>NZ_SNXU01000001.1:0-4800000 GCF_004362515.1 Actinokineospora alba | reverse complement strand
AGCAAGTCTGGAATACCTTCGTCAGCGTGCCCCGCTTTCCCCGAATCCGCCCGAGACAGGTGGCCACCGCCCTGCTCGTGGCCGCCGTCGCCGCCGCAGGCATCGTCTGGCTGAACCGGGGTGACGAGCCGCCCCCGGTGCAGACCCGCGAAGCCCTCCTGCCGCTGCCCGGCGGGCCCGGGGAGACCGCGCCGGTGTCCCTCGACACCACCCTCTACCTGCCCGAACGCACACCGGCGCCCGCTGTGCTGGTCGCCCACGGGTTCGGCGGGAGCAAGCTGAGCGTCGACGCCGACGCGCGCGAACTCGCCCAGCGCGGCTTCGTCGTGCTGACCTGGTCGGCCCGTGGCTTCGGCCGCAGCGGCGGCCGGATCGCGCTGAACTCCCCCGACCACGAGGTCGCCGACGCCCGCGGACTCGTCGACTGGCTGGCCAAGCAGCCCGAGGTGGTCCGCGACGGCGAAAATGACCCGAAAGTGGGAGTCACCGGCGGGTCGTACGGCGGCGCGCTGTCGCTGCTGCTCGCCGGGACCGACAAGCGGGTCGACGCGCTCGCCCCGGTGATCACCTACAACGACCTGAGCCAGGCGCTGGTGCCCAACTCGGCCACCCTCGGCGAGGTCGCCGGGTCGCCGTCGGCCAACGCCTTCGCCGACGACGGCGTGTTCAAGCGGTCATGGGCGGGCATCTTCTTCGCCTCCGGCATGGGCGCCGCGGGCCTGGCGAACCCCTCCTCGGAAGCGACCGAGGCGGGCGACGAGGAGGCCCGGGACTCGGGCGGGGCGGCGGCCCCGATCGACACCGGCAGGCCGGAGCGGATGCCGACGCCCGACGACGGCAACCCGTGCGGCCGGTTCGTGGAGTCGGTGTGCCGCGCGTACGCGCAGGTCGCCACCACCGGGCGGGCCGACCAGGCCACGATCGATCTGATGCGGTCGGTCTCGCCGAGTTCGGTCACCAAGAACATCACCCAGCCGACGATGCTGGTGCAGGGCGAGCAGGACACCCTGTTCGGCCTCGACCAGGCCGACGCCACCGCGCGGCAGATCAGCGCGGCGGGCGGCAAGGTCAAGGTCGTCTGGTACACCGGCGGCCACGACGGCGGCAAGCCCGGCCCCGGCCTGCGCGGCGAGATCGCGGACTGGTTCGACTTCCACCTGCGCGGCCTCGGCGACGACCCCGGCACCCCCTTCGAGTACGCGGTGCAGGGCGCGCTGCGGGCGCAGGGCGCGCCGTCGGTGCGCACGGTCACCGCGAGCGGCTACCCCGGTCTGACCGGGGGCGCGGCCACCGAGCGCAGGTCCGTGCGGGTCGACGGGGTGGCGCAGACGATCGTGAACCCGCCCGGCGGCAATCCGGCGTCGATCAGCAGCATGCCCGGGCTCGGCTCGGTCATCAGCGGCTCGGCCCGGCTCGCCGGCCGGGTGGCGATCGACCTGCCCGGCCAGTCCGCGCGGTTCACGGGCCTGCCGCTCGAGCAGCAGCTCCTGATCGCGGGGGCGTCGACGGTCCGGCTGCGGGTCTCGACGGTGCCGAACCTGCCCGCGCCGGATGGGGCGGTGCTGTTCGCCAAGCTCTACGACGTCGGTCCGGACGGCGTGCGGACGCTGCCCGGCTCGGCCGTGTCCGCCTTCCGCGTTCCGGGGCTGCCCACCGATGGCACGCCGGTCGAGGTGACGGTGGCGCTGCCGGGGATCGTGCGGCCGATCGAGACCGACCACCGGGTCGAGCTGGTCGTGACCACGACCGACCAGGCGTACGCGACGCCCGCCCGGGCCGCGGCGTACAAGGTCGAGCTGGCGCCGGACAGCGCGCTGCAGGTGCCGGTGGTCGCGGGCGCGCGGTCCAGCTCGGCTCCCCCGGCGGGTCCGCTGATCGGCATCGGGGTCGTCCTCGGCCTGGGGCTGATCGCCGGGATCGTCGGGATGATCCGCAGGCGCCGCGAGGACGACGTCGATCCGGCGCTGACCGAGGTGCCGCTGGTGATCGAGAACCTGTCGAAGTCCTACCCGGGCGGGCTCCGGGCGGTCGACTCGCTGTCGTTCCGGGTCGACCGCGGGCAGGTCCTCGGCCTGCTGGGGCCCAACGGGGCGGGCAAGACGACGACGCTGCGGATGCTCATGGGCCTGATCTCGCCCAGCGACGGGCAGATCCGGGTGTTCGGCCACAAGATCCACTCCGGTGCGCCGGTGCTGTCGCGGATCGGTTCGTTCGTCGAGGGAGCGGGCTTCCTGCCGCACCTGTCCGGCCGGGCGAACCTGGAGCTGTACTGGGCGGCCACCGGGCGTCCCGTCGAGCGGGCGCACTTCGCGGAGGCGCTGGAGATCGCGGGGCTGGGCAACGCGGTCGAGCGCAAGGTCCGCACGTACAGCCAGGGCATGCGGCAGCGACTGGCGATCGCCCAGGCGATGCTCGGGTTCCCGGACCTGATGGTGCTGGACGAGCCGACCAACGGGCTCGACCCGCCGCAGATCCACCAGATGCGCGACGTGCTGCGGCGCTACGCGGCCACCGGCCGCACGGTGCTGGTGTCGAGCCACCTGCTCGCCGAGGTGGAGCAGACCTGCGACCACGTCGTGGTGATGCACCGCGGCAAGCTGGTCGCGGCGGGCTCGGTCGACGAGATCGTGGCCGGTGGCGGCGAGGCGACGTTCCGGGTCGACGACCCGGAGTCGGCGGCCGAGGCGCTGCGCGGGGTCACCGGGATCAACGCGGTGACGGTGGAAGGGTCCCTGGTGCACGCGGACCTCGACGGGCTGCCGCGCTCCGCGGCGCTCAGCGTGCTGGTCAAGGCGGGGGTGGCGGTCGAGCAGGCGGGGCCGCGCAGGCGCCTTGAGGACGTCTTCCTCGAGCTGGTCGGAGAGGGATCATGAGCGACAACGGCCACAAGGACGTTCCGGTGGTGGTTCACACGAACGTGTCGACTGTGCACACCGACCCGGCCGCGATCGACGAGATGGCGGTCGCGGCGGGCAAGGAGTCCACCGGGTTCGGTCCGGACGGGTCGGTCGAGGGGTTCCGGCAGAGCCGCACGCTGCCGCTGCGGGTGGAGCTGGTCCGCCAGCTGCGGCGGCGGCGCACGCAGTTCCTCCTGTCGTTCCTGGTGGTGCTGCCGTTCCTGCTGTGGGCGGCGTTCGAGTTCGGCTCATCGGACAACGCCCGGCGCTCCGGTGGTTTCGTCGACCTGGCCACGGCCAGCGCGCCGAACTTCGTGGTGTTCATCCTGTTCGCCACGGGGAGCTTCCTGCTGCCGATGATCGTCGCCCTGTTCTTCGGCGACACCATCGCCTCGGAGGCGTCGTGGTCGAGCCTGAAGTACCTGCTGTCGATGCCGGTCCCCCGGCAGCGGCTGCTGCGGCAGAAGGCGATCTCGTCGGGCCTGCTGTCGCTGCTGTGCCTGGTGCTGCTGCCCGCGGTGGCGCTGGCGGTAGGGATCGTCTTCTACGGCACCGGCGAGGCGGTCAGCCCGACCGGCGACGCGGTGTCGTTCGAGGACTCGATGCTGGCGCTGGTGTTCTCGATCGCGTACATCTCGGTCAACCTGCTGTGGGTGGCGGCGCTGGCCCTGTTCCTGTCGGTCACCACGGACGCACCCCTGGGCGCGGTCGGCGGCACGGTGCTGGTGTCCATCCTGTCGCAGATCCTCGACCAGATCACCGCGCTCGGGGATCTGCGGGACTACCTGCCGACCCACTGGTCGTTCGCCTGGTCCGATCTGATCGCCACCGACATCGACTGGTCGAACATGACGAAGGGCGCCTTCTCCGCGATCACCTACGCGGCGGTGTTCTTCTTCCTGGCCTCCCGCCGCTTCCGCACCAAGGACATCACCAGCTGACCCGCGAGTCGCCCCGTCCAGCGAACGAGTCGCCCCGTCCGGCAAGTGAGTTCGACATTCGCACCCCGGTGGTTCAGCTCCACCACCCGCGAATGTCGAACTCACTTGCCTGGCGGGGCGACTCGTTCGCGTGGCGGGGCGACTCGCGGTGGGGTGTGCGGGCGACGGCGCGGGGAGAGTCTGAAATGATCGCGCTGTGGCGGAAGTCGACTACTACGAGCTACTCGGCGTTCGCAGGGACGCGTCGGCAGGTGAGATCAAGTCGGCGTATCGGGCGCTGGCGAAGGTCATGCACCCCGACGCCGGTGGGACGGCTGGGACGTTTCGTCTGCTGAAGACCGCGTACGAGACGCTGGCCGACTCCCGCAAGCGCGCGGAGTACGACCGGGGCGACCGGGAGCGGCCGACACCGGAGGTGCCCAAGCCTCGGGCGCGGAGGCGGATGTACCGGGACGAGCCGGTGTACACGCCGCGGGGCTGCGACCTTCCGCCCGCGTCGCTGTCGTGGTGGCACCTGACCAAGCACCAGCCGCGCATCGGCTACGTGCGCACACCCGGGCACGCCCCCGCCGCCGCCGCGCTGATCGGCACGGCGCTGCTGACGGTTCCGCTGCTGCTGCCGGGCGACCTGCCCACCGTCGTGCTGGTGTGCTGGCTCGCGCTGATCGTGACCGCGCTGGGGGCGATGATCCGGCTGCTCCGGTCCTACCTGTCCGCGGCCAGGGCCAACCGGTCGGCGCTGGCGGAGTTCGGCGAGCGCACGGTGTTCGGGGTGGCCGACGACGAGCCGGTCGGTGAGCGGCTGACCAGTGAGATGCTGGTCAACTACCTGGCCAGGCTGCCCGGAGCCCGCGTGTTCCACGGATTGTCTCGGCCGGGGTCGGTGTTCGCCGACATCGAGCACGCCGTCCTCTGTGGACACCGACTGGTGCTGGTCGAGTCGAAACTGTGGCTGCCCGGCCACTACGAGATCGACGACGACGGCTCCCTGTGGCGCAACGGCCACGCCTTCCGCGGCGGCACCACCAACCTGTTCGACGCGGTGGCGGCCTTCCAGGACCACCTGCCGGACGTCGACGTCCGCGGCGTCCTGCTGCTGTACCCCAACCGCCGCGGCGCCCTGACGGCCGACGACGCACCGGGGCTGGGTGTGTCGGCCATGGTTCCGGACCAGTTCGTCCAGGACATCGGCGACTGGCTGTCGGTCGACTGCGCTTTGGTGGACCAGCGAATCCTGCGCAAGGTCCGCGCCCGCGTGGTGCGGGAACCGGATGCGGCGTCCGCCTCGGCTTAGTAATGGCGTTGTGTGGCGGGTGTCCTCCCGGGACACTGAGCCGTGCTCATCCTGGAACCGGTCATCGAAACGTTCGGCACGCGGCATTTCAGCTGCTGGCCGGTGGCTGATCCCTCGGACGGCTTTGTACGTCTCTCGGCGGAGATGACCGCCGCGGAAATCGGTGTCGCAGTGGCCGCGTTGGTGCCGCACGAGGTCGCCGATGATCTTCCTCAAGACCCCGTCAAGCTGCTCCGCGGAATCATCGGCGCGCAAGATCTGATCGCCCCCGGCGGCCTGCGGGCACGCGATGCAGGCACCGGGGTGAGCATCGCGCCGAGTTGCTGCTGCGGACTGGAGACCTGGCGCGACTGGGTTTCCGTGCTGGATGGCGGGCAGCCGTGGCTCGGACACTCACCCGCACCGTGGGTCGAGCACGTCGACGATGGTGTGCGGATCTGGTCCGGCGGCGGATTGGGCGACGACGACGACGCTCAACCCCGTGAGCAGATCGCCGTACCGCTCGATGCCCTCAGCACCGCGCTCGACCGGGCGCACCTAAACCTGTTCGGCTTCCTCAGCGCGGTGGGCCGGTGGGCGCAGGCGCTTTCCCCCGACACGGCAGGCGAACTGGAGGCCAAGCTGGACAGCAGCCTCCAGATCACCGGCCGCTTAAGCGCTTAGCGCGAGGCCCAGCGGCCCCAGCTGATCGGTCACGCCCGCCTTCGCCGCCAGGTCAACCAGCCGGGCGCGCTGGTCCGGTGTCAACGCGTCCACCGCGGTCGCGAGCCGGGTCAGGCCGGCTTCGTCCAACGCCGCCAGCACCGGCAGGACGTCATCGGCGAGGTCGTCCACCGTCGACGCGTCCGCGTTGATCACCACGTCCAGCACGTCCGGGATTCGTGAGTCCGGGACCATCGCGAAGATCGCCGCGAACCGGTCGTCGTTCTCGCTGTACACCGCCGTGCGGAGGATCGCGTCGGCGTCGAGTTCCTGGACGACCACGCGGAGGGTCGCGTCCGGCAGTTCGCCGATGAACCGGCCCATGCTGACGTAGTCGCCGCGATCGGTCAGTTCCGTGCCGACCTCGACGACCTTCGCCGCGGGCAGCGCCGCGAGCACGCCCGCCGCCCGGCGCGGGTCGAGTTCGGCGGCCACGTCGGCGAGGAACTCGACCGGGAGCCTGCCCGCCATCTCCACGGCTCGCTCAGGTTCCAGTACACCGGCGATCCGCGCGCACAGCAGTGGGCCGAACGACTTCTGCGCGACGGTGGTGGTCACCGCCACCGGCACGAGTTTGCTGGCCGCGGCGATGCGTTCGAACATGCCGCGGTTGGCGCTGAAGAGGACGTCGGTGGCGCGTTCACGGATGACGCGCAGGTCTTCGAGTGGGAGGTCGGCCAGGTAGGAGAACCGCTCGGGTTCGTCACCGAGGAGCCTGGCCAGCTTGACGATCTCCGCGCGGATCTTGGCGCTCACAGGCCGATCACCTTGCGCACCAGGGGCCGAACCAGCCGGGGCACCTGCTTGAGCGACTCGTCGGCCGCCTTGGCCAGGCTCTCGCGCTGGCGCCTGCGCGCGTCGCGCAGGGCGGCGGTGAGATCGCCCAACGCCTCCGCGTCGAGCGCCTCGACCCTGGCGGGCAGCTCCGAGCGGAACTGCGCGCGCAGCTCCGCCACCACCCCGTCACCCTGTTCCGTCACGCGAAACCTCCCGTCCATCCGGCTCCACGTTAAGTCATCGCCCGTCGCCCGCGGTGGCACCGCTCCGACGTTACTTAGAGCTACATCACAGTTTCGGACGGCTTTTGTGTCACGTGCTCGCGGAAACTCACGGACAGTTGTCACAACCGCCTCCAACCTGCTACCCGCCCATGACAGAGAGACACAGAGGCGTTTGCAGTAGGGCCATAGGTCCCTGTCCTGGAGTTCATCCGGCACATACCGTGCGGACACTTCCGCATCACAGCCAGTGAACGTGAGACGCCCGCGATGCACGTATTCATCAGCTACTCAAGACGAGACCAGGCTTCGATCACCCAACTGCGAGCGGATTTCGAACGACTCGGCCACCAGGTGTGGTTCGACCGGGAGAGCCACGGCGGACAGCAGTGGTGGGACGAGGTCCTGCACCACGTCCGCAGCTGTGTCGTGTTCGTCTTCGCTCTGTCCCCCGACTCCATCCGCTCCACGGCCTGCCTCGCCGAGCTGCGCTACGCCGCGGCGCTGCGCAGGCCGATCCTGCCGGTGATCGTGAGCCGGGTGCCGCGCTCCGACATCCCCGAGGGACTCGGCGCGGGCGCCGTCGACTACACCGAGCGGTCCGCGGAGACCGCGATCTCCCTGCTCAAAGCGTTCAACGCGCTGCCCATGGCCAAACCCCTGTCCTCCCGCCTGCCCCTGGAGCCCGAGATCCCCGCGACGTACCTGCACGCCTACCTCGATCGCATCGACGCCGACGAGCTGGGCGAGGAGGACCAGGTCGAGCTGCTCGACCAGCTGCGGACGCGGCTCACCGAGACCGATGAGCGGCCGGAGGTGTGGAACCTGCTGGTGCGGCTGCGCGGCAGGCCGGGCCTGACCCGGCCGGTCGCCGACGCGATCGAGGACCTGCTCTCACCCGGCTGGCAGCCCGACCCGCAGGGCCGCTTCGAAGCCCGCTACTGGGACGGCCAGGCGTGGACGACGCTGGTCGTGCAGAACGGCCAGGAGTTCGACGACCGCGGCAGGCCGCCCCGGGTGGACGTGGAGCCGCGCAGGCCCGCCGACGTCACCGAGCTCATTCCCCGCGCGGTCATCGCACGCGGTCCGGACACGCCGACGGGCAGTCCCAGGCGCAAGAAGACGTTCCCGTGGCTGGTCGGCGCCGGTGTCGTCCTGGTGGCCGGCGGAATCGCGGGTGGACTGCTGCTGCTCGGCGGCACCGGGCCGGACCCCGGTTCGGCGGTGCACGTGGCGCGCAAATTCGTCGACGCGGTCAACACACGCGATGATCAAGCCATGCAGCAGTACGTGTGCACGGCAGACCTGGAGAAGAACCGTCACCTGTATGGCGCATTCTTCGACACCGCCAATGTCACCCTGGAGAGTGTCGACGCCCACGGAGATGAGCCCAGATTCACTATTCTCGCTGCTCGTACCGTTGGCAACTCGTCGGTAACATTGAGCATCCCGCTGGCCGACCAGAACGGTGAATGGCGGGTATGTGACATCGACAAGGCGCTCTCCGGGCGCTGACGGAGCTTCGGGCGGAGTGGACATGCAGGTGTTCATCAGCCATGCGGCCCCGGATCGTGCCGTCGCCACCAGGTTGCGCGCCGATCTGGCCGCCATGGGCAGGCAGGTCACCATCGACGGCGGCGAACCCAACGGACCACGCTGGTGGGACGGCGTGCTGGCGCGGATCGAGCGGTGCGAGGCATTCCTGTTCGTCCTGTCCCCCACGTCGCTGCGCTCGCCGGGCTGCATGGCGGAGCTGCGCTACGCCAAGCAGCTGCGCAGGCCGATCCTCACCGTGCGGACCCAGTCGATGCCGGTGCCCGCCGACCTCGCGGGCACCGGCCTCTACGACCCGGCCATCGCGGGCGCCGACCGGGTGCGCCTGCTGCGGGCCGCGATGCTCACCCTGCCCGCGGCCGCGCCGCCGCCGCTGTCACTGGCCCCGCGCCCGCTGATCCCCTACTTCGACGGCTACCGGGCCCAGCTCGAGCAGCCCAAGCTCGACCGCACCGCGCAGCACGAGATGCTCGGCGAACTCCGCAGGCGCCTGCGCGACGAAGTCGACCGCACCGCCGTGTGGAGCCTGCTGGTGCGGCTGCGGGCGCGCCCCGACGTGGCCCCCGGGGTCGCGGAGGAACTGGAGAAGCTGCTCGCGCCGGGCTGGCGGCCGGACCCGGAGGGCCGGGTCGAACGGCGCTACTGGGACGGTCAGGCCTGGACCACGCTGGTGCGCCACGACGGCCGGGAGTTCAACGAGCGCCGGGTGCCGCCCCCGGAGGCGACGTGGTCGGACAAGGCGGCGGCCGCCCCGAGCGCGGCGCCGCGCCGCGACCGGCGGCTGCGCCTGATCGCCGCGGGCGGTGTGGCCGTGGCGGGCGTCGCGGCGGCCGCCTACTTCCTGATCGACCCGGAACCCACGAACCCGCCGATCACCACCGCCCGGGTGTTCGTCGACGCGATCAACGTCCAGGACAACAACGCCCTGGCCGGGGTCACGTGCGAACGCGACCACGACCGCAGCGACCAGCTGTTCCTGGCGGGCGGCTTCCGGCTGACGCTGGAGAGCGTCGACCCGGACGCCGACCCGCCGAACTTCACCGTGCTGGCCACCGACCTGGGCTCCGGCGGCGTCGACCGCCGGACGTACCCGCTGGTCAAAGAGTCCGGCGAGTGGCGCGTCTGCGCCCAATGACGGTCACGGCCGCAGCTCGACCGCGGCCCTGAACGAGCCGTCCATGTGGAATGGCGTGGATGTGTGCTCGTGGACCACCAGCCACTTCCCGTCGATCTCGCGCAGGCAGACCGTCGAGCGGTACCAGAGGTCGAACTTGTGGTCCGTGCCGCGCGGGACCGCTGAGAGCCGGTTGAGGCTGTGACAGAAGGCGATGTCCGCGTTCGCGGTCACCACCAGGTCGCGGATCTCGAAGTCGACGGGACCGTCGAACGTGGCGAACCAGGCGCGCAGCCCCTCGGGGTCGAAACCGGTGCTCCGCAGCGGCGGCGCGAGGTCGTACCGGACCGCGTCGGGGGCGTAGGCGGCGGCGATCGCGTCGACGTCACCCTTGCGCATGGCGGTTTCCTGCTCGGCCATCAGGTGCCGGATCTGCTCGTTCACGGTGTGCTCCTCGAAAGTCGTCGGACTGTGTTTCGTCTGGGACGTCGAAGCCGTGGCGGCGGCTTCGACATCCGGGTGAGACTGAGTCGAGAAAACTTTGGGAGGACTTGCCGTGAAGTACCTGATCCTGATCCACAGCAACCCGCGCTCGCTGGCGGTGTGGGAGACGCTCACCGATGAGCAGCGCATGGAGTTCGGCCGCGGCCACATGACGCTGTCGAACGAGCTGGCGGAGTCCGGTGAGCTGATCGTCTCCGAGGGACTCGGTGAGCCCGCCATGGGCAAGCGGGTCTCGGTCCGCGACGGGCGGACCCTGGTCACCGACGGCCCGTTCGCCGAGGTCAAGGAACACCTGGCGGGCTTCCTGCTCGTCGAGTGCGAGTCCATGGAGAAAGCCACCGAGATCGCCGCGCGGGTGCCCGACGCCGCGCTGACCGAGGTCGAGGTGCGGCCGGTGCTGGACCTGAGCTGGCTCGAGCATTGACATCCTCCCCGCCAGAGGCTGGGGATTCCAAACAGCGACTACCTCATAAGGAGGAGGTCACGTTGAGGGTCACGGTTCGCGGGCCCGCCCAACGGCGGGCCTCCCCGTGCAGACACGACATGCCCTGCCGCGGTTCGAATATTGCGTGCCGCGTTCACATCGGCGTTGCAGGCGAAACCGCAAGACCGGCACCGGAAGGCGGCTTGGCTCTCGCGCGCCTCCCGATCCACGACCCCACACGCCGAACAACGCTGACTGGTGAACCGCGGATCGACCTTGACTACCCCGCCCGGAGCCTTGTGCTCCAGGCGGGTCACCAACTGACCCCACCCGCTGGCAAGGATGCCCCGATTCAGACCCGCCTTCTGCCGCACACCCCGACCAGGCGCTTCACGGGTACCCTTCGCCGACCGTGTCATGTTGGTGATCTTGAGATCTTCGACCACGATCACGTCGAACTCCAGGGCCAGGCGGGTGCTGGTTTTCTCGACCCAATCCTTACGACGATCGGTTTCGCGGGCCTTGAGCCTCGCGATCGCCGCCTTGAGCTTGCCGCGCCGGGTGGAGCCGCGTTGTGCCCGGGCGAGCTTGCGCTGCAGCCGCAGCAGGCGGGCCTTCTCTGTTCCCTTCAGAGTTGGTACGGACAACAGTTCCCCAGTGGACAGAGCCGCCGACACCACGACACCTCGATCCACGCCTACCGTCGCACCCGTGCCGGGCGCGGCAATGGGCTCGGGCACCACGGCGAACGCCACATGCCAACGCCCAGCACGATCACGCGTGACCCGAAACGACTTCACACCCTCGGCAACCGCACGCGACCACCGGAATCGCACCCAGCCGACCTTCGGCACCCGCACCTCACCAACCTTGCGCGAGACTCGGCGCACGTCACCCGGTTTGACCGCCACGATCCGGAACCCCTCGCCCCGCCCGCGGCTGCGCCAGGTCGGCCGTCGGTGGGTTCGGCCGAAGAAGTTCGCCATCGCCTGAGCGTGATCCTTCAACGCCTGTTGCTGCACGATCACCGAACCGGCAGCCAACCACGGGTTGTCCGCCCGCGCCTCGGTCAACTGCCGACACTGCTCGGTGTACCCCGCCGCCTTGCGACCCGGTTTCCAATGGGCGTGCTGCTCCACAGCGAGATTCCACACGAACCGGGCATGACGACAATGCTCCAACAACACCCGCTCCTGCTCAGGCGTCGGCTGGAGACGAAATCGGGACATGCTGATCAAGCTAGCGACCACCACCGAAAAAAATCGGGAAAGCCGTTGATTCCGAGTAAGCCAGAGCGCGCTCAAGACCTGCCGGGTCTCCTGCCCCCGATCTGTCCCCGGCATGAACGCAGGAGCGTCCTCGGGATGTCCTGGTGACCACCGGGGTCGAGGGCCTGCTGCGCGAGCTGGCGCCGCAGGTCCTCGGCGCCGTGGTGCGGCGCTACGGCGGGTTCGACTCCTGCGAGGACGCGGTGCAGGAGGCGCTGCTGGCCGCCGCCGTGCAGTGGCCACGCGACGGGGTGCCGGACAACCCGAAGGCGTGGCTGATCACCGCGGCGGCCCGGCGGCGCATCGAGTCGCTGCGCGCGGACTCGGCCCGGCGGCGGCGCGAGGACACCGTCGCCACGCTGGACGTCCCGACCGAGGTGTCCGGTGTGGACGACACGCTGACGTTGCTGCTGCTGTGCTGCCATCCGGCGCTGACCCGGGTGTCGCAGGTGGCGTTGACGCTGCGCGCGGTCGCCGGGCTCACGACCGCGGAGATCGCGCGGGCGCTGCTCGTGCCGGAGTCGACGGTCGGGCAGCGGATCAGCCGGGCCAAGGCGCGGATCAAGGCGGCGGGCGCGGAGTTCCGGCTACCGCCCGAATCCGAGCTGGCGGAGCGCATGGAGCCGGTGTTGGAGGTCCTCTACCTGGTCTTCAACGAGGGCTACACGGCCAGTTCGGGCGCGTTGCTGCAACGGGTGGAGCTCAGCTCGGAGGCGATCCGCCTGACTCGCCAGGTGCGCGAACGCCTGCCCGACGACGGCGAGGTCGCCGGGCTGCTGGCGCTGATGCTGCTGACCGACGCCCGCCGGGCGGCCCGCACCGGCGATGGCGAACTGGTCCCGCTGGCGGAGCAGGACCGGTCGCTGTGGGACAAGGAGGCGATCGCCGAGGGCACGGAGTTGATCAGCGCGACGCTGGCGAGGGCGCCCATCGGCCCGTACCAGCTGCAGGCGGCGATCGCGGCGGTGCACGACGAAGCCGCGTCGGCTGAGGACACGGACTGGACGCAGATCCTTGGCCTGTATGAGTTGTTGAACGCTTGCGCGCCTGGGCCGATGGTCACGCTGAACCGGATCGTGGCCCTGGCGATGGCGCACGGGCCGCGCGAAGGTCTGGCGGAACTCGCGACAGCTGAGGACTCGCTGGGTGGGCACTACCGGGTCGGCGTCGTTCGGGCACACCTGTTGGAGCTGACCGGGGACTTCGACGGCGCCCGGCGGGAGTTCGAGTCAGCGGCCGCCCGGACGCTCAACGTGCCGGAGCAGCGGTACCTGCGCAGGCGGGCGGCACGGATCTAGGTCCGCCTGGTCCGCAGGTAGTCGCTCACCACGGCCGCGCCCAGGCCGTCCAGGTCCGGGTTGACCACCCGTCCACCGCTGCGTTTGGCGATGGTGTCGACGAAAGCGGCCAGGCGTTCGTCCTCGCCGAGCATGAACACCGAGACCGAGGCGCCCAGTTTGGCCAGGGCATCCACTTCCGCGAGGGTCTTGGAGATCGTGCGAGGCGTCGTGGGGTAGTTGAACTCGGCGTTGCCGTCCGGCTCCAGGTGCGCCGTGGGTTCGCCGTCGGTCACGACCAGGACCACCGGGTGGGCGTCCGGGTTGCGGCGCAGGTGCCTGCCCGCCAGGAGCAGGGCGTGGTGCAGGTTCGTTCCCTGTTCCCACACGCCTTCCAGCGCGGTTAGCTGTCCGATGTCCACTGTGGACGCATGCCTGCCGAAGGTGATGAGCTGCAGCTCGTCGGAGCGGTACCTGGTGCTCACCAAGTGGTGCAGGGCCAGCGCCGTCCGCTTCATCGGAACCCAGCGGCCGTCCTGGACCATGGACCACGATGTGTCCACGCACAGCGCGATGGCGGCGCGGGCGCGCTGTTCGGTCTCGATGACCTCGACGTCCGCCACATCGATCCGGACTTCGCCCTCGTTCGTCGATGCCGTCCGCAGCACCGCGTTGCGGACCGTGCGGGAGACTTCCCAGGGTTCGGAGTCGCCGAACCGCCAGGGTCGGGACGCTCCAGTGGGTTCGCCTGCGGCGCCTGCGCGGGCGGTGTCTCGCTCGCCGTGGCGCATCGTGGTCGCGACGTCGGCGAGGGCGGTCTCGCCCAAGCGGCGCAAGGCTTTCGGTGAGAGGTGCAGCGTGCCGTCGGATGAGCGCTCCAGCAGGCCCTGCTCGCGCAGTTCACGCTCCAGTTCGGACAGTCGGCGGGCGTCCACGCCCGCGTCGTCGCCCAGTTGGCGTGACAGGGCTTCGAGGTCGATGTCCTCCAGCCGGGCGCCGGGGTAGGACTGGGCCAGCTGCTCGGCGAGGGCGTCCAGCTCGGCCAGGTCGGCCATCGCCTGCGCGCCCTCGCCCATGCCCAGCGGGTCCTGGCCGCGGAACCTGGTGGCCGAGGTCCAGTCCTCCCCCGGCCGCAGCGCCCGCAGGTTCGCGTCCAGGGTGGAGATCTGCTCGGCCAGGCGGGGATCGCCGAAGGCGGCGGCCATGAGGTTGGACAGCTCTTCGCGCTGCTGCTCGCTCATCGAGTTCATCATGCGCTGCGCGGCGGCGGCGCGGGCGGCGAGCGCGTCGATGAGTTCCTCGACGGTGCGCGGGTTCTCGGGGAAGAAGTCGCCGTGCTGGGCCATGAACCGCTGGAACTGCTCGGCGGTGTCGTCGCCGCGCAGGTGGGCCAGCAGCAGGGCGTTCAGGTCGGCCATCATCGCCCGGATGCGTTCGGCGTCCTCGGGGCTGACCTCGCTCAGGGCCTGTTTCATGCCCTGGAACCGGGACTCCATCAGCTCCTGGCCGAGCTTGTCGCGGATGCGCTGGTAGGCCTGGCGGGCCTGCTCGGACCGCCAATCGTACTCGGCGAGATCGCGGACCGCGGCGGCCGTGCTCGGCGGCAGCGCGTCGAGCTGGGCCTCGCGGAAGCGGGCGTCGTCGGACGGGTCCGGGAACAGCGCGGACCGCTCGGCCTCGAGTGCTTCGTCAAGCAGGGCACGGACTTCGTTGAGCGTGCCCTCTAGGTTGTGCCTGCGCTGGATGCGGGCCCGGCGCTCCCACAGCCGCCTGGTCAGCTCGTCGAGACCTGTGGTCCCGGTGGTGCCGCGCCGCAGGAGTTCCTCCAGGGCCGAGCGCGGCGAGGAGCCGTCCATGATGTCGCGGCCGAGTTGCTCCAGGGCCGCCCGCAGGTCCACCGGCGGGGCCAGCGGGTCCGGCCCCTCGTGGAACGGCCCATAGGCGAACCGGCCGGTCATGGCCCGTACACCGCCGCGCCCGTGGTGGCGTCCTTGGCGACCTTGCGGGTCAGGAACAGGTACTCCAGGGCCAGTTCCACCGCGGCGGCGATCCGGCCCGGGTCGGCATCGGCGTTCACCCCGACGCGGGCGGCGACCTCGTGCAGCACCGGCAGTTCCGGCAGCGCGGCGAGCACTTCCCGGCCGGGCACGCGTTCCCCGGTGGCCACCAGGTTCCCGTCGGCGATCACGTCGATGAGCGGCCGCAGGTCGAGCCCCGCGAACCGGTCGCGCGCGGTCTCCGCGACGGCCCGACGCAGCAGGTGGGTCAGGTGCTCGGTCTCCCGGCCGTCCTCACCGGACTCGAACTCCAGCTTGCCGCGCAACACTTCGGGCACCGATTCGAGGTCGATCGGGCGGGCCACCGCGGGCTCCTCGCCGATCAGCGCGGACCGGCGCAGCGCGGCGGCGGCCACCGTCTCGGCCGCGGCCACCGCGAACCGCGCCGACACCCCGGAGCGCTGGTCGATCGCGCTGGACTCGCGCAGGTTGCGGACGAAGCGGGCCAAGACCTCCAGCAGCGGGTCGCCGACCTCGGCGACCAGGTGGGCCTCCTGGCGCACCATCGCCACCTCGGCGGCGACCGTGGTCGGGTAGTGGGTGCGGATCTCCGCGCCGAACCGGTCTTTGAGCGGGGTGATGATCCGGCCGCGGTTGGTGTAGTCCTCGGGGTTCGCGGTGGCCACGACCAGCACGTCGAGCGGCAGCCGCAGGGTGTAGCCGCGAACCTGGATGTCGCGTTCCTCCATGACGTTGAGCAGCGCGACCTGGATCCGCTCGGCCAGGTCGGGCAGCTCGTTGACCGCGACGATGCCGCGGTGGGCGCGCGGGACGAGTCCGAAGTGGATGGTCTCCGGGTCGCCCAGGGTGCGGCCTTGGGCGACCTTCACCGGGTCGACGTCGCCGATCAGGTCGCCGACGGAGGTGTCGGGGGTGGCGAGCTTCTCGGTGTAGCGCTCATCGCGGTGGCGCCAGGCGACGGGGAGGTCGTCGCCGAGTTCGGCGGCCCGGCGGATCGACGCCGGGGTGATCGGCACCAGCGGGTGCTCGCCCAGCTCGGAGCCCTCGATCACGGGCGTCCACTCGTCGAGCAGGCCTGCCAGGGTGCGCAGCAGCCGCGTCTTGCCCTGCCCGCGCTCGCCGAGCAGGACGATGTCGTGCCCGGCCAGCAGCGCCCGCTCCAGGTGCGGCAGCACGGTCTGCTCGAACCCGACGATCCCCGGCCACGGGTCGCGGCCCGCCCGCAGCGCGGCGAGCAGGTTGTCGCGGATCTCGGTCTTGACGCCCTTGGGCAGGTGTCCCTGGGCGCGGAGGTCCCCGGCGGTGCGCGGCAGCGAGTCGGGTGCGGTGTTCTTGGCGGTCACGCTTCGACGTTACGCAGGTTCGGCGCCTTGGTCGACGTGGAGCGCACTCCAGCTAGTGCGCTTCGGCGTGGCGGATTCCGTCGCGGTACGCGGCGTAGTGGACCCACTCGTAGGCGATCAGCGCGATCATCATCGCGGCGAGCACACCCAGCGACGCCAGGGCGGGCAGCAGGGCCATCAGCGGCACCACCGCGATCAGCAGCAGACCGAGGGCGATCCGCTGCGTCTTGAAGGCCCGGTTGCACCGCCACGAGATCGCCGCCTGGGCCAGCAGGTACAGCGCGGTGCCGCCGAACATCGCCCACAGCGGCGGGCCGTAGAGAGGGTCGGTGAGCGTGTGCCCGTCGGCGCCCGCGACGTAGTTGAGGACCTTCTTCAAGCCGAGGGCGAGCATCACGATCCCGATGACCATCGGCAGGTGCAGGTAGGTGAACGCGGTCCGCGCCATGCTGGCGCGGTGGTCGCCGCGGACCTTCGCCAGTGCGTGTTCGGCCATCAGGGCGTGCGTGTCGAAGTAGCCCCACCACAGGCACGCGGCGATGGTCAGCCCGAGCGCCGCGGCGATGAGGATCGGCAGCGAGATCGCCAGCTCGTTGATGCCCACGCCGATGGCCACGATCGACTCGCCGAGCGCGATCAGCAGGATCAGGCCGTGCCGCTCGGCGAAGTGCTTGGCCGACTCGATCCGCCAGCCACGCACGCCGATCACCGCCGTGCCGCCGTAGTCGGCGACGACCGCGGCGACCCAGAGCAGCGTCTGCGCCGTGCCCGAGGTCTGTGCGGCGGCGAGCAGCAGGGTCGTGCCGCCCGCCATGGTCAGGCCGAAGCGGAGGAGCTGCGCCCGCAGCGCCGCGTCCCCGCGCGCGACTATCCAGAACAGCCACAGGTGCACCGAGCGCACCAGCAGGTAGCACAGGGCGAACACGGTCGGCCCGTGCACACCGCCCGGCAGGTCGTCGAACGCCTCGGGGATGGCGATGGCGACGCCGAACATGGCGGCCATCGCGACCAGCATCGCCGTGCGGGCCAGCCCCTCGTCGGCCTGGACCAGGTTGGACAGCCACGAATAGCCGACCCAGCACCACCACACGACGGCCAGGATCAGCGCGCCCCGGCCCAGGTCGTGCCAGGTCGCTTTGTCCGCCATCAGGGCGGTGACCTGGGTCAACGCGAAGACGAAGACCAGGTCGAAGAACAGTTCGAGGGTGGTGGCCGTCGAACTCTCGGCCATCCGGCGCATCCTGGCGCCCGCGGGCTTGCTCTTGCTCACGACGGTGACAGTAGGTTGTTCGGCGTGTTGATACGACTGCGTTGGGAGCCTTCGCCCGGGGATTGGTCCGACGGGATCAAGGCGACGGTGCCGTTCGTCCGCCGGAGTGTCTGGTTCGCCGCCGCGTTCGGGGTGTTCTCGATCGTGCTGCTGGTGCTCGGGCAACCGATCCCGGGCGTGTTCGGGCTGGTCTGCGCCCTCGTCATCGCCGCGATGCCGACGATCGGAACCCGGCTCGCGTTTCGCCGGAACCCGATCGCGGGACGGACCGTCACCGCCGATGTGGACGGCCACGCGATCCGCATGATGACCCTCGACGGCACCGCCTACAGCGACATCGTGCTGGCCGACCTCGAGGGCTGGGCCGAGACGGAGCGGAACTTCGTCCTGCACACCGGATCCGGCGGTTTCCACCCGCTGCCGGGGCGCGCGTTCGACAGTGTCGAGGATCTCGACCGGTTCCGTGACCTGCTGGTTCAGACGGTGGGCCCGGCGGACCGGACCTGAGCCGGGGAGCTGGCACAGTGGCCGTCGCACACGTGGCGTAACCTTGCCTCTCGTGTCAACTCCGAGTGCGACCTTCGCGGTGTGGGTTTCCGCCTGGCTCAACGGATCCGCCGCCGCCGACGACGTCCTGGACGCCCTGCTCCACTGGGCCGAACTGCACGACGTGGTGGCCGTGGACGAGAGCACGGGGGCCGCGCTCGACGTCCCGGTCCGGGGTCAGGCGGGCGGCCAGGTCGCCGCCCTGCTCGCGGCCGTGCGCCGCGCCGACGTCACCGGCGGCAGGCTCGCCCTGCCGGTCGCGGGCGATGTGCGCGGCCTGGGTGGTCGCAGCGAGTTCGCAGGCACCGCCCTGCACGCCGGTGAGGCCGTCGTCCTCCATGGCGCCCCGCTGGGCTTGGTCCCCGAACCGGTCGCCGACGGCGTCCTGCGGTGGACCGTCTTCGACATCGGCGACGCCCCGCCCGCCGAACACCTGCCCCTCGGCGAGGCCGAGCACGAGCTGACCGGCGCCATGCGCGTCGCGGCGGGCGTGCTGACCGAGCTCGGCGTGGCCAAGCACCGCGCGGGTGTCCGCGAGGAGATCACCGCCCGCGTCGCCCACCGCTCGGCCGCGCCGTGGCCGGAGGGCACTCCCCCGCGCGCGCTGCGGGTGTTGCAGCGCGCGAACGAGGTGTCCGCGATCCTGGAGCTGGCCTCCGAGGACGCTCCCGGCAACGCCGTGTCGTCCTCGGCCGCCCGCAGGCGCGCCGAGGCCCTGCGCCCACTGTTCGACGCGGTCCGCGTCGCGCGGCTGGCGGCGGTCGAGGAAGCGGTCCGGGTGTTCTCCGACCACGCCGAAAAGCACTGACCCAACGCACTCGTTTCGTAGCCGTCGGTGCCCGTGACCGGGCAGACTGCCACGGGTGATCACCGCTCCCCTCGCCGGCCACCCAGGCCTCGTCCGCGCCATCGCGTTCACCGCCGATGGCTCACAAGTCATCACCGGCGGCGATGACGGCACCGTCCGGCTCTGGGACGCGATCGACGGGGAAGAGCAGACCGCGGTCCATGCACTGCCCGGCGGCGTGCGCTCCGTCGCCCTAGACGGCTCCAAGGTGTACTGCGGCGGACCGGCGGGCTCGAAATCCTTCACCCTCGACTCGCCGGTCCCGCTCCCCCTGGGGACCGTCCCTGTCGGCGCGATGACCATGGGGGAGACCACTGTCTGGTTGGGTGGACTCAACGGTTCGATCACCATCCCGGCCGCGAAGCAAGCCGTCGCCACCTACTCCGGTGCCGTGCACGCGGTGGCGTCCGGGAATGGTCACCTGTATTACGGCGGCCCGGCAGGCCACGTTGAGGCCTTCACCCCGTCCGCCGGGGCCACCCGAACGATCGCCCAGCACGAGGGCGGGGTCACCGCCATCGCCTCCGCCAGAGGTTCCCGCACGGTCGTTTCCGCGGGACGCGACGGACTGGTCAAGGTGTGGCAAGCAGGCAGGGACGGGATCACCCACACCTTCACCGGCGACGGCGCGCCGCTGCACGCGGTGGCCATCTCCGCCGACGGTCAGGTGGTCACCTTCGGCGGAGCGGGTGGGCGGGTGTGGCAGTGGGACCGGCGCACCGACGCGGTCACCGAACACGCCGATCACGGACACGCGATCCACGCGCTGGCCACTCACGACGGCCGGGTCGCCGCCGCCTGCGGCGACCGGACCGTCCGGATCACCGGGTCGTCCCCGGTCACCCTCGCGGGGCATGGCGGAGGCATCCGGGCGATGGCCGTGGCACGCGACATCCTGGTGACCGGCGGCGACGATCTCGCCGTTCGGGCGTGGAACAGGACCACCGGAGTCCACTACAGAACGATGACCGGGCCGACCTCCGGCATCCGGGCTGTACGCACCTCCTTCAAGGATGTGGTGGCGTTCTGCGAGAGCGGTGAAGCCTGGCAGTGGGATCTGACGACCGGCGTCGGCACCCGACTCGCCGAACCGGGCAGTGGGTCCACCGTGCACGCCGCGACCTTCACCACCGAGGATGTCCTCACCGGCAGCCTCGACGGCACCGTCCGCCTGTGGTCTCCCAGCGGGTCCAGCACGGTCATCGGCCAGCACCACGACTGGGTGCGTGCCGTCGCCTTCTCCCCCGACGCGGGTATCGCCTCCGGTGGCGACGACGGTGCCGTCCGCACCTGGGGCGACGAACCCGGCGAGGCCCAGGCACCCACCGGCACCGCGGTGCACGCTCTCGCGTTCCTGCCGGACAAGTCGATCGCGGTCGGCATGGCCAGTGGCTCCGTCCGGCTGCACGTGTCCGACCAGCAGACCTTCTATACCGGCCACACCTCCGCCGTGCGCTGCCTGGCCTTCGCCCGGGGCAGGCTCGTCGCGGGCGCCGACGACGGCACGATCCTCGTCTGGCAGCTCAGCCGACCTGACAACCCGATGGTGCTCGACGGGCACGTCGGCCGGGTGCAGTCCCTGGTCGTCGACGACGACGGCAGGCTGATCAGCGGCGGCGAGGACGGCACGATCCGGGTATGGGACCCGATCACCGGCTTCCAGCTCGCGGGCACCGACCTGACCCCGGGGCAGCCCGGCCAGGAACGCTCCGATGTCAGCAACGACGCCGAGAGCGAAGCCGACTTCCTCGGGTTCTCCCGCGACGTGTCCACCCTCGCCGCCCTCATCGCCGACCGGTCGATCGGGCCCCCGCTGTCGGTGGCGCTGCTCGGGGCCTGGGGCGCGGGCAAGTCGAGTTTCCTGCGTCAGTTGGAACACCGGGTCGAGGAACTCGCCAGGCGGTCGCACGGCAACCCGGAGCAGAGTGCGTTCGCCGCGAACGTGCGTCAGATCCGGTTCAACGCCTGGCAGTACAGCGACGACCACCTCTGGGTCGGCTTGATCGAACACCTCTTCGACAGCCTGACCCCGCGCGAACAACAGGACGGCGCAAGCCAGTCCACCGAGGCCGAGCTGGACGAACTGCGGGCACGCAGCCGTGATCTCGGCGCCGAGCTCGAGCGGGCCGAGCGGACCGGTGGTGCCGCGGCGGACCTGCGCGCGCCCGCGCTGCTGCGGCTGCTGTGGCGCGAGCGGACAGTGCTGCGCTCGCGGTGGGCGCTCGCCCTGATCCCCGTCGCGCTCGCCGCCGCGGGCGTCAGCTGGGCCCTGTGGGGCTCCACGCTGGCGGTGGTGGGCGCCACCGTGATCGCGATCGGCGCGGCGGTGATCCCGGTCGTCGAGGGCTTGGTCACCGGCTGGAACAAGTTCGCCGGATACTCCGGGTCGCTGCGGGAGAAAGTGCGGGCGCGCAAGAAACTCCTCGACGCCCAAATCGCCGCCAAGGACGCGGAACTGGCCCGCACCGACCCGACCGCGCGCCTGTCCGCGCTGATCGCAGAGGTGCGGGCGGGCCACTACGAGCAGTACCGCGGGGTCCTCGGCCGCGCCTACGAACACCTGCGGACCCTCAGCGACAACGTCCGCGCCTCCCTGGACCAATGGCGGGCCGTGCCGCAGGGGCCACCGCCGCTCGAGCGGATCGTGCTCTACGTGGACGACCTCGACCGCTGCCCGCCGCGCAAGGTCGTCGACGTGCTCGCCGCGGTGCACCTGCTGCTGGCGCTGCCGCTGTTCGTGGTCGTGGTGGCGGTGGACCCGCGGTGGCTGCGCCGGTCGCTGGAACAGCACCACAGCGAGCTGTTCGGCCCGGACAACGGCGTCGCCGCCCGTCCGCTGGACTACCTGGACAAGATCTTCCAGATCACCTTCGCGTTGCGCCCCATGGGATCGGGCGCCGACCGGCTGATCGACACACTCCTCCCCCAGGCCGAACCCGAATTGCCCCGGCGCCCGGAGAGCACGCCACGGCCCGCCCAGCCGACAACCGCCGCGGCGCCGACGCGCGTCACCGGCGAGAAGACCATGCCCGCGCCGCGGCGCTCGCCGGTGGCCGACCCGACGCTGCGCCCGGACCGCCTCCTGCTGCGGGAGACGGAGCGCGACTTCATCAAGCGGCTCCGCCCGCTGCTCGACACGCCGCGCACGGTCAAGAAGCTGATCAACCTGTACCGGCTGGTCCGCATCGGGGTGTCCGGGGCGAATCTCGACCGGTTCGTCGGGCAGGACGGCGGGCCGTACCAGGCGGTGTTGATCCTGCTGGCGATCGTCCTGACCGCACCGGATCGGGCCCGCGACCTGGTGACCGCGCTGCGCACGACCCAGGAGGCGGACGTGTGGGCGGTCCTGGCGGAACTGGAGGCCAAGGACGCGGGCTGGCGGCAGACCAATGCCGTTCTCGACGCCATGCGGGCGGCTGCCCCGGTCCATGGCGACACGGGCACCTATCGCGCGTGGGCGGGGACCGTGACCCGGTTCAGCTTCGAGACTTACGACATGGTCGACTCCGACGATCACATCATCGGAGAGTGATCTCTCTGTCACACTGGCAGCTCCGCCGCCTTAACGATCTCTGGGAGGACCGCACGTGTCGAACCCGCGCACACGCGTCAACACACCGCTGATCATCGCGGTCGTCGCCGGGTTGCTGGCCATCGGCGGGATCTACCTGCTCACCGGGGACGACAAACCCGCGGCGGCGCGAAAGGACTGCGTGCCGCTGGAGATGAGCACGTCCACCGAGAAGGACGAGCTGATCGGCCGGATGGCGGAGCGCTACAACGCGGCGGGTCGCGAGTTCGGCGGCGGAAAGTGCGCCAGGGTCACGGTGCACGGCCTGACGTCGGGCACGGCCATGGCGGCGCTGCGCACCGGCTGGGCGGGCGCCGAGACCGGGCTGCCGGAACCGCAGGTGTGGAGCCCGAGCACGTCCTTATGGCTGAGCCGGATCCCCGCGACGCGCAGGCTCGAAGTCGTGGCCACCGGGACCCACCGGTCGATCATGTCCAGCCCGCTCGTGGTGGCCATGCCCGAGGAGATGGCCGCGGTGTTCCTGGCCAAGCACCCCGATCCGGGCTGGGACGACCTGTTGGCCCTGGCGACCGCGCCGGGCGGCTGGGCGTCGCTCGGCAAGCCGGAGTGGGGCAAGTTCTCGCTGGGCCGTGACCACCCGGAGCTGTCGTCTTCCGGCCTGGGGGCGTCGATCGCGACGTTCCACGCGGGCTCGATCGCGAACAACTATCCGGGGATCACGCCGAAAAGCCTTGCCGACGGCGAGGTGGTGAAGTTCGTCCACGGCGTCGAATCGTCGGTCGAGCGGTACAGCAAGGACGCCGCCGAGTTCGTCGACACACTGCTGGCCGAGGACAAGAAGAACCTGCCGGTCCCGTTCGTCAGCGCGATCGTCATGCAGGAGCAGCTCGCGTACACCTACAACCGGGGTGGACCGAACCGCAAGTTCAAGACGATCACGCCGACGGACGGCACCCTGCAGTTCGACCACCCGTTTGTCGTGCTGGCCTCGGCCACCCCCGACCAGCGGGCCGCGGCGGACGACTTCTACGCCTACCTCAGCGAAGGCGACCGGCAGCTGGGGTTCCGTGAGGCGGGTTTCCGCGACTGGGCCAATCCCAGCGCGCCCACCGAGCAGCTCCGCACCACACTGTCCATCCCGAACGGTCAGCTCGTCTCGGCCATTCCCGCGCCCGCGCCGGACCTGGTCGAGGCGATCGTCAAGGCGTGGAACGGAACCCGGCGCGACGCCCGGGTGCTGCTGGTGCTCGACGTCTCCGGCTCGATGAACGAACCCGCCGCGGAGAACGACCCCCAGGTGCGTGGCAGCAAACTCGACCTGGTCAAACCGGCGGCGAAACGGGCGCTCGACCTGTTGTCCGCCGATGACGAAGTCGGGCTGTGGACGTTCTCCTCCCCCGGGTACACCGAGCACGTTCCGGTGGGGCGGCTCGGCGACAACAAGGCCGCGCTGGGGGCCGCGATCGACGGACTCACGGCGACGGGTGCCACCGATCTCTACGCCACGGTCGGCGCGGCCTACACCAAGATGGCCGCGCAGCCCGACCCGGAGCGGATCAACGCCATCGTCGTGCTCTCCGACGGCGCGGACAGCACGAAGGTCGCGGGCGCCCGGGAGGCGCTCCTGGCGAAGATCAATCCGGAGCTCACCGAGACCAAGATGCCGATCTTCACGATCTCCTACGGGCAGAAGTCGGACCTGGAGACCATGGGGATGATCGCGGCGACGAGCAAGGCGCTGTCCTACGACGCCGTCAAGGACCCGAAGAACATCGACGAGGTGTTCGTCAGCGTCTTTCACAACTTCTGAGAGGCTGCTCCACCGATGGGCTTACGACAGAACCTGCGCGAACCCACCGGGCTCGCCGCCGCCGTCCTCCTCGGTGCGCTCGCCGCGGCCGTGACCGCCGCGCGCGCGAACTCGGGGTGGCTGGCCCTGCCGGTGGGCGTCGGTGTCGCCGGGCTGGTGCTCCTCGTCAAGGCGGCCCTGACCAAGGACACCGCGACGGTGCCCGCGCGGGCGCGCGACCTGCTCCGGCGGATCTGCCTGACCGCGGTCGACGTGCGGCTGCGGGCCACGACCGTGCATGACGCCGACCCGGTGATGGCACCGACGGCCCGGGTGGTCGACGCCGCGTACCGGCTCGCGGCGCTCGTGGCGCGCAACGACGTGCGGCTCGCGCAGACGAGGTCGTCAGCCGCCCTGGCGACGCTGAACCACTGCGCGACCCGAATGGCTGTCCTCGCCAAGCGGGTCGACGGCACCTCGCCCGCCCGGATCTCCGGGCTGGTCGAGGAACTCGGGCTGCTCAAACGGAACCTGGAGAACGCGGAAAACGCGGTCGACAACGCCCTTAAGGCAACCTGACCGCGCACGCACCGTGGATCATGCACCTACGGTGGGTCATGTGATGGCGGGTTTCGTCGCCATGATCGCCGCGAAACCCATGATCGCCGACGGGACATTCCCGTTCGAATTAACAGATCTTCCACCCCATAGCGCCTCCGACCTCGCGAAATGCTGTCGTGGCAGAGCAAACGGGCCGTCCATAAGACGATGCTATGGGATGTTGAGATGAGCGATCGTGGTTCGACTCGCCCAATATGAGCACATTGAACCAACCGCTGTTACCGGAGTCACACCATGACCGCACATCTCGTCGAACGGAAGCCGGGAACCCGTCCGCTCGCGCTCGATACAACCCACCTCCACGCGCTGCAGATGGTCGCGCGCGGCGAAGTGGGCGCGTACGGCACGACGTCGGCCCTGCGCCACCGCTGCGACGACTTGAGCGCCCTCATGGTCAGCGCGCTGTTCACCTTGCGCCGCGACGGTTTCATCGGTTTCGCCGACGCGGCCGACCCGCGTGACGGCTGGGTCGTCGCCGAGTTGACCTCGGCGGGCGAACGCCTCCTCGACATCTGGCTGCGCCGCGGCCGCCGCTCCCCGTCCGACGCCGCCCGCTCGCGCGACTGGTACGTCCTGCTGCGGTGCGCGCAGCGCGGCGAACTCGGCATGACCGAGACGAATGAGATCACCGACCGAGGTGAGCCCATCGGCGGACGGCTCACCGCCCGGCTGCGCGAACTGATCAACGCGGGCCATGTGGTGATCGGCTCGGCCCGCCTCCGAGACTGCCGACTGGTCACGCTCAGCGAGACCGGCCGGATGCTCCACACCAAGCTCGACATGTCCCAAGCGAACGGGTGATGATCATGAATCGCATCCCCGACCCGCGCGGCGATGTGTGCTGGGGAACCAGCGCGACGTATCGTGGACGGGCACATCTGGTTCCGGTAAGCCGCACGGTGGGCCTGTGCGGCATGCCGGTGGACGCACGCTTCTCGGAGCGTCCAGGCGAACCTCTGATGTGCCCGGAGTGCGCGATCGCGTACGTCGCGGCTGTTTTCCCCGCACAGGCTGCAGCGTCAGACCTTCGGCACAGGGTCCGACTGCGCGCCTAGCCGCCAGAGGGTGGCGGGACGGATCCCTGCACCGTCCCGCCACCCTATTTCCTCGCGAGTCCAACGCTCCCGACAGTGAGTTCTCACTTCAGGACAACGAGTTCGCCGTTCAGGTCAGTGAGTTCGCAGTTCGCGACGTTCAGGCACCCGGTCGTTTCGCAGGTTCACAACAACCGACAGCGCAGGGATCTCCGTTGCGCGTGCAGCCGGCCAAAGTGAATTCCGACAGCTTGCGCGCAGGCGCGTCCGCGAGGTGCTCACGGACCAGTTCCACTACCAGTTCAGCGAAGCGCGGATCGGTGCCCGGCGTGGCGGCGCGGGCGAAGTCCATGCCCAGTTCCTTCGCCTTGTCCGCCGCCTCGGTGTCGAGATCCCACACCACTTCGAGGTGATCGCTGACGAACCCGATAGGACAGACGACGACCGCGCGGACTCCGTTGTCGTGCAACGCTTCCAGGTGGTCCACAATGTCCGGTTCCAGCCACGGGATTCGCGGCGGACCCGACCGCGACTGCCACACCACGTCGTACTCCGCCGCGCCCACCTCGGCGGCGACCAGCCGAGCCGCCTCGGCGACCTGGCGGGAGTACCGGCGGCCGCCCTCTTCTGGCGGGCCGGCGGCGAAGTCCGCCGAGTCGGGCACGGAGTGCGCGGTGAAGACCAGGCGGCTGCCGGGGATCGCCGCCTCGCGCACCGCGTCGGCGGCCGCGGCGACGAACAGCGGGTGGTCGAAGTAGTGGCGCAGCTTGAGGAAGTCCGGCGCGTCGGGCACGGCGGCCCGAGCCCGGAGGATGTCCTCGTCGTACTGGCGGCAGGCGGAATAGCCGCCGTACGCGCTGGTCGGGAACACCAGCGCGGAGCGGACACCGTCGGCCTGCATCTGGGCGACGGTGTCCTCGACCATCGGGTGCCAGTTGCGGTTGCCGAAGTAGATCGGCAGGTCGACGCCCTGGCGTTCCAGCTCCTCGCGGACGGCCTCGATCGCCTCGCGGTTGAGCCGGTTGATCGGCGAGACGCCGCCGAAGTGCTGGTAGTGCGCCTCGACCTCGTCGAGCCGCTCCGGCGGCACGCCCCGGCCCCGGGTGACGTTCTCCAAGAACGGACGAACGTCGGCCGGGGACTCGGGGCCGCCGAAGGACAACCAGAGCAGCGCGTCGGCCATCACATGCCGAGGGCGTGGACGCCGCCGTCCACCCACACCATCGAGCCGGTGGTCGCGGGCAGCCAGTCCGACAGCAGCGCGCAGACCGACTTGGCGACCGGGGTGGCGTCGTCGACGTCCCAGCCCAGCGGCGCGCGGTCGGCCCAGCCCGCCTCGAGCTCGGCGAAGCCGGGGATGGACTTGGCGGCCATCGTCCGAACCGGACCGGCGGCGACCAGGTTGACCCGGATGCCCTCCGGGCCCAGCTCGCGGGCCATGTACCGGTTGATCGACTCGAACGCGGCCTTGGCGACGCCCATCCAGTTGTAGGCGGGCCACGCGACGCGCGCGTCGAAGTCCAGGCCGACGACCGAGGAACCGCGGCCCAGCAGCGGCAGCGCCGCCTGGGTCAGCGACTTGAGCGAGTACGCCGACACCTGCAGGGCGACGCTCACGTCCTCCCAGGGAGCGTCCATGAAGGGCGCGCCGAGGCAGCTCTGCGGGGCGAACCCGATGGCGTGCACGATGCCGTCGAGCCCGTCGACGTGCTCACGCACCCGGTCGGCCAGCGACGCGAGCTGCTCGTCGTTCTGCACGTCCAGCTCGATCACCGGGGCGGGCTGCGGCAGCCGCTTGGCGATCCGCTCGACCAGGCTCATCCGACCGAACCCGGTGAGGATCACGGTCGCGCCTTGCTCCTGGGCGGCCTTGGCCACGTGGAACGCGATGGACGAGTCGGTGATCACGCCGGTGATCAGCAGTCGCTTGCCTTCGAGCAGTCCGGTCATCGCTGGGTGTCCTCCTGGGAAAGTGTGGTCAGTGGCCCATGCCGACGCCACCGTCGACCGGCAGCACGGCGCCGTTGATGTAGCCCGCCTGGTCGGACGCGAGGAACGTGACCGCGGCGGCGATCTCCTCGACCTGCCCGTAGCGGCCCGCGGGGACGTTGCCGAGGATCTGCTTCTTGCGGTCCTCGGTCATCGCGGCGGTCATGTCGGTCTCGATGAACCCGGGCGCCACGACGTTGGCGGTGATGTTGCGCGACCCCAGCTCACGGGCGATGGACCGCGCCATGCCGATGAGGCCCGCCTTGCTGGCCGCGTAGTTGACCTGCCCCGGCGCGCCGAGCATGCCGACGACGGAGGAGATGTAGACGACCCGCCCGAACCGCGCCTTGAGCATGGCCCGGGTGGCCCGCTTGGTCACCCGCCACGCTCCGGTGAGGTTGGCGTCGATGACCCGGGTGAACTGCTCCTCGTCCATGCGCATGAGGAGGGTGTCATCGGTGATGCCGGCGTTGGCGATGAGGATCTCCACCGGCCCGTTGGCGGCCTCGACCTCGGCGAACGCCTTGTCGATGGCCTCGGCATCGGTCACGTCGCACTGGACGCCGAGCATCCCTTCAGGGGCCCCGGACCCCCGGTGCGTGATCGCCACCTTGTCGCCCTGCGCCAGAAACGCCTGCGCGATCGCGAGACCGATGCCTCGGTTCCCGCCGGTGACCAGTACCGACCGTCCCATTCCGCTCCCCATCCAGGCCCGCGAACACGTCCGGTGGGGAGGCTATCGGGCTACTGGAACGTAACCTCTGTCGGGCCGACGCGCCGTTCGTCACAGCTCGCCAACGGCAACGGCTTCTTTCAAACTAAAACAATTCTCGAGTTCTTGAATTCATTCGGACTTCCAACGCCTGTCTGAGTTCATCTCATCTGCTAAAAACGCAGTCCCGGCCGCCATAACCCGGAGGCCGAGACTGCGTAATTTTCTTATCAATACCGAATCACAGAGCCAACAGGAGAGTCCTACTTCGCGAACTCGTAGGTATCAGACCTGAGAGCTTCGACGCTCCCTTCGGCGAAGATGCCACGCATAGGAAAGACCAGCCAGATTGGACACGACCACAGACACTAAACCGAGAATCACGTAGCCGAGGACGGAATCAACCAAGCGTCCACCAATAACCAACAAGACCATACAGATCGGGAGAGAAACTCTTACCGAGCGCCGATCAATCGACCAGAATGACACGTTGTGCCTACCTTTGGCGTATCTGCTCACATTAGTCTGTCAAGTCGGCTAGTTCGGCCATATGAACGTGTCCAGCGCCCCTCCTAGACATCCAACCGAAGCGCCCCACGCGACCGCCCAAGGACCGCCGGCCATGGTTGCCAGGCCCCCAACGACGGCATTGAACCCGCATTTGCCTAAGGCTTTCTTGCCAGTAGGATGCATGCTTGTCTTACCCTTTGTCCAGCATCGCTTCGGATTAGTGCTACAGCCGTGACCGCGCGCGTACACGAATTTCCTGAACACGGGGTGTCGAATGTACGTACGAACAGAATACCCTCGGCCCCACACCGACGTTACAACCATGACATTCCGACCATAGAACCGAACCATGTGCCAGGTTCCACACATCTTCCTCTTGCAGTATCCGAAGATGCTTTGTTTCTTAGCCTTCTGTCGCGCTTTTCCGTCAAGATCTGTTGAGTTGATCGGATCAGCGGCCACATAATCGTAGTCATTGGCGCTGCCTCCTTCCACGGGATCTACGGAAAGGAAGCGACCGAGAGCTGGGCTGTATGGGCGCGCACCCATTTGAATGATCGACAAGGCGCCTGCGTGCTCGTGGGGCCGTTGATGTTGACCGAGCCAGCCGAAGTCCATATTGCCGGGCTGGTTGTCGGGCAT
Organism: Actinokineospora alba; assembly: GCF_004362515.1. Lineage (NCBI taxonomy): Bacteria > Bacillati > Actinomycetota > Actinomycetes > Pseudonocardiales > Pseudonocardiaceae > Actinokineospora > Actinokineospora alba. The sequence goes on along the minus strand of NZ_SNXU01000001.1, from coordinate 4,770,174 downwards.
GCCTTCGGTGCTGCTCTGCCCGGTGACGGCTTCGCCGTATGGTCCGTAGACGCGTAGCGGGCCGGCCTGCTTGCCATCCGGCAGCGTCGTCAGACACAGGTCACCACGCACCGACGCGTGGTCCCAGGTCTGCTCGGCGGCAACCGGCTTCCAGGTGTAGTTCACCCCACCTGCGAGTCCGATGCTGCGGGTGAGCACCTTCTTGTCGGCGCCGTTCATCGCGTACTCGGCCGAGTCGCCGCCACCGGTGTAGCCGTAACGGAGGTCAGCGACCGTGTCGCCCTGGGTGGCTTGCCGGCGGACGATCCGGTCGGTGGCGTCGCGTGTGTAAGCGACGTCGGCCGGGTCGGTCCCAGTGGTGCGGATGGCGATGTTGCGGTCCGCCCCATCCCAGGAGAAGAACGTAGTCGCCGCTCCCTGGGTGTATTCGGTGGTGTTGCCGCGATCGTCGTACTTGATCCCCGTGATCGGCGCAGCCCCAGTGGTCGCGAGGATCCGATCCGCGGCGTCGTAGCAGTACCCTGTTTCCGCCGTTCCGGACGTTGCCGCATCGATCACACGGACGCGGTTGGTGTTCAGTCCCGCGTTCGCCTGCGTACCGGTCGGGCACGCAGCCGGAGCCGATGACGTGAAGTCATAGGTGAAATGGTGATCGGGCACCCATGCCTCAGTCAGCCTGCCTGCCGCGTCGTAGACGTAGTTCGGCGCGCTCGGGCGGGCGTCGACGCCTCCGAGGGATTCGTCGATGACCGTGCCTGCCCTGGTCCGCATCACAGTGGACACCACCGACACATTGTCGCTGGTCTTCCACGTTTGCGACGTCACCTCACCGGCCGTGTTCTTACCAATCGCCGCGAGCGAACTCCCGTTGGAGTAAGTGACCGTCGCAAGTTCACCAGCCGCGTCGTAGGTGGAGGTGGACAACACCGTGGACCCAAGCTTCGTGGTCAGTACGCGACCAGCGTCGTCGTAGGTGTTGGTCATCTCCTGGGGCGCGTCGGACACGTTCGGCGGAATGACCTTCTCCAGGGTCACCCGACCGGCCTGGTCGTAGCTGGTTTCGGTCCGAAGCCCGTTGGCGTCCGTGTAGGCGACGACGCGGCCGAGGAGGTCGACCCGCGTGGTGACCGTGCCGTTGTAGTCGGTGACTGACGTCGTCAGCGGATCACCGTTGACGGCGTAGTTGGTCGTAATCTCTCGCTCACCGGCTGAGACGCTATCCGGCAGCTTCTGGGTAATCACGCGATTCCGCGCGTCGTAGGTCGTGCAGGTCCACTTTCCCGAGGTGGCACGAGCCACGACCCGGCCAGACATGTCGTAGACCTGCTCGTCAGTCCGGGCGGCGCCGGTGGCCGGGGTGGTCATAGTAGTGAGTTTGGCCATGCCGCCCTGGTGAACCGCCGGTGCGCCGGGGGTGCACGGGTTGATCCGGGTGTCGTTGTCTGCGTAGTACACGTAGCTGGTCTGCGCGCCGGTCGGCATCGTCTTCGATGTCTTGCGCAGGTAGCCCGTGCCAGGCGCCTCGTAGCCCGACCGTGCGGTCAGCCCCGCCGAAGTGGTGCTGGTGGCCAAGCCATAGGTGGGGTCAAGACCGTTCTCGCCGTACTTGCTCGACGAGACCTTGTCGGCCAAGCCGTTGGACTCCGAGGTCACCGTCGAGGTTGTGAGCCCATGGCGCGGCTTGAGGTACTGGCCGGGAATCCGCTGATAGACGCCGCCCACGGGCACCCAGTTGAGGTGCATCTCGCCCATGCCCGCACCAGCATTGTGGTAATCGACGCGGATCCTGTGCGCCGACCCGGCGACGGTGTTGTTATAGGTGCCCCGAATCGGACGGCTGGCACCCAATGCCCAGTCATCGGCAACCAAGTTGTCGTCGATCCACAGACGTGCACCGTCGTCGGCGTGGACCTCCAGCGTGTAGGTGCCCGTGTTCGGGAACGTGATCTCACCTGTGAGCCTGAAGGAGTACGCCCCACCGGGAATGCCCGGCGTCGGCGAGACTCCCGAGGCCCACGTGCCTTCCATCCGACCGTCGGCGAGACCCATGCCGGTCGTGTAGACCTTGGGCGCGCCGGACAGAGTTCCGTTGGCGTACCAGGCGACGGCCAAACCGTTGATGCCTTCGTCGTAGTTCGTCCGTGAATGCGGGACCGTAGCGGCGCAGGCCGCAGTCGGCACCTGGCCGGTGAAACATGACGCGGGCGCGGGGCCGTAGTCGTCCACCGGTCGGTCCTGAGCGTCGTAGGTCTTGGTCGAAACTCGTCCCGCCGAGTCAGTAGAGGTGAGGAGCTGGTCCTTGCCGCTCCACGTCTGTGACGTGACCTTGCCCGTTGCGTCCGTTGTGGACAGCAGACGATAAGCATCGTCGTAGGTCACCAACGTGGAGAACCCGATGGGCGGGCTGATACCACCGATGTCGACGAAAGTTCGACTGTTCGGCGGGTCAGGCCGGTAGGTGCGGGTTGGCCTGCTCGCCCCCTGGGTGGGGATCGGCGATTGGATCTGGCTCACGACCGGCTTGACAGCAGTGTGGTCGTAGTAGAGAACCACATAGTTCGATTCCGGCCGGTTCCGGTTCACCGGGTCCACAGAGACCCAGTCCGACGCCAAACCGTCACGCATACCGTCGATCGGACCGCCTGGCGCGTAGCTGAAGTCCGTGATTTCGGAACCCGGATCTTCGACCCGGAACAGCCTGCCCTGGTAGTACCAAAGGTGCGTCACCGACCGCGGTTCACCGGGCAGCTGAGTGTCGTCCCAGTACTGAATGCGGCACAGCATCTGGGCGGGCGGCAGAGCGTCGGCACCCGGAGGCGGCGCAACCCCGCCATAGCAGTCGTCGCCCGGACGGTTGTAGAACAGGCGGTGCGATCGCTGCGAGATCGGGTCCTTGATCTCCTTCAGACGTGAAGGCCACCCGTCGTAGATGTTCTGCAGTGCCGCCGGCTTGCGGCTGTCCTGCACATTGGACTGCGTCTCAAGCTTGCCATCGGCACGGAACACATAGACATCGCCGCCCTCGGTGAGGGTCACACGACCACTCGAGTCGAGAGCGAGGACGCCGTCCTCCCCCTCGGGCGCCTTGTAGCCGCCTGCGCTCAGCTTCGTATAGCTGTGCTTCGCACCAGTCGCGTCCGTCAGGACGATGTTCTGGTCAGTGACCTTGGCCTGGGTGTAGGTCGACCCGCTGCCGTCCAGGTCAGCGGAAAGCGTCCACCCCTTCGGCAGAGCCGGGGAGTCAACCGTGTGCAGCCAGTCGGCGGGCACGATCTGCGACGGCACGCTGTCATCAGCCGTCTTGACGAACAGCTTCATGTAGGCCAGGCCCTGACGCTCGGCCAGTTCGACCTTGATCGGCACGCGCTGGCCTGCCGTCAGCGTCTTCGCCGTCGACATTCCGTAGTTCGCACCGCTGCAGCAGGGCTGGTCGTAGACGATCGCGTTGTCGACCCAGATCTTGAGCGTGTCGTCGTGTACGCCCGCGAACTGGTAGCTACCCGCGACCGGCGCCTGGAAGTAGCCCTCCCAGCGAGCCACGAAGTAGTCGGCGGGCAGGGCAGGGGCGAATGGTGACCCCGTCCCCCAGTCCGCGTTGACCTGAGGTTCGTTTCGCACCAGCACCGGTTCCTGACCGGCGTTGATGTTCCCGTTCTGCGACAGGTCGTTGAAGTAGGAAGCGCGGAGTCCCTTTTCCTGCTGCTGCTGGGAGTTGTAGGTCATCGTGATGCCCGCGGTCCCGCCCACCGTGGTGAACGTGGGGCTCGAGACCGAGGTAGTCACGTTGCCGTTCGCAAGGTTGACCGAAAGCGGACCGACGGTGTCCACCGGTGCCGGTCCTCGGTCACCGATGCGCTGGTCGACCTTGAACTTCCACACCGAACTCGGGCTGAGTGTGACCCCGCTGGAGGCCATCACCTGCCAGCTGTAGGTGACACCGTCATGCAACACACCGGACGGCACCGTCCACTGAGGACTGGCCTGGCAGCCGGAGTCCACCACGACACCAGAGTTCGCGTCAGCACCCGTGGCCACCCGGAAACAGTACGAAACCGGGTCACCATCGGTGTCGGATACGGGGTTCACCGCAAGAAGCGGAGTCGTGGACACGCTGACACTGTCGTGGTCCTGACTCGCTTCGGCCAAGGTGGGGGCGGACGGCGCGGTGCCGGTGTCCACCGTCAGCGTGGCGCTGAGCTTCTTGTACGTCCAGATCGCCGGGTCCTCGTGCCCGGTGAGCATGAACCAGGCGTAAGGATCACGGTTGCCGACCACGTGCTGCAGGAAGCCCGTCAGTCTCGGGTCGTTGAACGTTCCAACCTGTCCGACCATCGTCTGGGCGAGGTGGCCACCAAGACCATTAAAGTCCAGGGACTTCGCGTGGTACATGTTCGAGACCCAGGTCTTGTCGACCGATGTCCCGTCCCGGATGTTCGCCACATCGAACTTCGCGCCGACGACGTTTTTCCCGAACAGCGACGTGTAGTCGACCTTGTACGCCGTGCGCCAGACCGTGTTGTTGTTCATCGGGCTGCCGATCCGCAGGCCGCCGTCCTTGTAGAGCACGGTGCCGTCGGACTTGTACGACTGCCAGTCCACGACGGGCAGCGCGACCGTGGGGTCGACACTGACTGGGTAGACCCGCTTCGGGTCGCGCAGCCACGCCTCGTCGACTGAGACGGTCAAGACCCAGCCCTTGCCGTTCGCGACCTTGTCCAGCGCATACGTGCCCCCGGTCAACGCCGGTGGCGCGTCCTTCGAGCCGGACGAGTCCCAGGTCTCGATCGGCGGCATGATCAGCCGCACCGCGCCTGTCGAGTCGACGAGTTCGACACCGCCGTCCGCGCTCAACCGAGGCGTGAGATCCGCGGTGTCAAGGCGGAATCGCCACGACGCTTTGCCTGGGGCGGGCATCCGCTTGAGCTTGATCGTTTCCTTGACCGCGCCAGCGGTCACCTCGTACTCGAGGTTGGTCTCAGCCTCGATATCGGCGTATTCGACCTTGCGGCCGTTGACCTTGGCCTTCGTGTTCTTCGGCCCGTTCTCCAGGGCCAACGACGCGCGCTTGCCGTCGATCTCGACACTGACGAGGTTGGCGTCCTCGGCGCTCTCGGCCATCGTCGGGCGCAGCGGGTGGTGCTTCGGCTTGGTGCGCCGCGACCCGTCCGACTCCATGGTCAGGTCGACCGGCACCCAATGCCCATTGGCGTCCTTGACGTTGAGCGGCTCCGACGATTGCCGGTGCGACCGCGTTCCGTCCGGGTTCTCGTATTCCTCGGCGAACATCGACCGCGACACGGCCTTCGACCGCTTCGGGTCGAAATGGCTGGCGGAGTTGCCTGATAACGGCGTGAAGTCCGCTTTCGGGTCCGCGCCCGCGATCGGCTCAGGCTTGGCATTCTCACTCCGCAACAGCGGAAGCGTCCGCGGATCGACTCGCGACGACGGCGCCGGATCAGCAGCCGCCGGCACCGGGATCACCGCAGTGATCGTCGACCCCATCAACGCTAGCGCGAGCCCGACGACCGTGGACCTGACAGATACTCTGCGCACGCCAGAAGGCGCGCCGAAATGGCGACCAGACACCTAACCCCCAGTGCAGGTGCGGACCCCGACATCCGCGCGACATGACGCGAGAACAGTGGTTGACGCGGACGACTTGTACAAGCGGCCGAATGGGCGAAGAGACCTTCGCTGCAGACCTTATCTCCAGGTCAGCACCGATGTACTCGGCAGTTGTGTGCAAGGACACCACGAACTCAACCGCTTCAGATTTGAAGGCCGCGCCGAGTCGGCCGCCGACGGGCACACCAGGCGTTCGCCCGGCATGGAAGTAGGCTGCGCGCTGCAACGCGAACTGGGGAGTGACCATGATCGTCACCTCGACCGAGGCTGTCGTCGACCAGCGGGAGCCAGCCGACTCGCGCCCACGGCTCGGCTGGATGCTCTACCTATCGGCCGCGGTTCCGCCAATGCTCGCGTTGTGGCAGGTGATCCGGGGAACGCGACAGCATGTGTTGCTCGACTACTGGCATGTGCTCGCCAAAGTCACCGCCGACGACGGCTCTCTGCAGCCCGCGATGGCGGCGACCTATCACCTGGAGCAGCCATTCGTGCTGCCCTCGTTGATCTTCTGGCTCGATGCGCGGGTTCTCGGTGGGGACAACCGGGTGCTCGGGGTGCTCACGCTGCTTCTGCTGGTCGGCGTCGTCGCCGCGCTGGGGTCGATGCTGCCAAGGTCCTTGCCACGGCCGCTGCTGGTCGCCGGGTTCAGTCTGTTGGTGTTCACGCCGCACGCGATCGAGTTGTGGGCACAGGCGACCAACGGGATCAGTTGGGCGCCCGCGGTCTTCCTCAGTGTTCTGGCCATCGCCTGTGCGCACCACGGGCGAATCTGGCCGTCCTATGTAGCCGCGGGTCTGGGGACGCTGTCGTTCGGGACGGCGTTGCCGGTGTGGTTCGCGCTCGCCCTTGTCGCGTGGATTCGGGGTGAGTCCAGGCGTAGGGTCGCCGTTCCCGCTGCAGTCGGGGTCGTTGTCATCGTGCTGTGGCTGGCTTCGAAGCCGACTGGGCAGAACTCCCTCGCGACCTCGGCATTCGACCCGAGTGGGCGACTGGCGGTCGTGTCGGCGGCCTTGGGCAGCCTGTGGACGTCCAAGGGACCCGACCTCGCGGTGATCGCGGGCGGCGGGTTGCTCGTGGCCGTCGCCTTGCTGACTCTGGGCAGGCTACGACCGCGAGAGGCCGGGTGGGTCGGGCTCGCCGGGTACGCGGTCGCGGTCGCGTGCCTGATCGGGCTTGGCCGTACCACGGCGGGCGAGAACATCGGGCTGGTCAGCCGGTATTCGATCGTCGCGGCGCTCGCCACGTGCGCGGTGATCGGGTTGGTGGCGATGCGGGAAACGGTGCGGGTCCGGCACTTGGCGGCGGGAGTGCTCGCCATCGGGCTCATCACCCACGCCATCGGCGCACCGAAGGCCGCGGACGTGCGTCGCGCCTATGCTCCCCTCGAGGTCGCCGACACTGCCCTGCGAGTCGAGGCCCCTGGGGCGCTCGCGGAGCTGCGGATCAACTCGGGAGTCATCCCGGCCGCGAAAGCGCTGGGCATGGAGCCCTTCACCGGCGACTTCGCACTCGGCTGCGGCTTCACGCTCGGGGACCGGGTGGACCTCAGGTCGATCCGGGAACTGCCTGCCGGGGCCGGAGTCGTGGACACGAAGATGGGCGAGGACCGGGTGCAGTCGGGCTGGACCGCGGTCGAGGGTCATGCGGCGGAGTGCGTCCTGGTAGTCGACGACGCGGGAGCTCTTGTCGGCGGCGGGATCGCCGGACTCGCGCACCCGGGCGTTCCCTGGGAGGCGGGCTGGCGCGCGGTGGCCCGTCCCGACTCAGCCAACCCGGCAATCGTCGCAGTAGTCGACGGGAACCTCTACCGCGTCGACAACGACGTGTCTTGAGGAATTGAAGGTCACTGTCTGTCGGCCGGTGGTTCATCGCCGCGCTTCTCGATCATGTGCTTGACGAGGGTTTCCAGCACGGCCGTCGGCCAACAGCAGAACGGGCGCAGAGGACGGCCACTTCGACCCGCCCTGCCCGATCGTGAACCCGACGATGTCCGACCACTTCACCGCAAGGCGCTTGCCCATGAGGCCTCGCTCCAGGATGCCGCCGTGAGTCGCGCGAACTCCCGACAGCACCGAGGCCACACAGCCCGCCGCACCGAAGATGCCGCAGGCCAGCGCCACGACGAGTCCGGAGGCGCTGAAGGGTTCGGCGACGAACGACAACCCGATGAGGACGAAGAGGAGTCCGGCCGCGAGGACGACCCAACGCCAGCCGGACTTGAATTCGAGCGCGTGCGACTTCCTCAACCATCACGGACAGACGCCCCAGTGGCTAGACGTCCCGAAAGACTATCCAGCGCATGGCACAGTACATGTACACCGCTTCGCAGGCGCCGGCGATCAGGCGGGCCAGGTGGTATTCCACGCCCAGGGCGGCCAGTCCACTACCGACGCCGAGGATCCACAGTAGGTAGTTGACGACCACGACGACCACGTAAGTCACAGCCTGTGGGCCGACCGGGGCGTGGGAGCGGAAGTTGAGCGCCCGGTTGAGGACGAAGCTCAAGCCGAACGCCGCCGCGTACGCCAGGGTGATGCTGAGCCAGAGCGGCTGCCCGAGGCCACTGTGGAGGGCCGTCAGCAGGGCCAAATCCACCAGGAACGTGAACCCGTTGATGACCCCGAATCCCAGCAGACTGGGCGGGACGACGTCGGCGAGGCCGAACGGCAGGCGGCGGGTCACCGACTCCATGGCGGCATGGAAACCATGTGCGGTCAAAGCGGGGGGCATGCGGCCAGATTGGCAGCGCAAGGTGACCGGAAAGCGGGCGGCCGGGAAACTCCCGGCCGCCCACCGGGGTCAGATGTACGGGCAGGTGTCGCGGTACTCCGAGATCGGGCCACCCACCGGCGGCGCCGGGCACAGGAACTGGTCGTACCGGGTGTCGTTGTCCACGAACCGCTTCAGCCATGACACGGTCAGCTTTCCGACCGTCGGGGTGGGCGAATTGGTGACGAAATGGTCCGCGTCATTCATTTCCAGGTAGGCCTTCTCGCCACCCAGGGACTGATAGAAGGGCTCCGAATGCGAGCCGACCGAGGCGATGAAGTCGTTTTCCGCGCCGATCACCATCGTCGGGACGCGGACCGAGCCCCAGGACTTCGTGTTGCTCCACGCCAGCAGCGGGATCGACGCCTTCAGCGCGGGTCGCTGGGCCGTTGCGTAAAGGGCTCCGCCGCCGCCCATCGAGTGGCCCATGACCGCCAGCCGCGCGGGGTCGACGCGGTCGCGGACGGTGCTGGACTTGGCCACGTAGTCGAGGGCGGCCAGGAGCTGCGCGCCACGCGCGTCGGGCTGGTCGAACAGGCCGTTCGTCGAGATGGTGATCACCACGAACCCGTGCGACGCCAATCGTGGGCCGAACCAGGCGATCGCGCCTTCGCTCTCGACGAAGCCTGGTGACACGGCCACCGCGCCGAAGGTCCCCTGGCTGGTGTCGGTCGGGTAGGTGATCGTGCCGCCACCGAAACCGTTGCCGCCGGGGACGGACACCTTGGCCACGGCGAACGGGCCCGCCGCGGCTTCGAGCGCCGCGACCGTCGGATTCGGGCCGCGCTGGTGGGGATTGCCTGCCGCCGAGGCCTCGACGGCGACGAACACCAGGGCCGCGGCGGCGGCCGCCACGGCGAGTTTTCTCGAAAGAGTGGGCATTCGCCGCAGCGTATTGATCCGGCCGTTCGCCGGGAATGGTCAGTCGAAATCCTTGTGAATAAAGACAAACAACGATTCCGGAAATATCGGGAAACGCTGAATCAGGGTAGCCGCTGACCGATCAGCAGTGCGCTGCCCGCGGCGATCAGGGCCGCGAGGGTGCCCAACACCAGCCACGGTTTGCTGGCGTCGGCTTCCTTGATCTCGTAGCCGATCTGCTCACCCAGGGTGTCGTAGACCTTGCGCAGCTGCTCGGCCGTCGCCGCCCGGTAGAAGTCGCCGCCGGAGAGGTCGGCGATCTCCTTCATGGCCGTGTCGTCGACCGCCACGGACTGCACGCGACCCTCGATGTCGACGGTGCCTTCCTTGGTGCCGAAGGAGATCGTGGTGATCGGGATCTTCTTGTCGGCCGCCGCCTTGGCCGCGGTGTACGACCCGCGCGGGTCTTCCTCGTTCTCCGTCGGGATCGTCTGCTTGCCGTCCGACATCAGCACGATGCGCGCGGGCGGCGGGCCCTCGGGGCCGCCGACGACCTGGGAGAAGCCCTCGATCGCCTGCAGCGCCGCGAAAATCGCCTCACCGGTGGCGGTGGACTGGGCCAGCTTCAGATTGTCGATCGCCTTGGCCACGCCGACCCGGTCGGTCGTCGGCGCCACCAGGACCGTCGCGGTGCCCGCGAAGGTGATCAGCCCCAGGTTGACCCCGGGCGTGAGCCCCTCGGCGAAGGACTTGGCCGCGACCTGGGCCGCTTTGAGCCTGGTGGGCGCCACATCCGTGGCCTCCATCGACAGCGACACATCGATCACCAGCATCACCGTGGCCCGGTTGCGCGGCACCTTCTGCTGCGCGGTCGGACCCGCCATCGCCGTGGTCAGCAGCACCAGGCCGATGATCAGCACGATCGCGGGCACGTGCCGGATCCAGCCCTGCTGGTTCGGCGCGACCCGTTCCAGCAGCTCCAGGTTCGCGAAGCGCAACGTCCGCTTGCGCAGCAGGCGTTGCACATACAGGTAGCCGACGACGAGAGCGGCGACCGCGATCAGCAGGAGGAACCACCACGGGGTGGCGAAGTTGCGGAAACTCATGCGACGCCTCCCGACCAGCGGCGCTTGCGGGCCACGACGAAGCGGACGGTGTCGGCGATCCAGTCGGAGTCCGTGCGCAGCACCAGATGTCCGCCACCGGCCTGCCGGATCCCCTTGGCGACCGCCTCGCGGTGCTCGGCCGCGGCGGCGCCGAACTCCTTGCGCAGCAACGGCGACGCGGTGATCTCGCGCTGGCGCCCGGTCTCCGGGTCGGCCAGCACGACGGTGCCGACGTCGGGCAGTTCGATGTCGCGCGGGTCGACGACCTCGACGCCGATCAGCTCGTGGCGCAGCGACAGCGCGCGCAGTGGGCGCTGCCAGTCGGTCGAGCCGAGGAAGTCGGAGATGACCACGGCGAGCCCGCGCCTGCGCGGTGGCCTGCGGAGCTGCTCGATGGCGTTGGCCAGGTCGCCGCGGACGCCGTCGCTCGCGCGCGGGGTCTCGGCGACCTTGCGGACCAGGCTCCGCGCGTGGGCGAGACCCCCGCGCGCGGGGATGCGGATCATCTTCTCGCCGGTGGAGATCAGCGCGCCGACCCGGTTCCCGCCGCCGCGGGTCAGGTGGGCGATCGCGGCGACGGCGGCGACGGCGAGGTCGCGCTTCTCGCACGCGGCCGTGCCGAAGTCGAGGCTCGCGGACAGGTCGACGACCAGCCAGGTCTCCAGCTCACGGTCGGCGACCGTCTCCCGGATGTGCGGGACGGTCGTCCGAGCGGTGACCGCCCAGTCCATCCGGCGCACGTCGTCGCCCGGCTGGTACGGCCGGGCCTCCCCCGGCTCGGACCCGGGACCGGGCACGAGACCGAGGTGGTTGCCCTGCAGCAGCCCGTCGAGCCTGCGCCGGACGTCGATCTCCAGCAGTCGCAGGCCAGCTTCCATCCTGTCGCCCTGCAGCACGGGCGGGGCCCAGTTGGGACGCTCGCCCTCGGCGGCCTTGTGCCTGCTCACGGCCTGCCGGCCACCCCGGCCGGCGCCGGGTGCCCGCTGGGCGCCTGCGGCCGCGCCGAGACCTGCGGCAGCGGGACGGTCTGCATGACCCGGGAGATCATGTGGTCGATCGGGACGCCGTCGGCGAGCGCGTCGTAGGACAGCACGAGCCGGTGGCGCAGCACGTCGGGCACGACGTCGACGACGTCCTGGGGCAGCACGTAGTCGCGGCCGCGGACCAGCGCCAGGGCGCGGGCGGCGGCGACGATGCCGAGGCTGGCGCGCGGGGACGCGCCGTAGGCGATCCAGCCCGCGACGTCGGCCAGGCCGTGCTCGGCGGGTGTGCGGGTGGCCAGCACGAGCCGGACGGTGTAGTCGACGAGCGCGTGGTGGACGAAGACCCTGGAGGCGACGTCCTGCAGGCGGCGCAGCTCCTCGGGGCTGAGGACCTGGTTGGCCTCCGGCGGCGTGACGCCCATCCGGTAGACGATCTCGCGCTCTTCCTCGGCCGTCGGGTACTCGACGATGATCTTGAAGAGGAACCGGTCGCGCTGCGCCTCGGGCAGCGGGTAGACGCCCTCGTTCTCGATCGGGTTCTGCGTGGCCAACACCAGGAACGGGTCGGGCATCGGGAAGGTCTGACCGCCGATGGACACGTGCCGCTCGGCCATGATCTCCAGCATCGCCGACTGCACCTTGGCGGGCGCGCGGTTGATCTCGTCGGCGAGGACGAAGTTGGCCACGACCGGGCCGAGCTCGACGTCGAAGCGCTCGCTGGACTGCCGGTAGATGCGGGTGCCGAGGATGTCGGCGGGCACCAGGTCCGGGGTGAACTGCACCCGGGAGAACGATCCTCCGACGACGCGCGCGAAGGTCTCCACGGCGAGCGTCTTGGCGACACCGGGCACGCCCTCGATCAACAGGTGGCCCTTGGCGAGCAGGCCGACGAGCATCCGCTCGACCAGCCGGTCCTGCCCGACGATCACCCGCTTGACCTCGAACACGGTCCGTTCGAGCAGTTGCGCGTCACGCGCGGGCGTGCTGCCCTCTTGCTCGACCTGCCCAGGCTCGGTCACCAGCTGTCCTCCTCAGCGCACGGTCATTCCAGCGGGTTACAGCCAACCGCATGAGCGGTGTGAGCGCTGTGAACTCAACTGGTGAAGCGGGAAAGGTCTTCCGGAGTGTCCACATCGGCGGCTTCGTCGGCGACGGCCGGAACCCGCAGCGGGTCGAGTCCACCGAGCACCTTGCGCAGCGCCATCCCCTCCGGCCGCTCGGGCAGGGCCGCCCGCAGCACCCCGAGCCGCCACGCGCTGAGCAGCCACTGGTCGCGCCCGTCGGCGTCGACTAGCAGGACGCCGGTGCTTCCCAGGGAGCCGGTCAGCCGCGCCAGGGTGGCCGGGGTGAGTCGGGGCAGGTCGGCGGCGAGCAGGACGACGGGCAGGTCCGGGTCGTCGGGCAGCGGCGCGATGCCCGCGGCGATGGCGGCGACCGGTCCGGAGCCGGGCTCGTCCTCGACGGTCCAGACGACCGGGCGCGGAACCGGCCTGCGCTTGCCGACCACGACGATCGGGTCGGCGCCCGCCGCGGCGTCCACGGCCCGCGCGAGCAGGGTGACACCGTCGACCTCGATGGCGACCTTGTCCCGGCCGTCCATCCGCGACGCGCGACCGCCCGCGAGGATGACCGCGGCCCAGGAATCCATTCGACCACCCTAATCCGCCGTGGCTACCGTCCGAGGGTGATCACCATGATGACCGTCAACGACGTCTCCCTGGCCGTGTGCGCGAGCGACGGCCCCGCGCTGGCCCGCGACAGCGACGCCACGGACCTCCTCGGGGAGCTCTGGGGCCAGGACGTCGACATGATCGTCATCCCGACGACCCGGCTCGCCGACGACTTCTTCGTCCTGAGCACCCGGGTCGCGGGCGAGATCATCCAGAAATTCGTCAACTACCGGATGCGGGTGACCGTCCTGGGCGACATGGCCGAGCACCTCGCCCGCAGCGAGGCCATGGCGTCCTTCGTCCGCGAGTCGAACCGCGGGACGCACCTGTGGTTCGTGCCGACGCTCGACGAGCTCACCGAGCGCCTGAACCGCCCTTGACAATGCCAGCCTTCAGGCGGACCCTGCCTAACTATGAGCGTTCTACCTAATCGCGATAGGCAAGCCGAACGGCGTGAGGCGACTCGGCGGGAGATCGTCGAGGCCGCGTGGGAGATCGCGCGCGCGGAAGGCCTGTCGTCGGTGACCTTGCGCGAGGTCGCCGCGCGAGTCGGGATGCGCTCACCGTCGCTCTACACCCATTTCGCGTCCAAGAACGCGATCTACGACGCGATGTTCGGCGAGGCCTGGTCGGAGTTCCTGCAGGTCACCCTGGAGCGGACGGCGAGCCTGCCGAAAGCGCCGAGGGTGGCACTGCTGGCCATGTCCGAGACCTTCTTCGACTTCGCCGTGGCCGACCTCGCCCGGTTCCAGCTGATGAACCAGCGGGTGATCCCGGACTTCCAGCCCAGCCCGGAGTCCTACGCGCCGTCGGTCGCCACCCTGGAGCGACTGCGCGAGGTGCTCGACCGGCTCGGCGTGGACCAACCCGAGGCCGTGGATCTGTATGTGTCGCTGGTCGGCGGCCTGGTCGATTCCCAGCTGGCCAACGATCCCGGGGGCGACCGGTGGCGACGGTTGCTCCCCCGCGCGATGGACATGTTCGCCGACCACCTGGGCCTGCCCGGCCCGCCACTGAGGAGCACACAGAGGAGCACTTGATGACCACCATGACCAATACCGCGCCCCGCAGACCGGGCCTGGAACGCCGGACGGCCGCACGGCTCGCCGAGACCGAGTACCAGCGCTTCGTCGATGTGCTGCGAACCCTCACCCCCGACGAGTGGGCGACACCGACCGAATGTCCCGGGTGGGACGTGCGCGCGATGGCCGGACACGCCTTGGGGATGGCCGAGATGGCGGCCTCCCCGCTCGAGAGCGCCCGCCAGCAGCGCGCGGCCCGCAAGCGCGACGGCGTCCTCATCGACGCGCTGACGGCCCTCCAAGTCGAGGAGCACGCTCACCTGAGCACGGCCGAGGTCGTCGCACGGTTCGCCGCTGTGGCACCGAAAGCGGCGCGCGCTCGGCGTCGCGTCCCCGGCCTGCTCCGCCGCGCGGCCGTGTCCAGCGGCACCGAGCACGCCGAGAAGTGGACGGTGGCCTACATGATGGACGTGATCCTGACCCGTGACCCGTGGATGCACCGGATGGACATCCACCGCGCGGTGGGCAGCACACCGGTGCTCACCGCCGAGCACGACGGCGCGCTCGTGGCCGACGTCGTCGAGGAGTGGGCGGGCCGACACGGGCAGCCGTTCACCCTGGTGCTCTCCGGCCCGGCGGGCGGCGAGTGGTCACACGGCGGACCGGAACTGCGGCTCGACGCGGTGGAGTTCTGCCGGTTCCTGTCCGGCAGAGCGCCCGGGGAAGGGCTGCTGGCAGTGGAAGTCCCGTTCTGAGCCGGAAAACGCTTGGACGGCGCCCGCGGCCGTGTCCTAGCGTGGGCGGGTCAATCCTTGCGACGCGATGAGGTGTTTTGGTGACTGTTCGGACGATTCGACGCTTCCCTGTCACGCACACCTCACCCGTAAGGACCGACCGAAGTGGATCTTCCACGTAGTTTCACCATCCGCGAGAGCAGCCACCGGGTCATCAACCCGATCACCGGCGAGAAGCTCGCCACCATGGGCCGGGCGCTGCGCCTGCCCGCAGGGACGACCGCGCTCGACCTGTGCTGCGGCAAGGGCGAACTGCTCTGCACCTGGGCCCGCGACCACGGCGTCAGCGGTGTCGGCGTCGACATCAGCACCGTGTTCCTCGACGCCGCCCGCGAGCGCGCCGTCGAACTGGGGGTGGCCGACCGGGTCGCCTTCAGGCATGACGACGCGGCGGGTTTCGTGTCCGACGAACCGGTCGATCTGGTGGCCTGCGTCGGCGCGACCTGGATCGGCGGCGGCGTGACCGGCACGATCGAGTTGCTCGACCGCAGCCTGCGGCCGGGCGGCCTGATGCTGGTCGGTGAGCCGTACTGGCGGCTGGCCCCACCGGACCAGGCGACCGTCGAAGCCTGCTACGCCACCCAGGACGACGAGTGGCGGTCGCTGGCCGAACTGGTCGCGCACTTCAACGGCCTCGGCTGGGACGTCGTCGAGATGGTCCTCGCCGACGGCGACAGCTGGGACCGCTACGTCGCCGCCCAGTGGCTCAATGTCCGCCGCTGGCTCGACGACAACCCCTATGACGAGTTGGCGCCGGAGCTGCGCGCGGATCTGAGCGAGTCGCAAATCCGCTACACCCGTTACCTGCGCGAATACCTCGGCTGGGGTCTGTTCGCCTTGATGAAGCGGTAGTGCGTGGGGCTCGGCGGACGGGTTTCGCCGAGCCCCTACCCGCGTGAAGATCACTCCAACGCTCGCTTGTGACGACCCGGACTGTCTCGTTAGGTGGGAAATACCTCTCTAAAACCGCCCGGGAGCGTGCCTGAACCGCGCTCCCGGTCCCCTGCTGAAGGGCGGAACAATGAGAACCACCATCCGACACACCCTCGTCGTCACGGCGGCGGCGCTCGCGGTCGCGGGCGTCGTCCCCGGCACGGCCGCGGCCACCGACCTGGCCGCGTCGCGCAGTGTGCAGCAGCTCGAAGAACTCAAGACCCGGCTCGACAACGGCACGCCCGGCACGGCGTGGGCGGTGGACCCGGCGACCAACCAGGTCGTGATCACCGCCGACAGTTCCGTGCGCGCGGCGGACTTCGGCCGATTAGTGGCCATGGCGGCCGGGTCCGGCGGCGCGGCCAGGGTCGAGCGGACGGCGGGCACGTTCGCCCCGCTCACCACCGGCGGCGACGCCATCTACGGCGGCGGGTACCGCTGCTCGCTCGGGTTCAACGTCCGCAGCGGCAGCACGTACTACTTCCTCACCGCCGGGCACTGCACGAACTCGGCGTCGGCGTGGTACTCGAACTCCAGCCAGACGACCAAACTGGGTGACCGCACCGGTTCCAGCTTCCCGGGCAACGACTACGGCATCGTGAAGTACACCAACACGTCCGTCACGATCTCCGGTTCCGTTGGTGGACAAGACATCGCCTCGGCGGGCAACGCCTACATCGGCGAGTCGGTCAGCCGCCGCGGCAGCACCACGGGCACCAGGAGCGGCACGGTGACCGGTCTGAACGCCACCGTGCACTACTCGGGCGGAGGCACGGTCAAGGGCATGATCCAGACCAACGTGTGCGCCGAACCGGGCGACAGCGGCGGCCCGCTCTACGACCGCTCGATCGCGCTGGGTCTCACCTCCGGTGGCAGCGGCAACTGCCGCACCGGCGGGACCACGTTCTACCAGCCGGTCACCGAAGCCCTGAGCAGGTACGGCGTCTCGGTGTTCTAGCCGGTATCGGCCCCTGGTGTCCACACTGGACGCCAGGGGCCGTCACCACAGTTTGTCGATCTCCCCGGAGTACAGGCCCACGCGCGCACCGTGGAATGCCGACTGGTTCCGCTTGGCCGCTTCGGAGAAGAAGTCCGCCATCGTCACCTTGTCGAACCCGGGCTGGTCACTGGCGAACGGCGCCTCGACCGTTCCGCCGACGAGCACTGTGCCTGGCAGCGGTCGCCATCCGGCGCTCTCGTAGAAACCCTGAAGTGGTCTGTCGCACGTGAAGAGCCCGATATCGAAGCCGCGCTCCGCGATGGCGTCGCGCGCCGCCGACACGAGCACGCGACCGTGCCCGCGACCGCGAATGTCCTGCCGGGTGACGACAGTGCTCAGTCCGGCGGCGGAGTAGACCTGTCCCGCGTGGACGATTTCCTTGGCCAGGACGTCCAACGCGGCGACCACCACGTCGGCGTCCACCAGCAGCATCGACACCGGACGCAGCACCGGGTCGTGCGTCAGCGAAGTCCGCCCGCCCGGCCATGCCTGGTGCTGCATCCGCAGGACCTGGTCACGAAACTCGGGCGGCGTCTCCACTTCGGGACACGACAGGACACGCACCCGCTCATCTCACCACAGTGGAGAGTCAGAGAAGCCGGGTCGCGTAGGGGACGATGCCGCCGTAGCGGACCGGGGCGATGCGGACCCTGGAGCCCGAGTACGGCGCCTCGACCATCTGGCCGTTGCCGATGTACATCGCCACGTGGTGGATGCGGCCGCGGGTGGCCCAGAAGAGCATGTCGCCGGGGGCCATCTGGTTCAGCGGGACGCGGCGGCCCGCGGCGGCCTGGTAGCCGCTGTAGTGCGGCAGCCGGATGCCGACGCCGGCGAAGGCGTAGATCATCAGGCCGGAGCAGTCGAACCCGACCTTGTTGTAGTCGCCGAAGGAGTCGGCGACGCCGCCGTCGCGGATGCCGCGGGTGGGGCCCTTGCCGTTGCCGCCGCCCCAGGCGTACTGCACGCCGAGCTGCGACAGGGCCCGGTCGATCACGATCCGCACGGCGTTGCCCGTCGGCGGGCGGTTGACGGCGGGACGCGGCCCCGCCGGGGCCGACGCCTGCGCGGCGGCCGCGTTGGCGGCGTCCTCGCGCTGCTTGGCGGCGAGCCAGTCCTGGTAGCGCTTGCGCTGGTTCTCCAGGCCGCCGACCTTGGCCTGGGCCTCGTTGAGCTGGCGTTCGTAGTCCGCGCGGGCGGCTTCGAGCTCCTGGGACTTGCCTGCCTGGTCACGCTGGGCCTGCTGGGCCGTGGCGGTGGCGGCGTCAGCGTTGCGCTTGGCCTGCTCGGCCTCGGCCTGGCGCTTGGTGGCCTCGTCGAGGGCGGCGCGGGCCAGTGAGTCCTTGTTGGCCTTGACCGTGCGGGCCCGCTCCATCGATTCCAGCGCGTCCAGCTCGCTGCCGCTGACGGCGTTGAGCAGCTGCGCGCGGGCGAGCAGGTCTTCCGGGCTCTTGGCCCCCATGTACGCCGACATCGAGCCGACGGTCGTGCCCTGCTTGTAGCTGCCCGCGGCGAACTCGTCTAGCTGCTTACGGGCGTTCTCGATCGACTGACCCGCGCTGTCGGACTCGCGCTTGGCGGCCTCGGCGTCGGCCTTGGCCTTGGCGGCGAGCTCTTCGGCGGTCTCGAGGTCGACGAGGGCCTTGTTGGCGTCCTCCATCTTGGCCTCGACCTCGGCCTGCAGCTCCATCAGCCGGGCCTCGGCCTTGGCGAGCTGGTTCGTCAGCTCGCCGACCTTGCCCGCTTTGGCCTTGGCCTCGGTGCGGCCCGCGGAGAGCTCCGAATCGCTCGGATTCGGTGGAGGTGGGGGCACCGCGACCGCTGTCGCCGGGACCGCCATACTGATCACCAACGAGAGAGACGTCGCGATCATGAACGCTCTGCTACCGCGTCGTTTCCCCATGGTTTCCCACCTCCCAGTGCGGACGGCTCCCCCCGTCCACTTCGGACGGATCGGCTGCCGTGACCGCCAACCTCAGCGGAAAACGGACCGACCCAAGACGACTGTGCCATTAGGACCACAATTGCACCAGTCGTAACAGGGGAAACTTCATCACCCTGGACACCTTGGGCCTCTTGTGACACGCAGGGTGCGTCCCCGCTGGTCCACCTGGGTGATCGACACTAGCCACAGCGAGTGAACCGGAGCCGAGCCCGATGTGACTGCCTGTGCCCGGTGCTGCGACGATATCGCCGTGACTCAGGGATCAACTCGCGCTCGGGGGGCGGCGACCGCCGTGATCGCCGCCGCGGGACTCGTGGCGGTCGTCGCGGGCATGTTCCTTCCCTGGTTCCGGTCCGGCGCGGTGCTGCGTGACAGCTTCCAGCTCATCGGCGTGATCCAGACCCTCGGCTTCCTGCGCGGCGACGTGCTGGAGCTGCTGCTTTACATCTGGTTCGGCCTGGTCCCAGTGGTGACGCTCAGCGTTGTCGCTTACACGTTCGGCTTGTACCGGACGAGCGCAACGATCTGCGTGATTCTGACGATATTCACTGGAACCATTTCGGGTGTCGCCACCGTCGAAAGCGGTGGCGAGGAAAGCTCGCTCGGCATTGCGAGCACCGGACCGACAGTCACGTTGATCGGCTCGTTGGTGGCTCTCATCGGGGCCGTGGGCATCTTCGTAAGCCGGCGCAAGAGCGCAAGCAGGATCGCAGGAGGGGAACCGTGACCTATCCAGGTTCAGGCGGCCAGGGGCAGCCGAACGACCCATATCAGCAGCCGGGCGGCCAGCCTGGGTACCCGCAGCAGGGCGGTTACCCCCAGCAGGGCGGCCAGCCCGGATACCCGCAGCCGGGGGGCTACCCGCAGCAGGGCTACCCGCAGACCGGGCCGCAGCAGGCCCAGGGCTACCCGCAGACCGGGCCGCAGCCGACGCAGCAGTACGGCCAGCCGCAGGGCGACCCGTACGGCCAGCAGCAGTTCGGCGCGTACGGCTACCCGGCGCCGGAGCAGCCCAAGAAGCGCAAGGGCCTGGTCATCGGTGTCGTGGCCGCGGTCATCGCGGTCGCGGCCGGTGCCGGTGTCACGGTGTGGGCCCTCAACCGGGGCAGCGCCCCCGCGGGTGCGCAGAGCCCCACGGCGGCGGCGACCAGCCTGGTCAACGCGCTGGGTCAGGGTGACGTCGCGGGTCTGCTCACGGGCCTGGCGCCCGCCGAGCGCGACCTGATGACCACGCTGAACTCCGAGACCACCAAGGAACTGCAGCGGCTCGAGGTCTACAAGGCCGACGCCGACCCGAACAAGCTGCAGGGCTTCGAACTCAAGACCGAGGGCCTGCAGTTCGACGAGCAGGGCGCGGAGAAGGTCAACGACCGCCTGACCATCACCAAGCTGGTCGCGGGCAAGGTCACCATCAGCTCGGACGCGAGCAAGCTCCCGCTGACCGAGGAGTTCATCGAGGCCGCCTTCCCGCGCGGCCTGGACGCGAAGCCGCAGACCGAGACGGTCGACATCGCCGACATCGTCAAGGAGAACGACGGCAAGGCCATCCGCATCGCCACCGTGAACGTCGACGGCGAGTGGTACCCGAGCCTCTTCTACACGATCGCGGACTACGCCCTGCAGGAGTCCGACAACTCCTGGCCGAAGACCCCCATCGCCGCCAAGGGCGCGGACTCCCCCAACCAGGCCGTCCGCGAGATGGCCGAAGCGGGCCTGGACGCGAACCTGGAGCGAGTCATCGAACTCCTCCCGCCGGACGAGATGGCCGTGATCCACGACCTGGGCCCGATGCTGGTCGAGATGGCCAAGAAGGACGGCGCTGAGGCGACCGGGGTCAAGATCACCAAGCTGGAGACCGAGACCACCGAGGTCGAGGGCGCCACCAAGGTCCTCCTCAAGGAGTTCGAGGCGGAGATGGAAGGCGAGAAGGTCAGCGTCACCAAGGACGGCGAGTGCTACTCGGCCGAGGCCCAGGGCGAAAAGCAGAAGTTCTGCGCCGACGACGCGGCAGCCGAGATCGGCGGCAAGCGAATGAAGCCGGACGCCAAGAAGGCGCTGACCAACCTGGTCAAGGGCATGATCGCCAACACCGGCGTCGTCACCACCCAGGTGGACGGCAAGTGGTACGTCAGCCCCATCCGGTCGCTGACCGACATCCAGGTCACCGCCCTGAAGAGCCTTGAGCCTGCGGACGTCAAGGCCCTCATCAAGATGCTCAAGTAAGACAGCAGTAGGACTAAGAGCGAGAACGTGAAGAGGCCCCGCCACCCGGCGGGGCCTCTTCCATTTCCGCCACCCGACCACCCCACACGCCCAGCATCGGGACAAGAAACAACGCTTCACCCCCGCCACCCTGAAGACGCAGCCCTCCGGGGACAGTTCCCCTTCCCCGCACCCCCACCCGCACCCCTCCTCATCCCCGCACCCCGACCAAGGCCACCTTCGGGGACAGGTCTTGGTCCTTAACCTCCGAACGCGGTCACCTTCAGGGACGGCCCTTGATCCCGAAGCTCCGAACGTGGTCACCTTCAGGGACGGCCCTTGCCCTTGCACCTCCGGACGTGGTCACCTTCAGGGACGGCCCTTGCCCTTGCACCTCCGGACGTGGTCACCTTCAGGGACGGCCCTTTGGTCCTTAAGCTCCGGACGTGGTCACCTTTCAGGGACGGCTCTTCGCCCCTGCACTTCCCCCTTGCCCCTCGTCCTGGCCGCTTTTAATTCTCGATCATCGCTGTCAAGGGTCGGCTTGCCGATCGCGCAGCGACGGCGCTTGCGCCGCCCTTGACAGCGATGATCGAGAATTAAACAATCGAGCCAGAGGGGCCCACCACATTGATCCCCGAGTTCTTGTTGGCTCCCAAGGGAAAGTCCCCCTCGGCCACAATTGTTTAACTCTCGATCATCGGCGTCAAGGGCGGCCGTAAACGGCCGTCGCTGCGCGATCGCTGCGCGACCCTTGACACCGATGATCGAGAGTTAAAGATGGCCAGGACGAGGGGGCAGGGGGTAGAGCAGGGATTAAAAGCCAAAGACCGCAAAGGCAACCCCGTTGTCGTGGGACTGTGGGCGGTGCGGCCATTGGGGGCTGTCGGGATTGGAGCATGCTCTTTGGCCGCTCACACAGGGGGTGGGTGGTCAGCTTCGGATCAAGTCCAGTGGGTCTGTCTTGATGCCAAACCGCTGCCGCAAAACGCGTCCAGCCGCGTGTACGCCGCACATCCCATGCACCCCAGGCCCTGGCGGCGTCGAAGCCGAGCACAGATACACGCCAGGTATAGGCGTCCGGTAGGGGTCCCATTGCGGCACGGGCCGGAATACCGTCTGCCGCACCGAAAGCGCACCAGCGCCGATGTCCCCGCCGACGTAGTTCGCGTTGTACCGGCCCATCTCCACGGCCGTCACCACGGACCGCTCCACCACCAGGTCCCGAAAGCCAGGTGCGAACCGTTCGATCTGCGCCGTCACCCGTTCAGCGACGTCCACAGTGGACCCGTTCGGCACATGGGCGTATGACCACAGCGTGTGGAATCCCTCGGGCGCCCGACCGGGGTCCACCACCTCAGGCTGCCCCACCAGCACATACGGCCGCGACGGGTGCCGACCGGCGGCGACCTCCTCCTCCGCCGCGACGGCCTCCGCCCGGTCGCCGATGACGTGCAGCGTTCCGGCACGGGCGAGGTCCGGGGCTGTCCAGGGCACTGGTCCCGAGAGTGCGAAGTCGACCTTGCACACTCCCCCGCCATAGCGGAACGCGCGCAGCCGTCGCACGTATCGGTCGGGCAGCTCAGCCATTCCCGCCAGCGCGGCCGGGGTGACGTCCAGCAGAACAGCGTGCGCGTGGACCTGTGAAAGCGAGTCGATCCGGCTGTCGGTCACGATCTTCCCACCCAGCCTGACCAACTCCGCCGCCAGGGCGTCCACAATGGACTGACTGCCGCCGCGGGCGATGGGCCAGCCGACAGCGTGAGCGAGGGTGGCGAGCAGCAGTCCCGCTCCGGCGGGCGCGAGGGCTCGCGGGGGTGTCACGGCGTGCGCGCTCACTCCGGTCAGGAGAGCCGGGGCGACCGCCTCCCGAAATCGCGCGCCCCACAGCGGGGAAGCCTGTTCCAGGACACGCAGCGGGAACCGGAGGGCTCGGGGCACCGACCGGAAGTCGGACATGGCGAGGTCGACCAGGCCCGGCCAGTCCCGCACCAGCGGACCCAGCAAACGCCGCCAGGCCTGGCCGTCGCGGCCCAGACCCTCAGCCGTCCGGTCCAGATCACGCCAGGCCACACCGGCGCGGCCACCGTCGAGCGGGTGGGCATAAGACACCTCGGGGACGAGCAGGTCGACGCCGTGCTCGGCGAGACCGAAAGCGCGGAAGAACGGCGAGGCCAGGCCCATCGGATGGGCGTGGGCGCACACGTCGTGCCGCAAACCGGGCAGGGTCGACTCGGCCGTCCTGGAGCCACCGCCGATCGTGGGGGCCGCCTCGTGCACCTCGACGGCCAACCCGGCTTTGGCCAACACCAGCGCAGCCGCGAGCCCGTTGGGCCCCGCCCCTACCACCACAGCGTCCATATGGACACCCTCCTACAAGGTCACCGACTTCGCCCACCCGCGCGAACGTGGGCCCGACCGACAAATAGTTTCGCCCCACTATGTCCACCCGAGACAAATTTGCGCTCCGGCCGATTCTCGCAGGTCAGGCTCATCCAGCAACAAACATGAACCCCAGCTCGCGCCCCAGGAGATTTTCCGGATGACACATTAGCGAAAAACTACTGAAATAAAATCCATCGTTGACAACAGGAATTCCCACCGAGAGGCTGTCGGCACTTCGTGAGCCAAATGCGAAGCATTTCTTTATTCCGCTGTGATTCAAAGGAGAAGCCACATGCTTACGAATTTGCTCGCAAACCTGGCCCACCTCGCGGGCTGGCTCGTCTGAGTCGGTAGTCGGTGACATAAGGACAGGGCGGCGGCCCGCAAACCGTCCGCCCTGCCCTACTCCGCACAAGTCATGACTCCAGGAACTCGATGCGGTTGCCCACCGGATCGTCGGTATGAAAACGCCGCCTGCCGGGAATCTCCGAGGGGTCCGCCCAGCGAACAACGGCGCCCGATCCCGCGACCGCGGCGGCTACCGCGTCGACATCCACCACGAACGCCGGATGCGCCTTGCGCGCCGGCCGAAAATCGGCCTCCACCCCGACATGCAATTCCCCGCCCCCTGGCACGGCGAACCAGCACCCGCCGCGGGCGGCCAGCAGCGGTGGTTTCGGCAGCTCAGACCATCCAAGGACGCCGGTGTAGAACGCCCGCATCCGATCCTCCGCGCCGGCCGGGCACGCGATCTGCACGTGATGGATCACATCCAACCCCCCTTGAAGTCGCTTACAGGACAAGCGTACTGTTTGCAGGGTGAGCCTGTCGATGCGCGCCTCAACCAGGTGCGCGAGACTCAGGGCTCGACTACCTGAACTGACTTGCGCCGCCACTGGAGTTGGACGTGACTACTGCTAGCAAGGACAGCTTCGGCGCCCGTGCCACGCTGAACGTCGGTGATGCCTCATATGAGGTATTCCGGCTGGACGCGGTGGAGGGTTCCGAGCGCCTGCCCTACAGCCTCAAGATCCTGCTGGAGAACCTGCTCCGCACCGAGGACGGCGCGAACATCACCGCCGACCACGTGCGCGCCCTGGCGAACTGGGACCCGGCGGCCGAGCCGTCGACGGAGATCCAGTTCACGCCGGGCCGCGTGGTCATGCAGGACTTCACCGGCGTCCCCTGCGTCGTCGACCTCGCCACCATGCGCGAGGCCGTCACCACGCTGGGCGGCGACCCGAGCAAGGTCAACCCGCTGGCCCCGGCCGAGCTGGTCATCGACCACTCGGTGATCGCCGACATCTTCGGCCGCCCGGACGCCTTCGAGACCAACGTCGACCTGGAGTACCAGCGCAACAAGGAGCGCTACCAGTTCCTGCGCTGGGGCCAGACCGCGTTCGACGAGTTCAAGGTCGTCCCCCCGGGCACCGGCATCGTCCACCAGGTCAACATCGAGCACCTCGCGCGCGTCGTGATGACCCGCAACGGTCAGGCCTACCCCGACACCCTCGTCGGCACCGACTCGCACACCACCATGGTCAACGGCCTGGGCGTGCTGGGCTGGGGCGTCGGCGGCATCGAGGCCGAGGCCGCGATGCTCGGCCAGCCGGTCTCCATGCTGATCCCGCGCGTGGTCGGCTTCAAGCTCCACGGCGAGCTGCCCGCGGGCGCCACCGCCACCGACCTGGTCCTCACGATCACCGAGATGCTGCGCAAGCAGGGCGTCGTCGGCAAGTTCGTCGAGTTCTACGGCTCCGGCGTCTCGGCCGTCCCGCTGGCCAACCGCGCCACCATCGGCAACATGAGCCCGGAGTTCGGCTCCACCGCGGCGATGTTCCCGATCGACGCGGAGACCATCGAGTACCTGCGCTTCACCGGCCGCTCCGCCGACCAGGTCGCACTGGTCGAGGCGTACGCCAAGGAGCAGGGCCTCTGGCATGACCCGTCCATCGAGCCGGTCTTCTCCGAGACCCTCGAACTGGACCTGGCCACGATCGTCCCCTCGATCGCAGGCCCGAAGCGCCCGCAGGACCGCATCCAGCTCACCGACGCGAAGGCCGCCTTCCGCGCCGCGCTGGGCACCTACGCCCCGGCCACGGACACCACGTCCACTGTGGACGAGGCGTCGGAGGAGTCCTTCCCGGCCAGCGACTCCCCCGCGTTCGCCGCGAGCGGCAACGGGTCGTCGGGCAAGCCGTTCGACTCGCACTCGGCCGCCGCGACCGCC
The DNA here is from genome assembly GCF_004362515.1 of Actinokineospora alba. NCBI lineage: Bacteria > Bacillati > Actinomycetota > Actinomycetes > Pseudonocardiales > Pseudonocardiaceae > Actinokineospora > Actinokineospora alba. The sequence goes on along the minus strand of NZ_SNXU01000001.1, from coordinate 4,744,652 downwards.
GAGGGCCGGGTCTCCAAGCCGACCACGGTCACCCTCGACGGCCAGACCTTCGAGCTCGACCACGGCGCCGTCGCGATCGCCGCGATCACCTCGTGCACCAACACTTCGAACCCGTCGGTCATGATCGGCGCGGCGCTGCTGGCGAAGAAGGCCGTCGAGCGTGGCCTCAACCGCAAGCCGTGGGTCAAGACCACGCTGGCGCCGGGGTCCAAGGTCGTCATGGACTACTACGACCGCGCGGGCCTCACCCCGTACCTGGACAAGCTCGGCTTCAACCTGGTCGGCTACGGCTGCACCACCTGCATCGGCAACTCCGGCCCGCTGCAGGACGAGATCTCCGCGGGTGTGCAGGAATCCGATCTCGCCGTCGTGTCGGTGCTCTCGGGCAACCGCAACTTCGAGGGCCGGATCAACCCGGACATCAAGATGAACTACCTCGCGTCCCCGCCGCTGGTGGTGGCGTACGCGCTGGCCGGGTCGATGGACATCGACATCACCACCGAGCCGCTCGGCATCGGGTCCGACGGTCAGCCGGTGCACCTCGCCGACATCTGGCCGACGCCGCAGGAGATCTCCGACACCATCGCCTCGGCGATGTCGGCGGAGAGCTTCGCCAGCAGCTACAAGGATGTCTTCGCAGGCGACGAGCGCTGGCAGTCGCTGCCGACGCCGACCGGCAAGACCTTCGAGTGGGACCCGCAGTCCACCTACGTCCGCAAGCCCCCTTACTTCGAGGGCATGACGATGGAGACCACCCCCGTCACCGACATCGAGGGCGCGCGCGTCCTCGCGGTGCTGGGCGACTCGGTCACCACCGACCACATCTCTCCGGCCGGTGCCATCAAGGCGGACACACCCGCGGGCAAGTACCTCACCGAGCACGGCGTGGAGCGCAGGGACTTCAACTCCTACGGTTCGCGGCGCGGCAACCACGAGGTGATGATCCGCGGCACCTTCGCGAACATCCGCCTGCGCAACATGCTGCTCGATGATGTCCAGGGTGGCTACACCCGCGACTTCACCAAGAACGGCGAGCAGGCCTTCATCTACGACGCGGCGGAGAACTACGCGGCGGCGGGGATCGGCCTGGTCATCCTGGCGGGCAAGGAGTACGGCTCGGGTTCGTCGCGCGACTGGGCGGCCAAGGGCACCTCGCTGCTCGGTGTCCGCGCGGTCATCGCGGAGTCCTTCGAGCGCATCCACCGGTCGAACCTGATCGGCATGGGCGTGCTGCCGCTGCAGTTCCCGCAGGGCGAGACCGCCGCGTCACTGGGCCTCGACGGCACCGAGACGTTCGCGATCACGGGCGTCACCGCGCTCAACGACGGCGAGACCCCGCGCACCGTCAAGGTTTCGGCCACGAAGGCGGATGGCTCCACTGTGGAGTTCGACGGCCTCGTGCGCATCGACACCCCCGGTGAGGCGGACTACTACCGCAACGGCGGCATCATGCAGTACGTGCTGCGCAAGATGGTCAACAGCTAGGAACGCGAGCGAGCGGGGGACGTCCGGCAACCCTGGACGTCCCCCGCTCGCATTTTGGGGGGATCCACCTTGACACTCGGACTGCTGATCGCGGGCCTGGTCTTGTTGGTCGGCGCGGCCGTGCAGGGCACGATCGGCTTCGGCCTGAACCTGATCGCCGGACCGATCCTGGCGCTGATCGACCCGATGCTCGTCCCGGTGCCGGTGCTGTTCGCCGGGACCGCGCTGTCGGCGATGCTGATCTTCCGTGAGCACGGTTCGGTCGAGTGGAAGAACGTCGGCTGGGCGATGGTGGGGCGGCTGCCCGGCAACGGGCTCGGCCTGATCGCCTTGGCGACGCTGCCGGTGGCGGGCTTCACCGCGCTGATCGGGGTGAGCGTGCTGGTGTGCGTGGGCCTGTCGGTGATCACGTGGAAACCGCGGCCGACCGTCCCCACCCTGCTCGTCGCGGGCACCGCGTCGGGCGCTTTCGGCACCATGGCGTCGATCGGCGGCCCACCGATCGCGCTGGTGTACCAGAACCAGTCAGGCCCGACGATCCGCTCGACCCTGAGCGCCTTCTTCCTGGTCGCCTCGATCTCTTCCCTGGCGATGCTCGCGGTGGCGGGCCATGTCGAACAGCGACACCTGGTGGCCGCCGCTTTCCTGATCCCGTTCCTGGCCTGCGGCGCCCTGATCTCCAACCCGCTCCGCAAGCACGTCGAGGGACCTCGACTGCGAGTCGGCGTCCTCGTGGTCGCGGCGCTGAGCGCGCTGCTGCTGATCGGGAAGAGCGTCTTTTAGTTCGCCTAGTCCAGCCGAGGGGCAAAGGACCCTGGTGGCCATGAACCGGCCGGTCGTACCGTTCGACAATGCCTGATCAACGCGGAGATCCGGCGGAGATGCTGAGATCTGTCGCGTCTGTCGCGATCGGCGCGGCCATGTTCGGCGCCACGTGGAACCTTTTGTGGGGCCGATTCCTGTACGAGCGCTTCAATCCTTGTCGGCTCGTCGTCGAGCGTGACCCTGATGGGCCCCCATTTCTCGGCAACGTCACTCGCGTTTGCCCAACCGTCCCGCAGGTGCCATGGGTCCTCCTGATCGTCTTGTTCACCGCGGGCGTGTTGGTGTTCATCGCGACAATTGCAATCGAGGCGTCCGCCGAACGGTCCGGGCCGACACCGGCGCCTACCGACCAGAAGTCGCGTGCGGAAACTGTGCCGGTGCCGCCGAAGCGGGATCGCACGGCGTTCCTCGTCAATCCCAAGCTACTCGGCGCCGCCGCGCTTGGCGGCTTCATCCTCACGGCGATTCAGACATTTCGGTAGCGGGTGCGTCGCGCCCAATTCCCCGGGCGCGACGCACCCGTGGCTAGTCCGCCCTGGCCAACGACAGGGCGAAGCGGCCTTGTTCGTCGGTCCACCACTGGGTCAGGGCGAAGCCGGCGGCCGCGAGTTCCTTCGCCACGCCTTCGCGGCGGAACTTGGCGGAGATCTCCGTGCGGAGTTCCTCGCCCTCGGCGAAGTCGACGTCCATGTCCAAAGCGGCGATGCGGGCGCGCTGTGCCTTGGTCGAGCGCAGGCGCATCTCGATCCACTCGTTCTTCGCGTCCCAGAGCGCCACGTGTTCGAACGCCTCGACGTCGAAGTCGGCGGTCAGTTCGCGGTTGAGGACGTGCAGGACGTTCTTGTTGAACTCCGCCGTGACACCCGCCGCGTCGTCGTAGGCGGCGACCACGGTGGCTTCGTCCTTGACCAGGTCGGTGCCCAGCAGCAGCCACTCCCCCGGCTTGAGGACCTCGCGGATCGACGCCAGGAACACCTTGCGTTCCTCGGGCAGCAGGTTGCCGATCGTGCCGCCGAGGAACACGACCAGCCGCGCGGGCTCGCCGGGAAGCAGACCCAGGTGTTCGGTGAAGTCGCCGACCACCCCGTTCACCCCAACCTCCGGGTACTCCTCCCCCAGGGCCGCCGAAGCCTCGCGCAGCGCCGACTCCGAGACGTCCAGGACGACGATCTGCGACAAACTCCCTCCGTCACGCAGGGCGTCGAGGAGCAGTCGGGTCTTCTCCGAGGAGCCCGAGCCCAGCTCCACCAACGTGTGCGCGCCGGTCACCGAGGCGATCTCGCCCGCGCGGGCGGCGAGGATCTCGCGTTCCGCGCGGGTCGGGTAGTACTCCGGCAGCGTGGTGATCTGTTCGAACAGTTCGCTGCCCCGGGTGTCGTAAAACCACTTGGGAGGCAAGGATTTCGGCGTGGCGGTCAATCCCGCGCGGACGTCGGCGGCGAGTGCGCGGGCGGCGTGGTCTTCTGGCAGGTGTACTTCGACGACGATGTCGGTCGTGGTCACTGCGTTCCCCTCCGGTGATTCGGCGATCGGCCCCAGTTCGGTGACGCGCACATCCGGGGCCGGGTCAAGCGTGGCGGTGACCAGCAGGTGGTCACCCAAAGTCGTCCACTGTGGATCGTCGTCCCACGGCTCGGAGGCCAGGACGACGCTGTCTTCGGTCTTCAGCACGGAAAGCGAGTGCCACCAGGTGGTGGCGACGAGCATCCGGCCGTCGGTAAGCAGGAAGTTCAGCCGCGAGTCCGGCGCCACCGCGCCGATCGCGCGCGCCACCTCAGCCACCGCGTCGGCCGGGTCGACGCCCGCCCGCAGCCTGTGCCGCACCAGCGCCCAGATCAGGGCGCTGTCGGTGGGCGCGTCGAGCGTCATCAGGTCCACTGTGGGCAGTTCGGCGGCGAGCCCGGCCACGCTCTCCGGCCACCCGCCGACCCGCCCGTTGTGGCTGAACAGCCAGGGGCCTTCAGTGAACGGGGCACAAGCGTCGTCGCAGATCGGCATGCCGATCGTGGCCGATCGGACAGCCGCCAGCACCACGTCGCTGCGGGTGCTCGCGGCGACGGCGGCGAAGCCGTGGTCGATCCACATCGGAACGGCGCGGCGGTAGCGAACGGTCTCGCCGTCGGTGCGCCAGCCGACGCCGAACCCGTCGACGTTGACCGTGCCGCCCTGCCGCATGTCCTTCGGCGCGAACGTCTGCCTCAACAACCCCTGCGGCGGGTCGAACAGCAGGGAGGACAAGGACACGGCGGGGCCCAGGTAACCCAGATGGCGGCACACCGCGACTACCGCGCCTCATCCGGGAGCACGTCGCGGGCGCATCTGAAGCCGGCGAAGATCTGCCGACGGATCGGGTGGTCCCAGTTGCGGAACGTCCCGCGCACGGCCGCCTTGTCCGTGCCGAACGACCCGCCGCGCAGCATCTTGTAGTCGCCGCCGAAGAACACCTCGGAGTACTCCCGATACGGGAACGCCGCGAACCCCGGATAGGCCTCGAAACCGGAGTCGCACCACTCCCAGACGTCGCCGATGAGCTGACGCACACCCAGCGCCGACTCACCCGCCGGGTACGACCCGACCGGCGCGGGCCGCAGGTGCCGCTGACCCAGGTTCGCGTGCTCCGGGCCTGGATCCTCGTCGCCCCACGGGTACCGGCGCGACCGGCCGGTGGCCGGGTCGAACCGGGCGGCCTTCTCCCACTCCGCCTCGGTCGGCAGCCGCCTGCCCGCCCACTTCGCGTACGCGGCGGCCTCGTGGAAGCTGACGTGCACCACCGGCTCGTCGACCGGAATCCGTTCCACCACACCGAACCGCGTGCGCACCCAGCCGTCGCCGTCGCGCTTCCAGAACCGGGGCGCGACCAGGTTGGCCTGCTTGCGGAACGTCCAGCCCTCGGCACTCCACCAGCGCTCGTCGTCGTAGCCGCCCGCGTCGATGAACGCCAGGTAGTCGCCGTTGCTGACCGGGACCGTGTCGATGAAGAACGCGTCGACCTGGCGGCGGAACGCGGGCCGCTCGTTGTCCAGCGCCCACGGCTCCGTCGAGGTGCCCATGGTGAACTCGCCCGCCGGCACCAGCACCTCCCGGCGCGCGGGCCTGGTCGCGGGGGCCGGGTCCGGCGCGTGCAGGACCGGCGCGCCGACGCGGAGTTGGTGGGTGGCCAGCATGGTCTCGTCGTGCTGCTGCTCGTGCTGAACGATCATCCCGAAGGCGAAGCCCTGGTCGACGAGCCGCGCGCCTTCCAAAGGAACGCGCTCGAGCACGTCGAGCACCTTCTCGCGCACCTCGCGCACATACCCGCGGGTCTCGGCGGGCGAGAGCAGCGGCAGCGCGGGCCGGTCGGCCCTGGCGTGCTGGAAGGCGTCGTAGAGGTGGTCGATGTCCTCGCGCACCGGTTCGCGGCCGCCTACGTCGCGCACCAGCCAGAGCTCCTCCTGGTTGCCTATGTGCGCGAGGTCCCAGACCAGCGGCGACATCAGCTTCGAGTGCTGGCGGACCAACTCGTCGTCGTCGACGGACTCTGTCAGCGTGGTGCTGCGCTCACGTGATCGCCGCAGCGCGTCGGCGACCTTGCCGCGCAGGTCCTCCGTGCTGGTCACGAGGTCCTCCCAGTGGTCGTGTCGGTCAGCCGTTCCAGTTCCCCGGTGACCAGCCGGGCGTACTCGGGCACCAAGCCCAGGTCCGCCACCGCGCGCAGCCCGATGTCGATTACCGCCCGGGCGGCGGCGGCGAGCCGCCGGTCGGCCAGTCCGTGCCGGGCCGCGACGACCCAGCGGTCGGCGACCGGCGCGCAGGCCGCCGCGACCGCGTCGACCGTGGCCGGGTCGGCGGTCAGCGCGGCCACCAGGGCCGCCGGGGTGATCCAGCCCGCGCCGTCCTGGGCGTCGAGGTAGCGCACCTCGAAGTAGCCCTGCGGGCGGACCGGCGGGAACAGCGTCGAGATGTGGTAGTCGAGATCGGCGGTGGTGGGCGGTTCGGGCAGGGCCCCGGCGATCCAGTCGGCGAAGGTGACTCCCGGGGGTGCGTCCCAGCTCTGGCCTGGTCTTCGCACGCAGAGCAGCGGGGTGTCGAGGACATGCTGGACCCACGTGCCCACCGGGTCGTCGGTCAGCGGGAGCGGGCGGCTGCGCGACGGGTCGGTGCCGAACACGCTGCGGGCCCTGGTCGAGGCCCAGCCGGTGAGCTCGCCCGCGAGGTGCGGCGAGTTCGCGAACAGCGCGAGCATCACCGGCCCCAGCGACGTGATCGCCGCCCAGCGGGCCGGGGTGTCGGCGGCCTCGCCCACGTCGACGCAGACCTGCAGGCCCGCGGTCGCGCACATCATGGCGATCCCGTCGGGCCCGATGGGCGCGAACGCGCGCTCCATGGCCGCGTAGCGGGGAGTGTCGAGGACTCGACGTGGAGTCCGGAAGGGATCGGCGCCCCAGGCACCCAGGACCAGGCCCGCTTGATCGAGCCGGTCGGCGAGATAGTGGTGGTCGGCGATGACCGCGTCGAGCAACTGCCCGAAATCGGAGGCCGGAAGGGAGGAGATCTCGACTTGGCCGCCAGGCTCCAAGGAGAGCGGCGAACCCGCCGGAAGTGCGAGGTGGGGACTGTCGGGTCTTAACGTCGTCGGGGTATGTGGGCCGAGAGCGGCGGCGAGATGGTCGGAGTCGAGACGCCGCCGGGGATCGTCACGGTGATGGACCGTCCACTCCAGCTCGACTCCCACCAGGTTCGGTGGGCCATGTTTGAAACACACCGAGGCGACGTACGCCTCGGCTTCCACGCGGGCCCGTAAGCGTCGTCCATCGGGCCCGGTGGTCTCCGGATCGCATACAGCGGTCAGAGGACTCACCCCTTCGTCCGTGCCGTGAAATCGACGCTACACGCGGGCACCGACAGCCGCATGATCCGAGAATGCGGTGGACGTGATACCCAATACGTACGTACGGATTGCTTCCTGGGGGCTCGGCTGACACGATCGTCGCGTGCCCCGCGTGAGCCAAGACCACCTCGACGCGCGCCGCCGTCAGATCCTCGACGGGGCGCGGTCCTGCTTCGCGCGCCACGGATACGAGGGCGCGACCGTGCGCCGCCTAGAAGAGGCTACCGGTTTGTCGCGCGGCGCGATCTTCCACCACTTCCGCGACAAGGAGTCGCTTTTCCTCGCGCTGGCCGAGGACGACGTGCTGCGGATGACCGAGGTGGTCGCCGAGCAGGGTCTCGTCCAGGTGATGCGTGACCTGCTGTCGACCCCCGCGGGCAGCGGCGACAGCCCGGCCGACTGGCTGGCCACCCGACTGGAGGTCTCGCGCAGGCTGCGGACCGATCCGGAGTTCCGCGCCCGCTGGGCCGAGCGCTCCGAGCCGCTGACCATCGCCACCCGCGAGCGCCTGCTGCGCAAGCGTGAGGCGGGCAATCTGCGCGACGACATCGACATCGGCGTGCTGACCGCGTTCCTCGAACTCGTCCTCGAGGGTCTAGTCTCGCACCTGGCGATGGGCCTGCCCGCCGACGACCTCGACCCGGTCCTCGACCTCGTCGAGGAGACCGTCCGCCGACACCGCCGGACCACCTGACGCCTGTCGAGCGCAAACCCGTCTGGATTCCCTAGAATGGGCTACCAGCAGCTTCTATGTCTCAAGGAGTGACCGTTTCCCGTGCGTAAAGCACAATCACCGGGCCGCAGTAGCGGGCCGGGAGAGAGTCCCGGCGACCATACCGGCCCGGTATCCGGGTGTGATGCCCGGTGACCGGTCCCCTGATCAGCGTCCTCGGCCTGCTGGCCGTTTTCGCGCTCACTCTCGGGACGGCGCTCTTCGTCGCCGCCGAGTTCTCCCTCACGACCCTGGAACGCAGCCAGGTCGACCACCACGCCGAGGAAGTCGGCGACCGGCGCGCGCTGGCCATTCAGAAGGCCCACCGGACCCTGTCGTTCCAGCTTTCCGGCGCGCAGTTGGGCATCACGATCACCACGCTGATCACCGGTTACATCGCCGAGCCCGCGCTCGCGCAGCTCATCGAGCCGCTGCTCGCGCTGATCGGCCTGCCCAAGGGCGCGGCCGACGTGGTGGCGATCACCATTGCCCTGATCGTGGCGACGTCGCTGTCGATGGTGTTCGGCGAGCTGGTCCCGAAGAACCTCGCCATCGCCCGCCCGCTGCCGACCGCGCGCGCCGTCGCCGGTCCGCAGGCCGTGTTCTCCTCGGGACTGCGGTGGCTGATCAACGCCCTCAACGGCTCGGCGAACTGGGTGGTGCGCAGGCTCGGCGTCGAGCCCCAGGAGGAGCTGCGGTCGGCCCGCTCCCCCGATGAGCTGGGCGGCCTGGTCCGCTCCAGCGAGGCCAAGGGGACGCTCGACACCGGCACCGCGGCGCTGCTGAGCCGATCGCTGCGCTTCGGCGACCGCACGGCCGACGAGCTGATGACCCCGCGCGTGCAGGTGCAGGCGCTGCGCGCGGACGCGACGGTGCTCGATTTGATTGCGCTCGCGCGCGCGACCGGGTTCTCGCGGTTCCCGGTGCACGGCGGCGACCTCGACGAGATCCGCGGCGTGGTGCACGTCAAGCAGGTCTTCGGTGTCCCGCACGCGATGCGCGCGACGACGAAGGCCGCGTCGCTGGCCCGCCCGGTGCCCACGGTGCCGGAGACGCTCGACGGCGACGTCCTGCTCGACCGGCTGCGCGGTTCCGGTCTGCAGGTCGCGGTCGTGGTCGACGAGTACGGCGGCACCGCCGGGCTGGTCACCTTGGAAGACCTGATCGAGGAGATCGTCGGCGATGTGCGCGACGAGCACGACCGCGGCGAGGTCAACCCGGTTCGCCCGCTGGGCAAGGACAGCTGGATGGTGTCCGGCCTGCTGCGCGACGACGAACTGGCCGAGGCGACCGGTTTCCGGATGCCCACGGGCGACTACGAAACGGTGGCGGGGTTCATCCTCAACCGCCTTGGAAGGATCCCGTCGGTGAACGACGAGCTGCGCTATGACGACTGGCTCATCACGGTGATGCGGATGGACCGCCACCGCATCGCCGAGCTGCGGGTCGCCAAGGTGCGCGAGGTGACCGCATGACCGACGTCCTCGCGTTGTTCGCGACCATCCTTCTGTTGCTGGGCAACGGTTTCTTCGTCGGCGCCGAGTTCGCGATCATCACCGCCCGGCGCGACCGGCTCGAGGCGCTGGCCCACGAGGGCAAGCACCGCGCGGCCGTGGCGATCGAGGCGGGCCAGCAGCTGCCGCTGCTCATCGCGGGCGCGCAATTGGGGATCACGGTGTGCTCGCTGGGGCTGGGCGCCCTGTCCGAGCCGGTGATCGCCGGCCTGTTGGAGAGCCCGTTCCATTCCCTCGACATCCCGCCCGCGGTGCTGCACGGCGTCGCGTTCGCGATCGCCCTGGGCATCGTGGTCACGCTGCACACGGTGATCGGCGAGATGGTGCCGAAGAACCTGGCCATCGCGGGCCCGGAGGGTGTGGCGATGGCGTTGGTCCCGGTGCACTACGCGTTCTGCAAGCTGGTGCGGCCGGTGCTGGCGCTGTTCACGCGGGCGTCGACCTTCGTGCTCAAGCTGTTCAAGGTGGAGCCGCGCGACGAGATGGAGACCGCCTACACCCGCGACGAGCTGGCGAACCTGATCTCGGAGTCGCGGCGCGAGGGTCTGCTCGACGACTCCGAACACCGGCGGCTCACCCAGACGCTGTCCTCAGCCGAGCGGACCGTCGCCGACGTGATGGTGCCGTTGGACCAGCTCAAGACCGTGCCGTCGCCGCCGACCCTCGGCGACATCGAGCGCGCGGTCGCCGAGACCGGCTACTCGCGGTTCCCCGTGCGCATGTCCGATGGCTCCATCTCCGGTTACGTGCACGTCAAGGATGTGCTCGACCAGGTCGACGCCGACCCGGCCACCCGGCTGCCCGCGTCGCGGGTGCGCGGGCTGCCGCAGGTGCCCGCGGACTCGCGGGTCGACGAGGCGCTCAGCGCGCTGCGGCGGGCGCACAGCCACCTGGCCACGGCGGTGGCCGCGGACCGCACGGTGCTCGGCGTGGTCGCGCTGGAGGACCTTGTCGAGGAGTACGTGGGCACCGTGCGCGACGGGACGCACATCGCCAACGGTGGCTGAGATGATCGTGCTCGACGAGACGGAATGGCACGCGCGACGCGACGCGCATGTCGAGCGGATGCGCGCGTGGACCGAGCCGCACCAGGCGCGGCGGGCGCGCGGCGAGAAGCACCCGGTGCTGGACTTCCTGTTCACCTACTACTCGCACCGGCCCGCGCACCTGGAGCGGTGGCACCCGGGTGCTGGTGTGGTGCTGGCGGGCGAGTCGGCGCGGGCGTACCTGCGCTGGCCCGCCTACACCGCCACCGACTCGGGCGTGACGGTCAACCTCGCCGCGCTGCCGGAGTCCCGGCGGCGCAGTGCCCGGTTCATCCGGGACCTGCTCGCGGCCACGGTGTCGCGGCCGCCTCGGCTGGGCTGCTTCGGGCTGCACGAGTGGGCGATGGTCTACCGGCAGCCGGAGTCGGAGATCCGGCACGTCGACTGGCCGCTGCGGCTCGGGGCGGCGGGCACCGACGAGGTCGTCGAGACGCAGACGATCAAGTGCAGCCACTTCGACGCGTTCCGGTTCTTCACCGAGCCCGCGCGGCCGCTCAACACCCTGGAGCCGAGCCGGGACCGGCAGATCGCGATGGAGCAGCCGGGCTGTCTACACGCGACGATGGATTTGTTCAAGTGGGCGTACAAGCTCGATCCGTACACCCCGTCGGACCTGCTGGCCGACTGTTTCGACCTGGCTTCGGACGTGCGTGAGCTGGACATGCGGGCGAGCCCGTACGACCTGTCCCCGCTGGGCTACGAGCCGGTGCGGATCGAAACCGAGCGTGGCCGCGCCGAGTACGCGCGCAGGCAGGCGGAGTTCGTCCGGCGCGCCGAGCCCTTGCGGTTCAAGCTGATCGCGCTGTGCGACCTCCTACTGGAGAGTTCTACTCACAGTTAGACCCTTGACGCACGCACTTCACCTAATAGAGTGCCTCTGCCGGGCGCCCACTACGGACAGCATCTCTGTCCGCGAGCGCACGAAAGGGTTGGCAATGCCTCGACAACGTGCGGGCGGCCGTCGCGGTGCGCTGCGGCGGTCGGTTCTCGTCCTGGGCCTCGTCGTGCTCATGATCGCCTTGTGGCTGGGCGCGAACTGGCTGCGCTATGTCGCCGACGAGCGCGCCGCCGAGCGAGGCCGCGAGTGCTCGCGCGGCCCGGTGACGCTCAAAGTCACCGTGGCGCCCACCGTCGAGGAGCCGCTGCGTGAGATCGCGGGCCGGTGGAACGCCTCCGGCGCGGTGGTCGACGACTCCTGCGTCAAGGTCACGGTCGCGGCGACGGAGTCCGGTGCGATGCTCGCGGGCCTCACCGGCGAGTGGAACGTCCGCGAACTCGGCGACCGGCCGCACGCCTGGCTGCCGGAGTCGTCGTTCTGGACCGACCGGCTCAGCGCCGTGGACGACGCCCTGCTCGGCTCGGCGCCCGACACGGTGGCGAGCAGCCCGATCGTGCTGGCGACACCGGAACCGGCGGCCAAAGCGCTCACCGACACGGTGACGTTCACCTGGTCCGACGTCGCCACCCTCATCCCCGACCCGAGTGGCTGGTCGCGGTTCGGCCAGTCCGGCTGGGGCAGGCTGATCGTCGCGCTGCCGCAGCCCGCGGCGAATCCCGCCACGGGGCTGGCGGTGCAGGCGGTGCTGTCCGGTATCGGCAAGCAAAGCCCGCTGACGCACGAGGTCCTCGACCGCCCGGAGGTCGCCGACGCGATCAGCAAGCTCACGGCGGGCCAGCCGACCGGCGTCCCGGAAACCACCCGCGAGGCCCTGATCAGCCTCGGCGAGGCGGAGACGATGACGACCGCGCCGTTCAGCGCGGTGCCGGTGCTGGAGGTCGACCTGCACCGGCGCAACCTCGCCATCGACGGCAGGCCCGCGGCGAAGCACCCCTTGTTCGAGGTCATGCCCGACGGCCCTATCCCGACCGCCGACTTCCCGTTCGTCCGGCTCGCGGGCATCGACGCCGCCTTGGCCAACGCCGCCGACCGGTTCCGCCAGTTCCTCCTCGAGCCGGACCAACAGCGCTCACTGGGCCGCGCGGGCCTGCGCACGGCGTCGAACGAGCGCCCACCGCGCACGCTGGGCATCGGCTGGCCGGACCTGCCGCCCGCCACCGCCCCGGCGAACCCCCGGACCACCCAGCAACTCGCCGCCACGTGGGCGGCGGCCGCTGAGGGCGGTCGCATCGTGACCATGCTGGTCGACGTGTCGAAGTCGATGGGCGGCGACAACGGAGACGGGCGCACGCGGATGCAGTGGGTGCAGGAGGCGTTGCACGGGTACGCGAACTACACGGTGTCGGGTTCGTTGGGGCTTTGGCAGTTCTCCCAAGGACTTGACCGCGCGAAGCCGTACCAGCAACTCGTGGCGACCGGCCCGATCGGCGACACCCGGGCCCCTCTGCACCAGGCTGTCGACAAGCTGGCTCCGACTGGGGCGACCCACCTGCACGAGAGCATCGCGGCGGCTTACCGGGCGGCGATCAACGGATATGTGGCGGGCAAGCGCAATGAGATCGTCGTGATCACCGATGGCGGCAGCGACGGCGACATGACCCTGGCCGAACTCACCACCGCGATCAAAGCGGCGCGCAGCACGAAGAAGCCGGTGGTGATCAGCGTGATCACTTTCGGCCCCGACCAGAACCGCACCGCGCTGCGCGACATAGCCAGACTCACTGGTGGGACAGTGTCGACGCTTTCCAGCGCTCGCGGCCTCCAGGCGGCTTTGGGGCAGCTCGCTGCCAGGCGAGACTGAGCCGGCGTAGCTGGTGGTGGTGTGTCCCAACGGAAAGCACCGCGAAGCGGGCAAGGTCACCATAGGATCCGATCATGCCGAAGCTGATCGTCGTCGCCGGGCTGCTGCTGGCCCTTACCGCGTGCGGCAAGGAATCCACACCGACACCGCCGCCCGCCTCCCAGACCACCCAAGCGGGCAGCGGTCCGGTCGACGTCAACGTCCCGGTCGAGATGCGGCCGGTGCTCTCGGTCGACCCGCCCGCCCAGACGCCTGCCCCGGCCGCGCCTGACGTGCTGACCGGCAAGGACGGTTCGACCTACCGCGTCGGTCCCTCCATCGGCGACTTCGGCCGGTTCGAGAACGTCGGGGTCGAGCAGGTGGACGGGCGATGGGTGCTCAACATCGAGCTGCCCGACGACACCGCCGCGATCTTCGCGACGTGGACGGCTGAGAACGTGGGCAAGCAGCTCGCCATCGTGGTGGACGGTGAACTGGTCTCGGCGCCGGAGATCGCGTCGGCGATCACCGGTGGCGCGCTCCAGATCGCCGGCTCGTTCACGCAGAAGGAGATCCGGGAACTGGAGCGCGCCATCACCGGGAAGTGATCACGCCCAGAACTGCTCCGGGTCGGGCCCGGTGCGCTCGCCGTTGTCCAGCGTGGCAAGGGCTTTGTGGTCCTCGGCGGTCAGCTCGAAGTCGAACACGTCGATGTTGGCCCGGATGCGCTCGGGCGTGACCGACTTGGGGATGACGACGACGCCCAGGTCGAGGTGCCAGCGCAGCACCACCTGCGCGGCGGTGCGGCCGAGGCGGTCGGCGATCCCGACCACGGTCGGGTCCTCCAGCACCACGCCCTGGCCCAGGGGGCTCCAGGCCTCGGTGGCGATGCCGTGCTTGGCGTGGAAGGCGCGCAGTTCGGCCTGGGGCAGGTTCGGGTGCAGCTCGATCTGGTTGACCGCGGGCACCGTGCCGGTCTCGGCGAAGAGGCGCTCCAGGTGCGGGACATGGAAGTTGGACACGCCGATCGAGCGGACGCGGCCATCTTCCTTGAGCTTCTCCAGCGCCCGCCAGGTGTCGACGTACTTGTCGGCGCCGGGTGCGGGCCAGTGGATCAGGAACAGGTCGAGGTAGTCGAGGCCGAGCTTCGTCAGACTCTCGTCAAACGCCCGCAGCGCCTCGTCGTAGCCCTGCCGGTCGTTCCAGACCTTGGTCGTGACGTAGAGGTCCTCACGCGGCACCCCGGATTCGGCAAGGGCCTGGCCGGTGCCCACCTCGTTGCGGTAGTACGCGGCGGTGTCGAAGCTGCGGTACCCGGCATCGATGGCGGTGGCCACGACCGCGCGGACCTCGTCGTCGGGCACCTGGAACACCCCGAAGCCGAGCTGCGGGATGGTGGTGCCGTCGTTCAGCGAGATGTCAGGGTTGGGCGACATGCGGCGGTTTCCTCCTGTGTGGATGTTCTCCACCAGGTGCCAACTCCCGGCGGGCCGACATATTCCCGCCGCTAGGATCGCGCCAATGACCGTGGTCGAGATCTACACCGATGGCGCCTGCATCCCCAATCCCGGCCCGGGCGGCTGGGGCGCGGTCCTGCGCTACGGCGGCCACGAACGCGAACTGCGCGGCGGCGACGCGGGTGAGACGACCAACAACCGGATGGAGCTGATGGCGCCCATCCAGGCTTTGGAGACGCTGACCAGGCCGGCCAAGGTGGACCTGTTCACCGACAGCACCTACGTCCGCAACGGCATCACCAAGTGGGTCACCACCTGGAAGTCCAACGGCTGGATGACGAGCGCCAAGAAGCCCGTGGCCAACGAAGACCTCTGGCGCCGCCTCGACCTGGCCGCCGCCCGCCACGACATCGAGTGGCACTGGGTCAAGGGCCACGCAGGCCACCCCGACAACGAACGCGCCGACCGCCTGGCGTTGGCGGGCCTGCACGACGCCTTGCTGGAAGCGGGACTGGAACTCCCCGTCAGCCGCAAGCGCGGCTGAGAACCCGCCCACGGTCAGCCGCGCAGCCGATCGTTGAGCCGTGCGGCCTGGCGGGTGAGGTGGTCGCGTTCGGGCAGGCTGGACGCCGACCGGGCGGCCTCGGCGTAAAGCCGCGCAGCGGTGACCGGGTCACCGTCACGCTCGTGCAGGTACGCCGCGACGGCGGTGTGGCGGGGCAGGCCGGGGTCGAGCTCGGCCAGGGCGGCCAGCCCTGTCCGCGGCCCGTCGGCCTCGCCGACCGCGACCGCCCGGTTGAGCCGGGCCACCGGGCTGTCGGTGAGGCGCACCAGTTCGTCGTACCACTCGACGATCTGCACCCAGTCGGTCTCCTCGGCCGTGCGGGCGTCGGCGTGCAGCGCGGCGATGGCGGCCTGGGCCTGGAACTCGCCCAGGCGGTCACGGGCGAGCGCGGCCTGGAGCACCTCCACGCCCTCGGTGATCAAGCGGGTGTCCCAGAGCCCGCGGTCCTGCTCGGCGAGCGGCACGAGCGCGCCGTCCGGTCCGGTGCGGGCCGGGCGCCGGGCGTGGTGGAGCAGCATGAGCGCGAGCAGGCCCGCGATCTCCTCATGGTGGATCTTCGCCGCCAGCAGGCGGGTGAGCCGGATCGCCTCGGCGGACAGGTCGACGTCGCCGGAGTAGCCCTCGTTGAAGACCAGGTAGAGCACGCGCAGCACCGTGGCGACATCACCGGGCTGGGTGAACCGCACATCCGAGACGGTCCGCTTGGCCCGGCTGATCCGCTGGGCCATGGTCGCCTCCGGCACCAGGTAGGCCTGCGCGATCTGCCGCGTCGTGAGGCCGCCGACCGCGCGCAGCGTGAGCGCGACAGCCGACGCCGGGGTCAACGACGGGTGCGCGCACAGGAAGTACAGCTGCAGCGTGTCGTCCACCGCCTCGACCGCACCGGGCTCGGGCTCTTCCTCGACGCGCACCTCGCGGATCCGCCGGGAGGTGTCGGCGCGGACGGCGTCGAGGAACTTGCGCCAGGCGACGGTGACCAGCCACCCCTTGGGATCGCGCGGCGGGTCGTCCGGCCACACTCGCAACGCCTCGACCAGCGCGTCTTGCACGGCATCCTCGGCCGCCGCGAAGTCCGCACCGCGGCGGACGAGGATGCCGATCACGCTCGGGGTGAGGGTCCGCAGCAGGACCTCGTCCACCCTGCCCACCGCGGTCACTCGGTGATGGTCGGGGACACGCCGTAGAACGGGCGCAGCTCCAACCACTCATGGATCGGCTTGCCACCGGCACCCGGAGCCGCGGACAGCTCACCCGCCAGCTCGATCGCCCGCTCGTAGGTCTCGACGTCGATCACCATCCACCCGGCGATCAAGTCCTTCGTCTCCGCGAACGGGCCATCGGTCACCGGCGGGCGACCCTCGCCGTCGTAACGGACGAACGTGCCCTCCGGGGCAAGCGCCTGACCGTCGACGTACTCACCGGTGCCCTTGAGCTTGGCGGCGAAGTCATGCATGTACTGCATGTGTGCGGAAACCTCGTCCGGCGTCCACTGGTCCATCGGCACGTTGTTGACCGGTGCGGGCGCGCCACGGTAGTGCTTGAGAAGCAGGTACTTGGCCATGATGTTCTCCTTCGCGGTACAGCCATTGTGGCCGTTTCACTCGGGAGACGGAGCCGCGCCCGGGTTCTCGACATCCCACGCGGACAATTTTCGAAATTTCTCACCCGAGCTGAAACGGGCCCCGCCGAAGGTTATCGGCGGGGCCCGTCAGCAGGCGATCAGCTCTGGTAGGCGTCCAGCGGCGGGCAGGAGCAGACCAGGTTGCGGTCGCCCTTGGCGCCATCGATGCGGCGCACCGGGGGCCAGATCTTGGTGGCGCTGACGCCCGCCGGGTAGACCGCTTCCTCCCGCGTGTACGGGTGGTCCCACTTGCCCGCGATCGACGCGGCCGTGTGCGGGGCGTTGCGCAGCGGGTTGTCCTCCAGCGGCCAGTCCCCCGCCGCGACCCGGTCGACCTCGCCCTTGATGGCGATCATGGCGTCGCAGAAGCGGTCGATCTCGGCCAGGTCCTCGGACTCCGTCGGCTCCACCATCAACGTGCCCGCGACCGGGAACGACATGGTCGGGGCGTGCAGGCCGTAGTCGGCGAGCCGCTTGGCCACGTCGTCGACGGTGATGCCGGTGGCCTTGGTCATCGGGCGCAGGTCGAGGATGCACTCGTGGGCCACGAAGCCGCCCTCACCGGTGTAGAGGACCGGGAAGTGCTCGTCGAGCCGACGCGCGACGTAGTTGGCCGCCGCGACCGCGGTCAGGGTGGCGCGGCGCAGGCCGTCGGCGCCCATCATCCGGACGTAGGCCCACGAGATCGGCAGGATCGACGCGCTGCCCCACGGGGCCGCGCTGATCGGGCCGACGCCGGTGGCCGGGCCCGCCAGCGGCTGCAGCGGGTGGTTCGGCAGGAACGGCGCGAGGTGCGAGCGCACGCCGATCGGGCCGACGCCGGGGCCGCCGCCGCCGTGCGGGATGCAGAAGGTCTTGTGCAGGTTCAGGTGCGACACGTCCGAGCCGAACTTGCCGTACCGCGCGAGACCGATCAGCGCGTTGAGGTTCGCACCGTCCACATAGACCTGACCACCGGCGTCGTGCACCAGGGCGCAGACCTCGCGCACGGTGTCCTCGTAGACCCCGTGGGTGGACGGGTAGGTGATCATGATCGCGGCGAGGTCGTCGGCGTGCTCGGCGACGCTGGCCCGCAGGTGGTCCATGTCGATGTTGCCCGAGTCGTCGCACTTGACGACGGCGACGCGCATGCCCGCCATGACCGCGCTGGCCGCGTTGGTGCCGTGCGCGCTCGACGGGATCAGGCAGACGTCGCGCTCACCGTGGCCCTGGGAGCGGTGGTACGCGCGGATCGCCAGCAGGCCGGCGAACTCGCCCTGGCTGCCCGCGTTGGGCTGGAGGCTGACCGCGTCGTACCCGGTGAGCTGGGCGAGCCAGGTCTCCAGGTCCTTGATCACCTGGAGGATGCCCGCGGCGTCCTCGGCCGGGGCGAACGGGTGCAGGTCGGCGAAGGCGGGCCAGGTGATCGGCTCCATCTCCGCGGTCGCGTTGAGCTTCATCGTGCAGGAGCCCAGCGGGATCATGCTGCGGTCCAGCGCGACGTCCTTGTCCGAAAGCGAGCGCAGGTAGCGCAGCAGCGCGGTCTCGGAGCGGTGGGTGCTGAACACCGGGTGCGTCAGGTACGCCGAGGTCCGCACCAGCTCGGCCGGGATGGCGTCGTCGGTGTCGAGGTCGAGCGCGTCGGCGTCGGCGCTCACGCCGAACGCCTGCCACACCAGGGCGAGCGTGTCGCGGGAGGTGGTCTCGTCGCACGCGACGCCCACGTGGTCGGCGTCGACCAGGCGCAGGTTGACGCCCAGGTCGCGGGCCGCCGAGACGACGTCCGCGGCCTTGCCGGGCACTCGGACCTGCACGGTGTCGAAGAACGAGTCGGTCACGACGTCCACGCCACCGGCGCGCAGGCCCGCGGCCAGCACGGCGGCCATGCGGTGCGCGCGGGTCGCGATGGCCTTGAGGCCGTCGGGGCCGTGGTAGACGGCGTACATCGAGGCGACGACGGCGAGCAGCACCTGCGCGGTGCAGATGTTCGACGTGGCCTTCTCGCGGCGGATGTGCTGCTCACGGGTCTGCAGCGCGAGCCGGTAGGCGAGGTTGCCATCGGCGTCGGTGGACACGCCGACGAGCCGACCCGGCAGCTGGCGCTCCAGTCCGGCGTGGACGGCCATGTAACCGGCGTGCGGTCCGCCGAAGCCCATGGGGACACCAAAGCGCTGGGTGGTGCCGACGACGACGTCGGCGCCGATCTCGCCGGGCGCGCGGAGCACGGTCAGCGAGAGCAGGTCGGCGGTGACCGCGACCTTCGCGCCGCGCTCGTGGGCATCGGCGATCAGGGCCTCGTGGTCACGAACCGCGCCGCTGGCACCCGGGTAGGACAGCAGGACACCGAAGAAGTCGCCCTCGGGGAGACCGTCGGCCAGGTCGGCGACGACGACCTCGATGCCGAGGGGCTCCGCGCGGGTCTCGATGACGGCGATGGTCTGCGGGAAGGTGTCGGCGTCGACGACGAACCGGGCCGACTTCGACCGGCCCGCGCGGCGCACCAGGGTCATCGCCTCAGCGGCCGCGGTGGACTCGTCGAGCATCGACGCGTTCGCCGTGGGCAGGCCGGACAGGTCGGCGACCATGGTCTGGAAGTTGAGGAGGGCTTCGAGCCTGCCCTGGGAGATCTCCGGCTGGTACGGCGTGTACGCGGTGTACCAGGCAGGGCTTTCCAGCACGTTGCGGCGGATCACCGGCGGCGTCACGGTGCCGTAGTAGCCCAGACCGATCATCTGGGTGAGGGTGCGGTTGCGGGAGGCCAGCTCACGCAGTTCGGCGAGCGAGCCGAACTCGGTCGCGGGCGGCGGGAGCTGAAGGCCCATGTCGCTCTCGCGGATCGACTCCGGCACGGCGCGCTGGGCGAGTTCCTCAAGCGACCCGACCCCGATGACGTCGAGGATCTTCGCCAGCTCAGCGGGGCGTGGACCGACGTGCCGGTCGGCGAACAGGGTGCCGTGCTCGAGCGCGGCGAGGGGGATCCGTGTCATGGTGCAGCTCCTCCGGCGATACAAGGGGTCGGGCCTGAGCGGGTTGGTTGCCCGCTTGGCCCTCCCCCTCTGTCCGTGCCCGAGAACCCGAGCGCCTGAGAGCTTCGTCCGAACTGCCGGACTTGCACCTTCGGCGGGGCTTCCCAGGGGTACCTGGGTCGCCCGCTTTCCAGAGGCGTCTCGCCCACGCGGTCCTTGTGCCTGAGAGGTTCCGGGGAGGATTTGCTCCTTCGGCGTCGACACGGCCGGTTGACCGCTCGAGCTCTCCCGCGTGGGATCAGCGACGACACCGTGAAGTCTAGACGGTGGGTATCCAAAGTCGTTTGCCCAGATGCTCAATGCGGGGTCCACTGTCGCAATGGACACCTCATCGGCACTCTCCGCGTTCGACCGGCAACTCAGGCGTGACGTTCCGCCGGGTGATTCGGCCACCAGAGTGGAGCGGACCGCCCGACTCGTCCGGCACGTCAGCGACCAGGCGCACAGCTGGACCGGGGTCGTGTGGACCGACCTGGACGACGACACCGCCGACGCCGCGATCGCCGCCGAGGCCCCGTTCTTCCGCGGCGGATACGAGTGGAAGTACTACACCCATGACCTCCCCGTGGACCTGCCCCACCGGCTGCGGGCGGCGGGCCTGCACCAGGGGGAACTGGAGGCGGTGATGGTCGCCGAGGCAGCCGAGGTCCCCGATTTCGCCCCGCCCGCTGGCGTCGAACTGGTCGACGTGACAGACGAGGAAGGCATCATCGCGGCCACCGACGTGCACGACGTCGTCTTCGGGCAGGACCACCACGTATTGCGTGAGCGGCTCTTGGCCGTCCTGGCCGAGGCCCCGGAGACCCTGGACGTGGTGCTCGCGGTCGCCGGCGACACACCGGTGAGCGCCGCGCGAACCGACTACTACCCGGGCACCGAGTTCGCCGGACTCTGGGGTGGCGGGACGTTGGAGGCGTGGCGCGGCAAGGGCATCTACAAGGCCCTGGTCAGTCACCGCGCCCGCCGAGCCCAGGCCCGGGGAGTGCGTTATCTGCAGGTGGACGCGCTTCCGACCAGCGAGCCGATCCTGAGCCGCATCGGCTTCACCCGCCTGACCTCAACCAGGCCCTTCACTGCGCCGCCTCCCCGGAATTCATAGTGTTGGTCACCGGCCGGGTCATGGTGCGGATGGTGGGTAACCGTGGTCGAGCGCCGTCACGGTCCCCTTAGGTGCGGGTGGGTGGGTAGCCG
Source organism: Actinokineospora alba (assembly GCF_004362515.1). Classification (NCBI taxonomy): domain Bacteria; kingdom Bacillati; phylum Actinomycetota; class Actinomycetes; order Pseudonocardiales; family Pseudonocardiaceae; genus Actinokineospora; species Actinokineospora alba. The sequence goes on along the minus strand of NZ_SNXU01000001.1, from coordinate 4,723,686 downwards.
GGCTGCTGCGGCGGATAGCCAGGCTGCTGTGGCAGGTAGCCGGGTTGCGGTGGGTAGCCAGGTTGCGGGTAGCCGGGCTGCTGGGGGTAGCCGTAGCCCGGCGCCTGCTGGGCGAACGCGGGCGGCTTGTAGCCACGCATTCCCTGGCCGACCGGAGGCAGCATGACGATGACGGTGGCGGCCAGCCACACCAGCAGCACGATCACCAGGAACGCCATCCGGCTCGCACCGCCGAGGCTGACGACCCTGATCACCGCGTACACGTAGTACAGCGACACGACCACACCCAGCCCGGCCAGCGTCCACCGCGCGAAGCCGAGCCGGAAGAACATCGCGATCGCCAGCAGCAACACGGCCGCGCCGATCCCAGCGGTGATCCACAGGAGAGCCTGTCGGGAATCCGCGGACGCGTCTCCGTTGCCGAACGCGATGCCGATGGACGACACCGCGATCTCCGGGTAGTCGAAACCGCCCCGGGACGCGGCCTGGCCGGTCAGGGTCCCGATGACGATGCACAGAGCCGAACACAGCACGAAGAGGCTGGCGGACACGTAGGCCATGACCCGGCTGGGCGGCCCGACCGGACCACCACCCCAGCCCTGCGGCCCCATCGGCGGGCCAGCCGGGAACGGCTGCTGAAACGGTGGGTTGGGATAGCCCATGGTCTGTCGGTTACCTAACCGGCGTTGCGCGCCTTCCGGCGCTGGGTGAGCTCGTCCTGCGACTGGTGCGGCATCTCGATGCCGTCCGCGCGCTCGGCGGGGAACTCGTGAATCGTACCGGTGATCTCTCGGATGGCGCCGCTGACCGCGATGCCGAAGACGCCCTGTCCGCCCTGCAGGAGGTCGACCACCTCTTCGGGGGACGTGCACTCGTAGACGGTGGTCCCGTCGCTGAACAGCGTGATGCGGGCGAGGTCGCGCACGCCATGCCGCCGCAGGTGGTCGACCGCGACGCGGATGTTCTGCAGGGAGACGCCGGTGTCGAGCAGGCGCTTGACGACCTTGAGGACCAGGACGTCCTTGAACGAGTACAGCCGCTGCGAGCCGGAGCCGTGCGCGCCGCGCACCGTGGGAACCACCAGGTCAGTGCGTGCCCAGTAGTCGAGCTGCCGGTACGTGATGCCTGCGATCTGGCACGCGGCAGGACCCCGGTAGCCGACGAGATCGTCGGGCAGTGAGGCATCCGGGAACAGTTCGCCCTGCTCTCCGGTATCAGCCCCGACGGGACCTTCCTCGAACACGCCTGCCTCCCCTCGTCCGACCACCGATGTGGCCGGCGAACGAGACCGCCCGTTCCGCTCTTGGGAACCGCCGGCCATGCGTATCGGCCGGTGCGGGCTGTGGGTCACGGCCGCATCGGCGATTCGCTCATCCCTGACGGTAAGACTGGCGTGGGGACTGGTCAACGCGACGCGCGGGAACGCGACGCGCCGGTTGCTCAGGTGTCGGCGCCGCGGAAATCTTCCGGCGAGACGGAGTCGAGGAACTCTCGGAACTTCTCGACCTCGTCCTCCTGCTCGTCCGGAATGATGAGCCCGGCTTCCTGCAGCACGGAGTCCTCGGCGTGGATCGGGACACCGACCCGCAACGCCAGTGCGACGGAGTCGCTCGGCCGGGCCGAGACCCGGACGTCGCCGTCGAAGACGAGTTCGGCGAAGAACGTGCCCTCGCGCAGATCGGTGATCCGGACCTGTTCCAGCTCCCGGCCCAGCGCCCCGATGACGTCCTTGAGCAAGTCGTGGGTCAACGGCCGCGCGGGCCGCACCCCCTGCTGCTCAAGGGCGATCGCGGTCGCCTCCACGGAGCCGATCCAGATGGGGAGATACCTCTCACCTTCGGTCTCGCGCAGCAACAAGATCGGCTGGTTCGCGGGCAACTCCACCCGCACTCCCACGACGCGCATCTCGCTCATCGGGCTCGCCTCCCTCCGCTCGCTGGGGCGTCCGGCGTCCCGTCATCTGAGGATCGCTTATCGCCTACTTCGACGCTACCCGCCATCCGGCTCGGACGCCTGACTATCTCATCGTGATCAGATCACAATGATTACCTGCACAAGGCCACATTTACCGGCCCGTGATACGTCGCAGACCTGCTTTGACCAGCAATGAGTGCAATCCGACCGACAACGCCCCGAGTTCGCGGGCGATGCTGTCGGCGCGGTCGCGCGCCGCGGGGTCGCGCTGCCGGTACATCGGGGCGACCACCTGCTCCATGAGACCGACCTCCCGGTCGGCCGCCGCGCGGAACGCGCGCAGGTGCCGGGGCTCGATCCCGTAGTCGGCCAGGCCCGACGCGAGCCGGGCGATCTGGACCGCGTCGCCGTCGTAGAAACCGTCCGAGCCCGCCGCGACGAGTCCGTACTGCTCGAGATCGTCGAGCAGCACCCCCGCCACGCCTGCCTGGCGCAACACATCGTCCCTGGTCAGCCGCGAGTCCGAACCCGCGGCGAACTCGTCGGGATCGATCCGTTCCACGGCGACCGTGAGCGGCCGGGCGGCACCGCCGCGGTCGGCCTGCTCCAACTGGTCTTTGATCACGCGCAGCGGCAGGTAGTGATCACGCTGCGCGGCCAGCACGAAGCGCAGCCGCTCCACGTCGTCGCCGGTGAAGCGCCGGTATCCGGCGGGCGAGCGGTCCGGCCGGATGAGGCCTTCCGCTTCCAGGAACCGGATCTTGGAGATCGTCACGTCCGGGAACTCGGGGCGGAGCCGTTGCAGCACCGCCCCGATGTTCCACCCGTCACTGGCGGGCCGCGCCGCCGTCACGGTCGAATGCCCATAAGTCAAACCACTAGGCGCCCGCGCCGGGTCCGGTGAGGAACACCAGGCGGAACTTGCCGATCTGGACCTCGTCGCCACCGGCGAGCACGGCCTGGTCGACCGGCTCGCGGTTGACGTAGGTGCCGTTGAGGCTGCCGACGTCGATCACCACGAACTCCCCGCCCTCGCGGCGGAACTCCGCGTGGCGACGGGACACGGTGACGTCGTCGAGGAAGATGTCGCTGTCCGGGTGCCGTCCCGCACTGGTGGTGTCGCGGTCGAGCAGGAATCGGGAGCCCGCGTTGGGGCCACGCTTGACCACGAGCAGGGCCGACCCGGCAGGCAGGGCGTCGACACCCGCGACCGCGGGTTCTGGAGCCGGGGCCTGGGTGCCCTCGACATCGGAGAGGAAGTCGGCCCGGAATACGGAAGTCCGCTCCGGAGACTGCTCCGGCGGGACGCCGGGCCCGTCGTTCGTGCTCACCTGAGCTCCTCCTGCTGTCCTATTACGTTGAACACTGCCAACGTACCGTGCGCGATCAGCAGCCGGGCCGGTGGCTCCCCTCCAGCCCGAACGATCGAACGAAGATCGTCTCACGCGGCGGGTTCGGTCCGCTACGCGACCGGGGTCTTCGACCGCAGCGCGGCCCGCGTCTGCACGAGGTAGAGCGCACCCGACCACAGGAACAGCGCGCCGCCCCAGATGGCCAGGGCGTACGAGACCGGCCGGACGACGGTTGCCAGCGTCGAGGTGCCCTCGGCGAGGAGCAGCAGCGGGAAGGCGTACATCAGGTTGAACGTCGCCGCCTTGCCGATGTAGGTGACCTCCGGCGGGCCGAAACCGCGACGCCTCAGCAGCGCGATGCACCCCGCCACGACCACGTCGCGCGCGATCAGGACGGCCGCCACCCACCACGGCACGATGTCGCGCAGGACGAACGCGACGATCGTGGCGAGGGTGTAGAGCCGGTCCGCCAGCGGGTCGAGCAGCGCGCCGAGCCTGCTGGCCTGGTCGAGCCAGCGGGCGATCTTGCCGTCGAGCCAGTCGGTGAACCCGCTGAACATCAGGATGGCGATCGCCCACCCGTCGGCGTGCGGCACCAGCAGCAGGTACAGGAACACCGGCACACCGGCCAGGCGCAGCGCGCTGAGCGCGTTGGGGATGGTGAGGACCCGGTCGGATCCCCGGTCAGACGGTTCCCCGTCGCGTGCGGCCATGAGCGGGAGCGTAATCGGCCCGTTTCAGGCTCGGCGGTGCGACCAGCCTTGGGTGTCGAGCGCGGTCGGGGTCAGGGCGCAGGGCCTGCCATAGGTGTCCATGCCGACCCAGCGGGCCGTGCCCGCGAACCGCTCAAGGACGAAAGGGTGGCCTTTGCTCCAGACGACGCTGCAGGGAACGGTCGGGAGGGGGCGGGGCTTGCGGATCACGGGTCTGGCCGCGATGTCGTTCACGCTGTCTTCCGTTCAGCACGATGGTGGGTCCAACCCTGCCGCTCGAGCGCGGATCTGCTCAGCGAACGCAATCGGCCATAGCGGTCGAAACCGACCCAGAACGCGTTACCGTCCACAGCTTCCAGGACGTAGGCGCGCCCGCGGCTCCACACGACGCTGCAGGGCAAGGTGGGCAGTCTACGCGGGTGCGTCTGGGTCAGCGCGGGCTGACCCGACTCGGGTTCGAACTCCGAGATCGCCTCGCTCATCTCGCCCACCTCCGTCAGAAGTGTCGATCACGGGATCGGCTTCGTTAGCCTGTTCACCTAGTGGACGCCTGACTGGTGGAGTTGTTCCACTTCCTGGCCCACACAGAGCGACATTGCGCACCCTGAAAGGGGTCCTGTGAGCCTCGTCCGGCGGCTCGTCTCGACGGTGGGTGACGACCATGTCCTCACGGATGCGGCCCTGTGCATGGGTTTCACGACGGATTGGACCGGCAGATACCGCGGCCACGCCCGATTCGTCGTCCGGCCCGCCGACCGCGAGCAGGTCGCCGAGGTGCTGCGGCTGTGCCGCGACGAAGGCGTCGGCGTGGTCCCGCAGGGCGGAAACACCGGTCTGGTCGGTGGCGGGATCGCCCACCACGGCGAGGTTCTGCTCAGCCTGACCCGGCTCGACGCTCTCGGCGAGGTTGATGGAGCAAGCAGGCAGGTGACAGCGGGCGCGGGCGTCACGTTGGCCGCGCTTCGGGCGCACGCGGCGGGTTCCGGGCTGGACTTCGCGGTCGACATCGCCTCGCGCGACAGCGCGACTGTCGGCGGGATGGTGGCGACCAACGCGGGCGGGCTGCGGGTGCTGCGGTGGGGGTCGATGCGCGAGCAGGTCGCCGGAGTGGAGGCGGTCCTGGCCGACGGGCGGGTCGTGGGGACGCTTTCGGGGCTGGACAAGGACAGCACCGGCTACGACCTCGCGGGCCTGCTCACCGGCAGCGAGGGCACCCTCGCGGTGATCACCGCGGTCCGGCTGCGGCTGATCCCGGCATTCGCTTGCAGGGCGACGGCGACGCTGGCGTTCGCGAGCACGTCCGACGCGGTCGCCGCGGTGGCGGCGTTGCGGGCGCTGCCGTCGTTGACCTCGGCGGAGGTGTTCTACGACGACGGCGCGCGGCTGGTGTGCGCCCATCGGAAGGTGCCACCGCCGTTCGCGGTGGCGCACCCGGTGTACCTGCTCGTGGAGTGCGCCGACGACACCGATCCCACGGAGGCGCTCGGTGCCGCCGTCGAGGGCCTGTCCGGGGTGCTCGACTCGGCCCTGGCGGTCGACGAGCCCTCCCGCCGGGCGCTGTGGACGCTGCGGGAGGGGCACGCCGACGCGGTCAATTCCCTTGGCACGCCGTTGAAACTCGACGTCGGCGTGCCACCGGCGGCCGCCGCGGAGTTCGAGCGCGAGGTGCGCTCGATCGTCACCACCGGCACGTTGGTCCTCTTTGGACACTTGGCCGAGGGCAACTTCCATGTCAACGTGGTCGGCGCGGGCACCGACGAGGACCGGATCACCGAGGCCGTCCTGCGCGCCGCCGCCGCCCACGGCGGCACCATCTCAGCCGAACACGGCATAGGCGTGGCCAAATCCCCCTGGCTGCACCTAACCCGCTCCCCCGCCGAACGCGCCCTCTACACCGCCATCAAGCACGCCTTCGACCCCACCAGCCTCCTCAACCCCGGCGTCCTAACCCCGCGAGTCGCCCCGCCAGGCAAGCGAGTCGCCCCGCCAGGCAAGTGAGTTCGACATTCGGGAGTCGCGAAGGTCGAACTCATTCGCCGGAAGGGGCGACTCGTTTGCCGGGAGGGGCGACTCGCGGTTATTCGCCGGTGAAGTTGGGGGGGCGGCGTTCCAGGAAGGATTGGACGGCTTCGCCTAGGTCCTTGCTGGGGAGGAAGGCGGAGTTCCAGGCGGCGACGTAGCGCAGGCCGTCGGCGACGCGGCGGTCGCGGTCCTGGCCGAGCACGTCCTTGGTGCCCTGCACGACCAGCGGCGGGTTCTGCGCGATCTCGGCGGCCAGCGCGCGGGCGGCGTCGAGCAGGGTGGCCTGGTCAGGGTGGACGTCGTTGACGAGGTTGATCGCGCGGGCGCGCTCGGCGTCGATGTCCTTGCCGGTGAAGGCGAGTTCGCGCAGGTGGCCCTCGCCGATGATGCCGGAGAGGCGCTGCAGGCTGCCCAGGTCGGCGACGATCGCGACCTTCACCTCGCGGACGCTGAACTTCGCGTCGGCGCTGGCCAGGCGGATGTCGGCGGCCGCGATGACGTCCACACCGCCGCCGATGCACCAGCCGCTGACCGCGGCGATGACCGGCTTGCGGCACGCGGCGACCGAGGTGACCGCGTTCTGCAGGTCGCGGATCGTGTCCAAGAACCGGGTGCGCGCGCCCGCCAGGCTGTCGGGGCCGAGCATGTCGGCCCAGGAGCCCATCATCGCGGGCAGGTCGAGCCCGTAGGAGAAGTGCGCGCCGCTGCCGGTGATGACGACCGCGCGGACCTCGGGGTCGGCGTCGAGGGCGTTGAAGACCACCGGCAGCTCGCGCCAGAAGTCCGGTCCCATCGCGTTGCCCTTGCCCGGGCCGAGCAGGGTCACCTCGGCCACATGATCGGCGACGTCGACTTTGAGGGACACCAGGTTTTCTGTCATGCGGCTATTATTACCCACGAGTAACCAGTTGTCTGCCTGCGTCTGGGACGGGGGTTCTACTCGGGGTATGTCAAGCCACGCTGCCGGGTTCCCCCGATCGTGCAAGGCCTGGTTTGCCAGGCTGTACCCGGGCGCGGGGTAAATTCCGAGTCCGGAACGGGAGCGATGGGAGACCCGCATGGCAGGCCAGACCGCTATGTCGACGCCGATCTTCGACGAACTGCTGCGGGAGATGGCGGCGAACTCGGCCAAGCCGGAACAGCCGAAGCAGGACGCGGCCGAACAGGCGGAGGCCAAGGCAGGCGCGAGCGCGGGCAGGCGCAGGCGGCCCGAATAAGCCGTACCGCCGAGTAACCTCTCGGCATGGAACTCGCGCGGTCCTTCACCACCGGCGGCCACACCCTGCGCTACACCGAGTTCGGCACGGGCGACACGCTCGTCGTGCTCACCCACGGCCAGCTGATGACCCGGCGCATGCACGCGCCGCTGGCCAGGTCGCTGGCCGACGCGGGCTACCGGGTGATCACCCTCGACCTGCTCGGCCACGGCGAGTCAGACCGGCCGACGCGGTCCTGGGAGTACTCGATGTCCATCTGGGCCACCCAGGTCGTGGCCCTGCTCGACCACCTCGGCGTCGACCAGGCCGTCATCGGCGGCACGTCGCTAGGCGCCAACGTCTCCCTGGAGGTCGCCGTCGCGGCCCCGGAGCGTGTCCTCGGCCTGGTCATCGAGATGCCGGTCCTGGACAACGCCATCGTCGCGGGCCTGATGGCGTTCGCCCCGCTGCTGTTCACCGCCCGCTTCCTGCCCGCGGTGGTCCGGGGCGTGGCGTGGCTGGCGGACAAGGTGCCCAGCGGCGACCAGTGGGTCGACGTCGTCACCGACACCCTGCGCCAGGAGCCCGCCGCCATGGCCGCGGCCGTGCACGGGATCTTCTTCGGCCGCATCGCCCCGCCAAAGGCGCTGCGCATGGCGATCACCGCCCCCGCCTTGGTGATCGGACACCGCCGCGACCCGATCCACCCCTTCGGCGACGCGGACATGCTCGCCAACGAACTGCCCAACTCCCTGTTCGTCGAGGCGGAGAGTCCCTTCGAACTGCGTTTCCGGCCCGAGCGGCTGACCGGCCACATCACCGGCTTCCTGGAGACCATCTCCTGATCGAATTCCGCTGAACCACCCGCACGTGGAACGCGGGAGCGGCATACTCCAAGCGGCCGAATCCCCGACCCGCGACGGACGCCCATGACCTCGACGACCGGCATGTTCGAACCCTTGCGGCACAGCATGTTCCGCAGGCTCGCGACCGGCCGGGTGGCGACGTACCTGGCCAACTCCATCGCGCCCATCGCGCTCGCGTTCGCCGTGCTGGACCTGACCGGCTCGGTCATCGCGCTGGGCCTGGTCGTCGGCGCCCGCTCGATCGCCAACGTGACGCTGCTGCTCATGGGCGGCGTGCTGGCCGACCGGCTGCCGCGCGGGGTGATCCTGCAGGGCGCCAGCATCGCCGCCGCGGTGTCACAGGCGCTGACCGGCGCCGCGGTCCTCATGGGATTCGCGACCGTGCCGCTGCTTGTCGTGCTGAGCGTGGTCAACGGTGCGGTCTCCGCGGTGTCGCTGCCCGCGGCCTCGGCGCTGACCCCGCAGACCGTCCCGACACACCTGCTGCGGCAGGCCAACGCCGTGGTCCGGATGGGCGTCAACACCGCCATGATCGCCGGGGCGTCGCTGGGCGGGATGGTCGCCGCGTTCGCCGGGCCCGGCTGGGCGATCTCGGCGACCGCGCTCGTCTTCGCGGTCGCGGCGGTCTGCTACGCCCGGGTCGACGCCCCCGAGATCGACGAGACCGCCCCGACCCGCCCGCTCGCCGACATCCGCGCGGGGTGGCGCGAGTTCACCGCGCGCTCCTGGGTGTGGTCGGTCGTGGCGGGGCTGATGGTGATCAACGCGGCCGTGGTGGCCGGTGTGTTCGTGCTCGGCCCGTCCATCGCGGACTCGACCATCGGCCGGTTCGCCTGGGGCCTGGTCCTCGGCGCGCAGACCGTGGGGTCGCTGCTCGGCGGCATCGTGGCCAGCCGGTGGCTGCCGTCGCGGGCGCTGCTGTTCGGCACCGCGCTGCTCGGGTCGCAGTCGGTGGTGCTGGTGGTGTTGGCGCACGCGCCGATGATGATCCCGTTGCTGATGGTGATGTTCGTGGGCGGCATCGCGGTCGAGCAGTTCGGCATCGCGTGGGACTTGGCGCTGCAGGAGAACGTCCCGCAGGACCGCCTTGCCCGGGTGTACTCCTACGATGCCCTCGGCTCGTTCATCGCCATCCCGTTGGGCGAGATCGCCGTGGGTCCACTGGCGAAGCACTTCGGCGTGTCCGCCACGCTCACCGGCGCCGCGATCCTGGTCGCGGCCGCCGTCCTGGCGGTGTGCTTCGTGCCCGCCGTCGGCTCACTGCGGCGCAAGCCGGACGCCGAGCAGGCCAAAGAGCGCGTCACCGCCCGCGTCGGTCAGTCGGACAGCCCGCGAAGTACCGACGCGGACTACCCACCGCCGGGCCATCAGCGTGGCGCACAGGGCCGCCCCGGCGGCACCGGCGAGGTGCGGCCTGCGCACAGTCCAGTCGAGACAGGCCCGGGCGACGGGCCGGGTGCCTGACCTCAGGTCGACCTCCAGGTCGCCGAACCACGCCGCGCCCTTCTCGGTGACGCTGAGGTTGTTGTCCAGCAATCCGTTGGCCCGCATGGCATCGGCGATGCCGACGCCGAGCGTGCCCGCGAGGTGGTCGTAGCAGGTGCGGGCGGCGGCCATTGCCTTGTTCGTGGTGGCGGCTTTGAGCGTCTTCGTGGGGGCGGGCGAGAACCTGGTCATCATCAGCTCGATGAGCTCGGCGGTGCCGGGGTCGGCCAGGCGGACGTAGCGGTGTCTGCCCTGGCGTTCCTCGGCGAGCAAACCGCCTTCGACGAGTTTGCTCAGGTGCTCCGACGCGGTGGACTTGGCGACACCGGCTGCGTTGCCAAGCTCGGTCGCCGTCCACGCTCGGCCGTCCAGGAGGGCCAGGCAGAAGCCCGCCCTCGTCTCGTCGGCGAGGAGGGCGGCGAGCTTGGCCAGGTCGTGGGCGGACATGGCTCCAGGATGCCCTGTGGACGGTTCGGTGGCGGCCGAAGTGTGGTCAGGACGCCCAGGTGGCGAGATCCTGGGTGCCGAGAAGCTCCCTCACCCGGGGCACGACCTGCTCGCCGTAGAGCCGAATCGACTCGAGCCGCTGCTCATGCGGCAGTGCGCCGACGCCGTACTTGAGCTGGAAACGGGACAGGCCGAGGGTGCGCACGGCCCAGGCGATCTTCTGCGCGACGGTCTCCGGCGACCCGACGAACAGCGCGCCGCGCGGGCCTGCCATCGCGTCGTAGTCGGCGCGGGTCATCGGGGCCCACCCCCGCTCGGCGCCGATCTTGGCGAACGCCGCGTGGTGGTGCGGGAAGTGTTGGGCCCGCGCGAGTTCGTCGGTCTCGGCGACGTGCCCCGGACTGTGCATGGCGACCGGCAACTCCGGGTGGCCCGCCTCGGCCAGTGCCCGCCGGTAGAGCTCGGCCAGCGGGACGAACTGCTGCGGCGACCCGCCGATCACCGCCATCACCAGCGGCAGCCCGTACGCGGCGGCCCGGACCACCGACTGCGGCGTGCCGCCGACACCGACCCACGCGGGCAGCCTGCCCGACTCGGTGACCGGGTAGGCCTGCGCCTGCTCCAGCGGCGGCCGTACCGTCCCGCTCCAGGTGACCGGCTTCTCGTCCTGCAGGTGGGTGAACAGGTCGAGCTTCTCGGCGAACAGGACGTCGTAGTCGGCCAGCGAGTGCCCGAACAGCGGGAACGACTCGGTGAACGACCCGCGGCCCAACGTGACCTCCGCGCGGCCACGGGACACGGCGTCCAGCGTGGCGAACCGCTCGTAGACCCGGACCGGGTCGTCCGAGCTCAGCACGGTCACGCCGGTGCCGAGCCGGATGCGTTCGGTCTGGCCCGCGATCGCGGCCAGCACGACGTCGGGTGAGGACACCGCCATCTCGGCCCGGTGGTGCTCGCCGACGCCGAAATAGTTCACACCGACCTGGTCGGCCAGCACTCCCTCGGCCACCACCTGTCGGATCGCCTCCGCCTGGCTCACCAGCTCACCGTCGGCGCCGATCTCCAGGTCGCCGAAGGTGTCCAGCCCGAACGTCGGCTCCTGCCGCGTGCCCAGGATCTCGTGACCCATTGCCCCACTCCCCTGTTAGTAGTTGAACTCTCAAACAAGAGGTGGGGCAGACCTATTCCCGCACTGATGCCGGCGGCCAGGTCACCGCGATCCCGACGCCATCTCGCCGGGCGGACCGTTGGCTACTTGATCCCGGCCGCGTCCATCCCCCGCAGTTCGCGCTTCAGGTCGTGGATCTCGTCGCGCAGGCGGGCCGCCAGTTCGAACTGGAGGTCGCGGGCCGCGTTCATCATCTGGTCTGTCAGCTGCTGCACCAAGTCCGCCAGTTCCGCGCGCGGCATGGACTTGACGTCCTTACCGCCGACGATCCCGGCGCTTCGGGCGTTGCCGGGCTCCCCCGCCGCCCGCTTGCCGCGAGAGGTGTTGCGGCCCGAGCCGCCCACGGGAACCGAGTCGTCGTCGGTGGCCTCGTTGAGGACGCGGTCGAGGATGTCGTTGATCTTCTTGCGGAGCGGCTGCGGGTCGAGGCCGCGCTCGGTGTTGTACGCGATCTGCTTGGCGCGCCTGCGGTTCGTCTCGTCGATGGCGTGCTGCATCGAGTCGGTGATCCGGTCGGCATACATGTGGACCTGGCCGGAGACGTTTCGGGCGGCGCGGCCGATGGTCTGGATCAGCGAGGTTCCGCTGCGGAGGAAGCCTTCCTTGTCCGCGTCGAGGATCGCGACCAGCGAGACCTCCGGGAGGTCGAGGCCCTCACGCAGCAGGTTGATGCCGACCAGGACGTCGTAGTCGCCGAGCCTGAGCTGCCGGAGCAGCTCGATGCGGCGCAGGGTGTCGACCTCGGAGTGCAGGTAGCGCACCCGGATGCCCAGTTCCAGCAGGTAGTCCGTGAGGTCCTCGGACATCTTCTTGGTCAGCGTGGTCACCAGCACCCGCTCGTCGCGCTCGGCGCGTTCGCGGATCTCGTGGACCAGGTCGTCGATCTGCCCCTCGGTCGGCTTGATGATGACCTCGGGGTCGATCAGGCCGGTCGGGCGGATGACCTGCTCGACGAACTCGCCGCCCGCCTGGCCCATCTCGTACGGGCCGGGGGTGGCCGAGAGATACACCGTCTGCCCGATCCGCTCGGCGAACTCCTCCCAGGTCAGCGGCCGGTTGTCGACGGCGCTGGGCAGCCGGAAGCCGTGCTCGACCAGGTTGCGCTTGCGGGACATGTCGCCCTCGTACATGCCGCCGATCTGCGGCACGGTCACATGGGACTCGTCGATGACCAGCAGGAAGTCGTCGGGGAAGTAGTCGATCAGGGTCGCGGGGGCGGTGCCCGCGCCGCGGCCGTCGATGTGCCGGGAGTAGTTCTCGATGCCGGAGCAGAACCCGACCTGGCGCATCATCTCGACGTCGTACGCCGTGCGCATCCGCAGCCGCTGCGCCTCCAGCAGCTTGCCCTGGCGCTCCAGGGTCGCGAGGCGCTCCTCCAGCTCCGCCTCGATGGCGCCGATCGCGCGTTCCATGCGCTCGGGGCCCGCGACGTAGTGGGTGGCGGGGAAGATCCGCAGTTCGTCGACCTCGCGGACGATGTCGCCGGTCAGCGGGTGCAGATAGTAGAGCTTGTCGATCTCGTCGCCGAAGAACTCGACGCGGATCGCCAGCTCCTCGTACGCCGGGATGATCTCCACCGTGTCGCCGCGCACGCGGAACGTGCCGCGGGCGAAGGCGATGTCGTTGCGGGCGTACTGGATGTCGACCAGCGCGCGGAGCAGCACATCGCGCTCGACCTCGCCGCCGACGTTGAGCCCGACCGAGCGGTCGAGGTAGGACTGCGGAGTGCCGAGGCCGTAGATGCAGGACACCGAGGCGACCACGATGACGTCGCGCCGCGAGAGCAGGCTCATCGTCGCGGAGTGGCGCAGCCGCTCGACGTCGTCGTTGACCGACGAGTCCTTCTCGATGTAGGTGTCCGTCTGCGGGATGTACGCCTCGGGCTGGTAGTAGTCGTAGTAGCTGACGAAGTACTCGACCGCGTTGTCCGGGAAGAACTCGCGCAGCTCGTTGGCCAACTGGGCGGCGAGTGTCTTGTTCGGCGCCATCACCAGCGTCGGCCGCTGCACCCGCTCGATGAGCCAGGCGGCCGTCGCCGACTTGCCGGTGCCGGTGGCGCCGAGCAGCACGATGTCCTGCTCGCCCGCCTTGATCCGCTTCTCCAGCTCCTCGATGGCGGCGGGCTGGTCGCCCGCGGGCTGGTAATCCGCGACCATGCGGAACTTCCCGTCGGCACGGGGGATGTCGCCGACGGGTCGGTGTTCGGAGTGCGCGAGGACTGGGTGCTCGGTCGGAAAAGCCACAACCCGACAGTACGCGGCCCCACCGACAATCTCAGTCGGACGGACTGAGCAGGGCCCTCAGCTCGGTGCCCACCCTGGTCAGGGGCTCCGTGTCGCGTCGCGCCCGGCACATCAGCAGCGCCCCCTCGATGCTCGCGATCGCCAACGTGGCCAGCGACGCCGCGCGGGCGGTCGGGACGCCGCGGCGGGCTATCGCGTCGGCCAGGAGCGTCTCCCATCGCGCGAACGCGCGACCCGCCGCGTCGCGGGCCGACGCCGTCTCGTCGGAGGAGAGAGCGGCCGCGCCGATCGGGCAGCCGTCGACGAAGTCGGCCTTGGTCAGGGCCGAGGTCCAGTAGTCGACGAACGCGGCGATCGCGCGATCGCCGTCGACGTCGGCCAGCAGCCGCTCCAGCAGGTTCCCGATGAAGTCGCCGCCACGCTCGGTGGCCGCGAGGGCGAGTTCCTCCTTGCCGCCTGGGAAGTGGTGGTAGATCGACCCCCGCGAGACCCCGCTGTGTTCGACGACGTCGCGCAGCGAGGTGTCGGCGACCCCGCGCTGTCGGAACAGCACGACAGCGCTATCGATCATCGAGTCGCGGGGCGACCTAGGCATCGATGCGCTCCAGGCGGGCGGGGACGTACTTGTGCCACGGCGTGCCCGCCAGGAAATCGCGGTGGTGCAGCGAGGTCAGCTCGTTGGGCGCGACACCGGTGACCTTCGCGCTTCCGTTGTCGAGCCCCATGCCGTTGGGCAGCGAGATGTGGCCCGCCTGCATCATGTCCGAGACCTCGACAACGGCGTCGGCTTGACCTCGTTCGGTGACCACCCGGAGCCGGTCGCCGGTTCCGACACCGAGCCCGGCCGCGTCGGCGGCGTTGATCCGCAACGCGCCGTCGTGGTCGCGGCGGCGCCAGGACGGGTCGCGGATGATCGTGTTCGCGGTGAATGACCGCCGCTCCCCCGCCGATAGCACGTACGGGAACTCTTCGGTGACCCAGGAACTCGGTTCATCGGCCAGCGCGCGCACCCGGTCGAGCAGTTCGGGGATCTCCAGGGTGAACCGGCGGTCGGGCCTGCGGACGTAGTCCCAGGCGTGCTCGTAGTCGTCGAGGGTGAACACGACGCCCTCGCCGCGGAGCACGGTGTCGAACAGCTTGTCGCCCGGTTCGAACCCGGTGCCGTCGAAGCCCGCGCGGCGCACCGACTTGGGGTTGGCCATCGCGCAGAGCTGCGCGGCACCCCACAGCGACGCCGTGCCCGCCGCACCCTCGGGCAGCGTCTCACCGATCGTCTCGCGCAGCAGGTACGGAGCCAGCGGCATCAGCTTCGGGTTGGAGCCCACGGCGGTGAAGAACGCCAGCGCGAACTGCTTGCGGCCACGGCGAGCGGCGCGACGCAACGGCTCTAGGACGCTGTCGCCGACGACGTCGAGTTCGCGAATCAGTCGCGTGTAGATCTCCGGTTCCGCGAGCGTGCCGGGCAGCGGCGACATGACCGGCGCGCGGAGGTGGAAGACGTTGCGCGGGAAGTCCACGTTGAAGAACGTGCACTCCCACTTCTCGAACTGGGTCGACGCGGGCAGCACGTAGTCGGCCAGCCGCGCGGTCTCGGTCATCGCGATGTCGATGACCACGGTCAGGTCGAGCGCCCGCATCGCCTCGCGGAAGCTCTCGGAGTCGGCGAGCGAGTGCGCCGGGTTGACGCTGTCGATCCACATCGCCCGGAACCGGTCCGGGTGGTCGGTGAGGATCTCCTCGGCGATCGAGTTGCACGGGACGAGCCCGGCGATGATGCGCGCGTTCGTCACCGGCGTGCGCCTGCCGCCACCAGTGGGTTTGGCGCCGGAGCCGCCGCCTGCGACCTTCGCGACCGGCGGCTGGAGCAGTGCGCCCAGGCGGGTGGCGAGGAAGTCCGGCAGCACCGCGGGCAGCCGCACGGCGGCCGCGGCGGCGAGGTCCGTCGCGGTGCCCAGAGCCCGCTGCATCGCGCTCTTAGGGCGCCGCGACCCGCCTCCGCCCGGCGCCGCGCCCGCGATCGGCGCGAACGACGAGTGCAGGAACATCGCACCCGGCTTGGCGAAGTTGCCGGTCAGGATCCACAGCATCTTGTTGAGGTAGGACGACAACGTGCTGTGCGGGGCCTGCTGGATGCCGAGGTCCTCATAAGTGCAGACGCTCTTCGCGGTACCGATGCGGCGCGCGGTCTCGCGAAGCAAGTCCTCGGGGACGCCGCAGCGGTCCGCGTAGTCGGTCACGTCGATCTCGCGGTAGGCGGCGAGGAGCGACTCGGCGCCGCTGGTGTGGTCGTCGATGAACGCGTGGTCGACCAGGTCCTCCTGGACGAGGATCGCGCCGAGCGCGGCCAGGCACCACGCGTCGGTGCCGGGGCGGACCTGCAGGTGGATGTCGGCCATGGCGGCGGACTCACTGCGCCGCGGGTCGATGACCACCATCGTGCGCTCGGGGTCGGCGGCGAGTTGCTTCAAGACCGGCCGCGCACGGGGGAAGCTGTGTGACTGCCACGGGTTCTTGCCGACGAAGACGACGACCTCGGCGTGCTCGAAGTCGCCCTTGGTGTGACCGCCGTAGAGCCTGCCGTCGACGTACATCTCGCCGGTCTTCTCCTGGGCGAGCGCGTTCGACTGGTACTTGGCCCCCACCGCGCCCTGCAGCGCCTTGTTGTAGGTCGCGCCGAGGTGGTTGCCCTGGCCGCCGCCGCCATAGAAGAAGATCTTGTCGCCGCCGTGGGTGTCACGGACCGCCTTGAGCCGGGCCGCGATCTCGGTGATCGCGGTGTCCCAGTCGATCTCCTCGTACGTGCCGTCCGCGCGCCTGCGCAGCGGGCTGGTCAGGCGCACGGTCCGGCTTTGGTAATGGTCGAGCCGCAGCGCCTTCTCGCAGGTGTAGCCCTCCGAGCCGGGGTGCGTCTTGTCGCCGCGGATCTTGGCCAGGCTTCGGTCTTGTACCTGGACCTCGATACCGCAGTTGCACTCACAGAGGATGCATGCGCTCTTCTGCCACCTGGACTCGTCCACGAGCACACCTCCACGCCGCGACTATGACAGCTGTCATAATTACTGACGAGTAGGCAACGGTCAAGGGCGGTTCAGCAGCTGCAGTCACAACAGTCGCAGCAGCAGTTGTCACAACTGCCGCAGTCGCAGTCGCCGCACGCGTCGTGCGGCTTGCCGCTCCACGGCCCGGGGAACGGGTCGCGGCAGCACTGCTGGCAGGTCCCGCACTCGTAGAGGCAGGCCGCGCAGCCAAGGATCATCCCGCGGCTCTGCGGCACGGGCTTGAGCTTGGGCCACTTCCAGCACAGGCAGCGAGACGGCTCGTAGATGTCGCGCCCCTTGCGGCCCTTCTTGGGCGGAGGCGGCGGACCCTCCGGGCCGGTCGCCCCGGGAGGCGGCGGCCCGGCGCTCATCGGGGGCAGCGGCGGACCGGGACGCTGCCATCCCTGCTGCCCGTAGGGCTGGTGCCCATGCCCCTGGTGCGGGCCAGGCGCGCCGTACGGCTGCTGGGGCGGGCCGTACGGACCGTTGGGCCCCGGCGGTCCGTAGGGCCCCTGCGGACCTTGCGGGTAGTGGGCGCGGAAGGTGCGGCCGACCGCGGCGCCGAGTTCGTGCACCAGCAGGGCGTGCACCAGCTTCGAGTCGCTGAAGGTCGCCTCGGACAGGGCCAGCCGGACACCCATGACGGCGTCGTCGCACAGCCGCCGCGCCTCTTCGATGCTGGTGCCGGTCGCGGTCAGCGGGTTCCACGCGCCCGATGCCTTGTCGGCTTCGAGGTCTTCCACGGCGTCGATGAGGTGGGCGACGCGGCCGAAGAGCCTGCCCGCCTCCGACAGCGGCTCGAGGTTCTCCGGCCGCTCGGCGAGCAGCGCGGTGTGGGCGAAGGCCTTGGAGGTCGCGGCCTCGGTCGGCTCGGTCGCCGTCAGCACGGAGGAACCGAGGCCCAGCGCGGATTCCACCTCGCCTTGGCGCCCGACGGCGTCGAGCAGGACCGCGGTGGAGAAGCCGATATCGGCCCCTGTCTTGTCGCCCTGACGGGCCCAGCGGGTCGCCACCCGGCGCGCGGCGCCCGCGACCGGGCGGCGGCCGAAGACGCCGTCGCGGTCCTCGACGTGGTCGTTGATCTTCGCCGAGGCGAGCACCAGCGAGACCGCGGCCGCGAGCCGGGCGCCGGAGCCCTCGGCGACGGACGCGGGCTTCATCGCCCGCAGCGCGCACGGTCCGGCCATCCGGCGCCGGGCGGTGGCTGTCTGCGCCTCGACCAGAGCGGAGATCACCAGGCCGTCGTAGTTGGTGACGGTGCGCGCGAGCTGGCCGTGGTCGTCACGAAGGGCCAAGCAGAGGCCGCAGAGATGGGCCAGCCACGTCTTGGCGAGATCGCCGGGCAGGCGGTGGCGACAGGGCCGCAGGATTCCGAACATATGAGCGCGAGTGTCCTTTCGAGATCACCACGGCGAGTTCGCGGGAGCCTAGCGGGATTCACCCGATCGGACGTCGGAAACCCACAGAAAAGGCTGTGCCAGGGCCGGGTGGAGTAGGCACGATGGGCGCATGGCCGCGAACTTCCCGGTGCCTGTCCCGATCGCCCGCCGCGACGACCGCCACCACGAGGTGCACCCACCCAAGGTGGAGCTCTTCGATGTCGAGGCGATGACCAATATCGACCCCAAGGGCTTCGTCCGGACGGTCGACGAATACCGCCACACCGAGCACGGGCTCTACATGGCGCGCCCGGTCGACGGCCACCGACGCATCGCCTACTTCGAGTCGCTGCTGCTGCCCGAACTCGGGCTGCGGGTGTCGAAATGGCAGGCCAACCCGGGTTTCGACCTCGGTCACGACTTCTACATCGACATCGTCGACATCACCGACGGGCCGATCTGGCGGACCAAGGACCTGTACTTGGACATCCTCGTCCGCACCGGCCACGACCTCCGCGTGGAGGACACCGACGAACTGCTCGCGGCGCTGCGGATCAAACTGATCGACCAGTCGGCGGCGCAGCGGGCGCTGGAACGCACCCACCGCAGCGTCGACGGGATCTCCCGGCACGGCTACGACGTCGACGGCTGGCTCAACGGTCTGGGTATCGCGACAAAGTGGCAAAAGCGCTAGCGCGCGGCCCCGGAAGCGGTCAATAGACCATTAGCGGATCGGGTGAATATTTCGCTCGATAGATATCCGTGTGAACACGAGTCGTGACATAACGAATCGGTCCCGATGATCACAGAACGGATACTGCCGACTACCCTCAGGCCGCGTGGGCACGGCCATCACGCCGCAACTGGTCGACATAGTCGACACGGTGAGCGCAACACGCAGCTACTCGTCCGGGATGTCACGCAACCTCCGGACGTGCCAGATCGAGCGCTGGGGTCTCCGCATGGAGTGCCCGACCCCCGAGGACCCGTTCTCGGACACCGAAGTCACCTGGCTGCTCCCCGATCTCAATCTCCGGCTGACCCAGCAGAAGCCCCGCTCGCGCCACGCACGCGGCGGACCAAGCGTCCTGACCGCCGTCCGGGTGCTGCGGGATGGGCGCTATTGGCGGACCACGGACCTGCTCCTGGGGCTCGCCGCCCCCGGCAGCGGCTCGACAGCGCGGATCGTGCGCTCGGAAGAGTTCGCGGCCGCGGTCGCGGGCCTGGTCCTCCGAGTCGGCGACGCGGATTTGGCGTTGTGCACGGTGCACAAGACCCTCGAAGAACTGAGCCGCTTCCGCCACGACCTTTCGTCGTGGCTGGCATACAAGCACATCTTCGAGGTGTGGCCGCCGTACTGACCAGACTTCTCCACACCCGCGCCAGGTTGTCCACAGCCCAAGCGCACCCCCTCCCACCCGCCCTGACCAGCCGATAGACTGGCCAAGGGCAGTCCCTGGGTGGGCGGGGGTTTAGCTCGGGGCTGCTGCGGCGGCGAATTGGGGTCAGGTTAGGGAGACGGCTACCTGCTCCAGGTGGTCGAGCGCCTCCTGCAGGCCGCCCTCCATGCCCGAGTCGACGTGGGCGTCGCGGTGTTCCTTGGTTTGGTGCTGCACCAAGACCGTCAGCGTGGTGCGGCCGTCGTGTTCGGTGAGGGTAAGCGTGTTCACGGCCTGACCGTCGGGCATACCTTCGTAGATCTCCGTGCTCACCAGGCGCTCGTTCGGTTCGATCTCCAGGTATTCGCCGTGGAAGGCCACCTCGAACCCGCCGTGCGCGACCATCACGTAGCGCCAGGTGCCGCCGACGCGGAGGTCGACGTCGATGCTGGTGACCTCGCCGCGGTCGCCCGCCCACCAGCGCTTGATCAGGTCGGGGGTGGTCCACGCCTTGTAGACCAGGTGCTTGGGCGCCGCGAACTCCCGGGTGATCAGGATCTGCGTGTCCGACGGGAGGGTCACTACCGCCGTCCCGCTAGTCGTCGCTGCCATTGTCTTCCTCCATGTCCTTGAGTTCTTCCAGCACCGCGTCGAGGCGGTCGAAGCGTTCGGTCCAGGTGCGTTCGTAGGCGCGCACCCAGTCGTGAATGGGTTTGAGCGGGTGGCCGTTGAGCCGGTAGATCCGCTGCCGCCCCTCGTCGCGCACCTCCACGAGGCCCACCTCCCTGAGCACCCGCAGATGCTTGGACACCAGCGGCTGCGCCAGCCCGAGCCGGGCGACGAGGTCGTTCACCGGCAGCTCCCCGTGGGCCAGGACATCGAGGATGTCCCGCCGCCGGGGCTCGGCCACCGCGTTGAACGCGTCCACTGTCGTCGCTGCTCGTGCCATGCCGCAATCGTATACCCATATGGGCATACGTCAAGCCTGGCGAGAGCCGACTACCGCGAAAGTCCCATTTCAGGGTGTCCAGCCGGTCTCGGCGGCCCACTTCTCGGCGCGGACGTGGGCCTGGACGAACCAGGCGTCCTTGGCTTCGCCGTACTCCGGGATGGAGTCGAACTTGTCGGCGAGGTCGCGCTTGAGCTGCTCGTATTCCTGACGGGCCGCGTCGTCGGCGCGGAGCCAGGCGGGGATCAGCAGGGCGAAGCGCCAGCCGGGCGAGCCCTGCTCGCGGAGGTGGACGTTGACCCAGCGCAGCGGGTCGGCGCCGACGTGGGTGCGCTTGGGCCAGGGGGTCGAACCGTCGTGCGGGGTGTCCTGGTCGAAGCCGGGCAGCAGCGGAAACCCGGCCCGAGCGAGGGGTTCGTCGAGCGAGTCGTCGAGTGCGGCCACGGCGAGCTGGACGTCCAGGACGTCCTTCGCCGCCAGACCGGGCACCGAAGTCGACCCGATGTGGTCGATGCGCAGGGCCTTCTCCCCCGCCGCCAACCGCAGCCGCGAGATCACGCGCTGAGCCTGCGCGGGCCAGGTCGGGTCGGGCTCGACCAATCGCGGCGCGCCGCGCGGGGTGTGGCGGTGCAGGCGGACGTTGGCCTCATAGCGGACCAGCCGGTCGGCCCACAGTTCGTCGACGGCCGCGAGCACCTGGTCGGCGGGTCCGCTGTTGTCGAGCCAGACGTCGGCGACCGCGCGCCGGGCCTCCTCCGTGGCCTGCGCGGCGATCCTGGCGCGCGCGTCGGCCTCCTGGAGTCCCCGCGAGTGCACGAGCCGGTGCACGCGGACCTCCACGGGAGCGTCCACGATCACCACCAGGTGGTACACCGGAGCCACGCCGATCTCGACGAGCAACGGGATGTCCTGCACGACAACCGCGTCCGCGGGCGCCTCCGCGATCAGCTCAGCCGTCCGCGCGCCCACCCGGGGATGCATGATCGCGTTGAGCCGCTGCCGGGACTCGTCATCGGTGAACGCGATCGACGCCAGAGCCGCCCGATCCAGTGAACCGTCCTCGGCGAGGATGCCGTCACCGAACGCGGCGACCAACTCGGCGAGCCCCTCGGTGCCCGGCTCGACGACCTCACGGGCGACCTTGTCCGAGTCGACGACGTAGGCCCCGTGCTCGGCCAGCCTGCCGGCCACAGTGGACTTCCCGGACCCGATTCCGCCGCTGAGGCCGACATACAACATGCGGGCCAGTCTCCCAGCCGGCGCGCGGCGATCACGGCCCGGTCCTAACATCACTCCCATGCTCGCGGCACTGACCGGTATGGGCCTCTCCGCTGCGGCGGGACTCAACGCCTACATCCCGATCCTCGTGGTCGGGCTCCTGGCGAACTTCACCGACTCGGTGACCCTGCCCAAGGAGTTCACCTGGCTCGGCAACGGCTGGGTGCTGGGCATCGTGGCCGTGCTGCTGGCCGCCGAGTTCGTCCTGGACAAAGTCCCGGTTGTGGACAGCATCAACGACACCATCCAGACCGCCATCCGACCCGCGTCCGGCGGCATCGTGTTCAGCGCGACCCAGGCCGCGTCGGACTTCGACAACTCGACCTGGATGAGCGATCACCCGTGGGTGGGATGGCTGCTGGGCATCGTCACCGCCCTGATCGTGCACCTCACCAAGGCCGCCGCCCGGCCGGTGATCAACGCGAGCACCGCCGGGGTGGGCGCGCCGGTGGTGAGCACGATCGAGGACGCCGGGTCGATCGGCCTGAGCTTCGTGGCGATCTTCCTGCCGGTCCTGGTGATCGCGTTCCTGATCGCGCTCGGGTTCATGGCCGTGTGGACCTTCCGCAAGGTCCGGGCCTTCCGCAGACGCCGGGAGCGGCGGCCGGTACCCGATTAGGACGACACACCGGCGAAATTCCACCGTTTACCCACGGTGGGTCGTACGGTTGCGCGCAACACCGTCACCCACACGGAGGAACTTCGATGCGGAGCGCGCGGCGGTCTGGACGGCACCGGCTCGGGACCCCTGGTTTGGTCCACTGTGTCGCCCACGCGTCCGTGGCCGAAGCCTTGGACGAGTACCGCCGTTCGTGGCTCACGACAGTCCTCCTCCCCGCCCGGCACAGCCTCGCCGGGTTGCGCAGGCGCGCTGTGGCCGCGGCCATGGAACGCGCCTGGGCACCCGCCATCGGCTGATCACCCCCGGGCTTCGAGCAGCTTCGCCAGTGCCTTGGTGATGAACTCCTCCGCCTTCGCCCGGTCCGCGCCGAGCGCGGGCAGCGGCGACTCGTCGATCTCGAACAGCGCCAGCAGCAGGTGCTCGGTGCCGACGTAGTTGTGGCTGAGCCGCAGCGACTCCCGCACGGACAGCTCGAGGGCCTTCTTGCACGCGGGTGAGAACTCGACCAGCGGGCCCGGCTCGGCGTCACCAGCCTCGGGCAGCACGACCCCGGCGCGAATCTTGTCCGCGTCGATTCCCTGCTCCCCCAACGCTTTCATGGCCAAACTGTCCGGTGCGGACAGCAGGCCGAGCAGCAGGTGCTCCGGGTAGATCCTGGACCGCTTCGACTGCTGCGCCTCCGTCTGCGAGGCGACGACGGCCTGGCGGGCCTTCTCGGTGAAGCGGGCGAACATGTTCGGGTCGTCCTTGCTGACGAAGCGCTTCTGCGCGGCCTGCTTGGTGACGCCCATGCTCTTGCCGATGTCCGTCCAGGACGCGCCGGAGCGGCGGGCCTGGTCGACGAAGTGGCCGATGAGGTGGTCGGAGATCTCGCCGAGGTACTCCGCGGCGATGACGGCCGCGGACAGCTGACCCAGGGGGTTCTCGTCGGAGTAGGTGGCGCGGATGGCGCCGATGAGGTCATCGAGACGTGGAGTGGTCATGCCGTCAACCTTAGGTTGACGCCACCCCAATCGTCAACCATTGGTTGACGATCCGCGAGCCGCGGGTAAACGAGAGCCCCGCACCGGGTGGGTGCGGGGCTCTCGGTGGATCTAGATCAAGCGGCTAGATCAGACGCCGCCCGACAGCTTCTCGCGCAGAGCGGCGAGCTGCTCGTCGCTGGCAAGAGTGCCGCCCGACTGGGCCGCCTTCTCGGTACCGGCGCCGGACGAGTAGTTCTGCTCGCCACCGGAACCGCCGCCAGCCGGAGCCGCGCCTTCGCCAGCGGCCTCAGCCTCGGCGTCGGCCTCGGCGGCCTTGACGATCTGCTTCATGTGCTGCTCGTAGCGAACGTGAGCCTCAGCGTACTGACGCTCCCACTCCTCGCGCTGCTTGTCGAAGCCTTCCTGCCACTCCTGGGTGTCCGGGTCGAAGCCTTCGGGGTAGATGTAGTTGCCCTCGGCGTCGTACTCGGCAGCCATGCCGTACTGCGTGGGGTCGAACTCGGTGTCGGCGGTGAAGCCCTCGTTGGCCTGCTTCAGCGACAGCGAGATGCGGCGACGCTCGAGGTCGATGTCGATGACCTTGACCATGACGTCGTTGCCGACCTGCACGACCTGCTCCGGGATCTCCACGTGGCGCTCGGCCAGCTCGGAGATGTGGACCAGGCCCTCGATGCCCTCGTCCACGCGGACGAACGCACCGAACGGAACCAGCTTGGTGACCTTGCCCGGCACGATCTGGCCGATCGCGTGGGTGCGGGCGAACTGACGCCACGGGTCTTCCTGCGTCGCCTTGAGCGAAAGCGACACGCGCTCGCGCTCCATGTCGACGTCGAGGACCTCGACGGTGACTTCCTGGCCGACCTCGACAACCTCGGACGGGTGGTCGATGTGCTTCCAGGACAGCTCCGAGACGTGCACCAGGCCGTCGACGCCACCAAGGTCCACGAAGGCACCGAAGTTGACGATCGAGGACACGACGCCCTTGCGGACCTGGCCCTTCTGCAGCTGGTTGAGGAACTCGCTGCGGACCTCGGACTGGGTCTGCTCGAGCCACGCGCGACGCGACAGGACCACGTTGTTGCGGTTCTTGTCGAGCTCGATGATCTTGGCTTCGAGCTCGCGGCCGACGTACGGCTGCAGGTCGCGCACGCGGCGCATCTCGACCAGCGACGCCGGGAGGAAGCCACGCAGACCGATGTCCAGGATGAGGCCACCCTTGACGACCTCGATGACCGTGCCCTTGACCGGCTCGTCCGACTCCTTGAGAGCCTCGATCGTGCCCCACGCACGCTCGTACTGAGCGCGCTTCTTGGACAGGATCAGACGGCCCTCCTTGTCCTCCTTCTGGAGAACGAGGGCCTCGACCTCGTCGCCGACCTTGACCACGTCGGCGGGATCGACATCGTGCTTGATCGACAACTCGCGCGAGGGGATGACGCCCTCGGTCTTGTAGCCGATGTCGAGCAGGACCTCGTCCCGGTCGACCTTGACGATCGTGCCCTCAACGATGTCGCCATCGTTGAAGTACTTGATCGTCGCGTCGATGGCAGCGAGGAACTCCTCTTCGGATGCGAAGTCGTTGACGGCGACCTGCTGCTTCGGCGCGGTGACAGCCGGGACAATGGTGGTGTCGGTGGACATAGGGTAGGTGGCTCCGGTACGGATTGGTTTGGGTCGGGCTTACGGTTTTCAAGGCATTCGATATCCGGGGCGCGGCGGAATTTTTCGCCGACGGCACACCCGAACGAACAGGACCACACCGACAACGCCGCGCGACCCGTGAATGATTCCCAGCGGTCAGAAACCCAAGTCAGCGCGAAACCACTGCGCGGCGGTATCCTACGCGGCTGCGTGATGACCGGGCAAACCCGGGGTACCTCCGAGATTGCTGGTCCGGCCGCTGGTGACAGGATGTCACGGTGTCCAACCCAAGCGCCGAGAAGGCCCTCGGCACGACCGCCGTCGCCAGGGTGAATGTGGGCTCGGCCGAGTCCGTCGCCGCCAACATCGCCTGGTGGGACGCCGACGCCGACGATTATCACGCCGAGCACGGTGAATTTCTCGGTGTCGCCGACTTCGTCTGGTGCCCGGAATCGCTTCGCGAAGAGGACGCCAACCTGTTGGGTGACGTCTCCGGCCGTGACGTGCTGGAAGTGGGCTGCGGGTCGGCGCCGTGCGCGCGGTGGCTCTCCGCGCGGGGCGCGCGGGTGGTCGGGCTGGACCTGTCGGCCGGGATGCTGCGCTACGCCTCGGCCGCCAACCTGGCCACGGGGATCGACGTGCCGCTGATCAGGGGAAACGCCGAGAAGCTGCCGTTCGCCGACGGGACGTTCGATATCGCGTGCTCGGCGTTCGGCGCGGTGCCGTTCGTCGCCGACGTGGGCGCGGTGTTCAGCGAGGTCGCGCGCGTCCTGCGCCCGGGTGGCACGTGGACGTTCGCGGTCACCCACCCGATGCGCTGGATCTTCCCGGACGACCCGGGCCCGGACGGCCTGCGGGTCACCGGCTCGTACTTCGACCGGACGCCGTACGTCGAGGTCGACGAGCAGGGCACGCCCACCTACGTCGAGCACCACCGCACGCTCGGTGACTACGTCCGCGCGCTGACCGGCGCCGGGCTGACGATCTTCGACCTGGTCGAGCCGGAGTGGCCCGAGGGCCACACCCAGGAGTGGGGCCAGTGGAGCCCGCTGCGCGGCGAGCTGTTCCCCGGCACGGCGATCTTCAGGTGCCGCCGGTGACGGCGGCGCTCCTGCGCGCCCAGTCCACCCGGTTCGCCGGTCTGGACCCCCTGCTCCCAGCCGCGGTGCAACCGCCGCCTGGCGACCTGCTCACCGCGGCCCTCCCTGACGGCGAGCGTGTCTCGGCGGTGCTGACCCGCACCCTCATCCAGCCGGGCACGCCGCAGTCGCTGTGGTCGGCCTCGGAGGTCTTCGAACTGCACCCGCTGCTCGGCGCCGCCGAGGGCGACGCGCTCGACCCGCTGCTGCGCGCCCTGCCGAGCGCACTGACGGTGACCAGCGCGGACACCGCGTGCGTGGTGACCTGGCCGAGCCGGGACGCGGCGGCGGCGAATGCGCTGTTGGCGCACGGGTTCGTCCCGCTCTCGGTCTTGGCCGTGCGGACGGCGACGACACCGGCGAGCGATTCGACACCGGGTGTGACGGTCCGCCGGGCGACCCGCGCGGATTTGGACGTGCTGGTCGAGTCCGCCTTGGCGGAGGTGGCCTACTCGGCGCAGGTAGGCGGCGCGATACCGCGGCCGGACGCGAGCGCGGTCAAGCGGGCCGCACTGCGGGCGCACCTGACCCAGGGCGACCCCATCTGGCTGGCCGAGCGCGACGGGGTCGCGGTCGGGCACGCCGAAGGCTGGCACACCGACTCCGTGCCGGGCTCCTGGGCCGAGACGCGGGTGCGGCACGGCCGCTGGGGATATGTGAACTGCCTGTCCGTGCTGCCGGACGCGCGGCACGCGGGCGTCGGGCGGGCGCTGATGGCTGTCGCGCACGCCGAACTGAGCCCGCGCACGGTCGGCTCGTTCCTGTATTACAACCCGCCGAACCCGCTGTCCCCGGTGTTCTGGGCCCGACAGGGGTACCGTCCTCTGTGGACGGTGTGGGAAGTCCGCCCCGCGACCGCCCTGCGCTGAGTCTCCGACACCGCACTACGACCTAGGTCTCCCCCCAAACAAGTTGCGCTAGCCAACCGTCATGGGACACTATTTGTACTGACTGGTCAGTTCAACTGGAGGGACACCGTATGGACGTCCGAGCGGATCGCGTCGCGGTCACCGGAGCCCACGGGCCGCTGCTGCGGGCCACCTCCTTGCGCGTGCGGCCCGGTGAGCTCGCGGTGGTCGCGGGCGACCCCGGCCAGGGGCACACGGCGTTCGGCCTGGCGCTGACCGGCCGGATCACCCCGTCAGCCGGGTCGGTCGAGCCGGGCGCGGCCGAACTGCGCGAGCGCGCGGTGCTGGTCGACGCGCCCGGGGTGACCGAGCCTGAACCCGGTCTGAAGGTCGTCGACGTCATCGCCGAGGAACTGGCGCTTACTCGCGTCCGCCGGTCACGTACCGAACTGTTGGACAAGCACGGGCTCACCGCGCGGACCCGGTTCGAGGCGGTGCCCGCGGCGGCCCGGATCGCGCTGCTCACCGACCTGGCGCGGCCCGGCGTGGATTTGCTCGTCCTCGACACCCCGGACCGGCACACGGCCGATGTGGGCGACTGGTGGCCCACCGCGCTGGCGCAGGCCCAGTCGGGCCGCGCGGTCGTCGTCCTGTGCGGCACCGCCGCCGCCGACCGGCTCCCGCTGACTCCCGCCCGGCTGGGCGAACACTTCCAGCCCGCACCCCTGGAGACCCTCTCGTGAACACCCTCCGCCTGGCCCGCAGCGAACTGCGCCGCGTCACCACCGGCCGACTCCCCCGGCTGGCGATCCTGGCGCTGATTCTCGTGCCGTTGCTCTACGGATCGCTGTACCTCTACGCGAATGCGGACCCGTATGACCGGCTCGACCACATCCCGGCGGCGCTGGTCGTGGCCGACGAGGGCGTGACCAAGGCGGATGGCACCCGGTTCGACGCGGGCCGCAAGGTCGCCGACAAGCTGAAGGAGTCGGGTGCGTTCGAGTGGCACGAGGTGTCGGCCGCCGATGCCGAGGCGGGGGTGCGCGACGGTCGGTTCACCTTCTCGCTGACGCTGCCCGCGGACTTCTCCTCGGCGCTGACGTCGACCGCGGACTTCGCGCCGCGGCAGGGGCTGATCTCGGTCACCACCAACGACGCCAACAACTACCTGGTCGGCACGATCGCCGACCGGGTGGTGAGCGAGGTGCGGCGGTCGGTGGCCTCGGAGGTCGGCCAGGAGGCGGCGGAGAAGTTCCTCGTCGGGTTCGGCACGGTCTACCAGCGCACCCAGGAAGCGGCGGCGGGTGCGTCGAAGCTGACTGACGGCGCCGGGCAGGCCAGTGCGGGCGCCACGAAACTCGCCGACGGCCAGCGGGCGCTGCTCGACGGTTCGCGGAAGCTGGCGGACGGGACCGCGACTGCGGCGTCCGGCGCGGGTGAGCTGTCGACTGGGCTGAACATGTTGCGGGACAAGACAAAGGACTTGCCCGCGCAGACCGCTCGGCTTGCTTCGGGTGCGCGTCAGGTCGCGGACGGCAATGAGCGGGTCGCGGTCGCGGGCGAGGAGGTCGCGGGTGCCGCGCAGGGTGTCGTGGACAAGCTCGACGGTGTGGAGAGCGACATCGCCGGGCAATTGCGGGCGATAGGTGTGCCTGAAGACCGGATCTCCGAGGTGGTGGCGCGTGTTCGGGGTTTGCGCGCGCCGGTCGACCAGGCGAACGGGAAGGTGCAGACGGCGGCGACACAGCTGCGGACGTTGGCCAATGGCGCCGACCAGGTGGCCGATGGTGCGGACACCCTGGCCGCGGCGACTCCCGCGCTGACCGAGGGGATCTCGAAGGCGGCGGACGGCGGCAAGCGGCTGGCCGACGGCACGTCCCAGCTCCGCGACGGCGCCGCCGCGCTGCGCGATGGCGAGCAGACCGCGGTCGACGGCACGGATCGGCTGGCCGCGGGCGCTAGGGCACTGGCCGATGGCTCGACGCAGCTGCGGGACGGTCTCACGGCGGGGCTGGGCACGATCCCGCACCCCGACGACGCGACCCGCGACGCCACCGCGCGCACCATCGGCGACCCGGTGGCGGTGCGGACTGTCGGTGAGAACTCGGCGGGGTCGTATGGCGCGGGTCTGGCGCCGTTCTTCCTCGGGCTGGCGACGTGGATCGGGGCGTTCGTGCTGTTCCTGGTCCTGCGACCGCTGTCATCTCGGGCGCTCGCCGCCGGGTATCCGGCTGTGCGCACTGCTCTGGCGGGCTGGCTGCCCGCGGCGCTGCTCGGGCTCGCCCAGGTGGTGCTGATGTTCACCGCGGTCACCACGCTCATCGGCATCCACCCGGCGCGACCGCTGGCGACGCTCGGGTTCCTGGCGTTGACGTCGCTGGCGTTCATCGCGATCGTGCACGCGCTCAACGCGTTCTTCGGCCCCTCGGGCAAGTTCGTCGCGCTGGTCGTGCTGATCCTGCAGCTGATCAGCGCCGGTGGGACCTTCCCCTGGCAGACTCTGCCCGAGGCGCTCTACCCGCTGCACAAGGCGCTGCCGATGGGGTACGTGGTCGACGGGCTGCGGCACCTGATGTACGGCGGTCCGTTGAGCGGGGTGGTCGTCGACGTGGCGGTGTTGGGGGCGTACCTGATCGGAGGGCTGGCGGTGTCGACTCTTGCCGCCCGCAAGCAGCGGGTGTGGACGGCCAAGCGGTTGCGGCCGGAGCTAGTGCTGTGAGCCCCCGGCCGGGACGGACCGACGTCACCAAACGGAAGCTGTTCGACGCGACCCTGCGGCTGGCGGGGACGCGCGGGATGGTCGGGCTGACGGTGGACGAGATCGCCGCCGGGGCCGGGGTCGCGAAGGGCACGGTGTACTACAACTTCGGCAGCAAGGACGGGCTGATCGACGCCCTGCTGCGGTATGGGGTTGACCTGCTGGCGGCCCGGTTGAGCTCGGTGGACGGGGATGCCTCGGACACGTTGTCGCGGTTGATCGACGGGATGCTGGCGTTCTTCGCGGAGTATCCGACGTTCGCGCAGCTGTTGGTGAGCGAGCTGTGGCGGACGCCTGGGCAGTGGCAGCAGACGTTGTCGTTGTTGCGGGAGCAGGTGACTTCGATCATTCGGGCGCAGTTGCAGCGGTTGGCGGATGGTGGGGAGCTGCCTGCGGGGGTGGCGGTACCTACGGCTTCGGCGGCGTTGTTCGGGACGGTGCTGGTGGTGGCGTTGGACTGGCAGGTGTTCGCGCCGGAGCGGAGCCGGGAAGAGGTGCGGGACTCGGTGTTGATGCTGGTCCGAGGGCTGCGGGGCACCGCGGGTTGACGGTGCGCTCGTGCTGGGCGTCGGACTCGACGTTGCGAGGGTTGGACTCGTTGTCGTGAGCGTTGAACTCGTTGTCGTGAGCGTTGGACTCGCGGGGGTCAGCGGGCGCGGAGACTGCCGGCCTGGTGGCTGCCGGACACGCGGCTTCAGCGATAGAGGGTGGTGACGATCTGCCCGATCAGCGGCGCCAGGTCGCGGGGATGGACGGCTACGCCGTCGGGGACGCGTTCGATGAGCGCGGTGTGGATGGCGCGGTCGAAATCGGTGCGGTCGGCGCGCCCGTCGGGGAGCCGTTGGTACCAGCGGTAGCCGCGCGGTGGTGCTGGAACGTTCGCGTCGGCGAGGTACGTCTCGATGCCTTCGTCGATCACGTCTTGGTCCGCGGCGGTGCGGGGCACGCACTCGGAGCGGGTGCCGGTGGCGTCGATGGTTGTGACCAGCACGGTGTGGTGAGCGTGGTCAGGCACGCGAAGCAGGTTCTCGGCACCCGCGTGCCAGGCGATCAGCATTGAATACCCGGTGTCCGGGACCAGGTGATAGGTGTGCCCGCCGTCGTCCAAAGTGGCGGGAGTCGGATCGGGCCGCGGTGCCGCCAACTCGCGGCTGCGGTCCCACGCGGTGCCCATCCCTTGCGTCAGCTGACGTGGACGCCGCCGACCTGGTGGATGCCGGAGGGGCGTCCATCCAGGCCTCGGTGGATGGCGTCGGTGACACTGGCGGCGATTTCCGCGTGGGTGAGCCAGCGGGAGGTACCTCGGTCCGTGACCGGGCGCAGCACGACCTGCTGTGTCGGGTGGTCGGTGATCACCGGGTCCGGGCAGCCTGCGATCGGGTCGGCCGACGAGCTGCCGTGGACCTCCACGACCGGGGCGTCGGGGGCGAGCAGGCGGGCCACTGCCTTGAGGACCGGCACGCGTGATCGGCTCTCGATCCAGGCGACCAGGAGGTTTGCCGGGCCGCCCAGGGCGCGGGCGGCTCGGTCGGCCAGGCGCTCGGGGTAGGACCAGTCGGCTTCCACCCACAGGGCTCGGCCGGTGCCCTCGGCGGCCAGTGGGGCGTAGCGGCGGCTGGGGAGGACGACGTGCCAGCCGTCCGCGATGAGGCCCGTGGTTACTCGTGTGAGCATTCCGGTGCCGCCCAAGACCAACGCTCGCCGTACCGCCATCGCTGTCTCCCTCCGGGGAATCCCCGAGGTTACCGGGGCGTCAACCCGTGTGTGTGCTGTAACGCTCGTGATGGACCACCTGGTCGAGTGGCATCCGGCTGCGCCAGCCGTGCCGTTCCAGGTCGGGCACCTCCTGCAACCGGTCCACGGGACCGAGGCACAGCCAGGCCACCGGCCGCACCGTGGCCGGGATACCCAGCAACCCCTGCAGGTACTCCTCGCGGTAGAAGCTGACCCAGCCGACGCCCAGGCCCTCGGCTGTGGCGGCGAGCCACAGGTTCTGGATGGCGAGGCACACCGAGTACAGGCCGGCGTCGGCGATGGCGTGCCTGCCGAGGACCGACGGGGAACCTCGGTGCGGGTCGTAGGTGACCACAACCGAAAGAGTGGATTCCAGGATGCCGTCGATCTTGATGCGCTCGAAGGTGGCGGCCCGCTCCCCCGTCAAGGTCGCCGCGTACTCGGCTCGCTCGCCGTGGACGTGCTGGTGGAACTGGGCGCGCGTGTCCGGGTCGCGGACGAGGACGAAGTCCCACGGCTGGCTCATGCCCACGCTCGGCGCGGCGTGTGCGGCACCCAGGACTCGGCGCAGGACCTCGTCGTCGATGGGCGCGCCGGTGAACTCAGCGCGCACGTCGCGCCGCTTGCCAATGACCTCGTAGACATCCACCCGGGCAGCCTAGTTAGGTGACTGCCCGGGCCTGGCCATGCTGTGACATGCGACGCTAGTGCGCGGCCTCGTTCCAGGAGCGTCCGAAGCCGACGGAGACGTCGAGCGGGACGCGGAGTTCGTAGGCGCCGCCCATTTCCTTGCGTACCAGGGCTTCCACGGCTTCGTGTTCGCCGGGGGCGACGTCGAGCACCAGTTCGTCGTGGACCTGGAGCAGCATTCGGCTGCGCAGGCCCGTCGCCACCAGTTCGCGTTGGACGTGGAGCATGGCGACCTTGATGATGTCGGCGGCGCTGCCCTGGATGGGGGCGTTGAGCGCCATCCGCTCGGCCATCTCGCGGCGCTGGCGGTTGTCGCTGGTGAGGTCCGGCAGGTAGCGGCGGCGGCCGAAGATGGTTTCGGTGTAGCCGTCCTTGCGGGCCAGGCCGACAAGTTCCTGCAGGTAGTCACGCACGCCGCCGAAGCCTGCGAAGTAGTCGTCCATCAGCCCGCGCGCCTCCTCGGTGGAGATGCGCAGCTGCTGCGAGAGTCCGTACGCCGAAAGGCCATACGCCAGCCCATAGTTCATCGCCTTGATCTTGGCGCGCTGTTCGCCGGTGACCTCCGTCGGCGAGACGGAGAAGACCTTGGCGGCGGTGGCGGCGTGGAAGTCGAAGCCGGAGTTGAACGCCTCGATCAGCGCCTCATCGCCGGACAGGTGCGCCATGATCCGCATCTCGATCTGGCTGTAGTCGGCGGTGAGCAGTTCGGCGTAGCCGTCGCCGACGATGAAGGCGTCGCGGATGGTGCGGCCGGCTTCGGTGCGGATCGGGATGTTCTGCAGGTTCGGCTCGGTGGAGGACAGCCGACCGGTGGCCGCGATGGTCTGGTTGAACGTGGTGTGGATGCGGCCGTCGTCGGCGACCGACTTCAGCAGGCCCTCGACGGTGACCTTGAGCCGCATCGCGTCGCGGTGTTCGAGGAGATGTTCCAGGAACTCGTGCCCGGTCTGCGCGTAGAGCGTGGTGAGCGCTTCGGCGTCGGTGGTGTAGCCGGTCTTGGTCTTCTTCGTCTTCGGCATTTCGAGTTCGTCGAAGATGACGACCTGCAGCTGCTTCGGCGAGCCGAGGTTGATCTCCTTGCCGATGACCGCGAACGCCTTCTGCTCGGCGTCGCGCACGCGGGCGGCGAAGTGGGATTCCAGTTCGCTGAGCTTCTCGGTGTCGACGGCGATGCCCGCCGCCTCCAGCTCGGCGAGGACACGCAGCAGTGGCAGCTCCATGTCGCCGAGCAGGGTGTACTGGCCCGCGTCGCGCAGAGCGGTGTCCAGAGCGTCGGCCAACTCGGCGATCGCGCGGGCGCGCAGGATCTCGCCTGCGGCGATCTTGCGGTCGTCGTCGCCTTCCTCGTCGAGCAGGGATAGCTGCTGCTCCCCCGCCGTGTCCTCGACCCGCAGTTCGCGCTTGAGGTAGCGCAGGACCAGGTCGTCGAGGGTGAAGGTGCGCTGACCCGGGCGGACCAGGTACGCGGCCAGCGCGGTGTCGGTGGCGAGGCCTTCGAGGGACCAGCCGCGGTTGCGCAGAGCGTGCAGCGAGCGCTTGACGTCGTGGGCGAGCTTGGGGATGTCCGGGTCGGCCAGCCAGTCGCGGAAGGCGCGCTCGTCGTCCTCGGTCAGCGCGGTGACGTCGACGTACACGCCCTCACCGCCCGCGGTGGACAGCGCGACCGCTCGCAGTTCGACGGCCTGACCGGACACGCCGACCTGGTCGTCCTTGAACGACAGGCCGATGCGCGTGCCCTTCGGCGCGTGCTTCGCCAGCCAGCCGGGCAGCTCGCCTGCCTCCAGGGCGCCGCCGCTGACCTCGAAGCCCTCGTCGGCCTCGGGCTCGGCGCTGGTGAGGGTGGCGAAGAGCCGGTCGCGCAGGACGCGGAACTCCAGCTCGTCGAACAGCCGGTGCACGGCGTCGCGGTCCCACGCGCGCACCGCGAGCTCACCCGGGGTGAGCTCCAGGGGGACGTCGCGGACCAGCTCGGTGAGCTGGCGGTTCATCATCACGCTGGAGAGGTTCTCCCGCAGCGAGTCGCCGACCTTGCCCTTGACCTCGTCGACCCGGTCGATCAGGTCGTTGAGCGAGCCGAACTGCTGGATCCACTTGGTGATCGTCTTCTCGCCGACCCCGGGGACCTTGGGCAGGTTGTCGCTCGGGTCGCCACGCAGGGCCGCGAAATCCGGGTACTGGGCGGGCGTGACGCCGTACTTCGCCAGCACGGCATCGGGCGTGTAGCGGGCCAGCTCGGAGACGCCCTTGACCGGGTAGAGGACGGTGACGTGCTCGTTGACCAGCTGCAACGCGTCTCGGTCGCCGGTACAGATGGAGACGTCGAACCCGTCGGCCACGGCCTGGGTGGTCAGGGTTGCGATGAGGTCGTCGGCCTCGAAGTTCTCCTTGGCCAGCTTCGGGATGCAGAGGGCGTTGAGAACTTCCTCGATGAGGCTGACCTGGCCCTTGAACTCGTCCGGGCTGGCGCTGCGGTTGGCTTTGTACTCGGGGTACGACTCACTGCGGAACGTCTTGCGGGAGACGTCGAAGCACACCGCGAGGTGGGTGGGGGCTTCGTCACGCAGGAGGTTGATCAGCATGGAGGTGAAGCCGTAGACGGCGTTGGTGTGCTGGCCCGTGCCCGTGGAGAAGTTCTCCTTGGGCAGCGCGAAGAACGCCCGGTAGGCCATCGAGTGTCCGTCGATCAAGAGCAATCGCCGGCCTTCGGTGGTGGTGACGGGGAGCGGTCGGGTTTCGGTCTGCGCTGGCACGCCGCGAGTCTAGGCTGGGGCACTGACAGCTTTGCCGAGAGTCGGGGTCGATCGACCCAGCGTCACCCATCGGAGGTCCCCATGAGCACCATCGACCCGTCGAAGATCCCTGGTCTGCGCCCGGAAGTGGCCGACCAGCTGCTCGCCGACAAGCTCGGCATCGAGGTGACGGAGTGGGACAAGAGCCGGCTGGTGGCGACCATGCCGGTCAAGGGGAACCTGCAGCCGTACGGCTTGCTGCACGGTGGCGCGAGCGCGGTGCTGGCGGAGACGCTGGGCTCGATCGCGGCGGCGTTGAACGCGCCCGAGGGGAAGCTGGTCGTCGGGCTGGAGCTGTCGTGCACCCATCACCGTGCGGCCCGCGAGGGTTTGGTGACGGCGGTGTGCACGCCGCTGCACGTGGGGCGGTCGACGTCGACGTTCGAGATCGTGATGACCGAGGACAGCGGCAAGCGGACGTGCACGGCGCGACTGACGTGCGTGGCCCTGGACCGCGCGCCGGGCGATAAGGGCTAGAGGTCGGCGAGGCGCTGAGGCGACCAGGAGGACTCCGGGAACCTCAGCGTGCCGCCATCAGGATTCTTGGAATCACGGACACGGAGATCGGTGGCGTAGGAAACCTCGACACACGCGGCTTCGGTGGGGTTGCTGAACGTCGACTTCCGCCACTCCGCGTGCACCGTGTTTCAGCTCCGTTCGTAGTCGGCCGCCATCCTGGTCAGGAAGTTCACCGTATCGGCGGACCCCAGCGCGAACTTCATCAGCGTATCAGTGCGATCTTGAAACCGGCTGACGCCAGCGGGGGCGTCGATGAACCCGGCCACGCCAAAATGTTCGACATAGGCGATCGGCGGGGCATCGGCGAATCCCATCATGATGTACATGCCGGGATTCGGATAAGCGCCGTGCCGGTTGGGGATCACATGGATGTTGATGTGCGGGATCTTCGCCCGGCCGATCAGCCAATTGATCTGCTGCACCATCACCTCTGATCCACCGCACGGCCGCCGCAGGACGGCCTCATCGATGACTGCGGTGTATTGCGGGCTCACCAGCTTGGCCAGAACCTTCTGCCGATTGAGGCGCGCCTCGACCATCCCGTCTAGATCCGCCCCTGTCACGCCCACAGCGACGTGCTGCGCTCGCACGTAAGCAGGCGTTTGCAGAAGGCCAGGCACGACAGCGGGCGCGAACTCCATCAGCGATCGCGCCTCGGCTTCGAATGCGGCAAGGAAGGGCAGCAGCCAAGGGAGCCGGTCACCAGTTTCGAACCATTCCAGGGCATCCAGGTTTTGGGCCAATTCGAGGATCCGTCCCCGATCGGAACCAGTCACGCCGTATAGCGCCAATAGGCCGGCCACATCCGTGATCGGAGATACCCGCTTGGCCTTCTCGCTGCGATTTACAGTCGCGGGTGATGAGCCGATCCCCTGTGCGGCGTCGCGGGTGTTCAAGCCCATCCGGGCCCGGGCCGCCGCCAGTTCCATTCCCAACGCCCGCATCCGGGCGGGCTGCCGATTGGTGATCATGCGGCAATCAGACCGGTACTTCTCACGCTCCGCAACGCGACCGTTCGGCTGAGTGATCTCGCTGCCCGAAACACCGATGCCACTACGGTCCACGTCATGGAAACATCGGTGACCCGGTTATCGGATGAACCCGACCACCGCGAACTCTGGAACCGCATCCACCGCGACTTCCACTTCCGGCCCCACACCGCCGCCTTCCCGGGCATCGCCGAACCCTCCGACTCCATCACCTGGCGCCTGCCCGACACCGAATCCGGCATCGACCGGCTCCAGGCGCTCGTGGAATCCGGATTGCGCACCTGCACCCCGCCCGGCGAGGACCTGTACTGGCTCGACTGGCAGCACGAGGGCTTCCGCTTCGACCCGCACCGGGTCGGCGGAGTCGGACAACCCTCGTGGCCAGGCGGTTGCTTCCCCGACGGCGACTACTTCCTCTACACGTCCGACGACCTGCGTCATGGCACCTTCGGCCACCCGTGGGAAAGCACCCTGTGCGTGTACGGAGCCGACCTGCTCGACCGAGTCGCGCAGCCGATCACCGAGATCCTCGGCACCGCCGTGCGCCGAGGCGGGAAAGGGTGAGGGGCCGCACCCGAACCCGGGAGCGGCCCCCCTCACGACTCAGAGCTTTCGAACTGTCAGTCCTCGCCGAGGTAGGCCGCGCGAACACGGGAATCAGCCAGCAGGTCGTGACCCGGGCCTTCCAGCGTCGTGCGTCCCAGGTCGACCACGTAACCGCGGTCGGACTGGGCGAGGGCGGCCAGAGCGTTCTGCTCGACCAGCAGGATCGTGGTGCCCTGCGACTGCAGTTCCTTGATGGTGTCGAAGATGCGCTGCGTCATGATCGGCGACAGACCCATCGAGGGCTCGTCGAGCATCAGCAACCGCGGCTTCGCCATCATCGCCCGGCCGATGGCGAGCATCTGCTGCTCACCACCGGAGAACAAGCCCGCCTTCTGCTGGCGGCGCTGACCGAGCACGGGGAACAGCTCGTAGACCCGCTCCATGTCCTTCGCGACACCCGCGTCCTTGCGGACATAGGCGCCCAGCTGCAGGTTCTCCTCGACCGTCATCCGGCCGAAAAGCCTGCGGCCCTCGGGACAGTGCGCGACACCCTTCTCCAGGATCTCGTGCGCGTCGGCGTTGGCGATCGACTTCCCATCGAACCGGATGTCGCCCGACTTCGGCCGCAGCAACCCGGAAATGGTGCGCAGCGTGGTGGTCTTGCCCGCGCCGTTGCTGCCGATGAGGCTGACGATCTGGCCCTCTTCGACGGAGAACGAGACGTCCCGGACGGCTTCGATCGCGCCGTAGGCGACGCTGAGGTTCTCAACCTCGAGCAGTGCGGTCACTGCTGGCCTCCCTCGTTGGGGCGTGGATCGCGGATGGGCTCCATGATGGAAGTGCGCTCCGCCGACGACTCCGCCGCGTACGCGTCCACCTCCGCCTGGACCTCC
Organism: Actinokineospora alba; assembly: GCF_004362515.1. Classification (NCBI taxonomy): domain Bacteria; kingdom Bacillati; phylum Actinomycetota; class Actinomycetes; order Pseudonocardiales; family Pseudonocardiaceae; genus Actinokineospora; species Actinokineospora alba. Next base: position 4,686,103 of record NZ_SNXU01000001.1, on the reverse strand, counting down.
TCCGGGGGCTTGCCCAGGTAGGCCTCGATGACCCGCGGGTCACCTCGGACGACCTCGGGCGAGCCCTCCACCAGCATTTCGCCCTGCACGAGCACCGAGACGTGGTCGCACAGCGAGAAGATGAACTTCGTGTCGTGCTCGATGACCACCACGGCGATACCCAGCTCGCGGATCGCGAAGATCAGCTGCCGGGCCGCCTCGGTCTCCTGCGGGTTCATGCCCGCCGTGGGCTCGTCGAGCAGCAGGACCGCCGGATCGGTGGCCAGTGCTCGGGCGATCTCCAGGCGGCGCTGGTCACCGTAGGGCAGGTTCCGCGCGAGTTCGTCGTCCAAACCGGACAGTCCGACGAAGTCGAGCAGCTCCAGGCACCGAGTCTTCGCGTCAGCCTCGCCCTTCTTGAAGGCCGGGCCGTGGAACAGCGACGCGATCGGGCCCTGCTTCATCCGCGAGTGCCGTCCCACCAGGACGTTCTCCAGCGCGGTCATGCTGGGGAACAACCGGATGTTCTGGAACGTGCGCGCCACACCGGCGACCGTGACCTTGGCCGGGTCGCTGGGCAGCGTGCGCCCCTTGAGCCGGACCGAGCCGCGGGTCGGGGTGTAGAGACCCGTGAGGCAGTTGAAGAACGTGGTCTTGCCCGCGCCGTTGGGACCGATCAGCCCGAGGATCTGGCCCTCGTGCAGTTCGATGTTGACGTCCTTGAGCGCGGTCAGACCGCCGAAGACCATGGTGACATTGGAGGCCGACAACACCGGCGCATTGCTGGTCGCGGTCATCGGGCCACCTGCGCCTTCGCGCCGCCGGGGGTGTCGTCAGGCAAGTTGAGCTCCTCGATCGGCACCCCTTCGGCGCCTTCATTGGCCAACTCGGCACGTCGGTGCTTGTCCGGCACGAGGCCCTGCGGCCGGAAGCGCATGATCAGCACCAGCGCGAGGCCGAACAGCAGGAGCCGGTAGTCGGAGAACTCACGCAGCTTCTCCGGCAGCACCAACAGCAGTGCCGCACCGAGCACGGCGCCCGGGATGGACCCCATGCCGCCGAGAATGACCGCCGCGAGCAGGGTCACCGACTCGATGAACTGGAAGCTGTCGTAGGCGACCGTCGAGGTCTTGTGCGCGAACACCGCACCGGCCAAACCGGCCAGCGTGGCGCCGATGACGAAGGCGAGGATCTTCGCCTTGCCGGTCTTGATGCCCATGGCGCGCGCCGCGTCCTCGTCCTCGCGGATCGCGATCCAGGAACGGCCGATGCGCGAGTTCTTGAGGTTCGCGAACACCACCATCACCAGCGCGACGAGCACGATGATCAGGACGTAGTACAGGACGCCGGAGGGCAGCTTGATCGACCCGATGGTGAGCGACTCGTCGAACGGCTTGCCGAACCAGTTGATCGCGGGCACGCCCGGGATCGCGTTCGCGCCGCCGGTGAGTCCACCGATGTCGTTCTGCGCGGACTTCTTGAAGATCTCACCGAAGGCCAGCGTCACGATCGCGAGGTAGTCACCGCGCACCCGCAGCGTCGGCGAGCCGACGATTCCGCCGAAGATGCCCGCGACGATCGCGGCGATGATGGCCGCCACCAGGAACGGCAGCTCACCCTCGATGCCGAGCTTCGACGTGACCGCGCCGGAGAAGTTCGCCGCGACGAACGCGCCGATACCGAGGAACGCGACATATCCGAGGTCGAGCAGGCCCGCGAGGCCGACGACGATGTTCAGACCGATCGCGGTCGCGGCGTAGACGCCGATGTTGGCCGCGGTGGTCATCCAGTAGTCGGTGCCCGCCTCGGTGAACGGCAGCGCCAGGGCGACCACGAGCAGCACGATGACGCTGAACCACTTGTGTTCGTCCGACAGCCGGGAAATCCAGCCGGTGAGGCCGATCCCGTGCAGGGCGCCCAGCACACCGGCCAGGAATGCCAGCAGCGACAGGAAGATCGGGCCCGCGTACGGGTTGCCGACACCACCCTGGCCACCGGCGTTGAGCATCATCGCGACGGCGAGCAGCAGCGCGACGTAGGCGATGATCAGCGCCGCATAGGCGACCAGGCGCGGAACCTTGGTGTTCCAGTGCGGGATGGGCTCAAGCTCGCCCGCCTTGGACGCGACGATGATCAGCACGCCCGCCGCGATGCCGATGATGCCACCGAAGGCGAAGTTGCCGTCGGCGGCCGTGATGGCGCCGAGTCCGCCGCCGTTGGCCAGGATGAAGCCGGTGTTCACAACAGCGATACCGGTCAGGCCCCAGCCGAGCGCGCGGTGCACCCGGTTGCGGACGTTGAACGGTGAGAACACCACGACCAGCACCGCTACACCGATGAGCAGGGTGTGCATGCGGAACCCGCTGACCAGGAACGGCGCGTCGAAGAACTGCAGCGTCGACTTGTCCGGGTACGGACCCTCATTGAGGGTGAAAGTGGCCCACGGCATCAGTGCCGCGATGATCGCCAGCACACCACCGGCGATGACCAGGATGCGCGCCTGGGCAGGCGACAGAACTTCCTTGACACTCATGCGCGCACCCTTTCCGGCTCACCGAACAGACCCTGCGGCCGGAAGACCAACACCGCGATCAGGATGACGAAGATCCACACCAGGTCGTACTGGGTTCCGCCCCACATGTACTGACCCGACAGGGTCTTGACGATGCCGATCGCGAAACCGCCGATCACCGCACCCTTGATGCTGCCGACTCCGCCGAGGACCGCCGCGGTGAACGCGAAGATGCCGTAGAGGAAGCCGACCTCGGTGTCGACGTTGGTGATCTGGATTCCGTAGAGCACGCCGGCGATGCCCGCAAGGGCGGCACCGATGACGAACGTCAGCACGATGGTGCGGTTCGGGTTCACGCCCATGAGCCGGGCGGTGTCCGGGTCCTGCGCGGTGGCGCGCATCGCGCGACCCATCCGTGACTTGGTGATGTAGGTCTGCAGGGCGATCGCGCCGATGATCGAGACCGCGATCATCAGGAGCGCGGTGGAGCCGATCGTCACAGTGCCGCCGAAAACCTCGAGGGTGAACTGCTTGTCGACGAAGACACGCGGGAAGGGGACCGGAGCGGTCGCGCCCGGGTACCACAGGCGGACAGCTTCCTTGAGAACAACCGAGACACCCAATGCGGTGATCAACGGCGCCAGTCGCGGCGCGTTGCGCAGCGGACGGTAGGCGAACCGTTCGACGATCACCGAGAGGATGACGGCGACAAGCGCACCACCGATAGCCATCAGCGGAAGCGCGACCCACCAGTCGCTCTTCCAGCTATCGGGCAGGACATAAGAGTAAGTCGCGAGCGAGGCGAACCCGCCCACCATGAAGACCTCGCCGTGGGCGAAGTTGATCAACTGGATGATGCCGTACACCATCGTGTAGCCCAACGCGATGAGCGCGATCAAGCCGCCCAACACGAGGCCGTTAACAAGCTGCTGTAGCAGCGTGGCCACGTCTACCTCCAAGAGTGGCGGGGGCAGGCGTCATTGCCTGCCCCCGCCACAACCGTCTATTTGGACAAAGAGCTAGCTGGATCAGCCGCCGAACGTGCCGGTCTCGTCAGCCGCCCACTTGCCCGCGGTCACCTTGTAGACGGTCAGCAGCTTGTTGGTGCTGTCGCCGTACTGGTCGAACTTGATCTCGCCGGTGGCACCCTGGGCGGAGTACTCGCCGACGTTCTTGATCAGGTCAGCGCGCTTGTCGTCGCCCCACGTGCCCGCGTCGCCAAGGGTCTTGCCGAGCGAGGCGATGATGGCGTTGGTGGCGTCGTAGGAGAACGCACCGTAGGCGCTGAACTTGTCCTTGTAGTTCTTCGCGTTGTACGCGTCGACGAACGCCTTCGCGCTCGGCAGGGTGTCGGTCGGCGCGCCGACCGAGGTGGCCAGGTCACCTTCCTTGCCGCCGAGGTCGATGAACTTGTCGTCGTAGATGCCGTCGCCACCCATGACCGGGATGTTCAGACCGGCGTCCTTCATCTGCTTCGAGAGCGGACCCGCCTGCGGGTACTCGCCGCCGTAGTAGACCGCGTCCGGGTTGGAGCCCTTGATGGTGCCGATGACGCCGGCGAAGTCGGTGTCCTTCTCGCCGACCGTGCCCTGGGCGGCGATCTTGGCGCCGTCCTTCTCGGCCTGCTTCTGGAACTCCGCCGCGAGACCCTTACCGTAGGTCTTGCCGTCGGTGATGATGGCGATGTTCTTCTTGCCCGCCTTGCCGACCAGGTACTTGGCCGCGAACGGGCCCTGCAGGTCGTCGGTGGCGCAGACGCGGAAGTAGTTCTCGAAGCCGCGCTTGGGGGCGGTGCCGTACTCGGCGCCACGCGTCAGCGACGGGTTCGTGTTGGCGGGCGACACCATCACGATGTTCTTGCCCTTGAGGATCGGCTGCACGCTCTGCGCGACCGAGGAGTTCAGCGTGCCGACGACGCCGACAACATTCGCGTTAGAGGAAAGCCTGGTGGCTGCCTGCGCGCCGACCTGGGCGGTCGCCTGGTCGTCTTCGGTCTGCACAGCGAGCTTGTAGCCCTTGACAGCGCACTTCTCGTTGGCCTGGTCGGCCGCGAGCTGTGCGGAGTTCTTGATGCCGAGGCCAAGCGCGGACAGACCACCGGACTGCGGCGCGATGACGCCGATGACCAGGGTGCCCTTGCTCTGGTCACAGGCCTGGTTGCCCCCGCCCGCACCGGTCTCTTCCTTGTTGGTGCCACAGGCTGCGAGCAACAACGCGCCAGCGACCAGCACCGCGGCCTTCACCGTCTGGTTACGCACGTGACGTCCCTTCTCCGCTTCGTCCGACAATGCCGTACAGCATGCCGAACCTCGCCCTCATACCTATTTGAGGGTTGGGGCGGAAAGTAGTGACCTGACGAGGAGTAGTCACGTGCCTAGGCTGCTCGTGACCAGACTGCAACGAAAGTGAGCGCTGGTGTTCGAGGGTCGGACACTGGGCGCTGATGGGCTACGCATTAGCGAGACGTGCCAATACGCTGCGGTCGTGGTCAGCGGAAAACGAGTGCTCATCTGGGTGGGAGCGGTCGCCGTGCTCGTGGGGGCCGTCCTGACGTTGCGTACGCCGAGTGACGAATCACCGCCCCCGGAGCGACCTTCGACCATCACCGCAACCCCTGAACGGGTGAGCCGATTCGCCGACGACCGGGTGCTGCTCCCAGAGCCCGGGAAGCCACCCGCGGCGCCACGTGACGTGGCCTCGGACCCCGCTCCCGGAAGGCTGCGAGTGTGGTGGGCCGGCAGCGACGCCGCGGGGTACGAGGTCCGCTGGGAAGGCGGCGGCGCACCGGCCCGGACGAAGCTCGTCGCGACGCCGGACACCCAGCTCGACGGGCTCGTCGACGACGCCGACTACAAGATCGAGGTGCGGGCCGTCGACAGCTTCGGGCAGCGGTCCGAGCCCACTGTCGTGGGCGGCAGGCCCGGCCGCGGCGACGCCGGGTGGCGTGAAGGGCTGACCGGGCTGCTCGACGAGTTCCGCGACGACGCGTCCGTGCGGTCCGACGTGCCTGGGTCGCTGTGGCACCTGTCCGGCTACCGGGGCTGCGTGGACCTGGGGGCGCGGGCGCCCGGCGAGGTGGGGCTGCCGATCGACCTCGGGTGCGGCGCCGACGAGGCGGTGCTGCGGGCCCGGCAGCCGCTGCGGCTGACCGAGTCCGACGGCGGCCTGCTCGGGCGTTTCGTGGTCCTCACCGACGCGGCGGGCCCGGGTGGTCGGCTGACGCTCGACCTGGTGCCGGGTCCGGCCGACCGGATCGGCGCGGTCCGCAGCACGCCGCACGCGGGCGAGGACCCGACGCTGCCCGCGGGGGCCATCCGGGTGCTGGTGGACGACGGGGGCGTGCGGGTCAACACGGGTGCGGGGCTGGACCAGCGGACCGTGACCGCGCAGGTACCGCCCGCGGTGCCCGCGCGTGGGGGCGGCGTGCTGCATCTGTTCGAGGTTCGGGTGACGACGTCCGGGGTGTTCGTGCTGCAGGACGGGCGCACGGTCGGGGTGTCCGGGGCGGTGCCGCGCTGGTCGGAGGCGTCGGCGCTGATCGGGATGCGCGGGCCGCAGGGCAGGCGGTCGCGCGTGCATGTCGCGGCGGCCGGGTTCAGCGGGCCGCCCGCAGTCGCGCCGTCGGTGGTGGAGAGGTCGGTCAACCTGGCCACCCGGCAGGTGCTGGCGCCGGACGCGCCCGCCCCCGCCCTGGGGATCTCGCGGCGGCTGCTGGCGGACGCGCTGTCGGCGCGGATCGTGGTGACGATGACGGTGTCCGGCGCGGTGGACACGTCCGCGGCGACGATCCAGTTGGGCACCGATGTGCTGCCCGCACCGCCCGCGGTGCCGGGTCCGCCGCGGTCGGCGGGGTCGACGGTGACGGTGATCGCCGAGGTCCCGCAGGCGTTGCTCGGAGCTGATGGGGAGGCGTTGAGCCCGTTCGTGGTGCGCGCGCCGGGGGCGGAACCTGGGGTGGTGGTCCAGGAAAGTTACCTGGAGCTGTCGGTGGCCACTCCCCCACCGCCTGACTCGTCGAGGGGAGCGGACCGCGCTTCCCGCGACGCCCTGCCCACGTTGTCGATCGAACTGGGCGACTCGGGCGGAGTCCCGATGCCGGCGCCGACGGTGACCCCGCAGGGAAGGCTCGTGGTCACGGTGCGGCTCGCCGGGGAACGGTCCCAATGGGACACCGGGGCGGTGGCGGGCGTGCAGGGGTTCCAGCTGTGGGCCGACGGGCGGATGGTCGCGAGCCTGCCGACGTCGATCGGCGGGCCGTCACCGGGTGGGACCTACTCGATCCCGTTGTCGCTCAACGGGTTCACGTCGGGCAGACACGTGCTGGAGGCGCGGGTGATCGGGGTGGATGGGGACCGGACGTCGGTGCTGGAGAGCTTCACCGTCGTCTAGTTGATGTTCTCCACTACGGCCTCGGCGACCGCCTTCATGGTGGTGCGGCGGTCCATCGCGGTGCGCTGGATCCAGCGGAACGCCTCCGGCTCGGAGAGGCCCTGCTTGCTCATCAGCAGCCCCTTGGCGCGCTCGATGACCTTGCGGGTCTCCAGGCGTTCGGTCAGCCCGGCGACCTCGGTCTCGAGGGCCTGCAGCTCGGAGAAGCGGCTGACTGCCAGCTCGATCGCGGGCACCAGGTCGTGCTTGGCGAAGGGCTTGACGAGATAAGCCATGGCACCGGCGTCGCGGGCCCGCTCGACCAGGTCGCGCTGGCTGAACGCGGTCAACATGACCACGGGAGCGATCCGCTCACCGGCGATCATGGTGGCGGCCTCGATACCGTCCATCTTGGGCATCTTGACGTCGAGGATCACCAAGTCGGGCTTGAGCTCACCGGCCAGCCGCACAGCCTCTTCACCGTCACCGGCCTCACCGGCGACCTCGTACCCCTCTTCCCGGAGCATCTCGACCAGGTCGAGCCGGATCAACGCCTCATCCTCGGCCACCAGCACCCGACGGGGAGCGGGACCTTGGGCCTCGGTAGCCACATCGGTCACCGGGGTCCTCCTTGCTACCGGAAACGGGAAGCCTGAAGCCTACCGTCGCGTATCCCCCGTGAACCCCAGGCCGGACGTGACGGCGCTGACATCACCCGGTAGCGGCAACCCTCGCGCGCGTGTTCGAGGTGATCGCGTAGAGTCCTCCCCCGACGCCCCCGTAGCCCAACCGGCAGAGGCAGCGGACTCAAAATCCGTCCAGTGTCAGTTCGACTCTGACCGGGGGCACCACTCTTGACCAGCACGAACAATCGAACATGTTGATCATTGAGCGCGGCCGGGGTGCGAGCAACCTGGGACTATGGGTCGTTCACGCGCAGATGAGGTCGGCAGCGGGGCCAGATCGAGGAGCGAGCGGGCACGCTCCGGGTCAAGGTGTACGCGGGACAGGACCCCGTCACAGGGAAAAGGGTCTATCTCCGAGAGACCATCAAAGGCACTGACGAGGCCGCGTGGACGAAAGCGCGGAAGACGCTCAATGAGCTTGTCGTCCGCGTCGACAAGCAACGGGCTACACCGTCGGCGGTGCCCCTGGGATTCCACTTAAGTGCCTCCGGGTACTCCGTCACGCGATTAGCATAGTAGCAATCGTGTTGACGGCATTGATGACCTTCGACGGAGAAGTGAGGCGCGACCGAGCAGCAACTGTCGACGAGCCTGCGCAGTCAGCGGGAGCGGCACAGCTCCAACTATGCAAGAATGACGCATGCCCTCCGAAGCGAAATGGACGAAGTCACAAATCGCAAGGCTCGGAAAGAATCTGACCAAGTCGAATCCGTCCGATCCGCAGCATATCGAGCAACTTCATGATTTGCTAAGTATTTATGACGAATCCTTGAGCGAAGCAGTAGAGCTAGTACAAAGTACACTATCAATCAATGCAACGCCACGCGTGAAGAATACCGGCACGATTCTCGAGAAATTAAAACGATCCGGCGGCGGCTCGCTACCAAACATCCAAGACCTCGCAGGAATGCGGATCGTACTCGATATCGACTGGATAGAACAAGACAGAATCGTTGCCGATCTACGCGAACTCTTTACTACATCTGAAAACAAGAAGCCCAAAGAATACGACCGCAGGGTGACGCCATTACAAGGGTATCGCGCCGTTCACCTGGTCGTATTCCACAACAACCTTCCCGTAGAAATACAAATCAGGACGAAGCTGCAGCATCAATGGGCAAATCTCTATGAAAAACTTGCAGATATCGTTGGTCGCGGCATCAGATATGGCGAACGACCTGAGAGATGGACGACAATCATCGATACTTTGGCAAAGACGCGGGGTGGTCAGGACGTCACGAGCGACTCGGAGGCATCACTTGAGCTGATTCCCAGCATCATCAACGTGGTGCAGCGACAGGCCGACGAGATCGCTGCGCACGAGTTTGCATCGACGTTAGCCAAGAATCCTAGTTTTGCCGAGACACTGCCGATGATTTACGAGAGTCTTCCAACCGAGATACAAATTGATGAAAATGTGCAAATGATCGAGCGATCGATTGCTGAGATCAACAGATCAGTGACCACACTTACCGATCTCCGCGCCAAGTATGAACCGCTATTTACAAAAGTATGGGAAACGGTTCGCAGTGAGCGTGTCCTTGAAGTCGCGAGGCTATTAACCGCCCAATTGGAAGCGCAGCATGGTTTGCCAATGCCAGAAGAGGTGCAGCAATACATCAACAACTACGTCGATGGTAAGATTGACGAAATAGTCGAAAAGTTGCATAACGAGAACGAACTGCCGGGGGTACACTAGTGCGCATGGAATATACTCTTGTCGTCTACAATCGAGCCGAGGGGCGACTCGTTAAAGAAAGCACTTTCGCCCGTCGAAGCGATGCCATGGCCGCGCGTTTCGAAGCTGAACAGGCGAATAGCGACAGCACCGGCAATATAGAAATTGTGGTACTCGGCGCACGCTCTCGTGAAGACTTGATGCAGACTCATTCTCGATATTTTGTGTCACTTTCGGAGCTTTCAAAGGGTCAGGAATCTAGCTGATCGCGTCACTCTGGCGCTGCTTCGCGCGCACGGCCAACCGTCCATCTTGGACACCGCCGGGTGCGCATCTGGGTGCGAAGTGCTGTTGGCCACCGCCTCCAAACGGCCATTTTGGTGTCTCTGGTCGTGCGTTGTCACACGTCGTCGCCCACTGCTCGACTGCGTTGCCGACTCAAAATGCGTCCAGTGTCAGTTCGACTCGCGCGAACAACTCCACGACTCTCCCCGCACGCCTCCACCAGCTCCGACACCATTGAAGCCATCCGCGCCACCGTTGCCTGGCTGTGGCTCAGCGGTCCGAATCGTCGGTCTGGGTGCTGAACGCCGCGTCAAACGACGCGGTCGGTGGGTCGAAGACCAGGTTCCGCACGAACGTGACCGCCTCTTGGGCGCCCCGCAGTCGGTCCATGCCCGCGTCCTCCCACTCCACCGAGATCGGGCCGCGGTAGCCGATGGCGTTGAGCGCCCGGAAGCAGTCCTCCCAGGGCACATCCCCGTGCCCGGTCGAGACGAAGTCCCAGCCTCGGCGGGGGTTTCCCCACGGCAGGTGGGAGCCCAGCCTGCCGTTGCGGCCGTCGAAACGCTTGCGGGTGTCCTTGCAGTCGACGTGGTAGATGCGGTCGGCGAAGTCGAGGATGAAGCCGACCGGGTCCAGGTCCTGCCAGACGAAGTGCGACGGGTCCCAGTTGAGGCCGAACGCCGGGCGGTTGCCGACCGCGGCCATGGCGCGCTTGGTGGTCCAGTAGTCGTAGGCGATCTCCGAGGGGTGGACCTCGTGGGCGAAGCGGACGCCCACCTCGTCGAACACGTCCAGGATCGGGTTCCAGCGGCGGGCGAAGTCGGCGTAGCCGTCCTCGATCACGGATTCGGGCACCGGCGGGAACATGGCGACGTACTTCCAGATCTTCGACCCGGTGAACCCGACGACGGTGTCCACGCCGAGCTTCGCGGCGGCCCGCGCGGCGTCGGCCATGTCGGCGGCGGCGCGCTGTCGGACGCCCTCGGGTTCGCCGTCGCCCCAGATGCGGGTGGGGAGGATGGCCTGGTGGCGGAAGTCGATCGGGTCGTCGCAGATCGCCTGGCCGACGAGGTGGTTTGAGATGGCGAACACCTTGAGCCCGTGGCGGTCGAGTTGGGCGAGTTTCGCCTCGACGTAGCCGTCCTCGCCGACCGCGCGGTCGACCTCGAAGTGATCGCCGGAGCAGGCGATCTCGACGCCGTCGTACCCCCACTTCGCCGCGAGCGCGCACACCTCGTCGAAGGGCAGGTCGGCCCACTGGCCGGTGAACAGGGTGATCGGGCGGCTCATCGGACGAACTCCTTCACGGGTAGCCCCTGCAGGGTCAGCAGCAGGTCTCGGACGTCGGTGGCGGCGATGCGGCCGTCGCGTTCGACGGCGGCGGGCGCGGCCGGGTCGGAGCACAGCAGCACCGGGCCGTCCGCCGCCCGGTCGGGAAGCCTGCCGTGGGTGCCGCGCACGCACGACGGGTCCAGTGGCACGGCCTTCATCGTGTACCGCAAACCGACCTTCTTGCGCGCCAGCGTCAGCCCGGCTTTGGCCTTGACGAGGGGATCGGCGGGGTCGAAGAACAGTTCGGCCGGGTCGTAGCCGGGTTTGCGGTGGATGTCGACGCCGCGGGCGAAGTCCGGTGCCCGGCTGTCGTCGTTCCAGTAGTAGTAGGTGAACCAGGCGTCCGGCTCGGCGATGGCGACGAGTTCGCCGGAGCGCGGGTGGTCGAGCCCGACAGTCGCCTGGGCCGCGCGGTCGAGCAGGGTGTCGACGCCGGGCAGTTCGCCCAGGATCGCCCGCACCCGGGGGACGTCGGCCGGGTCGGCCACGTACACGTGCGCGAGCTGGTGGTCGGCGACCGCGAACGCCCGTGACGTCCACGGGTCGAGGTACTCCATGCCCGCCTGCGTGTACACCTCCAGCAGACCCTGGGCCCGCAGCGCACGGTTGATGTCCACCGGCTTGCGGGCGGCGGTGATCCCGTACTCGGACAGGGCGACGACCGTGGCACCCGCGGCTTCGGCGTCGGCGAGCAGCGGGGCGATCGCCGCGTCGACGTCGCGCGCGGCCGTGATCGCCTGTGGGGAGTCCGGGCCGAACCGCTGCAGGTCGTAGTCGAGGTGCGGGACGTAGACGAGCAGCAGGTCGGGCCGGTCCTCGGCGAGGATCGTCCGGGCCGCGCCGACGATCCAGCGGCTCGACCCGATCGACGCGGTCGGTCCCCAGTACTGGAACAGCGGGAAGGCGCCGAGCGACCCGGTGAGCCGGTCGTGCAGCTCGGGTGGGCGGGTGTAGCAGTCAGGCGATTTGCGGCCGTCGGCGTGGTAGATCGGGCGTGGGGTGACGGTGAGGTCGGTGGTGGCGCCCATGGCGTACCACCAGCAGACGTTCGCGGCGGTGTAGCCCGGGTGGGCGCGTCGGGCGGTCTCCCACACCTTCTCCCCCGCCACCAAGGCGTTGTGCTGGCGCCAGAGGTGGATCTCGCCGAGGTCGCGGAAGTACCAGCCGTTGCCGACGATCCCGGTTTCGGCGGGGGTGCGCCCGGTGAGCAGCGTCGACTGCACGCTGCAGGTGACGGCGGGCAGCACCGTGCCCAGTTCCGCCTGCCAGCCGCGGGAACCGACCCGGGCCAGGTTTGGCATGTGCGCCAGCAGCCGGGGCGTCATCCCGACGACGTCGATCACGACGAGTGGCTTCATACGGCGACTCCGAGGTTCGATGCCGCCCAGCGCAGTTCCGCGGCGATGCCGGAGGACAGTGACGTCTGGTCGAATCCGGGCAGGACCGACCAGGTGTACGTCTCGACCTCGACGTGCGGCATCACCTCCACAGTGGACCGCAGGGCGGCCATGGCGGCAAGGAGGACGCCGGTGGTGGCGGTCAGCGGTTCAGGCGGGGCCGCGTGCAGCGGCAGGTGGAAGTGGACCCGCCACGGGTGCGCGGCGGGCAGGGTGTCGAGTGCGTCGGGCAGGTCGTCGGCGGCGAGCACGCCGGCGGGCGTGTTCTCACGGACCTGGTGCAGGTAGCGGGGTTCGGCGAATGCCGCGAGGGCTGTCCTGGCCTCGTCGGTGCCTGGTTCGCCGACGTGCAGTGCGGCCGAGGCCTGCACTTTGACCACCGACAGCCCGGCCCGGTGGATCGACGCGACGGTCTCCGCCGGGTCGGCGAAGGACACCGCGAGGTGGCAGGTGTCCAGGCAGATCCCGACGTGGTCCGGGTCGACGTGCCCGGCAAGCCAGCCGATGGCGTCCGCGACGGTGTCGAGCACGCAGCCGGGCTCGGGTTCGACGGCCAGCCGGATCGGCCGGGCCGACGCCATCCGCAGGACATCGGTGATCTCGGCGAACGCGGCGCGGGCGTCGGCGTCGTCCGCGGTGGTCCACGGTTCGCGCCAGGCCAGGGGCAGCGTCGAGATGCTGCCGTAGTCCGCGGAGTCCGGGAGCAGGTCGGCGAGCACGGTCGCGCAGTCGGCGGTGTAGGACAGCCGGGCCGGGTCGGTCCAGGTCGGCAGGTAGACGGCGTGCTTGACGACGTCGTCGTGGAACCCGCCGTAGGGGAAGGCGTTGAGGGTGCTGACCGTGAGCCCGCGCGCGTCGAGTTCGGCGCGGAACCCTCGCCGGGCGATGGCGTCCGAGGCCAGGGCGCGGGCGACGGGCGCGGAGAGCCACAAGCCGAGGGCGAGGGTGTCGGCGCCGAGCTCCTCGCGCACGGGCACGGCGTGGCGGTCGAGTTGGGCGACGATCCCGGGCAGGTCCTCGGCCGGGTGGACATTGGTGCAGTAGGCGGGGATCACGCCCGCTCACCGCGCAGCACCGAGTTGCCTGCGAAGGTCTCCCCCGCCTCGGCCACGTCATCGAGGACCAGCCGCCCGCTCTGGCCGTAGAACTCGACCGGGTTGTGCCAGAGCACCGTGTCCACATCGGACTCGGTGAATCCGGCCGCCAGCATCGCCAAGCCGGTCTTGTGGGTCTTGAGCGGGTCGGACCGGCCCCAGTCCGCGGCGGAGTTCACCAGGACCCGTTCCGTGCCGTACTCCTGGAGGATCGCGACCATCCGGTGCTCGTCCATCTTGGTGTCCGGGTAGACGGAGAACCCCATCCAGCAGCCGGAGTCGGCCCCTCCCGGACGGTCACCTCGTTGAGGTGGTCGACGACGACGTGTTCGGCGGGGATGCCCGACTCGCGCACGACATCGAGCGTGCGGCTGGTCCCCGCAGCCTTGTCCCGGTGCGGGGTGTGCACCAGCGCGGTCAGGCCGTGTTCGACGGCGAGTTCCAGCTGCCGGGCGAACGCGTGGTCCTCCTCCGGGGTCATCGAGTCGTAGCCGATCTCCCCGACCGCGACCACACCATCCTTCGCCAGGTAGCGCGGCAGCACGTCGAGCACTTCCACACAGCGCGGATCGTTGGCCTCCTTGGGGTTCAGCGCGATCGCGCAGTGGTGCCGGATGCCGAACTGGGCGGCGCGGAACCGCTCCCAGCCGATGAGCGCGTCGAAGTAGTCGGTGAACGAGCCGACGGAGGTGCGGGGCTGCCCCAGCCAGAACGCCGGTTCGACCAAGGCGCGAACCCCGGCGGCGTACATCGCCTCGTAGTCGTCGGTCGTGCGGGAGGTCATGTGGATGTGGGGATCGAAGATGCGCATCAGCTCTGGCTCCTCAACAGGTCGACGGCGTCGTCCGGCACGGCACGGCCCGCGGCACGGCGCTCCTCGGCGAACGCGTCGACCATGCGCAGCAGCTCGCCGTCCACGCGCCGGTCGAGCCCGGCGACGGCGGCCAGCGGGATCGAGGTGAACAGGCATTTGAGGACGCCGTGGCGCCACGAGTGCTGGTCGAGGTGGTCGGCGGCGAACGGGCCCAGCGCGGCGGCGACCAGACTGGTGTCGTTGGCGCGCAAGGCGTCCTTGACGATCTCCACGCCCGCGACCGGCGCCAGCCCGCCGACCTCGGACAGCGCGTGCAGCACCCCACGGCGTTCGGCGTCGTCGCCGTGCCGGTACAGCGCCGTCAGCTCCCGGCCGAGTTCCTCGGCTTCGACCGCCGCCGCGTAGGCGACCAGCAACCGGGTGCGCGCCACGTCGTCGACCGCGCGCCCGACGTGCCTTCCCGCCGCCGGGAACAGGACCCGGATCGAGTCCGGGGCCGAGCGCACCGACCGCTCGGCCGCGACCAGCCAGGGGTGGTCCGGCGCGGGAAGCGCCGCCCGGAGCGCGTCGATCGCCCGGCGCGCCACCTCGGGGGCGGCGTGGCTGTGCCGGGGCAGCTCGACGGCGGCGAGCCCGCGGTAGCCGACCTCGGCGAGCGCGGCGAGGGTCGCGGTCAGGTCGAGTTCGCCGTCGCCGAACTCCAGGTGCTCGTGCACCCCCGGCAGCATGTCGTCGAGCTGGACGTTGACGAGCAGGTCCCCGGCCTCCCGCACGCACGCGGCGGCGTCCACCGGCTCGACCGCGACGCAGTGCCCGACGTCCAGGGTGATCCCGAGGAGCTCGGGCGACCCGAGTTCGTCCCGCAGCCGCAACGCGTCGGCGAGTCGTTCGACCAGCATGCCGGGCTCCGGTTCGAGGCCCAGCCGCACGCCATGCTCGGCCGCGCCGTGAAGCACCGCGTCCACACCGGATCGCAGGCGTGCCCACGCGTCCTCGGGTTCCACAGTGGACGGTCGAATCCCGGACCAGAACGACACACAGTCCGCCCCGAGCGCCGCGGCGATCCGCACCGCCCTCAGCAGGAAGTCGACCCGGACCTCCTGCGCGTCGCTCACCAGGGTCGGATGATGCTTGTGCCGCGGGTCGAGCAGGTACCGTGCCCCGGTTTCCACGACCACCCGCAGCCCGAGCTGGTCCAGCCGCGCGGCCAGCCGGTCGATCTGGCCGCCGATGTTGCCGGCGAACGGGTCGAGATGGTGGTGGTCGAGCGTCAACGCGACCCCCGTGTAGCCGAGGTCGGCGATGACGGCCAGGGCGTCGTCCAGCCGGTGGTTGGCGAACCCGTTGGTGCCGTAGCCAAGGTCGAAGGTCATGTCGGACTCACCTTCCGGCTCAGCCGCCGCGCCACCGGCAACGCCAGCGCGATCGCGACGGCGCCCGCCGCGGACCCGGCCCGGGCGGTCAGGGCCGACTGCAGCGGGACCATCCCGTGGATCCCCGCCTTCGTCGCCCGCCGCACGGTGTCCGCGCGGGGGTCGCGCGCGGCGGCGAACTGGGCCTGGCCGACCGTCGCGGCGTAGCCGGCGGCTGCGACAGCGGCGCCGAGGCGGTGTCGCCACGAGCGGGCCGGGCCGACCACGGCGGCCAGCGTCGACAGGACGGTTCCGCCGAGGGCCGCCTTCGCCGTCGAGGCCGAACCGCCGTGGACCTCTCCCCGCGACAGCGCGGTCACGGCGTAGGTGTGGCACGACACGGCCGCGGCGGCGGGCAGCGCGGACGCGGCGCCGGAACCGCCCAGCAGCACGTCGAGCCCGCGGCAGGCGGCCATCGCGGCAGGCCCCGCGGGCGTGGACTTGAGGACGGTGTCGTAGGACCACACCGCCGCCGCCAGGACACCGGCGACACGGAACGCGTCGCGGCCGCCCGCCCACGCGGCGATGCCGAGCCCGGCCGCGCTCAACGCCGTGGCCGTGGCCAGCGCCGCGCCGGGGCTGATCCGACCGGACGGGATGGGCCGCTCGGGGCGCTCGACCGCGTCCAACCGGCGGTCGGACCAGTCGTTGAGGGCCATCCCAGACCAGTACAGCGCCACCGATGACAACGGCAGCAGCAGCCGCTTCCCCGACAGCGGGCGGCCACTCGCGGCGGCCCCCGCGACGGTGTCGCCGAGAACGGTCAGCGCGGCGGGCGCCCGGACCAATTCGAGAAACGGGTTCATCCGCGCAGCTCCCCCGCCCAGCGGTACAGCTCACGGGTCTGCTCGGCGAAGCGGTGCTCGTCGGAGCCGAGCGGGTCCTTGAAGAACACCGCGAGCGACCCGAGCGGCCCCGCCTGCCCGTCGGCGTGCGCCGCGGCGACCAGGCGGGCCAGGTCCAGCACCAGCGGAGCGGCCAGCGAGGAATCCAGGCCGGTCCAGGTGAACTGCAGCGTCATCCGCGCCCCGAGGAATCCCTCGAACGAGACGTGGTCCCAGGCGGTCTTCTGCTCGCCGAGGTCGGGCACGTTGTCGATGTGCAGGGGCGCGACGACGTCGTGGTCGAGCAGCGCGGCGAGGCCCCGGGCCTTGGACTCGAGTTTGCTTTCCGCGTGCTGGGGATCCCGCAGAGTCGCGCCGTCGCCGCCGCCGAGCAGGTTGGTGCCCGCCCAGGACCGCACCCGCAGCGCCCGCGCGGTGAACATGGGTGCGAGCACCGTGCGCAGCAGCGTCTCCCCGGTCTTGCCGTCCCGGCCCGCGTAGGGCAGCCCCAGTTCACGGGCGAGTTGGTCCAGTGCAGGCAGCGCGATCCCGGTCGACGGGGTGAAGTCGACGAACGGGCACCCCGCCCGCAAAGCCGCGTAGGCCGCCAGCGAACTCGGCGGCAGCACCGCCCGGCCTGGTTCGGTCAGCACCGCCTCCAGTGCCGTGAGTTCGCCGTGCGAAGGGTCGAACGGCGCGGGCGGTTCGGTCGAGGCCACGTTGACCACCACCACCCGCGCTAGGTTGTGCCGGTCCCGGAAAGCCGTGATGTCGGCGGCGATCCGTCGCGCGGCCTCGGCCTGGTCGCCCTGATGGGTCACGGGGTGATAGCCGTCGCGGATCTCGGCGTCGATCTCGCACAGGCCCGAAGCGATGAGGCCGAGCAGGTGCGGCGGGAGCACCCCGGCCTGGGCGAGGTGCTCGGCGGTCTTCGCCAACGGTGTCGACACCACGTCGTGCCCGCCGACGACGAAGTCCTCCCAGCCCGGCAGCGCGACGTCGGCGAACTCGGGCCGAAAGGTGACACACCCGGTCGGCGGCGCGAGCCCGGCTCTGAGCGCGAGCAGACCGCTGATCGCCGTCGTCGCCACCGATCCCCGTGCCCCGATCAGCCACAGGCCCGTGCGTGTCATGTCGGCTCCTTCCTGACGATGTCCTGACCCCGGACAGGCGCCGGGCGGATGACCCGCCCGACGCCTGTCGTCCGGGGCGCGGTCCGGCAACCACGCCCCGCGACAGCTGGCTCCCGCGCAGCGCCCCTCGGCCACCGGCTGCCGGTGGCGGTGAGACCTGTCTGCTCAGGCTGACTTCCCGACTACCTCCCGGAGGAAGCGGAGCCCGTCGACGGCGAGCGCGTCCTGGCTCGCCGCCAACGGCCGCCAGATCGACGCGGCGGTGGCGATGCTCGCGTTTTCGGCGGTGAACGACTCGACGCACAGCGGCCCCGAGTAGTCCGCCTCGGCCAGCGCGGCCAGGAAGCCGGGCCAGTCGAGGTGGTCGGCGCCGGGGGCGCCGCGGTCGTTGGCGCACACCTGCACGTGGGCGATCCGCCCGCGCGCGGCCCGGACCGCGGCGGCGATGTCCTGTTCCTCGATGTTCTGGTGGTAGATGTCCAGCGCCACCCCACAGCCGTCGACCGGCAGGCCGTCGAGCGCTTCCAGGGTCTGGCCGACGGTGTTGAGCAGGCTGGTCTCGTAGCGGTTGAGCGGTTCCACGGCCACCCGCACCGCCGCCGAGCGCGCGTGCTCGACGACGGGGGCGAGGTGGTCGCGCAGTTCGGCGTAGGCGATGGCGCGCTCCGCCGGGGACAGCCGCCAGGTGCGGCCGACCGAGGTGTACGCGGGCCCGGCGATGACCGGCGACCCGACCTCGGCGGCGATGTCCACCACCGACCGCAGGTAGTCCTGTGTGGACGCCACGGTGGCCGCGTCGGCCGAGACCAGCTCGCGGCCCGGTGGCATCACCAGGCACACGCTCGCCCCGAGACCGTGCTCGCCCAACACTTTCGCCGCGTGCGCGGGACTCCAGTCGCCGAGGTTCTCGACCGGGAGTTCGAGCACGTCGAACCCCCAGCCCGCGACCTTCGCCGCGAGCTGGGTGATCGACTCGTCGGTCAGCGGGGACGTCCACACCCAGGTGTTCACGCCGATCGCGCGCATGTGGCCGCTACTTCCAGGGTGCCGGGTAGCCCGACATCGACTCGCAGCCGCACATCGCGTAGTGCAGCGGCGGCATGTCCTGCTTGACGAAGCCCTCGACGTTGTCCTGGGTGATCCGAGGCTGCGGCAGCACCCACTCCTTGGGCACCTGCTTGCCGCCGAGGATGTTCAGCGCGGCGATGACCGGGGTGCGCCACTGGTAGGTCGGGTAGGTCGGCGCGATGGCGGTCAGCTTCTCCGTCTTCCACATGCGGAGGAAGTCCTGCTGGTCCTCGCCCACGACGGCCGGGATCGGCACGCCCGCGTCCTGGAAGGCCTCGATCGCGGCGACCGACGTCGCGCCCGCGTCCATCCACAGGCCGTCGATCGTGCCCTCACGCTGGATGTAGTCGCTGACGATGCTCTTGGTCTTGGCGGCGTCGCCGTCGGTGAACTCGACGCCGACGACCTTCAGCTCGCTGCCCGCGAAGATCTCGTTCGCCGCGGCCCAGCGCTGCTCCAGCACGTCGACACCCGGCAGGATGCGCAGCGCCAGGATCTTGCCGCCCGGCTTGACCTTCTCCTTGAGGAACTCGGCGCCGTCCGCGCCGAAGGCGAACCCGCCGATCGGGTGGATGAAGGTGACCGGGCAGTTCGTGGTGACCCCGCGGTCGAACACGATCACCGGCACGTTCGTCTTGCAGGCGGCCTCGACGGCCGGGGTCAGCGTCGCGGTCGTGTTGGGGGAGACGATGAGCGCGCTGCAGCCCTGGGAGGCGAAGGACTGGATGTCGCTGATCTGCTTGTCGTCCTTGGCTTCCGCGTCGAGCACGGTGAACTTGGTGATCTCCTTGTGCAGCTTCACCTCCTCCTTCATCGTCTTGAACCCGACCTGGCGCCACGGGTTGTCGACGGAGGCGTTGGAGAAGCACAGGTGGTAGTTCCCACCAGGCTTGGCGAACTTCGCGGTGTCGACCAGCTCAGGGGAGAGCATCTGCTCCCATGGCTTGCCGTCCGGGCCTTCGGGGCTCACCGAGCGGAACTTCAGCTGGCGGTCGTACTCGGCCTGGTCGAAGAACTTCGACTTCGCCGCGGCCTGGGTCGGCTTGTCGGCCGCGCTGCTCCCCCCGCCCTGCGCGGGCAGGTCGCTTGAGCAACCCGCCAGCGTGAGCGCGCCCGCGACGGCCACGACAGACAATTTCCGGTTCATCTGTTCTCCTTGGTACTACTGGGATTAGCGGGGAGCTGGTTCGAGATTCGGCTTGCGTGGGAAGAGCCGGTGCCGAAGTCCCGAGCCGAGCGAGGCGTAGGCGACCGCGGCGATGATGATCACGCCCTGCACCGCGGACTCCAGCGCACCGGAGACACCGAGCAGGTTCAACAGGGAGAAGAGCGCTTCGAGCGAGAGCGCGCCCGCCGCGGCCGCGACGACCGAGCCGCGCCCGCCGCCGAGCAGCACCCCGCCGAGGACGACCGCGGTGATGGCGCGGAACTCCAGGCCCTGCCCGACTTGAGCCGAGACGCCCGCGAACCCGCCGAGCAGGATCGCGGCCAGCGCGGCGAGCAGGCCCGACAGCACGAACGCCAGGATCTTGAGGTGCTCGACCTTGCCGCCCGCGAGCCGGACCGCGTCCTCGTTGTCGCCCACGGCGACCAGGGTGCGGCCGATCCCGCCGCGCATGAACAGCACGGCGGTCACGAGCACGACCAGCAGGATCACCACCGACCACGGCACCAGGCCGAGCACCGGGACGTCCACCCCGCCCCGGCCGAACACCCGGAACGACGGCGACAGCGCGCCGCGCGGGGCGCCGCCGGTCCACAGGAACACCGCGCCGTCGAGCACCAGCAGCATGCCCAGCGTGACGATGAACGACGGCACGAGGAGCCTGGTGGTGATGAGGCCGTTGACCAGTCCGATGAGGACGCCGACGCCGAGCAGCAGCGGGATGACCCAGCCGGTGGCCGAGTCCTGTCCGTCGATCAGTCGGGCGGCGATGACCACCTCAGCGGTGACGAGCGAGCCCACCGAGAGGTCGAACCCGCCGGACACGATGACGAAGTACTGGCCGATGGCGAGGATCATGAGCGGCGCGGCCCGCTTGAGCAGCGCGAGGTAGCCGCTGGGGTCGGCGTAGGCCGGTCCGGCCAGCGCCAGGCCGATCAGCAGGGCCACGAGCACGACCAGCACCGGGGCGGTGCCCTCGGCCAGCCGCGGCCGCCATGTCGTCAGCGCGCTCACGCCGACCTCCCGGAGAGCCGGCGGCGGGCGTAGAGCGCCACCGCGAGGATGAGGACGATGCCGCGCACGACGTCCTTGAAGAACGGGTCGACCGCGAGGTCGTCGAACACTGTGTCCAATGTGGACAGGATCAGCACGCCACCGAGGGTGCCCACGACCCCGCCCCGGCCGCCCGCGAGCGCCGCGCCGCCGAGCACGACGGCCGCGATCGACTCCAGGTCGTAGCCCGCGTCCGTGCCGACGTACGGCGCGCCCGATCCCAGTCGGCTGGCCAGGAACACCCCGGCCAGACCGGCGGCGACAGCGCAGAGCACGTGGGCGAGCACGATGGTCTTACCGGTCCGCACGCCGGACAGGCGGGCCACGTCGATGTCGCCGCCGACGGCGTACATGTGGTAGCCCGTGCGGGTCCGCCGCAGATACCACCAGGCCGCCGCGGCGATCAGCACCATGAGCATGGACGCGATCGGCACCGGGCCGACCCGGTCGAACCCAAGGTGCTGGAACACGCGCGGCACACTGCCCGCGGGTCCGGTGTAGTTGTCCTCCAGGTAGCCGCGCAGGATCAGCGCGACGCCGAGGGTGGCGATGAAGGCGTTGGCTTTCAGCACTGTGATGACCAGGCCGTTGACCAACCCGACCGCGGCGGCCACGCCGAGGGCGAGCAGGACGCCCGGGATCATCATCGATTCGCTGCCCGCCATGGTCTCCGCGGCGACGAGCGAGCACAGCCCGATCAGGTAGGCCACCGACAGGTCCAGCGATCCGGTGACGATCACCATCGTCTGGCCGATCGCGACCAGCCCCAGGACGGTGCTGCGGGTCAGGATGTTCAGGATGCCGCCCTGGTCGAGCAGCACCCCGCCCTTGAGGCCGACGAGGATGCTGCCGACGACCAGCAGTGCCAGCAGGGCGAGGTAGACGGTGACGGTGGGCGTGAAGCTCACCTTCCGCGGGGCGGGCAGTTTGCGCTTGAGCGGCGCCTTGGCCTGGGCGATTGTCATGCGAACACCTCGTGACCGGTGGCCAGTCCCATGACGGCTTCCTCACTGGCGCCCGCGGGCAGCTCGCCCGCGATCGCGCCCTCGTGCATGACCAGGATTCGGTCGCTCATGCCGATCAGCTCGGGCAGCTCCGAGGAGATCATCAGGATGGCGACGCCGCTGTCGGCCAAGTCGCGCAACAGCTTGTGCACGGTCTGCTTCGCGCCGACGTCCACGCCGCGCGTCGGCTCGTCGACGATCAGCACCTTGGGCGCCACCGCGAGCCACTTGGCCAGGACGACCTTCTGCTGGTTGCCGCCGGACAGGTAGCGCACCTCCTGGTGCTCGCCGCGGGCGACGACGGTGACCGACTTGAGCAGGTCCGTCAGGTCGGTGTGCTTGCGCGCCCTGGCCCCGCGCAGCGCGGCCCGGCGCACCAGCAGCGCGTTGTCCCGAACGGACTGGCGCAGGGCGAGCCCTTCGCTCTTGCGGTCCTCGGTGACGAACGCGATCCCCTTGCGCACCGCCGACCGGGGACCGCGGATCCGCTGCGGCACACCGTCGAGTTCGACCACCCCGGTGGTGAACGGCTCGACTCCCCAGATCGCCCGCGCGATGGCGGACCGGCCGGACCCCTGCAATCCCGCGATGCCGACGATCTCCCCCGCGCGCACGTCGAGCGTGACGTCGCGAACCCGCTCGTTCCCCGCGCCGCGCAAGGCGAGTCGGACGTCTCCGAGAGCGTCCCGGTCGGCGCGGGCCGGGTACAGCCCGTCGAGCGCGCGGCCCACCATGTGCCGCACGAGCTGGTCGGAGGTCAGTTCGGCGGTCGGCGCGCAGTGCACGAACGCGCCGTCCTTGAGGACGGTGATCCGCTGGCTGAGGTCGAACACCTCACGCATCCGGTGGGACACATAGAGAATGGCGATGCCGCGCTCGCGCAGCCGGGCAATGAGGTCGTAGAGCAGTTCGACCTCGTGGTCGGCCAGCGCGGCGGTCGGCTCGTCCATGGCCAGCACGGTCGCGTCGGTCGAGAGCGCCTTGACGATCTCCACGACCTGGCGCTGGGCGACCGAGAGCCGGGTGACCAGTGTGGTCGGGTCGATGCCGTCCTCACCGAGCCACTCCAGCAGGTCGCGGGTGTCGGCGACCATCCTGCGGCGGTCGACCTGCCCCCGGCGCACCGGCTCGCGTCCCAAGTAGACGTTCTCGGCCACGGTCCGGTGCTCCAGCAGGGTGAATTCCTGGTGGATGATCGCGATCCCCGCGGCCTGCGCCTCGTGCGGCGCGGAGAAGGACCTGACCTGCCCGCCGACCTCGATGCGGCCGGAGTCCGGGCGGTGCACGCCGGCGAGGACCTTGAGCAGCGTCGACTTCCCGGCGCCGTTCTCCCCCATCAACGCGTGCACCTCGCCCGCGCGCAGCTCCAAGTCGACCCCGCGCAGCACGGGGACGCCGAGGAATCCCTTGGTGATGCCCGTCAATCGGACAGCGGGCGCGGTCATGACGCCACCTCGATCCAGGCGCCGCCCGTGGCCGCCGAGGCCAGCACGGCATCGGTGATCCGCACGGCCCGCAGGCCGTCGGCGAAACTCGGCAGCCCGTCGCGGACCTCGCCGCGCACGGCGCGGTAGGTGTCGGCGACGAACGCGTCGAAGCAGTCCTGGTAGCCCTGGGCGTGCCCCGCGGGCAGCAGGGAGTACCGGGCGGCGGCCGCCGAGAGCGTGTCCGGGTCGCGCAGCAGCACCTGGCTGCCCTCGCGCCTGCCGACCCACAGCCGCTCCGGGTCCTCCTGGTCGAAGCCGAAGCTGGCCTCGGTGCCGGAGATCTCCAGGTGCAGCCGGTTCTTTCGGCCCGCGGCGACCTGGGAGACGACCAGGGTGCCGAGGACACCCGACGCGGTCTGGAACTGGACGGCCGCCGTGTCCTCGGTCGAGGCGTTCGACGCTCCCGGGCGGTCCTGGACGACCGCGGTCTGCGCACAGAGCCGGGTGATGCGGTCGCCGGTGACGAACTCGAACAGGTCGCACCAGTGCGAGCCGATGTCGGCGAACGCCCGCGACGGGCCGCCGATCGCGGAGTCCACGCGCCAGTCGTCGTCGGTCGAGCGCGACAGCCAGTCCTGCAGGTACCCGCCGATGACCGTGGAGACGACTCCCGCCTCACCGCCCGTGAGCCGCGAACGCAGTTCGCGGACCATCGGGTGGAACCGGTAGACGAACGGCACCGTGGCCACCCGCCCCTTGGCCGAGTCGACGAGCCGGGTGGCGTCGTCGACGCTGGTCGCCAGCGGCTTCTCACAGATCACGTGCAGACCCGCGGCGAGCGCGGCCTCGGCGACCTCGGCGTGGCGGAAGTTCGGGGTGCAGACGTGCACGACGTCGACGTCGGCGTCGGAGAGCAGCGCCTCGAGCGTCGGGTATCCGCGTTCGGCGCCGAGCGTCTCCGCGGCCTGGGCGGCACCCCCCGGGGTGCCTGCCAGCGCCGCCACGACCCGGACGCCTGCCCGCCGCGCGGCCTCGGCGTGGACGCGGCCCATGAACCCCGCACCCACCACCGCGGAGCGCAGAATCTTGGCCTCGGCCACGCCGTCCCCGGCTGGCAAAGTTAGGTGGGTCACAGTCATGTGGCGAACCGTAGGGGGACTATTGGCGAAAGTCAATCAAAAGTCGGCCCGATCTTCCTCTGAGTTACGACACTCCACACACCTCTTGTGCCCGACTTCGGTCGTTTCTGGTTCACTGGAGGGGTGGAAGCCGACGTCATCACCACCAACACGGGCTCGCCAGGCGAGCTGCTGCGCCTGCTCAGAGACGGCAGGCCGCGCACCCGCGCCGAACTCGTCGTCGAGACCGGCCTCGCCCGGTCGACCGTGCGCGCCCGCCTGGACTCGCTGCTCGACGCGGGACTCATCACCGACGGCGGCAACGGCGCGTCCACCGGCGGTCGCCCCGCGAGCCGCCTGGTCTTCAACGCGCGCGCCAAGATCGCCCTCGCCGCGGAAGTCGGCGCCACCCACGCCACCATCGCCGCGGCGGACCTGACCGGCGCGCTGCTGGCCACCGACAAACTCGACCTCGACATCGCCGAGGGCCCCGAGTCCGTCCTGCCGCTGCTGATCACCGCGTGGCGCGAGCTGCTCCGCGCCTCCGGTCTGGACCAGCTCCCGCTCGCGGGCGTCGGCATCGGCCTGCCCGGCCCGGTCGAGCACTCCACCGGCAAGCCGAACAATCCACCGATCATGCCCGGCTGGGACGGCTACGACGTCCCAGCCCGCGTCGCGGCCGACCTCGGTGTTCCGGTGCTGGTGGACAACGAGGTCAACCTGATGGCCTTGGGCGAGCACGCGACGTGCTTCCCACACGCCCAGGACATGATCGTCGTCAAAGTCGCCACCGGCATCGGCTCGGGCTTCATCAGCAACGGCGCCCTACACCGCGGCGCGGTCGGCGCGGCGGGCGACCTCGGCCACATCCTCGCCCCCAACGGCGGCGACGCCCACTGCCGCTGCGGCAACACCGGCTGCCTCGAGGCGGTCGCCAGCGGCCCCGCCATCGCGGCGAAACTCCACGCAAGCGGTCTGGACGCCCAGACCAGCGCCGACGTCGTCGCCTTGGTCCGCGCGGGCAACCTCGAAGCAGGACAAGCCGTTCGCCAGGCGGGACGCGACATCGGGGACGTGCTCGCGGCCTGCGTCAGCATGTTCAACCCATCGCTGATCGTCGTCGGAGGATCGGTCGCCCTGGCAGGCGAGATGCTCTTGGCCGGCGTCCGCGAGGCGATCTACCGCCGCTCGCTGCCCTTGGCCACGGAGAACCTCGCCATCGTCCCGTCCCAAGCAGGCATCGACGCCGGCGTCCTGGGCGCCGCGACGATGGTCGTGCAGCACGCGCTCTCACCGGCGGTCATCGACCACCAGCTCACCGGCTGACCGAACCACACCCGGCGACGCGCCGAACTACGGCGCGTCGTTGCCGCGGCAGAGCCATATCAGGTCGGCGGCCCCTCGGGGCTCTGGACGACGTCATGCAGGGGCCTGCGGAAGCGCCCCGTTCACCGGGTGCCGCTTCCCTCGGGCTCGTTGTCCGGTGCCCCGGAGAACTGCACGTGCCGGTGGCCGTTGCCCGCGGCGACGTTGACGACGTCGAGTTGCAGCGCCGCGACCGACCACGTGCTCACCGCCGCGGTCCGCTGCTCGGCGGCCAGGGCGAGCAGGTCCGCCTTCAGCGGCTCGGCCGCGGTCAGCGCGATCTCGTGCGTGCGCACCGCCAAAGCGAGCTGTCCCACCGAGTCACGGAAGCCCGTGCGGGCGACGTTGACGCCGTTGCCGACCGACGGCGAGCTCTGATAACGCTCCATCTCGGCGGTGATGACCTCCCGCCACAGCTGGACAACCTCCGCCGTCGGCGCGGCCGCGGTCATCGCCTCCAGCACCGGCACCAGGTGGTCCCTGGTGCCGCTGGTGAGGTCGTTGAGCGCGGCGATCTGCTCGGCGTCGCGGCGGACCTCCTCCTGGCGCAGTTCCTCGACCCTGCGCTCCGTCGTGTCGGGCCCGGTCGACCACGAGCCGATCAGGAAGGCCAGGACGAAACCGAGCAGGAACGCGGCGGCCAGGCCGACACGGCGCGGCATCGACGCGGCGGGCCGCGAGACGGGCCTGGTGGGCCGTGGCTTGGCCATGATGCTCCCTCGACGAACGCGGAGCTGTGGTGGTCCCGGCACACCGGGACCACCACAGCTCACACCACTAGGACAACGACCACTTCTGGTTGGTCCCGCCGTTGCAGGTCCAGATGATCAGTTGCGTCCCGTCCGCGCTCGCGCCGCCGGTGGCGTCAAGGCACTTGGTGCCGTTGCGGATGGTGCCGTCGGACTGCACCGACCAGTTCTGGCCGGTGGCGCCATTGCAACCGAACAGTTGGATGAGCGTGCCGTCGGTCTGGCTGTTGCCGACCGCCGTCATGCACTTGCCCAGCGATTGCAGCGTCGTGCCGGTCTGGGTCCACTTCTGGTTGTTGCCGCCGTTGCACGTCCACAGCTGGATCTTGCTGCCGTCGACCGAGCCGTTGTTGTTGACGTCGACGCACTTGCCGCCCACACCGATGATCTGCTTCGCCGGTGGCGGACCGGCCGTCCCCACGCCCGGCCCGATGTACCTGATCGAGTCGAGGTCGTAGTTGTGGTTCGACGGTGTCTTGAACACCACGAACAGCTCGGTCGAGCCCGCAGGTCTGGTGATGTTCACCGCGGGGAGGCTGACGTAGTTGTCCCACCCACCCGTGCTCGGCACCGGCACCGAGGCGACCAGCGGACCGGTCACCGATCCCGCGCGGAGCTCGACCGAACCGCCGCCCGACGGCGACGACACCCGCAGCGACACCTGGTTGATCCCGGTGAAGTTGACCGGCTTGAACGAGATCCAGTCGTTGTTGCTGATGTCGCCGATCCGGGCGCCGGACTCGGCACCGGACTGCGACACCACGCGCACGCCCGAGGAGCCGTTGAAGAACTCCGCCTGCTTGCGCTTGGGCTGCAGCACAACCGACGCGCTGCCGGTCAGTGCGGGCACCCCGGTGGCGCCGTTGTCGGTGTACTCCGTCGAGCCGATGATGTGCGCGTTGCCGTTCTGGTGCTCGACGTCGGCCGTGGCCACCATCGAACCGGAGCAGCCGTTCATCGGGCTGCCCAGTGGGTGCTTGTGCGAGTCGTGCCCGATGTTGGCCTGGGTGACCACACGCGAGCAGTTGACGGTGCCGTCCTCGGGATCGGTGACCGACACCGTGTACGGCACGGTGTCACCCCACTCGAACATGCCGCCGTCGGCGGGCCCGGTGAACCGGACGGTGGGCGCGGTGTTGCCCGCGGTGACAGTCAGGTTCGCCGTGCCGGTCTTGCCGGTCGGGTCGGTGACGGTCAGCTGCACCGCGAAGACGCCGCGGGTGTTGTAGACCTTCGACGGGTTCGCCGCGGTCGAGGACGTGCCATCGCCGAACGTCCACTTGTAGGTCAGCGCACCGCCCTCGGGGTCCTTGGATCCCGCACTGGAGAACTGCACCGTCAGCGGGACACCACCCGAGGTCGGGGTCGCCGCCGCGACGGCGACCGGGCTGCGTTCACCGCCGTTGTAGTCGATGCGGAACAGGCCCGAACCGGGCAGGTGGACGTTGTCGTCCCAACCCTGGCCCCACGTCAGCAGATACATCGAGCCGTCGCGGCCGAACTTCATGTCCATCGGCGAGTCGAAGGTCATGTTCGACAGGAACCTGTTGGCCTTCAACAGGTTCCCATTCGAGTCCGGCCGGAGCTCGAACATGCTGTTGCGCGCCCACTCACCGAAGAACGGTGTGCCGTCGAAGTACGCGGGGAACTTCGTCGGCGAGGTGTTGGCGGGGTCGTACTTGTAGATCGGGAACGCCATCGGCGCCTCGCCGCCGCTGCCGAACTCGGGGAACTTGTTGCCCTCGGTCGCGCTGTTGCCGTACCAGATGTCCGCGGCCTTCGCCGCGGGCAGCGTGGTCAGGCCGGTGTTGTTGGGCGAGGTGTTCGTCGGTGACGCGCAGTTGAACTTGGCGCCCGAGGTGCCGGTGGCGAAGTTGTAGTCGTTGAAGGGGGTGTTGTTGCCGATGCAGTACGGCCAGCCGTAGTTGCCCGGCGACTTCACGATGTTCCATTCGACCAGGCCGCCCGGGCCGCGGCCGGCGTTGTCGGCGCCCGCGTCCGGCCCGTAGTCGGCGACGTAGATCGCGCCGGTGGTCGGGTGCACGCTGAAGCGGAACGGGTTGCGGAAGCCCATGGCGTAGATCTCGGGCTTCGTCTTCGCCGTCCCCGGCGCGAACATGTTGCCCGACGGGACGGTGTAGGTGCCGTCGATCTCGGGGTGGATGCGCAGGATCTTGCCGCGCAGGTCGTTGGTGTTGGCCGACGTGCCCTGCGCGTCCCACCACTGCCTGCCCGCGCGCTCATCGATCGGGGTGTAACCGTCGGAGGCGAACGGGTTCACGTCGTCGCCGACACCGATGTACAGGTTCTTGTTCGGGCCGAAGGTCAGATAGCCGCCGGTGTGCCCAGGCTCGTTCGTCCGCCACATGGGCACAGTCAGCAGGACCTTCTCGGTGGCGGTGTCGAGCACGTCGCCGTTCATGGTGAACCGGGAGACCCGGGCGACCTCGGCGGTCGTGCCTCCCGGGGAGTACATCAGGTAGATCCACTTGTTCGTGGCGAAGTCCGGGTCCAGCGCGACGCCGGTCAGGCCGTCCTCGGAGATCTCGCCGCCGCCGTAGACGTTCAGCGTGGCCGCGGTGACCGTGGTGCGGGTGTCCGGCTTGAAAATCCGCAGCTTGCCGCCGTACTCGGTGAAGAACACCCGGCCGTCAGGCGCAATGTCCAGGGCGCCGGGCGCGATGGTCGTCTCGTCGAGCGAGACTTTCTCGTAGCTGCCCCACACGGTCGGCCCGCAGTCGGCGGCGACCTTGCCGCCCGCGGACTCGACACCGCCGGAGACGTGCCCCTTGAACAGCGCGTTGGAGTAGTCGGCGCTCTGGTGACCCATGCCGGTGGCCCACAGCCTGCCGCCCTCGTAGTTGCGGCACCACGAGATCGGGTGGTCGTGACCCATCGCGGCGCTGCCCGCGTTGTAGGTGGTCTCGTCGGCGGTGACGAGGACGTGCACATCACCTCGGCCGGAGCGGTTGAAGTTGTACCACTCCTCACTCTTGACCCACCGGTCCGGCAGCGGGGCGCCGGACGGGTGCAAGCGGTCGGCGACCTTCGCGGTGCCGGTGACGATCGCCGAGTGGGCGGTCATGGTCATGCCGAGGAATTGGTCCCACCACGGGAACTGCGACTCGATGTTCATGTCGGTCGCGTTGTGGATCGCCACCACGCCGCCGCCGTTGCGGACGTAGGTCTGCAGCGCGGTGCGCTGGGCGGCGGTGTCCCACACCATCCCGGAGGTCTGCAGCATGACGATCACGTCGTAGTTGGCAAGGCCGGCGTCGTTGAAGACGGCGGAGTCCTCGCTCTTGGTCAACTCCCACGACTTCTCCGCGGCGAGTTGCTCGAACATCGTGATCCCCGCGGGGATCGAGTCGTGCCGGTAGGCACCCGCCGCCGTCTTGCTGAACAGCAACACATGCAGGCCTTCCGGATGGGCCGACGCCGCCGGTGCCACGGCGAGCCCTGAGATCAACAACGCGGCCCCTATGGCCGAGAGTGCGCGCAGCAGTCCGCGCATAACTTCTCCCTCATAAGCAGACGGGGGTGCGGCCGATCTGTGCCGGCAGGGACCGCGGGGCTCCGAACAGAGCCGACCGTAGGAGGGCTTTTACCGAAAGTCAATCAAAAGTTCTTCCCACGCAGCACATCTTGGGGCACTTACGGACAGCAAGTAAGACACTTTTGGTAGAAGCTTGGCGCCACGGCCGGCGTCCCAGTTCGCACTGCACGGCTTGGGCGAGAAGCTGGTGGTCGCGATCTCCGTCAACAGGTTTGGGAGGATCGCATCACCGCCCGGTCGCCTGACTGCGCAAGGTCAGCGGGACGCCGGACATCCGGCGCAACGATCGATTCGATAGTAAAACCGTCAAACTTGTTATGACAAGCAGTCCCTCTCATCGACCGCACGGCACCTTGATCAGGCGACTCTCCCGTCGAACACACCTCACGGCTGAGCCCAGACATGTATTGACAACTGGCGGCCGGGTCTTTGTACTGTGTGTCACTCGAACCCTGGGGCCACCCCGCCAGACCAATCGGTCGATCCCTTGTCGGCCACGTGGTTGGGCTTGTTGAACGGAGTTCACGATGGTCGACTCGGATGGTCGCGGCGGAATCAGCAGGCGCGGGATGCTGCGGCTGACGGGTACGGCGGCGGCGGTCGCGGCGACCGGGACGTTGCCCAAGGTGTTGCAGGATCTGCTGTCGGTCAAGGTGGCACCGGGGGCGACGATCGACGATGTCGAGCACGTCGTGATCTTCACGCAGGAGAACCGGACGTTCGACCACTACTTCGGCACACTGCGCGGGGTCCGGGGCTTCGCGGACCCGACCGCGTTGCGCTGGCAGAGCGGTCGCTCGGTGTTCCACCAGCCGACCACGCTGCACCCTGACGGCCACATGCTGCCGTTCCGGCTGGACACCACCAGCACCTACGCGGTGGACATCTCGGCCCCGGGCGGGTGGGGCTGGGGTGGCGACCAGACGATGTGGAACAACGGCCTGCACGACAAGTACTGCTCGGCCCGCAACCCCGATCTCGGCATGGGCCATTTCACCCGGCCGGACCTGGCGTTCTACCACGCCATGGCCGACTCGTTCACCATCGGCGACCACTACTTCCAGTCGACGTTCACCTCCACCAACCCGAACCGGCTGGTGCTGGTGTCCGGATCGCAGGGCCGGTCGGTGAACGGGCCGTCGCAGGTGGGCAACAGCGGGACCGGGTTCACCTGGACCACCTACGCCGAGCGCCTGCAGGCGGCGGGGGTGAGCTGGAAGGTGTACCAGGAGGAGGACGACTTCGACGACAACCTGCTGGAGTACTTCCAGACCTTCATCGACGCCCGACCCGGAAACCCGCTGCACGACCGGGGCAAGGCGACGGTGCCGGACCTGGCCACCGCGTTCGGCGACGACATCGCGGCGGGCAGGCTGCCCCAGGTGTCGTGGATCGTCGCACCCCAGGCGCTGTCGGAGCACGCCGACGCGCACCCACCGGCGGGCGAGGACCTGACCGCCCGACTGCTGGCCAAGCTCGCGGCCCACCCCGCGGTCTGGGCCAAGACCGTGTTCATCCTCAACTACGACGAGGGCGGCGGCTTCTTCGACCACGTCCCGCCGCCGGTCCCGCCGGTCGTGGGCGACGGCAGCGACGGGGCGAGCAACGTGCCGTGGGACAAGGAGTTGCACACCGACGGCAAGCCGATCGGCCTGGGCCTGCGGGTGCCGATCATCGTGGTGTCGCCGTGGAGCCGGGGCGGGTTCGTGTGCTCGGAGGTGTTCGACCACACGTCGGTGATCCGGTTCCTGGAGAAGCGCTTCCGGGTGGCCGAACCGAACATCAGCCCGTGGCGGCGCGCCGTGTGCGGCGACCTGACCTCGATGTTCGACTTCGCCGGGACCGGCACCACCGCGTGGCCCGCGCTGCCGGACACCTCGCGCTTCGTGGAGACGGCGCAGTACCAGACCGGCGCGTTCCCCCGCCCGGTCGTCCCCGCCACCCAGGCCCTGCCGCAGCAGGAGCCGGGCATCCGCCCGGCTCGGCCGCTGCCGTACCGCCTGACCGTCTCCGCCCGGGTCACCGCGAGCCAGGTCTGGTTCGACTTCACCAGCGGCAGCGGCGTCGGCGCGCACTTCTACACCGTCGCCAACCGCTTCCGCTCCCCGCAGGCCTGGCGCTACACCGTGGCGCCGAACTCGACTGTCTCGGACTACTTCAGCGCAGGCACCCCGACCGGCGCCTACGACTACACGATCTACGGACCCAACGGCTTCCTGCGCCAGTTCGCGGGCAACCGCGTCACCGCCACGTCGGCGGGCCGGGCGAATCCCGAGGTCACCTTGCGGTACGCGCCGACGGAGAACCGGGTGTACCTGAAGATGGTCAACTCGGGCACCGCGTCCTGCGTGGTGACCATCGACGCCAACCGCTACCGCACCGACGGCCCCTGGCCCCACACCGTCGCGCCGGGAGCCACGGTCGAGGACTACTTCACCGTCACCAGCTCCAACCACTGGTACGACCTGACCGCCACCGCCAACACGGGCGACGGCTTCCTGCGCCGCTTCGCCGGGCACATGGAAACCGGGGCGGCCAGCACGAGCGACCCCACCATCGGCCGCCGGACCACTACCGGTCCCCTGCCCGCCGTCGTGATCGGAACCGACAGCCAGGAACTGTCCGCCGAACGCGGACACGCCGTCAACGCCGTCGACGGCGACAACAGCACCAGGTGGCACACCCGGTACTCCGACCCGCTCCCCCACCGAATCGACCTGGACCTCGGCACCACCCGCTCCGTCACCGGGTTGCAGTACCTGCCCCGGCAGGACGGCGCCGCGAACGGGCGGATCGGCCGGTACGAGGTCTACGTCAGCGCCTCCGCCACGTCC
Organism: Actinokineospora alba; assembly: GCF_004362515.1. Classification (NCBI taxonomy): domain Bacteria; kingdom Bacillati; phylum Actinomycetota; class Actinomycetes; order Pseudonocardiales; family Pseudonocardiaceae; genus Actinokineospora; species Actinokineospora alba. The sequence continues at coordinate 4,653,250 of NZ_SNXU01000001.1, read as the reverse complement.
TGGGGCTCCCCCGTCGCGACCGGGACATTCGCCGACTCGGCCGCCCTGAAGACCGTCACCTTCGCCGCCGTCAACGGGCGGTACGTACGCCTGCGCGCGATCACCGAAGCCGGTGGGCGCGGCCCGTGGACGTCCGCGGCCCAGGTGACCGTCACCGGCACCTGATCGTCCTGTGAGGACCGAGGTCATCGCGGCTCGTTCGGCGGCGCTCGAACCCCTGACCCCACACCGCCAGTCGGGACCACAAAGGACTCTGACCAGCGGAAACCCGAGGCCCGATCAGACGCGGGTGTCGAAAATCCCGCGGCCTAGTCCGGCCACTCCCACGAGATGCCGTGCAGCGAGACGCGAGAACCGCGATGCCTCAACGCGGCGCGGAGCGCGGCGGAGAAGTCGGCGACGGCTCAGATGGACAGTGGTTGCCCGGTCTTTGGCGCCGGTCCGCGCGGACCGGCACCGTTCGTAATCGGGTGCTGCTTACCGCAAGCGCGAAGAGGCCCGGCCCCGGAATGGGGCCGGGCCTCGTGCCTATCAGTCACACGACAGGCGTGCCCCCGCCCAGTCGGCGTGGTCGTAGGCGTTGCCGTCGGCCGTGGCGTTGACCTTGAGGGTCAGCGCCGCGGGACGGTTGAGGCCGATGGCGACGTTCGCCGTCTGGCCCCCGCGCAGCACCGGGCTGGTGTGCACGCTCACGCCGTCGGCCAGCACCTCGAAGGTCACCGAGCCGTTCGTGCCCACTTCGGCGTCGAGGCCGACAGTGGCGTCGAAGCCGTGGCACCTGCCCGCCAGCGGGACGACGACCGAGCTCGCGGCGTGGACACCCAGGCCCTTGGTGTACCGGGCGCCTGCCAGCGTCAGCACCGTCCCGTCGCGCAGCGGGTTCTCGCCGTTGCTCATGTCGCGCTCGACCGGACCCCAGGCGTTGGTCGACGAGGTCCACTGGCGGTCGCTGACGTTGGAGCCGTTCGATCCACCGAAGCAGGTGACGCGCGCGTCCGCCCAGTCGGCGTGGTCGTAGTTCTTGCCGTCCCTGGCGTCGGTGGCCCGCAGCTCCAAGGTGTGGAAACCCTTGGTGGGAACCGAAAGCGGCACCGCCGGGGCACCGGCGCGAAGAACGTCGGTGTAGGCGAGCAGCTGACCGTCACCGTAGACCTGGAAGCGAACGGTGCCTGCCGTCCCGCCGCCGACGGCGTCGACGCCGACCTTGGCCTCGAAGCGTGCGCACGCCTTGCCGAGGTACACGTGCACCGCCGAGTCCGCGTGGGCGCCGAGGCCGGTGGCGTAGGTGGTGGTGCCGATGCGGAGCGAACCGCCGTCACCCGCGGCGGACTGGCCGTTGCTCTTGTCGCGCTCGACCGGTCCCCAGCCGTTGGACGATGCCAGCCAGCTCATGGCGCTGACCTGGTGCGTGCCCGCGGCCGGGGCCGCGGCCAGGGTGCCCTGCCGCCACACGCGGTACACCACGGTGCCATGGCTGGGAACCGAGGCGCTGATGGTTCCCGCTGTCGTCGACTCCGCCTTGGACCACAGATCCCGCAGCCGGTACGAGCTCGACCCGCCCAGGCCGATCTCCGCGGCCGAGGTGGTGATCGTGGCGGTCGCGGTGCCGCGGTTGAACAGCGCGACCGCGACCGAGCCGTCGGAGTTCGGCTTGCCCCACACCTCGAGGCCGTTGCCGAGGTCGCGCAGCAGGCGGCCCTGCGAGCCGCCCCAGTCCTGGTTGACCGCGATGATGTCCGGGTTGGTCAGGATGCCGCGGATCTCCGGGGTCATCGTGGCGAGGTTGTTGCCGGTGATCAGCGGCGCGTTGAGCATGGCCCAGAGGCTGAAGTGGGACCGGTACTCGGTGGCGGTCTGCCGCCCGTTGCCGACCTCCAGCATGTCCGGGTCGTTCCACGCGCCCGGCTTGGCGAAGGGCTCAAGGCCTTTCTGCAGGTCCAGCAGGGCCATGACGACACCCCAGTTGTCGGAGATGTCGAGGGTGTTGCGCCACGAGTTGCCGCCGACCCGCGGGACGAACTCCCACGGCTCATCCTCGCCCCAGTTGCACACCGCGTAGAGCATGTCGCGGCCGGTGTTGCGGATCGCCTTGCCCATAGCGGTGTAGCGCTGCTCGTTGCTCTGCCCGAGCCGGTCGCCGCAGTTGTCGTACTTGACGTAGTCAACACCCCAGGACGCCCACAGGTTGGCGTCCTGCTGCTCGAAACCGATGGAACCCGGCTGCCAGAAGCCCTCCGGCGACGCGGTGCAGGTGTGCCGACCCGCGCTGGAGTAGATCCCGAGCTTGAGGCCCTTGGCATGGACGTAGTCGGCGATGGCCTTGATGCCGCCGGGGAACCTTCCCTTGTGCGGCACCAGGTTGCCGTTGGCGTCGCGGAACTGCTCGGCCCAGCAGTCGTCGATGTTGACGTACTCGTACCCCGCGGCCTTCATGCCGGAGGACACCATGGCGTCCGCGGCGGCCTTGATCTTGTTCTCATCGATGTTGCACTTGAAGACGTTCCAGCTGTTCCACCCCATTTGCGGCTTCTTGGCCAGGGTGTTCGCGGGCACGTTCGCGGTGGCTGACGCCATCGGCACGCTGGTGTCGGTCAACACCAGCAGGCCGGAGGCCGCCACCGCGAGCGACAGGGCGCCCGCGATTTTCGCTCGGACACGCATCTTTGGGTGTTCCTTTCTTGGAGGGACCAATGGGAAGGACTAGGTCGGCAAGCCGACGGCGCGTTCGCCACTGCGGCGCTGCTGGATGACCACGGCAGCCGCGAGCAGGAAGCCCTGGGCGACGTTCTGCCAGAACGTGTTGACACCGACCACGTTCAGCCCGTTGTCCAGCGCGCCAAGGAGAACCACGGCGAGCAGGGTGCCGCCGATGGTTCCCTTGCCGCCCTTGAGCGCGCACCCGCCCAACGCGGCGGCGGTGATCGCCTTGAGTTCGAGGCCCTCACTGCCGGAGACCGGCTGCCCGGACCCGGTGCGCGCGGTGAGGATGATGCCCGCGATCGCGGCCACCACACCGGCGAGCACGAACACGGCGACCAGGTACTTGTTGATGTTGATGCCGGCCAGCCGGGCGGCGGTGTCGTTGCCGCCGATCGCATAGATGTTGCGGCCGATGTCGGTGTACTTGAGCAGGAAGTGCAGGCCCAGCGACACAAGGATCAGGATCACCATGGGGACGGGCAGCCCGAGGACCTTGCCGCGGGCCAGGAAGATGAAGAAGTCGTTGTCCAGCACGAAACCCTGGGCTTTGCCGCCGGAGATCAGCTGCGCGACACCCTTGTACGCCGCGAGCGTGGCCAGCGTGGCGATCACGGGGTTGACCCGCCCGTAGACGATGATCAGCCCGTTGACCGCGCCCGCGGCCACACCCACCGCGAGGGCGGCGAGGAAGCCGAGCAGTGCGTTGCCGCCGGTGGCGGTGAACGCCATCGCGCTGACGACGGACGCGATCCCGGCCTGGGAACCGACCGAGATGTCCAGGCCGCCGCAGATGATGACGACCGTCTGGACGACCGCGAGCAGCCCGAAGACGGTCACCGCCTCACCGATGCCCGCGAGGTTGGCCGGATCGAGGAAGCCGGGGTTGAGCGCGCCGAACACCGCGACAACGATCACCAGGGCGCCGATCAGGCTCAGGTTGCCCGGGCCGATGACCGTCAGCAGCGGGCGACGGGTCCGCTCGACGGGCTTCGCGGCGGCCGGGGGGTGGATGTCCGTCTTGGTCATCGAACTTCCTCGTTGGTCAGGTCCTCGGCCATCGCGAGGGAAAGGATCTGCGCCTCGGTGGCGCCGCGGCCGAGTTCGCCGGTGACGCGGCCGCTCTGCATGACGACGATCCGGTCGGCCAGTCCGAGCACCTCGGGCAGCTCGGAGGAGATCACCAGCACCGCGACGCCGGAGGCGGCGAGTTCGTCGATGATCCGGTAGATCTCGGCCTTGGCGCCGACGTCGACGCCGCGGGTGGGCTCGTCGAGGACGAGCACCTTGGGTTTGCGGGCCAGCCAGCGGGCCAGGACGACCTTCTGCTGGTTGCCGCCGGAGAGCTTGCGCACCTCCTGCTCGATGGAGGGGGTGCGCACCCGCAGCGCCGCGACGTACTCGCGGGCCAGCCGGTTCTCCTCGCCGCGCCGCACGACGCGGAACCGGCTCAGCCGGTCGAGCATGGCCAGCGTGATGTTGTCCCGCACGCCGCGTTGCAGCAGCAGGGCTTGGGCTTTGCGCTCCTCCGGCGCGTAGCCGAACCCGGCGCGTACGGCGTCGCGCGGCTGGCGCAGCCGCAGCGTCACGCCGTCCACCCGGACTTCACCCGAGTGGATCGGCACGTCGCCGATGAGGGCGGCGGCCAGTTCGGAGCGACCGGCCCCGACCAGCCCGGCCAGTGCGACGACCTCGCCCGAACGGACCTGCAGGGACACGTCCAGCACGTCGTCGGTGGTCACCTTGCGCACGTCCAGCACGACTTCGCCGGGCGTGCCGTGCTCGCGGGTGAACATCGTGGACAGATCGCGGCCCACCATCAGGTGGACGATCTCCTCCTCGGTGGTCTCGCCCACCGCGCGCACGCCGACGAACGCGCCGTCGCGCAGGACCGCGATCCGGTCGGCCAGCCGGAAGATCTCCCGCATCCGGTGGGACACGTAGATCACCGACAGGCCTTGCTCGCGCAGCCGCCCGATCAGCGCGAACAGCGCCTCGGCCTCGTGCTCGGACAGCGACGACGTCGGTTCGTCGAAGGCGATCACCTTCGCCTCGGTGGTCAGCGCCCGCATGATCTCCACCAGCTGGCGCTGGGCGGCGGTCAGCTTCGACCCCAGGGTGTCGGGGTCGAGATCGGCCGCGAAACCCAGCCGCGCCAGATCCGACCGCATGCGCTCGCGCAGCGCGGGGCGGTCGAGCCGACGCCCGGCGGTGCGCGGCAGGGAGCCGAGGTAGACGTTCTCCGCGACGGAGACGTGCGGCACGATCTCCGGCTCCTGGGCGATGACCCGGATCCCCGCGGCCCGGGCGTCGGCTGGAGTGGCGGGCTTGAACGACTGGCCGTCGAGCTCAAGCCCGCCGCCGTCTGGTTGGTGGTCGCCGCCGAGGATCTTGATGAGGGTGGACTTCCCGGCGCCATTCTCGCCCATCAGGGCGGTCACCTGGCCCGCCGGGAAGTCCACACTCACCTCCCGCAGCGCGGGCACGCCGGCGAAGTTCTTCGAGACGCCCACTACGCGCACTTGACGCCCGCTGCTTCCCAGTTGGCCGCGTCCACCATCGTCGTGGGCGCGAACGCCTCGGCGGGCATCGGCGTGCCGTTCTTGATGTGGTCGTGCAGCGTCTGCACGGCCAGCGCGCCGACGTCACTGCCGTTGATGAACAGCGCCGCCTTGAAGCCGGTCGCCTTGCCGCCGCGCCATTCCTTGCACGCCAGGTACGCGCCCAGGCCGACGCCGATGATGTTGTCGGCCGCGTAGCCCGAGTTCTGGATCGCGGTGACACCGCCTGCGACGTTCTCGTCGTTGCAGCCCATGACGATCCAGTTCTTCACCGAGCGGTTGCCCGACACCGTCGCCGAGATCTTGCTCTGGGCGTCGGACGGGGTGTTGTCGGTGCCGACCTCGATGATCTTCACGTCGGCTCCGGCGGCGGCCTTGAACGCCTCCTGGTTGGCCTTGACCCGGTCGGTGCAGACCGTCACGTCCTGCTTCCAGGCCTCGATGATCGCGGTCTCCTCCGGCTTCCAGCCCGCCTTCTTGAAGTCCTCACCGGCGCGCTTGCCGACCTGCTCGCCCATCTGCTGTCCGCTGAAGCCGATCCGCGGGACGAGTTGCTCCTTCGGGCACGCGGTCGGGTCGGGGCCGGTGGCGCAGACCTGGTCGTCGGAGGTCAGCAGCTTGACGCCCGCGGTCTTGGCCAGCTGCACCAGCTGCGGCCCGACCGACGGGTCCGGCACGACGACGATGACGCCGGAGACCTTCTGGTTGATCGCGTTCTGCACCTCGGTGACGGCCTTGTTGGCGTCGTTGCCCAGGTTCACGACCTTCAGGTCGACGCCCAGTTCGGCGGCCTTGGCCTTGGCTCCCTCGGCCTCGCCGATGAAGTACTCCTGGTCGCCCTGCTTCTGCGCGTAGACGATCGTGATCTTGCCGGTGTTCTGCTGCTGCCCGGCGGGCGCCGAGGCGGTCTCCTTGCCCGAAGAACACGCCGACACGGCCAGAACCAGCGACATCCCGCACAACGACGCCAAGGCGCGGCGGCGGACGGACATGGAGTTGAGGTTGACCCCTCTATTAGTCATAGCGGTGATACTAATTACCGTCAGAGTCCGGACTTCAATCCCCGCCACCCATTCGATACGGAGTCGCAACCATGCCCGTACCCGGCCCACCGTGGTCCAAGCAGAGCCTGGTGCCGCACCTGGCAGGCACGCACTGAAGTCGGCAGCTCTCCGGATGACCGCTACCGTTCCCGGTGTGGCCTCCCCAACCGACTCCGTCACGGCGCGCTCGACGGCATCCGCGGGCGCGAACAGCGCGGCGGCACTGCTCACGGACCTGCAGCGCCTCGGACCGCTGGCGCGCAAGCAGTTGTGCCGGACCACGGGGCTGAGCTTCACCACGGTGACCCGGATGTGCGCGTCCCTCATCGAGATCGGCGTGCTCGCCGAACTCGAACCACGACCGTCGGAGAGGACCGGCCCCGGGCGGGCCGGCCGCCCGGAGATCCCGCTCGACTTCGCGGCGGGCGGCAGGCTGCTGGTCGGAGTACACATCCGGCCGTGGTCGACCACCTGCACGGTGTTCGACCTCACCGCCGCCGAACTGAGCCACGCCGAGTACGTCCACCCCGCGGGCGCGAGCCCGGGTGAGCTCCTTGCCGCGGGTGTGGCCATGACCGCCGACGTCCTGTCCACTGTGGACATCAGCAGGACGCTCGGTATCGGGGTGAGCATCGGCGGCCTGGTCGACCACGATCGCCGTGTGTCGGTGGAGAGCCCGATGCTGGGCTGGCGCGAGGTCGACCTCGGCGCGGCGTTCGACCCGCTGGGGCTCGCGGTCCACGTCGACAGCTCGGTGCGCTGCCTGGCACTCGACCAGCTCTGGCGGCGCGGCAGCCAAGTCGGTGACACGTCGCTGACCCTGTTCGTCAGCGAGATCGTGGGCGCCGCGATCATCGTCGACCGCAGGTTGCGGCGCGGCCCGGGCGCCTCCGCGGGCAACATCCTGCATTTCCCGGTCCACGACGGCCCCGGAACCGTCTGCTCCTGCGGACGCCGGAACTGTCTGTCCGCGGTGGTGAGCAATCCGGCGCTCTACGACCAGGCATTGGCGGTGGGCGCCGCCCCGCCGGACACGCAATGGCACACGCCGGTCTACAAGTACCAGGACAACCCCGTCATGGCCGCGCTGCGCCGCCGCCGCGCCGGGTGGCTCGGCGAGGCCGCGGGCACGCTCATCGAGCTGCTCAACCCGGACACCACCGTGATCGCGGGCCACCTCGGCACCCAGGACGACATCGACCACATGTTCGCCGTGGCGCGCTCGCGGTGTTCGACCACGCTGGGCGCCCGACCGACCTCGGTCCTGCACCGGGAGGCAGGTGCGGACGTGTGGGACCGCGCGTCGGTTTCCCTTGTGCTCGATGACTATCTGCGCCACCCGGCGCGCTACGAACCCGCCCTGGCCTGAGCCGACGAAGGGCCCGGGTCCCCTCCGCGGATCGTGCCGATCGGGACGGCACGGCTTGCGCCTAATTAATCCAACCATTGACATCAATTGACATGGTTGGCCACACTCCCCCACACCACTCCCTCGCGCCGTCCCCACCGGCGTGTCCCCGAGAGGACCACCCGTGAAACTCCGGTTATCCCGAGCCCAGATCGCGTGCGGCTTAGCCGTCGCGGCCGTACTCGCGACACCGCTGCCTGGCCTGGTGTTCGCCGAGGAACCGCAACCGGCCGCCGCGACCGACCCGTGCGACTCGGCGGGCCTCGCCGACGGCAACGTCGACGACGCGAACTGCCTCACGGTGACGGTCACCTTGGCCCAGCCGCCCGCGCTGGGCGCCGAGTCGGCGGTGACCATCGACGTCGTGACCCGCTCGCACAACCAGGACGTCGACCTTCAGGTCGAACTCCCCGCGGGCCTGGAATGGACCGACGCCCCCGGTGACCTGTCGGTGACGACCGCGCCGTCCACGGTGCCGATGGACCGCGGCAAGCGCCACCAGGCTCGGGGTGCCAAGTCCGTGAGCCAGGACGTGCCGTGGCGCCTCACCGGCACCGTCAAGGCCATGCTCGCCGGACCGGCCGAGATCAAGGCGGTCGCGGCGTCGGCCTCCGACCAGGCCCAGGGCAGCACCTTCCTCACGGTCGACGCGACCCAGTCCACCTCGGGCATCACGGTGAGTTCGGCCAACACCGTCGCACCGATCACCGCGCCCGCGACCCGCTCGAACCTGCTCTGGCCGCACAAGTCCGCCGGGCCCGCCGCGGGATCGACGACACCGACGCCGAAGACCGCCTGCGTCACCGGCACCTGGAACTATGTCGAGCACACCGGCTACACCCGGGTGACCCCCAACGCCTCGGTCACCGCGCTCGACACCGACGCGGGCGGCACCACGACGGTCCTGGCCACCGGCCTGACCGACGGCGACGGCCGCTTCCGGCTCTGCTTCGACAACAAGGACACCGGCGACACCGGCAACGGCGGCCAGGACGTGTCCGTGCGGCTCAGCACCGTGAACCAGCACTGGATCATCCAGCACGAGAAGACCAAGAAGCCCTTCGACTTCGTCACCGCCACCAAGGCCAACGTCAAGAACGGCACCACCGCCGACTTCGGCGCGCTCCAGCCCGGCGCGATCGAGATGATGCGCGGTGTCGAGGCCTTCGACACGCTCAACTCCGGCTGGAACTTCACCCCCGGCGACTGCTGGGACGACAACGACACCCAGTGCCGCCAAGGCAAGATCAACTGGGCGCCCGACTCCAAGACGTGCTGCTTCTACAACCTGCAGGAAGACGCCGCCTACATCGACGGCTCCGGTCCGGACACCCCCATCATGGTGCTGCACGAGCACGGCCACGGGCTGATGGACGACATCTACGACGACGCGTTCCCGCCGGTGACCAACTGCAACCCGCACAGCTTGGCCGCGGGCAGCTCGCTCACCTGTGCCTGGACCGAGGCCTGGCCGACCTACTGGGGCATCATGGTCTCCGGCGACCAGTTCTACCGTTGGCCCGACGGCCGCAGGCTCGACATCGAGAACCACAGCTGGGGAACCGTAATGCCGGGACGGGTCTGGCAGGACGGGGACCGGGTCGAGGGACGAGTCGCCGGGGCGCTGCTCGACCTCAGCGACAACGCCACCAACGAGAAGGCCGACACCTGCTACGAGGACCCGCGCGGTCCACTGTGGACGACGTTCCTCAACCACAGGTCGAACACGTTCGCCGAGTTCTGGCAGCACCGCGCGCAGGACGGCTACGACGTCGGCCCGAACATGCTGAGCTGCCTGCACTTCAACACCATCGAGTACGGCTCGTACGCCAAGCCGTCGCTGATGGCCAACGGCGACTTCGAGAAAGGCACCGCCGCTTGGGCGGTCACCGGCGGCTCGGTCGGCACCTGGACCTCCTACCGGCCGCACGAAGGCACCTGGTTCTCCTGGATGGGCGGCAACGGCGTGGTCAACACCGACACGACCACGCAGCAGGTGACCATCCCGGCTGGTGTGCGGTCGGCGAGCCTGACGTTCTACCTCCGCGTGGTCAGCCGGGAAGCGCCAGGCACGCCGGACGACAAGTTCACCGTGCAGGTGACCGCGAACGGGCAGACCTCGACCCTGGCCACGTGGACCAGCGCCGAGACGACCCCGAACTACACGATGCGGACCGTCGACCTGACCACTTACGCGGGAAGCCAGGTCGAGCTGAAGTTCGTGAGCACCGAGGACGCGGGCGCCCAGACCGACTTCCTGCTCGACACGGTCGAACTGATCACCAGGTAACCACCGCCCACCTTCCGACCCCCTGACCGGCACGGACGACGCCGGCCAGGGGGTCGGCCCGCCCTCGACGCCACGACTGAATAGCTCCGATAGCCGGATCGAGGGTTACCGCACGCGGAGCGTTTGGCGAAAGTCACTGCGACCAACCCGCCACCGAACGGCACCGCTCCGACCACTCAGGACCGCGGTGCTCGCACGCACCTCACCTCGTCACGGGAGTATGCAATGACCACACGGAGGACATTCCTCGTCGGCGGCGCCGCCACCGCCACCGCGCTCACGGTGGCGCGGCCCGCGGCCGCCCAGACCGGCGGCGCGACGGCCCTGCGCGCGGCCGTGCTGGAGTTCCGCGACCCATGGACGCGGGCGACCGGGCTGGCCGAACTGCTCGGCCGTGCGGGTGTCACCGTGGTTCCGCTCGACGTGTCCGCGGCCCCCACCGCGCAGCAGGTCGACCTGATCGCGTTCGGCAGCTTCACCAACAACGAGGCCCGCTACCTCGACTACACCGCCGTCCACAAGGAGTCCCTGCGCGAGTTCGTCGCGGCGGGCGGCGTGGTGCTCGACCTCGCCCAGTCCGACCAGTTCGGGGCCGAGACCGCCTACCTGCCCGCGGAGCTCAGCGCCGTGCGGGCCGACCCGGACCACGACACGATCTACCCGGCGGACCCCGAGCACCCCCTGGTCAAGGGCCTGCGCCTGAACCAGGGCCTGCTGTTCACCGGACGCAACACCGCCATGCGGGTCAGCTGGGAGACCCTCGAATCGTGGCGGGCGATGCGCGTGCTGATGGCGTGCGCGGGCACCGGGTACCCGCCGTGCCTGGTCGAAGGCGCCTACGGCCGCGGCCGCTTCCTGATCAGCAGCCTCTCGGTCGACAAGTGCTTCGACGCCGCGGGCGTCGCCCTGCAGCCCGCCGTCGCCCTCGAGGACAGCGCCGCGTTCTTCGCCGCCGTCGCCGCCTACACCGACACGGTCCGCGCGGGCACCGCCCCGGCCGTGGTCCCCACCCCGATGCCGCCGCAGGCCCCCGTCGGCCCCATGGTCGGCCACGTCGACGCGGGCAGTGCCCGCATCTGGGCCCGCCCCGGTCTCGACCCCACCACACACGCGACGTGGACCTGCACCCTGCGTCCACCGCAAGGCGAGGCGAAAACCGTGCGCACCACCGTGTCCGCGGCCAACGACAACACCCTGGTCGTCGACGCGAACCAGTTGCGCCCCGGCACCCGGTACGACTTCGAGCTCACCCCCGACACCGCGGCCCCCGGATTCGCACCGCTGACCGGGTCGTTCACCACCGCGCCCGCCCCCGGCCTCCCGACCAAGGTCGTCATGGGCCTGGGGTCCTGCGCACCGTCCACACCGAACACAGTGTGGACCCGGATCGTCGACGAGGGCTGCGACGGCTTCGTCATGCTCGGCGACACCCCGTACATCGACTCCGGCGACCTGCGCGTCGCCCGGACCAAGCACCGGCAGTTCCTCGCGGTGCCCGAACTGGCCCAACTGATCCGCCGCATGCCGGTCTGGGGCACCTGGGACGACCACGACTTCGGCCTCAACGGCAACCACGGCGACTTCCCCGCCAAGCGCAACACCCGCACCGCGTTCGTCGACTACCGCGCCAACGCCACCTTCGGCCACAACCCGGCGGGTGAGCAGCTGACCACCCGAGTCGACGGCGAAGGCATCTACACCTCGTTCCGCCGCGGCCCCCTCGAAGTCTTCCTCATCGACCCCCGCTGGTTCAGCACCACCGAACCCAGCTGGGCCGACCCGGCCAAACCCACCTGCGTCGGCGCCGCCCAATGGGAATGGCTCAAAGACCGGCTCACCCGCAGCACCGCCACCTTCAAAGCGCTCGCCACCGGAATGATCTGGGACGACAAGCAGAACCCCGAAAGCGACGACTGGGGCTTCTACGCCCACGAACGCGACGCGATCTTCGACTACGTCAAGGCCGAACGCATCCCCGGCGTGTTCCTGATCGGCGGCGACATCCACGTCTCCCGCGCCCTGAACTACGGACCGCGGGTCGGCTACGACCTCTGGCAGTTCATCGTCAGCCCACTGCACGACCGAACGATCCCGAGCCTGAACGTGCCCAGCCCCCACCTGGTGCACAGCGCGGTCGAACCACACGTGTTCCTCAAACTCGAAGCCGACACCACGGTCTCCCCCGCAACCCTGACCGCGACCTGGATCAACCGCGAAGGACGACGAATCTTCGAAGTCAAACGCACTGCCGCAGACATGGGCCACCCCGGAAACTGTTCCGCCTCCCCGGAATTTCGACGCTAAGACCGGTGTACTTGTCATGACCAAGGTCTGAACCGACGTCAGGTGAAGCGGTCCTCGGTATCCGAGGACCGCTTCACCGGTGTCGCCGCGTACGGTGGCGCCAAGGTGGCTGCCTCGGCGCACACATCGGCATGCCGCAGAAGATCTACGCCACCACGACCCAAGCGGGTTGCGATCCTCGGCAAGACCGCCGTACCGACTCTGGTCGAGCGCACCAGCCTGTTCCTAGGCCAGGACCGCTTGACCGAGGCCGGGAGCGGCCCCACCGCGGAGATGATCGCTTCTCTCGCGGGCCGCGAGTCCCGCCCGCTCAGCGGAAACAGCACCACGTGCGGCAGGTGCTCCGGTCCGGTGATCACCGCGCTGGGACTTCGTCTCGGTTTCCCTTGGACAGGTATGCAGGGCCATTCCCGAGCCGCGGTCCCGTCATGAGGCCTCAGCACAGATCGCATAGGTTCTGAAACCGGTGTCCGGGCCCTGCGTTCGTCCATGCCAGGCTGATTCGGAGAAGCGATCGGGGTACGAGTAGGTGATAGGTCCGGTGCCCGCGCTGAGAACCCCGCCGCCGAGAACCTTCTTTCCCTCAGGGCATTGGGCCGTCCCGACGCTGCCGTTGGCATCAAGGCCGTCGGAGTACACGATTTCGTACCCGGAGAGCCCGCCTGCAGGTCCGGTGGGGCCGGGGGCACCAGCAGGTCCCGCGGGTCCGGAAGGCCCTTGCGGGCCCGCGGGACCTGGCTCGCCTGGATCGCCCTTCGGGCCCGCCGGACCAATGTCTCCCTTGGCGCCCTTCTGGTTCCAGGTAAGGGTTGTCTCCCCGGATCTGCACGACGCCGCGGAATCGATGACCTTGATGGTGCCGGTGGACTTGGTGTAGCACGACTTGATCACCCCGTCGGGGCCGGGGATTTCCGCCACCGCGATCCCTCCGCCGATGACGAGAATCCCGATGGCGGCAGCCGTCGTCACAACGTTTCGGCGCTTCATCGTTTCTCCTGTGGTGAGTCGCAGTCGGTGCTCTTAGCGCGGCGCGAAGGTCACCGTGAGTTGGGGTTTATTGGTGCCGCTGTCGCGGCCGGCGAAGTTCTGCTCCGCGCCGGTCGAGTCCTCGGCTGCGTCGCGGACGCGCAAGCCGTTGTTGGCGCCGGAGTACATGGCGTTCACCTGGGTGGTGACAGTCCACTCCACCCAGCCGGGCCCGGAGGTCGCCGTCGCCGCGTACGCGGTGGTTCCGGGTTGGTCGCGCCAGGTGACCGTGGTTTCGTTCCACGGCGCGGTGAGGGCCTGCACGCGCAGCGTGCGGCCGGGCGTGGCCGACGTCGCGAAGAGGCGCAGTTTCGCACTGGAGACCTGGCACCCGGCAGGGATCGCGGGCAACGTGAAGCGCGCCAGTGCCCGCGCGTTTGCGTACCGCTTGCTGCGAACCTTGAGCGTGGCCTCCATGCCGTGGTTGACGCTCGGGCCGTTCTGGCCGATCCAGCTGTCCGCCGCGGCGATGGCGGTGGCCGGCGCGCAACTTGGCTGCTGCGTGGGCGTCACCGTCACCGACGACTGGTCGTCCTCGGCGGGATTGCCGTTGCCCGGCGCCGAGTCCGGGTCGGTCTGGTCGACGGCTGTCACCTCTGCCTTGGTGACCGAGGTGGTGGCCGTGCCCGCGTTGGCGACGATTCGCAGGGTCGCACCCGCGCCGGAAACGAGACTTCCGACCGTCCACGCGCCCGATGCTGCCGTGTAGGCGCCCTGCGACGGAGTCGCCGAGACAAAGGTCAGGCTCGGCGGCAGCCCGGCGGCCACCACGATCCCACTCGCGCTGTCGGGGCCCGCGTTGGTCACCGTCACGGTGAACGTCACGTCCGACCCGACAGCGGGGACGGTTGTCGAGGCGGTCATGGACAGCGCCAGATCAGCCCGCGGCGGCGTGGGCGTGGTCGCCAGTTCACGTGCGAAGACGTGGTTGTACTGGTCCGCGGCAGGATCGAGCCCCTCGGCCCGCGCCGCGAACGCGACGACTCGACCATCGGCCGCCAGCGACGGGTCGCCACCGCCCATGGGGGCGCCGCCCGCACCGCTGCGCCTGCTCACATAGGTCAGCTCGCCGGTTTGCAAGTCACGCAGGTAGACGCCGACCCCGTTCGGACTCAGGTCAGGGTTGGACGAGGCGAAGGCGACATGGCGACCGTCGGCGGAGATGGACGGGTGCCCGGAGGGTTTGCCCAGCGTGGGCGCGTGAAAGTACGTGCGGCTGACCAGGGTCGTCGTGCCCGCGCTCAGATCGCGGACGTATACCTCCGGCCAACCCCACCCGCCGCAACAGCCGTTCTCGTCGAGGCTCGAACTCGCCTCGAAAGCGACCCTGCGGCCGTCAGCGGAGATCGACGGGCAGGTCCCGCCCGCCGCGACACCGTCCCGGCCATTCGCCCTGCTGACCAGGGTCATCGCGCCCGTGCCCAGGTCGACCATCCGGACGACCCGTTCCGTTTCGATGGCCGCGTAACGCCCGTCGGGGGAGACCGCGGGTCCACAGTAGACCGATCGGGTCTCGTGGTCGCCCGGCGCCAGGTAGGTCGTGGCGCCCGTTCGCACGTCCCGGATGAAGATGTTGAGGCACGGCACCGGGAACTCGCCGGTTTCGGTGTAGCCGACGCAGTCGTTCACGTCCTGCCCACTCAGGTTCTCGGCGACCGACTGGAACAGCACCCGCCCGCCGTCCGGCGAGATCGCGGGGGTGTAGGAGCCGCCGTTGGCACCAACCCCGGTCGCGCCGTCCGCCCGGCTCACCAAGGTCGTCGTACCTGCCTGGAGGTCGCGCACGAAGATGTTCGCGCACGGCACGGGTTCCCCGTACCAGTACTCCGGACAGATGTCCTGGGCCTGCGCGTCGAGGTTGGTGGCCACCGAGACGAACGCGACGTAGCGCCCGTCGGCTGAGATCGAGGGATCGGAGGAGTCGCCGTCGGCCGCGACCTCGGCAGCTCTGCTCACCAAGGTCGTCGTGCCCGCCTGGAGGTCGCGCACATAGACGTTGGAGTGGGCGTCGCTGTCCTGATCGCTGAGGTTGTCGGCGGTGGAGCTGAACGCGACGAACCGCCCGTCGGCGGAGATGGACGGGGCGCCGGCGTCCCCGGTGGCCGCGGCCCCGGCCGCTCCGCTCGCCCGGCTGACGATGGTCGTGTCGTAAGTGGCCGCGGCGCCTATGGCCGCGACCGGCACGGTCATTCCTGCGACGAGTGCGCCGATGGTGAGCACGCGGTTCGCGAGTCGTGGTCTCATGACGTTCACCCGGAGAGCTGGGAATTGCGGGCATCCGCGGGCGAGGCCCCGCGCTGGGTGCTCGTGGCGCGCGGGATCAGCGCCCACAGCAGGATCGCGAACGCGACGATCGAGCCCGCGTGGAATCCGACCTCGAGGGCGACGAGCGCGGCGGGGTCGGTGCCGTGGTGCATGTGCAGCGCGGTGTGCGGCCACCACGAGCCGAGCAGCCAGGCCGACGTCACCTGCGCGGCGAGGGCTCTGCCGGGCGTGGTGGTGAGCCTGGCGAACACGGGGCGGCCGAGGACCAGGACCGCGATGGCCGCACCGAACCCGATGGCTTCGACGACGCCTGCCCCGATGAGGCCCGCCAGTTGGGCTCCCGCCGGCTCCGGATCCAGCTCGATGGGCCGCCAGAATCCGCCCAAGGGGCCGTTCGGGCCCACCACCATCGCCGCCACCGCTCCACCGACGATGATGATCGCCGCGGTGATTGTCTTGGTCATGATGGCCTCCGCGTGGTCGCGCTGTCGGACACGTTCGGCTGTCGCTGCCGGGGAAAGGCGTGCGGATCGAGCACCGTGATCCGGTGGATCACCTCGGCGGGCACGCCTGCCCGCCGGGCGGACTTGCGCACCGCCTCCGGGCTGGCCGCCGCGTACACGCAGAAGGCCCGCCGACCGTCATCGGTGACGTAGCTGTGCAGCCACACCGCACCGACATCGCCGTCGGCCTCCACAGTGGCTTCCTCGTTCTTCCCCGCGAGGAACTCGTCCAGGCCGTCGATCAGGGAACGCTCAACCAGGTACCTCGGCATCCGCACACACCTCTTCCGCTCGCGAGGTGACGCTAGGTGCGGAGAGGACGGGGCGAATCGGTCGGCGCACCCCAGATTGGGCGGGCGGTCATCCAGATACCGCCGGTGATGGATCGGTTACAGCTGCATCTCGCGGGGTGCCGGAACTCCGGGCAGATCGGCCACGGTCGCCAGTCCCGGATCTCGCTCCAACCTCACCGTTCGGCCGTAATCCGTGCGGGTGACGCCCCCGCGTTCAAGGCAGCCGGGGGCCGCTCGGCGGTTACGCTGCTGGACCGATGACAGGAGGCACTGCCATGTCGATCGACCTCCAGCAGCCCAGGCAGCACGACATCGTGAGCAACAGCATCCAGATCGCCGGGGTCGCGGGCGGGGCCTTCGAAGCGAACTTCAACTACCGCGTCCACGAGGGCCACGACGAGGTCGTCGGGTCCTTCATGGCAGGCGACGGCACGGGCGGGCATGGGCAGTTCCAGATCACCGTCGACGTGTCGGGGGCGTCGTTCCAGCTCGACCGGCTCTTCGTCGAGGTGTTCCACACCTCGCCCAATGACGGCGCCGAACTCGACAAGGTGATCGTGCCCGTGGTGCACGGGCCGAGGATCGTCCCCGGCTACCGCGTCTACCTCGAACACGTCGTGCAGCCCGGTGAGACGCTGTGGGGCATCGCGACGCACCATTACGGGGCGGGCAACCTCCACCACCGGCTCGTGGCGGCCAACCCGGGCACGATCACCAATCCCGACCTCATCCATCCCGGCGACGTCATCCGGGTTCCGCAGACCTGAACGAAGAGCGGGTTG
Source organism: Actinokineospora alba (assembly GCF_004362515.1). Taxonomy (NCBI): domain Bacteria; kingdom Bacillati; phylum Actinomycetota; class Actinomycetes; order Pseudonocardiales; family Pseudonocardiaceae; genus Actinokineospora; species Actinokineospora alba. The sequence continues at coordinate 4,636,078 of NZ_SNXU01000001.1, read as the reverse complement.
CGCACATTCACCCCCCGCGGATGAACTCGAACCGCAGGTGCGCTTCATCGCGAAGAACAAGCACGACCCCCGATGTGCGCGTCCATCCGTCGGAGGCGAAGAAGAACTTGCCGCCGCTGTTCTCGACGAAGCGCAGGCCGGTGTATTTGAATCGGTACTTCCCGTCCGGCAACTGTTGCTCGGTCACGCCTGGCGCTGTCAGATGCAATCGTTCCCCGCTGTAGATGGCGACCGCCTGCGCCGTCCGCACGTCGGCGGCGAACCGGTCGGCCAATTCCAGACCTTCCAGTTCGGCGGCGTTCATCGCGCCCCAGAACAGGCTCAACACCGTGACGGCGAGACCGGCGAGCCGAAGCCTGGGCCAATTCCATCGCCGGGTGCGTGCGCGCAGCTTCAGGGCGTACAGCGTGAGCAGCAGCCCGGCACCGATCGAGAGCGGAAACAGGGCGAAGCTCGATGCGGGCCACACGTAGCCCGACACCACGACCAAGGCAGGCAACAGCAGCCAGGCGAACGCCAGCACCCAGGTGCTGACGCGCCAGGCCCGTCCGCGCCGGGCGGTCTGAAGCAACGGGTCCAACAGGAGGAAGGCGAGCCAACCCAGCACGACAACAGCCAGCAGTTGGAACACCGGGCCGATACTGCGCAGGAGGTAGTCGGTGACCGTCATGCCCAGTGCGCTGCTGGGCAGGCCCAACTCGCGGGCCTGCACGTCGCTTCGCCGCCAACCGAACGCCACCAGCAGGCCGGTGAGCACGGCGACGTTCGCCAGGATCTCGCCCACCCTGCGCAAGGCCTCACTGGCAGGCTCGTCGTCGGTGTTCTTCTTCGGCGCAGGCCTCATGTCGTGCTGGTCGTGGTGCTCGGTTCGACCGTGGTGGTGGCCGTCGTCGAAGGTGTTGTGGTTTCCGTCGGGCTATCGGTGGCTTCGTTGCGCGGTGTGCGCGGATCGTCCTTGCCTTCGCGGTTGTAGAGACCCGGGGGCCAACCGGGAACTTGGCCCACGACGCAGTCGATCCGGTCCTGCGGCTCCTGCTTCACGACACTGCGAACTGCCTTGTAGGTCAAACAGTCGACCGTCTTGAAGTCCGGGTCCGAGACCATGAACCCGATCCGGGCGGCCTTGTCGTACATCACGCGAGCAGCGCTCTGGCGGCCCGCGCAGAGATCGACTGCGGCCTGGTATAGCAGGACGTTGCGCGGACTCAACAACGTCCACCAGAGCCGGTCAAGGTCGGCCTTTGCCTGCGCGCACTGCCCGCGCAACAAAGTGCGATACAGGATGTCCTCATTCGTCGAGGTCGTTTTCGGCCCAGTCGGCAGGTTCCAGCCGAACTGGCGCCCGGTGGTGGTCACGACCGTCGTTGACACCGTGGAATTCGATGCCGCCGTGGTGGTGGTCGCGGTGGACGGGACCTGCTCTGGTCCGAACGCGCCACTACCGCACCCAGCCACCGAGGCCATCGCTGTGAGCACGGGAAGGAGCCGTCGAATTTTCACAGCGTTCCTCTCTGTTCGCGTCCTCCTTGTAGAGGATCTTGATCATCCGCGAATACGCGCCAACACCGTTTTCACCCGATCGAACCAACGCGGAGACACGGCCGCGCAGGGTGTCAGACCACGACCGGGTGCGGTCGAGGCTGGGGCAGGCACCAGGTGAGTCACGCCAGGCGCGACCGCCAAGTCGACGGATCGGGCTCGGCACCCCGTTTGGCCAGATGCGTTTGGCCAGATGCCGAGTGCGCCCGGATGGTCATCGTTCGAACTTGCGGATGGCTTCGGCCTGGCTGTGCACGCCGAGCTTGGCCAAAATCGCGGCGATGTGGTGGCTTGTGGTTTTCGGTGAGATGAACAGCCGCGTGGCGATCTCGGCGCCGGAGAGCCCTTGTCGCAGCAGGTCGAGGACTTCGCGCTCGCGGCTGGTCAGCCCATGGCGGTCGGCCCTGGTGGCGGGCCGCGGGCCGCGGGTGCCGTACCGGACTCCGAGTTCCCGCAGCCGCGCTCGCCCCCGCGCCGCGGCGGGCCGGGCCCCGAGCGACTCGAAGGTGGCCACCGCGCCGATCACCGCGTCGGCGTCGCCCGCGAGCCGGGCGAGTGCCGCGTCATAGTGGCAGCCCAGTGCCTCCCACGATTGGGCCGCGGCCAGCCACTCCCCCGCCAGTTCGAGGGCGAACGGGCCGGTCGCCCTCGCACCCGGCACGACGTCGCCGGCGAGTCGAACCCATCGGGCGACGCCCCCCACGGCCCACGGATCACTGTCCGCCGTGACCGCGGCCAGTCCACGGCGCGATTCGGCGACGGCGGCGACGTCGTCTCCGCACAACCAGGCCGCCTCCGCGCGAACCTCCCAGACCGGGCCCATCCGGACCAGGTCGCTCGGCTCACCCAGGCCTGCCGCCTCATCGAGCAGCGGCCAGACCTCCGGGTCGCCTCGGCGGGCCCGCACGAGGGCCAGCGCGAGCAGCGGGAAGATCCGGCTCACCGGTGGCAGCGAACGCAGCCGCAGCACAGCCGCGGCTTCCTCAGCGGCTTGGTCCCATTGCCCGCGGTGCACGCGGCCGAAGGACCGGGCACCGCGCAGGTAGTCGAGGAACATGTCCAGATCGAAGTCACGGCAGTGGGCGACGGCCCGGTCGTCGTAGACCTGGGCCCGCTCGAAGTCGCGGTGCACCATCGCCACAGCCGAGATCACCGGGCCGAACATGCCCGCGTGTTCGACCAGATTCTGCTCCCGCGCGGCACACCACACCCGTTCGAGTTCATCCCAGCCACGGTCGTGGCACAGGACTTGCGCGATCGCCGCGTGGAACTGAGCCCGCACGACGACGCCCGCGTCGCCGATGCGCCGACCGACTTCGACCGCCCGTCGGGCATTCGCCTCGGTCGCCGCGAGGTCGCAGTCGAAGCTGGCCTGCTCGGCGACGTTCACATACGCCCTCGCCAGTTCCAGGCTCGGTTCGCCCTCCCGCAGCAGCCGCACCGCCCGCAGCCCGCACTCACGCGCCTCGCGATTGCGACTGAGCAGCCAGAGCATGTAAGAGGTCCATCGCAGCGCGTCGCCCTCACGCAACCGGTCACCGATCTGGTGCCGCAGCTCCCGGGCCTGGCCCCAGGCGTCGACCGCCTCGGGGATGAGCCCGGTCATGTAACAGGAGAACGCGCGCCCCTCCAACAGTTCCGCGCGCCGCACGACCGGCGATGTCGCCGCGTGCCGCAGCGCCCGTGCGTACTGAGCCGCCGCTTCCCGGTGCGCGCCAAGGCTGGACGCGTGCCGGGCAGCCCTGGGCGCGTAGTCGAGGACCGCCCCGCGGTCGCCCGCCTCCTCCGCGTGAAACGCCAGCCGCGGCAACTCGTCGGCGCCGACCGGGCCGGAACGCAGCGCCGCCAACACGTCGGCGTGCAACCTGACGCGCCGAAACTCCGGGATCGTCGCCAACACCACCATCCGCGCCAGCTCATGGCGAAAGGCGGGCGACCGGCCCTCCTGCTGCAGCATCCCGGCCGAGAGCGCCGTCTCGACCGGGCCGTCGGGCTGGGAGATCACCTGCGCGAGCAGGTCAAGCGGCGCGGGCGACCCGATCACCGCGACCGCCTCCACCACCTGTTTCACGGCGGCGGGCAACCTCGCGAGCCTGCCAAGCACCGCCTCGCGAACAGTGGCCGGAACCCCGGACGCGCCCGCGGACAACACCTCGGTGACGAAGAACGGGTTGCCCCCGGTCGCCTGGTACAGCACTTCAGGGTCGTGCCGTCCGCCTGCCGCCAGCCGCCCGACGCCGACCTTGCTGAGTGGTTCCAGGTCGTGCCGGTGCACCGCCGCGCAGCCCGCCAAGTCGCCCAGCACCACCGTCAGCGGATGCGTCGGCCCGACCTCGTCGTCCCGATATGTGACGAGCATCAGCACTCGCGCGGTATCGATCCGACGGGCGAGATAGCGGATGAAGTCCAAGGTGGCGCCGTCAGCCCAATGGACGTCCTCGAACACCAGCACGACCGGTCGCGCGCTGGAACGCAGCTCACCCAGGACCGACCGGAACACCCCGGCCGAACCCGCCCCATCCCTGAGCGCGACCTCCACCTCCGGACCGAGATCACCAGCGACATCCGCCAGCGGACCCAGCGGCCGAGGAGTGCTCAACGGATCGCAGCGACCCACCAGGACACAGGCGGTGTCCGCACTCTCACGGGCGAACGCGGCGATCACCGCGGTTTTGCCAATGCCTGCCTCGCCACGCAGCAGCACCAGCCGGCCAGAGCCTCGCGCGACCTCCACCAGGTGCTCGGCCAGCGCGTCGAGGACCGCTCCACGCTCCAGCAATTCCACAACAACGAAGTATCGGCGCTCACCGTCGAATCCGCCCGGCCGTCGTGAAGCCCAAGGGTCAGCCAGTGCCTGCCCTGCGGAAGGCAGGCTCCAGCGTTCCACCGTGGAAGAGGAAGCCCGCTCCGCCTGATCGACTCACTGCGCCTCCACCTGGAAGCGGTCAACGTCGGCGCCACGATCCGGCCACAGCGTCATCACTGGGTACCCGGCCTGACCCAACGCCGCGGCCAGTCCTCAAGGTCGATGAGTTCCTCGTCGCCGACAAGGAGCGTGTAGAGCGGTTCGGCCGGGAAGTCGTTGACCCGGATGACGAAGTCCTTGCCGCGCCACGTGGCGCGGTACGGGAACTCGCCGTCGCCGGTTCGCTTCCACTCGATCACCGCGGACTCGGGGTTCCGGTCGGCCAGCGGTTCGAGGCGGGCGACCAACTCGTCAAGACCGATCCGCCGGCTGGGGTCGGGTTCGAGTCCGGCGTCGATGAGCGCACCCAGGTCAGGTTCCCCGGTCCACGGCATGCGTTCGCCGACCATGATCGCGATCGCGTTGGTCGTGCCCGCGCCGGTGAAGGGATGGCCGCCGACCCGGTCGGCGAGGACGGCGGTCAGCGCGAACACGTCCGCAGCCGCGCCCGCGGGATCGCCGTTGAGCTGTTCCGGCGCGACAAAGAAGTGTTCGAAAGCGGGTGGAACGCCGTAGCAGGGCCAACTCGCCGTGGCGAGGAACGGCTCGCACCGCGGCACGATCCCGGTGACCCGGTCGCCGTCGACGTAGATCAGCTCGGGCCGCAGTCCTCCCAGGGTGATGCCCTCGGCGTGCGCGCGCCGCAGGATCGCGGCGACCTGCAGCCCCACCCGGGCCGCCGACCCCACGTCGAGTTCCCCGACCGGTGCGCCCTCGGGCTCGAGTTCGACCAGCCCGGTGCACACCATGCCGTTGCCCGCGTCGAGGTCGCCGATGTGCAGCAACGGCGCCACCCCCTCGATGTCGAACGCGAGCCGGTCGAGCAGCGTCGGGGTGGTCTCGGTCTGTTTGGTGCCGAGCGAGATCAGCACCGGGTGCTCGGGCGACTCGGCGCGATACCGGCCCCGGTCCGGGGTGCCGCCGAGCTGGTCGATGATCACGAACTGCCCGATCGACTCCCCGAACGGGAACTCCCGCCCCCGCGCCCACCGTGACAGCGGGCGTGCCGCCCGCGCCGCGATTCTCGGCGGCACGGGTATCCCGGCCTCCCGCAGCTTGCCGTCGAGCAGCGCCCAGTCCGCGCGCGCGTCGAACCCGGGGGTCGTGCTCCCCATCGGCACCTCCCCGCGCGCCACCACACCGGTCGCCACCAACGCGGCGATGAACGCGGCGTCGCGCACCCTTTCGTCCTCCCCGACGTTAAGCGCGACCCCGAGCAGGCGCTGGAGCAGGTCACGGTCCTGCGCCGCGAAGTGCCCAAGACCCATGGCCGCGGCCGACCGCACGCCTTCGTCGGGGTCTTCGGTGAGCAGCCGGATGGCCGTGGGCTTGTGCTCGGGAAGGCGGAGATGGAACACGAGGGTGCGCACGGCGGCTTCGCGCAGGAAGTCGGTGTCGGACGTCAGGTAGGGCACGACCTGGTCGGCCAGATCCCGGCGGCCCTGCTTGCCGATGTCGATCAGGTCGCTGTAGATGTCGTGGGGTTGCTCACGAGTAGTAGTCCCTGTCCGGCCGCACATCGCGCGCCCCGATCGTCGGCAGTACCCGCGTCAGCAGGGTGTCAACAAGGACGTCGAACTGTGCCGGGTCGTTGCCCGTGAACTTGAAATCGAGGCAGTAGTGGCCCTCGTCCTCGAAGACCCGAATATTCGTCTCGTTCACGCGGGTCCACAGGTAGTCCCCCAGGGACTCGCTGTCGCGCTCCGTCCAGGTCCACGGGCCGCGTCCGACCACGGCGGCGATGTCCGCGAAGGACAGATCGCTCACGAAGGCGTAGCCGCGAAAAACAATCACGGCGTCGATGGTAGGCCGGTGATTACGCTCATCGGATGACATTGCGGCCGGCGGATCTGCTGGCCGGGCTGTCCCGGCTCGCCGACCTGGGCTTGGGGCACCTCCGATCCGTGTGCGAGCCTCACTTCCCAGCAGCGCACGAAACTCCGGTTAGAGCCAGGCGAACCGTTTGAGACAGATCGCCCAATCGGGTGCAGTCACCTTGTCGACGGGGATCACGCGCAGGCTGATGTCGGCATTAAGTCTCCTGCTGGTAGAAGTCTCGAAGAGCACTACCGCAACTCGAAGAATCCGGATGCGTGGGAGCTGTGGGAGCCGTTCGAAATCGATGGTTACCCGGCAGTCAGATACAACAAGATCCGGGAAGACCGTTCGCGGTGCTTTGTGGCGTTGGGAGTCAACGACGCCCGTTTACTGATCTTGTCTTCACGGGCCGATTGCAGCCTCGTAGTCGACGCCCTACCGACTTCACCAGGGGAATGGGCGCGGCAGTTTCGCCGGCCGGACGTCGACGAACGCGGCGGGTACGGTGGCGGTGCCGTCGGCGTAGTAGCTCCACATGGTGCGGTATTCGTCGCCGTAGTTGTTTGCTGTGGTGGTCAGGGCGGCGGCGGTGGTGTCGGCCCACGCGCCGGTGTCGAGGCGGTGTTCCAGGGCGAGGAGGGCGGCGATTTCCTCTGCGGCGGTGAAGAAGCAGTGGTTTGCGCGCTCGACGTAGGCCTGGCGTAGGTTCGCGGACCGGCCGAACTGGGCCGCGTTGTCGGCGTACCAGCGCTGCGCCTCGACGACGTCGGTGCCGTCGCCGGTGGAGTGCAGGGTCAGCGTCGGGACGGACACCAGTCCGCTGGTCGCCGACTCGGCGGTCAGCTTCGCCACGGCGCGTGGGTCGGCGGCGATCTTCGGCGCGGCGTTCAGCGTCGCCAGGTCGGTGGCCAGGTCCAGCCCGGCGGCGGCGTACAGCCTCTCCACCAGCGCGCGCTGGCTGGACTTCGCGAGTTGGGCGCGGTAGTCGACGCCGGTGTTCCAGCTCGGGTTGCCGCCGAGTTCGCGCTCCAGGTGCGCACGGCCGTGGCCGAACATCGAGCTGCCGATCTGGTAGCGCATGAGCAGGTAGAGGTGGGTCGCGGATTCGGCGTCGTCGGTGGGCCGCGGCGCGAGCGAGTCGACCCACGCCGGGATGTCGCCGAACGACGCGGCCAGCGCGAGCCGGGCCTGGCTCGCCGGGCTGTTCAGGGCGGCCCGGATCAGGGGGTTCGCCAGGTCCTGGTTGGCCACCGGGTCGGTGATGCCGGTGATCTTCACCGGGTGCTCGGCCCAGAGCAAGGTCTTCAACGCGAACGCCACGTCGAACAGTCCATTGTGGTGCGAGACCGACCCGGCGATCGGCGCGCACATCGGCAGAGCGCCGGAGATGCGGGAAGGGTGCCGCTCGGCGAGCACGGTGGTGACCTGCCCGCCGAGCGACTTGCCCCACGCGATGACGCGGCGCGGGCGCGCCACTTCCGCTGTGAACCTGTCCAGGACCGCGAGCTGCTCGCGCACGATCGTGGAGCTGGTGTACGGCGTCATGGCGAACTGCGTGCCTGCCATCGCGTACCCCCTGTCGAGGAGCCACGCGCGTAAAGCCGGGTGGTCGCTGTCGACCTCCGGCGCGGGTTTCGGGGCGCCGGGCGTGGCGAAGTAGCCGTGGCTCCAGAGCAGCACCGTGCCGTTCCACCTCGACGGCACCTCGATCACGAACGGCGTGGTCCCGATCGTGCCCTCGATCCTGCGGGAGGAGGCGGCGGAGGCGGGACCGGCCAGCCCGGCCACGGCGAGGAGAAGGGTGGCGAACAGCAGGAAGAGTCGGCGCATGGCGGCGAGTCTGGGGCGCTCCCCGGCACCGCCGCCATCCTTTCGGGCACCGGCGAAACCTGCGAGGATCTCGCGCAATGCTCCGGCTGCGGTTCGACCTCGACGAACTGGCCCGCACCACGCTCTCGACGTCGGGTGTCGCGGCCACGATCGAGGCCGTCTGCAGCGGCGCGCTGCTGACCACCGGCCCGCTGCCCGCGTTCGACGGGTGGCGCCGCCGGTTCCGGACGCGGGTGGACGGCCGGATGCGGCCGTTGCTCGACCTGGTGCCTCCCGTCTCCACGCCGCCCGACTTCCTGACCATCCGCACCGACGACCCGGCCGACGTGATCGAGCGCCTCGCCGCGCTGCCCGCCACCGAGATCGCCGCCGACCTGGTCGCGGCGGGCATCCGCCCGACCCGGTTCACCCGGCTGCTGGCCTCCGGCGACCGCGAGGCGCGGGCCACGGTCGGCGACGCGCTGCGGCGCTACCACCACGCGTTCGCCGACGAGTTGCCGTCGGTGAACGCGGTGATCTCAGACGATCTGGCCTACCGCGCGTCGGTGCTGGCCACGCAGGGCATCGGCGGCCTGCTGGAGTCGCTGCACCCGGCGATGCGCTGGCGCAGCCCGGTCCTGGAGATCGACGGCGGACCGGACCGCGAGGCCTCACCTGGCGGCCGCCAGGTCCGGCTGGTCCCCTCGGTGTTCATGTGGCGGCGGCCGTACGTGCTGATCGAGCCGGACGGGCCGTGCTTCATCACCTACCCGGCGCGCGGCGCGCTCCGCCTCGGCTCGACCGAACCGCAGGGCGGTGACCCGCTGGCCGACCTGCTCGGCCGAACCCGGGCGGCGGCGTTGCGCGCGATCAACGGCGGTGCCACGACCAGCGAACTGTCCGAACGGCTCGCCATCAGCCTGGCCTCGGCGTCGGAGCACGCGTCGGTGCTGCGCCGGGCCCGCCTGATCACCACCTCGCGAGAGGGCCGCGCGGTCCGGCACACGCTGACACCACTCGGGCACAACACCCTGGCAGGCGGCGCCGTCCAGACGATCCAGTGACTCGTCAGGCGAGCGCGGCGGCCAGCAGGGTGAAGGCAGCGATGATGACGGCCACGCGCACGTAGTGGTAGCGGTCCCAGCGATTCATCTGCTCCTTCCAGTCCTCGGGCCGGTTCTCGACAGTCCACGTCTTGCCCCGGTTGTTGATCGGAACGAGCAGCAGGAGCGACATGACCACGCTCACGACCAGCAGCGCGGCGGCGATGACGACCAGGACCGCGCCGGGCTGGTGCCAGCCGGCGATGGCCCACACCGCGCTCAGGATGAGGGAGCCGATGTACCAGAACGGCATCAAGGCGCCGAGCATCCGTCCGCCGTGGGCGCGGCCGAGTTGGGCGCTGTCGTCGGGGAGTGCGTTGAGGATCCGGTTGATGACGAAGGCGACGGAGAACTCCACCCCCACCATCAGACCGACGACCACGATGGTGCCGACCTGAAGTGCGTTGAGCATGGCGACCTTCCAAAATCTAGTGTTGCTAGCTGATGAAGCAACGCTAGCACTGCTGTCGCTCGATTGTCTAGCAGTGCTAGACTCGGCCCATGTCGGTACAGGAACGCAAGCAGCGCGAACAGGCCGAACGCGAGCGCCTCATCGTGGCCACGGCCCGCGAACTCGCCGAGCAGCAGGGCTGGGACGCGGTCACCACCCGCAGGCTCGCCGAGCGCATCGAATACAGCCAGCCCGTCCTCTACAGCCATTTCCGCGGCAAGCGCGAGATCATCGGCGCCGTCGCCCTCGACGGTGCCGCCGAGATGGCCGCGGCGCTGCGAACGACGTCGGCCATGGACGACCCACGCACCCGGGTCACCGCCCTTGCCCGCGCCTACCTTGACTTCGCCGAACGCCACCCGGCGGTCTATGACGCCATGTTCCAGCTCGACGGCGGCCTGACCTTCGCGAGCGAGGACACCCCGGAGCCGCTGAAGGACGCCTTCGAGGCCCTGTTGGAAAGCCTCCGCGAGGTCGCCGGGGACGGCGTCCACCCCGGACTGTTCACCGAGGTGTTCTGGGCGGCCCTGCACGGGCTGGCCACCCTGACCCGGACCGGACGGCTGCCGCGCGGGGACGCCCAGAAGCGGGTGGAACTGCTGGTGGATCGGCTCGCCGTCAGCTGACACCCAGTTCGCGAGACGGCGCGGTCGGAGCGTTTTACGACGCTGCCGCCGAGGGGTGGAAGGGCGGCTGGACAGTCACGACGGTTCCGGTGTGCCGGGCTCGCTCGGCGGCCCACACGATCTTGTGTGATTCGAGGCTTTCGCGCGGCCCGCTGGTCACGTACCGGTGCTCGCCTGTGGACAGTGCGGTGAGGAAGGCCTTGACCAGTTCCGTGTCCGCTCCCCCATGTCCGTCGGCCGCGGAGGCGCTGCCGGTCGTCGTGTCGAACGTGATGGTTTCCTGGGTGTCGGTGAGGAAGTCGTGGACGACGATGCGGCGGCCGTCGCCCTCGATGCTGCCCTGGGTGCCGAATATGCGGGTCTTGCGGAAGTCCAGGGCGCTGAAGGCGGTCATGGTGAACGACGCGGTGACACCGCCCGCGAATTCCAGGTTCACCACCTGGTGGTCGACCACGTCGTTGCGTCCGGAGTAGACACACGCGCCGTAGGGGCCTTCCTCCAGTGCCTTGCGTACGCCTTCGGGCGACACGTCGTCGGTGAGCACGCCCAGCGGCCAGCGTTCGAACACCGGGTCGCCGAGGAAGCGTTCGTAGATGCGCACCGCCGAGTAGGCGCACGAGCGTTCGACCGGGCAGCTCAGGCAGCGGTCACCGGCCCCGGCGGGCTTGTTCTCCGGGCGGAACTGGAACAGCCCGCCGAAGGAGGAGACCCGCTCGACCCGGCGGCCGATGATGTGGATGAGCCAGTCGATGTCGTGTGAGGACTTCGCAAGCAGCATCGAGGACGACGCCTCCTCCACCGCCCATTGCCCGCGGACGTAGGAATGGGCGTGGTGCCACCAGCCGACGGGCTCCAGGTGGTCGACGGTCACGATGTCGCCGACTCGGCCCGCGTCCACCAGTTCCTTGAGGCGCCGCGAGTATTCGGTGTACCGCAGCACATGGCACACGGCGAGGAGAACACCGTTGCGTTGGGCCGCGCGGACGATCCGCTCCGCGTCGGCCTGGGTGGGTGCCATCGGCTTCTCCAACAGCAGGCCGTAGCCGCGGTCGGCCAGGGCGCAGGCCGGGTCGGCGTGCAGCCGGTCGGGGGTGGCGACGATCGCGGCGTCGGCGAGCCTCGGCACGGCGACGAGGTCCGACCAGTCCGCGAAGACGTGCGAATCGGGGATGCCGAACTCGGCGGCCAGCGCGGTCGCGCGGGTGGTGTCGGGATCGGCGACGGCGACGACGGACGCGGCCCCCAGGCCGACGGCGATGCGGGCGTATGCGGCGCCGCGTGCGCCCGCGCCGACGATGGCCAGCGTGACAGTCACGGGTGATGCTCCTATTTCACGGCACCCTGGAGGATGCCCTTGATGAAGTGGCGTTGGAAGAACAGGTAGAGCAGCACGATCGGGGTGATCACGATGATGGTTCCGGCTGACAGCAAGGGGATGTTCTTGCCGAACTGCTGAACGAACTTCCCGAGACCCGCGGGCGCGGTGCGCTTCGCCGGGTCCTGGATGAGGATCAGGGCGAGCAGGAAGTGGTTCCACGCCCACATGAAGTTCAGCAGCCCCAACGTGGTCAGCGCCGGTCGCGCTGTCGGCAGCAGCACCGACACGAGCGTGCGCCAGTGCGAGGCGCCGTCCATCTCCGCTGCCTCAACCAGTTCCCGAGGCAGGGACTCGAAGTGCGCGCGCATCCAGAACACCCCGAACGGCATGAACGCGCCGATCAGCGGGAGGATCATCGCCCAGTGGCTGTTGAGCAGGTCCGCGGAGCGCATGTCGTAGTACAGCGGGATGACGATCGCCTCGAACGGCAGCGCCAGCCCCAGCATGAGCAGCGCGAACAGCGGCCCCTTGATCCGCAGCGTGCACATCGCCAGCCCGTAGCCCGCGAGGGTGGCCATCACCAGTGCGATGGGCACGACGCCGAACGCGACGATCGCGCTCGAACTGAGCAGCGACCCGAATCCGGCGGTGGTCCACGCGGTCGCGAAGTTCTCCCAGTGCGGCGACGACGGCCAGGCCAGTCCCGGCGATAGCGTCGACGGCGGCTGCAGCGCGGCCGAGAGTATTGCCAGGAAAGGGAACAGCACGGTCGCGGCCGCGAGAACCAGCGCGCCTCTCGTGAGGAACCGGGTCATCAGCGCTCCTTGGTCAGGCGGTTGATGCCGTACATCACGGCGCAGGTGAGCACGCTGAGCACGGTGGCCAGCGCACACGCGGTGCCGACCCGGCCCGCGGTGAAGACGAGTTCGTAGACCTGTACGCCGGGCACGGTGGTGGCGTGGCCGGGGCCGCCGCCGGTCATCACATACACGACGTCGAAGCCCGCCAGCGCGGCGATGATCGTCACGGTCGCGGCGACGCCGATCTCGCGGCGCAGGCTGGGAACCGTGACGTGCCAGAACTCGCGCACCGGGCCGCAACCGTCCATTTTGGCCGCTTCGTAGAGCGACGGGTCGATCCGGCCGATGCCCGAGAGCAACAACAGGAAGCACAGGCCCGTGCTAACCCACGACCCGATCAGGCCGACCGCGGGGAACGCCCAGGTGAAGTCACCGAGCCAGGCCCTGGCGAAGTCCCCGAGGCCGACCGCCACCAGCAGCTGGTTGAACGGCCCATCCTCGCTGTAGATCCATTTCCACACCACGCCGACCGCCACCAGCGGCAGGATCTGTGGCAGGAACAGCACTGTGCGGATCACCGGCATGGCCCGCCAGGGGGTGGCCGCGACCACGGCCGCGAGCACCAGTCCCAGCGCGATCGGGATGACCGTGTAGAAGATGATGAAGCCGAATGAGTTGAGCAGCGCCGCGCGGAGGGCGGGCTCCGCGAGGATCTCGGCGTAGTTGTCCAGCCCGACCCAGGTGGCCACGCCGACGCCGTTCCACTCCCACAGCGAGATCCACACACTCTGCAACCACGGCGCGATCACGAACGTCAGGTAGAACAGGAAGCCGGGAGCGATGTAGAGCAGTGGCACCAGCCGGTGGGCCCGCCGCCCGCGCCGCCGGGTGGCGGTGCCCGCCCGGGGCACCGCCACGCGACGCGGCGCGTAGGCCGTCTCAGCCATGGGTCTTGGCCCAGTCGGTCTGGATCGCGCCGATGAAACCCGCGCCGTCGGTCTTGCCCGCGATCAGCTCCTGCGTCGCGGCGGTCAGGGTGTCGCCCATCGTCGCCGTCGCGTTGTTGTTGAAGCCGACCAACCCGTTGTCCGCGTTGACCTTCGTCCAGGCCGCGACGATGTCGGACATGACCGTGCCCGGCTCGGGCTTGGCCGCGGCGACGTCGGCGGGCATGAATCCCGCCTTGAATTCCGCGGCCGACGCGGCCTCGGAGTGCAGGTAGTCAAGGAACAGCGCGGCGGCGTCGGGGTTGGCACACTTGGTCGAGATGCCGTAGGCGACCGAGGTGCCGATCGCGGTCGCCTTCGCACCGGGGAAGGCGAAGAACCCGACATCGCCGTTCATCCGCTCGCCGATCTTGGCCGCGTCCCAGTTGCCGTCGATGAAGAACACACCCTCACCCTTGGTGAACTTGTCCACCGCGCCCTGCAGGTCGACACCGTTGGCGTCGGCGGGCAGGTAGCCCTTGCCCGCCCACTCGCGCACCTTGTCCGCGCCCTGCCTGTTCCCCGGACTGTCGAAAGTGGACCCCTTGTGGCCGAAAGCCCAGTTGGCCGCCTTCTCGGCACCGTCATGGGACTGGCCGATCAACTGGACCGCGAACGAGGCGTGCCCTTCGGCGTTGCCCAGCTGCACCGGCAGTTCACCGGCGGCCTTGGCTTTGGCCAGTGCGACGTCGAATTCCGCGAGGGTCGTCGGCGGGCTGGTGATCCCGGCCTTGGCGGCCTTGGCTTTGTTGTAGTAGACGCCGACGATCGAGAACCCGGCGGGCGCGGCGTAGAGGTCGCCGAATCCCAGGGTCTTTCCGTCGCCGCCGACCCGCCACTGCGCGAGCTGCGTGCTCGGGTACACCCGGTCCCACGAGTAGGCCTTCTCGTACGCGGCAAGGCTGCGGACCAGGTTGTCCTTCACGGTGGTGCCGACCGAGTTGAGCAGCACGATGTCGGGCGACTGCGCGGAGGCCAGTGACAGGTTGAGGCTCTTGTTGTAGTCGTCGAAGTTCGTGTCCTGGTACTTGATCTTCACCGTGGGGTACTTGCCCTCGAACTGGGTGATGATCGACCTGATCGCCGCTCCGGATTCCGGAGTGGACACCAGCGACAGAGTCACCGCACTCGTGGGAGCGGTGGTCCCGACCGGGCCCTGCTGGGCGGGACCTTGCGCGTTCGAGGCGCCGGGCGGGGCGCAGGCCGCCACGAGTAGGCACGCGCCGATGCCGGTCGCGATGGTCACGTTGAGCTTCATACGACTCTCCTGAGCGGTGTGCGGCGCAGATCCGACGTGGGCCGACGGAGCACCCGCACGAGTTATGAAAGGAAGTTTTGTTTGATATGATGCGACTCCAGTGCGCAGGCGTCAAGGGGGAACTGACAATGGTGAACGAACTACCCGGTGGAGACCAGAGTGCGCTGCGCCATCTCAACACCCGACGGGTGCTTCAGCTGCTCTACAGCGGACCCGCGATGACCGTGACCGCAGTGGCGAACGCGACCGAGCTGTCTCGGCCCACCGTGCAGGCGATCCTCACCTCACTCGTCGACTCCGAGCTGCTGCGCCTCGACGGACACGACGCGGCGAAGCGGGGCGGCAGGCCTGCCCAGCGGTACCGGTTCAACAGCGACGCCGGACTGGTCGCGGGCATCGACATCGGCGCGCACACCATCGCCGTCCGCATCGCCACCCTGGGCGGCACGCTCGTCGCGGCGGTGCGCCGGGCGGTCCCGACCGACGCGGGCCACACGAGCCGGGTCGACCTGGCGATCGACGTGCTGACCAGCGCCGTTCCCCCCGGAAGCGGTCCACTGTGGGCGGCAACGGTAGGCACGCCGGGCATCGTCGATGAGCATGGCGTCGTCCGGCTGTGCGTCGCGATTCCCGAATGGACCGGTGTCGCTCTGGCCGAGGAGATCGGATCCCGCCTCGGCTGCCCGACCACGGCGATGAAGGACACCAACCTCGCCGTACTCGCCGAACACCGCGTCGGCGCGGCGCAGAACGTGCCCGACGCGCTGTACGTCCACGTCGGACACCGGCTCGGGGTCGGATTGCTGGTCGACGGCGTGCCGTTCACCGGCCGATCGGGTTCGGCGGGCGAGGTGGGCAAGCATCCCGCGTTCGGCTGGGAGGAAGCGCCGAGCAGGCTCGCCGCCGACGCCGGGCTCGCCGACCCGGGCAGCGAGGCCGCGAGCGAGTGGGTGTTCTCCAAGGCGCGACAGGGAGACCCGCTGCCCGTGGCCGCGGTCGACGCCTTCGCCAAGACGCTGGCGGGCGGCATCGGCGCGATGGTGCTGGCCATGGACCCGCGGCTGATCGTGGTCGGCGGCGGTCTGGCACGAGCGGGCGCGGTGATCGTCGACCCGATCCGCCGACACCTGACGGCCATCCTCTACGACGTGCCGCCACTGGCGTTGTCGGCGCTCGGTGAGGACGCGGTCGCGATCGGCGCGCTCGAAGCGGCGCGCGACCAGGTGCGACACCTGCTCGTCGCGAAAGCCGACTCCGCCGCCTCTTGACAACGCCGCATGCCGTGGGTCACATTTCAAACGAATGTTTCTTACGTAACTGACCGGACGCGCCTCTTGGGAGGGCAGTCCCGTCGGGTCCTTCCCACACGACGTGACGCGACGCGTCTCGTCGGCAGAGAGGCAGGCAGCATGCGTTTACGTCTCCGCGCGGCCGTCATCGTGGCGATGGTCGGCTGCGCGCTCCCCGGGGTCGGTTCCACCGCCCAGGCGGCGGACTTCCCACCCAACCCCACGACGAAGTCGGGCTACACACTCGACTTCCAGGAGGAGTTCTCGGGAACCTCGCTCGACACCAACCGCTGGCTTCCCTACTACCTTCCACATTGGACGGCCGACCGGGAGAAGGCCAAGGCCAGGTACACCGTGGCGAACGGCGTGCTCACCGAGCGAATCGACCCGGACACACCCGCGTGGAGCCCGGAGCATGACGGGACAGTGCGGGTCTCGAGCATCCAGAGCTACAACAAGGACTACTGGCACCGGTTCAACTCGACGGCGGTCAACCGGCACGAGCCGGACTTCAACGGATACACCACGATGTACGGCTACTTCGAGATCCGGGCGAAGAAGTCGGCCGTGGGCGGCGGCGGTCACCAGGCGTTCTGGCTGGTCGGGACGCAGGACACCAGCAGCGCCTCGCGCAACGCCGAGATCGACTTCATCGAGACCTTCTTCAGCAAGCCGGACACCTGGCGCATCGCCGCCTACGGCTGGGGCGACCCGAACTTCCTGTCGTCGTGGGTGAAACACGAGGACCCGGTTCCGAGCGGGCAGCCGACGCAGGAGTACCACGTCTACGGGATGGACTGGACTCCGACCGGACTCAACTTCTACTACGACAACCAGCTCTACAAGACGATCAACGACGCGCCGAACATGCCGATGGGCATGATCCTCGGCATCTACACCGACGCGGGATCCGGCCAGCACAACGAGGTGTGGCCCAAGAGCTGGAGCGTCGACTACATCCGGGTGTTCAAAAAGGACGGTGGGTACCCGACGTCCTACGAGCGGATGAAGAACCACCAGACCGGGCAGTACATGCACATCGAGAACAAGACCGGGAACCTGCAGTACGGATCCGTGCCCAGCACCGCGTGGAGCTCGCAGTGGACGCGGGAAACGAACGGCGAGGGCTACCAACGCTTCCGCAACCGGTGGACCGGCGAGTACCTCAACGTCGAAGCGGACAACGGTGTGGTGCACCACGGAAATCTCGCCGCCACCGCGTGGAGCAGCCAGTGGACGGCGGAGACCGTCGGCGGGTACCTCCGGTTCAAGGACCGATGGCGCGGCAAATACATGCACACCGAGGGGCTGACCGGAAACGTCCAGCACGGGACCGTGCCCAGCACGTACTGGACCAGCCAGTGGACCGCTGAACCCGCGTCCTGACCAGCAGCGTGGTGCGGGCGGGCCCACCGCCCGCACCACGCGGATCGGAACCACCATGCGAATCACGATCACCGTCGCCGTGGCCGCCCTGTGCTGCCTGGTCTCCGGCTGCTCCCCCACACCTGCCCCGGCCGCCGCACCGGCAGGCGGGCCGCCTCCGCCGGGACAGAGCCTGTGGAAACTGGTGGACGCCGCGGGTGCGGTCGTCTCCACGGTGCCCGACGACGACCCCGACGTGACGGCCGTTCGCAAAACCGTCGTGCTGCATTCCGGTGTCGTCGACAACCGCGACCCGGGTTCGGTAGCCGCCAGCGTTCGCGACGAGTTCTCCTTCTACGACAAGGGGTTCGTCGACCAACTGCAAGGCAATGGCTACACCTCCAGCGTGACCGGCATGTTCGAGTCCAACGGTCTGCGCACGCGTCAGGTGGCCATCGCCTGGTATGAGTCCACGCTCCTGCGTGAACGCACCGCGGCGAAAGTCCAAATGGAGTCCACCATCGAGTTCACCGCCGCGCAACCCGCTTACCTGACAGGACAACAACTCGCCTTGAACACACCGTATTTGCAACGACGATCCATCAGCCTCGCCAAGGTGGACGGCTCCTGGAAGATCACCGGTATTGAGAAGTTCCCGTTGACTCGGCACACCCCTCCCCCGGCGAACTGACCCGAGCCGTGGCCACCGCGCGAGGTGACCGTGCCCGCGGAGGTCCGCTCGGCGGCGGCGCCGCCACTGGATTCGCTTGCCGTATTGTGCTCGAATGAGGGTGGTTTCGCTCAGTTAAGCGCAGGGGGGCACGGTGGGGGGACGCGGCGGTCTCGCGCGGTGGGACTTTCGGTTGCTGTGGGTCGGGGAGACGTCGAGCAAGCTGGGCAGCGCGGTCACGACCGTGGCGCTGCCCTTGGTCGCGGTGACCCATCTGAACGCGACGACGTTGCAGGTGGCGCTGCTGGAGGCGGCGGTCTGGCTGCCGTGGCTCGTGGTGGGGCTGCCGGCCGGGGCACTGGTCGACCGGTGGCCGAGCAAGCCGCTGATGTTGCTGTGCAACGCGGTGTCCGCGACCTTGTTGATCAGCGTTCCGGTGGCGGTGTTGTTCGACGCGCTGACGATGACGCAGTTGACTGGGGTGGCGTTTTTCGCAGCGGTGGCCACGGTGTTCTTTTCCACCGCGTACCAACGGTTTTTGCCCGCCGTGGTGGACACACCGGATCTGCCCGCCGCCAACGCGCGGATGCAAGGCAGTGAGTCGGCCGCTCAGGTGGCCGGGCCCAGCCTGGGCGGGTTGCTCGCGGGCGCGTTCGGGGCGGCGACCGGGTTGTTGGCCGACGCCGTGACGTTCGTGGTGTCCAGTGTGTGTCTGCTGCGGATTCGGTCTGTGCAGCCACGCCCGGAACCCGTGGCCAAGCGGTCGATCGTGCGCGAGATCGGCGAAGGGCTGCGCTACCTGGTCCACGATCCCTACCTCCGGGTTATCGCCGCCTTCTCCGCGGCGACCAACTTGGCGGGGGGCATGCTGCAGGCGGTGCTCGTCGTGTTCCTGGTGCGGTCGGTCGGGATCAGTGAGTGGACGGTCGGCACGTTCCTGTCACTGGTCAGCCTGGGCGGGATCGCCGGCGCCATGGCCGCGACCTGGGTGTCGCGCAGGTTCGGGTCGGCGCGGGGGTTGATCATCTGTGAGCTGTGTACGGCGCCGTTCGCGTTGTTGATTCCGCTGACGGGGCCTGGGGCGGGGTTGGCTTTCCTGGTCGCGGGCGGGGTGATGACCACGGCGGGGGTGATCGCGTTCAACGTGATCTTCGGTGCCTTCCGGGCCGCGTACGTGCCCCGGCACCTGCTGGGTCGGATCGTGGCGAGCACCCGCTTCGTCAACTACGGCACGCTGCCCGTCGGCGCGGTGCTCGGCGGCGTTCTGGGGACGTCGCTGGGTTTGCCCGCGACACTCTGGATCTCCGCGGCGGGGACGGCGGGAGCGGTGTTGATCCTGTTCCTCGGCCCCATCCGGACCCGCCGTGACCTGCCGGTCGCTGCGGGCGAGCTCAGCGGAGTTCGATCCTGACGCTCGACGCGGCGGCCAGTGCGGTAGCCGCGGCGGTGGCCGAGTCGGGTCCGGTGGCCACGATCCAGCCCGGCCGGTCCCACGAGTGGTTGACGGCGCCGACCTCGTCGCCCACGCCCACCGACACCTCGACCTCCAGCACCCCGTCCATCGCCGACACCGAACCCGTGTCGCCGATGGCGACGACCTCCCCCGTCCCGCACTCCAGAAAGCGGATGGCTGACGCCATCAGCGGTTGCGCGGGGCGGGCAGGCGACCGGCCGGACAGTGCCGTGATCAGGTCCAGCAGCAGCGAGCCGCCGTAGGCCAGGTCGATCAGGTGATCGATGCTGTCGCCGGGCATCCGGCCCGCGCACTCGATCAGCTTCGGCGACTCCCCTGCCGCGAGCATCCATTCCGCGTGCAGGACCCCGGTGGCGAAGCCGGTCGCGGTAACCAGCCGCCGCATCAGCTCGTGCAGCTCGACCACGACGTCCTGGGGCAGCGCCGCCGGGACGGTGTGGCCCATCTCGACCGGGCGGGTGCCGGGCAGCACGTCCTTGGCGGTGACGTTGACGAAGACCATCGAACCGTTGCACACCAGGGCTTCCACGCTCACCTCGGCACCACGCAGCCGCTGCTCGACGAGGTAGCGCGTGGGCAGTTCCCGGCTGGGCCGCCGGTTCGGCGCGTCCTCGCTGACGCAGCGGCGCCAGGCTTCGGCCACGTCGTCCCCAGGGCTGAGCAGCCGTACGCCCAGGCTGCCCTGCCGGTTCGCGGGCTTGAGCACGCCCTCACCCGCTTGCGTGGCAAGGAATTCCTTGACCCCCGCGTCGTCGGCGACCTCCCGGAACGCGGGCTGCGGGATCCCGGCGGCCAGCGCGCACTCGCGCAGGCGCACCTTGTCGCGCAGGACGGTGGCAGCGCCGACGGTCGCACCGGGCAGACCCCACGCCTGCGCCAACGCGGCGGCCGCGACCACTCCGTACTCGTTGGCCGGGACGACCGCGCACACACCCTCCGGGCGCGGGACGGCGGCGACGACCGCGGCGGGATCGTGCTCATCCTGTACCGGGGCACCGACAAGGTCGCCGACGCACGGATTGTCCGCGATCAGTTCATCCACCCGACGCGCGGCGATCACGTCGGGTTCTTCCACGACGACGACCGACCCCGCGGGGAACCGGTCGGCGAGGAACTCCAGGGCCGCCTTGTTGAAACCAACCAGGACGTACTTTTCCATTCCCACTCCGTTCGTTGCGCAGCCATGCTCCAATGTGTACGTTACTTGGTGGTTGCACGCATAAGTTTGCAGCACGGGGGGAACGTTCAACCATGCACGACGTGGCTCAGCCATGCCTGGGCGAGACTGCTTTACGTGAACGCCTGGGCGTCTTGCCCAGGCCGCTTCAATTGCCGCTCACCTACCTGATCGGCAAACCCCTCGTGGGACAACGAGGTCTTCCGCTCACACCGAGTGCGCACTTGATCACCGGTGTCGGATCCACCGTGGTCGGCGTCGCGATCACCGCCACCACGATGCTCTTCGGGCTCGTGGCGTGGCCGGTGGGTCTGCTCGTCGGTTGGGCGATGGCCCTGCACGGGCTGCGCAACCTGCGGATGATGGTCTTCCACCAGAGCGCCCACCGGAACATGTGGCGGCGCAGGCGGCCCGACCGAACCCTGGGCCGGATCCTCGCCGCGGTGCTGGTCGTGCAGAACTTCGACGCCTACGCCGCCGAGCACGTCACCGACCACCACGCCGCGCACCACATGACCCTGCGCGACCCCACGGTGCAGGCGATCCTGCTCGGACTCGGCCTGCGGCCCGGAATGTCGCGGCGCGCGATGTGGGGCACGCTGCTGGGCAAGCTCGTCTCGCCGGTCTTCCACGCGCGGTTCCTGACCGCGCGCGTGCGGTCCTATTGGATCGGGGTCTCGCGGGCCGAGCGGATCACGCTGACCGCCGCCTACGCGGCCGTGATCACGCTCGCCGCGCTCACCGGGACGCTGCCGGTGCTGCTGGTCGCCTGGGTCGTCCCGCTCACGGTGCTGTTCCAGATCAGCAACACCCTGCGGCTGTGCGTCAAGCACACCTTCCCCGCTCCGGGCACCACAACAACCGGCCGCGAGTACTTCGCCGGCCTCACCAACGCGATCTTCCTCAGCTCACCCCCACCCGCGGCCGACGAACCGGGGCCACGGCGCCTGGCGGGCTGGATCCGTTGGTGGGCAACGACGCTGACGGTGCACTTCCCCAGCCGGTACCTGGTCCTGACCGGTGACACGGTGTGCCACGACTTCCACCACCGCTATCCGATGACCAAGGAATGGCCCGACTACGTCTTCGCCCGGCAGCGCGACCTTGAGCGCGGCCACCCCGGCTGGCCGCCCTACACCGCGGCCTGGGGGTTGCGCGCGGCCATCGACCGGGTCTTCGACTCACTGCGGGCCGCCGACCCGGCGGTCTTCCGGCCCGAGCGCGTCGACGGCGTCAACCGCAGGCAGGTCTTCGCCGCGTTCGACGACTGACCGCCGTCCCCCACCAGTTCTGGAGATCCCATGAACCAGTTCAACCGCGCCACGGTGATCCTCGGCGTCGCGGCCAGCGACGCCCACGCCGTCGCCAACATCCTCATCGCCGAATCGCTGCGCGAGGCCGGATTCCTCGTGGTCAACCTTGGGGTGTGCACGCCGCTGCCCGAGTTCGCCGAGGCGTACCAGGCCAATCCGACGGCCGTGGCGGTCGTGGTCGGCAGCCTCAACGGCCACGCCTACGACGACCTGCGCGACCTCCCGGCGCTGCGGGCGCGAGGCTTGCTCGGCTGCCCGGTCGTGGTGGGCGGCAACATCTCCGTGGGCAGCACGAAGTCCGACCGTGACCGCGCGCGCCTCGAACAGCTCGGGGTCGACCACGTGCTCGACGACGTCGCCCACCTGGTGCCGCTGCTGGCCGGGCTGGCGCAGCCGGTGTTCGCATGACCTTCGCGGGCATCCCGATCAGACCGGGCACGGACCCGCCGGACCTTCGGTCCTGTGTGGACTACATCAGGTCGGCGAACCGCCCGACCACCGCCGACCTGCTCGCCGCCGCCCAGGCCGATGGCCGGGTGCTCATCCAGCCGCGCTGTGGCGTCGGCGACCACGGCCGGATGCTGGACCTGCTGCGCGACCTGCGCGACGGCGCCGCCCCGGACATCCTCTCGGTGACCGTGGACGCGCACACCCGGCTGCTGCGGTTCGCCGAGGCGGAGCGCGCGCTGCGCGAGGATCCCTACCGGCTCAACGGGTATCCGCTGGTCACCCACGGCTGGCGGCGGGGACGGGAGCTCGCCGAATCGGTGGACGTGCCGCTGGAGGTCCGACACGGCTCGCCGGACCCGCGCGACCTTTTCGTCACCGCCATCGCCTCGGGCATCACGTCGTTCGAGGGCGGCGGGATCGGCTACAACCTGCCCTACGTCAAGGATGTGCCACTGGAGGTCTCCTTGGGGGCGTGGGCCGAGGTCGACCGGGCCTGCGGGGTGCTCGCCGAGCACGGCGTCATCGTCGAGCGTGAGCTGTTCGGCACGCTGACCGCCGTCCTGATGCCGCCGTCGCTGTGCCTGGCGGTATGCGTGCTGGAGGCGGTCGCCGCCGCCGCGCAAGGGGTTCGCTGCATCTCGGTGGCCTATCCGCAGGGCGGCAACGCGGTGCAGGACGTCGCGGCGCTGGCCAGCATCCGCACGCTCGCCGCCCGCTACCTGCCGGACACGGTCACGGTCTACCCGGTGCTGCACCAGTTCATGGGCGCTTTCCCCGGCGACCCGGCCCTGGCCGACGCGCTGATCCTCTACGGCGGGCTCGTCGCCAAGTGGGGCGCGGCGACCAAGGTCGTGGTCAAGACCAACCAGGAGGCGTACGGCATCCCCGACGCCGCGGCCAACATCCGCGGGATCCGCACCACCCGGGTCGCGCTCTCGCACCTGCTCGACGGGTTCGGCGTCGACCAGGCGGCCGTCCGGGAGGAGCAGGAGTGGATCGAACGCGAGGTCGCCGACCTGGTCGATCCGGTCCTGCAGTCGGGTGACCTGACCACCGCGATCGCCGCCGCGTTCCGGTCGGGACGGCTCGACGTGCCGTTCAGCGCCAGCATCCACGCGCACTCCGCGGTGATGCCGCGGCGCGATCCCACCGGCGCGATCCGGATAGCGCGGCCGGGGTCGCTGGCGCTGTCCACCGAAACCAAGGCCAGGAACGAGCGGCTGCTCCGCGACGCCGGGCCGCGCGGTGACGAGGGGTTCGTCGCCGCGGTCAAAGCCGACATCGAGCGGTTCTCCGCCGCCGTGGGGCACTGAGAAAGGAGTCCGCCCGTGGGTATCGCACAAGCAGAGCACGACGACCGACACGTGATCGTGGTCCATCAGTGGGAAGACCACTACGCCGACTACGAGTCCTACTTCGACCACAGCGCCGGTCCGGTGAGCTACATCGTCACCCCGGTCGGTTCCGGGTCGGTACCGAGCACCGCGGCCAGGGTCGTGACCGTGGAGAAGACCAGCGACCTCGCGGTGATGCGCGAGACCGTCGCCGACCTGGCCGACCGGTTCGGCAGGCCACGCGGGATCGTCGCGCTCAAGGAGAACGTCCTGCCGGTGGTGACGGCCCTGCGGGCGGAGTTCGGCGCGGCGGGCAGGCGCGCGGAGGATCTGCACCACTTCCTCTACAAGGACACCATGATCGCCAAGGCGCGCGAGATCGGCGTGCCGATCCCGGAGACCGCCGACGTCGCGAACCACGGCGACCTGACCGCGTTCGCCGCCGAGCACGGCTGGCCGGTGGTGATCAAACCGACCCGGGGCAGCGCGAGCGAGGGCGTGCGGCTGCTGCACTCCCCCGCCGACGTCGAGTCGGTCGTCTTCGACCGGCCGATGCTGGTGCAGGCGTTCGTGCCGCACCCGATCATCGTGGTCGACGGTGTGTGGCTGGGCGATCGGCACGGGCCGTGGCGGATGTCGCGGTACCTGGAGAACTGCCTGTCCTTCCGGCACGGCACGCCACTGGGTTTCGTCGAGATCGACGACGCGGCGGTCAACGCGGCCATGGGCGAGTTCCTCGACAAGCTGCTTCCCGGCCTGTGCGCGGAGCCCTACGTCTACCACCTTGAGGCGTTCATGGTGCCGGGCGAGGTGCCGAGCTTCGTGTTCCTGGAGATCGGCTCGCGGGTCGGCGGCGCGGAGACCCCCTTCCTGTGGCGGGAGGTGCACGGCTTCGACCTCATGGCGGTGGAATGCCAGTTGCAGCTGGGCATCGAGCCCGCGGACCTCCCGACGCCGGAACTGTCCACTGAGGACGTGGCGGGTTATCTGCTGATGCCCGCGCCGTCGCGGCGGCCGTGCCGGGTCGTGGCGGCCAAGTCGATGCTCGGTCCGGGCGGGCCGTACGCGGAGAAGGTGCTCACCCCGGGCGGGGTCATCCCCCGGTCGGAGGCGTACTACGAGCACGTCGGCGGTCGGTTCCGGTTCCGGGGCGCCACGACGGCCGGGGTGGAGGCGTCGATCACCAAGGTCGCCGCCGAGTTCGAGCTGGAGACCGTCCCTTTCGACGGGACCGACGCATGACCGGGGGAACACCGATGCCCATCTGCCGAGAGATCATCGAGGACGCCAGCGCGTGGACCGCGGCGAGCCTTCGCGAGCGGGACTGGCTGATCGAGCTGACCGCGGAGCAGGCCGCCGAGCTGCACGCGGCCACCGCCGCTGTCGCCGACCGCGAGCTGACCGACCTCGACCGCGCGGACTT
This sequence comes from Actinokineospora alba, assembly GCF_004362515.1. Lineage (NCBI taxonomy): Bacteria > Bacillati > Actinomycetota > Actinomycetes > Pseudonocardiales > Pseudonocardiaceae > Actinokineospora > Actinokineospora alba. The sequence continues at coordinate 4,610,910 of NZ_SNXU01000001.1, read as the reverse complement.
CCCACTACCGCTGACCGGCTCGCTGCTGGCGGACCTGGTGCGGGAACTGGAGTTCGGCCGCGGCTTCGCGGTCGTGCGCGGGATACCTGTGGCGGGACTGGCCGAACCGGCACTGGAGCGGCTGTTCGTCGGCCTGGGCGTCCACTTGGGACAGATCACCGCGCAGACCAGGAGCGGCGAGATCCTCAACCATGTCCGCGATGTCGGCGCCGACAGCACCGCACGCGGCTACACCAGCAAGTACGGGCTGCCGTTCCACACCGACGGCACCGACCTGCTGGCGCTGCTGTGCGTGACCCCGGCCGTCGAGGGCGGGCGGAGCAGCGTGTCCAGCGCGGTGAGCGTGCACAACCGGGTCCTGCGCGAGCGGCCGGAACTGCTCGGCCTGCTCTACAAGGAGTACCTCTACGACAAGCGCGGCGCGCAGGCCGAGGGCGAGAGTCCGTTCTACGCCAACCAGATCTTCGGCTACTTCGACGGGAAGCTGGCCTGCCGCTACTACAACCGGGGCCGGGTCGAATCGGCCCAGGAGGTGTCGGGGATCCGGCTCAGCGACGCCGAGCGCGCCGCACTGGACGCGTTCGAGGAGTTCGCCGCCAGTCCCGAGCTGCGGCTCGACGTCGACCTGCGCGCGGGCGACCTGATGCTGATCGACAACAACGTCGCGCTGCACTCGCGCACGGAGTTCACCGACAGCGCCGAACAGCGCAGGCACCTGATGCGGCTGGCGATCAACCCGCGCGAGCAGCGCGTGTTCCCCGACGGGTTCGCCAAGTACCGCGAGGGCTACCCGGTGACCGCGCGATGAAGATCGTCGAGCTGCGCACCCACCGCCGGACCATGGCGCTACCCACGCCGTTCGTCACCGCCAAGCGCACGGTGACCACGCTGCGCTCGGTGTTCGTCGAGGTGATCGACGACGAGGGCCGGTCGGGCTGGGGCGAGGTCGTGCCCAACCTGCGCGACACCGGGGAGTCCTGGGAAGGGCTCGAACCGGTCATCCTCGGGCCGCTGCGCGACCGTGTGATCGGCGCGGACCCCGCGGCGTTCGACAAGGTGTGCCGCGACCTGGAGGCCGTCGTCGCGGGCAACCAGGGCGCGCGCTCCGCGGTGGACGTCGCGGTGCACGACCTGCGGGCCCGGCAACTGGGCATCCCGCTGCGGCAGCTGTTCGGCGGCACGGTCGATCGGCTGGACACCGATGTGTCCATCCCGTTCGGGCCGCTGGAGGCGATGGTCGCCCAGGCCGTGGCGTTCCGCGCCGAGGGGTTCCGGGCGGTCAAGATCAAGGTGGGTCAGCCGGGGCGGACCGACGTCGAGGTGGTCACCGAGATCGCCGCCGCGCTGCCCGCCGACACGGTGATCCGGCTCGACGCCAACCAGGGCTGGTCGGCCAAGCACGCGGTGCGGTGCATGGCCGAGCTGGACCGGGCGGGCGTGGACATCGAGGTGCTCGAACAGCCGGTGCCCGCCGCCGACGTCGCGGGGCTGCGGTTCGTCACCGAGCGGGTGAACGCGGCCGTGATCGCCGACGAGTCGGTGGCGTCGGTCGGCGACGTGCTCGACCTGATCCGCCGCGACGCGGTCGACGGCTTCATGCTCAAGCCCAGCAAGCTCGGCGGCCTGCGGGCGGCACGGCGGGCGGTGGCGCTCGCGGGCAGCGCCGGGAAGCGGTGCATGGTCAGCACGGTCCTGGAGTCGCACCTCGGCGTCACCGCGGCGGCCAACCTCGCCGCGAGCGCGCCGGACGTGATCACCTACGTCGACCTCGACGCCGCGGTGTTCACCGGCCGCCAAGGCGTGCGTGGAGGCATGACCTACGAACGCGGGCAGGTCGTCCTGCCCGCGGCGCCGGGGCTCGGCGTGACCGGAATCGACGACGCGTCATGACCACCGTCGTCATTCTCGGCAGCAGGCTCAACATCGTCCGTGCGGCGGTGGACCTCGGCGTGCGGGCGCTGTGGATCAGGCCGCCCGGCGCGACCGCCCAGGTGTTGCCCGATGCCGTCGAGGTGCGCGAATGCGACCTGGCCGACTACCCGGCACTGCGGTCGATCGTGCTCGGCGCCGACCGGGTGGCGGGGGTGTTCTCCCTGACCGAGGCGGGCCTGCTCGCCACCGCCCGGCTCAACACCGAACTCGTGCTGCCCACCAACAGCCCCGCGACGGTCCGCGCCCTGCTGGACAAGGACCTGATGCGTCAGGCCATGGCCGACCGCGGCCTGCCCGTGGTGCGGCACCGGCTGGTCACCGGTCTCGCGGACCTGCTGGACTTCCACGCCGAGGTCGGCCCGCTGATCCTCAAACCGGCGGGCGGCACGGGCAGCCAGGACGTCTTCCGGATCGAGGACGCCGAGTCGGCGCGCGCGGCGATGGCCGCGGTGACGCGGCCGATGATCGCCGAAGAACTGTTGACCGGTCGGGAGATCAGCGTCGAGGCGTTCTCGGCGGACGGCAGGCACTACCCGATCGGGTTCACCGACAAGACCTTCCTGGCCGACGGCAGTTTCATCGAGACCGGCCACACCATGCCCGCGGCGGTCGACGACCCCGATCAGGTCGTCGCGGCGGTGACCGACTTCCTCGACGCGCTCGGCGTCACGCAGGGGCCGACCCATACCGAGCTGATGCTGACCCCGGCCGGTCCCCGGATCATCGAGTCGCACACCCGAGTGGGCGGGGCAGGCATCGCCGACCTGGTCGGCCTGGCCTACGGGGTGGACCTGCCCCGGCTGACCGTCGGCGTGCCGCTGGGCCTGGTCGACCCGCCGACGGCGCTGCCCGCGCCGATCGGGGGCGCGGCCAGCCGGGCGGTGCTGCCGCCGCCGGGGGTCATCACCGACATCGATGTCCCCGACCTCCCCGCCCAGGTCTTCGCGGCACTCGACTGCGCGGTCGGCGACGTCATCCCGCCGCTTCGGTCGGGCAACGACAAGAAGGCGGGCGTGGTGATCGCCGCGGGGGCCGACGCCGAGGCGGCGGCACGGGCGGCCGAGCGGGCGATCGCCCTGGTCAAGATCGTGACGTCGTGAGGGGAATGCTGATGCAACGCAAGCGGGTCCTGATCGTGGGCTGGAAGCGGCCCCTGCCGGCCAAGGCGAAGGCGCTCGGCGTGGAGGTCTGGTACGCGCAGCGGGCGTGCCTGTATCAGCCGAACGTGGCCGACGTGTGCGACATGATTGTGCTGTGCGACTACACCGACCAGGACACCTTCGTCGACCTGGTCGCCGACCTGCACCGAGTCCGCCCGTTCGACGCCGTCGTCGCCATCGCCGAGGACGCGCTGCTGTCGGCGGCCGCGGTGGTCGACCGGCTCGGCCTGCGCGGGCCGTCGGCGGCCACGGTGCGGCTGCTGACCGACAAGTGGTCGATGCGGCGCAGGCTGGCCGAGGCCGGGGTGAGCCCGGTGGCGGCCGCCATCGGATCCGGCGTCGACGACCTGCGCGCCTTCGGTGAGAGCGCGGGCTATCCGTTCATCGCCAAGCCCATCGCGGGCGCGGGCAGCTTCGGTGTGTCCAAAGTAGAGGGTGTGGGCGATGTGGAGCGCGCCTACGAACGGCTGGGCGGCGCGACCCGGTTCCTGATGGAGGAATTCCTCGTCGGGCCGGAGATCAGCGTGGAGAGCTTCAGCTTCGGCGGCGAGCACGTCGTGCTGTCCCTCACCGACAAGCTGGTCGGCGGACACTTCATCGAGGCGGGACACCAGGTGCCCGCCGCTGTCGATCCCGTCGTCCACGACCAGGTGGTGGACCTGGTGCACCGTTTCCTCGACGCCGTGGGACTGGCCGACGGACCGTCCCATGTGGAGGTCAAGCTGACGCCGGCCGGGCCTCGGGTGGTCGAGGGGCACAACCGGCGCGGCGGCGACCGGATCAACGAGCTGGTCGAGGCCGCGTACGGCATCGATATGGAGACGCTGACCGTGGGCTGGGCGCTCGGCCTGGTCGAGCCGCTCACCGAGTCGCCCACGCCGATCCAGGGTGCCGCGATCCGGTTCCTGTCCGCCGAACCCGGCGAGGTGGTGGAGGTGCGCGGGGCCGAGAACCCGCCGCTGCCCGGGGTCGAGTCCGTCCAGGTCTCCGTGTCCGCGGGTGGGCGGGTGAACCCGCCGGAGTGGTCCGACGACCGGCCGGGATACGTCATCGCGGTCGGCGAGACGGCCGCCGCGGCGGCGCGGACCTGCGAGGAGGCGGCCGCGCGCATCATGATCGTCACCCGGCCCGGCGACGCGGGGCCGGCCACCGCGCGGGGGGTCGACCAGTCGGCGTTGCTCGGCTACTAGGCGCCTTGGTGCAGGTGCAGGCGTCGGACGACCTGGCGGGCGTCGGGGCCCACTCCTCGCAGGGTGGCCGAGGAGATCTGCGTTGCCATTCCGACCCGACGAAGCCGAGACCGGGATGGGTGGTGGACAGACCTCGGCGCTGCTCGGGTTCGCCGTCGGCGAGTCGCACCCGGAAACCGGTGTTGTCGGCGTGCACGGTCTCGATGCGGTGTCCGAGGTCGACAAATCGGTTGAGGGTGCTGCCCGCCCGGGCGCCGGGCTCGCTGGAGTGCGCCTGCCGCCACTGGACACCACTCGGGCATGGCGTGGACCGACCCCCAGTCGGTCCACGCCATGCTGGGGCGCCGGGATCCGCACGGCCGCCACTCGAGGTGAGGCCGAGACGAGTCACATCCTGCGGCGGAACGGCTGTGGGAACATCGGCCAGGTGGCCGATGGCGACACTGCCCCCTGGCCGACCTGCCGGCAGACTGGTCAGCTGTGATGGATGGTGACCTGCCGGCGGAGCTGACCAGTTTCGTCGGTCGCGAGACCGAGGCTCGGACCGTGACCGAGCTGCTGACCTCGGCTCGGTTGCTAACCCTCGCCGGCCCCGGCGGCAGCGGCAAGACCCGGCTGGCCGCCCGCGTCGCCGCGGCCGCCACGACCTGGCCCGACGGGGTCTATTGGGCCGACCTGACCAGGACCGCTGATCCTGACGCCGTGTTCGAGATCGTCGCCCGGGCGCTGAGCACCCTGTGTACGGCGGCGAACAACCTCGACGCGCTGACCGCGCTGGTCCGCGACCGGCGGTTCCTGCTCTGTGTCGACAACTGCGAACACGTGGTGGAGTCCGCGGCCGATGTCGTCGGCGCGCTGCTGCGGCGCTGCCCGGAGGTGACCGTGCTGACCACGAGCCGGGAGCCGCTGCGGGTCCCCGGAGAAACGGTGTGGCGGATCCCGCCGCTGAACCCCGCGGACTCGGTGGCGCTGTTCCGCACGCGGGCGGGCATCGGCGTGGTGGAGGGGGACGCCGCGGACGCGGTGCGAACGGCCTGCGTGCGGCTGGAGGGCATGCCGCTGGCGATCGAACTGGCCGCGGCGTGGTCGGGTGCCCTGTCGCCCCAGGACATCGTGCGCGGGTTGGACGACCGGTTCCGGCTGCTGGTCCGGGGGCCGCACGGGGTGGCGGAACGACACCAGACTCTCGCCGCGTCGATGGACTGGAGCCACGCTCTGCTCGGTGACGCCGACCGCGCCCTGTTCGACCGGCTCGGGGTGTTCCACGGCGGCTTCACCGCCGACGCGGTGGCCGCGTCCTGCGCACACCTCGACGAACTGACCGTCGTCGTGGGTCTGCGCAAGTTGATCGACAAGTCGCTGCTGGTCGCGGACACCCATGACAGCGTCACCAGGTACCGGATGCTGGAGACCGTGCGGGAGTACGCGGTCGCCCGGCTCGCCGACGCCGACGACGTGGCGGCCATCCGCGACCGCCATCTGGCGGTGTACCTGGCGCGCGCGGAATCGGTCCGGCACCTGCAGGACACCGACATGGACGCGTGGCGGGCCGCGATCACGGCCGACTACGAGAACTACCGAGCCGCGATCACCTGGGGCTTGGCGCGCGAGGATCCCGGGCCCGCCCGCGCGCTGACCGCCGAGTTGGCCTGGCTCTGGCACTACGGTCGCCGCGGACGGGAAGGCATGGACCTGCTGCGCCGTGCCATCGCGCTCGGGGTGGACCGGCGCGACGCGGTTCAGGCACGACTGTTGACCGGCCTGGCCTTGGTCGCCGACACGGTCGCCCCAGTCGAACTGGACTTCGACGCCGCGGGCGCGGGTCGGGCGATCGCCGCGGAGGTCGGCGACCGGCGAACCGAATCCCTCGCGGCGTCGCTGTGCGGTGCGCGCACACTGTTCCACGACTCCCAGGCGACCTGGGACCTGGCCGAAGAGACGGCCGAACTCGCGCGTATGTCGGGCTCGCCGTTCGCCCGCGACGCCGCCTACGTGCTCAAAGGGCTCGTCTGTCACCTGCGGGACGACCACGAGCAGGCCATGCGGCTGCTGCGGTTGGGCGCCGACGGGTTGGTTCTGCGCAACGACCGCAGTGTCGCGTCGCTGGCGCTGGCGTTTCTGGCCACCAGCGCCGCCTACGCGGGCGACCTGCCAAAGGCGCGTGAACTGGCCGAGGAGGCGATCAGCGTCACCACGCCGCTCGTCGATGACATCCGGCTCGGCTCGGCATGCTCCGCGCTGGCCAACGTGGAAGGACTCGCGGGCCGGATGGACCAGGCGTGGCGGGCCATGGACCCGGTGCTGCGGCTGGTGGCGGGCACCGAATCGCCACCGTTCGTGCCCGACTTCGTCCACTGCATCGGATACCTGCACCTCTGGAGTGGCGAGCCAGACCGCGCGCTGCCCTGGTTCGAACGGGAACTGGCCGTGTTCGGGGACTCCAACCAGCCTCTGGCCCCGCTGTGCCATCTCCCGTTGGCCGAGGCCAAGCACCAGATCGGCGACGCGGACGCGGCGCGCGCACACGCGACGACGGCGTTGACGTTCAGCCGCGAACTCGGAATGCCCCGGATTGTCGCGGGCGCCTTGGCAGTCCTCGCCGAAATCGCCGCCGAGACCGACCTGCGGGAGGCGGCGAACCTGCACCACGAGGCGCTGACGCTGCGGGCCGACCACGGCCTCCGTCTGTCGTGTGTGGACAGTCTGGAGGCGATCGCCGCAGTGGCCCACCGGTCCGGCGCGACGGTCGAGGCCGCCAGGATCATCGGAGCCTGCGACTCGGCCCGTGAGCACCTCGGCTATCCGCGCCGCCGCCCACTCCCCGAGGGCGACCCCGGTGGCCGCGCGATGAGCCTGGACGAGGCGATCGCCTACGCCCGCCGGTCCCGAGGCGCCCGGTCACGGCCGCCCAGCGGTCTGGCCAGCCTGACCCCGACCGAACGGGACGTCGTCGAACACGCGGCGGCCGGGCTCACCAACCCCGAGATCGGCGTGCGCCTGTTCATGAGCAGGGCGACCGTGAAAACGCATCTCTCTCACGTGTACGCCAAACTCGGCATCGACAACCGGACTCAACTCGCGGCTATGGTCCGCAACGACCCGAGTAAGCCCCCGCCCGGCCAACGTCAACGTATCGGTTGACGATCCCCGCGTCAACCGATACGTTGACGGAGTGACTGAATCCTTGAGTGCGCTGCGGATGATGCCCTGGGCCAGAGAAGCGGTGGATCAGGCCGAACGGGTGCTGATCGAATCGGTCATGGACAGCGGGTGGACATGGGAGCAGTTGGGCGCGTTCTACGGCGAACGGTCCAAGCAGGCGATGCAGCAGCACTACAAACGTCGCGGCGGACAGCGGTCCTGGCCCGCTTCGCGGCGGCAGGAACCCGATCCGTCCGATGTGGAGTCTGTTCGGCGCGCCATCACGGGGCTGTTGCTGAACTTCCGCGCCACCGATGAGGCGCTGACCCGGACCATGGCCGACGCGTCCTGGAACGAGCGGGATCCGGAGAAGGAAGCCCGCAGGCTCCTGTCCTGGACCGAGCGGCTCAACGACAGCATGGACGGGCTGAACGACTTCATCAACAACAGGATCTCCCAGGTGCCGCGCGTGGACCGGCCGCTGGTGCTCGGCGAGCGCAACGAGGTCCACCCCGATCACCTGGAGATCGAGCGCGGCATCGCCGATGACGTTCGCGCCGAGCTCGACCGGGTTCTCGAGCGGCTCCAGGAGCACCGGGACACGGTCGACGGGACCATCGACGAACTGCGGCGCCGCCGAGCCGAACTCGGCTGAGCGCCCGTCACGCCGGGGTGAGGTCGATGATCTTCCAGCGCCCATCCACCCGCCGCGCCGTGACGAACAGCCCCGCCGAGGTCGAGGTGCGGTGATTGTCCGTGGTCCGAATGGACTGCGCGTCGATGAACAGCAACGCTCGCGCCGAGTCGGGCCGCAGGTCGGTCAGCCCGATCGAGCGGACGGACGTGGACACCACGAGTTTCGAGGTGGCCGCCTGCTCCGCCACGCGACCCATCACCTGCTCGTACTGCTCGACAGCGCGCCCGGAGAGCACCTGCAGGGCCACCGCACGCGACTGCTCCAGCCGGTTGTAGTCATAGCTGAAGACCGACCGGACGGCCTGCGAGACCTGGGCGGTGACCTCGCCGGTGCTTGCGCTGTCGACCAGGGCCCGGTTGCCCGCATTCGCGTTCTCACGCAGCCGAATGTCCTCGATCGCGAACCACGACGCCAGGATCAGCGCGACCGCGGCGACCGCTTGCACCACCCGGCTCGCGGGTGCGGCTCGGCCAGAACCACGCGGGAGCATGCCTAACCCGCTTTCGCCAGAACCTGGACGGCACTGAGCTTCCAGCCGTCGGCGGTGCGGGTCAGTTCGGCGATGACGCGGCTGCGTCTGGCCTGTGGCTCGCCGTTGTCGGTCCGCAGCGCAAGGTCGAGCACGGCCATGAGTTCCGCGGTGCCCGCGCGTTCGTCCACTTTGGTCACGACGGAGTCGACCACGGTCGCGGTGGTCGCGGTCTTCGCCGCGGTGGCCGCGCGGGCGTCGCTCTCACGGTTGGTCTCGAACCGTTCCCGCAGTTCGCCGGTCGCCGCGTCCCGCCAGCGGTCGAGTGCGGCCTCGACTTCGCGGTGATCGAGTGTGTTGACATCCACCAGTGCCTGCGCGCCCGCCGCGCGGGCCTCGTCGCGGAGCGCGCCGAGTTCGCGCCCGTCGTCGTGGGCCGCACGCCACCAGGACACCCCGCACCACGCCGCCGCCACCACGGCCAGGACCGCCGTCAGCAGCACGGCACGGTGCGCCCAGCCGTCGCCGGTCACCATCGCGTCCTCCTTCATCAGGTGGCCAGGCCGAACAGGCGCGTGATCGTCGGTGCTCCCGCCGGTCCGGCGAGACCGGGCATCCCGGGCAGGCCCGCCGTCGAGCCTGGTCCGCCCGCCGCGTCGGGTTGTGGGCTCCGCGCGGGTGCGGGCGGCATTCCGGGGAACGGCGCGTTGCTCGAACCGCGGACGTTGATGGGGCTGCCCGGGGGCTCCGCGCAGTACGCGTCCTTGTTGACCGCGGCGGGACTGTTGTCCGACCCGGCCCGCTGGACAGTGCCCTCGTAGCCGCGCGTGCAGACCACCGGGTCGGCGGTGTTGAGCACCAAGCCCATGTGCGCCGTCCCGTCGCCGGGCAGCAGGGTGTTGATCTGGCCGCCGATGATCGGATACGCCACCAGGATCTGCTCGATGCCGGCCTTGCGGCTGGTGGTGATGTCGCTGATGGTGAGCAGGTTGGCGAACACCACGCCGAAGCCGCTGCCCGACTCGCGCAGGATGCCGTCGACCAGGTCGGCGACCTGCGGTGAGACGGTGATCAGCCTGCGCAGGTCCGGGTCGGAGGACTTGAGGCGCGCGGCGAGTTGGTTGAACCCCTGCGCGAGCGCCAAGATCTGCGCCGAGTCGCGCTGCTGGGTCGCCAGGACGGTGCGTCCGTCGGCGAGCAGCGCCTTGGTCTGGGGAAGGTGCTCGGTGGACGCCGCCGTCAGCGACGCCGTGTGGTCCAGCAACCCCTGCAGTTGCGGTCCCGCGCCGGTGAAGGCCTGGTCGAGTTCGTCGACGACGGTCCGCAGCGAGTCGATCGGCACACTGGTGACCAGTCGGTCCAGGTTCTCCAGCAACACCTCGGGCGCGCGCGGGATGCGGGTGCGCTCGCGCGGAATCACCGATCCCTGGGCCAGCTGTGGCCCGCCGTCGCTGTCGGGACGCAGGTCGACGAACTGCTCGCCGATCGCCGAACGGTTCGCCACGACGGCGGTGACGTCGGCGGGGATCGGCGGGGCGGCCGGGTCGATGTCGAGGTCGACGTCGAGCCCGTCACGGCTCAGGCGCAGCTCGCCGACCCGGCCGATCGTGACGCCGCGGTAGGCGACTTCCGCGTTGGTGAAGATGCCGCCGGAGTCGGCCAGCCGGACCGTGACGACATAGCCGCGCGAGCCGAACAGCCGGTCCAGGCCCGCGTACCGCGCACCCGCGTAGGTCACCCCGACGACGGCGATCACCAGGAACAGCACGAACTGGATCTTCGTTTTGCGGGTCAGCATCAGCCACCGCCGATGATCGACAGCAAGGGCGACAAGGGGGATCCGTCGGCGGCGGTGCCCACCGTGCTGATCGACGGCAACGGCAGCTGCGGCGCCTGCGCACGGGGCGCCGGTGCGCCGGTGCCGGGCGAGGGCGCGACCGGCTGTTGTGAAGCACTCAGGTTGTCGAGGACGCCGCTCAGGTCGAAGTCGAAGGTCATGTCCGCGTTGAAGTAGTCGCCGTGGATGTTGTTGAGCGCGTAGTCGCCGAACGGGAACGTCCCCAGCACCTCCAGCGCCTTGGGGAAGTTGTCCCCCGCCTCGGCGAGCTTGGTCACCGTCGGGGCCAGCGCCTTGAGGTCGGCGACGAAGTCCTCGCGTGAGGCGTTGATCGTGTCGACCGCGGCCTCGGAGAGCCCGTCGAGCGCGCGGAGCATTGTCACCAGTTGGTCGCGCTGGTCGGTGACGACCTTCATGCCCGCGGGCAGGTCCCGCACGGCGGTGGCGATCTCGCCGCGGCGGGCGGCAATCGCCGCGGCGAACCGGTCGAGCGCGTCGATCGCCTTGGCGATGTCCGCCTTCTGGCCGTCGAGGTCGCCCGCGATCCGGTTCATGGTCTCCAGCAGCGACCGCACCTGCGGCTCGTTGCCGCCGAGCGCGGCGTTGAACTCGGTGACGATGGTCCGCACCTGCTCGATCCCGCCGCCGTTGAGCAGCATCGACAGCGCGCCGAGCGCCTCCTCGATCTCCGGGTTTCGGTTGGTTCTGGTCACGGGAATCACCCCGCCGGCCGAAAGGCGTCCCGCGCCGCCGGTCGAGTCCGCCGGGGCGCGCAGCTGCACGAACTTCTCCCCGAGCAGGCTGGACTGGCGCAGGTCGGCGAAGGCGTCGGCGGGCAGGACGACCTCGCCCGCGATCAGCAGTGTCACCTCGGCCGTGCGGCCGTCGGCGGCGAGGGCGATGTCCTCGACCCGGCCCACCGCGACGTCGCTGACCTTCACCCCCGCCTGCGGCACGAGGTCCAGCACGTCGGCGAAGTGGGCCGTGACGCGATACGGGTGCTCCCCGAGGTCCGCGCCGCCGGGCAGCGGAACCTGGTGGACGCCACGGAATTCGCCGCCGCAGGAGGCGACGAGCGTCAGCGCCGCACCCACGGCCGCAGCCCTGGTCCAGCGGTTCATCATCGGCCTCCTTGTCCTGGCACGTCGACACCGACCATGGGCAGCGGCAGCGCGGGCTGCTTGCCCTGTGCCGCGCCCCCGAGGACCTCGGCCACCGACGGCAGGGGGACCGCGCCATCGATGACGGGGGCCAGCTGAAGGCAGGCGTCACGCACATCCGCCGGGATCTCGGCGGGTGCGGACTGCCGAATCAGCATGCACAGCATCATCACCGGCGGGTAAGTCAGTTCGTTGAGGTTGTTGCGGGAATGCTGGGTTCCCGACGCGGCGTCGTAGGTGTTGATCAGGTTCGCCACGGCGACCGGGGACACGTCGAGCACCTCGGCCAGCGCGGCCCGCTGGTCGACGAGCACCTTGGTAACCACCGCCAGTTTGTCCACATTGGACTGCAAGGCCGTGCGGTTGTCCTCGATGAAGGCCCGCACCTCCTCCAGCGCGTCGGCCAGCGAGCCGAGCGCGGCGCCGATCTCGTCGCTGTCGGCGGCGAGGAAGCCGGTCACCTCGGCCATCCTGCCGTTGAACTCGTGGATCTGGCTGTCGCTCGCGGCAAGGGTGCTGGTGAACCGCTGGAGGTTGTCCACGGTCTCGAACAGGTCGCCCTTGCTGTTCGCCAGCGTGCCCGCGGCGGCGTTGAGTTCGCGCAGGGTCTCGTTGAGCGACTTGCCGGTTCCGTCGAGGTTCGCCGCGGAGGTGTCCAGCAAGCGGGTCAGCGCACCGTCGCGGTTCGCGCCCTCGGGACCGAGCGCGACGTTGAGCTCGTCGAGGGTCTTGGACAGGTCGTCGATCTCGACCGGCGTCGCCGTCCGCTCCCGCGGGATCTTCGCACCGTCGGCGATCTCGGGTCCGCCGGTGTAGACGGGGGCGAGTTGGACATAGCGGTCGCTGACCAGGCTCGGCGCCACCACGATCGCACGGACCTGCTCGGGCACGCGGACGTCGGCGTCGACGACCAGTTCGACCTTGACCAAGGTGCCCTCGGGTGTCACCGACTCGATGGTGCCGACGTCGATCCCGAGGACGCGCACCGCCGACCCGGGGTAGACACCGACGGCCTGGGAGAAGTAGGCCGTCAGCCGCACACCGGTCGATCCGGCGATCACCGGCCACACACCGGCCGCCACCACCAGCGCCAGCACACAGGAGACTGCCGCGTACCGAAACGTCCGCGCGCCCAATCGGCTTGCCACCGTCATCACCTGCCACCCAGGGTCGTAGTGTCCGACTTCGGCGGGAGGCAGCCGTGCGGGTTCACCGCGAGCAGACCCGCGTCGACTGAAGCCGGTGCCAGACCACACATGTAGCTGTCGAACCACCGTCCACTGCCGACGGTGTTGTTGAAGACCCGCACGAACGGCGCCATCGCCGCGACCCCGCGCGCGAGGTTGTCCTGGTTGCGCGCCAGGATGCCCGCGATCCGGTCCAGTTTGGTCAGCGCGGGCTTGAGGTGCTCCCGGTTGTCGGCGACCAGGCCGCTCAGCTGGGTCGAGAGTTCGCGGACACCGACGAGGAGGTTGTGGATGACGTCCTTGCGCGCCTGGAGTTCGGCGAGCAACAGGTTGCCGTCGGCGATCAGGGTGGCGATGTCGGAGTCCCGCTCGGCCAGGGTGGCGCTGACCTGCCTGGTGTTGGACAGCAGGGTGGTCAGCTGCTGATCGCGCGACGAGATCGTCTTGGCCAGCGCGGAGAGTCCGTCCATCGCACCCCGCAGGTGCCGCGGGGTGTCGGCGAACGCCTGCGACATCGTGTCCATGCTCTTGGCCAGGGCGTCGACATCGAGTTCGTCCACGGTCTCGGCGAGCTGGTTGAACGCGGTGTTGAGGTCGAACGGCGCCCGGGTCCGCGCGCGCGGGATGGCCTCATCCGGGTTCTGCTCGGCCTCGCCGAGCGGGTCGAGGGCGAGGTACTTCTCCCCCAGCAGCGTCTTGATCTCGATCGACGCCGTCGACCGGTCGCCCACCCACACGTCGTCGACCCGGAAGTCGACGCGCACGTGGTCACCGTCGAGCGAGACGTCCTCGACCCGGCCGACCTTGACCCCCGCGACCCGGACCTCGTTGCCGTCCTTGAGTCCCGCGGACTCGGTGAACTCGGCACGGTAGTCCGTGCCGCCGCCGATGAGGGGCAGGTCCTCGGAGAACAGGGCTGCCGCGGCGACAAGTCCGATGAGGACAATCGAGACCACCCCCGCCGCAGCGGGGTCACGGTCGCGCATCCGGGTCACGGTCCACACCTCTCGGGCATGTCGGTCGCGGGCAGCGGGGTGATCGGCACGCTGAGGTTCAGGCCGGCCACGGTGACCTTGCCGCTGAGCCTGCACAGGTAGAAGTTGAACCAGCTGCCGTAGGACGCGGTTCTCGTGATCGTCTCCAGCTTGTGGGGCAGGCCGGAGACGAACTGCTCGACCAGGCCGCTGTTGCGGTCCAGGTTCGTCGCCAGCGCGTCGAGGCCCGCGATGCTGTCCTTGAGCGGTGGGCGGGCCGCGGTGAGCAGCCCGGTCGTGGCGTCGGTCAGGGTGCCGAGCGCCTCGATCGCCTGGCCGATGGGTTCGCGCTGCTCGGCGAGACCGGTCACCAGCTCCTGCGTCTGGGTGATCAGCCGCGACACCTCGTCGGTGCGTTCGTTGACGGTGCCGAGCACCAGGTTCAGGTTGTCGATCACCTTGCCGATGACCGCGTCCTTGTCGGCGATCGCCGTCGTCAGCGACTCGGTGTGCGCCAGCAGCGAGGTGATCGTGCCGCCCTCGCCCTGCATCACCTGGATGATCTCGTAGGACAGCTTGTTCACGTCTTCCGGGGACAGCGCCTGGAACAGCGGTTTGAACCCGTTGAACAGGGCGGTGAGGTTCAGCGCGGGCCTGGTGCGGTCGAGTGGGATGGTCCCGCCCACCGCGAGCACCGCGTTCGGGTCGCCCCCGACACCGTGGCCGAGCGCGATGTACCGCTGCCCGATGAGGTTCCGGTACTTGATCGACGCGGTGCCGCCCGCGGGCAGCGCCCGGTCGGCGTCGATCTCGAAGCGCACCCGCGCCACCCGCCGGTCCACCACGTCGATGCCGCTGACCTGCCCGATCCGCACCCCGGACATCCGGATGTCGTCGCCGACGTTGAGCCCGGTGACATCGGCGAAATCCGCCGAGTACTCCCTCGACGGCCCGAATCTCGTGTTGGCGATCGTCACGCCGAGCACCGCGGTCAGGGTCACGGTGACGCCGATGAAGACGGCCAGCTTCACCAGCGGGACGGTGACACTCCTCATCGGACAGTCACCTCCGCGCCGCGGAACGCCGGTCCGAGAAGCAATGCGGCCCAATCCGGCACGTCCTCGGGCATGACTTCCATACCTGGTGCGAGCAGCACGGCGATCAGGTCTCGCTCCTGGGGAGAGTTGGCGATCTGGTCGGGTACGGCCGATTGCGGGACGGTGACGCCTTGCGGGCCACCGTCCGAGCGTGGTGGCGGCGGTTTGGTCGAGCCGTCCTTGACCGGGCCGTCCGGGTACTGGGGGAAGTTGCCCGCGGGCACTGAGTCGTAGCACCGGGGGCCGCGGGTGTCGAGATTGCGCGGGGTGTCGACACCCGGCAGGTACTTGCCTCTGGACACGGCGACCTCGACGGTGAACTTGGCGATCTTCGGGTGCTCGGTGCCCTTGCCCAGCGCGGTACTGCCGACCTTGATGGCGTCGGCGAACTGCTTGATGAAGCAGGGGTACTCGGGCGCGTACTTCGCCAGCACCTCGAGCGTGGGCCTGCTCGCCGCGGCCAGGGCGATCATGTTCGCGCGATTGGCCTCGATGAACCGTCGCAAGTCGACCGAGGACGTGGTCACGCTGCCGTACAGCGAGTCCAGGCCTGCCCGCTGCTCGACGAACGTCCGGCTCGTGGTGGTCAGGTCGGCCAGCGCGTCGAGCAGCTCCGGGGCGGCTTCGGCGTAGGTGTCGGCGACCGCCGCCAGACTCGTGATGTTGGCTTTCAGGTCGGGCAGCGCAGGCTCGAACTCACCGAGGTAGGCATCGAGTGCCACCAGGGTCTCCCCCAGTTTCCTCCCCCGACCCTCCAGCGCCGTGGCGATGGCGGTCAGGGTGGTCGACAGCTTCTGCGGCTGGACGGCTTGCAGCACGGGCACGAGGTCGTTGAGCACCCGCTCGATCTCGATGGCCGAACTGCTGCGGTCCTGTCCGATGACGTCGCCATCGCCCAGGCTCCGAGAGGAGGTCTGCTCGGACAGCCGAAGCGACACATAGCGTTCGCCGAACAGCGTCTTGGGCAGCAGCCGGGCCTCGACGTTGTCGGGGATGGCGTGCACCCGGTCGGGGTCGAGCGCCAGGTCGAGCACGGCCTTGTCGCCGGTGGACCGCACGGACCGGACTTCGCCCACCACCACTCCCCGCACCTTGACGTCGGACCCTGGTCGCAGTTGGTTGCCGACGCGGTCGGTTTCCAGGTTCACGTGGATCGCCGGGGTGAAAGTCTTGCGGTAGACCGCCACGGACAGCCCGATGAGGGCGACGACGACCGCGACGAACAGGACGCCGAGCACTCGGTAGCGGGCGGCGCTGAGGCCGCGGTGGTTGCTCATCCGGCGATCCGGACCGTGGTGGTGGATCCCCAGATGGCCAGGCTGAGGAAGAAGTCCGTGACGGTGAGGGTCACGATCGCGGTGCGCACGGCGCGACCGACCGCGACGCCGACACCGGCGGGCCCACCTGAGGCGTGGTAGCCGTAGTAGCAGTGCACCAGGATGATCAGGACACTGAAGACCACGACCTTGAGGAAGGACCACAGCACGTCCTCCGGGGGCAAGAAGAGCGTGAAGTAGTGGTCATAGGTGCCCGCGGACTGGCCGTACACAACGACTGTGATGGTCCTCGACGCCAGGTAGGACGACAGCAGGCCGACCACGTACAGTGGAATCACCGCAGCGAGCCCGGCGAGGATCCGGGTGGTCACCAGGTACGGCACGCTGGGGATGCCCATGACCTCCAGGGCGTCGACCTCCTCGGAGATGCGCATCGCGCCCAGCTGCGCGGTGAAGCCGCAGCCGACGGTCGCCGAGAGCGCCAGCCCGGCGGCCAGCGGGGCGACCTCGCGGGTGTTGAAGTACGCGGAGATGAACCCGGTGAGCGCCGCCGTCCCCAGCTGGTTCAGCGCCGAATAGCCCTGCAGGCCGACGATCGTCCCGGTGAACAGGGTCATCCCGATCATCACCCCGAGGGTGCCGCCGATGATCGCCAGCGCGCCGGAGCCGAAGCTGACCTCGGTCAGCAGGCGCACGGTTTCCTTGCGGTAGCGGCGAAGCACTCTCGGCGTCCAGGCGAGTGCGCCGAGGTAGAACCACAGCCGGTGGCCGAAGTCCTCCATCAGGTTCGCCGGCTTGGCCACCGCCGCGGCCACCGATTCACGGGCCTTGGACACGGTCGGCTGGGTCATCGACTCACATCCCCTTCGGTGGGACGACCTGCAGGTAGATCCCGGTGATGACGACGTTGACCAGGAACAGCAGCAGGAAGGTGATCACCACGGCCTGGTTGACCGCGTCACCGACGCCTTTCGGGCCCGCGGACGGATTCAGGCCGCGGTAGGCCGCGACCACCCCGGCGGCGAACCCGTACAGCACCGCTTTGAACTCACTGATCCACAGGTCCGGCAACTGCGTGAGCATGTTGAAGCTGGCGAGATAGGCGCCCGGGGTGCCGCCCTGCATGACGACGTTGAAGAAGTAGCCACCCGCGACGCCGACCACGCTGACCAACCCGTTGAGCAGCACGGCGATCACGACCGCGGCCAACACCCGCGGCACGACCAGACGCTGGATCGGGTTGACCCCCAACACCTGCATCGCGTCGATCTCCTCGCGGATGGTCCGGGCGCCTAGGTCGGCCGTCACCGCGGACCCGCCCGCCCCCGCCACGAGCAGCGCCGTCACCAAGGGAGCCGCCTGCTGGACGATGGCCAGGCCGGCGGCGGCGCCGGTGAAGGACTGGGCGCCGATCTGCGAGGTCAGCGCGCCCAGTTGCAGGGAGATGACCGCGCCGAACGGGATGGCGACCAGCGCGGTCGGCAGCACGGTCACACTGGCGAAGAACCAGCACTGCTGGATGAACTCGCGCGTCTGGAACGGCCGGCGCGGCACCAGCCGGAGCACTTCCACGGCGAGCAGGGCCAAGCGGCCGGTCTGGCGCAGGGCGCCGATCCCGGGGAAGTCGACCCACGACTTCTGGTGGGTGCTCATGGCGAACTCCGGAGAAACACGTCAGTACCTCCCGAATCCCGGCAACGGCAAGGTCATCGAGTTCACCGTGGCGTGCAGTCGAACAGTAGGAGACCGATCGCCGTGACGACATGACACGCGTGCGCGCTTTCTATGACCAGCACGCTCAACCGCGTCCTGGGACCGGCCCGCTCGTTGAACACACAGCGACCTCATAGGACGATTGGAGCGCGCCATGGCCACGACGATCCCGATCCGCTACGCGCACTCCATGCTGTACGGGTTGCGTCGCGCCGACCTCGATGTGGCGTTGGCGGTCAAGCGGGCCGGGATTCCCCAGCCGTTGCTCTCCTCGCCGCACGCCCGCATGACCAGAGAGCAGGGGCAGAGCCTGTTCAGCGAGGTCGTGCGCACGCTCGACGACGAGTCGCTCGGCCGGGCCGCGTTGCCCCGGCCGGTCGGGTCCTTCGCCACCATGGGCCTGACGCTGGTTGCCGCGCAGGACCTCGGCGACGCGCTGCGACGGATGCGGCGCTTCCTGCGGATGTTCCCGACCGGGCCCTACGTCCGCCTCGTGCGGGCCGACGGGCACGCGGGCCTGGAGTTCGACCTGCGCGGCACCGACGACGAAGACCACTTCCTCGCGGAGGTGGTCATGTGCTCCATCCACCGCTTCGCCGAATGGCTTGTCGGGGCTCGGATCTACCTGACCTCGGCGTCATTCACCTATCCGAGGCCCGCGTACGCCGCCCTCTACCACCACGCCTTCGGGTGCGCTTCGTCATTCGGCGCCGCGGAGTCGGTGCTGTGGTTCGACGAGAAGGAACTCGCCAGGCCGGTCATCCGGGACGAGCGAAGCCTTTACGGCTTGCTGAGCGAACCCGCTGTCGACCTGCTGACCCGGCGGTCGGTGACGTTGACCGCCGCCGACCAGGTGCGGCGCATGATCGAACAGCGGGTCGGGACGGACCTGCCCACCCCGGGGGAACTGGCCGACCGCCTCGGCATCAGCCAGGCGACGCTGCGCAGGCGACTGCAAGAATTGGGCACCTCCACCGGACGCATCCGCGAGCAGATCCTGCGCGACGCCGCGATCACCCGACTCGCGTGCGACGAACCGGTGAGCGACATCGCCGCCCTGCTCGGCTTCTCGGAGGTCAGCGCCTTCTACCGCGCGTTCAAACGGTGGACCGGCACCACAACCACCGACTACCGCCCCGCCTAGCGGTCAGTCTGCTTGGGACACTGGGGCCCGCCACGGGAGGAACGCAGGCAGGTCGGCGGGCACCGTGCCGGGAAACTTCGGTGCCCGCTTCTGCAGGAACGCCGTGATGCCCTCCAGCGAGTCCGGGCTCGCGAACGCGTGCGCGATCAGCTTCGAGTCGAGCTGGAAGGCCGCTTCCGGGGAGTCCTCGCCCTGCATGTGCAGCAGCGTCCGGCGAATGACCGCCGTGGCCACTGGGGCGGTGTTGGCGATGAGGTCGCGTGCGATCTCATAGGCTTTGTCCAGCAGCGCTTCCGGCTCGACCACCTGGGACACCAGCCCGGCCGCGAGCGCTTCGGTCGCCGGGATCAGCCGACCGGTGAGCATCCACTCCTGCGCCCGCGCGAGCCCGACAATCCTTGGCAGGAACCAGGTCGAGCCACCCTCGGGAAACAAGCCCCGGCGGGCGAAGACGAAACCGAAGCGGGCGTCGGACGCCGCGATCCGGATGTCGGCGGGCAAGGTCAGGGTGGAGCCGACCCCGACCGCGGCACCGTGGATGGCGGCGATTACCGGCTTGTTCATCCGCGACAACGGCCGGGTCGCGCGGGAGGCGGGTTCCACCCAGTCGGCGGCGGTGAAGTCGTCGCCGCCCTCGGTGAGGTCCATGCCGACGCAGAAGTCCTTGCCGTTGGCGTTGATCACCACGACGCGAACGTCGTCATCGGCGTCCGCGGCGGCGAACGCCTCGGGGAGTTCGTTCGCCATCCGGATCGTGTATCCGTTGCGGGCGGCGGGCCGGTTGAGGGTGATCGTGGCGATCCCGTCCTCCACCGCGTACGTGATGGCCTCGAAAGTCATGGCACTCCTTGGACTCACAGCGAGCGGGCGATCAGGTCTTTCATGACCTCGTTGGCCCCGGCGAGGATGCGCATGACGCGGGCGCCGGTGTAGATGCGGGCGATCGGGTACTCGTCCATGTACCCGTAGCCGCCGAACAGTTGCAGGCAGCGGTCGGCGACCTCGCCCTGCCGGTCGGTGAGCCAGTACTTGACCATCGCGGCGGTGGTGACGTCGAGTTCGCCGCGCAGGTGTTTGCCGATGCAGTCGTCGAGGAAGGTGCGGCCGATCGTGGTGATGGTGGCGCACTCGGCGAGCTCGAACCTGGTGTTCTGCATGACGAACAGCGGCTTGCCGAATATCTCGCGCGACTTGGCGTACTCGACGGTCAGGTCGACGGCGACCTCCATGGACGCCACGGCCAGCGTGCCGGTCAGCAGCCGCTCCTGCGGAAGCTGCTCCATGAGCTGGATGAAGCCCTTGCCCTCGGCCGGGCCGAGCAGGTTCGCCTGGGGCACGCGGAGTCCGTCGAAGAACAGCTCGGCGGTGTCCTGGCCCTGGTTGCCGATCTTGTGCAGGATCCGGCCGCGCTGGAAACCGGGGGTGTCGTCGCCGACCTCGGCTACGATCAGACTCAACCCGGCCGCACCCGCCGCGTCGCCGGTCTTGCAGGCGATGATCACCAGGTCGCACAGGGCACCGTTGGTGATGAACGTCTTGGCGCCGCTGATGACGTAGTCGTCGCCGTCCTTGGCCGCGCGGGTGGCGATGGCCTGCAGGTCCGACCCGGTGCCGGGCTCGGTCATCGCGATGGACCCGACCCACTGTCCACTCGCGAGCTTCGGCAGCCACCGCAGCTTCTGCTCATGCGAGGCGTAGGCGTTGAGGTAGTGCGCCACGATGCCCGCGTGCACGACGAAGCCCATCGCCTGATCGCCCGCGCGGACCTGCTCCTCGATCAGCACGATCTCGCTGGCGAACGTCCCGCCGCCGCCCCCGTACTCCTCGGGGATGGACATGCAGTTCAGGCCCAGCTCACCCGCGCGCGCATACAACTCGCGGTCCGGGTGGCCCTGCTCGATGAATCGGTCCTGGTGCGGCGCCACCTCCTTGGTGAAGTAGGTGCGTGCGAGTTCGCGCACGGCGGTCAGCTCGTCGTCCATCCAGGGCGACCGCACACTTCGCAGTGACACGCCGGGGCCTGCCTTTCCAGTCGATGGATCTGGTGCCGTCACCGGATTCTCCCGTGCAACAGGGTTGTCAGCACCCTGACGATGCGATCGGTGAACTCGGTGCGGGCGAACGTGGTCAGCGCGAGCGGGGACGGGAACCGCTGCCTGGTCACGGCTTTCGGGTAGGTGAACTCGCGCAGCCCGTCCGGACCGTGCACCCGGCCGAAGCCGGACTCGCCGACACCGCCCAGCGGCAGGGTCGGGATCGTGGCGTACGCGACGAACGCGTTGACCGCGACGCCGCCTGCACGGATCCGGCCGGCGATCTCACTGCCGCGCCTGCGCGCGAAGATCGTGACGCCGAGGTGGTAGCGGCTGGCGTTGACCAACTCGACGGCCTGGTCCATGTCGTCGACCTTGGCGATGGTCATCGTCGGCCCAAAGGTCTCCTCGGTGACAGCGAGCGCGTCCTCCGGCACGTCGACCAGGATCGTCGGCTGGACGAACTGGCTGTCGAAGGTGTCGAGACCGCCGAGCACCGCGCGGCCACCGCGCTCAAGGGCGTCCTCGATGTGCGCGCGGATGACCGCGACCTGGCTGGGCATGGTGATCGGGCCGATCTTCGCGCCCGCATCCGAGCCCGCGCGCACGTCCTTGGCCGCCGCCAGGACCCGGTCGAGAAACTGGTCGTAGACCAACTCGTGCACGTAGACCCGTTCCACGCCAAGGCAAGTCTGGCCCGCGTTCGACAGCGCGCCCCACACCGCCGCGTCCGCCGCGGCGTCGAGGTCGGCGTCGACATCGACGACGAGCGCGTCCTTGCCGCCGCACTCCATCAGCACGGGTGTCAGGGATCGCGCGCAGGCCGCCATGACTTTCTTGCCGGTCGCGGTCGAGCCGGTGAAGCCGATCTTGTCCACACCGGACTCGCACAGCGCCGCCCCGGTCGCGCCCGACCCGGTGACCAGGCGCAGCACCGGGTGTTCCGGCACGGCGCGCTCGAACGCCCGGACCAGCCACTCCCCCACCCCCGGGGAGAACTCGCTGGGCTTGAACACGACCGCGTTGCCCGCGGCGAGCGCGAACGACAGCGAGCCGAGCGGCGTGAACACCGGGTAGTTCCACGGACCGATGACCCCGACCACGCCCAGCGGCGGGTACTCCAGCGTCGCCGCCTGGTTGATGGTCATCAGGTCACTCGGCATCCGCCTGCGGCCGAGGACGGCTCCCGCGTTCTTGCTGGCCCATGCCAAGTGCTGCAGCGCCATCACGATCTCAAGCCTGGCGTCCGACACCGGCTTGCCGACCTCGGCGTTCATCAGTCGGGCGAGGGTGTCGGCGCCACGGGCGATCTCGCCCCGCCAGCGGTCGAGCAGCCTGCCGCGGTCGGCGAAACCCAGCGCGACCCACGCGGGCGCCGCCGCCCTCGCCGCGGCCACAGCGGCCGTGACGTCGGCGACACCGTGCTCGGGGTAGCTCGCGATGACTTCGCCGGTCGCCGGGTCGCACACCTCGAACATCGGCGGCGTCGCGACCTTGGGGAGGCGGACCTGGGCTTTGGTCATCGGGCAACACCCTTCCGCATACTCGGTTCGACCACTTTGCGGATGCCCTGCGCGATGCCGCCCAAAAGACGTCCGGTCAGCGGAGCGCCCAGCTTCAAGGCCTGGTGCAACGCCGGGACACCGGAGTAGGCGAAGGTCCACGTGAGCCGGGTTCCGGCGAGGGTCTCGTCAAGACGCAGATCCTCGCCGAACGTGGTGAACAGGGGCCGGGTCGCGGCCTCGACGGAGAACGTCATCCGCTTGCCTTCTTCCCAGCGGTAGAACCGTTCCCGCAACGAGACGAGACCCGGCCCGAGTGTCACCACACGGGTGGTGCCGACGCCGAATGGGCGGGGGGTGCGCCATTCGACGCCGGTGATCAGCGGCGACCACGACACGAGCGTGTCGGGCGCGGTCAGTGCCGACCAGACCGCGGCGGGCGGCGCGGCGAGCTCGACGACGTGCAGGTGTCGAGTCGCCGCGGTCCCCACGGCGTCACCGGCGGCAGCTTTCAGCGGGTACCAACGGGTCATCGCCGCTACCGACTCTCCGCGGCCACGGCCTCGTGTACGCCGTCACCTGGCTCGTCGGCGTAGAGGGCATCGATCTGCGGGCCGTACTTGGCGGAGATCGGCTTGCGGCGCAGCTTCATGGTCAGGGTCAGCTCGTCGCCGCCCGGCTCCCAGAACGTCGGCAGGATCATGAATCGCTTGATCTGCTCGACCCGCGACAGCTTCTCGTTGCCCGCCGCGACACCGGCGCTGATCCGGGCGATGACGTCGGCGTCGACGGCCAGGGCCTCGGCGGTGGCGTCGGTGAGCCCGCGCTGCGCGGCGTAGGCGGCGGCGCCGTCGAGGTCGAGCACGATCAGCGCGGTGATGTAGGGCCGGTTGTCGCCGATCGCGGTGAGCGCGCCCACCAGCGGCGCCGCCGCCTTGATCGTGTTCTCGATGTTCGCGGGCGACAGGTTCTTGCCCGACGAGCTGATGATCAGTTCCTTCTTGCGGTCGACCACCCGCAGGAAGCCCGCGTCGTCCATCGTGATGATGTCGCCGGTGTGCAGCCAGCCCTCGGCGTCGATCGCCTCGGCGGTCTTCTCCGGCTCCTTGCGGTAGCCCTTCATCAGCAGCGGTCCGCGGATGAGGAACTCGCCGTCTTCGGCGATCTTGCCCTCCATGCCGGGCAGCAGCCTGCCGACCGCGCCGAGCTTGGCGTCGCGTGGGTGCGCGGCGCTGGCCACACAGGTCAGCTCCGACATGCCCCAGATCTCGGCGATCGGGATGCCGAGACCGGCGAAGAAGCCGAGGGTCTCCGGCGGGATCGGCGCGGCGCCGGACATCGCCCAGCGCACCTCGTCCAGGCCGATCTTCTTGCGCAGCAGCGAAAGCACCAGCTGGTCGGCCTTGGCCCACTCGGCGGCGACCTCGTCGGACAGCTGCTCGCCCGCGAGGTCGGCCGCGCCCTTCTTGGCCGCGACCGAGAGCGCCCACAGCAAGCCCTGCTTGCGGGTTTCGTCCTGCTCGGCGGCCACACCGAACTCGATGGCCAGCTTCAGCTTCTCCCACACACGCGGGACCGCGCCCCAGAACGTCGGGCGCGTGTCGGGCAGCGCGGCGGCGATCTGGCGCGGGTCGGCGACGGTGGTGACCTGGGTGCCGAACACCTCCTGCAGGTACAGGGCGGTGAACCGGTCGGCGATGTGCGCGGTCGGCATGAAGGAGGTGATCCGGTCGCCGAACTCGACGTCGAGGACCTCCGCGAACGCGTACGCCTCGTACATCAGGTTCGCGTGGGTGGACTCCACGCCCTTGGGGTTGCCGGTGGTGCCCGAGGTGTAGATCAGGGTGGCGATGTCGTCGGGCCGCACGGCCTGCCAGCCCGCGTCGAAGTCGTAGTCGGCCGCGCCGCGCGCGACCAGTTCCGCGACAGTCATCGCGCCTTCGGCGGCTCCGTCAACAACAACGATGTGGTCGATTTCCGCGCCACTGGAACGGATCCGCTCGACGTACTGGGCCTCGCAGAACACCAACCGGTTGCCCGCGTTGCCGAAGACGTACTTCAACTGGTCCGCGGCAAGGGTGTTGTAGACCGAGAACGACGTCGCGCCGACGTGCTGCGCCCCGACTTCCAGGGGGTAGAACTCGACCCGGTTGGACATCATCAGCGCGACGGCGTCACCTCGCCCGATTCCCAGTGCGGCCAGGCCCGCGGCGACCTGGCGCACCTGTTCGGCGTACTCGCGCCAGGTCAGCGTCTCGACATCGCCGGGGGTGCGCAGGGCGACAGCGTCGGGGGCGACGGCAGCCGTGCGCTGAAAAGCTTCACACAGGGTGCTCGGCCGGTCGGTCATCGAAGGCTCCTCGGAAGTCGGCACTGCCACATCCGGAACAGTACGATGCAACTTTATGTGTTGCAATGTTGCATCCAGAATTGCAACATAATTGGCGGATTGTTGCGCCCGGTCCGTAGAGTGGTGCGGGTGACGACCAGTGCCACTGACTCCACGGAACGCATCCTCGACGCCGCCCTCGCGCTGTTCGAGGACGTGGGCATCCGGCGTACGACGCTGGAGGACATCGCCCGCCGCGCGGGTGTCGACCGGGTCACCGTCTACCGGCGGCTCGGCTCCAAGAGCGACGTCGTCGAAGCGGTGAACGCCCGGGAGGCGCGACGGATCTTCGCGGCCGTGTTCGACACGGCGAGCAAGTCGGCCACCGCCGCCGATCGCATCGCGGTCGCCTTCGCCACCGTGGTGCACCGCCTGTGGACCCACACCCTGATCAACCGCCTGCGGCGACTGGAACCGGAGACGTCGCTGCCCAAAATGACCACCGAGGGGACCGCGCTCATCCAGATCGCCGTCGCGGGGACCGTGGAGATGCTCGAACAGGCCGTCCGGGAGAAGCTGCTGCCCCCCGCGGACGACTATCCCGCCCGGGCCGAAGTCATGGTGCGGCTCGCGCACTCGTTCATCGTCACCCCGCGAGGCCACATCCCCCTCGACAACGAGGCCGACTTGGTGCAGTTCGCCCGCACCTACCTCGTGCCGATCGTCACCGGAGCGCACTCCCCGGCCGGATGACAGCAGGTTCGGGCGTTTGCGTCGCCCAAGTGGGAGCGGACGAAGATCGCCGCTCGAAGCAGTGCCAGGCGCGCCTCGGGCACCAGCCGCTGGAGCGTGACGTAGGAGTGCACCTGGCCGCGCACCACGAACAGCCGGTTGGCGACGCCTGCCCGGTCCAGTCGCTCGTGCAGGCGCTCGGAGTCCCCGGCGAAACACTCGGTGCCGCCGACCTGGGTCAGGATCGGCGGGAATCGGCGCAGCACGGCGAGAGTCGCGGTCAACGGCGATAGCCGCGGGTCGGCGAAGTCCCCACCGGGGTGAAACGCCGCGGAGCACCGGGCGGCGAAGGTCGGGGTCATCACCGGGTCGGGTCGGACCGCGTCGCGGCGGATCGCGTCGGTGAGCGTGGGGTCGAGCAGCGGGGAGAACAGCGTCACCGCGGCGGGCAGCGCGCTTCGCCGCTGGGCCAAGGTCGTCAGCAGCCCGACCGCCAGGTGGCCACCGGCGGAATCGCCCGCGACCGCGATGCGCTCCGGCCGATGTCCTTGGCCCAGCAACCATTCGTAGGCCGCGAGGGCGTCGTCGAGTGCCGCCGGATACGGGTGTTCGGGCGCGCGGCGGTAGGCGACCGCGAGCACCGGCAGTGCGGTCAGCCGGGAGAGCGGCCCGGTGACACACCGGTAGGCGCGTGGCGACGAGGCGACGTAGCCGCCGCCGTGGAGGTAGAGGACCACTCCGGCGGCGATCGGCCGCGCGTTGCGGGCCCGCACCCACTCGCCTGCGAACCGCGCTGTCCGCAGTGGCTGGATCTTTGCGGTGCCGGGCCACCCGGCGAGTACCCCGGCGATGGTGATGGCCGCGCGCAGATAGCGCAGTTGGGTGCCTTCGAGCCGGACGGTGTCGATCCGCGGTCGGACGATGCGCCTGCCACACACCGCCACGAGCCCGCTGGTCAGGCTCGGCCTTTGGTGGCGCGTCACCGCGCGGACTTCTGACGTGCCTCAAGGTCGCGGATCAGCTGGTGCACGCGTCGGTCCTTGGCCAGGACCCGGTCCACGGCGGCGTTGATGACGCCACGAAACAGCGAATAGGGCAGCCACCGGGCCGGGGCGATCGTCGTGCCCGCCCGGTCGGCGATACCCTCGGCGATCGAGGCGGCCGCGGCGTCGGCGGTGATCCGATGGTTCAGCGGCCAGCCGAGCAGTTCGTCGAGCCTGCGGCCGATCGGGTCGTCGTCCAGGGTCGCGGTCGCCAGCGGCGTGTCCACGAAACCGAAGTACGCCACACCGGCGGTGGCGCCGTGGGGAGCCAACTCCAGCTTCAGCGCGCGGCCGATCTGCTCGGCCGCCGCCTTGGTGGACATGTAGGCGACACCGCCCACGCCCGGCGAGAACGCGGCGCACGAGGCCACGACGACGACGTGCCCGCCCGAGGCGATGACCGCCTCCAGCGCGGGCCGCACCGTGTTGAGGACACCGGTCTGGTTGATCGCGACGACCCGGTCGTAGTCGGCGAGGTCCATGGTCCTGATCGTCGCGGGCGACGGGGTCACGCCCGCGTTGGCGACGACCACGTCGAGGCGACCGTGATGGTCGATCACCCTGCTCACCGCGTCGGCCATCGCGGCCCGGTCGGTCACATCCGCGGTGGCGATGAAGACCCGATCCTCACCCAGGGACGCCCGCGCGAGGGCCGCCTCGTTGACATCGACGAGCGCCACCCGCGCACCCTGGGCGTGCAGCCGCTTGGCCAGGGCCAGACCGATGCCCTGCCCGGCGCCGGTGATCAGCACGACCTTGTCGCGCACGTCGTAAGTCGGCCGCCTCATGCCCGAACCTCCTCAATGGAGGGTTCCGCTCGGCGTACGGTGTAGTCGTCGAGGTCGATCTTGGCGGTGCGGGCCCGAAAGCCTGCCGAGAAACCCGGGTAGTGGGTGAAGTTGCGCCCGCTCCGACTCAGGTAGTAGCTGTGGCAGCCACCGGTGAGGAAGACCGAGCGCCTCAGACCCCGGTCCGCCCACTCCACAAAGGACTGCTCCGCCTCGGCCGTGACCTCGATCCCGGCCAGGTCGCACCGTCGCATCTCCCGCAGAGCGTCGACGATGTACCGCACCTGGTCTTCGATGGTGATCACCGCCGAGGTGTAGACGCCGGAGTTGGGGCCCAGGAGCAGGAACAGGTTCGGGAAGTTGTGGATGGTGGTGCCCAGGTAAGCGGCCATCTCGCCTGCCCGCCACTGGTCGGCGACGCTGGTGCCGTCGCGGCCGTGGATCAGGTCGAAGCCAGGGTGGTCGGTCATCCGGAACCCGGTGCCAAAGATGATCGTGTCGAGCTGGTGCTCGGTGCCGTCCGCGGTGACGATGCCCTGCTCGGTCACCTCGACGATCCCGTCGGTGACCACCGTAGTGTTCGGCGCGGTGAGCGCCGGGTAGTACGCGTTGGAGAACGTGGGCCGCTTGCATCCGACGGCGTAGGACGGCGTGAGCCTGGCTCGCAGGTCCGGGTCCTTGACCTGCCGGGTGAGCAGCGCCCTGGCCAGCCACTCCAGGGGTTTCTGCAGTCGCGGCTCGTGGATGAAGCCCGGAACGAGCGCCTCGAAGGTGAGCGCCCAGGCTTTGCGGGCGGCGGCCTGGGCGCGCGGCAGGTGCCGGTAGAGGCGACGGGTCAACGCACCCACCGGGCGGTCGGGGTGCGGCAGCACCCAGATGGGCGTGCGCTGGAAGACACTCAACCGCCCTGCCAGCGGCTGCACTCGCGGAATGAACTGCACGGCCGACGCGCCGGTGCCGATCACACCGACTCGTTCGCCGGTGAGGTCGTGGTCGTGGTCCCATGCCTGCGAGTGGAACACCTTGCCGCGGAACCGTTCGAGCCCCGGCAGGTCCGGGATCGATGGCGCGCTGAAGGGTCCGATGGCGCCGATCAGCACCTGGGCGGTCAGGTCCCCGGTGCTGGTCGAGATCCGCCACCGGCAGGCGTCGTCGTCCCAGGAGGCATCGGTGACCTCGGTCGAGAACCGAACGTGGGGCAGCACAGCGAAGTCGGTGGCACAGCGGTGCAGGTACTCCTTGAGCTCCGCCTGCAGCGGGTAGAGCCGACTCCAGTCCGGGTTGGGCGCGAAGGAGTAGGAGTAGATCAGCGACGGCACGTCGCACTGCGCACCCGGGTAGTTGTTGATCTGCCAGGTGCCGCCGACCTCCTGCGCGCGTTCGAGCACGACGAAGTCGTCGATACCCTCCTGTTTGAGGCGGATGGCCGCACCCAGGCCGCCGAATCCGGCGCCGACAATGGCCACGCGGACATGCTGGGTCATGGAAGTCCTCCGGCTCACAGGTCGAGGGTGAGGCGGTCGCCCGCGGCCCGGGAGACGCAGATGAGCATGTCGGTCTCCCGCTCGGCGGGCCGCAGCTTGGTGTCGCGGTGCTCCACTCCCCCGTCGAGCACCCGGTGCTTGCAACTGCCGCAGAAACCCTGCTGACAGGAGTAGCGGACCGCGGGCACCGCCCGGCGGATGGCGGCCAGCGCGGATTCGTCCGCGCCGACGGCGAGGGTCACGCCGGAGCGCGCGAGGTGCACGTCGAACGGTCTGCCGCCGACGACCGGCGGGGCCGAGAATCGTTCGCTGTGCAGCGATCCGGTCGGGTTGAGCGACGGCTGGACGGCGCGTGCGGCCTCGATGAGCGGCGGCGGACCGCAGACGTAGACCGCCGCGCCCGGCTTGGCGGGCCGAACCAGGTCGGCCGCGTCGGGCACGCCGCACTCGTCGTCCGGGCGCAACTCCAGCCGTCCCCCGCCGATCGCCTCAAGCTCGGCGACGAAGGGCATCGTGGCCAGGGAGCGGCCGACGTAGACCAGGGTCCAGTCCGCGCCTCGGCGGGCGGCCTCGCGCACCATCGGCAGGATCGGCGTGATCCCGATTCCGCCCGCGATGAACAGGTAGGACTCCACGTCGATGAAGGTGAAGGCGTTGCGGGGACCGCGGACGGTGAGGACGTCGCCCTCGCCGACCTCGCTGTGCATCGCCACCGACCCGCCGCCGCCACCGTCGATGCGGCGCACCGCGATGCGATAGCAGCCGCGGTCCGCGGGGTCGCCGCACAGGGAGTACTGCCGCTGAATCCCCGAGGGCAGGAAGACGTCGAGATGGGCGCCGGGAATCCAGGCCGGGAGGGCGCCGCCATCCGGGCGGCGCAGCGTAAAGCTGACGACGTCCTCGGCCTCGGCGGCGATCGAGGAGACGACCAGGTCCAGGTCGAATCCGTTGCGGCGCACGGGTTTCGACCTGGAGAGGTACGGCGCCGCGGCACTCGCGGCGAACACCCTGGAGTACGCCCGCGCACCCCGGGCCAGCGCCCGCAGCGTTCGCGACGGCGCATGGGTCGCGCCTGTGCTCGCCTCGCTCATGCCCTGGCGCCGTGGGCCGCTGGAGACTGCGCGAGGTAGCGCAGGCCCTTGTCGATCGGGCCCATCTGGGAGGGGTGGAAACTGGGGCGGAGGTACTGCGGGATCTCCTTGAAGACGAACCGGAGCCCCGGGATCAGGCCACGACGGACGTCCTTGACGAACGCCAGCGGCCAGGTCCACCGGTGCTTGGTCACCGTCGGGTCGTTGGCGTACATCCAGGCGGACGTGTAGAGCCAGAGGACCAGCAGTCCCGCCGAGGCGAGGATCGCGGTGCGCACCCGGCGGGCATAGCTGCCGTCGACGTACTGGAAGACGTCGTAGGC
Organism: Actinokineospora alba; assembly: GCF_004362515.1. Classification (NCBI taxonomy): domain Bacteria; kingdom Bacillati; phylum Actinomycetota; class Actinomycetes; order Pseudonocardiales; family Pseudonocardiaceae; genus Actinokineospora; species Actinokineospora alba. The sequence continues at coordinate 4,580,607 of NZ_SNXU01000001.1, read as the reverse complement.
CACATTGCGGTGCTCCATCTCCTCCGCGCCGTGCCAGCGGAGCAGGTCGAGCATGGTCGGGTCCACGCCGAGCTCGTCGAACCGGCGGTTGTCGAGCAGCCACTCGCCGACCGTCGCGGTGAAATGCTCGGCCGCGGCGTAGAGGCCCAGCCGCTCGCGGAACCAGGCCTCCCCGGCGCGACCGGTCAGGCCGTGGTCGCCGAAGACCTTGTCCATGACGAACTCCATCAGCCGCATGATCTTCGGGATGTCGACGCCGTTGTCGGCCAGGTGGACCCGGAAGGACTCATGCGAACTGGCGTGGGTCTCCTCCTGGCCGATGAAGCCGAGCAACTCCTCCCGCAGTCGCGGGTCCTCGATCCGCGGCAGCGCCCGGCCCAGGACGTCGGCCATGGCGCGCTCGCCCTCGGGCAGGACGAGGTGCATGACGTTCCAGAAGTGCGTGGCGTACGGGTGACCGGGGATGTACTCGGTCGGCACGCCGGTCCAGTCGAAGGACACGTCGCGGGCACGAATGGCCAGTGCTTCGTCCTGGTACGCCTGCTGTTGCCTGTCGGCCATGGTTCCTACCTCCGCGTGATGGCCCCACGACTGTAACAATGCAATGCGATATGTTGCAATGCTACTAGCCCGCCACCCCGGAATTTCTAGGTTCTGGTCACCTGGCGCGTGACGGTGCGGGCTGCGGGTTACCGTGGTCGGCCGCCGTCACGGTCCCCTTAGGTGACGGTCGGTCGCACGGCCGGTTCGTCACTGTCACATGGTTCCCAGCGGAACGCCCTCATTCGGCGACAGGTCCCCGACTCCGGCCAGGGCGCCGAGCAGATCGCCGAGCGTGGCGACGAATCGTCCGCGCGAGAACGACGGCCCGGCCAGGACGTAGCGGACCGGAAGGGTCAGGCACAGCTGCGCCGCGGCCCAGCAGCGCGCCTCGAACTCGTCGCCGTCAAACGGGCTGCCGATCATGGTGAAGGCGAGCCGGAGCCGATCGAGCAGTTTCTGGTCGAGCACCTCCCGAGAATGCGCGGGACCGAGCCGCGGCACCTCGTTGACCAGCACGTCGAGCAGCCGCCGGTTCTGCTCGAGCACATCGATCGCGGCGTTGGCGTAGTCCTCGAACATCGACCTGCTGTCATGCCGCAGCGCACCCAGCGGGCGGTTGAGCATGGTCGTCAGTTCGACAAGGAACCGTTCGAGGACCAACCGGACGACAGCGTCCTTGTCCGGGAAGTAGTAGTAGAGCGACCCCGGGCTGACCCCCGCCTCGGCGGCGATCTTGTTCGTGGAGGCCCCGGCGTACCCGTGCCGCTCCAGAACGCGAGCACCTCCGTCGAGGATGCGGCGCACCATCGCTTGTGATCGTTGCTGCTGGGGCTGCTTGCGCTGGTGGGGCCGACGGTGCGGGTCCATGACGATCAGACCTCCTGGAGGTTAAGAACGCGACTTGAAGTCGAGCGTTCGCTCACCTTAGCTTGACAACTGTCAATTAAGGGGCCTCGTGTCACCATCTCCCGGTACGGAAGGACGACCGATGAAGGTCATTCAAGTCACACGCAGGCGGTTGTTCGCCGCGTGCGCATCGCTGGCCCTGGTCGCGGGCATGGCAGCCGTGCCGCCCACGGCCGCCGCGGCGCAGGTCGGCTTCGCGATGCCCGCCAACGAAGGCGCCCACGACATCCGCTACGAGTGGTGGTACGTGACCGGTCACCTGACCGGCGTCGACCCGTCGGGCGGTGTCCACGAGTACGGCTTCGAGTCCACGTTCTTCAAGAACGGCGTCGGCTCGTGGTGCTGCTGGCCGGACGGCTACGCCCACCACCTGGCGGTCACCGACCTGACCAGGGACACCTTCACCTTCTCGACGAAGAACACGATCGGCTACCCGAGCAACCCCTCAGGCGGCGGGTTCGACGTCGGGATCGACAGCTGGCGGCTGACCGGCAAGGACGGCAACCACACGATCAAGGGCAACCTCGAGGACGGCGAGTACGTCTTCGACCTGACCACCACCACGAACAAGCCGGTCGCCTGGCACGGCGGCGACGGCGTCATCGAGTACGGCCCGTGGGCGGACTCGGCGTACTACTCGTGGACCAACCTCAACGTCGGCGGCACCCTGTACGACCACGGCGTGCCGGTCACCATCACCGGCGGCAAGGCGTGGTCGGACCACCAGTGGTTCGGCGGCGACTCGGCCTACGGCGGCTGGGACTGGTACAGCGTGCAACTCGACAACGGCAACGAGTACATGATCTACCTGATCAAGGGCGCGTCCGGCGCCTACGTGCAGAAGGTCGGCACCCTGATCAAGCCCAACGGCCAGACCGTCCAACTCGACCCCGCGGCACTGACGATGACGCCACTGGGCTTCTGGACGAGCCCGCACAGCGGCCGCACCTACTCCAGCGGCTGGACTGTCACGGTCCCCGGTGGGGCGCTGACGATCCTGCCCAAGCGCAAGGACCAGGAAGTGCGCTCGTCGATTCCCGACGTCGACTACTGGGAGGGCGCCTCGACCGTGACGGGCACGATCAACGGCTCGGCCGTCACCGGCAAGGGCTACACCGAGATCAACCCGGTGCAGTACGAACCGGGCGGTTTCTGATCCGTCAACGCGCGCGCAGGCTGTCGAGCACCATCTCGACAGCCTGCGCCGCGGCCTGTTCCTGGTCGACATCCTTGTCACCGAGGGAAGCGAACGACTCCGGGTGGCTGCCCATCAGGCCGAGGCCGTAGGTGGTGAGGTAGAAGAAGATGGTCGACACCGGGCCCGGTCGGACCACCCCCTCGGCCTGCAACTGGCGCAGGGGGCGCAGGCCGAGTTCGTTGATCGGCGCGATGTAGCGGTGGAACAGGTACTCATAGCGCGAGCCGCCGGGTCGGGCGGATTCCTGGTTGATGATCTGGATCAGCCCGGGGTTGGCCCGCGTGGTCGCCAGGAAGCGCAGCGCGGAGGCGCGCAATTGGTCGAACGGGTCAGTGCCCGCTTCGGTGACGGCGCTGAGCAGCTCGCCCACCAAGTGTTTGAAGCCGTGGTCGACCGCGGCGTGCCAGAGCTGGTCCTTGGACCCGAACCGCTGGTTGAGCGTGTTGTGGCTGATGTCGAGGCGCCTGCACAGGGCGCGCACCGACGCGCCTTCATAGCCGAGCTCGGCGAAGGCGAGCAGCGCGGCGTCGAGGAGGACTTCGTCGCTTACCAGGCGTGGTCGCATCGAGGTGATGTTATCCAACACTGTTCGGGGCTTGGGGATGCCGCGGGTGGGCGGCGCGGGGTGCCCCGCGCCGCCACCGCCCTACGGCAGCACTCGGACTGCCCCTGCCGAGCCGTCGACTTCGACGATGCTGCCGGATTCGAGCTTGTCCACCGCGTCCTTGACGCCGGTCACCGTCGGGATGCCGTACTCCCTGGCGAGGATCGCGCCGTGGCTGAGCACCCCGCCGGTCTCGGTGACGAGCCCGGCGATCAGCGGGAACACGCTGGTCCACCCGGGGTCGATGTTGTTCGCGACCAGGATGTCGCCCGGCTTGACGGTGGCCAGGTCGGCCAGGCTGGTGACCGCCCTGGCCGGTCCCTTCGCGACCCCGCGTGACGCGCCGAGCCCGCGCAGGCCGTCGCCGCCGGCGTCGGTCGGCTGGTCGACCTCGCCCTCGGTCTCGACGTCGTCGAACAGGAACGTCGCCGGGCGGCGGTCCTTGTGCACCTGGTGGTGGCGCCGCCGCTCGGCGAGCAGCGCCGAGACGTCCGCGGCCTCGACGATCTCGTCCACTGTCTCGTCAATGAGGCGGAAGAACTCCTCACCGGTGAGGTAGAAGACGTCGAACGGCTCGGTCAGGATGCCCCGTTCGGTGAGCCTGCGGCCCTGTTCCAACACCAACAGCCGGATGTGCGACGTCAGGTAGTCGAGGTGGTAGCGCTGGTTCTCCCGGTAACTGGTGAACAGCTGCGTCCGCGCGCTCACCTTGCGCAGCAACGACTTGCGCAAGGCACGCCCGGCTCGCTGCTGTGCCGTGGCGAGCGCCTGCTCCTGTCGCTGCTTGGCCCGCGCCGAGGTCCGGCGCGGGTCCTCCGGGAACGGGTCGCAGCGCAACTGGGCCTGGACGAACCCGAGCACCAGGTCCGGCGACTCGTTCCATCGGAGCGCGGAGATCTCGCGGCTCGACGACCGGTGCCCGTGCCTGGTGAGGAAGGCGTCGAATGCGGACCAGAACTCGGTCGCGCCAACGGTTTTCTCCCGGGAGGCGGGGTAGGTGGTGTCGCCGCGCAGGACCTCGGTGAGGTGTCCGTCGCCGGAGGCAAGTCTTGCCAGGTCCCAGATCTCGCGGTTGAGCTCCGCGGTCCTGGTGTCCGAGAGGCCGCCGATGATCGCCTGGTAAAGCTCTCCGTGCTCGTCGCCGGCCCACTTGCGGAGCAGCGTCTCCAGCACGCCGTGCAGCATCGGGTTGTACTGGCCCATTCCCCAGCGCACCACCCGGAAGTGGTTGAGCCCCAACTCGTTGACCTCGTCGTACTGGCGCCGCCACTCCCGCGCGGTGAGCGCGGTGTAGTCCTGGCCGAGCAACGGGACGATGGTGGTGTCGATGGTCTCGCAGTGCGTGCGCAACGCCTCCGGATTCTTCCCCATCGAGCCGCGGCCCCGGTCGCGGTAAGGCGCGAGCATGGCGTTGGCCAACATCATCGGCTTGAACGGCTGGGCGTCGATCTTCTGCCGCCACAACGGGGTGTACCACTCGCTGGCGGCGTTGGCGCGCAGCGAGACAGGGAACGCCGCCAGCATCCGCATCAGGTAGTCACCACTGAAGTACGCATAGCCGTTGTGGGTGCGCAATGCTTTGCGTCGCAGCAAATCGGGTCGCTTCTGCAGTCGCGCCATCTCGATGACGAAACCGTCCTCGATCCACTTCACCAGCAGGTCGATCGACAGCGGCAGCGCGTACTCCGAGAGGTACTCGTCGCCGAAGCGCCTGCTCCAGACGTTGTCCGGGGTCGCACTCGGCAGGCCGGTGATGGGCCGGTCCTGCAGCGCGTAGACCCGGCCGTCCTCGATGGCCCACTCCAGGTCGCGGCGCGAACCGATGGCCGACTCGACCTGGGTCGCCATGGCGTACAGCCCCGCCACGTCGTCATCGCTGAGACAACGCGCTGTCTGTCGGTCGGCGTCGACCTCCCGCTCGCCGTCCCAGGTGAGCTCCACCTGCTTGGCTCCGATGTGGACGGTGCGGATCGCGCCGGTGGCGCGGTCGAGCACGAACTGGTCCGGGTCGGCCTTGCCGGACACCACCGACTCGCCGAGACCCCACGACGCGTCGATCACGATGTCGGGCGCGAACGGCTTGCGCGGGTCGGTGGTCAGCAGCACGCCCGCGGTCGTCGGCGCGAGCAGCCGCTGCAGGACCAAAGCGATTCCGCCACCGCCGTCGATGCCCTTGCCGTCGCGGTACACCTTGGCCCGGTCGTCGTCGAGCGCCTGCCAGCACTCGCGGATCGCGGCGCTCAGCGCGTCGTAGGAGTCGACTCCGAGGACGGTCTGATAGACGCCCGCGAACGATGCCTCCGCCAAGTCCTCGGCGACAGCGGAGCTGCGCACCGCCCAGCGCGATCCTGGGTGCGCCTCGCTCGCCTCCTCCCACCAGTCGACGAGCAGGCCGTCGAACAGCGCCGCGCGGGCCTCGGGGTTGCGGGAGACCGACGCGGGGATGACCCACGCCTCGGGCACGTCGAGGCGCGCACACAGCAGCCGGACGAGTCCGGCGCCCTTGCCGCCGATCCGAGCGGGGTCGATCGGGGTCGATGCGGAGAGTCTCTCGATCACGCGCGCCTCCCGCGCACGGCCAGGGCCAGGACCGGGGCGAGCTGCCCAAGCCGCGCCACCGACCTGACCAGTCCCGCGTGCCAGGCGTGTTCCATGACGCCGATGCCGCGCAGCGGCGCCCCGTCGACGACGACGCCGAACGACGCGTGCGTTTCCTGGATGAACAGGCCCTTCTTGACCAGCGGCACCTGCGCGAGGGCCGCGGCGGTCACCCGGTAGGTCTCCCCTTCGGTGTCGGTGAAGTCGATGCGAGCCCCCACCGGCACGTGTTTCCTGCGGCTCCACTGGTAGTCGACCGTGGCGCGCACGAGCGCGCGGTTGACGCCGTCGCGGTGGACGAAGCCGTTGTGGACGGGCTTGCCGTCGACGACCCCGATGGTGACGTTGAAGGCGAATCCGGCGCCGAACTGGGCGGAAATCCATTCCCAGCCGCGGATTCCGGCCCAGTTCCGCACGCCCCAGGACTTGTCCCGGTGGCCGAACCCGGAGATCTCGCGGTCCACTCCGTTGTGGGAGAACGTGCCGGAGACCTTGCCCGCCTGCTCGAAGTGCTCCGCGGCGACGTCGCCGAGCTGCCCGCCCTGATGGAAGTCATGGACCGGTGTGGTCGCCTCCCAGGCGAGGTCGACCTTGGCTCCGGCGTCGAGGGTGATGTCCCACCGGCGTTGCGGCTCCCGCATGGTGAAGGCGAGTCCGCCCGCGCGCAGGCCGGTCCGCGCGCTCTGGCCCGGGGCGGCCTTGACGCCGATCGCCGGGTACACGTACTCGACCTTTCCGTCGCGCATGGTGATCAACACGCCGTCGGCGCGGGTGCCGCGGTCGTGGAACCCGATGCGGGCCAAGCCGAACGAACCGCCGTCGAGATCGGCCCAGTTGAAGTAGTAACTCTCCTGCCAATGGGCCGCTGAGCCTGGAACGTGGAGTTCCTCGTCCTGCGCGCTGATCACTACTGCTCCCTCACATAGTTGACACGTGCCAACTATGACCGTGAAACTTGACATGTGTCAACTAACCCATGATCGGGGTGGCTCATGCGTCGATACCTGTTGATGTCCTGCGTTGTCGCCAGTTGCGCCCTCAGCGGCGTACGACCCGCGACGGCCGCTCCGCAACCCCCGGCGATCACGGTCGCCACCGCGTCGGACAACGTCGCACATCCGGGGTCGGCGACCGAGTGGTGGTACGTGAGCGTGATCGACCCGGCGACGGGTGCGACGTTCATCGCGCAGCAGTTCACCGCCCCGTTGCCGGTGACCAACAGCTTCTTCTACGCCGAGTCGGGCGCCAAGGCGCATATGACCTCGTCCACGACGCAGCCGGTCACGACCAGCGCGCCCTCGGTCTGCAGCAACGCGATGTGCCTGTCATACGACGCCATGCGGCGTGCCTACCATCTCGTCTACGCCGCCAACGGTGTCACCGCCGACCTCTGGCTCGACACCATCCGACCCGGTATCACCACCAAGAAGCCGCTGGCCTACGACGACCAGGAGATGTTCTGGACCGTGCCCGTCGCCACCAGCACGGTGTCGGGCTGGGCGTGGCCGGTAGGAGCGCCCGCGCCGATCTCGGTCGACGGCTGGCGCGGCTACCACGACCACGACTGGGGCTCATTCGACCTCGGCGACCAGCGGTACACCGGGTGGGAATGGGGCATCTCGCACCACCCCGACGGATCCGCGCAGCTGATGGGCGGCGTCATCGGCGGCGACGGACGGTGGCAGGGGGTGATGGCGAAGGTGACGCCGACCGCGACCACGTTCTGCCAGAGCGACAGCAGCGTGGATCCGACCGCTCTCACGCTGAGCGCGTACAGCACGCACCACGGATTCGACTACCCGGAAACCGTGCGAACCAAGTGCTCCGACGGCACCCCCGCCGCCGGGCCGTTCACCTTCGCCGCCACGGATCCGTACCTGGTGAACGAAATCGTCTTCGCGTTCACCGAGTCCGTGGGACACACCGTGCCGGGGTCGGTTGCCCTGATCGAGCACTTCCGCACCGCGAGCCACTCCGGCACCTGACCTCGCCGTGCGAGTGGCGGTCATCGGTCAGTCCACGGTGCCGTAGGTCTGTTCGATGTGGACTTGGACGTCGACCAGTGAGCCGGTCTCGTCGTAGGCCAGGTGGACGGCGAGCCGGATCGGGGACGGCGGGTGGGTCGGCGGGCCGGGCGGCAGCAGGCTGAACGTCGCGGGCAACGGCGCCGGGCGGGTGGGCGGGCCCGGTGGGAGCGTCGCGGTGCCGGTGTCCGCGCCGGTGACCACGTAGTGGGTGCCGCTCTGGCCGGTGCCGGTCGTGTGGTCGACGTTGGTGCGCCAGGTCAGGGTCCAGCCCGTTTGGTCGGAGCCAGTGAGGCGAGCGACCAGATGCAGGGTGCCCGCGATGTCGACGGTGTCGTCGGCGGCGAAGGTGGTGCAGGCGAAGACGATCTGACGACTCTCGGTGGAGGTGTCGGCGCTCGCCGCTCCGGCGCCGACAAAGATCAGCGCGAAGCAGGCGCAGGTCGCCAGGATCTTCGAGGGAGCGCGTGGGCGGCGGTTCATCACGATGTCCTCCGGTCGGCGGGTTCGAGGATCTTGGTCTGCGGTGTCCCGATCAGCGCCGGGGCGTTCTCGCGGGAGGGCCAGACCTGTTCCTGCAGGAACCGGAGGAACTTCTGGGCCTCACCGGTCGTGTCGAAGTCGAGGTCGATGACGACGTACGCGGGATCGTCGACCGGCCGCTGGACGCGGTGCGCGCGCACTCCGGCCCGCGCGCGGAACTCGGCGAACCGGTCGAACGCGGCGGTCCACTGGGCGAAGTCGGCGATGGCGTGTTCGATGTGCAGTGTGGGCATGAGAACTCCTTGTCAGGTTTGCCTTTGCCCTGACGCTAGGAGCGCTGGCGAACAGCGCCCATCCCAGATCCCTGGGGTCTTGCGGCATAGACTCCGCGGGTGAGCAGCTCACCGGCCCAGGACCGGGCCCGGGCGCGCGTCGGGCGGATCTGCGACGCCGTCGGCGACGCGCAGGCGCTGCGGACGCGGCTGCTCGAGGAGCTTCGCCGAGTGGTCCCGTTCGACGCCCACGCCTGGCTGCTGACCGACCCCGAGACGTCGGTGGGATCGGCGCCGGTCGCCCAGGTCCCGTGTCTGCCGGAGCTGCCCAGGCTGATCCGGCTCAAGTACCTCACCGACGTGAATCGCTGGACCACGATCGGCGAGGTCGCCCTGCTGCGCGAAGCGACCGGCGGCGACCTGTCGCGGAGCCTGCTGTGGCGGGAACTGCTCGCCGACTACGACGTCAGCGACGTGGCGTCGCTGGTGTTCGTCGACCGATACGGCTGCTGGGGTTTCCTCGACCTGTGGCGCATGGGCGCCGACGCGCGGTTCAGCCGGGCCGAGGCCAGGTTCCTGGCCGCGATCGTGGATCCGGTGACGGCGGCGCTGCGCCGCTGCCAGGCCGACACCTTCGTCGAGCGTCCCGCCCGCGCCGCGCACCCGCTCGGTCCGGTGGTGCTGTTGCTCTCCCCCGATTTGGCGGTGCTCGGCCAGACACCGGAAACCGAGGGATACCTGCGGACGCTCATCCCGCCCGAGCACGGACGGGCACCCATCCCGGCGAGCGCGTACAACGTGGGCGCGCAGCTGCTGGCCGTCGAGGCCGGTGTCGATCAGAACCCACCGACCGCGCGGGTGCACCTCGCGGACGGGCTGTGGGTGACGTTGCGGGCGGCCCGGCTCGGCGGTGCCGAAGCCGCCGACAAGCGGGACATCGCCGTCAGCATCGAGGAGACGTCAGCCGCCGAGCGGGTGACGCTGTTCGGCCGGGCGTTCGGCCTCAGCGCGCGCGAGCGGGAGTTGCTCGGCCACCTGACCACCGGAACCGACACCCGCGAACTCGCGCGCCGGATGTTCCTCTCCGAGCACACCGTGCAGGACCACCTGAAGTCGATCTTCACGAAGACGTCGACCCGCAACCGCCGGACCTTGCTGACGCGGGCATTGGGCACCTGACCGTACAACCCACTGAGCCGAACGGCCCAGTGCCGCTGAACTGGGAAAACGTCAGGTCCCGCAATCCTTGACCGACACATAGTCGGATGCGAATGTGCTCACGCGTCCGGCGTGATCCGACCTGCCCGGATCCGCCCGCTTCAGTCCCGAGGCGGCCCCGGGTTGCCGTACGCGCGAACGATTCCTCTCCCCTGCTGCTCTCCGGAGGACTCATGAAACGCAGACTCTTCTCGATCGGGGCCGTCTTGGCCCTGGCCGCGGGCGCGGTCGCCGTCGTCATCGCGGCGCCGAGCGCGGTCGCCGCACAGGCCGCCGCGCCCGACATCAACGTGGCGAACGTGCAGGCGCACCTGACCCAGTTCAACACGATCGCCACGCAGAACGGCGGACACCGGCGCGCGGGCAGCGCGGGTTACACCGCGTCGGTCAACTATGTGAAGGGCAAGCTGGAGGCCGCCGGGTACACCGTCACCCTGCAGGACTGCACGACCTGCACCTACCGGTCGAACAACCTGATCGCGGACTGGCCGGGTGGGCCCGCAGACGACGTGATCATGTTCGGCGCCCACCTCGACGGCGTCTCGGCCGGACCGGGCATCAACGACAACGCCTCCGGTTCGGCGGCGCTGCTGGAGAACGCGCTGGCGCTGGCGGCGGCCAACCCGACGATGGTCAAGCACGTCCGGTTCGGCTGGTGGACCGACGAGGAGCAGGGCCTCAACGGCTCGGAGTTCTACGTCAACAACCTGACCGCGACCCAGAAGTCCGCGATCAAGGGGTACTACAACTTCGACATGGTCGCGTCGACCAACGGCGGCTACTTCATCAACCGGATCACCTCCACCACGGCGGCCCCGCTCAAGGCGTACTGGGATTCGCTGAACCTGGCGCCGGAGGAGAACGTCGAGGGCCAGGGCCGCTCCGACGACTACTCGTTCCAGCAGGGCGGCATCCCGACCTCGGGCTACGCGACCGGTGCCAGCGCGAACAAGACCTCCGCGCAGGCCACCAAGTGGGGCGGTACCGCGGGCGCCGACTACGACCCCTGCTACCACGCCTCGTGCGACAACACGAACAACATCAGCGCCACCCACCTGAACCGCAGCGCCGACGGCATCGCGCACGCGGTGTGGACGGCCGTCGGAACCGGTGTCCCGGGATCGCCGACGGTGGCCAACCCCGGCAGCAAGACCGGAACCGTCGGCACCGCGGCGAGCCTGCAGCTGTCGGCCTCCGGCGGCACGGCGCCGTACACCTGGTCGGCGACCGGCCTGCCCACCGGACTGTCGGTCAGCACGTCCGGGCTGATCTCGGGCACGCCGAGCGCGGTGGGCACCTACAACGTGACCGCGACGGCGACCGACTCGGCGGGCAAGACCGGCAGCGCCACCTTCACCTGGACGATCAGCACCGCGCCCCCGCCCGGATGCTCCGGCACCAACGGCACGGACGTCGCGATCCCCGACAACACCACCGTGAACTCCACCATCACCATCGCGGGCTGCACCGGCACCGCGTCGGCGACGTCCACGGTGGAAGTCCACATCAGGCACACCTACATCGGCGACCTGGTGGTCTCCCTGGTCGCGCCGGACGGGACCGCCTACGTCCTGCACAACAAGACCGGCAGCGGCACCGACAACCTCGACAAGACCTACACCGTCAACGTCTCCAGCGAGACCGCGAACGGCACCTGGACGCTCCGGGTCCAGGACGTGGCGTCCAACGACATCGGCACCATCGACACGTGGACGCTGAACCTCGGTGGCACCACGCCGCCTCCCGGCTGCGCCGGAACCAACGGCAACGACATCGCGATCCCCGACAACACCACGGTGAACTCGACCATCGCGATCTCGGGCTGCACCGGCACCGCCTCGGCCACGTCCAAGGCGGAGGTCCACATCAAGCACACCTACATCAGCGACCTCGTGGTCTCCCTGGTCGCGCCCGACGGCACCGCCTACGTCCTGCACAACAAGACCGGCAGCGGCACCGACAACATCGACCAGACCTACACCGTCAACCTCTCCAGCGAGACCCGCAACGGCACCTGGACCCTGCGCGTGCAGGACACCGCCAGCCAGGACGTCGGCACCATCGATACCTGGACCCTCACCCTGTAACGCTCCATAGTGGACTGACTATGGCCCCGGCACTCACGCCGGGGCCATGGTCATTGGGTGCGACCACGGGTGCGAACCCTGTTCAAGCCGATCAGGCAGCAGGCGAGCCGTCCTCTGTGGCACGATCCGAAGGTGACCAGCAGACCCGACGAGGCGCAGCGGCTCAGTGATCTCGTGCGGCTGCGGCGCGTCCGTGACCGGATCGATCGGGAGTACGCGCGGCCGCTGGACGTCGAGGCGCTCGCCCGGGGTGCGCACATGTCCGCCGGGCACCTCAGCCGGGAGTTCCGGCGGGCCTACGGCGAGTCGCCGTACGGCTACCTCATGACGCGGCGGATCGAGCGGGCGATGGCTTTGCTGCGGGTGGGCGAACTCAGCGTCACCGAGGTCTGCTTCGCGGTCGGCTGCTCGTCGCTGGGCACCTTCAGCACCCGGTTCGCCGAGCTGGTCGGGATGCCGCCCAGCGTGTACAAGCGCGAGGCGGCGCGGGCGACGGCCGGGCTGCCGTCATGCGTGGCGAAACAGGTGACCCGACCGATCAGGAATCGAGAAGCGCCCGCTTCGAGCCTCACCTAGCGTTACCGCCATGGACATCACCATTCACACCACCGTTCTCCCCCACGACGACCCGGAGGCCTCCGTGGCCTTCTACCGCGACACGCTCGGCTTCGAGGTCCGCACCGACGTCGGCCAGGGCAAGATGCGCTGGATCACGGTCGGGCCCGCCGACCAGCCCGGCACCTCCATCCTGCTGGCGCCGCCCGCCGCCGACCCGGGCATCACCGACGACGAGCGCCGCACCATCGCCGAGATGATGGCCAAGGGCACCTACGGGTGGATCCTGCTGGCCACCAAGGACCTCGACGGCACCTTCGAGCAGCTGCAGTCCGGTGACGCCGAAGTCGTGCAGGAGCCGACCGAACAGCCGTACGGTGTTCGTGACTGCGCCTTCCGCGACCCCGCGGGCAACCTGGTCCGCATCCAAGAACTGCGCTGAAACCGGCGGCGGGCGACCCCGCTTCACAGATGGAGACACGAGAACAATGGCCCCGAGGTCGGACACCAAGTCGCCCGCGCCGCACGCCGCCGACAGCCACGACCTGATCCGCGTGCAGGGCGCGCGGGTCAACAACCTCAAGGACGTCAGCGTCGAACTGCCGAAGCGCAGGCTGACGGTGTTCACCGGCGTCTCCGGCTCCGGCAAGAGCTCGCTGGTGTTCGCCACGATCGCCGCGGAGTCGCAGCGGATGATCAACGAGACCTACAGCGCCTTCGTGCAGGGCTTCATGCCGACGCTGAACCGGCCGGAGGTCGACGTCCTCGAAGGACTGACCACCGCGATCATCATCGACCAGGAGCGGATGGGCGCCAACGCCCGCTCCACGGTCGGCACGGTCACCGACGCCAACGCGATGCTGCGCATCCTGTTCAGCAGGCTCGGGAAGCCCTACATCGGCCCGCCCGGCGCGTTCGCGTTCAACGTCCCCTCGGTGCGGGCGAGCGGCGCCATCACCGTCGAGCGCGGTGGCAAGACCAAGGCCGAGAAGGCGACGTTCAACCGGCTCGGCGGCATGTGCCCGCGCTGCGAGGGCATGGGCAACGTGACCGACTTCGACCTGTCGCAGCTCTATGACGACAGCAAGTCGCTCAACGAGGGCGCGCTGACGATCCCGGGCTACAGCATGGACGGCTGGTTCGGCCGCATCTTCCGCGGCTGCGGGTTCTTCGACCCGGACAAGCCGATCCGCAAGTACAACAAGCGCGAACTGCACGACCTTCTCTACAAGGAACCGACCAAGATCAAGGTCGAGGGAATCAACCTGACGTATGAGGGGCTGATCCCGAAGATCCAGAAGTCGTTCCTGTCCAAGGACGTCGACGCGCTGCAGTCGCACATCCGCGCCTTCGTGGACCGGGCCGTCACCTTCACCGTCTGCCCCGAGTGCGAGGGCACCCGGCTCAGCGCGGAGGCCCGGTCGTCGAAGATCGACGGCATCAACATCGCCGACGCCTGCTCGATGCAGATCAGCGACCTCGCCGACTGGGTCCGCGGCCTGAAGGAACCGACGGTGGCGCCGCTGCTGGCGGCGCTGCAGCACTCCCTGGACTCGTTCGCGGAGATCGGGTTGGGCTACCTGTCGCTCAACCGGCCCTCGGGCACCCTGTCGGGCGGCGAGGCGCAGCGGACCAAGATGATCCGCCACCTCGGCTCCTCGCTCACCGACGTCACCTACGTCTTCGACGAGCCGACCATCGGCCTGCACCCGCATGACATCGCGCGGATGAACGACCTGCTGCTTCAGCTGCGGGACAAGGGCAACACGGTGCTGATGGTGGAGCACAAGCCGGAGGCGATCGCGATCGCCGACCACGTGGTCGACCTCGGTCCCGGCGCGGGCACGGCGGGCGGCGCCGTCTGTTTCGAGGGGACGGTCGACGGGCTGCGGGCCAGCGACACCATCACCGGGCGCCACCTCGACGACCGGGCGGCCCTGAAGTCCTCGGTGCGGACACCGTCGGGCGCCTTGGAGATCCGTGGTGCCGACACCAACAACCTCCAGGACGTCGACGTCGACATCCCGCTGGGCGTGCTGGTCGTGGTGACCGGTGTGGCCGGGTCGGGCAAGAGTTCGCTGATCCAGGGCTCCGTCGTGGGGCAAGAGGGCGTGGTGTCGGTCGACCAAGGCGCGATCCGCGGCTCGCGGCGGAGCAACCCGGCGACGTACACCGGCCTGCTCGAACCGATCCGCAAGGCGTTCGCCAAGGCCAACGGGGTGAAGCCGGCGCTGTTCAGCGCCAACTCCGAGGGCGCCTGCCCCACCTGCAACGGCGCCGGTGTCATCTACACCGACCTGGCGATGATGGCGGGCGTCGCCACCACCTGTGAGGACTGCGAGGGCAAGCGGTTCCAGGCCTCCGTGCTGGAGTACCACCTGGGCGGGCGCAACATCGCCGAGGTGCTCGCGATGTCGGTGACCGAGGCCGAGGAGTTCTTCGGCGCAGGTGAGGCGCGCACCCCTGCCGCGCACGCCATCCTCGACCGGCTCGCCGACGTCGGGCTCGGCTACCTCAGCCTCGGCCAGCCGCTCACCACGCTGTCCGGCGGCGAGCGGCAGCGGATCAAGCTGGCCACCCGGATGGCGGAGAAGGGCGGCGTCTACGTCCTCGACGAGCCGACCACCGGCCTGCACCTCGCCGACGTCGAGAACCTGCTCGGCCTGCTCGACCGGCTGGTCGACTCCGGCAAGTCCGTCATCGTCATCGAGCACCACCAGGCGGTCATGGCGCACGCCGACTGGATCATCGACCTGGGCCCCGGCGCGGGCCACGACGGCGGCAAGATCGTCTTCCAGGGCCCGCCCGCCGATCTCGTCGCCGCCAAGTCCACCATCACCGGCGAGCACCTCGCGGCGTACGTCGCGGGCTGACCTTTCGCGACACCACCGGCCTGCCCTCCCACCAGGAGGGCAGGCCGGTTTGGCATGACTGAGCCATTGGCCGCGATGGGCCACCAAATCGGCATTCCGGGTGTTTGAATACCCGCCCAATGGCACTGCTCACACCAAAGAAAGGTGCACGCTCGATCGAATAGTCGTTTGATCCGGCCATAGGCGGCCGGTATTCGGCATGCGCCCGCGCGATTTCAGCTCGTATTCCCCCAGCATGTCGATCACGTCGCCCGCGGGCCCGATCACCTCGGCTTCGACCGTCCGACCGCGTCCTGCACCGCGGCCGGATCGGTGTTCGTCTCAACCAGGTGGTCCCCCCTGCATCCGGTGGCGAAATGCCACGGGAAGGTTCCCCATGTCTGCCAAATCCCTGCGTTATACCGTGGCGGCTTTAGCGGCCGCGGCTTTCGTCGCCGTAGTCAGTCCCTTCTCCCCCGCATCCGCCCAATTCCCCGCGTCCTGTGAGGACGGTGGCCACGCCCATCCCGACAGCAAGCGGGCGCCCGGTTGTGTCACCGCGTCCGTGCGCCTCGACCGACTGCCCGCGAAAGGCGAGTCGGCGACCCTGACGATCACCCTGCGGAGCCAGTTGGCGATCGACGCGGCCCGGCTGCAGGTGCGGCTGCCGCGCCACCTGCGGCTCGACACCGCGGGCACCTCGATCTCCGCGCCGCGTCCGGTCGGGCTGGACCAGGTCGCCGAAGAGAGGTTCGCCCTCACCACCGAGGGCCGCACCATCACCCTCAAGGTCACCGCACTGGGCGCGGGCCCCGCGCAGATCCAGGCCGATGTGGTCGACACCGCCGACCCCAGCCGGGCGCGCTCCGCGCACGGTTCGACGGAGTTCACCGTCGGCGAGCGCCCCGGCGGCTCCCGGGCCGGGGTCGGGGGAACCGACAGCCCGGCCGTCGAGGCCGCCGCTGTGCAGCCGACCGCCAACGGGACGGCCACAGCGGTCGCCCCGGCGCAGACCGGCTCGGTGTCCGCGGCGGGGCAGATCTGCGCCACCGGCCAGTTCACCTACGCCGACAACACCGGCACTTGGCGCGTCGGCCGCAACGTCCCGGTGGCGGTGCTCGGCAAGGCCACGTCGTCGGCGAGCACCCAGACCTACGCGACCGGTCTGACCAGCGCCACCGATGGCCGGTATTCCGTGTGCTTCACCTCGCCGGTCACCACGATGTACTCGGTGTCGGTCCGGTTCAGCTCCGCGTCCAGCGTCTGGCAGGTCACCGACAACCGGGGCGTGAGCACCTACACAGTCACCACCGCCGCGAAGACCAACGTGCCGTCGGGGACCAACCCGGCGTTCGGCACCACCTCGCCGACGAGCACCCACATGCGGGGCTGGCACGCCTTCGACACGCTGAACCTGCTGTGGGCGATCCGGTCGTCCGGCACCGGCTGCTGGACCGCGCGGGAGACCGCCAACTGCACCAAGCTCACGCTGCACTGGCAGCCGGGCAGCACCGACGGCACCTACTTCGATAACGACAAGCCTTACGGGCAGCGGTATGTCGCGCTGATGGACGGCGACCCGAACTCCGAGCACCTGGTGCTGCACGAGGCGGGCCACGCGTTCATGGACCTGCTCTACGGCGGCTGGTGGCCGGTGTTCGACTGCCCGGACCCGCACTACCTGCACAAGCGCAGCGGACCGAGCTGCGGCTGGACCGAGGGCTTCGCCAACGCGATCGCCGGGCACGCCAAGGGCGACGGCCTGTTCGTCTTCCCCGAGGGCGAGTCCGTCGACCTGATGAACACCACCCCGTTCGACCCGAGCAGGCCCGCGAGCCGGACCAACCCCGAGGACGGCGACCAGGTCGAGCTGCGGGTGGCGGGCGCGCTGATCGACCTGTGGCGCAAGGTGGACGGCGGCCCGGCGGGCACGTTCGACAACATGCGCCGCTACGGCTCCACCACGTTTCGCGAGTGGTTCAACGACGACCGGCCGCTGACCGGACTGGACGTCTCCGCGACCGCCCGGAACGTGGTGTACACGCACACGATCGACTACCGCGGCACCACCCCGCCGCCCACCGGCGGCGTGGCGAACGGCGGCTTCGAGAGTGGCACCGCGAACTGGACGATCACCGGCGGGGTCGTGGGCAACTGGGCGACCTACCCGGCCCAGCAGGGTTCCTGGTACGCGTGGATGGGCGGCAACGGCCAGGCCAACACCGACACGCTGTCCCAGCAGGTCACCATCCCGGCCGGGACGTCCACGCTCGGCTACCACCTGCGGGTCGTGACCGCCGAGACCGGTTCGACCGTCTACGACACGCTCAAGGTCCAGGTCGTCGACGGCTCGACCACCACGACCCTGGGCACGTGGTCCAACACCAACGCGGGCAGCTCCTATGTGCACCGCACGGCCAGTCTCTCCCAGTGGCAGGGGAAGACGGTCACGCTGAAGTTCGTCAGCGTCGAGGACTACTCGCTGCGGACCGACTTCCTGATCGACACGGTGGGGATCACCACGTCCTGAGGCGGGCCCCGGGTGGGCGGCGCCCGCCGCCCACCCGGGGTATAAGCCTCCACAGTGGAGCGCACTGTCCGCCTCCCTCGCGCGTCCGAACGGTCCACGACAGCAGGTCGAATTTCACGCTGTGGCACCGAAACAGTCATCTGGACGGTTCTCCTGGGGTGCCGAACCGTGCAGTATCAGGCGATTCCGCGGTAACCCATCATCGGATGATTACGGAACACAAGGGGTATCAGTGAAGAAGATCGTGGCGATCGCCGCCGCGGCGGGCGCGGTCGCGGCCGGGGTGTCCGTGACACCCATGGCGCAGGCCGCTCCCGCGCAGGTGGCCTACGAGCCCGCGCCGATCGCGTGGGGCAAGTGCGAACGGCCGGGACTGGCCTCCCGCGGCGCCGAGTGCGGCTTACTCGAAGTGCCGCTGGACTACACGAAACCGACCGGCACGAAGATCAAGCTGGCGGTCTCCCGGATCAAGGCCAAGGCGTCCGCCGAGCGGTACCAGGGCGTCATGCTGGTCAATCCGGGCGGGCCGGGCGGGTCCGGACTGGGCCTGTCGGTGCTCGGCGAGTACGTGCCGAAGGGCGCGGGACTGACCTACGACTGGATCGGCTTCGACCCGCGCGGCGTCGGCTCCAGCGAGCCGTCGCTGTCGTGCGACAGCGGCGTCATGGGGTACAACCGGCCGTACTACGTTCCGGTGACCAGGCAGTTGGAACAGACCTGGCTCGACCGGTCGAAGGCCTACGCCCAGGCGTGCGCGGCCAAGGGCGGGGACCTGTTGTCCCACTTGAAGACGACCGACACGACCGCCGACATGGACGTGCTGCGCAAGGCGCTGGGCCAGGAGAAAATCAACTTCTACGGCTTCTCCTACGGCACGTACCTCGGTCAGGTCTACAGCACGCTCTACCCGGAACGGGTGCGCCGGATGGTGCTCGACGGCAACGTCGACCCGCGCAATGTCTGGTATAAGGCCAATCTGAACCAGGACCTCGCGTTCGACCGAAACATCAAGATCTACTTCGACTGGATCGCCAAGCACGACGCGGTGTACCACCTGGGCACCGACGGCCGCACCATCGAACGGAACTTCTACGCGCAGCAGCAGAAGCTGCGCAAGACCCCGGCGGGCGGCGTGATCGGCCCGGACGAACTGGTCGACGTGTTCCTCGGCGCGACCTATTCGACCTACGGCTGGGCGGACATCGCCGCCGCGTACGCGGCCTGGGTCAACGGCGGGGACTTCGCGGGCCTCAAGGCGCGCTATGACGACATCAACAGCCAGGAACCGGGTTCGGACAACGGTTTCGCTGTGTACCTGGGCGTGCAGTGCACCGACGTCCAGTGGCCGACGGACTGGAACCGGTGGCGGCTGGACAACTGGATCACCCACTTCAAGGCGCCGTTCACCACCTGGGGCAACGCCTGGTACAACGCACCCTGTGTGTACTGGGGTGCGAAAGCGGGCAAGCCAGTCAAGGTCGACGGCTCGAAGGCGCCGCCGATCCTGCTGACCAGCGAGACCTTGGACGCTCCCACACCGTTCGAGGGCAGCCTTGAGGTGCGCAGCCGGTTCCCGAAGTCGGCGCTGATCGAGATCGTCGGCGGCACCACCCACAGCGGAACGCTCAACGGCAACGCGTGTGTCGATGACCAGATCGCCGACTACCTGGCCACGGGCAAGCTTCCCGCACGCAAGGACGGCCGCCAGCCCGACACCAAGTGCGACGCACTCCCCCAGCCCACCCCGGGCCAGACCGCCCGAACACTGGGCGACGACCAGTCCCGCGCAGACCTGCGCCGAGTGATCACCGGCGGGCGCGGCTGATTTGGCGAGGGACCGGGGTGGACACGGTTTGCCCACCCCGGTCCCTTCGCGGTCGACGTCCTATCCATCAAGCGCTTCACATGGGCGAGCCAGAAGACGCACGAGGCTCGGCCGGCGCTGCATCCCTACACCTCCAACCGAGGCCGCCTTCAGGGACAGCGCTTCACCCCCACACCCCGAACAGGCCACCACCAGGGACAGCCCTTCTCCCTGACCTCCGGACGTGCAAACCTTCAGGGACGGCTTTGGTCCTTAAGCTCCGAATGTGGGTCACCTTCGGGAATGCCCTCGCCCTTGCACCTCCGAACGCGGTCACCTTCAGGGACAGCTCTTGGTCCTTAAGCTCCGAACGCGGGTCACCTTCAGGGACAGCTCTTGGTCCTTGATCTCCGGACGTGGTCACTTTCGGGGACGGCTCCTCACCCCTGCACTTCCCCCTTGCCCCTCGTCCTGGCCGCTTTTAATTCTCGATCATCGGTGTCAAGGGTCGGCTTGCCGATCGCGCAGCGACGGCGCTTGCGCCGCCCTTGACAGCGATGATCGAGAATTAAACAATCGAGCCAGAGGGGCCCACCCCACTTCTCTTTGGTACCAACAAGAACAGTCCCCCTCGGCCACAATTGTTTAACTCTCGATCATCGGCGTCAAGGGCGGCGCAAGCGCCGTCGCTGCGCGATCGGCAAGCCGACCCTTGACACCGATGATCGAGAGTTAAAGATGGCCAGGACGAGGGGGCAGGGGGTAGAGCAGGGATTAAAAGCATTCCCAATGCCCACTCGTCCAGTGCACCCCCCTATCCCTTCGGGTTTCCTCATCCGAGGTGGGGCTGTTGGGGGTGGAGTCGTGTCTGTGCCGCTTGTTTGGAGGCGGGCGGGTGTTGATGGGGTGGAGTGAGTGGTGGCGCTGCCTTGGGCTAGCGGACGGTCCTGGTCACGGCCAGGACCTCAGCCAGCTGTCCTGGCGTCGGCAGAATGCGCAACGCCTCCTCTAACTCCCGCTCTGCCCACTCGCGGTGTCGGGGTTGGGCTTCCGGGTCTCGCGCGATTGTTGCCTGTGCCAGCAGGAAGTTCAGCCTGGAAGCGACCAGCATCGAGAAGTCCGCCTGCTCGGTGACCCGACCCGGGCCGCCCTCCTCCACATACGCCTCATACATCGCACGCATGGCGGGCAGGTCGGGGGTTGGGTCGCTGAACCAGTCGAACAGGGCGCGGGCCAGCTCTCGGCTTGGGTTGGCGGGGCCTAGGTTGTCCCAGTCGACGACCACCAGTGCGCCCGCCGGGTCAGCCAGGACGTTCTCCGGGTGTAGGTCGCGGTGGCAGACGATCAGTTCGTCGGCGGGCGTGACCGCCGCGCAGAGTTCGGGCAGGGTGGAGAGACGATCCGCGAGTCGTGCGGCCCAGGACGCCTCCGGTTCGGCCGCTTCCGTCCAGCGGTGGGCGGCGGGAACCGTGTCATACCAACGGTCTGGCGCTCCCCCGCCGGGTTCGGCCACCGCGCCGGGAGCGCAGCTGTGGAGGCGGGCGAGCAGGGTCCCGACGTCTCGCGGGGTGGCTTGCGCGGTGAGGTCGAGCGGTCGCAGGTCGACCCAGTCGTAGAGACGGAACCAGCCACCGCCGGGGGCCGTCAGCAGGTGGTGGCCCGTGCGGTCGGGGTGGCTCATGGGGAAGCGGACACCCGCTTCCGCCGCCCGGTGCGTGAACGCCAACTCCGCCTCGATCAACGCCTCCGATGGCGGTTCGGCAAAGATCTCCTTGAGCGCGTACCGCTCCGACCCGACGTCGAGGCGCCAGATCTGGCCCAGGGCGCCTCTCGGGCCCGGCGACACCTCGATGTCCACTTGCCAGCCGAAAGCGTCGCGGACGGTGGCGATCAGGTCCGGCGTCATACGACCGCTCCGTCGTTCTCCCGGGTCCGGGTTCGTGCGGGTGGGCGGGTGCGTCCGGCGCCGGGGCTGCGGCGGTCGAGCAGGATGGCCACCGGGCCCGCTGTGGCCACCGTGGAAATGGTGCCGGTGATCAGGCCCAGCAGCAACGCGAGGGCGAAGTCGGCCAGTGAGCCGTCACCGAGAACCAGCAAGGCGCCGAGGACGAACAGGACTCCGATGCCGGTGTTGACCGTGCGAGGCAACGTTTGCAGGACGGCCGAGCCCATGACGCGGGCGAACGGGGCGCGCTGGTCTCGTTGTCGCAGTTCGCGGACGCGGTCGAAGACGACGACGGAGTCGTTGACCGAGTAGCCGATGACGGTGAGCAGCGCCGCCAGGAACACGCCGTCGTAGGTCTTGCCCAGCCAGGCGAAGATCCCAAGCACCAGCAACACGTCCTGCGCCAGCGCGACCACCGTGGCCACCCCGAGGCGCCAGTCGAAGCGGATGGCGAGGTACGCGAGTTGGGCGAGGACGGCGAGACCCAGGGCGATCAACGCGTTGGTGCGCAGTTCGGCGCCCAGGCTGGGGCCGATCTTCTCGTCGCGCACCTGGGTGGCGTCCCCGGCGACGGCGGCGACAGCGGCGCGGATGCGGTCGGTGTCGGCTTGCTCCACGGGTTCGGTGCGGACCGACATGGTGTCCTCGCCCGAGGTCTGCACGACCGCGCGCGGGTAGCCGGCGTCGGTGACGGCGGCGCGCACCTTGTCGACGTCGACGCCGGTGGGCACCGAGTACTCGAGCACCCGGCCACCGGTGAACTCCACGCCCAGGTTCGGGCCCAGCACGACAAGCCCGGCCAGGGCCAGGACGACGGCGACCACGGCCCCCGTCAGCCAACGCTGAGGTCGGGCCAGGAATCCCGGGTCGCGCTGGTTGACCCAGCGCCGGACCCGGCCCTGATGCGTCAGGCCGCTCAGCCGGGGAACCTTGGCCAGTCCCGCTTTGGCCGCGAGGTGCAGCAGCACCCTGGTCAGCACCAGGGAGGTGAACATCGAGGCCAGCACACCGATGCTGAGCGTGACGCCGAACCCGCGGACCGGCCCGGAAGCCAACCAGAACAGCAACCCCGCGGCGAGCAGGGTGGTGACGTTGGAGTCGACGATCGCCGAGAGGGCGCCGCGGAACCCCCGGTCGATCGAGTGCGGAAGCCCGCCGCCAGGCTCCTCCCGGGCGCGTTCGAAGACCAGCACGGTGGCGTCGACCGCCATGCCGATGGCCAGCACGAAACCCGCCAGGCCGGGCAGCGTGAGCGTGGCGCCGACGGCGAGCAGCGCGGCGTAGGAAACCGCCGCGTAGCAACACAAGGCGATGACCGCGACCGCCCCCGCCAGCCAGTACACCGCGAGCAGGAACAGCGCGGTCAACGCCAGACCGATCAGCGCCGCGCGGGCGCTCGCGTCGATCGCCTCGGCGCCGAGGGTGGCGCCGACGGTGCGCTGCTCGATGATCTCGACCGGGACCGGCAGCGCGCCTGCGCTGATCAACAACGCCAGATCGGCGGCCTCGGCCTGGGAGAACTGCCCGGTGATCCGGGTGGAATCGCCGATCATCCCGACCTGGCACTTCACCGAGGGGTCGACCTGCGGGGAGGAGATGACCTTGTCGTCGAGCACGATGGCCACCCGGCGCGCCGGGTCCCCCGGCGACGCGCACGCCGCTTGCGCGGTCAGACGCTCCCATGCCTGGGCGGCGGTGCCGCGGAACTCGATGCCGACGAACCAGCCCGGCCCGGCCTGCGGGTCGCTCCCGCTCTGCGCCTTCTCGACGCCGTCGCCGCTGAACGCGGCCTGCCCCAACCGAAGCGTCTGCCCCGACTCATCGGGCAGGGCCCGGCTGCCGTCGGCCGCCTGGTCACCGAGCACCGGGTGGAAGGTGAGCTGGGCGGTCCGGCCGATCACCTCGACCGCCTCCTTCGGGTCCTGCAACCCCGGAAGTTCGATGATGATCCGGTTGTCGCCGGAGCGGGCCAGCATCGGCTCGGCCACGCCGAGCGCGTCCACCCGGCGGCGCAGCACCTCCAGGGTTCGGTCGGTGGCCTTGGCGTCGGCGACGGCGGTGGGCGAGTCGTGGGTTTCGAGGACGATCTGAGTGCCGCCCCGCAGGTCGAGACCCAGGCGGGGCGTGGTGGTCAACAGCAGGTACGCGGAAATGGCGAGGACGATCGCGGACAGCACGGCCCGACCGATCATGCCCCGCGACGCGAGTGAGCGCGGCACGGCGACTTCCTTCTTCAGGGAACAACCCGGCGGAACACGCGGGACGACACCCGCGCGCGAGAGACCTACAGATCCACTCGCCGGGAAGGCGGTGCCCGATCGCCGATCGCGCCGCGGTGCGCCCACCGAGGCGCGGAGGGGAGGAAGTCGTCGAGGCGGACGAAACCGGCCGGACGCGGCCAGGATGCCGCAGCGGGCGGCACGGCGGGCTGGACCTGTGCGGGCCCTGTCTCTTTGGCCTCTTTGGCGACTCGCCCCGCCGAGCGGGACGGCGCCATCGCGTCGACGTGCGGCCCGCCGACCGTGGCACCGGCCTCCGCGGGATCCAACGCGACCGGCGCCGCACTCACGCCAGGGGCCGCGACGGAGACGAGCACGGTCGCGAAGAGGGCGAGCAGCAACAGCAGGCAGTGCCGCGTCCGGCTCGCCACGCTCGCTCGCTCCATCACGCCCCCAGGGTCGCCCGCCACCCTACGCGAACTCTTGAGGCGACCGAGGGAAGTCCTGCGCTGTATGTCAGGTTGTCGGGTGCGGCGGCCCGCAGGTCGGAAGCGCGAAGGTCGTGCGGCCGTCGCCACCGTAAGTGGTGCCCCTGCGGGCCTTGCGGGTCCGGTGGCGCCGGTCGCCCTAGTCGCCCCAGTCGGTCCGGCGGGCCCCTACCGTCCACAGCGGCGGCATCACTCGTTGTGCAACACCTCCGCGATGCCCGACACCGCGAGCAGGGCGAGCATGGGCGCGCGGTAGACGTCGGTGACGATGTCGAGCACGTCGACGTGGCCCGCCCGCAGTGGGCGAGGCGCCGACGGCTCGCCGAGCGACGCGTAGCTGACGCTTGATCAGGGCCCGAACGCCGTCAGGAACCGATCGCGGAAGGTGTTCATCGGCCAGACCGGGGCGCGCGGGCCGGGTTTCAGGCCCGCGTCCCACTTCCACGGCGACACACGGTCCAGCACGGCCGGGTCGCGGGTGACGATGGTGATCGGGACGTCCCAGGTGGCGTTGTCGCCGGTGACGATCTTGGCGGGTTGGTGGTCGCCGAGGAAGACGAGCACCAGGTCGTCGTCGCCGTAGGTCTCCACGTAGGAGACCAGGGTGTTGAGCGAGTACTCGATGGAACGCCGGTAGTCGGCGCGGGTCCGGGTGGGGTCGCCGGTGAAGATGGCCTCCGCGGGGCGGTCGCCGGTGTGCATGGTCTTGAAGATCGAACCGTCGCCGACGTCGGCCCAGTCGATCAGCGACGGGGTCGGTGTCCAGGGGGCGTGGCTGGAGACCAGCGGGATCACGGCCATCACCGGCTCGTGGTCGGCTTTCGCGCGCTCCGACCGCTCGAACGCCTCGAGGGTGAACTGGTCGGGCATGGTGGAGTAGCTGAAGCGCGGCCCGTGGTACCCGAGATCCCCGGCGGTCTGGATGCTCCGGTAGCCGAAGAACGCCCCCTCGGGCCACGCGTAGGTGATACCGGGGACGACGCCGACCGACCGCCACCGCGCGCGCTCGAAGGCGGCGCCGAGGGTCAGGCGGTCGCCGGAGACCAGGGTGCGGTAGCGCTGCTGGTTGTCGATCCACAGGCCGGACAGGAGCGTGGCCTGCGCCAGCCAGCTGCCGCCGCCCGTGGTCGGCGAGGTGAGGAAGGCGCTGCGTGCGCCGTACCCGGCGACGCCGAGCCTGCGGGTGCCCTCGTCGAGCACCGCTCCGACCTGGGGCGCCAGCTCCGGGTCCTCGACGGCGTCGCGGCCGTAGCTCTCGACGAAGGCGACGATGACGTCCTTGCCGCGCAAGGCGGTGAGCAGTTCCGCGCCCGGGGTGTCCCGGAAGCGGTCGACCACGGCCTCCGCGGCGAACTTGTCCTGGTCGAGCAGGCCCGCCCGCACCTGGCGCGCGTGGTCCAGGGCGAAGGCGGCGGCGCTGCCCGACGCGATGGGCGCGTCGGGGTCGATCCGCGCGCCGGGGATGGCGGCGGTGATCCAGACGACCGAGAGGACCGCGACCGCCCGGGCCGACCCGAGCCGGTGCTGGGCGACCAGCCTGGTCAGGCGCAACGCGGACAGCGTGGTCAGGACCAGCAGGGCGAGCGCGAGCACGACCGCGCCGACCACAGCGGCGATCGCGCCACCGGGACCGGCTGTCGCGTCGAGGTAACCCACGGCGGGGCCGAGCAGCGGCCAGTCGAGAACCAGGTCGAACGGCCGGTGCAGCACCGCGTCGAAACCCATGTCCATGATCTTCACGACAGTCAGCACACCGAGACCCACGCCCACGAGCACGGCCACACCCCGACGCGCCCGCGTCGGCAGGACCAGGAAGAGGACGACGCCGAGCAGCCCTTCCGCCGGGACACGGAGAAAAGCCAAGGGGCTCAGGCGATCGAGGTCGCTCGGCGCGAGCAGGGCGAACAGCACGAACACGCAGGCGAGCGCGGTGGCGCCGCCGGCCGCGATCCGACGAACCCGCCCGCGCCCGAACCTCCGAAGCGGCGCGAACAACTCCATCGACTGTCCTCTCGTAAAGTGTGGTGCCGCCAACCGGTACTACGGTCGACGGACCACTTCCGGTTCAACTCGCGGAACAGAACGGACGCACCCGTGACCCGCCCCTACGTCCTCCTCAGCGTCGCGGTCAGCGTGGACGGCTACATCGACGACCGCGACGGCCAAGGGTTCCCGCTGTCCAACGAGCTCGACTTCGACCGCGTCGACCAGGTGCGGGCGGAGTCCGACGCCATTCTGATCGGCGCCGAGACCGTGCGCCGCGACAACCCCCGCCTGCTCGTCAACAGCGCCGAGCGGCGGGCGGCGCGAGTGGCCGACGGCCTCCCGGAGCACCCGCTGAAGATCACCGTGACCGGCTCGGGCGACCTCGACCCGGACCTGCGGTTCTGGCATTGCGGTGGCCGAAAGCTGGTCTACACAACGGATTCCGGCGCGACCTCGGCAAACCTGGGGGAGCTGGCGGAGGTCGTGTCGCTGGGCGCCGAGCTCGACTTCGCCCGGCTCCTCGACGACCTCGGCGGCCGCGGCGTGGGCAGGCTGATGGTGGAGGGCGGCGGCCGGATCCACACCGCGTTCCTGTCGGCAGGCCTGGCCGACGAGATCCAGCTGGCGGTGGCCCCGCTGCTGATCGGCCATGCGGGCGCGCCGCGCTTCCTCAACCCCGCCGAGTACCCAGGCGGACCCGCGCGCCGCATGCACCTCGAAGACGTCTCCCGGGTCGGCGACGTCGCCGTGCTGCGCTACTTCCCCAAAGCCTGATCAGCTCCGAAGTGTGGCGACCAGCGCGAGAATGGTGTCGCGGCGGAACCACGCCACGACCAGGCTC
The DNA here is from genome assembly GCF_004362515.1 of Actinokineospora alba. NCBI lineage: Bacteria > Bacillati > Actinomycetota > Actinomycetes > Pseudonocardiales > Pseudonocardiaceae > Actinokineospora > Actinokineospora alba. Next base: position 4,553,454 of record NZ_SNXU01000001.1, on the reverse strand, counting down.
AGCACCAGCAGGATCGCGGGCAGGACCGGCCCTGGCTTGTCCACCAGGAACAGTTCCGTGCCGACGGCCCCGACCATGACCCCGGCCAGCCCGAGCGCGGCGAGACCGCACAGGCGCGGGATCAGCAGGCCGATCGCACCGGCGATCTCCAGCGCGCCGGTGAGGTAGCGCAGCCACTGGCCGAAGCCGATGTCGTCGAACTTCGCCACGAGTCCGTCACCGAACAGCGTGGTCGCGCTGTAGACGAAGTAGGCGGCGAGAGCCACCTGCAGGACCCACAGCGCGACGTTGCCCGCGACTCGGGTGGCACTGGCTTGATCAGACATGGCGGCATCCTCGCACTCACGACCGGGCGCGACGCCAGAGCCCGACGATGTCGCGGCCGAACGACCACCCAAGCGTGACCAACGCGAGTCCGACCAGGACAGCCGAGTACGGGACGACCCCGCTCGCGGCCACGACGAGGGTGATGCCCTGCGCGGCGGCGACGGCTTTGCGGGCGAAGCTGGGCGGCAGGTCCCCGCGCAGCCAGGTCAGCCGCCAGGACGCCGCGACGAACAGGTACCGGGCGGCGCCGATCGCGAGCACCCACGGGCCGAGCGACCACGCGACGTGGACGCTCAGGACCAGGATCAGGAAGGCGTCGACCTCCATGTCGAAGCGGGCGCCCAGCGGCGACTCCGTGCCCGTGCGCCGCGCGACGAGGCCGTCGACGCAGTCCAGGGCGAGCGCGACGGCGGCGAGGGCCACGACGACCGGGACGGTTCCGTCGGCGCGGTCGGCCACCAGGGCGGTGACACCGCCGATCAGCAGCTGCCGGGCCAGGGTGACGCGGTCGGCGGGCCCGAGCGCCGCCGTGGCGGAGCGGCGCATCGCCCGAGTCAGCAGCACCCCGGTGGCGCAGGCGTGCACGAGCCCGGCGACGGCGCCGAGCGGACCGAGTCCCACGGTCGCCCAGAGCACGCCCAGCAGGAGGAGCTGACCGCCCGCCCACACGGCGGGCTCGCGCCAGGCCGTGGTGTGCTGGAGTGTGACCATCGCGCCCCTTGCGGCAGTTGGGCCCCGATTTCGGAGGATATGGGATGACACGCACGGCAAGGGCCCTTTGGTTCACCTCATCCGGCAAGTGTGAGATCCGCCCGGTCGCTCTTCCCGAACCGGGGGCCGGGGATGTCCTGGTCCGCACGCTTTTCTCGGGCGTCAGCCGGGGAACCGAGTCGCTTGTCCTGGCCGGAGCGGTGCCCGAGAACCAGCACGGGGTGATGCGGGCTCCTTTCCAGGAGGGTGACTTCCCGTGGCCGGTCAAGTACGGGTATCTCAACGTCGGGATCGTCGAACACGGGCCCCTGCTTGGCCGCACGGTGTTCTGCCTGTATCCCCACCAGACCCACTACGTCGTCCCGGCCGACGCCGTGACCCCGGTTCCGGACGCCGTGCCCGCGGCCCGGGCGGTGCTGGCCGGGACGGTGGAGACGGCGGTGAACGCGGTGTGGGACGCGGCCCCGCTGATCGGTGACCGGATCGCGGTCGTCGGCGGCGGGATGGTCGGCTGCGCGGTCGCCGCGGTGCTCGCCCGGTTCCCCGGGGTCCGGGTCCAGCTGGTCGACACCGACCCGAGTCGGGCGGCGGTCGCGGCCGCGCTGGGGGTCGGGTTCGCGTCGCCTTCGGCGGCCGACGAGGGCTTGGACCTCGTGGTGCACGCCAGTGCGACCGAAGGCGGTCTCGCGCGGTCGCTGGAGCTGCTCGCGCCGGAGGGCAGGCTCATCGAGCTGAGCTGGTACGGCGACAAGCGGGTTTCCGTGCCGCTGGGCGAGTTCTTCCACTCCCGCAGGCTCACCGTGCGCGGCAGCCAGGTCGGGACGGTGGCCCGGGCCGATCGGACCTACGCCGACCGGATGGCGTTGGCACTCGACCTGCTCGCCGACCCGGTGTTCGACACGCTCATCACCGGCGAAAGCGACTTCGACGAGCTGCCCGAGGTGCTGCCGAAGCTGGCGTCCGGCGAGCTCGCGGCCCTGTGCCACCGGATTGACTACGGTCGCGCACATGAGTGACCTGCTTCCGCTGACCACCACCGCCGACGTGCGGGACCGCGCCGCGACCGTGGCCGTGCTCCCGGTGGGGAGCCTCGAGCAGCACGGCCCGTACCTGCCACTGGTGACCGACACGGTCATCGCGTGCACCATCGCTCGGGAACTCGCCGCGGCGTACCCGGTTCAACTGCTTCCACCGGTGACGATCTCCTGTTCGCACGAGCACGCCGCCTGGCCGGGCACCGTGAGCATCTCGGCGCGGACCCTGCACGCGGTGGTGACCGACATAGCCGACTCGCTGCGTCGCTCCGGGGTGCCACATCTGGTGATCGTCAACGGTCATGGCGGGAACTACGTGCTGGCGAACATCGTGCAGGAAGCCTTGGGCGGCATGGCTTTGTTCCCCGGCACCCAGGACTGGGCCGCCGCGCGGACCGCGGCCGGGATCGAGACCTCGGCGGGCAGCGACATGCACGCGGGTGAACTGGAGACCTCGGTCCTGCTCCACGCCCACCCGGCAATGGTCAAACCGGGCTACGACACGAGCGACTGGCTCGCCGACGACCGGCGGCACCTGCTGACCCTCGGCATGGCGGCGTACACGGAGTCCGGTGTGGTCGGGCGGCCGTCGCTGGCCTCAGCCCGCAAGGGCGAGGACCTGCTCGCCGGGCTGGTGGCCGCGTTCGCGGACTACCTCACGGTTCTTCAGGAATAGGAACAGGGCGCCGGGCAGGCTCGCCACCAGCGCGAGCACGCCGTAGACCACGGCCGTCGTGAGTCCCTGGGCGGCGCCCAGCCCGGCGGCGCCGAACGCGGCGGCCAGGAATGCCTCCCTCGGGCCCCAGCCGCCGACGTTGATCGGCAATGCCATCACCAGCAGGGCCACCACGAACAGCGGCAGGAGTCGGGCGACCGGCGCGTCGGTCCCGGCGGCTCTGGCCGCGACGAGCAGCAGGGCGAGGTGTCCGGCCACGGCCGTCGCCGAAAGGACCACCACCGGTGGAAAGGCGCGTCGGGAGAGCAGCCCTGCGCGCGCGTCAGCCCAGACAGTGGCGGCTCGCTTACGCCAGAACACGACGACCCCGGCGACCGCGATGAGGACGGCCAGGAGGGTGATCACGGCCGCGCGGTCGAGGGACAGGTTCATGGGCTGGTCGACGAGAACGGCGATGGCTATGGCGACCAGGACCGCTTGCCCGGCGAACCGCTCGAAGACCACGGCGCGGACACCTCGACCGAGGTCGCCCGCCCGCTGCCCGTGGCTCACCGCCCGGTGCACGTCGCCCAGGACCCCGGCGGGAAGCACGGCGTTGAGCAGCAAAGCCCGGTAGTAGTCGGACACGGCCGTGCCCAGGGACAGCGGAAGCCCAAGCCGACGAGCCACGACGCACCACCGGGCGGCGGCGCACACGGTGGTGACCACCCCAATCCCCACGGCGGCGACCAGCGACCCGAAGTCGATGGCGCGCAACCCGTCCACGAACGCACCCGCCCCAAGCCGCACAAGAAGCGCGGTCAGGATGGCGAGGGCCAGGAGGAGCCGCAGCCAGGGCCAGAACCGACGGATCACGCCGACACCGGCAAGGATGGACCGCCGCTGCCCCACCACCTCTCCGCCCGAAAACCCGCACACCGTGCCGCCCCGGACCTCGGCGCTGCCGAGAGACCAGCGCGCACGACCAACCCACCCACGCGTTGCCGATCCAGAGAAACACGTGCCCCGCGGGAACCCTCGATTCATGCCGACCTCGGCAACGCCAACAGGTCGACATGCCCAACCACAACCCGCACCCCACCCGCGAGACGCCGACGTAAGTACGCGGGCGCCTCCTCGGCCAGAGCCGGGCGCTGCTCGCAGGCGGCGTCCACCCAGCCGCGGAGCCACTCCCCCGCCAGCGCGGCCTGATCCGGGCCCAACCGCCACGGGCTCGGTCGGGTCCACACCACCGCGCCACGGCGTTCGAACGACTCGACGGTGGCGGCCACCGCGTCCGGGCCGAGGAGACGGCGGCCGTCGACTTCGCGGCGCTGGTGGTCGTTGAAGGCCTCGGCGAACTCGGCGTCCAGTGGCTCCGGCGGGTCCAGTTCCACCCGGCCCGCCACCGACAGGGTCAGCAGCGCGGGACAGCCCGCGTCGACGCAGGCGGCGGCCAGGGTGTCGACCTCGTCGGCGGTCAGCAGGTCCAGCAACGCCGACGCGGTCAGCAGCGACGTGCCCTCGAGGTCCTCGGCGCGCAGTGCGGTGAGGTCGCCCTCGCGGGTCTCGACCGTCACGCCCGGGCCGGTCACCGTCGCACCGGCCACGGCGAGCAGCCGCGGGTCACGGTCGTGCAGCACCCAGTGCTGCCCGCCGTCCAACCGCCTGGAGAGCCATCGGCCCATCGATCCTGTGCCACACCCGATATCACGCACGAGGAGGGGGTTTCGGTTCACAAGACTTTCCCGCAACGGGACGAGCAGGTCCTCGGCCCGGGCGTCGGCGTCAGCCTTTTCCCGCAACGCCAGCCACTCCGGGGCGAAGCTCATCCGCCGAGCCTAGCCAGCACTCCGGCCAAGTCCTGAGCGCAGTCGTCCCAGCTCCGCAGTGCTTCCCCGCGCGCACGCGCCGATCGCCGCAGGTCGCGGCGCAGGTCGGGGTCGGCCAGCCAGCGCCGCAGAGCCGCCGCCAGCGCGTCGGTATCCCCTGGGGGCACCAGCAGCCCGGGTGTGCCGCCGGCCGGAGCCTGCCCGAGGGTGTCCGGGACACCGCTCACCGCGGTCGCCAGCACCGGGATGCCGCGGGCCAAGGCCTCGGCCACGACCATGCCGTACGTCTCGGCCCGCGACGCCAGCACCAGCAGGTCGGCCGACGCGTAGGCGCGGTCCAGGGACCCGCCGCTGCGCGGGCCGTCGAGGGTCACACGGTCGGCGAGGTGGTGTCGCTCGATCAGCAGACGCAGGTCCTCGACGTACCCGGGATCGCCGAGTGGACCGACGCACACGCAGGTCCACGGCAGGTCAGCCACCGCGGCGAGGGCTTCGACGAGCAGGTCGTGGCCCTTGCGCGGGGTCACCGACGCGACGCAGAGCAGCCGGGTTCCGGCTTCGGTGCCGGGCGCGGTCGGCGCCGGGTCCGTTCCCGGGGTCACGGTGTGCACGGCGGTCAGTCCGTGGTGCTCGACCAGCCTGCGCGTCGCCCAGGGGCTGGTGGTCACGACGGCGCGGGCCGCGCGCAGGGTCTGCCGCTCGGCGGCGTCGAGCGCCGACGCGAGCTCAGGAGACAGCCCGGTCTCGTCCGCCAGCGGCAGGTGCACAAGGACCACCAGGCGCAACCGGCCCGCGTGCGGGACGACGACCTCGGGGACGCCGCACGCCACCAGTCCGTCGAGCAGCACGACCGACCCGTCGGCGATCGCGGCCAGCGCACCGGCCAGCTCCGCGCGGGCAGCGGTGTCAGGGCTCGGCCACGCACCGGGGACGGCGACCTCGTGGACCGCCACCCCCAGCGCCACCAGGCCACGGCACACGCGGCGGTCGTAGACGTTGCCCCCGCTGGGCGTGGCCGGGTCGTCGACGCCACCGGGCAGGACGACATGGACAGCGTTCACAGGGACCGTTCGTAGCTCGCCCAGGCGACGTGCGACTCGTGGAGCGTGACCGCGATCCCGGTGAGCCCGCGCGCGCCCTCGCCGAGCGCGCCCGCGTGCACCCGTTCGGCGAGCCGGTCGGCGATGACCTTCGCCAGGAACTCCGTCGACGTGTTGATACCGGCGAACGCGGGTTCGTCGTCGAGGTTGCGGTAGTTGAAGTCGGCGAGCACCTTGCCGAGTTCCTCGGTCGCGAGCCCGATGTCGACCACGATGTTGTCCGAATCGAGCTCCGCGCGGGTGAACCTCGCGTCCACCACGAACGTAGCCCCATGCAGGCGCTGCGCCGGGCCGAAAACCTCGCCGCGGAAGCTGTGGGCGATCATCACGTGATCACGAACAGTGATGCTGAACAGGGTGACCTCCACAAGTGCACCGGATACCGTACGACCTTCGACCGAGCGTAATGACCGTCCGGCCGGAGCCTGCTGAAGGGGACGCTGTGGACGAGGCAATCAGTCGCGAGGACGTCGCGGAGTCCGATCTCATGACTCGGCGCGGGAAGTTCCGGGCCGTCGCGTTCCGCGACGGCCACGAGCACATGGCCCTCGTCTACGGGACGCCGACCGCGCACGACAACGTGCTCGTCCGCGTCCACTCCGAATGCATGACCGGCGACATCTTCGGCGCGATGCGCTGCGAATGCGGCGATCAGCTCGATGCCGCCCTCGACCGCATCGTCAGCGAGGGCAGCGGCGTGTTCGTGTACCTGCGCGGACACGAGGGGCGCGGGATCGGGCTGCTCGCGAAGGTGCGAACCCATGTCTTGCAGGACGAACAGGGGCTCGACACCCTGGATTCGGCCACGACGCTCGGGTTTCCGATCGACACCAGGGACTACCGCCCGGCCGCGAAGATCCTCAAGCACCTGCGGGTGCGGTCGGTCCGGTTGATGTCCAACAACCCCGACAAGATCCGCGCCCTGGAGGCGAACGGCATCGCGGTCGTGGAACGGGTGCCACTCCTCGCGCCCGCGACCGACCACAACGTCGGATACCTGACCGCGAAACGCGACCGGCTCGGCCACGACCTGCCCCAAGTGGACACTTTCTCCAGCGGCTACTCGTACAACCGGACCTGAGGTCAGGCCGGTTGCCGGGCCGATTCGAAGAAAGTGATCAACTCCTCGGCGACGGACCGCGGCGCGAGCACCGGCGCGAAGTGTCCAAGGCCGGGCAGCTCCCAGACCTGCGAGTCGGCGACGTGCTGGGCGATGAACTGCACCGAAGCGGTGAAGAAGGTGTCGAGTCGGGTCCGCCGACCCCGCAGGAGCACCACCGGCGCGGTAATCAGCGCCAACTGCTCCGGATCCGTGGATCGCGGGCCCTGGTATTCGGCGTCGTGCTGGATGAACCGGAGCATGGCCGGTATTCCGCCCGCCCACCGCTCGACGAAGTCCGTCCGCTCCAGGGCGGTGATCTCCTCGTCGGTGCAGATCCACGGGGTGAACGCGCGCATCGCGTCGACGAGCCTGCCTGCGGCGGCCGCCGCACCCACGCGCTCCATGGTGCCGAAGGTCTGGGCGAGGTCGTCCTCTCCCATGACCGGGATCAACGCGGGCTCGTAGACGGCGACCGCTGCGACGGAGTCACTGCGCGCGGCCGCGCCGAGCACCCACGCACCGCTGCCCGACCAGCCGACCAGGTGGACCGGCTCGCCGATGCTGTCGACGAACGCCGTCACGTCCGCCACCAGCCGCGGCGGCGAGTGGTCCGGGTTGTCGGCCGACAACCCGCGGCCCCGGGTGCTGGGCAGGTAGCAGGTGAACCGGTCGGTGAGCTCGGGCAGCAACGCCTCCCAGGCGACCTCGCCGTCCCCGATCCCGCCGTGCACCAGAACCAGTGGCGGTCCCTGTCCCCGTACTCGTCCGACGATCTCGGTGCCGTCCTCGGACACCGCTCGGTGGATGCGTTCCTCAGTCATGGTGATCTCTCCTGACCGGTCACCGCGCCGCTGGTCGGCGCGCCTACCGGGGACGCTAGGCAGCGGTGCGCCACTCGAGCATCGGCGCGATTGACCACTCCGCGGCGGCCTGACTACGCGGTTGTGCGTAGCCCGCTCACCCGCCTCCCGTCAGCCCGCGGTCGATGGCGTAGCGCACGGCCTGGGTCCGGGAGGTGACCCCGATCTTGTGGAAGATGTTCGTGAGGTGCCGGGCCACCGTGCGGTCGCTGATGAAGAGCGTCTCGCCGATCTCCCGGTTGGAGCAGCCGTCGGCCACCAGGGCCAACACCTCGCACTCGCGCCGGGTCAGGCCGTCGGGCGAACTCGGCCGGTGTGCGCCCAGCCTGCGGTATGCCGCCTCCGCTTGGGCTGTCTCCGCGCTCGCGGATGCCTCGTCGCCCAGTGCCCGGTATGCCTCGGCGAGGAGGACACAGACGTGGGCGGCGTCGTACTCCGCACCGAAGTCCCGCCAGCGCCCGCAGGCGTCGCGGAGCACCGGGAGGGCCTCCTCGGCGCGGTTCTCGGCCAGCAGCAGCGCGCCACGCGCGGCCGCTGCCAGCGCCTGCAGGCCCGAGGTGGCGAACGTCGACGCCGTCGCCTCCAGTTCGGCGGCGGCGACAGCGGCGTCACCGAGGCGCCCCGCGGCGATCGAGATCTCCACCGCGGCGGCGCACAGCGGAGCCCGGCGCAGCGGGTCGGTGCCCGCCGCCGCCACGGCCGCCCGCACCGACGCCGCTGCACCCGCCGGGTCACCCGCCCGCAGCCGCAGCAGCGCCCGTCCCGGCTGCGGGTCACGACCGCGGGCGTGCGCCTCGTCGTAGGCGTCGGTCGCGCCCGGGTCGCCGCGCAACCGGCGCGCTTCGGCGACGACGTACCAGGCCTCCGCGGCGTAATCGACCCGATTGGCGTCAAGGGCGGCCACCACCCCAAGCGCCGTCCGTTCGGCCTCGTGCCATTCGCCGCGGACCAGGTGCAGCTGCGCGCGGTGCACCGCGCACAGGCCCCCGAACAGCACCGCCACGGGGAAGGTGGCCAGCCACCGCTCGGTCAGGTCGACCCACCGGGTCATCCGGCGGAGGTCGGCGATCTCGTGGCAGGTGGCGATGGTGTGGCAGTAGAGGCTGCCCGACATGAACGGGGAGAGCCCGCCATCCAGCACGGTGACCATCGCCTCGTCGAGCAGTCTCAGCCCGTCGACCACGTGGCCGGATCCGATCAGGGCGCGGCCCTCGCCGTTGACTCCCATGGCCACCATCTCGGGCTGCCCCAACCGACGGCCGAGGTCCTGGATCCGGCGGGCGACGCCGACCGCCTCATCGGGCCGCCCCGCCCGCAGCCTCGGCTCCAGTTCGGTCAGGTGCAGCAGGAACCCGTGCGCGCGGCACTCGGGGACACCGTCGAGCAGCCGCCCGGCTTTGCCGATCCAGCCCATGCCCTGCGGCTCGTCGCCCCGGCCCAGCAGGAAGATGCCCATGAGGATGGCGGCCCACGCGGCCTCGGCGGGTCGGGACTCCGCCACGAAGGCCTCGCACGCGGCGGCCTCGAGCCGCAGGGTGTCGTCGGTGCGGCCGACCCACCACACGGCGTCGGCGTACGCGGCAAGGTCGTCGGCGGTGAGTCGGACGGTCGTGACGGCATCGAAGTGCGCCGCGGCAGTGGCCCAGTCCTGTGCGCCGTGTGCCTGCCGCGCCCGGCTCAGCATGTCCGCCTCGTCCACCACCGTCCCCAACGGCCTGCCGATCCAGCGAAACCGACTTCGCCCACTGTACGACCGAGGGCGGAACTCGGGCGATGGCGAACCTCGCGACTCGCTGACCGACTGTGGGAGCCCCGGAGCGTGGCCCGATAGGCCATCATGGACGGCTGTGGAGAGCACTCGCGTGGACCGCTGGCTGTGGGCGGTCCGGCTGACCAAGACCCGGACGGACGCCGCCGCGGCCTGTCGGGGCGGGCACGTGCGGATCAACGCCCGGCCCGCCAAGCCCGCGACGACGGTGTCGGCGGGCGATGAGGTGCGGGTCCGGGTCGGCGGCGTGACCCGGGTGGTCGAGGTGGTGCGCGTGATCCAGAAGCGAGTCGGCGCGACCGACGCCGCCACCTGCCTGATCGACCGAACCCCCGCGCCGACCCCCGAAGCCGCCATCCCCGTCGCCCGCCGCGACCGCGGCACCGGCCGCCCCACCAAACGCGAACGCCGAGTCCTCGACCGCCTACGCACCCCCGACCCAACCTAAACCCGCGAGTCGCCCCTTCCGGCAAGTGAGTCGCCCCTTCCGGCAAGTGAGTTCGACATTCGAGTGCACCCGAATGTCGAACTCATCGGCCTGGAGGGGCGACTCACTTGCCGGAAGGGGCGACTCGGTTGCTGGGAGGGGCGACTCGCGACCGGATAGGGGTGGGCGAAGGCGGGTGTAGGTTCGGGGGATGCGGGTGTTGTTCGCCAGTCTGGCGTCGGTTGGTCACACCTATCCCCTGATCCCCCTCGCGATCGCCGCGCGTGAGGCCGGGCACGAGGTGCACTTCGCCGCGGGCGAGGAGGTGCACGCGCCGCTGGCCGCCCATGGGTTGCGGCCGTTTCGGCCCGCGGACTCGTTCTACGAGATGTACGCCGAGGACCTCGCGCCCGAACTGGCGCGGCTACGGCCCGACCTGGTCATCCATGAATGGGGTGTGCCCGGCGCCGCCGAGGCGACGTACCGGGCGGGGATTCCGGGGCTCTGGCACGGTTTCGGCCGGATGTACCCCGACGGCATCGGACTCGAGCTGCCGACCAGGAACACCGAGGCACCGGGCAGGCCGCACCTCGACATCTGCCCGCCTTCGTTGCAGGACAAGGACTTCCTCGCCACCGCGGACCGGATCGAGCTGCGGCCCGTCCCCTACTCCGCGCCTGCCGCGCCTTCGGACTGGGGGCAGGTTTCGCGCCCGCTGATCTATCTGACGCTCGGCACCGCGTTCGGCACCGCCGAACTGCTCACCACCGCCATCAAGGGGTTGGCGACGCTAGGCGGGCGCGTGGTCGTCGCCGCCGGTCGCGTGCGGGTCGCGGAACTCGGCGAGATCCCGGACAACGTCACCGTGGAAAGCTGGGTCGCGCAGGCGGACCTGGTGCCGCACGCCGATGTCGTGGTGCACCACGGCGGCAGCGGAACGACCCTCGGCGCGCTCGCGGCCGGTGTCCCGCAGCTGTTCCTCCCCCAGGGCGCCGACCAGTTCGCCAACGCCGACGCGGTCACGGCCGCAGGCGCCGGGTCGCGGCTGGACGCGGGCGAACTGAGCGCGGACGCCATCGCGGAGCAAACCCGAAAGCTGGTGCGGGACAACACCCACCGCGAAGCGGCTCGGGTGATCGCCGAGGAGATCGCCCGGCTGCCCGCCCCGGCTGAGGTCGCCCGGCTGCTGCCGAAGTACGCGCACGGCGCCTGATCACCGCCCGCGTGCGGCTGGTGACCATCCGCGGCCGTGACGTGGCGGCCACGCAACAGCCGAGTCACAACGCGGGGAATCGCTGGATCGCGGCGCCCCGAAGGGGAAGTCTGGGCCGGTGCGCTCGCTCGTTCGCCCCGGCCTCGCCGTGGCGCTGATGACGGTGGCCTTCGCGGTCACCACGGCGATACCGCCCGCGACCGGGTGCCTGGTCCGACCGGGGGTGGCGAGCTCCGTGGTGGCCGAGGTGCGGTCGCCGCCCGCCGCCAAGCCGGTGCTCGAGGTGGACCTCGCGGGAGCGGTGGCCGCCGGGGTCGCGGCGGCCGACGAGCGGATGACCCTCGGCATGGCGGTCATCGACCTGACGACCGGCCGGATGGCGAGCAGCGGGGGCGACCGGCCGTTCTACTCGGCGTCGATCGCCAAGCTGATCGTGGCCGTCGACGTGCTGTCGCGCGACGTCTCGGCGGCCGACAGCGAGCGGGTGCGGCGGGCCCTGTCGACCAGCGACGACAACGCGATGAACGCGCTCTGGGGCCTGCACGACGGGGTCGGCGCGGTGCGGCGGGTGGCTCAGCGCGCGGGGATGACCAACACGTCGCCGCCGCGTGACCCGGCGGAATGGGGCGAGACGATGGTGACCGCCGACGACATCGCGCGATTGCACGCCTACATCCAGGGCTGCCCAGCCCGCGACGTCATCGTCGCCGCGCTCTCCGCGGCCCCCGCGCGCGCCGCGGACGGGTTCGACCAGGCCTTCGGGCTGCACGCGCCGGGCGTCGACGCGTATTCGAAGCAGGGCTGGATGACCTACCGGCCCAGTTCGGCGTACCTGCACAGCGCAGGCGTCCTGCACGACCGGTACGTGGTCGCGCTGCTCTCCGTCCACCGCGGCAGGCCCATGGCGAGCGCCAAGGAACGGGTCGACGCGGTCACCAGGGCGTTGGCCGCCGCGCTGCCCGCCTGATTGGGGCCGGATGACCCGTCGTTTTCGCCGGGAACCCGGCCCATGATGGGTGGCGGTTCACCCACGGTGAGGAGGCGTCATGAAGGTGCTCAGACGTAGCTTGCCCATGGCGGCGGTGCTGATCCTGGCAGCGGTCGTCCCGGCGACGGCGGCGCCCGCCAGTGAGGTCATCGTGCTGACCGGCGCGACGTCGGCGGAGGGCGTGGCCACGGGCCGCGGGTCGACGTTCTTCGCGGGCGACCTCTTCGCGGGCGACCTCTATCGCGGCGACCTCCAGCGCGGGACCGCCGACCTGTTCAGGGACGTGCCCGACGGCCGGATGGCGCTGGGATTGAAGTACGACGAGCGCACCGACCTGCTGTTCGTGGCGGGCGGGTTCAGCGGCCAGGCCCACCTCTACGACGGCACCACGGGCGACGACGTCGCCACCTACCAGCTCGGCGGCGCGGTCAACGACGTCGTCGTCGTCCGAGGCGGGGCATGGTTCACCGATTCGTTCCAGCCGCACCTCTACTTCATCCCGGTCAGCCCGACCGGTGAGCCCGGCCCGGCCCAGACCCTGGTGCTGTCCGGCCCGGCGGGCGAGATCACCGGCGACTTCAACCTCAACGGCATCGAGGCCACGCCCAACGGCGACACCCTCCTGGTCGCCCACTCCGCCAACGCGGCGATCTACACCGTGGACCCGGAGACCGGGGCCAGCGCGGTCGTGGCGGGAGTCGACGTGCCGAACGCCGACGGGATCGTGCTCAGCGGCCGGAACCTGTGGGTGGTGCAGAACTTCGACAACAAGGTCACCCGGTGGCGGCTGAGCCCGGACCTGAGCAGCGGGACCCTGGTGAAGACGATCACCAGCCCGCTGTTCCAGATCCCGACGACGGCGGCCCTGCACGGCAACACGCTCGCGGTGGTGAACGCCAAGTTCGACACCGGTCTGCCCCCGACGGCTTCGCAGTACGAGGTGATCCTGGTCGACAAGTAGCGGCAGGCAACCCGCGCTCCGGTGGTGCGTCCTGGTGGTCGAGGACAACTGCCTGAAGGAGTGGCGTGCGGACGAAGTGGATCTGGGGGGCGGTCGCGGCGGTGGTCGTCGCGGTCGCGGTGGTCGGGGTCCTGGTGTGGCCGAAGTCGGGGTGGAGCGGGGCCGCCATCATCACCGCGATCCGGCCCGATGGGACGGTGGAGTACGACGAGGCCCGGTTCGTGAGGGCCGAGGAGAACACCTCGATCGCGGAGCCGATTCCCGGCACCCACCACACGGCCGTGCTCGGCGACCAGGTGGCGATCTACACCGCGGTCGGCGACTGGTGTGCCGCCACCGCGGGCCTGCAGCTGAAGGACGGTGTGGGCGCCAATCCGTGCACCAGAGCCGAATTCCTCGCCACCACCCATGAGCGCCTGTACGCGTGCGGCTCACGGTCGACGGTGACGGGAAGATCAGCGAGATCGCGGAGTACTACCACCCATGACCCTGACGGGTCCAGGCGGGACATGCGGGCCGACCCACACTGGGCGACACTGTGAGTCCATCCGAAAGGAGCGTCATGGCGGTCGAGTTGGTCAGGTCCCGCAGGAATCGGATGATCGCCGGGGTGTGTGGCGGGATCGCGGAGCGAGTCGGACGTAAGCCGAGCACCATCCGGTGGCTGTTCGTGCTGTCCTGCATCCTTCCCGGACCGCAGTTCCTGATCTACATCGTGCTCTGGGTGGTGCTGCCCGAGGGCTGACCCACCCACCGGCCGAGGTAGAGGTGGCGGGCGGACAGGTTCACCGCCATGTGCTCGATCAGCGGGTCGAAGAAGCTCTGCCGGATCCGGGCGTCGGTGGCCGTGGACGTGGCGAAGTAGAGGCCGGAGAACGCGGCCAGGAAGATCGACACCTGGAGCAGCTCGTTGGGGAACGGCAGGTAGATGTCGTAGATCGTGCCGCTGGTCAGGTCGTGCGTGCTCCACGCCTTCATCACCTCCGGGCGCACGGCGAGCGATCCGAAGGTCACGAAGATCGCGAACATCAGCAGGCCGAACGCCACCGCCTGGATCAGCTGGGCCAGCAGCAGCACGAGCACCATGTTCAGCCGCTCCACCCGCCGAAGTGGGTGGGCGTCGGCGGGGTGCTCGTCCAGGTAGGTCTCGAACGGGCTGCCGCGCAGGGTGTCCGGGTCCGCGCCGCGCGGTCGCGAGCGGACCATGTCGCGCAGTTCGTCGGACAGCACCGCGAGCATGAACAGCATCGCCAGCACCGCGAAGAAGCCGACGACCCACCAGATCCGGCTTCCGCGCAACGCGGTGATGCTCTGCCAGACCTCGGCGGTGAGGAAGCCGAACGTGGTGAACAGCAACAACAGCGGCAGCGCGCGACTGGTCAGCGTGCCGAGTTTGCGCAGCTGGCGGACAGCCATGCGGACCGCCCAAGCGAACACGGAACCGGCGCCGATGGCCACGAGTCCGATCGCCGCCAGCACGATGAGACCACCCCAGATCACGCCGGGCAGGAAGTACGTGGCGTCGATCAGGTAGCCGAAAACCGGAAGCGCCACCACGTAGAGGGCGATGGCGACGATCGCGGTCACCCGCCCGCGCGACGTGCCCGCGGCCGTGGCCCGGCGCACCCAGGTCATCGCCAGCCAGGCGCTCAATGGCGGCAGGACAAGCAATCCGAGCAGCAGAGAGTAGTACCCCAACTCGTAAGCGGGGTTCTCCATGAGGACTTCCCATTCCTCCTGGGTGGCCCCGTCGATCATGAAGAGCACGTCGGTGAGCAGCTCGGTCGAGCCGAAGTACGCCAGGACCGGGAGAATCCGCACGAGCAGCTGGGTCGGCCTGCCGCGCACCACCGCGGGCAGTCCGCGGCGCCGGAACCACTCCTCAGCCAGGTGTCGCTGAAGGTCCACCGTCCGCCTCCGTCCTATTGGGACATCCACAGTGGATGGACTACCTGACGTGCGGTGCGAGCAGGGATTCCCAGCCGCCGACGAGCTGGGTGTACTCCTCGCCGCAGGACTCAGCCCGCGCGGCGGGCAGCGAGCCGTCGGTGACCAACTGCTCGAACCGCTTCTCGTCGGAGCCGTAGAGGTAGCAGAGGAAGTTGACCGACCGCTGCGGGTCCAGTGAGTGCGTGTCGTAGAACGGCAACTCGTCGAGGTCGGTGACCTCCTCGGCGCTGAGCTGGTAGGACTTCGCGACCGTGAGCAGGATGTCCTTGAACTCGTCCGCGCTGGTGAGCACATAGGCGGCGAGTTGGTCGGCGACGTCCTCCTCCCGCCCGGTGATCTTGAGGTCCAGCTCGCCGATCAGTGCGTGCCCCGCTTCGTGGTAGAGCGTGCCGACCGCGCTGTTGTAGACCTCACCGTCCAGCGCGTCCCCGGTCGTGCCGTCCTTGGCGAACAGCAGCCGCTCGGCGGCGGAAAGCTCGTAGCAGTAGTGGATCGCGTGCTCGTCGGGGAGATAGAAGGCGTTGGCCTCGCCGCATTCCTTCGCCACCACCCGCACGTCGCGGGGGATGCGCACGTACTCGGTCATCGACTCGGCGAAGTCCTCCAGGACGCGGTTGTCCCGCAGCAGCTTCTCCTCGGCCCGGTTGGCGTCGTTCGTGACGGGCTCGTAGGTGACGACGAACCGGCCGGGGGCAGGGGCGGGCGGAGTGCCGCCGTCGGGGCCCGAGCATCCCGTCACCAGAGCCAACGCCACGACCGCCGCGGCACACCATCCGATCCTCGTCATGGCGCGCAGGCTAAGCACGGCCCTTCGGCCTGCTCCGGCACCACGCCAGGAACTCACCCGTGCGGGACGGAGCGTCACCCGGTCGGGAGGTCGTCAGTGGCCCACCTTACGGAGAAACTATAACGAGTGTTTCAATTGAAGCGAGCGTTCAACTTATTTTCGGAGGTACCGTGACCAACCCGTACCGCGAACTGTTCTCCGCACCCGGCTCCCTCGCGTTCTCCATCACCGGCTTCATCGCCCGGATGCCGGTCTCGATGACCGGCATCGGCATCATCGCCATGCTGTCGCAGCTGCGCGGCGACTACGGCCTGGCGGGTGCGGTCTCGGCGGCGTTCACCCTGTCGATGGCCCTGATCGGACCGCGGGTCTCGCGAGTGGTCGACCGCCGCGGCCAGGGCAAGGTGCTGCTGCCCGCGACCGGCATCAGCGTGGCTGCGCTCGGCGCGCTGCTCCTGTGCGCCCACTACTCCGCTCCGGCGTGGACGCTGTTCGTCTTCGCCGTGCTCGCCGGGTTCATGCCCAGCATGGCCGCGATGGTGCGCGCGAGGTGGTCCGAGCTCTACCGCGACTCCCCCAGGCTGCACACGGCGTTCTCGCTGGAATCGGTCATCGACGAGCTGACCTTCGTTGTCGGCCCCGCACTGTCGGTCGCCCTGTGCACCGCGGTCTTTCCCGAGGCGGGCCCGCTGCTGGCGGTGATCTTCCTGGCATCGGGGGTGGCGCTTTTCGTCGCCCAGCGCGACACCGAACCGGCCGTGCGCCCGCCGAGCGAGGCGGGCGGGCGCTCGGTGATCAGCGACGGCGCGATCATCGGGCTGGTCCTCACCCTGATGGCCGGTGGCGTCATCGTCGGCACCGTCGATGTGGTGAGCGTCGCCTTCGCCGAGGTACAGGGCGGCACGGCCGCCGCGGGGATCGTGGTTTCCGCCTACGCCTTGGGATCCGGCGCCGCCGGCCTGCTGTTCGGGATGCTCAGGCAGGCGATCCCGCTGCCGCGACTACTGCTGATGGGCACCGCCGGAACCGCGCTGACGACACTGCCGCTGCTGATCGTCGACAGCATCGCCACCCTGTCGGTGGCGGTGTTCGTCGCCGGGGTGTTCTTCGCGCCGACGATGATCGTCGTCATGGGTCTGGTCGAGAAGATCGTCCCGGCTGCGAAGCTCACCGAGGGCATGACCTGGGCGATCACCGGACTGAGCATCGGCGTCGCGATGGGCGCGGCGGTCTCGGGCGAGGCCGTGGACCGGTTCGGGCCGGACGGCGGGTTCGCCGTCGCGGTCATCGCGGGCGCGTTCGCCGTGCTGGCCGCCGCCTGCGGCCACCGGGTGCTCGGCTCGCGGGTGCGGGAAAACGACCTCACGGCCTGCCGGGTCGGATGATCGACCGTGGGTACTGTGCGCAGTGACAACCGGCGCCCGGAGGTGCAGCGTGGAGGAACCGATCACCGACGGCCGCCGGGTCAAAGGCGAGCGCCGCAAGCAGGAGCTGATCGAGGCGACGCTGCGCGTGGTCGCCCGCGAGGGGGTCGCCGGGGTCAGCCACCGCACCGTGGCGCGGGAGGCTGACCTGCCCGCGACCGCCGCGGCCTACCACTTCCACGGGATCGACGACCTGTTGGCCGCGGCGCTCACCCGCTCGATGGACGACGACGCGGCGCGAATGCGCCGTTTCGCCGCCGACACCGGCGGCGGCGCCGACGGGCTGCGCGAGCTGGCCGAGCGGATGGCCGAGGTCGTCGCCGAACCCGACCACCTGCTCGCCGAGTACGAGCTCTACCTGCTCGCCGCCCGCGAGCCGAAGCTGCGCCCGGCGACGCACCGCTGGATGGACGCCGTGGCCGAGTTCGCCCGCCGCTACACCGATGACAGCGTGCGGATCCAGATTCTCGTCGGCGTCGTGGACGGCCTGCTGCTGCAGGGCCTCCTGCACGACCGGCCGCCCACCGCCGACCAGCTCGAGGCGGTTCTGCGGACCGTGCTCGTGGAGCCCGCGTTCGCGGCGGACTGATTCGAGCACGTCAAGCGGTCCACCGAGGACGGTCGACCGCGGCACCACTGTGGACCGAAGCCTTGCCTTCGCGGCATCGATGACCGAATATGAATCCGAGTCACGTTCGGTCGTGGCGCCGGAGGTAGCCATGTCAGTGCGGTCAGATAGTCGTCGGCAGACCTCCGGGTGGCTCGTCATGTCCGCCTACGGGCTGGTCAGCGCGGTGCTGCAACTCGTGTGGCTGACGTACGCGCCGATCACCACGGCGGCCGCGAGCCACTACGGCGTGTCCGAGGGCGCGATCGGGTGGCTGGCGAACGTGTTCCCGCTGCTCTACGTCGTGCTCGCGCTGCCCGCGGGCATCGTGCTCGACCGCTGGTTCCGGCCGACGCTCGGCGTTGGCGCGGCGCTCGTGGCCGTGGGCGCGGGCCTGCGCCTGTTCGACGACTACGCGTTCGTCCTGGCCGGGCACCTCGTGGTCGCGGTCGCCCAGCCGCTGGTGCTCAACGCGATCAGCAAACTCGCCGACGGCTACCTCCCCGAGCGACAGCGCCCCGCCGGAATCGCCGCCGCCGCCGCGGCCAACCTGGTCGGCATGCTGGCCGCCTTGACCCTCGGCGCCGCGATGGGCGCGGACGGCCTGCGTTCGCTGCTCCTGATCGACTTCGGCGCGGCCCTGGTGGCGGGCGGCGCGCTGTGGCTCGGGCTGCGTGGGCGGGCACCTCGGGAGATCGACACCCCGGCCCGGGTCTCGGCGGGCGCCCTGCGAGCGCTGTTCGCCGACCGGAGGACCCGTTCGCTTGGGGGGCTGGTGTTCGTCGGGTTCGGGGTGTTCATCGCGCTGACCACGTGGCTTGAGCCGTTGCTGAAGCCCGCTGGGGTGTCGACCGCGGCCGCTGGGACGCTGCTGGCCGTCCTGGTGCTTTCCGGCATCGTCGGCTCGGTCGTGCTTCCCGCTCCCGTGGTGCACCGGGGGTTGGAACGGCCGGTTCTCGGTGCGACCCTGCTGATCACGGCGGTGGGGTGCGCGGCGTTGGCCGTGGCGCCTGGGGTCGTTGTGGCGACCGTGGTGGTGATCGTGGTCGGGTTTCCGCTGCTGGCGGCATTGCCGATCGTGCTCGACACGACTGAGCGGGTGGTGGGCGCCGCAGGCGGGAGTACGGGGGCGGCGTTCATCTATCTGCTGGGGAATGCCGGTGGGTTGGTGATCGCGGTGGGTGTGGAGCAGTTGCTCGAGCGGCCGGGATGGGCGTTCGCGTTGCTTGCTTTGGTGGTTGTGGTCGGGTTCGCTTCGTTGCCTGGGCTGGGTAAGCGGGCGAACAAGCGCGGCGCCGGCGTATAAGGGCCTGTCGCGTTCGTCAGGCTGATCGCAGCAGGCGCAGTACGGCATGTTCGAGGCGTTCCCGGACTTCCGGGTTTTCCAGGTCTTGGCTTGCCAGTTTGCGGAGGGTCGCCTCAATGGTCCTGCCCTCCTGGAACAGTTCGGGCACCCTGGGGTCCACATAGGACCTTCTGGCCACCGCTGGGGTGTTGCCCAACTGTTCCGACACCGCGCGCATCACTTGGGCTTCTGTCCGCTTGGTGGCGGTCTTCGACTTCGGCGGGTCTTGGGCGGCGAACTCGGCGGCGGCCAGTACCGTCGCCGTCCAGGTGCGCATGTCTTTGACGGTGAAGCCGTCTCCGGCCAGTTCCCGGAAGCGGTCGTTGACCTCCGCGGCCCGGACCTCGTGGCGTTCGCCGCCGTTGCGATAGGCGAAAAGCCGGTCGTCATCGGCTCGGCCCCGGCGTAGGGCGGTCACCAGTTTGCCCAGGTCCGGGTCGCGGATCACCGCCACCCGTTCGACGCCGCTCTTGGCCGGAAAGCAGAATCGCACCTCACCCCGGCGCACCTCGACATGCTCGCGGAGCAGGGTGGCCACGCCGTGGGAGTCGTTCTCCTCGGCGTATTCCTCGCCTCCGGTGCGGAATACGCCGCGGTCCAGGATACGTAGGGCGCCTGCCAGGACCCGGTCGCGACCGAGGCCGGAGGTCACCAGATCCGCGTGCACCTGTTTGCGAATTCTCGGCAGCCGCGCGGCCAGTCGCAGGACGCGTTCGTGCTTCTCGTCGTCGCGGTCGCGGCGCCACTGCTCGTGGTAGAGGTACTGCTTGCGGCCCGCGTCGTCGAGGCCGACGGCCTGGAGGTGGCCGTTGGGGTGCGGGCAGATCCACACTTCCCGCCACGCCGGCGGGATCACCAGCGCCCGGATGCGGTCGAGGTACTCGGGGTCGGTGACCGGCGCCCCGGTGTGGTCGACATACCGGAAGCCACGGCCGTGGCGCACCCGCCGCGCGCCCGGGCCGTCGGGATCGCTGCGTCGCAACCGCATCGCCGATCACCCCCTCTCACCAGGGGGAATGCCCGAGCAGGCGGTGGGTGAAACGGCGGGTGTGAAGTCCACTCCGTCGGGGTACCCGGCTGTCCATGAACGAAGACCGCCAGCCCAGGGATGAGTCCGAGGATCCGCTGCCCGAGGCCGCCGACCCGCTCGACGACTTCACCGAATCCGGCACCCGCGACGTGCGGATCGAGGGGCGCACCGCCCGCGCGACCGACGACCTGGACGAAGCGCCGAAGCCGGACAAGAACGTCCAGGAACCACCTGACTAGGTCCTGGACTTACAGGACAGGACCTAATCCTCGGAGGAGGAGATCCCGGTGACCGCCCTGCCCCCTGACCCCGACCCGGATCGCACACCCGGCCTGGAACCGGGTGGCGGCGTCCGACCCGGTGACACCCCGCCGGAGTCCGGCAGCACGACCGAGGGCCTCTCGCGGCGCGAGCGCTACCCGTCGCGCGTGCCCGCGGTGATCAC
This sequence comes from Actinokineospora alba, assembly GCF_004362515.1. Classification (NCBI taxonomy): domain Bacteria; kingdom Bacillati; phylum Actinomycetota; class Actinomycetes; order Pseudonocardiales; family Pseudonocardiaceae; genus Actinokineospora; species Actinokineospora alba. Next base: position 4,532,888 of record NZ_SNXU01000001.1, on the reverse strand, counting down.
CTTCATCCTGGTGGTGCTGGTGACCATCGCCGTCGTCGGCCTGGTGATCGCCCAGCTCACCGGTATCGCGAAGGTGCTCTGAGCTCACACCTGGTCACGGGGGAACGTGCGGTCCCAGTTCTCGGAGAACACCCGCCGGTCCCCCTCGAAGCCGTCGATCCGCGCGTGCAGCCGGAACTCGGTCGGCGTGCAGGTGAGGGTCTGCTGGGTCCGGGTGCTCGCCGACCAGTCGCCGCGGCGGAACGTCATCGTCCAGTCGGTGCGCCCTTCGACCGAGGTGTAGTCGTCGGCCGTCCAGCCGTAGTGCTCCAAGACCCGCTTGCCGACCTCCATCCCCGTGTCGTCGAACCGCACGACCCCGTTGTCCTTCACCACCTCCAGCGCGCTGCGGTAATCCACCAGGTCACGGGAGACGATCCACCGGTGCTCCCCCGGCAGCAACGCGCTGACCGTGTTGGCCGGGGCGCCCTCGGGCTCGTCGAACGGGCGCAGCGACACCTCGTCGGACTCGCCGACCGGGCGGACCGGCAGTTCGAGCGTGCTGGTCGCGGTGTGGACGGTCAGCCGCACCGGTTCCGGGGGTGGCCAGGCGAGCGGCCAGTACGATGTGGACAGTGACAGCCGGATCCGGTGCCCGGCCGGAAACGCTTGCGCCACACCGTTGAGCTGGACCTCGACGGTGTAGCGCTCGCCCGGGACAACCGGCGAGGGATCATCGTGCGATTCCCGGTGCGTCAGATTGAGCAACCCGTACGACACCCGGGTCGCCCGGCCGTCCGGTGCGACGTCGGAGAGGCGGGCCGCCACCATGGCGACCGGCGCCGTGGCCGAGACGTCGAGCCGGACGACCGGCGCGCCGAGGATCTCGCACCGCTCGGTGAGGAAGTCCGAGTCGAACACCAGCGACCCGCCGTCCTCCTCGCGCTGGTCGTACGGCAGGTCCGGCGGCGCGTTGTAGGAACACCACTTCCCGGCGAACTGCCCCACGCTCAGCGGCGACTCGATGGTCAGGCCGGTCGGCTCGACCTCCTCCCCCTCGGCCCCGATCCGGTGCGGCCCAAGGGGACGACACTCGCGGCGCACGTGCGGGGACGGCCACGACGGCTCACCGACCCACCGGCCGGGCCGCTCCTCGTACGCGGTCGACGGCGGCACGCTCTCCTGCATCCAGGTGCGCAGCACGGGTTCGTCGAACTCGTCGTCCCCGTCGCGCAGCCAGCGGTCGAACCAGCGGACCACCTCCTGCAGGTAGCCGATCGCCGGGCCGGGCACCCCTAGGTGCGGGTACTTGTGCGACCACGGCCCGATGAGCCCCATTCGCGGCACGTCCAGCTCCGCCATCAGCCGCAGCACCGCGTTGGAGTACCCGTCGGCCCAGCCGCACGCGGCGAACACGGGCACGGCGACGGCCGAGTAGTCCTGGCACACCGACGCGTGCCGCCAGTAGTCGTCGCGGCGCTGGTGGCGCAGCCACTCGATGATCCAGGGCCCGGCGGACTCCAACCGCCGCAGCCACATCTCCCGCCACCGCTCCCCCACCAGCGCGGGGTCGGGTGGGCAGGTGCTGTAGGCGAACATGGTGCCGGACTCGGCCAGGCTGTCCGACAGCAGACAGCCGCCCATGTAGTGCATGTCGTCGGCGTAGCGGTCGTCGGTGAACGACGCGATGCAGATCGCCCCCAGACTCGGCGGCTTGCGCGCGGCCACCTGCAGCGCGGCGAACCCGCCCCAGGAGATGCCGAGCATCCCCGTCCGCCCGTCACACCAGGGCTGTTCGGCCAGCCACGCCAACACGTCCTCGGCGTCGGCCTGTTCCTGCTCCAGGTATTCGTCGGTCAGCACCCCGTCGGACTCACCCGTCCCCCGGATGTCGACCCGCACGCACGCGTAGCCGTGCCCGGCCAGGTACGGGTGCGCGATCGAGTCGCGCACCGAGGTCAGATCCCGTTTGCGGTACGGGATGTACTCCAGGATCGCGGGCACGGGCTCGTCGTCGGACGACAGCGGCCGCCACATCCGCGCGGCCAGCCGGGTGCCGTCGCGCACCGGGATCCAGAAGTGCTCGTCCTCCTTGACGGCGTGCGGAAGGTCGGTCACGGCTCGCATCAGGTGCTACTCCCCGTCGAAGTCGAAGCGCAGCGCGGCGACGCACCGCTCGTACTTGTCGCGCAGCTGCTCGGGTCCGTCCGCGCCCACCACGATCTCGGCGAGCTCGTAGCTGTAACTGTCCTGTCCGGGCAGTTCGGACAGCCGGGAGCCGTCGGGAGCGCGGCGGTACACGCTGACCCCGCCGATCTCGTCCTCAATGGACTTGATCTCCTCGTCGGTCGGCCCGCTGGTCAGCAGCCCGTCGTCGAAGCGACGCAGGTACCAGCGCGCGGCCAGCGCGTACGGGCCGCCGCCGAGCGGGTGCCGCGGGTCCTCCCCGAGCGCCACCTTGAGCATGTAGTGGTGGTTCGGGAACCCGTTGACCAGTGCGAACATCTCGGCATGGGACTGCGAGTGCCGGGCGTTGATCTCCAGCAGGTTGATCTCGCCGGTGTCCGGGTCGCAGAAGTACTCGATGCTGAACGTTCCGGGGTCGAACCCGATTCCCTTGATCACCCGCTGGGAGACGTCGACGAGCTTGCGCCGCATCTCCTCGGGCAGCTGCGACGGATACTGGTGCCGCAGGAAGCTCGACACCTCCGGGTACACCAGGGAATCGAGCACGGCGTAGATCTCCACCTCGCCGTCGCGGCTGTACCCCTCGACCGCGGCCCGGGCGCCGCTCAGGGCGCGTTCGGCGAGTGCCACCTGCCCGCCCGCGTCCGCGATCTCGGGCGGCAGGTCGGCTTGGTCGAGCAGGTAGTCGAACGGCTCGCCCACCCGGCCGATCCCGTCGGCGATCTCGGCCACGGCCGATCGGAACTCGGCTTCGCCGGTCACCTCGAACGCCAGGTCCGAGGAGAACGACTTGACCGGCTTGAGCCAGAAGGGAAAGGGCAGCGGTGCCTTGTCATCGTCGAGTTCGACGAGCGCGAACGCGGGGTGCTCGGAGATCACCTTCTGCTGTTCGAGCCTGCTCCAGTACTTGTGTTCGCACTTCAGCACCGACTCAAGGCTCGCCCCACGCACACCGAACTCGCGGCACAGCAACGGAAGCATGGTGCTCACCGGGAAATCCCAGTAGCCCACGATCGCGTCGATCGTCCCGTCGAAGGAGGTCAGCGCCTTGCGGGCCTTGTCCAGTAAGTCGACTATCTGGATTTCACCCTTCTGCAGTTCCTCAAGCGTGAGCAGGCCGTGGAACCGGTAGCGGTCCGCGTCCGGAACCTGGTGCAGCAGGGCGTGATTCACTTCGTCGAGACCGAGGACGATGATGTTCTTGCGGGACATGGTTCTCCTGGTTCGTCGTCGGTCGGGGTCGCACACGAATCTGTCGGGTTCCCCTGAGCGGGCGTGCTTACACATCGGGCCGGCCCACGGGGGCGAAATCACTTGCGGTGCAAGGGATCCGACACAGCCGTCCCCCATGGGAACCCATGGGGGACGGTGTCTATCGGTAGCCGGTTACAGCGGCGGCCGCGGATCGGTCTTCGGCGAAAGACCGCCACTGTCCGGGTCGTCCGGGACCAGGCCGCTCACGCCCGGCTCACCGGGCCGGATGCCCGCGCCCGGCTTGCCCGCCCGCGTGCTGGGGCCCTGGGCGGTGGACTGCTCGGTCGTGCTCTCCACCGAGCCGCGCCACGCCCCGGTCTCCCGGCCGCCGCGCTCCTCGATGAACTCCTTGAACCGCTTCAGGTCGCCCTTGACCCGACGGTCCAGCACACCGAGCTTGTCGGCGACGTTCTCGACGAAACCCTCGGGGTCGATGTTCATCTTCGCGGTGACCCGAGTGGTCCGGGCGTCGACCTTGTCGAAGGTGACCTTCCCGGAGTGGTCGGGTCCCGCGTCGGAGCGCCACGAGACGCACTGGTCCGGGATCTGCTCGACGATCGTCGCGTCGAACTCGCGGGTCACCCCGCCGACCTTGGTCACCCAGTGCATGTGCGTGTCGTCAAGCTGGCGCACCTGCTCGACGCCTTCCATGAAGCGGGGGAAGGTCTCGAACTGAGTCCACTGGTTGTAGGCGTCGGTCACCGGAACTCCGACCTCAACGCTCTCGGTGATCGTGCTCAACGAGATCACTCCTTCCTTGCGTCGTCCGGAATCCACGACATACCCAAGGAAGCGCCGCTCTACACCGTCACTCGTGGTGCGGGATGCCGCGCACGGCGTGGTCGGCGAACTCCAACGCCTCGTCGACCAGCCCCGACAGATGGCCGCTCACCACGCGGTAAACCATCCGCCGACCTTCGCGGCGAACGTGGACCAGGCCCGCCAGCCGGAGCCTGCCGAGATGCTGCGACACCGACGACCGCGACGCGCTCACCTGCCCGGCCAGGGTGTTGACGTCCTGCTCACCCGCCGCGAGCAGCCGCAACAGGGCGAGCCGGGTCGGGTCGGCCAGCATCCCGAGCACCTCGGCCGCCACCCGGAACCGCTCTTCCTGCGAGACCCTGGCAGTTGCCATGTCATTGTGCGCGCGCATGGTTGCATGTTGCCTCTGATCAGGGCATCCTGCAACCAGGAGGGCACATGAGCCACGGTCACGGACACGGACGTCGACACCGCCTTCGGCACGTGCTGAAGCCGCACAGCCACGACAGCGCGGACCGCGTCGACAGCGCACTCGAGGCGAGCAAGCGGGGCATGCGCACCCTGGCCTGGTCGTTCGCGGCGCTCCTGGTCACCGCGCTCGCGCAGTCGGCGGTGGTGATGGTGAGCGGTTCCGTCGCGCTGCTCGGCGACACCGTGCACAACTTCGCCGACGCCCTGACCGCGGTGCCGATCGGCGTCGCGTTCCTCCTCGGCCGCCGCGCGGCGACGCGGCGGCACACCTACGGGCTCGGTCGGGCCGAGGATCTCGCCGGGGTCGTCGTCGTGCTGGTCATCGCCGCGTCGGCGGCTTTCGCGGGCTGGCAGGCGATCGACCGGCTGCTCGACCCGCAGCCAGTGCGGCACCTGTGGGTGGTGGCGGGCGCGGGCGTCATCGGGTTCGCGGGCAACGAGATCGTCGCGCGCTACCGCATCAGAGTCGGCCGGGAGATCGGCTCGGCCGCTCTCGTCGCCGACGGCCTGCACGCGCGCACGGACGGCTTCACGTCACTGGCCGTCGTCCTCGGCGCGCTCGGCGTCGGCCTCGGTTTCCCGTTGGCCGACCCGATCATCGGCCTCGCGATCACCGCGGCGATCCTGTTCGTCCTGCGTGACGCGGCGAAGGAGGTCTTCGCCCGGCTGATGGACGCGGTCGACCCGGCGGTGGTCGACCTGGCCGAACGCACCGTCACGGGCACCTCGGGCGTGGTGGCCGTCGACCAAGTCAGGATGCGCTGGATCGGCCACACTCTCCGCGCGGAACTGTCGGTCACGGTCGACGCCTCACTGACCGTCGAGGCGGCCCACCGCATCGCCCACGACGTCGAACACCGCCTGGTGCACGCTGTTCCCCGGCTCAGCGCCGCGACAGTCCACACCGAACCCGCCGCCTGCGCGCAAGTGGCTCACGAGACACTCGCCCACCACCACTAACGGGCCCTGGCGGCCTGCAATACGCCGTGGACGACCCGGCGGAGTGGTCGAACTCCCAGTAGCGTGGTGACACCGTGACCGACCACCATCGCCAGTGGGACCGCTACGCCGACCGCTACGACCGCGACATCGGCTTCTTCGAGCGCGTGCAGTTCAAGGGCGGTCGGGAGTGGGTGTGCGCGCAGGCCTCGGGCGATGTCCTGGAAGTGGCCGTGGGCACCGGGCGCAACCTGCCGTTCTACCCCGAGGGCGTGCGGCTGACCGGGCTCGACTTCAGCGCCGCGATGCTGGACATCGCCCGCGCCCGCGTCCTGGAGACCCCACACAAGGTCGCGTTGATCCAGGGCGACGCCCAGCGCCTGCCCTTCGACGACTCGTCGTTCGACACCGTGGTCTGCACCCTCGGCCTCTGCGGTGTCCCGGATGAACGCGGCGCCATCGCCGAGATGCACCGCGTCCTGCGCCCGGGCGGGCGACTGCTGCTGCTCGACCACGTGGGCAGCCATCACAAGCCGATCCGGCTGGTCCAGCGGTTGCTGGAACTGGTGACCGTGCGGATGATCGGCGACTACCAGACCCGGCGGCCGCTGCCGCTGGTGGCACAGGCCGGATTCGTCATCGAGCGGCGCGAGCGACTCAAGGCGGGCACGGTGGAACGGGTCGCGGCAATCAAGGGGACACGATGACCGAGCCGAGCTCGACCAGGAACCTCGACCGGTACGGATCCGCGGAACTGCCGTGGAGCCGTCCGCGTGACATCCTCGCCGAGGACACGCCCGGGGAAGACCTGACGTTCTTCGTGGCGACCGTCCGCCCCGACGGCAGGCCGCACTCGGCGGGCGTCGGCGCCATCTGGGTGGAAGACGCGCTGTACTTCACCAGCGGACCGGGCACGCGCAAGTCCCGCAACCTCGCGGCGAACCCGGCCTGCAGTGTGGCGGTGCGCTTGCGCGGTATGGATTTGGTGCTGGAGGGCGAGGCCCACCGGGTCACCGACACCGACACTTTGGAGCGGGTGGCGGCCGTCTACCGCACGGGCGGCTGGCCCGCCACAGTGGAGGACGACGCACTCACCGCCCCGTTCAGCGCGCCGAGTGCGGGCCCACCACCTTGGTACCTCTACCGCCTCACCCTGCACACCGCCGTCGGCGTGGCGGGCGCGGAGCCGAATGGCGCCACCCGCTGGGACTTCACCCGCTAGTGCCGCTCGTTTCTTCGGCTGCCTTCTTGATGGAAGCGGCCTCCGTCTCGACGTAGCGCTTGGTCAGGGAGCGCGTGAACAGCCAGCCGATCCCCGACATCGGACCGGACACGGTCACCGTGAGGGTGAGCCGACTCCCCTCGGGGTGCGGCTCGACGACGTGCGCGGCGTTGACGGTGACGCCGGGCGACTTCGACTCCCAGGTGTAGGAAGACCCGTCGGCCATCTCGGTGACCGTCCACACCCCCTCGGGCAGCCGGGGCTGCCGCACCCGGGTCCGGGAGCCGACCGCCAACGGTCCACCGTCGAGTCGCTCCACGGCGTCGACCGTAGGGATCCGCTCGGGCCAGCGCTCAACGTCGACGAGCACCGCCCAGACCCGCTCGGGCGGAGCCGTGATGATCGCGGTGTGCTGCAGGCCAGGCATGCGCCGAGTGTACGGCGGCGACCGCTACCTCCGAGCTAGCCGGCGGCCTCGACCGGGAGCGCGGCCAGTCGCCATTCGAGCATGCCATCAGCGAGGCGGACGGCCCGATGACCCCGCGCGCGCAGAAGGCGGACCGCTTCATGGGCCAGGACGCAATAGGCGCCTCGGCAGTACGCGACGATCTCCTGGTCGGCGGGCAAGTCGGCGAGCAGGTCCGCCAAATCGTCCAGTGGGACGGACCGGGCGCCGGGGATGTGGCCGGCGGCGAACTCCTCCGCGGGCCGCACGTCGATCACCGTTGCTCGACCGGACTGGACGCGGCGCAGCAGTTCGTCTCGGGTGACGGACTCGGTTTTCGGGCCCAGGTAGGCGACTGCGGCCGCGTCTACGTCGGGGAGTCGGTCGTGGGCGACGGTCCGGACGAGTGCGAAGAGGGCGGCGACGTCGCCGTCCGCGAGCCGGTAGTAGATCTTGGTGCCCGCTCGGCGGGTCTCGACGAGGTTGGCCTGCTTCAGGGTCTGCAAGTGCGCGGACGCCGTGGTCAGGCCCAGATCGGCCGCGCGCGCGAGGGCGTCCACGGTCCGCTCGCCCTGGGCGAGCAGGTCCAGCAGCTCAAGGCGCTTTCCGCTGGCCAGAGCCTTGCCCACGCGGGCGAACTGGTCGAACAGCGCAGTCTTCGCGGCACGGTCACCCATTGTTCTCCAATCTTCTGTGGAATAGTGTAGGACACTGTGACCGCAGTCGATGTTGTGCCGCTCGTGGACGAGGGACTGGGCAATTCCGCTTACCTGGTGGACCTCGGCGACGGCCGGGCGCTGGCGGTCGACGTCAGCCTCGACCTCCGCCCGCCCGACCGGGAAGCAAGCAGGCGCGGCCTCCGGGTCGCCTTCGCCGCCGACACCCACCTGCACGCCGACTTCCTCTCGGGCGCGCGGCAGCTCTCCGCCACCGAGGACGCGCGGGTGCTCGCCTCGGCCGCCGGGCACCGGGAGTTCACCCACACCGGAATGCACGACGGCGACGAGGTCCCCCTCGGCGGCCTGCGGCTGCGCGCCCTGGGCACCCCCGGCCACACCCACGAACACCTGTCGTTCCTCCTGCTCGACGGGGACCGGCCGGTCGGCGTGTTCACCGGCGGCTCGCTGATCGTCGGGGCGGCGGCGCGTACCGACCTGGTCGCGCCAGAGCGCACGGAAGAGTTGGCGCGCAAGCAGTTCAGCTCGCTGCGTCGCCTCGCCGACCTGCCCGACGACGTCGCGGTGTGGCCCACCCACGGCGCCGGGTCGTTCTGCTCCGCTCCCCCGGGCGCCGAACGCACCAGCACGATCGGCCGCGAGAAGGCGACGAACCCCTTGCTGCGGCTGACCGACGAGGACGAGTTCGTCGACCGACTGCTTGGCTCACTGGGCAGCTATCCGCCGTACTTCGCGCGGCTGGGCGAGATCAACCGACTCGGCCCACCGATCATGGCCGCCCCTCCGGTGCTCCCCGAACTGGACGCCGACGCAGTCCGCGCCCTGCTCGACGACGGCGCGCTGATCGTGGATGTGCGGCCAGTGCGGGAATTCGCGGCCGCCCACGCGCCGGGCGCGCTGTCCAACCCCGCGCGACCGGCCTTCGCCTCCTGGCTGGGCTGGCTGGCACCCGACGACCGACCGCTGGTCATCATGCGCGGCCCCGACCAGGACCCCACCGAAACCGCTTGGCAGGCCGCCAAAATCGGGTACACCAACCTGGCGGGCGAGTGCGCGTTCGACGCTTGGACCGCCGCGCGCCTGCCGACCACCGGCACAAAGCTGGTCAGCGCCGACGAAGTGTCCGGGACCGTGCTCGACGTCCGACAGACCGCCGAGTTCACCGGTGGCCACCTGCCGGGCGCGCTCCACCTCGAACTCGGCGACCTGGCGGGCCGCGTCGACGAGGTGCCCGCGGGGCCGACGGTGGTGATGTGCGGCCACGGCGAACGCGCGATGAGCGGGGCAAGCCTGCTGGAACGGGCGGGACACCGCGAGGTGGCGGTGTTGATCGGCGGCGCCGACGACTGGGTCCGCGCCACCGGCGGCAGGCTGGACAGCGGCACGTGACCGCCGACCGACCCTCCACAAAGGACACACCGGAAACAGGTCTTCGCCTCGGCCTACGCGCCAATCTCGCCCAGTTCAGCCTGCTCGTCGCCGTCAACGCGCTGGTCGGCGGCGTGCTGGGCCAGGAACGCACGGTCCTGCCGCTGCTCGCCGAGCAGACCTTCCACCTGACCGGCTACACCTTCCTGCTGACCTACGTGCTCGCCTTCGGTTTGACCAAGGCCGCCACCAACTACTTCGCGGGCACCTGGTCGGACCGGTTCGGCCGCAAGCCGGTGCTCGTCGCGGGCTGGCTGATCGCGATTCCCGTGCCCCTGATGCTGATCTGGGCCCCGAACTGGGGCTGGGTCGTGGCCGCGAACGTGCTGCTCGGCGTCAACCAGGGCCTCACCTGGTCCACCACGGTGATCATGAAGATCGACCTGGCCGGCCCCAGCAGACGCGGCCTGGCCATGGGACTCAACGAGGCCGCCGGCTATATGGCGGTCGCCGCGACCGCCCTGGCCACCGGCTACCTCGCCGCGCGCTACGGACTGCGGCCAGCGCCGTTCCTGCTCGGCCTGTCCTACGCCGCGCTCGGGCTCGGGCTGACCGTCCTCGCCGTGAAGGAGACCCGCGGGCACGCGCGACTCGAAGGGGCCAACCACACCGCCCGCGCGGACGGCCGCCACGACCACCTGCACGCGGATCTGACCAGCAAAGAGATCTTCGCCCACACCAGCTTCCGCGAGCCCGCGCTCTCCGCCGCCAGCCAGGCCGGGATGGTCAACAACCTCAACGACGGCCTCGCCTGGGGCCTGTTCCCGATCCTGTTCGCCACCGCCGGGCTCTCCGTGTCCCGCATCGGCATCCTCGCCGCCGTCTACCCCGCCGTCTGGGGCCTGGGGCAGTTGATCACCGGCCCGCTGTCGGACCGCTGGGGGCGCAAACACCTCATCACCGCCGGGATGCTGCTGCAGGCACTCGCCCTGGCCATGGTCGCGCTGGTCGACACGTTCGGCCTGTGGGTCGCGGCCGCGGCGCTGCTCGGCGCGGGCACCGCGATGGTCTATCCGACGCTGCTCGCCACCGTCGGCGACGTGGCCCACCCGGCCTGGCGGGCACGGGCGGTCGGCGTCTACCGGCTCTGGCGCGACGGCGGCTTCGCGGTCGGCGCCGTCCTCGCGGGCGTGGTGGCCGACCTGTGGGGCCTGCGCACGGCCATCTGGGTCGTCGCCGCGATCACCGCCGTGTCCGGGCTGGTGGTGGCGGTCCGGATGTACGAGACCAGAACGGTTCAGCCGTAGCTGTATAGTTTCGCGAATGCTGACCTGTGAGACCCGGGAGTCCGCGCTCGCCCGACTGGGCCGGGCGCTGGCCGACCCGACCCGCTGCCGGATCCTGCTGTCCCTGCTCGACGGACCGGGCTACCCGGCACGACTGGCCGAGGAACTCGCACTCACCCGGTCCAACGTGTCCAACCACCTGTCGTGCCTGCGCGGCTGCGGGCTGGTGGTCGCCGCCTACGAGGGCAGGCAGGTCCGCTACGAACTCGCCGACGCCCACCTGGCGCGAGCCCTGCGCGAGTTGGTCGACGTCGTGCTCGCCATCGACCCCGCGGCCTGCGCGGACGAGTCATGAGCGAGTGCGCCTGCTGCGCCGCGCCGGCGACAACCGTGCAGCGCCAACAGGTCTTGACCCGCCGGGTCCGACTTCTGGTCGCCGCGACCATCAGCTACAACGTCGTCGAGGCGATCATCGCGATCACCGCGGGCACCATCGCCTCCTCGACCGCGCTGATCGGGTTCGGCCTGGACTCGGTCATCGAGGTCGCCTCCGCGACCGCGCTGGCCTGGCAGTTCTCCGCGAAGGACCACAAGACCCGCGAACGCGCGACGCTGCGGATCATCGCGGTGTCGTTCTTCGTCCTGGCCGCCTATGTGACCGTCGAGTCCATCCGGGCGCTGCTGGGCGCGGAGGCCGCCGACCACTCCCCCGTCGGCATCGCCCTCGCCGCCGCGTCGCTGGTGATCATGCCCGGCCTGTCCTACGCCCAGCGCCGCGCCGGGCGCGAACTCGGCTCCGCCACGGCGGTGGCCGACTCCAAGCAGACCTTGCTGTGCACGTACCTGTCGGCGGTCCTGCTCGTGGGGCTGGTCCTCAACAGCACGCTGGGCTGGTGGTGGGCGGACCCGCTCGCCGCACTGATCATCGCCGCCGTCGCGGCCAAGGAAGGCCGCGAAGCCTGGCGCGGCAACCACTGCTGCTGACCCGCGAGTCGCCCCGCCAGGCAAACGAGTCGCCCCTTCCGGCAAGTGAGTTCGACATTCGCGAGTCGCGAATGTCGAACTCGTTCGCCTGGCGGGGCGACTCAGTTGCCTGGCGGGGCGACTCGCGGGCGCGAAATAGTATCGACGGATATCGATGGTTGCGTTAATCGACAGGAGTCGATACATTCGTCCTCGTTACATCGAACAGCGTCGATGAAAGAGGTTTGGACGATGACTGACCTTCCAGTCGTGGTGGTGGGGGCCGGACCCGTGGGCCTGGCGGCGGCAGCCGAACTCCTGGAGCGCGGCCTGACCCCGCTGGTGCTCGAGCGCGGCGACCGGGCCGGGGCCGCGGTGGCCGAGTGGAACCACGTGCGCCTGTTCTCCCGCTGGGCCGAACTGGTCGCCCCCGCCGCCCGCAGACTCCTGGAGCCGCGCGGCTGGACGCACCCGGACGTCGAGGCGTACCCGACCGGCGCCGAGTGGGCCGCGCTGTACCTCGCCCCGCTGGCCGAGGCCCTGGGCGACCGTGTCCGGTTCAACGCCGAGGTCGTCGGCGCGGCCCGCCGGGGACGCGACCGGGTCGTCGACGCCGGGCGGGACAGCGAGCCGCTGACCGTGCACGTCCGCACGGCCGAGGGCCGCGAGGAGCGGGTCACCGCTCAGGCGCTGATCGACGCCTCCGGCACCTGGGGCACGCCGAACCCGCTGGGCGGCGACGGCCTCCCCGCGATCGGTGAGCCGGCCGCGGCCGACCGCATCAGCTACCGGGTGCCGAACCTGACCGAGGAGAGCGAACGTCTGGCGGGCAAGCACATCGCCGTCGCGGGCAGCGGGCACTCCGCGCTCACCGCGCTGGTCGTCCTCGCCGGTCTCGCCGAGCGGGAGCCGTCGACGAAGATCACCTGGGTGCTGCGCCGAGGCGCGACGGGCACGGTGTTCGGCGGCGGCGACTCCGACCAGCTCCCCGCCCGCGGCGCGCTGGGCCTGCGGGCGAAGGCGGCGGTGGAGTCCGGGCACATCTCGGTCGTCACCGGGTTCCGCGTCGAGCGGGTCGACCGGGCCGAGGACGGCAAGCTGACCCTCGTGTCCGCCGCAGGCGAGACCGTCGAGGCTGTCGACGAGGTCGTGGTGCTGGCCGGATTCCGCCCGGACCTGACCTGGCTCTCGGAGGTCCGCCTCGACCTCGACCCGACGCTGCAGGCGCCGGTCGCGCTGGCCCCGCTGATCGACCCGAACGCGCACTCCTGCGGAACCGTGTACCCGCACGGCGCCAAGGAGCTGTCGCACCCGGAGCCGAACGTGTTCCTCGCGGGCATGAAGGCCTACGGCCGGGCGCCGACGTTCCTCGCGCTGACCGGTTTCGAGCAGGTCCGCTCGATCGCCGCCGAACTCGCGGGCGACCGCGAGGCGGCCGAGCGGGTGGAGCTGGTGCTGCCCGAGACCGGGGTGTGCGGTGGCGCGGGCCTGTTCGACGACGCGCCGGCGGAGGCCTCGGGTGGCGGCTGTTGCGCCCCGCCCGCGGTCGAGTCGCTGACCCTCGCCGCGCCCGCCGCGCGCTGAGGTGAAGACAGCGGTCACCCCGGCGGAGGCCCCAGCGGGTCTCCGCCGGGTGCTGGTCACCTTGTGCGCCACCGTGATCACCAGCTGGGGCGTGCTCTTCTACGCCCTGCCGGTGCTGGCGGGCGACATCGCCGCCGACACCGGCTGGTCGACCACGGGGATCATCGCGGCGCTCTCGGCGAGCCAGCTGGTGGCCGCGGGCGCGGGGGTGCCGATCGGCCGTTGGCTCGACCACCACGGCCCACGGGGGGTGATGACCGCGGGTTCCGTACTCGCGGTCGTCTCGCTGGTGGCGGTGTCGGCGGCGCCGGGTCTCGGGTGGTTCATCGCGGCGTGGTCGGTGGCGGGCGTGGCGATGGGCGCGACGCTCTACGCGCCCGCCTTCTCCGCCGTGACCCGCTGGCACGGGCCGGGCCGCGTGCGGGCGCTCACCATCCTGACCCTGGTCGGCGGCCTGGCCAGCACGGTCTTCGCGCCCCTGACCGCCCTGCTGGCCGAGTCCCTGGATTGGCGCGCGACGTACCTGGTGCTGGCCGCGATCCTCGGCGCGATCACCATTCCCGGTCACTGGTTCGGCCTGAGCCTGCCGTGGCCCCCGCGACCGCGGGCCCGACCGCAGCACTCCGACCCCGGCCGGATCAGCCGCAGCCGCGAGTTCGTCGTCCTGACCATCGCGTTCAGCGTCGCCGCGTTCGCGACGTCCGCGGTCGTGATCAACCTGATCCCGCTGCTGGCCGAACGCGGCATCGACACGGCCACCGCGGCGATGGCCCTCGGGCTCGGCGGCGCCGGGCAGGTGGCGGGCAGGCTCGGCTACGGCGTGCTCGCCCGGCACACCACACCGCGGTCGCGCACCGCGGTGATCCTCGCGGCGATGGCGGTCACCACAGCCGTGCTCGGTGTCCTGACCACGGTGACCGCGCTGATCGTCGCCGCGGTGCTCGCCGGTGTCGCCCGCGGCGTGTTCACCCTGATCAAGGCCACCGCGGTCAGCGACCGGTGGGGCTCGGCGCACTACGGCAGGCTCAGCGGGGTGCTGTCGGCGCCGCTGACGGTCAGCACCGCCCTGGCCCCGTTCGCGGGCGCGGCACTCGCCGAGGCGGTCGGCGGCTACTCCACGGCGTTCCTGATCCTCGGCGCGATCACCCTGGCGGGTGCCCTGCTCGCGCTGGCGACAGCGCCTTCGGCCATCAAGGACGCGTAAGGATTGGCGGGCGACCCGTCAGGACGTCGTCAGCGGCACTCAAGCAGGCGGAGCACCGCCGCAGGATGGCGATGCCCGGGCCGCCACAGGCGGTGGCCCCGCCTGGAGAGAGTCGTCGATGGCCGATACGGCCTACCTCTTACTGCTGATCGCCGGTTTCGCGGTCCTCACGGTCATTCTCCGCGGGCTGGAGCGCGGGTGAGCGACGTCCTCGCGAACGCCGTCGGCGGCGTGCTCGCCCTCCTGCTGATCGGCTACCTGTTCGTCGCGCTGATCCACCCGGACCGGTTCTGATGACCGACACCACCGCGGGCCTCTTGCAGATCGGTGTGCTGGTCCTGGCACTCGCCGCCGCCTACAAACCGCTCGGCGACCACCTGGCGCGCGTGTTCACCAGCGACCGTCACCTCCGGGTGGAACGCGGGATCTACGCCGCCGCCCGGATCGATCCCGGTTCCGAGCAGAACTGGGGCGGCTACGCCCGGGCCGTCCTCGGATTCTCCTTCGTCTCGATCGTGTTTGTGTATGTGCTGCAACGCCTCCAGCCGGTGCTCCCGTTCGACTTCGGACGCGGCGCGGTGGAGCCGTCGATGGCGTTCAACACCGCGGTCAGCTTCGTGACCAACACGAACTGGCAGTCCTACGTCCCGGAGACCGTCCTCGGCCACTCCGTGCAGTTGGTCGGACTGACCGTGCAGAACTTCGTCTCCGCCGCGGTCGGCCTGGCGGTGGCGATCGCGCTGATCCGCGGGTTCACCCGCTCGCGCACCGACCGGCTGGGCAACTTCTGGGTCGACCTGGTTCGCGGCGTCGTCCGCGGCCTGCTGCCACTGTCGTTCGTGTTCGCGATCGTGCTGGTCGCGCTGGGCGTGGTGATGAGCCTGCGGTCCGGTGTGGACTACACCGCCCTGGACGGCACCGCGCACACCAGCGCGCTCGCCCCGGCCGCGAGCCAGGAGGCGATCAAAGAGCTGGGCACCAACGGCGGCGGCATCTTCAACGCGAACTCCGCGCACCCGTTCGAGAACCCCAACGCCTGGTCCAACCTCCTGGAGATCTTCCTGCTGCTGGTCATTCCCGTGTCGCTGACCCGCACCTTCGGCACCCTCGTCGGCGACCGCCGCCAGGGCACCGCGCTGCTCGCGGTGATGGGGACGATCTGGTCGGGCATGCTCGCGGTCCTCTGGTGGGCCGAGACACACCCGAACGGCCCGGCCGCCCTGCTCGCGGGCGCGTCCACCGAGGGCAAGGAGGTCCGCTTCGGCATCGCCGGGTCGGCGCTGTTCGCCAACAGCACCACCGGGACGTCGACCGGCGCGGTGAACGCGGCGCACGACAGCCTCAGCGGCCTGGGCGGCGGCGCGGCGATGGTGAACATGCTGTTCGGCGAGGTGACGCCGGGCGGTGTGGGGACCGGGATGTACAGCATCCTGGTGATGGCGATCATCGCCGTGTTCCTCGCCGGGCTGATGGTCGGCCGCACGCCGGAGTATCTGGGCAAGAAACTCGGCCGTCGCGAGGTGACGGCCGCCGCGATCGTGTTGCTGGCCATGCCGACCGTGCTGCTGGTCGGGGCCGGGATCGCCGCCGTGCACCCGGGAACGGCCGCCGCGCTGAACAACTCCGGCGCGCACGGGCTCTCGGAGATCCTCTACGCCTACGCGTCGGCGTCGAACAACAACGGCAGCGCGTTCGCCGGGATCACCGTGACCAGCGACTGGTTCCAGTCGACTTTGGGCCTGTGCATGCTGTTCGGCCGGTTCATCCCGATCATCGCCGTGCTCTGCCTCGCCGGTTCCCTTGCCGCGCAACGCAAGACCCCGTCGACAGCGGGCACACTGCCCACCACGGGACCGCTGTTCGTCGGCCTGCTCAGCGGCACGGTCGTGCTGGTCGCGGCGCTCTCTTTCGTCCCGGCGCTGGCGCTGGGCCCCATCGCGGAGGCACTGGCATGAGCACCCTCATCGAAGAATCGGTAGAGGTGCAACACCACCACGCGCGCAGGACCGCCGCGGGTGTGTTCAGTCCGCGGCAACTCCTCACGTCGGTCCCGGACGCGCTGCGCAAGCTCGACCCGAGGCACCAGGCGCGCAACCCGGTCATGTTCGTCGTCTGGGTCGGATCGGTGCTGGTCACGGTCTTCGCGGTCACCGAGCCCAGCGTGTTCACCGTGGCCCTGGCCTGCTGGCTGTGGTTCACCGTGCTGTTCGCCAACCTCGCGGAGGCGGTGGCCGAGGGGCGGGGCCGGGCGCAGGCGGAGACGCTGCGCCGGGCCAAGCGGGAGACCGTGGCCCGTCGACTCCGTGACGGCCGTGAGGAATCCGTTCCCGGGGCCGAACTCGTGGTCGGCGACCTGGTCGTGGTCGAGGCGGGCGAGGTGATCCCGGGCGACGGCGACGTCGTCGAGGGCATCGCGACCGTCGACGAGTCGGCCATCACCGGGGAGTCCGCGCCGGTCATCCGGGAATCGGGCGGTGACCTGACGGCGGTCACCGGCGGCACGACCGTGCTCTCGGACCGCATCGTCGTGCGGATCACCACCAAGCCCGGCGAGTCCTTTGTGGATCGTATGATCGCGTTGGTGGAAGGCGCCCAGCGGCAGAAGACCCCCAACGAGATCGCGCTGACCATCCTGCTGTCCACGCTCACGATCATCTTCCTGCTCGCGGTCACCGCGCTGCAGCCGATGTCGATCCACTCCGGGGCACCGCAGTCCGTCGCGGTGCTGGTCGCGCTGCTTGTCTGCCTGATCCCGACGACGATCGGCGCGCTGCTCTCGGCGATCGGCATCGCCGGGATGGACCGGCTCGTGCAGCGCAACGTGCTCGCCACGTCCGGCCGGGCGGTCGAGGCGGCGGGCGATGTGAGCACGCTGCTGCTGGACAAGACCGGCACCGTCACCTTCGGCAATCGCCGGGCGACCGAACTCATCGCGGTCGGCGGGTCCACAGTGGACGAGCTGGCCGCGGCCGCCCGGCTGTCCAGCGTGGCCGACGAGACGCCCGAAGGCCGCAGCATCGTCGACCTGTGCCCTGGTGGCACAGCCATCGCGAACGCGGAGTTCATCCCGTTCAGCGCGCAGACCCGGATGAGCGGCGTCGACTTCGACGGTGTGTCGATCCGCAAGGGCGCGGCGAGCGCGGTCACCGACTGGGTGCGCGCCCACGGCGGCGAAGTGCCCGACGAGGTCGGCGCGATCACCGACCGGATCGCGGCCGAGGGCGCCACTCCCCTGGTCTGCGCGGAGCTGTCGAACGGTGTCGCGGTGGTGCGCGGGGTCATTCGACTGTCCGATGTGGTCAAGCCGGGGATGCGGGAACGGTTCGCCGAACTGCGCGCCATGGGGATCAAGACGGTGATGATCACCGGCGACAATCCCTTGACGGCCAAGGCGATCGCGATGGACGCCGGGGTCGACGACTACCTCGCCGAGGCCAAGCCGGAGGACAAGCTCGCGCTGATCCGGGCCGAGCAGGAGGGCGGCAGGCTCGTCGCGATGACCGGCGACGGCACCAACGACGCGCCCGCGCTCGCCCAGGCCGACGTCGGGGTCGCGATGAACACCGGGACGGCGGCGGCCAAAGAGGCCGGGAACATGGTCGACCTGGACTCCGACCCGACCAAGCTCATCGAGATCGTGGCGATCGGCAAGCAGCTGCTGATCACCCGCGGCGCGCTGACGACGTTCAGCCTGGCCAACGACCTGGCCAAGTACTTCGCGATCCTGCCCGCGATGTTCGCGGCGATCTATCCGGCGCTCGACAAGCTGAACGTCATGGGCCTGGCCACGCCGAAATCGGCGATCCTGTCCGCGGTGATCTTCAACGCGCTGGTCATCGTCGCGCTGATCCCATTGGCACTCAAGGGAGTCCGCTACCGGCCCGGCGGAGCGTCGGCGCTGCTGCGGCGCAACCTGCTGGTCTACGGGCTCGGCGGGGTGGCGACGCCGTTCCTCGGCATCTGGCTGATCGACCTGCTTGTCCGTCACCTCCCCGGGATTGGATGACCCGATGACCTCGTTTCTCCGCCAGACCACGGCGGGCCTGCGGGTCCTGCTCGTGCTGACCGTGCTCACCGGGGTGCTGTATCCGCTGTCCGTGTGGCTGGTGAGCAGACTGCCCGGCCTGCACCACCACGCGGAGGGCTCGGTGGTGTCCGTCGACGGCCGGGCGGTCGGCTCCGACCTGATCGGGGTGGACCTCGTCGCGGGCGACCCCGCGCACGACCCGTGGTTCCACACCCGGCCCACGGCCATCGCCGACACCACGACCTCGGGGGCGTCCAACAAGGGCGCGGGCGACGCGGGCCTGCTCGCCGCGGTCGCCGAACGCCGGGACGCGGTGGCCCGGCGTGAGGGCGTGGACCCGGCCGAGGTGCCCGCCGACGCGGTGACCGCGTCGGCGTCCGGGCTCGACCCGCACATCAGCCCGGCCTACGCCGAGCTGCAGGCCCCGCGGGTGGCGCGGGAGAGCGGGGTGCCGATCGAGACGGTCCGCGGGCTGATCCGGGAGCACACGACCGGATGGTTCTCCGCCGTCGACGTGCTCCGGCTCAATCTCGCCGTGCGCGCGGCCGTGAGCGGAGCAAACTGATCACGTGAGCGAGACCGAAGGACACCGCCCACGCCGGGGCGAGCTGCGCATCTACCTCGGCGCCGCCCCTGGCGTGGGCAAGACCTTCGCCATGCTGGACGAGGGCAGGCGCAGGCGCGAGCGCGGCACCGACGTCGTGGTCGGGCTGGTCGAGACGCACGGGCGGGCCAAGACCGCCGCGCTGCTCGACGGCCTGGAGGTGATACCCCGGCGCCGGTCCGAGCACCGCGGGGTCGAGCTGACCGAACTGGACGTCGACGCCGTGCTGGCCCGCGAGCCGCGGCTGGCCCTGGTCGACGAACTCGCCCACACGAATGTCCCCGGCAGCCGCAACGCCAAGCGGTGGCAGGACATCGAGGAACTCCTCGACGCCGGGATCGACGTGCTGTCCACGGTGAACATCCAGCACCTGGAGGGGCTCAACGACGTCGTCGAGCGGATCACCGGTGTGCGCCAGCAGGAGACCGTGCCCGACGAGGTGGTGCGCCGAGCCGAGCAGGTCGAGCTGGTCGACCTGACCCCGGAGGCCCTGCGCCGCCGCCTGGCGCACGGGAACGTGTACCCCGAGCACCGGGTCGACGCCGCGCTCGGCAGCTACTTCCGCCCCGGCAACCTGATCGCACTGCGCGAGCTGGCCCTGCTCTGGGTCGCCGACCAGGTCGACGTCGCGCTGCGCCGCCACCGCGCCGACGAGTCGATCACCGACACCTGGGAGACCCGCGAGCGCGTGGTCGTAGCCGTCACCGGGGGCCCCGAGAGCGAGACGATGGTCCGCCGCGCCCGCCGCATCGCCTCCCGCGCGGGCGCGGACTTCCTTGTGGTGCACGTCCTTCGCGGGGACGGCCTCACGGGCGCCGACCCGCATGCCCTCGCCCGGCTGCGCACCCTCGCCGACGACGTCGGCGCCACTTTCCACACCGTGGTCGGCGACGACGTGCCGACCGCGCTGCTCGACTTCGCCCGCGGTGTCGACGCGACCCAGCTCGTCCTGGGCACCTCGCGGCGGTCCCGGCTGGCCCGGCTGCTCGACGCGGGGATCGGCTCGGCGGTCCTTCAGGGCTCCGGCGCGATCGACGTGCACATGGTGACCCACAAGGAATCCGGCGTCCGGCGGGCGAACCCGGCCGCGCGCGGCGCGCTCACCCGGCGGCATCGACTCCTCGGCCTGACCGCGGCGATCCTGGGACCGGCCCTGGTCACCGCCCTCGGGTTGCCGCTGCGGGCGACCCTGGACATCTCCTCGCTGGTCGTGGCGCACATGCTGGTGCTCGTCGGAGTCGCGATGCTCGGCGGGATCGGCCCGGCGCTGGTGGCGGCGCTGCTCAGCGGCGCGCTGCTGAACTACTTCTTCACCGAGCCGTACCACACGCTGCTGGTCGCCGACGGCTCGAACGTCGTCACCCTGGCCGGGATGGTCGCTGTCGGTGTGCTGGTCGCGCTGGTCGTCGACCGGGCGAGCAGACGCGCCGCGGAGGCCGCGCGGGCGGGTACGGAGGCGGCGCTGCTGGGCTCCTACGCGCGGACGGTGCTGACGCACAAGGAGCCGCTGCCCCGGCTGCTGGCCAAGATCCGGGAGAACTTCGGCCAGGACTCGGTGGCGCTGCTGGAGAAACGCGACGGCGAGTGGCGGGAGGCGGCGGTCGCGGGAACTCCGTCCGGCGAGCCGGGCACCGAAGTCCCGGTCACCGACGACATCGTGCTCGCCCTGCGCGGCAAGCCGCTGCCCGCGGCGGACCGGCGGGTCCTGGAGACGGCAGCGGGCCAGGCGCTGCTCGCCCTGCGCCAGCAGCGGATGGCCGAGGAGGCCGCGCACGGCCGGGCCATGGCCGACACCGCCAAACTGCGCACTGCCCTGCTCTCCGCGGTCGGACACGACCTGCGCACCCCGCTCACGTCCATCAAGGCCGCCATCGGCAGCCTGCGCGACACCTCCATCGAGCTGTCACCGCACGACACCGGCGAACTGCTCGCCACCGTCGAGGAGTCCGCCGACCGCCTCGCCGGTCTCGTCGACAACCTGCTCGACGCGTCCCGGCTGGCCACCGGGGCGGTCCGGCCGCACCTCGACGAGGTCGGCTACGACGAGGTGGCGAACCGCGCGCTGTCCGGAATGGACGGACGGGACGCGGTGGCGGTCGACATCGACGAACGGCTGCCCGCCGTGCTCGCCGACGCGGGCCTGCTCGAACGGGTCATCGCCAACGTCGTCGACAACGCCCTGCGGCACGGCGGTTCGGGGGTGGCCGTGCGGGCCAGCAGCCACGCCGCCCAGGTCGAGCTGCGGGTCGTCGACCGCGGACCGGGACTGCCCAAGGGCGCCGCCGACACCGCGTTCGAGCCGTTCCAGCGGCTGGGCGACCGGGATCCCACCACCGGTGTCGGCCTGGGGCTGGCGGTCGCCAAGGGGTTTACCGAGGCCATGGGTGGCACGATCAGCGCGGAGGACACTCCGGGCGGCGGCCTGACCATCGTGATCGCGCTGCGCGCGGCCGGGAACGGAGAAAAGTGACCAAGATCCTGGTCGTCGACGACGAGCCGCAGATCGTGCGCGCGCTGCGGATCAACCTGACCGCGCGCGGCTACGAGGTCGTCACCGCCGCCGACGGGGCCGCGGCCCTGCGCGCGGCCGCCGAGACCAAACCCGACGCCGTCGTGCTCGACCTTGGGCTGCCCGATATCGACGGCACCGAGGTGATCCACGGCCTGCGCGGCTGGAGCACGGTCCCGATCATCGTGCTGTCCGCCCGGGTCGACTCCACCGACAAGGTCGTCGCGCTCGACGCGGGCGCCGACGACTACGTCACCAAGCCCTTCGGCATGGACGAGCTCCTGGCCCGCCTGCGCGCCGCCGTCCGCCGGGCCGCGACCGCGCCCGCCGACGACGACCCGGTGGTGGAGACCGAGGCGTTCACCATCGACATCGCCGCGAAGAAGGTCCACCGCGACGGCGTGGAGGTACACCTGACCCCGACCGAATGGGGGATGCTGGAGATCCTGGTGCGCAACAAGGGCAAGCTGATCGCCCAGAAGCAGCTGCTGCGCGAGGTGTGGGGCCCGAACTACGGCGACGAGAAGCACTATCTGCGCGTCTACATGGCCCAGTTGCGCCGCAAGCTCGAACCGCGGCCGAGCGACCCGCGCTACCTGCTCACCGAGCCGGGCATGGGCTACCGCTTCGAGACACCGCGGGAGGCGAACGGGACTTAGGCCCGCGCGTGCCCTCAGCACCGCGCGGGCCTGCCCCGCCCTGACGTTAGTGGCCGAATTTCTTCGGCCTGGACACCCGGTGAGCGGTTCCCCGTGCTGAGAAGCCCCCTGGTCCTCTCACCAACCGTCCGCTTTAGCGGATGCCCTGTGGTGAGCATAGGCTAGGAGTGCCTCCGTTTGTCAACCACACCAGGGTGATCCACACTAGGCTCTGAACGAAAGCGTCCGCTGCAGCGGACGTGAAGGTCGAGGGTGAGGACAGCGCGATGGACTCCCAGCAGCGCAAAAGCGAGGTTGCCGAGGGTGTTCTCGCCGAGAAGATCAACCACCTGCTGTCGCGGCTGTACCCCGAAAAGGAGTCCCGGCCCGGCTACGCCAAGCTGGCGGGCCAGATCCGGGAGCAGACCGGCAAGGCCATGTCGGCGACCTACCTGTGGGAGCTGGCCAGCGGCCGCAAGCGCAACCTGACCCAGGACACGCTGGTCACGCTGGCCGAGTTCTTCGGCGTCCCCGCCGAGTACTTCCTCGACGACGTGGTCGCCTCCCGGGTCGACGCGCAGCTCGACCTGGCGCTCGCGCTGCGCAACCAGAAGGTTCGCTCGATCGCGCTGCGAGCCGAGGGATTGTCTGACGATACGCTGGACGCGCTGCTGGCCATGGTCACCGAAGCGCGGCGGATCGAGCGGCTGGAGCCCACGACGGACTCGGGCGAGACCCGGTCCGAGCGGGACGAGTGATGCTCTGCACTCCCGGACCATGGCCGCGGTTTCGGAGGTGCCCGAGCGGAGGTGTCGGCGACGACATGATCACACGACGCGGCTACAAGAAGTGCCGCACCCTGGTGGACGGCCTCGCGCTGCCCAGGCCGTTCTCCGTCTCCGCGCTCGTGGAGATGCTCGCCGAGCAGCGGCAGCGCCCCATCGACATCGGCACCCTGCCCGCGGGCCTCACGGTCAACGCCTGCGGCGCGTGGCTGCACTTGGCCGACCGGGATGTGATCTTCGTCGAGGCCAAGACCAGCCCGTACCACCGCGACCACATCGTGCTGCACGAAATCGGACACATGCTGTGTGACCATCGGAGCAAGGCAGACGATATCGTCGCCGACCTCGGGCGGTTTCTCCCTGACCTGTCGCCCGCGCTGGTGCGCCGCCTGCTGGCCCGCACCAGTTACAGCACCGACGAGGAGCAGGAGGCGGAACTGGTGGCGAGCTTGATCCGGATCACCGCGCAGGCACAGGCACCCGGTGGGTCCACCGGGGCACTGAGCGAACTCGAGGCCGCGCTCGGCCTGTGGAGCCGCTGAGATGACACCGGCCCTGCTCAAGCAGTTCGGCACCGCCCTGGTCATGTACGGCGCCATCGCGCTGTGGATCGCGCTCGCGCTGCGTTTCGCCGGGGCCATGCGCTCCCGGCCGCAGCGGCGGCTGCTGATCGCCATCGCCGGTCTCGCCGGTTCGATCACGGTGTACCTCGACCCGATCACCAAGGTGCTCAACGAGACCTACGTGCTCGGAACAAGCTGTGGCATCGCGATGAACATCTGGGGCGTCATCAGCTCCGCGTTCATCCTCGACTTCGTGCTGGCGGCGATCTCGCGCCGCAGGCCCCTGCTCGTCTACGGGTCGGCGGCGGCCGTGTGCGTCGCGCTGATCTGGCTCAACACCGGCCCGGTGCCCGCCGCGGGCTGCGTCACCTCCATCGCGGTCCCCTGGTACAGCCCGTTCTGGTGGCTGCTGTGCGTCGCGCACGTCGTCGCCGTGCTGCCCTGTGCCGTGCTGTGCGCCCGCTACGCCCGCCAGGCGAGCACCCGCGCCCTGCGCGCGGGCCTGCTGCTCCTCGCGGCGGGTTTCGCCTCGTCGACGATCTTCTGGTCGTTCGTGGTCCTGGGCTACCTGCTGACGCACAACCCGTGGCTGGGCTCCTCGTTCTCGCTGAACATCGGCATCACCGCCTGGCTGATGGTGGCCGGCGTGACCGTGCCGGTCGTCGCCCACGTCTGGCGCCTCGCACGCGACCTGCGGGTCCTGCGCGCGCTCGAACCGCTGTGGCAGGACCTGGTCGAAGCCGTCCCGCACGTGCGGATGCCCGACCCGAAGGCCCGCTTCGCCTCCATCGACATGCGGCTCTACCGCCGGGTCATCGAGATCCGCGACGCCCTGCTGATCCTGCGCGACTACGTCGACCAGGACACCGTCGACGCGGCGAAGGCCCACGCGCTCGCCGCCGACCCGAACCCCGACACCATCGAGGCACGGGCCACCGCGCGCTGGCTGGCGGCGGCCCAGCAGGCCAAGGCGCGGGGCGTCGAGCCCCGACCGGACGCCGACGCCACCGCGTCACAGCGGCAGAGCAGCGACGACCAGTGGACCGGTGAGCTGGCCTTCCTCGAACTGCTGTCGCAGGCCTGGCGCTCGCCCGGTGCGCTGGAGTTCGCCGGGGCCAAGTCGGCGGCGGAGGAATCCGCGTGAGCGGCGGCTACCGCGACAGTGTGCTGAGCAAGGACTCCCCCGGCGAACGCGGCAGACTCGGCTCCATCCAGTCCTCTGTGGACGGATTCACGACCGGCATCCTCGACAGTCTGGGCGTCGACAAGGACTGGGACTGCCTCGAACTGGGGGCGGGCGCGGGATCCATCGCCGACTGGCTGGCGGAGCGCTGCCCCGAGGGCCGGGTCGTCGCGGTCGACATCGACACCCGCTACCTCGCCCCGGACCGCTACGAGGTGGTCAAGGCGGACATCACCGACGCGGACTTCTCCCCCGGCCGCTTCGACCTGGTGCACGCCCGATTCACCCTGTGCCACCTGCCCGAACGCGACGACGTCGTCCGGCGGGCGGCATCGTGGCTCAAGCCCGGCGGCTGGCTGGTCGTCACCGACCCCTACCAACTGCCCGGGGAAACGTCCCCGTTCCCGGTGATGACCCGGATCATGGACGCCTACCGCGAGGTCATGGCGGGTCATGGAGCCGACCTCACCTGGGCGCGCGGACTGCCGTCGCTGCTGGCGGGTGCGGGCCTGGAGTCGATCGACTTCACCGGCAGGCTCGCCTGCATGGGCAACCTGGAGCGCGACCGCTGGCGCCCGCTGATCGACCAGGCCGCCCCCGGCCTGCTGGCGAGCGGCAAGGTCACCCAGGCCGACCTGGACGAGTTCCACACGCTGCTCACGGACCCGACGTTCATCGACATCCCCCAGTTCACCCTCGCCGCCTGGGGCCGCGCCATTACTACCAACGCGTAACATTGGCCTGGTGACCCCAGGCGAAGCCCCGACCAAGCGCAAGCGCCGCGTCTACGCGGCTCGCGTCCCCGTCGAACAACGCCGCTCCGAACTCCTCGACGCCGCCCTGCATCTGGTGGTGACGGCAGGACACACGGCCGTCACGATGGACGCGGTGGCGGAGCAGGCCGGGGTCACCAAACCAGTCGTCTACGGCGTCTTCGGCAACCGCGCGGAACTACTGGACACCCTCCTGCGCCGCGAACAGGAACAGGGCTTGGCCCAACTGGCGGCGATCCACCCCGACCCGGCGAAAACGGACCCGGGCGACCAACTCGCCCACATCCTGGCGGAATTCCTGAAAGCGGTCCGCGAGGCCCCGGACCGATGGACCTGCATCGTGATGCCCATGGCAGATATGCCGGCCCAATTCCACGCCGTTCGCGAAGAGGCCAGGGGAAGAGTCCTCAAGCGCACCGAGAAACTGGCAAGCGAACTACTTCCGAAACATAAGGCCGACCTCGACCCAGAGATCGTCGCCCACACCGTCGTAACCCTATTCGAGATGGCCGCCCGACTAGTCCTGACAGATCCCGAACGCTACCGCCCGGAGCGCTTCACCACCGCAATCCGAACGGCACTCAACTAAACCTGCACCACTTGAGCAGGTCAGCCCTGCCCCAGAACCCAATGAACGCAAGGGGCCGAACCCAACGGCCTATTTGGGTGGTTCGCCTTGATTTGGGGTGAAATGGGCCTAAACTTCCGGCGCGGGTGGGTTTCACCTCCCCACCCTCTTTGCCCGCGCAGGCCCATTTCTGGGGGTCCCCAAATCAAGGCGAACCACCCAAATAGGCACCAGCACGCCAAAGACGCCCGAAACGCATCAAGCCACCGAACGAGTCCGAAACACAGCACGCCGAGAAGCCCGCAAACTCCCCCGACAAGCCCGAACAACCTGCCGATTCGCGAAAGAATCCGGCACCCCACAAGTCCCACACAACAGCGCCACAGTCCCAGCGAGCTCATCCACCGCGACCGAAACCGCCCGCCCGCAACACCAGCGGTGACCAGTCACCGCGATGACATGCTGCGGCGACGCCACACACTCGTGAACCCACCGCCGGTGCAGCCCACAAGTGATCCGGTCGTGCGGCGACAACGTGCCGCGCCCCTCAGCGCGGTCCTCCACGTCGAGCGTCGCGGCCAACCCAGCGGAGATAGTGGTGTTCATAGGTCCCAGCATCGACTGTCCCACCCGGACAGTGAATTGGTGAAGTTACGTATTTCGGTACCTAACTCGCACGTACGTATCCCCGGGCAGCCGCGACACTCCGACACAACATGTAGGTGCACGAGCCCGGTGATCACCCATGTATTGTGTGCCGAGAGCTGGTTCGGCCGTCCAACCAGGGCGGCCGTCGCAAGAGGGAACCCGGTGTGAGTCCGGGACTGCCCCGCAGCGGTGAACGGGAACGACCGCCGTCAACAAGCACTGGACGAAGTCCGGGAAGCGACGGCCAGTAGACCTGCCGACAGGCGCGACGGCGCCGGTCGGCCTGCCCGTGAGTCCGAAGACCTGCCCGCTCACCCGTCCGCGTCGCGGGCGGGAGTTCCTGGTCCCGAGGGAGGGCCGTGGGCTGCGCGGCGCCGGTGGGCGCCGTCGGTTCCGCGTGCGCTCCGGGGGCAGGACGTCAGCCCGAGCTCGCGAGGAGAGAGCCCGTGACAGCCACCACCCAGACCGCCGCCCAAACGATGCGCGTCCGCAAGCGCAGCGGCGACACCGAGCCGGTCGACCCAGCCAAGATCATCCGTGCCGTCGCCCGCTGCGCCGACGGCCTGGCCGAGGTCGACCCGCGCCGGGTGGCCACGAAGACGATCAGCGGGCTCTACGACGGCGCGAGCACCGAGGAACTCGACCGGCTGTCCATCCAGACCGCCGCCGAGCTGGTGTCCGAGGAGCCGCAGTACTCCAAGCTCGCCGCCCGCCTGCTCGCCGGCTACCTCGACAAGGAGACCCGCGGGCAGGGCGTGCACTCGTTCAGCCAGAGCGTCGCGCTCGGCCACGCCCACGGCCTCATCGGCGACGGCACGGCGGCGTTCGTGGCCACGCACGCCCGCAAGCTCGACGACGCCGTCGACCACGACGCCGACCTGCGGTTCGAGTACTTCGGCCTGCGCACGGTCTACGACCGCTACCTGCTGCGCCACCCCGACAACCGGGCCGTCGTCGAGCGGCCGCAGCACTGGCTGCTCCGAGTCGCGTGTGGACTGTCGCACACGCCGAGTGAGGCCATCGCGTTCTACCGGCTGATGTCGTCGCTGGCCTACCTGCCCAGTTCACCGACCCTGTTCAACTCCGGCACCCGGCACACCCAGATGTCGTCGTGCTACCTGCTCGACTCGCCGCGCGACGAGCTGGAGTCCATCTACGAGCGGTATTCCCAGATCGCGCGGCTCTCGAAGTTCGCGGGCGGCATCGGTGTGCAGTGGTCGCGGGTGCGTTCGCGCGGCGCGCTGATCCGGGGCACCAACGGGCACTCCAACGGGATCGTGCCGTGGCTGCGGACACTGGACGCGTCGGTGGCGGCGGTCAACCAGGGCGGCAGGCGCAAGGGCGCGGCCTGCGTGTACCTGGAGACCTGGCACCCCGACATCGAGGAATTCCTCGAACTGCGCGACAACACGGGTGAGGACGCGCGGCGGACGCACAACCTGAACATCGCCAACTGGATCCCCGATGAGTTCATGCGCCGGGTCGAGGCCGACGCCGACTGGTCGCTGTTCGACCCCGCCGAGATCCCCGAGCTGCCTGACCTGTGGGGCGAGGCGTTCGACCGCGCCTACCGCGCCGCCGAGGAGGCCGGACGGGCTGTGCGCACAGTCAAGGCGCGGGACCTCTACGGCCGCATGATGCGCACGCTCGCCCAGACCGGCAACGGGTGGATGACGTTCAAGGACACCGCGAACCGCACCTGCAACCAGACCGCCGAGCCCGGCAACGTCGTGCACCTGTCCAATCTCTGCACCGAGATCCTGGAGGTGACCAGCGACGACGAGACCGCGGTGTGCAACCTCGGCTCGGTCAACCTCGGCGCGCACCTCGACCACGCCGGGGGCATGGACTGGGAGCGGCTGCGCGAGACCGTCCGCACGGCCGTCACGTTCCTCGACCGGGTGATCGACATCAACTACTACCCCACCGAGCAGGCCGGCCGGAGCAACCCGCGCTGGCGCCCGGTCGGGCTCGGGGTGATGGGCCTGCAGGACGTGTTCTTCGCGCTGCGCCTGCCGTTCGACAGCGCGGAGGCGAAGGAGCTGTCGACCCGGATCGCCGAGGAGATCTACCTGACCGCGCTGGAGACCTCGGCGGCGCAGGCGGCGAGCGCGGGCGCGCACCCGGCCTACCAGCAGACCCGCGCGGCCCGCGGGGACCTGCAGCCGGACCTGTGGGGAGTGACGCCGACGCAGACCGAGCGGTGGGCGGCGGTGCGGGAGCGGATCGCCGAGCACGGCCTGCGCAACTCGCTGCTGATCGCGGTGGCGCCGACGGCGACGATCGCGTCCATCGCGGGCTGCTTCGAGTGCGTCGAGCCGCAGGTGTCGAACCTGTTCAAGCGCGAGACGCTCTCGGGTGAGTTCCTCCAGGTGAACTCGTACCTGGTGGCGGAGTTGAAGAAGCACGGCCTGTGGACACCGTCGGTGCGCTCGACCCTCAAGCGCGACGAGGGTTCCGTGCAGGGCATCGAGTCCCTGCCCGAGGAGAGCCGGGCGCTGTTCCGCACCGCGTGGGAACTCCCGCAGCGCGCTTTGATCGACCTCGCCGCCGCGCGCGGCCCGTACATCGACCAGAGCCAGTCGCTGAACCTGTTCGTCGCCTCGCCGACGATCGGGAAGCTGTCGTCGATGTACCGCTACGCCTGGCAGACCGGCCTCAAGACCACGTACTACCTGCGCTCCCGCCCGGCGACGCGCATCCAGCAGGCGACGGTTTCACCTGACGCAATCGCTTGCTCCTTGGAGAACCCCGAGACCTGCGAGGCGTGCGAGTGACCACTTTGGACAACACCCGGCGGGCCAAGTCCCTGCTCGACCCTGGCATGGACCTGACCCTGCGGCCGATGCGGTACCCCCGGTTCTACGAGAGCTTCCGCGACGCCATCAAGAACACGTGGAGCGTCGAGGAGGTCGACCTGCACTCCGACCTCGCCGACCTGAAGAAGCTGACCGGCGCCGAACGGCACCTGATCAACCGGCTGGTCGCCTTCTTCGCCACCGGCGACACCATCGTCGCCAACAACCTGGTGCTGAACCTCTACCAGCACATCAACGCCCCCGAGGCCAGGCTCTACCTGTCGCGGCAGCTGTTCGAGGAGGCCGTGCACGTCCAGTTCTACCTGACCCTGCTCGACACCTACCTGCCCGACGAGCAGGAGCGGGCCGCCGCGTTCGCCGCGGTGGAGAACATCCCGTCGATCCGGGACAAGGCGGAGTTCTGCTACCGCTGGATCGACTCGATCAACGGCCTGCACCGTCTGGAGTCCAAAGAGGACCGACGCGGGTTCCTGCTGAACCTGATCTGCTTCGCCGCGTGCATCGAGGGCCTGTTCTTCTACGGCGCCTTCGCCTACGTGTACTTCCTGCGGTCCAGGGGCCTGCTCAACGGCTTGGCGTCAGGCACGAACTGGGTCTTCCGGGACGAGTCCATGCACATGGCGTTCGCCTTCGACGTGGTGGAAACCGTCCGCCGCGAGGAACCGGACCTGTTCGACGACGCGCTGCACGACCAGGTCCGCCAGATGCTGCGCGAAGCGGTCGACGCCGAGACCCGGTTCGCCGAGGACCTCCTCGGCCAGGGCGTCGCGGGCCTGCCGCTGAGCGACATGCGCGCCTACCTGGAACACGTCGCCGACCGCAGGCTCGCGGCGTTGGGGCTGGCACCGGAGTACGGGTCGGGCAACCCGTTCACGTTCATGGAGCTGCAGGACGTGCAGGAGCTGTCGAACTTCTTCGAGCGGAAGGTGTCGGCGTACCAGGTCGCCGTCACCGGCTCGGTGAGCTTCGACGAGGACTTCTGACCGATTGGGAAATTCACAACCCCGCCGCCGCGCGAGATGTGGGCCACACGCCGAACCCCGTGCGGCCGACACTGCTAGCTTCGAGATCATGGGGAAGCAGCCGACTCCCGCGCGGCGGCGCGGTGCGTGGTCGGGCCTCGCCCTGCTCATCTCCTCGCTGTTGGTGCTCGCGGCGGCATTGTGTCCGCCGCACCAGGACAGTGTGGGCGCGGCTCCGGCAGCCGTCGAGCACCACCTCGACGGCTGCGGCGTGGGCGCGCACCAGGCGCACGTGCCGGACTCCACCTCCACCTCCACCTCCACCGCGACGGCGGAGTCCGACCACTGCGAGCGGCCGGTCACGGCACTGCCCGCCGACCCGGCGCCACCCGTCGAGACCCCCCGCGCGTCGTTACCCCGCCCCTCGGGACGCGCGTTACTGGTCGAGATCTCGGTCGCCAGGTCCTGACGTCGCCAGCCGCGCGGCAGCGCGGCTCCGGCCCTGACGTCTTGTCCCTTGTGGACACTCTCGAATCGAGCTCCGATGACCGACATCCTGCGTACCCGCGCGAACACCGCCCATCTCGTCAACCCCGCCGCCGCCACCTGCCTCACCGCGGCCAACGCGGTCGGCAACACGCCCGTGCTCTGGATCGACCGCCCGCTCTGCCCCGCGGGACGGGGTTTCTGGGCGAAGCTCGAAGGCTGCAACCCCGGTGGGATCAAAGATCGCCCCGCCCTGCACATGGTCACTCAGGCGCGGGCGCGCGGCGATCTCGCGCCCGGCGCGAGGATCGTCGAGTCCACCAGCGGCACCCTCGGACTCGGCTTGGCGCTGGCCGGGATCGTGCACGGGCACCCGGTCACCCTCGTGTCCGATCCGGGGATGGAGCCGATGATGCACCGGCTGCTCAGCGCGTATGGCGCGCGGGTGGAGACGGTGACCGAGCCGCATCCGAAGGGCGGGTGGCAGCAGGCGCGCAGGCAGCGGGTGCGCGCGATCCTCGACGCGGCCCCCGGCAGCTATTGCCCGGACCAATACAACAACCCCGACAACGTCGCCGCCTACGCGCCGCTCGCCTTGGAGCTGCTCGCCCAACTCGGCCGCATCGACGTGCTGGTGTGCTCGGTGGGGACGGGCGGGCACTCGGCAGGGATCGCGAAGGTGCTGCGCGAGTACTTCCCGCACCTGCGGCTGATCGGCGTCGACACGGTCGGGTCGACGATCTTCGGCCAGCCCGCGGGCACCCGGCTCATGCGTGGGCTGGGGTCGAGCATCCACCCACGCAACGTCGACTACGCGGCGTTCGACGAGGTGCACTGGGTCGCCCCCGCGGAGGCGGTCAAGTCGTGCCGCGCCCTGGCGTCGACGCACCACGCGGGCGGGGGTTGGAGCGTCGGCGCGGTCGCGCTGGTGGCGGGCTGGGCGGCCCGCACGCAGGACCCGCACACGCGGATCGTCGCGGTGTTCCCCGACGGCCCGCACCGCTACTTCGACACCGTCTACAACGACGATTACTGCGCCGCACACGGCCTACTCGGCTCCCCCACACCCGACGAACCGGACGTGATCGCCAGTCCGTCCGACCGGGTCGTCACCCGCTGGACCCGCTGCACGACCGTGCACGCCCCCGAGGCGGCGGGCGCATGACCGGCGTGCTGCGGGAATAC
Source organism: Actinokineospora alba (assembly GCF_004362515.1). NCBI lineage: Bacteria > Bacillati > Actinomycetota > Actinomycetes > Pseudonocardiales > Pseudonocardiaceae > Actinokineospora > Actinokineospora alba. Next base: position 4,500,797 of record NZ_SNXU01000001.1, on the reverse strand, counting down.
CGGTCGTTCGGCAGGCCGGTCCGGCTGATGGTGCTCAACCAGTTCACCATCAATCTGGGCTTCTACATGCTGATGCCGTATCTGGCGATGCACCTGTCGGGCGAACTCGCGCTCGCCGGGTGGCTGGTCGGCCTGATCCTCGGGGTGCGCAACTTCGCCCAGCAGGGGATGTTCCTGATCGGCGGCACGCTCGCCGACCGGTTCGGCTGCAAACCGCTCATCGTCGCCGGATGCGCCTTGCGCACAGCGGGTTTCGCCCTCCTGGGCGTGGTCGACTCGGTTCCGGCGCTGATCATCGCCTCCGCCGCCACCGGTTTCGCCGGGGCGCTGTTCAACCCGGCCGTCCGCGCCTATGTCGCCCAGGACGCCGGGCCGCGCCGGGTCGAGGCGTTCGCGTTGTTCAACGTCTTCTACCAGGCGGGAATCCTGCTCGGCCCGGTCGTCGGCCTCGGCCTCACCGCGTTGGATTTCCGGCTGACGTGCCTGGTGGCGGCCGGGGTCTTCGCGGTGCTGACCGTCCTGCAGCTCCGGTCGCTGCCCGGCCAGGACGCGCCCGCGCGCTCGGAGGTCCGGGTGACCCGGGTGTGGCGGTCGATCCTGGCCAACCGCCCGTTCCTGCTGTTCTCCCTGGCGATGGTCGGCTCGTACGTCCTGTCGTTCCAGGTGTATCTGGCGCTGCCGCTGGAAGCCCGACGGGTGCTGGGCCCCGGCCCGGCCGGAACCGCCGTGGTGACCGCGTTGTTCGCCGTGTCCGCGGGCCTGGCGGTGGCGGGTCAGCTTCGGGTGACGGCGGTGTTCAAGCGCAGGTTCGGCCCAGACGGCAGCCTCGTCGCGGGTCTGGCCCTGATGAGCACCGCCTTCCTCCCGCCCGCCCTGACCTCGGGTGCGGGCGCCGCGCCCACGGTGGCCGCGCTGCTGGCGAGCGCGATCCTGCTGGCGCTGGGGACGGCGGTGGTGTTCCCGTTCGAGATGGACACGATCGTCCGTCTGTCCGGCGACCACCTCGTCGCGACCCATTACGGCCTGTACAACACTTTCGTCGGTGTCGGCATCCTGCTCGGCAACCTGTTCACCGGCACGGCACTGGACCTGGCCCGCTCCGCCGGGCTGCCCGCCCTGCCCTGGCTGGCCCTGACCGTGATCGGAATCGGCTGCGCCGCCTACGTACACCGCCTCACCCGATCCGAAGTGGAGCGGTCGACGGCACCGGTCCCGAGCCCGTGAGAAACAATGGGCCGCACCGGGACGAGTGGAGAAGGCCATGACGCAGCGTGACGACTTAGGGATCAGCATTCAGGAGCGGCTGTATCCCGACCTGCCGTGCTTCGGCTGTGGGCACGGCAACGACAAGGGCCTCAAGCTGCGCAGCTACCCCGCGGACGGGTTCGTGACCGCCGAGTTCACGCCGTGGCCCGAGCACGACAACGGGCTCGGCTACCTCAACGGCGGCATCATCGGCACCGTGCTGGACTGCCACTCGGCGGCGGCGGTGATGTTGGAGGCGGATCGGCGGGGCTGGCCGCCGCTGCCGGGGGCCGCGCTGTCCTATGTGACCGCCGGGCTGGCAGTGCGCTACCTGCGTCCCGCTCCCCTGCACGACACGGTGGAGCTGCGCGCCACGGTGATCGAGGCGGCGGAGGCGGCGATGACCGTGGAGGTCGAACTGAACTGGGACGGCAAGACCCGTGCCGCCGCGACCGCACTGTGGAAGCGCTGGCGGCCGCGGTGACCCCCTTGAACCGCTGCCCTTGCGGAACCGGTGAAACCCTCGACGAGTGCTGCGGCAGGCTGCACTCCGGCGAGGCGAAAGCCGCGACCGCCGAACAACTGATGCGCTCCCGCTTCAGCGCGTTCGCCGTGGGCGACGAGGCATACCTGTTGTCCTCCTGGCATTCCTCGACCCGCCCGGCCGAACTTGATCTCGACCCCGGGCAGCGCTGGACCGCCCTGGAGATCATCGGCAAGAGCCGCGGCGGCCCATTCGACAAAGAGGGCACCGTCGAGTTCCGCGCCCACTACCGCGAAGGCCGCACCGCAGGCGTCCTCCACGAGAACAGCACTTTCACTCGCGAAAACGGGCACTGGGTGTACGTGGATGGGACCCAGTCACCGCGCGGCTAGGGCCAAGGTCAGTTCCAGCACCGTGCGCGGGTCGTCGAGTTTCTCGCCATACAGCTCGCGGAGTTGGCCCATGCGGTAGCGCACGGTCTGCGCGTGGACGAACAGGTCCGCCGCGATGTCCTCACGCCTGCCGTGGTGCAGCAGCCACGACCGCAGGGTGTCGGTCAGCTTCTCCGCGGTGGTCGGCCGAAGCGCGCGGATCGGGGCGAGGACGCGGGCCCGCAGGTCCTCCAGCGCGCCTTCGTCGGCCCGCACCACCAGCTCCGCCAGGTGCGCGTCGGTGTCGCCTGCCAACCCGAGCCGCCAGGCGCGCAGAGCGCGGTCGTACGACGTGCGCACTTGAAGCCACTCGCGGGTCGGCCCGACGAAAGCGTCCGTCCGCCGAAGCGCGCGCAGCAGCGTGGCCCGCGGCGCGTCGGGGACCAGCAGGGCGCCGACCTCGTCCTCCAACCCGGGGACGTCCTCGGCGGGCTGCAGCGTCCGCGCGTCGAGCGGGGTCAGGGCCTTGCGCAGCTGATCGACCGGCACCAGCACCGCGGTCAACGTCCGCGGCGGCGGCCAGTGGGCGCGTTCGGCGGCGGCCAGGACGGCGTCGGCGGGCGCCCCGGTCAGCAGGGCGTGGCTGAGCCGTTCCAGGTGCCGCTGCCGGACCCGGCCGGTGGTGGCCAGTTCGTCGGCGTGCCCGGCGACGCTGGCGGCGGACAGCTCGTCGATGTAGGCGAACACCAGCTCGGCGAACTGGGCCAGCGCCGCCGCGTCGAGGCCGCCCTCCAGCGCGGCGGCGGCCAGCTCACGCCAGGACACCCGAGCCCCGACCCGGTACGCGGCGAGCAGGGCTTCCATGGACCGGCCGCTGCGCGCCTCGCCGCGTCCGAGGTCGCGGGCCGCGTCGACCGCGGGACCCATCGGGGTGCTCGGGTCGGCCCCTTTGGTCCGGGAGGCCAGGTCGAGGAAGCGGCCGAGCGCGAGCTGGACGGCGCGTTCGATGTTCGCGCCCATCTTCCCGCTGAGCGCCCCGGTGTAGCTGGGCACCTCGACGATGATCGCCGCCACGGTCAGCTCGGCGATCGACGGCAGCCGGGCGCGCAGGACGGCTTCGGCCCCGGCGGACAGTTCGAGGTCGGACACCTCACGTGGCCCTTGCGGCATGCGCACCTCTTTGTTCGCAGGGCATAGTTTCCCGCGCCCGATTCACACCTACTGGTCAGGACTTTACGCCGTACGGACCAGCAATATTGAAGTATGACCTCGACCGTGCCGCGACTGCGCGACCGGCTGCTGCGACTCGCCGAACTGGCGACGACCCCACTGGTGCCCAGCGACTACCTCGACATCCTCAACCCGCTGCGCGCGGGTGCTGACCTGCGCGGACGCATCGAAGAGCTGCGTCCCGAGACGCGCGACGCGGTCACCCTGGTCATCCGCCCCGGCCGCGGCTGGCGGCCGCACACCCCCGGCCAGTACGTGCGCATCGGCGTCGACGTCGACGGCGTGCGCCAGTGGCGGGCCTACTCGCTGACCTCCCCGGCCGACCGCGCGGACGGCCGCATCACCGTCACGGTGAAGGCCATCCCGGACGGCGTGGTCAGCAACCACCTCGTCCGCCGCGCGCGCCCCGGCACGGTCATCCAGCTCGACCAGGCCACCGGCGACTTCGTGCTGCCGACCGTGCGGCCCGAGAAGGTCCTGTTCGTCACCGCGGGCAGCGGCATCACCCCGGTGATGGGCATGCTCCGCTCCGCCCTGGACGACCTGCGCGACGTCGTGCTGCTGCACTCGGCGCCGACGGCGGAAGACGTGATCTTCGCCAGCGAGCTGCGCGCACTGCGCGGCCGGATCACGCTGATCGAACTGCACACCGACACCGACGGCATGCTCGACGTCGCCGACCTGGGCAAGCTCGTCCCGGACTTCGCCGAGCGCGAGACCTGGGCGTGCGGCCCCACCGGCCTGCTGGACGCACTGCAGGAGCACTACACCGAGCGGGACCTGACGCTGCGCACCGAGCGTTTCCGCCCGACCGTCCTCGTCACCGGCGACGGCGGCACGGTCACCTTCGCCAACTCCAACACCGTCGTTGATACAGACGGCACCGGCCCGCTGCTCGACGCGGGCGAGGCCGCCGGCGTCCTGATGCCGTCCGGCTGCCGCATGGGCATCTGTTTCGGCTGCGTCGTGCCGCTGCGCGAAGGCGCGGTGCGCGACCTGCGCAACGGCGCGCTGACCACCGCCGCCCCCGGGGACGGCGTCCGCATCCAGACCTGCGTCACGGCCGCCGCGGGCGACTGCACAATCGAGCTGTAGAGGAACACGTCATGACCGCACTCACGGCCACCAGCCGCGGCCCCATCGACCACCTGAGCGCCGAGGACATCGAGCTGCTCGGCAAGGAACTCGACGCCATCCGCCAGCAGATCCTCGACTCGCGCGGCGAGCGGGACGCGGCCTACATCCGCAAGGTGATCGACGCGCAGCGCAAGCTGGAGCTCACCAGCCGCGGCATCCTGCTGTTCTCCCTGTTCCCGCCCGCGTGGCTGGTCGGCACGGCCGGTCTGGGGCTGGCGAAGATCCTGGAGAACATGGAGATCGGCCACAACGTCATGCACGGCCAGTGGGACTGGATGCGTGACCCGAAGATCCACTCGACCACCTGGGAGTGGGACAACGCCTCCCCGTCGGCGCAGTGGAAGCACTCGCACAACGAGCTGCACCACACGTACACCAACGTCATCGGCAAGGACAACGACCTCGGCTACGGCATCATGCGGGTCGACGAGGACCAGAAGTGGCACCCGATCTACCTGGGCCAGCCGCTGTGGAACTTCGTCAACGCGTGCATCTTCGAGTACGGCATCGCGGCCTATGACCTCGAGCTGGGCAAGAACCTGCACAAGCGGCGCCGCAAGAACCCGGAGTTCCAGGCCCGGCTGAAGCAGGCGCTGAAGAAGATCCGCGGCCAGATGACCAAGGACTACGTCATCCACCCGCTGCTGTCGGGTCCGTCGGCGGTCACCACGCTGACCGCGAACCTCACCGCGAACCTGATCCGCAACCTGTGGACCCACTCGGTGATCATGTGCGGCCACTTCCCCGAGGGCGTCCAGACCTTCTCGAAGAAGTCCATCGACGGCGAGTCCCGCGGCGAGTGGTACCTGCGCCAGATGCTCGGCTCGGCCAACATCTCCGGCGGCCCGCTGCTGCACCTGATGACCGGCAACCTGTCGTACCAGATCGAGCACCACCTGTTCCCGGACCTGCCGAGCAACCGGTACCAGGAGATCGCCCCGAAGGTCCAGGAACTCTTCGAGCGCTACGGCCTGACCTATGTCAGCGGCTCCCTGCCCAAGCAGGTCGCCTCGGCCTGGGCCAAGGTCATCCGCCTCTCCCTTCCGAACGACCTCCTCACCAAGCTGGGCAAGCTCACCAAACTCGCCTGACCGGCTCTTCCAGCCTGCGCGCCCGGCCGGGGCGACTTGTCCCGGCCGCCAGCCAGCCCTTAGTGTCATTTGTACCGACATTTAAGGGGGCGCGAGTTGACCAGACTCGTCTTCCAGCAGTTCTACCTCGACTGCCTCTCCCACGCGTCCTACCTCGTGGGCGACCGGCACACCGGTCGGGCCGTCGTGGTCGACCCGCAACGCGACATCGGGGGCTACCTCGACGCGGCGCGGGACGCGGGCCTGCTGATCGAGCGGGTGATCGAGACCCACGTGCACGCCGACTTCCTGTCGGGGCACCTGGAACTCGCCGAGGCCACGGGCGCGCGGATCTCCTACGGCTCGGCCGCCCAGGTCGACTTCCCCATCGACCCGCTCGACGACGGCACGCGGGTCTCGCTCGGCGGGGTCGACCTCGAGATCATGCACACCCCCGGCCACACGCCGGAGTCGATCTGCGTGGTCGTCCGCGAGCATCCCGACGCGGCCCCTTATGGCGTGCTCACCGGCGACACGCTGTTCATCGGCGACGTCGGCCGCCCCGACCTGCTCGGCGCCAACGGCTGGTCGGCCGAGGACCTGGCCCGCGCCCTCTACCGCTCGACCCGAGAGCGCCTGCTGACGCTGCCCGACGCGACCAGGGTGTTCCCCGCGCACGGCGCGGGCTCGGCGTGCGGCAAGAGCCTGTCCACCGAGACGAGCAGCACCATCGGCGAGCAGCGCACGGCGAACTACGCGCTGGCGCCGATGAGCGAGGACGAGTTCGTCCACGCCGTGTGCGACGGGCAGAGCATCGCGCCGATGTACTTCGCCTTCGCGTCGCACCGCAACCGCGAGAACCGGCCCACGTTCCACGAGGACCTTCCGGTGCCGATCGTCGACAGCCTCGACGGCGTCACCGTGCTCGACACCCGAGACCCGGACGACTTCGCCCGCGGCCACGTCGCAGGCGCGATCAACGTCGGCCTCGACGGCCGGTTCGCCGACTTGACCGGCCAGGTCCTGCGGTTCGACGCGCCGATCGTGCTGGTCTGCGAGCCGGGACGCGCCGAGGAGGCCCGCAACCGGCTGGCCCGCATCGGGTTCGACCGGGTCCTGGGCCGATGGGACAAGCCCGGCGACGTCACCACCCGCCGGCTGAGCCCGTCGGACCTCGAAAGCACCACCGCGCGCCTGGTCGACGTGCGCGCGGCGGGTGAGGTCGAGTCGGCCGGGACCATCCCGGGCGCGCTGCACGTCCCGCTCACCGAACTGCTCAAGCGGCTGGACGAACTGGACCCCGCCGAGCCCACCGTCGTGTACTGCGCGGGCGGTTTCCGCTCGTCGGTCGCCGCGTCGGTGTTGCGGGCCAACGGCTTCACCGACGTGGCGGACCTGGCGGGCGGCTACAACGCCTGGCGGGACGCCCGGGTGGAGACGGTGTGAACACGGTGCTGCTCGCGTTGACCGCGGGCGCGGTCATCGGGATCGCACTCGGCGCGCTGGGCAGTGGCGGCGGGGTGCTGGGCGTGCCCGTGCTGATCTACCTGCTCGGCCTCGACCCGGCCAGTGCGGCCACCGCGAGCCTGCTGGTCGTCTCCGTCACGTCGGTGACGGCCCTGGTTCGGCACGCGCACAACGTGCACTGGCGGACGGGGGCCGTGTTCGCCGCCGCGGGCCTGCTTCCGGCGGTCGGGGCGGCGACGCTGGCCGAGCACCTCCCCCGGTCGGTCCTGACCGGCATCTTCGCCATGATCGCCGCCGCCGCGGCCTTCGCCCTGGTCCGCGCCGTCCCCGACGACGAGAATCCCGCCCTGCTCGGCGGAATGAGCCGAACGGCGACCCTCGGGGGTAGCGATGCCGACACCCGCGCGGGCAGTGGCAAACCGAAGCTCACCCAGCACATCGCCGGCAGCGAACTCGCCGACACAGGCGGCGCGGGCAAGGCCGGCCCGCGATTGGTCCACCTGGCCGAAGGCGGCACCGCCGACCTGGTCGCCACCACAGCCACCGTTGTCGAACAGCGGCCGGGAACCGGTCGGGCCATGGTGTCCGGCGGTGGGCTCGGCGCGATCACCGGCCTGCTCGGCGTCGGCGGCGGCTTCCTCGCCGTTCCCACCCTGGTCACCGTCATGCGGCTGCGGATGCGCGCGGCCGTCGCCACCAGCCTGTTCGTCATCGCCGTCAACTCCGCCGCCGCCCTGACCACCCGGCTGAGCACCACCGCCCCCGACCTCGACTGGGCCGTCCTCGGCCCGTTCGCCGGCGCCGCGCTCCTCGGCGCGTGGGATGGCAAACGCTTGTCCGCCAAGGTGTCCGAGACGACCCTGCGCAGGCTGTTCGCCGTCCTGCTGTTCGGTGTCGCGGTGTTCATGCTCGTCGACTCCGTGATCAGGCACGTCGCCGGATAACGCCGTATTCAGTCGGTCGCCTGCGGTAACTTCGATCTCCACGTCCACCGTGTCCGACTGGAGAGCCGATGGTCCCCTCCGCGCGCGAACTCGCCCACGACCTGGTCGAAACCCTTGCCCCCGAGGAACTTCCGAGCTTCGCCCTGGTCGCGGAGCCCTACCTCACCGACCCGCGGCGGGCCGAGAAGCAGCTGCGCGACCACGACGACCCGATGGGCTTCGGCCTCGGCGACGCCCTCGCGATGGCCACCCCGGTGATCGCCCTGGTGTCCGGCAGCGTGGTCACCGCCCTGTCGGACAGCGTGGCCGCGTCGGTGCGCGACGCCGGCGGCAAGCTGGTCCGCAAGCTCACCCGCAAGAAGGAACTGCCCCCGGCCCAGGAGTGGACGCCTGAGCAGCTCGACGAGATCCGCGAAGTCGCCCTGGCCAGGGCGCTCGACCTGGGGATGAAGAAGGCCAAAGCCGAGACCCTGGCCGATGCCCTGGTGGGCGCCCTCTTACGCCGCCGCGACAAGTGACCGCGCCGAGACGGGTGGACCCACGGGTCCTGCCCTCGGAAACCGGCTGGCTGCTGGCCCTGCTGGCCGCGACCGTCCTGGTCAACGCCTGGACCATGGCCGCCTTCCTGGCCGACCCGGGCGGCGACGGCGGGCCGGGCACCAGCCCGCTCAACAACCTGGTCATGCTCCTGGGCCCGGGTCTCGCCCTGCACGTGATGATCGGCCGGGCCCGGGCCCGCCGGTCCGTTCCGCTGGCGGAGACCCCGTTCCGTGACGCGGCCAAGGTGATCGGCGACCTCGTCGACCAAGCCGCCCTCACCCACCCGCCGCAGGTTCGGCTCGACCGCAAGGCGGGCGCGCGGGGATTCGTCCTCGGCGTCGTGAACAACCCGTACCTCATCCTCGGCCCCGAGCTGCTGTCGCTGTGCGGCATGGGCGGTCAGCGCCGCGCCGTGTTCGAGGCGGTCATCCGGCACGAACTCGCCCACCTACGCGCGGGCGACCTGCGCTGGTACACCATCGCCACCGCGCTGCGATTCACCAACGCCTTCTCCGCGCTGTGGGCCGTCTTCGCCGTCACCCTGAGCCTGGCGTACGACCAGGCGACCGGCGGCCAGGTCGCCGACTCGCTGATGCGGTTGATCGGCCTGGTCCTGCTCGCCGAACTCATCGGACGCACCTTCCTGCGCGTCCGTGAACACCACGCCGACCTGCGCGCCGCCGAAAGCGGGACCGCGGTCCTGATCGCGGCCGTCGCGGGTGGTTCCGACGTTCCCGCCGCGCGCCAATGGCTGCGCAGGCACCCCGGTGGGCGCGCGCGAGTCGCGATCCTGGAGAAGTCCGGGGTCGTCTTCGCGAGTGGCCCCGGCCAGCTGTTCCTGGGCGCCGCGACCGCCGGTGTCCTGCTGGCGGCGCTGCACCGCGCCGTCGACGATCCCGCACTGGCCGGGCTGACGGTCGGCATCCCGCTCGCCTGGTTCTGCGCGCTCGTGGTGTGGCGCTCGGCCTGGCACACCGTCTCCACCGGCGACCGGACCAACCCGCTCGCGTTCGCCGCCGCCCTGTTCACCGGATTGGTGATCGGCAGCCGATTGGCTCCGCTCGGCTCCACGCCCGCGATCCCCTTGTCCCCCACGGTTCTCGCGGCGTACGCGGTGGGCGCGACCGTGCTGTGCCTGTGGCTGCACGTGCTCGGCATGGCACGCGCCCGCCGAGATCCCGGTGCCGCCCGCCTCGACCGGTTCCTCTACGGCGCGGGACTGTGCGTCGCGTTCGTGGGCGGCTGGCTGTTCAGCACGCTCGCCGTCGGTTTCACGGTCACCCCGTGGGCCGTCGCCGCCGCAGCCGTCGTCGCGGGTTCCCTGGCCGCGCCGCGGGTGCTCACCCGCCGATCCACCCTGACCACGCGGCTGATCGCAGCGGCGGCGGTGATCGCCACCGTCGTCGCGATGGTGCTCGTCACCCAGTGGTCCGCGCCGAAGCCGGCCAAAATCGAGATCCGTGCGGTCGACGCAGGCCAGGACGCGGCGGACTTCGCCTGCCCCACCAGCGAACCCGGGCCTGCGGACCCGAAGCTCCCGCTGACCGCCTGCTCGGTCGACGGCAAGGAGAAGTACGCGCTGGGCCCGGTCGAGCTGACCTCCGACGACGTCGTCTCCGTCGAACCAGGCGTCACGGAGACCGGCGGCGGGGAACTCACCGTGAAGTTCACCGAAGCGGGCACCCAGCGCTGGGCGGACCTCACGGGCCGCCACGTCGGCAAGCAGCTGGCGATCCTGGCCGGTGGGCGGGTCCTCACCGCGCCGATCGTCCACGAGGCCATGAACACCGACACGATGGTCATCTCCGGCAGCTGGACGGTCGCCGAGGTCCGCGATTTGGCCAAGGTCATCAACGGCATGTGAGAGTCCGCCATACCGACGTGATCATCATGTCGACCCGCCACATTGACCGCGGAGCCGACCGGAGGCAGTGTTCGCCTACCGGGCCACGCAGTGGTGGCCCGCCAACTCGGGAGGTCGCATGCCGAAGCTGTCCCGAGTGCCCGTGCCGGGCGGCGACCTGACCGTCGCGACCTGGGGCGACGGCGGCCGTCCGGTGCTCGCGATCCACGGCATCACCGCCTCGCACCTGGCGTGGGCCGAGGTCGCCCGGCTGCACCAGGGGCGGATCATCGCGCCGGACCTGCGCGGCCGGGGCGGCAGCTCCGGGTTGCCCGGCCCGTTCGGGATGGCCGCCCACGCCGAGGACTGCGTCGCCGTCCTGGACGCGCTGGGCATCGAGCAAGCCACGGTTGTCGGTCACTCGATGGGCGGGTTCGTCGCGGCCACCCTCGCCCACCGGCACCCGTCGCGGGTGCACGACTTGATCCTTGTCGACGGTGGCGCTCCCCTACCTGAGATCGGTATGGATATCGAGGCGCAGCTGGGTCCGGCGATCCGCAGGCTGTCCATGCGGTTCGCGTCGGTGGAGGAGTACCGCGACTTCTGGCGCGGGCACCCGGCCTTCGCCGACTGGTCGCCCGCCATCGAGTCCTATGTGGACTACGACCTGACCGGCACTCCCCCGAACCTGCGCAGCCGGGTGAACGCCGACGCCGTGCGGGCCGACTTCCGGGACCTGCACACGAAATCCCCCGCGTTCGACGCCGTCCCGGCGGGCACCGTGTTCCTGCGGGCCGAGCGCGGCCTGCTCGACGAGCCCGTCCCGCTCTACCCGAACCCCGAGGAGTTCGCCGACCGCGTGCGCGTTCGGACGATCGCCGGGACCAACCACTACACGATCCTGTTCGGCGCGGACGGCGCCCACGCCGTCGCCGCCGAACTCGTCCCCTGACCCCCGGAGACCATCGATGCGCGCGATCCTCGCTGTCGCGGCGTTAGTCGCGGTGCTCACCCCCGTGAGCACCGCGACCGCCGATCCCTTGTACCTGACCAAAGAAGCCACCTTCACCACGGTCGCCAACGGCTGGGAGAAGGTCGACCGCTACCGCGACAGCACCGCCGGTTTCGTCGACGAGCAGTACCCGCCGGACGGGCGCGGCGACCAGGACGGGCAGCGCAAGACGTTCTTCGGCGGCGTCGCCCGGCCCTCGTCGAGCCGGTTCCTGCTCTACTCCGCGCCGGGCTGGTCGACCGGGGCGAAGACCACTCCGGTGCTGCTTGTCCACGGCGCCAACGACAACCCGGACCGGGCGTGGGCCAACCCCAACGAGTCCGGCGGCTTCGGCTGCGGCTCGATGACGTGCCCGTCGACCGGGATGATGCAGCACCTGCGCGCGCAGGGACACCGGGTGTTCGCGATCGGCTTCGCGCACAAGCAGGGCGACAACCGCCAGCACGCGCAGCAGGTCGGCGACGCGATCGCGGTGATCAAGTCGCGGCTCGGGGTGGCCAAGGTCGACGTGGTCGGCTGGAGCAAGGGCATGATGTCGGCCCGCATGTACGTCTCGTCGGTGCGTCCGGCGTGGGGCCGGGTCTACGCCGGGGACGTACGCAGGCTGGTCACCCTCGGCGGCCCGAACGGCGGCTACGACTACCCCTTCGCCCACGGCTGGGCACACGACTTCTCCATCTGGCCCGAGTGCGGCGGCAAGGTCAACGCGCCGAGCCCGCACACCCGGATGACCTGCTACGGGCAGTACACCTACCACCCGGAGCTGTCGATCACGCCGACCGCGGGCTGGGACGCCTACCCCGGGCAGCGGCAGATGCTCAAGCGGTGGGACGGGGTCTACGGGGTGAACACGTCCACACAGGACTGGTACACGACGTACTACGGCGGACAGGGCGTCTACACGGCGGGCCCGGGCATCCAGGCCGCGGTCGACGCGGGGTCGCTGATCGCGGCCATCCAGGGGTCGCCCACCCCGAGCGCGGTCCCGGTGTACCTGCTGGCGGGCGGCGCGGCGAACATCGCGGGCATCTGGAACGAGACGCGCGGCCCGAGCGACGGCGTGGTCTTCATCGCCAGCGCCTTGGACACTACGGGGGTCACGACCGTGGGCGCCACAACGACTGTGAGTTCGGCCAACCACCTCCAGCTCGGCTGGGCGTCGGCGACGATGTCCCAGGTCGCGACCTGGCTGTCCTGAGAGGACTGACATGCTGCTCGACGGAATCACCGCGCGCCGGGTGCCGACCGACCGGCTGACCGTGAACGTGCTCGAACTGCCCGACCGCGACGGCGACCCGGTGGTGTTCCTGCACGGCAACGTCTCATCGAGTCTGTTCTGGCAGACCACGATGCTGAACCTGCCGCTACACCTTCGGCCGATCGCCGTCGACCTGCGCGGCTTCGGCGACACGGACCCGGAGCCGGTCGACGCCACCCGCGGCCTGAGCGACTACGCCGACGACGTGCTGGCCCTGTTCTCGGCCCTGGGCATCGACGCGGCGCACCTGGTGGGCTGGAGCATGGGCGGCGGCGTGGCGATGCGCGTGCTGCGCGACCGGCCGACCGCGGTGCGCACGCTCACGCTCGTCAACCCGGTGTCGCCCTTCGGTTTCGGCGCGACCAAGGGAGTCGACGGCGAACTGACGGACGCGGGCGGTGTCGGCTCCGGCGCGGGCGGGGCGAACCCGGAGTTCGTCCGACGCCTGGCCGAGGGCGACACGTCGGCGGACTCCCCCTTCTCGCCGCGGCAGATCCTGCGCAACTTCTACGTGAAGCCGATGTTCGAACCCGAGCACACCGAGATCTATGTGGCGTCGATGCTGTCCACCCGGACCGGCGACGACCACTACCCCGGCGACGCGACCGCGTGCGAGTCCTGGCCGGGCGCGGGCCCGGGTACCCGCGGCGTCCTGAACGCGATGGCCCCGCACCACTTCCGGATCGACGACCTGCACAGCGTCAGCCCGAAACCCCCGGTGCTGTGGGTACGTGGCGCGGACGACCAGATCGTGTCGGACACGTCGATGTTCGATCTCGCCTACCTGGGCGCGCTGGGGGCGATCCCGGGGTGGCCGGGCGAGGAGACGCACCCGCCCCAGCCGATGGTCGCCCAGACCCGGGCGGTGTTGGACCGGTACTCGGCCGAGGGCGGGACCTACGAGGAAGTCGTGATCGCGGACTGCGGCCACAGCCCCCACCTGGAGAAGCCCCTCGAATTCGCCGCCGCGCTGGAGGCCGTCCTCACCAAGGGCTGAGAGCGGAAAGAAGGCGCACCCACTTCCTTCCACCTCAACTTATAACGCATCGGGGGGCTTGCGGCAAGACCCCGGTCGTGCCGCAGAATTCCCAGCCGTAGCTGGGACCTGAGGAAATGGGTGTGGACTGAATGCGTGTTTTGTTGTCGGGGTACGACTCGCGCGGGGGCATCGAGCCGCTGGTGGCTCTCGCGGTGCGGGTGCGGGAACTCGGCGCGGAGGTGCGGGTGTGCGCGCCGCCGGACTTCGCGGACCGGTTCGCCGCGGTCGACGTGCCACTGGTGCCGGTCGGCCAGTCATTGCGCGCGATGGTGAACGCGCCGACGCCGCCGACGGCGGGCGGCCTGCCCGACCGTGCGGCGGCGGTGGTCGCCGCGCAGTTCGACAAGGTCACCGAGGCGGCGCGGGGATGTGACGTGCTGGTGGCGACCGGGGTGATGCCCGCGGTGGCGGCGGCGCGGTCGGTGGCCGAGAAGTTGGGCATCCACTACGTGTACGCGAGCTTCCAGCAGCTCACCCTGCCGTCGCCGCACCACCCGCCGCTGGCGTACCCGGGCCACCCGTTCCCCGAGGGGGAGACGGACAACCGGGTGCTGTGGGACCACGACGCGCGGAGCATCCAAGCGCTGTTCGGCGGGGCGCTCAACACCCACCGGGCGGCGCACGGCCTGGCGCCGGTGGACAACGTCCGCGACTACGTCATCGGCGACCGCCCGTGGCTGGCGACGGACGCGGCCCTGGACCCGTGGCTGACGCCCGCGGATCTCGACGTCGTGCAGACCGGGGCGTGGATCCTGCCGGACGTGCGGCCACTCCCGGCCGACCTGGAGGCGTTCCTGGAGGCCGGGGAGCCGCCGGTGTACGTGGGCTTCGGCAGCATGCCCATGCGCGGCTCCGACGTCGCCCTGTCGGCCATCGAGGCTGTCCGCGCGCAGGGCCGCCGGGTGCTCGTCTCGCGCGGCTGGGCCGACCTGGGCCTGATCGACGACCAGGACGACTGCTTCGCCGTCGGCGAGGTCAACCACCAGGCGCTGTTCAGCCGGGTGGCCGCGGTCGTGCACCACGGCGGCGCGGGCACGACGACGACGGCCACTCGGGCGGGGGCGCCGCAGGTCGTGGTGCCGCAGATGGGCGACCAGCCGTACTGGGCGAGTCGGGTGGCCGACCTGGGCATCGGCGCGGCGCACGACGGTCCGACCTTCACCGCCGAGTCCCTGTCGGCCGCGCTCAGGACGGCGCTGGCCCCCGAGACCCGCACGCAGGCGGCCGCGGTGGCCGGCTGGATCGGCACCGATGGGGCGACGGTGGCGGCGACGTTGCTGCTTGACGTGATCAGCCGGGAACGGCCGCCCGTGCCCGCGTGAATGCTTGTGTTTCACGGGGGGACTTGACAAAAGGTGGACAATTAAAAATCGGCGTGCCCTCCATAACTAATGGAGAACCCGCCATATCTAATTTCCAGATTAGCCGCAGTGAGGGGCATGTGTCAACTCAGGGGTATGAAGACGAATTGCGGTCCGAGCGCGGCTACCTGGCCGGGCTCTACACGCGGCTCGACGCCGAGCGCGCACGGGTGAGGGGTGCGTACACCGCGGCGTTGAAGGGAACCGGCGGCACACCCATGGAACGCGACGCCGAGGTGCGCGCGCTGGCCAAGGAGGGGAAGCGGCTGGACGTGGCCGACAACGGGCTGTGTTTCGGCCGGTTGGACAGCCTTTCCGGCGAACGTTCGTACATCGGCCGGATCGGCCTTTTCGACGAGGAGAACGAGTACGAGCCGGTATTGCTGGATTGGCGGGCCCCGGCGTCGCGGGCGTTCTATGTCGCCACCGGCGCGAACCCGGAGAACATGCGTCGGCGCCGTCAGTTCCACACCCGCGGGCGGCACGTGGTCGATTTCACCGACGAGGTGCTCGGCCGCCCCAATGGCGCGGCACAGGGGGACGCGGCGCTGCTCGCGGCGGTCAACGCGCCGCGTGGCGAGGGCCTGCGCGACATCGTGGCCACGATCCAGGCCGAGCAGGACCAGATCATCCGGCTCGACCACCCGGGGGTGCTGGTGATCGAGGGTGGCCCGGGCACCGGAAAGACCGTGGTGGCGCTGCACCGCGTCGCGTACCTGCTCTACACACAGCGGGAGCGGATGGAACGCCACGGTGTGCTCGTGGTCGGGCCCAACCCGGCGTTCCTGAACCACATCGGCCGCGTCCTGCCGTCGCTGGGCGAGTCCGACGTGGTGTTCATGACGCCCGGCGACCTCGTGCCCGGTCTGCGGGTCACCGCCGAGGACACCCCGGAAGCCGCGCGGCTCAAGGGTTCCCTGAAGATCCTCGACGTGCTGGCGGCGGCGGTCGCCGACCGGCAGCGACTGCCGGAGGAGCCGCTGCCGATCCAGCTCAAAGACGTCCCGGTGCGGATCGACGCCGCGACCGCGGAGTGGGCCAGGGATGAGGCACGGGCGAGCGGGCTGCCGCACAACGAGGCGCGCGCGGTGTTCACCGAGATCGTCACGTATGTGCTCACGGAACGGGCGATCGCGCGGATCGGCCGGGGCTGGCTGACCCGGTCGGACCGCGAGGCGTGGGAGGAGTTGCGGGCGGACCTGCTCAAGGAGTTGGCGGAGGACGAGCAGTTCGCCGCGGCGCTCGACGAGCTCTGGCCGATCCTGACACCGGAGACCGTGCTGGCGCCGCTGTACACGTCCCCGGAACGGCTGCGCGCGGCCGGCGCCGACCAGGCGCTGCTGAGAGCGGATGGTGAGGCCTGGACGGTGTCG
Source organism: Actinokineospora alba (assembly GCF_004362515.1). Lineage (NCBI taxonomy): Bacteria > Bacillati > Actinomycetota > Actinomycetes > Pseudonocardiales > Pseudonocardiaceae > Actinokineospora > Actinokineospora alba. Next base: position 4,484,423 of record NZ_SNXU01000001.1, on the reverse strand, counting down.
GACGTCCCGCTGCTCGACGAGTTGGTCGACCTGCTGGGCCGCGACAAGGCAGCGGACAAGGCCGTCGCGCTGGCCGCCGAACGGGAGCGCAAGGCTGAAGCCGAGTACGCCGCCGGGGTGATGGACATCCTCGTCGACCGCCAGGACTCGATGGACGACGAGGACCACCTGTACGCCACGGACCTGCTCTACGGCGAGGACCTGGCCGACCGCTTCGTCGAACGCGACACCCGCGACCTCGTCGAACGTGCAGCCGCGGACCGGGACTGGACGTACCGGCACGTAGTGGTCGACGAGGCGCAGGAACTGTCCGAAATGGACTGGCGGGTGCTGATGCGGCGCTGCCCGGGGCGGTCGTTCACGGTGGTCGGCGATCTGGCGCAACGCCGGTCGGTCGCCGGGGCGACGTCGTGGGGCGCGATGCTGGAGCCGTACGTGCCGGGGCGCTGGGTGTACCGGTCGCTGACGGTGAACTACCGCACCCCGGCGGAGATCATGACGGTCGCCGCGGCGGTGCTCGCCGAGTTCGCACCCGGCGTGCAGCCCCCGGAGTCAGTCCGCGCGTGCGGCGTCCAGCCGTGGTCCAGGCGGGTCACTTCGGGCGAACTGTCGGCGGCCATCGAGGACTTCGTCCGCGAGGAGGCGGGCAGGGAAGGCACCAGCGTGGTGATCGGCCCTCCGGGTGTGCCGGGCACGGTGACGGCATCGGAGACCAAGGGCCTGGAGTTCGACGCGGTGCTGGTGGTGGACCCGGAACAGATCCTCACCACCGGCCCCCGCGGCGCGGCGGAACTCTACGTCGCGTTGACCCGCGCCACCCAGCGCCTTGGTGTGCTGCACCAGGGCCCGTTGCCGCAGTCCCTGACCGGACTCGTCGACCTCGGGGCGCCCGCCCAGGCCGGGAACAGCCGGTAGCCGCAGCCACCCGAGAGCACTGCTCACAACAGAGAGCAGTGCTCTCGGCTCGGCACACCACTCCCCCTCCAGCACCCCACTCCCGTCTCGACGCACCGCTCACAACAGAGAGCAGTGCTCTCGGTTCGACACACTGCTCTCGGCTTGGCGCAGCACTCCGGTTCAGCGCACCGCCCACAAAGGAGAGCACTGCTCTCCACTCGGCGCACTGCTCTCGGCCCAGCGCACCGCCCCTACCCAGCCCAGCACTCCCGATCCAGAGCACCGCTCACAACAGAGAGCAGTGCTCTCGGTTCAGCGCACCGCTCTCCACTCGGCACACCGCTCCCGACCCAGCGCACCACTCCCGATCCAGAGCACCGCTCACAACAGAGAGCAGTGCTCTCGGCTCGGCGCACCGCTCCCGACCCAGCGCACCACCCCCCACCCAGCCCAGCATTCCCCCATCCAGAACACCGCTCACAACAGAGAGCAGTGCTCCCGGTTCGGCGCACCGCTCTCCACTCGGCGCACCGCTCTCCACTCGGCGCACCGCTCTCCACCCGGAGCACCGCTCTCCACTCGGCACACCGCTCCCCACCCAGCCCAGCACTCCCCCATCCAGAGCACCGCTCACAACAGAGAGCAGTGCTCTCGGCTCGGCGCACCGCTCTCCACTCGGCGCAGCGTTCTCTGCCGTGAGCACTGCTCTGACACGTCCCCCAACCGGCTGCCGAATCCACAGTCCGATCGCTAGAGTCGGCGGATGGCCACCTGGGAGGACGTCCGCCGCATAGCGCTCGCACTGCCCGAGACCACCGAGCAGGTGTCGCGAGACACGGCACAGTGGCGGGTCAAGGGGAAGGGCTTCGTCTGGGAGCGGCCCCTGCGCCGCGCCGACCTGGCGGCGCTCGGGGATTCCGCGCCGGACGGGCCGGTGTTGGGCGCGTCCGTTCCCGACATCGGAGTGAAGGCCGCCCTGATCGCGGACGATCCCGAGGTCTACTTCACCACTCCCCACTTCGACGGCTACGCCGCCGTCCTCGTCCGGCTCGACAAGATCACCGTCGCGGAACTCGAGGAGCTGACCGTCGAGGCCTGGCTGACCCAGGCACCCAAGCGACTCGCCGCCGAATTCCGCTCCAGCTGACCCGCACGAATCCGCACGACCCGTCTGGGGAATATCCGCGCCACAGCGGGGGCTACCCGATCGGGGGAGGCTGAATTCTACTGCGAGTGTCCGTTCGCGGCCGTTCTGATAGACCCAAAGTTTACTCCATCAGATCTACCGAACATTTTCCTAGATCATTCCACCCTCTGTGTCGTAGTGCATTATTCAAGCACTTCAGCGCCACGCCGCGAGGTTGCAGGACCACCGTCACCGGGTAACTGTGAATCACAGGAGGTGGTACCTGATGACAATCTCCATGAAACCGCAGGATCTGATCGGACACGATGTATTCGACCCGGAAGGCGAACGCATCGGACAAGTGGAATCCGTTTATATCGGCGAGCAGTCGCACGAACCGGAATGGGTGACCGTGCGGACCGGACTATTCGGCACGCGTGAGTCTTTCGTTCCGCTGAGTGGGGCCCACGAAGAGACCGACGGCCTACGCGTCGGGGTCACGAAGAGCCTGGTGAAGGACGCCCCGCACATCGATTCCGGGCGCACCCTCACCGAGCAGGAAGGCATGGACCTGCGCCGCCACTACGGCCTGCCCATGCAGCGCGGCTCGACAGGCCCGGTCTCGCGGCCCGGCGGGCAGCAGCCCGGCCAGACCGTGACCGGCACCGGCATGACCGACCCGACCATGGCCCAGGGCGGTATGGCCGGACGGCCCACCGGCAAGCACGGCACTGACAGGTCCGCGATGGGCATGACAGGAACCGCGCCGCCGGGGAGCATGTCGAACCCGACCGCGACCGACCCGCGCCTGGCGGGCAGCGACCCGCGCCTGGCCGACCGGACCGCGGGCGACCGGCAGGGCCGGGCGGACACCGCCAGGACCGGCCGGGACGACACGCAGACCGTGATCCGCTCGGAGGAGCGGCTCAAGGTCGGCAAGGAGAACGTCGAGGCGGGGCATGTGCGGCTGCGCAAGCACGTCGAGACCGAGAAGCAGCAGGTCACCGTGCCGCTGAGCCATGAGGAAGTGCGGATCGAGCGCGAGCCGATCACTGAGGCCGACGCGGCCAGGCTCACCGGCGAGACCGGCGACCTCGCGGACTCCGAGATCGAGATGACGCTCTACGAGGAGCGTCCGGTGGTCAGCAAGGAGCGGGTCGCGGTCGAGAAGCTGCGCATCAGCAAGGAACAGGTCACCGAGGAACGGACGATCACCGACGAGATCCACAAGGAGAAGTTCGACGTCGTCGACGATCGCCAGCCGGGTGGCAAGCCCAAGCGCTGACCTCAGCGACGTCCGCGTCGGGTTCGGTCCACTGTGGACCGGACCCGACGCGCTGTTCAGGGATCAGGACGCGACCGCCGTGCGGACCAGCGGACACACCGCGCAGGCGCGCGGCCCCTCTTGGCTCCACCAGCGGCATGTGTCGCGGATCCCGCATTCCGGAAGCGTCTCAACGGCCACGGAGTCGTAGTCCTCATGCGCCGCGTCGACCGCCCGGCACGAGCCGTCCCAGAACACGCAGGCCGACTGCGCGCAGGGCGCGGCGAACCGGAACCGCGACTCCAGCGGCCCCTCGGTCGACGCGGCGAGCTGGTCGCGCAGCTCGGGGGTGAGCTTCGGCCCGTGCGGGGTGAAGACCGCTCGCCCGTCCGGCCCGAACACCCCGAGCAGCACCGAGCCCGGCCCGGCGTGCGAACTCGGGCACGTCGGTTTGTCTTCCGACGCTTCGAAGGCCATCTCAGCGGCCGTCGATCAGACCCTGGACCTGCCCGCCGAGCTTCTCCGCGAGGTCGCCCGCCAGCAGGTACTTGCCGATAAGCTCCCACTTGCGCAGGTTGACGCCGCCCACCTCGAAGTACGGCACCTTCCGGCCGATGCTCTCGGTCAGCGCGACCGTCCCCGCCGCCGCGACCGCCTGCGCGATGGCGCCGCGCTGCTCCTCGCTCAGGTCGATCCCGTCGACGACGAACTTGAATTCGGTGGCCATGGCTCCGCCCTTTCGTTCGGCACTCCTGACCACGCCGTCGGATTCGCGCCGATGATCGTGACGGGCACAGCCCACAAGGGCAGCCAGGTTCGCTCGAAAGGGTGGCCGGATCTGGTAGAGCTGGTGAAGTGAGTCAACCCATCGATCTCGACGCCGCTCTGGCCCGCTTCGACGCGCTGTGGAGCCCACGCATCGTCACCCAGGTCAACGACTACGACGTCCGCGTCGCCAAGGTGCGCGGCGACCACGTCTGGCACGCCCACGACGACACCGACGAGTTCTTCCTCGTCCTCGACGGCGAACTGACCATCAGCCTGCGGGAGGACGCGGCCGAGCGGTCAGTCGTCCTGCCGAAGGGATCGGTGTACGTCGTGCCACGCGGGACCGAGCACCGCCCGTCGTCCGCGGGCGGCGCGTCGATCCTGATGTTCGAGCCCACCGGGACGTCGACCGTCGGGGACCGCCATGACGAGGTCCCCGACCATGTCGACGCCACCACAGGTCACGCGCTGGGCTGATCCAGCAGTTCGGCGAGCAGTGCGCGGACGCGGCGGTCGATGTCGTCGCGGATGGGGCGCACGGCGTCGATGCCCTGGCCCGCCGGGTCGTCCAACTGCCAGTCCAGGTAACGCTTTCCGGGGAACACCGGGCACGTGTCGCCGCAGCCCATGGTGATCACCACGTCGGACGCCTCGACGTCCTCAGTGGACAGCTTGGACGGGATCTCGGCGGTGATGTCGAGGCCCCACTCGGCCACCGCGGCCGCCGCCGCCGGGTTGACCTTCTCGGCGGGTTCGGACCCCGCCGAGCGCACCGCGACGCGGCCCATCGCGTAGTGCGTGAGCAGCGCGGAGGCCATCTGGGAGCGGCCCGCGTTGTGCACGCAGACGAACAGCACTTCGGGGATGGCGGTCATGAGTCAGTGCCTCCGGTGAGGTCGTCGAGGAGTTGTCGGACACGGTTGTCGAGGTCGTCGCGGATCTGGCGCACGACGGCGATGGGCTGCCCGGCCGGGTCGGGCACGTCCCATTCCAGGTAGCTCTTCCCTGGATACACCGGGCAGGTGTCGCCACAGCCCATGGACACCACGACGTCGGCGGAGTTCACGACTTCGTCGGTCAGCGGCTTCGGGAACGCCTCGTGGAGTTCGATGCCGATCTCACCCAGCGCGGCGACGCAGGTCGGGTCGAGGGCCCCGGTCGGCGCCGACCCGGCCGAGCGGACCGACACCCGACCGAGCGCGTGCCTGCGCAGCAGCGCGGCGGCCATCTGCGAACGGCCCGCGTTGTGCACGCACAGGAACAGCACCTGCGGCACCGAACCGGACCCGATGCTCTCGGCGTGTGCGGCGAGCCGGTCCTTGGCGAAGTGCGAGGTGAGGGCGACGAGGTGGTTGCGCACGGTCGCGCGCGCGGCGAGCAGGTCGTAGGACTCCCACACGAACCGCGACACGGTGTCGCGGTCGAAGGTCCCGGTGTAGCGCTCGGTCAGCTCGTCGGTGATCCGGCCGAGTTCGTGCCGGACCTCCTCCGCGGACGGCTCGGGCAGCCCGTTCATCGGGATTCCCGGCCGAGCAACAGCGCCGCCAGGCCGACCCCGACCGCGGCGCCGACCAGCTGCGCGGCGACGAACGCGGGCACCGACGCCGGGTCGATCCCGGCGAACGACCCGGTCAGCGCGCGGCCCACGGTGACCGCCGGGTTCGCGAAGGACGTGGACGAGGTGAAGAAGTAGGCGCCGAGGATCCAGGCCGGGACCATGACCGGCGCGAGCGCGCCGCGACCGGTGCGGACCAGCATCGCGATCACCAGCAGCAGGCCCGCCGTGGCGACCGCCTCGCCGATGAGCTGGCCGACTCCCCCGCGCGTCTTGCCGGTCCACTGGACCAGCGGCTGCTCGAACATCGCGTGCGCCAGGATCGTGCCGAGGCACCCGCCGACCAGCTGCGACCCGAGGTAGGCCGAGGCCGCCGACCAGGTGATCCGACCCGCGAACGCGTCGGCGAGGGTGACCGCCGGGTTGAAGTGCGCCCCGGAGATCGACCCCATCAGCGCGATCAGCACACCCAGGACCGCGACCGTCGCGACCGCGTTGCAGAGCAGCTGCAGCAGCACCTGGTCGGGTGCGAGCACCTGGCCCATGATCCCGGACCCGACCACCGTCGCGACCAGGACACCGGTCCCGACGGCCTCGGCCGCGACCCGCCGTGCGAGTGGAATCGCCACTGACTCCCGTACCGCCGTCACCACATGCCGCTCCAAACCAGATTCATCAGTGTCGATGCAGTCCACCAGCAGGATCGACCGGTGTCAATCGACTGGGTAGTGTCGAGCGTGTGACATCCGCCCCCAGAGTGCGCCGCCTCAAAGCGCCGAGTGACCCGGAGTGCGCCACCGATCCGTTGTGCTGCGCCCCGATCGGTGACGCGATCCTCGGCCAGACCGACGCCGAACGGCTGTCCAACGTGCTCAAGGCCCTGGCCGACCCGGGCCGACTGCGGCTGCTCTCGCTGATCCGCGCCGCGCCCGCGGGCGAGGTATGCGTGGGCGATCTTGTCGAGGCGTTGGACTTGAGCCAGCCCACCGTGTCCCACCACCTGCGGATCCTCACCGACGCCGGGCTCCTCGACCGGGAGCGGCGCGGCAACTGGGTCTGGTACGCCGCCAACGACGCCCGCCTGGCCGAGGTGCGCGACCTGCTCCACTGAAGATACAAGTTCGCATCGGATACAGAAATGTATCCATTTCGGGTACGCTGCCGCCGTGCCCGATGCCAAGCGCGTCACCAAACGCCGGGGTGAGACCCGTCAGCGGCTGCTCGACGCCGCCCTGGAGGTCTTCGCCGAGCAGGGTTTCGGCGCGTCCACCGTGGAGCAGGTCTGCGACCGCGCCGGGTACACCCGCGGCGCGTTCTACTCGAACTTCGTCTCGCTCGACGAGCTGTTCCTCGCCATGTGGGAGCAGCGTTCCGAGCGGATGCTGGCGGACCTGCGCGACGAGCTGACCGACGCCCCCGAGTCGTCGTCGCTGGACGCGGCGATCGAGCGGGTGTTGGCCGTGATCCCCGTGGACGACACCTGGTTCCGGGTCACCGCCGAGTTCACCGCGCACGCCCTGCGCAACCCCGCGCTGCGCCGGGTGGTGGCGGCCCGCGAGGAGGCGATCATGGCGACGATCATGCCGATCCTCGAGTCCGCGCTGAGCGCCGCCGGGCTGCGGATCACCGACCGGCGGGCCCTGGGGATGGCGCTCGTCGCCGTGCACGACGGGACCACCGTGCAGTGCCTGATGGAACCCGACGACAAAGCCGTGTGGGCCGCGCGTCAGCAGTTGTTCATCAATGTCGTACGCGCATACAGCGAAGGGTCAACATGACGGACGCGGATGTCATCGTCGTCGGAGCGGGTCTCGCGGGCCTGGTGGCGACCTACGAACTCGCCCAGGCGGGTCGGCGGGTGGTCGTGGTCGACCAGGAGAGCGCCGCGAACCTCGGTGGCCAGGCGTTCTGGTCGCTGGGCGGCCTGTTCCTGGTGGACAGCCCGGAGCAGCGCAGGCTGCGGATCAAGGACTCCTACGAGCTGGCCATGCAGGACTGGCTCGGCAGCGCGGGCTTCGACCGCGAGCGCGAGGACCACTGGCCGCGCCAGTGGGCGGAGGCCTACGTCGGCTTCGCCGCCGGGGAGAAGCGCTCCTACCTGCGCGATCTCGGCCTGCGCGTGATGGCGACGGTCGGCTGGGCCGAGCGCGGCTCCGGTGTCGCCTGGGGCCACGGCAACTCGGTCCCCCGCTTCCACCTGACCTGGGGCACCGGGCCCGAGGTCGTGCGGGTGTTCGCCGAGCCGGTGCTCGCCGCCGCCGAACGCGGACTGGTCACCTTCAAGCACCGCCACCAGGTCGACGACCTGATCATCGAGGGCGGCGCCGCGGTCGGCGTGCGCGGCACGGTCCTTGAGCAAAGCGACCTCGCGCGCGGCGTGAAGTCGTCCCGCACGCGCGTGGGCGACTTCGAGCTGCGCGCGCAGGCGGTCGTGGTGACCTCCGGCGGCATCGGCGGCAACCCCGAGCTGGTGCGCAAGAACTGGCCGGTCGAGCGGTTCGGCCGCGCGCCGGAAAAGATGATCTCCGGGGTGCCCGCGCACGTCGACGGCCGGATGCTGGAGATCACCGAGGCGGCGGGCGGCAACATCGTCAACCGCGACCGGATGTGGCACTACACCGAGGGAATCCAGAACTGGGACCCGATCTGGCCCGCACACGGCATCCGCATCCTGCCCGGCCCGTCGTCGCTGTGGCTCGACGCGACCGGCAAGCGACTGCCGGTGCCGCTGTTCCCCGGGTTCGACAGCCTCGGCACGCTCAAGCACATCGTCGGCACCGGCTACGACCACACGTGGTTCATCCTCACGCAGTCGATCATCGAGAAGGAGTTCGCGCTCTCCGGCTCGGAGCAGAATCCGGACATCACGGGCAAGGACGTGCGGCTGCTGCTGAGCCGGATCAAGAAGGGCGCCCCCGGGCCGGTCGAGGCGTTCAAGAACAAGGGCGCGGACTTCGTCGTCCGGGACAACCTGCGCGACCTGGTCGACGGGATGAACGCGCTCGGCGCGGGACCGGCGCTGGAGTTCGACCAGGTGGAGCGTGAGGTGGCCGCGCGCGACCGCGAGCTCGACAACACGTTCTCCAAGGACATGCAGATCATGGCGATCCGCAACGGCCGCACGTACCTGTCGGACAAGGTCATGCGGATCGCGAAGCCGCACAAGCTGCAGGACCCGGCGCACGGCCCGATGATCGCGGTCCGGCTGAACCTGTTGACCCGCAAGACTTTGGGCGGCCTGGAGACCAATCTGGACTCTCAGGTCATCCGACCGGACGACACGGTGTTCGACGGTCTTTACGCGGCGGGCGAGGTCGCGGGCTTCGGTGGTGGCGGCGTCCACGGCTACAACGCGCTCGAAGGGACGTTCCTCGGCGGTTGCATTTTCTCCGGCCGCGCGGCGGGCCGGGCCTTGGCGCGCGACCTGGGCTGAGCCAATCATCCACAGAACGGGCGTCGGCCGGTCCAGTTGTCCACAGGGCCGTGCCGATCGCACCGGCGACCGGGGAAACCTCGTACGATCGCCCATGTGACTTCCGCCGACACCCTGACTCCCGAGCTCGACGTCCTGCGCCGGATCTTCGGCTACGACGCCTTCCGCGGCGACCAGGAAGCGATCATCAGTCATGTCGTCGGTGGCGGCGACGCGCTGGTCCTGATGCCGACCGGCGGCGGCAAGTCGCTTTGCTACCAGATCCCCGCGCTGGTCCGCGAGGGTGTGGGCGTGGTGATCTCGCCGCTCATCGCCCTCATGCAAGATCAGGTCGACGCGCTGCGAAACCTCGGTGTGCGCGCGGGATTCCTCAACTCGACGCAGGACTCGCAGGAGCGGCGCGAGACCGAGGACGCCTTCGTCAACGGCGAACTCGACTTGCTCTACCTAGCGCCCGAGCGACTGCGGTTGGAGTCGACAACCCGGCTCCTCGACCGGGGCAAGGTCTCGCTGTTCGCGATCGACGAGGCGCACTGTGTGTCGCAGTGGGGCCACGACTTCCGCCCCGACTACCTGGCGCTGTCGGACCTGCACGAACGCTGGCCGGACATCCCGCGCATCGCCCTGACCGCCACAGCGACGAAGGCGACCCACGCGGAGATCGCGCAACGGCTGAACCTGGGCGAGGCCAAGCATTTCGTGGCCAGCTTCGACCGGCCGAACATCCAGTACCGGATCGTCCCGAAGAACAGCGCGCAGAAGCAGCTGCTAGACCTGCTGCGCACCGAGCACGCGGGCGACGCCGGCATCGTCTACTGCCTGTCCCGCGCGTCGGTGGAGAAGACGGCGGAATTCCTTGTGCAGAACGGGATTCCGGCGGTTCCGTACCACGCCGGTCTCGATTCGAGGGTGCGTGCGCGCAACCAGAGCCGCTTTCTGCGCGAGGACGGTCTGATCGTGGTGGCGACGATCGCGTTCGGCATGGGCATCGACAAGCCGGACGTGCGGTTCGTCGCGCACCTGGACCTGCCGAAGTCGGTCGAGGGCTACTACCAGGAGACCGGCCGCGCGGGCCGCGACGGCCTGCCGTCGACAGCGTGGCTGGCGTACGGCCTCGCCGACGTCGTGCAGCAACGCAAGATGATCGACACCTCCGAAGGCGACCTGGCGCACCGCCGCAGGCTCAGCGCCCACCTCGACGCCATGCTGGCGCTGTGCGAGACCGTCGAGTGCAGGCGGGTACAGCTGCTCAACTACTTCAGCCAGGAGGGCCAGGCCTGCGGCAACTGCGACACGTGCCTGACTCCCCCGGAGTCCTGGGACGGCACGGTGCCCGCGCAGAAGCTGTTGTCGACGGTCTTCCGGCTCGACCGCGAACGCAACCAGAAGTTCGGCGCCGGACAGGTGATCGACATCCTGCTGGGCAAGCAAACCGAGAAGATCACCCAGTTCCGCCACGACCAGCTCAAAACCTTCGGCATCGGCACGGAACTCAACGACAGCGAATGGCGCGGCGTAGTCCGCCAACTCCTGGCCCAGGGCCTGCTGGCCGTCGAGGGCGACTACGGAACTCTCGCGTTGACCGAGGCCAGCGCCGAAGTCCTCGGCCGCACCCGCGAGGTCATGCTGCGCCGCGAGCCGGAGCGCACCCGCCAACCGCGAACCCGCAAGCCCGCGGCAGCGGCCGTCGACATGCCCGCCGAGGCCACCCCCATCTTCGAACGCCTCCGCGCCTGGCGGGGAGCCACCGCGAAGGAACAGGGCGTCCCCGCCTACGTGATCTTCCACGACGCCACATTGCGCCAGATCGCCACCCAAACGCCGTCCACCCTTGAGCAACTGGGCACCATCAGCGGTGTCGGTGAGAACAAGCTCGCCAAGTACGGCCAAGGCATCCTCGACACCTTGGCCGAAGCGTGACGGCACCCTGGGCCCGCGTGTCATCGGCGCTGGCCCCGGTGGCGCTGATCGGCGGCTGGACCATCGCCGCCGCCCGAACGTCGGATTTCGACTCGGTCCGCGACACCATCAGCGCCTTGGCGGCCATCAACGCCCAGGACCGCTGGATCATGACGACGGGCCTGGCCATCACCGGCGCCTGCCACGTCGTGACGGCAACCGGCCTGACGTCAGTCCAACCCAGCGCCCGGTTCACCCTCGCCGCGGGCGGAGTGGCCACAGCGTTGGTCGCGGTCTTCCCGCAGCCATCTGAGACCCACGCCCCCGTCGCGACGGCCGCGTTCGGATTGATGTCGGTGTGGCTGTTGCTGGCGGGCACGCGGCGGTCCCGGATAGCGGGCTTGATCTTGTTGGCCTTGCTCGCGGTGTTCGGTGTTTCGCTGCGGTCGGAGAGGTGGGTGGGTTTATCGGAGCGGGTGCTGGCGGCGGCGCAGTCGCTGTGGCCCGCGGTGGTGGCGTTTCATACCCCGAGAACGCTCAGCCATTAGTGGCATTCGCGGGGCGGGAAACTTCTGATCTCATGAACACATGAGCGAACGCCTACCGGCCAGAATGCGTGTCCTCGCAACGGAGCTGACGAAGCTCCGCGAAGCGGCAGGACTCACCACCCGCCAAGCCGCGATCCGTCTGGACCAATCGATCGCGACGTTGAACCGCACGGAGAACGCCAAACGGATCGCGACGGTGGCGGAGGTGTCCGCCATGCTCGCGATCTACGGAGTGGTCGGTTCCGAACGCAAGCGGATCATGGCCTTGGTCGAAGAGCTGAACACGTCGCGCTGGCTCGGCATCGATGCCAATCCCGACCGTCCCACGTTGCCGATTTTCGAGTCGGAAGCGGTCGCCATCGTCAACTTCGCACCGTGCACGGTGCCGGGACTGCTGCAAACGCCCGCATACGCACGCGCGATCACCTCATTGGGCCACACAACGGATCTGCACGACGCCATGATCGCCGCGCGCCTGGACCGACAGAAGGTCCTCGCCCGGATCGTCGCGCCGCAGTACGTGGCGATCTTGGATGAGGCGGCCTTGCGCCGGCCGCACGGTGGATCAGCGGCGATGGTCGAGCAGATCAACTGGCTCATCGACATGGCGAAACGGCCCAACATCGCACTCCACGTGATCCCCTTCCGCCACGGCGGCTACCACAACCCCGGCTACTTCTCCCTGCTGGAGTTCCCCAAGACACCGCCGATCGTCTACGTGGAGCACAGCCGGGTATCGGGCTTCCTGCACGAGCCCGAAGACACGCAAGCGTTTCGCACCCACACCGCTTCGCTGATCCAGGCATCCCTTGGCTGCGCCGATTCGGTGAACTTCCTGACCAAAATGGCCGCTGATCACGAACGGGGCTGAAACACCATGCACGCAGAGTGGCGCAAATCCAGCTTCAGCACGCACCAATACGACTGTGTCGAGGTCGCCTACTCGGCGGTGGCTCGGGTGCGTGACTCCAAGAACCCCGAGGCGGGCACACTGACTCTCCCCTCCTCCTCATGGCACCCGAAGCGGCTGGCCACCATCACGGCCGATACGGCGGCATCGGCACTTTGACCGTGCGGCCAATCCTCTGCTCGTCGGCCGCCTGGTCGATCAGAACGTGCCATCCCTTGTGATAGCGGCACTTCTCGAAGACTCCACCCACATTCCTGAACCCGTGCGCCATCCGCTCGGCCGCCATCTTCGCCAGCAGCGGCGTGTTCCCGCACCCCACGCACACCGGCGCGGTCTGGTAGGTCTGGCTGGCCACCAATTCGCCGCGTTTCCTCATCTGCCCGATTGTCCCGACGTCAAGATCCTCCAGCCAGGACGATCACTCGAACGACGGAACTTCGTCCCGACACCTCTCCTCCGGACCTAAGATCATCCGTGGAGGGATGCCATGCCCACGGATTTCTGGCCCGCGTGGATCTCGTTCGCCGCCGCGCTCATCCAGACCACCGCCGCGATCATCCAAGTCAACCAAGGCCGCCGGGGGTCCACCGCGATCGGACCCGGCGTCAGCACCGGCGTTCGTTACGGGCTCGCCGCCCTGGTGCTGGAACTCGGCGGGTGGCTGGTCGCCCGCAGCTTCGACTCCGGCCCCTCCTGGGTGGCTCCGGCCGCGTTCGCCCCGGCCGTCGTGCTCGGGGTCGCCGCCTTCCTCAAGTGCCTGCGCGAACTCCTCACCACTCCCCCGGCCCCCGAACGACCTCGGCCCGTCAACGCACCGCTCAACCCGAACCACCTGGGCCTCGCGCAGCGGGTGATGGACGACCGAGAGCGGGAGTACCAGCGCGAACTACGCGAATCCCGGCTGACTGGCGCCCAGGCTCTCTCGCTCATGCTCGGCGCGGCCGCCGGGCTCGCCGTCGCCTACACCTCGGTCTTCCTCTCGGGGGTCGCGCACTGACCGGGCGCCACGTCAGACGCTGGTTCGGTGACCATGTCCGCGCGGATTGGTGCCGTTCGTCCCGCCCACCCGACCGCTTATCACTCAGGCAACAAGTCGCCGCCGTCGGTTGTTGAATGTGCACACATCTTCTGCTTAAGGTGCCTTAGGTCACACCCCCGTTCGGCCTAGATCAATCCCCCAATTGGTCCAGACGGAAGGTTCCGATGGGCACACCAACCAGGCGCCAGGTGCTGGCGTTCCTCGTCGCCGCTCCCACGCTGACGATCGCGGTGAATCTCACCGGTGACGAGCCGACGGCCGACGCCGCCGTGCCGACGCCGCCCGCTCCCGCCGACCTGATGGACCTGGGCGAGCTCCTCATCCTCGCCGCGGCCCCCACCTCGAACATGCTGATCCTGACCGTCGAGTCCGACGGCATGGTGACGCTGCAACTGCCGCGCGCGGAAGTCGGGCAGGGCATCACCACGGCCACCGCCATGCTGGTCGCCGAGGAGATGGACGTGCCGCTGTCGCAGGTGCGGGTCCGCCTCGACGACGCGCGGCCCGAGCTGCTGTTCAACCAGCTCACGGGCGGTTCCAACACCATCCGAGCGGTCTACGAGCCGGTCCGGCGGGCCGCCGCGGCCGCGCGAACCAGGCTGGTCGCCGCCGCCGCGGCCCGGTGGGGCACGGAGGCGTCGAGCCTGCGGACGAAGGCGGGTGAAGTGGTCTCGCTCGACGGGCTGCATGTCAGCTTCGGTGAACTGGCCGTGGAAGCGGCCAACACGGCGCTGTCGGTCGGGTCTCCCGCGCTCAAGCCGGAGTCGGAGTTCACGCTCATCGGCAAGGCGACCTCGCGCATCGACGCGCGGGCGATGGTCACCGGCAAACAGCAGTACACCCTCGACCTCGACGTGCCGGGCGCGCTGCCGACGATGGTGCGCAGGCCGCCGTCGATCAACGGCACGGTCAGGTCCGTGGACAACGCCGCCGCGGTGCGCGCGATGCCCGGTGTCGTCGACCTCGCGGTCGTGCGGACCGGTGTCGCCGTCGCCGCCGAGACCTTCGGGCAGGCGCAGGACGCGACCCGCGCGCTCAAGGTCACGTGGAACGCGGGCACGGTCGACGCCGAGTCCGACGCGACGATCAAGAAGAAGCTGCGGGCCGCCGCGCTGCCGCTCGTGGTGCCGCCGCTGCTGACCCAGTACGTCGAAGCCGAGTTCGACTTCGCCTTCACCAGCCACGCGCCGCTGGAGACGAACTCCGCGATCGCCGACGTGCGGGCCGACCGCGCCGAGATCTGGGCCGGTCTCAAGTCCCCGATCGTCGCCCAGCAGACCATCGCCCAGGAGCTGGGACTGCCGCAGGACAGCGTCAAAGTCCACGTGGTGCAGGGCGGCGGGTCGTTCGGCCGCAGGCTGTTCTTCGACTCCGCCTTGGAGGCCGCGCACATCTCGAAGGCCATGGGGCGTCCGGTGAAGCTCATGTGGAGCCGGGTCGACGACATGCGCCACGGCCGCGCCCGCGCCGCCAGCCACCACAAGATCCGCGCGACCTACGCGTTGGGCAACGTGCTCACCTTCGAGCACCGCGTCGCGAGCGTGGAGACCGACTTCCGGCACGGCCTCGGCGAGATCCTCACCGCGCGGGCGGCGGACCTGCCGGTCGGCGGAAACCTCAGCTTCGCGCAGACGGTCTTCCTCATGACCATCAAGTCGCCGTACAACTTCGGTGTCACCACGCAGCTGCTCAACGAGGTCCCGCTGAGGATGCACACGGGCAGCTGGCGGTCGGTCTACTCGGCCAACACCCGCGGCGCCGAGGAGATCATGGTCGACGAGCTGGCCCGCAAACTCGGGAAGGACCCGGTCGCGTTCCGCCGCGAGTTCCTCAAGACCGACAAGCAGCGGGCCGTGCTGAACAAGGTCGCCACGGAAGGCAAGTGGGGCATGAGCCTGCCCGCCGGGTTCGCCCAGGGCGTCGGGTTCCACGAGGAGTACAAGTCGTGCACCGCGTGCCTGGTCACGATCGACGCCCGGGACAAGAAGAACCCGCGCGTGGTGAAGGCCGTGATCGCGGGCGACTACGGCAGGCCGATCAACCCGCGCGGCTTGGAGTCGCAGTTGCTAGGCGGGCTCACCGACGCGATCTCCACGACGCTGCGCGCCGGTCTGCACCTGGACCGGGGGCTGCCGCTGGAGGGCAGCTACTCGCAGTTCCACTACGCCCGGCAGAAGGACTCTCCGACCGACGTCAAGATCTTCATCATGCCGCCGAACGGCGAGCCGGGTGGCGCGGGCGAACTCGGTGTCCCCGCGGCGGTCGGCGCTATCGCGAACGCGTACGCGCGCGCGACCGGCATCGCGCCGCGCAGCTTCCCGATCAACTTCCCGGTCGACTTCGAACCGTTCCCGCGTTAAGGAGAACCCGTTGCCGAACTACACCTTCTCCGTGAACGGCAAGACGGTCACCGTCGACGCGCCCGCCGACCTGCCGCTGCTGTGGGCGCTGCGCGACAAGCTGGGCGTCAAGGGGCCGAAGTACGGCTGTGGCATCGACGTCTGCAAGGCGTGCACCAGCCACCTCAACGGCAAGGCCGTGAACCCGTGTGTCGTGCCGGTGGCCGACGCGGCGGGCAAGGAGGTCACGACCATCGAGGGCCTGGCCGACGGCGACGTGCTGCACCCGGTGCAGCAGGCGTGGCTGGAGCAGGACGTCGCCCAGTGCGGCTACTGCCAGCCCGGTCAGATCATGGCGGCGGTGGCGCTGCTCAAGCGGACCAAGAAGCCCACCGACGCCGACATCGACGCCATCGAGAACGTGTGCCGGTGCGGGTCGTACTTCCGGGTGCGCAAGGCGATCAAGCGGGCGGCGGAGCTGATGGGCGGGTGAGATCACCGGTGTCGGGCGCCCGTGCGAGTATCGGGGTGTGGGTTCCCTCCTGGCTATCAGCGATCTGCACATCACCTACGCGGAGAACCGCGCGATCGTGGAAGGGCTGCGGCCCGAGTCCGCGGACGACTGGCTGATCGTCGCGGGCGACGTCGCCGACCAGGTGCCCGACATCGAGTGGGCGCTCGGCACGCTGGCCGAGCGGTTCGCCAAGGTGATCTGGGCGCCCGGCAACCACGAGCTGTGGACCGTCGGCGCCGATCCCGTTCAGGCCCGCGGCGTCGAGCGGTATGAGGCGCTGGTCGAGATGTGCAGGGGGCTTGGGGTGGTGACCCCGGAAGACCCGTACGAACGGTGGGACGGCGAGGGCGGTCCGGTCCTGGTGGCCCCGCTGTTCATCGGCTACGACTACACCTTCCACGCGCCGGGGTGCTCGACCAAGGAGGAGTCGCTCGCCTACGCCCACGAGACCGGCGTCGTCTGCACCGACGAGGTCTACCTGCACCCCGACCCGTACCCGACCCGAGACGAATGGTGCCGAGCGCGGGTGGCGCTGACCGAGCCCCGCCTCGCCGCGTGCGACCTGCCTTTGGTGCTGGTGAACCACTACCCGCTCGTGCGCGAACCCACGCGGATCCTGCACTACCCCGAGTTCGCCCAGTGGTGCGGAACGGAACTGACCGCCGACTGGCACACCCGCTACCCCACCGCGGCGATGGTCTACGGGCACCTGCACATCCCGCGCATCACCCACCACGACGGCGTCCTGTTCCAGGAAGTGTCACTGGGCTACCCCAGAGAGTGGCGCCGGCACGGTCACCCACACGGGATCCTTCGGCGCATCCTGCCTGCGTCGGTTCGCGTGTGACCTGCGGATTTATAGGTCATCAGGCAAAGGTTATGCCTTACTGAGATGGGTGACCGGGGCCACCATCACTCATCCTGATGAACAGAAGTCGACGATCGGACCAACCACGCCACAGGAGGCGCACCCGACCCGTCGACGCCGAAAGGTGGCTCGCCATGACGGCGGCGGAACTCTCCGACTTGCACGCACTGGAAGGTGGCGCACAACCGCTCGCGCACACCTTCGAAGTGCCTGATTACCGGACCACCCTGGGCTGGCCGGTCGACGGCGACGCACTCGGCGCGTACCTCGACCTCGGCGAACACGTAGGCGGCCTGCGGATGCGCGCGGGCCTGGGCGCGGAAGTCCAATGGTGGCTGCGGCTGCGGATGCTGGCGGGCCCCGTGCTCGCCACCCCCGGCAAGCGCACCGAGTGGACCTTCCTCACCCAGCCGATGACCGACGAACAGCGCCGCAGGCCGCTGCCCCCTGGCGTGGAGCCGGTGAACGCGCGAGTCCTGCTGCCCACTGGGCACACGGACCGCACGGTCGCCTTCTGGGCCACGGCCCCGGACCCGGTCCACCCGTCCCTGCCGCTGTTCAGCTCCGTCGTTGGTGCTGTTCGCAGCGTGCTTTACGGGCACCGGTTCTAACCACACAGACCATCCCAGGCTGGTGCACTGTCCCGCCACGGCCAGCCTGGGATCTCCAACTTTCGACTATTGCCGAGCAGCATCGGTGAATTCAAGAACCGCACGGTCGAGACCATCGGCGGCGCGGCGCATGTCGATCGGGATTGACACAGGCCGACCACCGGCGGCCTCACCGTCTTGGGCGAACCGCGCGTAGGCGAGTGCACCCTCAGCTTTGCGGACAGCTTCAGCCTTCTCGGCCAATTCGTCTGGTCCGTAAATGCGCAGAACACCCGCCAACGTGCGGACCCGGGCACGCGCCGCATGGAAACGTTCGTCCAGCACCGACCAGTCGGTCACACCATCAGGTCCGAATGCCGGCCGCTCGCCACGATGTGCCCGGTTGACGGCGATGGCGAGACCACGGGCCTCATTTGCGGCTTCGACCAGCTGAGCACATCGCTCGAAGCGTTCTTGATGAATTCGAACTCGCTGCGCCGCCCGCTGCTTGATCGGCTCCACGAATGCGCCTAAAGCCACGCCGGCCAACGCCGCGAGTGAGGTGATCCCAGCGAGAACTACCGATATCCACATAATCGGTTGTCTCCCGAAGAACGAACCTCGTTACTCGCGAGGCCCCGGACGGTGCAGGTTACTGTGGCCCCGCCTGGCGTCCCCATAGGTGGACCAGGCACGATCGGGACACCATGACGCTCACTTCGCGGCTGCCCGCTACCCCCGAACCCGACGAGCTCTTCGACGCCTTCGCCACCTGGGCCTCCGATCAGGGTCTTTCCCTGTATCCCGCCCAGGAGGAGGCGCTGATGGAGATCGTCTCCGGGGCCAACGTCATCCTCAACACCCCCACCGGCTCCGGCAAGAGCCTGGTCGCGGCCGGGGCGCACTTCACGGCCCTCGCGCAAGGAACCCGAAGCTTCTACACCGCGCCCATCAAGGCGTTGGTGTCGGAGAAGTTCTTCGCGTTGTGCGAGATGTTCGGGGCCGAGAACGTGGGCATGATGACCGGCGACTCGAGCGTCAACGGCAGTGCGCCCATCATCTGCTGTACCGCGGAGATCCTGGCCAACATCGCCCTGCGCGACGGGGCCGAGGCCGACGTGGGGCAGGTCGTCATGGACGAGTTCCACTTCTACGCCGAGCCCGACCGGGGGTGGGCGTGGCAGATTCCGCTCCTCGAACTGCCGAAGGTGCAGTTCGTCCTCATGTCCGCGACCCTGGGCGACGTCACCCGGTTCAAGGACGACCTCACCCGCCGGACCGGGCGCGACACCGCTGTCGTCACCTCCGCCGAACGACCCGTGCCGCTCTTCTACTCCTTCGGGATGACGCCGCTGACCGAGGCGCTGGACGAGTTGCTCAGCACCAACCAGGCCCCGATCTACGTCGTCCACTTCACCCAGGCCGCCGCCCTGGAACGTGCGCAGGCGCTGATGAGCATCAACGTCTGCACGAAGGAGGAGAAGGAGAAGATCGCCGCGCTGATCGGGAACTTCCGGTTCTCCTCCGGCTTTGGCAAGACCCTGTCCCGCCTGGTCCGCCACGGTATCGGGGTGCACCACGCCGGGATGCTGCCGAAGTACCGGCGGCTGGTGGAACGGTTGGCGCAGGCGGGATTGATGAAGATCGTGTGCGGCACCGACACCCTCGGCGTGGGCATCAACGTGCCCATCCGGACGGTCGTGTTCACCTCCCTTTCCAAGTACGACGGCGTGAAGACCCGCATCCTCAAGGCCCGCGAGTTCCACCAGATCGCCGGCCGCGCGGGCCGGGCGGGCTACGACACGCTCGGCACCGTCCTGGTCCAAGCGCCCGAGCATGTGATCGACAACGAAAAGTCGCTCACCAAGATCGGTGACGACCCGAAGAAGCGCCGCAAGTTCGTCCGCAAGAAGCCGCCCGAGGGCATGGTGTCCTGGGGCCTTCCCACCTTCGAGCGCCTGGTCGCGGCCGAGCCCGAGCCGCTGACGTCCAGCTTCCACGTCAGCCATTCCATGCTGCTCAACGTCATCGGCCGCCCCGGCGACGCGTTCACCGCGATGCGCAAGCTGCTGACCGACAACCACGAGGACCGCCCCGCCCAGCGCCGGCACATCCTGCGGGCCATCGCGATCTACCGGGCGCTGCTGGCCGCCGGCGTGGTGGAGAAGCTCGACGAGCCCGACGACCAGGGCCGCTCCGTCCGGCTCACCGTCGACCTTCAGTTTGACTTCGCCCTCAACCAGCCGCTCTCCCCCTTCGCGCTGGCCGCGATCGAACTGCTGGACCGCGAGTCCCCGAGCTACGCGCTCGACGTGCTCTCCGTGGTCGAGTCCACTTTGGACGATCCGCGTCAGGTTCTCTCCGCGCAGCAACACAAAGCGCGCGGTGAGGCCGTGCAGGCGATGAAGGCCGAGGGCATCGAGTACGACCAGCGGATGGAACTGCTGGAGCAGGTCACGCACCCGAAGCCGATGGCCGAGATGCTCCTCCCGGCCTTCGACACCTACCGGCGCGGGCACCCGTGGGTGGGCGACTACCAGCTCTCCCCCAAGTCCGTCGTGCGCGACATGTACGAGCGCGCGATGACCTTCACCGAGTACGTCTCCTTCTACGCCCTGACCCGCTCCGAGGGCCTTGTCCTGCGCTACCTCGCCGACGCGTTCCGCGCGGTCCGCCAGACCGTCCCGGATGACGCCAAGACCGAGGACCTCACCGACCTGATCGAGTGGCTCGGCGAGCTGGTCCGCCAGGTCGACTCCAGCCTCCTCGACGAGTGGGAGAAGCTCACCAACCCGGAGACCGGCGAGCTGGAGGACCGGGTCGACGACACCCCGCCCGCGGTCACCAAGAACACCCGCGCCTTCCGCGTCCTGGTCCGCAACGCCCTGTTCCACCGCGTCCAGCTCGCGGCCCGCCGCGACTACTGGGCGCTCGGGGAACTCGACGGCGACAGCGGCTGGGACGCCGAGGCCTGGGCCGACGCGCTCAACCCGTACTTCGAGCTGCACAGCCAGATCGGCACCGGACCCAACGCCCGCGGCCCGGCGCTGCTGATCATCGAGGCCGAGGCCGAGCGCTGGCTGG
Source organism: Actinokineospora alba (assembly GCF_004362515.1). Classification (NCBI taxonomy): domain Bacteria; kingdom Bacillati; phylum Actinomycetota; class Actinomycetes; order Pseudonocardiales; family Pseudonocardiaceae; genus Actinokineospora; species Actinokineospora alba. Next base: position 4,463,589 of record NZ_SNXU01000001.1, on the reverse strand, counting down.
TCCGGCAGATCTTCGAGGACCCGGCGGGCGACCACGACTGGGGCTTCACCGCCGAGATCGACCTGGCCGCCTCCGATGAGGCGGGCACCGCTGTCGTTTACGTGACCGCGGTCGGCGAACTCTGAGAAGATCGGGATATGTCTCAGAGGCCAGGCAGGCTGCGCCGGTTATTGGTGCGTGTGATCAACGACGAGAACGTGGATCTCTACATCCTGGCCATGGTGGCTGTGGCGTTCACCGCGTTGGGCGCCTCGGGCCTGTCGGACGTGAAGACCCTTTCCTCGGTGGTCCTCGCGCTGCTCGCCTGGCTGGCGCTGTCGCAGATCAAGTCGCGCCGCCAGCTCGATGAGCTCGGGAAAGCCCAGCGGGGCAACCCGACCACGCTGCTCAAGTCGGAGTTTCCCGCCGATCTGATCTCCCGGCGCGCGGCCTCGTTCGACATGCTGGTCATCGGCTTGACCATGACCAGGACCGTGCAGGGGCTCACGACCGACTTCCCCGCCATCCTGGCCGCCGGGGGCCGCATCCGCGTCCTGGTGCCCGACCCGCACGACGAAGCGCTCATGGAGACCGCGGACCGGCGGATGGCGCACAGCATGGGCGCGGGTCGGGTGAAGCAGCGCATCCTCACCACCCTTGAGGACCTGGCCACGATCCAGGCCCGCAACGAGGGCAGGCTCGAAGTGAGGGTGCTGTCGACCATCCCGTCCGCCGGGTTCAACTGCCTCGACGTCACCAGCCCGCGCGGGCTGATCTGTGTGCAGCACTACGAGTTCCAGCCCCGCCGCGAAGCGGGCCCGATCATGACCTTCACCGCGCAGGACGGGCCGTGGTTCCACCACTTCGTCGCGGAGGCCGAGCGGATGTGGGAGGCGGCGACTCCGGTGCCCGCCATCGAGGAGACGGCCCCCACCCCCGGAGAGGGAGTGGGGGCCGCGTAGCTCAGAGCCGGAAGCGGGTGACCACGGCGGCGTGGTCGGAGGCCCACTCGTTGCCCGCGTGGTTCGGGACTGCGGCAGGCGTTCCCCGGACGACAGCGCTGCTGGTCAGCGGCTGCGCCGGCCCGACCGAGTAGACGAAGTCGATCCGGTCCTGCGGCTCGGCGACACCGGTGCTCCCGTTGTGCTTGGGATACACCGGCGACCACGTGTTGCCCGGCATCTTGACCGGGTCCGGGTTCACCACCCGGTAGGAGTCGACCAGGCCCGCGCGTTCGACGGCCTGGCTGACCGGCCAGTTCACCGTGTACCCGCAGTGCAGGCTCGCCGCGGCGGGCGTCCAGTCGCGGTGCGACGGGGCGTTGAAGTCGCCGACGAGGAACACGGGGATGCCCTCGGCCTTGTGCGGCGCCAGCGCGTTCAGGACGGACTCGATCTCCCGGACCCGCCCGGACTGGCTCTCCCTGGCGATGATCTTGTTGACGCTCATCTTGTCGAAGCAGGCGTCGTACGGGCCGTAGGGCGTGTAGTTCAGGTGCACGTCCCAGATCACCGCGCGCTCACCGGCGGCGAACTCCACCCGCGCGCCGAACCCGGCCTCGGCGGTGAAGGTCGCGCCGAGCGGGTACTTGCTGATGATCGCCAGGTCGCCGCCGTTGTGCACGGAGTACCAGCCCAGGGCGTCGGCCATCGTCTTCGCGTGCGTGCCGCGGCTCTCCGACAGGCCGACGACGTCGCTGCCCGACGACACCAGGAAGCGCAGCTGCTTGGTGACGCCGTCGGTCACCTGCGAGCCCGAGTGCCACACGTTGAACGCGGTCACCACCGGCTCCGGGACGAGCTTTTGGCCGACCGGCCGAACGGTGATCGTGGCGGTGGCGCGCGCGGTCAGGCCCTCGCCGTCGGTGGCCGACACGACGACCTGGCTGACGCCGACATCGGCGACCCGAGGCGTGCCGGAGACTGTGCCGTCAGCGGCGACAGTCGCCCACGACGGGCCGGAAACCTTGTGGTAGGTCGGTTTCGTGCCGTCCGGGTCGACCGCGACGATCTTCGCCTGGTACGCCGCGTCCACCCGCGCGTTGCGCAGCGGCGTGGGGTCGGCGAGGAAGGCGGGCGGCTGGGACCCGGCGCCGACCACGGTGAAGCGCACCGGGGCGGCGAGGGAGGTGTAGCCGTCGTTGTAGAGGAAGTAGGCGACATAGGCGCCGGGGCTCAGCGAGGTCGTCGGCAGGGTGACGGTGCCCGAGGCGCCCGGTGCGTAGGTCCACGCGGTGCTGGGTCCGACGTAGGTGCCGTTTACCGGCGCGTTGCCCGGGTCGGAGTAGATGCCGACCCAGTTCTGGTCGTCGGGCCGGTCGGTCGTGTAGGTGGCCGTGACCGGCGTTCCGACCGTGTACTCGGCCTTGTCGAGGGTGAAGGTGGCCGCGGCGGCCTCGGCGGGTAAGCCGATGGCCAGCAGCAGGGCGGCGATGATCGTGCTCAGTGCGATTCTCACCGTGCGCACGGTGGACCAGCCAGGAGCACCGGGCAAGAACGTCACACGAACAGCCCACGAACAACGGCTGAGAAGCTATTCCCCCGCACGCGGTGGGCGGGATGCGCGATGATCGCGGCGTGGTCGTATCCAAAGAGCGCGCTGCCCTCAAACCGTTGTCCAAGGGCACGCTGGCGGCGGTCGTCATCGGGCTGACGATGTTCACCGCCGTGGTGGTGACCGTGCTGTGGTGGGCGGGCACGCGCGGCCTGACCGACGACAAGCTGGTGACCGCGCGCTTCGAGGCGCTGCGGATCGGCCTGAGCATCGGGATCGGCGGCGGCGGGGTGTTCGCGCTGTACCTGGCGTGGCGGCGGCAGCGGTCCACCGAGGACGACCTCGACAACCGCGAGCGCGCCCTGGCCCTGCAGCGACAGGTCGCCGCCGACACGGTGGCCCACCAGCAGCGGACCGCGGACGCGTCGGAGAAGGACGCGGCCGAGCGGCGGATCACCGAGTTGTACACCAAGGCCGCCGACCAACTCGGCTCCGACAAGGCACCCGTGCGCCTCGCGGGTCTGTACGCGTTGGAACGGCTGGCCCAGGGCAACCCGGAGCAGCGGCAGACGATCGTGAACCTGCTGTGCGCCTACCTGCGGATGCCCTTCCCACCGCTGGGCGAGGCCGACGTCGCCCACCAGGAGCGCGAGGTCAGGATGGCGACGCAGCGCATCCTGTTCCACCACCTGCGGCCGGACGCCGAGTCCGCGTTCTGGCCGGACATCGATCTCGACCTGACGGGCGCGATCCTCGTCGAAGTGGACCTCGTCGGCTGCCGCGTCCGGTCCGCGCGCTTCAGCCGGGCGACGTTCGACGGTCCCGCCCAGTTCCGCGACCTGCGGGTCTCCGGATCGGCACGATTCAGGGAGGCGGTCTTCACCGCGGACGCCGGATTCGAGCTGGCGAGCTTCGGCGGGAACACCGAGTTCCGCCAGGCGAGCTTCACCGGGCAGGCCGAGTTCATCGGCACGACCTTCGGCGACTTCGCCGGATTCGACGGGGTGCGCTTCGGGCGGCATTGCGGGTTCGAGCGGGTGACCTTCGACAGCGTGGCTTCCTTCGAGCAAGCGCGCTTCGAGGGGACCGCACGGTTCCACCTGGCCGAGTTCAGCGCGGCGTGCCGGTTCAGCCGGGCGACCTTCGACGGTGCGGTCACGTTCTACGGCGTGAATTTCGCCCGCGGGACCACGTTCGACGAAGTGGCCTTCGCCGGGGACGCCGAGTTCCAGCGCGCGAAGTTCGGCGGGCCCGCCTGGTTCCGCAAGGCGAGCTTCAGTGCGCTCGCCCGGTTCAACCCCGCGACGTTCACCGGGCCGTTCCACCTGGAGGACGCCCGGTTCGCCGACGGCGCGCACTTCGGCGGCGCGACGTTCGGGGTCACGCCGATACTGGAGCGAACGGGTTTCGCGAAGGGCGTTCCCGCCGTACTCGAGGAGGCGCATGGCACGGGGTGACGGTGACTGGGTGGTCCGGTGCGAGCGCGGACACGTCCACTGGGGACGTTTCGGCGCGGCGGGCCTGCTGCCGGTGCACGACGGGCACGTCCTGCTGCAACACCGCTCCCGCTGGACGCACGGCGGCGGCACCTGGGCCCTGTTCGGCGGCGCGCGTGACAGCCACGAGAGCGCCGTCGAGGCCGCGCTGCGTGAGACCGGCGAGGAGTGCACCCTCGACACCTCGCTGGTGACGCCGTTCGGCGTGATCGGCGTCGACCACGGGAACTGGTCCTACGAGACCGTGATCGGCTCCATCGACAGCATGCCGACCGTGGAGCGCGCCTCCCGGGAAACCCGTGCGGCCGCGTGGATCCCGGTGGACGAGGTCGACCGGCTCAACCTCTACCCGCCGTTCGCGAAGGCCTGGACCACCCTGCGCACAGCCCTCGTCCGGCCGGTGCTGATCGTCGACGCCGCCAACGTCATGGGCGCCCGCGCCGACGGCTGGTGGAAGGACCGGGCGGGTGCCGCGGCCAGACTGCGCGACGAGTTGGCGAAGGTCGCGGCCTTCCCCGGGATCACCCCGTTCGACGTCGCGTTCCCGGAGATCCTCTTCGTCGTCGAGGGCGCGGCCCGCGGGATCGGCTCGGTGGACGGCATCACCGTCGTCGACGCCCCCGGCAGCGGCGACGACACCATCGTCGACATGGCCAGGGGCAGGCTCGACGCGCCGTGCCTGGTGATCACCGCCGACCGGGAGCTGCTCCGCCGCTGCGAGAAGGTGGGCGCGCAGGTCAGCGGGCCGCGGACGTTGCTGTCGCTGCTCGCCTGAGCGAGACGGACCCGCCCGCGTCGAAACCGAGAGCCACGCGCTCACCCGCGCCGAACGCCTCGGCCATCACGGCGCGCCGACCACGCGCAGGACGCCACGGCCATGACCGCGAGCGCCACTGGGATCGCCCCGGAAGAGGATCATGGACCATGCTAGCCGCCTCTGTGCGGCTTGCCCTGAGTACTTCCACTCAAGTGGTCAGCCCGCTCGGGCGTCTCGACCGACACCGTGATCGACACCCCCGAGGTCGACGTCACCGTCACCCGGTCTCCCTCGACTGCGATCTCGGAGAACGGGTTCGACTCCGCGAGGTAGCACACCCACACCAGTTCACGGGCCGGGCGAAGAACCCCTCCGAACCATGCGAGCCCTCGCCCGCGCACAGGACCCCGCCGTCGGCCGCCGCCGCATCCGGGCGGCGTGGCGGTCGGGCGTTCAGCCATCCCGTCGCGCTTTGCGCGAACTTGATTCACAAACCTCGAAACTCGGCCACCCGGACGAAGGAGATCGTCGGGGTGGCCGAGTTCGGTCTACGAGTCGCTCAGTCGTCGAGGGTGAGGCAGGCCAGGCGCGGGCCTGCCGTGCCCGCGTTGCCCGGCTCGGTGTGGGTGTGCTCGGCGTGGATGACGACCGAGTCGGCCGGGCGGTCGCCGAACTCCCAGCCGACCTTCGCCACGGCCTGCCCGTGGCCGCGGGCGTCGGTGTGGAAGTCGAGCCAGATCTCGTTGTCCGGGTTGGCGTAGGCCGGGTCGACCGACGGGACCACCGGGTCCTTGACGTTCTGGAAGTGCGGGCCCGCGTCGGCGGGCAGCGCGCCGCAGGGCTTGACGTGCACGTGGGCGCCGTACTGGCGGTGCGGCAGGAGATCCTTGACGATCAACAGAACCACCGTCTTCTCGCCCTCGGAGATCGGGACGACCGTGGCCTTGGCGCCGACGGGCACCTTGTCGGGCGCGTACGTGATCGCGGTGGCACCCGGGCTGTAGGTCTGGAACGTGCCCGACGTGGGGCCCGCGGCGGACGCGGGGATCGTCACGGCGAGCAGCAGTGCTGCCGCCGCGGGGATCGCGACAAGGGAACGACGCATGCGGCCAATCCTTCCGGGACAAGCGGCGACAGGCACGCGGGACATCGGCCTGCTCACCAGGTGGAGAAGGCCGCTCAGTCGGTCTCGCGCCTGCTCTCCGGGAGGAAGATAGTCGGCTTGGCATCTGCACTGGAAGGGTGGGGATCGTCGGTGTCCGGGCCTACGACCATTGAGTCCACGATGATCGTCCGACGCTCCCGGTTGGCGACCGCGACCTCGGCCCGGCGGATGAGCCTGCGGCGCACGATGGCGCGGGTCGGCGGGAGGAGCAGCAGGATCGCCAGGACGTCGCTGATGAAGCCGGGCAGGACCACCAGCACGCCCGCGGCCGCGACGAGCACGCCGTCGACGAGTTCGCGCTCGGGCGGGCGGCGGGCGGTGATCGCGGCCTGCAGCGCCCCGAGTGTCTTGGTGCCCTCTCGGCGCAGCAGTGCAACACCCACGAAGGTCGCGGCGATAAGCAGCAAGATGGTCGGCAGGATGCCGACAAGGTTGCCGACAGTGACCATCACGGTGATTTCCGCTACGACGGCGAGGAACAGCACCAACAGAATCGGCACCGCGAGTCCCTTCCCTGGAAGAATTCGGCCGGATATCTGCCCAACGTTCGAAGAGCCCGAAACGCTCCCGAAACAAAGAATCGCCTGGTCAGAGCTATCATGGCGACGAAGGCCCGGCGTCAAGGGCACGTGGTGTTCGCCACGAGCTCCGTTCGGCGTATCCCGATAACGCCGAGTTCACACTATTGTCATGGAAAGTCCCAGACGATCCTGGGGCGATATCGCGTGACGACGGCGTCCACACCGGACCCGACCGCCGCACGCAGGCCGCACGACGAGGTGCGCTGCCACTCCGCACGATGAGGTGCGCTCAACCGCCCAAGCCCGGGCTATTTCCGCACGTCGCCGCACAGCACGCGACGCACACCGGGCCGAGTCGACGGTGAAAGTGCCCATTGCGGCTTTCCCCTGACTACTCGGCGCGCCCGTGTGCGCGTCAGAGCAGAGGGAGGGCCGCTTCACATGACGACCCGCCAGGACCCCCGGCACGGGGGCCTTTATGACGAGCAGTACGAACACGACAACTGTGGTGTCGCGTTCGTGGCCGACCTCGCCGGTCGCAGAGACCACGGCATCGTCGCCAAAGCGCTCGTCGCCCTGCGCAACCTGGAACACCGCGGCGCCCGCGGTGCCGAGCCGGACACCGGCGACGGCGCGGGCCTGCTGATCCAGGTTCCGGACGGGTTCTACCGCGAGGTCGTCGACTTCCCCCTGCCCGACGCCTACGCCGTGGGCACGGCTTTCCTGCCCGTCGACGAGACCGAGCGCGCCGCCGCCGTGGCAGTCATCGAGCGCGTTGCCGCCGAAGAGGGCGCCGTGGTGCTGGGCTGGCGCGAGCTGCCGGTCAACCGTGAGCACGCGGGCGCGACCGCCGCGTCGGTCATGCCGTACTTCTCCCAGCTGTTCATCGCCGCCGCCGACGGTGTGTCCGGCCTTCCGCTGGAGCGCCTGGCCTTCTGTGTGCGCAAGCGCGCCGAGCACGACACGGACGTCTACTTCGCTTCGCTGTCCTCGCGGACGATCGTCTACAAGGGAATGCTCACCGAGCCCCAGGTGGGCCTGTTCTTCCCCGACCTGAGCGACGAGCGGGTCACCAGCTCGATCGGCCTGGTGCACTCCCGCTTCTCCACCAACACGTTCCCGTCGTGGCCGCTGGCGCACCCGTACCGGTACGTCGCCCACAACGGTGAGATCAACACGCTGCGCGGCAACCGCGCGTGGATGGACGCGCGCGAGTCCATGCTCGCCAGCGACCTGATCCCGGGCGACCTCAAGCGGATCTTCCCGGTCATCACCCGCGGCGCCAGCGACTCCGCGTCCTTCGACGAGGTGCTGGAACTGCTGCACCTCGGTGGTCGCTCACTGCCGCACGCGGTGCTCATGATGATCCCCGAGGCGTGGGAGAACCACACCGAGATGGACCCGGCCCGCCGGGCGTTCTACGAGTTCCACTCGACGCTGATGGAGCCGTGGGACGGTCCCGCGCTGGTCTCGTTCACCGACGGCACCCAGATCGGCGCCGTGCTCGACCGCAACGGCCTGCGCCCGGCCCGCTACTGGGTCACCGAGGACGGCCTGGTCGTGCTGGCCTCCGAGGTCGGCGTGCTCGACATCGACCCGACCACGATCGTCCGCAAGGGACGGTTGGAGCCGGGCAAGATGTTCCTGGTCGACACGGCCGCCGGCCGCATCATCGACGACGAGGAGATCAAGGGCGCACTCGCCGCCGAGCACCCGTACGCCGAGTGGGTCGCGAATGGACTCACCACGCTGGAGTCGCTGCCGGAGCGCGAGCGCGAGGTGCCCACGCACGCGTCGCTGGTGCGCAGGCAGCAGGCGTTCGGCTACACCGAGGAAGAGCTCGCCATCCTGCTGCAGCCGATGGCCCGCACCGGCGCGGAGCCGATCGGCTCGATGGGCAACGACGCTCCCCTGGCGTCGCTGTCGACGAACCAGCGGCCGCTGTTCGACTACTTCAGCCAACTCTTCGCCCAGGTCACCAACCCGCCGCTGGACGCGATCCGCGAGGAGCTGGTGACCTCGCTGGGCGCCGCGCTGGGCGCCGAGCCGAACCTGCTCGAGGTCGACGAGAACTCCTGCCGCCGGATCACCCTGCCGTTCCCGGTGCTGGACAACGACGAGCTCGCCAAGATCGTGCACGCCAACGACGACGGCGACCGCCCGGAGTACCAGGCCGTCACCATCCACGGCCTCTACGACGTGCGCGGCGGCGGTGACGCGCTGCGCGAGCAGCTCGACGAGATCCGCGCCGAGGTGTCGTGGGCGATCAAGCACGGCGCCCGGGTGATCGTGCTGTCCGACCGCGGTGTCGACGAGAACCTGGCCCCGATCCCGTCGCTGCTGCTGGTCGGCGCGGTGCACCAGCACCTGGTGCGGGAGAAGACCCGGACCCAGGTCAGCCTGGTCGTGGAGTCCGGTGACGCCCGCGAGGTGCACCACATCGCGCTGCTCATCGGCTACGGCGCCGCGGCGGTCAACCCGTACCTGGCGATGGCCACGGTCGAGGAACTGGCCGAGCAGGGCCTGATCGCCGGTGTGGACGCCAAGAAGGCGACCCGCAACCTGATCAAGGCGCTGGGCAAGGGTGTCCGCAAGACCATGTCCAAGATGGGCGTGTCCACTGTGGCCTCCTACACCGGCGCGCAGATCTTCGAGGCCCTCGGCCTCGGCGCCGAGGTCATCGACGCCTGCTTCGCCGGCACCACCTCGCGGCTCGGCGGCGTCGGCTTCGACGTGCTGGCCGAGGAAGTGGCGCAGCGGCACGCGCAGGCCTTCCCCCGCGACGGTGTTCGGGCCAGCCACCGCGACCTGATCACCGGTGGCGACTACCAGTGGCGCCGCGAGGGTGAGCCGCACCTGTTCAACCCGACCACGGTGTTCAAGCTGCAGCACTCCACCCGGTCGGGCAAGTACGAGATCTTCAAGGAGTACACCCGCGCGGTCGACGACCAGTCGGCGTCGCTGAAGACGCTGCGCGGCCTGTTCGCCTTCAAGGAGGGCGTGCGCCCGCCGGTGCCGGTCGAGGAGGTCGAGCCGGTCTCGTCCATCGTCAAGCGGTTCGGCACGGGCGCGATCTCCTACGGGTCGATCTCGCAGGAGATGCACGAGACGCTGGCCATCGCGATGAACCAGTTGGGCGCGAAGTCCAACACCGGTGAGGGCGGCGAGGACTCCGACCGGCTCTACGACCCGAAGCGCCGTTCGGCGATCAAGCAGGTCGCCAGTGGTCGGTTCGGCGTGACCAGCGAGTACCTGGTCAACGCCGACGACATCCAGATCAAGATGGCGCAGGGCGCGAAGCCCGGCGAGGGCGGGCAGCTCCCGGGCACGAAGGTGTACCCGTGGATCGCCAAGACCCGGCACTCGACGCCGGGCGTGGGCCTGATCTCCCCGCCGCCGCACCACGACATCTACTCCATCGAGGACCTGGCGCAGCTCATCCACGACCTGAAGAACGCCAACCCGGCGGCCCGCATCCACGTGAAGCTGGTCTCCGAGGTCGGCGTCGGCACGGTCGCGGCGGGTGTGTCCAAGGCGCACGCCGACGTGGTGCTCATCTCCGGCCACGACGGCGGAACGGGTGCCTCTCCCCTGTCGTCGATCAAGCACGCGGGCGGTCCGTGGGAGCTGGGCCTGGCCGAGACGCAGCAGACGCTGCTGGCCAACCGGCTGCGCGACCGGATCGTCGTGCAGACCGACGGGCAGCTCAAGACCGGCCGCGACGTCATCATCGCGGCACTGCTGGGCGCCGAGGAGTTCGGTTTCGCCACCGCTCCCCTGGTCGTGTCCGGCTGCGTCATGATGCGGGTGTGCCACCTGGACACCTGCCCGGTGGGTGTCGCGACCCAGAACCCGGTGCTGCGCGCCAAGTTCAGCGGCAAGGCCGAGTACGTCGTCAACTTCTTCGAGTTCATCGCCCAGGAAGTGCGCGAATACCTTGCCGCGCTGGGCTTCCGCTCGATCGAGGAGGCCGTGGGCCACGCCGAGCTGCTCGACATGCGCGACGCGGTCGACCACTGGAAGGCCTCGGGTCTGGACCTGTCGCCGATCTTCCACGTGCCCGAGCTGGCGCCGCGCGCGGCGCGGCACTGCGTCACCAAGCAGGACCACGGCTTGGAGAAGGCGCTCGACAACACGCTGATCCAGCTCGCCGAGGGCGCGCTGAACTCCGGCGACCACGTGCGGCTGGAACTGCCCGTGCGCAACGTCAACCGGACCGTGGGCACCATGCTCGGCTCGGAGCTGACCAAGCGCTGGGGCGGCGAGGGCCTGCCCGACGACACGATCGACGTGACCTTCACCGGCACGGCGGGCCAGTCGTTCGGCGCGTTCATCCCGCGCGGGATCACGCTGCGGCTCGTCGGCGACGGCAACGACTACGTCGGCAAGGGCCTGTCCGGCGGCCGCATCACCGTGCGCCCGCACCCGGGTTCGCAGTACACCGCCGAGCACCACGTGATCGCGGGCAACGTCATCGCCTACGGCGCCACCGGCGGCGAGATCTTCCTGCGCGGCAAGGTGGGCGAACGCTTCTGCGTCCGCAACTCCGGCGCGCTGGCCGTCGTTGAGGGCGTGGGCGACCACGGCTGCGAGTACATGACGGGCGGTCGCGTGGTTGTGCTCGGGCCCACCGGGCGCAACTTCGCGGCGGGCATGTCCGGCGGCATCGCCTACGTGCTCGACCTGGCCGCGCAGCGAGTCAACCCGGAGATGGTCGACCTTGACCCGATCTCCGTGGAGGACAACGACTTCCTTCGCGAGGTCGTCTCGAAGCACTTGGCGGAGACCGAATCCGCCGTCGCCCGCGCATTGCTGGCCGACTGGGACAACGAGGTCCGGCGCTTCACCAAGGTGATGCCGAAGGACTACAAGCGCGTGCTGGCCGCGCGTGCCGCCGCCGAGCGCGACGGCCGCGACATCGACAAGGCGATCATGGAGGCCGCACATGGCTGACCCCAAGGGCTTTCTGACCACGCCGCGGGAGAACGCGTCCCACCGGCCGGTTTTCCTGCGCCTGAAGGACTGGCGCGAGGTCTACGACGAGTTCGGCAACGAGCGCGTGCAGAAGCAGGCCGGTCGCTGCATGGACTGCGGCATCCCGTTCTGCCACCAGGGCTGCCCGCTGGGCAACCTGGTGCCGGAGTGGAACACCCTGGTCTGGCGCGACGACTGGAAGACCGCCGCCGAGCGGCTGCACGCGACGAACAACTTCCCGGAGTTCACGGGAACGCTGTGCCCGGCCCCGTGTGAGTCCGCGTGCGTCCTCGGCATCAACGACGACGCGGTGTCCATCAAGCGGGTCGAGATCTCGATCGTCGACCGCGCGTGGGACGAGGGCTGGATCAAGCCTCAGGTGCCGACCGTGCGCACCGGCAAGAAGGTCGCCGTGGTCGGCTCCGGCCCCGCGGGCCTGGCCGCCGCCCAGCAGCTGACCCGCGCGGGCCACGACGTCGTGGTGCTGGAGCGGGCGGACGCGATCGGTGGTCTGCTGCGGTACGGGATTCCCGAGTTCAAGATGGAGAAGTCCCGGCTGAACAAGCGTCTTGAGCAGATGACGGCGGAGGGCACCGAGTTCCGGACCAACGTCAACGTCGGCGTGGACGTCACAGTCGAGCAGCTGCGCTCCGACTACGACGCCGTGGTCCTGGCGGGCGGCGCCACCGCGTGGCGCGACCTGCCCATCCCGGGCCGCTCGCTGACCGGCGTGTACCAGGCGATGGAGTACCTGCCCCCGGCCAACCGCGTCGCGGCCGGGACGCTGGACCGCTCCCCGATCCACGCCGAGGGCAAGCACGTCGTCGTCATCGGCGGCGGCGACACCGGCGCGGACTGCGTCGGCACGGCGCACCGGCAGGGGGCGGCTTCCGTTACCCAGCTGGAGATCATGCCCAAGCCGCCGGAGTCGCGGGCCGACGTCAACCCGTGGCCGACGTACCCGATGCTCTACCGGGTCACCTCGGCCCACGAGGAGGGCGGCGAGCGCGTGTACTCGGTGTCCACCACGGAGTTCGTCGGTGACGCGGACGGCAACGTGCGCGCGCTGCGGATCACCGAGGTGGTCAACGAGGGCGGCAAGTTCGTCCCGGTCCCCGGCTCGGAGCGCGAGCTCCCGGCCGACCTGGTCACCCTGGCGATGGGCTTCGTCGGCCCGGAGAAGGACGGCCTGCTGACCGACCTGGGCGTCGACCTCGACCCGCGCGGCAACGTGGCCCGGGGCGCCGACTTCCAGACCTCCGTCGAAGGTGTCTTCACCGCGGGCGACATGGGCCGCGGCCAGTCCCTGATCGTGTGGGCGATCGCCGAGGGCCGCAGCGCCGCGGCAGGCGTCGACGCCTACCTGACCGGCCGGGCAGTGCTGCCGCGGCCGATCGAGCCCACGGACCGTCCGCTGGTCTGATGGGGTGCTGACGACGGCCCGCGAGCAATGGCGCTCGCGGGCCGTTTTTCATTCCCGGTTCCGGGTGCCGAGCCGTCGGGCTAGCACTTGTCGGTGGTGAACGTTTCGCCAACGCCTCGCCCCGGTGAGGGGCCTGATGGGCCACGAAGGTGCTTGGGTCCGCCCTCACCCCATGCTCCGGTGTAGCCCCACCAAGGCTGCTCGGTGACAGGTTCGAGCTTCTGCCAGGTGGTCCAGCGGTCGCCGGGGTTGGCGATGTCCTGCTTGTTTCGTCCCGGTCGCGGGTATGACGCATGCGAGAGGACAGCCGAGTAGGCGACGGGATGGCCGTCAGCCTTCTCGACGTCGGTCCATGGCATGGCGCAGGCGTGCCCGTGTCCCCAGAAGGTCATCGTGACCGGCGTTTCGTCGTCTAACACGACCGCTACCCGTTCCCAGTCGCCCTCGTGCGGGTTGGCGTTCGGGTTGATGGGGTAGAACAGCCAGTAGATGACCGCGACTCGGCCGCCCGGCTTGCCGTCCTGATCGGCGTGCTGCCAGTAGACGGGGGCGGTGTTCACTCCGTCGGAGCGGTGAGGATCGTCGATTTCGGCGATCGCGAGATTGTCGGCATCGAGGAAGAAGCCCTCGGGCCCAAGGAATTCCCCCGAGCCGACGTCCTCGGTGTGGTTCGACGGGAGCGGGTCGCCTTCATGGGGGCACTCGCGGTTCAACGGGTAATGCGGCTTCCCTCCCGCTTGGTGGTGGTAGCCGCCCTGACCGAGGACGCGTTCGTCGAGGTCGCCCGCGATGTGGTGGTCGTGGCAGTTGTTGTCGTGACTCCACCTCAGCGTGGAGCGGGCGATGAAGTCGCTCGGGTCAGCCGGGCCCGCGAGATCGAACTGCGACAGGCGAACCAGAGGAGCCCACTGCTTGGCCAGCGCAGCCGGCGAGGAGTCGCCGGTCGGGCGACCGTGCTGCGGGGGAATCCACACCTGACGGGCGTGGGTGCTGAGCACGGTCCGGGTTTGGCCTTCCACCAAGGTGAGTGGCTTGTCTTCCTCTCCCCTGCCGAGTTCGAGACCGCTCCCGGCGCCGATGTCGAGCACGCTGTCGAGGTCGCGTTCGTCGGTCCGCGCCCATTGGGCGCCGTCGTAACGCCATTGGTTGTGCGCGGACTTCTCACCGCACTGCGGTCCGTTCAGTCCGCCGTAGGTGCATGACCACGTCCACGCGGCTGTGCGCAGGGTTCCGTCCGCCGCCCACCAGAGGTGGTCGCGGCTGCTGTTCCAGTCGTCGGCGGCGATGTTCGGTGTCGTCTGCCGCAACTCCTGGTCGCTCGTCTTCGTCTGCTCGGCCGAGCTGGTGGGGTCGAGCCAGAACACCTCGGCCACCGCTGTCGCCGCGCCTGTGGATCCCGTGGTGGCGTAGGCGAACAGCGGCCCACCCGACCAGCCGCGCGGGGTGAACGCGGTGTCCGCCACCTGGCCGACCTTGCCCGCGTTCGTCGTCTTGCCGGTGGCCGGGTCGACGATGATCAGTTCGCTCGCGTCGCGGGCACCGGTTTGCGAGATCTGGAACGTCACCAGCCGATCACCGGCGCCGGCGATCGACGAGGCGCCGTTGTCCAGTTTCAGCGGCCCCTGGGGCTTGAGGGTGGCGAGGTCGAACGCTGTCAGCTCGGTCGCGCCGTATTCCGCCGAGGCGTACACCTTCCCGGCCGCGATCGCGATGTCGTGGCAGGTGCAAGCGGCCTTCGCGATCGCGCCGGTCCGCGCATCGATCGAGACCAGCTGCTCGCCCGTGATCGCCACGAACCGCGAACCGTCCGGAGCCCATTCCGCTTGTTCACCGGTGTCGGCGTCGAGTTCGGCGACCACGGCACCGGCCCGCATCAGCCGGAGCTTGCCCTTCTCGGCGTAGGCGAACAAAGGGGCGCCGGTCTCCGCGGGCTTGGTGTCCACGGATCTCGGCGGCGGCGGTGGATCCGGCTCGCAGCCTGCCACCAGCACCAATGACAGCGTGAGGACAAGCAAACGCATGATCCACCCCATGACCTGGCAGCCTACGCAAACGTCCGACCGGGGAACCTCAGCGTGAACCGTCCGGGGCCTTTACCGGGGTGCAGGGAAACTCCGACTTGTCGGAGAGCGCTTCCCTGGTCGGCACGCACAGCTCGAGTTCACCGAGCTCAACGGTGTCGGCGACCTCGAAGCCGACCTGGCCGATGAGGGTCTCGCCGCGCTTGATGTCGTTGCGGGCGTACTCACCCGATTCCCACCGGTGCTCACGCCATTTGTCGTTTTCCAGGGCATCGAGTTCGCTGCCCGGCCATCCCCAGAAGTAGCAGTAGCCGGAGATGGGGGACTCCGCGCCGCACGGGCCCGAGGTCGCCTTGTGGCGGACGTAGAACTCCCGGTTGATGCTGACCTTGTCGGCCCCTCGGTCCGCCAGTGCCGGGGTGACCGCGACCCACACCACCAGGTAGTGGTGACCCGGCTTCGCCGGGGTGTCCAGCACCTCCGGCTTCCAGGTGGCGTCGATCGCCTTGGTCTTCACGCCGACTTTCATACCCGCCTCGGTGAACACGACACCTTCACCTGGGAAGTCCTCGAACGCGGGCGGCTTGGCCGAGGGCGCGCTCACCGGCGCCTCATCGGTGCTCCCCGGTGTGTTGTCCCCCTGGGGACCACCCCCGTCGCTGGAACACGCCGTGAGCAGCGCGGCCGACACCACACCCACAACCAACTTCGCGGACCTCAACAATCTCCCCTTTCGTCCGGACTGAGGTGGCGAACAATAGAGCCTCATGAAGCCGTCGCGCCGGACTTCGACCGACTCGACCGGCTGAACCGTCCCCGGTGGGTAACGTTCCGGAACTATGAGGAACCCGGTGGTCATGATCCTGATGGCCGTGACACTGATGTCCGCTCTGCTGTCCTGCGACGACAACGTCCTGCCCGAGCACGCGGGAGAGCCAGAGCCCGGGACGGCCCTGCGGGTCCTGGCGGAGCGCTACGCCCCTGTCGTCTGGCTGGCCAAAGGCGACAAGAACGGCCCCGGAGACGCCTCCCGCGCCGCCGAGGGGGCCTCTCTGTGGCTGCATGACCTGTGCGACGGGGTGCCCAGCAACACCCAGATCGCCGACCGGGTCGAGCTGCCCCGGCTGGGTGGCCGCGAAGAGGCGTACTCAGCGGCCAGCTGCTCCGCCGTGGTGGGCGGGTTGCAGTCCGACAAGCACACGGCGGCAGGCGACGGGCGCGGGTTCTACCTCGACTTCGACGACTCCTCCCGCGCCGGGGACCCGGGGACCGCTCCGCTGTACTGGCAGGCCGTCGTCGACGGGAACCGCACGGCGATCGTCTACTGGCTGTTCTACCCGTACAACGACTTCGTCAACGACCACGAAGGGGACTGGGAGCGGGTCGCCGTGCAGTTCCGCGACGGGCGGCCCGAGCCGGTGGGCGTGACGTTCTGGAAGCACAACGAACCCGAGTGCTTCGCGTGGTGGGGCGAGCTCGAGGTCGACGGCGACCGGCCGGTCGTCTATTCCGCGTCCGGCTCCCACGGGTCCTACCCCTGGATGGGGACCTACGACGCGTTTGTCGCGGACAAAATCAACGACGTCGCCACGAAGGGAACCCGCTGGGCCGGGCGGCCCCGCTCGGTTGTGGACGAACCCTGGTGGGGCTACCGCGGCCGCTGGGGGTACCAGGCGGGCGCCCCCGGCTCGGACGGCCCGCACGGCCCCTACCCCGGCCGCGACACATCGACCCTCGGCGGCGAGGGCTGCGCCCGGCCGGACAAGGCCGCGCCCGAGGTGTTCCGGGGCAGTTGGCGGTCGCCCGCGCCGGTCGTGCAGCCCACGTCCGAAAAGACCTATCACGTCGAGATGACCATCACCGAGCCCGACGGCGACGTCGTCGGCGAGACCCGCTACCCCGGCCTAGGGTGCCGGGGCGTGCTGCGGTTCTCCCGGTCCGACCCGTCGACCCTGGTCGTCACCGAGCACATCGTGGAGCAGGGCACGACGCGCTGCGTCGTCGACGGCTCGATCACGCTGCGGCCCGACGGCGACGGGCTGCGGTGGGAGTACTCCGAGGGCGGGGCGTCCCACGTCGTGGCCACGGCCGACCTCGTTCGCCCATAGATCAACCGGATCGCCCGATCGGGCGAAGGGGAGACGGCGGGAACGGCCCGCGAGCGTCGGGACTCGCGGGCCGTTCCCTTTACCCGGTGGGAGTTAGAACTTTCCGCAGTTCGGTGTCGCGGTCTTGCCCGCGAACCGGTCTCCGAGCCATGCCGCGGAGTTGCCGGCGGCGGGTTGGGCGGCGAACACGTGCGGAAGCAGGGGCAGGGCGAGGAGGTCGCGGAACTGGACGTTGGCGCCGAGGCCGCACCAGTCCTTGGCGAGTTGCTTGCCCTGGCCGTAGGGGACGATGTCGTCGAGCGGGGCGTGCTCGACCAACGTGGGCGCGGTGGGCTTGCGAAGGCCGATCCGCATGTCCTTGATGACGGTGGTGAATGGTTCCTGGGTCAGGTACGCGGAGACGGGTTTGCCGTCCTTGGTCAGGCTGCTCGACTGCTTGAACGCGAACTTGAAGATCGCGTCCATCGTGCACACCTGCGTGGCCTGCACGAACAGGTCCGCGCCCGCTTCGTTGGCCAGGGCGACCAGCCGGGTCTCGGGGTAGGCGGTGTTGATGCCGACCAGGGCGAAGCCGAGGAACCCGAACGCGTACGCGCCGTCGAGGCTCTTGGCGAGTACCGCCTTGTCCGCCGGTGGCGCGCCGACGTAGGCGCCCTTCACGTCGAGTTCCGGGGCGTACTCGGGGGCCAGTTCGACCGCGGCGGCCGACCCGCCGCCACCTTGGGAGTAGCCGGTGATGCCGACCGGCCCGTTGGGTGCCAGGCCCGTGCCGGGCAGCCGCTGCGCGGCCCGGATCACGTCGAGGACCGTGTGTGCTTCCGACGCGCGCACGACGTAGGTGTGCTCACCGGGGGTGCCGAGGCCTTGGTAGTCGGTCTGGGCGACCGCGATTCCCCGCTCCAGCAACGGATTGATGAACAGGCTGTGTGTCTGCGACGCGATGTCACCACCGCCCTCACCGGCCAGGGTCTTCGACGGGGCGCAGTGATCGGCCATGCCGGAGGTGAACGGCGAATAGGCGACGATCGGGCGCGGGCCTGGTCCCGACCAGGGCTTGGTCGGGACCAGAACCGTCCCCGTCACCGCGATCGCCTTGTTCTTGGCGTCCCGCGACAAATACATGACCCGGGTCGCCGTCGCGCCGTTATAAGTGGACGCCTGGGATTTGATGACGTCACCATTTTGCCCCGCGGGCAATGGCGACGGCGGGGTATAGAAATCGGCGGCGACAGCGGGCGACGACGCCACGGTGACCACCGCGAGGACAGCGGCGACCACTGACGTCGCAGCGAGTCCGCGTTTGACTGAGACGTGCACGTTGACACTCCGTTGCGCTCAGGTATCCGAATGGGGCTCGGAACCTGAGACTGGCGAAGGCAGTGACTTAAGACAACGCTTGATCGGTCATTGCGAAATCTCGCTACTGAACGTGCCTCATTTCGAATAGCGGGCGGAGTCGGTTTTAGCAGCCCACACCGAATTACGCAGACGGAGGCGATCCGATGTCGAAGGTAACGCCGAACGGGTCGGTGATGGCGGCGGTGTTGCCGTACACCATCTCCTGCACGGCCTCGGCCGTTCCCCCGGCGGCGACGACCCGCTCGACGGCGGCGTGGCAGTCGTCGACCTGGAACAGCGTGCCCCAACTCGACTTGGTCGCGGTCGGGTCGCCCACGATGCCACCGATCTCATGGCCGTCCGGCCTGCGCAGGAAGGTGAAGTCGAGGTCGGGCAGGTCGGGGTTGGCGTCGAGGGTGAAGTCGAAGACGGCGGCGTAGAACGGCCGGGCCAATGCCGCGTCCGGGGTCACCAAATCGTTGCGCAGCAAGGAATTCGGCTCGTTCACCACCTCGGCGCCGATGTGCTTGTTGCCCTGCCACAGGCCGAACTGGGCGCCCACCGGGTCCTTGATGATCGCCATCCGCCCCTGCTCCATGACGTCCATCGGCTCGCTGAGCACCGTGCCACCGGCCGCACGCACCCGCTCGACGGTGGCGTCGCAGTCGTCGGTGGCGAGGTAGACGTTCCACCAGAAGTCGGTGGCGGCGGGATCCGGATTGGGCATGATCGCGGCGGCGCGCTTACCGTCGAGCAGACAGGTGGTGTAGTGCCCGGTCTCGGCGGGACCGATGTCGAACTCCCACCCGAACAACGCGTGGTAGAACGCCATCGCCCGGTCGAGGTCGGGGATACCGAGGTCGATCCAGGTCGGGGTGCCGAGCGGCTGGTTCGCACTGAGATGGCTCATGGTTGTCCTCCAGAAAGTCGAGGCCGCCAAGCTAGCCCCGCCCACCGACAATCTCCGCTGACCAGCCTGCCCCCTGCGGGCTTCGTGCGCATTCGGGCCGAACGCGGGCACACTGGAGAGGACCCGAGGGAGACCCCATGGCCGAGAAGTTCACCGACGAGGAATTCGCCTTCCTGCGATACGCCAGGTTCGGCTCGCTGCCGGAGCGGGTGAAGCTGGAGGAACTCGTCGCACTGAACGAGACCGAACCCGCTCCCGACTACAGCGACCTCGCCTACGACGCCAAGGAGCGGGCGGAGGGCTGAGGGGCGCAAATCGCTTCCAGCCCAGCAGGCCTGCGGCTAATCTGGCCGCCGCCGTTCCGAGCCGAGGTGATCATGGCGAAGTCTCCGCAGGAGAAGAAGGCGTTGAGTTACGCCAAGGACCGCCGCGACGCATATGGGGCGAACAACAAGGCTTCGCGCAAGGGCATCCGCCGGCGCAAACGGCAGCCGAACCGGGCTGATCGGCGGCGGGAAAGCCAGGTCTTGGGGACGGCTCTGGGGCCTGCGGTCGAGGCGGCGGCCGAGGCAGCTGAGAGCCGTCTGCAGGCGACGCAGCCGAAAGGCGTCTCGACGCTGTGGAAGAAGTGGCCGGACCAGGCCTTGGCCGACCACGTGGAGAATCGCCTGCTTCGGCGGGTGCGGCGTGGCATGAGCGATCCGGCGGTTGAGCAGGCTCGCATCGAGCGGATTCGCCGGGGCCTGCGCTAGTTCGCCTGATGCGGCTCTGGGTGGTTCGCCGGCGTGATTGGGCGGGTGCCTGTTTGGGTGGTTCGCCGGGTTCACCGCCGTTGTGACCGAGCCCCGACATTTGCCGGGTAGCGAGCTCACCCGCCCTGGAACCAGGCCCCCGACATTTGCCGGGTAGCAAGTTCACCGCCCTTGGGACCACGCCCCTGACGTTTGCGGGGTAGCGGGATTCACGGCCGATGGGCGGCGGGGTGGCGGGTTCATCAGCCACCGAGCCGTGAAGGGGCGGGCCCGTGCGCTTACTCGGTCCTAGTCCAGCTTGCCGAGGAACGTCGTCAACCGCGAGTGCAGGTCGATCAGGTCCGAAAGCGGAGTGTCGAGTTCCCGGAATACCGTCCGCGGGATCTCCCGCACGCGCGGACGCAGCGCCTCCCCCGCGTCCGTCAGTTCGACGACCACGCTGCGTTCGTCGGCGGCGTTCCGGGTGCGGCGCAGCAGCTCGGCGGCTTCCATTCGCTTCAGCAGCGGTGAGAGGGTGCCGGAGTCGAGCTGCAGCGCCTGCCCCAAGTCCTTCACGGTCAGCGGCCCGCGGTCGAACAGGGCCAGCATGACCAGGTACTGCGGGTACGTGAGCCCCAAGTCATCGAGCAGCGGCCGGTAGCGCGCGGTGAGCGCGCGCGACGCGGTGTAGAGGGCGAAGCAGAGCTGCTGCTCCAACGCCAGTGGGTCACGTTCCGCCATCAGGCTCCCTAGACGACAACCAGGTCGACGTCGATGTTGCCACGCGTCGCGTTGGAGTACGGGCACACCTGGTGTGCGGCGGCGACCAGTTCGTCCACCGTGGACCGCTCGACCTCGGGGACAGAGATCTCCAGGGTGACCGACAGGCCGTAGCCGCCCTCGACGGCACCCAGGCCCACCACCGCGCTGACCTGCGAGTCCTGCACCCGCACCTTCGCCTTGCGGGCGACGAGCTGCAGCGCGCTGTGGAAGCAGGCGGCGTAGCCCGCGGCGAAGAGCTGCTCCGGGTTGGTGCCCCCACCCGGTCCGCCGAGGCTCGTCGGGACAGCCAGGTCGGCGGTCAGGGCACCGTCGGACGAGAGCACGCGGCCGCCTCGGCCGGACCCGGTCGCGGTCGCCTTGGCTTCGTAGAGAGCCTGCACAGTTGCCTCCTCGTGAAGTTCGATGACACAAACGTAGCGAGCAATTCAGTTGTGCACAACTAAATGTGGTGTGCGGCACCCATCACCCGATGCGGTAAAAGAAGCGGCGGAAGGTTAGCCTCGCCTCACCATCACCTCACTCGGTACGGGAGCAGCTATGGGACTCCGATCCACCCGGTTGGCGGCGACGATCCTGGCCACCCTTCTCGGCGCGACCCTCGCGGGCTGCGGCGCCGAGCCGGGCAGCGACGGTCCCGTCCTGACGGTCTACTCCGGGCGCAACGAGAACCTGGTCAAACCACTGCTGGACAAGGCGGAGAAGGCCATCGGCGCGAAGTTGGAGGTCCGCTACGGCGACACCGCCGCGCTCGCGGGCCAGCTCGCCGAGGAGGGCGAGCGCTCCCCCGCCGACGTGTTCTTCTCCCAGGACGCGGGCGCGCTCGGCGCGCTGGCGAGCGCGGGCAGGCTGAACAAGCTCCCGCAGCCCGTGCTGGACGCCAGCCCCGAGCAGTGGCGCGGGGCCGACGGCACCTGGGTCTCGACGTCGCTGCGGACCCGCGTGGTGATCTACGACCCCAAGCAGGTGGCCGAGGCCGACCTGCCCAAGGGCATCGACGACCTGCTCGACCCGAAGTGGAAGGGCAAGATCGGCTTCGCGCCCTCCAACGCCTCCTGGCAGGCCTTCGTGACCTCGATCCGCGTGCTGCGCGGCGAGGACGGCGCCAAGAAGTGGCTCGAGGGCTTCAAGGCCAACGACCCGCAGAAGTACGACAACAACATCAAGATCCGCGACGCCGCCGACGACGGCAAGCTCGCCCTGGGCCTGACGAACCACTACTACTGGTACGAGAAGGCCCACCAGATCGGCGTGGACAAGATGAGCGCCAAGCTGCACTTCATCAAGGGCAACGACCCGGGCGCGCTGATCAACTCCGCGGGTGTGGGGGTGCTCAAGTCGAGCAAGAACCAGGAGCTGGCCAACAAGTTCGCCGAGTTCCTGATGTCCCCCGAGTCGCAGAAGTACTTCGCCGACAAGACCGCCGAGTACCCGGTGCGCGCGGGCATCACCTCGACCGAGCACAAGCTGGTGCCGCTGAGCGAGCTGCAGCCGCCGGACCTGAAGCTGGCCGACCTGCAGTCGCTGCCCAAGACCGCGGAACTGCTGCGCCAGGTCGGGCTCCTCTAATTGACATCCTCCCCGCCTGAACGCCGGGGATTCCAAGAGCGACTACCGCACGAGGAGGTGGTCGGCGTGTTGAGGTTCACGGTTCGCGGGCCTGCCCAACGGCGGGCCTCCCCGTGCAGTCACGGCATGCCCTGCCGCGAATCGAATATTCAAGGCCGCGTTCACATCCGCGTTGCAAGCGAAACCGCAGGACCGGCACCGGAGGACGGCTTGGCTCTCGCGCGCCCCCCGATCCACGACCCCGCACGCCGAACAACGCTGACTCGTATAACGCGGGTCGACCTTCACCACCCGGCCTGGGGCCTTGTGCTCCAGGCGGGTCACGAGCCGGCCCCACCCGTTGGCCAGGATTCCCCGGTTCAGGCCAGCCTTCTGCCGCACACCCCGCCCGGGGGTGTTCCGCGTACCTTTCGCCGATCGGGTCATGTTGGTGATCTTGAGATCCTCGACCGCGACCACGTCGAACTCCCGGGCCAGGCGAGTGCTGGTCTTCTCCACCCAATCCTTGCGCCGGTCGGTTTCACGGGCCTTGAGCTTCGCGATCGCGGTCTTGACCTTGCCGCGCCGGATGGAGCCACGCTGGGCTCGGGCGAGCTTTCGCTGCAGCCGCAGCAGCCGCGCCTTCTCACTGTCGCGCAGAGCGGGCACGGACAACAGTTCCCCGGTCGACAACGCCGCCGACACCACGACACCGCGATCCACACCCACCACCGCATCCGTGCGCGGTGCGGCGATGGGCTCGGGCACGACCGGGAACGCCACATGCCAACGCCCCGCCCGGTCACGGGTAACCCGGTACGACTTCACACCCTCCGAAACCGCACGCGACCAGCGGAACCGCACCCACCCCACCTTGGGCACCCGCACCTGACCGACCTTGCGGGACACCCGGCGCACATCGCCCGGTTCGACCGCCACGATCCGGAAACCCTCGCGTTGGCCGCGTCGCCGCCAGGTCGGGCGTCGGTGGGTCCGGCGGAAGAAGTTCGCGTTCGCCTGGGCGTGATCCTTCAACGCCTGCTGCTGCACGATCACCGATCCGGCAGCCAGCCACGAGTTCGCCGCCCGCGCCTCGGTCAACTGACGGCATTGCTCGGTGTACCCCGGCGCGGCCTTACGACCCGGCTGCCAGTGCGCGTGTTGCGCCACGGCGAGATTCCACACGAACCGGGCATGCCCACAATGCTCCAACAACACCCGCTCCTGAGCGGGTGTCGACTGAAGACGAAACCGGGACATGCCGATCAATCTAACGACCACCACCGACAAAACCCGGAGACATCATTGAGGCCCGGCAAGCCACGACGCGCTCCGGCCTCGGCGGACCTCCCGCTCCCGGTTCCTTCCCACTGTGAACTCCCGACCATCGTCGCGAGTTCACAGTGACACAGCGGTCGGCGGCGCGGCCGCGGGCGACCGGCTGGTTGCTCGCGGCGCTGCCCGCTGTCGTCGTCGCGGTCCTGCCGCTGGTCTACCTGGTCCTGCGGGCCACCGACCAGGGCTGGGACGTCTTCTGGTCCATCGCCGTCCGCTCGCGCACCGCCGAGCTGACGGTGAACACGGTGACCCTGCTCGTCGCCGTCGCGGTCAGCGCGGTCGCCCTGGGGACCGCGGCGGCCTGGGCGGTCACCCGGACCGCGCTCCCCTTGCGTCGTCTGTGGACAGTCCTGTTGGTACTCCCGCTGGCCGTTCCGTCTTATGTGGCCGGGTTCGCCTGGCTGTCGATGGACGTCGTCGGCTTCCCGGGCGCCTGGCTGGCGCTGACGACCACGAACGTGCCGCTGGTGCTGCTGCCGGTCGCGGCGGCGCTGCGCTCGGCCGACCCGGCACTCGAAGAGGTGTCGCGCTCGCTCGGGCACGGGCCGTGGCGGACCTTCCGCAAGGTGACGCTGCCCCGGATCTGGCCGTCGGCGGTGGCGGGCGGGCTGCTCGTCGCGCTCTACGTCCTGCACGACTTCGGCGCGGTGTCGCTGCTGCGCTATGAGACCTTCACCCTGGGCATCCAGACGGCGTACGCGGGCAGCTTCGACCGCACGCCCGCCGCGGTGATCGGCGTGGTGCTGGTCGTTCTAGCGATCCTGCTCGCCCTGGCCGAGGCGCGGATGCGCGGCACGACGTCCGCCCGGCTCGGCCCCGGCGTGGCCCGGCAGGCCGAACCCGTTCGGCTGCGCGCGGCGAGCGTGCCCGTGCTGCTGGGACTGGGCGCCATCGTGGTGGTGTCGCTGGGCGCGCCGTTCGGGGCGCTGGTCAAGTGGCTCGGGGTCGGGCGCACGAGCATCGATGTGACCGCGTTGGTGTCGACCACGGCGACGACCGTGCAGTTCGCCGCTTTCGGCGCGCTGGCCACGATCGTGCTCGCGGTGCCGGTGGGTTTCCTCGCCGCGCGGCACTCGTCGCGGCCGGTGCGGGCGGTCGAGTTGGCCGCCTACGCGGGGCACGCGCTGCCGGGGATCACGGTGGCGCTCGCGCTGGTCTTCTTCGGGGTGCGGTTCGCGCAGCCCTGGTACCAGCAGACCCCGCTGCTCGTCCTGGGCTACGCGGCGCTGTTCCTGCCGATCGCGATCAGCTCGGTGCGCACCGCGGTCGCGTCGGCGCCGGTCGGCGTCGAGGATGTGGCGCGGTCGCTGGGCCGGGGCCGGGCACGGGTGTTCGGCACGGTGACGCTGCCGCTGGCCGCGCCGGGTGTCGCGGCGGGCGCGGCGCTGGTGTTCATCACCTGCGCCAAGGAGTTGCCCGCGACCCTGCTGCTGCGTCCGACCGGCGCGGACACGCTCGCCACGGCGCTGTGGACGAAGACCGGGGTGTCCGCGTTCGCCGAGGCCGCGCCGTACGCGGCGCTGCTGGTCGCGGTGTCGGCGGTGCCGGCGATCCTGTTGGAGGTGTCGGTGTTCCGCTCGGGTCGCCCGGAGGACGCCGTGCTGGATTCGGCTACCCGAGGAGCACAGTCTTGACCGAGC
This sequence comes from Actinokineospora alba, assembly GCF_004362515.1. Taxonomy (NCBI): domain Bacteria; kingdom Bacillati; phylum Actinomycetota; class Actinomycetes; order Pseudonocardiales; family Pseudonocardiaceae; genus Actinokineospora; species Actinokineospora alba. Next base: position 4,438,367 of record NZ_SNXU01000001.1, on the reverse strand, counting down.
TGACGATCACCGGTCTGACCGCGGGCTACGGCGCCACGCGGGTCCTGCGCGGTGTCGACCTCACGGTGCCCTCCGGTTCGCTCGCGGCGGTCCTGGGCCCGTCCGGCTGTGGCAAGACGACGCTGCTGCGGGTGGTGGCGGGGTTCCTGCGGCCGGCTGCGGGTGAGGTGCGGCTGGGCGGCCGGGTCGTGACGTCGCTGGCCCCCGAGCGCCGACGGGCCACGGTGGTGCCCCAGGAGGGCGCGCTGTTCCCGCACCTGACCGTCGGCGCGAACGTCGGCTACGGCCTGCCGCGGCCGGGCCGGGCCGAGCGGGTGGCGGAGATGCTCCAGCTGATCGGGTTGGCGGGCTTCGAGAAGCGCAAACCGGCCGAGCTCTCCGGCGGCCAGCAACAGCGGGTCGCCCTGGCCCGCGCCCTGGCTCCCGCCCCGGACCTCGTCCTGCTCGACGAGCCCTTCTCCGCCTTGGACGCGGGACTGCGGGCCGACCTGCGCGCCGACGTCCGCCGGGTCCTGCGGGCGGCCGGGACGACCGCCCTGCTGGTCACCCACGACCAGGACGAGGCCCTGTCGATGGCCGACGTCGTCGCGGTGATGCGCGACGGGGGCGTGGTGCAGGCGGGGTCACCGGAGGACGTGTACTCGCGTCCCGTGGACCTGGGAGTGGCCACCTTCGTCGGCGAGGCGGTCCTGCTGCCCGCGGTCGCCTCGGGCGGCTCGGCCACGTCCGCGCTGGGCGTGATCGACCTGACCGCCGAGGCGACCGGGTCGGGTACCGTCCTGCTGCGGCCGGAACAGGTGAGCCCGAACCTCGACGGCGAGGGAATCACCGCCAAGGTCCTGCGCACCAGCTTCCACGGCCACGACGCGACGGTGACGTTGCGCGCGGGCGACACCGAACTTGTGTCCCGTGTCCCCGCTCCCCTGCGCATCGCCGAAGGTGACAACGTTCGGATCCGCGTGTCAGGGCAGGGCCGGTTCTATCCGGCGGCTATGAAAGACACACGACCTTCACATGATTCGTAGTCAGCCGTGCCACCCATAGGCATACTCGGATTGTGAAGATCACCGAGATGAAGATCGCGGTCGAGTTTCCCGTCCAGGCCGAGGCGAGCGAGGTGTGGGAAGTCCTCTCGGACATTCCCCGCATGGCTTCCTGGAGCCCGGAATGCGTCCAGGCCGGTTGGCTGGGCGATGCGCCGGTGGGCCCCGGTTCCGAATTCGCGGCCACCAACCAGATGGGCGACTGGACCTGGGACGTCACCGGGAAGATCGTCGCCGTGGCCAAGCCGAACATGGTGACCTGGATGGTGAAGGGCCTCGACCAGGACACCGACCAGCCCTCGTCCACCTGGAGCTACGAGCTTTCGCCCCTGCCCGACGGCGGAACCCTGATCACGCACACCTTCGTCCACGGCCACGGCGGCAGCCACCTGGTGACCCTGGCGGCGCAGAACCCGGACCACGCCGACGCGATCGTCGAGGCGCGGGCGCAGATGTTGCGGGACAACATGGTGCAGACCCTGACCAAGATGGCGAACCAGATCGGGTGGACGGTTCCGGCGCCCGCTCCGGTCGCGTCCACATAGGACTGTTCAGCCGCGGACGGTGAGCTCGGCGGTGTCCTCGACGATGGCGGCCAGCTGGGAGGTCAGCTCGTGCATGACCTCACCCAGCAGGTCGCGCGTTCCCATGGCGTCGATGTCCCGCGCGTCGACACCCTGACGCCGAAGGTGCTCGGCCAGCGCCTTGCGGAGCTGCTTCGGCTTGATCTCCCGCAGTTCGATCGTCACGACGTGCTTCATGGGTTGCAGCGTAGGGAACCGCGGGCGAAGGCGCCGCGGTCCCTCACACCATGTACTGGTCGTGCCGGGCGAACAGGTCGACCCACTCTTCCTGGCTGAGTTGCAGTCCCTTGTCGGCGACCTCGGCGAGTTCCTGGAAGTACCGCTCCCGGGGCGGGCCGGGCGCGAAGAGGATCAGCATGTCGGCGGGCTCGTCGGAGTCGTTGCGGAAGGCGTGGATGCCACCCTCGGGAACGAAGAGGAAGTCACCGGCGGTGGCGTCGACCCAGGTCTCCCCGTTGAACAGGCGAACAGTCCCATCCAGGACGTAGAACGACTCCGAGAACGTCCGGTGGAAGTGCGCGGCCGGACCCCCGGCGTGTGGCGCCATCTCCCAGCGGAACATTCCGAACTTGCCGTCGGTCGTCGAGCCGGTCGCCACGAACCGGGACGTCGTCGTTGGGCGTACCAGAGCCTCGATCTCACCGGCGGGCCGGTAAATGCCACTGACCATGCCGGTGTCGGCAGAGTACGGCTCGGCTGTCTCAGCGACCGAGTGTGAACCCAGGAATGACATTTCTCCTCCATCGTCAGGCGGGCATGATCGCAATTCGGACACATGCCACCCGCCGTGACCCTGGGTCCCGTGGACGACCGAGGTCAGTCCTCCTCGTCGTCGTCATCCTCCTCGTACGGAGCGATATCCCAGCCGGAAGTCTCATCGTTCCTGGTCGCGGCGAAGCCGATCGGCATGTGCAGCACCTGGCGAAGTGACTCGTCCTGGTCGAGCAGGTGTCCGAGGTGGATGATTCGCCCGTCGTCCTCGCACACGTACGTCTCGCCGAAGAACTGCCAGTCACCGTCCTCGTCGTGACACACCCAGACCACCCGCTCGCCCTCCACCACCGGCTTGGTGGTGTAGACCTTCCGGGATGGCTTCGGCTTGGATTTCATGGCTCCCATGCTATCCCCGACGCCTACGGGGCTTGTCCGACTTGTCACGGTTGCAGACCCGACAGGCCACGGCCCCGTTGCAGGACGGACAGTTGATCCCGCCCTTGGACTTCGCTTTGCGGTGGTCGTACTGGCGCTCATTCCTCGGCGGGGTCTTGCCGCGGCTGGAACGCTTGGCCGGGGTGACGGCCACGCCGCAGTAGTCGCAGCGTTCGACGCCGCCGTTCTTCTTCTTGTTCGCCGCGGTCATCTTGGCCTTGCTGGCCTTGGTGAACTTCTTGCCCGCGCCGTACTGCTTTCCGTGTCTGCAGTTGTGCGTGAGGGCGGTCGCATCTCCATCGGCGACCGAGAAGGTGTGGGTATTGGCGACGTTGAGGTTGAAGACGAGGGTGTCCTCGACCATGCCCAGGTCGTCGACCGACCGCACGCGGATGTGCGAGCCATCGACACTCAGCAGCGTGCTGCCCGCCCGCAGATCCTTCGCGTCGGTCCATCCGCTGCCGACCACCCAGATCGGGTGACCCGTGGTCGCGACGACACTGCCTGAGTCACCGAGGCCGATTCGGATCAGATGCTTGGCGCCGTAGGCGACGATCTGCTCGAGGACCGGCTGCGCCGACTTCGCCCCGGTGATCGGATCGGTCGCGAGGACGAGATCGCCCTCGACGATCTCACCGATCGCTCGCGACGAGCCATCGGCCATGACGACGAACGTCTCGGGGGTGAACGAGTTGATCTGACAGCTCGCACCCGCCGTCCGATTGGCCTTGGCCGTGCGTGCGGACGCCTTGGGCGCTGTCTTGGCGGCGGCCTTGACGACCCTGGCCCCGACCTTGACGATCGCCCCGGCACCGACCAGGTTCGCCGCCGCCGTGAGGGCCATCTCCCCGGCCTTGGACCAGTTGCCCACTGAGGCGTACGCCACCGCCGAGACACCCGCGGCGATCGAACCGATCGGTCCAGGAATGTACGACGCGACCTCGGCGACCTTCGCCACCACGTTCGCGACCGCGGTGAACGCCTTCTTGAACCAGCCCCACCGTCCATCCAGGTCCGTGCAGTTGACCGGATCGCCACCGCAGTAGTCATACGGAGTGGCGTTGCCACCGGGTTCGGGGTCCTGCTGCCAGAAACGTCCGGTAGCCGGGTCGTAGAGCCGGGCGCCCATCAAGATGACGTCGCCCAATGCCTCGGCCGAGCGCTGCTTGGCACCGAGCCAGCCGTAGCGGGCGGTGGCCGCCGCAGGCGTCTCCGCGGACGGCATGCCGAATTCGTCGGTGTCGAGGACTGTCACCGCGCCGGTCATCGTGCCCGCTGCCGGGTCCACCGGGACCGTTGCCATGACATCGCCATGCAGCGACGTCATCTGCAGGACGGCTCCGCCGGTCAACGCGGTGGTGACGGCGAGATCTCCGTCCGGGCCTTCCACGTTGCGAGTAACGTTGTTCGCCTGGGTGGCGTCCTCGACGATCCACCGCGGGTCATCACCGTCGGCGCCATAGTGATTGACCTTGGTGACAGCGTTCGCCCAAGTGCCGTTGACCTTCTTCTCGGCGGTGAATTGGCGGAAGCGCAAGGCCGGGTCGAGGGTCCAGGACATCCTGGAGTCCGCCGTCTCCTGCGCGGACACGAGGTCGTTCGTGTAGTAGCTGTTAACCACTCCGGACGGCGTCGAGGTGATCCGGCCGAAAGCGTCGTAGACGTAGCCCGCGTCAGTGATGCGGTCCGCGGAGTCATACGTGTGTGACTCCGTTTGAGCGGGGTCGGAGTCACCTGGGCAGGTGGTGGAGGTACCCCCGCGGGTCGACTTGCCGGTGCGGTTGGCTCGGCGGTCATAGGTGTACGAGCGGACCGTGCAGTTTCCGGTCGCCGAGGACACCTGCTTGGCCGTGGTCAACCGGCCCCAGCGGTCATAGTTGAACGTCTTCGCCGAGGCCGGACCGTTCTGCTGGATGACCTGGCCGCGGATGTTGGCCACTACCGTGCTGTTGGCGATCAGCGTGGAGTCCGATGCCCGGGTGTAGGTCCGCTCCCGCGGCGCTCCAGTCGGGTCGGAGGTGACCGTCAGGCGCACACCGCCCGGCAGGCCCTGTTCGACGATCTGACCGTCGGGGCCGTACTTCTCCGAGATGGTGCCCGCCACGCTGTCCGTCATCGAGGTCAACAGGCCTCGCGGCTCGGCGGCGCGGTCGTAGACGAACGTCTGAGTGGTGCCCAGTGAGTCACTCACCTTGACCGGCTTGCCGAAGCGGTCGAACTCCGACGCGGTCCATCCGCCGTCGGCATCGGTGTACCTCGTGACGCGGCCCAGCTTGTCGAAGGCCCGGCGGATCGTGGTGCCGTCGGCGAACGACGTGGTCAGCGCGTCACCAGTGTTCGGGTCGTACGTCGTGCTGATCGTTTGCACCGGCGTGCCGACGTCGCCGGTGATCTGCATGGTCAGAACCCGGTCAGCGGCGTCGTAGGTGGTCACCGTCGTACGGGTCTTCCCCGCGGCGGTCTCGACGATGCGGTCGGGTTCGCCGAAGCGGTTGTAGGACTCCACCCGCTTGACCGACAGCTCACCGGCCATCCGGGACGGGTCGTGCCCGGTCACCGCACCTGCCAGCCGGGTCACGCACGGTTGCCCCGCCCATTCGGGCCGATTGCCGCACGACGCGTCATCCGGGTTCGCACCCGCTGTGTAGAACACCGACAGCGTCGTGCCCGCGTCTGTGCCGTTCGAGTCAAGCTTGCGCGATTCCCTGGCCCGGCCTTGGGCGTCGTACCGGACCGCGGTGGTGGCCGAGCCCAGGGAGTTCGCAGGCGCCTCGGCGTCGAGGATGACGCGGGTGGCGTGTCGGATGCTCCACCCGGACACCCCGCCGATTTGGGCGTCGTACAAGGATTTCGTGACCTTGACGTCCTGGTCTTCGGTCATGCCGACGACCTGCGCGCTGGTCCGCTCGGTGGTCACCAGGTGGTAGGCGGTGCCGTCGGGCTTGCCCTCGTCGTAGGTGTTGGTTTCCCGTGCCCGTGCGTTGACGATCTGGTTCGGGTCGTTGTCGAGCGCGATGCGCTGGATCGGGCTCAGCGAGGTGAGCTCGTCGAGGCCGTCGGCACTGTAGGTCGTCTGCCCGTCGAGCCAGACGGCGCGGGTCCTGGTGTCGTACTGGGCCAGGCCCAGCTCCGCCAGCTTCGCGTCCGCGCCCGGGGTGAGGCCGAGGGCGAGGGCCCGGTTCGACGCTTCGAGCACGCGCACGGTGTTGCCGAAGCGGTCGAACTCGTTGGTGTCGATGTCGCCGCCGGGGGTGGCGGTGTTGACCTCCTTGCCGGAGGCGTTGAGGTAGTGGACCGTCGCCGCGCGGTAGCCGTCCGGGCCGGGGGCGGTGGCCGACGCGTTGTGCGTCGACACCGGGTCCTCCGGGCCGAAGATCGCGGTGGCGTCGGTGGCGACGTCGGTCTGCGACCAGGCCGCGACCGCCGCGCCGTCGAGGTCGTACGGGCCGCCCGCGCCGCGGGTCAGCGGCACGTTGTAGACGACGGTCGTCGCGATCTCGCCGTCGACGACGTCGGCGCTGCCCTGCTGCAGGGTCTGTCGCCGGACCTTGAGGAGCCTGCCCTCGTTGGTGTCGGCGCCGACCTTGCCGAAGTCGTAGAACCAGGGCAGGTCACCGGTCGCGTCGACCCGGACCACCCGGCCCGCGGCGTCGTAGTTGTAGAGCGTCTTCAGCGGTGGCGAGAGCCTGGGGTCCCAGACCTCGCGCAGCCTGCCCGCGTCGTCGTAGGCGTAGCGGACGACCTCGACCTTCTCCGACGCCCCGGTGGCCGGGTTCGTCGTCCAGGCCGACACGGCGCGCACCTGGCCGGTGAAGTCGCCGACCGCGGTGGACGTCGCGGTCGTGGTCGCCGCGTAGTCGTATTCCAGGACCTCGCAGCCCCGCGCCGGGGTCGGCGTCGTGCAGTCGCCCACCCCGGGTTCGAGCGGGGCGATCGCCCGCTTGATCCGCACCTGGTCCTCGACCGACTCGTAGGCGTACCGGGTCGTCGCCGCCTGGGCGGGCGGGGTGGTGCTCGAGACCAGGAACGGTCCGCCCGCGGTGGCCTGGCTGAAGATGGTGACGGTGCCGTCGGTCTCGGTGAGCCGGTAGTTCGCGCCCTCCATCGTCAGCGTGAGGTCCTCGGCGCCGGGCTCGGGGAAGTAGGCGCCGCTCGCGGCCTTGGTGAACCACACCTTCGAGCCGCTGACCAGCTCGACCTGGACGGTGTTCTCCTCGGGGAAGTCCAGCCGCGTGTAGTCGATGGCGGCGGAGTCGGCGGACGTGCCGGTCTCCCACTGCGGGCCGAACGGCGCGGTGATCTCGCGGACCGACAGGTCGTCGAAGAAGACCTGCTTGCCGCTGCCGATCGCCATTCCGTTGTACAGCCGGACGAACGCCTCGGTGGCGCCCGCCGGGACCGCCATGTCGACGCTGAGCTGCACCCAGCCGTCGGTCAGCTTCGGCTGCTCGCTCATCGTCGGGACGTAGTTGCCGTCGCTCTTCTTGACGTAGCCGACGATCCGCAGCCCGCGCGGGTCGGCCGGGGTCAGGCCCGTGGCGGCGGGGACGTAGATCCAGCCGGAGAGCCGATAGGTGCGCCCGGCGCGCATGCCGAGGCGGAAGCCGCCGTTCATGTCGTCGCCGACGGCGGCATACGTGTCGCCGCCCCACGGACCGCTCGCCTGCGGGGTCAGCACGACCGAGTCGGTGCTGTCATGGCCCCGGTCGGTGGCCCTGGCCACGAGCGCGGTGTAGCTGTTGAACCCGCTGGTGTCGGTCGACACCTTCTGCTGGTTGGTGCTCAGCCGCTGGTGCTGCAGCTGGAAACCGGCCCGCGGGTCACGCGAGGAGGACGTTCGCGAGACCGAGAGGCCGAACTCCTGGGCGTCCGTTGTGGACAGTGAGAAGTCACCGGTCTGCAGGTTCAGCGAGCCGTCGGCGATGCCCTCGGACTCCGCGCCCTCGGCACTCGGGTCGACGGTCACCGTGCGCCACACCGTGGCGTAGGCGCCGGTTCCCGCGGCGTCGGTGGCCATGATCGCCTTGACCTGCACCACACCCGCGGCCAGGCCCAGGGTGTCGGCCGCGTTCCACGTGGCCGAACCGCCCAGGCTCGACAGCGGCACGAAGCCCGTGCCCAGCGGCGATCCGTCGGCCTTGGTCAGGTTCGCGGCCGGGATGTCGGCCTCGACGGCCGCACCGGGGCCGCGGCGCCACGCGAACTTGACGTGGGTGAAGACGGATTCCCCTTGCACCTGCAGGGGAACACGGGACACGACCCGCGAGCCGTCCGAAGGTCGCACCAGGCCCGCGCGGCCCACGTTGAACTTGTAGGTGACGATCGCGGAGAGGTTGCCCGCCTTGTCCTTCGTGCGGACGTTGAGCAGGTGCTGCCCGTCGGTCGTCGGCGTGATCGACGGCGTTGCCTTGCCGTCGGCGCCCGCCGCGACCTCGGTGGCCGGGGTGACGTCGAGGCCGTAGACGTAGCCCGCCACATCGGTCAGGCCGGTCGGCGGGGTGAAGGTGAAGGTGCCCGCCTGGTTGGCCGCCTTGTGCCAGTTGTTGTCGCTCGGGTAGTCCGAAGAGGACACGAACGGCGCGCCTGGCGCGTTGGTGTCGACGGTGAAGTCACGCCACTGCACGGTAGTGCCCGAGTCGGGGGCAACGTCGAGCCGCCAGATCTGGCAGTCCGCCGCGTAGGCGTCCCAGATCACCAGGCGGGAGCCGTTGTTGCCGTTGCAGCCGATCGGGTCGAGCGGCTTGTTCGAGTGCTTGCCGCGGATCTTGTACTCGCCGTTGCCGACGTTCTCCAAGATGAACTGCTGGCACACGTTTCCGTAGGAGTAGTTCCAGATTTGCACACTCGCGCCGTTGTCCACCGAGCAGTTCGCCACGTCGATGGCGTGACCGGAGTCGCGGCCGCCGAAGGCGAAGGTGTTGCCGCCCAGGTGGGTCATGTTCCAGCGCTGGCAGCCGCCGCCCCAGTAGTCCCAGATGTGCAGCACAGTCCCCGGGGCGGTGCCGCAGCCGGGGACGTCGATCGCCCGGCCGCCCAGCTTGTTGCGGATGGAGACGTAGCCGTCGCCCGCCCAGATGCGGTTGTCGTGCGCCGACGCGCGGTATTTGTACGTCTTTCCGTTCTGCAGCAAGCCTTCCGGCAGCTTCCAGGTCGCCACGCCGCCGGAGTTGACCGCGCCGACCGAGTGGGTGGCGATGAGGGAGTCGCCCTCGTAGACGTAGAACGTCGGGTGCAGGACGTCGCCGTCCGGGTCGTGGACCGGGTAGCTCAGCGTCGGAGTGAGGGACCGGGTGTAGACGACACCACCGTGGTCGCCGCGGTCGCTGACGTTGAGACCGGTCGCCGAGCTGGGCTGGGTGTTGTAGGTGACGTCGATGTGCGGCACCGCGCCGCCTTCGGCGGAGGAGAACTTCTTCCAGCCGTAGGAGTTGCCTTCGTCGCCTGCCTTGAGCATCACGCCCGCGTTGGTGAATCCCTGGTCCGACCAGGCCTGCTGCAGGTTGGTGATGCCGACGTTCACCCAGGCGTCGTTGCACGACGCGCTGTAGCCCGTCGTCACGTTCGGCGTGGCCCAGTGCGCCCAGGGCGCGGGCTGGTTCGACCAGCGGGTGCCGGTGCCGACCAGCGGGGTGCTCCAGACCTCCCAGTTGTTCGGGCTGCACGACCAGGAGTGCGTGGCGTAGAGCCAGAGCTTGCTCTCGATGATCTTGGTGCCGCGGAACTGGCTCATGTCGAAGTGCAGGTACGACCGCGCCTTCGTGCCGCCGCCGTCGTAGGTGCCCAGGCGCAGTTCGCCCATGCCCGACTGGTCGGAGCTGGTGATGTTCGACTGGGTGAAGGTGTCGAAGTTGGCCCAGATCGTCGCACCCGGGTCGATCGTCACCGGGTACTTCACGTTCGGGTCGTCGAGGTAGCCGTCGGCGGGCTCGACGGTGATGTCGACGGTCTCGCGGTCCTTGCCCTGGGCGGTCTTGACCTTGGGCTTGGCGTTCTTGCGCTGCTTGACCTTGGCGGGCTTGGTGAGCAGGCCGCTCTGACCGTCGATCCGCGCGTCCCACATCTGCGCGGCGGGCACGGAGCCGACCGTGGTGCCCGCCTTGTCGACGACGTCGGTGTTGCCGTCGGCGTCGGTGCGCAGAGAGACGCCGTCGGCGCGCAGCGGCAGGGTGAAGGAGACGGGCTTGCCGGGCTTGCGCTTGAGGATCAGGAACTGCTGGAAGCCGGTGCGAGTGGCCTTGACCTGCAGGTCGATGCCGGGCTGGATCTCGGGGTAGGTGGCGGTGTCGCCTGCCAGGACCGGCTCGGGCAGCGGGCCGGACCACTGCAGGGCGACCTGGCCGTCGGCGGCGGTCACCGAGGCGAGGTCGCGCGGCTGGGTGGCGGCGCCCCCGCCCGCGATCGCGAGGTCACGGGGGTGGGCCGTCGGGCGGATGGTGCCGTCGGCGTTCTTGACCAGGGTGAGGTCGACCGGAACCCAGGTGTCGCCCTTGCGCACGCGCACGGGGCCCGCGTTGAGCTCGGTGGTCCGGGTGCCGTCCGGGTTGACCCAAGTGGAGGTCGACTCCGTGCGCTCCGACAGCGCCTCTATGCGCTTACCGCGCAACCGGGCCGTCGCGCGCGCCGAGGGGATGTCGGCGGCTTCGTCGACCTGCGCCGGTGCGGAGGCGGGCTTCGGCTGCTCAGCGGAGGCGGACGAGACAGCGCCGACCTCGAGGCTGATGACAAGCACCGCGATGAGGAACGCGGAGAGCCACCGATGGAACCGTCCCGCCGTGCACTCCGGCGCGGCCGGGCGCAAAAGGGCAGCATGCAGCCAGAAGCGACGTCTCATTCGGAAAGCTCCCCAGTTCAGTGCGACAGCTCGCACAGCCAGACGCGCGGAATCCTGCATCGCGAAACGCGGTCACGGCAAGCGTCTGAACGGGTGACGACCATCACCGGACTTGATCAGTAACACGGCGATTGTCGTTGATACAAAACAGAAGTGGGCTGTCCACACCGGACAGAGATCAACATGCCGGATCCGGCGGCCCTGACGGCCGAATGGCCTACCCCGACTGGGTGCGATGACAACTCAGTCCGAATGGGACGGGCGAAACACTGACGGCTCGACGCCGAGCCGAACCCCGCCGCGACCCGGTTGCCCGGGCCGCGGCGGGCGGCACTCACATATTGATCATGTGTCCCGCGAGGCCGTGGATGGCCTCCTTGACCGCTTCACCCAGCGTCGGGTGGGCGTGGACGTTGCGGGCCATCTCGTGCACCGTCAGGTCCCACTGCTGGGCCAGGGTCAGCTCCGGCAGCAGTTCGGTCACCTCGGGCCCGATCAGGTGCCCGCCGAGCAGCTCGCCGTGCGTCTTGTCGCTGATGAGCTTCACGAAGCCCACCGGGTCCGCGAGGCCGTGGGCCTTGCCGTTGGCGGTGAAGGGGAACTTCGCCACCTCGACGTCGTAGCCCTTCTCGCGGGCCTGGGCCTCGGTGTAGCCGAAGCTGGCGATCTGCGGCTGGCAGTACGTCGCGCGCGGGATCATGACGTAGTCGAGTTCCATGGTCTCCGCGTTCGCGATGGTCTCCGCGGCGATGACACCCATGGACTCGGCGGCGTGGGCGAGCATGAGCTTCGCGGTGACGTCGCCGATCGCGTAGATGTGCGGGACCGAGGTGCGGCAGCGGCCGTCGATGTCGATGGCGCCGCGCTCGGTCAGCTTCACCCCGGTGCGGTCGAGGCCGTAGCCCTCGACCCGGGGCTGGAAGCCGATGGCCTGCAGGACCTTGTCGGCCTCCAGGACCTGCTCCTTGCCGCCCTTGGACACCGTGACCTTCACCCGGGCGCCGGTGTCGTCGATCGACTCGACGCGGGTGCCCGTCAGGACCTCGACCCCGAGCCGCTTGTAGCGGCGGGCGAGTTCCTTGGACACCTCCTCGTCCTCCAGCGGCACCATCCGGTCGAGGAACTCGACGATGGTGACCTTCACGCCGTAGTTGTGCAGCACGTAGGCGAACTCGACGCCGATCGCGCCCGCGCCCGCGATGATGATGCTCTCGGGCAGCTCCGAGGCGAGGATCTGCTCCTCGTAGGTCACCACGCGCTCGGACAGCGAGGTGCCGGGCAGCAGCCGGGTCGTGGCGCCCGCGGCGATGATGGCGTTGGAGAACGTGACCGTCTCCGTGCCGCCGTCGTTCAGCGCGACCTCGATGGTGTTGGCGTCGGTGAACGTGCCCTTGCCCTGGAACTGCGTGATGCCGTTCTTCTTCATCAGGTAGTGCACGCCCTTGACGCGCCCCTCGGCGACCGTGCGGCTGCGCTGGTAGGCGGCGCCGTAGTCGAAGCTCACGGTGCCGTCGACCTGGATGCCGAACGTCTTCGCCTCGTGCTGCACCAGGTGCGCCAGCTCGGCGTTGCGCAGCAGCGCCTTCGAGGGGATGCAGCCGACGTTGAGACAGACGCCGCCCCAGTAGCGCTCCTCGATGATCGCCGTCTTCAACCCGAGCTGCGTGGCCCGGATCGCCGCGACATACCCACCCGGGCCGGCCCCGAGGACCACCACGTCGAAATGTGTGCTCATATGTCCACGATATGACCCCCGGCGGCACACTGGCGAAGTGCCGCGTCCACTCTTGCTCGGGCTGACCAGCGTCGTCGTCGTGGTTGTGCTGGTCGTGGGCTTGGCGTACCTGTTTCAGCGCCGATTGATCTACCTGCCGTCGACCGGCCAGGTGCCTGATGTTGCCAACGTCATACCCGGCGGGCACCAGGTCACCTACCGAACCGAGGACAACCTGACCCTCACCGGCTGGTACGCGCCCGGCCCGGGGACCACGGTGCTGGTGCTGCCGGGCAACGCGGGCGACCGCTCGGCGCGGATCCCGCTCGCGGTGGCGTTGCGCGCGCGGGGACACGGCGTGCTGCTTGTCGACTACCGCGGCTATGGCGGCAACCCAGGCGATCCCACCGAGGACGGCCTGGCGGCGGACGCGAAAGCGGCTCACAACTTCCTGCTCAGGCAAGGCGTCACCCAGGATCGGCTGGTGTACTTCGGCGAGAGTCTGGGTGCGGCGGTGGCGGCCCGCCTGGCCCGGGCGCATCCACCGCGTGGCCTCCTGCTCCGCTCCCCCTTCGTGGACCTGCCCTCGGTCGCCGCCGTGCACTACCCGTTCCTGCCCGTCCGCGCCCTGCTGCGCGACCGTTTCCCGGTCGCCGAGACCGCGCGTGGGCTGGGTGTGCCGACGACCGTCGTCTACGGCGCCGAGGACGAGATCGTGCCGCCAGAGCAAAGCGCCGAGGTCGCCGTCGCCGCGAATGCCCGGACGGTGATCGTCGAGGGCGCACGGCACAACGACCGCGTCCTGCTGGACGGTCGGGAACTGCTCGACGCGGTAGCCGACCTGTGACTTCTCGAGTTGTCGGAGGTGGGGCGCATACCTACCGTTGGTGACGGGCGGACCACCCCGCCTGGACGCTGAGCCATCCGAGGTGTGGCCTTGACCGTCACCACCCGACCCGCCGAGACCAGGCCGGGGCACGAATACGAGCATTTCGCCCCCCTGTTCGCGGAGAAGGCGCTGCTGGATCCGGAGGATCCCCGGCACGCCGAACTACGGGCCGCGCTGGTGACCGGGCACGCCGGACTGGCCGAGCACATCGCCCTGCGATTCACCCATCGGGGGGTTCCGCACGAGGACCTCACGCAGGTGGCGCTGGTCGGCCTGATCCACGCGGTGGACCGGTTCGACCCCAGCCGGGGTTACGACTTCCTGACCTTCGCGGTGCCCACCATCATGGGCGAGGTCCGCCGCTACTTCCGCGACACGGCCTGGTCCCTGCGGGTCCCGCGCAAACTGCAGGAACGGCACCTCGCGCTGAGCGACGCGGGCAACGAGCTGTCGCAGCGGCTGGGACGCGCGCCGACGCCCAGCGAGTTGGCGAACCACCTGGACCTGCCGGTCGACGCCGTCTACGAGGGCCTCGCGGCGGGCCAGAGCTACCACTCCGTCCCACTCGACGAGGCACCCACCGAGACCGACCAGACACTCAGCGTGCCCGACACCGCCCTCGACGGCGTCGACTTCGTGGAGTCGCTCCGGCCGCTCATCGCGCGGCTCACCGAGCGTGAACGGCGAATCCTCGCGCTGCGCTACTTCCGCGACGACACCCAGACCCAGATCGCCGAACACCTCGGACTTTCGCAGATGCATGTGTCCCGGCTGCTCACGCGGACATTGCGCAAGCTCCGGGAAGGTCTCGCCGACCCGACCTAGTGGCGGGCGCCCGCGTGCTGGGCGGTCATGCGGCGGCGGGCGTAGGCCTGCCTGCGTTCACCCTCGTCGAGTCCGCCCCAGATGCCGTAGGGCTCGATCACGGTCAGCGCGTGGTGCCTGCACTCGACGATGACGGGGCAGGATTTGCAGATCTCCTTCGCGTGGCGCACCCGCTCCGCCCGCGCCTGGCCGCGCTCGGCGTCGGGGTGGAAGAACCACGCGCTGTCGAGTCCCCGGCAAGACCCGTGGCGCTGCCAGTCCCAGCTTTCCGAGACCGGACCCGGCAGCCGCGACATCTCCGTCATGACCCTGCTCCCCTCGCCGCTGTTGTCAGGGGTGTTACCCAGGGGTCGGATCGGCGAAACGCCTTCTCTCAACGTGCGGTGTCAGTACCGTTGAACAGGACCGATGGGCCCGATGTGGTCCACACTGGGGTAGCACGGACAACTACTGCCGGGGAGGCAGCGTGGCACGGCCGATTTGGAACGGCGCGATCAACTTCGGGCTCGTGACGGTCCCGGTCGAGCTCTACGGGGCCACCGAGGACCACACGATCAGCTTCCGGCAGTTCGAGCGCGGCACTTCCGACCGCATCCGGTACAAGCGCGTCAACGAGCGCACCGGCAAGGAGGTCGCCTACTCCGACATCGTCAAGGGCGCGGAGATCGGCGGCGGCGACTACGTGATCATCGAGCCGGACGAGTTGGACGCCATCGCGCCCGGCCGCTCCCGCACGATCGACATCTCCGCGTTCGTCGACATCGACTCGATCGACCCGATCCACTACCAGAAGACGTACTGGCTGGCGCCGGCCAAAGAGGAGTACGGCCGCGCCTACAGCTTGCTGCTGCAGGCGATGCGCAAGTCGAACAAGGCCGGGGTCGCCACGTTCGTCATGCGCGGCAAGGAATACCTGACGGTCGTGCGCGCCGGCGAGGACCTGCTGATTCTCACCACGATGCTGTTCGCCGAGGACCTGCGCGACCCGGCCAAGGAACTGAAGTCCATGCCGGAGATCACCCCGGCGCGGGGCAAGGAACTCGACATGGCCATCTCGCTCATCGACTCGATGAGCGAGGAATGGAAGCCCGAGGAGTTCCACGACACGTACACCCAGCGCGTCGAGCAGCTCATCGAGGACAAGAAGGAAGGCCGCGAGATCGTCTCCGAGGAGGCGCCGAGCGAGCCGACGAAGGTCGTGGACCTGTTCGACGCGTTGAGCAAGAGCGTCGAAAGCCGCAAGAAACGCCGCGAGGAATCCCCGGAACCGGCTGAGGATCTGTCTAGCCTGACGAAGGCAGAGCTCGACAAGCTGGCCCGTGACCTCGACGTCAAGGGACGTTCGAAGATGACCCGCGATGAGCTGGAAGAGGCGGTGAAATCGGCGAAGGGCACGGGCGCGAAGAAGAGGAGGGCTTCATGACCTGCTCCGAGTGCCTCGCTCACGTCTCGCATTGCCACGGCACGCTGATCGTCGACCTGGTGGCTGTGGAATGCACCGACGCCGACTGCGTCGACCTCGACCCCGCGCGCCACGCGTTGGTGGTCGCGCGGGGGCGCGTGCCCGTCAGCACTCGATGACGTTGAGGGCCAAGCCGCCGCGCGAGGTTTCCTTGTACTTGGTGTGCATGTCGGCGCCGGTCTGACGCATGGTCTTGATGACCTTGTCCAGGTGCACGATGTGGGTGCCGTCGCCGCGCAGGGCCATCCGGGAGGCGTTGATGGCCTTTGTGGACCCGACCGCGTTGCGTTCGATGCACGGGATCTGCACCAGGCCGCCCACCGGGTCGCACGTCAGTCCCAAATGGTGTTCCAGGCCGATCTCCGCCGCGTTCTCGACCTGCGCGACCGAGCCGCCCAGCACCGCCGTCAGGCCGGCCGCCGCCATCGCGCACGCCGAGCCGACCTCGCCCTGGCAGCCGACCTCGGCGCCCGAGATCGAGCCGGTTTCCTTGAGCACCACGCCGATCGCGGCGGCGGTGAGCAGGAAGTCGATCACACCGTCCTCTGTGGCCACCGACAGGAACCGCGTGTAGTAGTGCAGGACCGCGGGGATGATGCCCGCGGCGCCGTTCGTCGGGGCGGTGACGATCCGGCCGCCGGAGGCGTTCTCCTCGTTGACGGCCAGCGCGAACAGCGTGACCCAGTCCATGACGTAGAGCGGGTCGCCCGCGCCGTCCTCGGACAGCAGCTTGTCGTGCAGCGCCTTCGCGCGGCGGGGGACCTTCAGGCCGCCGGGGAGGACACCGTCCTGCTCGCAGCCGCGCGTCACACAGTCCTGCATGACCTGCCAGATCGCCAGCAGCCCTTCGCGGACCTCGGCCTCGGTGCGCCACACCAGTTCGTTGCGCAGCATCACCTGCGCGATGGTCAGGTCGTTGGCCGCGCAGTGCTCCATCAGCTCCGCGCCCGTGCGGAACGGGAACGGGACTGGTGTGGTGTCGGCGGAGATGACCGGGCCGTCGGCCGCGGTCTCGTCGAGCACGAAGCCGCCGCCGACCGAGTAGTACGTGCGTTCGGCGAACAGGCCGCCCGCGGCGTCCCAGGCGGCGAAGGTCATGCCGTTGGGGTGCAGCGGCAGCGACTTGCGCCGGTGCATGACGAGATCGTCGTCCTCGGTGAACCTGACCGTGTGCCTGCCGAGCAGCCGCAGCTGCCCCTCCTCGCGGATCTTGGCGACCCGCGGGCCGACGGAGGCCGTATCGATGTCTTCCGGGCGTTCGCCCTCCAGGCCCAGCAGCACGGCCTTGTCGCTGCCGTGGCCGTGGCCGGTCGCGCCGAGGGAGCCGAACAGCTCCACGCGCACGCGGGCCACCCGGTCGAGGTCGCCGCGTTCGGAAAGGCCGTCGACGAACATCAGCGCCGCGCGCATCGGGCCCACCGTGTGCGAACTGGACGGGCCGATACCGATGCTGAACAAGTCGAACACACTGATAGCCACGACGAACCTTCCACTTCCAAAATTCAGCGTACTCGGGCCACACCAGGTCGTGGTGTGGCCCGAGCGCCGCGTTGTTCAGCCCAAGTCGGGGTAAAGCGGGCGTCGCTTGACCAGCAGGTCCACGCGGTCGCGCAGCTCCTGCCGGGTGGTGTCGTCGAAGTCCGGGCCCAGCGCGACGGCGATGATGTCGGAGACCTCGGCGAAGTCCTCGGCGTCGAAGCCGCGGGTGGCCAGCGCCGGGGTGCCGATCCGCAGCCCGGAGGTGATCATCGGCGGCCGCGGGTCGAACGGGACGGCGTTGCGGTTGACCGTGATGCCGACCGAGTGCAGCCGGTCCTCGGCCTGCTGGCCGTCGAGTGCCGAGTTCACCAGGTCGACCAGGACCAGGTGGACGTCGGTGCCGCCGGTGAGGACCTTCACGCCTGCCTCGGCGCAGTCCGACCGGGAGAGCCGGTCGGCCAGGATCTTCGCGCCCTCGAGCACGCGGCGCTGCCGCTCGGCGAACTCCTCCGAGGCGGCGATCTTGAACGCCACGGCCTTGGCCGCGATGACGTGCTCCAGCGGGCCACCCTGCTGGCCGGGGAACACCGCGGAGTTGACCTTCTTGGCCAGTCCCTTGCGGCAGAGGATCACTCCGCCGCGGGGGCCGCCGAGGGTCTTGTGGGTCGTGGTGGTCACCAGGTCGGCGTGCGGCACGGGGCTGGGGTGCAGACCCGCGGCGACGAGACCGGCGAAGTGCGCCATGTCGACCATCAGCAGCGCGCCGACCGAGTCGGCGATGCGGCGGAACTCGGCGAAGTCGAGCTGGCGCGGGTAGGCCGACCAGCCCGCCACGATCAGCTTCGGCTGCGCCTCCACGGCGAGGCGCTCGACCTCGGCCATGTCGACGATCCCGGTCTCCTGGTCGACGTGGTAGGCCACGACGTTGTAGAGCTTGCCCGAGAAATTGATCTTCATGCCGTGCGTCAGGTGACCGCCGTGCGCGAGATCGAGGCCGAGGATCGTGTCGCCGGGGTTGAGCACGGAGACCATCGCCGCGGCGTTGGCCTGCGCGCCCGAGTGCGGCTGCACGTTGGCGTGCTCGGCGCCGAAGAGGGCCTTGACCCGGTCGATCGCGAGCTGCTCGATGACGTCGACGTGCTCGCAGCCGCCGTAGTAGCGGCGGCCGGGGTAGCCCTCGGCGTACTTGTTCGTCAGCACCGAGCCCTGCGCCTCGAGCACGCCCACCGGGGCGAAGTTCTCCGAGGCGATCATCTCCAGGGTCGACTGCTGGCGGTGCAGCTCGGCGTCGACAGCCGCGGCGACGTCGGGGTCGACCTCGGCGAGGGACTGTCCGAAGGTGCTCATCCGGCTCAGTCTTCCTTGGTCAGCGCGTTGTACGCGGCGACGTCGAGCAGGTCGGTGTCGCCCTCGACGGCGACCTTGAAGAGCCAGCCCTCGCCGAACGGGTCGGTGTTGACCACACCG
The DNA here is from genome assembly GCF_004362515.1 of Actinokineospora alba. NCBI lineage: Bacteria > Bacillati > Actinomycetota > Actinomycetes > Pseudonocardiales > Pseudonocardiaceae > Actinokineospora > Actinokineospora alba. Next base: position 4,419,924 of record NZ_SNXU01000001.1, on the reverse strand, counting down.
GGGTCGTCCACGACGGCCTCGTTGACCGCCACGACCTCGCCGTTGACGGGGGCGTAGAGGTCGCTGACCGACTTGGTCGACTCGATCTCGCCGCAGGTGTCGCCCGCGACGAGCTTGTCGCCGACCTCGGGGAGTTGGACGAAGACGACGTCGCCGAGCGCCTCAGCTGCGTAAACGGTGATGCCGACGGTTGCGGTGCCCGCGTCGCCGAGGTCGACCCACTCGTGTTCCTCGGTGTAGCCGAGGTTCTCCGGATTGCTCATCTCTGTCTTGTTCTCCTGATCAGGCGGGACGCTGGTAGAAGGGCAGCTCGACGACCTCGACCGGCGTCGACGTGCCACGGATGTCGACGGCCAGGGCCGTGCCGGGCTCGCTGAGAGCGGTCGGCACGTACGCCATGGCGATCGGGTGGCCGAGCGTCGGTGAGAGGGCGCCGCTGGTCACGGTACCTACCGGGTTTCCGTCTCCGTCGAGAACGGGGTACCCGTGTCGGGGGGCGCGACGGCCGGTGCTGGTGAGCCCGACTCGCACGGTTCCCACGATATTGTCCTTGCGGCGCTCGAGGGCCTCGCGGCCGACGAAGTCACCGGGCTTCTCGAACTTCACGACCCGGCCGAGGCCGGCGTCGAACGGGGTGAACTCGGGGCCGAGCTCATTGCCGTACAGCGGCATCCCGGCCTCCAGGCGCAGGGTGTCGCGGCAGGCCAGACCCGCCGGGACCAGCCCGTGGTCCTGGCCGATCTCGGTGATCGCGTTCCAGATGTCCTGGGCGTGCTCGGCCTCGGAGTACAGCTCGAAGCCGTCCTCGCCGGTGTAGCCGGTGCGCGCGAGCAGCACGTCGTGGCCCGCGGCGGTGGCCGGGACGCTCGCGTAGTACGACAGCTTGTCCAGGTCCGAGCCGGTCACCTTGCGCACGATCTCCGCCGAAGTCGGCCCCTGCACCGCGATGAGCGCGCAGGTGGCGGAGCGGTCGTTGACCTCGACGGCGAAGCCGGTGGACCGCTCGCGCAGCGCCTCGGCGACGACAGCGGCGTTGGAGGCGTTGGCCACGACCATGTAGTGGTCGGTGGCGAGCCGGTAGACGACCAGGTCGTCGAGCACGCCGCCGTCGGCGTCGCAGATCATCGTGTACCGCGCGCGGCCCGGCTTGACCTTGGACAGGTACCCGACCAGGGCGTAGTCGAGCGCACGGGCCGCCTCGGGACCGGTCAGCTCGATCTCACCCATGTGGCTGAGGTCGAACAGGCCGGACGCCTCGCGGACCGCCTTGTGCTCGGCCAGTTCACTGCCGTAGCGCAGCGGCATCGCCCAGCCTGCGAAGTCGGTGAACGAGGCGCCGAGGGCCTCGTGCACCGCGTGCAGCGGGGAGGGGTTGCTCATGGAAGTTCGGTCTCCTTTTGCGCGCGGGTGGACAGTGCTCGCCGCAGCGTGGCACGACCGGCGTGCGGATGCGACGCGGCGGAGTGCGCAGGTGATTGTGTCGAAGATGGGTTCGCAGCCGGTTGGGCGGCGTGGACGGTGCGGACGAGGGTCATGGAGCTCCTTGGGTACGACGCGACAGGGCACACCTGTCCCGTTGTGGGAACTCCCCCTCTGTCATGGCACCTGAGAGCTTCACCGCGGAGAGCGGCTTGCACCGTGGGTGAGACGCCGGATGTCGCGTCTGCTTTCCAGAGTGGCCTGGCCTGGAACGGTAGCTTTACCTGAGAGATTCCGGGGAGTTTGCTCCTTCGGTGCCCCACCTGTGCCGACCTGTGGCTGAGGGTGGAGGCTCTCCCGTTCCGACTCATGCGGCCCGGTATTCGGTTATGGCGCGAACCCTAGTCGAGGCGGAACCCGAACGGAAGTTCCAGCCGGTGCGCGGCGAGCAGCGCGGTGTCGGCCAGCAGGTCGCGGGTGGGTCCGTCGGCCACGATCACACCGCCGTCGATCAGCACGCTGCGCGGGCACACCTGCAGCGCGTAGGGCAGGTCGTGGGTGACCATCAGCATCGTGCGGTCCAGTCCGAGCAGGACCTCGGCCAGCTCACGGCGGGCCACCGGCTCCAGGTTCGCCGACGGCTCGTCCAGGACGAGGATCTCCGGCTCGCAGGCGAGGACGGTGGCGAGGGCGACCCGGCGGCGCTGCCCGCCGGACAGGTGCATCGGCGAGCGGTCGGCGTGCTCGGCCATCCCGACCGCGTCGAGGGCCTGCTTGACCCGGGCGTCGAGGTCGGCGCCGCGCAGGCCGAAGTTGGCCGGGCCGAACGCCACGTCGTCGCGCACGGTCGGCATGAACAGCTGGTCGTCGGGGTCCTGGAACACGACGCCGACCCGGCGGCGGATCTCCTTGAGGTTGGCCTTGGCCACCGGCAGGCCCGCGACCTCGATGCGGCCCGCGCCCGCGGTCAGCACGCCGTTGAGGTGCAGGACCAGCGTGGTCTTGCCCGCGCCGTTCGGCCCGAGCACCGCGACCCGCTCCCCCTCCTCGACCCGCAGGTCGACGCCGAAGAGCGCCTGGTGGCCGTCGGGGTAGGCGTAGGCGAGGCTCTCGACGAGCAGCGCGGTCATAACGAGGCTCCCAGGACGGCGGCGGCGATCACGGCGGGGACCAGCCCGAGCAGCCAGGCCCCGCGGCCCACCGGGCGCGGGTCGTCGGGCATCGCGCCCGCCCAGCCGCGCGACACCATCGCGAGGTGCACCCGTTCCCCTCTCTCATAGCTGCGGACGAACAGTGTGCCGATCCCCCGCGCGGTCGCGCCGACCTGCCACAGGAACCGGGGGTCGTGGCCCCGGCAGATCCGGGCGGTGCGCATCCGCCGCGCCTCGGCCGCGATGACCTCCAGGTACCGCAGCATGAGCGTGGCGATGGTGATCACCATCGCGGGCACCCGCAGCCGCTGCAGGCCGACGATCAGGTCACGCGGCGAGGTCGTGGCCGCCAGGGTGAGCGACACCAGGACGCCGAGGGTGCCTTTCGCCAGGATGTTCCAGCCCGCGAGCGCGCCCTGTTCGGACACGGTGACACCCAACAGGTCCACGGTGGGCCCGCCCGCGACGAACGGCAGCGCGAACGCCAGGATGACGAACGGCGTCTCGATCAGCGCCCGCTTCGCCAGCCACCCCGGCGGGATCCGCGCGACGGCCCAAACGCCTGCCAGGACGGCGAAGTAGAGCCCGAAGGCCAGGAACTCGGTGCGCCTGGTCGCCACCACGCACAGCACGAAGACGAGTGCTGTGACGATCTTCACCTGGGCGGGCAGGCGGTGGACCGGGGTGTCGCCGGGACGGTGGAAGGGCTGCACTCAGGTCGTGGATCGCTTGCGCAGCAACCAGAAGAGGCCGCCTGCCAGGCCCAGGGTCAGCAGCACGCCGAGGACGCCCGCCATCCCGGTCGACCGCTCGTCCCCGCCGACCGCGTAGTCGGCCAGGGGGCTCGACGAGAGCTGGTGCTCCCGCGCCCGCTGCGCGATGCAGTCGCCCTTGAGCCGCTCGGCGCCGTCGACCTCGACGACCTCGCAGCCCACCATGGTCGCGTGGTCGAGCCCGTCCGGGTCGGAGTCGGCGAGGTAGGACACGGCGCCCGCGATCACCAGGGCGACCAGCAGGAAGCCGATGAAGAACCCGCGCTTCCTCATGCCGCCACCCCCGCGGCGGTGCGCAGTTCCAGCGGCCGCTCGGTGCCGCGCAGCAGGTAGACCAAGTCGGGCCGGACCGCGGCGACGGCGCCGACGGTGAGCGCGGTGATGACGCCCTCACCGATGCCGATCAGGCAGTGCACCCCGATCACGGTCGCGGCGACCGTGCCCAGCGGGAACGAGGTCTCACCGCCCATCGCGAACTCCACGACGAACCCGACCGACGCCAGCACGGTGTTGAAAACCGCGGCGATGAACGCGACCGCGACGAGCCCGGCCCGGCCGTGCTGGGCGAGCCGCCGCAGCGCCAGCGCAACGAGGAATCCCGCGGCGGTGCCGATGAGGGCCATGTTGGTGATGTTCGCGCCCAGCGCGGTGATGCCACCGTCGGCGAAGACGAGCGCCTGCACGACCAGCACGATCGACACGCAGAGCGCGCCGACCCACGGCCCCACCAGGATCGCCGCGAGCGCGCCGCCGAGCAGGTGGCCGCTGACGCCGGGCAGGACCGGGAAGTTGATCATCTGGGTGGCGAACAGGAACGCCGCGACCAGACCGGCCATGGGCGCGGTGCGGTCGTCGAGCGTCGCGCGCGCCCGAGCGGCCGCGACCGCCAGGCCGAGGACCGCGACACCGATGAACAACATCGATGTCGTCGCGTTCAACAGGCCGTCGCTCATGTGCATGGCGACCGAGGTGGACATTGGTTCCTCCCGTGCTCGGTCCACACGTTAGTTGCCCATAGCGAGCAACCGCCAGTAGTTGGCAATTACGGAGGGAACCAAGTGTCCGCTCTCACCGTCGGAACTTGACGCGAATACAGTGATCGAGCCGGCGTCGGGGTGTAGAAAGGCGCGGGTGTGATCCAGCCCAATCCCAGGAGTACTCCCATGTCGCAACCGCCCCAGCCCGGCGGCTACCCGTTCCCTCCGCAGCCAGGCGGTGACCCGCAGCAGCCTGGCGGGTTCCCCCAGCAGGGCGGGTTCCCCCAGCAGGGCGGATTCCCCCAGCAAGGCGGATTCCCCCAGCAGGGCCAGCCCCACCCGGGCCAGCCGCAGCCGGGTCAGCCGCAGCCGGGTGGATACCCGCAGTCCGGCGAGTTCCAGCAGCAGGGCTACCCGCAGCAGCAGCCCTACGGCCAGCCGGGCGCATACCCGCAGCAGTACGGCCAGCCCTACGGCGCCCCGAAGAAGAACAACAAGCCGTTGATCTTCGGCGCGATCGGCCTCGTGGTCGTCGGCGTCGTCGTGACCCTGATCCTGGTGCTCACCGGTGGCAGCGGTCCCCAGGCCACCACCGAGGCGCTCATCGACGCGTTCATCGACAAGGACGTCGCCGCCGCGAACGCCCTCATGTGCGACGCCAAGGACCATCTCCCGGCTGAGGCCTTCAAGGAGTCGTCGCAGTTCATCCCGACGGACATCAAGATCGTCGATGTCCAGGAGGACGGCGACACCGCGAAGGTGAAGGTCGAGGCCACCGTCGCCGGCGAGAAGGACACCAACACCTTCAAGCTTCGCAAGAAGGACGGCGACTGGTGCGTCGACGACATCTGATCTCCCTCTCGCGAGGGATCTGATTCCCTCCTGGGGCTCAGGTGCGGCGGCGGCCCGAACGCCAGGCTGACGGTTATGACGACCACACGACAGCTGGTGGGTCTCGGCGCCGTCGCCGCCACCTTCCCCTATCTCGCGCTCAAGCTGAACTGGATCTTCGGCGGCACCGTCGGCGTCGTCGGCGCCGACATGGACGAGCTGCTGGTGGCGAACATCGCCACCGTGTTCATGGACCTGATCGTGCTGGTCACCGCCCTGGCGCTGACCAGGCCGTGGGGGCTGCGCCTGCCCGCGCCGGTGGTCATCGTGCCGATGTGGCTGGCCTCCGGCATGCTCGCGCCGATCGTGCTCCTCGCCCCGCTGCTGCCCACCCTGCTCGGCGACGCGCCCGCCGGTGACGCCGCGTTCCTGCGGTCCTGGGTTTACGCCGTGGTCTACGGCGGTTTCGCGTTGCAGGGCGTGCTGCTGATGGCCGCGTTCGTCCTCTACACCCGGGCCCGGTGGCCACAGGTCTGGGCGGCTCGAAACACCGGGGCAGGTGACCCCCTCGCGTTGGGTCTGGCGGTGGTCGCGTCCGTGCTGGCGCTCGGTGTCGCGGCGGCGTACCTGTCGTGGGCCGTCGGCTCGACACTGGGGATGCCGCCCGGTCTGACCTCCGCGCCCGGCGCGGGCGACAGCGTTTCCATCGGCATCCACGGCCTGGCCGCCCTGCTCACCGCGGCCGGCCTGACCTGGCTGGTGCGCCGCCTGCCGCGGGATCGTCCGGTGATGGTGCCGCTGGGGATGACGTGGGTCGGCGCGGGCGCGATGTTCGGCTGGGCCTGTTGGTCGCTGGTCACCCTCGGCACCCGCTTCGGCGCCGACGACGTGTCGCAGGTCGTCGTCTACGTCCTGGTGTTGGCCGCGCAGGTGACCGCCGCGGTGCTGGCCGCCGTGATCGCCGCCTATCGCGTGACCGGACTAGCGCGTCAGGCCGATTTGGGTGGCGACGCGGCGGTAGCCGAGCCAACCATTGATGGCGAGCATGGGCGCGTTTCGGGCGTCCATCGAGGTTGAGGCCCGCACGATGCCCGCGGACGCGGCCCTGGCCAGCGCGGTGGACTTCACCAGCTTGGCCAGGCCCCGGCCGCGGTGGCCGCGCACGGTGCCGGTCATCCCGGACCAGGCGCGGTCGCCGTCGGTCTGCACCGCGGTGAAGCACGCGACCTTGCCGTCGACCATGGCCGCGGTGCTCAGGTCGTGGTCGAGCATCGGCGCTGACCAGACCTCGGTCAGCCACTCGTCGTAGTCGAAGGAGTCGATGGGTGCGGCGCTCGGTTCGTCCAGGGAGGCGGCGGTGTCCGCGTCGTAGACCAGCCTTGGGTCGACCGCGGCGATCGGGACCAGGTCCACGCCCGCGGGCGTGGGCGGGCACGGCGGCAGGACACGCGGATCCAGGCTCGCGAAGTGCATCTCGCGGGTGGGCGCGAATCCCTGTGCCACCGCGAAGTCCACGGACTCGGCAGCGGCGAACACCTGCACCCGACGCGCCCCGATGTCCGCCAAGTGGCTGTCGGTGCGCGAAACCAGCTCGGTGCCGATGCCTGCCCGCCGGTGATCGGGGTGGACGTGCAGGGTCAGGAACCCGACGCCCTCTTCACTGGTCCATGAGTTCAGGCCGCAGGCGGCCCACCCGACGACCGTGCCGTCCGAGCACGCGACCCAGATGGCGCCGCGCTGCGCGGGGGTCGGCTCGGCGATCTTCCTGCGCACCTCGGCGGCGCTCATCAGCTGGTACGGGAAGACGGTGCGCCGCAGCGCGGCGGCCGGTTCGGCGTCGTCGGAATGGGCGGGCCGAATGGTGAAGGGCATCAGCCGAAGCTAGCGCGCGACCATCCGACCCGCCACGGATTTACAGGCGCACCAAGGTCCGGGCGCCGCGGCCGGAGCGCATGTCCTCGAAGGCGCCCTCGATGCCGTCGAGGCCGGTGGTCGAGGTGACCAGACTCGACACGTCGAGCTGACCGGACCGGACGAGGTCCAGCAGGCGGGGGACGTCGACGTCCGGGTCGATCGAGCCGAAGACGCAGCCGCTGACCTTGCGGCCGAAGTAGTACAGCTCCAGCGCGCTGAACTCGACCTTCGCCTTGGCCGAGCCGACACCCACGACGACCAGGTGCCCGCCGCGCCTGCTCGACGACCACGCCGTGCGGATCGCCGCCGGGTGGCCGACGCACTCGAACGCGATGTCGGCGCCGCGGCCCTCGGTCAGCTTGCGGACCGCTTTCGCCGTGGTGTCGTCGGAGACGATGAAGTCGGTGGCTCCCTGCGCGAGCGCCAGGTCGCGCTTGGCCTCGGAGGTGTCGACCGCGATGATCGGCCCGGCGCCGGCGATCTTGGCGGCCTGCAGCACCGAAAGCCCCACGCCGCCGACGCCGACGACAACCACGGACTGCCCGGGTCGCACGGCTGCGGTGTTGAACACCGCGCCCGCGCCGGTCAGGACCGCGCAGCCGAGGACGGCGGCCTGCTCCAGCGGGATGTCGTCGGGGATCTTCACCGCGCCGCGCGCGGGGACGATGGTCTCCTCGGCGAACGCGCCACACCCCAGCCCCGGGTACAGCGCGGTGCCGTCGGCCAACTCGGCGTGCGGGATCTCGGCGGCGTCGGCGGCCCGCTCACACAGCCACGGCTCGCCCTCCCCGCAGAACCAGCACTCGCGACACGGGGGCGCCCAGTTCAGCAGCACGTGGTCGCCGGGGGCGACGTTCGTGACGCCTTCGCCGACTTCCAGCACGATCCCGGCGCCCTCGTGCCCCAGCACCGCCGGGATCGGCTGACGCAGCGTGCCGTTGGACAGCGACAGGTCGGAGTGGCACACACCGGCGGCCACGACCTTCACCTTGACCCGCCCCGGACCGGGGGCGGGCAGCGTGATGTCGGTGACCTGCATCGGCTTGCCCTGTTCGGTGAGAACAGCAGCCCTGACCATGACGCTCCTAGGTTGGTGGATCGGATCTAACCGAGTGTGCCGGACACGGTGGCGTGTCCTTTGAGCAGGTTACGGGCGATGGTGCGGCGCTGAATCTCGTCTGTGCCCTCGTAGATGCGCAGCAGCCGCAGCTCCCGGTACCACCGCTCGATCGGCAGTTCCCGGGTGTAGCCCATGCCGCCGTGGATCTGCAGGACCCGGTCGACGATCTCGTTGGCCTTGACGCCGCCGTACAGCTTCGCGATCGACTGCGCCTGACGGGAATCGCGGCCCTGGTCGACGACCCACGCGGCGTGCAGCACCAGCCAGCGCAGCGCCTCGATCTCCATCGCCGAGTCCGCGATCATCCACTGGATGGCCTGGTACTCGGCGATCGGCTGACCGAAGGTGACGCGGGTGTTCGCCTGCTCGATCGCCATCCCGACGAGTCGCTCACACGCGCCGAGCGCGCGGGCCGGGAGGGCGTAGCGGCCGCGGCCGATCCACTGCATGGCCAGCTCGAAGCCCTTGCCGACCTCGCCGAGGATGTTCTCCTGCGGCACCCGAACGTCCTCGAAGACGAGCGCGGCCGGACCCCACTCCCCCATCGTGTCGATCGGCTCGGAACGCCACCCGGCGTCGCGGTCCACCAGGAAGCAGGTGACCCCGCCGTTGGCGCCTTTTTCCTTGTCTGTCACCGCGAACACCATGGTGAAGTCGGCTTCGTTGCCGCCGGTGATGAAGGTCTTCTCGCCGTTGATGACCCAGTCGGTGCCGTCCTGCCGGGCCGACGTGCGGATCGCCTTGGCGTCGGACCCCGCGCCCGGCTCGGTGATCGCGAAGCACGACTTGCGGTCGCCCGCGATCGTCGGCAGCAGGTAGCGCTGCTTCTGCTCGTCGTTGGCGTGGAACAGGATGTTGTCGGCGTAGCCACCGAAGCGGAACTGGACGAACGAGCGGCCCAGCTCGGCCTCGATCAGCGCCATCATGACCGCGCTCAAGCCCATTCCGCCGTACTCCTGGGGCGTCTGCACACCCCAGAAGCCGGACTCCTTCGCCTTGAGCTGCAAAGCTTTCAGCTCGTCCGCGGGCAGCCCGGGCTGGTTGGCCCGCTCGCGGCGCAGCACCTCGGGCTCCAGGGGCATGATCTCCTTGCGGACGAACGTGCGCACCCACTCGCGGACTTCGCGTTCCTCGTCGCTCAGCGAGAAATCCATGAGGGTTCTCCTCAGACGAATGCGTTGACGCCGGTCAAGGCACGACCGATCAGCAGCTTCTGGATCTGGCTGGTGCCCTCGTAAAGCGTCATCACGCGGGCGTCGCGCAGGAACTTGGCGACCGGGTACTCGTCGAGGTAGCCGTAACCGCCGAACACCTGGATGGCGAGGTTCGCCGCGGACACCGCGTTCTCGCTGGCGAACAGCTTCGCCATGGACGCCTCGGTGCCGAACGGCTTGCCGCGCTCGATGAGGTCGGCGACCCGCCAGACCAGCAGCCGGGCGGCGTCGGTGGCGACCGCCATGTCGGCCAGCATCTCTTGCACCAGTTGGTATCCGGCGATCGGCTTGCCGAACTGGGTGCGCTCCAGCGAGTACTTGACGCTCGCGTCCAGTGCCCCCTTGGCAAGGCCGACGCAGCCCGCGGCGACCGACATGCGGCCCTTGTCCAGCGCGGACATGGCGATCTTGAACCCGACGCCCTCATCGCCGAGCCGCGCGGACTCGGGCACGCGCACGGCGTCGAGGACCAGTTCCCCTGTGGACTGACCACGCAGGCCGAGCTTGCCCTTGATCTCGCGGTGGGTGAAACCCGCCGAGTCGGTCGGCACCAGGAACGCGCTGATGCCCTTGGGACCGGGTCCGCCGGTGCGGGCGAAGATCAGGGAGACGTCGGCCCAGGTTCCGTTGGTGATGAACATCTTCGAGCCGGTGATGACGTAGTCGTCGCCGTCGCGGACCGCTTTGGTGGCGAGGCTGCCCGCGTCCGATCCGGTGTCGGGCTCGGTGAGGCCGAAGCAGGCCAGGGATTCCCCGGAGCTGAGCCGGGGCAGCCAGTGCCGCTTCTGCTCCTCGGAGCCGTAGCTCGCGATCGACTTGCCGACCAGGCCGAGCGAGACGGAGACGATCCCCCGGATCGCCGAGTCGCCGCGGCCGAGTTCCTCCATCATCAGGCAGTACGACAGGTGGTCGCCGCCGGAGCCGCCGTACTCCTCGGGGATGGTCATACCCAGGAACCCGATGGCGCCCAGTTTGGCCACGATCGCCCGGTCGACCTGCTCCCGGCGGTCCCACTCGGCCGCGTTGGGCACGACCTCCCGATCGATGAAGTCGCGCGCCAGGTCCCAGAGGGCCTGCTGCTCGTCGGTGAGAGCGAGGTCCATGACACTCCCAATCCAGGTTTCGGACGGTAAACCGTACGGTGTTAGGTTTAGTCAGGATAGGATCGTTGAACCGTCCCGGCAACCACTGCCGGCAGTGACCTGGGAGACACACGTGCCACGGCCGAGCACCCCGCTCCTGAGCCGCGCCCGCATCCGCGAGCGCGCTTTGGCGATGGTCGACGCCGAGGGACTGACCGGCCTGTCGATGCGCAAGCTGGCGGGCGACCTCGGCGTGCAGGCACCGTCCTTGTACAGCCACTACCGCACGAAAGACGAACTCCTCCACGACATCGCCGACGACATCATGTCCACAGTGGACGTCAGCGACTTCGCCGGAACCGATTGGGCGGCAGGCGTACGCACCTGGGCGCGTTCCTACCGGGCGGCACTGGCGGCCCACCCGAACATGGTCCCAGTGTTGGCCACCGGGCCCGCCCGCCGCGAAACCTCCCTTGCCCGAGCGGACGCGGTTCACGGCGGCCTTGTCCGGGCAGGCTGGCCACCTCGCTACGCCACGATGATCGGGGCTTCGACGAAGTACCTGGTATTGGGAGCGGCGATGAGCTCGTTCTCCCGCGGGTTCGAGGACGACGTCCAGGTCTATGTCGACCGGTATCCGCATCTTGACCAGGCGCACCGGTTGCGGGACCACGCGGACGAGATCGACGCGGACAGCTTCGAGATGGCCTTGAACGCTTTCCTCGACGGCCTCAGCGCAATGCGGACCCAACTGACCGACCGCTGACCATCACTGCTCGACGATGGTGAGCAATTCAGCCTGCCCAGTTGCTTCCACTTCGAAGTGATCGCTCCCATAATTTGATCAGGGCGGACCGACGTCGGCGTGGGACACAAGGGGGAACACATGCCTCAGTGGCGGAGAGTCTCGCCCCGATCGGCGAACGACGAGATGGCCGGCGTGTTCACGCTGCTCGGCGCGGGTTTCACGGGCGTAATGATCTACATAGCGGTTCGCGATGCGATCAAAGGCGGTTCGTCTCTTCTGGCCCTGCTCGGCGTCATCGCATTCCTGGCGTCGTTGACCACGTTCAGCTATCAGATGTTCAAACGCGGTATCTATGTCAGCGAACTCGGGGTGAGATCGCAGGAGCTCACCACTTCTCAAACCTTCCCCTGGGAGTCGATCCACAGGTTCAAGGTCCATCGCACCGACCCGATTCACTTCAGCGAGGAAGTGCTCATCGTGCTCCGAGACGGGTCGACCGTGCCGACACCCGTCCGATACCCGGACGACCCGGAAATCACGCACGAGAACGTGGTCAAGCACTACTGGGCAGGCCCGACCGTATGCAGGATCGCGGTGGACCGACTCACGAAGGAGTTGGCGCAAGCACGAAGCCGAGCGGACTACGACACCTGACGGGGTCCGAAACGCAAGACCCACCGCTAATGTGAACTCCATTCGCGACTGGGATGGAGTGGCGTATGGGCACCATGGTCTCTCGCAGGTCGTTCGGTCAGGCGCTCGCCGGGGCGGGGCTGGTCGCCGCAGGCGTCGGTCTCAGCACCGCCACCGCCTCCGCCGCCTCATCCAACTGGATGGGCGGGCTGCCCGACAGCACCCTTCTCTCCCGCATCAGCATGCCCGGCACCCACGGCTCGGCGACCCGGGTCGGCGGACCCGCGGTCGCGAACCAAGACCTCACCGTCGCCGAGCAGCTCAACGTCGGGGTGCGGTTCCTCGACGCCCGCTGTCGGCTGATCAACGGGTCCTTCGCCATGCACCACGGCGCGTACTACCAAAACCTGATGTTCGGCGACGTCCTCAACCAGTGCGCCGCCTTCCTCTCCTCGCACCCGAGCGAGACCATCCTCATGCGCGTCAAGCAGGAGTACTCAAACGACTCCAACGCCGCGTTCGGGGCCGTGTTCGCCGACTACCAGCGCCGCTGGCCCACCCTGATGAAGACCGACGCGCACATCCCCGCCCTCGGCCAGAGCCGTGGCAAGGTCGTCGTCATCTCCGACAACGGCGGAGTGCCCGGCATCGGCTGGGGTGGGCTCGACATCGCCGACGACTACGACATCCCCACCATCTTCGACCTCTACTCCCGCAAGTGGCCCGGCGTGCAGCGACACCTCGACGCGGCGCGGGTCTCGAACGGCAACCTGTTCATCACGTTCACCTCGTCCTGGGGCTGGGGTCTGTGGCCCCGGGACGCGGCCAACGCGATCGCACCCAGGGTGAGCGGGTACCTGGGCGCGCTGAACCGGCAGCTGGTCGGGGTCGTGCCGATGGACTTCATGACCGCGACCAAGGCCAGTCAGGTCTACCGGCTGAACTTCTGACCTCAGCCGACGCCGGCGCCATGCAATGCCACCCATCGGCGCATCGAGTATTCGACCATCGTGATCAAGGTCTGCTTCGTCGACTGCCGGTCGCGGGCGTCGCAGGTCACGATCGGGACTTCCGGGCCGATGGCCAGGGCGTCGCGGACCTCCTCCAGGTCGTGGCCGAGGACGCCGTCGAAGCAGTTCAGGCCGATGACGTACGGGAGGTTGCGCTCCTCGAAGAAGTCGATCGGCGAGAAGCAGTCCGCCAGCCGACGGGTGTCGGCCAGCACGACCGCACCGATCGCGCCGCGGACCAGGTCGTCCCACATGAACCAGAACCGCTGCTGCCCGGGCGTGCCGAACAGGTACAGGATCAGGTCCGAGTCCAGGGAGACGCGGCCGAAGTCCATCGCGACCGTGGTCGTGGACTTGTTGGGGGTCGCGGCGAGGTCGTCGATGCCCACGCTCGCGCTGGTCATCACCGCTTCGGTGGTGAGGGGCATGATCTCCGAGACGGAGCCGACGAACGTCGTCTTGCCCGCGCCGAAACCACCAGCCACCACGATCTTGACCGAGGTCAGCGTGGGGGCCTCCGTGTCCTCATAGCCGACGGAGTCCACTCAGTACCCTTTCCATCAACACCAGGTGGGCCTTGTTGGCACCACCGGTTGCGGTCTTGTGCACCGTGACCAAACCGAGCTGGGCCATGTCGCCCAACAGGACTTTCGCGACGCCGAGCGGCGCGCCGAACAGGGTTGCCACCTCGGCGACCGACCGCGGTTCCTTGCACAGCACGCCGATGGCGCGGTGTTCGGATTCCGCGAACGCGTCGGCGTCCGCGGCCCGGTCGCTGGTGGACACCATGGTCTCCACGCGCAGTTCGAACGTGGACCGGGTGCGCCCGCGCGTCCAGGCGTACGGGCGCACCATGGCGGCGTCTTCGACGGGGAGCGGCTCGACCGGGGCATGATCGGCCACACCGGATTCGCCCTCGGGCCAGTCCGGTTCCACGTCTCCGTTGTCCGCCACCGATTCCGCGGGTGGAGGCGGTTCTTCCAGTTCGGGCTTGCGGTGCTTCTTGCGGCCCCCGCCGAGCGAGAGGCCGTTCATCAGGTCGGCGATGGTCATTTCCGGGGCGGGTTCGCCCCACAGGCTGCTCATGTGTCTGTCATGCGGGCTGCCCCACCATCCTCCCGGTGGCGCCTTGCAGCGCCGCACGCAATTCCGGGGTCAGGATCTGGCCGACGCGGTCGACCAGAAGGGTCATCTCGTAGGCGACCTGCCCGATATCGCAGGTCGGTGCGGCGAGCACGGCCAGGCAAGAGCCGTCGCCGATGGCCATCAGGAGCATGATGCCGCGCTCCATCTCGACCACGGTTTCCTTGACCTCACCGGCGTCGAAACACCGTGCGGCACCGGAGGTGAGGCTGATCAGCCCGGACGCCACGGCGGCCAACTGGTCGGCGCGGTCGACCGGCAGCCGGGCGGAGGAGGTCAGCAGCAACCCGTCGGCCGAGACCACCACGGCGTGCGCCACCCCGGTGACTCGTTCCGCGAAGTCGTTGACCAACCAGCCGAATTGGCTTGGCTTGGACTGCGTGGACGTCATCGTGCTCCATTCATGGGAAGGTCCGGGTCAGACATCGGACCCGTGATCCTGGTCTCCTGCTTGGCGGGCAAGACTTTCGCGACCGCGGCCGACACCGCGCTGCAGGCTGCCAAGCCGGTCGCGCAGCGCGTCGGCGTCGCGCTCGACCCGCACCCGCGGGCCGGGCGCCGGGTCGAGACTGCCGGGCAGCAGCCGTTCGCGCGGCGTGCGCCGCGGCAGGCTGCCGTCGGCAGCGGTGTCCGAAGTGGACGTCGTGAGGTTTTCGGCGGCGGCCCAGCCGGAGTCCGCGGCGAAGCGCCACTGCGCGCCGCGCAGGTCCAGGCCCGGCTGGATCTCCGGCTGGCCGTGCGCGGGCCCGGTGTGGTGGGCGCCGCGGGCCCGGTGGACGCCGCGCTGGTAGTTCGACAGCCGGGTCCGCAGGTCCTCGGCGTCGCGGTCGGTGGCCGCCGGGGCGGGGGTCGCCGTGGGCTCGGCGCTGCCGGGCACCAGGTTGCGCCGAGGGGTCCGGCGGGGCAGCCCGGACCGGGTGAAGTCCTCGGGCTGTGCCCGCGAAACCGCTTGCGCCGCCTGGAAACCCTGGTCGGCGGCGAAGTCCCAGGCCTGCGGCATGGCGACGTCGGCGGCGGTGGAGTTCGGGTCGTCGGTGACCGCGCGGAACCAGGCCGAGACCATCTCGTCGAAGATCGGCGTGGTCTCCTGGATGCCGCGGTCGACCGGAGCGCCGGGGGCGCGCTCGTAGATGATGGTCGTGTCCCACCACCCGGTGGTGTCCTCGGCGGGTTCGGCCAGGCTCGGTGCCACCGGGGTGGGCACCGCCGGGGCCCCCGAAGCCCCCGAAGCCTCTGCAGTCGCCGAAGTCTCCGAAGTCTCGGGCGTTTCCGAGGTCTCGACCGGCACCACCGGGTCGAACAGGGCTTCCGCCGGGGCGTCGTCGGCCAGGCCGGTGGGGACCGGGTGGCTTGGCCAGGACGTCGCGTCGGCCGCGGGCGGCTCGGGCAGCGGATTCTGCGGAGCAGCAAGAGTGTCGACCGCGTCGCGCGGTGTGGGGAACTGCTCGGGCAGCTGCGCGCCGTCGCCGCGGGTCAGCGCGCTGAGCGCCTCGACCCCGCTGCGGATCGACCGCCGCGGCAGCCCGTTCGGGGTCGCGCCGCTCGATCCGTTGGTGCCGTTGACCTTCGAGCCGTTGGTCCCGTTGACCTTGGAACCAGCAGTGCCGTTGACAGCCGAACCATTGACTGTGGACCCGTTGACGTGGGACCCGTTGGTCCGCGGCGGATTCCCCGTGGGCGCTCCGCCGTCGGGGCCCTTGTCCAGGGCCGGAGGAAGTTCGGTGGCGGGCTTGCCCGGCAGTTCGACCACATTGGACGTGACCAGGTCGGCGGGCACGATCACCGTGGCCCGCAGGCCGGTCGGCGTGCCCGGCCGCAGCCGCACCTTGACGCCGTGGCGGGCGGCGAGCCGCCCCACCACGAACAGGCCCATCCGGCGGGAGGTGGTGGCGTCGACGACGCCGTCCTCGGCGAGCCTTCCGTTGGCCTCGGCCAGTTCGTCGGGCTTCATGCCGATGCCGCGGTCGCTCACCTCGATGCGGACGGTGCCGCCTTCGGTGTGGTGGCTGGAGATCACGACCTGGGTGGCGGGCGCGGAGAACGCGGCGGCGTTGTCGAGCAGCTCGGCGGTGAGCCGGACCAGGTCGCCCACGGCGTAGCCCACGACCAGCACGGTCGGCGGCGCGGTGATGACGACCCGCTGGTACTGCTCGACTTCCGAGACCGCCGCGCGCAGCAGGTCGGACAGGCTCACCGGCTGCTGGGCCCGGCGCGCCTGGTGCTCACCGGCGACACTGCCGGAGAGGACCATCAGGTTCTCGTTGTTGCGCCGCATCCGGGTGGCGAGGTGGTCGAGCTGGAACAGCGTCGCGAGCTGGTCGGCGTCCTCCTCGTCGCGTTCGAGCCGTTCGAGGAGCTGGAGCTGGCGCTGCACGAGCCCCTGGCTGCGGCGCGAGAGGTTGACGAACACGCCCGCGTAGTTGGCGCGCATGCCCGCCTGCTCGGTCGCGAGCCGCAGCGCCTCCTGGTGCACGGCGTCGAACGCCCGGGCGACCTGGCCGACCTCGTCCGCGGTGGCCACGGCCACCGGCTCGACGGTCGGGACAACCAGGTCCTTGCCGTCGCGGATCCGGGCCACCGCGGCGGGAAGGCCGCGTTCGGCGATGTCGAGGGCACCGCGCCGCAGGGCGCTGAGCGAGCCCAGCAGCTGCCTGCCGATGACGAACATGATCGCGGCGGCGAGCACCAGGGCCAGGATCAGGACGACCGACGCGATGCCCGCGCCGTCGCTCGCCGAGTCCTGCAGCGCCGCGGACCCGTTCTTGATCTGCGCGCCGAGGGTGGCGCTGACGTCGCTGAGCCTGCCGGAGACCAGCTCGCTCGCGGTGTTCCAGTCCTGCGCGCCGATCGGCGGCGCCGCGTTCTGGGGGCCGCCCAGGACGAGCTGGACCAGGTTGGCGCGGGAGGTGAGGTCGGCCTCGGTCAGCGTCCGGTCGTACTCGGCCTGCTGCGCCGGGTCGGCCAGGGCGCGGAAGTCCGCGGTGCGGTCGCCGAGGCGGGCCTCGGAGGCGCGCACGGCGTCGAGTTCCTGGCTGGTGAGGCCGCCGCGGGCGAGGCCGATGCCGACCAGACCCTGTTGGTAGTAAACCTCTTCCTTCGCCGCCTCGAGGTCGTGCAGGGCGCCCGCCGTGCCGGACAGGGCCGGGTCGGCGACCTCCTCGGCGGCGGCGCGGTCGAAGGCGATCAGCGAGCGGATCACCAGGGTGTAGCCGTCGAGCGCGGTGGGGCCGTCGATCTCGCGGGCGCCGACCCGGCCGCGCAGGACGTCGAGTTCGCCGAAGCGGGTCAGGACGTCGGCGTAGCGCGCGCCGGTGGTCTGGTTGGCGTAGGTCAGGCCGGCGGCCGCCTTGATCAGCGCGTCGCGGGCGCTGTCGGCCTGCCGCTGCTCGCTGAGCACCTCGAAGGCGATCTCCCGCGATTCCGAGGTCAGCAGGACCGAGGCCTTGGTGCGCTCGCGCTGCAGCCAGGTGACGGTCTTGTGGAGGGTGTCGTTGACCGTGACGAGCCGGTCGATCTGCTTGTAGGTGTCGGCGCGGTCGATCTGCGAACCGATCTGCAGGGCGCCGAGCACGACCGCGAACAGGGCGGGGACCAGGGTGACCGCGGCGAGCTTGACCGGGATTCTCCAGTCACGCCACTGGCGGAGCACCGACCTGCCGGGGGCGGAGCGCGACCGCCTCACCCCGGGTGGGGAGTCGGGATTGGACACGATCTCGGTCACTCGCACTCCTCCGCGACGGACTCTGGTCGCCGTGGGAATAACAGCCTCA
Organism: Actinokineospora alba; assembly: GCF_004362515.1. NCBI lineage: Bacteria > Bacillati > Actinomycetota > Actinomycetes > Pseudonocardiales > Pseudonocardiaceae > Actinokineospora > Actinokineospora alba. The sequence continues at coordinate 4,402,139 of NZ_SNXU01000001.1, read as the reverse complement.
CCGCGCCGTTCTCCTTCCACCACGAATCCCGGACAGCACAGGGCACAACGGGGAACCACATGCAGGTCACCACATCCACTGGGGACAACTCACCAAACCGCATCGACTACCGGGTCAACTGCTTCGTCAACGTCTGCGTCAGCCGAATGGCGTCGCGTCGTCCCTCCCCGGACATCGGCGACTTCGGCGAGAACTTGAGAGCACAGCGTACCGTCGTTCAGGCGATCATCAACCTTTTCCGGCGCGACCGGACTGACCTGCATAAACGACCGAAACAGGGGTTTAGCGGCGGGTACGCGCGGCACTCACGACAGCATTTAGTCACACATCGAGTGGCATTTGGAAGCTTAATCGCTCGATCGGGTTACATTGACACTCTGGCGGCCCAGCGATCTTCGCGGCCACACCTCTCTTTGCTTCTACCTGCAACTACTCCCCCGCAACGAGCGTCCTGACCTCCACTGCGGGCCGTGATCACTCCACGATCGGTGACCATCACCCTGCCGTGAGCCACCATGAACACGGGGCGTGATCATCTGGTTCACCGGGTCGTGTGAAGTCCTGGATCGGCCCGTATCCAATTGCCGCCGCTATCGTTCCGTGATCCGCGCCGAGAAATAGCACCGATCATTAGGCGATCCCGCTAGTCGTGGGTAGTATGGCGCGGCCCGGTCCCGCAATGCGGCGACGGGCGCGGGACCATTCGGCGCGATATCTCCCGCGCCGCCGAAGGACCCGACCCATTCACCCACGCGAGTCATCTCACGCGAGTCACCCGACGCTTGCCACTCGCCTGCCACTCGCCCGCACAGCAGTGACGGAGGAATGCAATGACCGAGGTCGTCCCGCCCCCTGTGCGCGCACGCGGTCAGCGCGCCGCGACATTCGGCGGTATCACCACCCCGGCCGGTCAGCCCCGACCGCCCGCCGGTCCCGACTACGCCGCGATCCACGCGAGCCCGGAGTTCACCGCGCTGCGCTCCCGGTTCCGCCGGTTCGTCTTCCCGATGGCCGCGCTGTTCTTCGTCTGGTACCTCGCCTACGTCCTGCTTGCCGCCTACGCCAAGGACTTCATGAGCATCCGCGTGTTCGGGTCGGTCAACATCGCCCTGGTGTTCGGCCTGCTCCAGTTCGTCTCCACGATCGCCATCACCGCCTTCTACGTGCGGTGGGCCCGCACCCGGATCGACCCCGAGGTCGAGCGGATCCGCGTGAAGGCGGGAGTGGACGCCCGATGACGAACCTCGCCGCGAGCCAGGTCGGCGACCCGGTCCTCAACACGATCGTCTTCGCCGCCTTCGTCCTGATCACCCTCTACGTCGTCTACAAAGTCAGCACCCGAAACAGCTCCACGGCGGACTACTACGCCGCGGGCGGGCGCTTCACCGGCCCGCAGAACGGCATCGCCCTGTCCGGCGACTTCCTGTCCGCCGCGTCGTTCCTGGGCATCGCGGGCGCCATCGCCATCAACGGCTACGACGGCTTCCTCTACTCCATCGGCTTCCTGGTGGCGTGGCTGGTCAACTTGCTGCTGATCGCCGAGCTGGTCCGCAACACCGGCCGGTTCACCATGGGCGACGTGCTCGCCTTCCGGATGCGCCAGCGCCCGGTGCGCGCCGCCGCCGCGACGTCGACGCTGGTGATCTCGCTGTTCTACATGCTCGCCCAGATGGCGGGCGCGGGCGCGGTCGTCGCGCTGCTGCTCAACGTGCAGGGCAAGGGCGGGCAGGCGATCGTCATCGCGGTGGTCGGCCTGATCATGATCTTCTACGTGCTCGTCGGCGGGATGAAGGGCACCACCTGGGTGCAGATCATCAAGGCGACGCTGCTGATCCTCACCGTCGTGCTGATGACGGTGTTCCTGTTGGGCAAGTTCGGTTTCAGCCTCACCGCGCTGCTCGACCAGGCCGCCGCCAACAACGCCAACGGCACCCGGGTGATCGACCCCGGCGCCCAGTACGGCCGCACGTCGACCGCCACGCTCGACTTCATCTCCCTGGCCCTGGCCCTGGTCCTGGGCGCCGCGGGCCTGCCGCACGTGCTGATGCGGTTCTACACCGTGCCCAACGCGACGGAGGCCCGCCGCTCGGTGGTGTGGGCGGTCGGCGCGATGACGGTGTTCTACGGCGCCACGCTGATCATCGGCTACGGCGCCTCGGCGCTGGTCGGCTCCGAGCGCATCCTCTCGGCCACCGGCCGGGAGAACGCGGCGGCGCCGCTGCTGGCCTTCGAGATCGGCGGCACGGTGCTGCTCGGCATCGTCGCGGCGGTGGCGTTCGCGACGATCCTCGCTGTTGTCGCCGGGCTCACGATCACGGCGTCGGCCTCGTTCGCCCATGACGTGTTCAACAACATCTTCCGCAGGGGCAAGGCCGACCCGGTCGAAGAGGTCAAGGTCGCGCGGCTGACCGCGGTGGTGATCGGCGTGCTGGCCATCGTCGGCGGCATCCTCGCCAACGGGCAGAACGTCGCGTTCCTGGTCGCGCTCGCGTTCGCGTTCGCCGCGTCGGCGAACCTCTCGACGCTGCTGTACTCGCTGTTCTGGAAGCGGTTCAACACCAACGGGACGCTGTGGGCGATGTACGGCGGCCTGGGCTCGTGCCTGGTGCTGGTGTTCTTCTCCCCCGTGGTCTCCGGGGCGCCGACGTCGATCATCTCCGGCGTCGACTTCCACCTGTTCCCGCTCACCAACCCGGGCATCGTCTCGATCCCCGTGTCGTTCCTCTGCGGCTTCTTCGGCACCGTGCTCAGCAAGGAACAGGCGAACGTGCCCAAGCAGAAGGAGATGGAGGTCCGGTCGCTGACCGGCATCGGGCGGTAAACACCCGGTCACCCCGCGTTCCACGGCGGCTCCGCCGCGCCCGGATGGTACGGCCACCATGCCGGGCGCGGCGATGGCCACGTCATCGATTCGCAGGTAGCCCGGGTATTACAGTGCACGCCGTGCTTGACGTTCCCCTGTCGGCGCCGGACGTCCCCACCCGGCTACGCGCGTATCTCGATGATCACGCGCCGACGACGCCGTGCCTGTTGATCGATCTGGACGTGGTCCGCGCCAACTACCGGGCGATCCGCGCCGCGCTGCCCGAGGCGGCCGTCTTCTACGCGGTGAAGGCGAATCCGGCCCCGGAAGTGGTCCGGGCGCTGGTCGTCGAGGGGTCGAGTTTCGACGTCGCGAGCACCGGTGAGATCGACCTGTGCCTGGCGCAGGGGGCGACGCCGGAGTCGCTGTCCTACGGCAACCCGATCAAGAAGGCCGCCGACATCGCCTACGCCTACGGCCTGGGCGTGCGGCGGTTCACCTTCGACTCCGAGGGCGACCTGGAGAACCTGGCCGTGCTCGCCCCCGGTTCCCGGGTGTCGTGCCGGTTCATCGTCGACGCCCCGCAGTCGGGTACTCCGTTCGGCCGAAAGTTCGGCTGTGACCCGGATATGGCGATCCGGCTGCTGGCCAGGGCCGCGGATCTGGGGCTCTCGGCGGACGGCGCCTGCTTCCACGTCGGCTCGCAGCACACCGACCCGGCGGCCTGGGTCTCCGGCATCGCCGAGGCCGCCCGGATCGCCCGCGCGCTCGGCGAGTGCGGCGTGCCGACCCGCTCGCTCAACCTCGGCGGCGGCTTCCCCACCGGCTACGCGACGCCCGCTCCCCCGCTCGAGGTGCACGCCGCCGCGATCCGCGCCGCCGTCGCCGAGCACTTCGACACCGCCCCGGAACTGCTGATCGAACCGGGCCGCGCGGTGGTCGCGACGGCCGGTGTGATCAGAAGCGAAGTGGTGTTGGTCTCACGAAAGTGCGACACAGACACCCATCGATGGGTGTACCTCGACATCGGGCGGTACTCCGGACTGGCCGAAACCGAGAACGAGTACATCGCATATCGGCTGCTCACAGCCCATCCGGCGACACCGGACGGGCCGGTGATCATCGCCGGGCCGACCTGTGACGGCGATGACGTCATCTATCAGCACACCAGTTACAGTCTCCCGCTGGCATTACGAGCGGGAGACCACGTCGACATCCTCGACGCGGGTGCCTATACGGCGAGCTACTCGTCGGTGTCATTCAACGGATTTCCGCCTCTGCCGACACTGTTCGTCGGCTGATCACCCCCGCAGGAGGTTAGACAGATGTCGTACGACCCTGCGCCCGAACTGGGCGTCGGCTATTTCGCAGGCCGACACGTGCTCGCCGAGTTCGATGGCGTCGATCCGTTGTTGCTCGACGATCTGAGCTTCCTGCAACAGGCACTCGAGGATTCGCTGAGCAAGGCGGGCGCGACGATCTGCGACGTCGTGTCCAAGCAGTTCGAGCCCCAGGGCGTGACCGTCCTGGCGCTGCTGTCGGAGTCCCACGCGTCGATCCACACCTACCCGGAGATCGGGTCGATGTTCGTCGACATCTTCACCTGCGGGGAGACCGCCGACCCCGAGCTCGCCGTGGCTCTGCTGCGCGACCGCCTGGGCGCGCTCGAAGCCCGGATCAACACCATCCACCGGGGAAACCCGATTCCCGCGGAGCCCGCCCGATGAACACCATCATTGAACCCCTCGCCGAAGGCATGACCCGCGTCTGGGAGATGCCCGAGGTCCTGGTCGAGACCGACACCGACTTCCAGCACCTGGTGATCGGCAAGACCCACCAGGGCGTCAGCCTGTTCTGCGACAACGACCGGCAGAGCACCGAGTTCAGCCAGCTGACCTACCACGAGGCGCTGCTGGTGCCCGCGCTGCTGCTGGCCCGCAAGATCGAGCGCGTGCTCGTCGTCGGGTCCAGCGAGGGCGTCGTCAGCCAGATCTCGGTGGCGGCGGGCGCGTCGGTCGTCGACCACGTCGACATCGACCGGCAGGCCGTCGAACTGTGCGCCGAGCACCTGCCCTACGGCTACACCACCGAGGAGCTCTCGGCGGCGGTCAAGGGCGAGGGCCCGGTGCGGGTGCACTACGCCGATGGCTGGGAGTTCCTGGCCCAGGCCGAGGCCGAGGGCGCGAAGTACGACATCGTGCTGGTCGACCTGCCCGATGAGCGCCCCGAGTTCGCCCAGCACAACCGCCTCTACGAGGAGGAGTTCCTCACCCGCTGCCGGGCCGTGCTGGCCGACGGCGGGGTCGTGGTGTGCCAGGCGGGCTGCCCGACGATGTGGCGCAACGAGACCCTGATCCGGTCGATGAAGCGCTTCGGCGACATCTTCGGCACCACGGTGTACTACGGGTCCGACGAGCACGAGTGGGCGTTCCTGTTCGGCATCACCGACACCGACGCGAACACCACCGAGCGGATGATCGAGCGGCTGCAGACCCTGCCGTACCGCCCGGAGTCGATCGACGCGGACGCCCTGCGCGGCTGCACGATCCCGCCCTACCGGGTCCGCAAGGCCCTCTGACCCACCCCGCGAGTCCCCACCTCCCGACCACGAGTTCTCAGTTGAAGTGAGAACTCACCGTCGGGAGGTGGGGACTCGCGGCGTTAGGGGACGCACGTCGGGGTGACCGTCGGGGTGGGTGTGGGTGTGGGTGTGGGCGGCGGCGTGGATCGCGGCGTGGGTGGTTGGGGCGAGGGTGTGGTGGTGCCCGGGGTGGCGGTCGTGGTGGCCGGGCATCGTGGGAGCGGTGGAGGGTCCGGGGTCGAGCCGGTGACCGCGAGCACGACGGCGATGGCCGCCACCACGGCGACGCCGACCGCGCCTGCGATCAGCGTGCGGTTGCCTGAGCGCGACGGCGGCGGGGGCAGCGGCCGGGACGCCGCGTAGGCGAGTTCCTCCGGGTGGGCGGTCGGCCGCTCCGCGGCGGGCGGGGCGGCTCGTGTCGGTGGGTCGAACTGGGCGGAGCGCTCCACCCGGAAGCCCTCCTCGTCGGCCAGGAACCTGCGGTAGGTGTCCAGCGCGACCCGGTGCGCGCGCGGCAGCTCGGTGTCGTCGGCGATCGTGTCGCCCGGGTAGAGCACACCGACGGTCAGGACCAGCGGCCTGCTGTGCTCGTCGCGCACCGGACCTTCGACCTCGCCCTCGGCGAGCGGGTACTCGTTCCACACCAGGAAGTACCCGCCGACCCGCCCGGCCTGGTAGCGGGCGTCGGGCCGCACCGACAGGACGTCGTCGTCGAGGAAGCCGTACGTGGGCAGGACGTCCGGGGCGAGCAGCACCCGGTAGCCCCGGCGCCTGCCGCGGGCGATCAGGAACGGCCAGCCACCCATGTCAGTCGCCTCCGAGCCTGCATCTGGGCAACCGCGCCTCCAACACGGCGACCTCGTGCTGGAGCTGGGACACCACCATCCGCCGGGCCTGCACCAGCTCCTCGGCCCGCCGGTCGGCGGCACTGAGGACGTGCGCGTCGCGCGCCCGGGGTTGCGGGAAGACGGCGAGTTCGGCGAGCAGCCCACCACCGGCCGCGGAGATCAGCGCCCGCCCGGCCCGCTGCGCGACGAACTTCGCGAGAACCTCCAGCGCCACCGCCGGGCTCACCGCGGACTGTTTCGCCGCCAGGCCGAGGAGTTGTTCGCGGGTGGTGCGGTCGATGGTCAGCTCGACCTGGCGCAGGACGTCCGGGACCACCGCGCACAGCGGCAGCTCCACCCGGTCCGGCTGGAAGTGTCCGTGTGGGCGCTTGTGGACCTCGTTGCCTTGCAGCACAGCGAAATCGTGCCCGACCGCACTGACCGGCAGCAGCCGCACGACCCGCCGCGCGCTGTGCATCATGACGAGGTCCCGGAAGCCGTGGATTCCCATGAGCAGGTTGCGGACGGTCTCGAGGCGGACGTTCTCGTCGGGGTGGATCTCGTCGAGCAGGTCCCACTTGGTGATGACGAACGCGATGGGCGTGCGGGCGCCCAGCATCGCGTTGATCATCGCGTCCAAGGAGGCTTGGAGGATCAGCGAGCCACGTTGATCCCCTTGGTATGCCTGGAGAATCCGCAGGCCGTCGATGATCCCGATGAGAGCGTCGGCGTTCGCGATGGACTCGAGCAGCCGGGCCTGCGCGGTCGAGCCGGGGGCATCGGGGTCGGTGAGGAGTTCGCCCGGATACTCGAGGTAGCCCAGGGTGAACACGGGCTCGACGCCCTCGTGGGTCGGCGCCATCACGCTGAACTCGAACTCGCGCATCTCGCCGCGCCGGGTCCCCGCGGGCCAGTCGTCGGCGGTGCTGGCGACCTGCTGGTACCAGCGGTTGAGCTCGATGAGCTGGTCGTAGGGCGCGTGCAGGTGGAAGCCGCGGCCGCCCGGGACCTGCAGGCGGCGGTACATGCTGGTGAGCAGGAGGGTCTTGCCGGAGCCCTGCAGGCCCAGCGTCACCACCCGGAACTTCGGCAGAGACTGCGGGGTCGCGGCGGCGGGCGACTTCCTGGCGGCCCGCCACCAGACCCAACCGGCGACGGCCAGGATGCCCAGCGCGAGAACCCAGGGTCCCCATGCCACGGCCGGTTCCTCTTCGATGGCGAACATGAGCGTCACCTCCCTGGTGACTAGCTCAATGTGACACCCATAGGAGGCGCCGAACGGCCGTCAGATACAGCGGCCGTTCGGGTGAATCAGAGCTTCTCGCCCGCCCGGACCTTGTGCGTCACCTTGCGCTCGATGACGAAGGACAGGAACGGGATCATCCCGGCGACCAGGACCATCAGGGTGCCCTTGACCGACCAGCGGGCCTTGAGCGCGAGGTCGAAGGCGAAGAGCAGGTAGACGGCGTAGAGGAAACCGTGGGCGGGGCCGACGACCGCCATCGGCCCGGCGTTGTCGCCGACGTACTTGACCAGCATGGCCACGACCAGCGCGAGCAGCCCGACACCGACGATGTAGGCGAGCACCCGGAACCGGGCGAGTGCCCCGCGGATCCCCTTGGCCGCGACTGCCTGGGCCGGGTTTTCCTCGTCGGTCATGCTCATCGGTTCTCCTGGTCGTTCAGTGCGGCGAGATAGCGGTTGTAGGCGACGAGTTCGTCGTCGCCGTCGTCATCGGGGATGAGCTTGGGCCGGGGGGTGGGCGTCGGCGCGGGTTCGGCGGCTTCGCGGTCCCGGAGCTTGCGCATCCGCCAGAACATGTAGGCGGGGGCGAGGCCGAAGAGCGGCCACTGGAGGACGTAGCCGAGGTTCTGGAACGTCCCGTTGGCCGATTCGAAGCGCTGCCACTGCCACCAGGCCAGGCTCAGGCAGGCGACGAGTGAGAGCACGCTGACCCCGATGACGAGGAGTCGGCGTGAGGTGTTGGAGGTGTCGCCCACGGTGCCGATGGTAAACCTCGGTACCTGAGTGAGGGCCGTCACCTGGGGGAAGGCGGTCCGCTCACGGCCCGAGCAGGGCCGCCGGGATCACGGCGATCCCATCGGCCCGGCGGTAGGCATGGGGGCCGGTCGTGATGACGGCCGCGTCGAGCAGGTCCTCGCCGAGGTGGTCACGCAGCCAGTGGAGGTGGACGAGATCTCGATCGTCCACAGTGGCGCTGAGCTTCACCTCCACCGCGACGACTTTGTGGTCGCCGCGCTGGATGACGAAATCGACTTCGTGTCGGCCATCCCTGGTGCGGAAGTGGTGCAGTGTCGCCTCATTGGCTTGGGCGTGGACGCGGAGGTTCAGCGCGACAAGGGATTCGAACAGCGCGCCCAGCAGCGTGCCGTCGCGCGGGATCCGCGGTCCGGTGGCGGCACCGGAGAGCAGTGAGTCCTCGGTGGCGCCGAGGAGACGAGCGGCCAAGGCGGGATCGGCCAGTTGGTGCTTGGGGCCCTGAGCGAGCCTGCTGAACGGGTTGCGGCTGGGCAGCCACGCGGGCACCGGGTCGAGCAGCCACAGCTGGGTCAGGACATCGCGGTAGCCGATCGTCGTGGTCTTGGCGGGCTTCTCGCTGTCACCGGGGGTCGCCGCGTCCAGGATCGTGTTGTAGGAAGCGGTGGTGGACGAGGCCGCCGCGTAGGCCGTCAACCACGCCAGCAGTGTCGCCGGGCGCCGCACGAGATGCCCCTGCTCGGGGAAGTCGTGCTCGACGATCCGCGCGAGATAGCCGTCGAGTTGGGCCCGTCGTGCCCGTGCGGGCGCGTCGCGGATCGCCGGGAAGCCGGAGCGCAGGATCTCGTCGGTGTACTGGGGCAAACCGACCGCGGTGTCACCGTCGACGGGTGCGCGCCTGCCCGACAGCAGGTCGCCCAGTCCCACGGACGGCGCTTGGACACCACGTTCGACGAGCGTCATCGGGCGCATCCGGACCCGCACGATGCGGCCCGCGCCCGAGTGGGTCGGGGCGGTCACGGGTGTCGCGCTGCCGGTGAGCAGGAAGCGGCCGGGAGTCGGATCTCGGTCGACGCTCCGCCGCACCAGGTCCCACACGGCGGGATACCGCTGCCACTCGTCGAGCAGCACCGGATGGTCGGCCCGGTCGAGCCTTGCCGGATCGGCGGCCAACAGCTCTCGGGCGGCGGGGTCGTCGAGGGCGAAGGTGGTGCCCGCCCGCCGTTGCGCGGTCGCGGTTTTGCCGACGCCCTTCGGGCCTTCCAGGGTGATCGCGGGCAAGCCCGGGAAGAGCTCATCCAACTCTGTGTCGACGACACGGGAGACATAGTCTCTCACCAGGCTAAACTACCATTAGCACAGTCGTTACGCTACCAATAGCACGCCGACTGCACTACCAATAGCACGCTGACTGAATGATCAGGCGGCGGTACGGGCGTAGCCATCGGCCAAGCCGAAGACCTTCTGCCCGTACGGCACCGAGTTGTTGTACGAGAACACGCCCGCCCACCAGCCCGCGGCGCTGCCCATGTCACGGCCGTTGGCGCACAGGTAGCGGCCCGCGGCCAGCGCGGCGTCGTCGATCTGCTGGGGGTCGCCGCGGCCGTCGAGGTTCGCGTCGGAGGCCCAGCGCTTCCAGGTCGACGGGATGAACTGCATCGGGCCGACCGCGCGGTCGACCTGGTTGTCGCCGTCGAACATGCCGCCGTCGGTGTCGGAGATGGCCTTCACACCGGGGGACCCGTCGAGGGGCACCCCGATGATCGGCTTGGACGGACGGCCGTCCTCGCCGAGAGTGGCACCGCCGTAGCGACCATGGTTGGACTCGATGCGGCCAATCCCCGCGAGCGTGGCCCACGACAGGCGACACTTCGGGGTGGTCGACCGCACGACCAGCTCGGCATTGCCGTAGGCCATCAGCGCCCGCGCGGGGACGCCCGTAGGACCCGCCAGCTTCTCCGCCCACGTCCGCAGCACGTCAGCCCCGCTCGCGCCCGCCTGTGGCCGCGGTGGCGGCTGCTGAGCCACACCCGCGTCCGTGCCCGCCGGGACCACCGACCCCGGCTCGACCGGGGCCGCCTGGACTTCCAGCGCGGGAATCTCGACCGGCATGGCCTGCGGCGTCGCCGCGACGCGGACCAACCAGACGACACCGACGCCGACCACCATGACCAGGACCACGACGAGCAGCCTGACCAGGATGCCCGCACCGCGCCGGGTCACCGGGGTATTCGTGTCCGCCACCGTGCTCCAGCCTGGGTCGCCAATGCCGCCACTGACAGCATCAACGACCAGAGCACTTCGGCGTTACGCGAAGTGGCGTGAGCCACCCGCGAAGAACAGCTCAGGCCGCGCCGTCGCGACGCTGTCGCTGCAGCCTAGCCACACACCACGCGGGGGCGCTCCCGCGACGCAGGTGTTCCAACACGGTCAGGGGACCGAGCCGCCTGCGCAGGTCCGAGGGCGCCAGGCCCGCGGCACGGTAGTCGAGGGCGCGCTGGTCCAACGGGCTCATGCCCGCGTCCCACCACTCCTCGGCCTCCGCCACGCCACCGACCATCTGCCACCAGCCCGCCGCGGCGGAGAGCAGCTCCTCCGGGACCCCGGGCAGACGCTTGCGCATCGCGACGAGGTAGCGGGGGTCGGTGCTTTCCACTTGGGACCAGCGGGACGCTCCCGCCCGAGCGCGCTGACCGGGAATACCCGGCGCGGCTACGGGCGCGTCCGCCATCCATTCCGACGCGATGCGGTGGGCTTCCACCGCGTCGGCGTCATGCGAGCGCTCTGCGGTCCACTGGCGGACCAAGGCGTCGACCCCGGGGTCGTCGAGCATTCTGCCTCCTGGAGGTCTCATGATCACTCGATGGCCCAAACCGTAGGGGGCTACACCGACAGATCGCCAGACCCAAACCAGGAGAACTTCCCCAACCTGGCCCTGAAACGGTGAGATCCACCCTTACGGTCCAATTTGGATCTTATCCAAACCAAGATCATCACAGAGGGTGATCGCGCCGCGGACAGACTTCTCCCAGAGTTCACGGGGAAGCCCGTTCGTTGCTAGGCGAACAAGTTCTTCAGGAAGGTGATGATCGCCTCGGCGCCGTCACGGAGCCAGCCGAACAGGTTCTGCACGGCTTCGGCTGCGGCTGTCGGCTGCGTGATGACGTAGAACAGGCTCAGGGCGACCACCACGAGGATCGCGGCTTTCTTCGCATCCATCGGTTCACTCCATCCGCTCTGTCCATGCCGGGGCCCCAACGCGGCCCCATCTGCCCATGATCCCCCAAGTTGGGGGGTTGACGGGCAACTTTCCGTCGTTTGGCGGCACGGTGGGTGAGAAATTCTCCTCACCCGACACTATCGCTGTCCGGCGATCACTCTAGAGGTCTAGTACGACACTCCAACGCGAGACACCCCAAGTCGCGCGGACACGAACGCGGCCCAAACCCGCGAACGGGCTGACGGAACCTGTTCGCCCAGGTCCCGCCAGCCCGCCGCGCCGTGCCTTCGGGTGAAAGCTGTAACTCGATAGAGGAGTGAACAGGGTCAGGCGATGGTTCCCGCCGCCCGGAGCCGCTCGATCTCCTCGGCCGGGACCCCCAACTCGGCCAGCACCGCTCCCGTGTCCGCCCGCGCATCGCTTGGCTGGGTGGGGATCGCGGGGACCGTGCGGCTGAACTTGGGGGCGGGCGCGGGCTGCGTGGTCCCGCCGATCTCGACGAACGTGCCGCGGGCGATGTTGTGCGGGTGCGTCGGCGCCTCCTGCGGCGTCAGCACCGGCGAAAGGCAGGCGTCGGTGCCCTCGGCGAGCTTGGCCCACTCGTCCCGGGTCCTGGTGCGCAGCGTCTCCTCCAGGAGAGTGCGCAGCGCGGGCCAGTTCTCGGGGTTCATGTGGTCGGGCACGTCCTCCAGGCCCAGCACCTTGACCAGTTCGGCGAAGAACCGGCCCTCGATCGCGCCGACGGCGACGAACTTGCCGTCCGCGGTCTCATAGGTGTCGTAGAACGGCGCGCCGCCGTCGAGCAGGTTCTCCCCGCGCGGCTTGCTCCACAGGCCCAGGTTCTGGAGGCCGTGCAGGCTGGTGGTCAGCAGCGCCGCACCGTCCACCATGGACGCGTCCACCACCTGGCCGCGGCCCGACGACTGCCGCTCGACCAGCGCGGCGAGCACACCCATGGCCAGCATCAGGCCGCCACCGCCGAAGTCGGCGACGAGGTTGAGCGGCATGGTGGGCTTGTGGCCCGCCTGGCCGATCGGCTCCAGGGCGCCCGCGATGGCGATGTAGTTGATGTCGTGTCCGGCCGCCTCGGCCAGCGGACCGTCCTGGCCCCACCCGGTGATCCGGCCATAGACCAGGCCGGGGTTGCGCGCGAGCAGCGCGTCCGGGCCCAGGCCCATCCGCTCGGCGACGCCCGGGCGGAAGCCCTCGACCAGCACGTCGGCCTCGTCGACCAGCTTCAGCACCAGATCGAGGCCCTCCGGGGACTTGACGTCGACGCCGATCCAGCGCCGCCCCCGGGTGAGGGGGTCGTTCGGGAACGAAAGCACGTCGAAGCCCGGCTTGGCCCGGTCGACCCGGATCACGTCGGCGCCCAGGTCGGCGAGCACGGTGCAGGCGAACGGCGCGGGCGCGAGGCCCGCGAGTTCGACGACCTTCAGACCAGCGAGGGGTCCGGTTCCCATTGACTGTCCTTTCCAGACTGATCGGGGCGGCGGGATCGGTCAGATCGTGCGGGCGATGATTTCCTTCATGATCTCGTTCGTGCCGCCGTAGATCTTCTGCACGCGCTGGTCGGTCCACATGCGAGCGATGGCGTACTCGCTCATGTAGCCGTAGCCGCCGTGCAGTTGCAGGCACTCGTCGATGGCCGCCATCGCGCGGTCGCTGGTCCACCACTTGAGCATCGCCACGGTCGGGATGTCGAGTTCACCCTTGAGGTGCTTGGCGATGCAGTCGTCGAGGAACACCCGGGCGATGCGCGCCTCGGTGGCGATCTCGGCGAGCTTGAACTTGGTGTTCTGGAAGCCGAAGACCGGCCTGCCGAACGCGGAGCGGTCCTTGGTGTAGGTCAGCGTGGTCTCCAGCGCCAGCTCCATCGCGACCACCGACGTCACGCCGATGATCAGCCGCTCCTGCGGCAGCTGCTGCATGAGCTGGACGAAGCCCTGTCCCTCGGCGCTGCCCAGGAGGTTGGTGGCCGGGACGCGGACGTCGTCGAAGAACAGCTCGGCGGTGTCCTGGGCCTTGAGGCCGATCTTGTCGAGCACGCGGCCGCGGCGGAAGCCGGGGCGGTCGGCCTCGACGATGATCAGCGAGGTGCCCTCGGCGCCCTTGGCCGGGTCGGTCTTCGCGACCACGATGATGACGTCGGCCTGGCCGCCGTTGGTGATGAAGGTCTTCGCGCCGTTGATGACGTACTCGTCACCGTCGCGGACCGCCTTGGTCTTGATGTTCTGCAGGTCCGAACCGGTGCCCGGCTCGGTCATGGCGATCGCGCTGACCCATTCGCCGGAAGCCATCTTCGGCAGCCAGGCGTGCTTCTGCTCCTCGGTGCCGTAGGCGAGGATGTAGTGCGCCACGATGCCGTTGTGCAGCAGCACACCCCAGCCGCTGTCCCCCGCGCGCGCCTGCTCCTCGACGAGCACGGTCTCATGGGCGAACGTGCCGCCACCGCCGCCGTACTCCTCCGGGATGGACAGACACAGCAGGCCCACCTCGCCCGCCTTGGTCCAGAGTTCGCGGTCGACCTGCTTGTTCTCCATCCAGCGTTCGACGTTGGGCGTCAGTTCCTTCTCGCAGAACGAGCGAGCCATGTCGCGGAAGGCGTCCAGGTCTTCGTCCATCCACGGCGAGCGCTGCGTGGGAGCCATGGCTCCGACCTCCAGGGTAAGAGAAACAATCCGGCTTGCATGTAAGTTACGATCAGAAGGTACATGCACGTTGGACTGCCCGTAAAGTGCCTCCGACCGTCCGAGGAGGAGATGTGGTGTCGACCACACGCACCCACCGCACGCAGCAGGAACGCCGCGAGCAGACCCGCGAGGCCCTGCTGGACGCGACGATCACCTGCCTGGTGGAGCTGGGTTATGCCCGGACCACGGTGCAGGAGATCTGCGCGCGGGCCGGGGTGTCCCGAGGTGCGCAGCAACACCACTTCACGACCAAGACCGAGCTGATGACAGCGGCCTTGGAGCACCTGTTCGACCGGTTGATCGCCGAGGTCGTGTCGGGGGCGGCTGTGTTGGCGCCGGGGCGGGAGCGGTTGATCAAGGGCATCGACATGCTGTGGGCGGCCTATTCGGGCACGCTGTCGACCGCCGCCGTGGAGCTGTGGGTGGCCGCTCGGACGGACCCTGAATTGCGTGAAGCTCTTCTGCCGGTGGACCGGGCTTTGGGGCACGCCACTCTCGAGGCGCTGCGTGCGGCTGCCGAGGGTGAGTCTCCGGAGTCGACTGGGCAGGCGGAGACGATGTTGCTGCTGACCATCAACCTGGTTCGTGGACTGGCTTTGGACGCGATGATCGGTGGGGATCCGAAGCGGCGTGCTCGGTTGTTGGAGGAGTGGAAAGCCGCCGCACTTCAGCGCTATCTGGGCGAATAGTCGAGGAGCAGGGTCACACCCACTCCTGTGACACCTCGAACCCGACCGCCTGCTTGGACCGAAGGACCTTCCACAGCGAATTCTGTTCCACTGAGGTCAGCCACGCGGAAAATGGGCTCGCATCACTCCGAAACCACCACGAGTGGTGGGAGGTGATGGAATCGAGCTCCCCATCCAGGGGATAGTGGTACTCCAGCGAAACCTGGGAGAGCGCCTCGCGCTCCCCGTCCGCGTCCCGCAGTTCGAACTGGCGCACAAACGAAACGGCGAAGACCTGCACTGAAGTCCAGTTGATGCTGCCGAACTGGAACAGGAAGCCATCCGAGTCGCCCTCCATCGAGACATCGAACCGAATTGTCTCCCACGTCCGGATGGCCTCGATCAGGTCGACGATGGCAGGCACCGTCGACCGAGTTCGCGCGCGAAGAATGCTGCCTATTACGTCAGCTGCCGAATCGATCGGCCGCGACCCACGCTCCACAAACACCCTCCAGATCCAGCGGGATCCTAGCGGCGTATCGCCGCCAACCAGTGCGTGCAAGATCATGCGTCCCCCGCCTCGGTTGTCCACTCGAAGGTGTTCCAACGTTTGCGCGTGAGTCGATCTCCCTGGACGCTCGGTCGAAATGCCGTTGACCAGGGCGGGAGTGATCATGCTGATCCGGACGCTCGGCACGTTCATCGCGGTGATCCTTCTTGCCTTCGCCGTGCCCGCCGAGGCCGCTCCCCCGCGCCAGTTGCTTGAAGACGTCGGCAGCAGCTACCCGCGGGTGATCCGGCTTGAACATGGTCCGGGCGCGGGGCGGATCATCACCAGTATCGGCAGCATGATCGACGGCAAGAGTGTCGGTTTGATCCACGAAAGCGTCGACCGCGGCCGGAGTTTCCAGCGGGTGGCGGTGATCTCCGATCCCGACCTGACGATTTCCCGCGGCATGTGTTGCGCCACGCTCTTCGAGCTTCCGCGCAAGGTCGGTGACATGCCCGCCGGCACCCTGTTGTGGGCGACCACCGCGGGCCTCGACACCGGGAACGACCGTCGGGTGCGCCAGCGGGTGTGGCGCAGTGCCGATATCGGCCGCACCTGGACGTTCCTCTCGGACATCGCCATCGCGCCGAACGCGCAGCCGGGGTGGGAGCCCGAACTGTCCGTCGCCGCCGATGGTTCGCTGGTCGCCTTCTACTCCGACGAGTCGGACACCACCCGGCACGACCAGAAGCTCGTGCGGGTCCGGTCGGCCGACGGCAAGACGTGGAGCGCGCCCGTCGACACCGTGAAGCACCAGCGGCACGGGGTGCGGCCGGGAATGGTCGGGGTACGGGCACTGCCGGACGGCACATACTTCATGGTCTACGAGGTCTGCAACATCGACTTCCAGCGCAACTGCGGCATCTACTTCCGCACCTCGAAGGACGGCTGGGACTGGGGCGACCCGATCGACCTCGGCACCCAGGTCATCACCGAAGCCGGCCGGTACCCCCGGCACACCCCGACCATCGCGTGGAGTCCCAACACCGGCTCCGACGGCGCGATCCTGCTGATCAGCGAGATGCTCGTCGAGGCCGACGGCAGCCTGTCCGCGGGCAACGGAGCGACGATCCTGGTCAACGACCCGGAGGCGGACGACCCGTGGGAGGAGTTCCCGGCACCGATCCCGGTCACCGGCGTGAACAACGAAGGCTGCCGCAACTTCAGCCCGAGTCTGCTGCCGAGCCGCGACGGCCGTACCGTGCTGGAACTGACCACCGACCTGGACGACGGTGTGTGCAAGACATTCGTGGCGACGGGACCGATCCCGATCGATTGAAGAGCCGTTCCGACCCGGCCCTCGCTCGGGTCGGAACGGTCTCCGCGTGTGCCCCCAGGGGCCTCACGATCTTGGTAGCAACGGCCGACCCGGCCCTCGCTCGGGTCGGCCGCTGCTCACATAAGGAAGAGGGCCGCCGAGTGAAATAGTGACGTTCGCTTTTGCGAACACTTTCTCGGAACCTGCTCAATCAGCGCGTTGCCACAGGTCATCGGCGTTGTAGTGGTCCGCGATCTCGCCCGCGCAGATGCGGTCCGCCTCCCGCCACGGGCCGACGGCGTCGAGGTCGTCGATGGGCACCCAGCGCGTCTCGTCGTAGACGGAGAAGTTGGGGCGCGGGTCGCCCAGGTCCAGGTCGAGGGTCGACTCGCTGGGCAATTGACACCGCCAGACCCGCAGCAGCGCGGCGTCGTAGTCGAGGTCTTCGGTGGGCCACGCCGTCAGCGCCCGGTCGCTGAGGATCCGGTCGACGCAGCGCAGGGAGATGCTGAACTCGGTGGTGAACCGCCGCTGCAGCGCGCTCGACTCGTCCTCCCCCGGCGCGACCTCGGCGCCGGGCAACTCCCAGTACCCCGCGACCGACCCTGGCTGGGAGCGGCGGGCGACGAACAACCGGAAGTCACGCACGATCGCCACGCCCACCACGACGGCCTCCATCCGACCAGTGGACGCCGGTGACGCGGCGAGGTCGAGCGGTGCCCAGGTAGTCCCCCGGGCGCGATGTCCTGCCCGAAAGGGCTGGTCTGACACGTTCCGGAGTCAATTCGCCCCCAGCTAGACCATCCAGGTGACTGCCCTGCGGGCGACCAGGCGACATGCCTGTGTTTGGCACCAGCGCTGCGAGATGATCCGAAGGTGTCCGGTGGCTCGGCGGGAGCGCGGCGGGTCTCAGCCGCGTACCTCTTGCTCACGCTCGCACTCCTCGGGGTAGCCGGGTGGTGCCTGCTGTCGCGCGCGCTCGCGCCCAGCGACGGGACAACCGTCAACGCGGGCGACTCCGCCGTGGTCGTCAGCTCCGGCGCGGTGCTGGTCACCGGCGCCGAGCCGGGCTCCGCGCTGCGGGTGGGCGATCAGCTCCTCGCCATCGACCACGTCCTGCTCACCGGCCAGGTCCCCGGCGGTGGCGCGGTCCGGCCAGGCGATTCGCTGACATACCAGGTCGTGCGCGGTGGCGAGGTCATCGAGGTCGAGGTCGACACCGGGCCGTTCCCGCTGTTCCAGAGCCTGCTCGACGGCTGGCCGACCGTGCTGGTGGTGGCACTTCTCTCCGTCATCTCGCTGACCATCTACCTGGTGCGTCCCGGGGAGGCCGCGGCGCGCGCGGCTCTCGTGGCGGCGGGCCTGGCCGCGGTGACCACGGCGGGCGCGACGTTCTTTCCGTTGCAGGCCTTGGATCTCGTGGCGGGCGACCAGTTCTGGCGCTGGTTCATCGGCGAGGCGTCATTCGTCCTGCTGTGGTCGGCGATGCTGCACTTCGCGCTGGCGTTCCCCGCGGTCACCACGAAGCGGTTCCGGCTGTGGGTGACGCTGGGCTACGCGGGTGGTCCGCTTCTTTACGGCGTCGCGTGCGCGGTCGCGGCGGCCACGACCGACTCCGGTCTCGCCCGGCTGGTCATCCTCGCCTCCCCCGCCCTGCCCGCGCTTTTCGTCTTCCCGCTGCTGATCTTCGCGGTGTTGGCCCGGCAGTACGTGCGGTCGGCGGACCAGACCTCGCGGCGCAGGCTGCGGTGGCTCGCGGCGGCACTGGGCTTCGGCGCGGTCTGCTACCTCGCGGTGTGGGCGCTGCCGACGCTGGTCACCGGCACCCCGCTGCTTCCCGAACGGTTCCACACGCTCGCGTTCCTCCCGGTGCCGATCGCGGTGGCGCTGGCCGTGCTGCGGCACCGGGCGCTCGACATCGAGGTCGTGCTGAGCCGGTCGCTGGTCTACGGCGCGCTCAGCGCCGGGGTGATCGGCATCTACGTCGCGGTGGTCGCCGGGCTGTCGCTGCTCTTCCCGCCGCTGACCCAGGCGTGGCAGCAGGGCCTGGCGGCCGCGACGGTGGCGGTGCTCATCCAGCCGTTGCGCACCGGGTTGCAGGGACTGGTCAACAAACGGCTCTTCGGTTACACCGACGACCCGTACCGGGTGGTGTCGCGGCTGGCCTCCCGGCTGGCCGACACGCACACCCCGGGCGCCGCGCTGCCGCGGATCGTCGAGTCCCTCGCGATGGCGCTGCGGCTGCCGTACGTGGCGATCGAGATCCGGGACAACGGGCGCACCGAGGTCGCCGCGGTCACCGGCACGCCGTCGGCCGACCGGCACGAACTGGCCCTTACCCACCAAGGCGAACGCGTGGGCACGCTGGTCGTCGGCGGCCGCTCGGTGCTGCGCTCGCGCGACCGGCTCGCGCTGGCCGACGTGGCCCGGCACGCGGGCACCGCCGTGTACACCGCCCGGCTGACCCAGGATCTGCGGCGCAGCCGTGATCGCCTGGTCCAGGCCCGCGAGGAGGAACGGCGGCGCATCCTGCACGAGTTGCACGACGGGGTCGGGCCCACGCTCGCGGCGATCGCCCTCGGGCTCGACGCGAGCCGCCGCGGCGTCGACCCGGCCTCGGCCTCGGGTGTGCTGCTCGGGCGGATGCGCGACGAGCTGCAAGACGCGATCACCGAGATCCGCAGGCTCGCGGCCGGGCTGCGGCCGCCGGTGCTCGACCAGATCGGGCTGGTCCCGGCGCTGCGCGAGTACGCGGGCACCCTCGCCAGCCGCACGGCGAAACTCGACGGGACCGACGAGGGCGTCACGATCATGCTCGAAGTGCCGACAGTCATGCCAAGGCTGCCTTCGTCGATCGACGTCGCGGCGTACCGAATCGTCTGTGAGGCGCTGACGAACGTCACCCGACACGCGTACGCCCGATCGTGCGCGGTGCGGCTGTGGATCGACGATGATCTTCACATCGAGGTCGTCGACGACGGGATCGGCCTGCCCGGGCACACCTTCGGCGGTGTGGGGCTGGCGTCGATGCGCGAACGGGCGGCCGAACTGGGCGGCGACTGCCTCGTCGCCGCCGAAGCCGAGGGCGGGACACGCGTGCTGGCGACGCTGCCGCTGCCGAAGGAGGTCGCCACCGCATGAGTGACGCGCGCCCGAGGGTGCTGGTCGTCGACGATCATCCGCTGTTCCGCTTCGGGCTGTGCACGGTGCTGGCGGCGGAACCGAGCGTCGAACTGGTGGGTGAGGCCGCCACCGGCGCCGAGGCCATCGCCACGGCCCGTGAGCTGACCCCGGACGTCGTCGTCATGGACGTCCACCTGCCCGACATGACCGGCATCGACGCGGCGCGCGCCATCGTCGGCGAACGGATCGACACCGGCGTGTTGGTGCTGACCATGTTCAACGACAGCGAATCCGTGTTCGCCGCGATGCGCGCGGGTGCCCGCGGCTACCTGCTCAAAGGGTCCGGGCAGGACGAGATCGTGCGCGCGGTGCACGCCGTCGGCCGGGGTGAGGCGATCTTCGGGCCGGACATCGCGACCCGCGTTCTCGGCTTCTTCAACGCGGGTCCCGAACTGGCGGGCCCGGTGTTCCCGGAGCTGACCGCGCGGGAGCGGGAGGTGTTGGCGCTGATCGCCAACGGGGTCAGCAACCCGGGGATCGCGAGCAAGCTGTCGCTGAGCCCGAAGACCGTGCGCAACCACGTGTCGAGCATCTTCACCAAGCTGCACGTGGCCGACCGGGCGCAGGCCATCGTCCGGGCCCGCAAAGCCGGCCTGGGGGACGGTGGATAGGCGCCCTGTCGGGCAACTTCGGGACACCGGTCCCATGCGCTCGGGACGCCCGTTCGGGCACCGTGGACAGTCCGGGAGTGCTCTGAGGCGAAGGTGGGGTTGCCATGTTGGACCAAAGTCGGACGCAGGTCATCGTGCGGGCCACGGATCCGATACTGCAGAACGGTGTCCACATGGCGTTGCGGACCCGCCCCGAGGTGTGGCTCGTCGACGAGGACGACGCCTCGCCCGAGACGGTCGCCCTGGTGGTCACCGACCGGTTCGACGACCGGGCCAACCACCTGCTCAAGACGTTGCAGGTCCGGGGTTTCGCCCGGGTCGTGCTGGTCGCGGGGGAACTGGAGGACAGCGAGATCCTCACCGCGGTGGAGGGCGGGGTGTGCGCCGTCGCGCGAAGAGTCGACACCACCCCGGACGTGCTGGTGCGCCTGGTGAAGGCGGCGTCCGCGGGTGAGGGCGCGCTGCCGCCGGATCTGCTGGGGCGGCTGCTGAACCGCGTGTCCCGCTTGCAGCGTCACGTGTTGGAGCCTCGCGGCCTACACCTGGCAGGCATCACCAACCGGGAGACCGAGGTGCTGCGGCTGGTCGCCTCGGGAATGTCCACAAAGGAAATCGCCGACAAGCTGTGCTACTCGCAGCGCACGGTCAAGTCCATCCTCCACGACGTGACCAACCGCTTCCAACTCCGCAACCGCTCCCACGCCGTCGCCTACGCCCTCCGCGAAGGCCTGATCTAACCCCGCGAGTCGCCCCTTCCAGCAAATGAGTCGCCCCGTCCGGCGAATGAGTTCAACATTCAGGCAAGCGAACCAAAGTCATGTGAGTCGCAAAGTGCGGCACACGCTGCCTGAATGTTGAACTCATTCGCCGGACGGGGCGACTCATTTGCTGGAAGGGGCGACTCGCGTGGGGGGTTAGCCGGCTAGGCGGCCGGAGAAGGAGACGGAGGGGCGGCAGCGGCCGGTGGGGGGTTCGGGGGCGCCGGGGAGCTGGCAGTTGACCGCGACGCGGAGTTCCTTGCCTGGGGGGAAAGTCAAGGGTTCCAGGTAGTGGTAGTCGACGTCGCGGAAGTTGTTGAGGCCGAATTCGAGCAGGACCTCGTCGCCGCGCAGGATCCGCAGGGTGCCCGAGTCGCCGCGCGGGTTCTGCAGCACCAGGTCGGTGATGACCAGGGTCTTGCCGTCGGGGACCGGCGCGGGCGCGGTGAAGGTGGCGAAGTCGGTGCCGTCCGCGGTCGCCACCGGGTCGGTGACGACGCGGAAGTCGAACGCCTGCCCCTTGGACACGTCCGCCCCGCCCGGCGCGGTGACCGCCGGTGGTCCGCCGCCCGCGCCCGCGAGCACGCCGTCGGCGACCTTCTTCTCCGCGGCGGCCGCTTTCTGTTCCGCGGCCGCGGCCTTCTCCTCGGCCTTGTCGGCCTTGTCGGTGAGCTTCTGCTGCTCGGCCTTCACCACCTGCTCGGCGGTGTCGCGGGCCGCCGACTGCAGCGTCGGCTTCAGCACGGTGAACCAGAGCGTCACCGCGATGATCGCCAGCGCCAGCAGAGCCAGCAGCGCGGGCAGCAGCCACTTGGGCAGGATCTGCTGCTGCACCACGGTTCCGTTGGCGGTGACCGGCGCGGCCTCGCCCGTCAGCGCGGTCACCTGGAACGGGTGCCGCTTCTCCGCGCCGCGCAGGAACGTGTCGTGTGGGCGGGCCCGCAGCCGCAGGAACGCCGAGGTTCCGGGCTGGATCGTCAGGATCGGGTGGTCGATGTCGAGCTTGAGTTCGTCGTCGGGGTCCATGGCGGTCAGCTCGACGGCCATCGGGCAGTTGCCCGCGTTGTCGACGATCAGCTCGTGCTTGGCCTTGCGCCGGCCCTTGGACGTCTTGGGGATCAGCTCGATCTGCAGGTCGGTGAACGGCTCGACCTGGATCGCGCCTTCCTCGACCATCGAGGCGGCGGGTTCCTCGCGCGAGAGCACCCGGATGCCGAAGGGGACGATGCCCGCGAGCACGGTCGAATCCCTTGGCGGGGCGAAGGTCACGGTGACCTGCCCCTCGGTGCCGGGCATCAGGTTGATGATGCTCGGCTCCACTGTCGTCCACTCGACGGCGTCGCCGACGACGTCCACAGTGAACTGATCGACGAGTGTTCCCGAGTTGCGGATCTGCACCGTGGAGGTGACCGTGGCCCCCGGGGTCACGGACAGTTCCTTCCCGGCAAGCGAGGTCGTAGCTCCCATGGCCCGAAGTGTGGCCGGCGGCGGACCGGGGTCGCAGCTTGCGAACGGGAGCCTGCCCGGGCAGCGAGATCCGCCCCATCGGGCGGATCATGGCGACCCGATGGCCACCCGTGCGCCGGGGCCGGGCGCGGGGCGCGTTTTCCTAGGCTGAGCAGCACAAGTCCGCCTGAGCGGAGGTCCACCCGTGCCCGTCTCCGCCGCCCGACGCGCCGTGGCGATCGTGCTGGTCGCGAGCCTCGGCGCCCTGCTCGTGCACAGCGGTCCGCTGCCCTCAGCGACCGCCGACGTCGCGCCGGGCTCGACGACCCTGGTGTCGGTCAAGAACGACGGAACGGTCTCGCCGACCGGCGGATACGACCAGGAGATGTCGCAGGACGGGACCGCGGTCGCGTTCGTCAGCCGGTCCGTGCTCGACGGAGTCGCGACGGCGCAGACGGAGAACGTCTACGTCCGCGACCTTGCCCGCGGCCGGACCGTGCTGATCAGTCGAGGCCAGTCCAGCCCGCCGTCACCGCCGACGACCGACCCGCCGCCGGGGCTGACCGGAGCTCGCCTGCTGAACCTCAACCAGCAGGCCGTCGAGTTCCCCACCGACGGCGACAGCTACGAACCGACGATCTCGGCGGACGGCCGCTTCGTCGCATTCATGACCGACGCGACGAACCTGGTCAAGGAGGACCTGTACGACCACAAGGACATCGTGCTGTGCGACCGGGCCCCGAACGGGGTCTTCGACGAGCGCAGGCCCGACGGCTCGATGAACTACCGCTACCACCTGATCACCGCTCCCTCCCCGCCGACCAGGCTGGAGAACTACCGCGACCCACACCTCTCGGGCGACGCGAGCCGGATCGTGTGGGGCGAGTTCCCCGGCACGTCCGGGTCGACCTGGCGCCTCACCACGGCCCTGCTGCGCAACGCCGTGGGCACCATCGGCAGCCCGGCCACCCGCGAGACGGTGTCCGACGACCTCGGCGAGGCGACGCTGCGCAGCTTCGACGAGGCCCGCGTGTCCGCCGACGGCCGGTTCATCGTCTCTGTCGCCCGGATCGACAACGACGAAACCGACCCCTACGTGGTGATCCGCACCGAAGTCGGGAAGGACACGAACCAGCGGGTCGACTTCGAAGCCGACGGCACCCCGGTCAACCCCGACGACGGGATCCGGATGCGCGCGCCCTCGATCTCGGGGGACGGCTCCGTGGTCGCGTTCGTCGCATCCCGCACCACCGGGCAGCCCAACGTGTACGTGGTTCGCCCTGGCACCAACCAGTCCGGCATCGTCTCCCGCAACATCTTCGGCGACCCGGTGAACGGCGCCCTGCCCGCGTTGTCGGCGAGCGGGCGGTACCTGGCGTTCGTGACCGACGCGTTCCTGGTGCACGACGACCTCGACATCGGCGAGCCCACCGACTACAGCTGCCTCGTCCCCGGCGACGTCGGCACCATGGCTCCTCCCCCGATCGACGACGGCGACCGCGAAGACCGGACCCGGTGCCACGTGGTCGTTCGCGACCTGGTCGTCGACGGTGACCGCGCCGCCGCGGGCCTGCCCATGCTGCCCGCGGCGCTGGCGTCGGTGCCCCGCGACACCGACTGCCCGGACGGCGGCCCCCGCTGCCCTGGCGACAGCACCCCGTCGTACTTCTCCGCCCCGCCCTCGGTGTCCGACGTCGGCCGGGTCGCGTTCGACTCCTACGCGAGCGACCTCGCCGACGACGACTCGGATGACTACATCGATTCCTACGTCCACACCTTCGAACCAGCCTTGGCGGGCGAACCGGTCTCCTTCGGCACGGTCACCATCGGCACCACCCTGAGCCGCAGCGCCGAACTGCGCCACGTCGGCTTCGGCCCACTTGTGGTGGAGGAGGCGTCGATCACCGGCGATGACGCCTTCACCATCGGCGCCAACACCTGCGAGGTCCTGCACACGACCGGGACTTGCCTGGTGTCCGTACGCTTCTCCCCCACCGAGGCCCGTACGTACACGGCGAAACTGGTCCTCCAGGTGCGCGGCGGCCGCACATACACAGTCGACCTGCGCGGCACCGGAACACCGGAAATCGTGATCCCCTCGGACGCGGTGTTCGCCGCCACCCCCGACCCGGTCGACTTCGGCGCCCGCCTGATGCTCTCCGAAGGCGCACCGATCCCCCTGACCATC
Source organism: Actinokineospora alba (assembly GCF_004362515.1). NCBI lineage: Bacteria > Bacillati > Actinomycetota > Actinomycetes > Pseudonocardiales > Pseudonocardiaceae > Actinokineospora > Actinokineospora alba. The sequence continues at coordinate 4,377,355 of NZ_SNXU01000001.1, read as the reverse complement.
CGCAACGGCGGTGGGTCTCCCATGACGGTGACAGCGGCGACCATCGACGCCCCGACCGTCAGCGGTGACTACACAGTGGACGGCTGCGTCGGGGCCACCCTGGCACCTGCGGCCACCTGTGTCGCCCAAGTCCGGTTCTCACCGCGGGGCCCGGCCGTGCCCGGCGCGCCGGAGGTCCGCACGGCGGTGCTCCGGTTCACCTCGACCGCCCCCGGCGGCCCGCACCTGGTCGCGGTGCGCGGCAGCGCGATCCAGCCCGCCCTGGACGTGAACCCGGCCGTGCTGGCACCGGGTCGGGTCGCGATGGCCACGGGAATCGGGTTCCCACCAGGCAAACCGGTCACAGTGCGCTTCTCCAACGCGGTCGGCGAGGCGAAAGCCACCCCGGACGTGAACGGGCGGTTCACGGTGCAGCTGCTGGTGTTCCCGAAGGCGGCCATCGGGCAGCGGCAGGTCGTCGCCAGTGTCGACGGCACCCCGATCTCGGCCGAGCGCCCGCTGCTCGTGGTGATCAACACGGTGAGTCCGGCGGAGTTCGTCGGCCGGGGGTGATGTCACATCCTGAGGCGCTGTCTCGTCCGATGGCGAGACAAGCCGGAACGAACCAGGGTGGGACTCATGAGCGGCAACACCAGCACAGTGGTGACCAAGGCGATCGTGGCGCTGAGCGCCCTCTACGCGGCGGGGTTCGCGGTGTGGATGTGGGTGTGGCCGCAGGCGTTCGCCGACTACGTGGGCTTCCCGAACCACGAGCACTTCCTCCACGACCTCGGCGCGTTCCACTTCGGCATCGCGGTCGGGCTGGTGGCGGCGCTGATCTGGCGCGATTCGATCCTGGTCGTCCTGACGGGCTTCGCCGCGGCCAACCTCGTCCACACGCTGAACCACGCGATGGACCTGCATCTCGGCGGCGCGACCAAGGACCCGTACCTCATCGGCGGGCTGACGCTCATCGTCATGATCGGTGTGGTGGTCAGGTGGCGACAACTCGGTGCTGCCCGGGTGAACGCCGAACAAAGGTGAATGTTTTTCCTTGCCCGGGGCACGCAGAGGCCGCACAATCCCTCCCATGCGAACGCAAATGTTATTCACGTCACTGCTCGTCGCTGGGCTCGGCCTCACCGCCGCGCCCGCACAGGCCGCGCCCACGGCACCGAAGATCGCGAGCTACAACGTCTTCATGCTCTCGCGGAACCTGTACCCGAACTGGGGCCAGGTGACCAGGGCCGACCTGATCGACCAGCAGAACGTGCTGGCCGGGCAGGACATCGTCGTGCTGAACGAGGTGTTCGACAACGAGGCGGGCGACCGGCTCCTGCGCAACTTGTCCGACACCTACCCGCACCAGACGCCGGTCGTCGGCCGGTCCCGGTCCGGCTGGGACGCCACGCTCGGCGGCTACTCGGACTACACGCCGGAGGACGGCGGGACCGCGGTGATCAGCCGGTGGCCGATCACCCGCAAGGTGCAGCACGTCTTCACCCAGCGCTGCGGCGCGGAGCCGATGTCGAACAAGGGCTTCGCCTACGTCCGGCTCAGCTCGCCTTCGGGTCCGATCCACGTGGTCGGCGTGCACGCACAGGCCGAGGACGGCAGCTGCTCGGTCTCACCGGGGTCCGTTCGCACCTCGCAGCGCGCCGAGATCCGCGCCTTCCTCGACCGGCAGGCCATCCCGGCGACCGAACCGGTGTACGTCGCGGGCGACCTGAACGTCATCGGGGAAAGCGCCGAGTACGGCCAGATGCTCACGTCACTGAACGCCCGGGCGCCACGGCTGACCGGCCACCGGTACTCGTGGGACTGCGTGACCAACAGCGTCTGCAAGGGCCAGTACGGCAACGCGGCGCCCGAGCATCTCGACTACGTGCTGTCGATCAACGGCCACCCCGGCGGCGACTTGATCAACGACACGCGGGCGGTCAAGAGTCCGACGTGGAAGGTGACGTCGTGGTTCACGACCTACAGCTACAACGACTACTCCGACCACTACCCCGTGTTCGCCTACGGAGCCTGAGGCAGCGGCAGCGGGAGAGCGGGCAGCCCGTCGAGGCTGGTGCCGACGTAGTCCTTGGACTCGCAGTAGGCGGCGAACTCGGCATCGGTCTTGCGGCCGAAGAACTCCTCGTGCAGCGTGCGGTCGCCCTGGTAATCCATGAGGGGAACGGCGTAGCCGCACGTGTCACTGATCCGGTCGGCGGTGACCACGATGATCGCGCGCGCCGAGGGCTTCTTCCCCTCGGGGATCTTGGCGATGAGCTCCGGCCAGCGCGGGTCGTCGCGGAAGACGGGCTCGCCGCGGCCGTGGATGCGCACGATGTTGGGCGGGCCCTCGAAGGCGCACCACATCACCGTGACGCGCCCGTTCTCCCGCAGGTGCGCGATGGTCTCGGCGCCGCTGCCGCCGAAGTCGACGTAGGCGAACGTGCGGTCGTCGAGGAGCGCGGAGGTACCAGCGCGGCCTTTGGGCGAGAGGTTGACGTGGCCGTCCTCGCTGAGCGGTGCGGTGGCGATGAAGAAGAGCGGCTGCCGCTCGATGAAGTCCCGCAGCCTGCCGTCGATCCGCTCGTATGTTTTGCCCATGCGCCCAGTATCTGTGGGGTGCGCCTAAAGTAAAGCGAGTTGACCAGAGGAGGGTCCATGGCCGCCGAGATCCCCGCACTGCTGGCGATGGCGTTCCGATCGGTCATGGACGAGGTGCACGAGCACCTGGCCGCCGAGGGATTCGGGGATGTGCGGCCCGCGCACGGGTTCGTCTTCCAGTACCTGTCGCACCGCGAGGGCGCGACGGCCGTCGAACTGGGGCAGCACCTCGGGGTGACGAAGCAGGCGGCGGTGCAGCTCGTGGACGAGCTAGAGCAGCGCGGATACGTCGAGCGCAGACCGCATCCGACCGATGGGCGCAGCCGGATGGTCGTGCTCGCGCCGCGCGGATGGGCGTGCGTCGAGCGGGTCGTGGCGGTGTGGACGGAGATCGAGCGGCGCTGGGTGGACCTGATCGGAGCCGACCAGGTCCACCGTCTGCGCGCGGATCTTCGGGCGATCGTCGCGGAGTCCGGTCAGCCGGTGGCGCTGCGCCCCGTGTGGTGAGGATCCCACCGGTATGGCTCGAACTCCGCGTCGAGCGGCGCGTCGGTGAGGCGGTTCGCGAAGGTGGACAAGGTGTAGGTGCCGACGCCGAGCACGACGTCCAGCGCGTTGCGGTGGGTGAAGCCGGAGGCCAGGAAAGCCGCCAAGTCCTCTTCGGACACTCCACCGCTGGTCGCCAAGACCGCGGTGGTGAACTGCCGCAACACTTCCAGGCGGGCGTCGTCGAGCGGCTTGCCTGAGCGCAGCGGCTCGGCGACGTCACCGGGCAGCTTCGGGGTGTGCATGGCGACGCAGTAGTGGCACTCGACCCGGGTGGCCATCGTCATGACGACGACCTCCCGCTCGACCTCGGTCAGCGTCGAGCGGTCGAACACCGCCACGCCCGCGAGGAACGTGCTCAGCAACTCGGGTGACTCGGCCATGCGTGCGACCGGCTCGGGCACGTAGCCGAACTTGCGGGTGGTGGCTTCGATGATGGGCCGCGCCTTGTCGGGCGCGGTGTCGATCGTGTGACTGACGAACGTCAAGAGACCTCTTCTCCGTGGGGATACGGATCAAGGTAGGCGTTCCTCGCGAAGTAGTCAAGTAGCTTGACTAATCTTTCTGGAAGAGTTCGATCTCGCTCACCGCCAGGTCTGTCCCCTTGACCGAGCGGAACAGCGAGACCACGTGGATCTCCACGCTGGTGGCGCCGTCTCCGTTGGCGATGTCGATCTCCTGCGGGTCGGGGTGGTCCTTGAGCGTCACGTCCGCGGTGCGCCCGGTGTTGAAGACGAAGTGCAGCCGCTCGGCCCGATGCCTGCTCTGGAAGCCCTCCGCGGATCCGTTGCGGACGAGGGCGCGCGAGACGGAGACCTCACGGTCGAACCGGAGGACCAGCGTGGGCTCGGGGCCGGTGCCGGGGGCAGCCCAGTAGGTGTTCTTGAGGCCGTCCGTGGCCGCGAAGCCGGGGTAGTCGGGCAGTTGCGAGTTGGCCGTGACCTCGACCGGCGAGACCGGCACGTACTGCTGGAAGATGATCTTCTCGGCCTGGTGTTTGAGCGCGAACGCCCGCTCGTTCACCCACCCCCTGAACTGCCCGGAAACCCCGTAGACGATCCCGGCGACAAGCAGAAGAACGGCCGCGACCCGCCGCACCGCCCGGAAGGTCGCCAGGAAGGCCTCGCCAACCTTGGACTTCCCGCGTCTGCTCCCTTTAGGACGGTCGCCGGACTTGCGCACCTTGGCGCCGGTGCGGGGAATCAGCCGCTTCCACCACGGCCGCTTGACGACCTCAGCCTCGGCCAGGGAGGTGCCGCAGCGGCTGCAGAACTTGCGCGTCTCGGCGTTGCCCTCGCCGCAGTCGCCGCAGATGAGGTCGCCGGGCTTGAGCTTGCGGGTGGGCGGCCGCTTCTTGGGTGGCGGCGCTTTCTTGATTTCCTGCGGGAGGACGGCGTCGGGCTGGGGGCCGCCGGGGGTGACGGGGACGACGAGGTTGCCCGCGGCCTCGCTGTCGCCGTTGGTGGAGGGTTTGGGCAGTTCGAGGCTGACGGGGTCCGGGGGCGCGGCCTTGACCGCTGTCGGAAGAGTCGGCGCGGCGGTGGCGACGGCTGGCGCTTTTGGCGCGGGCAGGGCGATCGCCGACGGTTTGGCTGCCGTCGGCAGCGCGGGCGGCGTGGCCGCGGAAGGTGTCGCGGCGCCTGGGGCGGCCGGGAGCTTCGGCCCGGATGGGGCCATCGCCGATGACTTGGCCGCATCAGGCAACGCGGGCGGGCTAGCCGCACCGGCAGCCAGGGAAGGCACCGCCGCCCCTGCTGCGGCCGGAAGCTTCGGCGCCGATGGCGGAGCGGCCCCACCGGTGGCCGCCGGGGGTGCCGCGGCGCCTGGGGCGGCCGGAAGGTCAGGTGCGGGCGAGGTTGGCGGAGTCGCGGAAGCGGAAGGAGTCTGCGGCTTCGACAGCCCCGGCGGGCCCGCTTCCGCCGCCTCTGCCGAGGTGGGCGGTGTCGCGGCGCCTACAGGCGCGGAGGCACCGGAGTGAACCGGCGGCCTGGTCGCAGTCGGTGCGGCGGCACCCGACGAAGCGGGCGCCGTCGGGGCGCCAGGAGGTGCGAGCGGTGCCTGCGCCTTCGGCGCAGCGGGAGGAGCAGGTGGCGCGGGCGCGCTCGGTGGAGCGGGCGGTGTCGGAGCACCCGGGGACGCGGGCGGAGCTGAAGCACCGGATGCCGACGGAGGTTTGGGGGCGCCCGGTGGCGGGGGCGGTGTCAACGCTCCCGGAGGAGTTGGTGGCTTCGCGGCGTCAGGAGGGGCCGGAGGCTTGGGGACTCCCGGGGGCGCGGGCGGTGCCAACGCTCCCGGAGGAGTCGGTGGCTTCGCGGCGCCCGGAGGGGCCGGAGGCTTAGGAGCCCCAGGCGGAGCGGGCGGCTTGGCCGCGCCCGGAGGGGCGGGCGGCTTCGCAGCACCCGGAGGGGCGGGGGGCTTGGGAGCTCCCGGTGGCGCCGGTGGGGCGGGCCGTGCGCCAGGTGCGGCTGGGGCACCTGGTCGGGCGGGCGGTGCGGGTGCGCCGGGGCGAGCCGGGGCGGCAGGTGCTCCCGGGGCGCCTGGCCGGGGCGGCCCACCCGGAGGGGCGGCCATCCCCGGGCGCGTGGTCGGCGGCACCGGCGGCCGGTCCCCCACGTCCAAATACAACGCCGACTGAAGGCGCGCGAGGAACCCGCGCTTCTGTGGCTCCTCCTCTTCCTCCTCCACCACCGGCGCGGGCGGCGGCGCGACCTTCACGCCGGTCCATTCCAGGAAGCCGCCGCACTTTCCGCAGAAGGCGTCCGCGTCGGCGTTGTGGTAGCCGCAGCTCTTGCAGGAGATCATCGGGAGCCCACCTCCACTCGGTGCACCACGTGGGCGGGTTTGGCCGCCGCGACGGCGGCCTCGACCAGGTCCAGCGGCGCCGCCTCCGGGTCTTCCACCCGCACTCGGACGGCCAGCCTGGGGCTCGCCTCCCCCGGCAGGCCCGCCGCCGGGTCACGCGACCAGGCGACGCCGCCGCTGTCCGCGATCTCGACGTTTCCGCCGGTCAGGACCTCAAGGTTCGCCCGCAGGCCCGCCACCGTGCCGCGCATGCGGTACATCTCCACCGCGGTCCCGACGACCGCCCGGCGCCGTTCGATGGGCCAGCCCTCGTCGAGTTCGATGCCGACCCAGCCTGACAGCCACTCCAGGAAGTCCTCGGGCGCCAGCAGCGGGTCGAAGTACTCCACCAGGCAGTCCAGGGTGGCCAGCACGGGCGCGACGACGTCGTCGAAGCCCGCCATGAACCGCTCGGTGAACGGGTCCTCCTGGTACACCGCGGGCAGCATCTCCAGCATGGGCGCCGCGGTCACCAGGCCAGGCACGAGCCCGCGCATCAGTGTTCCTCCACCTTCACGTGGTGCTCGTAGCTGAACACCAGGCTGTACCGGTCGACGTCGAGCCGCTGGGTTTCCTCGCCGCGCTCGCCGGTCACCGGGTTCGCGCCGAAGAGCCGCACGTCCTCGACCATGTCGACGCCGCGAACCCGTTGCAGCAGCGCGTAGACGTCTCCGGCCTGCACGGGCCTGCCGAACTGCCAGCCGCGTCCGTCCGGTCCGCCGGTGATCGGGTTGAGGTGCCCGTACAACGCGGCCAAAGCATCCGCGCGGACCCGGGCGCGGTCGACGCGCGGGCGGGCGATGACCCTGGCCACGACGGTGACACCGCGGTACTTCGGCGGCGAGACCAGGACTCTGGTGCCGATGAGCCGCACCTCGTCGAGCCGGTCGGTGATGCGCGTCAGCGTGTCCTCGCCGGGAACCAGATCCGCGAAGGTGATCCGGTTGTCCACCTGGGCGGCCGCGGGGACGACCAGCACCCGAACGGATCCGGCGTCGACGTCGTCGTCGCCCGCGGTCACGCAGCGGACGCGGGCGATGTCCGGCGCGGCTTCCTGGGTGATCGCCTCGTAGTCCTCCGCGGTGACCGCACGACTTCGGGTGCGCAGCAGGATCGGCCCGCGCGCCTTGGCCTGCTCGACGGTCTCCCCGTCGACACCGCCGGACGCGCTCTCCAGGTTCTCCACGCCCGACACGAACGGGATGGACGATTTGAGGGTCCGGATCGCGCCCGCGCCGACGTTGCCGACCCGTCCACCGCCGACCGCGTAGCGGCGCAGCCGGATCGTGCCGCCATGCGGCGGAACGGCCCCGTACTGCCGCAGCCCGCCGTCCGGCTCGCGGATCGCGGGTCCGAAGTGGATGGTTCCGGTGACGGCGTCGAGCAGGTAGTGGCTGTCCTCCGGGGTGCTCGCCGCGAAGTGCTGGACCTGGGTCCAGGGCTGCCACCCGTCCTCCGAAGTCACCTCCAGGATGGCCTCACCGACGACCGGCCCGTGTTCGACCAGGAACTCCTGTCCCGGCACGCCTTCCGACAGCCCGAGGACCTCGTCCTCGATGACGTCGCAGTGCCCGGACACGACGGTTCCACCGACGGTGCTCGCCGCGAGACCGGCGATGATCGGCGCGGTCCGGTACTTCGGGTACTCCTCGTCGACCTCGATCACCCGGGCGCGCAGCCAGCCCCCTGGCTCGTCGCCGAACACGGCGGTCTCGTGGTCGGACGGCACGTGCACCAGCACTTCGCCGTCGACGTTGAGCGCGCCGGTCGCGTCGCGGCTGACCAGGCACTCGACCCACTCGGTGCCGTTGAACGCCTCCCACACCAGCGGCGGGTGGTCGGGGTGCACGCCGTAGCCCTCGACGGTCGCGTCGACATCCAGCCGCACCACGCAGTTCGGGACGGCCGCGGTCAGGCCGACGAGCAGCACATCGCCGGGCACGGGCACATCGGTGAACGCCGGGAACCGCTCCCCCATCCGGAGTTCCTCGGTGCGCAGCGTCGGCTCGTCCTCGCCGTGGCGCCAGGTCCCTACGGCGTGCAGCGAGCACGGGATGATCGACAAGTCGCGTGTGGTCGAGAAGACGATTGACTCGTCGACCTCGGTGCGAATCGTCGCGACCGAGGTGCCCAGCGGGATCCCCACCGTGGTGATCGCGGGCGCGGACAGCCAGAACGTCACCGGAACCTGGGCCGGGGTGGCCGGGATCAGCCGCAGGCCGATCATGTCGAGGAACTTGACGTAGAGCCGGTCGGGCACCTGGTTGAGCCGGAACAGCAGCTGATCGGTCATGAACGCGAACGTCTCGATCAGGGTCACCCCGGGGTCGGAGACGTTGTGGTCGGTCCACTCAGGACAGCGGCGCATCACCATGCGCTTCGCGTCGTCGACCAGGTCCTGGAAACGGCGGTCGTCGAGGTTGGGGGTCGGCAGCGCCATCAGTAGTCACTCCCGTCCTCGGGGATGGAGTAGAACGGGAAGACCAGGTTGCGCCGGTCGTTGGTGTCCTTGATCTTGTAGCGAATGTCGATGTAGAGCGTGCCCGCCGCGTACGGGTCCGGGGTGACGTCGACCTTCTCGACGTCGACCCGGGGTTCCCAGCGCAGCAGCGCTTGGCGGACCTCGTGGGACAGCTCGGCGATGGTCTCCATGTTGGCCGGGCGGAACACGAAGTCGCGGATGCGGCTGCCGAACTCCGGCCGCATCGGCCGCTCGCCGGGGTAGGTGGCCAGGATCAGCCGCATCGCCTGCTCCAGCTCCACCTCCCGCCGGACCAGGGCGATCCCGCCCTGCGATCCGACGCCGAGCGGGAACGCCCACCCGGCACCGACGAAGTCCTGCGACATCACACACTCCTGTCCTAAAGTCACAGTTGAGCTTGATCAGTTCAGTTTCACCGTCTTGCCCTTGATCTCGGTGATCCCTTCTGCCTCGACCTTGACCGTCTTCCCCTTCAGCGACAGCGCACCGGTCGTCTCCACGTTGATCCCGCCCATGCCTGCCTTGATGGTGATCGCACCCATGGCGCCGCATTCGATGACCAGCTCGCCCTTGCCCTTGCTGATCGGCTTGGCCGGGTCGCAGACGAGCTTCACCGTCCCGGCCGCCTGGTCGATGTGCAGCGAGAGCTTGTCGTCCTTGGTGCCCACCACGATCTCGGACTTGTTCGGCGGCGCCTTCCCCGGCGGGCCAGGGGGAAGGTCGTCGGTGAACAGCAGCCGGTTGCCCGCGGGCGAGGCGAGGCCACGCTCGACCACCGCCCCGGAACCGTCGACCGCGGACTTGAGGTGGCCGAAATCGGAGTTGTCGTTGATCAGTCCACCCAGGACATACGGGCGCCGCGCGTCGCCGAACTCGAAGCCCACCAACACCTCGTCACCGACCTCCGGCAGGAACAGCACTCCGCTGCGCCTGCCCGCCCCGACCTGGGCCACCCGGGCCCAGTCCGACTCGTAGTTCGGCGACAGCCACGGCATCGCGACCTTCACCCGGCCGGCTTTGTCGGGGTCCTTCGCGTTGGTCACCACCGCGCACACCAGCCCGTCGAACGGACCCCGCTGGCTCGCACCCGAGGACGCCAGGCGCAGCAGCGACCGGTCCTGTCGGCCGCTGACGAAGAACTTGGTGTGGTACCCGCCTTCCAGCGGGTCGAAGATGTGCCGGGCGTTGGTCACAACCCATTTGCCCGCGAACTGCTTCGGCACCCCCGCGATCGTCACGCTGCCGCCCGCCTGGATCGACGGATCGCCATAGGCGTCACCCTCCGCCTCGGCGAACGTGCTGGACACGTGCTCCGCCAAACTCTTCGCCGCCACCTGCGCGACGCTCTCCGCGCTCGTACCGCGCCCCATCGGCCGGTTGACCACGACATAAGCGGTGTTGCTCGGCGCGGTCCCCATGTCCAGCGCGGGCATACCCGGCAGGGCGGGCGGCGCGGGCATGGTGATCGGCAGCGACAGCCCATCGGTGAACGAGTTCGCCAGCGTGGCCGGAAGCTGGCCGTCGATCTTCACCGACCCGGTCTCCGAGTTGGCCTTGCCCACCGCGACCCGGGCCGCTTTCGAGTCCCAGACCCGGACCTCGACATCCGGGGTCAGGTTCGCCGCCGACAGCCGCGGCAGGAACGTGTGCAGGTTGTCCTTGAACGTCAGCGTCGAGCCCAACCCGACCATCGAAGCCGCCGCGTCCATCAGCCCACCGCCACCAGAGCTGCCGGAAGCCTTGCGGAAGAAGAACTTCCCGCCCGCCACGCCGGTCTCGTAGCCGATCTCGCGGGCCCGGTCGGTGAGGAAGTCCCAGTCCGTCTGCGACACCTGCGCGATGTGGTCGTGCGCGGTGGTCGTCGCGTCGACCGTGCCGATGCGCAGACCCGCGTCCCGGGCGACCTGGCTCGCGATGTCGGAGTCCTTCATGTTGACGAACGTCCGGGTCCGCCTGGCCCGCTGCAACCGGTGCGCCTTCTCGTATCCGCGCACGACGGTCAGGATCATCGAGTCCTGGCACAGCGCCTCGACGGCGGTGACCTCGCCGGTGATCAGCGACTTCGTGTCCGTCGACCCGGCGCGGTTCGCCTTGATCTCGACGACCGAGCCGATGCGCAGCCCGGAATCGTCGAGGAACGTGCCCGCGTTGTCCAGGAACGTCAGTTCGAACATGTCCGGCAGGTGCAGGTGGGTGTCGACGACCGCGCGGATCAACAGCTGCGAGTGGTTGGGCATCATCGGGATCCCGACCGGGTGGCCGACCAGGATCGCGGGCATCACGATGCCCGTGCTGCTCCCACCCGGCATCATCGGCTGCTCCCGGTGGTCAGCTCATCCGGGTTTGGCAAGTAGACGGTCTGGCCGGGTCGCAGCCTGCTCGGATTCCCGATCCGGTTCACCTCCGCGATCCGGCGCCACAGGCCGGGCCTGCCGTAATGCGCCATGGCAATGGATTGCAGGGTGTCGCCAGAGGACACGGTGTGCGTGCGCCGCCCAGGAAGGCCGCCGGACGTCGGGTTCGTGGGCAGGCTCGCGAGCGCGCTGGGCTGCTCACGCATCGACAGGTCGATCTCCGCGCGGATCGGGATGCCGGTGAAGTCGAAGCGCACGTAGGAGATCCCGACGCTGACCAGCCGGACCTGGTACATGAACGCCACCATCGGCGGCCCCCACTGGAAGGTGATCTCCGGCAGCGTGGTCTCCAGGGTCGCCCCCGCGATGCCCATGCTGCCGATGCCGCTGAACGGGCTCATCCACCGCAGCAGCTGGTCGCAGCGCAGCTTCGCCGTCACACCCTCGAACACGATCTTGCTGATCGAGATCATCGGCGCCTGCACGGATTTCGTGATCGTGCCGGACGCGCCGCCGGGCACGTGCAGGGCGTGCATGTTCGGCTTCGCGGTATAGCTGGCGCTGCGCTTGATGGAGATCTTCTCCGGGTTGAAGTCGAACGGCACGACACCGGGCGTCAGCGGGTTGACGCAGTAGAGCATCGCCGGAACCCGGGCGCCCGCGATCATGGCCGCGCTCACCCCGGCGCCCACGGCCGCGCTCGCCGCGCCGACCACCGCTCCCCCACCGGCGGCGGTCGCCACGCTCGCCCCCACGCCCACGCTCATCGTCATCTCGCGCTCCCTACAGGAAACCCTCGTGCACCAGCGTCAAACTCTCGATCGCGATACCCAGGGTCATCGCGTCCAGGTCGGGCCCCTTCCAGCTGCTCGGGTAGACGTTGCGGAGCTGCCACGACGACACTTCCTTCGCGTGCGCGTCATAAAGCGTGATCTGCGCGGTGCCGCCGGGGGCGCCGATCATCGACTGCACCCACCCGTTCGCCCGGTCCCGCAGCCACTTCTGCACGCTGTCCGCGCCCGCCTTGTCCATCGCGCGCTCCAGCGTCACCTCCGGGTACTCCAGGTGCCCGGGCAGGATCGGCTCGTAGAGGTAGTTCGCACCTTCTTTCACCTTGTAGGGGTTGAACTTCACGGCCAGGCCCTTGCACCGCGCCCACCCGCCGAGGTCCACGCCGTCGACGGACACGTGGAATCGGACGGTGAGTGCGAGCATCGCCGACATGCTGAGCGCCACGGCGGATCATCTCCCTTACTGGCGGAGTTTGAACTCGTCGTCGAGGAATCCCTTATGCGCCAGTTCCAAGCTCTCCAGGGAGACCTGGCTCGCGCCCGCGTCGAAACCGTTGATGGACCACTTCACCGGCATGACGTCGCGCAGCTCCCACTCGGTGATCACCCCATCGTCCTTTTTGGACCCAAAGAGTTCGATCTTGCCAACGAAGACGTCACTGGTGAACGAGTTCTTGCTCAGCCACGTGCGCACCTTCTTTGTCTCCTCGGAGACGGCGCGGGTGAGTTTGATGTTGCTGTACTTGGTGTTGCCAGGAAAGTAGAACCGGTCGTTGCCGCCGTCTCCGGTGCGGTACTCGGCCACATCCCAGCTCACGTCGAGACCCTCGGCCTTGAACCAGCTGCCGAGGTCGTAGTCCTTCATGCCGGTCATCGTGACGACGAACCTGTTGGACAGGCCGATCTTGCTCGCGTCGCTGAGAGCCACGGTTTCCTCCTACCTGAAGTCGGTGAGCCAGCCGGACCGTTCCCGGTCGACCAGCAGTTCCAGGCGCAGCCTGCTGCGCACCCGGTCGTAGAGGCGGGCGGTGAGGTCCTCCAGGTCCACCCGGTCGAGGTCCACGGGTTCTTCCTCACTGCCGTGCATGTCCGCGGCCCCGGTGCCCGCGCGGCTCGTGCTCGACGTGGCGGAGTCGGGGCGGCGCCCGCCGCGGAACGTGTCGTCACCCGTGGGCTCGCTGAAGCTGACCGTGTCGCCGAAGGTCCCGCCCGCGTCGCTGAGCCGCTCGGTGGCGCCGGGAGCCGTCCGGCTTCGTGTGGCGCTCGTGGAGTCGGTCGACGCGGACAGGGCGGCGGCCAGGCTGAGTCTGCTCGCCGCGCCCTGGGCGGTCTGGCGGGCGCGCGGGTCGACCAGGTCGGCGCCGCTGCGCGTGGTGAAGCTGACCGTGTCGCCGAATGCGCCGCCCTCCTGCGGGTTGATCGGGCGCGGTGTGGTGGTCGAGCCCCGGCCGCCGCCTTGCTCCTCGCGGTCGAGGGCGCGCTCGATGCGTTCCAGGTCGGCGTCGCCGAGGTGGCTGATCAGGGACCCGCCCTGCTCGGCCTGCTCGGCGTTGAGCGCGTCGAGCAGCTCGGTTTCCATCTCCTGGCGGCGGGCGGCCCGGTCGAACGTGCCGGACCCACCGCCTCCAGCGAAGCGGGTGGAGGTGGTGGGCGAGGTGGCGTCGGCCCCACGGCGCTCGGTGAAGCCGACCGTGTCGCCGACCGCGCCGCCGACGGTGGTGGGCAGGCCCGAGGTCAGGCGTGGACCGCTGGGTGTGCGGCCGCCTGAGGGGGTGGGAGGGGTCCACTCCTCCAGCACGCGGTGCGCGGTGCTCTCGGCGATCTGATCGATCTCCTCGCGGGCCTCGCGCTCGAAGTGCGAATGCACTGGGTCGGGCGGGGTGACGACGGTGGGCGCGAGCTGCGCTGGCCCGGACATGCTGGGCTCGGCGGCCTGCGGCTGCGGCGGGTGGATGAGCGGGGTGTCGGCGAGACCGCCGTACTGGCGTTCGGCGGCCACAGCCTCGGCTTCGAGGCCGCGACCTTCCGGTGTGGACAGTGCGGGCAGCGAGCCCAGGGTGCGCTGCTGCACGACGTGGACGAGTTCGTGCGCCAGCAGGGCTTTCGCCTTGGTCCCGCTGGTCGGCCCGGCGGACTCGGGCAGGAACACCGCGCCGTCCTTGGCGAACGCGCGCGCTCCCCGCGACCGGGCTTCGGCATCCACAGTGGGTCCGCGAAACACCGGCACCGCGGAGACGTCCGCGCCCCGGTCACGCTTCAAGGTGCCTGCCAGGTCGGGAGGCACCTCGTCGCGCACGATCTGTCCGGTCACCCGCGGCAACGGCTCACCGCCCGCCCGGTACACCAAGGGTGGCGGGGCGGGAGGCGGCTCCGGCGGTGGTGGAGCCGGGGCGGGTGGCGGTACTGGGGCGGGTGGCGGAAGTTCCTCCTGGGCCGCTTCGACCACCATCGGTGGCTCGGCGGGTGGGACGAACGGTTCGTCGGCCGGGCGCGAGACCGGGCTGCCCAGGCCGAGCCTGCGGGTCTGCCCGAGGCTCGGCCTACGCCTGGTGGGCGGCGGCGGTTCGGCCGACCGGACGACCTCCGCCACCCGCGGCGGGAGCACCGGCTCGGGGGTGGGGATTCGCGGGTTGGCTGGGATGTTCGACGGGATCGACAGCGGCCGGTCGGGCACGACGGACGGGAAGGACGGCGTCGGCGGGGCCGGGTCGGGCTCGGGTGTGCTCTGCTGCATCCACTCCGGGACGTAGCGCATCCAGCCTGGGGCCCGGTACGGCTCCGCCGGTTCCCGCGCCTCGCCGACATACGCTTCGGTGGCCTCGGTGAGCTGTCCGACCGCTCGTCCTTTGTGGACCTTTGGCCGCTGCGGCAGCGGCTCGGCGGCGGGCCGGGCGGCGGGCAATGGCAGTGCCCGCGCAATTCCCTCGACCCGCCCGATCGCGGGCGGGACCTGCGATCGGACGACGGCCGTGCGGCCGGGCAGCGGCGGCTGCACCGGCGCCGGTCCGGTCACCAGGGGCGCGTCCGCGGCGAACGTCGTGGGCATGGGCGGCACCAGGACCCACTCGCCGCGAGCCCGCTCCGGCGCGGGGGCCGGGGCCGGTGCGGTGGTGTGTGACGCCCGTCGGAATGGCCAGCGCATCCGGTCCCTCCCCTGCTCATTCGTCGAGTCTGCTGTGGATGCGGCCGATCTCGGTGATCAGCCGGTCGCGCACCGGGTGCTCGAGGTCGAGGATCGAGTCGAACGTCCAGTGCAGGTAGTAGGCGACGTACGCGACCTCCTCCCACAGGCGGTCGGGCGCGTACGTCACGATCCCCCCGGGGCATCACCTGCCACGTCGACCGCGAACCCGGTTCCGCACTGCGGGCAGTGCACCGCGACCTCGGTGTGCCCGTCGGCGTTGATGCGCCGGTAGAGGTCCTGCAGGAAGGCCATGTCGGAGGCGAACAGGTTCTCCACGACGAACGTGTCCACAGAGGCTAGATCGCCGAGCGTGGTGATGGTCCGCTCCAACAGGAGCACGGTCAGGTACGCCGGGTTCTGCTTGGACCGCTGGTCGGCCTGCGTGGTGATCTCGTCGCGCGCGGTCGCCAGCCGCATCACGCCGTCGCGGTGCACCCGGCCGTGCTCGTCGACGAACCCGCGGGGCAGCGTGAACGGATACTCGGTGCGCAGCCCCGCTTCCTGGGTCAGGGTCATACGGACACGCGCTGGATGCGCTCGGACACGATCGTGACCGTCTCCATGAGCACCTCGCTGGACCCGGCCTTGAGCGCGCCGATCTCCAGCTTGGACGGCCAGGCGTGCTCGAGGTGGTAGCGGGCGACCGGCTTGCCGTCGGTGCCGTACATGATGAGCGAGCAGCTCTTGCGCGCCGCGACGATGTCGCCCATCAGCACGGCCTCGTGCCACGCCCACAGTTCCATGCTGGCGTTCTTGCCGCGCTTGAGGACCAGCGTGGCGGGCTTGGTCTTGCCGGGCAGCTTCTTGAGCACGACCTCCTTGTCGGTCGACTCCATCAGCTCGACGGGTTCGACCTCGGTGGTGATGCCCTGCAGTTCGGAGAACGAGGCGATCTCGTAGCCGTCGATGGTGATGGAGAACCTGGCGGCGGTCAGCGCGTCGTTCGGCTGGCTGGAGTTGAGGCCTGCGGCCATGGTGCGTCCTTCCTAGCTGTGGAGGTCTATTCCTCGAGGCCGGCGCCTTCGGAGAACTGCGAGATGCGGAAGACGACGAACTCCGCGGGCTTGACCGGCGCGATCCCGATCTCGACGGTGAGGATGCCCGCGTCGCGGTTCTCCGGCGGGTTGTTCTCCTCGTCGCACTTGACGAAGAACGCCTCCGCCGGGGTGCGGCCGAACAGCGCCCCGTCGCGCCAGACCCGGCGCAGGAACATCGTCACCGTGCGCTTCACCGAGTCCCACAGCTTCGGGTCGTTCGGCTCGAACACGACCCAGTTGGTGCCTTGCAGGATGGACTTCTCGACGTAGTTGAACAGCCTGCGAACGTTGAGGTAGCGCCATTCCGGGTCGCTCGACAGGGTGCGCGCCCCCCAGACCCGGATGCCCTGGCCGCGGAAGGAGCGGATGCAGTTGACCGCGATCGGGTTGAGCAGGTCGTGCTCGCCCTTGGTGATGTTGAGTTCCAACGTCACCGCGCCGCGGATGACCTCGTTCGCGGGTGCTTTGTGGACACCGCGGCTGGAGTCGTTGCGGGCCCAGATGCCCGCCATGTGACCGCTCGGCGGGACGAAGACCTGCTTGCCCGCCACCGGGTCGGCGACCTTGATCCACGGCCAGTACAGGGCGGCGTACTTGGAGTCGTAACCCGCGAAGTCCATCCGCCAGTCCTTGACCTCCTGCGCCTTGAGCCCGGGCGGGGTGTCCAGGATCGCCACGCGGTCGGCCATCAGCTCGCAGTGGGCGATCATGGCCAGCTGCACGGCCTTGACGTCGTCCATGGTCAGCGCGCCGCGCTGGAAGGCCGCCATCAGGTCTGGCACGGACAGCATGGTGATCTCGTCGATCGCCTCCAGGCCGCCGAAGCCGGTGCGGTCCGAGGAGTTGCCGACGTACTCGGTGGCGTCGACCTTCTCCGGCACGGGCGGCGGCGCGGTCAGCGCGGTCTCACCCGCCTTGGGCACGGCGAGCGCCTTGCCCTTCGTCTCCTCGACGTTGATCAGCTTCGACTGCTGTTTCACCACCGTGGCCACGTTGTTCGGCCCGCGTTTGGTGCTGACGTTGTCAAAGGTCTCGACCGGCTCGCCGGAGCGCTTGACCACCAGCTTGAAGGTGTCGTCGCCCTCTTCCGAGGCGGGCGCCACCTCCACGGTGAGCTCGGGGTCGACCGAGCGCGCGGTGATGGTGAGGCCCGCGCCGCTCGTGCCGGGCAGCTCGGCCATCGGCACGGACGTGATCTGGCCGTTCGTGTGGCCGTTGCCCTCCGCGCCCGCGCCGCCGACGCGCACCACGTAGGCCACGCCGCCGCCGTTCTGGAAGTACCCGTACACGGCGTGCGCGAGGTAGTAGCCGTCGACGAAGTCGCCGAAGTTGGTCTTGAACTGCGTCCAGTTGGTCACCAGGACGGGCTCGTGCAGGGGGCCGCGCTCGGCGAACCCCACGAACGCGGCGACAGCGGTGCCGACCGCCTCGATGGGCCGCGAGCCGGAGGACACCTCCTCCATGTACACGCCTGGCGCTAGATAGCTGCTGGCCATCGAAGGATCTCCCTACACCGTCGGGTGGGCCGGGTCCCAGACCGCGGGACTCGTGTCCCGAGCTTGCTGGGCGGGCCGGGTCGAACGCAGTCGTCCGGGGGCGGGGCCTGGGGCGGCCAGGACCGCCCCTTCGGGCGGACTCCGCGCACCGAAGGGACGGGCGGCGGACCGCTGCGGCGGGTGGTGGCCGCGCCCACACTGTTCGGGTGATCACCGAGGTGGACGACGCCCTGTGCCTGATGCTCGGCCGCTGCCTGCCGGAGGGGACGGCGGTGCGGCTCGACCCGCCGAAGCCGACCTGGCAGACCGAGCGCCCGTCGAAGGTCCTCGACCTGTTCCTCTTCGGCCTGCACGACGACCCCCGCGGCCGCGAGTCCGGCTGGGGCGAAACCCGAGACGAACGCGGAGCGGTGCTGTCCCGACAGCAGCCCGCACGCAGATGCGCACTGTCCTATTTGGTCACGGCCCGCGCCCCCGGCGTAGGGGACGAACACCGGCTGCTGGATTTGGCCTTGCGCACCATGATCTTCGCCGACTCAATCCCCGCCGACTGCCTCAGCGGCACCCTGGCAGAAACCGGCGACCCGGTGTTCCTTTCGGTGTCAAGGGATGACCCTGGCGAACTGTGGAGCAGCCTCGGCATGCCCGCCCGGGCGGCTTTCATCATCTCGGTGAGCGCGCCTTACCTGCCGCCCGTCGAGACCGACCTGGCGGCACCCGCCGAGCGGATCACGTTGCGCTCCAACCAAGAGGTTCCCGCCCCCCTGGCGCCGGCGGGCAACAAGCGATGGGTGCGCACACCGGTCGGTGACCCGACATGAGCTTCGCGGCCAAACAGGGCGACAAGGTCGTGGGGACGGATAATCACATCGTGATGGTCCCGTCCCCTGGCGGGCCGGTACCGACGATCACGCCACTGCCGTTCACCGGCACCATCACCGGCGGTTGCAGTACGAACGTGATGATCGGCGGAGCGCCGGCGGCGGTCACGGGGAGCACGGTGACGAACTCCCCACCGCATATTGTGCCGCCACCGTCGACGTTTCAGGTGCCGCCGACCAACCAGGGCACTGTCCTCAAAGGAAGCTCCAGCGTCCTGATCAACAACAAACCGGCCGCCCGCAACGGCGACAAGGTCAACACATGCAACGACCCGGCACCGCTACCAAAGGGCACCATCATCGCGGCGGGCACCGTCATCATCGGCGGCTGACGACCCCCACCGCCGGACTGCTGCACCCACCACAATCCCTAGTCACTCCACCCCATCTGTCCCCGCCTCCCCCGCCTCGAAACAAGCGGCACAAACACGACTCCACACCCCCAACTACAACGGGGTTGCCCTTGCGGTCTTTGGCTTTTAATCCCTGCTCTACCCCCTGCCCCCTCGTCCTGGCCATCTTTAACTCTCGATCATCGGTGTCAAGGGTCGCGCAGCGATCGCGCAGCGACGGCGCTTGCGCCGCCCTTGACGCCGATGATCGAGAGTTAAACAATTGTAGCCGAGGGGGAATTTCCCTTGGGAGCAAACAAGAACTCGGGGATCAACGTGGTGGGCCCCTCTGGCTCGATTGTTTAATTCTCGATCATCGCTGTCAAGGGCGGCGCAAGCGCCGTCGCTGCGCGATCGGCAAGCCGACCCTTGACAGCGATGATCGAGAATTAAAAGCGGCCAGGACGAGGGGCAAGGGGGAAATGCAGGGGCGAAGAGCCGTCCCCGAAGGTGACCACGTTCGGAGGTCAAGGGCCAAGAGCTGTCCCTGAAGGTGACCACGTCCGGAACTGTAGGACGAAGAGCATCATCCCGGGGCCGACCACGTTCTAGGTGCAGGACGAGGAGCGATCGCTAGGAGGATCTGGTCGTCCAGTGGCAGGGTAGGGAGCTATCCCTCGTGTCAGCGGCTCACCAGTGGGCCGGGGGCGAAAGGGACTGCCACCAGCACCATCATGCCGACCGCCGAGAGTTCGTGGTCGTGTCGGGCGAACCAGGTGCGGGCGTCCGGTGAGCCGTCCCAAGGTGGTGTGTCCTCGTGGTGGGGCAGGGCCGACACCTCCAGCGCGTAACCGACTTCCCCCGATACCCGAACCTCTCCCCGCATGTAACCCACCGCACACTTGCCGGTGAACGCCATTCTGTTCGGTGGGCGGAAAGTGCGGCCCGCCTGGGTGAACACATGTCCCGCACCTGAGGTCACCCGTGCCGTCGTGGAGCCGATGCCGCCGACCATCACACCAGTGGCCACGTCTCGCACGACGGCCAAGCTTCTGGTGCGCACCTGGGAAACCGAAGCGTCAGGGAGCGTGGTGGTGGTCACGTCCAAATCGCCGCGCAGGGTGAGGGAGACGGCGACGGCGACGTGTCCGATGTCGACTGCGGCGGCGGCTATCGGGGTGTCCGGCAGGGTATAGCGAAACGCCTGGGCCTGGGAGAATTCCGATGTACCCACCATGTCGCCGCCTCGCCGCGTGTGGTCCGGAACCGACCGTAGGCCCCGTCCGCCCGCGGCTACGAGGGCCGAAGGGGCAGCGGTTGGGGCGGCAACCCATCACATGCCCGAAACATCGAGGCCCCCAGCCGGCAATCTTCGCCATGCATCCTCGAAGCATGGACACGACCACCGCGACCCAGCCCACGACCTGGCGGCTGCGAATCCGCCTGGACGATCGTCCAGGCACGCTCGCCCGGGTCACCACCCGCCTCGCCGCGCGGGACTGCAACGTTCTGGGGCTCTCGGTGCTCCCGGTGCCCGGCGGCGTCATCGACGAGATCGTCGTGAGCACCCCCGCAGGCACCGAGCCCGCGTCCCTGATCGACGACATCCGCGCCGAAGGTGGCCGCTGCGTCGGCATCACGCGCGCCCAGGTTCGGCAGATGGTCGACCGGACCACCGCCGCCCTGCGCGCCGCGGGGGCCGCCCTGCGCGACCAGGCCGCGACCGCCGAGGCTGTGCGGACGATGCTCGGCGCCGACTCGGTGCGCGTCGCCGAAGCCGGTGACGTCGAGTCCGACCAGAGCGGACACCTCGCGGTCCTGCACCTGGGCACGGACACCACCCTGGTCGCCCGCCGCGGGTGGGCGCCGTTCACCGAGGTGGAGCTGGCCAGGGTCGCCGCGTTCGGTGAGGTCCTGACCGCCGGTGTGATCGCCGCGGGCGCTCCGAGCGCGGTCATCGCGAACAACGGCGCGGGCATCGTCCTGCGCCCCGGCACGCCCGCCGACGGCGACGCGGTCGCCGACCTGCACGCCCGCTGCTCAGCCCAGACCCTCTTCGCCCGGTACCACTCGGGCCTGCGCACCCTCCCCCGCCGCTGGCTGCACCGCCTGCTGCAGCCGCCGCGGGGCAAGACGCTGCTGGCGCTGTGCGGCACCGAGGTCATCGGGATGGCCCAGCTCATCCGCACCAACGACCCGGCCGAGGCGGAGATCTCGCTGCTGGTCGAGGACGGCTGGCAGCGCCAGGGCGTGGGCACCGCGATGATCGACCGGCTCGGCGCCATCGCCCGCGCCGAGGGCCACCGGCGGATGATCGCCTGGTGCCTGTCGCAGGAAACCGGGTTCGAACGGGCCGCCCGGTCCTCCGTGCATCCGGTGACGGTGCGCTACGAGGACAGCATGCTCCGCGTAGCCATCACGGTGGACCCATCCCTCCAGCCGGATGACGTGACCGCCACCACTGCGACGGAAGGTGCTACCCGGAAGTAACATGGGCGCTCAGTGTCGAGCGAAGGAGCCCCCATGAGCACGGCCACGACCTCAGCGACCATCGGTGGAGTAACCGGCGCGCCCACGGTGGTCCGTGCGACCGAACTGGTCGATCGCGCCGTCACCGGCACCGACCCGTCCACTGTGCAGATGGCCGCGCCCTTCACCGGTGAGCCCATCATCACGCTCCCGCAGATCGACGACGCCGACGTGCGCCGCGCGTTCGCCCGGGCCCGGGTGGCCCAGGCGAGTTGGGCGGCCACGTCGGTGGCCGACCGGTCGCGGATCTTCCTGCGCCTGCACGACCTGTTGCTCGAGCGGCAGAACGAGGTCCTCGACATCATGCAGGTCGAGACCGGCAAGTCCCGCGTCGACGCCTACGACGAGGTCGCGGTCACCGCGATGACCGCGTCCTACTACGGCCGCAAGGCCGCCAAGTTTCTCGCCCCGCGCAGGCGCGCGGGCGCGCTGCCGGTGTTCACCCGGACCACGCAGGTGCGCCACCCCAAGGGTGTCGTGTCGATGATCTCCCCGTGGAACTACCCGCTCGCCCTCACCGGCATGGACGCCATCCCGGCGCTGATCGCGGGAAACACCCTCGTGCAGAAGCCCGACAACCAGACCGCGCTCTCCGCGCTGTGGCTGCAGGAACTCGCCGAAGAGGCCGGGCTGCCCAAGGACGTCTGGCAGATCGTCCTCGGCCGCGGCTCGAAGATCGGCACCGCCCTGATCGAGGAGGCCGACTACCTCGGCTTCACCGGCTCCACCGAGACCGGCAAGGGTCTGGCCGCGAAGGCGGCGGCGCTGCTGACCAGCTACTCGATGGAACTCGGCGGCAAGAACCCGATGGTCGTGCTGCCCGACGCCGACGTCGACAAGACCGCCGCGGGCGCGGTCACCGCGTGCTTCTCCTCCGCGGGCCAGCTGTGTGTGTCGGTGGAACGCATCTACGTCCACGAAAGCATCCGCGACTCCTTCACCCGCGCGTTCGTGGCGAAGACCAAGTCCGTCAAGATCGGCGCCGAGCTGTCCTACGGCCCGGATCTGGGCTCGCTGACCTCCGCCGAGCAGCTCAAGACGATCGACCACCACGTCGAGGACGCCCGGGGCAAGGGCGCCACCGTGCTGGCGGGCGGCAAGCCGCGCCCGGAACTCGGCCCGCTGTTCTACGAGCCGACGATCCTGACCGACGTCCGCGAAGGCATGCTCCTGTTCGCCGAGGAGACCTTCGGCCCGGTCGTGTCGATCTACGGCTACAGCGACGAGCAGGAGGCCATCGACCAGGCCAACGCCACCCGCTACGGCCTCAACGCCAGTGTGTGGACCCGCAGCAGGCGCGCGGGCGAGCGGGTGGCCAAGCGCATCCACGCGGGCACGGTCAACATCAACGACGGCTTCGGCGCCGCGTTCGGCAGCCTGGACGCGCCGATGGGCGGCATGGGCGAGTCGGGGGTGGGCAGGCGCAACGGCGAGGAAGGCATCACCAAATACACTGAGGCGCAAACGATCGCCGCGCAGCGCGTGGTTCCGTTGCGTGGGTGGAAGAGGGTCCCGTCGAAGGCGTGGACGAAGGCACTGACGATCGGCCTGAAGGCACTCAAGCGCCTGCCACGCTGATCGGCGGACAAGGGGGAGTCAGTGCGGTCAAAGCTCACGGTGTTGTTGGCTGGTGCGCTGCTGGTGGCGGGATGCTCGGATTCCATCGGCGGCAAACCGCAGTCAGGGCCGCCTGGCATTGAGCTGACCGACACGAAGAAGGAGCCCGGCGAGACCTCGTCGGGCGGGACGAAGATCAACGCGACCGGCGCGCCGGTCCTCCCGAAGCGGGTCGGTGAGGATGCGGGCGTGGTGGCCGAGGACGGCTCACGGCTGGTCACGTTTCGGCTGGACAAGGTCGAGGTCGATCCCGAGTGCACCGCGCCCGAGGCCAAAGAGCCGGAGAAGGGCCACTTCGTGGTCTTCACGATGACTGTGGAGCCGATGGAGAAGTACTCGGACGAGCTCAAGCACCTGCATGCGGGGTCGTTCGAGATTCTTGGGGATGACGGGGCCGACACCCTCGTGTCGACGCCGGCCGCGAATGCGTGCTTCCCGGAGTCCGAGCAGCTCACCCGCCATTACAAGCCGGGCGAGAAGACCACCGGCAAGATTGTGTTCGACACCAAGTACAAATCGGGGAACGCGGCGCTGAAGAACGGCGCCGCCGATGGGACCGGGTGGGTCTGGGAGTTCTGAGCCCGTCCGGTTCGCCGCGGCGGGTGGCGTTCGGGTGCCTGTTGGGTGGTTCGTGGCGGTCTTGGTCTCGGGGTGCCTGTTTGGGTGGTTCGCCTTGATTCGGGGACCCCGGAGAAGGACCTGCGCGGGTAAAGCGGGCAGGATAGGGAAACTGCCCCGCGCCGCGAAAGTTTAGGTCCTTCTCCCCCCGAATCAAGGCGAACCACCCAAACAGGCCGTTCTGTTGGGCCCCTTGCGTTTGCGGGTGGATGTTGATGGCCGCTCTGGCTGCCCTAACAGGCATCTGCTGGCGGGCTCAGCCTGCTGTGGGTGACTGTTCGGTGAGCAAGCCGCGTTCGTATGCGACCGCCACTGCTTCCGCGCGCCTGCTCGCGCCCAGCTTCGCCATGATCCGGCTCAAGTGGACGCTCACCGTCTTCTCGCTGATGAACAACTCGTCGCCTACCTGACGGTTTGTCCTTCCCAACGCCACCAACGCCAGCACCGACCGCTCGCGGGGGGTGAACAGGTCCACCTCGTCGCGGGTCTCGACGTTCTCGTCGAGGGACACCCTCCCCCGCCGGGCTGCCTTGCGGACGGCCTCACGCAGCGGTCGGGCGCCGAGGTCGGCCGCCACGGCGTCGGCCAAACGAAGTTCAACCGCTGCTTCGTCGCGGCGGTCGGCGGCGAGTAGGGCCTCGGCCAACCGCCTTCGGCATACCGCCTGCTCGTACACCGCGCCGTAGTCGAAGGTGTCGACCGCGGCTCGCCAGAGTTCGGGGTCGCCTGGGCCGCCGACCCGGCTCAGTTCGGCCTCGGCGCGGGCCAACCACGCTCGGCCTTCAGGGCCCAGGGTGCCGGTGAGGGGACGACCATCCCGCGCGGTGTCGCGGGCGAGGTCGGCCAGGCGCCGGGCTTCGACGGTCGCGAGTTGAGCCGCCTCGGGGTCGCGCCGGGTGGTGGCCGCGGCGGCGAGGTCGGCGTGGGCGGCGATGCCCAGCGCGGACATTCGGATCGCGGCGAGCAGGGTCGGCCCGCCCGCCTGCGCGACCCATTCGAGGGCGTCGCGGACCCACTCGACAGCCCGGTCGGGCCTGCCGCGCCAGGTCGCCAGTTCGGCGCCGACACCGCCCGCCACCAGCGGGATCTGGATGTCGCGGTGCCAGTCCGACCGCAGTTCGTTGACCAGTCGCTCAGCCTCGGCGAAGCGGCCTCGGCCCACGGCGACGTGCGCGCCGACGGCGGCCAGTCGCGCCGAGACGGTGCTGGACACGCGGTGGCCGGGCGGTTCCGCCGCCGCCTCGCTGCCGTCCCAGTCCCCCGCCGCGTACCGCATGACGACCTGCACGACGCGCAGTTCCAAGCCGAAGGCGCTCCACGTGAGGCCGGTTTCGCGAGCGCGGTCGACACCGCCGTCGACGGCGGCGATCGCGTCGGTCAGCAGGCCGTGCTCGTAGAAGTTGATCGCCAGGTAGAACCGGGCACGCAGTTCCACGGTGATCGCCTCGACGGCCGCCGCGCGCCGCATGGCCTCCACGAGCATGTCGCGGGACTCCTCGGCGAGACCGCGGGACTCGGCGAGGATGGCCAGGGTGATCAACCCCTCGGCCGCGGGACCGCCCGCGTCGACCGCCTCCGCCACTTCGATGGCCCGGCGCGCGTGCCCCTCGGCCTCGTCGCGGCGGCGCAGGGCGCGCAGGATGGTCGCGTACGCCGCGAGGACCCACGCCTGGTCCGGGCTGGGCGGCCGGTCCGCGACCAGTGCCCACGCCTTCTCGATGTTCTCCAGCGCCTCCTGCTCACGACCGTCGAGCACATAGAGCGCCTGCGCCAGCCTGCGACGCAGGGTGGCCTGGTGCTCCGGGTCCTCGCCGCGGTCGGCGGCCTTGACGGCGGACCGAGCGAACGCGATGGCCCGCTCCGGGTCGCCGGACGTGCCCGCCACCCACGACGCCCGCCGCAGCAGCGTCAGTTCGCTGATCTCGGGCCGGTCGGCGGCCGGGACCGCCTCCCACAGCTTCAGGGCCCGCTCCAGGTGTTCGAGTGCCTCGGCGGGCGCGCCCTGCCCCTCGGCTTCCTCCGCGGCCTGCACGGACGCGATCAGGGCCGGGCCAAGGGCGTGGCTCTCCATGCTGTGGTGGGCGAGGGCGGCGGCGGTCCCGCAGGTGCCGCACTCCTTCGACAGCTCACGCGCGTACGCGGCGTGCAGCCGGACCCGCTCGCCCGGGAGGAGGTCGCCGTAGACGGTCTCGCGCATCAGCGCGTGCCGGAAGGCGTAGACGTCGCCTTCACCGGGCACGAGCACGTGGTGCTGCACGGCCTCGCGCAGCGCTTCCTCGAGTTCGGTGTCCCCCAGGTCGCTGACCGCGCGCAGCCGGGCGTCCGGCACCCGGCGACCGCCGACGGACGCGGCCCTTACCGCGCTCTGGGCGGCGGGACTGAGGCGTTCGACGCGGGACATGAGGACGTCGACCAGCGTGGTCGGGATGCCCCCGCCCCCCTCGGCAGTCGCGGCGAGGAGTTCCTCGGCGAAGAAGGCGTTGCCCTCAGACCGGCCCGCGACCTCACGCAGCACCGGCTCGCTCAGCCGCTCCTCGGCGAGCGCGGCGACGAACAGGCGGGAGTCGGCGTTGCCGAACGGGGTGAGCTGGATGCGCTCGACCTGCGGGAGCCGGACAAGTTCGGCGAGCAGGGGGCGCAGCGGGTGGCGTCGGTGCAGGTCGTCGCTTCGGTAAGTGCACAGGATGAACAGCTTCTGCCCGCGCAAGCGGGAGAGGAGGAAGGACAGCAGGCTGCGGGTCGACGCGTCGGCCCAGTGCAGGTCCTCCAGGATGACCACGACCGGCGTCTCGCGGGCCAGGTCGTCGAGCACGCCGTGCACGGCGTCGAAGAGCTGCAGCTGGCCGATGTCCTGCTCGGAGCGCGAGCCGCTCGACGGCATGCCCATGCCCGCGGCGAACTGGCCGGGGTCGGGTCCGGCGGGCGCGCCCGCACCGGGGAAAAGCCTGCTCAGGGCGGTCCAGTCACGCACCCGGTCTCGGACCCCGGACAGGGCCTCGGCGATCGGGAGATAAGGCAGGCCCGCCTCGCCGATGTCGAGACAGCGGCCGGTCAGCACCAGCGCGCCCTGCTCGACGGCGAAGGCGGTCACTTCTTCGGTCATTCTCGTCTTGCCGACTCCGGCGTCCCCGGCGAGCAGGACGGCACCGGCCCGGCCGGAGGCGGCCGCGTCGAAGGCGGCGCGCAGACCGCGGAGTTCGCGGCCGCGCGCCACCAGCGGAATTCCAGAACCCAGACGCGGCATGGCTGGCATGGTCGCACAACCCCGGCGCGCTGGATCAGTTGGCCGAACGCTCGCTTGTTCGGGGGCCGCCTAGGTGCAGCACCCGGGTCAGCCAGGACGGTCCGGTGCGCTTGACCTCGTGCAGGTGCAGCCGGCTGGTGAGGTCCCGCGTGCCGTTGCGCCGGTAGTTGACCTCTGCGTTGATGGCCTCGGTGGTCCACATTGTCTGTCTCCTCATCGCTTCGAACTCCAGTGATGAGGAGATTGCCGCTGAGGCGGAGGGCCCGGCATCGGGTGATCACGCAGTCCTGAGCCGCGGACCCCTTACCCGCCGCCGGTCAGGGGCGCACGGCGGCAGGTAAGGGGTCCGTCGTGACTCAGCGAGCGTCGAACTCGTCGCCCTTCAGGGCGCCGACGAACACGCGCCATTCCATGTCGGCGAAAGCCAGGTGCCCGTGCTCCGCGTTCTTGGAGTCACGAACCGCTGTCGCGCTGGTGCCGACCGCGAGCTCGACACAGTCGTTGCCCGCGCCGCTGCGGCTGCTCTTGCGCCATTCCGCGCGGGCAAGCCCAGAAACGGTCACGCCCCGCTCCTCTCATTCTTTCCGGATTCGCGACCCAGCCGATCGGCTGTCCGCTGGACCAGGTCGACGGTGTCATCGGGTTTCAACGCCGCCGCGCGCAAATGGTCGAACATCAACGTATACCGGCGGACATCCGACGGCTGTTCCAAGTAGACACCCGAAGTGGTGTTCTCGACGTAGACGACATCAGGATCGGCCTGTTCGGGGAATCCCAGGATAAGAAACGGGGTTTCCATTCCGGCATGCGCGCCGGTGGCGAACGGGACGACCTGCAGGGTCACGTGCGGCATCGCGGCGGCCTCGGCGAGCCGGTGGAGCTGGGCGCGCATCACCTCGGGTCCGCCGACGACGCGGTGCAGCACGGCTTCGTCGATCACCGCCCAGTACTCGGGCGGGTGCGGGTCGGTGAGCAGCCGCTGCCTGGCCAGCCTGCCCTTGACCCGCTTGTCGATCTCGTCGTCCTCCACGTCGGGGCGGATGGCCCGGATGACGGCGCGGGTGTAGTCCTCGGTCTGCAGCAGGCCGGGGACGAGGAGGGCCTGGTGGGTGTGCAGGAACGCGGCCTCGGACTCCAGCCCGACGAAGGAGCCGGTGAAGACCTCGGTGTAGGCGTGCCACCAGCCCTTCTGCCGGGCCTCCCTGGCGAGCTGGACCAGGGCTTCGCGCCGGTCCTCCTCGATGCCGTAGAGCTCGAGCATGTCGCGCACATCGCGCGGGGTGACGCCGACATGGCCGGTCTCGATGCGGCTGATCTTCGACGCCGAGCATTCGAGTTTGTCGCCGACCTCGTCGATCGTGAGGTTCGCGGCCTCCCGGAATCTCCTCAGTTCACCCGCGAGCCGCCTGCGACGCACTGTCGGGCTGAGGTCTCGCGCCACCTGGTTTCACCTCGTTTCAACTGCGGGCATAACGACCCCGCCCACTGATGGGTGCGACTGGGTCCGCGCACGGCAAGTCTCAATGCTGATCTTGTCGGGCACAAGGGACTCTCCTCCGCGTTTTGCGGTCAGTCTGTGAGCGGCTCACCGGACGCGCCCGTGACGTCACCCGATCGTGTATTGCAACTTGCAGAATGCCGCCGCGACCACGCAGTCTCTTCAGGAAAGAACTCTCTTGCGGCCCGCCGCGCCGCCGACCGGAAGGACCCGGGTGAACGAGTCGATCTTCGGGCACATGGAATCATCGTTACAGGATTATCTGTCCACGCTCAGCACCCGGGCGACGGAAAGCGGTGAGCACGCCGCCGCCGAACTGGCCCGCGGCGAACTCCCCCGCATCGTCTCCGCGCTGCAGGCGCTGTTGGACGAGCACCACCCGGACGCGCAGGGCCGCTGCCCGACCTGCCGCACCCGGCTGTTCACCAAGGCGCCGTCACCGTGCCGCGCCTACCTCACGGCGCACCTGTGCCTGCTGATGACCGAAGAGAGCGAAACCCCGCTCTACCGTTAGAGACCAGCGCTTGAGCAGTGCCGCTCGAGGCGCTTGGTCAGCCGATCCGGATCAGTCCTTCTTGGACGACGGTCGCGATGAGCTCGCCGGACTGGGTGAAGAACCGGCCCGTCGCGAGACCACGTCCACCCGACGCGCTTGGGGAAACGCAGTCGTAGAGGACCCATTCGTCGGCCCGGAACGGCCGGTGGAACCACATGGCGTGATCGAGGCTGGCGCCCATGACGTTGTCGGTGCCCCAGTAGACGCCGTGCCGGGCGAGAATCGCGTCGAGCAGGGTCATGTCTGAGGCGTAGGCGAGCACGCAGACCTGCAGCAGCGGGTCGTCGGGGAGCGTGCCGTCGGCCCGCATCCACACCTGATTGCTCGCCTCCCGCGGCCCGGTGTCGCGCGAAAGCCACGGCGGTTCGGAGACGTAGCGGATGTCGATCGGCCGCGGCCGGTCGGCGATGCGGCCGAACTTGGCCTTCAGCTCCGGGGTCATCAGCTCACCGTGGGTCGGCAAGCCGTCGGGAGCGGGCACGTCCGGCATCTTTTCGGCGTGCTCGACCCCCTGTTCCGCCTTCTGGAACGACGCGGAGAGGGCGAAGATCGCCTTGCCGTGCTGCACAGCGACAACGCGCCGAGTCGTGAAGGAGCGCCCGTCGCGGATCCGGTCGACCTCGTAGACGATCGGCACACTCGGGTCGCCGCCGCGGATGAAGTAGGCGTGCAGCGAATGCACCCCGCGCTCGGGCGGCACCGTCCGCCCGGCGGCGACCAGGGCTTGACCGGCGACCTGCCCGCCGAACACCCGCACCGGCGAATGGCTCGGGCTGACCCCGCGGAAGATGTTCTCCTCGATCTTCTCCAGATCCAGGAGGGCCACAAGCCGGTCGAGAACGGCCTGCCCCCGAGGGACACCGTCAGCCGTCAGCGGCTCCTGGTCCAACGCCTCAGCCGCCGCCCGCGCAACCTCAGTCATCGCTCGACCCTACCCGCGAGTTCAACGTTCAGAACAACGAGTTCAACGTTCAGAACATCGAGACCAACGTTCCCGAGACCGCGAACCCGCGCATGATGTTCTGAACGTTGAACTCGTTGTTCTGAACGTTGAACTCGCGGGTAGCGGGTTAGGCGTGGTCTTCCTCGCCCAGGCGGTGGACGCGGATGAGGTTGGTGGAGCCGACGGTGCCGGGCGGGGAGCCCGCGACGATGACGACCAGGTCGCCGGGCTGGTAGCGGCCCATGGCGAGCATCGAGAGGTCCACCTGCCGGACCATCTGGTCGGTGGAGTCCACCTGGGGCACCAAGAACGTTTCCGTGCCCCAGGTCAGCGCCAGCTGGCTGCGGACGTGGGGTTCCGGGGTGAAGGCCAGCAGCGGCAGCTTCGTGTGGAGTCGCGCGAGCCGCTTGACGGTGTCGCCGGACTGGGTGAAGGCGACCAGGGCCTTGGCGTTGAGGCGTTCGCCGATGTCGCGGGCCGCGTACGAGATCACGCCGCGCTTGGTGCGGGGGACGTGGGTCAGCGGCGGCACGGCGTCCGGGGTGGTCTCGGTCTCGACGGCCTCGATGATCCGGACCATCGTCTGCACCGACTCGACGGCGTAGCGGCCGACGCTGGTCTCGCCGGACAGCATCAGGGCGTCGGCGCCGTCCAGGACCGCGTTGGCGACGTCCGAGGCCTCCGCGCGGGTGGGGCGGGAGTTGTTGATCATCGAGTCGAGCATCTGGGTGGCGACGATGACCGGCTTGGCGTTCTCGCGGGCGATCTGGACCGCGCGCTTCTGCACGATCGGCACGTACTCCAGCGGCAGCTCGACGCCCAGGTCGCCGCGGGCGACCATGATGCCGTCGAACGCCAGGACCACGGCCTCGAGGTTGTCGACCGCCTCCGGCTTCTCCAGCTTGGCGATCACCGGCAGCCTGCGCTTGCCGACCCGGTCCATCACCTGGTGCACCAGGTCGATGTCCGCGGGCGAGCGCACAAAGGACAGTGCGATGAAGTCGACGCCCAGGTGCAGGGCGAACTCGAGGTCCTCGATGTCCTTCTCGGACATGGCCGGGACCGAGACATCCATGCCGGGCAGGGACAGGCCCTTGTTGTTGCTGACCGGGCCGCCCTCGGTGACCTCGCAGACCACGTCCTGGCCGTCGACCTCGAGCACGGTCAGGCCGACCTTGCCGTCGTCGACGAGCAGGCGGTCGCCGGGCTTCGCGTCGTTGGCGAGGCCCTTGTAGGTGGTCGAGACGCGGTCGTGGGTGCCCGCGACGTCCTCGACGGTGATCCGCACGACGTCGCCGGTGTTCCACTGGACGGGACCGCCCGCGAAGGTGCCGAGTCGGATCTTCGGGCCCTGCAGGTCGGCCAGCACACCCACCGCGCGGCCGGCCTCGTCGGATGCGGCGCGCACGAGGTCGTAGACCTCTTTGTGGTCGCTGTGGCTGCCGTGGCTGAAGTTCATCCTGGCCACGTCCATGCCCGCCGCCACGAGCTCACGGAGCTTCTCCGGAGTGGCGGTGGCAGGTCCCATCGTACAAACGATCTTCGCGCGTCGGCTCACGGGAGCAGCTTAGTCCGCCGAGCTTGACCGATCATGATGTACCGACCAGTAAGTTAAGTTTCGATTCAGATTGTTCAGCCTGCGGAGATCAACTGGACACCGCGACGCCAACATGGTCCCTGGCCCATTCGTTGAATGGCCGCAGCTGACGCCACGCCTTGCGCACGCGGTCGAAGCACGCGCGCTCATGCAGGACGTCGTCCGGCTCCCACACACGCACGGCGTAGACCGACCGGTAGCGCAGCAGGTCGATGCGCTCATGATCCTTGTCGTACCCGCGCGGAGCGGACTTCAGCTGGTCGCCCTTGATCTCCCAGCCCGCCCGCTTCAGCGTGGCCAGGATCGACCGCAACCGCTCGCCGTGGATCTCCTCGGCGACCGCGGCGCGGTACCGGGCGAGCTGGTCGGACTCCAGGTGGAAGCAGCCGCCGCCAGTGCGCAGACCCGCCGGGCTGACCTCGACGTAGTAGGCGCCGCCGCCGCGACCGGCCTCGATCACGCCACCGCAGTTGGTCTTGTACGGCGTCTTGTCCTTCGCGAAGCGCACGTCGCGGAACGGCCGGAACACCTTGGGCGCCCCGAACTCGCCGCCGAACTCCTTCTCCAACTCCCCCAGCAGCGCCTGCATCGGCGCGCGGACGTCGGCCTCGTAGGTCGACTTGTTGGCGTCCCAGTACGTCTTGGAGTTGTCGGCGACCAGGCCGTCGAAGAAGTCGATCGCGTACTCGCCGAACCCGTCGAACCTCACACCCGTTCCTCGGGGGTCAGGTCGTGGCTGCGACGCAGCCGGGCCGCGGCCTTCTCGTCGACCTCGTACTCGACCTCGTCGATGACCGAGATCGGCCGGACCGGGCTCAGCGCGTTGGTGGCGAACGCCGCGCGGAAGCCGGACAGCTCCGACATCGCGACCGGCCGCACCTCGTAGTCGAGCCCACTGCGGTTCATCCCGCTCTGAATCAGGCCCATCGCGATGCCCGGCAGCACCGGCGCGCTGGGCCAGACGACCTTGTCGCCGTCGAGGAAGCAGATGTTCCAGGTGGAGCCCTCGCACACCTGGCCGTCCGGATTGACGAACAGCGCGTCGTCAAAGCCCGCCTTGCGGGCGATGCGGCGCTGGTAGAACAGGCCGAACGTGCCGACGTGCTTGACCTGCGGCAGGTCGCGCTGGTAGCCGGCGGTGCGCACGCGCAGCGGCGGGGCGTCGTCGGGCGGCAGGTCGCCGATGGTCACCACGACGTCCGGCTCCACCTCGGCCTCCGGCACCCGCGGGTCGAACTTGGGCCCGAAGACGTTGGCACGCGCGTAAACCGGCTGCGTGCTGCCCTCGATCGCCCGCCGGATCTCGGCGCGGACCAGGTCCTCGGCGATCCCGAGCCCGAACACCACGCGGGCGTCGCGGTCGAGTCTTTCGAGGTGCCGGGCCAGGCCGCGGACCCGGCCGCGGTCGACCCGCATCGAGGTGAAGTGTCCGTAGTTCACCAGGGCCATCGACTGAAGATCATCTTGCGCGCTCATCGCCTGCAGTCTCGCATGCCCGACAAGGAACACGGTCCCGCGGACCACCCCCGCGGGACCGTGTCGCGTCAGCGCGCCTGCGCGGTGTTGTAGAGGTTCTGCGCGTCGGCCCCGAAGTACGGGCCGAACATCCAGGTCGGGAAGAAATTGATCTTGTAGCTGTTGACCGAGTTCTGCACGCCGACGCCGGTTCCCTCGACGAACGACTTGAACCACGGGCCGCCACTGGACCCGCCGGTCATGTTGCAGGTCATGCCGATCCCGTTGCTGAGGAACGCCGAGAACGTCCCACCCGAACAGTAGATCAGCTTGCTGCCGTCATACGGCGACGCCGCCGGGTAGCCGAAGGCGTACATGTTCTGCGACTTGGGCTGGTTGAACGCGATCCCCTGCGCCCCAACGACATCGGTCAGGCTCTGGCCGTTGAGCGGGTTGACGACGGCGGCGCCGACGTCGTAGTTGATGTCCTCACTGGCGTGCCACTGCGGCGTGGCCATCGTCGCCTTCGCCGTCCACGTGCCGTACGGCGCGTTTCCGTTGTTGTAGCCGGGAACGAACACGAAGTTCGCGTGGTAGGCGCCGTCGAGCTTCACGCAGTGCCCGGCGGTCATCACCGTGCTCTTGTTGGCGCTGGTCACCGCATTGCCGCTGCACGAGGCGTTGCGGCCCTGGTAGGTGAAGAACACCCGGCCCACGGTCTTGACCACCGACCCCGACCCGGTCCACGCGCTGCCGCCGTTGGGGTAGGCGGTCGGCGAGATCACCCGCGGCAGACCTTTGGCGACTGTGGACACCAGTCGGGAGGCGTCCACGGTGAGCGCGTCGAGCGGCGTGGCCTCGCGCATCGCCTTCGCCGTCCAGTGGGCGGCGACCGCGCGCGCCTCCGCGGCGGTGTCGGCGGCGAGGTTGACCGCGGGAGCGGCGGTCGCGCTGGGAGCGAACAGGACAGAAGAGACGAGCGCGGCGGCGGCTACAGCAGCCCGGACCAGATGTCGGTTCATGAACAGCCCCTCACGTGGCGTGAATCATCAACAGGGTCACCGAGTTGAAAGTTACTCAGATTCCCGCCGCGACAGATCTGGCTTCCGGGTGAACTTCGATCTACCAGCCGAGCTTGCGCACAGCGGCCGCCAGCGCGGTCGCGGCTTCCGGACACCACTCGGTCTTGTCCGACGCGACCGCGCGCAGGTCGATCGCGACGCCGTCGAGGTCGACCCGGACGTCGCAGGTGTACTCCAGCTCATCCACGACCACGCCCTGACGGCCACCGATATCGATGGCCCGCTTGCCTTCGACCGGCTCGGCTTTCGTCAGCGACAGCCAGACACCGCGGAACTCCCCGTCGCCCCATGCGCACGCGGCGCCCTCGCGCCGGGGAGCGGGAGGCGTGTTGGCCAGGATCGGGCGGACGTCCTCGACCGAGAGCAGCGCGCACGGGTCCACAGCGGAGATGTCCCGGGCGACAGCGGAAGTGGTCGTCGTGGTCGTGGTCGCGGGTGGCGCGGTCGTCGACGGGACCGGGGCGGGAGTGGCACAACCCGACAGGAGGAACATCGCCGTTCCGAGGAGCGTGAGCGTTGATTTCACGCCACGATCCTCCCGTGGCCCTCCGACCGACCCGCCGATGGGGCGCTCTCGCGCTCGCGTTCGGTGCCCTCGTGACAGGCGGCGTGCTCGTCGCACCGGCAACCCAGGCGCAGCAGGACCCGCCGTCGTTCTACGACACCCCGGCGTCCCTCCCGCCGAACAACGGCGACATCGTCCGCGCCGAGGCGATGACGTTCTACCTCGACCCGCTCAAGGTCACGCGGATCGAGGCCGACGTCCACCGGGTCATGTACCGCAGTTCCGACCGCGACGGCACGCCGATCGCGGTGACCGGCACGGTCATCACCCCGCGGACCCCGTGGCTCGGCGCGGGCGAGCGCCCGATCATCGGCTACGCCCCCGGCACCCAGGGCCTTGGCGACCACTGCGCGCCGACCCGTCAGGCGGCGATGGGCACCGAGTACGAGGGCCTGTTCCTCGCCGGGCTGGTGCTGCGCGGCTACGGCATCGCGATGACCGATTACCAAGGTCTTGGCACCGCGGGCGTGCACACGTACATGAACCGGGTCGTGCAGGGCACCGCCGTTCTGGACTCGATCCGCGCGGCGCAGCGGCTGCCCGAGGCGGGCCTGCCCGACGACGGCCCGGTCGCGATCAGCGGCTACTCCCAAGGCGGCGGCGCCTCCGCTTCGGCGGCCGAGCTGCACCCGGCGTACGCCCCGGAACTCGACGTGAAGGGCGCCGTGGCGGGCGCGGTGCCCGCCGACCTGGTCAAGGTCGGGGTCAACATCGACGGCGGCCTCTACGTCGCCTTCCTCGGCTACGCGCTGGCCGGGCTCGCGGCGGGCTACGACATCGACCTGTCGCCGCTGCTCAACGATCGCGGCAAGCAGGTGCTGAGCGAGGTGGAGCAGTACTGCACGATCGAGGCGGTCGCCCGGTTCGCCCTGACCCGCTCGGCGGACCTGACCGTGGACGGCAGGCCGTTCACCGACCACCTGTCCGAACGTCCGGACCTGCAGCGGATCGCCGACGAGCAGACCCTCGGCACGCTCAAGCCGAGCGTGCCCGTGCTGGTCAACCACAGTTGGCTCGACGACGTGATCCCCTTCAAGGTCGGCAAGAAGCTCTCCACCGACTGGTGCGGTCTGGGAGCGAACGTCCGGTTCTCCGCCAACCTCGGCCCGACCCACGTCGGCGGCGCGGTCGCGGCTCAGCCGAAGATCTACCTCTGGCTCGAATCCCGCTTCGCCGGCGTTCCGGCACTGTCGAATTGCCGGAACGTTCCCCTGCCGTAAACGATCTCGAGGCACCCGCGGGCCACTTCCTTAGCGCGGCGAACAGCGCGGACAGTCCGCGCGAACAAAGAACGTTGACACCTCCTGGGACCCAGCTCACAGTCAGGCACACGGGTTACTCGCTGGTAACCGTCCCTGCCGTTTCCAGGAGATCACTGTGACGTTTCGACTCTCCCGCCGCTTAGGGGTCTTGGCCGTCGCCGCGGGCGTGGCCGCCGCCGGGCTGTTGGCCATCCCGAGCGCGAGCGCCCAGCCGTTCTACGAGACCCCGACGACCCTGCCCGCGAACAACGGCGACGTCATCCGCAGCGAGCCCTCGATCTTCTACCTGGACCCGATCAACCTGATCAAGATCGACGCCAACGTGCAGCGGATTCTCTACCGCTCCACGGACCGCACCGGCAAGGCGATCGCGATCAGCGGCACGGTGATCACGCCTAAGTCCGCGTGGTTCGGTGTCGGCGAGCGGCCGATCGTCGGGTACGCGGCAGGCACCCAGGGCCTCGCCGACCACTGCGCGCCGTCGCGGCAGCTGACGGTGGGCACCGAGTACGAGGGCCCGTTCGTGCTCGGCCTGATCACCCGCGGCTACGGCGTGGTCCTCACCGACTACCAGGGCCTCGGCACCGAGGGCATGCACACCTACATGAACCGGGTCGTACAGGGCCACGCCGTCCTCGACTCGATCCGCGCCGCCCAGCGGCTGCCCGCGGCAGGTCTTCCGGCGAACGGGCCGGTCGCGGTGCACGGGTACTCCCAGGGCGGTGGGGCGGCGGCCTCGGCGGCCGAGTTGGCGCCGACCTACGCGCCGGAGCTGAAGCTCAAGGGCGTGTCGATGGGCGCGGTGCCCGCCGACCTGTCCCCGGTCGCCCGCACCCTCGACGGCAGCCTGTACATGGCATTCCTCGGCTACGCGACCTCCGGCTTGGCCGCCGGTTACGGCATCGACATAGACCCGTACCTCAACGCCACGGGTAAGCAGGTCTTCGCCGACGTGGCGGGCAAGTGCACGCTGGAGGCGCTGCCCGCGGCCGCGTTCAAGAAGTCCGCGACGCTGACCGCCGACGGCAAGCCGATCACCGAGCTGCTGGCAACCAACCCGCTGTTCAAGACCGTGATCGATGAGCAGCGAATCGGCCGGATCAAGCCGACCGTCCCGGTGCTGATCTCACACAGCGCACTCGACGACGTGATCCCGTACAGCGTCGGCAAGACCCTGGCGTCGAACTGGTGCGACAAGGACGCCAACGTCCGGCTCGCCCCGAACCTGGGCCCGACCCACGTGGGCGGCGCGGTCGCGAGCTACCCGGGCGCGTTCGCCTGGCTGGAGGCGCGTTTCGCCGGACTGCCCGCGCTGTCGAACTGCTGGGCGGTGCCCTTCCTCTAACGGCAGAGCGTGCCCATGAGGTCCTGTGGGCCGTCCACACAAGGGACGTATCCGGCGCGGCGGAGGATGTTCTTCGCCGCGTCGGAGTTCATGTACTCCAGCAGCGAGTCCACGAGCCTGCCGTTCTGCGGCGGGCCGTAGGTGTAGAGGTACTCGACCGCCCAGAACGGGTAGCCGCGCTTGATCACCGAGTCGAGGTCCGGGTCACGGTCGTCGAGCTTGATCCGGTTGAGGTTGGTGTACTTCGTCGTCGCGCTGACCTCGGCGTAGCCGATGGCGCCGGGCAGCCGGTCGACCTCGTCGAGCTGCGCGGCGGTCGAGTCGTACTCGCAGCGGGTGACCTTCGCGGCCGGGTCGCGGTCGCGGCGGACGCAGTCGTTGGACGACAAGCCGGGTTCGGGCCTGCCCAACACTTTCTCCTCGAACGCCAGCCGGGTGCCCGATCCCCCGCCGCGGCTCACGACGCTGATCGGCAGGTCCGGGCCGCCGACCTGGTTCCAGTTCGTCACGCCGCCGCTGAAGATCGCCTTTACCTGGTCGGCGGTCAATGCGTGCCGCCCGGTGGCCTTGTTGACCACGATCGAGAACGCCACCACGCCCACCGGGTGCGGGGTCAGGTTGTGGTAGTTGCGCGACGCGGGCCCGTCGGACATCACGATGCGGGCCTCGCGCTGCGCCGGGTCGTTGCGGGCGAGGTTGTCGAGTTCGCGCAGCCCGTCGAGGCTGCCGCGGCCCTGCATGGTGACGGACGCAGGCTCGCACTGCTTGAGATAGGTGTCCACAATGTCCTTGGCCACCGGGTCGAACGCGCTGGAGCCGGTGATCTTGACCTCGCCCGCCGCGCAACTGGTCGGGCGCGAGCTCCACGGGCTGCTGATCAGCAGCGCCAGCGACGCCCCCACCAGCAGCATCGCGGTGCCGCCGAGTACCAGACTCCGTTTGCTGGGGCCGTTTCCGGTCGTCGTGTCCCGGACGATCTTCCCGCCGCTGAGGAACCCGACACACGCGACGGACGACTTCTTCTCCGCCTTGCCGGTCAGCAGGACCAGCACCTTGATCCGGTTCTTGCGGTTGAGCGGAACCTTGGGCAGCACCAGTTCGGTGTCCCCCACCGGCGGCCACGCCTTGTCCCTGGCGACGATCCGCATGAGCGTGTCGTCGGCCTCGATCACCTTCGCGTCGACCACCCGCCTGCCGCCGAACTCCAGCGTCAGCGGCTCACGGAAGTCATCCTCGCGGATCTCCTGGCTGCCGGTGTTCATGATGCGCACCAGCGCGAAGCTCGGGTCCTTGACGACCTCGCCCTGGTAGCGCCACTCGACCTCGATCTCGCCGCCGTGCGCGGGCGTCACCCCGACCGGAGTGTCCAAATGGACCCGGTAGCTGATGCGCTTTCGCTTGAGCCACAACGCGGCCAGATAGCCGACCACCGAGGCCGCGAGACCCGCGAGCCCGACCGTCGCTTCCAGATTGTTCGACACCCAGGACATCGCAGGCGCCACCTCCTTGGCACACCGTAGAAAGCACGGCGGGCCGCGAAGATCGGCTTCACCCGACGTTCGCCCGATGTTCAGCGTCGCGCGCGGTCAGTAGACCAGTTGCCAGCGTGGCGGTTCACCCGGACTGTCGCTGCGGCAGACCACCGCGCGGAAACCCACGAACGCGAGCGCCCCTGGGGGGTCGCACTCTTCGCCGACGGTGACCGAGCCAGGTGCGGGCTTCTTCGTCCTGGTCGGACGCGTCGTGGTCGTGGTCGTCGTCGGAACCACAGTCGCGGGCGGACCCGCGAGGACGGTCGAGGCGACCGGCGGTGGCGGCGAGGAGACCGACGGCTGCGCGGGCGGGTCGCCTGGTTCGACTGTCGTCGTGGGAGTGGTCGTGGCGACCGGCCTGCGCGTGTCGGCACCGGCGGGCTGCGGCCGCGGACTGTCCGACAGCACCGAAACAATCCCGGCGACGATTCCCACGGCGACGACGAACGCGCCGATCTTGAGACTGATCAGCACCCCGTCCCGCTTCTCCGGCTTGCGGTGGCGGGCGCGGGGCGATCCGTCGGGCTCAGGCATGCCGCCGTCCTGGACGGGCGGTATCACCGTGGACATGGTCCCCCGAGTACGCGATGGCCAATTTGGTTTCAAGACCATAACGCACCGCTGTGCCTGCTTGGCAATACCACGATCTTATGACAAATGCGGTCACTCAGCGTTCATCGAACGGTGAGTGGAAGCGCTGTCGGGTGGACCGGAGAGGGCAAATCGGACGCGCCGGTGAGATAGGTATCGACTGAGTGGGCCACCGACCGGCCCTCCGCGATCGCCCACACCACGAGCGACGCGCCGCGGTGGGCGTCGCCGCAGACGAACACGCCCGGGGCGGCCTGCCAGTCCTGTCCGCACGACAGCGTTCCGCGCGGGGTCAGCGACAGGCCGAGGCCGCCGAGCAGGGGCATGTGCTCCACCCCTTCGAAGCCGATGGCCAGCAGAACCATGTCGGCGGGCAGCACGTGCACGTCGTCGGTGACCGGCACGACCTGCCGGATGCCGTCGATGCGGCGGACCTCGACCTCGCGCAGCTGCACGGAGGTCAGGTTGCCGTCGGAGTCGCCGACGAACCGCTCGACGGCGACGGCGAACCGGCGGGTGCCGCTCTCCTCGTGCGCCGGGTAGGTCCGCAGGATCCACGGCCACACCGGCCACGGCGAGACCTCGTCGTCGCGCGTCTCGGGCGGGCGCGGGTACTGGTCCAACTGGGTGACCGACGCCGCGCCCTGGCGGGTGGCGGTGCCGTAGCAGTCGGCGCCGGTGTCGCCGCCGCCGATGATGACCACGTGCTTGCCGCGCGCGTCGATCGGCGTCGGGCCGTCGCCCTCGACCTCCTTGTTGGCAGGCACCAAGTGGTCCATGGCCAGGTGCACGCCGCGCAGCTCGCGGCCGGGGACCTCGGGGGCGTCGCGGCCGCGCAGCGCGCCGACGGCCAGCACGACCGCCGCGTGCCGCTCCCGCAGCTGCTCGACGGTCAGGTCGACGCCCACCTCGCAGCCGGTCACGAACCTCGTGCCCTCGGCGCGCAGCTGGGCGAGCCTGCGGTCGAGGACGCGCTTCTCCATCTTGAACTCGGGGATGCCGTAGCGCAGCAGGCCGCCGAGGCGGTCGTCGCGTTCGTACACGGTGACGTCGTGGCCTGCCCGCGTGAGCTGCTGGGCGGCGGCAAGACCGGCCGGGCCTGAGCCCACAACCGCGACCGAGCGGCCGGAGGACACAGTGGACACCTGGGGCTTGACGTCGCCGCGTTCCCAGGCGACGTCGGCGATGGTGTTCTCCACCCGCTTGATCGTCACCGCTCCCCCGGCGTCCGGGGTGATCGCCAGGACGCACGCCGACTCGCACGGCGCGGGGCACAGGCGGCCGGTGAACTCCGGGAAGTTGTTGGTGGCGTGCAGCCGTTCGCCCGCGAGTGCCCAGTCCCCTTGGCGGACCAGGTCGTTCCACTCGGGGATGAGGTTCCCGAGTGGACAGCCGGCGCTCACCGAGTGGCAGAACGGGATGCCGCAGTCCATGCAGCGGGTCGCCTGCCCGCGGACCTGCTTGTCGCGCTCGGCCGGGTCCAGGTCGGCGTAGACCTCGCGCCAGTCGCCGAGCCGGTCGGCGACCGGCCGCTTCGGCGCGTCCTTGCGTGGCTGCTTGAGGAAACCGGTCGGATCAGCCACGGGACGCCTCCATCACGGCTTCGTCGACATCGCGGCCCTCGACCCGGGCGATCCGCATCGCCTCCAGCACGCGCTGGTAGTCGCGGGGCATGACCTTGGCGAACGCGGCGGCGCGGCGGGTCCAGTCGCCCAGCAGCGAGGCGGCGACCGCGGAGCCGGTGGCCTTGTGGTGTTTGGCGACGATCTCGCGCAGCCAGCGCAGGTCGTCGAAGCCGGGTCGCTGGATCTCGACCATCGCCGGGTTGACCTTCGCCGGGTCCAGGGCGAGCACGTAGCCGATGCCGCCGGACATTCCCGCGGCGAGGTTGCGCCCGGTCTTGCCGAGCACCACCGCACGTCCGCCGGTCATGTATTCGAAGGCGTGGTCGCCCACACCTTCGGCGACGATCACGGCGCCGGAGTTGCGCACCCCGAACCGCTCGCCCACGCATCCGCGCAGGAAGACCTCACCGCTCGTGGCGCCGTAGGCGATGACGTTGCCCGCGATCACCTGGCGCTCGGCGGCGAACGGCGCCTCCGGGTGCGGGCGGACGATGATCCGGCCACCGGACAGCCCCTTGCCGACGTAGTCGTTGGCGTCACCGACCAGGTCCAGGGTGATTCCCTTGGGCAGGAAGGCGCCCAGCGACTGGCCTGCCGACCCGGTCAGTGTCACGTGGACGGTGTCCTCGGGCAGGGTGTCGCCGTAGCGGCGGGTGACCTCCGCGCCGAGCAGGGTTCCGACCGTGCGGTTCACGTTGCGCACCGGCAGTTCCAGGCGCACCGGGAGGGCGTCCTCCAGGGCGGGTTCGGCCAGCCGCATCATCGTCCGGTCCAGCGCCTCGGCCAGGCCGTGGTCCTGGGCCCGCACCCGCCTGCGGGCGCCGCTGACCGGCGCCACCTCGAAGACCGGGGCGAGGTTCATGCCCTCGGTCTTCCAGTGCGACACGGCCTTGTCGACGTCGAGCAGTTCGGCGTGGCCGACTGCGTCGTCGATCGTGCGGAAGCCCAACGCGGCAAGGTGTTCGCGGACTTCCTGGGCGACGAACCGGAAGTAGTTGACGACGTGCTCGGCCTGGCCTGTGTAGCGCTTGCGCAGCACGGGGTTCTGCGTGGCGACGCCGACCGGGCAGGTGTCGAGGTGGCAGACCCGCATCATCACGCAGCCCGCCACGACCAGCGGCGCGGTGGCGAAGCCGAACTCCTCGGCGCCCAGCAGCGCGGCCACGATCACGTCCCGGCCGTTCTTGAGCGCGCCGTCGACCTGCACGGTGATCCGGTCGCGCAGGCCGTTGAGCATCAGCGTCTGCTGGGTCTCGGCGAGGCCGATCTCCCACGGTGTGCCCGCGTGCTTGAGCGAGTTGAGCGGCGAGGCGCCGGTGCCGCCGTCGTGTCCCGAGATCAGCACGACGTCGGCGTGCGCCTTCGAGACCCCGGCCGCGACCGTGCCGACGCCTGCTTCGCTGACCAGCTTCACGTGGACGCGGGCGTTCTCGTTGGCGTTCTTCAGGTCGTGGATCAGCTGGGCGAGGTCTTCGATGGAGTAGATGTCGTGGTGCGGCGGCGGCGAGATCAGGCCGACGCCCGCGGTGGAGTGCCGGGTGCGCGCGATCCACGGGTAGACCTTGTTGGGCGGGAGCTGGCCGCCCTCGCCGGGTTTCGCGCCTTGGGCCATCTTGATCTGGATGTCGTCGGCGTGCACGAGGTAC
The DNA here is from genome assembly GCF_004362515.1 of Actinokineospora alba. Classification (NCBI taxonomy): domain Bacteria; kingdom Bacillati; phylum Actinomycetota; class Actinomycetes; order Pseudonocardiales; family Pseudonocardiaceae; genus Actinokineospora; species Actinokineospora alba. The sequence continues at coordinate 4,335,126 of NZ_SNXU01000001.1, read as the reverse complement.
TCGCTGGTGACGCCGAACCGTCCACTCGCGACCTGCTTGATCGCCGAGCGCCTGCGCGGGTCGTGCAGGCGGTCCGGGTCTTCGCCGCCCTCGCCGGTGTTGGACCGGCCGCCGATGCTGTTCATCGCGATGGCCAGCGTCTCGTGCGCCTCGGCGGAGATCGACCCGTAGGACATGGCGCCGGTGTTGAAGCGGCGCAGGATCGACTCGACCGGCTCGACCTCGTCGATCGGGATCGGCGTGCGGCCCTCGGTCTTCATCGCGAACATCCCGCGCAGCGCGCCGCCCTCGCGGTTGAGGCGGTCGACCTCGGCGGAGTACTCGCGGTAGACGTCCTCGCGGCCGGTCTTCGTCGCGTGCTGCAACAGGAAGACCGTCTCCGGGGTGAACAGGTGCAGCTCGCCCTCGCGGCGGTAGGCGTACTCCCCGCCCACCTCCAGCCGCCGGTACACCCGGTCGGTCGGGTTCTCCGGGTGCGCCCGGCGGTGCCTGCTCTGGGACTCGCGGGCGATCACGTCGAGGCCGACGCCGCCGAGCTTGGACAGGGTGCCGGTGAAATACTCGTCGAGCACGTCCTGGGCCAGGCCGAACGACTCGAAGACCTGCGCGGCGGTGTAGGCGCCGACGGTCGAGATGCCCATCTTGGACATGATCTTGAGGACGCCCTTGACGAGGGCCTGCACGTACCGGCGGATCGCGGTGCGCGGCTCGACGCCGGTGATGGCGCCGTGGGTGATCAGGTCCTCGATCGTCTCGAACGCCAGGTACGGGTTGACCGCCGCCGCGCCATAGCCGAGCAGCAGCGCGATGTGGTGCACCTCGCGGGCGTCGCCGCTCTCCACGACCAGCGCGACGCGCAGCCGCTCCTTGGTGCGCACGAGGTGGTGGTGGACCGCGGAGACCAGCAGCAGCGACGGGATCGGCGCCATCCGGTGGTCGGAGTCGCGGTCGGACAGGACCAGGATGCGCGCGCCCGCCTCGATCGCGGCCGACGCCTCGCGGCGGACGCGTTCGATGGCCGAGGCGAGCGCCGCGCCGCCGCCGTCCACCTCGTACAGTCCACTCAGGACAGTGCTGGCGTAGCCAGGGAGGTCGCCGTCGTCGTTGACGTGGATGAGCTTCGCCAGCTCGTCGTTGTCGATGACCGGGTACGGCAGCTGGATGTGCCTGCAGGAGGCCGGTCCGGGCTCCAGCAGGTTCTGCTCCGGGCCCATGATGCGGCGCACCGAGGTGACGATCTCCTCGCGGATCGCGTCCAGCGGCGGGTTGGTCACCTGGGCGAAGTTCTGCTTGAAGTAGTCGTAAAGCAGCCGCGACCGCTGCGACAGCGCGGCGGGTGGGGTGTCGGTGCCCATGGAGCCGATCGGCTCGGCGCCGGTGATCGCCATGGGCGTGAGGAGGATCTTCACTTCCTCCTCGGTGTAGCCGAAGGTGACCTGACGGCGCTGCACCGACTCGTGCGTCTGCACGACGTGCTCGCGGTCGGCCAGGTCGGCGATCTTGAGCAGGCCCGCGTGCAGCCACTCCTCGTACGGGAGCTGGTCGGCCAGCTCGGACTTGACCTGGTCGTCGTCGACGATCAGACCCGCCTCGGTGTCGACCAGGAACATCCGGCCCGGCTTGAGCCGTCCCTTGGCGACGACCTCGCTGGGCGGGACGTCGAGCACGCCGGTCTCGCTGGCCAGCACGATCCGGTCGTCCTTGGTGCGCCACCAGCGCGCGGGCCGCAGGCCGTTGCGGTCGAGCACCGCGCCCACGAGCGTGCCGTCGGTGAACGTGACGCAGGCCGGGCCGTCCCACGGCTCCATCAGGCTGTTGTGGAACCGGTAGAACGCACGGCGCTTCGGATCCATGGTGGCGTGGTTCTCCCACGCCTCCGGGATCATCATCAGCACCGCGTGCGGCAGCGAGCGCCCGCCCAGGTGCAGCAGCTCCAGCACCTCGTCGAAGGACGCCGAGTCCGAGCCGTTGGGGTCGACGATCGGGTAGAGCCTGGTCAGGTCGCCGGGGATGCGGTCCGACGCCAGCAGCGCCTCACGGGCACGCATGCGGTTGCGGTTGCCGCGGACGGTGTTGATCTCACCGTTGTGCGCGACGTAGCGGAACGGGTGCGCCAGCGGCCACGACGGGAAGGTGTTGGTCGAGAACCGGCTGTGGACCAGGGCGATGGCGCTGGTGAGCCGCTCGTCGCGCAGGTCGGCGAAGAACGCGGGGACCTGCGCGGTCGTCAGCATTCCCTTATAGACCAGGGTGCGTGAGGACAGCGACGGGAAGTAGATCTCGCTGCCCGCGTGCTCGACCCGCTTGCGCAGGCAGTACACGTGGCGATCCAGCTCGATGCCGGCGAGATCGGACTCGGCGGCCTCGAGGAACGGCATGGCGAAGTGGGGCATCACCGACAGCGCGGTCGGCCCCAGGCCCGCACCCACCGGGTCGACCGGGACGTCGCGCCAGCCCAGCACGCGCAGCCCCTCTTCCTCGGCGATGCGCTCGACCAGCTCGACGGCCTTCGCGCGGTCGTCGGCGTCGGCGGGCAGGAAGGCCAGGCCCGTGGCGTAGCGGTTCCTGCCGAGTTCGTCGGGCTCGGGCAGCTCGAACCCCGCTTCGGCGCGCAGCAACTCATCCGGCAGTTGCACGAGGATGCCCGCGCCGTCACCGCTCGTCGGCTCCGCGCCCGCGGCGCCCCGGTGTTCGAGGTTGGCCAGGGCGGTGAGGGCGTCGGTGACGATGGCGTGGGACCGGCGGCCGTGGATGTCGGCCACCATCGCCACGCCACAGGCGTCGCGCTCCGCTGCCGGGTCATAGAGGCCCATAGGCGACGGGAGTGCGGAAAAGATCATGCTGCGCCGGCCTTCCACTGTCTTCATTCGCGCTCAGGAGCTTCGTTGATGGTGACTGAACGAAGCCACTCTGGCGCGGGACGGCAGCGGCCCGCGGGTCACCCGAGTTTAACAGTCCTGAAACGAGTCAGCCTGGGCACACGGGGTAGGTCGGCCCAACGGCTGCTAGCGTCAGCGGGCCGGGCGGTTACGCCGTTCGGCGGCGTGCGCGGAAAGCGAAGTCCGGTGCGAATCCGGCGCTGTCCCGCAACTGTGATGGCCCCTCCGGGAGCCGAGCCAGGTCGCCTGCCGACGCACGCCGACGCCTTCCGCCCCCGGCGCAGGGGTGCGGCGTCGCGACCGCGTCGAGCGGCGGCGGCCCGTGCCCGGCCCGGCCCACGACTCGAGGTTCAGATGACCCCGCAGACCCCCAGACGCGCGCGACGTCTGGCACTCGCCCTGGTCGGCGCGCTCGCCATCGCAGGCTGCGCCACCCGCGCCCCGGAGCCCGCGCCCGCCCCGGCCGCCGACACCTTCCCGGTGACGGTGACCGCGCCCGACGGCAAGCCGCTGACGCTGGAGCGCAAGCCCGAGCGGATCGTGTCGCTCTCGGCGAGTGCCACCGAGACGCTGTTCGCCATCGGCGCGGGCAAGCAGGTCGTCGCGGTCGACGAGCAGTCGAACTACCCGCCCGAGGCGCCCAAGACCACGCTGTCGGGCCTGACGCCGAACGTCGAGGCCATCGCGGGCCACACGCCGAACCTGGTGATCGCCTCCGGCGACGCGGGCGACATGGTCGCGGGCCTGGGCAAGCTGGGCATCCCCGTGCTGATCCTGCCCGCGGCGAAGAACCTCGACGACGTCTACGCGCAGTTCGAACTGGTCGGAAAGGCCACCGGCAACGCGGCGCAGGGCGCGGACCTGGCGCGGCGGACCAAGGAGGACATCGCGAAGATCGTCCACGACACGCCCAAGACCGATACGCCGCGCAGCTACTACCACGAACTCGACACCGACCTGTACTCCGTGACGTCCAAGACGTTCATCGGCAAGGTCTACGGCCTCTTCGGGATGACCAACATCGCCGACGCGGCCGACACCGACGCGAGCGGGTACCCGAAGCTGTCGGCGGAGTACGTGATCAAGGCCAACCCCACGCTGATCTTCCTCGGCGACACGAAGTGCTGCGGCCAGACCGCGGAGACGGTGGCGCTGCGGCCCGGCTGGAACACGATCGACGCGGTGACGAAGAACCGCGTGGTCGCGCTCGACGACGACCTGGCGTCGCGCTGGGGCCCGCGGATCGTCGACCTGGTCCGCGCCGTGGCCGACGCGCTCAAGTGACCCGCGCGCGGCTCACCCCGGCGGTCCTGGCCACGGCGCTGCTGGTGCTGGTGGCCTCGATCGTCGTGTCCACCCTGCTCGGCGCGGCCGGGCTGGGGTGGACGCGGGTGATCCGCGAGATCGTCGCCCAGCTCACCGGGGGTGTCTCGCCGCTCAGCGAGCGGGAGGCGGCGATCGTGTGGCAGGTCCGGTTCCCGCGCGTGCTGCTGGCCGGGCTGGTGGGGGCGGCGCTGGCCGTGTCCGGCGCCGCCTACCAGGGGGTCTTCCGCAATCCGCTGGCCGATCCGTATCTGCTGGGCGCGGCCGCGGGGGCGGGGATGGCGGCCACGCTGGTCGTCGTCACGGCACCGTCGGCGGCGGGCTGGATCATCGGACCGCTGCCGCTCGCGGCGTTCGCGGGGGCGCTCGGCGGGGTCGGGCTGACCTGGGTGCTGGGCCGCTCCGCGGGCGGCGGCACGGCGATCCTGTTGCTGTCCGGGATCGCGGTGGCGGCGTTCCTGACCTCGATCCAGACGTTCGCGCAGCAGCTCAACACGGACACGATCAAGCAGGTCTACACGTGGATGCTGGGCGGGCTGAACACCAGCGGATGGCACGAGGTGCTGCTGACGCTGCCCTACATCACGGTGTCGGCCATCGTGCTGTGCCTGTGCGGGCGGCTGCTCGACGTCCTCGCGGTCGGGGACGAGGAAGCGGCCTCCCTGGGCATCCGGCCCGGCCGGGTGCGGGTGATCGTGCTGCTCGCGGCGTCGCTGGCCACCGCGGCGGCGGTCGCGGTGAGCGGGCTGATCGGGTTCGTGGGGATCGTGGTCCCGCATGTCGTGCGGCTGCTGGCCGGGTCCAGCTACCGGGTGGTGGTGCCGCTGTCACTGGTCGGCGGGGCGGTGTTCCTGATCGTCGCCGACCAGGTGGCGCGGACCATCGTCGCGCCTGCCGAGCTGCCGATCGGGGTGATCACCGCGTTCACCGGTGCGCCGTTCTTCCTGCTGGTGCTGCGGATGAACCGGGAGCGCGTGCGATGACGCTGGAGCTTCGCGACGTCACCGCCGGGTACGGCGGGCGGCCTGCGGTGTCGGGGGTGTCGGTCGAGGTGCCCGCGGGCAGCTGGCTGGCCGTGATCGGACCGAACGGGGCGGGCAAGTCGACGCTGCTCAAGTCCATCGCGGGGCTGGTGCCCAGCCAGGGCGCGATCACCCTGAACGGGCTCACCACGTCGTCGATGGCCGCGCGCGACCGGGCTCGCGCCATCGGGTACGCGCCGCAGACGCCGTTGATCCCGGAGGGCCTGTCGGTCACCGACTACGTCCTGCTGGGGCGGACACCGCATCTGGCGACCCTGGCCCGTGAGGGGCCGCGCGACCTGGCCGTGGTCACCCAGGTGCTGGCCCGGCTCGACCTGGCCTCGCTGGCCGGGCGGCGGCTGCGCACCCTGTCCGGCGGCGAGCGGCAGCGGGCGGTGCTGGCCAGGGTCCTGGCCCAGCAGGCGGGCCTGCTCCTGCTCGACGAGCCGACCACCGGGTTGGACATCGGGCACGCCCAGGCCCTGCTGGAACTCGTCGACCGCCTGCGCGCGGAGGACGGGACCACGGTGGTCAGCACCCTGCACGACCTGACCCTCGCCGCCCAGTACGCCGACCGGCTCCTGCTGCTGGACGCGGGCACGCCGGTCGCGGCGGGGACACCGCACGAGGTCTTGCGCGCGGACCTGATCGCCCAGCACTACGACGCCACGGTCGAAGTGTTATCCACAGGCCAAGGTCATCCCGTAGTCGTGCCCGCACGTCCCGTGACACACTCGGCGCATGGGGAATAAGCGGCTGGGGGCCGCGCTCGCAGTGATCATCGGTGTCTTGGTGGCCGCCATGGGGCTGTGGGCGTGGGCGGGCGGGACACCGACCCAAGCGGGCTCGGACGGCCCACTCTCATCGACCGCGCCGGTGCCGACGACCACCACTGATCCAGTGGCGAGCCGGGCGGTCGGCGGCACGGCGTACCAGGGCGATGGCCCACCGAACTGGAAAGACAACCGCGGTCACCTGCAGCCACGGGAACTGACGCCGGAAACCCGCACTCTGCTGGAGACGAAGGCCGTCGAGGTCCACACAGCGCTCGACCGCCTGCGCGCCCCCGAGTTACCACGCGCGGCGGCGGTCGAGGAGGCCCTGGTCGCCCTCGGCTACCCCGCCGACTCGGTCTTCGCCGAAGACGTGGCGGCGGCGTCGGACCAGCGGGCGGTCGTCTTCGGCATCTCGACGTCGGGGGGCTGCGTCAAAGGTTCGGTGCTGCCGTCCCAGACGCGGGTAGAGGTGGACGGCCTGATCCCCGATTGGGGATGCCGCACACCCCAAACCCACTAGCAACGTCGAGGTCGGCACTTACAACGAGGACCGCCCCCACCCGACTGCGCGGGTGAGGGCGGCACTCCAGGTGCGTCGAGTCCAGGTCGGTCAGCTGGTCGGCTTGGCGTCGTTGCCGGACGTCGCGGGCTCGGCGGTCTCCGCATTCTCGTCCGGGCTGACCTTGTCCGCTTCCGTGACAGAGTCCGTGGTGTCGGCATCCGTGGTGTCCGTGGCCTCGTCGGCGCGCTCGGAGTCGATGGGTTCCACCGCGTCCAGGTCAGTGTCCTCGTCGATGACGGTGACCGGCTCGCCGTCGATGGCGTCCACTGTGGACAGCTCCTCGCGGGGGCCGCGGCGGCGGGCGATGATGATGTAGACGATGGCGCCGACAAACAACACGGCTGAGGTGAAGACGTTGATCCGCAGGCCCAGCACCTGGGTGGCCGGGTCGGTCCGCATCATCTCGATGACCCCGCGGCCCACGGTGTAGCCGGCGACGTAGACGGCGAACGCGCGGCCGTGGCCAAGGCGGAACTTGCGGTCGGCCCACACGACGAGCAGCGCGACGAGGAGGTTCCAGATCAGTTCGTAGAGGAACGTCGGGTGCACCGGGCTGCCGTCGACCAGCGTGTGGCTGGCCTCCGCGACACCGTTGAGCGGGTCCTCGACGCCGAACTCGTTGATGCGCTTGTAGATCTCCAGGCCCCACGGCAGGTCCGTCGGACCACCGTAGAGCTCCTGGTTGAAGTAGTTGCCGATCCGGCCGATGGCCTGCGCGGTCACGATGCCGGGCGCGACGGAGTCGGCGAAGACGGGCAGTGGGACGCCCTTGCGCCTGCAGCCGATCCACGCACCGACACCGCCGAGGGCGATGGCGCCCCAGATTCCGAGACCACCGTCCCAGATGCGCAGTGCGTCGAGCGGGTTCTTGCCCTCACCGAAGTACCGGTAGTAGTCGGTCGCGACGTGGTAGAGCCTGCCGCCGACCAGGCCGAACGGGACGGCCCACACCGCCACGTCGATGACCGTGCCGGGGGCGCCGCCGCGGGCGATCAGCCGCCGCTCCCCCCACCAGATCGCGATGACGATGCCCAAGATGATGCACAGGGCATACGCCCGCAGCGGGAGCGTGATGAACCCGAGGTCGAGTTTCCACACACCGCGGTCGGGGCTGGGAATGTTCGCCAGGATCAGGCTGGAAGCGCTTGTCACGGGGGACACGGTAACGGCTCGCCGTCTTCTCGGCGTGAAGAGGTGGCACCCAGGCCGCGGGCGCGCAACAATGCGCGCACCCCAGCAGTGCCAGGAGGCAAACGATGCCCAGCGTCGAAGAGAACCTCAACCAGTGGTCGAACCACGAGTGGTCCTCGGGCGGTGACGAGTGGTCGGTCGGCTATGGCGGCACCGAGGCGATGTGGACGTGGACGATCCGCCCCCGCATCGGCCCGTTCCTGCCCGCCGACCACATCCTTGAGATCGCCCCGGGCTTCGGGCGCGCCACCCAGTACCTGGCGCCGTCGTGCAACCGCCTGACCGCCGTGGACCTGACCCAGCGGTGCATCGACGCGTGCAAGAAGCGCTTCGCCGACCTCGACCACATCGAGTACCACGTCAACGACGGCCTGTCGCTGGACATGGTCCAAGACGACTCGGTCGACTTCGTGTTCAGCTGGGACTCGCTGATCCACGTCGAGGAAGACGTCATCCGCGGCTACCTGGCCCAACTCGCCAAGAAGCTGGTCCCCGGCGGCACGGGCTTCCTGCACCACTCGAACATGGCCGCCTACCGCGGCGCCGACGGCGAACTCACCATCGAGAACAAGCACTGGCGCGCGACCAGCATGTCGGCCGAGAAGTTCCGCCAGTTCTGCCGCGAAGCGGGCCTGCGGTGCCTGGTCCAGGAACTGATCCCCTGGGGCGGCGTCGACTACACCGACTGCTTCTCGGTGTTCCGCCGCGAGTCCCCCGGCCTGCTGCGCCGCAAGCCGCGGGTGATCGAGAACAGCGACTTCTTCACCCACGTCCAGAAACGCCAGGCGACGGAGATCCGCGAGATCACCCGGGCTTACCGGGAGGTGTGATCCAACCGCGCCACGGAGGGCACTGACTCAGACCATCATCCGATGGGGGTCGGTGCCTTCCGCACACCCGCGGCCAGTTCCGCGGCCAGCTCACGGACCGAGTCGACGCCCGAGGCGGCGCGGGTGACGAAGGCGGAGCCGACGATCACCGCGTCCGCGAACGCGGCTACCTCAGCGGCCTGCGCCCCCGAGCGGACACCCAGGCCGACGGCGACCGGCAGCGTGGTGTGCGCGCGGGTGCGGGCGACAAGGCCCTCCGCGGCCGAGCCGACCGCGTCGCGGGCGCCGGTGACGCCCATGACCGCGGTGGCGTAGACGAAACCGGACGACGCCTTCACCGTGCTCGCGATCCGCTCGTCCGACGACGACGGCGCGACTAGGAAGATCCGGTCCAGGCCGTGCTCGGTGGACGCGGCCATCCACTCGGCGGCCTCGTCCGGGATCAGGTCCGGGGTGATGATTCCCAGGCCACCGGCCGCGGCGAGGTCACGGGTGAAAGCGTCGACGCCGTACTTGTGCACGGGGTTCCAGTACGTCATCACGACGGCCTTGCCGCCGTGCGACGACACCGCCTCGACCACGCGGAACACGTCGCGCAGGCGGAAGCCGTTGCTGAGGGCCTCGACGGCGGCGGCCTGGATGACCGGGCCGTCCATCACCGGGTCGGAGTACGGGACGCCGACCTCGACCAGGTCGCAGCCCGCGTCGATCATGCCCTTGAGCAGCTCGATCGAGGCGTCGACGGTCGGGTAACCCGCGGGCAGGTAGCCCACCAGGGCGGCGCGCCCCTCGGCCCGGGTGCCCTCGAACAGCGTGGCCAGGCCCATCAGGACTCCTCGTAGAAGCCGAAGTACTTCGCGGCCGTGTCCATGTCCTTGTCGCCCCGACCGGACAGGTTGACCAGGATCAGACCCTCCGGGCCAAGCTCCTGACCAAGCTTCAGCGCCCCGGCCAGCGCGTGCGCCGACTCGATCGCCGGGATGATGCCCTCGGTGCGCGAGAGCAGCTTGAACGCGGCCATGGCCTCGTCGTCGGTGACCGAGCGGTACTCGGCGCGGGCGGTGTCCTTGAGCCACGCGTGCTCGGGGCCGACGCCCGGGTAGTCCAGGCCCGCCGAGATCGAGTACGCCTCGACCGTCTGGCCGTCCTCGTCCTGCAGCAGGTACGACAGCGCGCCGTGGAGCATGCCGGGGCTGCCCTCGGACAACGTCGCACCGTGCTCGCCGGACTCGATGCCGTGGCCGCCGGGCTCGATCCCGACCAGCCGCACGTCGGCGTCGTCGATGAAGCCGTGGAAGATGCCGATCGCGTTGGAGCCGCCGCCGACGCACGCGGTGACCACGTCGGGCAGCCTGCCCGCGAGGTCGAGGATCTGGGCGCGCGCCTCGATGCCGATGACCTTGTGGAAGTTGCGCACCATCAGCGGGAACGGGTGGCCACCGGCCGCCGTGCCCAGCAGGTAGTGCGTGGTGTCCACATTGGTCACCCAGTCGCGCAGCGCCTCGTTGATGGCGTCCTTGAGGGTGCGTGAGCCGGACTTGACCGGGATGACCTCGGCGCCGAGCAGCTTCATCCGGGCGACGTTGAGCGCCTGGCGCTCGGTGTCGACCTCGCCCATGTAGACGACGCAGTCGAGGCCCATCAGCGCGCACGCGGTGGCCGTGGCCACGCCGTGCTGGCCGGCGCCGGTCTCGGCGATGACCCGCTTCTTGCCCATGCGCTTGGTCAGCAACGCCTGGCCCAGCACGTTATTGATCTTGTGCGAGCCGGTGTGGTTCAGGTCTTCGCGCTTGAGGAACACCCGGGCGCCGCCCGCGTGCTCGGCGAAGCGGGGAGCCTCGGTCAGCAGCGACGGCCTGCCCGCGTAGTCCCGCAGCAGCCGGGCGAACTCGTCGGTGAACTCCGGGTCGAGCCGCGCCTTGTCGTACTCCGCGGTCAGCTCGTCGAGCGCCCCGATCAGCGCCTCCGGCATGAACCGGCCACCGTACGGACCGAAGTGGCCCCGCTCGTCCGGATCGTGCTTGCTGGGCGCCTCAGTCGGACTCATCGACTCGGCCTCGGGCAAGCGGGGTGCGATCCGGCGGTGACCAGCTGGATCAGCGCGGCACGCGGGTCGTCGGACGCGACCAGGCCCTCGCCTACCAGCACCGCGTCGGCACCGGCACCGGCGTAGGTCATCAGGTCGCTCGGGCCGCGGACGCCGGACTCGGCGATCTTGACGATGCCCGAGGGCAGCCCCGGCGCGAGCCTGCCGAAGACATCGCGGTCGACTTCGAGTGTGTGCAGGTCACGGGCGTTGACGCCGATCACCTTGGCGCCCGCTTCCAGGGCGCGGTCGGCCTCTTCGGCGGTGTGCACCTCGACCAGCGCGGTCATGCCGAGCGACTCGACCCGGTCGAGCAGCGACGCCAGCGCGTTCTGCTCGAGCGCCGCGACGATCAGCAGCACCAGGTCGGCGCCGTGCGCGCGGGCCTCGTGCACCTGGTACGGGCTGACGATGAAGTCCTTGCGCAGCACGGGAATGTCCACGACGGCGCGGACGGCGTCGAGGTCGGCGAGCGAGCCGCCGAAGCGCCGCTGCTCGGTGAGCACGCTGATGACCCGGGCGCCCGCCTCGGCGTAGTCCTTGGCCAGTGCCGCGGGGTCGGCGATGGCCGCCAGGTCACCCTTGGAGGGGCTGCGCCGCTTGACTTCGGCGATCACGCCCACATCCGAACCGCGCAACGCGCTCATCGCGTCCCTGGGCGCGGGTGCCTTCGCTGCCAACTCCTTGATGGCGTCGAACGGAATCGCCGCCTCGCGAACGGCAAGGTCCTCCCGGACACCGTCGACGATCGATTCGAGGATGCTCACTGGCCACCCTCGATCGATGTTCGGCTCGTGTAGTGCCTCACAAGCATTGCCCCTTCCGCCTAAATGATGCTAACTCCGAGCCTTCCGACGGTCTGGCACCGGGTCCGCGCTTCAGCTCTCCCGCGCGGTGGGATCGTCCCCCTCGGACAGCGCCCGCCAGAGATCGGGTTCGGAGGCGGTAGACTCGTTGGCCGCCTTCGGAGTCCGGTATTTGGAACCGAGCCGGGGCATGCCGCGCCCGCGGACCACCAGCAGCGTTCCGGCGGCCACCATCAGCGCACCGCCGGTCACCGCGAGTGCCCGTCCCCAGAGCAGCGGATCGTCGCCCAGCGGCAGTATCAGCGGCACCAGCCCCAGGAGCGCCACCAGGCCGCCGACAGCCAACCGGACCCAGCCGCCCAGCGCGACGGCCGCGGCGATGGCGGCGAGCGAGAACAGCGCCAGTGGCACCAGGGCGGGCAGCATGTCGGCGCCCACGACCGGGACCCGCTCGTAGGCGTCGATGTCGAACACCGGCGACTGCGACCGGAAGTCCGTGCCCCAGCTCAGCCGCGACGAGCCCCACAGCGCCAGAGCCGACAGCGCCAGCAGCAGACACACAATCCACAGTGGACGCTTAGCGTTCATGGCCGCGCACAAGGGAAAGCTCAGCCACCGGTGGCCTCACGCATGGTCTCCGCGGTGGCGATGGCGGCCAGGACCGCACCCGCCTTGTTGACGCACTCGGTGTCCTCGGCCGCGGGGTTGGAGTCGGCGACGATGCCCGCGCCCGCCTGCACGTACGCGACCCCGTCGCGGATGAGCGCGGTGCGGATGGCGATGGCGGTGTCGCCGTCGCCCGCGAAGTCGAGGTAGCCCACGACGCCGCCGTAGAGGCCGCGCCGGGTGGGCTCGAGCTCCTCGATCAGCTCCATCGCCCGCGGCTTGGGCGCGCCGGAGAGGGTGCCCGCCGGGAAGCAGGCCGCGACGGCGTCGAACGCGGTCTTGCCCTCCGCCAGCTCGCCGGTGACCGTGGACACGATGTGCATGACGTGGCTGTAGCGCTCGACCCGGAAGAAGTCGACGACGTGCACGGTGCCGGGCTTGCAGACCCGGCCGAGGTCGTTGCGGCCGAGGTCGACGAGCATGACGTGCTCGGCGCGCTCCTTCTCGTCGGCGAGCAGGTCCTTCTCCAGGATCTGGTCTTCCTCGGGGTCGACCCCGCGCCAGCGCGTCCCGGCGATGGGGTGCGTGGTGGCGCGGCCGTCCCGGACGGTAACCAGGGCCTCGGGGCTGGACCCGACGATGCTGAACCCGTCGAGCTTCAGCAGGTACATGTACGGGCTCGGGTTGGTGGTGCGCAGCACCCGGTAGACGTCGAGCGGGTCGGCCTGGGTGCGCATCTCGAACCGCTGCGACACCACGACCTGGAACGCCTCGCCGGCGCGGATCGCTTCCTTGGCGGTCTCGACGGCGGCCTGATAGTCGGCCGGCTCGCGCCTGCGCGTGTAGTCCGGCTTGGGCCGGTCGAACACCGCGGCCGTGGGCGCGGCGGGCGTCTGCAGGTCGTGGGTCATCGCGTTGAGCCGGGCGACGGCGTCGTCGTAGGCCGCGTCGACCCGTTCGGGCGAGTTGTCCCAGTTCACGGCGTTGGCGATGAGGGTGATCGTGCCCTCGTGGTGGTCAAGCGCGGCCAGGTCGGTGGCCAGCAGCATCACCAGCTCGGGCAGCTTCAGGTCATCCTCGGCCAGCTCGGGGAGCCGCTCCAGCCTGCGGACCGCGTCGTAGCCGACGTAGCCGACCATCCCACCGGTCAGCGGCGGCAGCCCCGGCAGCGGATCGGTGTGCAGCGCCTTGACCGTCTCGTTGAGCGCCTCGAGCGGGTCGCCGCCGGTCGGCAGGCCGACGGGCGGGGTGCCGAGCCAGTGCGCCTCGCCGCCGTTCGCGGTGAGCGCGGCGGGGCTGTTCACTCCGACGAACGACCAGCGCGACCAGGAGCGGCCGTTCTCGGCGGACTCGAAGAGGAAGGTGCCCGAGCGGTCGCCCGCGAGCTTGCGGTAGACCCCGACGGGCGTCTCGGCGTCGGCGAGGACCCGCCGCACGACCGGGATGACGCGCCGGTCCGCCGCGAGGGTGTGGAACTCCTCGCGGGTGGGGCTGATCTCACCCATCCCGGTGGTCGATGGGACCCGGGACGCGATGCCGATGGCGCTGACCATGGCCACATTCTGCCGGGTGGCACGCACGCCCGTGGGGAGTGGGGTAATTCAACATATGTTGAACTATTATCACGTCTGCTCCATGATGATGCTATGGCGGACGAAGTTCAGCAGACCCCCAAGCGCGGGCGTCGCCCCGGCGGCACCGACACGCGCGCGGCGCTGCTCGCCGCGGCCCGCGAGGTGTTCAGCGAACAGGGGTACGACGGGGCCACCGTCCGGGCGATCGCGGCCCGCGCCGGGGTGGACGCGGCGATGGTCAACCACTGGTTCGGCGGGAAGGACGCGCTGTTCGGGGAGGCGGTGCTGCAACTGCCGTTCAACCCGAAGGAGATCATCGCCCACCTGCTCGAAGGTGGCGTCGACGACTTGGGGTCGCGGATCATCCGGACGTTCCTGACGAACTGGGACGTCCAGGGGGGTGGGGTGTTCGCGGCGCTGATCCGGAGTGTGGCGGCGCATGAGCAGGTGGCGCACGCCTTGCGGGACTTCTTTCTCAAGAACGTGTTCGCTCAGTTGGCTGGGACTGTTGCTGACGATCGGCCGGAGTTGCGGGCGAATCTTGTTGCCTCGCAGATGATCGGGCTTGGGGTTGTTCGGTATGTGGCCAAGTTCGATCCGTTGGCTGAATCTGATGTGGAGACGTTGGTTCGGGCTATTGGGCCGAATGTTCAGCGTTATCTGACTGGGGCCCTGGACTGAGGCTCTCTGCGGGCTTTGCGCGTGGGCTGCGGGCTTTGCAGGGGGCCTGTTTGGGTGGTTCGCCTTGATTTGGGGACCCCGGAAATGGGCCTGCGCGGGTAAAGCGGGCAGGATAGGGAAACTGCCCCGCGCCGCGAAAGTTTAGGCCCATTTCACCCCAAATCAAGGCGAACCACCCAAACAGGCAGTGAGGATTGGCCTCTCACGTTCCAGCGTTAAGACTTCATTAGTTGTCGTGCGTCGAAGCAGGTGCGGTCGCCGGTGTGGCAAGCCGCGCCTTGCTGGTCGACGGTCAGCAGGATTGTGTCGCCGTCGCAGTCGAGTCGTACGTCGTGGACTTCCTGGGTGTGGCCTGAGGTTTCGCCCTTGATCCACAGTTTGCCCCTGCTCCTGGAGAAGTAGGTGGCTCGCCTGGTGGTCAGGGTCAGGTGGAGTGCTTCGTCGTTCATCCAGGCGACCATGAGGACCTCGCCGGTGCCGCGCTGTTGGGCGACAGCACACACCAGGCCTTCGGCGTTGCGCTTGAGGAGGCCGGCGATTTCCGGGTCCAGCTCAGTCATTCGGCACTCCCGTGAAGTGGGCCCGTGCGGGGCCGGTCAGCAACAAGATCACCACGTACACATGTGCGGCGGCCAGGAGGCCCGACGACACCCGGGCCCACCACGGGAGGGCGCCTAGCGCGATCACCGTGTGTGCCAAGGCAAGCAGGCCGACGGCGACGAGAGCGGCCAAGCGGATTCTGGTCCACATCGCCGCGATCGCCACGGCCGCGATCACCGCCAGCACCACTGGAAACCGCAGCACGCCAGGCTCTTCGCGCAGCAGTGCCAGCCCGAGGAAGACCACTGCGGCGGCACCGACGATCGCTGCCGACAGTCGGACCTCGAGCGGTCTCACCGCACCTCGACCCCGGCCGCCCGCAGGGTGTCCTTGACCTCGCCGATGCGTAGCTGTCCGAAGTGGAACACGCTGGCCGCGAGGACCGCGTCGGCGCCGTGGGCGACGGCGGGTGGGAAGTGTTCCAGTGCGCCCGCTCCCCCGCTGGCGATCAGCGGCACGTCCACGACGGCGCGGACCAGGTCGATCAGGTCCAGGTCGAAGCCCGCCTTGGTGCCGTCGGCGTCCATCGAGTTGAGCAGGATCTCGCCCACACCCAGCTCCTGGCCGCGCGCGGCCCACTCGACGGCGTCGATGCCGGTGCCGCGCCTGCCGCCGTGGGTGGTGACCTCGAAGCCGGACGGCGTCGGCGCGGAGCCCTCGGGGACGCGGCGGGCGTCGACCGACAGGACGATGCACTGGGCGCCGTAGCGGTGCGACGCCTCGCGGAGGAACTCTGGGCGGGCGATGGCGGCGGTGTTGATGCTGACCTTGTCCGCGCCTGCGCGGAGCAGTTTGTCGACGTCGCCGACTTCGCGGACGCCGCCGCCGACCGTCAGCGGGATGAAGACCTGCTCGGCGGTGCGGCGGACGACATCGAACGTGGTCTCGCGGTCCGAAGAGGACGCGGTGACGTCCAGGAAGGTCAGTTCGTCGGCGCCTTCGGCGTCGTAGGCGGCGGCCAGTGCCACCGGGTCGCCCGCGTCGACCAGGTCGGCGAAGTTGACACCCTTCACCACCCGGCCCGCGTCGACATCGAGACAAGGGATCACGCGCACCGCTACAGACATGCCTCCGAGCCTACGTGGCGACGATACTGGGGTCCGAAGGACCATGAAGGGGAGGCGATGGCAGGCCGCAGACCGGGACAGACCCAGACACGCGAGCACATCCTGTCCGCCGCGCGCACCCAGTTCGGCGCGCTCGGCTACGGCGGGGCGACGATCCGCGGGATCGCGGCGGAGGCGGAGGTCAACCCGGCGCTCATCCACCACTTCTTCGGCACGAAGGAGCAGGTCTTCGTCGAGGCGCTGAGCCTGCCGGTCAACCCGACGGTCATGGCCGAGGTCGTGCTGAACGGCCCCCGCGACCACGCGGGCGAGCGGCTGGTGCGGCTGATGCTCGGCTTGTGGTCGGCCCCGGAACCCGGCAAGTCGTTCCTGGCCCTGCTGCGCTCGGTGTCGACCAACGAACAGGCCGCCAAGATGCTCCGCGAATTCCTGGAGCGCGCGGTGCTGACGAAGGTCGCGACGGCGCTGGGGGTCCCCCGGCTGCGGATGACGGCGATGGCCGCGCAACTGGTGGGACTGGCGATGGTCCGGTACGTGGTGCGGGTCGAGCCGATGGCCTCGGCCACCGATGACGAGGTCGTCGCCGTGGTGGCCCCGGTGATCCAGCACTACCTGGACGGCTGACCGAGCTTCCGGATCGGTGATCGGACAGGCGACGATTCCACGCCGTCGACACGGTCTCACTTGTGAAGCGAGCGACCGACTCGCCTGACCCCAGGAGCCCCCGTCGCGATGACCACACCAGAACCACCGACAGACCTCCGGCGCACGACCGGCCTCTGGCCGCTGGTGCACGCCGAGCGCGCCGCGCTGGCGACCGACCTCGCCGACCTGACCGACCGGCAGTGGGCGACACCGTCGTTGAGCACCGGTCTCACGGTGCGCGAGGTGCTCGCGCACCTGACCGCGGCGGCGAGTCTCACGCCCGTGCGATGGCTGGCGGGGGTGATCCGCTGCCGGTTCGACTTCGACAAACAGGTCGCCATGCGGCTGGCCCAGCACCTGGGCGCGACTCCGGCCGACACGCTCGCACGCTTTCGCCAGGTGGTCACCAGCACCACCAAACCACCGCTACCGGTCGTCGCGATGCTCGGCGAAGCGGTCGTGCACGGCGAGGACATCCGCAGGCCGCTGGGTCTGCGACGCGACTACCCGATCTCGACGCTGACTCCACTGGCCGAGTACTACGGCGGTTCCGACCTCGTCGTCCTCGCCAAAGGGCGCATCGGCGGCCTCCGACTCGTCGCCACCGACGGCCCCTTCACCACCGTTTCCGGGCCGTTGGTGTCCGGCCCCACGCTGGCCTTGATCATGGCCATGACCGGGCGCGTCCGATATTGCGAGGAACTCGAGGGCGACGGCGTGGCCGTTCTCCGCGACCGTTCCGCGACAGCGCGGGGATGAGCGCGACCTCAACGGCTGTCCGCCACCGGTTTCGTGGCCTGCCGCACGAGTCGCATGGTGAGGCTGGGGCGGTTGACCGTCCACGCTGAGGGCTCCACAGGCGCCTGGCCGTAGGACGGGATGCCGTCGGTGATCAGCTCCGTGATCCGCGGCTCATCCAGCGACTTCGCCGCGAAGCCGTAGAGCTGCTCCAGCCGCGGGAGGATCACGCCGAAGTCGAGCAGCCGCGGCAGGCTTCCCTCCTCGGCGAGGAGCCGGGCCAGCGAGCCGCCCACCACCGGGTAGTGCTGCGGGAAGACCCGGCGCAGGCTGAGGAACAGGCCGACCGTCCCATAGCGAGGGTCGCCGAGGTGTCTGGCCGCGCGGCCGAGTCGGCCCGCGGCCAGCCGGGGCTCGGCGACCAGCGCGTGCGCGTAGAGCGCGCGGACCAAGGTTACGTTGATCATGAAACGTTCGAGCGGGGTCTCGTCGTGGGCGAGTTCCTCGTGTTCGAGGTAGCCGGCGACGACGCTGGCGTTGTGCGCCCGGTACCAGGTGACCGGCGTCGGCCCGCGGACGAAGTCGGTCCAGAGTTCGACCGCGCGCGAGGACACCTGGCCACCGCGCGCCAGGTCGGCTTCGATCTTGTCGCGCAGCAGGCGCTCGTTGACCGCCCGCCACCACGGGCTCCCCCGCACCGGCGACAGCACGCCGCGCTCGAACTCCCAGCGCAGGAAGCTCAGTTCGCCGCGCGCGAAACCGCGGCGGCCCGGGGTCCGGTAGAACTCCCGGGCGAGCCGGAAGCGGCCCGCGGCGTCGTCGCGGACCTGTTCGACCCGCTCGTCGGCGGCCTCGCGGTGTGGTGCCATCGAGACCAGGGTGTCAGTTATGCCACCGGCTGCGCGCGCCAGCGGTGCATGAGGTCGGCCACGGCGCGCGCGTCGTCGAGCAGGGAGCGGACCTCGACCCGGGTTTCCTCCAGTTGCAGATCCCGGTCGACCAGGACTCCCTTGCGCCCCTCGGCGCCGCGCCAGCGGCTCGTCGCGCGGCGTTCCATGACGGCGGCCTTGCGGACCATCGCGACCGGCCTGCGGTTGGCCTTGACCAGTTCGCGGTGGACCTTGACCAGCCCGACGACCAGTTTGTCGATCGGCTTGCCGACACCGAACCGCACGGAGTCCTCGGCGGCGGCCGCGGCTCGCGCGATCGCGGTGTCCGGTTCGAACAGTGCCTCGACGGTGGGCAGCGCGGCCGTCGCCTCGCCGCCGGCGTCGAAGGACGCCACCGCCGCCTCCCACGCCTCGATCCCTCCGCGCACCGTGGAGAGGAACCGCTCCGGCATCACGTCCACACGCAACCTGGGACGGTCGGCGGACATGGCCAGCAACAGCGCGGACATGGCTTGGGCGGCGGGCATCGGACCTCCGGGTGGTGCGTTGGCGTGATCACCGTACGACTCGAACAGTCCCGTGCGTACCTCTTGACGGGCGAACTCCACGGGCGCAGAATTAAACGCATGACTAATTCTGCGGTGCTGGTACGCGGCTTGCGGGTCCGCCGCGGCGGTCTGGAGGTGCTGCGCGAGGTCGGGTTCGAGGTGCCCCGCGGATCGGTCACCGGTCTGCTCGGCCCCAGCGGGTGTGGCAAGACGACGTTGATGCGCGCGATCGTCGGCGCGCAGATCGTCGAGGCGGGCGAGGTGACCGTGCTCGGCTTGCCCGCGGGCGACCCCAAGCTGCGCGACCGGGTCGGCTACGCGACCCAGAACCCGGCCGTGTACGCCGACCTGACGGTGGCGGAATGCTTGCGCTACTTCGCTTCCGTGCTGAAAGCGCCCGCGTCCGATGTGGACCGGGTGATCGCCGACGTCGACCTCGGCGGTCAGAAGAACCAGCTCGTCGGCAAGCTCTCCGGCGGCCAGCGCAGCCGGGCCAGCCTGGCGGTCGCGCTGCTCGGCGAGCCGGAGCTGCTGGTGCTCGACGAGCCCACCGTCGGCCTGGACCCGGTCCTGCGCGACGACCTGTGGTCACTGTTCGGCAGGCTCGCCCTGGCGGGCACCACGCTGCTGGTGTCGAGCCACGTGATGGACGAGGCCGCCCGCTGCGAGCGGCTGCTGCTGATGCGCGAGGGAATCATCCTCGCCGACGACACCCCGGAAGGTTTGCGCGTCGACACCGGCAAACACGACCTGGAGCAGGCGTTCCTGCACCTGGTGCGATCGAGGGAGGCGGCGTGAACGCGACGATCACCCTGGCCACAGCGCGACGCATCCTGACCCAGTTGCGGCACGACCCGCGCACCATCGCGATGCTGCTGCTTGTTCCCACCCTGCTGATGACGCTGCTGCGGTTCGTGTTCAACGACGAGCTGGTGTTCAGCCGGATCGCGCCCGCGCTGCTCGGCGTGTTCCCGTTCGTGATCATGTTCCTGATCGCCTCGGTCACGACCCTGCGCGAGCGCACCACGGCCACGCTCGAGCGGCTGATGACGATGCCGATGGCCAAACTCGACCTGATCCTGGGCTACGCCATCGCTTTCGGCGGCATCGCGGTGTGCCAAGTGGGCATCGCCACCGGCGTCTCCGTGCTGTGGCTGGGACTCGACGTCGCCGGTTCGGTGTGGACATTGCTGCTGATCGCGGTGCTCGACGCGCTGCTGGGCATGGCGCTGGGACTGCTGGTCAGCGCGTTCGCCACGAGCGAGTTCCAGGCGATCCAGTTCATGCCGCTGTTCGTGCTGCCGCAGTTCCTGCTGTGCGGGCTGCTGCAGCCGCGCGACAGCATGGGCTGGGTGCTCAACGCGCTGTCCGACGTGATGCCGCTGTCCTACGCCGTCGACGCCCTGACCCAGGTCACCAGGTCCGCCGAAGTGGATCTGACGCTGCTGCGCAACCTGGTGGTCGTCGGGGCCTGCGTGGTGCTCGCCGTGGTCCTGGGTGCGGCGACCCTGCGCCGCCGCACCCCGTGAGCGCTAGGCGACGGGCGAACCCGCGGCCCTGACCTTCTGCGTGCCGACCGGCGTGGCCAGCGACTTGGCGTGCCGCGCGCCGGAGGTCGGGCTGAGCCGGTCGGTGATGTAGTACCAGTCCATCTGGACCCGCTGTGGGTTCACGTCGACCACCGAGTAGCCGTGCGAGTCCAGCTCGATGTACTTGAGGTGCCAGTTCCCCGCGTACAGCGCGGTTTCCGCGACCACGGACCCGGTTCGCGCGGGGATCTTGAGGATGTCGTCGATGTTGTCGCTGGTCACCGAGGTCGTGACGAACTCGGTGGCCACGCTGTTGCCGTTCCACCAGTAGCTGGAGCGGTCGATCGGCACGTCCGCGCCCCACGACGAGTGGATGTCGCCGGTGAGGAAGACGGTGTTCTTGACCCGGTTGTCCTTGAGGTGCCCCAACAGTTCCTGGCGGTCGGCGGTGTAGCCGTCCCAGGCGTCGGCGTTGGCCGCGACGCCGCCGATCGGCAGCCCGAGCAGGCTGCCGAGCGCTTCGAGGAACCGCGCCTCGACGTTGCCCACCGCGATAGGCGTGATCATCACCGAGTTTCCGACGAGCTTCCACGTCGCGTCGGTGCCCGACAGTCCGGACTTGAGCCACGCCATCTGCGGGTCGCCGGTGATCGTGCGGGCCGGGTCGTGCGGGTCGCCGGAGGACGGCGTGGTCTGCAGCGAGCGGTAGCTGCGCAGGTCGAGCAGGGACAGCTCGGCGAGCCGCCCCCACCGGAACCGGCGGTAGATCTGGCCGCCCGGCCCCTGGCGCACCGGCATCCACTCGAAGTACGCCTGCCGCGCGGCGGCCTTGCGCGCGTTCCAGTCGCCTTCGTTCGGCTGGTGATTGCCCGCGCCGCCGGACCAGGTGTCGTTGGCGTACTCGTGGTCGTCCCAGGTGATGAACCAGGGCTGGGCGGCATGCAGCGCCTGGAGATCGGGGTCGGTCTTGTACTGGGCGTGGCGGCGGCGGTAGTCGGCGAGGGAGAGCATCTCGTGGGCGGGCACGTGCGGGCGCACGGTCACGCCACCGGCCCCGAAACCGCCCACCTGGTACTCGTAGAGGTAGTCACCGACGTGCAGGACGCCGTCGAGGTCGGTGCGCGCCGCGAGGTGGCGGTAGGCGGAGAAGTAGCCCGCCTGCCAGTTCGAACAGGACACCTGGCCGAGGCGGAGCTTGCTCACGTCGGCGTCCACAGCCGGGGCCGTGCGAGTGCGACCGGTGGCCGAGGCGACGCCGTCGAGGGTGAACCGGTAGTAGTACACGGTCGCCGAAGCCAGTCCCCCGGCCTCGATCTTGACCGTGTGATCGCGCGCGGGTCCGGTGGCGGCGGCGCCGGACTGGACGATGTTGGTGAACGCCGGGTCGGTGGCCACGTCCCAGCGCACCTCGACGTCCGGGCCGGAGCCGGAGCCCGGAGTCGCGTCGGGAGTGGGCGTGACACGGGTCCACAGCAGGACACCGTCGGGTAAGGGATCACCGGAGGCGACGCCGTGCGCGAACTGCGGCACGGCCGCCGCGTCGGCCGGGGAAGCCAACGCGGCCGGGATGAGCAGGGCGCCACCGGCCACCGCGGAGGTGCGGAGGAAGGCGCGACGGTCGAAGGACGTGGTGGGAGTCACGCCTACAAGTGGTACACCTCGACATGAAGTGTCACACCCACTATTCGGATGAACTTGCCGGTAACTTACGCCGACGAATGGCCCGCGAGAAAGTTCGTGCCCCATCCGCCGCCGTGCCCGAATGGGTTGTCACCACGGATATCCGAGTACTGTCCCCCCATGGCATCGGACGGGCTGACCCGACTCGGCGACGGCAAATACCTCCTCGTCACCACCTTCAAGCGCGACGGCACCGCGGTCCCCACCCCGGTCTGGATCGCGCGCGACGGTGAGGCCCTCTACTTCTGGACCGTCACCGACTCGGGCAAGGTCAAGCGCATCCGCAACAACGGCCGCGTCCAACTCGCCGAGTGCGACTTCGGCGGCAAACCCCTCGGCGACACCTTCGAGGGCCAAGCCCGCATCCTCGACGCCGACGGGTCCGACCGGGCCCGGTCGCTGATCCAGAGCAAGTACGGGCTGGTCGGCCGGATCACCATGCTCGGCAGCAGGCTGCGCCGCGGCTCCGAGGGCACCATCGGCGTCGAGATCACCGTGGACGCGCCTGCCTGAGGCTATTTCGCCTTCGTCAACGAAGAGCGGAAATCGCCTCAGGCAGGGTGAAGTTGCCGTTGTACAAGGCTTTTCCGACGATGGCGCCTTCGACGCCGATTCCCGCCAGGCCCGCGAGCGCGATCAGGTCGTCCACACTGGACACTCCGCCGGAGGCGATCACCGGGGCGTCGGTGCGGGCGCAGACGTCGCTGAGCAGCTTCAGGTTCGGGCCCTCGAGGGTGCCGTCCTTGCTCACATCGGTCACCACGTAACGCGAGCAGCCGTCCTTGTCCAGACGCTCCAGGACGTCCCACAGCTCGCCGCCGTCGGTGGTCCAGCCGCGGGCCGCGACCCGGTGGACGCCGTCGGTGATGCGCACGTCCAGGCCGACCGCGACCTTCTCGCCGTGCTCGGCGATCGCCTTGGCGCACCAGGTGGGGTCTTCCAGCGCCGCGGTGCCCAGGTTCACCCGGGCGCAGCCGGTCGCCAGGGCGGCGGCCAGGGAGTCGTCGTCGCGGATGCCGCCCGACAGCTCGACCTTCACGTCGAGAGTGCCGACGACCTCGGCGATGAGGTCGCGGTTGCTGCCCCGCCCGAAGGCGGCGTCGAGGTCGACCAGATGGACCCACTCGGCGCCGTCGGTCTGCCACGCGAGGGCGGCGTCCAGCGGGGAGCCGTAGTCGGTCTCGGTGCCCGCGGCACCCTGGACGAGTCGGACGGCCTGGCCGTAGGCCACGTCGACGGCGGGTAGCAAGTAGAAGCTCACCGGAGCAGCCTATGTGGCCGGGTGCGCACGGCGGTGCATGAGGTAGCCCACGCCGAGGCCGACCACCAGGAGCAGTGCCCACACCCACAGCGGCAGGGTGCCGACCAGCGCGGTCAACACCCCGGCGAGGGCGGCGCCGACCGCTCCGCCGAGGGTCGTGGCGGTCGACCGCCTGCGCCTGCGCGCCGTGGTCGATCGGCGTCTGCTGGCGGGCGTGGTGCGCCGCTTGCGCGGGGCGGTCATCAGGTGACGTCCTTGAGCCAGTTCTCCAGCAGCTGCGCGCCCGCGTCGCCGGACTTCTCCGGGTGGAACTGGGTGGCCGACAGCGGGCCGTTCTCGGCCGCCGCGACGAAGTCGCCGCCGTGGTTCGCCCAGGTGACCAGCGGCGGGATCATCGGCGGCTCGGGGTGCAGGTCCCAGGTGCGCGCCGCGTAGGAGTGCACGAAATAGAACCGGGTCGCCGGGTCCATCCCGCCGAACAGGACCGACTTCTCCGGCGCGCGCACGGTGTTCCAGCCCATGTGCGGCACGATCGGGGCGTCGAGGCGGTCGACGACCCCGGGCCACTCGGCGCAGCCCTCGGTCTCCACGCCGTGCTCGATGCCGCGGTCGAACAGGATCTGCATGCCGACGCAGATCCCCAGCACCGGCCTGCCACCGGCGAGCCTGCGGCCGATGATCCGCTCGCCGCGGATGGCGCGCAGGCCCTCCATGCAGGCGGCGTAGGCGCCGACACCGGGGACGACCAGCGCGTCGCACTCGACGGCGGCCTGGAAGTCACCGGTCACCTCGACCTCGGCGCCGACGCGGCGCAGGGCTCGCTCAGCGGAGCGCAGGTTTCCGGATCCGTAATCAAGTACGACGACTCGTGCCACGCCGTTCAGCCTAGTCGCTGAACGGGCGTGACCTAACCGTGACCAAACTGGCGTGTGAATTCACTCGAAAGTGGGTAGTTAGCAGGTCACGGCCAGGTCGGGGCCGGAGTCCGAGGAGGGCGACAATGACCACCAACACCCGGGTGCGCTGGGGTTTGGCCGTCATTCTGTTCTTGGCCGCGATCGTCGACGCCTATCTGGCGATGTCGGAGTCGGTGGTGTGGCCAGCCATACTCGCCGTCCTCTGGATCGGCATCGCGGGTGCGCTCATCTCGGCGCGACCCGCGTCCCCGGTCGTCGACGCTCCCAGTCCGCACCCCGTGCCGGTGCCCGCGCGCGCCGCGCACGTCTGAGCGCTCAGTACCCGAGGAGTTCCCTCAGGGTCTTGGCGATCCCGGCGGCGTCCAGCCCGTGGATCTCGTCGTGCTGCTCCGGTGTCCCATAGGCGTGCACTTCCAGGTCCCGCCGCACGCCGATCGACCGCTGCCGGTGCGGCACGTCGGCGAGCGCGTCGGCGACCTGCGCGGCGGAGGTCCCCCGCAGGTACGGCTCCACGACCAGCACATTCGGCGCGGTCGAGTCGACCGCCGCCCGCAGCCCCGCGCTGTCGAACGGGCGGATCGTCGGGGTGTAGAGCACCGAGACGTCCACGCCCTCGGTCGCGGCCAGCACGTTGTCCAGGGTCGGACCGACCGCGACGACAGTGCCGAGGCTGCCGTGCTTGAGCGGGACGAACTCGCCGGTCACCGGCAGCGGCCGGGCGTTGGATCGGGCCGATAGCCGCAGGTAGACCCGGTCGTCGCCGGCGATGGCGCCTGCGAGCAGCGGACCGACCTCGTCCGGGTGGCCGGGGACGTGCACGGTCCAGCCGGGCAGCGTGTCGAACAGGGCGACGTCGGCGGGCGCCTGGTGGGTGCGGCCCATGGCCGGGTTGTCGTAGGACGCGCCGACGCTGACCAGCACGGCGCCGACGCCCTGGTGGCCCAGGTCGAGCTTGAGCTGCTCGTACGGGCGCTCGACCAGGAACGGGCCGTAGGTGTGCACGACCGGGCGAAACCCGGTGAGGGCGAGGCCGCCCGCCACGCCGATCATCGCCTGTTCGCGGATGCCGACGTTGACCACCCGGTCCGGGTAGTCGCGCGACGGGCGCTCGAACAGGCCTCGGGAGATCGCGGCGAGCACCAGCGCCACCCGCGGGTCCTGGTCGAGCGCCTCGGTCAGGTGCTCGGCGAACGCCTCGCGCATGGTGCGCAGGTCGACGGAGGTCATGGTCAGCCCTTCCGGACGTCGGCGACCACGACGAGTGGCCTGCCGGGGTGGTCGGCGGTGAGTGCGGCGTGGATGGCGTCGTGGTCGCGGCCGTCGACCGTGGCGGTCGCCCAGTTCTCCACGGCGAAGCGCGCCGCGATGCCGCCCGGCCAGCCGTGGTCGGCGTTGTCGTTGTCGATCACGATCACGGTGAGGTGGTCGAGACCGTGGCGGCCCGCGACGGCGATGGCCTCGTGGTTGCTTCCCTCGTCCAGTTCACCGTCGCCGATAAGGACGAACACGCGCGCCGAGCGACCTTGAGCCCGCAGCCCGAACGCCTGCCCGACGGCGATCGGCAGGCCGTGGCCCAGCGAGCCGGAGCCGATCTCGACACCGGGGACGAGCGTGCGGTCGGGGTGCTGGCCGAGGATGGAGCCGAAGTCGGTCCAGGTGTCCAAGATCGACGCGTCGATGAAGCCCTTGTCCGCGAGGACGGCGTAGAAAGCCATGGGGCCGTGGCCTTTGGAGAGCAGGAAGCGGTCACGGTCGGGGTCGTCGACGCGGTCGGGCGCGACGTCGAGCACCCGGTCGTAGAGGACCCACAGCACGTCGAGCGTCGAGGCCGCGGCCCACTCGTGCTTCTCGTCGCCGGTCATCCTGGCGAACAGCGGCGCCAGGTGCGTGGTGTCGGATGTCATGGCCCTACCGTGCAACTTCCAGTTCACTGGAGGTCAAGAACTTCCTGGCGATCGGCGCGGGCGCTGTGATCCACTACACGGCGTTATGGACATCAAACTCTCCAAGCGCCTGTCGAAGGCGCTGCGGCACGACCCGGCCCACCTGGGCCTCACCCTCGACGCCGCGGGCTGGACCGACGTCTCCGCCGTCCTCGCCGCCCTGCGCGTCGACCGCGAAACCCTCGACGCCGTCGTGGCCGAGAACAACAAGCAGCGCTTCGCCTACGACGAGACCGGGACGCGGATCCGGGCCAGCCAGGGGCACAGCGTCCCCGTCGACCTCGGTCTGCTGCCCGCCACACCGCCGGACGTGCTCTACCACGGGACGGTCGCGGCGGCGCTGCCGTCGATCGAGGCGGACGGGCTGCGGCCGATGAACCGGCACCACGTGCACCTGTCGGCCACCCGCGAGACCGCCGTGACGGTCGGGGCCCGGCGAGGGAAGCCGGTGATCCTGGTGATCGACGCGGCCCGGATGGCGGCCGACGGCCACGTCTTCCACGTCAGCGCCAACGGTGTCTGGCTGACCGACCACGTCGGGCCCGCGTACTTCGACCTACCTGGAGGTCCCCGGTAGGCTCTTCGGGTGTCCAAGCTCCCTGAGATGCTGACCATCGGCGAGGTAGCCGATCGCAGCGGTGTTCCCCACACGGCCCTGCGCTTCTACGAGGAGCGCGGGTTGATCACCTCCGAACGCACCGCGGGCAACCAGCGGCGGTACGCGCGGGCGGTCTTGCGTCGGTTGGCCTTCATCCGCACCGCCCAGCGGGTGGGGCTGTCCCTGGAGGAAATCCACGACGCGCTCGACCTGCTGCCGGAGCGGCGGACGCCGACGAAGCTGGACTGGTGCAAGCTGTCCAAGTCCTGGCACGGCGAGATCGAGGCACGCATCGACGCCTTGCAGCGGCTGCGGGACAACCTGACGTCCTGCATCGGCTGCGGCTGCCTGTCGCTCAAGAGCTGTGGGCTGATCAACAGTGACGACGGGTTGGCGAAGTTCGGCCCCGGCGCGCCCCGGTTGAAGGCGGCGACCGAGGGCGGGATCTGAGGTGACCACCCCCTGCCGCTGACCGCCCGCTCGGTCGCGCCGGCGGAGCCGGCGCCATGTCACAGCTGCCACCAGCCCTACTACCGCACCGACTGCTCGGGCTTCGTCTCGATGACTTGGGGGCTCTCGGTCAGCTACGCCACGCACCAGGAGTACCGCTGGGCAGGGCCGGGCGAACTCGCGTACACGCCGGTGCGCTACCGAGGGACCTGAACGTCCGTTCGCAGCCCAAGAGGATCGAGCACCGGGAACTGCTGTCGCCACCTGGATGCAGCCAACAGGGCGCCCACAACATCGATCACTCCCACCGGCACCAATATGATGAACCACCACTGGAGGAACGGCGGCAAGGACTCGAAATCAAAGGCCAGCCACAACGCGGACAAGCAGAGGACCGACGTGCCCACACGTAGCACCATCTCTCCCGCGAGGCCACGGGAGCGCTTGTAGCTGCGCCGGTCGGTGGAGCGCTCGCCGAACAGCTTCTCCCACCACGGCCGGGGATGGGTCGGCACCGCGGCGTCGGCCCCACCTTGGTCGAGCCAGCGGATGAGTTCGGCCTCGGCGGGCAGGCCCTCCTGCTGGAACAGTTCGATGGCAGGCAGTGCCGGGTCCGCGTCGAAGTAGTCCGCGTGCTCGACCACGATCCCGGTGTCAGTCCACACCAGACCGATCCCGCCGCCCAGAACCGCCCGGGTGTCCTTGATCGTCCGCTCGGTCACCGGGTTCGGCCCGACGACAAACGTCCCGTTCAGCGTGGGCACGAGCAGTCGTCGCCTGCCCGATCGGTCGAGCAGGCGAGTCTGGACGTCTGACAAGTCGTCGCGGACCCAGACGGCCGCGCGTCTCATGAGGACAGGTGCCAGGCCAAGGCGCCGCCGCCCGCCATCAGGGCGAACAAAGCCAGCAGGATCGCCATTCCCTTGGCCGTCTTCCAGGTCGTGTAGACGCCTCCGATGAGGATTCCCGCCAACGCGATCAGGCCGATGACGACGAGGTCCTTCGACACCAACTCAGTCTCCCGACTGCTCAGAGAACGCCCTTGGTCGACGGGACGCCGCCGACCCTCGGGTCCGATTCGGTCGCCGCGCGCAGGGCCCGGGCGAAGGCCTTGTACTCGGCCTCGGTGATGTGGTGCGGGTCGCGGCCGTGGATGACGCGCAGGTGCAGGGCGATCTGGGCGTGGAAGGCGATCGACTCGAAGACGTGGCGGTTGAGGACCGTCGGGTAGTTGTTGCCGACGACGAAACCGGTCATCACCTCGGGCTCGCCGGTGTGCACGCAGTACGGCCGCCCGGACACGTCCACCGCCGCGTGCGCGAGGGTCTCGTCCATCGGGATCCACGCGTCGCCGAAGCGGCGGATGCCGGACTTGTCGCCCAGGGCCTCGCGCAGCGCTTGACCCAGGACGATGGAGACGTCCTCGACCGTGTGGTGGGCGTCGATCTCGATGTCGCCGGTGGCGCGCACGGTCAGGTCGAACGAGGCGTGCGCGCCGAAGGCGGTGAGCATGTGGTCGAAGAACGGCACACCGGTCGAGACCTCGACCTTGCCCGAGCCGTCGAGGTCGACCTCGACCAACACGGACGACTCCTTGGTGATCCGCTCCACGCGGCCGACACGGTTCACTTGATGATCTCCTTACTGGCGGCCAGGAAAGCGTCGTTCTCCACTGGGGTACCCACGGTCACCCGGAGGAACCCGGGGATGCCGACATCCCGGATGAGCACGCCTTCGTCCAAATAGGACTTCCAGGCGGCGGGCGCGTCGTCGAACTGTCCGAAAAGGACGAAATTGGCATCGCTGGGCACCACGTCGGCGCCGAGCCCGGCCAGGGCGGCGGCCACGCGGTCGCGTTCGGCGGCCAGCGCGTGCACCGAGGCCAGGGTCTGGTCGGCGTGGCGCAGGGCCGCGCGGGCGGCGGCCTGGGTGAGCGCGGAGAGGTGATACGGCAGGCGCACCAACAGAAGCGCGTCGACGACCGCTGGTGCGGCGGCCAGGTAGCCGAGCCGCCCGCCTGCGAAGGCGAACGCCTTGCTCATGGTGCGGCTGACGATGACCTGCGTGGGGAACTCGTCGATGAGGTGGACGGCGCTCTCCTGCGGGGAGAACTCCGCGTACGCCTCGTCGACCACCACGATCCCCGGCGCGGCCTCGACCAGCGCGCGCAGGTCGTCGAGCGGGATCGACTGGCCGGTCGGGTTGTTCGGGCTGGTCACGAAGACCACGTCCGGCGACCGCTCGGCCAGCACCTTCACCGCTTGTTCGACGTCGAGGGAGAAGTCGGCGCGGCGCGGCGTCGGCGACCACTCGGTGCGGGTGCCGCCCGCGATGATCGGGTGCATCGAATACGACGGCTCGAACCCGAGCGCGACCCGGCCGGGACCGCCGAAGGCCTGCAGGATCTGCTGCAGGATCTCGTTGGACCCGTTGGCCGCCCACAGGTTCGCCACCGTCAGCGGCACGCCGGTCGACTCGGCGAGGTAGCGCGCCAGGTCGTCGCGCAGCGCGATGGCGTCGCGGTCCGGGTAGCGGTGCAGCGTGCCCGCGATCTCCTGGACCGCCGCGGTGATGTCGGCGACCAGCTCGGGCGGCGGCGGGTACGGGTTCTCGTTGGTGTTCAACGGGAACGGCACGTCGAGCTGCGGCGCGCCATAGGGCGAGCGGCCGCGCAGGTCGTCGCGCAGCGGCAGGTCGGCCAGGGCCGCCCGCTGCCCGGGCGCGCTCATGACTCGAACCTCGCGGTGACGGCTTCGCCGTGCGCGGGCAGGTCCTCGGCGTTGGCCAGCGCGACGACGTGGCCCGCCACCTCGCGCAGCGCGTCCTCGGAGTAGTCGATGACGTGGATGCCGCGCAGGAACGTCTGCACCGACAGGCCCGACGAGTGCCGCGCGCAGCCGCCGGTGGGCAGCACGTGGTTGGACCCGGCGCAGTAGTCACCGAGCGAGACCGGGGCGTACGCGCCGACAAAGATCGCGCCCGCGCTGCGGACACGGGCCGCCACGGCCCGCGCGTCAGCGGTCTGGATCTCCAGGTGCTCGGCCGCGTAGGCGTCGACCACCCGCAGCCCGTCGTCCACTGAGGACACCAGGACGCAGCCGGACTGCTTGCCGCGCAACGCGGTGGTGACCCGGTCGGAGTGCTTGGTCGCCTTGGCCCGGATCTCCAGCTCGGCGTCGACGGCGTCGGCCAGCTCGACGGAGTCGGTGACCAGCACGCTCGCCGCGAGCGGGTCGTGCTCGGCCTGGCTGATCAGGTCGGCGGCGACGTGCGCCGGGTCGGCGGTGGCGTCGGCCAGGATGGCGATCTCGGTCGGCCCGGCCTCGGAGTCGATGCCGATGAGACCGCGCAGCAGGCGCTTCGCGGCGGTCAGGTAGATGTTGCCCGGCCCGGTGACCATGTCGACCGGGGCCAGCTCGGCGCCGTCGGTGTCGACGCCGCCGTAGGCCAGCAGCGCCACGGCCTGCGCGCCGCCCACGGCCCAGACCTCCTCGACGCCGAGCAGCTCGGCGGCGGCCAGGATCGTCGGGTGCGGACGGCCGCCGAACTCGGCCTGCGGCGGCGAGCAGACGACCAGCGACTCCACCCCGGCGGCCTGCGCGGGGACGACGTTCATGACCACGCTCGACGGGTACACCGCGAGCCCGCCCGGCGCGTAGAGCCCGACCCGGGCGACCGGCACCCAGCGCTCGGTGACCGTGCCACCGGGGACGACCTGGGTGGTCACGTCGGTGCGGCGCTGTTCGGCGTGCACCACGCGGGCGCGCGCGATCGACTCCTCGAGGGCCGCGCGCACCGCCGGGTCCAGCTCGTCGAGCGCGCGCGTCAACTCCGCGGCGGGCACCCGGACCGACTCGGGACGCACCCGGTCGAACCGCTCGGTGAACTCCAGGGCGGCCTCGACCCCGCGCTCACGGACCCCGTCGACGATCGGCCGCACCTGATGGATGACCGCGTCCACGTCGACCTCGGCCCGGGGCAGCGCGTGGCGCAGCTCGACGGGCGACGGGACGGCGGAGCGCAGGTCAGTACGGGTGAGCATGGGGTCCTTCCATCAGTGCGGGGACCCCTCAAGAGTAAGGCGTCGACCTCCCGGCGTGACCGTCGCGTCCGTCACCGCAGGGTGGCGACCGCCTCGACAGCTGTATCGATCTGGTCCGGGGAGATGAAGTAGTGCGGCGAGGCCCGGACGACCTCGCTGAGACCGCGCCGGGTCATGTCGTAGCGCGTGGACGGCAGCCCACTGACCGTGACGGTGATGTCTTGGCCGCGCAGCTTGTCGCGAACCTCGGCCGCGGCCACCCCGTCGACCGTGAAGGTGACCAAGCCACACTGGTGTTTGCCCTGGTCACGGAGCTGGACACCGGGGATTTCGGCCAGTCCGGCGCGCAGCCTGCCCGCCCGGTCGGCGACCGCGGCGGCGATGGCGTCGATGCCCAGGTCGAGGGCGTAGCGAGCGGCGGAGATAAACCCCAGGCGCTCCGCGACGCCGCATTCCCACAGCTCGAACACCCTGGCGTCGTCGCGCAGCTCGAACTCGTCGGTGCCCGTCCACTCGCCGCTGTGCAGGTCGACCAGCCGGGGGCGCAGCCGCTCGCGGGCGGCCCGGCTCACGGCCAGCACCCCGGTGCCGCGCGGGCCGCGCAGCCACTTGCGGCCCGCGCCGCTGATGAAGTCGACGCCCATGTCGCGCAGCGACAGTGGGAGTTGGCCGATCGACTGGCAGGCGTCGAGGGCCACCAGGGCACCCACCTCGTGCGCCGCCGCCGCGACCGTCTCGACCGGGTTGACCAGCCCGTTGTTGGTCGGCACATGCACCAGCGAGACGAACTTGACCCGCTCGTCGAGCATCCCCCGCAGCGCGGCGACGTCGACCTCGCCGTCCGCCGTGGACGGGATCGGCTCGACGGTGGCCCCGGCGAGTTGGGCCCGGCGCAGCAGCGGGATCGCGTTGCCGCCGTATTCGGCCTCGGTGGCGAGCAGGCGGTCACCCGGCCCGAGCGGCAGCGCGTCGAAGGCGGCGAGATAGGAGCGGGTGGCGCTGTCGGTGAAGGCGATCTCGTCGGGGTCGCAGCCCAGCAGGTCGGCGAAGACGCCGTAGCCCGCTTCGAGGTCGTCGAGCCGCTCGGCGGCCGCGCGGTAGCCGCCGACTTCCTCCTCACGGCGCAGGTGCGCGACGACCTCGTCGACGATCGGCCGCGGGTTCAGGGACGCTCCGGCGCTGTCGAGGAACACGCCGTTCGCCGCGCCGGGCGTCAGCGCGCGCACCGCGTCCAGATCGATCATCGAGGTGCCCACGTCTGCAAGTTCCACCATGCCCCCCACGTGTGGTCTGTCCCCGGACCGTCGACGACGGGCCGGTATCCGGTCCAGTTCTGGCGAATCACGTAGCTGTGGCCGGTCTCCGCGAGCACCACCGCGGACGGCGCGGCGAGGTAGGCGCGAGTGAGCGCCCGGTACGCGACGGCGCGCTGGGCCGGGTCGGTGACGGCGCGCGCCTCCGTGTCGCCCAGCCACGACAGCGCCCGGCTGGGGTCAAATGGGTCGCCCACCGAGCGCAGTTCGGCGGTGGCGCCGGTGAGGGCGTCGCGCGCGACCGGCTCGGCGGTGACCTTCACGCCGACCGTGGCGGCGGCGCGGGCGAAACCGGCGATGAGGTCACGCGCGGCGAGATCACCGACGGGGTAGCCGACCGGAATGACCGCGGGCACACCGGCTTTGGCGCGCTGCCCGTCGGCGGCCGCCGACCACCCGGCGGCTTCGAGGAGTGCCTTCGCGCGGGACACGTCAAGGTCGAAACGCGCGCCCGGTTCGGCGAACTCGGCGAGCGCGGCGGGCAGCGGGACCGAGGTCGCCACGCCCTTGCCCGCCAGTGCCTCCTTGACGAGTTCGCGCCGGTCGACAACGAGGTTCAGCGCCCGCCGCATCGCGGGGTCGCCGGTGACGGGGCCGTCGGGCAGGGAGACCATCCGCACGTCCCCGGCGGCGTGGTCGACGACGGTGAGCCCGGAGGTGGTGGCGAATCCCGAAGCCAGGGTCGCGGGCAGCGCGGCGCCATCGAGTTTGCCGTCGCGCAGGAGTTGGGCGCGGGTCTCGTCGTCGGGGACGAACTCGACGGTGACCTCACTCAGCTTCGGCGCGCCGAGGTAGTAGGCGGAGTGGGCTTTGAGGACGAGCTTGCGGCCGGGCTCCCAGGCGGTGACCTGGTACGGGCCGGTGCCGTTGGTCCCCTCCGCGACCGGTTTGACGCCCAGCACCAGCAGACCGGTGAACGCCGGGTAGGGCTGGGACAGCTCGAAGCGGACGGTCGCCGCGTCGAGCGCGCGGACGTCGGAGAGCATCCAGAACTTCGAGCGCAGCGGTCCGTCGAGGACGCGGCGATAGGTGGCCACCACGTCGTCGGCGTCGAACGCGCTGCCGTCGTGGAACTTCACGTCGCCGCGCAGGGTGACCGTCCAGGAGCGCCCGTCGGCGGCGGGCACGGGCAGCCCCGCGGCCAGCGCGGGCCGCAGCGTGCCCCCCGGCTGGTACTCGACGAGCCCGTCGTAAATCTTCGCCGCGCCGAGCGGGGCGTAGCCCGCGGCCGGGTCGAGTGACGCGGGCGCGACCGCCGCGGCGATCACCATGGACCGACCGTCGGGGTCACCGGAGGCAGGCGGGGTAGGTTCGGCCGTGCAGGCGGCCAGGGAAATCATCAGGACGACAGCGGCTACCGCGCGCAGAACCGGCACGACACCAACAGTAGTGGTCGAACGAATCCGAAGGAGCGACTGTGCGAGTTGCCCTCTGCCAGATCTCCGCCACCGCCGATCCGGAGGCGAACCTCGCGCTGGTCCGCGACGGCGTGTGCCAGGCCGACGGCGCGTCGGTGGTGCTGTTCCCGGAGGCGACGATGTCGCGCTTCGGTGTCCCCCTGGGGCCGGTGGCGCAGCCGCTCGACGGGCCGTGGGCGACCGCTGTCCGGGAGATCGCCGACGAGCACGGCGTGGTCATCGTCGCCGGGATGTTCACCCCCGACCCGGACGGGCGGGTGCGCAACACGCTGCTGGTCACCGGCCGCGGGCAGCACCTCGGCTACGACAAGATCCACCTGTTCGACGCCTTCGGTTTCGCCGAGTCGCGCACGGTCGCGCCGGGCGATGCCCCGGTGACGATCGAGGTCGACGGGATCACCCTCGGCGTGGCCACCTGTTACGACGTCCGCTTCCCCGAGCTGTTCCGGGCGCTGGCCGACCGCGGCGCCAAGGCGATCCTGCTGGGCGCGTCGTGGGGCGCGGGCGAGGGCAAGCTCGAGCAGTGGGAGTTGCTCGTGCGCGCGCGGGCGCTCGACTGCACGTCCTGGGTGCTCGCCTGCGGGCAGGCCGACCCGGGCCCGGTCACCGGCACGGCGCCGCTGGGGATCGGGCACAGCCTGGTCGCCGATCCGCGCGGGCGGGTCGTGGCGGCGCTGGAGGGCAAGCCGGACGTGCTGGTTGTCGACATCGACACCGATGTTGTGGACACCACGCGGGCGGCGATCCCAGTATTGGAGAACCGTCGGCTCTGAATGGGACAATGGACGCATGGGGGTTGAACTCAGCGCGTTCGTCGGTGTCGCACTCGTTTCCCTGGGCATGGTGTTGACGCCCGGGCCGAACATGATCTATCTGGTCTCGCGGTCGGTGACCCAGGGTCGCCGCGCGGGGCTGGTCTCGCTGGCCGGGGCGGGGACAGGGCTGTTCGTGTACCTGATCGCCGCCACCGCCGGGGTGGTCACGCTCTTCACTTACGTTCCGCAGCTCTATCTGGCGCTCAAACTTGCCGGGGCGGCGTATCTGCTCTGGCTGGCGTGGCAGACGGTCCGGCCTGGTGGCACGTCGCCGTTCGCGCCGCAGGGGCTCTCGATCGACCGGCCGCGCAAGCTCTTCGGCATGGGGTTGCTGACCGCCCTGCTCAACCCGAAGATCGCCATCCTGTATGTGTCGCTGCTGCCGCAGTTCATCGATCCGTCGCTCGGCTCGGTGGCCATGCAGAGCCTGCTGCTCGGCCTGACTCAGATCGCGGTGGCGCTGACGTTCAACGGCACGTTCGTCCTGGCCGCGGGCGCGGTCGGCACGTTCTTCGCCCGGCGGCCGGACTGGCTGCGCGTGCAGCGGTACGTGACCGGCGCGCTGCTGGCGTTCTTCGCCATCACCGTCGCCACCGACCGCGGCAAGCCCCTGCCCGCCTGAGTCAGCCCTGGTCGCGGGCGAGCAGGTCGTCCTCGGTCTCGCGGCGGACCAGCAGCCTGGCCACCCCGTCGCGGACGGCGACCAGCGGCGGTCTGCCCACGGCGTTGTAGTTGGACGACAGGCTGTAGTGGTAGGCGCCGGTGGCCGCCACGGCCAGGAGGTCGCCCGCGGCGATGTCGGCCGGGAGGTCGACCTCGGCCAGGACGTCGCCCGCCTCGCAATGCCTGCCGACGACGGTCACGGGGACCAGCGGGGCCGAGGATGGCCTGCCCACCATCCGCACCGTGTACCGGGCGCCGTACAGGGCGGGCCGGGGGTTGTCGCTCATGCCGCCGTCCACGGCGACGAACGTCGTGGCGCCGCGCTTGACGACCGCGACCCGGTAGAGGGTCACGCCCGCGGGCCCGACGATCGACCGGCCGGGCTCGATGGTGAGCGCGGGCACGGGGAACCGCCGCCTGCCGGACTCGTAGTTCACCGCGCAGCGCAGGCGGTTGGCGAATCCGGTCAGGTCGAACTCGGTTTCCCCTGGGAGATAAGGGATCCCGTGACCGCCGCCGACGTCGAGTTGGCGCAGCACCACGCCGTGCAGGTCTCGGATGAGCGCCAGCAGTCCGACCATCCGGCGGGCCGCTTCCTCGAAGGCGGCGACCCGGGTGATCTGCGAGCCGATGTGGCAGTGCAGGCCGACCAGCCGGAGTCCCGGTTCGGCCAGTACCCGCGCGACAGCGCGTTCGGCGGCGCCGTCGGCCAGGGAGAACCCGAACTTCTGGCCGTCGACGCCGGTGGTGATGGCGTGGTGGGTGCTTCCGTCGACGCCCGGCGTCACGCGGATCAGGACCGGCTGGGCGGTGGTGGTCAGCGCGCCGAGCTGGTGGATCTCGTCGAGCGAGTCGATCACGACGCGACCCACGCCGTAGCCGAGGGCGGCCTTGAGGTCTTCGGCGGTCTTCACGTTGCCGTGCAACAGGATCCGCTCCGCCGGAAAGCCGATCGAGCGGGCCACCGCCAGCTCGCCCGCCGAGCAGACGTCGAGCGAAAGGCCTTCCTCGGCGATGATCCGCAGCACGCCGCGGCACATCAGCGACTTGCCCGCGTAGGCGATCTCCACGTCCGGCAGCGCGGCGCGGTAGGCCCGGCAGCGGGCCCGGATGTCGTCCTCGTCGAGCACGTAGGCGGGGGTGGCGAAGCGGGCGGCGAGCTGGGTCGTCTCGACGCGGGCGATCTCCAGTTCGTTGTCGGTACGCAGGTGGGCGCCGCGGGGCCAGATGCCGGGTTCGAGCCGCCGGTTCAGCGAGCCCCGCAGCGTGGGTATGTGGTCGACGAGTGTCACCGTGTCCTCCGCGTAACTCGGGTGTCATCCATGGACAACACAACGCCGAGAAGCGACCCGGTTGTGGTTTCGGCTACGCGATCTTTACGGGCTCAGAGCGCTCGTTGACGCGATGCTGACCCGGCTGTGACCGGCGCCATCAGCGGCGGCGGGCCACGATCCGGGCGCCCTTCGCGGGGACCAGGGTGATGTTGCGGGTGATCGTGGCCTCCGGCGGACCCACCGGCTCGATGTCGTACCGGACAAGCACCGCGCGCAGGACGGCGGCGGCCTCCTGCAAGGAGAACCCGGCGCCGAGGCAGCGGCGGACGCCGCCGCCGAACGGGATCCAGGTGCCCGCTTCTGGCTGGGCGCCGATGAAGCGCTCCGGGCGGAACTCCTCGGGCTCGGCGAAGTTGTCGGGGTCGTGCTGCACGAGACCGATGCTGGGTGTGACGATCGTGCCCTTCGGCAGCAGGTGTCCCCGCACGGCGGTCGGCTCGGTCAGCCTGCGGGCGACGCTGTAGATGACCGGGCGCAGCCGCATGGCCTCCTTGGTGACGGCCTGGAGGTAGTCGTCGTCGCCGTTGTCGGCCGCTTCCTGTGCGGCGCGCAGGGTTTCCGGGTTGCGCGCGAGTTCGTGCAGGGACCAGGCGAGCGCGGTCGCGGTGGTCTCGTGGCCTGCGAGGAGCAGGGTCATCATGTGGTCGCGCAACTCGGCGGCGGGCGCGTCGGGGTCGGCGGCGAGCAGGCGGGACAGGACGTCATCGCGGTCGGCCAGGTCCTGGGTGCGGCGCTCGGCGATCTCCTCGTGGAGCAGGGCGTCGGCGTCGGCGAGGTTCCGGGCGTTGCGCGTCCACGGCCAGAACCGGCTCAGCGCGGGGTAGGTCCAGCCGAGGATCGCGATGGGGCCGATGTCGACGACTTTGTTGATCAGCGGCCGCAGCCGGGCCAGCCGGTCGCCCTCGGCCATGCCGAACACGACCCGCAGGATGATCTCCAGGGTCAGCGCGTTCATCACCGGGTGCACGGCGAACGGCTTGCCGACCGGCCAGCGGTCGGCGGACTTCTCGGCCAGTTCGGTCATCATCCCGGCGTAGCCGCGCAGGGCGGCGCCGTTGAACGCGGGCATCAGGCGCTTGCGGGAGCGCAGGTGGGCGTCCTCGTCGAGGATCAGCACGGACTGGCTGCCCATCACCGGTTCGAGGATCGCGTTGCCCTCGCCCGCGTGGAACACCGACGACGGTCCGGCGAAGATCTCACGGATGTCTTCGGGCCTGCTCACCACGACGACGGTCCGGTCGGCCGCGAGTCGGACGGTGAAGGTGTCCCCGTGCTTGCGGCGCCAGATCGGAGCGAAGCGGTGGCGGGAACGCAGGAACAGGATCGTCTGGATGGGCCGGGGCAGGCGGGATCCGGGCGGGAGCGACTCACGCATGGCGACCTCGGCAGAACTCATGGCGCACCCTCCGGCATTGTGACCCGCTGCACGATTCATACACCCGTATAGATCCGCCGGTCAACTAGGCTTGGCCGGTGGGACATCGAGAACAACTCCTCGCGGCAGCCGGAAGACTGTTGCAGGACAAGGGATACGCGCACATCACCACGCGCGACCTGGTCGCCGAGTCGGGCACCAACCTGGCTTCGATCGGCTACCACTTCGGCTCGA
Source organism: Actinokineospora alba (assembly GCF_004362515.1). Lineage (NCBI taxonomy): Bacteria > Bacillati > Actinomycetota > Actinomycetes > Pseudonocardiales > Pseudonocardiaceae > Actinokineospora > Actinokineospora alba. The sequence goes on along the minus strand of NZ_SNXU01000001.1, from coordinate 4,296,730 downwards.
AGGCCGGGCTGCTCAACGAGGCCCTCGGCGCGATGTTCGAGGAGTGGAGCGAACGCCTCACCCAGGTGGCACTGGCCGACCCGGACGCCTCGCCCATCGCCCGAGCCCACCTGACGTGGGCCACGGTCCTGACCCACCTCACCGACCACCGGGCGCTGCTACTCAGCTTCGTCGAGGCTTTGGCCCAGGCTGAGCGCGACCCGGCACTGCGCGAACAACTGGCCGCTTTGCAGCACCGAACCCGGGTCAGGATCGCCGAAATCGTCGCCACCTCCTACGGGGATGACGTCACCTCGGCCGACCCCCGCTGCCTGGCGGTGGCCAGCTTCGTCCTCGCGGTGTGCGATGGGTTCGCCTTGCAGTGGATGCTCGCGCCGAGCCGCACCCCGAAGGCGGAAGACCTGCTGGCGGGACTGGCGGAGATGATCGAACGCTCGAAGGACTGAGGATGCCGACCCTCTACCGGATCGCCGTGGACGGTCCGGGTCACCTCTCCACGATGGCCAAGCCCAGCGGCCGCCTGGCCGACGAGCTCAACTCCCTGGTCGACGCGGGAATCGAGATCCTCGTTTGCGCGATGCCTGAGGACGAGCGCGAGTTGGCCGGACTGGACCGGGAAGCCGAATTGGCGGTCGGGGCTGGGCTTACCTTCGTGGCCATCCCCATCACGGACTTCTCGGTGCCCGACCATGCCGAGGTCCGCCCAGCGCTGGTCGGTCTCGCGGACCGGCTGAGTGCCGGGGCGAACATCGCTGTGCATTGTTGGGGCGGAATCGGCCGCTCCTCACTGCTCGCCGCCGCGATCCTGGTCCTGACGGGAGTGACCGCCGAGAACGCCTGGGCCCGCGTCGAGTCGGCGCGTGGCAGGCCCGTCCCGGAGACGGCCGAACAACGGAACTGGATCACCCTGCTCGACCCGCGGTGATTGACCCGAAGCCCTTCTTGATCAAGGAGCGAGAATCCTTTGCGCTCGACCCTGTATCGCATCGACACGCCCGGGCCCGGCTTGCTCGCCACCATGGCCAAGCCCCGAGGCGACGACTGGCTCGACGACGAGATGGCCGCGCTCGCCGAGGCGGGTGTTGATGTCCTCGTGTGCGCGATGCCCGCTGCCGAACGCGCCGAGGTCGGGCTGCGCGGCGAGCCCGCGGCCGCCCGGGGAGCGGGGCTGACCTTCATGGCGATCCCGATTCCGGATCTGACGGTCCCGGATCACCACTCGATCCGACCGGCGCTTGATGAACTCGCCGGGAAGTTCCGGGCCGGAGCCAGCATCGTCACGCACTGCCGATTCGGCATCGGGCGCGCGTCGCTGCTCGCGGCGTCTGTGCTGGTCTTGGCCGGCGTCGAGCCCGAAGACGCCTGGCGGCGCATCGAAGCCGCCCGTGGGAGGCCGGTGCCGGACACGCCGGAACAGCGGGAATGGGTCGCGACACTCATGTAGTACACTGTACGGTACAGCGTACGAGAGAGTGAGGTGCTGATGTATCAGCCGACTGATGAAGCACTGGAAAGCGTCCGCCAGTGGTTCGTCGACTACGACGCCCTGGCCGAGCGCGGAGCCGTCGAGGAGATGGCGGATCTCGCGGTCTTCCCGCTGAACCTCGCCACCGATGTCCCAGGCGGACACGCGGCCGTGGCGCAGTGGTCGCGCGAGGAGTACGTCCGGACCATGACTGAGGTGGTCGGCGACGGCGCGGCTATGGAGTCCGTGCGGACGCCGCACTTCCTGAGCGAGAACCTCGTCGTCGTCATCACCGAGGCCGCTGTCACGGTCGAGGGTGAGCGGCAGGAGCTGACCTACGCCGATGTGCTCGTGCGGACCACGCAGGGCTGGGCGTTCCAGACCATGGTCCAGGGCGGCTGGGGCCACGGATGGGCCCCAGCCAGCCGAGGTTAGCCCCGAAGATCCATGCCCAGGTCCAGCACCGGCGACGAGTGGGTCAACGCCCCGACCGCGAGGTAGTCGACCCCGGTCTGGGCGTACTCCCGCGCGACCGCCAAGGTCAGGCCGCCGGAGGCCTCCAGGCGCGTGCCCGTCCCCTGCGCCCGCTGGACGGCCTTCGCGCAGTCGCTGGCGGTGAAGTTGTCCAGCAGCACCAGTTCCACGCCCTCGGACAGCGCTTCGTCCAACTGCGCCAGGCCGTCGACCTCGACCTCCAGGAACAGGTCCGGTGCATGCGCGCGGGCGGCCGCGATGGCCTTGCTGACCGAGCCCGCGGCCACGACGTGGTTGTCCTTGATGAGGATCGCGTCGCCGAGGCCGAGGCGGTGGTTGACGCCGCCGCCGCAGCGGACCGCGTACTTCTCCAGCAGCCGCAGACCCGGCAGCGTCTTGCGCGAGTCCCGCACGGCGGCCTTGGTGCCCGCGATCTCCCGAACCCACTCGGCGGTCGCGGTGGCGATGCCGGACAGGTGGCAGACCAGGTTCAACGCGGTCCGCTCGGCGGTCAACAGCGCGCGGGTGTTGCCCCGCAGGACCAACGCGGGCTGACCGGCGACGGCCGGGCCGCCGTCCTCCGCCACCGACTCCACGACCAGGTCCGGCACGACCTGCTCGAACACGGCCAGCGCGGCCGGGACGCCGGCCAGCACGCCGGGTTGACGCGGAGTGATCTCCGCGGTGGCCACGGCGTCGGCGGGCACGGTGGCCTCGGTGGTCGCGTCCGGGCCGTACCGGAGGTCTTCCTCCAGCGCGGTCCGGATGACCCGGGCCAGGTCGTCGCGGTCGATCACGCGGCACCTCGCAGAGCGGTCGGGGCGGCCAGGACCGGCTGGCCGGACGGGTTGAGCCGGACGACGAGGCTGCGCCGCCAGTTCGCGTCGTCGCGGACCGGGAAGTCGGTGCGCACGTGGCAGCCCCGCGACTCCGTGCGGGCCGCGGCGGAGGCGATGAGCGATCGCGCGACCAGGGTCAGCGCCGCGTCCTCCACCGCCTCTCGGGTGTCGAGCGGGCGGACCACGGCGGACACGTCGAGCACCGAACCGACGACGGCCAGCCCCTCGGCCTCGCGGCCGATGGCGGCGTAGCGGCTCATCACCCGCTGCAGCGAGTCGCGGTCGGCCACGGGCGCGACCGGGATGTCGGAGACGACGGCGAGCCGGGGATCGCCCAGCCGCCCGCCCGCGAGGTCCGCGGCGATGGTCTCCGCGGCCCGCGCGCCGACGACCAGGCCCTCCAACAAGCTGTTGGACGCCAACCGGTTCGCGCCGTGCAGGCCGGTGCTGGCCACCTCGCCCGCCGCGTACAGGCCGGGCACCGCCGTGCGACCGTCGACCGTGGCGATCACGCCGCCGCACGAGAAGTGCGCGGCGGGCGCGACCGGGATCGGGCTGACGGCTGGGTCGATGCCCGCCGCCAGGCAGGCCGCGTAGACCGTGGGGAAGCGGGTCGCGAAGTCCACGTCGGCGAGCCGGGTGGCGTCGAGGAAGACGTGGTCGTCGACCCCGCCGCGCCCCTCGGCCATCCGCCGGGTGATCGCGGCGGCGACGACGTCGCGCGGGGCCAGGTCGGCCAGCGGGTGCACGCCCTGCATCACCGACGCGCCGGTGGCGTCGATCAAGACCGCACCCTCACCACGCACCGCCTCGGTGACCAGCGGGCAGCGCCCACGAGCGCCCTGGCCGGTGTAGAGCACGGTCGGGTGGAACTGGACGAACTCGATGTCGGCGACCGGCGCCCCGGCCCGCAGCGCGAGCGCGATGCCGTCACCGGTGGCGACCTCGGGGTTCGACGTCGCCTGGTAGAGCTGCCCGAGACCGCCGGAGGCCAGCAGGACCGCGGCGGCCGTGATGACACCCGGCACGCCGGAGTCGTCAAGGACGGTCAGCCCGGTCACGGCGCCCGCGGGCGTGCGCAGCGCCTGCACGGCGACGTGGTGCTCCAGGATGGGCAGCCTGCCGTCGCGGGTCGCGGCGAGCAGGGCCCGCTCGATCTCCGCGCCGGTCGCGTCGCCGCCCGCGTGGACCACGCGGAACGCGCTGTGGCCGCCTTCGCGGGTGCGGGCGAGGTTGCCGTCCGCGCCCGGGTCGAAGACCGCGCCCAGCTCACGCAGCCGGGTGACGGCGGCGGGCCCGTCGGCGATGATCGCCCGGACCGCGTCGTCGTCGCACAGGCCGGCGCCCGCGACCAGGGTGTCGGCGACATGCTTGTCGACCGAGTCGCCCGCCTCGTGCTCACCGGGCAGGACGACGGCGACGCCGCCCTGCGCCCAGCGCGTGTTGCCCTCGTCGGCCGCGCCCTTGGTCACGACCAGCACCCGCAGGCCGAGCGAGTGCGCCCGGAGCGCGGCGGTGAGGCCCGCGACACCGGTCCCGACGACGACCAGGTCGGCCGACGCCTCCCAGCGCGGGCTGGTCACTCGCCACCACCGGGTTGGCCGATCTCGATCATCCGCTGCACCGCGCCCTTGGCCCGCAGCGCGATCTCGAGGTCGACGTGGACCTCGTCGCGGTTCTCCCGCAGCGAGCGCAGCAGCGCCGCCGGGGTGATCATCTTCATGTAGCGGCAGGACGCGCGGTCGTTGACCGCGTTGAACTCGATGTCCGGGGCGGCCTTGCGCAGCTGGTGCAGCATGCCGATCTCGGTGGCGACCAGGACCGACTTAGCCTTGGTCGAGCGCGCCTGGGTGACCATGTCGCCGGTCGAGAGGATCTTGACCTTCTCGCTCGGCACGATGCCCTCACCGGCGAGGTAGAGCGCCGAGGTGGCGCAGCCGCACTCCGGGTGGATGAACAGGTCGGCCTCGGGGTTCGCCGCCGCGCGCTCGGCCAGCTCGGGGCCGTTGATGCCCGCGTGGACGTGGCACTCCCCCGCCCAGATGTGCAGGTTCTCCCGGCCGGTCTCGCGCTTGACGTGCGCGCCGAGGAACTGGTCGGGCAGGAACAGGACCTCGCGGTCCTCCGGGATCGAGCGCACGACGTCGACGGCGTTCGAGGAGGTGCAGCAGATGTCGGTCTCGGCCTTCACCTCGGCCGTGGTGTTCACGTACGACACGACGACAGCGCCCGGGTGCTCGGCCTTCCAGGCCCGCAGCTCGTCGGCGTTGATCGAGTCGGCCAGCGAGCAGCCCGCGCGCTCGTCCGGGATGAGCACGGTCTTCTGGGGCGCCAGGATCTTGGCCGTCTCGGCCATGAAGTGCACGCCGCAGAAGATGATCGTGGACGCGGTGCTCTGCGCGGCGATCCGGCTCAGGGCCAGGGAGTCGCCGGTGTGGTCGGCGATGTCCTGGATCTCCGGGAGCTGGTAGTTGTGCGCCAGCAGCACGGCGTCGCGCTGCTTGGCCAGCCTGCGCACTTCGTCCCGCCACGCGCTGTTCGGCTCCACCCCGCCATAAGGGGTCAGGTCGATCAGTTCCGCGGTCATCGGGCCTCCTCGTTGGTCAGATTTCCGATCCAGAGGTTTTCGCCTTAGAATCGAAAACATGACAGATGCTACCACCGGCACGGCGGCTCTCGCGCACGAAGTCCTGGCCGCGGTGCTCCGGGTGAGAGCGGGATCACTGCAGGTGGTGCTGTGGGAGCGCGCGATGGAGCCGCACGCGCACAGGTGGTCACTGCCCGGTGGCAGGCTGCGCGCGGACGAGGACGTCGAGGCCTCGATTCGACGGCAACTGGCCGAGAAAGTCGATGTGCGAAAGGTCTCCCACGTCGAACAGCTGGCGGTTTTCAGCGCCCCCGACCGGGTTCCGGGGCCGCGGGTCGTAGCCACCGCGTTCCTCTGTCTCGTGCCGTCGCACCTCGACCCCGAGCTGCCGCCCGACACCGCGTGGCATTCGCTCGACGCCTTGCCCCCCACCGCTTTCGACCACGAGACGATCGCCTCACGCGCGCAGAGCAGGCTGCGGTCGAAGCTGTCGTACACGAACATCGGCTTCGCCCTGGCGCCGCCCGCGTTCACGATCTCGGAGCTGCGCGAGCTGTACTCCGCCGCGCTGGGCTACCGCGTGTCGGCGACCAATCTGCAGCGGGTCCTGGCCCGCCGCGGGCTCCTTGTCCCGACCGGTGAGACAGCCAAGCCGGGCCGCGCGGGTGGCAGGCCCGCGGCACAGTTCCGCTTCGCCGACACCCGAATGGCGGTGACGGACCCGTTCGCGGTGCTCCGACCACCAGCCGGTGACGGAGCGCTAGGCCGGACGAACTAACCGTGACCCATCGGACAGCGGAGCGGCGCGCTTCGTCGTAGCGTGGTCCGCGTGGCTGATTCGCTTCCCCTGTTTCCCCTGCAGGCCGTTCTCCTGCCGGGTGCGAACATGCCGCTGCACATTTTCGAGCCGCGCTACCGGCAGCTGACGGTCGACCTGGTCACCGGCACCGTGCCGGACCGGCGGTTCGGGGTGATCGCGATGCGGCCATCCTCGCACCACGAGATCACCGACGTCGCGCAGCTGCAGGAGATCGGGTGCTCGGCGGCGCTGCGGCAGGCCAAGCGGCTGCCCGACGGCAGGTTCGACATCGTCTCCACCGGCGACCGGCGGTTCCGGCTGCTGGAGCTGGACGCGACGAGCGCGCCGTACCTGATCGGGCAGGTGGAGTGGATCCCGGATATCCCCGCTCCGACGGCTCCGGCCGAGTCGGTGAAGCTGCTCGCCGAGGCGGCCCGGTCCGCCCACCGGCGCTACTGCGACGCCGCGTGGCAGAGCGAGGACTGGGACGAGCCCGCCGACGACACCGACACCTGCGAACTGGCGCACGCCCTCGCCGCGGACTGCCTGCTGACCCTGGAAGACCGGCAGAAGCTGCTGGAGGAAACCAGGCCGCTGCACCGGCTGCGCATGGTGGTCCGGCTTCTCAACCGAGAGACCGGCTTGCTCACGGCCCTACGCGCGGTCCCCGCTCCCCCAACAGAATTCAGCGCACCGACGAGCCTCAACTAGCCGAGCCGGCGGCCCAGGTCGTCGTGGCCGTTCCAGGCGGCGGCCAGGCCGTAGGCCATCGCCGTGCCCAGCGGCCACGCGATGACGGTCCACAGGGACTCCAGGCGCGGGGCCACCGCGACGACGTCGCCGATCTTCGGCGCGCCGGTCACCACGTAGCGGGCCTCGGCCCACGAGACGCCGACCTGCGCGGCCAGCCAGGCGGCCACGGCGGAGCCGATGACGGCGGCCAGCATGACCACGGGACCGCGCCGCTCGCGCAGCATCCACACGCCCGCGCCGGTCACGATGCCCGCGCCGAGCCCAAGGAGTACGAACAACACCAGGTCGTGGAATCGGTGCAGGCTCTCGCCACGCACGTTGAACAGCTTGCCCGCCTCGCCGACGATGACGAGCTGCGCCGGGGCCAGGCGCGACCACAGCCAGCCCACCGCCATGCCGAACAGCGACACGAACGACAGGATGCTGATCGCCGGGAGCAGGTCGGCCTTGACCACCACCCGGGGCGCGGGGCGGTGCCACATGGGGAACTCTGGGCCGGGCACCGAAGGTTCGGTGCGCACGGTAGAGCCGTCGGAGTCGACGTGCTGCCCTGTTTCGACGGGCTGTTCCGTCACTCCCGAACCTCCGCTCACGACGTCTGACGCTGCGCGCGAGCCTAGTCGGTCAGGGCAAGCGTGCCCGCGCTGGTCGACTCGCCGTGTCGGCTGCAGCGCGCCGACCACCCCGCGGGGGTGATCTGGACGATCATCCGGCGGGCGCACTCGCCGCAGAAACGCGGCGGTTCCAGGGCGGCGCGCCCGCCGCGGCACGGGGTGTGGTCCCCGTCCGCGGGCGGTCGGCCGCAGTGCACGCAGAACGTCATAGCGAGTCGCTCAGCGCCTTGATCGGCATCTTCAGGTCGGCCAGCATGTCGATGTCCTGCTGGGCCGGGCGGCCGAGGTTCGTCAGGTAGTTGCCGACGATGATCGCGTTGACGCCGCCGAGCATGCCCTTCTCCGCGCCCAGGTCGCCCAGGGTGAGCTCACGGCCGCCGGCGAAGCGCAGCATCGTGCGGGGCAGCGCGAGCCGGAACGCGGCGACGACGCGCAGGGCGTCCTTGCCCTCGATCGGCTCGTACTTCTCGTACGGGGTGCCGGGCTGCGGGATGAGGAAGTTCATCGGGACCTCGTGCGGGTCCAGGTCCGCGAGCTGCACGGCGAACTCCGCGCGCTGCTCGTCGGTCTCGCCCATGCCGATGATGCCGCCGGAGCAGACCTCCATGCCCGCCTCGCGCACCATGCGCAGGGTGTCCCAGCGCTCCTCCCAGGAGTGCGTGGTCACCACCTGCGGGAAGTGCGACTTCGCGGTCTCGAGGTTGTGGTTGTAGCGGTGCACGCCCATCGCGACGAGCTCGTCGACCTGCTCCTGTGTGAGCATGCCCAGCGAGCAGGCGATCTGGATGTCGTTGCCGGACTCGCGGATGGCCTTGATGCCGTCGCGGACCTGGGCGAGGAGGCGGGCGTCGGGGCCGCGCACCGCGGCGACGATGCAGAACTCCGTCGCGCCGGAGTCCGCGGTCTCCCGGGCGGCCTTGACCAGGCCGGGGATGTCGAGCCACGCCGAGCGAACCGGGGTCGGGAACCGGCCCGACTGCGAGCAGAAGTGGCAGTCCTCGGGGCAGCCGCCGGTCTTGACGCTGACGATGCCCTCGACCTCGACCTCGGGACCGCACCACTTCATCCGCACGTCGTGCGCGAGCGCGAGCAGGTCGTCGAGCCGGTCGTCACCGAGCCGGAGGACCTGCAGCACCTGGTCCTCGGACAGACCGACGCCGCGGTCGAGAACCTGTTCACGCGCGACAGTCAGGATGTCGCCCGTGATCGGGCTGTCCTTGGTGTGCTCGGCGGTAGCCGTCACGTTGTTCCTCCTAGTGAGTCCGGTCCGCAGCAGTCTGCCTCATGACGGACGCACTCGTCAGCGATGTTCCTCACGCCTCGGGCGGGGTGTCGGCGGCGAGCTCTTTGGCGAACTCGTCCGCGTCGAAGTCCCCGCCCAGCCGGGGCGCGAGGGACGCGCGGGCCACCATGGCGAAGTCGGCGGCGTCGAGCGCTCCGGCGCCCGCGGGCATGACCCCGATGAGCGGGGCGCCCGAGGCGACGGGCAGGTCTTCGAGGTTGAGCAGACAGGCCAGGTCGGGTTCGGCGGGCCAGGAGCCGACGACGACGCCGTCGCAGATGATGCCGCGGCCGCGCAGTGCCTCGGCGGTCAGCGCGGTGTGGTTGAGGGTGCCGAGCCCGGCCTCGGCGACGATCACCACGGGGGCGCCCAGCGACCAGGCGACGTCGGCCAGGGTGCCGCCCGCGTCGTCGAAGCGGACCAGCAGGCCGCCCGCGCCCTCGATCAGCACGAGGTCGTGCGTGTCGGCCAACTCCCCCGCGACCTGCGCGATCTCCGAGGGGCGCACCGCGGGCATCCCGACCCGACGCGCGGCCGTGTCGGGGGCGAGTGGGTCGGGGAAGCGGCGCAGCTCCCGGGTGGTCAGCCTGCCCGCGAGCCTGCGCACGTCGTCAAGATCGCCCGGCTCGGCGGCGGAGACACCCGTCTGCGCGGGCTTGAGAACAGCGACACGACGCCCCGACCGCAGTGCGAGCGCGGCGATCCCGGCCGTGACGACGGTCTTGCCGACGCCCGTGCCGGTCCCGGTGATCACGAGGACACTCACGGGGTGACAGGTTAGACCTGGCAATTGGTAGTGCCGAAGTCACCCGTCAACCTCGGTTAATGTCGGACGGGTGAATCATCAAGTCCTCATCTACAGCGCGGACTGGTGCGGCGACTGCCGCCGAGCGAAGTCCTGGATGCGTGCCAACGGTGTGCCCTTCACCGAGATCGACGTCGAACACGACGACGCCGAACGTGACCGCGCCGTGGAGCTGGCGGGCGGGCGCAAGAACATCCCGGTCGTGGTGCTTCCGGGCGGGGATGTCCTGGTGGAACCCACGAACGCGGAGCTGGCGAACGCACTGGGACTTTCGGTCGCCTAGCCATGGGCGCATCGGGCTGGAGCTACCGCACGCCTCTCAAGGGCCGGGTGCGGACCGTGGTCAGGAAGCTGAAGGAGAAGGTCTTCGCCGAAGGCGACTACTACTGGCCCTATGACGGCCACTTCGGCGGCGAGCCGCTTCCCCGCCCGACGCGCCGCCGGAAGCTCTGGACCTACGAGGCCATCCAGGAGTCGGGCACCCATTCGATCCTGGACCTCACCCACCTGATCGACGCGGGCGAGCCCGACAGCTTCGGCAGCCTTCGGCCGCTGACGGCGCAGGAGGCGACGGCGGCGTTCGGCACCGACAAGCCGACGGCCGCGGACTTCGAGCGTCTCGAAAAGGCAGGCGAGCTTCCCCAGCTCGCGCCGCGCTGGAGCGGCGTCTACGTCACGCTGTTCGCCGACGGCAAGGCGGCCGAGATCGGGATCTGGGGTCACTCAGGCGACTAGCGCCGCCGCCAGGATGCCCTCGGTGATGGTCGCGACGTCGTCGGTCGTGCTGACGAACGGCGGCATCGTGTAGATCAGGTCCCGGAACGGTCGCAGCCAGACACCCGCGTCGGTGGCGGCCTTGGTCGCGGCAGCCATGTCGACCGGGTGGTCGAGCTGCACGACACCGATAGCGCCCAGGACCCGAACGTCGCGGACGTGGGGCAGGTCTCGGGCTGGGGCCAGGCCCGCGGTCAGCTCGGACTCGATCCGCTTGACGGCGCTGCGCCAGTCCTGGCTCAGGAGCAGGTCGATGGACGCCAGCGAGACCGCCGAGGCCAGCGGGTTGCCCATGAAGGTGGGGCCATGGGCGAGGATCGGCACCTCACCTTGGGAGATGCCGTCGGCGACCCGGGACGTGCAGAGGGTGGCGGCCATGCTCAGGTAGCCACCGCTCATGGCCTTGCCGACGCACATCACGTCCGGGCTGATGCCCGCGTGGTCGGCGGCGAAGAGTTCGCCCGTGCGGCCGAAGCCGGTGGCGATCTCGTCGAAGACGAGCAGAACGTCGTGCGTGAGGCACAGCTCCCGCAGGACATGCAGGTAGCGGGCGTCGTGGAAGCGCATCCCGCCCGCGCCCTGGACCACCGGCTCGACGATGACGGCGGCGAGGTCGTCGGCGTGCTCCTCGATGACCGCGGCCAGGTGGGCGACATAGTCGTGCTCGAACTCGGCGGGCGGCGCCTCGGCGAAGAGCTGGACGGGCAGGACACCGCGCCAGAGGCTGTGCATGCCGCCGTCGGGGTCGCAGACGCTCATCGGGTTGAACGTGTCGCCGTGGTACCCGCCACGCCAGGTGAGCAGCTTGGTCTTGCGGGTCTGCCCCAGGGACCGCCAGTACTGCAGACACATCTTGATGGCCACCTCGACGCCGACCGAGCCGGAGTCGCAGAGGAAGACGTGTTGCAGCGGAGCCGGGGTGATCTCGACGAGCTTCGCGGCGAGCCGGACGGCGGGTTCGTGGGTGAGGCCGCCGAACATGACGTGGCTCATCTTCCCGGCCTGCTCGGCCAGGGCGGCGTCGAGGACGGGGTGGCCGTACCCATGGATGGCCGCCCACCACGACGACATCCCGTCGACGAGTTCGCGCCCATCGGCCAACCGAAGCCGCACACCCCGCGCCGACTCGACGACCAGGGGGTCGTGGGTGCCGGGCATGGGCCCGTAGGGATGCCACACGTGCGCGCGGTCGAGGGCGATGAGGTCGTCAGGGCTCACCGTCGCAGGCTAACCGCCGAATCCGGTGCTCCGGTAAGGACCTGGGCAACGTCACTGTCCACGTGGGCCGCGAAGGGTCAGCGCGGGCAACAGGTCGACACGCGTGGGCGGCGGCCGTGAATGCGCGTGCCTGCGGGCGTGGCCGGCGCCGTCAGCGGTGGGCGGGGAGCGCTTCGCCCGCGAGTTCCTTGCGGCGGGCGACGAGCCGGGCGATGTCGCGGCCCTGGTCGGTCGGGAGGATCCACTCACCCGGTGGCACGGCGATGCGCACCGCGGGGCCCGGGGTGACCGTCACGTTCAGCTCCCCCACACCCGGGACATGCAGCGTGGCGCGGCGGGCGACCATGACCTGTTCGATCGTGCCGACGTCACCGAAGTCGACGGTGGGGCGAGCGGAGCGCAGCCTGCTCCGGCTGCCGATGAGGGTGATCCGATCGGCGCCGACCAGCAGTTCCAGGCCGCGAGCGCCGCGGGCGGGCCACGGGACCTCGACGGGTGAATCGGCGAATTCGGCCGTGTACGGCAGGAGAACCCGCCTGCGCGCCCGATCGGCGACGGTGAAACCCAGCAATCCCAACAAGACCGCGCCAAGTGGGGCGGTCATCCAAGCGACGGCGGGGACACTGAGCCCGAGGTACGCCCCGGACACCGCACCGAGCACAGCGGCGGCATGCGGCCAGCGGCGCGGGCGGAACCGGTGGAGGGCGAAGTAACCCGCACCGGCGGCGAGGATCAGGGCGGGCACGGCCAACCCCGGCAGCCACCCACCGAACATCAGAACGGCGGCGACACCCAGGAGCGGCCCAAGCGCGATCACAGCGGCGAGTTGCGGTCGCACCCGGCGCAGCCGGGTGGCCACCACGCCACCACTGTCCTGATCATGTTGCCCCCGCACCAGGTCACGGTACCCAATGCGGCGGCCGGAACCTGGGATTACTGAGGCGTGGCGTGCTCTCTCCCTCGTTCCATCCCGTCGTTACGTGGGGTCTCCCTCGGCCTCAATTGTTTAAGTCTCGGGTGGTGGCATCAAGGGCGGCCAAAGATCTCGCTGGCCTTGCGTCAGCCTTGGGGGCGGACGCGGAGTTCCTCCAGGCCGCGAATCATGCTGTTGCGCCAGCGCAGGTCGTCCTTGTCCTGGGCCAGGGTCATGTTGGGGAAGCGGGACAGCAGGCCGCCGAGGGCGATCTCCGCTTCCATCCGTGCCAACGGGGCGCCGACGCAGTAGTGGATGCCGTGGCCGAAGGCGAGGTGGCCGCCCGCGTTGCGGGTGACGTCGAGTTGGTCGGCGTCGGGGAAGCGGGCCTCGTCACGGTTGGCGGCGGTGACGGCGACGACGACGAATTCGTCGGCGGGGATCTCGGTGCCGCCCAGGACGAGCGGCTGGGTGGTGAGCCGGAAGGTCGCCAGATTCACGGGGCCGTCGTAGCGGAGGAACTCCTCGATGGCACCCGAGAGCAACGTGGGGTCGGCCTTGAGCGCCGCGAGCTGGTCCGGGCGGGTCAGCAGGCCGAGCATGGCGTTGCCGATGAGGTTGACCGTGGTCTCGTGACCCGCGACAAGCAGGAGGAAGGCCATGGAGACCAGTTCCTCGCCGGAGAGCCGGTCGCCGTCTTCGCTGGCCTCGATGAGGGCGCTGAGCAGGTCGGCGCTAGGCTCGGCGCGCTTCGCCTCGATGAGGCCGATCAGGTAGGTCTGCATCGACGCCGCCGCGTTGTGCAGTTTCTCGGAGCGGTCGTTCGACAGCAGCTGGTTCGACCACGACCGGAAGTCGTCTCGGTCGTCGATCGGGACGCCGAGCATCTCGCAGATCACGGTGATCGGCAGCGGGAAGGCGAAGGCCTCCAACAGGTCGATCTCGTGGGCGCCGTCCATCCCGGCGAGCAGCTCTTCGGTGATCGCCTCGATGCGTGGCCGCAGATGGTCGACGCCGCCCGCGGTGAACGCCTTGTTGACGAGCTTGCGCAGCCTGGTGTGGTTGGGCGGGTCCGTGTTGAGCATGTGCGACGACAGGCTGGTGCTGAAGTCGACGCGCTTCGCGCCGGGCGCCAGGTGGCGGTCGATGATGTCGGCCGACTTGCGCACGTTCTTGCTCAGCGTCGGGTCCGCCAGCGCCGCACGCGCCTCGGCGTAGTCGGTGACCAGCCAGACGCGCACCCCGGTCGGCAGCTCGACCTTGCGGACCGGGCCGGTCGAGCGCAGTTCGGCGTAGACCCCGTACGGGTCCTCGATGAATCGGGTGCCGAGCTTGATGTCGTTGTCCAGCACGGAAACCATCCCCCCAGTGGTGTGTGGTTGAAGCCCCTTGGTTTCCACCGTACCGCTGACCGCGCTTACCTGTCGTGGCTATGTCGGCGGGCTGAGCCGATGATCAGCTCGGGCCGAGCCGGACAACGAGGTCTTCATCGGCGGTGAGCACCTCGCCGTCGAAGGTGGATCGCGCCGCGGCCGCGGCCGCTTCCCGGTTGTTGCCCGGCCAGAAGTGCGTGAGCATCAGTCTGCGAGCGCCTGCCTGGGCGGCCCAGTATCCCGCTTCCTCGGCGGTGAGCAGGTTGCGGTGCTGCTGCTGTCGCTCGCCTGCCCTGTCGGTGGCTTCGACGATGTACAGGTCGGTGTTTCGACCGAGTTCGGCGAGGAGCGGGTCTGGGCCGGTGTCCCCGGTGTAGGCGAGCGCGAACTCGTCCGTCTGCAGTCGGATGCCGGCGTTGGGCACGTAGTGAGGCAGCAGGAGGGCGCCAAGCTCGAACGGGCCGACTCGATACGTCCCTGGCAACTCGCGGACGGTGAACACGGTACGCAGGTCGACCTCGGGTTCCAGTGCGCCGAGCCGGTCCAGCACACCCGGCGTGCAGTACAGCGGCAGCTTGCGGCCACGATTTTCGCCGTAGAGGTACATCCGAAACAGCCCGTGCAAGTCGATGCAATGGTCGGGATGTTCGTGGGTGATGACAACGGCGTCCACGGCGCCGTCCGGGCAGTGCGCCAGCAGCCGCGGCAGTGTGGCGTACCCGAGGTCGAGCACCACGCGGAAGCCATCCCATTCCACCAGGAAACCGCTGCAGGCCCGGCCCGGTTCCGGATAGGCGCCACAACTTCCAAGGACCGTGACCTGTCGCATCAGCAGCATGCAGGTTTCCCGCGATCAAGCCATCCGCAGGCCTAGGAGAGGCAGCCGGGACCCAGCAGCGCCTTCAGGTCCCCCATCAGCGACGGCGACGGGCTGACCCGCAGCGCGTCGTCGAGTTTGAGCAGGGTCTGGCGAGGTCCGTTGATCAGTTTCAAATGGACTTCGGTGGTTCCCGGGTAGGAACCGAGGACGTCCTTGAGCTGCGCGACCAGCGGGGGTGTGCACTTGGTCGCCGCCATGATCAGCCGGAACGGCGCGCCCGCCGCGTTGGACAGGTCGGGGACCGCCAGGTCGTTCGCGATCAGCGAGGTCCGGTCGTCGCGCTTGGCGACCCGGGCCTTCACCAGGACGATCGCGTCCTCGAGCACCCCCATGCCGATCACCGCGTACGTCTTCGGGAAGAACAGCACCTCGATGCCGCCTGCGAGGTCCTCGAGCATCGCCGACGCCCATGGTTCGCCGTTGCGGTTCACCCGCCGGTTGACCGAGGCGAGAATCCCGCCGATCACCACCTGCGTCCCGTCTGGGATGCCGCCTTCGAGGATCGCCGCGATGGACGTGTCGGACTGTGAGGTGAGCACGTGCTCCACCCCGTTGAGCGGGTGGCCCGAGACGTAGAGGCCGAGCATCTCCCGCTCCAGCGCGAGCTGGTGCTTGGACTCCCAGACCTCGTCGGGCACCCGCACGTCGAAGACGCTGGCCACTTCCTCGTCCCCGCCACCGGCCGCGCCGAACAGGTCGAACTGCCCGACCGCTTCGGCCTTCTTGGTGTCCATGACCGCGTCGATGGCGTCGGTGTGGATCAGGAACAGGCCCTTGCGCGGGTGCTTGAGCGAGTCGAACGCACCCGCCTTGATCAGCGATTCGACGACCTTCTTGTTGCAGGCCACCGCTTCGACCTTGCGCAGGTAGTCGGAGAAGTCGGTGAACTCCCCCTTCTCGGTACGCGACTTGATGATCGAGTCGACGACGTTGGCGCCGACGTTGCGGATCGCGCCGAGGCCGAACCGGATGTCGTTGCCGACCGGGGCGAACTCCTTCTCCGACTCGTTGACGTCGGGCGGCAGGACGGTGATGCCCATCTTGCGGCATTCGGCCAGGTAGACGGCCGCCTTGTCCTTGTCGTCGCGCACACTGGTCAGCAGCCCGGCCATGTACTCGGCCGGGTAGTTCGCCTTGAGGTAGGCCGTCCAGTAGGAGACCAGGCCGTACGCGGCGGAGTGCGCCTTGTTGAACGCGTAGTCGGCGAACGGGACGAGGATGTCCCACAGGGTCTTGATCGCGTCCTTCGGGTAGCCGTTCTTCTCCATACCGCCGGAGAAGTTGACGAACTCCGCGTCCAGGACCTCTTTCTTCTTCTTACCCATGGCCCGGCGGAGCAAATCCGCTTGTCCGAGCGTGTATCCCGCGAGTTTCTGCGCGATCGCCATGACCTGCTCCTGATACACGATCAGGCCGTAGGTCGTGCCGAGGATGTCTTCCAGCGCCTCCGCCAGGGCGGGGTGGATCGGGGTGATCTCCTGCTGCTTGTTCTTGCGCAGCGCGTAGTTCGTGTGCGACTTCGCGCCCATCGGACCCGGCCGGTAGAGCGCGCCGACCGCGGAGATGTCCTCGAAGTTGTCGGGACGCATGAGGCGCAGCAGGTCGCGCATGGGCCCGCCGTCGAGCTGGAACACGCCGAGCGTGTCCCCGCGCGAGAGCAGCTCATAGGTCGGCTTGTCGTCCAGGCCAAGGGTTTCCAGGTCCGGCACCGGTTTGCCGTTGCGCTCGATGTTGCGCAGCGCGTCGTCGATGACGGTGAGGTTGCGCAGGCCGAGGAAGTCCATCTTCAGCAGGCCGAGCGACTCGCACGTCGGGTAGTCGAACTGCGTGATGATCGACCCGTCCTGCGGGCGCTTCCACAGCGGGATCGTCTCCATCAGCGGCTCGGCGCTCAGGATGACCGCGCAGGCGTGCACACCGGCGTTGCGGATCAGGCCTTCCAGGCCGCGCCCGGTGTCGATGATCTCCTTGACCTGCGGGTCGCTGTTGTACAGCTCGCGGATCTCGGTGGCCTCGGCGTAGCGCTTGTGCTGCGGGTCGAACAGGTTGTTGAGCGGGATGTCCTTGGCCATGACCGCGGGCGGGTAGACCTTGGAGATCTTGTCCGCGACGGCGTAGCCGGGCTGGCCGAACAGCACCCGCGCGGAGTCCTTGATCGCGGCCTTCGCCTTGATCGTGCCGAAGGTGATCACCTGCGCGACCTTGTCCGCACCCCACTTCTCGGTGGTGTAGCGGATGACGTCACCGCGCCGACGTTCGTCGAAGTCGATGTCGATATCGGGCGGGCTGACCCGGTCGGGGTTGAGGAACCGCTCGAAGATCAGCCCGTGGGCCAGCGGGTCGAGGTCGGTGATGCCCATCGCGTAGGCGATCAGCGCGCCCGCGGCGGACCCTCGGCCGGGGCCGACCCGGATGCCGTTGTTCTTCGCCCACTGGATGAGGTCGGCGACCACGAGGAAGTACGCCGGGAACCCCATCTGGGTGATGACGTTGATCTCGAACTCGACCTGCCTGCGGTGTTCCTCGTCGACGCCGCCGGGGAACCGCTTGTGCATGCCCTCCCACACCTGCTGGCGGAAGAACTCGTCCTCGGTCATGCCCTCGGGGATCGGGAACTTCGGCATCAGGTTGCGGAACTCGAACATCCCGCTGATGTCGACCTTCTCCGCGATCACCAGCGTGTTGCGGCACCCCTCCTGCCACGGGTCCGAGGAGTCGATCGCGCGCATCTCGTCGGGCGACTTGAGGTAGTAGCCGGTGCCGTCGAACCGGAACCGCGTCGGGTCTTGCAGCGTGCTGGCCGTCTGCACGCACAGCAGCGCGTCGTGCGCGTCGCGGTCGTCTGCATACGTGTAGTGCGAGTCGTTGGTGACCACGAACGGAAGGTCGACCTTCTTCGCGACGGCGATCAGCCCGTCGCGGACCCGGCGCTCGATCTCGATGCCGTGGTCCATCAACTCGACGAAGAAGTTGCCCTCGCCATAGATCTCTTTCCAGGCGCCGGCGGCGGCCACAGCCTCGTCGAACTGGCCGAGCCGGAGCCTGGTCTGCACGTCGCCGGACGGGCACCCGGTGGTCGCCATCAGGCCCGCCGAGTGCTCGGCGATCAGCTCGCGGTCCATCCGGGGCCATTTGCCCAGCTGGCCTTCCAGCGACGCCAGGCTCGACAGCCTCATCAGGTTCTTCAGCCCCTGATTGTCGCGGGCCCAGATCGTCTGGTGGTTGTAGGCGCCGCTACCGCCGACGTCGTCGGACTTCTGGCCCGGGTCGCCCCAGCGGACCCGGTCCTTGTTGAAGCGCGACGCGGGCGCGATGTAGGCCTCGATGCCGAGGATCGGCTTGATCCCGGCGCCTTTGGCCTGCCGGTAGAAGTCGTAGATGCCGTTGGTGTGACCGTGGTCGGTGATGGCCACCGAGGTCATGCCGAGGCGCTCGCACTCGGCGAACATGTCCTTGAGCTTGGCCGCTCCGTCGAGCATCGAGTACTCGGTGTGCACGTGAAGATGAGCGAAGGAGTCAGCCACGGGAACACCTTAGTCGGGCCGTCGGACAGTTCTGTGGACCGGCACGCGAGACAGGGAAGGATGGCGGGTGTGCGTTTCCGACCGCTTTCGCCGCCCGCTCTCATCGACGAGGTGTCCACGCAGGTGGCGGCGCGTCCGGAGATCACCCGCGTGATCATCGACGGTGCGCCGCCCACTCGCCCGGACGTGCTGGCCGACCGGATCGGCGAGCGGCTGCGGGTGCTGGGCCGTCCTGTATTGAGGGTCTCGGCGGCCGATTTCCGCCGCGCCGCGTCCCTGCGGTTCGAGCGTGGACGCACAGACCCGGACGCCCGGTACGACGACTGGCTCGACGGCGGCGCGCTGCGGCGTGAGGTGCTCGACCCGTTGGGCCCCAACGGGTCGCGTCGAGTCCTGCCGCGACTGTGGAACACCGACACCGACCGAGCCGTCCGCGCCGAGTATGTCGACCTCCCCCAGGGTGTGGTGCTGATCGACGGCGAACTGCTGTTGGGCCGCGGCCTGCCGCACGACTACTCCGTGCACCTATGGCTCTCCGCGCCCGCGCTGGCCCGCAAGCTCCCGGAGAGCGAGCAGTGGGCGCTGCCCGCGTTCGCCCGGTACGACGCCGAGGTGCGGCCGCTCTATATGGCCGACACCGGTGTGCGCGCCGACGATCCGCTGCGCCTGGCCGTGCTCGACGACGCCCCCGTGTGAGCGGACGATCACTCAACCGGATCTTCGCCGGGCCGGTGTGACGGCTTCCGGCGCAGGACGAAGGGGGACCCGGTAGCGTGCGATCCGTGACGGATCCCATGGACGCACGGGTGCTCGGCGTAGTCGCCGAGATGGGCCGTGCCGCGGTGCACGAGGTTGCCGCGCGGCTGGGCATGGACCCTCGCGAGGTGGCGTCCCGACTGGTCGCGCTGTCCGCGGCGGGTGTGCCGCTGCTTGTCGGCGTCGAGTGCGACCAGGCCGGTGTGCGGGCCGCGCTGGCCCGGATGACGCCCCCCACCAACTACGGAGCGCCAGCCCCGGGACACGCCGGACCTGGCCAAGGTGTGCACGGCACACCGTCCGGGGTCTATGGCGCGCAGGGGACGCCCTCGGGCGTGTACGTCGCTCAGCAGACACCGCCCGGCCAGCCCTACGGCGCGCAGGGAACGCCGTCGGGTGCTTACGGAGCGCAAGGGACGCCTTCCGGGGTCTACCCGCCGTCGCCGCCCGCCGGGTACCAGCAGCAGCCCTACCAGCCACAGCAGCAGCAGCAGCAGTTCCCGCCGTCCGGCCCGCACCAGGTCCGCACCGGCCCGCCCAGCCAGCCGTTCCCCACGCCGACCGGCCCGCCGAGCCAGCCGTTCCCGACGCCCGCCGAGCCGATCTCCACCTGGGGACCCCCGGGCAGTTCGTCCTGGGCGCGCGGCGACCAGCCTCCCGCCACGACCATGGCCGACGACCGCACGCGACCCACGACCCGGCCCCGCAGGCAGGGCGTCGCGGGCGAGACGCTGGAGGCCGAGGGCCTGGAGGGCGAGCGGCTGTCGATCCAGCTCGTCGAGGTCGTCGACCCGGCCGACTACCTGTTCACCGCTGCGGGCTACCGGCTGCAGGCGGGCGAGCGCTCGGTCGTCGTGCACACCGAGCTGACCAACCGCGGCACCGTCCGCTTCGGCACGCTGCCCGACCTCTACCTGGTCCTGGTCACCCCGGACGGCAAGTCGATGTCCAAGGCGCCGGTGTCGCTCTCGTCCCGGCCGCCGCACCGCATCGGCGTGGCGCCGGGCGAGACCGCGGGCGGACACACCGTGTACGTCGTGCCCGAGGACCTCGAGATCACCGCGGTGCAGTGGAGCCCCCGCCCGGATGAGGAATCCCGGACGCTCACCTGGAAGATCGAGAACTAGCGGCCGAACAGCTTGCCGAACCAGCTCTTCTTGCCCGCGCCCGGGTTCTCGGTGCCCGGATCCGCCACCGGGATCGGCGACGTCGGCGGCTCACGGTCGTAGCGCACGTCGTCGGGGTTCACCCGGACCGTCTCGTCGACGTCGTCCGAGGACGCGCCGATCACCGACGGCGCGGCGCCATCCTGCATGAACCGACCGTGTCCCCCGGTCGCGAACGGATCACCGTCGTTCGCACCATCCCACTTCGCCTCGCGCTGATCGCTCATCGCTCCCCACCCTCTTGCCGACTCTCCGACCTAAACTAGCCCAGAGCGACACGAACGGGTGGGATTCAGTAGTCCGCGGCGAGCAATTCCAGCGCCCCGGCGAGGTCGGCGGGGTATTCGCTGGTGAATTCGACCCACCGGCCGTCGTCGGGGTGGTGGAAGCCGAGCGTGCGGGCGTGCAGCCACTGGCGGGTCAGGCCGAGGCGCTTGGCCAGGACCGGGTCGGCGCCGTAGGTGAGGTCGCCGACGCAGGGGTGGCGCAGCGCCGAGAAGTGCACCCGGATCTGGTGCGTACGCCCGGTTTCGAGCTTCACGTCCAGCAGCGACGCCGCGCGGAAGGCCTCGATCGTCTCGTAGTGGGTGATGCTCGGCTTGCCGCCCGCGACCACGGCCCAGCGGTAGTCGTGCTTGGGGTGGCGGTCGATCGGCGCGTCGATGGTGCCGACACTCGGGTCCGGGTGGCCCTGCACGAGCGCGTGGTAGCGCTTCTCGACAGTGCGCTCCTTGAAGGCGCGCTTGAGCACGGTGTACGCGCGCTCGCTCTTGGCGACCACCATGACGCCGGTCGTGCCGACGTCGAGCCGGTGCACGACGCCTTGGCGCTCGGCGGCGCCGGAGGTGGAGATGCGGATGCCCGCGCCCGCGAGTCCGCCGATCACGGTCGGGCCGGACCAGCCGGGGCTGGGGTGCGCGGCCACGCCGACGGGCTTGTCGACCACGACCACGTCGTCGTCCTGGTGCAGCACGATCAGTCCCTCGACGGCGATCGCCTGGACCTCGATCGGCCGCTCCGGCTCGGGCAGCGTCACCTCGAGCCAGGTGCCCGCGAGCAGGCGGTCGGACTTGCCCGCCGGCCTGCCGTCGACCAGCACGTCACCGGACTCGGCGAGCGCGGCGACGACGGTGCGGGACAGGCCGAGCAGCTTCGACAGGCCCGCGTCGACACGCATGCCGTCTAGACCGTCCGGGACGGGAAGGGTGCGGGAGTCGCTCATGCGGATTCTTTCGCCTTGGCCGAGGTGTGGGTGCCGTCGTAGTCGCGGCCGAGCATCGCCATGAGCACGATCAGGCCGCCGCCGACGCAGATCGCCGAGTCGGCGACGTTGAACACCGGCCACACCTCGCCGTTGGGTCCGAACACCGACACGAAGTCGATCACGTGGCCCTGCAGGACGCCCGGGGCACGGAAGATTCGGTCGGTCAGGTTGCCGAGCGCGCCCGCGAGGACCAGGCCGAGGCCCAGTGCCCACCCGGTGGACCGCAGCTTCGGGATGATCCAGATGATCGCCACCACGACCCCGAGCGCGACCAGGCTCAGCAGCCAGGTCATGCCGGTCGCCATCGAGAACGCGGCGCCCGGGTTGCGCACGAGCTGCAGGTAGACGGCGCCGCCGAGCAGCCGGATCGGGGCCTCGCCCTCCAGCGTCGCCACAGCGATGATCTTGGTGACCAGGTCCGCGATGAACACCGCCAGCGCGGCCGAGATCAGCAGCATCCGGCGGCGGGCGGGCAGTGCGGACGGTGCCGGTTCCGACTCGGTCGGGGTATCACGGTCGTCGCCGCGCTCAGTGTTCACCGGTCCATTGTCCATGGTGTGCGTAGCGGCCGGTCAGGACACCTCTCGCAGGAACGACGGCAGCGGCCGCTCGTCGGCCGCGGGCACCCACCGGCCGTCGACCTGCGTGTAGGTGAAGGCCGGTCCGTCGGCGACCAGCGAGCGCAGCGCAGCGACGAGCCGGTCGACGTGTTCGGCGGTCGAACCGAGGCCGAGGCTGGCCCGCACGGCCCGCTGCTGGTCGGCGCCGGAGCGGTCGAGGAGCCTGCGGGTGGCGATGTGCGCGCAGAAGGCGCCGTCGCGCACGCCGATGCCGTGCTCGGCGGACAGGACAGCGGCGGTGAGACCCGCGTCGAGGCCGTCGACGCTGAAGCTGACCACGCCGACCCGGTCCTGCTCAGGGCCGAACAGCTCGAGGACCCGCAGGCCGGGGATGCCGGCCAGGCCCTGGCGCAGCCTGCGCAGCAGGGTCCGCTCGTGCGCGGCGACGTCGTCCCAGCTCTGCGAGAGCGTCTCGCACGCGACCGCGAGCGCGTGCACGCCGACGACGTTGGGCGAGCCCGCCTCGTGCCGCTCGGGGACCGCGGTCCAGGACACGCCGAGGTGGTCGCCCCAGTCGACGACCTGGCGGGTCGCGCCGCCGCCGACCAGGTACGGCTCGGCGGCCTGGAGCCAGTCGGAGCGCCCGATCAGCGCGCCTGCGCCGTAGGGGGCGTAGAGCTTGTGCCCGGACAGGACGACGTAGTCGACGTCCAGCGCGCGGATGTCGACCGGGCGGTGCGGGGCGAGCTGCGCGGCGTCGAGCACCACCCGGGCGCCGTGGCGGCGGGCGACCTTGGCGAGTTCGGCGATGGGCCACACCTCGCCGGTGACGTTGGACGCAGCCGTGAGCACCACCAGCCGGGGACCGACCGGGCAGGTGCTCAGGGCGGCGTCGAGCGCGGCGATGGTGGCGTCCGCGTTGGCGGGGGTCTGGATCCTCTGGACCCGCGGACCGCGCCACGGCAGCAGCGCCGCGTGGTGCTCGGTGTCGAACAGCACGACCGAGGTGCCCTTGGGCAGCGCGCGGGCGAGCAGGTTCAGGCTGTCGGTGGTGTTGCGGGTGAAGACCACCGCGTCGGTCGCGCGCGCGCCCACGAACCGGCGCAGTGTGTCGCGCGCCTGCCCGTAGACCCGGGTGCACACCTGCGAGGCGAAGCCCGCCCCGCGGTGCACGCTGGCGTACCAGGGAAGCAACTCGTCCACGGCGTCGCGCACCGCGTCCAGACAGGGCGCGCTGGCGGCGTGATCGAGATTGGCGTAGCCGACCTGGCGGCCGTCGAGCAGCGGCACGGTCAGGCGGGCGCCGACGACTGTGGGCACGGTGGACTCACTCGGGTCAGCGGTGCGTGCTGTCGGGAAGTTGATGGCGAGCGTCAAGGCAGGCCTCCGGGTCCTGGGACCCGCATGGGTCCGCGCTTGCCCGCTCGCACCACGCGACGGGCCAGGTCCTCACCCGGGGCACCCCACCGCGGAAGGAGGGTTGCCGGTCAGCGAGCCGGGGCTTGACGCTGACACTCATGACCTTGGTCTCGACCCTAGCCGACAACCGCGCCCACACGCAGCACTGTCCAAATCCTGGGAGCCCGCCAGGCGACCCCAACACAACTTCCCGGGAGGCGGACTAGTCCTTGCCGGATTCGCCCTTCCAGCGGGCGTAGCGGCCTGCCCGGTCGACCGCGCGGATCCGGGTCTCGGTGGCCGAGCGCACCGCCTGGGTGGTGACCACGAGGATCTGGTCGCCCTCCTGCAGCCGGGTGGTGGGGCCGGGTGTGAAGCCCTTGCCTTCCCGGGCGACCAGGCTGACGGTGGCGCCCGGCGGGAGCCGCAACTCGGCCAGGTAGACGCCGTGCAGCTTCGAGCCGGGCGGGATGGTCACCTGCAGCAGTTCGGCGTCGAGCTCGTCGAGGGTGGCGACGTCCACCTCGACCTCCTTCGGCTTCGCCCCCGGGTCGAGCTTGAGGACGCGCGCCAGCAGCCCGAGGGTGCTGCCCTGCACCAGCGTGAGCACGATGACCAGCACGAACACCGCGTCGACCAGCTGGGTGGCGCCGGGAACGCCCTGCGACAGCGGGATCATCGCGAGCACGATCGGCACCGCACCGCGCAGTCCCGCCCAGGAGAGGAACACCTGTTCTCGCCACGGCACACGGAATGGCGTGGTGGAGATCAGCACGGACAGGGGTCTCGCCAGGAGGGTGACCACCGCCCCGGCCACCAGCCCGGGCACGATCGCGTCGAGCAGCCGCGACGGTGAGGCGAACAGCCCGAGCAGGACGAACAGGCCGATCTGGGCGAGCCAGCCGAGACCTTCGGCGAAGGAGACGGTGTCGGCCCGGTGCGGCAGCTTGGAGTTGCCCAGCACCAGGCCCGCGATGTAGGTGGCGAGCAGGCCGGAGGCGTGCGCGGCCTGCCCGCCCGCGAACGCCAGGATGCACACGGCGACCGTCGCGAGCGGGTACAGGCCGGTCGCGGGCAGGGCGGCCCGGCGCAGGGCGTGCGTGCCGAGCCAGCCGAGTCCGAGGCCGATCACCGCGCCGACGCCGAGCTCGTAGGCGAGGGTGAGCGGCAGCGTCCAGGTGACCGGGTCGGTCGAGGCGAGCAGCACGACCGCGATGTAGCAGGGCGCGTCGTTCATGCCGGACTCCAGCTCCAACGAGCCGACGAGCCGACGGGTGACCGACAGGTTGCGCAGGACGCTGAACACGGCCGCGGCGTCGGTGGAGGCCAGCACTGCGCCCCAGAGCATGGCCATCCGCCAGTCCAGGCCGAGGATCCAGTGCAGCATCGCCCCGGCGACCCCGACGCTGATCACGACCGCCACTGTGGACAGTGCGATTCCGGGCCACAGCGCGGGTTTCACCTCGTCCCAGCGCGTGGTGAGGCCACCCTCGGTCAGGATGAGGACCAGCGCGGCCAAGCCGAGCGCCTGCGTGAGATCGGCGTTGGAGAACTCGATGCCGAAGCCCGCTTCGCCGAGGAGGACACCGATCCCGAGGTAGAGCAGCAGCGAGGGCAGACCGACCTTCACCGACACGCGCACCGCGAGCACGGCCGCGAGGATCACGGCCGCTCCGATGCCGAGCGCCAAGGTCAGGTCAGCCACGCTACCTCCACGTTGTCAGACGCATTCTCCCCTGCCGCGGGATCGCCGGCGTCTTTCGACAACCAGTCCCGCGTCACCGCTCGTCGAGCAGCCGGTCCAGAGTGGATTTCGCGTCGTCGGGAGGGGGATCGATCTCGACGACCTTGTCCCGGCCGCGGTCCCCCGTCACGATGTGGATGTCCTGGCGGCGCACACCGAAAGCCGCGGCGAGCGCGCGGCGCACCGCCTCGTTCGCCTTGCCCTCGACCGCGGGCGCGGCGACGGCCACGACCAGCGCGTCGGTCCACCGACCGCCGACCTTGGACTTGCGCGCGCCCGGCTTGACCCGGACCCCGAAGCGGAACACCATCAGCGCTCCGCCGGCGGCACGAGGATGACCCGCAGCACGTCGTCGATGTAGGCGCGCTTGCTCGACGCCGAGCGGGGCAGCATCTCCGGCGCCACGCGCATCAGCTGAGCCTGCCCGAGGTAGGCGGAGTACGCGAAGACGGCGCGTCGGCGCGCCATGGTGCGGGCGAAGCCGAGATCCGCGAACTGCGTGACCAGATAGGCGATCCGGCGTTCGGTCACCCGCGACACCGCCGCCGAGACCACGGGATCGGCGGTGGAGGCCAGCAGTGCCAACTCGATGTCGACGGCGTGGTCGCCCGCGAGGATGGTGCTGAAGAGCAACCGCAGCCGCTCCTCGGCGGTGGCACCCTGGTCGGCCAAGCCGATCACAGTCTCTGTGTGCTCGCGTTCCCACCTGGCGAGCGCGGCTTCGAGCAGCGCGTCCCGGGTCGGGAAATGCCAGTAGAGACTGCCTTTCGTGGTGCCGACGCGAGCGGCGAGCGGTTCGACGGCGACCGCGGCCGCGCCGCCTTCGGCGATCGCCTCGAGCGCGATCGCCGTCCAGTCGTCCTTCGTCCTTCTCGTCGGCACACCCATACGCTACCGTACGCTGAGTACCATACGGTTCCGTACGGAAGGCTGTGGCGATGATTCACAATGTGCACCAACGAGAATTCCCCGTGAGCCGCTCGACCATGGGCGGGCTCATCGACCGGATCACGGGCGACGAAAGCCCGCTGTGGCCTGTCGACGCCTGGCCGCCCGTGCGGTTCGACCGACCGCTCTCGGTGGGCGCCACCGGTGGGCACGCGGACATCCGCTACACCTGCACCGCTTACCAGCCCGGCGAACTGGTCGAGTTCACCTTCATCCCCGGCCCGCTGCGGGGCACGCACACTCTCGACGTGCTCGACGGCCCGACTCCGGACTCCTGCGTGCTGCGGCACGTCATCAGCGCGCGCCCCAACGGAATCGGCCACCTCCTCTGGCCGCTGGCCGTGCGGTGGCTGCACGACGCGCTCCTGGAGGACCTGCTCGACCGCGCCGCGGACTCCGTCGGACACCCTCCCGCTCGGCGCGCGAAGTGGTCGCCCTGGGTGCGGATCCTGCATGGGGCGGCGCGTAAACGCGCCCGCACGACGGTCTAAGAGCTACACCCGAATGGCGCATCAAGCGTTCCCGCATCACCCGTAAGGCGGCATGGTTCTTTTACGGAAAGTTGCAGTACGCAAGGGGAAGATCTGCGTTTAACATGGGCGAACGCAGCGTGCGACGGACCGCTCCACTCCCCTGCCGGACTCGCCCACCGAAGGAGGCTCCGCTCGCATCCGGCCCAGTGCCGGATCGCCGAGCAGGCAACCAGATGACCGCACACCGATGGAGTGCCCTCTCCTCGGTCCGCCTCATCGCGCGTTCCTGGCGCTTGCGCGCCGAAGAACGGGCAGCGACCGCGGGCCGGGCGTTATTCCGACTCATCGTCCCGCTCGGCTTGGCCGGGCTGATCGCCGCCCTCCGGGCGGGGATGCTCCAGTCCCCCGCCCAACCCGTCGAAGCACAGCACGTGGCCCAGGTCTACGCCGTGGCCGAACTCGGCAAGCTGCTCGACCCGCTCGGCGCCACGGCGGCGCCGCTGGCCTGGTTACAGATCGGCGGCTACACCGCCGTGACCGACGCCTTCGCCCGGCACGCGACCGGCACCGCCGCCGTCCGCGAGTCGATCCTGTTCGCCTCCGCCTGCTGCGCCCTGCTCGTGTGGCTCTTCGCCCGCCGCATGTCGCTGTCGCGGTGGACCGCCGCCGCGGCGGTCGGCATGGTGGCGCTCTCACCGCTGGCGATCTCCATGCAGACCGCCGTCCGGCCGGAGAACGTGGCCATGCCGTGGGCCCTGGCCGGACTCGGATTGCTGTGGACGCACAACCGGCACCGCTCGCTCGCCCCGGACCTGTGGGCCACGGCGTTCCTGGTCATCGCGGTGATCACCGCCCCGGTCACCCTGGCCCTGGTTCCCACCGGCGCCTGGCTGATCTGGCGGCGCAGGCGCAAGCGCTTGTCACTGATGGTGGCCTCGCTGTTCACCCTCGGCGTCGGCATCGGCCTGGGCACCACGTCGGTCCTCAACGGCGTATACCTGACCGGCGACGGTCCCGTCCCGGCGCACTGGGTGGGCATGGACCCGGTCCTGGCCGCCACCGCCGTCTTCGCCGCCTGCGGCGCCCTGTTCTCCTACCGGCTGCGCCCGCTCGCCGTCGGCGTCCTCACCCTGATCATGACCGCGCTGATCCCCGGCGGCCCCGGAACCGCCGCCCTGACCGTGGTGCCGCCGCTGGCCGCGCTGCTGATCGCCGGGACCGTGGAACTCGGCATCACGCACCGCGAACGGGTCGGCAGGCACCAGCTGGTCCGACCGTTCCTGGTGCCCACGGCGGCGCTCGCGGTGACCGTGGCGGCGTTCGCGATCCCCGCGTGGGCGAGCCCGGTCGGCGCGACCGAGCGGCCCGACATCGCCCCGGCCGCCGCGGCGGCGACCTGGCTGCGGGTGAATCTGCCCGAGGCGCGGATATTGACCGACGATTCGACTTGGGTGGAACTGGTTCTCGACGGACGGCCGATAACCGCCACCACCCGACCGGACGAGTGCGTCGACACCTGTCTGGCCCAATCATGGCTGCTGCTCACCCCGGCGCTGCGCCAGGAGATCGACGTCCGCCCGGGGCTCGCGAGCGCGGTGGACCACAGCAAGGTGGTGGCGGTGTTCGGCTCGGGCGAGACGCGGGTGGAGGTTCGCGGTCGTCCATAGTGGACTGGTTGCCTGCACAGATCTTGACGCCCGTCAAACGTCCATCCCCATGCTAAAGGGGCAATGACGGCGGCAGCGCCTGCGGCTAATCTTGCGGTGCGGAGATCAGGAGGCAAACCAGGAACCATTGCGAGACAAGGAATCAAGGGTGTGGCATCGGCCTAATCCCTCGCTCGAACATCGCCGAACACACCCGAGCGAACGCCGATAGCCGCTGCTGATCCCTCCACCACCGATCCCACCCGACCGACTGGACGACCCCGGGCAACCAGCCCGGCCGAAACCTGACCGGTCGCACCTTCGCTCCACCCCGGGCGCCGAACCGACGGAATCCGCTACAGATTCCGCGGCCCCGGCCAAACCCGATCTGCCCGTTTCCGCCTTGCCTAACGCTGTCCGGACCGCCGCACTCGCCCGCGTGGTGCACCACCCGCAACCCCACACCGCCCCCTGCCGGTGAACTCCGCCGGCACTCCCGGCATGCCCAAGCCGCAGATCGCTTGCCGGGCCAAACCGAACCCCCTCCCACCGCCAGCAAACGCCGCAAGCCCCGCACCCACCCCGCGAGTCGCCCCCTCCGGCAAGCGAGTCGCCCCCTCCGGCAAATGAGTCGCCCCCTCCGGCAAGTGAGTTGCCCCGTCCGGCAAGCGAGTCGCCCCCTCCGGCAAGCGAGTCGCCCCGTCCGGCAAGCGAGTTCGACATTCGCGATGCTCACCGGCCCATGGTCACTGTCGGCCTCACCTGCCCGGAGGGAGACTCAGCCGCACGATCACGTGTCGGGGCCAAGCCTCCGGCGCGATCCAACCGCACCCACGGGGGCCATGACCGACTACGGCCCCCACCAACCGCACCCAAGGAGACCGTCACACAACCCGACCACGCCCCCACCAACCGCACCCCAAGGAGACCGCCACACAACCGGACCACGGTTCCCTAGCAATCCTCACCAGCACCAGAAAGGTGGCCAACCGTCAAAATCCCGGGGAGGCGGCCGAGTCAGGTCCCTTCCAGGAACGTTCCCGCTACCGCTACGGCGGGCGCGGCTGAGCCCGCGTCCTCCACCAGCACCGCGAACGCGACATCCCCTCGATAGCCCGCGAACCAGCCGTGTGAGCGGGTGCCGTCGCCGAACTGGGCGGTCCCGGTCTTGCCCGCCACGGCGCCGTACTTGGACAGTGCCTTGGCTCGGCCGACCGTCACGACCTCGCGCATCATGGTGCGCAGGGACTTGACGGTGGCCGCCGGCGGGCCCTGGTAGCCGGTCTTCACGACGGTGTCCACGCCGGTGAACAGCCGCGGGGTGACCGCCGATCCCTTGGCCACGGTGGCAGTCATCAGGGCGAGCCCGAACGGGCTGGCCTGGACCGTGCCCTGCCCGATGCTGTTCTCCACCTGCTCAGGGATGCCGCGGGCAGACTCGACGCGGCCGGTCTGGGTGCTGATGCCGGGGATCTCGAAGTCCGCCGCGAAGCCGAACTGGGCGGCCGCGGCTGGCAGCGAACCGGACGACAGGTCGGCGGCCAGTGCGGCGAACGTGGTGTTGCAGGACTGGGCGAAAGCCGTGCGCAGCGGGCCGTCGGGGAGTTCGAAGTCGGCGTTCTTGATGCTGCGCGTGCCGATGGTCTGCCTGCCGGGGCACGGCACGACGGTGTCGATACCGGCTTTGCCCGCGTCGAGGAGCGCGGCGGCGGTGACGACCTTGAACGTGGAGCCCGGCGGGTAGAGGCCGTTGAGTGCCTTCGGGCTGCTCCCGGCAGCCGCGTTCTGCGCGACGGCGAGGATGCCGCCGGTCGACGGCTGGATGGCGACCACGATGGCGGCGCCCGGGACCGAGTCCACGGCGGCCTGGGCGGCCTTCTGGGTGGCCGCGCTCAGCGTCGCGGTGACGGGCGGGGTGGGTTTGGCTTCGACGCCGAAGAGGTTCTCGACTTCGGCGCCCGCCTTGTCGAGCAGCACAACCCGCCCGGCGGCGGGGGTGCCGGGCGGCTGAACCTGGTTCTTGATCGCGCTCGCCAGCAGTGGCGCGGCTGTGGGGTCCAGTGGCTTGCCGTCGCGGTCGAGGACGGCGTTCGACGCGGCGGCGGGCTGGCGCACGCCGAGGGAGTGACCGGGCGTCAGCTTGGGATGCACGATGGTCGGGTCCCAGCGGACCCGCCAGCCCGCGGCGGCGCGTTCCATGGTCAACGCGCTCGGGTACGTCCACACCTGGTCGGCACCCAAGGTCCAGCTGATCTGGAACTGCTGGGCGACCTCGGTCGCGTCCGCGGCGGGTGCGGCCTGGTTCGTCCACGCCGTGGCGACCTTCGACGCCCCCAGCATGGTCTTGACGCTGGTCAACACCCGCGAGGCACCGTCACGGTCCGAGGTCATGCTCGCCGCGGTGACCATCTCCTGCGCGGCGAGCGACTTGAGGAACCGGTCGCCGACCTGCAGTGCGGTCATCGTCGGCTGCGCCGATGACGTCTGCGTGCCCGCGACGGCCTGCGGTCCGCGTTGTCGCGGCATCAACACATAGATGGCGGCGCCCAGGCACGCGATCACCGCCAAGGCCCCTATGGACAGAATCCAGCGCTTCCGTGTCGATGACACGTCGAACCCCCAGTACCGCACATCCCCCGACGCGCGACAGTCACGCTTTCACCCACCATGCCAGGGAGGCGACTTCCGTACCACCGAAAGTCGCCTCCCTGATACCCGCACGTGATGTGAATTACCGCCGAACTACCGCTTGCGCACGAGAACCCGCACCTCGACGCCGTCGCCGACGGTGCCGTCGAAACCGGTCTCGACCTCGCCGTACTCCACCGCCTCGGCCAGCGTGTCACCGGCGACGATGCCCTCGTGCGTGCGCACGGCCGCGACCACGTCCTCCGGTGCGCCGACCGTGAGGGTGATCCGGTCGGACACGTCCAGACCGGCGTCGCGCCGGGCCTGCTGGACGACGCGGATGAGGTCGCGGGCGATGCCCTCGGCGGTCAGCTCGGGGGTGACCGCCGTGTCGAGCACGACCAGACCCGAGCTGGCGGGCAGCTCAGCGGTCGCCCCCGGGTCGGTGGCGACGAGCCGACGCTCGTACTCGCCGTCGAGCAGCTCGATGCCGGCCGCGACGACCGCGCCGCTGTCGGCGGTGGTCCACTCCCCCGCCTTGACCGCCTTGATCACCTTCTGCACGTCGGCCCCGAGCCGCGGCCCGCACGCGCGGGCGTTGACCACGAGTTCGAAGTGCCCGTGCGCGGCGACGTCGGTGGTCAGCTCGACCTCCTTGACGTTCACCTCGTCGCGGATCAGCTCGACGAACGGTTCCAGGACGGCCGCGTCCTCGGCCGCCACCAGCAGCCGCGCCAGCGGCAGGCGCACGCGCAGCTTGTTCGCCTTGCGCAGCGCCAATGCCGAGGAACACACCTGCCGGACCCGGTCCATGCCCGCGACCAGCTTGTCGTCGGCGGGCAGGTCATCGGCCGACGGCCAGTCCGCCAGGTGCACCGAGCGCTCGCCGGTCAGACCGCGCCACACCGCCTCCGCGGTGAGCGGCAGCAGCGGCGAAGTCAAGCGGGACACCACTTCCAGCACCGTGTGCAGGGTGTCGATCGCGTCGGTGTCGCCTGCCCAGAAACGGTCACGCGAGCGGCGCACGTACCAGTTCGTCAGCACCTCGAGGTATTCGCGCACCGAGGCACACGAGCCGGAGATGTCGTAGGTGTCCATCGACTCGGTCACCGACACCACAAGCTGGCGCGTCTTGGCCAGCACGTAGCGGTCGAGCACGTGCGTCGAGTCGGCCCGCCAGGTGCCCTCCTTGCCTTCGGCGTTGGCATACAGGGCAAGGAAGTACCACGAGTTCCACAGCGGCAGCACGGCCTGGCGCACCGCGTCGCGGATGCCGCGCTCGGTCACCACGAGGTCGCCGCCGCGCAGGATCGGGCTGGCCATGAGGAACCAGCGCATCGCGTCGGAGCCGTCGCGGTCGAAGACCTCGTTGACGTCCGGGTAGTTCTTGCGCGACTTGGACATCTTCTGCCCGTCGTCGCCCAGCACGATCCCGTGCGCGACGCAGTTGGTGAACGCGGGCCGGTCGAACAGCGCCGTCGCGATCACGTGCATCGTGTAGAACCAGCCACGCGTCTGGCCGTTGTACTCGACGATGAAGTCGCCCGGGTAGTGGTCCTCGAACCACTGCGCGTTCTCGAACGGGTAGTGCACCTGGGCGAAGGACATCGAGCCGGACTCGAACCAGCAGTCCAGCACCTCGGGCACGCGGCGCATGACCGACTTGCCCGTCGGGTCGTCCGGGTTGGGCCGGGTCAGGTCGTCGACGTGCGGGCGGTGCAGGTCGGTCGGGCGCACGCCGAAGTCGCGCTCGAGGTCGTCCAGCGAGCCGTAGACGTCCACCCGCGGGTACTCGGGGTCGTCGGAGACCCAGACCGGGATCGGCGAGCCCCAGAACCGGTTGCGGCTGATGTTCCAGTCGCGCGCGTTCTCCAGCCACTTGCCGAACTGGCCGTCCTTGATGTGCCCGGGCACCCAGTTGATCTGCTGGTTCAGCTCGACCATGCGGTCCTTGAACTTCGACACCGCGATGAACCACGACGACACCGCCCGCTGGATCAGCGCGTTGTCGCAGCGCCAGCAGTGCGGGTACGGGTGGTCGTAGGTCTCGTGCCGGAGCAGCAGACCGGCTTCCTTGAGGTCGCGGATGATCGGCTTGTTCGCCTCGAAGACCTGCAGGCCCTCATAAGGCGCGACCTCGGCGGTGAAGCGGCCGTGCGGGTCGACGGGGACGACGACCTCGATGCCCGCGGCGTCGGTGACGAGCTTGTCCTCCTCACCGAACGCCGGGGCGATGTGCACGATTCCCGTGCCGTCCTCAGTCGTCACGTAATCCGCGGCGAGCACCTGGTGGGCGTTCTCGCGTCCGGCGAAGAAGTCGAACGGCGGCGCGTACTTCGTGCCGAGCAGGTCGGAACCGGTGTAGCGCGCGAGAACCGCGGGCTCCTCACCGAGTTCGCGGGCATACGCCGGGACACGCGCCTCGGCCAGCAGGTAGCGCTTGTCCTCCGGACCCTGCACGACGACGTAGTCGACGTCGGGGTGCACCGCGGCGGCGAGGTTGGACGGCAGCGTCCACGGGGTGGTCGTCCACACGAGCGCCTGGACGCCGTCGAGGTCGGTGCCGGGCGCGAGCAGCCGCAGGCCGACCGTGACCGCCGGGTCCTGCCGGTCCCGGTAGGTGTCGTCCATTTTGGTCTCGGTGTTCGACAGCGGCGTCTCGCAGCGCCAGCAGTACCACAGCACGCGGAAGCCCTCGTAGATCAAGCCCTTGTCGTGCAAGGACTTGAAGGCCCACATGACGCTTTCCATGTAGTCCAGGTCGAGGGTCTTGTAGTCGTTGTCGAAGTCGACCCAGCGGGCCTGGCGGGTCACGTAGTCGCGCCACTGGTCGGTGTAGCGCAGCACCGACGTCCGGCACGCCTCGTTGAACTTCTCGATCCCGAAGTCCTCGATCTCGCTCTTCGACGAGAACCCGAGCTGCTTCTCGGCCTCGACCTCGGCGGGCAGACCGTGGGTGTCCCAGCCGAAGCGCCGCTCGACGTGCTTGCCGCGCATCGTCTGGTAGCGCGGGACGACGTCCTTGACGTAGCCGGTCAGCAGGTGGCCGTAGTGCGGCAGGCCGTTGGCGAAGGGCGGGCCGTCGTAGAAGACGAACTCGTTGGCGCCGTTGTCGCCCGCCGGGCGAGCGTCCACAGTGGCCTTGAACGTCTGGTCGGCGGACCAGTAGTCCAGCACGGCGCGTTCGAGCTCGGGGAAAGAAGGCTGCGCGGGGACAGCGGCGGTGTCGGTGTGATGCGCCCTGGGGTACGGCATCGGTGGTACTCCTCGTACGGATCGGTCGGACCCACACGGGGACGACTCGCGCCGGCCTCCATGCCGCCGCTCGCCGCGGTACCACCCCGCTTGCCGCCGGCGCCGAAACGCCGATGACCGCTCTAGGTCGGCTGTGACGGGCCGATCCCGTCCGGTTCTACTGAGGCTCGCGCCCGTTCTTCCGGAGGCTCCCCGGTGATGGCCGGATCAGTGCCTTGACACCTAGGGTAACGGGTCCGCGCAAGCCGGTTCACGCCACCAGGTGTTTGACCATGATCGTCGTCGGTGCGAGGACGCCGTCCACGGTCAGCGCGAAGTCGTCCACCGTCCCCACCCGCCGCCAGCCGCGTCGGGCGTAGATGCCCTCGGCGACGCTGTCGGTGTGCGTGTCCAGCACCAGGACCCGGCGGCCGAGCGAGCGAGCGGTGTCCTCCAGCGCGGCCAGCAGCGCACCCGCGCAGCCTTTGCCCCGCGCGTCGCGGTGCACCAGGAGCTTGACCACCTCGCCGCGGTGCTGACCGTTGTCCTGGGTCGCCAAGGCAAGGCGCACGGTGCCGACGATCCGGCTGGTCTCGTCGCGGGACACCCAGGTCAGCACGTTGGGGTCGGCGAGCGCGGTCCGCCACCAGGCGCGGGCCCGATCGGGGGCGAGCACGCCGACGAACCCGACACTCGCCCCGCTCGCCACGCAGTCCACCAGGACCTCGGCCAGCCCGCCGACAAGATCGTCGTCGACGTCTTTCACCAACTCGACTCGCATGGGCACATTCGACCTCCGCACCCCTCAGCCCGTCGAGACCCCCGTGACGAACGCCTCCCGGCGAAAGTGCCGCCAAGCGAACGCCGTCAGGACGATCATCGCGGCCCCGGCGACCCACATCGGCGCGGTGACGCCCCACTGGCGGGCGATCAGGCCACCGGCCAGCGAGCCGATCGACGCGCCGCCGATGACCAGCAGGAAGTACACGCTGCCGACCCGACCGCGCAGCCGGTCCGGGATGACCCGCTGGCGGACCGACATGGCGACCACACCCCAGATCGAGGCGTGGATCCCGAACACGAGCAGGGTCGCCCCGGCGACCCAGACGTCACCGGCCAGGGCCAAGCCGAAGTGGGTCGCGGTCTCGATCACCATGCCCGCCCGCAGCAGCGTGCCGTCGCCGAACCGCTTCTGCGCCCGGGCGGCCACGCCGGTCCCGATCAGACCGCCCACAGCCATGACCGCCAGGAGCAGCCCGAACCCGATCTCGGGCAGGCTGAGGTGCTCCTTCGCATAGAGCACGAGGATCGCGGAGGGTGCGAAGAACGCCACATTCATCAGGCACAAGACCACCGCAAGGGCTCTAAGCAACTCGTGCCGCCAGAGCCAGCGCAGCCCTTCGCCGATCTCCTGGCGCAGCGGCCTCCGGTCGACGGCCTCAGCAGGCGGCGGTCGGTATCGCAGAGTGGCCATTACAGCCGCGCCGAGCAGGAACATGACGGCGTTGATCCCGAACGGCATGGCCGCGCCGATCACGAAGACCGCCGCGCCCACCGGGGGCGCGATGAGCATGTTGCCGACGAAGTGCAGGGCGTAGAGGCGGGCGTTCGCCTTGGGCAGCAGGTCGGGCGCCACGACAGCGGGGAGCATGGCGGCGGAGGCGTTGTCGGCGAGTGTCTCGCCGATACCCAGGAGGAAGAACGCGGCGTAGACGATCGCGATGGTGACGTAGCCGGTCCAGATCGTCACGGCGAGCCCGCCGATCACGGCGGCCCGGCAGACGTTGACCGAGATGATCAGCGCCCGGCGGTCGACCCGGTCGACGAACGCGCCACTGATCAAGGAGAACAGTAGCCAGGGCAGTCGCTGAACAAAGGCCGCGCCGGAGACGATCGCCGGGTCGGAAGTCAGCCCGGAGACCAGCAGCGGGCCGGCGGCCAGCGCGATGCCATCACCGAGATTGGCCGTGGCCGTGGACGCCCAGAGCTTGCCGAAGTCCGCGCCGAGGCGCTTGGTCCCCTCACCGGACAGGACCATGCGAAACCGCGCCCCTTAGGTCAGCTGTCGCCAACTGTTCCAGGGGCAGGTCACATGCCGCGACCGGTTTCGTCTTCGGCTGAACTACTTCTCGCCGGGAATCCTGGCTCCACGGCCCGAGCGGTGCTTGGCCGCCAGGGTCGCGTCCGGACTGCAGCGCGCGCACGGGGTGAAGCCGAGTTGGCGGGCTTCCGCGACCGGGAGACCGATCGACGACCGTCCGCCCAGCCAGGCGCACTTGGCCAGGTGGTAGCGCGGACGCTCGTCCAACACCCGGACGTCGGCCGTCAGCCCAGAGATCACCAACAGGTCGGCGGCGTCCGTCGGCTCCTCGTCGGGCTCGTCCTCGGAGGACGTCTCGGGAACAACAGCGACCGCCTCGGCAGGCGCGACCGACTCGACGACTGGCTCCCGCACGGGCTCGTCGACAGCTTCGTCGACGTACTCCGGCTCGGGCTCGGCCTCCGCGACCGGCTCGGGCTCGGCGGCCTTGCGGCGGCGGTTGCCCAGCCAGTCGTAGACCAACAGGCCCGCGGCGGCGATGCTGATGCCGACCGAGAGCCAAGCCCAGAGGGTGTTGGCCGTTGTCAGAGCCGTGACCAGCAACCCGAGGGCGGCCAGCACCAAGATCAAGACGATGTACAGCACCGTGTGCCCTACTGCCTTGATCGGGACGCCTCATCGCTGAGGCGTCCCGATCAATGGCTCGCTAGGTCAGCCCGCTTCCGCACGCGGACCGAAGGAGTAGCCGCTCTGCTGACCGGCACCGCGTCCGCCTTCGGTCGTCGGGGCCGCGGAACCGCGGTCGCCGAGTTCACGCAGGCTGGACTCGAGGAAGGTCTTCAGACGTGTGCGGTACTCGCGCTCGAAGGTGCGCAGCTCGTCGATCTTCTTCTCCAGCGTGGTGCGTTCCTGCTGCACCGCGCCGATGATCTCGGTGTGCTGCCGCTGGGCATCGCGCTCCAGCGTGGTCGCCTTCTCCCTGGCCTGACGCTCCAGGGTCTCGGCCCGGGTCCGGGCGTCGTTCAGCATGGTCTCCGCACGCGTACGCGCCTCGGTGACCATGGTGTCGGACTTCGCACGCGCATCGGACAGCATCCCGTCGGCTTCGGCTTTCGCCTCGCCGGTGAGCCGGTCGGCCATCTCCTGTGCGAGGCCCAGAACCTTGGCGGCCTGCACGTGGTGATCACCGCCGCCCCCGGGACTGGTCTGCTCCAGCGCACTGGGCGGCGGAACCGGAGTAAGCCGACGCGGCTCCTCGGCCTGACGCGGCGCCACGCTGGGCACGCCACCTCCGGACCGAGCGTCGTCGAGGTCGGCGCGAGCCGACTCCAACTGCGCGTCGAGCTGCTCGACCTGCGCGCGCAGGTCGTTGTTCTCCTCGATCAGGCGGGAGAGCTCCACCTCGACCAAGTCGAGGAAGGCGTCCACCTCGTCCTCGTTGTAGCCCCGCTTGCCGATGGGAGGCTTGCTGAACGCGACGTTGTGCACGTCAGCGGGGGTCAACGACATCTGATCACCTCACGCACTCCAGGGCTGCCATCAACCCAAGTCTCCCCGATCACCCGGGATACGCCAGTTGCATCAGAATGAATACAACCAGCAGCAGCACCATAATCGATAGGTCCAGGCCTACACCCCCGATTCGGACTGTCGGTATCAACCGACGGACCAAACGCACCGGGGGATCGGTCACTGTGTAGATGGTCTCCAGCGCTACCGCAACCCCACCGGCTGGTCGCCACTCGCGTGCGAACGTGCGCACGAGTTCCACGACCACCCTGGCGGTGAGCAGCAGCCAGAAGGCGAACAACACCCAATAAACGGCGAGAAGCACTGGTTCCACAGCTCAACTGTGCCATCACTCAGCTTCGGGTGGCGAACCCGCCCTCCGCCAACCGCCGCTTGTCCTCCGCGGTTGGGTCGGCATTGGGCGGTGAGATCAAGAACACCTTGTTCGTGACCTTGTCGATGGAGCCGCGCAACGCGAACGCGAGCCCGGCCGCGAAGTCGACGAGACGCTTGGCGTCCGCGTCGTCCATCTCGGTCAGGTTCATGATCACGGGGCGGCCGTCGCGGTAGTGCTCACCGATGGTGCGCGCCTCGTTGTAGCTGCTCGGGTGCAGTGTCACGACGCGGCCCATCGGGTACCCACCTGCCTGTACAGCGGGCTCAACCTGTCGCAGCCGGGGAGCCGGGTCGCGACGGGCGTCCATGGCGAGTGCGCCATGGGTTTGCGGTTCGGAGGTCTGACCTGCCCACGCGGGGCGTGGACGGCCTCGGTCGACCGGCTCGAAGTCATCGTCGACGTCGTCGCGGTAGCCCGCGCGAGCGCCGCCGAACCACCGTCGGCGTCCTCCGGCGTACTCGTCGAAGTCGTCGTCGAGGTACTCCGGACGGCGGCCGTAGGGGCGACGGTCGTACTCGTCACCCTCGTAGTCCTCGAGCTCTTCGGCAGGCACCATTCCGAAGTAGGCCTTCAGCTTCTGCAGCGTACTCATGGCGTTCCTCCGCGACTCCCCTTGCGTGGTCCCACATGGCGCACCGTCAAGGGGAGGCTAGCCCGCGTCCCCCTAGCAGAGCAGTTCCGACACGCACGCACGTCGACCCATGGTCCACCGCTTCTTCAAGATCGTTACTCATGCCGCACGACAGCTCACGCGCCGTTGGATACAGCGCCTGTAGCTGGTGTGCCACACCCGCTAGACGTTCGAACGCCCTCGAAGGTTCCATTCCGAGGGGCGCCACAGCCATGATCCCCTTCAGTGCTAATTCACCCGAACGAATTACATGATCCGCAAGGTAATCAAGATCACCCAGGGGGCAGCCGCCGCGCGCGGGGTCGCCGTCGATGCTCGCCTGAAGGAGGACGTCGAGCGGCTCGGGACGATCTTGGGCGGCCTTCGCCAGGGCGTCGGCCAGCCGCGTCGAGTCGACCGACTGCACCTCGTCGGCCCACCGGACCACTGAGCGCATCTTGTTGCGCTGCAGCCGCCCGACCATGTGCCAGCGCGGCTTCGCGGCCGGTCGGAGCTCCCTGAGCTGGTCGAACTTCGAACCGGCCTCTTGATCACGGTTCTCGGCGAGATCAAGCACCCCGAGGTCGGCCAAGATCGCCGCGTCGGTGGCCGGGAAAGTCTTCGTCACAGCGAGAAGCCGCACGTCAGACGGGTTTCGGCCGGCGTTGCGGCAGGCGGCGTCGATCCGCTCGCGCACGTCGGCGAGGTTCGCGGCGATCTCCGCGGCGCGATCCGTCACGGCTCGAGCCAAGTGATCGCGGCCAATCGCCCAGTGGTCCCTTCCCTGCGGTGACTGAACAGCGAACGCTCCTCATTCGTGCACCGCGGGTCGATCCCGATCTTCGCGACACCGGCGTCGGCGAGCTGCCGCCAGAGTCCCGCGCGCAGATCCAGACCGGGGGTGCCCTTGCGGGTGCGGCACGCGCTGCCCGGCAGGTGCTTCTCGACGTCGTTCTGCATCGCCTGCGGCACCTCGTAGCACTCGCCGCATACCGACGGCCCGAGGAGACCCTCGATCCGGGACACGTCGGCACCGGCCTCGCGCATCGCGTCGAGCGCCGCCGGGACGACCCCGACCCGCGCCCCCACGCGACCGGCGTGCACCGCGGCCACGACACCGGCCTGCGCGTCGCCGAGCAGGAGTGGGACGCAGTCGGCGACGAGCGCGATCACCGCGAGACCCGGTTCGGCGGTCACCAGGGCGTCGGTCGCCTCGACCGGCTCCGCCCGCGGACCGTCGACGATCGCGGCGGTCCGCCCGTGGACCTGCTCCATCCAGACGAGCCGGTCCGGGCCCAGCCCGAGCTCACGCGCCAGCCGCTCCCGGTTGGCCGCCACGGCCTCCGGCGCGTCCCCGACGTGGTCGCCGAGGTTGAACGAGTCATACGGCGCGGCGGAAGCCCCGCCATCGCGTGTGGTGACCACCCGACGAATCCGCACCAGAACTCCTCAGTCGACCGTAACGAACACGAACCCCGGCGGGGGAACGCCGGGGTTCGTATGGTGCAGGAGCGGTGCTACCTGCGCATGAATGGGGGTACGTCGACCTCGTCGTCCGGGTCGTCGCCGACCGGGACGGCGCGGCCGGGCAGGGTGCCCTGGGTGCCGCGGACGTTCGGCAGCGGCTGTCCGCCGCCGACCGGCGGCGGGGCCTGGGTGGCCTGCTGCGAGTAGCCCATGCCGTTGCCCGCGGGCGCGGTCGCCTGCGTCTGGTAGCCGTTGCCCTGCTGCGGCGTCTGCTGCTGGTAGCCGGTGTGCTGCTGCTGGGGGGCGGGCTGCTGTTGCTGCTGAGTGGCAGGCGCCGGCCGGTCGGTCGACACCTGACCCGCCTTGGCGGTCGCCGTGGCGCCCGTCGTGGTGCTGCGGGTGCCGAGCGCCGTCGGATCGAGTTTCTTGTGGGTCGGCGCACCCGCGTCAAAACCCGCGGCGATCACCGTGACCCGGACCTCGTCGCCGAGGGAGTCGTCGATGACCGTACCGAAGATGATGTTGGCCTCGGGGTGCGCGGACTCCTGCACCAGCGACGCCGATTCGTTGATCTCGAACAGGCCCAGGTCGGACCCGCCCGCGATGGCGAGCAGGACGCCGTGGGCGCCGTCCATGGACGCCTCCAGCAGCGGCGAGTTGATCGCCTTCTGCGCGGCCTGCACCGCGCGGCCCTCGCCGCGGGCCGAGCCGATGCCCATCAGCGCGCTG
Source organism: Actinokineospora alba (assembly GCF_004362515.1). Classification (NCBI taxonomy): domain Bacteria; kingdom Bacillati; phylum Actinomycetota; class Actinomycetes; order Pseudonocardiales; family Pseudonocardiaceae; genus Actinokineospora; species Actinokineospora alba. The sequence continues at coordinate 4,255,860 of NZ_SNXU01000001.1, read as the reverse complement.
CCCGCGCCGGACATGACGCTCTTCACGTCGGCGAAGTCGAGGTTGATCAGACCCGGCGTGGTGATCAGGTCGGTGATGCCCTGGACACCGGAGAGCAGCACCTCGTCGGCGGAGCGGAAGGCGTCCATCAGGCTCACGCCCACGTCGCCGAGCTGCAGCAGCCGGTCGTTGGGGATGACGATGAGCGTGTCGCACTCGTTGCGCAGCTCGGTGATGCCGTCCTCGGCCTGCTTCGCGCGGCGCTTGCCCTCGAAGGAGAACGGCCGGGTGACCACACCGATGGTCAGCGCGCCGAGCTTGCGGGCGATCGATGCCACGACGGGCGCGCCGCCGGTGCCGGTGCCGCCGCCCTCACCCGCGGTGACGAAGACCATGTCGGCCCCCTTGAGGACCTCCTCGATCTCCTCGCGGTGGTCTTCGGCGGCCTTGGTGCCGACCTCTGGGTTGGCACCCGCGCCAAGGCCTCTGGTCAGTTCGCGGCCGATGTCGAGCTTGACGTCGGCGTCGGACATGAGCAGTGCCTGCGCGTCGGTGTTGACGGCGATGAACTCGACGCCCTTGAGGCCGACCTCGATCATGCGGTTGACGGCGTTCACGCCGCCGCCACCGATGCCGACGACCTTTATCACGGCGAGGTAGTTGTGCGGGGGCGTCATCAAAGGCCGCCTTCCTGAATCGTGTCGAGCATGATCGTGTCCGGACGGGAAACCCTCGACCTCAACCAGAGACTGAGAGTTATGTCAACCCCGGACCACGCAAGGAAGGTAGGCACTGGCCGGCCGCCGATCCAGCCGCCACGCCGTAATGCGCGGCGGATGTTCGTCACGGGACGTAAGGAATCCGGTTTATCACTCGCCCGTGGCGCCGTCGAGCTGTTCGCGGATGACGTCGAGGTGCCCGGCATGGCGGGCGGTTTCCTCGATCATGTGCACGATCACCCATCGCACGTTGACTTGTTCGTCCCCGCGGAAGTCCACGACGTCGTCGAGTCCGCGCCTCGCGGTGATCTCACGGCTCGTCGCGCATTGCGCGCGGTAGTCGTCGATCAATTGCGAAAGGCTCAGCTCGGCGGCGATCTCGAACTCGCCGTCCGGATGCTCCTTGCTGTACGGCGCGCGGTCGGGCTGCCCGTCGAGCACCACGTCGAACCAGTAGGCCTCGACCCAGCGAAGGTGCGAGAGCAGCCCGGCGACGGTCATCAGCTCAGAGGGCAGCAGGCTGCGGTGGGCGTCCTCTTCGGACAATCCCGCCGCCTTGGTGACGACAGTGGCGCGGTGATAGTCCAGGAAAGCGGTGAGCTGGGTGGACTCATCCGCCACATACGGCGGATCGATCCGGGTCTCGGTCGAGGTCATGGCCGTGAGTCTGTCGGACAGCACCGACGGTCGACACCGGATTTGCGCCCTCGCGGTCAGGAGATCGTCGGGAAGTCCGGGGTGCCCACGTCGTAGACCTTGCCCGGCTGGGTCAGCAGCGGACCCAGCACCGCGGCCTTGCGGTCGGAGTGCTCGGCACTGCCCCACTTCACGACCCGGCCGTCCGCGAGGGTGATCTTCACGTTGCCGACCGTCTCCGCCGACACCGACGCGACCTGCGGGCGCAGCGGGTCCGGCACGGCGGCCAGCACCGTCACCGCGGCCTTGATCGTCGGCGGGTCCGCCGCGGCGAGTTGCGGCAGCCCCGGCGGGGCGACCTCCGCGACGCCGAAGTCCACGCCGTCGACGTCGACCAGGTGCACGCCGTCGGGCTTGGTGAGCACCGCGAACGGCGTCCGCTCGACCAGCGTGATCCGCACCGTGACCGGGTAGGACCGGCGCACGTCCACCGATCGCACGCGGGGCAGGGCGGCGACCCGGGCGGCGATCTCGTCGGTGTCGAGCCGCACCAGGGGGCTGCCCGCCTCCACCGCCGCGGCCTTGCGCACCTCGTCGTGGGTGAGGACCGTCGTGCCGAAGACCTCGACCCCGCGAACACCGAACACCGAGGTGAACAGGACGACGTAGACGAGGGCGACCACCGCGAGGAACGAGCCGAGGACCGTCGCGCGGCGGACGAGGTAGCGGCGCCGGGTCAGCCTGCGGGGCCGCTCGGCTGCCCGAGGCGGCCTGCGCCGCGGCCTCGTCTGCGCGGAGGTCATTCCGTCGCCGCTCGCCGGTCGAGCTCGGCGATCAGTTCCGGACCGAGCGACGTCACGTCGCCCGCGCCCATGGTCATCACCAGGTCGCCCGGCCGGACCAGGTCGGCCACCAGCGTGGTCACCTTGTCGAAGGCGGGCTCGTAGTGCACCTCGGTCCCGGTGACCGCGTCGGCGATCAGCGCGCCGCTCACGCCCGGCTGCGGCTCCTCGCGGGCGCCGAACACGTCGAGCACGACGACCACGTCGGCCAGCCCGAGCGCCTGGGCGAACTCGGCGGCGAACGCCTCGGTCCGCGAGTACAGGTGCGGCTGGAAGATCACCACGACCCGGCCGCCCTCAGCCGCGGGCCGGACCGCGCGCAGCTGCGCGTCGACCTCGGTCGGGTGGTGGGCGTAGTCGTCGTAGACCCGTACGCCGCCGGAGCGGCCCTTGAACTCGAAGCGCCTGCGCACCCCGCCGAACGCGGCGATGCCCTCGCCGAGCCCTTCGAGCGGCGCGCCCAGCTCCAGCCCCGCGAGCAGGGCCGCCAGCGCGTTGAGCGCCATGTGCTCGCCCGGGACCGCGACCCCGAGCTCGAACTCCTGGCCGTCGAGCGACACCCGGGCCACACCGCCGCCGTCGACCGGGTTGTAGTCGAGCAGGGTGGCGTCGGACGGCGCCGCCGCCGAGCGGCCGTAGCGGCGCACGCGGATGCCCTTCGCCTCGGCGCGCTCGGCGAGGGCGACCGCGCCCGGGTCGTCGGCGCAGGTGATCAGCACGCCGTCGGCGGTGATCTGGTCGAGGAAGGAGTCGAACACCGCGACGTAGGCCTCGACGGTGCCGTGGTGGTCGAGGTGGTCGGCCTCCACATTGGTCACCACCGCGACACTGGGTCGGAAGACCAGGAACGAGCCGTCGCTCTCATCGGCCTCGGCCACGAAGATCCCGCCGCTGCCGTGGTGGGCGTTGGCGCCGGAGTCGTTGAGGTCGCCGCCGATCGCGAACGACGGGTCGAGCCTGCAGTGCTGCAGCGCGACGGTGAGCATCGAGGTTGTCGACGTCTTGCCGTGCGTGCCCGCGATGCAGGCGACCAGGTGGCCCGACATCAGCTCGGCGAGCGCCTGCGACCGGTGCACGACGACGATCCCGCGCTTGCGGGCCTCGACAAGCTCCGGATTGTCTTCCTTGATCGCCGTGGACACGACCACCGCGGTCGGCGACTCGGGCAGCTGGTCGAGGTTCTCGGCGCGCTGGCCGATCGCGATCTTCGCGCCCTGTGCGCGCAGGGTCAGGAAGGTGCGGGCTTCCTTGGCGTCGGAGCCGGAGACCTCCCGCCCCCGCGCGAGCAGGATTCGGGCGATGCCGCTCATGCCCGCGCCACCGATGCCGATCAGGTGTGCGCGGGTGAGGAGCTTGTCGTTCGTCGTCATTGTGACCTCTTGTCGATGGCGTCGAGCACCATGCGGGCCAGGACGTCCGCGGCCTCGCGGTGTCCGCTGCCCTGCGCGGCGGTGCCCATCGCGGCGAGCCGGGCGGGGTCGGCGAGCATCGGGACGACCAGCTCGGTGACGGCCTCGGTGGTGAGTTCGGCGTCCGGCACCATGATCGCGCCGCCGGCGTCGACCACCGGTTGAGCGTTGAGCGCTTGTTCGCCGTTGCCGATCGGCAGCGGCACGTACACGGCGGGCAGGCCGACCGCCGACACCTCGGCGACGGTCATCGCGCCGCAGCGGCACAGCGCCGCGTCGGCGGCCGCGTAGGCCAGGTCCATCCGCTCCAGGTACGGCACGGAGACGTACTTGGGCGCCCCGGGCACCTCCTGCACCACGAGGGAGTTCTTGGGCCCGTGGGCGTGCAGCACGCCGATGCCCGCGTCGGCGAACGCGCGGGCCGCGCCGGACACCGCGTTGTTGATCGAGCGCGCGCCCTGCGAACCACCGAAGACCAGCAGCGTCGGGGCGTGCGGGTCGAGGCCGAAGAACTCGCGGGCCTGCGCGCGCAGTGCGGCGCGGTCGAGGTTGATGATCGACTCGCGCAGCGGGATGCCGACGACCTCCGCGTTCGGCAGTCCGGAGTCCGGCACGGCCACCGCGACCCGGTCGGCGAACCGCGCGCCGACCTTGTTGGCCAGCCCGACCCGGGCGTTCGAGTCGTGCACGACGATCGGGATCCGGCCGCGCGCGGCGAGGTAGGCGGGCAGGGCCACGTACCCGCCGAAGCCGACGACGACGTCGGCGCCGACCCGGTCGAGGACCTCGCGGGTCTGCTTGATCGCGGAGCGGACCTTGAGCGGAAGCTTGAGCAGGTCGACATTGGGCTTGCGCGGCATCGGCACCGGCGGGATGAACTCCAGCGGGTAGCCGCGCGCGGGGATGATCGTCTTCTCGAGGCCGCGCTCGGTGCCCAGCGCGACCACGCGGGCGTCCGGGCGCAGCCGCATCACCGCGTCGGCCAGGGCCAGCGCGGGCTCGATGTGTCCGGCCGTGCCACCTCCCGCGATCACTACGCACGGGCCTTTACGGGCGGCCTGACTACCACCGGTCAACGACGTCCTCCTTTAGCGGTTCGCGGATTCCCGCGACTTGCCTTCTGCCGCGCCCGCTCGGGCGTGCCCCGCCTGCGCTGCTCCGCGCCCCGTGGCGGCGCCGTGGGGCGCACGGGCTTGCGCTTCTTCGGCGGCTGGTACGGGTCCGGTGCGGGCAGGTGCAGCAGCTTGCCGAATCGGCCCGGCCCCTGCGAGCGTAGTGCCGACACGGCCTCGGGTTCATGGCGCGCGCAGTTGCCGAGGATGCCGAACACCAGCATGGTCACCACGACCGAGGTGCCGCCGGAGGAGATCAGCGGCAGCGTGATGCCGGTGACCGGCAGCAACCCGACGACGTAGCCGATGTTGATGGCGGCCTGGGCGACGAGCCAGACGGTCAGCGTCGCGGCGACCATCCGGATCCACGGGTCGATGTTGCGGGTCGCGATGCGCATGCCGATCACCGCGACCATCACGAACAGCGCCAGCACGAGACCGCAGCCCAGCAGGCCGAGTTCGTCGCCGATGAGCGCGAAGATGAAGTCGTTGTGCACGTTGGGCAGGAAGTGCCACTTCGACGAGCCCTGGCCGAGTCCGCGGCCGAAGAACCCGCCGTCGGCGAGCGCGAGCTGCGCCTGGACGGCCTGGTAGTTCTTGCCGCCGAGGTCGTCGTCGGGGCTGAGGAAGCTGACCACCCGGTCGAGCCGGTACTGGGTGCCCACCGCGAGCAGCGCGACACCCGCGAGGCCGCCGAGGGCCAGCGCGCCGAACAGCCGCAGCGGCGCCCCCGCGAACCAGAGCAGCGCGATCAGCACGACGCCGAGGGTGATCGTGCCGCCGAGGTCGGGCTGCAGCATGACCAGGGCGAAGAGCAGCAGGGCCACCGGCAGCACCGGGACCAGCAAGTGGCGGTACCGGTGCAGGACCGCGCGCTTCACGACCAGGACATGGGCGCCCCAAAGCGCGAGAGCGAGCTTGCAGACCTCGATCGGCTGAAACGAGATGGGGCCGACGACGAACCAGCTGCGGGTGCCGTTGACCTTCGCGCCGAGCGGGGTCAGGACGGCCACCAGGATGATGACGCCGATCATCATGCCGATCGGACTCAGCGCGCGGATGGTGGGCAGCGGCAGCCGCAGGCCCACCCAGAACAGGACCGAGCCGACGAGCACGTACAGCAGCTGCTTCTTGAAGACCGTGTAGAGGCCGAAGCCGGGCGTGTTGAACGAGACCACGACGGAGGCCGAGAGCACCATGACCAGGCCCAACGCGGTGAGCAGCGCGAACACCGCGAGGACGAGGTGGAAGGAGGCCAGCGGTCGGCCCAGCCACGCGGTCAGCGCGGTGCGCAGCGCGCCCAGCCTGCCCGCGACCTGGACCGCGCGCCGGGGCCGGGCCGTCTTCTCGATCTCGGTGACGGCCATCAGCTCGCCCCGGTGTCGCCGTCGTCTTCCTGGATAAGCCGGTGGACGGCTTCGGCGAACGCGTCGCCGCGGTGGGCGTAGTCGCGGTACATGTCGAGGGAGGCGGCCGCGGGGGCGAGCAGGACGACGTCACCCGATCGGGCCATAGCGCGTGCCGCGCGAACCGCTGCGATCATGGGTTCATCGTCTCCCGGAGCCGGTCGCTCGACACGGACATCCGGCGCGTGTCGCGCGAGCGACGCGGAGATCACCTCGGCGTCGACGCCCAGCAGGACCACTCCGCGCAGCCGTCCGGCGACCTCTTTGACCAGGTCGTCGACCGAGGCGCCCTTGAGCTGGCCCCCCGCGATCCACACCACCGAGGGGAACGAGCGCAGCGAGCCCGACGCGGCGTGCGGGTTGGTCGCCTTGGAGTCGTTGACATACGCGATCCCGGCCGACTCGGCCACCGGGACGGCCCGGTGCGCACCCGGGACGAACGCGCGCAGACCGTCACGCACCGCGTCGGTGGAGACGCCGTACGCGCGCGCGAGAGCGGCGGCGGCCAAGGCGTTGGCGACGTTGTGCGGGCCCGCGGGACGGACGTCGGCCAGCGTGGCGAGCTCGACGGCGTTGTTCGCCGGGTCGTCGACGAAGGCCCGGTCGATGAGCAAGTCCTCGACAACACCGAGTTCCCCGATCCGGGGGGTGTCGAGACGGAAGCCGACGTGCGTGCCGTCGTGCTCCGCGGCGAGCTTGGTCGACCAGTCGTCCTCGGTGTTGCGGACGACGAACGTCGCTCCCGCGTAGACGGCGCCCTTCGCGTGGGCGTAGTGGTCCAGCGAGCCGTGCCAGTCGAGGTGGTCCTCGGCGAGGTTGAGCACCACGCCCGCGTGGACGCGCAGCGAGGACTGCCAGTGCAGCTGGAAGCTCGACAGTTCGACGGCGAGCACCTCGTGCCCGGCGAGCACCGCGTCGATCACCGGCAGGCCGACATTGCCGCAGGCGACCGCGTTGGCACCGTGCGCGCGCAGGATCGACTCCAGCATGCCGACAGTCGTGGTCTTGCCGTTGGTGCCGGTGACCGCGAGCCACACGGGCGGCTTGGGCAGCCGCTGAGCGATCCGCCAGGCCAGCTCGACCTCGCCGATGACCTCGACCCCCGCCTCGGCCGCGGCGACGAGCAGCGGGCTGCTGGGCCGCCAGCCGGGACTGGTGACGACCAGGTCGGTCCCCGCGGGCGGCTCGGTGAGGCCGGGGACCAGTTCCGCGCCGGTGTCGGCCAGCTCGGCGAGGCGTTCGGCGTTCGCGTCGGTGACCGTGACGCGCGCGCCCATCCCCCCCAGCGCGGCCGCGACCGAGCGGCCGGTGACCCCGGCGCCCGCGACCAGCACCGACTGTCCAGTGAGGTCCCGCGAGGTCACACGCCGCCGCCGAGAGCGAGCCAGTCGGCGTAGAACAGGCCGAGGCCGAACATCGCGCACACGCCCGCCAGCAGCCAGAACCGGATGATGACCGTGGTTTCCGCCCACCCGGCGAGTTCGAAGTGGTGATGGAACGGCGCCATGCGGAACAGCCTTCGGCGGGTCGTGCGGAAGACCGCGATCTGCAGCACCACCGACACCATCTCGACCACGAACAGGCCACCGATGACGATCATCAGCAGTTCCGTGCGGGTGGTCATCGACAGGCCGGCGACCAGGCCGCCGAGGGCCAGCGAGCCGGTGTCACCCATGAAGATCTTCGCGGGGGCGGCGTTCCACCAGAGGAAGCCGATGCACGCGCCCATGGCCGCCGCCGCCACGACGGCGAGGTCGAGCGGGTCGCGCACGTCGAAGCAGGCCGCTTCGCGCACGCGCGAGCAGTCGTGGCTGAACTGCCAGAACGAGATGACGACGTAGGTGCCGAGCACCATCGCCGACGCGCCGCCCGCGAGGCCGTCGAGGCCGTCGGTGAAGTTCACCGCGTTCGACCACGCCGACACGGCGAGGTAGCAGAAGACGATGAAGCCGATGCCGCCGAAGGAGACGATGGCGATGTCGCGGACGAACGAGAGGTGGTCCGACGCCGGAGTCAGGTCGCGCTCGTCGGGGAAGCGCAGCGCGAGGATCGCGAAGACGATCGCCACCACGAGCTGTCCGACCATCTTCGCGGTCTTGTTGAGCCCGAGGTTGCGCTGCTTGCGGATCTTGATGAAGTCGTCGAGGAAGCCGACGATGCCCAGGCCGGTGCCCAGCAGCAGGACGAGCAGGCCCGACGCGGTCGGGGTGTCGCGGCCGCCGGTCATCGCGCTGACGATGTGGGACGTGCCGTAGCCCGCCCACATCGCGACGATGATCGCGACGCCACCCATGGTGGGCGTGCCGCGCTTGGCCTTGTGGCCCTGCGGGCCCTCTTCGCGGATCTCCTGGCCGAAACCCTGCCGGGAGAACACGCGGATCAGATACGGGGTGAGCAGGATCGAGACGACCATCGCGATCGCGGCCGCGATGAGGATGCTTTTCACTGAGCATCCACCGCCAGCAGCGCGTCGGCGACGCGCCACAGCGCGGCCGCCTTGGAGGCCTTCACGAGCACCACGTCACCGGGTGCCAGTTCGGCGCGCAGCAGCGCCACCGCGGCATCGACGTCCGGCACGAGCACCGACTCCTCTCCCCACGAACCTTCCAGGTGCGCCCCTTGGTGCATCGCGCGGGCTCCGTCGCCCACCACCACAAGGCGGTTGATGTCCAATCGCACGGCGAGTCTGCCGATCTCGTCGTGCGCGCTCACTGCCGAGTCGCCCAACTCGCCCATCACGCCGAGGACGGCCCATGACCGCCGCCGCTCACCCGTGCGAGCCATCGTCGCCAGGGTCTTGAGGGCGGCGCGCACCGACTCCGGGTTGGCGTTGTAGGAGTCGTTGACCACCGTGACGCCGTCCGCGCGGGTGGTCACCTCCATCCGCCGCGCCGATACCCGCCGGGCTCCGGAGAGCCGCTCGGCGATGTCGTCCGGCGTGGCGCCCAGTTCGAGCGCGACCGCGGCCGCGGCGAGCGCGTTGCCCACGTGGTGGGCGCCGTGCAGGCCGAGCTTGACCTTGGCCTCACCGACGGGCGTGACCAGCGTGAAGCTCGCGCGGGCGGACTCGTCGATCTCGATGCCGACCGCGCGCACCTGCGCGTGCGGCGCCTCGCCGACCAGGACGACCCGGGCGGCGGTGCGCCCGGCCATCGCGGCGACCAGCGGGTCGTCGGCGTTGAGGACGGCGACACCGTCGGCGGGCAGCTTCTCGACCAGCTCACCCTTGGTGCGGGCGATGTCTTCGCGCGAACCGAACTCGCCGAGATGCGCGCTGCCGACATTGATCACGACACCGATACGCGGGGGCGCGACGTCGCAGAGCGCGGCGATGTGGCCGGGGCCGCGGGCGGACAGCTCCAGGACGAGGTGCTTGGTGTCCTCGTCGGCGCGCAGCGCGGTCCAGGGGTGGCCGAGCTCGTTGTTGAAGGAACCGGGGGGTGCCACGGTCGGGCCCATCGGCTCGAGCAGCTGCGCGATCAGGTCCTTGGTGGAGGTCTTGCCCGACGAGCCGGTCACGCCGACGACGGTGACGCCGTCGAGCCGGTCGACCACGGTCCGGGCGAGCGCGCCGAGCCCCGCGAGGACGGCGGCGCCGGACCCGTCGGTGTCACCGACGAGGGCGACGGACCTGGTGTGCGCGTCGGTCACCGCGGGCACGATCACCGCAGGCGCGTCGACCGGGCGCGCGGCGAGGACGCCGACCGCACCCGCCTTGACCGCGGCGGCGGCGAAGTCGTGGCCGTCGACCCGCTCCCCCGGCATCGCGATGAAAAGCCCGCCAGGCGTGACAGCCCGCGAGTCGAACTCGACCGAGCCGGTCACCACCTCAGAACCGTCGGCGTTGTGCAGCTCACCACCGATCGCGTCGGCGATCTCCCGCAACGTCAACCGGATCACGCCACCACCTCCGTGAGTCGCACGTTCAGAACACCGAGTCGGACGTTCAGGACACTGAGTTCGTTGTTCGCGTCGCCGAATTCGTTCACGATCATGTGCGGACCCCGCGCGAACGGATGGCCGCGGCGAGTTCGTCGCGGTCGGAGAACGGGTGGACCACACCCGCGATCTCCTGCCCGGTCTCGTGACCCTTGCCCGCGACCACCACGACGTCGCCGGAACCCGCGCGAGCCACGGCGGTCGCGATGGCCTGCCGCCGGTCTCCGATGACGACGACCTCGCCACGCTCGGCCTCGGGCACCGACTCGGCGCCCGCCAGCATCGCCGCGCGGATCGCGGCAGGGTCCTCGCTGCGGGGATTGTCGTCGGTGACGACCAGCAGGTCGCTGCGCCGCGCCGCCTCGGCTCCCATGACCGGGCGCTTCGCGGTGTCGCGGTCGCCGCCGCAGCCGAGCACCACGATCACCTTGCCGTCGGACCGGGCCTTGATCGCGTCCAGGGCGAGGGCCACCGCCTCGGGCTTGTGCGAGTAGTCGACGACGGCGGTGAAGTCCTGGCCCAGGTCGACCCGCTCCATCCGGCCGGGCACCTGCACTGTGGACAGTCCACTGACGATCGCGTCGATCCCGACCCCGGCCGCGCTCAGGCAGGCGGCCGCGACGAGCGCGTTCGCGATGTTGAACGTCCCGGGCATCGGCAGCGTGGCCGCGACCTTCGCGCCGTCCGGGGTGTGGATGTAGAACGACTGCTCACCCGAAAGCGAGGTGTGGGCGTCGCTCGCGGTCCAGTCGGCATCGCCGGTCGTGGAGACCGTGACGGTCTCGGGGGTCACCAGCCTGCGACCCCATTCGCTGTCGACGCACACGACCTCACGCGCGGAGCGGCCGTCGAACAGGAGGGCCTTCGTCTGGAAGTAGTCCTCCATGTCGGGGTGGAAGTCCAGGTGGTCCTGGGAGAGGTTGGTGAACGCGCCGACAGCGAACTTCGTGCCAGCCGCCCGGCCCAGCGCGAGGGCGTGGCTGGAGACCTCCATCGGCACGTGCGTCACGCCGCGCTCGACCATCACCGCGAGAAGGGCCTGCAGGTCCGGGGCCTCCGGGGTGGTGAACGCGCTGGCCAGCCGCTCGCCCGCGATCCGGGTCTCGACGGTGCCGATCAGGCCGGTGGTGTGGCCCGCGGCGGCGAGGCCGGACTCGATCATGTAGCTGGTGGTGGTCTTGCCGGATGTCCCGGTGACCCCGATGATCGCCAGCTTGGCGGACGGGTTTCCGTAGATCATCGCGGCGATAGGACCTAGAGCGGCTCGCGGGTCGTCGTGCACGAGCACCGGAAGACCCGAGTCGCGCACGGCGGGCCGGGCGGCTCCGGCTTCGTCGGTGAGCACGGCGGCGGCGCCCGCGGCGATGGCGTCGGCGGCGAAGTCGGCGCCGTGCACGCGCGCGCCAGGCAGGGCGGCGAACAAGTCGCCGTGCCGCACGTGCTGGGCGCGCAGTGTCGCTCCGGTGACCGTGGTTTCCGGAGAGCGGGCGATCAACCGCGCGGCTGACGCCTCGGCCAACGAGGACAGCGCGACGGGATCGGTGTGGGAGGGGCGAGGCGGGGCCGTGACAGCCTTGCCTTCGAGCTTGGCGGGCACGCCGCGAAGGCTACCTGCGCACTCTCGGCGACCGTGTGGCCCCTCGATCACGGCGTTTCCCGCTGATGAGGTAGGCCGCCGTACCACCGTTCGGCGACACGTTCGAGTGACGCCCATCAGTGCAGCTCACAAGCCACGCCCGCCGTGTATGGTCGAACGCATGTTCGAACATCTGCCGCACACGCTCCGGGCCACGGTCCGGAGCGTGGCGGCATGTCCGCCGGCGACTGTCCTCAGCGGACTGTTCGGGCGGTCACTTGACGAGCGGCACGATCGGCGTCGGCTCCTTCGACATGGGGATGTTGTAGCGCTGGGTCAGGAACGAGGCCACATCGTGGAAGAACGGCGCGGCGCTGTGCCCCTCGGGCGTCGAGTAGACCGGGGTGTCGTAGACCATGCCGACGACGAAGCGCGGGTTGTCCGCGGGCAGGATGCCCGCGAACGTGATCCAGTACTTCGAGTCGCTGTAGCGGCCCGCCGCCTTGTCGAACTGCTGCGCGGTACCGGTCTTGCCCGAGATCTGGTAGCCGGTGACGGCCGCGACTGGCGCGGTGCCGCTGTTGCCGTTGGGCGCTTTCTGTGTCACGGCACGGAACATGTCGCGAGTCGTCTTCGCCGTCTCCGGGGAGACCACGCGAATCCCTTCCGGACGCGGCTCTTCCACCCGCGTCCCATCCGGCCGCACGGTCGCCCGCACGATCCGCGGCGGGACGCGAACCCCATCGTTGGCCAGGGTTTGATACATCCCGGCCATCTGCAGCACGGTCATCGACAGACCCTGGCCGATCGGCAGGTTGCCGAAGGTGCTGCCGGACCACTGCTTCTGCGGCAGCAGCGAACCGGGGCTCTCACCGGGAAGGCCGATGCCGGTCCGGGTGCCCAGGCCGAGCTTGCCCAGCAGTTCGGCGAACCTGGTCTCGTTGATCTCCTTGGCCAGCAGCAGAGTGCCCACGTTGGACGACTTGGCGAAGATGCCGGTCGTGGTCATGTTGAGCCTGCCGTGGTCCCACGCGTCCCTGATCACCCGGTCGGCGACCTTGATGGAGTCGGGCACGGAGTGCACGGCGTCCGGCGTGGTGATGCCGTATTCGATCGCGCCCATGGCGGTGACGACCTTGTTGACCGACCCCGGCTCGAACGGCGTGGTCACCGACGGGTCGGACATCGACTTCGGATCCACGCCACCGGGCGCGGCCGGGTCGAAGGCCTTGTCGTTGGCCAGCGCGTAGACCTCACCGGTCTTCGCGTCCATCACTACCGCGCTGACCCGCTTGGATCCGCTTCGCTGCCCGTATTCCGCTGTCTTCTGCTGCAGGAAGAACTGCAGGTCGGCGTCGATCGTCAGCTCCATGTCCGAGCCGTCGACCGCGGCCTGCAGATCACGGCCGCGACCGGGGATGACGGCATCGGTGCGTTCCCCGGTCTCGACCATCTGCTTGCCCGGCTTGCCTGCCAGCAGGTTGTCCCGGAAAAGTTCCAAGCCGCTGAGCCCGTGCAGGCTGTGGTTCGCCGGGACCGGGTCTTCCATCCGCCAGTTGGCCCGCCCCAGGATGTTCGACGCGAGGCTGCCCGCCGGGTACTCCCGTTGAGCACGGTATTCGAGGTTGAGGAAAGGGAACTTCTCCTGGAGCTCACGAGCCTTGGCGGGTTCGACCTTGTCGACCAGGTAGACGAACTTCTTGTCCGAGCGCAGCTTCGCCAGCACCTCGGCCTCCACCACCTGGTCCCCCAACACCTCCCGCATCCGCTTGGCCAGCTCCGCGGTCTCCTTGTCGAAGTCCAACTGCTCGTTCGGGTGCGTCTTGTTCCACTTGTCGATCTCGACGCGATGGGCGACAGGCCGGTAGGCCAACGCTCGGGCCTCGACGGAGAACGCCAGCTCCACGCCGTTGCGGTCGACGATCGACCCGCGGTGCGCGGGAATCGGGATGGTCATCGCCCGCTGCTGCTCGGCGCGAGCGGCGAGCGCCTCACCTTCGAAGATCTGGACCTGCACCAGCTTCAGCCCGGCGGTCACCAGCGACGCGATCAACAAGAACCGGATCACCACCACCCGCACACGGTGATCGGTGCCCTGCGCGCGCTTGCGGACCTGCCGCATCCGCCCCGGCGCGGGCGACGGTCGCACGGCCGGCCCGCGACCGGTCGTGCCCCACGGCCGGGCACCGCCCGACCCACCGGCACCAGTCCCCCTCCGGAGGGCGCCCGCGGCCCGCTGGGCGACACCGCCCCGAGCGGCACCGCCAGTCGGTCTGCCTTGCCCAGCCACACTTCCCCGCCGTCCGGCGCCCGCGGCCCCCGCCTGCCCACGACGCGCGGCACCCTTGCCGACCGGTTCTCCCCCACGCGCACCGGAACGCGGCCACTCGGCACCGCCGGAACCCGCACCACGGCTCACCGAGCGCGAACCACCCGCGCCGGACGGCTCCTCGCCATAGCGGCGACCACGGTCGCCTGTCGGACCGTCCCCGTACCGGGAACCACCCTTGCCCACGGGGGCATCCCGGTAACCAGAACCGCCCTTACCAACCGGGCCGTCCCCATACCGGGAGCCTCTTTTGCCCACGGGACCCCCGCCGTAGCGCGAGCGACCCTTGCCCACGGGACCATCCCCGTAGCCAGAGCCACCCTTGCCCACAGGACCATCCCCGTAGCCAGAGCCACCCTTGCCCACAGGACCATCCCCGTAGCCAGAGCCACCCTTGCCCACAGGACCATCCCCGTAGCCAGAGCCACCCTTGCCCACAGGACCATCCCCGTAGCCAGAGCCACCCTTGCCTACCGCGCCATCCCCGTACCGAGAACCTCTCTTGCCGACCGGGCCATCTCCGTAGCCGGAGCCACCCTTCCCCACCGGTCCATCGGCATACCGCGAGCCCTTGCCCACCGGGCCGCCACGGCGTCCGGCCGAGCCGGGATCGTCCCACCCACCCGCTCCACCGCGGGGGTTGCCACCGGTCGCTCCGCGGCGACCGCTGGATCCGTTCGGGACCCCGTGTCCTCGTGGCGCACCGCCGGGCTGCCCGCTGCCACTCCTACCGCGAGAACCTGTCGAACCCCGCGGGTCGGTATCCCACGGCCCAACACCGAAACCGCGTCCGGAATCCCCCGGATCGGCGCCATATCCCGGAGAACGGCGACGATCGTCGTCCGGTCCGTCGTACCGGTCCGACATCAGCCGCCACCTCCCTGTGTGGCACCTACCGCTCGATCCACGACTCCCCCTCGCGACAACCCACTCACCGAACACCCAAATCCGTCACCACTGGTCCGGTCACCGATCGCCGCACCGAACCCCCCGGCGCGACCACCCCACGCGGTCCCGAAACACCTACCCAAGATCACTTCTTCGGCGCGCAGCCGACGACATCGCTCACCTGAACGAGAGGCGACCTCACGACCAAATCGCCCACGCACACCAATTCGCGCGGTCAAGCCCGACAACTCACCCGCGGGCACCACATCACCCGACGCTCGGCCTACCAACGGTCCGGACGAACCAGCCATCACGGCACGCACACCACACGCAACCAACGACCCAGCCGAACCCGACGCCTCAGCACCCACCCCACACGCCAGCCACCGTCCGAGCGAACCCGACACAGCACCACGCGCAACCAACGACCCAGCCGAACCCGACGCCTCAGCACCCACCCCACACGCCAGCCACCGTCCGAGCGAACCCGACACAGCACCACGCGCAACCAACGACCCAGCCGAACCCGACGCCTCAGCACCCACCCCACACGCCAGCCACCGTCCGAGCGAACCCGACACAGCACCACGCGCAACCAACAGCCCGGCCGAACCCGACACCACATCGCCCACACCACGCGCCCTTGACGGACCGCGCGCACCAAGCGCCGCAGCGCCCACGCCAGGCTCTACCGACGAGCGATGCGCATCGGGTGCCACCGCACCCGACCCACGTCCGGAACGCCCCGAAACCGGCACGACCGCACCCCCCTTTGGCGAGGTGTGCGAAACGGCCGTCAAAGCACCGAGGCCCCGCGCCGCGGGGGGCGGCGTGGGGCTTGGGGTGGAGACGATCACGCTCCCGCCGGTGGTGGCGGGAGCGTCAGCGCGGGGCGCGCCTCGTGGGGCGGCGGTCATCAGCCGCCGCCTGGCACGGGGGCCTCCGCGCCGCCGGGGGGGGTGTGACCTGCCGCGGGTGGTGTGGCGCCGGCGGGCGGTGCACCGGCCGCCGGAGGCTGCTGGGCGCCTGCCGCCGGGGGCTGTTGCGTGCCTGCCGCGGGCGGTGCGCCCGCGGCGGGAGGCTGCGCGCCCGCGGCGGGCGGGGGCTGGGCTCCCGCGGCCGGGTCAGCGGGCGGCGCGGGTGGCGGGGGCGGGGCCTGGACCGGCTTCGCCTCGCCGACGACCGTCACCGCGCCGTCCGGGCCGACCACGATGCGGGCCGGGTCGCCCGCGGGGACCATGCCGAGTTGGCGGGCGCGCTCGGCCAGCACTGAGGCGGACTCCTTCTTGGTCACCTCGCGCTGGAGTTGGGCGGCCTGTTCGGCCAGGCGGTTGGCTTCCTCTTTGGCGTACTCGAGGCGGTACGAGTCGGCGACCGCCTGCGTGGTCAGCCACAGCGTGGCCGCGACACCGACGGCGAGCAGCGCCATGATCAGCACGACGAAGGAGGCACGACCGGAAGCGACTTCCTCATCGGAGACCTTGGTGCGGGCAACCGATCCGTGGCCGTCGCGATGCGCGCGGCGGGCGTAGGCGCGTTCGGCGGCGGCGGTGCGGGGGCGCGACGGGCCGGTGACTCGTTCCGGGCGGTCGACGCTCGGTGTGCGCGCGGGCTTCGGGGGCGCGTCGACGGTGGCCGTCGCCGTGCCTGACGCGGTGAGGTCGGCGACGCCGCCGTGGGTGCGGACCGGGACCTCCGGCTCACCAACCGTGACGCGAGCCGAGCCGGTGGCCGCGCGCGAACGAGCCCCGCGCGAGCCGACGCCGTCCGTCTGGGAACGGCTGGATCCGCGCGAACGAACCCCACGCGACCCCACGGAGGCACCATCGACGTCAGAAGCGCGCGAGCGGGCGCCCCGAGAAGCACCGTCCACCTCGGACCGGGTGGACGCGCGCGAACGGCCCGCGCGGGAGCGGGTGGGCTCGGCGGTGTCGTCGGGTTCCGCATCGGACGCGGCCCGGGAGCGGGTGGTGCCGCGGCGGGAGCGGCGGTCGGTGGACGGGTCGACGTCCGTGCCACGACGCGACCCCGTGCGGCGGCGGGAGCCCGCGTCCTCATCCGCGGTCGCGCGGGTGCCCGCTGAAGCTTCGTCGGCGGGCGAACGGCGACGGCGTGCGCGGCCGGGGCGTTCGTCCGTGGCCGCGGCCTCCGAGGAGGCAACAGCGGCAACAGCGGCAACAGCGTCGACGGCCTCATCGAGGGATTTGTCGGTCGGCTTCGTGGCTGCTCGCGCGGAGTTCTTGTTGCGCGTGGGTGCGGTCATGATGCCTCCCGAATTCGTTCGGCGGCGCGCAGTCGGACGGACTGGGCGCGGGAGTTGCGTTCGATCTCCTGCTCGTCGGCCTGCTCCGCACCCCTGGTCAGCATGCGGATCTGGGGGCCGTGGCCGGGCAGTTCGACCGGAAGTCCTTCGGGCGTGGTCGACTTCGCGAGGTCGGCCATGGCCCTCTTGACGATCCGGTCCTCCAGGGACTGGTAGGACTCCACCACGATCCGGCCACCCACCCGCAGCGCCGACAACGCCGCCGGGATGGCGCGGCGCAGGACGTCGAGTTCGGCGTTGACCTCGATGCGCAGTGCCTGGAAGGTGCGCTTCGCGGGGTGGCCGCCGGTGCGGCGCGAGGCCGCGGGTACGGCGGAGTAGAGCAGCTCGACCAGCCTGGCGCTGTTGGTGAACGGCTCCTTCTCGCGTTCGTTCACGACCGCGCGGACGATCCGCGTCGCGAACTTCTCCTCGCCGTACTCGCGCAGGATCCGGACCAGCTCCCCCGGCGCGTACGTGTTGAGCACGTCCGCCGCCGTCGGGCCGGTGGTCGGGTCCATCCGCATGTCGAGCGGCGAGTCCTTCGAGTAGGCGAAGCCGCGCTCGGCCACGTCCAACTGCATCGACGAGACGCCGAGGTCGAAGAGCACACCATCCACGCGCGACAGTCCCAGACCGTCGATGGCCTCCTGGATGCCGTCGTAGACGGTGTGCACGAGGTGGACCCGGTCGCCGTGGCGCGCGAGGCGTTCACGGGACATCGCGAGGGCGTTGGGGTCACGGTCCAGACCGACGAGCGTGAGCTCCGGGTGCGCAACCAACAAGGCGTCGGCGTGGCCGCCGAGCCCTAGAGTGGCGTCGACAAGGACAGCGGGGCGGCCGGACAGAGCCGGATCGAACAGCTCCAAGATCCGGTCCAGCAGCACCGGCACGTGCCGCGGCTGCTCCGTCATGTGGCCACACCCCCTTTCCACTTTCCGGCCCAAAAGGCCGGGTGCCGCCAGGTCCCCGCCCGCTCGTCGAACCTGGCACCGGGGAAGGTGCGCCAGGGCCGAAAGCGAGCGGACCGAGGCCTCACGGCACCCGCGTCCTCTGCTCCCCCCACACTCAGAACACGCCGGGCAGCACCTCCTCCCGAGCCTGGGAGTAGCTGTCCTCGTGCTCGTCCAGGTAGGTCTGCCACGCTTGCGCGTCCCAGATCTCCAGCCTGGTGATCGCCCCGATGACCACGCACTCCTTGGTCAGCCCGGCATAGCGCCGGAGTTCCGGTGCGACCGCGATCCGGCCCTGGCTGTCCGGACGCTGCTCGTCGGTCCCCGCGAACAGGTACCGCTGGTAGGCCCGGACGGCCTCGTTCGTCAAAGGTGCGGCAGCGACCTTGCGCGCCATCTCCTCGAACTCCGCGCGCGGAAACACGTAGAGGCAGTGATCCTGACCCTTCGTGACCATGAGTCCACCCGCGAGAGCTTCTCGGAACTTGGCCGGCAGTGTCAGCCGCCCCTTGTCGTCGAGCTTGGGGGTGTGCGTGCCGAGGAACATCCGGACACTCACCTCCCCACCGAACCGGTCGGATCGGTCATGAGGCTCCCGTCTGCCCCACTTGGCGCCACAGTACCCCACTTTTCACCACAGTCAACGCGAAATGGCATGGTTCGACCCAGCCGTGGATGACGTTTTCCCAGCTAGAAGGCGCGAAGGCGCAGTGGGGGGCGGTGGGGGACCTGACCGTCGCGGGTGATCTCCCACCCTTCAAGATCGCGCGAAATCCGCACGCAACCCCGCGTTATCCCGCGCGTCCTTCGGTATGTGGGGCTCTGTGGGGAGCTTTGTGGGGGATGGAGCGCGGGCCGGTGGGTGATCGTGGGGTGGGCGCGCGGCTGTGGCCGGGCGCCCCATCGCTCAGCGTGAGCACGGCCCACGCCGGTAGCGGAGTCGCGACCGCGACCGCGAGGCGGGAGCGCCCGATCATGGCCGTAGCCCGCCTGGCACTATCCACACCGGGCCAGAACCCACCGGCTTCCCCGGAAACTCTGGGGTACTTCGCCCTGGTTTGACACACTCCATGGAAGGCTGTCGCGGCCACGGACGTGGCTGGCGACGTCAGGCGCCGAGCGCGTCCACGCCCGGATCGGGCGATGGATTCCCGGACAGCCGTTTTGAGACGCATCAGGAGGTCGCGTGACGTCAAGTTCCCCCGCCGCTCTGCCTGGGCATCCCCCGTACGGCGGCGGCCAAGGGCAAGAGCCGCAGTTGGGGCCGATCTCCGGGTACGCGGGCCAGCCGGACGGGCTCCGGCCCGGCAGGCTCGACGAACTGCATGTCTGCGCGCAGCGGATCGCCGCGAATGTGGAGCGGGTGCTGGTCGGCAAGCCCGAGGTGGTGCGGATCGCCCTGGTCACCCTGCTCGCCGAGGGTCACCTGCTGGTTGAAGACGTGCCCGGCGTCGGCAAGACGTCGCTGGCCAAGGCGCTCGCGCGGTCCATCGACTGCTCGGTGAGCCGGATCCAGTTCACCCCCGACCTGCTGCCCAGCGACGTCACCGGCGTGTCGATCTTCAACCGGCAGACCAACGAGTTCGAGTTCCGGCCCGGTCCGGTGTTCGCGAACATCGTCGTGGGCGACGAGATCAACCGCGCCTCGCCGAAGACCCAGTCCGCGCTGCTGGAATGCATGGAAGAGCAGCAGGTCACCGTCGACGGCAAGACCTTCGAGCTGCAGTCGCCGTTCATGGTGATCGCCACCCAGAACCCGATCGAGATGGAGGGCACCTACGCCCTCCCCGAGGCGCAGCGCGACCGGTTCACCGCGCGCGTGTCGATCGGCTATCCGGACCCGCAGGCCGAGCTGGCGATGGTCGACGAGCACGCGGGCCATGACGTGTTCAAGACCCTCAAGCCGGTGTCGGACGCCGAGCAGGTCCGCGGGCTGATCGAGACCGTCCGCGGTGTCCAGATCGCCCATGAGGTGCGCCGCTACGCCGTCGAGCTCGTCTCGGCGACCCGCAGGCTCTCGGAGATCCGGGTCGGCGCCTCCCCCCGCTCGACGCTGCACCTGGTGCGGGCCGCGCGGGCGCAGGCGGCGCTGTCGGGCCGCGACTACGTCGTGCCGGACGATATCCACCTGGTGGCGATCCCGGTTCTGGCGCACCGGCTCAACCTCACCCCTGAGGCGCAGGCCGCGCGCCGGTCCCCCGCCGAGCTCATCCGCGGTCTGATCCAGCGCGTGCCGGTCCCGCAGGCGGAGCCGAGCGCGCAATGGGCCGCCCGCGGCCGTCAGTAGGAGTGGTCCATGCGCGGTGCGCTGTCGGGGCTGACCACGCGGGGCCGGTGTCTGCTGGCCGCGGGGGTCGCCGCCGCGCTGTGTTCGGTGGTGCTCAACGAGCGTGACCTGCTCCGGGTCGCGGTGTTCGTGGTGGCGCTGCCGCTGATCGTCTGCCTGATCACGGCGGTGGCCAGGGTCGGCCTGCACGCGGAGCGCCAGATCGCCCCCGCGCGCGTGCCCGTGGGCGGGCGCGCGGAAGTCGCGCTGACAGTGCGCAGCACCGGCAGGCTGCCCACGGGCGGGCTCCTCATCTCCGACGGCGTGCCCTACGCGCTGGGCGGCAAGCCCCGGTTCGTCATCGAGCACCTGCCCCGGCACACCGGCACCCAGCTGCGGTACGCGGTGCAGCCGATGCTGCGCGGCATCCAGCAGCTGGGGCCGCTCAAGGCGACGATCACCGACCCGTTCGGCCTCGCGGAGTTCGAACGGGAGCTAGCGCGGACGTCGCGGCTCGTCGTGGTGCCCCGGGTGGTGCCGCTCAGCGGTGTGCCGGGCGGCTCGGGTCTGGGCTCGGGCGACGACGGCTCGATCCGGCTCAACGCGGGCCACGGTGAGGACGACGCCATCGTGCGCCCCTACCGGCAGGGCGACGACCTGCGCAAGGTCCACTGGCGTTCCACGGCCAAGCGCGACGAGATGATGGTCCGGGTCGAGGAGAGCCCGTGGCGCGGCGGCACGACCGTGCTGCTCGACCACCGGGTGTCGGGCCACCGCGGCACCGGCGCGAGCTCCAGTCTGGAGTGGGCGGTGTCGTTCGCCGCCAGCATCTGCGTGCACCTGCACCGCTACGGCCAGCAGATCCGCCTGGTGACCGAGACCGGCAGCGTCCTGGTGAGCGACGCGGGCGACGGCAGCCACAGCGACAACGCCGTGCTGGACGCGCTCGCCGCGCTGCAGCCGATCCACCAGCGGGAGATCAACTGCCCGGCGGACCCCGGCCACGGCCAGGAGCTGATCGCGATCATCGGCGCGGCGACCCCGGAGTCGGTGGGCCAGCTGATCAGGTACCGGACCCGTGGGACGCGCAGTCTCGCGGTTCTGCTCGACACCTCGGCCTGGGGATCGGCAGAGGGGCCGGAAGCCGATCCCCAGGGCACGGCCACCCTGCTGTCGGCGGCCGGGTGGGGCGTGACGATCGCGCGCCCGGACACCCCGATGGCCGGGGTGTGGGGCAGCGTGTGCCGCAACAGCCACAAGCGCGGCGACAGCATGATCGCGGGGTTCGGCCAGTGATCACAGTGGACGACAGAGCCTTGGACGACAGAACACCGTGCACCACCCCGGGGGTCGGGCGATGAGCGAGCAGACGACTCCGCAGGCGCAGTGGTCGGTGACGGTCACCCCGGTGATCGCCGCGATCACGACGCTGTGCGCCTCCAGCGCCCTCGCGGGTGTGATCGACGGGATGCGCTGGCTGGGCTATGCCGGTATCGCGGTGATCGTGGTGACGGCGACCGGCCTGGCGCTGCGGGCGATCCGCACGCCGACCCTCGTGGTCGGCCTCGCGCAGATGGTCGCGCTGCTGTTCCTGGTCGTCGCGCTGTTCACCAACAGCGGAATCCTCGGGGTGATACCCGGCCCGAAGGCGTTCGCCGAGCTCGGCGAGGTGCTCCGCAAGTCCGTCGACGCGGTGCAGACCGGGGTTCCCCCGGTGCCTGCCTCGACGCCCATGCTCTGCCTGGTGGTGATCGCGATCGGGTTGGTCGCGGTCCTCGTCGACACCCTCGCGGTCTCGGCGGGCGCGCCCGCCGCCTGCGGGCTCGTGCTGCTCTGCGTCTACGCCGTGCCCGCGTCGCTGGCCGACGAACTGCTGCCCTGGTGGTCCTTCGTGCTCGGCGCGACGTCGTTCGCGCTGCTGCTGGCCGTCGACGGCGCGCACCGCCACCAGCAGTGGCGCAACCGGCCCGCGCTGCCGGACACGGCGGCGGCGTTCGGCTCCCCGACGACGATGGTGTCCTCCGCCCTGGTGCTGGGCCTGCTCGCCGGCGTGGTGGTCACGGGCATCGGCACGGTCGGCGGCCTGCCCGGCGGGAGCGGCGGCGGCGGCGGTGGCGGCGGCCTGGCCCTCAAGCCGTTCACGGCGCTGCGCGGCATGCTCGACCAGGGGACGAACGTCGAACTGTTCCGGGTGCGGGGCCTGGGCAACGAGGGCCGCTACCTGCGGGCGATGACGCTGCCCCGCTACGACCGCAACGGCGGCTGGACCGCCGCGGACGCCCTGCCCGACGACATCCCGGCCGACAGCGACCTGCCGCCGGCCCCCGGCGACGACGGCGGCGGCACGATCACCCGGATCTCCATCGAGCCGATCAACTCCCAGGACCTGTGGGCGCCGGTCTACGGGATCCCGCGCAAGCTGCGGGACATCCCGAAGGGCATGTTCTACGACCAGAGCGGCGGCATGGTCTATTCGCGCAACTCGCGCAAGCTGCCCACGTATGTCGAAGAGGCCGACATGAGTCAGCCCACCGCGGCCGACCTGCGGCTGGCCGGGTACGACTTCGGCGAGATCGACCCGGTCTACCTGGCGGGCGACGGCATCGACCCCGAGGTGGTGGCGCTCGCGAAGCAGATCACCGACGGCAAGACGACGATGTTCGACAAGGCTCTGGCCCTGCAGAAACACTTCGAGCGGTCCAACGGGTTCGACTACAAGACGAAGACCGGGACGTCGAGCGACGAGGACGCGCTCAAGGAGTTCCTGTTCCGGTCCAAGATCGGGTACTGCGAGCAGTACGCCTCGGCGATGGCCATCCTGGCGCGCGCGGCGGGTATCCCTTCGCGGGTCGCGATCGGCTACACGGCGGGCTTCCAGTCCGGCGACTACCGGTCGATCACGACGCAGGACGCGCACGCGTGGGTCGAGGTGTTCTTCCCCGCCCAGGGCTGGGTCACGTTCGATCCGACGCCGCTGTCGGACGGCCGCACCTATGAGGCGCCGTACACGACCAGCGACCCGAACACCGAGACCTCGACGCCCGTCTCGGAGTCGGCCGTGCCGTCGGAGTCCGCCGCGCCGAGCACGTCGGCTCAGCAGAACCCCGACGACCAGACGGACCCCGGGAACGAGGCAGCGATCCCCGGCGAGAGCACCGGGTCGATCCCCTGGCAGCTCTTCGCGGCGCTGATCTGCGCGCTGCTTCTGGTCGCGGCGATGGCGGTCGCGCATTTCCGGCGCGACCTGCTGAAGTTCGCCGTGCCGGTGGTGGCGGCGCTGGGGACGCTGACGGTGTTCTTCCTCGCGTCCATCCTGTCCTGGTGGCTGGCCGTGCTGGTCCTCGTGCTCGTGGCGGCGATCGTGCCCGCGATGGTCCGGGAGTGGTGGCGGCACGACCGGCGGCACGCGGTGCTCGCGGGCAGCCCAGCCTCGGCGAGCGCGGCGTGGACCGAGCTGATGGCCGAGTCCTGGGACCGGGGCGCGTCGCTGTCCGACGCCGACACCGTCCGCACGGCCGCGCGCAGGATGTCGCGGGAACACAACCTGGATGAGGGCGGCAAGCAGGCGCTCCGAACCGTGGTGAGTTCGGTGGAGCGGTCCTGGTACGGCGGACGAACCGAGGACCCGGCGCTGGCGCAGGCGTTCGACGAGGTCGTCAGCGGACTGCGGCGCACCGCTCCCCTGCCGTGGAAGGCCCGCCTGCTGCCCCGCTCAGTGGTGCAGCCCCGCCGCACGAAGCGCTAGGCCCGGACAAAGCGAAGGTGGCCAAGGGACCTAGATCCCAAGACCACCCAAAGCTTGCTTCCCTGACTAACCCGACGTCTACGGACCCGCACCTAAGGGGACCGCGACGACAGCCGACCACGGTACCCACCAACTGAACCGTTCCCCGGCAGGTGACCAAAGCTCAAATTCCGGGGAGGCGGGCTAGTGCTCGCCGTCGAAGCGCTTCTTGAAGCGCTCTTCCATTCGCTGGGAGAACGAACTGCGCCGGTGGGCGGACTCGCCGCCTGGCGGACGCTGGCCTTCGCCCTCTTCGGACGCGGCGTCGCCGCCGTGTCGCAGGGCCGTCAGCGTGAGCAGAGCGCCGACGAACATCACCAAGAAGCCGAGCAGGCTCACCACCGGGATGTCCGCCGGTTTGAACGGCACCATCACACCGACGACGAGCAGCGCCACGCCCAGGACGAACAGGGCGATGCCCTGCAGCCTGCGCCGTCGGGACGGCTTGCGTAGGCGGGCACCTCGAACAGTGGAGGCGAACTTGGGATCCTCGGCGTAGAGAGCGCGCTCGATCTGGTCGAGCAGTCGCTGCTCGTGCTCGGAGAGTGGCATATTTTCCTCCTCCGGCACAGCGGTCGCGGGCGCCGGGCGATCACGGTTGCCGCCGGACCCGGCGGGCACCCCGCAGTGGGGGTGTCAGTGTCCAGGATACGGGCCTTTCCTGGCCAGGACTACCCGATCCTCGATCACGGTGTCACAGCTTCTTCGGAGTCCTCCATACGGGGTAGTTCGCGGGCCCCGTGCGAGCGCTGCGCGTCCTGGCGGTCGCGTTCGGCACCGAGCGCGATGGGGGCGCCGACCATGCTGTCCGGGATGGCGAACGCCTCCACGAGCGTGCCCGCGTGGGGGCGCAGATGGGCGCAGAGTTCATTGACGGCGCTGGTCACGGCCTTGGCGCGGGCGGTGGTGAGGCGACCGTGGCCGAGGAACCAGTCGAGGTCGGCCTCGATGTTGCTGAGCACGTGGAGGTCGCAGAGACGGTCGAGCAACTGTGTGACGGCCGGACCGGTGCAGCGGTCGATCGCGGCGACGAAAGCCTCCAGCACGACCCGGTCGATGTGGACCCGGGCCGCACGCAGGACGTGGTCTTGCGCACGATTGAAGATGGCGAACGAGTCCGCGCCCTCCTCCCCCGCCCGGCGCAGGCGGCGGGCGAGGGTGTCGAGGACATGTTTCTCGCGGTCCTCGAACAGCTTCAGGTGCCAGCCCCGCTCCAGCAGGTCGGTCTCTTCGTCCTGGGTGGTGACCGCGTTGATGAGCCGGTCGATGAGCCCGCGGGCGGCGGTGCGCTCGAGCACGGTCCCGAGGACTTGGTCGGTGATGAACCGGGCCATGCCCGCGCTGCCGAGGGCGTGCAGGTGCTGCTGGTAGCCGGTGAGCAGGCCCTTCGCGACCAGTTGGAGCAGGACGGTGTTGTCGCCCTCGAAGGTCGTGAACACGTCGGTGTCGGCCTTGATACCGGGCAGCCGGTTCTCCGCCAGGTAGCCCGCGCCGCCGCAGGCCTCCCGGCAGGTCTGGACGGTTTTGGTGGCGTGCCAGGTGGCGATCGCCTTGATGCCCGCCGCCCGCGACTCGAGTTCGCGCTGCGCCCGGTCGTCGGCGTCGGTTCGGCGGTCGTGCAGGGTGGTGACGAGTTCCTCCTGGGCGAAGTGCAGGCCGTAGGTGGTCGCCAGGGCGGGCAGCAGCTTGCGCTGGTGGGCGAGGTAGTCCAGGAGGACGACCTCGTCGCCGGTCTCCGGGTTCTCGAACTGGCGGCGGACCTGCGCGTAGCGCACGGCGATCTTCAGCGCGGTCTTCGTCGCGCTGCCCGCGGCGCCCGCGACGCTGATCCGGCCGCGGATGAGGGTGCCGAGCATGGTGAAGAACCGCTTGGAGTCGCCATCGATGGGGCTGCTGTAGGTGCCGTCGGGGGCCACGTCGCCGTAGCGGTTGAGCAGGGCGTCGCGCGGCACGCGAACGTTGTCGAACCAGAGCCTGCCGTTGTCGACGCCGTTGAGCCCGGCCTTGCGCCCGCAGTCCTCGATCCGCACGCCGCGGGCCGGCTCGCCGGTCTCGGTGCGGATGGGCACCAGCAGCGCGTGCACCCCTCGGGACTCGCCACCGGTGAGCAGTTGGGCGAAGACCACGGCCATCCTGCCGTCGCGGGCCGCGTTGCCGATGTACTCCTTGCGGGCGCCCTCGTGTGGTGTGTGGACGACGAATTCGCCGGTGGCCGGGTCGTAGGTCGCGGTGGTGCGCAGGTGCTGGACGTCGGAGCCGTGCCCGGTCTCGGTCATCGCGAAGCAGCCGGGCAGGTCGAGGTCCATGATCGCGCGCAGGTAGCGCTCGTGATGGGTCTCGGTGCCCAGCGCTTCCACGGCGCCGCCGAACAGACCCCACTGGACGCCCGCCTTGACCATGACCGACAGGTCGCCGAAGCCGAGCATCTCGAACGCGGTGAGCGCGGCTCCGGTGTCCGCCTCGCCGCCGTACTCCTTGGGGAACCCGGCGCGCGGGTACCCGGAGGCGACGAGCGCGCGCAGGGAGTCGAGGACCTGGGCGCGGTGCTCCTCGGTCGGGAGGTCGACCGGCGGCGCGGGCAACTCGGACATCCGGACGCGGGCGTCACGGCGGACGTGCGCCCACCGTCCGTCGAGCAGGTCGGTCAGCGCGGACGGGGCGACAGGCGCGGTGGCCGGGATGTCCATCGGTGCTCCTTTCGGCCCTTCGAACGCTAGGCCCTACCGGACAAACCCGCCGCTCTGCCCGACCGGCACCTAAGGGGACCGTGACGAGACTCGACGACGGTCACCACCGAGCGCATCCATAACGCGGCCCGGGGAGGCGGAACAGTCGCGAGTGTCGCCTGGCGATGGTTAATTGGGTTCATGGATCCTGTGGCGGCCCTCAAGCAGATCGCGCTGTTCCTGGAGCGGTCGGGCGAGCCGACCTACAAGGTGCGCGCGTTCCGCAAAGCCGCCGCGATCGTCGCCGACCTGCCCCCTGGCGAACTCGACAAGCGGGTGCGGGCGGGCACCCTCACCGCGCTGCCCGGCATCGGCAAGTCGACGGCCGCCGCGATCACCGAAGCGGTGACGGGCGGCGAGCCCGGGTACCTCACCAAACTGACCGAGGGCGCACAGGGACCGGTCGCGGGCGGCGCCCAGCTGAGAGCCGCCCTGCGCGGCGACTGCCACACGCACTCGGACTGGTCCGACGGCGGCAGCCCGATCCGGGAGATGGCCGAGGCGGCGATCGCGCTCGGCCACGAATGGATGGCGCTGACCGACCACTCCCCCCGGCTGAAGGTGGCGAACGGGCTCAGCGCCGAGCGGCTGCGCAGGCAGTTGGAGGTGGTGGCCGAGCTGAACGTGGAGCTGGCGCCGTTCCTGATCCTGACCGGCATCGAGGTCGACATCCTGCTCGACGGCGGCCTCGACCAGACCGATGAGCTGCTCGCGGAGGTCGATGTGGTGGTGGCCAGCGTGCACTCGAAGCTGCGCATGCCGAAGGCGGAGATGACCGAGCGGATGCTGACCGCCGTGGCCAACCCGCACACCGACATCCTGGGGCACTGCACCGGCAGGCTGGTG
This sequence comes from Actinokineospora alba, assembly GCF_004362515.1. NCBI lineage: Bacteria > Bacillati > Actinomycetota > Actinomycetes > Pseudonocardiales > Pseudonocardiaceae > Actinokineospora > Actinokineospora alba. The sequence continues at coordinate 4,228,148 of NZ_SNXU01000001.1, read as the reverse complement.
ACCGGCCGAGGCCGCCCGGAGTCCACCTTCGACGCCGAGTCGGTGTTCGCCGCGTGCGTCGAGTACGGGGTGGCGGTGGAGATCAATTCCCGCCCGGAACGCCTGGACCCGCCGCGGCGGCTGCTGAGCCTGGCCGCCGAGATCGGGTGCCAGTTCGCGATCGACACTGACGCTCACGCGCCGGGGCAGCTGGATTGGCTGCCTTATGGGTGTGAACGGGCTGAGGAGTGTGGGATCGGGGCGGACCGGGTGATCAATAGTCGGACGGCTGACGATTTGTTGACGGGGATCGCTTCGCGGAAATAGCTTCGGATCGCCGGGCTGGTTTGCTGGAGGGCTGCTGGCGGGCTGGTTCGGCCGCGGGCTGGTGGCGGTGGTGCCTGTTTGGGTGGTTCGCCTTGATTCGGGGACCCCGGAGAAGGACCTGCGCGGGTAAAGCGGGCAGGGTGAAGAAACTGCCCCGCGCCGGGCGAGTTTAGGTCCTTCTCCCCCCGAATCAAGGCGAACCACCCAAACAGGCCTTTCTGTTGGGCCCCTTGGGTTTGCGGGTGGGTGCATGGGCTACATGGTTTGCGTGGGATCGGCCCTTGCCTTGGCGGTGGGGTAAGCAGCCTTGCGGGTCCACGCGGGATCAACCCCATGCCTCGCGGGTGAGATCAGCAACCTTGCGGATCCACGCAGAATCGACCCATGCCTCGCGAGTGAGATCAACAGCCCTGCGGATCCACGCAGGATCAACCCCACGATGTCTTCGCGGGTGAGGTCAGCCGTTTCTGTGGCGGCGGCCCGGGCCCGTGTTCGGGTGTGCGTCCACCCATCCACCTTTCCGGCCAGGGTCGCGCGAAAGGGTGTTCAGTGGTGTGCGGGCGGGCGCGAGTGCACGGACGGCACCGGCGCGCTCGCGGGGACGAAAGGGAACTCCGCCCACACCCACTTCCCGCCGGGGGCGAGTTGCCAGCCCCAGGACGTGCTCAGCGCTTCGACGATCGTGAGGCCCCGGCTGCGCGGGGCCAGGACTTCCCTGTCCCCGCTCACCGGGGCGCCCGGGCCCTCGTCGCGGACACGCAGCAGGACGCGGCTTTCCAGCAGGCGGAGGTCCACGGTGATCTCTCCGCGCCCGTGTTCCATCGCGTTCGTGACCAGTTCCGAGGTGGCGAGGACGACGTCAGCGGTGAGCGCCTCGTCGCACGCCCAGGACCGGAGGGCGGCGCTGACGAAGTCGCGCGCCTCACCCGCCGACCGGGTGGTCGGCAGAAGGCGGGCGATTAACTCTGCCCGGTCATCCACCATGTCGCCGCCCCTTGCTGGAGTCCACGCACCACCCTCCCCGTGGGTCTGGGGGTGCACTCGCTCTGAGATACCCCGACCGGGGGACCTTGAATCACGAATTTCTTGCGAGCCCGAACACCTCGGCAAGGCCCGTGATCTCGATGATTCGGCGAACTCGGTCGTGCGGCTCACGCAGGGTCATCGACAGCCCCGACCCATCCGCCCGGCGCCGCGCGGCCACGAGGACCCGCAGGCCCGCGGAGTCCATGAACTCGACTTTCGACAGGTCGACGCACACACCGGTGGCGCCGGAGGACGAGAGCGCCTCGTCGAGTGCCTGTTCGAGCCGGGGCGACGTGGCGAGGTCGACCTCGCCCTCCACGGACACGATCACCGGGTCGAGACCCTCGCTGTTGATCTCCACTATCGATCCTTTCCGACCGGGTAATTCGGGTTTGTCACCGAGTTTTTCGCAGCGTCGATCACTGTGAGGACGCTGAGCACAGTTTGGTCCATGCGGGCACCGGGTATCTGATGATCACTTCCCCGCGCGATGGCGGGGCCACGAGGAAGGGTCACGATGGCCGAGATCACCCGCCTGCCCAAGCCCGTCACGACCGAGTGGGAATGGCAGACCAAGGGATCCTGCCGCGGGGTCGACAGCGTGGTCTTCTTCCACCCCGACGCCGAGCGCGGACCGGCGAGGGCCGCGCGCGAAGCCCGCGCCAAAGCGATCTGCCGTGCCTGCCCGGTGCTCGAGCAGTGCCGCGAACACGCCCTGAGCGTCCAGGAGCCGTACGGCATCTGGGGCGCGATGGGCGAGGGCGAGCGGCGGGCGCTGATCGCCCACCGCCGCAGGCAGATTCGGGTCGGCTGATCCATCAGCGCACCATGCTGTCCTCGCCGAGGCCCGCGCGCAGTCGGTCGAGGATCTTCGTGAGCAGCCGTGAGACCTGCATCTGCGAGACGCCGACGCGACGGGCGATGTCGGCCTGGCTCATCCCGCGGACGAACCTGAGCAGGATGATCTTCTGCTCACGCTCGGTGAGTTCGGCCAGCAGCGGCTGCAGCGCCCGGCGGTTGTCGACCTGGTTCAGCTCGTCGTCCTCGTAGCCGAACCGGTCGCCGTTGGGTTCGGCGAGCCGCGCGTCGAGCGAGGTGCCCTCCTTGGACGCGCCCGCCATGAGCGTCTCGTAGACCTGTTCCCTGGTCAGCCCCAGGTGGTCGGCCAGTTCGCTGGGCTTGGGCGCGCGACCCAGCTGCTGGGTGAGCTCGGCGCGGCCCGTGGCGACTGTGACGTGCAGCTCCTTGAGCTGGCGCGGCACCCGCACGGCCCAGCCGGTGTCACGGAAGTGCCTGCGCAGCTCCCCCATGATCGTCGGTATGGCGAAGCCGTAGAAGTTGCCCTTGGTGGGCTCGAACCGGTCGATGGACTTGATCAGCCCGATCGTGGCGACTTGGACCAGATCTTCCAGCTGGTCGCCGCGGCGGTCGAACTTGCGCGCGAGGTTGCGGGCGAGGTCCATGTAGGCCTCGACCAACTCGGTGCGCAGCGCGACCCGACGTGGATCACCGTCGGGGAGACGGGCCAACTTGTCGAACCGGGCGTCCTCGCGCTGCGTGGCGTGGGACTCGCTCACCGCGCCGCCGCTTCCCCGGTGCGGGTCACCAACTCGATGGACACGCGGTGTCCGTCCCCCGTCGCCTCGACGTTCTCGGTGACCGACGACGCGAGCGCGGTCAGGATCTGCCAGCTCATCCGGTCCGCCGACGGCGGCATCGGGCTCTTGGCGTCGACGTGCACCCGCACCCGCAGCGTGTCCTCGAGCAGGTCGAACGAGCAGAACAGCGACGAGTCCGCCACGGCCGCCCGGACGAGCAGCGAGCACGCCTCATCGACCGCCATGCGCACGTCCTCGATGGCGTCGAGATCGAAATCGAGGCGCATCGCGATGTCCGCCGCGAACGAGCGGATCAACGGCACCTGTTCGGCGTCGGCGCTCACCCGCACGTCGGCGCCGCGCACTCCCGACGCGTGAGCCGCCGCATTGGTCTCGACCTCTGACACTTGTTCCTCCTGGCGCTTCTGGTCCGATCCGGCAACGTACCGCGCCGGACGAGGCGAAGCGGGGTGGCGGCGCTCTGGCGCCGCCACCCCGCTCGCGATGACGCGTTCGCACGCGCGGATCCGGATGCTGTGTACCCCCGGCGCGCGCGCGTCAAACTCCGCTAACGGTAGGAGTTTCGGGTGTAGGTGAGGCTGAAGGAGCCCTCCCCGGCGAAGTACTGGGCCACGAGGTAGGCGGGGTCGGTGGCGATGGTGCCGCGCGGGATGTCGCTGCCGTCGTTGCCGTCGTCCCAGCCCCACGGGGCGTTCGCGGCGTTGTCCTTGCCGTTGTCGCCACGGAAGGTGCCGTAACTGGCGAAAGTCACGGCGTTCGCGCGACGCGCCCACAGGCCGTCGGCGGCGAAGACGTTCACCAACTGGTAGCCGACGGAGCGGTCGTTGCCGCTCGACGGCACCTCCGCGGTGCCGCTCGGGTAGTAGACGACGCCGTCGCCGCCGGGGAACTCGGCGCCGTTCCAGGCGTAGACGCCGTGGCCCTTCGCCTCCTGGCGGGTGGTGGGATGCGCCGCACCGTTGTAGGTCCGCATCGGCACCGTGCCGTCGACGTTCTCCCGGCCGCTGGTGAACGTGCTGCCGGAGGGGACGTAGGAGTAGAAGTCGGTGTGCGCGACGGTCACCATGGCCTCGAACCTGCCGTAGGGCGTCCCGTCACGGCGCACGGTGAGGACGACGCCTTCCATGTCGTTCTCGTGCGTGTAGATACTGAAAGGGTCAGAGAAGTCCTCCCAGTCGCGCGGGTGGTAGAAGCCGTAGCCGAGGAACCAGTGGGTCGAGGTCTCCACGACCGAGTAGTAGACCGTGCCGGTCATGCGCGAGAGCACATCGTCCTGGTGCTCCCAGTTGTTCAGGGTGTCCCACTCGAGATCGAAATCGATCTTGGACAGGTAGTCGGCGTCGTAATCGGACGAGTCGGTGTCCTGGTAGTGGATCGGCGCCCAGCGGGTCGCCAGTTCCAGGTCGGTGACCGCGGCCGCGGCGGGCGCGGTGGCCACGAGCAGGGACGCGGTGGTGATCAGACCCGCGCCCAGCGCGGCCAAGCGGCGTAAGGACTTCATCAGCTGCTACCTCCGGTGATCTCGGCGTAGCGAGTTGATTACCGGAGGTGCGCGTCGTCGTGGTGTTTTCGGGGCGAACGAGTGCCGTGCGCGAGATGATCAGTGCGGGATAGGGGTTCGTCGTCGGGGTGGCTCAGAGCAGGGTCCACCGGGTGGCGCGGTGCAGATGGCCCGCGTAGTACGGATACGGCGCGATGGGCCGGGAACAGGTGCCGACGATCAGGCCCGAGTCGGTGATCCCGGTGACCGCCACCGACGTCGGGCCTTGGTATGGGGTGACCAGGAGCAACGCGGGAAGTGTCGTCATCTTCCCCGCGCGGAGCAGGAAACCCGAACCGCCGAACGCGCTGGTGGTGCCGACGATGTCGCCGTTGTCGTTGATCGCCGACGGGCTGGTCCCGGTGTCGCCGATGACCACCGGGCGAAGTCCGCGCCACACGACCGCCTTGCTTGGGCCGCCGGACGTGCGGGCCCGGCCGATGATCTCGCCGCGCTCGTTGATCGCGTGCTCGCCTCCGGCGACGCCGCTGTCCACGCCGCCGAGGGTGTCCAGGAGCACGACCTCATCGCCCTGCCACAGCACCGCGCGCCACTCGGTGAAGTTCGGATTGCCGGAGGTCGGCCGGATCTCGATGACACCCGCGATCTGGCCGGCGTCGTTCATCCCGCGCACTTCGGCTTCGTTGATCGACAGGCCGGCGGGGTTCGGCAGGCGAACGCACCCGGCGGGGTCGCAGCGCACCGCGTAGGCCTGGCCGCCGTCCTTGGCGGTCAAGGCGACCTGTCCGAGGTTGTTGATGTCACCCCGGCGGTACTGCGGCAGGTGCCCGAGCGGTTTAGGGGTGCCCGGCACCGCCAGCGGAGTGAAGCCGCCGCTCGGCCGCCAGACACCGATGGCCGCGCCCGACGACACGAGCGCCTCACCGCGGTCATTGACCGCCACGGCGACAGAGTCTTCGCCCGCCGGAGCCAAGTCGACCGACGTGCCGTCGGGACGCCACAGCCGGGCGGTCTTGTCGCTCCAGTCGCCTTGGTAGCCGACGACCACGTCGGTGCCGTTGACCGCGAGCGGGTTGGCGCCGGGGCCGAGATCGGTGACCTTGCCGTTCTTCCAGGTCGCGCCCCGCACGTCGGTCTCACCCGGCCCGGTGCCGCTCTGCCCGATCACCACGCCGCTGTCGCCGTAATCGGTGACCCAGGCGTTGCGTCCGAGCTGGGTGGAACCCATGTCGACCGGGACCGCGATCCCCAGCAACTCGGCCTGGGCGCTCGGCGTCACCGCCGCTCCGATAGCCACGAGCACACCGATGATCGCCGATCGACGCCGGGTGATTCTCACGGATGATCCCCTCCCAAGACTATTCGGCAAAGGCCGCGGCAATGATGCGGCATGCCACGGAACAGGCGATAGGGCCGAGAAAAGCGGGCGCGGTTCTTTGTCATTTTCGGTCAGTGGCCGGATAAATGGCCTTCATTCCCGAATCGCGGTCCGCGATCGTCAGGTATTCCCGTGACATCATCGTCAGGTGGGCACCGAACAGGCGCGCGAGCTGATCGCGAAGGCGGGTCGGATCGTCGTGCTGTCCGGGGCGGGCATCTCGACCGACTCGGGCATCCCGGACTTCCGCGGACCCGACGGCCTCTGGACGAAGAACCCGGACGCCCAGCGGATGTCGAATCTCCGCGAATACCAACGAGATCCGGCGCTGCGCGCACAGACCTGGCTGGCCCGGCGGGTACACCCAGCGTGGACTGCGGAGCCCAACGCGGCGCATCTGGCGCTAGTGCGGCTGGAGCGTGGTGGACGGCTGGCCGCGATCGTGACCCAGAACATCGATCGACTCCACCAGCGCGCCGGGTCGAGTCGGGTCATCGAGTTGCACGGGACGATTTTCGACACGGTGTGCCTGTCGTGCGCCGAAGTGCGGCCGATGCGGGAGGCGCTGGAGCGGGTGGCGGCGGGAGAGGTTGATCCGCCTTGCTTGCGGTGCGGCGGGATTCTCAAGTCGGCGACGGTGTCGTTCGGGCAGGCGTTGGACCGGGCGGTGCTGGATGAGGCGCGGGCGGTGGTGGAGTCGGCGGATCTGTTGATGGCAGTGGGAAGTTCGTTGACTGTGCAGCCTGCTGCCGGGTTGGTGGGGTTGGCGGCTCGGGCTGGGGCGGTCGTGGTTTTGTGCAACGCGTCGCCGACGCCTTATGACGGGATGGCTTCGGCTGTGGTGCGGGGATCGTTGTCTGTGGTGCTGCCTGAGCTTGTCTGAGCTTTGCTCGGGCATGTTGGGCGGGTGCCGGGTACGGCTGTGGGCCGGCCGGCTGCGCTGTGGGTGCCTGTTTGGGTGGTTCGCCTTGATTCGGGGACCCCTCGAAATGGGGCTGTGCGGGTCAAAAGGCGGGGCACGTAAAGCCCACCCGCACCGCGAGTTTAGCCCCATTTCCCCCGAATCAAGGCGAACCACCCAAACAGGCCGTTGGTATTGGCCCATTGCGATTAGGGGGGTGGTGGTTGTCGTGCTGGCACCCTTGGCATGTCGGCACCCACGGCTTTTTCGGCACCCTTGGCTCGCCCGGCACCCTTGGCTCGCCCGGCACCCTTGGCTCGCCCGGCACCCTTGGCTCGCCCGGCACCCTTGGCTCGCCCGGCACCCTTGGCTCGCCCGGCGCCCGGCACGCCCGGCACGCCCGGCACGCCCGGCACGCCCGGCACGCCCGGCACGCCCGGCACGCCCGGCACGCCCGGCACGCCCGGCACGCCCGGCACGCCCGGCACGCCCGGCACGCCTGGCACCTTTGGTTCGCCCGGCTCGCCCGGCACCCTCGGCAACTCGGCATCGTCCGCACCCTTGGGCACCCTGGCGCCTCGCAACCCCCAGCCACCCAGGCCCCGCTCTGCCGTGCGCTGGGACCACTGGTCGCGAATCGGGGTGGTCTATCTAGGACTTGGCGGGTTTGGGTTCCGTGGCGCCTGCCCGCTCCGGTCTTGCGCCCAGTAAGGCGGCTGGGCGAACGGCTGCCGTGCCGAACTTCGAACGGGCCTTGTCCGCCGCCTGTTCGGCCTCCCGCCAGCCCTGTTCCGGGGTGTCCAGCAGCAGTTGGCCGCCCTCGCCCTGTCCGAGCTGTTCCATCCGGACCCCGATGAGCCGGACCGCGCCCGGTGGGGTCTGTTCGTCTAGGAGTTTGCAGGCGGTTTGGTAGACCTCGCGCGTGACGTCTGTTGGGACGGGGAGGGTGCGGGATCGGGTGATCGTGGTGAAGTCGGCGTAGCGGACCTTGATCGAGACCGTTCTGCCGCGCAGGCCGCGTGCGCGCAGGGTGGCCACGGTGCGTTCGGAGAGGCGGAGGAGTTCGCGTTTGAGCAGGTCGCGGTCCCAGTGGTCGGTTTCGAAGGTTTCCTCGGCGCCGACTGACTTCTCCGCTGTTTCCGCCACCACCGCGCGGCTGTCGTGGCCGTTCGCCAGGGCGTGGAGGTGTTCGGCGAGGGCCACGCCCAGCATGCGCTTCAGGCGCGGGAGTGGGGTGGCGGCGACGTCCGAGACCGCTTCCAGGCCGACGTCGAAGAGGCGTTCCGCTGTCTTCTTCCCGACTCCCCACAGCGCCGAGACGGGCAGCGGGTGTAGGAACTCGGTGACCTGGTCGCGTGGGACTACAAGCATGCCGTCGGGTTTGGCGAGGCCCGACGCGAGTTTCGCGACGAACTTCGTCGGGCCGACGCCGACCGAGCAGGTGATGCCGAACTCCTCCTGGACGCGGCGGCGGATCTCCGCACCCAGGGCGGCGGGAGTGGTGCGCAGCCTGCGCAGCGAACCCGAGACATCCAGGAACGCCTCGTCCAGGCTCAGCGGCTCGACCAGTGGGGTGAGGTCGCGGAAGATCGCCAGCACCCCGGTGGAGACCTCCTGGTAGAGGTCGAAGCTCGGCGGCAGGAACACCGCCTGCGGACACAGCCTGCGGGCCTGGCCGGTCGGCATGGCCGAGCGCACCCCGAAGGTGCGGGCGATGTAGTTGGCCGCCGACACCACACCCCGGGCGCCCACCCCGCCGACGATGACCGGCCGGTCACGCAGTTCCGGCCGCCTGCGGATCTCCACCGAGGCGTAGAAGGCGTCCATATCGGCGTGCAGCATCGGGCAGCCGGTGTCGTCCGGCCACTCCCCATCGCGCGCCTTGAATCTCTCGACCAGCCCCCTGGGCAGGTCGCCGCTTCTCCCCATGGCCCTGAGCCAACCACAGGGAGCCGACAGTCAGCGCCTGGCGATGGCGTGCAGGCGAGTCGCCACGTCGCGCAGCGGCGGTGTCGTGGCGGCCACCAGCTCCAGCTGGGCGAGCGCCTCCTGGGCGCCCGGGTTGCTCTCCAGGACCGAGCCGGGCACCAGGTCGGCGACGACGCCGTAGCCCTGGACCAGTTCGACAGTGAGTCCCGCGTCACTGATCAGGGTGCGCAGGCCCTCGGTGTCGAAGCGGCGCAGCAGCGCCTCGGTCGGGCCGCTGATCGCCCCGGCCGGGTCGTCGAGCAGGGCGCGGGCGTCGACGAGCTTGCCGGAGATCGCACGGTGCAGGATCGCCGCGAACCTGTTCGCGACCAGCACGGACAGCACGCCGCCCGGGGCCACGACGGCGGCCATGGCGGCGACGGTCACCTTGGGATCATCGACGACCTCGAGCAGCCCGTGGGCCAGGACCATTTCGGCCGAACCGGGCTCCACCAGCTGGTCAAGGGCATCGCTGTCGCCCTGCACGGCGGTGATCCGGTCGGCCACCCCGGCCTCCTGGGCCCGGCGCTGCAGCGTGGCCAGGGCATTGGGGCTCGGCTCGACGACGGTGACGTCGCAGCCCGCGGCCGCCATGGGCACGGCGAACACCCCGCTGCCGCCTCCGACATCGACCACCCTCGGCGCTAGGCCGCCGCGCCGCTCGCGGGCAGCGGTCAGCTCGAGGTCGAGCACACGGCGTACGGCATCCGGTCGCATGAGATTGAACTCTAGAGACTCTAAGGTTCAGGGCGTGCAAACGGTGGCAGTGCTCAGCCTCAAAGGCGGCGTGGGGAAGACCACGGTCGTGCTCGGCCTCGCATCGGCCGCGCTGCGGCGCGGGGCCCGCACGCTGGTGGTCGACCTAGACCCACAGTGCAACGCGACACAGACACTCGACCCGGACGAGACCGAGGCGACACTCGCCGACGTCCTGGAGAACCCGACGGCGTCGGTCCTCAAGGCCGCGATCGCGCCGAGTTCCTGGGACGGCGAGGTCGACGTCATGGTCGGTTCGGAGGAACTCGAGACCCTCAACGAACCTGATCCGGGGGCCCGGAGGCTGGAGAAGCTCGGGCGGGCGCTCGCCGAGCTGCGGCACCTGCTGGCCGACGGCGAGCTGCCCTACCAGCTGGTGCTGATGGACTGCCCGCCGTCGCTGGGCAGGCTGACCCGCTCCGCGCTGGTCGCGGCCCAGGGCGCGCTGCTGGTCACCGAACCGACCATGTACGCGGTCGCGGGCGCGCAGCGCGCGTTCGAGGCGGTGGAGAACACCCGCGACGAGCACAACGCGAACCTGGTCGCGCTGGGCGTGGTGGTCAACAAGGTCCGCACGCACTCCTACGAGCACCAGTTCCGCATCCAGGAGCTTCGTGAGAGCTTCGGCAGGCTGGTCATGCCGGTCGCCCTGCCCGACCGGCTCGCGGTCCAGCAGGCACAGGGCGCGTGCATGCCGATCCACCAGTGGCAGACGCCGGGGGCGCGGGAGGTGTCCTTGGCGTTCAACCTCCTGCTCGCGCGCGTCCTGCGCACTGGAAGCCGAGGCAGGCACAACGCCGTCACCTGGCCGACCGATGAGGCCGAGGCGGTCACCGAATGAGCTCGGCCGCCCTCCTCGGCTACGCCCTGGCCGCGTTCCTGCTGACCATCACGCCGGGCCTCGACACCCTGCTGATCCTGCGGTCGGTCCTGTCCGGCGGCCGTCGGGCCGGGTTCGCCGTGGGAATGGGGATCACCGCGGGCTGCGTGGTGTGGGGCACGGCGAGCATCGCCGGTCTCACCGCGCTGCTGGCGGCCTCTCCCCTCGCCTACGACATCGTCCGCTACGCGGGTGCGGCCTATTTGCTATGGCTCGGCGCGTCCGGACTCTGGCGGTCTTGGCGGCGCCGAGAGGAACCCGAGGCATTCGTCCCGGTATCCGGCGCGTTCCGCACCGGGCTGATGACGAACCTGCTCAACCCCAAGATCGGCGTGTTCTACGTGAGCCTGCTCCCCCAGTTCGTGCCCGCGAGCAGCGCGAGCGCGGCCTGGGCGGCGCTGCTGGTGGCGATCCATGTCGGGCTGGGCCTGCTGTGGCAGGCGGGGCTCATCTGGTTCGGCGGCCGGGCGCGCACCGCACTGACCAGGCCTGCGCTGCGTCGGGTGACCGAGCGGGTGGCGGCGAGCGTGCTGCTCGCCTTCGGGTTGAAGGTCGCTTTGGGCGGGCGCTGATGCCTGAAGGCGACACCGTCTACCAGGCGGCGGCTCGACTGGCCTCCGCGTTGACCGATCGCGTCCTGACCACCGGCGAGCTCCGCCATCCTCGATTGTCCACTGTGGACCTCAAGGGGCGCACCGTCCTCGGGCCGCGCACCGTGGGCAAGCACCTGTTCCTCCGCTTCGACCGCGACCTCAGCCTGCACAGCCACCTCGGTCTCGACGGCACCTGGCAGGTCCAGCCACGCGGCGCGCGCTGGCGGCGGCCCGCCCACCAAGCCCGCGCCGTGTTCACCACTGACGAGCACCAGGCGGTCGGGTTCCTGTTGCACGAGATGGCTTTGGTGCCCACCGCCGAGGAAAGCCGACTGGTCGCACACCTCGGCCCGGATCTCCTCGACCCAGCTTGGGATGACGCGCACGCGGCCGAGGCGCTCGCCCGGCTGACCGCCGAACCCGGGCGAGAGATCGGACTCGCGCTGCTCGACCAGCGGGTCATGGCGGGGATAGGCAACGTGTTCAAAGCCGAGATCTGCCACCTGCTCGGCGTCTCGCCGTGGACCCCCGTGTCCGATGTGGACAGCGAACGCGCGGTCCAGCTGAGTCGAGACCTGTTGGAACGCAACAAAATGACCCCGGACCGGTGTACCACCGGGGATCCTCGGCGGGACCGGCGGCTGTGGGTCTACGGCCGCACCCGGTCCGGCTGCCTGCGCTGCGGATCGCGGGTGGTGGCCGGGACGCAGGGATCCGGGGTGCGCGAGCGGGTCGCCTACTTCTGCCCGAAGTGCCAGCCCGGACCCACCGGCTGAGCGGTCAGCACCAGAACAGCCAGCACTCGTCCGGCCTCGTCGTGGTGGTGGTCGGACGCTGGGTGGTCGTTGTCGCCCGGGGCGTGGTGGTCGTCGGCTTCGGCCTAGGCGTGGTGGTCGTCGTCGACACGGCCGTGGTCGTGGACCCGGGGGCGGTGGTGGTGGTCGTCGTTGTCGTGGTCGTCGTCGTGGTTGTGGTGGTCGACGTCGACGTGCTCAGCATCGTGGTGGTGCCGGTCTGCTCCGGGGGCGTCGCCCGGCCCGCCGGGTCCTCGTCGGCCTCGTCGGTGACCACCCGCGGCGCTGCCTCGGCGGGCGCGCGCAGCACCGGGCCGGAGATCAGACCCTCGTAGAACAGCGCGGCGGCCGCGGCTCCGATGACGACGCCGAGCGCGATTCTTCGGGGTTGGTCCTGCTGGTTCCGCAAGGTCCCCTCCGCGCCCGATCAGCCGACTCCGGTCAACCACGTGTGTGAACCAACCCCACGCTGCGTGTGCGTCGGGACCTTATCAGTGACCCGAATGGGGGAGATACAAAACCTCGTTGTCGAAAGCGGCCGGAGACTTTACGGTCGCCGTACACGAGAGAGGAGGTGGTCCAACGGTGAAGTCTCAGAGGACTCGTGAGGTGGCTGTCCGCTAGGACCGCCCATCGAGGAGATGGTAGCCGGCTCGCACACGGCCGGGCTGACCGACGTCAGTCCCCGTAGGCGCGGCGTGTGGTCGGCGAATACCAGGCAGTCACCCAGCCCTCGGGCCCCCGGGAATCAGTCCTCCCCGGCCCGACCGTCCGCGGCGGTCGGGAAACGGCCCGAGGGCTGCACCCTGTCCGGGGTCAGCGCGCCGATGAGAACCTCGGGATCGAGGGTCGCCGGCCGATCGCTCACCTGCCCGTCGCCGACCTCCACCACCCGCCACGCGCCGTCGGCACGGCGGACCACATCGGTGGTGACGAACCGGCAGTCCAGTTTCGCGACCAGCTCGGCGATACCCGCCAAGTCGGGCTCCACCCTCGCGCCGGGCGTGTCGGGGTGCGGGCCGACGTGAACCGGCTGCCCGTCGAGCCACCAGACGCGCGCCTCAGGGCCCACGAAACGCTCGAACGCCCGCACGACGATCCCGCCCGCCAGAAACTCGCCCTGGAGCGCACGGAAGGCGTCGACCACGGCCCTCAGTCCCCCGCGATCGGCGAGATCGGGGACAAAGCAGGCGGTGTCCCAGTCATGCTTCCGGGACTTCACGTAGTCCTTGACGATCCCCGCGCCCGGCCCGAGCGGCCGCACGTCGGGCAAGTCGCCCGCCCCGGCGACGGCTCTCGACCGAGCGTGGCAGTCCACCGCAACGGCTCTGCGTATCGCCGCTCGATGTCAAGCAACACCCGCGAGGCCGCGGTGACGTTTCGGGGGTCCCGCACGAACACGCCATCGAAGTTGGCAGTGTTCGTGCGGGACCCCCGAAACGTCACCATCAAAGCGACCGAGCCGCGCCGGCGGAGCTGGCGCCATGCCGCAGTGTGCACCACGTCACATTAGGCGTTCGCCCGTGGTGAACACGGGGTGGCCGGGGCGGGTCTCCACGCCCCGATCCGCGGGGACAGAACGCCTGTTAAACCTACAAAAACAGGGTTGAGCTTGGGCCAACCGGGTTAATCAAGGGTTACTCGATTGCTATGTGGGCGCGGGAACACTGCTATTCCTCCGCGCGTCTGTAAGAGTAGGAATCGTGAACCGGTGGAGCTCTCAGCCTCCGAGTCCACGGCCGATGATGGTGCCGGGTTCACCCGGCACCGGGACGGAGGGAGAACTCCCATGACGACAACGACGCTCACCCGCCCCGAGCTGACCGCTGCCGATCGCTGCGACCGATGCGGCGCCGCCGCACAGGTTCGCGCCGTATTTCCCTCCGGAGGAGAGCTGCTGTTCTGCGGCCACCACGCTCGCGCGCACGAGGATCGTTTGCGCGAGATCGCGGCCGAGCTCCAGAAGGGCTGATCCCGCGCCCTGAATCTCGTCCAGGACGGGCGGCACCCCCAGCGGGGTGCCGCCCGTTCGCTGTCTCAGACCGTGTCGAGGACCGGCTCGAACGCCAACTCGGCCGCGCCGACCAGCTTGCCGTCGGTGCCCAGTGTCGACGCCTGGACGCGGGTGCCGCCGATCGCGCGGGACACCAGGCTGCGTTTGCCCACCTCGGCCCCCACCGCCGCGATCAGCGACGGCGGCAGCGCGGTGAACAGGTCGCCGAGCACCACGAGTTCCGGGCTGAACGCGTTGACGATGTTGACCAGGCCCAGGGTCAGCCACTCGCGGAACTCGCCGAGGCGCGGTCCGACCTCGTCGGCGCGCAGGCCGCGCAGCTCGGCGATGACGACCCCTCGGGGCGTCCCCTCCGACAGCGCCAGGGCCCGGCACAGGGCCAGCTCCCCCACCTCGGTCTCCCAGCAGCCCCGGCTGCCGCAGTGGCAGTCGCGGCCGGTCGGGTTGATGATCATGTGGCCGAGTTCGCCCACGTACCCGCCCGTGCCGCGCAGCGCCGAGCCGTCGGAGATCACCCCGCCGCCGATCCCGATGTCGGCGGAGACGTAGACCGCGTCGAGCGAGCCCCGCGCAGCGCCGCGCAGGTGTTCGGCCAGGGCCCCGACCTCGGCGTCGTTGGCCACGCGCACCGGCACGCCCAGCGTCGCGCGGAGCCGGTCGCCCAGTGGGACGTCGCGCCAGCGCAGGTTGGGTGCCTCGTGGACGAAGCCGTCGGACCGCCGCACGACGCCGGGCACCGACACGCCCACGCCGTAGATCTTCAGGTCGAGCTCGTCGGCCAGCACCCGGGTCGACTCGATGATGTGGGTGATCACCTCGTCGGGCTCGCCGGAGCGCCGGTGCAGGTTCCACCGGTTGCGGCCGAGCATCTCCCCACCCAGGCCGACCAGCGCGATCGCCACCTGCTCGACCCGGATGTCGACCGCGAGCACCACGGCGGCCTGCGGCTGCGGCAGCACGAGCAGCGAGGGCCTGCCCGCGCCGGACCGCGCCCGCGGCACCCGCTCCAGCACGATGCCCGACTCCGCCAGCCCGTCGACCAGCGCCTTGATCGTGCTGCGGTTGAGGCCGAGTTCGGTCGCCAGCTCGGCGCGGGTGCTCGGCCCGTCGACGTGCAGGCGGCGCAGCAGCGCGGTGCGGTTGTGCCTGCGCACCTCGTCGGGCCGTGCGCCCGCCGTGGGTGTGCTCACCGTGCTGCCTCCCTTGCCGCCTCCCCTACCTGACCGCCACCGCGGCCCGCCGCCGTGACAGCGCGTCGACGCTCGCCGCGAGCAGCAGCACGAGACCGGTCACGATGTTGACCACCGCGGCGGGCTGCTGCAGCAGGCCGAGCCCGTTCTCCACGACCGCGAGGACCAGGCCGCCGATGACCGCGTGGATGATCTTCCCGCGTCCGCCGAACAGCGATGTCCCGCCGATGACCGCCGCCCCCACGGCGAACAGGAGCGTATTGAGGCCACCCGCCTGCGGGTCGACCGACCCCACCTTCGATGAGTACACGATGGCGCCGAGCGCGGCCACCGATGAGCAGACCACGAACACGCTGGCCCGGATCTTGGGCACGTTGATGCCCGCGCGCCGGGCCGCCTCGGCGTTGCCGCCGACGGCGTAGATGTGGCGGCCGTAGCGGGTGCGGTTCAGCACGTAGGTGCCGATCACGAGCAGCACCAGGACGATCGGCACGACGTACGGGACACCTTCGATCACCACGAAGTCGTTGGGCGACCGGTTGAGGGTGAAGGCGAACGTCGCGAGCGCGGCGATCACGGTGACCGCCGCGACCTTGCCGACCACGATCGGGGTCGGTGCGGTGACCAGGCCCTTGCTGACCCGGATGTAGTGCTCGCCGAGGACCACGCCGGCGTAGCCGACGATGCCGACCGCGAACAGGATCCAGCTGCCGAGCACCGACAGGTTGCCGTTGGCGACGGAGAACAGGACCGGCTGGGTGCCGATGCCGAAGACGCCGCCCTGGCCGATGAACTGCAGGATCACGCCCTGCCAGGTGATGAACAGCGCCAGCGTCACCACAAACGACGGCATGCCGATCTTGGACACCAGGAACCCGGTGATCACACCGATCGCGGTGCCGACACACAGGGCGAGCAGCATCTCGATCCACGGGTTCGGCCCCACGCCGAGCATCGCGATCGTGACGGCGACCATGGCGAAGACGGCGCCCGCCCAGATCCGCATGATCACCGCGAGCACCGCGGCCACGAGCATGCCGCCGACGAAGACGTAGAAGACCGTCGATCCCATCCCGCCGACGAGGTTGCCCGAGCGCACGTAGTGCATGGCCATGACCGCCGCGCAGACGCCGGACGCGGTGCCCGCGGACAGGTCGATCTCGCCGAGCAGCAGGACGAAGACCAGGCCCATGGCGATGATCATCTTGCCGGAGCCCTGGGCGATGAGGTTCGCCGTGTTGTCCAGCGTCAGGAAGCTCTCGGACTGGGTCCAGAAGTAGAGGACGAGCGCGCCGAGGCCGAGCACCGCGGGCATCGACCCGAGGTCGCCGGAGCGCAGTCGCACGAAGAAGTCACGCACCGCCTCGCCGGTGGACTGGGTGGTGGTGTCGATGCCGAAGTCGGAGATGGCGCCGCCGGAGTCAGGTTTGGCGGCGACAGGCTGGTTGGTCATGGGAATCCTCAGACGGTTGCGGTCTCGGGGCGGGCGAGGCCGAGATCGCCCGAGCGGCCGGCGGTGATCAGTTCGACGACCTGGCCGTGGGTGACCTCGCGGGTCGGCACCTCGGCGACCATGCGACCCAGGTAGAGGGTCGCGATCCGGTCGGCGACCTCGAACACGTCGGCCATGTTGTGGCTGATCAGCACGACGCCGAGGCCTTGCTCGGCGAGCCTGCGGACCAGGTCGAGCACCTGCCGGGTCTGCGCCACGCCGAGCGCGGCGGTCGGCTCGTCGAGGAGCACGACCTTGCTTTCCCAGAGCACTGCCTTGGCGATGGCGACGGTCTGGCGCTGGCCGCCGGAGAGCGAGGAGACGGGTGTGCGCACCGACTTGACCGTGCGCACCGACAGCGACGCGAGGGTGTCGCGCGCGGCCTTCTCCATCGATGCCTCGTCGAGCAGCCACGGTCCGCCGCGCTCGCGGCCGAGGAACATGTTCTGCACGATGTCGAGGTTGTCGGCGAGCGCGAGGTCCTGGTAGACGACCTCGATCCCGAGCTTGGCCGCGTCACGCGGTCCGTGCACCGACACCGGGTCGCCGTTGAAGCGCACCACACCTGAGTCCATCGGGTGGATGCCCGCGACGCATTTGACCAAAGTGGACTTACCGGCGCCGTTGTCGCCGACGAGGGCGGTCACTTCGCCCGCGCGGACGGTGAAATCCACGTCGTGCAACACATGCACGGGTCCGAAGCTCTTATTCAGCCCCGTCACTTCGAGAATCGGTTCACTCATGGAGAGGTCTCCTAGCCGGGCCCCGGCGCGGCACTTCTGCCGCGCCGGGGCTGGTGGTCGAACTAGCTGATACCGAGCTGGGTGCAGACCGCGGCGAGCTCGCCGCCGCAGATGTCGCTCGCCTTGACGTAGCCCTGGCTCACGACCTCCTTGACCCCGTCCTTGGTGGTCAGCTTCGGCTCGAGCAGCAGCGACTTGACCGTGCGGCTGCCCTTGGTGTCCTCACTGGACTGTCCGGCGATCTTGTCGGCCGCCGCCTTGTCCCCCTTGGCCAGCGCCGCGGCGAGCTTGGCCGCGCCCTCGGCCTCGTCCTTGATCGGCTTGAACACGGTCATGTACTGGTCGCCGCGCAGCACGGCCATCAGGCCGTCCGGGGTGGCGTCCTGGCCGGTGACCGGGACCTTGCCGTTGAGGCCGTTCTTGCGCAGCACGGTGATCACCGCGCCTGCCAGACCGTCGTTGGCCGCGACGACGCCGTCGACCTTGCCGCCGTTGCCGGTCAGGATCTGCTCGAAGGTGACACCGCCCTTCTGGTTGTCCCAGCCGTCGATGGCCTGGCTGCGCACCAGCTTGAGCGTGCCCGCGTCGTAGAGCGGCTTGAGGACCTTCTGCTGGCCCTCGTGGAAGAGCGTCGCGTTGTTGTCGGTCGGCGCGCCCTCGATCTCGATCACCTGCGCGCCCGGCTTGTCCTTGAGCGCGGTGGCCAGGCCCTGCCCCTGCAATTCGCCGACCTTCACGTTGTCGAAGGACACGTAGTACTCGGAGCTGCCGCCGAGGTTGAGCCGGTCGTAGTCGATCGTGGGGATGCCGCGGGCCTTGGCCTTGGCCGCGACCGCCGCCCCGACCTCGCTGTTGATCGCCGCGATGACCAGGACCTTGACGCCCTGGCTGATCATCCCGTCGGCCAGGGTGGAGAACTTCTGCACGTCGCCCTGGGCGTTCTGGATGTCCGGGGCGAGCCCCTCGGCCTTCATGGCCGCTTCGAGCATCGGCTTGTCGAAGCCTTCCCAGCGAGCCGAGGTGGCGGTCTCGGGCAGGATCACACCCACCTTGATCCCGCCCGCCGGAGCTGCCGAGGTCTGCTGCCCTGAGCCGCCCGACGGAGTTTCCTGATTGGCACCACAGGCCGTCATGGCGAGGGAGACACCCACACCAGCGGCGAACAGAGCCAGCGTCTTGCTGCGCATTCGGTCGTCCCTTTCGAATCCGTCGACGCACCGCCAGGGCCCGGGCGGCAACCGTCTGAGGTAAATGTTGCGGCTCACAACATATGCCGAACCCTGCGGTGATGTGAACCACACTGGATCGATTCAGTGCACATTCACGGACACGTTTTGGCAACGGACCCGACATCCGCGGGACGGCGGAGCGGGACTACCGGCGGGAGAACTACCAGGAACGCAGCGTCGCGATTCGCTCTTCGAGCTGCTCGACGGTGGCCATCGCGGTGGGCGGTCCGCCACAGGTGCGGCGGAGGTCGCCGTGGATGATCCCGTGCGGCTTGCCGGTGCGGTGGTGGGCCATCCCCACCAGCGCGTTCAGCTCTTTGCGCAGCGTCGCGAGGCGCTCCTGCACGCTCTGCGGCTTGACCGTCTTCGGCTCCGCGGGCCCCTTGGCCGCGGCCTGCTTGGAGCGGGTGTCGAGCTGGGTGTCCTGCCGCTTTCGCAGCAGCGCGCGCACCTGGTCGGGTTCGAGGAGACCCGGCAACCCGAGGTACTCCTGCTCCTCGGCGGACCCGGCGAACGCGGCCGTGCCGAACGACGAGCCGTCGAAAATCACCTGATCGAGTTCGGCGGAGGCACCCAGCGAGGTGAACGCCTTCTCCTCCTCGCCGAGTTCGTCCTTGGTCCGGTTGGCGTCGGCGAGGAGCTGGTCGTCCCAGCCCTCCTTCTCCCGGTGCGGCTTGCCCAGCACGTGGTCGCGCTCGGCCTCCAGCTGGCTGGCCAGGTCGAGCAGCACCGGGACCGACGGCAGGAACACGCTCGCCGTCTCCCCCGGTCTGCGCGCGCGCACGTACCGGCCGATCGCCTGGGCGAAGAACAGCGGCGTGGACGCGCTGGTCGCGTAGACCCCGACAGCGAGGCGCGGCACGTCGACGCCCTCACTCACCATGCGGACCGCGACCATCCAGCGGTCGGTCGACTCGCCGAACTCGGCGATGCGGCCGGAGGCCTTCGGGTCGTCGGAGAGCACCAGGGTCGGCTCGTCGCCGGTCAGCGTGTGCAGGATCTTGGCGTACGCCTTCGCCGTGAGGTGGTCCGAGGCGATCACCAGGCCGCCCGCGTCCGGGACGCCGCCCTCGCGCAGCTGGTTGAGCCGCATGTCGGCGGCGCCGAGCACCGCGGGGATCCACTCGCCGTCGGGGTCGAGCGCGGTGCGCCAGGCCCGGGCGGTCTGCTCGGCGGTCAGCGGCTCGCCCAGCCGGGCGGTGAACTCCTCGCCCGCGCTGTTGCGCCAGCTCGCCTCGCCCGAGTAGGCCAGGAAGATCACCGGGCGGACGACGCCGTCGCGCAGGGCGTCGGCGTAGCCGTAGGTGTGGTCGGCCTTGCTGCGCAGGAAGCCCGCGCCGTCGGGCTCGTAGTCGATGAAGGGGATGGGCGAGTCGTCGGACCGGAACGGGGTCCCGGTCAGGCTCAGCCTGCGCACGGCCGGGGTGAAGGACTCCCGGACCGCGTCGCCCCAGCTCTTGGCGTCGCCGCCGTGGTGGATCTCGTCGAGGATCACCAGCGTCTTGCGCTGCTCGGTGCGCACGCGGTGCAGGCTCGGGTGGGCGGCGACCTGCGCGTAGGTGACCGCCACGCCCACGTAGTCGGTGGAGGTCTGGCCCATCGAGTTGGTGAAGTTCGGGTCGATCGGGATGCCCGCGGCGGCGGCCGACTGGGCCCACTGGTGCTTGAGGTGCTCGGTGGGGGCGACGATCGTGAGCCGCTCGACCGTGCGGTCGGCGAGCAGCTCGGCGGCGACCCGCAGGCCGAAGACCGTCTTGCCCGCGCCCGGCGTCGCCACGGCGAGGAAGTCCTTGGGGCGGCGGGCCAGGTACTTCGTCAGCGCACGGCGCTGCCAGTCGCGCAGCGGTCGCGCCGAAGAGGTCGCCTGAGACTCCGGTTGCACCTCGGCCCGGGTCACGAGATCCCCCAGCCCCCTTCCGTGAACAGACGAATGCCCTCAGCGGACGACGTTGAGGGCGACCGCGAGAATACCGTCCGCCCGACCAAGATCGCTCACCACGCGACACAGAGGTAACGATCGGCGAGTGATACCGCCGATCGCGCCCGGATGGACCATGCTTGGCACCGCCATGAGTGACCAGCCCATACCCCAAAGCGGGAACTCCGCCACCCCAAGCGGGAACGACGTCCCCGCGGCGACCGACGAGCGCCGCGGCGCGTGGCGGTTGATCTCCCGGACGCTGTCCAAGGCATGGGGCGGCAACCTGTTCTCCGAGGCGGCCGAGGCCGCGTTCTGGCAGGTCCTGTCACTGCCGCCGCTGCTGCTGGGCCTGCTGGGCAGCCTCGGCTTCGTCGCGGAGTGGTTCGGCAAGGACGTGATCGACGCCGTCGAGGCCGACATCATCGAGATCTCGCGCACAGCGTTCAGCGAGAGCGTCGTGACCCAGATCATCCAGCCGACCGTCTCCGACATCCTCACCGTCGGCCGCGGCGAGATCGTGTCCGTGGGCTTCCTCATATCCCTGTGGGCGGGATCGTCGGCCATGTCGTCGTTCGTCGACGCGATCACCGTGGCGCACGGGCAGTACGGCGTGCGCAACGAGGTGTGGCAGCGGATCTTCGCCCTGCTGCTCTACGTGCTGAGCCTGGTGCTGCTGGTCATCGGCCTGCCGGTCCTGGCGCTGGGCCCGGACCTGCTGCCCAAGCTGTTCCCGACGTCGTGGCGGTCGACGATCTCGTCGTGGGTGGACCTCACCTACTACCCGATCATCGGCCTGCTGATCGTATTGGCGCTGGCCACGCTCTACAAGCTGGCCCTGCCGCGCAAGCTGCCGTGGCACCGCGGCCTGCCGGGCGCGATCCTGGCGATGGTCGTCTTCCTGCTCACCAGCATCGGCCTGCGGCTCTACATCAGCTGGATCACCACCACCGGCTACACCTACGGCGCGCTGGCCACACCGATCGCGTTCCTGCTGTTCGCGTTCTTCATCGGGCTCGCGGTGGTGATCGGCGCGTACTTCAACGCCGCGATCCAGGACATGTGGCCCGCGCACATGACGCGGCGGCAGCGCCGCAAGTGGCGCAGGCTCGAGATCGAACGCGCGGCGGTCCAACTGCGGTCCGACAAGGACACGAAGTCCGACGCCCAGACCGACGACAGCGCGGAGAGCACGCAGCGCTCGACGTTCTGACCCCGAGGTCTGTCATCCCAAAGTATGAGGTGACGTCAGACCTTGGACCGAGTCGCTTCGTGTCCGCTCGTGCCACGATGATCCCGTCTTCCGGCGCGGGGGTGCCGGTGCGTGATCACGAGGGGATTCCATGTCAGCGCTCGCTCGCCTGAGCCTGGCCAACCGCGGTCTGGTCGGCCTGCTCAGCTTATTGATCATCGGCTTCGGCGCCATCGCGCTGCCATCGCTCAAACAGCAGCTCTTCCCGTCGATCCAGTTGCCCGCGGCGGTGGTGATCGCGCAGTACCCTGGCGCCTCGCCGGACATTGTGGACAGTGAGATCGCCGAGCCGATCGGGGGCGCGCTGCGCGGACTGTCCGGAGTGGACTCGATCACCACCCGGTCCGCCGAGAGCTCGGCGTCGATCTCGGTCCAGTTCGACTACGGCACCGACATCGACGCCGCGGTGAGCCAGATGCAGCAGACGGTCAACCGGCTGCGCCCGATCCTGCCCGACGGGGTCGAACCGACGGTCGCGCAAGGCAGCACCGACGACATCCCGGTCGTGATCCTGGCCGCCGAATCCGGCGGCGACGAGGCCGCGACGGCGCGCAGGCTGCGCACCGAGGTCCTCCCGGGCATCGAGGAGATCCCGGGCGTGCGGGGCGCCACCGTCACCGGCACCCGGTCGGAGACGGTCACGGTGACCGTCGACTACGCCAAGCTGGCCGCGGCGCAGGTCGATCCGACCGCGCTCGCCGGCGCGCTGTCCGCGGCGGGCAAGCCGTTCCCCGCGGGCGCGGTGGCCGAGAACGACCGCACGCTCACCGTGCAGATCGGCGGACCGATCAAGTCCGTGGACGACCTTCGGGCGCTCGTCCTGCCCTCGCGCGGGGCCCCGGTCAAGCTCGCCGACGTAGCGACCGTGCAGCCGGGTCTCGCGGACACCACGGTGATCACACGCACCGACGGCAAGCCCACGCTCGGCGTGATGGTCACGATGACCGCCGACGGCAACGCCGTGGAGATCTCCAAGGCGGTGCGGGGCAAGCTCGACGAGTTGAGCAAGGCGGCCCAAGCACCGCTGACCGTGGCCTACGACCAAGGCCCGGAGGTGGAGAAGGCGATCGGCGGCCTGACCACCGAGGGCCTGCTCGGGCTGCTGTTCGCCGTCGCGGTGATCCTGCTCTTCCTGCTGTCGCTGCGGTCGACTCTGGTGACCGCGGTGTCGATCCCGCTGTCCGTGCTCGTCGCGCTGCTCGCGCTGTGGACCGGGGACCTGTCGCTGAACCTGCTCACCCTGGGCGGTCTGACGATCGCGATCGGCCGGGTGGTCGACGACTCGATCGTCGTGCTGGAGAACATCAAACGCCACCTCGCCTATGGCGAGGAGAAGGAACGCGCGGTGCTCGACGGCACCCGTGAGGTCGCGGGCGCGGTCACCGCGTCCACGCTCACCACGGTGGCGGTGTTCCTGCCGATCGCGTTCGTCGGCGGCATCGCGGGTGAGCTGTTCGGGCCGTTCTCGATCACGGTCACGGTGGCGCTGCTGGCTTCGCTGCTGGTGTCGCTGACGATCGTTCCGGTGCTCGCGTTCTGGTTCCTGCGCCGTCCCGCTGTCTCCTCCGACCCGGAGATCGCCGAGGCCGCTCGCGTCGCGGCGGTGGAGAAGGAGCGGCGCAGCCCGCTGCAGCGCGCGTACGTGCCGGTGCTGAACTTCGCCACGACCCGGCGGTGGGTGACGCTGCTCATCGCCGTGCTGATCTTCGGCGGCACGCTGGGGCTGGCGAGCAGGCTGGAGACCAACTTCCTCGACGACTCCAACGGCACCGCCCTGCAGATGTCGCAGGAACTGCCGCCGGGGTCGAGCTTGCAGACCCGCGACGAAGCGGCCAAGAAACTCGAAGCGGTGCTCGCCGAGGCCGACGAGATCGAGGTCTACCAGGTCACCGTCGGCAACGACGACACCTTCGCCGGGTTCGGCTTCTCCAGCAACGGCACGAACACGATCAACGCCACCGTCCGCGAGGGCACCGACCTCGCCGCCCTGAAGACCAAGCTCAGCGAGCGGCTCAAGGCCGTTCCCGACACCGGCGTGGTGAAGTTCGGCGCGGAAGCCACCGGTTTCTCCGCCGAGGGCGTCCAGATCGTCGTCAAGGCGCCGGACGCCGAGTCCCTGCGGGTCGCGGCCGACACCGTCCAGCAGGCGGTGCGGGGTGTTCCGGGGCTGACCGAGGTGACCAACGACCTGGCCAAGAGCTCGCCTCGGGTGCAGGTCGCGATCGACCAGCAGGCCGCGGCGGCCCGCGGGCTGAGCACACAGACGGTGGGGCAGTTCGCCGCGCAGGCGCTTCGGGGGGTGCCGGTGGCGGAACTGCCGATCGGTGGCACCCGGCACGACATCGTCCTGCGCACCGGCACGGCGCCCACCGACGTCGCCGCACTGCGGGCGCTCCCACTGCCCAGTGCGACCGGTGTGGTCACCCTCGGCGAGATCGCCCAGGTCTCCACGGTCGACGGCCCGGTGCAGATCCGCCGCATCGGCGGCGAGCGCAGCGCCACGGTCACCGCCAAGACGACCGAGGCCGACCTGGGCAAGGTCACCAAGGACCTCACGGCCAAGCTCGACGGCGTGCGCCTCACCGGCGGCGCGAGCTACGAGATCGGCGGCGTCAGCGCCGACCAGGCCGAGACGTTCGGCGACCTGGGCCTGGCCATGCTCGCCGCCATCGCGATCGTGTTCCTGATCATGGTGGCGACGTTCCGCAGCCTGATCCAGCCGCTGATCCTGCTGGTGTCCATCCCGTTCGCGGCGACCGGCGCGATCGGTCTGCTGCTGCTCACCGGAACGGCCCTGGGTCTGCCCGCGCTGATCGGCATGCTGATGCTGGTGGGCATCGTGGTCACCAACGCGATCGTGCTGATCGACTTGGTGAACCAGTACCGGGCCGACGGCATGAGCGTTCGCGACGCGGTCATCGAGGGCGGCCGCAGGCGACTGCGCCCGATCCTGATGACGGCCGCCGCGACGATCTTCGCGCTGCTGCCGATGGCGTTGGGCCTCACCGGCGAGGGCGGGTTCATCGGCAAGCCGCTGGCCCTGGTGGTCATCGGCGGCCTGCTCAGCTCGACGCTGCTGACCCTGGTGCTGGTCCCGACCCTCTACACGATGGTCGAGAACCGCAAGGAGCGGCGCAAGGCCAAGCGGACCGCCAAGCACGCCCTCAAGGAAGAGGCACAGGTCCCCAGCGAGGTCTGAGGTCTGGCAACGCGGCGAGCCCCGGCAGTGTGCCGGGGCTCGCCGCGTTTCGGGTACAACGGCGGCATGATCACGTGGAGCAGGTTCTGGGAGTCCGACGTACCCCGCGACACCCACGAAGGCCTGGCCGAGCTGTTCGCCCACGCGTACCCACGCAGTGCCGCGAAGTTCACGGGAGCCAGGAGCTGGTCCAACGCCCGCCCGGAACGCCGGATCGTCGGCGTCCTCGACGGCAGGCCCGTGGCCCACTTGGGCGTCCTGCGCCGATTCCTGCGCACCGGTGACGGCGGGAGCGTGCTGGTCGGCGATGTGGGTTTGCTGGCGGTCCACCCCGACCTCCACCGCCAGGGCATCGGGGGTCAGCTGCTACACCGCGCGGCGGCTCAGTTGGCTGAACTGGAGGTGCCCTTCGGCTTCCTGACCTGCGGAAACCACGTCGTGCCGGTCTACCGGTCCGCGGGCTGGCACCGGCTCGACGGCCAGGTCACGAGAATGATCGACAGCCGCGGTGAGACGGTGGTCTACGGCGAGGCGTCGATGGTGATCCCGGTCGGCGCGGGGCTGTCCGACTGGCCCCATGGCCAGTCGGTCGACCGCGACGGGTGGGAGCTTTAGCCCTTCATCCGCTCGTAGATCTTCTTGCAGTCGGGGCAGACCGGGGAACCGGGCTTGGCCGCCTTCGTCACCGGGAACACCTCGCCGCACAGCGCTACGACCATGGAGCCCATGATCGCGCTCTCGGCGATCTTGTTCTTCTTGACGTAGTGGAACATCTTGGGGGTGTCGTCGCTGGTGGTGTCGGTGCCCTCGGGCGTGGTGTCGACATCAGGCCGCGTCTGGGTGGGTGCGCTCACCTGTCCATGATGCAACATCGGGTCAAAATCATGCGTACACGGTCCGCGGGCCGGCAGGATGCGCGCATGTTCCAGAAGGTGTTGGCGAGCTTGGGCTCGGGTGGCGCGAAGGTGGACGCCCGCATCATCGACCCGGCGGTACGTCCCGGTGGCACGCTGCGTGGCGAGGTGCTGCTGACCGGCGGGCAGGTCGACCAGCAGGTCGAGTCGCTCGGGGTGTCGGTGTTGGCCCGGGTCGAGACCGGGAACACGACCGCCGACCTGCCGGTTCAGTCGGTGCACCTGGCGGGCCGCGAGCTGATCCGAGCCGGTTCGCAGATCACCGTCCCCTTCGAGGTGCAGCTGCCCTGGGAGACCCCGGTCACCTCGGTGCTGGGCAAGCACCTCACGGGCATGGCCGTGGGCCTGCAGACGAACCTCGACCTCGCGGGCAGCGTCGTCGACCCGCAGGACGTCGACGCGATTCCGGTCGAGCCGCTGCCCGCGCAGCACCGCATCCTCGACGCGATGAGCCGGATCGGGTTCCAGTTCCGCGGGGCGAACCTGGAGAAGAACCGGCTCGACGGCGTCGACCAGCAGCTCCCCTTCTTCCAGGAGATCACCTTCACCCCCTCCCCCGCGTTCGCGCAGGCCTTCGCCGAGGTGACGGTCACCTTCCTGGCCCGCCCGCAGGACGTGCAGGTGGTGCTCGACGTGGTGAAGAAGGTGCGGGTCGCCAAGGGTGGCGGGCTCGGGTCGCGCAGCCAGTCGATGCTCGGCAGCTTCGTCGTGCAGAACGCGACCCTCGCGCAGAACAACTGGGAGAAGCAGCTCGAAGCCTGGTTCCACCAGGTAGCCGCCCCCCGCGGCATCTTCGACTGACCCGCGAGTCGCCCCGCCAGGCAAACGAGTCGCCCCTTCCAGCAAGTGAGTTGGACATTCGCGCGAGCGACTCCGACCTTCGCGCGAGGCGAATGTCGAACTCACTCGCCTGGAGGGGCGACTCGTTTGCTGGGAGGGGCGACTCGCGGTGGGGTGGGATGATCTGTGGGTGAGTGAACTGAGCACTGATCATCTGGTTCTGTCCGATGAGGTCGCCGACGCGCTGGCTGAGGGGCGCGCTGTGGTGGCGCTGGAAAGCACGTTGCTGGCGCATGGGCTGCCCGCGGGGCGCAACCATGAAGTAGGCGTCCGGTTGGAGCGGGTGGTCCGGGAGTCGGGGGCGGTGCCCGCGACGATCGCGGTGCTCGACGGCAAGGCGCGGATCGGGCTCAGCGAAGCCGAACTCGACCGGGTGTGCGCGAAGGACTCCGGCCTGGTCAAGCTCTCCCGCCGCGACCTGGGCCCTGCCCTCGCGCTCGGCCGCGACGGCGCGACGACGGTGGCGAGCACGGCGACCCTCGCCCACCAGGCGGGCATCGGTGTGTTCGCGACCGGCGGCCTCGGCGGCGTGCACCTCACCCTCCCGCGCGGCGCGGCGGCCTGGGATGTCTCCGCCGATCTGGACGTCCTGTCCACGACCCCCGTCGTGGTGGTGTGCTCCGGGGTGAAGTCGGTGCTCGACATCGCCGCGACCGTCGAGGTCCTGGAGACCCGCTCGGTCCCCGTCCTCGGCTACCGCACCGACGCCTTCCCCGCGTTCTACCTGCGCGTCTCGGCCTTCCCCGTCCCGTGGCGGGTCGACAACCCCGCCGACGCGGCCGCGGTGATCGACGCCCACCGCACGCATGTCCCCGGCGGCGCGGGTGTGCTGCTGGTCAACCCGATCCCGGTGGAGCACGAACTCGACCGCGAACTCCACGACCGGCTGCTGCAGGACGGCATGGACCTGCTCAAGCAGCGCGACATCCGCGGCAAGGACGTCACCCCGGTGCTGCTGGAGCACTTCCACACCGCCAGCGAGGGCGCGAGCCTCACCGCGAACATCGAACTCGTCGCCGACAACACCCGGGTGGCTTCCGAGGTGGCCGTCGAGCTGGCTCAGTCCCGCCGGTAGAGCCGCGCCACCACGTCCTCGATCTGCGGTTCCCGCACGGAGAGGTCCCGCAGCGGCACGGCCTTGGCCAGCGCGGCGACGACCTCGCCCGCGGTGGTGCCGTTCAGCTCCAGGGTGACCCGCCTGCCCTCGACCGATACGACGGACGCGCCGGGCAGGCGCACGTCCGCGGGCCAGTCGGCATCGAGGTCGGCGACGATGGTGCGGCGCGAGCCGTAGCGGGCGTGCAGGGCGTCGAGGGTGCCGTCGTGGACGACCCGGCCGTGGTCGATCACGACGAGCCGCTTGCAGAGCTTCTCGATGTCGGCGAGGTCGTGGGTGGTGAGCACGACGGTGGTGTCGCCGCGCTCGTCGAGTTCACCGAGGAACTCCCGGACGGCCTGCTTGCTGAGCACGTCGAGGCCGATCGTCGGCTCGTCGAGGAACAGCACCTCGGGGCCGTGCAGCAGGGCCGCGGTCAGCTCGCCGCGCATCCGCTGCCCCAGGGACAGCTGGCGGACCGGGGTGCGCGCGAACTCGGCCAAGCCCAGCAGGTCGGTGCACCGGGCGAGGCGGGCGGCGTGGTCGGCGGCGGGCACCTGGTAGATGTGTCGGAGCAGGTCGAACGACTCGGCCAGCGGCAGGTCCCACCACAGCTGGGACCGCTGGCCGAACACGACGCCGATGCGCCGGGCGAGGGTGGTGCGCTTGGCGACCGGTTCAAGCCCGCACACCCGCACCTCCCCCGCGCTGGGTGTCAACACACCGGTGAGCATCTTGAGCGTCGTGGACTTCCCCGCGCCGTTGGGCCCGATGTAGCCGAGCAGCTCGCCTTCGCGCACGGTGAGGTCGACGCCGTCCACCGCGGACACCACGTGCCGCTCTCGGCGCAGCCTGCCGACCTTCCGGTTGACCGTGAAGTCCTTGCGCAGCCCCGACGCTGAGATGATCATGACCCCGTACTCCGGTAGTGGCGGACGCCCGTGCGCCAGAACAAGGCGGCGAGCCCGGCGGCGATCAGCGCGACGGCAGGCGAGCACCAACGCAGCCAGTCCGGGGCGCCGAGCGGGTCGGCGCGGCCGACCAGCGCGAGCGTGGGCAGGTAGGCGACGAAGCCGAACCCCAGGGCG
The DNA here is from genome assembly GCF_004362515.1 of Actinokineospora alba. NCBI lineage: Bacteria > Bacillati > Actinomycetota > Actinomycetes > Pseudonocardiales > Pseudonocardiaceae > Actinokineospora > Actinokineospora alba. The sequence goes on along the minus strand of NZ_SNXU01000001.1, from coordinate 4,199,451 downwards.
CTCGCGAAGACAGTGCGGAACCAGCCGCCGTACATTGTGGACGGATAGGCGCTGAAATCCCTGCCGCCGTAGGTGAACGCGTTGGCCATCTCGCCGGACTCCACCCACCAGAAGGCCAAGGTGGAACCCGCGATGAAGAAGCTGCCGAAGAACACGGCGCCCGCGACGGGTGCGCCGACCGCGTAAACGGCCCGGGCGAGATCCCAGTCGATATCGGCGATAGCCAATGCCACGACGTAGAGAACGAGTCCCTGCACCGCGCGGCCGACCCGGCGTGGGGCGAAGTTGACCGCGAGCAGTTGCCACAGGGCCGAGAGCGGACGCAGCAGCAGCGTGTCGAACAGGCCGGTGCGGACGTAGTCGCGCAGCTTGTCGGCATTGCCGACAACCAGGTCGGCGACCGCGAAAGCGAACGCCGACAGCGTCGTGAGCAGGAAGACCTCCGTGCCGCCGAAGCCGCCGAGGCTGCCCGCGACCGAGAACAGGACGAACACCGTGGCGAGGTCGAGCCCGTTGAGCATCACGCTGCCGATGACCTCGACCGCGAACGACGTCCGGTACTGCGTCTGGCTGCGGATCTGCGCGCGAAGCACGTGTCCGTACACCGCCGCCCTACCCACCTTGGATCACCAGCTTCGCGACCGCCCTGGCCTGCACGACCCGGCACGCCCACAGCAGCACGACGGCCCAGAACAGCTGCAGGGCGAGGATCTCCGGGCCGCCGCGCTCGACCGCGATGTCGACCGGACCCTGCAGCAGGCACGCGAAGGGCGTGCCGATCCACAGGAACGTGCTGAGCCAGTCCGGCAGCAGCGTCAGCGGGAAGTACAGGCCGCTGCCGGTCCCGGCGAGGAACACCCAGAACATCGTCACGCCCCGAATGTCGAGCAGCCAGAACGCGGTCAGCCCCAAGAGGTAGCGACACGCGAACCCGACCACCACCGCGAGCACGATCGACACGGCGAACAGCACATAGGTGACGGCACGCGCGGGCACATAGAGCTCGAACGCGAGTGCGCCGACGACCAGTGGTGCCGAGAACCTGGTCAGCATGGCGAATCCGGCCCGGCCGACGTCGGTCCACAGGTATGTCCACAGTGGATCGATTGGGCGCAGCAGGTCGGCGGTGATGTCGCCGGAGCGAACTCGGTCGGCGAGGTCGAGCATCGTCCAACTGTTGACCACGGCGAGCATCCCCTGGCCAAGCCATACGTAGCTCGCCAGTTGGGCGCCGGTGTACCCGGCGACCCCCGCAGCTGTGCCGGCGGCGACGGCAAGCAGCACGTAGCAGCGGAGGAACCCGAAGACCGTGTTGGTGAAGATGCCCGCGACGGTCGCCTGCCGGTAGGTGGCATAACGGCGGAACCCGGCGCCCGCCAGCGCCCAGGAGGCAGACAGCATGAACCGACCTCCTCGAGGGGTTCGGTGGCGGGAATGGCGGGAGTGGTTTTCTACCGTAGGCACGATCGTCGCGCGACCCATTAACCCCAGGAGGCACGCATGGCGGTTCGACCGGCCGTGGTGGTCGTCGGCGACGCGGCGCTCGACGTGGTCGCCCGGCACTCGGGTCCGATCGCCCACGGCGACGACACCCGGGCCCGGATCTCGCTGACCATGGGCGGCGCCGGGGCGAACACCGCCGCCTGGCTCGCGCACCTGGGGTGCGACACCACGCTGGTGTCCAACATCGGCGACGACCCGGCCGGGGCTCAGGTGCGGGCCACGCTGACCGCGGCGGGGGTGCGCTGCGAGTTCACCGTCGACCCCGAAGCCGCCACCGGCTGCGTGGTGGTGCTGGTCGACGACACCGGCCAGCGCAGCATGCTGCCCGACCGGGGAGCCAACGCCCGGCTGCGGACCGCCGACCTCGACCTCACCGGCAAGCGCCACCTGCACCTGTCCGGCTACGTCCTGCTCGACGCGTCCTCACGGCAGGCAGGCCTCGACGCCCTGGCCGCCGCCCGAGCCGCGGGCCTGACGACCTCGGTGGATCCGCAGGCGGCCGCCCTCATCGACGACCCGTCAGCGTTCCTGGACTGGGTGCGCGGCGTCGACCTGCTCCTGCCCAACCGCGACGAACTGCGGAAGTTGACGGGCGCGGGCGACGCGCGCGATCTGCTGCGCGCGGTGGGCGCGGTCGCGGTGACCGACGGCCCGCTGGGCGCGTCCTGGGTGTCACCCGACGGAGTGGAATCGGTGACCGCTCCCCCGGCGCCGTGTGTCGACAGCACCGGCGCGGGCGACGCGTTCGACGCTGGGCTGATCACCGCATGGGTCAGTGGTGCCTCGCCGAGAAACGCGCTGCTGGCAGGCGTCGCGGCGGGCTCGGACGCGATCGGTCGGGTCGGTGCTCAGCCGTCGATCACGTGACGCTGGGACGGCTCGATGGCGCCCTTGTCCCGCTGGAACCGGTTGACGTCCTCGGCCCGGCGCGGCGGCCGGTCGTTGGCGATGAGGACCGCGACCCACGGCAGCGGGATCGACAGCACGACGAACCCGAGCGCCAGCCACCACGTCTCGTGGAACATGCCCGCGAGCAGCAGACACGGGATGCGCAGGCCCATCATGATCATGTATTTGCGCTTGCGCGCGGCGAACTGCTCTTCGTACGACGGCTGGGCCTCGGTGATGAGAACCGGGGTGTCGTCCCGCTCGGCGCCTCTCACGACACCACCTCCATGCCCCCATCCTCCCACCGTCGGGACGCAGTTGCGCCATCCGGGTGGAAGTCGGTGAGTATTCGTTAACGCACCGGTAGAAACAGACGCATGACGGTTCAAGGCGTCGAATTCCTGCCGGATTCACGGCGGGACTGGCAGGACTCACCGGCGGCGCGCAGGCGCCACGCGGTGACCGAGGCCAACCTGACCCGCCACCTCGACGGCCCCCAGCGGGTGCTCGACGCGGCGGGCGGCACCGGGCACGACGCGGTGCGGCTCGCGCTGCGCGGCCACGACGTGACCGTCCTGGACCCGGCGGGCGCGATGCTGACCGCGGCGATGGCCTGCGCCGACGACCACGGGGTCGCCGACCGGGTGCACGTGGTGCAGGCGATGGCCGAGGACGCCCCGGAGCTGTTCGGCCCGCACGACTTCGACGTCGTGCTGTGCCACAACCTGCTCCAGTTCGCCGAGGACCGCGTCGGCCTGCTGCGCGCGCTCACCGCGCCGCTTCGCGAGGGCGGCCTGCTCTCGGTCGTCGGACCGGCGAGCGGGGCGCTGTTCGTCTGCCCGGCGAGCGACGTGCTCGACGACTTGCGCGCCGCGGGCGCGGAGGTCTTGGCGCACTACGGCGTGGACGTGCAGAGCGGGCATCCGCTGTCCTACTTCCAGATCATCGCCCGCAACGTTTGATCTTGTCCGGCTGCGCGGACGCGGCGGGCCCGTGCGACCATTCCCGGGTGCTTCCGCGTCTGACCGACCAGTTCTGCGACCGCCTCCGGGACACCCTGCGGACCAGCGGGTTCGACGCCGACGGGGTGGTGGCGACCCTTGGCGACGAGGCGCACGCCGCCCTCGGCCGCTTCGAGCCCGAACCCGCCCGCCGGGCCACCCGCGGCGGCTCCCCGCTCGACACGCTGATCCGGCTGTTCCTGGTCGGCGACCCGGCACCGCGTACGAAGGCCGAGCAGGCGCTCGGCGACGTCGACGAGGCGGCCGCGGCGGGTCTGGTGCGGGTCGACGGCGACGACGTGCGGGCCGCCCTCGACCTGCGCCCCTACGGCGACGACCAGGGCAACTGGTGGGTGCTGGCCGACCTCGGCGACGACCGGCTCGGCAAGCCCGTCGACACCGAGCACGTCCTGGGCATCGGCCACGCCTCGCTGAGCCTGGCCCGCGCCACCATGCGCCGGAAAGTCGGCTCGGTGCTCGACCTGGGCACCGGCTGCGGCATCCAGGCCCTGCACGCGTCCCGCCACGCCGACCGGGTCACCGCCACCGACCTGTCGGAGCGGGCGCTGGCGTTGGCCGAGGCGACGTTCCGGCTCAACGGGTTGAGCGTGGAGACGCTGCGCGGACCGTGGTTCGAGCCGGTCGCTGGACGCAAGTTCGACCAGGTCGTGTGCAACCCGCCGTTCGTGGTCGGGCCGCCGCGCGTGGACTTCGTCTACCGCGATTCAGGCCTCGGCGGCGACGACGCCAGCGCGCTGGTGGTGCGCGGCATGCGTGACGTGCTGGCCGACGGCGGCGTGGGCCAGCTGCTCGCGTCGTGGCTGCACCGACGCGGCGAGGACTGGGGCGACCGGGTCGCGAGCTGGCTGCCCGACGAGGGCCTCGACGCCTGGTTCGTCCAGCGCGACGTCGCCGAGCCCGCGCTTTACGTGGGCACCTGGCTGCGCGACACCGGGGTCGACCCGCGCTCGCCGGAGGGGTCGGCGAAGGCGGCGGCATGGCTCGACTGGTTCGAGGCCAACGACGTGGTCGGCATCGGGTTCGGCTTCGTCACCATGCGGGCCACCGACAGCGACACCGAGGTGGCCTGCGAAGACCTGCGCCACGCCTACGACGACCCGCTGGGGCCCGAGACCGGCGCCTGGCTCGACCGCGTCGCGTGGCTGCGGGCCCACCAGGACCCGAAGGCGCTGCTGTCGGCACGGCTGGTCGTGCCGCCGACGGTCGTCCTGGAGCAGGTGTCCGAACCGGGCGAGAACGGCTGGTCGGAGCTGGTGCGCAGGCTGCACCGCACGGACGGCCCGGGCTGGCAGCAGGAGACCGACGAGCTCGTCACGGCCCTGCTGGCGGGCTGTCGTGGTCAGCTCCCGCTCGGTGAGCTGCTGGCGCTGCTGGCGGCGGGCAACGGCCTGTCCGCCGACGAGGTCGTCAACGCGGCGCTGCCGGTGGTCGCCGAGCTGATCCAGCACGGCATGGTGCTGCCGGTGGAGCTGGCGTGAGGGCCGTGGCGGCCCGGGTCACGCGCGCGAGCGTGGTCGTCGAGGGCGAGACGGTGGGCAAGATCGATCAGCCAGGTCTGCTGGCGCTGGTGGGGGTCCACGTCGACGACACCCCCGAACAGGCCACGACGATGGCACGGAAACTGCACGAACTGCGCATCCTGCGAGACGAGGAGTCGTGCGCGTCCGCGGGCGCCCCACTACTTCTAGTGAGCCAATTCACACTCTACGGAGAGACGCGCAAAGGCAGGCGTCCGACGTGGACCGCCGCCGCACGACCGGAGATGGCCCAGCCACTCTTCGACGCTGTGGTGACCGAACTCCGCAAGCGTGGAGCACACGTCGAAACCGGCGTTTTCGGTGCCATGATGGCAGTTGAGAGCGTGAACGACGGCCCGTTCACCGTGCTCGTGGAAACCTGATCCACGCCTATCCCGTTGCGTCGTCCGTGGACGGTCGCGGTTCTCAGGGAAAGCTCAGGTAAGCACGAGCAACCCCCTGTTCTTGGCTGGCGTCTTCATAGGTGAGAACCCGGGAACGAAATCCGGTGCACCGACGTTTTGCAAGACAGAACCACAGCGACAGGGGGAGGAGCACCATGACGGTCCCGCAGCAGCGCGAACCCGAGGTCACCTACGAAGCCGCCGACCTCGACGCCCAAGGGCCCGCGGCCGACCTGGTCCGCGTGTACCTCAACGGGATCGGACGCACGGCGCTTCTCACCGCGGCGCAGGAGGTGGAGCTGGCCAAGCGCATCGAGGCGGGGGTCTTCGCGCAGCACATGCTCGACACCGCGCCACAGCTCTCGCACGGCCGCCGCGCCGAGTTGCGCGCGCTGATCGCCGACGGGCACACCGCCAAGAACCACCTGCTGGAAGCGAACCTGCGGCTCGTCGTGTCGCTGGCCAAGCGCTACACCGGCCGCGGGATGCCGCTGCTCGACCTGATCCAGGAGGGCAACCTCGGCCTGATCCGCGCGGTCGAGAAGTTCGACTACACCAAGGGTTTCAAGTTCTCCACGTACGCGACGTGGTGGATCCGCCAGGCGATCACCCGCGGCATGGCCGACCAGGGACGCACAATCCGGCTCCCGGTCCACCTCGTGGAGCAGGTCAACAAGCTGGCCCGGATCAAGCGCGACCTGCACCAGGCGCTGGGCCGCGAGGCGACCAAGGACGAACTGGCCCGCGAAGCGGGACTGACCCCGGAGAAGGTCCGCGACCTGCTCGACCACGCGCGTGACCCGGTGAGCCTCGACATGCCGGTCGGCGCCGAGGAAGACGCCCCGCTGGGCGACTTCATCGAGGACGGCGAGGCGACCGACGCCGAGAGCGCGGTCATCTCCGGCCTGCTGCAGGACGACATGCGCCGCGTGCTCGCCACCCTCGACGACCGGGAGCAGTCGGTGATCCGGCTGCGCTACGGCCTCGACGACGGCCAGCCGCGCACCCTCGACCAGATCGGCAAGCGCTTCGGGCTCTCCCGCGAGCGTGTCCGCCAGATCGAGCGCGAGGTCATGTCGAAGCTGCGCCAGGGCGAGCGGGCCGAGAAGCTGCGGGCCTACGCCAGCTGACAAGGTCTTTCCGAAGAAAGTCGGCGACCCTGAGCAACCTCCTGGCCGCCCGCTACGTCACCTAATCAGCAGCGTTGACATGTGACGCCAGTCACGGCAACGTTCAGCACAGACCGCGCGACACGGAACACCATTTCGGTGTTCCGTGATCGCATTCGACGGGAGGTCGGGACGGCCGGGGGCCGCCCCGGCCTTCCGGCTTTCCAGGGCTTGGTGAACGACTCCCGAGCGGCCGGAAATACAAAAACAATTCACCATATTCGCTTTATCTGACTATTTTTCCCCGCCACGGAACGCGACCGCCCCCTGGACTGAATGGGTGAACGGGCGTTGCGACAGGCGGCGTCTCATTCTTTGGCGACCGGTTGACACCCATCTGCCCCGGTTAGATCATTTCCGCATGTGCACCCTTCTCGTCCTCGTCGGACGACTGCATGTGGACCTGCGTCAGCAGGCCAGCGCGCTCTGTCTGAGCCGCTGACGTTCCCGCACGCCCACTGAGGGCGTCTCGCTTCAGCTCACCCAATCCCATTTCGCAAGACATCCAGCGTGCGCTGGAAGGACTCGTCGCGCCGAATTCGCGCGCCGGGAGTTCGACGCGCCCTTTTTCGCACGCGAACGTATTCGGGGAGAACCATGTCCTGGAATTCGCCGTATAGGCGGAAAACCCTTATCGGGGCCATAGCGGCGGTACTCGCCGCGGGCACCGTCACCTACGGCGGCGAGTCCGCCGTCGCCTACGCCGACGTGCAGACCTTCACCGACACCAAGACCGCCGCCGACGGCAAGACCTACTGGGTCAAGAACCACCTGGTCGGCGGGGTCGCCGCCCGCGCCGCGGGGCCGCGCAAGAAGTGGCTGCTGGTGTGGGCGGGCGACGAGAACATCGCCGACACCCTGGTCAAGGACGTCAAGAACCTGCCCGGCTCGATCGCGGGTGGGCTCGGCAAGGTCGTCAACGCCCTGCCGGGCCCGGATTTCCTCGCGGTCATCGACGCCACCGAGGGCTCCGAGACCTACGGCAAGGTCGTCAACACCGCCACGGTCGGCCCGCTGGTGGAGAACGAGCCGCACCACATGCAGTACGTGTGGCACAAAGGCGACACCGTCTACGCGGGCGCGCTGTTCGCCGCGGCGACCTACGCCTTCGACGTCAGCGCGCTGCCGCAGCTCAAGCTCAGGGGCATCAGCCTGCCCACCCAGACACTCGGCGGCTCGGTGCCCGACGCGTACTGGACGCTCAAGGACGGCACCGCCTACGGCACCTACATGGGCGGCCCCGTGCTGCCCGGTCCGTACGCCTACGCCAACGGACAAGTGGCCGTGGGCAACGGTTTCGCCGGAAGTCCCGGTGCGCTGATCCGGTTCGACCGCGACGGCAAGGTGCTCTCGCAGACCTCGGCGGCGACCCCGCAGGGCGACAACGAGAAGCTGTGCGCCAACCTCCCGCGGCTGGGCAAGCCGACTTGCGCCAACCCGCACGGCATCCAGGCCCGCGAGGACCTGAACACGCTGGTGACCAGCGACTACGCCGAGCCGCGCAACATCATCCTCGACCCGGTGAAGCAGCCGTCACCGTATCTGCGCAGGCCGACCGTGCGGACCTGGGACATCTCCGACCGCGACAACCCGAAGCTCCGCGCGGTGTCGTACCTGCAGGACGGTCCGCGGGCCGATCCCGCGGACCCGCTGCACGCGGAGAGCCGCGCGGTCATGGAGACCACGGTGACCAACCTGCCCGGCCACAAGGGTGCCTTCGCCCAGACCATGCAGGGCGGAGCCGTGCACTACACGCCGGACATCACCGCGCCGGAGCCGAAGTGGGTGGAGGTGTTCGACGACGGCTCGGCCAACAAGGCGATCCACGCGGGCAACGACACCAACGGCGGCGGGTCCAACGGCGGCTGGATCCAGACCAGCCCGGACGACAAGTTCCTGTACCGGGCCATCACCGGCCGGGGCAAGGGCGCGCTCGGACCCAACGACCCGGGCACCACCGGCGGTGTCTACGTCCTCGACATCCGCAAGCTCCTGGCGGCGGGCCCGAACTTCACCTGCCGCGTGGACACCCCGGCCGAGGCCCGCGTCGGCGGCGCCGAGTCCGACTGCCCGACGGTGGCGGGCGCGGTGCCGATCAACCCCGGCCAGCCCGCGGCCGGTCCGCACTGGGGCGCGTACGACAACTTCGAGCTGGGTGAGGACGGCTTCTACCGCGAAACCACCTCTCCGGACCGGCTCGCGGTGTCGAACTACTTCGTCGCCCGCTCGGGTCTCGACGGCGACCACAAGGTCAACGTGCTCAAGCTGAGCCCGGACGGCAAACCCACGCTGGACACGGAGTTCAAGGACGAGTTCAGCGGCCAGGTCGGGATCAACTTCAACCGGCGCAAGTGGCCGCACGGCGACTTCGGCAACGCCAAGCCGCACTCGGAGCTGTTCGTCGTGGCCGACGCGGATGTGAAGTAGCGATGGAGCATCCCCATGGCGGTCTCGTGGCGGAGGCCTCGGCGTGGCCGGTCGCACTGCGGCTGGCGCTGCTGCTGGTCACCGCGTTCGTCGCCGGTGTCGGCCTGGTCCAGCCGCGGGCGACCGGGCGGGTCTGGATCCTGACCGCCCTGCTGGCGGCGGTGTCCGCCGTGCTCGCGGGTCTGTCGGTGTTCGTCACCGACGTCGCCGTCCTCGGCGCGGTGGCCCACGCGGTGCTCGTCGCGCTGGTGCCTGCGCTGCTGGGCAGGCCCGCCGCGCGGTGGGCGTCGGCCGCGGTCGTGCTGCTGCTGGTGATCGAGACCGCCATGGGGCGCTCGGGCGTCGAGTTCGCCGCGGACACCGTCTACGTGGCCGCCGCGGTCGCGTGGTTCGGCCTCGCGGTGCACGCCCTGGCCGGGTCCGCGCCGGGCAGGCGAGGACAACTCGCGCTGACACTCGGCGGCATTCTGGTGCTCGCGGGCGCGGCCCGGCTCGGCACCTCCGGCGTCGCGTTCGACCGGCGCGTCCACACCAGCGGCTACGGGCTGGCCTTGGTCGCGGTGGTGGCGCTGCCGCTGCTGGTGACCGTGCTCGCGGCACTGCCTCGGGGCACGGACCGCGCGTTTCGGCTCGGCACGGCGGGAATCGTCGCGGCGTTCGTGGCGTGGAGTTCGCTGGTCGCGATCCCGCGGCCCGCGGACCTGCCCATCGCGGGCGTCCCCGTTCTCGCCGAGGCCGCCCTCGGTGAGGCGAAGGTGCCGGTGCTGATCAGTCCGCACCGGCCCGGTCGCAACCTGGTGCACTTCCCGGCGAGTGCGGGCAACCGCCTGGAAGTGCGGGTCGCGGACGGTCCGGCGGTGCCCGCCACCCCCAGGGCTGGCGCCGAGGGCACGTGGGCCGAGGTCGACCTCCCCTCGGGAGTCGGCGAGGTCTCCGTCGTCTCCGGGGGCGACAGCGACACCGTCGAGGTCGACCCAGGCACCGACGCCGGCCCGACCCAAGCGGCCGGAGTCGACGGCCCCGAGTGCGCGAGCGCCGCACTCGGCGGTCTGCTCGCGGGGCGCCGGGAGCAACTGACGAGGTGCCCGTCGGATGTTCTGTCCACAGAGGATGAGACGGCGCTGCGCAAACTAGTCGGCTTTCTCGGCTCGCGCGGCGTCACCGGCCTCACGATCCGCGGCGACGACTCACCCCGCGCGAGCCAGGCGGCCGAGGCGGTCAGGTCAGCAGCAGCTGAGGCAGGTCTGCGGATCGACCCGGAACCGTTGCCGGACAACGCGTTGGTGGTCGTGGCCGGGTGGTCGACGGCCGCGGCGGCATTGACCACGGCCGCCGCCCAGCAGGCCGATGCCCCGGTCTTCGGCTACGGCCTGTACCTGGCGCCGTGGCTGTTGAACACCCCGCTGGCCACCTCGGTCACCACCGTGTCCGCACCATTGCGATTCGACCCGCGCGAGCAACTGCCGGTCAGTTACGCGATAGCGGTGGGCAACGGCTTCGGCGGCGAAAACCCCACGGTCGCTGGATTCGACGCCTGGCTGGGCAACCGAAAGGTCACCGGTGAAGTCCAGATCTTCGCCGCCGCCCAGGTGACCGTGATGCCGATGGGCCCGGGTGAAGTCCACACACCTGGGATGCCGATGTCGGAGGAACTCGCGGGCCAGTGGGTTCCGAAGGCCACGATCGTGCCGGTCAGCGCAGTGCTGCTCGGCTGAGAACCCTTACACACCAAGGAGATGACGAAGTGAAGACAGTGTCCCGAGTGCTCGCCACCGGCTTCGCGGTGGCGACCCTGAGCCTGACGGCGGCGGGCGTAGCCGGCGCCGCCGAGCAAACCCCGCAGAACACCCCGATCTGGCTCATCCCCGGCGTCGACCTCGGCCCTCTACTCGACCCGACAACCGGACTACCGGAAGCCCTCGCCCCGGTATTCGGCCTGCTCTCCCTGATCGGCGCCTGACCTAATTCGCATACCAGGAAAGGAAACCCCATGAAGAACACAATCACCCGCACACTGTTGGCAGCCACCCTGGCCGGCCTCGCCGTCACCGCAGCAGCCGCGCCGGCACTCGCCGACCCAGTCATCGTCGACGAACCCGACACCAGCAACCTCAACAACGTCTGGACCTTCACCCCAGTCCTGGGCGTGCCAGTCCTCGGCCTCGTCCAGTCAATCGTGCGCGCTCCGAACAACATCCTGCCCGTCTGACCACCACCCCCCACCACACCGAACATTCCCACCTAAGCGCCGGTCGGGTGGTTCAGCTTTATCTGGGGGGAGAAGGACCTAAACTCGCGTGGCGCGGGGCAGTTTCTTCACCCTGCCCGCTTTACCCGCGCAGGTCCTTCTCCGGGGTCCCCAGATCAAGCTGAACCACCCGACCGGCACCCCACCAAACCCCGGAGGACCCGGTGTCGGCGCCCACCAAATCAAGTTTCCCGACCTCACGACCCGCCCCCATCGCCCCCGAGCCGGACCCAGTGCGAGCGATTCCCCTGGCAACAGCACTGCTGCTGGCGGCAATCCTGAGCACCTACGTCTGGACAACCTTCGGCCCCAAATCCGGCACCCTCCTCATCCTCGGCCTAGGACTGGGAATCACCCTCTTCCACTCCCGCTTCGGCTTCACCTCGGCTTGGCGCCAACTGATCGCGGTAGGCAACGGCCAGGGCCTACGAGCCCACACCCTCCTGCTAGGCACAGCAGCGACCCTGATCGCCCTGATCGTCGTCACCAGCTCAGGCCCCACCCCCAAAGGCGGCCCCATCGGCTTGGCGCTCTTCGCCGGAGCGGTCCTCTTCGCCATCGGCATGCAACTCGGCGGCGCCTGCGCCTCCGGCACCCTCTTCGCCGTGGGCGCAGGCCAGTCGGCGATCGTGCTCACCCTGGGCGGTTTCATCGCCGGATCGGTCGCCTACACGTGGGCATTCCCGATCTTCGACGGCTGGCCCCAGCTGGCCCCGGTCGTCCTCGCCGACCACGTCGGCTGGCTCGGCTCCTGGCTGATCACCGTGGCCGCCCTCGCCGCGATCGTCGCGGTCACCCAAGTCGTCCAGAAACGACGCACCCCTCCCCCAGTCGACAGCGTCCCCACCGCGAAAGGCCTCGCCCGGATAGTTCGTGGCTCCTGGCCGATGCTCGTCGGCGCCGCCGTCCTAGGCACGCTCGCCGCCGCGGTCTTCCTCGTCTCAGGCGGGATCTGGGGTGTCACGTTCGCCTTCGCCCTCTGGGGCGCCAAGCTCCTGCAGGCACTCGGCCTGCACCCGGAACTGTGGGAGTTCTGGCAGAGCGCGAGCAACGCCAAGGCGCTGGCCGCGCCGATCTGGGTCGACAAGACCAGCCTCACCAACATCGGCATCATGATCGGCGCCGCCATCGCCGCCGCCGCGGCCGGTGTGTGGCGGATCCACCGCCGCATCCCCTGGCGCACGGCCCTCGCGGCGGTCCTCGGCGGCATCCTCATGGGCGTCGGCGCCCGGCTGGCGGGCGGCTGCAACATCGGCGCCTACCTGGGCGGCATCTCCGTGGGCAGCCTGCACGGCTGGCTGTGGGGTGTGTTCGCCCTGGGCGGCACCTGGATCGGTCTCGCGCTGCGGCCCGTGTTCGGCCTGGCGAACCCGAAGCCCGCCGACAGCGCCTGCTGAGCCGGAAGGTGGTCAGTGCCACGTGGGGAATGGCGAAGCTCGCGACGGCGGCGGGGTACGTTCATGGGCAACTTGGACGCGCGCAAGGGAGCCCGCACATCGTGACCGCCACCACGAATTTCGAGTACACCGACGTATTGCCGCTCGCCCCGGACCGGACCACCGAGTACCGGCTGGTCTCCCGGGACGGTGTGCGGGTCGTCGAGGCCGCGGGACGCCGGTTCCTCGAAGTCGACCCGGCGGCGCTGACCCTGCTGGCGAAGGAAGCCATCAAGGACATCCAGCACCTGCTGCGCCCCTCCCACCTGGCCCAGCTGCGCGCGATCATCGATGACCCGGAGGCCAGCGGCAACGACCGCTTCGTCGCCATGGACCTGCTGCGCAACGCGTGCATCGCCGCGGGCGGCGTGCTGCCCATGTGCCAGGACACCGGCACGGCGATCATCATGGGCAAGCGCACCGAGACGGTGCTGACCGGCGGCACCGACGAGGAGGCCCTCTCCCGGGGGATCTTCGAGGCCTACCAGGAGCTGAACCTGCGGTACTCGCAGATGGCCCCGGTGACGTTCTGGGACGAGAAGAACACCGGCACCAACCTGCCCGCGCAGATCGACCTGCACACCAAGCCCGGCACGGACCCGTCGTACGAGTTCCTGTTCATGGCCAAGGGCGGTGGGTCGGCCAACAAGACGTTCCTCTACCAGGAGACCAAGGCCGTCCTGAACCCCACGCGCCTGGCGAAGTTCCTCGACGAGAAGCTGCGGTCGCTGGGCACGGCCGCGTGCCCGCCGTACCACCTGGCGATCGTCGTCGGCGGGCTGTCGGCCGAGCAGAACCTCAAGGTCGCCAAGCTGGCCTCAGCGCGCTACCTCGACAACCTGCCCACCGAGGGTTCCGCGGCGGGCCACGCCTTCCGCGACGTCGACCTCGAGCAGCAGGTCCTCGAGATGACCCGCCAGTTCGGCATCGGCGCCCAGTTCGGCGGCAAGTACTTCTGCCACGACGTGCGGGTCATCCGCCTCCCCCGGCACGGCGCGTCCTGCCCGGTCGGGCTCGCCGTGTCCTGCTCGGCCGACCGCCAGGCCAAGGCGAAGATCACCCCGGACGGCGTGTTCCTGGAGCAGCTCGAACGCGACCCGGCACGGTTCCTACCCGAGGTCACCGGTGAGGACCTGTCCGACGAGGTCGTCAAGATCGACCTGACGCTGCCGATGTCGGAGATCCGGGAGACGCTGGCGAAGCTGCCGGTGAAGACCCGGCTGTCGCTGACCGGCCCGCTGGTCGTGGCCCGCGACATCGCCCACGCCAAGATCAAGGAACGCCTCGACGCGGGCGAGCCGATGCCGCAGTACCTCAAGGACCACCCGGTGTACTACGCCGGACCGGCCAAGACACCCACCGGGTACGCGTCGGGCTCGTTCGGCCCGACCACCGCGGGCCGCATGGACTCCTACGTCGAGCAGTTCCAGGCGGCGGGCGGGTCCATGGTGATGCTGGCCAAGGGCAACCGGTCTCGCCAGGTGACCGACGCCTGCCAGAGCCACGGCGGGTTCTACCTCGGCTCGATCGGCGGCCCGGCCGCACGGCTCGCGCAGGACTGCATCAAGAAGGTCGACGTCCTGGAGTACGCGGAACTGGGGATGGAGGCGGTCTGGAAGATCGAGGTCGAGGACTTCCCCGCCTTCATCGTCGTCGACGACAAGGGCAACGACTTCTTCGCGGGCACCTCCGCCCCGACCCTCCAGGTCACCTTCCGCCGCTAGCCCGACAACGCCGAAACGCGGTCCCAGGAGTCCTGGGACCGCGTTTCGTTTCGCGTCAGTGTCAGATCGAGATGCCGCGCTGGCGGAGCCAGGAGAGCGGGTCGACCTTCTTCGAGCCGCCGAGCCACACCTCGAAGTGCAGGTGCGGGCCGGTGGACTGGCCGCGGTTGCCGATGGTCGCGATCAGCTGACCGGCGGCCACCCGGGTGCCCTTGCCCGCCTTGATCTCGTTGACGTGGCCGTAGATCGTCACGGTGCCGTCGTCGTGCTGGACGCGGACCCACAGGCCGAAGCCGCTGGCCGGTCCGGCCTCGATGACGGTGCCGGGCGCGACGGACACGATCGGCGTGCCGATGCTGTTGGCGATGTCGATGCCGTAGTGCGTGGTGCCCCAGCGGGCGCCGAACCCGGAGGTGAGCCTGCCGACGGCGGGTCGGGCGAAGCCCGCGGCCGCCTTGCGGGCCGCCTCGGCCGCGGCGGCCTTCTTCTGCTCGGCCGCCTTCTGCTCGGCCAGCCGCTGCTGTTCGGCGGCGACGCGCTGCCGTTCGGCCTCGGCGGCCTTGGCGCGCTGCTCCTGGAGCTGCAGCGCCAGCTGCATCTTGCGGGCCTCGGCGCCGGGGTCGGCCGCGGCGGCGCGCGGCGGCACCAGGACCGGGTACGCGGAGGTGATCTTGTCCGTGGGCGCGCTGAACGCCATCCGCAGGACTTCCTGGACCCGCGTGTCGGACTGCTCGGCGGGCGAACCTGAGATCAGCGGGGCACCGACCGTCAGGACCGCACCGGCGGCCAGGGCGGCCGCCATGAGGTGCTTGCGCGGCTTGGACCGCGCCGGGATGAACTCGCCCCCGACACCGGGAATCGGTGCCGGGACGCGTTTAGAGCCGTCGGAGCTGGACATGCGTGTAGTGCCTTCCGTCTCGGGGAGATCCGGTCGGGCACCGGGCGGGGGATCCCGGCGGCCAAGTGGCCAGCCCTCGTAACCGAACCGTGACGTTCGACGGCGACGCTAACCGTGCGCAACCGAGGAAGGCAAACACGATGTGACCTGGGTCAATAACCGCAGGAAATGGGCGAACAAGCCCTGGAGATCGACTACGCAGAGTGTTCGCAAGATCCAAGCGAAGATCGTTTAATGATCAACTCTTCGGTGAATTCCGGCCGAAACGCGGGCTCACCAGCGGGGATCAAAGTCGTGGCGAAACGGGAAAATTACCCACGAGTAACAACCTGGCTCACGTCTGCGGCGACGAAAGCGCCGCGATCAAGCCTGTTTCGAACAGGCGATCTGTGTGACCAAGGCCACTGTTTCAGAGCGGCGCGAACGGGCAACCAACCCGCTCGCGCCGCGTCGGTCAGCCTTCGATTACGACAACAGTGCGGTTACCAAGCGCCTCGCGCAGCGGGACGACGACGGGCCGCGGGGTGATCACCATGGCGCACGCCTGACTCTCGGGGCCACCCTGCGGCTGCGCCATCGGGCGCAGGCCGATGCGGACGGTCGAGGCCGAGAACTCCAGCACCTCACCCTCCACACCGCCGCATGAGTCGCGGGCCAAGCCGATGAGCTGCAGCGTCTTGCCGTCCGGCGACGCCCAGACCCGGCGTTCGGTGTACTCCTCCGGCAGCGACTTCGACTCGACCTGCCCCGGCGGCAGTTCCTTGAAGTCCGGCGGGACGGCGGTGCCGGTCGGTGCCCCAGTGGGCGCGGTGGTGGGCGGAACCGAGGTCCCGGGGGTGGCCGAGGGCGTCGTGGTGGGCTGCGCGGTCGTGCTCGCAGGCGTGCTGGACGGGGCGGCGCCGGCCTGTTCGGGCTGCTGGCCACACGCCGTCAGGGCGAGCAGGGCCAGGGCTGCTCCAGCGGTAAACAACGAGGTCTTCATGGTGTCAGGACGTTACTAGGCACGTGCGCGGTTGCATGAACAAGAAGGTGCCCCCGGGCGGCTGGGGCAGAGCCGACCCGGGGGCACAGGGATCTTTAGGACTTGCGTTGCTCGGCGCGCAGAACGACCTTGCGTTCACCGAGCGGCTGGTCGAGTTCCGCTGTCACGGTCGGGAAGCGGATGTCCATGGTGCAAATCTCCGCGTTGGCGGGCGTGGTCTCGACCAGGACGAGCACGACCTTCGCGGCCGACTGCTCGGCCACCTCGGCGCTCGCCTTGCCGCAGCCACCCTCCTGCGCGGTGGCGCCGAGCGTCTTGCCGCCCGACTCCGTCCAGACCTTCGTGGGGAACTCGGCGGGCAGCGCGCTGCCGTCGAGTTGCGGGCCCGCAACGGGTTTGGCGTCCGCGGGCGGGGTCCGGCCGGGTTGGCCCACCGGAGCGGTGGACGGCGCGGGCTGGATTTCCGGACTTCTGTCGCTGGTGCCGCAGGCGGCCAACGCGACAAAGAGGGCGCCGGCGCCGAGCACGGTTCCGATTCGGTTCATGTCCGGAGGACGGACACCACCGCCCCGCGGGTTGCACGGAAATCTCACTCCGTGTGCTTAACCGACCTCGATATCGCGACCAGCCAGCGGTTTCTCGCACTCCGCACACAGCAGGAGCATCCAGAACCGGTGGTCGCGGTGCTGGAACTCCAGCGCCGGGCCTTCCGGCGCGACGTACCAGCGCTGGCTCCACTCGACGCCCGACATCACGACCGGGAAGAACGCGCGTCCCTTGTCGGTCAGCCTGAACGTGGCCCGGTCGGCGCGGTCCTGGTCGCCCTCGGCGTGCAGCACGCCGACCTCGCGGAACACGCGCAGCCGGTCGGCGATCACCGTGGCCGGGGCGCCGACCTGGCGGTGGAACTGGGAGAAGCGGGTCGCCCCCAGGTAGGCGGCACTGAGCATGGCCGCGGCCCAGCGGTTGCCGATGAGGGCGCGGCTCTGCGGGAAGAAGCTGGGTCCCAGGTTCGCCGACCCCCCGGCGGGCCTGCGGGTCGCGGCGCTGGGCGCGGACCTCGGCCACGAGCCGCTCGGGCCGAACTCGCCGACGACGTCGCGGGCGGCGGCGACCTCACCGCAGGCGCCGCAAGCCATCAGTGGGGTGAAGTCCGCGCCGCAGCGCAGGTGGCGCAGCCGCGGGAGGGGCTCGACGTGGTCGTCGCCCCACACCTTCTCCCACCCGGCGAGGGTGACGATCATCGGCCACAGCGCGGCGCCGCGCCTGGTCAGCGGGTAGGTGTCCCCCGACACCGCGACGATGCCGAGTTCGGCCATGCGGCGCAGCCTGCCGGAGAGCACCGGCGGGGAGATCGGCAGCAGCTCCAGCCACTGGTCGAAGCTGTCGACGCCCTGCAGCGCGTGCCGCAGGATCAGCAGCGTCCACTCGTCGGCGGTGACGCCGATGAGGAACGCGATCGAGTTGTCGCCACCGGCGTGCAGCGCGGTGGGCTGATCGGGCGGATGGATCATGCTTGGGCGAGCCCGACCGCGACCGCCGGATCCTCGGCGTCGGCCCACCCCGGCAGCGCCGCACCCGGCGCCCAGGTGCTGTGCGTCCCGCTGGAAACCCGTTCCGGGAGGCGGATCCGGGCCACCGGCCCATCGGTGACCCGCCGCGCGTCAAAGACCAGGCACTCGGAGCGGTCGGCATTCATGTCGGTGGTCATGGTGATCAGGTAACCGTCGTCCTCACCTTGGGAACCCGCGCGCGCCGCGAACGCCGTCTCACTGCCGAACACCCCCGCGCCGTACCGGTAGCGCTCCTCACGACCGGTCAGGAGATCGTGTTTGACGAACCCGTCGAACAGGAACCAGCCGGGCTCGCCAGTGGAGGCATAGGTGTAGCGGTAGGGACGTCCAGCGTTGCGAGGGTTGACCATACCGAACTCGGTGATCGTGTCCGTGGCGCGTTCCTCGGTGGCCCGCCCGGTCGCCAGGTTCAGCCGCCAGCGGTGCAGCCGAGTTCCCATGCCGTCCAGGGACAGCATCCGGAACATCCGCGCGTAGCGCTGATCGCCGGGGAACGTCGCGTCGCGGCCTTCCGGGTCGGATTGGAAGAACCCGTCGAGGACGATCTCGTCGCCGTCCTCGTAGGCGTTGACGAAGTGCAACACGAACGTCGGCTCGGCTTCGAACCACGTGACTTTCCCGCCGTGGCGTGGAATCACGCCCAGGCGCAGTGGTAGGTCGGGGTGGAAGCGGGCGGCGTGCTTGCCTTGGGCGAGCAGCTCCGGGGTCCAGAACAGGGGGCAGTCGTTGAGGATCGTGTAGTTCTCGGTGAACGCCAGGTCGTGCGGCAGCCGGGGGCCGGGCAGTTCGACCTCGCCGTAGTGGACCAGCCGGTTCCGCGCGTCGACGACGCCGTAGTTGAGGTACGGCTTCTCCTTGCCGTAGTTGAAGAACAGCAGCTCGCCGGTGGCCGGGTCGACCTTGGTGTGCGCTGAGACCCCGCGGCCGGGGAACCGTCCCTCCCAAGTGGACTTTCCGAGGGTGTCCAGGGTGAGCGGGTCCAGCCGGTAGAGCTCGCCGCACTGGTAGAAGCTGGTGAGCGCGACCCCGGCGTGCACGACGATGTCGGTGCTGGAGGCGTCCTTCATCGCTCCTCTAGCGCCCCACCCGGGTCGCTGGGCCACCTCGGGCGGCTCGGCGATGCCCGCCCAGAGCGAGCGGCCCGCCTCCTGCTCGGCGACGAAGCCGTCGGTGCGGACGAAACGGTTGCGGTAGAACGCTTCCCCGCCCCGGAATCCCACTACGTGGACCATGCCGTCGCCGTCGAAGGGGTGGTAGGCGGCGAGCGCCGGGTGGACCGGGTTCTCGGTGTTACGCAGGTAGACGCCGTCCAGGTCGGCCGGGAGCTCGCCGACGACGTCGAGACGGGTCGCGGATCGCTCGACGGTCTGCGGCCGCCACGGGCCGCTGCGGTAGGGATGGTCGTCGCCCGCGGGCAGCGTGCTCAGGGCGCGCCCGAGGATCTCGACGTCCACGCGCGTTCCCCCCTTGCCGAGCCCTTGCCTGCGCTGGGAAAACGAGACTACAACTAGAACGGGGGCGCTCGGGAGGGGGAACCGGTGAACGAGGCCTACGTGCTCGACTACGTCCGGACCGCCCGCGGCCGGGGCTCCACCGTGGGTGGCCTGCACCATCTGAGCGCGTTGGACCTGGTCACCGGCCTGCAGCGGGCCCTTGTCGAGCGCACGGACTTCGACCCGGGCACGGTCGAGGACGTGGTGATCGGGTGCGCTTCCCAGGTCGGCGAACAGGGCGGCAACCTTGCCCGGACGGCCGTGCTGCTCGCGGGCTGGGGCGACCAGGTGCCCGGGATGACGGTCAACCGGTCCTGCGCCTCCGGGATGGAGGCGGTCGCCCAGGTCGCGGCCAGGGTGCGGGTGGGCGAACTCAGCCTGGCGGTCGCGGGCGGCGTGGAGAGCACGTCGCGAGTGCCGATGTTCAGCGACCGTGCTCCACTGTGGACTGACGCGGAGGTGGTGGCCGCCGCCGGGTCCGTCCACATGGGAGTCGCCGCGGACCTGAACGCGACGATCGACGGGTTCTCCCGCGCCGACCTCGACGCGTATGCCTTGGAATCGCACCACAAAGCGGCGGCGGCCAACCGTGCTGGAGCGTTCTCGCAGTCGCTGGTCCCCTTGGGCGGACTCGACCGCGATGAGCAGGTGCGGCCGCGGGTGAGCCGCGAGTCACTGTCGGCCCTGACACCGGCGTTCGCCGCGATCGGCGCCGACGGTCAGGACGCGCTGGCCCTGTCGAGCCGGGCCTGGCCGGAGCGAATCGAGCACGGGCACACGGTCGGCACCTCCCCCTCGGTGGCCGACGGCGCCGCCCTGCTCCTGATCGGCGACGCCCTCGCCGCCCGCAGGCTGGGCATCACGCCACGGGCCCGGATCGTGTCGTCGTCGGTGGTGGCACACGATCCGGTCACGATGCTGACCGCGGGCCAGGAGGCGATGGTCACGGCGATGCGCCGGGCCGCGATCCGGCCCGGGGAGGTGGACGTCTTCGAATTCGCCGAGTCGTTCGCGGCGTTGTGCCTGCGATTACGGCGGGACTTGGGTGCTGGGCCGGACCGGCTCAATCTGTGTGGGGGGACGCTCGCGGCGGGGCACGCGTTGGGGGCCACGGGGGCGATCATGGTCGGGGAGTGTGTGGAGAATTTGGAGCGGTGTTCTGGGCGGGTTGGGGTGGCTGGGGTCAGTGGGGCGGGTGGGTTGGGAGCCGGTCTCGTGATGTCCCGGATGGTGTGATGCCCTGCTGACTCGGGGTGGGTGCCTGTTTGGGTGGTTCGCCTTGATTCGGGGACCCCTCGAAATGGGGCTGTGCGGGTCAAAAGGCGGGGCGAAGGAACCCCACCCGCACCGCGAGTTTAGCCCCATTTCCCCCGAATCAAGGCGAACCACCCAAACAGGCCGTTCTGTTGGGCCCCTTACGTTTCGCTGGGTGGCATCGGTATCTGTCGCGGTCAGGTCAGGGCGAGGTAGTCCGGGGCCTTGGCACGGTTGGGCACCGACACGGGAGCGCCGAACTGTCTGCGCAGCCAAGGCGCGGCGGTGGTGGTGAGCCAGCGCAAGCTTGGGGCCAGGCCCGCGAGTTCGTGCGGTGGGTCGGCCGGTCGTGGCTCAGGGCGATCCGACCGAACTCCGGTCAGGAGGGCCAGGAACTCGTCGGCGACCACCTGGTGGCCGTAAGGGCTCGGGTGTAGGCGATCAGCACTCCACGCGTGGGTGTCGCCGTCGGCGAGGCGGGCAAGGTCGAGGCAGTGGGCGCGCCTGTTCCTCGCGCTGCCGCGGATGTGGTCGTTGAACCGGCTCAACCGGGACGCGAACCGGGACCGCACCACCGGTGGCAGGGGCAGGACGGCGCCGGGGTCGGGCAGGGTCGCGGTGAGGATGGTGGCGCCGGTGGAACCGACCTGGTCGAGCAGGGTGTCGTAGTCGCGCAGCACCGTGCGCAGGCTGAGGTTGGGCCGGACCAGGTCGTTCATCCCGACGATCGCGCTGACCAGGTCCGGGCGCAGCGCCACCGCGGCGGGGACCTGGGTGGTCAGGACCTCGGCGGTCACCAGGCCCCGCACGGCGAGGTTCGCGTAGCGCAGGCCGCCCTGGCGGCGGGCGATCTCCTCGGCGAAGCGGTCGGCCCAGCCGCGGGGCCTGCCGGTCTCGTCCTCGTCGCCGACGCCCTCGGTGAGGCTGTCCCCCAGCGCGACGAACTTCGTCCACCGTCGGTTCATGTGCCCACGGTAGATCACTCGCGCAGGGTCGCGATGATGCTGAAGCGGTCGCCGCGGAACAGCGACCTGGCGCGGTCGATGGGCCTGCCGTCGGCGTCGCGGGTGAGGCGGTTGAGCAGGAGCATCGGCAGTGCCTGGCTGACGCCGATGAGCTGGGCCTCGCGCGGGGTGGCCAAGATCGTCTCGACCCGTTCCTCGGCGTCGGCCACGGTCACGTCGAACACCTCGCGCAGGTGGTCGTGCAGGGATCCGGTGGGGTCGAACCGGTCGGCGAGACCGGGGAACCGTTCCGCGGCAAGGTAAGTGGACTCCAGCCCGATCCGGTCGCCGTGGGCCGAGACGACCCGTTCGAGGTGCACGATCATCGCGCCGACCCGCACCCCGAGTTCGGCGGCCAAGGGGTTGGCGGCGGGCAGGTGTTCGAGGGTGACAAGCGCGCGGGTGGGCTCGAAGCCCAGATTCGACAAGGCCATCCGCCGCACCAGCTTCGGCGGCGCGACGAAGGTCCCCACGCCCTGCCTGCGGGTGAGCCTGCCTTCCAGCACAAGCTCGCCAACGGCCTGGCGGACGGCAAGACGTGAGACGTCGAACAGGTCGGCGAGGTCGCGCTCCGAGGGCAGCGCCGAACCCTCGCCGAGGGTCTGGATGAGGTCGAGGAGGCGCGACCGCACGGCGAAATACAGCGGGACGCGGCCGTGCTCGGGAATCCCCGCGTGCACCGCCTCGCCCTGCTTCGGGTGACGCCGTTCGCCAGACATGGTCGACGAGCATAGGCCCGCGAGCGCGCCGGCGGGAGATCTCACCGGGCGATCATCCGCGAGGTCGCGGTGACGTTTCGGGAGTCCCGCACGAACCCGGACTGACCCACCCCGCTCGGTCGCGGTGACGTTTCGGGGGTCCCGCACGAACACGCCATCGAAGTTGGCAGTGTTCGTGCGGGACCCCCGAAACGTCACCATCAAAGCGACCGAGCCGCGCCGGCGGGCCGGCGCCATGTCACAGCATCGCGCGCAGCCTGCGTGGGCCGCCGTCGTGACGCGACGGCGGCGGGCCGACGGTCGCGTGGCCGCCGCTGACGAACGCACCCGCCGCCGAGGCCAGGATCGGCTCCACCAGCATCGACCGGATCTCCGGCAGGTCCTCGGCCAGCGCGGCGACCCGCAGAACCAGGTCCTCCAAGGCGGCCAGGTCAGCGGGCTCGCCGCCCCCATACCCGGCGAGCAGCGGCGCGGCGCGCGGCGCGCGGACCAGGTAGGCGGCGTCGGCGTCGGTCAGCGGGACGGCGCGGAACGCGCGGTCGCCGAGCAGGTCGCTGATCATGCCCGCGAGCCCGAAGGACAGCAGCGTGCCGAACGACGGGTCGTCCTGCAGGCCGATGGAGCAGGAGTTCCCCTTGGGCGCCATGCGCTGCACGAACACCTCGTCCACGCCGGACACCTCGCGGAGCTGGTCGTAGGCGGTGCGGATGGCGTCCTCGGTAGTCAGGTCGAGCCGGACGCCGACGAGGTCGTTGCGCCTGCGGAACCGGCGGTCGGCGGTCTTCATCACCACCGGGAGACCCAGCTCGGTCGCGGCCGTGACCGCGTCGGCCGCGCGGGCCACGACCCGGTAGGGCATCACCTGGATGCCGTAGCACCCGAGCACCCGGCGGGTCTGGTCGTCGGTGAGCTCCACTTCGGACCCGCCGCCGGAGGCAAGCGCCGCGGCGACGATCTCCGCGGCTTCGCGGGGGTCGACGTCCTCGGGCCTGCGGTACTCGCCCAGCGGAGCCGACCGCCACCGCGCGTACCGCGTCGCCCGCGACAGCGCCAGCGCCGCGCGTTCCGGGCTCGGATACGACGGGATCGACCCGCGGCCCGGTCCGCCGCCGGGGCCCGCGACCGCCAGTTCGGCGGGGATCCCTTCGGCGGCAAGGAAAGTCGAGACGATCGGTTTGGCGTTCGCGTCGGCCAGCGCCGCTTCCCGCAGCGCACGGGCGTACGCCGTCCCCGGGATCGCCAGCGGCGGAACGAACACGACGATCAGCGAGTCGACATCGTCGCGACGAAGCGCGTCGGTGACCGCGGCGGCGAAGTCCTCCGGCCCCGCCTGCGCGCCGACGTCGACCGGGTCGCCCGCGAGGGCCAGCCCAGTTGCCAAAGCCGAGTCCGCTGCCAGCACACCGATGGCCGAGGAGTTGCCGACCACCGCGACCCGATCCCCCGACGGCAGCGGCTGGTGGGCCAACAGGATCGCGGTGTCGAAGAGCTGCGCGATCGACTCGACGCGGATCACGCCCGCCTGCTCGAAGAGCGTCTGCACACTCGACTCGTCGATCGCGACCCCGGTCGCGGCGAGCGCGGGAAGCACCGCGTGGCGGCCCGATTTCACCGCCACGATCGGCTTGCTGCGGCCGAGCCTTCTGGCGAGCCGGGCGAACTTGCGCGGGTTGCCGAAGGACTCCAGGTAGAGGAGCACCACATCGGTGTTGGGGTCGGTTTCCCAGTACTGCAGCAAATCGTTGGCCGACACGTCGGCGCGGTTGCCCGCCGAGACGAAAGTGGACAGTCCGAGACCGCGCGCGGCCGCGTCGGCGAGGATCGCGGTGCCCAGGGCGCCGGACTGGCAGAAGAAGCCGGTGCGCCCGCGGCCGGGCAGTTTCGGCGCGAGGCTGGCGTTGAGCCGGACTTTCGGGTCCAGGTTGACCACGCCGAGGGCGTTCGGGCCGACCACGCGCATTCCGTGCGCGCGGGCCTCGTCGACGAGCTTGCGCTCCGCGCCGCGCCCCTCCGAGCCGGTCTCGCCGAAACCGGAGGTGACGACCACCAGGGCCTTGACCCCCTTGGCCAGGCAGGCGTCCATGACGTCGTCGACCCGCGCGGCGGGGACGGCGACGACGGCGAGGTCGACCGGGTCCGGGATGTCGAGGACGGTGGCGTAGGCGCGGACGCCGCGCACCGACGGGTGCTCGGCGTTGACCGGGAACACCGGACCGGCGAAGTCGGCGCCGAGCATGTTGCCCAGCACGGCGTACCCGACCTTGGTGCGGTCGGTCGACGCGCCGATCACCGCGACCGACCGGGGATGGAGCAGGTTGTGCACGCTGCGCGCCTCGGCGGCTTGCTCGCGCGCCCACGCGACGCGCACCGAGTCCTCGGTCGGGTCGATCGCGAACTCCAGGTGCAGCACGCCTTCCTCGAACTCGCGGCTCACCTGGTAGCCGGCGTCACGGAAGACGCGGACCATCTGGGCGTTCTCGGAGAGCACCTCGGCCTCGAACCGGCTCAGCCCACGCTCGCGGGCGGCGGCGGCCAGGTGCTCCAGCAGGATCGAGCCGAGCCCGCGGCGCTGGTGGTCGTCGGCGACGACGAAGGCGACCTCGGCGGAGTCCTGGCCGGGCAGCCGCTCATAGCGCCCCACGGCGACGATGTCGTCGCCGAGCAGGGCCACGAACGCGACCCGGTCGCGGTGGTCGACCGTGCTGAACCGCACGAGGTCGCGCGCCGGGATGCGCGGATACGGTGAGAAATAACGGAAGTAGCGGGTTCGGTCGGACAGCTTGGCGTGGAAGGCGACCAGCGCGTCGCCGTCACTGGGCACGATGGGTCGCAAGTGGACAGTCTGGCCGTCGGAGAGCACGACATCGGCTTCCCAGCGGCGCGGATAGTCGTACGGGTCGTACGCGGGCGTGTCGGCCACGTCAGTCCCTCGGGTCGTCCGGATCGAGCCCGTGCAGCGGGAACACGGCCCGCCGCACGTCCCGGATCACGGCGTCGATCGGCCGGTCCAGCCCGCCGCCCCACGGGTCGAACGCGGTGTCGCGCCCGTCGCTCATGGTCGTCGGCAGATCGGCGTGCGGCGCTATCTTGCGCACGGTCGCCGTCCAGTCCGCGGGCACCCGGGTCTCGGGGGCGACGTCGCGGTCGAGCACGGTGGCGATCAGGTGGGTCCAGGAGCGCGGGACCACCCGCAGCAGCTGGTATCCGCCGCCGCCGGTGGCGAGCCACTTGCCGCCCGCGTACCGGTCGGCCAGCCCGCGCAGTGTCCGGTAGATCTCGCGGTGGCCGTCGACCGACAGGGACAGGTCGGCGAGCGGGTCCTCCTCGTGGGTGTCCACGCCGCACTGGGTGACCAGGATCTGCGGGCGGAACGCCGACAGCAGCGACGGGACGACCGCGGTGAACACGCGCAGCCACGCCGGGTCGCGCGTGTGCGGCGGCAGGGGGATGTTGACCGAGGAGCCCATGGCCTCGCGGCCGCCGAGTTCGTTGACGAACCCGGTGCCCGGCCACAGCGTCGCCGGGTTCTGGTGCAGGGACACGGTCAGGACCCGCGGGTCGTCGTAGAACGCGGCCTGGACGCCGTCGCCGTGGTGGACGTCGACGTCGAGGTAGGCGATGCGGTCGAAGCCGTTGTCGAGCAGCCAGGAGATGGCCACGGCGCAGTCGTTGTAGACGCAGAACCCGGCGGCGCGGTCCCGCATCGCGTGGTGCAGCCCGCCCGCGATGCTCACGGCCCGGGTGGCCGCGCCCGACGCGATCTCCCGGGCGCCCAGCAGCGACCCGCCCACGACCAGCGCGGACGCGGCGTGCATCTGGTCGAACACGGGGTTGTCATCGGTGCCGAGTCCGTGCCCGACATCCCACGTCACCGTCGGCGCCTGCTGCACGGCCCGCACGTAGCCGAGTTCGTGCACCCGCTCCAAATCGGACTCGGTCGCGGGCTCGGGGACCCGCAGCTCCACCCCGTCGAGCACGCCGAGCGCCGAGGCCAGGCGCATGGTGAGTTCGAGGCGGATCGGATTGAACGGGTGCTCACCGCCGAGGTCGTAACCGAGCAGCGAGGAGTCCCAGACGACGGCGGCTCGATCACCCATATGCCGACCCTAGTGTCCCGACACGCTTCCCGTCGCCACCGAAGCCCTGCGATCCGCCGCACTCGGGCCGCCGCGATCGACCGGCCCGCGCCGCGCGTCGCCGCGGTCGGTGGACCCGCGGGAACCTCACCGGGCCACCACCATGTGGTCGTCCGGCCGCCGGCGGCCACGGGCTGGGCATGGCGGTCCGGGTGTCCACGCCACCACGCGACCGTCCGGCGACCGGCGACCGCGGGCTGGGCATGACGACCCGGGTGTCCACGCCACCACGCGACCGTCCGGCGACCGGCGACCGCGGGCTGGGCATGACGACCCGGGTATCGACGCCACCACCTGGCCCAACCGGCGTCCGTAGGCGTGGCGGCCCGGATGTCCACGCCACCATTTGACCGTCCGGCGACCGGCGACCGCGGGCTGGGCGTGGTGGCCTGGTAGCCACACCACCCACACCTCGCCGCCCCCCATGTCGCCTTTCGCGGCGCGCTGGGGCTACTCGCCCGGTTGGTCGCCAGTCGCCACGGGGCGGGTGGGGTCGACGCACCAGTGGGACCAGGAGCCCGCGTACAGCGCGGCAGGCCGCTCGCGGGTCGTGACGCCCGCGACCTCCAGCGCGAGGACCACCGATGACGCGGTCACCCCGGAGCCGCAGTACGCGCCGACAGGCTCGCCCGGGCGCACGCCCAGTGCCTCGAAGCGTTCGGCCAGTTCGGTGGCGGGCTTCCACCTGCCGTCGCGCAGGTGCTCGGTGAACGGGGCATTGCGGGCACCCGGCACGTGTCCGGCGCGCGGGTCGATGGGCTCGATGTCACCTCGGTACCGCTCGGGCGCGCGGGCGTCCAGCAGCACGCCTTCGCGGGCGAGGTCGGCCGCGCCGTCGGCGTCGACTACCGGCATCCCGCCGGGGCGGACCTCGATGTCGCCCTCTTCGGGCGTCACCTCATCGGTGGTCACCGGGTTGCCTGCCGCCACCCAGGCCGCGTAGCCGCCGTCGAGCACAACGACGTCCTCATGGCCCGCCCAGCGCAGCAGCCACCAGACTCGGGCGGCTATCGAGCCGTTGTCGGAGTCGTAGGCCACGACCGGGCGGTCGGCGCGCACACCGGCTTCCCGCAGCACCCGCTGCAGGTCTTCCTCCGCTGGTAGAGGGTGCCTTCCGCCCGCGCCGGGCGCGGCGGCGAGATCGGCGTCGAGGTCGAGGTAGACGGCGCCCGGCAGGTGTCCCTCGGCGTAGTCCTCCCGCCCGGGAGGGCCGCCGAGGCGCCAGCGGACGTCGAGCAGCACCGGCGAATTCGGACTGTCCAGCCAGGACAGAAGGTCGGCGGCGGAGATGAGGGGCCCGGTGAGTGCGGTCACCCCGCCATCCTGCCGCACCGCCGTGTGATCACTCACGGCTACATAGCCGCAGCCCTGTCGGGTGCAGCGACTACCATTGGAGCCGACGAAGGGGAACGGCGTGAACGATCTCATCGACACCACAGAGATGTACCTGCGGACGATCTACGAACTCGAGGAAGAGGGCGTCGTCCCCCTGCGTGCCCGCATCGCGGAACGCCTCGGCCAGAGCGGGCCCACCGTGAGCCAGACCGTGGGCCGGATGGAGCGCGACGGGCTGCTCATCGTCGCGGGCGACCGCCACCTCGAACTCACCGACCACGGCCGTTCCCTGGCCATCGCCGTGATGCGCAAGCACCGCCTCGCCGAGCGCCTGCTCGTCGACGTCATCGGCCTGGAGTGGGAGCAGGTCCACAGCGAGGCGTGCCGCTGGGAGCACGTGATGAGCGAGGCCGTCGAGCGCAAGCTGGTCAAGCTCCTCGGCCACCCCACGACGTCTCCGTACGGCAACCCGATCCCCGGCTTGGACGAACTCGGCGAGGGCGAGCCCGCTCCCCCGGTCGAAGCGGGCCTGGTCCGCCTCGACGAGGTCGCCCGCCGCGGCGGCGGCACCGTGGAGGTCCGCCGCATCGCCGAACACGTGCAGCTCGACTCGCAGCTGATGGGCGAGCTCAAGGCCGTGGGGATGATGCCCGGCGAGATGATCGCCGTCGGCGCGGCCAAGGGCGAAGGCAACATCGAGATCACCGGCGCGGGCAACACCGCCCAGCTGGCCCCGATCGTCCTGCACGCGGTGCTGGCTCGCTCGACGTGACCAGAGGCTTCGACCAGGGCACCAACCTGCCCGACTACAGGCACAGCACCACCCCGGTCAGCCCGCTCGACCCACCCCGCAGCTCGCCACCGTGGGGCACGGTCGAACCTGAGGGCATGCCGCACACGCCAGTGGCCGCCAGCACCGACGGCCACGGCACTGGCACGTCCAGCGCCGTGCCCGACGGCAGCCGAACCGGCGAAGCACCGGGAGCCACCGCGACCAGTGGATCCCACCGGTCGTCATCGGCTTCCGACCCCAACCGCCCCAGCGGCGAGCAGCCAGGCGCGAGCGCGGGCGCTCCCAGGGCGGGCGCTCCAAATGCAGCCGGTCCGACGGCCGCGCCGAATGCGGCCGCTCCGAACGCAGGCGGTCCCAACGCGGGCACTCCGAACGCCGGCGGTCCCAACGCAGGCGGTCCCAACGCAGGCGGTCCCAACGCAGGCGGTCCCAACGCAGGCGGTCCGAACGCAGGCGGTCCGGTCGGGACCGGTCCGACTGCGGCCGGTCCGGTCGGGGCGACCCCAGCCATGCGAGCGGCCGACGCGTTCCGGCGGGAGCACGGCCGTGCCCCTGCCGGTGTCTGGTCCGCGCCCGGCCGGGTGAATCTCATCGGTGAGCACACCGATTACAACGACGGTTTCGTCCTCCCTTTCGCCCTTCCCTTCCGTATCGCCGTCGCCGCGGCGCCGCGGGATGACGGGCTGCTCACCGCCACCACCGTGGGCGAGGGCGGTGTCGCCCAGCACGCGGGCCCGGTCGCGGTGGCGGATCTGCGTCCCGGCGGGGTGACCGGGTGGGCCGCATACCCGTGCGGTGTGGCCTGGGTGCTGCGCGACCACGGTTTCGACACCGGCGCCGACCTGGTCATCGCGGGCGACGTCCCGACGGGCGCCGGGCTGTCGTCGTCGCACGCCCTGCAGTGCGCGGTCGCGCTCGCCCTGCTCGACCTCGGGTCCGGTGAGCGGCCGTCGCTGACCGAACTGGCCCGCTGGGTCCAGCGGTCGGAGAACGACTTCGTCGGCGCCCCGACCGGCCTGCTCGACCAGACCGCGTCCCTGTGCTGCGTGGACGCGCACGTCCTGTTCGTCGACGTCCGCTCCGGCGAGCAGGAACAGATCCCGTTCGACGCGTCCGCCCATGGCCTCGAAGTCCTGGCGATCGACACCCGGGTCAGCCACTCGCTGGCCGACTCGGCCTACGGCGACCGGCGCAAGGGCTGCGAGCACGCGGCCGAGCTGTTGGGCCTCCCTTCTCTCCGTGATGCCAGTGACGTGTCCGGGCTTCCACCCGAGTTGCTGCCGCTGGCCAGGCATGTGGTGTCCGAGAACGAACGGGTCCTGCGAACCGTCGAGGCGCTGCGCGCGGACGCCCCCGAGCGGATCGGTGCCCTGTTGACGGAGTCGCACCGCAGCCTGCGCGACGACTACCGCGTGTCGTGCGTGGAGCTCGACGTCGCGGTGGAGGCCGCGGTCGGTGCTGGAGCCCTGGGCGCCCGGATGACCGGTGGCGGGTTCGGTGGCACGGCCATCGCACTGGTGCCCGTCGACCGGGTCGCGCGGGTCCGGTCGGCCGTGCTGGCCGCGTTCGCGGACCGGTCGTTCGTCCCGCCGCGAATGTTCCCGGCGGTGCCGTCCGCGGGCGCGGGCCGGGACTTCTGAGCGTCGCTGTGCGGTAGGCGGGGCGTCGGCCGGAGTGTGCCGTGCGCGACACTAGGGTCGTCGCGAAGGCGAGACACGCCGTCGCGAGGACGAGGAAGGCGAGGACCACGGTGAAGCTGCTCGTGACCGGTGGAGCGGGGTATGTCGGCAGCGTCTGCGCGGCGCGGCTGGTGGAGACCGGGCACGAGGTCGTGGTCGTGGACGACCTGTCGACCGGGCACGCGGACGCCATCCCCGAGGGCGCCCGGTTCGTCGAGGGCGATCTCGCCGAGGTGGCGCCCAAGCTGCTCGCCGAGGGGTTCGACGGCGTGCTGCACTTCGCGGCGAAGTCACTGGTCGGCGAGTCCATGCAGGACCCCGGCAAGTACTGGAACGGCAACGTCCTCACCTCCCTTCGGCTGCTCGACGCCATGCGTGAGCACGGCACCCCTCGACTGGTGTTCTCCTCGACCGCCGCGACCTACGGCGAGCCGGAGCAGGTCCCGATCCTCGAGACCGCCCCCACCCGCCCCACCAACACCTACGGCGCCACCAAGCTCGCCATCGACCACGCCATCACCTCCTACGCCGCCGCCCACGGCCTGGCCGCGGTGAGCCTGCGCTACTTCAACGTGGCGGGCGCGTACGGCTCCTTCGGCGAGCGGCACACCACCGAGACCCACCTGATCCCGATCGTGCTGCAGGTCGCCATGGGCAAGCGGGACAAGCTGTCCATCTACGGGGAGGACTACCCGACCCCCGACGGCACCTGCGTGCGCGACTACATCCACGTCCTCGACCTCGCCGAGGCCCACCTCCTCGCCCTGGGCCACGCCGTCGCGGGCGAGCACCAGATCTTCAACCTCGGCACCGGCACCGGCTTCTCCAACCGCGAGGTCGTGCAGACCTGCCGCGAGGTCACCGGCCACGCCATCCCGGCGGAGTTCGCCGACCGACGGCCGGGAGACCCGGCGATCCTCGTCGCCTCGTCGGACGCCGCGAGCACGCGACTGGGCTGGAAGCCCGAACGCCCCGACCTGCGCACCATTGTCAGCGACGCCTGGGAGTTCACCCGCGCCCGAGGCTGACCCGGCGCAGATGCCCGTCCCCGGGAAGCAGCCAACGCGGTCAACCATGTCGCGCGCGGCGAACCTGGTGCACTGACTGCGGGTGCCCGCCATGCTCATGGGCTGGTGCGGGCCCAGCAGGGCGTTGCCCGCCGCCACGGTGAACCCCAACGAACGCCGCCAGGTCTCGGATTCATGGCGTCGCCCTGATGCGGGTCGCATGTTTGCCCGCACTGCTGTTCGCGCGGGTTCGGGGGCCGAGCGGCTGCAGGCGCGCAGTGGTTTCACGGTGCCGCCCTGGTCCGGGTCGCGTGTTGGCCGGCGCGGGTGATGATCTCGCGGAGTTCTGTCGGGGCGATCGCGTGGCCGATCGCCGCGCGCAGGAGGACGGCCAGGGAGTGGCCGGGGTTGGCCTCCATCGCGACGTCCAAGGCGATCTGCGCGAGCGGGCCGTCCCCGCCGAGGTACGCGCCGATCGCCAGCAGCACGGCGGGTTGCGCGCGTTCAGGAGCCGGGGTCGACCGGGTCAGCCGGGTCCACAGGCGTACCGCCGCGGGCGCCCGGGCGGACAGCGCGATCTTGAGGCATTCGCTCCTGACGTCGCTGTGGCACAGGGCCAACGCCAACGCGGCGATGCGTTCGTCGTCCCAGCGAGGCTCCACAGCGCGGCCTGATGAGTCCACTGTGGATGGCGCGAAGTCCTCCAGCGCCGCTTCGACCAGGGTCCAGTCCCGGGAGAAGGCTTCGGGATCGCACTTCCCGGCGTGGTCTTGGGCCAGAGCGTGGATCAGCACGGCGCGGCGGCGTATGGCGTCGGGAGGGTCGGGTGCCAGCGTCGCGGCCAGGGCCTCACGGGTGGGGTACTTCACCAGTCCCGCGACCGCCAGCGCGGCGGCGACCGGAGCGCTGTCCGGATCGGGGACGTCCCCCGACCGTTCAGGATCGTCGTAGCACCACCACTTCTCCCCCACCTTGGCGGACTGGGCCCAGACGACCCGCTCGACCGCCACCCCTTCCTCCTCGAACGCGGCGCGGACCAAGTCGACGAAAGGGCTCCGCGGCAACGGGCCCGGACCGCCTCCGGTGACCAGGACGAAGACGCGACGGCCGCCGTTCTGGGCGCACGCCTGGCTCAGGTACCGCGCCAGCGGCAGTTCGTCGCCCGGCTCGGGAAGGTCCGAGCGCATCAGTTGGCCGATCCGGCAGCGCGGACCGTCGTCGACGACCGTGAGCATGGTGATCGAGTCGACCGGGTGAAAGCCGAGCAGCGTCGGCACGGCCGCTACGAAGTCGCCTTCGTCGGCGAGGGTGATGGTGGCGTGGAGGTGCGTCATGGGACCACTGTGCGGCGGATCCGGCCGCCGGGACACCCACCGTGATTCCACTGTGGATAGCGCATTGACCACTGTGGACAAGGGCCCGACGAGACCGTGGTTTCGTCGGGCCCCCGCGTTACCCTCTTCAGCCGCAGTGTTCGAACGGGCTGGCGTAGGACGCCGACCCGACCGACCCGCCCCACTTCACGCACTTGCCCGGCGCGGACCGCTTCACCGGTCCCGCGTAGTACTTGTACGACCCGGAGTCCGTGGTTCGCGTACCGCCCGCGACCTCGAGGAACGCCGAGACCGCGGAGGCCGTGCCGATGTTGACCGACTTGATCGTGGCGACGCAGTTGTACCCGTTGCCGGAGTTGTAGAGCAGGTAGGTCCGACCCGACGTGCCCAGCGCCGCGGAGTCGATCACGCTGTAGCCGCTGCCGCACACTTCCTGCGGCGTGTACGGATTCCCGCCACCGCACCGGTTGTTGCTCGTGTAGCTGCGAGTGCCCCAGTAGAAGATCTGGCTGCCGTTGAACACAATCTTCTGCGCGACTCCGTTGAGCCGCTGCTCGAAGTGCAGGTGAGGCCCGGACGACCCACCCGTGCTGCCGACGTTGCCGATGAGCTGGCCGATCGAGACGGACTGCCCGACCGAGACACGCCGCACCGACAGGTGCGCGTAGCGGGTCCGCCAGCCGGAGCCGTGATCGATCTCGATCCACTGCCCGTAGCTGACGTCGCCTTCGCTCTCCGAGCGGCTGACCGTGCCGCCCGCGGACGCGACCACCGGGTCGTTGAGATCGTCGGTGCGGTTGAAGTCGACCGCGTTCGCCGGACTGTGGTCACTGCGGGTCTGCCCGGACCAGACCTGCCCACAGGGGAATGGCATTTGGAAGCCCGGAGCGGCCGCGGCGACGCCCTCGCCCAACACGAGGAGCGCCGCCGCGACGACTGTGGTGCACGCCAGGGATAAGTACCTGTTCATCTGACACCTCCGCGAAGATCCGATACATCGATCGGACCACGACGTATGTCGGCGCGAAAGGCTCGACAGACGACTCGACGGTGAACAGTTTCCTGGCTAGGGGTTCATTAGGGGACTATCCAACGGAGGCGCGGACGGCCGCCTGACCTCCCACTGCGGGCAGGGTCAGGTAGCTGTGCGACAGGTCCAGGGAGATCCCCGCACCCGGGCGTGGGCGCAGCGTGTAGTCGTAGTCGCTGGACATGACTACCACCGCGAGGCTGTGGCCCGCAGCCAGGACGTAGTCGTCCGGGACGAGGTCCACCTGGATGTCGTAAGCCTTGCCCGGCTGGATCGGCTTGGTCTGGCTCGGCGACTGCCGGTTCTGCGGGTCGGTCCATCCACGCGTCACGATCGACGTCTTGCCGTCCGGCGCGCGGTCGACCAGCAGCACGGTCACGTTCGCCGCGGGCTTGCTGAACGACAGCCGCAGGTCGGCCCGGACGACGCCGCTGATCCGCAGCGGCTGCGCGGCGGGGCGGGTCACGTAGGACAGCCGGTTGTCCGACGCCGCCGCGGCCGCGAGTTCCTCCGCGGTCTTGGCCACGTCATCGGTCAGCGACTCGACCACCGGGCGACCGAACGACGGACGCGCGCTCAGCCCACCGTGGGCCGAACCGCCCACGGACGGGTAGAGCCGGGCGGACATGGTCCCCGGCGCGGGCCAGTCGGCTTCGTCGTGCCAGGTCATGTCCTCACGCTGGACGGTCGACTTCGGCTCGTCCTCGACGCCGTTGTCGATCGCGTAGAGGTAGTGCGACATCCACCGGTTGAGCGCCACCATCCACTCGGCCTGGCGCAGCCGGAACGGGTCGGCGTGGCCGGACTGGTGCAGCCAGATCTTGTGCTCGACCCCGTGCCGCTTGAGCGCGGTGTACCACTGCTCGACGTGGGTCATCTTGACGTTCCAGTCGTTGAGCCCGTGCACGGCGAACACCGAAGCCCGAACGTTCCCGACGTCGTTGAGGTAGTTCCGCTCGTCCCAGAAGGGGCTGTAGTCACCGGTCACCCGGTCCTGCTCGGTCAGGATCTCGGCGATCACCGGCTTGCAGATCTCGCGGTCTTCGCGCGTGTAGACGTAGTCCGCGAGCACATCGAGGTCTTCACCCTGGAACGTCCCGGGCGCCACGACCAGACCGTCGGCCCGGTAGTAGTCGTACCAACTGGAGATCGCCGCGATCGGGACGATGGTCTCCAGACCCTCGACACCGGTCGTGGCGACCGCGTTGGGCAGGGTGCCGTTGTAGGACACGCCCATCATGCCGACCTTGCCGGTGGTCCAGTCCGCGGCGACCGGTGCGCCCGCCGCGTCGGCACCGGGGGCACGGCCGTTGAGCCAGTCCACGACCGACTTGGCGCCGATGGTCTCGTTGCGGCCGCCGCTGGTGGGGCAGCCGGTGGAGAGCCCGGAACCGAGCGACTCGGCGTAGACCACGGCGAAGCCGCGCGCGGTGAAGTAGGACTCGTAGCGCCAGGTGATCGGCGCGTTCGGTCCCATCGCGGCGGTGACGCGCTCGTCGGACAACCCGCGCGAAGCGGTCTTGTGGCCGCCGTTTCCGGGCTTGCCGGGGACGTACAACTCTTGGTCGACGCCGTGGTTGGGCACGTCGTTGCCACCCGCGTAATACGGGCTCGCCTGGTAGATGACCGGCACCTTCATACCGAGTTCGGTGGCCTTGGGCCGGACGACCTCGACGTGGACGAGGTCGTCCTTGCCGTCGAAGTCGGAGTCGACCGGCGCGGAGACCCAGAGGGACTGGCGGACGACGTCCTTCGGGTCGAAGACCGGCTGCGCCTGTCCGTCGGCGAAGACCGGCTTGGGCGGGTCGACCTGGGCGGAGGCGCTGCTGGTGAGCAGGGGAACGGCGAGTAAGGCGGCCAGGGCCGTGACGGCGGGTCGCGCACGTCTCATGGTTGACTCCAGACGAGGCAGGGTGTCAGGTCGGGCCGAACCATTCCGTCAACGTCCACAGGGTGTCAATACGCCGAAAGTCGTTCTCTCCACTGTGGACACGTGCCGCGCGGGCCCGGCGTGGGTAGCCTCGCGGGGTGACCAGTCGACTCGACGCCCCGATCGTCGCCGTGACCGTTTATCCAGGACAAGCGCGGATCACCCGCCGCGGAGTGCTCGGCCTCGAGCCGGGTGAGCAGCGGGTGGCCATCGGCGGGCTGCCGATGTCGCTGCATCCGGATTCGGTGCGGGTCAACGGCCGCGGCCCGGCGACCGTGCTGGGTGTCGATGTGCGCGCCGAGCACCACCCGCGAACCCCCGACGGCGTTGTCGCCGAGTTGGAGGAGCAGCGGGACCTGATCCGCCGCGCTCTCGACGAGATCGGCGACAAGGAGACCGTGCTTGCCGCGCGGGCGGACATGGTCACGAACCTGGGCAAGCACGCGGGCGGCACCTTCGCCAAGGCCCTCGCGCGCGAGCAGACCGACCCCGCGCGCGTCGCGTCCGTGTCCGACGAACTGGCACGGCAGCTCGCGTCCGTGTTGGCCGACCAGCGCGACCTCGCCTCCGCGCGACGCAAGGTGCAGGAGGAGCACGACGAGATCGAGCGCAAGCTCAACGACCGCTACGGCCATCGCGCGCCGGACCGGATGGCCGTCGACGTCGACGTGGAGGTCGCCGAGGCAGGTGACCTGGAGTTCGAGGTCTCCTATCTGGTGCACGGGGGCAACTGGGAGTCGCGCTACGACGTGCGGCTGTCCGAGGGCTCGCTCGCGGTCACCTGGTTCGGCTTGGTCACCCAGCACACGGGCGAGGACTGGCCGGAGTGCGACTTGCGGCTCTCGACCGCCCAGCCCACCGACGGCCTGAACGTGCCCGAGCTGTCGCCTTGGTACGTCGACGTGCTGCGGCCGATCGCGCCCAAGATGGCGCGTGGCGGCGGCTACGGAGCGGCCATGGACGCCGCTCCGGGCGGGTCGATGCCGATGCCCGCGATGGCGGCGGCAGCGCCTGCGATGGACGAGCGGTACGCGGTTGTCGAGCAGGGCGCCACCTCGGCCACCTACCGGCCCGCGCGCCCCATCGCCGTCCCCGCGGACGGCACGGCGCACCGCACCACGGTGGCGGCGTTCGACCTGCCCGCTGAGACCGACCACGTGACCGTGCCCGTGCGCGGGCCCGAGGCGTACCTGCGGGCCACGGTCACCAACACGTCGGAACACACGCTGCGACCGGGCCGGGCGTCGATCTTCCACGACACGGAGTTCGTCGGCGCGACCGACCTGGAGCCGTGGGCGCCGGGCGAGGAGGTCGAGCTGACGCTGGGCGTCGACGAGCGCATCCGGGTCGAGCGTGAACTGGTCCGTCGCTCGGCGGGCAAGGCGGTCCTAGGCGGCACGCGGCGCCAAGAGGCCGCTTACCGGATCAAGGTGGGCAACTTCGGTCCGCGCGCGGCGAGGGTCACGGTCATAGACCAGGTTCCCGTTTCGCGAAGCGAATCGATCATCGTCCGCGAAGTCACGCTGCGCCCGGACCCGGCGGAACGGACCGAGTTGGGCGAAGTCACCTGGAAGCTCGACCTCGCCCCCGGCAAGAGCACCGAGATCGACCTCGGCTTCCGCCTGGATATCGCGAAGGGCGTGGAGATGTCGGGCTGGCGGGACTAAGGCGCGAACGCGGTCAGGGCGTCCTCGGCCCGGCGCATCGACTCGGCCGGGTCGACGTCCGGGGAGCCGATCTCCGGGTCGAAGTTCAGATCGATGAACAGCTCGGTGACGCCCTGCTCCGCCAGCAACGCGAAGTCGCCGCGGATCTGCTCAAGCGTGCCGGTGAGTGGACGGGTCCGCTCCGCGCGCACGCGAACCGCGCCTCGGCACACGAACCGCAGCTGATCGGGGTCGCGGCCCGCGTCGGCCGCGGCCTCGCGCACGATCTTGACCGAATCGCCGATAGCGGAGAGGTCGGCGCGGCTGCTGCTCACCCAGCCCGCGCAGAGCCGACCCGCGCGACGCAACGCCGGTTCCGCGGTCGCACCGAGCAGGATCGGCGGGCCGCCCGGCTGCACCGGCTTGGGATCCATCCGGGTCGCGGGCACGCGGTAGAACTCGCCGTCGTGCTCGACGACGTCGTCGGTCCAGAACCGGCGCAGCAGCGGCAGGTATTCCTCCGCGCGCTTGCCGCGGCCCGCCATGTCCGCGCCGACGGCGGCGTACTCCTCTTTCGCCCACCCGATGCCCAGGCCCGCGTCGAGCCTGCCGCCGCTGAGCACGTCGAGGGTGGCCAGCTGCTTGGCCAGCAGCGGCGGGGCGAAGAACGGCAGGTTGAGCACGGCGATGCCGAGCCGCACCCGGCTGGTGTGGGCGGCGAGGAACGACGTCGCCGCGACCGGGTCGAGGACCGACCGGTAGGACTCACCCCAACTGCCGTCCGGCGGCGAGAGCAGCCGCTGGAACGTCCACACCGAGTGGTAGCCGAGTTCCTCGGCGCGGGCGGCGACCCGCACGAGGTTGGCCACTGTCGCCCACGAGCCTGACACCGGGGCAGCGAATCCGATCAGCACGAGCCCCACGCTACTGATGCGGCACACTGGCGGCATGACTGAGGGACTCGACGACCCGTACCTGTGGCTGGAAGAGGTCACCGACGAGACCGCCCTGGACTGGGTGAAGGCGCGCAACGCCGAGACCACGGCCGAGCTGGCGGGCGAGCGTTTCGACTCTCTTCGCGCGGGAATCAGGGAGGTCCTCGACGCCGACGACCGGATCCCGTACCCGCGGCGCCGCGGCGAGTTCCTCTACAACTTCTGGCAGGACGCCACCCACGTGCGGGGACTGTGGCGGCGGACCACGCTGGAGCAGTACCGCACCGCCGAACCCGAGTGGGAGGTCCTGCTCGACGTCGACGCGCTCGCCGAGCGTGAGGACGAGAACTGGGTGTGGGCCGGTGCCGCGGTCCTCAAGCCCGACTACCACCTCGCGCTGGTAGAGCTCTCCCGCGGCGGCGCCGACGCCACGGTGGTCCGCGAGTTCGACCTGCGGACCGGCGAGTTCGTCGCCGACGGGTTCACCCTGCCGGAGGCCAAGTCCCGGGTCGGCTGGATCGACGCGGACCGGATCTACGTCGGCACCGACTTCGGCGACGGCTCGCTGACCACCTCGGGTTACCCGCGGGTGATCAAGGAGTGGCACCGCGGCACACCGCTGGCCGAGGCGGTCACCGTGTTCGAGGGCAAGCCCGAGGACGTCTCCGCCTACGCGGTGCACGACTCCACCCCCGGGTTCGAGCGGGACTTCGTCGGCCGCCACCCGGAGTTCTTCACCTCCGAGGAGTTCGTGCGCACCCCCGGCGGCCTGGTCCGCATCGACGTGCCGGACGACGCCACCTCCGACGCCCACCGCGAGTGGCTGCTGGTCTGGCTGCGCTCGGACTGGACCGTGGCCGACACCACCTACCGGTCCGGCTCGCTGCTCGCCGCGAACTTCGACGCCTTCCTCGCGGGCGAGCGCTCACTGACGGTCCTGTTCGAGCCCGACGCGCACAGTTCGCTGGCCGGCTACTCCTGGACCCGCAACCACCTGATCCTCAATGAGCTGGTCGATGTGAAGACCAAGCTCGAAGCGCTGACTCCAGGACCGGACGGCTGGACGCGCGCACCGCTTCCTGGGGCGCCCGAGCTCAGCTCCGCGGACGTGATCGACACCGACCCGGACCACAGCGACGAGTACCTGCTCAACGTAAGCGGCTACCTGCAGCCCGCGACCCTGCTGCGCGGCGAGATCGGCGGCGAGGTCGAGGCCCTCAAGCAGGCGCCCGCGTTCTTCGACACCGAGGGCCTCACGGTCCAACAGCACTTCGCCACGTCCGACGACGGCACGAAGGTCCCCTACTTCGTGGTCGCCGGACGTGACCCGAAGGGGCCCACGCTGCTCTACGGCTACGGCGGCTTCGAGATCTCGCTGACCCCGTCCTACGCGGGCGGCATGGGCCGCGCGTGGCTCGCCCAGGGCGGCACCTACGTGGTCGCCAACATCCGCGGCGGCGGCGAATACGGGCCCGCGTGGCACCGCGCGGCGCTGCGCGAGAACCGCCCCCGCGCGTACGAGGACTTCGCGGCGGTCGCGCGCGACCTCGTGGCCCGCGGCGTCACCACCCCGTCGCGCCTGGGCATGCAGGGCGGCAGCAACGGCGGCCTGCTCGCGGGCGTCATGCTGACCCGCTACCCGGAGCTGTTCGGCGCGGTCGTCAGCCAGGTCCCGCTGCTCGACCTTCGCCGGTACCACCTGCTGTTGGCGGGCGCGTCCTGGATGGCCGAGTGGGGCGACCCGGATGACCCGGCGGACTGGGCTTACCTCAAGGAGTTCTCGCCGTACCACAACGTCCACAGTGGACGGGAGTATCCGCCTGCCTTCTTCATCACCTCTACGCGCGATGACCGGGTGCACCCGGGTCACGCGCGGAAGATGGCGGCGAGGATGCGCGAACTCGGTTATGAACCGAAGTACTACGAGAACATCGAGGGCGGGCACGGGGCGGCGGCGGACAACGAGCAGCGGGCGTTCATGTCGGCCATCGTCTACGAGTTCCTGCTGCGCACACTGCAGTGAACGAGCCTGTCGGTGCCTGTCTGTAGGGTCTAGCGCGTGTTGGCGCTGCACTGTCTGGCCACGGCTGCGGGAGAGGTGGCGCTGTGGGCTGAGGATTCGGAGTTGCCCCCGCGCCGCGCGAGTCGAACGGCTCGGGCACATCCGTTCGCGGTGCCCTCCGACGTCCTCACCGACCGGCTCGGCGTGGCCGCCAAGGCCCGGACGCTGCCGGTCCTGCTGCCCTCCCGACCGGCCGCGCCGGTCGACTCCCCCGAGTTGGTCCGCGACCCCATGGTCATCCTCGCCAAGCCGCGCGGGGAGGTCACGCTGCGGCCTTGGCAGGTGCCGGTCCTCGGCTGCGAACCGGCCGCGCTGGCCGCCGAACTGCCGCGGCTGCTCGACCTCGACGACGACATCCGGCCAGGCGCGAGTGTCCGCTTCGTCGCCACCGTGGCCGCGCTCGCCGAAGACCTCGTCGACCGCGGGCGGGTGCTGCCCGCCATCGTCACCGAGGCCGACGGTCCGGCGGCGCGCTGGCGGCCGGTGCTCTCCGGAGCCGACGCCGCCCGGTTCGCCCGACTGCGCGACAGCGTCCCGCCGGTGGCGCGCGCGGAGCAGTTCGAGCCCGACCTGCTCGACGGGCGCGACGCCGACGACGTGCTGCGGCAACTGCTCGACGCCATGGTCGACGGGGTCGCGCGAAGCAGGCTCGCCGACTCCCCTGTCGCGCCCCCGGGTAGTTACCGGGCAATTGAGGAGGCGTCCGGGGCGTTCCTCAACGCGCTGACCGGGGACCCGCACATCGATGCCGACAGCTCCCTGGTCGACCTGCTGAGCCGCCAGCTCGACACCTGGCGGTCCGGCGCCGCGCACCAGAACCCGGTCCGCACGTGTCTGCGGCTGAAGTCCCCGGAGCAGGCCGAGCAGTGGGAGGTCGAGTTCCTGCTGCAGGCCGCCGACGACCCGAGCGTCCTCGTGCCCGCCGCGCAGGTGTGGAACGGCGAGAGCGTCCTGCACCGCTGGGTGACCCGCCCGCAGGAGCTGCTGATCGCCGACTTGGCGAAGGCGGCGCGGATCTTCCCCGACCTCGACACCGCCCTGCGCGACTCGCGGCCGATCGGCATGAAGCTCGACACCGAGGGCGCCCACCGGTTCCTCAGCCACGCCCCCGCGCTCGACCAGGCCGGGTTCGGCGTGCTGCTGCCGACCTGGTGGCGCCAGTCCTCGGGCATCGGCCTGCGGTTGACCACGGCGTCGCGCGGCACCGCGGGCACGGTCAGCCGCAACACCATGCTGGGCAAGGACGAACTGGTCGACTATCGCTGGGATCTGGCGCTGGGCGACCTCACCCTCAGCGAGCACGAACTCAAGGAGCTGGCCGCCGCCAAGGTGCCGCTGGTGAAGGTCCGCGGCCAGTGGATGCATCTCGACCAGCGCAGGCTCGCGGCAGGCCTGGCCTTCCTCGAACGCTCGGGCAGCGGGCAGATGTCCGCGGGCGAGGTCATCGACCTGGCCGGGATGCCGCCGGACGACGGCGAGTTCCCGGTCCCGCTGCTCGACGTCGGCGGCACCGGCTGGCTGGCCGACCTCCTCGGCGGGTCCGTCGAAGCCACCCTCGACCCGGTCGACACGCCCGCGGGCTTCACCGCCGAACTGCGCCCCTATCAGCGCCGAGGGCTGGCCTGGCTCACGTTCCTGGACCGGCTCGGGCTGGGCGCCTGCCTCGCCGACGACATGGGCCTGGGCAAGACCGTGCAGCTGCTCGCGCTCGAAGTCGCCGCCCGCGCGACACCGGGCCGCGCGCCGACCCTGCTGGTGTGCCCGATGTCGGTGGTCGGCAACTGGCAGCGCGAGGCCGAGAAGTTCGCCCCCGACCTGCGAGTCCACGTCCACCACGGCGCGGACCGGATGAGCGGGCCGGAACTGGCCGCCGCCGTCGAGGGCACCGACCTGGTCATCACCACCTACGCCCTCGCCGCCCGCGACACCGCGGAGCTGGCTGAGCTGACGTGGGACCGGATCGTCCTCGACGAGGCGCAGAACATCAAGAACAGCGCGTCCCGGCAGGCGCAGGCCGTTCGGTCGCTGCCCGCGCGGCACCGGATCGCGCTAACCGGCACGCCGGTAGAGAACCGGCTCGCCGAACTGTGGTCGATCATGGACTTCGCGAACCCCGGACTCCTCGGACCGCTGTCGCGGTTCCGTGCGCGCTACGCGGTCCCGGTGGAGCGCTATGGCGACGAGGACGCCGCGGCCCGGCTGCGGCGGATCACCGGCCCGTTCGTGCTTCGCCGGGTTAAGACCGACCCGGCGATCATCGACGACCTGCCGGACAAGATCGAGATGAAGCAGCTCTGCAACCTCACCACCGAGCAGGCCACGCTCTACCGCGCGGTTGTCGACGACATGCTCGGCAAGATCGAGGAGAGCGAAGGCGTGCAGCGCAAGGGTCTGGTGCTCGCGACCATGACCAAGCTCAAGCAGGTCTGCAACCACCCGGCGCAGTTCCTCGGCGACGGCTCACGCATCGCGGGCCGCTCGGGCAAGCTCGCCCGGCTGGAGGACATCCTGGAGGAAGCGCTCGCCGAGGGCGACCGCGCCCTGTGCTTCACGCAGTTCGCGAGCTACGGCGCGATGCTGGTCCCCTATCTGGCCGCCCGGTTCGATACCGACGTGCTCTTCCTGCACGGCGGGACGCCCAAGAAGCAGCGCGACGCGATGGTCGAGCGGTTCCAGTCCGGCGACGGCCCGTCGATCTTCCTGCTGTCACTCAAGGCGGGCGGCACGGGCCTGACGCTGACCGCCGCCAACCACGTGATCCACCTGGACCGCTGGTGGAATCCGGCGGTGGAGGACCAGGCCACCGACCGCGCCTTCCGGATCGGGCAGCGGCGCGACGTGCAGGTGCGCAAGTTCGTCTGCATCGGGACGCTCGAGGAGCGGATCGACAAGATGATCGAACAGAAGAAAGCGCTTGCCCAGCTCGTCGTGGGCGCGGGCGAGGACTGGCTGACCGAGCTGTCCACCGCCGAACTGCGCGAGTTGGTCACCCTGTCCGCGGAGGCCGTCGGTGAGTGACGAGTGGTGGCGCACCGAGCCGACCAAGCCAATCCGGGTCGAGGGCGGGATCCGTACGCGCAGCCAGCACGGCGACATCGCGCGCACCTGGTGGTCCCGCCGGTTCTTCGAGGTGCTGGAGTCGCTGGGCATGGGCGGGCGGCTCGAACGCGGCAAGCGGTACGCGCGCGCGGGGCAGGTGTTGAGCCTGTCGCTGTCGACCAGCATCGCCGTCGCGCAGGTCCAAGGCTCGCGGCCGGAGCCGTACCGGGCGCGCATCGGGATCAAGGCGTTCACCCCGGAGCAGTGGATCGAAGTGGAGAAAGCGCTTGCGGGGCAGGCGCTGTTCATGGCGAAGCTGCTGGCCGGGGAGATGCCCGCCGACATCGAGGCGGTGTTCGACACCGTCGGACTCAAGCTGTTCCCCGACTCGTCGCGGGAACTGTCGATGGACTGCTCCTGCCCGGACTGGGAAGTTCCGTGCAAACACCTGGCCGCCGCCTGCTATCTGCTCGCCGAGTCGTTCGACGCCGACCCGTTCGAGATGCTCGCCTGGCGCGGCCGCGGCAGACAGG
Organism: Actinokineospora alba; assembly: GCF_004362515.1. Classification (NCBI taxonomy): domain Bacteria; kingdom Bacillati; phylum Actinomycetota; class Actinomycetes; order Pseudonocardiales; family Pseudonocardiaceae; genus Actinokineospora; species Actinokineospora alba. The sequence goes on along the minus strand of NZ_SNXU01000001.1, from coordinate 4,155,730 downwards.
AACTCCTGGATCATCTCCGGGCGTTGCGCGACAGCACGGTGACCGCGGCGCCCGCGGACGTCGGTGAACCGCTCTCGTCAGTGCTCGATTCCTTCTGGGGCAAGCCATCCCCGCGCACCGGGGACGCACCGGCCGCGGCGGACAAACCGGACGCCCTGCTCGACCAGCTCGACCCGCTGCCGGTGATCGTGCGTGGGCGGGCGATGGTCGAGTTCCTCCGACCCGCGTACCGGACCATGGTGGAAGGTTCATGAGACTTGCCGGACGGGTGGCCGCGGTCGCCGAGGAATTGCTGCGCCGCAAGAAGTTCGTCAGCCCGCTCGACGTGATGACCGGGCTGGGCTGGCTCAGCGGGCGCGTGGTCGAGTCGTGGGAGCAAGGCCGGACGCCGCAGCTGGACCAGGTCGCGGCCGTGCCCGCGGAGCGGATGGCCGAGGTTGTCGAACTGCTGCACGAGTGGGCCGAGGAGCGCGGGCTCGCACCGTCCGAAGTGGACTACATCGCCGCGACCCGGGATCGCCGGGCCCTGGTCTTCAGCGGGACCGACGACAAGCGGTACCGCACCCACTGGACCGACCCCGAACTGCCCGCGGCGCGGCGGGAGAAAGTGCTGGAACGGCAGCGGAAAGTGCCGGATCTCGTGGTCATCCAGCCGGACAAGCACTGGTACTGCTCGCAGTGCCAGGACACCGGCGACTTCCACTTCCTGGAGGACGAGCGCCCGCTGTGCCTGGGCTGCGCGGACATGGACCACCTGGTGTTCCTGCCGTCGGGCGACACGGCACTGACCCGGCGCGCCCGCAAGGCCAGCGGGCTGGCCGCGGTGGTCGTGCGGTGGGACAAGTCCCGCAAACGCTTCCAGCGGCGGGGACTGCTGGTCGAGCGGGGCGCGCTCGACGTCGCCGAGGAGCAGTGCTTCGCCGACGAGGAACTTCGGGAGCGGCGCAAAGCCCGCGACCGTGAGCGGCGCGCCGCCCAGGACGTCGAGTTCCAGGCGGCGTTCGCGCTGCGCATCGCCGACCTGTTCCCGCGCCTGGCGATCGAGCGGGCGAAGGCGATCGCCGAGCACGCGGGAACAAGGTCCAGTGGCCGCGTCGGGCGTTCGGCGGCCGGTCAGGCGCTGGACGAGAACGCGGTCACGCTCGCGGTGGTCGCGGCCATCCGGCACGAGGAGACCGAGTACGACGCGATGCTCATGGCCGGGGTCGCCCGAGCCGAGGCGCGCGAGCGGATCCGCGACGACATCGAGCGGGTGCTCGCCGAGTGGCGCGCACCGTGAACTGCGAACTCACTGTCCTGAACTGCGAACTCACTGTTCTGAACGGTGAACTCGTTGTCGGGAACGGGCGACTCGCGGTTATTTGACCTCGTCGCTGGGGGCCTGCCAGGTGTTGCAGGAGGCACTGGACTTGCCCTCGAAGCCTGCCTTCGCCCAGGCGGACTGGTTCTTGCGGCTGCCGTGGGTGTCGCTGTTCACCGTGTCGTCGAAGCTGTCGACGGAAGCCTGCGCCAGGTCCTTGTCCACCGAACCGTTTCCGGCGACGGCGGCCAGGAACGCCCCGGCGAAGCAGTTCGCCTGAAGCTCCACGCGCCTGCTCAGTTCGAGCAACTCGGCTTCGTCGGCGACCCGTTCCTGATCCTGGACGGCGCGCAGGATGCCAGCCTGGGCCTGCACATGGTGCCCGTACTCGTGGGCGAGGACGGCGAGGTGGTACGCCGTCTCGTCGCCCGCGTCGCGGATCAGCCGCTCGCGCGGCATGTAGATGATCTTGTCGCGGGCGCAGTAGAACGCCGTCGCCTCGTCCTCGTGCGGGGCGAAGCCGCACTTGGTGCGCGGGTCGTCGGCGATGTTGAGCCCGGGGCTGCGGAACGGCAGGTTCACCGAGGTCAACACGGGTCGCCACGCCTCGTCAAGGCAGGTGATGCCCTTGCGGTAGTAGCTCTCGAGTTCGCCCGCACCCGTGTCGAGGTCCGGCAGGTCGCACGCGGCCGAGCGCAGCGCCGCGCCGGGAACCAGCACCGGGTTGGCCGCGAGTTCGGCAAGCGAACCCGGATCGGCGCGGGGGCGTTGGCCCACGCCGTGCTCGCCGACCGCGTACGCGGTGCCCTCCACCGTCGTCGACAGACCACCAGAGGTCACCTTGCCGAGCACGGCGATCCACGCGATGCCGACCAGCACGATGCAGAGCACGGCGAACAGCACCAGCGGCGAGTTGCGGCGCGGCGGCTCGGCGATCGTGACGACGGAGACCTGGGACAGGAAGACTTCCCGGTAGTCCTCGGGCAGCGCGGGCGTCCGCGGACGCTCACCCTCCGGCTCGTTCACCTGCCACCCCCGTCGTCGGCCGCTTGTGGACCGGCGCCCGATGGGCGTGCGGTCCCCCCGAACCGGCCGTGCCCATCATATGCGGAGCGCTACGAGACCACTTTCGGCAGACGTCGAGTCATCGATAGCGCTATCGCGCCCAGCACGACGGCCGTGGCGAGTCCCGCCAACACCAGCGTGCCCTCAGCCTGCCCATAGTGGCCGGTCCTGGTCACGTGGAAGACCAGGTGCGGGACGGCGAAGGTCAAGTACGCCATCAGCGCGACTCGGACGAGCGTTCGTTCGAGCGTGACCGCGGCGGCCGTGAGCACCACGGCGATTCCCAGGCTCGCCGCGCCGAAGTCGCGGAAGAGGTGGTCGCTGAACGGTGGGTCCAGCGCGACCGTGGGGACGGTGTCGTAGAACGAGCGCGGGAACAGCAGGGTCCACCCACCCAGCACGGCCTCGGTGAGGGCGAGCAGCGCCACGATCGCCCTCATGACTTCGCCAGGAACGTGTCGAAGTCGACGAGGCCGTCGGCGTGCTCGGGTGTCAGGTGTTCCCCACGCCGGTAGGCGGCGAAGGTCTTGCCGGGCAGCCACAGCGGGACGGCGGGGCGGCGGCTGCCGGTCGACCGCAGGTAGGCGCGGGCGAGGTCGCCCGCCTTCTCGACCCTGGGTCCGCCCAGGTCGGGAACCCGACCGGCGGGCGCACTGCCCGCCAGGTCGATGAGCCGGGCGGCCACGGTCTCGGTGTCGACGGGCTGGAACCGGAGCGAGGGATAGAACAGGACTGGGAGCCGCTGCCGCGACCACAGGAGCGCGAGCAGGTCATGGAACTGCGTGGTGCGCAAAGTCGTCCACGGAATGCCCGAGTCCTCGATCCGCCGCTCTACCGCCAACTTGGTCTTGTAGTACGGCAGCGGAACGCGGTCGATGCCGACGATCGAGATATAGACCAAATGCTTGATACCGGCCGTCTTGGCGGCGGCGAGAAGTTTCTCGGTGGCGACAACGTCTTTGCTGCCCAGCGTGGTCGCGCAGTGGATGACGACGTCCACCTCGGCGAGCGCGGCGTCCAGACCGTCGCCGGTGAGCAGGTCGACGGGCGGTGTAGTCGAGCGGCTGATCGCGCGCACGGGCCTGCGTGCGTCGGTCAGTTGGCGCACCACGACACGGCCGAGGGTGCCTTTGCCGCCGGTCACCAGAATCGGTGGGGTCACGGGGTTCCTCCAGGGTTGGTCGGTCATCCCTGAAGACCGGACAGCTCCCCGGAACGTGACAGCTGGCCGGCCAGATAGGTCAGCTTGTCGGGGTTCGCCACGATCCGGAGCGTGACCACCCGGTCCCCCTCGATCTGCGGCGCGAACAGGCCCAGCGGTGTCTCGTCGACCCAGCCGAGCACCGCGAGATCACCGTTGACCTCCACGAACGTGGCGGTCGTCGCGGCGTTGAACCGGCGGAGGAGGCCGATGAGGTAGCGGGCCACCTTGTTCGCCCCGACCACCGGCCTGCGCGCGGCGTTGACCTTGCCGCCACCGTCCGCCCACGACGTGGCGTCGGCGGCGAGCATCCGCTCAAGGCCGGCGACATCACCCTCGGACGCGGCGGCGAGGAAGCGTTCCAGCAGCTCACGGTCGCGGCTCGCGCTCGTCCGAGGCTGGTGGCCCGCCAACCGCTGCCGGGCCCGGCGGTGCAACTGGCGGCTGTTGGCCTCGCTGAGCCCGAGCACCGCGGCCACGTCGGCATGCGGGTAGGCGAAGGCCTCACGAAGCACGAACACGGCACGCTCCACCGGCGTGAGCTGCTCCAGCAACACCAGCAGCGCGAACGACACCGACTCGCGCCGCTCGGCGGTGTCCACCGGCCCCAGTGCGCCGTCCGCGGTCGCGACGGACTCGGGCAACCAGGGACCGACGTAGCGCTCGCGGCGGGCGCGGGCGGAGGTGAGGTGGTTGAGGCACAGGTTGGTGACCACGGTGGCCAGCCAGGCGGAGGGAGTGTCGACGCCGTCGGCCTGACTCCACCGCAGGTAGGTCTCCTGGACGATGTCCTCGGCCTCGGTGGCCGACCCGAGCATCCGGTAGGCGATCCCGAACAGCCGAGACCGCTGCGCCTCGAATTCGACCACGTCGTCCACGGTTCGGATCCTGCCTGATGGCCTGTACGTTGATCTGTACTGGGGATAGGCACATCACACGGAGGTCCACGCCGTGAGCGTCGAGTTTTGGCTGACCACTTTCATCATCGTCATCACGCCGGGAACGGGCGTCGTCTACACGATGGCCGCAGGCCTGGCCCGAGGCTCACGCGCGAGTGTCGTGGCGGCATTGGGATCCACCGTCGGGATCGTCCCCCACATGCTGGCCGCGATCACCGGCCTCGCGGCCCTGCTGCACACGAGCGCACTGGCATTCCAGATCCTCAAGTACCTGGGCGTCGCCTACCTGCTGTACATGGCCATCAGCACGTTCCGCGACAAGAGCGCGTTGACCGTTACGGAGGAAACGGGCCCGCAGTCGGTGCGCAAGGTGATCACCTCGGCGATCGTGCTGAACCTGCTCAACCCGAAACTCACGATCTTCTTCTTCGCCTTCCTGCCCCAGTTTGTGACCACGGGCGACCCCAACGCGTTCCTGCGCATGATCGCCATGAGCGGTGTGTTCATGGCCATGACGTTCGTCGTGTTCACGGCTTACGGCCTGTTCGCCGCCGCGATTCGCACGCATGTCATCTCACGGCCGAAGATCCTGGCGTGGATGCTCCGAACTTTTGCGGGCGCTTTCCTTGCCCTGGGCGCGAAACTGGCGTTCACGGACAAGTGACATCGACCCGGCGAACCGCGGCGTAGGCCAGAAATGCCCGAAGGCCGTGGTGATCCATCACCACGGCCTTCGGGCACAGCGCCAATGACGAGCTATCAGCTGCAGCCCGAGGTGCTGCCGCAGCCCTCGCACACGTAGCAAGAGCCGGCCGGGCGCATCTTCGTCCCGCAGGTCATGCACAGCGGGGCGTCAGCAGCCTTGCCCAGGTGGAGTTCCAGCAGCTCCGTCGAGCTGTGTGCCTCGGACTTCTCCGTGGACTCCGCCGCCTCGATCGTCGCTCGGGGGCTGGCGTCGACCGAGGTGCGCAGGCCTTCGAGGTCCACATCGGCCGGACCGCCGTAGCCCGCGGAGACCTCCGCGGAGCGCTCGTCGGCGGTGAAGATGCCGAGTTGGGCTCGCTTCTCGTACGGGAGGTAGTCCAGGGCCAACCTGCGGAACAGGTAGTCGAGGACGCTGGTGGCGATCCGGACGTCCGGGTCGTCGGTCATGCCCGCGGGCTCGAAACGGAGGTTCTGGAACTTCGAGACGTAGAACTCCAGGGGGATGCCGTACTGCAGGCCCACGGAGATCGACATCGAGAACGCGTCCATCACGCCCGCCAGGGTGGAGCCCTGCTTGCCGAGCTTGACGAAGATCTCGCCGAGGCCGTCGTCGGGGTAGGAACCGGCGTGCAGGTAGCCCTCGGCGCCGCCGACGGTGAACGACACGGTCTGCGACGGGCGCTTCTTCGGCAGGCGCTTGCGGACCGGCCGGTACTCGATGACCTTCTCCGGCTCGGCCTTGGCCGTGTTGCCGTTGTTGGCACCCTTGCCCGCCGACAGCGGCTGGCCGACCTTGCAGTTGTCGCGGTAGATCGCCAGCGCCTTGAGGCCCAGCTTCCACCCCTGGAAGTAGATCTCCTCGACGTCCTCGACCGACGCCGCCTCCGGCATGTTGACGGTCTTGGAGATCGCACCCGAGATGAACGGCTGCACCGCGGCCATCATCCGCACGTGGCCCATCGGCGCGATGGAGCGCTCGCCCATGGCGCAGTCGAAGACCTCGTAGTGCTCCTGGCGCAGGCCGGGGGCGTCCACGACGTGGCCGTGCTCGGCGATGTACTCGACGATGGCCTCGACCTGCTCGTCCTGGTAGCCCAGCGACTTCAGCGCGCGCGGCACCGTCTGGTTGACGATCTGCATGGAGCCGCCGCCGACGAGCTTCTTGAACTTGACCAGCGCCAAGTCCGGCTCGATGCCGGTGGTGTCGCAGTCCATCATCAGACCGATGGTGCCGGTCGGCGCGAGCACGCTGGCCTGCGCGTTGCGCCAGCCCGACTTCGTGCCGATCTCCAGTGCGGCCTGCCACTCGCGGGTCGCCACACGCTGGACGGTGGCGTCGGTGGAGTGGTGGGTGCGCAGCAGGTCGTTCGCGGCGGCGTGCTTGCGCATGACCCGCTGGTGCGCGTCGGCGTTGCGGGCGTAGCCCTCGAACGCGCCGACGACACCGGCCAGCTCGGCGGAGCGGCGGTAGGCGGTGCCGGTCATCAGCGAGGTGATCGCCGCCGCCAGGGCGCGGCCGCCCTCGGAGTCGTAGGCGTGGCCGGTGGCCATCAGCAGCGCGCCGATGTTGGCGTAGCCGATGCCCAGCTGGCGGAACTTGCGGGTGGTGTCGGCGATCGGCTCGGTCGGGAAGTCCGCGAAGCAGATGGAGATGTCCATCGCGGTGATGACGATCTCGACGGCCTTGACGAAGGTCTCGGCGTCGAACGTGCCGTCGTCGCCGAGGAACTTCATCAGGTTGAGCGACGCCAGGTTGCAGCTCGAGTTGTCGAGGTGCATGTACTCGCTGCACGGGTTCGACGCGCTGATCCGGCCCGACTCGGGGCAGGTGTGCCAGTCGTTGATCGTGTCGTCGTACTGGATGCCCGGGTCGGCGCACGACCACGCGGCCTGCGCGAGCTTGCGGAACAGCGGCTTGGCGCCGACCTCCTCGATGACCTCGCCGGTGGTGCGCGAGCGCAGCCCGAACTTGCCATCGTTCTCCACGGCGTGCATGAAGGCGTCGGACACGCGGATCGAGTTGTTCGCGTTCTGGTACTGGACCGAGGTGATGTCGCTGCCGCCGAGGTCCATGTCGAAGCCCGCGTCGCGCAGGACCCGGATCTTGGCCTCTTCGCGCGCCTTGGTCTCGATGAACTCCTCGACGTCGGGGTGGTCGACGTCCAGGACGACCATCTTCGCCGCGCGGCGGGTCGCGCCACCGGACTTGATGGTTCCCGCGGAGGCGTCGGCGCCGCGCATGAAGGACACCGGGCCGGACGCGGTGCCGCCGGAGGAGAGCAGCTCCTTCGAGGAGCGGATGCGGGAGAGGTTCAGGCCCGCGCCGGAGCCGCCCTTGAAGATCAGCCCCTCTTCCTTGTACCAGTTGAGGATCGAGTCCATCGTGTCGTCGACGGCCAGGATGAAGCAGGCGCTGACCTGCTGCGGCGAGCTGGTGCCGACGTTGAACCACACCGGCGAGTTGAAGCTGAACACCTGGTGCAGCAGCATCCAAGTCAGCTCGTGCTCGAACACCTCGGCGTCCTTCGGCGTACCGAAGTAGCCGAACTTGATGCCCGCGGCGACGTAGGACTTCACGACGCGGTCGATCAGCTGGCGCAGCGAGCTCTCGCGCACCGAGCTGCCGACGGCGCCGCGGAAGTACTTGCTGGTGACGATGTTGGTCGCGTTGACCGACCAGAAGTCGGGGAACTCGACACCCCGCTGCTCGAAGTTCACCGAGCCGTCGCGCCAGTTGGTCATCACCACGTCGCGGTGCTCCCAGGTGACCTCGTCGTAGGGGTGCACCCCCTCGGTGGTGTAGACGCGCTGCACGCTGAGCCCCTGCTTCGGCGTGCCGTTGCGCTCCGCGCGGTCGCCCTTCGCCGGGGTGCCCACGGTTTCGGTCATGACCGGTCCCTCTCCCTCATCACTGGCTTGTCCTGGTGTGGCCACGTCCGGGCTCCCCGTCCGATGCGGCTCAAGTCTCTTCCCGCGCTTGCTCCCGCCCTGGGTGCGCGCGGCGCGTCTAGTCGTCATCCGTCTTCGCCTCGCCCGCCATGGCGGCGCGCAAGTCGGCGATCTCCTTCTCGAAGTCCTCGACCGAGGAAAAAGCGCGGTAAACGCTGGCGAACCGCAGGTACGCGACCCCGTCCAGCTCCCGCAGCGGCCCCAGGATCGCCAACCCGACCTCGTGGCTCGGGATCTCGGCGCTGCCGGTGGCGCGAATCGTCTCCTCGACTTTCTGGGCGAGCAGCTGCAGCTGGTCCTCGTCGACCGGCCTGCCCTGACAGGCCCGCCGCACGCCCGTGATCACCTTGTCCCGACTGAACGGCTCGGTGACCCCCGACCGCTTCACCACGGCGAGGACCGCCTCCTCGACGGTGGTGAAGCGGCGGCTGCACTTGGAGCAGGACCGCCTGCGGCGGATCACCTGCCCGTCGTCGACCTCGCGCGAGTCGACGACCCTGGAGTCGGAGTGGCGGCAGAATGGACACCTCATCGGGTCTCACCCCTCCCTCTCTGCTCCGGTCATCCGAGTAGCCGCATGTCCGGGCGTCCACGACCACGCTTGGTGATCAATCTGTGGACAGCTTGTGGGTAACTCAACCCAACCTGTGGACGAACTACAGCGGCGTAACTACTAGATGTTGGGGTTGAACTTATTCGTCGACGCCACATGATGCAAGTTGACTCGCCGCTGTAGCACCGAACGTGAGCGAGCGGAAACCGGGTACACATCCAGTAGTTCCAACATCCAGGTGAACCGGTTTATTCACTCTTTCGGCGGAACCCGGGCCGCACCCGGGCGGGCTACACCGTAGATCAACTTCCCCCCGGACAGCGCAAGACCCGCACCTCACCGAGGCACGGGTCAGTCTGTTTGAAGCGTCGAGCTCAGCGGGAGGACGGCACCCTCAGCGGTTGACCCGCGCGGACCATCGAGCCGTCAAGCGCGTTGAGCTCACGGATCTTGTCGACCACCGCCGTGACATCGCTGTCGGGCGCCATCCGGGCGGCGAGGTCGGACAGGGTCTCGCCGGGCTCCACGCGGACCACGGTGGTCGTCGTCGGAACGTCGGCCCCCGTCATGGCGCCGGCGAACGAGCCGAGACCGAGGATCGCGAGCGCGACCACCACCGCCAAGCCGACCAGCACGACGAGCGGCGGCGACGCAGGCCGTGGGCCGCGGGCCGGGGACGCCACGACGTGCGGAGCGAGCACCCGACGTCGCCTGGTCGGCGGCCGCAGCCTGCCCTGGCCGATCGGCCGGGCGGGACGCGGCGCGGACTTCGGCGGCGCCACCACCTGCGGGGATCGGCCTTCCGGCAAGCCGGCCGACCTAGGTACCGCCACCGCGGCAGTCGCAGCCATCGCAACCTCCTCGAACTACCGTTCGATCGAACGTCCGTGCGAATGTCTACCACCCGGCACCGACAAAATCGAGACCTGTCCGGCGTGTCGCTCGAACAGGTGTTTGATCTGCCCAGGTCGGCGGACTAACGTCGAGACCGGAGATGATCGACGTCGATCCACTCCGGGACGCGATCGGCCGTCCCGGGTTCGCAGGGAGGCAGCGCAGTGGCAGGCACGAGTGGTCGCAAGCCCGCAGGGACACCGAAGCGGAAGCCCTTGTCGGGGGGCAACGTGCGCAGTTTCCCCGAGCTGGACCAAACCCCGGACGGCGCTGAGCTGCCACTACGCCAGCGTCAGGTCCTCGAAGTCATCCGGTCGTGGGTCCAGCGCTTCGGCTATCCCCCGAGCGTTCGCGAGATAGGCGAGGCCGTCGGGCTCACCTCGACGTCCTCGGTGGCCTACCAGCTGCGCGCGCTGGAGGAGAAGGGCTACCTGCGCCGGGATCCGAACCGCCCGCGCGCGATCGGCGTGCTGCCCGCGGACGCCACCCCGGGACAGCTGCGCGGCGAACAGGTCGCCCCGGTGCTCATCGAGGCGGCCGACGAGGGCCCGAAGCCGACGTACGTGCCGGTCCTGGGTCGGATCGCCGCCGGTGGGCCCATCCTGGCCGAGCAGGCCATCGAGGAAGTGTTCCCGCTGCCGAAGGAGATCGTCGGCGAGGGCTCGCTGTTCATGCTCAAGGTCGCGGGCGACTCGATGATCGACGCGGCGATCGCCGACGGCGACTGGGTCGTCGTCCGCCAGCAGCCCACCGCGAACAACGGCGAGATCGTGGCCGCGATGATCGATGGCGAGGCGACGGTGAAGACGCTGAAGCACCGCGACGACCACGTGTGGCTGCTGCCCCACAACGCCGCGTACGACCCCATCCCGGGCGACGACGCCACCGTCCTCGGCAAGGTCGTCGCAGTCCTGCGCCGCTTGTAAACAGGCCCGACACCTGGCACCGCGCCCAACGGCGGTGCACCTGACCGCACCTAAGGGGACCGTGTCGAAACCCGACCACGGCTACCCCCAAACCCGCACGTCAGACGGCAGGTGACCAAATCTAAGAATTCCGGGGAGGCGGACTAGCGGCGGCTTGCGCGACGGTGCATGAAAAACAGGACGCCGCCGATGGCGATGACGGTGAAGCCGATGGCGGGCAGCGGGTCCAGCCCGCCGCCATCGGCACCCTTCGCGGCGGCCGCCTGCCCACCGGAGCGTGATTCGTCCTCCGCCTTCGGCGGTGGGGCGAGCCGCCCGGCGGCCCCGGTGACGGCGCGGATCGGCTGGCCCACGCCCTCGGACGCGGATACGAGGGTGCCGTCCGGTTCGAGCCCGATGGCCTCCCCCTGCTTCTCCTCAGGCAGCGGAATCCGCACTGGGTCGGTCTTGAGTGCGGCGAGCAGGTCGCCGTCGGGCACGGCGTACAGGTACGCGTCGGTGTAGGTGCGCAGCGCGACCACCGTGCCGCCCGGGTTCGAGGCCGCGCCGGTCACCACGACCGAGCCGATGCTCGGGTTGACCGGCCCGCCCTTCGTGTCGGTGCTGGTCAGCTGCACCGAGCCGACTTTCTCCAGCGCGGTCGGCCCTGGGCTGGTGATCGCCGCGACGGGTCGGTAGATGTCGCCGCGGCCGAAGGGGTTCTTGGTGATCAGATAGGGCGTGCCCGCGCGGTCGAGCAGCAGCGCCTCGGTGTCGTGGGCGCCGTCCGGGTAGGTCAGCCGGTGCAGTTTGGTCTTGCCGTCCGGGGTGAGCGCGATCAGCGCGACCGTCTCGCGCTTCTTGTCGTTGTCGCCGGTGTCGGCGAGCCAGAAGGTCCCGTCGGCGCCGCGGGCGAGGTCTTCGACGTCGAAGGGGTCGGTCGGGCCGCTGATGACCCGCTCGACCTTGCACTCCTTGGTGAGCACGTACACCGTCGACTTGGTGCCGCCGTCGTTGACGGCGTACCACCGGTCGCCGTCGGCGACGAGCCCGGACAGTTCCCCGATCCGCTTGTCGGCCATCACGCAGACATCCCGCGGAGCCTGCTCACGCGCGGACGCGCTCGTGGCTCCGAAGCCCACCAGACCCGCCACGAGCGCAGTCGTCACCAACGCCCGCACTGCCACCTCCCCCATTCCGCTTGTCCCACCAACGGTAGCCGTCGGAGGGGTCACGCAACGGTGGACGTGTCGGAGCGTGTCGCGTTCCACCCGGACGTGCGTCGGCGGCCCGGATCACTCCGGGCCGCCAGCATGTCGCAGTATCGCGTTGTCCTTGTAGGTCAGTTACGCCGAGGTGCCGTTGGCCGCGAAGCTCTCCAGCACACCGGCGAGGTCCGCCTTGACCATCGCGCGCAGCTGGGTGCCCGCCGCGGTGTGTTCCTCGGTCAGCACCTCGCCCTCGCGGTGGACCCGGGCGACGAGCTCGCCGCGGGCGTACGGGACCAGGACGTCGACCTGCTGGTTCGGCCGCGGGATCAGGGCCGCGATGCGCTCGCGCAGCTCCTCCATGCCCGCCCCGGTGTGCGCCGAGACGAACACCGCGCCGGGCAGCAGGTGCCGCAGCCGGGCCAGCGCGAGCTCGGAGGCCGCGTCGACCTTGTTGACCACGACCAGCTCGGGCGGCATCTTCACGTCGCGGCGCTCGCCGATCTCGTTGAGCACCTCGCGCACCGCCCTGACCTGCCACTCGGGCATCGGGTCGGCGCCGTCGACCACGTGCACGACCAGGTCCGCATCGGCGACCTCGTCCAGGGTGGACCGGAACGCCTCGACGAGCTGGTGGGGCAGGTGGCGCACGAAGCCGACCGTGTCGGTCAGCGTGTACGTGTTGCCGTCCGGGGTCTCGGTGCGCCGGGTCGTCGCGTCGAGGGTCGCGAAGAGCGAGTCCTCGACGAGCACTCCCGCACCGGTCAGCACGTTGAGCAGGCTCGACTTGCCCGCGTTGGTGTAGCCGGCGATAGCGACGCTGGGGATCTCGTTGGCGACCCGCTGCCCGCGCTTGGTGTCGCGGACGGTGGTCATCGACTTGATCTCCTTGCGCAGCTTGGAGATCTTCGCGCGGATCCGGCGCCGGTCGGTCTCGAGCTTGGTCTCACCGGGACCACGCAGACCCACACCGCCGTTGCCGCCGCCCGCACGGCCACCGGCCTGGCGGGACAGCGTCTCACCCCAACCACGCAGGCGCGGCAGCAAGTACTGCAGCTGCGCCAGCTCGACCTGGGACTTGCCCTCCCGGGACCGGGCGTGCTGGGCGAAGATGTCGAGAATCAGCGCCGTGCGGTCGATGACCTTGACCTTGAGCCGCGCCTCCAGCTGCTGCAGCTGGCTTGGCGAGAGCTCACCGTCGCAGATCACGGTGTCCGCGCCGGTCGCCCGGACGATGTCGCCGAGTTCGATGACCTTGCCGGAACCGATGTAGGTCGCCGGGTCCGGCTTGTCGCGGCGCTGCACGAGACCTTCGAGGACCTCGGAACCCGCCGTTTCGGCCAGCCTGGCCAATTCCGCCAGCGAGGCCTCCGATTCCAGCGCGGAGCCCTCGGTCCACACGCCGACCAGCACGACCCGTTCGAGTCGCAGCTTTCGGTATTCGACCTCGGTGATGTCCTGGAGCTCGGTCGACAGACCGGCTACACGGCGCAGTGATGATCGCTCTTCTCGCTCCAGGTCACCGAGGGAGAGCTCAGCCGGGTCGGCCACCGCGCCGTTGATTTCCTGCTGAGTGAATTCCTCTGTCACCTGGTGAGCACATCCTTCGCGTCGGGTGGAATCGTCGATTCCGTTGTTCCCATAGTCCCATGGTTCAGCGGCGTATTCGACTCAGTTATTCCCGCGGGTTGGAACGCCCGCGGGCCGGGTACCCCCTACGCCGCGCTCAGCGCTGTGCGTCCCACCAGGCTTGGTCGAGTTCGCCGCGCGCGACGAAAACGGCGGGGCCGGTGAGGGTGCTCGACGTTTCGCTGATCGTGACGTGCACGGTCCCGCCGGGGATGTGGACAGTGCACGATCCGGTGGTTTCGCCCTGGGCCGCGAGGGCGGCGGCCGTCGCGGCGACCGTGCCGGTGCCGCAGGAACGGGTCTCGCCGACGCCGCGCTCGTGGACGCGCAGGTGGATCTCGTCCGGACCGACCGGCGCGACGAATTCGACGTTCACGCCGTTCGGGAAGAGGGTCGTGTCGAATTCCGGCTGGACCGTCAGGTCGAGGCTGTCGAGGTCGACGGAGTCGAGGACACAGGCCAGGTGGGGGTTGCCGACATCGATACCGATTCCGGCAAACGTCGCGCCGTCGACGACCGCGACGGAGTTGCCGAGTCGGCGAACCGGTCCCATGTCTATGGTCACCGTGCCGTCCGGGTGCACGACCACGGGACGCAGACCCGCGCGGGAGCCGACGGGGAACTCGGGGCCGTCGACCAGGCCGGTGTCGTGGAGGTATCGCGCGAAGACCCGCACACCGTTGCCGCACGTCTCGGCGATCGAGCCGTCGGCGTTGCGGTAGTCCATGAACCACACGTCGCCGTCGATGCCCGCGGGCGCGTCGGCAAGTGCTTTGGCTCGGACGATCCTCAGGACGCCGTCGGCGCCGAGCCCACGGGCCCGGTCGCACAGCGCGCGGACCCGCGCGACGGTGAGGTCGAGACCGCCGTCGGGGTCGGGCAGCAGCACGAAGTCGTTCTCCGTGCCATGTCCTTTGAGAAACGTGATCGCCACGTGCCCAGGTTACCGTTCGACCAGGGCCGCGGCCGCGTCGACCAGGTCGGGGCGGGCGGCGTCGAGCCAGGTCAGGCGCTTGTCGCGGCGGAACCACGAGCGCTGCCTGCGGACGAACCGGCGAGTCGCCCGCGCGGTCTCGGCCGCGGCCGCGTCGAGGTCGTAATCGCCGTCGAAGGCGGTCAAGACCTGTTGGTAGCCGAGCGCGCGGGACGCGGTCCGGCCTTCGCGCAGGCCCTGGTTCTCCAACTCGCGGACCTCCTCGGCGAGCCCGCCCGCGAACATCCGCTCGACGCGCAGGTCGACCCGCTCGTCCAGCGCGGCGGCGTCGCGGTCGATGCCGACCATGACCATGCCGTAGCGGGCGGGGCCGGGCTTGGGCATCGTCGCGGAGAACGGGCGGCCGGTCAGTTCGATGACCTCGAGCGCGCGCACGACCCGCCTGCCGTTGGTGGGCAGGATCGACTCCGCGGCCACCGGGTCGAGCACCCGCAACCGCGCGTAGAGGGGGGCCACGCCCACCGTGTCCAGTTCGGATTCCAGCCGGGCGCGCAGGGCGGCGTCCGTGCCGGGGAAGTCCAGTTCGTCCACCACGGCTTGCACGTAGAGGCCGGAGCCGCCGACCAGGATCGGGACCCGGCCGCGCGCCAGGATGTCCTCCACGGCCGCGCGGGCGTGCCGCTGGTAGGCCGCCACCGAGGCGGTCTCGCGCACGTCGAGGACGTCGAGCTGGTGGTGCGGGATGCCCCGCCGCTCGTCCATGGTGACTTTCGCGGTGCCGATGTCCATGCCCCGGTAGAGCTGCATGGCGTCGGCGTTGACCACCTCGCCGCCGAGGCGCTCGGCAAGGGCGACACCGAGGTCGGACTTGCCGGTGGCCGTCGGACCCACGACGGCGACACTCAGCGTCACGAGGCCACCGGTTCCCAGACGGCGAAGTGGTAGGCGAGGCCGAAGGGCAGCTGGACGCTTGAGCGCACGCACCGCCAGGACCGGCCGTCCGCCCGGACCGCCCCGGCGAGCACCTGCCACGGCGCTCGGCCCACGGCGCCGAGTTCGTCGGCTTCCGCCGGGTCGATGGCCAGCAGCGCGTCGAGGTCGACCTGGGCGAACGCCGCCGCGATCGAGTCGTCGAACGAGCCCGCGCGGGCGTCGGGCCTGCCGATCGCCTTGTCGCCGTGGCGGTGCGACCCGTCGCCGAGCACCAGCAGACCTACGGGCTCCTCACCGCCCGCGAGTCGCCTGCCTTCGGCGAGACACTGCTCGGTCGGCAGGTCCGCTGGAACCAGTTCGACGGCGACCTCGGCGGCCCCGACCTGGGCGCGGAGCCATCCGGCGACCAGCGCGGGCAGCGGCAGGTCGAGATCGGCCACCCGCTCGGCGGCACCCGGCCCAAGCTCGACCCGCACGTCGACGCCGAAGCCGCGGAAGGTCCCCGCGGCGTTCTCGATCCGCTCGGCCCGCTCCCCCACGCCGACGACCAGCCAGGTGGGCGCGACCTGCGCCAAGTCCTTCGCGACCGCCACGGCCGCCGCCCGGACGGCCACCGCGTCGACGTCGTCCCCGCCGACGAGTTCGGGCACGAGCAGGGGTGGCTGCGGAAGCACCGCGACGCGGGATATCACCCGGCCGAGGTTACTGTCCGTCGAAGTATCTTGTCGTTGACGGCCCACGAACGGCCGAGTTGCGGCACCATGATGACCATTGCGGCCCTCGGAGTACCCAGGCGGCGCCTGACCTGTTTGAATGCGCGCGGGTAGAGCCGCACGGCCTGAGGGTCGTACGAACAGTGCTGGGCCCCGCCGCGAGCGGGGCGCCCGTGGGAACACGGGCACGCAGGCAAAAGGAGCCGGCCATGACGGACAGGGACAACAGCGCCGAGACGGTGACGGAGCGGAACAGCGGTGTAGACGCCGTTGTCGATGCGCCTGGGAGCGTTCCCGAGGCGGTCACGCCAGGTCCGGGAGGCGAACCCCGCCCCGCTGTACCCGTCGACCCGGCCGAGGTCGCGGCTGTGACGGGCGCCGACATCTCCGAGGACAACACTGACGCCGAGGCGAGCGACCCGGTGGCCGTGGAGCCCGAAACCGAGACCGCGAGCCCCACGGCGGCCGATGTCACCACCGGTGACACCGATGGTGCGGCCGAGGCCCAGTCCGCGGCCGCTGAGGCCCCTGCCGCCGACCAGGCAGAATCGACGGAGGCGGCAGAGGTCAAGCCCGCCGCTGAGGAAGCCCCCGCAAAGCCCGCGGCGAAGCCGGTGCCCAAGCCCGCCGCGCTGCCGTCGGCTGTCGCGAAGGTCGCGCACGCCGCGCCGGTCGCCGCGCCCGTGCCCACCGCGGCTCCGGTCGACGCGCTGCCGCCCGTCGCGGTGGCGTCGGCCGACCCGTCCAAGTGGGGTCGGGTCGACGAGGAAGGCACCGTGTACGTGCGCACCGCAGACGGTGAGCGCGTGGTCGGGTCGTGGCAGGCCGGTGAGCCCGCGGAAGGGCTCGCGCACTTCGCGCGTCGGTTCGACGACATCCGCACCGAGGTCGAGCTGCTCGAGACCCGGCTCGCCGCCGGGTCCGGCGATCCCAAGCACGCGGCGACGAACGCCAAGCACATCAAGGACTCCCTCGCCGAGGCGCACGTCGTCGGCGACCTGGTGGGTCTGGAGGCCCGGCTCGACCAGGTGATCGCGCACGCCGCGGTCGCGCTCGACCACGCCAAGCACGCGCGGGACGAGGCGCGGGCCGGTTCGGTGGCACGCAAGGAAGAGCTGGTCACCGAGGCCGAGCAGCTGGCCGAGGAGTCGACTCAGTGGAAAGTCGCGGGCGACCGGCTGCGCCAGATCCTCGACGAGTGGAAGACGATCAAGGGCGTCGACCGCAAGACCGACGAGCAGCTGTGGCGCCGGTTCTCCAAGGCCCGTGACACGTTCAACCGCAGGCGCGGGTCGCACTTCGCCGACCTCGACCGCCAGCGCTCCACGGCCAAGTCGCGCAAGCAGGAACTGGTCGAAGAGGCCGAGCTGCTGTCCGAGTCCGACGACTGGGGCCCGACCGCCGCCCGCTACAAGGACCTGATGCTGGAGTGGAAGGCGGCGGGCCGCGCGCCCAAGGACGCCGACGACACGCTGTGGCAGCGGTTCCGGGCGGCGCAGGACAAGTTCTTCAGCAGGCGCTCCTCGGTGTTCGACGAGCGGGACGCGGAGTTCGCGCAGAACGCCAAGCTCAAGGAAGAGCTGCTCGCCGAGGCGGAGAAGATCAACGTCAAGGGCGACCTCGACGCCGCGCGGGCCCAGCTCCACAAGATCCAGGAGAAGTGGGAGCTCATCGGCAAGGTCCCGCGCGAGCGGATCCGTGAGCTCGAGGGCCGCATGCGCACGGTCGAGGAGAAGGTCCGGACCGCGGCCGACGCGCAGTGGCGCAAGACCGACCCCGAGGCCGAGGCACGGGCCGCGCAGTTCCGTGAGCGGGTCGAGCAGTTCGAGGCCCAGGCCGCGAAGGCCCGGGCAGCCGGCGACAAGCGCCGCGCCGAGCAGGCCGAGGCTCAGGCCGCACAGTGGCGTGAGTGGCTGGCAGCGGCCGAGCAGGCTGTCGCTTCCCGCTGAGGTTCAACGAAAGGCCGCCCTCCGGGGCGGCCTTTCCCATACCCGCGAGTCGCCCCTTCCAGCAAACGAGTCGCCCCTCCCGGCAAGTGAGTTCGACATTCAGGCGCGAACCTCGACCACCCGTGCGGAACCAGAGGACGCCCAGGAGTGACTCGGCGATTCGCTGATGATCAAGTCCGTGCTGGGTGCGGGCCGGGGACTCCGCCGGCGCTCAGGCCACCCAGTGGCGCGAGTGGCCGGCCGCCGATGAACAAAGTGTCGCTTCTCGCTGAAGAATCGCAAGGCCATCCGAGGTCTTTGCGAATCAGGAAAGCGCGATGCTTAAAGCCTCGACCAGGCCGTGCGGAACCAGAGGACGCCGAGGGTGACCATGGCGATTTCGCTGATGATCAGGCCGATGCCGGGGCCGGGTGAGGTCAGGCCCGCTACCGATTGGCGCGTCCAGATCGCCAGGAGGCCGTCCACCGAAGCGAACCACGAACCCAGGGCGCACACCCAGGTGAGTCCCCAGCGTCGGGTGATCAGCGCCAGCACCGACGTGACGACGCCGAACAGGGCCGCCGTCGCGGCGAACAGGCGGGGGACCATTCCGGCCTTGCCCGCCGCATCCCCTTGGTGCAGAAGGACTTCCCAGCCGGGGGCACTGCCCATCCACGGCAGCAGGTAGCCGACGATCAGCACGAACACCGCGACCGAGATGATCACCGCGCGGCCACCCAGTTCGACCGTGCGGGCCGCCTGGTGCTCGACTTCGTCGATCTCGCGCTTGAGGCCTGCCATGTCGTCTTCGCTCACGTGGTCACGCAGCCGGTGGCCTCGGGCAGCGGGGCGGGCACGCCGAACGCGGGCAGGCCAAGGCCGACCCCCGTCGTCTTCGGGCGGATGCCCGCCTCGTGGTGGTCGCCCGCGCGGGTCCGGCGGTGGGACACGACGTCACCGTCGGCGACCAGGTGGTGCGGGGCGGCGTAGGTGATGGTCGTTTCGACGACGTCGCCGGGGCGGATCGACTCGGTGGCCCCGGTCGGGGCGAAGTGCACCAGGCGGTTGTCGCGCGCGCGACCGCTCATCCGGTGGGTGTCGGCGTCCTTGCGCCCCTCCCCCGCCGCGACGACGACCTCGACGGTGCGGCCGACCAGTTCCTTGTTGAGGTCCCAGGAGATCTCCTCCTGCAGATCGATCAACCGCTCGTAGCGCTCCTGGACGACCTTCTTCGGCACCTGTCCCGCCATCGTCGCCGCCGGCGTTCCGGGGCGCTTGGAGTACTGGAACGTGAAGGCGCTGGCGAAGCGGGACTGGCGGACGACGTCGAGGGTGCCCTGGAAGTCCTCCTCGGTCTCACCGGGGAAGCCGACGATGATGTCGGTGGTGATGGCCGCGTCCGGCATGGCCTCGCGGACCTTCTCGATGATCGAGAGGTAGCGGGCCGTGCGGTACGACCGGCGCATGTCCTTGAGGACCTTGTCCGATCCGGACTGCAGCGGCATGTGCAGCTGGTGGCACACGTTCGGCGTCTCGGCCATCGCGGCGATGACATCGTCGGTGAAGTCCTTGGGGTGCGGGGAGGTGAACCGGACCCGCTCCAGGCCGTCGATCTCGCCGCAGGCGCGCAGCAGCTTGCCGAAGGCGAAGCGATCGCCGAACTCGACGCCGTAGGAGTTCACGTTCTGACCGAGCAGGGTCACCTCGAGGACACCCTCGGCGACCAGGGCCTCGACCTCGGCCAGGATGTCGCCGGGGCGCCGGTCGCGCTCGGTGCCGCGCAGCGACGGGACGATGCAGAAGGTGCACGTGTTGTTGCAGCCCACCGAGATCGACACCCAGCCGGAGTGCGCCGAGTCGCGCCGGGCGGGCAGCGTGGAGGGGAAGACCTCCAGCGACTCCAGGATCTCGACCTCGGCCCGCTGGTTGTGCCGGGCCCGGTCGAGCAGGGCGGGCAGCGAGCCGATGTTGTGCGTGCCGAACACGACGTCGACCCATGGGGCGCGGCGGACGATCTCCCCGCGGTCCTTCTGGGCGAGGCAGCCGCCGACGGCGATCTGCATGTCCGGGTTCGACGTCTTCGCGGGGGCGAGGTGGCCGAGGTTGCCGTAGAGCTTGTTGTCGGCGTTCTCCCGGACCGCGCAGGTGTTGAAGACGACGACATCGGCGACGGCGCCGCTGTCGGCGGCGACGTAGCCTGCGTCCTCAAGCAACCCCGACAGCCGCTCGGAGTCGTGGACGTTCATCTGGCACCCATAGGTGCGAACTTCGTAAGTGCGCGCGCTCATCTCGCTGTCCGAGGGTACGCGGCCATCCCGGTCCCGCCGAAGGCAGGCGTCTGGCACGATCGGCCAATGGTGCGGACACGACTCGGCGGCATGGTCCTGGCCCTGGTCTGCCTGGCGAGCGCGCTGTCCGGGTGCGACAGCCAGTTCGCCGGGGTGCGGCTGCGGATCGCCGCCGGGTTCCCCTCCGGGGTCTATCACAGCCTGTCCGAATCGCTGGCCAACGCCTGGCAGCGGCAGCTGGTGATCGAGCGGCCGGAGGTCCTCAAGACCAGCGGATCCCCGGAGAACATCCGCAAGCTGTGCGCCGGCGAGGCCGATGTCGCCTTCAGCGCCGCCGACGTCGCCGCCCAGCCCACGAACACCCCGCGCAAGCCGCAGGCGCTCGCCCGGCTCTACGACGACTACCTGCACGTCGTGGTCCGCGGCGACGGCTCGATCCGCAACCTCGACGGGCTGCGCGGCGCGCGGGTGGCGATCGGTTCGCCGGAATCCGGGGTCGCGTTCATCGCCAAACGCCTCCTGGAACTCTCGGGGCTGTCCGACCCGGGCACGCTGAGCAAGGTGCACCTCGGGCTGACCGAGTCCATCGAGGCGTTCAAGCGCGGGCAGGTCGACGCGTTCTTCTGGTCGGGCGGCCTGCCGACGAAGGCGATCACCGACCTGGCCGCGGTGGTCCCGCTGCGCCTGCTCGACCTGACCGACGCGATGCCGAACATGCGCAACCAGTACCCGGTCTACAACACCGCGTCGATCCCGGTGTCGACGTACAACCTGGCGGGCGGGCCGGTCACCACGCTGGCCGTGCCGAACTACCTGCTCGTCACCGACGCGATGCCCACGGACGTCGCCGAGGCGCTGGTCCGGGGCCTGTTCGACGCGCACGGCGAGCTGGCGAGGGCGAACCGCGCGGCCCTGGCCATCGACATCCACTCGGCCATCGAGACCGATCCGGTCCCGCTGCACGCGGGCGCGTTGCGCTACTACCGCGACGAGAAGGCCTGACCAGGTCGGACAGGACCTAAAGCCGGTCGGCGGGCAGGTCGACGGTCACCCGGAGGCCGCCGCCCTCGGGCAGGTCGAGCCGCAGGTCCCCGCCCGCCCTGGCGACGATGCGGCTGACGATGGCCAGGCCCAGCCCGGAGCCGGGGACGTTCTGGTGGCTGTGGCTGCGCCAGAACCGGTCGGTGGCCCGTTCCAGTTCCTCGGGTCGAAGACCAGGGCCGTGGTCGCGCACCGACAGCCGCACGACGTCGTCGACCACGTCGACCGCGAGTTCCACGGCACTACCTGATCCGGTGAACTTCAGCGCGTTGTCCAGCAGCGCGTCGAGGATGCCGTCGACGCCGCGCGGCGGGGCCATCGCCCACGTGTCGCCCGCCGCGCCGACGCAGTCCAGCGTGATGTCGCGCGAGACCGCCACGACCCGCCAGTCGGCGACCCGCTCGGCGACGACGGTGTCGACGTCGGTGGGCACCAGATCGCTGCCCGCGCTCTCGGCCCGCGCCATCGACAGCAGCTCGTCGAGGATCTGGTTGAGCCGGTCGGCTTCGGCGGCGGCCGCGACCCGGTGGACCTCGGCCTCGGCGTCGACGTGGCCTTCGAGGTTGACCAGCCGCAGCTTGAGCGCGGTCAGCGGGTTGCGCAGCTGGTGCGACGCGTCGGCGACGAACGCGCGCTGGGCGGCGAGGGTGTCGCCGACGCTGGCCGCCATCTGGTCGAACGACTTGCCGAGTTTGCGCAGCTCAGGAGGCCCGTGGGCGCCACCGACCAACTCGGCGTCGCGTCCGCTCACCACGGCGCTCACCAGCGACCCGGTGGCTTCGTCGAGCCTGCGGACGGGCCGCAGGATCCACTGGATGACCGGCACGGCGAGCATCAGCGCGAGCCCGAACGCCAGGACGCCGCCCGCGCCGATGAGCAGCCACCACCAGAGCATCCGGGACCGGCTGCGGTCGGTGGGCGACACCGACACGACCGCGCCGCGCACTTCCCCGTCGACCAGCACGGGCCCGGCCAGCACCAAGGGCTCGTCGTCCCATGGCAGCACCAGCGGCCCGACCTTCGGGCGCGTGCCCGCGAGCGCGGCCTGCACCTGCTCACGCACCTCTGGATCGGTCAGGTCGACCGGGCTGGGGGCGTCCGTGCGCCCCGAGCCGACCGCCGGGTTCGCGTCCTGGTCGACGATCACCACGTCGATGCCGTAGATCTCGGAGTACCGCTGCAGTTCCTCACGCAGCGACTCGGGCCGGGCGTCGGTCAGCGGGCGCTGGGCCATCGAGGCGAACCGGCTGGTGTCGGTGAGCCGGTCGAGGAAAAGCTTCTGCTGCTCCGCGCCCGCCACGGCCATCGCCAGCGGAATGCCCAGCCCGAACACGACCAGCGCGACGAGAAACCAGATCATCCCCAACAGCCGCGTCCGCACGAGACCTCCCCAGGTTGCTCAGACGAGTTTGCCCGGCTGGTTCGCCAGCCGGTATCCGACCCCGCGAACGGTCTCGATCAGCGCGGGCCTGCCGAGCTTGGTGCGCAGCGTCGCGACGTGCACGTCGAGCGAGCGGTTCTCCGCCGAGCCCGCCCGACCCCACACCTCGGCGAGGATCTGGTCCCGGGTGCACACCGAGCCCTGGGCCGCGACGATCAGCGAGAACACGTGGAACTCCTTGCGGGACAAGGCGATCACCGCACCGTCCACAGTGACCTCGTGCCGGTCGAGGTCGACCCGGACGTCACCCACCTCGGCGACCCCCGCCATGCCCGGCCCGCCGGGCGTTGGCGACTTGCGCCTGCGCACGGCGTGCACGCGGGCGACGAGTTCGTCCACGTCGTAGGGCTTCACCAGATAGTCGTCCGCCCCCGCGCGAAGACCGAGGATGCGGTCGTCGACCTCGCCGCGCGCGGAGACCACGATGACCGCCACGTCGCTGGCCGCGCGGATCTGTCGACAGAGGACGATCCCGTCGACGTCGGGCAGGCCGAGGTCAAGCAGGACCACGTCGACCTCGCGGACGGTGTCGAGCACCCCGGCGCCCGACGCGAGCCGCTTGATCGCCAGTCCGCGCCGCACCAGGGCCGGGATCAGCGCCTCCGCGACCCTGTCGTCGTCTTCCACGAGCAGCACTCGCACGCGTGTCCTCCGGTTCACCAGGCGGCTGTGTGACAGAGTTGAGACCCTAAGTGTTGCTCAACTGGCCTGGACATCGGCGGGAGCCGGAGTAGGTTTCCGCCATCGCGTGCCCGCCGAAGCCGCAATCGTCACGAACGCGCTCGTGGAGGACCTACATGACCGCCTCGAACACCGCCCCAGCCATGATCCGGATGGAGGCGGTGGACAAGTACTTCGGGACCTTGCACGTCCTCAAGGACATCAACCTCGAGGTACCGAAGGGCCAGGTCGTCGTCGTCCTGGGTCCGTCGGGTTCCGGCAAGTCGACGCTGTGCCGCGCCATCAACCGGCTCGAGCCGATCAACTCGGGCCTCATCGAGGTCGACGGCAAGCCGCTGCCCGCCGAGGGCAAGCAGCTCGCGCAGCTGCGGGCCGAGGTCGGCATGGTGTTCCAGTCGTTCAACCTCTTCGCCCACAAGACCATCGCCGAGAACGTCAGCCTCGCCCCGCTCAAGGTGCGCAAGATGCCCGCCGCGGAGGCGCGCAAGACGACGATGGCGCTCCTGGAGCGGGTCGGTATCGCCAACCAGGCGGACAAGTACCCCGCGCAGCTCTCCGGCGGCCAGCAGCAGCGCGCGGCGATCGCGCGCGCGCTGGCGATGAAGCCCAAGGTGATGCTGTTCGACGAGCCGACCTCCGCGCTGGACCCGGAAATGGTCCAGGAGGTGCTCGACGTGATGACCTCGCTGGCGAGCGAGGGCATGACGATGCTCGTCGTGACCCACGAGATGGGCTTCGCCCGAAAAGCAGCCCATCGGGTGATCTTCATGTCCGACGGCGAGGTCGTGGAGGACACGACGCCCGACGAGTTCTTCACCGCGCCCAAATCCGCGCGCGCGAAAGACTTCCTTGGCAAGATCCTTACTCACTAGCTAGTCCCACAACTGTTCGGCTGGACCGCAGCCGAATCGAAAACAAAGGAGCACCACATGCGACTCCGGGGCCTTCTGGTTGGCACCGTGACCGCCGCTCTCGCCCTCTCGATGACCGCTTGCGGTGACAAAGGCAACGACGCGGGAACCAACCCACCGGTCAACACCGAGGCGAAGTTCGACGAAGGCACGACCATGGCCACGCTGCAGAAGGCGGGCAAGGTCACGATCGGCACGAAGTTCGACCAGCCGCTGTTCGGCCTCAAGGGTCTCGACGGCAAGCCCGCGGGCTTCGACGTCGAGATCGGCAAGCTGATCGCGGCCAAGCTCGGCATCTCCGCGGACAAGATCGAGTGGGTGGAGACCCCCTCGAAGATCCGCGAAGAGGTCATCGAGCAGGGCAAGGTCGACTTCGTCGTCGCCACCTACACGATCAACGACAAGCGCAAGGAGCGCATCTCCTTCGCGGGCCCGTACTACGAAGCGGGTCAGGACCTGATGGTGAAGAAGGACTCCGACATCGCGGGTCCGGAAGCACTCAAGGCCGCCAACGCCAAGGTCTGCTCGGTCACCGGCTCCACGCCCGCCGAGAAGATCAAGCAGTACGTCGACGCGGCGAACATCGTGCTGTTCGACGTGTACTCGAAGTGCGCCGACGCGCTGCGCACCGGCCAGGTGCAGGCCGTCACCACCGACAACGTGATCCTGCTCGGCCTGATCGACGCCAGCAAGGGTGACTTCAAGCTTGTCGGCAAGCCCTTCACCAAGGAGCCGTACGGCATCGGCATCGAAAAGGGCGACACCAAGTTCTGCGAGTTCATCCACAAGACTCTGAGCGAGTCGTCCGCCGAGTACGAGAAGGCGTGGAAGGACACCGCGGGCAAGGTCGCGCCCGAGACCCCCAAGCTGCCGACGCTGGCCACCTGCAGCTGATCGACTGACCCGCCCTCGGGGCGTCTGCTGACCGGCAGGCGCCCCGAGCCTTAATCGGGCTCGGAGTCCACGTGAACGTCATTTTCGAGAACTTCGCGCTGTACCGCGACGGGTTCTTCAAGACCCTGTACATCTGCGGCTACGCCATGGTCGGTTCGCTCATCCTCGGAACGATCCTGGCGGGCTTCCGAGTGTCCCCCGTGCCCCCACTGCGGTGGATCGGCACGTCCTGGGTCAATGTCTTCCGCAACTGCCCGCTGACCGTGGTGTTGTTCTTCTGCGCCTTCGGCCTGCCGGAGGTGGGGATCAACGGCGCCTACTTCTGGTTCAGCATCGTCGCCTTGGTGCTCTACACGTCGGCGTTCGTCTGCGAGGCGGTGCGCAGTGGCATCAACTCGGTGCCCGCGGGTCAGGCCGAGGCGGCGCGCGCGGTCGGGCTGACGTTCGGCCAGTCGCTGACCAGCATTATCCTGCCGCAGGCGATCCGCACCGTCGTGCCGCCGCTGGGCAGCGTGATCATCGCGATGATCAAGAACTCGGCCATCGTCGGCGCGTTCGGCGTGGGTGGGGAACTGTTCGCGGTGTCGGACACACTGACCGGGTCGCGCGGTGAGGCAGCACTGCCCGTGCTGACCGGCATCGTCATCGCCTACCTGCTGATCACACTCCCGGCCGGTGCCTTCCTCGGCTGGCTGGAGCGAAAGGTGGCGATCGCCCGATGAGCGCGTCCGTCCTCTACGACGCCCCGGGACCGCGGGCCAAGCGCCGGGTCCTGCTGTTCAGCATTCTCGCCGTGGCGGGTCTGCTCGCCGGTCTGTACGTGGTGTACCGGCAGCTCGACAAGCAGAACCAGTTCGACGCGGACAAGTGGACTCCGCTGTTCGACCCGAGTGACGCCCAGTTCAACCTGGTCTGGAACCGCATCAGCGAGGGACTGGCCAACACGCTGATGGCGGCCGTGCTCGCCGTGGTGTTCTCGCTGATCATCGGCACCCTCCTGGCGGTCACCCGGGTCACCTCGGCACCGTGGTACCGCTGGATCGTCGTCGGTTTCATCGAACTGCTGCGCGGTATCCCCGTCGTCATCGCCATCTTCTTCGTCGCACGCGTGCTGCCCGAGTTCGGCGTGAGCCTGGAACCCATGTGGTACCTGGTGATCGGCCTGACGCTCTACAACTCGGTGGTCATCGCCGAGATCGTGCGAGCGGGCATCAACTCCCTGCCCAAGGGACAGCGCGAAGCGGCCGAGTCACTCGGCCTGACCCGCGGACAGGTGCTCCGGCTGGTCCTGCTCCCGCAGGCGTTCCGGGCGATGCTCCCCGCGCTGATCAGCCAGCTTGTCGTGATTCTCAAGGACACGTCGCTGGGCTTCATCATCAGCTATGAGGAGACGGTGCGCGTCGGGGGCCAGATCGTCCAGGTCCTCAGCAACCCGATCCAGACCTATCTGCTGATCGCGGTGATCTTCATCATCGTCAACTACGCGCTGAGCCGGTTCGCGATCTACGTCGAACGCAGGCTGAGCCAGGGCAAGAAGGCCGTCAAGACCGATGAGGGAGCCGCCGTCGTGCACGCCGACGACCTCGCGGGCGCCGGGGCCACCAACGTGGGCTGACCCCGATTCCGACCCTTCGATGGCCGCTTCCCGCACCGGGAGGCGGCCATCGTCGTTTTCAGCGGCGGGTGGGCAGAGCGGTGCCGGTGCGGACCGGGTCGAGGACGAACATCGTGCTGTAGCGCTGGATGTTGGGGGCGTCCTTGAGCAGCCGCTCGGACACCTCTCGGAAGTGGGACATTCCCGTGGTGGCCAGCACCACGACGAAATCCGTCTCCCCCGAGACGCTGTAGAGCTGCTGGACCTCCGGCGCGGCGAGGAGCCTGCGCCGGAACGCGGCGTGCAGCGCGCGGGACTCCTTGGCGAGAGTCACCAGACACACCGCGAGCAGCACGTCGACCTGTGCTGGGTCGAGCACGGCGACGTGGCGTTCGATGAGCCCTGCCTTGCGGTAGCGGTCGATCCGCCGCTGCACTGCGCTGGGTGAGAGCGACACCAGTTCGCCGAGTTCACCCAGGGTGCGGGCGGAATCCCGCTGCAACAAAGCAAGCAACTGATGGTCGGTCTCATCCAGGGCCACAGTGGTCACGCAATAATCTTGCGCCTCGGCGGGAAAACTTTCAATCGCGGCCATGGGCGCCTCGGTTAGCGTCGCGGACATGAGACGAGGGCTGGTGCTCGCCGCTTTCGGCGCGGTGGCCATGGGGAGTTCCGCCCCCATGCTGAAAATGCTCGCCGGGTCGGGGCTGTCGGCGGTCAACGTGATCCAGGGCCGCATGACCATCGGCGCGGTCGCCCTGCTGCTCCTGGCCGTGGCCACTCGGCGGAGCCTTCGCATCCACTATCGACATTGGTGGCTGCTCGGCCTCTACGGCGTGTTCACGTTGTCTCTCAACCAGGTCAGCTACACGTTCGCGATCACCCGGCTGCCCGTCGGGATCACGCTGCTGATCGAATACCTGGCCCCGGTGCTGATCGCACTCTGGATCCGCTTCGTCCGGCGCACCCGGCTGCCGGGCACGCTGTGGGTGGGGATCGGGACGACCCTGCTGGGTCTGGCCTTGGTCAGCCAGGTGTGGACGACGATGTCCTTGGACGTTCTCGGCCTGCTCACCGCCATGGTGGCGGCGGCGACGCTGGCGGGCCGGTTCCTGTTGGCCGAACACGGTCTCCGCGTGCACGACCCGCTGGTCCTCACCACCTGGGGCGCCTGCGTCGGCGCGGTGAGCCTGCTTCCCCTGGCGCCGTTCCCGTTCGACCGGGTGGACGCGACGGACTGGTTCCTGCTGACGTGGATCGGTGTCGTGGGCATGGCCACGGCGGTCCTGCTCAGCGCACTGGGGCAGCGCACGATCTCGTCGACCGCGGCGAGCCTCATCTCGTGCGTGGAGATCCTGGTGGGCGCCGGGCTGGCCGCGGTGCTCCTCGGCGAACTGCTGACGCCCGTTCAGCTCGTCGGCTCGGTCGTGATGCTCGTCGGCATCGTCGCCGCCCAGGTGGTGCTGGCCAGGGCTTCCGGAAGCCGCACTCAGCTTCCGGAAGCCCCGGAGCTCACGCCTTCTCGCGCTTGAACAGCTTGCTGCCCAGCCAGACGATCGGGTCGTACTTACGGTCGGCGACGCGCTCCTTCATCGGGATGAGCGCGTTGTCGGTGATCTTGATGCCTTCCGGGCAGACCTCGGTGCAGCACTTGGTGATGTTGCAGTAGCCCAGACCGTGGTCGTCCTGCGCCTCGCGGACCCGGTCCGCGGAGTCCAGCGGGTGCATCTCCAACTCGGCGATCCGCATGAGGAAACGCGGGCCCGCGAAGGACTCCTTGTTGTCCTCGTGGTCGCGGATCACGTGACACGTGTCCTGGCACAGGAAGCACTCGATGCACTTGCGGAATTCCTGCGAGCGCTCGACGTCGACCTGCTTCATCCGGTACTCGCCCGGCTCAAGGCCCGGCGGCGGGGTGAAGGACGGGATCTCGCGGGCCTTCTGGTAGTTGAAGGACACGTCGGTCACCAGGTCGCGGATCACCGGGAAGGCGCGCAGCGGCGTGACCGTGATGACCTCGTCCTCGGTGAACGTGGACATCCGGGTCATGCACAGCAGCTTCGGCCTGCCGTTGATCTCCGCCGAGCACGAGCCGCACTTGCCCGCCTTGCAGTTCCAGCGGACCGCGAGGTCGGGCGCGGCGGTGGCCTGCAACCGGTGGATGATGTCGAGGACGACCTCGCCCTCGTTCACCTCGATGAGGTAGTCGTGCAGCTCCCCGGTCTGGTCGTCGCCGCGCCAGATCTTGAACTTCGCCTTGTACGACACCTCAGGCCGTCCTTCCCGGGTGGCTGCCCAGCTCGTCCTCGGTGTAGTACTTCTCCAGCTCAGGCAGTTCGAAGAGCTCGATCAGGTCCTGCCGCATCGGCAACTGCTCCTTCGGCGTCACCTCGACACCAGGAACGACCGGGTCATCGTTCTTCGCGCTGCACACCAAAAGCTTGTTGCGCCACTGCGCGTCAAGCCCGGGGTGGTCGTCGCGGGTGTGGCCGCCGCGGCTCTCCGTGCGGATCAGGGCCGCGCGGGCGACGCACTCGCTGACCATCAGCATGTTGCGCAGGTCGATCGCGAGGTGCCAGCCCGGGTTGAACTGCCGGTGGCCCTCGACGGTGACGTTGCGGATGCGCGAGCGGATCTCGGCGAGCTTCTCCAGCGCCTGCTCGATCTCCTCCGACTTGCGGATGATGCCGACCAGGTCGTTCATCGACTGCTGCAGCTCGTTCTGCAGCGTGTACGGGTTCTCCTCGACGCCCTCGGTGGGCGGGTCGAACGGCGAGAGCGCCATCTCCGCCGCCGCGTCCACATCGGACTGCGACACCGTCGGCCGCGACTCCAGCGACTCCACATAGGACGCCGCGCCGAGACCCGCGCGCCTGCCGAACACCAGCAGGTCCGACAGCGAGTTGCCACCGAGCCGGTTGGAGCCGTGCATGCCGCCGGAGCATTCACCCGCGGCGAACAGGCCGGGGACGCTCGCCGCCGCGGTGTCCGGGTCGACCTCGATGCCGCCCATCACGTAGTGACAGGTGGGACCGACCTCCATCGGCTCCGCGGTGATGTCCACATCGGCCAGTTCCTTGAACTGGTGGTACATCGAGGGCAGCCGCTTCTTGATCTCCTCGGCGGGCAGCCTGCTCGCGATGTCGAGATAGACGCCGCCGTGCGGTGAGCCGCGGCCCGCCTTGACCTCGGAGTTGATCGCGCGAGCGACCTCGTCACGGGGCAGCAGGTCGGGCGTGCGCCGGTTGTTCTCCTGGTCGGTGTACCAGCGGTCGGCTTCTTCCTCGGTCTCCGCGTACTGCCCCTTGAACACCTCGGGGACGTACTCGAACATGAAGCGCTTGCCCTCGGAGTTCTTCAGCACGCCGCCGTCGCCGCGCACGCCCTCCGTGACCAGGATGCCCTTCACGCTGGGCGGCCAGACCATGCCGGTCGGGTGGAACTGGACGAACTCCATGTTGATCAGGGTCGCGCCCGCGCGCATGGCCAGCGCGTGGCCGTCGCCGGTGTACTCCCAGGAGTTCGACGTGACCTTGAACGACTTGCCGATGCCGCCGGTCGCGAGCACCACGGCCGGGGCCTCGAACAGCACGAACCGGCCGGTCTCGCGGTAGTAGCCGAACGCACCCGCGATGCGGCCGTCATCTTTGACCAGCTCGGTGATGGTGACCTCGGCGAAGACCTTGATCCGCGCCTCGTAGTCACCGGTCTCGGCGAAGTCCTCCTGCTGCAGCGAGACGATCTTCTGCTGCATGGTGCGGATCAGCTCGAGGCCGGTCCGGTCGCCGACGTGCGCCAGCCGCGGGTACGTGTGGCCGCCGAAGTTGCGCTGGCTGATCCGGCCGTCCTCGGTGCGGTCGAACAGCGCGCCATAGGTCTCCAGCTCCCAGACGCGGTCCGGCGCCTCCCGGGCGTGCAGCTCGGCCATGCGCCAGTTGTTGAGGAACTTGCCGCCGCGCATGGTGTCGCGGAAGTGGACCTGCCAGTTGTCGTTGGAGTTGGCGTTGCCCATCGACGCCGCGCAGCCGCCCTCGGCCATCACGGTGTGGGCCTTACCGAACAACGACTTGCACACGACCGCCACGCGCAACCCGCGCTGGCGGGCCTCGATCACCGCGCGGAGCCCCGCGCCGCCCGCTCCGACGACGACGACGTCGTAGGAGTGCCGCTCGACCTGACTCATTGGATCCTCTCGAAAGACAAACTGTGGTGGGGAGGGCGGGTCTTCTAGAAGAACCGCAGGTCGGAGATGGCGCCGCTGGCGACGAGCATCACGTAGAGGTCGGTCAGCATCAGCGTCGCCAAGGTCGTCCACGCCAGCTGCATGTGGCGGACGTTCAGCTTGGAGATCAGCGTCCAGGCGCGGTAGCGCACGGGGTGCTTGGAGAAGTGCTTGAGGCGGCCACCGGCGATGTGCCTGCACGAGTGGCAGGACAGCGTGTACGCCCAGAGCAGGATCACGTTGATCGACAGGACCAGCGACCCGAGGCCGACGCCGTGGGTGAACGAGAGCACCGCGTCGTAGGTGTTGATCACCGAGACGACCAGCGCGACGTAGAAGAAGTACCGGTGGGCGTTCTGCACGATCAGCGGCAGCCTGGTCTCACCGGAGTAGCTGCCGTGCGGCTCGGCGACCGCGCAGGCGGGCGGGGACTGCCACACCGAGCGGTAGTACGCCTTGCGGTAGTAGTAGCAGGTCAGGCGGAAGCCCAGCAGGAACGGCAGGGCCACGAAGCCCAGCGGGATCCAGCCCGGCAGCTCCGGAAGCGGAGTGCCGAAGTGGCTGGATCCCGGCAGGCACGACTCACTCAGGCAGGGCGAGTAGAACGGCGTGAGGTAGCCGTACTCCTCGACCCAGTACCACTTGCCCATGAACGAACGGGCGCCCGCGTAGACCACGAACGTCAGCAGGCCGAGGTTCGTCAGCAGCGGCGGGAGCCACCACCGGTCCGTCCGAAGGGTGCGCGCGGAGATCCGCGCCCGCCTGGGGGCGCCGACGCCTGACGTCATCGTTTCCTCGTCTTTGTTGCGATCCTCGCGGGCTCGGGGCGGCCCGCGTCGGATACCTCTCGTGGTGGGGGACCCTGGGGGTTATCGGTGGTAGCCGCCGACTCCTTCGTCGTCGGCTCCCTGCCACAGGGCGGGGTCGTACGGGGTGTCCGGCACGACGACGAACTCGCCTTCGGCCGCGGGCCTGGGCACGGGCGTGCTGGGAGTCGCGGAGAACTCACTCGAGTCGATGTCGAGCCGTTCGATGTCGTTCATGAGCCTGCGCACCGCGGGGATGTCGCCGTAGCGACCCCGCAGCGCGCCGACACAGTGCCGCAGCTGGCCGATGGTTCGCTGCAGTTCGTGGATCTCCGTGCTCGACATGTACGCACCTCCGTACGCCGGTCCATTCGCGGACCCCGGCCGTGGGTAGACCGAGGGTGCCCGCTCGTTGCCGACTTTGCCTGCCGACAGCAGATGTGACAAGTACCACATGGGGCGAACCGGTGGGTCACTGGCCCGCTACGGAGAAGCATATTCCCTTGTGATTTCGGGCACACACCAGGTGATACCGGACACAAAAAACTGGCGGGAACCGTTGCGCCGCAACGGCTCCCGCCAGTTCCCGAGTGGATCTCAGTAGACGCCGACCTCTCGCAGTGAGTAGCCGTAGTTCGTCCCCCTGCGGACTCCCTGGACCTTCACATGACGGGCCGAAGTCGGCGCGAATGAGACCACATCGAGTCCGCCGGACGCCCCGTCGACCGCCGCCACCGACCGCCAGCTCTGGCCGTCATCGGACACCTCGACCCGGTAGGCCGACCCGTAGGCGGCCTCCCAGCGCAACGCGACCCGGCTGATCGGACGTTGGGCGCCTAGATCGATCCGGTACCACTGGCCGTCGCTCCAGCCCGACGCCCAGCGGGTGCCGCGATCGCCGTCGACGGCCCGGTGCGGCCGGAAGTCGTACCAGGGGCTCCACTCCGACGAACTAGCCGTCGCGGTCGCGCCCCGGGCCAGGTTGGCGGGGGCCTGGAACCGCTCGGCGGCCCCCCAGGTGCGCAGGTAGGCCTCGGCGCCGCCGACGAGGTCCTGGACGATCTCGTCGCCCGCCACCCGGCGGATGTCCTCGATCCAGTCGGGCATCAGGCCGTAGTGCGCCATGCCCTCCCGGTTGACGTCCCAGGTCCGCTCGCCCATCCGCTGCCGGTCCAGCGTCACGCTGCCGTCGACCGAGGTGAACGGGTACGTGACGCCGTTGCCCGCGTTGTCCGGACGGGGCCCGGGCAGCCCGCCGAGACCGTTGACGTCGATGCCGAAGCCGTAGCCGGTGATGCCGTGCTGGTCGCGGTAGCCCTCGCCCTGCTGCCAGCCCGCGAGGAACTGCGGCGCGGAGTGGCCGTACTGGGCGATCATGCCGCCGAGGGCGTAGATCCGCGGGAAGTACTTCGTGTCGGTCCAGCTGTGCGACGACACGACACCCGGGTACCGGACCTCTTCGAGCAGGTCGAGGGTGCGGTCGGCGGCCTTGACGCTCATGTGGTCGACCTCGACCATCATGCCGCGCGCCATCATGCCCTTGACCATGTGCTCGCCGAGGTCGGTCAGCCCGCGGGTGTTGCAGTGCGGCGCGGGCGGGTAGACCGGGAGCGGCACCAGCGGCTTGAGCGCGTCGGGGATCGTCCCGCCTGCCGCGACGGTGTTGTCGGAGTACTCGGTGGTGCAGGTGCGGGCGTCCCAGAACTGCCCGGTGCCCAGGAAGTTGGCCGCGTTGACCGCCACCCCGGCTACGCCGCCGTCGAAGCGGACACCGCACAGGGCGTTGTCGTACTTGTGGCAGACGAACATCGTCCGCACGCCGAGCGCGTGCATCTCGTCGAGTCCGCGGTCGATGTCGGCCTTCGAGCACTGGGCGACCCCGAGGATCTGCCTGCAGCCGAACGGCTCGGAGGTCTCCACGCCGAGCAGGACGGCGAGCTTGCCGTCCTCGATGGTCCTGCGCGCCTCGTCCTGGCCGCGTACGACTCGCAGCCAGCCCTTGCCCGCGCCGCCGTTCTCCGCGTCGATGTAGTTCTGCAAATCGTTCATCAGGCGGGCCTGCAGCCGGATGGAGTCCATCTCGCCGCAGGGCTGGTTCTTGATCGGGTAGAGGTCGCACAGCTGCCGGTTCGCGACGAGGTGGTTGACCATCAGCCGCAGCCCGCCGCGCCAGGCGCGCTCGATCCACTTGTAGTAGGCCTGTTGGTGCGTCAGGGAATTGTGCGCGGGCCAGTCCTTGAAGGTCGGGTACCCGACCGGGTCGTGCGTGCCGACCGGTGAGCCGGTCTTGGTGAAGTTCTCGAACCAGGCGAACTCACCGTTGGGAAAGTGGTCCGGGCAGTCGACGAGCGCTTTCTGCGGGCCCGCGGGGTCGAAAGGCTTGCCGCAGACCACGTTCCCGCCGAACGCGACGTTGGAGAAGACGTGGGTGTGGGCGTCGAGGAAGCCCTGGACCGTGCCGTCGGGCAGGGTTCCCTTGAACGGCACGCCCACCGCCCCGACTTCAGTGCCCGGCGGGTTCTGGGCGGCCTGACCCATCCCCGGCAGCGCCGTGACCCCCGCGGCGAGCAGCACGGCGACCGCGACGGTCAGCTTTCGGACGGATAAGCGAGGACGGATCATCGGGTTCCTCCTCCAGGTTCGAAACCTGAAAGATACTCGCGAGTAATTCGCGCGTAAAGAGCTGATCTACTCCTTTTCCACCAGCAGGCGGGCGTAGTTGGCCATGGAGCGCTGATACCTCGGCAGGTGCGGGGCGAGGGCACCGATGGCCAGGGACACGGCCTCCCGTTCCCGGCCGAGATCGGTGAGCGCCAGGGCGAGCACGGCACGGACGGCGTCGTCCAGGTGGTCGGAGCCCGCGTTCAGCTCGGCGGTCAGCAGGTCGACGCTCTCCTGTGGGTTGCCGATGTTGCGCAGCGAACTGGACAGCTGGATCACGGCTCGGCGCCTGCGTTCACCGGTCAGACCGCGGTCGAGCGCCTTGCGGTAGAGCGGGACGGCACGATCCGAGTGGCCGGTCGAGTCGAACGCGCAGGCCCGCTCGAAGTCCGCGATCGCACTGTCCGCGGGGAGTTCGTCGGCCAGGGTGTCGATCAGCGCCCGGAACGTCTCGGCGTCGTGGTTGTCGATGGCGGCCCATGCTTCGGCGGTGCGCCGTTCCCAGTCTTCGTTCACCGCGACAGCTTCGCAGACACCCGCCGGGCGGTCGCGCCATTTGGCACGACCGGTCCGCGCGGCTCAGTCCGGAATGGTGTCCAACTCGGACGCGTCGCCGCCGTAGGCGGACAGCTCCTCGCGCACCACCCGGAAGGCCATGCCCTCCGAATACCCTTTGCGGGCCAGCATTCCGACGAGTCTGCGGATGCGGACCTGGTCTTCCAGGCCCGACATGGCGCCGAGCTTCTTGCGCACCAACTGCCGGGCGCGTTCGTCCTCGGCCTCGCTGTCGACCGCGTCCACAGCTTCGGCGACGACCTCGTCGGCCACGCCCTTGCGGCGTAGCTCCATCGCGAGCGCGCGACGCCCCAAGCCCTGGTAGGTGTGGCGGGAACGGACCCAGCTCTCGGCGAACGCCTCGTCGTCGATCAGGCCGATGGCGGCGAACTTGCCGAGCACGGTCTGGGCGACGTCGTCCGGGATTTCCTTGCGCTGCAAGGCTTGTTCGAGTTCCTGACGGGTTCTCGAACGAACCGTGAGCAGGCGGTAGCAGATCTCCCGGGCCTTGGCGGCCGGGTCTTGTTCCTCGGTCTTACGCGATTCCTCGGGGGACGAGTCGCCGCCCGTCCCCCGAGTCCTGCGCGCGTACTTGCGCTCCGCCACTAGAACTCGACAGGAGCCGCGACCGTCTCGTCGGCGTCGAGCTTCGCGCCGATGCCGAGCTTGTCCTTGATCCGCTTCTCGATCTCGTCGGCCACGTCCGGGTTCTCCAGCAGGAACTTGCGGGCGTTCTCCTTGCCCTGCCCCAACTGGTCGCCCTCGTAGGTGTACCAAGCGCCCGACTTGCGGAGGATGCCCTGGTCGACGCCCATGTCGATGAGCGAACCCTCGCGGCTGATGCCCTTGCCGTAGAGGATGTCGAACTCGGCCTGCTTGAACGGCGGCGCGACCTTGTTCTTCACCACCTTGACTCGGGTGCGGTTGCCGACCGGCTCGCCACCGTCCTTGAGCGTCTCGATGCGACGCACGTCGAGCCGCACGGAGGCGTAGAACTTGAGCGCCTTGCCACCGGTCGTCGTTTCCGGGGAGCCGAACATGACGCCGATCTTCTCGCGGAGCTGGTTGATGAAGATCGCGGTGGTGCCGGTGTTGCTCATGGCGCCGGTCATCTTCCGCAGGGCCTGGCTCATCAGCCGGGCCTGCAGGCCGACGTGGTTGTCGCCCATCTCGCCCTCGATCTCCGCGCGCGGGACGAGCGCCGCGACGGAGTCGATGACCAGGATGTCGAGCGCGCCGGAGCGGATCAGCATGTCCGCGATCTCCAGCGCCTGCTCGCCGGTGTCGGGCTGCGACACCAGCAGGGCGTCGGTGTCGACGCCCAGGTTCTTGGCGTATTCCGGGTCGAGCGCGTGCTCGGCGTCGATGAACGCGGCGATGCCGCCGTTGCGCTGGGCGTTGGCCACCGCGTGCAGGGCGACGGTGGTCTTACCCGACGATTCCGGACCGTAGATCTCGACCACGCGCCCGCGCGGCAGACCGCCGATGCCGAGCGCGACGTCGAGCGCGATCGCGCCGGTCGGGATGACCGCGATAGGGGCGCGGCCCTCCTCGCCGAGGCGCATGACCGAGCCCTTGCCGAAGTTCTTGTCGATCTGGGCAAGGGCGAGTTCGAGCGCCTTATCCCGGTCGGGTGCTGGTGCCATCTTGGTTCCACCTCGGTTGACTCGAGACTGTTTCGTACTCACGGCGCCGACGCTACGGGCAAGGGCCGACGTTTCTCGGAAGGCACCGCCGGTCTGTGGACAAGCGGACCCGATGTGGACAACATCGTAGCGAACACCTGTTCGATCCTGGTAATGACACGCCGATGGTGTAGGTCGGCGTTCAGCGCCGCTCGGGCGGGACCTCGAAGGCCTCGCAGACGGCCCGCCAGATCTCCTTCGTGGGAATCCCGGCGTCGAGCGCCTGGTCGACCGTGCGGCCGCCGAGCACGCTGAAGACGTGGTCGTGGGCGATGGTGTCGGCCCGCTGGGCGCCGAATTCCTCGGCGAGGCGGGACCGGAAGGCGGTGATGCGCATCGGGGCTGAGTGTAGGTGGCACACTCGGGCACGTGTTCACCTTCGCCATCGAGAACCCGTCGGCCACCGAGGAACTGTGGCTGACCATCGGATCCATCGGCGCCTGCGTCGCCGCCATCGTCGTAGGCCTCATCGCCCTGCGAAACCGCCGGCGTTAGGTTCCCGGCTGGACGTTGGCGGCAAAGAAGTCGGCCAGCTTGTCCGGGCTCAGATCGGCCGCGTCGGACTTGGTGAGGGTGCCCACCAAAGGCCGGTCCTTGACCGTGAAGACCAACACCCCGACCCCGTCCTTGACGCCTGCGCGCAGCTTGCCGTCGAGGCCGTTGCCCTGCCAGTCGGCGACGACGTGCTCGCCCGCGTCCACCTTGCCGAGCTCGGTCTCCCAGACGCGCTGGACATCGTCGGTGGAACCGGCGTGGGTGTAGGTCACGCGGTAAGCGTCCGGCAGGGCGCAGGTGACGTCGGCGCCGCGCTCGCAGGTGTTGGCGTCCGGCACGCCGCCCGCCAGCTGCCGCAGGCAGTCGGTGAAGCCCTTGTCGTCGGCAGTGCCCTTGGTCGCGCAGGACTGCGCCGTCGGAAGTTCACCCGACCGTGTGAAGTAGAAGATCCCGCCCGCGATCGCCGCGAGCGCGACCACCGCCGCGACGGCGGTGACCACCAGCTTCTTGCGCCCCGCGGCGGCGGGCTGCCGCGGCGGGGTCGGGAAGTTGCCCGCCAGGTTCGGGAAGTTGGCCTGCTGCGTCGGCTGCGGAAAGTTCTGCTGGGCGGCGAAGGACCCGGTCTGCGGCGGCTGCGATCCCGCGGCGCCCGACTGCGCCGGGAAGCCCCCCGACGCGGGCTGCTGCCCGCCATGCTGGGACGCGAAACCACCGGCGGCTTGCTGCTGGGCGGGGAACCCGCCCGTCGACGGCTGCGCCTGCACTCCCCCGGACTGCGGCCCGACCTGCGAGGTGCGCATGCTGATGCCCTCTTGGGACACGTTGTGCGCGCCAAGGGCGACCGCGGTCTCCGGCTGGTCAAGGCTCGTGGGCACCACGCGGAGCTGTTCGGCGATCAAGGTCGCCACCAGCGGGATCCGGCTGGACCCGCCCACCAGGTAGATCCCCACAAGCCGCTCCGGTGACAACCCGGTCGCGCGGATCGTGCCCGCCAGCAGCTCGACGCTGCGCAGCATGCTCGGCCGGATCAACGCCTCCAGTTCGGCCCGGGTGACCAGCACGTCGTCGAACGGCTCCGGCATCGGCACCTCGGTCTGCGGGTGCCGCGACAGCGCCTCCTTGGCCGCCTTCACGTCCTCCAGCAGCGCCCGTCGCGCGCGTCGGTCGGCGAGGGACTCCGGGCGCAGCAACCGCTGCCAGCCGCCCGGGTCGCGGTGGGAGACCTGGCGGCCGACGTGTTCGAGCAGCGTCTGGTCGACGTCCATGCCGCCGAGGTCGGGCAGACCGTTCTCGGCGAGCACGGCGAACCCGTTCTGGGTCGCGGCGACGATGGCGACGTCGAACGTGCCCGCGCCCAGGTCGTACACGGCGAGCGCCTGATTGGGCGCGAGGGTGTGGCCGAAGGAGGCGAAGTGCGCGGCGGCGGCGACCGGTTCGGGGACCAGCACGAGGTTGGACCCGAGTCCCGACTGCCGCGCGGCGGAGAGCAGCACGTTGCGTCGCACCGGACCCCACTGCGCGGGGTGGGTCAGCCGGACCTCGTCGGGCTTGGCACCGCCGAGCTGCCGGGAAGTCTCATCGGCGACCCGCCGCAGCACCGCCGCGAGCGCGTCGGTCACGGGGACGACGGTGGTGCCCAGCAGCAGCGTGCCCTCATCGACGCGGCGCTTCGGGTTGGGCTCGAACCGCGACGGGTCCAGCCGCGCTCGGCGCTCGGCGTCGCGACCGACGACGAGTCCGCCGTCCTCATCGGCGTAGATCGCGGACGGCATGGTCGCGGACGAGTCCACCTCGATCACCCGCGGCGCGCGCCCGTGGGCCGAGAGCACCGCGACGGTGTTGGACGTCCCCAGGTCGACGGACAGGACGTTCACAGCGCGCTCCCCTTAGTCAGCCGGTGCTGCCCGGCTTGATGTGTTCGTTGAAGTAGGACAGGAGTTTGGTCTTGCCACTCACGGAACCGGTGGCGATGACCCAGCCCATGATGGGCGTGTTCTCGACCGTGTAGATGAGCATCTCGGACCCGGTCGCGATCTCCACCGAGTGGTACTTGCCCGACATGCCCCCGCCGGACCAGTCGCCGTCGCTGACGTTCTTGGCGCCTGCTTTCAGACTGGTCAGCGCGGTCTGGACGTTCGCGTCGACCAGGTCGGCGGAGTCGAACTGGATATAGATCGCCAGGTAGTTTCCGCCGATCTTGCAGGTCGCCGACGTCGCCCCCGGGGTCGCGATGGCCTGGCCGCCGAAGTTGGCGCCGGACTCGCAGTCGCCCTTGTCCGCCACCGTGCCCGCGACTTCCCGCATGCACGGCGTGAAGCCCTTGCCGTCGGTCTGCTTGTCCGCGCAGTCGGCGGTCACCCCTCCCGAGGAGCCCGCGGTGGCGATGATGACGCTGACGATGCCGATGACCACGACCGCGACGACGGCGGTCGCGAGGTACCAGACCTTGTTCGACTGCGGCTTGGCCTGCGGGGCGGGCTGCGCAGGGAATCTCGGCGGCGCGGGCCTGGTCTGCACCGGCGTCGGCGCCGACGGCGGGCCCGACTGGGCCTGCTGGTGGGCCTGCGGCTGCGATTGGGGTTGGGCCTGCGGCTGCGGTTGGGGCCGGTGCTGCGGCGGGGGCGGCAGGACGCGTTGCGGACCGCTCTGCGGGAACTGCTGCCGGGCGGCGGGCTGAGCGGGCTGGGCGGCGAACCCGCCGGTCCGCAGCGGCACGATCGCCTGGGTGCGCTGGACCGACTCGACGGTGCTGCTCATGTCGCCCGTGCGCATGGTCACGCCCTCTTGGGGCACGTGGTGCGCGCCGAGGGCGACGGCGGTCTCGGGCTGGTCCAGGCTCGTCGGCACGACCCGCAGCTGCTCGGCGATCAGGGTGGCGACGAGCGGGATCCGGCTCGAACCGCCGACGAGGTAGATGCCGACCAGACGGTCCGGGGTCATGCCGGTGGAGCGGATGGTCGCGGCGAGCAACTCGACGCTGCGCAGCATCCCCGGGCGGATCATCGCCTCCAGTTCGACCCGGCTGACCAGCACGTCGTCGAACGGCTCGGGCAGCGGCACCTCGGTCTGCGGGTGGCGCGAGAGCGCTTCCTTGGATGCCTTGACGTCTTCGCGCAGCGCGCGCTGGGCGCGCCGGTCTCCGGTGGATTCCGGGCGCAGCAGCCGCTGCCAGCCCGCCGGGTCGCGGTGGGAGACCTGGCGGCCGACGTGTTCGAGGAGCGCCTGGTCGACGTCGAGTCCGCCGAGGTCGGGCAGCCCCGCCTCGGCGAGAACCGCGAACCCCTTCTGCGTGGCGCCGACGATGGCGACGTCGAACGTGCCCGCGCCGAGGTCGTAGACGGCGAGAGCCTGGCCGGGGCCGAGGGTCTGGCCGGGGAAGGACGCGAAGTGCGCGGCGGCGGCGACCGGTTCGGGCACCAGCACGAGGTTGGACCCGAGTCCCGACTGCCGCGCGGCCGACAGCAGCACGTTGCGCCGAACCGGACCCCACTGCGCCGGGTGGGTCAGCCGGACCTCGTCGGCCTTGGCGCCGCCAAGCTGCCGGGAGGTCTCATCGGCGACACGCCGCAGCACTCCCGCGAGCGCGTCGGTCACGGGGACGACGGTGTCGCCCAGCAGCAGCGTGCCCTCATCGACGCGGCGCTTGGGGTTGGGTTCGAAGCGCGAGGGGTCGAGACGGGCCCGGCGCTCGGCGTCGCGGCCCACGACCAGCCCGCCGTCCTCGGCCGCGAACACCGCAGACGGCATCATCGACGACCCGTCGACATCGACCACCCTCGGCGGGCGGCCGTGCGCGGACAGCACGGCAACGGTGTTCGACGTGCCGAGATCCACCGACAGGACGTTCACTGCTCTCCCCTCATCGCACTCGACTACGCCTCAAGCCCCCGGGTAGTCGCGCAGATAGTCCCATGCCCGACCTTTCGCGCGGTCCCGGTAGGGCGAACTGCCTGGCGAAGTTGTCCACAGGCGACGCCGGAGGACTGGGCGGTGTCGGTGCCGTCAGGTAAGCATTGACATGTGGCGGAGAACGCGCTCGACCTGTTCACGCCCGCGACGAGACAGTGGTTCGCGGGCGCTTTCGACGCGCCCACCGATGCCCAGACG
The DNA here is from genome assembly GCF_004362515.1 of Actinokineospora alba. NCBI lineage: Bacteria > Bacillati > Actinomycetota > Actinomycetes > Pseudonocardiales > Pseudonocardiaceae > Actinokineospora > Actinokineospora alba. The sequence continues at coordinate 4,114,533 of NZ_SNXU01000001.1, read as the reverse complement.
GGGGCATGGCGGGCGGCGGCGGCGGGCGAGCACGCGCTGGTCGTGGCGCCGACCGGGTCGGGCAAGACGCTCGCGGCGTTCCTCTGGGCGCTCGACCGGCTGGCGGCCGAGGGCAAGCCGGTCGACGCCAAGCACCGCTGCCGTGTTCTGTATGTGTCTCCGCTCAAGGCGCTGGCGGTCGACGTGCAGCGCAACCTCCGGGCGCCGCTGGCGGGCATCCGGCAGGCGTCGCACCGGCTCGGCCTGCCGGAGCCGGATATCACGGTGGGCATGCGGACCGGCGACACACCGGCCGACGAGCGCCGCGCGTTCGCCAGGACACCGCCGGACGTGCTGGTCACCACACCGGAGTCGCTCTTCCTGCTGCTGACATCAGCGGCGCGCGAGTCGCTGCGCGGGGTGCGCACGGTGATCGTGGACGAGGTGCACGCGGTCGCCGGGGCCAAGCGCGGGTCGCACCTGGCGCTGTCGCTGGAGCGGCTGGACGCACTGCTGGAGCGGCCCGCCCAGCGGATCGGGCTGTCGGCGACAGTGCGGCCGGTGGACGAGGTGAGCGGCTTCCTCGGCGGCGGGCGGCCGGTCACGCTGGTCCAGCCGAAGATCGGCAAGACGGTGGAGGTGCGGGTCGAGGTCCCCACGGAGGACATGTCGAGCCTGACCGAGCAGCACAACGACGACGCAGGAGACCGGACCACCGCCTCGATCTGGCCGATGGTGGAGCGGCGGGTGCTCGAGCTGGTCCGGCAGCACCGGTCGACGATCGTCTTCGCCAACTCGCGCCGGCTCGCGGAGCGGATGACGGCCCGGCTCAACGAGCTGGCCGACGAGGAGGTGCTCGACCTCGACCGGTTCCCTGCCGAGGCGATCGGGCAGTCGGGCCTCACGACGATGGCCTCGCCGGTGATCGCTCGGGCGCACCACGGCTCGATGTCGCGTGAGCAGCGCACGCTGGTGGAGGAAGACCTCAAATCCGGGCGCCTGCCCTGTGTGGTGGCCACGTCGTCGCTGGAGCTGGGCATCGACATGGGTGCGGTCGACCTGGTGGTCCAGGTGGAGGCGCCGCCGACGGTCGCGTCCGGGCTGCAGCGGGTCGGACGGGCGGGCCACCAGGTGGGCGCGGTGTCGCGCGGCGTGATGTTCCCGAAGTTCCGCGGCGACCTGGTGTCCTGCGCCGTGGTGGCGGAGCGGATGGCTCAGGGCGCGATCGAGGCGGTCCGGTACCCGCGCAACCCGCTCGACGTGTTGGCGCAGCACATCGTCGCGATGGTGGCGGTGGAGCCGTGGACGGTCACCGAGCTCGCGACTCTGGTTCGGCGCGCGGCGCCGTTCGCGTCGCTGCCGGATTCGGCGCTGTACGCGGTGCTCGACATGCTGGCGGGCCGTTATCCGAGCGAGGAGTTCGGCGAGCTGCGACCCCGGGTGACGTGGGACCGGATCAGCGGTGAGCTGCGCGGAAGGCCTGGCGCGCAACGGCTCGCGGTCACCTCCGGTGGCACGATCCCCGACCGGGGGCTGTTCACGGTGATGACCCCGCCGGACGAGCGGGGCGCCGGGTCGCGGGTCGGCGAACTCGACGAGGAGATGGTCTACGAGTCGCGGGTGGGCGACACGTTCCTGCTCGGCACGTCCGCGTGGCGGGTGCAGGACATCACCCACGACCGGGTGATCGTCACGCCCGCGCCGGGCGAGCCCGCCCGGATGCCGTTCTGGAAGGGCGACGCTCCCGGGCGTCCGCTGGAACTCGGTCGGGCGCTGGGCAAGTTCGTCCGCGAACTGTCCAGTGTGGACGATGCGGCCGCGCGGGATCGGGCGGCGGTGGCCGGGCTGGACGGATGGGCGACGGACAACCTGCTCGCGTACCTGTCCGAGCAGCGCGAGGCGACCCGGCATGTGCCGGACGACCGGACGATCGTGGTCGAACGGTTCCGCGACGAGTTGGGCGACTGGCGGCTGGTCGTGCACTCACCGTTCGGCGGGCAGGTCAACGCGCCGTGGGCGCTGGCGATCGGCGCCCGGCTGCGTGAGCGGCGCGGGGTCGAGGCGCAGATCGCGCACGGCGACGACGGCATCGTGATCCGGCTGCCCGACGCGGTCGACGACCTGGGCCAGGAAGTCGTGGCGGGCGCCGAGGACGTGCTGCTCGACCCGGACGAGGTCGAGCAGATCGTGGTGGCCGAGGTCAGTGGGTCGGCCCTGTTCGCCGCCCGGTTCCGCGAGTGCGCGTCACGGTCGTTGCTGCTGCCCAGGCGGGATCCGCGCAGGCGCACCCCGCTGTGGCAGCAGCGGCAGCGTTCGGCGCAGCTGCTGTCGGTGGCGGCGAAGTACGAGCAGTTCCCGGTCGTGCTGGAGGCGATGCGTGAATGCCTGCAGGACGTCTACGACGTGGGTGGCCTGCGTGAGCTGATGTCGGACGTGCGGGCCCGCCGGGTGCGGGTGGTGGAGGTGCAGACGCAGTCCGCGTCGCCGTTCGCGCGCAGCCTGCTGTTCGGCTACGTCGGGATGTTCCTCTACGGCAGCGACGTTCCCCTCGCGGAACGGCGGGCGGCGGCGTTGTCGCTCGACAGCGCGCTGCTCGCCGAACTCCTTGGCTCCGAGGCGATCCGAGAGCTGCTCGACCCGGAGGTGCTGGCCGAGGTGGAGCGCTCGCTGCAGCGGCTCGACCCGAACCGGCACGCCCGCCACGCCGAGGACGCGGCGGATCTGTTGCGGTTCCTGGGTGATCTTTCCGTGGCGGAGGCGCAGGCCCGGGGTGTGGCACCGGAATGGCTCGCGGAACTGGAGGCGGCGCGCCGGGTGCTGCGGGTCCGCATCGCGGGCGACGAGCGGTTCATCGCCATCGAGGACGCGGGCCGAGTCCGCGACGCGCTCGGCACAGCGCTGCCGGTCGGCGTGCCCGAGGTGTTCACCGAGCCGGTCGCCGATCCGCTGGGCGACTTGCTTTCCCGCTACGCGCGCACACACGGGCCGTTCCCGGCGATGGAGGCCGCCGCCCGGTTCGGGCTTGGCACGTCGGTGGTGACCGGTGTGTTGGAGCGGCTGGCGGGCGCGGGCAGGCTGGTGCGCGGTGAGCTGCGGCCGATCAGCGGCCCGGAGCCGCCCGCGGCCGTCGAATACTGCGACGCCGACGTCCTGCGGCGGCTGCGGCGCTCGTCGCTCGCGCGGCTGCGGGCCGAGGTCGAGCCGGTCGAACCGGCGGCCCTGGGCCGATTCCTGCCGAGCTGGCACGGCATCGGCCGAAAGTCCCGTTCCACGGCGACCGCCGATGACGTCCTGGCGGTGGTGGAGCAGCTCGCGGGTGCGCCGATCCCCGCGAGCGCCCTGGAGTCGCTGGTCCTGCCCGCGCGGCTGCGCGGCTACTCCCCCGCCCTGCTCGACGAGCTGACGGCGGCGGGCGAGGTCACCTGGTGCGGAACCGGCGCGCTCGCCGGAGGCGACGGCTGGATCGCGTTGGCGCCCGCCGACGTCGCCGACTTGTTGCTCCCCGAGGTCGAGGACGCCGTCCCCGACACCCCACTGCACACGGCGGTTCTGTCCGCTTTGGACGGTGGCGCCCTGTTCTTCCGGCAGGTCGCCGACCGAACCGGCGCCATCCTGCTCGACGGCGGCGCCGAGGCCCCGAACGACCCGGACGTCATCGCGGCGCTGTGGGACCTGGTCTGGGGCGGCCTGATCACCAACGACACCATCGCGCCGCTGCGTGCTCTGGTCTCCGGCAAGGGCGCCGCGCACCGTCCTCGGCGGACAGCCCCCCGCGGGCGCTACGCCCGGCTGCGCACCGCCCGCCCGGATATGCCCACCCGCACCGGACCGCCGACCGTCGGCGGCCGCTGGTCCCTGGTCGTCCCCCGCGAGCAAGACCCGACGCGGCGCGCCCACGCCCGGGCCGAGGCTTTCCTTGAACGCCACGGGGTTCTCACTCGCGGCGCGCTGGACACCGAGCGGGTCACGGGTGGCTTCAGCGGCGTCTACAAGGTGCTGCGGGCGATGGAGGAGTCGGGCCAGATCATCCGCGGCTACGTCGTGGAGGGCTTGGGCGCTTCCCAGTTCGCCGCCCGCGGCGCGGTGGACCGCCTACGGGCCCTGTCGCGCGCCGACGCGGCCGACGCCCCCGAATTCCCCGCGACCGTCCTCGCCGCCGCCGACCCGGCCCAGCCGTACGGCGCGGCACTCACGTGGCCGGAACCATTGGGAGACGGCAAACACCGCCCAGGCCGCAAGGCCGGGGCGTTGGTGGTGCTGGTGGACGGCGTCCCCGCCATGTACGTCGAACGCGGCGGCCGATCCCTCCTGTCCTTCACCGACGCGGAACAACCCTTGCGCGCCGCCGCCGAAGCCCTCTCCCGCGCCGTCCACGACGGCTGGCTGGGCTCCCTGTCAGTACAGAAGGCAGACGGCGAAGTCGCCCTGACCTCATCCCTGGCAACGGTTCTCCGAGACGCGGGTTTCCGCGCCACCCCCAAAGGCCTCCGCCTACGCGCTTAGACCCCTCCGGCCGTCCGCTTAGACCCGCTCAGCCATCCCCGTAGAACTCGTTGCCTTCCGGATCGGCGGAAAGCACACCACCAACCGCCAACCGAACTCGGTTCCTGAAGACCTTCGGCTCCCCGACCCGAACGAACTCCAGCCACGGACCGACACCTTCAAGCGAAGCGAAGTCAGCGGTCACCCGCGCCACCCGACGACCGGTGATGGCCGACCACGCCGCCGCCTGACTCGCGGGCGAGAGAGCGTCGACCACGATCGCCGCCACCGGACCCGTCGCCGTGTATTCGGGGCGGGGTTCCAGGACGCAGAACTCGTTGCCCTGCGGGTCCCGCAGCACCACCCACGGCGTCCGCCCCTGGCCGATGTCGGCGTGGGAGGCGCCCAGTGACAGCGCGTGGGACACGGTTTCGTCCTGCTCACCCGCCGACTGGGAGGCCAGGTCCAGGTGGATCCGGTTCTTCACCGTCTTCGGCTCGTCCTCGGGCAAGAAGGTCAGCGTCAGCTCGGGGGCGTGGACTCGCGTCCCGTCGCGCGGCACGGTGAGGAGGTCGGCCCAGAACCTCGCCAGTGCCAACGGATCGACACTGTCCATGACGACGTTCACCGGGCGGGTCGACACAGGTCGACGCTAGCGGCTGAAGCGGCGGACCGGGATGTCGATGGCCGGTTCGCACACCAGGTTGAACTCGTTGCCCTCGGGGTCGGCCAGGACGCGGTCGGACAGCCGGGTGGCGCCGAGGGCGAGCAGCCAGCCGACCGGGTCCTCGATGTCGGTGGGGAACATGTCGAACTGGATGCGGTTCGGGGTGCGCTTCGGGTCGGGCACGCGGAGGAATTCGATCCAGGGTCCGTGGGTGTCCAGGGGGCGCAGGGCGGCCGAGTCCTCGCAGACGTGCACCACGGGCCAGCCGGTCGCCGCCGACCAGAAGTCCGCGACGCGGGCCGGGGCGACCGAGTCGATCACGACGGCGGCGAGCGGGCCGGTGTCGGTGTAGAGCTCCCGTGGTTCGAGGACGCAGAACTCGTTGCCTTCGGGGTCCTGGAACACCGTCCACGGCATGGTGGGCCCCTGGCCGACATCGACGACATGGGCGCCGATGTCCGCGGCGAGGGAGGTGAGGACCTGGTACTCGTGCGGGCTCTCGGTGGCGAGGTCGACGTGGATGCGGTTCTTGGCGGTCTTGGCACCGTGGGCGGGGACAAACACCAGGTCAAGGTCGCAGCCACCGATCTCCGGCGCCACCAGTCTGCGGCCGCGGGCACCGTCGGGAACGGCGGTGCCGCCGAGCATGACGTACCAGAACTCGGCGGCGGCACTCGGATCCGCCGCTTCGATCACGACGCTCGCCAGGCGGGTGGACATACCGGACACGGTAGCCGCGTCCGCGCCATCGCGTTTCGACATCCACCCGCCGACGCGCCGACCAGCACTTTCGAAGATCATGTGCGAACTTCGGTCCACCCGCGCACGACGCCGGGCGGCGACGCGATCCCACCGAATGGCCGAACCCCAGGCAACCAAACGCCAACGACCCCCACCAGGAGGGGTGCCGGTGACAGCCCGCGCCGGTCGTCAGGCACCAAGCCCACCGCCATCGGCGCGATGGCATGCGCAGCGGGGCGGTGGACGGTGGGCGAAGGCGGTGGTCAGCGGGTGGCGAGCCGCAGGAGCGCCCACATCTGGGACGAGATGTCGAGATCTCCCTCAAGCGTGAGCGACCTGTCGAACACCGCCCGCCTGCCCCATAACCACAGGTACAACTCCACCGCGTCGCCGCTGACCGAGGCGTCCGCGGTCTCGGCCTCGGCTGCCGTCGCCCGTGTGGCCTTGGTGGTGACCGGGCCCAGGGTGGCGACCCAGAACCTGTCTCCCGCCTTGAGCGCGACGGTGCCCCGGCGGGTGCCGGAGACCCCGAGAACCGAGAGGCGGTGGGTGAACCACAGCCGCAGGACCTCGTCGATGCCGTCGAGTGCCACTTCGGGCTCGACCAGGTCGATCTCGCCGCCCGCCGCGGTCTGCACGTCGATGCGGTGGACGGTGCTCTCGTGGGCCATGCGGCGACCCCAGAACCCGTAGTGGTGCTGTGCGGGATCCCAGGTGGGGCAGGGTTCGTCGGGGTGGTGGGTGACAAGTTCGCCGAGGAGCGCCCGCAGACCGTCGCGGAGATAGTCCTCGACGGTTTGGTCGCCGAGGGGTTGGCGCTGCCAGGACGTCGGGCGGTCGCCCGCCCGGATCCAGGACACCACGGTCCGGTAGACGCTGCCGACGTGCCGGACCGTTTCGCCGATGTCGAGGCCGGGGCAGCCGGGGATGGGGCGGTCGTGGTCGGCGGCCTCGGCGGACGCGGCGAGCAGGCCTCCTTCGTGTTCGAGGATGTCGAGGTATCTGTCGTAATCCAGGAGCGGCGTCCCGCTCATCGCCTGTCGCCGTGCACGGCACGGTGGACGAGGGCGATGAACTGCCCGGACTGGCGGACCAGGTCGTCGGCGGCGCGGGGACCGACGCGGCTGGTGATGCCCGCCTGGACGGCGGCGCGGGTGGTGGAGCAGGAGGCGAAGAACGCCGCCCACTCCCGCATCTCCGGGGCGACCGAGGAGAGCAGGGTCCACACACTGGTCGGCTTGGCGCGCCCCCGATGGGGCCGCCCACGGGCGGCGAGCAGCGCGGCGGCGGCCCGAAGCGCGCAGAGGTACGCGTCCGCGAACCGCTGGGCGGGCTGGGGCTGCCGGACGGCCGCGGTGAGCCCCTGCTCGGCTTGAGCGAGCAGCCCGAGCGCGGCCGGGGGCGCCGCGGGCACGAGGCCCCGCTCATCCTGCGTGGACGACTGACCGGACCGTGCGCGAGGGAGGACGGTCCGACTCCGAGATCCGGGGACCGAGGCCGGGCCGCCGACTTGGCGCTCCCGCGGGGCAGGGATGCCCGAACCGGCGGTGGTCTCCGCAGCTATAGCGGCGGAGTCCTCACGAGCCCCTGCGGACGAAACCAATCCGGCCGCACGCCCACCGCCCGACCGCACCGGCACAACAGCGGCCTTCCCAACAACGACAGCCGCGTCCTCACGACCCCGTGCGGGCGAAACCGACCCGGCCGCACGACCGCGACCCGACCGCACCGACGCGGCGGTGGTCTCCGCAGCCATAGCGGCGGAGCCCTCACGACCCCGTGCGGACGAAACCGACCCGGCCGCACGACCGCCACCCGACCGCACCGGCACAACGTCGGCCTCCGCAGCTATAGCGGCGGAGCCCTCACGACCCCGTGCGGACGAAACCAATCCGGCCGCACCACCGCCACCCGACCGCACCGGCACAACGTCGGCCTCCGCAGTGGGGGCGGCGGCCGGCCCTTGCGCCGGTACCGAGGTGGCGGCTGGGTAAATGCCCAGGTCGGGCTGGTCCACAGCCCCTGACCCGCCGGTGACTGACACACCTCGCGGCGTCGGGGCGATGCCATGGTGGGATCGGGGGTGGGCATGCATGGCAAGCGGGTCGAAGCCCAACTCGGCTTGGGCGAACCCGTCCGACGCTGGGGCCGGGGTGACTGGGAAGTCCAAGGTGCTGGTCATCGTGGCCTCCTCGCAAGATTTCCGTCACGGCTGGTGACGGGCGGCGCCGAGGGGAAGCCGGCGGCGCTCGGTGGTGAGGCGCTTCCCCCGCCCCACCACCGAGCAGATTCGAACTAGTGTTCGAACAACGCCAGCCTAACCCGACGGCCCCCGGGCTTCAAGCAGGCTCGGATGTGACCTGTGGACTACTTGCCCACGACCAGATCAGGGATGGTGAGATGGAGCGGTGAGCACACTCGAATACCCCGCCGTGGCCAAGGTCGCCGCGGCTCTGCGCGAAGCGGGGATGGACCGGGCCGCCGACGGGATCCGGATCCTCGACGCCGACGTGAAGACCGCCGCGGCGGCCGCGGCGGCGTTGGGGGTCGAGGTGGGGGCCATCGCCAACAGTCTGATCTTCCGCACCGACAGCGGCCCGCTGCTCGCCCTCACCTCCGGCGCGCACCGGGCCGACACCAAACTCCTCGCCGAGCTGGTGGGTGTGCGCGAAGTCGGCCGGGCCGACGCCACGTATGTCCGGGAGCACACCGGTCAGCCGATCGGCGGAGTCGCCCCCACCGGCCACCCGGCGCCCCTCAGGACGCTGGTCGACCGCCATCTTGAGCGCCACGCCGTGGTGTGGGCGGCCGCGGGTCACCCGAAGTCGCTGTTCCCCACGACGTTCGCCGAGTTGGTGACGCTCACCGGGGGCACGGCTGCGGATGTCGCGCGCGAAGAGGATGATCGGGCCTCGTGACCGCCGCCCCCTCCCCCCGCGTCGACCGGTTCGCCGAGCTGAGCTCCGAGGAGCTGCGGGTGCGCCTGCGCGAGGCGTTGGCGCTCTACGTCACCGCCATGCGCTACCCGAAGGGCACAGTTGAGCAACGGGCCCCGATGTGGCTCGCCCACATGCTCCGCGCGGGCTGGCGCTGTGTGGCCGCCTTCGACAGCGACGACCGCATGACCGGCATCGCCTACGGCTACCGGGGCTCGCCCGGGCAGTGGTGGCACGAGCAGGTGCGCCGCGGCGTGACCGAGAACCGTGGGCCCGCTGTCGCCGAGGCGTGGATGTCGGACTACTTCGAGCTGACCGAGCTGCACGTGCTCCCGGACCGCCAGGGGCAGGGCATCGGCGAGGAACTGGTGCGCAGGCTGGTCTCCGGGGCGGACACGTCCAACGTGTTGCTGTCCACCCCGGAGGGACCCTCCCGCGCGTGGCGTCTCTACCGGCGGCTCGGTTTCGACGACGTCCTGCGCGACTACCAGTTCACGGGCGACCCACGCCCCTTCGGTGTCCTGGGCCGCCCACTCCCCCTCTAGAACCCTCTAGAGAGCCGCGAGGCGGGTGCGCAGGGTGTCCAGACCCATGGCGCCCATCTCGAGGGCCCGCTGGTGGAACGTCTTGAGCGAGAAGTTCTCGCCCTGCCGCGCCTGGTATTCGTCGCGGGCCTGCAGCCAGAGGCGTTCGCCGAGCTTGTAGGTCGGGGCCTGGCCCGGCCAGCCGAGATAACGGTCGATCTCGTCGTGCACGTGCGCCTTGTCGGTGATCGTGCGGGTGAGCAGGAACTCCAGCCCCAGCTCGGGGGACCACCGCTCGCCGTCGTGGAAGCCCGCGCCGCGCGGGATCTCCAGTTTCAGGTGCATGCCGATGTCGATGATCACCCGGGCCGCGCGGAAGATGTTGGCGTCGAGCATGCCCAGCAGGTCGCCGTCGTCCTCCAGGTATCCGAACTCGCGCATCAGGCGCTCGGCGTAGAGGGCCCAGCCCTCGCCGTAGGCGGGCACCCAGGTGAGCAGGCGCTGGAACTTGTTGAGGCTCTCCCCCTGCGACACCGCGGTGGCGATCTGCAGGTGATGCCCGGGCGCGCCCTCGTGGTAGACCGTGGTGACCTCGCGCCAGGTGGAGAACTCCTCCCTGTCCGCGGGGACCGACCACCACATGCGCCCTGGACGGCTCCAGTCGTCGGTCGGGCCGGTGTAGTACGCGCCGACGCCGCCGCCGGGCGGGGCGATCTTGCACTCCAGCCGCATGATCTGGTCGGAGATGTCGAAGTGCACGCCCCGCAGGTCCGACAGCGCGCGGTCGGACAGACCCTGCATCCACTCCTCGAAGGCCTTCTTGCCGCGCACCTGGTAGCGGGGGTCGGCGTCGAGCTTGGCCGCCGCGTCGGCGATGGTGCCGCCGGGGGTGATGCGGCCCGCGACCTCCTTCATCTCCGTCTCGAGGCGGGTGAACTCCGCCCAGCCCCACTCGTAGGCCTCGTGCAGGTCGAGCGTGGCGCCGGTGTACTCGCGCGACCAGAGCCGGTACCGCTCCTCGCCGACAGCGTCCTCAGGGCTCGACTTGGGGGCCAGCTCACCGGTCAGGAAGTCGGCCAGTTCGCCGTAGGCCTTGGCGGCAACCTTGGCGCCCGCGTCGATCTCGGCGCGCAGAGCGCCCTCGGCGACCCCGTCCGCGCTCTCGGCGAACGCGGCGAAGAACGACTTGGCGTCGCCCTGGCCCGCCCAGGTCCGGCACTGCTCGGCGGTCTTGGTGATCTGGCGCAGCGCCGCGACGTCGCCTCGGGCCGCGGCGAACCGCAGCGACTCCTGGTAGCCGGCGAGCGCCGCGGGAACCGCGGACAGCCGCTTGGCGATCACCGCCCAGTCCTCGGCGGTGGCGGTCGGCATCAGGTCGAACACCTGCCGCACGTCCTGCGCGGGACTCGCGATCACGTTGAGGGTGCGGTGGAACTCGCCCGCCTCGTGCAGCTCGGCCTCCAGGCCGACCCGTTCGAGGAACACCGCCTTGGCGTTGGCCTCCGAGACGTCAGCGGGCTCGGCGGCGGTCATCGCCGCCAGCGCGGCGGTGGCGATCGCCGCTCGGTGGTCGACGCCGTCGGGCGACAAGTCGGGAAGTTGGTCGTCGTACCCGGCGATGCCGAGGTAGGTGGCGAGAATCGGCTCCGCGGCCGCCGAGTCGTCGACATAGGAATCACTGATCTTGTGCACGCCGGCGTGCGGTAAGGACACCATGACTCGCACGCTACCGTTCGGTCACCGCCCGCAGGCAACCGATAAACAGCCGGGCAGCGGTGGAGGGCACAGAGCCGGCAGGATGGCCGAGTGCATCAGGCCATCCCCCGTTTTCCCAGGTGGGCCGCTTTCGCCCTGCTGAGTCTTCTCGCCGTGCTGACCTTGTCCGGCTGCGTCCGGGTCCAGGCATCGATGACCGTCTCGGAGAACGACCTCGTCTCCGGTCAGCTCGTCATCGCCGCGGTCTCGATCAAGCAGGGCGACACCGGTCCCACGCTGAAGATCCCGCCCGAGCTGGCAGGCAAGGTGAAGACCCAGGTCTACGCCGCCGACGGCTACGTCGGGCAGACCATCGCGCTGCAGGAGCTGACCTTCGCCGAGGTCGGGATCCTGTCGGACTCGATCACCGTCGGCAAGCAGTACCGGCTCAGTTTCCGGCGCGCGGGCGACCTGGTGACGATGGCCGGTTCGGTCGATCTCACGGAGCTGCCCAAGGACCGCGCCGACGTGCAGTTCAAGGTGACCCTGCCGGGGACGGTCAGCCGGACCAACGGGGTCAACGACAACGGGACGATCAGCTGGAAGCCGAAGCCGGGCGCGGTCACCGAGTTCAACGCGACCGTGCAGTACACGGACTCCTCGGGCGTCTCGTGGACGAAGTGGGTCACGATCGTCGGCGCGTCGGCCATCGGTGTCGCGCTGCTGGTCTTGGCGCTCGCGCTGTTCACCCACCGGCGCACGGTCGCGCGCGAGCGGCTCGCCTCTCGCGAGCGGCTCGGCTGATCAGGCCCGGCTGGGCACCAAACCGAGCCGCCCCACCACTTCCCGCGTCGCCTTGGCCCGGTTGAACGTGTAGAAGTGCAGGCCCGGCACGCCTTCGGCGATGAGCCGCTCGCACACCTCGGTGACCAGGTCGATGCCCTCGGCCCGGAACGCGGCCGCGTCGCCGACCAGCGGGTCGAGCCGGGCGGCGATGCGGGCGGGCACGGGGGCGCCGGACAGCTCGACGGTCTTGGCCAGGATCTTCGGGGTCGTCAGCGGCATCACGCCGGGCAGGAGCAGGGACTCGCAGCCCTTCGCCGCGACCCGGTCGCGCAGGCGCAGGAAGTCCTCCGGTTCGAAGAACAGCTGCGCGATGGCGAAGTCGGCTCCGGCGCGGAACTTGCGGAGCAGGTTCGCCGTGTCGGCGTCGATGTCGGCCGACTGCGGGTGCCCGTAGGGGAACGCGGCCACGCCCACACAGAAGTCGCCGAGTTCGCGGACCAGCGCGACGAGTTCGTCGGCGTAGTTCAGGCCGTCGGGGTGCGCGACCCACGGGCCGTTGGGGTCGCCGGGCGGGTCGCCGCGCAGGGCGAGGATGTTGCGGATGCCCAGCGCCGCGTACCAGCCGATGACGTTGCGCAGTTCGGCGACGGAGTGGCCGACCGCGGTCAGGTGGGCCATCGAGACCAGGGTCGTCTCGCGCGCGACACGGCCGGTCGTGCGGATGGTGCGGTCGCGGCTGGAGCCGCCCGCGCCGTAGGTGACCGACACGAACGCGGGGTCGTAGCCCTCGAGTTCGCGGATGGCGTTCCACAGCCGACGTTCGTCCGCCTGGTCCCTCGGGGGCATGAACTCGACCGAGAAAACCGGCCTGTCCGAGCGGATTCGCTGCAAAACGGTGGTCATATACCGAAGAGTATCGGGCGTCCGAGCGTTGGGACAGCGCTCCCACACTTTGGAAGAAGATCGCCGAACGTCACATCCGGGCACCCCCGCTGGTGCCGACTTCTTCGTTACAGCGGACCATAGCGGTGTGCAGCAGGCCCCGGAAACCCCGGTATTCGACCCAGAGTCCATCGACGGCGCGGTCGCCGATCACGTCGAACGGGCCCTCGCCGACTACCTGGCCACCCGTCACGCCGGGATGGCCGAGATGGCGCCGTCGTTCGGCTCCGCGGTGGGGTCGCTGGCCGAGTTCGTGCTCGGCGGCGGCAAGCGGCTGCGGCCGACCTTCGCGTGGTGGGCTTGGCGCGGCACGGGTGGCGCGGGCGCGGGCGAGCAGGCCGACGCCGTGCTGCGCGCGGTCAGCGCCCTGGAGCTGATCCAGGCCTGCGCCCTGGTGCACGACGACCTGATGGACGCCTCCGCGATGCGTCGGGGCAAGCCGACGGTGCACGTCTCCTTCGCCGCCCGGCACCGCGAGCGCGGCTGGCTGGGTGAGTCCGAGCGGTTCGGCGCGGCCGCCGCGATCCTGCTCGGCGACCTCGCCCTGGCGTGGGCCGACGACATGTTCGCAGGCTCCGGCGTCGACCCGCGGCGCCAGGCCGACGGCCAGGTGCCGTGGCGGGCGATGCGCGCGGAGATGCTCGCCGGGCAGTACCTCGACGTGCTGACCCAGGCCAAGGGCGACGAGTCGGCCGAGGCGGCGCTCAGCGTCGCACGGATGAAGACCGCCGCCTACACCGTCGAACGCCCGCTGCACCTCGGCGCGGCGCTCGCGGGCGCGCCCGAACCGACGATCGCCGCGCTGCGCTCGTTCGGCGCCGACGTCGGCCTGGCCTTCCAACTGCGCGACGACCTGCTCGGCATGTTCGGCGACACCGACGTCACCGGCAAGCCCGCCGGGGACGACCTGCGCGAAGGCAAGCGGACCCTGCTGATGTCGGTCGGCCTGGCCAACGCCGACGCGGCCGGGCGCACGGCCGACGCGGCGCTGCTGCGGGGCGCGCTCGGCGACGACGACCTGACCACGGCGACCGTCGAACGGGCCCGTGAGCTGCTGACCGACCTCGGCGCGGTCGCCGAACTCGACCGCCGCATCGACGAGCTGACCGGGACCGCGCTCGCCACCCTGGCGGCCGCCGACCTCGACGCGCCCGCCGGAAAGGTCTTGTCCGACCTCGCCGTCGCGGCCACCCGCAGGGCGCACTGACCGTGGCCGACCGCAAGACCATCCCCGGCCGCACCGACCACGTCGTCGCCGTGGGCGCGGGCCTGTCCGGCCTGTCGGCCGCGCTGCACCTGGCGGGGACCGGCCGCGAGGTGACCGTGATCGAGGCCGCCGCGAAGCCGGGCGGGCGCGCGGGCCAGGAGACGATCGAGGGCTACCGGGTCGACACCGGCGCGACCGTGCTGACCATGCCCGAGCTGATCGACGAGGCGTTCGCCGCGGTCGGGACGTCGCTGGCAGCCGAGGTCGACCTGATCAAGCTGGACCCGGCCTACCGGGCCCGCTTCGCCGACGGCAGCACGATCGCGGTGCACACCGACGCCGCGGCCATGGAGGCCGAGATCCGCGAGGCGGCGGGCCCGCGCGAGGCTGAGGGCTACCGCAGGCTGCGCGCCTGGCTGACCGACCTCTACCAGGTCCAGCGCGACCGGTTCATCGGCGCGAACTTCGACTCCCCCACCGACCTGGTCGGCCCCGAGTTGGCCCGGCTGGCCGCACTCGGCGGCTTCGGCAGGCTCGGTCCCGCGGTGGGCCGGTTCTTGTCCGACGACCGGTTGCGCAGGCTGTTCTCGTTCCAGGCGCTCTACGCGGGGGTGCCGCCGAGCCGCGCGTTGGCGGCCTACGCGGTCATCGCCTACATGGACACGGTCGCGGGCGTGTCGTTCCCGCGTGGCGGGGTCGGCGCGGTGGCCGAGGCGATGGCGGGCGCGGCGGCCCGGGCGGGTGTGCGGGTGCGGTACTCGACCAGCGCGGCCTGGCTGGAGCGGGTGGGCACCCGGGTCGGCGCCGTGCGCACCACGACGGGCGAGCGGATCGCGTGCGACACCGTGGTGCTGACAGCGGACCTTGCCGCGAGCTACCGGCTGCTCGGCGTGACGCCGCGCCGCCCGCTCGCGCTGCGCTACTCCCCCTCGGCCGTCGTGCTGCACACGGGCACCACGCGCTCGTGGCCGGAACTCGACCACCACACGATCTTCTTCGGCCGCGCCTGGGAGCGCACGTTTCGGGAGATCACCCGCGAGGGCGTGCTGATGAGCGACCCGTCGCTGCTGGTCACCCGGCCCACGGCGACGGATCCGACGCTGGCCCCCGAGGGGCGGCACCAGATCTCGGTGCTGGCCCCGTGCCCGAACCTGCGCACCGGCCCGATCGACTGGCGCCGGATCGGGCCGCGCTATCGTGATGATCTTGTTC
The DNA here is from genome assembly GCF_004362515.1 of Actinokineospora alba. Lineage (NCBI taxonomy): Bacteria > Bacillati > Actinomycetota > Actinomycetes > Pseudonocardiales > Pseudonocardiaceae > Actinokineospora > Actinokineospora alba. The sequence goes on along the minus strand of NZ_SNXU01000001.1, from coordinate 4,099,362 downwards.
GGGTGTTGGAGCAGCGCGGCCTGACCGGGTTCGACTCGTCGATCGAGATGCAGCGGCTGGTCACGCCCGCCGACTGGGAGGCGGCGGGCCTGGCCGAGGGCAGTCCGTTCTCGGTGGCGCACACATTCGCCCAAACTGGACCCTTCCGGCCGAGGAACCTGGTCCGGGGTGTCGATAATGTGGTCCTCGCGGGAAGCGGGACGACGCCTGGGGTGGGGATCCCGCCGGTGGTGATCTCCGGCAGGCTCGCCGCCCAGCGGATCGCCGGGCGACTGGTGACCGCGACGGGAGTTCGGGGGAAATCCGTAAGCGGACTGTGAGGTTCCGCGAGCGGATTCATCGCCGCCGACAGCGATAATGCTGCGGCGGGCGGCGGCGACATGTCAGTGAGGTGGGGTGCGGTGACCCGGGTACCAAGGCGCGGCCGGTTGGCGGCCGTGTTCGGATCGGCCGTGCTCGCGGTGGCCGGATGCAGCAACGCGGTGTCGGGCAGCGCCATCGCGGCCGACGTGGCACCGCCGACCGCGGCCGAGTCGATCACGCAGTCGCTGATCAACCTCGGCGAGGCGGGCGCGGTCCACTACCAGGGCACGATGTCGTCGGCCTCGGACGACCCGGTGACGTTCGACCTCACCGCGGCGCAGACCGGCGAGATCCACGGCACGTTCACCCTCGACGGCAAGCCCGCCACCCTGCTCGTGGTCAACAAGGCCACCTACGTCAAGGCGACCGCCGAGTTCTGGGCCGCCCTGTCCGGCGTCGGCAACGGCGAGAACAAGGGCACCGCGGTGGCCGACCGCTGGGTCAAGGTCCCCAGCAGCCTGATCGGGATCGAGTTCGGCGACGTGTTCCTGCCCGACGTGCTCGGGCAGAACCTGGCCAAGGGCAGCGAACAGGCGGGCGACCGCGCGATCGGCGACGGCGAGCGGGTCGACGTCGGGTCGGCGCGCGCGGTCAAGGTCACCACCGGCGGCGGCACGGTCTACGTCGACGAGAAGGCGCCGCACGGCGTGCTCAAGGTCGAGACCGACCGGGTGGGCCGCGCCGACACCAGCAGCGTGCGCGACCTGGTCGCCACGGTGCGGGACACCTCCGCCGAGCTGGGCAAGTTCTACCAGGACACCGCGACCCAGGCGGCGGGCCTCACCGCCCCCATCGACGTGCTGACCACGGTCACCGAGGGCACCCACAACTTCGACGCCTGCGGCGCGGCGAGCTGCTCGATCATCGTGCAGTTCACGAACCCGGGGAAGGTCGCAGTGAAGGTGTCCGTGCGCGGCGTGTGGCAGGGCGACAACGCCCCGCTCGGCGTGTGCGACGCCACGGCGGGCCCGGTCGCCCCCGGTCAGGGCGGCAGCGCCACCTGCACGCTGGCCAGCCCGGAGTGGGTCAAGTTCTACCAGCGGGCCAACTCGGTTCCGGGCAACCACCCGTACAGCGTCGAGTGGTCGACGGTCGTCCTCGCCGAGGCGCCCGACCTGGCGCAGCTCACCGCGCGGGCCGGGGCGAAGCCCGCGGACCCCAAGGCACCCAAGGCCGAGGGCACGCACTACGTCTACGCGATCACCTACTCCGACTCCGCCCGCCAGGCGAAGGTCTGGAAGTACGGCGTGGTCGCGGGCAAGTTCTGGGAGGACCACGCCGACCAGCAGCTGCCGACGTGCCTGCGGTCCACCGGCTCGGGCTGCGGGGTCGACATGGTCACCGCGACCGACCAGGCGGCCTCCGCGCAGGGGCTGGCCCACCAACTCGTCGACAAGTACAAGACCGAGAAGGGCGAATGCCCCACCGGCCAATGGGCGAGCTGTAAGCGCTGACACGTTCGAATCGGCTCCGTCGGGCGCGCGTGCGACGATGGCGCGCGCCATGCGTGCCCACGAACCCACCCTCCGAACCGCCTACGCGGCGTGCCGTCGGATCAACGCCCACTACGGGCGCAGCTACTTCCTCGCGACCCGGCTGCTGCCCGCGCGCAGGCGTCCGGCCGTGCACGCCCTCTACGCCTTCGCGCGCCTGGCCGACGAGATCGTCGACGCCCCCGGCCCCGATCCGTCCGGGGCGCTGGGCGAGCTGGAGATCTGCCTGAAGGACGCGCTGGCGGGTGAGCCGACGCCGCACCCGGTGCTGCCCGCGCTGGCCGACACGGTCCGCCGCTACGACCTCGACCCCGGGTTGTTCACCGACTTCCTGGCGTCCATGCGGATGGACCTGACCGTCACCGACTACGCGACCCTCGACGACGTCGCCGTCTACACGCACGGGTCGGCCGGGGTGATCGGGCTGATGATGCTGCCCATCCTGGGCACGGTCGGCCCGCGCGCCGAGGCCGCGCCGTACGCGCGGGGGCTGGGTGAGGCGTTCCAGGCGACGAACTTCCTGCGCGACGTCGCCGAGGACCTGGCCAGGGGCCGGGTCTACCTGCCCGCCGACCACCTGGCGGCGTTCGGGGTCGACCGGGAGCGGCTGCTGCACGCGGTGCGGACCGGACGGACGGACCGGGCGATCCGGCGGGCGATCGCGCACCTGGTCGCCCACACGAGGGCCCTCTACCGGGCCGCCGAGCCCGGTATCGACCTGCTCGACCCGGTGGCGCGGCCGTGCGTGGAAACCGCGTCACGGCTCTACGGCGGCATCCTCGACGAGATCGCGGCGGCCGACTACGACGTGCTGGCCGGCCGCGCGGTGGTGCCCCCGGCCCGGCGGCTCGCGGTGGCGCTGCCGGGGGCGGCCAGGTGCCTGGCGGCGCGGGTCAGAACGCGAGAGCCTGCGCGCGGCGCTTGACCTCACGGCCCCGGTCGCCGCGCAGTGCGTCGATCGGGGTGCCGGGGAGGGTCTCGTCCTCGGTGAAGAGCCAGCGCAGCATCTCGTCGGGGCCGAACCCGGAGTCGTGGAGCACGGTGATCGTCCCGATGAGGCCCTTGACGACCTCGCCCTCGTCGTTGAGGAAGGCCGCGGGAACCAGCAGCACGCCCTTGCGGCGGATGGCGATCAGATGGCGGTCACGCAGCGCCTGGTGCACGCGGGTAATGGGCTGGTTCAGCCGCTCGGCGACATCGGGCAGCGGAAGCACGTCGACCGAGGCGTCCAGGACGTCGGTGGCGGCGGGAATCGAACTCACGAGGAACAACGATAGTCACAAGAGGCCCTAGGTCACAGATGGATGGGGGACGCCACGCCCGTCGGCGTGGCTCCGTACGATCCACGACTGTGGCGGACAAGGGACCGGGGCTGATCGGGGCACTGCTGGAGCAGCGCTACCGAGTCGACGCGCTGCTCGCGCGCGGGGGCATGTCGGCGGTCTACCGGGGGCTCGACACCCGGCTGGACCGGCCGGTGGCGATCAAGGTGATGGATTCCCGGTTCGCCGACGACAAGTCGTTCGTCGAGCGGTTCGAGCGGGAGGCCCGGTCGGCCGCGAAGATCCACCACCCGAACGTGGTCGCCGTGCACGACCAGGGGCTCGACGGCGAGCACGTCTACCTGGTGATGGAGCTGGTCTCCGGCGGCACCCTGCGTGACCTGCTCGCCCAGCGCGGGACGCTCCCCGCGCCGCTGGCCGTGGCGATCATGGAGCCGGTCCTGGCCGCCCTCGGCGCCGCGCACGAGGCCGGGCTGATCCACCGCGACGTGAAGCCGGAGAACGTGCTGATCGGGGCGGGCGGCGTGGTGAAGGTCGCCGACTTCGGCCTGGTCCGCGCCGTGGCCAGCCCGGGCACGACCAAGAGCAGCGTCATCCTCGGCACCGTGTCCTACCTCTCACCCGAGCAGGTCGAGGCGGGCACCGCCACCGCGCGCGGCGACGTGTACTCCGCTGGCATCGTCTTCTACGAGATGCTGACCGGGAGCACCCCGTACAACGGCGACAACGCCCTGTCGGTGGCTTACCGCCACGTCAACGAGGACATGCCCGCCCCCGGCTCGTCGACTCCCGGCATCCCGGCGCTGCTCGACGACCTGGTGGTCCGGGCGACCCGCCGCGACCCGGAGTCGCGGCCCGCCGACGGCGCCGCGTTCCTCCGCGAGCTGCGGTCGGTCCGCGAACAGCTCGCACTGCCCCGGATGCGGGTGCCGGTGGTCGAGGCGCCGCCGATCGACGTGGCCGCGCCGGTGCCGCCCGCCGAGGTCGCCGCGCCCGTCGGGGAGGACTCCACCCGCTCTGTGGCCCCGGTCCTGGCCGACCCCGAGGCGACCGTCCGGAACATGCCCGTGCCGAACCTGGCGGTACCGCCGCCGGACGCGACGGTGATGCGACAGGCGCCCACGGGGTTCAGCGGCGGCGGTCCACAGGGGACGCGCGCGATGCTGCGATCGGACCTGGAGAAGGTGATCGACTCGGCGGCGGCGAACCCGATGCCGCCGACCGGTCCGCACCCGGTCCCGCACCACGTGGGCCCGCACAGCGGCCCGATCCACAGCGGTCCCATCCACGCGGGCCCGCCCCCTCCTCCCCCGCCGCCGCCGTCGCGGACGAAGAAGATCATCGGCTGGGGCGTGGCGGGCGCGGTGGTTCTGGCGGTGCTGGTCACGTCGCTCTGGTGGTTCACCAGCGGCCGCTACACCGAGGTCCCGCTCGTGCAGGGCAAGGACTCCGCCACCGCCGAGCAGGCGATCCGCGCGGCTGACCTGAACCCGAACGTCACCACGGTCCGGCACAACGACATCGCCGCAGGCGAGGTGATCGGCACCGAGCCCGGCGGCGGCACCGAGGCCCTGCGCGGCGACGAGGTGAAGCTGATCGTGTCCGCCGGGCGCCCGGTCGTGCCGGACGTGGCCGCCGGGTCCACTGTGGAACAGGCCGAGCAGCTGGTGCGCGCGGCCGAACTGCAGCCGCAGCGCGACGACGGCAAGAACGTCTTCGACGAACAGGTTGCCAAGGGCACGGTCGTGCGGCTGGACCCGCCGCCGGGCACGAAGCTGCAACTGGGCCAGCGCGTGATCATCGTGCTGAGCAAGGGGCCTGCCCCGAAACCGGTGCCCGACGTGCGGAACAAGACGCGCGAAGAGGCGTTCAAGGCGTTGCAGGACCAAGGCTTCGAGCCGTTCGACGGGACCGCGGAGTTCTCCGCCGACGTCGAGGGCGGACGGGTCATCCGCACCGATCCCGCGCCGGGGACCAAGATCGCGCCCGACGCGAGCAAACGGGTCGCGGTCGTGGTCTCGAACGCGGTGACCGTGCCCGACCTCAGCAACAAGACGGTTCCGGACGCGCAGGCGACGCTGGCGCCGCTGGGCCTGGAGTTGGACCTGGGCGTGTTCACCAATCCGAACGGGATCATCCGCGCGCAGAACCCGCCGCCCGGCACGAAGGTCCAACGCGGCACCAAGATCGGGGCCTTCGCCTTCTGAGTGTGACGAACTCGATTGGGGGATTACCGCGGCGTAGACCCGCCGGGGTAACCCAGGTGTCATGTCGATCTGGTGTCGTTGAGGTATGCCCCCCACGACCCCATTAAGCGGCCTTGACGTCGCTTTCCTGAGCCTGGAACGCGCGAGCACGCCCATGCACGTGGGCGCGGTCGCGGTGTTCCGACCGCGGACCCCGGTCGACCCGGACGAGGTCGCCCGCCTCCTCGCCGACCGGATCGACGCCATGCCGAAGCTGCGCAAGCGGGTTCGGTCCACCCTGTTCCCGCCCGGCGGCGCCGAGTGGGCGTCCACACCGGACTTCCGCGCGGCCGACCAGATCTCGGTGTACCGCCTGCCCGAGGAACTCGACCTGCTCGACGCCTACGCCTCGTCGTGGGTGGAGCGGCCGCTGGACCTGAGCAGGCCGCCGTGGGACCTCCACGTCGTCGCAGGCCTGCCGCACGGCGAGTTCGCGGTGCTGTTCAAGCTGCACCACGCGCTCACCGACGGCGCGGGCGCGGTCGAGATCGCCGCGGGCCTGCTCGACGGGCTCTGCGAGCACCCCCAGCCCGCCGAGTCCGCTCCTGCCCCGCTGCCCGGGCTGCTCGACCGGGTCCGGCAGGGCGTGGACGTCGCCGGGTCGGTGGTCCAGGCGATGCGGGCGCCCTGGTCGGCTCCCCTGCTCAGCCGGACCACGCCCGCCCGCGAGTTCGCCCGCGTGCGGCTCGACCTGGCCGACATCAAGCACATCCGCCGAACCCACGGCGGCACGGTCAACGACGTGGTCCTCGCGGTCCTCACCGGCGCGCTGCGCGACTGGATGGAGGGTTCGGGGCGCAAGGTCGACGGCGTGGACGTGCGAGCCCTGATCCCGGTGAACATCCGCGGCCGGGGCGACGCGGGCGGCGGCAACCAGATCTCCGGCTACCTGTGCGACCTGCCGGTCGGCGAGCCCGATCCGGTCGCCCGGCTCAAGACGGTCCGCACGGCGATGGACGCCAACAAGCTGGCCGGTCCCAAGAAGGGCGCGGGCGCGCTGTCGATGATGGCGTCGTGGCTGCCGCCGCTGGCCCACCGGGTCGGCACCCGGCTGCTCGCGGCGGCGACGCCGATGCTGTTCGACACCGTCGTGACCGCGGTTCCCTTCCCTCCCATGGTGTTGCGGCTGGCGGGCGCGGAGATGCGGGAGGTGTACCCGATCGTGCCGATCGCGCCCGGCCACCGGGTGAGCATCGCCGTGTCGACCTATCGCGACGGTGTCCACATCGGAATCAACGCGGACGCGGGCGCGGTCGCGAACCTCGGCCGGTTCGCCGACGCGATCGTCAAGTCGACAGCGACCCTGCACGAGCTCTGCGCCTGATCCGTTGACATTTTGAGACCGATCGGTTTCTATCTTTAGGCATGACCTGGGACTCACTGATCCGCGGTGGCCGCTGGTTCGACGGCACCGGTGCACCGTCCGCCATCCGAGACCTCGGAATCAAGGACGGCCGGGTGGCCGCCGTGTCCGCGACCCCACTCGACGCGACGGGCTGCGCGAACGTGATCGACGCGGCCGGGCAGTGGGTGGTGCCGGGGTTCGTCGACATCCACACCCACTACGACGCCGAGGTCCTGCTGGCGCCCGGGCTGACCGAGTCGGTGCGGCACGGGGTCACGACCGTGCTGATCGGCTCCTGCTCGCTGGGCACCCTGCACGTCGACGCGCTCGACGCCGCCGACCTGTTCAGCCGGGTCGAGGCGATCCCGCATGACTGCGTGGTCAAGGCGGTCGAGGAGCACAAGACCTGGTCGAACGCGGCCGAGTACGTCGCCGCGCTGGAGTCGCTGCCGCTGGGGCCGAACGTCACCTCGTTCCTGGGCCATTCGGATCTCCGCGCCGGGGTGATGGGGCTGGACCGCTCGACCGACCGCAAGGTCAAGCCCAGCGCCGCCGAACTGGACCGGATGCGGGACCTGCTCGAGGACGCGTTGGCGGCCGGGTTCGTCGGGCTCTCGGAGATGCGCAGCCCGTGGGACAAGCTCGACGGCGACCGCTACCGCTCACGCACCCTGCCCTCGACGTACGCGTCGTGGAAGGAGTACCGGGCGCTGCACCGGATCCTGCGCCGCGAGGGTCGGGTGCTGCAGTCGATCCCGAACCTGACCACGCCGACGAGCCTGGCGCCCTACCTGCTCGAGTCGATGGGCTTCGGGCTGCGGCCCGCCCTGAAGACCAGCTTCTTGACCGCCGCCGACGTGAAGGCGAACCCGGCGCTCGGCCACCTCATGGGCCCGATCGCGGGCTTCACCAACCGGGTCGGCCGCGGCGACTTCCGCTGGCAGCACCTGCCGGTGCCGTTCGACATCTTCGCCGACGGCATCGACCTGGTGGTGTTCGAGGAACTCGGTTCGGGCGCGGCGGCGCTGCACCTCAAGGACGAGGCGCGCACCGAGCTGATGCGCGACGAGGCCTACCGGCGGCGGTTCCGGCGCGAGTACGACCGCAAGTGGACGCCCCGGGTGTGGAACCGCGACTTCTACGACGCGCACATCCTGGCCTGCCCGGACGAGTCGGTGGTGGGCAAGACGTTCGGCCAGGTCGGCGACGAACGCGGGCTGCACCCGGTCGACGCGTTCCTCGACCTCGTCGTCGAACACGGCACCGGAGTGCGTTGGTACACAACGATTTCCAACCACCGGCCGAAGGTCCTCGACAAGCTCAGCTCGCTGCGCGACGTGCAGATGGGCTTCTCCGACGCCGGGGCGCACCTGCGGAACATGGCGTTCTACAACTTCGGGCTGCGGTTGCTGCGCCGGGCGCACACGAGCGGGTTCATGACCATCGAGCGGGCGGTGCACCGTCTCACCGGCGAACTCGCCGACTGGTACGACCTCGACGCCGGACGGATCCGTGAGGGTGATCGGGCCGACCTCGTGGTCATCGACCCGGCCGGGCTCGACGAATCGGTCGACCAGTTCAGCGAGGCACCGGTGGAGGTCTTCGGTAACCTCAGCCGCATGGTGAACCGCAACGACCGCGCCGTCACGGCGACGCTTGTCGCGGGCAACCAGGTGTTCGGCGCGGGCGAGTTCGCCCCACCCCGGCGCACCGGCCGGTTCCTGCGCGCGGGCGAGCCGCGCGGCACAGTCGACCCGGCGACACTGCGGGAGACTGTCGGAGGCATGTGAGCGGGCAGCAGCGGCGCAGCCAGCAGGAACGCCGGGAAACGACCATCGGGCTGTTGATCGACGCAACGATCGACACCATTTCCGAGGTCGGATACGCACAGACTTCCCTTGGGGCTGTGTGCGAGCGGTCGGGCGTCTCGAAAGGCGGATTGTTTCGGCACTTCGACTCGCGGCTGGACCTGGTCGTCGCCGCGGCGGAGGAAGTCGCCCGGCGGCACACCCAGAGCGTGCGAGCCCGATTCGCCGAACTGCGGGCGCCAACGATCGCCGACGCCATGCGGGTGATGCGCGAACGGCACCGGGCCGTGGACAACGTGGTGTGGTTCGAACTGCTGGTCGCGGCGCGGACCGATCCGGCGCTGCGCTCGCGGCTGTCCGCGACCTGGCAGTGGTTCTTCGCCGAGATCCAGCAGATCGCGCGGACTGTTCGCGGGACTGAGGTGTTCTCGGACGCGGATTTGGAGCTGCTGGTCAATACGTTGGAGCACACGTTTGACGGGGAGACGATTCGGCGGGAGATCGCTCCTGATCCGGTGGTTGAGGATCGGCGGCTGGAGTTGCTGGTGGAGTTCGCTGAATTTCTTGCTGCTCGGGCTGGTCGTTAGTTCCGCAGCTCGGATGCCTGCTCTGGCCGCTGGCGCCTGTTTGTCCTGGCCCGTGGCGTTTGACGGGGCAAATGGACAAAGCGCCCTTCCTGGAACGGTTTGCTCCAGGAAGGGCGCTTTGTCTCGGTGATTACGAGCGGAGCATCTCCGCGACCAGGAAGGCCAGTTCCAGGGACTGCTGGGTGTTCAGGCGCGGGTCGCAGGCGGTCTCGTAGCGGCCATGCAGGTCGGCGTCCGAGATTTCCTGGGCGCCGCCGAGGCACTCGGTGACGTCCTCGCCGGTGAGCTCCACGTGGATGCCGCCGGGGTGGGTTCCCAGCCTGCGGTGGACCTCGAAGAAGCCCTGGACCTCATCCACGATCCGGTCGAAGTGGCGGGTCTTGTAGCCGGTCGACGACTCGTGGGTGTTGCCGTGCATCGGGTCGCACTGCCAGATGACCTTGTGGCCGGAGGCTTCGACCTTCTCCACGATCGCGGGCAGGACCTCGCGGACCTTGCCGTTGCCCATGCGGCTGATCAGGGTCAGCCTGCCGGGCTCGTTGCGTGGGTCGAGCCGCTGGACGTACTCGACGGCCTGTTCCGGGGTGGTCGTCGGGCCGATCTTGAGGCCGATCGGGTTCGACAGCAGTTCCGCGAACGCGATGTGCGCGCCGTCGAGCTGGCGGGTGCGCTCCCCGATCCAGAGGAAGTGCGCCGACAGGTCGTAGAGCTTGGGCTCCGGGCCGGTCGCGTCCAGCCGCAGCAGTGCGCGCTCGTAGTCGAGCAGCAGTGCCTCGTGGCTGGCGAACACCTCGACGGTGTGCAGCGAGCTGTCCTCGACACCACACGCCTGCATGAAGCGCAGGCCGCGGTCGATCTCGGTGGCCAGCGCCTCGTAGCGCTCACCCGCGGGTGAGGTGCGCACGAAGTCGCGGTTCCAGTCGTGGACCTTCGTCAGGTCCGCCATGCCCGCGGCGGTGAGGGCGCGCAGCAGGTTCATGGCCGCGCCCGCGTTGGCGTAGGCGCGGATCATCCGCGACGGGTCCGGCACCCGGGCCTCGGGCGTGGCGACCAGGGAGTTGACGATGTCACCCCGGTAGACCGCCAAGCCCAGCGCGTCGGTCTTGTTCGACCGCGGCTTGGCGTACTGCCCGGCGATGCGGCCGACCTTGACCACCGGCATGCTCGCGCCGTAGGTCAGGACGACCGCCATCTGCAGCAGCGTGCGGATGTTGCCGCGGATGTGCGGCTCGGTGTTGTCGACAAAGGTCTCGGCGCAGTCGCCGCCCTGCAGCAGGAACGCCTCACCGTTGGCCACCTCGGCGAGTCGGCGGCTGAGCCGGTCGATCTCGGCGGGCACGGTGATCGGCGGCACCGACTCCAACAGGGTGCGCACCTGGCGCACCTGGTCGGCGTCGGGCCACTCGGGCTGTTGCGCGGCGGGCCGCGCAAGGGCGTCGTCGAGTCGGGTACGCAGCGTCGGAGGCAGCGGGGGCAGCTCGGGAAGCGTGTCCACTGGCACGTCCACGGTCCAGTTCACGTGTCAAGAGTAGGAGGTCGGACTTGGCGACCGCACAGCGGGACACCAGGTCCCATCACGTGGACGACGAATCCCTTGACCGATTCACCGGACGGGGTCCTGCCAAGCGACTTGCGTGCACCCGATTTTCGCTGGTGGCAGCCGCTTTCTCCGGCCTCAGAGGTCGGGCCTGCGGTCGACCCACGGGTGAGCCCGCTCATACTGCCCGGCCAGCGACAGCAGCAGGCGCTCCGAGCGGTCCGGGCCGATCAGCTGGACGCCGATCGGCATGCCCGTCTCGTCGCGGCCGACCGGGAGGGCGGCGACCGGGTTGCCCAGGACGTTCCACGTCGGGAAGTACGGGATGCGGTGCGTCACGCCCGTGTACGTCGCGGACAGCCCGCTGCCGTGGAACTGCCCGATGCGGGTCGGCCTGCGGGTCCACGAGGGCTGCAGGATCACGTCGAAACGGGTGAAGAACTCCTCCAGCACCCGGCGCAGCGGGGCCTCACCCGCGTGCGCCCAGCGCAGGGTGCGGTCGGGGACGCGCCTGCCGAGGGCGGCGACCTTGCGGGTGCGCGGCTCCAGCCACTTCGGGTTCGGCAGCTTGGCGACGTCCTGGGCGACGCCGCGCAGGTAGCGGATCAGGAACTGGGTGGACGGGCCGGTGCCGAGCGCGGGGTCGGCGACGGTGACCCGGTGGCCGAGGTCGCGCAGCCGGTCGGCGGTGTCGACGACGGCGCGCTTCCAGCGGGGGTTCATCGGCGTGGGGCCGAGCGGTGTGCGCCAGGAGAGGGCGATACGCAGGGTGCCCGGGTCGGCGGTGACCGCGTCGCCGTAGGTGCCGGCGTCCTCGGCGATCACGTCGAGCATGGCGGCAGTGTCGGCGACCGTGCGGCCGAGCGGGCCGATCACCGACAGGCCGCTCCACGTACCGGACCACGGTGCCACGTCGACGAGGTCCCGGGAGGTCTTGACGCCGAAGATGCCCGTGGCGGAGGCGGGCATGCGGATCGAGCCGCCGCCGTCGGAGCCGGTGGCCACGCCGACGATGCCCGCGGCGATGGCCGACGCCGAACCGCCGGAGGAGCCTCCGGGGGTGTAGTCGAGGTTCCACGGGTTGCGGGTGGCGCCGTAGGCCAGCGACTCGGTGAACGGCCAGAGGCACTGCTCGGGGGTGAGCGTGTGGCCGACGATCACCGCGCCCGCCGCGCGCAGCTTCGCGACGACGGCGCTGTCCTGCTCGGCGGGCGGCGACTGCGGGCGGCCGCCCTTGGTGGTCACGCCACCCGCCACATCGGTGTCGTCCTTGACGGCGATGGGGACGCCGAGCAGCGGCGTGCGCTCCCCCGCGTCGAGTCTGCGTTGGGCGTCCACAGCGGCCGTTCGCGCCGCGTCGGCGTAGAGCACGCGGAAGGCGTTCACCGTGGGGTTCACCGTCTCGGCCCGGCGCAGCACGGCTTCGAGCAGCTCCGGCGCGGTGACCTGACCCGCGCTCAGCGCCCGTGCCTGCGCGTGGGCTCCGGCCCAGAGCAGATCTTCCATGGCGGGCACCATACCCGCGGGTACGCGTTTGTGGTCCAGTCGTTGAACCCCGGGCTTTCGGCACGCGTTGTCTTTAAGGGGACCCCGATCCGAGGAGACGACAATGGCCAGAGCGCTCACCTTGATCACCACCACCGCGGCGGCGTTCGTGCTGACCGCGGGTGTCGCGGCCGCGGCGCCCGCGATCCCGCTGAACCCCGAGCAGGAGACGGGCACCGTGGTCAGCGGCGGCAGCGGGTTCTTCACCTACGAGGTCGACGGCAGCGAGCTCTGCTACACCCTCGAAGTGCGGAACCTGACCGGAAGCCCGGTCGCCGCCCACATCCACGTCGGCGCCCGCAACGTCGCGGGCCCGGTGGTCGTCGGCCTGATCACTCCCCCAGCGGCGACGAGCACCGTCTCCGGGTGCGTCACCGCCGTCGAGGGCGGCGCGCTGACCCCGACGGAACTCGCGGGCATCGTCGCGAACCCACGGGCCTACTACGTCAACGTGCACACCCCGACCTACACCGGTGGCGAGGTGCGCGGCCAACTCAAGTAGCTCAGCCGAAGAAGATCTCCGCCTCGGCGTATCGCTCCAGCGGCACGGTCTTGAGCTCGGCGGTCGCCTCCGCCAGCTTGACCCGGACGATGTCGGTGCCACGCAACGCGACCATGACGCCGAAGTCGCCGTCGGCCACGGCGTCGACCGCGTGCAGGCCGAAGCGGGTGGCGAGGACTCGGTCGTAGGCGGTGGGGGTGCCGCCGCGCTGGGTGTGGCCGAGGATGACGGCGCGCGACTCCTTGCCGGTCTTGGCGGCGATCTCCTCGGCCAGCCACTGGCCGACGCCGCCGAGCCGGACGTGCCCGAAGGCGTCCCGCTCGCCGCTGGCCAGCAGTTCCGCGCCGCCCTCGGGGAGCGCGCCTTCCGCCACGACGATGATCGGGGCGAACTGGCGCTCGAAGCGGCGCTGCACCCACTCGATGACCTTGTCGACGCTGAACGGGCGCTCGGGGACCAGGATCACGTTCGCGCCGCCCGCGAGCCCGGAGTGCAGGGCGATCCAACCCGCGTGCCTGCCCATGACCTCCACGACCAGCGCGCGGTGGTGAGACTCGGCGGTGGTGCGCAACCGGTCGATCGACTCGGTCGCGATGTGCACCGCGGTGTCGAAGCCGAAGGTGTAGTCGGTGGCGCCGAGGTCGTTGTCGATCGTCTTCGGCACGCCCACCACGCCGATGCCGTCGTCGGTCAGGCGCTTGGCGACCCCGAGGGTGTCCTCGCCGCCGATGGCGATCAGCGCGTCGACCTTGAGTTCGGCCAGGGTCTGGCGGATCTTCTCCGGGCCACCGTCGACCTTGTACGGATTCGTGCGCGAGGAGCCGAGGATGGTGCCGCCGCGGGTCAGGATGTCCTCGACCTCGGCGAGGCCGATCGGCTTGGTGAGCCCTTCGAGCGGGCCTTGCCAGCCGTTGCGGAAGCCGACGATCTCCCAGCCGTGCCCCTCGATGCCTTTTCGCACCACGGCCCGGATGACCGCGTTGAGACCTGGACAGTCACCACCACCGGTGAGCACGCCGACGCGCATGTCTTCGACCCTCCTCCGACTTCGCGAGCAGTGACCGCCGTCACCACTTCGACGCCAAGCCTGCCGGCTACTGAATCGGTGTAGCAAGCAGGGGTGTCCAGGGTGTGGACAACTCGTCAGTCGGCGATCATTTTCTGCCACTCGGCTTCGATGATCTTCCAGCGCACGAGGTTGTGGCGGGCGTCGGCGAGGGCGTCGTGCGCGTCGTTGGGTGGGGTGGGCAGGTAGGGCTTGCCGACGTCCTCCCAGCGCTGCCGCAGCTCCCGGGTGAAGCGCGGGATCTCCCGCGGCAACGCGGGCATGGCGCCCCAGAGCTGGCCCAGGACGACGTGGTCGTAGGCGCCGAACCAGGCCCACAGCTCCATCTTGTCGCGCGTCTTGGGCGTGGTCAGGAACTCCAGCAACCGCTTGCGGATGGTCGCGCGGTCACACCACGCCTTGTCCGCGGGCGAGGGCAGCTTGTCGAGGACGTTGTCTCGGACCCACTGGCCCGCCTTGTTCGGGTCGAACTCGGTGGAGACGGCGTAGAACTCGCGGCCGTTCTCGTCGACGACACCGATCGACACCAGGTCGATGGTCGTTCCGTCCTCGATGAATTCGCAGTCATAAAAGAAGCGCACGCTACGTTTTCTCCTAAGATGTGTTCATGGCCGATGTGTCCGTCTGCTCTACGACCGGGTGCTCCCGACCAGTGCGCAACACCACGAACCGCTTGTGCGGAAAGCACTACCTGGCTCATCTCGACCGACAGCGCCCAACGTGCTCGGTCGAGAACTGCACACGGCCGGGACAGCGAGCCCTCGGAATCTGCGGACCGCACCTGGTCAAGATACGCAAATGGGGTTCAATTGAAGCCGCTCCGGGCCGTGGAGCGCCCGGCCGACCGCGACGGAACGAGAAACCCGGACAGCGCTTGACGTCCAACGGCTATCGGCTGATTCGCCTGAAAGCGGGCGGCTGGGTTCTGGAGCACCGGCACATCATGGAGTTGAAGCTCGGCCGCCCCTTGCTGCCCGGCGAGAACGTCCACCACCTCAACGGCGACCGAGTGGACAACCGACCCGAAAACCTGGAGCTGTGGGTCACTCGACAGCCGCGCGGGCAACGCGTCGAGGACGCACTGGCCTGGGCTCATGAAATCATCGCCCGATACGGATCGGTGTCGTAGAGAAATCGCACCGCAGAAGCCTAGCTGGCCTCGGTCTCCGGGATTCGGGCGTCGCGCTTGAGCTGGGTCGGCACGTCGGTGACGGTCCCGGCGTCGTGCGCGGCCTGCAGTTCCTTGGCCTTCGCCGCGTACACGTCGACGTACTCCTGCCCGGAGAGCTCCATCAGGGCGTACATGATCTCGTCGGTGATGGACCGCTCGACGAACCGGTCGCCTTCGAGCCCCTCGTAGCGGGAGAAGTCCAGCGGCTTGCCGATCTTGATCCGGATCGGGTACGGCCGCCACATCTTCGAGCCGATCGGGTTCGCCTTGTCGGTGCCGAACATCGCGACCGGGATGACCGGCACGCCCGCCTGCAGCGCGATCCGCGCGATGCCGGTCTTGCCCTTGTAGAGCCTGCCGTCGGGCGAGCGGGTGCCCTCGGGGTAGATGCCCATCAGGTGGCCCTCGCGCAGCAGCCGGACGCCGGTGGCGATCGCGGCCTGCGCGGCGGACCCACCGGAGCGGTCGATCGGGATCTGACCCACACCGGTGAAGAACAGCTTCTTGAGCTTGCCCTTGATCCCGGGCGCGGTGAAGTATTCGATCTTGGCTGGGAACGTCACCCGCCGGGACACCTTCAGCGGGAGGAAGAACGAGTCCGACACCGCCAGGTGGTTGCTCGCCAGGATCGCACCGCCCTCGGCGGGAATGTGCTCCGCGCCCTCGATCTTGGGACGGAAGAACAGGCGCAGCAAAGGCCCCAGGAAGACCCACTTGACCAACCAGTACACCACGCGACCAGCGCTCCCGTTCTCCCCTGATTCCCACTCGAGCCTACGAACCCCCGGTGGCCCGCACAACGCTACGGCCAAGCGGTAACACGAACGCACCGAGGCGAGACACCCAAGTCATCCGAGTACACAACGAGGAAACCACGGGCACGGATCCGGTCACCGAGGCGCCAGTTCGTGCGACTATGGCCACATCCCAGGCTCACCGAGCTGATCATAGGAGGAGCGGGGTGCCCGCTATCGAAGGCGCGCAGGCCTACGCGCACGATGGGTCCACCGAGATCGGTGTGCTGCTCAGCCACGGTTTCACCGGCTCGCCCTTCAGCATGCGCCCGTGGGCCGACCAGTTGGTCGCCCAGGGCTACAGCGTCCGGGTGCCGCTGCTCCCCGGCCACGGCACGCGCTGGCAGGACATGAACCGCACCGGCTGGCCCGACTGGTACGCCACGGTGTCGGAGTCCTTCGCCGAGCTGCGCGAACGCTGTGACCAGGTCTTCGTCTTCGGCCTGTCGATGGGCGGGGCCCTGTGCCTGCGGCTCGCGGAGGAGCATGGGGACGCGATCGCCGGGGTGGTGCTGGTCAACCCGTCGATCATGACCTTGCGCAAGGAGGTCCGGTTCGTCGGGATGCTGTCCAAGGTCGTCCCGTCGATACCGCCGATCAGCGACGACATCGCGCTGGCGGGCGTCAGCGAGTACGCCTACCCCCGCACTCCCCTGCGCGCGATGGCGAGCCTGACCAAGTTCTGGGCGCTCGTGCGGCAGGACCTGGGCAAGGTCGACCAGCCGCTGCTGGTGCTGCACTCGGCGGTCGACCACGTGGTGGAGCCGGAGAACTCCCACGAGATCCTGCGCCGCGTGTCCAGCGCCGACGCCACCGAGGTGGTCCTGGAGAACAGCTTCCACGTCGCCACCCTCGACCACGACGCCCAACTGATCTTCGACTCCAGCGTCGAGTTCGTTCGTCGGATTACCGCAGGTGAGCGAGTGTGATCAACCGCCCGGGCGACGGCCCAGAAGACGTGGACGCGGCCTTCGCCGAGATCATCGCCGACCTCGAACGCGAAGGAATCGGCCGCGACGTCGAACAGCGCCGATCGGACACTGTCCAGGAAGAACCGGAACCCCCACCGGCACCGCCGGCCCCGGCCACGGCATCGGCCTGGCGCGGCCACGAGTCCGACTTCGACTGGGCGGGCGACGACGACCCAGGCGGTTACGAACCACCGGAACCGCCACCCCTGCCGAAATTGCGCCCGCTGACAATCATCGCGATCGTCTTGTTGGTGATCGGCGTAGTCCTGCTGGTGCTGCCCAACATCATCGGGCTCGACCCAAGGATCGCCACACCTATCGCGTTGATCTCACTCGCGGGCGGAATCGGTTTCTTGCTCATGCGAGTGCGCAAAACGCCCCCGGACTTTGACGAAGACAACGGGGCTCAGGTCTAGAGAAGTTCTAGAGACCCTTGCCCCCGATCCCGCACCGGCCAACGCAAACGCACGGGTAGGTGGTGTTCGCCGAGCCCGATGCCGCAGGCGAGCATCACCTGACGCCGCAAGCGAGGGCAGCCCCCACCAATCCAGCGTCATCCCCAAGATGCGCGATCCGCACCCGGGCCAACGGCCGATGCCCCGCCCCAGTCACAACAGCCCGATAACGATCCCGAGCGTCATCCAGAAACAACGGCCCGGACTCCGAAACCCCACCCGCGATCACAATCAGCTCGGGGTCATAAACATCGGCGACAAGCGCCAACCCCTCCCCCAACCACTTGGCAAGATCCGCCATCGCCATCAGCGCCACCGCATCACCCTCACGGGCAGCCGCGGCCACCTTCCGCCCAGTCAACGCCCGAGAATCCCGAGCAGCCTCCCGAACCAGCGTCGACGAAGGATGCCGGGCCAGAAGATCCACCGCGGTCGCGCTCAGCGCCGTCCCGCTGCAGTACCGCTCCCAACACCCCGACTTCCCACACGGACACGGCCGTCCCCCGGGCACCAACCGCAGGTGCCCAAGCTCCGGCGCCACCCCATGCGCCCCCCGAAACAGCTTCCCGTCGATCAGCAGCGCACCGCCGATGCCCGTCCCGATCGCGATCAGCAGCCCGACCCGCGCCCCACGAAGAGCGCCGAAGTGATACTCGGCCAGAGCCGCCGCGTTGGCGTCGTGCTCCAGAACCACCGGCAACCCGATACGCGAAGCGATGCGGTCGGCGACCGGGGCCGCGCGCCAGGCCAGGTGCGGTGCGAACATCACCGAGCGGCGGTCGTTGCCGACGAAGCCCGCCACCGCGAGCCCGACAGCGCTGACCTCGTGCTTGCGCCGGAGCGTCTCGATGGTGGAGCAGATCACGTCCTCGAGTTCGGCCTCGCCACTCGGCGTCGAGCCGCGGGCCGTGTCGAGCACCGAGCCGTGGGCGTCCACCACACCCGCCCGGACGCTGGTGCCGCCGATGTCGACACCGATGGCCGTCACTCCGGCGTCATCCCCTTGCGCCGCACCACGATCCGCTGCACTCGTGGCGAACCCGACGGTGCGGGCGGTTCCGGGCGGAACCCCGGCATGTGCGGGTCGGCCTCCGGCTCCCACCGGTCGGCCAGCACGGCGCGCAGCAGCGCCACGAGGTCGGCGACACGGTCGAGGCCGCGGGTGGCCAGCTCCGACGGCTCGCCGCGCAGCAGGGCGATCAGCGCGCACACCGGGCACCACTGGCACGACTCACCGGGCGGGGCGGGCTCGTGCTCGTCGTGGGTGCTGACCGCGACCCGGTCGAGCCACGGGCCCGCGCGCTCGGCGACCGCGGCCATCAGCAGCCGCAGCTCGTCGGCCAGCCTCGACCCCGGGTCCTGCGTGGTCGTCTGCGTCACGGGCGCTCCTCCTGGCCGGGCGCGAAGCGCAGCACCAGACCGGCGCCGTCGGCCTCGGCGTCGATAACGGTGTAGCGCCGAAGCATAAGCGGCAACGCGACGAGCCTGCGCACGCCGTCCACAGTGACCGCCAAGTCGTCACCGACGCGCACCAGGTCCAGGTCGCAGCCGTCCAGCAGCGGCAGGGCGACGGTGAGCAGGTAGTCGTCGCCGTCGGCCTGCACCGACAGCAGCGGCACACCCGGCCTGCGCAGACCGTCGAGCGGGTCGATACCCGCGTAGAGCTCGTCGGCGAGGTCGATCAGCGCGCGCGAGCCGATCGGTTCGACCGCACGGTGTTCGACGACGTGCACCGACAGCGGCGTCGAGGCGTCCAATTCGGACAGCACGGTGTCCTGTTCGGACCGGCGGGTGCGCAGCCAGCTCGCCGCGGGCCCTTGCCACAGCCGCGCCTTGGGCACCAGCCGGTTGGCGATGAGGGCGTCCACATGCACCCCGCGCAGCGCGAGGGCGGCCAGCGTGCGGCGGGTCTCGGCCACGACGAGCCGTTCCGGGGTGAGCACGAGTCGCACGCTGGTCATCGCCGGGTCCGTCAGCACCTCACGCAGGCCCGCCAGGTGCGTGGCCAGCGTGGAGATCGACTTGGCGGCGGAGCGGACCTGCGCGCTCGCGAGCATTCCCCGCGCGGAGCCGAACACGCGGTCGAGGTATCCGGCGATCGCTTCCGGCAAAGCGAGCAGCCGCAACGTCTCCGCGGTCGGACCGCAGTCGACGACCACGACCTCCCACGGCCCGCTCTCGGCGAGTCGGGCCACTTCGGACAGCGCGAGCAGCTCGTCGACGCCGGGCAGGACGGTGAGTTCCTCGGCGTCGAGTTCGTCGAGTCCCGCTCCCGCGAAGACCCCGCGCAACTGGTCGCGCAGTTCCGGCCACGACCGGTCGACCAGCGACCGGGCGTCGACGTGCGCGGCGTAGAGCGAAGTGTCCACTTCGGACGGCTCGGCGCCCAGGACTGTGCCGAACGCATCGGCGAGCGAGTGCGCGGGATCGGTGGACACCACCAGTGCCTTGCGGCCGGACGCGGCGATGCGGGCGGCCGTCGCCGCGGCCAGGGTCGTCTTGCCCACCCCGCCCTTGCCGGTGAAGAGCAGAATCCGCACGCGACGCCCTCCGCTACAGCGCTTCGACGCGGCGCTTGAGCTCCTTGAGCGCGGTGTCCATGATCACTTTCTCGGCCTTGCGGCGGAACAGGCCGATCATCGGCACCATCAGCTGCACGGACAGGGTGTAGGTGACCGTGGTCCGGCCGCCCTCCTCGCGCAGGGCGTAGCGGCCCTTCTGCGAGCGCTGCATCTGCCCCTTGACCAGCGTCCAGTCGACCGCGAGGCCGTCTTCGGCCCAGGTGTAGGCCAGGGTGTAGACGTCCTTGAACACCCCGGCGTCGAGGGTGAAGGTGACTTCCTGCCCGCGGCCGTCGGCGTCACGGGAGAGCACCTCGCTCTGTTTGACCGCCCCCGCCCATTCGGGATATGCCTCGAAATCTGCGATTACCGCCATGATCGCGTCCGCCGGGGCGTCGACGACGATGGACTGCGTGGACTCGTCGGCCATAGTTCGGGAGGTTACCCCGTCACCAGCGCAGGACGTACGGCCACCGGGTCCGCTGGAAGTGTCCGACGTTGGCGCACTCGGTGCGCCCCAGCCGCATCCGGGCGGAGAGCGGCTGGTGGACGTGGCCGAACACCGACCAGCGCGGCCGCTGCCGGTGGATCAGGTCGACCAGTGCCACCGAGCCCAGTTCGGCGCGTCGCGCCATCACGTCGTAGGTCAGCTCGGGCACGTCCGGCGGGATGTGGCTGCACAGCACGTCGACGTCGGCGAGCCGCGCGACGGCGTCGTCGAACTCCTCGGGCGTGCGCAGGTACGGCACGAACGGCCCGGTGCGCCGGGGCGCCACCCCGCGCGGAAGCAGGGCGCCGCCGACGAAGCCGAACCGCAGCCCGCCCACTTCCGCGACGTCGCCGTCGAGCACCTCGACACCGTCGCCTGCGAACTCGGGCCACAGGTGCGGGAGGTCGACGTTGCCCGGCGTCGCGAACGTGGGCACGGTCATCGCCGCGAACAGCGCCTTGTACTGCGTGCGGACGGCCTCCTCGACCACGCCCGCGGCGTCGTGCAGCGTCGACCACAGCTCGCGGGCGTACGCGGAGGCCTCGGCGGTGAGCCGCTCGCGGCGCAGCCCGGCGAACACCGCGACCTTCTCCGCGCCGAACACCATGCCGAGGATGCCGCGTGAGTGGTCGTGATAGTCGACGAAGTCGATCAGGTCGCCGAGGACGATGAGCGCGTCGGCGCCTTCTCCAGCCCGGGCCAAGGCCTCGGCGTTGCCGTGAACGTCGGACACCACATGAACCCGCACGGGATCTACATTACGCGGACGTCGGCGCGCATCCCGGCGCTCGCCCGTCCTCCAGGACGGCCTTGAGCCCCAGCGCCACCGACTTCGCCGCGAGCTGGCGCGCGGTCAGCTCCCGGCGCACGTTCTTGACCGAGCGACCCTCGGGCAGGTCGGCCCGCAGGAAGTAGTGCACGACGGTGCCGTCGAGCACCGGTTCGAGCCAGACCTCCATGGTCCCGACCAGCGCGCCGCCCACGGTCCAGCGCAGGCCCTCGTCGCCGCGGTCGGCGTAGACCTCCAGCTCGAGGTCGGGCCAGTAACGGCGCCACGCACCGGGATCGGCGAAGGCGGCGGCCACGACTTTCGGTGGCACCACGATGAACGTCTCGTCCACCACGTCGACATGCGGCATTCCCGCAGCATCCCATGTCACCCGGGGTGACCCACACGGCACGGGCCGGTAGGACTAATTTTGGGGGCGATCACGGGGAGGTCTACGTGCGCGAATACAGCGTGCCCGCCATCGGAACAGTGGCCGACGAGGAAAGCCTCACCGACATGGTGTGGGCGAACGCCGAGCGGTTCGCCGACGCCGTGGCGTTCCGACGGCGGGTGGACGGGTCATGGATCGACGTCACCACGGCGGAGTTCGCCGCGCAGGTCGCGGCCGTGGCCAAGGGCCTGATCGGCTCGGGGCTGCGGGCGGGCGACCGGGTGGCCCTGTTGTCGCGGACCCGGTACGAGTGGACCCTGCTCGACTTCGCCATCTGGGCGGCGGGCTGTGTGACCGTCCCGGTGTACGAGACCTCCTCGGCCGAGCAGATCGCGTGGATCCTGGGCGACTCCGGCGCGCGGGCGGTCGTGGTGGAGACCGAGGCCCACCGGCACACCGTGGAGAAGGTGGTCGACCGGCTCGCCGAGGTCGAGCACGTGTGGCAGATCGAGCCGGGAGGCGAACTCGACCCGGCGGTCGACGAGCTCACCGCGGCGGGCGCGGACGTCAGCGACAAGACCGCCCACGAGCGCAGGCTCGCGGTCCGCTCCGCCGACACCGCGACCCTGGTCTACACCTCGGGCACCACCGGCAGGCCCAAGGGCGTCGAGCTGACCCACCGCAACCTGCTGGCCGAGATCCGCGCGGACATCGCCGCGTTCCCGCAGCTCATGCGGCCCTCGAACGCGATGCTGGTGTTCCTGCCGCTGGCCCACGTGTTCGCCCGCGCCATCGCGCTGTGCTGCGTGTACTCCCGCACCACGCTGGGCCACCTGCCCGACGTCCGCGACCTGGTCGCCGACCTCGCGACGTTCCGGCCGTCGTTCATCGTCGCCGTGCCGCGGGTGTTCGAGAAGGTCTACAACTCGGCGAAGCAGCGGGCGCACGCCGCGGGCCGCGGCCGGGTCTTCGACCTCGCCGAGGAACTCGCGGTCGAATACAGCACCGCCCTGGACGGGCCCGGCCCGTCGCTGGCGCTGAAGGCCCGTCGCGCGGCGATGAGCAAGCTCGTCTACAGCAGGCTGCGCGGGGTCCTCGGCGGCCGCTGCGTGGCGGCGATCTCCGGCAGCGCGCCGCTGGGTGAGCACCTGGCGCACTTCTTCCGCGGCGTCGGCGTGCCGGTGTACGAGGGTTACGGGCTCACCGAGACGTCGGCAGCCATCTGCGTCAACACCGAGCGGGCTTTCCGGGTCGGCACGGTCGGCAAGCCGGTCGCGGGCGCGTCGGTGCGCATCGCCGACGACGGCGAGATCCTGCTGTCCGGCGAGATGGTGTTCCGCGGCTACTGGCACAACCCGGCCGCCACCGCGGAGGTCCTCGAAGACGGCTGGCTGCGCACCGGCGACCTCGGCACCCTCGACGACGAGGGATTCCTGCGGATCACCGGCCGCAAGAAGGACATCATCGTCACCGCGGGCGGCAAGAACGTCGCCCCGGCGCTGCTGGAGGACCGGGTGCGCAGGCACCCGCTGGTCAGCCAGTGCGTGGTGGTCGGCGACCGGCAGCCGTTCGTGGCCGCGCTGGTGACCCTCGACCCCGACTTCGTCTCGGTGTGGGCGGCGAGCCACGGCAAGCAGCTGACCGTCGCCGACCTCGTGGACGACCCCGACCTGCGCGCCGAGATCCGGACCGCGGTGGATGAGGCGAACCGCGCGGTGTCGAAGGCCGAGTCGATCCGCGAGTTCACCATCCTGCCGCGCGACTTCACCGAGGCGGCGGGTGAGATCACGCCCAGCATGAAGGTGCGGCGCGAGGCGATCATCAAGGCGTACGCCGAGGAGATCGCCGCCCTCTACGGCTGACCGGCGAGCCGGATGGCCAGCTCGGTGCGCCACCGGGCCGGGTCGGGCTCCTCCATGGGGTTGGTCAGGAAGCGTTCGACCCGTGCTCCCCAGAGTCCGTCCTCGACGTCCCAGTCGAGGCTCAGCTCGTCACCCCAGGCGAGCACGGCGGCGGTGAGGTCGGTCAAGCCGTCCGGGTGGCCGACGTGGGTGATCGTCACGTAGCGGCCGGCGGGGAGCACGGCGGCCTCCTCGACGTCCGACGCCGCCACCGGCACGCCCGCCTCGACCTCGACCTCGCCCGCCGTGTCGACCCGCAGGTACCGCAGGAAGGGCGCGCCCGCGATGGCGACGCCGCGCTCGATCAGGCTGCCGATGATCTCCGGGATCCGGTCGGCTATCTCGTTCATCGTCGCCATGGTGACCACCCGACGCACGCCCACGTACGCCTGCGCGGGACGTTCCTCGATCGACGGGTCCAAGACCATGCGCGCGCTCCTCAGCTCAAGCCGAACCGGTAGGTCGTCTCACCATCCAGCAGGGTGGACAGGCGCCCGGCCCGGTCCGACCACTGCCAGGACCGCCGCATCCACTCGCGGCCCGCCGCGCCCATCGCGGCGGCCTTCGCGGGGTCGGCCAGGAGGCTACCGACGCGGTCGGACAGTTCGGCGACGTCCCGACCGTCGACCACATGGCCGGTCTCGCCGTCGAGCACGGTCTCCGGAGCGCCGCCGGAGTCGCCGACGACGACCGGCAGGCCGGTGGCGGCGGCCTCCAGGAAGACGATCCCCAGGGCCTCGACATCCAGGCCGCGGCCATGGGTGCGGCACGGCATCGCGAACACGTCACCGGCCGCGTAGTGCGCGGGCAGCTCCTCCCACGGCACGGAACCGGTGAGCACCACGTGCTCGGCGACGCCCGCCTGCCGCGCCAGCGACTCCAGCCGGGGCCGGTACGGGCCGCCACCGACCAGCAGCAGCGCCGCGTCCGGCACGCGGGAGCGGATCCCCGGCAGCGCGCGGATGAGCATGTCCTGGCCCTTGCGCGGCATCAGCCGGGACACGCACACCACGGTCGGCCGGTCACCCAGCCCGTACCGGGCGCGGATCTCGGCCCGGGCGCCCGCGTCCGGCCGGTAGAGGTCGGTGTCGACCCCCGAGGGCAGCAGTTCCAGCGCCGCCGAGCGACCGAAGGCCGCGGCGAACCGCGCTCGGGTGTACTTGCTGACGTAGGTGACGACGTCGGTGGTCGCGCCGATCCGGCGGATGGCCTGGCGGGCGCCGGGGAGCATCGACCAGCCGACCTCGTGGCCGTGCGTGCTGGCGACCACGCGGCGGGCGCCCGCGGCGCGAAGCGTGGGCGCGAGCAGGGCGAGCGGGGCGGCGGCGCCGAACCACACCGAGTCGCAGCTCTCGGCGCGCAGGATCTCGCGGGCGCGGCGGGCGACGTCGGGGGTGGGCAGCATCAGCTTGCCGGGGTGCCGCACGACGGTGAACGGCTGCTTCGCGTCGAACTCCTCGTGGGTGCCCGACTCCCACGACGGCGCGTAGACGACCAGGTCCTGCCCGAGCCGGGTGGCGAACGAGTGCAGATAGGTCTGGATGCCGCCGGGGCGGGGCGGGAAGTCGTTGGTCACCAGAAGCGTTCGACGCACCCGGCCAACCTATTCCCCGGCTATCGCAGCGCCCCACGCAGGTATGCCTGCCACTCGCGGAGCAGGATCGCGCGGTCCATGCCGATCACCCGGCGCAGCAGGTCGTCGGTCTCGCTGGCCGACAGCGGCCCGGCCCCGCCCAGCTCGCGGTAGAGCGTGACCAGGCGCGGTTCGCCGAAACGGTCGGCGATGAACCGGGTGATCGACCACGCCTGCTGGTAGGCGAGGTCGAGTTCGCGGTCCTTGCCGCGGAACGCGCGGTCCTCGGGCAGTGACGCGGGCGGGCCCGACTCGCGGACCTGTTTGGCCAGGTCGGGCGCGCCCTGGGACAGCGAGATGTCGGTGTCGCGGTAGCCGACGTAGTCGGAGAAGCCTTCGAGCAGCCACATCGGGGAGCCGTCGACGGTCACCGACCGGGCGGCGACGTGGGTGATCTCGTGCCGCAGGACCACCCGCAGCGAGGCGACCGACAGCGCGCGGGCGCCCATCGGGCTGAGGATGACCCGCTGCCCGGTGGCGGTCCGCTCGGCCGTGTCCACCCGGTCGGCGATCGCGACGGCGACGACGGACTCCACCGGGAAGTCCGGGCCGACCAGGGCCCGCATCTCGGCGGGCCCGTCGGGCAGGAACAGGGCGACCCGCTTGGACCAGCCGTTGCCCCACACCTGGCTGACGGCCTCCACCGAGGGATCCAGCTCGCGGACCAGCCGGTCGACCATCGGCTGGCTGCCCGGGTGGGCCAGGACCAGGCCGTACGCCGTCTTGGTCACCACGCACGGGCCGAAGTCCCACGGGCCGCGCCACGAGCGCCTGCCCAGGTCGTTGAGGGCGGTGTCGGACCGCAGGTACCAGGTGCCCTCGCGGTGGACGAACAGGTAACCCATGGCCCGGCTGGTGGGGGCCGGATCGACCCCGCCGAGCGCGTACCGCAGATCCACCGCGGGCGCCCACAGCTCGGCGCTGCGATCGTCGTCGAGCGAGGTCAGGTCGAGGCTGTCGTCGGGGTGCAGCACGTAGGACCAGTGGTCGAACGGCACCCCGGCGAGGTTGGCGAACAGCGCGCGCTGGCTCTCCAGGAAGTTCGGGTCGGCCAGCGGGTCGAGGCCTGCCAGGAACGCGGCCTCGTCACGGCGCGCGACAGCGGCGGCGCGCCGCTCCAGCAGCGACCGGATCGCGTCGGCGCGCTCGGTGTCGCCGCCCTTGGGCCCCGCGGGCTCCAGGCCGCCCAGCGGCTGCCCCTGGCTGGGCGCGACCGGCGAGGGGGCCACCTGGGACGCGGGGACGGCGATGAACACCATCCCGGCGAGCGCGGTCGTGGCGACCACGGCGCTCAGCCAAGCTCGCACCCGTGCCCTCATGGCCATTGCGTGATCGTAAGGGAGAAATGAATCGGGACCAGTACCCAATGGCACTGGTCCCGATTCGAAAACTGTTGCCGACGACTACCCGACGATGCGCTTGGCACCGAAGTAGTCGCTGCCGCCACCGGAGAGCGGGGCGGTCTTCACCGGCACACCCGAGGTGGAGGCGTGCACGATCATGCCGTTGCCGATGTACATGGCGACGTGGTGGATCGAGCTGGCGCTGCCGCCGTAGAACAGCAGGTCACCGGGGGCGAGTTCGCTCTTCGAGACCGACTTGCCGTAGGTGTACTGCGACCGGCTGGAGTGCGGCAGGTTGATGCCGATGGCGCGGTAGGCGTAGAGAACCAGGCCGGAGCAGTCGAACGCGTTCGGGCCTTCGGCGCCCCAGACGTACGGGTCGCCGCGCTGCGCGAGCGCGACCTCCATGGCCTTGCCCGCGTCGCCGGAGCCGACGTAGACGCCGGTGTCGACGGGCGGGTTGAACAGGTCGTCCTTGTCCTTGGGCGAAAGCCTGTTCTTGGCTTCCTCGACCTGCTTGATCTGAGCGTCGAGGTCGGACTTCTTCTTGGTGATGTCGGCCAGCAGCTTCTCCGAGGCCGCCTTGGCCTCAGCCGCGCGCTTCTGGCCGTCCTCGGCCAGCTTGCGGGCCTGGGCGGCGAGGTCCACCGCACCGGTGTACTTCTCCAGGGCGTTCTGGTTGTCCGAGGCGAGCACCGTGAGCGCGGAAGCACGCTCAAGGAAGTCGTCGGCGGAGGACCCGGTGAGCAGCGCGCTGATCTTGTTGAAGCGCGCGCCCTGGAACGAAGCGCTGGTCAACTGGTCGACCTGGCCGCGGAACTGCTCTTCCTGAGCTGCGGCCTGCTTCTCCAGCTCGGCGGAGGCCGCGACGTCGGCGATGGCCTTGTCGAGGTCCGCCTGCTTGACCTTGAGGTCTTCCTTGGCGTGGTTGAGCTCCTCGCTGACCGTCTCGGCCTGCTTGCTGAGCTCCTGGAACTGCTTGATCGCTTCCGACACGGTGGTCGGAGGCGGCGGCTGGGCCGGCTGCGCGTACGCGGGACTCTGGGACATACCGATCACCGAGATGACCGCGGTGACACTCAGGGCTCCACGCACAGCTCGCTTGAGTCGATGCGACGACACGTCGCGCGTACTCCTTCGTCCTCAAAACCGCCGACGGGGTTGTCCTCGGGCACCGGCGCGCTTTGGGGAAGCGCCTTCCGGCCGGACCGATCCGCTCGCGATCGTGTCGCTCACTTCTCGATCATCGACGACCCCACCGTGGGGGATCCGGGTCAGCCGGACGTGGCTGACTTCGGCGGCGATCTCGCGTAGCCCCCTCGGGGTGGGCGGCTGCTGGCCGCGAGATCTCGGACAGGTTACGAAACGTGAGCCTCCTCGTCTACCAGGTGCGCCGGAAAAGCGCCGAGAATCCTTCCCAAACACCAACGGAGCAGTGGCAACTCCACCCTGTGACAACGACAACACCCAGTTCACCCGGGCGTGGAACCGTTCGGCGATCTAGAGCGACCGTTCGGCGAATATTCGCGATCACCCCAACCGATCACCCGGTTTCAGGCCGTTTTCTCCACCGGAATCAGCCGCAGACGGGGTACGAGGCCGGCGCTCGCGAGGGCATCGATCGCGAGCCGCTCGGAGCTGTCGAGATCGACATTGGGCGGCGCGCCAAGCAGCACACTGATCACACAATCCTGACAAGCGTTCCCGCGGACCTCGCAGCTATCGCAATCGATGATCATTACCCGGGTCCTTTCCGGTGCCGACGATCTCGTGTTTCACACACTAGAAGAGGGCACCGACAATTTCGCTCAGGTGTTCGAAATGATCGAAACAGATGGATCAAGAACCGATGTATTCCCAGTGCCACGGCTCCTCGCGGCCCCGTCCCGGACGCGCCCACGGCGGATTCGCCCAGCCGAACACGCCCGCGTTCTGGGCGAGCCAGGCGTACTCCGGGGTGCCGAACGACTGGGCTCCCCCACAGAGGTCCACCGCCAGTCCCCAGCCGTGGTTGCTGGTGCCCGGCACCGCGGCCAAAGCGGGCTTCACACCGTAGAGCCGCACCTGCGCGGAGAAGGTCCGATAGGAGTCGGTCAGGCAGATCGCGCGGCCGAACACCGAGGCGAACGCGTCCGACATCGCCCGGAACGACCCGGCCGCGTCGCAGCGCAGCGAGTGCGAGCCCACACCGATGAGGCACAGCGCCGCCTGCGGGATGAGGCCGTTGGGATAGCCGCCCCAAGCCCCGGGCGCCTCCCCAGGCCCGCGTGGCGGGAGCTGCACTCCCCCACAGCGCCAGCGCAGTCCGCCGTCGGTGGCCTGCGGCGCGGGCTGCGGCTGGCGCTGCCCGAGCGCGGGCCGGGCGACCCCGAGCAGGGTGTCCCCGCCGGGCAGGTCCGTCACCACCACGCCTGCCAGCCTGCCGTCGGCGGTGAGCATGGTGCGTTCGTCGAGCACGATGCCGACGCCCTGCACACCCAGCCGAGCCGGGCCGAGGAACACGACGTCGCCGGGCTGGGCGTCCGGGGTCGGCACCGGCGTCAGCACACTCATCTGCTCGGTCACGGCACCGGGCAGGCTCAGCCCACCCGCCCCGAAGGCCGCCTTGACCAGCCCGTCACAGGAGTACGCGTTGGGGCCTTCGCCGCCCGAGCCGGGAACGTAGGGCTTGCCGAGCACGCCGACGGCGGTGTTCACCGCGCCGATCACCTCGGCGGGCAGGACGAGCAGCTTCTCGCCGGTCGGCAGCGTGGCCCGGGCGACGCCCGGCTGCGGCGCGCCGGTCGAGCCGGGCAGCGGCTCCAACCGGGCGGGCAGCTGCGCCGGATCGCGCAGGGCGGCAGCGTTCGGAGCGACGATGCCCGCGAGCGCCAGCTTGTCGGTATAGGCCTTCCAACTCGCCGCTGTCTTCTGGTTGCGCTCGCGCTGCGCGGTCTGCTGGGCGATCACCGCGGCGTTGGTGTCCTCGACCTTGCCGCGCAGTTCCGACGACACGGCCGCGGCCCGGTTGGACGCGTCGCCGTTGCGGCGGTCAAGGTCGGCCTTGCGCTCGGCCGCGGCCCGCTCGGTGCCCAGGGCGGCGTTCTCGGCCTCCTGCGCCCCACGCTGCCTGCCGACCGCCTGGGCGAGCCGCTGGTCCTGGTCGATCCGCACGCGCTCGATCAGGCTGCTGCCCTGCAGGAACTCCTCCGGGCCGCCCGCGGTGAGCAGCATCTGCAGCTCACTGGGCTGAGCCAGCGCGGAGTACAGAGCGGCGGAGTAGGCGTCGACTTCGCCCTGCTGGGCGGCCACGATCTTGTCTGCGGCTTCCCGCTCCCCGCGCGCGCGTTCCACCTGGCCGGTGGCCTGGCGCAGCTCGTCCTCGGCGGTCCGGATCTTGTCCGAGAGATCGGAGAGCTCGCGCTGCACGTCGGTGGCGGTGCGCTGCAGTTCGGCGACCTTGGGATCGGCGAAGGCCTCACCCGGCCGGGAGTCCGGCACCGGGGCGCCCGGGCCGACACCGGCCTCGACCTGCGGCGGCTCCGTGGGCTGCGCGCCCGCGAGCGGGTTGGCCAACAGCGCGGCCACCAAGGCCAGCGCGGCGGCAATCTTCACCGAACCCCACCTACGCACCCGCGTACCAACTCCTCGGTGTCGCGTTCCTACTCACAAGTACTAACGCGAAGGTACCGACCACGTGACGGCGCGGGCCCTATCGGGTGATCAGATGCGCCCAAGCCGGGCGAGCAGGACGGCCGACGGCACGGGGTGGGCGCCTCGGCGACGAACCGCGTCGGCCACCGCCCGGTCGGACGTGACGACGACGACCGGCCTGCCCTCGGGCTCCGCGGTGACCAACGCCTTGATCACGTCGTCGGCCAGGACACCGGGATCGCTGAACAGGACGCGGACCCCACGCGGGGCGGCGACCGGCACGGCGACGACTCCCGCGCCGTCGAACACCAGCGTGACCTCCGCCGATGTGCGCGCGGCGAGGGAGGCGAGCTGGCGGACCAGGCGGTCGCGCTGGTCGGCCAGGGAGAGTTCCGCGTAGCCGGTCTTGGTGACGTTGTATCCGTCGACGACAAGGTGCACCGAGGGCAGCGCGAGCAGCCGGTCGAGTGCGGCCGGGTCTTCGACCCGACCCACCACGCCCTGGGCGGCCGTGGCGCCCCGCACCAAGTCCGCGGGCCGGGGGCCGCCGCCGCCGAGGGCGAGCTCGCGGCGCAGGCCGGTGACGGCGCCGTCGAGGGTGTCGACGAGCAGTGCCAGGCGCACCTCGTCGGCTTGGCGTGCCTCACGGGCCGACTGCCGGGCGATGTCGGCGTCGGCTTCGGCGCGTTCGGCGCGGCCCCGCTCGGTCTCGACCCGGTCGCGTTCGCGGTCGCGCTGCTCGGTGAGCGCGGCGACCTGGGCGGCGCACTCGGTGCGAACCCGGTCCACGGCGGCTTGGGCGGTTTCGGCGGTGTCCTTGGCCTCGCGCAGCTTCACGCCCTGGTCGCGCAGCCGCTTGCGCAGCCGCTCCACCTCGGCCTCGGCTTCGGCGCGCACCCGGTCGACCGCCCCCGCGGACTCGTCGAGCAGGGCCTGCACCCGAGCCAACTCGGCTTCGGCCTTCTGCAGCCGGGCGACGGCGGTGTCCCGCTCCGCCCGCAACGAAGTGTCCGAAGCGCGCCTGGTGACGAGCTCCAGGTAGTGCACCGCAGATTCCTCGCCGAGCAGCACGGCGGCCGCGGCGACGCTCACCGGGTCGTTGCCGCCCAGGTCGAGCGCGGCGGGCTTGTTCTCCCGGCACCACTGCACGACGGCGGTTCGGAAACCGACAACGTCACGTAGGCCGGCGATGATCGCCGAGCCGCCGAGCCGGGCCCGCTTGCTGGGCGCGAACCGGGCCACCGGGCGCACCATCTGCGGGATGTCGACCGGCGGCAGCGACCCGACCGCGTCGGCGCCGAGTTCGGCGAGCCGGTTCCTGACCGCGTCGGGCAGGGTCGACCAGTCCACGGCCACGGTGTTCGTGCCGTCCGCGCCGCCTGTTTCGTCCCTGGTGGACGGTTCGGGGCCGGGGTCTTCCGGCTGGGGCGGCGTGGCCATTCCGTAAGGCTAGTGGCTGAGGCCGGGGGCGACTTGACGGCTCCTCGGCCGTGGGACCGACGGAAGTGTCGGTGGTGTGATCTAGCTTCGGCGGTGATGAGCACCGCATCCGCCACCCGCACCCAGCTCGCCTTCGACGAGCTGGGAACGCCGCTGCGCGAGACCACCTTCGTCGTGTTCGACCTGGAGACCACGGGCGGCAGCGCGGAGACCGACGCGATCACCGAGTTCGGCGCCGTCAAGGTGCGCGGCGGTGAGGTGATCGGCGAGTTCGCCACCCTGGTCGACCCGGGCCGGGGCATCCCGCCGGAGATCATCGCGCTGACCGGCATCACCGACTCGATGGTCTACACGGCGCCGAAACTCGAGGCGGTGCTGCCCGCCTTCCTGGAGTTCGCGGCGGGCTCGGTGCTGGTCGCGCACAACTCCGGATTCGACGTCGGGTTCATCAAGGCGGCCTGCCGCAGGCTCGGCTACCGGTGGCCGAAACCCGCGGTCGTCTGCACGGTCCGGCTGGGCCGTCGAGTCCTCACCCGGGAGGAGGCGCCAAGCTGCCGCCTCTCCGCCCTGGCCGCGTTGTTCCGCGCCTCCACCATGCCCAACCACCGCGCCCTCGCCGACGCCCGCGCGACGGTCGACGTGTTGCACGGCCTGCTGGAGCGGGTGGGGTCACTCGGCGTCCAGTCGCTGGAGGAACTGCTCGACTACCTGCCGGAGGTCACCGCCGCCCAGCGCCGCAAGCGCACCCTCGCCGAAGACCTGCCGAACGAACCCGGCGTGTACCTGTTCAGAGGACCGTCCGAGGAAGTCCTCTACGTCGGCACCGCCTCAGACCTGAAACGGCGGGTCCGCCAGTACTTCACGGCGGGCGAGACCCGCCGCAGGCTGCGCGAGATGGTCAGCCTCGCGGTCCGGGTCGACACGGTCACCTGCGCCCACCCGCTGGAGGCGGAGGTCCGGGAGCTGCGGCTGCTGTCAGCGCACAAACCGGCGTACAACCGGCGGTCCAAGAACTCTCGCAACTCATGGTGGATCACGTTGACCGAGGAACCGTTCCCCCGGCTCTCGGTGGTGCGACGCCCGCGCGACGGCGCCCTGGGACCGTTCCGCAGCAAGCGAATGGCCGACGAGGCGTTACTGGCCATGCAGGAAGCGACCGGCATTCGCCCTTGCACGGTAAGGATTCCCGCGAAGGCGGCCACCGGAAGCCCTTGCGCCCTGGCAGAACTGGACCGCTGCGGCGCACCCTGCGCGGGAAGGCAGACGGTCGAGCAATACCGCCCCATGGTCCACGCCGTGGACGCCCTGGTGGCAGGCAGACACCTGGACCCGTTGCGGCTCCTGGAATCCCGGCTGGCCGCACTGTCCACCGAGCACCGCTTCGAACAGGCCCGCACCGGCCGAGACCGAATGTCAACCCTCATCCGCGCCCTGGACCGAGGCCAACGCCTCGCGGCCCTGGCCTCAGTAGAGGAGCTGGTTGCGGCCCGCCCGGACTCGGCCGGGGGGTGGGAGTTCGCGGTAGTCCGCCACGGCCGACTCGCCTCGGCGGGGGTGGCCAGGCGAGGGGTGCAACCGATGCCGGTCGTGGAGCACCTGGTGGCGTCGGCGGAAACGGTGATCCCCGGAGAGGGCCCGCTGAGGGGCGCGCCTGCCGAGGAGGTGGGCGTGGTCTTACGGTGGCTCGACCGCCCAGGAACCCGAATGGTCCGCTGCACGTCCCCGTGGTCCGAACCCGCCCACTGCGCCGCGAGATGGCGCCCGTGGCTGGACATCGCCGACCGAGCCAGAGTCGCATTGGTGACCAGGGACTGAAACACAAGCGGGGCCACAGAACACAACGCCCCTGGACAGCACCGGCGGTGGCGACGACGGCGCAATAGCAATCGGTGGCCAGCGGTGGCTGGCGTGCTGGCGGTGGCCGGCAGTGGCGGGCGTGCTGGCGCTGGTGGCCAGCGATAGCCGGCAGTGGCCAGCGGTGGCCGGCGTGGCTGGCGATAGCCGACAGTGGCCAGCGGTGGCCGGCGTGGCGGGCGGTGGCGGGCGTGGCCGGCAGTGGCGGGCGTGCTGGCGGTGATGGCGGGCGATAGCCAGCAGTGGCGGGCGGTGGCCGGCGATAGCCGACAGTGGCCGGCAGTGGCGGGCGTGGCGGGCGATAGCCGACAGTGGCCAGCGATGGCGGGCGTGGCCGGCGGTGCCAGCGGTGGCCAGCGGTGCCAGCGATAGCCGGCAGTGGCCAGCGTGGCCGGCGGTGGCGGGCGGTGATCGGTGGCGGGCAGTGGCCAACTACCCACCCGCGAACGCAAGGGGCCCAACAGAACGGCCTGTTTGGGTGGTTCGCCTTGATTCGGGGTGAGAAGGACCTAAACTCGCCCGGCGCGGGGCAGTTTCTTCACCCTGCCCGCTTTACCCGCGCAGGTCCTTCTCCGGGGTCCCCGAATCAAGGCGAACCACCCAAACAGGCACCCACAGCCCAACGACGCCCGCAGCCGGGAAGACCATCACCACTTGTCCGCGTCCCGAAGCACCACGGTCTCATCACCGAAGTCATCATCGTCCCGAGCGACAGACCCCTTGGGCGCGGGGCTATCCGCTTCGACCGGCTCCGGCACCGGAATCCGCTGCACCACCCCCGCGTCCCCGCCAAGCGGCTGGAACGCCTGAGCCACCCCCACCGCCGCACTCTGCCGAGCCTGCCGGGTCAACGTCAAAATCTCCGACGCCAACTCCGAAGCCGACTTCCGCAGCGCCGAGTCCTCCAGCTTCAGGTCCAAAAGGGCCCCAGAAGCCGCGACCGTCACCGTCACCGACTCGGACCGCTCAGTCGCACCGGCGGCCTCGACGTTCGTTTTGAACTCGGTGGCCTTCTGCTGCAGGTCGGCCACTTTCCGCTCGAAGTCCGCCAGCCACTCGTCCGGAGTCTGCACGTGTGTCTCCCCTGTCGTACGGTCGCCGTCGAGAGCCTAATGTCTTCGGCGGCTAGGCTCAGGAGAACCGACAAGGGAGCGTCAGATGATCACCGCGATCGTGTTGATCCGGGCAGCGACGGACAGCATTCCCGAGACCGCTCAGGCGATCGCGGACATCGAGGGGGTCGCCGAGGTGTACTCGTGCGCGGGTGACGTCGACCTGGTCGCCATCGTCCGGGTCGCGCAGCACGAGGAGTTGGCGCAGCTGATCCCCGACGAGATCAACAAGGTCGACGGTGTCCTCGACACCGACACCCACATCGCTTTCCGCTCGTACTCCAGGCGCGACACCGACGCCGCGTTCGACAGCGGCGTCGACGAGGGCTAGAGACGAGGGGCTAGAACCGCCCGTCGAAGAGCATCCTGGCGACCTCGCTGACCGTTGTCCGGCCGTCTTCCTGGCCGCCCCGGCCCGCGAGGTTGTTCATGATCGCCACCGTGTAGCGCTCCTCGGGCCCGACGAAGCCGACGCTGTTCATCACCGCGCCGCCCTCCTCGTCCGACCAACCCGCCTTCACCCCGGGCCGGGCCGCCGTGCCCGCGGCCCACAGACCCCACTGCTGGTTCGGCCCCACACCGCGCATCCGGTCGACGATCGCGGAGCGTTCGGCCGCGGGCAGCTCGGTCAGCACATACCTCATGAGACGTTCCAGGTCGGCCGCCGTGCACTTCTGGAAGCCCCAGTACGGGAACATCTTCCCGAACCCCGGCTGCGGCTTCAGCGACGTCATCCCGAAGGCGGGGAAGGCGTTGTTGAACGCCAAATGGTCACGTCCGCCGAATTTCGACCACAGCATGGTCGCCGACTCGTCGTCCGAAGTGTGCAGCATCGCGTCGATCGCGCGTCGGTCTGCGTCGGACAGCCGGAGCTTGCGTTCGCGCTCGCGCACGAACAGGTCGACCACCATCGCGAGTTTGATCGTGGACGCCGTCCACGTCAGGTCCTCGGCGTGCCCGTTGCTCCACAGCGCACCCGTGGCGCCGTCGCGCACGACGATCCCGACCGTGCCCGGCCTGCCCGCCAGGTAGGTCTCGACGGCGGCGAAGCGGCCCTGGAAGTCACAGTCGAAACCGGATTCGGGCAAGGGGCACGCGGCGTGCGCCGCCTGCACGTGGCTCGTCACGGGCAGTGTCTCCGGGGTGCTTGATCGGGCGGGTGCACAGGACAGTACGGCGGACACCGCGATTCCGCTCGCGACCCACCGCAGCCATTCCCGACGCGACCCCAGCACCGCGGCAGGCTACCGTGCGCCGCCTGAAACCATCCCAGGAAACGAAAAGGGGCGGCACCCCTGAACCGGGTGCCGCCCCTTATTCGACTGACTTAGTGACTCTTCGGCTCTTCAGCCTTGGTCGCCTCGATCTCGGTGTGGCCGTTGTGCTGGGCCGCGCGGGCCCGGGCCAGTGCCGTGGTCTCCTCGACCGGGTCCGGCGTGAGCCAGGAACCGGCGACCGGCGCACCCGCCGAGCCGAGCTTGTTCATCTTCTTCGGCACCGCCGCGCCCTGGTACTCCAGCGGGATCGGGTGGCCGTGGTCGTCCACCGGGCCGAGCGGCTGGTGGATCTCGATGAACTCGCCGTGCGGCAGGCGCTTGATGATGCCGGTCTCGACACCGTGCTCCAGCACCTCGCGGTCCGAGCGCTGCAGGCCCAGGCAGATGCGGTAGGTGATGAAGTACGCCAGCGGCGGCAGCACCAGCAGACCGATGCGGCCCATCCACGTCGTCGCGTTGAGCGAGATGAAGAACTTCTCGGCCAGCACGTCGTTCGCCGCCGACAGCAGCGACACCATGAAGTAGGTGATCGCCATCATGCCGAGGCTGGTGCGGACGGGAACGTCACGCGGACGCTGCAGCAGGTTGTGGTGCGCGTAGTCCTTGGTGAACCAGCGCTCGATCCACGGGTAGGCCGCCGCGATGCCGCCGAGCAGCGGCAGACCCAGCTGGAACGGGAAGAACGCCGCCGGGATCGTGTAGTCCCCGAGGTAGATCTCCCACGCGGGCCAGAGTCGGATCAACCCGTCGGTCCAGCCCATGTACCAGTCGGGCACCGTGCCCGCGGAGATGTGCGCCGCGTTGAACGGTCCGAAGTTCCAAATCGGGTTGATCTGGAACAGGCCACCCAGGGCGGCGGTGACGCCGACGACGACGGCCATGAACGCGCCGCCCTTGATCGCGAACACCGGCATGATCCGGACGCCGACGACGTTG
Organism: Actinokineospora alba; assembly: GCF_004362515.1. Lineage (NCBI taxonomy): Bacteria > Bacillati > Actinomycetota > Actinomycetes > Pseudonocardiales > Pseudonocardiaceae > Actinokineospora > Actinokineospora alba. The sequence goes on along the minus strand of NZ_SNXU01000001.1, from coordinate 4,062,856 downwards.
GTCTCCTTGCGCCGCACGCCCGGGAACTGGGTGTGCTTCTGGTACCAGACCAGCGCGAGGTGGACGCCGATGAGCGCGAGCAGGATGCCCGGCAGCAGCAGGATGTGGACCGTGTAGAGGCGAGGCACGATGTCCTCGCCGGGGAACTCGCTGCCGAAGAGCAGCCAGTGCACCCAGGTACCCACGACCGGCAGCGACAGCAGCAGGCCGGACATGATCCGCAGACCCGCGCCGGAGAGCAGGTCGTCGGGGAGCGAGTAGCCCGCGAAGCCCTCGAACGCGCCGAGCAGGAACAGCAGCACGCCGATGACCCAGTTGACCTCACGCGGGCGCCGGAAGGCGCCGGTGAAGAACACGCGGAACATGTGGCAGACGATCGCCGCCATGAACAGCAGGGCCGCCCAGTGGTGGACCTGCCGGGCGAACAGGCCGCCGCGCACGTCGAAGGTGATGATCAGCGTCGACTCATAGGCCCGCGACATCTCCAGGCCACGCAGGTTGACGAACGAACCCTGGTAGACGACCTCCTGCATGGAGGGGTCGAAGAACAGCGCCAGGTAGGTGCCCGAGAGCAGCAGCACGATGAAGCTGTAGAGCGCGATCTCGCCGAGCAGGAACGACCAGTGCGTCGGGAAGACCTTGTTCATCTGGTGGCGCATGCCCTTGGCCAGGTGATAGCGGTCATCCGCCCACTTGGCAGCACCACCCGCGGCACGGGAGGCGGCGGAGTTGGCCTTGGTGGGAGTTGTGATTGCGCTCATGACTTCCGCTCCCAGAATGCGGGCCCGACCGGCTCGATGAAATCGCTCCTGGCAATAAAGTAGCCCGTCTCCTCATCGACCGCGATGGGCAACTGGGCCAGCTTGCGGGTCGCCGGACCGAAGATGGGCTTGCCGTAGGCCAGCGCGTCGAACTGCGACTGGTGGCACGGGCACAGGATGCGGTTGGTGGCGTCCTCGTACAGCGACGTCGGGCAGCCGAGGTGGCTGCAGATCTTCGTGTACGCGTAGTAGTCGCCGTAGTTGAAGTCTTCCTGGCCCTGGTGCTTGACGACCTTGCGGCCGTCCTCGGAGCGCAGGCGGATCAGCATGACCGGGTTGTCCGAGCGCTTGAGCGCCTTGGACAGCGCGTGGTGGTCCTCACGCTCCGACTCGCGGAACGGGAACACCGTTTCCATCGCACCGGCGGACAGGTCTTCGGGACGGACCAGGGAGACCTCGTGCGCGTGGCCGGTGGCGCGGCGCAGGAAGACCTTCTCGCCCGGCTTCTCGTGCTTCCACCCGGTGTGCCACAGCGAGTCCTTGGACTCGGTCTGCGCCCACGGGTCGCGGACCAGGCCGCCGATGGCGAACACGCCGATGCCGAGGCCCATCGCGCCCGCGCCGAGGCCGGCGGAGCGCTTGATCAGCGAGCGGCGGGCGATGGTGGTGCGGTCACCCGCGTCGGCGAGCTCGGCGAGGATCGTCGCCTTGTCCAGTTCGGAGGACCCGCTGTCGTTGCGCTGCTGCACCGCGACCTCGTGCGGGACGAACTTCTTCATGTAGAGCAGCGCGCCGACACCGACACCCAGGATCGACAGGCCCAGGGTCGCACCCAGCATCGGGGTGAACAGCGAGTACATGAAGTACCCGTCGGTGTTCGGAGCGACGTAGGCGTGCGGCCAGAAGAGGAACACGCCGATGAACGCGAACCCCGCGAGCGCCGCGATCAGGAACCACAGTGCGACGGCGCGCTCGGCGCGCTTCTCCGCGCGGGTGCCCTTGACCGGCCACGGGTCCGGGTATTCGACCAGTTCGACGCCGTCGAGCTTGTTGCCAAGCTTGACCAGGTCGTCCCGGGACATCTGGGCCAGCTCTTCGTCGCTGGGCACGTCCTGGGGGGTGTTCGAACTCATGACTTCGCCCCAATCCACAGGGTGATGCCGACCAGGGCCGCCATACCCACGATGAACGCGATCAGGCCTTCGGACTGCGGACCAAGGCCGCCGATCGGATTGCCGCCGGGGTTGTTGTTCCCGTCGGTCACCGACCTCACGTAGGCGATGATGTCTTTCTTCTCAGCCGGGCTGAGCTGGCGGTCGGAGAACGTCGGCATGTTCTGCGGGCCGACGAGCATCGCCGCGTACATCTCGGTCTCACTGACACCGTCGAGCTTGGGCGCGAACTTGCCCGAGGACAGCGCTCCGCCGCGGCCGGTGAAGTTGTGGCACGAGGCGCAGTTCAGCCGGAACAGCTCGCCACCGCGGGCGGGGTTGTCGCCGACGAGCTGGCTGCCCGACTCCTGGGGCAGCTGGGTGCCGCCGCCCTTGGACTGGACGAACGCCATCAGGGCGTCGATCTCCTCGGGGGTCAGCTTCGGAGGCTTGCGCTCGGCCTGGGCCTCCTGCCGGACCGCGGGCATGCGCCCGGTCGCGGTCTGGAAGTACACCGACGCCTCGCCCACGCCGATGAGGCTGGGGCCGCGGTCGGTGACGCCCTCGAGGTTGGTGCCGTGGCAGCTGATGCAGGTGTTGTTGTAGATCTGCTCGCCCTTGCGCAGCGCGGCCGGGTCGCCCTGGGCCTGTGCGACCTGCGGCTGCGGCGCGAACGCCGAGTACAGCAGGCCGAGCGTCATCAGCGCCATGCCGAGCGCCAGCAGGCCCGCGATGCGCCTGCGGCCCTTGCTGTGGCTCCGTTGTTTCTTGGTCATTTAAGCGGCAACCCTTGCTGTCAGTGCGGGCTCGGCGAAGCTGTGGTGGGTGGCGGCCATCACGGCACCAGGTAGATGACCGCGAACAGTCCGATCCACACGATGTCGACGAAGTGCCAGTAGTACGAGACCACGATCGCCGACGTGGCCTGGGCCGGGGTGAACTTGCTCAGCCGCGTCCTGATCAGCAGGTACACGAACGCGACGAGACCGCCGATGACGTGCAGGCCGTGGAACCCGGTGGTCAGGTAGAACACGGTGCCGAAGCCGCCCGAGGGGATGGTGACACCCTCGTGCACGAGCTGCATGTACTCGTAGGCCTGGCCGCCGACGAAGATCGCACCCATGATCAGCGTCAGGATGTACCACCGGCGCAGGCCGAACACGTCGCCCCGCTCGGCGGCGAACACGCCGAGCTGACACGTGAACGATGACGCCACCAGGATGATGGTGAACGGCAGCGCGAAGGGCAGGTTCAGGTGGATCGGCTCACCGCCCGCCTCGAGGGGCGGGGGCCAGTGTCCGGTCGCGTTCTGCGCCTTGACGGTGAAGAACATCGCGAACAGGCCGGCGAAGAACATGAGCTCGCTGGACAGCCACACGATGGTGCCGACGCTGACCATGTTCGGCCGGTTCAGCGAATGCACACGCTGACCAATGGAGGGCGCTGCTGTTGTCACGCGACGCATTATGTCGTGCGTGTGACCGGGATGGCGTATCGGGTCCACGGCGGGTCGCGCGTCGCCCCGGTCACACCTTGACGATCGTGGGCGAAGGTGCGCCCCCACCGGCGAACCGTCGGCCGTTCGAGCGGAAAACCGCACGTCGGGCCCCAGTTGGACGCCTTGGGCCAGGCCCGAACGTGAGACCGATAACATCGTGTCCACCAGCACCTGGCCTAGCGAAGGACCCCAGAGCATGAGCACGCAGCCACTGAAGATCCTGGTGTTCAGCCACCGCCCCGAGGTCCGGGAGACCATCGTCACAGCCATCGGGCGACGTCCGGCGGCGGATATCGGCCGCGTGGCGTATGTCGAGGTCGGCACCGTGGCCGAGGTGCTGATGGAGATGGACGGCGGTGACATCGATCTCGCGATCCTCGACGGCGAATCGCAGCCCACCGGCGGCATCGGTTTGTGCCGCCAGCTCAAGAACGAGATCGACGAGTGCCCGCCGGTCGTCATCGCCGTGCGCCGCAAGGACGACCGCTGGCTGGCCACCTGGTCGCAGGCCGACGCGGTGATCGTGCACCCGCTCGACCCGCTGACCGCCGCCGAGACGGTCGCCGACGTGCTGCGCTCGAAGCGCCTTCCCGTCGCGCGTGGTTGACATGACCGCCCGCACCTGGCCCCGGCTGCTCAACCAGCTGATCGACGGGGTCGACCTCGCCGCCGAGGACACCACCTGGGCGATGAACGAGATCATGTCCGGCAGCGCGACCCCGTCGCAGATCGCCGGGTTCGCGATCGGCCTGCGCGCCAAGGGTGAGACGGCCGCCGAGATCGCGGGCATGGCCGAGGGCATGCTGGCGCACGCCAAGCTCGTCCATGTCGGGGGCAACGCCGTCGACGTGGTCGGCACCGGCGGCGACCAGGCCCACACGGTGAACATCTCCACGATGAGCGCCTTGGTGACCGCCGCGGCGGGCGTCCCGGTGGCCAAGCACGGCAACCGCTCGGCGTCCTCGCAGTGCGGGACCGCCGACGTCCTCGAGGAGCTCGGGGTGGCGATCGAGCTGTCCCCCGACGCCGTCGCCACCTGCGTGCGCGAGGTCGGCATCGGGTTCTGCTTCGCTCCCGCGTTCCACCCGGCGCTGCGGTTCGCGGGCCCGACCCGGCGCGAGCTGGGCGTGCCCACGGCGTTCAACGTGCTGGGGCCGCTGACGAACCCGGCTCAGCCGACCGCGGGCCTGGTGGGCTGCGCGAACGCCCGGATGGCGCCGATCGTGGCCGAGGTGTTCGCCCGGCGCGGCGCGAGCGTGCTGGTCGTGCGCGGCGACGACAACCTCGACGAGATCACCACGACCACCACCACGTCGGTATGGGTGGTCAGTGGCGGCAAGGTCCGGGAGGACCGGATCGACCCGGCGAAGCTGGGGGTCACCGCCGCCGAGCCGCAGGACCTGCGCGGTGGCGACGCCGCGTTCAACGCCCAGGTGATCCGCGATCTGGTGGCCGGGAAGTCCGGCCCGGTCCGCGACGCCGTGGTGCTCAACGCCGCGGGCGCCATCGCGGCGTTCCGCGGGCTGTCCGCCGACGTGCACGCCGACCTGGAGGCCGCCCTCGGGCAGGCCACGCTCGCCCTGGACTCAGGCGCCGCGAGCACCCTGCTCGACCGCTGGACCGTGCGGTCCACGGAGCTCGCAGGCTGATCTGTCGCTGACATAGCGAAGCCCGTGCGTGATTCACGCACGGGCTTCGCTATGTCAGGTGCCTCAGAGAGGCGGTGGGGTCAGCTTGGTCAGGTGAAGATGCTGACGCCACCAGGGCCGATGAGCAGGCCGAGCACGATCAGTAGCGCTCCGTAGAGCATTTGTCCCCGAATCAAGGTGACAATGCCACCGATTACGAGCACCACAGCGATAATCCACAACAGGGTTGCCATGATTAGTACCTCCTCACCAGCCGGAATGCCCGCGTTCCGAGGTAGTCAAACCTTCCATCTTCTAGTCACTGAGCGCTTCCGGGTTGAGCAGCGCACGCGGCCTAGTGCCCGCTAGTCCGTCCAGCAGATTCTCTACCGCCAGCAGGCCCATCGCCGCCCTGGTCTGCACGGTCGCGCTGCCCAGGTGCGGGACGATCGTGACCGCGTCCAGGTCGAGCAGCGACTCCTCGACGATCGGCTCCCGCTCGAACACGTCGAGTCCGGCGCCGAAGATCTCGCCCGCGCGGACCGCGTCGGCCAGGGCCTTCTCGTCCACGACCGGGCCTCTGGCGGTGTTCACCAGCACCGCCGATGGCTTCATCCGGGCGAAGACGTCGGCGTTGAACAGGTGCCGGGTCGCCGGGGTCAGCGGGCAGTGAACCGAGATGACATCCGACTCGGCCACCAGCTGGTCGAACGTGCGCAGCTCGGCCTTGAGCTCCCCCGCGATGTCCGCGGGCAGCGGCCGGGAGTTGTGATAGATCACCCGCATCCCGAAGCCGAGGGCGCGGCGGGCCGTGGCCTGGCCGATACGGCCGCAGCCCACGATGCCGATCGTGCGGCCGTAGAGCTCTTGGCCGAGCATCATCCGCGGGTCCCAGATCCACTCTTCGCGCGACCGGAGGAACCGGTCGCCCTCGGCGACCCGGCGAACACAGGACAGGATCAGCGCCCAGGCCAGGTCGGCGGTGGCCTCGGTCAGTACATCCGGGGTGTTGGTCACCAGGATGCCCCGCCGGGTGCACTCAGGAATGTCGATGTTGTCGACACCCACCGCGTAGTTGGCCACGACCTTGAGCTGCGGACCCGCCGCGTCGAGGAGTTCGGCGTCGACCTTCTCCGTGAGCAGGGTCAGCAGGCCGTCCTTGCCCTTGACCCGGCGCAGCAGCTCCGAGCGCGGGATGGCCGTCGGCGGACCCTCGTACAGGTCGACCTCGCAGGTGCCGTCCAGGGCCGCCATGGCCTCGTCGACCAGCCTGCGGGTGAGCAGGATCTCCGAGTCAGCCATTGGCGACCTCTCCGGCGAGTTCGGCGAAGGCGGCGAGCGCGGCGCGGATGTTCTCCGGCGAGTTGGCGTAGGAGAACCGCAGGTAGCCTTCACCATAGGCGCCGAACGCCGTGCCCGGCAGCGCCGCGACACCGGCCTTGTTGAGCAGCAGGTCCGACAGCTCGCCCGAGGAGCGGCCGAGGCCGGTGATGTTCGGGAACGCGTAGAACGCGCCACCCGGCCGCACGCAGGAGACACCGGGGATCGCGTTGAGGCCGTCGACGATGATCTCGGCCCGCTCGGCGAACGCGGCCTTCATCTTGTCGACCTCGTCCCACGGGCCGTCCAGGGCGGCGATGGCGGCGTGCTGGCTGAACGCCGACGTGCACGACACCGAGTTGATGACGAGCCTGCTGATCGGCTCCACCAGCTTCTCGGGGAACACACCGAACCCGAGCCGCCAGCCGGTCATGGCGAAGGTCTTCGACCAGCCGTCGAGCAGGATCGTCCGCTCGGCCATGCCGGGCACGCTCAGCACGCTGCGGTGCTCACCGTCGTACTGCAGCGCCCAGTAGACCTCGTCGCTGAGCACGATCAGGTCGCGCTCGATGGCGATCTTGGCGATGGCCTCGATCTGCTCCTGCGAGAGCGAGCTGCCGCAGGGGTTGTGCGGCGAGTTCAGGATGAGCAGCTTGGTCCGGTCGGTCACCAGCGACGCGAGTTCGTCGGGGTCGATGGTGAAGTTGTTGGACTCGCGCAGCGGTATCGGCACCGGGGTGGCGCCCGCGAACGACGTGATGGAGGCGTACATCGGGAAGCCGGGGTCGGGGTAGATGACCTCGTCGCCCTCCTCGCACAGCGCCATGATCGCGAAGAACATGATCGGCTTCGCGCCGGGCGTGATGATCACCCGGTCCGGCGTGGTGACGAGCCTGCCCGTGCGGTCGAGGAAATCGGCGACCGACGTGCGCAGTTCGGGAATTCCGGGCGCCGCCACATAATGCGTGTGCCCTTTGCTCAGCGCTTCCTGAGCGGCGCTCTCGATGTGCGCCGGGGTGTCGAAATCGGGCTCGCCGATCTCCATGTGGATGATCTGGCGGCCGGTCTTCTCCAGGGCTTTCGCCTTGGCGAGCACCTCGAACGCCGACTCGGTGCCGAGACGCTCCATTCGACGGGCAAGTTTCACGAACGCTCCTTCTGCTGGCTGCCCCCGGGGGTTCTCCCCAGGGGCAGGGACAGGTCAGCGCGATCGTGCCGGCTTTCCGGCGTCGGGCGTATCAACCAAGAAGGTAACTTCGCGATTTGCGGGAATAAGCACACGCCTATTCACCTGATCAGCGGAGATACCCTGAATTAACGGAAGTCTGTTAAAAGTTAAGCGCCGCCGAGACCTGGTCTCGGCGGCGCCTGAAGCACTTTCGCGACTCAGTCGTGCTCGGGCCTCGTGTGGTACTCGAAGACCAGCCCGCCGATGGTGAGCAGGACGAGGACGATCGCGATCACGAGCAGCCAGATCTGCCAGAACGCCAGCGCGACACCGGTCACCGCCGCCGAGGCGGCCAGGGCCACCGGCCAGTAGCTGCCCGGGCTGAAGAAGCCCAGCTCGCCCGCGCCGTCGCTGACCTCCGCGTCCGGGTTGTCCTCGGGCCGCTGGGTGATCCGGCGCGCCACGAAGTGGAAGTACGAACCGATGATCAGCGACAGACCGCCGGTCAGGATCAGGCCGACCGTGCCCACCGGCTCCTTCGCCCACACGCCGTACACCACGGCGGAGAGAAAGAAGAAGATGGTCGTGACGTCGAAGAGCCTGGCTTCGACCTTCATGCTGTCCTCACATTCACCTGTCGACCGTTGATTCCGCTGTCAGGTCCCCGGCCTCAGCCGGAGGCCTTGCGCGCGGTGCGGTCGGTGTTGAACGGCGTCGTGGTCACCGCGTGCGGGGTGCAGAGCTCGCCGCAGTTCATCTGAGCGAGCGCCTCGGCCGTGGTGTAGCCCTTGCCGGTCTTCGGGTTCACCTTGGTGCGCAGCGCCATGTACTGCTCGAACAGCTCCGGCGTGACGGCCCGGACCTCGAAGTTCATCGCCGAGTGGTACGTGCCGCACAGCTCGGCGCAGCGGCCGACGAACGACCCGGTCCGGTCGATCTCGTTCTGGAACGTCGGGTCCTGGTTGTTCTTGTCCGGGTGCGGGAAGACGTCCCGCTTGAACAGGAACTCCGGGATGAAGAAGGAGTGGATGACGTCGGTCGCCCGCAGGTTGTAGTGGATCTTCTTGTTGATCGGCAGGACCAACAGCGGGATCTCGGTCGAGCTGCCGACCGTGCGGACCGTCGTGTCACCCGGCGCCGCGGGGACGTCGAGCGCGCCCTTGGAGTTGATGAACGACTTGTGGTCGAACTCCCAGTTCCACTGGAAGGCGACGACGTCGACGGTGACGTCCGGCTTGTCGGTCTCGGCCTGGACGTAGTTCTGGGTGGTCGCGGTGAAGTAGAACAGCACGACGACGATGACCACGGGGATCGCGGTGTAGATGATCTCCAACACGTGGTTGTACTGGAACTGCCGCGGCAGTTTGTCCCCACGCTTGCGGTGGGCGATGACCGGCCACAGCATCAGCGCCCAGGTCAGCACGCCGATGGCGAGCGAGGCGATGACCGACCAGGTCCAGAAGTCGCGCATGCGGTGCGCCTGTGGGGTGACGCCCTCCGGCCAGCCGAAGCGCAGCACCTCTTCGGTGGAGCAGCCGCTGGCGGCGAGGACGACCAACACGGCGAGACCGGCGACCTTGGCCAGCCGTGTCACCGACGTGCGGTTCCGGTGCTTGTCCGCACCGGAGGCCATGGGTGTGCCCACTGCTCGACTCCTCCTATTGCGATCCTCGCCGGTTCCGGGGAACCCGCGCGGGAAGGCGATCTCGTACCCATGCCCGATTTCGGCCGCTCCCACCCCGCTGGGCAGGGAGGAACAGCGCTCTGTCGAGCAATGCGGAGCCTAGCCCAGCGACCCACGCCACACCCCCGGAGGGTGAGAGCTAAGTCGGTCACACTCCGCGCGGCGCAGTCGATTCGGACACCGGCATACTGACCACTCCCCCGCGATACTCCGGCTCGATACGAGAGGTGCGCGAGAAGCGTGTGCGGTCTGCTTGGTCTGGTTTGTCCTTCTGAGATGGATGCCGCGGCTGCGCGGTCGGCTGTTGGCGCCGCGATGCGCTGCCAACGGCACCGTGGGCCCGATGAGAGCGGGACGTGGACGGGGGGCGAGGCCGTCTTCGGCTTCAACCGGCTCTCGATGATCGACATCGAGCACTCCCACCAGCCGCTTCCGTGGGGTCCGCCCGAGTCGCCGGAGCGGTACACGCTGCTCTTCAACGGCGAGATCTACAACTACCTCGAGCTGCGGGCGGAGCTGACCCAGCGCTTCGGCGCCCGGTTCACCACCGACGGCGACTCCGAGACGATCGTCGCCGCATATCACTACCTGGGCGAAGAGGCCGTCACCCGGCTGCGCGGCATGTTCGCGTTCCTCATCTGGGACGGGCAGAAGCAGGTGCTCTTCGGCGCCCGCGACCCGTTCGGCATCAAGCCGCTGTTCTACGCGGCGGGCCCCGGCGGGGTGGCGTTCTCCAGTGAGAAGAAGTCGATCCTGGAGCTGACCGGCCTCATCGGCGTCAACCAGGAACTCGACCGCCGCGCCCTGCAGCACTATCTGACGCTGCAGTACGTGCCGGAGCCCGCGACGCTGCACACCAAGATCCACCGCATCGAGTCGGGCACGTCGTTCACGCTGACTCCCGGCGAGGAGCCGGTGACCAAGCGGTACTGGGCGCCGCGGTTCACCCCGAAGCCCGTGGGCGGCCCGGCCGACGCCGAGGCGCTGTACTCGCGCATCGCCGATGTGATGAGCGACTCGGTCCGCATGCACATGCGCGCCGACGTGACGGTGGGCTCGTTCCTCTCCGGCGGCATCGACTCGACCGCGATCGCCGCGCTGGCCCGCGAGCACAACCCGGACCTGATCACCTTCACCACCGGGTTCGAGCGCCAGGGCTACTCCGAGATCGACGTGGCCGCCGAGTCGGCCGCGGCGATCGGGGTCAAGCACGTCGTCAAGACGGTCTCCGCGCAGGAGATGATGGACGCGCTGCCGCTGATCGTCTGGTACCTCGACGACCCGGTGGCCGACCCGGCGCTGGTCCCGCTGTGGTTCATCGCCCGCGAGGCCCGCAAGCACGTCAAGGTCGTGCTGTCCGGCGAGGGCGCCGACGAGCTGTTCGGCGGCTACACGATCTACCGCGAGCCGATCTCCCTGGCCCCGTTCGAACGCGTCCCGGGCGCCCTGCGGCGGGCCATGGGCAAGGTGTCGACCAAGATCCCCGAGGGCACCCGAGGCAAGGACCTCCTGCGTCGCGGCGCGCTGTCGCTGGAAGAGCGCTACTACGGCAACGCGCGGATCTTCCGGGACGACCAGCTGGAGAAGGTCCTGCGGACCTTCAACCCGGCGGTCAGCCACAAGGACATCACCGCGGGCCCGTACCGCGACTCGCTGGGCTGGGACCCGGTGACCCGCATGCAGCACGTCGACCTCTACACGTGGCTGCGCGGCGACATCCTGGTCAAGGCCGACAAGATGACCATGGCCAACAGCCTGGAGCTGCGGGTGCCGTTCCTGGACCCCGAGGTGTTCAAGATCGCCGCCCAGGTCCCGCTGGAGCAGAAGGTCACCCGCGAGACCACCAAGTTCGCCCTGCGCCAGGCCCTGCGCAAGGTGGTCCCGGCGCACGTGCTGAACCGCCGCAAGCTCGGCTTCCCGGTCCCCATCCGCCTGTGGCTGCGCGACGAGATGTACGACTGGGCCCGCGACATCGTGATGACATCGCAAACCGACGCCCTGATCGACAAGAACGCCGTCCTGCGCCTGCTGGAGGAGCACAAGGCGGGCACCCTGGACCACAGCCGCCGCATCTGGGCGCTGCTGGTGTTCATGCTGTGGCACGGCATCTTCATCGAGCGCCGGATCGCCCCGGTGATCCCGGAGCCGCACTACCCGGTCAAGCTCTAGGCCGCGAGACCGAACCACCCGACCAAGCCGAGATCGTGGGCTCGGTCGGGTGGTTTGTCCGTTCGGTCGTCGATCCGCCCGGAGCGCCGGGCCCTTTGACCAAGTCCCGCGATGGCGGCGACGGTACGCCCGATCTTGCACAGCGCCTCAACAGAGCCCGGAGCCTCAGAACCCGTCAAGCTCTAGCGAACCGCCCCCGCGCGACAACAAAGCCCCCACCCACCACGGGGGGCTGCCCTTGGCCAGTCTATCGGCGCGCAAGGGGTTTGCGGTCGGTGTGCGAATTCCTGTGGACGACTCGGCTGGGCTGTGGACAAACACCGGCTTCGCTGGTGCGCGAACATCCGGCGGCCGGTAACCAGGCCGGCTGGCAAGCGCCGAAGAATGCGTCAACCCCCTCGGCGGACGGCGATGTCAGGCGCTCATGCGTCCTGGGTCGATTGCCGTCTGGGCGATCAAGTCCTCAAGGGACAGTCCCACCGCATTGGCAATCGCCGCCACGGTGAAGAAGGCGGGCGTGGGCACCCGCCCTCGCTCGATCTTGCGCAGCGTCTCGACGGAGATTCCGGCGTGGGCGGCGACCTCCACCATGCTGCGATCAGCCCGCGCGTCGCGCAGGATTTGGCCTAGGAGTTCGCCTCGGTCGCGTTCGAACGGAGTCAGCGGTGGTCGCACCATGACCGTCATAGTAATACCGGTATAGTTATCCGCATGATCGAGCTGAAGACACCCGCGGAACTGGACGCCATGCGAGTCGCCGGGAAGGTGGTCGCGGCGGCGCTGGCCGCCGTCCGCGCGGCCGCGGCGGTGGGTGTGCGGCTGCTCGAACTCGACGAGGTCGCCCGGGACGTGCTGACCAAGCACGGCGCGAAGTCGTCTTTCCTCGACTACCACCCGCACTTCGCGCCCACGCCGTTCCCCGCGGTGATCTGCGCGTCGGTCAACGACGTCATCGTGCACGGCATCCCCGACAAGACCCAGCTCGTCGACGGCGACCTGGTCAGCGTCGACTTCGGCGCCAACATCGACGGCTGGCACGGCGACGCCGCGGTCTCCTTCGTCGTCGGTGCGGCGGACCCGGCAGACCTCGACCTCATCTGGACCACGAACGAGGCGCTGCAAGCCGCGATCCGGGTCGCCGTTCCCGGCCGCAAGCTCGGCGACATCGCCCACGCCATCGGCGCCATCGGCCGCGCGGCGGGCTACGGCATCCCGGAGGACTTCGGCGGGCATGGCATCGGCCGGGAGATGCACGAGCCGCCGAGCGTGCCCAACGACGGCGACCCCGGCCGCGGCATGACGCTGCGCGCGGGCATGGTGCTGGCCATCGAGCCGATGTTCCACGCGGGCGGCAAGGACACCTACCAGGTCGCCGCCGATGGCTGGGCCTTGCGCACGACCGACGGCAGCCGCGCCGCGCACGCCGAGCACACGGTCGCCATCACCCACGACGGCCCGCGGATCCTCACCGCCTGACGAAACGGATTCGGTCCCCGACCCTGGTGGGTGCGGGGACCGAATCGGCAGTGCGGTCTGGCTCAGCCGGGAAGCACGGCGCCGATCTCGGCGGCGGCCTCAGGACCGAACGCGCCACCGATGCGGGTGAGGGCTTCGGCCTTGTCGAAGGTCCACTCCTGGGGGCCGACGGTCTCCAGCACCAGCACCGCGATGAAGGAGCCGAGCTGGGCCGACCGTTCGAGGCTGAGCCCCTGGGTCAGACCGGCCAGGAACCCGGCGCGGAAGCCGTCGCCGACCCCGGTCGGGTCGGCCTTCGTGGTCTCGGGCACGGCGCTGACGTGGAGCACGGAGCCGTCCGAGCCGACGATCTCCACACCCTTCTCGCCGAGGGTCGTGATGCGCATGCCGACGCGGGACATGATGTCCGCCTCCGACCAGCCGGTCTTCTGCCGGAGCAGTTCCCACTCGTAGTCGTTGGTGAACAGGTAGTCGGCGCCGTCGATGAAGGTCTTGAGCTGCTCGCCGTTCATCCACGCGGTCTGCTGCGACGGGTCGACGCCGAAGGTGTAGCCGCGGGTGCGGCACTCCTCGGCGTGGCGCTGCATGCCCTCGGGGTCGTCCGGGCTGATCAGGACCAGGTCGAGGCCACCCGCGCGCTCGGCGACCGGGAGCAGCTCGATGAGCCGGGACTCCGACATCGCGCCCGCGTAGAACGACGCGATCTGGCACATGTCGTCGTCGGTGGTGCACACGAAGCGCGCGGTGTGCGCGACCTCGGAGACCCGCACGCCGGAACAGTCGACGCCGTGGCGCTCAAGCCAGGAGCGGTAGTCGGCGAAGTCGTCGCCCACGGCCCCGACCAGGATCGGCGAACAGCCCAGGACGCCCATGCCGAAGGCAATGTTGGCGCCGATACCGCCCCGACGGACGACCAGGTCGTCGACAAGGAAGCTCAGCGAGATCCGGTGCAGCTGCTCCGCGACGAGCTGCTCGGCGAACCTCCCGGGAAAGTGCATGAGGTGATCGGTCGCGATGCTTCCGGTGACGGCAACGGGCACGAGGCCTTCTCCCTGTTGGCTGGTCGACTTCGGTGTCGACGTCGGTGGCGCGATCTGGTCGATGCCACCCGCTCGGGTGGCATTTGGTCACCGTTGAACACTACCGGTTAGTACCTCTGTGCCGGACCCGTCAACAGTGCCTAACGTCGAGCACGTGAGCACATCCGAACCGGACACCATGGACGAGCTGATCGCCGACTGCGCGGCCATCCCGTCCTCGCTGATGGCCGACCCGGCGGTCATCCCCAGGTCACGCGCGGCGCACTGGGCCGTGGACGAGAAGACCGCCGCACAGGTTGCCGACCTGGACGAGTACGTCTAGAAGACCAGCGCACCCGCAACAACTCCGCAATCCAGCAAAGAGGGCCACGATCAGTGCGATCGTGGCCCTCTTTGTGTGTCAGGTCAGTGGAACGAGTCGCCACACGCGCAGCTGCCGCCCGCGTTCGGGTTCTCGATCGTGAAGCCCTGCTTCTCGATGGTGTCGACGAAGTCGATGACGGCACCCTGGACGTACGGGGCGCTCATCCGGTCGACCGCGACCTTGATGCCGCCGAACTCACGCAGCAGGTCGCCGTCGAGCGAGCGCTCGTCGAAGAACAGCTGGTAGCGCAGGCCCGCACAGCCACCCGGCTGCACGGCGATGCGCAGGTGCATGTCGTCGCGGCCTTCCTGCTCGAGCAGGGCCTTGGCCTTCGCCGCGGCGGCGTCCGTCAGCTCCACACCGTGGGTGGTGGCCGCTTCGGCGGTGTTCTCCTGAGCGGTCGTCATCGTTCTCCCTAAGTCAGGTTCCTCGCGGGAGCGAAGTCCCACGCGGGCGGTACACCCGGCACCAACAAGGTTACGTGCCGATTTGTTCCACCCTCCATGATGGCACAGCGGCTTCGGGCGGCCCGGCCGGTCAGCGCCACTGCTTGGCGACGTGCTCGGCCAGTTCGGTGAGCGTCCCGGCCGGGTCGGCCATGGATTTGCGCACCGAGCCGACGTGGTCGGACACGGAGTACGCGGCCTCGATGCCCGCCGCGGCGGCCTGTTTGCGACCGACGGCGACCTGCCCGGCCAGCGCGAGACACGGCACGCCGTGGGCGGCGGCGACGCCGGACACGCTGGTCACGAGCTTGCCGCGCAGCGATTGCCAGTCGAAGCTGCCTTCCCCGGTGACCACGAGCTGGGACTGCCCGATCATGGCGCTCAGCTGGGTGGCGCCCGCCACCAGGTTGGCCCCGGACACCGATTCGCCGCCCAGGGTCAGCAGCGCGTAGCCCAGCCCGCCCGCGGCCCCGGCGCCCGGGGTGTCGCGCTTGTCACGTTCGGTCCGCGCGGTGAGCAGGTCCGCCCAGACGGTGAGACCGCGTTCGAGCCGATCGACTGCGGCCGGGTCGGCGCCCTTCTGCGGGCCGAAGGTGGCGGCGGCGCCGTGCGGTCCCAGGAGCGGGTTCTCCACGTCGGCGGCGGCGATGAGGACGACCCGGCCCACGTCGGCCTTGCCTTCCATCCGCACGCAGTCGGCCAGCGACCCCGGCTCCACCGGCTGGTCGTCCTTGTCGAGGGCGACCAGGCCGAGCGCGGCGAGCGCGCCCGAGCCGCCGTCGGTGGTGGCGGACCCGCCGAGTCCGATCGCGATCTCGTGGGCGCCCAAGTCCCGGGCCGCGGCGATCAGCTCGCCGACCCCGCGCGTGGTGGCCCGCTCGCACATCTCCGCCCGCTGTTCGCGCGGGACCAGGTGCAGGCCCGCGGCCTCGGCGGACTCGAGGTAGGCGACCCCGGCGTGCATCAGCCATTTCGCTTCGACGGGCGTTCCCAGCGGGCCGGTCACGGTGGTCCGGTGCAGGACTCCGCCGATGGCTGTGTGCAGCACGTCGACGAAGCCGGGGCCCCCGTCGGCCAGCGGCCGGAGGATGAGTTCGTGGTCTGGTGCGCCGCGTCGCCACCCGGTGGCGATGGCGTCCGCGGCCTGCGCGGCGGTGAGGGTGCCGCCGAAGCAGTCCGGGGCGATGACGACTCGCATGAGCCGCAGCGTAGCGATCAACGGCACTGTCCTACCCTTGTCGCTGTGAGGTTCCTTCGCCGTAACTCAGCAGACAGCACCGACTCGCAGGTCGAGGAGGCTGCCGTCGCCATCGGCGAGGACGCCCCCAAGGCCCACACGCCCGGCAAGGGCAGGCCGACCCCGAAGCGCCGCGAGGCCGAAGCGCGCAGGCGCGGACCGGTCGCGCCGCCGCCGAAGACCACGCGCGAGGCGATGAAGCGCGCCCGTGGCAACAAAGAGGAGCGCAAGGCGCTGGCCGCCAAGCGCAAGGAGCAGCGCCTCGAGGGCCGCAGGAGGATGCTCGAGGGCGACGAGAAGTACCTGATGGCGCGCGACCGCGGGCCGGTCAAGGCCTACGTGCGCGACCTGGTCGACTCCAAGCGCAACCTGCTCGGGCTGTTCATGCCGCTCGCGGGTGTGGTGATCGTGTCGATGGTCGTGCCGTCGCTGGCGGTGCAGCAGTACGCGACCCTGGCGTCGCTGGTGATGCTGATCCTGATGGTCATCGAGGCCGTCATCAACGGCCGCCGCATCACCCGCCTGGTCCGCGCGAAGTTCCCCAAGGAGAACATCCGCGGCGCCTCGATCGGCTGGTACGCCTTCGTCCGCGCGACCCAGATCCGCAAGCTCCGCGCCCCGAAGCCCCGCGTGGGCCCCGGCGACGTCATCAGTTGATGTTCCGGGCGAAACGAGTGGCAGCTACTTAGCAATGCGAAGTAGGTTTGCTTCATGGAGTTTCGTCGCCTCGGCCGCAGTGGCCTCAATGTCAGTGAGATCTCGTACGGCAACTGGCTGACCCACGGGTCCCAAGTGGAGGAAGACGCGGCACACGCGTGTGTGCGGGCCGCCCTCGACTCGGGCATCACCACGTTCGACACCGCCGACGTCTACGCCAACACGAAAGCGGAGTCCGTCCTCGGGCGCGCTCTCAAGGGTGAGCGCCGCGAGGGGCTGGAGATCTTCACCAAGGTCTTCTGGCCGACCGGACCCGGCGGCCCCAACGACAAGGGCTTGGGCCGCAAGCACATCATGGAGTCCGCGCACGCCTCGCTGCGCAGGCTCGAGACCGACTACGTCGACCTCTACCAGGCGCACCGGTACGACCGGACCGTGCCGCTGGAGGAGACGATGCTCGCCTTCGCCGACCTCGTGCGGCAGGGCAAGGTCCTCTACGTCGGTGTCTCGGAGTGGACCGCCGAGCAGATCACCCGGGGCGCGGCGCTGGCCCGTGAGCTCAACGTCCCGCTGATCTCCAGCCAGCCGCAGTACTCGATGCTGTGGCGGGTCATCGAGGAGCAGGTCGTGCCCGCGTGTGAGCGGGAGGGCATCTCGCAGATCGTGTGGTCGCCGATCGCGCAGGGCGTGCTCACCGGCAAGTACAAGCCGGGCGCGGAGCTGCCCGCCGGGTCGCGGGCGACCGACGAGTCCGGCGGCAATAACATGATCTCCCGCTGGCTGCGCGACGACGTCCTGACCGCGGTGCAGAACCTGGAGCCGCTGGCTAAGGAAGCGGATCTCTCCCTGGCCCAGCTGGCGGTGGCGTGGGTCCTGCAGAACCCGAACGTCGCGTCGGCGATCATCGGCGCCTCGCGGCCCGAACAGGTCACCGAGAACGTCAAGGCGGCCGGGGTCAAGCTCGACGCCGACCTGTTGGCCAAGATCGACGACGTGCTCGATGGCGTGATCGAGCGCGATCCTCGGATGACCCAGACTCCCTGAGTCAGGCGGGCGGGTGCAGGCTCATCGGTCCGTAGACCTGGTTGGCGCCCTCCAGCAGGAAGACCTGATCGACCCCGAGGTCGAGGAGTTGCGGCCAAGTCGCGCTGAACCACTCCTCGGCCTCGGCCTGGTCGTCGAAGGCCTTGTCGGGTCCCTCGACCTCGGTGCCTGAAGCGTTCTCGTACCGCCAGCGGAAGCTCACGCCACCAACGGTAACGTGCCGCGCCGTGAACAGGACCCTTGTGCTGGGCGGCGCGCGCTCGGGAAAGTCGGCGCACGCCGAAGGCCTGCTGCCCGGCACCGAGGCCACCTACCTGGCGACCGCCCGGCGCATCGACGGCGACGCCGACTGGGACGCCCGGATCGACCGGCACATCGCCTCCCGTCCGGCGTCGTGGCGCACGGTGGAGACACCGGACACGGACGCCTTGGTGGCGGCCCTTGACGCGGCTCGCCCCGACGACCCGCCGCTGCTTGTCGACGACATCGCGACCTGGCTCACCGGCGCTCTCGACGACGCCCGGGCCTGGGAGAACACCGTCGATCTGACCCCGGAGCGCGACCGGCTGGTCACCGCCGTAGCGCACTGCGCGGCCCGGCTGGTGATCGTCTCGGCGGAGGTCGGCCTGGGTGTCATCCCGGAGACCCGCTCTGGCAGGCTCTTCCGCGACGAGCTCGGAGCGGTCAACGCGTCCCTGGCCGAGGTGTGCACCGAGGTGCTGCTCCTGGTCGCGGGTCTGCCGCTGCGGCTGAAGTGAGTTCCTGACACCCGGAGGTAGCTCGCGGTGAGCACCGTGTTCCCGTCCGTCGATCCCCCCAGCGACGCCGCCCGCCGCGAGGCCGTGGCCAGGCACGAGACCCTGACGAAGCCGCTCGGGGCGCTCGGCAAACTGGAGGAACTCGGCGTCTGGGTCGCGTCCTGCCAGGGTGTGTGCCCGCCGAAGCCGTTCACCCGCCCCCGCATCGTGGTGTTCGCGGGCGACCACGGCATCGCCAAGCACGGCGTGTCGGCCTACCCGAGCGAAGTGACCGCGCAGATGGTCGCGAACTTCCTCACCGGCGGCGCCGCCATCAACGTCCTCGCCGCCCAGGCCGGCGCCACGGTGCGGGTCGTGGACATGGCGGTGGACTCGGATGGCGAAGGCCTGCCCGAGCAGGTCACCGCCCACAAGGTGCGACGGTCATCGGGCTCGGTGGACCGCGAGGACGCGCTCACCCAGGACGAGGTCGAAGCCGCCATCACCGCGGGCCGGGCCATCGCCGACGAGGAGATCGACGGCGGCGCGGACCTGCTGGTGGCGGGCGACATGGGCATCGGCAACACCACCCCGTCCGCCATCCTGATCGCCGCCCTCACCGGCGCCGAGCCGGTCGCCGTGGTGGGCCGCGGCACCGGCATCGACGACCAGGGATGGATGCGCAAGGCCACGGCCATCCGCGACGGCCTGCGCCGGGCCCGCAGGGTCAGCGCCGACCCGGTCGCCCTTCTGCGCACCGCGGGTGGCGCCGACATCGCCGCCATGGCCGCCTTCCTGGCCCAAGCCGCGGTCCGCCGCACCCCGGTCATCCTCGACGGCGTCGTCGCGGGCGCGGCCGCTTTGGTCGCCGAGGAGCTGGCTTGGGGATCGTCCCTGTGGTGGGTCGCGGGCCACCGTTCGGTCGAGCCCGCCCACACCCTGGTCTTGGACAAGCTCAACCTCACTCCCCTGCTGGAGATGGACATGCGCTTGGGCGAGGGCTCCGGCGCCGCCGCGGCGATCCCCCTGGTCACCATGGCGACCCGCATCCTGGCCGAAATGGCCACCTTCACCGACGCCGGAGTCACCGAGCGGCCGGAGTAGTCGGATGCGGCTCGCGCTGTCCTGGCTGACGGTCCTCCCGTTCCACACGAACAAGGTCGACCGTTCAGCCGCACGCACAGCGATCGCGGTCGCCCCCGTTGTCGGCCTGCTGCTAGGCCTCGCGGCAGCGGGCCTGCTCTACGCCGCCCACAAGGCGGGAATGCCCCCACTGTTGGCGGGCCTGGTGACGGTCGGCTTCATGGCCTTGGCCACCAGGGGAATGCACCTCGACGGCTTGGCGGACACCGCGGACGGCCTCGGCTGTTACGGCCCCCCGGAACGGGCCTTGGCGGTCATGAAAGACGGCGGCGCGGGCCCCTTCGCCGTAGTCACCCTGATAGTCGTCCTAGGCGCACAGGCAGCAGCATTCGCTGCCCTCACACCAGAACGCTGGCTCGCGGTGGTCCTGGCCATCACCGCCGGAAGAACTGCCTTCGCCGCGTGCTGCCTCAAGGGCCTGAAACCAGCCAGACCAGAAGGCCTGGGAGCCCTGGTAGCCGCCACCCAACCCTGGTGGATCCCGGCAACCTGGCTGGCACTACTGACAGCCGCGGCCACCCAAGCGATCCCCAACAACTATTGGCTCGCCCCCACAGCAATCGCAATAGCCGCCACCACAGCCACTCTCCTCATCCGCCACACCATAAAAAGATTCGGCGGCATAACCGGAGACACACTGGGCGCCACCTGTGAACTAACAACCACGATAGTCCTGATAACAACGACACTGGCCCAGTAGCCCAGACCCCACCCCGCCCCTCTCCAAAGCAAAAACATGCCGGGGATGAGTTTGTCAAGGCATCTTTCCCGCCTTGACAAACTCATCCCCGGCATAGTCACACTGAAAAAGAGGGGCTACTCAGCCGAAGCAGAGGGCTCCACAAGCGTGGACATCCATCCATGCGAATCGGAGGCCCCGCGCTGCAACGAAGTCAGCGCAGAACGAAGGCGAGAAGTAACAGACCCAGTCGCACCACCGGAAATGCTGAACGTGCCGCCGGCGTGCTTGACATGCCCCACTGGAGTGATCACAGCGGCGGTGCCGCAAGCGAACACCTCAGTCAGCTCACCGGACTCGGCCTTCTTCTCCCACTCCTCAGTGGAAATCCGCCGCTCCTCAACGGTACATCCAAGATCCACAGCCAACTGCAGCAGTGAATCCCGGGTGATCCCCGGAAGCAGGGCGCCGGAAAGCTCGGGCGTCACAATGCGGTCGCCGAAGACGAAGAAGAGATTCATGCCGCCCATCTCTTCCACCCACCGCCGCTCGACGGCGTCGAGCCAGACGACCTGATCGCAGCCCTCCGCGGCCGCCTGCGCCTGCGCCACCAGCGAAGCCGCGTAATTGCCCGCGAACTTCGCCGCACCGGTACCGCCCGGCGCCGCCCGCACGTACTCCGTCGACAGCCACACCGTCACCGGCTTGATACCGCCGGCGAAATAGGACCCGGCGGGCGAGGCGATCAACACGTACAGGTATTCCGACGCGGGTCGCACCCCCAAGCCAGCCTCGGTGGAAATCATGAACGGCCGCAGGTACAGCGACTCTTCGTCGGCGGCGGGAACCCACCGCGAGTCAATGGAGACCAGCTCCTTGATCGACTCGAGGAACAGTTCATCCGGCAGCTCCGGCATAGCGATCCGGCGCGCGGAGGCGCGGAATCGTTCGGCGTTGGCCTCGGGCCGGAACGACGCGATCGAGCCGTCGGGCTGCCGATAGGCTTTGAGGCCTTCGAAGATCGCCTGACCGTAGTGCAGGACCATCGCGGAAGGGTCGAGTGTGATCGGGCTGTAGGGCTCGACCCGGGCGTCATGCCAGCCGTGCTCGCGGGAGTAGCGAATCGTCACCATGTGGTCGGTGAAGTGCTGCCCGAAGCCTGGCTTGGCCAGTACCTCCGCAACCCTTTCCGGGGTGGCCGGCTGGGGGTTGGGAGTCCGTGTGAACGGCAACGTAGGCGTCATAGGAGAACGGTATCTCCCCCGCGCCGACGGGAAAATCGGTATCCCGACCTTTGGACGTGCTACTAAGCGCGATCAGCCTTTCGTGCACTCAGCGTGCACAGGAGTGTGCCCACGAGCACCACTGCGACCGCGCTGAGCAACGAGACCACGCTGATGTTGACCGCCACGATGACCGATAGGGCGAGCCCGCAGCAGCCAGTGCGTATCCACGTGGACCGCTGGGCCCGGCACAACGAGCGGGCGGCCGAGTTGACGAACGCGTAGGACACGAGCACCAGACACGCCGCCAGCGCCACGATGTGGCCCGTGGGGACGAACTCGGCCACCGCGGCCGCGCCCGCGCTGACGACGACGAGGGGGCCGAGCAGTCCGCCCGCCGGGAGGTCCCCGGTCGCGCGCATGTCGCGGGCGAATTCCATCGCGCCTTCCACCAACGCGTAGAGCGCGAGGATCCCGCCGGCGAGCAGGCCGATGGCGAGCAGGACGCCGAGGGAGGAGGCGTCCGCGGCGGCGAGCGTGTCCCGCAGCGGGGCGGGCGAGAGCGCCAGTCGCGGGCCACCGAGTTGGCGCAGCGCCACCAGCAGGACGAGCAGCAGTCCCACGGCGGCGGCCATGATCGACACCACCCGTGTGCGCGCCCTCCCGGCCTGCTGTCGATCCAGTCCGATGAAGGCGAAGAAGAACACTCCCGCAGCCGTGAGGATGCCCGTGGCTTCATTCGATCCAGCGACACCCGGCTGGGTGATTGCGTGGTGCTCGGCCGGGTGGATCGAGAGGCCCACCGCGACCAGGAGGCCAATTGTGACGATCAACACAACAGCTGCCGCGCGCCAGATCGGAGCCAGGCGCCAGAAGCCGTTCGCGTGGCCCGCGTAGATCACGCAGACGGTGAAAACTCCGATGGTCCCGGCGGATCCGGTCGGCGCGACATACGCGGTGATCATGTTCGCGACGGCGGCCATCGCCACCACCCGCCCGGTCAGTCCGAGTACGCCCGCGAGTCGGCTCGGCCAGACTCCGAGCCGGTCCCTGACGTGCAGATACCCGCTCTGATCCGCGGAAGCGGCGGTCAAGTCGGCAACCGAGACAGCGGTCAGGGAAGCGACGAGGACAGCGAGCGCGAGCCCGGCCACCGACCACCATCCGGCCGCGCCGACGGCGGGCGACACGACCACGAGCGCACCCGCGCCGAGCATCCCGGCGACCGTGCCGAGAGGTGTCCCGACGGCCCTCGCCACCTGCTGTCCCATCGCTGTCACGGGCACAACCGTGCCAGACCGGTTGCCAAATCTCCATCGGCCTGCCGGCTGAATCCCCTCGGCAAGTCGTTAGCATTCGTCACCACCTGGTCAAGCCGACCCGCCTGATCAGGCAGGCCCGGGTTCCCCACAAGGACTCCCCCCGAGCCTTCCGAACGACCGAGGAGCACATCTGTGACCGCCCCCAAGCTGGCCCTGGCCACCGCGCCGGTGTCCGAGGCCACCGTCGACGCCATCGTGATCGGCACCGTGCAGAACGGTGCGGGCGTCGCGCTCGCCCCCGGCGGCGAGTTGGTGGACGCGGCGTTCGACGGTTCGCTGACCGACCTGCTGAGCACCCTGGGCGCGACCGGCAAGGCGGGCGAGGTCGTCAAGCTCCCGACGCTGGGCAAGCTGCCCGCCGCCCTCGTCGTGGCCGCGGGCATGGGCAAGGTCGACGGTGACATCACCGCCGAGCAGGTGCGGCGCGCCTCCGGTGCGGCCACCCGCTCCCTCTCCGACAGCAAGCGGGTCGCGACGACGCTCTCCAGCGTCGACCTGCACGCCGCCGTGGAGGGCACCGTCCTGGGCGCCTACCGGTTCACCGGATACAAGTCGGAGCCGAAGAACGGCCAGCTCGCGAAGGTCGACCTGGCCAGCCCCGCTGAGGGCGACGCGAAGGACCACCGCGCGACCCTCAAGGCCGCGACCGCGATCGCCGAGGCCGTCGCGACGGCCCGCGACTTCGTGAACACCCCGCCCAACGACCTGTTCCCCGCGTCGTTCGCCGAGAAGGCCGCCGCGCTGGCCAAGGCCGTGGGCGTCGACGTGGAGATCCTCGACGAGAAGGCGCTGCGCAAGGGCGGCTTCGGCGGCATCCTGGGCGTCGGCACCGGCTCGACCCGCCAGCCGCGCCTGGTCCGGCTCACCTACAAGGGCCCGAAGGCGAAGAAGAAGGTCGCGCTCGTCGGCAAGGGCATCACCTTCGACACCGGCGGCATCTCGATCAAGCCCGCGCTGCACATGGAGCAGATGACCTCCGACATGAGCGGCGCCGCCGCCGTGATCGCCACGGTCGTCCTCGCCGCGAAGCTCAAGTACCCGCTGGAGATCACCGCGACCGTGCCGATGGCGGAGAACATGCCCTCGGGCGCCGCCTACCGCCCGGGCGACGTGCTGACGATGTACGGCGGCAAGACCGTCGAGATCCTCAACACCGACGCCGAGGGCCGCCTGATCCTGTCCGACGCGATCGTGCGCGCGTGCGAGGACAACCCCGACTACCTGATCGAGACGTCGACGCTGACCGGCGCGCAGCTGGTCGCCCTGGGCACCCGGACCTGCGGGATCATGGGCTCCGACGAGTTCCGCGACCGCGTCGCGGGCATCGCGCAGGCCACCGGTGAGGGTGGCTGGGCGATGCCGCTGCCCGAGGAGCTGCGGGCCGACCTCGATTCCCGCCTGGCCGACCTGGCCAACGTCACCGGCCACCGCTGGGGCGGCATGCTCGCCGCGGGCGTCTTCCTGCGCGAGTTCGTCTCCGAGGGCACCCCGTGGGCGCACATCGACTGCGCGGGTCCGGCCTACAACACCGGCGAGCCGTGGGGCTACACGTCCTCCGGCGGCACGGGTCTCCCCGTCCGCACCCTCGCCGCCGTCCTGGCCGACATCGCCGCCAACGGCTGACCCCGCGCCGTACCCCGCCATCGCCGATGGCGGGGTACGGGAGTCAGGGGCGGCCTTCGCGTTTCTGGCGGGCCATGTAGTCGCGCATGCGTTGTGGGTAGCCGACCTTGGCGACCTCGTAGATCGGCATGGCGCGCTTCTTGGCGAAGGCGAAGGCGGCCTCCGGGTCGGCGATGCGCCGCCGGGTCCACTCGCCGTCGTGGGCGACCAGCACGATTGTCGTGTCCGTCACGTTCGTCCTGGGTTCCACGTACGCCTCGACGCCGGTGCGGCTGGCCGCCCACTCGTCCAGGTGACTCGTGTCCTCCTTGGTCGCACCGCGCAGCACGCCCGGCTTGCGCTTGCGCCGCAGGGAGTCGAAAACCCCCATGTCCGCCACCTCCGAAACCTCGTCTGCGTCCATTGTCCCGGTGAATGGCCCGAGACCCCCGGCCACCTCGCAAGCCTGCCTCCCATAGTGACAAGATGGCGTGTGGTGGCGAGCCGTCGTCCGCGACGCCGCGCCCACCGGAAAACAACGCTGTCGCTTGTCGAGGAGACCCCGTGACTGACACCTCCGCTGACCTGGTGATCCTGGGAGGCGGGTCCGGAGGCTACGCCTGCGCGTTCCGCGCGGCCGGGCTAGGACTTTCCGTCATCCTGATCGAGAAGGACAAGGTCGGTGGAACCTGCCTGCACCGAGGCTGCATTCCGACCAAGGCGCTGCTGCACGCCGCTGAGGTCGCCGACATCGCGCGCGAGGGCGACCAGTTCGGTGTGAAGACCTCGCTCGAGGGCATCGACATGAACGGTGTCAACAGCTACAAGGACGGCATCGTCGCGGGCCTGCACAAGGGCCTGCTGGGCCTGGTCAAGGCCAACAAGGTGACCCTTGTGGAGGGTGAGGGCAAGTTCGTCGGCCCGAACACCGTCGAGGTCGGCGGCACCCGCTACACCGGCAAGAACGTCGTGCTGGCCACCGGCTCGTACGCCAAGACGCTGCCCGGTCTCGACATCGGCGGCCGCATCGTCACCAGCGACCAGGCGCTCAGCCTCGACTACGTGCCGGAGAAGGTCGTCGTCCTGGGCGGCGGCGTCATCGGCGTCGAGTTCGCCAGCGTGTGGCGCTCCTTCGGCGCCGACGTGACCATCGTCGAGGCGCTGCCCCGGCTGGTCCCGCTGGAGGACGAGTGGGCCTCCAAGCAGGTCGAGCGCGCGTTCCGCAAGCGCGGCATCAAGTTCAAGACCGGCGTCCGCTTCAGTGGCGCCACCCAGACCGACGCCGCCGTCACCGTCTCGCTGGAGTCCGGCGAGACCTTCGACGCCGACCTGCTGCTCGTCGCGGTCGGCCGCGGCCCCAGCAGCTCGGGCATGGGCTACGAGGAGGCCGGGGTCAAGATGGACCGCGGCTTCGTCCTGACCGACGAGCGGCTGCGCACCAACCTGCCCAACGTCTTCGCGGTCGGCGACCTGGTCCCCGGCCTGCAGCTGGCCCACCGCGGCTTCCAGCAGGGCATCTTCATCGCCGAGGAGATCGCCGGGCTCAACCCGAAGGTGATCGACGAGGCGGGCATCCCCAAGGTCACCTACTGCAACCCGGAGGTGGCCTCGGTCGGCCTGTCCGAGGCGCAGGCCAAGGAGAAGTACGGCTCCGCCGAGACGCTGGTCTACAACCTCGCGGGCAACGGCAAGAGCCAGATCCTCAAGACCAGCGGCGGCATCAAGCTGATCAAGGCGCCCGACGGCCCCGTCGTCGGCGTGACCATGGTCGGCGAGCGGGTCGGCGAACTCATCGGGGAGGCCCAGCTGATCTACAGCTGGGAGGCCTACCCGGAGGACGTCGCGCCGCTCATCCACGCGCACCCCACCCAGAACGAAGCCATGGGCGAGGCCTTCCTCGCTCTGGCGGGCAAGCCCCTGCACGTGCACGGCTGACCGCCGGACGGCTCAGCCCACCAGTCAGCCAAACGCAGAAAAGCACGAGGAGTCCACGAAACCATGGCGTTCTCCGTAGAGATGCCGGCGCTCGGGGAGAGCGTCACCGAAGGCACCGTCACCCGGTGGCTCAAGCAAGAGGGCGACACCGTCGAGGTCGACGAGCCGTTGCTGGAGGTGTCGACCGACAAGGTCGACACCGAGATCCCGTCGCCGGTCGCGGGCACCCTGCAGAAGATCGTCGCGCAGGAGGACGAGACCGTCGCCGTGGGCGCCGAGCTCGCGGTGATCGGCGACGGATCCGCTGATTCCGGGTCTTCCGAGCAGCAGGCTCCCGAGCAACCCGCTCAGGAGCAGTCCACGGTCGACGAGCCGTCCACCGAGCAGCCCGCTCCTGAGCCCGCTCCACAGGCCGAGGCGGAGCCTTCCTCGGGGGCGACCGAAGGCCCCGCGCCCGACCAGGACGCCCCCACCGGCAACGGCAAGGGCACCGACGTGACCATGCCCGCGCTGGGCGAGAGCGTCACCGAGGGCACCGTCACCCGCTGGCTCAAGCAGGTCGGCGAGACCGTCGAGGTCGACGAGCCGCTGCTGGAGGTGTCCACCGACAAGGTCGACACCGAGATCCCGTCGCCGGTCGCGGGCACCCTGCTCGAGATCACCGCGGGCGAGGACACCACGGTCGACGTGGGCGGCAAGCTCGGCGTCATCGGGGCGGCGGGCGCCGCTCCGGCGGAGGCCCCGGCTCCGGCCAAGGCCCCTGAGCCTGAGGCGCCCAAGCAGGCTCCCCCGGTTCAGCAGGCGCCGCCCGCCCAGGAAGCGCCCGCGCCCGCCCCGGCGGCTCCGGCCCAGCAGGCTCCAGCGCAGCAGGCTCCGGCCGCTCCCCCGGTGAGCGCGCCCGCCAACGACAACGCCCCCTACGTGACCCCGCTCGTGCGCAAGCTCGCGGCGGAGAACAACATCGACCTCGCGTCGGTGAAGGGCACCGGCGTCGGCGGCCGCATCCGCAAGCAGGACGTCCTGGAAGCCGCTGAGGCGGCCAAGGCGCCCAAGCCCGCCGCCGCGGCCCCCGCCGCCGCGCCCGCCGCGAGCAAGGCCCCCACCGGGCCGGACTCCTCGCTGCGCGGCACGACGCAGAAGATGTCGCGACTGCGCCAGACGGTCTCGCGCCGCATGGTCGAGTCGCTGCAGACCGCGGCCCAGCTCACCCAGGTCGTCGAGGTCGACGTCACCAAGATCGCGAAGCTGCGGTCCAAGGCCAAGTCCGCGTTCGAGCAGCGTGAGGGCGTCAAGCTGACGTTCCTGCCGTTCTTCGCCAAGGCGACCGTCGAGGCGCTCAAGCAGCACCCGAAGCTCAACGCCTCGATCAGCGAGGACGGCACCGAGGTCACCTACCACGGCACGGAGAACCTCGGCATCGCCGTGGACACCGACCGCGGTCTGCTGACCCCGGCCATCCGCGACGCGGGCGGGCTGAACATCGCGGGCCTCGCGCACAAGATCGCCGATGTCGCGGAGCGCACCAGGGCGAACAAGGTCACCCCGGACGAGCTGTTCGGCGCGACGTTCAACCTGACCAACCTGGGCAGCCAGGGCGCGCTGTGGGACTCGCCGATTATCCAGCTGCCGCAGGTCGGCATCCTGGGCGTCGGCCTGGTCGTCAAGCGGCCCGTGGTGCTGACCGACGAGAACGGCGACGACACGATCGCCGTCCGCTCGATGGTCTACCTCGCGCTGACCTATGACCACCGCCTGGTCGACGGTGCCGACGCGGGCCGCTTCCTCACCGCGGTCAAGAACCGCCTGGAAGAGGGCGCGTTCGAGAGCGAACTCGGCCTCTGAGAACACCCGTTCCACACCGCTGGGCCGTCCCGACCGGGGCGGCCCAGCGGCGTTAGCGGCCCACCCGATCAAGCGTCCCTTTGGGATATTCGGCACGATCGGGTCATGCGCGTAGTCGTCGCCGGTTCGTCCGGCCTCATCGGGACCGCACTCGTCGCCAGGCTCCGCAAGGACGGGCACGAGGTGCTCCGGCTGGTCCGCCGCACCCCGCACGCGCCCGACGAGCGCGAGTGGGATCCGCCCGCGGGCCGGATGGACTCCGGCGTGCTCGACGGCGTCGACGCGGTGGTCAACCTGTGCGGCGTGGGCATCGGCGACCGGCGGTGGAGCCAGGCGCGCAAGCAGGTGCTGCTCGACAGCCGGATCGAGCCCACCGAGGTGCTGGCGGCGAAGATCGCCGAGACCGGTGTGCCGGTGTTGATCAACGCCTCGGCGGTCGGCGTCTACGGCGACACGGGCGCCTCGACGGTCGACGAGTCCGCGCCGGTCGGCCGCGGATTCCTCGCCGAGCTGTGCGCGCACTGGGAGGCCGCCACGGAGCCCGCGAAGGCGGCGGGCACCCGGGTCGTGCTGGCCCGCACCGCGTCGGTCCTGTCGCGCAAGGGCGGCCTGCTCGGGCCGCTGCGCCCGCTGTTCGCCCTGGCGCTGGGCGGCAAGCTCGGCAGCGGCGAGCAGTACATGCCGTGGATCCACCTCGACGACCACATCGGCGGGCTGGTGTTCCTGCTGGGCGGCGATGTCGCCGGGCCAGTCAACCTGGCCGGTCCGACGCCCGCGACGAACGCCGAGTTCACCGCCGCGTTCGGCCGGGTCAAGCACCGCCCGGCCCCCTTCACCGTGCCGCGCTTCGCGCTCAAAGCCGCGCTGGGCGACCTGGCCGACGAGATCCTGCTCAGCCAGCGGGTCGTGCCGAAGGTGTTGCTGGACAACGGCTTCACCTTCACGTTCAACACTGTCGACGCCGCGCTGGAGGCGGTCGAAGGGCAGTGAGGTCACTCGGTGCGGCGCTGGTGATCGCGTTCATCCTGCTCGGCCTGGTGGTGTCAGGACCGGTCCCGGACGTCGACCGGTTCGTCGCCGACACCGCGGGCGACGGCTTGGGGCTGCGGTCGGTGGCGTCGGTCGTGACGGTTGTGCTCGGGCCGATCCTGCCCGCGGTCGCGGTGGTCGGCCTGCTGGTGGCGGCGGCGCTCGTGCGCCCCAGGGCCGGGTTGCTGCTGCGGGCGGCGCTGCTGCTGGCGGCGTGCCGGGCGGTGTCGCTGGTCAAACCGCTGTTCGAGCGGGCCCGGCCGACGGACTACCCGGATTTCAGCTTCCCCAGCGGGCACGTGGTATCGGTGGCGTCGGTCGGGTTCACCGCCGTGGTCCTGTGCGCGTGGCTGGCCCGTGAGCGGGTGCGGATGGCGGTGCTGGTGTCGGCCTCGGCTGTGGTCCTCGCCGCACTCTGCCGGGTGCTCCTCGACGTGCACTG
This sequence comes from Actinokineospora alba, assembly GCF_004362515.1. Classification (NCBI taxonomy): domain Bacteria; kingdom Bacillati; phylum Actinomycetota; class Actinomycetes; order Pseudonocardiales; family Pseudonocardiaceae; genus Actinokineospora; species Actinokineospora alba. The sequence goes on along the minus strand of NZ_SNXU01000001.1, from coordinate 4,033,259 downwards.
GCTGACGGACCTGGTCGGAGCCACCCTCGGCGTCCTCGGCGTCGGCCTGCTGACCGCGCTCGCGCTGCGACTGCTGCCGGCGCCGAAACCGACGGCGTAGGGTCGCGGGGTGAGCACAGCGAACATCTCCTGTCGCGCCGACACCCGACCGGTCTCGGTGCGCGAGGTCGGCACCATCGACTACCTCGAGGCCTGGGACCTGCAGCGCGAACTCGCGCACGCCCGCGCCGACGGCACCGGGGAGGACACCCTCCTGCTGCTGGAGCACCCGTCGGTCTACACCGCGGGCAAGCGCACCGAGCCCGACGAGCGCCCCGACGACGGCACCCCGGTGATCGACGTCGACCGCGGCGGCAAGATCACCTGGCACGGCCCCGGCCAGCTCGTCGGCTACCCGATCGTCATGCTGTCCGACCCGGTCGACGTGGTGCAGTACGTCCGGCGCATCGAGGAAGCCCTCATCGCCGTGTGCGCCAAGCTGGGCCTGCGCACGGGCCGCGTGGAGGGCCGCAGCGGTGTCTGGCTGGCCGCCGACGAGACCCGCCCGGAACGCAAGATCGCCGCCATCGGCATCCGCGTGCAGCGCGGCGTCACCATGCACGGCTTCGAGATCAACTGCGACGCCGACCTGGGCGCGTTCGACCGGATCGTCCCCTGCGGCATCCGCGACGCCGGTGTCACGTCCCTGTCGAAGGAACTGGGCCGCACGGTCACCGTGGCCGAGGTGCTCCCCCTGGCCCGCGCACTGGTCTTGGACGCGCTGGAAGGCGCGCTCGCGGTGTCCGACCACTGGCTGGACAAGCCGGAGCCCGCCAGCCCCGGTGTCACGTTCGCACTGAGCTGACTTTCGCGATCGCAAGCAGCGGGTAGCCGGGGAACCCCACCGCCAGGGTCTTCCCCGGCTCCGGCCGCTCGGAGAACCAGAGGGACTCGGCTTCGTGCGCGGCCGCGAGCAGGTCGACCGACGCGTTGGGCATCGACAGCGGAGACGACGTCCCGTCGGCGAACCACACCCGGCCGTCAGCGCGGGTGTGCCCGCCCTGGCCGACGCCCCACGGCTTCAAGGTCACCTCCAACGGGGTCCACTCGGCACCCGCCACGAACGCGGGCAGATGCCGGTCGAGGAGCCGCTCGCGAGTGCCGAAGACCACGACTGCCCATCCGATCAGCGAACCGATGATCGACCAGCTTCCGCTGGACGCGATCCACCAGGCGGTCCACGGCACCCAGCCGACAAGGATCCACACGGGCACGAAGGACCGTGCGCGCAGCTGCGCGGCGGCGAGGGCCGTCACGTCCCCGGCCACCGGCGGCTGGCCTACCGCTCCGCGGATCCGTTGGGCGGGCAACGCATTCCGCACACCGTCGACGCGCAGGGCAGCCCAGCCGGAGTCGTCCGGTCCGACCACCCACACCCGACCGGTTCGCGCGATCAACGCGTGGTGGGCGGCAGTCAGCTCGGTCACCCGCAGCGCGGTGCCATCGTCGAGGCGCACATCCGAGTTCCACCACGGCCTGCCCGCCCGCGCCACCCGCGCGGCGACCGGGCGCCAGGCCTCCGCCCGCAGCAGCTGTCCACCGGGCCGCAGCCAGCGAACCCACAGTCGGACCCGCGCGGCGATGACGAGCCCGAGCACGCCGAACCCGAGCATGAGTGGCGTCGAATACCCGCCATCGTCCAGCGACAGCATGAACCAGCCGCACAACGGCAGGAGCAGTCCGGCGCAGACCAGGACGATCCCGTCCCGGCGATGCGCGCGGAACAGTGCAGCCGTCGTCGGGTCGGCCATGGCCGGCCGGTCGGTTCGGGGCTCGGTGATGGTCATCGGATCGTGGCCACGGCCAGCAGCGGATACCCGGGGAATCCCACCGCCACGGTCTTCCCGCTCGCGGGGGGCGCCGAGAACCATCCTGTTCCCCTTTCGTAGATGGTGCCGAGCAGATCGACGGTGGCGTTGGGCATTCGCAGGGCGAGCGTGCGACCGTCCGGCAGCGCGACCACACCCTCAGCCGTCGAAGTGCCGTCCTCCCGCCAGAACCAGGGGTTCATCGAGACCGGCAGCTCACACCACTCAGCGTCCGCGACCAACGCGGGCAGCTTTCGGTCGACGAGCGAGAAGCGTCGCTTGGCCGCCATCGCCACCGAAAGGCCGAGGATGCTGCCCAAGTAGGTCAGGCGGACATCCAGCGCGAGCATCACCGCCGTCCACGCCAATACCCCGGAAAGTAAGCAGATTTGGGCCGTGGCGCCAAAACGCATCCGCGCGGCAGTGAGCGCCGTGACGTCGCCTTCCGCCTGCACGGGCACTTCCCGCGACACCTTGGCCCGCCGCGCTGGGAACACCACGTGCGAGCCGTCCACCCGCACCGCCGCCCAGCCCTTGTCGTCGCAACCGACGACCCACACCCGGCCAGTCCGGGCGATGAGCGCGTGGTGTGCAGGGGACAGCCTGTCGACCCGCAGAACGAGGTCGCCGTCGCACTCGATCAGCGAGGTGAAGGAGGGGCGTCCCGCCCGCACCACACGGGCTCGCGCCGGGCGCCAAGCCCACGTCCGCAGCAGCGGCGCCGAGCGAGGAACCCACAAGATCCACAGTGAGTTGAACGCCGCGAAGATCCAGATGAGGACGAGACCGCTCGCCAGCGGGTACGGGGGATTCTCTTCAAGACCGTGAGCCGTGAGCGCGGCCAACGGACCTATCGCCACCGCGATGAGGACGCATGCGGCCACAAGGCGCCATGCGCGCTGGCGCATCAGGTCGAACAGGATCGCCGTCGTCAAGTCGGCCATAGCGGGCCGATCTTGGGCGGGCTCGTGGAGCGAGGCGACGGTCATCGGATCACCGCCACGGCCAGCAGCGGGTATCCGGGGTACCCCGCGGCCATGGTCTTGCCCGGCTCCGGCTCCCCCGCGAACCACAGCGTGCCGGTGTCCCACACCGTCCCGAGCAGGTCCACCGACGCCGACCGCATGTCGGCGGTCATCGTCCGCCCATCGGCGAGCCGGATCACCGCCGACGCCTGAGCGGTGTCGTCCGTCCGCGCCTGCCACGGCCGAAGGCTCGCCTGAACGGGCGTCCACGGGCCTGCTTCGACAAGTTCGGGCAGCCGATGCAGCATCGGGTGGCGATGGAGCCGAAAAGCAACGGCTGCGATCATCACGGCCGCGAAGAGAAGCACCCAGGCCACCACAACCCACGGGCGGTCCGGAAACGCCCAAACACCCAGTGCCACGAAGATCGGCAACCAGGCGAGATTCGCCCACTGCAAAGACATCGCCCGCTGGATCCGACGGGCCAGCATCATCGTGGGGTCCTGGCCGGCGGCGAACAGTCTCGGTGACCGCGTCCAACGCGGCGCCTTCGCCTGCCAAGGTTCATGCGATCCGTCGACGCGGACGACCGCGACTCCCATGACGTCCCCCACCACCCAGACCGATCCGGTGCGGGCGATCACCGCGGCATGGGCTCGGGTCAATCCAGTCACCAACAGCACACCCACGGAGTCGCCGTCAGTCACCTCGATCCGGCAGCCAAGCCACCACCGGCCCGCGCGGACCACCCGTGCCGATACTGGCCGCCAAGCCTGCTCCGCGAGCAGGCGCTTTCCCGCGGACAACCCGCCGACGGTCCGCCGCCGGATCACGAGAAACGTCGCCAGCACGAAGACCTGAGGGGCACTGACCGGACGAAATTCGCCGATCGCCAAGGCCAGGATCAGGGCGGGAACGAGCATCACGCTGCTGCCGACCAACGCGAAGGTGTTGATCTTGCGCTGGCGTTCGCGGTTGCGCAGCAGGATCGCCGTAGTCGGGTCGGATAGTGCCGGACGGTCGGTAAATGGCGCGCGGACGACGTCCGTGGTCGATTCGATCTCGGCCTCCCCAGTGAGCTCACCAGGGAAATCGCCGGTGACCTGCCAGACGTTATCCGCGCAGGCGCCGAACCGGTGCGACCCCGTCCCCCGACTCAGGCGCCGCCTGCGTGCGCAGGCCCTCCAGTACCCGGGTGATCGTGGTGCCGACCTCCGCGGCCGCCCGCTTCGGGTCCTCGGAGCCCGCGATGATCGTGGCCCCGGATGATAGGGCGCCGAAGAGGATGCGGGTGGTCACCTCGATGGGCAATTCCTCGATTTCCCCCGCCTCGATCAGCGACTCCAGCGCGGCCTTCACAATCCCGTAACTGAAATGCTCCTCCGCTTCACGCCAGCGTTCCCATCCCATCACCACCGGACCCTCGTGGATGGCGATTCGCTGATACGACGGTTCCATGCACATTTTGATATATGCCTGGATACCGGCCATAGCCCTGTCCCAAGCACTGCCGGGCCCGGCGACGACTTCGGCCAAACGGCCCATCACCCCCGTCTCAACGGCCCCGAAAGCGGCCTCGAACAGGGCTTGTTTGCCGCTGAAGTGGTGGTAGAGCGCACCCTTCGTCACTCGGGCGCGTTTGGCGATGACATCGAGTGAGGTAGCGGAATACCCACGCTTGGTGAACAAATACACCGCGGAGTCCACCAGGGCCTGCCTGGTGCTTTCGCTGTAATCCACTCGCCTCGACTGCGCTGTCGCCATATTCACAACGGTACGACATACCGGCGGTACGTACCCGTGGTAGGTTGGCGGTATCGGTTCCGTACCGACGGTATGCCGGAAACCCACGGTATGGCCGAGGTCACGGAGGGGAGCCAGGAAGCCATGAGCTGGAACGACTACTACCGCAGGCGCGACGCGATGGAAGCCATCGTCGAGTACGCCGAGAACAACCCGAGCGGGGAGCTGCCGTTCGCCGAGGTGCCGGAGGCCGTCGAGGTCTTCACCGGCCCCGAGGAGCTGCTGCTCGCCCTGCACTACAAGTGGACCCTGAAGCTGACCGGCAGGCTCGGCCTGGCGCAGGCCGAGGCCGAGCGCGACCCGTCGATCGACCCGGTCGACGCCGTCTCCCGGGCGTGGCGCACCACCGCCACCGAGTTCCCGGTCCTGCGCAGGCTCGTCGACCAGGGCATCGAGACCTACCCGAGCGCGCTGCGCCCGGGTGTCGAGAGCGAACACCGCATGCTCGCGCTCGCCGCGGGCCTGGCCGAGCCGCACGAGACCCGCGACGAGATCACCCGGGTGGGCGCCGCGTTCGTCGCCCTGGTGCGCAGCGCGCCGGACCGCCCCGAGCGCCGCAGGCACCCGGTCGAGCAGCTGTTCCGCAGGCTGGTCGCGAGCGCCTGAGCGCGCTCTCAGCCCACTGTTCCTAGGGTCGGTGGGAGTAGACCTTTGGAGGGCACGATGACGTGGTCCGAAGCCGACCTGCCCGACCTGGGCGGCCGCACTGTCCTGATCACCGGAGCGAACTCCGGCTTGGGGCTGCGCAGCGCCCAGGTGCTGGCGGCCAAAGGCGCGCACGTGTTCGTCGGAGCCCGGTCGCTGGAGCGCGGCCGGGCGGCGATCGCGGCCATCGACGGCGCGGCCGAGCTGCTCGAGATCGACCTCGCCGACCTGGCGTCGGTCCGCAAGGCCGCCGCGGAGGTCCGCGAACGCACCGGCGACCGGCTCGACGTGCTGATGAACAACGCCGGGGTGATGGGCACGCCCAAGGCCACCACGGCCGACGGCTTCGAGCTGCAGATCGGCACCAACCACCTCGGCCACGCCGCGCTCACGTGGCTGCTGATGCCCGCGCTGCGCGGCGTGCCGGACGCGCGGGTGGTGACGCTGTCGAGCATCGCCCACCGCTCCGGCCGCATCGACGTCGACGACCTGAACTTCGAGCGCCGCGGCTACAACGCCGCCGCCGCGTACGCGCAGTCCAAGCTGGCGAACCTGCTGTTCGCCATCGAGCTCGACCGGCGGCTGCTCGCCGCGGGCGAGACGGTGATCAGCGTCGCGGCGCATCCCGGCATGACCGAGACCGACCTCGCCGTCAACTCGGCCCGGCTGCGCGTCCCCGGGCCGCTCGGCGGCGCGGTGTCCAAGGTCGTGAGCCTCGGGAACAAGCTCATCACCCAGTCCGTCGAGCGCGGCGCGCTGCCCCAGCTCTACGCCGCCACGGCGCCCGACGTGCGGGGTGGCGAGTACTTCGGCCCGACCGGACCGGGTGAGGTCTTCGGCGCTCCCGGGCGGGCGAAGCCGAGGGCAGCGGCGGTAAACCCCGATCTTGGCCGGACATTGTGGCAGCGGAGCGCCGACCTGACCGGCGTTTCGCCGGACCCGGAGTGACCTACGTGATACCAGTCACGCCGATCGTGGGCGTAGCCTGACGCCGTGACGGTTGCGCCTGAGGGTCGGAAGATGCTGCGCCTGGAAGTGCGCAACAGCCAGACCCCGATCGAGAAGAAGCCTTCGTGGATCAAGACCCGCGCGAAGATGGGGCCCGAGTTCCGTGAACTCAAGGGCCTCGTCCGCCGCGAGGGCCTGCATACGGTCTGCGAGGAGGCGGGCTGTCCCAACATCTACGAATGCTGGGAAGACCGCGAGGCCACGTTCCTCATCGGCGGTGAGCAGTGCACCCGGCGCTGCGACTTCTGCCAGATCGACACCGGCAAACCGTCCGACCTCGACCGCGACGAGCCCCGCCGCGTCGCCGAGTCGGTGCAGGCGATGGGCCTGCGCTACTCGACGATCACCGGCGTCGCCCGCGACGACCTCGACGACGGCGGCGCGTGGCTCTACGCCGAGACGGTCCGACAGATCCACGCGCTCAACCCGGGCACCGGTGTCGAGCTGCTGATCCCGGACTTCAACGCCGAACCGGACCAGCTGGCCGAGGTCTTCGGCTCGCGCCCGCAGGTGCTGGCGCACAACCTGGAGACCGTCCCGCGGATCTTCAAGCGCATCCGCCCGGCGTTCCGCTACGAGCGTTCGCTGCAGGTGATCACCGAGGCGCGTGACTTCGGGCTGATCACCAAGTCGAACCTGATCCTCGGCATGGGCGAGACGCCCGAAGAGGTCACCGAGGCGCTCAGCGACCTGCACGACGCCGGGTGCGACATCATCACGATCACCCAGTACCTGCGCCCGAGCGTGCGCCACCACCCGATCGACCGGTGGGTCAAGCCCGAGGAGTTCCTGCAGCACAAGGAAACCGCGGAGGCGCTCGGCTTCGCCGGGGTCATGGCCGGGCCGCTGGTGCGCTCGTCGTACCGCGCGGGCCGCCTCTACACCCAGGCCGTCGAACACCGCGGCGACGAGGTCCCGGAGAACCTGCGGCACCTCGCGCAGGCGGGCTCGGCGAGCCAGGAGATCAGCGCGCTGCTCAAGCGGTAGTCAGACCACAGGATGACCCGAAGATCGGATCTCGGTCCGATCTCAGGGGGAACCCTGTTATGCCAGGCTCCCTCCAAACGAGAGACTTCGTGCGGCGCCGGGTGGTCCGGCGCCGATTCTTGAGGGGGATCGACCGTGGCTTTGGTTACCGACGTGCTCGAATGGCTCCAGGCACTGCCGCAGCCTGCTCTCGTGGCGGCGACAGGCGGTCTGGTGCTGGCGGAGTGCACCATCGGCCTGGGCTTCATCGCACCGGGTGAGGCGGGGCTGCTGGTGGCCTCCACGACCGTCAACAGCGCCCCGCGCTTCCTGTTGCTGTGGCTCGTGGTCACGGTCTGCGCGGGCATCGGCGACTCGATCGGCTACTTCATCGGCCGCCGCTTCGGCCCGAAGCTGCGCGAGACCAAGCTGATCCAGAAGTACGGCACCGAGGGCTGGGACAAGGCCACCGACATCCTCCGCAGGCGCGGCGCGTGGGCGGTGTTCTTCGCCCGCTTCATGCCGGTGGTGCGCACCCTGACCCCGGCGGCGGCGGGCACGTCCGGCCTCCCGTACCGCAAGTTCCTGCCCGCCGTGGTCGCGGGGGCGGCTTGCTGGTCGGCCATCCACATCAGCATCGGCGCCGCTCTCGGCGAGGCAGCCAAGCGCATCGAGGGCGCGCTGTCGACCGGCGGCCTGGTCCTGCTCGGCGTGGTCGTGATCGGCGGCCTCATCGTGCACACCGTGAAGAAGCGCAAGAAGAAGGCCGCTGTCACCGAGGAAGCGGCGCTCGAACCCGTCAGCTGAGTTGTTGCTGGGCGAGGTCAGCACTCGCCGACCTCGCCCAGCACCAGTGTGGCTCAGGGCGCGGCGGGCAACTGTGGCCAGACGACCGCGGCGAGTTTGCGGGCGGCGATGCAGGGGTCCGGTTTGTCGATCTTGTCGGAGACGTAGACCGACAGGGTCTCGCGGGTGTTCGGCGCGTCCTCGATGTTCGCCGTCACCACTTCGCAGTAGGCAAACCCGCCCTCTTTCGACGTGTACACAAAGGACGGTCGGCCCGCGATCGTCTCCGGGGCGTAGAACTCCTCGTCCAGTGGCCAGTCACTGATCTCGGCGGCGAGTTCCAGTTCCTCGTGCACACCCCACGTGCAACGGTGTTTGGTGGGGTTTCCGACCTGTGGCTTGAACGTCGTCGGCATCGCCGTGTTGATCTGCTGCCCGGTCAGCAGCGTGCACGGGTCGACCCGACCGAGCGAGTTCGCCGCGTACTCCGTGTGCTTCACCCGGCCCTCGACGATCACAGCCGCGGCGGCCTTGCGGAGGGCGTCGGCGATGTCGCAGAGGTCGTCCTGGTCGACTGCCGGCTCGCCTTCGTCGTCGGGCAGGGTCCGCGCCCCGAACGACAGAACCCCTTTGCCGTCCTTGAAGAAGATCGCGGCCTCACACCCACCTTCGACGTCGTCGTGCGGCCCGACGCGCAGCGGGTCGGGCAGCCAGTCGCGGCGTTCGAGGTCGAGGTTGTGGAGGTTCGGCGGCGGGTTGGTGAGCTCGACGCTCACCTGGATGTCCTCACCGTCGGCCTCCGCGAACAGGACGCAGTAGTCGAGCGACCCGAATTCCACGTTCTGGTGCCGGGCGAGGTCTTTGATCGCCTTCCCGTCCAGCAGGCTGCAGAAGTCGACGGTGGTCAGCTCGCCGAGCCCGCCGTCAGCACCGCCCAGCCGCGCCGACAGCGCGCCCGCGGCCTCATTAGGCACCGCGGAGCCCGAAACCATTGACGTACACCCGCTCAACGTCAGCAGAGCGCAGAGCAGCACAACACCACGACGCCACATGCGCCCGAACCCCCAGTTCACTCCACTCAGTCAGCACACATGTCGATTTCGCGAATCCAAACATTACCGGCATCCGCGCCGGCTACCATCGCGCGCAGAAAATGGGGGAAACATGACCACACGCAAGCGCTCGGTGGACAAGCACGCCGAGACCAGGATCGTCCTGAGAGTCGTCGGCCTCGCACTTCTCGCGGTCGGCTTGTTCTTCCTGATCTCCGGCGCGATCGACTTGTTCGAATCCTTCGGCCGAGTGGCCTCGTTCGACCCGTTCAACGATCAGGAACTGCCGGAAGGCCCGACCCGCTTCTGGATGTGCTTCGTCGGCCTTCCCCTGGTCGGAATCGCCGGCTGGTGCCTCCAGGCAGGTTTCCTCGGCGCCGCATCGCGGTACGTCGCGGACGAGACACAGGAGGCGGTCCGCACCACAGCGTCGGCCATCGGTGATGGGCTCCGCGGACGCGGCCCCTACTGCCGCGACTGCGGCACAGCCAACGACGCGAACGCCCGGTTCTGCGACAACTGCGGAACCTCGTTGAGCCGCTGATCAAGCGTCATTCGGTGGGCGCTGCGGAGGCCCTTGAAAACCCGTCCCGACCGACCCGCCGCCTACTTGATCTTGCAGAGTCCTGGCCAGACGATTTGCCCCGCGATAAACCATCACCGATGAAGTACCGCACCGCTCGGCAGCTCCGCCCGGCCGAGGTAGATGAACTGGTCGATGCCTACCGCGACGGTGCCAATGTCCAGCAGCTAGCCGCACAGTTCGGCGTCTACCGATCCACAGTAGGCAAGCACTTGGCAACCCGGGGCATCGACACCAAGCCCCCCGCGCTCCCTCCCGATGACGTCCCGGTCGCTGCCAGCCTGTACGAGTTGGGGTGGTCATTAGGCAGAATCGCCAGAAAGTTCGGGATATCCGACAACACGGTTCGGAGCCGACTGCTTGAGGCTGGCGTGGAGATGCGGCCGCAGCGGGGCGGCCGCGCGGCTCCGCTGATGACGGTGACACCTCAGGAGGCGCACCACCCGACGCCGCACTAGATGTTGACCGGGAGCTGAGACCTGAACAGCTGGGCTGACCAGTCAAGACTCGAACTGCTAATGCTTGTTCATCGCACGACTCGGGTTAAAATGATCTTGTATGCAATCCGGAACTGACACATCTTGGCGGCGGCCGACGATACCCAAAGAAGTTCCCTCGTCGCGTCTGCGATGCGCCGGGGCTCCGACGTCATGAACGGAGTGCCCAACGTGGCCAAACCCCAGCCGGTCAACATCGGAGATGCAAGTCCGAAGCGGTTGCTTGTCACGTGGGCAAATGAGCAAGATGCGTGGGTACGGCATTTAGTCGCTGAAACGCTACTGACACGCAAGCCAGCCGATGGCAGTTTTATAGAACAACTCTATTCCGTCTTCCTTGCAGAAAAAGGTCTTTCCAAGGAGCCGCAGCCAGAAATCCCGTTCCTTGAACTCGACGACCGCGAAGAGGCTGCGGAGGAGACACTTGAACTCATCCGAATTCAAGAAATTAAAGGCGTCAACGCTCTCGCCCTCAACCAGGTCCTGGATTTCGACCCGAGCCTAACCATTCTGTATGGCCAGAACGGATCAGGCAAAACTGGTTATGCCCGCATCATCAAGCGAGCGGCTGCAGTACGTACGGCAGAGCCGATCTTGCCCAACGTAAATATTGAGGGTGAACAGGAAGAACCGAGCGCTAGTATTTCATACACACTAGACACGGAGCCAACCGAAGTTAGATGGAACAATGAAGCCGGGCTGTCACCTCTGACGCGAATAAGCGTGTTTGATTCAACTGCGGTCACACTTCATGTAGATACCGATCTTGGTTATGTCTATACGCCAGCCGAACTGGCTCTATTTGGTCAAGTATCGGTTGGTATACAGAAGCTTCAAGAGAAAATTACCGAGGAAGCGCGCGCTCTCCGGCCTAAGTCAAACGTGTTGTTGTCCCGATTCGTAAGAGGCACAACCGTCTACCCCGTAATTGAAAGTTTGGGGGCGGCCACCGAATTGGCCGAGCTAGCCGCACTTGCCGAGGTGCCTGATGACGCGACCGAACAAAAAGACAGACTCGAACAAGAAGTTGCTGCCCTGCGCGCCAACACGGCCGAGGCATTACTGACTCACGCCGAATCGCAAGTTCGAGGTATGACACGACTTGAAGAACTAGCCCAAGTGGTGAGCCGTTTCAGTCCGAAAGCGTACAATCTCGCTCTCGATAACCTCTCGGTCGCGCAGACTGCGCGCCGAAAGGCACGTGGCGAACTATTTGACGCCGATGAGTTGCCCGGACCTCCCGACGATGACTGGCAGAAGTTCATCACCGCAGGCGATGAATACCAGACCCACCTCGGACTGCACGACTATCCGCAAAGCGGGAATCAATGCCTCTATTGCCGTCAACCATTGGCCGAGTCAGCACTGGACTTGGTTCGACGGTATCGCACATTTCTCGACGAGAGTTATACGCGCCGAGTTACTGACAGCCGTCGCCAGGTTGATGAGATGGCCATCTTTGTTGATCCCGGCGTGGTCGTTCAATGTCGTGAATTTATCGAGACACAAACGGGTGAGAAAGATCCGTCAAGTTGGATCGGCGTCTCCGAGATCCTCTTGGATGAACTTTCGGCAGAACTAGTCGAGGTGAATGCAAGGAGAAAGTCTGTAGCACCAGAGATGACTAAGCGGTCACACTCGCTGACTTCGATCTTGGGCCCTCTGATCTCAGTGACGAAGGAACAAGTCAGGCAGCTTGCCCAGCAGAAGCATGATCGTGCCGAAACTTTGGCTGCTAAGGAGCGAAACCTCAGAGAACTGTCTGCACGGATCGAACTTCGGTCCAACCTGGAAACGGCGCGAGTTTATGTTCAGAATGCCAAACGCGGAGAGCAACTTGACAATCTTTCCAAAAGCATCTCCAACAAGATTGCGCGCTCACTAACCGACCAATCGAAGCTGGCCAGCGAAGATTTGGTCAACAAGAACTTTGAGCAACTCTTCCGGGAGGAGTGCGAGGTTCTACGGGCACCGCTAGTGGCTCTCCAATTCCAGGCCAGAAGCGGTCGCGCAGAACGACGCAAATTCGTTGCAAGCCACAAACCCTCACAAATCTTGTCTGAGGGCGAACAGAAAGTGCTTGCCTTGGCGGACTTCCTAGCAGAAAGCCGAATGCGAGGCGTCAAAGCTCCGGTAGTCTTTGATGATCCGATCACTAGCCTCGATTACCGTCGCCTGGAAGAGGTCTCGCGCCGAATCCATGAACTTTCTGAGACGCACCAAGTGGTGCTGTTTACCCACAACATCATGTTCGCATCGACACTCATTGCCTTACGGCAAAGCAAGGGTCGTCGCTGCAAATACTATGAGGTTCGAGACGGCGAACCAGAGAAGGGGATACTCGCACCTGACGTCGAGCCACGCTTCGACCAGCCTAGCGACATAGCCAAACGAATCAACAAGCACATCGCGCTTTGTGCCACCGCCGAGCCTGCCGTGCAGGACGCACTGATTGCGCAGTCATACGATCTTATTCGCTCGTGGTGCGAAGCGTTTGTGGAGCAAGAACTACTCAAGAATGTGACACAAAGATACCGCGCGAACATCATGATGACGAGACTGGACGCGGTACGAGTAGACCTATTTGCTTCGACCGCCTCGGTAATCACACCGCTATTTGATAAGGCTTGCCGTAACATGACAGGCCACTCGCAAGGACTTGAGACCCTCAACACCAAGCCGACACTTGCCGAACTCAAAGATGACTGGTCAAAGGCTCAAGCTGCCCGAACGGCATATATAAGCTAGTTGCTAAGAACGCCCGGCGCGCGGGTCCATCATGATGCTCGGAATAATTCGAGTATCCAGATGAGCAACGATGTCATGAGCCCCTGCATTTTGCAATTCGTCAACTGTGCTCTTGCCCGTCGCCACGCCAACTACCCGCACACCCGCAGCGAGCCCAGCAGCCACGTCCTTCGGCGTGTCCCCGATCAACACGGTTCGTTCACCCTCAAAGCTTCGCCCGGTGCGCTCGGCCGCCCGCAATTGGGCGATCTTCACCAGCTCGGCCCGGACCGCGTGGTCGTCGCCGTAGGCGCTCGCCTCCAGATCGAGGTACTGCGCCAGGCCGAACACCTCCACCTTGATGCGCGCGACTTCCCGCAGGTTGCCCGTCAGGACGCCTTGGTGGACGGACGGGTCGGCCGCCAGCTTGGCCAACACTTCCTGCGCCCCCGGCAGCACGCGGCCGGTGGTGCCCAGCTCGTCGCGGGCATCGTCGTAGCCCTGGACTAGCGCCGCCGCCAGCTGGACCACCGCGCCGTCGGTAGGCTCAACCCCGTTGAGCCGCAAGGTTTCCGCCATGATGTCGAGCTCGGTCCGGCCGGAGATGTTGGCCAGGCGCTCGAACGGACGGCCGGTGACGGTCGGCACCACGCGTTGATAGATGGCCAAACCAACGCCCCGCGTCTCGATCAGGGTGTGGTCGATGTCCCAGAGCACCAACAGGCGCGGCGATTCAGACGCGGAGGGCAGGCTATCCATACGGGGAGTTTGCCACCCAGATGACCATCTTGACCGGCGCGTACCATCGTCCCTGGTCACAACCGGGGAGCGTGATCTTGTCAATGAACGATCCGTTGGCGCGGGCAATCGGGGAACGGGCGCGGCTCCAGCGCATCGCCTCGCGTCGAACCAAGACCGTCGTGGCTGGCCTGGCGGGGATCACCCCGGAGTACCTGTACCAAATCGAGCGCGGCCAGAAGCTGCCGACGGTGGCCGTACTGACCCAGTTGGCCACCGCGCTCGGCGTATCGGTGGGCGAACTGGTGGAAGGCCAACCGGCCCGCGCACCGGCCCGCGCCAAGTCGGCAGCCGGTGACGCGCTCTACCGCGCTCTCACCAGTCCGCCCATTGACGAGCACGCGCCGCCCGCCCTGCCACAGCTGAGCCGTGACATCGCCGCCGCCTGGACCACGTGGCAGACCTCGCCTCGGCGGTACACCCAAGTTGCCGCCGTGCTGCCGCGCTTAATTGCCGATACCGAGCAGGGGTTGCGTCAGTCCGGCTCGGACACGGCGCGGGCGTCCCAGCGCTGCGCGGCCGATCTGTACGGGCTGGTGCGCACGGTGGCCAAGCGTGTCGGACGCTCTGACGTATCACTGCTGGCGGCCGACCGAGCTGTCCGCGCCGCCGAGGCCGCCGACGATCCGCTACGGCTGGCCTCCGCGCACTGGAACCTGACGCAAGTCCTGTTGGCCGATGGCCAAGCCGAGGGCGCGGAAGACGTCGCCCTGCGAGCAGCCGGAAGCCTCGAATCCGTTGTGCGCCAAGGCAACGCCGATGCCGTCGCCCTATATGGCTCGCTGCTGCTAATCGGCGCGGTTGCCGCTGTCCGCCGTGGTGACGCCTGGACGGCGCGCGCCCGGCTGGACCAAGCCGCCCCGCTGGCCGACCAGACCGGCGAACACAACATCTACTGGACGGCCTTTGGCCCCACCAACGTGGCGATGTTCGCCGTCAGCGTCGAGGTCGAGTCCGGCGAAGCCGTCGAGGGACTGCGCATGGCACGTCAGGTCGCGCACGACCGGTCGCCGTCCATCGAGCGCCGCGTAGCCTTTTTGCTCGATCAGGCCAAGGGCTACCAACTGCGGCGGGATTACAACAGTGCCCTTAGGCTGCTGGGTGACGCCGAACGGGAGGCGCCGGAAGATCTACGGCATCGCCCCGCTGCTCACGCCATCTTGCGAACCGTCGTCCAACGCGGCGGTCGGACGGTGGCGGGCGAGGCCGCCGGTTTGGCACTGCGCATCGGCCTGCCGGTCTAGATCACCGGCGAATCCGACCGAACTCTCGGTTCCGGTTACTCACGAGTAATCGCCATAACGTCGTTCGCCTGGCACCCGGTGCCGGGACGATCACGGCGAACGCTCCGAGATCCCCCGACGCCTCCCCCTTGGGGCGCGACCCGTGATCCCCGGCTCCGGGTGCCTTCCAACTCGGCACTCTCAACGGAGACGGAAATTTCGGTCATGACGATGGCGAACCTCGACCAGCACAAGACCAAACTTCCTTGTACCGATGGCTTTGACCGCCTGCGCTCGGTGGGGTTGTGGACCGCGCCGACCAGTGGGCGGGTGGTATTGGTGGCACCACCGGCCGAGACGGCCCTGTTGACTCCGGCTCAGGCTCGGGCCTTGAGCACCCGGCTCGACGAGCTAGCAACGGTCGTTGAGGCCCAACATGCCGATTTGGTCCGGGTTAGCCGGGACCGCGTCGCGCAGCGCCGATCGGGGGTGGCGTAAGCCGTGGACGCCACCCCGCAAGCTCGGCCCGCCCCGCTGATCTACGGCTACGTCTGGTCTGCCCGCGACCAGCCGGAGCGCGTCGCTGACTGTCAGGAAGCCTTGCGCCAGTGGAGTGCTCGCCGAGGTTGGGTACTGGGCGCGATCTTCACCGACATTGGTGCGCCCCTCGACAGCGCCGACCGGATCGGGTTCCGCGGCTTGCTCGATGCCTTGAGCCTGCCCAACGCGGCGGGCATGGCGGTGCTGGATAGCGGCCACTTGTCGCCCAGCGCGAACGTGGTCCTTGAACAGGTGCGTCAGGTTCGCCATTTGGGCGCGGCTGTGTTCGTCAGGGACGGGGGCTTGCCCGAGGCCGCTGCCAAGCTCTGCCAGCAGCAGGGGCAGCGGACCCCATGACCCTGTTGCTCGTCACAGTGGTGGCCATGGCGGCCTATGTATTCCTGGCCCGACTGGCGTACATATTCGTCACGCGCCTGCGCGAGGTGCACCGGTGACCTTCGACCAGTGGCATGACGAACTGGTGCTCATCACTGAGCTATCCAAGGTCAACCGGCAGATCGGGCAGTACGTGTTGCGGGCCCTCGATGCTGATGCGAAACGAGCCGCGCCGACGCCGCCCGACGCTGAACACGCCCTCGGAGAGTACCTCGCCGCATTGGGCCAGCAGCTGCAGGAGCGAGCGACACAGCGGACTGCGGACTCTGGCCGCCTAGTCATTGAGGGAATCAGCACGGACGAGCCGGAGCAGCACGCCGATACGGCATGGACGCAACCATGGGACGACACGACCGACCGTCGCACACTTCCGAACGTGGGGCCCTCGTGACGGTGGCAGAACTGCTAGCGCAAGCAATCCAAGACGGCCAACCCGTCCGGCTGGCCTGGCCACAGGACGACCCCAACCGCCAAGCGGTGGCTGACGAGGAATGGCCCACCAGCGTGATGCCGCGAACTCAGTCTGACTAGGGCCCGCTGTCGGGCCGTTCTGACACGATGACTGGTACCGGGGACGGGGGTAACCATGGCGGGGGCCGGTGGTGTCGCGGCCGACCTTGAGCGGGGCATTAGCGCCCTGCCGGTCGAGCTGGTGGGCAATGCGCAGCAGCTGCTACGGGAAGCCTACGAAATCCTGGCGCCGGTGGCAGCGAGCAGCACACAGGCCGACATGCACCAGGCCGCCGCCGGACTCCAAAACGCGCTCGGAGAACTTGAGCGGGTCCAAGCCACCTTTATCGCGATTCGGTCGGCGGCCCGAGGCGTCATTGCCGCGCTGATAGGCGGAGACGGTGGGGCGGCTCCGGCAATCCCGCCGAAATCCGCCAAGATCAACAATCCAGCACTGTCGGTGGCGAAGCCTCGCGCGGATAGCCCGACCGACGAACGCGCCGCGGAACTGCTGGCCCAGTTGCCGGAGCGGGTCAACCCGGGAGACAAGACGTCCGGCTATTGGATCGACGAGGATGGCCAGGAGCATGGGCCGCTGGTGAGCGGCGAAGACGAGGACTACCGGCGAGCGCTCGAAGTACTGCGAGCCATACAGGTTGGCCCACCCCGAGGCGCGATGTGGGCGACCGCGCATGTGGAAGTGAAGTTCGCCGTGCGTCTGCGCGAAAGTGAGCGTAAACAAATAACGCTGGTCATTAACAACACACCCTGTTTCCAGGGGCGGTTCTCCTGTGACCGGCTGTTGCCTCAAATCCTGCGGCCTGATCAAGAGGTTACGGTGTACTGGCCCGAGGGCAAACGAACATACCGAGGACGGAGGCCGTGACGGTGGGGTTTGTGCTGGAAGTGGCGTACCACAACGATGTGCCGGTGCAACCGCTCCGTACCGAGGCGGACACTGAGCGGTTCGTGGCCGAGCTGCTGGCGGCGGACCCGTTCCACCGTTCGGCCAGTGTCTACGCGATTGATGAGGACACTGACGCCGACCCGGACCACGAGATGATTGTCGGCGTGGACCCTGATCGTGGTGTCGGTGTCGTGCGCTACTCGGGTGGGGACGCTATCCCTGGTGACGACGCCGAGGAGTGGTTCAGCGTGGGCGACCCGGCTCAGCCCGGCGGCGTCGTGGAATATGCATACTTCGGCACCGGACACGAGTTTCCGGCTGACTCTGAGGTTCCGCTGAGCCTGGTCCGGCAAGCAATGGCGGAGCTCTTGGCGACGAGCGGGAAGCGGCCGAGTTGCGTTACCTGGCAAACGCGGGATTGAGGCAGCACCGCGATCACTGGGCGTTAGCCCACAACCACGCCCGGTGATACCGCGGCGACCGAGCGTGGTTTGAATGAGACCTATACGGTGGGCGCAGCAGGATTCGAACCTGCGACCGCTCGGGTGTAAACCGAGTGCTCTCCCGCTGAGCTATGCGCCCGCACGCCGGCGCCCGAAGGCACCGGTCGTGGAAGAACTTAACCCTTGAGCGACGAGACGGCCTTCTTCCAGGCGTCCTGGTCGCGGGCTTCGCCCGGGGCGTTGATCTCGGCGAACTGGACGACGCCCTCGGTGTCGATGAGGAACGTGCCGCGGTTCGCGAGGCCCGCGGCCTCGTTGAACACGCCGTACTCCGTGGCGACGGCGCCGTGGGGCCAGAAGTCGGACAGCAGCGGGAAGGTGTAGCCCTCCTGCTCGGCCCAGGCCTTGAGGCTGAACGGGGTGTCGACGGACACGCCGATGACCTGGACGTCGCTGTCGGTGTAGGTCGACAGCTCGTCGCGCACCTGGCAGAGCTCACCGGTGCAGATGCCGCTGAAGGCGAACGGGTAGAACACCAGCAGGACGTTCTTGGAACCCTGGAAGTCCGACAGCTTCACCGGCTGCTTGTTGTAGTCGTTGAGCGTGAAATCCGGAGCCTTCGACCCGACCGCGACTGCCATGACCCGGCATCCTCCTGGGAATTGGGGCGCGCGTGGGCGCCCGCCAATCGTGCGTGTGGTTCCAACCCTAGGCCACCGGCAGGCGACGGCACCGTGATGTCCACCTCGTGGACCGGGAGGCCCCTGATGTAGGGGCCTCCCGGTCGCATGAGGTCAGCGCTTGGCTTTGACCGACTTGGGCGACACCAGCCTCGTGCCGGACCAGTCGGGTCCGACGCTGATGCTGGAGGTCTGTGCGAGTCCCGCGGTCGGCACCGCCTCGGCGATGTCGCTGGGCTCGACGTGTCCGTCGCGGCCCGTCTTCGGGGTCAACACCCAGATCACGCCGTTCTCGGCGAGCGGGCCTATGGCGTCCATGAGTGCGTCGACAAGATCGCCGTCGTCCTCACGCCACCACAGCAGTACGACGTCGACGACATCGTCGGCGTCCTCATCGAGGAGATCGGAGCCAATTCGCTCCTCGATGGCGGCACGGAGATCGTCGTCTACGTCCTCGTCCCAGCCGATCTCCTGGACAACGGTGCCTTCTTCGATCCCCAGTTTGTCGGCGACGCCGGCATTGCCGGTGTCTCCCGCGGCCACCACGGTGTCACTCCTCCAGTTGATTTCGCACGGTCATCAGAGCCCATCTTGGCCTGTCCGACCGCGTAACGCCTCTTCGGTTAGGCGATAGCGAACACTGAGTGTGGCCACCTGCGCAACCGTGGAGTCTCCGACACGCCGCAAACAGGCCTTCGCGGCTGCTCCGGAGCGTGTCCTGGCACCCGTACTGACCAGTAACGATGACGGCGGCGTCGATTCAGACGAACATGGCAGAGTGTCCCCTCGCGCGCGTTAACGCGCGCGCGATTTATATACACCTTCGAAGCAGGCTGGAGCTCGAGTTGCCCACCCAGAACAGCAACCCAGGCACTCCCGAGCGCGTGCGCGTGATCCGCGACGGGCTCGCGGCGCATCTGCCGGACATCGATCCGGAGGAGACGTCGGAATGGCTGGAGTCGTTCGACGCCGCGCTCAAGGGCGGCGGGCAGCAGCGTGCTCGGTACCTGATGCTGCGGCTGCTCGAGCGCGCCCGTGAGAGCCACGTCGGCGTCCCGTCGCTGACGAGCACCGACTATGTCAACACCATCCCGACCGACCGCGAGCCGTGGTTCCCCGGCGACGAGGAGGTCGAGCGCCGCTACCGGGCGTGGGTCCGGTGGAACGCGGCGATGACCGTGCACCGCGCGCAGCGGCCCGGCGTGGGTGTCGGTGGTCACATCTCGACGTACGCCTCCTCAGCGGCCCTCTATGAGGTCGGCTTCAACTGGTTCTTCCGGGGCAAGGACCACCCCGGCGGCGGCGACCACATCTACGTCCAGGGCCACGCCTCCCCCGGCATCTACGCCCGCGCGTTCCTCGAGGGCAGGCTCTCCACCGCGCAGCTCGACGGGTTCCGCCAGGAGCTCTCGCACGCGGGCCCCGGCGGCGGCCTGCCGTCCTACCCGCACCCGCGGCTGATGCCCGACTTCTGGGAGTTTCCGACCGTCTCCATGGGCCTCGGCCCGATGAACGCCATCTATCAGGCCCGCTTCAACCGCTACCTGCACGCCCGCGGCATCAAGGACACCTCCGACCAGCGCGTGTGGGCGTTCCTCGGCGACGGCGAGATGGACGAGCCCGAGTCGCGCGGCCTGATCCACGTCGCGGCCAACGAGGGCCTGGACAACCTGACCTTCGTGATCAACTGCAACCTGCAGCGGCTTGACGGTCCGGTCCGCGGCAACGGCAAGATCATCCAGGAGCTCGAGTCCTACTTCCGCGGCGCGGGCTGGAACGTCATCAAGGTCATCTGGGGCCGCGAGTGGGACTCGCTGCTGCACGCCGACCGCGACGGCGCCCTGGTCAACCTGATGAACCAGACCCCCGACGGCGACTACCAGACGTACAAGGCCAATGACGGCGCGTTCGTCCGCGAGCACTTCTTCGGCCGCGACCCGCGCACCAAGGCGCTGGTCGACCCGATGTCGGACCAGGACATCTGGAACCTCAAGCGCGGCGGCCACGACTACCGCAAGGTCTTCGCGGCCTACCAGGCGGCCACCGAGCACCACGGCCAGCCGACGGTGATCCTGGCCAAGACGATCAAGGGCTACAACCTCGGTCCGCACTTCGAGGCGCGCAACGCGACGCACCAGATGAAGAAGATGACCCTGGACGACCTCAAGCAGTTCCGGGACACGCTGCGCATCCCGATCGAGGACGCGGAGCTGGAGAAGGACCCGTACCTGCCGCCGTACTACCACCCCGGCCAGGACTCGCCCGAGATCCAGTACCTGCAGGAGCGCCGCCGCCAGCTCGGCGGCTACCTGCCCGAGCGCCGCTCGAAGGCCAAGGCGCTGGTGCTGCCCGGCGACCAGGTCTACGACGTGATCCGGCGCGGCTCCGGCAAGCAGGACGTCGCCACCACGCAGGCGTTCGTCCGGCTCGTGCGCGACCTGGCCAAGGACAAGGAGATCGGCGCGCGGATCGTGCCGATCATCCCGGACGAGGCCCGCACGTTCGGCATGGACTCGATGTTCCCGACCCAGAAGATCTACAACCACCAGGGCCAGCTCTACACCTCGGTGGACGCCTCGCTCATGCTGTCCTACAAGGAAAGCGAGTCGGGCCAGATCCTGCACGAGGGCATCAACGAGGCGGGCTCGACCGCGTCGTTCACCGCTGTCGGCACGTCGTACGCCACGCACGGCGAGCCGATGATCCCGATCTACATCTTCTACTCGATGTTCGGCTTCCAGCGCACCGGCGACGGCCTGTGGGCCGCGGCCGACCAGATGGCGCGCGGCTTCGTCCTGGGCGCCACGGCGGGCCGCACGACGCTGACCGGTGAGGGCCTGCAGCACAACGACGGGCACTCGCTGCTGCTGGCGGCGACCAACCCGGCGGCGGTGTCCTACGACGCGGGCTGGTCCTACGAGATCGCGCACATCGTCAAGGACGGCCTGCGGCGGATGTACGGCGAGCAGGCGGAGGACATCTTCTACTACCTGACCGTCTACAACGACCCGTACCAGCAGCCGGCGGAGCCGGAGAACCTCGACGTCGAGGGCCTGCTGCGGGGTCTCTACCGGTACCTGGACGCGCCCGAGGGCTCCGGCCCGCGAGCGCAGGTCCTCGCCTCCGGTGTGGCGATGCCGTGGGCGGTCAAGGCCCAGCAGATGCTGGCCGAGGAGTGGGGCGTCCAGGTCGACGTCTGGTCGGCCACGTCCTGGTCGGAGCTGCGGCGCGAGGCGGTCGACATCGAGCGGCACAACATGCTGCACCCCGAGGCCGAGCCGCGGGTGCCGTACGTGACGTCGGTGCTCAAGGACAGCCCCGGGCCCGTGGTCGCGGTGTCGGACTGGATGAGCGCGGTGCCGGACCTGATCCGCCCGTGGGTGCCGACCGACATGACCACCCTGGGCACCGACGGGTTCGGCTTCTCCGACACCCGCCCGGCCGCCCGCAGGCACTTCCTCGTCGACGCCGAGTCGATCACCGTCGCCGTCCTGGGCGCGCTGGCCAGGCGCGGCGAGGTCGACCAGTCGAAGGTCGTCGAGGCGGCACGCAAGCACCGCATCGACGACGTCACCGCCGCGGGCCCCCAAACCTCCGACCCCGGCTCCGCCTGACCAACCCGCGAGTCGCCCCTTCCAACAAGCGAGTCGCCCCTCCAGGCGAACGAGTTCGACATTCGCACAGGCGCGAATGTCGAACTCGGCTGCCGGAGGGGGCGACTCACTTGCCTGGCGGGGCGACTCGCGGGTGGGTGGCGGTGGTCTCCACCATGGCGGCCCAGTCGCGGCGCGGATCGTGGATCTGGCCCAGCGAGACCACGTCACGGCGGAGCAGGAAGGCCATCAGCCAGTCGGCCAGGACGCGGACCTTGCGGTTGAGCGTCGGCACCCGGGTGACGTGGTAGGCGCGGTGCATGAGCCAGGCGATCACGCCGCGCAGCCGGATGCCGTAGATCTCCGCGACTCCCTTGTGCAGGCCCAGACTCGCCACCGAACCGGCATGGGAGTGCTTGTACGGCTTGGGTTCACGGCCACGCAGTGAGCGGATTACGTTGTCCGCCAACAGTTTCGCCTGCCGCACGGCGTGCTGAGCGCTCGGCGCGCACCATGCGCCCTCGGCCGAGAGGTCGGGCACGGCGGCGCTGTCGCCCGCGGTCCACATTCCCTCGTAGCCCGGCACGCGCAGCGTCGTCGAGGCGACCAGCCGACCACGCGGATCGACCGGCAGCCCACTGGCCTGGGCCAGCGGATTGGCCCGGACGCCTGCCGTCCAGACGACGGTGTCGGCGTCGAACTCCTCGCCGTCGCTGAGCACGACGTGCCCGTCGACCATGCTGGTCACCGTGGTGTTCAACAGAACCCGCATCCCGCGCTTCTCAAGCCGCCGCACGGTGTACTCGGCAAGGGAAGGGCTGACCTCGGGCATGATCCGGTCCGCCGCCTCGACGAGCACCCACCGCATGTCCGACGGAGCCAACTCGGGGTAGACCCGCAGGGCGAACCGGGCCATGTCCTCCAACTCGCCGAACGCCTCCACCCCCGCATAACCGCCGCCTACGACGACGAACGTCAGCGCACGCCTGCGGACTTCGGGATCGGTCGCGCTCGCGGCCACGTCGAGGCGGGAGAGCACCTGGTTGCGCAGGTAGATGGCCTCACCGACTGTGGAGAACCCGATCGCGCACTCGGCCAGCCCCGGCACGGGCTGCGTGCGCGCCACCGACCCGGCGGCCAACACGATCACGTCGTAGGGCAGTTCGGTCGGCACGCCCTCGGCGGGCACGACCGTCGCCACCTTCCGCCGATGATCGACCCCGGTGACCACGCCCGTCACCACCCGGCACCCGCGCAACACCTTGCGCAGCGGCACCACCACGTGACGCGGCTCGATGGAACCGGCCGCCGCCTCCGGCAGGAACGGTTGGTACGTCATGGTCGGACGGGGGTCGACGACAGTCACGGTCGCCTCACCGCCCCGCAACTTCTTCTGCAAACGGTACGCGGCGTAGAGGCCCACATAGCCTCCGCCGACGATCAGGATGTGCGGTCGCTCGGTCATGCCACGAGCGTCTCCCCGCCAAGCCCGAAGATCATCCCGCTGGGGAGCGAACCCCACTCCCCCACAGGTGTGAGCCGGTCCCAGCCCGCACAGGACCAAAGTCCCGGCACGAAAACGGCGGCGCCAGGCCGAAGCCCGACGCCGCCGCGAAAACCCGACTACCGACGCGAATCGTGCGCCGGACGGTCCATCGTCGCCTCGACGTTGGGCGGAGTCTCCACCCGCGGCCGCGGCGCGTGGTCAGTCGTGCCCATCTGCGACTGCGCGCGCTCGAGCCAACCACCCCACCGCTCCGACATGGGCTTGATGAGGCCACCGCCCAAGCCGACGATCAGGATGCCGCCGATGGTCGCCAACACCGTGATCAGCACCGGCATGGTCACCGTCGTCGCGATGTTCACCTGGTTCAACGCCGCGATGACACCGAACGCGATGATGAAGACATACGCGATGGTGCCCATCATCGGACCGAACGGCCGGTTGCCCAACGCGCTCGTGATCAGGTCGCGAACAACCTTGCCGACCGCCGCCGCCACGATGAGCAGCACAACCGCCACGACAATCCGCGGCAGGAACGCGATGACATCGTTGAGCAGCGCACTGACCGGGTTCGACTCACCGAACACGCCGAACGCCAACTGCAGAGCGATCAGCAAAATGAAGTAGTAGACCAACTTCACCAGGATGTTGCCGACATCAACCCCGGAATTGCGGGCCAGACCGGACATCCCGGTCTTCTCCATCAGCTTACCGAAACCGAGCTTGCCCATCACCATGGACAAACCCTTGGCCACAGCCTTCGCGATGAGCCAGCCGATCAAAAGAATGATGAGAAAGCCGAGGAGCTTCGGCACGAACGTGGCAACCATCGACCACGCCGCACCCAACCCTTCCCGCAGTTCCGCACCCATGATGTGTACCTCCTAGGCCCCCGACGGGCAGATCTCTGTCCTGGGAGATCGTTTCCCACGTCACCCGCCCAAGCAACCGCAACACATCCCACGAATGGGTTAAAACCACCGAATCGCATGGCACCACCGCCAAGATCTATCCATAGTGGAACCACCGGTGGGGACCGGGGAGATGGGCCGCCCGGCATCGAGCGCACCGAAATTGCCGGGCGGCCCGCCCGATTCCGCTTCCATGTTCGCGGAATGCGCTCACCGGGGGGATCGGGCGTCATTTGCCCCTGGGGGGCGACCCCCCAGACCCCCACGGTGCGATCGGTGGCCATTCCAGCCCTGCCGGACCATCCATTCCAGCCCTGCCGGACCATCAGGGTGGGCTCGCGCTTTGCGCATCGAGTGGGGCTCGCGCTGCGCGCATCGGGGATCTACCGCGTCGGGGATCTACACGGCCAATTCTTGATTGCGTGGGTGTGGGTTAGGTCAGGTGGGTTAGGTCAGGTGGTTTTGGATGGCGGTTGTGGCGGCGGCGGTGCGGGAGTGGACGCCTAGTTTGGTGAGGATGTTGCTTACGTGGCGGTGGACGGTGCGTTCGCTCAGGTGGAGTTCCGTGGCGATCTGGGCGTTGGTTTGGCCGTCGACGATCAGGCGTAGGACCTCGGTCTCCCGTGGCGTCAGGCCGGAACCAGGGTCAAGCCAGTCGGACAAGAGGTTCTGGGTGCGGTCCGCGTCCGGGCGGGCTCCCAGGCGGGTGAAAGTTGCGTTGGCGGCGTGGAGTTCCATGCGGACGCCGTCCTCGTCGCCCAAGGCGTGGCACGCCTCCGCGATGCGTACTCCGACTGTGGCCGCCTCGTAGGGCGCGCCTAGTTGGCGCCAGCCGTTGACTGCGTCCCGCAAGTGCGCGAGGGCGTCGGTTGGGCGGTTTTCGGCCAGCGCGAGTGACCCGCGGGCCGCGGCCACAGTGGATCGTGCGGCTGTTGTGGGGTAGATGGTGGCGGTTCGCTCCATCTCGGCGAGGGCGTCCTTTGCCGAACCGACCCGGCCCGCGGCGATACCGACCTCCACGGCCGCGGGGAGGAGCGCGAACCGGTCCGCCGCGAAGTGGCGCTCGGCGAGTGCCCGGTGCAGACCGGTGTCCGCCGCGACCACCTCGCCCTGGCTCAGCCGGTGCAGTGCCAACCCCGGCTGCGCCACGCGACCGAAGACCATGGCCTGTTGGTAAGCCTCCTCGACCCCCGGATCGCCTTGCAGCCTCCGCGATTCGCCGAGTTCGTACCAGGCATGACCGACCACCAACTGCCCATCGACAGCCAGGTCACGGCACGCCTGCTCAAGCTCAGCCGCCGCCCGTGACCAGTCCCCGCGCAAACGCATCAGGAGCGCCCGGTAGATCCGGCAGTTCCCGAAATAGGCGCCACCAAGCCGGGGCAACTCGCCGAGCCACCTGTCGAGAGCGACCGACCACTCCGCCGCGCGGGCGATCTCATGGACCTCATAACAAGTTCCGATCGCGGCGCAATACATGACACTGGTGGCCCGAGGCGAGGTCGTCCGAGTGAGAATCCGGACCATCGCCTCGTCAAGCAGCGCCAACCCGCGCTCCAACGACCCAAGCTTGAGGATCGCCCGACCACGCATCGTTGTCGCGATGGTGACCAAGTCGATGTCGCCACAGCCCAGGCCCAACTCGGTCGCGCGGTGCAAGACCGCCTCGGCGGACGCGTAGTCGCCTGCCGCGATGCACCGGTAGGCCTCGGGGATCAACGGCCAGCCGTACTCTCCCGCCTGCCGTGCGGCGGCCAGACCGCGGGCCCGCTCGACCCAGCCCGCCGCGATGGCGAACTCGCCGCGCGTGAAGACGTGAGCACTCCAGAGCCAGTACGCGGTGCGCGTGGCCTCGTGGACCTCGCCCGCCTGAGCCCGCAGCTCGAAACACCGGGCAAGCACATCGATCGCCTCGTCGACCCGACCGATGACCTGCGCGGACTCGGCCCAGCACTCGAGATCCCGAATGCCCAGGGGCGCGACCCGATCAGCCGCGGCGTAGTCCTCGGATGCCTCGACCCACCGTGACCCGCGGTGGTGCTCGCGGGCGGCGTCACGACGGCCGAGGTGCTCGTTCACCGCCTTGCCTCGCCGCTGATCCCGCCAGGCAGTGCCGCGCTGGGCAGAAATACCCATGACCCGCGGGCGAGGTCGGCCCGGTCTGCCGAAGCGACGCCATCCGGGTGGCGCCGATGCTGGATCGGACGACCCACCCCGTCAACGCACCGACCCGAGGAGGACACCATGGCCACACCGTTCATCTTCATCGGCACACACAAGATCAAGCCCGGCAAGCGCGAGGCGTTCAAGGCGTACTTCGCGAAGTTCTGCTCCGAAATCGTAGAGCCGCAGGAGCCCCGGCTGCACTCCTTCTACGGCTACGCGGCGCCGGAGTCCGACCTGGTGACCGTCGTCCAGATCCACCCGGACGCCGATTCCATGGCGACCCACCTGAAAGTCGGGGTGGACCACTTCATCGAGGCCTACACCGAATACCTCGAACCTGAAAGCACCCAACAGGTCTACGGCACCCTCACCCCGGAGCTGACTCAGGCGATCTCGTCCCTGATGCGCAGCGACGGAAGCGACGAGAGCGTGACCATCCGCGAGCCCTTCACCGGATTCGACCGGCTGCCTCAGCGGTGAGGGGCAGGTCGCAGCCGGAAAATGGGTACAGTCGAGGGCATGGGGACTGGGAGCGGGGTGAGGACGCGGCTCACGTTCATGCTCGCCCTGTTCCTGCCCGCGCTCTTCCTGGCCCTTCCCGCCGCGGGCGACCTGAACCCGCTGGCGCTGGCCGCGGGCCTCGCCGCCGCCCTGATCGTGTGTGTCACTCACGTCCGGGTCGAACCTGACGCCGCTCCCGCCCTGGTGCGGACCGTCAGCCTGCGCGAACAAGCCCGGCTCGCCGAAGTCCTTCGGCTCCATGACCCGGGCACACCGGGAAGCCCCCGACCACGAGCTCCGTCACTGGGCGCCGCGGCCGCCTGATCGCACGGGCGGCCGCTTCCGCCTGTCCGAAAGCCGCCTCCCACGTGACGGAGTGACCCTCGATGTTCGACGTCTTTCTCTACCCTGTTTCGGCTGTCCTCTGGTTCTGGCACCTGATCTTCAACACCCTCCTTGGCCCTGGTGGGGCCGCCTGGGTGCTGGCTGTCGTCTTCCTCGTCTTCACCATCCGCGCCCTGCTGGTCCGGCCCGCGCTCAGCCAGCTCCGGGCCGCGCGGCGGGCGCAACACCTCGCGCCGCAAGTTCGGAAGATTCAGGAGAAGTACCGGTCCGACAAGGAGCGGATGGTCCGGGAGATCCAGAAACTGCACGCCGACAACGGCAGCAGCCCGCTCGGCGGCTGCCTGCCCGCGCTGCTGCAGATCCCCGCCTTCCTGAGCCTGTTCTGGGTCCTGCGCGGGTTCACCCCCGGCGCCGAGTCCAACTACGTGTTCGACCGCGCGGGTGTGGACTCGTTCCTCAGCGCGGACCTGTTCGGCGCGGGGCTTGGCAACTGGCTCAGCCAGCCCGCCGCCGACCTCGTCGCCTCCGGCACCGACCTGGCGCACATGATCGGCGTCGGGGTGCCGCTCATGCTCGTGGCCGGGCTCGCGACGTTCCTGACCATGCGCATGGGCCTGCGACGCCAGGACACGACCAATCCGCAGCTCGCCGCGGTCAGCAAAGCGATGATGTACCTCGCGCCAATCGGGATGCTGGTCTCCGGGGCTTTCTTCCCGGTGCCTATCGGCGTGCTGCTCTATTTTCTCGCGAGCAACCTGTGGACCTTCGGACAGCAGCACGTGCTCACGAACCTTGTGGACCGCGAAGAACGACGGCAAGCCGCCGACCG
Organism: Actinokineospora alba; assembly: GCF_004362515.1. Taxonomy (NCBI): domain Bacteria; kingdom Bacillati; phylum Actinomycetota; class Actinomycetes; order Pseudonocardiales; family Pseudonocardiaceae; genus Actinokineospora; species Actinokineospora alba. The sequence continues at coordinate 4,005,094 of NZ_SNXU01000001.1, read as the reverse complement.
GCGCTGAGCGGCCGGACACGAAGACCGTGTGGGAGTGTGGAGAGATGAGTGGGGCGTCGGTCGGTTTGTCCGCCGAGACGTTGGAAGCGGTGGAGCGGGCGTCGGGAAAGCTGGCGTCCGCCGCAGTCGCGGCCATGGAGGCGCAGTTCGCCTGGTTCGTGCGGATGCCCGCCGACCAGCGGGCGTCCGTGCTGCTTGTCGCGCAGAGCGGCGTGGCCGGGTTCGCTGCGTGGCTGCGTGACCCGATGGAAGCCCTGCGGATGACCACCGACACCTTCCGTGGCGCCCCCCGCGACCTGTCCCGGTGGGTCAGCCTCCGGCAGACCGTCGAGATGGTCCGGGTGTCGCTGAAGATCTTCGAGGAGATGGTGCCGGACCTCGCGGCCAACGACGAGGACCGGGCGCTGCTGGGCGAGGCCGTCCTGCGCTACGGGCGCGAGGTGGCGTTCGCCTCCGCGATGTCGTACGCCTCCGCCGCCGAGGCCCGCGGCGCCTGGGACGCGCGGCTCGAAGCCCTCGTGGTCGACGGGATCGTGCGTGGCGACGCCGAGGAGTCGCTGCTGTCCCGGGCCGCCGCCCTCGGCTGGGATCCGGGCGCGCAGGCCACCGTGCTGGTCGGCAACCCGCCGTCCGACGACCCGCCGACGGTCGTGTTCGAGGTCCGCAGCCGGGCCGCCCGGGTCAGCCGACCCGTGCTGCTCGGCGTCCAGGGTTCCCGGCTGGTCGTGGTGCTGGGCGGGCCGACCGAGGACGGCGCCGACCGGGAGGTCATGGGCAAGATGGCCGAGGCGTTCGGCGAGGGCGCGGTCGTCGCCGGCCCCACCGTCGCCAGCCTGGCCGAGGCGCACCGCAGTTCGGCGGACGCGCTGTCGGGGTTGCGGGCGGTCGTCGCGTGGCGGGAGGCGCCGCGACCGGTGCGGTCGACGGACCTGTTGCCGGAGCGGGCGCTGGCGGGCGACCCGGAGGCCGAGTTCCAGCTCATCGACCGCATCGCGCGACCCCTCGAAGAGGCAGGCGGATCGCTGCAGGAGACCGTCGAGGCGTACCTCTCGACCGGCGGCGTCCTGGAGACCTGCGCGCGGCAGCTGTTCGTTCACCCGAACACCGTCCGGTACCGCCTGCGCAAGGCGACGGAGCTGACCGGGCGGAACGCGAACGATCCTCGCGACGCTCTCGTGCTGCGGATCGCACTGGCGGTCGGCAGGCTGTCAAGGGCTCGCGGGCTCTGGTAGCCACGTTTTTAGTGGTTATCGCCACAACTGACAATGAATACCCGTCCGTAGCGTTTACCGGGTGGTCACTTTTGTAGACTCCCTACAACAGAGACCCCACAACTTGGTGACCGCCGACATGCATAACCGAGGCTCGGACAGTGTCTAGTGAACAGGTGATCGCGCTACTCGCTCCTGGGCAAGGTTCCCAGACCCCCGGCATGCTCAGCCCGTGGCTCGAACTGCCGGGTGCGGCCGACCGGCTGGCGGCGTGGTCGGACATCGCGGGCCTCGACCTGACCCGGCTGGGCACCACCGCCGAGGCCGACGAGATCAAGGACACCGCGATCACCCAGCCGCTCATCGTGGCGGCCACGCTGCTCGCGTTCGAGGAGCTGCGTTCGCGCGTGGAGATCCCCGCGGACGCCGTCATCGCCGGACACTCCATCGGCGAGTTCGCCGCCGCCGCCATGGCGGGCGTGCTCACCGCCGAGGACGCCATCGCGCTGGCCGCCGTGCGCGGCCGGGAGATGGCCGCCGCGTGCGAGCTCGAGCCCACCGGCATGGCCGCCCTGATGCGCGGCACCGAAGAGGCCATCCTCGCCCGGCTCGCCGAGCTCGACCTCGTGCCCGCCAACCGCAACGGCGCGGGCCAGATCGTCGCCGCCGGGTCGCTGCCCGCGCTGGAGAAGCTCGCCGCCGAGCCGCCCGCCGACACGAAGGTGATCACCCTCAAGGTCGCGGGCGCGTTCCACACCCACTACATGGCACCGGCACAGCAGGCCCTCGCCGCGCACGCGGAGACGCTGGGCGCACCGGCGAACCCAGCCTTCACGCTGCTGTCCAACCGGGACGGCGCCGCGGTGACCGACGGCGCCGAGGTGCTCGCCCGGCTCATCGACCAGGTCACCAACCCCGTCCGCTGGGACCGCTGCATGGCGACGATGGCCGAACTCGGCGTCGACGGCATCGTCGAGTTCCCGCCCGCGGGCGCGCTCGTCGGCTTGGCAAAGCGGGAACTCAAAGGCACCCCCACCGTGGCCATGAAGACCCCCGAGAACCTCGACACGGTGACCGACATGATCGGAAGTAGCGCGTGACCACAATGCGACTCGCCACTGGAGCCAAAGCCAGCCGCATCCTCGGGGTCGGCAGTTTCCAGCCTGAGCGCATCGTCACCAACGACGAGCTCTCGCAGAAGATGGACACCACCGACGAGTGGATCCGCGAGCGCGTGGGCATCGCCGAGCGCCGGTTCGCCGGGCCCGACGAGTTGCTCGTCGACATGGCGGTCATGGCAGGCTCCAAGGCGCTGGCCAACTCCGGCCTCTCACCGTCCGATGTGGACACCGTGATCCTGGCCAACTGCACCATGCCGACCCAGATCCCCAACGGCGCGGCCCAGGTCGCCGACCGCATCGGGATCAAGGCGGCGGGCGCGTTCGACCTCAACGCCGCCTGCGCGGGCTTCTGCTACGCGCTGGGCACCGCGTCGGACCTGGTGCGCTCAGGCTCCGCGCGGCGCGTGCTGGTCATCGGCGCCGAGAAGCTCACCGACTGGGTCAACCCGGTCGACCGGGCCAACGCGATCATCTTCGCCGACGGCGCGGGCGCCGCGGTCGTGGGACCCTCGGAAGAGGCGGGCATCGGCCCGGTCGTCTGGGGCAGCGCGGGCGACATGGTCGACATGATCGGCATGACCGAGGACCGGCACATCTTCCAGGAGGGCCAGTCGGTCTTCCGCTGGGCGACCACGCGGATCGCGCCGATCGCGCTGCAGGCGCTGGAAGCGGCCGGGCTGCAGCCGTCCGATGTGGACGTGCTCATCCCGCACCAGGCCAACCTGCGGATCGTCGAATCGATCGCGAAGAAGCTGCGCGCCAAGGGCGCCCGCGAGGACATGGTCGTCGCCGACGACATCGTCAAGTCGGGCAACACCTCCTCGGCGTCCATCCCGATGGCGATGGACCACATGCGTGAGGCGGGCCGGATCAAGCCCGGCGACGTCGCGCTGCTCGTCGGTTTCGGCGCGGGCCTGTCCTACGCGGGACAGGTCGTCATCTGTCCCTGACCACAGGGGAAGCAAGACTCCGGCAGGTGCGGTACCGGCCGGTTGATCCAAACAGGAAGGAACCTGGAATGTCGGAGAAGCCCAGCGACACCGAGATCCTCGAAGGACTCGCGGAGATCGTCGAAGAGGTCGCCGGTGTCGCCACCGACGACGTGACCGCCGAGAAGTCCTTCGTCGACGACCTCGACATCGACTCCCTCTCGATGGTCGAGATCGCCGTGCAGGCCGAGGACAAGTTCGGCGTCAAGATCCCGGACGACGAGCTGGCCAACCTCAAGACCGTCGGCGACGCCGTGAAGTACATCTCCACCAACGCCTGACCGCACACCTCGTTCCCTCGGCATTCGAATCCAGTCACCACCCACGCTGCGAAGGAAACCCCATGAGCAACGTCGACGTCGTCATCACCGGGCTGGGCGCCACCACGCCGCTCGGCGGTGATGTCACGACCACCTGGGAAGCGCTGCTCGCAGGCAAGAACGGCATCCGCGTCAACGACAAGGAGTGGGTCGAACGCTACGACCTGCCCGCCAAGCTGGCCGCGCCGCTCTTGGTCGATCCCACCGACGTCCTGCCCCGGGTCCAGGCCCGCAGGCTCGACCGGTGTGAGCAGATCGCGATCATCGCTGCCCGCGAGGCCTGGGCTGACGCCGGATTCGAACTGCCGAGGGACGAGGAAGCGCCGGTCGACCCCGAGCGCCTCGGCGTCGTGATCGGCACCGGCATCGGCGGCCCGGTCACCCTGCTCGACCAGTACGAGCTCCTGCAGCGCGACGGCCTGCGCAAGGTCTCGCCGCTGACCGTGCCGATGCTGATGCCCAACGGCCCGGCCGCGCACGTCGGCATCGAGCTGCGCGCCCGCGCCGGCGTGCACACGCCCGCCTCGGCCTGCGCGTCCGGCGCCGAGGCGCTGGCCACGGCCTACCAGATGATCCAGAACGGTCGGGCCGACGTCGTCGTCGCCGGTGGCGCCGAGGCGTGCATCCACCCGATCACCGTGGCCGGGTTCGCCCAGTCGCGGACCCTGAGCACCCGCAACGACGAGCCCGAGCGCGCGTCGCGGCCCTTCGACAACGACCGCGACGGCTTCGTCCTCGGTGAGGGCGCCGGCGTGGTCATCCTGGAGACCGCCGAGCACGCCGCCGCCCGCGGCGCCCGCGTGTACGGCAGGCTCTCCGGCTACGGCATGACTTCCGACGCCTTCCACATCACGGGCAACCACCCCGAGGGTGTCGGCCAGATCAAGGCGATCACCAACGCGGTGCGGATGGCGGGCCTGAGCCCGACCGACGTCACCCACGTCAACGCGCACGCCACGTCGACGGTGGTCGGCGACATCGGTGAGGCCGCGGCGATCCGCAAGGCGCTCGGCGACCACGTCGTGCTCACCGCGCCGAAGTCGGCGCTGGGTCACCTCGTCGGCGGTGCGGGTGCGGTGGAAAGCATCATCACGCTGCTCTCGATCTACTACGGCGTGATCCCCGCGACCCGCAACCTGGAGAACATCGACCCGCGCGTCGGCCTGGACGTCGTGACCGGCCAGCCGCGCAAGGTCGAGCTCGCGGCGGCGATCAACGACTCGTTCGGTTTCGGCGGCCACAACGTGGCGCTCGCCTTCACCGCCGCCTGACCACCGGGGCCCACCAGCCCAGTTGAGGAGCTCTCCCGATGACCGCTCTGGCGACCATGTCGGCCGAGGCGCCTGACCTGGACCCGCGCGACCCGCTGGTCCGGCTCACGCAGCTGCTCGACGCCGGCTCGATGGCGCCGCTGCGCCCCGCGGACACCAGCGGCGTGTTCGCGGTGCGTGGGCGCATCGACGGTGTCAAGGTCATCGCGTACTGCACCGACGCCACCAAGATGGGTGGCGCCATGGGCACCGAGGGCTGCAGGCACATCGTCGAGGCCATCGACACCGCGCTGCGTGAGCGCAGCCCGGTCATCGGGGTCTGGCACTGCGGCGGCGCGCGGCTGGCCGAGGGCGTCGAGTCGCTCGACGCCGTCGGCAACGTCTTCGCCGCGATGATCCGGGCCTCGGGCCGCATCCCGCAGATCAGTGTCGTGGTCGGCCCGGCGGCCGGTGGCGCCGCCTACGGTCCCGCGCTGACCGACGTGGTGATCATGTCCCCGGCCGGGCGGGTCTTCGTGACCGGGCCGGACGTGGTCCGCAGCGTCACCGGGGAGCAGATCGACCAGGAGGGCCTCGGCGGCGCCGACGCGCACGGCCGCAAGTCCGGTGTCGTGCATGTGCTGGCCACCGACGAGCCGGACGCCTACGTCCGGGCCCGCCGCATCACCAGCCTGTTCGCCAAGCCCGGCCTGTTCGACCTGCACGCGGTGCGCGACGAGACCCCGCTGCGTGACCTGCTGCCCGAGCAGGTCAACCGCGCCTACGACGTCAAGCCGCTGCTGCGCGGCATCCTCGACACCGACGCCCACGGCGTGTCCCAGTTCGAGGAGCTGCAGGCCAAGTGGGCGCCGAACGTGGTGATCGGCCTGGGTCGTCTCGGCGGCCGCACCGTCGGTGTGATCGCGAACAACCCGCTGCGCAAGGGTGGCTGCCTGGACTCGCTGTCCGCGGAGAAGGCGGCCCGCTTCGTCCGGATGTGCGACAGCTTCGGGGTGCCGCTGCTGGTCGTGGTGGACGTCCCGGGTTACCTCCCGGGCGTCGGCCAGGAATGGGACGGTGTCGTGCGCCGCGGCGCGAAGCTGCTGCACGCCTTCGCCGAGGCCGTGGTCCCGCGGGTGACCCTGGTGACCCGCAAGTCCTACGGCGGCGCGTACATCGCGATGAACTCCCGTTCCCTCGGCGCCACCGCAGTGTTCGCCTGGCCGGAGGCCGAGGTCGCCGTCATGGGCGCGAAGGCCGCCGTCGGCATCCTGCACCGCAAGAAGCTCGCCGCGGCCGCGGAGGACGAGCGCGAGGCGCTGCACGCGCGGCTCACCGCTGAGCACGAGCGGATCGCGGGCGGCGTGGAGCGGGCGATGGCGATCGGCGTGGTGGACGAGGTCATCGACCCCCGCCACACCCGCCAGAAGCTGGCCGAGGCGCTGGCCGCCGCGCCTGCCGGTCGCGGAGCCCACGGCAACATCCCGCTCTGACGGGTTGGGCGAGGGTCGACTCGGTCAGCGCGCGCGGCCCAGCTGCCTGCCGAGCGCCCAGCGGTCCGCGCCCATGAACGCGATCAGCAGGAAGGCCCAGCAGTAGAGGACGGCGGGCACCCCGCCGTTCTCTATCGGCCACAGCGCCTTGGGCTGGTGCGCGACGAAGTAGGCGTAGGCCATCGAGCCTGAACAGATCAAAGCGGCCACGCGCGTACCGATGCCGAGCGCGACCGCGGTGCCGCCGACGACCTGGATGACCGCCGCCCACCAACTGGGCCACGCGGCGAAGTCGGGGACCGCCTTCGCGCTCTTGCCGAGCACCCCGAACAGCGTCGCGACGCCGTGGCAGGCGAACAGCAGGCCGACCACGATGCGGAACAGTGAGAGAACCATTTCCCGGTGTTTGACCAGTTGCGCTTCAACCAGATCCACACGATCCTCCGTCTCTGTGCGAGCCCATCAGGGCTCAGCCAGCGTTACGCCGGGGACCGCGCGTGCGTTCAAGCGCGAATGGAGCAACTTCTTCACAGCCCAGTTGTTGTTGCTACTGGAGAGTGACCGAGTCGCCCAGCGGAACGCGGGAGTAGTCGGCCCCGCCTTGGCCGTCCAGCCACTGGTCGAAGTGGTTCTGTCCGTAGGCGCTGAGCGCGGCGTCGTGGATGGGGAACGCGCGCGCGGGCTTGATCGCTCGGACGAACTCGATGACCTCACGCAGCTTCAGCCACGGGCCCGCGGCCGGGACCAGCAGTGTGTCGACCGGCTCGGCGGGCACGAACAGGGAGTCCCCCGGGTGGTAGACGCCGTCGACGATGAAGCCGAGGTTCGGGCAGCCGGGCCAGCCGTCGATGATCTCTGCGTGCTCGCCGCCGACGACGCGCACGGTGAACCCGGCCGCCGTGAAGGTGTCGCCGGGCTCGACGGCGGTCACCCCGGCCCCGAGGACGTCGGCGAAGGCGGAGTGGGTGTGCACGGTGAGCGCCGGGTTGGCGGCCCGGGCGGCTTCGAGTTTGTCGAGATCGATGTGGTCGGCGTGCTCATGGGTGATGAGCACGGCGGTGGCACCGGACAGCGATTCCATTTCGGACAGGGTGCCCGGGTCGATCACGAGCACACCGTCACCGGCTTCGAGGCGCACACAGGCGTGGCCGTATTTCGTGAGTCGCATCTGATCACTTTATGGGCGGGCGGAACCGCGATTCGAGCGATTAACACTTCTCGTGTTGGGGGGACGCGCCGGTGGGGCCCGCGTCGAGCTTCCACACGTCGGCCTCGACGGTGAGCGGGAAGATCACGTGCCATCTGATGCACGGCTCCGGCAGTTCCAGCGGCGCGTCGGCGACGTCCTGTTTGGAGATGAACGTCAGCATCACCCGCGCGCTGCCCCGAGGGCCGGTCTCGATCCGGTAGACCACGATGCTGCCGTCCTGCGTCGACCGGTAGCTGGCCCGCCAGGTCTCCTCGGGCATGTTCTTGATCCGGTCGGCCGTGACCGTCGTGCGCCACCGCTCGTAGTTCTTGCCGTTGATCGCGTCGAAGTAGGTCTGCAGCAGCTGCCGGACCGTCTCGTACATCGGGTGCTGGATGGCGTCCCGCGTCCCCCGCACGTCCCGGTGCCCGGGTTGCTCACCTGGGGGCAGCGCGCCCGCGCTGGGCAGGATGGCCGACGGCGGCGGGGCGTTGCGGTCGTCGGCGTACAGCTCGCGCGCGAGCAGGCTCGCGGTCGCGGTCAGCACGACCGCGACCAGCACCGCGGGCCACAACCACGGCTGCCTGACCCCTCGCCCCTGCGCCACAGGTCAAGCGTGCCACAGGGCTCAGCCGACGCGGTGCAGCCAGGTCACCGGAGCACCGTCGCCCGCGCGCCGGAAAGGCTCGAGGGCCTCGTCCCAGGACGCCCCGAGGAGTTCGTCGACGCCGAAGGCGAAGGACTCGCCACCGCGGGCGGACGCGGCCAGCGTGCGCAGCTGGTCCTCGCCGACCACGATGTCGCCGTTCGCGCAGGTGCGGGCGTGCCAGAGGCCGAGCGCCGGGGCGTAGCAGAAACGTTCACCGTCGACGCCGGAGCTGGGTTCCTCGGTGACCTCGAAGCGGATCATCGGCCACGCCCGCAGGGCGCCCGCGAGTTTGCCGCCGGTGCCTGCCTCTCCGGTCCACGCGCATTCCGCGCGCAGTTGACCGGGGGCCGCGGCCTGGGCGGTCCATTTCAGTTCGGCGCGCACCCCGAGGGTGCCCGAAATCGCCCACTCGACGTGCGGACATACCGCAGACGGCGACGAGTGGACGTACACCACGCCTTGGGTGTTTCCACGGGTGCTCACTGCTGACCTCCGCTGCTCGACGAGGATCGTCTTCCCCTACGTCCTGTCAACCAGCGGCTATCGGCACTGAACGGAAATACCTGCGGTCATTGTGCCCTGTATCCGAACACTTTGGCCACACGAACCACGAAACCATCAGGTGCACCAGTGAAACGATCCGGGAAACCCGAATGCGGGGAGCCAAATCGGCTCCCCGCATTCGACCCCGAGTCTCAGTGCGCGCCGAGTGCGGTCGCCGCGGCGACCACGTCGACGAGGCCGGTGCCCTTGTCGAAGCTCGTCGAGTACCCGTTGACGGTCTGGTAGCCGGACCCGTCGGTGTACTTCAACGCGGTGCGCTTCAGGACGTCCTCGATCTCGGCGGGGGTCGCCGTCGGCTTGGCCTGGAAGAGCTGGGCGATGATGCCGGTGATCTGCGGAGCGGCCATGGACGTCCCGCTGATCACGTTGTAGGTGCCCAGGTCGAGCAGGCCCGGCCCGTTCAGGGGCGTGAGGCCGGTCGCGCAGATCGGCAGGTAGAGCCTGCACGCGGAGGCGATGTTCTCACCGGGGGCGGAGATGTCCGGCCAGGTCGACGGGTCGGCCTGGGCGCCGCGCGAGGAGTAGTCGGACACGGTGCCCGCACGGCTTCCGGTGCCCTGGTCGTTGTAGGAGGCCACCGACACGACGCCGGGGGTCGGGTCCTGGCCGGGCGGGTTGGACAGGCTCTCGGAGCCGTCGCCGCCGTCGTTGCCGTTCGCCCACACGGTCATGACACCCTCGGCCGCGAGCTGGCGCTGCAGCTTGACCGTCGCCGAGTTCGCGTCGAACTCGCCGCCGCCGATGGGACCGTAGGAGTTGTTGATGGCCTTGATCGGCGGGCAGGTGCTCGCCGGGACACTGGCTCCGCAGGGCGCCCTGTGGTTCTCGAGCACCCAGTTCAGGGCCGCGTCGGCGCCGACGATCACGATCACCGCGCCGATCGAGATCGACACGATCTTCGCACCGGGCGCTGATCCGCCGACTGTCGTTCCGTCGCCGAGGGTGTACGGCCTGCCCGCGGCGATGCCGCTGACGTGGGTGCCGTGTCCGCCCACCGCGAGCAGGTCGGTGTCGACGGAGTTGGTGGTGTCGACGATGCAGCCGGTGCCGGTGCTGGACTCGTCGAGGCACACGCCCTTGAGGCTGCGTGCCACGCGGGTCTTGCCGTCGTCGCCCTTGAACGCCGGGTGCGTGGGGTCGATGCCGGAGTCGATGATCGCCACCGACACGCCGCTGCCGTCGAGCTTGCGGCCGTTGGCGCCGGTGAGGGTCTGCTGGGCGGCCAGGCTGCGGGTCGCGACCGTGCCGGAGCTGTGCGCGAAGAGCCGGATCGGGTCGTTGGCCTCCACGTACGTGACACCTGATTTGGCCCGAACGGCCTGCACCTGCGCGGCCGAGCCCTTCGCCACGACGACACCGATCTTGCGGAACGTCGTCACCGGGGTCAGGCCCGCCGCCCTGGCGGCGGTGTCCGCCGCGGTCGCGGAGGTGCCGTGAACCAACACGGTCTGCTGACCACTCGTACTCAGCAGACGGGCCAGGGAATCGGAGACCGGCGCTAATGGAGTAGCAGTGGCGGGGACCGCGGCGACCAGGGGAATCGCCAGGACAGCCGCGGCGACACAAGCCCGCAGCCGCCGGTCGCGCAGGGAACGACCGAACATGGAACCTCCATGACAATTAATGACACTGGAAGGTGGTATTAACCACAACGACGGTCCACTGATCAGGTGACGGATCACCCCTGGAGGTCGGCGCGATAGGCCGAACGGGCCCCCGATACCGTGTCCACAGCTAGGTGGCGCGCGACCTGCCAGAGGTCGCGGCCGGGGGTTTCGGAGGTGTCGGGGTGCGGCTGGTCCGGGTCGGGGGCGAGACCTCCACGGTCGGCACCGACCTGCGTGCCGCGCTGGCGTCCTGGGGACGCGGCGACGCGATCGTGGGCGGTGTGGCGGTGCTCGACGTCCAGCCTCCCGGCTGCCCGGGCCCGATCGACGCGGTCGTGGTCATGCCGCGCGGCGTGCTCGTCATCGTCGGCGTCGACCTGCCGGACCCGGCCGTCCGGCTGGACGCGCCGCTCGCCGGGCAGTGGACGACCGACGGGTGGCCGCTCGTGCGGCCCGACGGCGCGACCAACCCGGCGGCCGAGGCCCTGGCGGCGACGTCGGCGGTCACCGCGCTGCTGCAGGCCGAGCGGACCGAGCCGGTGCCGGTCGGCACCGTCGTCGCGATCGGCCCCTACGTCTCGCAGGTCTCCCAGCCCACCCCGGATCTCGTGCGCGGGGTGCGCATCCTGCATCCCGAGCCGCGCAACCTGATGACCGCCGCCAAGGAACTCGCCACCCACACGCGCACCTGCACGGTCAATGAGGTGCGGCAGATCCTCGCCGCCGTGCACCCCGAGGGACCGGCCCTCGACAACGCCGAACTCGCGGCCGAGGGCTTCGTCGACACCGCCGCCCGCGACGCCGCCGCGACGACCACGTTCATCCCCCGCACGGTCCTCGCCGCCCACCACGGCAAGCACGAGCGCGACGAACCGACGAGCGGCCTGCGCTGGCTGCCGATCGTCGCGACGATCCTCATCGCGATCTTGCTGGCCACGGGCATCGCGGTGGCGATCAGCTCCGCCAACAAGGGCTCGGCGGGCAAGCCGGAGAACTCCACGAGCGAGATCCCGGTCGACGGTGTCGCCTTCACGGCGAAGGGGTCCGTCGAGCACACCGACTGCGCGGCCCACGCGTACGGCGACGTCCGGACCTGGCTGGAGAAGAACGGGTGCGCCCGGCTCATCCGCGGCCGATTCGAGGCGACCTCGGACGGCAAGCCGGTGGCCGTGCTGGTCTCGGTGCTGCGGTTCACCAAGAGCGCGTCCGCGACCGAACTGCGCGCGGTGGCGGACAAGCCCGGCGCGGGCGGCATCGTCGACCAAGGCGCGCAGGGCGTGGCCTGGCCGGGTGCGCACCAGCCCGCGTTCGAGTCGGCCGCCTACGCCAGCGGGCGTGAGGGCAACAGCCTCAAACTTGTGCAGGCCGTGTGGCTGGACAAGAAGTCGAACCCGGACGATCCGGCCCTCAGATCCGTGGTCACCAAGGCGTTGCAGCTCACGCTCGCGGGCTAGGCGACCAGCGCGTGGCCGAGCGCCGCGGCGCCGACACCCGCGACCACGCTGACGGTGACGTTGAGGAACGCGCGCAGATACGCGCGGTCCTCGATCAGTCGGACGGTCTCGTAGCCGAACGTGCTGTACGTCGTCAGTGCTCCGCAGAAGCCGATGCCCAGCAGGGCGTGCACCGCTGTCGACGTTCCGGTGAGCGCGCCGAGGATGCCAGAGCCGACGACGTTGACCGTGAGCGTGCCCCACGGAAACCGGTCGCCGAAGCGGCGGCGCAGCGCCTGGTCGGTGAGGTAGCGCAGGGGCGCGCCCACCGCCGCGCCGAGGACCACCAGCAACGCGGTCACAACAGCGACCGGGCGAGGCGCATTCCGGCCGCGACGGCGACCAGCGCGCACAGGACGGTTCCCAACAGATAGGACATGGCGAAAATCAGCGTGTCCGGAGCAAGCAGCACGCGAACTTCCTCCGCGTAGGCGGAGAACGTGGTGAAGCCACCGAGTACGCCTACACCCAGAAATGGCCTGGCAAGCGTATGAATATTCCTCAGTTCCGTCACCGCCACCATGAGCGCCCCGATGAGCAGACAGCCCACGGAATTGACCAGCAAAGTGCCCAGCGGAAATCCGCCCGCTTTCCCAGGTAAGGCGCTGACCAGCATGAATCGCGCGAGTGCGCCTACGGCGCCGCCCAGGGCCACGGCGGCCAACGTCGCCTTCGCCGCAATGTCGGCTGCCATGTCACCTCCTAGCGTGATTATCACCGGCCGCCACACCGGACCGCCTTGCGGGTGGCCATAGGCCGTACCTATAAGCTGCGCACAGAACGGGCCGGGAATGCCGGTACCGTGGCACTGGGGCCGCATTTCGGCCAATACGACTCATCATGCGGAGGAAACCGTGGCGCAGAAGACCGTTGTCGAGCTGGTCGACGATCTCGACGGTGGAGCGGCCGACGAGACCGTGGCCTTCGCCCTCGACGGCGTCGACTTCCTGATCGACCTGTCGAGCGACAACGCCAGCAAGCTGCGCGACTCGCTCGCGGAGTTCGTCGGGCACGCGCGGCGCACCGGTGGCCGCAAGTCGAAGGTCGCCGCCGGCACCGCGCGCAAGTCCGCGTCTGCCAGCGACAAGGCCGACAACCAGGCGATTCGTGAGTGGGCCCGCAGCCAGGGCGAGACCATCGCCGAGCGTGGCCGCATCCCGGCGGCGCTGGTGACGAAGTTCCAGGAAGCGCACGGCGCCTGACCTAGGGCAGCCGTCCCGGCGACGGCGTGGCCCACTCCCCCAGCCTGCGCACGGCCGCGACCGGCGCCGGTTCGAGTTTGCGGGAGATCCGGAAACCACCGGGCAGGGCCAATGCCGCACGTCGGAAAGCCCGCACCGCGACAGTGGTGACGGAATCGGGGTAAGCGCGGCGGCCATAGAGCCGCCGCGCCCAGCCGGGTAGCAGCGAATAGGACAAATGTCCGATTGTCGGCTCATAGAGCCGCACACCCAACGCCAGAAGTCCCTGGACCGGCGGCCGGTGCAGAAAGTGGTAGATCACGTCGGTGTTCTCGGTGCGCCGCAACGTCGGATAGATGTTTCTCAGGTAGCCGGTCATCTCGTCCACGCTGCCCGGCACTTCGTCCGGGTCAAGCCCGACCAACGCCGCCGCGGTGCGCTGTTCGTCGAAATAGCGGTCGGCGTGCGCACGGGTCAGCGGAAATCCCGCCCGGCGCGCGACCGACAGGAATGACACCGCCTCGGCGCAATGCACCCAAAGCAGCAGTTCGGGGTCGTCAATCCGAAACTGGACCCCGGCTTCATCCCGCGCCCGCAACGACCGGTGCACCTGCCGCACCCGCCGCGCCGCCTGGTCGGCTTGGTCGAGAGTGCCGTAGGTGGTGATGCCGACGAAGGTCGCGGTCCGCACCAGCCTGCCGAGCGGATCGGCCTGGAAGTCGGAGTTCTGCACGACCCCCGCGACCGCCCGGGGGTGAAGTGCCTGGAGGTAGAGACTCCGGATGCCCCCGAACCACATCGAGGGGTCGGCGTGCACCTGCCAGGTGACCGAGTCCGGCCCGAAGAGGCCCAGGTCGGCACTGTCGATGAGGGCGGGTGAGGTCATCTGGACCGCCTCGACGCGGGCCGGAGCGCGTCGGCCAGGCGCAGGACCGTGTAGATCCCGAACGCGACGATGAAGCCCCAGCCCAGCACCTCGAGGGCGACCGCCAGGGACGCGTGCTCCCAGACCGACTTCAGCGTGATCACCGTGATCGCCAACACGAAGAACCAGGCCACGGCGGTGCCCACCTTGGCCGCCGAACGACCGGTCGAACCCCGGCCCTCGGACCGCATTCTGCGCACGGCGGTGCCGTCGGTGATCAACCGAAGGATGATCAACGCGAAGACGACGCCGAGGCCGAGCCACCAGACGCCCCATCGGCTCTCCACCACGAACCCGGCGACCCGGTTCGCCACGTAGCCCGCCGACACCGGCACGTACAGCACCATGGCGATGCGTTCGAGCCAGCGGATCTGGACGACTCTGAATGGTTCCTCCACCCGTTCCACGCTAGTGGCGCCGAAGCAGGCCGGATAGGGACGTGTGGCCGGGAATGGATCTCCTCGCCGGGGTGTTGTCCCAGGGAAGGCAGTAATCGATGTGCGCCGGAGGCGATTGTGGACGGTCAGGGCGACCTGTACGACGTGGACTCGGATGTCCCCGACCTGACGGGCACGGTGCTGCTGCACAACTTCGAGGGCTTCATGGACGCCGGTTCGGCGGGCCGCCTGGTCGCCGAGCACCTCCTCGACACCCTCGAACACCGGGTCATCGCCCGGTTCGACACCGACCAGCTGATCGATTACCGGGCCCGGCGCCCGACGATGACCTACCTCACCGATCACTGGGAGTCCTACGCGGCGCCCGAGTTGGCGGTGCACCTGGTGCACGACAGCGAGGGAATCCCGTTCCTGCTGCTCACCGGGCCGGAACCGGACCGGGTGTGGGAGCGGTTCACCGCCGCGGTGGGTGAGCTGATCGAACGCTGGGGCGTCCGGCTGGCCGTGGGCTTCCACGGCATCCCGATGGGCGTGCCGCACACCCGGCCGCTGGAGGTCACCGCGCACGCGACCCGGCCCGACCTGGTGCGTGACTACCGGCAGGTGTTCAGCCGGATCCAGGTCCCCGCGAGCATCGCGAACCTGCTGGAGTTCCGCGAGGGCGAGGCAGGCCGCGACGCGATGGGTTTCGCCGCGCATGTGCCGCACTACCTGTCGCACTCGACCTATCCGGCCGCCGCCTTGTCGCTGCTCGACTCGATCGAGCGCGCCACCGGGCTTTCGCTTCCCGCCGAGCCGCTTCGCGAGGCCAAGCGGAAGGCGGACGTGGAGATCGAGCGCCAGATCGCGGAATCCGACGAGGTGTCCGAAGGCGTCCGGGCGTTGGAGCACCAGTACGACAGCTTCGCCGAGGCCGCGGGCCGCAACATGCTCGCCGACCCGGCCGACATGCCCACCGCCGACGAACTCGGCAGCCAATTCGAACGCTTCCTAGCCGAACAAGACGAACGCTAACCCCTCGCGAGTCCAACGTTCAGAACAACGAGTCCAACGTTCAGAACATCGACCTTTCGTCTCACGTCACGTGATCCTGGAGGTGGGATGTTCTGAACGTTGGACTCGTTGTTCTGAACGTTGGACTCGCGAGGGGTTAGGGGAGGGGGCGGCGGGCGGGGAAGCCTAGGTCGGCGCGGTGGTACCAAGTGAGGTCTTGTTCGCCTTCCAGCCAGCACCAGAGGACCGGGACGCCGTCGAGGTCGCCGGGGAAGTCGACCAGCAGCGGGGCGAAGCCCTTCAGTTCGGCGCCGGTCTGCTGCACCTGGGTGAGCAGCTCATCGAGGCGGGCCTGCGCCGCCTTGAACTCGGGGAGGCCGCCGAGGCTCGACTCCCCCGCTCCCAGCTCGGCCGCGTCGGCGCGCAGCGCGACGATCTCGTCGAGGACAGGGCGCAGCCGCGCCAGTTCGGCGCGGGCTTCGGCGATCGTGAACATGGGCCCAGCCTGTCATGGCCCGCCCGGGCGGACGAGGCCGCTCTCGTAGGCGTACACCACGGCCTGGGTCCGGTCGCGCAGCCCGAGTTTCGCCAGGACGCGTCCGACGTGGGTCTTCACCGTCTGCTCGGCCAGCACGAACGTCTCCGCTATCTCCACATTGGACAGTCCGCGGGCCAGCAGCACCAGCACCTCGCGTTCCCGCTTGGTCAGACTGTCCACACGCGACGGTGCGACGAAGGTGGCCTGGCGGGCGAAGGTCTCGATCAGCCTGCGGGTCACGCTCGGCGCCAGCAGCGCCTCCCCCGCCGCGACGACGCGCACGGCGGACACCAGGTCGGCGGCCTGCAGGTCTTTGAGCAGAAACCCGCTCGCGCCCGAGCGCAACGCCTCGTAGACGTAGTCGTCGATGTCGAACGTGGTCAGCATGATCACCCGGGGCGGGTCGTCGGCGGCGAGGATCTCCCGGGTCGCGGCGAGGCCGTCGAGCACCGGCATCCGGACGTCCATCAGCACGACGTCCGGGCGGGTCTCGGCACACGCCTGGACGCCCTCGCGGCCGTCGGCGGCCTGGGCGACCACCTCGATGCCGTCCTGGGAACCGAGCAGCGCCGCGAAACCCGCCCGGACCATGGCCTGGTCGTCGACGATCAGGACCCGGATGCTCAACGGCCCTCCACCGGCAGCCTGACGCACAGCCGGTAGCCGCCCGCCGGTCGGTCGACCGACATGGTGCCCCCGTGCAGCGTGACCCGTTCGCGGACGCCGACCAGCCCGTGCCCGCCCGCGGCCGCCACCGGAGCCGACTCGGGCGCGTCGTTCACGACCTCCAGCACGACGTCACCCCCGTCCATCCCGACGGTGACCCGGGTGGCCGCGCCCGGTGCGTGCCGGACCACGTTGCTCAATGCCTCCTGCACGATCCGGTACACCGTGAGGCCCAGCGCCTGCGGCAGCGCGCCCACCGAGCACTCCAACGTCACCGGGGCGCCGCGGACACCGGCGACCAGTTCGTCGAGCCGGTCGATCCCGGGTTGCGGACCGAGTTCCGCGGCGCCGTCGCGCAGGATGCCCAGGAGCCTGCGCATCTCCGTCAGCGAGGCCCGGGCGGAGTCGGCGATGCCCGCCAACTCGGTCCGGGCTGACTCGGGTAGGTCGGCGTTGCGGTAGGGCGCGGTCTCGGCTGCCACGGCCACCATCGACATGTGGTGCGCCACGATGTCGTGCATCTCCCGTGCGATCCGGGCCCGCTCCTCGAGCACCATCCGCCTGGCCCGTTCCTCCTCGCCGACCCGGTCGGCCTCGGCCAGCCTGCCGCGCATCCCCGCCCGCCAGTCCCCCACCAGCGCGGCGGCGGCGCACAGCATCGTCGTGCTGATCGCCGACACCCATTGCCCGTCGAACACCAGCACCAGCGTGGCCCCGGTGAGCCCGACCGCCCCGACCAGCCCGACCGTGGTTCGGCGCACCCCTAGAGCGCCGACGACACCGCACAGGATGACCAGGACAACCACCGCGCTGACCGACCATGGCCAGGGCTCACCGGAACCGGCCCGGCCTCGCGTGACCAGCGCCGTCCCCACTGCGGTGGCCCAGCCGACCCACCCGGCGATCACCGGCCGCTGCCCGCACACCAGCACCGGGACGGCCAGCCCCAACGCCACGGGCAACACCAACTCCCCCGCACCCGGGTAGTGCTGGACGACGTCAAGCCAGGCGAGGACGAACACCGCCACCGCCGCGACGACCGGCCACCTCTTCACCTGTCCGACCTTACGGTCGTCCCGTCCTGCCACGCGACCAGACGGCGCAGCAGCGTGACGGCCACCAAGTGCATCCCGAACGCCACGGCCGAGTGCGCCAGCCACGCGCCGACCAGAGTCGGCCCACCCCACGCGTTGGCGAACCTCGGGTCAGCGGTGAACGGGTGGCCGAGGGCGGCGATGGCGTCGGGGCGGAGGAAGTAGAGGTAGCCCATGTAGACGAGGTAGAGGCACAGCAGGGCCAGCGGGAACATGAGCACACCGGCCCTCAGCCGCTTCCGGCTCGGTACGCCGAGGGAATACCGGTGCGCGATCCCATCTCGCACCCGCTCCACTCGCCCACCCAACCCAACCGGCGTGGCGACGACGCGCACCACAGCGAGCGGGAGGCTGGTCAGGCCGCGCACCAGCGGAACCGCGATCCAGTTGTGCCACAACGTCTTCATGCGAACAACGGTAGGGACAATCGACAAGCGGTTCGTCACCCGCGAGCGCCAACTCCGGCGTGATACCTGAGTACTAGGGCAGTAAGGACCGGGGCCCACGAAACGCGACGTGCCGAACGCAACGGCCTGTTTGGGTGGAGTGGTTTCTTTGGGGGAGAAGAAAGACCCCTAAACTTGCCGTGGTCGTGGGCCGAAGGCTCCCCACCCGCTCTTCCACGACAGGGGTCTTTCTTCGTAGGGGCCCCAAAGAAACCACTCCACCCAAACAGGCGCCCGCCCAGAGAAAGCTGGGTCAGAGGTCGAGCCGGTAGAAGTGGAGTTGCTTGGCGACGGTCATGCCCGCCAGCTCAGCGGCGTCCTCGACAACCTCATCGTCATACTCGTGCACCTGCAGCGTCCGCACATCCGGGTTCAGCTCACGGATTTTGCCCACCAGGTCGTGAATCGCCGCGGCGACGACCTCAGGCTCGGTGTCGTGGTGCGAAATCTCCTCCACCATCGCCCGCCTGCCCTTGATGAGCGCCGACAACTCCACGTCGGTGTCCACGACGTCGATGGTGATGACGTCGGTCCCGTCCGGCAGGTTCTCGGTGGGTTCGGTCGCGACCTGGGTGCGCACAGCGGGCAGGCCCGCGGGCGCCGCGACCGAGGCAAGGTCCTCGAACGCCCAGATGTGCCCGAGTTCCTCGTCCGGAGTGGCCCCGAGCGCCTTGGCGACGTGCGCGTCCAGGTCGGCCATCGGGTCGGACCACACGACCGCGTCGTTGCCCGCGTCGCGGGCGTGGTCGGCGGCGGCCTTCGTCATGGCCACCAGCAGTTCGATCTCTTCCGGGGTCGCCGGGTGTTCGTCGTACATCCCGGTCTTGATGCGCTCGATCTCCCGCGACAGCAGCAGCCACTGCACGGTGGGGCCCGGGTCGTCCTCGTCGGGGCCGAGCAGCGACGCCCAGCCCAGCAGCTTCCCCTCGGCGCGGGCGACCGCGACGGCCAGCACGACACGCTCGTCGTCCTCTTCGAGGTCCTCGTCCTCGTCTTCCACGTCGTGGTCTTCCGCGTCGGCCCCGATATCGGCCAATACGGCGGTGAACAGCTCCTCGACCAGCCGCTCCTCGGCCTCCGGATCGGTCTCGACGACGACCTGCACACCCAGCCCGGCGGACATAGCGACTCCATTCACTCGGATCAGTCGGCCCGACCGTATCGGGCGGCCGAACTCCACGCCTGTCCGCGTCGGTCCACATGGGTGAGCAGGACCGGCCGGGGCCGGTCCTGCTCACCATTTCAGCGGTCGATCAGTTGACGACTCGGACCGAGTCGCAGCCCAGGAACGTGTAGGTGTTCCCGTCGGGTGCCAGGTAGCGGCCCTTCAAGCAGGCCTCGGTCGAGCTCAGGGTGAGACCCGAGTCGGCGGGCTTGAAGTGCAGCACCAGGTCCAGATCGGCGTCGCGGGTGCGTTCGTCCAACTCGTAGGAGCGCTCCGGGTGCCCCGCGCTGTGGACTTCCCGCGCCCCGAACGGTGTCGCGGCGTCGAAGAGGTTCGCGCGGAGTCCCCACAACGTTGTCGAGACGTCGATCTTCGTGGCGTCGAAGGCGATCGGCAGCCCGTACTCCCCGACGGCGGTGGTCAGCGCGGCGACCGTCGCGTCGGTGTTGAGGTTGATGGAGTTCGGGAAGCCCTTGGGCCGGACGTTGATCGCGATCGGCACGACGCAGTCGATCTGGAACGACGACGCCCGCTGGTTGTTCGTCAGGTCCGGATCGGTGTCGGCCGCGTTCTTCAGCGCCAGCGCGGCGGTGAGGGTCACGGTCTTCACCCCCGGCGACGCGCAGTCCACGGCGGCGGTCGTGCGGACCGTGCGCGGGCTGCCCACGGCCAGTGCGGCCTGCTCCGAGGTCGACGACGCGGGCGTGACGGTCACGCCGCTGTCGCCGGACGCGCTCGTGGTGAGCACGGTGTCGATCGGGCTGGACGGTCCGGCGTTGGCGATGGCCACGTCGAAGGTGACCGAGCCGGACTCACCGATCAGCACCTCACGCGGCCCGGTCGCCGTGGCGCCGGTGACCTGGACGTCGGCCATCGCGACGACCTTGGTCGTGGTGCTCGCGGTGTTGTTGGCCGTGTTCGAGTCGGTGCCGTCGTGCGAGGCGGTGGCGGACGAGGTGATGTCCTTCGGGCCGCCGTTGTTGTGGACGAGGTCCGCGGGAACGTTCACCACCACGTTCGCCGAGGCCGACGCGCCAGGCGCCAGGTCCCCGAGGTCACAGGTGACGACACCGGCCGCGTGCGCGCAGCCTGCCGACGCCGAGGCGAAGGTGACATCCGAGGGCAGGGTCTGCGCGACCTTGACCTCGTACGCCGTGTTCGGGCTGCCGTGGTTGTGTGCTTCGAGCCCGTACGTGAGCTGCGTGCCCGCGCCCACCGGGTCGGGCGAATCGGTCAGGTGGACATCGACGTCGGTGCGGCTGACGGCCTCGTTGAACGCGGCGCGGATCTCGTCAGCCATCTCCTTGGTCAGCTCGTGCTCGGAGCCGACACCGCTTCCGGGGGGCGACAGCGGGCCCCTGTACTTGAGGTTGGCCCAGTCGTCATAACCGTTGAGCTCAGGGGTTCCCACGCTGCCGGGCGGCGGCGTGCCCGGGCCAGGGGGACTCCCGGCCGCAGCGGTGTTCGGGCAGCCCTGGCTTGTCCTGATGCCCATGAAGTTGGCATCCACCGCGACGGTGCCCGGATCGATGTTCGCGGCGATGTCGGTGCCGTCTCCGCTGCCGTTCCAGTTGACCGCGGCGTTGGACACGCTGACCCGCCACGGGCGGGCGCCGTCGCTGTCCCAGAGGAACACGTCGGCGGTCCGACCCGAGATGCCCGCGCTTTCGCTGAGGGCGTCCTCGTCGAGGTTGTTCAGCTGCTCCCGGGACAGGTCGAGCCGCACCTTGTCGCGGTTGTCGATCGTGCCGTCCTGGTTGACGTCGCTGAACGGCGCGCCCGGCGACGCGTTGTCCGGCACGCCCATCGTCTGGTACACGTAGCTCATGATCGAGTGGTAGTTCGGCTTGCAGTTGATCGTGTCACCGCCGCCGTGCCCGAGTCCGAGCGCGTGCCCGAGTTCGTGCACGAAGGTGCTCGACTGATCGCGGTCGGTGCCGACGTCGCCCGCCCAGCCGCCGAGGCTGACGATGACGTCCTTGCCGCTGTCCGAGCAGCAGATACCGGAACTGCCATTGGGCACCAGCGGAGTGGGCGCGGCAGGCGGTGGCGGCGCCACGTCCTGCTGCCGGTGGATCCACAGCGAATAGTGGAAGTACTTGCGCAAGCCGGCGTCGAAGTTCGCGTTCCGGATCGACTGGCCGGTGACCATGGCGCCGCCGACGGTCGGACCGGTCGCCCAGCCCACCTTGTCGGTCTCGGGGAGCAGGTCATCGATGATCAGCATCAGTTCGACGCCCGCGTTCTGGTTCACGTTCGGGTACGGGCACCCGGGCCGGGTGGGCACGTCGCCGCTGTTGAACGCCGCGACGGCCTCGTCGATGGCGACCTGGGTCGGCTTGTGCGTGTGGTCGGGCACGGAGTCGCCGTTGGCGTCCGGGCCGACCATGTAGTCGACCTCGGTCAGGAGCGTCGGGCGGCACGGGTTCGCGGCCGCGGTGGGCCGGGTCCCGTTGGCGTCGTTGGCGTCCAGCGCGCGCAGGTTGCCGTGCTGGGGGACGGTCCCGTTCTTGTCGGTGACGATGCCGGAGCGCTCGATGCCGTCGTGCAGGCCGTCGCCGTCGAAGTCCACGGAGTTGCCGAAGGTGACGGAGAAGTAGATCGCCGCCGAGTCACTGCCGCTGCCGGTGGCGTAGCCGAGGCTCGGCGTGGGCACGTCGCCGGAGAAGTCGCCACTGTTCGGGTCGACGGTGATGTCCAGGCTGTCGTCGCCGGAGGCGATGTCGATCTGGTCGTCGCCGCTGGTGCTGTCGTGGTCCCAGAGCTGGATGCGGATGCCGAACGGTCCGGCGTCGCGGTCGAAGGTGCCCGCGAGCTGCCACCCGGGCGTGATCTCGGTCTGGTCGTCGGCCGCGCGCGGCGAGATCCGCTCGCCGTTGGGGAAGAAGGCCTTGGCGTAGTAGTCGTTGGGGCAGCTGTCGACGATGACTCCGAATTCGAGTTCGTTGTCGTCACAGTCCACCTCCCAGACGTGGTGGATCGTCACCGTGACGCCGACGGTATTGACCGCCTGCGCCACGGGTGTGGTGGCACTCGCGAGCCCCACCGCGAGCGCGGCGGCGGAGAGCATGGCGAGTGTTCTTCGTGTGTCCATGAGAGAAGTCCCTCCCGGTGTCGACCGCCCCTGTGCGGCCATACGGGGAAGAGTGCGCGGCGGTGTTCAGGCAGCCTTCGAAGCGCCTTCAGACAGCCTTAAAGTTTCGCTCCGCGCCGCGTGAGTTCGGGAACTGGGCGGGCTCGACGCCGAGTTCGCTCATCCGCGCGACATAGGTGCGGTAGGCGCGGCGGGCCTCGCCGTGCGCGCCCGCCATGACCGAGGACCGCACGAGCGCCAGGTGGGCGCGCTCGTCGTACTGGTCGTGCTGCAGGATCCGCAGCGAGTAGGACGCGGCGGAGTAGTTCTCGCCCGACTCCACGGCATGGTCGGCGAGGTAGTGCGCGACCCGGACATAGACCGAGCGCGCTTCCTCGCGCAGGACGCTTGCCCAGTCCTGGTAGACGTCCTCGTCGAGGAAGTCCCCGGTGTAGGCGGCCTCCGCGGTGCGCAGCAGCAGCACGGCCTGCGCGGGGCGTCCCGCCTTGGCCGCGTCCAAGCCCGCTTGGGCGTCGCGCAGGAACTCCTCGACGTCGATGGACGTGGTGGCGAGGTCGAGCCACACGCTCGCGCGGTCGGCGCCGACGAAGTGGTCGGGCGCGAAGCGCTTGCCCGGGTCGAGAACCAGGCGCACGGTGGACAGCGCGACGGACAGCCGCGCGGACACCACCGACTCCGCCTCCCCCGGCCACAGCGAGTCCATCAGCTGCGCGCGCGGGACGCGGTGGCCGCGTCGGGCGATGAGGATCTTGAGCAGGTCGCGGGCCTTGCGTGAGGGCCACTCGCTCAGCGGGACCGGGGTGCCGTCGCGCACGACCCGGAAGCCACCCAGGCACTCGACCCGCACGTCAGGTGGCGCGGCGCGTTCCTCGGCGAGCGCGGCCTGCGCGGCATACCGGGTCGCTCCGGCGGCCAGGAAGCGCTGGTGGGCACTCGCAGCGAGTTCACGGGCGCGTTCGCCGGTGGACCGCCGGGCCAGCATCAGCTCGACCCTGGCCTGCCCGAGCGGGTCGCCGATCTCGCGGCGGATGCTCAGCGACTCCTCCAGGAGCTGGTCGACCGGTCCGACGCTGGAGGTGGCCGCCGCCTTGAGTTCCAGCGCCTCCGCGAGCCCCGCCCGGTCGCGGCGCCTGCGGCTCAGTGCGGCCGCTTCGTCGGCGGCGGCCGCGGCGTCGGCCAGGTGCCCGCGGTGCAGCGAGACCCAGCCCAGCGAGAGCAGCGCCGCGGACTGGCCCAGGACCGGCCCGTAGGACACGGCCCGCCGGGCCAGCTCGACCAGTTCGGTGGCTCGGTCGGGCTGCTCCTCGATGAGCACCCGGGCGAGCCCCGCCAGGGAGGGGACGAGGGACTGCATGTCGCGGGTCTCCCCGGCCATGGAGATGGCTTCCTCGTAGCAGGCGCGGGCCATCGCCAGGTCGCCGCGCTGCCGGTAGACCTCGCCGAGATTGGTCAGCGGGTGGGCGACGAGTTTGGACTCCAGCCGCTGGTAGAGCAGCCGCGACGCCTCCAGCTCGGCCCTCGCCTCGTCGAGCCTGCCGAGCCCGAGCAGCGCCTCGCCGCGGTTGTTGAGCGCCAGCGCGCGGAACGCGGCGAACCCGGCCAGGTCGGCCAGCCGGATCGCCACGTCGAGTTCGCTGATCCCCTGCGCGTACTGGGCTTCGGCGATGTGGTGGGAGCTGCGGTTGACCCGGATCCGGATGGACTGCAGGACATCGCCCGCGCGTTCGGCGTGGTCGAGGGCGCGCAGGTAGTGCGCCGCGTTCGCGCGCGGGTCGCTGTCGAGGGCGGCGAGCATGGCCAGCACGGTGTGCGCGGCGGCGAGCGCCCGGTCGTCGCGCGCGGCGTGGGCGGCCGACAGCGCGGCGGCGGAGAGCTGCCTGCACTCGTCGATCTCGCCGCGCAGCCAGTGGGCGCTGGCCCACCACGCCTGCAGCAGCGCCTCCTCGCGCGGCTCGGACCCGTCGATGGTGCCACGGCGGTACGTCGCGATCGCCTCGTCGAGGTGGCCGCGCAGGTGGTGGATCAGCCCCATCCGCCAGGCGAGGCCGACGGCGACCGGCCCCTCGTCGCCGATGGTCCGCTCGAACGACGCCTGCGCGCCGACCCAGTCGCCGAGGACTTGCCGCGCCTCGCCGTCGAGCTGGTCGAGGACACCGTCGCGGGCGTCCGGGTCGATCGCGGCGATCGCGTCGACGACCGCTTCGGCGTCGCCGCCCGCGATCATCGCGTGTCCGTGCGCCCAGAGCAGGTCGCTGACCGACGTCGAGTCGCCGCCGGTGCGCAGGCAGCCCAGGGCTTCGCGGTAGTCGCCGGTTTCCGCGAAGTAGCGGCCCGCGTCGAGGACGGCGGTGAGCCGGTCGACGGGGTCGAGCGGCATCCGGGTCAGCGCGAACTCGCGGATCAGCGGGTTGAGCTGGTAGCGGTCGGCGTCCCCGCCCGCGACCAGGAAACCGCGCGTCTCCAGCGAGTCGATCAGGTCTTCGGCGTCGGCGACGCCGAGCGCCGCGCACAAGTCGGCCGAGAACCAGGGCAGGCCCGCGACCATCGAGATCAGGTGCCGCACCTGGTCGGACTCGCAGGCGAAGATCTCCTCGGCCAGGTAGCCGAACACCGGCCCGCCGGGGCGCAGCGCGCGGCGCAGCCGGGCTTCCCGGTCCGCGGGCGCCACCGGGCGCAGCGCCTCCCCCGCCAGCCTCGCCGCGGCGGGCCAGCCGCGTACGGCGTCGTGGACCATGGCCGCGAGTTCGGGAACGGGCTCGCCCAGGACGGTGCGCAGGGCCTCCCCGGTCTCCTCGGCGGTGAACGCGAGCGTGCCGGCGTCGATCTCCAGCACCTGGCCGCGACCACGCAGCCGCTCGATCCGGAACGGCACCCGCGACCGGGACGCGAGGACGAGGTGCAGCGCGGGCGGACCGGCCCGGATCAGGCCTTCGACGAGGGTGGCCGCCGGGTCGTCCGGGGCGAGTTCCTGGACGTCGTCGAGCACCAGGACCAGGTCGTCGGTCAGGTGCCGCTCCAGGGCCTCGGCCAGGGCGGCGGCGTAGGCCAGGGCCCGCATCGGCTGCTCGGCGTCGGCGTCCGGCCCGCGCGGGCCATCAACGACGCCCGCGATGGTCGAGGACAGGGCGGGCACGCGCAGCCGCAGGGCGTCGACCAGGCCGGTGACCATCGCGGCGAGCGTGCGGTCCTCGGCGGTGACGGTGTACCAGGCGCACGCGTTGCGCGCGGCCCAGGAGGCGAGCAGGGTCGACTTGCCGAACCCGGCGTCGGCGACGACGGTGACCAGCCGTCGGCGGGTGCCCTCGGCGAGCAGGTCGTCGAGGCGCGGTCGCGCGACGGTGCCGTACGGCTCCGCGGGCGGAACCGCCCGCCCGGACGACCGGTGTCCCTCACCTGCCATGCAGTCCTCCGCCCGATCCGCCGGTCCACCTCTCTCATCGCTCCTGCCGGGCTGCCGTGACGACGGTCAGCCCTTCACACTCCCGATCGCCGCCCGGCCCGCCTCCAGCCGTGCGACGGGTACCCGGAACGGCGAACAGGACACGTAGTCCAGGCCCACGCGGTGGAAGAAGTGCACGGACACCGGGTCGCCGCCGTGTTCGCCGCACACGCCCAGGTGCAGGTCCGGCCGCTTGCCCCGGCCGCGCTCCACGGCGATCTCGATCAGCTGCCCGACCCCGATCTCGTCGAGCGTCTCGAACGGGGAGACGGTGAAGACGCCCTTGTCCAGGTAGGTCGCGAAGAACGCCGCCTCCACGTCGTCGCGGGAGAAGCCCCAGGTGGTCTGGGTGAGGTCGTTGGTGCCGAAGGAGAAGAACTCGGCCTCCTCGGCGATCCGGTCGGCGGTCAGCGCGGCCCGCGGCAGCTCGATCATCGTGCCGATCGGGAAGGTCAGCTCGACGCCCTGCTCCGCGGCCACCTCGGCGACGACTTCGACGATCTCCTGGCGGATCAGGTGCAGCTCCATCGCGCTGCCGACCAGCGGGACCATGATCTCCGGGCGGGCGTCGACACCGTTGGCGCGCAGCTCCGCTGTCGCCTCGGCGACCGCGCGCACCTGCAGTTTGAACAGGCCCGGCACGACCAGCCCGAGCCGCACACCGCGCAGGCCGAGCATCGGGTTCGACTCGTGCAGCCGCTCCACGGCGGCCAGCAGTTTGCTGTCGACCGCGGACGATTCGCCGCGCTCCTCCGCCCGCGCGACCTTCACGAGCAGGTCGGCCCGGTCGGGCAGGAACTCGTGCAGCGGCGGGTCGAGCAGCCGGATGGTCACCGGCAGGCCCGCCATCTCCGTCAGCAGCTCCAGGAAGTCGGCGCGCTGCACCGGAAGCAGCATGCTCAGCGCGGTGTCGCGTTCGTCCGCCGTCTCGGCGAGGATGACCTTCTCGATCAGGCCGCGCCGGTCGCCGAGGAACATGTGCTCGGTGCGGCACAGCCCGATCCCCTCCGCGCCGAGCGCCCGGGCCCGGCGGGCGTCCTCGCCGCTGTCGGCGTTGGCGCGGACCTTGAGCCTGCGCACCTCGTCGGCGTGGGTCAGGAGCCGGTCGACGGCACGCACCAGTTCCGCGGTCTCGTCGTCGGCCTCGCTCAAGGCGACCTCAAGGCCCTCAGCCAGATAGCGCGACACGGGCGAGTCGACCACCGGGACCTCCCCGAGGAACACCGCGCCCGTGCTGCCGTCGATGGCGATCCGGTCACCCTCGGCGAAGGAGAGCTGACCCGCCCTGGCCTTGCGCGCCACCGGGTCGACGTCGAGTTCCTCGGCCCCGCAGACGCAGGTGCGGCCCATCCCGCGCGCGACCACCGCCGCGTGCGAGGTCTTCCCGCCCCTCGCCGTGAGGACGCCCGCGGCGGCGATCATGCCTTCGAGGTCGTCGGGGTTGGTCTCCCGGCGGACCAGGATCACCGGCTCGCCGCGGGCGGCCCACTCGACGGCGGCGGCCGAGTCGAACACCGCACGACCGGCGGCGGCGCCCGGCGAGGCGGCCAGCCCGGTCGTGACCAGCTCGCGCGGCGCCTTCGGGTCGAACTGGGGGAACATGAGCTGCACGAACTGCTGGCCGGTGACCCGCGACAGCGCCTCGTCCAGGGTGATCAGCTGCTCGTCGACGAGCTGGGCGGCGATGCGGAACGCGGCGGCCGGAGTGCGCTTGCCGACCCGGGTCTGCAGCAGCCACAGCTTGCCGCGCTCGACGGTGAACTCGATGTCGCACAGGTCCCGGTAGTGCGTCTCCAGCCTGCGCATCGCCGTGCGGAGCTGCTGCGACGACGTCGGGTCGAGCTTGTCGAACTCGTCGAGCGCCAGCGGCGTGCGGATGCCCGCGACGACGTCCTCGCCCTGGGCGTTGGGCAGGTAGTCGCCGTAGACGCCGCTGCGGCCGGACGCGGGGTCGCGGGTGAAGCAGACGCCGGTGCCGGAGGTCTCCCCCAGGTTGCCGAACACCATGGCGCAGACGTTGACCGCGGTGCCCAGGTCGTGCGGGATGCGTTCGCGACGGCGGTAGATCCGGGCGCGCGGGGTGTTCCACGAGTCGAAGACCGCGCGCATGGACATGTCGAGCTGCTCGCGCGGGTCCTGCGGGAACTCACGGTCGGCGTGCTCGACGATCAGGTCTTTGAACCGCTGGACGGCCTCGCGCAGGTCGTCGGCGGACAGGTCGGTGTCGGCGCGCCCGTCCTTGAGCGACGAGAACGCGTGGTCGAACACCTCCGGGTCGACGCCGAGCACGGTGCGGCCGAACATCTGCAGCAGCCTGCGGTAGGAGTCCCACGCGAAGCGCTCGTCGTTCGCGGCCTCCGCGAGGCCCGCCACCGAGTAGTCGTTGAGGCCGACGTTGAGGACGGTCTCCATCATGCCGGGCATCGAGAACTTCGCCCCGGACCGCACGCTGACCAGCAGCGGGTCGACCACGTCGCCCAGGCGTCGGCCGAGCTGGTTCTCCAGCCTGCGCAGCGCCATCGTCACCTGGACCCGCAACGCGGACGGCTCGACACCGTCGGCGAGGTAGGCGCGGCAGGCCTCGGTGGTGATGGTGAATCCGGGCGGGACGGGCAGCCCGAGCCGGGTCATCTCGGCGAGATTCGCGCCTTTGCCGCCAAGGAGGTCCTTGCTGTCCTTGTCGCCGTGGACGAAGTCGAACACCCAATCAGTCATCGTGCGTCCTCCGAGGTGTCCGTGTCGCCCCCGACCTCGTCACGCTAGTCATTTCTCGGGTCTTTTGCCCGGTCGACCGCGGGCCGTCGCGGTCGTAGCGTGAGTGCGGCCCGAGAGGAGCAACACATGTTCATGCAGATCATTCAAGGCAGGGTGCGCGACACCGAGGCCGCGAAGGCCGCCCTGGACCGCTGGCAGACCGACCTCGCACCAGGGGCGGAGGGCTGGCTCGGCGGCACCTACGGCGTCACCGACGACAGGATGATGGTCGCCGCGGTCCGGTTCGAGTCGCGGGAGGCGGCTCAGCGCAACAGCGACCGACCCGAGCAGTCGTCGTGGTGGGCGGAGATGGAGCGCTGTTTCGACGGCGAAGTCACCTTCCACGACTGCGACGACGTCACCCTGCTGCTCGACGGGGGATCGGACAAGGCGGGATTCGTCCAGGTCATCCAAGGCCGGGTGACCGACCGCGACAAGGTGCGGTCGATGGTCGAGCAAAGCTCGAAGATGATCTCCCAGTACCGCCCGGACGTCCTCGGCGGAACCCTGGCCGTGGACAAGGACGGCTTCTTCACCGAGACGATCGCGTTCACCTCCGAGGACGAGGCCCGCAAGAACGAGGCCAAGGAACTGCCACCGGAGGCCCAGAAGATGTTCGAGGAGGAGATGTCGCTCATGCAGGACGTCAAGTACCTCGACCTGCACCAGCCCTGGTTCAGCTCAAGGCACTGACAGTCCGGGTAACGTGACTGGCCGTGGCGCTCGCCGAGCGGGACTTCACGGCCTACGGC
The DNA here is from genome assembly GCF_004362515.1 of Actinokineospora alba. Lineage (NCBI taxonomy): Bacteria > Bacillati > Actinomycetota > Actinomycetes > Pseudonocardiales > Pseudonocardiaceae > Actinokineospora > Actinokineospora alba. Next base: position 3,975,763 of record NZ_SNXU01000001.1, on the reverse strand, counting down.
CCATCGCACTGGGTCGTGCTCGCCTTGTTCGCCGTGGGCGCCATCGGGTTCGTGTTGCTCGGTCGCGCCCACCCCGGGCTGTTGCCCAGCCGCGTTCTGGCGGTGTTGGTGCTGGCGTTGCAGCTGTCCATCCAGCTGTACTCGATGGCGCCGTCGCGGTTCCGGCTCGACCATTCGCTGCCCCTGCAGCTGTCCGACTTCGCCGGCTACGTGACGGCGTACGCGCTGTGGTCACACCGGCGGTGGGCGTTCACCCTGACCTACTACTGGGGTTTGACGCTGAGCGTGCAGGCGTTGGTGTCCCCGGCCCTGCGCGGCCCGGACTTCCCGCATGTGTCGTTCCTGGGGTTCTGGGCGGTGCATCTGCTGGTGGTGTGGGCGGCGATCTACCTGACGTGGGGAATGCGGATGCGGCCGGACTGGCGGGGATACCGGTTCGCGGTGGTGGTGACCGTGGTGTGGGCGGCGTCGATGCTGGTGTTCAACGCTGTTGTGGGGTCGAACTACGGGTTCCTCAACGCGAAGCCGACGGTGGACTCGTTGTTGGACGTGCTTGGGCCGTGGCCTTGGTATGTGGTGTGGGAACTGGTCCTGGTGGTGACGGTATGGGCGGCGATGACCGTCCCGTGGACCCACCCGCGAGTCGCCCCTCCGGGCAAGCGAGTTCACCATTCCGGCAAGTGAGTTCAACGCTCGGGACAGTGAGTTCGAGGCGTCAGAGAGCCTTCAGTTCCTCTGTCACGTCCGCCACCGACGCCTTCGCGTCGCCGAACAGCATGGTCGTCTTCGGGTCGAAGTACAGCGCGTTGTCGACCCCCGCGAAGCCGGGCGCCATACCGCGCTTCAGGACTATGACAGAGCGGCTTTCGTCGACGTTGAGGATGGGCATGCCGTAGATCGGGGAGTCCTGGTCGGTGCGGGCCGCAGGGTTGGTGACGTCGTTGGCGCCGATCACCATGGCGACGTCGGTGCGGCTGAACTCGCGGTTGATCTCGTCCATTTCCTTGAGCCGGTCATACGGCACATCCGCCTCGGCGAGCAGCACGTTCATGTGGCCGGGCATGCGACCCGCGACCGGGTGGATCGCGTAGTAGACCGAGACTCCCTTGGCCTCCAACATGTCCGCCATCTCCCGGACGGCGTGCTGGGCCTGCGCCACGGCCATCCCGTAGCCGGGGACGATGATCACCTGGTTGGCGAACGCCATCTGGATCGCGGCGTCCGAGGCGCTGGTGCGGCGGACGGTCTGGTCGCCGGTCAGCGCCGTGCCGGTGCCGCCTCCGCCGCCGAAGCCGCCCGCGACGATCGCCGGGATGGACCGGTTCATCGCCTTGGCCATGAGGTTGGTCAGGATCGAACCGGACGCGCCGACGATCATGCCCGCGACGATCAGCGCGGTGTTGTCGAGCGCCAGGCCCATCGCGGCGGCGCTGAGGCCGGTGAGGGCGTTGAGCAGGGAGATGACGACCGGCATGTCCGCGCCGCCGATGGGGAGCACGACCATCACACCGAGGACCGCCGCCGAGACGAGCACGCCGATCATCAGCCACTCGGACCCGTTGCCGGTGACGACCAGCGTCGCGCATGTCAAGGAAACCAGCAGCAGCACCAAATTCAGCGGCTGTTGCAGCGTCCCGATCCCGATCGGCCGCCCGGACAGCAATTCCTGCAGCTTGCCGAACGCGATGTTGGAACCCCAGAACGACACCGACCCGACGATCGCGGCGAACAGGCTCGCCACCGCGACGTACGCCGGTTCGTGGTCGAAACCCGCGCTCTGGCGGAACTCCACCCACGCGATCAGCGCGACCGCGCCACCGCCGACGCCGTTGAACAGCGCCACCATCTGCGGCACCGCGGTCATCTTCACCCGCTTCGCCGCGGGCACACCGATCACCGTGCCGATCACGACACCGAGGACGATCAGCGCCCAGTTGCCCATGCCCGGGATGAGCAGCGTCGCGATGACCGCGATTCCCATGCCCACCGCGGCGATCCAGTTGCCGCGTACCGCCGTGCGCGGGCCGGTGAGTCCCATCAGGCCATAGATGAACAGCGCGAACGCGACGATGTAGAGGACCTGGACGAGGACGTCACGGTTCACTTGTCAGTCCTCTCTGGACGGTCTTTGGCCTTGAACATGGCCAGCATCCGGTCCGTGACAAGGAATCCGCCGACCACGTTGATCGTGCCGAACGCGATGGCGATCACCAGCAGGATCTTGTCGAGCACGGTGTCGGCGCCGAGGCCGAGCACGATCAGCCCGCCCAGCAACACGATCCCGTGGATGGCGTTGGTCCCTGACATCAGCGGCGTGTGCAAGGTGTTGGGCACCTTGGAGATCACCGCGAAGCCGACGAAGCCCGCGAGCACGAGCACCGCCAGGTTCTGCACCAGCATCAGGGCTCCTCCCTGGTCACGCACGCCCCGGCGACGACCTCGTCGCCGAAGTCCATGGCCAACGCGCCGTCGGCGTCGACCAGCAGCTCCAACAGCGCCTGGACGTTGCGCGCGTAGAGCTCGCTGGCGTGCTCGGGCATCGTCGCGGGCAGGTTGAGCGGCGCCGCGATGGTCACGTCGTGCACGACGATCACCGCGCCCGGCTCGCTCAGCTCGCAGTTGCCGCCCGACTCACCGGCGAGGTCGACCACGACACTGCCGGGCCGCATGCCCTTCACGGCCTCGGCGGTCACCAGCGTCGGCGCGGTCCGCCCGGGCACCAGCGCGGTCGTGATGACGGCGTCGAACCCGCCGATCGCCTGTTCCAGCTGCCGCTGCTGCTCGGCCCGCTCCGCGTCGGTCAGCGCCCGCGCGTACCCACCCGATCCCGCGGCCTCGATGCCGAGGTCGAGCCACTGGGAGCCGACGGACCGGACCTGCTCGGCGACTTCGGGGCGCACGTCGTAGCCCGTGGTGTGCGCACCGAGCCTGCGAGCCGTGGCCAACGCCTGCAGCCCCGCGACACCGGCGCCGAGCACCAGGACCTTGGCGGGCGGAACGGTGCCCGCCGCGGTGGTCAACATGGGGAAGAACCTGGTGAGGTGCTCGGCGGCGAGCATCGCGGCCCGGTACCCGGAAACGTTGGCCTGCGAGGACAGCGCGTCCATGCTCTGCGCCCGCGAGATGCGTGGGACCGCCTCCATGGCGAACCCGGTGACCCCCGCGTCCGCCAGCGCCCGAACCCCCTCGGCGTCCGTGAGCGGCGCGAGGAACCCGATGAGCACGGCCCCCGACTTCAGCCGCGCGATCTCGTCGCGGCTTGGCTTCGCGACCTTGACCACGACATCGGCCGACCACGGGTCACCCAGGGTCGCCCCCGCCCTGACGTAGGAGTCGTCGGGAATCAGGGCGGCGGAACCGGCCCCCGGCTCCACCACGACATCCAGTCCCCTGACCTTGAGCCGCTCGACGACTTTGGGCACCAAAGCCACCCGGCGCTCGCCCGCGGCGGACTCCCTCGGGACGCCTACGACTGTGTTGGCGGTCACAGTACAGTTGTACCATTTTAGGGTCGTTCCAGGTGAGGGCCACTCGGCTGATGTTCGGGCGGCACAATCGGACTTGGCGGGCGGTCTCTTCGAGAACGGCGGCGAGGTCATCGGCTTTCTCGGGCGTCGACCATTCGGTGATAAGTCCGGCCGCATACTCACGCAGTTTCCGGAAGTCGTCGGCGATCAGCGCCGACGGGAAGCGGCCGACGAGTTGGCGGCTCTCACCCAGGAAATGGGTCTGTACGAGTGACTTTCGTCGTCTACGACGCCTGCGTGCTCTATCCCGACGCACTTCGCGACCTGTTGATTTCGCATCGCACAAGCCGGACTGGTCCAAGCCAAGTGGACGGACGAGATCCTCGACCCGGCCCGCCTTGATCTCACCGAGAAGCTGATGGTCAAAGGCGTCAGGGACTGCCTGGTGACTGGATACGAACCGCTGATAGGCGCCCTTGACCTGCCGGATCCGGATGACCGGCATGTCCTTGCCGCAGGCATCAAGGCCAATGCTCAAGTGATCGTCACCAACAACGTTCGCGACTTCCCCGGCGCCATAGTCAACACGTGGGGTATCGACGCCAAGAGCGCCGACGAGTTCGTCCTCGATCAGGTCAGCCTCGATGCGAAGACCGTCTGGGCATGCGTGCGGCAAATGGCCGACGCATGGCGGAATTCACCCGTGACGACCGATGACGTACTGATCCGACTGGAGAAGGTCGGCCTCACCCGGTCAGTGGCGGAGCTGCGCGGGCTTTGACGGTGGCCGCTCATGAACAGTTCGTCGCTGATCTAGGCGTTGGACCTTCCGTGGGCGACCGCCACCGCGACTTCCCGTTCCCGTTCGCTCAGCCCGGCTACGCGCTCATCGCGTTCGTGCACGCCGTCAAGGGTGCCTCGCTGTCCGGCACGCATTCCAGTCGAAAGCCCGCCGCCGTCGCGAGGATGGCTTCCGCCACCTCGGCTGTCCGCTCCCCCCGGAACCGGAACCGTGCCCCGACGTGCTCATACCCGCCGACCTTGGGAATCCGATAGCCGACCGGGGGCACGATCCGGGCATAGGGCGCGCCCTCGATGTCCGGACGCGATTTCGCCGCCACCACCCGGCACGGTGCCGCCACCGGGGTGGGCACCAGCAGCCAGCCGCCGACGCGGGCCCCCTGCTCCCGCGGAGGGAGCGACGGGAGCGACGGGACCTCGCCGAGCTGGATCGCCATGGCCGCGGCCATCAGGTCCACGCCATGAACCTCGCGCCACAGGAAGGGGATCTCCGCTCCGCCCACACGGTTCCCCGCCTCCAGGAAGGTGACTCGCGGGGTGCCGTCCAACTCCGCGCCGACGAAGACCTCAAGGTGGAACACCCAAGGCTGACTTCCGCCCAGCGCCGCGCCGACTCCCGCGGCGAACTCGCCGATCGCGGCCAGCAGGACGGGATCGTCCTCCTCCACCGAACCCAGCATCGCGCCGGTGGTGAAGTCGACGCAGGTGTTCAGGTACCGCGAGGCACGCCACGGGCCCAGTTCGGTCCCGTCCCAGAGCCCGTCGACGTGGTAGATCGGGTCGCCGCAGTAGGTCTGCACCAGCCGGGGCTCGGTGGCGTCGACCGCCGCGAGATCCGCGGGGCCGTCGAGCCGGAGGACGCCGCGGCTGGCGGTGCCCAGCCGCGGCTTGACGATCAGCGGCCAGCCGTGTTCGGCGGCGAAGGCAGCGACCACCTCGGCGTCGGGGGCGTCGGCGAAAGCGGGGGCGCGCAGGCCTGCGTCGGCGACGCGGGTGGTCATCGCCAGCTTGTCTCGGAACGGCGCGAGTTCCGCCCGCGTCTGACCAGGACAGCCGAACAGGCCGCGAACCACGGCCGCGGTGTCCAGGTCGCCCTCGTTGAGCGCCACGACGCGGGCGGGCGGCCCGTGTCGCTCCACCAGTTCGGTGACGGCCTGGAACACCGCCGGGAGGTCGTCCGTCGCGGCGACCTCGACGATGTCGGCCACGTCGGCGGGAACGGACTGCCGTCCCATGGGCGTGGTCACGTAGCTCACCCGGAACGCGGCGTGATCCAGGTATCGCGCGTAGAGGGCGTGGCTGTCGCGCCACCGGTGGATGACCACCACGTGCTCAGACATAACGACTCCAAGGTCCTATTCGGATTTCCGGCGCGGCGCGCCACGACGCTCCACCACCGCCGTGCACACCGTGATGACCAGCACCAGCGCGATGCCCGCCAGGATCGCCACTTCCGGTGTCGTCACGGTCAAAGCGCCCCCGGCGAACGCGCCGCTGACGCTGTAGCCGAGGCAGGAAGCGGCGTAGATCAACGAGAATCCCGCTCTGTGCGCGTAGTCCGGCAGCACTTCACGCAGCGACAAGTTGCGCGCCAACACAAGGCACGACATGGCACCGCCCGCGACCAGCAGGCCCGCCCCCACGCCCAGGACGTGCGGAGTCACCGCCGCCGCCACCAGGCCCGCGCTCATGACGAGCGTGAACCACAGGCACTGCACGCGGTAGCTGCCGGGCCAGCTCCGCCTGCCATATCCGACCGCGCCCAGCGCGCCCACCAGCGAGAAGCCGACGAGCAGCGGACCCGCCCAGCCGACGGCGATGTCGCGCTGGTGCAGGAGCGCGACCAGTTCGAGTTCGGCGAGCGCCATGAGGAAGTACACGGCCGCGGCGGTCACATAGATGGGCCAGGCGCCCGCCAGGGTGCGGGCCATGGCCGGAGCGCCGCCCGGGCCTCGGGTCGAGGGCTTCGCCGACGGCATGAACACCACCGCCCCGGCGCCCGCCGCCATCATCGCGCCCGCCACGACCAGCGGCGCGCCCGCGGCCACCTGCAATGCGAGGAAGCCGACCAGCGCGGGCGCGACTGAGAAGACGATGGTCCCGTGCACCCGTGCCGCGGCGAGGGCGCGGGCGACGTCGTTCTCCTGGCAGCGTTCCACCAGGATGGCCTGCAGTGAACCGGGCGCGTTGGCGGGCGCCAGCCCGGCCACGAACGCGAGCAGCGCCAGGACCACCATGGGCGCTTGGCCCGCCACGCCGAGCACTATGAGCGCGGTCGCGCCGACGAGCAGGCCGCCGGGCAGTTGGTGACGGGACCGCGGGGAGTCGGCCCCGATCGCGGACAGCGCGGCCCCGATCATCTCGCCGAGCACGAAGATCCCGGCCAGGATCGCGCCGAGTTGGTATCCGTCCGGCTGCTCGCGGACGAGGAAGACCAGCGCGAGCGGCGTCATCGCACCCGGGACGCGGATCGCCGCCGCGGTCGCCGCCCATGTCTGAAAGCCGCGAGAGGCGACCGAGAACGGGGGCGGAACGATCTCCGCGGTCACCCTGGTCGTCAAAGCGACCGCCCGGTGAGCGCGTCCGCGAGTACCCGCACCATGCGGGAGAGCAGTTCGTCCGTCGTCGCGAAGTTCATCCGGACAAACCCTCGACCCGGTATGCCGCAGTCCGCGCCGTCGACCACAGACAACCCCGCCGCTTCCGCGATCAAGTTCGCTGCCCTGACCGGGCTCGGCAACAGCCCGCGAAGGTCCAGCCAGGCCAGGTAGGTCCCTTCGGGCGGCAGATACCGTGCGGACGGCAGGTGCTCGCCGAGGAGTTGCCCCAGCAGCGACCTGTTCCGGTCGAGATAGGTGAGCACCGCCTCGAGCCAAGGCCTGCCGTGCCGGTACGCCGCGACGGTCGCGACCGCGCCCAGCGTCGACGTCCCATCGGTGGCGAGTCGCCCCAACCGGCCCCACCGTTCCCGGTCGGCATCGTTGCTGAGCACCACCTGGGCACACTTCAGACCGGCCACGTTCCAGGCCTTCGACGCCGACGTGGCGGTGATCGCATGGTCCGCGGCGGCTCCTGACACCGAGGCGTACGGGACATGGCGGTTGCCGCTGTAGACCAGCGGCGCGTGGATCTCGTCGGCGAACACCCGGCCACCGTGGTGGGTGACGACCCGGCTGATGGCGGCGAGTTCGTCGGCCCGCATGACCCTTCCCACGGGGTTGTGGGGGTTGCAAAGCAGCAGCAGGTGCCCGCCCGCGGTGAAGGCTCGGTCCAGTGCGTCGAGGTCGTAGCGGTAGCGGCCCGCGGACAGGGTCAACTCGACTTGGATGACCCGCCGTCCCAACAGTTCGGGGAGAGTCAGAAACGGTGTGTAGGCAGGCACCGGGACGATCACCGGCGACCCTGGCCGGGAGAAGTGCTCGATCGCGATGTGCAGCGCCCGAACGACATCGGGCACCGGGTGGACGTCCCCGGCCTCCACGTCCCACCCGTAGCTGTCCCGCTGCCACGCGGCGCAGGCGGCGGCGAGCTCGCTCGTCAACGCGGGCGGCAGGTAGCCGAGCAGGCCGTCGTCCACCGCGGCCTTGATCGCCGTCGCGACCGGCGCCGCGGTGCCGAAGTCCATCTCGGCGGCGCCCGCCCCCAGCAGCCCCGGACCATCGACTGTCCACTTGAGATGGCCGGCCGCCCACAGCGACTCCGCGCTCACCGCGCCGAAGTCGGGCAGCAGCGTGCTCACCCGCACGCCGACAGCCCGCTTACGACGTCTCGGAACGCCGCTTCGAGCGCGTGGTTGCGCTCCTGTGACGGTCCGATGATGAGGCACTCCGCGGGCTCGACGAGCGCGGGATCGGCGGCCAGGACCACCACACCTTCGTGCGCTTGCCTGCTGAAGAGGAGGTCGTTGTCACCGAGCACCTTGAGCAAATCGTTGAGTGGGACCGGGTTCACGTCTCGCAGATTGCGCACGAAGTGCGTGTCGGCGTATCGCGGGCCGAGCAGGCGCTCGCCGACCGCGTGCAGCGCCAAACCACCGCCCCAGCGTGCGTTCGACTCGTTGAAGATCAGTTCGCCGGTCTCGGCTTGGAGCGCGTCGATATTGATGTAGCCGCGGTATCCGAGCTGTGCGGCCGCCATCGCGAACCGCATCGACCACGTGAGCGCACTGGCCAGCGTGAAGGCGGGCACGTCGGCGGGGAGCTCCAGCCCGACCCAGGCCAGGGACGTGGCTTCCGGGTCGGACTTCGGCGCGAGCTGGACCGTTCCCGAGTTGAGGAACACCGGGATCGCGTCCTCGCCGATCAGGTACTCGAAGTAGAACATCCGCTCCGCGGGGTGATAGCTCTCCACAGTGAGGACATGGCTCGACTCGTAGGTCGTCTCGGCCCAGATCGACCTGGCCAGTCCGTCGACGTCGTCCCCGAGCGCCCGCACTTCCCGCACGCCCGCCAGCGGACCGACCGTGCCGGTCGTGACCGCGATGTTCCCGTTGCCGCCACCGGCGTTGTCCTGCTTGATGATCACGGTGCCGGTGCGCTCGATGAGCCTCGGGATGGCCCGGGCGAGGGCCTCGGGCGAGCTGACGACGGCGCCCGCGGGCAACGGCACACCCGCGCCCGCGGCCAGACGTCGGAAGTGGGACTTGCGGTTGAGCAGCTCCGGGCCACGTTGTGCGGCGAAATCCCGGCAGGGGTAGGCGACGTCCAGCAGCCCGGCCAGTTCGGCGGTGCCCGCGGTGGCGAGGCACGGCACGAGTTCCCAGCTCACGCCGTCGCCGAGGACCGTTCGCAGTCGACTGACGAACTCCTCCGACACCACGGCCTCATCGGTGAGGAACCCGTCCCACGCCAGGACGCGCAGCGAGTCGGGCTCGAGTCCCAGCGTGTCGCAGAGGTACTGCCGGAAGTCGTCTTCGACCGCACAGGGAACGACAACCGTGTCGCCGGCCTCGGCGAGCCACAGCAGTCGCAGACCAGGCACGACAGCAGGCTGCTCCGCCGTGTCGGGATAGTCCGCCCACAGGTTGATCAGGATGATTCGAGACATTGACAGCGTTGCCCCTCGTTGGATGTGACGGGTCGTCATTCAGTGATCTTGTGCAGGCCCGCGGCGATGCTGGCTTCCCAGTTCTTGCCGTCGAAATCGACGTACTCGACGTTCTCCGCGAAGCCCAGGTCGAGACACCGGGCGTTGACACTGAAGAAGCCGGTCGGGTGTGACCGAGGCCGATAGAAGGGCATGATTCCGCACACCGAGCAGAACGTGTGGTCGGCGATACGGTTGCCGAAGCGGTAGGGCTTGAGGAACTCCTGGCCCTGGTGCAGTTGGAACCGTTCCTCCGGGATCATCAGCTCCTGATGGCCGGACATGTAGCAAATCCCGCAATTGCACTGGGTGACCGTCAGGTTGTAGCTGAGCAGAACGGAGAACTTCACTCCGCCGCAGTGGCACTGGCCGTCACGCCAGGTGCGGTTCGCCGTGGCCGGTTCGGCTTGGTCGATCATCGTGGTTTCCTCCACTCACTACGACTGGTCTGGTTCGGCGGGAGCCCGTCTGGTCACGTTGAGGCTCTTGACAAGTCCGATGTGGAATCCGAGGTAGGAGTCGGACTGGATGGGATGCGGTTCGGGCATCGCCTTGTGCAGGCGGTGAAGGTTCAACGTCGCGACAGCCGGATACCGGTGGTGCTCGGCGTGGTAGTTCCCGTTCCACAGGACGAGTCGGAACAGCGCGTTCGAGCGAACTGTCCGGGTGTTGCGTTCGATCTCCGGGACGCCCCACAGGCCGTAGTGCTCAGGTAGGCCGGTGATCCGCATGACGACCGCCGAGATCAGGAGCGGAAGCCAATAGACAGCAAGGAGAACGTGGGGAGCGAACCAGGTGAGGACGACGGCGAGCACGAGCCAGGCGCAGATCGCCACGTTGTCCGCCCGCGAATCCCGTCGCCGGTCGTCCTTGTTGACACTGGCCGGGAACTCGTTGCGCCAGGTCCTGGCGATCGTCCTGGCGTTGTAGCGCCAGTATGCGATCGCGGACAGCGAGTACAGATAGGAACGAAGCGTGTGGAACTGCTTCGGGCGTTCGGTGTCTCCCGGCACGCCGGTGAACCGGTGGTGCACCAGGTGGTCGTACCGGTAGTTGGTGAAGTTGAGGAGAAGCGGCGTGCACCACGCGGCTCCCATGATCCGGTTGGCCCGCTTGGACCGCAGGTGTGAGCTGTGCACGCAGTCGTGGGCGGCGTTGATGAAGCCCGACATGACGAACCCGAGCACCACGGCCACCGCGACCGTCACGACGGCACCGCCGACCAGCGCCACCGCCATGCCGCCGCCGACGAAGGCCGCGACGATCACGACGACGTAGGCCGCCACCCGCCCACGGACCGCTTTGGCCAGGCTGCTCAGCAGTGCCTTGTCCAGACCGCCTCGCGCTTCGGTCGTCGTCATCGCTCGCTCCGAGCTTCGGGGAGGTCGAGCTCCATCGGCAACTCGATGTGGGCCGCGAGGGAATCGAAGGGGTGTGAGACGTGGTCGACAGTCACCGGCTTGCGGGTGAAGAAGATCAGCATGTCCCGGGTGGCCTCCCGCCGCGGATCGCGGGCCACGACCGGCGACAGGCTGTGCTTGCGCTCGTTGTCGACGACCAGCAGGGTGTCGAGGAACTCCTTGTGCTGGTGGGCGCCCAGGGTCAGTGCGGGATCGACGCTGTCGGCTCGGGTCCCGTTCTTCTCCCTGATGTCGTGGAGGAACGTGACGGCGCTGTCGTCGGCCAGGTTGTCACCGCCGATGAACGTCGTCATCGTGTGGTCAGCGCCGTCGCTGTGCACGCCTTCCAGAGCGGGCTCGCCGACAAGATCGGGGGTGGTGATCGTCCGGACGTGGAACAGCGTGGAGATCCACTCGTCGCGGTCGTAGTCGAGGTTCGGGCGCGGCGCCGTCTCGACCCCGCCGAAGATGAGGTGGTTGAAGACGAGGAGCGCGTGCAGGACGGAGTTCGACTGCAGATCGCCGTCGGTCTCCGCGAATCGCCGGACCATGCCGGAGTCGTGGCGGACGAAGTTCTCGGCCGCGGTCAGGATGAAGGGCTGGAACTCCCCGCGGTAAACCCGCGACTTGGCCGGGCTGTAGCAGTAGCGGCCGCTCCTGGTGAGCCGGAAGGGCAGCGTCGGGTCCATGGGCAGCCGGTCGCTGATCGAGCTCAGCCGCGCGAAATCCGATTCCGTCGCGCCAAGGGCACCCAGCAGGTCGACCATCGTGGCCCCGCTGACGAAGGCCGAACGGTTCGCGACGTACTGCGACTTGAGGTGCGCGATCTCGTCCAGTGCCGATTCGAGCTTCTTGCTGTTCATTCCGTTTCACCTATCCCTGAGCCGGGGCCGGACACGACCTGAGGTCCGTCCGGTGCCTGATCTGAATGCGCTTGAGGTGCCGTTTGGGGTCGGAGAACGCGTTGCGCGAGTGCAGGACCCGCCAGTTGTCGAACTGCACGAGGTCGTTGCGCACATAGCTGACCCGGTGGTGCCCGCCGTCCCACTCCCGCATGATCTGGGCCCGGAACGACGCCACGACCTCGTCCGGCTGCTTCAGCACCAAGTTGTTGCAGGAGAACCGAAGCAGTTCGATCCCCTCGACGGTCTCCAGCATCGGGTGGGTGGCTCGCTGGCCCAGCCCGATCCGGCGCAGCCCTTCGCTGGCGACCCAGTCGAACCGGCTCTCCTCAAGGTGACTTCGCGCCGCGGCGGACATGCGGTCGGTCACCGGGCGGGCGTCGAAGAGAGTGGTCTCGCCACCCGCACCGGTCGGCGGAGTCACGCACCAGAGGGCGAGATAGCGCGGCGGGAGTCCCGGGAACTCGTAGCCCTCGGTGTGCGGCAGCAGCGACCGCTTGTTGGACCCGTAGTAGACGTCGTCCATCCCGGTTTCCGGGACGATGTCATCGATCAGCTTCCCGGATGGACCTGGGTAGAACGCGCCGAACCGGGCGAGGAACGAGGCGTGGTCGAAGCTGTCCGGAAGGTCGACGGCGTGCACGAATCCGTACTTGTCCAGAATATTGCGGTATTCGGCTTCGAAGGCCTCGGTGTCGCCCGCGTGGCCCGCGTAGGAGATGACGTTGTCGATGACGTTCATTCGCTCTCTGTCCTCACGTCGATCCGGATCGCTTCGGCGACCAGGTGCTCGCAAAGCGCGACCGCGCTGTCGGTGTCGTCGGCGCGCACCGCGAGGTACGCGACCCGGTCCCAGTTGTCGCGCAGCGGGCGGATGGTGTCTCCGGGCGCGACGGACACGTTCACGTCCAGCACGTCCGGGCGCCGCTTCAGTTCGTCGACCCCGGTGATCGCGGTGACCGTGCCCGGTTCGGGCAGCACGAAACGGGTGCACGCCGCGCCGGTCGGCTTCGGCCGGTCCGGCAACTCCTCGACGAGGCCGAGCGGCCAGCCGACGCCGTAGGCGACCAGGTCGATCCCGTAGGCGCCGATGACCAGGTCGGTGAGCCCGCCGCCGCCGTTGCGGGTGTGCGACTCGATGACGACCGGCCCCTGGCTTCCGAGCCTGAACTCGGTGTGCGTCGGACCGTCGGTCACCCCCATCACGTCGAGGAACTCCGCTGTCGCCGCGACCACCTCGTCGTAGGTCTCGGGGTCCAGGCGCGCGGGCAGGGCGTGGCCCAACTCGACGAAGTTGGTCTGGTCCTGGAGCTTCTCGGTGACCGTGACAATGGCGTGCCGACCGGCGAAGCTGCAGGCCTCGACGCTGAACTCGGGCCCGTCGACGTAGGCCTCCATGAGGAACTCGCGGATGACGAACAGCTTCAGCCCCCGGTCGGTGCGGGTGCCGAGCAACTGCTCGATCCGCTGCCAGACCCGGTCGATATCCGCCGCGTCCTCGACCTTGAGCAGGCCGAAGCTGGCCGCGGTGTCGGTGGGTTTGACGATGAACGGGTATCCGGCCCGAGCCCCGAACTCGACCAGGGAGCCCCGATCGGTGGCCAGCCCGAAGTCCGTGGAGAGTCGACCGCCGTGTGCGGCGAGTTCCCGGCGCATCCAGGCCTTGTCGCGGATCCGGCGGACGACCTCATAGCTGTTCGCCTGGAAGCCGAAGTGCTCGTTCAACTTCGCCGCGGTCTCCAACCCGCCCTCGGTGAGCGAGAGGACCGCGGCGAAGCCCCAGACTTTGTGGGCGGCCTCGGCCAGCGGCCACACCGTCTCCCAGTCGGTGTAGTCCAGCATCAGCAGTGCGTCAGCGTGGCGGGTCTGGTGTGGGTTGAGGTGGTCGGGATGCTGGATCAGCACGACGGTCAGGCCGAGCGCTTTGGCCCGGTCCAGGTGCTCGTCAGTGCCGCCGACAAGCAGCGCGGTCTGGCTAGTGGGCACCGTGGGGTCCTCTCTGGTCTGGTTCGCGGCAGCCCGAACTGGCGATCTCGCCCTGGGGGCGGATCACCGCGTGGTTTCGCGTGGGTGTGGGTCGGTCAGGAACGTGGAGGACGGCGGTGAACCGGGCGCGCGTCGGCGCGGTGAGAGCGCACAGCAGCAGGCTGTTCGCCTTGGCGAGCGCGTCGATCTGACAGGTGGTCCGGAGGAAGAGCACCACCCCGATGGTGCTCCCCACCGTCTGGACGCGGACGTGTTCGAGCCCGTGTTCCGCAGTGGCGTGCGCCCACAGCACCGCCTCGACCTGCTGGGCCGCGGCCGCCGTGCCCGGCTTCAGCCCGGTGTCCACAAGGGTGGCCCGGACCGTCAGCATTTCGAATCGGTCCTAGCCGGTGGCGCCGGCAGGCGTGGGGGCGTTGGGCGTGACGGTCACGGGCGGCTTGCCGTCCCAGCCGATGCCTCCCGGACGCTCGGTGGCGACGGCGGCCTGGATCGTGATACCCGACAGCACCAGGGTGAGCGCGGCCGCGGCGAGCAGGCGGGCGGTCTTGGGCATGGATCTTCCTCCAACGAGTCCTGAAAGGATGTCTGACGGACGCTCGACCCGGGGACCTGTCGTCCCGGTGTTCCGTTAGGACCATCCTGTGGCAGACCGGGTGCCTGGGGAAGGCGAATCGGGCTTCCCAATCCGGCCCGGCCGCTTCAGGACGTGGGCACCCCGAGTTCACTCATAAGCCCCCGGCACGGACTGCCCGTTCGGTAGAATCTTCAACGGACCCGCAGGGGGCGGTGTCCTGACTGTGACGATGCCTGGGGGCTGCGGTCGTGCTGGACAAACTGGGGTTGGACCCTGCCGCGGAGACGATCTATCGCGCACTGCTCACCGACCCGCATGACGGTGTGCCGCAGCTCTCGCGCAGGCTGAACCTGTCCGAGACCGCTGTCCGGGAAGCCCTCGACCGGCTTGCCGACCTGCAACTCCTGCGTGCCTCGCGGGACGCGCCAGGCACCCTGCGCCCGGTCAGCCCCGAGCTCGGCCTGGAGCTGATCGTCCGCCAGCAGGAGCTGGATCTTCAGCGCAGGCAGCGCGAACTCGAACTGAGCCGGGCCGCCGCCGCCGCGGCCATCGCGGAGTACGGCGAACTGCGGCCGAACAGTCCGACCGAGACCTCCGAGCGTCTCGTCGGGATGGACGCCATCGAGGCGAAGCTGGAAGTCCTCGCCGCCGAGCTGACCACGGAGTGCCTTTCGGTCATGCCCGGGGGCGCCCAGTCCGCGGCGAGCCTCGACGCGTCCCGCCCGCTGGACGAAAGCGCGATCGGCCGTGGCGTCGCCCTGCTGACCCTCTACCAGGACAGCGCCCGCAACGACCCCGCCACCCACGCCTACGCCCGATGGCTGACCGAGTTGGGCGGCCTGGTCCGCACCTGCCCCACGCTCCCGCCGCGCATGGTCGTCTTCGACCGCACCGTCGCCCTCGTGCCGATCGACCCCGCCAACTCCCGGCTGGGCGCGCTGTGCACACGCGAGCCCGGAATCGTCTCCTCCCTGGTCGCGCTCTTCGAACGCACCTGGAGCGACGCCATCCCCCTGGGTATCGACCGCGCCTCCGACGTCGACACCGGTCTCAACGCGATGGAGAAGGAAGTCCTGAGCCTGCTCGCCACCGGCCTGACCGACGAGGTCGCCGGACGCAGGCTCGGCGTCTCATCGCGCAGTGTCCGCCGGCAGATGGCCGCGCTCAT
Organism: Actinokineospora alba; assembly: GCF_004362515.1. Lineage (NCBI taxonomy): Bacteria > Bacillati > Actinomycetota > Actinomycetes > Pseudonocardiales > Pseudonocardiaceae > Actinokineospora > Actinokineospora alba. The sequence continues at coordinate 3,960,380 of NZ_SNXU01000001.1, read as the reverse complement.
GGACCGTCTCGGCGCCTCGAGCCGCTTCGAGGCGGGCCTGAAGGCAGCGCAGCGCGGCTGGCTCTGACTCACCGCGCCCCGACTGAGCTCGTCAGCTCGCCTGCTCGCTGCGCCAGGCGGCCATGCCCAGGACGATCAGCCGTAGCTGTCCCTCGGCGACCGAGACCACGTGCGCTCGGTCGTCCGGGTGGTCCCCGACGTCGAGCAGCGCGGTCACGATGGACATCATCGCGCCGACCATCAGGTCCGCGCCCATCCGCAGGTCCTCCGCCGACCAGTCCGCCAAGCCGGGGAACCGGCCCAGGTCGATCGCCAGCTCACTGCCCAACAGCCGCAGTTCCGCCGCGATCGCGCGCCGCACCGACGGGACGTCGCCATGGCGTTCGCGCAGCAGGAAGCGGAACTGGGGGCCGTGCTTGCCGACCTGCTTGACCAGGATCTCCACCGACCCGCGGATGGCGTCGCCCGCGGGGCGCTTGCGGGCGTCGCGCAGCATCGCGCGCAGGGGGCGCATGGCCTCCTCGACCAACTCGACGCCCAGTTCGTCCATGGACGCGAAGTGCCGGTAGAACGCCGTGGGCACGATGCCGACCTCGCGGGTCACCTCGCGCAGGCTCAGGCTCGCCAAGCTCTGCTCCGCCCCCAGTGCGGCGTCCAGCAGCGCCTGTCTCGTGCGCTGCTTGCGTTCCTGGCGGGTTCCGCCCGCGTCCACTGCCACGAGTTTGAGAGTACGGGTGTTCACCGTCACATCCGATCCGCGTTGACAACAACGCTCCGCCGCGCTGGACTTTTGAGTGTACGCATGTACACCCAACAAGGAGGTCGTGGTGCTCACCACTGGGCTGAGGTTCCTGGAGGCCCTGGCCACGCCGCATGGCGTCGACCGGTACCTCGAACTGATCCATCCGATGCTGACCATCCGGGAACTGCGCGGTGAGGTGACAAGTGTTCACCGAACCACCCGGGACACGGTCACGCTGACCATCCGCCCCACCCGCCGGTGGCGCGGTTTCACCGCCGGCCAGTACGTCCGGCTGTCGGTCGACATCGACGGCGTGCGCCGCGCCCGCTGCTACTCCCCCGCCACCTCCCAGCACCGCGACGGGCACTTCGAGCTGACCGTCAAGGCGCACGAGAGCGGCCTGGTCTCCCGATGGCTGCACGCCAATGCCCGCCCGGGCCTGATCCTCGGGCTCTCGCAGGCCGAAGGCGAGTTCACCCTGCCCGCCGAGCGCCCGGACAAGATCCTGCTCATCAGCGGCGGCAGCGGCATCACCCCGGTGCTGTCGATGCTGCGCACCCTGAGCGACGAGGACTACCAGGGCACCGTCACCTTCCTGCACTACGCCTACACCGAGGCCGACGTGCCGTGCCTGGAGCAGCTGCGCGACCTCGCGGCGGACAAGCTCGTCCTCGCCTACACCGACGCCGCGGGCGGCGACCTCGAAGGCTTTTTCGACGAGACCCACCTGCGCAAGGTCGCGCCCTGGTTCGCCGAGGCGCAGACCTACCTGTGCGGACCGCCCGGACTCATGAAGGGCGTCCGCGACGTCTTCGCCGACCTCGGCGTGAGCGACCGACTGCACACCGAGGACTTCGCGCCCGCCCCGATCACCGTCGACGCGGCCGACGCGACCGGGGATGTCACCTTCGCCCGCAGCCACCGCACCGCGCCGAACTCCGGGGCGACGCTGCTGGAGCAGGCCGAGGCCGCGGGACTCAAGCCCGAGCACGGCTGCCGCATGGGCATCTGCTTTTCCTGCACCCGCGTCAAGACCGAGGGGTGCGTCCGCGACGTGCGCAACGGCGCGCTGTCCACCGATCCGGACGAAGAGATCCAGCTGTGTGTCTCCGTCCCCGTCGGCGACGTCGCCATCGATCTCTAAGGAGACCCACCATGTCCGTAACCACACTCCCGAAGCTCAGCAAGGCCCAGTTCGACTCCCTCGGCCGCGAACTCGACGAGCTGCGCCAGCGCGTCATCGACGACCTCGGCGAAGCAGACCGCAAGTACATCTACGACGTGATCAAAGTCCAGCGGACGCTGGAAGTCATGGGCCGCGGCCTGCTGTTCGCCGGGTTCTTCCCGCCCGCGTGGGTGCTCGGCGTGACCGCGCTGTCGGTGTCGAAGATCCTCGACAACATGGAGATCGGCCACAACGTCATGCACGGCCAGTACGACTGGATGCGTGACCCGGCGCTGAACTCGAAGATGTTCGACTGGGACACCGTGGCGCCCGCGGAGAACTGGAAGCACTCGCACAACTACATCCACCACACCTACACCAACATCCTGGGCAAGGACCGCGACATCGGTTACGGCGTCCTGCGGATGGACGAGGGCCAGAAGTGGAACCCTTACTACCTCGGCAATCCGGTGTACGCCTGCCTGCTCATGGTGCTCTTCGAGTGGGGCGTGATGCTGCACGACATGGAGACCGAGAAGCTCCTCAGCGGTGAGAAGAAGTGGTCGGAGACCAAGGGCGTCCGGCAGCGCATCTGGCAGAAGGGGCTCAAGCAGACCCTCAAGGACTACGTGCTGTTCCCCGCGCTGACCGGTCCGATGTTCCTCACCACGCTGGCGGGCAACGCGACCGCGAACCTGGTCCGCAACGTGTGGGCGTTCTCGATCATCTTCTGCGGGCACTTCCCCAGCGGAGTGCAGACCTTCACCGAGGCGGAGACCGAGAACGAGTCACGCGGGCAGTGGTACTACCGGCAGATGCTCGGCTCGGCCAACATCAGCGGCGGCCCGCTGTTCCACCTCATGTCCGGCAACCTGTCGCACCAGATCGAGCACCACCTGTTCCCGGACATCCCGGCCCGGCGCTACCCGCAGATCGCCCCCGAGGTCCGGGCCATCTGCGAGAAGTACGGCCTGCCATACAACACCGGCGGCTTCAGCAGGCAGCTCACGTCGGTTTTCACCAAAATAGTGCGTCTTGCCCTGCCGGACAGCCTTTGGGGCAGCCCTTCCGGCCCGCCTGCGGGTACGGTCGGCAGTGGCCGCGCGGTGCGTGCGGCATGAGAGGAACGGGGGCCGACATGGTCAGCGAATTCGAGACCGCGAAGGACACCGTGCAGGAGCTGACGGAGTCCGCCGCCACCCACATCGGGCACATCGCGACGATCATCACCGGGGCGGTGCGCGACGTCGCCCGGGAGATCGGTTCGTGGGCGACGGACGTGATCGAGATGCGCGACGCGGCCGAGCGCGCGAAGGCCGACCACGCGCCGCTCGTCATCGACGAAGACCGCTGATCCGCGCTCAGTGAACCGAAGAGAACACCTTTGAGGATTTGGCTTCCTCAAAGGTGTTCTCTTTGCGCGTGGTGGTGACGTTGCGCTGGACGGATGACTCCCTCCGGGTCCACCTTCCGAGGGCTCGTCCCGGCATTCCTTGTCTGCGACGCTTGATTGGTCCGTACTGTCCAGCTAGGAGTGACTTATGCGCACCACGGCAAGACGATTCGGCATGTTGCTCAGCGCCACCGCACTGAGCCTCGCACTCGCGGCGCCAACAGCCTCCGCGGAGCCGGAGACGACAGCGGGCGGCGACTATCCGTGCTGGTATGACCACCACTACCACGGTGGTTTGTTCGGCCTGGTCGACCATCTCCTGTTCGGCGGCCACCACTACTGGTGGCACCACGGCCACGGCTGGTGCCCTTGGCCGGTGAACTGACACCGGCGGCCACAGGCCCGTGCCTCGTCAGATGAGTGAGGGCACCATCGCATCGATCAGGTGCGGGCCTGGCTCGGCCAGCGCGCGGCTGAACTGCTCGGCCAGTTCCTCCGCCGTGGTGGCCCGGCTCGCCGGAACTCCCATACCCTCGGCCATCTTCACGAAGTCCATGTCCGGTGTGGACAGGTCGAGCAGCGAGTTCGCGTTCGGGCCCGCCCCCTCGGCGCCGACGCGCATCAGCTCCATCCGCAGGATGGCGTAGGCGCGGTTGTTGAGGATGACCGTGGTGACGTTGAGGTTCTCGCGTGCCATCGTCCAGAGCGCCGAGATCGTGTACATCGCGCTGCCGTCGGACTGCAGGCACACCACGGGCCGGTCGGGACACGCGATCGCGGCGCCGACACCGACCGGGAGGCCTTGGCCGATGGCGCCGCCGGTCAGGGTGAGCACGTCGTGGCGCGGCGCGCCCGCGGTGACCATCGGAATCATCAGGCCCGAGGTGTTGGCCTCGTCGGAGATGATCGCGCCCTCGGGCAGCAGCGCGCCGATGACCTCGGCCCAGTTCTGCGGGGTGAGCACACCGGAGGGCAGCGCGGGCCGAGAAGGCTCCTGCAGCACCGGTTTCGCGTCGGCGGCGACGCTGTCGGCGAGGCTTTCCAGCGCGGCCGCGACATCCTCGCCGAGGTCGGCGAGCGTGTGCACCTTGCAGCCCTCGGGGGTCAGCTCACTGGCCTTGCCCGGGTAGGCGAAGAACGACACGGGGGCCTTGGCGCCCACCAGGATCAGGTGTTTGACGTCGGTGAGCTGCCACTGGACCTGCTCGGACAGGTAGCCCATCCGGTCGAACACGGGCAGGCCCGCGCCCCGCTCCAGCCGCGCGGGGAAGGTCTCGATCAGCGGCTTCGCCCCGGTGGCGACCGCGATGCGGCTCGCGGCGAGGAGTCCGCGTTCCCGGGTCGCTCCGGCGCCGAGCAGGATCACCGTCGACTCGCCGGACCGCAGTACATCCGCGACGGCGGCAATCGTCGAGTCGTCCACTATGGACGGAGCGGGCGGCTCGATCGGCGACGCGACGACGCCGTCGGGACCCCAGGAGACGTCGGCGGGCAGCACGAGGTTGGCGATGCGCCCCGGCGCGGTGCGCGCGGCGGCGACCGCCTCGGCGGCGTCACGGCCGATCACGGCACTGTCGGTCGACGTGCGGTTCCACCCGTGCGTCCACTCCGACAAGGCGTCGATGTCGGACTCCAGCGGCGCGTCGAAACCCTTGTGGGACAAGGCGTGGTCACCGATGACGTTGACGATGGGGGTATGCGCGCGGCGGGCGTTGTGCAGGTTCGCCATGCCGTTGACCATGCCCGGCCCCAGGTGCAGCAGGGTCGCGGCGGGCTTGTCCGCCATCCGGCCGTACCCGTCGGCGGCGCCGGTCACCACGCCTTCGAACAGCGCCAGCACACCGCGCATCTCGGGCACGGAGTCGAGTGCGGCGACGAAGTGCATCTCGGAGGTGCCGGGGTTGGCGAAGCACACGTCGACGCCCCCGTCGACCAGCGTGCGGATCAGTGACTGTGCGCCGTTCATGAGGTCCTTCTCTTGCCGGGGAGGGAGTTCAGTCGAACAGGACGCCGGGGTTGAGGATCCCCGCCGGGTCGAACGCCTGCTTGATCCGGCGCATCAGGTCGATCTTCGCCGGATCCTCCAGGTCGAGGAAGTAGTGCTTCTTGGCGTGCCCGATCCCGTGTTCGCCGGAAATCGCGCCGCCCAGGGCCATTCCCGCCTCGAACAGGCCGCGCAGGGTGGCTGTCCGCTTCTCGGTGTCCTTTTGGAACACCGCGAGGTGCACGTTGCCGTCGCCCGCGTGTCCGCAGCCGACGACGAAGCTCTCGTTCGCCTGGGCGATCTCGGTGACCTTCGCCATGAACTGGGGCAGCGACGCGCGTGGGAGGACGGTGTCGATGATCTCGTCGGCGCCCGCGCCCTTGGCGGTGAAGAACGCCTTCTCCCGCGCCTCGATGAGCTTGCGGGCCGAGGGGCCGGGCAGCACGTACGCGTCGACCGCGCCCAACTCGCTGAGCAGCGTGCCCACGGCTTCCACGTCGGCGTCGAGGCGGTCGCTCGCGCGGTTCTCCAGCATGACGACCAGGTAGGCCTGGGAGGTGTCGCGGACCTGGTCGGGGATGCCGAGCTGCAGGTCGGCGGTGTAGGTGATGGCGCCCATGGTCATGGCGTCGATGTACTCGAGGATGAGCGGCGCGAGGCCGCTGCCGACGACCTTCGGGACCGCCCGCACCACCGTGTCGAGGTCGGCGAACGGCGCGAGCACGGTGGCCTGATGGGCGACGCGGGGCTGCAGCTTGAGCGTCGCCTCGGTGATCAGCGCGAGGGTGCCCTCGGAGCCGACGATGAGCTGGGTGAGGTCGTATCCGGTGCTGGCCTTGACGAACTTCCCACCGGTGCGCAGCACTTCGCCGGTGGGCAGGACGGCTTCCAGGCCCAGGACGTGGTGGCGGGTGACGCCGTATTTCACCGCGCGCATCCCGCCCGCGTTGGTCGCGGCGGTGCCGCCCAGGCTCGCGCTCAGCTCGCCCGGGTACACGGGGTACACCAGCCCGACCTCGGCCGTGCGGTCCTCCAACTCCTGCAGCGTCACGCCGGGCTGGACGACGGCAACGTGGTTGTCCGTGTCGATCTCGATGACCTTGGTCATCCGGTCGAAGGACACCAGGATGCCGTTCTCCCGCGGCACGGCGGCGCCGGAGAGGCCGCTGCCGGACCCGCGGGCGGTGACCGGCGTGTTCGCCTCGGTCGCGACGCGCAGGAGGTCGGCGACCTCGGCGGCGGTGGCCGGGCGGACGACATAGGCGGGGCGGACGGGTTCGGCGGACAGCGTCTCGTCGTGCGAGTAGTCCTCCGAGGCGTCGGCACCCGTGAGCACATACCCGGCTCCGACGACGTCAGCCAGCTTCGCGGCGAGGTCCATCGCTTCACGATAGTGCGCTGATCAGCACTCCGCCCAGATCATTCAGGCGATCTCCACGACGACCGGCGCGTGGTCCGACGCCCCTGCTCCCGCGCGCTCGTCGCGGTCGATGAACGCCGATGTCACGCGGGCGGCCAGGGAGGGCGAACCGAGGACGAAGTCCAGGCGCATCCCGCGATTGCGCTCGTAGCGCTGGCGGTAGTAGTCCCAGTAGGTGAAGACCTCGGGGCCGGGCGCGTGCGGCCGGACCAGGTCGACGTAGCCGTCGTCGAGGAAGGCGGCGAACGCCTCGCGCTCCGGCGGGGTCACGTGGGTGGACTTGGCGAACGCGGCCATGTCGAAGACGTCCTCGTCCATGGGCGCGATGTTCCAGTCGCCGGTCAGCGCGGTGTCGACGCCCAGCCAGGGGCGGGCGGCCGCACGCAGCTTGGCGAGCCAGTCGAGCTTGTAGACGTAGTGCGGGTCGTCGACCTTGCGGCCGTTCGGGACGTAGAGCGACCAGACTCGGACACCACCGCAGGTGGCGCCGATGGCCCGGGACTCGTCGGCGATCGGGTCGCCCCAGCCGGGCATGCCCTCGAAACCGACCTGGACGTCCTCGATGCCGACCCGGCTGAGGACGGCCACGCCGTTCCACTGGTTGGTGCCCGCCGCGGCGATGTCGTAGCCGAGGGCTTGCAGGCCCATCAGCGGGAGCTGGTCCTCGCGGGCCTTGGTCTCCTGCAGCGTGAGCACGTCGATGTCGTGGCGCTCCAGGAATTTCTCGACCCGGTCGATGCGAGAGCGCAGGGAGTTGACGTTCCAGGTGGCGATTCGCACCAGGTGAAAGTTACGCGGGTCGGTAGCCGGAGCAGACGATCCGCAGGTAGAGCAGCCTGCCGTCGCGCTCGCGGTAATAGACCTGCTGCTCGACGACGTGCGTGCCGTCGGGGTTGGTGATGTCCAAGCGGTAGCCGGTGCGCTGCGTGTCGCCGACCGGCTTCCCGCTCTCCACCTCGGCCAAGGCGTCGATGTGGTCGGACTCCGTGAACCAGTTCGCGAAGACCACGTCGAGCACCTCGGCGGGGCTGCCCGCGTCCCAGAACCTGCCCGGGGTGAGGGCCTTGAAGTCGACGTCGTCGGTGAGCAGCGCGGTCATCCCGTCGCGGTCCCGCTGCGCGATGGCGTGGGCGAACCGTTCTCCGAGAGTGGCCATGGGAGTGACGCTACGCCGTCCATTGCGGACTGCGTAGGTCTTGGGCGGTCACCGCGATATCGGCCGGGATCGCCGCACCGAGGATGACCGCGGCGCCCGCGGCGGCCAGCGCGGGCGCCATCTGGATGCCGTAACCGCCTTGACCTGCGAAGAAGTGGAAACCGGGGTGGCCGGGCGCGGCCCCCACGACCGGGGTGCGGCCCGGGGTGAACGACCGTAGGCCCGCCCAGGCCGTGCGCACGGAGCGCAGGCCGAGGGTGGTGACCTCGTTGACCCGCTCCAGTGCCAGCGCGACGTCCAGGTCGTCGGGCTTGGCGTCGCAGGGCTCGCTGGGGGTCTCGTCGGCGGGTGAGAGCAGCACGCCTTCGCCCTCGGGGCGGAAGTAGAACCGGTCGGCGGCGTCGGCGACGAGGGGCCACGCCGGGTCGACGGGTTTGCCGACCGCGATCGCGATGGTGCGTTTGAGCGGGGTCAGGCCGATCGAGGGAATCCCGGCCAGCGCGGCGACGTGATCGGCCCAGGCGCCCGCGGCGTTGACGACCTCGTCGGCGTGGAGCTCGTCCTCACCGAGGGAGATCCGCCAGCCGCCGCCGTCGCGGGTCAGGGCGGTGACGGGGGCGCCCATGCGGATCTCGCCGCCGCGGGCCTTCAGCTCGCGGACGTAGTGCTGGTGCAGGCCCATCGCGTCGATGTCCATCGTCCCGGTGTCGATCGCGATGGACCGGAACGCGTCAGGGCGAAGGGCGGAGCACAGCTCGCGGGCCTGGGCGACGGTGATGGGCTCGGCGGTCCCCGCGGCCAGGGTGTCGCGAACGTGCTGGTCACCGTCCTCGTCGGTCGACACCCACAGCATGGGCCGGGGACTGAGCAGTTCCGGCGCGAACCGGGTGCGGCTGGCGGCGGTGAGGGCGCGGATGACGGGGCCGCCGTAGCTCGGCAGGTAGACGGCGGCGGAGCGGCCGGTGGTGTGCCGGGCGAGCATCGGCTCGGCTTCCACGAGCACAACGTCGCGGCTCACCGCCAGCTCCGCCGCCACCGACACCCCAGCGATACCGCCGCCGATCACCACCGTCGTCATGCCCCGCAGACTACGGCCGCCAGGCCGGGTCGCGGCCGGTCAATCCCGCCAACCGGTCGAGCACCGGCGCGGTGTCGGGCACCTTGACCTCGGCGCCGAACGCCTCCCACTCCCGAGCCATGTCGGCCATGCCCTCGGCGTCGGCCAGCGCGACGCGGGCGAGTTCGTCGTCCACATCGAGGTCCTGGCCGGTCGCCTTGGCGAGGTCCCACCCGTGGATGACGAGTTCGCCGTAGACCATCTGGCCGATGAAGGACGCGGCCAGCGGGCTCGACGCCATCACCGACTCGCCATCCCAGGCTCCCGGCTCGCCCCACGCGCGGACCGCGCGGTCGAGTCGGTCGGCGAAGAAGTCCTGGAAGCCGGGCATGGCCGCGTAGTCGGTGCTGCCTTCTTTCTCCGAGCCGTCCTCGGGAATCGGCAGCTTGCGCGCGGTGCGCTCGGAGACGACGGCCGACCAGTGCGTGAGGTGGTTGACCAACGCGCGCACGTCCCAGTCGGCGCACGGGGTGGGGAGGTCGTACTGGTCGGGCTTCACGTTCGCGACGACGGCCGCGGCTGCTTTGGCGGCCCGTTCCATGCAGGTCTGCTTGTCCATGCCGCCGACGCTACGAGTTGTCCACAGGGGAGGTCTTGAAGAAACGCGACATGTCGGTGCCCGGGGTTAGGTTGCCGGTGTGGCGGTGGTCGGAGAGAAACGCAAGGGCGTGCTTGGCTCCCAAGTGGGCACCAAGTTCGACCTGCGCACGCTGGCGCCCTCGGCCGCGCTGGCACCGTTCGTCGAGTACTACTGGCTGGTGTCGTGGGATCTGGCCGACCCGATCGAGCAACAGGTGTTGCCCCACCCCAACGTCCACCTGGTGTTCGAGGACGAGGGCCCGCTGCTCTACGGCGTGATGCGCGGGAAGTTCGTGCGGCGCCTCGTCGGCGAGGGGCACGTGCTCGGCGTCCGTTTCCATGCAGGCGGGTTCCGGCCGTGGCTGGGCAAGCGCGTCTCCTCACTGACCGACAAGGTCGTGCGCGGGTTCGTCGAGCCCGGCGGTGTCCTCACGGCGGGCGACGCCGACGCCATGGTCGCCGCCGCGGAGGGGGTGTTGTCGCCGCGGCTGCCCGAGGTCGACCCCGTGGTCGACGACATCCGCGCGATGGTGGCGGCCATCGACGGCGGAGTGTCCAGAGTGGACGCCCTGGCCCGGGAGTTCGGGTTGACGGCGCGCTCGGTGCAGCGGTTGTTCAGCGACTACGTCGGTGTGGGGCCGAAATGGGTGATCCGCCGGTTCCGGATGCACGAGGCAGCGGCCCGTGTCGACTCCGGGGAGGACGTCGGCTGGGCGGGCCTGGCCAACGAACTGGGCTACGCCGACCAGGCCCACTTCACCAGGGAGTTCACCGCGAATATCGGTGTCTCCCCCGCCCGCTACGCCGCTACATTGCGAACATGAGCGAGTTCGAGATCGATGACGACCCGAAGCGGATCGACCTGGACGCCGTGTGGGCGTTCATGTCGACGGAGGCGTACTGGGGCCAGTGGCGCACCCGCGAACAGGTCGCCGCTCAGGTCGAGTCCGCGTGGCGGGTGGTGGGCGCCTACCACCGCGAGACCGGCGCGCAGGTCGGGTTCGCCCGCGCGATCTCCGACGGCGTGGGGTTTGGCTACCTCGCGGACGTCTACGTGCTGGACTCCGCGCGCGGCAACGGATTGGGCAAGGCGCTGGTGCGCGCGATGATCGACGACGGCCCCGGCGCCAAGTTCCGCTGGGCGCTGCACACCAAGGACGCCCACGACCTCTACCGCGGCTTCGGATTCGCCGAGCCCGGGATGATGTACATGGAACGGCGCGGCACCGGCTCGCTCGACTAGGGCTCAAGCAGCAAAGTCGGCAGCGCTTCGCAGAGCCAGTCGAGGTACTGGTCATGCGACCAGCCTCGTTCCTTGGTCATGATGAAGTAGGTGGTGTCGCCGTAGACCGTGAGCAGGATGTCGGTCGCCGTGTCCACGGTCAGGCCGGTCCGCAGTGGCGCCTTCTCCGCGAGCATGACCACGACCTCGCGGAACCCGGTTCGCCGCAAGTCCTCGTGGAACTCGTGGGTGCGGCGCACCTCGTCGTCGGTGAGCGCCGCGCCGCGCAGGATCTCGCTGATGGTGCTGGCCCGCTCGAACAGCGGACCGGCCCCGCGGACGAAGTGCCCGAGTGCCGTCGCCGCGTCCGGTTCGGCGGCCATCGCCCGCCACCACGGCGACTCCTGCGGGATGGTCGGCTCCTCCTCGCCCATGACGAGGCTGTCGATGACCGCGCTGATGAGTGCCGACTTGGTGTGGAAGACGAAATACACCGTCTGGCCCGCCACCCCGGCCCGCTTCGCGATCGAGGCGATCGTGGCGCCGTGGTAGCCCTTCTCGCCGAACTCCTCGTGTGCCGCGCGCAGGATCTTGCGCCGCGTCGCCTCGGACTTCTCTCGGCGGGAACTCTTGACTTCACCCATGACGCGCCACACTATTGGAAGACACTCACTAGAGTGTCACTCTAGCGTAAGGGTAAGATCATGAGCACAGTCGACACCCGTGCGGCGAGATCGCCCGCCGCCGCCGCTTTCGTCCGCCGCGCGGGCGCGATCTGCCTCTGGGCCGGACTGCTGGGCGCCGCCTCCGGCGTCCTCCTGGCGGTCGTCCCGGCCGCGGTACCCGAGGAACGCTTCAGCTATCCGCTGGCCGCGGGCGCTTTCATCGCGATCCAGCTCTGGTTCTTCGTCCAGCATCTCGGACTGATCCTCGGGCAGACCGCGCTGTGGCGGACCGGCGTCGCGGGCCGGTCGCGCGCGGCCTGGATCGGCCACACGGTCGGTCTCGCGGGCATGGCGCTGCTCGCTGTGACCGAGGTGATCGCGACGACGGCCGCCGAGGACCCGTATCCCAGCGAGCGCACCGATCTCCTCGACGTCCTCTACGGGGTGTCGACCTTGGCCACCGGTCTCGGGCTCGTCGTCGTCGGCGTGGCCGTCGTTCGGGCAGGCGCCTGGCAGGGTGCCGCTCGGTGGCTTCCCCTGGCCCTGGGTGTCTGGGTCTTCATTCCGATGACTCCGGCGATCATGGCGGGCCACATCCCCGCACGCCTGTCCATCACCGGCTGGATGCTGCTGTTCGCCGCGCTCGGCTGGACGCTGATGAAGGCCGACCGCGACCGCGTGTGACCGATCAGACGCCGGTCGCGGGAAGCCTCACGCGACCCAGGCGTTGTGGTGGATATGACCACCGAGGTGGACGTCGCCGTCATCGGCGCCGGGCAGGCGGGCCTGTCGAGCGCCTACTTCCTGCGCCGCGCCGAACTCGATTTCGTGGTGCTCGACGCCAACCCCGGACCCGGTGGCGCGTGGCAGCACCGCTGGCCGACGCTGCGGCTCGGCGGGGTGCACGGCATCCACGAACTCCCGTACTTCCCCTTCGAGTCCGACGACCTCGACCGCCCGGCGGCCGAGGTCGTCGCCGAGTACTTCGGTGCGTACGAGCGGAAGTTCGCCCTCCCGATCCGGCGCCCGGTGAAGGTCCACTCGGTGACCGACGGCCCCCGCCTGCGCGTCGAGACCGACCACGGCGACTGGAGCGCACGAGCCCTGATCAACGCCACCGGCACGTGGGACCGGCCGTTCTGGCCGCACTACCCCGGCCAAGCCGACTTCCTCGGCACGCAGCTGCACACCGCCGACTACCCCGGCCCGGCCGCGTTCACGGGCAAGCGCGTGGTGGTCGTGGGCGGCGGCGCGTCCGCGGTTCAGGCGCTGATGGAGATCGCCACCGTCGCCGCCACGACGACGTGGGTCACCCGGCGTCCGCCGGTGTTCCGCACGGAACCGTTCACCCAGGAAGTCGGCCGCGCGGCGGTCGCCCGGGTGGACGAAGCGGTGCGGGCGGGCCGCAGCCCGGCAAGCGTCGTCAGCGTGACCGGGCTGTCGCTCACGCCGGAGGTCATCGCCGCGCGGGAGAGCGGGGTGCTCGACCGGCAGCCGATGTTCTCGCGGGTGCTGCCGACCGGTGTCTCCTGGGCGGACGGCCGGATCGTCGAGGCCGACGTCATCCTCTGGGCCACGGGTTTCCGGGCAGCCCTGGACCACCTCGCCCCGCTGGGCCTGCGTGGGCCTGGCGGCGGGATCGTCATGGACGGCACCCGCGTCGCGGCGGACCCGCGCCTGCACCTAGTCGGCTACGGCCCGTCCGCCAGCACGATCGGCGCCAACCGGGCGGGCCGAGCGGCGGTTCGCGAGATCCGCGCCCTGCTGGGACAGCGGACGACCAGCGCCGCCTAGGCGAATGGGGAGAGCTCGGGCCGCTTGGGCGCGCGCCCATCACCCGAGGACCGCCCGGTGAGCCGCCTGCCGATCCACGGTCCCAAGTGCTGCCGGGCCCACCGCAGGTCCGAGCGCACGCGGCTCGCCACCGACGCGGGCGCCATCGGCGGCACGGGACCGGCCCAGTCGAACTCGGGTTCGTGTCCCAAGGCCTGCAGGGTCGCCTCGGCGACTCGGCGGTGCCCTTCGGCGTTGAGGTGGATGCGGTCCTCGGCCCACAGCGCCGGCGAGTCGAACACCTTGGCGGAGAACAGGTCCACCACGATCGCCGAGTGCTTCTCGGCCAGCTCGTCGACCACCGCGAGCAGCCGGTTGATCCGGGGCATCAGCCGCGCGCTGCCGCGCATCCGGGCGGTCGGGTCGACCACGCGGAACAGCACCAGCTGCTTCGCCGCGCCCGACAGCTCCTCCGCCGCGTGGATGATCTTGGCCGCCACCGCGCCGACGTCGCAGCCCGGCCGCAGCACGTCGTTCATGCCGCCCGCGAAGCTCACCAGGTCCGGTGCCATGGCCACGGCGGGCGCGACCTGCTCGTCGACGATCTGCCGGACGAGCTTGCCGCGCACCGCCAGGTTCGCGTAGCGGAATCCCGGTGTCGACGCGGCGAGCCGGTCGGCGACGAGATCGGCCCAGCCACGGCAGGTGCCGTCGGGAAGGTCGTCGGACATGCCTTCGGTGAAGGAGTCCCCCAGGGCCACGAAACTGGTATATGCGTTCATGTTGTGGCCGAGTTTAAACTCTTGAGTAACTTGATTTGGGCACTAGGGTCCGGCACATGAAGCGACCCTTGATCATCGCCGCGGCGGTCGCCGCGGCCTTCGGTTTGCTGCAGGTCCCCGCCTCGGCCACCCCGGAGCCCGGACTCACCTGGCAGCTCTCCCCCACCGGCTCCGACTCCCGGCTGCGCGGCCTGTCCGCCGTCAGCCACCACGTGGCCTGGGCGAGCGGCAGCGGCGGCACCGTCCTGCGCACCACCGACGCCGGCGCGTCCTGGCAGCGGTCGACCCCGCCGGGAGCGGAGACCCTGCAGTTACGCGACATCGAGGCGTTCGACGCCCACAACGCCGTCGCGATGTCGATCGGCCCAGGTGAGGACTCGCGGATCTACCGCACCACCGACGGCGGCGCGACGTGGACCGAGACGTTCCGCAACACCGAGCCGACCGCGTTCTACGACTGCATGGCGTTCTTCGACCGCAGGCACGGCCTCGCGCTCAGCGACCCGGTCGACGGCAAGTTCCGCGTCCTGTCCACCGGCGACGGCGGCGCGACGTGGTCGGTCCTGCCGTCCGACGGGATGCCCGCCGCCCTGGAGGGCGAGTTCGCGTTCGCCGCGAGCGGGCAGTGCGTCAGCGTCGCGGGCGGCCGGGACGCGTGGATCGCGACCGGCGGCGGCGCCAAGGCCCGGGTGCTGCACTCGAACGACCGCGGCCGGACCTGGACGGCGGCCGACACCGTGCTGGCGAGCAACGCGAGCGGCGGCGTGTTCGCCACCGCGTGGCGCGACACCAAACGCGGGATCGCCGTGGGCGGCGACTTCGCCGCGCCCACCAACGGCGTCGACGCGCTGGGCCTGACCCAGGACGCGGGCCGGACGTGGACCAAGCCGTCGAACGCCCCGCAGGGCTACCGCTCCGGCGTCGCCTGGCACCCCTTCGTCCGCAGTGGTGCGATAGCGGTCGGACCGACCGGCAGCGACGTCACCTTCGACAGCGGCCGCAGCTGGAAACAGTTCGACGCGGGCACGTTCGACACGGTTGACTGCGCCCGCGACGGCGCGTGCTGGGCCGCGGGAGCGACCGGTCGCGTCGGCATCCTCCGCCTGACGACGTAAGGAAACCCCCGCGTGGCTTCAGCGATCCACAACATCACCTTCGACTGCGCCGACCCGTACACGCTGGCCCTCTGGTGGAGTGAGGTCGTCGCCCGGCCCATCCAGCCGGAGGACGAGCCGGGCGACCCGGAGGCGATGATCCACTTCGACCACGGCCCGACGCTGCTCTTCATCCGCGTTCCCGAGGGCAAGTCGTCGAAGAACAGAATCCATCTCGACCTGCGCCCGGACGACACCCGCGACGCCGAGGTCGAGCGGCTGCTCGCCCATGGCGCGTCGCTGGTCGACGACCAGCGCAGGCCGGACGGGACCGGGTGGGTCGTATTGGCGGACCCTGAAGGCAATGAGTTCTGTGTGGAGCGTTCGGCCGCGGAGAAAGCGCGGCACAGCGAAGGTGCGGGGGTCACGGCATGACCATCGATGTGGAGCGCACCGGTTCGCATGAGTTCGTGGCGCGCAATGATCGCGGGGCCGAGGTCAAGATCGGCCGCGTCGGCCAGGAGGGGGCGTTCAGTCCGGTCGAACTCCTCCTGGCCGCCGCGGCGGGCTGTGTCGCGGTCACCGGCGAGGAACTGGTCCTCCGCCGCGCGGGTGAGATCCCGATGCGGGCGACGGCCGCCGATGTGCGGCCCGATGGCGCCCACCAGCTCGACGGGGTCGACGTCACGTTCGACGTCGACCTGTCCGGGCTGGACGCCGACGCGCAGGCGGAGGTGCGAGCGGTGGTCACCCGGGCGGTCGAGGCGCTGTGCACCGTCACCCGGACGCTGAAACAGTCGAGCGAGGTGCGCTTGGGCATCGGCTGAGAACACCGCGGAGAGTTCGCGACGAGAGCCCGTCCTACCTGGTGAAACACCGGCGAGGGCGGGCTTTCGCGATCTTGGTGGGACCGCCTGACATGCACTTGTGCGCATCCTTGGCGAGGTTGCCTCGTTGACCCGCTCGACAGCCACCCCCGCTGTCCGCCCGCCGTCGCGGCGTCAGGAGGTCGTTGTGACTGGTCACAACTCCAGTGCCCGAAATACGCCTGGATGTCCCAACAACCTCCGATCGAGACAGGCGTTGAGTCCTGTATCGACAGTCGCCGACCCTGGGAGTGCCATGTCCACGCGCAGGCGCCGCGCCGCCGTCGCCCTGATCGGCGGGCTCGCGTTCCTGATCGTTCCAGGGGTTTCCCAGGCGGCCGCTCCCGAAGTCGCCCCAGGCACCCTGTCCGGCGTCTCGGTGGTGAAGACGGGGTGGTGGTGGCGGGTCAACGAGACCCCCGACCAGCCCGCCGCCGCACCACCGGCGGTAGCGCCGCCCAACGCCCCCAACGGGTCGCTGCCGGTGGCCGCGGCGGTCGGCGACCCGGAGAAGATCTTCGCCATCGAGTTCGCGCTCGACGCCGAACCGGGGGCGACGGTGACGTCGTTCGTGTTGGCGCTCAAGCAGAACGGCGCGCCCGCGGCCAACGCCAACCAGGAGAGCGCGAAGATCATCGCGTGTCCGGTGACCGAGTTCTGGGCCGACGGCCAGGCCGCGCCGTGGAAGACCCAGCCACTGTTCGACTGCGGCGCGCCGGCGGCGGGAACGGCCGGACCGGGCGGCGTGTGGACGTTCGACCTGACCTCCATGGCGAGCACCTGGCTCGCGCCGGGCAGCTCGGCGCCGCCTTCGGTCGTGCTGGTGGAGAAAGTCGAAGCGCCCGCGACGTTCCAGGTCGCGTTCGACGGTCCGGCGGCCAACGGCGTGGGCGCGAAACTGGTCTCCACGCCCGCCCCGCCGACCACCAGTCCATCCATTCCGGACAGTTCGACCGGCGGCGAGTCGGCGGGATCCTCCGGCGGCACAGGCGGAACCGGCACGGGTGACCTGGGCGGGGGTGGCGGTGGCGGCGTGCCTGCCGATGCAGGCGCCGTGCCCGACCCGGGCCCGGTCCCCGCGGCCGCGGGGGAGCCGGTCGCGGCCGGTCCGGAGGCACCAGCCGCGGCGGGACAGGCGCAGGCCGCGCGGAGCGCGGGCAAGCTGCCCATTTTCGACAACATCCCGACGGCGGCGCTGTTCCTGATCCCGGTGGTTCTCGTCGCCGCCTACCTGATGATGCTGGCGCTCGGCCCGGCGGGCGAGCCGACACTGACGACGGTGCGCCGCGGCGTGAGCCGCGCCCTGGAAACGCGGCGTGCCGCGGGAGGTCGGCTGTGATGCGCGTTCGGAACACCTTGGTGCCCGCGGTCTTCCTCACCGTCGCCGCGCTCGCCTCGACGGCCTGCGGCCAGAAGCCCGGCGTGGCCGAGCTCGGAATCGGCCCGGGCGGGCAGTACTACGGCGACGGCACCGGCCAGGTCGGCGCCGACGGCGCTGCGCTCGACCCCGGCGCGGCCGCACCAGGTGTGGACCCGGTGACGGGTCAACCCGCGGGGAACGTGCCTGGCGCGGGTGGTGCCACTGGCGGCGGCTCAACCGGCGGTGGCTCAACGGGTGGCGG
Organism: Actinokineospora alba; assembly: GCF_004362515.1. NCBI lineage: Bacteria > Bacillati > Actinomycetota > Actinomycetes > Pseudonocardiales > Pseudonocardiaceae > Actinokineospora > Actinokineospora alba. Next base: position 3,942,800 of record NZ_SNXU01000001.1, on the reverse strand, counting down.
CGGCACCAGACCAGGCCCAGGTGGCGGTACCCCAGGCGGCGGAGGTGGACCGGGCGACCGAACCGGGGTCACCGACACGACCATCAAGATCGGCGTGCACGCCCCGGTCACCGGTGCGGCCGCGTTCCCCCAGCAGTCGTTTCAGAGCGGTGTCGGGGTGTGGGCCAACCACATCAACAGCAAGGGCGGCATCCACGGCCGCAAGGTCGAGATCGTCTTCCGGGACGACCGCTTCGACCCGAACAGCGCGCGCGGGGTGTGCAAGGAACTCGCGCAGCAGCAGAAGGTCTTCCTGCTCATCGGCGCGGGCGGCTCCGACCAGATCGACGCCTGCGCCCGCTACGCCACCTCGGTCAACACGCCGTACCTGTCGGCCGGTGTGCACGAGACCCGGCCGAACCTGGGCTCACTCAACGCGCTGCGCACGTTCCACGCGATGTCGCTGACCTACGAGGAGCAGGTTCCGCTGCTGGTCAACGTGGCGAAGACGGACCTGGCGGGCAAGAAGGTCGCGGTGATCGTCGCCGACAACGACAGCCTCAACAACTTCTACGCCAAGGTCGACGGCGCGATGAAGCAGGCGATCGGCGCGAATGTGGTGCTGTCGCGGCGAATCCCTAAGAAGACCGACGTGGACGCCCCGGCCATCGCCACCCAGATCTGCAACAGCGGCGCGCAGGCGGTGCTGTGGAACGCCAGCCCAAGCGGGTTGATCAATGTCAGCAAGTCGATGACGTGCGGTGTGCAGTTCTTCGGGCCGGGCAACACCAACGGCCTCAACATCGTGGCCACCGGCGGCTGCCCCAACGTGAGCAACGCGCTGTTCTTCTCGTCGTTCCCTGGGCTGGACAAGATCGGTCAGCTGGACCCGGAGTTCGACCCGGCCTACCGCCGCAAGACCGGCTCCGCGCCCGACGACATCGGCGTCGCGCTGTGGGGCGCGGAGAAGCTTGTCGGCGCGATGCTCCAGGCCACCGGCAAGGACCTCAGCCGGGAGAGGTTCCTGGCCACGCTGGTCAGTGGCAAGCGGTTCGACACCGGGGTCTACCCGGGCGTGCAGTGGAGCGGCAGCGACCATTTCGGCGGCACCGCCATGCACTTGCTGCGTGCCGACTGCGGCGCGCGGCAGTACCGCACCCAGCGGCTGAACGTGGCGCCATGAGCGGATCTTCGACACAGTGCCTTCGCGAGTGCAGCCACCGAACTTGTGAGGTGGCCGCGTGAGTATCGATGAACTTGGCATCGTCCTGGTCACCGGAGTACTGCAGGGCAGCGTCTACGCCTTGGTGGCGTTGGGAATCGTGCTGGTCTACCGGGCGTCCGGGGTGTTCAATTTCGCCCAGGCCGAGTTCGGCACCACGGGGTTGTTCGCCGCGTTCGTTGCGGTGGAGATCTGGGGCTGGTCCTACGGCTGGGGTGTCCTCTTCGGACTGCTCGCCGCGGTCGCGATGGGCTTGCTGACCGAGCGGCTGGTGATCCACCCGCTGCGCAACGCCTCGAAGGTCACGCTGCTCGTCGGCACGGCGGGCGTGGCGCTGACGGCGGTCGGAATCCAGTTCTGGCAGAACAACGAGGTGCCGATCCGGCAGATGCCCAAGATCGTCGAGGGCGTCGCGGCGACTCCGTTCGGGGCCGCGGTCACCTACCAGCAGCTGATCACCTTCGGTGTGCTGTGCGCGGTCGCGGTCGCGCTGGCGGTGTTCTTCCGGTCGCCGTCGGGTCTGGCGATCCAGGCGGCGCAGCAGGAGTCGACGGCGGCGGAACTCGTCGGCATCAGCGTGCGCCGGGTGTCGATGATGACGTGGGGCATCGCCGCGCTGCTCGGCGGGCTGGCGGGCGTGCTCGCCGGCCCGAACACCACGTTCACCGCGGGCTTCCTGACCTTCGGCGCTGGTCGGGCCCTGCTTCCGGGGCTCATGGCCGCCGTGCTCGCCGGGATGCGCAGCATGCCGGGCGCGGTCATCGGCGGACTTGTCGTCGGCGTCGTCGAGCAGCTGGGCACGCTGTCCGCGTTCGAACAGGTCCACGGCGCGAAAGCCCTGGTGCTGTTCGTCTTCCTGCTCGCCGTCCTGCTGCTGCGGCCGCAGGGCCTGTTCGTCCGGAGGGCAGCGACATGACCGCGACACAGACTCCACCGGAGACTCCGGCCGAGAAGACCGCGGTCCTCCCAACGGTCAGCGTCGAGGAGAAGCCGTTCCGGCCAAGGGCGTCCGGCGTGCTGGGCCGTGGTGTGGTCTGGGCCGCGGTGGCGTGGCTGGTGCTCGCCGTCCCCGGCAACCATCTCTCGCCGTTCGACCTCGGCGTGTCCGATGTCGGCGTGCTCTCGACCGCGGCCATCTTCGCCATCATCGGTCTGTCGCTGAACGTGCTGATCGGCTACGCGGGCCAGATCTCGTTGGGCCACCAGGCTTTCGTCGGCATCGGCGCGTTCACCTCCGCGTTCGTGGTGACCGACCTGGGCATGGAGTTCTGGCTGGCGGTGCCGGTCGCGGCGTTCATGGGCGGGGTCCAGGCCGCGGTGCTCGGCGCGATCTCGCTGCGGCTGTCCGGGCTGTACTTCGCGCTGGTCACGTTGGCCTACGGGATGTTCGCCGAGGAGAGCCTGTTCGGCATCGCCGCGCTGACCGGCGGCGAGGGCGGCAAGGCGGCGCCGCGGCCGATCGGCTTCGAGACCGACTACCAGTACTACTACGTGTGCCTGGCCTTCCTGGCCCTGGTGTGGTGGCTGGACCTGCGGCTCACCCGGACCAAGGGCGGGCGGGCGCTGCAGGCGCTGCGGGAGAACCCGCGGGTGGCCTCGTCCTACGGCATCAACGTCAAGGCGTACACGATGCTCGCGTTCGTCGTCTCCGGTGTGTTCGCCGCGATCGGCGGGTCGCTGCTCGCACACCACGACGAGGTGATCGTGCCGAGCAGCTTCGACTTCGAACTGGCCTTGCTGTTCGTACTGATGACAGTCGTGGGCGGGCTGCGCAACCGGCTCGGGGTGGTGCTCGGGTCAGTCTTCTTCGCGCTGTTGGGCTCGGGCTTCCTCGTGGAGGTGCTGCACCTGACCGGCTTCGTCGAGGGGGTCATCGGACTGCCCAAGGAGTTCGTCGCCCTGGTGATCGGCCCGATCCTGCTGCTGCTCACGATCACCCGCTTCCCCGGCGGCATCGGCCAGCAGGTCGCGCCGATCCGGGGCTGGATGCTCGGCGGCCGGTTCGACCGGCACGCGGGCGCGGTCAAGGAGATCGAGGTGAACGATGTCCGTGCTTGAGGTCGACGCGCTCAGCATCAACTTCGGCGGTGTCCAGGCGCTGCGCGAGGTCACCTTGCGCGCGGGCGAATGGGAGATCGTCGGCATCATCGGCCCCAACGGCGCGGGCAAGACCACGCTGTTCAACTGCGTCACCGGCTTCTACAGCCCCACCTCCGGCCGGGTCCGCCACCGCGGCCGCGACATCACGGCCATGCCGGTGCACGCGCGGGCCGCGCTCGGGATCGGGCGCACGTTCCAGAACGTCGGCCTGGTCAAGAACGCCACGGTCTTGGAGAACCTGCTCACCGCCCAGCACCTGCGCATCGGCTACGACCCGGTGACCGGCATGGTGGGCGGCCCGGCGACCTTCGTCGAGGAGCGCGGGCTCACCGACCGCGCCCACCAGCTGCTCGAACTGTCCGGGCTCGCGGGTCACGCGCACGCGCGGGTCGCCGACCTGCCCTACGGGCTGCTCAAGCGCATCGAGATCGCCACCGTGCTGGCCACCGACCCCGATCTGCTGCTGCTCGACGAGCCGGGATCCGGGCTCGGACCGGAGGAGGCGCACTCGCTCGGTGACACGCTTCTGGGGCTGCGCAAGGAGTTCGGCCTCACGATCGTGATGATCGACCACCACGTTCCGCTGGTCACGCGGATCTCCGACTACGTGTACTGCCTCAACTTCGGCGAGGTGCTCGCCGAGGGCCGACCCGACGTGGTGCGCCGCCACCCCGAGGTGGTCCGCGCGTACCTGGGCGAAGAGGAGGCCGCGTCGTGACGCTGCTCAAGATCGAGAGCCTGGTCGTCGGCTACGACGCCTTCCCCGTGCTGCACGGCGTCGACTTCGAGGTCCAGGAGGGCGAGGTCTGCGTCCTGCTCGGTCTCAACGGCGCGGGCAAGACGACCACGGTCAGCACCATCGCCGGTCTGCTGCGACCGCGGTCGGGGCGGGTCCTGTTCGACGGCAAGGATCTCGGCCGCAAGTCGCCGTCGGCGCGGGTGAGCGCGGGCATCTCGCTGTGCCCCGAGGGCAGGCGGGTCTTCCCCCGGCTGACCGTGCGGCAGAACCTGCGGCTGGGCGCCTGGACCCGCAGGCGCGACAGCAAGACGGTCAAGCGGCAACTCGACCTGGCCTACGACTACTTCCCCCGGCTCGCCGAGCGCGAGGAACAGCTCGCCGGGACGCTGTCCGGCGGCGAACAGCAGATGCTCGCCGTGGGCCGCGCGCTCATGTCCCGTCCCCGGCTGCTGCTGATCGACGAGGCATCCCTCGGGTTGTCCCCCACCGTCGCGAAGACGGTGTGGGAGGTGACGTCGCGGATCAAGGCCGACGGCACCACCGTGCTGATGGTCGAGCAGAACGCGGGGGCGCTCCCGTTCGCCGACCGCGCGCTGATCATGGAGAAGGGGACGCTGGTCTACACCGGCGTCGGCGACGAACTGCGCCAGGTCAACCTGCGTGAGGCCTACCTGGGCGCCTGAGCCGCCCACGACGAAGGAGTACACAGTGCGGATCAACCTGGGTCGACTCGGCGGACAGCTGGGGGTGCTGCTCTGCGTCACCGGCTTCCTCGTGATGTTCCTCGGCTGGAACGGCGCGGCCAGCAGCAACTTCACCCCCGCGCAGTTCCCGTACCTGATCTCCGGCGGAATGGTCGGGCTGGCGATCGTGGTGATGGGATCGGCGATGATCATCGTGCAGAACCACCGCGCCGACCGGGTCCGGCTGGAGGACGCGCTCGACCGCGTCGCCGCCGCGGTGGCCGACCACGGCTCCAACCCGGCCGCCGCCAACGGATTCGGCTTCACCGGGTTCGTCGTCGCCGGAGAGTCGTCCTATCACCGGGTCGACTGCCACCTCCCGCAGGCGCGTGACGAGGCGGAACTGGTGAAGATCGACGACGTGATCGTGCGCGGCCTGACCCCGTGCCGGGTGTGCAACCCGCCGCAGCTGGGACAGGCGACGCTGCAGCTGTGAGACAGCTCGTCGCCCTGGTGCTGTGCGCGCTCGTCACCGGGTGCGGCGGCTATGCCCGCGAGCCCGCGTCGACGGCGGCCGCGCCACCGCCGATCCCGGTCGACTGGTCGGTCGAGGATCCGGGTCCGCCACCCGCCGAGCCGCTCCGCCCGGACCTGCTCGTCCTGGGCACGGACACGCTGCCCGAACCGCTCGTGGCCGAGGTGCTCGCGGTGCGCGGTGTCCGCGGATCGCTGCGGCTTTCCGTCGCCTCGGTCGCCGTCGCACACCAGACCATCACGGTGGCGGGCGCGGATCTCGCGCCCTACCGGCGGTTCGCCGCGAAGGTCACCGCCGAATCCGAGCCGGTCTGGCGGGCGCTGGCAGCGGGCGAGGCGGTCATCACCCACGAGATCGGCCGCGACCTGGGACAGGATCTCGGCGGCGAGCTGGCGCTGCGGGACCAGAGCCAGGACTTCCGGCTGCGCATCGGCGCCTACGCCTCGACCGTCCCCACCATCGACGCCCTGGTGAACGTCCGCCGCGCCGAACAGCTGGGCATGGTTCCCGGCAACGCCATCCTGCTCTCCGTGGACTCGACGGACGTGCGCAAGACCCTCGAGCGGGTCACGGGCGGCACAGCCTCGGTCCAGCCGCTTTCCGAGCCCGCCCGCGGGGCAGGCGGAGAGCGGCAGGCCGCGTACCTCACGGGCGGCTCGGTGGCCAAGGCGGTCGGCTCGTTCAGCTACCGGTACTTCCCCGACGGGAGCGTCGAACCCGATGCCCGCTGGGTGTCGGCGAACATCCGCACCGAGACCGTTCCCCTGTTGGGCCGGGTCACCTGCCACCGGCGGATGCTGAGCCAGCTGCGCGGCGCCCTGACCGAGATCGAGCGTGCCGGGCTGGGCGCGCTCGTGCACCCCGGCGAGTACGGCGGCTGCTACGTGCCCAGGTTCATCGGCCGTGACCCGCGCCGGGGACTGTCGCTGCACACTTGGGGCATCGCCGTGGACCTCAACGTCCCCGGCAATCTGCCCGGCACGGCCGGGCAGATCGATCGGCGCGTGGTTTCGGTGTTCAAGAAGTGGGGCTTTTCCTGGGGCGGGGACTGGCGGCAGCCCTCCACGGATCCGATGCACCTCGAATTGGCCGCGCTCGTGGAGAGCTGACTTCCGGCCATGGACACCGGCCATCCCACCTGGTAGACCCCTCCTGGGGTTCTACCCACAGCCAGGTCGGGGACCGTCCTACCGGAAGGTCCAGAAATGAAGTATTCGAGACGCAGGCTGTCCGCCGTTCTCGGCCTGACAGCGGCACTGGTCGTCGCACCCGCGGCCACCACGAGCACGGCGGCGACCAGCGCCACGGATTCGACCTATGTCGTGCTCTACCGGCAGGGCTCGTCGACCGCGGACGCGAGTCAGGCCATCGCCGCCGCGGGCGGGACCGTCGTGGCGAACTACGCCGAGATCGGCGTCATCGTGGCCCGCTCGGCGAACACCGGGTTCGCGAACACGGTCAAGAAGTCGAGCAAGGTCGACGGCGTCAGCGCCACCTCCGGCTTCGGCATCCGCAACGAACCCGCCGCGGCCGACGAAGCCGCGGTCGAGGCCGTGCAGGCGACCTGGGGCGACACGCTGTCCGGCTTGCAGTGGGACATGGTCCAGATCAACGTTCCGCAGGCCCATGAGGTGACCGGAGGCTCCGGCTCCGTCGTCGTCGGCGACATCGACACCGGGCTGGACTTCACCCACCCCGACCTCGCGCCGAACTACGACGCCGCGCGCAGCGCCGACTGCTCCAGCGGCGCCCCGGCACCGCTGCTGCCCGGCAACGACGCCAACGGCCACGGCACGCACACCGCGGGCACGATCGCCGCGGCGGCCAACGGCTCCGGCATCGTCGGGGTGGCCCCGAACGTGAAGATCGCGGGCATCAAGTCGAGCAACGACGACGGCTTCTTCTTCCCCGAGATGGTGATCTGCTCGTTCATGTGGGCCGCGAAGAACGGCATCGACGTGACGAACAACAGCTACTTCGCCGACCCCTGGCTGTTCAACTGCAAGAACGACCCCGACCAGCGGGCGATCTGGGAAGCCGAACGCCGCGCCATCCGCTACGCGCAGTCCAACGGCGTGCTCGTGGTCGCGTCGCAGGGCAATGACAGCACCGACCTGTCGCACCCGACCGTGGACGTCATCAGCCCCGACTTCCCGCCCGGCAGCGAGCAGGAGCGCGAGATCACCAACGCCTGCTCGGTGGTCCCGGTCGAGGTCCCCGGAGTCGTCGGCGTGACCGCGACGGGCAACCTGCGGCTCAAGTCCTTCTACTCCTCCTACGGCATCTCCACCGCCGACGTCACCGCCCCCGGCGGCGACTCGCGGCTGCAGCTGACGGCCGCCGCACCGAACGGACGGGTCCTCTCGACCTATCCGGCGGCGAACCCCTGTGCACGCCAGGTCATCGACCCCGGGACCGGCGCGAAGTACTGCTACCTGCAGGGCACGTCGATGGCGGGCCCGCACGCCGCGGGTGTCGCCGCGCTGCTGGCCTCGGTCCGTGACGGGTCCTCCGGCCAGTTGGCGTCCCGGCTCCAGCAGGCGACCAACCCGCTGGCCTGCCCGGACACGTCGATCTACGCCGACTTCCCGCAGAACAGCGGTGCGCCCCAGACCTGCCAAGGCGGTCCGGCGCACAACAGCTTCTACGGCTCGGGTGAGGTCGACGCGCTGAAGGCGGTCAGCTAACACCGGATCGGTGTCCAGGCCGGGGCGACTCGGCCTGGACACCATCCTTGCCGGACCATGGCCGATACGATGCCGCGTGTGTGCCGCGACCGGCGGCACCCGAGGGCGAAGGCGGCCGGGTGGACGACGAACTGCTGGCGTGGGCACCGAAAGCGCCCCCGCGGCCGGAGATCGGGCTGCCCGGCTACAGCGACTTCCGGCTGGTCGCCCAGGGAGGCGAAGGCACGGTCTACCGGGCTCGGCAGGACGGGTTGGGCCGCGATGTCGCGGTGAAGGTCCTGCAGGTGGCCGACCCGGCGACGCTCGCCCGGTTCCGGCGGGAACTGGAGATCACCGTCCGGCTGGGGCGTCAGCACCCGCACATCGTGACCGTGCTCGACACCGGCACGGTCGCGGACGGGCAGCCCTGCATCGTGATGGAGTTCTACGACCTGGGCTCACTGCACGACCGGCTCCGCGCGCGGGGGCCGCTGCCGGTCTCCGAGGTCGTCGCGGCGGGCATCGCGGTCGCCGACGCGCTCGCTTTCGCCCACGCGCAGGGGTTTCTGCACCGCGACGTCAAGCCGCAGAACGTGCTGGTGCTGCCGACGTCGTACGTGCTGGCGGACTTCGGGATCGCCCGCGGCGCGGACGCGGGGCACTCGGCGTCACTGGAACTGGTCAGCTACCGGCATGCGGCGCCACAGATGATCGAGGGCGTGGCCCCGGCGGCGGCCGACGACCTGTGGTCGCTCGGGTCGACGCTGTTCACGCTGCTGGAGGGGGTGCCGCCGTTCGCGTCGGACAACCCCGACGAGGACACGGTGCTGACCTACCTGGGCCGGGTCCGGTCGGCCGAGCCGCGGGCGCTGACCCGCCCGGAGGTGCCCGCCGACCTGGTGTCGGTGATCCGGCGCTGCCTGCGCAAGGACCGGGCCGACCGGTTCGCCGACGCCGCCGAACTGCGCGACGCGCTCGCCGAGGTCGGGACCGAGGTGCGCAAGTGGGGCCCACCCGCCATTCCGTCCACTGTGGACATTGTGGATTCCGAGGCGACCGCCGTGTCGCCGGTGGAGCGCACCCAAAGCGTGCCGCTGACCCATTCGGCCGACTTCGGACCGCTCCCGACGCCGGAACCCGAGCCGGAAGCGGAGCCGCCTCGCGCGCCCGTGGTGGATGAGGCGCGCGGGACGATGACCGGCAGGCTGGCCGACCTGACGGTCCGACACGCCCCGGCGCCCGCTGCCCCGGACTTCGGCCCGGCCGCGCCGGAGATCGCCCCGGAGCAGGTCACGCCCGCTGTTGCTCCCCTGCCGGCCGCTCCGCCCGCCGTCCGACTGGCGGCCGTTCCCCCGCCGTTGGCTGTTCCGCCGCATGACTGGGATCTCGTCGATGTCGACGCCACCGACCGCACACCCGACCCGGACGAGCCACCGGCCCGTCGACGCGGCTGGGCGTTCGCGGTGGCGGGCCTCGTCGCCGTCGTGGCCGGAGTCGGCATCGGGATCTTCGCCAACCGCGGTGACACGCCGGCCGCCGCACCCCCGGCGACGACGACCAGTACCACCGTGAGCGTGCCCACGACCACGGTCCCGGCGACGACCACCACCACCTCGGCGGCGGCGCCCATCGCCCAAGGCGGCGACCCGAAGACGGCTCCCGTCCTGAAACGCCTGGCGGACAACGGGAGCACCGTGGAGGTGCACTGGACCGACCCCACCGGGGGCCGGGCCCACTTCGTGCTCTACGACGTCACCGACCCCGCGGCCAAGCCCAAGTTCGTGTCCGGAGTGGACCCCGGCGAGACGAGCTTCGTGGTCCCCGACCTCGACCCCAAGGCCAAGCAGTACTGCTTCCAGCTCGTCGCCATCGGCTTGGACGACCCCACCACCAAGAAGGGCTCCTCCGCCCGCGTGTGCGCGGTCCGCAACTAACGCCTCAGAGGCCTCGGGTCGACCGCCCAGAAGAGTCGCCGGTACCAGGGAACCACCCGCTTTATACCCGCGCGGACCTGCCGTGCGAGCCGCCACGAGTCGTCCGGGCCGGTGGTGTCGGGGGCGAACGCGGCCCGGTCGGCCAGCGCCGCCAGCCGCAGCGCGGGCTCCGGATCCGGGACCAGCGCGGCGATGTCGGGCGCGGTGAGGTGCCGGGCGGGCTGCCGACCGGCCAGCAGCAGCACATCGAGCACCCACGCCCACGCGCCAAGGGCTCCCGCGCGACGCAGCCGTGCCCGCCGCACGGCCCGCAGGCAGGCGAGGACCAGCAGGGCAGACAGCGGGAGCGCGGGGAACAGCAGCAGCCAGTGCCGAGACCGGGGCTTCGCCTGCGCCGCATCGGGTTGAGCCTGCTGCGACGGGACCACCAGCGGCGGCCCGTCCTTCGCCGGGACCGTGGGCTGGGCCGTGGTCGAGGCGAGCCGGTTGAGCACCTCCCGCTTCGACGCAGCGCTCGGTCCGCTGTCGGTGCCCGACACCGGGTCGAACGGCACCCAGCCCCAGTCGGCGAAGTACACCTCGGGCCACGCGGTGGCGTCGACGCCCCGGATCACCCGGTAGCCGTCCGGCCCCTCGGGCACCGGCTGGAATCCGACCACCACGCGGGTCGGCAGACCGACCGCCCTGGCCAACACCGCGAACGCCGTGGCGAACTGCTCGGCGGTGCCCTTGCCCGCGCCCGCGTCGCCCGCCGGGCCGAACAGGAACTGCTCGATCCGCGCGTAGGACGACCCGACCGGTGCCTCCGCGTCGGGGTGGCGGTCGAGCCGCACGACCTGTTCGAGCGCCACCGCCTGCTCGTAGGGCGTCCTCGTGTTGGCGACGGCCTGCCGCGCGTAGTCCGCGAGGGTCGCGGGCAGTCCGGGGAGGTCCAGGTAGCGGCGGATGGCATCGCCGGTGGGCACCTTCGCGCCCGCCAGGTCGTCGTCGTTGGGCCGGTCGACCACGCCACGCACGTCGTAGGACAGGCCCGGACCCACTCCGCGCGGCAGCATCAGTGAGCCGGAGTCCGGGTCGACCAACACGTCGCCGAGACTGGTCGAGACGGGCCTGCCGACGGTGGGCAGCCAGTTGCCGTCGAGCGCGCCGACGACCAGTTCGACGTCGGCCTCCCGCGCCCGGCGGCCCGCGGGCAGGTCCGGCGGGGCCACCGCCCCGATCGGCCCGTACAGCGACGACGCCTGCCACGCCGCGCCCGTGTAGTCGGCCAGCACGACGAGCCGCACCGGCAGCTCCGGGCCACGCATCCGGAGCAGTTCGGTGTCGGCCATCGCCGCCCAGGAAGCCAGCCGCGGCAACGGGTTCGACACCGCGAGGTCGGTGACCGGCGGACGCACCAATTCCCGCGGCTCGAACGCGTCGCGGCTCGGCAGCACGCCCGCGAGCAGCGCTACCGCCGCCAGGACGGCGAGCACAGCGCCAGGCGGACCGAGGGAGACCCGGCGGGTTGACTCGGCCCGGTCCACGACCACCCACCCGAACGCGGCCAGCACGACAACCGCGACCGCCACCAGACCGCGCGCATCCGCCCGGCCGGCGGTGACCAACGCGCCCGCCGTGTAGAGCACGACGGCCCCTACCGGCGGTCCGATCAGCGAACGCCTTTCCCCCGCAACGGAAACCGCCACGACGAGCGCGACGAGGAACACCATCAGCACACCCGGCATCAGCAGGTCTGGCGTCGGCGGCGCCGGACGCGCGGAGGTCAGCAGCCGGGGAACGCTGTCACGCAACACTTCCAACGGCCCACCCGCGATCGCACCCCGGGCGACGAAGTACCCGCCCAGCAGACCGACCGCACCCGAGCCCACCAACGTCATCCCGGTCGTCAGCCGGAAACGTCGAGCCAGCACCACCACGCCGAACGCGACCACGACAGCGCCCGCGAACAACGGCCAGGCCACCGAACCGGACCATCCCCCGGCGAGCGGAAACGCCGCCACAGCAAGAAGGACGGCCGCCCACCCAGCGCGCAACCCGGTCACCAGGTCACCCCGGTATCCCACGCCCGCAACAGGTCCTCGGCATCAGCGGCCCGCACCACCAGCACACTCCCCATCGCGGACACACCCACGCCATCGCCCGCGACCGTCAGCCGCATCGCCGAGAGCGCAACCGACTCATCACAGCCCACCACCTCGAGACCACCCGCGGACATCGACACCCCCGCAGAGTCACCCACCCATCCGACGCACCCGGTCACCGAGCCACCCCGGAATCCCACGCCCGCAACAACCCCTCGGCATCAGCGGCCCGCACCACCAACACACTCCCCATCGCCGACAGGCCCGCGCCCTCGTCTGCCACCGTCAGCACCACGCCATAGGACGCGCGGCCCGCTTCGAGCAGCATCGCCGAGAGGTCCGCCGACTCACCGCAGATCACGGCCACCACGTCGAGATCACGCGCGGGCACCGAGGCGTCCCCGGCGTCGTCCACCAGCGCCACATCGGCCAGTGCCGCGAGGACGAAGCCCGAGTCGCCGTCGGCTGCCTCGATGTCCAGCGACCCCGAGACGGTCAGCAGCCGCACCGGATGGGCGTCGGCGATCGCGGAGGTCAGCAGTGAGGCGGCCGCCTCGACCGCGTCCTCGAACTGCCGCTCCCGCGGGTATCCCGACGCGCGGTCGTCGAGCAGGACAGCGAGATGCGGCCGCGCCGGGTCGGCGTCCTCCCGGATCATCAGGGTTCCGGTGCGCGCGCTCGTCGCCCAGTGCAGCCTGCGGAGGTCGTCGCCGGGCACGTACTCGCGCAAGCCCACCAGGTCCGTGCCGCCGCGCTCGACCCGCTCGTCGGCGCCGATCTGGCCGCGCCGCGCCCCCGACGGCAGACCCCGGACCGGGAGCACCCGCGGCACGACCCGCACCTCCACGACCTCGCCCACGGTCGTGCGCGACTCGGCGAGACCGGCCAGCCCGCGCCTGCGCAGAGTCAGCGGGCCGACCCGCCAGACACCGCGGCGGTCGGTCGGGATGCGGTACTCCACAAGGGTCCGTTCCCCCGCCGCCAGGACCGGGATGTCGACCGGCACCGGCTCGCCCGCCACCTCATCGGTCCCGTCGAGCACCACGGGAAAGCGTTTGCGCACGCTGGTGATCTCGAGCGTTCCGGTGCACACGCCGAGCCGCTGCACCGTCCGCGGCCGGACGGTGCGCGACGACGTCACCGGGGCCGCGAACAGCACCGAACCCAGCCCGGCGAGCGCCGTCACCGTCAACGCGATGCCCAGCGCGGCGAGTCCTGGATAGCGCCACCACAGTCCGAGTCCGCCGAGCAGCACGCCGAGGACGAGCGCGGTCACACCCCGCGCGGTCATTGCGGTGTGGGGCGCGGGACCTCGACCCTGGCCGTGATCTCGGCCAGCACCTCGGTGGTCGTCGCGCCCGCGAGCTGGGCCTCGCGGGTGAGCACCAGCCGGTGGGCGAGCACCGGGCCGCACAGCCGCTGCACGTCGCTGGGCACGGCGAAGTGCCTGCCGTGCGAGGCCGCGTACACCTGCACGCACCGCACGAGCGCGCGCAGGCCGCGGGTGCTCGCGCCGAGCCGCAGCCGGTCGTCGGCCCGGGTCGCGGTGCCCAACTCGGTGATATAGCGCAGGATCGGGTCGGCGACGTGCAGCGTGGCGAGCCTGCGCGCGCACTCCGCCACCTGGTGCGGGTTGGTCACCGTGGGCACCGTGCCGATCCGGCCCGCGCCGCTGCCCGGGCGCAGCACGTCCAACTCGTGGACGAGTTCCGGGTAGCCGATCGAGGTGCGCAGCATGAACCGGTCGAGCTGCGCCTCCGGCAGCCGGTACGTGCCGTCGAGGTCGATCGGGTTCTGCGTGGCCACGACCAGGAACGGGTCCGGCACGGCGTGCGCGACACCGTCGACGGTGACCGTGCGCTCCTCCATGACCTCCAGCAGCGCCGACTGCGTCTTGGCCGCCGCCCGGTTGATCTCGTCGGCGAGGACGACGTTCGCGAACACCGGGCCCGGCCGGAACCCGACCTGTCCGCTCTTCGGGTCGTAGACCGAAGTGCCGGTGACGTCCGACGGCAACAGGTCCGGGGTGAACTGCACGCGCCGCGACAGCCCGCCCAGGGCGCCGGCGACCGCACGCGCCAGCGTCGTCTTGCCGGTGCCGGGAACGTCTTCGAGCAGCACGTGCCCGCCCGCGAACATGGCCACCAGCACCAGGTCGACCACCTCGCGCTTGCCGCGCAGCGCGGTCTCGACGGCGTCGCCGACGCGTTTGTGCAGCGCCTGGAACGCGGCGATCTCGTGCTCACCGATCGCCGCGCCGGTCATCGTCGTCACCGCTGTTCGTCCTCGTCTTCCCGCCGCCGCACACCGACGCGCAGCAGCACGGCGGTCGCGATCAGGCCCAGGCCCGCCCCGGTCATCGACCCGGAGGAGAGCTCGGTGCTGCCCTGGTCACTGGCCACCTTCGGCTGCTGGCAGATCCGCCCGCCCGGGCAGGGTTCGCTCGAGATCATCCGGATCGACCGGCTCGCCGAGTCGACCGACGCGCCACCGCTCGCGGCGTGCGCGCGGACAACGACGCTGTTGATCCCCTCTTCGATGGTGATCGTCGCGCTTGTGGCCGAGCACGCGATCGGCTGCGAGTAGTCGTAGGTCTTGTTCACGACCTCGCAGGTGCCGTTGTGGTTGGCCCAGTCGGCGGGCGGCGCCATCGTCAGCCGCCTGCTGTAGCTGGTACCCGAGACACCTGTGATCACCACCGCGCCCGCGGTCGGCAGCGACGGCGGCGGCGGCGGAGGTGGCGGCGGCGTGGTCGTCGTGGTCACCGGGGGCGGCGCGACCGTGGTGGTCGGCGGCGGCGGGTTCGCGACGGTGGTGGTCGGCTGCGGCGGGTTGGTCGTGGCCCCGGGCGGCACCGTCCACACCGTCGACCCGGCGGCGCCCTGACCGGTCTGGTTGACCGCGCGCACCGTGACGTCGAGCCTGCCGTTCTGGCAGAACTGCGTGCCCGCGCAGGGCAGAGTCAACTGGGTCGACGTCCCGGTGACCTGAGCCGACTTCGACCCGCCGCTGAACGCGCCGGTCGCCGCCACCGCGTACCCGGACACCGGGGACGCGCCCGCGGTCGCCTCACCCCAGCGGATGGCGACGGAGATCTCGTCGGCCGTGCGGGAGACCAGCGAGACCGTGATACCCGGCGGCACGCCCGGCACACCGGCCCGCGGGTCGACCGACGTCGTCGGCACGGGTGACCCGCTGTCCGTCGGCGGCAGTGGGCTGACCTCGACCGTCGACGTGGTCGTCGGCTGGTTGGGCCGGGTCCGCGTCGGCTCGTGCGGGTTCGGCTTCGGCGGGCTCGGCGGCGTCGGCGGCGTCGTTCGGTCCGGGTTGGTGACCTGCAGCTCTGGGCTGCGGATGACCACCGAGCGGGTCTTGCCGTCGGCGTCGACGATCACCCCCGTCTCGGCGCCCGGGGTGTTGATGAACAGCCTGCCGTCGTCGAAGACCAGCTGCGGGTCGCCGGAGCCACCGGTGCGCACGTCGTCGCCCGCCCGCCCGCCGGAGCGGTCGAGCACGACGACCTTGCCGGTGCCCTTGCAGGGGACGTAGATCTTGTCGTGGAACACCGCGGGCCTGCCGGGCCGCGCGCAGCCCAGGCCCGCGACGTCGACGCGCAGCACCTCGTCGCCGGAGACGAGCACGACCGTGCCGTTCTCCGGGATCGACGCGGGGACCAGACCACTCGGGCTGGTCTGCGCGGCGAGGACGTCGCCGATCTGCCGGGCGGTCGTGGCGCTCACGTCGGCGCCGGTGCCGTCCTGCAGGACGACGCCACCTTCGAGGCCCAGCACGGTGACGCCCTGGCGGTGCGGGACCAGGGCGGCACGCGGGCCCGCGCCCGCGACCGGGCGGTTGGATTTCTCGACGAACCGGTTGTCCTCCTCGGACCAGTCCAGCGCGCGCAGGTTGCCGCCGTGGTCGACGACCCAGAGGACGCCTTCCTCGTCGGTGACGGCGTCGGCGATCGGTTGACCCGACAGCCACGGGGCGCCGAGGTCGGCGAGGGTGATCGGGTCGGCGTTGACCACCGACCCGCCCGCCCGGTCGACGATGTAGAGCCTGCCGTCGGCGAGGAGCACCTTGCTCGCCCCGCCCGCCGGGGCCTGCCTGCGACCGCTGGCGAGCAGCGTCGACAGGTCGATCACGGTGATCTGCCCGGTCCGCCGGTCGAGGACGACGAGCATCCCGTCTTTCTGCGTGATGTCGAGCTGCGCGTCGGCGCCCGAGACCTGCAGTCGGGTCTCCGGCCTGCCGGAGGCGGGATTGACCTGGACGACCTCGCCGCGCTGCTCGTCGGCGAGCCAGGTCAGCCCGTCGGAGACCTCGACCGCGGTGCGGGAGATCCCGTTGCCCAGTGCCGCCCCGGCGAGCAGGAGCACCCCTAAGGCGGCGGCGCCGAAGCTGGCCGATTCACGGCCGCGTCCACGCTTGCTGAAAAAACGGCGAACGGTTCTCGCCGCGCTTGATCCCACGGTCATCGCACACTCTCCCTGGCCCGCCGGGATCGTATCCGGGCTGGGAGCCGCATTTGGTCGGAACCGACTGTCTAGATCGTCAGTCCGGAAGAATCATTCGCGAAAGCACCGGCGTTCCCCAGAATGGGCTAACCCGCTTTAGGAGTGGCGCAGCACCTCTCGTCGACCGTGTTGTCGAACGAGCCCGCGAAAGCGGTCGGGGCGGCGATGGCGAGGCCGGCGGCGGCGACGAGCGCGGCGATCAGCAGCAGGGCACGGCGTTTCATGGGTACCTCTCGTGTCAGCAGGGGGACGGCACGACTGTGGACTGTGGATCGCGCTTATGTCAACGGCCTTGTGGCGCAATTGTGCGCACGTCCGTCCTACTCTTACAGAGAAAACGGCGCCCAGGCGGGACAATCGCCGAGCTTCCTTCGCCGTTGGTCCACTTGTACGAACGAAAGCGTTTACTGGAACCAGATTCCCACTGTCGGTGTGCGACCGATCGCTTACCGTGTGTCGTCGAAACGCTGGTCGAGCGGGCCGGTATTCTGGGCGGGTGCAGATGATCCCGGTCCTGGTCGTCGCGGGCTTTCTCGGATCCGGGAAGACCACCCTGCTCAACCACCTTCTGCGGGCCCGAACCGGTCTGCGCATCGGTGTGATCGTCAACGACTTCGGCAGCGTCAACATCGACGCGATGACCGTCGCCGCCCAGGTCGACTCGATGGTCACCCTCGGCAACGGCTGCCTGTGCTGCGCGGTCGACGTCTCCGATCTCGACGACATGCTCGCGCGGCTGGCCAAACCGGACGCGCCGGTCGACGTGATCGTCATCGAGGCCAGCGGCCTGGCCGAACCGCCCGCGATGGTCAAGCTGGTTCTCGGCAGCACCAACCCGCACGTCGCCTACGGCGGCCTCGTCGAGGTCGTCGACGCGGCCGAGTTCGAGTCGACCCGCGAACGACACCCCCAGCTCGACAAGCACCTGCGGTACGCGGACCTGTTGCTGCTCAACAAGATGGACCGCATCGACGCCGCGGCTGGCGAGCGGGTGCTGGCGCTGGTGCGCGAGCTGGCGGCGGGGGTCCCCGTCGTCCCGACCGACCACGGCCGCGTCGACCCGCACCTGTTGTTCGACCCGGTGGACCGTCCGGACTGGGCCGAACGCCAACTGTCCTTCGACGACCTGATCGAACACGAACCGCATGTGCACGCGGAATACGAGAGCGTCACGTTCGAATCCGACCAGCCGATGAACCCGATCCGCTTCGCCCGCTTCCTCGCCGACCGTCCCGCGGGCCTGTACCGGATGAAGGGCTACGCCCACTTCGGCGACGGCGAGCAGTACGCGCTGCAGACCGTCGGCGGCTACATCGACCTACGACGCGAGCCCGAGCCGCACGGCACCCGACTGGTCATGATCGGCGCCGCCCTCGACGCCGAGCTCATCACCAAGACCCTCACCGACGCCGTCGAACCGGACCCGGCGTCCCTCGACCCGCTCGACCTGCTTTCGGTCACCCGATACGTCCGGGACTGACTGCCCTTCCGTCCGCCCACGCGGACCTGTCGGCGGCGGGCGGCTCGCACACACCATGGTCGGCATGGACAGCGAGATCACCGGAGTCGAGTTCGACCACGAGGTGGCCCCCGGCAGCACCGTCGACCTGGACGCCGACTGGGTCGCCTGGCTGGAGGGCGAACCCGTGCCCGACAGCGTCGAGGGCGTCGACCAGACCATCGTCTATGGGGCCGCCGAGGGCCCCGCGATCGCCTAGGAGCGCGCCATGGGCAACCCCGAACTCGCCCGCGACAGCGGCGAGACCGCCTGGGTCGAGTATCTGCAGCAACTCCTCGCGTCGAAGCTCGAAGCGGAGGCGGCGGCGGGCGCGGTGCGACTGAGCCCCGTCGACGGCCTGTTCGGCCCACTCACGGAGGGGTCGGTCCGCTACTTCCAACAACGCGAAGGCCTCCCCGACACCGGCATCGTCGACGACGCCACGTGGCAGGCACTGGAGGACACCAGCGCCGCCACCGCAACCACCGCGAGCCCGATCGACCTGCGCATCCCGGTTCAGCTGGCACTGCACTGGGACGACACGACGATCGAACGGATGCTGCAGGACTTCGACACCTTCGACCTCGCCACCCACCCCGGCGCCAGGCTCACCCTGGGATCGGGCGCGGGACCGCTGGCGGGCAACGGGAGCGTCCAGCTGTTCAACCGCGAAATCCCGTTGTGGCGCAACTGGTTCCTGACCGAGACGACCCGCCTGACCCTCGACTGGTCCCGCGACCACGGCTTCGAACTGGGCTTGGACAACGAGGCCGAATTCGGCGTGCGGCCGCTGCGCAACGTCGACATCTTCATCCACGGCGACCTGGACCTGAAGTGGCAACCGCAAGAAGCCCGAGGCACCGTCGACTGGGGCGGCTCCCTCAACCTCCGCTGGCGCTTCGACATGCCATAGGACCGGCTTCTCACGCTTCCACGACGACTTCAAGGCCGAGCGGGCGCAACCCACTCGCCCATCCCGCCCTCGGGCTCGACTTCGCGCGCCAGGTCCCGGTATGAACCTGGGCCTGGCGAAGGTGAGGCCCGACCTGACCGAGCCCGCGTCCAGGGTCGCGGTGCACGCGGCGCCGGCACGGGCAAGTCGCGCCCCGCTTCGGGCGACCGCTTGTGACAGCAGATCCCCTGTCGCAGCGGTTCCGAACCACAGCTCCCGGAATCACCGATCGGCGCGTCGAATGCCGAAATCAAGCGGCGATTCATCCCAACCCAATACGGCAGGCCAATTCGAGAGCAAGCGCCCCACCAGCGCAAACCCCCACCCACCCTGGGGGGCTGCCCTTGGCCAGTCTATCGGCGCGGGGGCCGCGAGGGCAGGGGTCGCGGGCTGCCTGTGGATAACTACGATGCCCCTATGGCCGGAAACCGCCCGGGCCCATTTCGGTGGCTCTACTTCGTCTACGGTGGCCGACTCCCCGACCGGTACCGGGACTGGGTGCTGCACGTCGCCACCTGCCCAACTTGGCTGGTTCGCGCGTTCGGGCGGGGGCTCATGCAGCTCGCGCCCATCCTCGGCGCGCTGCTCGCCGGTTTGGTGGTCTTCGGTGGGTCGTGGCCGTTGGCGCTGGGGTCGACGCTGCTCGGTTTCCTGGTCGCGCTGCGCATCATCCTGGCGTTCGCCCAGGACAACGTCGACGCCCGCGTCGCGCAGCATGGGTTTCCGGCGGGGCATGCCACGGCCATCCGCCGCAGGCGGCACGCCGCCGAGGAAGCCGCCAAAGCCGCGCGCTACCGCGAGACCTGGCAGACCTAGTCCCGCTTGACCATCCGCACCGCGCCGCCGTCCAAGTCCACGCGCAGATGCGGCGGCGCACCCGATTCCTCGTCGTCGCGCATCAGGGACTGGGACTTGCGGTCCTCCAGTTCCAGCCGTTTGCCGCCGGAGAAGAACGCGTCGAGTTCCTCAAAGCCCACCGTCGTCGCCGGGAGATCCTTGCGCCGCCATGGCGACCACCGCTCGACAGCGGCGAGCACGATCAGCAGCACCACCAAGCCCGGCAGCGACAGCGCGAAGAGCATCCCGACCCACACAACCAGAGAAACTCCGCCACGCCCGGGAGAGTTCCCGGCTTGTTCCGAGTGACAACACCCTTTGTCCCCCAGCGCATAGCCTCCGCACCACGCTGCCCACGACACTGGACCTCCTTGAGCCCCGTCCCCGAGGAGTCACCACATGCGGGCATTCCTCCGCGCGGCAGTCGTCTCCGTCGTGCTGGCCGCGAGCATCACCGTGCCCAGCGCCGCGGCCGCACCCACGGCGGCCCGGTACGCCGAACACCTGACGATCGGCTTCGTCTTCGGCGACGACGCCCACGACACCAACCCCTTCTGGCGCGGTGAGCTGACGCCGACGACCGTGGTCTCCCAGAGCACCTCCGGCCCGCTCTGGTGGAAGACCACCACGACCGTCCTGTCCGGCAAGGCCCGCGCCGCCCGGGTCAACATGCCCGAGACCGAACGCACCGGCTCCGTCCAGCTCACCGTCGTGCAGCGCCCGTTCCTCGCCCCCGAGGTCCGCTATTCGGCGTTCGACGGCTGGCTCACCGGCACGTCGTGGCACGCGGGCGCGAAGGGCTTCTCCGGCACCTTCACCACCACCGACGGCCACAGCGGCCCCATCGCCGCGGTCACCGACGCGAAGATGGCCGAACCGGCGCAGACCACCGCCGCGGAGTACCCGTTCCTCGCCGCCGTCCTCACCGGCCCGCACAAGGGCGCGCTCCCGATCGGCGACTTCCACATCAACCAGATCGGCACCTACGTCGGCGGCAACTTCCTGTCCACCGGAGGCATCTACACCGTCATCGGCGACACCGACGGCCACCTCGTCCTGATGCACATGGTCGGCTACGGCGCCGTCGTGGGCGTCCCGGACTCGTTCCTCGGCGGCCAGGTCCTCGGCGGCACGTTCACCGGCCCCTCCCCCGGCGACGGCGGCACGTGGGGCTCGATCCGCACGTTCCACATCTTCTAGCTAGCGAGCCTGCGGCAACCGCACGGTTCGGCGAGGACGACCCGCGGACGGCGGCGGCACGACCGGCCCGATGTCGCCGTCCGGGGCCTCGTCCAGGTCCACGATCACCGGAGCGTGGTCGCTGGGCCCGGTCCCCTTGCGCGCGTGCCGGTCGACCCAGGCCGCCTCGACGCGCGAGGCGACCGGCGCGCCGGCGAGCACCAGGTCGATGCGCATGCCGAGGTTCTGGTGGAACATCCCGGCCCGGTAGTCCCAATAGGTGAAGACAGTCTCGGTCGGCCACCGGTCACGCACGACGTCGCTGAGGCCCAACGCCTGCAGGTCGGCGAGCGCGGCCCGCTCCGGGGCCGTGACATGGGTCTGCCCGACGTAGGCGGCGGGGTCGAACACGTCGGCGTCGGTCGGCGCGATGTTCATGTCGCCGCAGACGATCACCTCGGGTGGTCCGGCGGCGACGACGGCCCGCAGCGCGGCCAGCCATTCGAGTTTGTACTCGTAGTGGTCCGACCCCGGCACCCGCCCGTTCGGTACGTACAGCGAGTGCACCCGCACACCGCCGCAAGTCGCCGCCACCGCCCGCGCCTCCTGATGCGGGAACCCCGGCGCGTTCGCCAGCCCGACGGAGACGTCGTCGAGCCCGACCCGCGACAGGATCGCCACCCCGTTCCACCGCCCCTCACCGCTGAGCGCCACCTCGTACCCGCGGTCGGCGAGCTTCGCTCCGAGCAGGTCGGTGAACGCCTCGTCGGTGAGCTTGGTTTCCTGGAGGCAGACCACATCGGGCGCGCGCTGGTCGAGCCAGGGCAACAGCCGGGGCTCGCGCTGCTTGACGGAGTTGACGTTCCACGTCGCTACCCGCATGCGGTCCACCGTAACCGGATCAGAACCGGGCCGCCGCCTCGCGCGCCTCGACCGCCGACTCCGCCGCCAGCGCCGCCGCGGCGATCTCCCGGCACTGCTCGATCGTGCGTTCCGCCAGCGCCGCCCGCACATCCGGCACGCTGACCGCCGCCATCGACAGCGACTCGATGCCCAAACCGGCCAGCACCAGCGCGAGCAGCGGATCGCTCGCCGCCTCCCCGCACACGCCGACCGGTTTCCCGGCCTCCTGACCGGCCCGCGCGGTCGCGGCGATCAGGTCGAGCAGCGCGGGCTGCCACGGGTCCAGCAGCGCGGCCAGCTCTCCGAGTTGCCGGTCGGCGGCGAAGGTGTACTGCGCCAGATCGTTGGTGCCGAGGCTGACGAAGTCCACGGCCGCCAGCACCGACGCCGCGCGCAAGGCGGCGGCGGGCACCTCGATCATCACGCCGACCTTCGCGATCCCGTGCGAGCGCGCCACTTCGGCGAAGTCGGCGGCTTCCGCTGCCGTGGCGACCATCGGCGCCATCACCCATGGCGACGTTCCGGTGTCGCCCGCGGCCAACGCCAGCGCCTCCAGCTGGTCGTGCAGCAGCTCCGGCCGTCGCCACGATGTCCGCAGTCCGCGCACCCCCAGCGCCGGGTTGTCCTCCGGATCGGGACAGGCATAGGGAACCGGCTTGTCCGCGCCCGCGTCGAGCGTGCGGACCACAACTTTGCGGCCCGCCAACGGTTCCAGGACCCGCCGGTACACCCGGCGCTGTTCCTCCATCGACGGCGCCTCGGCGCGGTCGAGGAACAGGAACTCGGTGCGGAACAGGCCCACCCCCTCGAGATCGAGGGCGGCGGCCGACACCGCGTCCGCCGGGCCGCCGACGTTGGCCAGCAACGCGATCGGGTGCCCGTCGGCCGTTCGACCGGGACCGCGCACAGCGGCCCGCGCGACCCGTGCCGCGCGCAGGGCGGCGACCTCGGCGACCTCGGCCTCCGTCGGATGCACCACGACCCGGCCCGATCCGCCGTCCACGACCACCGGCATACCATCCACAAAGGACACAGCGTCGGCGCAGGCCACGACCGCCGGGATGCCCAGCGACTTGGCCAGGATCGCCGTGTGACTCGTCGGCCCACCGCGTTCGGTGACCACGGCCAACACCATGGCCGGGTCCAGCAGCGCGGTGTCCGCGGGCGCGAGATCCTTCGCCACCAGCACATACGGGTATCCCGGCTCGGGCAGACCGGGCATCGGCAGGCCGAGCAGCTGTGCGACCGCACGGTCACGGATGTCATCGAGGTCGGCTACCCGCTCGGCCATATACGGCCCGGCCGCGGCCAGCAGCTCCCGATACCCGCCGATGGCACGGTCGACCGCCCAGGCGGCCGGAATCCCTTGCCCGACAAGGTCTCGGACGTTCGACGCGAGCGCCGGGTCGCGCGCCATCATCGACGCGGCCGTGAGCACCTCGGCGGCTTCCGGGCTCGCCAGCTTGGCCCGCCGCTCCAGTTCCGCGGCGGTCTCCTCCAGCGCTGTGGCGGCCCGGTCCTGGTCGTCGGCACCGACCGCAGGCTGAGCGGCAGGCAGCCGGGGCGGCTCCCCGAGGCGGGCGACCGGGCCGGTCGCCACCCCAGGGCTCACGCCGATACCGCTGAAGCTGGTCATGCGTCGTGGTCGACTTCCAGGACGGCCGCGAGGGCGGCCAGCGCCTGAAACGCCTCGTCGCCGTCAGCGGACAACACGACCTCCTCGCCGCCGCGGACGTCGAGTCCGAGCACGGACAGGATGCTGCGGGCGTCCACAGGGGTGCCGCCGTCCTTGGCGATGGTCACCGGCACCGGCTGCGCCGCGGCGGCCTGCACGAACAGGCTCGCCGGGCGGGCGTGCAGGCCCACTGCGGATGCGATTGTCACTCGACACTCGGTCATGACGGTCCTCTCTCAGACAGTGGCGGGCACAGCGGCGACAGCGGACTTCTCACTGCCACGCAACGACTTCGCGGCCAGGACGCACACCGCGGTGATGACGGTGCCCACGGCGATGGCGAGCACGACGAACAGCGGCTTGCCGATCAGGCCGACCACCCAGATCCCGCCGTGCGGGGCGAGCGAGGTCGCGCCGACAAGCATCGTGAGCCCGCCGGTGGCGGCGGAGCCGAGCACGATCGACGGGATCACGCGCAGCGGATCGGCCGCGGCGAACGGGATCGCGCCCTCGGTGATGAACGACGCGCCCAGCAGCCAGCCCGCCTCGCCGGCCTTGCGCTCGGCGTCGGTGAACAGCTTGCGCCGGATCACCGTCGCCAGCGCGAGTCCCAGCGGCGGCACCATGCCCGCGGCCATCACCGCGGCCATCGCGGCCGACGGGGTGCCGGAGGCGAGGGTGCCGACGGCGAAGGTGTAGGCGACCTTGTTGACCGGACCGCCCATGTCGAAGGCCATCATCGCGCCCAGCAGCAGCCCCAGGGCGACCGCGCCGGTGCCGGTCATCCCGGTGAGCCAGTCGGTCAGACCGGTCTGCACGGCCGCGACCGGGGACCCGATGACCAGCAGCATCACGGTGCCGACCACGGCCGTGGAGATCAGCGGCACGATCACGACCGGCATCACAGCCTGCAACGCACGCGGCAGCGAGATCCGGGTCAGCGCGTAGGCGACACCGCCAGCCAGCAGACCCGCGAGCAGCCCGCCGAGGAATCCGGCGCCGGTCGCGGTCGCCAGCAGACCGCCGACGACACCGGGCACGAGTCCCGGCCGGTCGGCGATCGCGAAGGCGATGAACCCGGCCAGGATCGGGACCAGCATGGAGAAGGCGACCGCGCCGATCTTGAACAGCACACCCGGCAGGCCCGCGGTCGCGAACAGCTGCGACAGGTCGGTGACACCGGCGTACTCGACACCGCCGAAGGTGCCGCCATTGACCTTGTTGGCGACTTCCGCGCCGCCGAACAGGAACGCCAGCGCGATCAGCAGACCGCCCGCCGCGACGAACGGGATCATGTAGCTGACCCCGGTCATCAGCC
This sequence comes from Actinokineospora alba, assembly GCF_004362515.1. Lineage (NCBI taxonomy): Bacteria > Bacillati > Actinomycetota > Actinomycetes > Pseudonocardiales > Pseudonocardiaceae > Actinokineospora > Actinokineospora alba. The sequence goes on along the minus strand of NZ_SNXU01000001.1, from coordinate 3,917,979 downwards.
ACTGCCGCAACCGGGTTCCCACGCCGCCCGATTCGTCCACTTTGGACACCAAGACTGCCGAGGGACCATCGGCCGCACGACCGACGGCTTGGGCGATCAGCTCACCGGGATTGTTGATGGCCTGTTTGACGCCTGCCTGCACGAGCGGCTTGCCCGCGAACCGGTCACGCTCGCGGACCTCGACGTCGGCGGCGAAGATGACCGCCCGCGCGTCGGCGATGTCCTGCGGGGACAGCGGATCCATGCCCGCCGAGCCCTGGGTCTCCACCAGCAGTTCGTGGCCCGCGTCCTTCGCGGCCTGTTCCAGCGCCTCGGCGGCCATGTAGGTGTGGGCGATGCCGGTGGGACAAGAGGTGACGGCTACGAGTTTCATCGGTCGATCACTTCCTCGGTGATGAGCTTGACGACCGCGGCGGGATCGGCGGCGGTGGCGAGGGCGTCCTTGAAGGACTGGTGGACGAGCCTGCGGGCGAGCGAGGCAAGGATCTTCATGTGCTCGCCGCCCGCCCCGTCCGGCGCGGCGATCAGGAAGATGAGTCGCGCGGGACCGTCGGGGGCGCCCCAGTCGACGCCGTCATCGCTCCGCGCGAAGGCGAGCGACGGTTCGGCGACCGCGGCGGAGCGGGCGTGCGGAATGCCGATGCCGCCTTCGAGGCCGGTCGGCATCTGCGCCTCGCGGGCGGCGACGTCGGCGAGGAACGCCTCGACGTCGGTGACCCGACCGGCCGCGTGGAGCCGTTCGGCGAGCGCACGGGTGGTCGAGGCGCGGTCGGTGCTGTCGAGGTCGAGCAGGACGAGGTCTTCGGTGATGAGGGGCATCGGCGTCTCAGTTCTCGGTGAGGGTGGCGGCGGGATCGAAGGCGGGTGAGCAGCGCACGGCGGCCCGGTCGAGTTCGGCGGGAGTGGGCATCCGGCTGCCGGGCAGAGCGGCGGCCGCGGCGCCCCACGCGACGGCGTCGGCCAGGGCGTCGGGCCCGAGGTGGCCCGCGGCAAGGAATCCCGCGAGCAGCGCGTCGCCCGCGCCGACGGTGCTGCGTGGTTCGACGAAGGTGCTGTGGGCATGCCAGGCGCCGTCGGCGGTGACCAGCAGCGCCCCTTCGGCGCCGACGCTGGCGACCACGGTGGCGACGCCTTGGTCGAGCACCTCCCGGGCGGCGCTCAGCGCGTCGCCGAGGGTCCGCACTTCGTGGCCGACCAGGTCGGCGAGTTCTTCGCGGTTGGGTTTGACCAGGTCGGGACGTCCGGCGACGGCCGCGCGCAGGGCGTCGCCGCTGGTGTCGACCGCGACCCGGGCGCCCCGCTCGCGCAGGCGCAGGGTCAGGTCGGCGTAGAAGTCCGCGGGGAGGCCGGGCGGGAGGCTGCCGCAGAGGACGACCCAGTCGGCGCCCTCGGCGGCGTCCAGCGTGGCGGCGACGAGCCGCGCCCGCTCGGCGGCGTCGAGCCGGGGGCCGGGCTCGTTGAGCTTGGTCGTGGTGCCGTCGGCCTCGGCGATCGTGATGTTGGACCGCACCGCGCCCGCGATGGGCACCTCGACGACGGTGATGCCCGCGGTGGCGAGCAGCGCGGTCAGCTGGACGCCTTCGGCGCCCCCGGTCGGGAGGACGGCGGTGGCGGCGACCCCGTTGGCGGCGAGGGCGCGGGCGACGTTGACGCCTTTGCCGCCCGCGTCGAGCAGCGCGGACCTGGTTCGCAGGACGGCGCCGCGCTGGAGGCTGTCGATCTCGATGGTGCGGTCGACGCTCGGGTTGGCGGTGACGGTGACGATCATGCGCGCACCACCGTCGGCCCGGCCGCCTCGAACTCGGCGGCCTCGGCGTCGCTGAGCCGGTCGTCGGTGACGATCACGTCGACCTGGTCCAGGGTGGCGAATCGCGCGAAGCACTCCGTTCCCACCTTGGAGGAGTCGGTCAGCACCACGACCCGGCGGGCGGCCGTGACCATGGCGGACTTCACCGCGGCCTCGGCCTGGTCCGGGGTGCTGAGTCCGCGGTCGGCGGTCAGCCCGTTGGTGCCGACGAAAGCGACGTCGACGTAAAGGTCACGCAACGCGTTGAGCGCCCAGGTGTCGACCCCGGCCAGCGTCTTGGGACGGACCCTTCCGCCAAGGCAGAGCACATTGACCCCGCGGTTCGCCAACGCCAGCGCGATCGGCAGCGCGTTGGTCACCACGGTGAGGTCACGGTCGGCGGGCACGAGCTCGGCGAGCCGGGCGGTCGTGCTGCCCGCGTCCAACAGGATCACGCCCTCGGCGGGCAACTCGGCGAGCGCCGCCTTGGCGATGCGCTGCTTCTCTCCGGTCGACTCGGCGTCCCGGGCGGCCAGCTCCGGCTCGAACCGCAGCCGCTCCACGGGAATCGCACCGCCATGGACCCGCCGGAGAACACCGTGCTTCTCCAAGGCGTCGAGGTCGCGCCGAACGGTCTCGGTGGTGACACCCAGGTCCTCGGCCAACCCGGCGACCTCCACCCGCCCCGCCGCGCGAGCACGGTCGGCGATGAGCTGCTGGCGTTCGGCGGCATACATGAAGTGGGATTCCCTTCATTTCACTGTTGTTTCATCTTTGTACGTCTTTGTTTCGGTGGGGTCAAGGGGTTACCGGCCGGTATCCAACCGGCACGGCTGATTCGCCCCCGCGCGACTCGTGCATAAGTGACAAAGGTGCTGGTCAGGGCGACAACGGGGATACCCGCAGAAGCTGAACGCAGTTAACGTTTCGCCCGGCTGGGAGCCTGACGGGGCGGGGTGGACATGAAGCTGGACGACACACGGCAGACGATCGCCGAGACCTTCGACCGCACCGCGGACACCTACGACGCGGTCGGCGTGGACTTCTTCGGCGTCTTCGCCCGCCAACTCCTCGACGACGTCGGCCCCATCGCGGGCGACGACGTCCTGGACATCGGCTGCGGCCGCGGCGCGGTCCTGTTCCCGGCCGCGGAACGCGTCGGCCCGACCGGCTCGGTCCTGGGCATCGACCTGTCCCCCGCCATGGTCGCCCGCACCGAGCGCGACATTGCCGACCTCGGACTCGACATCACCGTCGCGGTGATGGACGCGCAGGACCCCGTGCTGCCGGGCCGCCTTTTCGACACGATCCTGTCTTCCTGCGTGGTCTTCTTCCTCCCCGACCCCATCGCGGCCCTGCGCGCCTGGCACGACCTCCTGCGACCCGGCGGCCGCATCGGCCTCACGACCTTCTGCGGCGACGACCCCCGCTGGTCCCCGGTCCGCGAGGTCTTCGGCCCCTACATCCCGCCCGAGATGATCTGGTCGATGGTGAACCCGGCGAACCCCATGGCCTCGACGGAGAACTTCGAGAGCGCCCTGGGGTCGGCCGGTTTCACATCACCTTCCTCGGTGATCCGAGAGCACGAGATCACTTTCGCCGACCCCACGCACTGGGTCGACTGGTCGTGGTCGCACGGCCAGCGGCTCTTCTGGGAACTCATCCCGCCCGCCGAGCAGCCCGCGGTCCGAGCCGAAGTGCTCAGCCGCTTGGCGCCGCTGCGTGATCCGGACGGATGTGTGCGGATGAAACAGGCCGTCCGCTATACCGTCGCCCACCGACCATGAGCAAGGTCGCGATAGTGGGCCAATATCTGGGGAGCCGCAGGGCCATCATGACCATGCCTGGGCGGGTTACCGCATCGAAGATCCAGCCGGCTGAATCCGGCATGGACCGGTGAAGGTGGTGGGGCGGGTGGGGCTCGAACCCACGGCCAAGGGATTATGAGTCCCCGGCCCCAGCCCACGTAGACCGGAAAGACCTGGTCAGAGCGGCCTTCGATATGTCTCTGCTGCCTGCGTTGGAGACAAACGGACGCTGTTTGCAGTCATCGCTGCAGTCATCGTGCCCAGCAAAGGTCGGCCAAGTTGAGCGACGGGTGGAAGCTGTAGCGCGCGACTTGTCGGCACAATCAGTGGATTGATTGCAAGCCCGCTACGAAACGTTCAGCGTCAATACGGGTGCTCTCAAAGAGGGCGGGCTCAACCTCGGCCAACTCTCGATACACGTCTGCTGCCTCCTGCGCCAACGCCAACGCCTCATCCCGCCGCCCCACCTCCGCAAGGCTTGCCGCTAAGTTATTCAACGACAGGGCCAGATCCGGCCGGTAGGCATCTGGCGCCACAGCAACCAACTCCCGATACAGGTCCACCGCCTCCTGCGCCGGCGCCAACGCCTCACCCCGCCGACCCACCTCCGCCAACCTGTTCGCCAGGTTGTTCAACGATCCCGCCAGGGCCGGTCGGTAGGCATCCGGCGCCACCGCCGCCAACTCACGCCGAATGTCCACCGTTTCCTGCGCTGTCGCCAACGCCTCATCCCACTGTCCCACCTCCGCCAACCTGTTCGCCAGGTTGTTGAGCGACACGGCAAGGGCTGGCCGGTAAACATCCGGCGACGCCTCGGCCAGCTCCCGATCCAGCTCAGCCGCCTCCTGCGCCGTCGCCAGCGCCTCACCCCGCCGACCCACATCCCCAAGGCTGATCGACAGGTTGTTCAACGACATGGCCAGGGCTGGCCGGTAGGCGTCTGGCGCCACCGCCGCCAACTCACGCCGAATGTCCACCGCCTCCTGCACGGGCGCCAACGCCTCATCCCACTGCCCGACCGCCGCCAACCTGATCGCCAAGTTGTTCAACGACATGGCAAGGTCCGGCCGGAAGGCGTCCGGCGATGCTTCAGCAAGTTCCCGATACAGGTTCACCGCCTCCTGCACGGGCGCCAACGCCTCACCCCGCCGACCCACCTCTGCCAAGGTATTCGAGAGGTTGTTCAACGACGTGGCAAGGTCCGGCCGGTAGGCGTCCGGCGATGCTTCAGCAAGTTCCCGATACAGGTTCACCGCCTCCTGCACGGGCGCCAACGCCTCACCCCGCCGACCCACCTCTCCCAAGGCATTCGAGAGGTTGTTCAACGACGTGGCCAGATCCGGCCGGTAGGCATCCGGCGACGCCGCCGCCGACTCCCGCCGAATGTCCACCGCCTCCTGCGCCAACGCCAACGCCTCATCCCGCCGCCCCACCTCCGCAAGGCTTGCCGCCAAATTATTCAACGACATGGCCAGATCCGGCCGGTAGGCGTCCGGCGATGCTTCAGCAAGTTCCCGATACAGGTTCACCGCCTCCTGCGCCGGCGCCAACGCCTCACCCCGCCGACCCACCTCCGCCAACCTGTTCGCCAGGTTGTTCAACGCCCCCGCCAGGTGTGGACGGTAGGCATCCGGCGCCACGGCAACCAACTCCCGATACAGGTCAGCCGCCTCCTTGCCCGTCGCCAACGCCTCACCCCGGCGCCCCATTGTGGCCAACCTGACCGCCAAGGTATTCAACGACATGGCAAGGGCTGGCAGGTAGGCGATCGGCGACGCTGCCACCAACTCACGACGAATGTCCACCGCCTCCTGAGCCAACTCCAATGCCTCACCCCACCGCCCCACGTCCGCCAACCTGATCGCGAGGTTGTTCAACGCCGCCGCCAAGGCTGGCCTGTCGGTTGTGTTGACTCGCAGGGAGTCGACAATGCGCTCGGCGATAGTCACGGCGACATCGGCCAAGATCAGACTTCGGTCCGGAAGCGACGCAGCAATCGCTGTGAGTTCGTCGATGTCTGCGGCGGCCGATGCGCGGTCAAGTCCGGTGATGATGGGGGTTGGTCGTTCGGCTCGGGCGGCGACCGCGATCGCGGCGCGGCTAGCCTTGAGCCGCCCCGCAGTGACAGCTAACGTGATCACCTCATCGAGGTGGTGTGCGTGGACGCTGGCCTGACCAAGCAGGGCCAGCGCGTGGGTGACCTGATTCTGTGTCGCCGTGTCAAGGACGTCGAGCACCAGCGCTGGAGAGTCGTTCGCGGACAGGACCTTACTAACCAGTCGTTCTGTGACACGGTCAGGCTGAGGCCGCGACCAATAGCCCTTGTCTGCCTCGTAAAGGCGGTTGAGCCAATTGGCAACTGTGATCTGTTGGTCTTCGGTGAGATCACGGAGTCCTTTCACTGCACCAAGGACCGTGGTCGCTTCGCCCTCGTCGGCGGCACCGAACAACGCCGCAGCAGCCACTGCGCGCCGCTGCGTCGTCTCGCTAAGGCCAGTCAACCCAACCGCTTCCGCGGCTTTGGTCCAGTACCGGCGTTCGTGTTCCAGCAGCACGTCCATCGGATCGACCGGACTGGGCTGCGGGTCGGCGGCCTGCAGCAACGCAGCGAGGGCGTCGATGTGCACTCCGAGGACGGTCCGGTACCGCTCCTCGGTCAGCGGCGGTGCGTCTAGCCCGGCAGCGAGCGTGTCCCACGGCTGGTCGGTGTAGCCCTCGACCGTTGCCAACTCCGCAGCGAGCGCGATCACAGCCTCCTGCCAAGCCTCGCGGCGGCCTGGCGGGTCGGGGTCGACGGGCGCGAGCAGACGGTCAGGTCCGGTGGCGAGGAAACCAGCGTGGATCGAGCCGACGGTCAACTCCTCGCGCCAGGCACCTGCGGATCTCGCCAGCAATAGCACCCGCGTCCGCACCGCGGTGTCCTGCAGGGCCTCGGCCAGTTGAGAGAGTTGGATGCGCCGGTTCTCGGCGTAGTCCACCACCACCAACACCGGGCACGTCGCGCTCGCCACACTCGCCAATCTGTCGGCCGGCGCGTTCTCGGCGAGCGCTACGGTGGCCCACCCGCGGGCCGCAAGCAGCGCCGACACTTTCCGCGCCAGGCGCGTCTTGCCCTGACCACCCGGCCCGTGAACCAGCAACGATGCCAGGTGCGCATCCGTATCGCACCAATCCAAGACAACATCGACCTCCGGCCGATCCCGAAAGGGCATCGGCGCGACGTCTGCGCGCAGCAGCGCCGCAGGCGAATCCACCCGTGCCGACCGCGTCGTCAGGTCAACGAATTCGACCGGTTCCAGCACCGGGTCGCCGCCAACGTGCTCGACCCACAACCGGGCGAACCCCTCGTCCGCGCCGAACGTGGCCACCGGCACCGCGACAAGACGATCATGGGCGAATCCGGCGGGGTCCACGATCACGACGCCGACCAGAAGTCCTCGGCTCGTCAGCGCCGCGCCGGACATGCCCTGCCACGGCGAGGCGCTCGACACCACACGGGCTGGCGGGGAGTCCACCGCGACCGACAACCACCCGGCCTTCACCAACGACCCCGGATTGACCGTTCCTGACGCCTGCTCGGTATCGCGCATCTCCGGTGTCGCGACGACGTTGGGAAACCCGGTCGCCACGCAGCGCTGCCCCGGTTCCCGCGTTACGAACCGGCCCAACCGCGCCCGTCGGCGGCGCGTCATCGGCCACGCTGGATCGGTGACCAGCAATAGCGCCACGTCCACCACATCGTCGTACCGGCTCCAAGCAACCTCGGCGTCACGCAGCTCCGGGTCGCCCTCGATCCGCACCCGCACGGTCGGCATCGGCCGACCACCGATACACACCACGTGTGCCGCGGTCAACACCAGCCGACCACCCACGACGTAACCGGAGCCGCACGACCAGCCCGACTCACTTGGCCGCTCGGCCCAGACCTCGACCTCGCCGCGCATGGCGCGCTACCTGGCTGGGGGAGCGTTCGTGTTGCCCGCGACCCGCCACGAGCGCCCCTCGGCGTCCTGCGGCGTCAACTCCACCCGGACCTTGTGCGTCGCGGCTGACGACCGCTCGCCCTTTCCGTCCACGCTCACTACCCAGAACTTCACCCCGCCGCCACCACCGACGACCGTCTTGACCTCGCCACCGAACTCGATCTCCACCTTGCCCACCGCAAATGACAACGGCTTGCCTTGACCAGCTCGCTGCGCCTCAACCAACCCAGCGCGCACGGCCTCGATCGCGCTCGCCAAATCGACACCCGTCGACTCATCAACCCCGTTGCCACCCACGGCGACCCCCGCTCTACAAACAAACACTGATAACGCCAGTGTCGCCGATCAACGACACACCGTTACCAGCAGGGTTGACTACCAAACCTCGCCGTCCACGCAGCCCCGACCTGGGTCTGGCGGTCACGGCGCTTCAAAGCCTCCGGCCATTCGGCGAGGTGCGGCCACCGCGTCACTAAGCTGACAAGGGCGGACGGGCCGGTCATGACCCGGCCCGTCCGCCCCACAGTGATTCTCTTTGGTTATCTCAGATGTGCCATTGCTTTCCGCAGTCCAGGCACGTGGCGATTCCGGCGAGTACGTAGACGCTCCAGTGCGTGCAGGCCATAGCGGTTCACCTCCTCATGGTTCAGCGGTGATCACAGACAGGACGAGCGCGACAGTGAGCACACCGAGGCCGATGACGAGTGCGGTCACAGCGGTTTGGATGCGCCGGTATTTGGCGCGGGCGATGACGGCCAGGCCGCATAGGTCGTGCGCGGCGGCCAGCCCGGTCTCGGTGTCGGCGCGGTAGGTGGCCAGTAGTGACGCGGGGCCGCGGTGGGCGGCGTCGAGCCAGGATCCGGTGGCGGGGTTGTCGGTCAGGCGGGGTCGGATCGCGGCGAGCAGCAGCAGGACGCTGACCGAGATCGGCGCGGCCGAGAGCCACAGCGTGACCGCCGCGACGACCGGTAGCGGGCGACCAGTGAGGGCGATGATCCCGGCCAGGGCGGCAGCGACCAGCGACCAGCAGTGTGGTGGCCTTGGCGTCGGCGCGCCGCAACTCGTCGCGGACCTGGTCGCGGGCGGCGACCAGACCGGCGGGAACCGTCGGGGCGCTCATCGCCAGCCCCGCCCGGTCTGGCGGGCGCACAGGTCGAGGAACTCCTCGACGGCCTCGATCGTGTCGAGGCGGCCATGCGCGCGGTCGGTCAGCGTGTCGCCGACGGCCTCGGCCCGGCGCAGCGAGTTGAGGAACGGCAACAGGTCGGCGGCGCGGATGGTGTGGCGGTCGGCCTCGGCGCGCAGCATCGGGTTGAGGTGCTCGGCGCGCCACTGGTCGTAGGCGGCTGCCTCACCGGCGTCGGTGGGCGGGTGCTCGGTGTCCCCATGCCAGCCGCAGGCGCAGGCGGCGACGAACGCGGTGTGCGCGTCGGACGGGTAGCGGGCCGACCATTCCCCGCTGGTGTAGCCGCCGTCGGCATTTTGCGGTCGGCGTAGCCCTCGTGGCTGTAGGCGTCGATCAGGTCGGCATACGGTCCGCTGTAGACGGTTCCCATGACTGGCTCCAGGTTGTCGGCGGTCGGAAGGGGGGAAGGCCACACCCGGCGGCGTGGCCTCCCGGACAGGGGTCAGTCGGGCAGGATCACCAGGAGGTGGTTGTCGTCGCCGCCGAAACGGACGGCGGCGTCACGGTCGGCCTGGGTGAGGTCGATCTGGCAGGACTCGGGCGCGAGAAACACGCGCCGCCCGTCGGTCCTGGACATGTGGCGCAGCGTGTCGTCGATCTCGTCGCGGCTGATGTCGGTGAGCAGAGCCCGCAGCGCGACCATGCCCACCCAGTCCTGGCGCTTGCGGGCCAGCTGGAAATAGGCGCTGCGGATCCGGGTCTCGATCTCGGCGGTGGTGAGGGCCATCTCGGTGTCCTTCCGGTGCTGACTAGGGGCTTTGCTTTGGGTCCACGGCCTTTGGGCCGGTGGTCTGGTCCCCCCGCCCTTGGGGGGCCTGACCGCGGGCGCAGGCCACCACGGCGCAAAGAGGCTCGCGGCCAAGGGGGCGGCTTGCCGCATCGCGCAGCGACGCCCGAAGGGCGCCCTTTACCGGGAGACGCGCCGTGGTAGCCGGACTTGTGTGCACCCGGTTGGCGAGTGGCTACGTTTGTCGCGTCAAAAGGGCTTTCCGCGGCCGAAGGCCGACCAATTCCCGACCGCCAGGAAGGGCGTCCCTTTCCCTGGCCGTGCAACGGATCTGCCCGTGTCGGTGCCCCGTGCGACCATCGAAGCCATGGAGCTGACTGGTGCGGATTTCGACAAGATCCCGCGCGGCAACTTCCGGGTGCCGCGCGCGGAGTTCGCTCGCGTGTGGCTTGCTGCGGAACAGCACCAGGACGCTCACCCAAAAGGACTGGCGCATTGCCGGTGTCGTCGGCACTTGCCGGTGGCTGGCCTGCGCGACCGTCCGCCCGGCCTCCGGCGGCGCTTGGTACTCCCCCTCTGCGCCGGTCACCGAGCAGACCGGCGCGGCGCATGAGGAAGTCATTGCCGCTGAGTGCCTGGAGGCCGAGAAGCTGGCCATGCGGCACCCGGCCTGGCTCGACAAACGGCCCGGCTGGATTGACGCCGTGGTCGACACGCTGAACTGGGCGTGGCGCGGTTCCGGCGTTCCACCCATCGACATGTCCCAACCTGGCTGACCTCATCACCAGCCACCGCCCCGGCTGAGCGCATTTTCGTCAGCGTGCGCGGCGGCTTCGGTTGCGGCGTCGTCGGCTGCCCAGCGGGCGACTTGTTCGGCGCGGGCTTCGTCGGCTGCGCGCTGTTCGTCGGCGGCCTGGCGGGCCTGGATCTCGGCGAGGGCGCGCTGGGCGCGGGCGATCGTCTCGGCGGTCTCGTCCGCGCTCGGCACGCGGATCTGGTCGGCTTCGATGACCGTCGGTTCGGTCTCGGCTAGACCCCGACCCGACCAGGATCGTTCCGCGCGTCCTGGTCTGCAGCCACCTTCGACAGAGCGTGGCGGTTGCGGTTGAGCGTCTGCCGCGTCGCCTTCCAGCGCTCGTTCTCGTCGCTCCTGGCGCCGTCGTCGGCGTCAGCCTCGTCGGGCTCGTCGACCAGGCCGAAGGTGGAGGGAGGAACGTCCATCGCCACGGCGAACCTGCGCAGCTGCGTGACGTCCTGGCACCTGCGGGAACCACTGACGTACTTCGACACCAGCGTGCGGTCAACGCCAAGGATGGCGGCCATCTCGCCATGCGTGGTCACGTCATGAGCGCGCATGTAGGTCTGAATGACTTCGCCCAGATTCGACCCATCACGTGGGCGATTGACTGTAGGCACCGCGTTCCTCCCAATTTTGGAGATCAGCTCTGAGGGTACGACGGGCAGCTAGGCACGGACGTGCCATTCAAGCACTGCTGACCCAAAGCAGACAGGCGCTAGCCTTGAACGCGCATCTGGGACTCCAACTGGATGCACACCTCCAGGGCGGGGATGCAGCCCGCCCTGGAGACTTCTAACTATTTCCCCGCCTATTTGCAACAGGACACGTGAGGCAATCGACATGAAATCTACCTCCGCGAGTCGCGAACTTGTGAGCATCCTCCTGATCCTGCTCGCGGGCCTCGCTCTGTGGAGGGCAACTGCCATCGCTGGCTGGATCGACTGGCCAGCCTTCCTCGGCTGGATTTGGCGCCATGGATTGCTGATTGCACTCATCAATGCAGCCCTAATCGCGGTGGTTCTCGCCTGCCGCTTACTCGGCATCGGCCGACCCGGAAAGACTCCTCCCCGCCTGACCTGGTGGATGGTTGCAATCGCAGCTGCTATTGTCGCCGGGGTAACTTGGGGATCAACATCTTGGCTCCTTAGCGAAGCCATCAGAGCGACCGACCCCGCAGCCGCCCGTGTTGATGCCATCAAAACTGGACTGAGCATCGGCGCGGCCACTGCTGGCATATTCGCCCTCTTGCTAGCTGTCCGTAGGCAATGGCATCAGGAAGCGGCGGCAGCAGACTTATCCCACGACGCGGGAGAGAAACGCATCACCGAGCAATACACGAAGGCCGTCGAACAATTGGGCTCAGACAAGGCCCATGTACGACTGGGCGGGCTTTACGCCCTCGAGAGAGTGGCTCAAAATAATCCTGCTCAACGTCAAACGATCGTCAACGTATTGTGCGCGTACCTACGGATGCCTTATACGCTTCCAGGCGAGCCGCTCGACGACTGCGCGGATAACGATGTCATTTCCCTCTACAACGAGCGGATACAGGAACGCGAGGTTCGTCTTGCGGCGCAACGCCTACTCAAGCAGCACCTAACACCTCAGCCCGAAGACATGTTTTGGGAGGAAATCGACCTCGACCTTACTGGGGCAGCGCTAATCAACTTCCAGTTGGTAGGCGCCCATGTCCGGACAGCCATGTTCACCGGCGCATCCTTCCACGAGGGTGCATACTTCATAAAGACGACATTCACGTTCGGCCCAGGATTTAGCGGAGCAAGGTTTCACAGCTCCGCAAATTTCGTTGACTGCACGTTCAACCGGGGCGGATCTTTTGGGGATGCGCAATTTTCCGGAATGACGCTCTTTCGACAATCGATATTCATGGGTCCAGCATTGTTTATCGGCGCGACTTTCGCTGACGAGGCACATTTTGCGGGCGTAAAATTTACTGAGGGCGTTCAACTCGATGCGGCACAATTTTCCGGTCGAGCTAATTTCTCAAATGCCACTTTTTCGGGCGAGTGTGGTTTTGTTGGAACCATCTTCGACGGACCCGCCAACTTTGTCGGGACAACATTCAATGGGGACGATCCCTGGCTCCATAGCGCAACCTTCACACTCGGCACACCGCGCGAAGTTCTGAAAGTCATCCAGCTACACGAGAAGGCGGCAACAAACGAGGCTGCGACAGAGGGCCGCTAGCCGCCGGGCCGCTTGAGCCGGCCACCCAGAATCTCAGCCGCTCGTCGGTCGGACTCGCCCGCCCAAGCCGCGCAGACGCGCAAAGTCGTCGCTCCGCCGCCGCCGTGGCCGAGGGCGGCCTGCGACCGTGCAGAGGTCGACTCCAGCGGTAGCAGCTCAGTCGCCGAGTAGTGCCGTAGGGCGTGGAGATGGCTGTCGATGCCCAGGGCGGCGCACATGTCTGCGTATCGGACACCCCCTACTACGCCGTCGATATGCGTCCTACGGGTTCGGTGATGGTGGCCGTCGCATACGGCCGCCGAGAATGTCAGCCGCTCGGCGGTCAGACTCACCTACCCAGGCTGCATAGACCCGCAAGGTGGTGGCGCCACCACCGCCGTGTCCAAGGCGTCCGGCGACTGTGCGGAGGTCGACGCCCGCTGTGATCAACTCGGTTGCCGAGTAGTGGCGCAGAGCGTGCAGGTGAGAGTCGATACCGATGGCGGCGCACATGTTGGCGTAGCGGTGGCTCACGCATCGGGGTGATAAGGGCGGTCTCGGCTGGGCTCGTGCGAGAACAGGTAGTTCCGCTGGACCTTGAGAGTCCGGCCCTTGAGGTCGAAGTGGCTCCACCGCAATCCGAGAACCTCCGCGCGGCGTAGGCCGGTCACCATGACCAACCACACCAACGTGCCCCGGTCCTCGTCCTGCTCCCACGCCGCGGCGAGGATCTGCCCAGCCTGCTCGACCGTTGGCGGATTGGGCTGCGGAATCGGCTGGCGCGGCTTCTGGGCTACCTCGGCCGGGTTAGACACGATCCATTCCCACCGAAGCGCAGCGGCAAGTGCGCCGCTGATCATGAAGTGGATTTTGAGGATCGTCGAGTTCGAGAGCCTCGTGCACTCGTGCGGCTTGCACTCGATGACACGGCAGCCCTTGTCGGCGCAGTCGTGCGGCGGGTATCCAGCCGCGGGCATCCGGCCGGGCGGGCGCCGGTGCTTCACCGTGCGGCACTCGTGTGGGCCTTCCTGCACGTGCTCTACGAACGGCTTGCCGTCGCAGAGGCGGGCGCAGCGCCGGAGGTGAGCGTAGAACTGTTCGAGCACGCGCGCGGTGATCTTGCCGGCGGGAGATTTCCCCAGAGCTGGCCCGATGTAGAGCCGCACGTACATGTCGTAGCTCTGCCGCGTCGTTTCCTCGATCTCGTGGACCTTGAGCCACTCGTCGATCGTGTGGCGGAACGTCGCCTTGGTCCTGGCGCTGCGCTGCTCGGCGACCTGCGCGCGGAACTTCGCTCGGATGCGCTTGGCCTCGGCTGGATCGGTAGTCGAGTCCGAGAGGTACAGGCGCTTCCCGGCGATCGGATCGGTGCCTGCGAAGACGGAGACCTGGAGCGAGTTCCCCCGCTGCCGGATCTGCGATATGTCGTCCTTGGGACGTGGCGTGACGGCGAGCCTAGCAACGCTTGCCGTCATCTGCACAGTCATCCGCAGTCATTTGGATCATGACTCCAGCGTTTCCGCTGGTCAAGTGGTGGGGCGGGTGGGGCTCGAACCCACGGCCAAGGGATTATGAGTCCCCTGCTCTGACCAACTGAGCTACCGCCCCCACCCGACCGATCCTACCCAGGCCGCAGCCATGGGCGATCTTGCCGAAATCGAGGGAAAGTAAACGCCCCAGGTGCGCTGACCTGGGGCGGAAGCTCCTCCAGTTGGACTCGAACCAACAACCCTGCGATTAACAGTCGCATGCTCTGCCAATTGAGCTATGGAGGATTGCTCCGTTGAACCGTGGCTCAACGTTGGAGCAACTCTATCGCACCCCGGCAACGACCTTTCGCAAGGGGGTACCCATATGCGGCCTCGGCACGCGGCGCCCAGGTAGGGAAGGATGGGCGGGGCAAAGTCCGCGCATCCGGGAGGCGAAGCATCGTGATGGGGTTCCTGTTGGGGGCCGGTGTGGGGTACGTGCTCGGCTCCAAGGCCGGCCGTGCCCGCTACGACCAGATCATGCGCACCTACCGACGGATCGCCGATCACCCCGCGGTGCAGGGTGCGGCGGGGATCGCGCGGGCGAAGATCGGGGAGAAGGTCGGCGAGAAGGTCCGCCGCCGCTAGCGGAAGCGCAGCGGGTCGCCGGTTCCGACGACGCCCGGTCGGATGACCTTCGCGTAGGCGCCGATCGTCAGGTCGTGGTCTGTCAGCGCGGCGAGGAGGTCCGGGCGGTCCGGTTCCCGGTCGAGCGCGTGGCCGATGACGGCGCAGCGGACGGCGAGGCCGGTGATCTCGACCTCGGCGGTGCCGATCTCCAGCCTGCGGCCGATCCAGTCGTCCTCGACCCGGTTGTCGCCCGCGCAGTCGACGAGGATGTTGGGCCGGAACCGCCGCCAGTCCACCTCGGCGTCGCCGACCTGGTCGGCCATCCAGCGCAGCGAAGCGCCCGTCAGCAGGTGCACGGGCGAGTCGTCGAGGTGGGAGATCTCGGCCTCCTCGGCCACCGTCACCGGTGCGCCGACGACCTCCGAGACGGCCCCGTGCACCTTCGGGTCGACCGTGGCGTACTCGCGGCCGTCGGGCAGTTCGACGACCGTGTGGATGCCCCAGAGCACCCGTGAGGACATCTCCAGCAGACGCGGCAGGTAGGTGAACCGCCGAGTGCTCTTGCCCGACCCGAACTTGCCGTTCTCGGCGCGCAGCGCCCATCGGCGGTCGCCGACGACTCCGCGCTCGTCGAGTTCGATCACCTCGATCGACTCCCCGCGCAGCGCCTTGACCGGGTAGCGGGCGACCAACTCGACCTTCAACGCGCCGCTCACGGAGTCCTCGCCACGAAGAAGATCCTACGGAACGAGAACCACGTCGTGCCGTCCGAACGCGGCGGATACGCCTCCAGCATGCGCGGGGCGATGGCCGAGCGGAAATCCGCCCACTCGCCGTCCGACAGCGCCGCGCGGATCGGTCGCAGCGCGGTCCCGGTGACCCACTCCAGCGCGGGATTGCGGCCGCTGAGGCGATGCTGGTACGTGGTCTCCCAGGCGTCGACGTCGCAGCCCGCGTCCGCCATGACCTCGGCGTACCCGGCGGGGTCGAGCACGGTGCCGTCCTCGCGCAGGACGATCGACTCAAGGCGCTCCCGCCAGTGCGGTTCACGGGCCAGTTCGCGGATGATCCGGTGCGACGGGGCGGCGAAGTTGCCCGGCACCTGGACGGCGATCCACGCGCCGGACGGGAGCCGCCGGACCCACTCGCGGAGCAGCTCGACATGGCCGGGGACCCACTGCAGGGCGGCGTTGCTGATCACGACATCGGTGTCGTCGGCGGGCTGCCAGCTCTCGATGCCGCGCACGTGCGCGGCCACCCCGCGAGCGCGGGCGGCCTCGACCATCTCCGGCGAGGAGTCGAACCCGGTCAGCTCGGCTCGCGGCCAGCGCAGCGCGAGGGTCTCGGTGAGATTTCCCGGGCCGCACCCGAGGTCGACCACCGCCCTGGGCGACTCAGCGCCGACCCGGGCGACCAGATCGAAGAACGGACGTCCGCGGTTGTCGCCGAAAGCCAGGTACTTCTCGGGGTCCCACATGCAGCCTCCCGCTAACAGTACGATCGTACTGTTAGCCTAGCCGTCCAGGTCGTGGTCCGCGAGGTCTTTCGCCTCGGCGATCTTGGCCGACACTTCGGCGACGACAGCGCGCACGGCGTCGAGATCGGTTCCTGGGTCGGGCCGCACCTGCAGGACAGTGCCGTCCTGACCAGGCACTTTGCGTTGCACGAACCACGCTCCCCCACCGGGAAGCTCGCGGTGGTGCCGCGACCGGATCGACCCGGTCACCCGCTTGTGCACCGCTTGCGGCAGCTTGCCGGGGGCTTCGACAACGATCTTGAGCGGCGGGAGGTCGGCCAGGACGACGGCGTCTCCGACCGTCTCCGACTCCTCGGCCTCGATGATCACGAAGACCCCGCTCGCCCAGGTCGCCTTGGCGACGCGGTGCCAGCCGATCCGCCGGGCTCCTTCGCCATCGGGCACCCAGAGACCATGGGAAGTGGCGACAAGGTGTCCGCCACCGCGCACGGTCGCGGCGGCCGCGACCGCCTCGTCGGCGTCCAGCTTGCCCGGGAAACCCTTGGGAACACCGCCAAGCAGCCGGTCGAGGAACCTCATGCCATGCCTCCGGCGGCCTGCTTGCCCAACGCCTTGTACCACTCTTCCATCGCTACCAGGTCACCCCAGAGCGCGCGGGCTTCGTCCGGCTGCTCGATCGGCGAGACCCGCTGCAGCCGCGACTTGATGTCGGCGATCTGGCGGGCGACAAGCTCACGCTGCAAGGCGGCGAGGATGGCCGAGGCGTAGCGCTCGGCGGCGGCGTTCTTGTTCGGCAGCGGCATCGGCTCGACGGCCAGCTCGCTGACAAGCGCCTTCACCGACTGCGCCGTGCAGTTCTTGGTCACCGCTTCCAGCAACTCGATCCCGGCGAGCCCGCACGCGGTGCCGCCCGCGTCCAGGATGGCGCGGTGCAGCGCGGCGTACGCGGGGCCGGTGAAGACCTCCATCGGCAGCGAGTCGTACATCGGGCCCGCGAGCGCCGGTTCCTGCAGCGCCAGCTTGAGCACCTCGCGCTGGGCGTTGAGCCGCGGGTCGCGCGGGTCGGGCTTGGGCGGTCCCTCGACGTCCACGGCCAGCGCGCCCTGGTTCGGGTCCACGGGCCTGCCGCGGCGCACCGGTGTGGGGCCGCCCGCGTTCTCCCGGACCCGGCGCACGACGGTGGCCACGTCCTCGTAGCCGACCCAGCCCGCGAGCTGGCGCGCGTACTCGTCACGTAGGGAGTGGTCCTTGATCCGAGCCACCATCGGGACCGTGCGGCGCAGTGCCTCGACCCGGCCCTCGGCGGTGTCGAGGTCGTGGGAGGCGAGTTCGGCGCGGATCGCGAAGGCGAACAGCGGCTGCCTGCGGGCGACGAGGTCGCGCACGGCCACCTCGCCCTTGGCCTGCCGCAGCTCGCAGGGGTCCATGCCGTCGGGGGCGACGGCGATGAAGGTCTGCGCGGAGAACTGCTGGTCGTCGTCGAACGCCTTCAACGCGGCCTTCTGACCGGCCTCGTCGCCGTCGAAGGTGAAGATCACCTCACCGCGGAAGGCGTCGTCGTCCATCAGCAGGCGACGCAGGACGAGGATGTGCTCGGAGCCGAACGCCGTGCCGCAGGACGCGACCGCGGTCAGCACACCGGCGGCGTGCATGGCCATGACGTCGGTGTAGCCCTCGACGACGACGACTTGGTGCCGCTTGGCGATCTCCCGCTTGGCCATGTCGAGGCCGAAGAGCACCTGGGACTTCTTGTAGATCGGGCTCTCACTGGTGTTGAGGTACTTCGCCTGGATCTGGTCGTCGTCGAAGAGCCTGCGCGCGCCGAAGCCGACGACGTCGCCGCCGATGTCCTTGATCGGCCAGAGGAGCCTGCGGTGGAACCGGTCGATCGGGCCCTGCCTGCCCTCCTTGGCGAGACCGGCCTTGATCAGTTCCTGCACCTCGAAGCCGCGGCCGAGGAGGTGCTTGGTCAGCTTGTCCCAGCCCGCGGGGGCGTATCCACAGCCGAAGGTGGCCGCGGCGGCCTGGTCGAACCCGCGCTCGGCGAGGAACTCGCGGGCGACGATCGCGTCGGGGCCGCGCAACTGCTCGGCGTAGAACTCGGCGGCGGCGCGGTGCGCGTCGACGAGCCGCGAGCGGGTGCTGCGGTCGCGCTGGACGCTGGTCCCGCCGCCTTCGTAGGTGAGCTGCAGCCCGACCCGTTCGGCCAGCCGCTCGACGGACTCGACGAACGAGAGGTGGTCGATCTTCATCACGAAGGCGATCACGTCGCCGCCCTCGCCGCAGCCGAAGCAGTGGAACGTCCCATGCGTCGGCCGCACGTTGAACGACGGCGTCTTCTCGTCGTGGAACGGGCACAGCCCCTTGAGCGCGCCGCCACCCGCGCTGCGGAGAGCCACGTACTCGCCGACGATCTCGTCGATCCGGCTGCGCTCGCGTACCTGCGCTATGTCACTTTCCCGGATTCGCCCAGCCACAACAGACGAGTCTAGGCGCGGTGCCCTGAGCGACGACCGGCCGGTCATTAGGATGGAGCCGTGACCGTAGGCGACGTCGCGCTGGCCGAGCGCTTCACCGAGCACCGCACCCACCTGCTCGGCGTGGCATACCGCCTGACCAGCACCCTGACCGACGCCGAGGACGCCGTCCAGGAGGCGTGGCTGCGACTGTCCGGTTTGGACGGACAGGCCCGCGAGGAGATCCGCGACCTGCGCGGCTGGCTCACCACCGTCGTCGGCCGCATCTGCCTGGACCGCCTGCGCTCGGCCACGGCCCGCCGGGAGCGGTACGTCGGCCCCTGGCTGCCCGAGCCGGTGATCACCCCGTTCGGCACCCCGACCAGCGAGGACCCTTTGGACGCGGTGGTCCGCGACGACGGCGTCCGCATGGCGGCGCTGGTCGTCCTGGACAAGCTGACGCCGGAACAGCGCGTGGCGTTCGTCCTCCACGACGCGTTCGGTGTCCCGTTCGGCGAGATCGCGGCCACCCTGGGCTGCACGGACGCCACCGCCCGCCAACACGCCTCCCGCGGCCGCCGAGCCGCGGCTGACGCCGACCCACCACCGCGCGCCGCCATGGCCGAACAGGGCGCCCTGATCCAGGACTTCCTGGCCGCCCTCGCCTCCGGCGACCTTGGTCGGATAGTCGGCCTCCTGCACCCGGAAGCCGTCCTCATCGGCGACAGCGACGGCAAGGCCCGCACCGCCCGCCAGCACGTCGTCGGACCCGACAAGATCAGCCGCTTCCTGCTGGGCCTTATCCAGATGTACGGCCTGGACAGCATGGGCGCGGGCCAACTGGTCCTCGTCAACGGCGACATCGGCATGGCCCTACCGGACGTCCCCAGCGACGGCACCCACCGAGAACTGTCCCGACGGGTGACCACCTTCGCCGTCCGCGACGGCAAGATCGCCACGATCTACGACATCGTGAACCCGGACAAGCTCACCCACTACACGAGTTGACCGGGCAGGCGCTCCACCACCACTGAGGCCACCAATCCCCGGGGCCCTTCCAGCCCCGCCCCGGTGACCCGGCACGGCACAGGACGGCTCAACTCAGCCGGACGCACGGCTCGACCCAGCCGGACCCAACTCGGCACAGCCCGGCCCAGCGCAGCCCCACACGGCTCGGCGCAGCCGACCCAGCCAGACAGCGCAGGCGGACATGGCTCGGCCCAGCCGGACACACGGCTCAGCTCAGCTCAGCGGACACGGCTCGGCCCAGCCGGACACACGGCTCAGCTCAGCTCAGCGGACACGGCTCGGCCCAGCCGGACACACGGCTCAGCTCAGCTCAGCGGACACGGCTCGGCCCAGCCGGACACACGGCTCAGCTCAGCCCCGCTTAACGCAACCCGACACTGCACCGCACGTTCAGGTCCAACCCGCCGGCACAGACTGGCTGGCTGGGCACCGCACCGATCGGGCGCGGGACACCTCAGCCCCGCCCCCACAGCGCCCCGACAGCCCCCGGCGCGCGACCAGCACACCCGCACGCCGCCGCCACGTAGTCCCCGTAGCGCGCCGAGCCAGTCGCCGCCTAACCGCTCTGCGACCTCGGTCCTCCCACTGCTCTTTCCCGCGTGGGCCCGCGCGGGACGTGCGGATCAGTTGGTCGGCACCCGGCAGGCGTCGCCGCTGGTGAAGCCCTGGTCGACGATGCCCAAAGCGCTGTTGACGCGGGCCCGCATGTTCTCCAGGCCGATCTGGTAGCTGAGTTCGATCACCCCTTTCTCCCCGAACGCCTCCTTCAGCTCAGCGACCTGCTCGTCGGTCACGGTGCCCGGGCTGGCGGTCATCGCGTCCGCGTAGGCGATGGCGAGTCGCTCGTGCGCGCTGTAGGCATCCGATTCGGCGTAGTTGTCGATCTCTTTCAGTCGCTCGATGTCCAGCCCCTCGTGCCGCTGCAACATGGTGCCGAAGTCCACGCACCACGAGCAGCCCAACTGCTGCGCCACCCGGTACACCGCCAGCTCCCGGACACTGGCGGGCAGTTCCTTCGACGCCTTCTCCACCGCCATCTCATGTCGAGCACTGGCGATGAGCAGCTTGCGGTGGTGTGCCGACACCGCGAACGGTTCCGGCACGGCCCCGAAGCGGCGCTTGGCGAACCAGTACATGGCCCGCACCAGCAGCGGCGCGTCCTTCTGCGTGACACCAGCGATTCGCGACATGTCGACCTCCTCAGGTCGGCCCCCGATCCGGGCCGTTCACGATGAGGACGACACACCTCGAGAAGGTGTGACAGCTCGACTCAGGACGGGTCTGTGACCCGCGCCATGAAGTACACCGCGCCGGTGTCGACGTGCCGGACGAGCAACAGGAACGGCTTGTCCACGACCACCTCTACCGGTTCGGCGGGCATCGACATCAACCGCATCATCACCGCCGTCGCCGCCGCGCCCTCGAATCCGTCTTCGTCGACCTTCAGCACCGACTCGTGCAGGATCGATTGCACGGCGAGCGGGTCGGGACTGATTCCCGACAGGTCCGCTTTGTCGCCGAACACCGTGGTCACCCCGAGCCCCCGCAATGCGATCGACAGCTCGGCTTGCGTGGTCAGCTTGAGCTTCGGCAGGCTCAACGCGACCTGCGTCGACTCAGGCGCACTGAGCAGTGCGCCAAGGGCTTCGGCGGTGAGCGTCGGTTCGATGTCGGCTAGGTCGCCGTCCGGAAGCAGGATCACCGCCTCCACGCCTCCGACCGCGGGCAGCGCGACAACGACCCAGCCATCAGCCTTGGCATAACCGACCTGTTCGTTCAACTCCATCGTGGGCACGTCCACCGAACCCGCCGGAGTCTGGAACGACTTCGGCTCGGTGGCGTGCTCCCGAAACTTCTTGCGCCACGCGCACTTCAGATACAGCGCGTTGACCAAGGCCGACACGGTGTCGGTGTCGATCGACCCCTCGGGCAGCAACTCGGGGATGAGACCCCGCGTCGTCTCGGCGACGTCGGCGTTGATCTCGTCGCGTGCCTTTTGGGGCTCGTGCTGGAAAGGCGCGTTGCGCACCGATCCGTCCGACCACCGGGACAGCTCGTCGACGAAGGCGTCCTCGACTGTGATCTTCGCATCCGCCCAAAGCGTGTTCGCGACGGCGATCGCGGGTTCGTCCTCGTCCCGTGCCGGTTTGTCCAAGGTGGCCGCCCCCGCGATCGTGGCGGTCAGCTCGTCCAGCGGACCAAGGAGGTCGACCAGTTCCTGGCGACTGTCGCCACGGGCGCCTAGAGCAAGCAAACCGAGCGCGCTGGCCACCGAGTAAGGCGACCAACACACTTGTTCGGTGGGCTTGCCCGCTACCGCGCGGTGCAGAGCAAGAGCGAAATCGAGATGCGACACGGCTTGACTCCCCGACTTGTGATGTCCGTCAGTCGAGTGTGCCACTTCACAGCGATCAGGCTCGGAAGTTGTCCACAAGCTCCGCGTGCCAGACGATCGCCTGGGCGTCGGTCAGCGACGCGACCTGGTCGACCACCACCCGAAGCCGTTCCGCGTCGTCCGCCGCGGCATGCCATGCGGGCAGGAACGCGGGCTCCAGCACAGCTGGGCCGCGTTCGGTCAACGTCTCCACCAGACTGGCGATCAGAGCGCGCTGTTCGCGTTGCATGGCCAGCCGAACCGGGTCGCTTAAAACGAAGTGCACGGCCATCGCCTTGAGCAGTGCGACCTCGGAGGCCACCCGCTCCGGCACGACCAGATCAGCCGCGTACCTGATGAGCGGCCCTGGACCGTGTGCTTCGCGCGTACCGGTGACCGCGGCGGCGGCGAACCGGCCCACCAGCTCGCTGGTCAGCCGCTTCAGCGCCACCTGGGCGTCGAGCGACCCGTCGTACTCCCTTTCCGCGAGGTCGCCGACGACCGGAAGGTCCAGCAGCACGGTCGCTGCCTCCTCCAGCGCCGAGATGGGTTCGGTGGAGAAATGTTTGGCGGCCAGCTCGGCGATCACCGCGCGTTCCGTCGAGTCGGCCAGGGCGCTCAGTGAGATGCGGCCTGCCCGTACCCCGTCCTCGACGTCGTGCACTGAGTACGCGACGTCGTCGGACCAGTCCATGACCTGCGCCTCTATGCACCGGCGATCACCCGGGGCGCCGTCGCGCATCCAGTCGAACACCGCGAGGTCGTCCTCGTAGACACCGAACTTCCGGATGCCCGCGCGGCGCGGCCACGGGTACTTCGTGGCGGCGTCGAGCGACGCCCTGGTCAGGTTCAGGCCGTGACCGAGGATCTTCGGTTCGAGGCGGGTCAGGATCCGCAATGTCTGTGCGTTGCCCTCGAAACCCCCGCAGGCCTGCGACGACTCGTCCAGCGCGCGTTCGCCGTTGTGACCGAACGGCGGGTGGCCGATGTCGTGGGCGAGTCCCGCGGTGTCCACGATGTCCGGATCGCAGCCGAGTTCCTCGGCGATCCCCCGGCCGATCTGGGCGACCTCGAGCGAGTGGGTCAGCCGGGTTCGCGGGATGCCGTGCACCTCGGAGCCCTCATTGGGGCCTACGACCTGGGTTTTTCCCGCGAGCCGCCGCAACGCGGCCGAGTGCAGGACTCGCGCGCGGTCGCGGCTGAACGGGGTGCGCACGGCAGGCCAGGAGCCGGGAAGGGCCGCGACCTTGGGCGGCTCGGCGAACAGCCGTTCGCTGTCATGATCTGAGTAGCCGGGGCTCACGGGCTGAGGGTACGTGCCGGTCAGCCGACTTCGCTGTCGAGCACGATCCCATCGGCCGGGGCTTTGGTCGCGCGGTAATAGAGCAGCGCGGCGGTCTCGCGAAGGATGTAGCGGGCTTGCGTCTCGCGGGTCTGCACGATCGGCCCCGAATGCGTCGGCGACGTCCAGGCATCGATCCCCGCGTCGTGCGCCATGGTGCGGGCGCGCAGGGAGTGCCACGGGTCGCTGACGATCACCGCTGAGCCCCAGCCGCGCTGCCTGACCTCGGTCGCGACGGCGCGCATGGTGCCTAGAGTGTCATTGCCCTCGCCGACACCGATGACCTTCTCCTTGGGCACCCCCCGGTCGACGAGCCACTTTCGGCCCGCCTCCGCTTCGGTGAAACGATCCCCGGCGCGCCTGCCGCCACCGGTGACGACGTACTCGGCGACACCTTCGTCGTAGAGGGCTTTCGCCTTGCGCAGGCGGGCTTCCAGGACCTTCGACGGTTTGCCCGCGTACTGGGCGGCGCCGAGTACCACGACGACATCGGCGTGATCACGATCATCGACCCGGCCGACCTGCCACACCCGGAACGCCGTGCCGCCGACGACCAGCATGCTCATCAGCGTCATTCCGATGAACAGCCGGCGGAAAAAGCGCAGGACGGGACGGGGGTGGGGAGACACAGTCCGCATCCTTTCACCAATCGCGCACGGGGGTGGCCCGGGGACTGTACGTGATGGTCATGACGAATCCCCACACCCCGGACCGAGTTGTCCACAGACACGCCACATCATCCACAGCGGAACCCGCCACCCTGGTGAAGCCGCCAAGATCACGATTTGCTCGAGGCATGGAATCCAACCGAGCCGTGCTCGATCTCGACCATCTCCCGAGCCTGTTCCCACACCGTGTCGCCCGCGCGTCGGAACTTGTCGCACTGGGGCTTTCCGGGCGCAGCATCCAGCACCGATGTCGGCGAGACGGGCCGTGGCAACGACTTCAGCCGGGGGTCGTGCTGCTCAGCGACGCCCCGCCGGTGCGCACCCAACGTCTGCAGGCGGCGCTGCGAATGGTGGGCCCGGAGGGTGTCGTGACCGGCCGGGAAGCGATGTGGCTGCATGGTTTGCCGCTGCCCCCGATGGGAGCCATCCACCTGCTTGTCCCGGACCGCGGGCCGCAGCGAACCGACGGCTCGGTCACCGTGGAGCGTACCCATCGTCCACCGGACCCTCTGTGGCGTAAGGGTTTCGCCACGGCCCCACTCGCTCGGGCGACTGTGGATGCCTGTCGGCGGACACCGACATTCGGGGAGGTCCGCATCCTCGTGCTCGAAGCCGTGCACCGGGGCGGCGTGAGCCTCGACGCCGTGCACGACGAACTCGCGCGCGGCTCCACTCGCGGAACGACGTTGCTGCGGCAGGTCTTGGGCGACATCGATCGGGGCATCCGGTTGGCGGGCGGCCGGATCGCTCGCGAACTGGTCGAGCGGGCCGGGCTGCCACCGCCCCAGTGGGGTGCGCGCCTGAGCACGCCCGACGATGTCCACCTCGGCTTGGTCGACGCGTGGTGGGACGACATCGCGATGGCCTGGGACGCCGACATCCACCGTCCCTGGGCACCGCGCACCGAACACACGGTGTCGACCAGGGCCGCTCGCCTCACCGCGCACGGTGTGGTGTCCGTGCACACCACACCAGGCCGAATCCGCGACGACACCGCGGCCGTCGTGGACGAACTGCGCGGCGCCTACCGGTTGGCGTCGGCCCGACCGAGGCCGGAGGTGGTGGCCTCCTGAGCGGCACTCAGCAGCCGATGAGCTGACCAGCCAGGTACGACTCCAACTGGTCCATCGAAACACGGTCCTGCGACATGGTGTCGCGTTCCCGGACGGTCACCGCGTGGTCGTTGAGGGTGTCGAAGTCGACGGTGACGCAGAACGGGGTGCCGATCTCATCCTGCCTGCGGTACCGGCGGCCGATCGCCCCGGCGTCGTCGAAGTCGACGTTCCAGTGCTTGCGCAGGCTCGCCGCGAGATCACGGGCCTTCGGCGAGAGGTCCGCGTTGCGCGAAAGCGGGAGGACAGCGACCTTGATCGGCGCCAGCCTGCGGTCGAGCCGCAGGACGATCCGGGTGTCGACACCGCCCTTGGCGTTGGGTGCTTCGTCCTCGGAGTAGGCGTCGAGGAGGAAGGCCATCATCGGGCGGCCCACGCCTGCGGCGGGCTCGATGACATAGGGCCGGTAACGGTTTCCGGTGGCGTGGTCGAAGTACGACAGGTCGACCCCGGAATGGTTGGAGTGCGTCGTCAAGTCGAAGTCGCCGCGGTTGGCGATGCCCTCCAACTCACCCCATTCCTGGCCGCCGAACCTGAAGCGGTACTCGATGTCCACGGTCCGCTTGGAGTAGTGCGACAGCTTCTCCTGCGGGTGCTCGTAGACCCGCAGGTTGTCCTTGGCGATACCCAGATCGGTGTACCAGCGTGTCCGCTCGTCGATCCAGTACTGGTGCCATTCGTCGTCCGTGCCGGGCTCGACGAAGAACTCCATCTCCATCTGCTCGAACTCGCGGGTGCGGAAGATGAAGTTGCCAGGAGTGATCTCGTTGCGGAACGACTTGCCGATCTGACCGATACCGAACGGCGGCTTGCGACGGGAGGTGGTCTGCACGTTCAGGAAGTTCACGAAAATGCCCTGCGCGGTTTCGGGGCGCAGGTAGTGCATTCCCTCTTCGGTTTCCACCGGGCCGAGATGGGTCTTGAGCATCATGTTGAACTCGCGCGGCTCCGTGTACTGCCCGCGGTTGCCGCAGTTCGGACACGGCACGTCGGACAGGTCGAAGACCGGGGTGGCCTCCCCCGCGCCGACGGCCACGTCCTTGCCGGTCCGGGCCGCGTATTCCTCGGCCAGTTGATCCGCGCGGAAGCGCTTGTGACAGGAGGTGCACTCGACCAGCGGGTCGTGGAAGGCGTTGACGTGCCCGGATGCGATCCATACCGGGCGCGGCAGGATCACCGACGAATCGAGACCCACGACGTCGTCGCGTCCCTGCACCATCGTTTTCCACCAGGCGCGCTTGATGTTGTCCTTGAGCTCCACGCCGAGCGGGCCGTAATCCCACGCCGACCTCGTGCCGCCGTAGATCTCGCCACACGGGTACACGAAGCCTCGACGCTTGCAGAGACTGACCACGGTATCGATCCGGTCGGCTGACACTGATCCTCCACGGGGAACTCAAAGTCGCAGGCGTGGAGAATATCCCGGCGAATCGTTTCCTCGATCGGGGGAATGAGCGTGTTCAAAGGGATGAACAAGCAAGGTCAAGAACTACGGATATGGCGGATATTCACCCACTGGACTGATTGCACCGAAAGCGTTCCAGTACAGGCGGGCCATTCACGGCCACGTCGCACCGGGGTCACTCGTCACCGAGGTTCGGCAGGGCCGCCCGCTTCGCCGAGGCGCACGGTCGCGGCGTCGGCGGCAAGCAGGCTCGTGTGCCTGCGGACCGTCGCGGGGTCGGCTTCGAGCACGATCTCGTACGCGGCGGTCTCGGCGGCGTCCGCCTCGGCGAGGAACGGGATCACGTGTTCACGAACCTCGAAGGGAGACATCGACTTGCGGTAGGCGGAAACGGAGGCGAACTCGACCGTCAACACCCAGGTCTCGGCGGACTCGGTGGACCGCACGAGCAGCCCACGAAGGCAGCCGCGCTGGGCAAGCAGCAGTTCCAGCGCCCGGTGCGCGCGAGTGGTGAACGGCTCGGGTTCGGTGACGGTGAACCGGGCGATCAGCAACACGGCGGCGGCCTTCCAGGCGGTGGTGCGAGGACGCCGCACGGTAGCCCACCCGGCGAGCCCGCCCGTGGCCACCATCGCCCACCCGCGGCGGCTTCCACGCCATGCTCGGCGGAGGCGGGAACGATCCTGCTGCCCCACGGCCGGTCGGGGCTGCAGCGGGTAGTGGTGATGACGACTGCATCGCTGTAGCAGCGACAGCGCGGCGGCGACGGCTGCGGCGGCAGCGCTGGCTGCGGCGGTGGCGCTAGTACCGAGCGGGGGCTGGCCGCAGCGGCGGCGGTGGAGACGGCTGCGCTAATTGCGCTGACTGCGGCGGCGGTAGCGCGGCAGCGGTAGCGCGGCAGCGGTAGCGCGGCAGCGGTAGCGCGGCAGCGGTAGCGCGGCAGCGCGGCACCGACGGTGGCGGTAGCGCGGCGGTAGCGGTGGCGGCGGCCACGCCGGGCTGCCCGGATTTGCGCCGGGCTGCGCTGACTCCCGCGGCGCTGGTCCCAAGCTGGGGCTGGCCACAGCGGCAACGGTGGCGGCGGCGCTTTGCGCACGGCAGCGCTGTCGGCGGGCTGCGCTGCGGTGGCGGTGGCTGCCGCGGTGACGGTGCTGGCAGTGGCGGCGCTGGCCTGCTTGGTGTGGTCGGCGGGCTCTGAATGGCGCGGCAGACGGAGCGGAGCGGGCGGGCGCCTTCTAAGCTCTTGGCCGCAGGTCGAGTGCTGTTGGGGCAGGTTCCACTCGGAGCGAGATCACACAGGAGGCACCGTTGCGCCAGGGTCGGTCCACTCGGGCACCGCTCATCGCCGGTCAGGGGCCGTTGGCGAAGGTGCCGCCGCTGTTGGCGTTTCTCGTGGTCATCGGCCTGTTTACCGCGGGCGTGCTGGTCCGCGGGGTGCTTGGCGCGGCGTTGTTGGGGTTGCTGGCGGCGGGGGTCGCCGTGTTGTTGGCCGCCACTTGGCAGGCGCTCTCGCCGGGGCACCGGCTCGGGCGGGTGCTCGTCCTCGTACTGCTCGTCGCGGTGGCTTTGTCGGTGGTGTGAGCAATGCCCGCACGTCGCCGTGACCTGGAAATAGAGTGACCGCCTAGGATGTTGAACACGGTAACCAAATCCGGCGGAGTCCACTGTCGGTACAGCAGGAGATGAGGACGTCGATCGTGACCTCGGAAGCCGCGTCGCACGAGCTGCGGGCAGCCGCCGAGCAGCACGAGCACTCCCCTGACCGTCCCGCCGTTCCCCCCGCGCACCGACGGCCCGCCACCACGCTGACCGCCGCGGGAGACCTCCTGCGCGCTCTGGCCGCGCCGGTGCGGATCGCCATCGTGCTGGAGTTGCGGGAGGCCGACCGCTGCGTCCACGAACTGGTGGACGCGCTGAATGTGGCTCAGCCGCTCATCAGCCAGCACCTGCGCGTGCTGAAGTCCGCGGGCGTCGTCTACGGCGAACGACACGGCCGCGAAGTCGTCTACCGGCTGGTGGACGAACACCTGTCCCACATCGTCGTCGACGCAGTCGCCCACGTGGAGGAAGGCAACCCGCAGTGACCGCGACCGACCGCGCCTCAGCCACTGTCCCCGGCAAGCGTTCGACGAAGCAGCGCACCGCCGTGACCCAGTTGCTCGACCAACTCGACGACTTCCGCTCCGCTCAGGAACTGCACGAGGAACTGCGCAAGCGCGGCGAGGGCATCGGCCTGACGACCGTCTACCGCACCCTGCAGTCGCTCGCGGACGCGGGCGAGATCGACGTACTGCGCACTGACTCCGGTGAGGCCATCTACCGCCGGTGCTCAAGCCACCACCACCATCACCTGGTGTGCCGCGAATGCGGACACACCGTCGAGGTGGAGGGCCCCGCCGTGGAGCGGTGGGCCGACCGCGTGGCCGAGGAGAACGGCTTCTCCCAGGTCAGCCACACCGTCGAGATCTTCGGCACCTGCGCCAACTGCGTCTGACCGCCAACGCGAGATCGCGGCAAACCTCAGTCTGGGGCAACGCGCGAGTGGTATGAACGCCCGGTGGATCACGAAGCGGAAGCGCGGGCGTTCATCGCCGACACGACCGGGTGGGACGGCGAGGCCGTCGACCTCGCGCTGACGGTGCTGCGGGACGAGGGCACGAACGATTACCACCTGGACGCCAAGACGGGCGGTCCGATCGGCGACATCCGCGAGAAGGCCCGCAGGCGCCTGGCGGAGATGTCGCACCTGCACGGGGTAAGCGGCGAGGACCCGGGCGCGCTCTGGCTGGAAGTCCAGCAGGCCTCAGCAGATCTGATGAAGGCGAAGTCGCGGGCGTACGCGAACTTCAAGAGTGGCTACGGGAGCCCGGAGGACGACGCCGTAGCCATCGAGGCGGCAGCGCACGCCCTGGCCACGCTGTGGCGCCGCATGGCGGCCGCGCAAGCCGAGCCTTGGCGAAAACTGGCCGCCCACCACACCGCGAGCCGGTTCGACTCGGTGGCCCGCACGGCGCAGCACCGCAAGAGGGGCTGAAGCACACGGTTCCGGTCTGACACGGCCTGCGGCCCAGCCATGCCCGGCCGAAGGCTTGCGAACTCTCCTCGCCCGCGTGGCTCACCAGGCCGACTCAGTAGAGAACCCCCGACTCGCCCGATCAAGAACCAGCGAACTCGCCCCACCCACCGGGCTCACCTGGCCGACTCGACGGAGAACCCCGACAGACCAACTCGCCCGACCAAGAACCAGCCAACCCGCCCCACCCACCGGGCTCACCAGGCCGACTCAGCGGAGAACCCCGACAAACCAACTCGCCCGACCAAGAACCAGCGAACTCGCCCCACTCACCTGGCCTACCTGACAGGGGGCCGGTGCCGCGCGAAAGCCGCGCCGCATCGGGCCGTGCCGCTCTCACCGGAACTGGCGCGCGGCAGTCGCCGGCGACGGACCGTGACAGACCAGCTCGCGCGAGCCAGATCACCGATTACCGCCTGACCCGGCCCGCCGATGTGTCGCGGGCCGGGTCAGCTTGTCAGGCCTCGTACGGGTTTTCGGGCTGGGGGATCTGGACCATGGACGCCACCGTCATCGACGGGACGTAGTCCGTCTCCTTGGTGGCGGTGCCCGGCTGGAACTGGCCCGTCACCTCCAGCCACGTGTCGTTCGCCAGTCCCGCGGTGCCCGGGCCGTCGAGCTTGACCTTGACCGGGAAGGCGTCGGCGGCGCAGCAGGCGATGGACAGGCGGGCCAGGTAGGTGGCGCCGTCCTGGGTCACCACGAAGCCGGTCAGGCGCACCGTCCGGTTGTCGAGCGACTTGCCCGAGTCCCAGGCCGCGCGGGCGGCGAAGTCGCTCATCGCCAGGGAGACGACGTCGCCCTGAGGGATGGGCGGGAACGCGGTGGAGCCGTCGGTGCCCGACGAGCGGGTGGCGGCGGCACGGTTGTCGCCGCGCATGACGGAGTCGGCGCCCAGGGCGGGCGGGGCCACCAGGAAGATCGCGAGCACCGGGAGCAGCAGCAGCCACGCGCTCTTCGCGGAGTGGTGGTGGTCGCCGTGTTCGTCGGTGTGATCGTCGTGGTGGTCGCCGTGGGCGGCCGGGGCCGGGGCGGGCTCGGCACCGTCGCTGTCGGCGCCGAAGTTGAGCTTCACCGCGGGCTGCGCGGGCTCACGGGTCGACATCAGGTCACGCCCGATGGACACCGCCGCCAAGGCGACCATGATCAGGCCGCCCGCGATCAGCCAGTACTGGTGGGCGGGCTTGACATAGAGCAGGTAGGTGCCGGTGAACGAGATCTTCAGCAGCGCACCGCCGACCAGGACCAGCAGGATGTTCTGCGTTTCGCGCCTCATCCGACACCCCCGAGGAAGATCACGCCTGAGATGACCGCGCACGCCACGGCCACGATGAACGTGGCGGGTGCGAAGCGGATCGCGAAGGACTTGCCGAAGGTGCCCGCCTGCAGGGCGAACAGCTTCACGTCGATGGCCGGGCCGACCACCAGGAAGACCAGCTTCGGCAGCAGCGGCATGCCCGCGATGGAGGCGGCGACGAACGCGTCGGCCTCACTGCACAGGGCCAGCAGCACCGCGAGGACGGCCATCACGATGACGCCCAGGATGATCTGCTCGCCGAGCGTGTTGATCCACTCCCGCGGGATCGCGACGTTCAGCACGGCGGCGGTGAAGCCGCCGATGACCAGGAAGCCGCCGGCGTCGACCAGGTCGGCGCGGGAGGTCTCGAAGAACATCCGCCAGCGGGAGCGGCCGTCCTGCTCAGGCAGCCTGCGCAGGGCCCGCTCGATGATCCACTCGGCCTTGCCGAAGCGGGCCCACAGCCAGCCCATGATGATCGCCGTCGCGAGCGAGCCGACCAGGCGGGCCGCGACCATGCCCGGGCTGTTCGGGAACGCGACGCTGGTGGCGACCAGGACGATCGGGTTGACCGCGGGCGCGGCCAGCAGGAACGCCAGCGCGACCGACGTCGGCACGCCCTGCTGCATGAGCCTGCGGGCCACCGGGACCGCGGCGCACTCACACGTCGGCAGCGCCACGCCCGCGACACCCGCCACGGGGACGGCGAAGGCCTGCTTCTTCGGCAACATCTTGTCGAGCAGCGTCGCGGGCACGAAGGCCGCGATGGCGCCGCTGATCATCACGCCGAGGACGAGGAACGGCAGCGCCTGGACGCAGACGGCGACGAAGATCGTCGAGCCGGTCTGGATGGCCGGGACGTCGAGCCAGGACGCCAGCCATTGCTGCCCGATCAGGGCGACGACCAGCAGGCCGCACAGCACCTCAAGGGAGGTGATGCCGCGCTTGGGCTGCTCGGCCGGCTTGGTCTCGGCTCGGTCGGCCACAGCGACACTGGACGTCGCCTCGGCCTCGGACTGCGCGGTGGCGCCGTCCTGAGCAGGCGAAACGGCCTCGACAGGGTCGGCTTGGTCAGCCGGTTCTTTGCTCATCAGCGCAGGCTCCGACGGTGCAGGGTGGTCACGCGGCGAATGATGCCATTATGCGCATCACGTTGGGGAGTCCCCAGTAGCACTTTGTTCACTGGCTGTTCCCAGCAACTCGGTCCTCAACTGTGAAGCAGTGGAAACGACCAGCATGAGCAGGGTCCCGAGCGCGCTGACCCCCAGGCCGTCGGCCGGGAACGCGTAACGGAGGGTCACATCCATCCCCCGGTCCGTATGGACCACGCCGAGTGTCCCGAACAGCCCCTGCCCCGCCCGTTCGGCCGCGGAGATGGCCAGGGCGGGCTCGTCGGGCAGGTCCCAGGCGACCACGCAGGTCAGGCTGAGCACCGTGAGGCCCTCGGCGAGCTGCATCGCCTGCACGGCCGAGGGCACGTCGCCGTGCCGGAAGGTCAGCGCGCCGTCGTCGTCGACGTTGACGTCGTGGTAGCTCTCCAGGGCCTCACGGGCCTTGGTGAGCAGGTCAGCGGTCGTGACGGCCTCGCTGGTCATGCGCCTCCTCCTGGGTTGAGCTGGGCGGCCACCTCGGCCGAGTCGGCCGCGGCGCCGAACCGGCGGTCGCGGCGGGCGTAGGTCTCGATCGCCTGCCAGAGGTGGAGGCGGTCGAAGTCGGGCCACAGGACGTCCTGGAACACCATCTCCGCGTACGCCGACTGCCACAGCAGGAAGTTCGACGTGCGCTCCTCCCCCGACGGCCGGATGAAGAGGTCCACGTCGGGCATCTCGGGCTGGTAGAGGTACTTCCCGATCGTGCGCTCGTCGACCTTCTCGGGGTTGATCTTCCCGGCGGCTGCGAGCCGGGCGATCTCGCGGGCCGCGTCACCGAGTTCGGCGCGGCCGCCGTAGTTGATGCACATGGCGAGGTTGAGCACGTCGTTGTCCTTCGTGCGCTCCTGCGCGGACTCGAGCGTGTTGATGACGCTGCGCCACAGCCGCGGCTTGCGGCCCGCCCAGCGGACGCGGACACCCATCTCGTCCAGTTCGTCGGTGCGGCGGCCGATGACGTCGCGGGAGAAGCCCATGAGGAAGCGGACCTCCTCGGGGCTGCGCCGCCAGTTCTCGGTGGAGAACGCGTAGAGGGAGAGCCACTTGACGCCCATCTCGATGCAGCCGCGCGCCGCCTCGACGACCTGCGCCTCGCCGCGCTTGTGTCCCTCGATGCGGGTGAGGCCGCGCTGGTTGGCCCAGCGGCCGTTGCCGTCCATGACGATCGCGACGTGCTTGGGCACGAACTCGGCCGGGATGGCGGGTGGGCGGGCGCCGGAGGGGTGCGGTTCCGGGGGCGCCACCGGGCGTCCCGACTCGCGCCTGCTGTCCCGCCGCCGTCGCAGCACCGCAACTCCCTCACTCGCCGGATTGACCGCAATGACAGTACTGACCGACGGCGCGGGACCTTCAACCGACTGATTCCCGGACCGCTACGGCGATTCGCGGGCAGGCGTGCGTTCCTCGACGCGACGGCGTTCGACCAACGGCAGCGACCGGAGTTGGCGTTCGAGGTGCCACTGCAGCAAAGCCGCGACCAGGCCGCTGGCCTCGCGCCGCGATGACTCAGTGGACCTTTCGGCGATGTCCCAGACGCCCGTGGCCAACGCGTCCATGAGAGACAGCACCTCGAACGGCGGGCTCGCCGAGCCCGGGGGCTTGCACTTGGGGCACACCGACCCGCCCGCGTGCACGCTGAACGCCCGGTGCGGACCGGGGTCGCCGCAACGGGCGCATTCGGTGATCGCCGGTGACCAGCCGGCGAAAGCCATGGCGCGCAACAGGAACGCGTCGAGGACCAGCGAGGCGTCGCGTTGGCCGTCGGCCAGTGCGCGCAGCGCCCCGGCGACGAGCAGGTACAGCCGGAAGACGGGTTCGCCCTCCTCCGCCGACATCCGGTCGGCGGTCTCCAGGACGACACACGCCGCCGTGTAGCGCTGGTAGTCGTTGACGATGCCCGCGCCGAACGCGTCGAGGGTCTGGACCTGGGTGATCACGTCGAGGGTCCGTCCCGTGTAGAACTGGACGTCGACGTGCGCGAACGGCTCGACCCGGGCGCCGAGCCGCGAGGTCGTGCGGCGCACACCCTTGGCCACGGCGCGGACCTTGCCGTGCTTCTGCGTGATGAGCGTGATGATCCGGTCGGCTTCACCGAGTTTCTGCACGCGCAGCACCACGCCGGTGTCGCGATACAGGCTCACCGGCACATTCTCACACGTACCACCGACTGAACGGCTCGAACGGGAGGTTCCGCGCCACGAACCAGGCCGCGAGGACGCCCATCAACACCGGCGGACCCCACCGCGGCCAGGTCAGAGCCCTCCCCCGCGCCCACTGGACCGCCGCCCAGACGAACAGG
Source organism: Actinokineospora alba (assembly GCF_004362515.1). NCBI lineage: Bacteria > Bacillati > Actinomycetota > Actinomycetes > Pseudonocardiales > Pseudonocardiaceae > Actinokineospora > Actinokineospora alba. Next base: position 3,883,724 of record NZ_SNXU01000001.1, on the reverse strand, counting down.
GGCAGCACGAGCAGGGTCACCGCGTTGTAGTGGACCGCGTCGAGGACCCTGCCGTGGAGCAGGCTGTAGACCATCCGCAGACCACCGCAGCCTGGACAGCACAGGCCGACCCACTTCGACGGGCAGACGAGCCCACCCGGCGTCGTCGGGTCGGTGGCGAGCACGTAGGCGCACCCCGCGACCACGCCCGCGCCGAGTGCCGCCCACCGGACGAGCACCGGTCAGATCCGCGGGTGCAGCAGGACCACGGTTCCCGCCGCCCGGTCCGCCAGGCCACACCTGCGCCCCTCGTCGAAGAGCGGGCTCACCACCACCAGCAACCCGGCAGCGACGGCACAGACGCCCGCCAGGGCGTCGGGAAGAAGGAGCCCCAGCAGCCCGTAGACCACGATCCCGGCAGCGCCCGGCAAGGTCCAGTGGCCCACGGCCCGCAATCCCGCCGACAGCGGGCCCGGGTCGGCGCCCGTCTCGGCGTCGACGACGCCGAGCCGCAGGAGTGCCTTACCCGGAGTGGACCCTCGGGCCGCCACGAGCGCGGTGTCGTAGGCGATCCCGACAGCGGCGATCAGGAGCAGGGCGAGCAGCCCGTTTCCCGGCCAGATCAGGGTCGCCGCGATGGCCGCCGGAGCCGCGACGGCGACGGTGTCGATCAGCCGGGCGGCGCACCGCCCGGCGACCGTCGCCAACGTGACCTCGCCCAGCTCGCCGATCTCGACCCGTTCCAGGTCCGCGCGGTGTGCTGAGGCCAACTCAGAACCCCAGGCGGCGGAGCTGCTTCGGGTCGCGCTGCCAGTCCTTGGCGACCTTGACGTGCAGGTCGAGGTAGACGCGCGTGCCGAGCAGGGCCTCGATGTGCTTGCGCGCGGTCGAGCCGACCGCCTTGAGCCGCTCGCCCCGGTGGCCCAGGATGATGCCCTTCTGGCTGGGCCGTTCCACATAGAGCAGCGCGTGGATGTCGAGCATGTCGTCGCGGCCTTCGCGCGGGATCATCTCGTCGACCGTCACCGCGATGGAGTGCGGCAGCTCGTCGCGCACGCCCTCAAGTGCCGCTTCGCGAATCAGTTCGGCGACAAGGGTCGCCTCCGGCTCGTCGGTCAGCTCGCCGCCCGGGTAGAGCTGCGGGCCCTCCGGCAGCCGCGCGACCAACAGGTCGGTGAGCGTCTGCACCTGGAAGCCGTCGACCGCCGAGACCGGGATCAGCTCGGCGAACTCCATCACGTCCTGCAGCGCGATCAGCTGCTCGACGACCTGGTCCGGGGACACGAGGTCGGTCTTGGTGATCACGCCGATGATCGGGGTCCGCTTGGCCACCTTCGCCAGTTCCGCGGCGATGAACTTGTCGCCGGGTCCGACCTTCTGGTCGGCGGGCACACAGAACCCGACGACGTCCACTTCGGACCACGTCTCGCGGACGATGTCGTTGAGCCGCTGGCCGAGCAGGGTGCGCGGCCGGTGCAGGCCCGGGGTGTCGACGAGGACGAGCTGGGCGTCGTCCCGGTGGACGATGCCGCGGATGGCGTGCCGGGTCGTCTGCGGCTTGCTGGAGGTGATCGCGACCTTGCTGCCGACGAGGGCGTTGGTGAGCGTGGACTTGCCCGCGTTGGGTCTGCCGACGAAACAGGCGAAACCGGATCGATGCCCTTCGGTGCTGCTGGTCACCGAGTCATTGTGCCTTCCGCTGCCCGGGCGGTGTGATTCGGTGCAGCTCAAGGGTGTCCGACAGCGGTGCCACCCCAGGTCCGCCCGCTTTCAGCCACGCCTCGATGTCGTCGACGGCCTCGTCGCTGAGGACGAAGCCCAGCCACACCGGCTTGCCGCCCTTCGCCTGCACGACGACCACGTTGGACGTCTCGCAGGTGTCGAGGCACTCGGCGACCCGGACCGTGGCGCCGACCTCGGCGGCGACGACGCGCAGCCGGGCCAGTTGGTAGCCGTGGTCGACGGTGGGGTGCTTCTTGACCGTCCCGCAGCAGCAGTCGCGGCAGACCGTGATCCGCAGCTTGCTCACCGCGCGACGGCGCCGGACGGGTCCGCGCGGTAGACGGGCGCGTCGGCGTTGAGGTCGCGCACAGCGGCCAGCGAGTCGGGATCGATGTCACCCGATTCGGTGACGACGGCGGCGGCTTCGAGGCCTTCGGCGCCGCTGGACACCGCGGCGGCCACGGCGGCCTGCAGCGCGGTCAGCTTGAGCGACGGAAGGGCGACGGTCGCGGCGGCGTAGGTCCGGCCGTCGGTGTCGCGGACGGCGGCGCCCTCGGCGGCACCGGTCCGGGCCCTGCTCGACCGCGCCAGGGTCACGATCTTGGCGTCCTCAGGGTCCAGCTCAGCCACGCTCGGGGCTCCTCTCCTGCTCGGATTCGGCGTCGGACTCCGCGCGCCGCACGACCACCGAGGTGATCCGCATCCGACCGCGCGCGTCTTTCCCGCCCTCGGCCCGGAACCGTAGCCCGGCGATCTCCGCCTCCGCACCGGGCAGTGGCACACGTCCCAGTCGCTGGGCAAGCAAGCCGCCGACGGTCTCCACGTCCTGGCCGTCGAGTTCGAGGCCGAACAGGTCCCCAAGGTCTTCCACGGCGAGCCGGGAGCTGACCCGGCAGGCACCGTCTTCGAGGTGCTCCACCGGCGGGCGGTCGTCGGTGTCGGACTCGTCGGTGATCTCGCCGACGATCTCCTCCAGGATGTCCTCGATCGTCAGCAGACCCGCGGTGCCGCCGTACTCGTCGACCGCGATGGCCAAGTGGTTCTTGGACTTCTGCATCTCGCGAAGCAAGTCGTCGACAGGCTTGGTGTCGGGGACGAACGCCGCCACGCTCATCACGTCCGCGGTCTTCTGCAGCTCGGCGGCCGACTCCATGGACGCGCGGACCAGGTCTTTGAGGTTGACCACGCCGACGATGTCGTCGACGGTCTCCCCGATCACCGGCAGCCGCGTGTAGCCGGTGCGCAAGGACAGCGCGAGGGCTTGGCGGACCGACTTGGTCTGCTCGATCCACACCATCTCGGTGCGGGGCACCATGACCTCGCGGGCGATCGTGCCGCGCAGCTCGAACACCGAGTGGATCATCTCGCGCTCGTCGGCGTCGACGACTCCGCGTTCCTCGGCCAGGTCGACCAGCTCGCGCAGTTCGACCTCGGAGGAGAACGGGCCCTCGCGGAAGCCCTTACCGGGGGTTATCGCGTTACCGATAAGGATCAGCAGCCGGGATAACGGCCCGAGGACAGTCCCTAGAGCCCTTACCGGTCCCGCGGCTACCAAACCGACTCCGTACGGGTGCTGACGGCCGATGGTGCGCGGTCCGACGCCGACGAGGACGTAGGAGGCGACGATCATCCCGACCGCGGCGACGAACCCGGCGAACCAGCCCGGCGTGATCGAGCGCAGGCAGATCACGGCCACCAGGACGGTCGCGGCCAGTTCGCAGCTCAGCCGGAGCAGGAGCAGCAGGTTGATGTGGCGCGGCCGGTCGTTGACGACGGCCAGAAGCTGTCGCGCGCCCCGTCTGCCCATGCGGAGCAAGCCTTCGACGCGCGCCTTGGAGGCGGCCGAGAGGGCCGCGTCGGCGGCGGCGAAACACCCCGCGGCCAAGATCAGCAGGACCGCGATGACCAGAAGACCGGCCGAGTCGGCTGACACGGTGCTCAGTGTTCCCCGGTCTTGTCCGACTCGCTGAGCCCCACCGCGCCGAGCAGCTTGTCGTCCTCGACCCGCTGCGCCGCGCGGCGCTTGGCCTCGGCGGCCGCCGTGCGGAAGTCGGCGAGGATGCGCTTCTGCAGCGTGAACATCTCACGCTCCTCCGCGGGCTCCGCGTGGTCGTAGCCCAGCAGGTGGAGCACGCCGTGCACGGTCAGCAGGTGCAGCTCATCGATCAGGCTGTGGCCCGCCTTGCGCGCTTGATCCTTGGCGAAGGCCGGGCACAGCACGATGTCGCCGAGCAGCGCCGGACCGGCCTCGGGCGCGTCGGGGCGCCGGGCGTTCTCCAACTCGTCCATGGGGAACGCCATGACGTCGGTCGGGCCGGGCAGATCCATCCAGCGCTCGTGCAGGTCGGACATCACGTCCAACTCCACGAGCAGCACCGACAGCTCCGCCAGCTTGCTGACGTTCATCCGGTCCAAGGCGAAGCGGGCCGCCGCGACGATGGACGCCTCGTCGACCGCCACCCCTGACTCATTGGCGATCTCGATACTCACGGGCTGATTGTCCCTGGTCGGCTCAGCGGCCCTGCCTGCGGCCACCCGCACGGACCGGGCCTCGGTGGGTTTCCTCGGCTTCGTCCTGCACGACCTGCCAGCGCTCGTAGGCGTCGACGATGTCGCCGACGAGCTTGTGGCGCACCACGTCGGAGCTGGTCAGCAGGGCGAAGTGCACGTCGTCCACGCCGTCGAGGATCTCCTTGACGACCTTGAGGCCGCTGCGCTGCCCGCCGGGGAGGTCGATCTGGGTGATGTCGCCGGTGACCACGATCTTGGAGCCGAAGCCCAGTCGGGTCAGGAACATCTTCATCTGCTCGGGCGTCGTGTTCTGCGCCTCGTCGAGAATGATGAACGCGTCATTCAACGTGCGCCCACGCATGTATGCCAGCGGCGCGACCTCGATGGTGCCCGCCTGCATGAGCCGCGGGATCGACTCCGGCTCGATCATGTCGTGCAGCGCGTCGTAGAGCGGGCGCAGGTATGGGTCGATCTTGTCGAACAGCGTGCCGGGCAGGAAGCCGAGCCGCTCCCCCGCCTCGACCGCCGGGCGGGTCAGGATGATGCGGCTGACCTGCTTGGCCTGCAGCGCCTGCACGGCCTTCGCCATCGCCAGGTACGTCTTGCCTGTGCCGGCGGGCCCGATGCCGAACACGACGGTGTTGGCGTCGATCGAGTCGACGTAGCGCTTCTGGTTGAGCGTCTTGGGGCGGATCGTGCGGCCGCGCCGGGACAGGATGTCGAGGCTGAGCACGTCCGCGGGCGACTCGGCCGAGTCGACGGACAGCATCGCGACCGTGCGGCGGACCGTGTCCGGGCCGACCTGCTGCCCGCGGGTGGCGAGGGTGGCGAGTTCGGTGAACACCCGCTCGGCGAAGGCCACATCGGCGGGGGCGCCGGTCAGCGTGACCTCGTTGCCGCGGACATGGACGTCGGCGTCGAGCAGTTCCTCCGCGAGGCGGAGGTTCTCGTCTCGCGACCCGAGCAGGGCGAGAACGGCACCTTCGGGGATGGAGAACCGCGACTGGGCGTCGTGCTGTGGAGTTGGCGCGTCGGAAGGTCGGGGATCGGTGCCGGTCACGTTGCTTTCGGTCCTGCCTTCTGCGCCACGCGCTGTGGGTCGGTGTCTCGTTCGATGCTAGACCCAGCCACCGACACAGCGCACTGGAAAAACACGCTCAGCGACCGAAGCCCGCCAACTGCTCACCACCGAGAACGTGCAGGTGGGCGTGGAAGACCGTGCGGCAGGCATCGTCTCCGGTGTTGAAGACAAACCGGTATCCGGACTGGTCGATTCCCTCGATCCGGGCGACCTCCGCGCCCGCTTTCAGCACGTCGGCAAGCAATTGGGCGTCCTCGGCGAGCGCCGCGGCGTCCTCGTGGTGGGCTCGCGGCACGACGATCACGTGGACCCGGGACTGCGGATTGATGTCGCGAAACGCAAAAGTTGTTTCGGATTCGTGGACGAGCTTCGACGGGATCTCACCGGCGACGATCTTGCAGAAGAGGCAGTCCGCATTCATGCGCCCAGATTAATGGGAGCCGGGTCTGGGCGGAGGATGCCGCGCGGGCGGTGAAGCCTGGGGGTCGCCTCACCGCCTCGCGCGGCTCCGCCGGACCGAGGGGGGAGGTGTCCGGCGGTAGTCATGCGGGCGTCCGAAAGTCCGGATCGCGTTGCAGGAGAAAGGGTAGACCCTTCGCGCGGGTCAACGCCACCGTGTCGTGAGCGCGCCGATTGCGCCTAGGGCGACCGCGGCCGCCGTAGACGTGCGCAGCACGGACGGACCGAGCCGCACGGTTCGGGAACCTGCCTGTTCAAAGGCGTTGATCTCCTCATCGGTGATCCCGCCTTCCGGCCCGACGATCAGTAAAAGATCACCCGAAGAAGGGAGAGCGATATCCGCCATTCGGGTGGCGCGTCCGGCTTCCAATACCAGAGTGAGCGCGGACTTCTTTGCCACCGCAATGAGTTCGCGCACCGACATCGGATCCGTGACTTCGGGAATCCAGGCGCGTCGCGCTTGTTTCGCGGCCTCTCGGGCGGTAGAGCGCCAACGGTTGAGTGCTTTGTCGCCGCGCGGTCCGTCATCCCATTTGGTGATGGAGCGCGAGGCGCGCCACGGGATGATCGCGTCGGCGCCCGCCTCGGTCGCGAGTTCGACGGCGAGTTCGCCGCGGTCACCCTTGGCGAGCGCCTGGGCGATGATCACCCGCGGCGCGGGCTGCGGCTCCGACCACCGTCTGGTGATCGTCAAGTCGAGCGAGTCCTTGGCCGCCGCCTCGACGACGCAGTGGGCGACTGACCCTTTGCCGTCGGAGACAAGCAGTTCCTCGCCGACGCGCAGCCGCCGCACCGCCGCCGCGTGGCGGCCCTCCGGTCCGTCGAGGGTGAACGACGGGCCGGAGGGCAGTGCCTCGGCGAGGAACAGCGCCAGGGTCATCGGGCGTGGCGCTGGCGCAGGCGGGAGAACAGTCCGCCCTGGCGCGCGCTCGCGATGGCGAGCGTGTGCTCCTCTTCGCCGCGCAGTTCGGCCAACTCGCGCAGCAACTCGGTCTGCCGCGCGTCAAGCTTCGTCGGGACCTCGACCTCGATGTGCACGTGCAGGTCGCCCCGGCCGTCGACGCGGCCGGTCGACCGCAGGCGCGGCAGGCCGCGGCCCGCCATGACCAGCTCGGTGTCGGGCTGGGTGCCCGGTTCGAGTTCGATGTCGAGCGGCCCGTCGAGGGTCTCCAGCGGGACGACCGCGCCGAGGGCGGCGGTGGTCATCGGAACCCGCAGGGTGCAGTGCAGGTCGGCTCCCGCGCGCTCGAAGGTCGCGTGGGGCAGTTCCTCGACCTCGACGTACAGGTCGCCCGCGGGGCCGCCGCCGGGGCCGACCTCGCCCTGGCCGGAAAGCCGCACGCGCATGCCGTCGGCGACGCCGGGCGGGATCTTCGCGGTGATGTTGCGGCGGGCCCGGACCCGGCCCTCCCCCGCGCACTGGCGGCACGGGTCGGGGATGACCTCGCCGAGGCCGCGGCACACCGGGCAGGCCCGGGCGGTGACGACCTGGCCGAGGAACGAGCGCTGCACGGACTGGACCTCACCGCGGCCGCCGCAGGTGTCGCAGGTGGTGGGCGAGGTGCCCGCCGCGCAGCCGGAGCCGCGGCACAGGTCGCACAGGATGGCCGTCTCGACGGCGATCTCCCGGCTGACGCCGGTGGCGCACTCCTCGAGCGTCATCTGGATGCGGAGCAGGGCATCGGAGCCAGGCTGCACACGGCTGCGCGGACCGCGCCCGCCGCCCGCGCCCGCGGCGCCGAAGAAGGCGTCCATGATGTCGCCGAGCCCGAAGCCGCCACCGAACGGGTCGTGGCCGCCGCCACCGCCGCCGCCGTTGGACAGCGGGTCGCCGCCCATGTCGACGATCTTGCGCTTCTGCGGGTCCGACAGGACCTCGTAGGCGGCGGTGACGTCGCGGAAGCGCTGCTGCGCGGCCTCCTCCGGGTTGACGTCCGGGTGCAGCTCGCGCGCCAGCTTGCGGTAGGCGCGCTTGATCTCGTCCGAGGTCGCGTCCTGCCGCACCCCGAGAGCGCCGTAGTAGTCCCTCGCCACCTTGTCCAGTCCTCCTGCCCCGAGCACGTCGGGGGATCACTTCGTTGCTTTGCGTTAACGGCCGAGGATGTCCCCGACGTAATTCGCCACCGCGCGGACGGCGGCGATGTTGGTGGGGTAGTCCATGCGAGTCGGCCCGACCACGCCCATGCCCCCGAGCAGGGTCGCACGAGTGCCGTATCCGATGGAAACCACGGAGGTGCTGCGCATCTCCTCGGCCTCGTTCTCCTCGCCGATCCGGACCACGACCTTGCCCGAGTCGGTGGTCGCGGCGAGCAGTTTGAGCACCACCACCTGCTCCTCCAGCGCCTCGAGCACCTGGCGCAGGGAGTGCGGGAAGTCAGCGGCGTTGCGGGTCAGGTTGGGGGTGCCGCCGAGGACCAGCCGCTCCTCGGGGTGTTCCACCAGTGACTCGACCAGCACGGTGGAAAGCCTGGTCAGCGGGTCGCGCAGGTCGTTGGGCGCGGACTCCGGCAGCTCGGCGACCTTCGCGGCGGCGTCGGTGAGCCGTTTGCCCGCGAGGGTGGAGTTGAGGATGGTGCGCAGCCGGGCGACGGACTCCTCGCCGACGAGGTCGCCCAGGTCGACCATGCGCTGATCGACGCGGCCGGTGTCGGTGATGAGGACCATCATCACGCGCGCGGGGGTGATGCTGACCAACTCGACGTGGCGGACGGTCGACGTGGTCAGCGTCGGGTACTGGATGACCGCGACCTGGCGGGTCAGCTGGGCCAGCAGCCGGACACTGCGGCGCATCACGTCGTCGAGGTCGATCGCGCCCTCGAGGAAGCTCTGGATGGCCCGGCGCTCGGCGGAGCTGAGCGGTTTGACGTCGCTGAGGCGGTCGACGAAGAGGCGGTACCCCTTGTCGGTCGGGATGCGGCCGGCGCTGGTGTGCGGCTGGGTGATGTAGCCGTCCTCTTCCAGCGATGCCATGTCGTTGCGCACGGTCGCACTCGACACACCCAGGTTGTGCCGGTCGACGATCGCCTTGGACGCGACCGGCTCCTGGTTGTGCACGTAGTCGGCGACGATGGCGCGCAGGACGTCGAGCCTGCGTTCGTCCGAACTGACCACGTGGCACCTCCCTCTAGTGAGAGTTTACGGAGCGGACCGCCGCGTGGGGGCAATCGGTACGGCTATCACGTTTTGAGCATGGGTCTTGCGGGTTTGCGCGGTTCGTCTGAATCATGCTGGCACTACCCGACGGTAACTGGGAGCCCTCATGGCGTCGTCAGTGTTGACCACGGTGTTCTTGCCGATCGCGCTCGCGATCATCATGTTCGGGCTGGGGTTGTCGCTCACGGTCGACGACTTCACGCGGGTGGCGAAGTTCCCCAAGGCGGCCCTGTTGGCGCTGGCGGTGCAGGTGCTGGTGCTGCCCGCCGTGGCGCTGGGGCTGGTGCTGGCGTTCGACCTGTCGCCGGTGCTCGCGGTCGGCATGATGCTGCTGGCGGCGTCGCCGGGTGGGACAACGGCGAACATCTTCAGCCACCTCGCGGGTGGGGACGTCGCGCTCAACATCACGCTGACGGCGATCAACTCGGTTCTCGCGGTGGTGACGCTGCCGATCGTGGTCAACCTGGCGATCGCGGGCTTCCTCGACGGTGACGCGTCGCTCGGGCTGCAGCCCGCGAAGATGCTGCAGGTGTTCGCGATCGTGCTGATCCCGGTCGCCATCGGCATGGCGGTGAACCGGCGGTTTCCGGAGTTCACCGCGCGGATGCGCAAGCCGGTGAAGATCGCGTCGATCGTGGTGCTGGTACTGGTGATCCTGGGTGCGCTGCTGGCCGAGCGAGCGAACCTCGCCGGGTACCTGCGAGACGTCGGCATCGCGGCTGTCCTGCTGTGCGTGATCAGCCTGGCGCTGGGCTACTTCATCCCCCGCCTGGCCAAGGTGGGCGAGAAGCAGGCGATCGCTTCGTCGTTCGAGGTCGGCATCCACAACAGCACGTTGGCCATCACGATCGCTTTGAGCCCGGCCCTGCTCAACAACGCCCAGATGGCCGTGCCCGCGGCGGTGTACGGCGTGCTCATGTTCTTCCCCGCGGGCCTGCTCGCGTGGTGGATCACCCGCCGGACCGCCGCCGCCGCCGCGCCGGACTCGGCTACCTCAGGCGCGGACAGCGGCGGTCAGTAGGGCTTCAGGTTCGCACCGGGACCTTCGCCGCGCCGCGGAGATTGATGCGGCCGTTCCACTCCACCGCGCCGTCCAGCGCCAGGTCCGGGAACCGCTCGACCAGCCTGCCGAGGGCGATCCGGCCTTCGAGGCGGGCCAAGGCCGCGCCCAGGCAGTGGTGGGGGCCCGCGCCGAACGAGACGTGGTGGCGGGCGTTGGGGCGGTTCAGGACCAAGTCCGCGGCGTCCTCGCCCCAGAAGGCCGGGTCGTGGTTGGCCGAGGCGAGGCTGGCGATGACGAAACTGCCCGTGGGGATCTCCTGTCCGCCGATCTCCACCGGGGCCGTGGTGATGCGGCGGCTCATCTGGACCGGGCTGTCGTAGCGCAGGAGTTCCTCGACGGCGTTGTCGATCAGGGTCGGGTCCGCGCGCAGCGCCTTGAGCTGGTCGGGGTTGGACAGCAGGGCGACGACCCCGTTGGAGATCAGGTTGACCGTGGTCTCGTGACCCGCCACATAGAGCAGGCCGACCTGGGCGATCAGCTCGTCGTCGCTGAGGACGTCGCCTTCGTGTTCGGCGTCGATCAGCGCGGTGAGGAGGTCGTCGGCCGGGTTGGCGCGCTTCCACTCGATCATGTCGGCGGTGAGCCGGGTGAACTCCGCGTCCGCCTCGCCGATGCGGCGGGCCAGGTCCGGGTCGCCGACCGGTTCCAGGGACCGGACCAGGGTTCCGGTGAGTTCGCGCAGGCGGTCCTCGTCGGTCGGCGGCATGCCGAGCATGTCGGCGATGACGGTGAAGGGCAGCGGGAAGGCCAGTTCGTCGACGAGGTCGCACCGGCCCGCCTCGGCCATGCGGTCCAGGGAGGCGTCCACCAGCTCGGTGATTCGCGGAGCCAGCGCGTTGATCGCGCGCGGCGTGAAGACCTTCGCGACCAGGGAGCGCAGCCGGGTGTGGTCGGGCGGGTCGCGGTCGAGCATGGACAGACCGCCTAAGCGCCAGTCGTCCCCGCCCGCGGCTTTGCGCATCTCGTCGCGGACCGGGTGCGGGGCGAGGTGGCGGGTCTCGACGGACTGGCCGGAGCGGAGCAGCGCGGTGACGAGGTCGTATCGGGAGACGTACCAGAAGCCCAACGGGTGTTCGTGGACCGCGGTCTCCTCCCGGATTTCCGCGTAGTGCGGGTACGGGTTCTCGCTGAACCCCGGCGCGAAGGGGTTGAACAGGGTCTCCGTCATCGTTCACCTTCTCTGCGTTGGTCACATACACCGCGTATGTCATTAAGTTGTACAGCATGTCGGCCACCAAAAGCAGGCGCGAGCAGTACTCCGAGGCGACTCGGGCCGCGCTCATCGACGCCGCCACCAGGCGTTTCGCGACTTTTGGGTTCGCCGCGACAGCGCTGGAGGACATCGCCTCCGACATCGACGCGACGCGGGGCGCGGTCTATCACCACTTCAGCAACAAGCGTGCGCTTTTCAAGGCCGTCCATGAGGAACTGGAGTCCGCCGCCGTCGCCAGGGTCACGGAGATCGCGGCGGCCGCGGCGGACCCGTGGACCGGAGCGCTGGACGCGCTGGACGCGTTCCTCGACCAGTGCCTGGACCCGGTCTACAGCCGGATCGTGTGGCGCGAGGCCCCGGTGGCGCTGGGGTGGCAGGAGTGGCACCGGGCCGAGGAGACCTACGCCTACGGGATCATCCACCAGCTGCTGACCGCGCTGGTCGCGAGCGGGCACATCGAGCCGGTGCCGCTCGACACGGCCACCCGGATCACCTTCTCCATGCTGGGATCAGCGGGAACGACGCTGGCCGAGAGCCCGGCGAAGGACCAGCAGCGGCTACGCGACGAGTACGCCGACATGGTCCGCCGCATGCTGCGCGGATTGTCGGCGGGCTGAGGTCAGGTCAAGCGACGGACCACGGCGTCGGCCAGTAGCCTGCCGCGCGAGGTGAGTACGCAGCGGCCGGCGGCCAGTGACGGGCCGTCGAGCAGGCCATCGCTCGCCGCTTCGCGTGCCTCCGCCTGGCCGGCCTCATCCAGGGCGGACAGCGCCAAACCATCGGACAGCCGCAGCTCCAGCAGGACCCGTTCGACCCGCTGATCGTCGACGGACAGGCGTTCGCGGCCCGCCGCCGGCGAGTTGCCCTCGGCGAGAAGATCGGCGTAGCGGGCCGGGTGCTTGACGTTCCACCAGCGCACGCCGCCGACGTGGCTGTGCGCGCCGGGACCGGCGCCCCACCAGTCGCCGCCGAGCCAGTAGCCCAGGTTGTGCCTGCACCTCGCGTCCTCCGAGGACGCCCAGTTCGACACCTCGTACCAGGTCAGACCCGCCGCCGACAGCGTCTCGTCGACCTGCTCGTACCGGTCTGCCAGCACGTCGTCGTCCGGTGCGGGCAGGTCGCCGCGGCGGATGCGGCGGGCCAGGGCGGTGCCTTCCTCCACGATCAGCGCGTACGCCGACACGTGGTCGACGCCCGCGGCGAGGACCGAGTCCAGGGAAGCCGCCAGGTCCTCGGGCCGCTCCCCTGGCGTGCCGTAGATGAGGTCGAGGTTCACGTGATCGATCCCCGCCGCCCGCGCTTCGAGCGCGGCGGCGACCGCGCGTCCCGGAGTGTGGGTGCGGTCGAGGACCTTCAGCACGTGCCGCGCCGCGGACTGCATCCCCAGGGAGATCCGGTTGTACCCGGCCTCCCGCAGGCCCGCGAAGAACTCGGGCGAGGTCGACTCCGGGTTGGACTCGGTGGTCACCTCGGCGCCCGGGGCGAGACCGAAAGTCGACCGGACGGCACCGAGCACCTCCCCCAGTCCGTCCGCGCCCAGCAGCGACGGCGTCCCACCACCCACGAAGACGGTGTCAACCCTCGGCGGCGATCCCAGCACGCGGGCGGCGAGGTCGAGTTCCCGGCGCAGCCCCTCGAGCCAGGAATCCGGCGACGCGGACGAGCCGAGTTCGCCCGGGGTGTAGGTGTTGAAGTCGCAGTACCCGCAGCGCGTGGCGCAGAACGGGACGTGCACGTAGACGCCGAATGGGCGCGCGCCCAGGCCCGCGAGCGCCGACGGCGGAAGGGAGCCGTCGACGGGGGCGGGTTCGCCGTCAGGCAGTACGGAGGGCACGCCACCATCCTCCCAGGCTCCCTAGCAGGGATTTATTCCGGCAGGGAGAACCGCGTGACGTCCGTCCCAGCATGCGGATGGAGGTGGACCACACCGTGGACGCGTGGGACTCTGGACCCATGTCAGCGACCGAAGTCTTCCTGGTGGCCCGCCGCCACGTCGACCTCCGTCGCGTCTCCAGCGCGATGTGCCGTCGGTACACCTGACCCGTCGTCGCCTATCTCGAATTCAGCAGGCGTCGGACGCGCCGCTGAGCCCCTCTGATCTCCGGGGTCCGTGACGGTGCGCTCGAGCGCCCCGACCCTAGAGGACAGCCGGTGTCTCCCACCACCACGGAGTCGACCACTTCAACCCCGGCCCGCCCCAAGGCCCGCCGGGGTGAGGGGCAATGGGCGCTCGGCTACCGCGAGCCGCTGAATCCGAACGAGCGCGCCAAGAAGGACGACAACCCGCTGCACGTGCGGGACCGCATCGTCAACATCTACGCCCACGGTGGCTTCGACAGCATCGACCCGGGCGACCTGCGGGGACGTTTCCGCTGGTACGGCCTCTACACCCAGCGCAAGCCGGGGATCGACAGCGGCCGCACCGCGACTCTCGAACCCGAAGAGCTCGACGACGAGTACTTCATGCTCCGCATCCGCATCGACGGCGGCGCGGTCACCACCCAGCAGCTCGCGGTGATCGGTGAGGTGTCGCAGACCTACGCCCGCGACACCGCCGACATCACCGACCGGCAGAACATCCAGTACCACTGGATCCGGGTCGAGGACATGCCCACGATCTGGAACAAGCTCGAGAGCGCGGGCCTGACCACGATGGAGGCCTGCGGCGACAGCCCGCGCGTCATCCTGGGCTCGCCGGTCGCCGGGATCGCCGAGGAAGAGATCATCGACGGCACCCCCGCCATCGAGGAGATCAAGCGCCGCTTCATCGGCGACAAGGCGTTCTCGAACCTGCCGCGCAAGTTCAAGTCGGCCGTTTCCGGGCTGCCGGACGTGGCGCACGAGATCCACGACGTCGCGTTCGTCGGTGTCAACCACCCCGAGCACGGCCCCGGCTTCGACGTCTGGGTCGGTGGCGGCCTGTCCACCAACCCGATGATCGGCCAGCGTCTCGGCGCGTGGGTGCCGCTCGACGAGGTGGCCGACGTCTACGGCGCGGTGATCAGCGTCTTCCGTGACTACGGCTACCGCCGCCTGCGTCACCGCGCGCGCATCAAGTTCCTGGTCAAGGACTGGGGCGCGGCGAAGTTCCGTGAGGTCATGGAGGAGAAGTACCTCAACCGCAAGATGATCGACGGCCCCGCGCCCGAGGTCCCCGCGGTCCCCTATGACCACGTGGGCGTGCACAAGCAGAAGGACGGCAAGTTCTACGTCGGCGCCGCCCCGGTCGTCGGCCGGGTGTCGGGTTCGGTGCTGGTCGAGGTGGCGAAGGCCGCCGAGCGCGCCGGGTCGAACCGGGTCACCTTCACCCCGCAGCAGAAGCTGGTCGTGCTCGACGTTCCCGAGGACGAGGTCGCGGCGCTGCAGACGGAGCTGGCCAAGCTGGGTCTGCAGACCGAGCCGTCGGTGTGGCGGCGCGGCGTGATGGCGTGCACCGGCATCGAGTTCTGCAAGCTGGCGATCGTCAACACCAAGGACCGGGCGATGGACCTGGTCGCCAAGCTGGAGACCCGGCTCACCGACATCACCGATGGCATCACCGCCCCGATCTCGGTGCACATCAACGGCTGCCCCAACTCGTGTGCCCGCATCCAGACCGCGGACATCGGCCTCAAGGGCCAGATCGTGACCGACGACGACGGCGCCCAGGTCGAGGGTTTCCAGGTGCACCTCGGCGGCGGGCTCGGGCTCGACGCGGGCTTCGGCCGCAAGCTGCGTGGCCACAAGGTCACCGCGACCGAGCTGCCGGACTACGTCGAGCGCGTGGTCCGCAACTTCGTCGCCAAGCGCGAGCAGGACGAGCGGTTCGCCCAGTGGGTCACCCGCGCGGATGAGGGTGACTTGCGATGACCGAGCGCGCGACGCCGTTCCACTGCCCCTACTGCGGCGATGAAGATCTTCGCCCGCAGGAGGAGCCGCAGTCGGCTTGGCTCTGCGCGAGTTGCAGGCGCGTGTTCACGGTCAAGTTCGTCGGGTTGAACCTGCCACAGGGGGTTGCGAAATGACCGAGTTGAAGAAACTCGCCCAGTGGGCCGAGAAGGAGCTGGCCGAGGTCTCCGCTGAGGAAGCGCTGGCCTGGACCCGGGACACCTTCGGCGACCGCTTCATCGTCGCGTCCAACATGCAGGACGCGGTGCTGATCGACCTGGCCTACCAGGCGAAGCGCGAGATCGACATCCTGTTTCTGGAGACCGGCTACCACTTCCCCGAGACCATCGGCACCCGCGACGCGGTGGCGGCGGTGTACCCGGAGGTCCGGATCGTCAACGCCGAGGCCGAGCAGTCGGTTGCCGACCAGGAAGCCGAGTTCGGCCTGCTGAACAAGACCGACCCGACCCAGTGCTGCTTCCTGCGCAAGGTCGTGCCGCTGCAGAAAACCCTTGCGGGGTATGACGCCTGGGTGACCGGTGTGCGCCGGGTGGACGCGCCGACGCGGGCGAACACGCCGATCGTGCAGTGGGACGACCGGAACAACCTGGTGAAGATCAACCCGATCGCGGCGTGGTCGGACGAGAAGTTCAACGGCTACATCGCCGACCACGGGATCCTGGAGAACCCCTTGGTGAGCATCGGCTATCTGTCGATCGGGTGCGCGCCGTGCACCTCGTTGCCGAAGCCGGGCGAGGACGCGCGCAGTGGCCGCTGGGCGGGCCAGTCGAAGACCGAGTGCGGATTGCACGGGTAAGGGATCATGACTACACAGACACTTGACGCACTCGATCGCCTCGAGTCCGAGGCGATCCACATCTTCCGCGAGGTCGCGGGCGAGTTCGACCGGCCGGTGATTCTTTTCTCCGGCGGCAAGGACTCCACTGTCCTGCTGCACCTGGCGGTCAAGGCGTTCTGGCCCGCGCCGGTGCCGTTCCCGCTGCTGCACGTGGACACCGGGCACAACCTCGACGAGGTCATCGAGTTCCGCGACCGCACCGTGGAGCGCTACGGCCTGCGCCTGGTCGTGGCCAGCGTGCAGGACTTCATCGACGACGGTCGGCTCGAGGAGCGCCCCGACGGGACGCGCAACCCGCTGCAGACCGTGCCGCTGCTGGATTCCATCACCAGCAACAAGTTCGACGCGGTCTTCGGCGGCGGTAGGCGTGACGAGGAGCGGGCGCGGGCCAAGGAGCGGATCTTCAGCCTGCGCAACTCGTTCGGCCAGTGGGAGCCGCGCAGGCAGCGTCCCGAACTGTGGAACCTGTACAACGGCAGGCACCGCGCGGGAGAGCATGTCCGGGTGTTCCCGCTGTCGAACTGGACCGAACTCGATGTGTGGCGCTACATCCAGCGCGAGAACATCGACCTGCCGTCGATCTACTACGCCCACCAGCGCGAGGTGTTCCAGCGCGACGGCATGTGGCTGACCGCCGGCCCGTGGTTCGGGCCGAACGCGGACGAGACCGTTGAGGAGTTGACGGTCCGGTACCGCACGGTCGGCGACGGCTCGTGCACCGGCGCCATCCGGTCCGACGCCGCCGACATCGAAGCTGTCATCGCCGAGGTGTCCGCGTCCCGGCTCACCGAACGCGGCGCCACCCGCGCCGACGACCGCCTTTCCGAGGCAGCCATGGAAGACCGCAAGCGAGAGGGCTACTTCTGATGAGCGATCTTCTTAGGCTTGCCACCGCCGGAAGTGTGGATGACGGTAAGTCCACGTTGGTTGGGCGTCTGCTCTACGACACCAAGTCGGTCCTGGCCGACACCCTCGACGCCGTGCACCGCGCGAGCGTCGACAAGGGACTGTCCACCCCGGACCTGTCACTGCTGGTCGACGGCCTGCGCAGCGAGCGTGAGCAGGGCATCACCATCGACGTGGCGTACCGCTACTTCGCCACGCCCAAGCGGTCCTTCGTGCTCGCCGACACCCCCGGGCACGTGCAGTACACCCGCAACACCGTGACCGGCGCGTCCACCGCGCAGCTCGCGGTGCTGCTGGTCGACGCGCGCAAGGGTGTCCTGGAGCAGACCCGCAGGCACGCGGCCGTGTTGGCGCTGCTGGGTGTGCCGCAGCTGGTGCTGGCGGTCAACAAGATCGACCTGGTGGACTACGACGAGGGCATCTTCGAGGTCATCGCCAAGGAGTTCACCGACCACGCCACGGCCCTGGGCTACCCGATCGGTTCCGTGCTGTCGATCCCGGTGTCGGCGCTGGTCGGCGACAACGTCGTGGACCGGTCCGCGCACACGCCGTGGTACTCCGGCCCGACCCTGTTGGAGCACTTGGAGAACGTGCCGGTCGAGCCCGACCCGCACCACGTCCCGTTCCGCTTCCCCGTGCAGTACGTGATACGCACGAACACCGCCGAGCACACCGACTACCGCGGCTACGCGGGCCTGGTCGCGGCGGGCACGGTCACCAAGGGCGACGAGATCGTCGTCCTCCCGGCCGGTCTCCGCACGACGGTCGCGCGGATCGACACGCACGACGGTGAGCTGGACGAGGCCGAGGCCGGTCGCTCGGTGACGCTGGTGCTGGCCGACGAGATCGACATCTCCCGGGGCGACCTCATCGCCGCGGCGGTCGACGCGCCCGCGGTCACCGACGAGTTCGACGCGACCCTGGCGTGGCTGTCGGAGAAGGCGCTGAAGCCGGGTGCGCGGGTGCTGGTCAAGCACGGCGCGAGCACGGTCCAGGCCATCGTCGCCGACCTGCACGCCCGGTTCGACGAGCAGAAGCTGTCCACTGTGGCCACTCCCGACGCGTTGCAGCTCAACGAGATCGGGCAGGTGACCATCCGCACCGCCGAGCCGCTGCCGGTCGACGACTACTCCGTCAACCGGCGCACCGGGGCCTTCCTGGTGATCGACGCGGCGGACGGTTCCACCCTCGCGGCCGGCCTTGTCGGGGCAGGCCTGTCGGCACTGGAGACGGACCCGAGCTGTACCGGCGGCGGTAACGCCGCCGTCTCGCCCGGTCCGTAAACCCCTCCCCCACCGAAAGGGCCCTACCGTGAAGACCCGCTTGTCCCGACTCGCACTGGCCGGAACAGTCGCTCTCTCCCTCCTCGCCGCCGCTTGCTCCCGCACCGAAGGACCGAAGGACGCCGCGGCGGACGGACCGAGCACGGACAAGGGCCCCGCAGCCGAACTGCGGCTGGGCTTCTTCCCGAACGTCACGCACGCCTCGGCGCTGATCGGCCTGGAGAAGGGCCTGTTCGCCAAGGAACTGGGCAACACCAAGCTCGTCCCGACCAAGTTCAACGACGGCCCGACCGAGGTCAGTGCGTTCCTCGGCGGCTCGCTGGACGCGGGCTTCATCGGCTCCGGCCCGGCGATCAACGCCTTCGCCAAGTCGAACGGCGAGGCGGTCCGGTTGATCGCGGGCGGCACGTCGGGTGGTGCGCAGCTCGTCGTGAGCGGCGACATCACCAAGCCCGAGGACCTGGCAGGCAAGACCGTCGTCACCCCGGCGCTGGGCAACACGCAGGACGTCTCGCTGAAGAAGTGGCTGGTCGAGAAGGGTCTCGAGGACAAGGTCCAGGTGACCAACCGGGAGAACCCGCAGACCTTCGACGCGTTCAAGAAGGGCGAGGTGCAGGCGGCTTGGCTGCCCGAGCCGTGGTCCTCGCGGCTGGTCCTCGACGCGGGCGCCAAGGTCCTGATCGACGAGAAGGACCTGTGGAAGGACGGCAAGTTCCCGACCACGGTCCTGCTGGTCCGCACCCAGTTCCTCAAGGACCACCCGCAGACCGTGCAGGCACTGCTGCGCGGCCTGCTCGCCGCCAACGACTTCGCCAAGACCGACGTGGCGGGCGCCAAGACGGCCGTCAACACGCAACTGCAGTCGCTGACCGGCAAGGGTCTGGCCGCACCGGTGATCGACCGCGCGTTCACCTCGATCGAGCTGAACCCGGACCCGCTCGCGGGCACCTTCCCGCAGCTGTCGAAGGACGCGGTCACCGCGGGCGTCGCGCCCAAGGAGACCGACCTCGCCGGGTTCGTCGACCTGACCGCGCTCAACGCGGTGCTCAAGGCGGCGGGCAAGCCCGCGGCTGACGCAGCAGGCCTGGACAAGAAGTAGATGGACAACCGAGGAAGGCAGGCGAGGACGATGACCGCGACGCTTGAGGCACCCGTGCCCACCGCTATCGACGCCGCCGTACGACTCAGCGGAGTCCGCAAGTCGTTCGGTCACGGTCCCCGTGCCGTGACCGCGCTGGACGGGATCGACCTGACGGTCGCCCCCGGCGAGTTCGTCTGCCTCCTCGGTGCGTCCGGCTGCGGCAAGACGACCGTGCTCAACCTGATCGCGAAGCTGGACAAGCCGAGCTCGGGCTCGATCGAGCTGACCACCACCCGCCCCGCGGTGATGTTCCAGGAAGCGGCGCTCATGCCGTGGCTGACGGCCGCGCGCAACATCGAGCTGCCGCTGCGGCTCGCGGGCGTCAAGCGCGCGGAGCGGCAGACCAAGACGCTGGAGCTGCTGGAACTGGTGCGGCTGGGCGGCGTGGGCGACAAGCGCCCGCACGAGCTGTCCGGCGGCATGCGCCAGCGCGTCGCCTTGGCCCGGGCGCTGGCGTCGGCGATCTCCGGCAACGGCGGCGAGGCCTCCTCGCTGCTGCTGATGGACGAGCCGTTCTCCGCGCTCGACGCCATCACCCGCGACGTCCTGCAGGGCGAGCTGCTGCGCGTGTGGAAGGCGACGGGCACGGCGGTCGTGTTCGTCACCCACGACGTGCGTGAGGCCGTCCGCCTTGGCCAGCGCGTGGTGCTGCTGTCGTCCAAGCCCGGTCGGGTCGTGCAGGAATGGGACGTCGACGGGCTGTCGCAGGCCGCCGAGTCCGCCCGCATCGACGAGATCAACGCCCGCCTGCGCGAGGTGATCAGCAGTCATGCCGCAGCATGAAACGCAACTGCGTGAGGACGAAGCCGCCGTCGAGGCCGGACTCGACGCGCTCGACACCCCGGCCGGAACCGCACGCGGTGCCGCCCGCCGCGACCTGCTGCGCCAAGTGCTGGCGCCGGTCGTGGCGCTCGTCGCCATAGTCGGGCTGTGGCAGTTCCTGTGGTCCCGGGCGATCTGGCCGGAATTCCAGCTGCCCGCGCCGCTGGCGGTGTGGGACCAGATCCAGACGCTGATCGACAGCGGCCAGGTCTGGGAGTTCCTCTGGGTCTCCGTGCACCGGGCCGTCATCGGGTTCCTGATCTCTCTGGCCGTGGCGACCCCGCTGGGGCTGCTGCTGGCCAAGGTGCGGCTCTTCCGGGCGGCCTTCGGGCCGCTGATCTCGGGTCTGCAGAGCCTGCCGTCGGTGGCGTGGGTGCCCGCGGCGGTGCTGTGGTTCGGCCTCACCGACGCCACGATCTACACGGTCGTGCTGCTCGGTGCGGTGCCGTCGATCGCGAATGGACTCGTCGCCGGAATCGACCAGATACCACCGATCCTGCCGCGCGTCGGCAAGGTCCTCGGCGCGGGACGGATCGACAGCGCCCGCTACATCCTGCTTCCCGCAGCACTTCCCGGGTATCTGGCGGGAATGAAGCAGGGCTGGGCGTTCTCCTGGCGCTCGCTGATGGCCGCCGAGCTGATCGCGACCTCGCCGCAGCTGGGCTTCGGCCTGGGGCAGTACCTGCACAACGGGATGGCGCTGTCGGACATGTCGATGGTCATGGCGGGCATCCTGCTGATCTTCTTCGTCGGTGTCGGCATCGAGCTGTTGCTGTTCCGGCCGCTGGAGCGGTCCGTGCTGCGGTCACGCGGACTGACGGGCGCCCACTAGATGACACCCCTGGTCGCCGTCGCGCACGGCAGTCGTGACCCGCGCTCGGCCGCCACGGTCGCCGAGCTGCTCGACGTCGTGCGCGCACGGCGGCCGGAACTGGACGTCCACGGCGCCTTCCTGGATCTGTCCAGCCCGCTGCTGACCGACGTCCTGGCTCGACTGCACGGCGAAGGGCACCGCGAGGTCGTGGTGTCGCCGCTGTTGCTCGGTCGGGCCTTCCACGCCCGGGTCGACCTGCCCGCGCTGATCGATGAGGCGTGCGGGCGGCTGCCGAGGCTGTCGGTGACCGTGTCGGACGTGCTCGGGCCGGACGCCCGGCTGGAGGCCGCCGCGTTGCGCAGGCTCGCCGAAACCGGTGTGCTGCCTGATGATCCGGCCGTGGGCGTCGTGCTCGCGGCGACCGGGTCCTCGCACGCGCCCGCCAACGCCCGGGTGCACGAGGTGGCCGACCGGTGGGCCCGGGTCATGGGCTGGTCCGGCGTGCGGACCGCTTTCGCGTCCGGAACCGAACCCGGTGTGCCCGCCGCCATGGCCGCGCTGCGCGCGCGGGGAGCCGAGCGGATCGCCGTCGCGTCCTGGTTCCTGGCGCCGGGTCTGCTACCGGACCGCGTGACGGCCCAGGCTCGGGCCGTCGACCCGGATGCCGTCATCGCCGCGCCGCTCGGATCGGCCGTCGAGGTGGCCGAGCTGGTGTTGGACCGCTACGACGAATCGCGGTTGGCGAGCCTCCGGACGGCCTGAACAGGTTCGGGTAATCGGGCGTAACACATATCCACCCACCTGGCCTTAGACCGATAGCCGTGCGCCAGCTGTCGTGGGCCGGTCGGGTGATGGCCCACGCCGTTCGTCAGCGGGCACCACCCGAGTGGCGCAACTGTTCGCCGGTGATCAAAACACACCGTCGTCGGATAGTTGCCGACCACAATTTTGTGCTGAACGTGAAAACTTGACCGTAAGCCTACTCAAAAGTAACTATCTCGTTGCCGCGGCTGATCAACCCCGAACCGTTGTCCACCCAGCACATTCGAGGTGACCAGAGATGAAATCGACCTTACGTCGAGCCCTTTCCATCGCAGCGCTCGCGGTGGTGCCGATCGTGGCGTTCGCACCGGTCGCGGCCGCCGTGCCGACGACAGTCAACTTCGACTGCCAAGGCAGCAGCCCGGCAGGCGCGCAGTACTTCTCCCTGCAGCAAGGCGCGGAGGTGACCGCGCCCGCCACGGTCGCCCCGGGCGGCGCGCTGACCATCGTGATCGACCCGGCGCCGAACACAATTCCGGCCAGTGTCAACGGTTACACCGTCAAGCGCGTGCACACCATGGCGCTGAAGGTGCCGATCCCGGCGAACTCCACGTACGTCTCCGCCACCCTGTCCGGCGGGTCGAACGTGGGCACCACGAAGATCAGTGTCGCCAACGGAATCGCGACCATCACCGCGTCCGGCCCGATCGCGGGCGGTTCGACTTTCGAACTGCCCACGGTCACGGCGAACCTCACCGCGGGGGCGTCCGGCACCATCCAGACCAAGCTGTACGGGACCAGCTACAGCAACCCGGGCCTGACGTTCACCGCCGTGGTCGGGTCGATCTTCGGTGACATGAACGTGCCGACGAAGTGCTACCCGAACCCCAACCCGGTCATCACCACCACGACCATCGCCTAGCCCCACCGCGATGCCGAGCCGCCCCTGCGACGGCTCGGCATCGCGCTTTACGTAGTACTACTCAACTTCCGCGGCCCCACCGAGTGAATACGCCGAACCGCCTGAAACGAACGCTGAGTGGTCGATAGGCTTCTCTTGGTAGACCACTTACGTCCAGGGGGAGCAATGCCGGAGGGCACGCCGCCACTGACGCCTGCGCAGCAACAGGCTCAGGAGAAGATGCGGCAGTGGATGGAGGCGCAGAACCAGACGCCCGCCGGTTCCGGTCCACTCGGCGGCATCTTCCAGATCGGCGCCACCGTCCAGTCACTGGTCGCCGCCGCGGGCGCGGGCCAGATCAGCATCGCCCCCGACGTGGGCGACGCCATCATCAAACAGCTCGCCGCGGTCCAGGACTCAGCCGACGTAATGAGCCGAGATGCACGCCGAGTCGCGCTTCGCGCTCCACTCGGCGGCGGATACGCCGAGGAAATCAGCCGGTTCAACGAGCAACTCGCCTCTGGTGGCGGTAACTCCGCGCAAGAGGTACTAACCAAGTTCATCAAGGAAATTGACGCCCTCAAACAGGCCGTCACCGCGAGCATGGCCAACTACGGCCGCACCGACTCGGGCAACGCGGGCACGATTCGATCCGCTGGAGGCAATACGTGAGCAAGTGGACCAAGTGCTTCGGCGTCGCCGTGGTATCCCTGTTGGCGATTCCGCTGGTGGGCTGCTCTACTCAGGAACCCGGTACGCCGCGACCGTCGGACGGCATCACATCCACTCCACGGACATCCGAATCACGAACGACGCCCAAGCCCAAGCCCACCACCTCGAAACCGTCATCGCCGCTGGCAAACGTCGATCCGTGCGGGCTCCTCTCAGACTCCGACCAGACCAGCCTCGGGATCCCCGCAGGCAGGAAACGCGATATCGGGAAATCGCGAGGCTGCGATTGGAACAAGTCGGGCGACTTCGGGTTCAGCATCGGCCTCAACGGCGACATCGGCCTAAAGGACGCGAACTATCAAGGCGGAACACCACGGCCGATCGACATCGGCAAGCACGAGGCCACGACCTTGGAGAACATGGGCGGTGGTGACGGGGCGTGCGATATTTACATCGCGATCACCGAGTCGTCCATGGTGCACATAACCGCCACCTCGAGCGGTGCGTCAGATACGCCAAAAGCGTGCGCGAAGGCCTTGGCGGTCGCGAAGACCATCGACCCGAAACTGCCGTAGGGGGCGGGTGTGGCTGGATCAGATGGGCGGCACCTACCGCCGCCGAATATGCACTATGCCGGGCAGAGCCATGAGTCGCTGAAAGGCATGACCGATCCGGCGGATGCGGGTGCGGTGCAGGAGGTTGCCGACGGATGGCAGCAGTTGGGCACTCAGCTCAACCAAGCCGGGATTCTGCTGCAGCAAGCAGTATTCGGGTCAGAAGCCGGCTGGACGGGTCCGGCCGCTGATGCGATGCGGCATCGGTTGAGTCAGGTCGCCGAGTGGAGTGTGAAGTCCGGCGACAACTTCACCGAGGCGAGCAAGGCCATCACCAGGCAGGCCGAGTCGGCCGGTGACGCCAAGAACGCCATGCCCGAGCCGGTTCCGTACGACCCCAAGCAGATGTTCTCCGACGCCGCCCCCAACCCGTTCAAGATGGCGGCGCTCACCTGGGAGATCCCGCAGCAGTACGACAAGCACCAAGCCGCGCACGCCGAGGCGGCCGAGGTGGTGGCGCACCGTGACGTGTCGATGATCGCCGCGGCGGCGTCGGTGCCTCCGTTCGCGCCGCCGCCGACGCTCGAAGGTGGTGGCGGGACCGGAGAGGACGCCGACTCCGGCATGGGTGACCGGCGCAACCACGATCGCGGGTCGTGGACCGGTGACCTTGGTGGCAGCGCGACCACCGGCACCTCCGGCGTGGGCACGGGCCAAGGCAGCAGCGGCGTGGCCGGTCAAGGCGGCCCCGGCAACTCGACCGGCACCACCGCCAGCGGTTGGGTGCCCCCGACGACGAATGGCGGCGGCCCCAACGGCCCCTACCCGGGTGTCCCCGGGCCAGGCCAAGGCGGCCCCAACAACGCGGGCAACAACTTCTTCCCCGGCGGCGGAGGCTACGGCCCCGGCGACCCACGCGGCGGCGGCCCCCGAGGCGGCGGTGGCGGTGGCAGTGGTTCGACCGGCGGACGCGGCGGCGGCGCGGGATCAGGCGCCGGGAATGGCGGCGGCCCCGGCTCGGGGGCACGCGCGGGCGCCGGTGCGTTCGGCGCCGACGCCGGTTCCCGTGGCGGTGGCGCGGGCGGCGCCGGTGGTGGCCGCGGCGGCGCGGCGGGCATGGGTGGTGGCGGTGGCGGCGGTCGCGGCCAGGGTGGTGAGGACGAGGAGCACACGCGCGCGTCCTTCCTCCAGGAGGCCGATCCGGACGCGCTGTTCGGCTCCGACGAGATCACCGCACCCCCGGTGATCGGCGGCTGACTTGCGACCGGTAGCCGAACTCGCCCTGGCCGCGTTCGACGTGCTGTGGGACGACTTGAAGCTGGGTGGGATGCCGTTCCCGCTCGAAGTCCCCAGTCACGGCGAGACGCTGGACGAACGCGCCCGCATCAAGGCGGCGGTGCGCGACGAGCTGACGCGGCGGCGGCTGTTCCACCGGGGCCGACCGGCGCCGGAACTGGAGGACGCGCTGCGGCTGCTGGCCGCGCCGGAGCTGGGTGTCAGCCTGGTCGTGATGCAAGACCAGAGCGGCACGATGCCCGCCAACGCGGTTGTCGCCTGCCGCGGGCGGCAAGCCGTTATCGCGGTTCAGCGTGAGCGCACGATCGGACTGACCGAGGTGCGCGACACCGCCGTGATCACCTCCCTGATCGACCTCCTGCCCCATTACCGGCCAGGTCCTGGGCGCTCGGTCACCCTCCCAGCCCCCGCCGCGCCCGCACGGCACAATCAAAGCGACATCCGGCTCACCCGACCCATGACCGCCCAAGGCGCCGGTCAGGCCGAAATGCGCCAGCTCGCCGCCATCATGGAACGCCCGATTCTCCGTGCGGGCATGCTCGGCGTCTCGCTGCGCGACGGGCAGGGCAAGCCGCGGCGGCTGCCCGGGCTCACCTGGCTGGACAACGACCAGGGCCGCTACCTGCTGAGCGTCAAGCGGGGCCGCGACGGCAACGACTGGACCACGCTGTCGCCCGCCGACAACCCGCGGCTGGCGACTCGGCTTGGCGAGATCCTGGCGTCGGCGAGGCGTGGATAGTCTGGTCGGCATGGCTGACGAGTTGGTGCACTACGAGGTTTCCCGAGGCGTCGCGCGGATCACTTTGGACTCCCCGCACAACCGCAACGCGCTGTCGCGGCAGTTGCGCGGCGAGCTGCGTGACCACCTGTCCGCGGCGCTCGCCGACGACGCGGTGCGGGTGATCGTCCTCGACCACACCGGGCCCGTGTTCTGCGCGGGCATGGACCTCAAGGAGGCGGGCGGCGCGTCGTCCGGCGACCAGGGGGTCAACGAGTTCCCGGCGATCCTGGAGCAGATCTGGACGAGCCCGAAGCCGGTCGTCGCCAAGCTGGCCGGACCTGCCCGCGCGGGTGGCGTGGGCATCGTGGCGGCGGCCGACATCGCCATCGCCGTCTCGGACGCCACTTTCGCGTTCACCGAGGTCCGCATCGGTGTCGTGCCCGCGATCATCTCGGTGACCGTGCTGCCGCGCCTGCTCCCCCGGGCCGCGCACGAGCTGTTCCTGACCGGTGAGAGCTTCGACGCCGAGCGCGCCGTGCAGATCGGGCTCATCAACTCCGCGGTCCCCGCCGAGCGGCTCGACGCCGAGGTCGACCGCTACACCGGGATGCTCGCCCTCGGCGGCCCGCTCGCCCTGGCCGCCACCAAGGAGATGCTGCGCCGCACCCCGGCCGCGGACCTGTCCACGGACTTCGAGGAGATGCTCAAGCTGTCCGCCGGGTTCTTCGCGAGCCCGGAAGGCCAGGAGGGGATCACCGCGTTCGCGCAGAAGCGCAAGCCGAACTGGGTTCCTCAGGACTGAGGCTTGGCCAGCACGACGGAGAGGGTGCGGCTGGGATCGGTCGCACCCTCGACGGCGTCGTCGAGGACCTCGCGGATCGCGCGGTAGCCGGACGGGTCGGCCTTGGCCAGGACCTCCGAGTGCGTCCAGATCAGCACGTGCTCGCCCTTGGGCAGCCACGACAGATCCGTCAGGCAGTCGTAGAGCCCGTCGAGGTTGTGGCCGAACCAGTCGGGGAACGACAGGGTCTTGGCGATCGCGGTGTACATCGTGCGCTTGCTGCGCACACCGGAGCCGTCCAACACGTGTTCGATCATCGGGTCGGGTCCACGAGCACGAACGACGCGTAGTGGTCGCCGGTGTAGAACAGCTCTTTCCCGCTGCCGTGGATCAGGCGGCGGGCGCCTCGGTCTGGACTGCCAGGGGTGGGCACGGTGTACTCCCGGTAATAGCCGGACTTCTTGGCGGGCAACAGTTTCTCGCGGTTCTGGAACGTCGTGCCGTCGTTGCGGGGATAGGGGAACGGCCCGTCGCGCTGGATGAGCCGCCAGGTGTCGGCGGCCTCCTTGGGCAGTTGCGACAGCGGCCGAACGTCCAGCCCTGATTCCACACCAGGAACGGCCGAGCTGCTTGGCGGCGCCGGAGCCGCGGCGTCGCCGGAGCCGACCTCCCGGATCAGCCACCCGGCGAGGACCAGCACGACAAGGCCGACAAGGGCGGCGGTGATGCGTTTTCTCGAACCCACCCGGTCAGCCTACGAACCCGGGTCGGGATTCGCGCGCGACCCCAGCGGGCGTTCGTCGCGGGAGGTGCCGAACCGGGCCGACGCGTAGTCCACGACCCGGTCGATGGCCCAGGCCACCACCACGCACAGGGGCAGCAGCACCGCCATCACCAGGGCGAACTGCGCCGCGAACGGGAGCTGGATGACCCACAGCTCCACGTCGTTCCACCAGTCCGACAACCCATCAAGCACGCTCCGACAGTAGACCTTGGCCACTTCCGCGCGGCACCGGCCGCCGCCGGTGGATAAGTTGACGACCATGTTCGCCGTCTACGCCACCGCGCCCAGCCCGGATGACCCGCTAGCCGCCCTGGAGATCGGGGACCGGCCCGAGCCCGAGGTGCCCGACGGCTGGGTCGCCGTCTCGGTCAAGGCCGCCAGCCTCAACATGCACGACCTGTGGACCCTGCGCGGCGTCGGGATCAAGGCCGAGCGGTTCCCGATGATCCTCGGCTGCGACGGGGCCGGGGTGCTGGCCGACGGCACCGAGGTGGTGCTGCACTCGGTGATCGGCGACCCGGCGTGGGCGGGTGATGAGACCCTGGACCCGACGCGGACGCTGCTGACGGAAAAGCACCAGGGCAGCTTCGCCGACACGGTGATCGTGCCCGCCCGCAACGCGCTGCCCAAGCCCGAGGGGCTCAGCTTCGCCGAGGCCGCCTGCATGGGGACCGCGTGGCTGACCGCTTACCGGATGCTGTTCGTGAAGTCCGGGCTGCGGCCCGGCCAGACCATGCTGGTCCAGGGCGCGTCCGGCGGTGTGTCGACGGCCCTGATCGAGCTCGGCAAGGCCGCGGGCCTGCGGGTGTGGGTCACCGGCCGCACCGAGGAGAAGCGCGCGCTGGCCACGGAACTGGGCGCGCACGCGGTGTTCGAGTCCGGCGCCCGGCTGCCCGAGAAGGTCGACGGGGTGTTCGAGACCGTCGGCAAGGCCACCTGGTCGCACTCGATGCGCGCGCTCAAGCCCGGCGGCATCATCGTCGTCTCCGGTTCCACCAGCGGCCCGGACCCGAGCGCCGACCTGCAGCGGCTGTTCTTCCTGCAACTGCGCGTAGTCGGCTCGACCATGGGCACCCGCGACGAACTGGCGGACCTGCTGCGGTTCTGCGACACCGCCGGAATCAAGCCGCGGATCGGCGCGGAGATGCCGTTCAAGCAGGCCAGGGACGGTTTCCAGCAGATGCTCGACGGCGAGACGGCCGGAAAGATCGTCTTCACCGGGTAAACCGGCACCACTTCGTTACCGGCGCGTATCGAGGATTTCTCGCGTTCGTCGCCTACATTCTGACGCTATGTCGGACGCCATTCGGGTGACGCGCCACACGTATGGCGGAGTGCGCACGCGGGCGCTGTCGGTCGGCTCCCGCCGCCGCGGCCCCCGCGTCGTGCTCCTCCACGGCTTCGGCGACTCCGCCGACACCTGGCGTGGCGTCCTGACCGAGTTCGCCGCGCGCGGGTTGTCGGCCGTCGCCGTCGACCAGCCCGGATTCGGTGAGGCCGACGACCTGGCGGAGGGCCCGATCCTCCCGCAGCTCGACGCTTTCCTGGCCGCACTGGTGGCGTCGGAGGCCCGGTCCGGCCAGGTCGTGCTCGTAGGCAACTCGATGGGCGGGACGGCGGCGGTCCGGGCAGCGCAGAACCGGGCCCTGCCGCTGGCGGGCGTCATCTCCATTGCCGCCCCCGGCTTCAGCGACTCGTGGCTCCTGCGTGCCCTGAGCGACAACGCGTTGCCGGTGCGGCTGTACTCGTGGCTGCCGGTGCCGGTCCCCGGTTTGGCGGTCCGCGCCATCGCGTCGACGGTCATCCCCCGCATCCTGTTCGCGCGACCCGGCTCGGCATGCCCCGAAGCGGTCGCCCGGTTCGCCTCCCTGGTCCGCGACCACGGTTCGACGAAGGAGCTACTCGGCCGAGGCCAAACCCTCCTGACCGAACTCCGCGACGCCTACCGGCCGCAGGACATCCGCGTCCCCCTGCTGGTGGTGGCGGGCAAGCGGGACCGTCTGGTCGACGTCGAAGCAGGCAGGCGCCTACACGCGGACGTGGAACACAGCACCCTGCGAATCCTCGACGACTGCGGCCACTGCCCCCAACTCGACGACCCCGCACTGACCGCCGACCTGATCACCAACTTCACCGCGAACACCCGCCGCAGGACACTGGTCGCGACCTGATGCCGGTGTTTGATCGCCGCGGATTCCGCACGGCCTGCCACGAGGCCGCTCACCAGACGGGCGGCAGGGTGATCGAGTTCCGGTTCTCCGACTGTGTGGCACCGAACTTCCACCAGGGCGTGATCGCGTATCAGGATCACCTGATCGCAGCGGTGTGCAGCCGCGACTTGCCACTGGCCGCCGTCGCCGAGCCGAGAATCACCGACGGCGCGGATTCGGGCCCGCTGACGTTCCTGGACGCCCCTGGTCTGCTGGCCGTTCTGGCAGACCGGTACCAAGTGCTCACCACGGCGGAGCTGAACGGGCCGCTCGACGCCTCGCTGTGGCCGAACCTCGACGCCCGCGACATCAAGTACTGGAAGCCCCACACCCTCGGCGAAGCGCTCTTCAACTACTGGGACTAGAGCCGCCCAACGACCCAAGAGTCGCAGGAGATAGATCCCAACGGCCTGCCTGCGAAGCCCAGCGCACCCCAGCCCCCCAAAAAAACGCAACGGGCCAATCCCAACGGCCTGTTTGGGTGGTTCGCCTTGATTCGGGGGAGAAAGACCTAAACTTTCGCAGCGCGGGGCAGTTTCTTCACCCTGCCCGCTTTACCCGCGCAGGCCCTTCTCCGGAGTCCCCAAATCAAGGCGAACCACCCAAACAGGCACCAACAGCCCAAGCCTGCCGACGCCCCAACCAGCGCGCGGATCAGCTGTCGTGGCGGGTTTGGAAGGTGTCGATCAAAGGCCACGTCCCCTGCCGAGCGCCGCGGCCGGTCAACACACCGAGATGCCCGCCGGGGGCCGTTTCGAAGCGGACCTCAGCGGCTTCCGGCAACAACTCCGTCAGCTTGCGCACCGCTTTCACCGGCGCGATCGCGTCACCGCGGCCGGCGATCACCAGCGTCGGCTGCTTGACCCGGCCGATCTCGACCCGCGTCCCACCGAGCACGATCGCACCGTTCGCCAAATCATTGGCGCGGAAGAACCGGTGGTAGATCTGGGCCACAGTCCGGCCGGGGTAGGCGACCATGTTGTCGGTGAAACGGTCCACCGCCTCGATCTGCGCCAGATAGTCGCGGTCAGCGAGGTTGCGGGCGATGGAGATCGGCTTCATCACCTGCTTGTCCAGCCCACTGAGCTGAAACGCCTTGCGCACCAGCGGGGCGGGAATCGAACCGAACGCCTGGTAGAGCGGTGTCAGCGCATGACCGCCCGTCGCCTCGATCAGCGGGCGCAGTGGGGCCACCAAAGGGATCGCCTTGAAATCGAAGGGGCTCGCGATCACCGTCAGAGACGCGATCGGGAAGGCGCCCATGCGGGCCGCCGTCAGCACCGACATGATGCCGCCCAGGCACCAGCCGACGACGTGCACCGGCTTGCCGGTCCGCTCGTACACCGCCCGCACAGCGGCGGGCAGCACCTCTTCGACCCAGTGTTCCAAGCCTAGACCGCGGTCGCCGAAGCCGATGCCGCCGTACTCGACCACATACGTCGGCCGCCCCTGCGAGATCAGGTGCTCGACGACGCTGCAGCCGCGGCGCAGGTCGAAGCAGTAGTCGGGGACGGCCAGCGGCGGCACCAGCAGGGTGGGGAGGCCGGTGGCCTCGACTCCCTCCGGCAGGTGGTACTCGAACACCGACCGGGTGCGGCCCGAGCCGACCGCGGTGCGCGGCAGCGGCCGGAAGTCGGCGAAGCCACCGAACAGCGCCTTGTGCGCGACGTTCTCGGCGGCGGCCCGGACCGTGCCCAGAGTGGGAAGTCCAACCATGGGGGAACTCCCTCGACGAAGTGGCTTACGCCGAGGTTAGACACCGACCGTGTCCGCCGTAGACCTCTCTGTGGGCAACCGCACAACAGTCCACATCAGATTCCCGGCTGCCGCTGCGCCAGTCGGGTGACCGCGGCCGTGAGCTCTCCCGCGAGCGTGCTGATCACCTCGGCGACCGATGCTTCCCGCGCGAGCGGGTATCCCTGGCCCGCCCACAGCGCCATGGCCTCCGGGTCGCGGGCCTTCGCGGCGGCGGCGCGGATCGGCCTGGTCACGTGGTGGATCTCCGGGTACGCGGCGGGCACGTGTGGGCCGTACTCGGCGATGAACCGGTTGGCCATGCCGCGCGCCGACCGTCCGCTGAACGCGCGCGTGACCACGGTCTCCCGCTCCCCCGCCGCGAGCGCTTCCCGGTGCGCGGGCTGGGTTCCGGCTTCCGGGCACCGCAGGAACGCCGTGCCCAGCTGTGCGGCGACGGCACCGGAGGCGAGCACGGCGGCGACGTCGGCGCCGTGCATGAGACCGCCGGTGGCGATCAGCGGCAGGTCCGTCTCGGCCGCGATGAGCCGCAGCAGCGGCAGCAGGTCGTACGCCGGGGCGTCCGAGGTGAACGAGCCGCGGTGGGCGCCCGCGGCCGATCCCTGCACGCACAAGGCGTCCACTCCGGCCGCAGCCCGCGCCTCGGCGGGTGTGGTGACCGTCGCCACAACGGTGGCGCCGACCTCGTGCAGACGCGCGATGTCCTCGGCGCTCGGGAGGCCGAAAGTGAAGGACACACAAGGGATCCGGAGCTCGACCAACAAGTCGATCTTGGCCGGGTAGTGGTCGTCGTCCCAGGTCGGGTCACCCGGCTCGACGCCGAGGCGGCGGGCCTCCCCTGACACGAGGTCCCGATAGGCACCCAGATCCGCCGCGGACTCCGCGCCGGGCACGAACACGTTGACACCGAACGGCTTCGACGTCAGTGCGCGGGTAGCCACGATTTGCTCGCGCAGGGCTTCGGGGCTGAGGTAGCCCGCCGCGAGGAAGGCGAACGCGCCCGCCTCCACCGCGCCCGCGACGAGCGCGGGAGTGCTGGGCCCACCCGCCATGGGGGCGATGATCACCGGTACTTCGAGGTCAGCGAACACCCCTCCGACAGTAGCCGCCGATCAGCCGCCGCAGCCGCCGCCTCCGCCACCACAGCTGCTGCCGCTCGAACAGCTGCTGCCACCGCTGCTGCTGGAACTGTCCGAGCTGCTGGAGCTGGAGCTGCCGCAACTGCTCCCGCAGCCGCTGCCGCACCCGCCGCCGTCGCTCGAGGACGTGGAGGCGGAAGCCGTGTTCATGGCGAGGATCTCGTTGAGTTCCTCGTCCGGGAACGCGGTCAGGCCGTAGAGCGCGATCGGGCCGAGGACGGCGAAGCCGACCATCGCCCCGGTCGCGGCCATCCGCGGCGATTGCGTCCGGTGGTAATTCAGCGCTTCGCGACCACGCGGAGTGATCTTGCTCTTGGCCCTGCCCAGGATGATCCGGCAGACGATCCAGATTACGAGCGTGATGAACAGCGCGACCACCAGGTGCCCGACCCGGCGGTCAAGTTGGAGCCCGTTGACCAGCCTGGCGATACCGACGCCGACGATGACCAGGAACAGCCAGTGCACCCGCCGCAGCCGGGCCGCCCGGTGCATGGAGGTGATGAAGCCACGCTGGTCGAGGGTGTCGATCATCTGCCTGCCCAGCGGGCTGTTCGCGAAGCCGAGCGGACCCAGCTTGGCTGCCTTGCGGAACCGGACGTAGACGAAGTCCTGCACGGGATCGGCCGGGCCCGGACCGCCGACGGTCTGGCTGATCTTGCCGCCGCGGCTGACCCGGACCGCGCCGCCTGCGAGCAGACCCGCCAACGCGGTGTGCTCGACCCGGGTCGGGCCCGCGGCGAGCAGGGCCAGGTCGTACGGGCTCAGGTCACCCCGGTCACCTGGCTGCGGCTGCGCCACCGACCGGGAGCGGACCTTGGCCACGATGACCACGACGACAGCGAACGCGACGGCGATCCAGTAAAGGTTCATGAACTCCGGACCGGTCAATCCCCAGGGCTCATCCACGTCGGCCTCCTCAAGCGGTGTTGTCTCCAGGACGTTCGTGATCGACGTGCGGTTCCAGCGGAGGCGGTTAGATTCTCGGCATGTTCACCGTCGATGACGCCATCCGGATCGCCCGCGACGCGCACGAGGGCCAGGTCGACAAGTCCGGCCGACCCTACATCGGGCATCCCTTGCGGGTGATGCAAAACGTCGACGGCGAGTACGAGCGGATGACCGCCGTGCTGCACGACGTCATCGAGGACACCGAGGTGACCGCGGCGG
The DNA here is from genome assembly GCF_004362515.1 of Actinokineospora alba. Lineage (NCBI taxonomy): Bacteria > Bacillati > Actinomycetota > Actinomycetes > Pseudonocardiales > Pseudonocardiaceae > Actinokineospora > Actinokineospora alba. The sequence continues at coordinate 3,850,109 of NZ_SNXU01000001.1, read as the reverse complement.
ATCTCGTGGCGCAAGGTTGTCCGCCCGAGGTGGTCGCGGCCGTCGTCGCGATCAGCAAGGTGGCGGGCGAGGACCAGGAGACCTACCTGGGCCGGGTCGCGGCCAACCCGATCGCGCTGGCGGTCAAGTTCGCCGACATCGCCGACAACACCTCTCCCGACCGACTCGCCAAGCTCGACGAGCACACCCAGCGCAGGCTGCGCGCCAAGTACACGGCCGCGCTGGCCTTCCTCGGCGCCTCCTAGCCGCGCGCGTCGAGTTCGGCCACCAGCCGCTTCGGCGCGATCATCCGATAGGCCTCCTCGACGATCTCCGCGACTTCGTCCCAGCCCACCTCGACGTCGACATACACGCCGAGCCAGCCCCGGTGACCCACGTAGGGCGGCCGGAAGTACCGCTCCGGGTCCTCGGCGACCAGCTCCTCCTGCACCCCCGGCGGCGCCGCGCACCAGAAGGCGACACGGTCGTCGTGGTGGTGGGCGGCGTAGGTCACGAACGTCTTCTTGTCCCGGACGAACCACGTCGGCTCGCCGTGGCTGACCCGCTCGGTGGCCTCGGGCATCGCGAGACACAGAGCGCGCAGCGCTGCCAGCGGATCACGCGTGTCGGTCATGGGTGCCATGATGCCGGTGGTGCACGACAGTTCAGAGGAGCAGCATGTCCGAGCATGTCAGCGGCGAGTTCGTGATCGACGAGTGGAAGGCGGAGGACCCGTATGACGACGATGGCGGAACCCACCTGGGCCACGTCACGCTGACCAAGACGTTCTCGGGCGCGCTCGTGGGCACCAGCGAGGTGCACATGATCGGCGCGCAGAACCCGGAGACGGGCACCGGGGCGTACGTGGCGATCGAGCGGGTCCACGGCGACCTGAACGGCCGGGCGGGCAGCTTCGTGCTGCAGCACACCGCCACCGCGTCCCCCGACGAGCAGTCGGCGAAGGTGACCGTCGTCCCCGGGACGGGGACCAACGAACTCGCCGGGCTGACCGGGGAGTTCGTGATCACCCGCCACGAGGACGGCAGCCACACCTACACGTTCGACTACGAGGTCTGAGCGCTACTTCTTCTTGGTCGCCGAGTCGTCGGTCGACAAGGCGGCGACGAAGGCTTCCTGGGGGACCTCGACCCGGCCCACCATCTTCATCCGCTTCTTGCCTTCCTTCTGCTTCTCGAGCAGCTTGCGCTTACGGCTGATGTCACCGCCGTAGCACTTGGCGAGGACGTCCTTGCGGATGGCGCGGATGGTCTCGCGGGCGATCACCCGGGAGCCGATGGCGGCCTGGATGGGCACCTCGAACTGCTGGCGCGGGATGAGCTCGCGCAGCTTGGTGACCATCCGGGTGCCGTAGCCGTACGCCGAGTCCTTGTGCACGATCGCGCTGAACGCGTCGACGCCCTCGCCCTGCAGCAGGATGTCGACCTTGACCAGCTCGGAGGCCTGCTCGCCGGACTCCTCGTAGTCGAGCGAGGCGTACCCGCGGGTGCGGGACTTCAGGTTGTCGAAGAAGTCGAAGATGATCTCGCCGAGGGGCATCGTGTAGCGCAGCTCGACGCGGTCCTCGGACAGGTAGTCCATGCCGCCGAGCTGGCCGCGCTTGCCCTGGCACAGCTCCATGATCGCGCCGATGTAGTCGCTGGGCGCGATGATCGTGCACTTGGTGATCGGCTCGAAGACCTCGGAGATCTTGCCCGAGGGCCAGTCCGACGGGTTCGTCACGGTCAGCTCGGTGCCGTCGTCCTGCACCACCCGGTAGACCACGTTGGGCGCGGTCGAGATCAGGTCGAGGCCGAACTCGCGCTCGAGCCGGTCGCGGGTGATCTCCAGGTGCAGCAGGCCGAGGAAGCCGCAGCGGAAGCCGAAGCCGAGCGCGGCGGAGGTCTCCGGCTCGTAGGTGAGCGCGGCGTCGTTGAGCTGCAGCTTGTCGAGGGCCTCACGCAGGTCCGGGTAGTCCGAGCCGTCGACCGGGTAGAGCCCCGAGTAGACCATCGGCCGCGGTTCGCGGTAGCCGGCAAGCGCCTCGGTGGCGCCCTTGCGCTCCGAGGTCACGGTGTCGCCGACTCGCGACTGGCGGACGTCCTTCACACCGGTGATCAGGTAGCCGACCTCGCCGACGCCGAGGCCCACGCTGGGCTTGGGCTCCGGGGAGATGATCCCGACTTCCAGCAGCTCGTGCGTCGCGCCGGTGGACATCATCTTGATCCGCTCGCGCGGGGTGATCTTGCCGTCGACCACGCGGATGTAGGTGACCACGCCGCGGTAGGTGTCGTAGACCGAGTCGAAGATCATCGCCCGGGCCGGGGCGTCCGCGTTGCCGACCGGCGCGGGGACCATCTTGACGACCTCGTCGAGCAGCTCCTTCACCCCGAAGCCGGTCTTCGCCGAGACCCGCAGCACGTCGTCGGGCTCGCACCCGATGATGTGCGCGATCTCGGCGGCGTACTTGTCCGGGTCTGCGGCGGGCAGGTCGATCTTGTTGAGCACCGGGATGATCGTCAGGTCGCGGTCGAGCGCCATGTAGAGGTTGGCCAGCGTCTGAGCCTCGATCCCCTGGGCGGCGTCGACCAGCAGGACGGCGCCCTCGCAGGCGTCGAGCGCGCGGGAGACCTCGTAGGTGAAGTCGACGTGGCCGGGCGTGTCGATCATGTGCAGGACATGCTCGGTGCCGTCGACGACCCACGGCAGGCGCACGTTCTGCGCCTTGATCGTGATGCCGCGTTCGCGCTCGATGTCCATCCGGTCGAGGTACTGCGCGCGCATGTCCCGGGCCTCGACGACGCCGGTGATCTGCAGCATGCGGTCGGCCAGCGTGGACTTGCCGTGGTCGATGTGCGCGATGATGCAGAAGTTCCGGATCAGTTCCGGTGTCGTGAAGGTCTTGTCAGCGAACGTAGCCACTCAGGTCCTCGCATGGTCAATGGATGCGTACATCGTCCCATGCCCCAAGGTCACGACTGATCCGGCGCTTTCCGGCGCCGCTGTGCGACGAGTACGGCACCCAGCGTGAGTGCCGCCAACGCCGCCACCAAGGGCACCGGACCAAGGTCGTCGAGCACTCCGACCAGCCAACCCTGCACTTCCGAGGCCGCCTCGACCACCGGATGGGCCGGGTCTCCGTCGCCGTGGAACAGCCGCAGCTCGTAGATCCCGTAGTAGCCGACGTAGAGGCCGGTGACGACGAGCAGCACGCCGCCGACCCGGTTGACGTACGGGAGCATCCGGCGCACCGGCGACGTCATCGACGCCGCCACCGCGAGCACCGCGACGACCAGGCCCATCCCGAGGCCATAGGTGACGAACGGGACGACGCTGCCCCCGCGAAGAGCGATGCCCGCGACGGCGAGGAACGGCCCGACCGCGCACGACAGCGACGCGACCGCGTATGCCACGCCGTAGCCGATCATGGACACGATCCGCGCGCTCGGCGCGCCGCGGCTGGGCTTGGGGATCGGCAGTGGCAACTCGCGGCCGGACAGCAGCACCCCACCCGCGATGACCAGGCAGGCGCCGATCACGACGGTGACGACCGGCAGGTACTGCTGCAGCGTCGACGCGAACGGGGCGGTGAGCAGGCCGAAGATCCCGAAGACCGCGATGAACCCGGCGGTCATCAGCGCGGCGGCGGCCAGCGCCCGGCCGACCTTGGCGCCGCCGACGAGCGCCAGGTAGCCGGGCAGCATCGCGAATCCGCACGGGTTGACCGTGGCCAACATGCCCGCGACGAGCGCGAGCCCCAGGTCGCCCATCAGCCCGCGAGGCCCGCGACCCTGGCGGCGAGGGCGTCCTTGCCGAGCTGCTTGGTCTCGGTCTCGATCGTGCCGTCAGCGGAGAGGAAGGCGTACGCGGGCTGGTAGGTCACGCCGAAGCGCTTCCACAGGGCGGCTTCGGTGTCGGCGAGGTGGGTGAACCCGCCGACGCCGCGCTTCTGGACGAAGTCGCGCATGGCCTCGACCCGGTCCTGGGCAGCGACGCCGACGAAGGTGACCTTGCCTTCGTGCCGCTTGGCGACCTCGGCGAGACCTGACGCCTCACGCCGGCACTTGGGGCACCACGGCGCCCAGAACCACAGCACCGCGGGCTTGCCCGCGAGCGACTCGCCGCGGAAGTCCTTGCCGTCGACGGTCATGGCGGTGAACTGGAGCTTCTCCGGGACCGCCGCCGCGGGCGCCGGGCTCGACGAACCCCCGGTCGCGGTCGCGGACGTGGTCCTCGGAGCGGTCGTGCCGGGCTCGGGCTGACCGGCCGGAGCAGGTGTGCCGCCGCACCCCGCCAGCAAGAGAAGGGCGGCGAGCACCAAGGCAGGGCGGCGCATTGGGAAACCTCCACGTCGTCGGGCACGAATCATCGAGCACGGCGGCCCGTGAAAGTCCTTACGGGTTGAGGACGGTCAGGGTGTGCGCGAGTCCCGCCGCATGGGGTGGTCGGGCGGAACCTGCACCAGGACGATCCGGACGCCGTCCGGATCGGCGAGCCAGGCCTCGTGCAGGCCCCACGGCTCCAGCCGCGGCTCGCGGGTGAACTCGGCGCCGCGCTCGCGGAGTTCGGCGACGGCGCCCGCGAGGTCGCGCACCTGCAGCCACAGCGCGAGGTCGGGCGACGCGGGCTCGGACCCCTTCGACGAGAGCTCCAGTTGTCCGCCGCCGAGGAAGAACACCGTCCCGCCGGGAAACTCGCGGAAGATCGCGAGGCCGAGGACGTCGCGGTAGAACGCCATGGACCGCTCGGGGTCACGCGGATGGATGATCACGCGGCTCGTCAGGAACTCCACACCACAAGTCCTACCGGGGATCCGGCTCGCGCGCGACTACGCTCGCGCCCCGTGCGAGCTACCTCTGATGACCCCCGACCCGCCCGCGGCGCGGTCCGGGAGGCGTCCACCGACCGTCCCGCCACCATCGACTACGCCCCGGATCTCGACGGGAACGCTGATCCGGGCGAGATCGTCTGGGCCTGGGTGCCCTATGAGGACGATCCGGAACGCGGCAAGGACCGGCCGCTGCTGGTCGTCGGACGGGAGGGATCGCGGCTGCGGGCGCTGATGCTGTCGAGCAAGACTCCGCACGATCGCGAGCGCGACGACTGGCTCGAAGTCGGCTCCGGCAGCTGGGACCGCGACGCCCGGGTGTCGTACCTGCGGCTGGACCGGCTCTTCGACCTCGGCGAGGACGACCTCCGGCGTGAGGGCTCGATCCTCGAAGCGGACCGGTTCACCCTCGTCGCCGCCGCCCTGCGGGAGCGCTACGGCTGGCGCTGACTGGACACGCTCCCCGAAAAAGTGATATCACTTTGCTTAGCAATAGATATCCAGGGGAGGACGCTATGACCACACCACCGGACTTCGAGCGCCCAGTGCTGCCATCGCCGCGAGTGCGCGAGAAGGAGGCGTTCGGCGCGACCGGGCTGCCGCTGGCCGGGGCCGCGTTCGTGCTGACGGTCGCCGGGCTGGGGCTGATCGGCGTCGGCATCGGGGGGCTCGCGCACGGCGTGGACATCAGCACGCCGGTGGCGGCGGGGGCGATCGTCCTGGGCGTCGTCGCCGTCATCGCCGCCGGCATCGCGGCGGGCGGGCTCACGATGGTGGCGCCCAACGAGGCCCGGGTGCTGCAGTTCCTCGGCCGCTACACGGGCACGGTCCGGATCGACGGCCTGCGCTGGGTGAACCCGTTCACCACCCGGCGCAAGGTCTCGACCAGGATCCGCAACCACGAGACCGCGGTCATGAAGGTCAACGACGCCGACGGCAACCCGATCGAGATCGCCGCCGTGGTGGTCTGGAAGGTCGAGGACACCGCCCGCGCGGTGTTCGAGGTCGACGACTTCATCGCCTTCGTCGCCATCCAGACCGAGACCGCGGTCCGGCACATCGCCAACACGTTCCCGTACGACGTCCACGGCGAGGACGCGATGTCGCTGCGGGACAACGCCGACGAGATCACCCGGCAGCTCTCCGCGGAGATCGCCGCCCGGGTCGAGGCGGCCGGTGTGCTGGTCATCGAGTCGCGCATCACGCACCTGGCGTACGCGCCGGAGATCGCGCAGGCGATGCTGCGCAGGCAGCAGGCGGGCGCGGTGGTCGCGGCCCGCTCACGGATCGTCGAGGGAGCGGTCGGCATGGTGGAGATGGCGTTGGCCCGGCTCGCCGAGAACGACGTGGTCGACCTCGACGAGGAGCGCAAGGCGGCGATGGTCAGCAACCTGATGGTCGTGCTGTGCAGTGACCGCGAGGCCCAGCCCGTGGTGAACGCCGGGTCGCTCTACCACTGATGGCCGAGCGCAAGAAGGTCCTCCTGCGGTTGGACCCGGCCGTGCACGACGCGGTGGCCCGGTGGGCGAACGACGAGCTGCGCAGCACCAACGCGCAGATCGAGTTCATGCTCCGCCGGGCCCTCGCCGAGGCCGGGCGGCTGCCCGACGGCGCGGGCGGCCTCCCCCGGCGAGGCCGCCCGCCCAAGGACGCGGAGTGAGTACTACTCGGCGACCTTCGTCCGCGAGGCGATGAGCTCCGTGTCCTCCTCGTCGAGCAGCGCGGGCTCGATGTCGGCGGTGCACCACTTGCACTTGAGCGCGTCGATCGGGACGAACTCCTTGCAGTAGGGGCACTCGCGGCTGCCCTGCGCCCGGAAGTTGCCCAGGCCCGCCTTCTTCATGAGCTTGACCAGGCCGAACAGCACAAGTCCGAGCAGGAGGAAGTTCAACAGCTCGGTGAGGAACGCACCGTATTTGAGCTCGGCGCCGTTGACGGTGAACATGAGGCTGCTGAAGTCGGGCTTGCCGAAGATCGCCGCGACCAGCTGCATCAGCACGTTGCCCGCCAGGCTCTCCACTAGCGCGGCGAACGCGGTGCCGATGATGAAGCCGAGCGCCAGGTCGAACATGTTCCCGCCGAGCGCGAACGCCTTGAATTCACTCCACAGGCCCTTCACTGACCGTCTCCTCTCGAATGCCACTTGTTGGTGTGACATTTCGGGGGACTGATCGTCATCTCGCAACCGGAAGAGCCGATGGGTGAGCCCAGGACCAGGCCTGTTAACCTTGCTCGACGCGCCGTGCGGCACTCCGCCCTGGAGGAGACCTGCGCGAGCAGGGCCACACGAAGTCAGCGGCGCGCAATCCGCGTTTTTGAATCGAGGAGTTACGCATGGCCAACATCAAGTCCCAGATGAAGCGCATCAAGACGAACGAGAAGGCGCGTCAGCGCAACAAGTCCGTCAAGTCCTCGGTCAAGACCGCGGTCCGCAAGTTCCGTGAGGCGACCGAGGCCGGCGACAAGGCCAAGGCCCAGGAGCTGCTGCAGGACGCCAGCCGCAAGCTGGACAAGGCCGCCGGCAAGGGCGTCATCCACGCCAACCAGGCCGCCAACAAGAAGTCGGCGATGGCCCTGGCGGTCAACAAGCTCGGCTGACCCAAGCCTTCTCGACGGCGCCGTCCACCTCACTGGTGGGCGGCGCTGTCGGCGTTTGAGGCTGGGCTGGCCTTCTCGCTTCCTGGTGGGCGGCGCTGTCGGCGGCTGGGGCACACTTCGCCCCATGGATCTGGACCCGAAGCCCACCTCCGCGGCCCGCACGTCGCTGTCGCACATCATGACCGCGCTGGAGACGAACCTCCTGGGCACGGTGCATGGCGGCGTCATCATGAAACTCGTCGACGACGTCGCCGGGGCGGTCGCCCAACGCCACTCCGGCGGCCCGGCGGTCACCGCCGCCATGGACGGCATGACGTTCCTGCACCCGGTCCGCGTCGGCGACCTGGTCCACGCCCACGCGCAGGTCAACTGGGCGGGCCGGTCCTCCATGGAGGTCGGGGTGCGCGTCCTGGCGGAGCCGTGGGACCGCGCGGGCGTCCCACCCACCAGGGTGGCCACGGCGTACCTGGTCTTCGTCGCGGTGGACGGCGACGGCAACCCCCGGGCGGTTCCCCCGGTGCTGCCCGAAACCCCGGAAGACGAACGCCGCGGTGTCGAGGCCGAGATCCGGCGCAAGAACCGGTTGGCCCGCCGCGACGAGATCCTCGCCAGCCGAACCCCCAAGCCCCCGACGGCGGAGTAGCCCAGCCACCGCCGCCTGCTCGAATGCACCCTGCGGCACCCATGGTTCGTCCGCACCGCGGCCTTCCTGATCGAACCGCGCCACCCCGCCAGCCACCCCGCCAGGCAAGGTGAGTCGCCCCACCAGGCACCCCGCGAGTCGCCCCACCAGGCAAGCGAGTTCGACATTCGCGATGCGCGAATGTCGAACTCGCTTGCTGGAAGGGGCGACTCGCTTGCCGGAAGGGGCGACTCGCGGGTGGGGTGGGCGGCACCTGGCCGGGGTGGGGCGTTCAGGTCACTCTCGGCGGTGTGCCTTGGCGAGTCGGAGGACGGCGCGTTCCAGGGCGTAGTCCGCGTCGGCGGCGACGCCCTTCACGTCGGCGTTGACCTCGGCGACCACCCGCATCGCCTCGACCAAGCCGGCGGGTTTCCACCCGCGACTCTGGGCCAGCGCCTTCTTCACCTTCCATGCGGGCATTCCCAGCTCGCCGGCCAACCGGAACGGGTCGGCCCGGCCCGCCCCGGACACCCGCGCGACAGTTCGGACGGCGTCGGCGAGCGCGTCGGCCACCAGCACGTGCGGCACCCCGAGGTGCATCGCCCAGCGCAGCGCCTCAAGGGCGCCGGGGACGTCGCCGGTCACGGCTTTCTCGGCGACCGCGAAGCCGGTCACGTCAGCGCGGCCCCGGTGGTACCGCCGGACCGCCTCCTCCGTCACCGCGCCCGCGGTGTCCGCCACCAGCTGCGCGGAGGCGGCGGCGAGTTCACGGAGGTCCGAGCCCACCGAGTCCACCAAGGCCGCGACGGCGGCCGCGTCGGTCTTGCCGCCCGCCCGGCGGATCTCGTTGCGGACGAACGCCTCCCGCTCTGCGGGCTTGGTGATCTTCGCGCACTCGGTGACGACTGCTCCTGCCTTGCGCATCGCGGCGACGATGTCTTTGCCCGCTTTGCGCCCGCCGCCGTTGTGGACGACGACGAACACGATGCCCTCGGCGGGGTTCTTCACGTACGAGATGATCACCGCCGCGATGTCCTGGGTGGCCTCGTGCGCGGCGTCGACGACGATCACCCGGCCTTCGGCGAACAGTGACGGCGAGACCAGTTCGGCCAGCTCAGGGGATGTGAGGTCGGCCACGCGCACCCGGGTGAGGTCGGCCGAGGGGTCGGCGAGCCGAGCCGAGTCGAGTGCGGCGCGGATCGCGCGCTCGACCAGCAATTCCTCCTCCCCCAGCGCGAGTTGCAGAGGTGCCGGGGTGACCGCGGGCGAGTTCACGCTGGGAATCCTGCCATGTACGGACGACACCCGCGGGCGCGCAACCACTCTCGGATACTGGACGCTCGGTGGCACCTGCCGGACACGGTGCCGTAGCGTCGTTGGCATAACTGAATACCGCTCATCCAGAGGGGCAGAGGGATCGGCCCGAAGAAGCCCCGGCAACCGGCGTGAGCCATGTCTTCCACAAGGGAGACGTGTGCGCGATCACGGTGCCAATTCCGACCCGCTTGCGGGATAGATGAGGAGATACCTCGCGATGACATCGGCAGTCGACGCCCAGCGTCCCACCACCCTCGACCTCGGTTCCGCGCGCGCTCTGTCGTGTCGTGAGTGCGGCCACCAGATCCCGCTCGCCGCGGAATTCGCCTGTGCCGAGTGTTTCGGCCCGCTTGAGGTGTCCTACGAGTTCGGCAAGATCACTCGTGCGGACATCGAAGCGGGCCCTCAGTCCATCTGGCGCTACCGCGGGCTCCTTCCCGTGCCCGCCGATGTCGACACCCACCCCAACACCGAGCCCGGCATGACCCGCCTGGTCAAGGCCGACCGCCTCGGCGCCGCGCTCGGCATCAAGAACCTCTGGGTCAAGGACGACACCGGCAACCCCACGCACTCCTTCAAGGACCGCGTGGTCGCCGTCGCCCTCGCCGCCGCCCGCCAGCTCGGCTTCTCCGTGCTCGCGTGCCCGTCGACCGGCAACCTGGCCAACGCCGTCGCCGCCGCCGCGGCCCGCGCGGGCTGGGACTCGGTCGTGCTGATCCCCTCCTCTCTCGAGCGCGCCAAGATCCTCACCACCGCCGTGTACGACGGCGCCCTGATCGCCGTCGACGGCAACTACGACGACGTCAACCGGCTCGCCACCGAACTGGCCGCCGAACACGAGGACTGGGCGTTCGTCAACGTCAACGTCCGCCCGTACTACGCCGAGGGGTCCAAGACCCTCGGCTACGAGGTCGCCGAGCAGCTCGGCTGGCGCCTCCCCGGGCAGGTCGTGATCCCGGTCGCCTCCGGCTCGCAGCTCACCAAGGTCGACAAGGCCTTCCGCGAGTTCGGCGACCTCGGCCTGGTCGAGGCCACCCCGTACCGCATCTTCGGCGCCCAGGCCACCGGCTGCTCCCCGGTGTCGACGGCCTACAAGGCGGGCAGCGACGTGATCCGCCCGGTCAAGCCGGACACCATCGCCCGCTCCCTGGCCATCGGCGCCCCCGCCGACGGCCCCTACGTCCTCGACTCCGTCCGCCGCACGAACGGCGCCGTGGAGGACGTGACCGATGAAGAGGTCGTCGAGGGCATCCGCCTGCTGGCCCGCACCGAGGGCATCTTCGCCGAGACCGCCGGCGGCGTGACCGTCGCGACCGCGAAGAAGCTCGTCGAGAACGGCAAACTCGACCCCGACGCGGAAACAGTCCTCCTCATCACCGGCGACGGCCTCAAGACCCTGGACGCCGTCCAGGACAAGATCGGCCCCCTCGCCACCGTCCCACCCTCAGCCGCCGCCGTGCGCGAGGCCCTGTCTCGTAGGTGATTCCGATGCTCTGGGGATCGAGCACGCTCGATCCCCAGAGCACGGCCCCAGGCCCCATTGACCGCGATCACCGCTCCCTCACCAAGCCTGCCGATTGATCCCACCATCCACAGAACGCAAGGGGCAGAACAGAACGGCCTGTTTGGGTGGTTCGCCTTGATTCGGGGCAAATGGGCCTAAACTTTCGGCGCGGGTGGGCTGTACTGTGCCCACCTTTTGAGCCCGCGCCAGGCCCATTTGGCGGGGTCCCCGAATCAAGGCGAACCACCCAAACAGGCACCCCGCGCCGGCCGGCCAGCCAGCCAGCCGCCCAAACAGGCACCCCGCGAAGCCAGCCTGCGAACCACCCCAAACCGGCGCCCAGCAACGAGATCCAGGCGGCCCACGAGCACCCCGCCGCCGAATCCCCGGCCCCGGCACAACCGCGCTATCACCCTCCCGATCGGTACGCGCCACAAGAGTCCCCAGATCCCGCAACACCTCCATAGTCCGCGGACTCGGATGCCCATACCGGTTCCGCGCCCCCACGCTCACCAACGCGACCCGAGCCCCCACCGCCGCAAGGAATTCCGGCGACGTTGTGCGGGAACCATGGTGAGGCACCTTCACAACGTCAGCCGAGATGTCCACTTGGGACGAAATCAGGTCGGCTTGCGCGGCTAGTTCGACGTCGCCGGTCAGCAGGACCCGTCCGGCGGCAGTGGACGCGCGGAACACCAGTGAGCGGTTGTTGATCGCGGTTCCGGTCGTCTCGTCGTCAGCTCTCTCCTTTCTGTTGTGGGACAACACTTCGATAGTCAGCGAGGGCCAGCTCAGCCGCTGACCGCCCGCCAGGTCGACCAGCGGCACCCCCGCCTGCTCGGCTTCGCGGCGCACTTGTCGCCACGCCCAGTCCGGGGTTCGGCCCGAGCCGACGGCGATGGCGCCGACCGACCGTCCCGAGAGGACACCCGCCAGGCCGCCGACGTGGTCGGCGTGGAGGTGGCTCAGGATCACCAGTGGCACCCGGGTGACCCCGAGCCGGTCGAGGCAGTCGTCGACCGGCCCCGCTTCCGGTCCGGTGTCGACCACGACCGCGCGGTCGGCCTCCCCCGCCGCCAGCGCGATGGCGTCTCCCTGACCCACGTCGCAGGCGACGGCCGCCCAGTCAGCAGGTGGCCAGCCGGGCGTGAGGACGCGGACCGGGACCACCACGACCAGCACCGCCACCAGCGCCAAGGCCAGCACCGACCGGCCCCGTCGAGAACGCCACGCCACAGCAATAGCGATCACGACGACCACCAGCAGCGCGCCACCCCACCAGCCGTCCGGCCACGCCACCGCCGCACCGGGGAAGTCCGCGGCGTGCCTGGCGACCGTGATCACCCAGTCCAGTTCCGGGCCCGCCAGCCGGACACACCAGTGCGCCGCCCACGGCCACACCCGCATCACCACGGCCGCGAGCACACCGAGCACGGTCGCCGGGGCGATGACCGGCGCGACCACGAGGTTCGCCGCGACCGCGATCAGGCTGAGCTGGCCACTCATCCCCGCCACCACCGGTGCCGTCACCACATGCGCCGCCGCCGGCACGGCGAGGGCTTCAGCCAGCCCCCGCGGCACCCGTCTCCGGGCCAGGGCGTCCGCCCACCGTGGCGCCAGCAGGACCAGGGCGCCCGTGGCCAGCACCGATAGCACGAACCCGAACGCGGTGGCCATCCCCGGGTCGACCGCGACCAGCACGATCACGGCCGTCCCGAGCGCGGGCAGCGCTGACCGGTCACGGCCCAGCGCGAGGGCCAACAGGCCGACCGCGCCCATGACACCGGCGCGCAGGACGCTCGGTTCCGGTCCGGCCAGGATCACGAACCCGACGAGCCCGAGCAGCGCTCCGGCCGCCGAGCCGTACGGGCCTGCCCGCACCGCCCGTAGAAGGAACAGGATCGTGAGGCACACGATCGCCAGGTTCGCCCCGCTTACAGCAAGAAGGTGGGCCAGACCGGCCACCCGGAACTCGTCGACCACGGTCGGCGAGAGGCCGTCGGTGTCGCCGACGATGAGCGCGGGCAGCAAGCCGGCGGCCTCCGCGTCGAGCACGCCTGCCGCCCGCCGCAGCCCGGCCCGCAGCGAGTCGGCGGTCTGCTGCCAACCGGGCGCCGCGCCCACCGATGTCGGCGGTCCACGCACCCGCAGGACAGCCACCGTCAGCTGACCAGACGCAGCAGGGGCAAGTGTCCCCCGCGCGGTGAGGGTCTGGCCGGGCAGCAGGTGTGACCACGGTTCGACCGGGGCCAGGACGAGCACCTGCGCGTGGCTGTCGACGCCCTCGGCGCCGACGACTGTCGCGGGGATGACCACGGACCCGATTCCCGGTTGCATCCCGCCGAATCCCGCCGTCCGCACCGGTTTCGGCCGCTCCCGCACCTCGACGTGGAGCACCACCGCCTGACCTCGGGCGGCCAGTTCGTGCAAGGGATCAGTTGCCGCGTCCCGGATCTGTCCCGTCACCGGCCACAAAGCGAGCACCCCGCAGAGCAACAGGGGCCACGCCGCCTGCCGGACCGGCCACCCGCCCGGCGAGACCTGACGCTTCGTTCTCGGGACCACCGCCAGGATCGCGATGGCCGCCAAGAGCATCACGCCGCCGACGACGACCGTGCACACCCAATGGACCAACAAGCCCAGAGCGGCACTGAGCCACAATGCGACCGCCGCGAGGATCAGCCTCCAGTCGTGTGTCGCGTGTGGACGGACGGGCGACGGCGGCATCGGATCGGCCCCCGCTACCTGACGGTGACGAGTTCGCGCAGGGATTCGTATTTGGCGGGACCGATTCCGTCCACCTCGCGAAGCTGGTCGACCTTGCTGAACCGACCATGTTTCGTCCGCCATTCGACGATCCGCAGAGCGGTGACCGACCCGACCCCGGGGAGCGTGTCGAGTTGGATGGGTGAGGCCGTGTTCAGGTCGATCGGCCCGGGCTGCGCGAGCTGGGCCGCGGCGGCGGGCGGAACCGGGACTCCGACGTGGAGCTGTTCGCCGTCGACCAGGCGGCGGGCCAGGTTGAGCCCGGTCACGTCAGTCGCGGGCAGCGTTCCGCCACTGGCCTGGATGGCGTCGGCGACCCGCGATCCCTCCGGCAGGGTCCGCAGGCCGGGCGCAGCGACTTTGCCGACCACGTCGACCACGACCCCCGGTTTCGCCGGGCTGCTCACCCGGTCGACCGCCGCGGCCACCGGGAGCTCCGGTGGCAGCTCGACCGTCGGGCTGCCCGAGAACGCGACGAAGGCGCTGATCACCCCGCCGACGAGCACGGCGGCGATCACCATGGCGATCGGGAAACGCCTGCGTGGCCGGTCGTCCGGGCTGAAGTCGCGGATGGCGGGTCGGCGCCACCAAGGCGTGCCCTCCGCGCTGGTCCAACGGGTGATCAGACGGCCGAGTCTGCCCGCGCGCCACCACACCGGGGCCGCGCGGCGATGTCGGGGTGTGGGGCTCTCGGCGGGTTCCGGATCGTCGGAGACAACGCGATAGCCGGCGTCGGGTGCGTCCCATGGGCGGTCGGCGGCCGCGGTCAGGCGGTGCAGGACGTCGTCGATGTGGTCGGTGCGGGATGGCCGGGAGTGCTTGGTGTCGAACATGGATTCGACGCTAGGGACGCCGACTCGGCTTCGGCAGACCCCGCGGTCGAGCTGTGGACAGCCCGCCGGAGGGTGTGGATGAACCGTCGGCGGCGGGCCGGATTGTCGGGCTCGTGTGCGATGTTGGGCGGTTACAGCCTGCCGGGGCAGATCACGACACCGAGCACCCCGGGGCCGGTGTGGGCGCCGATGACCGCGCCGAGTTCGGACACCACGCACCCCGATGACGAGCCGATTCGCTCGTCGAGGCGCGTCGCGAGTTCGGCGGCGCGGTCGGGTGCGGCGAGGTGGTGGACGGCGAGTTGCACCGGCTGGTCCCCGGCGGCTTCCGCGGCGAGGTCCACCAGCCGGGCGAGGGCCCGGCTGGTCGTCCGCACCTTCTCCAGCGGGACGATCTGGCCGTCGTGGACGTGCAGGATCGGTTTGACCGACAGCGCGGTCCCAAGAAAGGCCGCCGCGGCCCCGATCCGGCCGCCTCGGCGGAGGTAGTCGAGGGTTTCGACGAACATGAAGCTCTTCGTGTGCGCGGCGGCTTCCACGGCGGCGGCCTCGACCGCGGCTCCGTCACCGCCGTCCGCGGCGACGGCGGCGGCACGGAGGGCGGCGAAGCCCAGGCCCATCGCCGTGGTGCGGGAGTCGACGACGCGGACGCGATCCGAGCCGACCTCCTCGGCGGCGAGGCGCGCGGATTCCCAGGTCCCCGAGAGTTCGCTGGACAGGTGCACCGACAGCACGCCGTCCGCCCCCTCGTCGAGCAGCCTGCGGTATTCGGCGGCGAACTCGGCGGGGCTCGGCCTGGACGTGGTGACCACGCGGTGGTCCTTGAGCGCGGCGGCTAGTTCGGCGGGCCCGATGTCGATGCCGTCGCGGCCCTCGCTGTCGTCGATGTGCACGAACAGCGGCACGACATGGACCGCGTGCCGGTCCGCGAAACCCTCAGGGAGGTAGGCGGTCGAGTCGGTGACAACGGCGAACGGCACGACACGGGAGCCTAATCGGACGGACCGCTCGAACCTACGACAACCGCTGCGCGGCGCTACGCCGACCGGGCGAAAGAGTCAGTGCGAGTTCGGCTCGACCAGCGACGCGATGAGCGCGCCCAGGGCCTTGCCCACGTCGGCGTGCCCGGACCAGCCCCAATGCATGCCATCCGGGTTTCCATGGCCCTCCAGCACGTGCGCGCCGACGAGTTCAGCCGAGTCGAGCAGGCTCACCCCGGCTTCCTCCGCCCACTGCCGCATCGCGCGAACCGCGGCCTCACGGCCGGTGTGGACGAAGCCATAGGACGCGGCGCGGTGGTACCCGGGAAGCAGGGCGATCACTGGGAGGTCTGGCCGCAGGGACCGAATCGCCACGACGATCATGTCCAGGTAGCGGACGGTCAGCGCGGAGGGAAGCGCCACCGGCCGTCCCCTGGTGAGCCGCGCGAGAATGGGCTGGGCGGCGCTGTACCCCTTGCGCACGCCACGGCGCAGGCCGTCGGGCCGCAGGTAGCGGATGCCCTGGCGCAGGTAGGTCGGCAGCGGCGACGGCAGGGTGTCCATGCCGCCGACGGCCAGGACGAGCACGTCGGCCTTCGGCAGCTGCGCCCACACACGGGGATCACCGGTAAGAGACCAATAGGCGTCTCGCGCGGTCCAGCCGAAGCCTGCGAAGAGTTCGGTGTGGCCACCGATGGCCGAGGCGGCCACGTTGGGCCAGAGGCGCGCGTCGTCGGCCGGATGGGGGCCATCCGGGCCGTGGAAGCTCAGCGAGTCGCCGAACATCAGCACGGTGGGCACGGGGCTATCCGGTGATGCCCGCGTTGTACGCGATCAGGCGCCAGGACAGGCCGCTGGTCTCCCGGCGCGCGAGGACCGTCCAGTGGCAGTTGCTGATGCCCCCGAGTTGAGACCAGTTGGCCACGGGCAGGTCGAGGAGCCTGCCGGTCAGCGCCGTGATCAGGCCGCCGTGCGCGCACAGGACAGCCGTCTCCTCGACGCCGGTGTCGAGTTCGGCGACGACCTCGGCGGCGCGGGCGGCCACCTCGACCCGGGTCTCACCACCAGGCGGGGTGACCGTCGCGTCGGTCTGCCAGCGCCTGCGCACGCCCGGCCAGCCGTCGTCGACCTCGACGCTGGTCTTGCCCTGCCAGAGGCCGAGGTTGGTCTCCCGCAGCCGCTTGTCGATGCGCAGCGGGATGCCCATGGCCTCGCTGAACACCGTGGCGGTGTCGGTGGCGCGGCGCAGGTCGGAGGCGACGATGATGTCCGGGGAGAACCGGGCCAGCGCGGGGACCGCGAACCGGGCCTGGTTCCACCCCACATCGGTCAGATATGAGTCGAGATGGCCTTGCATCCGGCCGGAGGCGTTGTAATCGGTCTCTCCGTGCCGCCAGAGCACGAGAGTCCGCAGACTCACGCGTCCCCGTCCTCGTCGGCGGGTGGAGCCGCGTCGAACTCGATCCGGGGGCAGTCCTTCCAGAGGCCCTCGAGACCGTAGAAGACCCGCTCCTCGGTGTGCTGGACGTGCACGACGACGTCGACGAAGTCGAGCAGCACCCAGCGGCCCTCACGGGCGCCCTCGCGGCGGACGGGCTTGGTGCCCGCCTCGCGCATCTTCTCCTCGATGTTCTCGACGATCGCGCCGACCTGGCGTTCGTTCGCCGCGGAGGCGATCACGAAGCAGTCGGTGATGACGAGCTGGTCGGACACGTCCAGCACGATCACGTCGCTGGCCTTCTTGTCCGCGGCCGCGGTGGCCGCGACCAGTGCCAACTCGCGTGCGGCGTGCGTGGCTGTCACGTTTCTCCCTCAAGTGATAACGGGTACTACAACCCGTCGAGGGTACCTGGAGGCGCTCAGGCCTCCGCGACGTAGAGGTGGCGTTTCGAGATGTACTGCACTACGCCGTCGGGCACGAGGTACCAGACCGGCTCGCCGTCGGCCACGCGTGTGCGGCAATCGGTCGACGAGATGGCCATGGCCGGGACCTCGATGAGGCTGACCGAGCCGGACGGCAGGTGGGTGCCCTCAAGGTGGTAGCCGGGTCGCGTGACCCCCACGAAGTGCGCGAGGCGGAACAGCTCGTCCGCGTCGCGCCAGGACAGGATCTGCTGCATCGCGTCGGCGCCGGTGATGAAGAACAGCTCGTCGTCGGGGAATTTCGCGCGAAGGTCGCGCAGGGTGTCGACGGTGTAGGTCACGCCTGCCCGGTCTATGTCCACGCGGCTGACTGAGAACCGGGGATTGGACGCGGTGGCGACGACCGTCATCAGATAGCGGTCTTCGGCGGCGCTGACCTCGCGGTCGCTCTTCTGCCACGGGTGGCCGGTCGGCACGAAGATCACTTCGTCGAGATCGAACCGGGACTGGACTTCGCTGGCCGCGACCAGGTGGCCGTGGTGGATGGGATCGAACGTCCCGCCCATGATCCCGATTCGCCGCGACATAGCTGATCAGCGTACGGACAGGTATCGGGAAAGTCCTGAGATGTGTGGGCGGCGTCTCGCGAGGGGGGTTCGTGAGACGCCGCCGCACAACTGTGGGGACCGGTGGGCTGGGGGTTACCACCGGGCACGGCCCGCTCCCCTGCGGCGGCCGCGCACTGGTGAAACGAGCCCTGGGCTGGTCCATGACGCGGTTTGGATGACCTTTCCGGTATGACCGCCGACACTTCCGGACCGGCAGACTCAGGGGCATGGCTTGGGCTCCGATTCACGATTTCCCGTACACCCCCGTCCCTTACCGGCCGGAGCGGATCAGTGCGGATGAGGCGCTGCGCACGGCCGCGTCCATGCGGGAGAAGATGCAGACGCGGCGGACCGTGCGCGCGTTCTCGTCCGACTCCGTCCCGGAGCAGGTGATCATCGACGCGATCGCCATCGCCGCGACCGCGCCCTCGGGTGCCCACCAGCAGCCGTGGACGTTCGTGGTCGTCACCGACCCCGAGGTTCGCGCGCGAATCCGCGAGGCGGCCGAGGAGGAGGAACGGATCTCCTATGACGGCAGGCTCGGCGACGAGTGGCTCTCGGCCCTGCGTCCGCTGGGCACCGACGAGCACAAGCCGCACCTGACCGACGCGCCCTACCTGATCGTGGTCTTCGAGCAGCGGTACTTCCTCGACGGCGACAAGCAGCACAAGCACTACTACGTCGACGAGTCGGTGGGCATCGCCGTGGGCATGCTGTTGACGGCGCTGCACCTGTCCGGTCTCGCGGCGCTGACGCACACACCGAGCCCGATGCGGTTCCTCTCCGAGGTGTTGAACAGGCCGCGCAACGAGAAGGCGTTCGCGGTGATCCCGGTCGGCTACCCGGCCGAGGACGCGGTCGTCCCGGACTTGGTGCGCAAGGACCTCGACCAGGTGATGGTGCGGGTCTGACTGTTCGGCGGGCGCCGAACGGATCTCCGCCTAGCGTGGCGGAATGCGGAAATCAACGGACGGGACCTGGCTGGTCGACCAGCCCGCTGATGCGGCGGTCGCGCTCGACGTGCTGAGCGTCGCGGGGCCGAGCGGGCTGGTCGGCCGAATGGCCCGGTTCTCCGACGGTGCGGACCACGCGTGTCGGCGCGCCCAGGTCGAAGCCGTGCTGCCCGAGGTGTCGGGTCTGAGATCGGCTGCGGCGGCGCGGACAGGAACCCCGCGTGGGGAGTTCGACCTCATGCCGATCGCCCTTGGTGTGCCGGTCGCGGTGCTGGCCGAGGCGCTGGACGTCGAGGACGTCGCCGCGGCTGTCCGGCTGACCCGCGAACTGTGCGAGTCGCGTTCCGACGAGGCGTTCCTCGCGTTGGCGGCGCTGCTCTCCGACCCGGCCGCTGTCAGCGTGCTGTTCCAAGCCCACGACGCGACGGCGGCGCTCATCGCCGCGGCGGTGCTGGAGGGCGGAGTCGAACAAGCCGTGCGCAGCGCGCCCGTGCACCGCACGCAGCGCCGTACGGTCGAGGACACGGTCCTCGGCGGCGTTGTCCTGCCCGCCGGTAGCGCGCTGTGGGTGTCGCTCGCGGAGACCGGGACGTTCGGCGCGGGCCGACACGCCTGCCCCGGCTCCGCGTTGGCCACCGCCCTGGCTCACGGCGTGCTGGACGCACTCGGCGAGGTCAGCGTCGTGGCCGTCGAGTACGAGTCACGGCCGAACATGCGCCTGCCCGCCCGACTGATCGTGAGGACCCGATGACCTTCGCCGACCTGCACCACGGTCCGAGCCCGCTCATCCTCCCGAACGCCTGGGACGTCGCCTCCGGGCTGCTGCTGGCCGACGCGGGCTTCGCCGCGATCGGCACGACGAGCCTCGGCGTGACCGCGGCGGCGGGCCTGCCGGACGGCACCAACACCAGTCCCGACCTCACGATGGGCCTGGCCCGGGCGCTGGTCGGCAGGCTGAGCGTGCCGCTGACGGTCGACCTCGAAGGCGGCTACTCCGACGACCCGGGCGCGGTCGCGGCCCTCGCCGTCGAGTTGGCCGAGCTCGGTGCCGCGGGGATCAACCTGGAGGACGGCACGCGGCCCGTCGAGGTGCACGCCGCGATCATCCGCGCGGTCGCGGACGCCGCCCCGGGGTTATTCATCAACGCGCGAACCGACACCTACTGGCTCGACGACGGGCGGCGGGACGAGACGATCCCCCGCCTGCTCACGTACCGGGACGCGGGCGCCTCCGGTGTGTTCGTCCCCGGGCTGTCCGATCCCTCCGAGATCGCCGCGGTGGCCGAGCGGGTCGGGCTTCCGCTCAACGTCCTGTGGCAGCCGGGACTGGAAACCACCCCTGGTGTCGCGCGGATCAGCACCGGGTCGGCGCTCTACCGGCACGCCTTGGCCGCGGCCCTGGCGGTCGCGGACTGCGCTCGGACGGGTGCGAAACCGGTGACGACGGCCGTGAGTTATCCACAGCTTCAGGCCAGGCTGGGGATCTGAGTTCGGTTCTGTCGGCCGAATGGGGTAAGCAGGTAGACGTGGACGAGCAGGCATTGCGCGCATCAGCCGAGGAGCGTCTCCGCGCCCTCGCGGGTCCGGACGCCCAACTGCGGGAGGACCAGTGGACCGCGATCCGCGGTCTGGTCGCCGACCGCGGACGCGCCTTGGTGGTGCAGCGGACCGGGTGGGGCAAGTCGGCGGTGTACTTCGTCGCGACCGCGCTGCTGCGTGAGCTGGGTGAGGGGCCGACGGTGATCGTGTCGCCGCTGCTCGCCCTCATGCGCAACCAGGTCGACGCGGCCGCGCGGGCAGGCGTGCACGCGGCGACGATCAACTCGGCCAACATGCAGGACTGGGAGGCGGTGCACGAGGCCGTCGCCGACGGCAGTGTCGACGTGCTGCTGGTGAGCCCGGAACGGCTCAACAACCCGGACTTCCGCGACGCGGTGCTGCCGAAGCTGACGGCGTCGGCCGGTCTGCTCGTGGTCGACGAGGCGCACTGCATCTCCGACTGGGGGCACGACTTCCGGCCCGACTACCGCAGGCTTCGGACGCTCATCGCCGAGTTGCCGCAAGGCGTGCCGGTGCTCGCGACCACCGCGACGGCGAACAACCGGGTGGTCCAGGACGTCGCGCAGCAACTCGGACTGACCGACGACTCGATGGTGCTGCGCGGCGCGCTCGACCGGGAGAGCCTGCGGCTGGGCGTGCTGCGCCTGCCGACCGCGCAGGCCCGCTTGGCGTGGCTGGCGGAGAACCTGGAGCGGTTCACCGGGTCGGGCATCATTTACACGCTCACCGTGGCCGCGGCCGAGGAGTTGGCGTCGTTCCTGCGCGACCGCGGGTTCGAGGTGGCGGCGTACACCGGCCGGACCGACACCGCGGAACGGCAGCAGGCCGAGGACGACCTGCTGGCCAACCGGGTGAAGGCGCTGGTCGCGACGTCGGCGCTCGGCATGGGGTTCGACAAGCCGGACCTGGGATTCGTCGTGCACGTCGGCGCCCCGCAGTCACCGATCTCGTACTACCAGCAGATCGGCCGCGCGGGCCGTGGTGTGAAGCGGGCGGATGTGGTGCTGCTGCCCGGCCGCGAGGACAAGGACATCTGGTCGTACTTCGCCTCCCTCGCGTTCCCGGCGGAACGGGTCGTGCGGGAAGTGTTGGCAGCGTTGGACGACGCGGGCAAGGCGCTGTCGACGCAGGCGCTCGAACCCAGGGTCGACCTGGCCAGGGGCAGGCTGGAGATGGTCCTGAAGGTGCTGGACGTCGACGGCGCGGTCCGGCGGGTGCGCGGTGGCTGGGAGTCGACCGGGCAGCCCTGGGAGTACGACGAGGAGCGCTACTCGCGGATCGCGACCGCGCGGGAGTCCGAGCAGCGGGCGATCTTGGACTACCAGGACACCGACGGCTGCCGGATGGAGTTCCTGCTGCGCGAGTTGGACGACCCGCACGCGGCGCCGTGCGGCCGGTGCGACAACTGCACGGGTGAGCGCTGGAGCGACGAGGTCTCCGGCGCCAACGTTGACGCCGCGCGGGAACGGCTGCGCAGGCCGGGTGTGGAGATCACCCCGAAGAAGCAGTGGCCGACAGGCATGGCGACGCTGGGTGTGTCGCTGTCGGGAAACATCAAGGCGGGCCACAAAGCGGCGGCCGGGCGCGCGCTCGGCAGGCTCACCGACATCGGCTGGGGCAATCGTTTGCGGGACGTCTTCGCGGGCGAGGACGCCCCGATCCCGGACGACGTTTTCGACGCGTGCGTGAAGGTGTTGTCGGCGTGGGACTGGGAGCAGCGGCCGGTGGGCGTGGTGACGATCGCGTCCGGCAGCAGGCCGAACTTGGTCTCAAGTTTCGGTGCGCGGATCGCGGCGATCGGACGGTTGCCGCTGCTGGGTGAGATACGTACCGGTGGGCCGAGCGCACGGGCGAACAGCGCACATCGGTTGGCGCATCTGTGGGGATCCGTTCGCGTGCCTGAGGAACTCGCGGCCGCGGTGTCCGGAGTGGACGGACCAGTGCTGGTGGTGGACGACAAGATCGACTCAGGCTGGACTATGACCGTAGCCGCCGCGGCCCTACGCGACGCGGGCGCGGACGGCGTCCTCCCGTTCACCCTCGCCACAACAACCTAGCCGGCCCAGGGCGGGCCCTGGCGCTGATGGATTCCGGGAGGCGGACTAGTGATGGCGCAAGGGGACGAGGTCGTCCGCGTGCACGACCTCGCGGCGTTGGTCGTTGGGGAGGTGGTGGGTGGAGTGGCCGATCAGGGCCGGTAGCTCCGTCGAGTCGAAGTTCACGACCCCCCGGGCGACGACCTTGCCCGTGGAGTCGGCGAGTTCGACGACGTCGCCGAGGCCGAAGTCGCCGGAAGTAGAGGTGATGCCCGCGGCCAGCAGTGAGCGGCGGCGAACGACAACCGCCGCGACGGCGCCGTCGTCGAGAACCAAGCGGCCCGCGGACTCGGCCGCGTAGGCGAGCCAGAAGCGGCGGGCTGAGAGCCTGCGCCCGGCGGAGGCGAACGCGGTGCCCACGCCTGCCGAGGTCAACGCTTCGGGGGCGTGCGCCGAGGAAGCCAACAGCACCGGGATACCTGCCGCCGAGGCGAGGCGGGCGGCGGCGAGTTTCGATGCCATACCACCGGTTCCGAGGCCGGAGGCGCCGGTCGCGCCTGCAACCACTCCGTCCACATCGGACGCGTCGGCCACCTCGTCGATGCGACGTGCGGCACCTCGCCGGGGGTCGCCGTCGTACAAAGCGTCCACATCGGACAGCAGTACCAGCGCGTCGGCGCCGATGAGGTGGGCCACCAAGGCCGCCAGGCGGTCGTTGTCGCCGAAGCGGATTTCCTCGGTGGCCACGGTGTCGTTCTCGTTCACCACCGGGACGATCCCCAACGCCAGCAACCGGGACAGGGTCCGCTGAGCGTTGCGGTAGTGGGAGCGACGGACCACATCGTCGGCGGTGAGCAGAACCTGCCCGACCGTCAGCGAATAGCGCGCGAAGGAGGCGACGTAAGCGTGCCCGAGCACCAACTGCCCGACGCTCGCGGCCGCCTGCTGGGTCGCCAGGTCACGCGGCCGCCGCGGGATGCCCATCGGGGCGAGACCCGCGGCGATGGCACCTGAGGACACCAGGACGACCTGGCTGCCCGCCGCCCGCCGGGCGGCGACGGCGTCGACCAAGGCGTCGAGGCGGGCCGGGTCCAGCCCGCCTTCGGCCGTCGTCAGCGACGACGAGCCGACCTTCACCACGATGAGCCGCGCCGAGGTCACCGCCTCGCGGGTGGCCGAGCGCAGGGTCACTCGTCGTCGTCCTCGTCCTTGCGGGTGCGGCGCGCCTGCTTGGCGACCTTGCGCTCGGCGGCACCGATGCGTTCGGGCTGGTCGAGCCGGGGGTCGCTGCCGCGGCCGTGCATCATCATCGCGACACCGGCCGGGGTCGACGGCTCCCAGTCGAACGTGTGCGTGCCGATGGTGACCGGGCAGCCGGGGCGTGCGCCCGCCCTGGCCAGGGCCTCCTCGACACCCAGCCGCGCGAGGCGGTCGCCGAGGTAGCCGACGGCCTCGGTGTTGGTGAAGTCGGTCTGGCGCACCCACCGCTGCGGGCGCTCGCCGTGGACGATGAAGCCGCCCTCTTCGTCCGGGTCCGCCTCGATGCGGAAACCGGCGTCGTCGACCGCGGTGGGCCGCAGGACGGTCCGGGTGGCCTCGGGCGCGGGCTTGCTCGCCCGGTCCTCCTCGATGACCTTCGCCAGCGCGAAGCTCAGCTCACGCAGACCTTCGCGGGTGGCGGTCGAGACCTCGAACACTGGCAGTCCGCGCGCCTCGATCTCGGGCCGGACCAGCTCGGCAAGCTCGCGCGCCTCCGGCACGTCGATCTTGTTCAGCACCACGATCCGCGGCCGGTCGTTGAGGTCGCCGCCGAGCGACGGGGTGTAGAGCGACAGCTCCTGCTCGAGGGCGTCGATGTCGGAGAGCGGGTCGCGGTCGGCCTCGTAGGTCGCGCAGTCGACCACGTGGACCAGCACCGAGCAGCGCTCGATGTGGCGCAGGAAGTCCAGGCCGAGGCCCTTGCCCTGGCTCGCCCCCGGGATCAGGCCCGGGACGTCGGCGATCGTGTAGACCGACTCCCCCGCCGTGACCACGCCGAGGTTCGGGACCAGGGTGGTGAACGGGTAGTCGGCGATCTTCGGCTTGGCCGAGGACATCACCGCGATGAGCGACGACTTGCCCGCGGACGGGAAGCCCAGCAGGCCCGCGTCGGCGACCGAGCGCAGCTCCAGGACCAGGTCGCGGGTCTCCCCCGGCTCGCCGAGCAGGGCGAACCCGGGCGCGCGGCGGGCCTTGGAGGCCAGCGCGGCGTTGCCGAGACCACCCCGGCCGCCTTGCGCGGCGACGAAGCGGGTGCCGTGGCCGACCAGGTCGACGACGATCTCGCCTTCCGGCGTGAGCACGACGGTGCCGTCGGGCACCTTCCACTCCACGGTCTCGCCGGTGGCGCCGTCGCGGTTCGCACCGCCGCCCTGCTTGCCGCTGCCCGCGTCGGCGTGCGGGCGGAAGTGGAAGTCGAGCAGCGTGTGGACGTTGCTGTCCACGACGAGGACGACGTCACCGCCGTTGCCGCCGTTGCCGCCGTCGGGGCCGCCGAGAGGCTTGAACTTCTCCCGGTGCACCGACGAACAGCCGTTGCCGCCGCTGCCCGCGGCAACATGGATGACCACTCGGTCGACGAATCGGGACACTGGAATTTCCTCTCAAGAACGAACAAAAGACGAGGGGTGAGCCGGATGCGATCCAGCCCACCCCTCGTCGGAGTCTTGCAGTCGAACGACTTACGCAGCCGTTTCGACGGGGACGATGTTGACGGTCTTGCGACCGCGCTTCTCGCCGAACTGGACCGCGCCCGCGGCCAGGGCGAACAGCGTGTCGTCCTTACCGCGGCCGACGTTCACACCGGGGTGGAACTTGGTGCCGCGCTGACGGAGCAGGATTTCGCCGGACTTGACGACCTGGCCGCCGTAGCGCTTCACGCCGAGGTACTGGGCGTTGGAGTCACGCCCGTTACGCGAGCTGGATGCACCCTTTTTGTGTGCCATGGCTGCTCAGGTCCTCACTTAACCGTGATGCCGGTGACCTCGACGCGGGTCAACTTCTGACGGTGACCCTGACGCTTGTGGTAGCCGGTCTTGTTCTTGAACTTGTGGATACGAATCTTGGGGCCCTTGGTCTGCTCGACGACCTTGCCGGTCACCGAAACCTTCGCCAGGGCGTCCGCGTCGGTGGTGACGTCGGTGCCGTCGACAACGAGCACCGCGGCGAGGCTCAGCTCGGTGCCGGGCGTGCCGACAAGCTTCTCGACCTCGACGACGTCGCCGACAGCCACCTTGTACTGCTTGCCGCCGGTCTTGACGATCGCGTACATCGGGAAGGCTCCTGCTTACTAGACAATGGGGGTCATGGGTGCCCTGGCTCCGGAAAGAACCACACCGAGCTGGGCTTCTCACGACACGGCCCACCGAACGGCGGGCCGTGTCACAGGTTACGTGGCCGTGGGAATCGAGGTCAAACCGGGGTGGCCAATGGTGATGGTGATGCTCGCCATCAGCCCTCCTGACCTGCGTTGACCGGCGGGCCGGCGGGCCGCGAGGCGGTCCGACGGCTGCGCCTGCGGGGGGCCGAGACGGCGGGTGCCGCCACGGGTGCCGCGGGGGCTGCCGGAGCCTCCACGACGGGCTCGGGCGCGCGGCCGTTGCTGACGTTGTCGTGCTCCGCGTGACCGTCGCCGGACACGTCACCCAACGCCTGGGCCACGGGGGCCTCGACGGCGGGTTCAGGGGCCTTGACGGGTTCAGGAGCCTTGGCGGGCTCTGCGGCCTTGACGGGCTCAGCAGCCACCGGTTCGGCGTCGTGGTGACCGTCGTCGGCGTGCTTGACCGTCGCCTTGGCGATGGTGGCGACGGCGTTCTTCACGTCGTCGCGCACCGGCTCGTCCTTGACGACCGGCTGCTGCTGGTCCTTGCCCTTGTCCCGGTCGCGGTCCCGGCCGCGGCGCCTGCCGCCGCCGGTCTGCTCCGGCTCCTTCTCCTTCTGCGGAGCGGGCTGCTGCTGCTGCTGTTGCTGCGGCACGGGAGCGGCCTTGGCGGTCTCGGTGCTGACCACCACGCCACGGCCCTTGCAGTGCTCACACGTGTTGCTGAAGGCCTCCAGCAGGCCCGTGCCGACCCGCTTGCGGGTCATCTGCACGAGACCCAGCGAGGTGACCTCGGCGACCTGGTGGCGCGTGCGGTCGCGGCCAAGGCACTCGGTGAGCCTGCGCAGGACCAGGTCCCGGTTGGACTCGAGCACCATGTCGATGAAGTCGATGACGATGATGCCGCCGATGTCGCGCAGCCGGAGCTGGCGGACGATCTCCTCGGCCGACTCCAGGTTGTTGCGGGTCACCGTCTCCTCGAGGTTGCCACCGGATCCGGTGAACTTGCCCGTGTTGACGTCGATGACCGTCATCGCCTCGGTGCGGTCGATGATCAGGTAGCCGCCCGAGGGCAGCCAGACCTTGCGGTCGAGCGCCTTGAGCAGCTGTTCGTCGACCCGCGTCTCCGCGAAGACGTCCTTCGGGCCCACGTGGCGGCGGACCCGGTCGAGCAGCTCGGGGGCCACGTGGCGGACGTAGGAGTCGATTGTCTCCCACGCCGTCTCACCCTGGACCGCGAGCGTCGAGAAGTCCTCGGTGAACAGGTCGCGGACGACCTTCACCAGCAGATCCGGCTCCTCGTAGAGCAGCGAGGGAGAGCCGGCCTTCTTGACGCCGTTGGTGCCTTCGGACTTGTCCTTGATGACCTGCCACTGCGCCTGCAGACGGCGGACGTCGCGGCCCAGCTCTTCCTCGCTGATGCCCTCCGAGGCGGTGCGGATGATGACGCCCGCGTCCTCGGGGACGATCCGCTTGAGGACGTCCTTGAGCCTGCGCCGCTCGTTCTCCGGCAGCTTGCGGGAGATGCCGGTGGCGCCGCCGCCGGGCACGTAGACCAGGAAGCGGCCGGGCAGCGAGATCTGGGTGGTGAGCCGGGCGCCCTTGTGGCCGATCGGGTCCTTGGTGACCTGCACGAGCACGCTGTCGCCGGTGGACAGGGCCTGCTCGATCTTGCGGGCCTTGCCTTCCAGGCCCGCGGCGTCCCAGTCGACCTCACCGGCGTAGAGCACGGCGTTGCGGCCGCGGCCGATGTCGACGAAGGCGGCTTCCATGCTGGGCAGCACGTTCTGGACACGGCCCAGGTAGACGTTGCCGACCAGGGAGCCGGTGCCGGTCGAGGTGACGAAGTGCTCGACGAGCACACCGTCCTCCAGGACCGCGATCTGCGTGCGGTCCGGGTTCTCCCGCACGATCATCGCGCGGTCGACAGCCTCACGGCGGGCCAGGAACTCGGCCTCGGACAGGATCGGGGCGCGCCTGCGGCCTGCCTCGCGGCCGTCGCGGCGACGCTGGCGCTTGGCCTCGAGCCGGGTGGAGCCGCGCACGCTGCGCACCTCGTTGCGGGCGTCGGCGGCCTCGGTCTTCTCGTCGCGCACCTCGCGGACGTGGACCACGGTGTTCGGCGGGTCGTCCGGGGTGGACTCGGTGGCCGAGTAGTCACCGTCGTCCCCGCCCTTGCGGCGACGACGGCGGCGGCGACGACGGCTGGCGGCGTCGCCGGTCTCGTCGTCCTGGGTGGACGGCTCGTCCTGCGCGGGCTCTTCGGCCTCGGCGGTGTCGTCGGCGTCCGTCCGGGTGTCGGTCGACTCCGGCTCGTCGTTGACGCCCTTGCCGCGCCCGCGGCCGCGGCGACCACGGCGACGGCGACGGCTGGCGCCACCGTCCTCGTCGTCATCGTCGGCGTGCGACTCGTCGGCCGGTTCGGCGGCCTTGGGAGCGGCGGCTGCCTTGGGGGCGATCTCCTCGACCGGCTCCTCGTCGCGCTCCTCGCGCCGCTTGACCGGGGCGGGGGCCGCGACCGGCTCGGGCGGGAGGAACAGCGGCGACGCGGAGGCGAACACCGGCGTCGGCGGTATCCGGGCCTTGCGCGGGGCCACGGGCTCCGGCTCGACCGGCGCCTCGACGGGCTCACTCGCCCTGTCGACAGTGTCGAGGCCAGTGTCGTCGCTGGTCAGGGCCTCGGCGACCTTGATGGCGACGTCGCGGCTGACGCTGGACTGCGCGCCGCGCACCTCTTCACCGAGGTCGGTGAGGGCGCTGATGACGTCCTTGCTGCTGACTTCCAGCAGCTTCGCGAGGGCGTGCACCCGAACCTTGGCGGGAAGATCCGCCAGCGCCGCATGGGTAGTTGTGGTGGTAGCCCCGCCGGTGCTTCCGGCAGGGTTCGACATATCCGACATGTAACTCCTCCGCCCCCGGGCGCGTCCCTGCAGACGCGGCCGCTCAGGGGCCTAGTTGTGTTTCCACCGCGCAAGGCGGCGGGAATCCTCGCCTCTCGCCGTCTCGATGCCGGTCATGGGACCGACACCGGCTGACGGCAGGTCGTTCGACCACGGTGAGGCACTGCGTCTCCCAGGCGGACTATCCGGCTGTCGCCGCCCGATCGAGGGCCAGCGGGTCGGACAGAACGCCATCGTCGTCAAGCCGTCCCTGGGCCATCCGCGTCGCCTTCGCGGGCACGGGCGGTTCCAGAGCGGCGACGACGCGCAACGCGCTCAGTACGTCGTCGGGCCGAACGGCTGGTGTTGTCTGCCGAACGACCGCGACCAGTATCCCATACGGGGGCGAATCCACTGGCATGTCGATGCCCACACCGGACTCCGGGTCGGCGGAGTCGAGCACGTCGGCACGAATAACCGCAGGTCGGGCGTCGATCAGCCGCCTGCCGTCCTTGGTGAGCCGCTCCACTTCGACGTGTTCCTCGGCGAGGAGCTTCGCCACCGCGCCGCGCAGCTCGTCGACCGGCACACCCGGCAGCTCGATGCGCCAGCGGCTGGCCTCCATCCGCTCCGCGAGCCCGCCCGGACCGGCCACGACCGACTCCAGCACGTCGATGCCCGGCGGGAGCGCCTCGTCGAGCGCGGCCGCCAGCCTGGCCGGGTCGACCGCCTCGACGACCGAGATCTCCACGTACTCGGCCTCACTGGCCACCCCGGTCGGCGCCGCGCCGATCCACGAGATCTTCGGGTGCGGGCTGAATCCCTGGGAATAGGCCATCGGCACACCCGCCCGGCGCAGCGCGCGCTCGAACGTGCGGGCCACGTCGCGGTGTGAGGTGAAGCGGAGCCTTCCCCGTTTGGCGTAGCGCAGGCGCAGCTTCTGCACCGGCGCGGCCGACGGGTTGGGCTGATCCTGGCGACTCAGGATTACTCCTAGGGGATGTGTCCGACGGTGCTTCTGCCTGCAGGGAGAACCGTACCGTGGCGCGATTCGCCGACTGAATTACTCCGGTTGGCAGCACTCGGGGCCCAGCCGCGGCCAATTCCGCCGTCCAGGTTGTTTCCCGGGCGGGTCGTGGCTACCGTCCGCAGCGAGTGGTCAGCACGACCCGAGGAATCCGGCAGGCCAGTACTGGAGGTCGCCCGTGCCTCTGCTGCGCCGAACCCAGGCGGCAGTGGTCAGTGTCGCGGCGGTCGCGACGGTGCTCGTGAGCACCGAGCCCGCGTTCGCCGCGCCCATGGAGCCGAGTGTCGTCACCTGCGGGGACCACCATCTCGACGTGCGGTACGTCGTCCTCTACGAGCCGTGGACCAGCGCCGGTGACGCCGCCGCGGAAGCGTCCTCGAAGTGCGGGTCCACGGTGGCCTACTACCCCCAGATCGGCGTGGGCGTCGTCACGTCCAGTGATCGTCGGTTCCCGGCGCTGATGGGCCGTGACCGGGTGTTCAGCGCGCAGAGCGCGGTCGGTCGGTCCAAGCAGGTCGAGGCCACCCGGACGGCGTACGAGGTGCCCAAGGCCGACCGGACCGCCGAGCAGTGGAACATGGCGATGATCGGGGCCGACCGGGCCCGCGCGATCGACCCGGGCAGCTCCGACGTGACCGTCGGGGTGTTGGACTCCGGTGTCGACTCCACCCACCCCGACCTCGCGGCCGCCGTCGACCCCGCCCGGTCCGCCGGGTGCCTGGGCGGCAAGCCCGACTCGACACCCGCGGCGTGGCAGCCCACGGAGTCCCCGCACGGCACGCACGTCGCCGGGATCATCGCCGCCGCCGACGACGGCAGCGGCGTCACCGGGGTCGCCCCCGGGGTGCGGCTCGCGTCGGTGAAGGTGGTCGACGACGCCGGGTTCGTGTTCCCGGAGGCGGTGGTGTGCGGCCTGATGTGGGCGGCGGCGCAGGGCATGGCGGTGGCCAACAACAGCTACTTCGTCGACCCGTGGCTGCAGACCTGCGACCGCGACGGCGAACGCGTGGTCTCCGAAGCGGTGCGCCGCGCGGTCGACTACGTGACCAAGCGGGGCGTGCTAGTGGTGGCGGCGGCGTCGAACGAGAACATCGACTTGGCCCGGCCGCACGGGCAGACGGTGGACGCCAAGGGATCACGGCGGACGTTGGATGACAGCTGCAAGGTGCTGCCCGCCGGGTTGCGCGGGGTGGTGGCGGTGTCGGCGGTGGGTCCTTCGGAGCTCAAGGCCGGGTATAGCGCGTATGGGCTCGGGGTGGTCGATGTGACCGCGCCTGGTGGGGATCGCGACGACTGCGTGTTGTCCACGGTGCCTGGCGGGTATGCCGAGTCTTGCGGGACTTCGATGGCGACGCCGCATGTGTCGGGGGTCGCGGCGCTGCTGGCCAGCACGCATCGGGGGGCGACTCCGCAGGCGTTGAGCCGGTTGCTGACGGGGCAGGCTCGGACGGTGCCTTGTCCGGCGGATTATGACCTTGATGGGGCTGGCGGGCAGGACGCTTACTGCTCTGGGTATGCGCCGTACAACAGCTTCCACGGGCACGGGATGGTCGACGCTTTGGCCGCTGTCAGCTGATCTTTGTGCCGTTCGGGGGGTCGACCCCGCGCGCATCGCCCGATCGAGCGATGCCGTTGCGCTCTCGCAACGGGTTGGATCGAACTGGCAATACCGACCGCTCGGACCTGGATGGAGCACATGGCAACGCCCGAGGACATCCCAGACGACGCCCCCGAGGTCGCCGGAACCCCCGACGTCACCGCATCCGACGAAAGCTCGCCGATGGTGGAAGGTGACCGCGACGCCCCTACGGTCCGCGGCGGCATGATGGACATCTATTTCAATATGACGAAGTAAGACGGCCGGTGGCCCTATGCCTGCGCAGCTGCGCCACCGACGCCCAGGTCGGCGTCGGTGGCACCGCGGGCGGTCATGGGGACGTCAGGGCTGGGTTCTGCACGGGGGAGCCGATACCGACCGGGCTGATCGGCAGCAGCTTGCGCCCGGTGGGGCCGATCTCGATATCCGTGCCCATCGCCGGGCAGACACCGCAGTCGAAGCACGGGGTCCACCGGCAGTCGTCCTGTTCGCGGGAGTCGAGGGCGTCCTGCCAGTCGTCCCAGAGCCATTCCTTGTCGAGGCCCGAGTCGAGGTGGTCCCAGGGCAGGACTTCCGCCTCGGTCCGCTCGCGGGTGGTGAACCACGCCAGGTCGACGCCCAGTGGTTCCAGTTCCGCCGCCGCCGAGGAAACCCAGCGTTCGTAGGAGAAGTGTTCGCTCCAGCCGTCGAAGCGGCCGCCGTCGCGCCAGACTCGTTCGATGACGCGGCCGACGCGGCGGTCGCCGCGCGAGAGCAGGCCTTCGATGAGGCTGGGCTTGCCGTCGTGGTAGCGCATGCCGATGTTGCGGCCCAGGCTGCGGTCGCGGTCGGAGTTGACGGCCTCACGCAGTTTCCGCAACCGGCTGTCCACAGTGTCCGGGTCGCACTGGGCGGCCCACTGGAACGGGGTGTGCGGCTTGGGGACGAACCCGCCGATGGAGATGGTGCAGCGGATGTCCTTGCGGCCACTGGCTTCCCGGCCAGCGCGGATGACGTTCTTCGCCATCTCGGCGATCTGCAGGACGTCGTCGTCGGTCTCGGTGGGGAGGCCGCACATGAAGTACAGCTTCACCTGGCGCCAGCCGTTGGCGTAGGCGGCGCTGACGGTCTTGATGAGGTCCTCTTCGGACACCATCTTGTTGATGACGCGCCGGATGCGCTCGCTGCCGCCCTCCGGCGCGAAGGTCAGACCCGAGCGCCTTCCGTTGCGGGACAGCTCGTTCGCCAGGTCGATGTTGAACGCGTCGACCCGGGTGCTGGGCAGCGACAGGCCGGTGTTGGTGCCTTCGTAGCGGTCGGCGAGCTGCTTGGTGATCTCGCCGATCTCGCTGTGGTCGGCGCTGGAGAGCGAGAGCAGGCCGACTTCCTCGAACCCGCTGGCCTCCAGCCCCTTCTGGATCATCGCGCCGATGCCCTCGATGGAGCGCTCGCGCACCGGACGGGTGATCATGCCCGCCTGGCAGAAGCGGCAGCCGCGGGTGCAGCCGCGGAAGATCTCCACGCTCATCCGCTCGTGCACGCTCTCGGCGAGCGGCACCAGCGGCTGCTTCGGGTACGGCCAGGCGTCGAGGTCCATCGTGGTGCGCTTGGCGATGGTCTCAGGGATGCGGTCGCGGTTGGGCTTGGCCTGCCCGAGCGAACCGTCGTCGCCGTAGGTGACGTCGTAGAAGCGCGGGATGTAGACGCCGCCGGTCTCGGCCATGCGGGTCAGCAGCTCGTCGCGGCCGCCGGGGCGGCCCTCGGCCTTCCACTGCCGGATGATGTTGGAGATCTCGAGGACAGCCTCTTCGCCGTCACCCAGCACGGCCGCGTCGATGAAGTCCGCGACCGGCTCCGGGTTGAACGACGCGTGCCCGCCCGCGAGCACGACGGGGTGGTCCTCGGTCCGGTCCTTGGCGTGCAGCGGGATGCCGGCGAGGTCCAAGGCGGTGAGCATGTTGGTGTAGCCGAGTTCGGTGGAGAAGCTGACGCCGAGGATGTCGAACGCGCCGAGCGGGCGGTGGCCGTCGACGGTGAACTGGGGGACGTTGTGCTCCCGCATCAGCTTCTCGAGGTCCGGCCAGACCGCGTAAGTGCGCTCGGCCAGGACGTCGGGCTGCTCGTTGAGCACCTCGTAGAGGATCATGACGCCCTGGTTGGGCAGCCCCACCTCGTAGGCGTCGGGGTACATCAGCGCCCAGCGGACGTTGGCGCTGTCCCACGGCTTGACGGTGGCGTTGAGCTCCCCGCCGACGTATTGGACGGGCTTGGAGACCCTGGGGAGCAGGGGCTCAAGCTGGGGGAAGACTGACTCGACGCTCACAACGCACCAGGGTAACCCTTCGGAATCGGGTCAGACGGCGATGGGGTGGCTCGCCTGGTAGGCCAGCCTGCTGTCGGCATCGGCGGCGAGCGTGTCGAGGAAGTCGTCGAGTGCCAGGAACGCCTCCCACGGCTGCTGCCCGGCGGCGGCCGCGAGGTGGTCGACCACGCGTTGCTCCAGGTCGGGGACGCGTTTGGCCTTCCAGACCTTGTCCGCCAGGCTGACCAGCAGGTCGTCGAAGCCGATGTGCGGGCCGGTCCAGGAGGCGTGGTCGCGGGCGAAGCGGGCGAGCCGCTCGTCGACGCCGTGGGCGCGGAGCAACTCGTAGCCCGCCTGCTCGTGGGCGGAGCCGGGGCCGGACAGCTCGTCGGGGTGGAGGGTCTTGCCGATGTCGTGGGTGGCGGCGCCGAAGAGGGCGGCTTCGCGATCGACCTCGACGGTGGGGTGATGTAGCGCCACCCAGTCGACTAGCTGCACGGCCACGTCGTGCACGGCCCGCAGGTGCGCGGCGAGCCGGGGTGGAGCGTCCAGCGTGGTCAACAGGTCGGCGGCGCGGTCGGGTAGCGGTCGCGGGCCGGGTTCGGTCAATGCGCGGCGCAGCGCGGCGGTGGGCACCCGACCAGCGTAGGTGCGATCAGGAGAGCAGGAGTTTGCCGAGCCGTTTGGCGGAGATGGTGATGCCGATGGCGACCATGGCGGCGAAGTATGCGAGGTGGCCGAGCATCGACGGGTCCACGAAGCCCGTGCACAAGCCCCGCATGATCTCGATCGCGTGGTAGAGCGGGAAGCACTTGATGGCGACCTGCAGTGGCTCCGGGTAGACGCTGAGTGGGAAGAACGTCGACGAGAACAGGAACATCGGCATGAGCGCGAGCTGCACGTAGTCGAAGTCCTGCCAGGACCGCATGAACGTCGTGCACGCCATCCCCACCGCGGCGAAGCCGAACGAGATCAGGATCGCGGCGGGCAGGGCCAGCAAGGCCCAGGGGGACGTCAGCAGGCCCATGCCCAGCATCACCGCGAGGAAGCCGCCCGCGTAGAGGGCGCCGCGGATCAGGGCCCAGGTGATCTCGCCGATCGCGATGTCCAGCGGGCCCAGTGGCGTCGCCAGCATGGCGTCGTAGAGGCGGCTGTATTTGAACTTGAAGAAGATGTTGAAAGTGGCGTCGTAGACCGAGCCGTTCATGGCGGACGCGGCGAGCAGCGCCGGGGCGATGAAGGCGACGTAGCTGATCGGGGTGCCGCCGGGGCCCGCGACCTCCCCCACCATCCTGCCGAAGCCGAAACCCAGACCGAACAGGAAGAACAGGGTCTCGAAGAACCCCGAGAAGATGATCAGCCAGGCCCGCTTGTTGACCAGGTAGGACCGTTCGACGAGGACCGACGACCGGCCCGCGTACATCCCCGTGGGCAGCATGCGGAACATCAAGCCCGCGGGCTCGGCCTCGGGACGCATGATGGTCTGAGTCATCTACACCGCCAGCCTTCGGATGAACACGCGCCGACCGAGGTACGCGCCGACGGCGACCATCGCTGTCAGGTAGGTGAGGTGGCCGAGCGTGGGCCACAGCTCCAGGGTGGCGAACGCGGCGTCGCGGGAGAGTTCGGTGCCGTGCCAGAGCGGGGTGATCCACACCAGCGGCTGGACCCAGCCGGGTAACTGGTCGACCGGGAAGAACGTGCCCGCGAACAGCGTCATCGGGATGATGATGAACCGGAACACGACGTTGAACCCTTGGCCCTCGTTCTCGAGGGTCGCGGAGTACGCCACGATCGGCGCGCTCATCGCCATCCCGGTCAGCACGCTGATCAGGATCGACAGGATGATTCCGGGCCCGGTGATCGCCCCCAGCACGGCCGCGACCAGCGTGAACGCGACGGCGGTAAAGCTCAGGCGAACCGCGATCCAGCCGAGTTGGCCCGCGAGGACCTGGCTCGGGGTGATCGGCGTCGCCGCGATCGCGAGGTAGCTGCGCTGCCAGCGGAACGCCGACAGGATCGGGTAGGTCGACTCGAACGCGGCGACCTGCATCAGGGACGCGACGAGCAGCGCGGGCGCCAGGTACTGCACGTACGGCAGGCCCAGGGTCGTCGGGCTCGCCGTCACCTGCGAGCCGAAGCCGAACCCGAGGGCGACCAGGTAGAGCACGGGCTGAAGGAAGCCGGAGGTGACCGAGGCCCGCCAGTTGCGGCGGTACCAGGTCCACAGGCCGTCGACGACGAGCAGCGACGCGCGGGTCGGGCTCAGGACGCGGCCGGTGGCGGGCCGGGCGAGGACGGAGGTCATCAGTCCACCAGCGTCCGGCCGGTGAGGCGGAGGAAGACGTCCTCCAGCGTGCTGCGGCGGACGAGGCTCGACACCGGTTGGACACCGCGCGAGTGCGCCGCGGCCAGGGCCGCCTCGCCGTCGGCGGTGTAGAGCAGCAGACGGTCGGGCAGGACTTCGACGCGGTCGGCGAGGTCGGTGACGAGCGGCTCGACGTCCTGCTGCGTCCCCGGGGCGAAGCGCAGTTCCAGGACCTCGCGGGTGGAGTGCTTGGCGATCAGCTCCCCGGGGCTGCCCTCGGCGGCGATCCGGCCGTTGTCCATGACGACGAGACGGTCGCAAAGTTGCTCTGCCTCATCCATGTAGTGCGTGGTGACGATCAGCGTCACGCCGTCCTGCTTGAGCCGGAACAGCTTGTCCCACAACAGATGCCGCGCCTGCGGGTCGAGCCCGGTGGTGGGTTCGTCGAGCAGCAGCAGCTCGGGATCGTTGATCAGCGAGCGCGCGATGGTCAGGCGCCGCTTCATGCCGCCGGAGAGCGGCTCAACCGGGTCGTCGGCGCGCTCGGTGAGCTGCGCGAAATCGAGGAGTTCTGCGGCCTTCTCGCGCAGATGTGCTTTACCGAGGCCGAAATAGCGGCCGTAGATGTGCAGGTTCTGCCGGACCGAGAGGTCGTTGTCGAGATTGTCGAGCTGCGGCACCACGCCCAGGCGGGCGCGGATCTGCGGTCCCTGCCGGTCGGGGTCCATGCCGAGGACGGTCAGCTCACCGCCGCTGCGCGGGGACACGCAGGAGATCATCCGCATCGTCGAGGACTTGCCCGCGCCGTTGGGCCCGAGGAAGCCGAACGCCTCCCCCGGCCGCACGTCGAGGTCGATGCCCCGGACCGCCTCGAACTCCCCGAAGCGCTTGGTCAGCCCATCCGCGCGCACCAGCGCGCCATTCCCACCCACTCGCCGAACCCTAGACGTGGGGTCCGACAGTTTCGAGGGATTTAGTCCGGGCAGACGTTCGCCTCGACCTCGCAGTCGCAGTACCCGCCGAGTTCCATCAGGGCCTGCTCAAGCCTGGACCAGTCGACACCCACCTGGTTCGCCCACTGCTCCGACAACTCGAGCTCCCCGCTGCAGCAATCGATCAGGTTGGCCAGGATGTGCTCATGCAGAGCGTCGAGTTGCGCGCTCGTCAGCCCCAGCGTCGCCCACCAGCGAGCGCGCTCCTGCTCTCGAAGCTCTCGAAGAATCGCCTTGCGCGCGGCCTTGTCCATGACGGAATCCAGGTGGTGATCAGGCGTCGATCGGCGCCTTCGTGACGATCGGCTCAGGCTGCGAGTAGTTGTCACCAGCCGGAGGGGAACTGCGCACGATGTTCAGTTTGATCACCCGGCCGTCGGTGCAGGTGATTTGCAGATCCGTCACGGAGTCATCGATCCGATAGGTGTCGACGCCTGCGATTTCCGGATGGCCGCACTCGGTGAGCAACGTGCGGACATGTTCGATGAAACGATCACGCCACATCAGATCACCTCGGCCGGGATCTCATATGGCTTGTGACCGGGCACCTTCGGGCCCTCGACCGTGCGGACCTGGATGGTCGCCCGCGCGCCCGAAGCGAACTCGACCCGGACGCGGCTGTGCCGGGAGTGCTCCTTGTTCAGAGCCGCGGCGCTCAAGATCTCAGGGTGTTCCTGGCTGAGCAGGGACACCAACAGCGTGTCCAGTTCTCTGAGTTGCACGCCGCCATCATGCACGGCCGCCGCCAGTCGGCTGCCACCCCGCTGTCACGGGGTGGCAGCCGCCATGATCACAGGCTGGGGAACCACAGCTTGATCTCGCGCTCGGCGGACTCGACCGAGTCCGAGCCGTGCACGAGGTTGAACTGCACCTCCAGGCCGAAGTCACCGCGGATGGTGCCCGGGGTGGCCTTCTCGACCGGGTCGGTGCCGCCCGCCAACTGGCGGAACGCGGCGATGGCGCGGGGGCCCTCGACGACGAGCGCGACGACCGGACCGGAGGTGATGAACTCGAGCAGTGACTCGAAGAACGGCTTGCCGTCGTGCTCGGCGTAGTGCTGCTCGGCGACATCGCGCTCGACGTTGCGCAGTTCGAGCGCGGCCAGCGTGAGGCCCTTGCGCTCGATGCGGGAGATGACCTCGCCGACCAGGCCACGGCTCACACCGTCGGGCTTGACCAGGACCAGGGTGCGCTCACTCACGGCTTTCCGTACTCCTTCATGGGGATCGCTGCGTGCCGAACGCACGAGCGTGTGAGCAGGGTAACCCGGTCGGCTGGCATGACTTGCCGCACTCCCGCCTGTCAGGCCACGGTGAGCGCATGGACCGAACGGAGAGTGCAAAGTTGATTACCCGACGTATCGTCTCGATCGTCGCCCTCGTCGTGGCCCTGTTCGCCGGGGTGAGCGCCGCCCCCGCGTCCGCCGAGCAAGCCGACCCCACGGACCTGTCGTACCACTACAGATACGACCTGTGGGTGGAGACCGCCTACAACCCCGAGCACCTGACCTCGACGGTCGCGAGCCGGCTGACCGCGTACTTCCCCTTCGACAGCAACTGCACGTACCTCCCGCAGGTCGGCCAGCGCTGCGAGCTGTACTCGGTGCCGGGCTTCCCCCTGTTCGGGACGACGAACCCGGTGATGGTGGTCGACCGGACCCCGACGAGCTGGACGTTCCGGTCGATGCCAGGGCACACCGAGGGCGCCGACCGGTACATCACTTTCCGCTTCCAGTACGGCCGCTACGGCTACGAACTCGACGTCGAGGCCTGGGGGCCGTGGACACTCTCGGCGTCGCTCACGGTGTCAGGTGGCGCGGCGCGCGCGGTGTGGCAGCGGTTCGCGGACAACGTCTCGCGGTTCCTGTAGCGGAGGTGGCCCGGCCGGGGAGGCCGGGCCACCCGCCTCACCAGGTGCTGTTGATCAGTCCGGTGCCGAGGTAGACCTGGTCGAAACCGTTGCCGTCGTTGTCATCGGTGTACGCCAGGGTGATCAGTCCCCACGGGTCGACCGCCACCGCGGGCTCGTCCTGCCGCCCGGTGACGGTCGTGTTGAGCCGCTGGCGGGGCAGCCGCCCGGTAATGGACCCGTCGGGGTTGAGGCCCTGGGCGTACACGTCCGTGGTCTCAGACCAGTTGACGACAGCGGCGCGCTGGTCGTCGATGCCGACCTGGGGGTCGGCACCGGGGACCAGCGTGTCGGCGGCCGAGCCTGCCGTGCCGGTGGCCGAGAACGACCGGACGCCGACCTGCGGGACGCCCGTGTGGTCGGTCTCCCAGCCGACGACGAAGTCGCCGTTGAAGTTCGCCGCCACGGACGGGTGCCGCTGCTGTCCGCCCGCGTTCACGTTGACCACCGCCTGGGCGAGCTTGACCGCACCCGATGAGGTGAAGCTCTTGCGGGCGACGTTGAACGTCGCGTTCGCATCGCCGTCCTCGTCCCACACCACGATCGCGTTCTGCGCCGCGCCCATCGCGATATCGGGACGCTGGTGGGTGCCGCCCGTGGCGTGCGCTTGCACCTCATAGGTCTTCGAGGTGATGGACGCGAACCCGGAGACCCGCACGGTCGGCGCGGTGGTGCTCTGCTTGTCCTCGAACGCGACCGCGAACCCCGGGCCGTCCGGGTCGGCGGCCACGGTCGGGTACGTCTGCTGTCCCGCCGAGGAGCCGTTCGCGGTGGCGGACCCAGTGACGGTGCCCGCGGTGTTCACCGCGCGCACGGCGATTTGGTAGTACCCGTTCCCGTCGGTGTCGTCGGCCCAGACCACGACAGCGCTGCCGTCCTCGTGCAGCGCGACATCGGGCTGGAGGTGCCGCCAGTTCCCGGTGCCCACCGCCGAGAGCTTCTTCTCGTAGAGAGAGACACCGTCGCGGTAGAGCCGCAGGAAGATCTCGCTGTGCAGGTTGTCTGTCGGGTTGGTGGAGTCGCGGTCGTCTTCCCAGACGACGGCGGTGTACCCGGTGCGGACGGAAGCGACCGAGGCGTTGTCCTGGTCGCCGGTGGCCACGCTGTTCGCGACGGTCCACGTGAGCGTGCCGTCGGCGTGCGCGATGCCTGTGCCCGCAAGGGTTCCGGCCAGCGCCAGCGCGGTGATCGTCAGAGAGGTGCGCATGGTTCTGCCCTTCACGGCGTCTGCAGGCCGGGGTTGCCCGCCTGGATCACGTAGCTCTGGATGGTCTTGACCGGGTAGTCGCGCACGGTCACCCGGTCGAGTGCGCGGAAGTCCACGGTCATCTGCGTCGGCGTGGTGACCGTGCGGACGTAGCCACGCAGGTTCTTGTAGAACTTCACGTGCGGGTTGAGGCTCGACAGGCCGTTGTCGGTCGCGTTGCCGTCGCCGCCGGAGGTGATCGATGTGGTGACCAGCTCGGTGCCGATGATCCGGTTCTGGGTGCCGTAGTTCTGCATGAGGTTGCTCGCCCACGAGCGGTGCACATCGCCGGTGAGGACGACGGTGCTGGTGTTGCCCTGCGCGTCCCAGCCGTTCTGGATACGACCACGGTTCGCCGTGTAGCCGTCCCACGAGTCCATGCTCTTCGACCCGTCCGCCGCGGCGAGCTTCTGGGCGAAGAAGACCTGCTGGCCGAGGAGGTCCCAGGTGCCCAGCTTCTGGCCCAATCCGTTGAGCAGCCACGATTCCTGGGTCGCGCCGGTCAGCGTGCGGGCCGGGTCGTCGGCGGCCGGGCAGAGCTTGGTGCCGTCGCCGCAGGCCTGGTCGTCGCGGTACTGGCGGGTGTCGAGCATGTGGAACGTGGCCAGGCTTCCCCAGCGCACCCGACGGTAGAGCTGCAGGTTCGCCCCCGACGGAGCCTGCGCGGCCCGCAGCGGCATGTGCTCGTAGTAGGCCTTGTAGGCCGCGGCCCGGCGGGCGGTGAAGTCGCCGGCGGGCGAGGTGTCGTTGCGGATCAGGTTGGCGTAGTTGTTCTCGACCTCGTGGTCGTCCCACACGACCAGCCACGGCGCGGCGGCGTGCGCGGCCTGCAGGTCTGGGTCGCGCTTGTAGAGCGCGTGCCGCACACGGTAGGTCGCCAGGGTGCTGATCTCGGTCGACGGCTGGTGGGTGCGCACACCGCTGCCCGCGCCGCCCTCGTAGATGTAGTCGCCGAGGTGCAGGATCAGGTCGGGGTTCTCCTCGGCCATCCTGCGGTACGCGGTGAAGTAGCCCGCTTCGTAGTGCGAGCAGGACGCGAAGAGCATCTTCATCGACGGGCTGGTCCCGACGGCGGGCGCGGTGCGGGCGCGGCCGACCGGCGAGATGTGGCCCATGGCGCGGAAGCGGTACCAGTACTCGCGGCCGGGCAGCAGTCCGGTCAGTTCGACGTGGACGCTGTGGCCCCAGGCCTGGGTCGCGGTGAAGGTGCCGCTCGCGGCGAGAGTCGTGAAGTACTGGTCGGTGGAGACCTGCCACTCCACGGCGACGTTGGCGCTGGACATGCCGCCGAGGCCGTCGGCGTTGAGCGGGCTGGGCGCGAGCCGGGTCCATAAGACGAAGCCGTCGGCGTTGGGCTCGCCGGAGGCGACGCCGAGGGTGAAGGGGTACAGCGCGGCGCTCGCCGAGCTGGCGGTGAGGATGGTGGCACCGGCGCTTGCGAGACCGCCGATGAGGAAGGTCCGTCGTTGCAGTCGGGTCATAGATCGTTCTTAGGACGCGCGCGCGAACGGCCCAAGGCTTCGCGCGAACTGTTCATCGGATAGCTGTCCATTGGAACGCACCCCCTTACGGGCTTGACGGCGAACCGGTACTTGTTGACGTCCCGTGAACTTGTCCTCGCAGCGCGTGGTCGGAGCGCTCGGACTCGCTAACCTCGACGAGACAGAGGACGGGGGGGGCGACAGGTCGTGGCTGACAGCAGGCGGGTTCCGGCGCGCGGTAGGCGCACCGCGACCTCGCTCGTCGCCGCCCTGCTGGCAGGCACGGCGGGGCACGTGGTCGGTGGGGGCACCTGGACGGGTTCGGCGATCGCCGTCGCGGCCGCCCTGCTCCTGCTGCCGTGCTGGCTGATGACCGCGCGCGAGCGGGGTCTTCCCGCGATCGCCGCGCTGCTCGCCCTCGGACAGCTCGGCACCCACGTGACGTTGACCGTGGCGGCCGACTCGCACCTGACGCACCTGTCGACCGAGTTCGGTGTGTCCGGGCTCGGGATGCTCGCCGCGCACCTTGTCGCCACGGTGCTGCTGGCGTGGTGGATCCGCCAGGGCGAGCGACGGGTGTGGGCCGGGGTGCGCAGGCTCGTCCGGAGTCTGTTCGTCGCCGCGCCGGTTCTCTGTCCGGACGCCGGTCTACGACCCGCGTTCCTGGAGACAGGACTTCCCGCGCGTACGGCGCTGCTCTTGCACACCGTGGTCACCCGCGGTCCGCCCGCGACCGCTGCCTGATCCCACTTCCCCGACCCGCCGCCGGCGCGCTCAGCGCTCCGGTGTCGCCGCCGGTCGCCCCACACACACTTTCAGGAGTTGCACCATGACCACGTTCGATCCCGACCCGCCCAGAACCGACGCGCCGCAGAAGGCGGAATCCCGTGCTTTATGGGCCTTGGCCCGGCGCGTGCACTTCCTGGCGGGCCTCGCGGTCGCGCCGTTCCTGGCCGTGCTCGCGCTGACCGGGCTGCTCTACGCCTTCACTCCGCAGATCAACGACGTCCTCTACGGCGACAAGCTGTACGTGGACGCGCCCGGCGGACCCGCTCGGCCACTCACCGAGCAGGTCGGCGCCGCGCTCGCCGCGCACCCGGAGGGCAAGCTCACGTCGGTGATCGTGCCCGCCGATCCGGACCGCACCACACAGGTCGTCCTGGACAAGCCCGGTTTGGCGAAGGGCGACGACCACTTCTCGACTGAGTCGCTGACTGTCTACGTCGACCCGTACACCGGCAAGGTCGACGGCGAGCTGATCACGGTCAACAACCGGCCGCCCGCGCAGGTGTGGCTGCGGAAGCTGCACAGTTCGCTGCACCTCGGCGAGGTCGGCAGGTTGTACGCCGAGTTCGCGGCGAGCTGGTTGCCGTTCCTGGTGTTGGGCGGGTTGGTGCTTTGGGTCGGCAAGCGGCGACGCCTTCGCACGTTGCTGGTGCCCGCGGGCAACGGGTCCGCTCGGGCGCGTACCCGGTCGCGGCACGGTGTGCTCGGCTTGTGGCTCACCCTGGGGCTGCTCGGTCTCAGCGCGACCGGCCTGACCTGGTCCAACCACGCGGGGGCAAAGTTCGACACGGCCATCGCCGCGCTCGACGCGAAATCGCCCAGCCTGAGCGCGCCGAACGTGATCGCGCGGGGCGAACCGGTCGGCCTGGACCGGGTGCTGTCCGTCGCCCGGGCGCAGGGCATGGAGGGCCAGCTGACGATCACCGCGCCCGCCTCGGCCGCCAAGGCGGTGAAGGTCGCCGAGACCTCGGAGGGGCTGCCGGTCCGCAAGACCACGATCGCGGTCGACCCGTACACCGCCGAGGTCACCGCGCGGCAGGGTTGGCAGGACTTCCCGCTGCCGGCGAAGCTGACGACGCTGGGCGTCCAAGCGCACAGCGGCACCCTGTTCGGCTTCGCGAACCAGCTCGCGCTGGCGTTGGTGGCCGTCGGCGCGTTGGCGCTGTTGGTGTTGGGCTACCGGATGTGGTGGCAGCGCCGACCGACCTCGGGCGGTCTGACTCCGGCGCCGGAACCGGTGTGGCGGCAGTTGCCCGCTCCGGCGCTGGTGACGGTCGTGGTGGTCGCGGCGGCGCTGGGCTGGGCGATGCCGGTCTTCGGCGTCACCCTGGTCGCGTTCGTGGCCATCGACAGCGCGTACCGCCTCGGGAAGGGATGATTCGGTGCGCGGGCGGGCTGAGCCCCGCCCGCGCGTCACCCGATGAACCCGGCGCTGCCTCCGCGCGTAGAGACGGCAAGGGCGACGACGAGAGGCAGCGACCATGGCGACTAGTCCCCAAGGCAGGCGCTCAGTACCGCCGGTTGTTCAGGCGCGGTGGGCGCTGTGGGCGTTCGTGCTGGTCAACCTGGGGATTGTCGAGGTCCTGTTCTTCACCAGCGGCACCGGGAAGAACTCGATCCTCACCGTCGCCAAGTTCGTCGGCTTGCACGCGGCCCTGCTGATGATGTTCCAGCTGCTGTTGGTCGCCCGGCTGCCGTGGCTGGACCGCCGCATCGGGATGGACCGGCTGACGGTGTGGCACCGGTGGACCGGCTTCACCCTGCTCTGGACCGTCCTCACCCACGCCACGCTGATCGTGCTCGGCTACGCGACCCTGGACAACGCGTCGATGGCGCGCACCTTCCTCGCCCTGGCCGGGGTGCCCGCGTCACTGCTCGGCATGATCGCCGCCGCCACCATCATCACGATCGCGGTCACCTCTCTTCGCTACTTCCGACGTCGGTTGCAATACGAGACTTGGCACGCCCTGCACCTGCTGGTGTACCTGGCGATCGCGGTGGCGTTCGTCCATCAGCTACTTGAGACGACGACGTTCAAGTCCTCCACGTTCGCTGTCGTCTACTGGTGGACACTGTGGATCGTCGCTGTCGGCTCGTTGCTTTTTGGGCGGATCGCCGTGCCGTTGTGGCGCAACGCCTACCACCAGTTCCGGGTTCAGGCCGTGGTGCCGGAGTCGGACAACACGGTGTCGGTGTACGTCACCGGCCGACACCTCGACCGGCTGCCCGCCAAGGCCGGGCAGTTCTTCATCTGGCGGTTCCCCGGACACAACCACTGGTGGCTGGCGAACCCGTTCTCGCTGTCCGCGGCGCCCGACGGCCGTTTCCTGCGGCTGACCGCCAAAGCGGTCGGCAGCGGCAGCGCCGGCCTGCGGCACGTCCCGGTCGGGACCCGTGTGTTCATGGAGGGTCCGTATGGGGCGTTCACCTCACTGCAGCGGACGCGGCCCGGCACGCTGCTGATCGCGGGCGGCGTCGGGATCACCCCCATCCGCGCCTTGCTGGAGGAGCGGTCGACCGAGGACGTCGTCGTGCTCTACCGGGTGCGCGA
Source organism: Actinokineospora alba (assembly GCF_004362515.1). Taxonomy (NCBI): domain Bacteria; kingdom Bacillati; phylum Actinomycetota; class Actinomycetes; order Pseudonocardiales; family Pseudonocardiaceae; genus Actinokineospora; species Actinokineospora alba. The sequence goes on along the minus strand of NZ_SNXU01000001.1, from coordinate 3,805,251 downwards.
CGAGCGCGACGCGGTGCTGCTCCACGAGGTTCGCCAACTGATTCAGGGCGGCAGGCTGCACCTGCTCACCGGCCGGACCAAGGATGGAGCGCGGCCGTTCGAGCCGGACAATCTCCGGTCCCTCGTCCCCGACCTCACCGAACGCGACATCTACGTCTGCGGCCCACTCGCGATGACCTCGTCGGTGCTGGACAGCCTCCGAGCGATCGGCGTGCCGAATACGCAGGTGCACGCCGAGAAGTTCAGCATGGCCTGACTCAGGTGGCGCAGCCGTCTTCGACGGTGACCGGCTGGGTGACGTCGAAGTAGACCTCCGGCTCGTGCGACGCCGTCGGACCGGACGGGCGGTACTCGGAGTACCAGGGCGCCAGCATGCCCTTCTCCGCGGCGCCGCACGCCATCGAATAGGTGAAGCCGCTGGAGGTGCTGAACCAGACACCACGCTGGGGCTTGGGCCAGGTCTCGTCGAGCACCTGGTAGTCGGCCTTCCACCGGCCCATCGCGACGATGTCCATGGCGCTGCGGAGCTCGTCGGGGCGGTCGGTGTGGAACGCGTAGGCGAAGACGTACTCAGTGTGGACGACCAGTGTGCCCTGCTCCCCCACCGTGGCCGACATGGTCCCGTTCACCTTGGGCGGCACGGGAAGCAGCCGAAAACCGTCGGCGATCCGCGTCATCAGACCACTGATCTTGTTCGGATCGGCGAGTTCGGTGCGGATCGCCGCCCGGGTCTCCGGGGCGATCAAGTCGAGGAACCGCTCGGTGTCGTGGCCCTCGATCACCTTGCGGTCGAGCCGAGCGGCGATCACCACTTGGCGGACCTTGGCGTAGGCGTCGGCGACCTGCTCGGCGGTGTACTTGCCGATCGGCTGCGCGACGGGCGCGACGATGCCCGCCTCGCCGTCGGCCCAGCCCGCCGCCGGCGTGCCGACGAAGGGCTGGCTCAGGTTCACCGCCGCGTCGGGCACCTTCGACGTGACTGTCGTCGACGGCGCGGACGCGACCGGCGCGGGCTGTCCGGGTGAGAACAGCCCGCGCTGGTACATCACGTAGCCCACCGCGACGATCGCGACCAGCAGCAGAGCGGACACCATGCGGCCGCGCCACTTGCCCTTGCGGCGCAGGCGGCGGATGTCTTTCTCGGCCGCCTTGGTGGCTTTCTTCAGCCAGTCCTTGTCGTTGAAGTCAGGGTGGTCGGATAAGTCGTTCGGCATTCGGTGTTCCCCCCAGAGATGGTCCGCGGGGAGGGTACTTGCCGTGCCGTCAGCGTTGTGGAGTGAGGGTCTTGGACCAGAGTGCGGTGCCCTTGCCGTCGCGCAGGTGGACGGTCAGCGCGCCGGTCGGGCCGTCGATCTCGACGTCGCCGAAGTGCTGGAAACCGTCCATCGGCGAGGTGTTCGCGGCCGGTGGGGCGTGGACGAAGACGGCTTCGGGGCCGAACGTCGGGTCGAGCTTGTTCGGGCCGAACGCTCCGGCGTTGAGGGGACCGGAGACGAACTCCCAGAACGGGTCGAAGTCGCCCACGGCGGCGCGGTCCGGGGAGTAGTGGTGGGCGGCGGTGTAGTGGACGTCGGCGGTCAGCCAGACGACGTTGCGCACCCGGTTTCGGGCGACGGAACGCAGCACCCAGGCGAGCTCGTGCTCGCGGCCGCCGGGGGCGCCGGGCAGGCCGTTGGCGACGCCTTCGATGTCGGTGCCGTCGGGGACGATCAGGCCGACGGGCAGGTCGGCGGCGATGATCTTCCAGGTGGCGTTGCTGGCGGACAGGCCGTCCACCAGCCATTTAGCCTGCGCTTCACCGAGGACGTGGCCGACGCCGGTCTTGGGCGAGGTGTTGGCGTCCTTATAGGTGCGCATGTCGAGGACGAAGACCTCAAGGTGCTTGCCATACCGGAAGCTGCGGTAGATCCGACCGTCCACGGCGCGACGCGGGTCGACGGGCATCCACTCGTGGAAGGCCTGGAAGGCGCGGGCGGCGAGGACGTCCACGCGCTTCTCGGTGTACAGAGGGGACGTGAGGATCTCGCCGGGGTACCAGTTGTTGGTCACCTCATGGTCGTCCCATTGGACGACGGACGGGGTGCGCGCGGCGAAGGCGCGGACGTTGTCGTCGAGCAGGTTGTAGGCGAACTGGCCGCGGTACTCGGTGAGGGTCTCGGCGACCTTGAGCTTCTCGGGGGTGACGAGGTTGCGCCAGATCCGGCCGTCTGGGAGGGTCACGGACTCCTTGAGCGGGCCGTCGGCGTAGACGGTGTCGCCGCTGTTGATGAAGAAGTCCGGGCGGCACGCGGCCATCGCGGCGAACGCGGTCATGCCGCCGATGTCGGGGTTGATCCCCCAGCCTTGGCCGGCGACGTCGCCGGACCAGGTGAAACGGACGTCCTCGCGGCCCATGGGGGCGGTGCGGAAGGAGCCGGTCAGCGGCTCACTGGTGGCGCGGTCGTCTTCGGCGCGGACGCGGTAGTGGATCTCGCGGCCGGGTGGGAGGCCGGTGAGGCGGAGCTTGCCGGTGCCGTCGGTGTCGGGGGTGAGCATCGGGCCGCGTAACTGGCGGGCGTTGCGGAAGTCGGGGTCCTTGGAGACCTCGACGAGCATGCGGGAGGGGCGGTCGGCGCGGGTCCAGACGATGGCGCCGTCGGCGGTGACGTCTCCGGTTTGGACACCGTGGGTCAGGAGGGGCCTGGCTTGGGGAGCCGCGATGGCGACGCCGGGGAGGGCGAGGCCTGCGGCGGCGGTGATGCCTCCGGCGCGGAGGAGGGTGCGGCGGTTGAGGGTCATGGCCTGGTTGTAGGCGGCGGAGGTCAACGTGGGTGGGATTGGAGGTTTCGCAAGGGGAAACGGCTCAGCTATTCGAGTGATGCTGTGTAGTCGGAACACCTGATCTCATGGAGCCATGAACGATCGAGTTCCGGCCCGGGCGCGTGCGTTGGCGGCGGAGTTGAAGGTGTTGCGGGAACGCTCGGGGTTGACGACCCGGGCGGCGGCGAAGCGATTGGGGACGTCGATCGCGAGCCTGAACCGGTCGGAGACCGGCAGACGGATGGCGAGCGTGGCGGATGTGTCGGCCTTGCTGGCCATCTATGGCGTCACAGGGCCGGAACGCAAGCGGATCATGGCCATGGCCGAGGAAGCGGCGACCTCCGGCTGGTGGGGACAGTCGCGGGCAGCGCTTCTCGATGCCTTCATCCACTTCGAGGCCCAGGCCGAATCAATCATCACGTTCTCCTCCACCTTGGTCCCGGGCCTCGTGCAGACCAGCGACTACGCGCGCACGGTAATGCGGGTCGGGCTCCTGGATGAGGCCGATGCGGAACGCCGTGTGCGCCGGCGGATGGAGCGGCAGAAGATCCTCTTCCGGCCGGTCCGCCCCACCCTTCGCGTCTTTCTGGATGAAGCCGTGCTCCGACGGCCGTTCGGTGGCTCGCAGGCCATGGCCGCCCAGATTCGGTGGCTGATCGATCTGGCGAAGGAACCCAACTGCGCGATCCGGGTGATCCCGTTTCGGCACGGCGGCTACGACCTATCGGCGTGCTTCACGATCCTGGAGTTCCGCCAGCTGCCTCGGCTGGTGTACTTGGAGAACAAGGGCGCCTCAGGATTCGAGGACCAGCCGGAGGACACCGAGGACTATGTGGAGATGGTGGATCAGCTGAGGCGGATCGCACTCGATTCCCCCGACTCGGTGGATTTCATGGAAAGAATTGCGGCCGATCACGACCGGGGCTGAAACAGGGCTCACGCAGCGTGGCGGCCAGCCCCGGTCGCCTGGTCACCCGAGCGTCTCGCGACCTCGGGCTGACTAGTTCCCGCCCCAGTCGCGGCGAGCTTGTTCCACCAACATCTCCGCCGCCCTGCCCGCGCGCTTGAACTCGTCCGCAGTGGCGGGTGTGTGGCTGTAGCCAGACTTCGTCTTCAGCTTGAGCAACGTGCTCAGGTGCTTCGCGGCTTCCTTGTTCGCCCTGGCCAGCAGACCGACCGCGTCCGCGTGACTCTCACCTTGGGCATGTTCGCCCACTCTGACACAGCAAATGACATCGGAGGCCGCGATGCCCGCGTGGACGCACAACGTCACGTACGCATCGGCGACTTCGTCGCTCTCATCAGCCATCTCGCGGACTAGCTGCGCCGCTTCCAGGAACTGCCCTGCCTTGCGGAGCCGGCCACGCTTGATGTCGCCGTCACACGGCTGTGTCCGCACTTCAGTCCTTCTTCCGAAGCTGTTTGACCAACCACGCGCGGGTGCCGGCGACGGTAAGCCCCCTGTCCAACACATCGCGCAGGACCGGTTCGTCCCGACCGCGAGAAGCGACCTCGTGGAGGGCGAACTCCAATGGCCGCACATCATTGCCGGTCCAGAGAGTCACCTCTGCCACCAACCTGTCGACCTGCTCTGCCCACTCGCCGTCCTCGACGTGATCGGGGCGGACCAGCAGAACATCCAAGTCACTCTCCACCGTCATCGAATCAGTCGCCGCTGAGCCGAAGACAGCGGCGTAGACCGGTGGTACGGCCCAAGACTCCAAGCGTTCCTCGATGCGGGCGAGGAGGGTCTCCTTGATTCGAGCAAGTCCGATGATGTGTTCCGCTGCCAGATGATCGCGATTGAGTCGGTAGGCGACGGCTTGACCGACCTTGTTCGACCGCACGATCCCCTGCTCGGCCAGACGCTTCAGCACTTTGCGAATGCCTTCGACCGAGTGCCGCGTCAACATCCGGTGCAGTTGGCCGGTCGTGAAGGAGGAATCGACGGTGGCGAGGATCGCGAGGATGTCGCCATCGAGTGTCGGTGTGACCGTTGACAACGGTCGTCCCAGCTCCATGCACACCCCCTCCGCTGCCAACTATAGTACATGTAAGCGTACTATAGTTGGCGAACACCAACTATAGTTGGCGGTCAGACCGGTCGCCGAGAGCGAGCCAGCCAGCCGAGGCCCGCGCCGATCAGTCCCACGACCAACGCCACGAAGCCCCCGACAATCCCGGCACCCGTGCCAGGACCACCCTCGGCGGCGGCCACCACCAGCCCTCCGACAACCGCGCCGGCCAGCCCTAGCACCAACGCCGCGATGGCCTTCCTCCCTCCGCGCCGGGACAGGGCCACCCCGCCCACGACCACTCCCACCAGTCCCAACGCCACACCCACCAACGACCAGAAACGTCCCCCGGTCATGGCGTAGGAACTGACAACCTCAGGCTGGCCCAACACGTGCGCGGCAAGCAGCTGACGGACGGACATGGGGTTTCTCCTTCTCTCCGACGAACTGGACACCGCTGATCCTGTCCGCCGAACCCACCTCCAGTCGTCGTGCGAGCGCAGGCACTTCGCACTGCCGTGTCTGCCGCAGGGGGCGGGAAACTACTGCGTCCGCGGTAGTCGGTTGATGGTCTGTGCGTAGGAGTTCCCCGCGCGGATATCCGGCTACTGTCCACTTATGACCAGGGGTCGGATTAGTCTCGGAGACTGGGGAATCGCCATCGGTGTGGCGGCGACCCTGGTGCTCGCCGGGCTGTCCAGGCAGCACCCCGCCACGGCCCTCGACCCACTGGGTTACGCCCTCTTGGCCGCCGGTGGTCTGGCGCTGGCCGCGCGCCGCTGGGCTCCGGTCACCGTGTTGGCCGTGACCGGGTTGTGCGCGTTGGGGTATCAGGCCATCGGGTTCGACGTGCCGGTCGTCGCGTATCTGTTCGCGGTGTACGCCGCCGTGCGGGCGGGACACCGCATCGTCACGGTGGTGGGGTCGGTGGTCATGTTGGCCGCTCTCCCCCTGGCGATCCTGGCCGCTCCCCACGGGTGGCAGCTGGGTGAGGCGTTCACCCAATCCCGGAACGTCCTCGAGATCGCCTGGCTGATCGCCGCCGGCGCGGCGGGGGAAGCGCTGCGGCAAGCCGAGCGCCGCGCCGACGAGGCCGAGCGCACCCGCGAGGAAACCGCGCGCCGCCGTGCCGACGAGGAGCGGCTGCACATCGCGCGGGAGTTGCACGATTCGCTCACGCACCAGATCTCCGTGATCAAGGTGCAAGCCGAAGTCGCCGTCCACCTGGCCCGTAAACGAGGCGAAGAAGTGCCCGACTCCCTCCTGGCCATCCGGGACGCGGGCCGTGAGGCTGCCCGTGAACTGCGCGCGACCCTGGAGGCCCTGCGCGACGACGACAAGCACCCGCCGCACGGGCTCGCCGACGTTCCGGACCTGGTCCAACGCGCCCGGACGACCGGCCTGGACGCGAAGCTGACGATCGAGGGACACCGCAGCGACGTTCCCGCCGCCGTGGAACGCACCGCTTACCGGATCGTCCAGGAGTCGCTGACCAACACCGTCCGGCACGCCGCCGCGGCCACCGCGTCAGTCCGGATCGACTACCGGCCCGACGCCCTCGTCATCCAGGTCGATGACGATGGCAAGGCCACCTCCGACGCAGCGCCGGAACCGGGCGTCGGGCTCCTCGGGATGCGGGAACGGGTCACCGCCCTCGGCGGTCAGTTGCGGGCGGCGCCGCGCGGTGAGGGCGGCTTCACCGTCCAGGCCGAACTTCCCGTGGACCGAACGTGATCCGCGTCCTGCTGGTCGACGACCAGCCGCTCATCCGCAGCGGATTCCGTGCCCTCCTTGACATGGAGGACGACATCGAGGTGGTCGCCGAAGCCGCCAACGGCGGCGAGGGCGTGGCGCTGGCCAGGAAACACCTCCCCGACATAGCGCTCATCGACATCCAAATGCCCCTTGTCGACGGCATCGAGGCGACCCGCCGCATCGCCGCCGACCCGGACCTAGCCGCGATGCACGTCGTCATCCTGACCAACTACGGCCTGGACGAATACGTCTTCAACGCTCTACGGGCCGGTGCGGCAGGCTTCCTGGTCAAGGACATAGAACCGGAGGACTTCCTCCACGCCGTCCGCGTCGCCGCCCGAGGTGACGCGCTGCTCGCGCCGTCGATCACCCGCAAACTGATCAACCGCTACGTCAGCCAGCCCCTCGACACCGGCACCCACACGGGCCTGAAGGAACTGACCAACCGCGAACGCGAGGCCGTCGCCCTGGTCGCCCAGGGCCTGTCCAACGACGAGATCGCCGACCGCATGGTGATCAGCCCGCTGACCGCGAAGACCCACGTCAACCGCGCCATGGTGAAACTCCACGCCCGCGACCGCGCCCAACTCGTCGTCTTCGCCTATGAATCCGGCCTGGTCGTCCCGCGCAGTTCCTGACATCCGCCCGACTCAAGACGCGGTTTCCTGAGCACCCTTCACCCAGGTGGCTCGCCAGTGGTATCCATCCTGCTCGGCGCGCTCGACCGTGACATCCACGGCCTCGTTCACGCGCAGACGCCGATAACCACCCGGTGAGGTGTTCGGATCGGCTGGATCGATAGTGGAGAAGTGCGTCCAGATGGGACTATCGATTGTCGGCGATTCGATGATCCCCCAGCCGTCCTCTTCGTTCCACTGGAGGACTTTTCCGCGGTGGACTCGCTCATTCGCCGTCGCCATGTGGTCCACGAGAGATCACTCCTGCTGGCTGGTGAGCCTGCCCTCGGCCATCCGCTTCTCGACGTCCTGGCGCAGCCACAACATCCACGCCCACGCCAGCCCGAAGATCACGCCGATAGCGCCCAGAGCCGGAAGCGCGAAGAAGCACAGGATCATCACGCCCTGCAGGCCGACAGCGACCCACGTGCCCCACGGTTTGCCGACAACGCCGCACGCCAGGATCAGGGCCAGGCCAAGCGACCCGACGAGCCAACCCTGCCAGGTGGCCAGGCCGCCGTCCATCTTCGCGATGATCAGCAGGGCCAGCATGACCACGATGGCTTCGAGGATGAGCATCGCGGACATGACGCCGCGGAAGCCCTTCATGGGGTCCGGGGCGGTCATGCGGGCTCCTTGCCGAACATCGCGCGAACATCCCCGGCGGTGACGACCGAGCCGGTGGCCACCACTCCCCCGCCGGACATCGAGTCGCGGGGGTCCTCGGTGGTCTCGGCGAGGGTGACCGCGGTGTCGATGGCGTCCAGCAGGCGGTGTTGGACGATCACGCGGTCTTCGCCGAAGATCTCGATGGCGGCCGCGCCCAGCTGCTCCGGGTCCATCGCTCGCGGGGAAGAGTTGGCCGTGACGACAACCTCGGTGAGCACCGGTTCCAGCGCGGTCAGGATGCCGGTGACGTCCTTGTCCGCCATGACTCCCAGGACGCCGACCAGCTTGCGGAAGCCGAACTCGTCCTCCAGGGCCGCGGCCAACGCGGCGGCGCCGTGGGGGTTGTGGGCGGCGTCGACGAAGACGGTGGGTGAGGAGCGCAGGCGCTCCAACCGGCCGGGGATCACGACCGAGGCGAAGGCTTCGCGGATGGCGTCGACGTCGAGTTGACGCTCGGTGCCCGCGCCGAAGAACGCCTCGACGGCGGCCAGTGCGAGCGCCGCGTTGGCGGCCTGGTGGGCGCCGTGCAGCGGCAGGAAGATCTCGTCGTAGACGCCGCCGAGGCCCTGCAGCTTGAGCATCTGGCCGCCGATGGCGACGCTGCGCTCCAGCACCCCGAACTCCAGGCCCTGCCGCGCGACGACCGCGTCGACCTCGGTGGCGCGCTCGATCAGGACCCGGGCGACCTCGTTGGTCTGCTCGGCGAGCAGCGCGATCGAGTTGGGCTTGATGATGCCCGCCTTCTCCCGCGCGATGCCGAGGATGTCCGGGCCTAGGTAGTCGACGTGGTCGATGCCGATGGGACACACCACGGCGATCCGCGCGTCGGCGACGTTGGTCGCGTCCCAGCTGCCGCCGAGGCCGACCTCGACCACCGCCGCGTCGACCGGGGCATCGGCGAAGGCGGCGAACGCCATCGCGGTGAGGATCTCGAACTTGCTCAGCTTGATGTCGGACTTGGCGTCGACCATCGCGATGTACGGCTCGAGGTCGCGGTAGACCTCGACGTAGCGCTCGGGGCTGATGGGCTCGTTGTCGAGGCTGATGCGCTCGGTGACCGACTGCAGGTGCGGGCTGGTGAACCGGCCGGTGCGCAGGCCGATCCGGGTGAGCAGCGCGTCGACCATGCGGGTCGTGGAGCTCTTGCCGTTGGTCCCGGCGATGTGCAGCACGGGGTAGGCCAGCTGCGGCTGGGCGATCACGTCGAGCAGCGCGGAGATGCGGTCGAGCGATGGCTCGATCTTCGTCTCGGGCCAGCGGGTGTCCAGTTCGGACTCGACCTGCTGCAGTTCCTCCAGCGCCCCGGGGTCCAGCTTGGGCACGCGCGTTCTCCTCGGAGGTCGCCGACATTTGACCTGCCGAGTCTACGCGCGCCCATATCGACCACTCCCGGTCACCGTCCACGTGTCCCACGTCACCTACCTGCCGGAGTGACAAGTTACTGAAAATGATTACCATTCCTTTGTTTACCGGCGACGGGGCGAGGGAGTGTGGCGTGGGACATCTGTTGATGATCGAGAGCTGGGTAGGGGCGATGAGTTCGCTGCTCCCCCGGGCCATCCGCGAGTCCGGTCATCGCTTCACCTTCCTCACCCGAGACCTGCACCACTACCTGCGCTCCGCGCCCACCGAGGGCACGCATCCCTTGCTGTCGGCCGAGAATGTGCTGACCACCGAGACCAACGACGTGCCCGGCCTGCTGTCCTATGTGGAACGTATGCACGCCGTGCTGGGGTTCGACGGCGTCATCTCCTCCTGCGACTACTACCTCCCGACCGTCGCCAAGGTCGCCGCCCATCTCGGGCTGCCAGGGCCGACGCCGGAGGCCGTGGAGAGCGCCAACCGCAAGGACCGCACCCGCACCACGCTCGGCGCGGCGGGCGTTCCGGGGCCGAAATACGCCCTGGCCACGGGCTGGCCGCAGACCGCTGACGCGGCGCGGTCGCTTGGCTACCCGCTCGTGGTGAAGCCGGTGGACCTGTGCGGCGGGATGTTCGTGCGCAAGGTCGCGGGCGAGGCGGAGCTGCGCGAGGCGTTCGCCGCTCTGGAGGCCTTCCCGGTCAACGCGCGCGACCAGCCCCGGCTGCCGACCGTGCTGCTCGAAGAGCTGCTCGACGGCCCGGAGGTCAGCGTCGAAACCGTGACGGTGGGCGGCGTGACGCACGTCGTCGGCGTGACCGACAAGAGCGTCGCCGGGGAGCCGTGGTTCGTCGAGAGCGGGCACATGTTCCCCGCCGACCTCGACGGCACCGACGCAGCTCAGGTCGCGGTGGCGGCCATCGAGGCGCTCGGCCTGGACGACATCGTCGCGCACACCGAGATCAAGCTGACCTCGGCCGGACCCAAGCTCATCGAGGTCAACCCGCGACCGGCGGGCAACCAGATCACCGAGTTGGTGCGCCGGGTTACCGGCATCGACCTGCCCGCCGTGTACGCGCAGCTCGCGGTCGGTCAGCGCCCCGACCTGACGCACGCGGAGACCGGGGTGCGCAGCGCGGCGATCTCGTTCCTGCTGCCGCCGCGCTCGGGGCTGGTCGCCGAGATCGTCGGCGAGGTCGCCGCTCCCGGCGTCGTGGAGTGCAAGCTCAAGTCCCCCGGGCACCGGGCGGGCGAGCCGACCAGCAACAACACCTACCTCGGGCACGTGATGGTGGTCGACCACGACGGCCTCGGCGCGCGCTCGACCGCCGAGAAGATCGTCAACGGCCTGGACGTTCGCTACGCCGAGGACGCCGCGTGAGGGCCTTCACTTCACTCGCCGACCTGGTCGACCACGTCCGCGCGGGCAAACTCGGACCTGATCCGGCCGGTGAGCGGATCAGTGTCGGGTTCAGCACCCAGCAGGGCGTGCGGCATGCCTCGCGGGACCAGTCCTACCGAAACAGCGTGGTCAGCCTGCGGATCGGGCAGGCCGTCGGCTCGTGCGCGGTCGAGCCGGGCACCCTCGACGACGGCGACGTCTACGACTGTGTCGGCGCGAGCGTGGCCGAGTTGCTCGACCACGCGAACTCCGCGATCCGCCTCGCCGCGCTCGACGCGTACCTGATGAACGCGCACCCGCACGAGACGTCCGGCGCCGAGCAGGTGACCATCCCCGCGGGCAGTTCGCTGGACAAGTCGATGGCGCGCGCGTCGGCTGTCGTCGACCTGATCGAGGCGACCCCCGACTCGCGGGTGCTGGTCGTCGGGGTCGTGAACTCCCTGCTGCACCACCTGCGGGAACGCGGGCTGCCTTATGTCCCCTGCGACCTCAAGGGCGGTCGGACGGAGTGGGACGAGCCGGTGGCGACCGACGCCTCGAGCGCCTTGGGCGACTGCGACATCGTGCTGGCGTCGGGCATGACCGTGGGCAACGGCAGCCTCGAAGGGCTGCTGGGCTTCGGCCGCCAAGTCGTGCTGTTCGCGCAGACCGGCAGCGCGGTGCTGCCGTGGTTCATCGGCGGCGGGGTGTCGGCGGTGTCGGCCGAGCCGTTCCCGTTCTTCTGGCTCGACGGCGGGCCGACCACGATCCACCTCTACCGCGGGGAGCCGAAGTGATCCGCGCGAACGCGCATCTGCTCGAACTCTTAGGCAAGACTCCGGTCGCGTACATCGACACACCGCTGCCGCACGGGCACGGCGGCTTCTGGGCGAAGCTGGAATGCCTGAGCGCGGGCGGGATGAAGGCCCGGTCGGCGGTGGCGATGCTGCTGGCCGCGCGGGCCCGCGGTGAGCTGCGGCCGGGGGCGGCGGTGGTCGAGTCGACCAGCGGGACGCTCGGCGTCGGCTTGGCGTTCGCGGGTCAGGCGCTCGGGCACCCGGTGGTGCTGGTGGTCGACGCGGAGCTGGAGCCGTCGATGCGCGCGCTGCTGCACGCCCACGGCGCACGGCTGGAGGTCGTCGACCGTCCACATCAGACCGGAGGGTGGCAGCAGGCGCGGCTGGACCGGCTGCGCGCGGTGTGCCGGGACCTGCCGGACGCGTTCTGGCCGGACCAGTACAACAACGCGGACAACCCGGCCGGGTACGCGACGCTCGCTCGGGAGCTGGTCGAGCAGCTCGATCGGGTCGACGTGCTGGTGTGCAGCGTCGGCACGGGTGGGCACAGTGCCGGGATCATCGAGTCACTGCGCGCGCACTGGCCGCACGTGCGGCTGGTCGGCGTGGACACGATCGGCTCGACGATCTTCGGCCAGCCGGCGCGGGCCCGGGTCATGCGTGGGTTGGGCAGCAGCATCTATCCGCGCAATGTGGCTTATGACCAGTTCGACGAGGTGCACTGGGTCGGACCGACCGAGGTGGTCGACGCGTGCAGGCGGCTAGCGCGGGACTGCTTTGTGACCGGCGGTTGGAGCACGGGCGCGGTGGCGTTGGTGTCGGCGTGGGTGGCCCGGGTCGAGGCGGGCGCGGTGGTGGCCACCGTGTTCCCGGACGGACCGCACAGGTATCTGGGCACGATCTTCGATGACGGCTTCTGTCGCGACCGGGGTCTGTTGGGTCGTGCGGCGGATCGTCCGGTGGAGATCGGGCACGCGGAGTCGGTCGAGGTCACGGGCTGGGCGCGGTGCCGGTCGGTGACCGTGCCCAGCGCCCGGTTGGCGGTGCCCGCGTGAAGCTCGACTGGACTGTCTACGGCTTGGAGCTGACCACTCCCCTGCGCATCTCGCGCTCGACCATGTCCCGCCGCGACGCGGTGCGGGTGGTCGTGTCGTGCGATGGGCAGGTGGGGCATGGCGAGGTCGTGACCAGCGTTTACTACGGGTTGGACGTCGCGCGGATCATCGTGCTGCTCAAGGAGTTCCAGGCCGTCGCGGCTGATTTCTCCGACCCGGCGGACTTCCTTGCCGCTTTGCCTCCGGTCGATGCTCCCGGCGTCACGGCCGCGGTGGACGCGGCCCTGCATGACCTGATCGGACAGCGGCTCGGGGTGCCGGTGTGGCAACTGGTCGGTCGGGATTGGGTCGATACGCCTACGGCCTACACGATCGGGATCGAGGCGCCGGAGGAAGCGGCGCGTCTGGCGGCTTTGTTGGTGGCCCGGGGTTTCCAGGTGCTCAAGGTCAAGTTGGGGTCGGAGCACGACGAAGCGGTGTTGTCCGCGATCCGGGCGGTGGCGCCGGACGCGCGGCTGCTTCTCGACCCGAACGGCGGGTGGACCCCCGAGCACACCGTGCGGGTCATGGACCGGCTGTCCGACTACGGGATCGCCGCGGTGGAACAGCCGATCGCGCCAGGGCAGATCGACTCGCTGGCCTGGATCAGCTCGCGGGTCTCGGTGCCGGTGATCGCCGACGAGGACGCCGCGACGGTGGCGGACGTGCGGGCGCTCGCGGGGGCGGTGGCGGGGGTCAACATCAAGCTCGCCAAGTGCGGCGGCCTCCGGGCGGCCCAGGAGATCATCGCCGCGGCCCGTGAGGGCGGGATGGACGTCATGCTGGGTTGTCTGGTGGCGAGTTCGCTGGGGATCGCCCCGGCCGTGCACTTGAGCGGCCAGGCCCGCTGGATCGACCTCGATGGACACTTGCTGCTCGCCGATGATCCGTGGCAGGGCATCGGCGGCGAAGACGGCACCCTACGACTGACCGACACGCCCGGCCTCGGGGTGGTCGCGCGGTGAGGCGCTTTCCGCTCTCGGTGCGGTTGTTGCTGATCAACCAGTTCGGCGTCAACACCGGCTTCTACCTGCTCATCCCTTACCTCGCCACGCACCTCACCGACGACCTCGGCATGTCCGTCGCCATGGTCGGGATCGTTCTCGGGGTTCGCACGCTGAGCCAGCAAGGCATGTTCCTCGTCGGCGGCTCCGCGTCCGATCGGCTCGGGCCGCGGCGGGTGATCATCTCTGGGTGTGCGTTGCGCACGCTCGGGTTCGGGATGTTCGCCGCCGGTGAGTCCCTGGCGATCCTGCTGGCCGCGTCCGTCCTCAGTGGACTGGCCGGGGCCCTGTTCAACCCCGCCGTTCGCGCCTACATCGCGGTCGAGGCGGACGACAAGGCCGGAGCGTTCGCGCTGTTCAACGTGTTCGCGCAGGCGGGCGCCCTCCTCGGTCCGGTGCTCGGGAGCGTGCTGCTCCTCTGGGGTGACTTCCGGGTGTCCGCCCTGGTGGCGGCCGGCATCTTCGCCCTCCTGACGATCGCCCAAGCGATGGTGCTGCCCGCCCGGGCCGTGCAGCCACACGACGGCACGGTCATCGGGGACTGGCGCGAATGCCTGGCCAACCGCCGGTTCATCGCGTTCACCCTGGCGCTGACCGGCATGTTCGCCCTGCAGAACCAGCTGTACCTCGTCCTCCCGATGGAGGCGAAACGCGCGACCGGCAGCGCGAGCAGCGTGGCCGCCGTGTTCCTGGTGTCCACTGTGGCCAGTCTGCTGTTCCAGGTCCGGATCACCCGCCTGCTCAGCGCCAAGCTGGCCAGAGGGCGGGCGATCGCGCTCGGGCTCGCGCTGATGGGCGGCGGGTTCGTCGCCACAGCCCTGAATCTCGGAGTCGTCGGGGTGTTGGTCGCGACGCTCGCGCTGGCCTTCGGGGTGATGATCACGCACCCGTTCGTCTACGAACTCATCCCGACGTTCGGCCGGGAAAACCTGGCGGGCACGTACTTCGGCATGTTCTACCTCGCCTCCGGTGTCGTCGCCGCGGTGGGCAACGCGGCCATCGGCTGGGCCAGCGAGGTGAGCAACACGCTCGCTTCACTGGTGTGCGTGGCCATCGGGCTGGTCTGCGCCGGTGCCGTTCTGGTGCTGCATCGGCGGGGCGCACTGACGAAGGAGACCGTGGGATGAACCTGCTCACCGACAACCCCGAGCTTTACGAACAGCAGTTCCCGGACCCGGACCACGTCGCTGCCCGGTTCGTCCACGACCTCGTCACCCGCTTCGACGGCGGCAACAAGCTCCTGGACATCGGCTGCGGGACCGGCCGCGACGCGGGCTACCTGGCCCGAAACGGCTACCAGGCAACCGGCCTCGACAGCTCCGAGGCGATGGTCGAGCACGCCCGCCGCCACCACGAGCAGGTCGACTTCGTCGTCGGCGACATGCGCTCCTTCGCGCTGGGCCGCACGGTCGACGTCATCACCTGCCTGGACAGCGCCTTCCTCTACTGCCACACCAACGCCGACCTCAGCGCGTTCCTCACCCGCTGCCGCGAACACCTCACCCCAGGCGGCCTGCTCGTCGCCGAGATGCGCAACGGCGCCTTCTTCCTCGGCAACACCGAGCTGCTCCACGACACCCGCACCCGAACGGTGACGTGGCAAGGCGTCGACTACACCTCCCACACCACCCTGTGGATCGACCACGCCGCCCAACTCCTGCGCCGCCGACGCGACTGGACCTGGACCGGCCGCACCGAGCCGCTGGTCCAACGCTCCGCGTGGCGACTGCTGTTCCCCCAGGAACTCCGCCTCCTGCTCGACCTCGCCGGATTCGACGTGCTCGCCCTGTTCGACGAACCGGGACCGCGCACGGACACCCCGTGGACGCCGGACGCCGAGCTCGGGGGCTCGCTGTCCGGTGACCGCCTGCACGTCGTGGCGCGCCTGCGCCCGCACCACTGAAAGGGATCTCCCCCATGACCCACTTCCCCGAACTCAGCCGCCGCGGCTTCCTCGCCATCACCGCCGGGCTCTCCGCTGCCGGCCTCGTGGGCTGCTCGACACCGTCGGCCACCACGGCCGCCCCGAAAGCGGGCGGGCGACTACGGGCCGCGTTCGCGGGCGGCGGCGCCAAGGAGGTCCTCGACCCGCACCTGGCGAACCTGTTCGTCGAGGCGGCACGGTCGAAGGCGATGTTCGACAAGCTCGCCGACCTCGGCGCCGACGTCTCCGCGCAGCCGCGCCTGGCCGAGAAGTGGGAGCCCAACGGCGACCTGACCCGCTGGCGGATCACGCTGCGCCAGGCCGTGTTCCACGACGGCAAGCCGGTGCGCGCGCAGGACGTGCTCGCCAGCTACGCCCGCATCCTCGACCCCAAGCGCGCCTTCCGGGCCAAGTCGAGCCTGTCGCTGATCGACCTGGCGAACAGCAAGGCGATCGACGACCGGACCGTCGAGTTCGCCCTCAAGCGGCCGTTCGTCGAATTCCCCAACGCGCTCGCCGCCTTCGGCACCTACATCGTCCCCGAGGGCACCGAGGACTTCACCAAACCGGTCGGCTCAGGCCCGTTCAGCTTCGTCTCGTTCGAGCCGGGCAAGTCCGTACTGCTCAAGAAGAACGCGCAGTACTGGGAGGGTGCCCCGCACCTCGACGAGCTGCAGTTCGTGATCGCCAACGAGGAGTCGGCGCGGACGAACGCGCTGCTCGGCGGGCAGGTCGAGTACGCCCACGACCTCACCCCGACCACCGCCCGGGCCCACGGCGCGAGTGACCGGATGACGATCGTCCGCTCCCCCAACAGCGCGGTGCAAGCGTTTGCGATGAAGCTCGACCGGGCGCCTTTCAACAACCCGGACCTGCGCGAGGCGATGTTCCTGCTGGCCGACCGGCCGCAGTTGGTCGAGTCGACCCTGGCGGGTAGCGGGCAGATCGGCAACGACCTGTTCGGCAAGGGCTCGCAGTACTACGCCGGCGACATCCCGCAGCGCACGC
The DNA here is from genome assembly GCF_004362515.1 of Actinokineospora alba. Taxonomy (NCBI): domain Bacteria; kingdom Bacillati; phylum Actinomycetota; class Actinomycetes; order Pseudonocardiales; family Pseudonocardiaceae; genus Actinokineospora; species Actinokineospora alba. The sequence continues at coordinate 3,788,769 of NZ_SNXU01000001.1, read as the reverse complement.
GCGACCTGGACAAGGCCAAGCACCTGATCCGCAAGGCGGGCGCCGAGGGCATGACCATCAAACTCGACACGTCCACCGCCGCGGCCGGGATGGTCGAGGCGGCCACGATCTTCGCCGACCAGGTCAAGGGATCCGGGCTGACGATCGAGGTCGTCACCGGCAACAAGGACACCTACTGGGCCGACACGCTCAAGAACGGCTCCATGTCGAGCTTCCGCTCCGGCGCGATGCCGATCGAGACGCACATCGCGCAGCGGCTGCTCAGCACGTCGGGAACCAACGTCACCAAGTGGACCCGGCCCGAGTTCGACGCGCTGTACCAGAAGGCGGTGTCCACGGCGGACGAGAAGGCGCGCGGCGCGGTGTACGCGGAGATGCAGCGCTCGCTGCACGCCGAGGGCGGCTACCTGATGTGGGGCTTCGCGGACTGGATCGTCGGCACCGCCCGCAACGTCAGCGGTGTGGCGACCGCGCCGGCGAACACGCTGGACTGGGCGAGGTTCGACAAGGTGTGGCTCGGGTGAGTCTGGGCCGCTACGCGGTGAAACGGCTGGCCTTCGGGGTCATCCAGGTCATCGCCGTCGCCACCGTGGTGTTCCTCCTGGTGCAGGCCTTGCCGGGGGACGCCGCGGTGGCGCTCGCCGGGGACGACCCGAACCCGGAGCGGATCGAGCAGATCCGGACCGTGATGGGTCTCGACCGGCCGCCGCTGGAACGGTTCGGCGCGTGGCTGTGGGGCTTGGCGCACCTGGACCTCGGGGTCTCGATCGTCTCCGGCAGACCGGTCTCGGCGTTCCTCTCCAACGGTCTCGCACCGACGGCGGTCCTCGCGGTGCTGACTCTGGTGCTGCTGGTTCCGCTGTCGGTCATGGTCGGGGTGCTGGCGGCGCTGCGGGAGGGCAGCAGGCTGGACCGGGTGCTGACGTCGATCAGCGTGGGGCTGCACTCGATTCCGGAGTTCGCGCTGGCGGTGGTGCTGATCGCACTGTTCGGCGTGCAGCTCGCTTGGCTCCCGCCGACCGCTGTCGGGGTCGGCGGAGACCTGCTGGGACACCCTGAGGTGCTGGTGCTGCCGCTGGTCGTGCTGCTGGCCCGGCCGATCTGCTCGATCAGCAGGCTGGTGCGCGCGGGCATGATCGAGGCGCTGTCGTCGGACTACGTGCGCCACGCGCGCAGGCTGGGGCTCAGTGTCGGCCGGGTCCGGTTCGCGCACGCGCTGCCGAACGCGCTCGCGCCCGCCGTCCAGCAGGTCGCGCGGACCACGGACTGGCTCCTCGGCGGGGTGATCGTGGTGGAGGCGGTGTTCGTCATCCCGGGGCTTGGCACCACGCTCGTGGACGCGGTCGCGAGCCGTGATCTCCCGGTGGTGCAAGGGCTCGCGGTGGTGTTCGCGGTGACCACGGTCGCGGTGAACCTGATCGCCGACCTCGTCGCGTTCCGGCTCTCGCCGCGGGCGGTGGGCATCCGATGAAGCGGTTCGGGGTGGGTGGGCTGCTGATCGCGGTCCCGCTGCTGTTGGCACTGCTCGGGCCGCTGTTCGTGCCCGAGACGCAGACCCGGGGCGCGCCGTTCATGCCGGACCACTTCCTGGGCACCGACTTCGTCGGGCGGGACGTGTGGCACCAGGTGCTGGCAGGCGGCCAGTCGGTGGCCCTGGTGGCGCTGCTGGCCACGGCGGGCGCGTACGTCGTCGGTGTGCCGTGGGGTGTGCTGGCGGCGACGTCACGGGTGCGGGCGGTCGACGAGCTCCTGATGCGGCCGTTGGATCTGCTGTTGGCGATCCCGTCGCTGCTGGTGCTGATCCTGCTGGCCACGATCGCCGGACAGGGCATCGCGGTGATCGTCGGCATCGTGACGCTGATCAACTTTCCTGATGTCGCGCGGATCTCCCGGGCGGCTGCCTTGGAGATCGCCGGGCGGCCCGCACTGGAGGCGATGCGGTTGCAAGGCGAGTCATGGTGGCGGAAATCGATCGTCTACATCGGACGGTCCATGGCGCGCACGCTCGCGGCGGACGTGGGTGTCCGGCTGACCGGCGCGCTGTACCTGGTGGCGTCGGCGAGCTTCCTCGGGATCGGGGTGGCGCCGGACGCGGCGGACTGGGCGGTGATGGTCGACCGCAACCGCGGCGGGCTGTTCCTGCAGCCGCTGGCCGTCGTGGTCCCCGCGCTGCTGATCGTGGCTCTGTCGATCGGGCTGAACCTGGTGTTCGACAAGGCTTTGCGGAAGGAGGCGCGGACGTGACCGTCGTGCATGTGGAGGGTCTGCGCGCCGAGACGGACACCCGGACCCTGGTCGACGGGGTGAGTTTCGCGTTGGCGGCCGGGCGGGTGTTGGCGCTGGTCGGCGAGTCCGGCAGCGGGAAGACGACCACCGGGCTCGCGCTGCTGGGCGAGCACGCCGCCGGGGTGCGGGTCAGCGGAAGCGTGACCGTCCGCGGGAACGCGGGGTTCGTGCCGCAGCACCCGTCGGCCGCGCTCAACCCGGTTCGGCGGATCGGCGCGGTGTTCCGCGAGATCGGCGACGAAGCGGCGATCGCCACAGCGCTGCGGCGGGCTCGGGTGCCCGCGGAGTTGCTCGACCGGTATCCGCATCAGCTTTCCGGCGGACAGCAGCAGCGGGTCGTGCTGGCGCAGATTTTGGTCCGGGAACCGGCGGTGATCATCGCCGACGAGCCGACGACCGGCCAGGACGCCATCACCCGCGCGGAGATCGTCGCCGAGTTGGCGGAGGTCGCCCGGCAAGGCGTGGCGGTGGTGATCCTGACCCACGACCTCGAGGTGGTGCGGGCGCTGGCGGACGAGATCGTCGTGCTGCGGGCGGGTCGGGTAGTCGCGGCGGGCCCGGCCGACGAGGTGCTGACCTCGCCGCGCGACGACTACACGCGGGCGCTGATCGAGGCCCAGCCCCAGATCCAGGTGCCACCCGCCGCCGCGGACCGAGGGCCTCGGCTGCAAGTGCGGGACCTCAGCGCCCGGCACCGGTCGGCCGAGGTGCTGCACAAGGTGACGGTCGCGGCCGGCGTCGGCGAATGTCTCGGCGTGGTCGGCCGTTCCGGCAGTGGGAAGACCACCCTCGCCCGGTGCGTGGTGGGCCTGCACTCCACTTGGGACGGCTCAATTCTGGTCGACGGCGTCCGGCCCCGACTTACGCAGGCGCAGTACGTCTTCCAGGACGCGCGCGCTTCGTTCGACGAGCACCGTACGGTGCTGGACCAGATCTCCCGGACCGCCGTGCGCCTGCGTGGCGCCTCGAAGCTTGAGGCGTCCGCTCTCGCGTTGGACGAGTTGGCGAAAGTCGGCGTCAGCGCGGAGACAGCCAGGCGACGCCCGGCTGGCCTGTCCGGCGGCGAACTGCAGCGGGCCGCGCTCGTCCGGGCGCTGCTGGCCCGCCCGGACGTGCTGGTGTGCGACGAGATCACGTCCGGGCTGGACACCATCACCCAAGCAGGCCTGCTCGACCTGCTGGCAGGCTTACCCTGCACGGTCGTCCTGATCAGCCACGACCTCGGCGTCGTGTCCCGACTGGCCGACCGGATCGTCGTGCTGGACAAGGGGAAAGTCGTCGAACATGGCGACGCCCACGACGTCCTGAGCGACCCGCAACACCCCGTGACCATCGGCCTGCTCGGCCACACCATCAAGGAAGCGCACCCATGAGCCCATACGACATCCGCCAGGCCCGCGAAACCGACCTCGACGGCGCCCGCGGCGTCATGCTCGACACTTTCTACCGCGAGTTCGGCTACGGCTACCGCCCCGAATGGCACGCCGACGCCATCGACCTGCGCGGTGCCTACCTGGAACCGCCGCGACACGCCCTTTTCGTTGCGGCGAAAGGTGACGAGATCGTCGCCACCACCGGCGTCCGCGCTGTCGCCCCCGCCAGCCCGCCGCACCCGGGGTGGCTGGCTGAGCGGTACGCGGGCGGGGCGACGGCGCAGCTGTTCCGGGTGTACGTGCGGCCGGAGCACCGGCGGTGTGGGCTGGCCCGGGAGTTGGTCCGGGCGGCCACCGAGTTCGTGGCGAACGAGCCGACGTACTCGGTGCTCTACCTGCACACGGACACGCGGGTGCCGGGGGCGGAGCCGTTCTGGCGGTCGATCGCCACGGAGGTGTACGACAACCGGGACGGCGACCCGATCGGGTTCCAGACGGTGCACTTCGAGATCCCACTGGGCCGCTAGCCCCGGACCAGCCACACTCCATGCTCTTCGCTGGTGACGCCAAGCACCACGTGCCCGTCCAACGCCGCCGTGACGAACTCGGGCTGACCGGGACTGGCGTGGAGCTGCCCGGCCAGCTTTGTCGCGGCCGTCAACCGGACCCGCACCCAGGGCAACCGCATGGCGCCGGGACCGGGCGGGCTGATGAGGAACGAGCCGTCGTCCGCGAACAGCCCGCTCTCGTCGGCAAGCCCGCGCCACTCGGCGTCGACGCGGTCCAGGTCATCGTCGTCGACCTCGGCGACGGGGACCACGTCCAGATTGATGACGCGGCGCCAGGCCTGCTCCGGAAGCAGGCCTCCCGCGGACTCCACGGTGCCGACGACCTCGAAACCGGCAGAGCGGAGGATGGCCGCACGTCCGCTGTCGCCCATCCCCTGCCTCTCGAATCGATGACCTTGTGGTCATCCGAAGAAGTCGACCAACTCGGCGACCGTTTCCCGCAGCGCGGCCCGCCTGGCCTGAACCCCACCGCCGAGATCGATCCCGTCGCGCAACACGGAGAGGCGCTCGATCACGTCCGGTTCGCCGTCTTCCAGGGCCTCGAGGTTCGGTTCCGCGACGAGGTCGAAGAACTCCGCCATGCGTGTTTGGAACTCACGGTCCTCGACCGCCGATCCCGGAAACTCCCACGACCGCACCACGAACCGCTCGGCATCCTCGATGAACCAACCAACCAGGTCACCATCGCCGACCACCACCGAGCAGCCTTCGGCGACCTCAAGCCGAGTCTCCGCCCCGGACGCGATGGCCCCATAGGCGCACACGAGTGTCCCGTCGGCACCGAACATGCGCGTCGTCGCTGGAACCTGGTCGAACGGGTCCGATCCGACCAACCCGAGAGTGCCCGGCGTCGACGGTAGGGCCCGCCACCGCGCCAGCGGCTCCGCGAGATCGGCGTTGACCTCGGGGATGTGCAGCCAGACACTCTCCAGCACCCGCTCCGACGGCGAGAACCGCAGCTCGTCATGCTCGGACTGGTACCAGTTGCCGCTGCCCACAGTGGCCAGCACGTGCCGCTCGTGGGCCGCTCCGTCCTGGCACGGGCTCACCATCAGCGACCGGCTTCCGATGATCAGACGTGGTGTGACCGCGAGGCCGCGACCTGGGCGTACTTCGAACCGACCGATGGATTCCGACACAGGCTCCACCCTATTAGGGAAGGATCTGGATGGCGGGCGGAACGGTCCCGCCATCCGGTGTCGGGATCGTCCCGTTGACGATCATGTCGTGGGTGATAGGCATCCCAGGATCAGCCGAGGACCCGCCGAAGATCGCCGCACCGCTGTCACCGCGCGGACCGGATGGCCCGTAACTGGTCACCAACTGGCCCGCCTTGCTTCCAGGACCTTCGGTGATCACGATGTCGTCGCCCTGGCGGTAGATGAACCGGCCGCCCGAACCCGTCGAGTGGTAGACGCCGTCCGGGTTGGACAGGATCTCGAGTTCGCGTTCCCGCGAAAGCCGCCCATGATAGTTCGGCGCCTCCCGGACGCTGCCGTTCCGCGCGCGCTCGCTGGTCTTGTTCGCCAGCTTCTTGGCCCGCGCGCAATCCGTGAGGCCCAACGGGTCCGACCGAAGCGTCGGGTTGCCGACGTAGGCGAACGGGTTCGGTCCCGCCAGCAGGCCAAGCGGGTCGGCGGAACCGTAGTGCCCGGTGGCCGGGTCGTAGTAGCGGTGGACGTTGTAGTTGAGCCCGGTTTCCACGTCGTGGTATTGACCGGGAAACCGCAGCGGGCAGTACGGACCCCCACCCAGCCCAGCCAAGGCGGCACCCCACAGCGTGGTCTGCGAACGCCACGCCAGTGCGCCGTCCGAGTCGACCATCTCCGTCGGCGTGCCGATCAGGTCGGTTATCAGGGCGTAGAACTGCGCGTCGATCCACGTCTGCGGTGAGGTGCGAACCCGTTCCCGCTGCGCGACCGGCCGGAACGTGCCCGGCTCGAACTCCCACGTGGTGGTGCGTTCCGCCGGGTCGGGTCCGTCGAGAACCGCTCCGGACGTGGTCTGCTCGGCGAGGACGAGACCGTCCCAGGCGAAGTCGACCTGCTCGACCACCTCGGTGCCGGTCGAGGCCAGTCGCTGCTTGGCGGTGCGCCTTCCCAGACCGTCGTAGCGATAGCGCCACCGGGCGCCGTCCGGGGTGGTGACGGCGACCAAGCGGTCTTCAGCGTCCCAGGTGTAGGTCCACGCCCGGATCTGGCCGGAAAGAGCACGCTGCCGCCGAAGCAGGACCCGCCCCTGCACATCGTGTTCGAAGTGGACGGTGCCCGACCGGCGGACCCTGGTTCCCGTGTACTCCCGTGTTCCCTCAGCGGGATGCTCGCCGGGCCACGCCGCCTGGGTGAGATTGCCCGCGGCGTCGTAGGCGTAGCGCTCGGTCCACCCGGCGCCGTGCACCGCGGTGACACGACCCGCCGGGTCCAGGTCGTAGCGGCGTGCGCCCGCGATCCGGTCGTCGACCGCGGTCAGGCACCCGTCCAGCCGGTACTGGTAGTCCCGTCGCTGGACGTTCATGCCACGTGCGGTGAGTGTCTGCGACCGCAGGCGGTGGTTGGCATCCCAATCCTGGGCGAGCGCCGTACCGGAGTCGAGCGTGCGGTGGACCTCCCGACCTGCCGCATCGTAGCCGAACGACATCCGCCTGCCGCCGGTGAACAGTGCCACGGCGTTGCCGGCCGCGTCGTACTCCCATTCGCTGACCGCGCCGCTGGGGGTCTCGCGGCGGATTCGGTTGCCCCGCGGGTCGTACACCGACCGAACAGTTCGACCATTGGTGGTCTCCGCGAGGACCCGGCCCAGGACATCCCGCTCGAAGTGGACATCGGCGTCCGGACTTGTCGTCCTGGTCATCCGCCCGAGCGCGTCGTGTTCGTAGGACGTCGTCGCGGGCCCGGAATGCTTGGCGCGCAAGCGTCCGAGCACGTCACGGTCGAAGGAGACGAGCTCGCCCAAGCCGTTCGCGCGGCCCACCAGCTGGCCCGCGGCATCGTAGGAGTACGTCAGCCGCCTGCCGTTGAAGTCGGTTTCCTCGGCAAGATTGCCGACAGCGTCATAGGTGTAGCGCCAGACGAGACCCTGCGGGTTGGTGACCGACGTGAGCCTCAGGTTCGTGTCGTAGCCAAACTCCAAGCGCGCTCCGTCGGCGCCGACCTGCCAAGCGGGCTGATCGAACCCCGTGTACGCCGTCCTCGTGGTGTTCCCGGCGGGATCGATGTGCTCGACAAGATTGCCCTCGCCGTCGTACCGCCAGCGCTCGACCGCGCCGTCCGCCTGGGTGCGGGAGATGAGCTTGCCCTCGATCGTCCAGCCCAGTCGGGTGCTGCCACCGAGCGGGTCTGTCATGGCGGCGATGCGCCCGAACCGGTCACGGCTGTATCGGGTACTCGCACCGAGCGGATCGGTGACCACGACGGGAAGACCCGCTTGGTCGGACTCCACCCGACGCACGGCGCCGAGGGGGTCGGTGATCGCGGTGACATTGCCATGAGCGTCGAGATCGAACGTCGTCACCGCGCCCATCGGGTCGGTGATGGAGAGCAGGTTGCCGCAGTCGTCGTAGGTGCGTCGCCACACGGCGCCGTCGACCTCGGTCACCGTCAGCGGCAACCCCAGCGCGTTGTAGGTCGCGGAAGACTCCGTACCGTCGGGGCGGACGATGCCGACGAGGTTGCCGTCGTCGTCGTAGCGGTAGCGCGTCACTCGACCGAGCGGGTCGGTCCGTGCCAGCAGCCGGTCGTGCCGGTCCCAATCGGACAGTGTCACGCCACCGAGCGGGTCCACCTCGCGGACTACCTGGTAGGCGTCGTTCAGGTGGAATTCCGTGCGGTGGCCGAGGGAATCCGTGTACACGGTCAGCCGTTCGCGGTACTCGAAAGCGCCGGAGAGGTAACCGTCCGCGCCCTCGTTGAGCACGCACCGGCCGCGCTCGTCGTAGCCGTAGCGATACCACATCTCGTTTCGGTCCTGCCACCGCGTGATGCGGCCCGCGGAGTCGTAGTCGAACCGAAGTGCGGCTCCAGAGGAGTTGATGACCTCGGTGAGCCTGCGCGCCGCGTCGTAGCCGTACCGGATCAGGGTGATCTCGTCGGCCCCGGCCAGCACCAGTGCCGTGACCAGCCCGGCTTCGCTGCGCACGTCGACTCGGTAGCCACCGGAGTGACGCACCGCGGTGGCCACGCCATCCGCACCGCGATCGAAGTCGACGCGGTGTCCGTTGCGGTCATTGATCGAAATGATCGGCCGGATGGGGCCGGTCGCCGCGGCGAACATCCTGGTGTGGCCGGACTCCGGGTCGGTGACCGAGTATCCGCCGTCCGCGGAGCGCAGCAACGGCCACCGGGGCCCCTCGGCAGGCAACACCGGCGAGTCGCCTGGATGCGGGTAGACCAGCACCATGCCGTCTTCGGTGACGAAACAGACGCCCTCGTCGTCGACCTCAAGACGCTGATCAAGAGTCGACGCCCAGGACGCGCCGAACCGGGTGCCGATCCGGTAGGTCGACAGGTGCGTTCGCGACAGCACCAGCGGAAGAGCGCCGCCCAGGCGGACATCGTCCTGGGTGAGCAGCATCTCGCCGGACGCGACGTCGATCGGGTCGCCGCAGGTCTTCCGGTTCGGCTCGGGCCGGGCGCTGGCCTTGGGGTCGTCGCCCACCTGGCTGCGCGAGCCGTTGGGGCTGGTGCTCGATGAACCGTTCGGGGAGGTCGTGCCGCTCGGCGAGGTGCTGCTCGGCGAGGTGGTCGACGTGTCCGGTGACGTTGTGCCGCTTGGGGTTGTGGTGCTGGACGGGCTGGTCGAAGAGCCGTCGGGACTGGCGCTGCTGGGCGAGGTCGAGCCGGATGGCGTCGTGGTCGAGGCGTTCGGGGAGGTAACCCCGTCCGATGCTCGGGTGGGGGTGACGTCAGGGCTGCGGGTGCCGGGGAGGGACTTCTTGATGCCCGCCCAGATCTCGTCGAGTTTCTTCAGCAGGCCCGAAAGGGAGTCCAGGGACTTGGTGAGGGCCTTGATGAAGTCCTTGATCCGGTTGACCCACTTGGCGATCAGCGCGGTGGCCGACGCGACGACGTGGGGGGTGGCGATGCCGAGGGTGCCGCCGATTTCGGCTATCCACTGCGGGATGCGGGCGATCAGGGTGGCGACGCACTCGGCGACGAGGTCGCGGACGATCTCGCGGACCGCGCCGACCAGGACGCCGACGACCTGGACTGTGGAGCCGATGGAGTCCGCGCAGGTCGCGGCCGCGGAGACCTGTTCGTTCTGCAGGGCGGCGGAGGCGCGGTAGGCGTCGGCGGCCTCGCCTGCCCAGCCCGCGGTGCCGTTCTTGACCTCGTTGCCGAAGTCCTCGGCGACCTTTCCGGTCTCCTTGGCCACATTCGCCCACGTCTGGGCGTAGGCGGCGATCTGGTCGGCGTCGCCGCAGAGCCAGTCGAGGGCGTCCGACAGCGGTTTGACGTGCTCCATCAGCCATGACACGGCGTAGCTGAGCAGGGTGCCGACCGGGTCGAGAGCCAGCGACAGCATCTCCAGGCCGGTGCCGACACCGCCGATGCCTGCTTCCACCCACGACTTCGACTCGATGCCGTTGTGCAGGTCGACGGCGGACTCGGCGATGCCGATGCCGCTGATGGCGGTGGTCGAGTCCTGTCGTTGCGCGATCAGGGGATTCGTCATCGGGGACCACCGAGCGCGCTGGTGTTGCCCTGCTCGGTCTCCTCGTAGGCGGTGGCCGTGGCCTTCACGCCTTGCGCCGTCTCGGCCATCCGGCCCGCCGTGCTCGCCAGCGCGTCCAGCCCCGGCATGGAGACGGACTGGACGATGGGCACGAAGAACGCGCAGATCTTCCCGTACGCCTCGGTGCCCATGGTCACCTCATTGCCCGCGTTGGCGGCCGTGTTGAGCCGCGCGGACAAGCCATCGAGTCGGGCCGCGTGCGCGCGCAGCTCGTCGATGACGACGTCGTACTTGTCGTCCGGCATGACACCCCCAGGAATCAGTGGAAGATCGAGCCACCGAAATCGTCGTCGTCCTCGGGCCTGGGACGCCGCGGCGGGCGGGGCCGTTCCCCGGGTTGGTCATCTTCGTCGACTTGGCCCAGTCGCATGGTCCCGTCGGCCTCGTCCTGCTCGGGCTCCGGATCGGGGAACCGCGCACGGTAGGCGCCGACGACCGCCTCGGTGGTCTCCGGGTCGTCGCCGACGCGGGTCTGGACGATCTCGGCGACCTGGTCGGAGATGCGGGCCTGGGCTTTGCGCATGGTGGTGAGCACCAGCTCGGCCATCCGGGTGGCGGGCAGGCGCTTGAGGTCCTCGGTGAACTGGAGATCCTTGATCGCGCCCGCGGAGTCGACGGTGACCCGGATCGAGCCGTCGCTGGACGACTCGGTGGCGGTGACCGCGGTGACCTCGCGCTCCATGGCCGAATAGCGTTCGGCCTTGGCTTGGATGTCGGCGGCCCACTGGTCGAGGCCCGCGTTGGTGGTTGCCGCGTCGACGCCGAAGACTGGCTCGGTCAAGGTCCGCTCCCCACAAGATCGACGTCCGGTGCGATCGACAGTACCGATCTCGACGGCGACCGCGGGGGCGGTTTCGTGTAGTTGGGTGTCCCTATCTCAGCTTGCCGGCAGGGCGGCGATCCGGGCCGTGATGCGCTCGATCTCCGCGGCCGCGACGTCCCGACGGCCCTGGATCTTCGCCACCACATCCGCCGGCGCCTTGTCGGTGAACTTGGGGTTGCCGAGTTTGGCCTCGCACTGGGCGAGTTCCTTCTCCGCCGCCGTCAGGTCCTTGGTGAGGCGCTTGCGTTCCGCCACCAGGTCGACCGTGCCGGACAGGTCCAGTTCCACCGTCACCGTGCCGCCCGCCAGCGGGACCTCCAGGGACGCGCTCGGTTCGAACGCCTCACCGGGGGCATCCAAGCGGGCCAACGCCGTCACGGCGGACGCGTGGGCCGACAGGCCCGCACCGTCCACACCGGACAGACGCGCGGGGACCTTCTGGCCCGGCTTCAATCCCTGGTCCGCGCGGAAGCGACGAATCTCGGTGATCAGCTTCTGCACGCCCTCGACCCGGCGCGTGGCATCCGGGTCCGGGGTGGCGCCGGACGTGGTGGGCCAGTCGGTGATGACGATGGATTCCTTGCCCGTCAACGACTTCCACAGGACCTCGGTGACGAACGGGATGACCGGGTGCAGCAGCCGCAGCACCTTGTCCAGCACGTGCCCGAGGACCGCCCTGGTCGCGTTCGCGCGGGCGCCGCCCTCGGCGATCTGGACCTTCGCCAGCTCCAGGTACCAGTCGCAGTACAGGTCCCAGGTGAAGTGGTAGAGGGCGTCGCACAGCTTGGCGAACTGGAAGTCGTCGAACAGGGTGTCCACTTCGGACACCAGGGCGTCGGCCTGGTCGAGGATCCAGCGGTCGGCGTCGGTCAGCTCGGCTCGGTCCGGCACGTCGACCGCGGTGGTGGCGCCGTTCATCAGGGCGAAGCGGCTGGCGTTCCACAGCTTCGTGCAGAAGTTGCGGGAACCGCCCGCCCACTCCTCGGCGAGCGCCATGTCGCTGCCGGGGTTCGCGCCGCGGGCCAGGGTGAAGCGGGTGGCGTCGGCGCCGAAGCGGTCGAGCCAGTCGAGCGGGTCGATGACGTTTCCGCGCGACTTGGACATCTTCTTGCCCTGCGCGTCCCGGATCAGTCCGTGCAGGTAGATGTGGTCGAACGGCTGCACGCCGTCCATCGCGTACAGGCCGAACATCATCATCCGGGCGACCCAGAAGAACAGGATGTCGTAGCCGGTCGACAGGACGCTGGTCGGATAGAACTTGGCCAGGTCCGAGGTCTTCGTCGGCCAGCCGAGCGTGGAGATCGGCCACAGGGCAGAGGAGAACCACGTGTCGAGGACGTCGGGGTCCTGCGTCCAGTCGTCGCCGGTGGGCGGCTCCTCGTCGGGGCCGACGCAGACGACCTTGTCGTTGGGGCCGTACCAAACCGGGATGCGGTGGCCCCACCACAGCTGGCGCGAGATCGTCCAGTCGTGCATGTTGTCGACCCAGTCGAAGTAGCGCTTGGCCAGCTCCGGCGGGTGCACCTCGGTGCGGCCGTCGCGCACGGCGTCGCCCGCGGCCTGGGCCAGCGGCTGCACGTTGACCCACCACTGCATCGACAGCCGCGGCTCGACCACCGTGTCGCAGCGCGAGCAGTGGCCGACGGAGTGCAGGTACGGCCGCTTCTCCGCGACGATCCGGCCCTCGGCGCGCAGCGCGGCGACGACGGCGGGACGCGCCTCGAAGCGGTCGAGGCCCAGGAACGGGCCGTGCGCGGTGATGACCGCGGCCTCGTCCATGATCGTGATGGACGGCAGGCTGTGCCGCTGCCCGATCTCGAAGTCGTTGGGGTCGTGCGCGGGCGTGACCTTGACCGCGCCGGTGCCGAACTCCGGGTCGACGTGCTCGTCGCCGACGATGGGGATCTCGCGGCCGGTCAGCGGCAGCACGACGTAGGTGCCGATGAGGTGCTTGTACCGCTCGTCCTCGGGGTGCACGGCCACAGCCGTGTCGCCGAGCATCGTCTCCGCGCGGGTGGTCGCGACAACGATTGCGTTGTCGCCGTCGCCATAACGGATCGAGATGAGTTCGCCGTCGTCGTCGGAGTGGTCGACCTCGATGTCCGAGAGCGCGGTGCGGCAGCGCGGGCACCAGTTGATGATGCGCTCAGCGCGGTAGATCAGGCCGTCCTCGAACAGCTGCTTGAAGATCGTCTGCACGGCGCGGGACAGGCCCTCGTCCATGGTGAACCGCTCGCGAGACCAGTCGATGCCGTCGCCGAGGCGGCGCATCTGGTCGAGGATCTTGCCGCCGTACTCGGCCTTCCACTCCCACACGCGCTCGACGAACTTCTCGCGGCCCAGGTCGTGCCGGGACAGGCCCTCGCCCGCGAGTTGGCGCTCGACGACGTTCTGCGTCGCGATGCCCGCGTGGTCCATGCCCGGCAGCCACAGCACCTCGAAGCCCTGCATCCGCTTGCGGCGGGTCAGCGCGTCCATGACGGTGTGGTTGAGGGCGTGGCCCATGTGCAGGCTGCCGGTGACGTTCGGCGGGGGCAGCACGATGGTGAACGGCGGCTTCTCACTCGAGCTGTCGGCGGTGAAGTAACCGGCGTCTACCCAGCCCTGGTACAGCTCCGCCTCTACCGCGGCAGGCTCCCAGGCCTGCGGGAGGTCGGTGGTCTGCATGGCTGGGGTCTGAGTCACGTTCAAGAGTCTACGAAGGTCGGAAACGGCCGGTCGAAGCGGGCGTTGCGCCGATCAGCCGTACTTACATCCGCACGTCATCTCGACGGCATCCCGAGGTCATCGGCGCGCCTTTCGGCCGTTCTAGCGTCCGCGCCATGCGGAGGGTTCCGGTCGGCGCGGTGGTGCTCGCCGGCGCCATGGTCTTCATGTTCATCCTGACGAACCTGGCGGGCTGGTTCGGCGACGGCGCCCGGCGCGAGACCGTGGCCGCCGACCCCGCGCGGCCCTTCGTCGGGACTCCGGCCCAGGACTGGGCCGACGGCGACGCCGGGATCGTGGTCCCCCCGTTCGAGGCGATCGGCACCCACTCGACCGAGGCGATCGCCGACGCCTACGCCCGCGCCCGCGACGTGGTGGCCGCGGCGATGCTGGAACCCGCGGTGATCATGGGCGTGGACTACGAGCCCTACCTGCGGCTGTTCGCCGAGGGTGACCAGGAGAGCCTGCGCGCGGTCCTGGCCGACCCCCAGCGGGTCGACCGGTTCGTCGTGCGGCTCGGGCCCGACACGACCCTGCTGCCGGTGCCGCCGAAGGTGCGCGGCCGGATGTGGGCCGAGTCGGGTGGCACGGGAAAGCTGCTGGTCAAGACCCGGTTCGTGGTCGTCTACCCGCTGCACACAGACGATGGCCCGCGGGTCCAGGTCGCCCGGCTGGACATGGACCTCACCGTCGTGGGCGAGGGCAGGCCCGAGGCCGACCGGGGCGTCTGGCTCAACGAGACCCAGGGTTACCCCGCCGAGTGCGGCCACCAGAGTGGCGGCGTCGACGCCGTGACGGGTGCAGGGGGCCTTCCGGACGCGCTCTTCGACCCCGATCGGCCTATCGGATCCGGGTCGTCCTGCCCTCGATGACCGCTGGTCTGGCTTCGACCACCGTTCACCGCAACGCACGATCCGCTGGTGGGCGCGTTGCTAACACCACCCGTTGACACATCGATGTGGTGAGCACGAGGAAGTCGTCAGTCGAACCAGGCCGGGAACGGTTCTGGAGCGCCCTTGGGGGGCCGGTGGACCAACGTGAGTTCGGCGATCACGCGGCGTTGCGAGACGCCGAGTGGCGCGACCGTGTGCGGGCGTCGGCGCGGGCCGACGTGCGTGCGATGGTGCGGGCCACCCGCCGCCGCAAGGTGGAGCGCTGGCTCGTCACCTCGATGGTGCTCGTGGCGATCGTCGCCGTGCTCATGCTGATGGTCCGCGTCGGCATGTTCGACAAGGTGCTCGCCAAGACCGAGGAGCCGGGGACCGCGGCCCCGCCGGTCATCTCCGACCGCCTCACCAACGACTCCAACCGGCCGTTCGACCACACCCCCGCCTCGGGTTGGGTCGACGGGGCCGCGGGGATCGTCGTGCCGCCGCCGATGCAGATCGGCGAGTTCACCAAGGAGCAGGTCGCGTCGGCCACCGCACTGGTTCGCGACGCCCTCGTGGCGAGCAGGCTCGACCCCCAGTTGCTCGTCCAGCACGACCCGTCCCGGTACCTGGCGCTGCTCGCGCCGGACGCGCGCAAGCAGTTGGCGCCGCTTTTCGGCACCGGCAACGAGCCACAGGCCCAGGCGTTGGTGAGCCTGGTGTCGAAGGGCAGCCCGTTGCTGCCGGTCGAGCCGAAGGTCAACGGCCGGATGTGGACCGAGGCCGGTGGGCCGGGTGAGCTGGTGGTGCACACCAACTACGTGTTCGCCTACGCCTTCGAGGGCCCCAAGACCAACGACCCGATGGACAGCGTCGTCGTGGTCCGCGCCGAGGTCGACTATGTGCTGCGCTCCGGTGGCCGGTGGACCGCGGGCAGCCAGGGCCTCTGGTACGGCGGCGTCGGCGGCTACGGCTATTCGATCTCGTGCGTGGAGTACAAGAAGGGCTTCCTCGCCCCGGCGTTCCGCGACGGCGACAAGATCCACCGGGTGCCCCGCCGCGACCGCGACACGTACTTCGACCCCACCGCTCCGCTGCCCGCTGAGAGCGGCTGCCCGAGCTAGCTCGGCAGGATCGCGGACTGGACGTGGTCGAAGCCGAGGGCGGATTTGAGGTCGCCGTCGAGGAACGCCTGTTCCGGGACCGCGACGGTGCGGCCCGCGGTGGGCTCGAAGACCAGCAGGACACCGCGCTCGTGCCCGACGACCAGGACGTAGTGGCGCGGGACGATCCCGCCGACCAGCAGCGGCACCGGGTGCCCTTGGTCGACCGCGGCCATCACCTCACGCAGGGTGCGGGAGATCTCGCGGCGGTCGGTGTCGTCGACCAGCCGCCAGTCGTACCGGGTGCCGAGGTGTCGGGTCAGGTAGGCGGCGACGCCCTTGGGTGAGGTGCCCACGGCCTGCGGGTAGACGACGTTGGTCTCGTTGTGGACCACCGCGCGCTCGGCGGCGAAAGCCGGTTGGAAGTCGTCGCGGGTGAGGGTCAGGGCGTAGACCGGGTCGTGTTCCGCGCGGGCGACGATGAGGACCGTGGTGCCGCAGGTCGTGGCCTCGTACTGGCGCACGGCGACGCCCATCCGGCTCTGCGCGGCCTCGTCGCCCCGGTCGACCAGCGACAGGTGCGACCGCAGCCAGGTCTCGTCCCGGCCGCGGATGGCCTCAGCGAACCCGCGCAGGACCTCGACGCCATGGCCCGCGCCGACCGCCTTGAACAGCCACGCGCGCTCCGCGTCGGAGGACGCGGAGGCCAGCAGCTCCGCCACCTCCGCCGACTTCGCCGCGCCCAGCCGGGCGAGCTGGGTCAGCCCGAACAGGCCGGGGTCGTAGCGGGCGGACTCAAGCCCGATGTCGGCGAGCGCGACCGCGTCCTTCGGGGACAGCCCGCCGTCGACCGCCGCGGCGGCTCGGGCGGCGCCGCGCAGGTCGGTGAGCCTGCCCGCGGCGCGGTCGGCGGCGGTCAGGGCGTCGGTGTAGACGGCCACGCACCCGCTGATCAGGTCGCCGACGACGCCGACGAGCTTGGCGATCCCGACCGGGTCCGGCATCGGCACGGAGCCGACGTGGGTGGCGTCGTGCGCGGCGGCGGCGAGGGCCTGGTGGAGCTCGGCGTGCCTGCGCTGGTGTTCACGGACGGACGTGGCGAGCTCGGCGAGGGTGTCGCCGGTGGCGGTCATGGTCGCGGCCACCCGGTCGAGGACACGGCCGGTCGCGGGGAGCGGCTCAGCGCCCAGCGCGGCCACCTGGGGCCCCAGCGGGGTCAGTGTGGCGCCTGCGACCCGGTAAGCGGCTGCCAGGACGTCCAGGGCGTCCGGGTCGCCGGGCGGGGGTTCCTTGATCTCGTTGACCACGCTCGCCACGACCGTCACGAGCTTGACGGGGTTGAGCATCGCGCCGAGGTCGTTGAGGTTGCGTACCAGCGACGTGAGCTGCACCGGCCCGCTCATTCGTCGCCGTCCAGGACCGCGAGGCAGACGTCGAGTTCGGCGAGCAGCGCCGACCGCAACCCGGCGTAGGCGTCGGCAGCGGACCCGCAGGCGGCGCCACCGCCACGGGTGGTCGCCTCGAACGCCTCCCGGGCGCGGCTCAGGGCGGTGGCCAGGTCGTCGGCTGTGGGCATCCGTTCGCCTCCTCGCGTGACTTGCGCTCCGACCGTATGGCATCCCTACCCCGCGGGGCAGAGGATGGGCGCATGGTGCGCCAGTCCCCCGACAAAGACGTCGACGAGTCCGACCTGTCCGTGACCACCCCGAAGCAGTGGGCCGCCGGGATCCCCGGTGTCGCGGTCTCGCTGAAGCGCAGTGTCGAGCAGATGGGTGTGGTGCGCACGGCCAAGACGTTGCGCCTGCTCAACCAGCGCGACGGGTTCGACTGCCCGGGCTGCGCCTGGCCGGAACCCGGGCACCGGCATGCCGCCGAATTCTGCGAGAACGGCGCGAAGGCGGTCGCCGAGGAGGCCACGAAGCGGCGGGTCGGGCCGGAGTTCTTCGCCGAGCACGCGGTGGCGGACCTGGCCGAGCGCACCGACTACTGGCTCGGCGGGCAAGGCCGACTGACTCACCCGATGGTGTTGCGCGAGGGCGGGACGCACTACGAGCCGATCTCCTGGGACGACGCGTTCACCCTGGTCGCCGAACGCCTGCGCGCGCTGTCCACGCCCGACGAGGCGGTGTTCTACACCTCCGGCCGGACCAGCAACGAGGCCGCGTTCCTCTACCAACTGCTGGTGCGCTCGTTCGGCACGAACAACCTGCCGGACTGCTCGAACATGTGCCACGAGTCCTCCGGCGCGGCGCTGTCGGAGACCACCGGCGTCGGCAAGGGCTCGGTGTCGCTGGCCGACTTCGAGCTGGCCGACCTGATCATCGTCGTCGGTCAGAACCCGGGCACGAACCATCCCCGGATGCTGACCGCCCTGGAGAAGGCCAAGCGGGCGGGCGCCCAGATCATCGCGGTGAATCCGCTGCCCGAGGCCGGTTTGATGCGGTTCAAGAACCCGCAGAACGTGCGCGGGGTGCTGGGGAAGGGCACCGAGCTGGCCGACGAGTTCTGCCAGATCCGCATCGGCGGAGACCAGGCACTGTTCCAGGCCATCGGGAACCTGCTGCTCGCCTGGGAGGCTGCGAACCCGGGCACGGTCGTGGACCAGGACTTCGTCGACAACCGCACGATCGGGTTCGCCGAGTACGCCGAGAGCGTCCGCGAGCTCGACTGGGACGTCGTCGTCGCCGCGACCGGGATGGCGCGGGAGCAGATCGAGAAGGTCGCCCGGATGATGGCCGACTCGAAGCGCACGATCGTCTGCTGGGCGATGGGCCTGACCCAGCACAAGCACTCGGTGCCGACGATCCGCGAGATCGCGAACGTGGTGCTGCTGCGGGGAATGATCGGCAAACCGGGTGCGGGACTGTGCCCGGTGCGCGGGCATTCGAATGTGCAGGGCGACCGGACGATGGGCATCTGGGAGAAGATGCCGGAGAAGTTCCTGTCGGCGCTGGAAACCGAGTTCGGCATCGAAGTCCCGCGCACGCACGGCCACGACACCGTCTCCGCGATACGCGCGATGCGCGACGGGAACGCGAAGGTCTTCGTGGCTGTCGGCGGCAACTTCGCCGCCGCCACACCGGACACCGAGGTCACCGAAGCCGCCCTGCGGTCGTGTGACCTGACCGTGCAGGTGTCGACCAAGCTGAACCGCTCGCACGTCGTGCATGGGCGGACCGCTCTGATCCTGCCGACGCGGGGGCGCACGGAACGCGACACCCAGGAGTCCGGCGACCAGTTCGTCACGGTCGAGGACTCGATGTCGGTCGTGCACCGGTCCGAGGGTCGCTTGGACCCGGCGAGCGAGCACCTCCGGTCCGAAGTGGACATCGTGTGCGGTATCGCCGACGCACTACTCGGGCCTGGGCATCCGGTGCCGTGGACGGACTTCCCGCGCGACTACGACCTGATCCGCGAAAGGATCTCCCGGGTCGTGCCCGGTTGCGAGTCCTACAACGAGCGGGTGCGGGAGCCCGATGGCTTCGTCCTGCCCCACGCGCCGCGCGACGCCCGCGAGTTCACCGGCACGAGGAGCGGGAAGGCGGCGTTCACCGCGAACGAGCTGACCGTGCCGTTCGTGCCCGAAGGCAGGCTGCTGCTGCAGACGCTGCGCAGCCATGACCAGTACAACACCACGATCTACGGCCTCGACGACCGCTACCGCGGCATCAAGGACGCCCGGCGCGTGGTCCTGGTGAACCCGGACGACCTGACCGCCCTCGGATTCGAGGACGGTCAGCTGGTCGACCTGATCGGCGAGTGGCCCGACCGCGAACGGCGGGCCGAGCGGTTCCGGGTGGTGTCCTACCCCACGGCCCGCGGATGCGCCGCGGCGTACTTCCCGGAGGCGAACTCGCTGGTGCCACTGGACTCCACCGCCGACACGTCCAACACGCCGACGTCGAAGTCCATCGTCATCCGACTGGAGGGAACTACGCCGCCAGCTGCGCCTTGACCTCGGCGAGGCTCGGGTTGGTCAGCGCGGCACCGTTCGGGAAGTGCAGGGTGGGGACGGTCTGGTTGCCCCCGTTGACCTGCATCACGAAGTCGGCTGCGCCGGGGGTCTCCTCGATGTCGACCTCGACGTACTCGATGCCGTCGGCGGAGAGCAGCGTCTTGAGCCTGCGGCAGTACCCGCACCAGGTCGTCGAGTACATGGTGAGCGTGCTGGGTGCCGACATCGTTAGGGTTCCTCTCCCCGTGGTCTTGGGACGTTGGAGTCAACCACGGCACAGCCCCGAAAATGCCCGCTTCCAGTGCGCCGCAGATCACACCGCAACCCAGGAGACCCCGGTGAAGAGTGATCGAGATCAGGACGCGACGGACCTCTTTGTGAGCGCCCGCACGACGAACCAGATCACGGCCGCCTGCACGAACGCGGAGATGACCACCACCGGCCAGTAGCCGATCGCGCCCGCGGCCTGGACCACCAGCAGGGACACCGGCATCGTGACGAAGACGCACCACACGCCGACCATCGACTCGGAGTCGCCTGCCGCGGCGACCACGACCGTGACCACACACACCAGGGCGACCAGGGCCAGGTAGGCCAGCGCCACGACCGTCGCTTTACTCATCGGACAAACACTGCCATCACCGCG
Source organism: Actinokineospora alba (assembly GCF_004362515.1). Classification (NCBI taxonomy): domain Bacteria; kingdom Bacillati; phylum Actinomycetota; class Actinomycetes; order Pseudonocardiales; family Pseudonocardiaceae; genus Actinokineospora; species Actinokineospora alba. The sequence goes on along the minus strand of NZ_SNXU01000001.1, from coordinate 3,768,709 downwards.
CCACGACCGCCAACGCGCGGACCGGCCGCCGACACACCGCCCGGAATACCACCGAATTGCGCAACGGTCGATCCCAACAAGCCTTTTCCGACAGCCTCTCGATTGATCCCCCAGGGCCCAGGGCCCCAAGGGCCCTAGGACCCCGAACGCAAGGGGGCTAACGGAACGGCCTGTTTGGGTGGTTCGCCTTGATTCGGGGGAAATGGGGCTAAACTCGTGGTGCGGGTGGGGTTCCTTTGCCCCGCCTTTTGACCCGCACAGCCCCATTTCGAGGGGTCCCCGAATCAAGGCGAACCACCCAAACAGGCACCCACCAACGAAACCCGCGAACCATCCGAGCGCGGCACCCACTAACGAAAACCCGCGAACCAGTTCAACCCCCGAGCACCGCCATCGCCGCGTTGTGACCGCCAATCCCGCTCACCCCGCCACCACGCCGAGCACCGCTGCCGCACACGAACAGGTTCGGCACATCGGTCTCCACGCCCCAGCCCCCTTCGTCGGCGAACGGCCACGACAAATCCCCGTGGAAGATGTTTCCGCCCGGCATCCGCAGTTCCTCCTCGAGGTCGAGCGGTGTTCGCGCCTCGACGCAGGGATTTCCGTCAGCGTCACGGGCCACGCAGTCGGCGATCGGGTCGAGTAGGTGCCGGTCCAACCCCGCCGCGAAGCGATCGACCAGTTCGCCGCACATGGTGTCGTCGGCGAACAGGGCGGGCGGCAACTGCAGCCCGAACAACGTCAGCGTGTGGGCCCCGCTCGCGGCGAGTTCCGGTGCCAGGATGGACGGGTCGGTGAGCGTGTGGCAGTACATCTCGCCCGGCGGAAATTCCGGCACCTTCCCGGAAAGGCTGAGTTGGTAGGCGCTCTCCAGCTCCACATAGGACTCATCAAGGTGGAACGTCCCCGCGAACGCCTGCCGCGGGTCGACGCCGGAACGCAGCCGCGGCAGCCGGTCCAACAGCAGGTTGATCTTCAACTGGGCGCCGACAGGCGATACCGCCGGGCGTCCCCGCAGCCGGTCGAGTACGGCGGGCGCCACCCCCGACAGGACAAACCCCGCGCCGATCACACGGCCTCCAACGGTGACTTCGGCTGACTTGCCGTCCGCGTCCACCCTCGTCACCTCAGCGCCGGTCACGATCTCGGCGCCCGCTTCCCGCGCCACGCGCAGGAGTTCTCCGGTGACCGCACCCATGCCGCCGACCGGAACCCGCCACTCCCCCGTCGCGTTGCCGATCAGGTGGTAGAGGAAACACCGGTTGGCCAACAGGTCCGGTGACCCGAGCGACGTGTGCGTGCCGATGAGGGCGTCGGTGGCGACGACGCCGCGCACCAGGTCGTCGGTGAAGGTCTCCTCGATCGCCTCCCCCAGCGGGCGTTCGAAAATCTGCCGCCAGACCTTCTCCCCTGCCGCCCCGACTACCAGGTCGCGGGCCGCCGCCGCGGATGGGAGCGGGTCGAGCATTGTCGGCGCAAGCGCGCGGGCCACCCGGGCGAGGTCGCCGTAGAACTCCTGCCAGCGCCCGAATTCGGCGTCCGAGCCGGTCAGCGCGCGGAACGACGCCGCGGTCACCCGTCCGGGATCGCGCTCGACCAGCAGGCCGGTGGCGCGGCCGTCGCGGACGGTCGGGGTGTACGAGGACACCGCACGGGAGCGCAGATCCAGCCGCAGACCCAAGTCCGCCACGATCCGGTCCGGCAGCAGGCTCACCAGGTACGAGTAGCGCGAGAGCCACACCCCGGGGAACGGGCTCGCGCTCACCGCGGCGCCACCGGTGTGGCCCAGGCGTTCCAGCACCACCACCGAGCGCCCGGCTTTGGCCAGGTAGGCCGCCGCGACCAGCGCGTTGTGCCCACCGCCGACAACGACGACGTCGTAGCTGTCCCTGTTCACCCTTCGGACTTTAACGGTATGACCAGATTGGTATGTACCAATTATGGCGGTGGAGGGCTTAGCTCGGAGCGTCCCACCTCACCCTGCCTTGGAGAGCGGATGAACCGAAAGATCACCGCCGCCGCGTTGGCGGCACTCAGCGTGGCCGGCTTCACCACCGCCGTCGCGCTCAGCACACCGTCCGCCGCGGCGGACACGTCCATGGAGGCCGCACTCGCCCGAGACCTGCACATCACCCCGGAGCAAGCCCGGCAGCGCCTCGGCCGGGAGAAGGTCGCCGCCCAGACCGAGGCCGCCCTGCGGGCCCGGCTCGGCGCGTCCTTCGGCGGCGCCTGGCTCAACGGCGACGCGACCCGCTTCATCGTCGCGGTGACCGACCAGACCAAGGCCGACCAGGTCCGTGCCCTCGGCGCGATCCCGCAGACCGTCGCACGCAGCGAAGCCCAGCTCGGCGCCCTCAAGGACCGGCTCGACACAGCGGCGAAGTCCGCGCCCGCGGGCGTGCCGGGCTGGTACGTCGACGTCACCACCAACTCCGTCGTCGTCCTGGCCAAGCAAGGCAGCCAGGACGCGGCGAAAGCGTGGGCGGGTGCGAACGGTGTCGATGCGGTCCGGGTCGAGGCGTCCACGGAGTCGCCCAAGCCGATGATCGACATCATCGGCGGCAACGCCTACACCTTCGGCAGCGGCCGCTGCTCGATCGGCTTCGCCGTCGAAGGCGGCTTCGTCACCGCGGGCCACTGCGGGCGCGCGGGCACCGCCACCTCCAACCCCAGCGGGACGGTCGTCGGGTCGAGCTTCCCCGGCAACGACTACGCCTGGGTGCGGGCGGCGGCGGGCAACACCCCGCGGCCGCTGGTCAACCGCTACCCGGGCACGGTCCCGGTCGCGGGCTCCACCGAGGCCCCGGTCGGCGCGTCGGTGTGCCGCTCGGGCTCCACCACCGGCTGGCGCTGCGGCACCATCCAGCAGAAGAACGCCTCCGTCACCTACCCCGAAGGCACGATCACCGGCCTGACCAGGACCAACGCCTGCGCCGAACCGGGCGACTCCGGTGGCTCCTGGCTCACCGGCGACCAGGCCCAGGGCGTCACGTCCGGCGGTTCGGGCAACTGCACCTCCGGCGGGACGATCTACTTCCAGCCGGTCAACGAGATCCTCAGCGTCTACGGCCTGCGGCTGACCGTGACCGGCACCCCGCCGACCAGCACCACCACCCCGCCGACCGGCACGACCTCGCCGACCACCACCACCGTCCCACCGGGCGGCACGTGGGCGCCCCACGTCGCGTACGCGGCGGGCGCCCAGGTCACCTACGGCGGGGCGAGCTACAAGTGCTGGCAGGGACACACGTCCCAGCCTGGGTGGGAACCGCCCAACGTCCCGGCGCTCTGGCAGCGGCTGTGACCTGAGCGGTCCGCACCGGAAGGCCATCCCCGACGGGCGCAGGCGTCGAGGATGGCCTTCCTTAGGCTGGTGGCATGGGACGAGTCACGGTGCGCAGGTCTGTGGTGCGGCTGAGCGCCGACGGGCGGCGCACGCGGCCGGACGCGCTGGCCGCGGAGGAGCCGCTGGAGCTTCGGGTCGGCGGGCGGGCGCTGGCGGTCACGATGCGCACGCCGGGACACGATGTGGAGCTGGCGCACGGCTTCCTGCTCACCGAGGGCGTGATCGGCGGCCGCGAGGACGTCTCCGTCGCGCGGTACTGCGACGGGGCCGACGCGGACGGGCGCAACACCTACAACGTCCTCGACGTCGCCTTGGCCGACGGGGTGCCCGCGCCCGAGGTCGGGGTGGAGCGGAACTTCTACACGACTTCGTCCTGCGGGGTCTGCGGCAAGGCCGCGCTCGACGCGGTGCGGCTGCGGACGCGGTTCTCGCCGGCCGAGGACGACGTGACGGTCGCCGCCGATGTCCTGCACACGCTGCCGGGACAGCTTCGGGAGCAGCAGAAGGTCTTCGAGAGCACCGGCGGGCTGCACGCGGCGGGGCTGTTCACCGCGTCCGGGGAGGCGCTGGTGGTCCGCGAGGACGTGGGCAGGCACAACGCCGTCGACAAGGTGCTCGGGTGGGCCCTGCTGGCCGACCGGGTGCCGCTGCGCGGGATGGTGCTGATGGTGTCCGGGCGGACGTCGTTCGAGCTGGTACAGAAGGCGGCGATGGCCGGGGTGCCGGTGCTCGCGGCCGTGTCGGCGCCGTCGTCGCTGGCGGCCGACCTGGCCGAGGAGCAGGGGATGACGCTGATCGGGTTCCTGCGCGACTCGGCCATGAACGTGTACGCGGGCGTCGGGCGGATCGGGTGAAGCCGCTCGACGGGATGGTCGTGATCAGCCTGGAGCAGGCGGTGGCCGTGCCCTACGCGACCCGGCTGCTGGCCGACCTGGGCGCCCGGGTGATCAAGATCGAGCGGCCGGGGTCCGGCGACTTCGCCCGCGACTACGACAGCTCGTGCGGCGACGTGTCGAGCTACTTCGCGTGGACCAACGTCGGCAAGGAGTCGGTGGCGGTCGACCTCAAACAGGCCGATGGGCTGGCGATCGTCGAGGAGCTGCTCTCGCGCGCCGACGTGGTGATGTGCAACCTCTCCCCCGGCGCCGCCCGCCGCCTCGGGCTCGACGTGGATACCGTTCGCGCGCGCCATCCCGGGTTGATCGCCGCCGAGCTGTCGTCCTACGGCGAGGGCGGGCCGTACGGCGAGCGCAAGGCGTTCGACGCGCTCATCCAGTCCGAGACCGGGCTGGTCGCGACGACCGGCGACGGGCCGTCGATGGCGCGGGCCGGGATCTCCGTGGCCGACATCGCCGCGGGCGTCCAGCTGCACGCCGCAGTGCTGGCCGCGCTGGTGCGACGGGGGCGGACCGGTGAGGGGGCGACGCTGCGGCTGACGCTGATGGAGGCGCTCGCCGAGTGGATGCACCAGCCCGCGCTGTACGCGCACGGCACCGGCTCGTCGCCCGGCAGGCACGGCGCGCACCACCCGACCATCGCCCCGTACGGGCCGTTCGCCTGCGGGGACGGCGGCGCGGTCCACCTGGCCGTGCAGAACGACGGGCAGTGGCGGCGGCTGTGCGCGTCGGTCATCGGGCGGCCCGAGCTGGCCGACCACCCCCGGTACCGGACGGTGTCCGACCGGGTCGCGCACCGGGCCGATCTGCACGCCGAACTGCAGCCGTCGTTCGACGCCGTCGACGCCGACACCCTGCTCGCCGCGCTCGACGCCGCCGACGTCCCGGCCGCCCGGACACGGGGTGTGACCGAACTGACATCGCACCCGCAGCTGGTCGCCCGCGACCGCTGGTCGACCGTCCCGGTACCGGGCGGCTCGGTGCCCATGCTTCGCCCGCCAGTCGACGCCGACACCTGGACCTGGGACCCCGCACCCGTCCCGACGCTGGGACAACACACCGACGCGGTCCTCGACTGGCTCGGCTACCCGGCCTCGAAGGTCGACGCACTGCGGTCGCGGTCAGTGATCAGTTAACGATCTTGTTGCCGGTTCGGGTGCGCTCCGTAGCGATCTTGGTGCACTCTCGGAGCAGTGAACCGAGAAACGTTCGAGTTCACCCTCACGATGGGGTGATCGAAGGCGTCTGACAGGCCACCGAATGCCTGACTTGGTACGTCTAAGGGGAGAAGGCAGTCCGTCGGAGGGGGACGCATGGGGGACGGGGGAAGACCAGGGCTCAGCCGCCGGTCACTGCTGATCGCGGGCGCCGCCGGCTTGGCGGCGACCGGGGTGGTCTCTGGGTCGCTGCCGTGGCTGGACCTCGTGACCACCGGGGCCGCGCCGGAGCCGCTGGTGCGCACCGACCGGGTGTTCTCCGCTGCCCGCGGCCAAGACGTCGACGTCGTGACCATCCTGCCCGCCCAGCTGCCGACCAAGAACCTGCCGATGTGCGTGCTCCTGCACGGCCTGCACGGCCGCGCCCGCCACGCCGCCCCCACCGGACTGCCCGCCGCCCTTGCCCGTGGCGTGGCGGCGGGGACGCTACCGCCGTTCGGGTTCATCGCCGTGGACGGCGGCAACAACTACTGGCACGAGAACCGGGTCGGCGACAACGCGATGGCGATGTTGCTCGAGGAGGTTCCGCGGTGGTTGCGGGCTCGGGGACTTGGGGATGCCACTGGGACGCCGTTCGCGTGCGCCGGGGTGTCTATGGGCGGGTTTGGGGCTTTGCTTTATGCCCGCCGGCGTGAAGAGATGCGCGTCCCACTGTCCGCCGTCGCGGCGATCTCGCCTGGGCTGCTGATGTCGTGGCGTGAGATGAGTACTCGGCGGGCGTTCAAGAGCACTCAGGAATGGGCGTCGCTCGATCCTCTGCGCAATGTGGAGAAGCTTGGGCGTGTTCCTGTGGGTGTTTGGTGTGGGACTGAGGATCATTTTATTGAAGGGACTCGGAAGTTTATTCGGCTGGCTTCTCCTGAGGTTGGGTACATGGGGCCTGGGGGGCATGGGGATGGGTTTTATCGGCGGATTGTGCCGGATGTTTTGGGGTTCTTGGGGCGGCATGCTCCTGCTGTGAGCCGCAAGGCCTGACCTGCTTGTTCGCTCGCGTTGTGGTGCCTGTTTGGGTGGTTCGCCTTGATTTGGGGACCCCTAGAAATGGGCCTGCGCGGGCAAAGAGGGTGGGGAGGTGAAACCCACCCGCGCAGGAAGTTTAGGCCCATTTCACCCCAAATCAAGGCGAACCACCCAAACAGGCCGTTGGTGCTGGCCCGTTGCGTTCAGGGGGTGGGACCGCTTTTGAAGCGCGTTGACCACCAGAAACAGGCCATCAGGATGGCCACTTGCGTTCACGGGATGGGGCTGCTGTCCAGATCGCGCGTTGATCGCCAGACACAGGCTGCTCTATTTGGCCGTTTGCCTGCTATGGCCGCCCTGCTCTGCGGCAGGAAGCGGGATTCTGCGTCAGGAGGCGGGTTCCACTGCGGTCAGGCGGGTGTGGCGGTTGCGGATCCACTCCAGGACCGATGGCCACGGGCCATAGCCGGTCCTCGTGTCCAAGGCACCGCCTGCTGGGATCACGTCCAGGTCGATCTTCAGCTCCGCCGCCATCTTCACCGCCTCGTCCACCGGCAGGCACTCGTCGTCCTCGCCGGTGGCCAACTGGGTCCAACCGGCCGCACGGCGGATGCCTGCTGCGTCGAGGGGGACTGGGGTGAAGCCGCGGACGTCCGGGGCATGCCAGGAGTCGCCGGGTGGGGCTACCAGGAGGACGTTGTCCACCCTCAGCGAGTGGTCGTCCAGTGGGGTCCGGGCGGCGTGGTGGAGCCACAGTGCCGCGCCGACGCCCTGGGCTATGACGACTCGTTTGGTCTTCGCGGGCGCGGCTTCGAGGTGGTGTTTCAGTTCGCCCAGCCACGTGTCGAGACACGGGTGGTCGGGTTCGCTGAACACCGGGACCTCGACCGACGCGCCCGCGTCGGCCAGTTCGTGTGCGAGCCAGCCCTGCCAGTGGCCGCGGCCCGAGCCGGTGAGGCCGTGCAGCAGCAAGACATAAGGCCAGTCGCCGCCCATGTCAGGCGGACTTCTCGCGGCGCTCCCGTCGGGAAGGTTGGCGGGAGACGATGGTCGGGTTGACGTTCTCGCGGACCGTCTGCTCGGTGATGACGACCTTGGCGACGTCCGTGCGGCTCGGGATGTCGTACATCACCGACTGCAGGACTTCCTCCATGATCGCGCGCAGGCCTCGGGCACCCGTGCCGCGCAGGATCGCCTGGTCGGCGACCGCTTCGAGCGCGGTGGGGGTGAACTCCAGCTCGACGCCGTCCATCTCGAAGAGCTTCTGGTACTGCTTGACCAGCGCGTTCTTCGGCGCGGTCAAGATCTGGACCAGGGACTCCTTGTCGAGGTTGGTGACGCTGGCCAGGACCGGCAGACGCCCGATGAACTCGGGGATCAGGCCGAACTTGATCAGGTCTTCCGGCATCGTGTCGGAGAAGAAGTCCGCGTTGTCGATGTCGGCCTTCGAGCGGATCTCCGCGCCGAAGCCCAGGCCGCGCTTGCCCACGCGGTCCTGGATGATGCGCTCCAGACCGGCGAAGGCGCCCGCCACGATGAACAGCACGTTCGTCGTGTCGATCTGGATGAACTCCTGGTGCGGGTGCTTGCGGCCGCCCTGCGGCGGGACGCTCGCAGTGGTGCCCTCGAGGATCTTCAGCAGCGCCTGCTGCACGCCCTCACCGGACACGTCGCGGGTGATCGACGGATTTTCGCTCTTTCGGGCGATCTTGTCGACCTCGTCGATGTAGATGATGCCGGTCTCGGCGCGCTTGACGTCGTAGTCGGCGGCCTGGATCAGCTTCAGCAGGATGTTCTCGACGTCCTCGCCCACGTAGCCCGCCTCGGTCAGCGCGGTGGCGTCGGCGATGGCGAACGGAACGTTCAGCAGCTTCGCCAGCGTCTGCGCGAGGTAGGTCTTGCCGCAGCCGGTGGGGCCGAGCATGAGGATGTTGGACTTCGCCAGCTCGACGGTGTCCTCGCGCGATTCCCGGCCCTCACGGCCCTCGGGACGGGCGCGGTCGCCCGCCTGGATGCGCTTGTAGTGGTTGTATACCGCCACGGCGAGCGAACGCTTGGCATCGTCCTGGCCAATGACATAGCTGTCGAGGAAGTCATGGATCTCGGCAGGCTTGGGGAGCTCATCGAGTTTGACGTCGCCGGCCTCGGCCAGCTCCTCCTCGATGATCTCGTTGCACAGGTCTATGCACTCGTCACAGATGTAGACGCCGGGGCCGGCGATGAGCTTCTTCACCTGCTTCTGGCTCTTTCCGCAGAAAGAGCACTTGAGCAGGTCTCCGCCGTCACCGATACGTGCCATGACCGCTGACCTTTGTCCCCTCCGGCCCACTCAGGTGAGTGCGCCTGCTGTGTGGCGTCCGCGCCTGGGAACCCCCCGCGCCTCGGGTTCGTTCACCCGATGTGCGGGCCCATGCCCGTCCGTTGCCCTCGACGGTACCTGCCAAACCCCGCGGAGCGGGAGATCCCGCACCCGGCGCGGCCGATTCCGGTCGAAAGCCCTAGCTACCTACGGTAAGCCCAGAAGGCCCCGCGTGTCGGTCACTTTCTTGCTGAATTCGTCCGCGCCGGGTCGAAAGGTCTAGCCCTTGGCCGACAGCTTGCGGTACGGCAGGACCTCATCGATGATGCCGTAGTCCTTCGCCTCGGCCGCGGTGAGGATCTTGTCGCGCTCGATGTCGGAGCGGACCTGGGCCTCGTCCTTGCCGGTGTGGCGGGCCAGGGTGATCTCCAGCAGCTGGCGCACGCGCTGGATCTCGGCGGCCTGGATCTCCAGGTCGGAGACCTGACCGTAGACACCCTCGGTGGAGGGCTGGTGGATCATCACCCGCGCGTTGGGCAGGGCGAACCGCTTGCCCGGGGTGCCCGCCGCCAGCAGCACCGCCGCCGCCGAGGCCGCCTGGCCCAGGCAGAACGTCTGGATGTCGGGACGCACGTACTGCATCGTGTCGTAGATGGCCATCAGCGAGGTGAACGAGCCACCCGGGGAGTTGATGTACATCGTGATGTCCCGGTCGGGGTCGGCCGACTCCAGGTAGATCAGCTGCGCCATGACGTCGTTGGCCGACGCGTCGTCGATCTGCACGCCGAGGAAGATGACCCGCTCTTCGAACAGCTTGTTGTACGGGTTGGATTCCTTGACCCCGTAGCTCGTGCGCTCGACGAACGACGGCAGCACGTAGCGGGACTGGGGAAGCTGCATTCCACTCACAAGTAGCTCCTGTCTTGGCTCATCAGCCGTGGCAACGCGGCGAGGCCGTCAGTTGGTGTTGGGGGCCTGCGTCGCACGGGCGACCACGTGGTCGATGAAGCCGTACTCCTTGGCCTCCTCGGCGGTGAACCAGCGGTCGCGGTCCGCGTCGGCGGTGATCTTCTCGACGGTCTGACCGGTCTGCTCGGCGGTGATGAGCGCCATCTCGTGCTTCCACTTGGCGTAGACCTGCGCGCGGATGGCGATGTCGGACGCCGTTCCGCCGACACCCGCGGACGGCTGGTGCATCATGATCCGCGCGTGCTTCAGGGCGTAGCGCTTGCCAGGGGTGCCCGAGGCGAGCAGGAACTGGCCCATGGACGCCGCCAGGCCCATACCCCAGGTCGCCACGTCGGGCTCGATGAGTTCCATCGTGTCGTAGATCGCCATGCCCGCGGTGACCGATCCACCCGGCGAGTTGATGTAGAAGGTGATGTCCTTCTCGGGGTCCTCGGCCGCGAGCAGGAGCAGCTGCGCGGTGATCCGGTTGGCGATGTCGTCATCGACCTCGGAGCCGAGGAAGACGATGCGCTCACGGAGCAGCCGCTCGTACACCGAGTCGTTCAGGTTGAGCCCCGCGGTGGCGGACCGCATGTGGGGCGAGAGGTGCTGCGTCACGTCTGCCTGCCTTCTCCCAAATTCATACGAACCAGTGATCTCGTAACCGACACTAACGAAGGCGGGCGGCGCCGACTTCCCGACACCGCCCACTTTCGCTCAGAGCGTCAAAGCTATTTCCTCGGCTACTCGGCCGCGGCCACCTCGGGGGCGGGCGCATCCTCGACCTTGCCGAAAAGCTCTTCCAGATCGACCTTGTTGCCCGAGGCGTCGGTCACCGTGGCCTGGCGCACGACCGAGGCCAGCGCCTTGCCGCGGCGGACGTCGGCGAAGATGGCGCCGAGCTGGCCGGACTGCTGCGCGCGCTGGACGTACTCGTCCGGGCTCACACCGAAGCGCTGCGCCTGGTAGATGATCCGCTCGGTCAGCTCGCCGTCGTTGACCTGGACCTGCTCGGACTCGGCGATCGAGTCCAGGATCAGCTGGGTCCGGACCGCCTTCTCGGCGTCGGCGCGGACCTCGGTGTCGAAGTCCTCGCGGGTCTGGTCCTGGGTGGCCAGGAACTCGTTGAGCTTGTCCTGGTCGTGGTCGAACGAGTGCACGGCGTCGTGCTGGCGGGAGTCGACCTCGGCCTCGACGACCTTCTCCGGCAGCGGCACGTCGACCTGCTCCAACAGGGCCTCGAGGACCTTGTCGCGGGCCTGCACGCCCTGCTGCATCTTCTTGACCCGGGTGAGGCGCTCGCGCAGGTCGGCGCGCAGCTCGTCGATGGTGTCGAACTCGCTGGCCAGCTGGGCGAAGTCGTCGTCGGCCTCGGGCAGCTCGCGCACCTTGACCGACTGCACGGTGACCGCGACGTCGGCTTCCTTGCCCGCGTACTCGCCCGCGACCAGGGTGGTGGTGAAGTGCTTGGTCTCGCCGACGGCGGCACCGAGCAGGGCCTCGTCGATGCCCTCGATCAGCTCGCCGGAGCCGACCTCGTAGGACAGGCCGCTCGTCTTGGCCTCCTCGACGTCCTGGCCGTCGACGGTGGCCGAGAGGTCGATGGAGACGAAGTCGCCGGTCTCGACGGGGCGGTCGGCGCCGGTCAGGGTGCCGAAGCGGGCGCGCAGCTCGTCGAGCTGCTCGTCGACCTCGCTGTCCTCGAGCTCCAGGTCGTCCACGGTGACCGCGAACTCGCCGAAGGCGGGGATGGTGAGGTCGGGGCGGACGTCGACCTCGGCGGTGAAGGCGAGGTGGTCGCCGTCCTCGAGCTTGGTGACCTCGATGTCCGGCTGACCGAGCGCCTTCACCTCACCGGCGGTGAGGGCCTCCATGTACTTGGCCGGGATGGCCTCGTTGACGACCTCGTCGAGGATCGGCGCGCGCCCGATGCGCGACTCGATAACCCTGGCGGGAGCCTTGCCCGGACGGAAGCCCGGGATGCGGACCTGGCTGGCGAGCTTGCGGTATGCGCGGTCGAAGTTCGGCTTGAGCTCGTCGAACGGCACCTCGACGTTGATCCGTACCCGCGTCGGGCTCAGGTGCTCGACGGTGCTCTTCAACGTGATCTCCTTGACGACTGTGACAGCTGATGCGTCCCGGGCACGAAACGGCGGCCGGGGTCGATCCCCGAGTCTAGGCGAGCTTGCCCAGGTCGGAGACGGCCGGGGTGCGCAGTGTGGGCAGCACCTGGGCGCCGAGGCGTTCGACGGTCTTCAGGGTGCGGTCTGGATCACCGGTCGCCTCGACCATCGCGATGACGTGCCCGATCCCGGTTCGGCGCGCGCTCCGGTCTAAAACCTCGGCGCAGTAGTCCGGATCTCCCACGGGATGCAGGTCACAAAGCAACCGTGCATAGGCCTCGGGATCGCGGCTCGGGCGGGGTCGTCCGTCGACGGGCACGTGCGCGGCGAGGCCGGTGCGGAGCCAGCCGGGCATGGTGGCCATGACCTCGGCCACCGCCTGTTCGCGGCTCTCGGCGATGTGGGCGACGACTGCGGACACGTGCGGGGCGTCTTCGGGGCCACCGGACTGGCGGTATCTGTCGACCATGGCGCGCTTGTCGTCGTCGCCGATGTGCATTCCGAGGAGCATCGGCAGGCCGCGGGCGGCGGCGAGGTCGACGGTCGCCGGTGAGGTGGCGGCGACGGTGAGCGGCGGGTGCGGCTTGGTGGTCGGGGCCGGGACGACCGGGACTTCGCGGAACGGGAACCAGCGGTCACCGGAGACCGTGGGGCCGGTCATTGTCCGAAGCAGCAGATCGAGGCCGTCGGCGAAGCCCTCTTCGTAGCTGGGCAGGCCTCTTTGGAAGACCTCAAGGTCGACCAGGGGGCTGCCCCGGCCGACGCCGAGGCGGAAGCGTCCGGCGGAGAGGGCGTCGAGCAGCAGGGCCCGCTCCCCCAGCGCGACGGGGTGGGCGGTGCTGAGCACGCTGACCGCGGTACCCACGGCGATCCGGGTCGTGGCGCCCAGGGCGTGCGCGGCGAAGGTCAGCGCGTCCGGGCAGACGCCGTAGGGCATGAAGTGGTGCTCGGCGATCCACGCGCTGTCGAACCCGGCGCTTTCAGCGGCCAGGATCGCGCGATGGGCGCGGTCGAGTGATTCGTGGTCGCTCTGGTGGGGGAAACGGGGGGCGAGAACGAACAGTCCGAAGATCACTCCCCATGGCTCTACCGGCTGCGTGTGCCGGTGGATACCGGCGTCCGGGTGACCCGATTTGACCCGTACCGGTGACGTTGATCAGGTTCTCTTGTCCAGCGTTCAAGAGGCCGGTAGGGAGGGAGGGACCGCACTACTTGGAGGTTCGATGTCTCTCGATGTGCCCGCCGACCTGCTGGCCGCCGCCGAACGCGGCCCTGTCGCCGACGCCGAGTTCGTGGAGTGTGTGCGCACCTCACTTCCGTACGCCTGGGAGGTGATCTCCTCGGTCGCGGATGGCTTGTCGAAGAGCGTGGACGGGTTCGCCGACCACGAGGTGCCGCCGCCCAGTGAGGCCGAGCGCGGGCAGTTGCTGCGCGCTCTCGCGTCGGACTCGATCCGGGGTGGGCTGGAGCGCCACTTCGGGATGAAGCTGGCCTTCCAGAACTGCCACCGCGTCGGCGGCTTCGCCCCGTCCGCGGTGGACAGCGAGCGCTACCGCGCCTTCATCTCGCCGCGGGGGCAGCTGCTGAACCAGTCCCCCGAACTCCGGGACTGCTAGACCTCGCCGACGCTCCCTCGTCCGCCGGGGCGAGGGAGCCGGGGAAGCGGTGGATCGGGGATGACCACCGCTTCCACAACAAAAGGCCCCGTCACCAGTGGAGACGGGGCCTTCGTCGGGGTGACAGGATTTGAACCTGCGACCCTTCGCTCCCAAAGCGAATGCGCTACCAAGCTGCGCCACACCCCGGGGTCGTGCGCGATCAGCTTAGCCGTACCGCTAAGCTGGCCTCCGTTGCCGGGTCGCCCGGCGCACGCGGGCGTAGCTCAATGGTAGAGCCCTAGTCTTCCAAACTAGCTACGCGGGTTCGATTCCCGTCGCCCGCTCGGTTTCGGTGGCGGTGAGGTCCTTCTGGATCTTGCCGCCACTTCCTTATGAGGCGCCGTTTCCCGGTACTTCGTGGCAATATTTTTCGCGAGTGTCATGCACCACAGCCAGTCGGGTGATATAAGACCCCTTTCGGTGCGACTCCATGGTGTTCCCATGATCGACTCGGTATCCAGTAGCTATGTCGCAATCCGGCTACCACTTCATTCAGGACGTGCGATCGGCTCAGCGCACCGTCGTCGCGACGAGCACCGTGGTGTTCGACGACGCGGGGCTGCTGCTGATGCTTCGTCGCCGGGATTCCTCCGGCTCCCTCAGTCATCACCTTCCTCAGGGCCCGGCGTTCACGGGCGAGTCGGTCGCGGTCGCCGCGAGCCGGGTCGTCGCGGAGGCGACCGGGGTCGATATCGAGATCACCGGGTTGGTCGGGATCTACGACGATCCGTCGTCGGCCGAGCAGCTCGCGCTTTGTTTCCGCGGTCGGCCGGTAGGCGGCAAGCTCGGCGTGGACGCAGTGTGGGTCGAGCCGGAGCGGCTCGACGAGCTGGATGTCGCCGTGTCCGTGCGGCGGCGGGTCGAGCACGGGCTCGACGTGAGTGAGCCGTTCTTCGCCTGACGGAAATCCCGTGGCGGCGGACGCTCGGGGCGCGTAGACACCAAGTGTGGCCAACGACGATTACTCGATCCGTCCGCTGACCGATGACGATCTCCCCGAGTTCGCCGGGGTGCTCGCCAAGGCGTTCCTCAACGATGACCACGTCGACAGCGTCGTGGAGTCCGAGCGGACCGTCTTCGAGCCGGAGCGGTCGCTCGCACTGGTCGCCGATGGGCGGTTCGCGGGCGTCGGCCAGATCTTGACCCGCTCGGTCTGCGTTCCGGGGCGGGGACAGACACCGGTCGCCGCGGTCACGTCGGTCGGGGTCGCGACCGACCACCGGCGGCGCGGGGTGCTGACCCGGCTGATGCGTGCGCAGCTGCACGGGTTGCACGAGTCGGGCGCGGAGCCGATAGCGGCACTGTGGGCGAGCGAGGCGGCGATCTACGGGCGGTTCGGCTACGGCTTGGCGACCGATTTCGTGAACTACGAGATCACCGCGAAGACGCCGTTCCGCCCGGGGATCGACCTCGGTGTCGATCGGGTTCGGGAGTTGCCACGCGAAGAGGCGCTGCCTGTCATTCGGCCGCTTTATGACCGGTACGCGGAGAACCGGGTCGGCGCGTTGGGTCGGGGCGCCGGCCATTGGGAGTACCACTTCCTCGACTTGGAGAACCGTCGCGGCGGCGGGTCGCGGCTGCGGTTCGCGGTGCACCCGGACGGTTACGTCGCCTACCGGGTCAAGAACGGCTGGACCGACCGCGGGCCGGATGGCCGGGTCCTGGTCCGCGAGCTGGTGGCGAACACGCCGCAGGCCTATGCGGCGCTTGCCCGGCATCTGCTCGACATCGACCTCGTGCAGTGGGTCGACGTCAACGCCGGTGTCGACGATCCGCTCCCGTGGCTGCTGCAGACGCCCAGGGCCGCGAAGTGCTCGCGGTACGACGGGATGTTCGTGCGACTCGTGGACATAGACCGCGCGTTGTGCGCCCGCGGGTACGCGAGCGCGGTGGATGTCGTGCTGGAGGTGGCCGACGAGTTCTGCCCGTGGAACGCGGGCCGCTGGCGGTTCACTGTGGACGCCGACGGCGCCGCGGAGGTCACGCGCAGCACCGACGAGCCAGATGTCTCCACCAGCACGACCGACCTCGCGGCTGCGTTCCTCGGCGGCACACGGATCGCGACGTTGGCGGCGGCCGGTCGGGTCCGGGAGCACACGCCCGGTGCCGTTGCCGCGCTGTCAGCGGCGTTCTTGGCCGAACGCGAGCCCGCCTGCGTCGAGGTGTTCTGAGCGGCGACGCGGGAACCATGCCGGTACGGTCCGGCGTTGAGCCTTGTGAGACGCGTTCAAGGCCACCTGGAGGGTCGCGATGACCGAATCGACCGTGCTGCTGGTACTCATCGTCGTGGTCATCGCGGTCGCGTTCTTCTCCATGCGTGGCCGCGCGGGCGCGCGGCGCACCCAGCTGGAAGACGCCCAGGCCGACGCCCGGCGCTGGGTGGAGCGGCTGGGTGGCCAGGTGATGAACCTGACCGGCACGAACGAGCCGTCCAAGCAGGCGATGGCTGACGCTTCCGAGCGGTACACCGCGGCCGGGTCGCAGATGGAGCAGGCGAAGACGGTCGAGCAGTGCAGGCTGGTCACGAAGACTGCGTTGGAGGGCTTGTACTACGTCCGCGCCGCTCGTGGGGCCATGGGGCTCGACCCTGGGCCGGAACTGCCGGTCGACCCGGAGGCGCGGCGCGCGGGCCAGGTCACCGAGGACCGCCGGGTGAGCGTGGAAGGACACGACTACGAGGCGTCCCCGGCGCCGGGGCGCAACACACCGCACTACTACCCGGGCGGGCGTGTGGCCGGTCGGCCGGTACCGCAGGGCTGGTACAGCGAGCCATGGTGGAAGCCCGCGCTCGTGGCGGGCGCCTGGGGCATGGGCTCGGTGCTGTTGTTCAGCGCGATGTTCTCCGGCATGGCGGGGATCGCCGGGGCCCAGGCCTGGGAATCCGGGCATGACGCCGGCCAGGAGGACGCCATGGGCGGCGGCGAGGGCGACATGGGCGGTGACGGCGGTGGTGACGCCGGTGGTGACATGGGTGGGGACTTCGGCGGCGACATGGGCGGCGGCTTCGGCGACATGGGCGGCGGCTTCGACTTCTAACCCGCGAGTCGCCCCTCCCGGCAAGTGAGTTCACCCTTGAGGCAAGCGAGTTCGACATTGGCGAATCGCGAATGTCGAAGTCACTTGCCGGACGGGGCGACTCACTTGCCGGGAGGGGCGACTCGCGGTTAGGTGGGTTGGCAGGTGGGGCACCAGAAGAGGTTGCGGGCGGCTAGGACCTTGCCCGCTACCTCGGTTCCGCACACCAGGCAGGGTTGGCCTGCGCGGCGGTAGACGTAGACCTCGCCGCCGTGGCGGTCCTTGCGCGGGGCGCGGCCGGTTGCCTTGGGGAGGTCCTCATCGCGGACCGTGTCGATGCGGTTGCGGCGGACGCCTTGGCGCATCAGGGTTACCAGGTCCGACCACATGTCTGTCCACAGTGCACGGTCCAGGGAGCGGCCGGGAACCATCGGGTGGAGGCCGTGGCGGAACAGGAGTTCCGCTCGGTAGACGTTGCCGATGCCGGCGATCACCGACTGGTCCATCAGCGCCACCGCGATCGGTGTGCGTGAGCGGAAGATCCGGTCCCACGCCTTGTCCGGGTCGGCGTCGCGGCGCAGCGGGTCGGGGCCCAAGCGGTCGCGTAGGGCCTTCACCTCGGCGCGGGTCAAGATCTCGCAGGTGTTGGGGCCGCGCAGGTCCGCCCAGTGGGTGTTGCCGACGAGGCGTAGGCGCACCTGGCCCACCGGGGGCGGCGCCGGGATCACGGCGCCGTCGAACGTGCCGTAGAGCCCTAGATGGACGTGGACGATCGTCTCCGGGCCGAAGACGTGGAACAGGTGCTTGCCGTGCGCCTCCGCGCGGACGAGCACGTGTCCGTCCACAAGGGACGCTCCAGCGGCGAAGCGTCCCTGTGGACTCGACACCTCGACCGGCGCACCGGCGAACTGCTTCTGGTGCGTCCGGGCGAGGCGGTGCAGCGTGTGGCCCTCGGGCACTACGGCAGGACGGGCGGCTCGCCGGTCCGCTCGTAGTCGGCGAGCAGGGCGATGCGGCGGCCGTGGCGCTCGTCGGTGGAGAACGGCGTCTCGAGGAACGCCTCGACGATCGCCGTGGCCTCCTCGGTCGTGTGCTGGCGCGCGCCGAGGCCGATGACCTGGGCGTTGTTGTGCTCGCGGCACAGCTTGGCGATGTCGACGCTCCAGGCCAGGGCGGCACGGCAGCCCTTGACCTTGTTCGCCGCGATCTGCTCGCCGTTGCCGGACCCGCCGATCACCACGCCGAGGCTGCCCTCGTCGGCGACAACGCGCCGGGCGGTCTCGATGCAGAACGGCGGATAGTCGTCCTGCGCGTCGTAGGTGTGCGGGCCGACGTCGGTGACGTCGTGCCCGGCGGCGGTGAGGTGGTCGATGAGGTGGGCCTTCAGCTCGAAGCCCGCATGGTCTGAACCCAGGTAGACACGCACGCGCCGAAGTGTGCCATCCCGTCACCCGTTCGGCCCTGTCGAGGCCACCTGGAAAGCTGGCGGGGTGACCGATCCCTCATTCGACCAGGCCGGCTTCGACGTGCGCGTGGAGTGGGGGCTCGACGGCGTCGCCGTGCTGGCCCGCACGTGCGCGGTCCTGGTGATCGTCGACGTCCTGTCCTTCTCCACCTCCGTGGACATCGCCGTCTCGCGCGGTGGCCGTGTCCTGCCCGTCCGATGGCGGGACGAACGCGGCGAGGCCGAGGCGCGGGCGGCGGGCGCCGCGCTGCCCGGCGACGGCCCGTGGACCCTGCGGCCCTCGTCGCTGGTCGACCTGCCCGAGGGGACGTTCCTCGCGCTCCCCTCCCCCAACGGCGCGACGCTGAGCGCGGCGGCCGCCGAGACCGGCGTGACCGTGCTCGCCGGCTGCCTGCGCAACGCTCCCGCTATCGCGAAAGCCATAGAGACCGGCCCGGTCGGGATCATCGCCGCCGCCGAACGATGGGGCCATGTCGGAGCCCTGCGGCCGTGCGTGGAGGACCAACTGGGCGCCGGAGCGATCGCGCACGCGCTTGGCGGGCGGCTCTCGCCGGAGGCCCGGCTGGCCGAAGCGGCGTTCCTCGCCTTCGCCGACGACCTTCCCGCGATCCTGCGGGAGTGCTCGTCGGGCCGTGAGCTGATCGCGGGCGGGCACCCGGGCGACGTGGACCTCGCCGCGCGGCACGGTGTGAGCACCACCGTCCCGCGGCTCGTCGACGGAGTATTCGAGTCATGAGGTGGCTCGAGATAGCGGACGGGGTCTTCGCCCGGCGCTACCCCGAGCTCGATCAGACCCTCGGCCTGGTCGTGGGCCAGGAGCGCTGCCTGGTGATCGACACCGGCCCGGACGAGACCCACGGCCTCGAATGGTCCACCGCGATCCGGGAGATCACCGCGCTGCCGTGGACGATCGTGATCACCCACGCGCACTGGGACCACTTCCTCGGCACCAGCCCGCTCCTGCCCGCGCCGGTCTGGGCGCACGCCCGCTGCCGCGCCGAGATGGCCGTCTCGACGGGCGCGCAGGTCGAGTCCTGGGCGGCCAAGTACCGCGCCGAGGGCAAGCCGGAACTCGCCGAGCGGCTGGAAAGCGCGCGGCTGGTCCTGCCCGACCACGACACCGGCGACCGGACCACGCTCGACCTCGGCGGTCGACCCGTGGAGCTGATCCACCCGGGCCCGGGCCACACGGACAACGACGTGATCGTCCACATCCCCGACGCCGCCGTCGTCTTCGCGGGCGACCTGGTCGAGGAAGGCGCGCCGCCGTCGGTCGGCGAGGACAGCCACCCCGAGCACTGGCCCGCCGCGCTCGACGTCCTGCTCGCGCTGAACCCGCGCGTGGTCGTGCCGGGCCACGGCGAACCGGTCGACGCCGGGTTCGTCGTGGCCCAGCGCGCCGCTATCGCTGGATCGACTTCACCTCGGTGAACTCCTCCAGGCCGTACTTGCCCAGCTCGCGGCCGTTGCCGGACTGCTTGTAGCCGCCGAAGGGCGCCAGCGCGTTGAACGCACCGCCGTTGACGTCGACCTGGCCGGTGCGCAGCCGCTTCGCCACCGCGATGGCCCGGTCCTGGTCGCCGGAGAACACCGCGCCTGCGAGCCCGTAGATGGTGGAGTTGGCGATGGACACGGCCTCGTCCTCGTCGGCGTACGGGAGGATCGACAGCACCGGGCCGAAGATCTCCTCCTGCGCGATCCGCATGTCCTGGCGGACCCCGGCGAACACCGTCGGCGGGGCGTACGCGCCGCGTTCGGGCAGGTCAGCGGCCGAGTACGCGACGGTCGCGCCCTCGTCCTGGCCCACCTTGATGTACTCGAGGACCCGGTCGCGCTGGGCGGCCGACGACATCGGGCCGACTCGGGTGGCCGCGTCGAGCGGGTCGCCGACGGTGTACTTCGCGGCGGCGGCCGCGGCCAGTTCGACGGCCTGGTCGTGCAGCGCCGCGGGCACCAGCATCCGGGTCCACGCGGTGCAGGTCTGGCCGCCGTTGATGTAGGTGTTGGCCACGCCGATCTTGACCGCGCGCGCCAGGTCGGCGTCGTCGAGCACGACGTTGGCGGACTTGCCGCCCAACTCCAGCGCGACCCGCTTGACCGTCTCGGACGCGGCCTGGGTGACCAGCTTGCCCGCGTTCGTGGACCCGGTGAACGAGACCATGTCGATGCCGGGGTGCCGGGAGATCGCCTCACCGACGACCGGGCCCGTGCCGTGCACGAGGTTGACCACGCCCGCCGGGATGCCTGCCTCGGCGAGGATCTCCAGGAACAGGTTGGCGTTGAGCGGGGCGACTTCGCTGGGCTTGAGCACCACCGTGTTGCCCGCGGCCAGCGCGGGGGCGACCTTCGCGACGATCTGATGGAGCGGGTAGTTCCACGGCGTGATCGCGCCGACGACCCCGACCGGCTCGCGCAGGACCAGCGAGTTGCCGATCTCCTCGGCGAAGGAGTAGCCGTTCTCGATCAGGCTCGCGATGCCCGCCGACGTGGCCGCGGGCAGGCTCGCCTGGACTTTGGTCGAGAACGACAGCGGCGAGCCCATCTCGGCGGTGATCGTCGCGGCCAGTTCGTCGCGGCGGGCGGCGATGCCCTCGGAGACCCGGCGGATGGCGGCGGCGCGGTCGGCCGGGCTGGTCGCCGACCAGGCGGCGAACGCGGCGGTCGCGGCCTCGACCGCGGCGTCGACATCGGCGGCGGTGCCGGCGGGCACCGAGGCGATGACCTCCTCGGTGGCCGGGTTGACCACGTCGATCCGCTCGCCCGCGCCGTCGACGAGCCTGCCGCCGATGACGTGGCCGGTGCGGGTCGTGACGGGTGCAGACATGTGTCCTCCAAGCGGTGGCGATTAACGCAACTGTTCCATATCCGCATCCGCCCAGTGCTGTGACAACTCGGACAGCTGATCTCCGTACTCGATCCGGTCGGCCCAGTGCGCGGGCCACGCGTCCATGCCGTGCGCCGCGCCCGCGAAGGCGCCCGCCAGCGCGGCGATGGAGTCGGAGTCACCGGAGGTGCGGGCACCCCGGACGATGGCCTCGACCGGGTCGTCCACGTGCCGCAGGAAGCAGTACAGGGCGGTGACCAGCGCTTCCTCCGCGATCCAGCCCGCGCCGGTGGCCAGGCACGCGTCGCCGCCGTCGTCGGGTACCGCCAGCGCGGCGGCCAGCCGGTCGAGGACGGCGGCGCACTCGTCCCAGCCGCGGGCGATGTAGTCGCGCTCGTCGGTCGCGCCCGGCTGCTGCCAGAGCGTGCCGAGCCAGTCAGCGCGGTAGACCGAGCGCCGGCTGACGCAGCGCTCGCGCAGCAGCGCCACAAGTTCGGCGGGCGACTCACCGTCGACAAGGAGCCGGGTCGCGTAAGCGGTGAGTTCCGACGCGGCGAGCGCGGTCGGGTGGCCGTGGGTCATCGCCGCCTGCAGCTGCGAGACCGCGGCCAGGGTGTCCAGGTCGAGGCCGGGCAGCAGGCCGACCGGAGTGACGCGCATGTTCGCGCCGCAACCCTTGGACCCCGTCATCGTCGCCTCGGTCCACGGCCGGTCCTCGGCGAGCCCGGCGACCGCACGCAGGCAGGTCATCCCCGGCGCGCGGTTGTTCTCCGGGCTGATCGACCACGCGATGAACCGCTCCCGAATCCGCGGCTCAAGCACCTCGGCCGCGAGGTGGTCCACACCGTGCAGCGCCCAGGCGACGGCGAGCGCCATCTGGGTGTCGTCGGTGACGAGCGCCGGGTCGCCCACCAGGTCGCGTGGACCGTTGGGGCCGTATACGCGGTCTATCTCCTCGACGGTCATGAACTCCGTCGGCTTGCCGAGCGCGTCCCCGTACGCCAACCCGAACAAAGATCCGGCCACTCGCTTCACGGTTGATCCTTTCGCATCACCGTGAAGCTAGTGGCCGGAGCCGGTCGACGGCAGCGACTTAATCGAAGTTCAGCTTGCCCGTGCGGGTGCGCTTGAGCTCGAAGAAGTCCGGGTAGCCGGCGAGCAGCCGGGCGCCGTCGAACACGTCGAGGGCGTCCTGTCCGCGCGGGATCGAGGTGAGGACCGGGCCGAAGAACGCGACGCCATCGATGTGGATCGTCGGGGTGCCGACCTCATCGCCGACCGGGTCCATGCCCTGGTGGTGGCTGGCCCGCAGCGCCTCGTCGTAGTCGGTGCTCGTGGCCGCGGCGGCGAGTTCGGCGGGCAGACCGACCTCGGCGAGCGCCTCCTCGACGACGAGGTCATAGTCCGACTCGCCCTCGTTGTGGATGCGGGTGCCCATCGCGGTGTAGAGATCGCGCAGGACGCCGTCCCCGTGGGCCCGCGCGGCGGCGATGAGCACGCGCACAGGCCCCCACGCCTTGTCCATCAGCTCCTGATACCAGTCCTCGAGCTCGCGGCCCTCGTTGAGGACCGAGAGACTCATCACTCGGAAGTCCAGCTCTAGGTGCCGCTGCCGCTCGACCTCAAGGATCCACCGCGAGGTGATCCAGGCGAACGGGCAGGCGGGATCGAAGTAGAAGTCGACCTTCGTCGAACTCATGTGGGATCTCCCCATCGGATGTCAGCGCCTGTTCGGCGGAGGACGGTGCCCCCGTCGGCTCCAACCCAGCACTACCCGGAAAGCTTCCCGTGCACTCCTCGCCACCTTGACGCGGTCCCGCGTGATTGGATGCGATTGTCAGTGCCGAGTTCCGCAGTTCCCGCCAACGAGTCGACCGAGGTGTTTAGTGGCCGCGCCCAACCTGACCCGAGACCAAGCCCAACAGCGCGCCGCGCTGCTGGAGGTGGAGTCGTACTCCATCGAGCTGGACCTCACCGACGGCACCGGCCAGCCTGGCGAGACGACCTTCGCCTCGCGCTCGACGGTCCGCTTCGCGAGCCGGGAGGCGGGCGCTTCGACGTTCATCGACCTCGTCGGCGCCGTCGAGTCAGCCGAGCTGAACGGTGTCGCGCTGGATGTGTCCGGCTACGACGAGGAGCAGGGCCTCGCGCTCACCGACCTCGCCGAGTCCAACGAGCTGACCGTCGTCGCCAAGTGCGACTACACCAACACCGGTGAGGGTCTGCACCGCTTCGTCGACCCGGTCGACAAGGGCGTCTACCTGTACACCCAGTTCGAGACGGCCGACGCGAAGCGCATGTTCGCCTGCTTCGACCAGCCCGACCTCAAGGCCGTCTACACGATGACCGTGACCGCGCCGAGTGGCTGGAAGGTCATCTCCAACGCGGCGAGCGCGTCGGCCGAGGAGGCCGCGGGCGCCGTCCGGCACGTGTTCACCACCACCGAGCGGATGTCGACGTACCTGGTCGCGCTGGTCGCGGGCCCGTACGCGGAGTGGCGCGACGAGTTCACCGACGAGTCCGGCACCATCCCGCTCGGCATCTACTGCCGCGCCTCGCTCGCCGAGCACATGGACGCCGACCGGCTGTTCGTCGAGACCAAGCAGGGTTTCGAGTTCTTCCACCGCAACTTCGGTGTGGCCTACCCGTTCGGCAAGTACGACCAGTGCTTCGTGCCGGAGTTCAACGCCGGGGCCATGGAGAACGCCGGCTGCGTGACGTTCCTGGAGGACTACGTCTTCCGCAGCCGCGTCACCCGCTACGCCTACGAGCGTCGCTGCGAGACGGTGCTGCACGAGATGGCGCACATGTGGTTCGGCGACCTGGTCACCATGCGCTGGTGGGACGACCTGTGGCTCAACGAGTCGTTCGCCACCTGGGCGTCGGTGCTCGCGCAGGCCGAGGCCACCGAGTACAAGTACGCGTGGACCAGCTTCGCCAACATCGAGAAGTCGTGGGCATACCGGCAGGACCAGCTCCCGTCGACGCACCCGGTCGCCGCGGACATCCCGGACGTGCAGGCGGTCGAGGTCAACTTCGACGGCATCACCTACGCGAAGGGCGCGAGCGTCCTGAAGCAGCTCGTGGCCTACGTGGGGCTGGATAATTTCCTGTCCGGGCTTCGCGTGTACTTCGACAAGCACGCGTGGGGCAACGCGACGCTGTCCGACCTGCTGGGCGCGCTGGAGCAGGCGTCGGGGCGCGACCTGTCGTGGTGGAGCGCGCAGTGGCTGGAGACCACCGGCCTCAACTCGCTGCGGCCGCGCTTCGAGGTCGACGCGGACGGCAAGTTCACCGAGTTCGCGGTCATGCAGGGTGGTGCGAAGCCCGGCAAGGGCGAGCTGCGCACCCACCGGGTCGCCATCGGCGTCTACGACGACGTCGACGGCAAGCTCGTGCGCACGCACCGGGTGGAGATCGACGTCGAGGGTGACCGCACGGTCGTGCCCGAGCTGGTCGGGGTGCCGCGGGGCAAGCTCGTCCTGGTCAACGACGACGACCTGACCTACTGCACGATGCGGCTCGACACCGGTTCGCTGACCACGCTGATCGACCGGATCGGCGACATCACCGAGCCGCTGCCGCGGACCCTGTGTTGGTCGGCGGCCTGGGAGATGACCCGCGAGGCCGAGCTGAAGGCCCGCGACTTCGTCAGCCTGGTGTGCCATGGCCTGGCCGCGGAGAGCGAGGTCGGCGTGGTGCAGCGGCTGCTGCTGCAGGCGCAGACCGCGATCGCCTCCTACGCCGACACGGCTTGGGTGCCGCAGGGCTGGACCCTGTTCACCGACCGCATCCTGGAGCTGGCCACGTCCGCCGAGGCGGGGTCGGACCACCAGCTGGCGTTCGTGAACTCCCTGGCCGGGTCGGTCCTCGACGACGCCAAGGTCGCGATCCTGCGCGGCTGGTTCGACGGGTCGGCGCCGCTGGAGGGCCTGCTCGTCGACACCGACCTGCGCTGGCGGCTGCTGCACGCGCTCGTCGCCCACGGCGCGGCGGACGACTCGGAGATCGAGGCGGAGCTCAAGACCGACTCCACCGCGACCGGTCACCGGCAGGCCGAGCGGGCCATGGCGCTGCGGCCCACCACGGAGGCCAAGGACGAGGCCTGGCGCCGCGCGGTCCACGACGACGAACTGCCCAACGCGGTGAACGAGGCCATCATCGGCGGCTTCTCCCACCCGGCCCAGCGTGAGCTGCTGGCGCCGTACGCGACGCGGTACTTCGCGGATGTGGCGGACGTGTGGGCGCGGCGGTCGAGCGAGCGGGCCCAGTCGGTCGCGCTGGGGCTGTACCCGGCGTGGGCGGTCACCCAGTCCACAGTGGACGCCTCGGACGCGTGGCTGGCCGACGAGCACCCGCCCGCGCTGCGCAGGCTGGTCTCGGAGGGCCGCGCGGGCATCGTCCGCGCACTGGCGGCCCGGGAGTTCGACGGCTCATAGTGACGGGTTTGAGCGGCGGCCACCGAGAGCTTTCTCGGTGGCCGTCCGCGTCCTTGGTGTTCCTCAGCGGAGCCGCCGTAGGAGTGCTGGGCGGCATGATCGGGCTGGGCGGCGCGGAGTTCCGGCTGCCGCTGCTGATCGGGCTGTTCGGCTTCGCCGCATTGTCCGCGGTGATCCTCAACAAGGCCATGAGCCTGGTGGTCGTCCTCACCGCGCTGCCCGCCCGGCTGGCCGCCGTGCCTGCTGCCGAGTTGGCCGGGCACTGGCAGGTCGCGGTGAACCTGTTGGCGGGCAGCCTCCTCGGCGCGTGGGCGGGCGCGGCGTGGGCGGTGCGGATGCGGACAGGTGCCCTTTACCGGGTCCTCGCCGTGCTTCTGGTGTTGATGGCCGCGGCACTCCTGGCGACCCACGGAGACCTCGCGGCACTCACCCTGCCGACGGGGGTCCGCACGGTCGCGGGCGTGGCGGCCGGATTCGGCATCGGCGTCGTGGCCGCGATCATGGGCGTGGCGGGCGGCGAACTGCTGATCCCGACAATCGTGCTGCTGTACGGCGTCGACATCAAGGTCGCGGGCAGCCTGTCCCTGCTGGTGTCGCTACCGACGATGCTGGTCGCCTTCGCCCGCTACAGCCGCGACCAAAGCTTCGTGGTGCTGCGCGAGAACCTCCGCTTCGTCGTGGTGATGGTCATCGGCTCGATCACCGGCGCGGCACTCGGCGGGCTGCTGGTCGGGGTGGTGCCGGACGCGGTGCTGATCCCCACCCTCGCGGTGATCTTGTCGGTCTCGGCGGTGAAGCTCGCCCGGCACAGGTCGGTCACCGCCGAGCGGTGAATGCGAGACTGACCGGCATCACGCGGCCCCGGCCGCCACATCCTGGGGGATGCATGCTCACCAACGCTGTCCGAGCGCTGGCCGCCGCCTTGGTCCTGACGGGCTGCACAGTCCACGAGGCGGGCTCGCCCGTGCCGGACCCAGCGATGTCCGAGCCCATCACCGCGACCCAGGCGCTCGGGGACCTCGCGACCTTCGACGCCTGCGATCTGGTGTCGGCGCCAGACCTGCTGCCGTTGGGGACGCCGGTCAAGACCACGCCGAACGCCTTGGATAACTGCACATTCACGCTAGACGAGGATGGTCTGATCGAGATCGGCCACCTGACCATGGTCACCCCGGAGCAGCTCACCGAGTGGAAGCCCATTCAGTTGCCCAAGCGACTCGACCTGGCGACTTATCTCGCGGGCGACGACAAATGCGGCGTCGTGCTGAGGTTCGTCGGCGGCGAAGCCATTCAGGTCGCCGTGTCGTTCACGAAGGCGCGCGAGGGCAAGGCCTGCGTGGTGGCGACCGCGACAGCCCGAATGATCGCCGCGCGGATCAGCCAAGGGAAGCCGGTCGGGCGGGCGCACCAGGAGCACGGCTCGCTGCGCGCGATCGATCCGTGCACGTTGATCACTCCGGACATGATCGCCGCGGTGCCCGTGACGGGCGCACCGCGTTCCGGAACTGCCCGCCACGACTGCCGGGTCGGCGGGACCGACGGGCCGCGGCTCACGGTCTCGTTCACCGCGGACAAATCCGTTGTCGTGCGGCCGGACAACCCGATCCGGTCGACTATCGCAGGCCGGATCTCGCTGACCCAGTCCCGTGACGGCAAGTGTTTCGTCCTTACCGAGCACGTGTCGCTGGGCCGAGCGGTGCTCCCCAACGGTCATGAGCAGGCGCGAGTCGAGGTCGTTGCGCCCGGAGACGCGTGCGCGTCGGCGAAGGCCGTCGCCGGGCTGCTGTGGCCGAAGCTGCCGTCGAGATGAGAAAGGCCCGGACCACCACCGTGGTCCGGGCCTTCTTCGCTGTTGGCTCAGTGCTTGCGGCCCGCCTGGTCGCTCAGCATGCGCAGGGCGCTGATGAGGCCGCCGATGAGGTCGCCCTCCTTGAACGACGCGACCATGCTCATCACCGCGAGGTTGCAGCCGCGGTCGGAGACGCGCCGGGAGGCTTCCTCACCGGTGACGATCTCGACCTTGCGCTGACCGGGCGACGCGGCGATCAGGACCGACTCGGTCGACGCGTGGCCGATTCGGGTGTGCAGCTCCTCCGCGCGGGCGCGGGGGTCGTCACCCAGGTCACCTAGGTAGACGCTGAAGCCGAGGCCCGTGGCGCGCGCCGACAGCGTCAGCGCCTCGTCGAGGCGGGTCAGCTGGACCGGGGTGAAGGGCAGGCCGGGGGCGACGGGCTCCTTGGCCCGGGCGACGGACAACCGGCCGCTGCCGGTGACCACGACGCCGTAGCCGTGCTCGACGTCCTCGACGAGGTGAGTGCCGTCCTCGACGAGCTGAGTGCCGTCTTGCTGAGTGTTGTCCTGGCGGACGAGCTCACCAGCTGCCACGGGCACCTCCCTTGGCCGTGCGCCGGAGCGCGGTGTCGTCATCGTGGGCGGGGGCCGCGGAAGCGTGGCCCGCGTCCAGGCCCGCCGGGTTGGCCGTCCACCAGACCGGGGGGTGCTCCCACTCCTGGCCGGGGCGGTAACGAGGCGTCTTGGCGAAGTTTTCGCGCAGCGTCATCAGGGCGATCACGCCGTAGATGACCAGCGGAATCCCCGCGAAGACGAGAAGTGTCTCGACAAGCGTCACGGGCGATACGGTATCCGACGACTGGGTGACCTCGCCGCCCACTCCCATACCCGGTCAGGTGTCCCACAATCGAGCGTCCGCTATAGCGAATGTTGCTCCGTGTGAGCGGTTGGTGCTCTCCTGGTAACGCCAATCCCCCGAGTGACGTCCTAACACTTAGCTCGTTGAGCCTATTGAAGTCGAGCGAACAGCCCCAACTGGGGATATGTGACGGCTTCCAGCGGGTTGACGTCTTGTCGGTTACGCAGCAGGGTCATAGCTTTCACCTATACGGCTCTTGCGCAGTCGATTGACCATCGTTCTGTAGTGCGACCGCCTCCGGGAGGACACTCCATGTACACAAATTCTTCGTTCGTCCACGCAACCATGGTCACCCTAATGGATGAGCCTGTGCACGAGATGATCTCCGGAACGCGGGTGACCAGGGGCACGAGGGTCACGCGAGGCACTCGGGTGACGAGCGAGGAACGGGGCACGCGGGTCACCCGCGGCACCCGGGTCACGGCCGAGCAGCAGGGCACCAGGGTCACCTGCGGTACCCGAGTCACCAGGGGCACCCGAGTCACCCGGGGAACGCGCGTCACCGCCGAGGACCGAGGCACCCGCGTGACCCGTGGAACCCGTGTCACGGCCGAGGACCGCGGAACGCGAGTCACCCGCGGAACCCGTGTGACGGCTCAGGAGCGCGGCACCCGTGTGACCCGAGGAACTCGCGTCACCGCCGAGGACCGCGGCACCCGCGTCACCCGAGGAACCCGCGTCACCGCTGAGCACCGCGGCACCCGCGTCACGCGCGGAACCCGCGTCACCAGCCAGGAGCGCGGCACGCGAGTCACCCGCGGAACGCGCGTCACCGCCGAGCACCGCGGAACCCGCGTCACCAGGGGCACCCGCGTGACGCTTCAGGAGCGCGGCACCCGCGTCACGCGCGGGACCCGGGTCACCTCCGGGACTCGCGTCACCGGTGGCACCCGCGTCACCTGCGCCTGATCGGTCTTCCCAAGTCTTACGCGGCAGTCTTACGCGGCGGGCTCGCCCAGGTAGGGCAGCCACAGCGGGTCGGCGTCGGTGACCCCGGCCAACAGCCGCCAGTGCGTCCCTCGCGGCGCGTTGGGCACCACCCGCAGGCGCCAGCCAAGCTCGCTGAGGAGCCGGTCCGCCTTCTTGTGGTTGCACTTCGCGCAGGAGGCCACGCAGTTCTGCCAGGTGTGGGGGCCACCCCGACTCCGCGGGATCACGTGGTCGATCGTCTCCGCCCGACCCCCGCAGTACGCGCAGCGGTAGCGGTCGCGGTGCATCAGCCCGGCCCGGGTGAGCGGCACCCGCCCCCGGTAGGGCACGCGCACGTAGTTGCTCAGCCGAATCACCGACGGAACCATCACGCTCGACGTCGCCGAGTGCACCACGAGACCCGCCGGGTCACCGTGCACGACCTCCGCCTTGCCACACACCACGAGGACCACCGCACGCCGCAGCGGGAGCGCGGTGAGCGGCTCGAAAGTGGTGTTGAGCAGGAGGACTCGGCGCCTGCCCCACGACGGTAACGACGCTGTGGGGGCGCGCGCGGGAGCCAGCGCGGGGCCCGTATTGGACGGGCACAGCGTTGTCCGCGGCGCGTGCAGTGACGCGCCGATAGGAGTCGGTTGTCGGTCGTGCACTCGACCACCTCCACCGGTGCCCCCTAAGTCGACCACAGAACGACCCCGAAACGCACGTGTGTTATGTGACGTGTCGCTCATCACGACCCGAAAAGTCGATGAACGATCGACCGGACCGCCTTCGACGGCTCACACGATCGTGGCTATCGTCGGCGCCGATGAATCCGCTCCCTTTCGCCCTAGAACCGCCCAAGTGCGTCGACACCGACGCCTGGTGCAAGCAGGTCTTCGACCTGACCCACAACCAGTGGCTCGCGGCCTCCGCGAACTGGCTGGTCGCCAAGCCCATCAAGATCGTGATGATCCTGCTCATCGCGTTCGTCATCCGGCTGATCGCCAGGCGCCTCATCGAGCGTCTGACCTCGGGCAACGGCAAGATGCCCAGGCTGCTGCGGCCGCTGCGCGAGCGCGCGCCCCAGGCGCTGACGATGCTCAGCGAGCGCCGGTCGCAACGCGCCAAGACGATCGGGTCGGTGCTGAACTCGATCCTGTCGTTCGCGATCTACGGCCTGGCGTTCATCCTGATCCTCGGCGAGCTCGGCGTGAACCTGGCGCCGATCATCGCCTCGGCGGGCATCGTCGGTGTCGCGCTCGGCTTCGGCGCCCAGCACCTGGTCAAGGACTTCCTGTCCGGCATCTTCATGATGTTGGAGGACCAGTACGGCGTCGGCGACAACGTCAACCTCGGTGAGGCCATCGGCACGATCGAGGCGGTCGGCCTGCGGGTCACCACGCTGCGCGACGTCAACGGCACTGTCTGGTACGTGCGCAACGGCGAGATCCTGCGGGTCGGGAACTCCAGCCAGGGCTTCGCGGTCGCGGTGCTCGACCTGCCGGTCGGCTACAGCGCCGATGTGGATCAGGTCACGACCATCCTGAGCCGCGTCGCGGCCGAGGTGGCCGCCGACGAGACGTTCTCCAAGGACGTCATCGAGCCACCGGAAGTCCTCGGTGTGGAGAAGGTCACCCCGGAGAGCATCACCATCCGGATGACCGTGAAGGTGCGCCCGGGCAGGCAGTACGCGGTACAGCGGGCGCTTCGCGCGCGCGCGATGGCCGCCGTGGAGGAGGCCGGGATCCAGCCGCCGCTGGGCAGACTGTTCCCCCAGTCCCCCGCCTAGCCGACCGTAAGCGAGGATGGAGCCGTGGCCACACCCGAGAACTTCTTCGACGCCGTCGGTGGCGAGGCGACCTTCCGCAAAATCGTCGGGCGGTTCTACGCCGAGGTCGCCAAGGACGAGGTTCTGCTCCCGCTGTACCCGGAGAAGGATCTCGGCCCCGCGGAGGAGCGGCTGGTGCTGTTCCTCATGCAGTACTGGGGCGGCCCGCACACGTACTCCGAACAGCGCGGACACCCGCGGCTGCGGATGCGCCACCAGCCGTTCACCATCGGCCCGATCGAACGGGACGCTTGGCTGCGGTGCATGCGGGTAGCCGTGGACGAGGCGGGGCTGCGTCCCGAGCATCGCGACCAGCTCTGGCAGTACCTGGAGATGGCCGCGAACAGCATGCTCAACAGCTGGGTCTGACCGGTCCCGGAAAGACAACGGCTCGGTCTGATCGATTCCGGCGGAGTCCGACACTGGCGAATGGCAGGATGAACGATCGTGCGACGTACCGCGGACTCCCCCGAAGCTGGTCCCCCGGTGTCCCCGTGGTGGCAGGACGCGGTGTTCTACCAGGTCTACGTCCGTTCCTTCGCTGATTCCGACGGTGACGGCGTGGGCGACCTGGAGGGCATCAGATCCAGGCTCGGCTACCTCGAACTGCTCGGCGTGGACGCTCTCTGGCTGACCCCGTTCTTCCGCTCCCCGATGGCCGACCACGGCTACGACGTCGCCGACCCGCGCGATGTCGACCCGCTCTTCGGTGACCTGGCGGCGTTCGACCGCCTGGTCGCCGACACCCACAACCACGGGATGAAGATCACGATCGACCTGGTGCCCAACCACACCAGCGATCAGCACCCGTGGTTCCAGGACGCGCTGCGCGCGGGGCCGGGCAGCCGGGAGCGCGAGCGCTACCACTTCCGCGACGGCCTCGGCCCGGACGGTTCGACACCGCCGAACAACTGGACCAGCGTCTTCGGCGGTCCCGCGTGGACGCGGGTGCGCGACGGCCAGTGGTACCTGCACCTGTTCGCACCGCAGCAGCCGGACCTGAACTGGGAACACTCCGATGTGCGCGCCGACCTCGTGCAAACGCTGCGGTTCTGGCTGGACCGCGGGGTGGACGGGTTCCGCATCGACGTCGCGCACGGCATGGCGAAGCCCGCGGGTCTGCCGGACATGGACCCGGCCGCGGTCGCGGTCATGGCGGGCTCGCAGCCGCCGGACTTCATCGACATGCGCTTCGACAACGACGAGGTGCACGACATCCACCGGCTGATCCGCAAGGTCCTCGACGGCTACCCGGGGACCATGGCCGTCGGCGAGATCTGGGTCGACCAGGAAGACCGGTTCGCGGCGTACGTGCGGCCGGACGAGCTGCACCTGGGCTTCAACTTCAAACTGGTGGAAGCCGAGTTCGACGCCGACTCGGTGCGTCGCGCGATCGACCGTTCCCTGGCCGCCGTGGAGTCCACTGGCTCCCCTGCGACCTGGACGCTGTCCAACCACGACGTGGTGCGTCATGTGACCCGCTACGGCGGCGGGGAACTGGGGACGCGCCGGGCGCGCGCGATGGCTCTGGTGGAGCTGGCGCTGCCGGGAACGACGTATATCTACAACGGCGAAGAGTTGGGCCTGCCCAACGTGGATCTGCCGGACTGGGCGCTGCAGGACCCCACCTGGGAGCGCTCGGGCCACACCCAGCGCGGCCGGGACGGGTGCCGGGTGCCGCTGCCGTGGGAGGGCGAGATCCCGTCGTACGGGTTCTCGCGCGCGGGGGCGGCGTGGCTGCCGATGCCGCCGCAGTGGGGAACGTTGACGGTGGAGAAGCAGCTTGAGGACCCGGAGTCCATGCTGTCGCTGTACCGGCACGCGTTGGAGATCCGGAAGACGGCCCAGGGCTTCGGCGGGGACGAGCTGGAGTGGTACGGCGCCCCGCCTGGGTGCTTCGCGTTCCGCCGCAAGGGTGGCGGGTTGATCTGCGCGCTGAACACGTCGGCGGCCTCGGTGCCGCTGCCGCCTGGGGAGATCTTGCTGTCGAGCGGGCCGATGGACGGGAACCAGCTGCCGCCGGAGACGTCGGTCTGGCTGGTCTGATCGCGCGCGGGAGCAGCGGCTGGGATAACTTCAGCCTGGTTGATCAAGCGGCGCCGGACGATCAGGACGAGGTATGGCCGGGATTCGGCAAGGGATGCTCTTCTTCACGGCCATCGCCCTCACGGGCTGTTCGAGCCCGCCCGCGCCAACGCCCGCGTCGCCCACCAAGTTGGACGTTCCCTCGGTGGCCAAACCCTTGGACACCAAGAGCTTCACCGACGACCCATGCGCCATGCTGACCGCGGAAGATCGCACGCAACTCGGGCTGCCCACCGCCGAGAAGAACGACGAGCTTGGCCGGGCCGCCTGCGACCTGCATGCGGAGGCTGCCGGGCAGAAGCCGCTGGAGTACCTGCGGGTGCAGATCATGACCACTCGGGGACTCAAGGGAGTGACCGCCCAGTGCGGCACGTCCGAGGCCGCCCGGTGCGTCGGGTGGGTGGTCGACTCGGTGGAGGGCTATCCGGTGATCAGGGCCAATGGGGAGCTGGAGGCGAAGTACGGGGCGTGCAAGGAGTTCCTCGGGATCTCCGAGCAAGCCGTGATCCTGATCAACGACGTGCGGACGGGCAGTGCGTCGGCTCCTGACTGCTCGCGGGCAGACCGAACCGCGGCGATGGTGATCAGGACTTTGACGCCGTAGCGGCGACCCGTTCCCATGCGGTTTCAGGGAAGATCAGGACGCCACCCGGGTGCTTGGAATCCCGCACAGCCACCAGACCCGGCACTCGCGTGATCTCCACGCAGTCGCCGCCGCCGCTGCGGCTGGACTTTCGCCACTCTGCGTGACCAAGATCCATCTTGTTTCACTCCCTGCCATATGCCGAAACCAAGCGCCGGAGGAACTTCACCGATTCGGCTGAACTGAGCGCGACCTTCATCAGGCTATCGGTCGTTTCACAATACGGGCGGACCTCGTGCACGGCATCGAGAAACATCGATGACTGGATCAGCTCGAGGTAGACGATGGACTCGCCCTTGGTGAAGTCGAGTTGGATGAAGCTGCCATCGAGGCCTGGGTGCGAACCGTGGTCGAACGGGATGATCCGAATATCCACGTTGGGGCGGTCGGCCATGTGAATGATGTGTTGGCACTGCTCAGCCATCAGTTCACGGCTGCCGGTGGTGCGCCGCAGGGCGGCTTCATCGATGATCGCCACGTAGTCCGGCGGGTTCCGCTTGAACAGGACCTGCTGCCGCTCCAACCGGGCCGCGACCATCTCTTTCCGTTTGTCGGCGGGGAATCCCACCGAGATGAGCGCGGTGCGCATATAGGCGGCGGTCTGCAGGAATCCGGGGATTCGCAGCATCGCGGAGTTGACGATGCGGGCGGCATCCGACTCGAAACTGGTCAGCGCGCGCACATGCAGAGGCAGGCCGTCACCGTCGGTCTCGCGCCAGCCTGACAGGTTCGCGTTCCTCGCCAGGACAAGGATTCTGGCCCGGTCCGCGCCGGTCACGCCGTATACCGCGAGCAGCGCGGCCACATCCTCGGCGGTGATCTCCCGGAGTGCGTTCTCCATCCGGTTCAAAGTCGCGATGGACATGCCGACGCGTTTTGCTACTTGGCGGGTGGTCAGTTCCGCCCTGGCGCGTAGGGCCTTGAGTTCCGCCGCTAGCCCCCGATTACGGGCTGTGCCGTGCTTGGTCATGCCGCGATCTCACCAGCGGACACCGTCACCGGCCACCGCGTGATCAGCGGTACCGTTCCGGCCCCTGAAACGCCCGTCAGACCAACAGCGGCAACAACGCGTGCCTCCGGCGCACCACAGCCCCATACCGAGCATCCAGACGCATCCACGAGTCCGTCGCGGTCACCCGGATGCTGTCCTCATCGCCCTCCGCCAGGAAACCCATCCCCGACAGCGCGAAAAGACACCGCAGCGGCACCTTGACCTCAAGGCCGTCGCCCTTCACGGTCAGCACCGGCTGGTCCAGCAGCGACGCCGGTGGGGTGCCCTGCGGGCCCACGTTCTCCCGCGCGACCGCCAAGCCCTTGTCCGCGAGGTCCGACACCAACCGCGCCGGCAGCTTGTCCACGATCTGCCAGTGCTGCGTGGGCGGCAGCGCGGAACGCCACTGCATGTCGCGGGACGGGCCCGGGTCGATCTGGTCGCCCTGAACGACCGCCAGGCCCGCCAGGAGTTCGTTGCCGAACACCGTCATGTCCTTGGGCTCGATGGAGCCGCGTGCGGTGCGAGTCGCCAAGACGTCGAATGGGGTGGCGACCCAGGCGTCGATCAAGCCGCCTTCGCGGCCTTTCAACCGGACCACGGCCTGCGGGTCCAACCGCACCGCGCGGGCCACGAAAGCGCCGAGGTCGGCGCGCTCGGACGGGTCTGCGAACGAAAGTTCAGACATTGGGGACTCCATTGCCGCCGTTGTGCCACGCGGCGAGGAAATCGCGTTCCGCGTCGGTGATTCGGCGGGGCTTGCCGTTCACCAAATCAAAGGGGGCGAGTGTCGTGGAAGCGGTGACCGCCACGGAATCAGTTTCCTTCGGACCGCTGCGAACCACGTAATCAAGGATGAAAGACGCGCCGCGGATCTCCCGGACCGACAGCTCGATCCGCACCGAACCGCCCGTAGCGAACAGGGGCTCGTGGTAGTTCACCGACAGCTTCGCGATGACCACGCCCGCGGCCATGTCGTTGGCGCCGTGCAGGCTCGCCTCGTGGAAGAGGAGATCCACGCGGGCCTCTTCGAGCAGGGTCACGGTGCTCGCGTGGTTGATGTGCCCGAAGGCATCCATGTCCGACCAGCGCGGCCGTATCTCCGAGACGAACACACCCACAGCGTCACCCTTCAGCAGCCAACCCACAAAACCCTACCCAACGCGCGAGTGGCCCCTTCCGAAAGAATTCTCGGAAGGGGCCACTCTCAGCGTGTCAACGCACCATGCTGCGGATCTGTCGGGCGGCCACCGACAGCGTGGCCAGGTCGAACGTGCCCGAGTTGTAGATCTCCGCGAGGGACGCACGGGCCCGCGACAGGCGCGAGGCGTTCCCGTGTTCCCACGCGGCGATCTTCTCGTCGGCCGAGTCGCCCGGGTCGCTCTGGCGCAGGACGTCCAACGTGATCGCGCGCAGCGAGCCGTAGAAGTCGTCTCGCAACGCCAGGCGGGCCAGGGCGTGCCAGCGGTTGCCACGCTCCAACGCGCTGACGGCGGTCAGCATCGCGTCGATGTTGAGGTGATCCGAGAGGGCGAAGTACAGATCCGCTGTCTCCAGCGCGCTTCGCTCGTCGTAGCCCTCGTCGCGCTCCGCCAGTTCGGCGACCTCGATGATGTCGAGCAGGCAGTACCAGTCGAGCATCGCCGAGATCCGCTTGGCGAGGTCCTCCGGCGCTCCCCCGGCGATCATCTGCGCGGCGTCGGCCTCCGCCTCTTCGCGCGCGCTCCCGCGAAGCAAACCACTGACGTGCTGACTCAAATTGCCGACAGCGTCGTGGAAGCGGGTGATCTCCGCGCCCACGGCCAGCGGCTGCGGCCGGTTGGTCAGCAGCCAGCGCGACGCGCGGTCGAGCAGGCGGCGGGTGGCGAGGACCATCTGGTCGGCGATATCGGTCGCGACCACGTTGTCGAGCGCCGCGATCTCCTCCCACACCGCGGGCAGGTCATAGACCCGCGTGGCGACAGCGAACGCCCGGACCGCGTCGGTCGGGCTCGCGCTGATCTCCTCGGCGAGCCGGTAGGCATACGAGATGCCCGCGCCGTCGACGACCTCGTTGACCAGCAGGGTCGTGGTGATCTGCCTGCTCAGCGGGTGGCTGCCGATCGCCTTGCCGAACCGGTCGCGCAGCTGGGTCGGGAAGTACTCCGGGAGCCTGCGGGCGAACACGTCCTGGTCGGGCAGCTCGGAAGCGAGCACCTTCTCCTTGAGCGACAGCTTCACGTGGGCGAGCAGCGTGGCCAACTCGGGCGAGCTCAGCGAGTCGCCCGCCTTGTCCATCGCCTTGAACTGCTCCCGCGTGGGCAGCGCCTCGAGGCGCCGGTCGAGGCCGCTGTCGCGCTCCAGCGACTCGACCAGGCGCGCGTGCACCGACAGCATCGGCGCGGCGTGGGCGCGGCTGACGCCGAGCACCGCGTTCTGCCGGTAGTTGTCGGCCAGCACCAGGTCGGCGACCTCGTCGGTCATCTCGGCCAGGATGGCGTTGCGCTGCTCGCCGTCGAGTTCGCTGTCGCGGCACAGCTCGTCGAGCAGGATCTTGATGTTGACCTCATGGTCGGAGCAGTCGACACCGGCCGAGTTGTCCAGGGCGTCGGTGTTGACCTTGCCGCCGGAGCGGGCGAACTCGATGCGGCCGCGCTGGGTCAGGCCCAGGTTGCCGCCCTCGCCGACGACCTTGACCCGCAGCGCGGAGCCGTCGACCCGGATGGCGTCGTTGGCCTTGTCGCCCACATCGGCGTGCGACTCCGTTGAGGCCTTGACGTAGGTGCCGATGCCGCCGTTCCACAGCAGGTCGACCTCGGCGAGCAGGATCGCGTTCATCAGCTCCTGCGGCGAGAGCTTCTCGACTCCCTCCGGCAGGCTCAGCGCCCGCGCCGCCTGCGGGCTGATCGGGATCGACTTGAGGCTGCGCGGCCACACGCCGCCGCCCTCGCTGATCAGCGTGCGGTCGTAGTCGTCCCACGACGAGCGCGGCAGCTCGAAGAGTCGCTTGCGCTCGGCGAACGCGGCCGCCGTGGTGGGCTCCGGGTCGATGAAGATGTGCCGGTGGTCGAACGCGGCGACCAGGCGGATGTGCTCCGAGAGCAGCATGCCGTTGCCGAAGACGTCACCGGACATGTCGCCGACGCCGACCACGGTGAACGGCTGGGTCTGGGTGTCGAGGCCCAGCTCCCGGAAGTGCCGCTTCACGCTCTCCCACGCGCCGCGGGCGGTGATGCCCATGGCCTTGTGGTCGTAGCCGACCGAGCCGCCGCTCGCGAACGCGTCGCCCAGCCAGAAGCCGTAGCTCTTGGCGACCTCGTTGGCGATGTCGGAGAACGTCGCGGTGCCCTTGTCGGCGGCGACGACCAGGTAGGTGTCGTCGGCGTCGTAGCGGACGACGTCCTTGGCCGGGACGACCTTGCCGGTCTCCAGGTTGTCGGTCAGGTCGAGCAGGCCGGAGATGAACATGCGGTAGCAGGCGATGCCCTCGGCCATGAAGGCCTCACGGTCGGCGACCGGGTCGCCGGTGGGGGCGGCGGGCTTCTTCACGAAGAAGCCGCCCTTCGCGCCGACCGGCACGATCACCGCGTTCTTGACCGCCTGCGCCTTGACCAGACCCAGCACCTCGGTGCGGAAGTCCTCCCGACGGTCGGACCAGCGCAGACCGCCGCGCGCGACCGAACCGAAGCGCAGGTGGACACCCTCCACCCGCGGGGAGCAGACGAAGATCTCGAACCGCGGACGCGGCTCGGGCAACTCGGGGACCGCGCGGGGCTCCAGCTTGATCGCCAGGTAGGACCGCAGCCTGCCCTGGGCGTCGCGGACGAAGTAGTTCGTGCGCAGCGTCGCCCGGATCAGGGTGAGCAGGCTGCGCAGGATCCGGTCCTCGTCGAGGCTGGTCACGCTGTCGATCAGCGTGGTGATCTCGGCGATCCGGTGCTCGATCTGGCTGCGCCGCTCGGCTTCCGGGGAGGCCGGGTCGAAGCTGGCCTCGAACAGGCCGACCAGCGCGGTCGCGACCTGGGTGTGGGCCAGGACGGCGTCCTCGATGTACTCCTGGCTGTAGGGCGTGCCCGCCTGGCGCAGGTAGCGCGAGTAGGCGCGCAGGACCGACGCCTGCCGCCAGGTCAGACCGCCGCGCAGGACGAGGGCGTTGAAGTTGTCGGACTCCGCGTCACCGCGCCAGGTGGCGGCGAACGCCTCCTGGAAGTCGACCTTGAGCGCGTCGATCTGCTCGGTGGTGCGGCTCTCCAGCACACTCGGCTCGATGCGCAGGCCGAAGTCGTAGATCCACCAGCGCTCGCCGTCCTCGCGGTGCAGCTCGTACGGGCGCTCGTCGATGACCTCGACGCCCATCTGCTGCAGCATCGGCAGCACCTTCGACAGGGTCACGCCCTCGCCCGCGAGGTAGAGCTTGAAGCGGCGCTCCCCCGGCTCGGCGTCCTCGGGGACGTAGAACGACATGTCAAGGTCGTGATCGTCCCGCAGGCCCTGCAGTTTGCGCAGGTCGGCCAGGGCGTCGGTGGCGTCGAAGTCTTCCTTGTACGCCTCGGGGAACACACTCGCGAAGCGCTGGCCCAGCTCGGTGGGCGACTCGCTGTCGCTGTGGTCGCGGCCCTCGCTGAAGACGGCCTCGACCATGCGGTCGTCCCAGCTGCGGACCGCCTCGGTGAGCCGGTCCTGGATGCGCGCGACGTCCGGGTCGACGGTGCTGCCCGGGTCGGTGTGGACGATGAAGTAGACCTGCGCGAGCGGGGTCTCGCCGACGCGGGTGCTGAACTCCAGGTTGGTGCCGTTGAGCTCGTCCAGGAGCACTTCCTGCATCGCGACCCGGGTGGTGGTCGTGTAGCGGTCGCGCGGGAGGAAGACCAGGCACGAGAAGAAGCGGCCGTACGGGTCCTTGCGGAGGAACAGGCGCAGCCTGCGTCTGTCGGCCAGCGCGATGACACCGGTCGCGGTCGAGTACAGGGAGTCCGCCGTGGTGGAGAACAGCTCCGCGCGGGGCCAGTTCTGGATGAGCTCCAGCATCCGCTGGCCGGAGTACGACTCCATCGGGAACCCGGCGCGGTGGATGACCTCGCGGACGCGGCGCTCGACGACGGGGATGTCGAGGACGTCCTCGTGCAGGGCGTTCGTGGTGAACACGCCGAGGAAGCGGTGCTCGCCGGTGGCGTTGCCGTCCGCGTCGAAGGTCTTGACGCCCACGAAATACGGGTACGTGGAGCGGTGGACCGTGGACGGGGCGCTGGCCTCGGTCAGGACGAGCAGGCTCGGCGCGAGCGCCCGCTCCGCGCGGTCGGGACCGGCGGTGAGGCTGCGGGAGGCGAGGCTGTCCTGGCGCAGGACACCCAGCCCGGTGGCCAGCACGGCGCGCAGGGCGGGGTCGCCCTCGGCCTCGACCAGCTCGTAGTGCCGGTAGCCGAGGAAGGTGAAGTGGCCCTGGGCGAGCCAGCGCAGCAGCGCGGCGCCGTCGGCGATCTGCTCGGCCTCCAGCGACGGCGGGTCGGCCTCCAGCTGGTCAGCGAGCGCGAGAGCGGTGCTGATCATGCGGTCGGTGTCCTCGACGACCTCGCGGACGTCGTTGAGCACCGACAGCAGGCTGTTCTCGATCTCGCGGGCGCGGTCGGCGTCGGAGACGAGGTCGACCTCGATGTACATCCACGACTCGGCGAACGTGCCCTCGGGCGGGTCGTCCGGGTCGCAGGTGGGCAGGACTTCCCGCAGCCCCCCGGCGACATCGCGGCGGACCACGACGATGGGGTGCACCACCCGCTGAACCTGCACGCCGCTGCGCACGAGCTCAGCGGAGACGGACTCCACGAGGTAGGGCATGTCGTCGGTGACGAGCTGGACGACGGAGCCTGGGGTGCTCCAGCCGTCCTGGCCGGAGTTGGGGTTCACCATGCGGACGGCAGGGCGGCCCTTGACCCGGTTCTCCGCCAGCTGCGCGTGCGACCGCACGGCGCCGACAAGGTCCACGGGGTCGTCGTCCAGCACCTCTTCCGGCGGGATGTACCGGTAGTAGAGGCGAATCAGGTCAGCGATGTCGGGCGCTTGCTCCGCGGCCCGCTCGATGAGTTCGTCTCGGATTTGTTCGGGGCTGACCGGCCGTCCGTCGGACGCCGAACCGTCGACGCTGACGGCTCCGTCGGTGCGGGACGAAATTCCAGTCGAGGTCATTTTCAGGCGACTCCACGCTAGGTGGCACGCCGGTGTGCCACATGCAACCCACACACTAGTGCCGCCGTGGGGGGCTTCGGGCAGCACCGGGGGCGGTCGTTGGATGCTGTCGGAAGTTGTTGCCGATAGTGGGTTTCACGGGGTCGGGGTGTCCGGTGTGGACGGGTGGGCCGTTCGGTCGCAGGCCCGGGGGGCTTACCGGTGAGTACAGCGTGACGGCTTGGTCGACGGCTGTCGACTTGTGAAGAGCGCGGGTTGGTGTGGTGCTCGACGATGGCGTGCCCGTTGAGTCGCGGGGGTCACATCCGGGTGGGTGGACGGTCGTGCGCCGAGCGCGGTGACGGCGTGGTTTGTGGGCCGAGTGGCGCATTGGTTGGAACCTGTCCGGCGGGGTGGACGACCCAACCCGAACGCGATGACCGCAGGGTTCGTGGGCCGACCGTTGGAGGGCGTCCCCCGGTGCGGACAGTCGACCCAACCGGAACGCAATCACCGCAGGTTGATGGGCCGGTCCGTGCGTTGGCTGGAGGGCGTCCGCGTCGGTTGTCCGGGTGCGTTCGGGTGGACCTGTCTGTCAGCCGCTGTCGATGTCGGCTGGGGCCCACTCGGATGAGCGGTGCCTGCCGCGGAAGTTGGAGCGGGTGTTGCCCGTCGCGGGTGGGGCGGCGTCTTCTGGGGCGCGGCGGCGGCCGCCCGAGGGTTGCTCCTCGGGTGGGGCGGGGATGTCGTCGACGGCGCGGGCGTCGGCGGCCCAGGTTCCTGACGGGGTCGGCGGGGGCTGGGTGGTCTCCTGGTAGGCGACCATCGCCTCGGCCAGGAGTTCGGCCAGGCCACTGGACGACCGCTCGCGGCGGGCCGTGCGGCGGACCGCGGCGGCCTGGCTGCCGCCGTCGATGGCGGAGAGGCGGCGGGCGCGTTCCTCGTCGGGCTTGCCCGCGGTGCGCCTGGCCCAGGCGGCGGCGGCCGCGGAGCGAGCCGCGCCCGGGATCACGTCGACGGGAGGTGCGGGTTCACGGGCGACGGCGGGTTCTTGGGCGACGGCGGCAGGTTCCCGGGTGGCGGTGTCGCGTTCGCGGACGGCGCCGTCGCGTTCCTGGTCGACGGCGGCGGGTTCCCGGGTGGTGCTGTCGCGTTCCTGGGCGGCGCGCTCGCGGGCGGAGGTTGCCCCTTCGTGGGCAACCGCGGCGGGTTTCCGGGCAGCGGAGTCGTGATCACGGGCGACCGCGGATTCCTCGCCGAAGGTTGCACGCT
Source organism: Actinokineospora alba (assembly GCF_004362515.1). NCBI lineage: Bacteria > Bacillati > Actinomycetota > Actinomycetes > Pseudonocardiales > Pseudonocardiaceae > Actinokineospora > Actinokineospora alba. Next base: position 3,726,943 of record NZ_SNXU01000001.1, on the reverse strand, counting down.
CGCGGACGACGGCCGGGCGTTCCCCGGTAGCGGAGTCGTGGCCGCGGGCGACGGATTCCTGGCCGAAGGTTTCACGTTCGCGGGCGCCAGCCGCCGCTTCCCGGGCAGCGGAGCCGTGATCACGGGCGACCGCGGATTCCTCGCCGAAGGTTGCACGCTCGCGGACGACGGCCGCGCGTTCCCCGGTAGCGGAGTCGTGGCCGCGGGCGACGGATTCCTGGCCGAAGGTTTCGCGTTCGCGGGCGACGGCCGCCGCTTCCCGGGCAGCGGAGTCGCGATCACGGGCGACCGCGGATTCCTCGCCGAAGGTTGCACGCTCGCGGACGACGGCCGCGCGTTCGCCGGAATCACGCTCGCGGGCGACAGCAGCCGGCTCCTGGCCGAAGGTGTGGTGCTCGCGGGCGCGTTCCTCGGTGGCGGTTGCGGGCGGTTCCGCCTTGGCGGCCGGTTCCCGGACGACAACGGGGCCTGAGCCTTGGGCGGCATCTGATGGCTGCGCCGCCACGGTGGATGCCTTCGCGGCCAAGGTCTCCGCTGGGAGTTCGGTAGCGGATACCGACGATGCATCGGCCTGCTCTGCGGCTCGGCGGGATGCGCGGGACTGCAACTGTCCGGCCGCGGCTGCCGTTGTGCGAGCTGGCTCCGCCGGAGTGCCGGTGGTGTCCGACGAGGCCTGTCGGGCTGATCCCCCGAGGGGCTCTTCGCGCGATCTCCGTCCGGCTGGCTCTGGCGAGCCGGCGTGGGTGGGGGGCTCCGTCGCCTCGGTGGAGCCGCGTGACTCCTGGCGACTGGACACGTCCGACGTGGCGTCCAGCGGCTCCGCTGACGCCCTGCGCGTCAACCGGACGGAAGGTTCCACCCGCCTGCCGGTGGGCGCGGCTGAATCCTCGTGGGCGGCGGAAGAGTGGGAGTCCGACTCAGCCGACGCCCGGCGGGACGCGCGGGACGGCTTCAAGGGGTCCCCCGGTGCGGCGGCGGCTCGCGCGATCGCGGAGTACGCGTCTCCGGCCGGGGTGCTGTCGGCCGCTGCCCGGCGGGCCGCGCGGGACGAGGCGACGACTGCCGACGCGGCGCTTTCCGACCTGCCGGGTGGGGCGGTGGACTGGGCGGCTCCGGAGTCGGGGACGTCGAAGACACCGCTCGAACGGGATGCCTCGGTGTATCGGGCGGCGTCCTCGGAGCCGCCGTCGACTGTGGAACCGGGCCGGCCAGGCGACCCGGTCGGTGTCACGGGCGCGGCGGCGGGCGTCGCTACTCCGGCAGGCGCAGGGGGCGCAGCGGCGGGAGGGGCGGTGTCGGGAAGGGCTGCGGGAGACGTAACAGGGTCTCGGGTAACCGGCGCGGTCTGCGGGGCGTCGGCCACGGCCGGGCCGGTTGGGTGATCCGCAGCCGCGCGCTGGGTCTGGGGCGCGGTGCGCGGTCCGGTGGCGGAACCGTGCGGATCTGCGTCGGCGCCACGGTCACCGCCTCGGGTCTCGATAACCGACGCGGTGGCGTCGGCGGGCGGAAAGGGGGCGACCACCGACTCCGGCTGCGTCAGCGGGGTTCCGCCCGCCAGGCCGACACCGCGAAGCGCGGAGAAACCGAGCCATTCGCTGGAGACCGCGGTGGCGCGTTCCTCATCCGATTCCACGTCCGCGAGACCCGTGTCCGCTTCAGGGAAGCGTGGTGGTTCGGCCCGCGTGGTCTCCCCCGCCCGGTCGAGACCGGGAACCACGGCGGCTGCGGACTGCTCGGTCTCGGGAGCCTGCTGTCTCGAACGCCGGGACCCACCGGGCGTCCCCTGCGTTGCCGAGCCATCGTGGCTGGTCGGGTCGGCGACACGTTCGCGGCTCCGCCTGCCAGGACGGTCCTCGACAACGGAACTGTCAGTGGAAGTCGGCTCGGCAGGTGCCGCGCGTCTGTGCGGCAGCGCGCCCGACTGAGCCGCCTCGGCGTCCACGGCGGGCGCCGCCAGTGCGCTGAGGCGGGCGAGCATGTCGGCGGTCGACGGCGGGGGCTCGACGTCGGGGGCGGGCTCCGGCGCAGGCACCTCGTCGGGCGTCGGGGACGGAGCGGGGGTGGGCTCGACAGGCAGGGGCGGGCGCTCGGGCGGAGTCGGGATGTTCGGGCCCTCGGGCGGCTCCGGCACGTTGTCCGGCTCGGGCACCGGCGGGGTCGTCGCCGAGTCGTCGTAGGACATCGACGCGTACGGGTCTTCGTCCGGGGCGCGACGGCGGCCGCCACCGCCGCGCGGCTCGATGCCGAACCGGCTCAGCAGCGCCTGGGCGTCGGAAACCGGAGCGGTCGCCACTTCCTCGGCCTCCACCACGCCGCGGTCTCGGCGGCTGGGGCTGTCCGTCGCGGCGGGCTTGGCTTCCGCGTCGGCCACCAGGTCAGCCGAAGCGGAGCCTGCCGACGGGCCGGCGGTGGCTTCCTCGACACGGCTCTGGTCGGTGGCTGCGGCGGTGTCCTCCGGGTCCGCGGCGCGGCGCCTGCGCCGAGGCAGCGGCGCGTCCGCGGCGGTGGGCTCGCTGAGCTGCTCTCGCATACCCGAACGGGCGGCCTCCAGGAGAGCGCTCACACCCTGCGGCTCATCCGCCACCTCGGGGACCGGGGTCGCGGCAGGTTCGGACACAGGGGGCGCCTTCGGCTCGGCTGCCGGTGATTCGGCCGCCGAGGGGGTGGCAGTGGGCGTGGCCTGATCAGGAGCCGGGTCCGGGCCTGCCGCGGGAGTGTCCGCGAACGATCGGCCGCCGAACTCACCGAACGCGAAGTCGACCAAGGCGAAATCGGGGAACCCGAGATCGGGGAGGCCGAAGTCCGGGAACTCGGTCTCGGGCTTGCTGGGCGGCGGGTCCGGATGGTCGAGGTCCGCGCGCGCGGAAGCGAGTCGGGGCGATCCCGGGCGTTCGAAGTCGGGGTGCTCGGAGTCGGCTCCGCTGGATATCGGGTGGCTGGTCTCCGCGACGTCCGGGTTCGACGGCTCCGTGCGTGGGGCGAAGGGGCGCGAGAGCGCGTCCCTGGCCGCGTCGAGGAGCGCGTCCACCCCGTCTCGGGGGCTGTCGCCCGCCGCGGGCTGTGTGGCCACACCGGTTCGGATGGCGAGGTCGCGCCCTTGGTCGTCGACGAGCCAGGCGGATTCGATGGCCCTGTCGCGGATGGTCGCGGCGAGGTGCTCGGCTTCGGCGTGGGTGGTCTGGGGCAGCAGGACGGCGAACTCCCCCAGGTCGGTGCGGAGCAGTTCGGCCTTGTCCGGCGCCAGGTCGCGGACGTGGGACGCCAGCGCGTTGAGGGCGACGTCGCCGCCGACGGGCACCGGCGGTTCGGCGGGCTCGATGGCGGGGGCCGTCCCGACGGGGGCCACGCTGACCAGCGTCAACGCGAACGTGCCGCCCCTGGTGGTCCGCGACGGCTTGTCCTCGGCGGGCTGGCGGCGGGCGGCCTGTTCGGGGAGGTTCACCGGCTGCGGCCGGGTGGGCGCGCCGGACCGGACGATGGTGCGCAGCTGCGACACGACGCGCTCGGGGCGCTGTTCGAGACCGAACTCCGTGCTGAGCCGGTGGCGGGCCAGGTCGACCGCGCGCATGTGCCGGTATTCGGCGGCGCGCGCGGAGCGCAAGGCGTGCAGGGCCTCGGTGGGGTGGTCGGCCTGTTCGTCGGCGTGCGCGAGGAACGTCCACGCGTCGGCCAGCAGGGAGTCGAGACCGTGGCGGTCCGCGGTGTAGACGACATCGCAGAGCAAGGTCCGGCCGACGTCGGTGCGGCCCGCTGGGATGTGGACCCGGGTGGCCAGCGCCAGCCGCAGACGCCCGATGGCGGGTGCGGCAGCGGCGCGTACCGGTTCGGACAGGACTGGCTCGGCCGCTTGGACGGCCTCATCCAGATGACCTTCGTCGAGCAGCGCGCACACCAGCTCGAGGGTGAGCCTGGCCCGCACCCGGCCGCCCTCGGCGGTCGGGTCGTGCAGCTTGGCGAGCATGGCCAGACCGGCGCGGGCGGTGTCCGCGGCGGCCTCCGTGTCGCCGTGGCGGCGGTGGTAGGACGCCGAGCGCACCCCGAGCAGGGCGCCCTCGACCCGGCGGGCGTCCTGGGAGAGCCCGTCGTCGGACGCGAGCAGCCGCTCCGCCTCGGCGAGCGCGTCCTCCAGGTCGTCCCTGCCGCCGACGTGCGCGGCGCAGGTGACGAACTGGCCCAAGGCGACCGCGCGCGTGGCGGGCTTGGCCGACTTGGTCTGCAGCACCGGCCGCAGAACCTCGCAGCCGGTCAGCGGCTCGCCAAGGGCGCGCGCGCACGCCGCGATGGCGACCCGAAGGCGGGCGGACCGTTCGATCTGGCCGCCCGCCGTCGCGGCGCGCAGTGCCGCCAAGGCCGGTTCCACGGCCTCGGCGTGCCGTCCGAGGGTGACGAGTGACGGGGCGAGCAACGAGTGCGCGCGCGTCCTGACCGCCTGGTCCGCGTCGGCCTTGAGGGCCCGCATCGCGAACTGGACAGTCAGCTCTGGCACGCTCCACCGCAGCCGGTCGGCCACCTCGACGAGTGCGTCGCACTCGACTGAGCCGCCGTCCACGGGTAACTCGTTCCAAGCCGCCACGTTGCCGGTCCTCCGTCTAGTCCCGGGTCAGTTTGCGGTAAGTCACCCGGTGCGGTCGAGCGGCGTCGGCACCCATCCGTTCGATCTTGTTCTTCTCGTAGCCCTCGAAGTTGCCCTCGAACCAGAACCACTTGGAGGGATCTTCGTCGGTTCCCTCCCAGGCCAGGATGTGCGTGCACGTCCGGTCAAGGAACCACCGGTCGTGGGAGATGACCACAGCGCAGCCCGGGAATTGTTCGAGCGCGTTTTCCAGCGAACCAAGGGTTTCGACGTCAAGGTCGTTTGTCGGTTCGTCGAGCAGGATCAGGTTTCCACCCTGCTTGAGGGTCAGCGCCAGGTTGAGCCGGTTGCGCTCACCACCGGACAGCACACCCGCGGGCTTCTGCTGGTCGGGGCCCTTGAAGCCGAACGCGCTGACGTACGCGCGCGACGGCATCTCGACCTGGCCGACCTTGAGGTAGTCGAGCCCACCGGAGACGGTCTCGAAAACCGTCTTCTTCGGGTCGATGTTCGACCGGTTCTGGTCGACGTAGGACAGCAGCACCGTCTCGCCGACCTTGACCTCGCCCGCGTCCGGCTTCTCCAGGCCGACGATGGTCTTGAACAGCGTGGTCTTGCCGACGCCGTTGGGCCCGATCACGCCGATGATGCCGTTGCGCGGCAGGTCGAAGGACAGGCCGTCGATCAGGACCCGGTCGTCGAAGCCCTTCTTGAGCTTGTTCACCTCGACGACGATGTTGCCCAGGCGCGGGCCCGGCGGGATCTGGATCTCCTCGAAGTCGAGCTTGCGCGTCTTCTCCGCTTCGGCCGCCATCTCCTCGTAGCGGTCGAGGCGGGAACGGGACTTCGTCTGGCGGGCCTTGGCGTTGGACCGGACCCAGGCCAGCTCGTCCTTGAGCCGCTTCTGCAGCTTCTGGTCCTTCTTGCCCTGCACCGCGAGCCGCTCGGCCTTCTTCTCCAGGTAGGTGGAGTAGTTGCCTTCGTACGGGTAGGTGCGGCCGCGGTCGATCTCGAGGATCCACTCGGCGAGGTTGTCGAGGAAGTACCGGTCGTGTGTGACGGCCAGGACGGCGCCCGGGTACTGCGCGAGGTGCTGTTCGAGCCACAGCACGCTCTCGGCGTCGAGGTGGTTGGTGGGTTCGTCGAGCAGCAGGAGGTCGGGCTTGGACAGCAGCAGCTTGCACAGGGCGACCCGGCGGCGCTCACCACCGGAGAGCACCGTGACGTCGGCGTCCGGCGGCGGGCAGCGCAGCGCGTCCATGGCCTGCTCGAGCTGGGAGTCGAGGTCCCACGCGTCGGCGTGGTCGAGCTCCTCCTGGAGCTTGCCCATCTCCTCCATCAGCTCGTCGGAGTACTCGGTCGCCATGAGTTCGGCGATCTCGTTGAACCGGTCGAGCTTGCCCTTGATCTCGCCCACGGCCTCCTGGACGTTGCCCAGGACAGTCTTCTCCTCGTTGAGCGGCGGCTCCTGCTGCAGGACGCCCACCGAGTAGCCGGGCGAGAGGAAAGCCTCGCCGTTGTTCGGCTGATCGAGGCCCGCCATGATCTTCAAAACGGTGGACTTACCAGCACCGTTCGGACCGACAACGCCAATCTTGGCGCCGGGCAGGAAGTTGAGGGTGACGTCATCAAGGATGACCTTGTCCCCGTGCGCCTTGCGCACCTTCTTCATGGTGTAGATGAACTCGGCCATGCTCGCGATCGTAGAGCGGTCGCCTCCGGCGCCTGAGCGCGGTCGCCCCGTTACCCACCGGACGGGACTTTCGACAGCGGCCCGCGAACGCCTATCAGTGGTTCCGCAGGGCCTTGACCAGCTCATCCTTCGACATCGACGAGCGCCCATCGATTCCGACCTCGCTCGCGCGCTTGCGCAGGTCGTCGACAGACCAATCCTCGTAAGACTTCGACTTCCCGCCGCGGGACGCGACCTTGGACTTGCCTTCCTTGGCGGAGGCGTTGGCGATGCGGGCGGCCTTCTCCTTGGACTCGCCGTCGTCGCGCAGCTCGCGGTAGAGCTTCTCGTTCTTGATGCTCGGGTTCGGCATGTCCGTACTCCTTCCATGAGCAGTCCAAGGAGTGCCCGGAGCCCGGTTTGGGCAAACACGACCACGATCCGCTCCCTTCGCCGCGGGCTGTCCCGATCAACGTTTCCGGATTCGGGTGGCGCAGGCCAGAGGCGGTGCGGGAGTTGTGGACGGCTTCGTGGGTCTGTGGATGGCGGGTGCTTGATCGAGAGGAAATGTCGGACCTCGGTGCTAGGGCTTCGGGTCCGCCATCTGCTTGAGCATCGCGTTGTACGCGTCGAGGTCGTCGCTGTCACCGCTGTCGACGCGGCGGTCGGTGCGCCGGGCCTCCCGGTCGTCGGCGCGGGCCCACTGCACGAGCAGGGCGATCAGCACGAGCAGCAGCGGGATTTCCCCGGACGCCCAGGCGATGCCGCCGCCGAGGCGCTGGTCGGCGAGCAGGTCGGTGTTCCACGGCAGCGCGAGGGACCGGTAGAACTGTTGGCCCACCACGGTTTGCATGCTCATCAGGATCACGCCGAAGAAGGCGTGGAAGGGCATCGAGGCGAACACCAGGCCGAGCCGGGCCAGATACGGCAGCTTGCGCGGCGACGGGTCGACCCCGAGGACCGGCCAGTAGAAGATGTAGCCGACCAGCAGGAAGTGGGCGTTCATCAGCAGATGCGCCCAGTGCTCGGGCACGGCGGAGTCGAACAGGCCGGACAGGTAGAGGCCGTAGAACGACCCGACGAACAGGACGAGCGCGACCACGGGATTCGTCAGCGCGCGCGAGACCGGCGAGTGCACGAACGCCAGGACCCATTCGCGCATACCGGGAGGCGCGCCTTTGCCCGCGGGTTTGATCGCGCGAAGAGCCAGCGTCATCGGGCCGCCGAGAACCAACAGGACCGGCGCCAACATGCTCAGCATCATGTGGGTCTGCATGTGGATGCTGAACATGGCGGGCGAGTACTTGCCGAAGCCGGACGAGGTCGCGAAGAGGATGACGAAGCAGCCCGCGAGCCAGGCGATCGTTCGGCCGACCGGCCACGCGATGTCCTGGCGGCGCAGGCGGAACACGCCCCGCAGGTAGAGCGCGGCCATGACGATCGCGAGGGTGCCGAAGATCAGGTCGAAGCGGACGTCGAAGATCAGGCGCATCGCCGTGGGGGCGGCGTCGATCGGGTAGCCGAGTTGCAGTTCGACCCGACCGGGCTCGACGTACGCGGTCCGTGGTGGCGGTGTGCGGGCCAAGCCCGCGGCGATGCCGAAGGTGACCAGCATGATCAGCACTTCGGTGGCGGCCAGCCGAAGCAGTGCCGCGCCGGTGCCACGCTCGACTATCCCCTTCACGCCGCGTTCGCGCTGCAGGTAGCCGAAGACGCCCAGGACGAGCAGGGCGACGATCTTGGCCACGACAAGCAGGCCGTAGGACGTGCTGAACAGGTCGCTCAGGGGCAGCCTGACCAGGGCGTTGACCACACCGGACCCGGCCATGACGATCCAGCACACCAGCGCGATCCGGGAGAACCGGGATGCGGCGAGTCCCAGGTGGTCGTGGCCGCGGCGGCCGTGCGCGAGCAGCGCGACCAGGCCGCCGACCCAGAGAGCCGCGGCGAGCAGGTGCAGCAGCAGGCTGTTGGTGGCCAGGTCGTGCTGGCCGCCGCTCGACGAGTGGCCGGTGACCGCGACGGGGACGATGCCCGCGAGCGCGAGGCCGAACAGGACCGTGGTCCAGCCCCAGGTCAGGACGATGCGGGTGCCGACGAGGACGAGCAGCGCGATGGCGGCGGTCAGCAGCCACGCCTTCGCCTGGGAGAGCGTCCCGATGAGGGTGATCAGGATGTCGGCGGGAAGGACGTCTCCGATGGGCCTGCCGACCGCGTCGGCGGCGGTGAAGGGGGCGGACAGGAGCGCGCCGACGAACCACGCTGCGGAACCCCACCCGGCCATCCGCAGCGCGGCGTACCCGCCGACGTCGAGGGCGCCGGTGTCGCGGGGCGGGACCAGGAAAGCGGCGAAGAGCAGCGAGCCGACGGTGACGACGGCGCCGATCTCGGACAGGACGCGCACGACGGTCAGGCCGTGCTGGGTGAACGCGTCCGGCGAGGGCAGGCCGAGGATGACGTACCGGTTGCCCCCGGCCAGGACGACGAGCGCGGCCGCGACGACAGCGGCCAACAGGCCGCCGACGATGAGGAGGGGCGCGATGCCCGCCGCGCGACGGGGGGCGTTGGTTTCCGGGGGGCTGGCCTGGGACACGTGGAACAGCCTAGTAGGCGGTCGGGCGGGTCTGGTTGCGGCGGAATTACCAGTGATCCCAGCAGGCGGGGTGATCAGTCCCGCACGGACACCAACCGCCGTTCCCGCCTGCCCGCCGCTGCCGCCGCGAGGGCCGCTGGGGCGATCAGGGCGGCCACCACGCCCGCCAACGACAGCGCGACCGCCAGGTCCGTGACGTGCGCGATCCCGCCGATCAGCGGCGGTCCGGCGAGGAAGCCGCTGTAGGCGATCGTGGTGACGAAGCCGATCTCCCGCTCCCCGCCTGTCCCGTCGGCACGGCGGCCCGCGTCGCCCGCCAGGCTCAGGGCGATGGGGAAGGCGTAGGCGAGGCCGACTCCGGCGAGGGCGAAACCGGCGAAGATCGCGAACGTCGTGTGGACCGTCGTGGCCAGCAGCAGGCCGCCGCCCGCGATCAGCGCGCCGCCGACGAGGAGGCGCTCGGGGCCGAAGCGTCGTTCGGCGCGCTCGCCGAGGAGGCGGGTGATGGCCATGGCGACCGAGAAGGTGCCGTAGACGAATGCCGCGGACGCTTCGTGCATCCCTCGGTATTCCACGGCGAACAGGGCTGACCAGTCGGCGCTGGCGCCCTCGGCGACCGCGGAGCACAGGGCGACCGCGGCGAGCAGCCAGAGGACCGGACGGCGGATCGGGGTTCGCGCGGCGGCCGCCGGGGCGACGTCGGGGATGAGCTCTACGGGAACCGCGCGCGCCACGGCGAGCAGGGTCACGGTGACGATGACGGCGACTACCGCCAGGTGCGGCAGGGGTGGCCAGGCCGCGAAGGCGGCGAGGGCGGCGCCCGCCGCGCCGAGGAGGCCGCCGAAGCTGAACGCGGCGTGGAAGATCGGCATCAGGGGACGGTCGGTTCGCCGGACGACGGTGACGGCGGCGATGTTCATGGCCACATCGAGCGTGCCGACGCTGGCGCCGAGCAGGACCAGGGTCAGGCCGAGCAGCGCGATGGTCGGGCTCAGGCCCAGCAGGGGCAGGACCACGCAGGCCGCCACGCCGGAGCCTGCCACCAACACCCTTGCGCCGTAGCGGGCGGCGAGCCGACCGGTCAGGGACGCGGCGAAGATCATGCCGATACTGGCCCCGACCAGGGCCAGGCCGAGCGTGCCCTCGGCCGCGCCGACCTGGGTCGCCAGGGCCGGCACCCGGGAGGCCCATGACCCGAAAATCACGCCGTTAAGCGCGAATACGACAAGCACGGCGTTGATGTCCGCCCGGTCTCCCACCAGCATGCCCACTCCCCTCCCGGATACCCACCACGCTAACTGAAGCGCTTCAGTGATCGCCATCGAATTTGGGTCCGGGGAGACGCGGATTACTCTGGGCGTGTGAAACAGGACCGGGTCAGGCGACCGACCCTGGACACCGTGGCCCAGGAGGTCGGCGTGTCCCGGGCGACGGTGTCGAACGCCTACAACCGTCCTGACCAGCTTTCCGCCGCCCTGCGCGAGCGGATCATCGTGACCGCGAACCAGCTCGGCTACTCCGGCCCGGACCCCGTCGCGCGCAGCCTCGCGACCCGGCGCGGCGGCGCCGTGGCGGTGCTGCTCGGCGGCGGGCTGTCGGCGGCGTTCTCGGACCCGGCGCTGTCGATCGTGCTCGACAGCATGGCGTCCACCCTGGACAGCGAGCGCAGCCTGCTGCTGATGCCCGGCACCGGCGCGGGACCGACCCCGGACAGCGTCGCTCGGGCGCACGCCGACATCGCCGTGGCCTACTCCCTGCCCGACGACTCCCCCGCGCTGGCCCAGGTCGCCGCGCGCGGGCTGCCGCTGGTGGTGATCGACCAGCCAGTGGTGGCGGGATCAGCCCGGGTCGACACCGCGGACGAGGCAGGCGCGACCATGGCCGCCCAACACGTGCGGGCCCTGGGGCACCGCCGAGTCGCGATCCTGAGCTTCGCGCTGGGCGCCGACGGCTCACAGGGACCCGCGTCACCCGAACGACTACGCGACGCGCGCTTCCGGGTGACCCGCGACCGGGTGAGGGGCGCGCTGGCCGGTCTCGAGGAGACGGACGTGCCCATCTGGGAGGCCCCCGGCTGCAGACGCGACCACGGCCGCGAAGGCGCCCGATGGCTGCTCGGGCTCGACCCGAGACCGACCGCGCTGCTCTGCCTGTCCGACGAACTGGCACTCGGCGCGATCCGGGCGGCACAGGATCTCGGTCTCCGGGTACCGGAAGATGTTTCGATCGTCGGCTTCGACGACACCCCGGCCGCGCAGTGGGCGGATCCGCCGCTGACGACAGTCCGACAGGACCTCGCCGAGAAGGGCCGCATGGCCGCTGAGCTGGCACTTAGCCTGCTCGACGGCACGAGACCCGGACCGCCGACGACCCTGCCGGTGACCCTGGTCGAACGGGCGTCGACAGCCGCCATGTGACCCGTCAGCGTCTTCTTCGTCACTCGACTGGTGAGAACCGGAAACGGTCGAGCCGTTCCGAACGATCAGATCAATCGAGACGGTTACCCTGCTCCGGCAGGGTCACCGTCTACGCCCCTGTAGCTCAGCGGATAGAGCAGGAGCCTTCTAAGCTCTTGGCCGCAGGTTCGAGTCCTGCCGGGGGCACTACAACGACGGGACCAGGCTCCACGCAGCTGGAGCCTTCACTGAAACACTGGGCCGCAGGTTCGAATCCTGCCGGAAACGCTTGACTGATCAAGCGTCCCCACAGGTCAGCCACATTTCGCAGCCGGTCTGGGTCCAGGTCCATAGTTGGCGGTCAGGGTTGCGGCGTACTCGTCCGGCACCGTCCGGCTCGCGAAGGTCAGCGGAAGATAGGACTCCAACGCGCCTGACACCTCCAGGAAGGGCCCGAACCGCGCGCGCCATTCCTTCCGTGCGGCTGCATTCGGGAAACCCCGGAAAATGGCAACTTCGGGATCCCTTTCACCCCAGCACCCCCATCTTCCGGAAGATCCGGTCACAGCGATGACGTTCGCCGAGATCGCGATCGACCCCATGATGTCGCCGTCCGGCTCGTAACCGATCGCGGCCAATAGTCGTCCACGTCAGCCTCGACGGACAACGACATCGCCGGGTACATCCGATACTCCGGGAGATAGAACGCATCGCAATCCGGCTCAAGAACCAGCAATTCGACGCAGGGGTCGCCATGCAACCGGGCCATCGCGCGGAGTGCCGGCCAGAACTCCGGGGTGAGGACCACATCGAACCCACAGAACAGCGAGTCCCCGGCATCCTCCTTGAAGACCTGGTCGGGCAACCTGGCGCCAAGGTCGAAGGCGGATGCGCTACGGGAGCGAACATCCAGGTAGCCGTTGCGATCTATCACGATCGAATCCGCCTCCGCCATCAGTCTCACCCAGTCTGATCTTGATGTCGGACGTCTCTGACCCTGGATTCTAAGGGCCGGCCGTCCCCTCGGGCTGTTGGCTTTGCCCCCGACGCATGTCCGCTAATCGGTGATCGAACTCGGCGCCCGCGCGGGGAGCTTGCCGGACACACCTCGACCACAGAACAAGTGCCGTGATAATCCCGGCGACATCGGCGGGTGATCACCGCGACAATGGCCGACATGGAGGAGGTCAAGGTCGTCGTCGCCCATCATGAGTGTGCGACTCTGCGGGTGGGTGATGTGTTCCTGAAGATCGACGCCCATCAGACACGTACCGACGTCGAGGTCGAGGCGATGGCCTTGGCGCCGGTCCCGACGCCGGAAATCTTGTGGCGGAAGCCGCCCGTGCTCGCGCTCGCCGCGCTTCCAGGCGCCGCGCTCGGTCGCCTCGGTGAGCCGTCGACCGCCTCGTCGGCGGCGTGGGTTGCGGCGGGTGCCGCGGTGCGGATGCTGCACGACGCGCCGTTGCCGCCATGGCCTGGGCGCGGGCTCGACGAGATCACGGCGCATCTCGACGGTGAGTGCGAGTGGATCATCGCCAATGACGTCCTTCCCGCCGACCTGGTCACGCGCAACCGCCAGGTCGCCGAGGCCGCGCTCCGGCCGTGGACACCGGTGTTCACGCACGGCGACCTTCAGGTCAGCCACGTGTTCGCCGACGGCGACGAGATCACCGGCGTGATCGACTGGACGGAGGCGGCCCAAGGCGACGCCCTGCGCGACCTCGCCACCTTGACCCTCGGACACCAGGAACACCTCGGCGACGTCGTCGCGGGCTACGGCAAGGACGTCGACCTCGACGTGATCCGTGCGTGGTGGTCGCTGCGCAGCCTGCTGGGTATCCGCTGGCTCATCGACCACGGCTTCGACCCGTCCGCACCAGGCGGCGAGGTCGACGTGTTGAGATCACAGCTGTAAGGCCACCGCGCCGGTCACGGCGAACCGCGGTGCGGGTCCGCGGAGTTGAGGAGCCGGTCAGCGTGGCTGTAGCCGATCCGCGGGCCCGCGGTGGCCGGCCGGGGTGGCTGGTAGTAGTAGCCGATCCCGCGAGCCGTCACGATCGCGTCGGGGCCTATGCCGTGCGCGGCGAGCTTGCCGCGCAGCGTGGCGATGAAGACGGTGATGGTTCGCTTCCGAGCGGCTTCCGGCCCGATCTCGCCCCATACCTGCGCCGCGATCGTCGCGACCGTCACCGGAGCGCCCGCCGAGCGGACAAGTACCGCCAGCAACTGGAACTCGCGTTCGGACAGGTCCACGACGTTGCCCGCCACGAGTACGTCCCGGGCGGCGAACGCCAACCGCAAGACGCCGTCGTCGTATATCTGCGCTGAGGGCTTGGCTCGCTGTCGGATGATGTTGCGTATCCGGGCGACGAGTTCATCGAGGTGGTAGGGCTTGACGAGGTAGTCGTGCGCGCCGTTGTCGAAGCCGAGGACTCGGTCGACGGTTTCGCCGCGTGCTGTCGCGATGATCACGGGAACCTCGCTGACGTCGCGGAGCCTGCGCAGGAGGCTGATGCCGTCGACGTCCGGCAAGCCGAGATCCAGCACGATGACGTCCAGGCTCCGCACCATCGCCTCACGTAGGCCCGCACTGCCGGTGCCCGCCCACGCGACGTCGAGGCCGCGGCGCCGCAGCGCCGGGGCCAGGGCGCCTGCCACGCGTTCGTCGTCCTCGATCAGGAGCACTCTTCCCCGCACCGGATCACCCGGCGCCTGCTGGGCGACCGCCTCGCCGTGGCGTCGCACCTCGATCGCTGTCGCCGCCGCGCCCTGGCTGACCAGCAGGGCCAGCGCCGGTTCACGACACCCCTGGCACACCCGCTGTTCGGTGCCGTCCACCGACACCACATACACCGCGGCACGCTGACAGGCCTGTCCGAACAGCTCCGTCTCGCACCGCGCGATGGCGGGCTCGGCTTGGCGCTGCCGGTCGCGACGGGATTGCGAGCGGCACTTGTTCGAGCAGGTCTTCCGAGGCCGACCTGTCGTGCTCAGCCGCGGCATCGGACCACCGCATACCTGGCAGGTGCCGCCCCCTGGCGTCGTCACCGCAGAGCTCCTCCGATTTGCCGACACAAAACGCGTTTCGTGTCGCACCAAGCTATCCGTCGAGGGATTGGGCTTGGCTTGCGCTGAACCGTGGTGTTTCCTGGGAGAGGGTCCAGCCGCCATGCGGCGGCCGGACCCCGGTATCACGACCGCTTACGCCTGGTAGCTCCGGCGATCGTGGCACCAACCCCGAGGAGCGCCCTTACCACTGTGGTGAGGGCGTCCTCCCCATTCAACAGAGCCGCCACGCCCTCCAGCAGCTGAAGGACGACACGGCCACCCGACCAGAGCACGGGTGACCACGAGCGGCACCGCCGCACCCTCCGGCGACGCGCGATGCGGAGCCGACGAGCACGCACCGTTCGGCGCAAAGGAACGACCATTTCCGCGACCTCCTTCCGACAGCGGACGCGACTATCGCGAGCTGTCGCGACGAGCCCCGAAGTAGCGAGCGCTGCACGGAAACCGCTGGAAACGGCCACTTCCCCGGCACCGGAGGTGTGGTGAACCCACCGTCTCGCACCGGCGTCGATCCACGCAAGATCACCGGAACAACATCAAGACGCGGCGAACGTCGATGAACAACCGCGAGGTCCAGCCAGGCATGGCGCGCCTCCCGCACACCGAAATCGTCGGTGCGGGCACTCGGCGCGTGGCGGGGATGGTCGAGGACAGAGAAGGCGATCGGAATGTCGCCCAGTTCGTGTGGCACTACGAGTAAATGTCGGCGTTGGGGCCTTCACTCTCCACTGACGCGCCGTCGCGTGAAGTAGAGGATCGCGCCGCCGACCGTGAAGCAGATGGCGGCCACGATCACGCCCTCGCCGACTTCGTCGCCGCGACCGTTGCCCAGCACCCAGGGGATCATGACGACGGCACCGCACCCGATGCCCACCACCGCCCAGCCGAACCACCGCAACCAGGACATCCGGTCAGGGTAAGCCTCGGGCAGCGTGAACGCCGGTACACGAGACAACGGCTCGTGGTCGGGTGACGCGAACAGGTCCGGGCCCACCCTCGATGAGGATGGGCCCGGACCAGCTTGCACCTAGAGCCGGACGCTGGACCACGCCCGGCAGGTGCGCTCCAGGACCCGCGGGTTGGTCTCAGACCACTCCCCCAGACAGAGCTGCCCCTCGACGATGATGTTGTCGGGGAACTGGGTCACCGTGCCGGTCTGACCGGGGCCGGAGGCTCCGGTGGTGTTCCAGTAGGTCCACGACACCCCGGTCCGGGGATTGCGCAGCCGCAGCACCAGTGAGTGGTCGTCAGCCTCCTGGTCGTCGACGTTGATCCGGTTGCCGGAGTCCCAGTAACAGGCCTGGCCGATGTTGTTGCCGCCCGGCCGCTCCCACAGCCAGCGCTTGGTGTACCCGCCGTCGCCGCAGTACGGTCCGCCCGTCGCCGACGCGGGCGCTGCGAACAGCACGGAGCCCAGGGTCGTGGCGACCGCGAGCAGTGCCGCGGTGGTGAGTCGCTTTCCAGTTGACCTCATGTCAACTCTCCTTTCGTTTGGCCCCAGTGAGAGCTGAGCGTCACCACCGCCGTTCCGGCACCCTCGGTCGCGTAAGACCGCGGTAAGAACTCCGCTCCGGATCAGTCCGAAAAGGACCCGACGCGACCTCCCGTAATACCTCCGTAAGGAACTGCCGGAACGCACCTTCCGTCGTAATGCCAACGACGAGCGAGGAGGCGACGTGACCTATCCACAGCTGCCGTACCCCGATGACAGGCCGCCCTATGGACCGACCATCCAGTACGGCGGGGACTTCCCCCCGCCGTCGCCGAAGAAGTCCGGCCCGGTGATCGCGGCACTCGCGGCGGGCGTGACCGTGCTCGGTCTAGGAGTAACCGGATTCATCGCGCCCGGCTTCCTGGTGAGCGAACAGACCCCGACCGCGCCGCCGACCACCGTCACCACAACCTCCACCAAGCCCAGCGACGACCCGAAGGACTTCCTGAAGACGTTGGTGAGCGCCCTGGACACCCGCGACGCCACCGCGCTGACCGACCTGGCATGCGAACTGAAGCGCCCCTCCGTGAGCACGGTCATCGACAACGCCTCAGCGATCAATCAGGTCACCTTGCTGGACACCAAGAAGATCAGCGCCCGCAGGGCCACCGCGATCGTCTCGATCACCACCGACGTGCGGCGGGCGAAGGTCGAGCTGACGGTCACCCGCAAAGACGACACCTGGTGCTGGAGCGACGCCCGGCCCGCCGAGCGCACCCGGCCGACCACCAGCCGACCGACACCCACGACGACGACTACCCCGGATTCCCCTACGGCAGGCGGAAAGCCGGTCGCACCGGAGGCACTCGCCGTCATGCAGAAGTTCCTCGACAGCGTCAACGCGGGCGACGCGGCCACCGCGAAGAGCCTGCTCTGCACCGATGCCATCGCCACCCCGCAAAAGGTCGACGAACTGGTCGGCTACCAGCCCAACCTGAAGATCGACACGGGGATGGACGGCATCAGCAGCGGCAAGGAATCCGTCCAGCTCTACCTGTCCGGCACCGCGAAGGGGCAGCGCTTGAACGGCCACGCCGCCAACCTCTGGGCGACCAGCTACAACAGCCCTTGGTGCATCCACGCGTTCCGCGCCGTGGTCGTCTGACGATGAGTCGCACAAGAAGGGACCACGACTGGTGAAGCAGGGAAACGGAAGTTCGCGTCGCCGGGTGCTGTTCGTCGCGCTGCCAGGTCAGGCGGACCCCGATGGGCTGGGCGTCGGGGAGGGAACGGACGACGACGCCGGGACGTGGGTGCTGGTCGACGGTGCTCTCGGCGGTGCCACCGGTGGCGATCACGGCGAGCCAGTCGACGACGTCCTGGGTCTGTTCGACGACCGGTCGGGTCCCCGGTGGCAACCGGCCGATCCCGATGGTTCCGATTCGGCGGTCGAGGACGAGACCGCGTTCGCCGATCTCGGCGAATCGGAGTGACCTGAGCCGGTCACGACCGGCGGGCGGTGAACCACGACGCGATCTGGGCGCGGTTGTGGAAATCCAGCTTCGTGAGGATGTTCCGGACGTGGGTGTCGACGGTGCGGGGCGCGATGACCAGCTTCAGGCCGATCGCCCGGTTCGTCATGCCCGCCGCGACGAGTCCGGCGATCTCCACTTCGCGCGGGCTCAGCGGGGTGTCCTCGGCGTCGGCGGGCGCGGCGTCGGCGTTCAGCGCGTACACCCGTCCCCGCACGTCGCTTTTGGCCCTGCCCGCGGCGAACGCCCGGTCGAACCGGGCCTGGCCGAGTGCCTCAACGGTGCTCCTGAGGTGCCTGCGGTGCGGCAGCGACACGGCCACCTCCGCGGTGGCGCCGTTCGCGTGCCAGAGCCGCGCGGCGACACCGAACAGGGTCGCGGCGCGCACGTGGTCGCCCTGCCGGTCGGCGATCCACGCCAGGGTCTCGGTGACGTAGGCGGCGCCCACCTGGTTGTGCAGCGGCTCGGTCGCGGCCAGCGCCTCGTGTCCGGCCTTGGCCGCGACGTCGACGTCGCCGAACTCGACCTCGACGAACGCGATGGCGTGGTAGCACATCGACCGGTAGTAGAACTCCTCGCACGACTCGGTCAGCGTGGTCATCCGGTCCAACACCGCGCGGGCGTCGGCCACGTCGGGGCTCGCGTAGGCCGTGGCGATGGCCAGGACGAACAGCGGGTGCAGTTCGCGGCGGACATCGCCCTGCGCGCGGAACGCCGCGACCGCCGTGGCGGCCAGCTCCGGTGTCGCCGGGTCGAAGGTCATCAACCCGGCCAGGCTCCTGACATGCGCGACGTGCGCGAGCGCCACCGCGCGCGGGCCCTCGGGGAGCGCGCCGGACAGCTGGTGGGCCTCGGCGAGCCGGTCGAGCGCGCGGGCGGGGTCGGAGTGCAGCAGGGCGAACAGCGCGCTGCCCGCCAGGGCCCGCGGGCGGTCGGGGTGATCCGCGGGCAGCGCGGCCATGGCCCGGTCCAGCCAGGTGCGCGCCTCGATGTTGGACCCGCACACGGTCCAGTACTCGGTCGTGTCGACCACCATCCACACAGCGGCGGCGGCCTCGCCGGGCTCGCGCACCGACCAGTCCAGCGCGGCGCGCAGGTTCGCCTGGTCCGCGCGGAGCCGCTTGGTCCACTCGACCTGGGCTGGGCTGGTCCATTCGGCGCCCGCCCGCGCGACGAGCCGGGCGCACCAGTCACGGTGTCGCCGCTGGGTCCGGTGCCGGTCGCCCGCCGCGTCCAGCCGCTCCTGGCCGTACTGGCGCAGCGTCTCCAGCAGGCGGTAGCGCCCGACCCCCTCCTGGTCCTCGCGGACCAGCACGGACTTGTCCACCAGGCTGTCCACGAGACCCAGCACCAGGTCCCGCTCGATCGCGGGGTCCGTGCCGCCGACGCAGACCTGCTCGGCGGCGTCGAGGTCAAACGATCCGACGAACACCGACGCCCGCGCCCACAGAGCCCGCTCCGCCGGGGAGCACAGGTCGAAGCTCCAGTCGATCGCCGCGCGCAGCGTGGACTGGCGCTTCGACGCGCCGCGCGAACCGGTATCGAGCAGCGCGAGGTCGCCGGTGAGCCGGTCGGCGATCTGCCCCGGCGACAGCGACCGGACCCTGGCCGCCGCCAGTTCGATCGCCAGCGGCAGGCCGTCCAGCCGCCCGCACAGCCGCACGACGTCCGCGCTGTTGGCGGGGGTGAGGGTGAACGCGGGCCACGCCGCGGTGGCCCGCTCCACGAACAACCGGACCCCGTCGTAGGAGGTCAGGGCGTCGCCGGAGAGGTCGCCCGCCTCGGGCGGGAGGGGCAGCGGGGCCAGTGGGACCGTCTGCTCGCCCGGCACGCCGAGGCTCTGCCTGCTGGTCGCCAGCACGGTCACGCCAGGGCAGTGCTCCAGGACCCTGGCGACGAACTCGGCGCACCTGTCCACCACGTGCTCGCAGTTGTCCAGCAGCAACAGGGTGACGCTGTCGCGCAGGTTGTCCAGCACGGTGTCCATGATCGGGCGACCGCCCGCGTCGCCGAGGCCGAGGCGCGCCGCGACCAGGTTGGGCAGCAGGCCGGGGTCGTCGAGTTCGGCGAGGCCGACGAACACCCGGTGGTCGAACCGGTCGGCCGTCTCCCGCATGACCCGGGTGGCCAGCCTGGTCTTGCCCACCCCGCCGGGGCCGGTCACCGTCACCAGGCGACCGGTCGACAACCTGCGGAGGAGGTCGGCGCTCTCCTGCCGCCGCCCGACGTAACTGGTCAGCTCAGCCGACTCCGTGCCCATCGCCGGACTCACACCTCGCACGCTCGCGCCGAATTCCACCCACCAACAACGGGCCGAGTACACAGACAATACGCGATTTCACCTATATCCGAACGCGGCGAGGCGCGGCCAGACTTCGGGCCGACCCGCCACGCAGCATCCGCACAAGGGAGTGCCCCCATGAGGAAACGACTGATCGCCATCGGGTTTGTCGCGGCCATCGCCGCCGCCGTGCCCGTGGTGGGCCAGGCCATGGCGGCTGAGTGCCCGCCCGCTCCCTCGGACTGGGCGGCACCCGGCCCATACCCGGTCACCGTCGAAGCGGGCGGGAACGCGCACACCCTGTACCGGCCCACCCAACTCGGCGGCTGCGGCACCCACGCCGTGATCATCTGGGGCAACGGGACCGGTGCGACACCGACGTCCTACGACGCGCTGCTGCGGCACTTCGCCTCGCACGGGTTCATCGTGGCCGCGGCGAACACCAAACAGTCCGGCTCTGGCCGCGAGATGCTGGCGGGCCTGGACTACCTGGCGACCCGGAACACCACCCCCGGCGACGCCTACGCGGGCAAGGTCGACCTGACCAAGGTCGCCGCGACGGGCCACTCCCAGGGCGGCGGCGGCGCCATCGCGGCAGGCGCCGATCCCCGCGTGGACACCACCGTGCCCATCGAACCCGGCCCCCAAGGCAACGTCGCGGCCCTGCACGGTCCCACGTTCTTCCTCGCGGGCCAGCTCGACTGGATCGTCTCCCCACAGCTGCTCGTCTACCCGCGCTACCAGAAGGCGACCCACATCCCGGCGGTCTACGGCGAACTGGCGGGCGCCGGCCACTTCACCGCGGCCCGCGACGGCGGCGGTTTCCGCGGCCCCATCACCGCGTGGTTCCGGGCTCAGCTGCTCGGCGACGACCGGGCTCGGGCCGAGTTCTCCGGCCCGAGCTGCGGATACTGCGCCTCCCGAATCTGGTCCCGCTTCGAGCGAAACGCACTGGCCCGCTGACCCGTGGTCACTCCGTGATGGTCGGGGACACGCCGTAGAACGGACGCAGCTCCAACCACTCATGGATCGGCTTGCCACCGGCACCCGGAGCCGCGGACAGCTCACCCGCCAGCTCGATCGCCCGCTCGTAGGTCTCGACGTCGATCACCATCCACCCGGCGATCAAGTCCTTCGTCTCCGCGAACGGGCCATCGGTCACCGGCGGGCGACCCTCGCCGTCGTAACGGACGAACGTGCCCTCCGGGGCAAGCGCCTGACCATCGACGTACTCACCGGTGCCCTCCAGCTTGGCGGCGAAGTCATGCATGTACTGCATGTGTGCGGAAACCTCGTCCGGCGTCCACTGGTCCATCGGCACGTTGTTGACCGGTGCGGGCGCGCCACGGTAGTGCTTGAGAAGCAGGTACTTGGCCATGATGTTCTCCTTCGCGGTACAGCCATTGTGGCCGTTTCACTCAGGGGACGGAGCCGCGCTCGGGTTCTCGACATCCCACCGCGAAGTTTTTCCGGCGAACTTCACGGGCTGTCCCGGACTCGAATCGGCGTTGCTCCGGATCGTGCACAGCAGCACCGTGGCCAAGCCGAGCACACCCGCGGCGACGACCACCACGTGCGGTGTCACGAATTCGGCGGCGGCACCCGCCGCGGCGAAACCCAGTCCCTGACTGATCATCAGTCCGGCCAGAGTAATGGTCAGTGTCCGCCCGCGCAGGTGCTCCGGGGTGGCGTCGATGACCCGCTGGTCCAAGCCCATCGCATAGGTGAAGCCGAATCCGCAGAGGAACAACAGCAGTGTCGCCAGGGCGGCACCTGGGCGGATGGCGAACGCCAGCAGAGGGAGGAACATCAGCGTGGCGATCGGCGCCACCATCCGGACTCTGGTCGCGGCGGGCAGGAAGGCGCCGGCGAGCAGTTCGCCGAGGACCGAGCCCGCGGGGGCGGCGCACAGCAGGAGCCCGACGACCGCCGGACCACTGCCCAGGTCGTCGGCGTAGGACACCGCCAGCGCCTCGGGGGCGACGGCGAACGCGGGCGGGAGCCAGGTCAGGAGCAGTAGCGGGCGCAACCCCGGCACCCCCATGACCTGCTTGAGTCCCACCAGCGACGCCTTGGCGATCGAGTCCTCGGCGTCGGCTGTGCGCGCCTGCCTGCGTTCGGTGCCGAACCGCAGGAGAACCGCGGCGGCTCCGCAACCGGTGGTGGCGAACAAAAGTGACACCGTCGGCGAGAGCACAACCAGCAGGACGCCGCCGACGGCGAACCCGATCAGCTGCGTGCTCTGGGAAACCAGTCGCAGCAACGACCGTGCCAGCGCGTAGCCCGCACCGGTCACCACGTCCGGCAAGGTGGCCGCCCGGGCACCCTGGAACACCGGCGCCACCGTGCCGAGGACGAGCAGGAGCAGGAACAGCAGCGCGATCGGCAGGCCGGGGACGGCCATCGTGGCGACCACGCCACAGCTGACCGCCTGGCACGCCACGAGCACGTCCCGCGGTGGACGCCGATCCGCGAGCGCCGACAGCAGGGTCGCGCCGAGCAGGTACGGGGCGAAGCCGAGCGCGAAGGTCAGCGCCGAGAGCAGCGGGGATCCCGTTCGCTGGTACACCACGACGGAGAGGGTGAGCTGCGCGACCACGGTGCCCAGCGTCGCGATGACCTGGGCGGTGAAGATGGCGCGGAACTCGGGGATGGCCAGGACGCGGCGGTACGTCATCCGTGAAGTCACCCGATAAGGATCTGGAGCGCCCTGTCGCCGCTCAATGGATTCGGGGATAGTCGAATCGACGTCCAGCGGGAGGTGCCATGGCGATGGAACTGGTGGTGGGCACCGACGACCTCCTGCGCTGTCGCTTCGCGTTGTCTCCGCTGTGGGAGACGCTCGCGGCGGTCCGCACCCTGACCGACGTGCGTCGCCAGCCCTACCACCTGCCGTGGCTGCGCAAGGTCGACGGCCTCGTCGACGCCGACTACCTCGCCCCGCTGCTCGCGCTGCTCCCCCGCAAGGGGTACACCCCGGATTTCCTCACCCCGCCACCACAAGGACCGCTGGTCGAGTTCCACACGGAACTCGCTCAGCTGGCGGCCACGGACACCGACCAGGTCGCCATCGAGCTCGACCGGTGCCTGCGCGGACCGCGGCCGGTGTCGCCGGAACTCGCGGCGAGACTGTCCGCCGATCCCGGCAAAACCCTGGCGGAGATCACGGCGATCGTGCGCACCTGCTGGGAACGGCTGATCAAGCCGCACTGGCCGCTGGTTCGGGACCGGCTCGAAGCGGACATCGCGGTGCGTGCCCGGCACCTGGCCGACGGCGGTCTGAGCAAGGTGCTCGCGGACCTGAACCCGCAGGTCCGGTGGACCGACAACGCGGTGCGCGTCGCCACCGCGTATCCGCTGCGCCGTGAGCTGACCGGTCAAGGCCTGCTGCTCATGCCCAGCGTGTTCATCTGGCCGGTGGTGACCGTCGTGGTCGAGCCGCCGTGGCAACCCACGCTGATCTACCCGGCCCGCGGGGTCGCGGAGGTGTGGCAAGCCCGGCCCCAGCGGTCCGCGCACGCGTTGGGCAGGCTCATCGGGCGCACTCGGGCGCGAATCCTGGTCACACTCGACGCTCCGGCCTCGACCGGAGCTCTCGCGCGCACCCACGGGGTCAGCCCGGCGACCGTGTCCGATCACCTGGCGGCGCTGCGTGATGCGGGCTTGGTCACCAGCCGCCGGGTCGGACGGGTGGTCCTCTACGAACGCACGGCACTCGGGGTGACGCTGACGGGTTGATCAGGCCCACGCTGGACTGGTCGGGTGACGCCGTCGGTCGGGGTGATATCGACCGGTGCGCCCACGCGAACTGAAGTGGCCGTGGCGATCGCCGCGGGACTCGGCGTGGGTGGAGGCAGCGATGGGCAAGCCGATTGTGATCATGGAGAAGGACGGGCCGTCGGGGCGTCGCTGGATCGGGCTGATCGTGTTGGTGGGCCTGCTGGTCTGGTGCTTCGAGTCGCCCGCGGACGCGGCGGCGGCCGTGCGGGTGGCGTGGGGGTGGTTCACCGGGGCCGTCCAGGCGATCGTGACGTTCGTACGAACTCTGTAGGTACGCCGATCGAGTGAATCGCCAGGATTCCTGGCTTCCGGTGATATCCGGCGCAGTCGCCACCCGAATCGGAGTCACGCGGCGCCGAACCCGGCGCGGCGGGATCCGGGAGGAACACAGCATGAGGCGACTCATCTTGAAGATCGGGCTGGTTTCGGCGGCCGTGGTGGGCTCGGTGTTGACCGGCGCCGCACCGAGTTCGGCCGCCGTGCCGCCGTTCACCGACAGCACCACGTGGGCCTACCTGAGCAACCCCGCGAGCGGCATGGTCGTCGACGTGGCCGGGCAGAGCCGGGCGGAGCGGGCGTCGATCTGGACGTGGCCGTTCCACGGTGACCTCAACCAGCACTGGGAGGTCAAGAGTGTGCCCAACACGCCGTATTACACGATCGCGGCGACGCACAGCCGGATGTGTCTGGACGTCCGGTGGGGCAACTGGAACAACGGCACCGAGGTGTGGCAGTGGCCATGCCACGGCGGCGACCCGCAGCTGTGGAAGCCCGAGACGTTTGCCGTCGACCAGTTCGGCTATTCGACGTTTCGGTTGCGCAACAAGGGAAGCCAGCGCTGCCTGGAGGTTCCCGGTGGGGTCGCCCCGCAGGGCGCGGTGCTGCGGATCTGGGACTGCCACGGCGGGCGCAACCAGGAATGGCGGCAGGGCAACTTCCTGAGCAACCCGACCCGCGGGCACGTCGCCGACATCCGGGACGGGAACACCGCCTCCGGTGCGCAGGCATGGATGTGGCCCTTCCACGGCGGCGCGAACCAGGAGGTGTACGCCCCCTACGCGAGCGGCTTCGGCGCGCAGGCGCGCCGGTTCAGCTTCCTGCACTCCGGCAAATGCCTTGGCGTGCAAGGACGAAGCCCGCAGAACGGCGCCCTCGTCGTGCAGTTGCCCTGCGACCTCGCCGACACCAACCAGGTGTGGCTGCAGGAACGGGTGCTCACCGACAAGTGGGGTCACCCGATCAACCGCTACCGCAACAAGTTGACCGGCAAGTGCCTCGACATCTGGGTCCACGACGCCCCGGTGGGTGCCCGGCTGCTGCAGTGGGACTGCCACACCGGCTGGAACCAGCAGTGGCGGATCGGCTGACACCACAGTGATTCGGGCGGGGGCGCGCGACCGAAACGCCGGCGCGCGTCCCCGCGACCTTCTGATCAACAGGCACGACGGGGAACGAGGTGTGTTCGGGGTGTCGACCTCCCAGAATGACTCCACCGCCGCGACCGACAGCGAACTGGTGCGGCGCGCCAGGTCCGGCGACAACTCGGCGTTCGGCGAGATCTTCCGGCGCTACTGGAGCCCGGTGCACGCCACGGCGTGGGCCCAGCTCCACTTCGACAAGGACGCCGCGGACGACGCCGCGGCGGAGGTGTTCCTCGGCGTGGTGAAGTCGCGGTTCGAGGGGTTCCGCGACAACGGGGCGCTCAAGCCCTACCTGTGCCGCATCGCGCAGCGCCGCGCGGTCGACCAGGTGCGGCCGCGCAGCGGCAAGGTGAGCCAGCACTACACCGAGCAGGTGCCCGAGGTCGCGGCGCCGGACGCGCCGACACTGGACCTGGAGTCCGAGGCGCACATGCGGTGGCTGTCGCTGCAGTTCACGGCCTGTCTCAGCGAGGACGAGCGGACGCTGTTCGCGCTGTGGGTGCGGGAGCAGAGCGGAACGCTCACCCGGTCGGAGACCGCGGAACTGCTGGGGACGACGCCGATGTACGCGGGCACCAGGATCGCCCGCCTGCGAGCCAAGCTCGCCAAGATCGGCGCGGTGATCGCCATGGTGCACAAGGGCGACTTCACCCACTGCGCGAACCTGGCCAAGCTCGTCCCTGAAACGCCGTCGCCGGATCAGTGGCCCGCGCTGGTCGAGCACGTGGCGAAGTGCGGCTCCTGTTCCGGCAGCTCCACCTCGCAGGTCGACGTCGACCGGGTGCTCGCCACTCTAGGGGTCGCCGCGATCGCCGCCGCGCACGCGGGCAGGTTCCTCGGCACCGCGACCGTGAGCACCGCGGCCGGGATCGGCGCCCTCGGGCCCCTGCTCAGCCTGCTCAACCCGGCACAGGCAGGCGCGGCGACCGCCGAAACGGCCGCAGGCGGTGCGGCGGCGGGCGCGGGTTCAGCGAAGGCGCTCCTCGGGATCGGCGGAAGTCTGGCCGTGGCGGGCACGGTCGTCGCACTGGTCCTGCTCAGCCCAGCCGGTTCCCCCGAGGCTGTGCCGCCGCCGAGCGAGCCGACCTCGACGTCAGCACCCGCGGCACCGACGTCGACGCCGACCACACCGCCGACCTCGCCGTCGAACCCGCCGCCCGGCAGCGGTGCCACCACGACGAATCCCCCGGAGTCCGGCGGTGTGTCGCAGCCACCCAGCGTCGCGCCCGAGGTTGTGCCACCGGGCGAACGCCCGAACGACCCGCGGCCGGGCGAACCCCGCCCCCAACCCACACCTGCTCCCGTTACCCAACCGGCCACGTGGGGACACTGGCAGGTCAGGTGGGCCGCCGACCCGGGAACGCGCGAACTCGCGCCGTCGGCCCAACACCCCGGCAACGAGGAGAGCAACTGGACGTCGGGCGAATGGGCCCTGCGCACCCCGGCGGAACCCAGGCGCGCGACCGTGACCCGCCTCGGCACCGGCAGGCATGTGGTCGTCCTGCCCGGAATCGGGGCGCCGGGCGGCATCGCGCACGTGACCGCCAACGACTTCCAGGCCGTCGGCGCCTCATGCCAACCGCTCCGCTGGTGGAAGCAGGGTGTCGACCAAGCCATCGAGGTCGTCTGCTTCGACCGCGCGGGCGGTCCCGCCGACGTGCCCTTCACCGGGCTCTTCCTGGCCGGGCACGCCGACACCGAGCGCGGGTACGTCCACGCCGACAATCCGGCCGCATCCGCCTATCTGCCGGGGAACCGGCACAACAGCGGGACGGTCACCCGCACCGGCGTCGGCCGCTACACCGTGGCCACCGGCCAGGCCGACGCGGTCCAGGTGACACCGGTCGGCGCCACCCGCAGGCACTGCGCCATCACCGACCGGACCACGCGGTCGGCGTCGATCGCCTGCTTCACCACCGACGCGACGCCCGCCGACACCGTGTTCACCCTCAGCCACACCCACGCGGGCAGCCTGATCGGCGAACCGCGACGCCCCCATGGCGCCCACGCTCGGATCGGGCCCACGGGAACGGTCGACCACGCCTGGGTGTCGAAACCCGGTCAGGCCACCGTCACCCGCACCGGGCTCGGCCGCTACACCGTGCGGTTCCCGGTCGGTCTGCTGCCCAGCTACACCCAGGTGACGGCGGTCGGCGGCGGCTACTGCACCCTCGTGCTCCGCAACGACTACAGCAAACCGAACGACGCCGTACTCCTGATCGGGTGCTACACGGCGGCGGGCGCACCGGCGGACAGCGCCTTCCACGTCACCTACGCGACCACGAGCTTCTACCAATGACCCCACCTGTCAGCAGGCGAGGCGGTCCCGGAGGAACTCGGTGATCTCCGCCCGCGCGGCCTTGGCCTGCGGGACCACGCCCGGCATGCTGAGGAACGCGTGCGTCGCTCCGGGATGTTCGGCGAGCCGCGCCTGCGTCCCGGACTCGCGAAGCCGTGCGGCGAACCGGCGGCCGTGGTCGGCCAGCGGGTCGAGGGTCGGCACCACCACCAGTGCCGGGGCCAGCCCGCCCAGGTCGTCCGCGTGCAGCGGCGACAGCGGGCGTGGGTCTGTTCCCGGCGGAACGGCCAACCGGTGCAGCAGCCGCAACTGCTCCACGTTCAGGGTCGGGGTGTTCGCGTGCCGGATGAACGAGGGGTGGTCGAACATCGTCTCGGTCAGGTCGACGGCGGGGTTGACCAACACCTGCGCCCGCAGGAGCAGGCCGGACTCCTTGGCCCGGATCGCGGCCAGCGCGGCGATCAACCCGCCCGTGCTCTCGCCCACGATCGCCGTGCGCGCCGGGTCGACTCCCCATTGCGCGGCGTGGCGCACCACGTGCCGCAGGACGTCCCAGCCGTCGTCGACGGCCGCGGACAGCGCGGTCCCCGGGGCGAGGAGCCAGTGCTCGACCGAGACGACGACCGCGGGCAGGCGTGCGGCGAGATGGCTGTTCACCCAGTCGCTCTGCGCCGCCGTGCCGACGAACCCGCCGCCGTGCACGTGAAGCACGAGCGGTAGGTCGGCGTCGCCGTTGGCGGACGGCCGGTACACCCGGACCGGGAGCAGGCGGTCGGGCAACGTCACCTCCTGCCACTGGACCGTGGCCCGGCGGTCCGGGAACCCGGTGATCACGCGGGCGAGACGGGACGCCCGCTTGCGGTTCTCCGCTTCGCGGAAGGTGGCCAAGTCCTCGGCCGTCATCGCCAACCAGTCCCGCTCGCCGCCCAGGGCTTGCAGCAGCCGGATACCCAGCGGCGGCCGTTCGATCACGGTGACGTCGTTCATGGCTTCTCCCTCGACCGAGACAATTTCGCTACCGCTCGTAGCGATACCGATCGTAGCGTAATTCGTTATCGTGGTGCCATGACCCGAGAGACCACCTCCGCCAAGCCGCCCGGTCGCCCACGCGCGGGCATCGACGCCGTGGTCTTCGCCGCGGCGCTGAAAACGGTCGACGAGCTGGGTTACACGGGCGCGACGATGGATCGCGTCGCGGCGGCGGCGGGCGTCGCGAAGACGACGATCTACCGTCGCTGGCCGTCGAAGGGCGCGCTGATCACCGACTGCCTGCTGGACGCGTTGGGGTCGGTGCCGCTGACCGCCGCCAGCCGGGAGGACAACCTGTCCTCGGCCATCCGCTGGATCGCGGCGAAGATCGGCGAGCCCGGGATCGGCGCGGCGTTCGCGGGCGTTTTCGTCGACGCCGTCAGCGATCCGGCGCTCCGCGAGATCCTGTCCACCCGGTTTCAGGACCCGTACCGGATCGCGCTTCAGGGTGCCCTCGGCGAGCCGGAGAGCCGGGTCCTGCTGTTCATCGACATCGTCGTCGGAACCCTGCTCCACCGGCTGGGCATGACCGGCACGCCGATGGTCGACGCCGACGTCACCGCGCTGACCGAGATGGTTCTGCGCCACTTCGCCGACCGCGCCTAGCGGTGTCGCGCGACCAGGCTTCGGGGCGATACTCCGTTCGGATGACCTAGCCGCTGGACGGTGACCATGACCGACCCGCTCGTCGACGCGCGCGCCGCGCACCGGCGTGGTGAGTGGTCCGCGGCCAGGGCCTTGTTCCTGGCGGCAGGCGAACTCGGCCCCGCCGATCTGCACACGCTCAGCGATGTCGAGTGGTGGCTGGGCCACGTGCGGGAGGCGCGGGTCGCGGCGGAGGCGGCCGCGGTCGGGCTGGAGCGGGTCGGTGCCATGAGACAGGCGGCGATGGCCGCGATCGACCTGGCGGGAATGCACTTCCTGCGCGGGGAGGAGACGCTCGGCTCCACGTGGCTCAGCCAGGCCCATCGGCTGCTGCGCGACCACCCGGACAGCGTGGAGCGCGTCTATCTCGACTACCTGGAGCAGGTCGAACCCGCCCAGGCCCGCTGGGAGTCCGCCGCGGTCATCGACGCCGCCACGCGCCTGCGCGAGCGGGCCCGGGTCCACGGCGACCCCAACCTGCCGGCGATGACGACGATGGCCGAGGGGCGTGCCATGGTCCGGCAGGGCCAGGTGGCCGCGGGGTTCGCACTCGTCGAGGACTCGATGGCGGCCGCGCTCGCCCGCGGACTCAAGCCGGAGTGGATCGGCTACCTCTACTGCAACCTGGTCGGCGCCTGCCATGAACTCGTCGACCTGGCCCGCATGCGCGTGTGGACCGAAGCGCTGAGCGCCTGGTGCTCGACCCTGCCCGACGAGGCGGTGTTCAGCGGGATCTGCCAGGTGCACCAGGCCCAGCTCCGCCAGGTGCGGGGCGACTGGGCGGGATCGGAGACCGACGCCGCGCGCGCGGGCGCCGACCTGCGCGAGCTGTCCGTGGCCGGCGCCGCCGAGGCGCACTACGTGGTGGCCGAGGCGCGACGGCTGCGCGGCGATCTCACCGGTGCCGAACAGGCTTACCTTGCCGCGCACGACTTCGGGCGTGATCCGCAGCCGGGGATGGCGCTGCTCCGGCTCGCCCAGGGCCGCCCGGACGTCGCGCTCCGCTCCATCCAGTCCGCGCTCATCGCCGAGGACCGCGGACTCCTGCGGCGGGTCCGGCTGTGTGCGGCGGCGGTGGAGATCGCCGTGGCCGCCGCCGCCATCGACGTCGCGCGCAAGGCGGCCGACGAACTCGACGAGGCCGCCCGCGACTACGACAGCTCTGGTCTGCGGGCGATGGCGTGGCACGCGCAGGGCGCGGTGCGGCTCGCCGAGGGCAACCCGGAGGAGGCGCTGCCGGTGCTGCGCCGCGCCTGCGCACAGTGGCGCGAACTGGGCGCGGCCTACGACTGCGCCCGGGTCCGGCTGCTGCTCGCCCAGGCGTATGACGCTCTCGGCGACCGCGACGCGAGTGAGCGTGAACGGGCCGCGGCCAAGACGGTGCTGACCCGGCTCGGAGCCTCGGTCGCGTCGCCGAACCCGGACGGGCTGACCACCCGCGAGCTGGATGTGCTCGCCCTCGTCGCGGCGGGCAAGTCCAACCGCGAAGTCGCCGCCGAGCTGGTGCTCAGCGACAAGACCGTGGCCCGGCACCTGGCCAACATCTATCTCAAGCTGAACCTGTCCTCCCGAACCGCCGCCGCGGGCTACGCGTTCGACCATGGGCTGGTCGCCCGCACCGATGCGTAGTTCGAACCAGCCGACCGGCGTCGGTTGCATAGTTCGGTGGAAGCAGCCCGCGCCTTGGCCCGCCTAGCGTCGACTCCACACCGACCGAGGAGGCCACCGCCATGAGCACACCCACCATCGACGAGAGCAGGGTCGAGGAGTTCGCCGGCCGCCTGTTCGACACCTACACCCAGTCGCTGCTCACCTTCATGATCGACATCGGCCACCGGACCGGCCTGTTCGACGCCGCCGCGAACGGCCCCGCGACCAGCGCCGAACTCGCCGCCCGCGCGGGTCTGCGGGAGCGGTACGTGCGCGAGTGGCTCGGCGCGCTGACCACCGGGGGCGTGTTCGAGTACGACCCGGGCACCGGCGCCTACACCCTGCCCGCCGAACACGCGCTCTGCCTGTCGGGCGACGGTTCGGCCAACCTCGCGCCGATGAGCCTCATCAGCGCGTTGCTCGGCACCCACCTCGACGAGCTGATCACCGCGTTCCGCGAAGGCGGCGGCGTCTCCTACGACCGGTTCCGACCGCGGTTCACCTCGGTCATGGACGCCATGAGCCGCGGGTTCTTCGACGGGCAGCTGATCGACGGCGTGCTGCCGCTGACCGGCGACCTGCCGCGGCGGCTGGCGGCGGGCATCCGGGTCGCCGATATCGGCTGCGGCACCGGACACGCGGCGAACCTGCTCGCGGCCGCCTACCCCGCCTCGGAGTTCGTCGGCTACGACCTCGGCGCCGACGCGATCGACGCGGCCCGGGCGGAGGCGGCCAGGCTGGGCCTGACCAACGTCCGCTTCGAAGTCCAGGACGTCGCCGCGCTGCCGTCGGACCCGCCGTTCGACGCCGTGTTCGCCTTCGACGCCATCCACGACCAAGCCGACCCGGCGGGTGTCCTGCGCGCCATCCACACGGCGTTGGCACCTGACGGCGTGTTCGTCATGTTCGACATCAACGCGTCGAGCAACCTCGAGGACAACGTCGGAAACCCAATCGCCCCACTGATCTACTCGGTCAGCGTGCTGCACTGCATGACCGTGTCCCTGGCCGTCGGCGGAGCCGGGCTCGGCACCGCGTGGGGCAGGCAGCTGGCCGGCCGCATGCTCGACGACGCGGGCTTCGACCTCGTCTCGGTCGACGACGTGCCCGACGACCCGATGGACTGCCTCTACGTCGCCCGCAAGCGGTGACCGGCACGAGGGTGCTCAGGGCGGCGGGGGCTCGCCGCGGCCGCTCGCGACCCAGGTCGCGATCTGGGCGCGGGTGCTGAAGCCGAGGGCGGACAGGATGTGGTCGACGTGCGATTCGGCCGTGCGGACGGAGATGGTCAGCGCGTCGGCGATCTCGCGGTTGCTCTTGCCCTCGGCGATGAGGTCGGCGACCTGGTTCTGCCGTCGGGTGAGGGTCCGTTCCAGCTTCGCCAGCCGCTGGGCGCGCGCCGGTCTCTCGTCGAGGGCGACCGCGATGGCTTCGGCGGTGGTGAGGCCTGCGCCGAGCCGGTACGCGGCGTCGAAGGACTCCTCGCCGATCGCGTCGTGGGCCAAGGCGCGGTGGCGGGCGTAGACGTCGGACTCCCAGCCGCTGATGATCATGGCGGCGTTGGCTTGGTCGGCCTCGGCGGTGGCGCCCCAGAGCAGGGCGGCATGGGTGGCGTCGCCTTCGGCCGCGGCGATCGAACACAGCAGCCGCAGTCCGTCGGCGACGCATGTCTGGTCGTCGATGTCCCGGGCGAGCCGCAGGCACTCCCTGGCCAGCTCGGCCGCTTCGGCCGTCTCACCAGCCTCCAGCCGCAACATCCCCAGGTTCCACAGCCCGACGGCCCGCTGCGAGGTGTGCCCGTGTTCGGCCGCCACCGGGAGGGCCTCGCGCAGCAACGCCTCGGCTTGGCGCGGCTCCCCGGTGGCACTGTGGGCCAGGGCGAGGACGATTCGGCAGCTCAGCAGCGCGTAGGGCCGGTACGCCCGGTCCCATTCCGAGCTGGGCTCCCAGGTCTCGAACCAGGTCAGCACCCGGGCCAGGATCTCCGCCGCCGCCGCGGGCCTGCCTTCGTAGAGGCACGCCGCGGCCCGGGAACGCTGGATGAGGATCGACTCGAGTCCGGAGTGGAGCTTGAGTTCCTCGACGACCTGTTCGGCCTCGTCGAGGAACCCGCTCGCGGACTGCCCCGGCCGCAGGACCGGCAGCCACGCGCGGTCGCACAGCGCCTGGGCCCGCTCCCGGCTCGGGGTGGGGTCGGCGGCGAGCAGCCGGTCGAGCCACCGGGCACCCTCGGCGGCCGCTTTCGCCGACCAGTAGGCGAGCAGGCCCGCGGCCATGCGCATGCCCGCCCGGGCCTCGCCGGGCTCGGTCGCGCAGAACTCCAGTGCCGCGCGCAGATTGCCGCGTTCGCGCAGGATCCGCGCCATCGCGACGTCGCCCGAGCCGTCGAGGTACGCCAGCCGCAGGGTCGCCACCAGGTCGGCGTAGAAGTCCCGGTGCCGACGCCGCAGGGTCGCCGACTCCTCGGCGTCCAACTGCCGCAGACCGAAGTCCCGCAGGCTCTCCAACATGACGTACCGGGTGTGCTCGCCGCCCTCCGTGCTCAGGATCGACTTGTCCACCAACGAATCCAGCACATCGATCACCGCGGAACCGGGAAGGTCGTCGCCGACCACCACCGCTTCCACCGCGTCGAGTTCCAACCCGCCGGGGAACAAGGCCGCCTTCGCCCACATCGTCTGCTCGGCCGGGGTGCACAGGGCGTGGCTCCACTCGACGGTCGCCTGCAGCGTCTGGTGGCGGGCCGGGCCGAAGCGGCGGCCCAGGGTCAGCAGCCGGAACCGGTCACCCAGCCGATCGACGATCTCCTCGGCCGACAGCGACCGCAGCCGAACCGCCGCGAGTTCGATCGCCAGCGGGATGCCGTCGAGCCATCGGCACAGCGCGGCGACAGCAGCGTAGTTGTGGTCGTCGACGTGGAAGTCGGACCGGACCGCCCGCGCCCGGTCGATCAGCAGACTGGTCCCGTCGTAGCGCAGAACCTCGGCGGCGGAGGTCACCGCCTCCGGGTCCGGCACCGGCAGCGGCGGCACGACGAACCCAGCCTCACCGACAACGCCCAGGGATTCCCGGCTGGTCGCCAGGACGTGCACCCGCGGCGCGGCCCGCGTGATCCGGTCGACCAGTTTGGCCACCGCGTCGACCAGGTGCTCGCAGTTGTCCAGCACCAGCAGGACATGGGCGTCGGCCAGGTGCTCCAGCAGCGCGTCCGCGATGTCCCCCTGGGCGTGGTCGGCCAGGTCGAGCTGGGCGGCGACGGTGTGCGCGAGCAGCGCCGGGTCCCGCAGCTCCGCCAGCTCCACCAGCCAGACCCGCCCGCCGAACGTCCGCCCCACCTGCTCGGCCACCCGCAGCGCCAACCGGGTCTTGCCCACGCCACCGGGCCCGGTCAGCGTGACCAGCCGCGAAGCGCCCAGCAGCCGACGGATGTCCGCCAGCTCCGCCCCGCGGCCCACGAAGCTGGTCACGTCGACGGGCAGGCGCGGCTGGTCAAGACGTGTCACAGCCGCCAAACTACGCCCGAACGGCGTACTCGGTAGGTTTAAGATCGAGTGTCCGCAGACGACAGATCATCGGGACGGGGCAGCGTGCACGGTGGGCCTGGGGACACACCGCCGACCGGCCGCAAGTGGACGTCCTTGCCGAGTCGGCTGCCGCGCGCCGTCGTCGACGGTGTCCTCCTGGGTGTCTGCGCGCTCGACGTGTGGTTCATGTTCCAGTTCGCCGACGAGGAGCCCACCGATACCGCGGTGCTGGTCGTGGCGATCATCGCGGTGCTCGGGGTGCCGCTTCGGCGGCGGTGGCCGTTCGTCGCGTTCCTCATCGCGGTGCCCGCCACGCTGATGGCGGGCGCGCAGGCGACCACCGCCATCACCCTCTACGCCGTCGCCGTGCGCAGCCGCAACCGGCCGGTGCTCGCCTGCTGCACGGCCGTGGTGGCGGTGTGCCTGGTGCTGCCGTGGCCGTGGGTCGCGGGCGAGGTGTTCGACAGCACGACGCTGCCGGGTCTCGGCTACGCCGTGAGCTGGGCGGGTGCGATCGCGTTCCTGGGCCAGCTCGTGCAGACCCGGCGGGACCTGTCCGCGCGGCTCGTCGAGATCGGCGAGGCGCGCGAGCACGAGCGTGAACTGGTGGCACAGACCGTGCTCGCCCGGGAGCGGGCGCAGTTGGCGCGGGAGATGCACGACGTCGTCTCCCACCAGGTCAGCCTGATCGCCGTGCAGGCGGGCGCGCTGCAGATGAGCGTGCCCGACCCGGTCGTGAGCGAGGCGGCGACGACGATCCGCCTGCTCAGCGTCAGCACGCTCGACGAGTTGCGGCACATGGTCGCGGTGCTCCGCGCGTCGGGCACGTCGCTCACCGAACTCGCGCCGCAGCCGACCCTGGCCGACCTGCGCCCGCTGGTGGCCAACAGCGGCATCGTCACCCGGCTCGACGGTTCCCTGCCCGCCGACCTCGCCCCGTCCCTGCAGCGCGCGGTCTACCGGACCGTGCAGGAAGCGCTCACCAACGCCCGCAAACACGCACCCGGCGCGACCGCCACGGTGGAGATCTGGCACGACGACACCCACCTGGGCGCGACCATCACCAACACCGCACCGACCCGGCATGCCCTCGCACTGCCCAGCGACCGCCATGGCCTGGTCGGCCTGCGGGAGCGGGCCGAACTGCTCGGCGGGACCGTGACCGCGGGCCCGACCGCGGCGGGCGGCTTCGAAGTCCGGCTCCAGTTGGGCCGCGGGAAGCCAATACCGCGCCCAACGGCCGCGGAGCCGACCAGCGGGGCGGAGCGCGGATGATCCGGGTTGTCGTCGTGGACGACGAGGCGCTGATCCGGTCCGGGTTCGCGCTGATCCTGCGCGCGGTCGACGACATCGACGTGGTGGCAACCGCGTCCGGCGGCCAGGCACTGGACCTGATCACCGAGCACGCCCCCGACGTGGTCCTGCTCGACCTGCGGATGCCCGACGTTGACGGCCTGACGATCCTGCGCGAGCTGCGGCGCCGACCGAACCCGCCGATCGTGGCGATCCTGACCACCTTCGACTCCGACGAGTACGTCGCGGCGGCGCTGCGGGCCGGGGCGGCCGGGTTCCTCCTCAAGGACACCAACCCGCACCGGCTTCCCGACCTGATCCGCACGCTCGCCGAAGGCGGGGTGGTCCTGTCCCCCGCGGTGACCCGCACGGTGGTGAACGGCTACCTCGACGGCGGCGCCCGCAAGGCCGCGGCCGAACCCCTGCGGCTGCTCAGCGAACGCGAGCGGGCCGTGCTGACCCTGCTCGCCGAGGGGATGTCGAACGGCGACATCGGCGGCAGGCTGCACCTGAGCGTGGGCACGGTCAAGGACGAGGTCAGCGCCATCCTCGCCAAACTGGGCGTCGGGAACCGGGTCCAGGCGGCCCTGCTCGCCCAGCGCGCGGGTCTCGTGGACTAGCACCACGCTCACCGCGCGTAACTATTCGAGTTGTCGCGGGAATCCGCTGACCCCCGACATTTGTCGGGGTATTGGTAATTGTGAAACCACCCGGCCACCCTACGATCGTCGGTATTCGACCCGCCGATCGTCGGCAATTGTCCAGCCGATCGGCTGTTCTTTCCCCGGCGGATTTCACCCTCGGGTCAAATCCGCGCCCGCCAGCGCGTCGACCACGGCCGTCCACTCAGTCCTGGAGTCGCGCACCGACCGATTCATTTCCACGTGCAGGAACAGCGAGTCCGCGCCCGCGGCGGCGATTCCCTGCTTGTTGCGGGTGCCCTCCAGCCTGCCGCAGGTCGTCCGCCAGGGCAGGCAGACCGCCAGGCCCGCGTCGGACATGCGATCCGCGGCCCGCTGTGCGGCGGGCCCTGGGCTGTCCGTACCCACCGACAGGACGACCTCTTCCCCGGGCAGGCTCGCGTCGTCGAAGCCGTGCAGCTGCACTTGGGCGACACCGCGCTCGGCGAAGTCGGTGGCCAGCGCGTGGAACATCGAGTCGGCGCGGTGGGCGACATCGCCCGCGCCGTTGGCCGCCTTGCGGTGCGTGCCGGAGACGGCCAGCAGGGAGCCGGGCACGGCCCGCCACAGCGCCAGGCCCACCACCTCGGTCCGCAGGTCATAGTTGGGATGTGGCACCTCGACCAACAGCCGGGAAGGCTCGCTGAGGTCGATCAGGTAGAGCCCCCAGGCCCGCTCCCCGGCGGCGTTGACGGCCAAGGCGAACCGGCGGCCGGTCGCCCGGTCGGTGCCCACGTCGACCGAGAAGCCCAGCGCGCGAAGAGCCTCGGCGTCCTGGCCCACGCCCAACGCACGCAGCCCGCGGACGAACGCGTGGCGTTCGGCGTCGTCGGGTGGGCGATAGCGCGCGTCCGGCCGCAGGCCGTCGGTGTGTTCGCGCACGACCTCGGCCAGGTCGGGGTCGGGCCCGGTCGGCTCAGGGTCCGGCGACGTGATGAACAGCACGAAAACCGCGGCGACCACGGCCGCGACGGCGACCGCGAGTACCCGAGATAGCCGAATCGATGAACTCACATTCCCAAAACTAGCCCACCGAACAGTTCGTCCCCTCTTCACCCGAACGGGAATGTCGCTGTAATACAGTCCGCACATTCGGGTTGCGACACCACTCGGTGTGACCGGATGACGATGTCTGGGAGAAATGGTGACCAGGAGTACTCGGGGGAAATCCGGCGGCCGCGTCCTCGCGTCGCAAATGCCCGAAAGCGGCTTCCCATCCGGTGTGGGGGTGGCCGCGACGACAACCGCGCTGTCGCTGGCGGTGCTCGCATGCCTGTCGGTGCTGCTGCTCGGCACGCCGGACGGCGGCACCGTGCCGAAGGCGGTCACCGAGTCGCAGCGGCACCTCGTCGAGGGCGTCGGCCAGACACTGGGCGCGGCCATCGGCCACAACGCCGACGACCTGCGGGTGGCGGTCACGGTCCCGGCCGTGGGTCCCGACGATTTGCTCGCCCGGTTGGCCAAGGTGCGCAAGTGGCGGGGCGCGGTGGTGCTCGACGGGAAGAGCCGGACACTGATCGCGGCGATGGGCGAGCCAGTGCCGATCGAGGTGCTGCCCCCGTCGGTCTCCGACGCGGCGGTCGCACCGATCTCCGACGCCGACGGGAACCTGCGCGCGGTGACCGCGATCGCGCTGCCCGGTGACCGGCTGCTCGTGGCCACCAGCCGCGCCCGGCTGCCGCGCGTCGACCTGCGCCAGGGCCTGGTCGTGGTGACCAAGACCGGTCAGGTGGTCGAATCCCGCGGACCGGTTCCCGAACAGGTGATGCCGCTGGTCGCCCAAGCGGCCGCGGCGGCCACCGAGGGCGGACACGGCACTCTGCACGGCGAGTCCGGTGCGGCGGTCAGCTACGCGCCCGTGGCCGCACCCGGTCTGGGCCCGGTCGGGCTGGCCGTGGTCGCCGTCGCCCAGGTCTCGACCGGCGCGGCGGCGGCGGGCGCGGTCGGTGTGCTGCCCGCGATCACCCTCGCGGTGGTGGCCCTGCTCGGTTTCCTGCTGATCCGACGCAGCCTGGTGACCCCGATCCTGCGGCTGCGCGCCGACGCGCTTCAGGTGGCCGACGGCGACCTCGCCAAGCCGGTGCGGGTTCCGCGCACGCGCGAGTCACAGCGGATCGCCTTGGCGTTCGAGCACTGCCGGACCACGATGAGCGGGGAGCCCGCCCAGCGCGACCGTCCGCGCCGCGGGCTGTCGGCCCGCGCGGCCGTGATCATCGCGACCGTGGGAGTCCTGGGCTGGTCGGCGGGTATGGCCCTGCTCGCGACCCGCCACGAGGTCACCGTCGCGGAGTCGGTCGTCACCGGACTGCGCGACCAGACCGCCAGTACCGGCGAGACACTGCGGCACAGCCTCGGCGGCGGCCTCGCCGACCTCAAGGCGGTGGCCACCCTCACCCAGGGCGTGGACACCGCCGCGCTGCGGCCGGTGCTCGATCGGCTGCACGCGACCCAATCGCGCTACCGCAGCGTCTATCTCGTCGACAAGGACGGCCGCACCCAGCACGTCGCGGGCCGCGAGCCGCTGCGTGCGGCGGGCCCGCCGCCACCGAAGGCCGGGGTGCGCCAGGACGGCGGCAGCCGCGTCGCGGTGCTCTACGCGCACGTCCCGCTGAGCGGCGGCGCCGCGGTGATCGGCGAGTTCGACGTCGACCGGCTCGCCGAGCTGCTGCGCCGGGCCCCCGGCAAGGTGCGGCTGCTCGACGCGGACCTGCGCACGCTCGCCGCGACCGACGGCTATGTCGCCTTCGAGAAAGTCTCCACCGACCGGTTGCGCCAGGGTGTGGAAGCGGTTCGGGGCGGCGGAACCGCGCATGTCCTCGACGGTTCGGCGGTGGTCGTGGCGACCGCTCTGCGCGGCGGGGAGGCCACCGGGTCCGGCTGGTCGGTCGTGGCGGAGAAGCCGGTCGGCGAACTGGCGCTCGCCGACAACACGCTGCGGCGCAACGCTTTCGTCGTCAGCCTGATCGGCGTGCTGCTCGCCATGCTGCTGTTCGGCTGGCACCACTTCGTCCTGGTCCGGCCGCTGCGCGCACTCGCCCAGCGGGCCGACCGGCTGGTCGCGGGCGATCTCGACACGGTCCTCTACCCGCAGCGGCACGACCAGATCGGGACTCTGGTGTCCTGCCTGGAGATCTGCCGTCAGGGTGTCGTCGACGGGATCGACCGGCTCGGCGAGGTCCGGCGGCCGCGTGGGACGGCCATGGAGGCCACCGTGTTGATCACCCGCATCGACGCGCCCACGCCGGTGCGGCGGCCGGAGGCGCTGCGCCGATGACCTTCCTCTACTGCGTGCTGCTCCTGTCGTGCGTGGGCCTGCTGGTGAGCGGGATGGTCGAGCAGCGCAGGCATTACGCGAACCTGCGGCGGATGGAGCACCGGGTGCTGGTCAACGGCATCCGCGGCAAGAGCTCGATCACCCGGCTGTGTGCGGGCGCGCTGCGCGGCGGCGGCCTGGTGACCGTGGCGAAGACGACCGGCACCGCGGCGCGGTTCATCCACCCGGACGGCAGCGAGGAACCGGTGTACCGCAAGTTCGGCATCGCCAACGTGGTCGAGCAGATCGGCATCGTGCGCAAGGCCGCGGCCTACCGACCCGACGCGTTGGTCATCGAGTGCATGGCGGTCATGCCGGAACTGCAGGAGATCAACCAGCGCAAGCTGGTCCGCTCGACCATCGGCGTGCTGTGCAACGTTCGCGAGGACCACCTCGCCGAGATGGGCCCCACCCTCGACGACGTCGCCCGGTCGCTGAGCCGGTCCATGCCGGTCGGCGGCATCTGCGTCACCGCCGAGCGCGAGCGGCTGCCCATCCTGCGACGCGAGGCCGAACGGCGCGACTGCGAGCTGATCGCCGTGGCACCGGAGTCGGTGTCCGACGCGGAGATGGCCGGGTTCAGCTGGATCACCTTCAAGGAGAACGTGGCGATCGCGCTGGCCGTGGCCGACCTGCTCGGGGTCAGCCGAACCCTTGCCCTGCAAGGCATGTGGGCGGCGCCGCCGGACCCCGGCGTGCTGGTCGTCAAACGCTACCGGCACGGCGAGAAGTCCCTGCGGGTGGCGAACGTGTTCGCCGCCAACGACCCCGAGTCGACCCTGATGAACATCGCGCAGCTGCTCGACCGCGGCGCCATCGAACGCCCGCTGCACGTGGTGATCAACTGCAGGCCGGACCGGATCGAGCGCAACGCGCAGATGGGCGCCTTGATCGCCGACCTCGACCCGGAGCGGGTCGTGCTGATCGGTGAGCCGACGCGCAGCGCTCGACAGGCGATTCCCCAGCGGTGGCAGGGAATCGTCGCCGACCT
The DNA here is from genome assembly GCF_004362515.1 of Actinokineospora alba. Lineage (NCBI taxonomy): Bacteria > Bacillati > Actinomycetota > Actinomycetes > Pseudonocardiales > Pseudonocardiaceae > Actinokineospora > Actinokineospora alba. The sequence continues at coordinate 3,686,770 of NZ_SNXU01000001.1, read as the reverse complement.
CGGCGGCGGCAGGCCGCCCGCCGAACTGGTGGAGGCGATCGTGGCGGGCGTCGACACGGCCGCCTCGCTGGTCGCCATCGGCAACATCCACGGCCAAGGCGAACTGCTGCTCGCCGCCCTCGACACCCTTGACCCCCTCGACACCCCAGCACTCGCCGGTACTGAGGTGTCCTCGGAACGGAGAACCCCTTGACCGGCCACGGAATCGGCGGCGAACTGTCGCCCGAGATCGCCACGATCGGCCTGGCGATCGGCCTGGTGCTCTCGCTGGTCTGCTACCTGACGACCAACCTCTCCCCCGGCGGCATGATCACCCCGGGCTGGCTCGCGCTGACCCTGGTCGAGGACTACCGGCGCGCGGGCATCGTCGTGGTGATGACCGGCCTGACCTTCGGTGCGACGAAAGTGCTGCAGCGGCTGGTGATCCTCTACGGCAAGCGACTGTTCGCGGCGGTGGTCCTGACCGGGGTGCTGCTGCAGACGACGATGGTCCTGGTCATCCAACACGACTATCCGCTGCTGTTCGCCCACCAGACGCTCGGGTTCGTCGTGCCGGGTCTGATCGCCTATCAACTCGTCCGCCAGCCGCCCGGCGCGACGCTCCTGGCGACCAGCACGGTCAGCTTCGCCGCCTACGGCATCCTCGCGACCGGCGTGCTCGCCGGCATCGTGCCGACCATCTGAGGGACACCATGACCCAGACCGCGGCGAGGATCACCCGAGCCACCGTCTTCACCGTCACCATCGGCCTGGCCGTGTGGGGCGTGTTCCACTTCGCCCGGGAGGTCGGCGGCGCGGCCGACGGGCAGGCGTCGACCACCCTGGTCACCGACTCGCGCGGCCCCGACCCGGCCGGGGCCCTGCGCTACGAGCGGCTGAGCGGGCCGGACCGCACGGTCGTGCGGACCGCGGCGGGCGCGGTCCTGGCCACCCTGACCGACGGCGCCCGGACCGTGGCGATCACCGGGCCGCGCCGCACCTTCAGCGAGCCGAAGACGACCACCGCGGCCGTGGTGACCAGCACCTGGGTCCGGCTGCTGCCCACCGAGTGGCGGGCGGGCGAGGAGGACGCGCCCTGGTTCGGCCCCTGGCTCGCCAAGGCCCGCGACGAGCGCGAGCCCGACCTGCTCGCGATCGCGACCCAGTACCTCGACGGCGCACCGATCGAGCACGACGGCAAGGGCGTCCGGTTCCGTGGCGACGCCGCGTTCGGGCCCGTCGCGGCGTCCGGCGCCGGACGGCTGGAGCGGTCGGACTTCCTCGACTACCTCGGCGTCGCGTGGACCTTCCCCGACGGCACCAAGCGCAAACCCGACCGCACCCGCCACGGCGCCGCCGACTGCTCCGGCTTCGTCCGCCTCGTCTTCGGCTATCGCGGGGGCTACCCGCTGCGCGGCGGCAACGATCCCGGGCCGGGACTGCCCCGACGCGCCTACGCGATGGCCGAGTCCGGCCCCGGGGTCGTCCTCGTGCCCAACACCCATACGACGACCACCGAATACGCCCGGCTCCAGCCTGGGGACCTGGTGTTCTTCGAGTCCGAGGACGGCGACACCCAGGTCGACCACTCCGGGATCTACCTGGGCATCGACACCGACGGGCACCACCGGTTCGTCTCCAGCCGGGAACGCGCCAACGGCCCCACCATGGGCGACCTCGGCGGCACGTCACTACTCGACGACGACGGGCACTACTCGCGCGCCTGGCGCACAGCCCGCCGCGTCTGAACTGCGGGTATACGGTGTACACATGTCAAGCGATCCACGTCGCGTCCCGCTGAACCGCGACCGCGTCCTGCGCGCCGCCGTGGCACTCGCCGACGACGTCGGCATCGAGTCGTTGAGTATGCGCAACCTCGCGCAAGAGCTGGGTGTCGTGCCCATGGCGCTCTACAAGCACGTGGCCAACAAGGAAGAACTGCTTGACGGCATGGTCGAGGTCATCGTCGGGGAGATAGCCGCTCCGGTGGCCGACACCGACTGGAAATCCGCGATCCGCCAGCGTGTGCTCTCCGCCCGGGAAGCACTGCTGCGCCACCGCTGGGCGTCCCAGGTGATCGAGTCGCGCGCCCACGCCACCCCGGTCGTGCTCGCGTACATGGACTCGCTGATCGGGATGTTCCGGGCGGGCGGCTTCTCCATCGACCTGACCCACCACGTGATGCACGCGCTCGGCAGCCGGATGTGGGGATTCACCCAGGAGGTGTTCCCGACTCCCCCACCCCCCGAGGACCCGGCCACCCGCGAGGCCATGTTCGCCCAGTTCGCCGAGAAGTACCCACACATCGCCGAACTGGCCACCACCACCGCCCACGACCAGGATTCGTCGGTCGGCAAAGGTTGCGACGACCAGTTCGAGTTCGAGTTCGCCTTGGACGTGCTCCTGGACGGCTTCGAACGCCTCCACAACCAGGCCTGGACCTCACAACCGCACTAGCCGGCGGAGAGCCCAACAAGCACCTGGCCACCCAACGATGCTTTTAATCCCTGCTCTTCCCCCTGCCCCTCGTCCTGGCCATCGTTAACTCTCGATCATCGGTGTCAAGGGTCAGCTCCGCTGATCGCGAAGCGACGGCGCTCGCGCCGCCCTTGACACCGATGATCGAGAGTTAAACACTTGAGGCCGAGGGAGATCCACCCCGAGGGAGCCCGATTCCCTTGGGAGCCAAAGAGAATCAACGCCCCACAGCCTTCTCCAACTGAGCCTTGGTCATCTTCGACCGCCCCTCGATCCCCTTCTCCCGAGCCTCGTTGTAAAGCTGATCCCGGGTCCGCCCACCAGGCCCCTTGTGCGACCGCAACCCACCCCTCCGACCCGACGAAATGTCCGAAGTAGACGTACGGCTCGCTTCCTCAGCCTCGCCCGCCCGTGCCCGCTCCTTGTTGACCGTGCGCGCGGCGATCTCCTCCGCCGTGTCCTCGGTCTCCCCGCGGTCGAGCAGGCCTTCCTTGATGTGCTCGTACTGGCGCTCCCGCTTCGCGCTCCACGCCCGCTGCGGCATGACGACCTCCTCCAGACGTTTCCTGCCGGGGACCGGTTACCCAGCCCGCGGCGGAATCAGTCGTCCGAAGCCAGCGTTTCCCTGAGGATCGCCCGGTGCGTCGGCTTGGCCTGCTCGTAGCGCTGAAGACCCGCTTCGGTCAGCGACACGAAGATGCCGCGGCGGTCCAACTCGCACATCGCGCGCTCGACCAGGCCCTCGCGCTCCATCCGAGCGACAAGGCGGGACGTGGCACTCTGGCTCAGGTGGACCGCCTCGGTGAGATCGGCGCCGCGGCACTTCTCATCGCCGGTGGCCAGTCGCTCCAGGGCCTCGAACTCGCTGACACCGAGGCCATGCTTGGTTTGCAGCTCGCATTCGAGCGCGCCGAACACCGCCGCGTGGCGGGCGAGAAGGCCACGCCACTGCCGCACCAGACCCTCATCGGCGAGTTCGCTCACCGCGCCAAAGTATCATGCAGACGAATTTGATGCAAACACATTTAATTCGTTGGCATTAGATGCGTATGCATGTAGCGTGCAGATCATGAGTTCTTCCACCCAGCTGTCCACCACCTCCACACGGTGGGACGCACGCCTCTGGGGCGTCCTCCTGACCGTGTCCACCGTCATCGGCCTCGACGCGCTCGACGTCTCCATGGTCGGCGTCGCCCTCCCGTCCATCCGGGCCGAGCTCGGCCTTTCGACCAGCGCGCTGCAGTGGATCGTCAGCGGCTACGTCCTCGGCTACGGCGGTCTGCTCCTGCTCGGTGGCCGCACCGCCGACCTGCTCGGCAGGCGCCGGGTGTTCCTCATCGCGGTCGCCGTCTTCGCGGTCGCCTCGCTGCTCGGCGGCCTCGTCGACAACGGCGCGCTGCTGATCGCGAGCCGGTTCATCAAGGGCGTCGCGGCCGCGTTCACCGCGCCCGCCGCACTCTCCATCATCACCACGACATTCCGTGAGGGCCCGGCACGCAACAAGGCGATCGGCATCTTCGCGGTGTTCGGCGCCAGCGGGTACTCCGCCGGTCTCGTCTTCTCCGGCCTGCTGACCGAGGTCGGCTGGCGGTGGACGTTCCTGCTGCCGGTCCCGATCGCGATCGCCGCACTGGTCGCCGCCATCAAGCTGATCCCCGATTACCGGCCGGAACGCACCGGCGCGGGCTACGACCTGCCCGGCGCCATCACCGGGGCCGCGGGCTCGCTGCTGCTGGTGTTCGCCGTGGTCGAGGCACCCGAGGTCGGCTGGGCCGAACCGCGCACGCTGATCTCGTTCGCCCTGGCCCTGGCGCTGCTCACCACCTTCGTGATCATCGAGAAGCGCAGCACGCACCCGCTGCTGCGGCTCGGCATTCTCAAGTCGGGACCGCTCGCCCGCGCCAACCTGGGCGGGGCGCTGTTCTTCGGCGGGTACATCGGCTTCCAGTTCGTGGTGATGCTCTACCTGCAGTCGGTCCTGGGCTGGTCTCCGCTGCAGACCGCGCTCGGGTTCCTTCCGGCGGCCGCGATCGTCGCGTTCGGCTCGCCCCGGGTCGAACCCCTGATCAACCGTTTCGGGACGCCGCGCACCATCCTCGCCGGCGTCGCCGCGCACGTCGTCGGGTACGCACTGTTCCTCGGCGTCGACGAGCACTCCGGCTACTTCGGCGCGGTGCTGCCGAGCATGGTCCTGCTCGGCATCGGCTTCACCCTGGCGTTCTCCTCGCTGAACATCCAGGCGACCGCGGGTGTCGCGGACAGCGAGCAGGGGCTCGCGGGCGGCCTGCTCAACACGTCGGTGCAGGTCGGCGGCGCCATCGGGCTGGCGGTGATCACGGCGGTCCTCACCGCGAACGGTGGCAGCGAGGCCTCCCGTGCCGCACTGCTCACCGGGCTGACGCCCGCGTTGCTGGTGGTCACCGGGATCTCCGTGCTGGGGCTGCTGGTCGCCCTGTCGGGGGTCTTGGGGCGGCGTGAGGAGCCGGTGATGGCACCGGAGTTCGCTCTCGCGGTGGAGTAGGACGGGTGGGGCGGCCTGGCTGGTTTCGGCGGTGCCAGGCCGCCCCGCGTGCCACTCTGTTTCCATGGTGCTCAAGTTGATCGGCACGCTGGCTGTTGCTGTGTTTGTCGTGGGGTGCGGGCAGGGGACTTCCGCGGAGAAGTCCCCGCTGTGCTCGTCGGACTACCAGCCTGGTGGGCTGACCGTCACTCGCGAAGATCCAGTGGGGTCCACGCAGGAGCCACCGCCGACCAAGACGACCGCGGACGCTTCGGCGATCAGGCAGGTGGCCCGAGCGGTCTGCGAGTTGCCCGAAGCGCCTTCCGATGGACAGTGCACCGCCGACCTGGGTCCGACGTTCGTGTTGCGGTTCACCGACAACGGCGGGAAATCTTCGGAGCTGCGAGCTGAGGCTTTCAGTTGCCGTTACGTCGGTGGGCTGGATGTTCGGCGGCAGGCGCAGCCTTCGCTGTGGCAGGCGCTGTCAGCAGCTGGTCTACCGTCTGCGGGCTAGCTTCTGCTAGCCGCCACAACGCCGGTGCTTGAACTCGGCGGGCTCTGGCTGCTGGTGCCTGTTTGGGTGGTTCGCCTTGATTCGGGGACCCCGGAGAAGGACCTGCGCGGGTAAAGCGGGCAGGGTGAAGAAACTGCCCCGCGCCGCGAAAGTTTAGGTCCTTCTCCCCCGAATCAAGGCGAACCACCCAAACAGGCCGTTGGTGCTGGCCCGTTGCGTTCTTGGGGTGGTTGGGGTTCTTCCCTTGCGCCCCCTGGTGGCCGGGTGGCCGGGCGCATCCCAGGGCGGCTTCGTGGGACACGCCCGTCGCGGGCGAAAGTGTCCGGCCACAAACGACGGCCGGGACTGTACGGTTCCGGGCATGACGCAGCCGCCGCACCGTCCACAGGGCGCCCCGCAGCCGAACTGGCAGCCTGGTCAGCCGCCGCAGCAAGGCCAGTACCCGCCCCACCAGGGCCAGTACCAGCAGGATTACCAGCAGGGGCAGTACTGGCAGGAAGCGGAACCGCAGCGTCGCCCCGAGTATCGGGCGCCTGCGTCGCAGCAGCGGGTGCAGGCGCCCGCGGCCCGGGCGGAGTCTTCGTCCTCGGGGTTCCGGATTCCCGGCATCGGGCTCATCCTGACGCTGCTGGGCAGCGCGGTCCAGCTGCTGTGCCTCACCGTCCTCCCCTGGGCCAGCCAGGGCAACGACCCGCGTTCGCTGTTCGACCTGTGGGAGACCCTGTCCAACGGCGGCGCGAACAGCTTCGGTGACTGGTACGTCCTCCTGTTCACCTACCCGCTGATGATCCTGGGTGTGCTGCTGTCCTTCGCCGCGGTGCTGGAATCGGTCGCGATGAAGGTCGTCTGGGCGGGGCTGATGCTGCTCGGCATGGGCTACCTGCTGCTGCGCTACGGCCTCGGCCCGCTGACCGGCTCCTTCGGTGAGCACGAGTTCGGCACGATGGAGATCGTCGTGGCGCTCGTGGCCGTCGCCGGGGTGGTGTTGGTGGTGTTCGTGCTCAAGACGGCGGTCAGCATGTTCCGCCGGGTGGCCGGGCTCGTCCTCATCGGACTGTCCGGGGTGCATGTGTTCGCCGTCATGGACCTGCAGAAGGCCTCGGACCTCAGCGACCTGAGCGTCGGCGCGTTCGGGCCGACCCTGGGCTACCTGCTCGTCGGCGTCGCCGCCCTGATCGGCCCCCGGAGGCTCGTGTCCGGCCTCTAATCGGTTAGCCGATCATGCCGGGCGGCGATAGGTTCCGGGGCATGCGATTTCCAGCACCGCTCAAGGCGGGCGACCGGATCGGCGTCACTTCACCGTCGAGCGGAGTGGACGCGGATCTGCTGCCACGCCTGGAGTTCGCGGTCGAAGTGGTGGAGACCCGCGGGTATGAGGTCGTGGTCGGCGAGTGTATGGACGGCGCCGGCCACATCAGCGCCCCCGCCGCCGACCGCGCACGGGAATTGACCGCCATGCTGACCGACCCGGACATCCGGGCGGTCGTGCCGCCGTGGGGCGGAGAGTTGGCAATCGACCTCCTCCCCCTGCTCGATTGGGACGCCATCCGGGACGCGGAACCGACCTGGGTCGTCGGGTTCTCCGACATGTCCACGATCATCACCCCGCTCACCCTGCTGACCGGCGTCGCGACCATCCACGGCAACAACCTCATGGACACGCCTTACGTGACCCCGAAGGGACTGCTGTCCTGGCTGGACATCGCCGCCCTGCCCACCGGGTCGACCTTCACCCAGTCCTCCCCCGGCGTCCACCGCTCAAGCGGGTTCGACGACTACCGCGACCACCCGGACGCCTACGAGTTCACCCTCGACCGCGACGGCCGATGGATCCGGCTCGACGGCGACGGTGATGTGGACGTGAGTGGGCGGCTCATCGGCGGCTGCGTCGAAGCCCTCTGCAACCTCATGGGAACCCGCTTTGGTGACACGGCGGCGATTCCCGGCGATCAGCTCATCTACCTCGAAGCCTCGGGCGACGACGCGGCGACGATTTGCCGCAACCTGCACGGGATGCGGCTCGCCGGGTTCTTCGACCGGGCGGCGGCGGTGCTGATCGGCCGGACCCGCGCGCCGGGCATCGCGTCACTGAGTCAGTACGACGCGGTGGTCGACGCCCTCGGCTGCCTTGGCGTGCCGCTGGTCGCCGACGTCGAATGCGGTCATGTTCCGCCGTTCCTGCCGCTGGTCAACGGCGCACTCGGCCGCGTCGTTCACAACGCGACCGAGAGCACCGTCATCCAGACGCTGGACTAATCATTCCGGCTGGTTGGGCGTGTCGTACCCGGCCACGAAAGGCGTGCGGTAGCCCTCATACGACAGGTGCATGACCATCCCGAGCGCCGCGTGGTCGAGGTCGTGGCAGTGGTCCATCCACAGCCCCGGGTTGTCCGCCTTGAACATCACCTCGTAGGTCTCTCCCGGGTGGACGGTGACCGTGTCGAGCCACTGCGGGCTGCCCGTGGCGGGTTTTCCGTTGCGCGACAACACAAGCGCGTGGTGTCCGTGCAGGTGCATCGGGTGGTCGACGAAGCTTCGGTTCACAAACCGCATCCGCACCAGGTCGCCTTCACGCACCACCACGGCCGGGACGTTCGGGAACAGGTCGCCGTTGACCGTGTAGACCATGGCGAACCTGCCGTCGTAGAAGCCGAGCCGGTTGTCCATGACCCACTCGACCGTCCGCGCGGCCGGGGAATCCGCGCCGAACTCCGTGGGGGCGGGGGTCCCGTAGCTGTTCGCGTCGAGTTCCGGGCCGTCGAACCTGGGTGCGCGGTCGCCCGCGCCGTCGGGGCTCAACAGCATTCCCGAGTCCGGCTGCCCGAGGGTGGCCAGTCGCACCGGCGCGTCCGGCATGGTGAACTCGACGTCGTAGCGGGCGCCGCCGCCGAGGACCAGGATGTTGTCGGTGACCTCGGTGGGACCGTTGACCGGTGTTCCGTCGATGCCGGTGACCTTGAACGGCGTGCCGGTGAGGCTGAACCGGCGGGTCTGGCTGTCGGAGTTGATCAGCCGCAGCCGGGTCTTCGTGCCCGCCGCGACCGCCTTGCGGTCGAGCAGGTCGGTTCCACCCATCACCTGGATCTGGTTCTTGAAGGTGTGCACCACAACGGGAATGTCGGTGACAGGGGCTTCCGGTTCGGCGGGATCGACAATGAAACCGCCGTACAGGCCGGCACGCACCTGCTCGGAGGAGACCTGGTGCGAGTGGTACCAGTAGCTGCCGACGTCCGGGGCGCGGAAGCGGTACACGTGCCTGCCGCCGGGCCGCACCGCGTCCTGGGTCAGTCCCGGCACACCGTCCTCGGCGTTGGGCACGTCGACCCCGTGCCAGTGCAGGGAAACGCCCGCCTCGACATCGGCGTTGAGCAGTTCGACCTCCACGAGTTCGTGCTGCCGCACCCGAAGCAGCGGACCGGGAACAGACCCGTCGTAGGTCCAGCCGTGGATCTTCGCCCCGGACGGAAGGGTGATCTCGGTGGTCCGCGCGGTCAGCGTGAACTTCTTGTCCGGCACGCCATCCTTGGGCCCGGTGAGCTCGGTGATCGGCTTGCCCGGCACGGGGCTGTACGCGACCGGGGAGATGCCATCCGAGCTGTGGCCGCCCGCGGCGTGCGCGACGCCGCCGTGCTCGGCCATGTTGTAGCTGCCCGGAAGGGTGCTCGACGACGACCCCCACACGGACCCGACGACCACCACCGCGACGAACGCTGTGACCTTCGCGCCGGTCCGAAGGAGCCGCGCGCCCAGTCCGGGGAACGGCGAGCCGGTGGCGAGCAGGCCGGAAACCTTGCGCAGCTTGACGACCTGCAGCAGCGCCGCGATCAGGAACAGGAAGCCGTAGATCGCGACCTCGTCGAACAGCCCGCCGACCGGCTGCTTGAAGAACCCGAGCCAGAAGGCGAACGCGCCGCCGATCGCGGTCAGCCGAGGCGGCAGGCCGACCTTCAAATCCGCATATAGCGCGGGATTGTCCGGGTTGCGCAGGGCGGGGAACGTCCAGACGTAGGCGAATACGGCCGGGACCAGCACCATCGGCACCCCGAACACCAGGTCGTTGGCGCCGAACTCCCAGCCATGGAACAGAAGCAACGCGATCAGCACCGCTTTCGCCACGACCGGCACGGCGGCGACGACCAGCAGCGCCCGCACCCATTTCGCGCCCGACGCCCGTTTCCGGGCGTCGGGCTGCCTCGCCAAGCCCCCCAGCCGCCACGCCGCCAAGGCCCACAGGGCGATCAACGCCAAGTCGACCATGGTGTCGGACCCGGCTAAAACCTCGAACATCGGAAATCCCCTCGCCGCGAACCGCGCGTCTGCCGCGCTCCCGGCTTCACCCTCCCAGCGCGTCCCGCCGCGGACATCGGGGAACGTCCCTGGTCGGGGTCAGGGTCACTCCCCTGAGGTCAACCCGCGTAGGCCATCGATCAGGCGGTCGATGTGCTCGATCTTTGATCCGAGCCCGACCGACGCGCGGACCGCGGTGGGCGGCAGCGTGCACTCGGCGGAACCGGCCTCGCGGAGCAGGCCCCGGGTCAGCGGGTGCGAGCAGAACAGGCCGTCCCGAACGCCGATCCCGTACCACTTGGCGAGGTACGCCGACACGTCCGACGAGTCGTGCCCGGCGACGGCGAAGGTGACGATCCCGACGCGGTCGGCGCCGGGGCCGAAGATCGACAGCTCCCGGGCGCCGGACATCGTGGCGAGTCCCTCGCGCAGGGTCGCGACCAGCCGGTGCTCGTGCGCGGCCATCGCGGCCCAGTCGGCGTCGTCGAGCGCGGTGCAGACCGCGGCCATGGCGATCGCGCCGATCACGTTGGGGCTGCCCGCCTCGTGCCTGCTCGGCGACGGGTGCCAGCTCACCTCACCCGCGGCGTCGCCGACCAGCGCGCTCGCGCCGCCGCCCGCCAGGTACGGGGTGGCCGCGTCCATCCAGTCCGACCGGCCCGCCAGGATGCCCGCGCCGAACGGCGCGTACAGCTTGTGACCGGACAGGGCCAGGTAGTCGACGTCGAGTTCGGCCATGTCGACCCGGCGGTGCGGGGCCAGCTGCGCGGCGTCGAGGGCGATGCGCGCGTCCACGCTTCGCGCGACCCGGGCGAGTTCAGCGACCGGCCACACCTCGCCGGTCACGTTCGACGCGCCGGTCACGGCCAGCAGGATCGGGCCCTTGTGGGTGCGGCGCAGGTCGGTGAGCGCGGCCTCCGCGGCGGCGACCGCCTCGGCCGGGGTGGCCGGGACCGGCAGCCGGATCGGGTCTCGCCAGGGCAGCAGGTTCGCGTGGTGCTCGCCGGCGAAGGTCACCACCTTCGCGTCCGCGGGCACGATGTGGGCCAGCAGATTGAGCGAGTCGGTCGTGCTGCGGGTGAACACCACCAGGTCGTCGGATCGGGCGCCGATGAACCAGCCCAGTGTCTGCCGGGCGTGCTCGAACCCGCGCGTGCACTTCTGCGACAGCGCTCCGGCGCCGCGGTGCACGCTGGCGTAGTACGGGAGGATCTCGTTGACCGCCTCCTGCGCCGCGACCGCGCACGGCGCCGAGGCCGCGTAGTCGAGGTTGGCGTAGGTCAGCAACCCACGGGGTGTGTCGACGACGACATCCCCACCGAGCACGCGCGGGCCGGGCGGCGGCTGCTCGACCTGGCCCTCCGGCTGCAGGCGTCGGGTGCGGGTCGCGGCGATGGGGTTGGGCGGGGACTGCGTCGACATGGGGTGGATCCTCCCGAGTTCGTACAGTTCGTCGGCTCGTGCCCGACGACGCAACAACCTGGCACCTGCGCATCTCCGCGTACACAGCCATTCGGTGTGATCTTCACTGTTCCCAGGTTCACATCTCATGTGCTTGGCGAACAGGGAACACGGGTCGGAGCGCAGAAAATAGGAATGCTTGTGGGACGCCGACCGGACGCCCTCCGACGCACATATAGTGGCCCCCGGAATCGGACGACGAGTGGAATGGGGCCATGGCGCGGTCGCTGGCATGGGAAGACGGCAGCGTTGTCGCGGTGGACCAATGCGCGTTGCCGCATGACTACCGCGAACTTCGGCTGCGCACGGTCGACGAGGTCATCGACGCCATCAAGCGCCTCGCCATTCGCGGCGCCCCGGCGATCGGTGTCGCGGGCGCGCTCGCGGTGGCCATCTCCGCCGAGCTGCACACCGTCGACGGGCGCTGCGACCTCGACGCCGTCCTCGCCGACGCCCGCCGGATCGCCGACGCGCGGCCGACCGCGGTCAACCTGAGCTGGGCCGTCGACCGGGTCCTGACCCGCCTCGACGGCGGCGCCGCAGCGGTGCTGGCCGAGGCGCTGGCGATCCTGGCCGAGGACGAGGACCGCAACCGGGCCGCCGCCGCGAACGCCGCGGCGCTGGTGCTGCGGCTGTGCGAACGGCGCCCGCTGCGGCTGCTGACCCACTGCAACACCGGCAGGCTCGCCACCGTCGCCTGGGGCACCGCGCTGGGCACCATCCGGGCGTTGGCCGAGGCCGGGCACGTCGAGGAAGTGCTGTTCGGCGAGACCCGGCCGCTGCTGCAAGGCGCCCGGCTGACCGCGTGGGAGCTGGCCGAGGCGGGCATCGCGCACCGGCTGTGCGTGGATTCGGCGGGCCCGGCGGCGCTCGCCGCGGGGATGGTCGACTGCGTGCTCGTCGGCGCCGACCGGGTGTGCGCGAACGGTGACGTGGCCAACAAGATCGGGACCTACTCGCTGGCCCTGGCCGCGCGGCGGGCCAGTGTGCCGTTCGTCGTCGTGGCGCCGGTCTCCACGCTCGACCCGACCCTGGCCACCGGGGCCGACATCGAGATCGAGCAGCGCTCGGCCGACGAGGTCACGGCGTTCGGCGGTGTCGCCGTGGCGCCCGCCGGGACGGCCGTGTTCAACCCGGCCTTCGACGTGACACCCACCGATCTGATCACCGCAGTCGTCACCGAACAGGGGGTATTCGGGTGACCGACCTCGCAGCCATGTCCGCCCAGCTCTACGCGCGCGGGTGGATGGAGGGCACCGCGGGCAACCTCTCGGTGCGGCTCGACGCCGACACCGCGCTGGTCACCGCCAGCGGGGTCAGCAAAGGCTCGCTGACCAGCGACGACACCGTGCGGGTCCGGATCGCCGACGCCCAGCCGGTCGAGTCCGACGGCAAGCGCCCCTCGGCCGAGACGTCCATCCACACCGCGCTCTACCAGATCTTTCCCGACTGCGGCGCGGTCGTGCACGCGCACCCGCCCTACGCCACGGCGGTGGCCGCGCTGGCCGCCCGGCGGGGGGCCGACGCCGAGGAGTTCGTCGGGCTGGAGATCATCAAGGGCTTGGGCGCCACCGACAAGGTCCTGATCCCGGTCTTCGAGAACCACGCAGACGTGCCGCGCATCGGCTCCGACGTGGCCGCCCGGCTCACCCCGGACGCTCCCCCGGCGCTGCTGATCGGCGCGCACGGCGCGACGACCTGGGGTCCGACGCTGGAGACGGCGCGCAACCGGATGGAATGCCTCGAAATGCTGTGCAGGCTGCGACTGCTGATCGAAAGGAACGCGTGATGACCCTGCTTCAGGTCATGCCGGAGGACGACGCCACGACAGTGTTGGTGCGCACCCGGGATTCCGCTGAGATCTCCGCGCAGCTCGCGCCGTTCGGCATCACGCTGGAGAACTGGGACACCGTCGACCTGCCCGCGGGCGCGGGTCAGGACGAGGTGCTCGCCGCTTACCGGTCGGAGGTGGACCGGGTGTCCAAGGAGGGCCCGTACCCGCTGGTCGACGTGGTGCGACTGGTTCCCGACGACAGCGACCCGGACTGGCAGGCGAAGGCCGACGGCGCGCGCGCCAAGTTCCTCGACGAGCACACCCACGACGAGGACGAGGTCCGCTTCTTCGTCGAGGGCACCGGCTGCTTCTACCTGCACCTCGACGGCAAGGTGTACGCGGTGGTGTGCGAGGCCGGTGACCTGATGTCGGTCCCGGCGGGGACGACGCACTGGTTCGACATGGGCGAGCGGCCGCACTTCTGCGCGATCCGCTTCTTCCAGGAGGAAGACGGCTGGGTCGCGGGCTTCACCGGATCGAAGATCTCCGCCGGGATGCCGACCCTCGACGAACTGCTGGCCACGTGATCAGCTCCGTCGTCCTCGACATCGAGGGCACGACCAGTCCCCTGTCCGCCGTCCACGACATCCTGTTCCCCTATGCGCGGGACCGGATCGCGGACTGGATCGGCGACGAGCGGCCGGGCACACCCGAGGTGAGCGACGGTGTTCGCGAGCTGGCCGGGGCCGACGCCGACGTGGTGGCCACCCTGCTCGACTGGCACGACCAGAACCTCAAGCACAGTCCACTCAAGACACTGCACGGGCTGATCTGGGAGCGCGGCTTCCTCGCCGGGGAACTGCGCGGGGTGGTGTACCCGGACGTGCGGCCCGCGCTGACGGAGTGGCGCGAGCGCGGGGTGCGGATCTGGATCTACTCGTCTGGTTCCGTGCTGGCCCAGCGGCTCTGGTTCTCCAAGACCGACCAGGGTGACCTGCTGCCCTTGCTGGACGGGCACTTCGACACCGTCAGCGGCGGGCCGAAGCGGGAACCCGCGTCCTACAAGCACATCGCGAGCGTGATCGGCGGCAGGCCCGACGAGCTCCTGTTCCTTTCCGACGCCGTCGCCGAACTCGACGCGGCCCGCGAGGCCGGGTGGCGGACGGTCGGCGTCAGCAGGCCCGAGGACGGGTCCCCCGACGCGGGAACGCATCCCGCGGTCGCGACGTTCGCCGCCGTTCCGCGTGAGGAATTCCCACCGCAACCATGAGGACGTCACGCCGAAGCCATGTGCCGCATCCTTAGCGGACGAAAGGGCTTCGGGTCGCGGAAGCGAACCATTACCCGATCACGGCCGGCGCCGGAAACCGGCGCCGGCCGTGGCAACCGTGGTCAGACCGCGCGCAACCGGTACGTGCGGCCGGTACCGGTGCCGAGCATCTCCCGACGCGCCAGCGTGACGGCGATGGGCGGATCGGTGGGATCGAGTTCCCGCATCCGCACGTCGACGTAGTCCCCCGCCCCGACGACCTCGCGCGGAGCGCCGATAAGGATCTCACCGGTGGCCGAGCGGGCCATCGCCATGACGTGCCAGCTTCCCGGCGGCACACCGGGAATCGTGAACGAGGAGGCACCCGAGGCCGCCACATACCGGTACGCGACGGGCCCGCCCTGCGGGATCGCGTCGGCGAAGAGGCCGACCATCACGTTGCCACGCATGCCCTCGGGCAGGGTGATCCGGCCGGACACCGAGTCCGGCCCGGAGACCAGTCCGACCTGCGGACCGACGTCCTCCAGGGAGGGCAGCGCGAAGAAGCCGGGCGCGACCGCCAGCAGCATCCTCGCCACCTCCGGCGACCGGTACTGGGTCGGGGTCAGGCCGACGGCCTTGGTGAACCGGCTGGTGAACGTGCCGACGCTGCTGTAGCCCACGCCGCAGACGATGTCCGAGACGGTCATCGATGTGGTCAGCAGCAACCGCTTCGCCTCGAACAGCCGCACCGCCGTCAGGTACCTGCCCGGCGTCACCCCGGTCTCCTTGGAGAAGACGCGGGAGAAGTGGAACGGGCTGACGAACACCTCGGAGGCCAACTCGGTCAGCGCGATCGGCTCGGCGTACCGGGCCCGGATCACCGCGATCGCCTTGCGGATGACGGGTTTCATGGCACCCTCCTGTCTCGGCCGGGGACCGTGTCACCCCCGTACTCTTGGGCCCAACAGTGCTCCGCTGTGTTCGAGGCGTGGACGAAGCCAGGACTAACGCCACGTCCAAGGCGTGCGTTGCGCATCCGCGCGGGTGCGACCAACTCACCCGGACACTCGTGTGTCGATCACTAACGCCGCGCGTGCGTGGGGACTACCGTCGAAGAACATGCGGCCGAGGGGAGGGCACCCACATTGACCGGCGCGCGCGGAGACCAGGAGCTGGTCCGGTTCACCCTGTTAGGCCCGTTGGAGGTCCGCATGAACGATGTGGACTACGCACCCACCGGTCCGAAGGTCCTGCAACTGCTCGCGTTGCTGCTGATGCGCGCGGGGCAGGTCGTCGACTCCGAGACCATCATCCGGGAGTTATGGTCACAGCACCCGCCGCGAAGCGTGCGCAAGACGATGCAGACCTATGTGTACCACCTTCGGCAATGCATCGAGCGCAACGGCTTGGCCGGTTCGGACGTGCTGCGCACCAGGGTGCCCGGGTACGTGTTCAAAGTGGATCCGGAGCAGATCGACGTGTTCACTTTCCGCCGGATGTTCCGCCGGGGCCGCGACCTGATGGCCGACGGCAGGCCGGCGGAGGCCGCCAAGACGCTGCGCGCGGCGCTGGCACTGTGGACGGGTCCGGCGATGTCCAACGTTCCCTGCGGACCGGTCCTGTCGGCCTACGCGGTGGACTTGGAGGAGCAGCAGCACGCGGCCCGGTACCTGCGCATCCAGGCCGAGATCGACGCGGGCCAACACTGGGACCTGATCGCCGAGCTGCGGTCACTGGTCACCGAGAACCCGCACGACGAGGGGCTGCACGGACAGCTCATGCGGGCGCTGGGCCTGAGCGGCAGGCGCCTGGAGGCCCTGGAGATGTACCGCGAACTGCGGGCCAAGCTGAACGAGGAACTCGGCCTGGAGCCCTGCGCGGACCTGCAGCGGCTGCAACAGGAACTCCTCTCGGTCGGCCGCTAGTTCGTCTCAAGTGGACACTCATGCCGTCACCCCGGGATCGTGACCTCATCACTGTTGTTCACCCGATCGTGGTGGCTATCGTCGTTGTAGGAAGTCCCCAGAGCCGACACCGTCCGCTGCTGCGAACCACCTGCGCGGCGGGCGGTGTCACCCCAATCCCGACGGTTGCGCACCCTCGGGTTTACGATGCTGAGGCTGTTCGAAGCTCGCACGAGCAAGGGGACCAATCGTGATCAGGGTGCTGCTCGCCGAGGACATGCACCTGGTCCGGGGTGCTCTCGTCGCGCTGCTCAATCTCGAACCGGACATCGAGGTCGTCGTCGAGGTGGCCGAGGGCGACAAGATCGTGCCCGCGGCCCGGGCGTCGAACCCGGATGTCGCCATCATCGACATCGACCTGCCCGGCAAGGACGGCCTGACCGCGGCGGCCGAACTGCAGGTCGAGGTCCCCACCTGCCGCACCCTGATGCTGACCAGCCTCGGCAGACCCGCCACGGTGCGCCGGGCGCTGGCCGCGAAAGTCAACGGCTTCATGCTCAAGGACGCACCCGCGGACAAGCTGGCCAACGCGGTCCGCCGGATCGCCGCCGGCGAGCGGGTCGTGGACAGCCAACTGGCGCTCGCCGCCTGGGACATGCCCGAGTGCCCGCTGACCGAACGCGAAACCGAGATCCTGCGGCTGGCGGCGGACGGGCACGACGCGGGCCAGATCGCTGGGAAACTCTTCTTGTCGCCGGGGACGGTGCGCAACTACCTGGCCTCGATCGTGACCAAGCTCGGCGCGCGCAATCGGGTGGACGCCATCCGGATCGCCCGTGAAGCAGGCTGGCTGTCCAATACAGGCTGATTTCCGACGTGGATCCCACATGGATCCGACCGAGGGGCCCGGACAGCATCGGCAGCTCAACATGGCCGACTAATCACGCCGGGCACGCCCCACCCGCTCGACCAACTCCCCGCTCCACCCCGGACGAGAGCACCCAAGCGATGCTCTTAATCCCTGCACTTCCCCCTGCTCCCTCGTCCTGGCCGCCTTTAACTCTCGGGTGGCGGTGTCAAGGGTGGCACAGCCATCGCGCAGCGACGGCCGCCCGCGGCCGCCCTTGATACCGCCACCCGAGAGTTAAACAATCAAGCCAGAGGGAGTCCCACCACCCCGCCAGAGGGAGCCACACACGCCGCCAGGGCGAGCCACACGCGGCCAGAGGGAGCCCCCAACGCGGACTGCCGGGCACACCACGACGGCATACCCGACAGTCCACAGGGATCACCCCGCCAGCCACTCCTCACGCTCACCGGGCATGCGCCCCATGAACGCCGTGAGATGCCGCAACGAGTGCGCGAGCGTCTGCAGGTCCTCATTCACCAACGCCTGCGGCCCGTCACACAGTGCGGCCTCCGGCTGCGGGTGCACGTCGATGATCAGCCCGTCGGCCCCCGCGACGATCGCCGCCCGGCTCAACGGAAGCACCAGGTCGCGACGACCGCCGGAGTGCGACGGGTCGACGATGACCGGCAGGTGCGAGAGCCGCTGCGCGACCGGGACCGCGGAAATGTCGAGCGTGTTGCGGGTCGCGGTCTCGAACGTGCGGATGCCGCGCTCGCACAGCACGATGTCGAGGTTTCCGCGCTGGGCGATGTACTCCGCGGCCATCAGCCACTCCTCGATGGTGGCGTTCATGCCGCGCTTGAGGAGGACCGGCTTGCCGCACTCCCCGACCGCCTGCAGCAGCGGGAAGTTCTGCATGTTGCGGGTGCCGACCTGGAGCATGTCGGCGTAGTTGGCGACCACCTCGACGTCGCGCGGGCCGACGACCTCGGTGACCACCGGCATCCCGGTGATCTTGCGGGTGTCGGCCAGGATCCGCAGGCCGTGGATCCCCAGCCCCTGGAAGGCGTACGGCGACGTGCGCGGCTTGAACGCGCCGCCGCGCAGGATCGTCGCGCCCGCCGCCTGCGCCATCCGGGCCGCTGCGAGGGTCTGTTCCGGGGTCTCCACCGCGCACGGCCCGGCGATCATGGTCACCGTGTGCGGCCCGATCGGCACCCCGCCGACCTGCACCGTGGTGCGCGCCGGGTGTTGCTCGCGGCTGACGAGCTTGTACCCGGCGGTGATCCGCCGGACGCTGCTCACACCCTTGAGCCGGTCCAGGTCCATCTCGGCGAACCGGTCGACGTCGCCGACCAGCCCGATGATCGTTCGGCGCACTCCCCTGCTGACGAACGCCTGACCGTCGGCCGATTCGATCTGATCGACGACCGCCGCGACATCCGCCTCGGTCGCGTCGGCCGTCATCACGATAACCATGAGCGTGGTTCCTCTCGTCCTTCCGTCACGCGGACAAACTCGAGCCGCCGCGTGATTGCCGCTGCCGGGATTGACGGGGCCCCGCGGCCAAGTCCGGCCGCAGCCTCCCCGCGCCGCGCAGGTAGACGTGTTCGACGTCGCCGCGCGAGAGGTCGGTGTTGACGTGGGCGAGCACCCGGACGACCCGGCTGAGCGCGTTGGGCACGGCGATCTCGGTGGCGCACATGAGCGGAACATCGACCAGTCCGAGCTCACGGGCGGCCACCGCCGGGAATCCGCTCGCGAGATCGGGGGTCATGGTGAAGAAGAGACTGATGATGTCGTCGGCCACGAGACCGTTGCGGCCCATGATCTCCACCAGCAGGGTGCCGGTGTCGGCGACGATGAGCGACGCCTCGTCCCGGTCGACCTGGATAGCGCCGCGAATCGCCCGCACCGCCGTCATGCCGCC
Organism: Actinokineospora alba; assembly: GCF_004362515.1. Classification (NCBI taxonomy): domain Bacteria; kingdom Bacillati; phylum Actinomycetota; class Actinomycetes; order Pseudonocardiales; family Pseudonocardiaceae; genus Actinokineospora; species Actinokineospora alba. The sequence continues at coordinate 3,667,841 of NZ_SNXU01000001.1, read as the reverse complement.
ACCCGCCAAGATCGTCGACACCGTCCCGAACCCGTTGGGGGCGCGGAATCCCAGCGTGCCACCGACCGATTCGGATCGTCTTCTCCGGCAGTGCCCAGATGTGTCACCCTGGAGGCATGTGCCGCAACATTCGTGTCCTCCACAACTTCGAACCGCCCGCGACCTCCGACGAGGTGCACGCGGCGGCGGTCCAGTACGTGCGCAAGGTCAGCGGCTCGACGAAGCCGTCGGCGGCCAACCGGGAGGCCTTCGACCGCGCGGTCGAGCAGGTGGCCGCGGTGACCCGCGAACTGCTCGACTCCCTGGTCACCAACGCCTCCCCGCGCGACCGCGAGGTCGAGGCGGCCAAGGCCCGCGCCCGCGCCGCCGAGCGCTATGGAGTGCGCGTGGCCGAATAGCCGACCGCCCCTGGACAGAGCCGAGCCCCGACACCCGTGTGGGTGCCGGGGCTCGGTTCTGCCGTGATCAGCCTTACGGCGTCGGGATCGGGACCGGAACCGGCGGCACCGGGACCGGGACCGGCAGGGGCAGCCCGCCCAGGAGACCGGCCACCAGCGAGAGCACCAGGGTCAGCAGGGTCGACACCAGGTCGGTCACCAAGGCGATCGGACTGGGCAGACCGGGCAGCATCTGGGGGTTCTGCTTGAGCTTCTCCTGAATCTGGGCGGATTTGTCGTCGGCCTCCTCGACGACGTGCAGCGTGTTGTTGCTGCGGGCGATGTCGCGGACCTGAGCCAGGACCGGGCGGAGCTCGGTCACCGAGCTGAGCAGGGCCTTGGGGTCGCCCGCCTTGTAAGCGGCGTCGATCTGGTCGTGCAGCTTTTGCAGCTGGGCGGCCGGCGCCGAGTTGGAAGCCTCCGCCGAGGCGGAGGTGGGCTGGGTCGCGGACGCCATACCTGTCCCGGCCATTGACAGCACGCTCACGGTCGCGACCGAGGCCACGAGCCGAACGAGGTGACGATTCATCGAAAGGTCCTCTCCGGGTGTCTTCTACCGCTACTGCAGGGCTACCAGCCGGGACGGTAAGTCACCAAAGGATCACCAGTCGTCATCGTCGCAGGTCACACCTATCGTCACTCGACGCACGCGGACGAGATCCACGACAGCGTGAAGATCCTCGTCAATTAGCCACCGGAAGCGATCGGAACCCAAGCGAATCACCCACAGGAACACCAGGAACCACGATCGGCTCATTCTGTGCCGATAATCTCGCAAAAACACTCGAAGGGGCTCTTGCTTTTTACTCCGTTCGCGCGCATACGCGACCGAAATGGGTCGAAGATGAACTTTTCCCAGTTACCACGACGACTGGACCATCGGCCGCAGCGCGGAGTCCAGATCGCGGAACAAAGCCACCGTCTCGGCCACGCCGGTCAGCTGCATCGTGCCGAGAACCGGGCCGGGCGGGACCGCCACGCGCAGCCGCCTGCCGCGGTGCAGGCAGTGGTAATGCGCCCGCAACAACAGCGGTGCGGCGCCCACACTGAGGTACGTCACACGGGCCAGGTCGACGACTACCAGCGCTTTGACCGAATCCTCCGCGCAGGCGTCCTCGATCTGCTCCCGCCAGGGCTGCTCGGTCAGCAGGTCGATCCGACCCGCGGCGGTGACCACCACAGCCGAGCGGGTGCTTCGCGTGGTCACCTCCAGGGGTGGCGGCACGGCAGCCTCCGAGAATCAAGCACTAACGACGGTTTTGTCATCGTCGCCGGGCCGCGCGGACGCAATACACGCTGGTCGCCGTCGAGTTCGGGGCGACTATAACGGACCGAATGCATGGCGCTGACGCCGCCACGCGGACGCGCGGATCGGGCGGCGGAAATTCGGCGGCCCGGTGAATTTCTCAGCCCATTCCCAGGCCATTCACATGCGCGAGACCATTATCGATCATCAGCGGGAGCGACGGCGTCGAGCTTCTCCGACTCGTCGCCCGCCGCCTCGGCGCGCTGCTCGCACGCGTGGCGCTCGACGGTGATCTTGGACCAGGCGAGGTCCCGCAGTTCGACTGACACACAAGATCAATCGGCCGAATGGAGCAAGCTGTTACCCACCGCGACCGTCGATCACTCGTTCGCCGTAGTGATCCAGCCGATCGGCCCATCCGCTTTGCGTTGGCGGACAATGGATCAGGCCGTCTACCTTCTGGGCATGACAATGCGAACGGCGGCCCGCGGCTGGTTCGGCCTGACCGCGGTGGTGGTCCTGGCCGGGCTGGTCACGCAGGTGGTGGTCACGTCCCAGCTCACCGAAGGCCACTTCACCACCGTGGCGGGCCGGGTCGCCAACGTGTTCAGCTTCTTCACGATCCAGTCGAACATCATCGTGATGGTCACCTGCGCGCTGCTCGCGCTCGCCCCCGACCGCCAGTCGACGGCCCTGCGGGTGTTCCGGCTCGCGGGCCTGCTCGGCATCGCGGTCACCGGCGTCGTCTTCCACACGGTGCTCTCGGGTCTGCACGAACTGCACGGCGGCGCGGCGGTGGCCGACTTCCTGCTGCACACCCTGTCGCCGCTGCTGACCATCACCGGCTGGCTGGTCTTCGGCCCGCGCGGCGGCATCGACTACCAGGTGATCGGCTTGGCGGCGCTGTTCCCGATCCTGTGGCTGGTGTTCACGCTCGTCCGCGGGCCGTTCGTCGACTTCTACCCATACCCGTTCGTGGACGTGCGTCAGCTCGGGTACGTCGTCGTGATCTTCAACTGCGTGATCGTGGCGGCGCTGTTCCTGGTGCTCGCCCTCGGTGCCCGCGCGCTGGACCGCACGCTGGTCAGGCGGACGGCCCCGGCGTAGCGAGCCGCGGCGGGAAACCGCCGGTGGCGATCGGGCCCCAGCGGTCGAGCTCGATCCGGATCAGGCACTTGCCCTGGCGGACCATCGCCGCGCGGTACTCGGCCCAGTCGGGGTGCTCGCCGCGGATCGACCGGAAGTACTCGACGAGGGGTTCGACCGCGTCCGGCAGCTCCAGCACTTCGGCGCGGCCGTCGACCTGTACGTAGGGTCCGTCCCAGTCCTCGGAGAGCACGCAGAGCGTCGCGAGGGGGTTGCGGCGCAGGTTGACCGCTTTGGCGCGTTCCGGGTACGTGGAGACCACCACACGGCCCCGTGCGTCGACTCCGTAGACCACCGGGGACACCTGAAGGCTGTCGTCGGCCCGCCGCGTGGTCAGCACGCAGCGGGAGCGGGCCCGCAGGAAGTCGATCAGCTCGACGCGATCGGGGCGGCGGACCGTGGCGGTGCGAGGCATGCCCTCGAACCTAGGTCCGCCGCCCCGAGTGCGACATCGTCCAAGTGGCTACTTGGTGAGCTTGGCCAGGCGCTGTGGCGTGGGCCAGCGGACTTCGCTGACCCAGCCGAACTTCTCGAACAGCCAGATGAGCCGCGCCGAGATGTCGATCTGACCGCGCTGGACGCCGTGGCGGGCGCTGGTCGGGTCGGCGTGGTGCAGGTTGTGCCAGGCCTCGCCCATCGACAGGATCGCCAGCGGCCAGAAGTTGGTCGCCTTGTCGCGGGACTTGAACGGGCGGTTGCCGACGATGTGGCAGATCGAGTTCGTCGACCAGGTGACGTGGTGCAGGAACGACACGCGGACCAGGCTGGCCCAGAAGAACGCGGTGACCGCGCCCCACCAGGACCACGTGAGCAGCCCGCCGAGCACCGGCGGCGCGAGCATGGTGACCGCGGTCCACATGCCGAACTGCTTGTCGATGCGGCGGATGTCCGGGTCGGCCAGCATGTCCGGGGCGAAGCGCTCGGCGTTGGTCAGCTTGCGGTCGAAGATCCAGCCCATGTGGGCGTGCCAGAAGCCCTTGACCAGCGCGGCGGGCGAGGTGCCGAACGCCCACGGGGAGTGCGGGTCGCCGTCGCGGTCGGCGAAGGCGTGGTGGCGGCGGTGGTCGGCGACCCAGTGCAGGATCGGCCCCTGCAGCGACATGCTGCCGGAGATGGCCAGCCCGACGCGGACCGCGCGCTTGGCTTTGAACGCGCCGTGGGTGAAGTAACGGTGGAATCCGACGGTCGTGCCGAGGCACGTGAACGTGTAGAAGAACGCCGCCAGGCCGACATCGACCCAGCCCAGCCCCCAGCCCCAGGCGAACGGGACCGCGGCGATCAGGGCGACGAATGGAATGAGGATGAACAAGTACGTGCCGATCTGCGGCCACAGCCCGCGCGGCTCCCCGAACATGGGCTTGGGCCCATCCTGGTCCACCTGCGTGCTGCCCTCGACGGTCGCGGTCATCTCTGCCCTCCGGCTCCTGGGTACTCACCCAGTGTGTCTGGGGGAATTAGTACCTGCTCAGCCGTAAGCAAACCAGGCGTACAGGCGTACACCAAGCATCGCCGAGATGAGGCCTTGTCCGAAATGCCGCTTCGCCAGGCTCGACCCGGCCTGGGTGAGGTCTGTGTCACAACCTCACCCTGGCCGGGCCGGTTCGCCGTCAGGCGCAGGTCACGTTGATGAAGATCGTCGAGGACCGGCCGAGGTTGTTGATGCGCACATCCACCGTGCCGGGGCCGGCGGTCTGCTTGTTGCCCTGCGCGATCGAGAGCACCTGGCATCCGGGCTGGTCGGCCACGGTGATCCGGTGCACGCCGGTCTCGACGGCCTCCACGTGCGCCTCGTGGTAAACCGACAGCTGCGGCGCCCAGTAGGACCACTTGACGTTGCTCGCGCCGTTGGTGTCGGTCCACTTCACCTTGAGGCCATCGATCGGGTCCCCGCCCGCGCGGCGGAACACGGTGTCGATCTCGATGATCGGCCGGTCGCCGACCTTGAAGTTGTCGGTCTTGCTGTGCGCCGGCACGAACCCGTGGCGGTTGCCGCCGACCGACCCGCAGTCGACGACGTCGAGCCCGTTGGCGACACCGAACTCGGCGCAGCCCGCGAGGAAGTCCTCGACGGTGGTCACCCACACCTTGTAGACGCCGCCGTTGTTGGGCGTGTCGAGGTACGGGAACAGCTGCACGGTGGTGGCGGCGTGGTCGAGGTCGACGCCGGTGACGTGCTCGCAGTCGGTGTCGACCACGGCGGAGATCACGCCGCCGGAGACGGTGAACTGTCTACAGCGCGCCGGGTCGGTGGACAGCAGGACCTTGCCGCTGGGGTCGGTGACCTGGAATACGTAGGTGCCGTCGTCGAGTCCGGCCGCATCCTGCGGGGCGCCCGGGCCGGGTCCGCCGTCGAGGTAGACGTCCTGCTTGGTGGGGAAGTGGTTGAAGTTCACTTCGCTGCCGTCGGGCAGCGTGGTGAAGATGGCGCCCGATGGCGCGTGCGCGGTGGCGGTGCCGAGTTGGAAGGTGACGGCCGACGCGGCGAGCGCGACGACCAGTCCGGCGCGGGTCAAGGGCCTCATGGCTGCTCTCCTGAAACGTTGGCCCCGACGAGTGCGAGGCTACGCCGACTGGAGTACGCCGAACGGCCTTGACCGTTACGGATGCGACGTCTGGGGCAGCGCGAACAGGGCGATCGCCCGCTCGTTGAGGCTGCCCAGGTAGACGGTCCCCTGGTGCTCACGGACCCCGGTCACCATGTGGTAGTCGGGCACCTTGCCGTAGAAGTCGTGGACCAGCCGCCCGGTGGCGCCGTCGATGGCCCGCACCCACACCAGCCGCTTCTCCTTGGGCTGCAACCGTTCCGGCACCCGCCAGAGCACCTGGCGGACCCGCGGCGGGGTGCGCAGGAGCAGGTCGACGACGGGGTCGCGGGGTGCCGCGAGGGCGATCCAGATCAGCCCGTCGGACCCGGTGGAGATGTTGTCCGGGAACGCGGGCAGGTTGTCGGCGAGAAGGTCGGACTCCCCCGCCCGGTCACCGGTCAGCCAGAGGCGGTTGAGGCAGTACTCGCCGGTCTGGGCGACCACGACGTAGGACTCGTCGGCGGCGAGCGCCACCCCGTTGGCGAAGTGCAGGCCGTCCAGGAGGGTTTCGACGGACCCGTCCGGCGAGCGGCGCAGGAGTCGGCCGGTCCCGGAGTGCTCCAGGATGTCGGCCCGCCAGAACTCCAGGTCGAACCGGCTGCTGGAGTCGGTGAAGTAGATCGTCCCGTCCTGGGCGACGGCGGCGTTGTTGCACACCCGCAAGCCGGGCCCGGACGGGATCAGGACCTCGATCTCGCCGTCCTTCTTGTCGACGAGAAGCAGGCCCTTGTCGGCGTCGCACACCAGCAGCCGCCCGTCGGGGTACAGCTCCAGCCCCAGCGGGCGCCCGCCGGTGTCGGCGATGGTGTCGAGCCGCCTGCCGTCGGCGGTGAGCCGCAGGACCCGGCCGTCCTCGACGCCGGTGAACACGTGGCCGTGCTCGTCGACGAGGACGTCCTCGGCGCCCGCGCCGGTGACCTGGTGGACCGTCAGCGGCGGCAGCGACGGCTTCGGCTTGCGCCCTGGGCGCGGCGCCCGCCACACGACCGGCTCGATCCTCGGACGACCCATTGCTACTGCTCCCGACACTCGGTTGACGGCTTGATCAACGGTAGGTGAGGAGTTCCCGGTTGGCTCCCTCGAAATGCCCATGCTCGTTGAACGACACAAGCGACGCCCCGGAACGCCCGACGACGATCTTGGTGATCGCCGCGTTGACCACGACCCGGTTGACCGCCACCACGCCCGCGCCCATCAGCCGCGAGCACAGGGCGGCGATCACCCCGCCGGAGGTGAACACGAGCGCGTCACCGCCCGCCGCCACCTCGGTCAGCGCGGCGAACGCGCGGTCGGCGAAGTCGGTGTAGGTGCCGGTGGCCCCGACTTCCAGTCCGTTGCCGATCCAGTCCTCCAGCGCGCGGTCCAGGAGCGCTTGGAAGTCCCGGGGCGACACCGGTGCGTCGACCTGCTCGCGGGCGGCGAGCGCCTGGACGAGACCGAGGTGGTCGTACTCGTCCCAGCGCGCGTCGGTCCCGCAGTCGAGGTCGATCCCGGCGGCGGCCAGGGTGGCCGTGGCGGTGTCGCGCTGGCGGGCCAACGTGCCCGCCCAGACCTGGGCGGGTTTCACGCCGCGGGCGCGCAACTCCTCCCCCAGCACCTTGGCCTGCTGGTGCCCGACCGGTGAGAGGACGTCGTAGTCCGCCGCGCCGAACGACGCTTGGCCGTGGCGCAGCAAATAGATAACACTCACTTGCCGATCACCTCGCGACAGCGCCACTCCAGGTAGCCGGAGAACATCCAGAAGTCCTTGAACGCCGGGTTGTGCGTCTGCCCGTGGTGGTAGCGGTAGTAGATCTGCTGCATGATCACCGCCAGCCGGAACAGGCCGAACGCCTCGTACCAGGACCAGTTCGCGGGTGTGAGTCCCATCCGGTCGCAGTAGTGGCCGACGATCTCGGCGCGGGTCAGCATCCCCGGCAGGTGCGACGGCTGCCTGCGCGCCATCTTGAACACGTCGTCGTCGTCGGCCTGGATCCAGTAGGCGATGAGGCCGCCGAGGTCCATCAGCGGGTCGCCGAGCGTGGACATCTCCCAGTCGAGGACGCCGACGATGTCGCGGTTGTCGTCGAGCACGACGTTGTCGAAGCGCCAGTCGTTGTGGATGACCACAGTCGACACATCGTCGGGCTGGTTGGCGTCGAGCCAGGACATGACCTCGACGAAGTCCGGGACGTTCTCGGTGCGCGCGTTGCGGAAGCGCTCCGACCAGCCCTTGACCTGCCTGCCGACGTAGCCCGCGCCCTTGCCCAGGTCGGTGAGGCCCGCGGCGGCCGAGTCGACCTGGTGCAGGTCGACCAGCCGGTCGATGAGCTTCGTCGACAACGCCCGCGCCTCGGACTCGCTCAGCGTCATGCCCTCGGGCAGGTCGCCGCGCAGGATGGTGCCCGGAATCCGTTCCATGACATAGAAATCGGACCCGAGCACCGACGCGTCGGTGCACAGGCCAAGCACCGTCGGGACGTACGGGTACACCGGCTTGAGCGCCCGCTGGACCCGGAACTCCCGCTTCATGTCGTGCGCGGACGCGGCTTTCTTGCCGACCGGGGGCCGCCGCAGGATCAGCTCGCGGTCGGGGTAGGTCAGCAGGTAGGTCAGGTTCGAGGCGCCGCCGGGAAACTGGCGCACGGCGGGCTCGCCGGCCAACCCGTCCACAATGGATGAAAGCCAGCCGTGGACCGCCGCGGTGTCGAAGCTGTCCTCGGCCCGGACCTCGCGGGTCTCGTCCACGGTCATGACAGCTTGGCGACCAGGCTCAGCGGCAGGTTGCGCATCGCGAAGCCCATCAGGGTCCACGGCCACGCGGGCGTGCACGCCTCGGCCGACTCCTTCTCGATCGCCTTCACCATCGACTGGACGCCCGGCACGGTGTCGACCATCAGCGGGGTCTTCTTGACCTTCTCGTTCATCTCCGAGCGGATGTAGCCCGGGTAGATGGTGGAGACGTTGATCGGCGACTTGAGCAGGTCGGCGCGGATGCCCTCGGCGAGCGCGGCGACCCCGGCCTTCGTCGCGGCGTAAGTCGACAGGTTGCCGCCCAGGCCGCGCATGGCGCTCATGGAGGAGATGACCACCAGGTGGCCCGCGTTCTGCTCGCGGAAGATCTCCATCGAGGCCTCGCACTGGGCGAGCGCGGAGACGAAGTTGGTCACCGCCGTCTGCTTGTTGGCCTCGAAGAAGCCGGTGCCCAGCGGCTGTCCCTTGCCCAGGCCCGCGTTGACGATCACCCGGTCGATGGTGCCCAGTTCGGCCTTGAACTCGCCGAACACCTTGAACACCGCGTCGTGGTCGTTGACGTCGAGCGCGCGCACCACGACCTTGATGCCCGGGTTCGCCTTGATCAGCTCCGTGCGCAGCGTCTCCAGGCGGTCGGTGCGCCGGGCGGCGAGCGCCAGGTTTCGGCCGAGCGCGGCGAACTGGCGGGCCATCTCCTCGCCGAGGCCCGAGCTGGCGCCGGTGATGAGGATGTTCTTACGAGTCACGGGGTTTCCTTCTCCATCTTGGGCCGGAGCTTGGCCCAGTACTTGGCGACCTGCTTGTCCACCAGCCACGGCGCGAGCCGCTTGAGCCGCTGCGCGCGCCTGCCGTCGGCGTGCGTGTGGACGAGGAACCGCTTGGCCGCCACCGCGTCGAAAACCTGCTTGGCCACGTCTTCGGGGGTCACCTTCGACGACGCCATCAGTTTCTGACTGACCTTCAGCGCGGCCGGGTCCGGCGTGCGCATGCGGTCGTTGAGGTTGGTCTGGACGAACGCGGGACACACCACGGTGGTGCTGATCCCGTGCGGTTCGAGTTCGTAGCGGAGGGTCTGCGACAACGCCAGGACGCCCGCCTTGGTGACGTTGTAGGAGGCCATCGCGGGCAGGTTCATGATCGCCGCGAGCGAGGCGACGTTGACCAGGTGGCCGGAGCCCTGGGCCTTGAACATCGGGGTGAAGGTCGCGCAGCCGCGCACCACGCCCATGACGTTGATCTCCCAGATCCAGTCCCAGTCGGCCATCGGGATGCGGTCGATCCGCCCGCCCGAGGCCACACCGGCGTTGTTGACCAGCACGTCGAGCCCGCCCCAGTGCTCCTCGCACCAGTCGCGGGCGGCGGCCCAGGACTCGTCCTTGGTGACGTCGAGCGCCAGGAACTCGGCGTCGATCTCCTTCGCGGCGGTCTCGGCGGCGGTCGCGTCGACATCGGTGACGAGCACCCGCCAGCCCGCTTTCGCGTAGTGCGCGGCCATGGCCTTGCCCAGCCCGGAACCGGATCCGGTGATCAGGATGCGACCGGTCACGAGCTGTACTTCTTCAGCTCGATGCGGGCGACGACGCCGCGGTGGACCTCGTCCGGACCGTCGGCCAGGCGCAGCGAGCGGGCGCCCGCGTAGGCCGCGGCCAGCGGGAAGTCGTCGGTCATCCCGGCGCCGCCGTGCAGCTGGATGGACATGTCGATCACGTCAAGGGCCATGTTCGGCACCACCACCTTGATCTGCGAGACCTCCGAGAGCGCACCCTTGAGCCCGTAGGTGTCCAGCTTCCACGCGGCGTTGAGAACGAGCAAGCGCGCCTGCTCGATGGCGATGCGGGCGTCGGCGATGCGTTCGCGGTTGCCGCCGAGGTTGGCCAGCGGCTTGCCGAACGCCTCGCGCTGGGTGGCGCGCTCGCAGGCGAGTTCGAGGGCCTTCTCGGCGAGGCCGATCAGGCGCATGCAGTGGTGGATGCGGCCGGGGCCGAGCCTGCCCTGGGCGATCTCGAAGCCGCGGCCGGGACCGGCGATGACGGCGTCGAGCGGGAGGCGGACGTCGGTGAAGCTGACCTCGCCGTGGCCGAAGGGCTCGTCGTGGCGGCCGAAGACCGGCAGCATCCGCTCGAGCTTGAAACCGGGCGTGTCCAAGGGAACCAGGACCATCGAGTGGCGCGCGTACTTGTGCGCGTCCGGGTCGGTCAGGCCCATGAAGATGGCGACCTTGCAGTTCGGGTGGCCGATGCCGGTGGAGAACCACTTCCGTCCATTGAGGACGATCTCGTCGTTCTTGACCACGGCGGTGGCGGCCATGTTCGTCGCGTCGGAGGAGGCGACGTCCGGCTCGGTCATGCAGAAGGCGGACCGGATCTCGCCGCGCAGCAGCGGTTCGAGCCAGCGCTTCTTCTGCTCGTCGCTGCCGTACATGTGCAGGACTTCCATGTTCCCGGTGTCCGGGGCGTTGCAGTTGAACACCTCGGGGGCGATGAAGGAACGGCCCATCAGCTCGGCGAGCGGCGCGTACTCGACGTTGGCCAGCCCGGACTCGGCCTTGAGGAAGAGGTTCCAGAGACCGGCCTCGCGGGCCTTCGCCTTGAGCTCCTCGATCACCGGGAGGACGACCCACGGATCGTCCATTGCGGCGAGCTCGTGGTGGTAGTCGGCTTCGACCGGCTCGATCTCGGTGCGGATGAAGTCACCGACCCTGGCGAGATAGTCGGCCGCTTTGGCCGAGTGCGCGAAGTCCACGTCGCCTCCTATTGAGCGTTGCTCAACAAGGTACCCTGCCTATCGAGCAATGCTCAACAGGTCCGAGGAGTGACGTATGTCCGAAGCACCCACCAGGGTCCGCCGCACGGCGGCCGACCGGCGCAAACAGCTGATCGGGATCGGTCTGCGGATGCTCACGGTGCGCCCGATCCACCAGGTCACGGTGGACGAGGTGGCCGCCGAGGCGGGCATTTCCCGCAGCCTGCTGTTCCACTACTTCCCCACCAAGCAGGACTACTACGTCGAGGTCGTGCGGGCCGCGGGCAGGCGGTTGCTGCGCTCGGCGCAGCCCGGTGACGACACCCGCGCGATCGTGGAGGGCTACGTCGCCTTCATCGAACGCCGCCGCACGCAGTACGTGGGGCTGTTCCGCGCCTCCGGGCTCGACGACTGGGTCAAGCAGATCCACGACGAGACCCAGGACGAGCTGAGCGTGCGCGTCATGTCGGCGCTGGGGCTGGTCGACCCGGCGGAGCCGGTGGTGTTGGCGGTGCGGGCGTGGTGGGCGTTCGCGGAGGAACTGACGATCGAGTGGACCGGGCGCGAGCGGTCGGACCGCGACGCCCTGGTCGGCCTGCTGCTCAGCGCGCTGGACACCGTGGTGTCGCTGGCGAACGAGGTCAAGGAACCGTCCGCCGCGACCTGACCCGGTCATGGTGGTCACCGAAGACGGCTCCGCCCACCTTGGCGATGAAGTCACCCGGAAATCCCAGGCTGAAGTCCGCCGCCGCTTCGAGGCGTGCCACCGCTTCATCGGGAAGCGTGACCTCCAGCGCACCCAGGTTGTCCTCGAGCTGCTCCACCCGGCTCGCGCCGAGCAGTGGATGCACCACCGGGGAATGGGCCATGGTCCACGCGATCGCCACCTGCGCGGCGGTCGCGCCCAGTTCGGCCGCGACCTCCCGCAGGGCCTCGACCACCGGCCCCTCCCCCTTGCCGGACAACCCTCCGTGCGCCAGGGGCGCCCACGCGGCGACGCTGAGGCCCAGCGACTCCGCCATCGGCAGCAGCTCTCGTTCGATGTCGCGGTTCAGCAGGTTGTAGGGAACCTGAAGACCGGCGAACGGTGACCAGCCACGCCACTGCGCCAAGGTGTTCGCGCGCGCCACGACCCAGGCGGGCGCGTCGGAAACGCCTACGTACAGCACCTTTCCGGAGCGGACGGCGTCGTCGAGGGCGCGCATGGTCTCCTCGATCGGCGTGTTCTGGTCCCACATGTGGATCCAGTACAGGTCGAGGTAGTCCGTGCGCAGCTGCCGGAGGCTGGTTTCCAGTGACAGCGCCAAGTTCTTGCGGTGATTGCCCGCCGCGTTCACGTCGGTGGCGTCGCGGGTCATCGTGTACTTGGTGGACAGCACGAACCGGTCACGCCTGCCCGCGAGCAGGTCGCCGACGACTCGTTCGCTCTGGCCGCCGCCGTAGGTGACCGCGGTGTCGATGACGTTGCCGCCCGCCTCGGCGTAGCGGTCGAAGACGGGCCGCGCCTGCTCGGTCGAGGTGAACCGCATGGCGCCGAGGAACAGGTCGGAGACGCGCAGCCCGGTGCGGCCGAGCAGCCGGTAACCCATCATTCCGCGTACCCGTAAAGGAAAGCGCGGACGCCCGCGGTGACCGCGTCGGTGATCTCCGCGTCGGTGAGGGCGCCCGCCAGGAACGACGGGTTCCACGGGGACACCAGCGCCATCAGGTGCAGCGCCGCACGCTCCGGGGCGTCGGCGCGCAGGCCCGGGATGGCCGCCAACCGCTTGCCCAGCTCGCGGCGGACCCGCAGCGGACCGGCCTCCTGCCAGGCCTCGACCGCCTCCGGCGGGATGTGCGCGGCCTCCGCGTTGACCTGACGGACGAGGGCGAAGTGCTCGGCCGTGCCCGCGATCGGCCTGGCCAGGTCCACACCGAAATCGATGAGGTCCTGCTCCAGCGCGACGATCTTGCCGAGGTGCCGGTCGACCAGCGCGAGCTGCGCCTCCGCCGTCCGCTCGGCGCTCTCCTGGATGACGGCGCGAAACAGGTGCGCCTTGTCCTGGAAGTGGTTGTAGACCGTGCGGGTCGACACCCCCGCCTCAGCGGAGATCGCGTCGACGCTCGCCCGGGTGTAGCCGTCTCGGGCGAACACGGTCAGCGCGCCGGCGAGGATCGCCCGGCGCTTGTCCGCCTGCCCCCCACGTGGTCGTCCCATTTTTTGCACCCATCGTTTTACTTCTTACAACGTACGTTGTACTTTAGCAGAGCAACAGACCTACCGAAGGGGGAAGCAACATGACCCGAATCGCCGTGATCGTCGGCAGCACCCGACCGGGCCGACGTGCGGAAATGGTGGCCCACTGGGTCAAGGAGTCCGCCGCCACACGCACCGACGCCGTCGTGGAACTGGTCGACCTGGCGGACTTCGACCTGCCCCTGCTCGACGAGCCCGTGCCCGCGCTGTTCGGCGACTACCGCCACGAACACACGCTGCGCTGGGCCAAGACCATCGCGTCCTACGACGGGTTCGTGTTCGTGACACCGGAGTACAACCACTCCTACCCGGCGGCGGTGAAGAACGCGATCGACTACCTGTTCGCCGAGTGGAACGACAAGGCCGCCGGATTCGTCAGCTACGGAACAAGCGGCGGCATCCGCGCGGTGGAGCACTTGCGGCTGACCCTGGCGGAGGTCAGGGTCGCCGGGGTGCGCAGCCAGGTGTCACTGTCGCTGTTCAACGACTTCGTGATCACCGACCCGACCCAGCCGGGCATCTTCTCGCCCGCCGAGCACCAGGAAGCATCCCTGGCCACGATGCTCGATGAAGTCATCACCTGGGCGGGCGCACTCAAGCCGCTGCGTGAAGCCGTCGCGGCGTAGAAATGCCGGTGGGCCCGGCCGCGAGGGTGCCGGGCCCACCGATCCTTTCTCAGGTCATGCCTTGAGCAGCAGGTTCACCGTGTCCGGGCTGATCCCGCCGATCTTGTCCTTCGTCGCCGCGGCGGTGATGGCCTCCGCGACGGCCGACGGGGTGGCGTCCGGGTTCGCCGCCAGGTACAGCGCGACCGCGCCCGCGACGTGCGGGGTGGCCATCGACGTGCCGCTGATCGTCTTGGTCTCCCCGCCGATCCACGCCGAGGTGATGTCCACGCCCGGCGCGTAGAGGTCGACAACCTTGCCGAAGCTGGAGAACTCGGCCTGCTTGTCGGCGTCGTCGGAAGCCGCGACGGTCAGCGCCTCGGTGACACGCGCGGGCGAGCTGCCGCCCGCGTCGTCGGAGCTGTTGCCCGCGGCCACCGCGAAGGTGACCCCGGACTCGATGGCGGCCTGCACCGCCTTGTCGAGTGCCTCGTCGGCGGCGCCGCCGAGGCTCATGTTCGCCACCGACGGGCCCTGGTGGTTCTTCGCGACCCAGTCGATGCCCGCGACGACCCCCTCGGTGGAGCCACTGCCCTGCGCGTCGAGGACCCGCACCGGGACGATCTTCACACCCTTGGCGACGCCGTACTCCTCACTGCCGATCGTGCCCGCCACGTGGGTGCCGTGGCCGTGCTCGTCGTCGGGCTTGTCGTCGTTGTCGATGGCGTCGAAGCCACCCGAGACGCGCCCGCCGAGGGCCGGGTGGTCGGCCTGGACGCCGGTGTCGATCACGAACGCGGTGACGTTGTCCGCCTTGCCGCTGTAGGTGAACGACTTGTCCAGCGGCAGGTCGGCCTGGTCGATCCGGTCGAGTCCCCAGGACGGCGGATTCGGCTGGACATCGAGTGCCCGAATTTTCTGGTTCGCCTGCACGAATTCGACCGCGTCGTCGGCCGCGAGTTTGCGAGCCTGCGATTCCGACATCGTGACCGAGAATCCGTTGACAGAACTTTCGTAGGTTGCGCGAACCTTTCCACCATAGTTATGGGCGACGTCCGCGGACTGGCTGCGCGCGCCGTCCTTGAGCATCACGATGTAGCTGCCCTCGATCGCGTCCGGGCTCCCTGCCAGCAGGATTTCCCCCTCCTGCGCCTGCGCGGGGGAAGCCAACGCGACCACAGTCGCCGCCGAGCCGATGAGTGCGAAGCCGATTGCGAGTCGGCCCCGACGACCTTCGCGCCTCAGTGTCATGAAAGGTGTTCCTTTCTTGTTTGGAAATGCCATGCAATGACGTTTCGACAAGAAAGGGCAACAGTTGCCACTTGCCACTGTTACTCCGGGCAGACCAGACACATGGTCTGTTCAGTGCGCCTGGCCTGGGATCTTCATCCCATTTCGCGTAGCTGCTTTCGGACAACTTTTCCGGTGGCGTTGCGGGGCAGCTCGTCGATGAAGACGACCTCGCGCGGGACCTTGAAGCGGGCCAGGTTGGACTTCACGTGCTCGCGCAACTCGTCCGCGCTGACCTCGCTGTCGGTGACGACGTAGGCCTTGAGCCGCTGGCCGAACTCGGGGTCCTCGGTGCCGAGCACCGCGGCCTCCACCACGCCCGGGTACTCCACGAGCAGGTTCTCCACCTCGGCCGGGAAGACGTTCTCGCCGCCGGAGACGATCATGTCGTCGTCGCGGCCGTCGATGAACAGCAAGCCGTTGGCGTCGAAGTGACCGACGTCACCGATGGACAGCAAGCCGTCGATGATGTCCTTGTTGCGGCCGTCGGTGTACCCGCCGAAGCTCAGCCCGCTGCCGACGAAGATCCGCCCGGTGACGTTGGGCTCGGTGATCTGCTTGCCCGCGTCGTCGTAGAGGCGCACCTGACAGCCGACCGGGGCCCGGCCCACGGTGCCCGGCGCGGCCCGCCAGTCCTCGGGCGTGGCGACCGTGGCGACGGCGACCTCGGTCGAGCCGTACAGGTTGTGGATCACCTCACCGAACGCGCGGGTCGCGCGGTTGCCAAGTTCCGGTGAGAGAGCCGAGCCCGCGAGGAACAGGATCCGCAGCGAGCTGGTGTCGTAGCGGGCCAGGACCTCGGGGCCGAGGTCGAGGACGCGCTGCAGCATCGTCGGCACCAGCACCAGCGTGGTCGCCTTGTTGTCCTCGATCATCTTGAGGATCTGCTCGGGATCGAACTTGCGGCGCATCGCGACCGCGGAGCCCAGCGCGAAGCTGATGATGAACTGCGAGAGCCCGGTCCCGTGGAACAGCGGAGCGCCCAGCACGGTGCTCTCCCCCGCGCGAAGCGGGATCCGGTCGAGGAACTGCGCGGCGGCCAGCGGCGACCGCACCTGGCGCGGCGCGCCCTTCGGCGTCCCGGTGGTTCCGCTGGTCAGCAGCACCATGCCGCCCGGCTCCGACGGCGCGGGCACCGGCCGGTCGTCGGTGTTCGCGATCAGTTCCTCAAGCGTGCGCACGTCGGCGACCGCGGAGTCGGTCCAGGCGATGAACCGCGGGATCTCGGGCGGCAGCGCGGTGGCGAGCTCGCTGAACTCCTGGTCGTGGATGAACACGGTGACGCCCTCGCGCTTGGCCACGTCGGCCAGCTGCGGCTTCGCGAAACCGGTGTTCATCAGCAGCAGGCGGGCGCCGAGCTTGCCCGCGGCGAGCATGGTCTCCACGGCGCCGCGGTGGTCGCGGGCGAGCAGCGCGACCACGGATTTCTCCGTGACACCGCGCTGGGCCAGCGCCCGGGCGAGCGCGTTGGACCGGGTGTCGAGCTGGCGGAAGGTCAGCGGCCCGAGCTCGTCGACGAGGCCGACGGCCCGGTGGTCACGGGTGGCGGCCACCCGCGCGGCGCCCGCGATCGGACCGAGCTGCCGCACGGCGATCATGGACTTGACCACGTGGTCCGGTCGGGTCACCGGCACCAGCCCGGCCTTGCGCATCACCTCGACGCTGCGGACGGCCGTCGGCACCTTGCCCACCAGGTCGCGCACCAGGGTCATGTAGTCGCTCAACGGAGCCTCCGTGGTCATTCGAGTTACCGCTGAGTCAAGGTGCCGCACAAGTTACTCGCGAGTCAACTGCCGGTATCTGTCAGTGGGATGGCGCAGAATCGCCGGTGTGCGGATCGCGGTGGTGCCGGAGGGTGATGGGGCTGGTCGGGCCCGGGTTCTCGACGGCCCGACCGAGGCCGTCGGCGACCTTGCGGCCTGGATGGGCGAGCAGCAGCGGCGCCATGACGTGCGGTGGGTGCTGCCCTCCACCGAGGAGCTGTACCCGACGCTGCTGCGGGCCGGGGTGCGGCTCGACCGGTGTCATGACCTCGCGCTGGCCGAGGGCATCCTGCTGGCGTTCGAGGAACGCCCGCACCGCCCTCGCAACCTGGGTGCGGCCTGGGCGAGAACCCGGGGTCTGCCCGAGCCCGCCGACCCGCGTCCGCAGACCCGCGGGGAGCAGCCCACCCTGTTCGAGGCCGACCGCGGCACCACCCCGGTCGGAGCCGACCCCCTCGACGCCGCCGTCGCCGTCCTCGCCGACCAGGAGCGGCGGATCGCCGCGACCGCCCAGCCCGACCGCCTGCGCCTGCTGGTCGCGGCCGAGTCGGCGGGGGCCTTGGCGGCGGCGGAGATGTCGCACCACGGCCTGCCTTGGCGCACCGACGTCCATCTGGCGATGCTCGAAGACCTGCTTGGCCAACGCACCGCCCCCGGCGTCCGCCCGGCAAAGCTCGCCGACTTGGCCGACCGGATCAGCGCGGCGTTCGCCGGCAGGCCGGTCAACCCCGACCACCCGCCGAGCATCGTGCGCGCGTTCGCCCGGGAGGGAGTGGAAATCCCGTCGGCGCGAGCGTGGGTGATCAAGGAACTCGACCACCCGGCTGTCGCGCCGCTGTTGGAATACAAGGAGCTGTCGCGCCTCTATGTCGCCCATGGCTGGTCCTGGCTGGACAGCTGGGTCGACGGCGGCCGCTTCCGCCCGGAATACGTCGTCGGCGGCGTCGTCTCGGGCCGCTGGGCGACCCGCGGTGGCGCGGCCCTGCAGCTGCCCCGGACCCTGCGGACGGCCGTCCGGTCCGATCCCGGCTGGGTGCTGGTGTGCGCGGACGCGTCCCAACTGGAGCCCCGGGTGCTGGGAGCGCTGTCGGGAGACCGCCGGTTCGCTGAGGTGTCGGAGTCCGCCGACCTCTACACCAGCCTCGCCGCGGATGCCTTCGACGGCGACCGCGGCCGAGCGAAAATCGCGATGCTGTCCGCGATGTACGGCGGCACCAGCGGCGAAGCCGGACCACTGCTCGCCGTCCTGCGCAAGCGTTTTCCCCAGGCCGTCGAGTATGTCGAACAGGCAGCGCGGGCGGGCGAGGAAGGCCGAGTCGTGCGGTCGAGGTTGGGACGCACCAGCCCACCCCCAAGCGAGGCGTGGCGGGAACTCACCTCGGACTACGACGGCGAACAGGCCGAGAAACGCGGCAGACAAGCGGCACGTGAGTGGGGCCGGTTCACCAGAAACTTCGTCGTCCAGGCCAGCGCCGCCGACTGGGCGCTGACAATGCTGGCCACCCTGCGCAGAAACCTGGCCGTCTCGGCACCGGAGGCGCAGATCGTCTTCTTCCAACACGACGAGGTCATCGTCCACTGCCCGGAGGCGGCGGCGGAGGCGGTCTCGGCCGACGTGTCAAAGGCAGCGGAACAATCGAGCACCCTGGTCTTCGGCGCAACCCCCGTGCGCTTCCCCTTGGAGGCCACCACAGTCACCTCCTACGCCGACGCAAAGTGACCTAAGTGGACACACCCGAGCCGCCGGGCCAATCAGGCAGACAGAGCCGCCCTCCCCCGAGTCGCAACGGGCCAATCCTCACGGCCTGTTTGGGTGGTTCGCCTTGATTTGGGGTGAAATGGGCCTAAACTTTCGCGGCGCGGGGCAGTTTCCCTATCCTGCCCGCTTTACCCGCGCAGGCCCATTTCCGGGGTCCCCAAATCAAGGCGAACCACCCAAACAGGCCCCCTGCCAAAGTCCGCTGGCGAACCACCCAAACAGGCACACCCGCGAAGCCAGCCAGCGAACCACCAACTATGCAGACAACCGAACAGACCCCAACCCCAGATCATCCGGACACCGAGCACCAGCCAACCCAAGAGTCAGATCAAAGTCGGCAAGCAACGACCGAACAGCATGCCGAACCCCCGCCTCCCCACCCAAAGCCAACCCATAAACATAAGGCCGCCCAACCAACACAGCCGAAGCCCCCAACGCCAACGCCTTGAACACGTCAGCACCAGTGCGAACCCCGGAGTCGAACAACACCGAAACCTGATCCCCCACAGCCGCGGCGATCTCCGGCAACACCTCGAGCGACCCGATAGCCCCATCCACCTGCCGCCCACCATGGTTCGACACCACGATGCCGTCCATCCCCGCGTCAGCGGCCCGGCGCGCGTCGACCACGTGTTGGATTCCTTTGAGGACAATCGGTCCGTCCCAGTGCGACCGCAGGAACGACAGCCGGTCCCAGCTCTTGTCGGTCCCGGTGAACAGCGACACCCACCGCAGCACCGCCATCCCCTGATCCTCGGCAGGCGACTTCTCCAGCCCCGCAAGGAAAGCCGGGTCGCTGAACGCGTTGGCCACGCCGATTCCGCGCAGGAACGGAAGATACGCCTGGTCGAGGTCCCGAGGGCGCCACGCCAAAGTCCACGTGTCCAAGGTGACGACCAGAGCGGTGTACCCGGCGGCTTTCGCCCGCTCCAGCAGGCTCACGCACACCGCGTCCTCGTTCGGCCAGTACAGCTGGAACCACCGCGGCCCGTCCCCGTTGGCCTCGGCGACGTCCTCCAGCGCGTACGAAGAAGCGGTCGACAGCACCATCGGCACCCCGAGCGCGGAAGCCGCGCGGGCGGTGGCGAGTTCGCCGTCGGGATGGACGATCGACTGCACGCCGATCGGCGCGAGCAGGATCGGAGCGGGCATCGAGGTGCCCAGCACGGTGACGCTGGTGTCGCGGGTCGTGGCGTCGCACAGCATTCGCGGGACGATGCGCCAGCGGGCGAAAGCGTCGCGGTTGGCCCGCATCGTGTCGCCGGACCCGGCACCGCCCGCGACGTAACCGAACGGCCCGGGCTCCATCGCCTCCTCGGCGACGGCCTCCAGCTTGGTCGCGTCGGTTGTGAACGGCGGCAGCTGGTCACCGAGCCCCTGGAGATAAACCTCGTTCTGATATCCCGCGTGCAGTCCCATGAAGATCGACCATCCTCTCTCGCGACTCGAGCTGAGTCTCGCACTGCCCGAGTCGCGAGAGAAACGGATCAGGCCTGCGGCTGCGCGGTCTGCGGCTGCTCGGCGGGCTTCTTGGCCATCGCGATGGTTACCAGCAGCGCGACGAGGCCCAGGCCGCCGATGCCCAGCCCGGCAGCGGGCTGGTAGTCGCTGAGGAAGGAAATGATCCGCAGCTCGTAGTCGGCGAAGTACAAGCCGGCGGAGACGAAGCCGATCAGCATCAGGAACACGGCGATCTTGCGGACGATTTCCATGAATTTCCCCTAGTAAGCGCGCTGACGGAGGGGGCGGTGACCGCCGCCATCCGGCCCCCATCTGCGAGGGTGCGCCACCCTAACGGGTGAATGCGCGCATTCGCCAGAGTCCGTACCACCCGACTATCGCCGACCCGATCGCGCAGACCAGAGCTGGTGTCAGCAACTGCATCCCGCGGGCGCCGAAGGCGAGCGCCAAGGTCCAGATCGCCAGCAGCAGCGTGCCGAGTCCAAGCAGGACCACACCGAACGCGAACTGCGGCTCACGGCGCAAGAGCATCGCCGGGCGCGGATACCGGCCGTGCGGCAAGGCCAGCACGCCCATGACCGCGATGCCCGCCACGGTCAGCACGAGAGCCAGGGCGAACCACACCAGCAGCGGACTCGGGGTCGGCATGCCCGCGATCATCAGCACGAACGAGCCGATGGCCAGCCACGCGGAGCACCGCCGCAGCACCAGCCATAACGCGATCCGGTGCGCGCGTCCGAACTTCGAGTCACGGGGGCGGGCCGACGGTTCCGCGCGCACGCCCGCGAGGCGGGACAACTCTTCGCGAACAACCTCATTGCCGGGGTCCAACTGTAAGGAGTCGGCGAAAGCCCGTTTGGCCACAGGGAAGTCGCGCACCCGGACCGCGGCCATGCCCAACACCTCGTGCACCCTGGCCTCGTCCGGCGCGGTGATCACCGCGCGCCGGGCGGCCTCGAGCGCCTCGCGCGGGGAGACCGGGCCGAGTGCCTCGGCGAGCGTGACGTGGTTGCGCCAGTCGCTCGGGTCGCGCCGCGCGGCCTCCCGGGCGGACACGGCGGCCTCGTCGTGGCGGCCCAGTTCGGTCAGGGCGAGGCTGGCGAGCCGGTGCGCCCACGACCGCTCCCCCAGCGTGATCGCCCGCTTGGCGGCGTCGAGACAGTGCCGCGGCTCGCCCGCGTCGAGCAGCGCGGCGGCGAGCCTGCACCACGCCTCGGTGTTGTCCGGGTGCGTGGCCAGCACCGGGCGCAGAATGTCGATCGCGACCTCCGGGCGCCCGGCGGCGGTCAACTCGGCGGCCTTGATCAGCACCGCGTCGATCGACTCGGCCATGGTCACCCCCTCCCGCATGTGCGGCCCAGTGTGTCAAGGGACCTGATCGGGGTGGCGGTTATCCGCCCGCGTGTCTTGTGCGGATAACACACCGATGTGCGCACGGTGTAACAAGGATTCGCCGCATCGGTGGACGGCGACTCGTCTTGAACGCTGTTTTCCATAGACTGATCGGGTGAAGTCCTCACCCATCCCGGGCAAAGCCCGGCTGGCCCTCATCCTGGGTGGGCTGAGTGCTTTCGGACCCCTGTCGATCGACATGTACCTGCCCGCGTTCCCCGCGATGGCCGAACAGCTGGGCACCGGTCAGGCGAAGATCCAGGTCACCCTGACCGCGTTCATGATCGGGCTGGCGGGCGGGCAGATCATCGCGGGACCGCTGTCGGACGCCTACGGCAGGCGCCGACCACTGCTGATCGGCCTGGCGCTCTACACGCTCAGCTCGCTGGCCTGCGCCGTCGCACCCTCGGTCCTGGCGCTGGTCTTCCTGCGGCTCGGCCAGGGTGTCAGCGCCGCCGCGGGCATCGTGATCGCCCGGGCCGCGGTGCGCGACATGTTCTCCGGAGCCGCGCTCGCCCGCTTCTTCTCGCTGATGCTCCTGGTCAACGGTCTCGGTCCGATCCTCGGGCCGATCATCGGCGGCCAAGTGCTGCGGTACACGCAGTGGCCGGGGATCTTCATCGTGCTGGCGGGCTTCGGCGTGGTGTTGTTCCTGGTCACCGCGTTCGCCCTGCCGGAAACCCTCGCCCCGCTGGGCAGGCGGCCCGCGCGGCTGGGCCATGTGCTGAGCACCTACCGGCGGATCGGCACCGACCGGACCTTCATCGCCTACGCCGCCGCGGCCGGATTCGTCATGGGCGCGATGTTCGCCTACATCGCCGGGTCGTCGTTCGTGCTGCAGGAACTGCACGGGCTCAGCCCGCAGAACTACAGCTTCCTCTTCGGCGCCAACGCCTTGGGCATCGTGATCATGGCCCAGGTCAACGGCCTGCTGCTGCGCAGATTCGCCCCACGCAGGCTGCTGATCGTCGGCCTGCTGACCTCGGCGACCGGCGGGCTGGCGGTGCTCGCGACGACGTATCTCAATCTGGGCTTGGTGTATCTGCTGCCCGGGCTGTTCGTCGTGGTCGCCAGCGTGGGCATGGTGGCGCCGAACTCGACCGCGCTCGCGATGGCCGACCACGGGCACCGGGCGGGCACGGCGTCGGCGCTGCTCGGCCTGGTGCAGTTCATCATCGGCGGCCTCGCCGCACCGCTGGTCGGCCTCGGCAACCCGTCGACGGCGCTGCCGATGGGCGTGGTGATCGCGACGCTGTCGC
This sequence comes from Actinokineospora alba, assembly GCF_004362515.1. Classification (NCBI taxonomy): domain Bacteria; kingdom Bacillati; phylum Actinomycetota; class Actinomycetes; order Pseudonocardiales; family Pseudonocardiaceae; genus Actinokineospora; species Actinokineospora alba. The sequence continues at coordinate 3,645,187 of NZ_SNXU01000001.1, read as the reverse complement.
TGCTCGGGCTCGCGTCGTTCGCACTGACCCGGCCCACCAAGGACCGCCCCGGCCGCTACCAGACCCTGCGCGACGCCGACACCCAGCCGATCCCCGGCCTGCCGATCCCCGACGTCGCCCGGCACGAGGGCGACCTGTGGGACGCCCCGACGGCGGACTCCGTGCGGTTCAGATGAGGTCGGCGAGCGGCTTGGTGCGCAGGTCGTCGGCCGAGACCTCACCGCGCTGATCCACCAAGGCCTGCAGGGTGTCGCCGTCGTCCCACTGGTTCACGTTCATCGCGGCGAGCACGCGGCCGCCGCGGGTCCAGAACGCGGTGAACTCGCGGGCCGCCAGGTCGCCGCGCACGACGAGGTCGTCGGTGAACGGGTTGGCCAGGCCGCGGACCTCCATGCCCAGGTCGTACTGGTCTGAGTAGAAGTACGGGCTCCGCGTGTACGGCTCGGCGGCGCCGAGCAGGTTGCCCGCCACGTGCGCGCCCTGGTCCTTGGCGTTGGCCCAGTGCTCGACCCGCACGCGCCTGCCGTAGCGGGGGTGGAAGTGCGCGGCGATGTCGCCGATGGCGTACACGTCCGGCGCGGAGGTGCGCAGCGTCGCGTCCACGTCGACACCGCCGCCCGGCACCGAGTCCGACAGTTCCAGCCCGGCTGCCTTCGCCAGTTCCAGCCTCGGCGCCGCGCCGACCCCGACGACCACGACGTCGGCCGGGAGGGTGATGCCGTCGCTGAGGTGCACGGAATTCACCGCGCCCTCGTCGCCGGTGAAGGCGTCCACGCCGATGCCAAGGTGCCAGGTGACGCCGTTGGCGGCGTGCAGGTCGCGGAACACCTCGGCCACGGTGTCGCCCAGGGTCTTGTGCAGCGGCAGCGGAAGCGGGTCGACGACGGTGACCTCGGCGCCGTGCTTGCGGGCCGCGGCGGCGACCTCGCAGCCGATCCAGCCCGCGCCGACGATTACGACCCGGACCCCGGGCGCGAACGTCGCCCGCAGGGTCAGGGAGTCCTCCCAGGTTCGCAGGGTGTGCAGGCCGTGGAGATCGCCACCCGGCACCGGCAGGGCACGCGGCGCGGCGCCGGTGGCGAGGACGAGCCGGTCGTACGGGATCCGGGTGCCGTCGCCGTCGACCACGGCGCGCTCACCGAGATGCAGCTCGCGGATGTCGGTGCCGGTACGCAGGTCTATGTCCTTGTCCGCGTAGAAACTCTCCTCGTGCACCCAGTCGGGTTCCTCGGCCTCGCCGAGCAGCACCGCCTTCGACAGCGGGGGCAGCGCGTAGGGGCGGTGCGGCGAGTGGCCGACCAGGACGATCTCGCCGTCGAAACCCTGTTCGCGCAGTTCACCGGCGGCCGTGCCACCCGCCAGACCGGTTCCGACGATCACGATCCGCCGCACTGGCGCCATGGCGTGTCCTCCTGGGCAACCCGGTGTTTCATCTGGGTTTTCGACGTTAGTCCTCCACCCGAGGGACCGCCCCTCACGAAAATCTTGAGAACGCGTCACCTTCTGCCGTCACGGCTCGTTACCGTGCGCGTCATCACAAAGACAGGACAACGACCGTCGGGCGGGTCGAGAGGGTGGGCACCAGTGAGCAACAGCAAGGAGTGGTCGGTCAGCTGCCGGGATATCGCGGGCCGCAGACGCGACGTCACGGTCTTCGTCCGACAGGGCCGCGTCGTCCTCGTGGCACCGCCGGGCGAGACCGCGATCCTGTCCCCACTCGACGTCGGCAGGCTGCGCGCGGCACTGCGCGATGCCGTCGTGGACGCCTCAGTTGAGGCGGGCTGACAAAAATCTCGCTTTCCTACCGACCAGTAGGTAAGGTTTCGCTGGTATTCGGAGGAGGCAGGATGACGACGTACTTCGTGACCGGCGCGACGGGGTTCCTCGGCCGCAGGCTGGTCGAGCGGCTGGTTTCGCGACCCGACTGCGACACCGTGCACGTCCTGGTGCGGCAGCGGTCGATGGAGCGGTTCACCGAAGCGGCGACGCACTGGTCCAGGCCCGAGCTGGTGGTGCCCGTCATCGGCGACCTGTCCGAGCCGGGGCTCGGAATCGATCCGGCCACGCTGCCCTACGGCGTCGATCATGTCGTGCACCTGGGCGCGATCTACGACTTCACCGCATCGGATGAGGCCAACCGCACCGCCAACGTCGTCGGCACCGCCCACGCCCTCGACTTCGCCGCCGCCGTCGGGGCCTCGCTGTTCCACCACGTCTCCTCGATCGCCGTCGCGGGCGATCACCGCGGGCGGTTCACCGAGGCCGACTTCGATCTCGGCCAGCACCACCACTCGCCGTACCACGCGACCAAGTTCGAAGCCGAACGCCTGGTGCGCGCGCAGGACGCGGTGCCTTACCGGATCTACCGCCCGGCCGCTGTCGTCGGCGATTCACGGACCGGCGAGATGGACAAGATCGACGGCCCGTACTACTTCCTGCCGGCGCTGACCCGCCTCGCCCGGCTGCCCGCCGCGCTGCCACTGGTGGCGCCGGGGCTCGGCGGGACCAACATCGTCCCGGTCGACTACGTCGTCGACGCCATGGCACACCTGATGCACGTGGACGCAGCGCCGGGCCAGACGTACCACCTCACGGAGAACGGCCGCCAGCGCGTCGTCGACGTGTTCAACGCGCTTGCCGCCGCGGTGGGCGCACCCCAGATCAAGGCGACCCTGCCGTTCCGGCTCCCGCCCGCGCGCCGGGTCGGCCCGGTGCCCGCGGCGGTCCTCGCCGAACTGGGCATCCCGGCCGAGGTCGTCCCGCACATGGACCTGCCCACGGTTTTCGACTCCACCGCGACGATCGCCGCGCTCGAAGGCAGCGGCATCACCCTCCCGCCGCTGCGCTCGTACGCCGACGCGCTGGTCCGGTACTGGGCCGAGCATCTCGACCCGGAACGCGCCTGGCTGCACGCGGAATCGTTGCGCGGCAAGCGGATCGCCATCACCGGGGCGTCCTCCGGCATCGGCAAGGCCACGGCGCTGGCCGCCGCCCGCAAGGGCGCGACCGTGCTCCTGGTGGCGCGGCGGCAGCCCGAACTGGAGCAGCTGCGCGAGACCATCGAGACCGCGGGCGGTGTCGCCGAAGTCCACCCCTGCGACCTCACCGACGCCGACTCCGTCGACGCGCTGGTCAAGAACCTGGGCGTGGTCGACATGCTGGTCAACAACGCGGGCCGCTCGATCCGCCGCTCGGTCCACCTGTCGGTCGACCGCCTCCACGACTTCGAGCGCACCATGTCCCTGAACTACTTCGCGCCACTGCGGCTCACCCTGGGGCTGCTGCCGGGCATGCGCGCGCGGGGATTCGGCCGGATCGTGAACGTGACGACCATGGGGCTGCAGACCGACACCCCGCGGTTCTCCGCGTACCTGGCGTCCAAGGGCGCCCTGGAGTCGTTCAGCCGCGCCGCCGGACGTGAGCTGCTGACCGACGGCATCACGATCGCGTCCGTGCGGATGCCGCTGGTTAGGACGCCGATGATCGGAGCCACGAAGGCGTACTCCCGGATGCCCGCCAGCTCCCCGCGCACGGCGGCGGACTTGGTGATCCGCGCGTTGGAGGGCCGCGGGGAGGTCGTCCAGCGGGCGGAGGGGTTCGCCATGGAACTGCTGCGGGTGTTCGCACCCGGGGTGTCTCGGCAGCTGATGAACGTGGCGTACCGGGTGATGCCGGAGTCCGCCCCGGAAGCCCGCAGCCGCCCGGAACGCCCGCTGGCGGTGCTGGCGTCGGCGGTGGTCCGCCCGATCTGGCGGGGTCTGCGCTAGGTCTTACGACTGTGGGCTGAGAGGTCCTAGGACTAAAGGCGGAGGGTGGCGCACGCCGATTCCAGGCAGACTGGGGCTGTGAACAACACGGAGTGGCAGCTTCGCGCGCCGGTCAACCTGGTGAGTCGGCGGGCGATCCTGCATTGGACGCTCAGCGCGCTGGCCGGCTGGGTGGTCGTGCTCGGCGGGCAGGGCATCCACCTGCTGGTCAAGGACCATCCCCCGGCCTGGGCGCGGGCGGTGGCGATCGTGAGCGTCGTCGTGGCGGTGGTGCACGTGCTGGTCATGCCGCGCTGGCGGTACGCGGTGCACCGGTGGGAGACGAACCCGGACGCGGTGTTCACCCGCAGCGGGTGGATCAACCAGGAGTGGCGGCTCGCGCCCGTGTCGCGGATCCAGACGGTCGACACCGCCCGTGGGCCGTTGCAGCAGCTGCTCAAGCTGGCGACCGTCACGGTCACCACAGCGTCCGCCGCCGGGCCGGTGAAGATCGAGAACCTGGACGCCAGTGTCGCCGCCCGGCTCACCGATGAGCTGGTCTCGACCACCCAGGCGACCCCGGGGGACGCCACGTGACCGAGTTCCCGGCCGCGCCGCCGGTCGTCGAGCCGAGCCGCGAGTGGGGCAGGCTCGACCCGCGGATGATCATCGTGCGGCCGCTCAACGAACTGATGGGCCTGCTCATCCCGGTGTTCATCCTGATGTTCGCGGGCAACGGCGACACCTGGCGGATCGTCGCGGGTGGCGCGACCGTCGGGGCGCTCGTCCTCTATGGGCTGTTCAGCTGGGTCTCGACGAAGTACCGGATCACCGAGACCCAGGTCGAACTCCACAAAGGACTCCTGCACCGCCAGCGCCTGGCCATTCCGCGCGACCGCATCCGCACGGTCGACCTGACGGCGAAACTCGGCCACCGGCTGTTCGGGCTCTCCGCCGTCCGGGTCGGCACCGGGGAGCAGAGCCGCACCGCCACCGACGGCGTCATCCTCGACGCGGTCACCGCGCAGGAGGCCGACCGGCTGCGCCAGGTGTTCCTGCGCCGAAGCACCGCTGCCGAGCCCACTGTCGGCGAGGACGACAGCACGCCCATCTCGCACCTGGACAAACGCTGGTACCGGTACGCGCCGCTGACGATGTCCGGGCTGCTGACCATCGGTCTCACGGCGGGCTTCGGGATGAACCTCGCCCGCGAGCTGAACCTGGAGTTCTCCGATGCGGCATTGGTCCGGTCGGTGTTCCGCTGGGTGCTCGAAACCAGTCCGCTCGCGGTGATCCCGGCCGTGGCGGGTCTGGTTCTGGTGGTCTCGATCCTGCTCTCGCTGCTCGCATACCTGTTGCAGAACCACGACTTCCGGCTGACCCGCAACGCCGACGGCACCGTCCGCGTCCGGCGCGGACTGCTCACGACCCGCTCGGTTTCGGTCGAGGAGCAGCGGCTGCGCGGGGTCTCGCTGCACGAACCGCTCCTGCTGCGGGCAGGCCGGGGCGCCCGGCTGACCGCCGTGACCACCGGGCTGGGCCGGGCCAGCGGCAGCAGCCTGCTCCTCCCACCCGCCCCCCGCGCCGAGGCGCACCGGGTGGCCGAGCGAGTGCTGCTGGCCGACCCGACCTCGGCCGACCTGACCCGCCACCCCGCGCGGGCGCGGACCCGGCGGCTGGTCCGGGCAGTGGGCCCCAACCTGGTCGTGGCAGGCGTGCTGGCCCTGCTCGCCGGAGTCGCCGGGTGGCCGCACTGGTTGTGGATCGTGGCGGCGTGCCTGGTGCCGGTGTCCGTCCTCCTCGGACTGGACCGCTACCGCAACCTGGGCCACGCCCTGACCGATCGCTACCTGGTCAGCCGTTCGGGCTCGCTCGACCGGGAAACCGTGGCCCTGCAGCGCACCGGGATCATCGGGTGGAAGATCGAGCAGACCTTGTTCCAGCGTCGGGCGGGGTTGTTATCGGTCACCGCGATCACCGCCGCGGGCAAGGGCGGGTACACCGTCGTCGACGTCGGCGAGAGCAACGGCCTCAAACTCGCCGACGCCGCGATTCCCGACCTGCTCAGGCCCTTCCTACGCACCTCGTGAGACGGGCCAGGTGTGCTGGTTGCGGTGCATGAACTTCGCCCAGCAGCGAGTCAGCTCGCCCTCGGTCACCAAAGCCGAAACGAGCACACCACGTCGACACCCGTGAGAACCACGGACTCACACTCCCCGACGCCACGATCCCAGACCTGCCTCGCCCCTACACACCCATCACGACACGGGCCACGTGTGCACAGGCTCGTTGCTGTGCATGAACTTCGCGTACCGGCGGGTCATCTCGCGCAAGGCCTGTTCGCGGTTGACCGACGTGTTGGCCTCCAGCCCACGCACCACGTCGACCTGCCAGGTGGCGCCGTTGCGGCCGGTGATGCACCGCTGCTCGATCACCCCGAGCAGCCGGTCACGATCGGCCGGGGCGACGCCCCACGCGTCGAGGCCGTCGTGGGCCATCGGCAGAAGCCTGCGCAGCACGAGCTCGGCGGCGGGGACCTCACCGACACCGGGCCAGTAGACGCGCGCGTCGATGCCGTTGCGGGCGGCGGCGTGGAAGTTGTCGAAGGCGGCGGAGAAGCTCATCTGTGTCCACAGTGGGCGGTCCTGGTCGGCCAACGCGCGGACCAGCCCGAAGTAGAGGGCGCCGTTGGCCATCGTGTCCACCACCGACGGGCCCGCGGGCAGGACACGGTTCTCCACCCGCAGGTGCGGTCGACCATGCACGACGTCGTAGATCGGGCGGTTCCAGCGGTAGATGGTTCCGTTGTGCAGCCGCAGTTCGTGCAGTTCCGGTGTGTCGCCGCGGGCGAGCACCTCCGCCGGGTCCTCGTCGTCGGTCAGCGGCAGCAGCGCCGAATAGTACTGCACGTTCTCCTCGAACAGGTCGAAGATCGACGTGATCCACCGGTCGCCGAACCACACCCGCGGCCGGACACCCTGCGCCTTGAGCTCGTCCGGGCGGGTGTCCGTGGCCTGCTCGAACAACGCGATCCGGGTCTCGGCCCACAGCTGCTTGCCGAACAGGTACGGCGCGTTCGCGCCCATCGCGAGCTGGATCGACGAGATGGCCTGGCTGGCGTTCCAGAACTTCGCGAAGTCCTCCGGCGCCACCTGCAGGTGGTACTGCACGCTGGTGCACGCGCTTTCCGGGGCGATCGAGTCGGCCTGGGTCACCAACCGCTCCGGGCCGCCGATGTTGATCTCCAGGTCCTCCCCGCGGGCGGCGAAGACCTGCTCGTTGAGCAACTTGTACCGGGGATTGGCCGACAGCGTGTCCACCGAGATGTGGGCGCGGCGCAGCGTCGGCAGGATCCCGACCATCACGATGTGCGAGTTGACCTTGCTCGCCTTCGCCTCCGCCTCGTTGAGACTCGCGCGGACGAGGTCCTCGAACGCCGCCAGGCCGTTCGGCTTCAACCGCTGCGGCGGCAGGTTGATCTCGATGTTGAACTGACCCAGCTCGGTCTGGAAAGCCGGGTCCGAGATCGCGGCCAGCACCTCGGCGTTGCGCATGGACGGGTCACCCGCGTCGTCGACGAGGTTGAGCTCGATCTCCAACCCGGCCATCGGCCGCTCGGACTCGAACCGCGACTCCGACAGCATCTGCGCGAACACGTCCAGGCAGCGTCGGATCTTCTGCCGGAACCGCTGGCGGTCGGCGCGGGTGAACTCAGTCGACTCGACATCCTTACCCATGCCCCAAGGGTGGTGGATCGGCGCGCCCCGCGCCACAGGTCACCGCCTGCGAGTGCCGAACACCCCCCGCGTGATCTCGCGGCCCAGCGCGCTCGCGGCCGACCGGAAGAACGACTTGACCGCGCTGTTGCCCATCACCTGCTCGATGAAACCCGGCTCTTCCTTCTCCCGCTCGGGCGCCCGCTGCTCCTGCGGCTGCTCAGCCGGGGGCGCCTCGGCAGGTGGCGCCATCTTCTGCGCCATCATCTCGTAGGCGGACTCACGGTCGACTGCCTGCGAGTACTTGCCGTGCAGCTCGGAGGCGGCGGCGGCCTGCTTGATGGCGTCGTCGCCGATGGTGTCCATCAGGGAACGCGGCGCGCGCAGCCGGGTCCACGCGACAGGCGTCGGCGCGCCCTTCTCGCTGAGTACCGTGACGACCGCCTCACCGATCCCCAGCGAGGTCAGCGCCTTGTCCAGCTCGTAGTGCGGGGTCGTCGGGTACGTCTTGACGGTCTGCGTCAGCGCCTTCTGGTCGTCCGGGGTGAACGCCCGCAGCGCGTGCTGCACGCGCGCGCCGAGCTGCGAGAGGACCGCGTTGGGCACGTCAGTCGGCAGCTGTGTGCAGAAGAACACACCGACGCCCTTGGACCGGATCAGCTTCACGGTCTGCTCGATACGGTCGAGGAACGCCTTCGACGCGTCATGGAAGAGCAGGTGCGCCTCGTCGAAGAAGAACACCAGCTTGGGCGCGTCCAGGTCGCCCTCCTCGGGCAGCTCCTCGAACAGCTCGGCCAGCAGCCACATCAGGAAAGTGGAGAACAAGGCGGGCTTATCCTGCAGGTTGCCCAACTCCAACAGGCTGATGACACCCTTGCCGTCGGTCTGGCGAATGAGGTCGGCCACCGCCAACTCGGGCTCGCCGAAGAACTCGTTCCCACCCTGGGCGTCCAAATTGGACAGTGCACGAAGGATGACGCCCGCGGTGGCCGAGGACACACCGCCGATGCCCTGCAGGTCGGCCTTGCCCGCGTCGCTGGTGAGGTGCGTGATCACCGAGCGGAGATCCTTGGTGTCGAGCAGCGGCAGACCCTTCGAATCCGCCCAGTGGAAGATCAACCCGAGCGTGGACTCCTGGGTGTCGTTGAGACCGAGCACCTTCGACAACAAGATCGGCCCGAACCCGCTGATCGTCGCCCGCACCGGCACCCCGATGCCACTGGTCCCCAACGACAGGAACTGCACGGGGAACGCGGTCGGCGCCCAGTCGTCCCCCGTGTCCGCGGCCCGCGCCGTGACCTTGTCATTCGACGCGCCCTGCTGCGCCAACCCCGAAAGATCACCCTTGACATCAGCCATCACCACCGGCACCCCGGCATTGGACAACTGCTCGGCGATCCCCTGCAAAGTCTTCGTCTTACCCGTGCCCGTCGCACCCGCGACCAGCCCATGCCGGTTCATCATCGCCAACGGAATCCGCACCCGGGCCCCCGCGTCGACCTGGCCGTCCACGACCACCGACCCCAACTCGACCGCACTCCCCGACGTTGCGTAACCGGCCGCGATCTCCTGGGCCGGACTCGACTGCTCAGGCATGGGCGCCTCCCTCAGACAAGCCGTCAGAACCACGCGGAAGCCTAGAACGACTTCCCCCGGCGCGCCGGGCCAACGAACCCCACAGGCGGGGGAGATAAGCTCGCCTGGTGACGGACCGCCTGGTATGGATCGACTGCGAGATGACAGGGCTCGACCTCGGCAAAGACGCCCTGATCGAGATCGCCGCCCTGGTCACCGACTCCGAACTCAACGTCCTGGGCCCCGGGGTGGACCTCGTGATCCACACCGACGACGCCACCCTCGACGGCATGCCCGACGTGGTCCGCGAAATGCACGCGCGCTCCGGCCTCACCGAAGAAGTCCGCGCCAGCACCCTGACCCTCGCCGAAGCCGAACGCCAAGTCCTCGACTACATCAAGCAATGGGTGCCCGAAATCCGCACCGCACCCCTCTGCGGCAACTCGATCGCCACCGACCGCGGCTTCCTCGCCCGCGACATGCACGAACTCGACAACCACCTGCACTACCGGATGATCGACGTCTCCTCGATCAAAGAACTCTGCAGGCGCTGGTACCCGAGGATCTACTACGCGCAGCCCGACAAAGGCCTAGCCCACCGCGCCCTCGCCGACATCCAAGAGTCGATCCGAGAACTGCGCTACTACCGGGGAACCGCCTTCGTCGCCCAACCCGGCCCCACGACAGAAGAGGCCAAAGCAGTCGCCGAATCCGTCATGCCAACCCCCGAGACATAACCCATTTCAACCCCCGCCACCCGACACGCTACGATGTTCCAGCACCGGGTGACCGGCGCACATGGTGGGTGTAGCTCAGCTGGTAGAGCACCTGGTTGTGGTCCAGGATGCCGCGGGTTCAAGTCCCGTCACTCACCCCATGGGCCCCCCTTGTCTGCGGAAAGCGCAGACGAGGGGGGTTCGTTATTTGTCCCGGGGGGCGACCCCCCGGACCCCCACGGTGCGATCGGTGGCCATGCCAGCCTGCCGGACCACCAGGGACGGCTCGCGCTGCGCGCATCGGGTAGGTAACGAACCGTTGGGTCGGCACCGGTGCGATCGGTGGTCAACCCGACGCTGCCCGACCAGGTTGCTCTGCCACCTTCCCCGACGACGACCCCCAAGCCCACGATGGCCCTCCCGACGCGGTGGAGCAGGTCACTCTTGGCTCTTTGTCCCTGCAGTTCCCCCTGCGCCCTCGTCCTGGCCGCACTTAACTCTCGGGTGGCGGTGTCAAGGGTCGGCTTGCCGATCGCGCAGCGACGGCCGTCTACGGCCGCCCTTGATACCGCCACCCGAGAGTTAAACAATCGAGGCCGAGGGAGACCCACCAGCGCCTAGGGAGCCCCCACCCCGCCGCCCAGGCCGACCCAGCGGCCACAACTGGTAACCGTTAGGTGGCGGCTGGTAACTGGTGATAGTCCGTTGTGGGTGTTCAACGGGGTGGGATTGTACTTAGTTTCTCCTTGTTGCCGGGTCGAGGGACCGGCACGAAAGGAGAAGCACCTCATGAAGGTTCGTTCCCTGCTAGTCGGACTCATGGCGGCCGTCGCGGCGGTGGCCGGGTCCGGCGCCACGGCGTCCGCCGACGACGTCAGCCCGATGATCGTGGGCGGCGGCAACGCCACCCAGACCTACAGCTTCATGGTGTCCCTGCAGTCCACCAGCGGCGGCCACTTCTGCGGCGGCTCGCTGATCAAGGCCAACTGGGTCGTCACCGCGGCCCACTGCGTGTCGGGCAAGTCCCCCAGCAGCGTCCAGGCGCGCATCGGGACGACCAACCGCACCAGCGGCGGCAGCGTCGCCCGCGCGTCGCGCATCATCATCCACCCGAGCTACCGGGGCCCGTACGACATCGCCCTGGTCCAGCTCAGCACCAGCGTCAGCCAGGCGCCGGTGACCATCGCCAGCGCGTCGGGCGCCGTCGGCACCCGCACCCGCATCATCGGGTGGGGCCAGACCTGCCCGATCCGGGGAGCCTGCGGCGCCCCGGTGACCCTGCAGCAGCTCGACACGTCGATCGTGGCGGACAACGAGTGCAGCGGGATCAGCGGCTCGATCGAGATCTGCACCGACAACCCCAACAACAACGCCGGCGCCTGCTACGGCGACTCGGGTGGTCCGCAGATCAAGTCCGTGAACGGCGTGTGGCAGCTCATCGGCGCCACCAGCCGCTCCGGCGGCGGATCGCAGTGCGCGGTGGCCCCGTCGATCTACACCGACGTCCCCGCGTTCCGCAGCTGGATCCAGCAGTACACCGGAGCCCTGTAGTCCGGTGACCGACAGCGCCCCCACTCGGTCCCGGGTGGGGGCGCTGTCGCGTCCGCGCGATGATTACCGGATGCGCGACATCGAGATCAAGGACGACATGATCAGGCTCGGCCAACTGCTCAAGCTGGCGGGCCTGGCCGAGGACGGCGCACACGCCAAGGAACTGCTCGACGCCGACGAGGTGGCGGTCAACGGCGAACCCGAGATCCGCCGAGGCAGGCAGGTCCACCCCGGCGACATCGTCACCGTCGGCCCCGACGAGATCCGGGTCGCGAGCCGCCGCTAGCGCTTGCCGCCCTGTTTCCAGGTCTCCCAAGGGATCTGCCACACGCTGAGGCCATCCCAGGCCTCCAGCACCGGTCCACCGGTGTTCTGCACGGTGATGACGTCACCCTTGTTGGAGATGCTCTGCAACCAGGTGGCGTTCTCCGTGGACATGTTGATGCAGCCGTGGCTGACGTTGCGGACCCCTTGATCGCGCACGGACCACGGTGCCGAGTGGTAGAAGATGCCGCTGTTCGACATCCGGCTGGCCACCGCGACCTTCGTGCGATACCCGGCCGAGGAGTCCACCGGGACGCCGTAGGTCGAGGAGTCCATCGTGTAGTTGGTGTGCTCGCTCATGACCACGTAGGTGCCGACGGGCGTCTCGTGGGCCTTCTTGCCGGTCGAGATCGGGATCGTGCGCGCGACGACACCGTTGACCGTCACCGTCATCTGGTGGGTCGCCCCGTCGGCCACCGCGACGACCGAGTCGCCGATCGTCACGGTCGCCTTGCGGTCCTCACGGCCGAAGACGCCGTTGCCCAGGTGCTTGCCGTAGACGGCGGCGTCGACCGTGACCGTGGTGCCCGCCTTCCAGTACTCCTTCGGGCGCCAGTGGACTTCCTTCTCGCCGAACCAGTAGAACGCGCCTTCGGTGGCAGGCGACGCGGTGATCTTGATGGCCTTCTCCGCGGCCGCCTTGTCGGCGATGTTGGCGTCGAAATAGAACGCGAACGGCTGCCCGACACCGACCTTCTGCCCGTCGAGCGGATTCATCGACAGGGCGGTCTGCCGCTTCGCCTTGGCCGTGGTGAACGTCGACGCGGACGTGGCCGTGCCGCCCGCGGGGTCCTTGCCGGTGGCCGTGACCGTGTACGTCTTGCCGTAACCCAGCTTCTCCGCCGACGCCCACGACTTCCCGTCGGCCGCGATCGCGCCCGCGACCTGCTTTCCGTCCTGGCCCTTGAGGAGCACCTCGGTGACCGTCCCGCCGGTCGCGGCCACGGTCACCGGCTCGCCGGGAGCCACATCCACCGCCTTGTCCGCGGGCGTCAACGCCAGCGCGAACGGCACCGAAGGCGTGCTGGACGCCCCCGATGTGATCGTCGCCTCACCGGAGGGCCCCTCAGTCTGCGCGGCCGGTGCGGTCACCGTGCACCCCGCCGCGAACGCCACAACGGCAACTACCGCCGCGACGACCCGCGCACCGCGTAGCGGCGCACGTCCTCCCCTGGTCATACCGACCTTCCATCCTGCTCACAACGGGCCCGACCTATGGGACACAGTGTGCCCGACCGGACCGACTCTCCGGTCGAAGTCTGACCAACCTGAGACCTACCCCCCGATTTCTTCCGGGCGGACACCCTGTGCTAACTTTTCTCCCGTCAGAGCGGGAGAACATCCCGCGAGCGTCGCTAGCTCAACTGGCAGAGCAGCTGGCTCTTAACCAGCGGGTTCGGGGTTCGAGTCCCTGGCGGCGCACAATCAATCCCCAGGTCGACATCCGTGTTGACCTGGGGATTTGTTGTTTCTTGTAGTGGTTTCCCGTGGCACTGTCCATTGTGGTCCCGCGGGCCCCGAAAGGTCCGCCGCCGGGCTCACTCCTCGTGCGCTGCCCGCGTCTGGTGGAGCACGGGGCCCGCGTACGCGCCGGTGGCGATGTTGACCACGTCGCTGCCCGAGTCGGTCGGGGTGGCCCGGATGTACGCGCCCCCGTACCCGTTGACCACGGTGAAGACTCCCCACAGGCACGTCCACGGCCGCAGGTCGCCGTGTTCGTCGGGGAATTGCTCTGGGGTCGGGCGCACCCGCCGTTGGAGGACGTAGGGGCCGTCGACCGCGGCGAGGATCTGTTCGCGCCACTGGTGTGGGGTCAGGTCCCGCGCCCAGCCCAGCAGGACTCCTTCCCCGCCCGCCAGGGAGGTCGGCTTGAGCGCCAACTCCTGTTGGTTCGCGAGGGTGTAGTCGACAAGGTCGACGCGCTCGCCGCCCTCCAGCGTGACCGGGCCGCGGCTGACCCTCCGGGTCCACGGCAGGAGGCGGTCCAGACTGGCCAGCTCCTCGGGGCCGAACAGCCCGCGGTTGCGCTCGTCCGACAGCATCGCGAGTGCGCCCTTGCTGGCGTACGCGGCGGAGTCCAGCGGGGTGAAGATCGTCACCTCGCCGCGTTCGGCGGCGTCGAGCAGGGGGTCCAGGAGGGCCGCGATCTCGGGGGACTTGAGCAGGTCCCCGATCAGGAACGCGCGGAAGACGACGTCCACCGGCCTGCCGTCGAGCCACACCCGGCCGTCGCGGGCCTGCAGCTGGCCCAAGTGGGCGGGGTGGGCGTCCAGCCCGTGCTCCCGCCAGCGCGCGCACAGCGCGTCCATGTACGGGAGCATCTTCGCGTGGCCCTCGGGGGTGTCCGTGAGCGCGACGACCGGGGAGTCGCCGGGACCGAACCCGCTCTCCACCCGGATGTTGTTCACCTGCTCCCGCAGGGAATCCACGAAGCCCAGCCCGTGCTCCCCGGCGAAGTCGGCGAGCGCCGGGTGCGCCAGCAGCTCGCGGCACAGGTCGGCGTTGTCCATCCCGCCGACCGCGCTGCCGATGTTGAGTTCCAGCAGCTTGAAACCGTCCCCGTCGGCATACAGGTCGGCCCGGGTCTGCCGGGAGACCGCGGGCCCGCGGCCCCTCATCACCGCGGCGACCTGCACCTCGGAGAGTCCCACCGCGCGGGCGAAGGCCGCGAAGTCGCCGCCGAAAAGCCGGTCGGGGAGGGAGGCCAGCGCTTGTCGCAGGTTCTCCAAGTCGGTGTGCAGCCGCACCTGTTCGGCGTGGCCGAGGAAGAGGGGACGCGAGAGGTAGCGGTCGGAGTAGAAGGTTTCCAGCAGCGCCGAATCCTGTGGATCACCCGTCAGCTCACCTGCTTTGGCGCCGCTTTCCACGACTCTGGCCAAGTAGTCCCGGGTCAGTGACACGCGGTCCATGGACGTCTCCCTCTGCGTTCGATCACCCGGAGTTCTTGTGGGACAAGGAATATCTAGCCCGCGGGCACGGGTGCCGGTTCCGCCCCGGCCCGCTCCTGGGACAGCCGCGACCAAGCCACCGCGAGCGCGACCGATGCCCCCGCCCCGATCAGGGCGAACACCGCGATGACAACCTGCGCGGGGATGAGGTCCGCGGCGAAGCCCGCCGCCGAGATGCCCACGCCCTGCGCCACCCGGACCGCCGCGGAGGCGACGCCGAAGGCCTGGCCGCGCATGGCGTCGGGCACGGCGAGGCTGTACGCGGCGTTCGCGGGCACCTGGTACGCGGAGAACAGGCCGGACAGTGCGAACAGGGCACAGGTGACCGCGATGCCGGGCGAGACCACCGTGAACACCAGCACCGCGCACGAGGCGACCGCGAGCGGGCCCAACAGCCGCAGCCCCCGGTCCGGGCTGACGAACCGGGTCAGCAGGAACACCCCGACGACGGCCCCGGCGGGGCTGGCCGCCAGCAGCAGCCCCACTCCCGACGGTCCGTGCCCCAGGGCCTCGGCGTAGGGCGCCGCGAGTCCTTCCTTGCAAGCGTAGAACCCTGACACACAGCCGAAAGCCAACAGCAACAGCAGCCTGCGGTCGGCGCGGACCATGCCCGCCCCGCCGGTGACCGCGCTCCACCGGCTCGCGCCCGGCGGCGCACCGGCGGGCCGGGCCCGCTTCACGAGCCCGAACTGGGTCAGCAGGGCCGACAGCACGAACGTGCCCGCGTTGACGAGCAACGCCGCCGAGGGGCCGAGAAGAGCGACGGCGAGCCCGCCCGCCGCGAACCCGGCGAGCTGCCCGAGCTGGGCGGTCACGTTCACCACCGCCGCGGCGGCGAGGTACGCCTCGCCCCGCACCATCGTCGCCAGCAGCGCCGCCCGGGCCGCCATGTGCGGTGACTGCAGCAGCTGCACGAGGATCAGCAGCGCGCCCAGCACCCACAGTGGAGTGTCCGGGACGGCCATGGCGGCGACCAGGCCCGCCCGGGCCAGGTCGCACACCACCATCAGCCCGCGGCGCGGGTAGCGGTCGGCCAGCCAGGACAGCAGCGGACCGCCGATCAGCTCCGGCAGCAGCGTCAGGGCGTAGGTCAGCGCCGCCAGACCCGCGGAGGCACTGCGCTCGAACACGAGCACCGCCAGCGCCACCTTCGCGAGCTGGTTGCCGCCCACCGCGACCAGCTGCGCCAGCCACAGCATGCGGAACTCGCCGATGGCGAACACCTGCCCGAAGCGGGGCCGCGCAGGCCCCACGGTCATGGGCGGGCCACGGACTGCGCGCGTCCCGCCGTCCGGCGGACCACGCGCTCCCCCTCGTCCACGGGCTCCCAGGCGAGCTCGTACGCGTCGATCACCTGCCGGACCGCGCGTTCGACGTCCCGGCCGGTGGCGGCCCGGAAGCGGTAGCGGCCGCCGGTCTCCTTGGCCCCGCCGGTGCCGTCGAGCACGGCGCCCGGCGCGGGCAGCACCTCCGCGTACATCTCCGGCACCCGGTCCAGGAGCGAGGTCGTGGAGACGACCCGGCAGGGCCGGACCGGCGGCTCGGGCATCAGCAGGTAGCCGCCCGCCTCGCCCCCGGCCGCGGACGGGGCCAGTCGCGGGGACTCCCCGAGGGTGAGCCGGGTGGCGACCTCCAGGAGGTCGAGCCCGTACACCTCGCGCCACAGGTGCGGCAGTTCCGCGCCCCCGGGGCGCGCCGCCACCTCGAGGAAGACCAGGTCGTCGTAGGCTGCGGGGACCGCCGTGGGATCGGCGGGCCGGTCCACCACGAACACCTCCAGGTGGAAGACGCTGTCGCGCACCCCGAGGGCGGCCATGACCACCTCGGAGTACCCGGCGAGGCGCTTCTCCAGCACCGGATCATCGCTGGCGACGGAGCCGAACGGCTGCCCCAGGGTGTAGTCCAGACAGGTGTTCAGCAGCCGGAAGGCCCGCAGCACCCGCACCGCCCCGTCCTGCACCACCCCGTCGACCTGGTACATCGTCGCGTCGATGAACTCCTCGCAGGAGTAGTTCTCCAGCGGCGAGGCGAGGGTCTCCGCCAGCGAGGCGGCCGAGTTGATCAGGTAGATGCCCTGGCTGCCCGAACCGTCGCGGGGCTTGAGGACCACGGGGAAACCGGTTTCCTCGGCGAACCGGGCCACCTGCTCCGGCGACCCGACGTCGGTGAACCGCGGAACCCGCAGTCCCGCCGCGACGACCAGTTCCTTCATCGTCACCTTGTCGCGGACCCGTTCGATCTCGGCCGGCCGCGGACCGGGGACGTCCAGCAGTTCGCGCAGGCGGGCCGCAACCTCCAGGTCCCGTTCGAACAGCGCCACGACATGGTCGAGCGGACCGAACTCCCGCACGATGCCGAGGGCCAGCTTCGAGACCGCCTGCCAGTCGGCGAGGTCGTCGACCACGCCCACCGCCTCGGCCAGTGCCGTGTCCACGCCGCTGTGCCCCGCGGTGGACGCGATGTAGGCGACCCGGTCGACCGCGTGGTCGACGTACCGCGGGTAGCGGCAGTCCGTCTCCCGGTCGAACCTGTTGAGGATCAGGATGTGCCTGCCCGGCCCACCGGCTCCCGCGGCCCCACTCTCCAGGTCTTTCATCTCGCTCATCACTCCGCTTGCTCCCGGGTCAAATGCATCAGCGCGGTGTACGGGGGAAGGTCGAAGTCGATGATGTCGGCCGTCCGCCAGCCCGCCTCGGCCAGGACCTCGGTCCACTCCCCCAGCGAGGGCAGCATCTGCCCCATCACGGCGTGCGCGGTCTCGAAGCCGAGGGTGAACACCGGGTGCTGCTCGGTGGGCGCGAGATCGGAGCGGTACGTGTCGCAGACGATCAGGTCGGTGGCCTTCGGGAACGCCTCGCCGATCAGCTTCAGGCTGTTCAGGCACTCCTCCCGGGGCCAGAGGTCGTGGCCCATCATGAAGGTGCAGACGAACTCGACGTCGGCGAACTCCGGGCGGAACTCCATTCGGGTCGCGTCGCCGTGAACCACCGACAGGCGGTCCGCGAGGCCCGCCTCGTCCACCGACGCCTTGGCCAGCGCCAGGGCGCCCGGTGCGATGTCCACGCCGATCCCGCGGAACTCCGGGTCCCGACCGGCCAATTTGATCAGTCGTTCGCCGCTGCCGCAGCCGAGGTCGGCGCCAACGCTCAGGCCCCGGTCCGCGATGATCTTGTAGAAGGTCGGGTCGACGTAGGAGAACCCCGCGTCCCGGGCGGCCAGGCCGATCGCCTTGTAGTCGCGGGTCACGTAGTCGCCGGTGCGGCGCTCATTGCGGACCAGCTCGGGCATGGTCCGGAACAGGTCCCCGCAGCCGCGGGTGAGCCAGTAGAAGAAGCCCTTCTTCGCCCAGGTCTCGGCGAACTGCGGGCCCCGCACGGCCGTGCGGCGGTCGGCGGCGAGGTGCACGACCTCGGCCAGCGCCAAGCCCCGGGTCACCGCCTCCACCGACGGGCTGTCGAGGTCCTGCTCGGCGGCGAACTCCGCTAAGTTCACCGGCTGCTCGGAGGCCTCCAGCCGCTCCAGCAGGCCCAGCTCCCACGCCGCGGAGATCGCGTAGGCGGTCACGGTGTTGTTGTATATGTTGTCGATCACGTTCGTCTTCATGATTCCCCCATGGTCATTCACGTTGCGGTGGCGAGGATCTCGTCCACCGCGGTCAGGAGTGCGGCCAATTCGGCCGCGGTGCCCACGGTCACCCGCAGGCCGTCGCCCGCCGGGGCGACCCGCACCCCGAGGTCGAGGAGCCGGGCCGCCCAGCCCCCGGGCTCCCGGGGTGGGCGGGCGTACAGGAAGTTGGCCTGGCTCGGCGTCACGTCGAAACCGCGCCCCGCCAACGCGTCCGCGAGCTCTTGCCTGCGCAGCCGGTTGCCCTCCCGGCGTCGGGCGGGCGACTCCGGGTCGGCGAGCGCGGCCAGCGCGGCGACGCACCCGGCCGCGCTCACGCTGAACGGCGTCTGCAGCGAGCGCAGCGCGCCGATCAGGGAGGCGTGGCCGATGCCGTAGCCGACGCGCAACCCGGCCAAGCCGTGGATCTTCGAAAAGGTCCTGGTGGTCAGGACATTGGGCAACTCGGACAGGGCAGCGAGCGGGAGTTCGTCCGCCGCCGGGTCCGCGTAGTCGTGGTAGGCCTCGTCGTTGAGCACCACGGTGGTGGCGGGCAGGGCGGCCACCAGGTCCGCGACCGCCCGCCTTGGCCGGAAGGCACCCGTCGGGTTGTGCGGATTGGACAGGGCGACCAGCCCGACCGGTCCGCGGTCGGCCAGGTACTCGGAGAGGTCCGCGTATGAGTCCGCCGCACCGACCGCCCTGGTCAGCGTCGGCGTGCCGCACTGGGCGCCGAGCAGCGCGTACAGCTCGAACTCCGGCTCGTGGAAGAAGGCGGGCCGGTCCGGGCCGGTGAACGCCCGCCAGGCCAGGCTGATGACCTCGGCGCTGCCCGCGCCGACCAGCACCCGGTTCAGCGGCACGTCGTGCAGCTCCGCGATCGCCGTCTCCAGGGCGCTCACCGGGGGCGGATACCGGTGCAGCTCCGGGATCACCGCGCGCAGCGCGTCGGCCACGTCGGCCGGTGGTCCATCCGGGTGCTCATTGGCGTGCATGCGCATGATCACGCGGCGGCCCGCCACTGCTCGCCCGAGCCCGTCCTCGCGAAGATCAACGCAGCGCGGCACACGGCTCCTCCCCCCGTTGAGTCGATGTCGATTAACCTAGGAACCGCGACTGGACGACGACTGGACGACCGCTGGACGGCGGCTGATCGGCCCGGAGTCGAAGGCGCGGCGCGACTATGGGGGGAACGCGCGTGAAGATCCAACTGCTCGGCCCCGTGCGGGTCCTGCAGGGCGACGAGCAGATCGACATCCCGACGGCGGGCCGACGGGCGGTGCTGGGCCTGCTCGGCCTGGCGTCGGGCAGGCCCGTCTCCAGGGCCGAGCTGATCGACGCCCTCTGGCACGACGACCCGCCGCACACCGCGGTCAACGTCATCCAGACCCACGTCAAGCACCTGCGCAAGGTCCTCGAACCCGACCGGCCGAACCGGGCCCCGAGCGTCCTGCTCCCCTCGGTCGGCGACGGCTACACCCTGCGCACCCAGGGCTGCGACCTCGACGTCACCGCCTTCCGCGCCGGGGTCGGCGCCGCCCTCGAAGCCCGCGAGCGCGGCGATCTGGCCCGGGCCGTCGAGCTGTTCGACTCCGCGCTGGGCCTGTGGCGGGCCGACGCCCCGCTGTCCGACGTGCCCGCCCTGGCGGCCCACCCGGCGGCCCTCGCGTTTGTCGAGGAACGCTCCGCTGCCCTGGCCGCCAAGGGCGAGACCTTGCTCGCCGCGGGCGCGGCCGACGAGGCGGTCACCATCTTCGAACAGCTCGCCCACGCCCGACCGTTCGACGAATCGGCCCTGACCCTGCTGATCCGAGGGTATGAGTCCGCGGGCAGGCGAGCCGACGCCGTCACCGGGTACCACCGGATTCGCCGCAGACTCGCCGACGAACTGGGCATCGGCCCCGGCCCCGAACTCGCCGCCGCATACCAGGCCATCCTCGCGAACGAGCACCCTGCCACCGAGCCTTCGCGGAGCAGGCGCCGCCACCTGCCCGCGACGCTGCCCGGCGACGTCGCCGACTTCATCGGGCGGCGGAACGAGCTCGAGCGGCTCGACGCCGTCCTCCTCGGCCCTGGCGGCACCGCCGTGCCCGTCGCCGTCGTCTCCGGCACCGCCGGGGTCGGCAAGACCGCCCTCGCCCTGCACTGGTCGCACCTGGCCCGCACCCGATTCCCGGATGGTCAGCTCTATGTCGATCTGCGCGGCTACGACCCCCAGCAGCCGCTGTCGGGCACCGATGCCCTCGCCCGGCTGATGTCGGCACTGGGCATGCCCGCACACGAGATCCCGACCGAACCCGACGACCGGGTCACCCGCTACCGCACCGAACTCAGCGGCCGCCGGATCCTCATCGTCCTCGACAACGCGTCCTCTGTGGACCAAGTGCGTCCCCTGCTGCCCGGGACGGGTTCCTGCGCCGTCCTGGTCACCAGCCGCGACACCCTGGGCGAACTCGTCGCCCGGCACGGCGCCCGCAGGCTCGACCTCGACCTGCTGCCCATGGACGACTCACTCCAGTTGCTGCGCACGCTCATCGGCGACCGGGTCGACCGCGAGCCAGGGGTGGGCGAGGCCCTGGCCGCCCTGTGCGTCGGACTGCCCCTCGCCCTGCGCGTGGCCGCCGAACTCGCCGCCACCCTGCGCACCACCCCGCTGCCGCACCTGGTCTCCGAACTGACCGACAGCCGCAGGCGGCTGGGCATGCTCGACTCCGTGGGCAGCTCCGTCAGCGCCGTGTTCTCCTGGTCGTACCACCACCTGCCCGCCGCCGCGGCCCGCGTGTTCCGGCTGCTGGGCCTGCAGCTCGGCCCGCACATCTCCGTCTGCGCGGCCGCCTCACTCGCCTGCCGCACCACCGACGAGGCCCGCACCGCACTCACCTTGCTCACCCGCGCGCACCTGGTCCACCTGGTCGGACCCGACCGGTACGGCATGCACGACCTGCTCCGCGCCTACGCCACCGAACTGGCCCACGACGACATCACCCCCGCGGTCCGCGACGGCGCCCGGCAGCGGCTCCTCGACCATTACCTGCACACCGCGCACGCCGCGAGCGAGGTCCTCGACCACCGCGACCCGGCCCTGCTGCCCACCCCCGCCGACGGGGTGGCGCTGCCCGCCGCCCCCGACCCGGAGGCCGCGCTGGCCTGGTTCACCGCCGAACACCAGGCTTTGCTCAACGCGGTCCACACCGCACCCGACGCCCACGTCGGCCACCTGGCGCGCGCCGTCTCCACGTACCTCGAGCTGCGGGGCCACTGGGCCGACTGGGTCGAGGTCCAGCGCGCGGCCCTCGACGCGGCGCACCGGCTGGGCGACCGGCCGGGGATCGCCATGGCGCACCGCGAACTGGGCCGCGCGAAGGCGCGCATCGGCCGCTACGCCGCGGCGGGCGAGCTGCTGTCCCGGGCGGCGGCCCTCTTCGCCGAACTCGGCGACCCGCTCGGCGAGGCGCACTGCCACAACAACCTCACCTTGGTCTTCGAACGGCAAGGCGAGTTTCCCCGCGCGCTGCAAGAGGCCACGCTCGCGCTGGCGAAATACCGGACCGCGGGCAGCCGGGCGGGAGAAGCCCGCGCACTGAACAACATGGGCTGGTGCAACACCCGCCTGGGCAACTACGAGGAGGCCGTCCGCTGCTGCGAGAGCGCCCTCGCCCGCCAGCGGGAGACCGGCGACCGCGGCGGCGAGAGCGCGACCCTGGACACCCTCGGCTTCGTCCACCACCACGTCGGCCGGTACGCGCAGGCCATCGGCTGCTTCGAGCGGGCACGCGAGATCTCCCGCGAATGCGGGGATCGGTACAACGAAGCCTGCCTCCTCGACCACCTCGGGGACAGCGCCCTCGCGGCGGGCTCCCCCGCGACCGCCGCCGAGGCCTGGCGCACCGCCCGCGACAGCTTTCTGGAACTGGGCCACACCGCCGCCGCGGACCAGTTGGACGACAAACTCGCCGCCCTTCCGCCTCCCCGGAATTTTTAAGTTTTGGTCGCCTTTGGTGGATCCGTGACGGTTGCGTTGTAGCCGTGGTCGGCTGCAGTCACGGTCCCCTTAGGTGGCGGTATCGGGGGTAGGGGTGGCGGTGTCGGGGAGTGCGGGAAATCCACGGTGGTCACGTTGTGGGGGTTTCATCAGGCCAGTGGCGGAGGGCTCGGAGGATTGTCAGGAAAGCCTGTTCGGCGGGGGCCAGTAGGCGGTCCTTGCGGTGGGCGGCGACGATCGTGCGGGCCGGGGAGGCGGGCTCGACGGCGAGCACGGCGAGCCTGCCGTCGGCGAGTTCGCGGGCCACGGTGTGCTCAGAGACCAGGGAGACACCCAAGCCCGACTGCACGGCCTGCTTCACCGTCTCCATGCCCCACATCTCGATGGTCGAGGCGAGCCGCAGATCCCAGGCGATCAGCGCCGCATCCTGCATCCGGCGCGTCGAAGACCCCTTCTCCCGCAGGATGAAGTGCTCGCCGACCAACTGGTGGGGGGCGACGGGCGCACCGATGAGCGGATGCCCGGGGGCGGTGACGACAACCGGCTGGTCGGGCAGGATCGGCTCGGACCGGATCGCCGCCGACGTGGGCTCCCCCGCGAACACCGCGAGCGCGATCTGACCCGCCAGCAGCCGTTCCGCGACCTGCTCGGCGTTGCCGACGAACAGCCCGCAGTCGATATTCGGGTGGTCCTGGTGGAACCGCGCGAGCAACTCCGGCAGCAGGTAGGTGCCGACCGTGCTGGTGCCGCCGATGTGCAGCTTGCCCCGCCCCAGCCCCTGGACCTGGCGGACGGCCGTGATGGCCTCGTCGGCGAGCAGGAACAGCCTGCGGGCGTACTCGGCCAGCACCTCCCCCTCCGCGGTGGGCGTCGCGTACGCGCCGGAGCGGTCGACCAGCGGCGCCCCCAGGGACGTCTCGAGTTGGCGGACCTGGTTGGACACCGACGGCTGGCTCATATAGAGCTTGGCCGCCGCCGCGGAGAAACCACCGCATTCGATGACCTGCAAAAAGATCCACAACCGATGAAAATTCAACTGCTCCACTAGTCCGCCTCCCCGGAATTTTTTACTGTTGGTTACGGCGGGTCGGGATGGTTCCGGTTGTGTGGGCACCGTGGTTCATTGGCGTCGCGGTCCCCTTAGGTGGCGGTTATGTGGGGGCTGGCGCGACTGAGTGTCGCATGGCGGTTTGGGTGCCGCCGACCTGCGGGAAGTTGCCTGGGCTATAGCGCCTATAGGCACATCGTGGGTTCATCGGGCGCGTCTGAGTGGCCAGGATCACGTAACCCTGCATATGCCGACTCCATCTCGGAAGGCACCTCATGGCTCCACGACGCACAGTGCTCACCCTGGCCGGGGCGGCCGTACTCGCCGCCGCTGTCGGTGTCTCCCTGCCGACGCCACCAGACGCCGCCGCCAACGTCCGCCCGCAGAAGGTCGTCGTGTTCGGCATCGACGGCCTGGTCTTCAGCAAGGTCGCCCCGCTCAACACCCCGACCCTCGACGGGCTGGTCGCGGCGGGCCGGTTCAGTGAGACGTGGCTGCCCGCCAACCCGATGGCGCCCACGTTCTCCGGCCCCGGGTGGTCCACCATCGCCACCGGTGTCTGGCCCGACAAGCACAAGGTCCTGAGCAACAACTGGGGCTCCACCACCAACCTCGCCCAGTACCCCGACTTCCTGACCAGGATGGAGCGGACGAACAGCGCGAAGTCCACCTTCGCCATCGCCAACTGGCCCCCGCTGACCACCACCGCCGTGGGCCCGCCCATCTTCACCGACGAGATCGACACGAAAATCAGCGTGTCCGGGTCGCTGCCGGTCGCGGAGGCCGACACGGAGATCGTCACCAAGGCGTCCGCCCACTTCAAGAACGTCGGACCCGACGCCTCGTTCGTGTACTTCCACGCAGTCGACACGGCCGGACACAACTGCGGCACCGAGCAGGCGTGCTACCGCACCGCGATCGAGCAGACCGACGCCAACCTCGGCAAGGTGATCAACTCGATCAAGTCCAGGGCGAACTACGCCAACGAGGACTGGACGTACATCGTCACCACCGACCACGGCCACGTGCCCACGGGCGGCCACGGTGGGTCCAGCATCGAGGAACGGCGCTCGTTCGTCCTCGAAGTGGGCCCAGGTATCCCCAACGGCACCACGAAGATCGCCAAGAACGTCGACATCGCCCGCACCGTCCTGGAGATCCAGGGCGTCCCCATCAGCGGCAGCTGGGGCCTGGACGGGCGCAGGCTCGGCGCTCCCGCGACGGACACGTTCGACACCCTGCTCGGCTCACTCAAACCCCGCGTGGACGAGACCGGCATCCCGTCGACGGTGCTGGGCTGGACGCAGACCCCGCCCACGGGCTGGCGAATCGACAACTCGCGGATGGGCACCGGCGGGATGACCGAGTGGCGCGGCTGGTCGTTCACCACCGACGAGTTCTGGAACCGGGCCCAGCGCGACCAGTGGCGGGAGAACAACGTCCGTGCCCGCGGCGTGTTCGCCGTCGCCGACTCCGACGAGTGGTCCGACAAGACGACGAGCGGGTTGTTCGACAGCACCCTGGTGTCGAGGGACTACGACGTCGCGGGCAAGCCGTACGTCCTGGTCATCTTCAAGTCCCACTACCGCAAGGAAGGGCTGGAGACGGCGACCATGACGGTGTCCTTCGACGGCGGCCCGGAGAAGGAGATCGTGCGCTACACCGGCGACGTGATCGCCAAGCACGAGCAGTACAACGTCACCGTGCCTGCCGGAGCGTCCAAGATGGTCGTGCGCTGGCGGCTGTCCAACGGCGACAATGACTTCTACTGGGCGATCGACGATCCGTGGGTCTGGCGGCCGTAACCGCCGCTCGAGCCTGAGGCCCTCCACCGTCCCCTGCCGGTGGAGGGCCTCTCCCTGTTCGAGAGGAGTGGATGTGAGCGAAGTGGAAGACCCATGGCAGCCGGGCCGGTCCGCGGTGCGGGTGGTCTGTGTGGACGGTCAGGGGCGGGTGCTGCTGCTCAAGTGGCGCGGACCGGAAGCGGACTACTGGGAGCCACCCGGCGGCGGCGTTGACCCCGGCGAGTCACCGGAGGCGGGGGCGCGCCGCGAGTTCCACGAGGAGACCGGCCTTCCCGGCAGCGCCGTCACGGACACCGTCGTCGAGGTCAGACGGGACTTCGCGTGGTTCGGCAAGCCCGCGCCCCGGGTCGAGCTGTTCTACCTCGCCCGGGTCGAGGAGGCCCAGGCGGCTGCCCCGGTGACGTTGTCGGCGTGGGAGGTGGGCAAGTACGTGGAGTCCCAGTGGTTCACCGTGGCCGACCTCGCCGACGTCGACGCGCACGTGGAGCCGCCCGACCTGCCGGAAATCCTGCGCACGCTCACGTCGTGAACGCCGAAAAGGGCCCGGTTCCGTCGGGGGCGGAACCGGGCCCTTCTCCCTACCTGGTCAGTACGTGATGCAGGCGGAGCGCCACTCGGTGTAGAAGTCCCACACCTGCGGCGAGCACTCCGGCGCCCCGTACTGCGACATCTTCGAGCCCATGTGCGGCAGGTGCGCGTACGCGCCCACACCGGGCCGGTTGACGTGCAGCATGCCCGCCTCGAACTGGTCGAGCGCCTCGAACATGCGCGCCGGGTTCTGGGTGAAGATGGTTCCGGACATGCCGTACTTCACCGAGTTCGAGATGCGCATGGCGTCGTCGAACCCGTCGCAGTCCACAACGGACAGGACCGGCCCGAACACCTCCTCCTGCGCGATCTCGCTGTCCCACGGCACATCCCGCAGGACGGTCGGGGTCACGTAGTAGCCCTCGGGCAGGCCCTCGACTGCCCGTTCGCCACCGCAGACCACCTTGGCGCCGACGGCCACCGCGCCCTCGACCGCGGCCAGGCACGCGTCGAGGCGTTCCTGGTTGACCACGGGGCCGATGTCGGCCGCGGGGTCGGTGCCGATGCCCACGCGCATCGCCGAGACTCGGTCGTGCAGCCTGGCCAGCAGCTCCTCCTTGACCCGCACGTCCACCACGACCCGGCTGGTGGCACTGCACCGCTGCCCGGACTGGCCGAACGCGCCGTGGATGATCGCCGCCACCGCCTTGTCCAGGTCGGCGTCGTCCAGCACGATCAGCGCGTTCTTGCCGCCCAACTCGAGCTGGGTACGCAGCAGCCGGTTCGCGCCGCCGACGTGGATGGCCCGACCGACCGCAAGCGAACCGGTGAAGGAGATGCCCGCGACCCGCTCGTCGGCCACCAGGGCCTCGCCCGCCTCCCGGTCGCCCTGGATCAGGTTGAGCACGCCGTCGGGGGTGCCCGCCTCGGCGAACACCTCCACCAGCAGCTGGGCGGTCAGCGGCGTGAACGGCGACGGCTTGAGCACCGCCGTGCAGCCGGCCAGCAGCGCGGGCGCGACCTTCCACATCGGAATCGCCAGCGGGAAGTTCCACGGCGTCACGAGCCCGACTACCCCGATCGGCTTGCGGAACGTCAGCGCGATCGTGCGCGCCTCCTCGGCCGGGGTGGTGACGCCGTTGAGCCTGCGCGCCTCCCCCGCGGTGAACTCGAGGATGGCCAGCGCCCGGTCTACCTCGCCGCGGGCCTCACCGAGCCGCTTGCCCTGCTCGCGGGTGATGGCCGCGGCCACCTCGTCGCCGCGCGCGGCGAGCACGGCCTGTGCCTTGGTCAGCACCGCCGCCCGCTTGATCGGGCCGAGTTCACGCCACGCGGGCCAGGCCGCGTGCGCGGCGTCGACGGCGGCCGTGACGTCGGCGGCACCGGACTCGGCGAACTCGCCGACGATGTCGCTCAGGTCGCCGGGGTTGACGTTCGTCCGGGTCTCCCCGGACGTGGCGGGCCGCCACTGTCCGTTGACGAAGTTGCTCACTGCTCCACCTTGATGGCGATCCGGGGAGCCCGCAGGCTCCGGGCGTCGGTGATGGCGTCGGCGTAGTCGGCGAGCGGGTAGCTCGTCGGGACCAGGTCGGCGAACGCCTGCTGGTCGGGCACCCGGTCGAGGAAGTCGATCGCCTCGGCCAGGTCGGCCACGCCGTAGTTGTGGCTGCCGACCACGGTCGACAGATTCTTGACGAACTGGCTCGGCTCGAAACTGATCTCGGGGGCGGGCGAGACCGAGCCGACGAGCGCGATGCGGCCGTCGATGCCGATGAGGTCGAACGCCGACCGCACGGCGGCGGAGTTGCCGGTGACCTCGATGACCACGTCCGCGCCAAGCCCGTCGGACACCTCGGTCACCACCGCCGCCAACTCCTCCGGCCCGCACACCGCGGTGGCGCCGAAGGTCAGCGCCGTCTTCCTGCGGCCCTCGTCGAGGTCGCAGGCGATCACCTTGGCCGCACCCTGGTCGACGGCGTAGGCCACGGCGGTCAGGCCGAGCATGCCGCACCCGAGGACGACGACGGTGTCGCCCGCGGTGAGCCGCGCCCGGTGGGCCGCGCAGACCACGGTCGCGGTCGCGCAGTTCGCCGGGGTGGCCACCTCGTCGGGCATCGACTCCGGCACCCGCACGACTCCGGTCCCGGCGGGCAGGTGGCAGTGGGTGGCGAAGCCGCCGTTGAGCCACCACTGGTCGGACATCTTCTCGTGCCCGTACTTGCGTACGGTCAGGCACTTCTGCGGCACGCCCTTCGCGCAGCGCACGCACGTCCCGCAGGAGGTGCCGATCGTCCAGGTGACCCGGTCGCCCG
This sequence comes from Actinokineospora alba, assembly GCF_004362515.1. Taxonomy (NCBI): domain Bacteria; kingdom Bacillati; phylum Actinomycetota; class Actinomycetes; order Pseudonocardiales; family Pseudonocardiaceae; genus Actinokineospora; species Actinokineospora alba. Next base: position 3,617,333 of record NZ_SNXU01000001.1, on the reverse strand, counting down.
GGGCCAGGACCGCGCCGCGGTGGTCGGGCACCTCGCCGCCGGTGGCGACCACCGTGCCCACGATCTCGTGACCGAGCACGGTGGGCACCGGGGTCGAGCGGTGCCCGGCGATGGTGTGCAGGTCGCTGCCGCAGATCGTGCTCATGCGGACCCGCACGACCACCTCGCCAGGGGCGGGCTCGGGCAGCCGTTCGGGCTCCAGGGTGAAGCCGGTCTCGGTGCCGTGCCAGACCACCGCGGTCGCGTTTTCGGACATCGGAACTCCTTACCTGCGGATGGTCAGGGCCGCGAGGGCGCTGCACACGCAGGACACCGCGACGATCGGGAAAATCATGTTGGTCTGGCCGGTCGCGTCCATGAAGGCGCCGATGATCGGCTCCGCCGTGCCCGCGAACAGGTACGAGAAGAAATTCACGATCCCGATGGCCGTGCCCGCCATCTTCTTGCCCGCGATGTCCGGGCACAGCGCCCAGAACGAGGACTGCGGGCCGTAGACGAAGAACCCGGTGAAGAACAGGACCACGATGCCCAGGACCGGGCTCAGCGGCAGCAGGTACATCCCCATCGCGAACACCGCGCCGAGGATCATGAACAGCGCGATGGGCCGGTCCCGGCGCGACCCGAACAGCTTGTCCGAGATGGTCCCGTTGGTCAGCGCGCCGACCGCCATGCCGACCGGCAGGGCCACCGAGATCCAGATCGGGCTGATGCCCGTGTCGGCGGTCTTCCAGTCCGAGCCGAGGAAGTACACCGGCACCCAGATCAGCAGGCCGTAGCGGGCGGAGTTGAGGAAGCCGATCGCGATGCCGGTCGACCAGATCTTCGGGCTGCGCAGGACCGCCTTGTACCGGGCCCACGACGACTCGCCCTTCGCGGTCAGGCCGTCACCCTTGACCGAGACCTTCTCGTGGTCCTCGAGGAACTTCTTCGGCGGGGTGATCTTGAGGTCGGACGGCTTGTCCCTGGCGGTGAGCCAGAAGGTCAGGCCGCCGACGAGCATCAGCAGCACCGGGATGCGGAAGATCCAGCGCCAGTCCAGCTCGAAGGTGTCCACGACCAGGGTCGAGGTCACGAACGCCAGGACGGAGGCGGAACCCGCGGCGAAGGTGTAGAAGCCGAAGCTCTTGCCCCGCTCGTGCGGGGTCCACCAGTTGGAGATGACCCGGCCGCCCGCGGCCCAGCCCATGGCCTGGGCGAAACCGTTGCCGCCCCAGAGGACCGCCAGCGACTTGGGGCCGGTGGCGAAGCTGGTGCACCAGTTCATGATCGTGGACAGGATCGCGCCCAGGGTCATGATCCGGCGGCCGCCGTACTTGTCGGCCAGGTTGCCGTTGACCGCCTGGCCCACGGCGTAGGTCCACAGCAGGATTCCGCTGATCGCCCCCAGGGTCGCCTTCGAGATCCCCAGTTCCGCCTGGATGCCCGGGATGGCGAAGCCGAAGGTCTGGCGTCCGGTGTAGAAGAACAGGTAGCAGAACATCGCGGCCAGCAGCATGCGCCACTGCAGCTTGCGGAACTTCTCTTCCGACACTGGGGCGGGCAGGTGGTCCGCGCTGACGCTTGTGGTGGACATGGCAGGTCACCTTGTTCCGGTGAGGTTCAGGCCGACCCAGTATGCGTCGAAGTTGCGCAGCCGGTGGCCTTCGGGGATGGTGACCGGTCGGTTCACCAGGAAAGGCACCTTCTGCTCGGTGAGTCCGCCGTGCGAGCGCAGCGGGCGGTCCAGTTGGGACAGATCGTGCCGGTCGGGAGTGGTCCCGAGTGCGACGTTGCGGTCACCGATGACGATGAGGTCGCCGATGCGGTCCTCGGGCAGTTCGAACAGCTCGGCCGCGGCGGTCTTCAGGTGGACTTCCTGCACACCGTCGGTCGCCGCGATCTCGGCGGCGATCGCCGCGTGGTCGGCGTCGACGGGCAGGTGCACGCAGGCGAAGGACCCCAGCGCGCCATGGTGGACGGTGTACGGGTCGGTGATGGGCAGGATGACCCGCGAGACGTCCTTGCCCAGCCGCTCGTCGAGCAGCTCCTGCAGGAACACCACCCCGGCCTTGCCCTCGGAGTCGGACTTGGCGTTCATGCCGTGGTCGGCGGTGATGACCAGGACCGCGCCCATGACGTCGATCTGGGCGAAGTAGCCGTCCATCATGGCGTAGAAGTCGTCGGCCTCGGGGGTGCCCGGGGCGTACTTGTGCTGCACGTAGTCGGTCAGCGACAGGTACACCAGGTCGGGCCGCTGATCCTGCAGGACCGCCACCCCGGCGGCGAGCACGAACTCGCTGAGGTCGGCGCTGTAGACCGAGGCCAGCGGCTTGCCGACCCGCTCCAGCACGTTCTCGATGCCGTGCTCGGCGACGGTGACCTGGTCGGCCTTCTCCGACGAGAAGCAGATGGCCTTCTCCGAGGGCTCCAGGCCACTGCCGAGCAGCCTGCGCAGCTTGTCCTTGGCGGTGATGATGGCGACCGACGAACCCAGCTCGGCGAACTTGGCGAAGATGGTCGGCACCCGCAGGAAGCGCGGCTCGTTCATCATCACCTCTTCGCCCCGCTCCGGGTCGAAGAAGAAGTTGCCGCTGATTCCGTGCACAGCGGGCGGTTGGCCCGTGGCGATGGACAGGTTGTTCGGGTTGGTGAACGACGGCATGGCGCAGTCACCGGTCAGAGCGCTCCCGGAGGCGATCAGGCGCTCCAGGTACGGCATGCGCCCGTGGGCGATCGCCTGCTCGTGGTAATCCGGCTCGCTGCCGTCGATGCACACCACGACGACCGGCGCGACGGGTGCGCGGTAGTCGCGTCCGTTGACCTCGATCGAGTTGGGGAACGACATTGATGTGCTTCCTTCCGCGGAGGGGCTGGTCTGAGCAGTGCTGACTGTGTTGCTCATGTGTAGCCCCACGCACGTCCGCCGAGAACCTGGCAAATCCCTATGTGGGCTATAACCGGCCGTGGCGTGGAAAGCGACGAGGACCGCCCCCGTCGAGCTTGGGAGCGGTCCTCGTCTGAAGGTCTGGCAGGTCAGATCTGGCAGGTCAGGTCGAACACGTCACAGCGTCAGCGTCCAGCTGTCGATCGTGCCCCGGTCGAAGTACTCGACGTCGCGGACCCTGAGCTTCCAGGCGCCCGAGCGGGCCTCGCCGGACAGGTTCACCGTGTAGGTGGCGTCGACATTGTCGGCGCTGTCGGAGCTGCTGTTGCTCTTCAACCGGTATGCCGTGCCGTCCGGGGCGACCAGGTCGATCACGAGGTCACCGCGCCAGGTGTGCTTGATGTGCACCTCCACCTTCGAGGTGGCGGACGCGTTGCCCGAGCAGGTGACGTTGATGGTGCTCGTCACCGCCGCGCCCGCGTCCGGAATCGCCACGTCGGTGCCGTTGGTCTGCGCCGGGCAGCCCGTCGGGGTGGTCGTGACCGTCCAGGTGAACGACGTCGAACCGGTCTTGCCCGCCGCGTCCGTCGCGGTGGCGGTCACCGTGGAGGTGCCCGCCGTGGTCGGGGTGCCGGAGATCGCGCCGGTCGAGGCGTTGACGGACAGGCCCGCGGGCAGACCCGTGGCCGACCAGGTGTACGGCGCGGTGCCGCCGGAGGCCGACAGCTGCACGGGCGCGATAGCCGTGCCGACCGTGGCGGTCTTGTTGCCCGGGTTGACCACCGAGAGCGCGGTCGACCCGCCGCCGCTGACGGCGTTCACGGTCTTCGCCGTGTCGACGAGGCCCGAGCCGCAGCCGCCGGTGCAGGTGCCCGGAAGCGGGCGGGTGTTGGCCTTGAGCAGGGATTCCACCTCGGCGGGGGTCAGGGTGGACTTCTTCGCGACCATCAGCGCGGCGACACCCGCGACGTGCGGGGCGGCCATGCTGGTGCCCATGTAGGGCTCGTAGTTCTCCGCGGTCGGACCCTGGTCACCGGCGTTGAGCGTGGACCAGATGCCGTTCTCCGGCGTGGTGATGCTGCCTGCCGGATCGCTTTCCTTGCGGACCTCGCCACCGGGTGCGGCCACGTCGATCTTCGCACCGAAGTTGGAGTAGAACGCCCGGTTGCCCTGGCGGCTGCTCGACGCGACGGCGACGACGTTGTCGCAGTTCGCCGGGGTGAAGCCGGAGACGTCGACGTTGGAGTTGCCCGCGGCGATGACCACGGTGCTGCCGCGCTGGACCGCGCCGTTGATCGCGTTCTGGTAGGTGGACAAGCAGGAGGACTGTCCGCCCAGGCTCAGGTTGAGGACCTTGGCCGGGGTCGGGTTCGCGGGCACACCGCTCACCGTCCCGCCCGAGGCCCAGGTGATCGCGTCGGCGATGTCCGAAGTGGACCCACCGCACTTGCCGAGCACGCGGATCGGCTGGATCTTGGCGTTGTAGGCGATGCCCGCGATGCCCTTGCCGTTGTTGGTCTGCGCGGCGATGGTGCCCGCGACGTGCGTGCCGTGCCAGGAGGAATTGCGTCCCGGCTGCAGGAAGCAGGGGCTGGACATGCTGCCGTCGCCCGGGTCGGAGGCGTCGGCGTCACGGCCGTTGCCGTCGACGGCGTTGTTCGGGTCGGAGATGAAGTCGTAGCCGGGCACGACCTGCGCGGCGAGGTCGGAGTGCGCGACGTAGCCGGTGTCGATGACCGCGACGGTCACGCCGGTGCCGGTGGACTGGGTCCAGGCGCCGGGGACGTTCATGCCCGCGGTGGCCTCGTACAGGTCCCACTGCTTGGCGTACTCGGTGTCGTTCGGCTCGGCCTGCGCGTGCACGATCAGGTCCGGCTCGACGTAGGCCACGGCCGGGTCGTCACGGTAGGACCGCACGATGGACTCGACGGACGCGCGGTCGGCGGAGCCGACGTCGACGAGCGCCGCCCCGGTCGACAGCCTGCGCAGGAGCTTGCCCTTGTTGGTGGTCCGGCCGGAAGCGTCCTGCGCGGCAGCCACATCGGACAGTGCCGCGTTCGCGGAAGTCTTGTAGCCGACGATGATTCGCGTCGTCCCGTCAGCCGCGGCGACCGCGGTGTCCGCGGCGGTGGCCGACCCGGTCGACAGCGCGATCACCACCCCGGTCGACGCGGTGATGCTCGCGACCGCGGCCGCGAGCACCTTCTTTGTTTTCCTCTGCACAGGGAGTCCTTTCCATTGCCCTCGTGCCGGCGCACAGTAATTCGACGACTCCCGTGCGCACAGTGCCGATCCGGACAATCGACGGATTCGGACATCACCAGATTTCCCAGTGTTGGGTAAGCCGACCAGCACCGATGGCACGTGCCTAGGCCCGCTCGGTCGCGGTGACGTTTCGGGGGTCCCGCACGAACACGCCATCGAAGTTGGCAGTGTTCGTGCGGGACCCCCGAAACGTCACCACAAAAGCGACCGAGCCGCGCCGGCGAGCCGGCGCCATGTCACAGCGTCAGGGTCCAGCTGTCGATGTTGCCGGTGTCGAAGGAGGCGACGTCCTGGACCTTGAGCTTCCAGGCCCCGGAGCGCTGCTCCGCGGACAGGTTCACCGTGTAGGTCGCGTCGACGTTGTCCGCGCTGTCCGACGAGGACGAGTTCTTCAGCCGGTAGGTGCTCCCGTCCGGCGCCACGAGGTCGATGACCAGGTCACCGCGCCAGGTGTGCTTGATGTGCACCTCCACCTTGCTGGTGGCCGACGCGGTGCCCGCGCACGAGACGTCGATCGTGCTCGTCACCGCCGCACCTCTGTCCGGAATGGACACGTCCGTGCCGTTCGTCATCGCCGCGCACGTGCCCGACGCGGTCACCGTCCAGGTGAACGTCGTGCTGCCGGACCCACCAGCCGAGGCCGTCGCCGTCGCGGTGACGGTGAAGGTGCCCGCGGCGGTGGGCGTGCCTGAGATGACACCAGTCGAGGCGTTGAGCGACAGGCCGGCGGGCAGGCCCGTGGCCGACCAGGTGTACGGCGCGGTGCCGCCGGAGGCCTGCAGCTGCACCGGGGAGATCGCGGTCCCGACCGTCGAGGTCTTGGCGCCCGGGTCGGTGACGGTCACCGCGCCGGTGCCCGAGCAGCTCTGGCCGATGGACCGCTTCGGGCAGTCGGCGAAGTCGAGCAGATGCAGGACCGCGGCGCGGTTGCGGGAGGTCTCCCTGGCGATGATCTCGTCACCGGGGTAGAAGCCGCCGCCGAGCACGCCGGACGGGAACATCTCGAAGGTGTAGCCGTAGATCTTCTGGTCGCCCCACAGCCAGTCGTCGATGGAGCCGTCGGTGATGTAGAGGTCGGAGGACTGCTCTGGGGTGTAGCCGTTGGTCTGCGCCATCGCCCGGCCGATGGTGGAGAACACCCTCTGGTCGTCGACGGTCAGCCCCGGCGCGGTGTCGTCGTTGGTGTAGCCGAACGGCCACAGGATCAGTTCCGAGTAGGTGTGGAAGTCGATGCCGACGGTGATCTGCTGCTTGCCGCCGATCACGCGGCCGCGCACGAAGTTCGCCACCGCCTTCACTTCCGGCGCGGACTCGGGGGCCGCGCCGCGGTAGGTGTCGGAGCTGAAGCTGCCCGACGAGCCGCCGCAGCAGCCCCACTTGTAGTTCCAGTTGCGGTTCATATCCGTGCCGACATACGTCGAGCCCGGGTTCGGCTGCCGGTTCTTGCGCCAGCTCTTGTAGGAGCCGGTGGAGATGTCGAACTCGCCGCCGTCGGGGTTGAGGTCGGGCAGGATCCAGATCTCGCGCGAGTCGACCACGCCCTTGATCCGGCTGTCCGTGGCGTACTTGCCGGTCAGCTCGTTGATCAGGTAGACCGCCATCTCGACCGTGAGGTGCTCGCGGGCGTGCTGGTGGTGGGTGAACAGGACCTCCGGCTCGTTCTCGTCGGTGGCCGCGTTGTCCGAGATCTTCAACGCGTAGAGGTCACGGCCCTCGTGGGACTTCCCGTACACCTGCTTGGTGATGATCCCCGGGTGGTCGGCGACCGCCTTGTTGATGACGGCGACCATCTCGGAGTAGTTGTGGTAGCCCGAATCCGAGCTCGGGAAGTCCTGGGGCGCGGCCTCGCTGGTCGATTCCTGCTGGATCGTCACCGGGGCGGCCTCGGCCTCGACGGTGAATCCCTGCGCGCGGATCTTGGCGACCTCGGACGGGGTCGCGGTGATCAGCAGCCTGCTGTCCTCGGTGCCGTTCACCGCCGCCCCGGTTTTGGCGATCGCGGTGCGCTGCTGCGCGGTGCGCACATTGGCGACGTGGTATTCGCCGGTCGCGCGCTCTTCGCCGCGCGCACCGTCACCCAGCGCCGGGTTGCCGCTCATCGACACGATCACGGCGAGGGCGGCGGCCGCCCCGGCCGTCAGGGAGATTCGTCTGCGATTCACTGTGCCTCCTGCGTGGGTGCCGGTTCTTCGGCACGGAGGGGCCGGGCGGAGCGGGTGACGGCCCCGACGAAGGCAACCGCCCTCACCACCCACAACGCCCGAAATGGCATGCGAATAGTGGCCCTCGGGTCACGCCGTCAACAAGCCCGGATTTGTCGCAAACAGGTTTCGCTCTTCACACCCCTGATTCTGGGAACACGACGGCGATGTCCGGTTTCACCCATTGTCGGGTTCGGCACTGGCCGCGATGGGGGCGGGCGATTAAGGTGCTCCGCCGCCGCCACCCCGGTGGGTCGGTGACTCACCATCGCGGTCGCCTCCGGGCAAAGTCAACGGGCCGGCTATAAGCGATCGGTGATGACCGCTATAGCCGATTGACAGTGCACGGTTGCCGTCGCCGAGTGTTAGACATCACATGGCACCACCCAGCACCTGACCGGGTGCACTGATTCCTGCTGTCCGAAGACAATTCGGCGCTTATGAAATCGCTGGGAATGATCCAGGCGAATAAGGCCCGGACCATCCGGCGTGAATATCCACGTACGGCGACGTTGCCATCCCGTCTGTTCACCCGAGGGACCGAGCCATGACCGGACTGACCACCACCGCTCCCACCGCCGCCGCCGACGTCGCCCCGACCTATCGGCGCTGGCGGTTCCGCATCTTCGCGATCACGTGGATCGCCTACGCGGGCTTCTACTTCACCCGCCAGACGATGTCCGTGGCCAAAGTCGGCATCCTGCAGGATCCGACCGTCAACCTCACCCTCACCAAGGCGGTGCTGGGCAACCTCGACGCGCTGTACCTGATCGCCTACGCCCTCGGGCAGTTCGTCTGGGGCACGCTCGCCGACCGGTTCGGGCCCCAGGGTGATCGTCCTCGGCGGGCTCGTGATGTCCGCCGTCGCAGCCGTCCTGTTGGGCATCGGGCCCGCCCTCATCCTGTTCGCCCCGCTCATGATCGTCCAAGGGCTGGCGCAGTCCACCGGCTGGTCCCCGCTGTGCAAGAACGTCGCCCAGTTCTTCACCATCGGTGAACGCGGGCGGATTCTCGGGCTGTGGACCACGAACTACGCCTTCGGCGGACTGGCCGCGGCGCCGTTCATCGGCTGGATCGCCTACGGCATGTTCGACTCGTGGCGAGTGGCGTTCCTGGCGGGCGCGGGCGTCGTCCTGGTTGTCGCGGTTCTGTTCGCCGTGCTGCAGCGCAACAAGCCCGCCGACGTCGGGCTGCCCCCGATCGATGAGTACCGGGCTGACGAGAATGCCGTTGTGGTGACCGAGCGCGCGAAGCCCGCCCGCTCGATCCGCGAAGCCCTGCTGGCCGCCGTGGGTGACCGGATGGTGCTGCTGCTCGGGGCGTCGTACTTCCTGCTCAAGCCCGCTCGGTACGCGATCCTGCTGTGGGGCCCGGTCATCGTGATCGAGCGAATCCCCGGTGCGGGCATGCTCAAGGCGATCGTCCTGCCCGTGGCGTTCGGCGCGGCGGGAATCTGCGCGCCCATCATCATCGGCCTGGTCTCGGACAAGCTCTTCGCCGCCCGGCGCATCCCGCCCGCGGTGCTGAGCCTGCTCGCGCTCGTGGCGGCGCTGGCGCTGTTCGTCCCCCTCACCGCCACGGGCAGCGTGCCCATGATGGCGATCATGCTGGCCCTGATCGGCTTCACGGTCTACGCCGCCGACGCGATGATCTCCTGCGTGGCCGCCGTCGACTTCGGCACGTCGGAGCACGCGGGCGCCTCTGCCGGGTTCATCAACGGCTGCGGCTCGATCGGGGCCGTCCTCGGCGGGCTGCTGCCCGGCTACCTCGGCACCAACTCACTGTTCTTCGGGTTCGCCGGTGCCGCCTTGGTCGCGGCCCTGCTGCTGGCGCCCAAGTGGAAGTCCACGCCCGCTGCGGCCTGATCGGAAAGGACGAGACATGACTGGCGAACGACAAGCGGACCTCGCGGTGGTCGGCGGCGGGATCGTGGGGCTGGCGCACGCGCTCGCCGCCGCCCGCACCGGCAGGCGGGTGGTGCTCTTCGAACGCGACGAGCACGCGGTAGGCGCCTCGATCCGCAACTTCGGTCTGCTGTGGCCCATCGGCCAGCCCGCGCCGACCTACGACCGGGCGATGCGCAGCCGCGAGATCTGGCTGGACCTCCTCAAGCGCGGCGGCGCCTGGTATGCCGAGAGCGGGTCACTGCACCTGGCGCACCACGCCGACGAGCAGGCCGTGCTGGAGGAGTACGTCGCCACCGCCGCGCACGCCGTGGAGAACGGGGTGCGCATGCTGACCGCCGCCGAAGTGCTGGAGCGCAGCGACACCGTGCGGCCCGACAACCTGCGGGGCGCCCTGTGGAGCCCGACCGAGATCAACGTCGACCCGCGCCAGGCGATTCCCACGGTGGCACGGGTCCTGGCGGAGGACTTCGGGGTCGAAATGGTGTTCGGGGCCGCGGTCCGCGAAATCAACCTCCCCACCGTGCGCACCACCGCAGGCGACTGGCGGGTGGAGCAAGTGGTGGTGTGCAGCGGCAACGAGTTCCAACAGCTCTACCCGGACGAGTTCGACGCCGCCGGGATCCGGCGCTGCAAACTGCAGATGATGCGGACCGTGCCCCAGCCCGGTGGTTGGGCGCTGGGCCCGACGCTCTGCGCGGGACTGACGCTGCTGCACTATCGATCGTTCTCCCACTGCGCCGACCTGCCCGCCCTGCGCGCCAGGTTCGAGGCCGAGCTGCCGGAGTACCTCGCCGCGGGCATCCATGTCCTGGTGTCGCAGACCATGTCGGGCGAGGTGACCCTCGGCGACAGCCATGAGTACGGGCTCACGCACAACCCCTTCCAGCACGACCGGATCGACGACGCCGTCTTCGAGTACTTCTCCCGGTTCGCGGCGCTGCCGCGAATGGAGATCGCCGAACGCTGGCACGGCATCTACCCGTCGCTGCCCGACGGGGCGACGGAACTGGTGGTCCGACCCGAGCCGAATGTGCTGATCGTCAACGGGTTGGGCGGCGCGGGGATGACGATGTCGTTCGGCCTTGCCGAGGAGGTCATCGCCGCCTGGTGACCTGGGATCACCGTCGGGCCGACCCGAAGACGAACGCTCCGGTGTGGACAGTGTCCACACCGGAGCGTTCGTCTTCGGACTTCGGGGACCGGGCTTCGAGCAGGCCCGGTCCCCTCCCGCCACGGGTGTCAGATGGCCTCCAGGCGCCACTGCTGGCTCAGGTCGTTGGTGTCGGTCTGCTGCACGATCACGGCGCCGTTGGTCGTGGAGTTGCCGCGAACGCCCATGACCTTGCCGCTGCGCACATTGACGATCTTGAAGTGGCCGTCGCCGGTGTCGGTGAGCATCCAGTGCTGGTTCGTTCCGCCCGCGTTGGGCCACTGGGCGATGGCCGCGTCGTCGGCGGTGCCGCCGCCGAGGACATCGGCGAGCAGCGACGAGTGCACGTTGACGACGTGGTACACCCGGCTGCCCAGGTCGGCGAGCCGCCAGCGCTGGTTGGCGCTGCCGCTCTTGGTGTACTGGATGAGCTGGGTGCCCTGCGTTGTGGACGAGTTCGGCACGTCGATCACCTTGCCGCTGCGGCGGTTCACCAGCACGAACGTGGTGGCCTTGGCCGGTGGGGTCACCGTGACCGAGCCGCCCGCGGCCACCGTGACCGCCTGGCTCCACGTGCCGAACTTGACCCGGGTCGACGTGCCGCCGACGCTGCGCAGGGTCGCCGAGGTGACGTTGCCGCCGCTCCAGCTCATGTCCAGGGTGAAACCGCCGCGCAGGCCCAGGCCGCGGACGCTGCCGGTCCCCCAGGCCGCGGGCGTCGCGGGCAGCAGCTCGACCAGACCGGGCCGGGAGTAGGCGAGCATGTCGAGCATCGCGACCGGCGTGCCGTAGTTCGCATCGATCTGCAGGGTGCAGGACGTACCGAACGAGTACATGTCCAGCAGGTTGATCGACGACCCGTTGCTGTTGTTGACCGACGGCTTCATCACTGTCAGCACAAGCTTGTAGGCGTTCTCGGCGTGCTTGAGCCGCGCCCAGCACATGGCCCGCCACGCGGTGGCCCAGCCGAAGCTCTCCATGCCGCGGGCGACGAGTTGGTTGCGCACCCCGATGATGTGGGACACGGGACCGCGGTCGTGGGTGAGGCGGTCACCTGGCGAGAAACCCGCCAGGCCCGAGAGGTGCCGGTGGGTGGTCTCGCCGAGGTTGGCGTCGGTCATCCACTCCTCGAGCCAACCGGTGGTGGAGCTGACCTCGGGCAGGTACAGCTTGGCCTGCAGGCCCGCGATCGTGGTGGCGTAGGCGGAGTCGAGGCCCAGCTTGGCGCACGACTGCCGGTAGTTCTCGAACAGCTGCCAGACCAGTTCCTGGGCGTAGGTGATGCCCTTGGCGGTGGTGGGGCCGTGCTCGGGCGACCAGTCGCTGTCGTCGATGAGCACCTGCTTGCCGTTGACCGTCGTGGTGATCAGCCGCGCCTCCCAGAACTGGCAGGCGCCCTTGAGCATCGCATGGATCTTGGCCAGGTACGCGGTGTCCATTGTGTACTCGTAGTGCTCGAACAGCGAGTTGCACAGCCACGCGTTGCCCGCGGGGTGCCACCACCAGCCCATGCCGCCGTAGATGTTGGTGGAGATCGCCGTCGTCCAGCCCGCGATCTTGCCGTTGCTGTTGCGGAACCAGTTGCGCGAGTCGTTGAACAGGTTCTGGGTCGTGGTGGTCCACGACGACAGCTGCGAGAGGCAGTAGTCGGCCAGCGCGTCGAAGCACTCGGACAGGCCCGCCCGGTCGGGCAGCCAGTAGTTCATCTGGACGTTGATGTCGGTGTGGTAGTCGCCCATCCAATCCGGGGTGTTCTTGTCGAACCACAGGCCCTGCAGGTTCGTCGGCAGACCGGTCCGCGAACCCGTGATCGTCAGGTAGCGCCCGTACTGCAGGTAGGAGGTCTCCAACTCCGGGTCCGGGGCGGCGCCCGCGACGGCGCGGGCGGCCAGCCGGGCCGCGGTGTCCATGCCCCGCTGGGTGGCCGAGGAGGTGCCGAGCGTGACGGACATCCGGTTGTAGAGACGCTGGTAGTCGGCGACATGCGTGCTGAACAGCGTCGCGCCGCCGGCGGCCAGCGCGGCGTTGGCCTTGGTCTTGGCCACGGCCTTCGGGTCGACCGCGGTGTCCATGAAGGACTTCGCCGGGTCGGGCACGTAGTTGGTGCCGCCGCTGATCACGATCAGCACGGCGGAGCAGCCGGAGAAGGTGACCTCGGACCCGCTGACGGACACAGTGCCGCCGCTGCTCTTGACCGCGACTACCGCGCCGTACTTCAGCCCGTTGCCCAGGGCGGAGCCGAACGACGCGGTCTTGGCCGTCGAGTCGGCGGTGGTCGTCTCGCCGTGGGTGCCGTTGAGCGCGACGCTGCCGGTGTAGGTCCCGCCGCCGCTCTGGTCGAGGCGCACGACGATGACGTCGTCGGGGTAGCTGGCGTACACCTCGCGGGTGTAGGTGACCCCGTTGTAGGTGTAAGTGGTCGAGGCGTAGCCGTTGGACAGGTCCAGCTGCCTGCGGTAGCCGCTGACCGCCGACGCGGTGTGCGCGGGCACCTTCACATACGCCTTGGCGAGCAGGCTGATGGTGCCGAACTTCGTTGTTTCGTAAGGAAACTGGCCGTTGGTCTGCAGCTGGGCGTTGAGCGTGCCGGTCCACAGCGACGCGTCGGTGATGTACAGGGCGTCGTTCGCCGGGTCGCCGGTCACCAGGGCGCCGATGCGGCCGTTGCCGATCGGCAGGCCCTGCTCGATGATCTTCGTCTCGACGCCCGCCGACCGGTACCAGAGCTTGGTGGCCTCACCGTCGGGGACGACGTCCGACGTGGTCCGCTCGACCTCGGCGCCGATGGCGAAAACAGGGATGCCGCCGAGGGCGAGGGCCGCGCCGACCGCGCCGCCGATGCGGAGGAAGTCGCGGCGGGACCGGCCGGAGGGGCCGTCCGCGGGCGAGGAGGGTGTCGCAGACACAGGGGTCCTTTCATCAGATCGGAGAGAAACATCCGATCAGCGGGGAGGCGTGGTGCAGGTCACTGCCAACCTGTGGGGCAACAGTGTGGAATACATCTGACCTTTTGGCAACACTCCGGGACCGACGAGGAATGGCTGAACACAAACGAGCTGCAACCGACCGCCGCCTAAGGGGACCGTGACGGCGCTCGACCACGGCTCGCGCCTAGCCGCACCCGTCACCTGAAGGTGACCAAAACCCCAGAATTTCGGGGAGGCGGACTAGTCGCCTCACAGCCAGCCACGACGGGCGGCGAGCACACCGGCCTGGAACCGCGTCTCCGCGCCAAGGACGCGCATCAGCTCGGTGACTCGCCGCCCGACCGTGCGGTCGGTGACGCCGATCGTCCTGGCGATCGCGATGTCCTTCATCCCGGCCGCGAGCAAGGCCATCATTTCCTTGTCCCGCGCCGTCACGCCGTCCTCGTCCGGGATGTCGAGCGAGATCGGCCCGGCGCTTTCCCACAGTGCCTCGAAATGGGAGCACAGCGCCGCGAGCATGGACTCCGACCGGATCACCAGCCTGCGCACCGCGTCCGCGGGGTCGAACGAGACCGGCAGCACCGCCACCCGCCGGTCGGCTATCACCAGCTTCGGCTTGGCGCCCGCCAGGATCCGCGCCTGCTCGCCGCCACGCACGCAGTCGTGCATCTGCTCGACCTGCGTCGGCGTGGCAAGCGACTCCGGGGAGTAGACGACCCGAAAGGCGACTCCTTCGGCCATCCGGTCCAGTTGGATCACGTTGGGGCCCGCCTGGCCACCGAGATAGGGCGGGGAGTCGATGATCAGCACCTCGTCGGTGGCTTCGAGCTGCAACTTGGCCAGCACGGCCACCACCGCGCCCTCACCCTCGACCAGCTCGACCGGGTTACGCGTCCCGGTGCCCACCGACCGCCGCCGCGCCGCCAGTTCCTCGATGCGCACCTGCAGCTGGGTCAGCTCGCCTCGGCGGCGGTCGACGAGGGCGGCCACCGCCACCTCCGGCGCGACCGGGGTGAACTGGGCGGGCTCGAAGCCGATCTGAAACGCCAGCCCCGCGACCACCAGCCGCCGCAAGCACGCGGTTGTCTCCGCCGCGGGCCTGCTGATGCGGCCGCCGACCTCATCGCTGTCGGCGCGACCCAGTTCGAGCAGGGCGAGGTACGCCTCGCTCTCCACTTGCCCCAAGCCGACGGGTTCCAGCAAGAACATGCGCACCTCGCCCGGTCACCGGATCCGCCCGGTCGGGGCGAGACATCCGTCGTGTCGGATTATGGCCGAGCGCGGCGGAGTCCTCCACGACGCCACGGCGCCACGCGCGTCGACGCGCCTCGGCCGGGAACCCGATGGGCTCCCGGCCGAGGCGGCTGACGCCGGAACTCAGGCGAGCTTCTTGTTCTCCGCGATGCCACCGGCGAGGGTCGCCGCCGTCATCGGCATGTGGTGGGCGGCTTCAGCGAGCTTGGTGAAGACCTGCCCGTCACCGGCGACAAGCGAGTCGATCGTCGCGAACACGCTTGCCGTGTGGGGCTTGAGTTCCTCGGCGACCGCGGCGGCCGGGAGCTCGGGAACCACCGAGTTGATCAGCTGGCCGAACGACGTCCGGTAACCGTCCAGGTCGGCCTTCGCCTTGTCCATCTTGGCCTGGTCCTTCGTGGCCTTGCCCAAGGTGTAGTCGACGAAGAAGCCGATGTGCTGACGCCACGACTCCAGGAACGGCGCCTCCGCCGCCGGGTAGGCCGAACCGACGGCCTTGGACAGGGCGACGGAGTTGCTGTCGACCGCCGCGACCGCGGCCTTGACGCTGGGCTCATTGAGGTCGCCGCCCTTGGCGACGGCCTGGGCCAGGGCGATCCCGGCCAGGTCGACGTGCGAGGTCAGCAGATGGGTGAGGCCTGCGCGCAGGCCCGCCGCGGGAGAGTTGACGTCGCCTTCGAGGCCCTTGTTCTTGGCGATGCCGCCCGCGAGGGTCGCCGCGGTCATCGGCATGTGGCCCGCCGCCTCGGTGAGCTTGGCGAAGACCTGCCCGTCACCGGCGACAAGCGAATCAATCGTCGCGAACACGCTTGCCGTGTGGGGCTTGAGTTCCTCGGCGACCGCGGCGGCCGGGAGCTCGGGAACCACCGAGTTGATCAGCTGGCCGAACGACGTCCGGTAACCGTCCAGGTCGGCCTTCGCCTTGTCCACCTTGGCCTGGTCCTTCGTGGCCTTGCCCAAGGTGTAGTCGACGAAGAAGCCGATGTGCTGACGCCACGACTCCAGGAACGGCGCCTCGGCCGCCGGGTACGCGCCGCCGATCGCCTTGGACAGGGCGACGGAGTTGGCGTCGAGGTTGGCCACGGCGGCCTTCACCCCGGGGTCGTCCATCTTGCCGCCGGCGTCGACCGCGGTCTTCAGTGCGATGGCCGCGGTGTAGACGTGCTCGGTCAGCAGCTGGGTGAGATCGGCGCGCAGCTTGGACGCGGGAGTGTCCACAGCGGCCTTGCCGGTGACACCCGCCGCCGGAGCCGACGACGCCGGGGCGCTGGTCGCGGCGGGCGGGGGCGCCGCCTGCTCGTTGGCGGAACACGCGGTCACGGTCAGCGCGGCTGCGGCGACCATGCTCAGTACGGAGAGTGCGCGGACAGACATGGTTTTCCTTTCCGGGCGGGATTTCGGGCCGCGGACTCGCGGCGCGATGAGCGGAACGTCAGCCGGTGACTTCGACCTTGCCGTTCATTCCTTTGTGGATGGAGCAGTAGTACGTGTACGAACCGGGTTCGGTGAAGGTGAAGGACACCTCGCGGTCCTTGGTCAGCGGCAGGTCCACCTTCCCGTCAGGCTGTTCGGCATTGCGCAGACCATCGCCGCCGAGGGTGAAGGTTCCGGTCGTCACCGTGTGGCCGATACCGCCGTCGACCTTCCAGACGACCGTCGTGCCCTTCTTGACAGTGAGGTCCTCCGGTGCGAAGTCGAGCAGCTTCGTCGTCACCGTCGCCGAATCGGCGGACACGGCACCGTGGCTGCCGTGGCCCGAGCTGGGGACCGAGATCGGGCCCGCCTGCCCGGACGTTCCGCAGGCGGTCACGGCGCCGCCGAACAGGACGATCAGCAAAGCCTGTCGGAACCTTGGCATCGGAACCTCCGTTTCGGTGAGAGCGCTGGGCGGAATCGGTTTCCTGTCTTGGATTCGGAGCGGCCGTCGGTGCGGATTGGACGGTGGGTCACCAATTCAGTCCCGCGGCGTCGAACCACCACAGCGCGCTCAGCGCCCACAGCACGACGAAGAGGGTGAACACGGTGCCACCGAGGATCGCGATGCCCCACCCGGGAAGCCTGCGCGAGCGGATGCCGATCATCTTGGCGGTGAACGCGCCGTAGAACAGGCAGCCCGCCAGCGAATGCGCCAGCGTCCGCGGTGTGGAGGTGTCGAAGCCGAACCCGTAAAGGCAGTAGAACGCCACCGGCAGGCTCAGCAGGAACGCCACCCTCCCGGTGGCCCGGTGCACCGGGGCGACCCAGGCAGGCGCCTGCCGCGCGCCCGGGAGCCTGCCGTACATCCACAGCGCGGTCGCCAGTTGGGCGAGCACCAGGATGAGGATGGCGCTCGCCGACCACGCCTTGAGCGACTGCGCGCTGGAGAACCAGGCCACCGGCAACTCCCGCGGGGTGTCCCCCACGGATCCGACGACGCCGAGCGTGATGGCCACCCCGGACCCGGCGAGCAGCATCGCGGCCGGCGGAACACGGGACCGCGGTGTGGTTTCGGTGCTGGTCATGGTGCCGCTCCGACCGCTCGACTCGAGTGGGGCGCGACGCCCCGCAGTGGTGATTCGACTCAGCGGCGATCGCGGATTGGAGGCGTCCGACCAGGCGTGTGCTTCGAATACCCACCGGGACACGCAGCGGAAGGGACGCACATGCCGCGAAAGACCCGGCGACCGGACCTGCACACCCTGACCGGTGCCTACGCCCTCGACGCGCTCTCCGAGCCGGAGCGAGCCGACTTCGAACGGCACCTCGCCGAGTGCGACGCGTGCGCCGAGGAGGTCGTGGAACTGCGGACCGCCGCCACCCGGCTCGCGGTCGCGGCGCAACCACCACCTGGCCTCCGAGAGCGCTTGTTGGCGGAGGTCCACCACACCCGGCAACTCCCGCCGCCACCCGCCGCCGCCCCGCGGCCGACGAGGGCCGCCGTCAAAGACCGGCGGCCGTGGCCCCTGATCGCGGTGGCCGCGAGCGTCGCCGCCGCGCTCCTGTCGGGCGCGCACGCCGTCAACCTCGACCGCGACCTCGACCTCGCGAACCAGGAGAGGCAGGTGGCGCGAGGGCACTTGGCGGGCGTGACCCGGGTCCTCGGCGCGGCCGACGTGACGTTCAGCAGTGGCCAAGGCGCCACGGTCGCGGCCTCCCGCGGGCTCGGCGAAGTCGTGCTGCTCGCCCGAAATCTGCCCGTTCTCCCGGCTGACCGGGTCTACCAAGCCTGGCTGATCGGCCCGACCGGTCCGCGCTCCCTGGGCGTGCTCACCGATCCCGGTCCGCTGCGGGCGGAGCACGCCGCCGGGGCGACTCAGCTCGGCATCACGGTCGAGCCGCTCGGCGGCTCACCCCAGCCGACCACCAGCGCTGTCGCGCTCCTCAGCCTTCGTGGGTAAACGCGCTCCGACGACCGCCGATCGGTGGGGCGGATCCCGCCAGTCGACGGGCGACACCCGTTGAACGTGGGGTTCCGCCGCGGGCGGAGCAACTGATCCAATTGACCTGTCGCGGCGAATCCCGCGTCGGTCACGGCGACCCGCCCCGTCCCCCCTCGCGGGGCGGTTCCCGTCCTCCGTCCGGACGAATTTCGGGGCGGCTCCCGCCATGGAAGCATCAGCACCATGGTCGAGCTCCGAGACGCGACCCCGGTCGACGCCCATGACGTCGCCGACCTGCTGGTGCGGTCCTGGCGCGCCGCCTACCGCGGACTGCTCCCCGACGAAGTCCTGGCGGGCCTGTCCGTCACCGATCGCGAACAGTTCTTGTCGGATGCCCTCACCACCGGACCGCCGAACAACCGCGCCGTCGTGGCGACGATCGCGGGCGCCATCGTCGGCTTCGCCGCCACCGGTCCACCGCTCGTGCCCGCCGACCGAGCCGATCCAACGCTCGGCGACCTCTACTCGCTCTACCTGGCCCCCGACGTCTGGCATCGCGGCATCGGCGCCCAGCTCCACGCCGCCGCCCTCGACCGGCTCCGGTCCTGCGGCTTCACCCACGCGGGCTTGTGGGTTCTGGACACGAACGAACGCGCCCTGCGCTTCTACCACCGCCTCGGCTGGACCGACACCGGACGGTCCCAGCTCGACCGCGGCCCCGGCGGCGTCGAGCTGCACGAACTGCGGCTCCACCGCGACCTGAGCTGAACCGGGTCGTCAGCCGACCGTGAGTGGCGCGTCGGCGCGGGCACGGCAGTACTGGACGCCGCCGATCTTGTTGATCGGGTTGAATTCCACCGAGTACCCGTCGACGCGTTCGTCGCTGAACGCCAGGCCGTCGACGCCTGCTCTGCGGACGAACTTCGCCACGCCGTCGACGCCGGTCCTCACCGCGCCCACTCGCCGCCCGACGGCTTTCTCGCCGGTCTTGCCGACAGCGACGAAGTAGGCCAGCTCGGCCCCTTCGACAGGTTTGCCGCCCGCGGTCATCGTCGCCGCCAAGGTCAGTGGGGCGACCGGATCGGTCACCCGCACGCCTTCCACGGCGATGGCGGTCTCCGTGCACGATCCCGATCCCGGCTCGGTGCCGCACGCGGCCAGTGCGGCCGCGGCGACCAGCACCGCCAGGAGCCCCGCGGCGCGGGGCCCCCGGCGGTCACGCTTGCTCGATGTCATGTGATCAGCATCCACCGGCGGACCAGTCGTACGCAGCTCGAGCGGCCGGTTCGTTGAACGGATGTGTGTAATACGCGGTCAGCATGTCGATGCCGAATGACATGTCCTTCGGGTCGATGCCCAGCGGCGACGGAACCGGGTCGAGGTAGTTCAGCGTCCGCCGGACCGTCTGCCCCGGCGTGCCGTCGATGGTGATCTCGTTCTCGCTGGTCGCGAACTTGCCGGGCAGCGTGCTGACCGCCAGGCAGGCCAGGCTGAAGTCGAACTTGCGCGACAGCCGCAGCTCCTGGTCGGCGAGGTGGAACCGGATCGCCTTGATGGTGTTGCTCTTGTCCAGCTTGAGCTTCACCTCCTGGTCCGGGCCCGGGATGTCGACGTGGAACTTGAGGTCGACGTCCGGCTCGATGGTCAGGCCGCCGAACTTGAGGTACACCTTCTCGAAGTCACCCTCGATGCCCGTCGTGAGGTAGCTCAGGTTCGCGCCGGGCACGAAGCGGATCCGCTTGAACCCGCTGAGGACGAGCTGGAAGTCCTCGATCTCGATCTTCGGCACACCCGCGTGCCCAGTGAGGGTTCCCTTGGCGTTGCCCACGGGCGTGTCCTCGTTGAAGACCTCCAGGTCGATCTGCTGCACCGCGTAGGACGTGTGCACGGTCGCGCCCAGCTTGAGTTCGGCGGTCTTGGGCGTGGAGTCGACCGCGACCGACGTGTCCTCGTTGAGCACCACCGTGGTGGTCGCGCCGAGATCGGTGAACCCGGCGTAGGCGTTGCCCGCCAACGGGATGTTCACCCCGCCGATCGGGAACGCCTTGATCAGGTCACCCTCGATCTCCGCCGAACCGTCCAGTGTGGACTGCGCGGCGTCCGCGGCGGTCTTGCCGTTGTAGGTGATCGTCGGGGCACCGACGGCGCCCTTGCCGAACCCGGTGATCTCGAAGTCGAGCTTCGCCGGGACATCGGTGACCGAGAGCCGCCCGGATGCCGGATTGCCCTGCAGCGCCGCGGTGACGTGCGCGGTCAGGCTGCCGATGCCCTCGGACGCCACCGCCCGCACCGTGCTCTTCGAGCCGAAGAGCCCGTTGACGGTCACCTTGCCCGGCACGTTCGACAGGTTCGCCGCGCCGTACACGGTCCCGAAGTCGGCCGTCTTCGCCTCGACTCGCACGTCCACCCCGCCGAGCGACGCGCCGTGCGCGTCGTGGGCGTAGGTGAAGCCGCGCGGGTCGGCATCGGCCGGGTGGAACGGGCCGACCGTGAGGTGGTTCAGCGTCGGCGACAGCCCGGAGAGCGTGACCAGGCCCGCCGCGTGCGGGACCTTGTCCACCAGGCCGTCAAGCGAGGCGTAGAGCCGCAGCCCCCCAGCGGCGGGGCTGTACTCGGTCAGGTCGACCTGCTTGGTCTTCAAGTCGACGGTGACCGTCTTCGGCAGGCCCGGCAGGTTGACCGTGGCCACCGCGCCGAAGCAGTTCGCGAACAGCGTGCAGAACGGGCTTTCGTCCTTCACGCAGCCCGCGCCGCTCTGGCAGGACCGGCCCCGGGCGGCGATGCCGTTCTCGAACAGCGGCGCCCCAAGGCCGCCCAGCGCGGCGACCTTGCCGAGGTAGGCCTCGGCCTGGAACCCCGCCTGCTTGTCCGCCTTATAGGTGATCTTGCCCGCGGTCATGCCGATCTCGACGGTGTTCGGGGTGTCGAGCAGCGCGGTCGCGGCGATCCGGGTGTCGTCGGCGCCGTTCGCGGCGAACACCGCGTCGCCGTCGAACGCGATCCTCGTCGCGCCCATGTCGAGCGTCGCCTTGGACCCGGTCTTGTCCTTCGTGTAGGTCACCGACCGCAGCCCCGCGATCAGCGCGCTGCCGTCCATGTCCTGGGTCAGCTCCCGGAAGTGCCCGGCGAAGTGCGGTCCGACCGGGGAGGTGGCGCCGCCGTGGTTGGTCACCGCGAAGGCCGCCGACCCGAGCGGGGACACCGCGTCGAGCCGGTAGTTCCCGTCGGCCCAGTCGGCGGTGAACTTCGCCGGGATGTCCCGCAGATCCCCGTAAGCCGACCAGTTTCGGCCCGCCACCGGGATATCGCGCACCAGCGCGGTCACCGCGCTGATCGGCGCGGACATGGTGACCTCGGCGTGCTTGGCGGTCGCGTCGACCACCACGTCCGCCTGGGCGGGAACACCCCGCACGGCCGCCCGCAGGTGCCCGACGCGGTCGCCGGTCACGGTCAGCGCGATCTCGTCGACCGACGCGGAGTTCCGCATGCTCAGCGACGTCCGGTCGCCGAGTTGACCGGTGACCCGCATGGACGCGGGCAGCTTCGACACCGACGCTTTGCCGCGCAGCACAGGGAAACGCTGGTCTGTGGTGTGCGCGTCGACGTCGAGCGTCAGCGTGCCGAGCGCACCCGAGGCGGTGTAGCCGACGTCGACCTTGCCGCCGCCGACGTCGATCGGCCCGACCGTCAGGTCGACCGGCGACGGCACACCCGCCAGGGTCGCCATGGCCTTGAAGTCGGGCAGGGCGTCGATCAGCCCGTGCACGCCGATGTAGGCCTGCAGTGGGCCGGTCGGACGGTAGTCGTCCAGCACGACCGTGCGCGCGTTCAGGTCGACGGTGATGGCGGTCGGCAGCCCGGGCAGGCTGACCGTGCCGACCACGCCGAAGCAGCGCGGGAACGTCTTGCAGAACGCGCTTTCGTCGCGTTTGCAGCCCGTGCCGTCGGCGCAGCCGCGGGCCACCGCGGCGACACCGTTGCCGAACAAGGGAGCGCCCAACCCGTTGAGCGCGGCGATCTTGCCGAAGGCGACGTCGAGCGCGAGGCCGATGTTGCGGTTCGCGCCGTAGCTGAGCTTGCCGTCGCCGTAATCGACCCGGATGGTGCTCGGGAGGTTGTCGACGCGGCCCGCCACGGCGAACTTTGTATCGTCAACAGTGTCGTCGGTGTCGGCGGCCAGGATGGCCTCGGCGTCGACGAAGACGGGCGCTCCCCCGGTGTCGGTGTCGAGCCGGAAGGTCTGGTTGCCCTCGGTCTTCGAGTACTCGACGTGGGTGAGGTTGCGCACCCGCATGCTCGCGTCGAGGTCGCCCGTCGACTGTCGATAGTGGACAGCGGCGTGCAGGCCGGTCGGCGCGACGGTGTCGCGGTGGTTGGTCACGGCGAGCCTGGCCGAGCCCAGCGGCGCGGTGATGGCCCGGAAGCGGTAGTTCCCGTCGGCCCAGTCCGCGTCGAACTCGGTCGGGATGCTTCCGAACTCGGTGATCGCGGTCCAGTCGCGGCCGCCAAGCGGTGCCCGGGCGACCACGTTGATGCCGTCCATCGTCTCGGCGAGAGCGCCCCGCAGGTGCTTGGCCTCCAGGTCGACGAGCACATCGACGCTGGTCGGGACGCCGGTGGTCAGCGCGGACAGGTAGTAGTCGTCGCTGGGCCGCAGGGTTTCGATGTGCGCGAGGCTCGCGAACAGCTCGATCCGCGGGATGCGGCTCGACGCCTTGTAGAGCAGCCTCGGCTTGGCCCCGACGTCGTAGGTCAGGTCCACAATGGACGGCAGCTCGTGCACGGTGCCGAACAGCGTCGGCCCGCTCCGGGTGTTCGTGTACGCGACATGCACCCGGTGGATCACGTCGCTTGCCCGGTAGGAGATCTTCCGGTTCGCCGTGTCGGCGTCGACCGACAGCGTGGCGGGCAGGTTGGAGACCTCCAGCCTGGCCTTGTGCACGCCGTCGATGTCCCCCGCGCCGACGAACGCCTGGCCGCCCGGCTCGAACACGGTGTCGAGCCGCGGGTGGCTGTCGTAGTAGGCGTCGACCCGTTTGAGCCCGGAGATCCGGGCGCTGGCGCCGATCTTCTGGTCGCGGGTGATCACGGTCGCGTGGTCGCCGTCGAGTGGCGCGTAGTCGCCGAGGTTCTTGGAGAACGCCAGCGCGGCGGACCCGATGGCCTGCTCGGCTTTCAGGTCGACGTGACTCGCCGCCCGGTCCACCAGCACGTCGAGCCGGGTCGGCAGGTCACGCAGCGAGCCACGGCCGACGATCGCCGGGTCGCGGTCGTAGAAGTTCACGTCCAGCGCGGCGAGTCTGCTGCTCGCGGTGTAGTTCGCGGTGACCTTGTCCTGGGCGGTCTTGAAGTTCGCGTGCCAGGTCGCGGGCACCGCCTTGGCACCCGCCTGCAGCGCCCAGTCCAGTCTCTGTCCTGAGTAGACGTAGTCGGCGAACAGGACGTCGTCGATGGTGGAGTCGGCGCGGTAGTCGACGTCGGCCTCGCCGCCGCCGACCGGCCTGGTCACCGTCGCCGAGACCGTTGTCGGGAGGGTGTCGACCTTGAGCTGGTCGAACCGGCTCGACTCGGGCCGGTTGGACAGGACCTGCGCGTCGAGGTGGGTGCGCACGTTGCTGCTCGAGTCGACGGTGGCGCGCTGCCCTCTGTCGGCCGCGCCCGGGTCGAGGTAGGCGTGGGCGTGGAAGAAGTTGGGCACCGGGGAGAACCGGCTGCTCGCGACCGTCGGGTCGTAGGCGTCGCCCCGGCTGTCGTCGCGCACCGACGCCATGCCCGCGGTGATCGCCATCGAGTCGCCCGCACCGGCGGAGAGCAGGGTGGCCTTGATGTCGAAGATGCCCTGCAGCGCGCGGATCGGGTTGAGGGTGAAGATGCCGAGGGTGCCGGTGGGCAGGCTGCTGCCGCGGCGGAAGCCGTCGAAGCCCAGCGAAAGCCGCTTGCGGCTGGGGATGTCGTAGACGGCCCACACGTGGCCGGGCAGGTCGCGGCCGGCGAACTCGCTGGTCGGCAGGCGCAGTTCGAGGAAGGCGAGGCCCACGTTGATGAGGTCGAGCAGGGCGGTCAGCTTCTGCTGCAGGGTCGCGTTCAGGCCGCGCAGCAGGTCGTCGAGCGCGAGTTTCTCCAGCACCCATTCGGGGTGCAGGATCACGTTCAGCGGGTCTTTGAGCAGTTCGGCCAGGATGTTGAGCCGGTCGGTCACGGCCTTGACCTGGCGCTCCAGATCGAGGATCTCGCGGACCGGGCCGAGGATGTCGCCGACCGCGACCGCGGGCAGCAGGTCGGCCAGCACGTCCGGGGTGCGGTCACCGGTGACGTCGACGATCGCGGGCACGCCGAGCGGCAGGGTGAGCGAGCAGGAGACCTGCTTGGTCGCGGACTCGGAGCACACGCGGTAGGTGATGCGCGGGATGCCGTCGGGCAGTTCGTTCAGCAGTGCCAACGGATCCACGGGCAGCGGCGGCGGAATGTTGCCCGACAGCAAGGCGTCGATCAGTTCCTGAATGGTCGCGGGCCTGGTCGGGTCGATGACCTGCGCGGAGGACACCTGCGGCTGCAGCTTCGTCGCGTCGAGGTCGGGGGTGCCGTCGGCCTTCAGGCGTCCGGCCCGGCCCAGAGTCGCCAGTGCGTCGCGTGCGGTGGCGTCGACCAACTCCTGGCCGGGACGCTGCGGCATGGTCAGCGGGTAGGGCGACACGGGCGGCTGCGGAGTCACCGGCGCGCGCTCGATCGGCACCTTCCCCGGTGCCGGGTTGAGCCCCGGAAGTGGCTGGATGTCTTGCAGCGCCTTGGATTTCTCCCGGTTGACCGGCACATGGCCGTCCGGCCCGACCTCGATCGGCCCGAGATCGGGAACGTCGAGCACGGCCGCGCCGGGCGCACTCGGCGCGAGTGGTTGCGGCGCGGGCGCGGCCGGTGTGGTTGGTGTGACCGGACTCGGCGCGGTCGGTGTCGGGGTCGGTTCGGCGGCGGCGCTCACGCCGAGCCCGACTTGTCCGACCACGGCGACCGAGGCGATGAAGGCGCGCAGAACCGTACGACGGGAATTCCTGAACACTGCTGCTCCCCATGCAGTCAGAGAAGGCCCCCCATGGACCCCCCGATCCAAATTTCTCCCGTGGATCACGGAACCACCGCCGGACAGCGCCCGTCAATACGCCATTCGTACCAGTTGATCACCAGTGTGGGCCCGCACGGACGTGCGACCTGTTGAGTCGTTCGGACTAATCCGTCCGGTTCGGGGTACACGCTGCTCAGGGACCGATGGCCCCGGAAGCGACACATCCCTGGAGGCCGCTGTGGTCGAGTACCGAGCACCCACCCACGTTCCCGACCAGCCAACCGCAGCTCACGCCGCCCTGGTCAGACGCAGTTGCACACCCCCACTGGGCCATCACCTGCGCACAGCGGTGGACAAAGTGCTGCTTGAGCTATCCGCCACCGCGGAACCCGATCGGGTGAACCCGCGCCACCTCGACGACTTGCTGGTGGCCGGACTGGCCTGGGCCGCGGCGACGGGCGACACCTGCCGGATCCAACCTGCCGTTCAGGCCGTCCGGGCTGCCCGCGAGAAGCTCGCCCGCACCGACGTCGCCGGGGCCAGGAGCGCCCTGCGCGAGGCCCGTGACTGCCTTGGGC
Source organism: Actinokineospora alba (assembly GCF_004362515.1). Classification (NCBI taxonomy): domain Bacteria; kingdom Bacillati; phylum Actinomycetota; class Actinomycetes; order Pseudonocardiales; family Pseudonocardiaceae; genus Actinokineospora; species Actinokineospora alba. Next base: position 3,591,772 of record NZ_SNXU01000001.1, on the reverse strand, counting down.
GGCCACCGGACGAGCGCGCGGTTCCGGTCGCACACCGGTTCCCGCCAATGGTGGCGGTTTCGGCCCGCGAGGAGGAGCGTTAGTCCATGTCCGGGCCACGTGACGCTGAGGAGTTGGCGCGGTCTGTGCTGCGCGCGGTTCGCGGCCAGGTGGCGCGGGAGGAAGCTGTGGGCGTCCTGCGCTCGTGGCAGCGGTGCGACGTGGGCGAAGCCCGCCGGAGTCTCGCCGATGGCGATGGTGGTGCGGGCCGGGCCGGTCAGGACGGTGAGGCGGCCCGTGTGGTCGCCATCATCGAGGGCGACGCACGGGGGCGGGCCGACCCGGACTGGGATTGACCCGAGTCCAGCCCGCTCAGGTCGGTCGACGTCTGCCCCAGGCGCGGTTGCCAGGTCAGCGTGGTCGGCGCCCTGTAGTGCAAGGTTGAGGCCGCCGCGTGGGTCCACCATCATCACGCCGGTCGCCGCAGCCCCCAGCAGGTCGATTCCCGCCGGGGTGATGAGGCGGCGAGGATGTCGAACATCCGGGGCTGCGCGTCCTGCACACCACCGAGCATCCGGTCGTCGCCCGTTCCTCCTGGTCTCCACGGTCAGTCGGCCAGTTCGTCGAGCGAGATACGCCGTTCCAGGACGTCGCGGGCCATGTGCAGCAGCGGCTGGTAGGTGGCGAACGCGTGCGCCCGCAGCCGGGCGAAGGCGTCGTCCAGCCCGATGCGCAGCTGCGCGGCGAGCATCCCAGTGGCCACGTTGACGTCCTGGAACGAGGCGACCGGCCGCGGCGTGTAGTCCAGGCCCGCCCGTTCGGCCTCCGCGGCGCCGTGGATCAGCGCGGCGGTCGCGAAGTCCGCCAAGAGCGCCGCGTCGGCCACCGCGGCCTGCGGCAGCCCGCCCGGCCTGCGGCCGAAGAGCTCCAGTGTGCCCATCCTGATCGCGCCGACCTGCATCGGGAACGCGAACACCGACCCGATGCCCGCGGCCAGCGCGGCGTCGACGAAACCGGGCCAGCGCGCCTGGTCGGAGTTCAGATCGGCGACCAGAACCGGGCCGCCGCCGGTGTACGCCTCCACCCCTGGGCCCTCGCCGACGGTGTACTGCAGCGCGGCCACGTCCGCCGCCCAGTCGTCGCTGGCGCCGAGCAACTCCTGGGCGCGGTCGCTCGCCCGCAGCGCCAGAGTCGCCGCGTCCACCGTCAGGACCTCGACGCAGGCCTCGCACACCGCTTGCGCCCACCACTCGTCGCCGGGCTCGCGGGCGCGCGCGGCGATGGCCCGCCACAATCGCTCGCGCCCGTGCCCATCCACCGCTGTCCCCTCCGCCGAGCTCGCGCCAGCCTACGAACCCGCGGATGTGCAGCCAGTGCACCCGCCGCCGTCCGGGGCGATCCACGAGGCTCGGCTCGTTCGGGGTTCCCAGCCCTGCCAAGTCGAAACGTTCAGGCGAAGCGGGTGACGAATCGTTTCTGCCATGGGGTCTCGACGGCTCGGTGGGAGTAGTGCTCGCGGACGTAGGTGACGGCTTTGTCGGCGGGAACGCCTTCGAGGATGGCCAGGCAGGACATCGCGGTGCCGGTTCGGCCGAAGCCGCCGCCGCAGGCGATCTCGACGCGTTCGTCCTTGGCGCGCTTGAGCAATTCACGCAACGCCTCGGCGAAGTCGGCGGGATCGGACGGCAGCCAGAAGTCCTTCCACCGCACCCACCGGCTTTCCCAGTCGACCTCGGCGGGTTCCTTGCCCTGCAGGTAAATCCCGAATTCGGGCTTGGGGCCCGCCGGAAGGGAGTCGCGCAGCCCCCGGCCGCGGACGAGCAAGCCGGACGGCAGCCGCAGCAGTCCCGGCGTGTCCAGGGCCCAGGTCTCGATCGTCACTCGACGTCCTTTCGATGATCGCGCCAGGCAGAACTCGCGGTTCTTCGCGGCCTTGTTCTCGGGGAGTTGTCGCGGAGACGTCACAGGCCCACCATCGGTGTATGACCCGGTACGTCGCACTGTACTGCGCGACCGCCGCATGAGTACCCGACAATGGCGCGATCCCAGCCAAGCGACAGGCCCGACTCACTGGGTCAGTCGAGGCAGAACTCGTTGCCCTCCGGGTCGGTCATCACGATCCAGCCCAAACCCATCGGCGGATCGGGTTCGAAACGACGCACCCGGGTCGCTCCCAGTGCGGTGAGCCGTTCGCACTCGGCTTCCAGTGCCGCCATCCGCTCGTCACCCTGCAGGCCCGGTGCCACGCGGACGTCGAGGTGGACACGGTTTTTCGCGGCCTTGTTCTCCGGAACCTGTTGAAAGAAGACCCGTGGGCCCTGCCCGTCCGGGTCCTCGATGGCCGACCGCGTGTTGCGCTGCTCCTCCGGCACGCCCACCCGCGCGAGGAACTCGTCCCACGCGGCCAGCGGGTCGGCGCCCTCGGGCAGGTCGACTCCCGGCGGACCGGGGTGGATGTAGCCCAGCGCGTCGCGCCAGAAGGTGGACAGCGCCCGTGGATCGTGGGCGTCGAAGGTGATCTGGAGGTGGCGGCTCATCGGTTGCTCCGTTCTGCGTCCATGACCCCACCCTGACACACCTTCCGGACAGATTCTGTCCGGAAGCAGGGCTGCCGATCGGCGACCGCGGACTAGACGATCGGCAGTAGGCGCGCCCTTACGCGGATCGGTACCGTCCGGTCGTGAGTCTGCATTTCACCAGGGTGCTGCGGGTGCTCCGCGGGGACACCGCCGCGGGCCGGGCGGCCCGGGACGTGGCGCTGTGGCTGCTGTTGCTGGTGCCCAGCGTGATCTGGGCGGTAGACGGCAGGCTCGCGGGCTCGACCTGGTTCGAGTTGGCCCTGCCGCCGTTCGCGCTGGCCGCCGTGGTGCTCGCGGGCAGGCGGCTGCCGCTCGCGGCGTTCGCGCTGGCCGTCGCCCTGACCGTGCTCGACCCGCTGAGCCCGGTCGACCGCTACACCCTTGTCGTGGTGGTGACGGCTTATCTGCTGGCCGTCCGCCTGCCGGGCGCGCACACCGCGGCGCTCGGGATGGGGGTGGTCGTCCCCGCCGGGATGCTGGCCGGTTTCCTTCTGCACCAACAGGATCCCGCCTGGGTGTGGGGATACAGCGCGGTCGCGCTGCCGTTCGTCACGGTGTTCCCGTGGCTGTTCGGCCGCTACCAGAGTCAGCGCCGAGAGCTGGTCTACGGCGGCTGGGCCCGCGCCGAGGAGCTGGAGCGCTCGCAGCGGCACGAGCTGCGCCAGGCCCGGTTGCGGGAACGGGCCCGGATCGCGCATGACATGCACGACTCACTCGGCCACGAGCTCAGCCTGCTCACCCTGCGCGCGGGCGAACTGGAGCTGGCCCCCGACCTGGCCGAACACCACCGCGACGCGGTCGGCGGCCTGCGGATCGGGGCGGGCAATGCCACCGAGCGGCTGCGCGAGATCATCGGCGTGCTGCGGGCGGACGCCGAGCCCCCGCCGCGCGAACCCGCGCAGGACACCATCGCCAACCTGGTGGAGCGGGCCCGGTCCTCGGGCATGAAGGTGCGGCTGGAGACCGAAGGGGCGGCCGCCGACCTGCCGCCCATGGCCGACCGCGCCGCCTACCGCGTCGTCCAGGAGTCCCTGACCAACGCCGCCAAGCACGCGCCGGGCGCCGTGGTCACCGTGCGGCTGGCCTATGGGCGCGAGGAGACCGTGGTGACGGTCGCCAACCCGCTCGCGACGCGGCCGGTCACGGGCGTCAGCAGCGGCGACTTCGGCCTGGTCGGCCTGCAGGAACGGGTCCGGCTCGCGGGCGGCACCTTCGACGCGGGCGCGCGCGACGGCACGTTCACCACGATCGCCCGCCTCCCGCGCCGCGCCGCGGTCGGCGACCAGACTCAGAGCGCGGAGACAAACCCGTCCGCGATCGTGTCTCTGTCCGCACGCAAGCACGAACTCGCCCTGCGGCGCGCGCGGCGGAGCTTCCTGCTGGCCTTCGGCGTGCCCGTGTCGATCGGGCTGCTGATGGTGCTGGGCGCGACCGGGCTGGTGTACCAGACCTACTCCTCGGTGCTCGCCCCCGACGACTTCGACCGGCTCCGGGTCGGGCAGAGCCGGGCCGAGCTGCGTTCGACCCTGCCCGTGCGCACCCTCACCGAACTGCCGGAAAGGCTGTCGCGGCCGCCGGTCCCGCCGGGCGCCCGGTGCGACTTCTACGTCTCCACCGCCGACCTGTTCGCGGTCGACGCCCCCCTTTACCGCCTGTGCTTCACAGCGGACCGGCTCGCCGCGAAGGACGAGCTGACCCGCCGGTGAGTTTCTTCCGACCTTTGAAGGAGCAGCAGTGATCCGAGTTGTCCTGGCCGATGACGAGGCGATGATCCGCGCCGGGATCAGGGGCATCCTGGGTTCCGATCCCGGCATCGAGGTCGTCGCCGAGGCCGGTGGCGGGCACGAGGCCGTCGAACTGGTCACCGCGCACCGGCCGCACGTGGCCGTGCTCGACATCCGGATGCCCGAGATGGACGGGCTCGCCGCGGCGACGACCATCTGCCGGACCGTGCCCGAGACCGCCGTGGTCATGCTGACGACGTTCTCCGAGGACAGCTACATCGCCGAGGCGCTCCGCGTGGGCGCGAGCGGCTTCCTGCTGAAGTCCGGTGATCCGCGCGAACTCGTCGCCGGTGTCCGCGCGGTCGCCGAGGGCGCGGCGTATTTGTCGCCGAAGATCGCCGCGCGGGTGATCGCGAACCTCGGCGGGGAGAAGATGTCCCGCACCACCAGCGCGATCGAGCGGATCAGCGCGCTCACCGACCGCGAGCGCGAGGTGCTGACGCTGGTGGGCGCCGGGCAGTCGAACGTGGAGATCGCCAAGCGGCTCTACCTGGTCGAGGGCACGGTCAAAAGCTACGTGAGCACCATCCTCAGCCGCCTCGGCGTGCGCAACCGCGTCCAGGCCGCCGTTCTCGCCCACGAAGCAGGCCTAATTCACGCCGAGTACTGATAACCGGAGGCGCAACAGATCGAGACCTAAGGGGACCGTGACGAAACTCGACCACGGTGACCCGCCAAACCGCAGCATCGAACGGCACGTGACAACACTAAGAATTTCGGGGTGGCGGCACAGTCAGGTGTCGCGCTTGCGGAGCGCGAGGTAGCCGGTCGCGAGCGACGTGAGGCTCCACGCCAGGACGATCAACCCGCCGACCGGCCGGGGGTAGATCGGGTGGCTGGTGCCGCGCATGAGGTTCACCCCCGCGTCACCGGGCAGGTACGCGGCCACCGTCTCCAGCCCGATCGCGGGCAGCATCAGCGGCAGGATGAGCAGGACCACGAAGATGATCGAGATGGTCTGCGCGGCGCCGCGCAGGGCCGCGGCCAGGCCCAGCGCGAACACCCCGAGCATGGGCAGGTAGAGCGCCACACCGACGACGACGTTGTAGGCGTCGTCGGTGGTGAAGGCCTCGCCGAACTCGCCGAGGCCGAGAATCGCGATGCCGAGGCCCACGGCGCCGAAGACCATTCCCAGCACGAGGAGCAGCGGGACCAGCACCGCCACCTTGGACAGCAGCATCCTCGCCCGGTCGGGCACCCACTGCAGGGTGTTGCGGATGCTGCCCGACTGGTACTCGGCGGTGACCATCAGCACCGAGAGGATGACGATGCTCCACTGCACCAGGTACGCCATCACCTCACCGGTGATGAACGGCGCCGAACTGGTGAACGCGGCGGGGTTGCCGTCCGCGTGCTGCGACCGGGTCGAGACAGCGGCGATCGCCATGCCGCCGAGCAACAGCGTGGTGGCCGCCGCCAGCGTCCACCACGTCGAGGCGACGGTGCGGAGCTTGGTCCATTCCGAGCGGACGGCGCCGAGGAATCCGCCACCCGCGTCCGGCGGGAGGTCGAGCCGCGGCGGCAGTGCCGAAATCGTGGTCGTCACGGTCTTCACACCTGCGCTTCCTGTTGGTTCGCGGCGCGCAGCGAGTCGGACTCGCCGTACTCGACACTGCCCGCGGTGAGTCGCATGTAGGTCTGTTCCAGCGAGGCCTCGGCCGCGTTGAGCTCGCGCACCCGAACGCCCAACTCGTGGCAGAGGTCGCCGACGCGCTCCACCGTCGCGCCCCGAACGACCAGCTCCAACGCGCCGTCGCGGGTGACCTCGACCGAGTCGCTCGCCAACCGCGCGGCCAGCGCCTCCACCCCGTGGGTGTCGCGGCCGCGGAACCGCACGGACTGGCCGGAGGACTTCGCGATCAGCTCCGCCATCGGCGCGTCGGCGATGAGCTCGCCCTTGCCGATGATCACCAGGTGGTCGGCGACCAGCTGCATCTCGGTCATCAGGTGGCTGGACATGAACACGGTCCGCCCCTGGTCGGCGAGCGCCCGGACCAGGTCCCTGACCCAGCGCACACCGTCCGGGTCGAGCCCGTTGACCGGTTCGTCGAGGATGAGGGTCTCCGGGTCGCCGAGCAGCGCGCACGCGATGCCCAGCCGCTGGCTCATGCCCAGGGAGAACGAGCCGGACCGCTTGCGGGCCACGTCCGCCAGGCCGACGAACTCGAGGATCTGGTCGACCCGCTTGGCGGGGATGCCGTGGGTGTGCGCCTCGGCCAGCAGGTGGCCGCGGGCGGAGCGGCCTGGGTGCACGGCCTTGGCCTCCAGCAGCGCGCCGACCTCGCGCAGGGGGTTGACCAGGTCGACGTAGCGCTTGCCGCCGATCAGCGCGGAACCCTCGCTCGGGGCGTCCAGCCCGAGGATCATCCGCATGGTGGTCGATTTGCCCGCCCCGTTCGGGCCGAGGAAGCCGGTGACCTTCCCGGGGCGGACCTCCAGCGTGAGACCGTTGACCGCGGTCCGCTCCCCGTACCGTTTCGTCAAGCCCCGCAACGTGATCACGTCCGTCCTCCCAGGTCTTCGTGTCCCTGTGGAGAACGCTATGGCGGCGGCACCGGCCGACACATCGGGCGACCGACACCCACGGCACCCTGCCGATCGACAGGGTCCGTTCAGCGGAGCCGGACCGAGCTGGTGGACGCCCGACCGCGAGCCCCGGCGTCTACTGGTTGGGATCGATCGCCACCGGGCTGGGATCTCCCTAGACTCGCGGCGCAAATGTCCGTACATCATGGGAGGCCCGCTAGTGAGCCTGCAACTGGGTGACACCGCGCCCGACTTCACCGCCGACAGCACGGCCGGGGCGATCGAGTTCCACGCCTGGAAGAGCGGCAGCTGGGCCGTGCTGTTCAGCCACCCGGCCGACTTCACGCCGGTCTGCACCACCGAACTGGGCCGCGTCGCGCAGCTCAAGCAGGAGTGGGCCGCCCGCGACGCCAAGCCCATCGCCCTGTCGGTGGACTCGGTCGACGACCACAACAAGTGGGTGCCGGACATCGACGAGGTCAACAAGACGACCGTCGACTACCCGATCGTCGCCGACCCGGACAAGAAGGTCGCGAACCTCTTCGGGATGATCCACCCGAACGCCGGCGACACCTCGTCGGTGCGGTCGGTCTTCATCATCGACCCGGCCGACAAAATCCGCCTCACCCTCACCTACCCGAAGAGCGTCGGCCGCAACTTCGACGAGATCCTGCGCTGCCTCGACGCCCTGCGCCTCACCGACCGCGCCACCGTCGCCACCCCCGTCGACTGGCGCGACGGCGACCGCGTGATCGTCCCCCCGACCGTGTCCACGGAGGACGCCAAGGCAAAGTTCGGCGACGTCGAAGAGGTCAAGCCGTACCTGCGCTTCATCGCCCAGCCCGCAGACTGAGCGACCGAACACGACCGGGCCCCGCCATCGGTGGGGCCCGGTTTGTTTGTGGTTGAAGGTTGGTCGAGGACAGCCCTTCAACGTGGTTGCCTTCGGGGATGCCCTTGTCCCTGCACCTCTGGACGGGGCCTCCCCCCATAGCTCCGAACGTGGTCACCCTCAGGGATACGCCTCCCCCATAGCTCCGAACGTGGTCACCCTCAGGGACACGCCTCCCCCATAGCTCCGAACGTGGTCACCCTCAGGGACACGCCTCCCCCATAGCTCCGAACGTGGTCACCCTCAGGGACACGCCTCCCCCATAGCTCCGGACGTGGTTGCCTTCGGGGACGGCTCTTCGCCCCTGCACTTCCCCCTTGCCCCTCGTCCTGGCCGCTTTTAATTCTCGATCATCGCTGTCAAGGGTCGCGCAGCGATCGCGCAGCGACGGCCGTTTACGGCCGCCCTTGACAGCGATGATCGAGAATTAAACAATCGCGCCAGAGGGGCCCACCACTTCGCTAAGACCCCGAGTTCTTGGTAGCTCCCAAGGGAAAGTCCCCCTCGGCCACAATTGTTTAACTCTCGATCATCGGCGTCAAGGGCGGCGCAAGCGCCGTCGCTGCGCGATCGGCAAGCCGACCCTTGACACCGATGATCGAGAGTTAAAGATGGCCAGGACGAGGGGGCAGGGGGTAGAGCAGGGATTAAAAGCCAAAGACCGCCAAGGCAACCCCGTTGGAGTGGGGCTGTGGGTGGTGCAGTTTCGACCTGCGCCGCAGGTCAGCGCGGGTGGTATTGCGGTCCGGTCGGCGGGGTGGTGCGGGTGCGACATGTACCGCGTTCCAGCGCTGCGGGCGATGCCCTGCGGTCCGGCCGGTGGTGGGTGCGATTGGTGTTGCGTGCGCTGTGGTTGCGGCGGGATGCCGTAGTGCAGTCAGGTTCGCCGGGTCGTTTCATTGGTGGGCCCGCGGTGGCGCTTGGCCACCGCGGGCGGGTTCAGCGGGTCTGGTGCTTGCTCAGCCCAAAACCGTCAGGTTGAAGGTCCCAGAAGCCGCAGCCGTCGCCGTGGCGGTCTCCGGGTAGTACACCCGCAGCGTGTAGGTGGCGGCGATGCTGAACGACACGGTCAGCCGGAAGCTGTAGTTCGGCCTGCATGAGCCGGTCGACACATCAACCCAGGCGCCCGCGACCAGCCGCTGGATGACGATCAGTTCCAGCGAACGGGCGTTGCTCTTCGGCAGGTCGAGTTTTCCATCGATCCGGGCGTCGGCGTTGACCTTTACCTTTGTGTCAAGGAGTTTGGCGTTGACCTTGGCCTTGACCTTGTTCGCTGTGGCGTCGTGCTCGGCGGTCGCCGGTGTGGCCGGGGTGGCCGTCGCGGTCCCGGTCATCGGCACGAGCATGGCGCAACACAACATGAGCGCGGTGAGAAGGCGCGTGATGGGGGCGTGTTTCGTCATGTCTCAAGTGGACCGCACAGCGATCGGTACCGCGCTGCGAGTCCCCCGGCGGCACCGGGACAAACACCCAGCCGAGTGAAAGCGCACCTCGCCTCCCACAGAGCGTGTCGTGACGCTTCACCCCGCCGCGAGGTCGCGGTCCGGCGAACGCGTGATCAGCAGGCCGCCCCCGGTGTCTCCGCCCACCGGCCGAAGGCGAAGTCACCGCCCACGACCGTGGCCAGCACCTCCACGGCCGAAATGTGGGCGGCGGTGCGGGGGTCGTCGGCCAGCACCGTCAAGTCGGCGAGCTTGCCCGGGGTGATGCTGCCCAGCTCCGCTTCCAGCCCGCACGCGTAGGCGCCGCCGAGGGTGTACGCGGCGATGGCCTCGTCCACGGTGATCTCCTCGCCCGCGCCGATGTGTCCGCCGTTGACGGACTTGCGCTCGACCATGAACTCGATGGCGCGCAGCGGTGCGCCGTCGGCGACGGGGCGGTCGGAGCTGCCCGCGATCGTGATGCCGTGGTCGAGGAAGGACCGTCCCCGGTACATCCAAGGCGCGCGTTGCGGGCCCATGATCGCGGAGTAGTCGTCGCCGTAGGCCCAGAGGAAGGTCGGCTGCAGCACCGGGATGAGGCCGAGTTCGGCGATCCGTGTCAGTTGGTCAGGCCGCACGAGTCCACAGTGCTCGATCCGGTGGCGCGCGTCCGGCCGCGGGGCGCGGGACTGGGCCTCGGCGATGGTGTCGAGCGCGAAGTCGACGGCCCGGTCGCCGATGGCGTGCACGGCGAGCTGCCAGCCCGCCGCGTGCCCGTCGAGGATGGCGGCGCGCTCGTCGAGGAGGACACCGGTGTTGTCGGTGCCCACGTACGGCTCGGTCAGGGCGGCGGTACGCGCCATCATGCCGCCGTCGGTCCACACCTTGAGCGCGCCGATGGACAGCCGGTCGCCGCCGAATCCGCTGCGCAGCCCCAGGTCGATCGACCGGGTGATCCCGTCGTCCACGTGCGCGCCGACCGGACGCAGCACGTCGGCCGACACCATGAGCTGCACGCGGATGGGCAGGTCCGCCCGCTGATACGCGGCGACCTCGACCGGGCTGCTCGCGAGGAGCCCGGCGCCGACACCGGCCTCCGCGCAGGTCGTGATGCCCTCCGACAGCACTTGCCGAGCGCTGTGGCGCAGGTCTTCGCAGATCTCGTCGAGGGAGTACGGCAGCCGCAGGGCCCGGGCCGCGGACTGGTCGGTCTCGGTGAGCCACCCGTCGCTGACGATGCCCGGCAGCTGCGTGAGCACCGCTGAGTTGACCACGCACGCGTGTCCGGAGACGTCCTGCACGTAGATGTTCCGGTCGGCGCTGACCGTGTCGAGGTCGGCCGCGGTCACCGGCCGGTCCAACGCGCGCCGGTCGTAGCCGGACCCCTCGATCCACCCCTCCCCCGCCGCGCCCCGCAGCGCGTCGAGCACCTGCCCGGCCGTGCGGCACCCGGACACGTCGATGGTCCGCCGCGCCCGTCCGGCCCAGGTGAGGTGAGTGTGGGCGTCGACGAAACCGGGGAGGACGGTGGCACCGTCGAGGTCGACCGTCCGCCTGGCGGGCAGGCCCGCGACGTCGTCATCGAGCCCGACGATCCGCCCCCGCCACACCCCGACTGTGTGCGCGGCGGGGTGGTCGGGGTCCATGGTGAGGATTCGGCCACGCACGAGCTTGACGTCGAGGATCACGGGTTCAACTCTCCCATCGGCAGCGAAGTACGTACCCGCATCCGTGGTTATGCGGACGCGGCGAGCCACCCGAATGGCCCACAGTCATGTGGTCCAGCTCACACAGTCGCCCGGAGTCCTCATGAACCTCACACCAATGCACCTGCGGATGCTCGCCGCGGTCCGCGACAACGCCGTCTTGTGGCGGGGGAACATCGGCGTCTCCGGTGGATTCGCCACTGTCGGTGAGGGGCGATTCCAGCCTGGACACGAGCTGGTGGCGCTGTACGAGCTGACTCGCGCCGGCCTGATCGAGATCGACCGGGCAGGCGGCGCGGTGTTCGTGACCGCTTCAGGCGGCGGTGCGCTCGATCTGACGCATCGGAAGGTTTCCTGACTCGTCAGGCGCGGACCACGTGGAGGGCGACGCTGCGGAGCTTTTCGCAGGTCTCCTCCAGCTCGCGCTCGGGGCGGGACTGTTCGACGATGCCCGCGCCCGCGCGCAGCCAGGTCTTCCCATCACGCTGGAAGATGGTGCGCAGAACCAGGGCCGCGTCCAGCGCGCCGGACTGGTCGACCGTCAGCACCGCTCCGCTGTAGAGGCCGCGCGGGTGGGTCTCGTGGCGCTGGATGACCGGGTAGGCCGCCTTCTTCGGGATACCGGACGCGGTGACCGCCGGGAACAGGGTGATAAACGCCTGCCAAGGGTTCCGGCCCGCCGTCAGCTGCCCCGACACCGACGAAGCCAGGTGCTGCACGCTCCCCCGCTCCTTGATCGCCATGTAGTCGTCGACCACCACGCTGCCCGGCTCGCACAGCTCGGTGAGTTCCTCCCACGACACCTTGACCGAGATGGCGTGCTCGAAGATCTCCTTGGTGTCGCTCAACAGGTCCGCGCGCAGGTCGGTGTTGTCCGCGTCCAAAATGGACAGTTCGCGGGTGCCCGCCAACGGCTGGGTGGTGACCCAGCCGGTCTCGTCCACCTCCGCGACGATCTCCGGGCTGAAACCGGTGGCCCGCAAGCCGCCCATGCTGATCAGGAACGAGCGGGCCGGGGTGTTGCGCTGCCTGCCGACGACGTAGGTGCCGACCAGGTCCACCGGGTGGTCGACCTCCACCACGCGGGACAGGATCACCTTCTGCAGCCTGCGTTCCCTGATGTCCTCGACCGCGGCGGCGACCGACGCGCGGTAGGCGTCGGCGTTGGAGTGTTCGACGGCGACCGGGCTGGGCTCGTAGTCGCGCACGGGCGCGGGGGTGACGAGCAGCGCGCGGATCGTGTCGAGGAGGTCGGGGTTGGTGCTGCGGATGGTGGCGCGCCCGTCGGCGATGCGGACCTCGGTGTGCGGCACGACCAAGTGCAGCAGGGTCTCGCCGTCGGGGATCAGCTCCGGCATGCCCGCGTGCGCGTAGGCCAGTTCGAAGGCGGCCCAGCCGTAGGCGCGCCAACCGTCGATCGCCAGCCGCTCAAGGAGTTCGGCGACCCGGTCGACCGGGGAATCCGTCCAGCGCAGCGAGGTGCGGGGGCCGTCGACCAGTTCCAGGACCGCCTCGGACGGGGTCAGGGTGATCTCGGCCAGCGCGCCGAGGGCGACCGCCCAGGCGCCGGGGCGCTCGTAGAGGACGTGGGTGTCGGAGATGCCGGATTCGACTAACCGGGTGCTCACCAGCAGCGGGTCGCCGGGCGCGTCGACCTCGAGCTCGTGGTACGACAGGCGGCCGGTGAACTGCTCGTCGAGCAGCAGGGCTTCGGTTGACACCGTGACTCCCAAGGGTTCGGGGTGAATACCGGCGGTCATCGGCCGGCCGCCAGCTTGGCCGTGATGTCGGCCATCAGGTCTTTCTTGCTGACCTTGCCGACCCCGGTTCCCGGGAACGCGTCGACGACTTCGAGCCGGTCGGGCAGCTTGTAGTCAGCCAGCCCCCGCGAGCGCAGGAAGGCGACCAGGTCGGGCAGGGTCGGCGCGTCGCCGCGCGGCAGCACGTAGACGCAGGTCCGTTCGCCGAGCACGTCGTCGGGCATGCCGACGAGGGCGGCGTCGCGGACGGCCGGGTGGGCGAGCAGGTGGTTCTCGACCTCTTCGGCGGAGATCTTCTCCCCGCCGCGGTTGATGATGTCCTTCACGCGTCCCTCGACGACCAGGTGCCCGGTCTCGGTGACCCGGACCAGGTCTCCGGTGCGGTAGAAGCCGTCGGCGGTGAACGCGCGGGCGTTGTAGGCGGCGGCTCGGTAGTAGCCGCGCAGCGTGTAGGGGCCGCGGGTGTGCAGCTCGCCGAGTTCGCCGGGCGCGACCTCGTTGCCGTCCACGTCGACGACACGGATCTCGTCGGCGGGCGACATCGGGCGGCCCTGGGTGCCCACGACGACGTCGTCGGGGTCGTCGAGGCCGGTGTAGCAGAGCAGTCCCTCGGCCATGCCGAACACCTGCTGCAACTGGCAGTCCAAAGTGGACCGGACGCGGGCGGCGGCCTCGGGCTTGAACTTGGCGCCACCGACCTGGAGCACGGAGAGGCTGGACAGGTCACGGCCCGCCCACTTCACCGCCTCCATCCACAGCAGCGCCAGCGGCGGCACCAGCGCGGTGACGGTGACCCGCTCACGCTCGATGAGCGGGAACGTGTCGGGCGGGGCCGGACTCGGCGCCAGCACAACGGTTCCACCCACGCAGAACGTGCCGAGCATGCCGGGGCAGCCGAACGGGAAGTTGTGCGCGATCGGCAAAGCGGCCAGGTAGACGGTGTTCTCGTCGAAGCCGCACACGCGCGCACTGGCCTCGAGGTTGTACGCGTAGTCGTTGTGCGTACGGGGAATCAGCTTCGGAAGTCCCGTTGTCCCGCCTGAAAGCAGGAACAGTGCGACCTCGGAGGCAAGCCCGGTGCTGGGGAGGTCCCCCACCTCCCCAGCACCGGTTTCCAGCGGCTCGAACTCGGCCGGGTCTCCCACAACCAGGACGTGTTTGAGCGCGGGTGCCGCGCGCAGGGCTTCGCGGGCGAGGTCGCGGTAGTCGAATCCGGCTTGCCGGTCGGCCACCACGTACGCGACCGCGTCGCTGGTCTGGCACAGATAGGTGATCTCGTTGGCGCGATGGGCGGGCAGTGCCAGCACCGGCTGGGCGCCGAGCCGGAACAGCGCGAAGCACAGCACCACGAACTCCGCCTTGTTCGGCAGCTGCACCACGACCCGGTCGCCGCGGCCGATGCCGAGCCCGTGCAGGCGGGCGGCCAGGCCGCCCACCCTCCGCTCGAGTTCGACATAGGTCCAGCGGCGGTCGCCGTCGACCACGGCGGTGCGGTCGGCGTAGTCCGCCGCCCACTGCCGAAGCAGGTCGTCGAGCGTGCGGTCGCGCCAATAGCCGTCCCGCCGGTAGCGCTCGGCGAAGTCCGCCGGCCACTCGGTCAGGTCCGGTCCGAGATCACTGGTCATCGTCGATATCCCCCGGTCGCGACTAGGAAACGACGTCGGCGCGCGCGCTCTTGACCTTCTCGGCCAGTTCCTTGAGCACCTTGGCGTATTCCTTGTAGCTCGACGCCGTCTCCGCGCGCCAGTTGCCGACCTGGTTCGCCTTGACCGCGGCGATCTCCTTCCAGGTGGGGAACTTCGCCGCCAGCTCGGCCGGGGTCATGCCCAGGGTCCGCGCGTCCTCGAGGACGAGGTCGGCCGGATAGAGGCCCGCCTGTTCCCAACTCAGCTTCTCGAAGCCGAAGGACGCGTCGGGCTTGCCGGGGGCGACGACGTCGACGCCGAGTTCCTTGAAGAGGATGGCGTCACCGTGCCACTTCGGGTCCGCGACCCAGTAGCCTCCCTGCTCGCCGATCACCATGGCGACCTTGAGTCCCGCGTTCCCCTTCGCGGCCGCGGTGACGTCCGCGGAGGCCTTGTCGAAGTCCGCCTTGGCTTCCTTGACGGCGGGGGCGTCGATGTCGGCGCCGAGCGACTTGGCCAGCTCACCGAACTTCTTGATCGACTCGGCCGCGGACTTGCCGTCGAGCCGGATGCCGACGATCGGGGCCAGCTTCTCGATCTTGGGCTTGGCCTCCTCCGGGACGTACCAGAGCGCCGGGCCGTACATGATCGTGACGACCAGGTCGGGCTGGAGCTTGGTGTACTCCTCCAGGTTGAACTCGCCGAACTCGGCGCCCACGGACTTGACCGTGTTCAGGTCGACGCTGCCGACCTGCGGGTCCGGGGTGCCGTCGGGCTTGCGCTGCGGGCCGAACACGCCGACCGGCTTGACGCCGAAGTCCCACAGGGCCGCGGCGGCGTGCACCTGGGCCACGATGCGCTTGGGCTTGGAAGGCAGCGACACCTTGGTGCCGCGGTCATCGGTGAACTCCCACGGCCCGGTCGCTGCTTCCGAAGCCGGTCCGGCAGGCTTGCTGCTATCGGCGGAGGCACAGGCGGCCAGGGTGCCGACGAGCGCGGCTGCCAGCACTGCGGCCGCGAGCCGGACGGCTCGGCGGGGGCGGGTGGAATTCATCGGTGTCCTTCCGATCGCGATCATTCATCTGCGAAAACCGAAGGTGAGCTTAGCCTAAGCTAACTTCTGCGCCAGGGTCCTTCCCGGTGCTCCCGCTCACAGCTGGGTCCACTGTGTCTTCGTCGACGGTCAGAGTCGCCTCTCGCAGTTCCGGCGAGGTCGACGCCAGCGCGGCCACCCCGCTGATGCACAGCGCGCCCGCCCCGATGATCGCCAAGGCCGGTCCGAACAGGCTCGCGGCGAACCCGGAAGTGGTGCTGCCCAAGGAATAGCTCGAGCTCGCCTGGGCCAGCCAGAGGCTGTTGACCCGGCCCTGCAGGTGGTCCGGGGTGTGGTGCATGAGCAGCGCTCGGCGCAGGATCTCCGATACCGAGTCGACGCCGCCGATGATCGCCAGGAACACCATCGCGGGCACGAGGTGCGGGCTGAGCCCGAAGCCGATGTAGGCCGCGCCCATCAGCAGGACCGCGACGATCAGCGCCCGTCCGCTGCGGCGCACCAGACCGGTCCAACCCGAACTCACAGAGGCCAGCAGCGCGCCCACCGCGGGGGCGGCGGCCAGCAAGCCGATCATCTCGGGCCCGCCGTGGAACACCTCGGCGACCAGCTGCGGGAAAAGTGTCTGCGGGACGCCGAAACCGGTGGCGCACAGGTCGATGATCAACACACCGCGGATGAGCTTGTTGTGCCGGACGAAGCGGAATCCCTCGGAGATCGACGCGAAGACGCCTTCCCGCTTGTCGTCGGCACTGGACTCGTCCGACCCCGGCGGCAGCGAGGGCAGCGTGGCGAGCAGGGCCGTGCTGATCAGAATCGCCACCGCCGCCGCCGCGTACGTCCCGGGGAGGCCTGCGCCCGCGATGATGACACCGCCGAGCGCGGGGCCCACGATGAAGCCGAGCTGCGAGGTCACCGCGATCAAGCCGCTGCCCGCGGCGAGGTGCTCCGGCGCGACCAGGGCCGGGGTGACCGCGGACAGCGCGGTCTCCCCGATTCCTTCCACGCCCGCGCCGACGATCACGATGAGATAGATGAAGAGCAGCTCGTGGGACGACGCCAGCGCGGCGTTGACCGCGAACGCGCTGAACGCCAGCACGACGGTGACGCTGCTGATCAGGATGAGCTTGCGTCGGTCCATCCGGTCGGCGAGGACTCCGCCCGCGATGAACCCGAACAGCTTGGTCATCCCGAGGGCCAGGCTGACCAGTCCGACCTGGAGCGACGACTCGGTGAGCCGGTAGATCTGGACCGGCGCGGCCACCGCGATGAACCCCGCGGCGAGCAGCACGACTGTCCGACAGATGAGAAGGAGTCGGAAATCTCGGCTGACCCTGGCTGGCGTCACATCGACGACAAGTTGCCCCAGGCGCATCAGTGGTGACCCCTCTTTGGACGTGATCCTGCTATCAGAAGTTAGGCTAGCCTAACGTAATTCGATCACCTAGGCTCTCACGATGACTGAGGTAAGACTTACCTAACTTGCGGTCGAGGGTCAACAGAGAGGCGTGACGTCACGTGGCTGGTGCGCGGTCAGCGTCGGGGGCAGCTTCGGGGTCAGCTTCGGGGTCAGCTTCGGGGTCAGCGGAGTCGTCGCATCGGATGGAGTTGCTGCGGCGAAGGCTTGCCGCACAAGGACTCTCCGCCGACGGACGGGCTGAGGCGATCACCGCCCGGCCGACCGCGGGGCCCGCGCCGCTGTCCTCGGCGCAGCGGCGCATGTGGTTCATGCAGCAGTTGCAGCCGCACAGCGCGGCCAACAACCTCTGCGTCGGCATCCGGCTGCGCGGTCGGCTCGACACCGCCGCTTTCCACCGCGCCCTGACCGCGACGATCGCCCGGCACGAGGTTCTGCGCACCACCTACGGGGTCGACGCCGACGGCGCTCCCGTCCAGACCGTCCACGACCAGCCGGTCTCGGTCGCACTGATGGACTGTGGCGCGTTTCCCGCGCAGGAGCGCGAGTCCATGATCGACGATCTCGCCCGCGGCATCGGCTCGCGCGCGTTCGACCTTACGGCCGAACCGCCATTGTGGATGTCACTGCTCCGAATGGACGAACAGGAACACGTCCTGCTGCTCGTCGCCCACCACATCGCGTGGGACGACTCGAGCTGGATGCTGTTGCTGCGCGAGGTGGCCGAGCGCTACGCCGAAAGCACCAACCAGCCCGCGTTGCCTCTGTCCTACGCCGACTACTCCGTCTGGGAGCAGAAGCAGGACTACGGCCAGGCGCTCGACTACTGGCGCGGCAGGCTCGATCCCGCCCCCGAGCCGCTGGCCCTGCCGACCGACTTCCCCCGCGCGGCCGTGCAGTCGGAGTCCGGCGGCCGCCGGGTCCGGGCGCTGCCCGCCGACCTGGCCGAGGCGCTGCCCGCCGCGTGCGGGCGCGAGGGTGTCACGCCGTTCATGTTGCTGCTGGCCGCCTACACCGCCGTGCTGCACCGCTACAGCGGCGCCGACGACATCTGCGTCGGCTCCCCCGTGGTCAACCGCGACCGGCCCGAGCTGGCGGGGCTGATCGGCAACTTCGGCAACATGATCGCGCTGCGCACCGACGTCACGGGCGAGCCGACGTTCCGCGACCTGCTCCGCCGCGTGCGCGAGACCTGCACCGGCGCGTACCCGCACCAGGAACTCCCGTTCCACACCTTGGTCGAGCGGCTGCACCCGCCGCGCACACCGGGCCGGTCGGTGCTGTTCGACACCATGTTCTCGCTGCGCACCCCGATCCTGCGCGGCTTCGAGCTGCCGGGCATCGAGATCAGCGAGCGCCCGGTGTTCAACGGGACCGCCCAGTTCGACCTCGCGCTGGCCGCCGTCCTCGGCGACGAGCCGGTGCTGGAAGTCACCTACCGCACGGAACTGTTCACCGAGTCCACTGTGGACCGGTTGCTGGGTCATGTGGAGACCTTGCTGCGTGCCGCGATCGACAACCCAGATCTCGCCGTGTCCGAGCTTCCGTTGCTCACCGACGCCGAGGCCGAGCGGCTGCTCACCCACGGGACCGCCGTGGCGGTCCCGGCGAAGACTGTCGCCGAGCTGGTCTCCGAGCAGACCACCCGGACCCCGAAGGCGACCGCGGTGTCGTGCGCGGGCGAGTCCCTGACCTATCGCGAACTCAACTCGCTGGCGAACCGGTTGGCGCACAAGCTGATCGCCGAGGGCGCCGGACCGGAGCGGTTCGTCGCGGTGGCGCTGCCCCGCTCGGTCGACTTGGTCGTCGCGCTGCTCGCTGTGCTCAAGTCCGGCGCCGCGTACCTGCCGATCGACCCGGACTTCCCGCGCCACCGGATCGACGCGATGCTTTCCGACGCCGAGCCCGCGCTGGTGCTCGACGACCTCGCCGCGGTCCGGGACACCGCCGCACACCCGGACTCCGACCCTGGCGTCACCGTACGGCAGGACAACCCGGCGTACGTCATCTACACCTCCGGCTCCACCGGCAAGCCCAAGGGCGTCGTCGTGCCGCACGGCGCGCTGACCAACTTCCTGCTGGACATGACCAACCGGTTCACCTTCGGACCGGGACAGCGGCTGCTCGCGGTGACGACGGTGTCGTTCGACATCGCCGCCCTGGAGCTCTACGCGCCACTGATCAGCGGCGCCGCCGTGGAACTGGCCCCGCGCGATGCCGTGCTCGACCCGCGCGTGCTCGGCGACTTGATCACCAGCAGCGGCGCCACGGTCATGCAGGCCACCCCGTCGCTGTGGCGGTCCCTTGTGGACACCAGCCGTAAGCCTTTACGCGGCCTGCGGATGCTCGTCGGCGGCGAAGCGCTGCCCACGGACCTGGCCGCCCGGATGCGTGGGGTCGCCTCCGAGGTGACCAACCTCTATGGACCGACCGAGACCACCATCTGGTCCACTGTGGCCAAGATCGGCGACCGTCCGCCGGTGATCGGCGCGCCGATCACGAACACCCAGGTCTATGTCCTCGACGCGCACTTGCGGCCGGTCCCGACGGGTGTTCCGGGCGACCTCTACCTCGCCGGTGACGGCCTGGCTCGCGGCTACCGCGGGCGGCCGGACCTGACGGCGGAGCGGTTCGTGGCCGACCCGTTCGGCGCGCCGGGCAGGAGGCTCTACCGCACCGGCGACATCGCCAAGTGGACGGCCAACGGCGAGCTGGACTTCCTGGGCCGTGGCGACCACCAGGTCAAGGTCCGCGGGTTCCGGATCGAACTGGGCGAGATCGAGACCGTGCTCGCCGGGTGTCCCGGTGTGGCGCGGTCGGTCGTGGTGGCCCATCCGGACGGGCAGCGTCTGGTCGGCTACATCATCAAATCTGAGGACGGTCCGCCGGGGGACGACATGTCGACCGAGGCGGTGCGCGAGCACCTGCGGTCGCGGCTGCCGGACTACATGGTCCCGTCGGCGTTCGTCAGCCTGACCGAGTTCCCGGTCACCCCCAACGGAAAGCTCGACCGGGCCGCGCTGCCCGCCCCCGAGCCGACCACGGCCGCCGTGGGTCGTCCGCCCCGCACACCCCGCGAAGAGGTGCTGTGCGGGTTGTTCGCCGAGATCCTCGGCGTCGACTCGGTCGGCATCGACGACGACTTCTTCGCCCTGGGCGGGCATTCCCTCCTGGTCACCCGCCTCGCCCTGCGGATCGAAGCCACCCTCGGCATGCCGGTGGCGATCAAGCAGGTCTTCGACGACCCGACCGTGGCCCGGCTCGCGGAGCGCCTCGGCGACGGCGGCACGCGGCGGATCCCGCTGCGTCCCGCGGCCCGCCGCGAGCGCGTTCCGCTGTCACACGCGCAGCGGCGGCTGTGGTTCCTGCAGCAGTGGGACGGCCCGGCCACGACCTACAACCTTCCCGTGGTGCTGCGCCTGACCGGCGAGTTGGACACCGACGCACTGACCGCGGCGATCGGCGATGTGGTCGCCCGTCACGAGAGCCTGCGCACCTTGTTGTCCGAAATGGACGGTGAGCCGTGCCAGGTGGTCGTGCCCGCCGGGGAGGCGCACGTCCCGCTGGCCACCTCGGTCAGCGACGCCGACCGGATCGACGACGACCTCGCGGAGACGGTCCGCCACCGCTTCGACCTCACCACCGAGTTGCCGCTGCGGGCGCACCTGTTCAGCCTCGGCGCGACCGAACACGTCCTGCTGCTGCTGGCCCACCATGTGGCGGGCGACGAGTGGTCGGTAGACCCGCTGACCCGCGATCTGGCCGCCGCGTACGACGCGCGCCGCGCGGGCGAGGACCCGGCGTGGCAGCCGCTTCCCGTGCAGTACGCCGATTACACGCTCTGGCAGCGTGAACTGCTCGGCGACGCCGAGGACCCGCACAGCGTCGTCTCCCGCCAGGGCTCGTACTGGACCAAGACGCTCGCCGGGCTCCCGCAACAGCTTCCGCTGCCCACCGACCGCCCCCGGCCGCCGGTCGCGGGCAACGCGGGCGGCTTCGCCACCTTCGACCTGTCGCCCGAGCTGCATCGCGAGCTGCGCGCGCTGGCCCAGCGGACCGGCACGACCGCGTTCATGGTCCTGCAGGCCGCGTTCGCCGCGCTGCTGACCCGCCTCGGCGCGGGCACCGACATCCCGATCGGCACCCCGGTCGCCGCCCGCCCGGACGAGGCTCTCGGCGACGCCGTCGGGTTCTTCGTCAACACCGTGGTCCTGCGCACCGACACCGCCGGCGACCCGACGTTCACCGAGCTGCTGCGCCGGGTGCGTGAGGTCGACCTGGCCGCGTTCGACCACGCCGACGTCCCGTTCGAGCACCTGGTCGAGCTGCTCAACCCGGTCCGCTCCACCTCGGCGCACCCGCTGTTCCAGGTCGCGCTCGGCTACCAGCGCCGCTCCGCGGCCGGTCCGTCGATGGACGGGCTCGGCACGTCGGTCGAGCTGGTCACCACCGGCACCGCGAAGTTCGACCTCACCGTCGTGGTCACCGAGACCGACGGCGTCGACGGGCTGGCCGCGGGCATCGAGTACCGCGCCGACCTGTTCGACCCGGCCACAGCGCAAACCCTTGGCGCGCGGCTGGTCCGGCTGCTGACCGGTGTCCTCGCCGCCCCGGACCGCCGCATCGGCGCCGTGGACATCCTGGCCGAGGATGAGCGCGCCACGATCCTGTCCGTCTGGGGCGACGGTGGCCCCTCCGCGGCGCCGTCCACGCTGCCCGCGCTGTTCGCCGAGCAGGTCCGGCTGCGGGGCGACGCGACCGCCGTGGAGTTCGAGGACGACTCGCTGAGCTACGCCGAACTCGACGCGGCCGCCAACCGCCTGGCCCGTGAGCTGCTCGCGCAAGGCGCCGGGCCGGAGCGGATCGTCGCGGTGGCGCTGCCGAGGTCGCTGGACCTGATCATCGCGCTGCTCGCCGTCAGCAAGTCCGGTTCCGCCTACCTGGCCCTCGACCCGGACTATCCAGCGGACCGGCTGTCCTACATGGTCGCCGACGCCCACCCGGTGTGCGCGGTCACGACCGGCGACATCGCCGCGCGGCTGCCCGAACTGGCCGCCTTGCCTTGTGTGACACCGGATAGCGGTGCCGACGCACGCGAGGTGACCGACGCCGACCGGCCGTGCCCGCTCGGGCCGGACAACGCCGCGTACGTCATCTACACCTCCGGCTCCACGGGCCGCCCCAAGGGCGTCGTGGTCCCGCATGAGGGTGTGGCCAAGCTGGTCGCCACCCAGCGCGACCGGCTCGGCTTCGGCCCCGAGCACGCGGTGACCATGTTCTCCTCCCCCAGCTTCGACCTGGCGTTCTGGGAACTCGTCGTCGGCCTGCTCTCCGGCGGTCGGCTGGTCGTGTTCCCGGCCGACCGGCGCGTGCCCGGTCCGGCGCTGGCCGACTACATCCGCGACCACAACGTCACCCACACGTTCCTGCCGCCGTCGGTGCTGTCCGTGCTGCCTGAGGACGTCAACCTGCCGACGGGCATCCATCTGCTGGTGGGCACCGAGGCCGTGTCGGCGGAGTTGGTGCGCCGCTGGGCGCCGGGCAGGCGGATGGTCAACTGCTACGGCCCGACGGAGACCACGGTCAACGCCACCCTCGGCGAGTGCGACCTCGACGCGATCGCCGCGGCGGCGTCGGTGCCGATCGGCAGGCCCGACCCCGGGATGTTCGGCTACGTGCTCGACGCCGGTCTGCGGCCGGTGCCCGTGGGCGTCGTCGGTGAGCTCTACCTGGCGGGCCATGGTGTCGCTCGCGGCTACCACGGCCAGGGCGCGCTGACCTCGCAGCGGTTCGTGGCGAATCCTTATGGCGCACCGGGTTCCCGCATGTACCGCACGGGTGACCTCGCCCGCTGGACCCCGGACGGCCGTATCGATTTCCTCGGCCGCGCCGACGACCAGGTCAAGATCCGCGGGTTCCGCATCGAGCCCGGCGAGATCGCCGCCGTCCTGGTCGGCCACCCGGACGTGGCCGCCGCCGTGGTCATCGCCCGTGAGGACCGTCCCGGCGACAAGCGCCTGGTCGCCTACCTGTCGCCCGAACCCGGTTCCACGCCGGAGGCCTCGCACCTGCGTCGGCACCTCGCCGCCGTGCTGCCGGACTACATGGTGCCCGCCGCGTTCGTCGTGCTCGACGCGTTGCCGCTGCTGCCCAACGGCAAGATCGACCGCAGTGTCCTGCCCGCGCCCGACTATTCGGTGCCCGCCGGGCGCGGCCCGCGCTCGCCGCGCGAAGAGGTGCTGTGCGAGCTGTTCGCCGACGTGCTGGGGGTCGAGCAGGTCGGGATCGACGACGACTTCTTCGCCCTGGGTGGCCATTCGCTGCTCGCGACGAAGCTCGTCAGCCGGGTCCGCGCCGCGCTCGGCACGGAACTGCCGCTGCGGGCGCTGTTCGAGACCCCGACCGTGGCCCAGCTCGCCGAGGTCACCGGGGGTGCCGTCCGGCCGCCGCTGGTCGCCCGCGGCGACGGGTCGGCCCCGCTGTCATTCGCCCAGCAGCGGCAGTGGTTCCTGCACCAGCTCGAAGGCCCCAGCCCGACCTACAACATCGCCGCCGCGTTCCGGCTCTCCGGCACGCTCGACATCGGTGCGCTGCGGTCGGCGCTGGCCGATGTGGCCGACCGGCATGAGGTGCTGCGCACGCTGTTCGGCGAGTCCGGCGGCCACGCCGAGCGCGTGGTGCTGACCGACGTCCGGCCGGCCCTGGAGGTCACGGACGCCTCCGAGTCCACAGTGGATGCGCTGTTGACCGCGGCGGCCCGCCGCCCGTTCGACTTGGCCGCGGAGATCCCACTGCGGGCGAGCCTGTTCACCCTGAGCGCCGACGACCACGTGCTGGCGCTGCTGGTGCACCACATCGCCGGTGACGGCGCCTCGATCGAGGTGCTGACCCGGGATCTGTCTACCGCCTACGCCGCCCGACTCGCGGGCGCCGGTCCTCAGTGGACCGCGCTGCCGGTCGAGTACACCGATTACGCCGTCTGGCAGCGCGAACTGCTCGGCGACGCCGAGGACCCGGGCAGCGAGCAGTCCCGGCAGACCGCGTTCTGGGCAGAGACGCTCGCCGACGCGCCGACCGAGCTGGCGCTGCCCACCGACCGGCCGCGACCGCCCGTCGCGAGCCACGCGGGCGACCTGATCGGGTTCCGGCTCGACACCGACGCCGCCCGCGCCGTCCGGGCGCTGGCCAAGGCGACCGGGGTCAGCCCGTTCATGGTCTTCCACGCCGGTCTCGCCGCCCTGCTGACCCGCCTGGGCGCGGGCACCGACCTGCCGATCGGCACCCCGGTCGCCGGGCGCACCGACGAGGCGCTGCGGGACCTGGTCGGGTTCTTCGTCAACACCCTGGTCCTGCGCGCGGACACCTCCGGCGACCCGACGTTCACCGAGCTGCTGGCCCGGGTCCGGGCGGCCGACCTCGCCGCGTTCGACCACGCGGACCTGCCGTTCGAGCGGCTCGTGGAGTTGCTCAGCCCGGAGCGCTCGCAGGCACGACACCCGCTGTTCCAGGTCATGCTGGTGCACAACGACGCCGCCGCGGCCCGTCCGACGCTCACCGGGATCGAGGCGCGCCCGGTCGTGGTCGACAGCGGTGTCGCGAAGATGGACTTGACGGTCACCGTCGTCGAGGGGCTCGAAGGCGAGGCGATCGAGGGCTTCGTCGAGTACAGCACCGACCTGTTCGACCGGGAGACCGCCGCCGGCATCGCCGACCGTTATGTCCGGCTGCTCGCCGACCTGGTGCGCGATCCCGAGACCCGCATCGGCGGCGCGGACGTTCTGACCGCCGCCGAGCGGCACGCCGTGCTGGAAGGCTGGAACGACACCGCCCACCCGGTGCCCGCGACGACCCTGCCGGAGCTGTTCGCGGCGCAGGCCGCGCGCACGCCGGACGCCACGGCCGTGGTGTTCGAAGGCAGGCGGGTGAGCTACGCGAACGTGGACGCGGCGGCGAACCGCCTGGCGCACCTGCTGATCGAGCGCGGTGTCACCCCGGAGCGGGTCGTCGCGGTCGCCGTTCCCCGGTCGGTGGAGCTGATCGTCGCGCTCTACGCGGTGCACAAGGCCGGTGGCGCGTACCTGCCGATCGACCCGGACTACCCGGCCGACCGGATCGCGTACATGCTCGACGACGCCGAACCGGCCGTCGTGATCACCACCGCCGACCTCACGCACGTCCTGCCCTCGGTCGACGCGCCCGTCGTGCTCGACGACGCCGACGTCGTCGCGGCCGTCCAGTCCTACCCGGACACCCGGCCCACGGTGCCGGTCGACCCCGCGTGCGCCGCGTACCTGATCTACACCTCCGGCTCCACCGGCAGGCCGAAGGGGGTCGCGGTCTCCCATGCCGCGATCGTCAACCGGCTGCTCTGGATGCAGGACACCTACACTCTCACCGAGGCCGACCGGGTCCTGCAGAAAACGCCCTCGAGCTTCGACGTGTCGGTGTGGGAGTTCTTCTGGCCGCTGCTGACCGGCGCGACGCTGGTGGTCGCCGCGCCCGAGGGCCACAAGGACCCCGCGTACCTCGCCAATCTCATCCAGTCCGAGGGCGTCACGACGATCCACTTCGTCCCCACGATGCTGCGCGCCTTCCTGACCGAGCCCACCGCAGCGAACTGCTCGTCGCTCACCCGGGTCATCTGCAGCGGCGAGGCACTGCCCGCCGACGCGGTGGCACTCTGCGCGGACGTCCTGCCCGGCGCGGCCCTGCACAACCTTTACGGGCCAACCGAAGCGGCGGTCGACGTGACCGCGTGGGCCTGCACCGAACCGGCTGCGGTGGTCCCGATCGGCCGCCCGGTCTGGAACACCGGGCTGCGCATCCTCGACTCGGCGTTGCGGCCGGTCGCACCGGGGGTCGCCGGAGAGCTTTACCTGACCGGCGTCCAGCTGGCCCGCGGCTACCGGGGCAGGCCCGGCCTGACCGCAGAGCGGTTCGTGCCGGACCCATTCGGCCCGGCTGGCTCCCGGATGTACCGCACCGGCGACCTGGCTCGCTGGAACCGCGACGGCGCCGCCGAATACCTCGGCCGGGTCGACAACCAGATCAAGCTACGCGGCTTCCGCATCGAACTCGGCGAGATCGAGCAGGCCCTGCTGGGTCACCCGGCGATCAGCCAGTCCGCTGTCGTGGTCCGCGACGACCGGCTTGTCGCCTATGTCGTCGGTGAGGAGCCCGACCTGCGTGAACACGCGGCGCGACGGCTGCCGGAGCACATGGTGCCCGCCGCGTTCGTCACGCTCGACGCGTTGCCGATCAGCCCCAGCGGCAAGCTCGACCGGGCGAAGCTGCCCGCACCCGACTTCGCCGCCCAGGCCGGGGACGACGAGGCCGAGACCCCACGCGAACAACTGCTCTGCGAGCTGTTCGCCGACCTGCTCGGCCTGCCCAAGGTGGGCGCGCACGATGGGTTCTTCGCCCTCGGCGGCGACAGCATCCTGTCGATCCAGCTGGTCAGCCGGGCCCGGGCCGCGGGGCTGGGCATCACCCCGCGCGACGTGTTCGCCCACCAGACCCCGGCCGCGCTGGCCGCTGCCGCCTCGGTGGTGGAGAGCGCCGACCGCGACACCGAGCCCGCCGGGTACGGCGTCGGCAAGGCGCCCGCGAGCCCGGTGGCGCACTGGCTGCGTGAGCGCGGCGGCCCGATCGGGAAGTTCAGCCAGTCGCTCCTGCTGCGCACCCCCGGCGACCTGGACGAAGCCGGGCTCCGCACGGCGTTGCAGGCGGTCTTGGACCGGCACGACGCGCTGCGCGCCCGGCTCGACGCCGACTGGTCCCTCGACATCGGTGAGCCGGGATCGGTTGCCGCGGCGGACATCCTGACCCGGCATGACGTGTCCACTATGGACGAGACCAAGTCGGCCGCGCTGATCGAGACGGAGGCCGCGGCGGCGATCGGCAGGCTGCGCCCGACCGAGGGCGTCATGGTCCAGGCGGTCTGGTTCGACGCGGGCCCCGGCCCGCGCGGCAGGCTGCTGCTGGTCATCCACCACCTCGTGGTGGACGGCGTCTCGTGGCGCGTCCTACAACCAGACCTGGTCGACGCCTGGCGCGGAGCCACCCTCCCCGAGGTCCACACCTCGGTGCGCCGCTGGGCCGAACGCGCCCACCAGGAGGCGGCACGACCGGCGGAGCTCGCGGCCTGGGCCGCGGTCCTGGACGGTCCGATGCCCACCCTAGGCGAGCGGCCACTCGACCTGGCCGTCGATGTCGCGTCCACAGTGGAGCGTCTGACGCTGCGCCTGGCGAGCGAGCCGACCACGGCTCTGCTGACCCGGCTGCCGGAGCTGTTCCATACCGGCGTGACCGAGGTCCTGCTGACCGGACTCGGCCTCGCCCTGGCGGATCGCCTGGGACACCAGGAGTTCCTAGTCGACCTGGAGGGCCACGGTCGCGACGACGACCGGCTCGACCTGTCGCGCACCGTCGGCTGGTTCACCAGCGTCTACCCGGCCCGACTCGACGTGACCGGGATCGACCTGCCCAACGCCGCCGTCGGCGGGCGGGCCGCGGGCGAGGCGATCAAGCGGGTCAAGCAGCGGCTCGCCGAGCTGCCCGAGGACACCGCCGGGTTCGGCAGGCTGCGCTACCTCAACCCGGACACCGGCGCGTACCTCGCGGGCCTGCCCCGGCCGCAGCTGCTGTTCAACTACCTCGGCAGGCTCACCGCGGAGCAGGAGCCCGCCGCGGACTGGGCCGTCGATCTGCGCCCGTTGCCCGCGGGCGTCGACGACCGCGCAGGCGTGGCGTACCCGGTTGAGCTCAACGTGGTCACGCTCGACCAGGCCGACGGCCCGGTGCTGCAAGCGACCTGGTCGTGGCCAGGTGGAGTGCTGTCGGAGGCGATCGTGGCCCGGTTGGCCGAGCGCTGGTTCGCCTACCTGGAAGCGCTGGCGGCGCACGCCGACGCACCGGACGCGGGCGGACTCACCCCCTCGGACGTCCCGCTCGTCTCCCTGACCCAGGAGCAGCTCGACGCTTTCGGCCCGGCGGCGGACGTGCTGCCGGTGACCCCACTGCAGGCGGGTTTGCTGTTCCACTCGATGGCCGCGGGGGAGTCCGATGGCATCGACATCTACACCGTGCAGAACCTCCTCGACTTGGCAGGCCCGCTCGACCTGGACCGGTTGCGGGGTGCGGCCGAGGGTCTGCTGACCCGGCATCCCAACCTGCGCGCGGGTTTCCGCCAGCTCGGTCAGCTGGTGCAGGTCATCCCTCCCGCCGCCGACCTGCCCTGGCGGGAGGTCGACCTCGCACACCTCGACCCGGCCGCGCGACGGGCGGAGTCCGACCGGCTCGCCGCCGAGGAGCGTGACCGCCGCTTCGACGTCACCGCGCCGCCGCTGCTGCGGTTCCTGGTGCTGCGCCTGAGTTCCGACCAGCACCGGATCGTCTTCACCTGCCACCATGTCCTACTCGACGGCTGGTCCACGCAACTGCTCGCGCAGGAACTGTTCGCGCTCTACCAAGGCGGGCCGATGCCCGCCGCCGCGCCGTACCGTGACTACCTGGCGTGGCTCGACGCGCAGGACACCGACGCGGGCCGCGAAGCGTGGCGCACGGCGCTCGCCGGGCTGGAGCAGCCGACCCGTCTGGTCGCCAAGACCGTGCGTGGCGGCTTCACCGAGCGGACGCGGGTCAGCACGCGGCTCTCACCCTCGCTGACCGCGCGGCTCGCGGAGGTGGCGCGGACCACCGGCGTCACCCAGAACACCGTGCTGCAGGCCGCTTGGGGCCTGGTGCTCGCCCAGCTCACCGGGCGCGACGACGTGGTGTTCGGCCAGACGGTGTCCGGCAGGCCCGCCGAACTGCCCGGTGCGGAGACCATGGTCGGCCTGATGATCAACACGGTTCCGGTGCGGATCGCCTTGCGGCCCAGCGAAAGCGTCGAAGGGCTGCTCAGCCGGGTCGCCGACGAGCAGGCCGCGCTCATGGCGCACCACCACGTCGGCTTGGCCGACATCCAGCGGGCGGCGGGCTCCGGGCAGCTGTTCGACTCACTGGTGGTGTTCGAGAACTTCCCGGTCGACGAGCAGACCCGGATCGAGCCCGCGCCTGGCCTGCGCGTCACCGCCGCCGAGGGCATCGACGCCACGCACTACCCGCTGACCCTGGCCGTGCTGCCGGGCGCCGAACTGGACCTGCACCTGGAGTACCACCCGGAGTGCTTCGACCGCGACGGCACCCAGCGGGTCCTCGACCGCTTCCTGCGCGTCCTCGACGGGCTGCTCGCCGACCCGTCGATCCGGGTCGCCGCAGTGGATCCGCTGACCGCGGACGAGCGCGAGCAGGTGCTCCGGACGTGGAACGACACCGCGCTCGACGTTCCGCGTGAAGCGACCCTGCCGAGTCTGTTCGCCGAAGCCGTCGCCCGCGACCCGCAAGGCTCCGCGCTGGTGGCACCGGGCACCCGGCTGAGCTTCGCCGAGCTGGACGCGGCGGCCAACCGGCTGGCGAACGCCCTTGTCGCCCAAGGGGTCGGGCCGGAGAAGATCGTCGCGCTGCTGCTGCCCCGGACCGCCGAGTTCGTGGTGGCGATGCTCGCGGTCCTCAAGGCGGGCGGCGCGTACCTGCCGATCGACCCGGCCTACCCGGCCGCGCGCATCACGGCCACGATCGCCGACGCCGACCCGCACCTGGTGATCAGCATGGCCGCCGTCGCCGACGTCCTCGGGGACACGCCTCGGATGCTGCTCGACGAGCAGACCTTCGACGCCTTTCCGGACACCGCTCCCGTCGTCGGCCTGGAGCCCCGGCACCCGGCGTACGTGATCTACACGTCCGGCTCGACCGGGGCGCCCAAGGGTGTCGTGGTCACGCACGCCAGTGTGGTCAACCTGTTCCACAGCCACCGGGAGACGCTCTACAAGCCGACCGTCGCCGCGGCGGGCGGTCGGACACTGCGGGTCGGGCACACGTGGTCGTTCGCGTTCGACGCGTCCTGGCAGCCGCAGCTGTGGCTGCTCGACGGGCACGCCCTGCACATCGTCACCGAGGAGACGCTGCGCGACCCGGCCCTGCTCACCGAACAGGTCCGCGCCGAGCGGCTCGACTTCATCGAGGTCAGCCCGTCGCTGGCGGTCGCGCTCGCCGACGCTGGCCTGGTCGGCGACGGCGAATGCCCGCTGCTGGCGCTCGGTGTCGGCGGCGAGGCCGTGCCGCCGGCGTTCTGGCGGACCATGCGGTCGTTGCGGAACACCCAGTGCTACAACCTCTACGGCCCCACCGAGACCACAGTGGACGCTCTCGCCGCGCGCGCGACGGACAGCGAGTCCCCGCTGGTGGGCACCCCGACCGCGAACACCAGCGCCTACGTGCTCGACGCGGCGCTGCGGCCCGTCGCGCCGGGAGTCGCCGGTGAGCTGTACCTGGGCGGCGCAGGGCTGGCGCGGGGATACCTGCGCCGGGAGAGCCTCACCGCCGAGCGGTTCGTCGCCGACCCGTTCGGCCCGGCCGGGTCCCGTATGTACCGCACCGGGGACCTGGTGCGGTGGACCGACAACGGCCGGATCGACTACCTGGGCCGGGTCGACGAGCAGGTCAAAGTGCGGGGCTTCCGGGTCGAACTGGGCGAGATCGCCGCGGCCCTGTCCACGCACCCGGATGTCGCGCAGGCCGTGGTCACCCAGATGTCGGGCAAGCTCGTCGCCCATGTTGTGTCCACAGTGGACGAGCCGGTGGGGTTGCGTGAATACCTCGGCGAGCGGCTGCCCGATTACATGGTGCCCGCCGCGTTCGTCGTGCTCGACGCCCTGCCGCTGACCCCACACGGCAAGGTCGACCGGGCCGCGCTGCCCGCGCCGGAACTCACCACGACCGTGGGCCGGGAACCGCGCACGCTCACCGAGAAGATCCTCTGCGGACTGTTCGCCGACGTCCTCGAAGTCCCGTCCGTGGCGGTCGACGATGACTTCTTCGCCCTCGGCGGCCACTCGCTCCTGATCGTCGCGCTGCGCTCCCGTATCACCGAGGAATTCGGCGAGCCGGTTCCGGTCGCCCACTTGTTCGCCCATCCGACACCTGAACTATTGGCCAAACACTGGGCCGCAACCTCCCTCGAAAGGAACGAACCGTGACCAACCCGTTCGAGAACCCCGACGGCACGTACCTGGCGCTGGTCAACGACGAGGGCCAGCACTCGCTGTGGCCCGAGTTCGCCGACGTCCCCGCAGGCTGGACGGTCGCGTTCGGCCCGGACACCCGCCAGGCCTGCCTGGACCACATCAGCGCGAACTGGACTGACATGCGGCCCAAGAGCCTGATCGAGGCGATGGGCGAATGAACACCGCCGAACTGACGGACACGCCCCTGGAACGGCCAGTCGACGGGCGCCCGCTCTACACGCTGTACCCGGTCCGCCGGGGTGAGGACCCGGGTCCGCTGCCCGAGGACGCCGGACTGGTGCTGTCCCGGTTCGCGGTCATCCACCGCGAGGGCACGGCCCTGCTGGTCGAATCCCCACGCGCCCCGCGGCTGCGCCGGTGGAGCCCGTTCGAACTGTGGCTGCACAACCGGAGC
Organism: Actinokineospora alba; assembly: GCF_004362515.1. NCBI lineage: Bacteria > Bacillati > Actinomycetota > Actinomycetes > Pseudonocardiales > Pseudonocardiaceae > Actinokineospora > Actinokineospora alba. The sequence goes on along the minus strand of NZ_SNXU01000001.1, from coordinate 3,560,512 downwards.
AGGCTCGCCCGAGAATCAGCCGCGCAGGAAAACGGAGCAGCAGCAGGTGTTTGAGGCATTCCCGACGGTCGAGCCCGCGCCGAACGCGCGGTTCGAGCCGTTCCCCGTCACCGACCAGCAGCACGCCTACCTCGTCGGCCGGACCGGTGAGTTCGAGCTGGGCAACGTGTCCACCCACGCGTACTACGAGTACGAGGGCGAACTCGACCTGGACCGGTTCACCCGCGCGTGGCAGCGGGTCGTCGATCGGCACGACATGCTGCGCGCCGTCCTGCTGCCCGAGCGCGAGCAGCAGGTGATCCTCGCCGACGTGCCGCCGTTCGCGCCCGAGGTCGTCGACCTGCGCGGCCTGGGCGAGGACGAGGTTTCCGCGCGGCTGACCGAGCTGCGCGACCGGATGTCGCACGAAGTGCGGCCCGCCGACCAGTATCCGTTGTTCGGTGTCGTCGTCAGCAGGCTCGATGACGCACGGGCCCGGGTGCACATCAGCTTCGACGGGCTCACCCTGGACTACCTGAGCTGGCAGCTGCTCGTCGCCGACCTGACCCGGTTCTACGCCGACCCGGAGCTACGGCTCGACCCGCTCGACCTGACCTTCCGCGACTACGTGCACACCCAGCGGGCGTTGAAGGACACCGAGTCCTACCGCCGCGCCGAGGAGTACTGGCGCGGCCGGGTCGAGGACCTGCCGGAGTCGCCGCGGCTGCCGATCGGCACCGACCCCGCGACCATCTCCCACCCGCGCTGGACCAGCCGCGCGGGCACGCTCGACCCCGAGCCGTGGCGCGCCCTCAAGGCGCTGGCCGGGCAGGCCGGGCTCACCCCGACCGCCCTCGTGCTCGCCGCGTTCGCCGAGGTGCTCGCGGTGTGGTCCGAGGAGCCGCGGTTCACCATCAACGTGCCGCGGATGAACCGGCTTCCGCTGCACCCGCAGGCCAACGAGATCCTCGGCGAGTTCGCGTCGTTCTCCCTGCTGGCCGTCGACCACGACGGTTCGGCGCCGTTCACCCAGCGGGCCAAGGCCGTGCAGCGGCAGCTGTGGACCGATCTGGCGAACCAGCAGGTCAGCGGCGTGCAGGTGCTGCGCGAGCTGAGCCGGGTCCGCGGCGGCATCCACCGCGCGGCCATGCCCGTGGTGCTCACCAGCACGCTCGGCTTCGACGCCGGGCCCGCTCCCCTGCTCGGCGGGCAGATCGAGCGGGTGTTCGCGATCTCGCAGACCCCGCAGGTCTACCTCGACGTGCAGATCGAGGAGGCCCCCTCCGGCGCGATGACCTACAACTGGGACAGCGTCGACGAGATCTTCCCGACCGACCTGATCGCCGACGCGTTCGCCGCGTTCGGCGCGCTGCTCTCGCGACTGGCCACCGACCCGGACAGCTGGTCGGCGACCGACTTCGCTCTCGCGGCCTCCGCTCCGCTCTCCGGCGCGGACCGCCCGGTGCCTGAGCTGTTGGTGCAGCAGCTTTTCCTGGACAAGGCGGAGCAGCGGCCTGACGACCTCGCCGTGATCACCTCCGCCTGCTCGCTGACGTACCGGGAGGTGCGGTCGCGCGCCCGGCAGGTCGCCCACTGGCTGTGCGAGCACGGCGCGTGCACCGAGACCCCGGTGGCGGTCGTGCTGGACAAGGGCTGGGAGCAGGTGGTGGCGGCCTACGGCTCACTGTTCGCCGGGTCGCCCTACCTTCCCGTGGACGCCGCGCTTCCGCCCGCGCGGATCGCTTCGTTGCTTGAGGCGGCCGGTGTTTCGCTGGTGCTGACCAGAAGCGGGCTCTACGAGTCCCTTGTGGACAGTGTCGGTGCCCGGCAGGTGCTGTGCGTCGACGACGCGGGCGACCTGCCCGACACCCCCCTTGACGCCGTCCAGACGCCGTCGGACCTGGCCTACGTGCTGTTCACCTCCGGCTCCACCGGCACGCCGAAGGGCGCGATGATCGAGCACGCGGGCATGGTCAACTGCCTGCGCGACACCATCGACACCTTCGGCATCGGTCCGGGCGACCGCGCTTTGGCCGTGACCGCGCTGCACCACGACATGTCGACGTTCGACGTCTTCGGGGTGCTGGGCGCGGGCGGCGCGATCGTGATTCCGGACGCGGTTCGGTCCCGCGACGCCGAGCACTGGGCCGACCTGATCGCCGAACACGGGGTCACCGTGTGGAACTCGGTGCCCGCCATGATGGAGATGCTGCTGGAGACGGGCCCGGTGCCGTCGTCGTTGCGGCTGGCTTTCCTTGGCGGCGACTGGATTCCGCTGCGGCTGGCCGCCGAGGTGTCTTCGAGCCTGCGCCTGGTGTCGGTGGGCGGGCCGACCGAGACGACGCTGTGGAACATCTGGCACCCGGTCGAGGAGTTCGACGAGTCGTGGCGCAGCGTCCCGTATGGCGCGCCGATCGCGAACACGCGCTACCACATCCTCGACCCGTGGCGGCGCGCTCGGCCCGTGGGCGTGGCCGGTGAGCTGTACTGCGCCGGACCCGGGGTCGCCCGCGGCTACCTCGGCGACCCGGAACGCACCTCGCAGTCCTTTGTGGAGCGTAACGGGGAGCGGCTCTACCGCACCGGCGACCGCGGACGGCTGCTGCCGAGCGGCGTGATCGAGTTCGCCGGACGCGGGGACACCCAGGTCAAGATCCGCGGGCAGCGCATCGAACTCGGCGAGATCGACGCCGCGCTCGCCGCGGTCCCGGGTGTGCGCGACGCCGTCGCCACCGCCGTGCCGCACACGGACCGGCCCGGATACCGCGCGCTCGCCGCGCATGTCGTCGGCGAGTCGCTCGATGCCGAGGAGATCCGCCGAGCCTTGTCGGCGCGGCTGCCCGCGCACATGGTGCCCGCGACCGTGACCGTCCTCGACCGGTTCCCGCTGACCCGCAACGGAAAGGTCGACCGGGTCGCGCTCGCGACGGCCGAGGCGACCGCCGCGGAGCCGGTGGAAGACGGCGACGTGAGCCCGCTCGAAGAGGTCATCGCCGAGGTGTGGGCTGATGTCCTGGAGGTCGAGCGGGTGGGTGTCACCGACGACTTCTTCGCCCTGGGCGGGGATTCGCTCCTCGCCACCCGGATCGTCGCCCGGCTGCGTGAGGCGCTGGACACGCCAGGTCTCGGCCTGCTGTCGGTGCTGTCCACCGTGACCGTCCGCCAGCTCGCCGCCGCGATGGCGGCCGACCAGGAACAGCCGGGCCGGATCGAGCAGGTCGCCGAGCTGTACCTGGAGATCTCGCGGATGCCGGAGGAGGACGTCGAGGCGGAGCTGATGCGCCGATGACGATCTTCCGCGGCGACTGGATTCGCTGCTACAGACCAAGGCCGTACGCCACCCGGCGGCTGATCTGCTTCCCGCACGCGGCGGGCGGCGCCGGGTTCTACCGGCAGTGGGTGGACACGCTGCCCGCCGACACAGAGCTGTGGGCGGTGCAGTACCCAGGGCGTGAGGACCGCTTCACCGAGCCGTGCGTGCCCGACATGGACGCCCTGGCCGACCTCGTCGCCGACGCGCTGGCGCCGGTGCTCGACCTGCCGACGGCGGTGTTCGGGCACAGCATGGGCGCGGCCGTCGGGTACGAGGTCACCCGCCGGCTGCTGGGCCGGGGGGCGCCCGTGGACCGGCTGTTCGTCTCCGCCCGCCCATCGCCGTCGCACCAGCGGGCCACCCGGACCGAGGTGTACCTGCGCGACGACGACGGGATCGTCGCTGAACTGGCGACACTGCGCGGGTCGGGCATCGCCGTGCTCGACCAGCCGGAGCTGCGCGAACTCGTGCTTCCCATGGTCCGCAACGACTTCCGGCTGATCGAGACGTACCGTCCGGCCGACTTCGCGCCGCTGCCGATCCCGATTCTGGCGTTGGCGGGCGCGGACGACCCGCGCATGACCGTGGCGCAGGCCGCGGACTGGGCCGAGGCGACCGACGCCGGGTTCGCTCTGGAAGTGTTCCCCGGCGGGCATTTCTACCTGGAGCCGCACCGCGTCCAGGTGATCGACACCGTGATCAGGCAGATGAACACCCCCACCAGCAAGGAGAAAGCCATGACGACCCCGGATGAGCTGACCGTGGACGGAATCCGCGCGTCGGTCGCGGAGCTGCTGGCGATCGACGTGGACCGCGTCGGCCCGGAGGACAACCTGCTCATGCTGGGCGTCGACTCGATCAAGCTGATGGGCCTGGCCAGCCGCTGGCAGCGACACGGCGTCGAGGTGCCGTTCGTCGAGCTGGCCGAGAACCCGACGGCCGCCCACTGGTCGAAGCTGCTGAGCGGCGCGGCCTAGCCTTCCGAGCCCAACCGGCCTCGTACTAAAGTATGGCTAACCTAAGACGACGCGGACCGGACGGGAGCACTGTGGATCAGACCGTCCGTACCGTGACCACCGGCGTCCGTCGCGGCGCCCGCCCCGTCATCCTGCTCCTGGCCACCTTGCTCCTCGCGGGCCTGTGCGTCGCGTCGCTGGCGATCGGCAGCAAGACGATCCCGTTCGGCGAGGTGTTCAGCGTCCTCATCGACCCGCACGGCGGTGAGACCGAAGCCATCGTGCGTGGGCTGCGGCTGCCGCGAACCCTGCTGGGCCTGTTCGCCGGAGCGGCGCTGGGACTTTCCGGCGCGCTCATCCAGGGCCTGACCCGCAATCCGCTGGCGGACCCGGGCATCCTCGGCGTCAGCGCAGGCGCGGGCTTCGCCGTGGCGGTGGCGGTCGCGGCCCTCGGCCTGTCGTCGTTCTACTCGTACGTGTGGTTCGCCTTCGCCGGAGCCGCCATCGCCAGCGTCGTCGTCTACGTCCTCGGCAGCTATGGCCGCGGCGGCGCGACACCGGTGAAACTGGCGCTTGCCGGGGTGGCGATGCTGGCCCTGCTGACCTCCCTGACCAGCGGCGTCCTACTGCTCGACCCGGACGCGCTGTACGTGTACCGGTCGTGGGCGGTCGGTTCGCTGACCGGGCAGGACACGGCGGTGGTGGCGCAGATGGTGCCGTTCCTGCTGGTCGGGACGGCGTTGGCGGTGTCGGTGGCGCCCGCGTTGAACAGCCTGGCATTGGGCGATGACGTGGCCTCCGCGTTGGGGCGCAGGCTCGGGCTGATCCGGTTGGGTGGGGTTGTCGCGGTCACGCTGCTGGCGGGGACGGTGTCGGCGGTGGTGGGGCCGATCGTGTTCATCGGGTTGGTGATCCCGCACGTGGCTCGGGCGATCACTGGGCCGGACTACCGGTGGATCTTGCCTTACACGATGGTTCTGGCGCCGTGCCTGGTGTTGGCGGCGGACATTTTGGGACGGGTTGTGGCGCGTCCTGGGGAGATCGGCGTTGGGGTGATCACGGCTTTCCTTGGGGCGCCGTTCTTCATCGCGTTGATCCGGCGTCGTCGGTTGGCGGAGCTGTGATGGGCCTTGATCGCTGGGGTTTGCGGCTCGCGCTGCCGGGCGTCTTGGACAACTGGGCGCCTGTTTGGGTGGTTCGCCTTGATTTGGGGCCCCTCGAAATGGGGCTGTGCGGGTCAAAAGGCGGGGCACGTAAAGCCCACCCGCACCGCGAGTTTAGCCCCATTTCCCCCAAATCAAGGCGAACCACCCAAACAGGCCGTTGTGTTGGGCCCGTTGGCATTTCGGGGTGGCGAGGCACTGCGCTGGAGGCCAAGTGGTGCCGGTTCTCCCCGCCTGCTCTGCCAGTGCCCCGCCGGTCGTCCTCGTCCTCCCCGCGACGCCCGATCTCCCCGTTCGCCACCTTCTCCCCGCCAGCCCGGCCAGCCCCGCTCCCCCTGGCGTCCCCGCCCTCCCAGCCACACCCATGCTCGCCGTCCGCCACCTTCTCCCCGCCGGTTCGGCCAGGCCCGCTCTTGCCGCCATCCCGGTTCCCCTCCGCGCACTCCCCCACGCCCCGTCGACGCACGCACGTGGAGGTGTGAACCGGATGGCCCTCCTCGAACTCACCCGCCAACCCGGCCGGATCGCCGTCCGCCTCGGTCCCACCTCGGCGATCATCCGACCCCGGATGCTCGGCGTCTGCCTGGGACTGCTTCTCGCCTCCGCGCTCCTGTTCGCGGTCGAACTGTCCTTCGGGGACTACCCAATCCCCCTCGTCGACGTCGTCCAAGCGCTCTTCGGGGTCGGGGATCGCGCCACGCTCTTCGTCATCGAGGAGTTGCGTCTCCCCCGCGCCCTGGTCGCGCTACTCGCGGGCTGTGCCTTCGGGATCTCCGGCGCCCTCTTCCAGACCCTCACCCGCAACCCGCTGGCCAGCCCGGACATGATCGGCCTGAGTTCCGGCTCCGCGACCGCCGTGGTCGCCGGGATGGTGGTCGGGTTCGGCTCCGGCCTGGGCACTCAAGCCCTCGGGTTGTTCGGCGGCATCGCCACCGCCGTGCTGATCTACGGGCTCGCCTGGAAGGGCGGCACCACCGGCTACCGCATCGTCCTCGTGGGCATCGGGGTCTCCTGGATGTGCACCAGCCTCACCAGCTATCTGCTGGTCAAGGCCGACATGTGGCAGGCCCAGCAGGTCCTGCGCTGGATCATCGGCAGCCTCAACGGCGCCGACTGGATCCACGTCACCCCGCTGGCCTGGGCGACCATCACGCTCGGGATCGCCGTGCTCCTGCTCTCCCGCTGGCTCCGCCTCCTGCAACTCGGCACCGACGTCGCCACGGCGCTTGGGGTGCCGGTGCGGTTCGCGCAGCCCGCGCTGATCGTCACCGCCGCCGCGCTGGTCTCCTTCGCCACCGCCGCCACCGGGCCGATCGTCTTCGTCGCGCTGACCGCGCCGCAGATCGCGCAGCGGCTCACCGGCAGCGCCTGGCCGCCGCTGGTGGCCTCCGGGCTGACCGGCTCGTTCCTGGTCCTGGGGTCCGACCTCATCGCCCAGCGCGTCATCCCCGGCACCCTGCTGCCCATCGGCGTGGTGACCGGCGCGCTCGGTGGACTGTTCCTGTTGTGGCTGTTGACCCGCGCGAACCGGGTCGGGTCTGGAGGCTGACCGAATGCGACCCGAGATCGCGCCGACACTGCGGGCCGAGGGGCTCGCGGTGTCCTATGGCGACCGCTCCATCATCACCGACCTCGACCTGGTGGTCCCGCCCGGCAAGATCAGCGTGATCGTCGGCGCGAACGCGTCGGGCAAGTCGACGCTGCTGCGGTCGCTGGCCCGGCTGCTGCCCCCCGCCGCGGGCCAGGTCTGCCTGGACGGCGAGTCGATCCACGCCATGCCGACCCGCAAGCTCGCCCAGGTGGTCGGCCTGCTGCCGCAGTCACCGGTCGCCCCCGAGGGGATGACGGTCATCGACCTCGTCGGCCGCGGCCGCGCGCCCCACCAGAGCTGGTGGCGCCAGTGGTCGCACAGCGACGAGGAGATCGTCCGGCACGCGCTGGAGCTCACCTCGATGGCGGACCTGGCCGAACGGCCAGTCGACGAGCTGTCCGGCGGCCAGCGCCAGCGGGCCTGGATCGCGATGGCCCTGGCCCAGGACACCGACATCCTGCTGCTCGACGAGCCCACCACGTTCCTCGACATGGCCCACCAGATCGAGGTGCTCGACCTGGTCATGGACCTCAACCGCACCCGCGGCCGCACGGTGATGATGGTGCTGCACGACCTCAACCAGGCCTGCCGCTACGCCGACCACATCGTGGCGATGAAGTCCGGCCGGATCGTCGCCCAGGGACCCCCCGACGAGCTACTCACGGCCGAACTGGTGGACGAGGTCTTCGACGTCCGCTGCTCCGTGGTGACCGACCCGGTGAGCGGAACACCCCTGGTCATCCCCATCGGCAGGCACCACGAACCACGGAATGTGGCGAAGCACCCCTTCCCAATTCACTGACGCTTGTTTAGCATAGGCTCACCTAAGAAAATGATCGAGGAGAGCCATGTACGTCTGCATCTGCGCCGCGGTCAGCGAGGCCCGGGTGCACGCCTGCATCCTCGCCGGCGCCCGCACGGCGGAGGAGGTCGGCGACCGCTGCCAGGCGGGAACCGGGTGCGGCAGCTGCCTCGACCGCATCGACGACATGCTCGAAGATCACACCATGGCGGCGACAAACGCCGCTTAAGGGTGACCCCTCCACTTCTGCCGTGCGAGGTCACTGGTCTGGGTTTACGGTCGGGCGTCAACCCGTTCGACCGGAGGTGCCCCCGTGCGTGGCGACGAAGAAGTCATCGCGTTGCTCAATGAGCAGCTGACCAGCGAGCTCACCGCGATCAACCAGTACTTCCTGCACGCCAAGATGCAGGCGAACTGGGGCCTGACCAAACTCGCCGAGCACACCCGCGCGGAGTCCATCGAGGAGATGACCCACGCGGAGATCATCACCGACCGCATCCTGTTCCTCGAGGGCCTGCCGAACTACCAGAAGCTGCTGCCCCTGCGCATCGGGCAGACGCTGCGCGAGCAGTTCACCGCCGACCTGGCCATCGAGGTCGAGGTCGTCGAGCGCCTGCGCAAGGGCATCCCGATGTGCCGCTCCAAGGGCGACGCGACGACCGCGGCCCTGTTCGAGAAGATCCTCGCCGACGAGGAGCACCACATCGACTACCTCGAGACGCAGCTGGAGCTGATGGACCGCCTCGGCGAGCAGCTCTACCTCGCGCAGACGGTCGACCGCCCGCCGACAGTCTGACTTCCGCGGCACCTACAGACCCCGAGTTCGGCGCACGCCAGACTCGGGGTTCTGCTTTGACCGAAATCGGTCACTGACAAAGACCAGCCGTCGCGGGCTTTCGTGTCTGGTAAACCCCTCCTTCCGATTCGGCATTCACCGGCTCGAAAGGAACTCCCCCCATGCACGTTCCAAGAATCGCGCGGCGGGCCGCGTTATGCGGCGCGTTACTCGCCTTGGCCGCCCCGGCCTCGCGGTCGCCGAGACACCACAAGACGCTCGGTGCGTCCCCTTCGGCGCGACGCAGGCCGACCGCACCGGTGAGTGGGGCAGCTGCCTGGACGTCGCCGTGCGGCTGTTCGAAGCACCCGCGGTCGGCAAGCAGGCCAGGGTCGACATCGAGGTCCGCACGACCGCCGAGCGGTCCGACCTGAGCCTCGACGTGCGCCTGCCCGCCGGACTGGAATGGGTCCACGCCCCCGCGGGCCTGCGCACCGAGTCGAGCGCGTCCCAGGTCCCCGCCGACAACGGCAAGGTGCACCGGGCGGTCGGCGCCGGCCGGGCCGACCGGGTCCGCCCGCTGCGGCTCAGCGGCACCGTCCGCGCCGTCGCCGAAGGCGCGGCGGAGATCCGCGCGGCCGCGAGCACCGCCACCGACGCCGATACGGGCAGCGCCTTCCTCACCGTCGGCGCCCAGCGCTCGACGTTCGGCATCGCCGCCCGCGACACCAACGCGACGGCCCCCGCCGACCAGGGAACCCGAGCCCACGCGCACCTCGCGCACAAGCCCGCCGGGACGACCGCGGCGAGCGCGGGCACCGCGTGTGCCACCGGGACCTGGGGCTACGTCGACCACACCGGCGCCGCCAGGGTCTCGGCGAACGCGCAGGTCACGGTGTGGGACGCCGACACCACCGGCAGGCACGACCTGCTGGCCACCGGCCTGACCGACGCGACCGGCCGGTTCCAGCTGTGCTTCGACAACACCGACGAGGACGGCACCGGACAGGACGTCTACGCGCAGTTCGCCACCGAGAACGCGCACTGGATGATCCAGCACGGCCGCACCAAGAAGGCCTACCGCTTCGACAGCCCGGTGCGCGCGGACCTGGCCGCGGGCGCGACCGCCGACTTCGGCCCGGTGAAGCCCGCCGACCCGGCGCTGATGCGCGGGGTGGAGGCCTTCGACGTCATGAACACCGCGTGGAACTGGACGCCCGGCACGTGTTGGGACGCGAAGGACACCACCTGCCGCAAGGGCCGGATCAACTGGGCGCCCGACTCCACCGACGGCACCTACTACTCGCTCCGTGAGAACGCCGTGCATCTCGCGGCCGCCGACCCGGACTCCAACATCCTGGTGCTGCACGAGTTCGGCCACGCGATCATGGACGACGTCTACGAGGACGACTTCCCGCCCGCCCCCGACTGCAGCCCGCACTACATCCACCGCACCAGCTCGCAGGGCTGCGCATGGACCGAGGGTTTCGCCACCTGGTACGGCGTGGTGATCCTTAACGACCCGACGTTCCGTTGGCCGGACGGCCGGACCCGCGACCTGGAGGGCCCGACCTGGGGCACCCCCGAATGGGACAACGGCGACGTCGTCGAGGGCCGCGTACTCGGCGCCATGATCGACTTGGCGGACACCGCGAACGAGCCGGGCGACACCTGCTCCGAAGACCCCGCCGGTCCACAGTGGACGACGTTCCTGAACCACGTCTCCGATACGTTCCAACAGTTCTGGGCCCAGCGGGCCGCTGACGGCTACGACGTCGGGGCCGCGGCGCAGGCCTGCCTCTACCACAACACGATTGACTATCGGCGCTAGCGACAACGGCGGGCGCATTCCCGCGAGCCGGGGATGCGCCCGCCTGGAGCTGTTAACTTTGGACACCATGGCGAACCCGAAGGTCGGCGAAGCACTGCGGCGGCTGGGAATCGGCGACGAGGCGGCCCGGATCTACCTCGCGCTGCTCGATCTCGGGCCGACACCGCTGAACGCGGTCGTGGAGCAGGCAGGCGTGACCCGTGAGCACCTCGGCCCCGCCTACGCCGAACTGGTCGACGCCGGCCTGGCCAGTGCGATCGCCGACGAGTCCGACACCGCCGCTCCCCTGCCGCCCGCCGCGGGCCTGGAGATCCTCGGCAGGCACCGGGCGGCCGAACTCGACGAGTCGCGGATCGCCGTCTCCGGGGCGTTCGAGTCGTTCCGCCGGCTGCGGCTGGCCGAGTACAACACCAACCTCGTCGAGGTCGTCACCGGCGACGCCATCGGCCCGAGGATGCGGCAGGCGTGGGCCAGTGCCCGCACCGAGATCCGCCAGTTCGACTCGCCGCCCTACGTCCCGATCGTCGACGCCACCGCCGACTCGCTGGCCACGCTCGCCCGCGGCGTCACGCAGCGGGTCGTGTACTGCCGCGAGTCGCTGGAGTACCCGGGCAACCTGGAGGACAGCATCGAGCCCTGCGTCGAGGCGGGCGAGCAGGCCAGGGTGCTGCCGTCGGTCCCGGTGAAGCTCGTGATCATCGACGACGCGTTCGCCCTGGTGTCGCTGTCGGTCAAGGAGGCCGACGTGGCCAACTCGATGCTGATCGTGCAGCCGTGCGGGCTGTTCTCGGCGCTGGTGGCGCTGTTCGAGGAGTCCTGGCTCAACGCGCTGCCGTTCTACGGCCGCGAACCGCAGCCGCAGCGGCTGCTGCCCGCCGACCGCAGGCTGCTCGCCCTGCTCGCGGGCGGCGTGTCCGACGACGACATCGCCCGGGAGCTCGGGATCAGCAGACGCACCCTGTTCCGCCGGGTGGAGCTGCTGATGACCCGCCTCGGCGCCACGACCCGCTTCCAGATGGCGCTGCAGGCCCAGCGGCGCGGCTGGCTCTGATCGGCGGCTATGCCTTTCGGGGTAGTCCCCGAGGCTGATGCGCAGCGGAGAGTCGAGACGGGGGACGGTGGTGCGCGACGGCCGCCGCGCGGTTGCCTTGTGCCGACGGTTTCACTGAGCACGAGGAGCGACGATGGGCACACCGCGAGGTCCGGCACCGAGCACAGGAGGGGCGCGGGCGGCGGTCGTGTCGGTTGTGGTGGGCGCGCTGCTGGCAGGCTGCCAGTGGTCGGCGAGCGAGGGTGTCCCCGTGCCGTCGACCGCCCCGGAGCCGGAGGCCGACAGCAGGCTCGCGGCGTTCTACCAGCAGCCGGTGAAGTGGGCGCCGTGCGACAAGTTCGAGTGCGCGAAGCTGACCGTGCCGGTGGACTACGCGAAGCCGGAGGACGGGCGGACGTTCACCCTGCCGCTGATCAAGGCCGTGGCGACGAAGCCGGAGCAGCGGATCGGGGTCCTGATCGCGGGCGCGGGTGGGCCGGGCCAGTCCGGTGTCTCCATGGTCAAGGACCTGGCGGAGAGCTGGCCTGCCGCGGTGCGCGAGCGGTTCGACGTCGTCAGCTTCGACCCGCGCGGGGTGGGCGGCAGCGAGCCGCGGCTCAAGTGCGAGACCCAGGGCGAACCGCCCGCCGAGAAGCACCCTGACCTGCCGCTGATCGGCGACATGGTGGCGGGGAGCAAGCAGTACGCCGAGGCCTGCCTGAAACACACCGACGCGGGCATCCTGGGCCACGTCGGCACGGCCGACGTGATCCAGGACCTCGACGTGCTGCGGGTCGTGACCGGCCAGGAGAAGCTGACCTACGTCGGATACTCCTACGGCACCCGGATCGGCCAGCTCTACGCCGACCGGTTCCCGAAGAAGATCCGCGCGATGGTGCTCGACGGCGTCGACAACATGTCCCTCGACTGGCGCGACGATCCCATCCAGCAGGCCGAAAGCATCGAGCAGGCTTTGCACGCCTACGCCAGGGACTGCGCGGCCCGCACCCGCAAGCCGTGCCCCGGCCGGACCGAGGCCGAGATCATCGCCACGGTGAACCGGGTGATCGACAAGGGCGACAAGTCCGGCGAGGGCGACATCCGCGGTGACATCTCGGCCAAGCTCACGTTCCCCGAGGAGTGGTCCGAGCTGTCGGAGATCCTCATCGACGCCGACCGGCCCAAGGACACCTCCACACAGGACGGCGGCACGGCGGAGGACACCGCGGCGCAGCCCGAGGAACCGGCGAGCGACGACACGGCCGAGGCGCTGACCGTGGTGAACTGCCTCGACCGGCCGCACCCCACCGACCTCGCCGCCTACGAGGAGGCCGCCCAGCGCATCCGCGACGTCTCCCGGCTCGCCGACGGCTCCGAACTGCTCAGCTGCGCGTTCCTGCCACCGGCCACGAGCAAGCCGAAGGTGGTCCGCGCCGCGGGGGCGCCGACGATCCTGCTGGTCGCGACCACAGTGGACGCGGCGACCCCGTACCGGTGGGCGCAGGCGCTGGCGGCGAGCATGCCCTCGGCGGCCCTGCTGACCAATGAGGACGTCGGGCATTCGGTTTACGGCGGCACGTCCTCCTGCGTCGACGACGTCGTCAACCGCTACCTCATCGACCTGACCCCGCCGCCCGCGCACGCCCGGTGCGCCACCAGGACCGGCGGCTGACATGTGATGCTGTCTCCCGATCGGTCAGCTGGACGAACGGGAGAGCTCAGCCATGCGGGACGTCCTTGGACGGTGGCGGCTCTCCACAGTGGTCGGGGACCTGCTCCTCGTGGCCTGCGTGGCCGCGGTGACGACGTACCTCGCGGACGAGCTGCCGGTGTGGGGCTGGCCGGGTGTGCTGTACGCGACCGGCCCGGTGCTGACCGCCGTGGTCGCCCTCGCGGCCACGGCGGTGCTGCTCCGGCGCTGGTCGGCGTGGGTGGCGCTGTTCGGTGCGGCGGTGCTGTTCGGCGTGTTCCCGGCGACCGCTGTCGCGCTCGCGGTCGTCGCGCACACGGCGGGCGCCCGCTGTCGGCCGCCGCTGCGGGGCCCGGTCTTCGCGGTCGCCGCGCTGCTGCCGGTCGGCGTCGTGCTGATCACCCAGCCCGCCTACCGCTGGCAGTACGTGACCGTCGTGATCACCATCCTGACCGTCCTGTGCGTCGCGGTGCCCGCCCTGGTGGGCGCGCTGCAGGCGCAGCAGGCCCGGCTGGTGGACGCGCTGCGCGAGCGGGCCGAGTTCCTCGCCAGGACCCGCGACCTCGAGCGTTCCGAGGCACGGCAGCGGGAGCGGTCCCGGATCGCCGAGGAGATGCACGACCACCTCGGCCACCGGCTCAGCCTGATCGCCATGTACTCGGGCGCCTTGGAGGTGGCCGCGACCGGCCAGGACCCGGAGCTGCTCGACGCCGCGCACCTGGTGCGCTCGACCACGCGCACCGCGCTCGACGAGCTGCGCCAGTCGCTGGGCGTGCTCCGGCCCGCGGGGCCGCCCGCGGAGTCCACGGAGGCGACCGGAACCCGGGCGGACGTGACCGAGCTGGTGGCGGCCTCCCGCGCGGGCGGCGTCAGCGTGACCCTGGACTGGCGCGGGCCGGACCTGGCCGACGCCCGCGTGCCGGTGCGCCAGGCCGTGCACCGGGTGGTCCGGGAGGCGCTGACGAACGTGCACAAGCACGCGGCGGGCACGCCGGTCGCCGTCACCGTCTCGTCGGGGTCTTCGCAGGTCACGGTCGAGGTCCGCAACGGGCCGGGCGGCGTGCCGCGGTCGGCCGGGACGGGCAGCGGCCTGGTCGGGCTGCGTGAGCGGGTGCGTTTGGTCGCGGGCGGGCTGACGGCCGGACCGACGGCCGACGGGGGCTTCATGGTCACCGCGGTCATGCCACTGACCGGCGACGGCCCGGTCGCCGAAGCCGACGCGGACGATCAGGCAGCCGTCCCGCTCCCGACTCGCCGGCGCACCGCGCGCCTGGCCGCGGCGCTGCTCCCGGTCGCGGGCTTGGCCGCGGTCGCCGCGATGGTCCTCACCACCCTGGCGTTCGTGCCGCCGCCCGCCCCGGCCGACCACGAGGACCCGTTGGAGGACATCGAGTTGGGCATGACGCCGGAGGATGTCGAGGGCTGGTTCGGGCCGAACGTCCCGTCGGCGGAGGCCGCCGCGTTGGACCACGAGCCGCCGTGGCCGGACGACACGTGGTGCACCTATGTGCCCGCGGACGACCCGCCGGACGCGGAGACCGTCGCTATTTTCCGGTTCTGCTTCGCCGAGGATGAGCTGGTGGAGAAGACCTGGTTCGAGATTCCCGTCTCCGAGGACTGATCATGCCGATTCGTGTGCTGCTCGCCGACGACGAACCCATGCTGCGTGCCGCTGTTCGGTTGCTGTTGGGGCAGGCGGCCGATATCGAGGTTGTCGCTGAGGCCGCCGATGGGGCGGAGGCTGTCTCCGCGGTTCGGCGGCTGGAGATCGATGTGGCGTTGGTGGATATCAGGATGCCCGCGGTGGATGGGTTGGCGGCGCTTAAGGAGATCGTTCGGATCGCGCCGTCGGTGCGGGTGATCATGCTGACCACGTTCGGTGAAGAGGAGTATGTGGATCGGGCGCTTCGGGCTGGGGCGGCGGGGTTTCTGCTGAAGGACACTGAGCCTGGGCAGATCTTGCACGCGGTTCGTGCCGCTGCTGCTGGTGATGCGGTGTTGTCGCCTGGGGTGGCGCGTCAGGTCATTGACCGTGCACTCGCGGGGCCCTCGGCGCGCGCTGTTGAGCGGCTCTCGGTCTTGAGTCCTCGTGAGCGTGAAGTGCTGGTGTGGGTGGGGCATGGGTTGTCGAACGCCTCGATCGGGGCTCGGCTGGGGTTGTCCGCGGGGACGGTGAAGGTGCATGTGAGTCAGATACTGGGGAAGCTTGGGTGTGCTAATCGGGTTCAGGCTGCGATTGTTGCTCATGAGGCTGGTTTGCTTGATTCCCTTGGTGCACAAGGGGAAGCTGGCCCCTCTGGCTCGATTGTTTAACTCTCGATCATCGGCGTCAAGGGCGGCGCGAGCGCCGTCGCTGCGCGATCGGCAAGCCGACCCTTGACACCGATGATCGAGAGTTAAAGATGGCCAGGACGAGGGGCAAGGGGGAACTGCAGGGACGAAGGGATTGCCGGGGTTTGCTCGTCCGGGGTTGGTCTCCCCTTTCCCTTGTCCCGCCTTTATTTTTTTGTCAAGGTCAGGTTGTCGGGTAGGCCCTCGATCGATGAGTTGGTCTCCGTGACCTCCAGGGTCAGGCGGAAATCTGCCAGCGGCAACGATTCGATGCGTATCGGGGTCATCCGGGTCGGCAGGACAGGTGCGAACTGGACTGTCCCATCGGGTAGGTCCGGTTGGAACCGCAGCAGCGTCTGGGCGAGCAGGATCGGGGCAGCCGCCGCCCAGGCCTGTGGGGAACACGAAGTGGGGTAAGGGATCGGGCTGGGGAACTCGGTTCGGTCGAAGCCACAGAACAGTTCCGGCAGTCTTCCCCCGAAATGTTCGGCGGCGTCGAGGATGCCCTTTGCCACCTGTTGTGCCTTCTCCACGAAGCCGTACCGCATCAGGCCGGCGGCGGCGATCGCGCTGTCGTGTGGCCAGACCGAGCCGTTGTGGTAGCTCACGGGGTTGTACGCGCCCGTGGTCGTGGCCAAGGTGCGGACGCCGAAACCGGTCCACATCGCCGGGCCGGTCAGGTGTTCGGCGACGGAGGCCGCTTTGTCGTCGTCGACGATGCCGCACCACAGGCAGTGGCCCAGGTTCGAGGTCAGCGCGTCGATCCGCTGTTTGTCGGCGTCGAGGCCGATGGCGAACCAACCCTTTTCGGGCAGCCAGAAGCGGTCGTTGAACGCCTCCTTGAGCCGGGCCGCCTTGTCCTCGTACTTGACCGCCGTCGCGGAGTCGCCGAGGGCGGTGGCGATGCGGGCGCGGGCGGTGTAGGCGGCGAAGGCGTAGGCCTGGACCTCGGCCAGGGCTATGGGCGCGACGGCGAGCTTGCCCGCGGCGTCGTTCACGCCGTCGAAGGAGTCCTTCCAGCCCTGGTTGAGCAAGCCTTGGTCGGTGGCGCGCTGGTATTCGACGAACAGGTCGCCGTCGCGGTCGCCGTACTCGTCGATCCAGGCCAGCGCGCGGTCGGCGGCGGGCAGCAGCGCGGTGAGCTCGGATTCGGGCAGGCCCCAACGATGCAGTTCCCCCAGCAGCGCGACGAACAGCGGGGTGGCGTCGGCGGTCCCGTAGTACGCGTTGCCGCCGCCCAGGGCGCGCGCGGCCTCCCGGCCCAGGCGAACCTCGTGCAGGATGCGCCCCGGTTCCTCCTCGGTCAGCGGGTCGACTTTCGTGCCCTGGTGGTCGGCGAGGGTCTGCAGGGTGCCGAGGGCGAGCCGCTGGTCGAGGGGCAGCGCCATCCAGCTGGTCAACAGCGAGTCGCGGCCGAACAGCGCCATGAACCACGGCGCGCCCGCGGCCACGACGAGCCGCTCCGGGTGGTCCGGGTCGTGGATCTGCAGGGCCCCGAGGTCCGAGGCGCTGGTGCGCAGCGTGGCGGCCAGCGCGGAATCGCTCGTGGTCAGTCGCGGGATCGAGTTCCGCCACGCGTCGAGCCTGCTCGCCGGGGAGGCCTTCGGGGCGACGTCCCCGCCGCCGGACGTGCGGACGGTGAACCGGGTCGACCACTCGCCGCGCGCCGGGACCTCCGCCCGGAAGCTGATCTGGCCGTCCTCGATGCGCGGGTCGCCGGTGGCGCTCAACGTCATCCGCATGGTGTGGTCGTCTGCCGACCAGGTGTAGGTGAGCGTGCCGGCGCCCGCCTCGACCTGCACCCCGGGGTGCGCTTGGACCCGGCTTTCCTTGACCTCGAACAGATCCGCGAAGTCCGCTTCGACGGTGAGACACACCGCGACCACCACGGGGTCGCCAGACAGGTTGCGCAGGACTAGGTCCTCCCGCATCCCGCCGTCCAGCGACCGCTCGCGCACCACCAGCAGCGTGCTGTCGGCCTGCCCGCCGTGCGGTGCGGCGCGGCCGACGAACTCGGCGGAAAACGGCTGGTGGGAGCTGGTTCCCAACGAGTCGACGGCCTGGCCGTCGAGGGTGAGCCGCCAGCCGGAGAGCACTCTCGTGTCGGAGACGAACAATCCGTGCGGCCGGTCCGGGTAAATGTCACCAGCCATCGCGGACTGGCAGAAGGTCGAGCCGTCGACGAGCGTCGTGGTGCCCGTGCCGCCGACCGAGGACAGGGGTGGTGCGGCGCTTGATGCCCAGGCCGTCATAGGTGGTCCGTCTCCCGGATCGCAGGTGTTGGCAAGCGAATCGCCGCCGTCACCGCCGCCGGGGGACGTCCGTCGCGGCACGGCCGGTCGCGAGGTCGCCGAGCCGATCGAGCGCTTCATTGTTGCGCGGGGTGAGCAGCAGATCCTGCACGACACCGGGAACGAGCTTCGCGGGCCCCGACGACACGTGTTCGGTCATCGTGACCCTGGTGCGGCCGGGACCGAGTTCCGCCAGTTCGAGCCGGACCAAGGCGGCGCCGAACGGCCAGGCCCAGGCGTCGAGCTCCAGCAGCCGGGGAGCCTCGACCCGGCGGACGGCGGTGGTGTCGGACAGGCTCAGTGGCCACGGCGCGATGTTGTGGTGGATGCGGGATCCGACGTCGGGCCAGCCCTCGTCGACCGCCCGGATGTGCGCGGCGCCGACGACCCAGCTCGCGTAGAGCCAGCCATCGGCCAGGATCGCGAAGACGTCGGCTGGGGAAGCTTCGATCTCCTTGGTGACGACTGCCATCGGACCCCTCCCGCGCCGTGTGGACACTGCCGACCGGGTACCCGCGGTCGTCGGGGACAAACCCTGCGTGGTGGCGGCAGAGCGCGCCGCACCGCCCCCGCTCAACGTCCACGGGGTCGGGCGGCGCGCGCGAGAAATTACTCGGTCGTCACCGAGCGCAGGATCTCGTCGAGGTTGGCATAGGAGTCCGGCGGGATGGACCGCAGCTCCTTCATGGTGTCGCTGTCGGCGTCCGCCTCCTCCGCGCGGCGCAGCAGGTAGTCCTTGTCGGCCGGGAAGTCCGCCTGGGACAGGGCTTCGTGCAGCCGGTACCGGTCAGTCGCCATGGTCGAGCCTCCACCTCAGCGGCCGAAGAGTCCGACAAGGGTGCCCGCGGCCAGCTTGTGGCCCCGGACCGCGTCGTGCACCTGGTCGGCCGTCGCGTCCGCGCCGAGGCCGAGCGGTTCGTCGACCGCGTAGAGGCGGAAGAAGTACCGGTGCGGGTCGTCGCCAACCGGGGGCGCGGGCCCGTCCCAGCCGGTGCCGCCCCAGCTGTTGCGGCCCTGGGTGACGCCGTCGGGCAGCTTCCCCTCGGGTAGTTCGTTCACCTCCGGCGAGATGCCGGTCGCGACCCAGTGCACGAAGGTGCCGTCCGGCGCGTCCCGGTCCTCGCAGACCAGGACCAGTTCCTCGGTGCCCTCGGGCGGCGGCGTCCACTGCAGCGGCGGGGAGGCGTTGTCCCCGTCGTGCGCGAACCGGTTGGGAATCAGCGTGTGGTCGGTGAACGCGGCGCTGCGCAGCTCGATGATGTTGTCCGGGATCGGGTCGTCCATCGAGCGGCTGCCCTTGCTCAGCGAGGTCGGGGCCAGCTCGGCGGGCGCGTCGTCTTGCTGCGGATTGTCCTGGCGCGGTTCCTCGGTGGCGGCTTCGTCGGCCTGCTCGTGCGGGATGCCCCGCCGCTCACGGTCCGCCCGGAGGCGAGTGCGTTTCACGTCGTGCTTGTGGCTGCCGTCTTTCGACATGTGGAACCTCCTTCCGGCTGAGTTGGGTTACCCGAACCGCGCGCGGCCAATCGCGGCGTTTCGGCGGGGCCGGTCCCGGTTATCCACCGGGAGGGAGGCGGGATGTCTGTTCCGGTCGTCATCGAGTCCTCGGGCGGTGAGTTGCCCGGTGACCTGGCGGTACCGGCCGAGGCGCGCGGGATCGTCGTGTTCGCCCACGGCTCCGGCAGCTCCCGGCACAGCAGCCGCAACCGCGCGGTGGCCAAGGTGCTGCGGGACAGCGGATTCGCCACCCTGCTCATGGACCTGCTGACCGAGGAGGAGGAACAGGTCGACCTGCGGACCAGGGAACTCCGCTTCGACATCGACCTGCTCGCGTCGAGGGTCTCGACGGCGGTGGAGCAGATCCGCGGGCAGCTGGCAGTGCGTGGACTCCCGATGGGCCTCTTCGGCGCCAGCACCGGCGCGGCGGCGGCTCTGGTCGCGGCCGCCGACGACCACTCGGTGCGGGCCGTCGTGTCCCGGGGAGGTAGGCCCGACCTGGCCGGTGACGCGCTGGGCCGGGTCGAAGCACCCACCCTGCTCATCGTCGGCGGACTGGACACCGAGGTGCTCACCCTCAACGAACAGGCGAGCAGAGCACTCTCAGCGCCGAACCGAATCGAGGTCGTCCCCGGCGCGACCCACCTGTTCGAGGAACCGGGCACCCTGGACCGGGTCGCAGACCTGGCCGCAGAGTGGTTCCGCGACCACGTCCCCTAGGACTTACGCCACCGCCCCCAAGTGGAGCCCGTGCCGCCCAGCCACCCACCCGCTCGGTCGCGGTGACGTTTCGGGGGGCCCGCACGAACACGCCATCGAAGTTGGCAGTGTTCGTGCGGGCCCCCCGAAACGTCACCATCAAAGCGACCGAGCCGCGCCCCCTGGGCGCCATGTCACAGCGTATTCGCGTGCGCGATCTTGCTCAGGGCCCCTTGGCTGCTGCACGATCATCGCGGCACTGAGCCGAGGGGGAGGCCATCAGCGTGTCCGGGGTCCATACAGGCACGCCTGCGCTCGTCCTGACCGGGTTGGACCGGCTCATGGCCTGGTCGGTCGGCGACCCGGCGATCCGCGTCGGTGTGCTCGACGGGCCCGCCGTGCTCGACCACCCCGAACTCGCGGCCCCGATCACCGAGGTCCGCCCCGGCGCCTGCGCCGTCACCTCGAGCGCCGCCTGCGGGCACGGCACCCTGGTCGCGGGCGTGCTGGGCGCGCGGCGGGGAACCGCGGCGCCCGGGCTGGTGCCGCGGTGTCCGCTGCTGCTGCGGCCCATCTTCACCGAGGACGGCGCCCCGACCGCGCCTGCCGTGCTCGCCGACGGCATCGTCGAGTGTGTCGCGGCGGGCGCCAGGATCATCAACGTCAGCGCCGCTTTCACCGGTGCCGCGCCCAGTGGGGCCCACTTCCTCACCGAAGCCCTCGACCACGCCGCGCGCAGCGGGGTGCTCGTGGTCGCCGCGACCGGAAACGAATCCCGGCTCGGCGGATCACCGCTCACCACCCACCCCTGGGTCATCCCGGTGACCGCCTGCGATGACACGGGCGCGCCGCTGGCCGCGTCGAACCTGGGCGGGTCGATCGCCCGCACCGGAGTCCGCGCGCCGGGTGCGCGGCTGGTGAGCCTGAGCGCGTCCGGCGGGTTCGCCGCGTTCGGCGGGACCAGCGCCGCCGCGCCCCTGGTCACCGGCGCGATCGCCCTGGCCTGGTCGCTCGCGCCGCACGTCGACGCCGCCACCGTGCGGGCGGCGGTGCGCGGCCGGTCGGGACGCGGCCTGGTACCGCCGCTGCTGGACGCCGTCGCCATCCACGACGCTGTGAGAAGGAGCTGACATGACCCAAGAGCGCGCCCCACGCAAGATCCGACTGCCCGGATTCCTGGTCGAGGAGGAGGTCGGGCTCGGCGACGTCATCAAGCGCGCCACGTCCTCCGCCGGAATCAAACCCTGCGGCGGCTGCACCAAGCGGGCCGCCGCCCTCAACCGCTGGGTGTCATTCGCGCCCCGCACCACCAAGTAGATGAGCGAAGGACAGATGACCGAGCTACTCGACGCCGTCGATCCCACCCCTGGCCCGGCCTCGATCGTGCCCGCCGCGGCCCCCGCACCCGGGGTGCGCCCGGCGGGCGGCCCCAAGTCCGTGAACGTCCGGTACGTGTACGCGATCGGCCGGATCGAACCCCGCTTCCCCAGCCTGGGGCTGGAGAAGGAGTTCGCCCAGGCCACCGGCCGCGCCGACACCGCGGGCCTGACCGACCGCGAGACCGCGCACGCGGTGCTCTCCGACCCGGCGAACCGCTACCTGGCGCGGCAGCTGTGCTGGGTGTTCTCCATCGAGGGTCAGGAGTCCTACCTGCTGCTCCCCCGCGACGCCACCGACCTGGACATGGTGATCGAGGCGATCCGCCCGGCCCCGGTGTCCGGCGACATCGACGTAATCATCGGCGCCGCCGCCGGGCTCGCCCCCGCCGACATGTGCAACGGCCTCATCGTGCCGATGCTCGCCTTCGACCAGGTGTACTCGTTCGACACCGAGTCCTTCATCGCCGCGATCCCCCGCCCGGAAGCCTTGGCGGAGAACGACTTCCAGGCCGCCGCCCGGGAGCTGTTCGCCCGGATCCAGCAGCTGGCGGACAACGCGGGCGCCACCGATGAGCACCGCGCGGTCAACTACCTGGCGATGCGCTACCCGGCCATCTACGCCCACGCCACCGAGCAGTTCGCCCGCAGCCTGTCGCTGACCGGCGTCGAGGTCACCCCGTCGCGGCTCTCGGGTGTGCGCACGCTGGTGAACGTCGTCTTCACCTACACCCACCGCACCACCGGCGTCACGGAGAAACATGCCGCGCGGGTGGATGTCACCGAGCAGTTCCCGTTCCTGGCTAGCCCGCTCGCCCCGTACTACGACCGCTGAGCAAGGAGAACCATGGCATTCCCCGGCTTCACCGCCCACCAGGCACTCGCTCCGGCGACCGGCCGCTACCGCTCCGGCGCCACCCGAGACGGCGGCATGATCGCCGTGGTCCCGGCGAGCTTCGCCTTCGACTGCTCGGACAAGGCGGACGGCAACTACCCGCATCCCACCAAGTGCGACCACTACATCGCCTGCGTCGCGCACGAACACGCTTATGAGCTGCCGTGCGCGATGGGACACGACGGACAACGTCTGCACTATGTGCAGGATTCGGGACCGAACCCGGCGACGTCGCGTTGCGACTACCCGGAGGTCGCGGGCTGCCAGGCGTAGGCAATCGGCCCCCCACCGCCGGCTAAGGGGACCGTGGCGGCACCCGACCACGGTCCCCAACCGGCCGCACCGTCACACAGCAGGTGACCCAAACCTTGAATTTCGGGGAGGCGGATCAGTCAGGCGGGAAGGGGGGCAGGCACCTGCGCGAGCATGGCTTCGGCGGTGGCCGCGTTGAGCGCGATGTCGGCCAAGCTGGAGCATTCGCGCTGGAAGCTTACCTTTCCGGTCCGGCGTGGTCTTGTCGATCATTCGATTGGGTGAAGATCATCGGGTGATGATCACTGACCTGACGCGAGCCGTCGGTAGGCGGCGGCGACGTCGAGCAGGATGTCGCCTCGGCGGACGTGGGCGGCGATCCATGGCGCGGCGGCCTCATGGAGGGCGAGCACCAGGCGGGCGCGGGCCTCGGCGCCTGCCGTGGTCGCCAGCGCGTCGAGAACCTCGGCGACGGCGGGGTCGCCTGCCAGCGGATCGTCGCTTGCCGAGGACCGCTCCTCCCAGGCCAGTTGAGCCTCGCTGCGCCGCAGGAGTTCGAGCACGTGGGCGGCGCCGAAGTCCGCGGTCATCCGCAGTGCGGCGGCGAGTTGGCCGAGCAAGTGGTGGCGGTGCAACGGATCCGGGCTGACGGCGAGCCCGCGCAGCGAACGGCGGGCGACGCGGCGGGCGGCACGGCGGTCGCGTTGTTCGGACAGGTAGGCGTTGAGTCGGGCTAAAGGTGACATCGTGCTGCCGTCCACCTCCAGGCTCGCGGGTTCCGCACGACGGTAGGGCAACCATGATCGAAATGGACCGTCGAAACCGGACAATGTCGGACACCGGTCAGTCCCGCCCGTCCTCCCCGGACGGGCGCAGCCAGCCGCGGCGGAAAGCCTGCATCCCCGCCTGGAAGCGGGTGTCGGCCTCCAAGGAGGTCATCAGCTCGTGGATGTGCCTGCTCAGCGTCCGCTCGGTGATGCCGAGCGTGCGGGCGATGGCGCGGTCCTTCATCCCGGTGGCCATCAGCGCCAGCAGCCGCCGGTCGCGCTGGGTCGGCTCGCCGGGACGCGGCAGGCCCGCGTCGCGATCAGCCGGATCACCGCCCACCGGAACGGCTTTCGCCCACAGCCACTCGAAGCACTCCAGCAGGGCGTCGAGCAGGGGCGAGGCCCGGACGATGAGCGCGGAACTGGTCTCCCCGCCGCCGAACACGTTCGGGACGAAGGCGACCTTGCGGTCGATGATCAGCATCTTCATCGTCACGGCGTTCATCGTGCGTGCCTGTTCACCGGCCCGCACGCACTCCATCATGAAGTCGTAGTGGCCCGCCATCTCCAGCGAGGACCGGTCGTAGATCGCGCGGTACGGCACCCCGCGTTCCAGCAGTTGCAGTTCCTGCAGGTTCTGCACCGGCGACACGTCGAGGTAGGGCGGCGCGTCGACAACCAGCACCTCCTCCTGAGCTCCCAGCTGCGCCTGGGCGATGTGCTGGGTGGTCGCCTCGTAGCCGTCGACCAGCTCCACCAGTCCGGCGCGGATCGTCGGGAACGTCTCGTCGAGCCGCTGCGCCAGCTCCCGGGAGTCGGCGCGCAGGTCCCGCAGGTCCTGCTGCCGCCGGGCGACCAGGGCCTCCACGGCGACCTCGGGGGGCGCGGGCACGAAACGGGTCGGCCGGGTCCGCAGCCTGGTCACCAGACCCGCGTCGGTCAGCCGCCGCAGGGAGCGGCCCGCCGACGCGGTGGACACGTTGACGAGCTTGGCCAGTTCGGCCGCGGTGACCTTCCGCGCGCCGACCAGTGCGACATACGCCGCGTTGTCGGACTCGCTCAGCCCGACCGGCTCAAGCAGATACATGGACCCGTTCTCGGTTGACCTGAACTCAACAGCCAAATCACTGGCGGTCACTGTAACCGGGCGCGGGCCG
Organism: Actinokineospora alba; assembly: GCF_004362515.1. NCBI lineage: Bacteria > Bacillati > Actinomycetota > Actinomycetes > Pseudonocardiales > Pseudonocardiaceae > Actinokineospora > Actinokineospora alba. The sequence continues at coordinate 3,536,120 of NZ_SNXU01000001.1, read as the reverse complement.
CCAGTACCGGACATTGTCAGGAACAAGACACGGTAATTCCCTGAACGCGCCGGTGGCCCGGTCGGAACGAATTCCGACCGGGCCACCGGGTCACACCTGACTATTCGCGTCCTGTCAGCAGGAACCGAAGTCCTGCCACGGGCTGCCCCAAGGACCGGTGGTGCCCGGTTCCTGGTTGTAGGGCACCTGGGTGGCCCGCCACTTGCGGCCCATGTGCGAGACCTCGCTGCCGGTCCAGTAGAACTCCTGCGCGCTCCACGCGGGCAGGGTGCAGGCAGGCGGCGGGGTCGTGGTCGGGTTGGTCGTGGGGTTCGTGGTCGTCGGGTTGGTCGTCGGGTTGGTGGTCGTCGGGTTGGTGGTCGTCGGGTTGGTGGTGCTCGTGGGCGGCGTGCCCGCGGTGACGCCGGTCAGCTTCCACGCACCGTAGGCGGCGGCGTCGGCGCTGCGGTCGAGGACGGTGGAGTTGATGTTGGACAGGTTGTCGCACGACTGGTGGTAGCACTTGTCGAAGGCGACGCCCGCCTGTCCGCCCCACTTGCCCGCCTGGGTGGCGGTCATCTTGTAGCTGGCGCCCGAGGCGACACCGCTGGTCGGGATTCCCGCGTCCTTGAAGGACTTGTCGTCCGAGCGGCCCGCGCCTTCGGTGTTCTCCTCGGTCGAGACGTTGATCGAGTCGTAGTACGCCTTGAGGACCTTGCCGGTGTCGGTGGTGATGTTGTTGATGAAGTAGCCGCCGTTGGGCGAGCCGACCATGTCGAAGTTCAAGTAGTTCTTGATCTTCGTCTTCTCCGTGGCAGGCAACGACTTCAAGTACTCCGCGGACCCGATCAGACCGGATTCCTCGAAGTCCCACCAGCCGAAGCGGATCGCCTTGGCGCCCTTGGCCCCACTGGACGCGTACTGCAGCGCGACCTCAAGGGCAACGCCAGACCCGGAGCCGTTGTCGTTGATGCCGGGTCCGGCGGAGACGCTGTCGAGGTGGGCGCCGAGCATGACGACCTGGTTGGGGTCACCGCGCCCGGGCAGGTCCGCGATCAGGTTGCGGCCCGTGCGGCCGAAGTAGCTGAACTCGTGGATCCGGGTGGTGTACCCGGCGTTCTCGAGCTTGCCCTTCACATAGCTCAGCGACGCCTGGAAGCCCGCCGATCCGCCGACCCGGTTCCCTGAGTTGTTGTCGGCGATGGTCTGGAACTGGTTCAGGTGCGCCTTCACCTTCGCCACGTCGATGTCCGGGACCGTGCCACTGGGCGGCGGCGTGCTCGACGTCGGCGCGGTGGTCGTGGTCGGCCCCGTGGTCGGGGTGGTGGACGTCGGTGGGTTGGTCACCGAGCAGGTCGGCTCGCCGGACTGCGCGGGCACGCTCACCGCGTCCCACGCGGCCTTGACGGTGTCGAACTCGGTGCAGCTGCTGGTGTACAGGTCCTTGGCCGCGCCCAGGGTGGCCACCCGGGACTTCGCGTACGACCAGTTGGAGGTCTTGCGCAGCATCGAGTGGTAGAAGATCTCCCCCGCCTTCCAGATGCCGATGCCGGTCACCGACGAGCTGTTGCAGGTCGTGCTGACCGGCTTGCCGCCGCCCGGGTTCGAGCCCTCGGCGAGCAGGTAGAACCAGTGGTTCTGCGGCCCGGCCGAGCCGTGCGACGCGGGCAGGCCCGACTTCCAGCAGCTCGGGTCCGCGTTGAGCCCCTTCGACGGGTCGTACATGTTGCGCAGCGGCTTGCCGCTGCCGCCGAAGTCGACCTTTTCGCCGATCAGGTAGTCCGGGGTGTCGTTCGGGTTGTTGGCGTAGTGCTCGGTCAGGGTGCCGAAGATGTCGCCGATCGACTCACTGAGGCCATAAGCCTCGCCCTGTCGGCTCATGCCGCCGGGGGTGCGGCAATCGATGCTGTGGCCGACCTCGTGGCCGAGGACGTCGATCGCGGTCAGCTGGTTGGTGCTGCCCTGGTTGCGGCCGAACCGGGTGTAGTCGGCCGAAGCGCTTGCCTCGCAATAGGAGTAGGCGTTGCCCTCGTTCATCCCGACGTGCGCCTCGGGCCACTGGCCGTTGCCGTCATGCCCGTCGCGCCCGTACTTCTCCTTGAGCATGTCCCACATCTTGTTCTGCGCGTACTGCACGTCGACCGCCGCCGTCGGCAGGTCGTTCGCGCCGCCGTTGCCCCAGACGTTGTCGGCGTCGGTGTAGACCGCCTTGCTGCCGTCGTTCGCCACGGACATGCCGCCGCGGTCCGCGTCCTTCATCTGGTAGCCCGACCCCGAGGGCTGCGTCCCCACGGTCACGGCGCCGTTGTGGAAGCCCTTGCCGTCGGCGTGCGCGACGCCGTCCCACGAGTCGGTGACCCGCCCGGTCCGCGCGTCGACGTAGACGTGCAGCAGGCTCGGCATCAGCTCACCCGCGTGCTCTGGTCGGAGGTCGACCCGCTTGCCGGTGATCACGACCTCCCACACCAGCACGGGAACGCTCGCGCCGTCGATGCCCAGGCGCGGCGCCGACACGGACTCGACGAAGCCGGAGAAGTGCGACTTCGCGATGCCCTCGGCGCTCTGCGCGGTCAGCGTCGGCTGCGTGGAGCCGAGCTCCACCCGCCGGTTGTCGCCCTCGACGCCGCGCACCTTGCCCGCGTCGTCGGTGACGACGACGACGTCGCCGCCGTTGAGCACGGGCAGACCCTGGAAGGTCCGGGTGTAGTTGACGTAGGCCAGCCCTTGCTTGGTCACTTCGACGCCCGCGCGGGTCAGCTGGTCGCGACCGCTGATGCCGCTGAGCCCGGCGGGCCCGCCGAGCGCGCGGTCGGCGGCGGCGACGGCCCGCTCCTCCGGCGTGCCGACTGGACCGTCCGGCGCCTGCTGCGCGATCGCGACAGCGCTGAACCCCACCGCCAGCGCTGTCGCCCCCAGCAAGGCGGTTATCCGGTATGACTGCGAAATTGTTTGTTTCCTACCCATTCGACGCCACTTTCTTACGCAGGGCGTGTACGCACAGTGAAAATCCCTCGCGGCGTACACGAATGGGCGAACGGTATGGGCGCGTTCAGCCCGGCGTAAGGGGAAAAACCAGCCAATGTCCGATACCGGACGTGACTATTCGTTCCCAGAACTTTCCTGGGTACGCAGCCAGCCGAGCTGGGCTGCCTGGATGCCCGCCTGGAAGCGCGTGTCGGCCTCCAGGGTGTCCATCAGCTCGCGGATGTGGCGGCTCAGCGTGCGCTCGGTGATGCCGAGCGTCTTGGCGATGGCGCGGTCCTTCATCCCGGTGGCGAGCAGGGTGAGCAGCGCCCGGTCCCGGTCGGTCGGGTCGCCGTCGTCGGTGGGCGCGACGGCGTCGCCCGCCGACATGGCGACGGGAACCGCTTGGTGCCAAAGGGATTCGAAGCACTGCACGAGCGCGTCGAGCATCGGGGAGGCATGCACGAGCAGCCGGGTGAACGTCTCGGTGTGGGTGAACGACACCGGGATGATCGCGATCTCGCGGTCCACGATCTGCATCTTCATCGACACCGAGATGAGCGTGCGCGCCTGCTCGCCCGCCCGGACGCACTCGACCAACTGGTCGAAGTGGCCGGGCTCCTCCAGGGACGGCCGGTGGTAGATCGAGCGATGACGTACGCCGCGGGCGAGATTGGTCAGTTCCCCGGCGTTGCGCACGGGCATCCCCTGCAGGTAGGGGGGCGCATCGATGATCAACACCTCTTCCCGCGCGTTCGCCTGGGTCCGGTCCAGGTGGCCCTGGATGACGTCGCGGCCCTCGATGAGCTCGACAAGACCGACCGGCCCGGGCGACGGCGTGTCCTGCAGCCGCAGCGCCAGTTCGCTCGCCGCGATGCAGAGATCCTGCAGTTCCCGCTGGCGGCGCACGATGAGAGCTTCCACGGCGGCGTCCGGCGGGGCGGGAAGGTAGCGGGTCGGCCGGGTCAGCATCTTGGTCACCAGCCCGGCCGCGACCAGCCGGGCCATGGCGCGGCGTACCGAGCCCACCGGCGTGCGCAGCCGGTCGGCCAACTCGGCCAGTGAGGCCTTCGGGCAGGCCACGAGGGCCAGGTACACCGAGTTGTCGGACTCGCTGAGTCCGACCGGTTCGAGCAGATACGCCATGGGCACACCGTAGGAGACAGCATCCGCGCAGGCGCCCCCACCGCAGGTGTCCTGTTGACGACATCGTCCGGTGGCCGCCCGCGAAAGTCCCGGAATCCGCCCTACAGTCGACCTCGCGCCTGGTTCTCCAAGCGCGCGCTGGAACCGCGCCGGCTATCGGCAGGGGGTAGCCGGCGCGTCGGCGCCCGCCCGCAAGCCCTCGCGCGGGCGGGCCCCCAGCCCCGATCCCACCCACCCGCGAGTCGCCCCTCCGGGCAAGTGAGTCGCCCCGTCCGGCAAGCGAGTTCGACATTCGCGCACCACTACCCGGCAGCCGATGGACCGGTTGCCGGGTACCCGTGCCGTGCAATGCCCGGAGGTGCCTCCAGTCGAGGGACTCAGCGCGGTGTCGGCTTGCCCCGGTGGGCGGGGAAGGCCGCGCCGCTCAAGCCGGCGGGCGACGCTTCCGGGGTGATCGTCACCGGCGCGAACGGCGCCGCGACCGTGGTGCTGAACGTGTCAGTCGCCGGAGTGGACATCGTCCAGAACGGCTTGAACGTCGTGCCGGTCGCCCCGAGCCCGATGTAGTCGCCGACGAAGAAGCCCCGTGCGACGGGCGCCTGGCGCATGTCGAACGAGAACGGGGAGACGCGCTCCTCGCTCCAACTGGCTCCGCCGTCGCTCGACCGCAGGATCCAGACGTCGGTGACCAGCGGGGTGTCCGCGGTCGTGTCGTTGCGGAAGTCGTAGTGCAGGACGGCGATGTTGCCCTCGTCGTCGACCTCGATGGCCGGGGTGAACGCCTGGGTTGTCTCGACCGCGTTGATCCGCACGGCGGGCGTCCAGGTGAGTCCGCCGTCGGTCGACTTCGAGAACGCGATCTGGTCGCGCTGGAAGCCGGTCCACCGGGCGTCCTGCCACACCACGTAGACCTCGTCGCGGCCCGGCCGCTCGTCGGTCGCGATCGACGGGATGATGTCGCCGGTGCGGACCGGCGCTCCGTCGCGGGGATCGCGGACCCCGACCGTGCCGAGGCGGTCGACGGGAATCTCCCCGCTCCAGGACGCGCCCTTGTCCTCGGAGCGCAGCACCGAGATCGTGCCGCCCTTGCGGCCTTGCTTGTTGTCATTGCGGAACACGGTCATGACGTTGACCAGGTCGCCCTCACCGGTGACCGAGATCTGGTTGCCGATGGTCTGGTCGTTCTGGCCCGGGTCGAAAATGTTGCGCGCGGGCTCCCAACTGGCCCCGCCGTTCGTCGTGCGGGTGAAGTAGGTCGGGCCGACGAACGCGGCGGCGGTCAGGAAGGACACCCCGCCCGCACGCTCGTTCGGGAAGACCAGCCGGTCCCAGATCCCGTAGACCAGACTCGGGTCGTGCGGGTCCGCGGTCATCGAGTTCTTGTCGTTGAACACGTGCGGGTTGGTGTCGCGGATGAGCTCCTGGGGCGGGCCCCAGGTCAGGCCGCCGTCGAGGGACTCGCTCACGAGCATGGCGTTGGCCAGGTCGCGGGTGTCGTTGAACGACAGGCTCATCTGGTAGGCGTGCCCGTCGGGGCCGAACGTGACCCACGGGTCCGTAGCGCGTTCGTAGTCGGCGACCCCGCCGGGCGCGGCGCCCGCGCAGCGGGAGAACTTCGGCAGCGCGGCCAGGGGAAGCTGGGTCCACGAGAGGCCGCCGTCGGCGGACACACTGGTGCCCAGTCCGCTCGCGCCGCCACCGGAGAAGCGGTCCTGCTGGTACACGCCGATGAGCCTGTTCGGGTTCGTCGGATCGACATCCACCCACGGCTCCACTTCGGAACCGACGTACAGGGTGCCGTTCTGCGGCGCCCCGTGGCAGCCCGGCGCGAACGGGCTCGGCCCGCTCGCCTGGCTGAGCGGGCCGACCACGGCCGCGGCGGGCGCCACCGCGAACGTGACGGTCAGACCGGCTACCGCGATAGCGGCGAGTGACACTGAATGGGCTCGTCTTGGCATGGGCTCATCGCCCTTCCCTTCTTTGCCCCCTCCCTTGTCACTCGATCGGGCGATAGCGGGTGTTACACCTACGGCTTGACCATCTGCTGCACCGCCCAGCCATTTCCGTCGGGGTCGCTGAAGAACACGAACCGGCCCCACGGGAAGTCGTGGACCTCGCTCGCCTCGACTCCGTTCGCGACCAGGTCGGCCCGCGCCACGTCGATGTCGGCCACCACGACCTGCAGCCCCTCGACCGAGCCCGGCGCCGCCTGGGTGAGCCCGGTGCCGATGGCGATCGAGCACGCCGACCCGCGTGGGGTGAGCTGCACGAATCGGATGTCTTCGCTGACCCGGTGGTCGTGGTCGGCGACGAAGCCGACCTGGTCGGTGTAGAACGCCTTCGCCCGGTCCACATCGGACACGGGCACCGCCACCAGTTCCAGCTTGCAGTCCATGGTCTGTCCTCTTTCGGTCGCGCTCGTTGACATATCCAAGCTACCGACCGTTGCGGACAGGTTCAGTCCTCAAGTCACTCCGGGCGGACATTTCGCAGCGAAATTCCGTCCGAGTCGGAGATACGGTCGGCGCCGATCGCCCGCAGCCCCTCCCCCAGCCGCTCGCGGGCCTGGCGCAGCAGCGTGAGGGAGTTGGTGGAGGTGCTGCGCACGGCCTCGCGGTCCAACTCGGCGCCCTGCCCCTCGACGAGGTAGGTCTGCAGAGCCGCGGCGACCTCGTCGACCGCCTTGAGGGCCTGATAGATGGCGAAGTCCCGGTTGTCGTCGTCAGCCATGGCCCGAGTATCCGCCACCCGACCCGACACGGCCCGATAAGGATCACACCGCCGGACGGCCGTGAGCCCGTAGGGTTTTCGGTGTGAGCGAAGAACGCGCCTGGGTCCGGCTGAGGCGGTTGTTGCGTGCGTCGGACCAGCACGTAGGCGTCCTCAAGACCGTGCGGACGGTCCGACGGCTCGCTCCCGGCCACCTGGCCCCCGCGATCGGCGACCGCCCGTCGGACCGCGTCGCCCGGCTCATCAGCCAGGCCAGGGCCGACCAGCCCAGCGCCGTGCGGGAACTCGGCCTCACCGCGGTGCAGGTGTGGCAGGCGCTCAGCGGGTCCGGCGGCGTGGCCGCCGACGGCGCCGAGGTGACCATCCTGTTCACCGATCTCGTCGGCTTCTCCAGTTGGGCGCTGGAGGCGGGCGACGACCAGGTGCTGCGGCTGCTCGGCGAGGTCGGCCACGCCAGCGACAAGGTCATCGCCCAGCACGGGGGCACCGTCGTCAAGTCGCTCGGGGACGGGGTGATGGCCGTCTTCCGCGATACCGGGCCCGCCATCGACGCCGCCTACGAGGCGTGCACGGCGATCAGCGCCATCACCATCGAGGGCTACCGCCCGCAGCTGCGCACCGGGTTGCACTCCGGCACGCCCCGCCGGGTCGGCACCGACTACCTCGGCGTCGACGTCAACGTCGCCGCCCGGGTCGCCGCCGCGGCGGGCAGTGGCGAGGTGCTCGTGTCCGGGCCGGCGCTGGCCAACGTCGACACCGACCGCTACACGATCCGGCGCCGCCGCCGCTTCCGGGCGAAGGGCACACCCCGCGACCTCGAGGTGTTCTCGGTCGTCCCGCGCTACCGCGACGACGACGTGCACGGTCGGTGACCACGGCGACACCCTTTTATCGGTAAACCAGCGTAAACTGAGTGGGCCGGTGCCTCGCGCACGTCGGCCATCGCAGTGACGCGACCGTTGTGACGCGACCGTAGTGACCGATGCCGCAGCGCCAGCCGGTCGCAAAGCCCGGGGACAGGAGCGCCGGCATGACGTCCGGCCAATTCGACCACCGCGCCACGGCCAGAGCGTTCACCGAGCGCACCGACGCCCGGATCACCATGAAACCCGCGGACGCGACAAAGGGATTCTTCGACGGCGGCTGGTGGCCCCGCTCCCGCGAACCCGTCGAGGAGTTCTCCGCGCTGATCTCCAGCCTCGCCGAGCGGTCCGGCCCGGTCGACCGGATCGGCTACAGCCGCGGGTCGTGGGACACCGCGCCCGACCAGCTCCTCGTGGGCGAGAACACCGTGCGGCTGCAGGGTTTCCGCGCGATGAACGCGCACACGATCGTCCTCATCGGACCGAATCTCCGCCGGTTCACGCTGCTGGTCGTACCCGCGCACGCCGCCGCCGACCTCGCGAACAAGGCACTGGACACGGTGGCCGCGGCGGACTGCGTCGCCGACGCCGAACAACTTCTTGCCTCGATCACCCCATTCTGAACGGAAGTCCATCTCGATGGCACTACTCACTCTCGGCATCCTTTCCCAGTCCAGCAAGGAGAACGAACACCGGCGGCCGATCCACCCGCTGCACTTCGACCGGATCGACGCCGACCTGCGCGCGCGGATGTACCTCGAGACCGGATACGGCGAACGCTTCGACGTCCCCGACGAGGAACTGGCGCCGCTCGTGGCGGGCATCCGCTCGCGCGAGTGGCTGCTCGCCGAGTGCGACGTCATCCTCAACCCCAAGCCGCTGGCCAAAGACGTCGACACCCTGCGCGAGGGACAGGTGCTCTGGGGCTGGCCGCACTGCGTGCAGGACGCGGCGGTCACCCAGTCGGCGATCGACCGCAAGCTGACCCTGATCGCGTTCGAGGCGATGAACCACTGGACCAGCGACGGCCGGTTCAACCTGCACGTGTTCCACAAGAACAACGAACTCGCGGGCTACTGCTCGGTGATGCACGCGCTGCAGCTCACCGGGAGCACCGGCGACTACGGCCGCAGGCTGCGCGCGGTCGTCATCGGCTTCGGCGCCACCGCCCGCGGCGCGGTCACCGCGCTCAACGCCCACGGCGTGCACGACGTGCACATCCTCACCGGCCGGGGCGTCACCGCGGTCAGCTCGCCGATCCACTCGGCGAACATCGTCCACCTGGAGAGCGACGACACCGACCCGCGCGGCAGCCACGCGCTGACCGACAGCGGCCGCAAGCCGCTGGCCGACTTCCTCGCCGAGCACGACATCGTCGTCAACTGCGTGCTGCAGGACACCGACGCGCCGCTGATGTTCCTGATGGAGGAGGACCTCGACCGGTTCGCCCCGCGCAGCCTCATCATCGACGTCTCCTGCGACGAGGCGATGGGCTTCAGCTGGGCCATGCCGACGACGTTCACCGAGCCGATGTTCACCGTGGGCGACCGGGTCCGCTACTACGCCGTCGACCACAGCCCGTCGCACCTGTGGGACGCCGCCACCTGGGAGATCAGCGAGGCGCTGCTCCCCCACCTGCGGACCGTGCTGTCGGGACCGGCGGCCTGGGAGGCCGACCCCACCATCGGCCGGGCCATCGAGATCCGCGACGGGGTCATCCGCAACCCGAGCATCCTGGCCTTCCAGGGCCGCGCCGCCGAGCACCCGCACGCGCGGCTCATCCCGGCTGGGCAGTGACCTGCGCCACCTTCGGGAACAAACCGGTGGCGCCGGTGGTTGAAGCTGATGGTCGTCAATTTTGTGTTCGTGTGTCAAAGCTCGCGGAAACGATGGTTGCGGGCGCTCTCTCTCTTGTTGGACAAGCTGGAGATGTCGTCGTCTGACCCGACCCGGGTACCGCGGTTCGCGGAACCCGATCCAGCACCACAAGTAGGAGAATTCAATGACTCAGGGAACCGTGAAGTGGTTCAACGCCGAAAAGGGTTTCGGCTTCATCGCGCATGAGGGTGGCCCGGACGTGTTCGTCCACTACTCGGAGATCGACTCCAACGGCTTCCGCAGCCTGGACGAGAACCAGCAGGTCGAGTTCGAGATCACCCAGGGCCCCAAGGGCCCGCAGGCCGTCGGCGTGCGCATCGTCTAAGCAGTACCCACGGACTACCGGCCCCTCGACCCATGCACGGGTCGAGGGGCCGTTCGTGTTGTGACCGACGGTGTACCGTCGAGGATGCGAGAGGTGAGAAAATGACTGCGTTCGCTCCCACCAACAAGGTGTCCACTCCGACGCTGCCCGAGGGTTGGCCGATCGGCTCCTACGACTCCTACGCCGAGGCCCAGCGCGCCGTGGACCACTTGGCGCGCAAAGACTTCCCGGTCGAGACGCTGACCATCGTCGGCATCGACCCGATGCTCGTCGAGCGGGTGGACGGCAAGCTGACGTGGGGCCGCGTCCTCGGCGCGGGCGCCGCGTCCGGCGCGTGGCTCGGTCTGATGGTCGGCCTGCTGCTGAGCCTGGTCACCCAAGGTGGCGCCCTCCCGCCGATCCTCATCGGCCTGGTCACCGGCCTCGGCTTCGGCATGGCGTCCGCCGCCCTCAAGTACCGCCCGGCGAAGGGCAAGCGCGACTTCGTCTCGCACAGCCAGCTCGTGGCTCGCCGCTACGACGTGCTCAGCCTGCCCAAGACCGCGGAGCAGGGTCGCGACCTCCTCGCCCAGCTCGTCTTGGCGCGGCCGCCCAGGGGCTGATCCGTCACCGCTCCTCCTCGAGGTCGACGAAGCGGACGGCCGCGGCCCCGATGTCCCAACTCTGGGCCCGGTCGTAGCCGCGCGCGGGCAGCCAGGTCACCACGACGTTGACCCGCCGCCGCAGGTGCGCGGCGAGCCGCTCGAGGTACGCGCGCACCTGCCCGGCGTCGAACGGGTCCTCGCACGCCAGGAACGACATCGCGCCGCGGTTCGAGACCGCCTGCAGCACGCTCAGGTCGGCCCAGCCGCCGCCCTGCGCGTCCATCGTCCATTTCGGACTGCCGTGGCCCACCCAGATCACCTCGGCGCCGGGCAGCCAGGCCTGCCGCTCGCCGCCGCCGTACCGGTTCGCCCGGCTGACCGCCACCGCGTTGCGCCCGCGCAGCGTGCGCAACAGGTCCTGCGGCCCCGGGAATCCCCACCGCACGAGGTAGTTGCCGACCGTCGTCGCGCCGAGCATCACCATGAACTCGCGGTTGATCAGCTCGGTCACCGCCTGCCGGGTCCACACCCGGTACCGCAGGCCGATCGCGTCCGGGGTGTGCCGCATGATCGCCCGCGCGACCCACAGCTGCTGGGCCGGGGCCAGGGCGAGTTGCTCGCCGGGCCTGCGTCCGCGCCTGCCGGGGACGAACGCGCTGTCCCCGCGGTCGCGGTATTCGCGCACCCACAGCCCGACCGTCTGCCGCGACACCCCGAAGAGCCGCGCGGCGTCCACCTGGGCCATTCCCGTCTCGACCGCCGCGACCACCCGCCTGCGCAGGTCCGCGAGCACGTTGGCGGGCAACGCCCGGGGATCCCCGGTCACCAGTGGCACCGACCTCATCCGCCTCCGCCTTTCCTTGAGGATGATCTGTCAACGACGGCTCGAGCAGGGGGTCTCGTCCTGTCGGTGGCAAGTCACGTGGTGTTTACCGGAACCCGGACCGTGGTCTGGTCGATCGGGGACGTGCGCACCACGACGGCGAGTTCCCACTCCCCCGGCATCGGCAGGCCGACGTCGAGCGAGACGTAGTGCGCGGGCCCGCCGGGCACCAGCTTCACCGGGATGGGGCCGATCCCGGCCGCGGCGAGCCGGAGTTCGGCCCGTACCTCCGGCACCGTCTTGGGCTTGCCGACCGGGTCGAGCACCGCGAGATGCAGTTCGTTCTTGCCGACCTTCGACGGGGTCAGCACCATCGCCACCTGCCCCTTGCCGTGGAACCCGCCCGCGTCGAACGGCACCGCCACCGACAGCGGGCCCGCCGCGGCCTTGGGCGGGTTGGTCAGCCGCTCCTGCTCGGCCCGCGCGGGCTCGGCCGCCGCCAGGGTCGCGGTGACGCCGAGCAGCGCCACCGCTAGCGCCACCTCGACCACGACCACCTTGCGGAACCGGCCCACCTCGGCGGTCTCCGGCCCGCGCTTGGCGCGGCGCTTCTCGGTCACGGTGGCGACCTCGAACCCGTAGTGCCGGTGCACCCAGCGGCGCGCGATCGCACCGGAGCCCAGCAGGATGCCGACAAGCGCCAGCTTCCCCAGCAGCCACCAGCCATAGGTGGTGCCGACCAGCGCGGAGAACGTGCCGACCTGCCGCCAACCCTGATACAGCCCGGTCACCGCGACCACGAGGACACAGATCCCCGCGGTCGTGGAGAACCTGGGTACCGCCGTGCGCATCGCCGTGATGTCACCGGAGCGCAGCAGGACCGCGATCGCGGGCAGCCCGCCGAGCCAGACGCCGATCGCGGCGAGATGGATCAGTCCTATCGGGACGGTCAGCGGTGCGAGCGTGTCCGCGGCTCCGTGCGCGACCAGGCTCCAGGTCGCGGCGAGGACTCCCGCACCCGCCAGCACCAGGACTCCCCGGCGCGCGCGCTGCCGGGTGGGCAGGTCGCCCTCGGTCTCGTCGCGACGCAGGAAACGCACCAGGAGCGCCGAGGTGATGCCCAGCAACAAGATCCGGGTCACCAGGCCGAGGCCGATCCGGCTGTCCACGGTCGCGCCGAGAACAGCCGGATCGACGATCCCCCCGAGGGACCCGCCGCTCGCGTACGGCCCATAGAGCCCCAGGGCCGCCACGGAGGCGGCGGTCGCCGTTCCCGCGCCGACCACCGCCAGGCGTCGGATCCCGCGTCGCGCCCGCGCTCCCGGCCAGCACACGGCGATGACGAACGCGGTGCCGACCAACAGCGCGAACCCGGCTGTGGCCAGCCACCGGGCCACGCCGTACAACACCGCCGCGACACCGTTCCCGGTCGCCGAAGCCTCAGCCGACGCGGGCGCAGTGGCCTCGCGGACGCTGAAGGTGAAGGCGCCCTGGATCGGATGGGTGTCGGCCGACACGACCCGCCATGACACGGTGTACGTGCCGTTGGCGAGCGTCTCCGGTATCCGCACGGACACCGTGTCCTGCTTGCCCTCGGGGTGCCGCGGCGCCCCGAGCCCCGCGATGTCGTTGCCGCGCGGGCCGATCAGCCGGATGCCTGCCAGGCCGACGTCGACCGATTCGGTGAACCGCAGCGACACCTCCTTGGGCGAGTCGCCGAGCAGCTGCCACCCACCGGGCGTGGACGAGACCAGCACGGCGTGCGCCGACGCGGGCGCCGGGTTGACGAGCATGGCGGACAGGGCGGTGAGGAAGGCGGCGAACACCAGCCGCGCGCGGGATGGCGACAGCACGGACATCACGACTCCAGGAATGGTCAGACCTGCGCCTTCTCCTTGACGGGAACACGGGCGGGCGGGATCTCCGCCCTCGGCTGGGCCGTCCGGCGCCGGACGGCGGGCAGCACCGCGACGCAGGCGGCGAGCGCGCCGAACGCGGTCACCGCACCGACCAGCCCGAGCACCCGGGCGAGCACATCGGTGCCCGCGTCCGACGCCGTGGCGGGCGCGGCGGCCAGTGTCAGCACCGGAGCGGGGTACTCCGGCTCGGGGGCGCCGTCGCGCGGCGTCTCGATCCACCGCACGACGTCGCCGTCGGAGTAGGTCTGCAGGGCCTTGAACACCAGCCGGTCGGCGTCGGCGGGCAACGGGCCGAAGGACACCGGGAACTCGGCGAACTCGCCGGGCTTGATCTCCCCGCCCTCCCAGGTGATCGACTCGACGCCCTCGGTCAGCTTGGCCCCGCCGTGGTGGCTGACCGGGACGTCGAGCTTGCGCGTCTTCACCGTCGCGGTCCAGCCCGCGGGCGGCGCGACCGACGCCCGGCCGAACGGGTGGTCGGCCGGGAAGGTCACCTCCAGCCGGACCGTCGACGCGGTCTCCTTCTCGTTGGGGACACGGAAAGTGGCCTTGGTGTACTTGCCGGGCACGGCGCCGTCGGCCGACACGGACACGTGCGCGAGCGCGGTATGGGCGCCGACGAGCATCGCGGCGCCTGCGACGCACGCCACGACGAGAACGCGGATCGCCGCCGAGATGGAACGTGACATGGGAATCCCTTTCGTGCTCAGGCGAACGGGGTCAGCTGTGCGAATGGGCGGGAGCCGGGCCGCCCAGCGGCTCCACCGGCGCGGGGACACCTGGCACGAGCGGCAAGGCGGGCAGTGCGGGCAGCGGAAGCGCGGGCAGCGGAAGCCTTGGCACCGGCAGGTTCGGCACGGCCGTGGGCAGCTTGCCGAGTTCGGGCAGCGCCACCGCGGCCGGGTCCACGTGCAGGATCGAGACCAGCCCGCTCATGCCCTCGTGCGTCTCGGAGTGGGAGAAAATGTGGCAGTGCAGCATCCACTTGCCCGGCTTGGTGGGGACGAACACGATGTCGTAGGTCTGCCCGACGCCGAGCAGGAGGGTGTCCATCCGCTGCGGGAACGGCAGCCGCTTCCCGTCCTGGGCGACGAGTTCGAAGAACCCGCCGTGCAGGTGCATCGGGTGGATCATCTCCGGACCGGTGCCGATGAGCCGGAACCGCACCCGTTCCCCGACCCGGGCGCGCAGCGGGGCCGTCGCCGGGAAGCTTTTGCCGTTGATGACGAACCCGAGCGCGCCGTCGCCGGTCATGATCCGGTAGTCGCGGTCGGCGGGGATGTCGCCGAGGCGGGGCACGATCTCCAGTGAGCCGTAGACGCCCTTGCTCTCCTGCTCACCGTGGTGATGCGAGTGGTACCAGTGGCTGCCGGTGCTGATCGCGGTCCACTCGTAGGTGTAGGTCGTGCCCGGCTCGATCGGCGGCTGCGTGAGCATCGGCACGCCGTCCTGGTCGTTGGGCAGATCCATGCCGTGCCAGTGCAAAGCGGTTTCCTCGGGCATGTCGTTCTTGACCACGAAACGCACCTTGTCGCCCTCGTTGACCCGGATCACCGGGCCCGGGATGAGACCGTTGATGCTGTAGCCGGCCTTGATCACGCCGGGCTTGGTCTCCCACTGCTTGGGGGCGATGGTCAGGTGGAAAACCTTTACCCCGTCGACGATGCGCCACTCCGCGAGGCGGGTGCCGTCACCGAGGTCGTCGCCGCCACCGGACTGCGCCTGCGCGGCGGCGGCGACCGGGGACACGTCGACGGGGAGCGACTCCTTGGCTGTGGGCGCCGAGGAACTCGAGATCAGCGTGCCGAGAAGGGCGATCACCGAGACCAGGGCGAAGGTGATGGCGGGTTTGGTGGCGAACCCGCGCGGCGACTGCGGAGAACTCATGGCTTTCCTTTTCGTCGACCGGTGGGTCGGGGAGCCGCCCGGAGGCGGCTCCCCGACCCGCTATCCGGCGGTTATGAACAATCGGTCGCGTAGGTGACCGGGTGCCGCTGGCGACAGGTCAACTGGTCGTTGACCGCGTTGCTGGGCGCGTTCTGGACCCAGCCCTCGTAGGCCAGCGGAATGGCGAGAACGCCCTGTCCGCCGAAACCGGCCCACTTGGTGATGGTTCCGTCGTTGACGGTGCCCTGGTTGCCGTCGAGCACCATCTTTCCGACAACGGCGGCGTCCTCAGGGTTGCCGTCGCCGTTCGGGTCGGGGTCGACCACGGCCAGCGTGTTGGCGAACTTGCTGGAGACGTAGGCGTAGTAGCCGCCGCCCTTCTTCGCCCCGTAGTTGATGCCGTGACATCCGGCGTCACACGGCAGCCACTTGACGATCTCGTCGGTCTTGGGGTCGATCACGGTGATGTTGGACGTCAACGTGTTCGCCACCAGGAGAGCCGAGTTGTCCGGTGCCACCGGCAGCTGGATCGGCAGACCGCCGAACGGTCCGGTGCCACCGGCGACCGGGTCGTAGCTGCCCCACAGGTTGATGCTCTTGTGCTTGGCCTTCGCACTGCCGTCGACACAGGCGTCTTCGTAGTTGGAGATACACGAGACGGTCGCGCCGAGGAAGTCGGCCATGTACGTCTTCTTGCCGTCCGGCGTCATGCCCGTGGCGATCGGCATCTCGCCGGTCTTCTCGTGCCTGATGTTGCCGGTCGGGATGTCGACCAGGGTCGCGTTGTAGGTGTTGACGTTCGGCGTCGCCATGATCTTGGCGTCACCGGTCATCCAGTGGGCGTGCGGGTGGGCGATCTTGCCGCCCGGCGCCTGCACCGGAAGACGTCGATCGATCCGGGTGCCGCCCGGTGCGATCTCCAGGACGGAGCCACCGCCGTTGATGGCCACGTGGAGCTGGTCGGTGTCGGTCCGGCTCATCACGTGCGATGGGTCGGGGCCGACTTCGAGCTGGCGGATGAACTTGCCGGTCTTGAGATCGTAGGTGTTCATCTCATCGCCGAACCACTCATTGCCGTAGAGGACAGTCTCGTTCTTGTCCGTCCACATGTTGTGGATGTTGTTCTGGTTGATCTCCGGCGCGGAGATCTTCTGCTCGACGTTCCAGGTCGCGGTGTCGACCTTGGTGATCGAGCCGGTCTTGGACTTCTCCGCGTACTCCTCCATCTGGGTCGCGATCCAGACGTCACCGACACCAGGCGTGGACGGCTTCTTGCCCAGGGCGGGCAGCTTCTTCGGGAAGCCGAACTTGCTCTTGAGGTACGAGTCGAGGCTGGGCACCAGTTCCGGCCTGCCCTTGTCGTCGTACATCAGGATCGGGGCGGGCGGGAACTGCGGGTTCCAGGTCCGCTCCTCGGTGTCGCTGAAGGTCTGCCAGTTGTCCTCCACCGTGATGACGAAGAACTTCTGGACCAGCTGGGCGATGATGTCGGCGTTCGACGGCACGCTCAGACCGCGAGCGTTGACGCCGAGCTTCTTGCCGAAGTCAAGGCCGAGCGTGAGCGGGTCGTCGACCACGACCGCACCCAGCATGTACGGGTGGATCTTGCAGGTGAACGCGTACAGACCGGGCTCGGTGAGCTGGTAGCTCGTCGCACCGACGAAGGCACCCGGCACGTCAGCCGGGAAACCCTTGGCGCCCTCGGGCCAGATGAGGCTCGTGGGCGTGTGCGCCGACTCGGCGTCCGGGTTGGCGATGTTGAAGTTCAACGTCACCGGGAGCTGCACGTCGTTCTCGGCGAAGGTCCGCAGGTCCTCCAGGAGGTCCTCCAGCTCGGGGCCGACCGGCAGGCTGTCCAGGGAGATAGGGGCGTCGGCCGGGAGGGCCTTCACCTGGCTGGTCAGCTGGTCGAGCAGCGAGTTCGCCTTGCTGATCCGCTGGTCGCCCGTGGGCAGCAGCTGGAAGATCGCCTGCCGCATGGCGTCGAGGTTGAACAGCGAGTTCGGGTCGACCCCGAGGTCGCCGAGCAACGGCAGGCCGCCCTTGCCGAGCACGCTGTTGACCTGGGTGATGTTGTCCAGGTTCAGCGTCTTGGCCGCGTCGAGACCGGCCAGGAGGCCGCCGCCGAGCAGCGGGACGGTGGTGCCGTCCAGCAGCGGGAGGCTGCCACCGCCGAGCAGCGGGAGATCACCCGTGCCCGGGAGGCCGCCGCCGAGACCCGGGAGCAGGCCGCCGACGTCGGGAAGAGCTCCGCCGCCACCACCGGGGAGACCCGGCAGGCCCGGCAGACCCGGAAGGCCGCCACCGCCACCGGGCAGGCCCGGAAGGCCCGCGCCGAGGTCGGGCAGACCCGGGAGCGCGCCGCCGCCGACACCGGGCAGCAGGCCGCCCACGTCCGGCAGACCGCCGCCACCGAGCAGCGGGATGCCCGACGGGTTCACCGACGGAACCCCGTTGAGCACGGAGCCCAGGTTCACCCGCGGCAGGACCGCCACGGCGAGCGACTGGCCGATCGACGGACCCAGGTTCAAGTTCGTGTCGAACCAGGAGCCGTTGGCGTCGGTCAGGTCGAACGACACCGGCAGCGGACCGACGCCGACCGGGGCGCCACCGGGGGCGCTGGTCGCGGTGCCACCGCCGCCACCGGGCGGCGGGGTCGCCGTCGGAGGCTGCGTGGCGGTGGGTGCCGTGGTGGACGTCGGGGGCACCGTGGTCGTGGTGGGCGAGGGTCCACCACTTTCGACGACGACCCGGCCCACCATGTCGGGGTGGAACTTGCACCGGTAGTCGACGGTGCCCGGGCCGGTGAAGGTGAACGAGTAGGACGCTCCCGGACCGAGGTCCGGCGAGTTGAGCGGTCCGCCCGTCACGCTGTGGATCACCGAGTCCGAGTTGGACCAGGTGACGGTGTCCCCGACGGCGACGGTCATCGACGCCGGGTTGTACTGCAGGTTCTGCATTGTCACCGAGTGGGTCGCCGCCAGGGCAGGGGACGGGACCGCGGCGCCCAGAATGCCGAGCGCGAGGACTGACGACGCGGCGATGAACCGTGTCGTCCGGGAGCGGCGCGGGGCGCCCCTCCCGGACGGGAACATACGCGGCGAATAATGACGCGACGAGCGCATGCCATTCCCTTCTTATCGGGTTCGGGTAGCGCGATCCCGCGCAGGGTGAGATCGCGCTACCCGAACCGGGGAGGTGGAACGAATTGCCGCCTCTGCCGATCGACAAAGACACGGCGAGAACTCACCGGGGCACCG
Organism: Actinokineospora alba; assembly: GCF_004362515.1. Lineage (NCBI taxonomy): Bacteria > Bacillati > Actinomycetota > Actinomycetes > Pseudonocardiales > Pseudonocardiaceae > Actinokineospora > Actinokineospora alba. The sequence goes on along the minus strand of NZ_SNXU01000001.1, from coordinate 3,517,762 downwards.
GGGTGCCTTTCGGTGGGTCCTTGCCGTGCGAATCCTGTCGGCGAATTGATCGGGCATCGGGCCGGAGGTCTGCCATTGCGAGCTCCTGGGGGTGAACGGTACCGCCTTCTCAGGAATCCCGGAGAAGTGGGACCAAGTACCGCAATGAAGGATGTCCGGTTAATCTCTGCTTTGTTAACACGAGACGATCTTCCGATCACTCGGCCTCGACCAGGCGGGTGAGCGCAAGAATTTTCGGCCCACTTTCCACCTGATCGAACAATTGTTGTCCCGACCTTCGCGAGTGGTCGGACACACGCTCGTCAGCCTTGTTTTAGCAGGTCAGAGGCACAATCCTAAGTGACCGACCGGTAGCGAATGACGGGTATTTGCCTGTTCGGTTATCTACCCGGCAATGCGTTTTTTCGCCATCGGCGACACCTGAGAGCCACCTGAGAGACTTCTAAGAGAGACCTGAGAGGAGCCTTAAGCTGGGCAAATGTCCCCACCGCCGCCGACCGCGTGATCGACAGGGCGAAAGATTGCTTGAATGTTAATCGGCAGACCTGTGAGATAGGCCCCTCTAGCCAAGGCCGGATCTCTCGTGCCACCATCCGACCAGTCGTTTCGGCCGTCGCCCAGGGAGGACCCAAGTCGTGAGTGAGACCCAAGCGAAGGCAGTCGATGTCGTCGAGGACGACGTCGACAAAGAATCCACGACGGCCGCGGCGGCGGAGAACGTCGAGGAGTCCGAGTCGAAAGCCGTGGAATCGGATTCCACGGTGAGCCCGCCGCCGACGAAATCGCGAAAGCTCGCGGAAAAGACTTGGTGGCTGCCCTGGCTGTTGGGGGTGGCCGCGCTATTCGTCGCCGTGCTCGTGCTCACCGGCGCGTTCGACGGCGAGCCGGAACCCGAGGAACAGATCCGCGACCGACAGGCCGTACTGCCGAAAAGCACCCACACGGTCGTCTATGAGGTCAACGGCGTCGGCAAGTCCCCGGAGATCCGGTACGTCGTCGACGGGACCGCCCAGACCGAGAAGGTCGAGGGCGTGGACCTGCCGTGGCGCAAGGAAGTCCAGATCACCGTCGGCCCCGGCATCGGCATCGCGCAACTCCTCGCGGCCAACGCCGACGCGGACTCGATCTCCTGCTCGGTCAGCGTCGACGGCCAAGTGGTCAACCAGGGTGTGGCGCCCGGCCAGTACTCCAACGTGGCCTGCTCCGCGGTGATCCGCCCCAACCCGAAGTAAGGGAGCACGGACATGCGGTACCTGTCGCGTCCACGCGGTAGAGCTCACCTGTCGCCTGACCCGCGCACCGAGACAGCCGCGTCGTCCGTCCCCGTGCGTGCCCGGCGGTTCGGCGTGCTGCTGAGCCTCGTCGCCATGGTGTCCGGCGGTCTCCTGATGGGTGCGGGCGTCTCATCAGCCGCCGAGACGGTCGTGCTGGAAAGCTGCTCGGCCCGTGTGGTCGGCGCGCCCGGCCAGCCCATCGCGCTGCGGCCCTCGGCCGTCGAACCGCCGATCCTCGCCGCCCTGGCCCCGCTCGACCCGCTCGGCGTGACCCGGATCCTGTTCAAGCAGGTGTGGTCCACCCTGCCGCCGATCCCCATCGGCGCGGTGCCCGACACCGGCCAGGCGATGATCAACGGCGACGTGATCGCCAACGCGGTCACCACGCAGTTGCTGGGGCTGCCGGTCCTCTCCCCCGTCATCGGCACCCTGCTGCCGACGGTGTGGAGCACGATCGCCCAGACCTGCGGTGTCGTCGGCGAGGTGGCGGGCACCGCCATCGGCGCGAACCCGGGCACCCCGCCGCCCACCAACCCGGCCCCCGGAAGTCCGGGCTCGGCGCCGACGACCACAGTCCGTCCCGCCCCCGGAAAGCCAGGCGCCCCAGGCACTCCCGGCGCGCCGCCGTCGTACCACGAGTCCGGCCCGGCCGTGCCGCCCGGTGCGGCGCCGGAGCGTCCCGCGGGCTCGCCGGGAGGCTCGAACCAGGCGCTGGAGTACCCGGTCGAGTGGAAGACCAGGGCGCCGGGGCTCGGCCTGCCGCCCGAAGCCGTCGCCGTCCTCACCGCCCCGGCGGGCAACAGCCCGGTTCCCCAGTTCGGCCTGGCCGGGCAGGGCGACACGGCCGCGGACAACCGGACCACGGGCAGCGCGGTCCCGCTGCCCGCCGCCGCCCGCGGCCTGTCCTACGGCCCCATCGTGCTGGCCGCCCTGCTGATCGCCCTGGTGGCCGCCCAGACCGCCCGGACCATCGCGCTGCGCCGCTCGGCCCCGGCGGGGGCGTCCCGGCTGGGACTTCAGTGGCGGCAGCTGCGGATCCCGGTTCCCGTCGTGAAGCGGTGACCTCAGGCTCGGGGTGACCACACCACCGGCACGGCGTCCGTGCCGTGCTGGACGAAACCCCTTGCGCCGTAACGGAATGTCAGCTCCTGGCCAGGATCGAGCCGCAACCCGGGACAGCCGTCGAGCAGTGCGTCGACAGCCGCCCGGACCTCGATCCTGGCCAGCGGCGCGCCCACACAGTAGTGCGGTCCCAGCCCGAACCCGAGCTGGGCGGGCCGCCGTCGCACGTCGAACACCTCCGGCTCCGGGAACGCCTCCTCGTCGTAGTGCGCGGCGGCGATGCAGAAGTAGGCCATGCTCCCGGCGGCGATCGGCGTCCCCGCGATCTCGACGTCCTTGAGCACCAACCGATACAGCCCCGCGGACGGGTTGGCCCAGCGGAACGCCTCATCGATGGCGGGCTCGATCAGCGACCGGTCCGCGCGCACCTGGTCGAGGGCGTCGGGGTTGAGCAGCAGCGAGCTGATGGTCGCCGTCATCATCTGGATGGTCGTCTCGAACCCGCCCAGGATCAGCCCCACCACGGCGACCACACACGCCTCCAGCGAGAACTGGTCCTCGTCGAGGTGCGCCCGGATGATCTCGCCGAGCAGGTTGTCCTTCGGGTCGGCCAACTCCGCCTCGACCAGCGTCCGGGTGTAGTCGCTGAGCTCTTGGTAAGCCTGCATCCCCGGTGCCGCAAGCGCTTCCTCCATCGGCGAGCCCAACCAGCTCACGATCGTCCGCACCCACGCCAGCCCCTGGTCGCCGACGTCGTCGGGAATCCCCAACAAGTCCAGGAACACCTGCATCGGATACCGGGCGATGGCGTCCTCGACCAACTCGGCCCGCTCGCCTTCCAGCGAACCGAACGTCCGCACGGCGATGGGAACGATCCGCTCCTCGTAGCGTCGGCTCACCCCCGGGCTGAAGAACCGGTTGTGGATCCGCCGCTGCCGGGTGTGCTCGGCCCCGTCGTGCGCGATCATCGACGCCGCCATCGGACCCATGCCGTAGAACTGGGTGCCGAACGTCGCGGTGTCGCGCAGGGCGGCCGAGACATCCTTGTGGCGCAACACCAACGGCGCACCCATCCGCTGGTCGAACACCACCGGCACCTCCCGCCCCAGGGCGGCGAGCCTGCGCCCCAATGTCATCGGCGAGTCGAACTGGGCGGCGAACACACTCTCGGCAACGGTGATCATGGACGCCTCTCTCCCGGGCAACGGCACGCCGACTACATCGCCGCACCCACCCGAGATGTGACGTCACTGCGTGACGCCGGAGTCGCCCAGGGTCAATTTGCCCACGTAGTTGAGGGTCACCTCGGGGGTGAGCGGGTGGAACCGGCCCGCCCGGACGTCGCGGTAGGCCCGCTCCAGCGGGAAGCGCCGGAAGAAGGACCGCCCGCCCATGATGTCCATCGCCAGGTCCACGACCGCGATGGCCGAGATGACCGCGTGCCGCTTGGCGAGCATCACGGTGGCCAGCGTCGACGGCTCCAGCCCGTAGTCGTCCCCGAGTTCCTCGACGGCGCCCATCAGCGACCACCAGGCCGTGCGCAGGTGCGAGTCCATGAGCCCGATCTGCCGCTGGGCCTGCGGGTTCGCCCCAGCCACGGCCACGTCCCGCGCGGCGGCGGCGATGCCGAAGTAGGTCGCCCCGACCACCGGCGCGAAGTGGATGGCCGCGGCCATCAGGGGCACGCCGAACTCGCCGTAGGGCCGCCGTCCCGCGATCTTGTCGGCGGGCACGAACACGTCCTCGAGGACGACGTCGTGGCTCGCGGTGCCCCGCATCCCCAGCGTGTCCCACGTTTCCTCGATCCGGACCCCGTCGGCGGCGAACGGCACACTGAAGTGCAGCACCTCGTCGCCGAGCACCGCGGACGTCGCCACCACGGTCGCCGCGGGCGACTGGCTGCAGAACGCCTTGCGGCCGCTGACCCGGAACCCGCCGTCCACGGCCACCGCCGTCGTCGTCGGCCACAGCCAGTCCGACCCGCCGCTGGTCGCGATGACGATCCCCTCAGCCGCCACGCGGCGCAGCACCCCCTCGGCGTCCGGTGCCCCCTTGCGGCGGCGGAAACCCTGCATCAGGGTCAGGTACTGGTGCATGGCGCTGGCCAGCCCGGTCGCCCCGTCGTGCCGGGCCAACTCGGCCTGCGCGTAGAGCACCTGCCGCATCGTGGCGCCCAGCCCGCCCAGTTCCTCGGGCACGGACAACGCCAGATACCCCCGCTCCCGCATGACCGCGTACGCCTCGGAGACGAACGTGGCGTCCCGGTCGTGTTCCGCGGCGTGCGCGGCCGCGACAGCCCCGATGTCGGCGGCGAGCCCGACGAACTTGGCGTCGTCGGGGCGGATGGCGGTGGGGAACGAGCGGGTCTGGACCGGACGGTCGATGACGGTCATGGCGATACCTCCCATATCGGTGTCCGCCCAACGCTAGGAACGCCGCACGCGTCCAGGTAGTGCAGAAACTGAACCGCACCCGTAACGCTCCGGGTGTCCACGCGCGACTCCGAGGTATGCGGCCCTACGCCCAGTACTGCCCGATCGTCCGAGCGGTGGAAGCCCTCGGCGACCGCTGGACCCTGCTCATAGTCCGCGAGATGCTGACCGGCGCCACCCGCTTCAACGAGTTCTCGCGCGGCCTGCCCGGCCTCTCCCGGGCCCTGCTGTCCAGGCGGCTGCGGCAGCTGGAGAACGCGGGCATCGTCACCCACACGGACAGTGCCTACGCGCTGACCCAGGCGGGCGAGGACCTGCGCCCCCTCGTCTTCGGCCTGGCCGACTGGGGCGCCCGCCACGCCTTCGGCGACCCCAAACCGGAGGAACTGGACCCCGAGGTCCTGATGTGGTGGCTCCACGGCCGAGTGGACACCAGCGAACTCACCAAGCGAGCGGTGATCCAAATCGAGGTCGCCGACCGCTCCCGCGTCTTCTGGCTGGTCCTGGAACCCGGCGACGCCTCGGTCTGCTACACCGATCCGGGCTTCGACATCGACGCGGTTCTGGCGTCGGACATCGCAACCCTGTTCCGGGTGTGGGAGGGCGAGATCGACCTCACGGCGGCGGCCAAGACCGGAGCCCTCACCCTGACCGGTGCCCGCTGGATAGTCCGCGGTTTCCCCACCTGGCTCCAACTGAGCCCAGCGGCGCCGTACGTCCAAGCCGCCCAACTGGCCAAGGCCGGGGGCGGGTAGTCAGCCTTTGGGCGGCGGATGTTGCGACCAGCGACACCGTCACGGCCACCCGACGTACCCACAACCACGCCCCCACCTCGGCATGCTCATGGCTGGCCGTGGTCACCAGCCCGGCCCCCGCGACGAGACCTGCCGCCCCCAAGGCGAGCAGCAACCAGACACCCCGGTCCCCTATCTGTCGATCAGGCCACCCGCCAAGCAGGATTGTGGCCATCCGGTAGAGCGCGGCCGGTCGCCGGACCCCCGTAGTCAGGTCCACTCACCATGGCCCAGTTCACCCCTACACCCACTCGCCTTGTCTGCCTCCGGTCCACGTTTCGGCCGAGCCGCCGTACTGTGAGGCGAACGATCACGGAAGGACGACATGAGCGACACCAAGCGCACGGTTTCCATCGACCGGGTCAGCCTCGGCCGATACGAGGTCACCAACGTCCGCGGCGGCACCATCACCATCGGCGAGGGCAAGGACACCGACTTCACCCCCGTGGAACTCCTCCTCGCCGCCATCGGTGGCTGCACCGCCATCGACGTCGACTACATCACGAGCCGCCGAGCCGAACCCACCACCTTCACCATCACCACCACGGGCGACAAACTCCGCGACGCCGAACACGGCAACCACATGGACAACCTCGAAGTCACCTTCACCGTCCGGTTCCCCGAAGGTCGGGAAGGCGACACCGCCCGAGAAGCCCTCCCCCGCGCCGCCAAGCAGTCCCACGACCGCCTGTGCACCGTCAGCCGAACCGTCGAGGCAGGCACCCCGGTCCGCATCGAAGTCCGTTAGAGCACGAAAGACGCGATCATGTGACCGATCTGGCGGATGTCGGCCCGCCCCTTGAACTCCAGCCGCACCTTGCCGAGCCCGCTGAACCACAGATCAAGCTCGGCGTCGAGGTCGAAGGTCCCGGCGGTCTCGATGGAGAACGCCTGGATCTTGCTGTACGGCAGGGAAGTGAAGTCCCGCTTCTTCCCGGTGATCCCCTGGACGTTCACCGCGATCAGCCGCTTGTTGGTGAACACGACGAAGTCCCTGGCGCCCTTGAAGCAGAGGGCGATCTCCTCACCGGCGATGATGATCGGGGCAACTGAGGGAGCGATATCCCTTGGGTCGCAGGGAGACAGCCTGAACACGGAGCTCTTCTCGAAATCGATCATGAGCCCATGCTAGTTCAAGACGGCTGGACACCCGGCTCGTCAGCGAACGTCAATCCCAACTCCGCCAACGACTCCCGCATCACGATAACCGCCTTCGGCCCCAGCCCATGCAGCGCGGCAACCTCCACGGCACTCACCTGCGCGAACTGCTCCACTGTCGAGAATCCAGCAGCTGCGAACGCTCGCAGCGCCGGTTTGCCTACCCTGCCTGGAATCTCGGCCATTCCACACCCTTCGCCGTCACCCAAAACGATCATCAGGCCGTCAGCGAACACCTGCGCTCAGCTTGTCAGGGGCTGACCGAGCGTTCGTGGTCAAGGTTGTCCAACCGGCCACGGACGGCCGACTGGGTATCCCGACCGGCATCAAGTTGAGGCTTGGCTGGACCGGGTTGGCCTCCAGATGGCGCCGCGCGCGGAAGTAGTTCCGAAGCCGTCGAATCGGGAACCAGGACAGGGGTGCGAGCAGCAGCCCGAAGATCCCCGACACGATGATTTGTTCGGTGAATTTCCCGCCGCCGTAGCCCATGAATTCGGCCCACAACATGACCAGGCTGCCGAGCAGCGAGGACAGGCAGAATCCGGCCACTACCACCAACTGGACCGTGCCCTTCAATTCCGCCGGACGCCACTGGGCGGGATTGCGGCGGCGCCGCGCTCGGTGCGACAGATTCAGGTTGAGTACATGCATGCGAGCGGTCCTCGCGGCCTCCCACTTCGCCACCCGAGCGCCCCTGCTTTCCACGTAGGCCTCCGGATCGACGAGTTCGTCGCACACGATGCGGCGCTGCTCGATGACTGCGACCGCCCGGCGGCCGTCCCGCTCATCGACCGGAACGACCCATTGTCGGGTCGACCCGACCAGCCAGAGCGCCGGACCAGGCGACAGCGGCAGCCGCACCGACTCACCCAGAATGTCTGTCGACGAATCAACGACCACCTTGAGCGAGGATGCCTTGGCCAGCTCGCCCAATCCGACCACCCGCAGTTCGTCGAAGGACATCGCGGTCGCCGGCCCCCGCTTGAACCTGGACGAAAGGTGGTCCATCACCACGCGGTCATGCTGGACCCGCAACCGCGCCCGCTGGCCGCGGACCCGAAAGGGGATCTCAAGGCCGGAACGGATCAGGTCACCGGCGACCGGCCGGGTCATCACGAGAACGGCGAGTCTGTGCATGCTCCCACAGACGATGACGGTGGCGGCAAGGGTGAGCAGCCCGAGAACGAATCCGAACGACCCTTCCAAGTTCCTGTTGAAGGTGACCATTGAACCGAGTGCGACGAAGAAGTACCCCATCAGCGAGAACGCGCCAAGGATCCGCGTCCAGCTTCCGGAGGAACGCCGCCGAGCCACAAGCACAAAGGTGAGGGCCAGCCACCAGATCAGGCCTGCGGCGAGTGTCTCCCGCAACTCTCCGAGTGCGTAGACAACCGAATCATCGTGCACGACAGGCTCATTCACCAAGCCTGCCCAAAATCGCTCGGATCTTCGGTGGTCCCACGCCCTTAGCACGGCATAGATGACGTAGGGGATGACCAGGCCGATCACCATCAGGAAGATCGCCATTGCCCACCGTGCGGCCAAGGTCAGCATTCGAAGCGCGGAGGACACCCCAGCCGGGAGGCTCACAATGTCCCTTCGGCACGCCAGGGCTGCGTCTCGCTCACTGTTGACCCGTCAGATCCCCGCGCCTTGGTCCGTTCGCGCTCCCAGTGTTCGTCCCACTTCTCGTCCTTCTCCGCCTGCTTGGCTCGCGCGTCCGACTCGCGGTGGGTCTGGTCGCTGGTGGCCTGCACGGTGGCGTCGGCGATCAAGCCGGGAACCGTGGGAAGCGAAACCTCCACCCCGCCGATGGTGCCGGTTCGTTCAAACTTGTCACCTATCCGGTCCAGCATCGGGTTGTTGGATCCGAACTGGTCGCGATAGCCCATTTTCACGTACTTGCTGAGTGCAGGGTCGGCGGGGAGCGCCTTGCGAGCGGCCTTCAGCTCGTCGGCCCGCTTGCCCACGTTCTCGAGGATCTTCGGGTCCGCCTTGCCCGCGACCACTTTCTTGACGTCGCGCGCGTTCTTGCCCGCGACGTCCGCCACGTCCTGGACATATTTGCGGACGCCCTTGTCGAGTCCCTCGGTCGTGGACTTGAGGATGTTGCGTGACCGTTTGGCATCATCCGCGAAGCCGTCGAGCTTCTTGACGACCTTGGCCACCTTCTTCGCGTTCTTCCCAGCGAGGACCGCGCCTTCGACGACTGTGTCGGCGATGAACGCGGCCTGCGAGGCGCCGAACGTGATCGGCGTCAGGGCGCTGGCGGCGGCGAACTTGATGATCGCGTTCGACGCGAATTCGGAGATCGCGTCCCGAACGACCCCACGAACGACACCGACGACCTCGGCGGCCACAGTCACCGCGGCCGCCGCGTTCTGCGCGTGGGTGGCTCCTCCGGCGACGACCTGTGCGAAGTTGTTCACCGATGCCTGGTAAGCCGCGATCGCGGCCCCATTCGTCCCCGCGACGGCCTTCAACGAGTTCGTGTAGGCCTCGGCGGTCTGCTGCATCCGGGTGGCGATGTTGGTCCACGTCTGAGCCATCGCGGTGATGGCGTCCGGGTCACCCGCGAGGAAGTCCAAGGGCTCCTTGAGGAAGCCGATGTGCTCGATCAGCCAGCCGATGACGCCGGAGAGCACGGTGCCGAGGGGGTCCATCGCGAAGCCGAGGAGGTCGAGGCCGCCGCCGACCGCGTCACCCGCGAGCGCACCCCAGTCGCCCTTCATGCCGTCGTAGACGATGTTCGCGGCGCTGCCGAACAACCCGGAGCCGTCCCAGGACTGAGTCGGACTGTCAAAATTGGGGGGCTTGATGAGGTTGGCCGGAGACCAGTCCTCGGTCGCGTTGAGCGGGCTCTGTGGTTCGGTCATTTCCGCGCCTCAAGCTGCTTGAGGATCGCCTCGAACATGGCCGCAGACTCCTGGTCCCCGTTGGCATAGGCCTCGCGCATCTCTTTGAACCGCCCCGCCATCTCCTCCCCGGCTGCCTTCGTTTTGCCGACAAGCTCTACCGCGTCGTTGGTCCAGAGGTTGAGCGTCTGGGCGGCGAACATGCCGACGATGCCGAAGACGTCCGGATTCCAGAAGGAATCACCCGCGTCGGCGGCGTCGGGCATGTTGTCGAGCAAGGCCTTGAGTTCCCGCTCGTGCGCTTCGAGGACCTCCAGGTCGACTTGGAAACCACCGTCCGGCATTACTTGTCCCCCCTGCTCAACGGATCGCCCTGGTCGTAGTCGTTTTCGTCCTCGTCGGTCGCGCGGGCGGGCCTGGGCTGACGAATCGGCGCCTGCGGGGGCTGTTCGGCCGCCTCTTCCTCATTGAACTGCCGCAACACCGGCGCCGCGGGCGGCGGCTCGTCCGGCACCACCACCGGCGGCACCTGCTCGTGCAGAAACCGCATGGCATCAGTGTTGTCGCCGATGATCGGCGCCATGATCTCCGTGATCCGCTGCGTTGCCTGCGCCTGCGCCCGCCGCGCGGTAGCCATGACCAACGCCGCGAGCCGAGCCCGCGGCATCCCCTCGGCCTCCGCGCCGAACGACAGGTCGACCAAGGCCCCCGCCGCACTGACGGTCACCGTCACCGCGCCGTCCTGGCTGGTCGCTGACCCGGTCAGGTCCCGGATCTGCGTCTTCGCCTCTTCCGCTTTTTCAAGCAGCGCCGCCACGCGCTTCTCGTAGTCGGACAGGACGAGGTTGGGATCGGTGTTGGTCATGGCTGCTCCAGGTCAGCCCTCACCTGAGGGAGTTGACCAACCGAGGCACAGGCCGTCGACCGGACCCACCGCATCGGCCAGACCCGCAACGTCATGGTGTACCGGCTCATCGCCAAGGACACCATCGAGGAGAAGGTGATGCTCCTCAAGGCACGCAAAGCCGACCTGTTCACCAGCGTCATGGACGACGGCAACATGTTCGGCGCGAGTCTGGACGTGGAGGACATCCGCGAACTCTTCGCATAGGACGACTTGCCGAGCTGTCAAAGTCGCCGAATTCACCGGCCTCCGGCAGCCGTCTTGGTGGCGCCACCATGCCGCGTGACACGTGGCCGGAAGCGCATGCGTATTGCTCCGTAGGTGAAGGCTGGGTCCGTTGATTTGCTCGCCCACACAAACCCTTCTCCCGGCTGCAGTCGGGACATCTGCTCCGAGGTCAGACCGGACAAGGCCGCGTTCGCCTTCTGTAGATGTTTGAGCCAGGCGGGCGAGGTGAACTTGTGCAAGATGATGTGGTCCGACAGTTCGATCAATGAAATCGGCACCGAGGGCGGATCCTGGCTGGCGACCAGGATGCTCATGCCCTTGTGCCGCATCTCGCGGACTGTCTCGACAAGTCCTGCAACCAAGTCGGGGCTGTCTATGTACTTGTGCGCCTCGTCGAACACAACAAGCTTGTTGAAGTGCCGATCACCGTCACGGGCCTCGGCGAACAGCTGCATCAGAACCACGAACAGCCCCAGCGCTTCATCCTTCTCAATGAACTCATCGCGCAGGTCGACGATGATGAGGCGGCCAGGGCGGACCAACGTCGTCAGGCGCACTGAGTCGTCGATGTACTCCGCAGCAAGGTCCAGGCGTTGTTGGGCGAGATTCTTGAGATGATCGGGCAACCCTGAACTGTCGACACCTTGACGGATGGCCGCGAGGCTCAGATCGTTGCGGTGTGCCCGCATGATCTGGGTCAGCTGACGAATGTATGTCGACTGGTTTCCGACCGCTCCCATCAAGAATCGCCAATGGGCAGCCTGGAGTTCGTTGGATGAAAACTTCAGCGGCTGTACGTCGATGTCTGGGTACTCAGCTCGGCGCTGGTTGAGCTGATCGACAGGAACGAGCAGAACCACATCCTCCAACGCCCTCGGCTCCGCGCCGTAGCGTTCCTTAAGGGTCTTCAGCTGTTCCTCGACATCATTGGGCCGCACCATGCTGGTGAACTCCGGCGCGTAGTCCTGAGTCTGACTGTAATGAAAGACCACAGTTGCCAGCGGATGCGGGAGCTCGTTGACCGGGGGCGCGGGAAGACAAGCCGCCTCCACAATGCTGCCCAGCGTGTAGCTCTTTCCGCCGCCTTGAACGCCGAAGAGGCTGATCGTGTGTGTCTCGTTGAGGTCAAGACCAATGAACCTGCCCGCCGCATCCCCGAGGATTCCGAACTGGGGGGATGGGTGCGCGACTCCCAGAAACACATCCGCCGCGATGTGCGACGCGACGACGGCCGCTTCTTCAGCAAGCGTGTCTTTCGCCGGCGCGGCGGCCTCGCCAGCTGGCGGCCCCTCGTAAAGTGGACCGTTCGTGATCGTCTCCTCCTGATCTGAGGCATCCCGATCGCCTGGTTCCTGCCGTTCTTGAGCCCTTGCAGGTGCGACCGTCGACCTGCCATCGTCCGCGTGCGGAGCGTCAGGAAGGAATGCACGAGCCACGCCGGGTTCCCGGGCGTGTTCCTTGTCCTGAGGGGCACGGAATGCCGCGTCCGCGATCCGAGGAACACGCAGGTCGACCTGAGACCATGTCGCAGACGAAGCATCTACATCAGTGAGATCGCTGACTGCGGCCTCTCCGTCCTCGTCCGTCTGATCCAGGGCACCACCAGTCCGCGAAGGTAGTTTCTGGACCGTGGGGATCGCGTCGATGAGTTCGGTGATGAGGTCAAGGCCGACGCGGTGAAACTCCACACCATGGTCGAGTTCCCGGTCTGTTCCCGGCCGCGCAAGGTCGAAGATCAACCCACTGCGGGTGAATGTCAGCTCGTATCCCTCATCGAGGCAGTCCAGCAACCGGTGTGCGGTGTCACAGACTGACCGCTGGATGGTGCCGTGCCGGTAGGCGCGATCGAGGTAGAACCGAAGTATCGATGACAACTCAAGATTCTTCACACCGCGATCGACGCGGTCCGGGAGACTGCGTAGCGGGTCGAAGTTCACGGCCAAGACCCGCTGACTGTGTTCGAGCTGCTCGGCGATCTTGGATTTGAGTTGCTGGTACGCCCCAACATCGTGCAAGGCCGTGTAGCACTTCACCTCGATGAGGCGGCACGTGATCTCATGGGTCTTTCCGTCGATGTGGAACAGAGCCAGATCGCTCCGCTTGAAGGAGAGAGCCTCACCGAATTCCTCGGCCTGCCTGCGCAGCTCGCGGTACAGCTCTGGATGGGCGTCGAGAGGCACAACAATCTGATTGTTCAGTACGCCCTGGTAATCGAGAAACAGACGAGCCAGAGCGAGACCGAAGACCTCGGTGCGCTGCGTTGATGCCGCGGACGCGAGCTTGAACGCGAGATTGCCGGAGAGCTGCCGCAGCTGGTCGAAGAACGTGTGCAGGTGGCGCGAGTCGACGTTGAGTCCATGTTGCTCCGCTACGGGCATGAGCAAAGCTCGCAACTCGTCCACGGACTTCGAGCTGACCATGATTTGGTGGCCGAGCCCGGCTACGCCCTGGGGCACGTAGTCGATGATGTACTCGGGCCCGCCGTCGCCCGCGGAGTGGTCGAAGTACTCAACACCCAAGGTCCGGTCGATGGTCACCACCCAGTCGCTGACCTGGTGGGCCTGGTAGAGCAATTCGCGGTCCGGCACATCGAGGGACAAAACCGCGCACGGCACGTTCCGCGGGGCACGTCCGGCAGTCGCCACGGTAGCGGCGGCGGATGCGACGAGGGCAGGCAGCCGGCCCAGCAGCGTGGTCAGGTCGTCTGCTTCGTCCACCGGCAACGCGGTTCCGTATCGCGGCTGTTTGATCCAGGCGATGTGCCGGTCCTCGTTGGAGTAGCGAGTGGTGGTGGCCTGCATGAGGCCATGCACCGGCGCGTAAGCGATGTCCTTGTGTTCAGCAGACTCGAAACGCTCCCCGCCGAAGGCGTCGATGAGGATAGTGAGGTGTGCGTCAAAGGATGACGGCGAACTGGTGAATTCGTCGACGGACCGGACAGAGAAGACAAGCTTCTGCTCCTGTGCCGTTCCGGCCGGATGCAGGAAAGCTTCTGCTTCGGCTTCCACTATCCGCTCTTGAGAGCTGAGCAACGCGGCCAGCGCGTCTCCAGCCTCGGGCGCCTCCGGGTCACCGACGCAGAGTCGCAGGTTGTGGTGAAGGTTCCGGGTCGCCGGACGACGCTGAAGTTCGATGAGCATGTCGGCCAGAAGCTCGCCGCGCCCGGGGTTCACGACGTTCATCACCAACGTGCGAACGTATGGGTGCAGACGGACATAGCGCTCGACGCGATCTGCCAGAACTTTTCCAGATAGGCCGGTGGATGCCGATCCCGTGGCAGGCCGCGAAGGGAGCCCGAGCGCCGACGTGAGCCTACCGATCAAGCCGCGGGGATCCTCGACCTCCTCGGGCAAGTAGATCCCCCAATATGGGGTCAAACTGTCGCTCGCCACAAGCAGGCGCCCGTCTTGACGGGGAACAGCGAAGGGAAAGCCCAGCGGAGCCAGTGCGTCAAGAAGAGACCCCTGCGCGGAGATGACGTTCTTCTTGTCGGTGTGAGCGAGTCTTTTGACCCAGTCCCGACCGAGTGCGTCCCACGTGGTAAGCCACAAGGCGCGCAGGGGATGTGTCGGTGAGACGAGCATCAAATGGTGCCGCTCGCCGAGCCCGTCGGTAAGGGACACAGCGACACAGTCCGTCTGCAGGATTCGCGCGAGCTGGCGCAGCGACGACGCGCGCTCTTGATCGTCGGATCGCTCCACCTGCTGCAGTTGGGCAGCGACGAGTTCAGCATACGTCTCGGCGTACGCGGCAAGTTCGTCGCGCACCGCAGCAAGTTCACATGCTTCGATGACAAGCGGCCGAACGCCGGTTCCCTCTTCCCCTCCGCGTACTGCCGCGAAGTACGCAGACCGGGCGGCGATGAAAGCGCCATAGGCATCCGCGACCCGCCCAGTGACCGAATCCTCAAGGATGTCGTCGCCGTCGCGACCGTTGTCGTGAGTGCCCGTCGGCGAGACGCTCAGCTGCTGGAGTCCGATGCGTTCCGGCGATTCGAGCAGGCTCTGTTGGAGACCGGCTAGGGTAGGCGACAACCGGATTTCGATTCGTCCCGCACCACTCACACCGGCGTCGACAACGGGCTGGACGTTCTTACCCCCCGCCGTCTTCCAACGGACGTCGCCCAACGCGATGCGCGTCGGGTCGTCGCCCTGGACCAGCGCCCTTAACTCAAGCGTGCGAAGAGCCTGCACGACTCCGTCATAGCGACCCGCACTGCGTTCAGGCGGTTCCTCTGTAGCCGCGTCGGGGACGACATAAAAGCGTTCGCTCTCTCCACCCGGTGTGTCGTGATCGATGGGCTCGACGTCGAGGGGCTGATCATCCTCATCGAGGGGAGTGACTTTGACGAAATGCCAACCCTCATCCCAGTCGATCTTGGTGAGTTTGCGGAGCACGGCCTTATAACTACGCTTGGCGGTCTTGCCGACCGAGACGTGCGCGATGCGGCCGACCAGACCGCCTGTCTCGGAGACGATCT
Organism: Actinokineospora alba; assembly: GCF_004362515.1. Classification (NCBI taxonomy): domain Bacteria; kingdom Bacillati; phylum Actinomycetota; class Actinomycetes; order Pseudonocardiales; family Pseudonocardiaceae; genus Actinokineospora; species Actinokineospora alba. The sequence goes on along the minus strand of NZ_SNXU01000001.1, from coordinate 3,502,575 downwards.
CCACGCGGAATCGGGTGAGACCCTCGACCTTGCGAGGATCCGGTTGAACGGCGAACTGGGCTGTGATCTCCGCGGTGCCTCTATGCCCTGCCAGCAGGTACGCCTGCCCTGCAATGGCAGTCAGCGCGGGATGACTTTCAAGATCGCCCGGAACATCGCCGGAGCGCGGGAGTCCGAGGTCCTGGATTTCCACCGACACCGTCGCCCGCCGCCGATCCGCGGTGCGCCAATTACCGAAGGATAGCCCCCAGTTCTCCCGGTCGAGGACGATCCGCCGGGTCCACGCGTAGGGGTCGTCCAGCCCGCATCGTGACGCGAAGTCGGCGAGCTTTCCGGCGAATTCCGCGTCAGTCAATCCGAGGCCGAGCACACGCTGGCGGTCGGATTTGGTGGATTCGGTCAGTTTCGTAACAAGGTCTCGGTTGCGGCCTGCCCGCTCGCGCACGGTCCCCTGTGAGGTGAAGAGTTCGAAGTCCGGTACGAGGCCGAAGTGGTAGATAGTTCCCCCCGCCGCGTAATCGTCATAACTGTTTTGCTTGAGCGTCAGCAGGAAGGAAGCACGGATGCGTGCGCCGGCGAAGTGACCAACCTCGGCAAACAGATCGTCGACGGAAGGACGCAGCCGCGCGGGCACCTCATCGAGGAGTCGCGCGGCTAGAAGGTCATAGCCGTCGGCCAGGGACACGTCTTCGAAAGTCGCCACCCCGAAGGAGTCTTCAGCGCTGACCCGCAAGCCTGGTGGCACAAAGACCAGCAGCGGACCAGTGGCTTGGCTGTCGCTCTCGATGCGGTTGCGCAGTTCGACCAGCTTGGTGCTGGTGACTGTTACGTCGCGCGTCGGGCTGCCATCCGATGTGTCGCGGTCGGTTCCAAGTAGACATATCTCCGCGTTCGGGCTCGCTGCACCGCGCAGCCTGCGCACAATGTTCGCCGCGAGGTCTGCGTCCACATCAGTCGCTCGCATGCAGTGGCCAGCCGTACGCGCGGCGAGCATGGCGGCGAGCTTCGGTGCGAGAACCCCTTCCAGTGCGTCACGAAGGTCAGCCGCGGTGGGTTCGGTGAGTCCGGTTCCGGCAGTCATCGCAGCTCAGCACTTCCGTTGTGACCGATGGCATATCGGGGTGTGATCGTCTGCGTCAGGTAGGCGTCTGACATGTCCTGGTAGTAACCGATCTCGCGGAGGCGTTGGAGGAAAGCGGCGGAATTGGCTCGCAGTGCGACCTGATCGTCAAGCTGCGCGCCCGCGAAACCGTCCCCAGCGGGCAGCCGGTCGATGTGGAGGCCGTAGCGGTTGCGCAACAAGGCAAGGAAATCGTCGACGCGCATCGGATCCGTACGCCAGTTTCCGTCGGGTCCAGGCCGAAGAAGCGACACCTGGAGCAGGACTTCCAGCAGTCGGGCGTCAAGTACGAACCGGCGGCGCTCGCCGCTGCCGCGCGGCTGCGCCACCAAAGCGCCAGGCCGGTTCTTCAGCATCAACGAGTCAAGGCACTCAACGATATATCCGCGACGAGAGTGGCCCTTGAAGTACATGAGGGTTTCGACGTACTCGGTGAGGGGGTCGAGCTTCAGGTCGACAATCTGCCGTATCTCCGCGGGTAGCTCATCTTGCTGATCCATCACGCTGTTCAACTTGGCGTCGAAAAAGCTGTCGCGGGCGGATTTGTGGGACTTGCCGAGGAGTGACAGGAGTTCGGCGACCGTGAAGAAGGACCTGCCGGGCTGATAGCTGAGCTTGTTCCGCTTGTGCACCAAGTGTTCGGCGAACTCATCGAGCTTCTTCACAGTGTACGTGGCCTGCACGAACGCGGGAATGCGCCGATACCACGTTTCGACACTGTGTTCGGCCAGCACCGCGGCTGCCGTGTCCGGGGTACCTTCTACATCGACGAACAGCTGAACCCGGTTGGGACAAAGGTAGGCTGTGCCGCCACCGTTACGTGCCTGCAGATGACCTTCCGCGCACGTTGGGTCCATCGAGCCGGTCACGACAGCCTTCGGCAGCAGCTTGATTAACCGCAGGTGGTAGATCGCCAAGTGAAATGCGAACAACACCTTGAGGTAGTCGACCAGGACCGTGCGAGGCATGTGCCGCCGGTGATACAGAAGTTTCATCACATCTTCGGCGAGCAGAAGCGCGGATTCCTTGCACAGCGGCGGATGGGGCTTGCGCGGTTTGCTTTCGTCAGCGCGGTCCTCGACCTCGCCGTAGGCCTTGGTCACCAAATGCAGCAGTGCTTGCGTCTCCACGTCTGTGTCAGGTCCCGCGGTGATCTGGCCGGTGGCGCGGTCCACGTCGGAGAAGAAAAAACCCACCAGCTCCTGGAGCGCGCCGGTGTCGGCGAAGGTCAGCATTTCGTACAACTGCTCGTCTGCGCCATATGGGCGAGACTTGCGGCTGTTGCGGAATCGGTAGGCCAAGCCGTGCAGCGGCCGAGTGCCTGCCACTGCCTCGCCCGCCCGGCCACGACTGACCATGTCGAGAAGATGGGTACTGGTCCAACGGGTTGTGGTCTCCTGGTCGAAGCCACGAAACACCTCGGGGTGCTCGAGTACACGGTCGACGAACACGGATAGGTCGAGGTCACCGGCGCGGCTGAGCCTGCTGGGCAGGCCGCGATGCCAAAGCCGCGCGAGAAATGCCGTGAGGACCCGGTCCATGTCGAGGGACTTGTAGTCGACATGGGTCAACCCTGGATGGTCGAAGCTGCCATGTCCGCTGGTCAGCGCCACTTCTCCTCCTCGGCCGCTACCGGCTCAGCGCCAGAGATGTCGGCCATGTGCAGGACGTTGTCCTCGGTGCGGCGAATTCGATGCAGATCGTGTCCGTGGGTGGTGAGCAGGATCTCCTGGTACGGCACGGCGGCCAGTGTGTTCTTGAAGACCGCGAGGGCAAGCTGCCGGCCTTGCAGGTCAGCGGCGCCTGGCCGGTACCCCTGCTCAAACCGCTGCAACATCTCGAAAAGGTCGAGGCGGATGGCCAGCTCCGCGCGCGAGCCCTGCCGACCGTCGGGATCTTCGTACCGAAGACGGAGTTCACTGCGGCCGCTTTCGATGTATGGGGAGGACAGCGGCTCGCCTGGTGCCAGGGTGAATCCGGCGGCCGGGAAAACACGGTAACTGCGGATGGTGCCCTGTGGCACGTTTCGCACCTTCAGTGCCAGCGCGTCACCAATGCGTTGCGGGGCGGCCAATCCCTCGCCTCTGTTGAGGGCGAACAACACGTTGTCGCGTGCGGCGGCAGCTTTGCCAGGGGACGACAGAAGGCCGAGGAAGCGCAGCGCGGACTGGTACGGCAGCATGCGCTCGGCGCGATCCTCGTCGAGCAACTCGAAGTACAGCAGCCTGCGCGCCGCTTCAAGGTACTTACGATGCTCGGCGATCTGGGCGGGGAGCCCGGCCGAGCGAGCCAGTTGCTTGAACCGGCTCGCCAGCAACTCGCGATCGTACGAACCGCGACCGTCCACAGTGATCAGCGCGCGGTCGTCCGCGGTCAGTCCCACATAGTCGAGACGCCGGTCGAGTTGCGGTAGCGGAGTTTGGGCTACATCCGTCTCCCGAAGCAGCGTGAGAAGTCGATCCCGTTCCTGGGATTGACCACCGGCAGCGGGCGGTGTGCCCAAATGGGAGGAGAAGTAGAAGCTGTCGAGGATGGGCTGCGGGTCTCCGGCGGTATACAGGTCGTGGATCTCTCCGCAATCGCGGCCAGAGGTGAGAGCGAAGGCGAGTCCGGACCTCAGGTCGCGTAAAGTGACGTGCAACTGACCACGCAACTGGGTGAGTTCATAGATTCGGCGCAGGCGCCGTTTTGCCTGGGGTCCCGCGTCGGGATGGCTGAAGGTCCGCGCGTTGTGCAAGGCGTAGCACCGCTGAGCCAGGTCGCAGGAATCACAGGATTCCCAGAAGCGCTCGTCGGTCATCCGGTCGAGCATCCGCTCCAGGATCGACTCGTCGCCTGGCTCTGTCTCGTCACTGTCTGGGCGAACTGTCACGTCGCGCGCGTTCAGATTGATCACGGCGACAGCATTGTCGGTGGGACCACCCGCGAGCCCTGTGTCGACGAGGCGCGCAAGCCACGGGAAGCGGTCGCGGCGGTGGCTTAGGAAGTCCACCAGCCTGCCTTCGTTGATGGCGATCAGGCGAGTCTCGTTAGTATCGGACCAAGATTTGCTGTGGTCACCCGCGTAGGGCGCAAAGAAGTCCTCCAGGACGTCGTCGCCCGCCGAGTCGCCTTCGTCTTGGCTGCCATCGTGGTTGGTGCGGAAGGTCCGGCCGTTGAGGGTGAAATCGCTCCCGTTGTGCCGTTTCGGGCCAAACCGCGCACCCATGTCGAGGTCCATGACCTGGCGCTCGAAGCGTTCGATGAAAGCGGTCTTACCGTCGCCCGCGTTGCCGGTGATCACTACAAGGGCGTGTTTGCCCTCGCCCAATGCGGGGATGAGTTCGCGGTCAAGCGCGGTCTCGACGTAGACCGACATGCCGTTCGGGTCGAGGCCGCGGGTACCGCGATTGCTTCGGCGGCTTTGGCTGTAGAGCGTCTGCAGGTGTTCCACGTATGCGTTGGTGTTGGGTGGTTCGGACCGCGACAAGTCCGCTTTGGCTCTGGTCCCGACAACCTCGGCTGCGACGTCAGACTCGGGTCGCGGCGTGGTGGGAACGCGGACGTCGCCGTCGAGCGCCTGCAGTGCTCGCAACAATTCTTCGGCGGAGGTGAACCGCCTTCCCCGATGCGGATCGATTGTCCGCAACAGGATCTCCACTAGACCTGGCGCCAGATCGCTGAGGCCGCTGAACACTGTGCGCGGGTCGGCTCCAGGCACACCTTTGGGCGGCTGGCTAACGTTCTCCCACGGATACAGGCCGCCGGTGATTGCCTCGTAGAGGGTGATGCCCAGCGCGTATACGTCACGGTCTGCGTACCCGCTGCCGTCGGCGGGGACCTCGTCCAAGTCCGGCGGGGCATAGCGGGGGCTTGTGTGCGTGTGGCCTTCCGACGAGTCCGCGGTCTTGGCGATGCCGAAGTCGATGAGCTTGACTCCGTCGTCGGTCCACAGCAGATTGCTTGGCTTGATGTCGCAGTGCCAGACGCCCAGCCGGTGAATGTGAGCAAGCCCCATAGCGGCGTCGAGGCCCAGGCGTAGAACATCGGCGGGGCCCAGCCGCCCCGCGCGGATGACCTCGCTCAGGTCTTTCCCTTCGACGAACTCGAATACCAGATATGGATAGGAGTCCGGGTGCGGCAGCCGATCGGCGTCAACCATCGCCACCACGTTGGGATGCCGGTGGCCTCCTAGCCGCTCCAGCACGCTCGCCTCGCGCCGGAGACGCTCCAGCGGCGAGTCACGGTCGTGCAAAACCAGTTTGACCGCCCGATCGATGTTCCTGATCGTGTCGTAGGCCCGGTAGGCGACGCCGAATGAGCCGGGCCTGCCGAGCCGATGGCGGACGATGTATTTGGTGCCCAGTTGAAAGTCGGGGCGCAGGTCCTTATAGAAGGCCGCGTCACGTGGACCCTCTGGTTCATCAGAAGCGGGAAGCGCGTCGCTTGGCGGGGTGGGCGGAGAGGGTGGGCTGTCATGGGTCAGGCGCTTTCTCGGAGTCTGTGCCGCTCCCAACGCCAACTTCAAGCGGCGTAGCGCGTTGGCGGCGGTGAGTCGTTTCCTGGGATCGGATGCGCACAGCAGCTTCAGCCAATGCGCCAGTTCGGCGGGAATGCCCGCCTCCTGGAGCTGCGAGAGCGGCAACTCCCCATTCGCATGTAGCTGTTCGGTCGCGGAGGAGAACGGTGGCTGACCAGTGAGGAGCTCGAATCCCATGACGCCGACGGCATAGATGTCGGCGGCCATATCCATCTTGGACGGATCGTTCAGGCATTCCGGTGCCAGGTAGGCGCTTTCCGCCGCTGTCCACGCCTCGGTGGACACGGTGTAGTCACGTGGACCTGTGGTGGACTTCGCATAGTCGAATCCGGTGAGCAGCGCCCGGCCGTCCTGAGCGATCAGAACTGTGGATGGGCTGACCTCCCGGTGCACGATCCGGTTGCCGTGCGCGTGCGCGAGCCCTAGCAGGATGTGATGCAGCGTCCGAACCCGGGCGTCGACGGTGAGTGGGTCGACCGAACCGTCGAGGTACAGACGAAGTGCCTGACCGGGCACATCGTCGTAGACGGTCACATAGCCGTTGTCGTCGTCCAGTGCGAAGAAGTCTCGCACCCCCACGATGTGTGGATGCGCGGGCAGCTTGACCAGCGCCTCGAAGGCAATGCCGATCTGCCGCAGCTGGAGTGTTCGCGCACGCTCATCCGCGTATGGGTCGGCCGCGCGAACGGACAACCGGACAGTTCCAGAACCCTGCACGAACAGGGCGTTCTTGGCTCGGTACTCGTCGAGCACGTCGATGCCGGGCGCCCGCTGCGATTCACTGAGCCGTTCGATCACCTGCCAGTTACCGAAGCGGAGCGGCCCGGATGGCCGCTGGGATGTGCCCCCCACGAGTTCCACGATGGCGTCGTGATGCCTGGAGATGTCGGCATCGACGGGGCGGCGGTCGGTCGGTACAACACTGGCGTCGGACAGGCGGTCCATCAGGTTCGCCAGCGTCACCGTGTCCTTCAGATCTCGCTCGTCCGGGGTGCGGTCGACAAGCCTGGCGTCACGCCCGGGAAGAACGACCAGAGCAACGGTGTAGACGCGGGAAAGCTGGGGTCGGGCGTTCTCAAGGAGAGTCTTGAGCCGTTTGGCGTGTCCGCGCAGCTTTGGCAGGGGGCTTTTGAAAGGTTGCCGCCCGGCGGGGTGCCATCGGCTGCCGACTACGTCGATCCGACCTCGAGTGCCCTTGACGTCGATGACGTACACGGCATGCCCGGTGACCACGACGAGGTCGACCTCGAAAAGTTCACGGCGGTCGGGAATTTCGAGCGAGTGCAGGACCGTCCAATCATCCGGCGCGTGATCGCGCAGATGCGCGATCACGCTCCTCTCGGCGTCGTTGACGGCCTCCCCGACGGCAACGATCCTGGCACCCATCAGGCCGAGGCCTCCTCAATTGCGGTGGTTAGAAGGGCTAGGGCCTGATCCTCAAGGACATCAGCACGATCACGATCGCGATACGCCTTACGCACGGTTTCAGCGATCCGATCGCGATCGGCGGGCACAGCAAGTGGAATCGGCAGCTCCCGCATGAGCTTGGTGTGATACTCCTGCTGTTTGCCGCCTACACTCAGGGAGCGGAAAATCCGAAAGGCCGCCTCAGATCGAAAAAAAGCGAACAGGTAGGCACCCGGAACATCGGGGTCGCCGCTAAGAACGCGGACGAAGTCTTGGCTGAACGCGTTCTCCAACCACGAACCGGTAACCAGGATCGAACGGCTGTATACCTCGTTTTCACCCAAAGTCCCGTGTGCAGCTACCAGGATCGTTTCATCCTTCTGCATGATGTCGGCGGGTGCCTGTGAAGCGCTGATCCACCTCCCCTCGGGTCGAATCCAGAAAGCCTGGCGCTGACCCACTAGGCGGACACCATGATCTGGATCAGCATCGATGCGTTTGAACCGCGCCCCGGTACGAAGCGTGCCGCCGTCGCAGATCTCGCCGAGCGTCGCCGTGTCTCGCCATGCGCCTAGCCTCTCGATGATGTGGCGGGCGCGGGGGGCGAAGTTAAGCGCCCGCAACGTCGTGGACGTCAGGCCGTTGATCTCGAAGCCTAGATCCCGTTCCCGTTGGTGCCAGCGCAAGTCGATCAGTTCGGGCAGACCAACGCTCTTGAAGAAGTCTTCAGTTGCGGTGACGAGCCCTGTCTGAAAGCCCGCACGAAGCTCGGCACTCTGCTCCACCAGGTCGTGGATTTCGTGCTCGAGCGCTACATCGAACCGCGGCACCGGCAAGTCAGCGATGTGGTGTGGCTCAATGTGCTGAATGATCGCACCGTACGCGGAACTCGCGATCATCGGCACGCCGTAACGACTCCGCAGAAACGAGTAGAGGTAACCAGCGGAGATCCGCTCCGGGTTCGGGGCTACCTTCATGACGTGCTGCGAGGACCAAATACCTGTCATATCCGGCCGAACGTAGGCCATACGTCCGATCGTCCCAGAACACGAGACGAGGGTCATCCCAGGCTGTACTTCCAGATACGGCAACCGTGTCGCCACCCCCTTGCTCAACTTGGGCAGGAAGGTGAAATCCATTTCGAGCATGTCCGTGCTACCAAGAAATGGCACTGCATGCTGATTGTCATCCAAATAGACCCGGCTGAATTTCGGCCCGTTGAAGATACCGCCGTTGAATCCACGGGTGACGCTCGCCAGGGTCACAGTGTTCGGCAGCCTCTCAAGCAACTTCCGCGCCTCCAACGCCCCGGACAAATACGGCGATGGGTCCAGGCGAAAGCTCTGATCAGCCAGCCACTCTGAAGTGACCGGGTTGCTCAAGTCAACGAGTTTCACGCCTTCGCCACCACTCGCGCCGAAGGTGATCGCCTGTCACGCGGGTCCGCCCCTGGGATCGGATATTTGTCACGGAACTCGCGATACTTCTGCCCGATGATCGGCAGATCATTGTCGACGACTTTGCGACTACGGGTGAATTCCCGAACCACGTCCTGCCCGTTGATCTCGATGCGCTCACGTTCGACGGTCGTCTCCGTGATGATGTCGCCATTTGCCTCACGCTTGTACAACTCGTTACCGCGTCGATCGACGCCAACCTTCTCGGCCACCGCCATGAACACCGGGTACGGCTTTTCTGAGCCCATACGGCTGTTCATGATCTCCTGCTCCGTCTTCCGCTTAAGAAACAGCAGGGTGGTCAGAATATTGACATTTGCGTCGACAATAAATGTCTCCACTGGCAGTTCGATACTTGCCAAGACCCAGCATTGCTCCAAGATGTAGCGGCGCACGCCCTCGTCGGCTGGCCCAGGGTTGGACAAGATGCCGTTCGGGAGGACGATGCCGATTCGGCCACCCGGTTTGACCCACTCTATGGCGCGCTGGATGAACAGTTGCTCGGGAGCCATGCTCTTCGGCATCGCGTTTGGGTTCACCACGATCATGCCAGTCTCCTTGTCGCGCCCCCAGGACTTGGCTACACCGTCCCGGAAATCGCCGAGCACCGACTCATCACTGATCGGGATGTCGGCCCCAAATGGCGGATTGGTGAGGAGCACATCCACCACCTTGCCCAACGGAATCCTGTCCCTGGCCAAGTCGACGCCGGACAGATGGCCGCGCGGGAAAGCCAACGAGTCCATATGGAAGAGATTTCCCGTGGTGTTGGCGAGGGTCATGATATTCATCGTTGTCGCTCGAACCAGAAATGGATCGAAATCGGCCCCGAACAGGTGCTCGTCGGCATATTCATTCAACCGGTCGCGGAAACGCTCTTGCTGTTCCTCGGTGTCAGGGAAGCCGAACGTCCCTTCCTCTTTTTGCCATTTGTGATGAAAGTGATTCAGCGTCTCTGTAAGAAATCCCCCGGTGCCGCACGTCGGATCAAGTACGTTCTCATCCTCCTGGGGATCAAGAATCTCGACCATGAGTTTGACCGCACCGCGTGGGGTGAAGTACTGCCCACGGTCACCCCGCAGGTTGGTGCCAACGAGTTCCTGGTAGGCGAGACCCTTCGCATCAACATCGGTGGCACTCAAGTCGTAGGGTCCAAGCTCAGAAACGATAAAACTGAGCGCGCGATCGGAAAGCGTGATCTCATCCGACGACTTGAAAACCGATTTGTATTCGGTCTTCACGTCCTCGAACAACGCCAGGATCCGCTCCCTGAGCGGCGTAAACTCCTCCTCGCTGAACGGCTCTGCCATCTCCGTCCGAAAGCGAGCCCGCCCGGTACCTCGACTTACGCGCTCGTCGTACATTTTGGCGAAGAGCAGATAGAGGAATTGCCAGAAGGCCGCATCCTTGGGCATTCCCTCATTACCGTGAATGTAGTTGTGACAACGCCGAAACGAGATCTTCAGCATCTCCGGGTCCGCGCGCCGCAGTTTCTGATGAGAGGCTACCGTGCGGCTACCCAGACTCTCTGGCGCAACGTCCCACTCGCTGCGAAACTCGTATGTCGCGCCGAAAGTGTTGATCTTCTTCTTCAGGAAAAAGAAGTCGACGCTGTCGGTCCACAGTCCGTCGACACAACCGGGCCGGTCGTCATGGCCCATCAGGGCTTTAAGCTCGTCCAAGTCCTTCTGAGCCTGCGCAGGCTCGCGCAGCTTGATGACGTTCTTGCCGCGCTTCGGCTCCGGTTTACACACCACAACCCGGCGCAGGTTCTCCTCGGTATGCGGGGCGCCGTGCGCGAAGATCGCGATGTCGGCCCTCTTGTTGCTGGTGCGGCTGTCTTGGTTCCGGACCCTGACCGCGTAATCACGCTCCATGTCGCTGGGGGCGATGCCGTGCTCATGGAAGAGCGCGCGGGCCACTCTCTGGCGAACCTTCTCCTTGGGAGTCTCCTTGATGGGCCTACCTGTGATGTAGTCGACTACCTCGTACTCCCCGACGGTGATGACCTTGGGGCCCTCCTCCGAGACCGCGGGCTCGTCCTCGTTGATGGGGCGTTGCGGAATGTCCAGGTCCAGGCACTGGTCTTGCATCAGTCGTCCACTCTTCCGTGTTGCGCTCCGACGCCGCCGGGCTCGACCAGCGCCGTCGGTCTACTGCGGCGAGTTCAAGGCCGTCGACCAGGAGAAAAGCCCTGTTCAAGGCGGCAAGGGTCACCGTGGCCCCCGAGATCGGTCAGCCTACCGGCCACCTCTGACAAGGCGCCGCCTGACAAGCCGTCCAGCACTCGACTCACACGATTTCCGGCGCCTCGGTTTCGTCGGCCACAAGATCTTTTTCGGCTCGAACATTGTCTGCGAGGTCCTTCAATGAACCTTCATCGGGCACATACCAGTTGAGGGTTCCTTGGACCGACTGGTCCTTTCCAGAGGCCATCTTCCGCATCACACGAACCAACCGGCTGGGCGAGTACCACTGCCCGTCCGCCTGCCACTGGAGTTGATCTTTCGCACTGTTGCGCCAGATGGCCAGGCTGCGGGAAGGGTCCTCGGCCAACCATTCCGCCATCTCCCGACGCTCCGGCCGGGTCACGGGGCGGAACTCAAGCGCTGTCCCGTCGGGTATACGCCTGGCGGTGACCAGAGTCTTGGCCGCGTCAACTTGGCGACCCTTTGCTTCGGCGCCGGAGACCTGGTAGTCGGAGTTGAGTTCCGGAGCCGACCGGCCTGACGCCATGCCCCTGATCGCGCTGCGTGCGGCCCGTTGGATGCGTTCGGTGTTGCGCACCGCGGCGACGATGTGGCTGCTGGGCCCGATTTCCGCGTCGATGGCGTGCAGACACCACGCCAGCGCGTCTTCGACCAGCGCGGGCACGCGACTGAGTTGAGCATTCCAATCCGTGTCGGGATCGGTGATGCCCTGGGTATTGAGTTGCCGGTAAATGACGTGCGTGATCAGCAGGTCGCCGTACCCCGCGACGGCCATCGCGCGCGACAGGAGCCCGTCGCGCAGTTCGGCAAGCCGTGCCCGGACTGCGCGCAGCAACAGCACGCACCGCCACACCCGGTGAACATTCGGAGCCGAGCCGAAGATTTCCACGTACACGTCGTCCTGCCAAAGTTCGGAAAGGTCGCGCTTGGCGAGAGCGGCGTACACGGCTTCGGTGTGAGCGGCCGCCAGCGCCTCCGCGGCCTCCGTGATCGAGCTGCCGTGTTCGGGTTCCGGACGAGGCTCGCCCCGCTTGATCACGTAACGCAAGCTGAGGACGAGGACAAACTCGTCCCGAAGTCTGGCCTGCACGGGATCAAGCGACTTGAAGTCGCGATCCTCGATCGGATTCTGCGTGTTCGTGCTCGTGGTGACCTTGTCCCCGAAGCCCTCTGGACAATCCTCTAAAGAGATCAGACGCACGAGCACCCGCCCACGCTGGGCAGTGTCGGGATCATGTGTGTACGCCTTGTGGATCGCGCTCACCGTCTGCGCCCCGTTGACCACACTGACCCCGGCTAGTTGAAACTCAGCGACCCCGCCGGGCACCGCTTTGCCCAGCGACTTGATCGAGTCGCAGAGTACGGTGATGCCGTTGCTGAAGTACCAGAAGTGTTCTGGCTGCTCAAGCAGCGTGTTTCTGATCTTGACATTGACATCAGTCAGGTCCAGGGAGTCTCGGATGTTCCTGGCGAAAAGGCCGCGCCGATACTCAGTGAACAGGTCGGCGATATTAGGCACGGTCATCGTCCCGTAGATGGCCTTGTACGGCACAGTCTCGTGCCCAAAACCCTCCAGGCGCATCCTCGCTTCGATTCTCGGCGCCGCCGCGTCACCGAGGATCGTGCGGTGGAAGTCCTGCAGGTCGAGAAACTTGTAGTCGACCATCTCTTCGACCTGGTTGTACTTCGCGATCTTCTCTTCGAGGAGTTGACGAACGTCCTGGTTCAGGGGATCCGTTCGCATCAGCGCGAGAACTAGAGTGATCTTCGGCGTGCCGAGGTCGAAAGCCTGTTCCAGCGCGCTCACATGGCGTTGGAAGCGGAGGTTGAACCGCGCGAACTCGAGATCGAGGATGAGGTCCAGGCCGTGGAGCATCTTGTGGACCTCGTCGTGCCCGAAGCCACCCTTCGCCCGATCGCTCCACTTGGCCTGGACCAGGCAGATCCGGGGCTGGGAGGCGCGGGTGTCGACCGCGATGGCATCCAGTCCCCAGTCATCCCGACCATCGAAGACGCCAAGCGAGGCGTCCGGATCGCTGCACGGGTGCTCGGCCTGGACCGCCAGCGCCGCCAGGCCACGGCTGAGGAACTCCTGGTGGCGCTTGTCTAACGGAATGCCCGTCTTGTCCGACATGTCGATCAGGTTCGTGAAGCGATCCTCGATCGCCTTCCGGACATACCTGACATGCACCACGCTCATCCGCCGCTCCCCTCAAGATCATCGCCTTCGCGAGTCTATCGGTGTGTCTCAACGAGAAGTGGTCTCGTTACTCTCCGATGCCCGATTGGGTGCCCGCCGCCCCTCATCCGTGGGTGCGGCATCACGGCTTCTTGGTGGTGTGCAGCAAGGCGGACTTGGCGGTGGGGTGGCGTGAGGATCAGGTCAGTCGTCTTCGCAGGCGACAGAACCAGTTTGGTGACCTCGTCGTGGTGATGAAGCGCTGTACGTCTTCCCTCATTGTCCACCCAGGCACTACAGGCCGGAAAAGTCGAGAAAGACACCGGGAGTCTCGTCGGGCAACGAGTAGTCGATGACTTGAGATCCGGTTTATGGAACGAGCAACCAACCTTGATGAGTGCCCGCGCATAGCTCTCGGTCTGACGCACACCCGGGGATTAGGGGCGTCTCGATCCGCCACTGGAATGGCGCCTCGCGCTCGGCACTGACAGCCGTCGAAACAGCTTCGGAGTTCCGTACGGGAGTCGGATTTGAGAGTTGTCATCGACAGGCATTGTCGCAGACGTCCGATCCCCACGAGCAGCTCTACCGCGCAATCGCCACCGAGTGCGCCGCGCGGCCTTGGCGAGCGGCGCGCCGATTCTCATCGATGACGGCGAGGTCCATGAAATGGCGTGACCTACCACGATCGATCCTGTGCAATCGCGACGATGAACGAGGCCGACACGCTTGCCCTGCTGCCCGACCTGCAGCGCAGGCAGGCCGAGTGTGACGAACTGCGGGCGATCTTGACCGACAAAGATAGTCGCGCGGGGTCTTGACACCAACGCGCATGGGGCACGGACACGGAGACCGGCCTGGTGAGCGGGACCTACAAGCACCGCCCGGGGCCGGAGCCACTGGCGTGTGAGAAGGATCAGCCAGATCGGATGTCCGCCGAATGAACCTCGGCGAGGTCGGTGACCAGGTCTGGGAGGAGGAGTTCCTCATGATCTGCCGCCCCCGCCTCGGCCAAGCGTGGGGACAGGTCGGCATCCCACACCGCGACCGCTTGACGGCCCGCCAATGCCTGGCCCATCGATCGCCCGAGGGTGTGGTTGTAGGCCAGCGTGTCGAAACGCCAAGGGCGCCAATGGAAGTGCTGGGTCAGGCGGTTCGCTATGCGGATTCCGCCCCAGTCGAAGTCGCCGTGGTAGGTGAAGTCGGCGCCCAGTTCGTCGGCGGCGGTGGCGAGGACGATCGGGTTCTCGCAGATCCAGACCCGCCGAGCGCCGACACCGAGCGTCGGGTCGCTGCCGAGTTGGCGCAGGGTCAGGACGCTGGGCTCCCCTGCCTCGCGGGCCAATCCGAGAACTCGGTGCGCGCCTGGCGAAGTCGTTCCAGTTCGGATCGCAGGTCCGCGAGTCGGCCGCGGCGGGCGGACTCGCGGGCACCTTCACCGATGTAGATCGCCGAATCCTTATGCCATGCACCGGAAAGCACGCCGATCGCGAACCGGCCGTCGACGTCGACCCACGTCGAACCGTTCGGGCCGAGCCCGATGGCACGCAGCACAGCGTTGATCCCGGTCTCGGTCAGCGTGGCAGCGTGGTCGTCGGCAGGATCGATTGCGGGGACCAGGACAGAGGCCAACGCGGGTCCGGGGACGGCGTCCTGGGCGACAATCGTGGTGTCATCGGTGTCCAACAGTCGGCCGTCAGGGGTCACCCACGCGTCGAGGATGCCCGCGGCCTCCATCGCCGCCTCGATACCCGCACGGTCCGTGTCGCTTACGCCCGAGACGAAGTCCACCACTCTCCACAGTGGAGCCCCCGATCGTCCCAGCCTGCTTCCGGCGACACGCGTGTGCAGGGCGGGTGGCGCGTCGTGGGCGCCGGGCTCGAGTCGACCGATCTCGTCGGTGACAACTCGGATCTCTTTTGAGGGCGGGCATCGCCATGCCGATCGCGGCGGTGGTCCACGGTTCACCGACGTCTTGCGCACGGCGGACGAGTTGGGACCACACCGCGTCCTTGGCGTGGCGGCCGGTCTGGCGCTTGAGCATGGCCACCCGAAGATCGTCGAGTCGTACCGGTCCGTCGGGCAGTCCGCAGGCGGTCCCGGTGAAGTCGAGGGTCAGCGGCGCCGGATCGGCGGTCAACTCGGTGAACCTCCGCTCGACCGCTTCCAGGGTGGTCGGAGCCAGGTAGTCACGCATTGATCGTCGCCTCGGGATTTAGGGATGCGACATACCCAAATACGGCTCCTGAGGCCAGTCCTTGAAGTGCTTCACCAGATCGCGTGAATGGAACGCGGCGTGTCGCGCTTGACGTCAAAAGATGGGTGGAACGTTCGATGAACACAACGCCAATGAGGATCATCGGTGACGGACGGGCGCCGACCGATGTCGCGTCGCTTGATGACCGCCAGCGGGCCAGGGACACCTGCGTGCGGTGTGGTCGTGTGCCGCTGACGCCGGCAGTTGTGACCCTCGCCGGGATGGAACTGGTGGCCTGCGCGGACGAACACGCCCGCGTGTGCACGCCAGACCTGTTCTGGAGGTCTGGCCCCTGCCCGTCTTGGTGCTCCAGGTACCACAGCGACAATGACCACCCGGACGACCGGTCGCACCTGTCGCAGTGGCAGGGCAAGGTTTCGCTCATCCTGGCGGAGGGCCAGAAATACTACGAAGGCGTGCCGTACCAGCCCGACTGTGTCTCGCTGTGGTTGTTGCAAGGTGAACGCGAGCGTGAGGCACGGATCTGGTGCGGGAAGGGCGAAACCAATAAAGGGGTGTACCTCACGCCCGCCGAGGCGCTGGAGTTGGCGGCCACGCTGACGCAGGCGGCGGCCATTGCCCGCGGTGAGGACATCGGCGAGCGGATCCTGGCCGCGTGACCTGATGCCGCAGGCCGGCCCAGGGGCCAACCTGCGGCATCCGCGCACTGGGTCGGGTTCACGTTGGTACGGTGGGTTCGTTTGGGCAGCCACATGGAGGAGCGGACATGCCGGAGCCAGTGTTGGTCTCGATCGCCGCCGCGCTTGCTGGGAAGTCGGTGATGTCGCTGTACGACTTGGTGAAGAAGAAGTTCAGCGCACGTGCAGAGGCCAAGGCGGCGTTGGAGGCTGCCGAGGGGGCGGCGCCTGGGTCCGCTGAGGTCGAGGCGTTGGCGGTTGAGTTGGAGAAGGCGGCGGCGGCTGACCCGGGCTTCTCTGACGAGTTGCGTTCGCTGTGGGTGGCGACTCAGCAGCATGCCGACAATGGCGCGGTGAACAATCAGATTTCCGGGAATGTCAGCGGCAAGGTCGTGCAGGCCCGCGATATCGGGGGGAACGTCAGTTTCTGACCCGAATGGGCCGCGTGCCGAGCCGTCACCGAAACGCGATCACTTGGCGGGCAGGGTTCCGGCGTAGGCGACGCCCCGCTGGACCCAGCCGTCCAGGTCGCCGTCGTCGGCGAGGTGGTCCGGCTCGACCTGGACCCAGTTCTTCATCGGGCGCCCACCCATCTCGGGTACCCGTGCGCCAGGTTCGGCCAAGGCCGCCGCGGAATCGTCGGGCGACATCCGCACGATCAAGCCGTCGCCGTAGACACCGCAGGACATGTTTCCCCGCAAGAAGAAGACGAGGGCGCCGAACATCTTCTTCTCGGTCACTCCCGGCAGGTCGCCGATCAGTCCCCTGACCCTCGTGGCGAGCGTTTCGTCGTATGCCATCGCAGGACTCCTTTCCGGCGGCGCTGAGATCGGCCCGAAGTCACCGAGGTGGCAGGGCGTACTCAATGTAGAGCGGGCTGGCTATCACGTGGCGGACTGAGCCCGGACCGACGAAGTTGGCGGTGATCCGGGCGTACCCGGCCATCCAGGCGGCAGTCTCCGGATGTGTCCGGCCGTCGATGGTCCGCAGCAGCTCAGCCGTGGCGGCCGGGAGATGCCTGCCCGCGCTCGGGGCGGGCACCACCGAAGTCCCATCCGTGGCGGGCGGCTGTGCGCGCAGGACGCCGAGCAGCAGATCGATCGTGTTCGCGGTGAACGCGCCCGCGCCGCTTCCGCTGTGGGGAGCGGGTTCCACGGCCTGGCCCGCGGGCGGGACGACGGTTCGGGGGCGGTCCTCGATCCGCAGGTGGGTGCCGGAGCAGTGCAGGACCAGGCGCGAGCGGCCGGCCTCCGGGTGTCCCCCGGCGCGGTCGACGAAGAGCGTCATGCCGGGGACGGGTCCGCCGTCGAGGACCAGGTAGTTCAGTGGCGCCTCGAAGTGGACCCACTGGCCCGCCACCGCACCCGGGTCGGTGTACCAGCGGGCGGTGCGCTCGATGTGGCCGATGACCCTGGCCAGCTGCTTGAGCTTGCTCCGCTCGGCTTCCGGTGTCGGCTCGACCCCGATCTCCAAAACCGGGGTCTTGATGTTGACTTTCGGCCGCGGCCACATGGACCGCAGGGCAGGCAGGAACTGCTCCAGCTTGCGGTCCGACAGGTATACGAGTTCGCGCAACGCTCCTCCTCACCGTGTCGATCACGCTACTCTGGGTCGACTCCGGGAGGCGCGCGTGACCCCTGATGGACCGACCGAGGCGGTGCCGACCCAGCCCCGCTGGGCCGAACTCGCCGCGCACCGGCCGCTTCAGGCGGATGACCCTCGTGAGGTCGGGGGCTATCGGCTGCGGGCCTGCCTTGGCGAGGGCGGGATGGGCCGCGTCTATCTGTCCAACACCCCTGGGGGACGGCCGATCGCGCTCAAGGTCATTCGAGCCGAATACGCGGCCGACCCGGCTTTCCGGCGGCGGTTCGAGCAGGAAGTGGCCACGGCGCAACGGGTTCAGGGGCTTTACACCGCCCCGGTGATCGACGCGAATCCACATTCGGAGCAGCCGTGGCTGGCCACCGCCTACGTCGCCGGGCCCTCGCTGCAGCAGGCGGTCGGCGTCTACGGGCCGCTGCCCGCGGAGAGCGTGCTCATCCTGGTCGCCGGGGTGGCCGAGGCGCTGCAGTCCATCCACGCGGCCAATGTCGTGCACCGGGATCTGAAGCCCTCCAACGTGATCCTCGCCGCCGACGGGCCACGGGTGATCGACTTCGGCATCGCCCGCGCGGTCGACACGACCTCGGTCACGCAGGCGGGCATCCGCGTGGGGACACCGGCTTTCATGGCCCCGGAACAGGTTCGCGGCCAACCAGCCACTCCCGCGCTCGACATCTTCGCGCTGGGTTCCCTCGCCGTGTACGCGGCGACAGGCGAACTTCCCTTCGGCGGCGGGCTCGATCCCGCTGTGCCGTACCGGATCCTCGAAGAGGAACCCGACCTGGCCACGTGCCCGCCGCAGCTGCGGGAGCTGGTGACTCGGTGCCTGGCCAAGGATCCCCGGCAGCGCCCGTCGCCGGTCCAGGTGATCGAGCTGTGCAGGCAGGCCTCGACTGGAACGCAGCTGCACATGGGCGACGGCTGGTTGCCGCCCGCGGTCGCGGCCGCGGTGAGCCGGATCGCGGTGACGCCGGTCCCCCCGGTTCCGCGACCGCCGAAGCGGTCACGCTTCCGAGTCGCCGCGGCGGTCGGGATGGCAGCGCTCGCGATCGGATCGGGTGTCGGCGCCGCCGCCATCGCCGGGGCCTTCGACGAGAAGACGCCCGGGCAGTCCACGCCGGGCACCTCTGCGGCAGGAGGTGGGAGCAAGGCCAACAGCGACGATCCGGAAGTCCTCACGCGGGTCGACGCTGTGGACTTGGCCCTCGGCAATGGCGTCAACCTGGCTGAGCCGACAACCATGGTCCGCTGGGAGGGATCCCCTGACATAGCCCACATCTACGACAACGGGATCTCGTTCAGCAACGCTGAGGTGGTGCTGTTGGACGACGACCAGACCGGCGATCACCGCACCTGCGTCACGGACACCCGCTACGCCCTGACGACCAAGTTCGACGACGTCGTGGTGGGCACCAAGTTCTGTGTCCTAACCGCGCAGCGAGTCGCGCTGGTCGAGGTCAAGAAGGCACCCGACCCAGGTGAACGCAGCCAGTACTACCAGCTCGCGATCACCATCTGGCGCGCCTAGCGGTCCGACCGTGGGTAGGGTCGGCGCATGTGCCTGACGTGTGTGCTGCCACTGATGGTGTCCGGCCCCGCGCCGGTGTTTCCCACCACCGCGCCCGAACCGGGCTGGCTCAAGGAGAAGTCGGGCGGGTCGATCACCTGGACGGGCTGTGCCGGGTTCATCCTCGACGTCGACGGTGAGCGGATCTGCTTCGACCCGTACGCCAGCAACCCCGGCCTGCGCGACACCCTGTTCCGCCCCGCGCGCCCCGATCACGCGCTGGTCGAGCGAACCTTCGGCGAGGTGTCCGGGATCTTCGTCGGGCACACCCACTTCGACCACGCCATGGACGTCGCTCCGCTGGCCAAGGCCAACCCCGGATGCGTGGTGCACGGAAGCACGACGACCACGGAGATCTGCCGCAGGCAGGGCGTCCCCGACGAACAGCTCCACCCGGTCGAGGACGGAAGCCGAGTCACCATCGGCCCGTTCACCGTGGAGGCCATCGCCTCGCGACACGGGACGGTGCCGATCGCGAGCCGGATCGACGTGATCGAACTGCGCGGCGAGGGAATGCCGAAGACGGTGTTCCGGTGGCCGCGCGGGCAGGTGTTCGCCTACCGGGTCGAGGTCGGCGGGCTGTCGCTGCACCTGCAGACCAGCGCCGGGATCGAGGACGCCCCACTCGCCCGCCAGGAACCGGTGGACGTGCTGATCGCGTGTCTGGCGGCCCGGCAGGGCACCGAGGGGTACTTCCGGCGGCTGGGCGAACAGCTGCGCCCCAAGGTGATCATCCCGTGTCACCACGACAACTTCTTCCGCCCGCTGAGCGAGCCGCCGCGGCCGGTGGCGCGCCTGGACTGGCCGGGGTTCCTAGACGACGTGGCCCAGTTGGCCGACGCCTACGGGACGCGCCTGGTGCAGCTGCCCCGGGGCGTCCCCGTCGCGTTCTGACTCACTTCGGCGGCAGTGAGCAGGCGTACTCGACACCGACGTCGACCCAGCGGCGCAGGTCTTCGTCCTCGGCGTGGGCTTCGGGGTCGACCAGCACCCAGCCCTTCATCGGCCTGCCGGTGAAGTCGAAGACCCGCACACCCGGCTCGGCGAGCGCGGCCTCGGTGTCCGCGGGGTCAAGCCGGACGATCAATGCCTCGCCGAGAACGCCCACAGACATGTTGCCCTGGAACAAAAACGCCAGCCCGCCGAACATTTTCTTCTCGGCCATGCCCGGCAGCTCCCTGACCAAGTCCCGGACGCGGGTGGCGAGTCCTTCGTCGTAAGCCATGGGTCGAATAGTCCACCCGCGACCGTACCCACGCCAGGTGACTCAGCACGCGGATTTGGCGGCCAGCACGCGTTCGAGGGCCTCGGTGACCCGGCCCTCAGCGAGTTCCCCGTCGCGCAGGGCCGCTTCGAGCCGGTCGAGGACCTCGGCCAGGCGGGCGCCGGAGGACCAGAACGGGATGTCGGCGCCCGCCTGGAGGGCGAGCAGCACGGCGTCCGGCAGGTCGTAGCGGTCGGAGACGGCGCGCATGGCGCCGAGGTCGTCGGTGACTGTGAGGCCGCCGAAGTGGAGATCGTCGCGCAACAGGCGGTAGGCGGCCGCGTGCAGCGACGCGGGGACGCCGTCGGTGAGGCCGGGGACGTCGAGGTGGCCGAACATGACCGCCACCGGCCCGGCCTTGGGCAACTCGCGGTACGGGTGCAGGTCGCCGCCCAGGTCGGCCAGGGCGGGGGTGCGCACGGCCGTCTTGTGCGAGTCGCCCGAGCCGTGGCCGTGGCCGGGGAAGTGCTTGAGGACGGGCAGCATCCCGCCGTCGCGCAGTCCGTCGGCGAACGCGCCCGCGTAGCGGGTGGCCGTGGCCGGGTCGTCGCTGAACGACCGGTCTCCGATCACCGTCGGGGCGGGCGCGGCGCTGATGTCGACGACGGGGGCGAAGTCGAGCGTGATTCCCCTGGCGCGCATCCGGCCCGCCCGGTCCCGGGCCAGGCCGCGGACTTGCCCCTCGGTCATCGTCCGCGCCATGTCCCGAGCGCTGGGCAGGTCGCCGTCGAGCCGGTCGAGGCGCTGAACCCGGCCACCCTCGTCGTCCACGGCCACCGTCAGCGGCAGCACGGCCGCCGAGGTCACCTCGGCCAGTCGCCCGTCGACCAGCATCTCCGTGGCCTCACCGCCGAGGAAGATCCCCCCGACCTGCGCGTCGCGCACCGCCGCGAGCGCTTGGGCCGGACCGGTCGGGTCCACCCCGACGATCAGCAGCTGCGCGAGCCGCGCCCGCGGCGCCATCGCGGCGATCCGCCACAGACACGGCCTCGGCGTCGCCCCGGCCGGGACGAACTGGGTGGCGGTCGACACCTGGGCGACGGGCGTCCCCGGCACCACGCCCGGCCCAGGCAGGACCGTGGCGACGATCCCGCCGAGGGCGATCGCCACCAGGATCCGGCGCACGTCGCGCCTGCCCGGCCCGTTTGAAGCCACCCGGCATTGTCACCCCCACGACCCCCTGGCACCAGCGCGGTCACCCGAGGGGTGAAAGGATCGTCGGGGCCAGCACCCCCGCCAGAGGAGCCCACGGTGGACGAGGACGACGAGGACGACGACCTGGAAGTCCCCGCCGAGGTGCACACCGTGTGCCAGTACTGCGGCGGTGGCGGCATGGTCGCCGACCCGAAGCTCGCGATGATCGGCGGCAGCCCCCGCAACGTGGACAACGGTCGCCCGTGCCCGCACTGCGAGACCGTGGGCCACTTCCCGGGAATCATCCCGCCGGTCTGACCCACCGCGCGGACGCGACAGACCCCCGCGGGATCCCCACCGATCCCCCACCCCGTCTCCACACCCGCCCGCCACGATCGGTGGCATGCCTTTCACGCTCGCCCACCCCGCCGCGGTTCTCCCACTGCTGCGCTACGGCGCACCGTCGGCGATGATCGCGGGTGCGCTGGCCCCCGATGTGCCCTATTTCCTGGCGCTGCGGCCGGTCAACGGAAACTTCACCCATTCCCTGACCGGAATGGCGCTGACGTTGCCCATCGCTTTCGCCCTGCTCGCCTTGTGGCACACGACAATCGAGCCCGCCGTCGCGGCGTTGTCCCCGCGGAGATTCATCCCGCGCCCGCCGAAACCGGGCATCACCGTTGTGGTGTCGGCGGCCGCCGGCATTCTCACCCACCTGGTGTGGGACGACTTCACCCATGGCCACGGCTATTTCGTGGAGCGCATTCCGTTGCTCCGCCTGCAGATCTGGCCGGATATGCCGATCTTCTTCTTCCTTCAGGTGACGTGCAGCGTCGTCGGCTTGTCGGTGATCATCGCGACGCTCGCCGTGAAATACCGCGCGGCTCCTCGAAAGGCGCGGGAGAAAGGGATCGCCTGGGTTCTCGCGGCATCTGCGGCCACCGCCGCCTATGCGGCGATCATCGGCATGGCCGAGGTCGATCCGGCGGTCAAGATCGAGGTCGGGATCGTGCGGGCCTCCGTCGGCGCCACCAGCGGACTCGTGGTCGCCCTGGTCGTCTATGGCATCGCGCGCCGCAAACCCTTCCGCCGGGCCGACGCCGCCCCTTAGCGTGGGCGCATGGAGTTGGAGCTACGCCATTTCCGGATCATCTGCGCGATCGCCGACGCCGGAAGCATCACCAAGGCCGCCGCCGCGCTCGGACTCGCCCAACCCGCGCTGACCGCCCAACTCCACCGCGTCGAACGTGCCCTGGGCGGCGCGCTGTTCGAACGCGACCGGCGCGGCGCCCGAGTCACGCCGCTCGGTGAGCTGGTTCTCGCGCGGGCCAGGCTGCTGCTGCCCGCCGTGTCGGACCTGCGCGAGGAAGCCGCCCGGTTCGCCAGCGCGGGCGCCACGGGCGACACCCCGACCCGGCTGCGGCTCGCCTCGGCGAACGGGCCGGTGCTCGGCGCCCTCGTGCACCAGGTGAGCGCGACCTACCCGGACCTGCTGGTCACCACGCACGCGTCGTGGTCGTCGGAGCAGCTGGCCGGGATGGTCGCCGACGGCCGCATCGACTACACGCTCGTCGGTGTGTGCGGTGACGCCCCACCGCCATCGCGGCCCGGCCTGCTCTGGCGGACCCTGGCGACCGACCCGGTCTTCGTGATGCTGGCCGAGGACCACCCGCTCGCCGACCGGTCCGTCGTCGACCTGGCCGACCTCGCCGGCACCCACTGGGGCGCCACCCCCGGCGACGGCTGCTTCGCCGAGTGCTTCGCCGCCGCGTGCGCCCGCGCCGGTTTCACGCCCAAGACCCTCTACGAGACCGACACGGCCAGCTGCGTCGACCTGGTCGAGTCCGGTGACGCGGTCGTCCTGTGCCAGCCGACGTTCCGCCAGACGCCCGGCATCGTCACCCGGCCCATCGCGGGCAACCCGCTGCGGTGGCGCAGCCTCATCGGCTGGCATCCGGAGGGGACCGCGGTCGGGTTCGCCGATCAGGTGGTGAAACTCGCGGGCGCCGCATATCTGGATGTGGTCGCCCGCAGTCCGCAGTACACCGAATTCCTGCGGTCCCATCCGACTTTCGGTGTCGAACGGGTTTAATCCGCCCGAATTGCGGGTATAGGCGGCTATTCGGCGTGGTGCGGGAGTGACGATTCCGCCGAGCGGACCTGGTTGCGGCCACCGTGCTTTGCCTCGTAGACCGCCGCGTCCGCGGAGCGCAGGAGTTCTTCGAGGTCGGAGGTGGCGCCGGGGCCGGACGCGATGCCGATCGACGCCGTGCGGTTCGAGATCAGCACTGGCTGGCCGCGCTTGTCGGTGGCCGCGACGTGCATGTCGGCCACCCCTTGGCGCACCCGCTCGGCCACCCGAACGGCCTGCTCAGCGTCGGTGTCGGGCAGCATCAGGACGAATTCCTCGCCGCCGAAGCGACCCACGACGTCGCCTTGGCGGGTCGTCTCCCGCAGGACCGCACCGACCGCGCGCAGCACCGCGTCGCCCGCCGGGTGTCCCCACGTGTCGTTGACCTGCTTGAAGTGGTCGAGGTCGAGCACCGCGACGGACAGCATCGAGTGCTGGCGGCGGGCGCGGGCCAGCTCACGGCCGGTCTGCTCGTGCCAGCCGCGGCTGTTGAGCAGCTGGGTCTTGTGGTCGGTGCGGGCGTCGCCCTTGAGGTTCTCGATCTGCAGGGCGCCCCAGTCGAGGACGGCCAGCAGCGGCACCACGAACAGCGGCGCGAGCCAGGCGTGGGCGACCGCGAGGGCCGCCATCGAACCAAGGCACACGGTCATGGCCGCCATCGCGTTGTCGCGCGCCGAGCCGATGACCGACAGCCAGGTGGGCTGCGGGGTCGACAAGGCGATGACGCCACCGATCGCGATAGCGTTCACGACGAAGAAGGCAAGCCCGGCACCCGCCAGCACCAAGACCTCACGCGCGCCGAACGCGCTGGCCACGTCGATGCCCGAATAGCGGACGATGGCCAGTTCGGAGAGGGCGGCGACCAGCACGGCCAAGGTGCCGAAGGTGTACCTGTAGAGCGGGCGACGAGCGACCGGATAGAGCTGTGCACGAAGCAGTAGCAGGGAGATGATCGCCATCCACGCCGGCAGCAACACCATCGCGGGGAGCACCCAGACGGTGGTCGTGTCGAAGTGGGGACCGGTGCCGCTGTCCCGGCGGGTTTCCTCGGTTCGCCGGGAGATCCACAAATGCAGCGCGGTCGCGCCGACCAGGGACGCCAGGACCCGCCAGTCCATCGCGGTGGCGGGCGCGTCGGTGATGACCAATGCGACAGCGACGATCACCGCCAGCGTTTCGAACGCCAGGATGTACCGCAGGACGGGCCGCGGAAGTGTCCAAAGCCCCCATCGTCGCGGGGATAGCGATGAATGGAGGGAAGGGTGTTCACTGCGCAGCGATTCGGTCACACTTAGGCGTGGACGGAACAATCGCAGGATCCGGCCGCGATGGACCGTACCGGTCGACTCGGCTTTTCCGTCTTCCGGGCGATTGCCGTCGCGAGGAGGTGTGGCTGGTGATGCGTGATCTCGGCCGCTCCCACTCGTTAGACCCGACGAATCCGCGGAAGGAGCTTCGGATGTCTGTCCGCGACTGGTAGTTCCTTCCGTCCCCGCCGCGCCTACGACAGGAGTCTCAGATGTGTGTTCGCGACTGGTGACCCCCACCACCGACTCCCCCGACCCGTCGACAACAGGAGCCTCAGATGACCGTCCGCGACTGGTGACCCCCGCCTCCGACTTCGCCGACTCACCCACGACAGGAGCCTCAGATGACCGTCCGCGACTGGTAGCCCCCACAGCGTCCAGCACACCCGACTCACCGACAGGAGCGTCAAGTGTCCGTCCGCGACTGGTGACAACCCCCGCTTCCGACTCCCCCGACCTCTCGAAAACAGGAGCCTCAGATGTCCGTCCGCGACTGGTGACCCACACCGCCTCCGCCATCCCCGACCCATCGACAACAGGAGCCTCAAGTGACCGTCCGCGACTGGTGACAACCCCCGCTTCCGACTCCCCCGACCTCTCGAAAACAGGAGCCTCAGATGACCGTCCGCGACTGGTGAACCCCACCGCCTCCGCCATCCCCGACGTGTCCACCGTGTCCACGACAGGAGCCCCAGATGTGCGTCCGTGACTGGTGACCGACGAGCGCGTGCCATCAGCGCCCGGAATGTCCCCCGCCTTCGACTCGACGGAAGGTGGCGTCCGCCCGTTCCCACGATCAGTGGATCCCAACGGTGCGCCCTCCCTTCCGCTCGCTGTTCATCCTCCGGATTCCGCAGGACTTCGGTCTTACCGAGAAGCGTATGCCTTCCGACCGACACAGTGTTCTGTTCGGCCGACCCATCGCCCGTAACATCGTCTACCTGCGGTTCGGCGTATCACCGTCCCCAATCACGGGACGCCACTCGCGGACTCCACGGTACGGCTAACGCCGACAGTAGTGAGTCCACTACAGCAAGCAGCGCCCGAATGGAGCAAACGCGCAAGCCGAGCGGGGTTGGCCTCTCACCACATATGACGACGTTTCGCCTCGTCCGTGACGCCGCGCAACCTTGTTGATCACTCTTTCGTACTATCGCGCCCCGCTTGCCGCCTGTGACGCAGTTCACCCGACTTTGCCCCCGCCGATCGAGCGCGTGGGCCATTCAGCCGGGGTGCGGTTGGAAACTGACCCACAACGCTCCGCCGGACGGACGCATCCGCCGATTTCGGGGCTTGGACCTTACCAATGGCGTCCGTGACCACCCGCCGGTACCGGTACTCTGAGCGACGCAGCGGTAACCGAGTGACAAGATCGCGCCAGACCACCCGCGCCCCACAACAGGGCGCCGGAGGAGTGCCATCGGCCCGTGCGGGTAAACCCCACACGGACAAGGAGTGAACGTGAGCCGACAGGGACCGAGCTTGTTCGCGCCCCTCGCGAACCGGGAGTTCCGCGCGCTCTGGCTGACCGAGGGCCTTTCCGTCGCCGGTGACCAGCTCACCCGCGTGGCGCTCGCGATCCTCGTCTACGACCGCACCGGCAACGCGATGTACGCGGCGGGCATCTACGCCCTGACGTTCCTTCCCGCCCTCGCGGGCGGTCTCGGCCTCTCCCACCTCGCCGACCGCTACCGCCGACGCACCCTGATGGTGTGGTGCTCGGCCGGTCAGGCGGTGCTGGTCGGCCTCATGGCGATCCCGAACATGCCGCTGGTCGCGCTGTTCGTGCTGGTCATCGGCGTTCCACTCTTACAGTCCCCCGCGGTGGCGGCGCAGAACGCCACGACGCGGGAGATCCTGCCCGACGACGACCTCTACTTCCGCAGCCAAGACCTGCGCGGCATCACCACGAACACGACCATGCTCGTCGGCCTCGGCGGCGGCGGCCTGCTCGTCGGGTGGCTCGGCACGTCGACCGCGCTGGCCATCGACGCCGCCACCTTCGTCGTGGCGACGCTGCTCGTCCACCGCTACGTTCAGGACCGCCCGCCCGCGAGCACCGAGAAGACCAGTTGGCTCGACGGCGCGCGCTGGGTTTTCGGCAACCGCAAGGTGCGCATCCTGGTGACGCTGTCCTGGCTGGTTGGGCTCGCCGTGATCCCGGAGGGTCTCGCGGCGCCGCTGGCCAAGGAGATCGGCGCGCCGTCAGGGGCGGTGGGGTTGCTGCTGGCGGCGGATCCACTTGGGTTCATCGTCGGCACGTTCGCGATCTCGCACTTCATTCCCCCCGCGCTCCGCGCCCGCATCATCGGTGTGCTCGCGACCTCGGCGCTCGGTGTGCTGACCCTGTTCATCCTGAAGCCCACTCTGATCCTCGCGCTGGTCCTGCTGTTCGTCGCGGGCGTCGTCGGCGCGTACCAGGTGACGGTCATGGGCATCTTCAACACACTCGTCCCCAATGAGATCCGCGGCGGCGCGTTCGGCGCGGCGCGCACCGGGCTGCGGGTCGCGCAGGCCCTGGGCATCGCGGCGGGCGGCGCGGTGGCGCAAGGCATCGGCTCTTCGGCCACCACCATCGCGATCGCCGGGGCCCTCGGCGTGGTGATCGCGGTGCCCGCGACCGTCGCCTGGTCCCACGCGCGCCGCGAGGGCGACGACACGGCCGCGGACCCCGCCTCGGCGGGGAAACGTCCCACGCCGAAGCGCCAATCACCGGGGAAACGTCCCACACCGAAGCGCCAGTCACCGGCGAAACAGGCGAGCTGACAGCGCGCCCAAGCACACGGGTCTGACACTTCAGGCCCGCCGCGTCCGGTTGTCCACAGCTCGTGAGGCCCGGTCCACAGCCCGTCGCCTGCCCCTGTCACCACACCCATTTCCGCGGGAACGTGGTCGAGGCAGCGAACGACGGAAGGGCCCGACCGTGTGGGAAACAGGCAAGCTAGCGCGCCCAGGCCGACAGCAGCGCACGCACATGCGCGGCCTCTGGCACCGCCAAGTCCTCGAACACCTCAAGCGCCTCCTGCCAGTCGGACCGCGCACCGTCCAAGTCGGACTCACCCTGCCGCACCAGTGCCCGCACATGCAGCGCCCGCGCGTGCGCCAGCCGCTGGCCCGCCCGGGCCGTCACGGTGATCGCCCGCTCGGTGTAGTCGCGGGCGGCGGCGGTGTCGCTCGCGTCCAGATAAGACTGTGCGACCTCGGTCAGCGCACGGGCTTCCAACAGGCGCATGTCGGTCTCGTCGATCAGGGCCAGCGCCCGCAGGCCGTGGTCGATCGCGCCCGCCCGGTCTCCGGTGCGCCTGCACAGGGCACCCATGCCGGTGAGCACCGACGCCTCGCCGTAGCTGTAGCGGATGTCCTCGGCGAGTTCGCGGGCCTCGGCGTAGTTGTCGGCGGCCGCGGACCACTCGCCGGTGCGCAGCTGGATGGTCGCGAGGATGTCGAG
Organism: Actinokineospora alba; assembly: GCF_004362515.1. Lineage (NCBI taxonomy): Bacteria > Bacillati > Actinomycetota > Actinomycetes > Pseudonocardiales > Pseudonocardiaceae > Actinokineospora > Actinokineospora alba. The sequence goes on along the minus strand of NZ_SNXU01000001.1, from coordinate 3,474,335 downwards.
CCCGCTGACCTCGTGCCTGCGTGCTCCGAGCTGCCGGGCCTGGTCGATGGCCTGGCGGACCAGGACGGCGGCCTCGGTCAGGGTGCCGCGGTCGCAGCCGGTCTCGGCCAGGCACACCAGCATCGCGACCTCGCCGTGGCGGTAGCCGTAGCGGCGGCACACGGCCAGCGCGTCCTGGTAGCACCGCTCGGCCTTGCCGAGGTCGCCCACCGCCCAGTGGGTGAGCCCCAGGCCCTGCGCCGCCGCGGCCTGGACCTGGCGGTGCCCGATGCGGGTGCTCAACTCCAGTGCCTCGGCGTGCCGGTCGAGCGCGGTGCTCGGCCTGCCCAGCAGCAGCGCGGCGATGCCCAGGTAGTTCAGCGCCGCCGCCTCCCCGCGCCGGTTGCCGATGGCCCGGTAGATGTGCAGCGACTCCTCGCAGAACGCCGACGCCTGGGCGGGTTGCCCGAGTTGCGAGTACGCGCGCCCGAGGTTGTGCAGGGCCGCCGCCTCGACGACCCGGTTGCCGGTGCCCCGGCTGAGTTCCTGCGCCCAGCGCAGGTGCTCGATGGCGTTGTCGTAGTCGCTGAGGTTGCCGTAGATCTGTCCGAGCAATTCGTGCACGGACGCCTCGGCGTCGACGTCACCGGCGTTGCGGGCCGCGGTCACCGCCGCGGTGCACACGGCGATGCCGTCGTCGCCGTGGCCGCGGTTGGTGAAATAGCTGCGCAGCGCCTCGGCGAAGCGCCACGCGTAGCTGTGCAGGCCCAGGCCGCCCGCGGCGAGGGCGGCGGCCACCAGGTTCGCGCGTTCGGCGTCGAGCCAGCTGATCGCGGCCTGCTCGCCGCCGCCCGACTCCGCGGGCTCGACCTGCCAGAGCACCGCGCTGTACGCGCGCACAGCCTTGAGGTAGTGCTCGAAGAGCCGGACGACGGCGTCGTGGCGGTCGTCGTCCTCGTCGTCGAAGCCCGCGCGGTCGGCGGCGTACTCGCGCAGCAGGTCGTGGAAGGTGTAGCGGCCGGGTGTGTGCTCGCGGATGAGGTTGCCGTGGTCGAGCACGCGCAGCAGCCGCGCGGCCTCGTCGGTCGTCGAGCTCACCAGGGCCGCCGCGCCCGCGGCGTCGATGTCGGTGCCGGGCACCAGGCCGAGCAGCCGGAACAGGCGCCGGGCCGCCGGGGTGAGCTTGGTGTAGGAGAGGTCGAACGCGACGCGGACCGCGGCGGACTCGTCCCCGGCGACGGCCAGACCGGCCATCCGGCCCCGGTCACGCAGTTCGCGGGTGTAATCGGCGACCGTGGTCAGCGGCCGGATCGCGAGGTTCGCGCCCGCGATGCGCAGCGCCAGCGGCAGGTGCGCGCAGGTGTCGGCCATCTCGGCGGCGGCCGTGGCCTCGCGGCGGGTGCGGGCGACGCCGACCAGCCTGCCGAGCAGGTCGACCGACTCCTCCGGCGCGAGCACGTCGAGCGGCAGCTGGTGCGCGCCGTCACGGGCGGTGAGGCCCATGAGCCGGTCGCGGCTGGTCACCAGCACCAGGCATCCCGGCGAGCCCGGCAGCAGCGGGCGCACCTGTTCGGCGGTGGCCGCGTTGTCCAGCAGGATCAGCACCTTCTTGCCGGTCAGCATCGTCCGGTAGAGACCCGCGGCCTCCTCGGTGTCGGCAGGCACCCGCTCGGGCGCGACGCCGAGGGCGCGCACGAAGCGCACCAGCACCTCGTGCACGGTCGGCGGATGGCCCGCGGCGTAGCCCTGCAGGTTGACGCTGAGCTGGCCGTCGGGGAACCGCGGGCGGACCCGGTGCGCCCACCGCACGGCGAGGGCGGTCTTGCCGACCCCCGCGCTTCCCGAGACCGCGATGACCACCGAGTGGCCGTCCAGGTCCGCGAGGTGCGAGTCGAGCCGGGCCATGGCGTCGGCCCGACCCACGAAGCCGGGTGTCTCGGCGGGCAGTTGCGCGGGCGCGCGCTGCGACGCGGGTTGCGGCTTGCCCCGCAGCACCCGCACGTGCGCCTGGCGGATCTCGGCGCCGGGCTCGACGCCGAGTTCGGTGTCGAGGCGGGCCCGGATGTCGGCGAACACACCCAGCGCCGCGGCCTGCTCGCCGGTGCCCGCGAGCCCCAGGATCAGCCGCGCGTGCAGGCCCTCGTGGAGCGGTTCGTCGTGGACCAGGCCGCGGGTGTTGAGGACGACCTCGTCGAACCGGCCGAGTTCGATCGCGACGTCGGCGTGGGCGAGGACCGCGTCGCGGCGGCGCACGTTCAGCGCGATCACCGCCGGGTGCTCGCGCAGCGCGGGAAGGTCGGAGAGCGCGGGTCCGCGCCAGGAGGCGAGGGCGCGGTCGTAGAGGTCGGCGGCCCGGTCCGGCTCGCTGAGCCGGGCGGCCTGGGCTTTGGCGACGAGATCGTCGAACCGGGCCATGTCGAGCTGGTCGACGCGCAGGTCGAGCCGGTAGCCGCCGGGGGTGGAGGCGATCACGTCGGCGTTGCGCCTGCTCGCGGCGGTCAGCGCGCGGCGCAGCCGGGAGATGTAGGTGTGCACCAGCCCGAGACAGCTCTCCGGCGGGTCCTCGCCCCAGAGCACGTCGACGATCTCGTCGTGCCGGACCGTGGTGTTGACCCGCAGCGCCAGCAGGGCCAGCAGGGTCCGCTGCTTGAGCGCGCCGACTCCGATCGCGCGGTCGCCGTGGTCGACCGAGAGCGGCCCGAGGATGCCGACCCGCACCCGCGGGGCCGGTGTCTGCTGGACGGCCGCGGCGGCGGCGAGGAAGGTGGGGTCGTCGGCGGGCACCCCGACGGCGGCGGCGAGCCTGCGGACGGTGTCGAGCCGGGGCCGGTCGACGCCGCCGCGCTCGATGTAGCGCAGCGCGCGAACGCTCAGACCGGAGCGCTCGGCGAGCTCCTGCTGGGTGAGCCGGGCCCGCAGCCGATGCGACCGGAGGACTTCGCCGAACGGGATCGGCGACTCCTCGGTCATTTCGACGATGCCCTCTCTTGCCGCGTTCAATTTGCCGGTCAGTTCATCGTAGTGCAATCGGATGACCGATTCACGCAGGTAGCGGGCATTGCCGAGCGGTACAGGCGGCCGTCAAGGACAGTACAGACCGGCTGCCAGGGCCGGTCCGTACCGTGTCATCCGGGGGAAGGGGGGAAGTGGCATGGCGCCCTGGGGGTGCGCCGTGCCACCCACCCGCCACCACTCCCCGTGCCGCGCGCGTGCGCTTCGCATCCCGGTAACCTGCCCGAGTGGGGGGCAAAGTCTCGGGTGAGGTCACAGTGCCGTCCGCCCGGCACTCCTCGGCCGATCCGGAGCCGCCGCGGGCAGGGCGCGCGCTGGGTGGACGGCTCGGCTGGTTCCTCCTCGTCGTGGTCGTCGCCGCCGGTTTCGGCGTGGTCGCCTCTCGTTCACCCGCTCCCGACGCGGGCCCGCCGACCGGTGACGCCGCCGTGGCCGCCGCCGCCATCGACACGATGCTCGACCCGGGGTTCTCCGGGGATCCGCTCGCCGTGCTGCCCAAGGACTTCACCAAGGTCACCGACGTCGACCCGGCCCGGGCCACCGACCCCGCGGGGCGGGACCGCGCGGTCCACGCGGGCGGCGGCTGCTCGACACCGTGGGGCGACGACGACACCCGCTGGGACTACTCGGTCGGCTGCAAGGCGCACGACTTGGGCTACGACCTGCTGCGCTACGCCGAGGAGAAGGGCGAGCCGCTGGGGCCCGACCCGCGCAGGCGCCTCGACCAGCAGCTCGCCGAGGACATGCACGGGCAGTGCGAGCGCAACCCGCAGGGCTCGGCGGGCACCTGCCGGATCGTGGCGACGCTGTACTCGGCGGGCCTGGTGGTCAACTCGTGGCACCAGCGGTGGGGGCCGCCGCGGGCCGAGCCGATCGGGCTGTGGACCGCGGGTCTGCTCGTCGTCATCGCGCTGCTCGTGGTCCGGGTCCCGGTGCTGCGACGAACCCGGCAGCACCGGCCGCGCCAGCCCCAACCGGTGCTGTCGCCGGACGAGGGTGACCGCGCGTCCTACCTCGGGTTCCTGCGGATGGTGAGCCTGGGCGGGTTCGTCCTCGCCGAGTCGGTGCTCGCGCTGGCGCCCCTGCTCGACCTGACCGCGGCGTCGCTGTGGCCGATGACCTGGCTGCTGCAGCTGGTGCCGCTGTTCTTCTTCGCGGGCGGGCACTCGAACCTGCTGGCCTGGCAGGCCACGACCACCGGCTACGGCGGCTACCTGGCGCGGCGGGTGTGCTGGCTGATCCGGCCGGTGCTCGCCTTCGTCACCGCGTGGCTGGTGCTGCCGCTCTCGCTCGACCTGGTGAACGCCCCACCCGAGGCGGTCCGGACCGTCGGCAGGCTCGTCGTGCAGCCGCTGTGGCTGCTCGGCCTGTACCTGCTCGTGGTGGCGATGACGCCCGCGATGCTGTGGCTGCACCGCCGCGCCCCCGTGCTCACGCCGCTGGCGCAGGCCGCGGTCGTGGTCGGCATCGGGGTGTTCGGGTCCGGGGTGTTCGCCGCGCACCTTGGCGGCGTGGTCCTCGCGGCGCTGTTCGGCCAGCTCGCCTTCCACTACGCCGACGGCACCCTGTGGCGGCTGCCCCGCGCGGTGCTCGTGGCGGTCGGACTGGCCGCGCTCGCCGCCCTGGCCGCGCTGACGACCGTGGGTCCGCTGTCGCCGCTGGTGATGGCCGAGCCGACCGGGTCGGCGAGTTTCGTTCCGTCGGCGCCCGCGGTGCTGCTCATCGGTCTGGCCCAGGTCTGCCTGGTCGCGCTGCCCCGCCGAGCGGGCGCCCGGGCCATCGCGCGCAGCGCCCCGGCCCAGGCGGCCCGGTTCGTCCACTCCGCGCCGATGACGGTGTACCTCGCGTACCTGTGCGCGATGCTGGTCATCGCCGGGATCATCGGCGCCGCCCGCAGCGCCGGGCTGCCGACCACCGGGGTCGACTGGCTGGTCCAGCCCCGTCCCCTGCTCGCCCTCGCGCTGCTCGGGGTGCCCACGGCGCTGGCGTTCGTGCTGTTCGAGTGGCGCTCCACGCTGGACCCGGACGCGGGGGCCGCCCAGGACCGCGCGGGCTCCCGGTGGGACGCGGTGGCCGCGACGCTGGGCACCGGCTACGGCGCTATCGGCATCCTCGGCTTCGCGGTGACCGGGTTGACCGGCACGCACACCTCGCCGGTGCTGCTGGGTGTGCCGCTGGACCCGATGTCGAGCATCGTCCACCTGCTGCTGGGCTGGTACCTGCTGCACTCGGTCCGCACCGGCACCACGGCGACGCCGTGGCCATGGCTGTTGACCGCTATCGCGTGTCTCCCGCCGATCGCCGGATCGAGCGGGCTCACCGTCCACTGGGTCACGCTGGCCTTGGCGCTCGGCCTCGCGACGAGTCGATTCCTCGCCCATCGACGCAGGTCAGAGTCCCAGGGGCGGGCGCATGGTGAGGCGCTCGCCACGGCCGAGAGTGTGCCGTGACCGATGACTCACACCCGTGTGACACGCTACGGCCCAACCTGGGGAGGCCCTTCGGCGTCTTACGGGTGTCCGCGGTTCCGGGTCGTCATGAGCGGCCCCATGCCTGAAGAGACGGAAGGGAGTAGGCGTGGAGTACCGGCCGCCGCCTAAGTCAGCGAGCCGAGCGGGCCAAGGCAGGCCCGCCTCGCCGCGCTCGTCGACCGGCACCGGGCGACCCTCCGCCACTCCCCGCATCACCGGCAGACCACATCACTCGGCGCCGACCGAACGGATGGCCGAGCGGGCCACGCCGCCGCCCCGGTCGCGGCCGCCGCGCCCGTCGACCCGCCGCCCGCCGCCCCCGCCGAAGCGGAAGCTGACCGGCGGCAAGGTGTTCGTGACCATGCTGTCCGTGCTGGTGCTGGTCGCCACCGGCTACTACTCGAACCTCGCGGACAGCTTCACCGACGGGCTGTCGACGGCCGACGTCATCTCCGGCTCGGGCGAGAAACCCGCGGACGGCGCGGTCGACATCCTCATGGTCGGCATGGACAGCCGCACCGACGCGCAGGGCAACCCGCTGTCGAAGGAGCAGCTCGCGATGCTCAACGCGGGCAAGGCCGACGGCGAGATCAACACCGACACCCTGATCATGATCAGGATCCCGAACGACGGCGGCAAGGCGGTCGGCATCTCGCTGCCCCGCGACTCCTACGTGGACATCCCGAACCACGGCAAACACAAGATCAACTCCGCGTACGGCCGGGCGAAGCTCGAAGCGCGCGCCAAGTTGCAGAAGCAGGGCGTGCAAGGCCGCGACCTCGACGTCAAGTCCAACCTCGACGGCGCGAAGAGCCTCATCGCCACGGTGGAGAAGCTGACCGGCGCCAAGATCGACCACTACGCCGAGGTCAACCTGCTGGGCTTCTACGACATCACCAACGCGATCGGCGGCATCGACGTCTGCCTGAACAAGGCGGTCAAGGACAGCTTCTCCGGCGCCAACTTCCCGGCGGGCAGGCAGAACCTGCAGGGCACCGCGGCCCTCGCGTTCGTCCGGCAGCGACACGGGCTGCCCAACGGCGACATCGACCGGATCGCCCGCCAGCAGGTGTTCATGAGCGGCATGGCGAAGAAGATCCTGTCGAAGGACCTGCTGGTCCCCGGGTCCGAGACGCTGGGCAAGCTGCAGGACGCGATCAAGAAGTCGGTCGTGCTGGACCCGGGCTGGGACATCATGCGGTTCGCCCAGCAGATGATGGGCTTCACCGGCGGCAACGTCTCGTTCCAGACCATCCCGATCGTCACGATCGACCTGTCCACGCCCAACGACGGCAGCGCGGTGGGCGTCGACCCGGTGGCCGTGCGCAAGTTCGTCCAAGGCGTCATCACCCCCGGTGGCCCACCGTCCACCGGCGCCACCTCGCCCGGAACGTCCACCACGGACGGCACGTCGGCCCCGAAGCCGACGGTGAACGTGCTCAACGGCTCCGGCCGCGACGGGCTCGCGGGCGATGTCTCCGACGTACTGGCCGGGCAGGGGTTCAAGCCGGGCACCACGGGCAACGCGGCGGCCAGGCAGAAGACCGTGGTCCGCCACGCCAAGGGCGACAAGGCCGCGGGCGAGGCCGTGGCGCAGGCACTGGAGGGCGAGTTCGCGGTCGAGGAGGACGCCAACCTGACCAAGGGCAAGGTCACCGTCATCCTCGGCAAGGACTACCAGCAGTCAGGCGAGCGGCTCGCCGCCGACCCGCTGCTGACCCTCAACGGACTGGCCCAGGAGCCGCAGCCCGCCTGCATCAACTGACGGTTCACCCGTTCGGCCTAACTTCGGGTGGATTCGCGTCAGAGTCGCGTAGTTCATCACTTCCTCAAGTGAGACCGGGAGTAACAGCCGGACCTGACGGAGGGGTGAACGTGCGGATCGATGCGGCGGTCTACCAGCGCGTACTCGGGGACGAGATCCGCCGCTTGCGCAAGCAGCGCGGCTGGACCCGCAAGGAACTCAACCGGCGGCTGCAGACCGAGATCTCCCTGCAGACGCTGGCGACCTACGAACTGGGCACCCGGCAGTGCTCGGTCGTGCGACTGGTGGAGATCTGCTTCGCTCTCGACGAGCATCCCCATGAGCTGATGGCTCGCGTGCACGATCGCGTGTTCTCGGGCACCAGCGTCGGCCGAATACGCGTCGACCTGCGCTCGGTCGTGCATGAGCGAGGCTCCGACCTGCTCCCCCTGCGCCGCTGGGCCGCCGAGCGCCTCACCGAGCACACGGGACCGACGCCCGCCGAGGTCCACCTCGACATCTCCGCGATCGAGCGGATGGCCGAACTGTGCGGCGTCGAGGTCCGAGACCTCATCGCCCGCCTCAGAGCCATCCGCCCCGCTCCCCCGGCCCCCGCCACCTGACCCGCGAGTCGCCCCTTCCGGCAGCTGAGTTCACCACCCGGGCGAACGAGTTCGACGTTCGGTACGCCAAGGTGACCCGATGATCGACACCACGTCCTGGGCCGCCGTCGAGCGCACGCTCGACGAGGCCCTGCTCGGGCTGAGCGACGATCAGTTCGCCATGACTCTGACGGCCCCCGCCCCGCCCGCATGCGGTTCGGCTGGTCGCGGGGTCTGCCCGCGCCGGTGCCGTTCACCCGGCGTCGCGGACCCGAGCCTGCTCGAGGTCAACGCCGGATGACCCGCACGAGACCCTCCTGATCCGGACCGCCTACCACGGGGCATGTGGCAGGACCGGGTCCGTCAGGAGAAGCAGGCCCGCCGCACCCAGTGCGGCGGGCCTGCCCCGTCAGCGCGCGACCGCGGCGGCGGTGTCGGCGGGTTCCTTCACTTTGCCGCGGGTGATCAACTCGAAGTCCGCAGGGTCGACCTTGCGGGTGCGCATCCAGTAGCGCCAGGTGAAGCCGGGCCAGATGGTGCGGTTGACGCCCTTGGCGTCGAGGTACCAGCTCTGGCAGCCGCCCTGGGTCCACACACCGTCGGCGAGCTTGCGCTGCACCTCCTGGTTGAACCGCTCCTGAGCCGTGGCGCGCACGTCGATGGCGTCGGCGCCGTGCTTCTCGACCAGGCGCAGGGCGTCGGCGATGTAGCGGATCTGCGACTCGATCATGAACACGACCGAGTTGTGGCCGAGGCCGGTGTTCGGGCCGAGCAGGTAGAACAGGTTCGGGTAGCCCGAGACGGTGATCCCCAGGTGGGTGTTGATCCCGTTCTCGCGCCACTCCTTGGCCAGGTCGCGGCCGTCGCGGCCGGAGACCGTGAGGTAGTCGAAGGCGTCGGTCACATGGAAGCCGGTGCCGTAGATGATCGCGTCGACCTGGTGCTCGCGGCCGTCACGGCCGACGATGCTGTTCGCCCGGACCTCGGCGACGCCGTCGGTGTCGAGGTGCACGTTCGGCCGGTTGAACGTCGGGTAGTAGTCGTTGGAGACCAGCACCCGCTTGCAGCCCATGACGTAGTCGGGGGTGAGCTTGCGGGCCAGCTCCGGGTCCTTCACCGAGCGCTTGATGTTCCAGGCGGCCAGCTTGGAGGCGAACTTGAGGATGTTCTGGTGGCCGTTGAAGCCGACCGCGCGCACCTCGTTGATCCAGTACAGGAAGTGCCGGTAGCCGCGCTGGACTCCGGGGGCCTTGGCGAACAGGGCCTGCGACCAGGCAGGCATCGCGTGGTCGGGCTTGGGCATGACCCACGGCGCGGTGCGCTGGAACAGGGTCAGCTCGGCGACGTCGGGGGCGATCTTCGGGACGAACTGGATGGCGCTGGCGCCGGTCCCGATCACCGCGACCCGCTTGCCCTTGAGGTCGTAGTCGTGGTCCCACTGCGCGGAGTGGAACGTCGCGCCCTGGAAGTTCTCGATGCCGGGCAGCGCCGGGACCGACGGGATGTGCAGCGCGCCGATGCCCGCGACGAGGTATTTGCCGACGTAGGTGTCGCCGGAGGCGGTGCCGACGTACCAGCGGCTCTCCTCCTCGTCCCAGCGCGCGCTGGTGACCTCCACGCCGAAGCGGGTGTAGCGGGCCAGGCCCCACTTGGCGGCGACGCCGCGCATGTAGTCCCAGATCTCGGCCTGCGGGGCGTAGGAGCGGGTCCAGTCGGACTTCTGCTCGAAGGAGAAGGAGTACATGTGGGACTGGATGTCGCAGGCGCACCCTGGGTAGCTGTTGTCGCGCCAGGTGCCGCCGAAGTCGGCCGCCTTCTCCAGGATGACGAAGTCGTCGCGACCTTCCCGGCGGAGCTGGATGGCCATCCCCATGCCGGAGAACCCGGTCCCGATCACCACCACATTTGTGTGGATGAGCTCGCCCATCTCCCGATCCTCCATGCGTCGCTGAGTGTTACCCAGAGTCCAGCTTACCCGGAGTAGGTTACTTGCGGTAGAGTCAATTCCGTGACCACCAGCGAGCGCAAGCGTCGGATGCCTCGGGCAGAGCGCGAACGGCAGATGATGGGCGTCGCCGAGGAGATCTTCGCCGAGCGCGGCTACGCGGCGGTCTCCATGGACGAGATCGCCGAGCGCTGTGGTGTGTCCAAGCCGATGATCTACGAGTACTTCGGCTCCAAGGAGGGCCTGCTCGTCGCCTGCATCCGCGCGGCGCGGGCCGACCTGTCGAAGTGCACTCTGGAGGCCGTGGCGGGCGCGGGCACCGTCGAGGAGGCCCTGCGCCGCGGCCTGGTCGCCTTCTTCGACTTCACCGACACGCACCGCCGCTCGTGGTCGCTGATGCTGCGCAACGAGGCCGCGCTGGCGGGCCCGGTGGCGATCGCGGAAGTCGAGGAGGCCCGCCGTGAGCAGGTGGAACTCGACATCACGCTGTTCGCGGCGTTCGTGCCCGACAAGCCGCGGATCGAACTGGAGATGCTCGCGCAGATCCTCGTCGGCGCCTGCGAGCGGCTCTCCCTCTGGTACGTCAACCAGTCCGAGGTGACCGCCGCGCAAGCCGCGGACATGCTGATGTCGGTGCTGTGGAAGGGCGTCGCGGGCGACATCCCGGTCGGATAAATCGCCCGCGCGGGGCTACCCGAATCATTTTCTCGGTGCTAACCGTCCGGCGGGACCGCCCGGCGTTGTGTTAAGTATCAACCACGGACGTCTGAGGGGCGATGCCACATGTTCGAGCCGATCGAGGCCAACTACACACCGGACGGCGACGACTGGAAAGTCGAGGTGACCTGCCGCGGGAAGACGCTCAAAGCGACCGCGCCGGGCCTCATCGCCGCCCGCGACCGCGCTGACCAGCTGGTGGAGAAGCTGGCGCCGAACGAGGAGATCAAGACCGTCGTCCACACCCTTGAGGGCGACGCGGTCAGCTTCACCGCCGCGTACCTGACCGCCCGACTCGGCACCGAGCCCAGGAAGGCGGACGAGGTGACAACCCCGCCCGCCGCCACTGGTTCTTAGCTCCGCCTGGCAGCCGCAGCGCCGCGACCGCCACCTAAGGGGACCGTGACGAAAATCGACCACGGTGACCCACCATCCCGCGCCTGCGGCACGGTAGGTGACCAACCCCAAAATTTCGGGGAGGCGGACTAGCGGAACAGCTTGCGCACGAGCAGGAAACCAACCACGACGCCGATACCGATGAGCGCGTACTTCACCTTCGGCTCGTCGGCCTTCGCGCGGGCGGACGTCTTCGCGTTGTCCACCAGCCGCTTCGGGCTCGCTTTGGTGCCCAGCTGGTCCAACGTCGATGCCAGTGCGTCGCGCGCCTGCTCGATCTCGCGCTGGATGGTGTCGGGGTCGCGGGCCACGTGTCCTCCTAGAAGTCCGGCGACACCACGTTAGATCACCGGCCACCCGCGCCGTGCAGGGGCCACGCGGTTAGGCTGTTCCCGCCCGCGCTAGTCGCGGGCGGGGGACCGTAGCCCAATTGGCAGAGGCACACGGTTTAGGTCCGTGCCAGTGAGAGTTCGAGTCTCTCCGGTCCCACCAGCCAAGCGAGGGCCCCGACGCCGCCAGGCGCCGGGGCCGCCGCCGGTGATCAGGGCTTGTTCATCCCGAAGGTGTAGCCGCCGGAGCCCGCGTAGGCCACGACCTTGTACTGGTAGTAGCCGGCGGTCCCGCTGTAGGACAGCGTCTCGTCGGCCTTCTCCGTCTCGGCCTTGGCCACCGTCGTCCAGCCGCTGCCGTTCCACTTCTGCAGGTGCAGGTCGAAGTCCGTGCCGTCCGGCCCGTCAACGCAGCCGGCGTGGGTGCCGCTGGTGGTGGACTGGTACCAGGTGCCGTTGGGCTGGATCGCCGAGGCGCCCTGGTTCAGGGTGCCGGTGTGCTTGGTGGCGTAGGTCGAGCAGACCCCGGGTGTCGGGGTCGGGTCGGTCGAGCCGTTGGCGACCAGCCAGAGGCTGTCGGCCATGTTCCAGTAGGTCGCCAGGTAGCTGCCCGCGGGCGGATTCGTGTGGTAGTAGTCGTTGTGGCCGCAGTCGAAGCGCGCGTCCTTGGCCCGGTCGGTGCAGATGTAACGCATCTGCGGGTAGTTCGGGTGGTCGCTGTAACACATCAGGTCCCACTCGTCGGTGCAGTGCGCGCCGCCGCTGGCGTTGGGGGCGTTGTTGTTGACCGCGCCCAGGTTGTGGCCCAGTTCGTGCGCGGGCGTGTCCGGTCCCCAGCAGCTGGTGTCGGTGCGGCCGTAGGACGGGCCGTAGTTGCTGCGGTTCGTGGCGCCCTTGCGGGTGTCACCGGCGAAGTCGCCGATGCCGCAGTACACCGACGAGTCGGCGAAGATCACGTACTTGCGGTCCTGGCGGTTGTAACCCTTCTGCGACAACGCGTTGCTCATGCTGGTGAAGTCCGCGAGCTGGCTTGAGGTGATCTGCACCTTGCTCACGACCGGCGTGCAGTTCGCGTCGTGCAGGAGTCGGACGTGCCGGGTGCCGCCGGTCTCCTTGGCGCTCTCGTTGTAGATGTCGCTCATGCCGATCGCCCATTGTTCGATCGACGTCTTGTACTGGGCGAACCGGTCGGTGCTCGCGTAGACGTAGAGCACCTGGGCCCGGTTGCCGCTGGAACCGTCGCCGACGCACACGCCCGCGGCCGTGGCCTGCTGCGCCGACAGCGGCTGGACCTGGGTGCCCATGCGGTAGCCGGGCGGCGGCTGGTCGGGGCCGTGCGAGCACACATCGTGGCCACGCACGAGATAGGTCCCCTTGCACGGACCCGCCTGGGCGATGTTCAGTCCTTTGTAGACCAAGCCGCGCTCGGGCTGGTCCTGCGGGACGGACTCGATGACCGGGTGGGAATGTCCATCCGGGGCAACGGGAAGCGGCCCCGCCTTGGCGCTCGCCGCCGGGGTGGGCGAGGCGTTGGCGGAGACGGTCTGCACACCGACGACGGTCAGACCGACGGCGGCGACCAATACGCAGGCGGCACGTAGCCGCCTGGCTGTGGAACGTGGTGAACGCATGGCGATTTGCCCTTCATGCAGGGAAGGACCTGGACGTGCCCGCCGTTGCAGGGGTGCGGGCACAGGTCGAGGTGACAATCGCAGCGTGTGGACCGGGCATATATCCGCCAACCAGCCCAATGATTTAAGAAAACGGTGTGAACGACTCTGTGAATTAAAGTGACCGCATGGCCACGACCACGGTGATCGCCACGAACCGGCGAGCGCGTCACCTCTACGCCGTCCTCGACACGCTGGAGGCGGGCGTGATGCTCGTCGGCACGGAGGTCAAGAGCCTGCGGCTGGGCCGGGTGTCACTCGTCGACGCCTTCGCCACGATCGACGACGGCGAGGTGTGGCTGCGCGGCCTGCACATCAACGAGTACGCCATGGGCACGTGGACCAACCACACCCCGCGCCGCGTGCGCAAACTGCTCCTCAACCGGCGCGAGATCGACCGCTGGGACATCCGGGTCCGGGAGAGCGGGCTGTCGCTGATCCCGATGTCGATGTACTTCAGCGACGGCCGGGCCAAGGTCGAACTGGCTCTCGTGAAGGGCAAGAAGACCTGGGACAAACGCCAGGACCTGGCCACCCGCGACGCCAACCGGGAGATCGAGCGCGAGTTCGCCCGGCACGTCAAAGGTCAGCGCCGCTGAACCGCGTTGCGGCGGATTCCCGCCGCTCGTGACACGATCAGCGCATGCGCGCCCCGCGGCCCTTCGCGGCGCTCCTGCGACTGGTCGACCGGTTCGAGGAGCGCGGCGTCTACGTGCCCGGCGAGGACAACCACGCGATCTCGCCGTGGCGTGACTTCGGCTGGCTGATCGCCGCCTGGCTCGTGTTCATCGGCGTCTTCGTGCTCTTCTTCGCGCTCGCCGCCTGAGCCCCGACCGGCAGTGGCGCCGATCACTTGGGGTGCTCCCCTGATCACGGCTCGGCCACAGCACGACACCAGGTACGACTCAACGGCCTAATGCGGGCCGCATTCGGCTGGTCGGCCAGTAAAAGTGGACACGCACCCCCCGAGCGTCCCCAGGCAAGGAAGTGGCACTGACCGTGAAACCCGTCGGATGGGCGGCTGCCCTCTGCGCGCTGCTGGTGTTGGTCACCGGCTGCGGCAGCGGTCCCGCGTACTCCGAACCGGCTGAGCGGTCCGTCGCCGCGTCCGCCGCCGCGAGCCCGTCGCGCAGCGGCGAGCGCAGGCCGCTGGGCGACAACCTCTCGATCACGGTTTCGGGGCCCACCTCGTTCGTGCCGACCGACTCGGCGTACCCGAAGAGCCCGCGCGCGCTGGGGTTCGACGTCACCGTGGAGAACCACGGCACGACGGCGTACCGGCCGACCGTGCTGGTGCTGACCGCCACCGCCGACGGCGTCACCGCCCGGCAGGTGATCGACTCGACCCAGGGTTACGCCGGCCTGGTCGGCGACGTCGAGATCGCACCCGGCGCGAAGGCGCGGTTCTCCGTGGCGTTCGCCGCGCCCGAGCAGCGCGTGTCGGTGCAGCTGAGCGCCCAGCCGGATCCCGCGTCGCGGTCGATGGTGATGGTGTTCGAAGGGGTCGCGTAGCCGCGCGCTAGTTTCAACGGCATGACGCGACTTTCCGAGGGCGACCAGGCTCCTGATTTCACGCTCCTCGACAGCGAGGGCAACGAGGTCTCGCTGTCCGACTTCCGCGGCAAGTCCGTGGTCGTCTACTTCTACCCGGCGGCGGCCACCCCCGGCTGCACCAAGCAGGCCTGCGACTTCCGGGACAACCTCGCGGAACTCAACGACGCGGGCTTCGCCATTCTCGGCATCTCCCCGGACAAGCCGGCGAAGCTGGCCAAGTTCGTCGCTGACGAGGGCCTCACCTTCCCGCTGCTGTCCGACCCGGACCGCACGGTGCTCACGGCGTGGGGCGCGTACGGCGAGAAGCAGCTGTACGGCAAGACGGTGACCGGTGTGATCCGGTCCACCTTCATCGTCGACCCGGACGGCCGTATCGCGCACGCCTTCTACAACGTGCGGGCCACCGGGCACGTCGCCAAGCTGCGCAAAGACCTCAAGCTCTGACCAAGTTCGCGGTGCGCGACAACCAAATCGGCGGTTGTCGCGTACCGCGGGCGCGGCGGAATAGTTGCCTGCCGAGGACGTCAACTTCACCATCGGGTGACGGCGTATTCACGGCATGCGCCTGCTGTCGTTCCTCGTGCTCATCCTGCTCGCCGGGTGCTCCTCGGCGCCGATCGGCGTGGTGTCCGCGCCTGTGCCGGTCGAGGTCGGCACGCCCGCCGCCGTGCCGGTCGAGCCGTCGACTCCGCCCGTCACGCCGTCGGCCACCCCGGTCAAGCCGTCTGCCGTGAAGCCGACCCCGGCGCCCAAGAGACCACCGGTCGACGTGGCCGGCGCGGTGCGCGGGGTCCAGAAGTCGGCCACCGTGGGCGCGCTGGTGATCGACCGGCAGACCGGCGCGGAACTGGTGTCGGTCAACCCGGACCGCCGGTTCCACTCGGCGTCGCTGGTCAAGCTCCTCATCGCCCTTGACGTGCTGCACTCCGGCGGCGGCGACCGCGATCGGGTCCGGCGGATGCTGCAGATGTCGGACGACCCGATCGCCAGCGAACTGTGGACGCGGGCGGGCGGAGTCGCCATGATCACGCGCACGGCGAAGCGGCTCGGCCTCACCCACACCCGGCCGCCCACGGACCCTGGCCGCTGGGGCGACACACTGCTCAGCCCGCGTGACGTCGCCCGGATCTACACACACGTGCTGACCGAGCTGCCCGCCGCGGACCAGGCCCTCGTCGTGGACGCGCTGGCCACGGCGCCGCGGGTGGCCGCGGACGGGTTCGACCAGCACTTCGGCATCCCCACCGGGGTGGACGCGGACTGGGCGGTCAAACAGGGCTGGGGCGACAACGCGAAGGTGGACTTCGTGCACAGCACCGGGCTGGTGGGGGCGAAGTGGCGCTACATCGTGGTGCTGCTGACCGAGCACCCGCCATCGACCCGACTCGCGACGGCGGCCTCATCGGTCACGGCGGGCGCCAAGGCGGTCAACCGGGTCGTGTCCGAAAACGAGGGGTAGGCGTCCTTGCGGACATGACCGCCGCTGCCAGAGGCTGGACGCATGGCACACAGGGTGGTTCTCGTCGTCTTCCCCGGTGTTCAGCTGCTCGACGTCGTCGGCCCAGCGGAGGTCTTCGCGGGCGCGGCGCGGCTCGAACCGGACGCCTATGAACTCGTCGTCGCCTCCCCCGACGGCTCGGCCGTCCGCGGCGAATCGGGGCTGCGGCTGGACGCCGACGCCGCGTTGGCCGGGGTCGACCACGCCGACACCCTGCTGATCGCGGGCGGTTGGGGGTATGAGGAGGCGTGCGTTCCCTCGGTGGTCGCGCAGGTGCGTCGGCTCGCCGAGACCGCGTCCCGGGTCTGCTCGGTGTGCACCGGGGCGTTCGTGCTCGGCGCGGCCGGGCTGCTGAACGGGCGGCGGGCGACGACGCACTGGGCCATGGCGGGCCGGATGCGGTCGGCCTTCCCGGGGGTCGTCGTGGAACCCGACCGGATCTTCGTGCGGGACGGGTCGGTGTACACGTCGGCGGGGGTGACGGCGGGGATGGACCTGGCGCTCGCCCTGGTGGAGGCCGACCACGGCGCGGAGACGGCCAGGACGGTGGCGCGGTGGCTGGTGCTGTTCCTGCAGCGGCCTGGCGGGCAGTCCCAGTTCTCCACCCGCCTGGACTACGCGGTGGCGTCGGCGTCACCGCTGCGCCCGGTGTGCGACGACATCGCCGCCGACCCGGCGGGCGACCACCGGGTGCCCCGGCTCGCGCGGCGGGCGGGGATGTCCGAACGGCACCTCGGCAGGCTCTTCGCGGAGCAACTGGGCACGACACCGGCCCGGTTCGTCGAACGGGTCCGGGTGGAGGCGGCGCGGGGGCTGCTGGAAGCCGACTCGACCACGGTGGCGACCGTGTCGGCGCGCGCGGGCTTCGGCAGCCCGGAGACCTTGCGCCGGGCCTTCGTCCGCGTCCTGGGCGTGGGCCCGGACGACTACCGAGCGCGGTTCCGTACCGCGGAGAGGATCTGACATGCAGGTCGCGATCGTGCTCTACCCCGGGGTGACCGCCCTGGACGCGGTGGGACCGTACGAGGTGCTGCGGCTTATGCCGGACACGGAGTTGCGGTTCGTCGGGCACTCCCCCGGCCCCTTGATGACCGACGCGGGAATCCTCACCCTCGGCGTGACGCACACGTTCGCCTCGACCCCGACGCCGGACCTGGTGCTCGTCCCCGGCTCGGAGCGCGGCACGGAAGCGGCGATGGCCGACCCGGTGCTGCGGCAATGGCTGGTCGAGGCGCACAAGACGACCCGCTGGACGACGTCGGTGTGCAGCGGAGCAGTGATCCTGGGGGCGGCGGGCCTGCTGAAGGGGCTGTCCGCGACGACGCATTGGTTGGTACAGGACGCTTTGCCACATTTCGGGGCGCGGCCCTGCCCGGAGGAGCGGGTGGTGCATGAGGGGCGGATCGTGACGGCGGCGGGAGTGTCGGCGGGGATCGACCTGGCGCTGTGGCTGGCCGGGGAGACTCATGGGCGGGAGGTGGCGGAAGCCATCCAACTGATGATCGAGTACGACCCGCGGCCACCATTCGACTCCGGCCACCTGTCCAAGGCAAGCGAGTCGGTGGTCACGTTGGCAAGGGCAGCTTTCTCGGAGCGGTGATCACACCGTCCTGAAGACCGGGCGAGAGCACCGCTCCAACTCGAGAGCACCGCTCTCACCCCAGCCAGAGCACCGCTCACAACAGAGAGCACTGCTCTCTGCGGCAAGTACCCACGACCGGGACCGGCTGTGTACCTGCCCTCGATCACCAGACCGGCACACAACCGGAGCCCCTACACCTGGAGCACCGCTCTATAACGAGAGCACTGCTCCAAACCGAGAGCACTGCTCTCGACCCAAGCAGATCACCGCTCACAAGAGAGTGCACCGCTCACATCCCAGCCAGAGCACCGTTCCCAGCAGAGAGCACTGCTCTCGCACCACAATGGGACACCGCTCTGAAACGAGAGCAGTGCTCTCGTCATAGAGCAGTGCTCTCGTCATAGAGCAGTGCTCTCGTCATAGAGCAGTGCTCTCGTCATGAGAGCAGCCCCCGTCATGAGAGCAGTGCTCTCCTCAGGGAGCAGCGCTCTCGCCGAGGAGCAATGCTCTCGCCGGGAAGCGGCGCCCTCGTCAAAGAGCGGTGCTCTCGCTGGGGAGCAGTGCTCTGGTGGGGCTGGGGCGTGCGGCTGGGAAGCCCGGCTTAGTCAGCCAGTGATCGCAGGTGGTCAAGAAGCAGGCGGAGGGCTCGGCCGCGGTGGGACTGGGCGTCCTTTTCCGCGGGGGTCAGTTCGGCCGACGTCCTCGTCTCGCCCTCCGGCACGAAGATCGGGTCGTAGCCGAACCCGTTCTCCCCACGTCCGGCCCGGATCACCGTGCCGCGCCATTCGCCGCGGACCACGACCTCGGTGCCCCCGGGCACGACCAGGGCGGCCGTGCACACGAAGGCCGCGCCCCGGCGCTCATCCGGGACGTCCGTCAGCTGCGCCAGCACAAGGTCCAGGTTGGCCTGGTCATCACCGTGTTTGCCCGACCACCGCGCCGACAGCACCCCCGGCATCCCGTTGAGCGCGTCGACCGCGATGCCCGAGTCGTCGGCTATCGACGGGAGGCCGGTGGCGGCGACCGCGTCGCGGGCCTTCGCCAGGGCGTTTTCCTCGAAGGTCGCGCCGGTCTCCGGGGCGTCCGGGAATTCGGGGACGTCGGCGAGGCCGATGATCTCGATGCCCGAGACGTCGGCGTCGGCCAGGATTCGGCGGAGTTCGCCCAGTTTCTTGGCGTTGCGGGACGCCAGCAGTACCCGGGTCATCCCGCCTTCTCCCCCGGGTAGGGCAGCGCCAGCGCCTCCGCCTGGATGCGGTTGAGTTCCGCGCAGCCCGCGAGGGCGTAGTCGAGCATCTGGTCGAGGGTGGACCGGGCGAACGTCGCGCCCTCCCCCGTGCCCTGGACCTCGATGAGCGTGCCCGCGTCGGTCGCGACCACGTTCATGTCGACCTCGGCGCGCACGTCCTCCTCGTAGGGCAGGTCGAGCCGCACCCGGCCGCCGACCACACCGACGCTCACCGCGGACACCGCGCACGAGAACGGCTGCGGGTCGGCGAGCTTGCCCTTCGCGCGCAGGTACGTCACGGCGTCGTGCAGGGCGACGTACGCGCCGGTGATCGCCGCGGTCCGGGTGCCGCCGTCGGCCTGGATGACGTCGCAGTCGAGGTGGATGGTGTTCTCACCGAGGGCAGCCAGGTCGATGCACGCGCGCAGCGAGCGGCCGATGAGCCTGCTGATCTCGTGCGTGCGCCCGCCGATGCGGCCCTTCACCGACTCGCGGTCGCCGCGGGTGTTCGTCGCCGAGGGCAGCATCGCGTACTCGGCGGTGACCCAGCCGAGCCCGGAGCCCTTGCGCCACCGGGGCACGCCCTCGGTCACGCTGGCCGCGCACAGCACCCTGGTCTTCCCGAACTCCACGAGCACCGACCCCGCGGGCCAGTCCTGGTAGCCGCGGGTGAGCTTGATGTCCCTGAGCTGGTCGTCGTTCCTGCCATCGCTTCGCGCCACGTGCAACACCCTAGATGTCGTACTTGGCGCCCTGTTCGACGAGGACCACTTCACCGTCGTACGCGGCGCGGACCTCGGCCATCACCGCGTCCTTGTCCGTCCACGGCGGGATGTGGGTGACCAGCACCCGCTCGACGCCCGCGCCCGCCGCGAGGACGCCCGCCTCGTGGCCGGACAGGTGCAGGTTCGGCGGGTGGTTCGGCGAATGGGTCCAGGACGCCTCGGACAGCAGGACGTCCGCGCCGTCGACGACCTCCACCAGCGCGTCGTTCATCGCCGTGTCGCCGGTGTAGGCCAGGGACCGGCCGCCGTGGCTGATCCGGAAGCTGAACGACTCACACGGGTGCGCCGCCGGGGTGACGACCACCTCGAAGGGTCCGATGTGGACTTTCCCGGGCCGCAGCGCGTGGAACTCGAACACATCGGACAGATCGGTGGCCGCCCGGTCGGCTTCATCGGTGGCGTAGGCCGCGATGAACCGGGTCGGCGCCTCACTCGGCGCGTAGACGTCCAGTTTGTTCACCCGCGGGTCGTACGGGGGCGCCGGGTGGTAGCGGCGCAGCACCGACAGGCCGGAGAAGTCGGCGCAGTGGTCGGCGTGCAGGTGGGAGAACATCAGCGCGTCGAGGTCGAACGGGTCGACCACGGTCTGCATCGCGGCGAAGGCGCCGTTGCCGAGTTCGATTCCCAGCAGGAAATCGTCAGCGGCCAGCAGGTAGCCGGAGGCGGGCGCGTTCGGGCCGGGAAAGCTCCCCGAACAGCCGAGGACGGTCAGTAGCACCTCGACAGACTGTCACAGCGAGCGCCCGGACACGATCACCGTCGAGCCAATGGAGCAACACTTGCCAACTCCGGCCCGAGAAATCTGCGTGCCAGGCGATGAAACGGCTCGGCGGGCCCGGTGGCGACGAATTCGTGTGCCGGTTCGCCCGCGTCCTCGGCGAACAGGTCGTGCTCGGCGAGGACCCGGAAGACGTCCTTCGCGCATTCCTCCGCGCTCGACACGAGGGTGACGTCCTGCCCCATGACGATCTGCACGACGCCGGTGAGGAGCGGGTAGTGCGTGCAGCCGAGCACCACGGTGTCGACCTCCGCCTCCTGCAGCGGTTCGAGGTACGACTGGGCGAGGCCCAGGATCTGCCTGCCCGAGGTGACGCCCTTCTCTACGAAGTCGACGAACCGCGGGCACGCCGAACTCGTGACGGTGACACCAGGAGCCGCGGCGAACGCGTCGTCGTACGCGCGGGAGCGGACCGTCCCCACGGTGCCGATGACCCCGACGCGACCCGAGCGGGTCGCCGCCACGGCCCGGCGCACGGCGGGCACGATCACCTCGACCACCGGGATGTCGTAGCGCTCGCGCGCGTCGCGCAGGCACGCCGACGAGGCGGTGTTGCAGGCGATGACCAGCATCTTCACCCCGTCGTCGACCAGCCGGTCGGCGATCGCCAGCGAGTGCGCGCGGACGTCGGCGATGGGCCGCGGGCCGTACGGGCTGTTGGCGGTGTCGCCGACGTAGCGCAGCCGTTCGTGCGGGAGCTGGTCGAGGATGGCGCGCGCGACGGTGAGTCCCCCGACGCCGGAGTCGAAGATCCCGATCGGGGCCTGAGGTCGCGTCACCCCTTGAACGTACCGGGAACCGTGGGCTTGTCCGCCACGGCGGCGGCCCAGGCGGCCAGGACACCGCCGATCGCGCCGAACAGGTGGCCCTGCCAGGAGATCCCGGTGTCGCCGGGCAGCACGCCGAGCAGTGTGGTGCCCCAGTACGCGAACAGGATGGCCGCGACGCCCAGTTGCAGGAGGCTGCGGTTGAACAGGCCGCGCACCAGCAGGAACAGCAGCCAGCCGAAGCACAGCCCGGACGCGCCGATGGTGATGGTGTCCTCGGGGCTGGTCAGCCACACGCCGATGCCGCTGACCAGCCAGATCGTCGCCGTGACCATGATCCACTGACTCAGTCCGTTGGCCATGGCGAGGAAGGCGAAGACCAGCAGCGGGACGCTGTTGCCGATCAGGTGCGACCACTCGCCGTGCAGCAGCGGGGACCAGATGATGCCGTCGAGCCCGTCGACACTGCGCGGGATGATCCCGTTCAGCTCCAGGTCCGCGGGCAGCAGCCGGTCGGCGAACTCGATCAGGTAGAGCAGGACGGCGAAGCCGCCGACGACGATGCCTGCCTGGGCCAGGTTCGGCGGCAGGACACGGTTCGCGGGTCGCTTGGCGGGGACGGTGCTCACGCAACCGAGGTTACGTGCTCGCGGGCGGCGGCGGATCCGGAAGAACCCTGATGTCGTCCCCGAGCGCCAGATCGACGGCGAGTTCCGCGTGCAGGCGGGCGGTCGGGAACACCGGCACCGGGCTGTCGGCCTGGGTGAGGAGGAGTTCGATCTCGGTGCAGCCGAGGATGATCCCTTCGGCACCGCGCTCGACGAGCCGGGCGATGACCTCGCGGTACGCCTGGCGGGACTCGTCGCGCACGACGCCCAGGACGAGTTCGTCGTAGATGACCCGGTGCACCGTCGCACGGTCGGCGGTCTCGGGGACCAGGACGTCGAGGCCGTGTTCGGCGAGCCTGCCGGTGTAGAAGTCCTGCTCCATGGTGAACGCGGTCCCGAGCAGCCCGACCCGCCGCAGGCCCGTCCGGCGCACAGCCGCCGCCGTGGTGTCGGCGAGGTGCAGCAGCGGCACGTCGATCCGGTCGGCGACCTTGTGCATGGTGTTGGTGCACAGCACGACGATCTCCGCGCCTGCCCGAACCAGCGCTTGGGCGGCGTCGTCCAGGACGGCCGCGGCGTCGTCCCAGCGGCCTTCGACCTGCATGCGCTCGATGTCGGCGAAGTCGACGGAGTAGAGGACGCAGCGCGCCGAGTGCAGGCCGCCGAGGCGTTCGCGGACCCGCTCGTTGACGATCCGGTAGTACTCCGCCGACGACTCCCAGCTCATCCCGCCGAGCAGCCCGATGACCTTCACGACGCGACGGCGCCCGGGAGGCGGTGCAGCGACTCCTCCATCCGCCCGGTGATGTCGCGCGAGCCGAACAGCTTCAGCGCGAGCTTCCGCAGCCCGTCGACCGGTTCGAGCAGCGCGCGCAACCGGACGACGGTGCCGTCGCCGTCGGCCTCGAGCTCGATCCGGAACACCGCGGAGGACACGTACACCGGCGCCGGTTTGCCGTCGACCCGCTCGGCGGTGTGCTTCCAGGCGATCAGCTTGTCGGGGACGAACTCGATGACCTCCTGCTCGATCTCGGAGGTCTTCGTGCGCCAGCGGCCGTGCTGCAGCCGCTTCTCGCCGCGGCCGCTCCCGGAGAGGACGTCGGTGCGCACGGCGAAGCTGAACCAGTCGGGGGCTCGGCGGGCGTCGGAGACGACTGTCCACACGTCGGACGGGGACGCCGGGATTCGGGCGGAGCGCTCGATCTCAATCACGGCGTCAACTTACGCCGAGCCCTGTCAACCCACACCACCCGCGAGTCGCCCCTCCAGGCAGACGAGTCGCCCCGTCCGGCAACTGAATGCAACATTCGTGGTCGCGAAAGTCGAACTCAGTCGCCGGAGGGGGCGACTCGTTTGCCTGGAGGGGCGACTCGCGCGGGGGTTAGGCCCAGAGGTGGCCGTCGAGGCGGTCGGCGGCCTCGTCGAGGGTGCCGGCGTACGCGCCGGTGGACAGGTATTTCCAGCCGGCGTCGGCGACGATGAAGGCCACGTCGGCCGGTTCGCCGGTGCCTGCAGCCTTCTCCGCCACGGCCAACGCCGCGTGCAGGATCGCGCCCGTGGAGATGCCGGCGAAGATGCCCTCGACCTCCAGCAGCTGCCTGGTCCGCCGCAGGGCGTCGTATGAGCCCACCGAGTAGCGGCCCGTGAGCACGTCCGGGTCGTACAGCTCCGGGACGAAGCCCTCGTCGAGGTTGCGCAGGCCGTAGACCAGTTCGCCGTACCTCGGTTCGGCCGCGATGACCTGGATGTCCGGCTTCTGCTCACGCAGGTAGCGGCCCACGCCCACCAGCGTTCCGGTGGTGCCCAGGCCCGCGACGAAGTGCGTGATCGTCGGCAGGTCCCGCAGGATCTCCGGGCCCGTGCCCTCGTAGTGCGCGCGGGCGTTGTCCGGGTTGCCGTACTGGTAGAGCATCACCCAGTCCGGGTTCTGCTCCGCGATCTCCCTGGCCCGCCGCACGGCTTCGTTCGAGCCGCCCGCCGCCGGGGAGTACACGATCCGGGCGCCGTAGGCCTGCAGGAGCTGCTTGCGCTCCTCGGAGGTGTTCTCCGGCATGACGCAGACCAGGCCGTAGCCCTTGATCTTGGCGGCCATGGCCAGCGCGATCCCGGTGTTGCCCGAGGTGGGCTCCAGGATCGTGCTGCCCGGAACCAGCCTGCCGTCGCGCTCGGCGGACTCGATCATGGCCAGCGCGGGCCGGTCCTTGATCGAACCCGTCGGGTTGCGGTCTTCCAGCTTGGCCCAGAGTCGGACGTTCGGCGCGGGCGCCAGATTCGGCAGCCCGACCAGCGGCGTGTCGCCGAGGGAGGCGATGAGCGAGTCGTACCGGGCCATGGCTGGAGCTCCTTAGCGGGAGCCGCCCGCGACCGCGGGCAGGATGGTCACGGAGTCGCCGTCGGCGACCTTGGCCTCGAGGCCGCCCGCGAAGCGCACGTCCTCGTCGTTGACGTAGATGTTGACGAAGCGGTGCAGCGAACCGTCCTTGACCAGGCGCGCCTTGAGACCGCCGTGCTTGTCCTCGAGGTGGTCGATGACCTCGGCGACGGTCGCGCCCGCGGCGGGGACGGACTTCTCGCCGCCGGTGTGGGTGCGCAGGATGGTGGGGATGGAAACGGTGACGGCCACGTGAAACCTCCGGGTTTGCCTGTTCGATCAGATATGACGTGCAGAGACGCGGCCGGTATTCCGGGTGCCGCGAAAGTCACAGAGCGCTTGGCTCGGGAATGTCGTCGGGGCCCGTGTGGGCGAACCGGTAGGACTCCACGACCTCGACGGGCTCTTCGGTGATGACGCCGTCGACGATCCGGTACGAACGCAGCTCGTGCTCGTTCGCGTCGCGGGTGGAGACCAGCACGTAGTGCGCGTCCGGCTCGGAGGCGTAGGACACGTCGGTGCGCGACGGGTAGGCCTCCGTGGCGGTGTGCGAGTGGTAGATGACCACCGGCACCTCGTCGTTGGCGTCCATGTCGCGGTAGAGCTTCAGGAGGTCGGCCGAGTCGAACTCGTAGAACGTCGGCGACCGCGCGGCGTTGAGCATCGGGATGAACCGTTCGGGGCGGTCACTGCCCTCGGGTCCCGCGATGACACCGCATGCCTCGTCCGGGTGGTCGCGACGGGCATGCGCCACCATCGCGTCCACCAAGTCTCGGCGTATCTCCAACACACCGCCCATCCTACGTGGTGGATGGGCCGCTCCCACTGTGTGAGAGTCCGCACGTGATCGGTTTGCTAGGACCAGACGTCCTGGTAGGAGCGCAATTCCCCGACGGTGCGGGCCGCCAGGACGCCGTGGACCATCGCCCTGGCGAACACGTCGGCGGCCGCCGCGTAGAGGGCGTCGAGTTCGAAGGGGCCGGAGACCGGTCGCGCGCCGGTGGCCGCGGCGAAGACGGTGTCGCCGTCGAACAGGGAATGCGCTGGTCGGACCGCACGAGCGAGGCCGTCCTGGGCGGCCATGGCGAGCCTGCGGCAGGCCGCCTTGTCCAGCTTGGCGTCGGTGGCGACGACGCCGATCGTGGTGTTCAGGTCCGACGCGACGGTCGGCAACTCGGCCGCGCGGCCAGGTGACGCCGGGAACTCGCCGGGCAGGCCCAGGTCGGCCGCCCACGGGGTGCCGGTCTTCAGGTCGACGACCTCCCCGCGCGCGTTCACCGCCGCGATAGCCCCCACGGTGAACTCCCCCACCCGCACGCTCGCGGTCCCGATGCCGCCTTTGAGCGACCCCGCCCGGGCGCCCGCTCCGGCGCCGACGCAGCCCTGCTCGACCGACGTCGACGCCGCCGCGCAGGCCGCGTAGCCGAAGTCCGAGGTCGGCCGGTTGCCCCATGCCCCGCGCGGGAGGTCGAACAGCACGGCGGCGGGCACGATCGGCACCACCTCGTGCGGCGCGGCGCCCACGGGGAAGCCGCGGTTGTGCTCGGCCAGCCAGCGCATCACACCGTCGGCGGCGACCAGGCCGTACGCGCTGCCGCCGGACAGGCAGACCGCGTCGATCCGGTCGACCAGGTTCTCCGGGGCCAGCAGGTCGGTCTCGCGGGTTCCCGGCGCTCCCCCGCGCCCGTCGACACCGCCGACGGTGCCCTCGGGCAGCAGCACGACCGTGGTGCCGGTGGCCCAGCCTTCGCCGACGCGGTGGTGGTGGCCGACGAGGACGCCGGGCACGTCGGTGATCGCGTTCATTCCGCCGACAGGGCCTGGACCAGGGACTCCTGCACCCAGGTCAGCCAGTGGTACACGGCGAGGTGCGGGCTGCGCGGGTCGTCGTCGGGCAGTTCGTCGGGCATGTCGTCGCTGATGTCGATGGCCGTGCCCAGGGCCAGCCGCACGTCGTTGAGCGCGGACAGCCAGGCGTCGGCCTGCTCGAGCGAGAGCCGGACCCCGCCGCCGAACATCGGGCAGGTGTCGAGGACGACGCCCGCGACACCGGTCTTGAGGTCGAGCAGCGTGGGCTCGTGGATCGAGCGGAGCACGGCGGCGGAGTCCAGCTCGGCCTTGCTCGGGTTGTCGTCGTCGAGCCGGTGGAAGTCGGGCAGCAGCCGCGAGAGCACCGGGTCGTCCGGGGAGGTGGTCGGGCCGGTGCGGATACCGGTCAGCTCGGCCAGCTCGTCCTGGGGCGTCTCCTCGATGCGCGCCTTGAGCATGTCGTCGATCTGCGAGACCAGGCCGCGCAGGACAGCGGCTTCCTGCTTGTCGAGCTCGCCGAAGACCTTGTCACCCTTGCGCTTCCACGGCTTCACGACTGGTGTTCCATCGTCGCCCAGAGGCCGGCCGCGTGCAGTTTCGCCACGTCGCCCTCGACCTTCTCCTTGGAGCCATGGGAGACGATGGCTTTGCCTTCGTGGTGGACGTCGAGCATCAGCTTCGTCGCCTTGTCGCGGCTGTAGCCGAACAGCTTCTGGAAGACGTAGGTCACGTACGACATCAGGTTCACCGGATCGTTCCAGACGACCGTCTGCCACGGCACGTCCTCGGAGACGACAGCGGCGCCTGTCGGGTCGGACTGTGTCTGTTCCATGTCGACGGGGGCGGTCATGGTGTCAATGGTGGCATGTCCGCCTCGCGCGGGTGCGGCGGATCTTCATTCGTTCGGAGTACAACATCACAGATCGCATCCACCCGCGCGAACGTGCCGGGCAATAGGCTTCCCGACCATGGTTGCGACCTCACCGAGCACGGCCCTGCTGACCGACCACTACGAGTTGACCATGCTGGCGGCCGCGCTCGCGGACGGCACGGGCGACCGGACCTGTGTGTTCGAGACCTTCGCCCGGCGGCTGCCCGACGGCAGGCGCTATGGCGTCGTCGGCGGCACCCGGCGGTTCATCGACGCGGTGGCCGATTTCCGCTTCGGCGACGACGAGCTGCGCCACCTGCGGGCGACGAAGGTCGTCGACGAGGCGACCCTGGGCTGGCTGGCCGACTACCGCTTCGCAGGCGACGTCGACGGCTACCCCGAGGGCGAGCTGTACTTCCCCGGCTCGCCGATTCTCACCGTGACCGGCACCTTCGCCGACGCCGTGGTGCTGGAGACGCTCGCCCTGTCGATCTTCAACCACGACAGCGCCATCGTCTCGGCGGGCGCGCGGATGGCGAGCGCGGCCAACGGCAGGCCGATCATCGAGATGGGCTCACGCCGCACGCACGAGCACGCGGCGGTGGCCTCGGCCCGGGCCGCGTTCCTCGCCGGGTTCGCCACCACGTCCAACCTGGAGGCCGGGCGGACGTTCGCGATCCCGACCACGGGGACCTGCGCGCACGCGTTCACCCTGCTGCACGACACCGAGAAGGCCGCGTTCGAGGCGCAGGTCGCCGCGCTCGGGCCGGAGACGACGCTGCTGGTCGACACCTACGACATCACCCAGGGCATCGCCACCGCGATCGAGGTCGCGGGCACCGGACTCGGCGCCATCCGCATCGACTCCGGCGACGTCGGCGTCCTGGCCCGCCAGGCCCGCGAGCAGCTCGACGAGTTGGGCGCGACGCAGACGCGCATCGTGGTCTCCGGCGACCTCGACGAGTACGCCATCGCCGCGCTGCGGGCCGAGCCGGTCGACGCGTACGGCGTGGGCACCTCCCTGGTCACCGGCTCGGGCGCCCCGACCGCGGGCATGGTCTACAAGCTGGTGGAGGTGGCAGGCCGCCCGGTCGCGAAGCGCAGCTCGAGCAAGGAGTCGCGCGGTGGCCGAAAGCTGGCGCTGCGCAGGCACAAGCCGACGGGCACCGCGCTCGAAGAGGTCGTCTACCTCGCCGAAGGTGAGCAGCCGGAGGCGGGCGAGCACGATCGGCCGCTGCAGATTCCCCTGATGCGGGCTGGACAGCCGGTGGCCGCGCTGCCCACGCTGGAGGACGGCAGGCAGCGGGTCCGCCAGGGCCTGGTGAGCCTGCCGTGGGAGGGCTTGAAGCTGTCCGCGGGCGAGCCCGCGATCCCGACCGTCTACCTGAACTAGGAGCGTCACGATGACCGAGCGGACCGCGTTGATCGTGGTGGACGTGCAGAACGACTTCTGTGAGGGCGGGTCGCTGCCGGTCGCCGGTGGCGCGGCGGTGGCGGCGGCGATCAGCGCCCACATGGCGTCCGCGGGCTACGACCACATCGTCGCCACCCGGGACTACCACATCGACCCGGGCGCGCACTTCAGCGAGAACCCGGACTTCGTCGACACCTGGCCCGCGCACTGCGTGGCGGGCACGGCGGGCGCGTCGTTCCACCCGGAACTCGACGTCACCGCGGTCGAGGCGGTGTTCTCCAAGGGCGCGCACGCCGCCGCGTACTCCGGCTTCGAGGGTGTCGGACCGGAGGGCAGGTCACTGACGGAGTGGCTGCGGGACAAGGGAGTCACGAAGGTCGACGTCGTCGGCATCGCGACCGACCACTGCGTGCGGGCCACCGCGGTCGACGCGGCCCGCGACGGGTTCGAGACCACGGTGCTGCTCAGCCTCACCGCCGCCGTCTCCCCCGACACCGCGCAGACCGCGCTCGCCACGCTGCGCGACGCGAACGTCCAGCTGGTCGGCGCTCTGGGCTGAGCCGGGCAGTAGCAGCCGCTCCAGCGCCGTGAGGACCCTGCGGGCGGCCGCGCCGTCGCCGAAGGGGTTGCGGTCGGCCGGGACGCGCAGGTTCGCGCCGAGGATCCGGTCCGCGCCCGCGAGCAGCGACTCGCGGTCGGTCCCGACGAGCCACGCGCAGCCCGCGCGGACGGCCTCGCGCCGCTCGGTCACCTTCCTGGCGACCAGGACGGGGGCGCCGAAGCTCGGCGCCTCCTCCTGGATGCCGCCGGAGTCGGTCACGACCAGGGCGGCCAGGCGCAGGGCCCGGACCAGGTCGGGGTAGTCGAGCGGACCCGTGATCGACACCCGCTCGACGCCGCCGAGCGCGGCCCGCACCTGGGCGCCCACGGCCGGATTCGGGTGCGTGGGCAGCACGACCCGGATGTCGGGGTGGCGCTCGACCATGGTGCGGACGGCGCCGAGCACCTCGTCGAGGGGCGCGCCCCAGGACTCGCGGCGGTGCACGGTGACCAGCACCAGCCTGCCGCCCGAGTCCGCGAGGTCACGTTCGACGGCGGCCAGGCTCGGGTCGACCGCGGGCCGGTCCGCCGCGGCGATGTG
This sequence comes from Actinokineospora alba, assembly GCF_004362515.1. NCBI lineage: Bacteria > Bacillati > Actinomycetota > Actinomycetes > Pseudonocardiales > Pseudonocardiaceae > Actinokineospora > Actinokineospora alba. The sequence continues at coordinate 3,445,064 of NZ_SNXU01000001.1, read as the reverse complement.
CAGCACGGCGTCGACGACGGTGTTGCCGGTGACCACGATGTCCCGCTCGGCCACGGCCTCGGCGCGCAGGGCCGCGGCGGCGTCCTCGGTCGGGGCCAGGTGCAGCGCGGCGATCCGCGCGACCATCTGCCGGTTGCCCTCCTCCGGGAACGGCGCGGCGAGGTCGCCGGTGCGCAGGCCCGCTTCGAGGTGCACCACCGGGATTCCGTGCCAGAACGCGCAAAGCGCGCCCGCGAGGGTCGTGGTCGTGTCGCCTTGGACGATGACGGCCGCCGGGCGGCGGCGGGTGAGCAGTTCGTCGAGGGCGGGCAGCAGTTCGGCCACGAGTTCGGCCTGGGTGCCCGTCCCCCGGTTCACGTCGAGGGCTTCGGTGTGGTTGAGGCCGAAGGGTTCCAGTGCCTGCTCGACCATCCCGGCATGTTGTCCACTGTGGACGATGACCGACCGCAGCACGGCGTGGCCGCCCAGCGCGAGCGCGACCGGGGCGGCTTTCACCGCCTCGGGTCGGGTGCCGACGAGGAGCAGGACTTCCACGGTGCCTCCAGTTTGCACTTGCCAGATAAGGAAAGAGGCCCCGGGCGGAGGGTATCCCCCGCCCGGGGCCCTGGAGTGGATCAGTCTTTCTTCGCCGCGATGGTTCGGCGCCGGTGCGAGTGCAGCAGCAACGCGCCGGTGATGAGCAGTGCGATGCCCAGCGCCAGCCACCAGCCGATGTCGGCGCCGGTCACCGCGAGTCCCGTACCACCACCGATGACGGCGCCTCCGCCTGGAGCTCGGTACACGCTTGGACCTCCCGCCGTTATCCGGTGACCAGCGTGCGACGCTTGCGGATCACGGTGAAGCCGACCGGGATCGCGACCGCGCCCAGCAGGCCGAGCCCGATCCACAGGCCCAGACCGGACGCCATCGGGATCGGCGGGGCCGCCGGTCCGCAGGTGGCGCTGCTGATGATCACGTCACCGGAGGCGAGCAGGGAGTTGACCCTGATGTGGATCGCGTTGACCGTGAGGCTGCCATCCGGGTTGGTGATCTGCTCGTTGAGCGTGAGCGACACCACCGGCGTCGGGCCCGGCGGGATGGCGATCACGGTGTTGGGCGGGGGGCTCGCGGGGAGACTCTGGCCGCCGAAAGTTCCGTTGATGATCGACGACGATCCGGAGTTGCCCGACTGAGTGGCGTCGCAGAAGGCCTCGACGAGGCCGATCGAGCCGCTGAAGCCACCGAGGGTCAGGGCCACGTTGGCGACCGAGGCCTCGCTGTGCACGACGCCGGTCGCGTCGTCGCGGGTGGCCTCGCTGGTCGCCAACCCCGTGGTGAGCACGTTCGGGATGCTGACGCTCGCCACCTCGGCCGTGGTCGGGCCGTCGGTATGGGACGGGGCCAGGGGGCCCACGTTGATCGCGGGGCCGCCGACCAGGGTGAGATCCGCCGAGACGACGAAAGCTGAACCGTCACCAGGAGCGGCCGATGCGGGCAGTGCGCCTGCGACCAGCGCGGCCGCGGCCAGCAGGCCCACCACACCACCGCGACGCACCATGTGCTTGTGCATCAAATCCTCCGATTTCGTTGGGACTCAAGCTCGTCGCTCGGGCAATAGCCGAATCTCGGGGCAGCGACCGAGCCTGCGCCTTCGTATCGGTGATAACGGATGAATTGCGACATCCGAATCGGATTACTACCCGATCGAGTGACATCTCGACCGGGTCCGTATCCCATCGTGGAGTGAGTCGTTGCGGCAGTGTGCGACTGGATCGGAATATCACCCGATTCAGCGATGAAGTTTGTTCGCGAAAGCTCCGATAGTGATCATGACTGGTCTGGGTTCGACGCACGAAACGACAGGAGTGCCGGGTGGCGTTCGCAGGGTCTCTACCGGTTCCAAACTCACCGAGAACCACTGTCGGATCCCGGATCCTGGTCGGCGCGCTCGGCGCTGTCGTCGTGGCGCTGATCGTGATGAACCGGGCCTACCGGACCGGTGAAATGGCGGTGGCGAGTGGCATTCTGAGCGTCATCACCTCCTCCGGCGTGTATCTGGCACCGCAGCGGCAGTCGCTCTATTTCGGACTCGGAACCGATCATGCTTTCGGCCTGCAAATGAGCCCGGAATGCACGTCGGCATTTCTTGTGCTGCCCCTGCTCGTCGTCGGCGCGGTAATGATCGCGCTCCGGCCGAGAATCGCCGGTCGAGTCCTCGGCGCGCTCGCGATCGCGACGCTCGCGGTGATCCTGGTGAACCAGCTCCGGATCCTGACCCTGGTCGGCCTGATCGACTGGCTGGGCACCGACCGCGGCTACTACTGGGGCCACACCCTGCTCGGGTCGATGGTGAGCATCATCGGCGGCGCCGCCGCCCTGGTGATGTTCGTCTGGCTCGCCACCCGCAAACCCAAGGCCGAGCGGTGAACCTCTCCCTGCTGCTGGGGCTCACCCAGGCGCTCGCGCTGACCATGAGCGTCGCGTTCGTGACGTACGTGTGCCTCATCGTCGTGCCGTACATGCGGCACAAGCCGCTTCCCACGGGCGATCCCTCGCGGCTGGAGTGGCACTTCTTCGTGCCCTGCCGCGACGAGGAGCCGGTCATCGCCGACACGGTCGTCTACCTGCGCACCACGTTCCCACACGCGCACGTCTGGGTCATCGACGACGACTCCGAGGACGGCACGGCCGCGGTGGTCACCTCCCTGCGTGGCCCCAGGCACGGCGGCAGCGGCGACAAGCACCTGCACCTGGTGCAGCGCAGGCGCCCGCTGGCCAGGACCGGCAAGGGCGACGCGCTCAACTCCGCCTACCGGGCGCTCAAGCACTGGATGGGCAAGCACGCCGACACCGACCGGGCGATCATCGTCGTGGTCGACGCCGACGGCAGGCCCGCGGCGAACTGCCTCGAGGTCTGCGCCGCCGGCCACCTCTTCGGCGACGGCCGGGTCGGCGCCGTGCAGGTCGACGTCCGGATGAGCAACCGGGGCGTGCCGCCCGCCGAGGGCGGGTTCCTCGCCAAGCGCTGGGGCTCGGCGCTGGTTCGCATGCAGGACCTGGAGTTCCGCAGCGCGATCGCCGCGATCCAGCTCTCCCGCGGCCACACCGGCACGATCTCCATGGGCGGCAACGGCCAGTTCACCCGACTGTCCGCGTTGGACAGCATCGTCGAGGGCGCGGGCCCGTGGCGCGGCGCGCTGCTGGAGGACTTCGAACTCGGCGTGCACCTGCTCACGGCGGGCTGGCACACCGGGTTCACCGTGGACACCCACGTCGACCAGGAGGCGCTCTACAGCATGCGCCGGTTCCTGACCCAGCGAACCCGCTGGGGACAGGGCACCATGCAGTGCTCCCGGTACGTCCGGCGCATCTGGGACTCGCGGCACCTGTCCACCCTGGGTGCGGCCGAGATGCTCTATTACCTGGCGCAGCCGTGGATGCAGCTGCTGGGCACCCTGATTTACCCGATCCCGTTCGTCCTGCTGGGCTTCCGCGCGGCGGAGGACCCGGTGGCGGTATGGGAGTGGTTCTCCGGCGGCGCCTGGCTGCTGTTCGCCACGTACGGGTCGTTCGGGCTCATGCCGTTCCTCATCTGGGGCCCGATCTACCGCAAGAAGTGCGAACCGGACAAGAGCTTCCTGCGCGGCGTGGCCTATGGGTTCGGATACGCGCTGTACATCTACACGTTCTACATCACGTCGTGGCGCGCTCTGATCCGGATGATCAGGGGGAACAACGGGTGGACCAAGACCCGACGCAACACCGAGACACACACATCGGTCGTCGCTCTAGACCACTAGGGCAGGCACCGGGCAACCCCGAACGCCACGGGCACCACCCGAACAGGCACCCACCAACCCGACGCGCGGCGGGGGTGGCCTCGGCTTGTCAGTCCACCCCGGTACCGTCTTCGCTTGTGCCGGACACCCTCCCTTCGCTGCGTGAGCTGCTCGCCGCCGCGGTCACCGCGGTAGGCGGCGCCGAGCGACCGGGGCAGGTGGAGATGGCCGAGGCCGTCGACGCGTCCATCCGCACCGGTGACCACCTGGCCGTTCAGGCGGGCACGGGCACCGGCAAGTCCCTGGCCTACCTCGTCCCCGCCGTGCGGCACGCGGTGGCGAACGGGAGCACCGTGGTCATCTCCACGGCCACCATCGCCCTGCAGCGCCAGCTCGTCGACCGCGACCTGCCCCGGCTGGCGAAGGCGCTGGCCAAGCCGCTGAAGCGCACGCCGACGTTCGCCATCCTCAAGGGCAGGCGCAACTACCTGTGCCTGCACCGGCTCGACGGCGGGCCGCAGGACGAGCCCGAGGACCAGGCGCTGTTCGACCCGTTCGCCATCTCCCGGCTCGGGCGTGAGGTCACCCGCCTGCGGGAATGGGTCAGCGACACCGAGACCGGCGACCGCGACGAACTGGTCCCCGGCGTGTCCGAACAGGCCTGGCGGCAGGTGTCGGTGTCGGCGCGGGAGTGCCTGGGCGCGTCGAAGTGTCCGATGGGCACCGACTGCTTCGCCGAGAAGGCGCGCGCGGAGGCCGGGCGGGCCGACGTCGTGGTCACCAACCACGCGCTGCTCGCCATCGACGCGCTGCAGGGCTACCAGGTGCTGCCCGAGCACGACGTGGTGATCGTCGACGAGGCCCACGACCTGGTCGACCGGGTCACCTCCGTGGCCACGGGCGAACTGTCCGCCGCCATGGTCTCCATCGCCTCCCGCCGGGTCGGGCGGCTGGTCGAGGAGGACACGGCCGACCGCCTCAACGAGTGCGGCGACGGCCTGGCCATGCTCCTCGAAGACGTCCCCACCGGCCGCCTCGACACCATCCCCGAGCCCATGCGGGTCACTATCACCGCGATCCGCGACGCCGCCCACCACTGCATCTCGTCGCTGGGCCCCGAACGCGGTGCCGATGCCGACGTGGTCGCCGCCCGCAAGCTCGCGATGTCGGTCCTCGAAGAGGTCCACGACAACGCCGTGCGCGTCCTGGAGGCCTTCGACACCGACGACGCCAACCGCCGCGACGTCGTCTGGATCACCGGGGACTACGGCTCGAACACCCCGCGCCCGCCGACGTTGAAGGTGGCGCCGCTGGGCGTGGCCGGGCTGCTGCGGGAGAAGCTGTTCGGCGAGAACACCACGATCCTCACCTCGGCGACCCTCACCCTGGGCGGCAGCTTCGACGCGCTCGCCCGGCAGTGGGGGCTGCCCGGGCAGAGCGCGGGCGAGAAGGTCGACGGCATGGCTTCGGACAAGGAAGTCGCCCCGGACTCGATCCGCTGGACCGGGATCGACGTCGGTTCCCCATTCGACCACGCGAAGAGCGGCATCCTCTACACCGCCCGCCACCTGCCCCCACCCGGCCGCGACGGCCTGCCCGAGGCGTACCTCGAGGAGCTGAAGTCGCTGGTGGAGGCCGCGGGTGGGCGCACCCTGGGGCTGTTCTCGTCGATGCGCGCGGCCAAGAACGCCGCCGCCGAGCTGCGGGAGCGCACCGACGTCGAAATCCTGTGCCAGGGCGACGATTCGACGTCGCTGCTGGTCAAGAAGTTCGCGGAGAACCCGCAGACGTGTCTGTTCGGGACACTGTCGTTGTGGCAGGGCGTCGACGTCCCCGGCCCGTCGCTGTCCCTGGTGGTCATGGACCGCATCCCGTTCCCCCGCCCGGACGACCCACTCGCCTCCGCCCGCCAGCGCGCGGTGGAGGCCAGGGGCGGCAACGGTTTCCTGTCTGTGGCCGCCACCCACGCGGCGCTGCTCCTCGCCCAGGGCGCGGGCAGGCTCCTGCGTTCGATGGACGACCGCGGCGTCGTCGCCATCCTCGACCCGCGTCTCGCGACCGCGCGCTACGGCGGTTTCCTGCGGGCGTCCCTCCCCCCGTTCTGGCCCACGACCGATGCCGAGGTCGTCCGGGCCGCACTGCGCAGACTCGACAGCGCGGCGAACTAGAATTCCCTTTTCCACCTTCGGAGGTCGCGTGTCAGGCAATCCCGGCGATGCAGGAATCACCGTCGACGACGACGGCGTGCGCAGGCACCTCGCCGACGGCACCGAAGAGGCCGTGTCCTGGTCCGAACTGGCGGAGGTCGCGATCCGGACCACCCCGGAAGGCCCGTGGAAAGAGGACGTCTTCTTCCTCCTGATGCGCGCCGGCGGCGGTGGCTGCGCGGTCCCCGCAGGCGACCCGGCCGCGGACGACCTGATGAGCCGCCTGCAGTCCATGCCCGGCTTCGACAACGACGCCTTCGTCGAGGCCATGACGACCACAGAGGACGGTTTGTTCGTCGTCTGGCAGCGCTGACAACGAACAAAGCTCTACAGCCGACAAAGCGGCACGACAACAGACACCGCATCCCGCACTGCTTGGGCTAGGACACCGAGCTCTCGGACACCGCAGCCTGCACTTCCCCCTGCCCCCTCATCCATGCCATCCCTTGTGCTGGTTGGGCGGTGTCAAGGGTCGCGCAGCGATCGCGCAGCGACGGCCGCTTGCGGCCGCCCTTGACTCCGCCCAACCAGCACAAGACCATCGAGGATGAGGGTGCCCACCCACCCAACCAGACCCCGGACGAGGGAACCTAAGCCGAGGACAAGCCACAGACCTAAGAGGACCACTGAGCCAGAATCGTCACAGTCCCCGGCGAAACCTCAGTAAACCCAGCATCCCGAACAGCAAGAACCCCCCGGTCCTTCCAAGCAGCATCCGGCGAATCCCCCGGATGCAACCCCTCCCACACCGCTTCAGACGGCGTCCGCACCGCACACCGAAACCCCTTGCCCCGCCAGCCTTCCACCTCCGCGGGCCCCAGCAACGCCGCCAACAGCATCGTCGCGTGCCCGACCTGAGCCGCAGCCTTCCCAGCCGTCATCGGCACCGAAGGGTTGCACCACAACACCGGCACGCCGGCCTCAACCGGCCCAGGCGAGTCGAGAGGCAAATCGCTCCCCGAGATCTGCAGCTTCGACACTTCCCGCGGCACCTCAGCGACAAGCCCAGGCACCAAAGCACGAGCCTGAGCGCCGCCAACCTCGACAGTCACCCCAGGAAGCGCCTGCACCGCCGCCCACTGCGCCCCCCTGGCCCGCCGCGACACCTTGCGAATCCGACCGCGGACCCAGACATCGACGTCGTCGTGCCAGGGCCCGTCCTGCCCCGCCTGCGGATCCAGGCAGACCGCCACCGCCGCCGCGGCCGCCGCCTCCAGCAGCGCGCTGCGGGCCGGGGCTTCCCGTTCGATCCGCAGGATCACCGGCATCGCCCGCACGTGCTCCGGGTCCTCATCAGCGGTGTCGCGGGTGGCCGAGGCGGGCAGCCCCAGCCACGCGGCATACCGGGCGGCGAGCGGGTCGAGGATGCTCACAGGCGTTCGAGGTCCAAACCGTCGGCGAGGTCGGCGGCCTCGACCTCGGCGCGGGTGACGCCCAGGACGAAGAGCACGACGTCGAGGTAGGGGTGGGACAGGGCGGTGTCGGCGATCTCGCGCAACGCCGGTTTCGCGTTGAAGGCGATCCCCAGGCCCGCGGTCGCCAGCATGTCGATGTCGTTGGCGCCGTCGCCGACCGCGACGCACTGGGCCAGCGGCACCCCGAAGGACTCCGCGAACCGGCGCAGGGCCACCGCCTTGCCTTGGCGGTCGACGACCTCGCCGACCACCCGGCCGGTGAGCAGGCCGTCGACGATCTCGAGGTCGTTGGCGGCGGCGAAGTCGAGGTCCAGGTCGTCCACGAGGCGGTCGATGACCGCGCTGAACCCGCCCGACACCACACCGCAGCGGAATCCCAGGCGCTTGAGGGTGCGGATCGTCGTGCGTGCCCCCGGTGTCAGCTCCAGGTCCTTGGCCACCTCGTCGAGGACCGACGCGGGCAGGCCCTTGAGGTGGCTGACCCGGTGGTGCAGCGACTCGGTGAAGTCGAGTTCACCGCGCATGGCGGCCTCGGTGACCGCGCGGACCTGCTCCTCGGCGCCCGCCTTGGCGGCGAGCATCTCGATGACCTCGCCCTGGATCAGCGTCGAGTCGACGTCGAACACGATGAGCCGCTTCGCCCGGCGGGCCAGTTGGTCGCGCTCGACGGCGACGTCCAGGCCCACCCGGACCGAGACGTCCGCGAGCGCCTCACGCAGCCGCGCGTCGGCCTCCGGGGTGTCCTGCGCGACGGAGACGTGCAGCTCCAGGCCGGTGACCGGGTAGTCGGCCACCCGGCGGATGGCGTCGATGTTCACGCCGAGGGCGGCGAGGCGGCGGGCGACCTCGGTGAAAGCGCGCGCGGTCACCGGCCTGCCCAGGACCACCAGCACGTGCGACGAACCCTGGCGCGCCCCCGAGCTCGGGTCGGCGCCGACCTCGACCTCGACCCGCATCGACACCGTCGCCATGGCCTGCTCGACGGCCTCCTGGAGGCCCTCGGGGTCGTGGGTGGCGTCGACCAGCACGCCGAGCACGAGTTGGCCGCGGATGACCACCTGCTCGACGTCGACGATCTCCACACCGTGCCGGGTGAGGACGGCGAACAGGACCGAGGAGACACCCGGCTTGTCCGGGCCGGTCACCGTGATCAGAACAGGGGTATTGGGGCTAGCCACCACGATCCTCGTAACTCCGCGCGGGCGCGGACGGTGAGACGTTTCGGCGGCGCCGTTGCCGCGGCGGGGAACCCCATGTTACCGGGGCGTCACGTCCACGACCGGTTCACCGGGGCGAACCTCACACAACGCGAACGGCCCGGCTCCCTGAGTGGGAACCGGGCCGTTCGGCGATGGTCGATCAGTTGGGCTTGAGCGGGTCTTCCTTGTCGATCTCCGGCGGGTTCATCGCCGCGGCAAGCTCCTGGGACGGCGCCGGGATGGCGTGCCCGTTCTTGTCGTGGCCGATGTTCCGCTCGGCTTCGATGCGCTCCAGCATGTGCGGGTAGTGCAGGTCGAAGGCGGGCCGCTCGGAACGGATCCTGGGCAGCTCGGTGAAGTTGTGCCGCGGCGGCGGGGAGCTGGTGGCCCACTCCAGGGAGTTGCCGTAGCCCCACGGGTCGTCCGCGGTGGTGATCTCACCGAAGCGGTAGGACTTGAAGACGTTCCAGATGAACGGAAGCGTCGACGCGCCCAGGACGTAGGCGCCGAGCGTCGAGATCATGTTCAGCGTCGTGAAGCCGTCGCTGGCCAAGTAGTCGGCGTAGCGGCGCGGCATGCCCTCGTTGCCCAGCCAGTGCTGGACGAGGAAGGTGCCGTGGAAGCCGAGGAACGTCAGCCAGAAGTGCAGCTTGCCCAGCGGCTCGTCCAGGTACCGGCCCGTGATCTTCGGGAACCAGAAGTAGATACCGGCGAAGGTCGCGAACACGATCGTGCCGTAGAGCACGTAGTGGAAGTGGGCGACGACGAAGTACGTGTCGGACACGTGGAAGTCGATCGCCGGGGCCGCGAGCAGCACGCCGGTGAGGCCGCCGAAGAGGAACGTCACCAGGAAGCCGACGCTGAACAGCATCGGTGTCTCGAAGGTGAGCTGCCCCTTCCACATCGTGCCGATCCAGTTGAAGAACTTCACACCGGTCGGGACCGCGATGAGGAACGTCATGAACGAGAAGAACGGCAGCAGGACCGCGCCGGTCGCGTACATGTGGTGCGCCCACACCGTCATCGACAGCGCCGCGATACCCAGCGTCGCGTAGATGAGGGTGCGGTAGCCGAACAGCGGCTTGCGGCTGAAGACCGGGAAGATCTCCGACACGATGCCGAAGAACGGCAAGGCGACGATGTAGACCTCGGGGTGTCCGAAGAACCAGAACAGGTGCTGCCAGAGGATCACGCCACCACTGGCCGGGTCGAACACGTGCGCCCCGAGCTGGCGGTCGGCGAGCAGGCCGAACAGCGCGGCGGTGAGGATCGGGAACGCGAGCAGCACCAGGATGCTGGTGATCAGGATGTTCCACACGAAGATGGGCATCCGGAACATCGTCATACCGGGCGCGCGCAGGCACACGATGGTGGTGATCATGTTGACCGCACCGAGGATGGTGCCCAGACCACCGACCGCCAGGCCGACGATCCACAGGTCGGCGCCGACGCCGGGCGAGTGGATCTTGTCCGACAGCGGGGTGTAGGCGAACCAGCCGAAGTCGGCCGCGCCACCCGGGGTCAGGAAGCCCGCCATCACGATCAGGCCGCCGAAGAGGTACAGCCAGTACGAGAAGGCGTTGAGCCTCGGGAACGCCACGTCCGGCGAGCCGATCTGCAGCGGAAGAACGAAGTTCGCGAAGCCGAAGAGGATCGGCGTCGCGTACAGCAGCAGCATGATCGTGCCGTGCATGGTGAAGAGCTGGTTGTACTGCTCCTGCGACAGGAACTGCTGTCCCGGAACGGCGAGCTCACTGCGGATCAGCATCGCCATCGCCCCGCCCACCATGAAGAAGGCGAACGACGTGACTAGGTACATGATGCCGATTTGCTTGTGGTCCGTCGTGCGGAACAACCGCAGCAGGTACGAACCCTTGAGCGTCTCGCGGGCCGGATACGGCCGCGTCGCGATCGGCTGCGGGGCTACTGCAGTCACTCCTGCCTCCTGCGTGCCTCGAGGTGTGAACATGGGTGAGTTCGCCTTGGCGGCGGTTACTCGGGAGGAATCCTAGCCCGCACCTGAGGGCGTGGCGCGCCTGGGTTGGGCCGCTGTGACGTGGTACTCGCCACGTCACAGGCGGTGACTCAGGCCGGGACGACGGCGAACTGGCGCAGGACGAGGTCGGTGAAGGTGACCGGGCCACGCGGGCCGGGTACCCGGTCGAGGTTGATCCCGGTCTCGGGGACCCCGCGCAGCTTGAAGCCGTCGAGCAGCCGGGTCGGCGCGTTCCAGAACACGCCGGTGCCGGTGTAGCCCGCCATGAAGTCGGCGGCCGCCTTCTTGTCCGTGGTGACGATGCCCGCGGCCAGGCCGGAGGTCTCCTCGTTCGCGACGCGGACCGCGTCGGCGAGGCTGTCGACCGGGGCGATGGTGACGGTGGCCTCGCGGTCGGAGTCCAGGGCCCACTCGTAGCCGACGGCGTGCTCGTGCGGGGGCAGCGACGGCTCGACGCCCGCCTTGTCGAGCGCGGCCTGGATGCCGGGCAGCGCCGCGTCGTAGACGTCGCGGTGGACCAGGAGCAGGTTGAGGCGGTTGCAGACTCCGAGGCGGTCGAGGCTGCGGGTGATGAGGTCCTCGGCGAACGCGGGGTCGGCTTTGACGTCGTAATAGAGGACGCCACCGCCGTCGGCGTGGGCCAGGGTGCGCACCCCGTGGGCCGCCGCGCGGCGGTCGAGTTCGCGGGTGGTCTCGCCGCTGCCGCGCACGATGACCAGCGGGATCAGGTGCGGCAGCTCGACCAGCGCCCCCGCGGCGGCGCGGTCGGCGGTGGGCACCAGCTGGATGACGTCGGGGTCGATGTTCGCGTCGGACAGACCGGGCGCGATGACCTCCTTGAGCAGGGCCGTGGCCGAGCGCAGGGCGGCGGAGCCGGTGCGCAGGACGCCCGCGTTGCGGGACTTCACCAGCTGCGAGGCGACGTCGACGGTGACGTTCGGGCGGGCCTCGTAGTTGGCGCCGATGACGCCGACCGGCCTGCGCAGCTCGATCAGCCGCAGGCCGCCGTCGAGGTCACGCACGGGGGTCTCGCGCGCGGGATGCGGCACGGAGGCGAGCAGTCGCAGCTGCTCCGCCATGTCCTCCAGGCGCTCCTCGGTGATGCGCAGCCGGTCGAGCAGGCCACCACTCATCCCTGACGCCTCGGCGGCGGCGACGTCCTCGGCGTTCGCGGCGAGGATCTTGGCCCGGGCCGAGGAGAGCCGGGCGGCCATCTCGCCGATCGCCGCGTCGACCGCCTCGTCGGAGGCACCGGCCAGGTCCGGCGCGGCGAGCTTCGCCTTCGATGCGCACCTGGCCACGATCTCGCCGATGGCTTCGGGGGTCTGCTCGCTCACGGTGATTCCCTTCGATTGGCCGAGTTCAAAGTGTGCCTCATCGCCTGATCTGCTCGGATGGGGTGGTGACCACGCACGCCAAGCTGCTCGACCTGCTGGCCGAGCCGCCCGCCGAGCCCGACTTCGCCGCCGGCTACCTGAACCTGCTCGGCGCCGAGGTTCAGGCCGGTCCGCCGACCGGGCTCGTGCAGCGGCTGATGCGCACCAACCTGGTGCCGATGGTCTACGAGCGCTGGTGGCGGCCCGCCCTCGGCCGGGTGATCAAGGGCCCGACCGGTCCGAGCATGGCCGAGGAGCACGACATCGCGGTGCGGCTGCTGCGGCTCAAGCCGGGTGGGGTGGCGCTGGACGTGGCCTGCGGGACGGGCGGGTTCACCCGGCGTTTCGGGGTGGAGGTCGGTCCGACGGGGCTGGCCGTGGGCCTGGACGCGTCCGCGCCGATGTTGGAGCGGGCGGTCGCCGCGACCCCGGCGGGCAGCCCGGTCGGGTACCTGCGGGCGGACGCGGTGCGCCCGCCGCTGCGCGAGAGCGTGGTCGACGCCGTGTGCTGCTTCGCCGCGCTGCACATGTTCGCCGAGCCGACGGTGGCCCTCACGTCCTTCGCGCGCGTACTCAAACCGGGTGGCAGGCTCGCGCTGCTGACCTCGGCCCGCGAGTCGTGGGAGCCCGCGCGGACCGTGCAGACGGCGATGGGCTGGGCCTCCGGGCAGCGGATGTTCGCCCGCGACGAGGTGCGGAACCTGCTCACCGAGCGCGGCTTCACCGACATCGAGGTCCGCTTCGCAGGCGCCACCCAGTTCGTCGGGGCGACCGCGACCTGATCAGGGGATCAGCAGCCAGCCCGCGGCGACGAACAGCGCGCCGAGGTTGATCAGCGCGAACGAGCCGACCCAGAAGAATCCGGGGGCACCGGTCAGGCGGGCCAGCTGGTCGGCGTCGGAGTCCCGGGCCTGCCCGCGCCTGCGCTTGCTCTGCAGCTCCATGATCGGGCGGACGCCGCCGAGCAGCAGGAACCAGGTGATGAGGTAGGCGAACGCGGCCTGGATCTCGTCGGTGGCGAACCAGGAGACGCCGAACAGGATCGCGCCCGTGGTCACCACGGACAGCACGCCGTAGACGTTGCGGATCATGACCAGGACCGCGAACAGCAGCACCGCGCACGTGACCAGCAGCGCGGACACGCGATCCGCGCCCAGGAGGGCGGCGAACCCGAGTCCGAGCAGCGACGGCGCGACGTAGCCCGCGAGCGCGGTGCACACCATCCCCGGGCCGTGCGGCCGCCCGCGCGACACCGTCACCCCCGAGGTGTCGGAGTGCAGGCGGATGCCCGCGAGCCGCCTGCCCGCGAGCACGGCCACCAGGGCGTGTCCGGCCTCGTGGACGATGGTGATCACGTTGCGCGCGGGGCGCCAGAGCACGTTGGTCAGCACGACCGCGATCGCGACGCCCGCGGTCACGAGGATCATCGTCGCGGGCGGGCGCCACTGGTCGCCGAAGATCTGCTGCCAGAGATCAGGAGTGGACTGCACACCTCCGATCTTCCCGCAACCGCGAGAGTCAGCTCGAAGTGGCCGGTTCGGCGGGCAGCGGCGAATCAAGCATCCGGGTCATGGACCGGCGCATCAGCGACGACGGCATCAGCCGCAGCGCGCTGTTGCGGAGGGCGGCAAGCGGCGGTGACGACAGGTGCGCCATCCGCGCCACACCCAGGGAGCGTTCGGCGATGCGCTGGGCCCGTGGCCTGCGCACCCTGTCGTACTCGCGGAGCGCGACCTCCAGGTCAGGGCCGGAGGCGAGGATGGCGAGGCTGACGGCGTCCTCGATCGCCTGGCAACCACCTTGGCCCAGGTACGGAGCCATCGCGTGGGCCGCGTCGCCGACCAGGGCGACCTTGCCGCGGACGAAGGTGTCCAGCGGCGGCAGGGTGTAGACGTCGTGGCGCAGGACGGCGGCGGGGTCGGCCGCGGCGAGGATCCGCGGAATGGGGTCGGGCCAGGCGCCGAACAGCCACCGCAGCTCGGTCAGTTCGTCGGTTCGGCCACCTTCTGCCGCGCGGGCGCTCGCGTAGCAGTAGATCTGGTCCTCACCCATCGGGAAGACGCCGAACACGCGGCCGTCGCGCCAGGTCTCGCAGCCGTCGAACGCCGGGATGCCCGCGGCGGGCAGGGTCAGCCGCCAGGCGGTGTTGCCGACGTAGCGCAACGGTTTCGCCTCCGGCCAAAACGCCTCGCGCACGCCGCTGCGGGCGCCGTCCGCGCCGACCAGCAGGTCCACCTCGCCCAGCAGGCGGTCCACCTCGGTCCGGTCCAGTACCGCGGGATCCAACCGCGCACCGACGTGCAGGCACTCCGCGGGCACCGCGGCGAGCAGGATCTTGAGCAGGTCGGCGCGGTGCAGGACGAGGACCTCGTCCGGGTCGCCGGAGCCGCGCATGATCCAGTCGCCGCGCCCGTCGCGGAAGCCGCCGATGCCGGGACGCGCGCCCGCGGCCCTGACCTCGTCGCCGAGCCCCAGGGCGTCCAGCGCGCGCAGGGCGTTGCCCCAGATCGAGATTCCCGCCCCCACCGCCTCGAAGGTCGCCGCCTGTTCGAAGACCTGCACCCGCCAGCCGCGCCGCGTGAGCCCGGCCGCCGTGGCAAGACCCGCGATACCCCCGCCGATGATCGCCGCCGTCCGCATGCGAAACCCCTTCCCCTCTACATCCGTAGAGCCACTCTACACCTGTAGAGTGGCTGGAATCATGACGACTACGCCACAGCGCCGAGCCGCCATTGCCGATGCCGCCATCGCCACGCTCGCCGCCGAGGGGATGCGCGGCCTCACCCATCGCGCGGTGGACCGGCGGGCGGGACTGCCGGAGGGCTCGAGCTCGTACTACTTCCGCACCCGTCAGGCGCTGCTGGAAGCGACCGTGCAGCGCCTCTCGACCCTCGACGACCAGATGGTCGCGCCGATGTCGGCCAAGCCCAGAGTGGAGGACCTGCCAGACCTGCTGACCGGCATGATCGAGTTCTCCGTCACTACCGGGCGCGACTGGGCGATCGCCCGCTACGAGCTGTCCCTGGAGGCCACCCGCCGCCCGGAACTGCGCGCCGTGCTGCTCGCCGTGGGCAAGAGGTACCGCGATCTCGCGGTCGCGATGCTGACCGAGGCGGGCGCGTCCGATCCGGAGCGCCAGGGCCAGGACCTGGTCGCGTACGCCGATGGGCTGATCTTCGACACGGTCGCGGGCGCGGGCGGGCGGGAGTTCGACCGGGCCGGGGTGCGCAAGTCGGTGGTCGAGCTCCTCGATCAGGCGATCCCTGGCTTCCGTAGCTAGAACACGTTACATTTTTCGCACCGGACGAAGGGTGCGGGGAATGAAGTTCACGATGAGCGTGGCGATGAGCCCGCTGGAGCAGCTCACCGAGCTGGCACGAACAGCCGAAGAGTGCGGATTCAGCTCGATCGCCTTGCCGGACTCACTTTTCTACGCCGAGTCGGTGGCCGCGAAGTACCCCTACACCGATGACGGCAGTCGCTTCTGGGACGCCGACACCCCCTGGCCCGACCCCTTCGTGGCGGCTGCGGCGATGGGGGCGGTCACGACCAGGATCAGGTTCTACCCGCAGGTGCTGAAACTGGGGCCACGCAATCCGCTGCTGCTCGCCCGGCAGGTCGGCAGCGTCGCCGTGCTCACCGGCGACCGCTTCGGCCTCGGCGTGGGGCTGGGCTGGTCACCGGAGGAGTCCGAGTGGTGCGGGGCGCCGTTCTCCGACCGCGGCGCGCGCGCCGACGAGGCGATAGAGATCCTGCGGCTGGTCCTCGGGGGCGGGATGGTCGAGTACCCGGGCCGGTTCTACCAGTTCGGGAAGCTGCGGATGAGCCCCGCGCCCGCCGCGCCCGTGCCCATCTACGTGGGCGGACACTCCCCCGCGGGCCTGCGCCGCGCGGCCCGCCTCGGCGACGGCTGGACCTCGGCGATGATGCGGTTCGACGAGCTGCGCGAGACCGTCCAGACCTTGCGCCGACTACGCGAAGAGTTTGGGCGCGCCGAGAAGCCGTTCGAGGTCCAGGCGGTCTGCGTCGACCGGTTCGGCCTCGACGGGTTCCGCGCGCAGGCCGAGATCGGCGTGACCGACGCGGTGACCGTGCCGTGGATGTTCTACGGCGCCGGGTTCGACGCGCCGCTGCAAGCCAAACAGGACGGCATCCGGCGCTTCGCCGAGGACGTCATCAACCGGTTCCGGGAGGATCAGTGACCGCTGTTATCTGGGAGGCGACAACCGTCGAGCATCCCGCGCGAACCGCCGCGTTGGCGTCGATGGGCGCGGTCAGCCGCAAGGACAAAGCGGGGTGGCTGGAACTGTTCGCCGCGGACGGTGTCGTCGAGGATCCTGTCGGAAAGTCGCCTTTCGACCCCGATGGGCTTGGTCACCACGGCCACGACGGCATCTCCGCATTCTGGGACAAGGCGATCGCGGCCGTGGAGCGATTCGAGTTCCGGATCGCCGACTCGTTCGCCGCGGGCGACGAGGTGGCCAACATCGGCACCATCACGGCGTTTCTGCCCGGTGGCATGCGGATCGACACCGACGGCGTGTTCGTGTACCGGGTCGACGGTGCCGGGTTGATCCGCTCGATGCGCGCGTTCTGGGAACTGGAACGCGCGATGGCGACGATCCGACAAGAGGGACCTTGAGGCTTTCACCGGAAGGTGAACATGCTCGCTGGGACGCTTGGCTTGTGGTTGACTGACCGTGGCTGATCGCATCGCCGCCGTGTTCGACGACGGCGACCGCGTCGGTCGCAGGATGACAGGTGTCCGCAATTGCGGTCACAGTGAAGAACGCTAGGAGAAACGCATGGCCCAGGGCACCGTCAAGTGGTTCAACGCCGAGAAGGGCTTCGGCTTCATCGCCCCCGAGGATGGATCTGCCGACGTGTTCGTGCACTACTCGGAGATCCAGTCGAGCGGATTCCGCAGCCTGGAAGAGAACCAGAAGGTGCGCTATGACGTCGGCCAGGGCGCCAAGGGCCCCCAGGCCACCGGTGTGACCATCGTCTGACACCCGTCTCCTTCCGCGGTTCACGCCGCGTCTTGAGACCTAGAACGGTTGGGCCCCGCTCGTGCCGGAGCGGGGCCCTTCCTATTTCGGGTCCACTTTCCCGTCCACAGAGGACTTTCCGGCAAAGTTGTCCACAGGCGCGAGCCCCTGCACCCCACGGTGCCCGGGTTTCCGACAGAATGGCCGTCGGAACCGAGACCAGGAAGCAGGAGTGCATGAGCGAGCAGGCACTGGGGATCCATCAGCGCATCGCCGAGGAACTCGGTGTACGCGAGCGGCAGGTCGCCGCGGCCGTCGAGCTGCTCGACGGCGGCGCCACGGTGCCGTTCATCGCGCGTTACCGCAAAGAGGTCACCGGCACGCTCGACGACGCGCAGCTGCGCACCCTCGACGAGCGCCTGCGCTACCTGCGTGAGCTGGAAGAACGCCGCACCGCCGTGCTCGACTCGATCCGCGAGCAGGGCAAGCTCGACGACGCGCTCACCGCGCGGATCATGGGCGCCGACTCCAAGGCCCGCCTCGAGGACATCTACCTGCCGTTCAAGCCGAAGCGGCGCACCAAGGCCGCCATCGCCCGCGAGGCCGGGCTCGAACCGCTGGCCGACAGCCTGATCAACGACCCGTCGCAGGTCCCGGAGACCGTCGCGGGCGGGTACGTCGACGCGGACAAGGGCGTGGCCGACGTCAAGGCGGCGCTCGACGGCGCCCGGTCGATCCTGGTCGAGCGGTTCGCCGAGGACCCGGACCTGATCGGCGAACTGCGCGAGCGCATGTGGACGCGCGGCGCCCTGGTGTCGAAGGTCCGCGAGGGCAAGGAGACCGACGGCGCGAAGTTCGCCGACTACTTCGACTTCTCCGAGCCGTTCGGCAAGCTTCCGTCGCACCGCATCCTGGCGATGTTCCGCGGCGAGAAGGAGGAAGTCCTCGAACTGGCCATGGAGGCCTCCCCCGAGGTCGACCCGACCGTGCTCCCGGTGCCGCGCACCGAATACGAGGTCCGCATCGCGCAGCGGTTCGGCATCTCCGACCAGGGCCGACCGGGCGACAAGTGGCTGTCGGACACCGTCCGCTGGGCCTGGCGCACCCGAATCCTGGTCCACCTCGGCATCGACCTGCGCGGCAGGCTCCGGCAGGCCGCCGAGGACGAGGCCGTGCGGGTGTTCGCCACCAACCTGCGCGACCTGCTGCTGGCCGCGCCCGCGGGCACCCGGGCCACCATGGGTCTCGACCCGGGGTTCCGCACCGGCGTCAAGGTCGCGGTGGTCGACGCGACGGGCAAGGTCGTGGCCACCGAGACGATCTACCCGCACGTCCCGCAGCAGCGCTGGGACGAGGCGCTCGCCGTGCTCGGCAAGCTGGCCGCGCGGCACAAGGTGGAGCTGGTCGCCATCGGCAACGGCACCGCGTCGCGGGAGACCGACAAGCTCGCCGCCGAGCTGATCGCCAAGTTCCCCGACCTCAAGCTGACCAAGGTCATGGTCTCCGAAGCGGGCGCGTCGGTGTACTCGGCGTCGGCGTACGCCTCCTCCGAACTCCCCGACCTCGACGTGTCCATCCGCGGCGCGGTGTCGATCGCCCGGCGCCTGCAGGACCCGCTCGCCGAGCTGGTGAAGATCGACCCCAAGTCCATCGGCGTCGGCCAGTACCAGCACGACCTGTCCGAGGTGAAGCTGTCCCGGTCCCTCGACGCGGTCGTCGAGGACTGTGTGAACGGTGTCGGCGTCGACGTCAACACCGCCTCCGCACCCCTGCTGACCAGGGTTTCCGGCATCGGCGCCGGGCTGGCGGAGAACATCGTCGCCCACCGCGACCTCCACGGCCCGTTCCGGTCCCGCAAGGGGCTCAAGGAGGTTCCCCGGCTGGGCGCCAAGGCGTTCGAGCAGTGCGCGGGCTTCCTCCGCATCCCCGCGGGCGACGACCCCCTCGACGCTTCCAGCGTCCACCCCGAGGCGTACCCGGTGGTCCGGCAGATCCTGTCGACCACGGGCGGCGACCTGTCCTCCCTGATCGGCAACACCACCGCCCTGCGGTCGCTGCGGCCGGAGCAGTTCGTCACCGAGACGTTCGGTCTCCCCACGGTGACGGACATCCTGGCGGAACTGGAAAAGCCCGGCCGCGACCCGCGTCCCGCCTTCAAGACGGCCACCTTCGCCGACGGCGTCGAGAAGCTGGGCGACCTCAAGCCGGGCATGACCCTCGAAGGCGTCGTCACCAATGTCGCCGCCTTCGGCGCGTTCGTCGACATCGGTGTGCACCAGGACGGTCTGGTGCACGTGTCGGCGCTGTCGAAGACGTTCGTCAAGGACCCGCGAGACGTGGTCAAGTCGGGCGACGTCGTCAAGGTCAAGGTCCTCGAGGTCGACATCCCCCGCAAGCGCATCTCCCTGACCCTGCGCCTGGACGACGAACTCCCCACCCCGGGCCAGCCTTCTCAACCCGGCGGACGCCGCGACAACAACCGAGGCGGCGGACGTCCCCAGCAACAAGCTCGCACGAACAACAACTCCCGCCGCGACAACAATCGCACCGACAACGCCGCCGCGGGTTCCATGGCCGAAGCCTTGCGGCGGGCAGGTTTCAAGGGCTGACGACACCCCAACCGCCCCACCCACGGCTCCGCCCGGCCCGGCACGGTCTGGTTCGGCCCGGCATGGCCTGGTTCGGCCCGATCCAGTCCGGCGCCCCGCCGTCAGGTTCGGCCCGACACGGCCTGGTTTCGGCGCGATGGGGGCAAGGAAGTGCCGCCAGGGTGGACTGACTTGGCCCGGTGGGCCACCCGCACTGGCAGTACTTGGCCTGGCATGCCTCGGCAGCGTGGCCCGGCTTGGCCCTGGCCGGCTTCCGGACAGCGAGAGCCGGCGCCATCGGGGTGCGACGAGGCATGCGCGTCGGCGTTGTCGGGCGCGCTAGGGCGCGGTGACCGTCAACCGCCCTCAACCGCTGCAGTGGCGGGGAAGTTGTCCTTGAGGAATCGGTCCATGGCGGTCCGGGAGATCTGTGTCCCCCAGCCGTTCCAGTGGGAGTCGTATACGTGTTCGCCCCACGGGATGGTGATCAGCTCGTGTTCCACCCCGGCCCGGGCCAGTTTCTCGGCCAGGTCAGCCGATCCCTGGTGGGGCACGATGTGGTCCCGGTCGCCGTGCATGAGCAGGGTGGGCGGCAGGCCCGGGCGCACATAGGTGTCCGCGGACGCGAACCGGTAGCGCTCAGGGGCCTGGTGCGGCGTTCCGCCGGTGTAGTTCTCGATCCACGGGCGCAGTGCCGAGGCGTACCCGGTGTGGTCCCAGGTGGTGGTGAGGCTGACCGCCGGGTAGAACGCCATGACCGCGGTCACCGCCGTGTCCTGTGCCGCACAGCTCGGGGTGACCCGCCCATCGGCGTAGGCGCCCAGCAGAGCCAAGTTGCCGCCTGCGGAGCCGCCGGCGATCATGACCCGGGTCGGGTCCACCTGGTAGCGCGCGGCGTGGGTCTTGACCCATCCGATGGCGCACTTCACGTCGCCCGGGGCCTGGTCCCATCGGGCGGGCGGGGCCAGTCGGTAGTCGATCGAGAAGACCGCGTAACCCTTGTCGTTGAGCCAGTTGTGCCACTGCGCGGCTTCCGTGCGGTCGCCCGCGTTCCACCCTCCGCCGTGCACCCACACCACTGCGGGGCGAGGCCCCGACGCCGAGCCGGCGGGCACCTTCACATCCAGCTTGAGCGCCTGCCCATCGACCTCGTTGTAGACCACGGTCACCGCGTCGACCGGTTTGCCGGTGTTCTCGCCGCCTTCGAAGTAGTCCCCGAGGGACAGGTCCGCGCCGTAGCGGTCGGCGGCCCGGTAGGTGGCCACCAGCGGGACGCAGATCGCCACCGTGGCCGCCAAAGCCACCACACCTGTGACCGCGCCGACCTTCCGCGCGCCCACCCGGAAAGCCACCCAAGCCAACGCGACACCGATCATCCCGAGCGGCACGACGTGAACGCCCTTGTTGCTCACAATCTCCGAGACCCGCACCAACGACTCCGGTATCGACGCGGAGACGATCACGAACGCCACGATCGCCAGCAACACCGCGACGACGACGGCGAGCACGGCCGCCACGACCCGACGGGTCGTCACGGGCTTGCTCCGGGAATCCTGGGTCACGCCCGAAGTCTCACGCGCCGATCGGAAACCGTCCACCCGACGTCCCGGCCACGGGGAGTCCGACCAGCTGCCGGAGCAACCCCCGAACCACGGAAACCCGCTCATACAAGAAGAAGTGCCCTCCTTCGACAGCCGCGTGCGTGAAGCCCGCCGCCGCGTATCGCGCCCACTCAAGCCCCAATGCAGGCGAGGCCAACGGGTCATCCACCCCATGCCAGGCGACCAGGGGCACCGACACGGCCTCAGCAGGCCCCGAATAGCCCACGATCAACTCAAGGTCCGCCCGCAACGCGGGCATGAACAGCCCACGCAGCGGCGACTTCCGCAGCAGCGGATTCACCGCGCCCATCGACGCCAGCGCGTCGATCAGGCGGTCGTCGTCCAGTGACAGCAGCGGCGCGAACACCCGCGACGACGACCGGTGCGGCGGCCGCGACCCCGCCACCACGGCGAACTCCGGCGCGGGCAGCCCCGAGTCGGCTATCCGCTTGGCGATCTCGAACGCCAGCAGCCCACCAAGGCTGTGCCCCACCAGCGCGTACCGCCCCGGCGCGGCGATCGAGTGCGCCAGGTCCGCCGCCACCTCCACCAGCGAGCCGGCGCGGCCACGGACGTCGACCGCGTCCACCGCGAACTCCGGGCCCAGGCCCGCCACCCACGGCTTGAAGGTCGCCGCCGACCCGCCCGCCGGGGGCAGGCAGACGAGTCGGAACGGCGGGTCAGTGGCCGAGGACATCGCGCAGGGCCGTGACTCGGTCGGTGCGCTCCCACGGCAGGTCGAGGTCGGGTCGGCCGAAGTGGCCGTAGGCCGCGGTCTGCGCGTAGATCGGCCGCAGCAGGTCCAGGTCGCGGATGATCGCACCGGGGCGCAGGTCGAACACCTCGCGGATCGCGGACTGGAT
Organism: Actinokineospora alba; assembly: GCF_004362515.1. Lineage (NCBI taxonomy): Bacteria > Bacillati > Actinomycetota > Actinomycetes > Pseudonocardiales > Pseudonocardiaceae > Actinokineospora > Actinokineospora alba. Next base: position 3,423,073 of record NZ_SNXU01000001.1, on the reverse strand, counting down.
CCTCGCCGGGTCGACGGTCTCGGTCCCGAACGTCTCGACGAACAGCCCGACCGGCGCCGCTTTGCCGATGGCGTAGGCGACCTGCACCTCGACCCGCGAAGCCAGGCCCGCGGCCACGGCGTTCTTCGCGACCCAGCGCATCGCGTACGCCGCCGAGCGGTCGACCTTCGACGGGTCCTTGCCGGAGAACGCGCCGCCGCCGTGCCGCGCCATGCCGCCGTAGGTGTCCACGATGATCTTGCGTCCGGTGAGGCCCGCGTCGCCCATCGGGCCGCCGATGACGAACCGGCCGGTGGGGTTGACCAGCAGCCGCATGCCCGCGCTGTCGAGCCCCAGGGCCGCGAGTTCGGGGTCGACCACGTGCTCCTGGACGTCGGGGCCGAGCAGGCCCGTGAGGCTGACTCCCTCGGCGTGCTGGGACGACACGACGACGGTGTCGACGCGGACCGGCCGGTCGCCCTCGTAGTCGATGGTGACCTGGGTCTTCCCGTCGGGCCGCAGGTACGGCATGACACCGGACTTGCGCACCGCGGTCAGCCGCAGCGCCAGCCGGTGGGCCAGGGCGATCGGCAGCGGCATCAGCTCCGGCGTGTCGGTGCACGCGTAGCCGAACATCAGGCCCTGGTCGCCCGCGCCCTGCCTGCCGATCTCGTCGTCATCGTCGGCCGCGTCGGCGCGGACCTCGTGGGCGGTGTCGACGCCGCGCGCGATGTCCGGGGACTGGGCGCCGATGGCCACGTTCACCCCGCACGACCGGCCGTCGAACCCCTTGGCCGACGAGTCGTAGCCGATGTCCAGGATGCGGTCGCGGACGATGCCCGGGATGTCGGCGTAGGCCTCCGTCGTGACCTCGCCGACGACGTGGACCTGGCCGGTCGTCACCATGGTCTCCACGGCCACCCTGGACACGGGGTCCTTGGCGAGCATGGCGTCGAGGACCGCGTCGCTGATGGCGTCGCAGATCTTGTCCGGGTGGCCCTCCGTCACCGATTCGGAGGTGAACAACCGGCTGGCTGGCGCGCTCATCGTGAGGTCCCTTCCATGGCGAGTTTCCGGGCGTTGTCGAACTCGTCGAGCCAGTCGGCGACGCTGGGGGCGCGCAGCAGGGCGGTGCCGACGAGCAGGCCCGCGTAGCCGATGCCGAGCAGCCCGGTGGCGGTCCGCGGGGTGTCGATGCCGCTGGCGCTCACCGGCGCCAAGGTGCCGGCGCCGAGCAACGCGGGGAGCATCCGTTCGCTGCGGCTGAGGTCGGCGGTGTCGCGTTCGGCGATCTTGATGTCCTTGTTGTTGACGGCGATGACGCAGTCCGCCGGGTGGACGATTGTGTCCACTTCGGACTCGTCGGTGACCTCGACGAACGGGGTCAGCTCCAGCGACAGCGCCGCGTCGATCAGGTTGGCCAGGCTGGACTTGCTGAGCAGGCCCGCCGTGAGCAGCACGGCCGACGCGCCGCCCGCGCGGGCGCGCTTGAGATGTTCGGTGCGGGTGATGAAGTCCTTCTGCAGCACCGGTTTGTCCGTCAGGTCGGCGACTTCGCGGAGCAGGTCGGGGGTTCCGCCGAACCAGTGGCCGGTGACGACGGAGACGCAGGCCGCGTCCGCGAGCTCGTAGGCCGCGACGACCTCGGCGACCGAGCGGCCGCCCATCAGGTCCGCGCCGTGCGGATCGCGGCGTTTGACCTCCATGATCAAAGGGCGGGCCGCCGTCACCAGGGTGTCGATGAACCGGCTCATCCGACCACCTCCCGAGCCCGTTTCGTACCCCACCCGACCGCGATGGCCGCGACCGCGTTCGCGTCGAACTGGCCACGTTCGTCACGCGCGGCCGTGTCCACGTCGATGCCGAGGAAGCCGGGCTGCGCGGTCAGCCACGGGTAGTCGACTCGGTTGCCCGCGGTGATGCCGCCCGCGAGCAGGAACTGCCGGTTCAGCCGCGGGACCAGGTCGGCCACGGCGGCCTCGGGCAACCGCACCCCGGTGCTGCCGACCCGACCGTCCGCGCCGACCCGGTCGAACAGGAACACGTCGGTCCCCGCGCGTTCGTAGGCCGGGATCAGGCGTCGCTCGACGCAGCCGTCGTCGGCGAGATGGAGGACCTTCACGATCGTCACTCCACTTGGCACAGACTCCCGAAGCGCGCGGACGACCGACGGGGATTGGTACGCGTGCAGTTGCACCCACTCGATTCCCGTGCGCTCCAACACTTCCGCCAGACGTTCGGGATCGCTCAGGAACGTCACCAGCATCGGCCGTGACACACCGGTCGAGCGTGCGGCGGCGGCAAGCTCGGCGGTCCGGTCGAGCGAGAGTTCGGCGCGCCCGCCCGGCACACCGTGCCAGAGTCCGACGAGGTCGGCGCCAGCGGCTGCGAGCAGGTCGACCTCGTCGGTCGTGGTCGCGCCGCAGATCTTGAGCAGGCCGGCGTTCATAGGCCCATCATCGCCGCGACTCGGTTGTACTGGATTTCCGTTGTGCCGGAATAGATCGTGCCCGCGACCGCGTTGCGCACGTCCTTCTCCAACCCGGTCTCGGCCATGTAGCCGTGGCCGCCGAAGATCTGCACCGCGGTCAGGCTGGAGGCGAGGTTTCCCTCGCTGGTCAGCAGTTTGGCGATCGCCAGATCGGTGGTGACGTTGTGGCCCGCGACCAGCCGCTCGGCGGTGTCGTAGAGCCATTTGCGGGCGGTGGCGACCCGGATGCGCATGTCGACGAGCTTGTTCGCGATGGCCTGGTTGGACCCGATGGCCTGGCCGAACTGCTTGCGGGACTTGGCGTAGGCCAGGCAGCGGTTGAGCCGGTGGCGCATCTCCCCCACGTTGACGATGAAGGAGAACAGGATCTCGCGCTTCATCACGTGGTCGAGCACCAGGAACCCGCCACCCACCCGACCGAGCACCTGGGTGGCGGGGATCCGGCAGTCGTCGAAGAACAGCTCGCTGATCGGCGAGGTGCGCAAACCCATCTTCTTCATGGGTCTGCCCACGCTCAGACCGGGGGTGTCCCGGTCCACGAGCAGCGCGGTGATGCCGAGCGGACCAGCGTTGTGGCGGGTCTTCGCGTAGACGACGATGACGTCGGCGATCGGTCCGTTGCTCACGAAAGTCTTGCTGCCGTTGAGAACGAACACGTCTCCGTCGCGTCGCGCCGTGGTGAGCATGTTCAGCGCGTCCGACCCGCCTTCGGATTCGGTGATCGCGTGGGCGCCGATCAGCTCACCGGAACAGATACCCGGCAGGTAGCGGCTCCGCTGCTCCACGGTGCCGAAGGCCTCCAGGGGCACACCGGTGCTGGCCATGCTGGTGGTCACGCAGAAACTCAGGCCGCCGTCGCGGTTGCCCTCGCCCAGCGCCTCCAGCACGCCCATGGTGGTGATCAGGTCCTGGCCGAGCCCGCCCCACTGTTCATCGAACGGCAGGCCGAGGATGCCCGACTGGCGTACCAGTTTCCAACAGTCCCAGGAGAACTCGCCTGCCTCGTCTCGTTCCACGTGGTCGGCGCTGAGCGCCGCACACCACTGCGCCAGTCCCGCGCGCAGTGCGGTCTGATCGGCGTTCCACTCGATCACCGCGACACCGCCTTCGGTCAGTAGTGGGAGAAACCGGCCCCGTCGAGGCTGTGCACCTCGTCGCCGCGCAGGGCGGGCGAGAACACGCACACCAGTCGCAGGTCCTCATGCGGACTGGCGATCAGGAAATGCGCGTCGTGCTTGTCGAGCGCGTAGAGGACACCCGGGGTGATCGGGTGCGAAGTGCCTTCCATGTCGACGACCTCGCCCGACCCCTCGACGCAGTAGCACGCCTCGAGGTGGTTGCGGTACTCCAGCCGGGACTTGGTGCCCGCGCGGACGATGGTGTCGGTCAGGGTGTAGCCCATGCCGTCGGACTCGACGAGGAAGCGCCTGCTCAGGCCGTTGCCCCAGTCGACGGTGCGGACGTCAGCGAGCTCACGGATGATCATCATGTACTCCCTGTGCTGAGGGTGATGGTGGATGGGCGGAGGGACCGGGCGAACCCGCCGAAGTCGGCGACCACGTCCCGGCCGCGCGCCAAGGCGCTCTCCACCACGGCGACCCCGGCGGACCCGACGATGACCGCGTCGGCCCCGCACCGGTGGATCGCCTCGACGTCGTCGCGGGTGCGAACGCCGAAGCCGACCGCGATCGGCGCCGAGGCCGTCGCGCGCAGGCGGGCGACGGTGCCTGCCAGCTCGGCGTAGCCCGCCGCGGGCGCGGAACCGCTGCGCCCGTAGTGGGCCACCAGGTACACGTAGGCCGTCGCCTTCGCCGCGGCCTCGGCCAGCACCTCCGGGGAGGAGACCCGGTGGTAGCAGGTGGTCACGATGGGCAGCGCATGGGTGGCTTGGTAGTACTCGGCCCTGAGCCTCGGTGGGAGGCCGTGCACCAACAGGCCGTCGACACCGGCGGCGGCGACCTCATCGGCCACTGTGGACAGTGGACGGCGCTTGAGGGAGTGGCTCCAGTCGACCAGCAGCGCAATCCGCAGCCTGCGCAGACTCGGGCGGACCCTAGCGATGAAGGCGAGGGTGGCGTCGAGGTCGACACCTTGGGCCAGGGCGCGGTCGGCGGAGGCGCGAACGGTGGGGCCATCGGTGACGGAACCGGGAAAGGGGACCGCCAGCTCCAGACAGTCCACACCGGACTCGTCAAGCATGACGACGAGATCGGCGAGGACGTCGAGCGGCGGATCACCGGCGTTGAGGAAGAGCGCGAGACCGGGGACACCTGCGGGCCGCTGACCGAAGAACGGCCCGACAAGACTTGCCGAAGCACCGGCACCACCTGCGAAAACAGCTACTTCAGGCCCAGAACCTCGGGCATCGCCCACCCACGCGCAGCCCCCACCCTGTCCCGGGGGGACGGCCCTTGGCCAGTCTATCGGGGGTGGAGGGGTGGTGGAAGGGTGTGCGGAATGCTGTGGATGCCTTGGTGGGGTTGGGGATAACTCAGGCACTGGGCACCGCCGCGGTGGTAGTGCGAGCAGGAAGCCGGGGACAGGTCATTTCAGCCACGGAGCACCGCCGTGGCGGTGCGGAGGCGGTCGGCCAGGGAGCGGGCGGCGCCGTCGTGGATGGCGGTTTCCGCGGCCTTGTACGCCTCCGGCCAGGTGGGATGCCTGCCGCCTGCGACGGCCAAGGCGGCGGCGTTCAGACAGACCGCCTCCGTGGCGGCGGCGCCTGCCTTGCCCGCCAGGACGTCGAGGAAGTGGGTGGTCACCTCGGTCGCCGGTGCCAGGTCGGCCAAGCCACCGGTTCCGGCCGCCAGCACCCCGGGCGACAGGCTGATGGGACCCGTGCCGTCGTTGGGGTGGATGACGTTGTGGGCGAAGCCGAGCAGTTCGTCGGCGCCCTGGTCGTTGGCGCAGAGCCAGATTCGGCGGTCGTGCAGGACGGCCGACAGCTCTCGGAGGCGGGCCAGTGGGGCGGCCGCGGACACACCCGTCACCTGGGCGGTCACCGGGACCGCGGCCAGGAACGGCCCGATGGCGTTGAGGAAGCGGCCGAAGGGGCGCATCGCCAGGGGCACCAGGGTTCGGGCCATCCGGGTGAGCGCGAGCGGGTAGACGTACGGGCCGGTGAAGGCGATGCCGAACCGGCCCAAGGCGTCGACTGTTTCCGCCGGGGACTTGGTCAGCCGCACCCCCAGCCGTTCCAGCAGGTCGATCGACCCGACCGCGCCCGTGTAGGCCCGCGAACCGGTCTTCACCACCGGCACCCCCATCGCCGCGGCGGTGAACGCCGCGGCGGTGGAGATGTTGAAGGTGCCGGGGCCGCCGCCGGTGCCGACGATGTTGACCGCGCCCGCCAGGACCGGCTCGGCGGGCCGGCGCAGCGAGACCACCAAGGCGACGAGTGTGTCCCGGTCGGGCAGCTCCGCGCACAGGGTGGCGAGCAGGGCGGCGATCTCGGCCCGGTCGAGCTCGCCCGCGTCCAGGCGCTCCCACAGCCCGCGCCAGGCGGGGACGTCGACCGAGCCCCGCCCGCGCAGCAGGGTCGTGATCACCTCGTGCATGGTCAGGCACCCACCGCGGGCCCGACGCGCGCGGTGTCGACGAAGCGGTCGATGGCGCTGACGCTGCGGAAGTTGTCGGGGTCGAGGTCCTCGTCGCCGATCGGGACGCTGAACCGGTCCTCGACCCAGGCGATGAGCTTGAGCAGGCCCAGGCTGTCGATCACACCCCCGGCGAGCAGGTCGTAGTCCACCTGCAGGGACGCGGCGGCGACGTCGGGCAGGAACTCCTCGATGATGAACGCCTTGATCGCGGCGACGTTGCTCATGACACCCTTCTTTCCACTGTGGACTGGGGACGGCCGCCGACCGCGGTGCGGTCGACCTTTCCGGTGGCGGTCTTGGGGAGCGGGTCGTCGGCGATGCGCAGGGTCGACGGGATCGCCGCCCGCGGCAGGGTGCGCACGCAGTGCTCGCGCAGCACAACGCTGTCCAGGCGGCTGCCGGGCGCGCGGTGGACGGCGGCGGCGAGCTTGAGGCCCGCCACCGGGTCGGGCACCGCGGCGACGGCCGCCTCCAGCACGTCTGGGTGTTCGAGCAGGGCGTGTTCGACCTCGGCGGTGTTGACCGCGACCCCGCGCACCTTCACCTGGAAGTCCGCGCGCCCCACCAGGAACAGCCTGCCGTCGACCCCGCGGCGCACCAGGTCGCCGGTGCGGAAGTACCGGCGGTCGTTGGCGCCCGTGGGATGTCCGGCGAACTTGCCGGTGTGCCGGGTCCGATCCAGGTACCCCTCGGTCTGGAACGGTGTGGAGACCCACAACTCGCCCGTTCCGGACCCCCGTACCACTTCGCCGTCGTCGACCAGCAGTGCGCTTACGCCGGGCAGCGGGTCGCCGATCGAGATCGGCGACGAGTCCACATCGGACATGAGGCTGTCATTGGTCTCTGTGCAGCCGTAGATGTTGCGCAGCCGGGCCTTGGGGAACAGCGCGGGCATCCCGGCCAGCACGTGTTCCGGGGTCGCGTCGCCGGTGAGCATCACGTGCTCGACACTGTCGAAGCCACCCGCGCCCGCGGCCATCAGCAGCGCGAAGAACATCGGGACGGCCTGGACGACGTGCGGCCGGTTCGAGCGCAGCACCTCGGCGAGGTGGCGGCCGTTGGCGGCGCGCGCCGGGTCGACGAGGACCACCCGGCCGCCCGCGGCCAGCGTCGTCCACACGTCGAGCAGGCACAGGTCGAAGTTCAGCGGCGCGACACTCAGCACCGACCGACCCGGCCCGATGCCGAAGGTCGGCGCCGCCCAGTCGGCGAACCGAGCCATGGCCTGGCCGCCCAGCGGGACGATCTTCGGCAGGCCAGTCGACCCCGACGTCGTCAAGAGTAAGGCCGTGTCGGCGGGAATATCCGGGTGAGCCGAGGCCGTGATGGACACCCGCGGCACCTGCCCCAGCGGGGCCACCACGGTCGCGCACCCGGCCTGGGTGAACAGCGTGGTGAGCACCGAGTCGGCGAGCGCCGGCGAGGGCAGCAGGACCGGTCGCCGCGCGAGCAAACCCGCCAGCACCAGCGCCACCGCCTCGGGCGACTTCTCCGCGAGCACCCCGACCGGCACGCCCGGCGCGAGGCCGAGACCGTCGAGCCGCGCGCGTTCGGCGGCGGCCATCGCGGAGAGCTCGCCGTAGGTGATCTCGGTGTCGTGCCACACCAGGGCGGGCGCGTCAGGTCGGCAGCGAGCCTGCCGGGCGAACCCGTCGGCGAGGCTCTCGATGTTCGGCTCAGCCATCGCGGTCACCGGAGATCTCCACCCAGCCCGCCTTGAACGCCAGGCCGCGCGGGGACTTGCAGGTGAACTTCACGACCGGGCCGCCGTCGGTCACGTAGGTGATCTCCAGCGGTTCCTCGGGCAGGACCGGCGCGGAGAACCGGACACCCAGGCCGCCGATCCGGGACGCGTCGCCGCCCGCGTACCGGTCGATCACGTCCTCGGAGATCAGCGCGAGCACGCTCATGCCGTGCGCGATCACCCCGGGGAACCCGGCGGCGGTCGCGGCCGCTTCGTCGAGGTGGATCGGGTTGTGGTCGCCGGAGACGTCGGCGTAGGCGCGCACGGTCTCCGCCGGGATCACACAGGTGACCGACGTCCGCTCACTCGGCCCCGGCCCCGCGGCCAACTCGGTCGCGGGCGGCAGATCGCCGAACGGCTCAGGACCGGTCGCGCCCACCAACAGCGCGCCCGTGATCAGCTCGGCCACCACCGCGCCGCCGTCGCCGACGACGACACCGCGGATCGCCAGCCGGACCCCGCGCGGCTCCCGGCGCGCGGCCGCCACGACGACGTCGATGCCGACCCGCTCCCCCGGCTGCACCAGCCTGCGCACCCGCAGTTCCTGGCTCAGGTGCACGTTCGCCGCGCGGGCCTCGCCCGCCGGGGTGAGCTGCCCGATGATCTGGTCGAACGTGGGCATCGCGAGCACGAACGGGTACACCGGCGACGCCTGCGGAACCCCCGCGGGCAACGGGGACCCGATCGCCGAGCGCAGCACGTCGCGGTACGCGGCGAGTTCGGCGGCGGTGACGGCACACAGGTCGCTGGCGCCGAACCGGGTCGGCGCGGCGGTCACGGGGTCACCACCAGACAGGCGTTGTGGCCGCCGAAGCCGAAGGAGTTCGACAGCGCGGGACCACTGGCCACCGCGCGTGGCTTTCCGTGCACCAGGTCGATGTCCATGCCGGGCTCGATTCGTTCGTGGTTGGCGGTCGGGGGGACGGTCCGGGCGGCCATGGCGAGGATCGTGGCGATCAACTCGACCGTCCCGGCGGCGCCGATGAGGTGGCCGGTGACGCCCTTGGTCGCCGTCACCGGGGGCACGCGGGACCCGAAGACCTTGGCCAGGGCGTTCGCCTCGGCCCGGTCGTTGTGCGGGGTCGACGTGCCGTGCGCGTTGACATGCACGATGTCGGCGGGCGTGAGGCCCGCGTCGGCGATGGCCGCCGACATCGCCGCGCTCGCCCCCGCGCCGTCGGGCAGCGGCATCGCCAAGTGGTGGGCGTCGGAGGTGGCGGCGTAGCCCGCGAGGTCGGCGTAGGTCCGGGCGCCTCTGGCGTCGGCGTCGGCGCGCCGTTCGATGACGACGAACCCGGCGCCCTCCCCCATGACGAACCCGTCGCGGTCGACGTCGAAGGGCCTGCAGGCGCGTCCGGGGTCGTCGTTGCGGGTGGACATGGCGTTGAGGTTGGCGAAACCGGCGAGGCTGACCGGGGTCAGCGTCGACTCGCAGCCGCCCGCGATCGCCACGTCCACCTGCCCGGAACGCACCATCGCCGCCGCCAGGCCGACGGCGTCGACACCGCTGGCGCAGGTGGTGGAGACGGTGAGCGACGGGCCGAGCCAGCCCAGCCGCATCGCGATCAGCGCGGCGGCCGAGTTGGGCATGGTGACCAGCGGCATGAGCGGGTTGACCTGCCGCGGGCCGCCGAGGAAGTAGTTGCGGCTCTCCTCGTCGCTGGTCCACCGGCCGCCGACCGCGGTGCCCACGACGATCGCCGTGCGCGCCGGGTCCGGCGCGGGGGTGCCCGCGTGCTGGTGGGCGGCGAGCGCGGCGGCCAGGCCGAAGCGGGCGAACGGGTCCATCCGGCGGGCTTCCTTGCGGTTGAGCAGGCCCGTCTCGTCGAGCCCGTCGACCCGGCAGCCGAACCGGGTGCCGTGCCCGCTGAGGTCGAAGTGGTCCAGTGGTTTCGCCGTCGAACGGCCCGCGAGCACGGTCGACCAGAACCGGTCGAGGTCGCACCCCGCGGGGGTCACCACGCCCATGCCGGTGACGGACACCTGAGTCGAGGAGGCCATCGCGGGCTCAGCCCGGGATGAGCCCGCACTGGCGGGCCGCGGTCAGGAAGGCGTCGGCGGCGACGTCGATGTCCTCGGCGGAGTGCCGGGCGGTCACCGCGATCCGCAAGCGCGCCAACGTGTTCGGCACCGCGGGTGACACCACGGGCAGGCCGACGACACCGGCCTTGCGGCACGCGGTGGCGTAGTCGTAGGCCAGTTCGTCCGAACCGGCGACCAGCGGGATCACCGCGGTCTCGCTGTCGAGGGTGCGCATGCCCGCGTCGGTCACGATCTTGCGCAGCCGGGCGGACTCGCGCTGGATGTGGGTGACCCGCTCGGGTTCGCGGTCGAGGATGCGCAGCGACTCCAGCGCAGCGCCCGCCTGGGCGGGCGGCAGGGCCGCGGAGAACAGGAACGGCCGGGCGTTGTACTTGAGGAACAGCGCCAACTCGGGGGTGCAGGCGACCCAGCCGCCGGTCGACGGGATGCCCTTGGACAGGGTGCCCACCTTGATGTCGACCTTGACCTTGAAGTCGAAGTGCTCCTCGATGCCGCGGCCGGTCGCGCCGATGACACCGATGGCGTGCGCCTCGTCGACCATCAGCAGCGCCTCGTGCCGGTCGCACACCTCGCGCAGCTCGGGCAGCGGGGCGATGTCGCCGTCCATCGAGTAGACGCTGTCGACGATCACCAGCCGCACCCCGCCCGGGGCGGCGTCGGAGAGCCTGCGGTCGAGGTGGTCGGCGTCGTTGTGCCGGAACCGGGTGACGGTGGCGCCGCTGAGCTGGCAGCCGTCGACGATGCTGGCGTGGTCGTACTTGTCGATGAAGACGGTGTCGCCGGGGCCGACGAGCGCGGCGACGGTGCCGACGTTGGCGGCGTAGCCGGAGCCGAAGACCAGGGCGGTCTCGCGGTCGAGGAACTTCGCGACCTCGGCTTCGAGCTCCTCGTGCAGCGGGGTCGACCCGGCCAGGGCCCGGACGCCGTGCGCGCCGGTCCCGTAAGTGTCCACAGCGGACTGCGCGGCGGCCACGACGCGCTCGTCGCCGGAGAGGCCGAGGTAGCTGTAGCCCGACATCATCAGCAGCCGCTCGCCGTGGAGGTCGACGTAGGGGCTCTCGCGCTCGGGGGTGTAGGGCATGAAGCTGTTGCGTCGATCCGGTTCGGACTCGAGTTGCCCGAGTCGGAGTGCGATCGCGGCCAGTTTCGGCTCCAGTCGTCGCCATGCTGCAGAAGCGCTCACGTGCGTCTCCTCATTCCGCGTATCTCCGGCGAATGCCGTTCCGGCCTTTTACTCGCCTATTCCGACGTGCGACTTTCCGGTTGGGACGATTTCTACGGCAGGCCGCGCAAGCGGAGCGCAACAGCCGGTTGCGGGAGCGCTCGATCGACGCTCTCGCAGGGGATTGAGCTCCGCGTGGGGCGGGTCCATACGCGAGGGTGTTCGCCTGTTCAGCGCAACGCGATACTCCGAGGAGTTGTCCACATTGTTCACCGGAGCGGTCCTTGACACTTCGATCCCGACCGCATGTAGAGTTTCTCCACGAGTGATCGACAGGCGGGGTAAGGGAGTCAATTCACTCGACTATTCGTTTGTGCGGGGCCGCCGAGGCGGGGAGAGCGCGCATGCTGATCCGATTAATCGGACTGGTCGCGATCGAAGAGCACGACAAGCCGCCGAGGCGGCTCTCCAGCGCGCAGACGCAGGTCGCGTTCGCCCGGCTGGTCATGGAGCGCGCCACCGGCACGGACCGCGACCAGCTCGCCGACACGCTCTGGCCCGACGGGCTGCCCGACACGTGGGCGTCGGCGCTGCGCAGCGTGGTGAGCCGGGTGCGGACGTTCGTCTCGCGCGGCGGTGACGACGCGGCGCTCGTCGCGCAGGGCAGGCGCTACCTGCTGCGCATCCCCGAGGAAGCCACCGTCGACTTGGAGTGCGCCGAACGCGCGGTCGGGGCGGCGGTCGGCGCGTTGGAGCGCGGCGCTTACGCCGAGTCCCGGCACTGCGCCGAGGATGCCTTGGCCTACCTGGGTGAGCCGTTCCTGCCGCACCACGAGGGCGAGTGGGTCGAGGGGGTCCGCGACCACGTCGACGGGCTGCTCTGCTCGGCGTTGGAGACCGCGAGCGCCGCCGCCGCCGCGCTGGGCGCCGACCGCGACGCGGTCCGGTTCGCCGACGAGGCCGTGCGCCGGGCGCCGCTGAGCGAGAGCGCGCACCGGTGTCTGATGACCGCGCACGCGGCGGGCGGCAACCGGGCCGAGGCCCTGCGCGCCTACCAGCGGCTGCGCCAGGTGCTGTCCGACGAGTTGGGCATCGACCCGTCGCCGCGGACGCAGGCCGCCTATGTGGAGCTGCTGGGCGGACCGGCGGGCGGGCGGGGCAGGCCGCGCTCGGGTGAGGTCAGCGCGGCGGCGACGCCGTTCAGCGGCAGGCGCGCGGAGTTGGCCGCCTTGGCCGATTCGTGGGCGCGGGCCGAACAAGGCGGGGGCCACTTGGTCCTGGTCACCGGCGAACCCGGAGTCGGCAAGACCCGGTTGGTCACCGAAGCGGCGCGGCGGATCGGGCGCGCGGGCGGGCTGGTGGTCTACGGGCGCGGCGAACCTGGGGCCACCAACCCCTATCAGCCGGTGGTGCAGGCGCTCGCGGACTTTGTCGCGGCCACCCCGGCCGAGTCGCTGCCGCTGCTCGGCGCGGGCCCGCAGCAGACCCTGCGGTCGCTGCTGTCCGGGTCGGCTGAGCTCGGCGCGCTCACCGAGTTGCTCGTCGCGATGGCGCGGGAGCCGGTGTGCCTGGTGCTCGACGACCTCGACCTGGCCGACGAGGACACGTTCCTGTTGCTGCGCAGGGTGTTCCGGCTCAGCGGCCCGGACTGCTCGATGCTCGTCATGGCGACCGCCGGGAGCCGGGCCGCGCACCGCCGGTCCGCCCACACCGACTTCGTGCACGACCTCGACAGCTCCGGGCTGCTGCGCCGGATCACCGTGCCGGGGCTGGAGGAGTCCGATGTCCGCGCGCTGTCGCGGCAGCTGATGGCGAGCGCGCGGGCGGCGGACGCGCCGCCGCCGTACCGGTTGCTGGCCGACACCGCGGGCAACGCGTACCTGACGGTGGAAATGCTGCGCTGGTACCGCGACGGCGCCCCCGAGCCGGGCAGGCGGCTGCCGGTCGGGGTGCACGACTACGCCGACGCGAGCCTGGCCGCCGTAGACGCCGAGCCGCGCAGGCTGCTGCGGGCGGCGGCGGTCGCGGGGTTCAGCTTCGAGCTCGACCTGGCCGCCGACGCCGCGTGCCTCACCGTCGACGAGGCGATGGACGCGCTCGACGCGCTGGTCGGGGCCGGTCTGGTGACCGAGGTGATCGCCACCGGATACGGCGCCAAGCCGGTGCCGAAGTACCGCTACACCCACGACGTGGTCCGGCGCGCGGTCTATGAGCAGCTCAGCGAGACCCGAAGACGGTGGCTGCACGCGCGTCTCGCCGACGCGATCGAGCACCGCCGGGCCGACACCCTCGCCACGCACAGCCGGGCGCTGGCGCACCACCGGTCAGCGGGTGCCGACGCCGACGGCGACACCCGCGCGGTGCAGGCAAGTTGGCATGCCGCGGCGTGGGCGGGCCGCAAGGGCGCGCAGAACGAGGCGGTGCGATTACTGGAGCAGGCGCTCGCGCACGTGCCGGTCACCGACACCGAGCTGCGGGCGGACGCGCTGACCCGGCTGGGGCTGGCCCAGCTGGCCGCCGGACGTGATGACTGCGACCAAACCCTTCTCGACGGGACCATCCAGGCTTTGCACACCCACCGCCTCAACATCGCCGCGCAGGCCGCGCTGGGCCTGGCCGACGCCGTGGGTTCGCGGCCGCGACTGCGCGGCGAGGCCGCGGCGATGATCGATCTCCTGCTCCGCACCGTGGCCGAGGCGCCGCCGCCCAGGGTCGGCACGGTCACCGTCGACGACGTCACGGTGGGGCGGCTGCTGGCCCGGCGGTGCACCCTCACCGCGTCCGTCGCGCCCGATCCGGCGCTGACCCGCGCGCTGCCCGCGATGATCGGGGAGCTGCGGCTGCTGGAAGGTCCGGACCACGTGCGGTGGCGGGCGACGCTGGCCGGGGAGGCGCTGACCGTGGCGGTGTCGGTGGGTGACTCGGCCGCCCGCGTGGCCGCCGCGCACCACCGGGCTTCGACCGCGGAGCTGAGCGGCGACCTCGACGCCCGCGACACCGCGCTCGCGGCGCTCGCCGAGGCGGTCAACGACGGTGTCGGCGACGAGGTGGCCGCCGGTGACGCGCTACTCGCCGAACACGCCGTCGCCGTCGCGGTCACCCACGGCAGGCTGACCGACGCCGCGGCCACGGCCCGGCACGTCGAGTCGCTGCGCGACCGGTCGGGCGCACACGAGATCGTCCCCGCGCCGGGCAGCCTGGCGCACCGGCAGATGCTCATCGCCCGGTGGCTGCGCCACGGCGGCGAACCGATCGCGCCGGAGCAGCCGGTCCCGCACTACGACGGCGCCGAACGCGCGCTCGCCGCGATCCTGCGCGGCGACCGGGGACTGCCGCACCTGACCGTGCGCGCGCTCGCGATCAACGCCGAACCGATGCCCACCGGCGACGAATGGCCGCACGCGGTGGGCGTCCTCGCGCTGTGCGCGGTGGAACTGGGCGACCCGGCGACCGCCGAGGCGGTGCGGAACTTGCTGCTGCCGTACCCGGAGCTGACGTGCGGGGTGGGTTACCGCAGCTTCGTCGGCACCGCGGCGCTGCACTTGGGCAGGCTGGCAGTGGTCACTGGCGACTGGGATGACGCGGAACGGCACCTCTCACTGGCCCTGTCACAGCTCGCGGGCCGCCGGGCCAGGCCGTGGATGGCGGTCGCCCAGCACGCACTCGCCAAGGCCCTGGAGAACCGGGGCAAAGTGGGCGATCACCAGTGCGCACAGGCATTGCGAGCCGAAGCCGACTGGACCCTCGCGAGCCTAGGCCTACGCCGCTCTGCATAATTGGCGCTGGTGGCGCGGCTCGGGGCGGGTGACTGGTGCTATGTCACAGCACGCCTCCCTTAATCCCCCACTTCCACCCTGACCAGGGCGGAAGGGTTGGGGTGGGCGGCTACGTCGGCTAGGCGGTCGGCTACGCCGGGGCGGTCAGCCGCGACCACCACCATCAGCGGGTGCGCGCGGCATGAGTGCCAGACGTGCGACAGCAGCGAGACCGAGGTGGACTCGGCGCGTTCGGCGTCGTCGAGGACCAAGACCGTCGGGGTGCGCGCGGTGATCGCCCGCATCCAGGTGCCGACCGCGTCGAACATGCCCGCGCGTTCGAAGGTCGACCCGGAGCGGCCGGGCAGCGCGCCCCCGACCCGGGCGCCGACCTCGGGCAGCAGGTGCGCGATCTCGTCGGCCCACCCCTGCAGGTCGGTGACCAGTTGGTCGGTGCCGCAGGCGGCGGCGTGGAAGCCCAGCGCCTCACGGAAGGCGCGGTAGGTGCCGAAGTCGTCCGGGGTCCAGCGGCCGTAGAGCACGAGCGCGCCGTCGGCGTGCAGGCGCAGCGCGAGTTCGGCGAGGACGGCGGTGCGGTCGGCGGCCTCTCCCCCGCAGAGCAGGACCATCCTGGCCGAGCCCGCCGCCACCGACGGCCACGCCGACAGCGCCACGCGCAGCGGTTCGGCGACGTCGGCCGGTCTGGCCGCGGCCGGGTCGTGCAGGGCGCGGCGCGCCCACTCCAGGTTGGACGCGCCGGCGCGGTCGGCGTGGGCGCCGCCGACGCGCATCTCGTAGATCCGTTCGGGGGGTCCGTCGGGCAGCGGTGTCCACAGGCCGCGGTCGAGCAGGTCGATGCCGGCGGGCAGGGTCGGTCCCGCGACGACGGCGGTCGGCGCGGTGGCGAGGATCTGGCCGCCCGCGGCTTCGGCGAGCAGGCCGCGGGCGTTTCCTACGGCACGGGTGCCGGGCAGGCTGCCGTCGTCGTCCGCGGCGGTGCACAGCACGATCCGCAGCCGCGCCAACGGGTTCCCGTCGCCGTGCGCGGCGAGGGCGACCATGCTGGCGATCTCCAGGGCGGCACGGGTCGCGTCGCACACACTGTGGAAGGCCGCGCTGATCACCGTGTCGGCGTGCTCGGCGGACGGCGCCATGGCGGTGTCGCCGCCACCGAAGCGCAGCGCGATGTCGTGGGCGGCAGCGGTGATCTCCGGCTGCGCGCCCGCGTCGAACGCGGCGGCCAGGACGGTGATCATCCCGGGGGCGGATTCGGCCTCGGATCGGGGCCAGGGCGCCTCGACGATGCGGCGCAGGCTGCGGGCCAGGGCGCTCGGCGGTCCGGTGTCGGATCCGCTTAAGGCGGGGCCTGACTCGGACATGGGGGCTCCTCCCGCACAAGCGTCAATAGTGGGTACGGCCGTGGGCACGGTGGACCGCGCATTGGTTGGGCGGCGGGTCGGGCCGGTTATCTCTTCGCACCCGCGACGGCGGATGTTACCTATCTCGAACGGCGACCGTCAACGAGAGTCGATCACCGTCCTGGAAACAAGTCACGGACTCCTTGATTTAATGGTTGTCAACACCTGCCCAGCAGGTGAAAGCTGCAAAACTGTACCCATTCGGGCGGCCCAAGGTGCCCACACGGCCGATTCGCCACCCGGAATTGACGGCCGTCACGACGGACAATCATCCGTTGTTCACGCTTTCTCGAAACCGCCGCACGCCGTTGATGAGAACCATTCGGAATATTGTGCCCAGGCGCGTATCACACCAATTACCGAGACGGCGCGTCCCATGCACAAGGCGGGTAAAAACGGGTACGGGGGGTAGTCCGGATAGGGGGGTCGGGGGCGGGGTCGGGTCGGCCGCACAGGGCGAGTGCGGCGATCACGGCGGCGATCTCGTCGTCGGTGGCGTCCGGCCTGACGACAAGATCCGGTCGACTACCAGGACGCGCGGTCATAGGGGCGGGTTCCCGTGTTTCGCGAGCGGATATGTCGCCCGTTTCGTGCGGAGCATGGCGAGCGCGCCCGCGATGGCGGACCGGGTGTCCGCCGGGTCGATCACGTCATCGACGAGACCGTGCTCGGCGGCGTAGTAGGGGTGCACGAGCCGCTCCCGGTACTCCGCGATGCGCTGGGCGCGGACCGCGCCCGGGTCGGCCGCGGCGGCGATCTCCTTGCGGAACACGACGTTCGCAGCACCTTCCGCGCCCATGACCGCGATCTCGTTGGTAGGCCAGGCGAAGGACAGGTCGGCGCCGATGGACCGCGAGTCCATCACGATGTAGGCGCCGCCGTAGGCCTTGCGCAGGATCACCTGCACGCGCGGGACGGTGGCCGCGCAGTAGGCGTAGAGCAGTTTGGCGCCGTGCCGGATGAGCCCGCTGTGCTCCTGGCCGGTGCCGGGGAGGAATCCGGGGACGTCGACCAGCGTGACCAGCGCGATGTTGAAGGCGTCGCAGGTCTGGACGAACCGGGCGGCCTTCTCCGCGGACGCGATGTCCAGCACCCCCGCAAGCGATTGCGGCTGGTTGGCGACGATCCCGACGGTCGCGCCGTCGACCCGGGCCAGCGCGCAGACGATGTTGGTGGCCCAGTCCTCGTGCAGTTCCAGGTACTCGCCGTCGTCGACGATCTCGGCGATCACCGCGCGCATGTCGTAGGCGCGGCCGGGCTCGGCCGGCACGAGGTCGAGCAGGGCGTCGGCGCGCCGGTCGGCGGGGTCGGCCGTGGTCACCACAGGTGGGGGCTGCTGGTTGTTGGCGGGGAGCAGCGACACCAGGTAGCGCACGTCGAGCAGGCAGCTCTCCTCGTCGTCGTGGACGAAGGTGGCCACCCCGGTCCGGGTGTGCACGTCGGCGCCGCCGAGTTCGTCGTGCGTCACCTGCTCACCGGTGACGGCGTGCACGACGTCGGGGCCGGTGACGAACATCTGGGCGACGTCGCGCACCATGAACACGAAGTCCGTCAGCGCCGGTGAGTACGCGGCGCCGCCCGCGCAGGGGCCGAGCATGACACTGATCTGCGGCACCACACCGGACATCCGCACGTTGCGGCGGAAGATGCCGCCGTACCCGGCCAGGGCGGTGACGCCCTCTTGGATGCGGGCTCCCGCACCGTCGTTGAGCCCGATCAGCGGCGCACCGGTCGACTCCGCCAAATCCATGATCTTGTGAATCTTCTGCGCGTGCGCCTCTCCGAGCGAGCCGCCGAAGACCCGAAAGTCGTGCGCGTGCACGAAAACCGTGCGCCCTTCGATGGCGCCCCACCCGATGACGACACCATCGCCCGGGGGTTTGCGGTCGGCCATGCCGAACCCGGTGGCCCGATGGGTGCGCAGGGTGTCGATCTCCACGAAGGAACCCGGGTCGAGGAGGATGTCGAGCCGCTCCCGAACCGTCAGCTTCCGCCGCGCGTGCTGCGCCTCGGTCGCGGCGGGACTGGGCCCATCATGGGCTCGGGCACGCCTGCGCCGCAGCTCGCGGACCCGGGTGGACATGTCGTCCACAGTGGACAGATCGAACTGAACGGAGGGGCCATCGTCGACAGCGGTCACGAGCGGCTCACTTCCCGGTAGAAACCCGCCCACCGGCACACTCCCGCCGACCCGCGCGGACAGGTTCGCGGGTTGCCGCCCCGCGAACGCCGACCGACGCACCGCCTGCCGGCCCGCGGGCAAAGCACCGCACGGCAAGGAAACGCTCGCCGCGGAGAAGCCGGCCCATCCACGCTCAAGGACAGCCCGCCCCGGGTTCGACCCGACGGCTGCCGCGGCGGACTACGCCTCCGAAGGCACGGACACCGGCAACCCAGGCCGCCCCGCGCACGAATCTCCCGACACGAACCCGAGCAGGCAGCCCCGGATGAACCCTCGAACGCGAAACCCCGAGCAGGCGGCCCCCGCATGAACCCTCGAACGCGAAACCCCGAGCGCGCAGCCCCCGCCCTTCCCTGGGGGGACAGCCCTTGGCCAGTCTATCGGTGGGGGGTGACGGAAAGGGGGGTTGTGGGTGGTGCTGTGGACAAGTGGGTGGATTGTGGATAAGTGGCTGGAGGGAGCGGGTGGCGCCGGTTGGTTGTCAGGGGGTTCGGCTATCGCTCCGGGGTGACCTGACCACCCCGGAGCGGGCCGACTCACGTGACGCTGACGCCGCCATCGATGCTGATCACCTGGCCCGTCATGTAGTCCCCGTCGAGGAACAGGGCCATGCTGCGGGCCACCTCCTCCGTGGTCCCGAAGCGCGGGATCGGTGCCTTTTCCTTGATGCCGTTCATGACCTGGTCCGGCAGGTCCTTGGTCATGTCGGTGATCATGAACCCCGGCGACAGCGCGTTCACCGTCACGCCTCGCCTGCCGCATTCGGCGGCCAGGGTCCGGGTGAAGCCGATGACGCCGGATTTCGAGGCGCCGTAGGCGGTTTGGCCCGCGGTGGCGATGATGCCGGACGGGGACACGATGTTGATCACGCGTCCCCACCGCTGGCGGAGCATGTGGCCGACGCACACCCGGGCGGTGTGGAACGGGCCGATCAGGTTCGTCTCGATCACCGCCCGCCAGTCCGCCGGGTCCTGCATGGCCATCAGGCCGTCCCGGCGAATGGCTCCGTTGTTCACCAGGACGTCGACCGGGCCCAGCGCTTCCCGGATCGCCGCGTACATCTCGGTGACCGCTTCGTACGACGCCACATCGCCGCCGATGACGACCGAGTCGTTGGTCAGCTTGTCGGCGACCGCCCGCGCCCGGTCCTTGGAACTGTTGTAGTGCACCGCCACTCGGCAGCCCAGGGCGTCCAGCTCCATAGCCAGGGCCTGACCCAACCCACCGGACCCGCCGGTGACCAGGGCGACCGGCTGTTCCGGCCTGGCACCCGTCCGCTCACGACTCATCGGTGACACCGCCCCACTGCAGAAGGATCGAACCCCACGTCATCCCCGCCCCGAAGCCCGCGAGCAGCACCAGGTCGCCGTCGGCGATCCGGCCCGCGTCCAGGGCCTCGGCCAGCGCGATCGGGATCGACGCCGACGCCGTGTTGCCGTACCGGTCGAGGTTGGTGACCAGCTTCTCCGGCGCGACCCCGGTGTGGCTCAGGATCGAGTTGATGATCCGGATGTTGGCCTGGTGCGGGACGACGTGGTCGAGGTCGTCGACCCCCACCTTGGCCTGCTCCAGCGTCGCCCGGATCGTGCGGACGCTGAACCGCACGGCGTTGAGGTAGATCTCGTTGCCGTTGATCTTCGCGTAGTGCAAGCCCTGCTCGACTGTCTCGGCCGTGGTGGGCATCCGGCTGCCGCCCGCCACCACCTTGAGGCTGTCGTGCTTGGACCCGTCCGCGCCGAGGTTCCACGCGCGGATCCACGTGTCCGGGCTCGGCGTCAGCACCACCGCGCCTGCGCCGTCGCCGACCAGGATGCTCAGGTCGCGGTCGTTCGGGTCGACGGTGAGCGAGTGCGTGTCCGACCCGATGATCAGGCACGGCCGCGGGTCGATCGCCATCCACGCCGCCGCGGTCATCAGCGCGTAGACGAACCCCGAGCACTCGGCGTTGACGTCGTGGGCGCTGCCCGCGATGCCCAGGCCGTGGTGCACGAAGGCCGACGTGGCCGGTGAGAGCTGCTCGGGTGTCGCGGTGGCGACGATGAGGTGCGCGATGTCGGCGCCGGTGAGCCCGGCCTTCTCCAACGCCCGCGCGCCCGCCTCGATCGCCAGCGACGCCGTCGTCTGGCCGGGGCCGACGATGCGCCGCTCCCGGATGCCGCAGCGGCTGACGATCCAGTCCTCGTCGACGCCCAGCCGCTCGGCGATCTCGACGCTGGACAGGACCCGCTCCGGGACGCTGATCCCCCAGCCCGCGATGTCGAAGCCGCTCACGTCGCTAGCTCCGCGCCGCGGCGGGGGCCAGGGCCATCAGCTTCTCGTGCACGGCCCGCAGGGTCGTGGTGTCGTCGATGTCCTTGAACAGCGACTCGTCGGCGGGCACGTCCGGGTACTTGTTCTGGAAGCCGTACAGCCACTCCATCAGGTCGAGCGAGTCGACATCCGCCAGCTGCAGCAGAGGCGCGTCGACGTCGACGTTCTCGGCACCTGACACGGCGGCCAACTGGCCGGCCAGCTCCTCGACGGTAGGCAGATCCATCAGCTTCGCTCCTCACGGTTCGGCTTTCGGTGGGCTCGCCGCCCAGCGGCGAGGTCCTGTCCGGATGTAACCCGTGGCCGCGCAACGAACCCGCAACGCCGGTCGTGTTGCGCCGCTGTTGCGATCGGCGCGCTTACCTCATGGCGCAGAGGCGGCACACGTCCAGGAACGTGACGAAATGGGGCAAGGCGATGACCGTTGTCAATGAGCGGTTTGAGAGCAAGGTGATCAACCCAGAGGTCGATGCCATCCGGCACCACTACGAGGTGAGCAACGAGTTCTACCGGCTGCTGCTCGGACCGCAGATGATGTACTCCGGCGGCTACTGGAACGACGGCGAGGACCTGCGCGCCGCGCACGACCTGGCCCAGGAGCGCAAGCTCGACTCGTTCATCGAGATCGCGGGCGCCGCCGGCGCCAAGCGGGTGCTCGACATCGGCTGTGGCTGGGGCACGATGCTCAACCGCGTCACCGCGGTGCACGGGGCCGAGGAAGCGGTGGGCGTCACGCTCAGCCGCACCCAGAAGCAGTACATCGACGCCCTGGGCAACGACCGGGTCAAGGTGCTCGTCGAGAGCTGGGAAGACCACCGCGCGGACGATCCCTACGACGCCGCGTTCTGCATCAACGCGCTGGAGCACTTCGTGCTCTCCACGCTCCCCCCGCGCGAGCGGACCAAGCGGTTCCGGGCGTTCTTCCAGCAGTGCCACTCGCTGCTCAAGCCCGGGGGCAAGCTGGTGCTGCACATCATGACCGTGGAGAACCCGCCGCTGCGCCGGGAGCTGATCGACGACCTGAAGTTCCTGCAGCGCGAGGAGTTCCAGGGCTGCTACATCCCGAAGCTGCAGGACCTCGCCGCGGGCGCGGAGTCGCTGTTCGTCGTCGACGAGGTGCTCAACGAGCCGCTGTCGTTCGCCCACGCGTGCCGCGTGTGGCTCGAGCAGCTCGCCGAGCGCCGCGACGAGGCCGTCGCCATGGAGGGTGAGGACGTGGTGGCCCGCTTCGAGCGCTACCTCGACATCTTCGCCTACACCCTCGAAGACGGCGTGTTCAACAACTTCCGCATGACCCTGACCCGGCGGGCCTGAGGAGAGCCGAGATGACACGGACGATCAAGCCCGGCCGGGTCGACCGGTCCGGGAATGACACAGGCGGCGGCGACCGCCGCACGCCGCACTACCGCGTCGCGGTGATCGGGACCGGGTTCTCCGGGCTCGGGATGGCCATTCGGCTCAAGCAGCAGGGCATCGACGACTTCGTCGTGCTGGAGCGGGCCGACGAGGTCGGCGGCACCTGGCGCGACAACTCCTACCCTGGCTGCGCGTGCGACGTCATGTCGCTGCTGTACTCGTTCTCGTTCGCGCAGAACCCGAACTGGAGCACCACGTTCGGCAAGCGCGACGAGGTCTACGCCTACCTGCGCGAGTGCGCCGACCGCTTCGGCGTGCGCCCGCACATCAGGTTCCGGCACGAGCTCGTCGCGGCGAAGTGGAGCGACCTGGAGCGCCGCTGGCACATCGAGACCAGCCAGGGCGAGTTCACCGCCCAGGTGCTGGTCTCGGGCACCGGCTACCTCAGCGACCCGGTGATGCCCGACATCGAGGGCCTGGACTCCTTCCCTGGAGCCAAGTTCCACTCGGCCAACTGGGACCACGACTTCGACCTGACCGGCAAGCGGGTGGCGGTGATCGGCACCGGCGCCTCGGCGATCCAGTTCGTGCCGAAGATCCAGCCCAAGGTCGGGCAGCTGTTCGTGCACCAGCGCACGGCGCCGTGGGTGGGGCCGAAGGCGGACAAGACGATCGGCAAGGGCCAGCTCGCGCTGCGCAAGAACCTGCCGGGGTATCAGAACTTCCGCCGCAACTTCAACATGTGGGGCCGGGAGATCCTGGCGTTCATGCTGGCCCGCCCGAAGATGGCCGCGAAGACCATCACCGGCATGGCCGAGAAGAACCTGAAGAAGCAGGTCAAGGACCCGGTGCTGCGCGCGCGGCTGACGCCGGACTACGCGGCGGGCTGCAAGCGGCTGCTGTTCTCCAACGAGTGGTACCCGGCGCTGCAGCAGCCGAATGTCGAGCTGGTCACGGACAAGATCGTGCGGGTCGACGGCAGCTCGGTCGTCACCGCCGACGGCACCGCCCGCGAGGTCGACGCCATCATCCTCGGCACCGGGTTCGCGGCGACGAACCGGCCGGTCGCGCAGCGGCTGTGGGGCCGTGACGGGGTCAAGCTGGCCGACGCGTGGGGCAAGGGCATGTCCGCCTACGCGGGCACCACGGTCGCGGGCTTCCCGAACCTGTTCATGCTGCTGGGCCCCAACACCACGCTGGGCCACTCGTCCCAGACGGTGATGATCGAGGCGCAGATCGCGCACGTGCTCGACGCGCTGAAGCTGATGGACAAGCGCGAACTGTCCAGTGTGGAGGTTCGGTCCGAGGCGCAGACCGCGTACAACGCGCGGCTCGACGCGAAGCTCGAGGGCACAGTGTGGACCGTCGGCGGCTGCCAGAGCTGGTACATGGACGGCACCGACCGCAACCCGTCGATCTGGCCCACCTACACGTGGCGCTTCCGCAAGGCCACCAAGCGCGTCGATGTCGGCGCCTACCGCATCGCCACGTCCGTCGGGGACCCCATGCCAGCGGTGATCAACCAGTGAAGAAGGCGGAGAAAGCAATGACCAGTTCGCTCTCGCGGCGAAACATCCTCAAGAGCGGCGCCGCCGGTGCGGCCGCGACCATCGTCGGGTGGAGCGTGGCCAACTCCGCGTTCGTCACCGCGGCGCAGGCCTCGCCGGGCCCCTACAACTCCCTGCCGACGCTCGACGGCGTGCTGGAGACCGCGGGCGCCTCCCTCGAAGGGTTCGGCAAGGACTTCGGCGTGCTGGTGACCGGCACCCCGCGCGCGGTGTTACGTCCCGGTTCGGTGCAGGACATCGCGAAGATGGTCGGCTACGCCCGCCGCAACGGCCTCAAGATCGCGATGAACGGCCAGAGCGGCAACGAGCCCGCGTACTACGAGTCGCACTCCAGCTACGGCCAGGCCCTGGTGCCCGGCGGCATCTCGATCGACTCGCGCAAGCTCAACCGGATCCACTACATCTCCCGCGGCCGGGCCTGGGTGGACACCGGCGTCACGATCGCCGAGCTGACCGACGCCGCGCTCGCGCAGGGCCTGACCACGATCGGCATCACCGACTACCTGCACCTGTCGATCGGCGGCGTGATCAGCGTGGGCGGCATCGGCGGGCAGGTGCAGAAGCACGGCCTGTTCTGCGACACCGTCGAGGCCATCGAGATCGTGACCGGCACCGGCGACGTCGTGGTGGCCTCGCCGAGCAACAAGCCGGAGCTGTTCCAGGCCGCGGTCGGCGGCGCGGGCCAGTTCGGCATCATCACCAAGGCGCTGATCCGGCTGGCGCCCGCGCCGACGCAGGCGCTGGTCATGAACCTGTTCTACGAGGACATGGCCACGTTCGTCGCCGACCAGGAAAAGATCATGGTCGAGAACCGGGTCACCCATCAGGAAGGAGAGATCGTCCGCAAGGCCGACGACTCCGGGTGGCGCTACAAGGTCGAGGCGGTCGTCTACTACACGACCACCGCCCCCGACCAGAACCGCATCCTCTCGGGTCTGCGCGACACCCGCGCCGACATCCAGATCACCCAGATGCCCTACCGGGACTGGCTTTTCCGGATCGACCCGCTGGAGGCCTACCTCAAGGAAGCCGGCTTCTGGCACCAGCCCAAGCCGTGGCTGAGCCTGGTGCTGCCGTCCTCGACGGTGCAGCGGTTCATCCCGTCGGTCATCGCCGACCTGCAGCCGACGGACCTGGGCATCGGCTTCTCCGGCCTGTACCCGTTCCTGCGCAGCAAGCTCACGCACCCGTTCTTCATGCTGCCGGAGACCCGCGACGAGAAGCTGTGGCTGTTCGACCTGCTGCGCTTCCCGTTCCCGGACGACCCGAACCTGCAGCGCATGCTCGACCAGAACCGCAGGCTCTACGACCTGAGCAAGCCGCTGGGCGCCAAGCGCTACACCGTCGGCGCGATCCCGGGCATGACCCCGGGTGAGTGGCGCGGGCACTTCGGCTCGCAGTACTCGCGGCTGCTCGACGCCAAGCGCCGCTACGACCCGGACTGCGTCCTCACGCCGGGGCAGCACTTCTTCGCGTGACCCGTTCCGATTGACCAGATCGACCACAGTGGACTGACCGGGAGCCTGTCGTCGGCGGGCTCCCGGTCCCCCACAGGGAGGCACTCATGACCGACTACGACCTCATCGACGAAGCGTTCATCGACTCATCCCCCGACGTCGTGTGGCGGGAACTGGTCGCCGAACTCGGCGGCGCGCGGCGCTGGTGGGTGCCGACCAACACGTTCGAGGCGGGCGAGGTCCCGCCGGACCGCGTCGGCGGCGAAGTCCACGTCACCGTGCACACCAAGGGTGTCGACAAGGGCGGGCCGAAGCTGCGGTTCAAGGCCCGCACCACGGCGGTCGAGCCCAACCGCAGGCTGGTCGCGGAGTACGTCGAGGGCGCGTTCCTCGGCACCAGCGAGTTCGTCCTCGACTCGGTCGACGACGGCCGCCGCACCAAGCTGTCCATGCACTTCAAGGTCGCCCCGCAGGGCTGGCTGAAGGTCCTGGCGAAGGTCGCCGACATCGGCGAGCAGCACTCCAAGGGCACCCAGGGCGCGTTCGCGAACCTGAACTCGCTGGTGGGCGCCCGATGACGCGCAGCGCGGCGAACCGGCCCAAGGTCACCGACACGGTCGTGCGCACCGACGACGGCGCGGAGCTGGCCGTCACCGACGAGTCGCCCGTGTCCGGGCACAGCCCCGCTGTCGTGCTGGTCCACGGCTGGGGCGCCGCGCGGCCGGTGTGGCGGGCGGTCGCGGCGGACCTGGTGGCGGCCGGTCACCGGGTGATCAGCTACGACCAGCGCGGCCACGGCAAGTCGACGCTGGGCGCGCAACCGATCGGCATCGCCCGGCTCGGCGCCGACCTCGGCGCGGTCCTGGGCGCGGTCGACCTCCACGGCGCCGTGGTGGTCGGGCACTCCGGCGGCGGGTTCGCCGCGATGTCTTATGTGACGGCGATGCGCGCCGACGCGCGGGCGCGGGTGCGGGGCCTGGTGCTGCTGTCCACCGCCGCGCACGACCGGGACATCCCGAACAGCGAGGTGAAGATGATGGGCAACGCGGTGTTCAGCTGGGCGCTGCGCCGCCCGCCGATCGGCCGCGCCATGCTGCGGCAGACCTTCGGCGCCAAGAAGCCCGCGCCGCCGACGGCGGAGGCCAACCGGCGGATGTTCGCCGGAACCGACCGCACCGTCCGGGCCGACTACTTCCGCGCCTCGCGCGGCATGGACCTGCGCGACGACCTGCGGACCGTGCCGATCCCGGCCGTCGTCCTCGCGGGCGACGCCGACAAGATGATCCGCCCCGACCTCGGCGAGGCGGTGGCCGCGGCACTGCCCGAGGCCACGTTCCGCACGGAACCCGGTGTCGGCCACATGTTCCCGCTCGAAGCACCCGCCGCGGTCGTCTCCGCGGTCGCCGAGGTAATAGCCCACTGACCCCGGTTCCGCGCCCCCGACCCCGGGCGCGGAACCGGCGCAGGCGCTCTCCCCGGTGCGCCTCGCCCCGCTGTCGCCGTGCCGCTGTCCCCACCGACCGCGGCACGGCGACAGCCTCGAACGGCCTGGAACCGACGAGACCGTGAGGAACCACAGTGGACTTGCGTAGCTGGCTGCCCCGGGCGGTCGACGTGATCGACGAGTGGGCCGCGACCTTCGGCCCCTTCACCCCGCACCCGTCCCACCAGGTCGACGACGACACCTTCGCCGCCGCCTACGCCCGCTTCGGCAAGCGCCTGCAGGACAACTACCCGTTCTTCCACCCGCGCTACGCGGGCCAGATGGTCAAGCCGCCGCACCCGGCCGCCGTCGTCGGCTACCTGACGGCGATGCTGATCAACCCGAACAACCACGCCGCCGAGGGCGGGCCCGCCACCACCGAGATGGAACGCGAGTGCGTCGCGGGACTGGCCGACATGTTCGGACTTCCCGCGCACGCCGGGCACCTGACCACCAGCGGCACCATCGCGAATCTCGAAGCCCTTTACGTGGCAAGGCAAGCGCACCCGGGCAAGGGGGTCGCCTACAGCGCCGACTGCCACTACACGCATGAGCGGATGTGCCACGTCCTGGGGATCACCGGGCACCGGCTGCCGGTCGACGGCGCGGGCAGGCTCGACCTCGACGCGCTGCGCGACGCGTTGGCGGGCGGGCGGATCGGGACCGTCGTGGTCACCGCGGGCACGACCGGGCTCGGCGCCGTGGACCCCGTGCACGAGGTGCTGCCCCTCGCCCGCGAGTTCGGCGCCCGCGTGCACGTCGACGCCGCATACGGCGGCTTCTACGCGCTGCTGGCCGGAACCGACCCCACCATCGACACAAGGCCGTGGTCGGCGATCGCGCAGTGCGACTCGGTGGTCGTGGACCCGCACAAGCACGGGCTGCAGCCCTATGGCTGCGGCGCGGTGCTCTTCGCCGATCCCGCCGACGCCAGGCACTTCACGCACGACTCGCCCTACACCTACTTCACCGACGCCGACCTGCATCTCGGCGAGATCAGCCTGGAATGCTCGCGCGCGGGCGCGGCGGCGGCCGGGCTGTGGCTGACCACGCAGCTGCTCCCGCTCACCCCCGGCGGGCTCGGCCAGGTGCTGGCCGCGAGCAGGCGGGCCGCGCTGCGGTGGGCGGAGCTGATCGAGCACAGCACCGAACTGCGCCTCTACCAGCGCCCGGACCTCGACATCGTCACCTACTGCCCGGAGCCGGAACCGGCCCGGCTCAGCGTGGTCGACGCCGCGTCGGAGGCCTTGCTGCGCGCCGGGATGAACGCCGCCGACGACCCGGTGTACGTCAGCCTGCTGCGCGTCGACGCCGCCGACTTCCGGCGCAGACACCCGGAGGTGGCCGCCGACGCCGACACCGCGCGGATCGCCCGCAGCGTGCTCATCAAGCCGGAGTCCGAGGAGTACCTCGGCACACTCCACGACCGGGTGCGCCACCTGGTCACCGCGAACCGGTGACGAACCAGGGGTTTCCCGAAGCTACGGAAGGGGGCACCTCGGTGACCTACATGGACATCCCAGGACCGCGACAGGAGTCGAACGACCTGGTGGGTGTGCGGCTCGCGACGGCGGCGGACCTGGGCTGGCTCACCGACCTACTATGCACGTCCTTCCACGACGATCCGCTGACCCGCTGGATCTTGCCGGATCCGCGGGCCCGGCGGGCCGCGCTGCCCGGCTTCTTCACCGTGTTCGTCGAGCTTTCCCTTGCCCATGGCGGAATCATCGTCGGCGACGAGCGTGAGTCGGCGCTGCTGTACCTCTCCCCCGCCGGGGTCGAACGGGCCCAGGAGCGCGACGACGAGATCCAGCGCAGGCTGGCCGACGCGGTCGGCGGCGCGGACGCGGGGTCGCTGCTGCTGACGATCCTTGGGATGCAGGCGGCGCACCACCCGTCGCACCGCGAGCACTACTACGTCACCTTCGGCGCCGTCCACCCCGAACACCAGGGCGGCGGCGCCATCTCCGCGGCGATGGCGCCGCTGCTCGCGGCGGCCGACCGCGAGGGGCAGGCGATCTACGCCGAGGCCAGCTCAGACTCGGGCGCCGCCGCGTGCCTGAGCTTCGGGTTCACCGCGATGGGCAGCGTGATCAGGCTGCCCGGCGGGCCGACGCTACGTCCGATGTGGAGGGAACCGAGGTGAACGGCGACAACCATCTGTTCGTCTGGACCGCCGACGAGATAGCACGAGGCGAGATCCCGGCCGAGCACGCCAGGGAGCTGACCGAGGTCCTGCGGTGGAGCCAGGACTTCCTGGTCTCGCCGCACCCGGATCTCGGCCGGGGCGGGCCGGTGTGCCCCTACACCCAGCCCTCGCTGCGCCGGGACCTGTTCTATATAGCCGTTCCACGCGACCCACGAGCCGATCTGTCGAAGACGGTGGCGCGGCTGCGGTCGTGGCACGAGCGGCTCAGCACGGGCCTGGACGAGGAGGAACGCGAGCTGCTGGCGGTCCTCATCGTGCTGCCGGGACTGGACTACACCGACTCGACCGAGCTGGACCTGCTGCAGCGCAAGGCGAAGGACGACTTCGTGGCGAACGGGCTGATGATCGGCCAGTTCCACCCGGTGTGCGACGAGCCGGGGCTGTGGAACCCGTCGTTCCGGCCGCTGCGCGCCCCGGTGCCACTGCTGGCCGTGCGCCGGATGCTGGTGTTCGACCTGCTGTTCCTGGTGGGAGACCTCGGGCACGCCGACAGCTACCTGCGCCGGTTCGCGCCCGCGATCCCCGCCAGGGTCCGCCACCAGCTCGTCACCCGGCTGGTCAGCACGGACTCCCGCGAAGCGCTGTCGGCATGAGAACGCCGCCGCGCACCGCGCAGATCCTGCTGTGCGCGGCGGCCGCCGCGGTGTCGGCCACGTGGGCGCTGCGGGCGCACACCGGTCCGACGCCGAGCCCGATGGCCAGGGCGCACGCGCTCGCCTATACCGGCCACCACCAGAACGCCGTGGTCTTGGCGCCGCCGGTGGTCGAGGACGCGGTCGCGAACACGGCGGGACTGCTTGCGCTGTCCCT
Organism: Actinokineospora alba; assembly: GCF_004362515.1. NCBI lineage: Bacteria > Bacillati > Actinomycetota > Actinomycetes > Pseudonocardiales > Pseudonocardiaceae > Actinokineospora > Actinokineospora alba. The sequence goes on along the minus strand of NZ_SNXU01000001.1, from coordinate 3,393,507 downwards.
GGTCCCGATGGTCCTGGGGATCACCGTGGCCGCCCGCCTCGGCGGCGATCGGTGGCCCGCGTTCGCCGGGTTCGCCGGACTCGCCGCCGCGGCCGTGACCTTGGCGGTGGCGGCGACCGCGCTGGGCGGCGCGGTGTCGCTCACCGGGTCGCTGGCCTCAGCCGCCACCGTCCTGCGCGACACGGTCGTCGTCGCGGTCGTCGTGTGTGCCGTCGCCGGTGTCCCGTGGCGGAGTTCCCCGTCGTCCAATCCCGCAAAGGTGTGATGAGATGTTCAACCGAAGAGACGCCCTGAAGTTCGGTGCGGTGGGCGGTGTCGTGCTCGCGGTCCCCACCGAGCAGTTGCTGACCTCGGCGTTGGGTCCATCGTGGACGGTCACACCGTTCGCCCGCGACCTGCCGGTCCCACAGGTGTTGCGGCCGCACGCGGTCGGCCCGGACGCCGACCACTACCGGCTGACCGTCGCCGAGGGCACGGCCGAGATCGTGCCGGGGGTGCGCACGCGGGTGCTGACCTACAACGGCCAGTTCCCCGGCCCGACGATCATGGCCAGGCAGGGCCGGGCGGCACGGGTGACCGTGGAGAATACCTTGGGTGTCCAGACCTCGGTCCACCTGCACGGCGGCAACGTCGCCCAGGACAGCGACGGCCACCCGCTCGACGCCATCGACCCCGGGCGCTCGCGGACCTACCACTATCCGAACAGCCAGCGGCCGGGAACGCTGTGGTACCACGACCACGCGCACCACCTGGAGGCCGAACATGTCTACAGAGGACTGTCCGGGCTCTACCTGATCGACGAGGGGTGGCCGTCGCTGCGGCTTCCCAGCGGCGCCCACGACGTCCCGCTGTTGTTCCGCGACGCCGACCTCACCGGCGACGGCGAGCTGCGCTGGGAGCTGTTCGGGCAAGGCGGCCGAACAATGGTGCTGGTCAACGGCGTCGCCCAGCCGCGGCTCAAGGTGCGGCGTCGGCGCTACCGGCTGCGGCTGGTCAACGGGGCCAACGAGCGCCCGTTCCGGTTCCGGCTGAGCAATGGCGCGCAGTTCACCCAGCTCGGCAGCGACGGCGGCCTGCTCGGCAGGCCCGTCCAGCGGTCCGAGATCACCCTGTGGGCCGCCGAGCGCGCCGACGTCGTGGTCGACTTCGCCCCGTACGCCGAGGGCACGCAGATCGTCCTGGAGAACGCCGACGGCGAGGCGGACAGCGCCACCCGAGTCCTGCGGTTCGACGTGGTCGGCCACCCCGAGCGCGACGACTCGGTCATCCCGGAGACGCTCGCCGCCGTGCCCGCGCCTCGAACTCCGACGGTGACCCGCAAGGTGCTGCTGAGCTTCGACCCGCTGGCCGGGTTCCTGATCAACGGCAAGGCGTATGACCCGCAGCGGATCGACTTCACCGTCAAGCGGGGAACCACGGAACTGTGGGAGATCACCAACCTGGACACGCTGCTGCAGGTGCCGCACTCGCTGCACCTGCACCTGGTGCAGTTCCGCGTCCTCGACCGCGACGGCGTGCGCGCGCCGGAATGGGAGGCGTACCCGAAGGACACGGTGGCCGTGCCGCCGGGCAGCACCGTGCGGATCCTGGTGACGTTCGACAGCAGGCACACGGGGATCTACCCGTTCCACTGCCATTTCCTCGACCACTCGTCGCTGGCCATGATGGCGCAGCTGAGGATCGTCGCGTGAACGGCCGCCTGGCCCGCCCGCGTGGGCGGGCCAGGCGCGTCTTAGTTCTGCAACGCCAAGCAGAGGAACACAAACCCGGCGGTCGCGACGACCATCCGGACGTGGTTCCACCGCACCCAAGGCCCCTCGAACGCCTTGCGCGCCTGGGCGACGTCGGCCCGGGCGACCGGACCGGCCGCGTCGAGCCGGTTGTTGAGCGGGATGTTGATGGCGAAGGTGATCAGCAGTGACACCAGGAACAGCGCCGCGCCGACCAGCGCACGCACGTTCGTCCCGCTGTCGCCGGTCAGGTCGATCACGATGACCGCGGCGGAGCTGAGCAGCGCCCCCATGAACACCAGACCGAACAGTCCATTTTGGATGCGGCGGTTGATCCGCTGCATCACGTCCACGAACACCCGGTCCTCGACGCCGTCGAGGCTGAGCATCACCGAGCAGGAAAAAGCGAAGAACAGACCCGCGATCAATCCCGACGTGATCGTCGCGAGCACCAGCACCACCTGGGACATCGGCCACCTTCCGCAGACCGGGACATCCGATCGGACACCGCGGGTGAAACCTACTGGGCGGGACCGTCAAGATCGATGTCCCCCATTTGGCGGATGCAAGATCACCGAGACGATTCATGCAATCTTCACCCATGAACATGCGTATTCGTCTACATTAGTGTCATGAGCACGCTGGCGGACGACACGTTGACCGGTCTGCTGGACGGACCGAGAGCCCGCGGAGCCTTCCTGCTCCGCTCGATCCTCAACCCCCCGTGGTCCATGCGCATCGAGGACCGGGCCCCGTTGTCCCTGGTCACCATGGCCCAGGGCGACGCCTGGATCGTCCCCGACGGCGGCGACCCGGTGGCGCTGCACCCCGGCGAGGTCGCGATCATGCGCGGCCCCACGCCGTACACGATCGCCGACCACCCGGACACGCCACCGCAGGTGATCATCCACCCGGGGCAGCGCTGCGCGACCATCGACGGCCACGACATCGGCAGCTCCAGGGATCTGGGGGTCCGCACCTGGGGTGAGGACCCCTGCGGCTCCGCGGTCATGCTCAGCGGCACGTACCAGATGCAGCGAGAAATCGGCCAACGCCTCTTCGGAGCCCTGCCGCCGGTCCTGGTCCGTCCCATCGACGCGGGCGACAGCGCCCTGGTGTCGTTGCTGGAAGTCGAAATGCTGCGGCAGGAGCCGGGCCAGGAACTGGTCCTGGACCGCATCCTGGACCTGGTCCTGGTCAGCGTCCTGCGAGCCTGGCTGGCCAGCCCCGGCGTGGGCGCCCCCGCCTGGTACCGAGCCCAGCACGACGAGGTCGTGGGCGCCGCCCTGCGGCTGCTGCACGCCGAACCGGCGTACGGCTGGACGGTGGCCAACCTGGCCACTCGCGTGGGCGTGTCCCGAGCCGCCCTGGCGAGACGCTTCACCGCGTTGGTGGGCGAACCTCCCATGAACTACCTGACCAGCCTCCGCCTGGCCCTGGCCGCCGACCTCCTGCGCGAAACGGAAACCACGATCGGGTCCGTGGCAAGGAAAGTCGGCTACAGCACCGCCTTCGCCCTCAGCGCCGCCTTCAAACGGGTGCGAGGCCTCTCACCACAGGACTACATCCGACAGGCCGCGACCAACCCCGGCGTCCCCGTCGCCGCCGTCTCCTAGCGGCCCGAGACAAGACACCGGTTCCCCAAGGCACGAGGGGTTTGCTCACAATCCCCGCATTTCCCCCCGCACCCTCGTCGCCAGGCCCAAAGAACGCAGCCACAACGGAAGCCGGCACAGCGAAAGGCCGTCGATCCGCTCCAGGAAGCGGATCGACGGCCATCCGGACCGGCGGTCACTGACCGTCGGCACGCTCCGCCCGGCCATGCAGCCACAACGCCCGGCCCAAACACCCAAGCGCCAGCACGCAAGCCACGGTCCGCACCAGGTGCGCCGAGTTCCACGGCCCCTCAAAGGCAGCCCGAACCGCCGCGAGATCGGGAATCGACGCGGGAGCGCCCGCGGCCTCAAGGTCCTGGTTCAGCGGCACATTCACACCCATCGTGATCGCCACAGCAACCACATACAGCAGAAACGACGCCAAGACCCACCGAGCCGCCGCCCGACGCCCCAGCCGGTGTTCCATGATCGCCGCCGCCCCCGTGAACACGAACGAGCCCAGGAACGCCGACCCGAAGGCGCCGTTCTCGATGGCTCTGTTGATGTTCTGCATGGTGTCGACGAACGTCCGGTCGTCGGTCTTGGCGAGCGCGGGCATCACCGAGATCGCGAAAGCGTAGAACACCCCGGCGATCAGCCCCACGGTCATCGTGGCCAGCCACAACACCGGCCCGGCCAGGCGGCGCTTCGTCGAAGGCTGGTCTCTGGTCTGCGTCATCGTCTCTCCGTCTTCGTCCGCGTCGTCCAGTCAGGCGTGAGCGGACGACAGGTCGCGGGTCGCTCCCTCCGCGACCATATATCCGTTGTGCAGCAAGCCAAAGCGGTCGCACACTTGCCGGACTTCGTCAAGATCCCGGCTGGCGTACAGCAGCGAAACACCCTCTTCGCGCAAGCCGCGGAGCGTCTGGAGCAGGCGCACTCGGCTGGTCGGGTCAATGCCGGCGGTCGGGTGGTCGAGCACCAGCAGTCGCGGCCGGTGCAACAGCGCCACCGCGAGGCTCAGCTCGCGCAGCACGCCGCCGGAGCAGCGGTCGACCCGTTCGCCCACCTGGTCGCGCAACCCGACCGCGGCGAGGACGTCGGCGGCCCGCTCGCGGCGGACGCCCGCGGGCAGGTCGAGAAACCTCGCCCAGAACCGGATGGTCTCGCCCACGGTGGCGGACGGCACCATCACCACGCACTGCTGCACATAGCCCACCGACTCCCGCAGCGCGCGGTCGCCGATCGTGGCGATCGGCTTGCGGCGCACCATGACCGACCCGCGGTAGTCGCTGAGCAGGCCGCTGACGATGCGCACCGTCGTGCTCTTGCCCGCACCCGCCGGGCCGACCAGCCCGTACGCCTCGCCCGACCGGATGTCGAAGCCGACGTCGTCGACGACCACCCGGCCGTCGAACGACGCGCGCAGGCCGCGCACCGACAGCAGCGGGACCGTGCAAGGTTGTTCGCGGATCGCGGCAGCGGGCCCCTCGTAGCCGCGCACCCCGAGTCCGAAGTCGACAGACCGAGCGTCCACTGTGTCGACTAAGCCGTTGATCGAGCCCATGACCGTCCCTCCCCTGTCCCCTCGGCGCCTATCCGTTCCCCGTTGCCGCCTTCACCACCAGCGCCATTGCCGGTGGTAGCGCAGCCGCAGCACGGTGGTGCCGAGCAGCCGCACCGGCGGCGGCATCGACGAGGCCCCCACCCCGTCGGCGCCGTCGAGCATCCAGGGCGGCAGGAACGCCATGACCGACATCGGCGCGCTGGCGATCACCCGCCGCTCGATCGCCAGGTACTCCCGTTCACTCAGGTCGTCGCGGAAAGCGCTCAGCACCACGGCTTCCTCGTCGCGCAGGTGCGCGTGGACGACGGTGTCGAAGCGCCGCGCCGCACCGGCCAAGTCCAGCAAACGACCCGGCGCCAACGCCTTCGTGACCGCTTCCATCGCTTCGTCGAGCGCGATGTGGTCGGCGTGCATCGCCTGCTCGCGCTCGGCGAAGACCGGCGACTTGGCCCGCAGCGCGGGCCACAGGATGTCGTCCTCGGTGTGGTGGTGCCAGTCGATGACGGCGCGGACCTGCCGCCACCAACCGGCGACCCGGTCGACCTGGCCGTCGCGCACGCCCGCCGCACCAGCGACGAGCCTGCGCGCGTCACGCCGCATCGCCACGTGCATCAGGGCGAATCCGTGGATATGGCGGGGAATGGTGCTCAGACCATTCTCTGTGGACAGTTGCGTGCGCATGGCTTCACCCTCCTCGTGGGGATTGCCCGGCGGTCAGTCGACACTCCACACACCGCTGGCCGCGGCGTCGCGGGCGTAGTCGGCGAAGTCCTTGGGCTCACGGCCGAGCGCGCGGCGCACGCCGTCGGTGAGGTGGGCGTTGCGGCCGTCGAGGATCTGGGTGAACAGCTCGACGAACTCCTCCGGCATGCCGTGCTCGCGCAGCGCGGCGGCGTACTGCTCCGCGGTCAGCGGGATGTAGGCGACGTCCTGGCCGGTGGCCTTGGAGATCTCGGCGGCCGCGTCGTGGAAGCTGAGCAGCCGGGGGCCGGTCAGCTCGTAGATCTGGCCGTCGTGCCCGTCCTCGGTCAGCGCGGCGACCGCGACGTCGGCGATGTCGTCGGCGTCGACGAACGGCTCCACGGCGTCGCCCGCGGGCAGCGCGATCTCGCCCGCCCGGACCGATTCCAGGAGGAAGTTCTCGCTGAAGTTCTGGTTGAACCAGCTGCAGCGCACGATCGTCCACTTGGTACCGGCGGCCTGCACGATCCGCTCGCACACCTCGGCCGCCTCCTCACCGCGGCCCGAGAGCAGCACGAGCTTCTCGACCCCCGCGGCCTTGGCGAGTTCACAGACCCGCGTGATGGCCTCAGGGGCGCCGGGGAAGGCGAGGTCCGGCTGGTAGGCGATGTACGCCGCGCGCACTCCTTCGAGGGCGGCGGCCCAGCCGGACTCGTCGTTCCAGTCGAAAGTCGGTGTGGTGGAACGGGAACCGACGCGCACCGGCACCCCGCGCTCGGTCAGTCGCTCCACGATCCGGCGACCGGTCTTGCCGGTGCCACCGATCACCAGGATCGGGTTCGTGTTCTGTGCTTGCGTTTGCTCTCCCATGTATCCAAGTACACCGGGCCGAGCTGAGACGAGCCATAGCTGAGAAGCTCAACCGCATATGCGGTCGTCTCATCTGCCGTCGCGACCGAAGATCACCGCCCAGTAGTAGCCACACGGTCCGCCCTCGGTTCGGCCGACTCCGATGGCGTCCACCTCGCACGACAATCCGACCGCGTCGCCCGAGGCCAGGGACTTCACAACCTCCGAGGCCTTCTCGCTGTACGCCGCGACGTACCCGCCGCGCATCCCGCGGTAGCCCGTGTCGGCGACCCGGTCCTGCAACGTCGTGCCGTCCGGTCCGGTCATCCCGATGTACTCGCCGCGCATCATGTCCTCGCTGTGCGCGCGGGCGGCGGTCATCAGCCGCGGCGCCGCGTGCAGCGGGCCGCAGCCCTCGGCGATCCGACGGTTGTTCAGCGCCACGATCAGCCGGTCCGCCTCCGAGCGCGGCGGCGCGGTGGTCGGCGCTGGTGCCGGCGGCGGGGGCACGGTCGTGGTGGGCACCGCGGCCACGGGCGCGAAGCTGATCGGCGCCGACGGCGTGACCGTGGGCTCGGAGACGATCGGATCGTCCTCGACACCGGGGATGAACCACCAGCCGACCGTCAGCGCGAAGGTCAGCGCCAGCGTCACCGCGCTCTTGCGCAGCAGGTGCGGCGACGGGTCGACCAGCGACCAGGCGGCGTTGTCCACCGCGACCGGCTCACGGTCGGCCGCGGCGAGCAGGACCGCGATGATCGCGACCGGTGCGGTGACCCGGCCCGCGAGGTCCCGGCACTCCCCGCACCTGCGGATATGCCGGTCGACGCGCACCCGCTGGGCGGCCGAGAGGGTGCGTGGCTGTTCCGGAACCAGCTCGGCGAGCCGCCCGCAGCGGCGCGGGTTGCGGACCAGGAGCAGCAGTCGCACCGCATGACCGAGTGCCGTCCGCGCCCGGTGCGCGAGCACCGCCGCGTGCGCGGGCCGCACGTCGAGGGCCTGGGCGAGTTCGGTGTTCGACACCTCGTCGCGCACGGTCAGTTCGAGGATCGCCAGCTGCCGCGGCTCAAGGCTCGCCGCCGCGTCCCACACCAGGCCCGCGGCCTCGCGCGCGGCCGCCGCCTCGTGCGGGGTCTCACCGCTGTCGGCGAGTTCGGGCAGCTCGGCGAGCAGCAGCGGCCCGTCCTTGCGGACATGGTCGAGCGCGCCGCGGTGGGCGATGCTGAACAGCCACGGCCGGAACCGGGCGGGCTCGCGCAGTCCGTCGAGGTTGCGCAGCGCGCTGACGAACGCCTCCTGCACCAGATCCTCGGCCAGATGCGGGTCGCCCACGGTGCGGGTGACGAATCTCGTCACGGGCGCGCGGTACCGGTCATGGAGCTGGGTGAAGGCATCGTCGTCGCCCGCGCGGGCATCGAGGACCAAGGTCGCGTCCGAGGGTTCACCGGACTGCATATCGCCGCCTTCGCGGAAGATCTTTCCGAACTCGTCGGCCTCAGACCGTAATGCCTCGCGCAACCCGACCGTCCAATGGGCATAGCCATCCGCCGAGTTTTCATGAAGGATCCCCACCCGTGTCCCACCGCAAGAGCCGTGTCGTCCTCATCGCGTTAGGCGCCATCCTCGCGTCCGGCGCGTTGACCTTCGCCCTGCCCGCGATGCAAGACCTGACGCACGTCGCGGGCACGGCCGTCAACGCGCCCGGCCCGTCGGAGGTGCTGGAGTCGTATCCGACGTCCGCGACCACCACGTCCGCGACCCCGACCACCACGACCAGCGTGACCACCACCACTGCCGAACCGACGACCACCACCACCACGGTGGCCCCGACGACCACCACCGCTCCCACGACCACCACCTCGCAGCTCCCGAAGGCGGAGACCGACGTGTTGGCGCTGGTCAACCGCCAGCGGTCGGCCGCGGGCTGCTCGCCGGTGCGGTGGAACGACACGCTCGGCGTGTCCGCGCGCAAGCACAGCGCCGACATGGCCGCGCGGAACTACTTCGACCACACCTCGCTCGACGGCCGCTCGCCGTTCGACCGGATGAAGGCCGAGGGCTACGCGCGGGCGGGCGGCGAGAACATCGCGGCCGGTCAGGCCACCGCGGAGGCCGTCATGAAGTCGTGGATGAACAGCCCCGGGCACAAGGCGAACATCCTCAACTGCGAGTTCAAGCACCTCGGCGTCGGCATGGCCAAGGGCGGCAGCTACCGCATCTACTGGACGCAGAACTTCGGCTACGGCTGATCGGACCGCAGGAACGCGGCCACCTGGTCCCGCCTGTTGTGCTCCGCCCAGCCCAGCGGGGTCGACCCGAATGACGTGTCCATTATGGACTGATCGGCGCCCAGGTCGAGCAGCAGCCGGACCAGGTCCAGGTTTCCGGCGAACGCGGCCTGGTGCAGCGCGGTCTCGCACTCCGCGGCGTTGACGTCGAATCCGGCGCCGACCAGAATCCTTGCCGCGTCGCCCTTTCCGAGCTCAGCGGCCCGCACGACGGCGTACGGGTCGCGCGCGATGGCTTGGGCGACAACCGAAGGCGGCGCGTGGACGGGAAGACCCGCCATCGCGTCGGCGACAACCTGGTCGACCTCATCGAGTCGGGTCGGCACCGCACCGGCGGCTTCCAACAGCGCGGCGATCTCACGGTTGCCCGAACGGACCGCGAGGTCATGCGCACTGCGTCCTTCGTGCAGCGGGTGGCCTCGGAACGGAGCCTCGGGCGGCACGCCGTGCGCGAGCAGCAGCTCGACCCGGGCGCGCTGGTCGTGCGCGGCGGCCCAGAGCAGCACGTCGTGCAGCATCTCGGCCGGGCTCGCCTGCCGGGGCACGCGGGTGCGCCATGGACCGCCGTCGCCGGTGCCCAGGCCGAACTCGAAGAGCAGCCGCAGGTGTCCGTCGTCGGCGCCGAACATGCGGTTGTAGAGCGTCTGGCCGTCGTTGGGGTCGGCTCCCCGGTCGAGCAGCAGCCGGGCCAGCGGCAGCTCGGCGTGGTGGCGGGGTCGGTTGACCGCGTCCTCGCCCTCGCCGAAGACACCGGTCAGGGCGGTGAAAGGCGGGCAGTTGCCCTCCCACAGGTAGCCCGCGTTCGGGTCGGCGCCCGCGTCCAGCAGCAGCCGGGCCGCCGCCACCGGGTCGCCGCCGGGCAGCCGCGAGTACGTCAGGTACAGCAAGGGTTCCCAGTCGAACGGTCCGCGCTGGCGGCTCGCGAGACCGGGGTCGACGGCCAGTGCGGCGGCCACGCCCTCGGCGTCGGAGAGGACCGCCATGGTGAAGATGTTCGCCTTGGCGATCTCCGGGTCGGCCGACAAGAGGGCCTGGGCGCGGGCGAGCCGGTCGGGGGTGTCGCCGCCGTAGACCAGGCAGGCGTGGGCGAGGAACTCGTCGACCGGACCGGCGAACTCGGTGACCTTGTGCGGGGACCGCTCGTACATCAGGAAGCCGTGACCCGCAGCCGGGTGTTCATGCCCTCGACGTCGAGCACCCGGGCCACCGCGGGCGAGGGGTCGACCAGGCGCAGCCAGCCGCCACCGGCCTCGATCCGGCGCTGGGCGGTGAGCAGCGCGTTGAGTCCGGCGCAGCCGAAGAACTCGGCGTCGGACAGGTCGACGATCAGCCCGGGGGCGGCGCTGCGCTGCTCCGCGACGGCGCCGAGCAGGAAACGCTCCAGCACACCCGCGGCGACCAGGTCGACCTCGCCGCCGATGGCGACCATCATGACCCCGGCCGCGGGCGGCGCCTCCAACCGAAGGTCCACGCGTCACTCCCACCGTCGCCAGGCATTCCCCGAATGGGCAGGCTACCGGTTGGGCCGGTCACCTGCTCAGCCGAAACGGCCGTGCACGTAGTCGGAAGTGCGCTCGTCGGACGGCGAGCCGAAGATCGTCTCCGTCGGTCCGGCCTCGACGATGACCCCCGGGGTTCCGTGTTCGGCGAGGAAGAACGCGCACTGCTGCGAGACCCGGGCGGCCTGCTGCATGTTGTGCGTGACGATCACGATGGTGATCTCGTGCGCCAGTTCGGCGATGGTCTGCTCGATCCGCCGGGTCGACGTCGGGTCCAGCGCCGAACACGGCTCGTCCATCAGCAGCACCTTCGGCCGCACCGCCAGCGACCGGGCGATGCACAGGCGCTGCTGCTGGCCGCCGGAGAGCGCGCCGCCCGGCTGCCGCAGCCGGTCGCGGACCTCGGCCCACAGGCCCGCCTTCGCCAGGCAGCTCTCGACCAGGTCGTCCTTCGCCGACTTCGACACCCTGGTGCCGGTGAGCCGCAGGCCCGCGACGACGTTGTCGTAGATCGACATCGCGGGGAACGGGTTCGGCTTCTGGAACACCATGCCGATCTGCCTGCGCGCGTCGGTCAGCTTGCGGCCGGGTTCGTAGATGTCGGCTCCCGACAACCGGACCTCACCGGCCAGGCTCGCGCCCGGGATCAGCTCGTGCATCCGGTTGAGCGTGCGCAGAAACGTCGACTTGCCGCAGCCCGAGGGGCCGATCAGCGCGGTCACCGTCCCGGCTGGCATCAGCAGCGACACCCGGTCGAGCACCTTGCGCTCGCCGAACCACGCCGAAACCGCGCGCGCGTCGATCTCCGCCAGCGCCGACATAACCTGGGTCATCGTCATTCTCCTCGCGTCACAGCAGGTTGGGGAGCAGGGCGGCGGCCTGGTCGGCGAGCGTCACGCCGACCGTGCCGAGCAGCGGGACGCCGATCACCCACGCGTGCCAGCGGCCGACCCGTTGCCGCACGTAGACGACCGCGACCGCGGCGACGGCCAGGATGAGCGCCCAGATGACGACGGGCACCAGCGCGGAGCTGTCACCGATCATCAGGCGCTCGTTCTCCGGCACCGCGAACGCGGGCACCGCGCCGGAGGTCGCGACGACCTCCGAGGTGAGCCGGGCGTCGACCCGCAGGACGTCGGTCGGCAGGAAGTGCGGGCCGTCGGCGGTGATCAGGGTCAGCCTGCCCGCTCCCGATCCCGGCGCGGGCCGCTCGGGATCGCCCGCCCGCCGCACGCCCTGCACCAGGTACCGGTGCTCGCCCTGGCCGGTGGTGACGACGATCGCGTCGCCGGTGCGCAGTTCGCTGATCCGGCTGAACGGGCCGCCGTAGGCCGCCTTGCGACCGAGGACCACGCTGGTGCCCGCCTGCCCGGGCAGCGGGGTGTTGCGCAGGTGTCCGGGCCCGGACTTCAGCGACCGTGACGACGTCCCCTCCCCCACCACCTCGCGCAGCCGCAGCCGCGGGATCTCCAGGATGGCCACCGGCGTGCCCGTCTCCAGCAGCCGCCCGTCCTCGGTCAGCGCGGCGACCGGGGCGGTGGCGTTGGCCAGCTGGTAGCGGAAGTCGGTGAAGGCCCGGTCCTGGTCGCGTTCGTGCTTGACGGCGCCGATGAGGGCGAGCTGGGCCACGAAGCACAGCAGCACGGCGCCGAGGATGGCGAACATCTGTCCGACCAGCAGGAACAGCGGGCGCTCAGCCGCATCCGGGCATTGCGTCGTCTCGGGCCCGTCGAGCACGGTCACGGTGATTCCTCTCGTCACGATGTCCGCGTGCGCCGGGCGGTCGGCCCGGCGCACGCGGACGGCCCTCAGCTCTCGGTCGTCGACACGCTGGGCTTGGAACCCCGGCGGCGGCGGGCGGAGAGGACGGCGATGACGCCGAATCCGATCAGCGCGGTCCCGGCCAGCAGCGCGAACCCGATCGATGCGCCGGTGCTCGCGAGCCCACCTGAGCCCGCGGTCCCCGCGCTGCCCTGGGCAGCCGGGTCGGTGGTCGACGTGGTCGGGTCGGTGGTCGGGCCGGTGGTCGCCGACGTCGTCCCGCTGGTCGTCGCGGTGGTGGTGGTCGGCGCGGTCGTGGTGGTGGTCGGGTCGGACTTGACCGTCCACGCGGTCGGGCTGGAGAACTCGAGCTGGACGCTGAAGAAGCCGGTGGTCTTGGACTCCAGGCCGATGACGCAGTTGACGGTCACGGTGTAGGTGCCCGCCACGATCGTCGTGTTGTTGTCGACCGCGACGTCCTTGAAGGTGTTCGACTGCTTCACGGAGAACGCGGCGTCCTTGGAGAACGCGGCGTCGCTCCACACGCTGGTGACCAGACCGTCCTTGAAGCCCCCCGGGCCGGAGATGAACATCGTCGAGCCGTCCGCGTCCCCGACGCAGGGACCGGACGTGCTGAAGGTGGGGGCGTCGATGTCGAGGCCGTCGAGCTGGTCGACCGTGAGCTTGCCCAGGTTCGCCGGGCCCGCGGGCGTGGTCGTGGTGGTCGGCACGACGGTGGTTTCGACCGTGGTCGTCGTCGGTTGCACCGTGGTCGTGGTCGGCGCGACCGTGGTGGTCGTCGTCGTGGACGTCGTCGTGGACGTCGTCGTGGACGTCGTGGTCGGCTCGACGGTGGTCGTCGTGGGCTCGACGGTCGTGGTGGTGGGCTCCACGGTGGTCGTGGTCGGCTCGACCGTCGTCGTGGTCGGTTCCACGGTGGTCGTGGTCGGCTCCACCGTCGTCGTGGTCGGCACAACCGTGGTCGTCGTGGGCTCGACCGTCGTGGTGGTGGGCTCGGTCGTGGTCGTCGTGGTCGTCGTGGTCGGCACCGTCGTGGTCGTCGGCGGCACCGTGGTGGTGGTCGTGGTGGTGGTCGGCTGCGGTGTGGTGGTGGGCGCCGCCGGGTCGGTGAGCTGCCAGTGCGTGGCGTCGGTGAAGTAGAGGTTGCGGGTGAAGGTGCCCTTGACCTCGGCGGAGAACATGTCGAGGCAGCTCACGACCGCGGTGTAGGTGCCGGCCTGGATGGTGGTGCTGTTGTCGACCGCGACGTCCTTGAAGGTCAGCGTCTGGGTGACCGGGAACCCGGCGCCGGTGCTGAAGCCGACGTCGGTCACGGTGGTGGCGACGAGGCCTTCGGCGAACTTGCCGGGGCCGTGGATCTTCAAGTCGTAGCCGTCGGCGTCCGCCGAGCAGCCCGCCGAGGTCAGGTAGCCGGGGGCTTCGGTGTCGAGGCCTTTCTCCTTGCTCACCGACAGCGTCCCGAGGGTGCCCACGGGCGGTTCGGCCTGGCTGCTGCCCGCGGTGAGGACCACCGCGATCCCCGCGGCGGTGAGCGCGGCCGCGGCCGCGGCGATCAGTTGACGCTTACGCATGAGCTTTCCTCCATAGGTGGGACGCCGCGGCCACGAGGACGAGGGCGACGATGCCGAGGGCGATGTACAGGAACGGCCGTGTGCCGTCGTCGGGGGCCTGCTGTGCCTGGCCGCGCGCGACTTCCGGGGCCACCCCCGCGGCGGGCGGCCCCGGCGGGGCCTGGGCGGGCTGGGCGGTCTCGGCGGGCGGGCCGGCGAAGTCGGGTGGGATCGCCGGCGCGGTCTGCCGCGCGGGCCCCTTGGCTTTGCCGATCGCGGCGTACCGGCCCGGTTCGGCGAAGTCCAGCGAGCCGCCGAACTCGCCGAAGCTCTGCTGGGTGAACATGTCGACGCAGCGCAGGGTGATGTCGTACCGGCCGCGCAGCTCGGTCTTGTTGTCGGCGGCGAAGTCCTTGAAGGTGTACGCGAGGTGCACTTCGAAGCCCTCGGTGTGCGACATGCCCACATCGGAGGTCGACACGACGACGGCGTCGGCCAGGCCGTGTCCGCGCATCGTGGCGAGATAGCCGGTGGCCGCCACCGGGCAGCCCGCGTCGGTGCGCAGCCGCACCGGCACGGCGTCGACACTCTCGCCGGGGGTGATCACCAGCCCGCCCAGTGGCTGCGCGGCGGCCGTCGCGGGCACGGTGATCACCGCGGTGAGGACGAACAGCATCACCATGAGCCAGTTACGCCACCGCATGGGCCACCGCCTTCTCCGTCTCGGGCTCGATGGTTCGGCGCTTTCGCTTGCGCCACAGCAGGAACAGGGTGAGCGCCAGCACGAGGGCGAGCACCACGACCAGCAGCCACGGCACGGCGGCGACGGTCACGCTCGCGTCCACGGCGCCTGCCCGCGGCTGCGGTCCGGGCGGTGCCACCGGGTCGATGTGCACCAGGCCGTTCAGCCACCCCGCCGGGAGCACCCCCGAGACCGTGGTGTTGACCTGGAAGCTGTTGCCGGGCAGCAGTTCGGGCAGGTCCGGCAGGTTGGGCACGGCCGTGCCCGAACCCCACGGCGTCTCGACGGTCACCTGCTGCTTGCCGCCGAGACGCACGTTTCCGCTGTTGCGCACGATGTAGCTGATCCGGGTGGTGCCGGTGCCGAAGAACGACCCGTCGTAGGAGCCGACGACGTCGGAGACGGTCAGCTTGGGCACCAGGTCCCCGGAGATCCGCAGGTAGATGCGGGCGCCGACGCGCTGCTCGACGGCGACGCGCTGGCCGTCGGCCCCGGTGGCCTCGGTGACCAGGGCGGCGACGATGCCGCCGACGTGGTCGCCGGGGGTGGCGTCCGCCGGGATCGACACGGTGAACGGCACGATCTTGGTGGTGCGGCCCGGAATCTCGACCGTGCTCGCGTCGAGCTTCGCCCACGATCCGACGTCGACCGGCGCGCGGCCCGCGTCGAGCAGGTCGAATCCGCCGTCGGGGGTGTTGAACGCGTCGCTCGCGTAGACCTTGAGGCTCAGCGGGTCGTTGGAGATGTTCGCGACCGCGAGGTGGTCCTTGACCACGGCGCCGGGTGTGGCGCTGTAGCTGAAGTTCGGGCGGTCGTCCGGCGCCAGCGCGGTCGCGGGCCGCACACCGAAGGTCGCGGGCCCCTTGTCCTGGGCCTGCGCGGTCGCCGGGGTGAAGCCCAGCGCAAGGGCGGCAAGGAGGCCGGAGGCTAGGGCCCGGCGCCAGGTCCGCTGCATGATCAGTCCTTTGTGGAGTGCAGGCGTGGGCCGGACCGGGCGCGCGTGCGCCCGGTCCGTTCCACTGGTGTCGACTGCCTTAGATGGCGGTCAGGGTCAGCCGCGCGGTGTAGGTGCCCGCGACGGTCGAGGTGGGCACGTTCAGGGCCAGGTCCGCGGCGAGGTTCGCGGTTCCGTTGCCGCCCAGGGAGGCGGCGGTGGCCAGGACGCGGGCGCTGGCCAGGCCGAAACCGGCCGGGGCGGTGGCGCCCGGGACGATCGCGTTGGCCGGGTTGACGACCGCGCCCGCGGTGATGTTCTGCACCGGGGACTTGTCCACGATCTTCGGGGACCAGCCGAGGTTGGCGCCGTTGATCGCGTTGGCGCCGTTGATGAAGTCGGTCACCTGGCCGGAGACGTTCCAGCCGGGGTTGCCCGCGCGGGTGTCGGTGACCTTGATCGGGTTGAGCGCACCCGAGGTGGTGAGCAGCGAACCGTCGGCCGCCATGACCGGCGAGGGCAGGATGACGTTCTGGTTCGCCACGCTGATCGTCAGCTCACCGGCCAGGACGGTGGTGGAGATGTCCTGGTGGCTGCTGACGCCCGCGAACGCGGTGATCTCGAGCGCGACGGCCGCGGAGGCCGACGGCTCGAAGGCCGCGGTGTTGGCCGGGGAGAAGCGCGCGGTGAAGCTGTGCGTGCCGACCGGCAGGGTGGCGCTGGTGAACGTGGCGGAACCACCGGAGACCGGCACGCCGTTGCCCAGAGCGTTGGCGCCGTTGAAGAACTGCACGACACCCGCGGCGTTCGCCGGGGTCACGGTCGCGCTGAAGGTGACGGTGCTGTACTGCGCGGCGGTGCCGCTCGGGGTGACCGCGAGGGCGGTCGTGGTGGCGACCGCGGCCGGGGCGTTGACCTGGTAGGCCACCGCGGCCGACGTCGACGAGCCGGAGGTGCCGGTGCCGACGAACTCGGCGGTCAGCGAGCGGTTGCCCTGCGGCAGCGCGCTCGTGGTGAGGGTGGCGACACCGTTGGCGACGGTCACCGGGGCGCCGAGGGCGTTGGCGCCGTCACGGAACTGCACGGAACCGGTAGCCGAGGCGGGCGAGACGGTCGCGGTGAGGGTCACCGCGGTGCCCTCGGTCACCGGCGCCGCGGGCGAGGCCGACAGCGCGGTCGTGGTGGGGCTGGTCTGCGCCGGGACGTTCCACTGGGTGGCGCTGGTGAAGACGATGTCCTTGGTGAAGGTGCCCTTGACCTCGGTGGAGAACTGGTCGACACAGTTCACCGCGATCGTGTAGGTGCCGGGGACGATCGTGGTGCTGTTGTCCACCGCGATGTCCTTGAACGACAGCGTCTGCACCAGCGAGATCGGGCCGGAGGTGGAGAAGCCCACGTCGGTCACGGTGGTGCCCACGAGGCCGTTGGCGAAGCCGCCCGGGCCGTAGACGTAGAGGTTGTAGCCGTCGGAGTCGGGCGAACACCCGGCCGAGGTGGTGTAGCTCGGCGCGTCGATGTCGAGGCCGGACTGCTTGTTGACGGTCAGGGTGCCCAGGTTGCCCACGGGGGCGGCCGCGGCGAGGCCCGCGAAGCCGATCGTGGCGGCGGCGGCCGCGGCGAACGCGACGGCGCCACCGACGAGCCTGCGGGTGATGAGGTTTCGCACTGTCTTGGAAGCCTTTCGGTAAAGGGGAAGCGCGGGAGGACTACTGGACCGGGACGCCACAGTTGGCGGCGATGCCGAAGCCGTAGCGGGTGATGACGTCGCCGCGCTGGCAGATCAGCGAGTTCGGGCCGTCGAAGATCGTGTTGTACGGCGCGGTGCCGAACTTGGTGGCGGGCACCACGTTGTAGACGTCGCGCTTGAGGGTCGAGGAGGTGTTGAGGTTGGTCGGCTGGATGGTGTCGAGCACACCCAGCACGGCCTTGCCCTGCGCGGCGGGCGCCTGGCCGTAGATCTGCGAGTTGTAGACCGCGACCGAGTACGGCAGCAGGTGCTTGACGTCGGTCAGGTACGTGCCGACGTGCTCCTGGATGCCTTCACCCGACGCGTCCTTGTCCGACACGCACGGGTAGGTGCCGCCGGGGCCGAACAGGGTGGCGCTGTCGACGGTGCCCGCGGGCAGGACCGACTTGACGAAGAACGAGCGGGTGCCGGAACCGAACTGCGGGGCCAGCGGCTTGAAGGTGGTATTGGCGCAGGTGTAGATCGCCGTCAGGTTGGCCTTGGTCAGCTTCTTCGGCACGGTGCTGTCGCCGCGGACGGCGTAGGTGAGCGCGTCCACCGCGAACGGGACGAACTTCATGTCCGGGTTGGCCGCGGCCGAGTTCGACGACGAGCGGGCCGCCTGGAGGCAGTTGGTGCCCGCGGCGATGTCGTTCTTCAGCGCCGTCACGCCGACGTTGGAGCCCTCGGGGCGGTTGATGGTGCAGCCCGGGGTGGTCGCCGGGTCCTTGGTGGTGATCTGCGCCGTGCCGCGGGCGTCGTAGGAGCCCAGGACCTTGGTGCCGTTGATCGTGATGGCGTCGGCGAGGCCGTTCATCACGGTCTGGGTGGTGTCCGAGCCGACGATCGCGATCTCGCGGTAGGTCGGGGTGCCGGTCGGGTCAGCCTGGGCGGAGCCGGTGGCGAGGCCGACGATGGCCAGCGCGGCGGTGGCCGCGACGAGCATACGCTTCTGCTTGCTCACTGCATGTATCCTTTTCTACGCGGTAGTGCTCGGACTGGTGTCCGGGCCGAACCCGGTGCGGACGCCGATCTGCTCGCACCGGACGCAGGTGAGTGGTCTGGCCGGTCGGTGGCGAGAGCGGCAACTCTCGTCACGACCGGTCGGGCATCACCCCCCTCCCCGTCGGCGGTCGCTGTTTTCGCCCGCCCATCCGGAGTATCGCGGCGAACATTTCCTTCGCGGCAAGGGCAAGTGGCCCGCAAGCGAACAGACCGTTCGCAACGGACTGTCTCTTTCGGACACCGCGACTACTCTCTCGCCCGCGCGCCGAGGCGCAGCAGCAGCGGATAGGCGCCGGTGGCCAGGCCGCCCGCGACGAGAATCCCGGCCAGCAGGTAGCGCAGCACCCAGCCGACCGGAAGCGACGGCGTGCTGCGGGATTCCGCGACCGGCCGGCTTTCCACTGTGGACTGGACCGGCGCGGGAGCAGGGGCAGGCGCCGCGGGCGCGGGTTGCGGTGCCGCGGCGGCGGCCTGCGGCGGCGCGGCCTCCCCCGGCTCCGCCGCGGGCTCCGCGGCCTGGGTGCCGACTGGCTTGCCCGCGTCCCGCTCGATGACGTCGGCGGCGGCGAGCGCCTGGTCCCGCAGCACGCCGGGCAGCGGCAGGTGGCCCCGGGGCAGTCTGCCCGCGCCGTCACCGACCTGCTGGCCCGCACCGGTGGCGAACCTGATCAGCTCGGCGTAGTCGCGGCCCGCAGCCGCGTCCAGCGTCGACGGGACCGTGGCCGCGTAAGTCAGGTTGGTCAACGGGTAGGCGTTCGGGGACTTCGACAGCGGATTGGTCGCCACCACCCCGGGAACGCCGGAGGGAACCATCTCGCGCACGCCGGCGAGCAGGCTCGCGTCCGTCGGCTCGACGAACTCGCCCGCCGCGTTGCGCAGCTTGGCCACCAGCAGGCCGTAGCGCTTGGCGGTCACCGTGTCCACCGCCGCGATCTGCGCGCGCCTGCCCACCGGGAGCCTGCCGACCTTCTGGAAACCGGGCAGCGTCGGGTCATTCGGGTCGGCCAGGCCGCTGGGTGTGCGGCCGAGGCTGTCGCCGCGACTGACCGCGCGACCGGCCTCGTGCATGTCGGCGGCCAAGGGCCGCAGGGTCTGCGCGCACAGCGGCGCCTTGACCCCGTTGAACTCCCGGGTGACGCAGGACAAGTCCGCCTTGGGGAAGTTCTCGACCGGCAGCGCGAGCTTCAGGTAGTTCTTGTTCACCACCATGCCGTACGGGTCGGGCTTGCCGTCGAGGAACTCCCGGGCTTCCTTGTCGCTGTTGATCCACGCCCACAGCGCCGCAGTCACGTCTTGGTCGATCGACGGCGCCAGGATGTCCACGGTCTGCATCAGGAAGCCGTAGGTCACGAACTCCGGGTTGTGCTCGAGGAATTCCTTGTCCACCCGCAGCCTGGTCGGGTTGTCGGCCAGGTACTCCGGCACTCCGGGCACCGAGTCCTGATAGGACTGGGTGAGCAGCTTGGCCACCAGCCGGGGCGTGAGCTTGAGCTCGGTGATCGGCCTGCCGTCGCGCACCGCGATCTCCGGCGGGCTCCCGGGAGCCGCCTGCCGTTCCATGATGAACCCGAGCCCGAAGCCCGAGACCGCCATCGGCGCGTAGACGACCGGTGCCGCCGACGTCAGCGTCGCCGGATCGGCGGGCTTGGAGGCGAACACCAAGCCGGGGTCAGGACTCGCGAGCTGGTCGCGGGCCTGCCGGTCGGACACCTGCGCGAAGCCGAACACCGGTCCGTCGCCCGCGCACATCGCGGGCTGCCAGCGCTGCACCGCGTCGGCGATGAACTCGTGCCCGGTCAGCGGCCGCTCCGCCCGGCCGAGCCCACAGGCCTCGCCGACCGGAAGGAACCGCAGCGGCACCGGGATCGCGTTGGCGAAGTTGGACCGGCTCAGCGGCGAGGAGTCCAGGAAGTTGTGAAAGTAGTCCGCGCCGACCACTTTGCCGTTGGTCTCGATGTCGTCGCGGGGCACGACCACCAGCCAGCAGTGCCGCGGCTTGCCCGTGGGCAGCGGCTTGCCGCAGCCAAGACCGTAGGCCTCCGTGGCGGTCAGCACCTCGAAGTCGACTTCGCCGGTGCCGTCCTCCCGGGTCGCGGCGAGTTGGACCTCGTTGGTGGTGGAAGCGTCGAAGTACTCGCCGTGCCCCTGCTCGGTCGGCTTGGTGGGCTCGCCGGACACCGGCTGGAACGGCACGTAGGTCGTCCCCTTCGCCTCCTGCTTCTGGGTTTCCAGCGGATCGTGGTGCAGGTCGCCGTACAGCAGGGCACGTGACCACATGGCACTGGAGTCGTAGGTGCCCAGGGGGGTGCCGTACTGGCACTGCTCGCGGCGCGGGCCCGCCGGGTCGTCGCCCCAGCACTGCATGATCTGCAGGTAGTTCTTGCCGCGCCCCGGGTCCGTCGGTTTCGCGCCCTTCCAGGAGACCCGGATCGTCTGGTTGATCAGGTCCGCGGTCTGCGAGACGGTGATCTCCAGGTCCTTGAACCGCTTCGCACCGCGCACGGTCACCTGGGACGGGGTGGCGAGCTCCGTCGGATCGGCGGTCGCCGGCTGGGCGATGACCACTCCGGACACCACCATCACGGTGGCCAGCACCAGTCTGATGAGACTCACCGCTGCGCTCCACTCTTGCGCAGCAGCCTGGCGACCATCGGCGGTCCGACCACCAAGGCGACCAGCAGCACCACGGCGACCACGACCAGCAGGGTGCCGTCGTCCTGCGGCAGGTCGACCGACACCGGCACGGCCGACGCGCTCGCGGCCGCCGCCCGGTCCCCTCCGGTGGCTTCGTCGGCGACCTCCGCCGCGGGTCCCGCCGCTTCACCGGGCACCGCCTCGCCGGGCACCGCGGGACCGCCCGCCGCGGGGCCGCCTGCCTTGGTCGGGGCCTTCACCGGAACGCCCGCCTCGGTGCACTGGGCGGGTCCGCCGCGCCGGTCGCACTCCGGGGGCTGCTTCGCGGTGACCGCCAGGGTGTTCGTCCCGTCCGCGGAGAACGTGGGGTTGTTGCACTTGCTGATGTCGGTGGCCTTCTTGACCGACCCCGGGATCCGCGCCACCTGGTCGAGCCCGGCGCGCACCAGGTTGATCGGCAGCGGGGAGAACCCCAGCCGCTCCGCCTGTTGCTGGCCTTCGCACAGGAAGTAGTAGCCGAAGTCGGCGAGCGTGCGTCCCTTGGCCGAACTGAACTTCGCGCTCGGCACCGTCGGGATGATCATGTAGCTGTAGCTGGAGAGCGGGTACGTCCGGGGGTCCGGGTCGGCGTAGACCTGGCTGAGGTCCTGGGTGAGATTGGGCCGGACCTTGGCCCGCAGCAGCGCCACCGCCACCGCCGACGCGGTCGGCGCGACGTAGTACCCCTTGGCGTTCAACAGCTTCGCGACCGGGAAGCCCGCGTTCTTCGCATAGGAGTACTCGACGTAGGTGATCGCGCCCTCGCTCTGGGCCTGCCGCACGTAGTTCGCCACGCCGATCGACTTGTCCTGCGCCACCAGCGGTTCGAGCACCGGGTAGGACGAGGTGAGCCCACACGGGGTCGAGCGGCCGGCGCGGGCGCAGTAGGCGTCCCAGATCGGGGCGTGCTGCGCGGCCATCCACGCGGTGAACTGCGCGGTGCTGCCGGAGCCGTCGCTGCGCACGACCGGGACGATCTTGCGGGCGGGCAGGGCCAGGTTCGGGTTGTCGGCCTTGATCGCCGGGTCCGACCAGTTCGTGATGCCACCGGTGAAGATCTTGGTGACCACCTCGCCGGACAGCCGCAGGTTCGTGATCCGCTTGCCGCCGATGTTCAGGTTGTACATCAGCGACGTGCCGCCCGCGACGATCGGCATGTAGGCGAACGACCCCTCCGGCGGCGACTTCTCGATGGTGTTGCGGTCTTTCTCGCCGTACGGGATCTCCGAGACGGCGAAGTCGACCTGCCCGTAGTAGAACTGGTTGCGGCCGTCGGTGGAGCCGGTGCCCGAGAAGTTGACCTTGATGCCGAACTGCTGGACGTTCTTGCGCCACTGGTCGATGGCGTTGAAGCTCCAGGTCGACCCCGAGCCGCTGATCGGCACGTAATCCTGCGCCGCCGCCGCGGGCGCGAACCCGACGACCACCGTGCACAGCACGGTGAGCACGGACATGAGCCCCACTAGGGGTCGATACATCGTTCTCCTCATTGCGTATCCGGGTTCCTGCGGTCCCGTGCGGTGAACCGCTCGCGGTCACGCCGCGAAGCCTTGTCGCGGCGGCGAAGTTGGCCGTGGGACAGGTTGCCGGGCTCGCGGCCGCCGATGAGGCGGGCGAGTCCGAACAGGATCAGCACCAGCGCCATCAGCACCGCGGCGGCGCCGAATCCGCGCTGCTTCATGGTCTCCTCGGAGGAGTTGACCAACTGGAACGTGGCCAGCGGCAGCGAGACCTGGGCGTCGCTGAACGGGTTGAGGTTGAGGTACGGGGTGAACCCGGCGGTGATGAGCACTGGTGAGGTCTCCCCGATTCCCCGCGCGGTGGCGAGCAGGACGCTGGTGGTCAGGCCGGACCTCGCGGTCGGCAGGACCACGTGCCACACCGTGCGCATCTGCCCGGCGCCCAGGGCGAGCGATGCCTCCCGCAGCGAACTCGGCACCAGCCGCACGACCACGTCCGCGGCCCGGATCATGATCGGCAGCATCATCACGCTGATCGCGCAGCCCGCGGCGAACCCGGACCTCGGCACCCCGAGGACCAGGATCAGCGAGGCGTAGATGAACAGGCCGGCCACGATCGAGGGCAGCGCGGTCATCGCCTCGACCACGGTGCGCACGAGCCGGGTGAACGATCCCCTGGTCTCGTTGAGGAACACCGCGCAGGTCAGTCCCAGGGGGACGGTGATGGTCAGGGCGATGGCGATCTGCTGCAGGGTGCCGACGGCGGCGTGCAGGATCCCGCCGAGTTCCAGCGGGTCCAGGGTGCCCGCCTCGGACATGTCGTCGGTGAAGAAGTTCAGGTGGGTCAAGGCGTCGAGGCCCAGCGCGATCGGGTAGACCACGATGAACAGCAACGCCCCCAGCGCCACCAGCGCGAAACTGTGCACGATGGCGGAGACCAGCTTGTCGCGGACGGTGAGTCCGTTCTCCTCCAGCGAGACCAGCAGCGCGTAGAGCGCGAGGAACAGCGGGTAGGCGATGGCGATGAAGCCGACCGCGCCGGAGAACGGGGCTATCTGGTCGAACAGCAGCGCCGTCATGGCGACGGCCGCGACCAGGGCGCCGAACATGGCCACGACATCGGCCCGCCGGATTGTCGCCGTGTCCCGGCGTGTCTCGAAGGATTCCACAGTGGACATCAGGCGTCGCTCCCCTGGCCGGACCGGCTGCGGGCGATGACCGCCGACGCGGCGAAGTTGACCACCAGGGTGAGCGCGAACAGCGCCAGCCCGGCCGCCATCAGCGCCGACAACCCGAACGCGGTCGCCGATCCCCACTGCTGGGCGATGAGGGCGGACACCGAGTGGCCGCCTTTACCGAGGATGTGCGTCTGGATGGTGAAAACCGGTGCGATGATCATCGCCACGGCGATCGTCTCGCCGAGCGCGCGGCCCAGGCCGAGCATGGTGCCGCCGATCATGCCGCTGCGGCCGAAGGGCAGCACGACGCTGCGGATCATGCCCCAGCGCGTCGAGCCCAGCGCCAAGGCGCCTTCGCGCTCCCCCTGCGGCGCCTGGGTGAACGACTCGCGCATGACCGAGCAGATGAACGGCATCACCATGAAACCGACGATCAGGCCCGCCCAGAACGTCGAGGTGACGTAGACGGAGTCGCCTGCGAGCGGGTTGTCCGGGTCCGCGCCGGGCACGCTCAGGAACGGGACCCAGCCGAACTGGATGGACAGCCAGCGCGGGATGTCGACCCCCTGCCACTGCAGAAAGACCGACCCGAAGAGCCCGTAGACGACGCTGGGCACCGCGGCCATCAGGTCGACCATGCTGGTCAGCACCCGCCGGATCCGCCGCGGCGCGTACTCGGAGATGTAGAGCGCGACACCCAGCGCCAGCGGGAACGCCACGGTGAGCGCGACCGCCGCGATGAGCAGCGTGCCCACCAGGACCGCCGCGATCCCGAAGTTGAGTGAGTCCGGCTCCCAGGCCGCCACCGTGAGGAAGTCGAACCCGGCCGCGGCGAAGGCGCTCGAGCCCCGGGTGAGCAGGAACAGGCCCACCGTCGCCATGATCGCGAGCACGGCGACGCCCGCGGCGCGCAGCAGCACCCGGAACACGCGGTCCACCCCACCGGAGGGCCGGACCCGGCGACGGGGACCGTCCGGGGGCCGGACCTCGTGCCCGACCAGGTCGGGTTCGGTGATCACTTGAGACATTCGGGGTTACTCCACAGAGGATCGGTGGTGATGTCGTCGACCCAACCCCGAGCAGTTGGCCTGCCCAGGTTGATATCATGAACAACGAACGAATGGCCTGCCGCATATCGAAGCCGATAGGCCGAATGGCAGCACCGGGAATCGGCGGAAATGGCTATCAGAAATGAGCCGCCCGCGGCAGGTGCGCGTTCTGTGCCTGGCTCACGAGTTCGAGGAAACTCCGACACGAGTAAGTGGCCTGGACCCGCCGGTGATATTGCCTGCTGGACACCGCAAGATCCCGGTCGGCGACCCGGACGCGCCAGGACCACAACTGCTTGGGTCCCTCCCTGATGATCGTCGCCGAGGCCGAGTCGAGCTGGTCATACAGCTCACGAAGCGCGGCGACGCAGTGGTCGGTGTCCGCGAAGCCCACGGCGGCCTGACCGATACTCCGATTGTTGGCGGAAAGGAATCGCCAGGTGACACCGTTTCCCGCGGATCGGTAGATCTGAAATCGGGCGACGGCCATATGGGTTTCTCCCTTGTCTGACGCACCCCGACCGTGCTGCGAAATCGTCATCCGCGCGGGTGAACGGCGGCGAAATCTCGCACGTTGCACAGGTTGCGATCGCACTCACGCCAGACGGCCCGACACAGCGCTATCACGCTGTGCGGGCGACCGAATACGGTTAGCCGAACAAATCGGCACCTAATAGTCGGGCGGAAATTAACGTGCCGAGCCCACACGTGGGGGCTCGGCCTGTTCGGCGTCCTGGCGGAGCATCCTGATCAGTTCCACCGTCGGCAGCCCGCACAGGGCGGCCAGCGACTCCAACGCGGCGAGATCCAGCTCGCGCGCCTGGGCGGCGTGCCGGGTCACCTCGGCGTGGGCCCAGCCGCGGGCGGGCGCCAGTTCGGGGCGGTGGTCCTCGGCTAGTCGCTCGAGGTCGATCCGGAGGGTGGCCGGGAACTCCGAGTGCACCACTTGGTCGTGGACGCGTTCGAGGAGGTCGTGCGGCGACGCGTCGAGCGCGCCGCAGAGTTCTATGAAGCGGACGACCGTGCACGAGCGCGTGCCGGTCTCATAGGAGGCGAGCGCCTGGGCGGAAAGCTCGCTCGGCAGTTGCTTGACCAACTGCGCGCGCGTCCATTTGCGCCGCAGCCGTAGTCGCTGCAGCTCACGCCCGAGGGCGCGTTGGTATGCGGCCCCGTCCATCACACGCCCCATCCGGCGTCCCCGACACCATCATTGACCAGTACTTACGCCGTTGTGGTGCAACGCTACGCACTTTTGCGCGCGCGGTACCCGTACCGCGCGTACTGCTATCCGATCGAGTGAGAGCCGTTCACTGCGGGCCACCCACAGTAGATCTTGAAAACCCGTCCGATTACCCGCCGGTAGCCCTGGACCGACGGGATTCTCGGGCACATACTCGCGGGGCACGGGAACTCGTGGTCCGCATCGAGGACCCGCTTGACGCAAGGCGGGGCGGACACGTCGAGAGTGCGCGCCCCGGAGGCCGTCGTGCCGGACGCCTCCGGGGCGCTTCGACGTCCAGGGACTACCAGTGCGATGTGGACACTGAGCCAGACGAGGTTCGTCACCCCTTAAGGGGTCACCCGGCTGCGCGATATCGCCACATCTTGTTACCAAATCACTTCAGGCTCGGGTCACGCAGAGCGCACGGATAGTCGATACCGGTCACCGATGGGCGGGCGTAGCGTCGCTCGTCAGGTGTACACCGTCGCTGTTCCGGCCCAATCCCCCTGCCTATGGAGGCCGTTCGTGAGTCGACGTACCTTGAGTTCCGCCCTGCCCTTGATCTGCGCCGCCGTCACCGCGGCCGCGCTCGTGACACCCGCCTCGGCCGCCCCTGTGTCCGTTCTGGACGCGTCGGCGAGTCCGTCCACACTGGCCGCCACCGAGCAGTCGCTGCGTGACCGCTTAGGCGGCGCCTACGCCAATTCCTGGCTGGACACCGCGACCGGCAAGTTCGTCGTCGGCGTCACCGACGCCACCCGCGCGAGCGAGATCCGCGCGTCCGGCGCCCAAGCCAAGGTGCTCACCCACAGCGCCGCCGCACTCGACACTGTGCAGTCCACAATGGACCAACGGGCCCGGTCGGCGCCCGACTCGGTCACCGGCTGGTACGTCGACGCACCGGCCAACCAGGTCGTCGTGTCCGTGCTGGGCAACGACGCCGCGGGCCTGGCCTGGGCCAGGGCGGCCAACCACGGCGCCGTCCGGATCGACCACGTCACCGAAGCGCCGCAACCGCTGTGGAGCATCATCGGCGGCCAGGCGATCTACCTCGGCGGCGGCCGCTGCTCGGTCGGCTTCAACGCCCGCAACTCCTCAGGCACCCGGTACGTGATCACGGCGGGCCACTGCACGAGGGGCGCGAGTTCGGTGTCCGGAACCGGCGGCTCGATCGGCTCGGTCGCCGGTTCGTCGTTCCCCACCAACGACTACGGGATCGTCCGGGTCACCAGCAGCACAGCGCTGTCCACGGCTTTGGTCGACCGCTACTCGAGCGGGAGTGACGTGACCGTGGCGGGATCGACCGTCACCAGCATCGGCGGCACGATCTGCCGGTCGGGGTCCACGACGGGATGGCGTTGCGGGAGCGTGCAGGCCTACAACCAGACGGTCAACTACGGCGGCGGCAACATCGTCTACGGGCTGACCCGCACCAACGCGTGCGCGGAACCCGGCGACTCGGGCGGCTCAGTTGTCAGCGCCCCGGTGTCTGGGCGGGTGCAGGCTCAGGGGATGACGTCCGGTGGGTCGGGCAACTGCAGCAGTGGGGGGACGACGTTCTTCCAGCCGGTTCGGGAGGCGTTGTCGGCTTACGGGCTCACTCTTTACACGGGGTGATGCTTCTTGGCCGCGCCCGGTCGTTTCGGCCGGGCGCGGCTGGCTTTGTTTGGGGGGTTCGCCGGCTGGCTGGCGTGGGTGGGCCTGTTTGGGTGGTTCGCCTTGATTTGGGGACCCCTAGAAATGGGCCTGCGCGGGTAAAGCGGGCAGGATAGGGAAACTGCCCCGCGCCGCGAAAGTTTAGGCCCATTTCACCCCAAATCAAGGCGAACCACCCAAACAGGCAACTGGGATTGGCCCGTTGCGATTGCGGGGGCTCGGTTTCCCTATGGCATTGCGGTTAGCGCCTTCCGATTGCGGGGATCTGTCCCACCAAGGCATGACGGTTGGCCTCTCGCGGCGGGGGATCAGTCCCACCCGAGACACGACGGTTGGCCCCTCGCGGTGCGGAATCCGTCCCACCCGAGACACGACCGTTCGCCCCTCGCGGTGCGAGGATCAGTCCCACCTAGGCATCGCGGCTGGCCCCCTGCGATTGCGGGGACCGTTCCCACCAGAGCATCGCGGCTGACCCCTTGCGATTGCGGGATCGGTGCCGCAAGGCATCTCGGTAGGCCTCGCGATCGCGGGGATCGACCCCACCGAGACATGACGGTTGGGCTCTCGCGATTGCGGAGATCAGTCCCCCACCACATGACTGAGGGCCCTCGCGATTACGGGGAGATCGGTCCCACCAAGGCATCGCGGTTAGTCCTTGCGATCAGCCTCTCTCCGGTCAGCGGTGGCGGACTCTGCTTGCTGCGGCTCCCGCTCCAAGGACCAATACCAAAACCGCCACTCCCCAGCGGCGCTTCTTCTCTGTCTTGTCGCCTCGGGTGTCCATTGCCACGGGAGGCGGCGGCTCGCTTGCCCGGAATTTGGGCCGTTTCGTCGCCGGCGGCGCCGGTGGTGGTGAGGCGACAGCCTGTGGGGGCGGCGGCGGGATCGGGGTTGTCGGCGGGGCCGTGGGCGACGGGGCAGGCGGGAGGGGCGGCAACACGACCGGTGGGGCGGGTGGGCGGGTATTGGTCGCCGTCGGGCCGTTCGCGCCGGGGGCGGGTGGGAAGAGGGTGATCCCCACCGACCCTGAGATCTCCGACATCGGTGGGAGCACGTTGCCCTCCGGCACCGCGACGCCGGGCTCATGTGGGCGGGTGTTGGTCTGCGAGGGTGCGGCGCCTGGCGCGGGCGGGCGAGTGTTCGTCCCGGGTGGGCCGACGCCCGGTGCCGGTGGGCGAGTATTCGTCTGGGGTGGGCCGACGCCCGGTGCCGGTGGGCGAGTATTCGTCTGGGGTGGGCCGACGCCCGGTGCCGGTGGGCGGGTGTTCGTCTGCGTGGGTCCAGCGCCCGGTGCGGGTGGGCGGGTGTTGGTCGCCGTCGGGCCGCCGACCGGGGGCGGCGCGGGCGCGTTCGCCACGCAGCCGGTGGCGTCGGCGGCGTCGACGGCCGGCCAGACGGCGATAGGGCGAACCGACGCGTGGGGGGTGTATAGGTCTACGCGGTAGAAGCGGCTGCGGCCCGCTATTCGGTTGGCCGCCGCGTACAGGGCGCCGTCTGGGCCGATGAGGGCGGCGCCGTAGGGGCGGCCTGCCGGGAGTTTGTGGCCGAGCGCGTAGGTGACCCGGCCGGTCACGGGGTCGATCCTGACCACTTTGCCGTAGTACGCGACGTGGGCGGAGACGCCGTAGAGCATTCCGTCGCGGGTGTCGAAGTCGTCCACCGTGCGGGCCAGTTCGTACGGGCGCAGCTCCGTGGTTCGCGTCAGGCCGAGGTAGCGGGGGCTGTTCGGGTCGAGTTCGATCGCGTACAGGTAGTGGCCGTCGCGGACGAGGAGGTCGCCCTGGTGGATGGTGCCCGCCGTGGCCCCGGTGAGTCGGTCTTTGGGCAGGTCAGGGCCGCGCACCGGTCCCAGGTCGCGCACCGCTCCCCGCGCGTCGACCGTGATCACATGGGCGCCGTCGGCGAAAGGGCCGGTCAGGCTCCTGCTCGCCAAGCCGTAGGACAGCGGGCTGCCGGGCGCGTGACCCAGGGCGTCGACGCGGTAGCCGAGAACGCCGACGCGGTCGAGGGCGCCGTCGGACAGGCGGACCTTGGTCAGCACCGACAGGCCCAGACCACCCACACTGTGCACCCGCAGAAAGACGCAACCCGCCTGCGCGGGCGCCGCGGCGCCCGGTCCGGTCGTCGCCATGGCGCCTGCCGCACCGACCGTGCAGGCCACGACGACGCCGGCGAGCAGGCGTCGGCTCATTGCAAGCGCGCCAGGACCGACTCGAACGCGTCCGGGCCGACCTGGGCGCCGCCGGCGTACGGGTTCTGCAGCTGGTGGGTCGCGAACAGCAGCAGCGACAGCGTGCCCGCGAGGACCGCCACGATCAGGATGTGCGTCTTGGGGCGCGGCCCGCCGAACAGCAGGGGCAGCGCCACCGACATGACGCTGCCCGCGAGCAGCGCGAACCACACCACGTCGCTCACGCCCTCACTGCCCGCGGCGTTGAGGCGCTCCTGCCTGGCCTCGTAGACCGTCCACAGCTTGTCGACCGCCTCGGTCTTCTGGTCGTTCTGCCACTCGTCCGCGGCGGTGGCCTGGCTGATCGCGGAACGCATCTGCTCGAGGTCGCGCCAGCCCTGCTCGCCCGCGTCGCCGCTGCCCTCGCGCATCAGCGGCCACTCCTTGTCGAGGACCGCGCTCGCGTAGGACACCGACAGGTCGCGCACCTCCGACCGGGTCGGCTCGGGCAGCGCCTCGGCCGCCCAACTCGCCGCGACCAGGCTGTCCGCCTCCCGGTAGGCGCCGTCCTCGGCGTGGCTGACCGCGTCGAACAGGGAGATCAGGACGAACGCGAGCAGCACCGCGTGCAGCCCGCCGACGATGGTGAACACCTGACCCGCGGCCTCGTTGTTCTCCACGGTGCCGTGCGTCTCGCCGAAGCGGCGGACCACGTAGGCGACCACGCCCGCGACGAGCGCCGCGCCCAACACCCAGAAGAGGCCGGCGACATAGATGCCCATGCCCATCCTTCCCAGAGGAAACTGCTTAAACACCAAGGAAATCGTGTCCAGCCGGGAAGTGCACGTCGCGTCTGGATGATCTTTGTACTCGATCGGATGACGCCCGCTACGCCGGCGGTCCACTCCGCGCTCCTACACTCCACCCGTGGAATACCAGCTCACCGCCAGCCTGTCCCCCGCGCCCGGGACCGCCGACCTCGACCCGCTGCAGCGCCACGGCGTCGCCGCCCTGCTCGACGAGCAGCTCGACCTGCTCGCCGGGATCGAGGGTCCCGACGGCATCGAGGTCGAGCCGCTCGACCACGCGATCGCGGTCCACCCGACCGGCGCGGTCATCACGTGGCTGGTCGACTCGCCCGCCCTGGCCTTCGCCGAGGAAGCCGCCCGGCACGTGCTCACCGAGATGATCGCGCAGACCGATCTGCTCGAGGGGTGGACGGTCGGCCGGTGCGAGGTCATCGCCACCGACGACGACCTCGAGGCCGCGCTCGGCGCCAAGATCACCGAGCCGGAGGAAGAAGAGGACGACGAGGCCGAGCTGACCGAGGAGGAGATCACCGCCCTGCGCGATGAGCTGCTCGTCTCGGCGGCGACGCTGCGCGCGTTCGGCCCGGAGGCGTTCGGCCACGACCCCGACGACCCCGACTGCGTGATCTCCGAGGAGGCGGCCCGGCTGGTGGCGGGCGCGCTGGTGCAGGGCATGGAGATCCTCACCGACGAGCTGTTCGCCGACATCCAGGAGCTGGAGGACGCCGAGGGCGCCGCGGGCGACGTCGAGGCGCTCAGCGTGATCAACCAGCTCCCGCTGCGCTACGCCGACCACTACGGCGCGCTGTTCGCCAAGCAGTTCCTGGTCACGACGTCGATCCTGGGCTACCGGCTCTCGCAGCCCGACTGGGTCGCGCCGCTGTGCACCGCCGAGGCGCTGGCGCTGCACGTGCTCAAGGGCGAGGCCGCGGTCCAGCTCGACCTCGCGGGCCTGCTCGACGAGCTGCCGATCAAGGAGATCCTCACCGCGTTCGACGAGCACGCCTTCGCCGACCTCGACCACGAGCGGCTCTTCGACCTCGCCACCGAGGGTGAGGACGACATCGACCTGCTCGGCACCCCCGGCCTCGACTTCGACGAGTGGTTCCTGCCGCGCAACGCGGGACCGCTGCACCCATACCTGGCGATCGAGCACTTCCCGGAGTAGCACTTGTCCCAGAGGCCGGGACGCCGTTGACCGCGCGTCCCGGCCCTGGTCGACTCAGAGTGTGCGAACAGTGACTCCTCACCCGCGATGTCGGCCCTGACCGCCGCCGTCCCCAGTCGCTCTGCACCCTCTGAACCCCTTTGGACCCACCATGGCCACGCCTCTGTTCAGCGCGCCCGAAACCACCCGACTCGCCCTGACCGTCCACCTGACCGCCGACGCGGACCGGCTTCCCGACCTGTTCGGCGCACTGAGCGCCCTGGGCACGGTGGAGTCGATCGACCCGCTGCCCGGGGTGGTCGTCCCCCTGCCGCGGTCAGCCCCGCTGCGCTTGCAGGTGGGCTCCCGCAAGGTGCTCTGGCGCGGCCGTGAGGTGGAGCTGACCCGGCTGGAGTTCGACCTGCTGCACTACCTCGTCTCCCGACCGACCCGGGTGCATCGGCGGCGGGCGCTGATGGCGGAGGTGTGGCACACGACGTATGTCAGCGAGCGGACAGTGGACGTGCATGTCCGCCGACTGCGCGGCAAGATCGACGCCGATCGGGACCTGATCCGGACGGTTCGGGGAATCGGTTACCAGTTCTCGGACCCGATGCTCGCCGTCGTCGAGATGTGAGGCGGGTATTCAGCCGCGGAATGCCCGCCGGTAGCCCGATGGCGAGGTGTGCAAAGCGCGCGCGAAATGGTGGCGGAAAGTCACCGGGCTGTCGAACCCCACCGCGGTGGCGATTTCGGCGACCGACTGATCCGAGGCCTCCAACAACGGCAGGCTCGCCTGCACCCGCTGGGCGATCAGCCACCGAATCGGACTGGTCCCGCTGCTTTCCTTGAACCGCCGCAGATACGACCGCGGCGAAAGGTGCGCTTGACGCGCGAGGGTGGCGATGGTGATCGGGGCGGTCAGGTTGGCGAGCGCCCAGGCCATCGTGGCCGTGACGGCGTCGTCCTCGGGCGCGCTGACCGGTGACTCGATGAACTGCGCCTGCCCGCCCTCGCGGTGCGGCGGCACGACCAGCCGTCGCGCGACCGCGTTGGCGACGGCCGCGCCGTGGTCGGTGCGGATGAGGTGCACGCACAGGTCGAGGCCCGCGGCACTTCCCGCACTGGTCAGGACGTCTCCCTCGTCGACATAGAGCACGTCCGGGTCGACCGTGACCGCGGGGAAGCGTTCGGCCAGCCGGGCGGCGTAGCGCCAGTGCGTCGTGGCGCGGCGGCCGTCGAGCAGGCCCGCTTCGGCGAGGGCGAACGCTCCCGAGCAGATCGACACCAGACGCGCGCCGCGAGCGTGGGCTGACCGCAGGGCTGCCACCAGCGCGGGCGAGCAAGCTCCGCGCACGTCGGACACGCCGGGGATGATCACGGTGTCCGCCGCCGCGAGCGTGTCGAGGTCGCCGTCGGTGCGCAGGCGCGCGCCGCCGATCACCGGGACCTCGCCCGCTTCCGCGCAGACGGTGAGGCGGTACCAGTCCACGTCGAGTTCGGGCCGGGGCAGGCCGAACACCTCGGTGACGATGCCGAGTTCGAACATCGACATCCCGGGGTAGGCCAGCACGCTCACGGTGCGCATGGCGAGATGTTAGCGAACAACGGCATTCACGCCACTCCCGTCATCGGGCCGTTCGGCCCCACGATTGCCCCATGAACAACGCCGCCATCGCCCACTTCAGCACCCGCCTCGCCTTCGAGACCGACGTCAGCGACGTGCACGCCGCGCTGCCGACCGGCGAGATCGTCCTGGTCGACTCGCGGTCCGCCGAGTCGTGGGACCAGGGGCACGTGCCCGGCGCTCTGCACCTGCCGACCGCCCGCATCGCCGCCGAGGCACGGGACCTGGTGCCGCTCACGGCGGCCGTCGTCACCTACTGCTGGGGGCCGGGCTGCAATGGCGCGACGCGGGCGGCGCTGGAGTTCGCGAAGCTGGGCTACCACGTCAAGGAGATGCTCGGCGGATTCGAGTACTGGGCGCGCGAGGGATTCGAGGTGGAAAGCGCGACCGGCCGCACACGCGGCGTGGTCGACCCGCTGACCGCGCCGGCGCACGCGATCACCTGCGGGTGCTGACAGCGTTTCGGCAGGCCGGAGCGGGGTAGCCGGAAGGGATCCGTTTTGTTCCTTTCGCTCCGGAAGGAGACGACATGTCAACCGGCACGATCATCGGCATCGTCATCGCCGTCGTCGTGATCCTCGTGGTGATCGCGGTCCTGGTCATGATGCGCAGACGCCGCGCTCACCTGCGCGAACAGTTCGGCCCGGAGTACGACCGCACCGTGGCCGAACAGCCGCGCCGCGAGGCCGAGCGCGAGTTGGCGCAGCGGGAGAAGCGGCACGCCGAGCTCGACATCAAGGAGCTCACGCCGACCCTGCGCGACCGCTACTCCCAGCACTGGGCGCTCGTGCAGGAGCAGTTCGTGGACCGGCCGAGTCCGTCGGTCGAGGAGGCCGACCGGCTCGTGACCGCGCTGATGGCTGAGCGCGGCTACCCCACGGAGGACTACGACCAGCAGGTCGCCGACCTGTCCGTCGGCCACGCCCAGACCTTGGAGCACTACCGCGAGGCGCACGAGATCAAGGAGCGCAACGCCCGCACCCAGGTCTCCACCGAGGAACTGCGCGCCGCGATGGTGCATTACCGAGCGCTGTTCGACGACCTGCTCGGGCCTGCCGAACACCACACCAACCAGCGATAGCCACGGAGGTATCCGTGCGACACGAGACCGAACACCCAGATCCACGACAACACCGCGGCCAGACCTCGCAGGACGTCGACTTATCCGAATCGGCTGAGGATCAGCGGCCCGGCGAGGTCCCCACGAGGAGAGCGCCCACGCACGACGAGACCCCTGACGTCCGACAGGAAGTCAGGCCACAACCCGGCCCGCGCGACGCGCGGGCACCGATGCCGCCGCGTGACGACCCTTCGGCGCCGCCACGGACGAGCGGGCCGGACCGGCCCGCGGTCGCCGAGCAGCCGGAGACGCAGGCCATGCCTCCCATGGGTCCCGGGCAGCCGGGCGGACAGCGAGGTCCCGACCGGGCGGACCGGCCGATGGGCACCGGGGAACAAGGCAGGCCGACTGGTCCCGGCGAGCAAGCCAGGCCCATGGGTGGCAGGCAGCCGACCGGTTCCGGGCACCCAGGCGGGCCGATGGGTTCCGGGGAGTCCGGCGAGCGCCGAATGCCCATGGCCACCGGGGTGCAAGACGCGCCAATGGGTTCCGGGCAACCCGGAGCCATGGGGCCCGGTGAGCAAGGCAGGCCGACGGGTCCTGGACAACCCGGCGGCGCGGGTATGACGCAGCCGCACGCCGGCCTCGTCCCGCCCGCCGAGTCCGACGCCACTGTCCCACCCGGCGAGGCTTCCGTCGCCCGGCAGGCGGGCCGCCCCGACGCGGACGAGGCGGACGGCTTCGGCCCGCGCTCCACGGATCGGATCGCGCCGGAAGTCGACCGGGGTGATCGCGGCGGGCAGGGCAAGCTGTTCCAGCCCGACGAGGCCTCGCGGCTGCGCGGTGAGTGGCAGCGGGTGCAGGCGACGTTCGTCGACAACCCCCAGGACGCGGTGCGGGGAGCGGACGCGCTGGTCACCGAGGTGATCCGGAGCCTGCAGAACTCGATGGCCGAACGCCACAAGGCCCTCCGCCGATCCACGCAGGACACCGAGGAACTACGCCAATCCCTCCACCAATACCGAGCCCTGCTCGACCAATTGCTGCAAGCCTGAGCGGACTCCCAACCCCGCTCGGTCGCGGTGACGTTTCGGGGGTCCCGCACGAACACGCCATCGAAGTTGGCAGTGTTCGTGCGGGACCCCCGAAACGTCACCATCAATGCGACCGAGCCGCGCCCCCGGGCGCTATGTCACAGTGTTCCCATGTACGCGCTGTTCGATACGGCTATCGGTTGCTGTGGTGTCGCATGGGGGCCGAACGGGATCACCGCTGTCCAGCTCCCGGAGAAAGACGACGCGGCCACGGTTCGGCGGCTCGGTGGTGGTGAGGAGACCGAGCCTCCCCCGCAGGTGCGTGCGGCGATCGAGCGGATGACCGCGCTGCTGGCGGGTGCGGCCGACGACCTCGCCGACATCGAACTCGACCCCACCGGGGTTCCCGAGTTCCACCAACAGGTCTACCGCGTCGCCCGGGCCATCCCGCCCGGCAGCACGCTCACCTACGGCGAGGTCGCCCGCGAGCTGGGTATGCCCGGTTCCGCCCAGGCCGTCGGCCAGGCGCTGGGCCGCAACCCGTACCCGATCATCGTTCCGTGCCACCGGGTGCTCGGCGCGGGCGGCAAGATCGGCGGGTTCTCCGCGGGCGGCGGCTCGGCCACCAAGCTCCGCATGCTCACCATCGAGGGCGCGGCCCCCAACGGGCAGCCATCACTGTTCTGACACCGCCGAGGGGGCCCGGGCGCCCCCTCGGCGGCCGTCGTCAGCTCGTGTAGTCCGCCACCAGGCTCACGCCCGAGTAAGCGGAGTACCCGGACATGGTCACGTGGTACGTGCCCGCCTGCGCCGTGGTGAAGGCGCACCGCTCGGTCGACGAACTCGTGGTGGAGCGGCAGTCGTAGGAACTGGTCGACGCGGCGCTGCCGAACTTCACGTACAGGTCCATGTCGCCGGTTCCGCCCGACGTCGAGAACGACAGGTTCGTCGCCCCCGCCGGGACGGTCAGGGTGTACGCGGTCGACGATCCGGAGGCGCCGGAAAGCCCGGTGACCGCGGTGCCCTTGGAGAGCTCGTTGGTGGGCGTCGCGGTGCCGCCGCGGAAGGCGGCGATGGTGGCCTTCGTCTGCTCGAGGACCCGCGCGTTGTCACTGCGGTCGGTGGTGCCCATAGCAACGCCGTTGTAGGTCTTGCGCGGGTTCGACCAGTAGTTGATGCGCGGGCAACTCGGGGAACAGTTGTAGGCCATGATCGTGCGCCACGAACTGCCGTACCGGTAGCCGTGGCCGTAGGCGTAGGGCGTGGTCTTCGAGTCGGTCGCCGGGTCGTGCCGGGCGGACTGCAGGTGGCCGATCTCGTGGCCGAAGCTGTAGTACCCGGTCGCGCAGCTGCGGGCCACCACGGCGAACGCGGT
The DNA here is from genome assembly GCF_004362515.1 of Actinokineospora alba. NCBI lineage: Bacteria > Bacillati > Actinomycetota > Actinomycetes > Pseudonocardiales > Pseudonocardiaceae > Actinokineospora > Actinokineospora alba. The sequence goes on along the minus strand of NZ_SNXU01000001.1, from coordinate 3,357,099 downwards.
CGCGGCCGAGGAGCCGATGCCCGACGCGATGCCGCAGGACGTGCTGGCGTTGAGGATCAGCACGTTGACGTCGGCGGCGTACTGGTCGCGCAGAGCGTGCACCCCGTCCATGTAGCCGTCGCTGGTGCCGCGGAAGCGGCTGAGGTCGGTCGACATGCCCGCCTCGGTGTAGTTCACCGTCGAATAGTGGGCCAGTTCCAGGGTGATCCCGACCCCGGAGTTCAGGTAGCCCTTGTTGGTCTCCGACACCGCGAGGTCGACCAGGGCGCGCATGTCCCCGTTGTAGCCGTTCACAGCCTGCTGGGTCGCCACGACCTGCACCCGGATCACCGTGTTCGCCGCGGCGCCCGCGCTCTGCGTCGCCGGCATGGCGATCGTCGGCACGCCGCCCTCCACACGGGGGTGGTCTTGCGGCATCTTGGACTCGTCGACCTTGAGCACCGCGTGCTGACCACCGGCGACCGGGTGGATCTGGTACAGCACACCGGAAACGCGGACCGTGCCGGTGACGCCCTCACCGGAACGCACCAGTGTCACCGAGTTGTACTCGTCCGTGCCGACCTCGGCCGGACCACTGGAGCGGGCGACCGCGGTCTCCCGCACCTGCCCGGTCCACAAGGTGTTGCCGCTTCCCGTGGTGCTCGCGTTGTCACGCACCGCGGTGACCGTGCGGTCACCCAGGTCCAGCGAGATCAGCTCGGTTCCCGCACCCACCACGGCGGCGTTGGCGCGCTTGATCCGGACCGCGGCGTTGGCGGGCCGTTCCTGCCGCAGCTTGTCGGCCTGGCCCGCGGCGCGGGCGGTCGTGTCCTCGGCGAAAAGTGGGACGGCCACCTGACGCGGCTCGGCGGAGGCGGTGGGCAGGACCGCCAGGAAACTCACACCCAGCCCGAGAACTGCGAGTGTGGACTGGGTTTTCCGTCGTCGATTCATTACTCTCCCTCGCGCGACAACCCGACGCGTGCCCCACGCGAGCAGGGGGTCGGTGTGCGCAAGCGGTCGCGCACGGCGAGGCAGGCGCCGTGGTTGGTAATGAAGTTCGGACGGTATCCAGGCGATTCCGCCGTGCACAGACGCGCGACAGGGTTACCGCTTACCAGTTAAGGGAAATCAGCGGTTTAGCGACACTTTCAAGCGGATCTGTCAGGCGGTTTGATCGCCGGGCAGCGGAACGTATTCGACCACACCGTCCACAGTGGACGACTTGAGTTCTCCGCGCACCACCAGCACATCCAGGTGCGCCGCCGTCTCCCCCACCGCGAGCGTGCGGTTGAAGGTGTCCAATTCATCGAATGCGCGGCCGCGGCGGGTCCACGTGAGCCGGTTCGCCGCCTCGAACGCCGTCGCCGCGCCCTCGCGGACGACCGCCTCGGTCGCGGCGAGCCGCTCCTCGTGGTGCAGCAGCAGTTCGTCGACGCGGGTGTGGACGCTGTCGGTCACCGGGCCGTGCGCGGGCAGCAGGCGCATGTCCGGCAGGGTGCGCATGAGCCGCAGCGAGTCGAGGTAGGCGCCCAGCGGCAGCTCCGCGCGGGCGGGCTCGAAGCCGATCGACGGGGTGATGTGCGGCAGCACGTGGTCGCCGGAGAACAGCAGCGACGCCGCCGGGTCGGCGAAGACGACGTGGCCGCGGGTGTGGCCGGGGGTGGGCACGGCCCGCAGGGTGCGGTCGCCGATCTCGATGTCCTGGGCGCCGGGGATCCAGTCGTCGGGCAGTTCGTAGGTCGCCTTGGCCTGCTCGGCGTTGTCCCGCGTGTAGAGACCCCGCAGCTTCTCCACCAGGTCAGCCGCACCCCAGCGGGCGATCTCGGCGAGCTGAGCCTCGCCGGAGCCGCCGCGCACGGCGTCGAAGTTGGGCTGCTCCCCGACCCCGAGCGCGATCCGCGCGCCGAACATCCGCCGCAGTTCGACGGCCAGCGTGTAGTGGTCGCGGTGCATGTGGGTGATCAGGAACCGGCCGATGTCCTCGAACCCGTACCCGATCGAGCCGAGCGACGATTCCAGCAGGTCACGGGCCTCTTGCAAGGCCCAGCCGGAGTCGATGAGGACCAGCCCGTCCGCGCTTTCGACGGCGTAGACGTTCACCGCGTGCAGCCCGTCGTTCGGCAGCGGGAGCGGGACCCGGTGCACCCCGGGCGCGACCGGGAACGCGCCTGGCTCGGTCCATGGACCTGATCCGGCACCCATCGTCGCCTCCCGAAGTAGTTGCCACCCGCAACGGCAACGGTAAACGGTTAGTCCACCGAACATTGACATTCTCTCCGCCTAAAGCACGGAGATTCCCTCCACGTCGCGCGTGGAACGCGCGGCGTCCGGGTGGATTACCGCTTCGCTGCGCGGTGCCGGCATCGCTGCTGGTCTGACCCGCGCTCCACGGTCGTTGAAGTCCGCCCGTCCGGCGGCCTTGATATTGACTGCGGCGTTGACGTCCCTGTCGTGGGTGCTGCCGCACGGGCAGTCCCACGTTCGGACGTCGAGGGCCATCTTGTCGTTGATGTGTCCGCAGTCCGAACACATGCGGGTGGACGGGAAGAACCGGTCCACCCGGCCGAAGGTCCGCCCATACCGGGTGGCCTTGTACTCCAACATGGCGGTGAAACTGGCCCAGCCCGCGTCGTGCACGGACTTCGCCAGCCTCGTGCGTCCGAGCCCGGTCACGCACAAGTCCTCGACGTACACCGCTTGGTTGTCGCGGATGATCTGTGTCGAAAGCTTGTGCTGCCAGTCCCTGCGGGTGTCGGCCACCCGCGCATGAGCGCGGGCGAGGTTCACGACGGCCTTCTTGCGATTCTGGCTACCTCGCTGTTTGCGGGACAGGTCCTGCTGCAACCGCCTGAGCTTGCGGGCGGCGCGGCGCAGGAACTTGGGCGCGGCGACTTTCGTCCCGTCGGACAGCACCGCGAAATGGGTCAACCCGAGGTCGATACCCACCTCGGAGTCCACCGAGGGCAGTATCTCGTTCTCGGCGGTCTGCACCACGAACGAGGCGAAGTACCGGTCTGCCGCGTCCCGGATCACCGTGACCGAACTGGGCGCCGCCGGCAGATCGCGCGACCAGCGGACCGGCACGTCACCGATCTTCGGCAGCCGCAGCCTGCCGTTGTCCAGTACTGCGAACCGGGCGTTCCTAGTAAACCGGATGGTCTGCCGGTTGTCCTTGCGCGAGCGGAACCGTGGTGGGGCCACCGAGCGACCCTTGCGTTTTCCGGTGGCCGAGGCGAAGAAGTTTCGGTACGCCACGTTCAAATCCGCGAGAGCCTGCTGCAACACGACTGAGGACACCTCGCCCAGCCACGCCCGCTCCGGCGTGTTCTTGGCAAGCGTGATGACCTGCTTCGACAACTCCCCGTCCGAGATGTGTCCCTGACCGTTGTCCCTTGCCGATTGGCGTGCGCGCAGCCCGTCGTTGAAGACCACCCGGGCACATCCGAACGCCCTGGCCAGTGCCTCGCACTGGGTGGGGTTCGGGCGGAGCCGGTAGTTGAAACGGAGCTGCACAGCCACAGCGTACCATTGGTTTATGGCTGATCTCGAAGGCGTTCGTACTGGTAGACACTGTGTTTTCACCCTTCATGCCCACTTGGTCTTCGTTACAAAATCCCGGCACATCGTGTTCGCGGATCAGCACCTCACCCGAATGGAGGAGATCATGCGGGCGGTGTGCTCCGACTTCGAGACCCAACTGGTCGAGTTCAACGGCGAGACCAACCACGTGCACCTGCTCGTGAACTTCCCACCCAAGATCGCCTTGTCGAAACTCGTCAACAGCCTCAAGGGCGTCTCATCGCGGCGGATCCGCCAAGAATTCCCTGACCTGGCCCGCCACTACTGGCGGACCAACCAGCTCTGGGCAGGTTCATACTTCGCAGGCTCCCGCGGCGAGGCACCGATCAACGTTCTACGCCAATACATCGAGCAACAGAATCGGCCCGCCTAGGGCACCACTTGGACAGAGCACTGGCCCGCATCCGGGTAGCAAGCCTCGCCGCGAGTCCCTATGGTTCCTCGCGGGAACGCAGGAGGGAGCGCGATGCCGGTCGACCGCGAGACCACCGACAGCAGGCGCCTGTCCCAGGCCCTCACGACAGGCCCGTTCAGCCTGGCGTTGCGCCTGGCCCTCAAGTCGAGCGGCCTGAGCCTCGACCGCGTCCAGTTCCGCCTCCGCGAACGCGACGCCGCGGTGAGCAAGACCGCGCTGAGCAACTGGCAGAGCGGCCGCACCCAGCCAGAACGCCCCGACTCACTGCGCGCGCTGGCCGTGCTGGAGGACATCGTCGGCGTCCCCACCGGGGCGCTGTCGAGCCTGCTGGGCCCACCGCGTCCCCGCGGCCGGTGGCTGGCGCAGAGCCCCGGCGAGATGCGCGCGGACCAGGCGTGGGCCCGACCGGATGGCCTGGCCAGGGCGCTGCAGCGGATGGGCACCGGCATCGAGGCGATCAACCAGGTCGCCAAGATCGCCACGCATCTCACCTCCACGGTGGACGCGCGGCGGCGGATGCGGACGATCAGCCACCACCTCGTCCTGCGGGCCGAACGCGACGGGACCGACCGCTACACCGGGGCGTACCGAAGCGATGTCGGCGACTGTCTCGACATCACCGACACCATCGGCTGCCGCCCCGGCCGCAGGCGCGAGGACGCCGAGACCGGCTTCACCACCTACGAACTCCTGCTGGACCAGCCCGCGAAGGCGGGCGACCTGGTGGTGATCGGCTTCACGGTGCGCACGAACGCCCAGGAGCGCTACCACTCCCAGCGGCTGGGGCGGGCGAGCCGGGTCTACTCCGTGCAGGTCCGATTCGACACCGCGGCCCTGCCGGTGCGGGTCTACCGCACGTACCTGCCCTCGATCGGCGACGTCCCGCAGGAGGAGGTCGAAGTGCCACTGGGGGCCAGCTGCACCGCGCAGCACACCGTGCTGGACCCGGTGCCCGGCATCTACCGGCTGGCCTGGGACTGGGACTGACCGACCGCCGCGGGCGAGGAAGCGTTGGCCCGCAACAGCTTCGGCTCACCACTACCGTCAGCGGGGACCGTGAAGATCCCCGGCGCCTCCCCCGCCGCTACCGGCCGCGCGTACGCGATCGTGGAGTCGTCGAGCCACGCCGCCTGATCGTCCACATGCGCGGGTTCGGCCAGCGCGGTCTCCTTCGACGAAGCCAGGTCCAGCACGTGCAGCCGCCAGGTCTCGCCGGACCGTTTCTTGTAGGCGACCCTCGTGCCGTCCGGCGACAACGACGGACACTCGGCGTTCTGGATCACCGACTTGAGCGTGCGGTCCGCGAGATCGCCGCGCATGAGATAAGTCTTCCCGCCTGAGCCGAGCGTCACGTAGAACGTCCGGTCGTCGTCGGCGAAGGTGACACCCCAGAAGTTCCGGTCGACCGCCTGATGCTCCACACCCTCCACATAGGAGGTGAAGTCCTCCATCGATCCGTACAGGGTCCCCGACCGCTGGTCGAAGATGCCTGCCGTGGTGGAGAAGTAGCCGGGCGCCATGTACGAGTCGCCTTCGCGGAACACCGTCCACCCGACCAGATTCCCGGAATCCGATACCCGGGCCCGACTCGGCGTGCCGTCCAGCTTGATCACCCGCCGCACCGCCAGGTCCGGGCCGAGGACCTCGGCCTCGAAGCTCGGCGGCACCGCCACCGACCGCAGACACGCCGTCGTCCCGGCCGCGCTGTAGACCCGCAGGCACGACCGGTCGGTGACGACCGCCGAGGACGAGTCCGCACGGGAGAGCTGGCCGACCTTCCCGCTGCCGTCGACATAGACGACCGAGTCCCGCGCGGCCAGGTCCAGGGTCCCGGTCGCCGAACTCTTCGAGGCCGACGCGACGTAGACCACCGCCACCACGCTCAGCGCGACGATCGCGCCGATACCGATGATCTTCTTCACCGCAACCTCCAACTCACCACGACCGCGATCACAAGAACCACCGCATAACCAGCGAAAGCGGGCCCGAGCCCGACCAGGGACGCGCCCACGCCGAACAGCACTGCGGCGACCGTACGCGCCAGCGCCTGCCCGGTCTGCAGCACCGCCAACCCGGACGCCTTGACCTCCTCGGGGAGCATCGGCCCCGCGCACGCCATCAGCACCCCGTCGGTGGCCGCGTAGAACAAGCCATGCAGGCCCAGGGCCAACAGCAGCACCGGCCAGCCGCCGAGACCCGACATCAACAGCCCGTACACCGCGAGCAGCAACCCGTGTCCCACCAGGAAAACCCGCCAGCGGCCGACCCGGTCCGCGAGCCTGCCCACGGGGACGGCCGCGCACAGGAAGGTGACCGCGATCGCCAACGGCAGCAGCGGCAACAGATCCTGGGACACCCCGGTGCGCTGCTGGGCCGCGATCAGGATGAACGCGTCGCTCACCGTCGCCAGCCCGAGGAACATGGCGCACAGACACAGTTTGCGGTACTCCGGGCGCACCAGCAGGCGCAAACCCTCACGCACACTGATCTTCTTCTTCGCCGGTGTCCCCACCGGCTGCTGAACCCAGACCAGCAGGATGACCAGGCCCACCATGGCGAAGCAGAAGCTGACCACGAACACCGCGTCGTAGGCCTGGGCGGTGACGGCGATGAGCACGAAGGCCACCACCGGGCCGAGCAACGCGCCGATGGTGTCGAGCATCCGGTGCACGCCGAACGCGCGGCCGAGCAGGTCCGGCGGCGCGCTCATCGCGATGATCGCGTCCCGGGGACCGGTGCGGATCCCTTTGCCCGCGCGGTCAAGCGCGAGCAGCCCGCCGATGGCGCCCAGCGAGCCGCCAGCGACGGGGAACCCGAGTTTGGTCACCGCGGACAGTCCATAGCCGAACGCCGCCACCGTCTTCGGCTTGCCGGTGCGGTCCGCGGCATGGCCGCCGACGAGGCGCAGCAGCGCGGTCGCGCCGGTGTAGAGCCCGTCGATCAAACCCAGCTGCAGGTAGCCCACACCCAGGCCGTAGACCAGGTACATCGGCAGGAACGCCGTGACCATCTCGGCGGAGATGTCGGTGAAGAGGCTGACCATGCCCAGCGCGAGCACGGTCGACGGCACCTTCGCCGTCGACCGTGCCGCACCGCGCAGCGGCTCAGTGGTGACATACACCGCTGCTGCCCGCCCTACGCCCGGGTGATCTTGACGTCGTCCACCTGAGCCTCGACCAGGCTCGGGGTGGCCGTGTCGTCCTCGGCTTCGATGAGGATGCGCACGCTCTGACCCGCGAACTCCGACAGGTCGGCGGTGAGCGTCCGCCATGAGCCGTTGATGTGCGCGCCGTTTCCGCGCTGGTCGAGCACGACCTTGCTGGTCGACCCGACCACCGTGATCTTGAAGTAGTCCGCGGCGGCGGCGTTGGTGCCGAACCCGACGCTCCAGCGCAGGGTCAGGCCCAGGGTGCCGCTGGGCAGCGTGATCGCGGGCGACGTGATCGACGTGCGGCCGGCGTCGACGTCATGTGATCCGGCGCCCGACCCGGCGAGCCTGCCGGTCACCAGGTTGTTGACCCCGCTGGTCGTGGTGCCCAGCTGCTTGTCGCCGTTCTCGGTGGTCGCCTCCGGGTCACCGCGCTCCCACTTGCCCGTCGTGGCGTTGTCGGTCGCGGAGGCGTTGGTCTGCCAGCCCTTGTCCGACTCGAAGTCGTCGAAGAAGACGTCACCGGGGTCGGAGGTGCCGCCACCGAGGTTCAGCGACCAGGTGTCGATCGTGCCCACGTCCTGCGACGCCACATCCTGCACGCGCAGCTTCCACGTGCCGTTCGCGACCTCGCCGGAAAGGTTCACGGTGTAGACCTGATCGATGTTGTCGGTGCCGGAGCCGGTCTTGTTGTGCAGCACCGAAGCGGTGCCGTCCGGCGCGACCAGGCTCACGACCAGGTCACCGATGTAGGTGTGCTTGATGTGCACCTCGGCCTTCGACGTCGCCGAGGCGTTGCCCGCGCAGCCCGAGATGGTGATCGAGGACTCGACCGTGGTGTTGTCCGGGATCGCCACATCGGTTCCGTTGGTGCCGGAGCAGGTTCCGCCGCCACCGGCCGGGTTCACCGTGAGCGCCACGGTGGTGCTCTTCGTCAGTGTCCCCGAGGTGCCGGTGACCGTGACGTTGGCGGTCCCGGTCGCGGCGGTGCTGCTCGCGTTGAGCGTCACCGTCGCCTCCGCGGCGCCGTTGGCGGGCGGGGTGACCGAGGTCGGCGACACGCTCGCCGTGACACCGCTGGGCAGCCCGGAGACCGTCAGGTTGGTCGCGGCGTTGAATCCGCCGGAGCTGGTGACCGTGACCTTGGTGCTCGCCGACGCACCCTGGACGACGCTGACCGCGCTCGGGGTGGCCGAGAGGGCGTAGCTCGGGGTCGTCGTGTTTCCCTTGGCCTTGCAGGAGCCCGTGAAGGTGTCGGTGAAGGTGCGACCCGAGACCGGGACGAAGTCGCCTCGGTAGCCGGTCGACGACAGGCCCAGCTTCAGCACGCCGTACGTGTCGTCGTTCTCGGCCTGCACGTTGGCCTGGGCCTTGGTGAACGAGTAGAACGCGCGGCCGCCGGTGCCGACCAGGACCTGGCGGATGCCGTTGGTCGCGTCGGCGGTGCCATCGGGACGCTGCGGCGCGTACCGCTGGTAGTTATGGTCGTGGCCGACCAGGATCAGGTCGGCCTTGTGCTCGTAGAGGGCGTCCCACAGCGGCTTCACGAACGTGCTGTTGCTGTGCGAGCCCCGGGTGAACAGCGGGTGGTGCCAGTAGGCGGCCGTGCACGGCTTGGTGCTCGCCGCGAGGTCCGCGCGCAGCCACCGCTCCTGCTCCGAACCGGCGGCGACCGGGACGGCGCTGCTGCTGCCGGTGTTGAGGGCGACGAAGTGCCAGTCGCCGACATCCCAGCTGTAGTAACCCTTTCCGCGCGGGCCCGCCTTCCCGTCGGCGTTGCCGGAGCCGTTGAAGTAGTCGAAATACCCGGTGGCACCGCTGGTCTGATACTCGTGGTTGCCCGGGGTCGGGTGGATGATGTTGTTGAACTGGCCCCACGCCGGGTCGTACCTGGTGCGGTAGTCGCTCAGCGAACCGTTCTCGTAGGCGTTGTCACCCGAGGTGAACACCGCGGCCGGGTTGATCGTCTTGACCACGTCCGCGGTCTGCGTGCAGTTGGAGCCACAGATGTCACCGGCGCCCGCGACGACGACGTCGGCCGACGCGGTGCCCGACTGCAGGGAGTCGACGGCGAACCGGCTTTCCGGCGACGACAGGGCGGCGTCGACGGTGACACAGTTGCCGCGGAAGGACTTCGTGGACAGCGACCGCCCGGTGCCGTGGGTTGCCGTGAGCGTGTAGCTCTCGCCGGCCGACGCGCGGACGGTCACCGTGTCGGCACCCTTGAGGGTCAACCCGGCGAAGTGCGGGCGGACCCACGCGGCGCCGTCCTGGCAGAACTGCCGCGACGCCGTGCTCGGACCCGCGACGGAGTGACGTTCGGCGCGCTCGGTGGCGCCCGCCTGGGCGACCTGCGGAACGGCATTGGCTGCCGCGACAGGGGTTTGCGCGGATTGTGCGACAGGTTGGGCGGCTACTGCCGCGACCGCGGACAGACCCAACAGGGCCGCACCGCCGATCGCCACACCAGCTCTGCGCCAGTGCTTTCGTTTATCGTTCACCGTTTCCGGCCTTCCTCGCGTGGTGGAATGCAGGGTGTTCCGAGTCAGGAACGTATTCGGGTATTCACCACGGGCAATGGGTCCACCGGCGCGGTGCGATGTTCCGTGAATGAACCGGCGGCAATCGCACAGGTGGGGACCTTGATCCGGGAGATCAGCGGCCGATTCGACGGACTGTTCCGAGTATTGGTCCGAAACGTTCCCGCTGGCCGTGCCCGACGACCCGGTTCCGGGGGTGTGCGCGCTGTGTTCTGATGCGCCCATGACCCAGCACGGCCATGGCCACGGCGACACGTCCGCGGTCGATTCCGACGACCGCGTCGCCCGCCGCGTGCGGCTGGTCGTCGCGGGCATCCTGTTGCCGCTGCTCACGATCGCGACCGCGATGGTGATCTCGCTGTGGCCCGACGGCGGCGGCGTTGTCCAGCAGTCGATCCAGCAGGCCCGGGCGTCGGGCACGATCACCGCGCAGGCGCCCTGCCCGATGGCCCCGACCGACTGCGACATCGCGCACGTCGCCGTCGACGATGGGCCCGGCGCCGGGACGACCGTCGAGGCGCTGGTGTCGACGGCGAGCGGGGTCAAGGTGTCGGCCGGCGACCCGGTGATGATGGTGCACCGGCCGGAGCGGCCGACGGTGTTCGAGCGCTACGAGGTGGTCGACCGGAACCGCACGATGCCGTTGCTGCTGCTCGGCGTCGTGTTCGCGCTGGCGGTCATGGCGCTGTCACGGTGGCGGGGTCTCGCCGCGCTGGGCGCGCTCGCGGTGTGCCTGCTGGGGCTGACCGAGTTCGTCCTGCCCGCGATCATGCAGGGCGCGAACCCGCTGATCGTCGCCGTGAGCGGCGGCACGGTGATCATGGTCGTCGCGCTGTTCATGACGCACGGGATCAACGCGCGAACGGCCGTGTCCGCCGTGGGGACGGTGGCCAGCCTGGCGCTGACCGGGCTGATCGGGTTCTGGTCGCTGAGCCTGGCCGGGATCACCGGGCTGGGCAGCGACAACGTGGGATTCCTCAGCGGATACCTGGCCGATGTGGACCTGCAGGGACTGCTGCTGGCCGGGCTGGTGATCGGCGCGCTCGGCGTCCTCGACGACGTGACCGTCACTCAGGCCGCGGTCGTGTGGGAGCTGTCCGCCGCCGACCCGACCGCGTCGCGCGCCAAGCTGTTCGCGGCAGGCCTGCGGGTCGGCCGGGCGCATGTCGCGTCCACGGTGAACACCCTTGTCCTGGCCTACGCGGGCGCGGCGCTGCCGCTGCTGATCCTGTTCGCCGCCAAGGGACTTCCCGGCGACCACGTGCTCTCGACCGCCCCCGTCGCCGAAGAGGTCATCCGCGCGCTCGCGGGCAGCCTCGGCATCGTCGCCGCCGTCCCGCTCACCACCGCGCTCGCCGCCCTGGCCGTCGGCTCCCGCCCCCCACGCGAGTCGCCCCTCCCGGCAAGCGAGTCGCCCCTTCCCGACAGCGAGTTCTCAGTTCCCGACGGGGAGGCTGATGGCGGTGACGACGAGACCCCGGTCGACAAGCCAGCGGCCCGAGAAGCCCGCTAGCGTTCCGCTCTCGATGACCGGGCCGGGCACCATGAGCTCGGCCTCGAACGTGCCCGCCGGGCCGATGGTGATCCGCGCGTCGTCGAAGCCGAGCCATTTGTGGGTCAGCGGGAACCACGCCTTGTAGACGCTTTCCTTCGCCGCGAACAGCAGCTTGTCCCAGTGCACCGCGGGGTCGGCGGCGGCCAACTCGGCCAGGTGCACGCGCTCCTCGGGCCGGGTCACCACCTTCTCGACGCCGTCGGGCAGCGGCTGGTGGGGTTCGGCGTCGATGCCGACGGTCACGATGTCGGTGTCGCGGGCGAGCACCGCGGCCCGGTAGCCCGCGCAGTGGGTCATGCTGCCGACGACGCCGTCCGGCCAGCCGGGGGCGCCGCGCTCGCCGGGCAGGATGGGCGCGGGCGGCAGGCCCAGTCGGGCGAGCGCCAGCCGGGCGCAGTGCCGAGCGGTGGTGAACTCGCGCCGCCGCTTCTCCACGGACTTGGCGATCACCTGTTCCTCCTCCGGGAACAGGACCGCGTCCGGCGGGTCGTCATAGGCCTCGACCGCGATCACGGCGGCGGGCAGGATGCGCTCGATCATCACGCTCGACCCTATCCGGCGGGGGCGTGCGTTGGCACGGAATCACGGGAACCGCGCCGAGTGGGACGGCACGGGCGGCTCCCGCGTCCTCAGCGCTGGTTGCGGGCGACCACGTAGTTCATCGGCAGGTCCAACTGGGCGCCGCTGGGCAGGGTGTCGGTGCCGTGCAGGGTGATCGTGCCGGAGTCGACGACGTCGATGCCCGCGTCGTCGAGGAGTGCCTCGAACTTTCCGTCCTGCCAGGACGCGGGGGTCAGGCCGTAGCGGAAGACCCGCTGCAGCTTCGGCACGGCGTCGGCGGCCTGGCCGAGCGCCGACTGGATGGTCTGCGCGGCCGACGGCGCGAGTTCGGCGGCGAAGAGGTGGCCGGAGCCGCCCAGCAGGGTCGAGAGTGAGGCGACCGCGTCGGCGCGGATCTCGTCGGGCATCTGGTGGAGCACGCCTCGCATGTAGACGTTCGCATCGCCCAGTTCCTCGTGCAGCTCCGCCGCGCGGGCGGTGTCACCGAGGTCGAACTCCCGGAACTCGGCGGGGCTGTCGGCCTGCAGCGACCGTGCGTGCTCGATCGCCGCGGGGGCGAAGTCCATGCCCAGCACCCGGGGGAACGTGGCCGCCAGCGCGGCCGTCTGCGTCCCGTTGCCGCACCCGATGTCGAGGACGGGAAGTCCCTCGGCGAAATGGTGTTGGAAGAGCGACAGCTGTGCCGTCGCGGTGATGGCGCCGTCGCTGTCCCAGACCGGCAGACCCTTCTCCCGCGGAAGATCGTGCCAGAAACTTTCCCAATTGGTCCGGACCGACTGTTCCATGTGTCCTCCGCCCGCTAACCCAGTAGAGGTGTTTGGTTTACGGCTCAACTGGTGGCGGTGACAAGGGGTAGATCCACATTTGGGCTTTTCAGGTGAACTTCGGTAACGCGACCACCCGATCTTGCGATCAAGGTCCCGTGCGGGCACACGATGTGTCAGCCGATCAGCCCGTGCCCGCGACCGGGATCACCCCGCCCGAGACCGCGGATCCGTTGTGTCCACAGAGGAACAGGATCGTCTCGGCGATCTTCTCCGGGCGGACCCAGCCGGACCGGTCGGCGTCGGGCTGGTCCGCGCGGTTCGCCGGGGTGTCGATCACCCCGGGCATGATCGCGTTGACCCGGACACCGTCTCGGCCGTACTCCGCGGCCAGCGCCCCGACCAGTCCGGACACCGCCGCCTTCGCCGTGATGTAGCCGGACGCACCGGGAAACGGGTTCGCCGCCGCCCGCGCCGAGACACACACGACGGAGCCGCCGCCCGCGGCGATCAGGTGTGGCAGCGCGGCCTGGGTGACCAGGTACGTGGGCCGCAGGTTGAGCCGCAGCATCCGGTCGAAGTCGTCGATCGGGGTCTCGTGCAGCCGCCCGCCCATCGCGAACCCACCGACAAGGTTCACCACCGCGGCGAGCGGCGCGTGCGTGTCGGCCGCCGCGCGTTCGGCGCACGCGGCCACGTCGGCCTGGTCGAAGAGGTCGGCGCGGACGAGTTCGAGCCGGTCATGGGTGCCGAGCCTGCCCAGTTCGGCCTCCACCACCCAGGGCACCACGACCCGCCATCCGGCGCCGAGGAACGCGTTCGTCACTGCCGAGCCCAGCCCACCGGTGCCCCCGGTGATCAACGCCGTCGAAGTCATGGCCCCAGTCTCACACCACCGCGCGAGTCCCACCTTCGGTGTCGGGAAGGGTCAGCGGGATTCGCGGAGTTCCGGGGGTAGGGCCGGGTCGGACTTGGGGTGCACGCGGACCAGGACGCCGTGCAGGATCATCCGCTGCCGGTTGGAGAACTTGGGGTGGCAGGTGGTCAGGGTGATCAGCTTCTGCCGCTGCTCCGGAGGCGTCTTGGATGCGAGATTGCCCGGCACGGGGGCGACCACCGCGGAGTCGCGCGGGGTGACGATGCGGCGGCCGATGGTGGCGGCGTACTCGCCGGTCAGCGGCTCGACCTTGGCCGACCCGGGGCCGCCCGCGCAGAACGGGTCGGTGCCTGCCTGGGCCCAGTTCTTGGCGTCCTCGACCGTGGGCAGCATCCGGTAGATGTACCAGTTGCCGCGGGTCTCGACGATCATCGCGTCGCAGGACTGGAGCAGGTCGAGGTCGTTGAAGGGCGCCCCTTTGCCGACCCGGTGGCCCGCGACGCCGAAGTTGCCGGGCGCGCCGGGGGCGGCGGACTGCTTGTAGTGACCGGGGCCGACCTCGAGGTTGGCCTCCGAGGTCCCCTCGACGATGGTGAACTTGTAGTCGGAGCCGAGGGCGGGGATGTAGAGCCTGGCGATGCCCTGGCCTTCGGCGAACGTGAAGTGCTCGGTGCGTTCGGGTTCGGCGGGTTTCTTCCAGTCCTCTTCGAGGGCGCTGGTGACGTCGTTCTGCTTGCCCGCGGAGATCAGGTCGGTGATCCACACCTCGTAGACGACGAACAGCAGCACGACCATCCCGGCGGTGATGAGCAACTCGCCGATGGAGCGCACGGCCAGCAGCCCCGGAGTGATCTTGGGGCGGGGCTCGGGCTCGTCGTCGTAGTAGTCGTCGTCCTCGTAGTCGTCGTACTCGTCGTAGTCGTAGTCGTCATCCAGGGAGGGGATGTACTCCGTCGGCGCGTCCGGGTTGACCCGCGGGGGCGGTGGGGGGCCCAGAGGGCGCCCGGGAGCCGGGTGCCGGACCTGGGCGCCCGGAGGGTGACCAGGCTCACCGGCTCGCGGGGGGCGGCCGTGCTCACCGGGGAGTGGGTCGATGGGGCGGCCGTGCTCACCTGAGAACAAGGGGCGGCCGCCGGGGTTCAAGGGGCGGCCTTGCTCACCAGGGATCAGCCCACCCGGCGGCGGCGGGCGCTCCCCGCGGAGTGGCTCAGCGAGGCGACCATGGGCATCCGGGGTCGGCTCACCCATGAGCCGATCAGCGAGGCTGCCATGCGCACCCGCGGCAGGCGGGCTGACTGACCGACCAGGCTCGACTGGGAGGGCATTGGCGGGGCGACCGTGCTCGCCGGGGTACGTGGGGGCGGTGGGCCGGACGGGCTCACCCGGGACAGGCGAACCCTGCTCGCCGGCGTACGCGGGGCCGGTAGGCCGGATGGGCTCACCAGGGGCAGCGTTCGCGGGGCGACCATGGTCGCCGGGATATGCGGGGCCGGTGGGCCGGACGGGCTCACCAGGGACACCGTTCGCGGGACGACCATGCTCGCCCGAGTACCCAGCGCCGGCAGACCGGGCGGGCTCACCAGGGACACCGTTCGCGGGACGACCATGGTCGCCGGAGTACGCAGGGCCGGCAGGCCGGACGGGCTCAGAACCCTCGGGGCGACCGAACGCACCCAGGCCCGCGGAGCGGACATAGGCCGTCGGCGGCTGGGCCGGTGGGTGGACGGGCTCGCCCGCGTGCGGGGAGACCGGCGGTACGCGAGGGCCGCCCGACGTCTGCGGGGTGACTCCGTCCGGTGCGCCGGGTGACCAGGGGGACGGCTCGGCGGGCGCGTGCCAGGCCGCGGAGTCGGCTGGGGGGTGGGCACCGTCGAATCGGGGTCGGGCCGGGGCTTCGGGTGCCTGCCAGGGGACGGCGTCAGCGGGCGGGCGGTCGGACGGGTCGGCCGCGGGCCAGGCAGGCGGGCCCACCGAACGATCGACCTGCTGCGGCTGGTCAGGCTCAAGCGCCCGGCGGCGACCCGCTGGGCGAGCAGGCGGATCCACCGGCGACCACTCGTCAGACCCAGCCGAACCACTCACCACCCCGGCAGGCGTGACAGGCGGCCAAGCCTCCCGATCATGCCCCGACCAGCCATTGGCATCCGCCGCGGGTGGTGATGGCCAAGCGTCCCGATCTTGCGCCGACCGGGCGCCGGCATCCCCCACCGGCGGTGGCCAAGCCTCCCGGTCATGTGTCGACCCGGCGCCGGCATCCGCCGCAGGCGGCGGTGCAGGCCAAGCCTCCCCGTCATGCGCCGACCGGGCGCCGGCATCCCCCGCCGGCCAAGCCTCCCGATCACGCGCCGACCTGGTGCCGACATCCCCCGCTGGCAACGGCGCCCGATCATGCTCCGACCAGCCGTTGCCCTCCGCAGGCGCTGGCCAAGGCTCCCGATCACGCGCCGACCGGGCGCCGGCATCCCCCGCGGGCGCCGATGGTCGGGATGGGTCGTCGGCCGGTGGACGGGCCGGCGTGTCGGGGGTGGACGAGCGGGTGCGGGCGGGCGGGCGTACCGGCTGGATGACCATCGTGTGGTCGTCCGCCGGTCGTGGCCGAGGCTGTTGTCCTCGGTCTCCGTGCACCTGTTTACCTCGCATCCGCGCCGCCGTCTCCCCACGAGGTTAGGACACCGGCAGGCCGAGGGTGGCGGGTATCAGGACAGGAAGCCCCGCAGCAGCGACGCGGTGCCCTCCAGGTGTTCGGCCATCGCCGCCCTGGCGCCCGGGGGATCACCACGCAGGATGGCGTCGATGATGGCTCGGTGTTGGTGTTCCGAGTGCTCGATGTTGGGCGTGATCAGCGGGATCGTGTCGAGCAGGGCGTTGAGTCGGGTGCGCGCGTCGGCGACCGCCGAGGTCAGCGACGGTGACGCGGCCGCCTCGGCGACGGCCAGGTGCAGCCGGGAGTCCTTGCGCCGGTACTCCCCCAGTCCGGCCGTCGCGCAGTCGTCGAGGCGGGCGCACAGGTCGCGGCGGTCCGCACCGCTGAGCGCCCGGCCCGCGGCCGCTTCGGCGGCGCCGGTCTCCAGGGCCCAGCGCAAGGTGAGCGCGTCCTCCAGTTCGGCGGCGACCCCGGCGGGCGGGTCGGCCGGGGCCTTCGCGGGCAGCACCGCGCTGACGAACGTGCCGCCGTACCGTCCCCGCCTGCTTTCGACGTAGCCCGATTCGTGCAGCACCCGAAGCGCCTCGCGCAGGGTCACGCGGCTCACGCGCAGTCGGGCGGACAGCTCGCGTTCGGGCGGCAGCCGTCCGCCCGGGCCGATGACGCCCAGGCGGATGGCCTGCAGCATCCGCTCCATCGTCTCCTCGAACGCGTTGCCCGTGCGGACCGGCCGCAGCAGCGCGTCGGAGAGGCGGTCCTCAGAGGGGAGTGACATAGGCGCCGGAGATACCGCCGTCGACCAGGAACGACGACGCGGTCATGAACGACGAGTCGTCGCTGGCCAGGAAAGCCACGGCGGCGGCGATCTCCTCGGGCTCGGCGAAGCGGCCCATCGGGATGTGCACGAGCCGCCGGGCCGCGCGCTCCGGGTCCTTGGCGAACAGCTCCTGCAGCAGCGGCGTGTTCACCGGACCCGGACACAGAGCGTTGACCCGGATCCCCTCGCGGGCGAACTGCACACCCAACTCCCGGCTCATCGCCAGCACCCCGCCCTTGGACGCGGTGTAGGAGATCTGCGAGGTGGCCGCGCCCATCACCGCGACGAACGACGCGGTGTTGATGACCGACCCCTTGCCCTGCGCGCGCATGTGCCCGATCGCGTGCTTGCAGCACAGGTACACCGACGTCAGGTTGACGTCCTGCACCCGCTGCCAGGCGTCGAGGCCGGTGGTGAGGATCGAGTCGTCGTCGGGCGGGGAGATGCCGGCGTTGTTGAACGCGATGTCGAGCGAGCCGTAGGTGGTGACAGCGGTCGCGAACAGCGCCTCGACGTCGGACTCGCTGGTGACGTCGGTCCGGACGAACAGCCCGTCGACCTCCTCGGCGGCGGCCTTGCCGGTGTCCGGGTCGATGTCGGCCACCACCACGCGGGCCCCTTCGGCCGCCAGCCTGCGCACCGACGCCAGGCCGATCCCGCTGGCCCCGCCGGTGACGACCGCGACCCGGCCCTCAAGACGCTTGCTCATGAAGTCCCTTCCGTGCTCAGGAAAACGTTCTTGGTGTCGGTGAAGGATGCCAGGGCGTCGGGCCCGAGTTCGCGGCCGAAGCCGGACTGCTTGAAGCCGCCGAACGGCGTCCAGTAGCGCACCGACGAGTGCGAGTTCACCGACAGGTTGCCCGCCTCGACCCCACGTGAGACCCGCAGCGCGCGTCCGACGTCGCGGGTCCAGATCGAGCCGGACAGGCCGTATTCGGTGTCGTTGGCCAGCCGCACGGCGTCGGCTTCGTCGTCGAACGGCAGGACGGCGACGACCGGCCCGAACACCTCGTCGGTGACCGCCCGGTGGTCCGGGTCGATGGGCGCCAGCACCGTGGGCGGGTACCAGAATCCCGGGCCCTCGGGCGCACTGCCACGAAACGCCACGTCCGCATCGTCCACATAGGACTCGACTCGCTCGCGGTGGGCCGCCGAGATGAGTGGTCCCATCTCCGTCGCCTCCGCGCCCGGGTCGCCGACGACGACCCCCTTGACGGCTTTCTCGAAGAAGCCGAGGAACTTGTCGTACACCTTGCGCTGCACCAGAATCCGCGAGCGCGCGCAGCAGTCCTGACCCGCGTTGTCGAACACCGCGTACGGCGCCGTCACCGCGGCCTTCTCCAGGTCGGCGTCGGCGAAGACGATGTTCGCGTTGTTGCCGCCCAGTTCCAGGGTCACCCGCTTCACCTGGCCCGCGCAGCCCGCCATGATCTGCTTGCCGACCTCTGTGGACCCGGTGAAGACCACCTTGCGCACCAACGGATGCGTGACGAACCGCTGCCCGACCACCGAACCCTTGCCGGGCAACACCTGGAACACGTCCTCAGGAATCCCCGCCTGATACGCCAACTCCGCCAACCGCGCCGCGGTCAGCGGCGTCAGCTCCGCGGGCTTGAGGACAACGGTATTGCCCGCCGCGAGCGCGGGCGCGAAACCCCACGACGCGATCGGCATCGGGAAGTTCCACGGCACGATCACCCCGACCACACCCAGCGGCTCGGCGAAGGTGAGGTTCACCCCGCCCGGCACCGGGATCTGCCTGCCGAACAGCCGTTCCGGCGCGGCCGCGTAGTAGTGCAGCACGTCGCGGACGTTGCCCGCCTCCCAGCGGGCGTTGCCGATCGTGTGCCCGGCGTTGAGCACCTCGAGGCGGGCCAGGTTCTCCAGGTCGGCGTCGACCGCGTCGGCGAAGCGACGCAGCAGCCGCGCCCGGTCTCCCGGCGCGACCGCCCGCCAGGCCGGGAACGCCTTGGCCGCGCGGCCGATGGCGGCGTCGGTCTCGTCGACACCGAGCAGGTGGACCGTCTCCACCCGCTCGGCGGTCGCCGGGTTGATCACCTCGTACGCGGTCACTCTCGCTCCAGATCCTCTCTGCGCCGCTTGGCGGCGTCGACCAGTGCCGCGAACAGGCGGCTGTCTTCGATGTTCTGCTCGGGGTGGGACTGCACGCCGATGATGAACCGCGCGCCGGGCAGCTCGACCGCCTCGACCGTGCCGTCCGCGGCGGTCGCGACCACGGCGAGGCCCTCGCCGACCCGGTCGAGCGACTGGTGGTGGTGGCACTGCACGGTGACCGCCCGGCCGAGGATGCCCGCCAGGCGGCTGCCGCGGCGGATGGTGACGTCGTTCTTGCCGAACCGGGCGATCGCGGGCTGGTGGTCGGTGTTCGCGACCTGCTCGGGGGTGTGCTGGTGCAGGGTGCCGCCGAGGGCCACGTTGAGGAGCTGCATTCCCCGACACACCGCGAGCACCGGCAGGTCGAGTTCGCGCGCGGCGGCGAGCAGGGCGAACTCGGCCTCGTCGCGGGTGGGCTGCGGGGTGCCCGTGGTCGGGTGCGGGTCCTGGCCGTAGCGGGTGGATTCGATGTCGGCGCCGCCGGAGAGGACCAGCCCGTCGAGCCAGCCGACGGTCTCCGCGCGCCAGTCGCCCAGCGGTGGCAGCAGCACGGCGTTGCCCCCGGCCGCGCGCACCGACTCGACGTAGCTGCGGTGCAGGACAACTGCCTCGGTCTCCCAGATGCCGAAAGCCGAGTGCTCCAGGTAGGTGGTGATGCCGATGACCGGAGGCCTAGGGCCGCGGGCCCTAGAGCCGTTCGAAGCCACGGATGCGCTCCCAGTCGGTGACCGCCGCGTCGTAGGCGGCCTGCTCCACGTGGGCGGCGTTGAGGTAATGCTCGACGACCTCGTGGCCGAACGCGTGCCGGGCCACGGCGCTGTCGTCGAACAGGTCCGCCGCCTCCCGCAGCGTGCCAGGCACCCGCGGTTTCGCTGAGGCGTAGGCGTTTCCGGTGAACTCAGGCTCCAGCGTCAGGTCGTTCTCGACGCCGTGCAGCCCGGCCGCGATCAGCGCGGACACCGCGAGATACGGGTTGACGTCGCCGCCGGGAACCCGGTTCTCGAACCGAAGCGACTCGCCGTGGCCGACCACCCGCAGGGCGCACGTGCGGTTGTCGCCGCCCCACGCGATGGCCGTCGGCGCGAACGAGCCGGGCGCGAACCGCTTGTAGGAGTTGATGTTCGGCGCGAGGAGGTACGTCAGCTCGCGCAGACAGGCGAGCTGGCCCGCGAGGAAACGCTCCATCAGCGGGGAGAACCCGTGCGGTCCGTCGCCTGCGAAGACCGGGTCGCCGTCGGTGGAGCGCAGGCTCAGGTGGATGTGGCAGGAGTTGCCCTCGCGCTCGTTGTACTTCGCCATGAACGTGAGGCTTTTGCCTTGGCGGGCGGCGATTTCCTTCGCCCCCGTCTTGTAGATGCCGTGGTTGTCGCAGGTGGTCAGGGCGTCGGCGTAGCGGAAGGCGATCTCATGCTGGCCAGGGTTGCACTCGCCCTTCGCCGACTCGACGTACATCCCGGCGCCGGTCATCGCGTTGCGGATCTCGCGCAGCAGCGGCTCGATCCGGCCGGTGCCCAGCAGCGAATAGTCCACATTGTACTGATTGGCCGGGGTCAGACCCCGGTATCCCTTGTTCCACGCGTCTTCGTAGGTGTCGTCGAAGACCAGGAACTCCAGTTCGGTGCCGACGAACGCGGCGAGGCCGAGGTCGGCGAGCCGGGCGAGCTGGGCGCGCAGGACCTGGCGCGGCGAGACCGCGACGGGCCCGCCTTCGACGCGGTCGACGTCGGCCAGGACCAAGGCGGTGCCCGGGTGCCACGGCAGCAGCCGCAGCGTGGCCAGGTCGGGCCGGAGCACGAAGTCGCCGTAGCCGGTTTCCCAAGAGGACATCCGGTAGCCGTCGACGGTGTTCATCTCGACGTCCACGGCCAGCAGGTAGTTGCAGGCCTCGGTGGCGTGGTCGAGGACCTCGTTGAGGAAGTACCTGGCCGAGCACCGCTTGCCCTGCAGCCTGCCCTGCATGTCGGTCATGGCGACCAGGACCGTGTCGATCTCGCCCGACTCGACGAGTTCGCGCAGGCGGGCCACAGACAGCAGGCCTTCGGTGTCGCGCATGGCCGAGCCCCTCCGCAAAGGTCTGACTTGTTCCCCATTGAAACTCCGGCTCCACGCATGCTCGCAGCGCCCAACGCGGCCCGCAACCACTGATCGGGGAACATCAACCGAACGAGCCTCGCCCGTAGATACTGACTCACCCGGCACCGGATCGCTCGCCCAAAGGACCGGCTCCGAGCCTTTGCGCGGTGGGAAAAGAACTCGTAGTGGGAATTAACTGTTCAAAACCCGCGGACGGTTAACCGTTGTAAACCTTGGTGATCGCGAACAAGACTGGCGGCGTTCTCCTTAACCCTTGCCTGAGGGTTCTCCATCGAGGGCTGGAGCCTCAGGCACCCTGCAGAGGAGTCAGTCGTATGCGCATGTCCCGAACCAGGGTGGCGGTCGCCGTCACGGCGGCCGCGGCCACTGTCGGAGCCACCTTCGCCCTGGCTGTCCCGGCCACGGCGGCGGAAGCCCAGATCCTGAACGAGAACTCCGCGAACGCCATCAAGGACAGCTACATCGTCATGCTCAAGGACGGCCAGTCGCGGGCCGTCGCCGCCTCCGCCGACAGCCTGGGCCGCAAGTACGGCGGCAAGGTCGGCTTCACCTACGAGTCCGCGCTGCGCGGCTTCTCGGTCACCATGTCCGCGGCGCAGGCTCGCAAGCTCGCCGCCGACCCGGCCGTGGCGTCGATCGAGCAGGACCGCACCATCCAGATGCTGACCGACCAGCCCAACCCGCCGTCGTGGGGTCTGGACCGGGTCGACCAGCGCGACCTGCCGCTGAACAGCAACTACTCGTACGCGACCGGGGCGTCCAACGTCACCGCGTACGTGATCGACACCGGCATCAACTACGACCACGCCGACTTCGGCGGCCGGGCCAGCCTGGGCACCGACGTGTTCACCGACGGCCAGGCGGGCAAGGACTGCCAGGGCCACGGCACGCACGTCGCGGGCACCGTGGGCGGCAAGACGTTCGGCGTGGCCAAGGAGGTCAAGCTCAAGGCGGTCCGCGTGCTGAACTGCCAGGGCGGCGGCTCGGTGGCGGGCATGGCCAAGGGCGTGGACTGGGTGACCGCGAACGCGGTGCTGCCCGCCGTGGCCAACATGAGCCTCTACACCGGCGTCAAGAACGAGCCGAGCACCGTGCTCGACACCGCGGTGAAGAACTCGATCGCCAAGGGCGTCACCTACGCCGTCGCGGCGGGCAACTTCGGCGACGACAGCTGCCAGTACAGCCCGCAGCGCGTGTCCGAGACGATCAACGTCATGGCGACGAACAAGACCGACGGCCGGGTCAGCAACAGCCTCTGGTCGTCGAGCTATGGCACCTGCTCGGACCTCTTCGCCCCCGGTGACAGCATCGTGTCGGCGTCGCACTCGAGCACCACGGGCAGCTCCACCAAGAGCGGCACGTCCATGGCGTCCCCGCACGTCGCGGGCGCGGTGGCGCTGTACCTGGCGGCCAACCCGACGGCCACCCCGAAGCAGGTCCACGACGCGATGATCGCCAACGCCACCAGCGGCAAGGTGACCAACGCGGGCACCGGGTCGCCGAACAAGCTGCTGTTCATCGGCACCGGCGGCGACGTTCCCCCGCCCACCGGCTGCGCCACCCAGACCAACGGCACCGACGTCGCCATCCCGGACGCGGGCGCCGCGGTCACCAGTGACATCACCGTCTCCGGCTGCACGGGCAACGCCTCGGCCACGGCGAAGGTCGACGTCAACATCAAGCACACCTGGCGCGGCGACCTGGTCGTCGACCTGGTGGCCCCGGACGGCTCGGCCTACCGGCTCAAGGCGTCCTCGTCGAACGACTCGGCCGACAACGTCATCGCGAGCTACACGGTGAACCTGTCGTCTGAGGCCCGCAACGGCGTTTGGAAACTGAAGGTCCAGGACGTCGCCCGGTACGATACGGGCAACATCGACACCTGGAGCCTGACGCTCTAACCAGCGCGAACACCGGAAATGCCCGCTGAGCCTGGTGCTCGGCGGGCATTTCCGGTTTCAGGACCAGCGGGTTTCGAGGCGGATCGCCAGTGCGGCGAAGAGGGGCGCGGCGGCGGGGACGTCGAGGTCGATCACCATCCGCAGCCGGTGGAGGAGTCGCTCTCGGGCGGTCATCGGGCCCCAGCTCCAGTCCTCCACCAGCACCCGCGCGAACTGGTCGCGCGCGCCACGCTGGATGCGTTGGACAAGGGCGTCGCCGCGCAGCAGCCAGGCGATGCAGTGGTCGGTGAGGGTGCCTGGGACGTCGGTGCCGGTGAGGTCCCGCCAGGTCTCGAGGTACGCCGACTCGGCCGAGGCGATCACCTCCGGCGCCAGGACCGTGCTGTAACCGCAGGTGGGGAAGGCCATCCGGAGGTACGCCAGTTCGGCCAGACCCGAGCCGCGGCCGGCTTGTTCGAAGTCGATGAAGTGCACGCCGTCCGGGGTGACCAGCAGGTTGCCGGGGCACGGGTCGCCGTGGAGGAGGGATGGGCCGCCGGTGGCGACGCGGGCGAGGAGTGAGCGCAGGGCGTGTTCGGCAGCGGGCGACGCGGTCAGGCCGACTTCGGTGCACAGGCGTAGGAACGCGATCAGGTCCGCTTCCCCTGGCGGTTCGGCGGTAGGCAGGGACGGCGGCGGGGTGATGGCGTGCAGGCGGGCGAGCGTGCGGGCGTAGGTGAGGGGGTCGGGGAACACGCGCGTGCTCTCGACGTACTCCAGCACGGTGACTTTCGCGCCCGCGTCCGCGTCGAGGACCTCCGGTGCCAGGCCCACTTCCGCGGCCGCTCGCAGGGCCACGAGTTCGCGGTGGAAACGGGTGTCGGCGTTGTGTCCCAACAGTTGTTTCACCACCACCCGCCGGTCGGCGAGGTCGACGGCCCAGACCTGGGAGCCGGGACTGCTCGACAGGGGGTCGACGCGGCGCGGGCGCCCTAGGCCAAGCATGCGACTCAGGTTGCCTGGTCCCACTCCGGCGGGCAAGGTAATACCGTGATCACGGAGCAGGTACTGCTGCTGGACGAGACCGGCCAAGGAATCGGCACCGCCGCCAAAACCGAGGTGCACCACGCGAACACCCCGCTGCATCTGGCGTTCTCCAGCTACGTCTTCGATCCGGACGGACGGTTCCTGATCACCCAGCGGGCCTCGCACAAGAAGACCTGGCCCGGCGTCTGGACGAACTCCTGCTGCGGTCACCCCGGCCCCGACGAGCCGATCGCCCGCAGTGTGGCGCGCAGGCTGGAGGACGAGCTCGGGCTCGCCGGACCGCACCACCCCGACCTGATCCTGCCCCGCTTCCGCTACCGCGCGGTGATGGACAACGGCATGGTGGAGAACGAGATGTGCCCGGTGTTCCGGGTCGTCGTCACCACCGACCCGGTGCCCAACCCCGACGAGGTCGACGCCGCGGAATGGGTGTCGTGGGCCGAGTTCAGCGAGTCGGTGCTCGCCGGGACGCGGGCGGTCTCGCCGTGGAGCGTGCTGCAGATCAGCGAGCTGACCCGGCTCGGGCCCGACCCGCTGGCGTGGCCGGTCGGCGACACCGACGAACTGCCGATCGCCGTCCGGTAACCGGAACGGTTGGAAAAAAGCCGGCGAAGACCGCTTCGGCGCACGTACTGTCGGTTCAGTGCATGTCTTGATCTCCAGCCTGCCCAGCCATGGCCACACGTACCCCCTGCTCCCCTTGGCGATCGCGGCCAAGGAGCACGGCCACCGCGTCACCTACGCGACCGACGCCTCCTTCCATCCCGTCCTGATCTCGCTCGGCTTCGACGTCGTCGATGTCGGCACCACGATCACCGACGCCTTCAACCAGGTCACCCAGGGCTCGCCGCCGGACTTCAGCGACGTCGAGGCGATGAGCGAGGTGGTGAGCAGCGTCTTCATCTCGGTGCTCGCGCGCGGCATCGCCGCCGACCTCGGCCCGATCCTCGCCCGCGAGAAGCCCGACCTGGTGCTCTACGAAGCGGGCAGTCCAGGTGCCGGGCTGGCCGCCAAGGCCGCGGGCATCCCGGTGCTGTGCCACGCCTTCGGCCGCGGCGCCCTGGGGAACACCTTCCCCAGCTTCCTCACCAAGAACGCCGAGGTGGCCGCCGAACTCGGGGTCGACTACGACCCGGCCGGGCCGTTCCCCGACCCGTATCTCGACATCTACCCGGCTTCCTTGCAGGACAAGGAATTCCTCACCTTCCCCAAGCGGATCCCGCTGCGCCCGGTGGCCTTCGCCGAGCCGGGCGAGCTGCCCGCATGGGTCGCCGAGCACGACAAGCCTTTGGTCTACCTGACCCTGGGCACGGCGTTCGGCCAGGCGGGCGTGCTGCGGACCGCCATCGACGGTCTCGCGACGCTGCCCGCCCGGGTGATCGTCGCGGCGGGCCCGACCGTGGAGATCGCCGACCTCGGGACGGCGCCGGACAACGTGACCGTGCTGCCGTGGGTACCGCAGGCGGACCTGTTGCCGCACACCGATCTCGTCGTCCACCACGGTGGCAGCGGCACCACGCTCGGAGCCCTGGCCGCCGGCGTCCCGCAGCTGTTCATCCCGCAGGGCGCCGACCAGTTCGTCAACGCCGACGCGGTGACCGAGGGCGGCGCGGGCGTGCAACTCGTCGGCGACGCGATCACGGTCGAGGCGGTGGCAGCCAGGGCGGCCGACCTCCTGGCCGACGACGCCGTCGCCGCACGGTCCCGCGAGGTCGCAGCCGAGATCGCCGCCATGCCCAGCCCCGCCGAAACCGCCGCCACCCTCGAAACCCTCGGCGCCTAACCCACCCCCAAGGTCGCGAGTCGCCCCGTCCGGCAAGTGAGTCGCCCTGTCCGGCAAGTGAGTTCAACGTTCGTGCCTCGCGAATGTCGAACTCACTTGCCTGGAGGGGCGACTCGTTTGCCGGGAGGGGCGACTCGCGGGGGTTGGTGGGGGTTTCGGATACTGTTAGTCTTTGGAGTCTTGCGGTATGACTCCGGGAGGTCTGGCGTGGATGGTCAGCGCGACTTCGAGGTCGTCGTCATCGGCGCGGGTGCCTCCGGCATCGGGGCGGCCGTCAAGCTGCTCGCCCAGGGCGTGACCGACTTCGCCGTGCTGGAGAAGACCGCGGGCGTCGGCGGGACCTGGCGGGCCAACACCTACCCGGGCTGCGCGTGCGACGTCCCGTCGGCGCTGTACTCGTTCTCGTTCGCGCCCAACCCGGAGTGGAGCCGGGCGTTCGCCGAGCAGCCGGAGATCCTGGACTACCTGCGCCGGGTGTCCGCCGAGCACGGTGTCGACCCGCATGTGCGCTTCGGCGTCGAGCTGACCCGCGCCCAGTGGTCCGACGGCGACCAGCGCTGGCACCTCGACACGACCCGCGGCCGGTTCACCGCGCGAATCCTGGTCGCCGGGGCGGGTCCGTGGAACGAGCCGCTCATCCCGGACCTGCCCGGCCTGGTCGACTTCCCCGGCGAGGTCTTCCACTCGGCCTGGTGGGACCACACCATCGACCTGAAGGGCAAGCGGGTCGCGGTCGTGGGCAGCGGCGCGTCGGCCGTGCAGTTCGTGCCGCACCTGCAGCCCGAGGTCGCATCCCTGCACCTGTTCCAGCGGACCGCGCAGTGGGTGCTGCCCAAGCCCGACCACGCCGTGCCCGAGCTCGAGAAGCGGCTCCTGCGCGCCGTCCCGTTCGTCCAGCGGGCGCTGCGCGGGTTCGAGTACGCGGCCATGGAGGCGCTCGGCGTCGGCTTCCGCAACCCGTGGATCCTGCGGCTGGTCCAGCGGATCGGCCTGGCACACCTGCGGCTCACCGTCCGCGATCCGGACCTGCGCCGGGCACTCACCCCGGACTACACGCTCGGCTGCAAACGCCTGCTGTTCTCCAACACCTACTACCCCGCGCTGACCAAGCCGAACGTGACGGTCCATCCGCACGCGGTCGAGGAGATCCGGGGCAGTCACGTCGTCGGCGCCGACGGTGTCGAGTCCGAAGTGGACGCGATCATCCTCGGCACCGGGTTCCGCATCCTCGACATGCCGCTGGCGAACCTGGTGTTCGACGCCGAGGGACGCAGTCTCGCCGAGCACTGGCGGGGCAGCCCGGTCAGCTACCTCGGCACCACGGTCGCCGGCTTCTCGAACGCTTTCCTTTTGCTGGGGCCGAGTCTGGGCACCGGGCACTCGTCGGCGTTCACCATCCTCGAAGCCCAGCTCGGCTACGTGAACACCGCTGTGCGCCGGATCCGCGAGCTCGGCTGGTCGAGCATCACGGTCCGCCCGGACGTGCAGCGCCGCTACAACAATGAGGTGCAGGGCGCGCTGGCGGGCACCGTCTACAACACCGGCGGCTGCTCCAGCTACTACCTGGACTCCAACGGCCGCAACAGTTTCAGCTGGCCGTGGTCCACCAGCCGGATGCGCGCCCGGCTCGCGGCGTTCGACCCGTCGGACTACCTCATCCGTTCGCCCGCCGACCGGCCCGCCGAGATGACGTAGTAGTCGATCAGGCCGTCGCGGTAGGAGGTCAGCCAGCGCCGTGGCCACTCGCCCTCGGGCACGCCGAGTTGGGCGATCCAACGGTCCAGCCCCGGCCAGACGTGCTCGCCGATCGAGGTGACCCGGACGTCGCCGAAGCCCGCGGCCTCCAAGTGGCCGACCACTTCTGGGATCGAGTGATCGCGGTCGACGCCGGAGGTGAAGGTGTCCAGCCGGGCCGCCAATTCGCCGCGGCGGTCCGCGGTCGGGGCGAAGAACGTGCTGACGGCGAACCGACCACCCGGCCGCAGCACCCGGTACGCCTGCGCGGCGAACGCGCCGAGGTCGTCGAGGTGCTGCGCGGCCTCGATGGACACCGCGACGTCGAAGGTCTCGTCGGGGAACGGGAGATCCTCGGCGGCGCCTTGGCGGTAGGTCAGCCGTTCCCCCTGCGCGTGGGCACTCGCGCGGGCGACCTGGTCGGGACTCAGGTCGACACCGTGCAGTTCGCGCGGACCGAATTCGGCGAACGCCCAGGCCGCGCCGACACCGGTTCCTGAACCGATTTCGAGCACCGCGTCCCCCGCGCCGACGCCCAGCCGCTCGAATACCAGACGATAGAGCGCGAACTGGCTTTCGACTCGTTGTTCGACGGTTATCCGCTGGTCCGCGGCCACGTCTTGCCAGAATCCGAAGTTGATGAATCCCCCAGCGAAGACGGGCAGCGAACTCAGGTCGTCCTCGCCGTACATCCGGGCCCTGAGCACCGGAGCGTCATCAGTCATGACTCCATGTTGCCATAAGGGAATGTTCCCATTTAAGGGTTAACAGTTATGTGTACCCGCCAGTTTTAAGGTCTTTCCAACGGGCGTCACGAGTGGCACTATGCACGGGCGAGCAGCTCCATTGTGGACGCGGGGATAGCCGACCGCGCCTTTCTTGCTCGTACCCCCTGCACAGTAAGGAATCGGCATAAATGACGCGCATCCGAATGCGAAGCAAGGCGTCCAGAGCAGCCCTGCTCGCCGTAGTCGCGACCGCGGGCATCGCCGCGGTCTCGGTCCCTGCCTACTCCAGTGAAGCTGACGTCACCATTCAGAACGCGGACGCCCCCGGCGCCGTCCCCGACCGCTACATCGTCAAGTTCAAGAACGGCGCCCGCGGCGCCGTCAGCTCGATGGCTGCCGACAAGTCCCGCAAGCACGGCGGCACCGTCAAGCACAACCTCGAGATCATCAATGGCTACTCGGCCACGATGACCGCCGAACAGGCCAAGAACGTCGCGCGCGACGCCGACGTCGAGTCCGTCGAGCAGGCCCAGGCCATGGTCGCCCTCGACACCCAGCCCAACCCGCCCAACTGGGGCGACGACCGCATCGACCAGCGTGACCTTCCGCTGGACAAGTCCTTCAGCTACCCGACCAACCCCGGTCAGGGCGTTCGCGTCTACGTGCTGGACACCGGCATCAACGCGAGCCACACCGACTTCTCCGGCCGCGTCTCCGCCGGTTACGACTTCGTCGACAACGACTCGACCCCGCAGGACTGCCAGGGCCACGGCACGCACGTCGCGGGCACCGCTGCGGGCACGACCTACGGCGTGGCGAAGAAGGCGTCCATCTCGGCCGTGCGCGTGCTCGACTGCGCGGGCTCGGGCAGCAACGACGACATCATCGCGGGCATCAACTGGGTCAAGAACAACGCGGTCAAGCCCGCGGTCGTCAACTACAGCATCGGCTGCCGCCAGCGCTGCTCCAGCGCCACCATGGACAACGCGGTGAAGTCGCTGATCGCCAGCGGCGTGCAGTTCATCCAGGCTGCGGGCAACTCCAACGACGACGCCTGCTACTACAGCCCGCAGCTCGTCCCCGAGGCCATCACGGTCGGCAACAGCAACCAGCAGGACCAGCGCTACAACGGCACCGGTCCCAGCAGCTACGGCTCCTGCCTCGACATCTGGGCGCCGGGCACGAGCATCGTGTCGGCGTCGCACTCCAGCAACACCGGCAGCGCGACCATGACCGGCACCTCGATGGCCTCGCCGACCGTGGCGGGCGCGGCGGCGGTGTACCTGGGTCTCAACACCTCGTCGACCCCGCAGCAGATCCGCGACGCGCTGGTCAACAACGGCTCGACCGGCAAGCTGACCGGCATCAACGCCGGTTCGCCGAACGTCCTGCTGTACACCGCGTTCATGAACGGCGGCGGCACCACTGGCGTCACCGTCGCGAACCCGGGCAACCAGACCGGCACCGTGGGCACCGCGGTCAACAAGACCAACACGGCTTCCGGCGGCACCTCGCCGTACACCTGGTCGGCCACCGGGCTGCCCGCCGGACTGTCGATCAGTTCCTCGACCGGCACCATCACCGGCAGCCCGACCACGGCGGGCACGTCCAACGTGACCATCACCGCGACGGACAGCTCCAGCCCCGCCAAGTCCGGCTCGGCGAACTTCAGCTGGACGATCAACCCCACTGGCGGCGGCACCTGCTCGGCGGTCACCAACGCCACCGACTACGCCATCACCGACAACGCCACCGTCGAAAGCCCGGTCACCGTCTCCGGCTGCACCGGCAACGCCTCAGCCACCGCCAAGGTCGACGTCAACATCGTCCACACCTACATCGGTGACCTGACCGTCTCGCTCATCGCACCGGACGGCTCGGCCTACGTCCTGCACAACAAGACCGGCTCGGGCACCGACAACCTGGTGACGTCCTACACCGTCAACCTCTCCGGTGAAGCGGCCAACGGCGACTGGAAGCTGCGAGTCAACGACTCCGGCCCCGGCGACACCGGCAAGATCGACACCTGGACCCTCAACACCGGGTCCACCGGCGACGGCGGCGGCTGCGCCCCGGCCAGCAACGGCACGAACGTGAACATCGTTGACAACACCACGGTGGAAAGCACGATCTCACTGTCCTGCACCGGAACCGCCTCGGCCAGCAGCAAGGTCGACGTCGCGATCGTGCACACCTGGCGCGGTGACCTCGTCATCGACCTGGTGGCCCCGGACGGTTCGGCCTACCGGTTGAAGAACTCCTCGAGCAGCGACTCGGCCGACAACGTCAACGCCAGCTACACGGTGAACCTGTCCTCGGAATCCCGCAACGGCGCATGGAAGCTGCGCGTGCAGGACGTCGAGACCAACGACACCGGCTACATCGACAGCTGGACTCTCACCAGCTGATCACCTGACACGGAAAACGCCCGGCGAGTGCCCTCGCCGGGCGTTTTCCGTTGCCCTAGAAGAACATCCGCAGCTCGCTGGGCACCAAGCCGGTCAAGTCGGCCTCGGCGAGTTCGGGCCTGCGGTTCGCGACGATGCGGAACAGACCGGCGACATC
Organism: Actinokineospora alba; assembly: GCF_004362515.1. NCBI lineage: Bacteria > Bacillati > Actinomycetota > Actinomycetes > Pseudonocardiales > Pseudonocardiaceae > Actinokineospora > Actinokineospora alba. The sequence continues at coordinate 3,326,271 of NZ_SNXU01000001.1, read as the reverse complement.
GGTCTTGAGGACGCCCTCCGCGCTCGCGTCCGGGTCGCCCAGACGCAGGGAGCGCCCATCGGTGAGGTGGACGTCGGTGGGCGGGACCTCCCGGGTGACGCTGCGCTGGACCAGGATGGCCAGGGCGTCGTCCACACCGGCCGACGAGTACGCGTCGGGTTCACCCAGCGCCTCGCGGATGTCGCCGCCGTGCACCCACTCCCCCAGCGCCACCCGGTGGATCTCCGGGCTGGCGGCGCCGAGTTCGTAGGCCTTCTCCAGTTCAGCGATCACGTCCGCGAGCGGGAGCGGACGCCTGGCGTCCACATCGGCCTCGTTGGCCTCGGGCGAGAAGTCGTGCAGGTCGCCGGTGGCCACCCGGGTCAGGGCGGTCGCGCAATGGGCGATCACGTCACGGACGGACCACAGGTCGCACACCGTGGGGCGGTCGAACGCCTCTTCCGGGGTGCGGCGAAGGATGGGCAGCAGGGCGTCGCGTTCGGTGAGCAGCAGGCGGCTGTAGACGTCGGTCATGTGTCCATCCTGCACTCATCACGGCTCGCGGTAACGCCGGAGGAACGACATCCGGTCCACCACCTCGAACCCGTCGCGCGCGAACACCAGGTAGGACGACGGCCGGACCTCCCGGGAACCGGCTTCGTCGCTCAACACCCCGACCGGCACCTCCTCGCGGCGCACGGCGAACCGGACGTCCGACCCGATCAGCCCCCGCTCACGAACCCGGCTGACCCACACCTCCATGTCGGTCAGCGCCGCGGGCTCCGAGTAGCACAGGGCCTGCACCGGAACCGGCCACGGGTGATACACCTTGATCATCTTCAACCCCCCGGCATCGACTCTCCCCACCACCGAGGATACCAGAGCGTTCGAACATGTGTTCGATAAGCTCACTCGAACCTGGAGACGTCTCCCGCACCCACCCGGATGATCTCCGGCTCACCCTGCGAGAAGTCGATGACCGACGTCGGCACGGTGCCGCACTCGCCGGAGTCGATCACCGCGTCGACCACGTGGTCGAGCCGCTCCTTGATCTCCCAGCCCATGGTCATCGGCTCCGGCTGGTCGGGAAGCAGCAGCGTGCTCGACAGCAGCGGCTCACCGAGCTCGGCCACGATCGCCTGGGTGACGACGTGATCGGGGATGCGCACCCCGACCGTTTTCTTCTTCGCGTGCTGCAGCCTGCGCGGGACTTCCTTGGTGGCGGGCAGGATGAAGGTGTAGCTGCCCGGCGTGGACGCCTTGATCGCCCGGAACACCGCGTTGCCGACCTCGACGAACTGGCCCAGCTGCGAGAAGTCCTGACACACCAGGGTGAAGTGGTGGCGGTCGTCGAGGTTTCGGATCTCGCGGATGCGGTCGATCCCGTCCTTGTTCCCCAACCGGCAGCCGAGCGCGTAGCAGGAGTCAGTGGGGTACGCGATCAGGGCGTCGGCGCGCAGAAGGTCGACGATCTGCGTGATCGAGCGGCGCTGAGGGTTGTCCGGATGCACGTCGAAGTACTTCGCCATTGCGAAAGCCTATCGGTGACAGCGCGCCCCGGCGCGAGCTCAGCCGTTCTCGACCTTGCGAGCCAGGGTCTTCGGGGCGACCAGGCAATAGGAGGTGCGGATCCACTCCTCCAGCTGTGCCCAGCGGTCCTCGTCGAGTCCGGCTGGGACGTCGAGCGCGATCCAGCCGTGACGGCCCAGCCCGTAGCCCGCCGGATGGGCGGCCGGGTCGGTGGCCACCACGGCTTCGGCTTCGGCCTTGGACAGCTTCACCGAGAGATTCTGCGCGAGATGGTCGGCGAAGATGAAGTTCTTGCCGCGCACACGGAATGTCGGGTGATCGCCCCAGGCTTCGACATCGACGCGCTCCGCCTCCGGCAGTGCGGCGATGATCCGCTCGACCCGCTTCATGTTGTCCATGGCGCCCATCATGGCTCTCGCACGAGGCGCATGTCCGCGCCCGGATCGAGTGAACCGAGTCGATCTAGTGGGTAGAGGCGCCACGCCATCCTGCCAATCACCTCGCTGATAGGGATCCAGCCGTACTTGCGTGAGTCGTCGGACTGCGAAGGGTTGTCCCCCAGCACGAACACGTGCCCGGCAGGCACCACCGCCTCCCCGTTCCCCGATTTCCCGTCCGCGGCACAGCATTGGCGGGCGTCGTGCCAGTTCTCCGTCCACACGGGAGCGTCGACCACCGACCACCCCGCCGCGCCCGCCGGGCGGACCATGACCGACGCCCCACCGTCGGCCCGGACCTCGATCTTCACCGCGTCACCCGGCAGGCCGATCACCCGCTTCACCACGGCCGGACTACCCGGCGACGGCCGTGCGGCGACGATGTCGAACCGGCGCAGGTCGGCGGGGTCGAAGAAGGGCTCCAACAAGATCCGGTCGCCGTCGCCGAGGGTCGGGCTCATGCTCTGGCCGTCGATCCGGTTGGCGAACGTGACCGCGATGACCACGCCGACCAAGGCCAGCGCGGCGAGCGCCGCCACGGCTCCCAGCACCCGCCGCGCGACTCTTCCGCGTCTTCCGCCTACGACCACTGGACTCTCCATTCCGGGTATCAAAGACGGCGTTCGGCGGAATGGATACGGCATGTTACCGATACGTAACCTATTACTTTCTGTTACCACGACCGGCGAGAAATCCGGCTCGATACCGCCGAATGGCAGACACTCGCCCCCTTTACAGACCGCCACAAGCTGTCGATCAAGCGCGTGTTACCCACAGTACGCGTTACCAAGAGTCACACAACTCGCTCACCTCTGACCAGCACCGCGTCGAAGCTCTTGTCACCAGGCAACACAAATGGCACCGTTCGTTCACCCCCACCGGGTGATCAGGGACACACGGTTACGGCTGGTGGCGGATACCGGCGAGCGAGGGCGGCCGCCGCTACTCCGCTGTGACTGTGTGTTATTCGGCCTGCCCATTTTCGGTGGTGCGGTGATTTCCCAGCAGTTCTCCGCGTGACTGCGGAGGGCAACGAAACCAGGAGGTCAGATGCAGGAAACCACACTGGGCAGAACAAGATGGGGCCGCTTCACCGCGGTCACGGGCGTCGCCGGAATCGCCATGGCGACGCTCGGCATCGCGCTGGCCCAGGGTCTGCTCGCGGCGTCGTTCAACGTCAACGGCAAGCCTTTCCAGATCGAGTCGGCCGCCCTCGCGGGCGACGGTTTCGGCGCGATCATGGACAAGGTCACGAAGGACAACGCCGACGGCACCACGAGCGGTCAGGCCGTGGCGCGGGCGGGCTTCCAGACGGCCAACCTGAACGGCCTCTGCGCGGCGGTCCACCAGAGCGTGCTCGGCCTGCCGTTCACGCTCAAGATCGCGGCGGGCAACCCGAACGACGCGGTCAACGACATCGCGGCGCAGGACCTGGTGCTCGACGGTGAGTCGGTCAACGCCAACGCCTCGATGAACGGCCTGGCGCTCGGCAAGAGCGCGGACGACGTGCAGATGGGCACCAGCACCGGCTCGCTCGGTGGCACGCCCGGCAACTTCGGTCTGCAGTCGACCACGGCGAACCTCAACGGCCTGCACGCTGAGGCCTACTCGGCGACGATCGCCGGGACGATCAACCTGACCGGTCTGTCGCTGGCCATCGAGTCCGGCTCGACCAACTGCACCATCGTTCCCTGATCCCGCCGCGTGTTGGTGGCGGACGGCCGCCGCCATCAACACGTGCGGACCGACCAGATCGACAGGAGTTCGCCATGACCGAACCGATCGCGGACCACTCGGACCACGCAGGCACCGCCAAGACGCCGGGCAGACCGGCCCGTGCCTGGGCGGCGTTCACCCGCTTCCGCCGCACCCGTCCGTTCTGGGGCGGCGCCTGGCTCGCGTTCGGCGGCTGGGTGATCCTCTCCCTGACTCTCGCCCCGATGTCGGTCACGCTGGCCGCCGGGGTCGGCGGCATGTCCGGCTACGTGCTGGGCGGCTCGATGATGATGTTCGCCTTCTTCTCCTGGTTCGTCCCGTCGCAGCGCCACCTCGCCGGGTTGCTCGGCGTGGTCTTCGCGGTCGCGTCGCTGGTGCTGTCGAACCTCGGTGGCTTCGGGGTCGGGATGATCTGCGGGGTCATCGGCGGCGGCATGATCTTCGCCTGGGGCCCGAAGCCCGAACACCCGAAGCTGCGCCGCATGTTCCGCCGCACCGCTGAAGGTCAGGCGTGATGGCGGGTAAGCGGTTCGCCGCGGTGGCGGCCTGGAACGCCCGGATGCGTGAGGAAGCCGCCGACGACGTGCGGCGCGGCAGCCGGGTCGGGCGCTCGTCGCTGCTGGCCATTCCCGCGACCGTGGTCGTGGGGCTGCTCGGCGTGGGGATGGCGCAAGGCTTGCTGGCGGCCAACTTCATGGTGGTGAACAAGCCGTTCGCGATCAAGTCCGACCAGGTGCAGGGCGCCGGTTTCGCCGCGCTGCTGCACGACCGGCTCGCCGACAACGGCGGCACCGGGGCCAGCAAAGGCATGGCGCGCGCGGGTTTCAAGTCCGCGCGGCTCGACGGCCTGTGCGGCGTGGTGCACGAGAGCATCGCCGGGGTCAGCTACACGCTCAAGATCACCGCGGGTGAGCCGGTCAACGGCACGCCGGAGGGCACCGCCGAGATCAACGCCTCCGACCTGATCCTCGAAGCGGTCTCGGTCAACGCGAGCAACAGCACCTTCGCCGACATGTACCTGGGCAAGTCGGCCGACGACGTCAACATGGGGGTGACCCGGCTCGACGGCGGCACCGCGGGCAACTTCGGCCTGGAGGCGGGCACGGTGAACATCGCCAACCTCGACGCTTCGGCGTACACCATCGAACTCGTCGGCAGCATCGGCCTGCCCGGCCTGAAGCTGGCCATCGAACCCGGGACAGTCGGATGCTGACCCGCGTCCGGGACAACCCGGTGCTCGCCGTCGTCGCCGCGGCCTGGCAGTGGTTCACCGCCTTCCGCCGCACCAGGCCGTTCTGGGGCGGCCTGTGGATGATGCTGGGCGGCTGGACGATCATGTCGCTGACCGTCGCGCCGATCGTGGTCACCCTGTCCGCGGGGGCATCGGGGGTCGCGGGCTATGTCCTGGGCGGCGGGATGATCGTGCTCGGCCTGATGGCGTGGTTCGCACCGACGCAGCGGCTCGTCGCCGGGCTGATGGGCGGGATCTTCGCGGTCGCGGCGTTCGTCGCGTCCAACCTCGGCGGCTTCCTGCTCGGGACGCTGCTCGGTGTCGTCGGCGCGGCCATGGTGTTCGGCTGGGGCCCGAAGAAGCCGCGCGGGCGGCGGGCCGAGTCGTGATCGCACCCGTGCGCGCCTGGCTGGCGGCGGCCGCGGTCCTGCTGGTGCTGTTCTCCACCGCACTCGTCCCCGACGCCTCGGTCCCGCGCGCGGAGGCCGCGGCGGGCTGCGTGCGCGACACCAACATCGGGTTCTGCGTGGTGCCACAGGCTTTCCAGATCGCCTTCGGCAAGGAGAGCTCGTTCATCGACACCTACGACTGGCACACCCAGTCCTTCACCGACCTGGGCACCACCACGATCACCGTCGCGGACGGGACCACAAGGCAGGTCAACCACTACCGCTTCAAGCAGCTTGTCGTCGACAAGGACATCCTCATCGACCAGAACCGCGGCGCCGACTACCGCGTGCAGATCACCGCGCCGGGGCCGATCGAGCTGGGCGGGACGAACAACGCGGGCCAGGCGATGTGGACCGACGTGTGGGGGACGAACCTGGAGTTCCAGTGGGGGACGTGCATCATCACGTGGACCTGGGTGCCGGACAACATCGGGCTCAACATCTCCGGGTGCTGGCTGCGGATGAACGCCTACGCCATCACCGCGTACAACCCGCAGCCGCAGCCGGGCCAGCGCGACAACCCGATCAACCTGCCGAAGTCCACCCTGCAGCTGCTCAACGGCGGCGCGTGATGAATGGAACCCGGTGGGGCCGGTCGGCGCTGCTCGGCGTACCCGCCCTGGTGCTGGTCGCGCTGTGCGGGATCGGGATGAACACCGGGGCGCTGGCCCACCACGTGGTCATCCAGAGCGGCACCGCCGACCTGAGCACCAGCGGCCTCTACGGTGTCGACTTCGGACTGTCCGTTGTGGACAACACGCAGAAAGTCCGACAGGCCGACGGAACTGTTGTGCTGCGCGATATTCGGTTGATCCGCGCCGGTTTCGCACAGGGCAAGCTGAACGAGCTGTGCATCGCGATGAACCAGACGATCCTGGGCCAGGACTACACCCTGAAGCTGACCGGCGGCGACGGCAACCTGTCCACCTGGGAGGTGGACGCCCGCAACGTCGAACTGGACGGCGCCCGGGTGGCCGGGACGCTGACGCTCGACGGCGTGGTCAAGTTCGGCATCACCGGCGAGGACGTCACCACGATCAAGGCACCCGACGGCACCCACGTGGAAAACCCCCTGGAGGCGACGCCGAGCAGGCACCGCTTCGGGGCGGACTCGACGTTCGCCGAGTTCACCCAGCTCACCGGCAAGGTGTACGCGATGGAGATTGTCGGCCCGTTCGCTCTGCCGGGCCTGAAGGTGAAGATCGAGCCCGGCCGAACGACCTGCCCCGCTCCCCCGGCACCCACCGCCCCGCCGAGCTAGCCCTGCTCAAAGAGCGAGCAACTCCCGCTCCAACGGAGTCGGAAACCGAGACCGCATCCGAACAACCCCAACCAACCCAGCCAACCGCACGGCCTCGGCTTCCACCAACGCCTCAGCTTCCGCGCCGATGTCCTCCAACAGCCGGACAGCGATCTCCCCATCCGGCCGATGAGCCCACCCGCCCACAACCCGACCATCCCAGAACACGGTCGGCCCGATGTTCCCCGACCGGTCGAACAACCGATCCGAGTGCTCCCCCAGGTACCAGTCCCGCTCAGTCCACCCCATAGGCGTCGGATCCAGCGCGGGCAGCAGGACCGGCCGAGGTGCGGGTTCGGCAACCGGCTCCAGGTCGTCGGCGAGGACGACGCCAGTGCCGTGGTCGAGTTCCACCGACACGACACCCACCTCGGCGAGCGCCTTCCGGGTGTCACCGAGCGTCCACCCAGTCCACCACTTCAGGTCCCCGACCGTCGCGGGCCCGAACACCCGCAGCCATCGACGCGCCAGTTCCGTGCGGGCTTCGAACACGTCCAGGGAGGGCAGGCCGCCGGGGAACCACGAAGTCATCGGCGACCACCGGTACTGCGTGGAGGTCCACGAGCCCAACGGCCTGCCGCGCACGATCATCCCGTCGGCGGCGAGCAGGCCGAGGACCCGGGAGGTGATGTTCTGCTTTGCCTCGTAAGGCTTTCCGGGCGCCATCAGCAGCGACGTGCGCAGCCGGGGCTCGTCGGCGGACAGCTCCGCCGCGCTCGCCTCACCACGCGCGGACAGCGCGGCGAAGGTGGACTGCTCGACGTCGCGCAGCCAGCCCGCGGCGTCGGTCGCCACGCCGGCGTCTTCGAGTTGCTTGACCAGTCTGCGCCGCTCGGTCGCGGCCACCGCCCGGCTGCACGCGGACTGCACCACCGGGGCGAGCGCCCGCGGCACGACGAACACCGTTCGACGCATGCCGAGCATCCGGACCATCGTCTTGCGGTCGTGCAGCGCTTCGGTGATGGTGTCCGGGTCGACCGCCATCCGGGCGAGCACGGACAGGTACACCGTGCAGGGATCGGTGGCGTGCAGGGCGACCAGAGCCTCCGCGACGTCGGTCGGGTCGGCCGAGGGAAGGGGCGCCGCCAGACCGTGTCGCAGGCTCAGTCGCGCGCGTCGCTCGGAATCCGGAATTCGCCGCATCGCCGTGACCCTACTCGGACTTCCGAGCACGTCCACACTGGACAACCGGTAGCTTGGCCCGGTCGACGAAGGGCGGGACACATGGCCAGGTCATGGTGGGGCTGGGGCAACGACGAGGACGCGCTGCAGGGCCAGGAGCTGACGTCGCTCACCGAGCGGGTCGCCGGTCTGCTGCCCGGTGCGGACCTCACCGACCACGAGCCGCCGACGGTCGCCGACCTGGACCTGCGGCCGCCCAGGGTGCGCCCGCCGGGCGCGCTGGCCGACGTGTGTTCGGCCGACCCCACCGACCGCGCGGCCCACGCCCACGGCAAGGCTTTCCGCGACGTAGTGCGAAACCTGCGCGGCGAACTGAGTCACGTGCCCGACGTCGTCGCCCGACCGCGAACCGAACAGGACGTCGTCGACCTGCTCGACTGGTGCACCACGGCGAAAGTCGCGGCGGTCCCGTTCGGCGGCGGCAGTTCGGTCGTCGGCGGCGTGGAACCCCGCTTCGACGGCCCGGCGGTGACGATCGACCTCGGCGGGCTGGACCAGGTCGTCGAGATCGACCACACCAGCCGCGCCGCGCGAATCCAGGCGGGGGTGTTCGGCCCACACTTGGAGGACCAACTCCGCCCGCACGGTCTGAGCCTGCGCCACTTTCCGCAGTCCTTCGAGTTCTCCACCCTCGGCGGCTGGCTCGCGACCAGGGCGGGCGGGCACTACGCCACCCTGCACACCCACATCGACGACCTGGTCGAGTCGATGCGGGTGGTCACCCCCAGCGGCGTCAGCGAATCCCGGCGACTTCCCGGGTCCGGCGCGGGCCCGTCGCCGGACCGGCTGTTCCTCGGCTCCGAAGGCACGCTCGGCATCATCACCGAGGCGTGGATGCGCCTGCAGGACCGGCCGACACACCGGGCGAACGCCTCGCTGCGGTTCGCCGACTACGCCTCGGCCGTCGCGGCCACCCGCGCGGTCGCCCAGTCGGGCCTGCACCCGGCGAACTGCCGCCTGCTCGACCCGGCGGAAGCCTTCCTCAACGCCGGAGTGACCACCGGCGGCGGCGTTCTGGTGCTGGGCTTCGAATCCGCCGACCACCCCGTCGACGGCGCGTTGGCCCGGGCAGTGGAGATCGGCCAGGCCCACGGCGGCGAAGTCGCGGAGGGCAAGAAGAATCCGGGCGCGGACTGGCGAACCTCATTCCTGCGCATGCCCTACCAGCGCGACGCCCTGGCCCGCCGCTCGATGATCGTCGAAACCTTCGAGACCGCCTGCACCTGGGACCGCTTCGAGTCCCTGCACGCGGCCGTCACCACCGCCGCCACGGACGCGATCCGCCAGATCGCCGGGGTGGGGTTGGTGACCTGCCGATTCACCCACGTCTACCCGGACGGCCCGGCACCGTACTTCGGCATCTACGCCCCCGGCACCTGGGGCCAGACCGTGGCGCAATGGGACGAGATCAAAACCGCGGTCTCGGACGCGCTGGCGGCGAACGGCGGAACGATCACCCACCACCACGCCGTCGGCCGCGACCACCGCCCTTGGTACGACCGCCAACGCCCGGACCCGTTCGCGGCGGCATTGAGGGCGGCGAAGGGGGCGCTCGACCCCGCCGGAATCCTCAACCCTGGTGTGTTGATCTAAGGCGCACAACCTGGGGTGGGTGAGGGGTGGGGTGTGAGGGGTGGGTTGCAGTCGCCTCCCACCACCCCGCAATCGCAAGGGGGCCAAGCCCAACTGCCTGTTTTGGTAGCGACCACCCTCCAAACCGGGCGGGCCAGCACCACCTGCCTGTTTGGGTGGTTCGCCTTGATTTGGGGTGAAATGGACCTAAACTTTCGCGGCGCGGGGCAGTTCCTCCACCTGCCCGCTTTCCCCGCGCAGGTCCATTTCCGGGGTCCCCAAATCAAGGCGAACCACCCAAACAGGCACCCCCACGCAAAGCCGGTCAGTCACCCCCAGCCGGCCGAGCTCAATGCTTGTCAGCAGCCAACTCCACCCGCCGAGGCGGAGCAGTCATCGTCTCCCGGCAAGCCGACAACGCCTTGTCGAGCAAGTCCCGCAGCTGGGCCAAATCCTCCGGATCAAGCTTCCGAAACGCCGCTGCCTCGATCTGAGCCTGCTCCCGAACCATCCCCCGGAACAGCGAAATCCCCTCCGCGGTCAGCTCAGCCAACAGCGACCGCCGATCACGCTCAGCCGGAACCCGCCGCAACAACCCGAGACGTTCCAGTCGGTCCAGCCGACTCGTGATCGATGTGGTCGGCGCCCCGGTCCCGTTGGCCAGCTGCGTCGGGGTGAGCCGGTGCGGCTCCCCCGTCCAGTACAGCCGGGCGAGGATGTCGTAGTCCCGGGTGTTGATCCCGTGGGGCGAGGCGATCTCAGCGCAGGCCAGGTCCAGTGCCCGGGCGATCAGGTGGACGCGCTCGACCACCCCCTCGGTCAGCGGGTCGATCTCGGGTGCGAGCCGCACCCAGTCCTCGATGAGTTCATCCACGGTGCCGGGCTCCCCGAAAGTCGGTCTGGACAGTGATCGTCGCTCACCCCTATCGTACACCGAGTTAGTACGACTTCGGATTATCCGAACGGGGAGGGGATTGGGGACATGCGCTTACACGCACTGCTGCTGGCCGCCGTCGCGATCGTGGGCCTGGCGCCCGCCGCGTCAGCCGAGACCGGGGAACTCGCGCCCGCCGCGCCCGCCATCGGGGATACCTGGCAAGAACCGGGGAGCCCGAGCGCGAGAAAGCTCGTCAAGTCCGCACTGGCCCAGGTGGGCCGCTCGTACTGCTGGGGCGGCGGTGACGCCGACGGCCCGACTCTCGGCTTGAAGTCCTCCAACTGCGACCTGAACACCGGCCCCGGCTTCGACTGCTCCGGCCTGGTGCACTACTCGCTCAACCAGGCCGGGTTCCCGGCGGACGACCTCGAAGCGAGCCGCTACGCCGAGCTCGGCACTGAGGTCTCCACTCCGCTCCCCGGTGACCTGCTGTTCTACGACCGCCAGAACAACGACCACATCGAGCACGTCGCCATCTTCCTCGGCACCCGCGACACCTCCGGCAGGCGCTGGGTCGTCGAGGCCTACGGCGACGAGGGCTGGACCGCACCCAAGTACCGGGTGCGGGTCCGCGAATACTTCAAGGGCGAGGAAGTCCTCATCAAGCGAGTGTTCACGCTGCAGCCCAAGCCGTCGATGAGCGCGGTGACCGTCGCGGACGGCTCGGTGAAGCTGCAGTGGGACGACTACGCGGACGAGACGGGCTATCACCTGACCTACGGCCAGAGCCAGGTCATCCTCGACGCCGACACCACCACACGCACCGTCACGGGTCTGCCGCCGGACAGCCAGGTCTGCTTCCGCCTGCAGGGATTCGCCGACTACGAGGCGTCGGACTGGAGCACGCCGGCGTGCGCGTGGACTCGCCTGCGCCCACCCGCCCCGACCGACGTGCGGGCCGCGCCGGCGGGCACCAACAGCATCAAGGTCACCTGGCAGGACAACGCGACCACCGAGACCGGCTATTCGGTGATCACCGAGAGCGACCACGAGTCCCTGCCCCCGGACACCACTTCCCATGTCTGGACCGGACTTGAGCCCGGCACGACCGCCTGCTTCACCATCGCGGTGTTCAACTCAGCGGGGTCGACGACCTCCGCCGAGCCGGTCTGCGCCACCACGCTCAGCAACGGCCCGGCGGCTCCGACCAACCTCACCGCCGAGGTCCTTGACGGCAACGTCGTCCATCTCATGTGGACGGACAACGCCAGCGACGAGACCGGTCTGCTCGTCCGCAGGCGGGTCGGCGACTACATCGACTACGTCTCGCAGTTCACCTACCCGAACGCCACCGAGGAATGGGTCTTCGACGAGCCGGTCGGCGTCGACATCTGCTATTCCGTGGCCGCGACGCGCGGCGGCAGCAGGTCCACCTGGTCCAACGAGGCCTGTGTGCGACTGATCTGACCTCAGGGGGGAACGCTTGAGGTATCTCAGGCGTCTGAGGGACACACCGCGTGGACCCGCCCCACGGTTTCCGCGCGGTGGGTGAACCCTGGTCGCCGTGCCCGCCCCCAGCAGGCACGGCGACCAGGTCGTTCACCGACCGGCGCCCGCCGTCAGGAGGCCCGAGAGCACACCCATCTCCTTGCGCTGCTCCGCGACCATCAGCCGGGCCTGGGCCCGCACCTGCGGCAGCGCGGCCTCGCGCACGGCGATGGTCGCCATCTCGACCCCGCCGGTGTGGTGCCTGATCATCAGCCGGATGAACCTGGCCTCCAGCTCGGCGCCGCTGAGCCCGGCCAGTTCGTCGAGTTCGGCCCGCGACAGCAGGCCCGGCATCGGCGCGTCGGCGTCGCCGTGGTCGTGCTTGCCCGCCATCCACGCCATCGGCTCGGTGTCGGAGACCTGCGGCGCGTCCCAGGCCGACAGCCAGCCCTGCATCAGCCCGATCTCGCGCTGCTGGGAGTTCTCGATCGTGGCGGCGACGGTCGCGGCCGACGGACCGAGCCTGCCGCGCACCAGGCCCGCGAGTTCCAGCGCCTGCTGGTGGTGGACGATCATGTCCTGGCTGAACCCGATGTCGACCATGCTCGGCGCCGCGGGTGGGCGCGGGGGCGCGGGGGCCAGGAGCACGCCGCCCGCGGCGCCCACCGCCATCCCGGCCACGACCAGGGCGATCGCGACCAGAAGCACCCGCACCCGGGTCATGACCGCGGATACGCGCCGTTGGTGAACCGCAGCAGCATGGCGCCGTTGTCGTCGCAGTTCACCCAGAGGCGGTCGCCGTCCAGGCGGGGCGGCGACATGCACCAGTCCGCGGTCATATCCACCGGACCAAGGTAACCCGCCGGGTCGCCGACGTTGCCATTGGCGGCGTCGGAGAGCGGCTGGCCGGGCACGAACGCGTGCGCCGAGTTGACCAGTTCGGCCCGCTTGCCGACCTGCGCGGGCGGGTTGAAGTAGGCGATCTCGCGCGGATTCATCAGATCGCGGATGTCGAAGACGCGGATGCCGGACTGGGTCCAGCCGCACGCCATCGTGGTCGGGTCGACGGTCCGGTCGAGCGAGCAGTAGTGCGCCTCGTAGCCGAAGATCCCGTTCTTCGCGGTGTCCTTGGCGCGCAGCGGCATGTTCTCCGGCCGGTTGATCTCCAGCTTGAGCTTGCGCACGATCCGCGGGGCCCGCTCGTCGGAGATGTCGACGATCCGGGCGCCGCCGGAGGCGAACTCGTCGACGGCCATGTAGTACGGCGTGCCGTTCTTGGTGAACGGCATGGCGTGCTGGGTGATGCCGCCGTCCTCCCAGGTGGTGTCGGCGATGCGGCGCAGCCTGGGGAACAGCTTGCGGCTCTGGATGTCGCTGCTGTCGAAGATCGTGATGCCCGCGGGGACGGCGCTGGCGACGTAGGCGCGGTTGCCGTCGGGGCTGAAGCCGAGCCCGTGGTTGGTCAACCCGGTGAGGCCGTTGAAGATCACCCGGGGAAGCACGGGGTTGCTCATGTCGAGCGCGGCGATGGTGCCGGGGCCCGCTCCGGTCGTCCAGTACGTGCGGCCGTCGGGCGACCACGCCGCCTCGTGGCCGGGGAAGAACCCGGGGATGGTGAGCGTCGTGCCGAGGACGCCGTTGAGAAGGCGGGGCTTCGCGCAGTCGGTCTTCACGTCGTAGACGGAGACGAAGAATCCGCCGGTGCCCGGTCCGACCGAGACGGCGGCGAGCAGGCCGCGGGCCTCGTGGACCTTGAGCGTCTCCCACGTGCCGCCCAGCGTCGCGGCGCTGACCAGCGACGTCGACAGGCGGGGGTTGGCCGGGTCGGACATGTCGATGACGTTGACGCCCTTGACCTTCGCGGTCAGCGCGCTGGGGATGATCGTCCCGAGGTACTGGCAGTGGCCGTAGGACGCGCCGACCGTGGCCTGTCCCTGACCCTGGAACCGGCTGATCAGCTCGAGGTTGCACGAGTAGCCCTGGGCGCTGCGGCCGCTCTCCCGGTCGGCCAGCGGAACCTGCCCCTGCACGCCGGTCTCCGGTGAGGAACCCGGGCCGCAGTCGGCCCGCGCCACCGTCGTGTCCACCTCGCTCGCACCCGCCTGGACGTTGGGGACGACCACCAGTGCGGCCACGGCGATCACGGCGGGGAGGGCGTGCACGATTCTCTTCATTGAGAACTCCGATCGGTGCAGGGTGTCCGCGAAGCTACTGGCGAGTTAAATAAGAGAACTGGCAAATGTCAACTACTCATCCCGACTTTCGGTCGTCGACACCTTCCTGGGCGGCGGGAAACAGGGCCATCCTGGATGCATGTCCGAATTCTCTCGGCGCGCTTTCGTCGCCAGTGTCGGTGCCGTGTCCGGCGTGGGTCTGCTCGGCGGGTCCTGCGCGGCCGAACCGGCCGCCCAGCGCTACGTCACCAGTTCCGGCGCACCCGACTGGCCCGCCGTGCGCGCGGCATACCGGCTCGATCCGAATGTGAAGAACCTCGGCCTCTTCTACCTGGCGTCCAACCCCAAACCGGTGCGCGACGCCATCGAGCGCTACAGCGCCCTGATCGACGCGAACCCGCTGTCGATCAACTCACCGCCCGCGGGCACCAGTGCCGAATCGGCGCTCGCCGGGTTCATCGGCGGCGTCTCGGGCGAGATCGCGTTGGTGCAGAACACGACCATCGGTCTCGGTCTGGTCTACAACGGGCTCGTCGTGAAGCCCGGCCAGGAATTCCTGATCACCGAACACGACCACTTCGTGCACAACGGCGCCGCCCGGCTGGCCGCCGAGAAACGCGGCGCCACGGTGCGCCAGATCAGCCTGTTCACCAACTCCGCCACCGCCACCGTCGACGAGGTCACGTCGAAGCTGCGGGCCGCGATCACCGCCAAGACACGGGTCGTCGGCACGACCTGGGTGCAGTCCAGCTCCGGGGTGCGGATGCCGGTGGAGGCCATGGCCGCGGTGGTCGCCGCCGCCAACCAGGGCCGGACCGAGGCGGACCGCTGCCTGCTGGTCGTCGACGGCGTACACGGCCTCGCCGCGGTGGACGCCGATGCCGCCAGGCTGGGTGCCGACTTCTTCGTGGCCGGGACGCACAAGTGGCTTGGCGGACCTCGGGGCACGGGGCTGATGTGGGTGAAAAGCACGGCGCGGCAACACTTGCGGCCGATGGCTTCGACGTTCACGTCGAACCCGCTGACGCCTGGCGGGTTCGTCGCTTATGAGCATCGGTGGGCGGTGCCCGCGGCGGTGGCGTTCCAGCAGGAGATCGGGCGTTCCGCGGCGGCTGGGCGGATCACGGAGTTGAGCACGCGGCTCAAGGATGGGCTCGCGGGGATTCCTGGGGTGACGCTGCAGACGCCTCGGAGCGCGTCGATGTCGGCGGGCATCACGTGCTTCGAGAAGAGCGGCGTCTCGAACGGCGCCATCGTGGAGGCGTTGCGGGCCAAGGGAATCCTCATCACCACGGCCAGCCACCGGATCGGCTACGCCAGGATCGGCACCGGCCTCCCGAACACCCCGGAGGAGGTCGACGCCGCCCTGGCCGCGATCCGCGCCGTCTAGCTCTCCCGGCTGAGCGAGGTCCACAGGGCGATGCCGAGCCAGACCATCGTCGCGCCGACGACGGTGTGCACGGCGCCGGTGGCGGGCGACTCAGGCAGCCGGGCGGCGACCGGCAGCAGCACGACGCTCATATACCCCCAGGCGGGGACCGTCGGGAACACCTTGGCCCGCACCAAGGACACCGAGAACAGCACCGAGCCCACGGCGAACACCGCACCCGCGAGCAGCAGCGCGGTGTTCGTGGGTCCTTGGCGCAGCATCGCGACGGTCGCGTCATCGAGAAAGTAGAACGCCATGTTCAGCGTGAACACCGCGCCCGCGAACAGGCCGAGCCCCACCATGTTGACCCCGTAGGCCACAGCGCCGAACCCGCCCTGAACATGCGACTGGCGCAGGTGCAGGGCGACGGCGAGTGGGATGGCGAAGGCCGGTGAGAGTCCGAGCAGGAAACTCGTCAGCGCGGTCTCACCCGCGAGCCCGTCGTAGAGGCCCGGGATGGCGATCAGCAGCCCGGCGAGCACGCCGCAGACGGCGCTGAACCGGAAGGACTGGGTGGACAGCATGGGGACGACTCCCTTTGACGACAACGGTTTCCCCGACCTGACGAACGTATGAGCCGCCGCCGCGGCCAGGTAGTGCCGCGAAGCCAGGCCCGGGCAGCCGAGCGGCACGTGCCGTTCGGCCAAACCTCGGCTCGACCGGTCCGAACCGGTGGGCGCCGCCGTAGCCTGGGCGGCATGGTTCGAGATCCGTCCCGGGCGGCAATGTGGGTCGCCTGGCTGCTCTACGCCCTCGTGCTGGCCGCCGGTCTGTACTACGCGGCCACGGGTCTGGGCGGGGACGTCCAGCCGACGCGGCTCGCCGGGTTCGTCGCGGGACTCGCCGCGCTGGCCGCCGTGGAGCCGCTGGGGCGGACGGCGTCACTCGGGTGGACGGTCGGCCTGCTCACGCTGAAAGTCGGCCTGTTCGTGCTGGTCGCGGCCCTGGACGACTCCGGTCTGGCGCGGGCTTTGTTCGTTCTGGTCCCCTTCACCGCGTACCTGACGATCTGCCGCCGCGCGGGCCTGCTGCTCGGGGCGGTGTGCATGGCGGCGCTGCTCGCGAGCTTCAGCGTCGCCGTGCCCGACTGGCACACCGACGCGGGCCGGGTGTCGGACGTGCTGATGTTCGGCGTGGGTCTGGTGCTGGCCCTGTCGATGGCCGCGATCGCGGTCGACGCCCGACGCGGCGCGGCCCGGATGTCCGAGCTGGCGGCGGCGAACGAGCGCAACCGGCTGGCCCGCGACATCCACGACAGCCTGGGCCACCACCTGACGGCGATCTCGGTGCAGTTGGAGAAGGCCTCGGCCTTCCGCGACCTGGACCCGGCCGCCGCCGAGCGGTCCCTGTCCGACGCGCGGTCCGCGGTCCGGCGGGCGCTCGATGACGTGCGGCTGTCGGTGCGGACCCTGCGGGCCGACACTCCGTTCAGCCTCACCACGGCGGTGGCCGAGTTGGTCGGCAACGCTCCCGGCGTCACGCTGAGCGTCGAGGGAGTCGAAGACGGGACCGACCAGGCGACGCGCACGACCCTGTTCCGCGCGGCCCAGGAAGCGATCACCAACGCGCGTCGACACGGTCAGGCGCGGGCGGTCGCGGTGAGCCTGGCGTTCGACCAGCCGGGGACGCGGCTGGTGGTCACCGACGACGGGCGTGGGTTCGACCCGGCTGGGGCGGAGGGGTACGGGCTGCTGGGGATGCGGGAACGGGCGGCGCTGGTCGGCGGGCGGGTCGAAGTGTCGAGCACGCCAGGCGCGGGCGCGCGGATCGCGGTGACAGTTCCATGACCGAGGTTCGTGTGCTGGTGGTGGACGACCAGCAGTTGATCCGGGAAGGAATCGCGTCGCTGCTGGGGATCCAGCCGGGGATCGCGGTCGTCGGGGTCGCCGCCGATGGTGAGGAGGCGGTTCGGCGGGTCCGGGAACTGCGGCCGGACCTCGTGCTGATGGATGTCCGGATGCCGGTGATGGACGGGGTCGAGGCCGCGCGGATCCTGGCGGGCAGCACCAAAGTCCTGATGCTGACGACGTTCGACGATGAGGACTACGTGGTTCGGGCGTTGCGGGCCGGGGCGGTCGGGTACCTGCTCAAGGACGTGCCCGCCGCCGACCTGGCCGACGCGATCCGGCTCGCCAACTCGGGTGTCACGCAGTTGGCGTCATCGCTGGCCCAGCGACTGGCCGCTACGCCACAAGCCGCGCCGCCCGCCACGCTCACCCAGCGGGAGACCGAGGTGCTCCGGTTGGTCGCCACTGGGGCGACCAACCGGGAGATCGCCGCCCGGCTTTACCTGAGCGAGGGCACCGTGAAGAACCATGTCTCCCGGATCCTCGACCGGTTGGCTTTGCGGGATCGCACTCATGCCGCCATTTACGCGCGGGACCACGGCCTGCTTCAGGCCCTGTCCGGTGAGTCCGGGCGCGAATACCGTGTGCCGGACTTGCCGGACAGGGCCTAAGACGTGGCGGTGAGGTACATGCCGCTCGCGCCGGTGGCCGGGGTGTTGCGACAGGTGTGGTTTCCCGTTGTCTTGGCGTACATCAGGGTCAGGCACCGGCCGAGACCGAGTTGGCCGTAGTGGTTGGGGTGCATCGACTCCTGCACCGGGCCCTGGGTGGACTGGCTGTCGATCCAGCGGGCCCATTCGCTGGTCGTGCTCGAGGTGGGCGCGGTGGCACTGACCAGACGGCTGGACTTGGCGCACACCTCTCGGCCTTGAAGCATGTCGCGCAAGTCCAGGAACTGGACGCCCTTTGCCGTCGCCACGCCCTTGAGGCGGTTGGCGATCTGCGGGACCAGGGAGTCGCGGGCCCAGTCGGAGTCCTTGTTCCAGAACGGGCAGCCGCCGGTGTTCGCGCGGCTCCAGCCGCTTTCCGAGTACCGGTTCTCCGCCGCGCGCGGGATGGGTGAGGGGTAGGACTGCAGGACGATTCGGTAGTCGCCTGCCGCGTATCCGGCGCCGGTCATCACCGCGCGGATCTCGTCGATGGACTTGGCTACACCTGCCATCGCGGCGTCCATTTTGCTGTCGACGGCCACCTGCTGGTCGTCGTGGCAGTACGAGTACCAGATGAGGTAGTCGGTGGCGCACTTGGTGATGATGTCGGCGAAGCCGAGGTCGTTGCCGCCGATGGACACCACGATGACCTTGACGTTGTTGGCGGCGGCCACCGACGCGAGTTGGTCCGCTTGGGGTGCCTCACCCTTGTACGCCACACCACCGTTGCCCGCGCGGAAGATGTTCTTCGTGGTGGCGCCCGAGCAGGACAGGTTGATGAGCGCCTCGGTGGTTCCGGTGGCGGACTTGACTTCCGCGGAATCCGAGCGGTGGCAGCCGTTGGCGGCCGTGGGGCCGTACACCCGGGACGGGTCGTAGCCCGAGCCGGTGTAGGCGCGGTCGGTGCCGTCGCGGCTGCCGGAGTTGGTGAGGCTGTTGCCCTTCCACCGTCCGGCCTCGCCGGAGATGTAGCTGTCGCCCAGGGACACGATGGCGGTCGGCCCGGCGGTGGGACTGGCCGACGCGGTGCCCGCGCCCGCCGCGATCAGCGTCAACGGCAAGACCAACGCGCCTGCCGCGAGCCGGGTCCTTCGGGGTGACGTCTGGTTGCCGCGAGATCGGGACACCTTGAGGACTCCTGCCGTCGGCCGCGCAGGAGGGGATGACCGCCGCGGGGCTTGTGTGGGGACTGCGGCGTATCTCACACGGGGACGACTTGTTACCGCAAGGTAGCGAGTGGACTCGATTTCATCACGGTGAAGTCGTCACCCTCGCCCACAACGGACAGTCCATGGTGGACGTTGACACCGGCTGCTTCGCTTGCGGGACTTGGCCTTTATCGGTACCGAACGGACCAGGAAAGCCGCGCCTCCCATGAGGTCGCCAGGCGGGGTGTTTGTTCCCGGGGACTGTCGGCGTTGTTCCCGCGAACCAACGCCGTGTTCGCCACCCGAAGTGGGAAGATGAGCCAGGTGACCTGGCCGCAAGTCCCACTTTGAAGGGAAACCGATGGACCAGTCAGTGCTCGAGGGAATCAACACCCTGGTAGAACAGGCCATCCCGGCGGCCCGCGCCATGCGGATCCAGATCACCGACCTCGGTCCCGGCCACGCCGCCGCGAGCGTGCCGCTGGAGGGCAACACGAACCACCTCGGCACGCTGTACGCCGGTTCGCTGTTCTCCGTGGCCGAGATCCTGGGCGGCGCGATCTGCTTCCCGACCTTCGACGTGTCCCGGTTCCTGCCGACGGTGAAGACCGTGGAGATCCACTTCCGCCGTCCGGCCACCACCGACGTGACCGCCAAGGCGACCCTGTCGCAAGAGGTGATCGACCGCGTGACGGCCGATGCCGAGGCGACCGGCAAGGGTGAGTTCATCCTCGAAGCGGAGCTCACCGACACGACCGGGCAGGTAGTCGCCACCACGGTCGGCACCTACCAGCTGCGCCGGATGGGTTGACCGGCAAGGAAAGGCGGTGGGGCCCGGCATCCCGAACCCCACCGCCACCGATCAGCCTCGGGCAGGCCGTACGGGCTTGAGCATGGCGACCGTGACGACGAAGGCGGCCACGAGCAGGCCAGCCGCCACGCCGAAGGCCATGCGGTAGCCGTCGGTCAGCGCGACCGCCTGGTCCGTGCCCGCGGCCAGCGCCTCCCCGGTGCGGGCGGCGGCCAGCGTGGAGAGGGCGGCGACGCCCAGTGCCATGCCGATCTGCTGGGTGGTGTTGAACAGCCCCGACGCCAGGCCCGCGTCGTCGGCCTTGGCGCCGGACATGCCCAGCGCGGTCAGCGCCGGGAGCACGAGTCCGCCGCCCGCGATGAGCACCATCACCGGAAGCACATCGGTCACGTAGTCCGCGTCGACCGGAAGGTTGACGAGCAGGCTCATCGCCCCGATCAGCAAGGCGAGCCCGGCCAGCAGGACGGTGCGCTCACCGAAGCGGGTGTTGAGCCGGGCGGAGACGAACAGGGCCACGCCGCCGATCGCCACGGCCGCCGGGAGCATCGCCAGACCGGTGTCGAGCGCGCCGTAGTCGAGGACCTTCTGCAGGTAGAGCGCGATCGTGATCTGGAAGGCGAACATCGCCGCCAGGGTCAGGATCTGGACCACGTTGGCGCCGGTGACGATCCGCGAGCGGAAGATCCGCAGCGGCATCAGCGGAGTCTTCGCGGTCGCCTGGCGGACGACGAAACCGGCCAGCAGGGCGAGGGACAGCGCGCCGAAGCCGAGAGTGTGCGCCGCCGAAAGGCCGTACTCCTCGATCTTGACGACGGTGTAGATGCCGAGCATCAGCCCGCTGGTCACCAGCGTCGCGCCGAGCACGTCAGCCCCCGCGGCGAGTCCGGCGCCGCGGCCGCCCGGCAGCACGCGCACCGCGAGGGCGATGGTCGCCAGGCCGATGGGCAGGTTGATGAAGAAGATCCAGTGCCAGCTGAGCGCGTCGGTGAGCACGCCGCCGAGGACCTGGCCGATCGACGCGCCCGCCGCGCCGGTGAAGCTGAAGACGCCGATCGCCTTGGCCCGCTCCCCCGGCTCGGTGAACATCGTGACCAGGATGCCGAGGACCACCGCCGACGACATGGCGCTGCCGACGCCCTGCAGGAACCTCGCGGCGATGAGCGTGCCGGGGTCACCCGCGAGACCCGCGAGCAGCGAGGCCGCGGTGAAGACGCCGACCCCGGCCAGGAACATCGACTTGCGGCCGAGGAGGTCGCCGAGCCTGCCCGCCAGGAGTAAGAGCCCGCCGAAGGCGATCAGGTAGGCGTTGACCGTCCAGCTCAGTCCCGCCGCGGTGAAGCCGAGTTCGGCCTGGATGGCGGGCATCGCGACGGTGACGATGCTGCCGTCGAGGATCGTCATCAGCATCGCCGTCGAGAGCGCGGTCAGGGCGAGTCCGCGCGATCGGGACGAGGTCTGCTGAAGGGTGTTCGTCATGACGGTCTCCTGTTCGTGGATCACAGGAGGAACCGTAGCAGATAGTTTTGTTACAGACGATCTCTTTCGGGCCTACTTGTTGCTCTGCCGCGCCCGACGGGCAGGCTGAGACGTCTCCACCGGGGTGGCCAGATGGCCGCTGACCAGCCCGTTCATGACGCGCAGAAACACCTCGCGGTCCTCGTTGGGCACCGCGTCGAGAACCGCCTTGTGCACACCGTCGACGATCCGCTGGCTCTGTTTGGCCACCTCGGCACCCTTCTCGGTGACCGCGATGACCCGTGCCCGACGGT
Source organism: Actinokineospora alba (assembly GCF_004362515.1). Classification (NCBI taxonomy): domain Bacteria; kingdom Bacillati; phylum Actinomycetota; class Actinomycetes; order Pseudonocardiales; family Pseudonocardiaceae; genus Actinokineospora; species Actinokineospora alba. The sequence goes on along the minus strand of NZ_SNXU01000001.1, from coordinate 3,304,682 downwards.
CGGTCGCCGAAGGTTTGCGCTCGGCGAGCCCCGCCGCTTCCAGAGCGTCGACGGTGACGACCATCGTGGTCTTGTCCATGTCGCCGATCTCGGCGAGCTGGATCTGCGTGCGCTCCTCCTCCAAGGCGTGGACGAGCACGCAGTGCATCCGCGCGGTCAGCCCGATCTCGGCGAGCGCGGCGGCCATCCGGGTCCGCAGGACATGGCTGGAGTGGTCGAGCAGGAACGACACGTCCGGTTCGGCGCGGGTGGGACTCAAAGCCGTCATGCCTCCCAGCGTACAACCAGGACCGTCGCGGATTATCCGCAAGCAATCATCACCGCCGAGGCCGAACCGACGGAATGCTGACAAAAGAATTGGCGACACCGCGCGGCCGGTGACAACGGCGGCGATTTCTGTTTCCGGGACATTGCCACGTTCGGCGGCCACCCCTAGCGTCCGCCAGACAATTCCACAATCACCCTTTCTTCCGCTGACTGGATCGCGGGCGAACGAAGGCCGGCACCGTCGCCGGTCGCGAAGGAGCCGTCGTGCCCAGTGTCGCCACCGCCACCACGTTGACCAGTCAGCTCACCACGTGGGCCACGCTCGACCCGCAGGGCACGGCGGTGTCGTTCCTCGACTACGACACCGCGGCCAACGGCAGCCAGCTCTCCCTGACCTGGCTGGAACTCGACCGGCGGGTGGCCGCGGTCGCGGTCTCGCTGCGCACCCAGGTGAACCGCGGCGAGCCGGTGGCGGTCCTGGTCGACCAGTCGCTGGACTACGTCGTGGCGTTCCTCGCCGTGCTGCGCGCGGGCGCGGTCGCCGTCCCGCTGTTCGCCCCCGACCTTCCGGGCCACGCCGACCGGCTGGCCACCGTGCTGGCCGACTGCCGACCCCCGCTGGTGCTGACCACCCGCGCCGGTGAGCAGGCTGTGCGGGACTTCCTCACCGAGCGCGGACTCGACCCGACTGCCGTGTCCACTGTGGACGACGTGTCGATCGACCTGGCGGACCAGTTCGAGGAAGTCCGGCTCGACGCCGACGACCTGGCGTACCTGCAGTACACGTCCGGCTCGACCGGCTCCGCCCGCGGCGTGATGATCACCCACGGCAACGTGGTGGCGAACGCGCGGCAGTGCGCCACGGCCTACGAGATGCTCCGCGGCCACGCGGTGACCGTGGGCTGGCTGCCGCTGTTCCACGACCTGGGTCTCGTGCTGACGATCGCGGTGCCGATGGTCGCGGGCATCCGCTCGGTGTTCATGCGGCCGATGGCGTTCCTCGAACGACCGGTCCGCTGGGTGCGTGCCCTCTCCGCGAACCCGGGAGCGGTCACCGCCGCGCCCAACTTCGCCTACGCCTATTGCGCGTCCAAAGTGGCCGAAGCCGACAAGCCGCGGCTGCGCCTGGAATCGGTGCACGCGATGGTCGACGGCAGCGAGCCGCTGCAGTTGGCCGCCATCGCGCGATTCGCCGACACGTTCGCCGAGTGCGGACTGCGGCCGGGAGCGCACCGGCCGTCCTACGGGCTGGCCGAGGGCACGGTCGCGGTGACCACCACCGTCGCGGGCACGCTTCCGCTCGCCAGGTCGTTCGACCGCTCGGCGCTGGCGACCGGTCTCCTCGCCGAACTGCCATCCGGGTCGACAGGCACGGTCGAGATGGTCGCCTGCGGCAGGCCGATGGGCCAGAGCGTGCTGATCGTGGACCCGGTGACGCACCGCGAACTGCCGGACGCGACGGTCGGCGAGATCTGGGTGACCGGCTCCAATGTCGGTGCGGGCTACTGGAACCGGCCCGAGGAGTCGACGGCGACCTTCGGCGCGGTGCTCGCGGGCGGCCACGAGGACGACACCTGGCTGCGCACCGGCGACCTGGGCGCGTTCCACGAGGGCGACCTGTTCGTCACCGGCCGGATCAAGGACCTGATCATCGTCGACGGCCGCAACCACTACCCGCAGGACATCGAGCAGACCGTCGAGCGCGGCCACGAGGCGATCCGGCCGCGCAACACCGTCGCGTTCTCGGTGCCGACGCCGGACGGCGAGCGCGCGGTCGTGCTCGCGGAACGCGCGCGGTCGCTGTCCGCGGAGTCGGTGGACCTCACCGCGCTCCTCGCGTCGGTCCGGGCCGCGGTGGCCCGGCGACACGGCCTCGCGCTGCACGACGTGCGGCTCGTCGAGCCGGACAGCCTGGCGCGCACGTCGAGCGGCAAGATCGCGCGGTCCACCTGCCGGGCCCGCTATCTCGCCGAGTGAACCGGCCCGCGGAATCCTGGGAATGGATTAGGTATACGTAGCGTCGGGCCACCGCCATCGGCAATGGACCACGGCGCCCAGTGGTGACCTCTCATTACCCCGTCCGGTTTCCCGGATACCGGCGAATGATCCAGCTTACCGGCATTTCCGTGGGAGGTCTCCGACCGATAATTCCCAGCGGGGCGTGAATAAAGAGCCGATTCGCCACGCCCGCGGACGAGCTTCGGCTGCGTAGCTTCCTTGCCGGAAACCCCTGCAATTGGAAGGACATCACCATGTCCCCGATTTCCAAAGTCCCCCGGGCCGCCCTGGTCTCCGTCACCTCGCTCGCCCTGACGCTGGGCGCCGCGACGGCGGTGGTCGCGTCGGCCGATCCCCGGCCCGCAGGCCCCGACTCCCTCGACACCTCCGTCGCCGCCGCGATGACCGCCGAGCGCGGTGGCGCCGCCCAGGCGTACTTCCAGTCGGACTCGGTCCCGCGGCCGCTGGTCGAGCCGAAGCGGTCCGACGCCACCGGCGAGTGGGCGTTCGGCACCGCGGTGATCCCGATTCCCGGTGACGCTCGGCAGAAGCACGGCAGCCCGGAGGCCGGGATCTTCCTGGCCCGGCTCGACGGCCGCATGTGGCGCGTCACCTTCGACGGCAGCCCCGAGTTCCGGGCGCTGGCGGCGAAGGCGCCGGAATCCGTGCTGTCGGCCGAAGAGCGGAACCTGTTCACCCAGTCGCCCGCCGCCGCGGCCACCGCGACCGGGCTCGCCCTGCCCTGGTCGCAGGGCTCGGTCTGGCCGATGGGCGGCGGCCCCCACGGCTACAGCGGGAGCACCCGGCCGTTCAGCTCGCTGGACTTCGGCGGCTCCGGCAGCGTGCGCTCCGCGGGCCCGGGCAAGGTGTACAAGTCCTGCGTCAAGAACGGCAGCGCGCTGGTCACCGTCGTGCACAACAACGGGTACCGCACGTCGTACTACCACATGACGAACCTGACCACCCTGGCCGACGGGGCGTCCGTGGACACGGGCACCTACCTCGGCGCGACCGGCACGGCGCTGCCCTGCGGCGGCTCCGCCAACGGCGCGCACGTGCACTTCAGCCTGCTGTCGGGCACCTCGTACGTGAGCGTGCACGGCAAGACCATCGGCGGCTGGACCTTCTACGAGGGCTCCCAGGCCTACCGGGGCTACGCCGAGCGCAACGGCACGAAGGTGTACCCGGGCGGGAGGCTGACGAACTACGGTGTGAGCTGATCGAGCCGGTCCGGTCTGCCCCCGGGCAGGCCGGACCGCCTGGGATGGCAATTTCTAGGTATACCTGATTAACAGCGAACCCTGGCTGTGGTCACTACGTAGCTACATCATCGTAGGCATCGCTCGGGCGGCTGATAAGAAGGTGAACCACGATGACGGCTGCCAGGCTCGACCAGACCCGCCCGGAGGCGTCGATCTCCGGGCGGACCGTCGAACTCGCGACCCTGGTGGGCGCGGTCGCCGAACGGCACCGGCTCGTGGTGGTCGAGGGTGAGGCGGGCGTCGGCAAGACCCGGCTGCTGCGCGAACTGTTGCGCGACCCCGCGATCGCGGCGCACACGGTCCTCGAAGCGCACTGCCTGCCGGTGCGGACGACCCACCCGTACGGCGCGATCGTCGAGATGCTCGCGGGCGCGGTGGACGAGTTGCGCGCGGTCGGGCCCACGCTCGCACCGATCACCGGGGCTTTGGCGCCGCTGCTGCCCGAACTGCGCGGGCTGCTTCCCGAGCACCAGGCCCCGCTGTCGCCGTCGGTGGCCCGACACCAGGTCTTGCGGGCGGTGGCGGCGGTGCTCGAAGCGCTCGACCGGCCGCTGCTCGTGCTCGACAACCTGCAGTGGGCCGACGAGGAAACCCTTGACCTGGTGCGGTTCCTCGCAGTCTCCCCGCGGAGTGCGGTGACGGTCGTGACGCTGTATCGCGGCGACGAGATCAACACCAATGACCTGCTGGAGGCCTATCGCGGCCGCGGACACGCCATGACCCAGCTCGAGCTCGCGCCGCTCACCGTGCCGGGCGTCGCCGAGTTCCTCCGGGAGTACCACGGGTGCGCGGACTTCGCCGCGGAACTGCACCGCCGGAGCGCCGGGCTGCCGCTCGTCGTCGAGGAACTCGTGCGGGAACTCGGTGATCACCCGACCTCCGCCCGGCTCGATGAGATCGGCGTTCCCGCGCGGGTCCGCGACGCCGTGGTGGAACGACTCACCCACCTGGGCAGATCGGCCACCGCGGTCTGCCGCGCCGTCGCCGTGTTCGGCCAGCCGGCGACTGAGGCCGACATCGCCGCGCTGTCCGGCCTGTCGGACCGCGGAATGACGGCCGCGCTGGAAGGCGCGCTGCGCGCCCGGATGCTCCACGAGACCGCGCGCGGCCACTACGACCTGCGCCACCCGCTCGCCGCCCGCGCGGTGTACGAGGCGATACCCGGCCCGCGCCGCCGCGAGATGCACCTGCGCGCGATCAAACGGCTCAGCGGGTCCGCCCGGCCCGGCCTCGCGCTGCTGGCCCACCACTACCGCCACGCCGACGAACTGGACCGCTGGGTGGAATGCGTGCTGGCCGCCGCGCAGGAGGCGGCCGACACCGGGGTCCCGGCCGCGGGGATGCGAATCCTGGAGAACGCGCTCGACGACGCCGAACTGCCCGTCTCGGCGAAGGAGGCCGTCGCGCTGCGGCTCAGCCGCGAGATGCTGCAGGGCATCGCGACCCCGGCCACCATCGACCGGCTGCGCACCGTCGTGCGGGACTGGCCGCTGCCCAGGGACGTCGGCGCCGAGATCCGGATGAACCTCGGCCTGGTGCTGGTCAACCAGGTCGGGCAGGTCGTGGCCGGGCAGCGGGAGATCGAGCGCGCGCTGACCGACCTGCCCCGCAGGCGCACTGTCCGCGCCCGGGGCATGGCGACCCTGGCGTTGCCGCAGGTCGGGTTCGTCCCGGTGGCGACCAACCTGCGCTGGCTGGCCCAGGCCGAGCAGGCCTGCGCGGGCACCACCGACAGCGAGGCCATCGCGGCCCTGCGGGCGAACCGGATCACCGTGCGGATGCAGATCGCCGACCCGGGGGCGTGGCAGGTGATCGACACGCTGCCCGCCGCGCCGGTGGCGCCGAGCCTGCGCCGCCAACTCGGGCGCACCCACTTGAACATGGCCGACGCCGCGGTGTGGAACGGCCACTTCGGACCCGCGCGCCACCACCTCGACGCGGCCGCCGAACTCGTCGACGACCGGTCCGCGCCCTACCTGTCCTCCCTCGCGGCGGGCACCGAACTGCGGCTGCTCGCCGCGACCGGGCCATGGGACGGTCTCGCCGAGAAGGCCGACCGGCTGGTGGCCGCGGTCGGGCAGATGGGGTACCTGGCCGCCGACGCCCTGCTTGTCCTCGGGTGGCTGCGGACCTGGCGGTCGAGAAGCAGCGACGCATTGCGCACCTTGCAGTCGGCGACGGAAGCGGCGCCCGGGCACGTGCCGATCGTCGTCACCGCGCACGCGGGCCGGGCGGCGATCCTGTCCGCGCGCGGGCAGGTCACCGGTGCCCGCGCGGAGGCGGAAGCGGGCCTGGAACTGGTGCGGCAGAAGGACAACTGGGTCTGGGCGGCCGAGCTGGCGCCGGTCGCGACCGAGGTGTTCCTGCAGACCGGTCGCGCGCCGGAGGCGGCCGCGCTGCTGGCGGAGTTCCGCCGGGGCATCCAGGGCCGGGACGCCCCGCTGGCCGCGGCCGCCGAGCTGGTGTGCGCCGCACTGCTCGCGCAGCACCGCGGCGGACATACCGAGGCAATGGCTCTGTTCGCCGAGGCCGCCGAACGCTACCGGGCGCTGCCGCACCGCCGGGCCGCCGCCCGGGCCACCGAACTGTCCGGGCTGTGCGCGGCGGAAGCCGGTGATCCGGCGGCCGCGGTGCGCGACCTGACGGCCGCCGAAGCCGACTACGCCGCCCTGACCGCCACCACCGACGCGCTGCGCTGCCGCAAAGCGTTGCGGCGACACGATCCTCGCCGCCCCACCCGGGGCCGCCGCGGCTACGGAAACGCGTTGTCCCCACGGGAGAAGGCTATCGCGAAGTTCGCCGCGAGCGGGCTCACCAACCGGGAGATCGCCGAGCTGCTGACCCTGTCACGGCGCACGGTCGAGTGCCACGTCGCCAACATCATGCGCAAACTGGACGTGTCGTCGCGGACCAGCCTGGGCGGCCTCCTCGACTGAGAACGCCCGCGCTCAGTCGACACCGAAGACGAGACAGAACGGGTGGCCCGCCGGATCGCGGAACACCCGGAACCCGTCCTCGTGGTGCGGTTCGGTCACCCGGGTGGCCCCGATGGCGAGCACCCGCCGCTCGGCGTCGTCGACCAGCACGTCCAGATGAACCTGCTGCGCCCCAGCGGAATCCGGGAACGGCGGGGCCACATGATCCGGCGTCCGATCATGGATCTGGGCTTTCCCAGACTCCCTGCCGGTCAAACCCGCGGAGGTCGGGACGCCGCGTGTTGATCACACCATCGGGTGAGACAGGTCTGTTTTTCAGGGGTTGAAACGTCTTACCAGTGTGGCTCGCAACGGAGCGGGCGCTTCCCCACCGAGAGGAACGTAGTGGTGCTTGTGGTGATCACCATCGACGGCGGCGCACGCGAGGGCGCCGGTCCGTGACAGAGGAAGGGGTGGCGGGCGACGTCGATGGACTCGCGCGCCGCGACGCCGAGTTCGCCGAGTTCTACCGCGCGGGCTACGACAAGATCGTGGCTCACATCCGCCTGCTCTCCGCCAAGGTCGATGCCGAGGGGATCGCCAACGAGGCCTGCGCCCGGGTGTACACGAACTGGTTCACGATCAAGGAGACCTACCAGGGCTACGCGGTCGCGGTGGCCAGGAATCTGGTGAAGGACGAGGTCAAGAAGACCGAGGTGCTGCCGATGGCACCTGAGGAGGTGGCCGACAGGTTCCGCGTGAACACGCCAGGCCCTGAGGACCTGCACGCCGAACTGGATGTGGCCCGGGAGGTCTACAAGGCGATCGCGCGACTTCCGCCGGCGCAGCGCGAGCCGATGCTGCTCGCGGCTCAGCAGCGGACGGTGCCCGAGATCGCCGACGCGCTCGGTCTGCCACGCGCGACAGTCACCAAATACCTACGCCGCGGGAGGGCGCGGCTGGCCAAGGCCGGTCTGGGCAAGGGGCTGGAGCGCCGATTCAGCCCGTCGGCCCCGAAACCGCGGCCCGACCCGGAACCCGAGGCGCCCCCCGCCTCGGCAATCGACGAATCGGAACGAGCGGAATCGGGAGCACGCGATGCTTGACCGTTTACTGAGCTTGATCCCCGGGTCCCGCACGGCCCGTCGGCACGCGGCCGTGATGGCCGAAGTCGAGACACTCGGTGCGGTGCTGCGGCGCCCCGGCACCGATCCGGCCGCGATGGAACTGGCCATCCAGCGGATCATCCAAACCGGTCGTGCCGCGCGGGCGCCGCGGTACCGCACGCCGCTGTCATTGGAGGAGACCGCGAGCGCGTGGGCCGAGGCGCTCTCGGCGCGGGCCTACATCCCCATCCGCCGCGGCGAGCTGCTCGAGTCGCTGCGGGGCATGGCCGAACGGATCGCCGAGGCGTCGGCGGGCGATTTGGCGCGAATCTCCGGCGAGGCGGGCCGAGAGCTGGGGCAGCGGCTGCGGGTCACGCCGCGCGCGTTCGAGGACCTCCTGGAGGTCCTCATCCCCTGGGTCGAGCACCACCACCCAAGCGAGGACGACACCGGCTTCCCGATCCGGGCCAAGGCACTCGCCGCGTTCGCGGGCGCTTTCGCCGAGGGAGCCCGGAACCGGGTGTTCGACGAGCAGCTCACCCTCGCCGAGAGCCTCGGCACGCTCCGGCAGCGCCGCTGCCATGATCTCGTCCGGTTCGATCCGCTCGAGTTTCTGAACAAGCTGCGGGAGGACAGCGAACCCATGGTGCAGCTCGACCGGCACGGGCGGGTGCTGGCGGCGAACCCGTCGGCCATGGAGATCCTGGCGCTGCCCGACGACGACTCGATCGCGATGCTCGACGACTGCGCCTACGGCGACCGCGACTCGGCCGTGGTCCAGGACGCGCTGGAGTCCATCGCGGATGGTGTCATCCTGCACGTCGAGTTCGCCGTCGCCTGGCCGGAGGGGACCTTCAAGGCCTGGGTGCGCGCGACGCTGTGCTGGCACGCGCCCACCGGCGACAACCCCGGCCGGATCGGCCTGGTGGTCGAGGACGCGACCGCGCAGTACGCGTGGCGGCGCCAGCTCGACCAGGTCACCAACCGCGACGACGTCACCGATCTTCCCTCCCGCAACGCGTTCCTCGACCGGGCACAGGTCCGGCTCGACGCCGCGGCCCGGCGCGAGAACGACTCGGGAGCCCTGGTCGGTGTGTGCGTGATCAGGCTGGTCGGCCTCAACCGGATCACGCGCGAACTCGGCCCCCAACACGCCGACGCCGTCATCACCGCCGCCGCCGCGCGGACGGCCGCGGCACTGTCCGGCACGTCGGACGCCACCATCGGCAGGCTCGACCGCGACACCGTGGCGATCCTGCTGGCCGATCCGCGCGGCTGGGCCGATGCCGCGAGGCTGGTCAGACGCCTCTCCGCCTGGCTGGCCGAACCCGTCCGCGCCCATCGGCGCGACCTTGTCATCAGCCCGCGCATCGGTGTCGCCGAAGCGGATCCGCGGCACACCACCGCGAAAGAGCTGCTCACCGGGGCCGAGGCCGCCCTCGACACCGATCTCGCCCCTGCCCGCAGGCCGTGGACCGCCACCGACGACGGCGGCTCGAGCAGACAGGCAGGCATGAGCCTGATCGCCGCGCTTCCCCGCGCCATGGCCGACGACGAACTCCACCTCGCCTACAGCCCGGTGATCCGCATCAGCGACGGCGCCATCGACGGGCTCCGCGTCCACGTCCGCTGGCAGCACCCGGACCTCGGGGACATACCGGCCGATCCGGTGATCGCGCTGGCCGACGAGCTCGGCGTGGACCTGCCGCTCTGCCGGTGGGCCCTGACCACGGCCACTCGCGACGCGGCCCGCTGGCGCCGGGACCACCCGTACAACCCGCCGTTCGTCCAACTCACCGTCCCCGCCCGGCAGGCCGCCGACGAAGCCCTCCTCGACCAGACCCGCGCCGCGCTCACCGATTCCGGCCTGCCACCCCACCTGCTCCAGCTCGCGCTCCCACCTGATCGGGTCCTCGGGGAGGACGGCCGGGTGCGCCCGCAGGTGACCGGCCTGGACACCATGGGGGTGAGTCTGGTCCTCCACGGGTTCGGCACCACCTTCGCCGATTACCATCAGCTCACCAACCTCCCGCTGCGCGGCGTGCTGATTCCCTCCGAGCTGACCGCGAACCTCCACAACGGACTCGAACACCGTCCCCTTCGGACAGTCGCACACGCCTTCGTCGGCATCGCGACGGATCTGGGCCGCACCGCCCAGCTCGACGGGATCATCAACCCCGACCAGCTCCACGACGCCCGCTTCACCGCGGCCACCCACGCCCACGGAACGCTCTTCGGCCACCCGCTGCCCGCCGACGACATCGACGCCCTGCTCCACGACAAACCCGCCCTCCTCTCCCACAACTGGGTCGACAGCTACCACCACATTCCCGTCCCCCGACGCTGAGCACCCTGGTTCCGGCCGCCCGGCTGTGCCATCGTGGCCGGGACGGATTGGTCTGGACCTAAGGAGTCGGCGGATGCGCGGCACCACAGTGCCACCGGGAACGCCCTGCCCAGCACCGGACGACGGCAGCCTGCCGATGCACCGGCTCGAAGTGGCGCACCCCAACGCACTGCCCTTCGCCATCGGCAGCTTCGACACCATCGGCCCACTGTCGCGCGCGACGTTCCCGCACCGGCACACCTTCCACGAGATCGTCCACGTCACGGCGGGCACCGGCACGCACGTGGTCGACCTCGCCCGCTGGGACCTCCGCCCGCCGCACCTGGGTGCCATCGCCCCTGGGCAGGTGCACCACTGGGAGGACGCCGACGACCTGGACGGCTCCGTTGTCCTGTTCACCGACGACTTCCTGCTCGACCACCCCGCCGACCGTGACCTGCTGCGCGGGCTGAGCGAGCGGCCGTGGCTCGCGCTGGACGACAGCGCGAACACCGCCATCACCCGGCTGATCGCCGAACTGCACGAGGAGTACCGCCGGGCAGCCGACGGCTTCGAGACCGTCCTGCGAGCGCTGCTGCACGTCCTCGTCGTGCGGATGGCACGGCAGCCCTCGGTGCCCGCGCGGGCCGCGCCGAGCCGGGCGGGGGCGGTGGCCGAGGAGTTCGCCCGGCTGATCGGCGGCGCCGAGCCCGAGCTGTGGTCGGCGCGGGCCTACGCCGAACGCATCGGTGTCAGCGCGGGATATCTCGCCGAGGCCGTCAAAGCCGCGACTGGCCGGACCCCCGCGCGGCTGGTGCGGGAGGCGCGCACCCATGAGGCGAAGCGGCTCCTCGTCAAGACCGACCTGACGGTGCGGCAGATCGCCGCCCGCGTCGGTTTCGCCGATCCGGCCTACTTCTGCCGCTTCTTCCGCCGCGAGACCGGGGTGAGCCCCGGCGAGTTCCGCCGCGGGTGATGGCAACGGTGACCCCTGGATTCACCACGTTCGCCCAGTCCAGTCCATCGTCGGGCGGCGATCGGCTCCGTAGGTTCGGTTTCGATCCCGACACGAGGAGCACGCATGGATGGCGAAAAGTCACACCCGAGCCGGAAAACGGTGCTGCGGGCCGCGTTGGCCGCAGGAGTCGCGATGCCGGTCGCCATGATCGGCATACCGGCCCTGGCCCGCACCGCCGCGACGAACGGCGGAACGCCCGCGCTCACACCGCAATGCGATGACGGGGACGACCCGACCCCGCCGCAGACCGAAGGCCCGTACTTCAAGCCGAACTCGCCGCGCCGCACCTCGCTGGTGGTCGCGGGCACCCCTGGCACCCGGCTGACCGTCACTGGCTACGTCTTCGGACTCGCCTGCCAGCCGCTCGGCAATGTCCTGCTGGACTTCTGGCAGGCCGACGTCAACGGCGCCTACGACAACACCGGCTACCGGTTCCGCGGACACCAGTTCACCGACGGGCGGGGCGCGTTCACACTCACCACGATCGTGCCCGGGCTCTACCCGGGCCGCACCAGGCACCTCCACGTGAAAGTGCAGGCCCCGAACAAGCCCGTGCTCACCACCCAGCTCTACTTTCCTGGGGAGCCGCGCAACAACACCGACCCGATCTTCGACCCGCGCCTGCTGATGACCGTGCGGAACGTCGGCAGCGCGCGCGAGGCCACGTTCGACTTCGTGCTGAACGTGGCGGGGAATCCGCCCACGTCGACCACGACCCCGCCGACGAGCACGACCCAGCCGGGCGGCACCTGGGCGGTGGGCACCGCGTACGCCGTCGGCTCCCGAGTCACCTACGGCGGGCAGGGATATGTGTGCCTGCAAGGACACCTCGCCCAACCGGGCTGGGAGCCGCCGTCAACCCCCGCCCTGTGGCGCGCGGGCTAGTCCGCCTCCCCGGAATTTTATGTCGGGGTCACCTGGCGGGTGATGGTGCGGGGCGGTGGGTGACCGTGGTCAGGCTTCATCACGGTCCCCTTAGGCGGCGGTTGGGCAGGGCGGCGGTTGTCCGACGCCCCCTCATCACCAGGCGTCGGAGAGGTAGCCGCGGGTGTCGTTGTCCGGGTCGTCCGGTGGTGGGGGCGGTTCGGGTTCCGAGTACGCGGCCAAAGCGGCGATCTCGGCCGCCGTGGTGGCGGGGGCGGCGGCGATGGCCGCCTCGCGCTCGGTCTCGGGTAGGGCGTGCCAGGCGTCGGCGGCTGAGCGTAGGGCGCCGACGGTGTCCTCGGCGAGGACCGAGGAGTACAGCAGGTCCCTCGGCCGCATTCGGCCCGCCACCACGTCGCGGGCGAATTCGCCGAGGTCGCCGGGTTCCCGGGCGAGCAGCCGCATCCGGGTCTCCATGGCTTTGCGGCCTTCGTCGGTCCGCCAAGGGGTGGTCATCGGACCGCCGGGTGTCGGTAGGGCTCGCCCGGCCAGGCCGCCGCGGCCACCTCGCCGTTGCCCGCCACCATCTCGGCCGCCGACTGGATGCCGTGGGCCAGCATCCGAACCTGGTCCAGCAGCTCCGCGATCGGGAGCACGGAGTAGACGACAGCGGCGAACGCCTGCTCCGGCTTCTCGCCGCGAATGACGTTGACCGCGCCGCCGACGACCGCGCCCAGGCCCTTCACCTTGAGCAGTGCCTCGAGCACGGCGTCGATCAGGGTGTCCATGGCGACGTTGAGCGCCTGGAACGCGTGGAACGCGGAGCGGGCGAAGTTCTTGATCTTCCAGCCGGCGTCGACGCAGAACTTGGCGTGGTCGGCGCACGCCTGCGAGTACGCGGCCAGCCAGTTCTCCGCCGCGGCCGCGGCGTTGCCGTTCCAGCGGTCCTGGATCGCGTAGCGCCCGCGGTCGACGTTGGTCTTGATCCGGCCGAACGCCGTCGCGGTGTCCTCGAACACCGAACCCTGGCGCATCAGCCCTTTCCAGTCGCCCGCGACCAGCGTCGTGACGGCGCTGAACGGATCCCAGCCGACCAGCCACTTCAGCAGGTCGCGCACGTACGGCGCCACCGACGCCGCCCCGGTGAGCTTGTCGATCTCACCGTCGAGGTCGAAGTCCCAGCCACGGCCGTCGTTGTCCCTGGGCTCAGGTGGGGCGGTGTAAGGGAACTCGGGGTTGTGCGGGTCCCGCCAGGCGTCTTCCCAGTCGGTGAACCCGCCCGCGGTCTCCGGCGCCGTGACGGTGTCGCCGCCGACGCGCTGTGACGTCGCCGCCGGGTACTTGCTGTCCAGCCGCGCTTCCTCGGCGGCGTCGGTGGCCACATAGAACTTCGCCGCCTCGACGAGCGAACTGTCGCACTGGTCGGCGAGTGTGGACGCCCGCTGGCAGTTGGACAGCCCCAATGCCTGCCACCGGTCGAGCGGCCCGGCCAGCATCCCGAGCAGGCCTTCGCCCAACTCGCTGGGACCTGCGCCGTTGTTCGCCGCCGCGAAGATCGACGCGGCCGAGCCCGCCCGGCCCATCAGCTTCGCCAGCGCGCTGATGGACGGTGGATCCACCTTGAAGTTCACCTGAGCACCCCCGCGACGCACTCTATGACAGGTACGCCGAGCGTGGCGACCTTTAGGTCCTAGTCCGCCACTTCTGCCCGATGCCCCGGATCATCGCCGGGTACACGATCAGGTGCCGCAGCGGCGCGATCCCCAGCATGTAGGCCTTGCCGAGCAGCCCGTTCGGCTTGACCAGCACGGCCATCTGCCCGCGGTAGCCGCCGTCCTCGCTCTGGACCCAGCCGAGGTGCAGCACCCCGTGCACGGTCTTGTTGGCGATCTCCGCCACCCATTCGGTGTCCGTGAGGTACACGGTCGTGAAGGGGACGCCCTCGAAGGCAGGCCCGGGCGGTGCGTCACGGAGATCGGCGGGCAGCCGGTCGCGCAGCGTCTCCACCCGGGTGCCGAGGCCGGAATCCGGGTCGTCCCAACCGAAGAGCTTGCCGAGCTTCCACCGGATGGCGAAGAGCACCCGGGCGGCGCGGGACGGATTGTCCGACGTGTCGCCCTCGACGAACTGGCGCACGAGCCGCGGGAAGTCGTCGGGACCGCCCGGTGTCGGCAGCGCCCACACGTCCTCCAGGTCGAAGTCGCGGGTGAGCTCGTGGACGCGCCAGGGCTGCGAGGTGTGCGCGGTCTTCGGGAGTTTCACTTCGGTGGCTCCTTGTCCTGGATCAGGCCGAGCACGCCCGCGACGGCGCGCGCGGCGAGCAGTTCGTCATGCGGCACCCGGCCCGCGAGGGCGATCACCGTCCCCTCCAGCGCGCCGACGAAGGCCAGCGCGAGCGTGTCGACCGGGGGTCCGGGCGGGATCGTTCCGTTGTCCCGACCGGCTTCGATGAGCCTGCCGCAGCTGTCGGCGATGAGGGCGTAGCTCTGCTCGACCACGTGTCCGACGGGGTGGTCCTGGCCGGAGAACTCGACTCGCAGCGCGACGGCCATGCGTGCCACGTCGCGCCTGCAGAACAGGGCGTGGCGACGCGCGAGGGTCAGCAGCGCCGCGACGGGGTCGGACTCCTGGTCGACGAAGTCCCCCACCTCCGCCTGCCAGGTGTCGAGGACCCACTCCCACACGGCCAGGACCAGGTCCTGCTTGTCCTTGAACTGGTGGTAGAGCGCACCTCGGGTGTAGCCGGCGTCCTTGGCCACCTGTTCGAGCACGAGATTGCCGTAGCCGTACCGGGAAAGCCCCCGGGCGGCGGACTCCAGCAGCGCGGTGCGCGTGCGGGCGCTGCGGTCGGCGTGACTGGTCCGCATCCTGGTTCCGATCAGTCGGTCTTGGCGGTGAGGACCTTCGGCGCGGTTCGCCGGTGCCCCAGGCCGACGAACACCCAGACGATCCGCGCGAGCAGCGGCCGCCGGAAGTACAGAAAGGTCGTGAGCACCCGGCGCCTGGGCTCGACCCCGCGCCCCACCATGACGACGCGCATCAGCGGCAGTGTCGTCTCGAGGTGGATCACGTCCGGCCCGGACTCGACGATCCGGAACGGGCCGACCTGCTCTTCGGACGCAGGCGTGTCGTGGATTCCCAACATGCCCACGATCCGCTTGACCACACCCCCGGTCGCCTCCAGCCCGGCGCGAACCCAGGCTGCGACATGGCGCCGCCTTCGGCGGCGCGGCTCGGCCGCTTTTGTGGTGACGTTTCGGGGGTCCCGCACGAACACTGCCAACTTCGATGGCGTGTCCGTGCGGAACCCCCGAAACGTCACCGCGACCGAGCGTGGGGGCATGGTCATCAGGCACATATCTGAGCAGTATGTCCGCTGGGACGTTCTACTCGGGAGGGGGCTCTGGGTGGCCGGAAGCGAGTCGCTGGTAGCCGAGGTGGTCGCGGTCGTGACCGCCCCTCCCGCCGTCGTGGTGATCACCGGGGACGCCGGGATGGGCAAGTCCTGGCTGGTCGAACGGGTGCTCGACGCGGCAGGCCGCGGCCGGGTCGTCGTCGGGTGCCGGGGTTTGCCGGACGGTCCGTACGTTCTCGTGCGGGAGTTGGTCAGCGGCCTGGGCCGCGGTGACCCGGGGCCGGTCCTGGCCGCCGTCGAGGCGGACGAGCTGCATCGGGTGTGCGAGGCGCTGCGTGATCTGCTCGACGCGCGGCTGGTGGTCGTCGAGGACGTGGAGTGCGCTGATCACCGTTCTCGACAGGTGTTGCGCTACCTGGTGACCCGGCCGCCGGAGCACGCGGCGCTGCTGCTGACCTGGACCCCCGGCGCCGAACCGCCGCTGGGCACCCGGCTCACCTCGGCCGCGTCGACCGGCGTGCACCACGTCGAGGTCGGTCCGCTGACCGCGGCCGAGGTGGCGGCGCTCGGCGACGGGTCACACGCCGACGAGGTGCGTGAGCTGACCGCGGGCGTGCCGGTGCTGGTGCGCGCGCTGGTGAACCATCTTGAGCACGACGGTCCACGGGAAGCACTGGCCCGCAAAGGGATTCCTCAACCGATCGCCGAACTGGTCGACGAGCGACTGTCCCGGTTGCCCGAGCGGGCACGGCAGGTCGTCGACGCCGCCGCGCTGTCGCGGGGTCCGGTGTCGGTGCCGTTGCTCAGCGAGGTGTGCGGGCTCGGGCCACCGGAGGTGGAGACCGCGTTGGCCGCCGCCGTGGACGCCGGTGTGCTGGTGTCCACGGACGGACGCGCGTTCGCCTTCCACCCGCCGATCACCGGGATCGCCGTGGTGCGAATGCTGCATCCGGTCGAACGTCGGCGCCTGCACGCGGCGTACGTAGCGGCGTTGCGGCAGCGTGACGAGGACGCACTGCCGGACCTGGTGTTCCACAGCCGGTTGGCGGGAGAGCTGGTCGCCGCCGCCCGATACGCCGAACGCGCGGCCCAGCACACGAACCCAGCCGAAGCGGTCGAACTGTTGCAGGAGCTGCTGTCCGAGCCGGACCTGCCCCGCCCCGAGCGGGGTGCCCTCGCAGTCCGGTTGGGGCGCCTCGCGTTGAGCAGTCTCGCGTACGACGAGACGGTCGCGCTGCTGCGCGACATCCTCGCCGATGGGCGGCTCCCGGCCGGGCTGCGCGGCGAGCTTCGCCTGGATCTGGGGCTGCTGCTGGGAAATCAGGCGGGCGACGGCGACACCGGTCGGGCCCAGCTCCGGATCGCGGTCACCGAACTCGCCCGCCGTCCGGCGCTGGCGGCCCGGACGATGTCCGCCTTGGCCGTTCCGTTCTGGGGGAACTGCCACGTGGAGGAACATCTGCGGTGGCTGGCCGAGGTCGAGCGGACCGTGCCCGACCGCGGCGATCCGGTGCTGCTCCTCGCGACCGCGGTCAACCGGGCGAGCACGCTGGCGCAACTCGGCGACCCGCGCGCCTGGGACGCCATCGCCGCACTCCCCGACGACGGGGCGACGACCGGTGAGCGGCGTGAACTCCTGCGCGGCTGCGCCAACTTCTCCGACGCCGCGATCGCCCTCGGACACCATGCGGCGGCCGCGGACTTCCTCACCCGGGCGGCGGACCTGGCCGGGCGCAGCGGGCCGTCATATCCGTGGCAGATGGCCACGTCGAACCGGCTGCGTCTCGACCACGTCACCGGCCGATGGGACGGCTTGGTCGAGCGCGCGCGGGCCTATCTGGAATCCGCTACGCACACTACGTTCGTCGCCGTCGACGCCTCGCTCGTGCTGGCGCAGCTCGCGCTCGCCAGAGGCGAGTGGGACGAGGCGGAGGAATACCTTGGCGCACACGGGCTTCGCTCGATGAACGGCTGGTACGGGCCGGTGGTGATCTGTGCCGCCGCGACGCGGGTCCGGCTGGCGCTGGTCCGCGGCCGGGGCGAGGAGGCAGTCGGCGAGCTGTCGGCGGCGGTGGAGATCCTGCGGCTCAAGGGAGTCTGGGCGTGGGCGACCGAACTCGTCGACGCCGGGGTGGAGGCCCTGCTGCACACCGGTGACCTGCCGCGGGCGCGGCGGCTGCTCGACGAGTTCGCCGCGGACGTCGAAGGGCGCGACTGCCCGTTCGCGCACGCGATGGTTCCGTTCGGGCGGGCCGCGATCGCCGCGGCGCGGGACCGGCTCGACGAGGCGGCCGCGCTCTACGGCGAAGCCGCGACGCTGCTCGCCGCGCTCCCCCGGCCCTACGAACAGGCGCGCGCCCTGGAAGCCGCCGCACGGTGTCTGCCGCCGTCGCCCGGGCAGCTCGCGGAGGCGAGCAGGCTGTTCACCGCGCTCGGGGCCACGTGGGACCTCGCCCGCTGCGACCACCTCGTTCGCGAGCACGGCGGCACTACCGGCGCGCGCCCCGGACGCCGGGGGTACGGCACGGAGCTGTCGCCGAGGGAACGCCAGGTGGCGCGCCTGCTCGCCCTCGGCCGCACGAACCGGCAGATCGCCGAGGTGCTGTTCCTGTCGCCGCGCACCGTCGAACGGCACGCCGCCCGCGTCCTGCACAAGCTCGGCGCCCCCGACCGCGACGCGCTGCGGCCGGAGGACCACAGCTGATCGAAGGCGTACCCCTACGCATTATTTCCGGCGTTGTTCCCCGCGGTCATCTCCTCGGACAGTTGCCGCACCGCGACTCGTCGCGGCCCTGCGAAAACCCTGCGAGAGGACCAATCGTGCGCACAATCACCACAGCGCTGCTCACCGGAGTCGGGGTGCTGGCGCTGACCTC
Organism: Actinokineospora alba; assembly: GCF_004362515.1. NCBI lineage: Bacteria > Bacillati > Actinomycetota > Actinomycetes > Pseudonocardiales > Pseudonocardiaceae > Actinokineospora > Actinokineospora alba. The sequence goes on along the minus strand of NZ_SNXU01000001.1, from coordinate 3,286,695 downwards.
AGCCGCCCTCACCGGCGTCTCCGCGGCGGCACCGGCTCAGTCCGGGTACGTCGTCGTCCTACACGGCGCCCAGGACCCGGCCGCGTTCGCCACCGGGCACGTCGACCGGCATGGCGGCCAGGTCGGGCACATCTACCAGCACGCGCTGCGCGGATTCTCGGCCACCCTGACCGCGGGCGGCGCCGACGCGCTGCGCCGCGACCCGAGAGTCGCCTCGGTCGAGCCGGACCGGCTCATGCACACCACAGACACCGTCCCCACCGGCGTGGATCGCGCGAACGCCACCGCCAACCCGAACCTGAAAATCAACGGCAGCAACGACTACAGCGTCGACGTCGACGTCGCGGTGATCGACACCGGCGTCGCCCAGCACCCTGACCTGAACGTCGTGGCCAGGACCAACTGCGTCAACAGCACCACCTGCACCAACAACTCGGGTGCCGACGACCACGGCCACGGCACCCACGTGGCGGGCACGATCGGCGCCCGCGACGACGGCGCCGGAGTCGTCGGCATGGCCCCCGGAGCCCGGATCTGGTCGGCGAAAGTGTTGGGCTCCGGCGGAAGCGGCAGCCTGTCCGGGGTCACCGCCGGGGTCGACTGGGTGGCCGCCAACGCCGCCGAGATCGAGGTGGCGAACATGAGCCTCGGCTGCGACAATTGCACCGACGCCGCACTCGGCCAGGCCATCACCAACGCCGTGGCCAAGGGCGTGGTGTTCGTCGTGGCGGCGGGCAACAACCACAAGGACGCCAAGACGTTCTTCCCCGCCAACCTCCCGGACGTCGTCACGGTGTCCGCGCTGGCCGACTTCAACGGCAAGCCGGGCGGCGGCGCGAGCTCGACGTGCCGCGCCGACCAGGACGACACCCTGGCCGATTTCAGCAACTTCGGCTCCACGGTGGAGATCGCCGCGCCCGGCACCTGCATCAACTCCACGCACCTCAACGGCGGGTACAAGGTGTTGAGCGGCACTTCCATGGCCGCGCCGCACGTCGCGGGCGCCGCGGGTCTGCTGACCGCCAACGGCAACCGCGCCACCGGCCGCGACGGCGTCCTCGCCGTGCGGCAGCGGCTGATCGACACCGCGAACACCGACTGGACCGACGACTCCGGCGACAACGTCAAGGAGCCGCTGCTCGACGTCCGGTCCACTCAGGACTACCCGGCCGGCGCCGCGGACCCCGGCCGGCCCACCGCGGCCTTCGCCGGCGCCTGCTCCACGTCGAACACCACCTGCTCGTTCGACGCGGCGGGCTCGACCGACACCGACGGCACCATCACCGGCTACGCCTGGGACTTCGGCGACGGCACCACCGGAACCGGCAAGACCGCTAGCCACACCTATGGCAAGGCGGCCTACTACAGCGTCCGGCTGACCGTGACCGACAACGCGGGCAAGACCAACACCACCCGCCGCATGGTCAAGGCGGGCGACCTGCCGCCCACGGCCGCGTTCACCGTCCGCTGCCAGCGCGACGTCTGCTCCTTCGACGGCGGCGCGTCGACCGACGAGGAGGGCGCCGTCGGCGGCTTCGCGTGGGCGTTCGGTGACGGCACCACCGGAACCGGGAAGACGACGACGCACAGCTACCCGAACATCACCAAGGTCTACCAGGTGAACCTGACCGTCAGCGACAGCCGCGGCCAGACCGGCAGCACCAGCCGCCAGGTCCGCTGCTCGAAGCACATCACCAACCCGCTCTGCTTCGCCATCTGATGCCCGCGCGGTGGCGCTGTGATTCGTTACAGCGCCACCGCGCTTCACCGGTCAGGAATCGAGAAGCGCGGACCGGCGGGCCGCGCCTAGCGTTGCCCGCATGACTTCCATCGACTCCGTGACACTCGAAGTGGCCGACCCCCAGGCCGCCAACGACTTCTACACCGCCGCGTTCGGTTTGGACACCCAGGTGCGCCTGCGGGCCTCGCAGGCGCCGACGACCGGCTTCCGCGGCTTCACCCTCTCCCTCATGGTGTCCCAACCGGCCACCGTCAAGAGCTTCATCGGCGCCGCCATCGACGCGGGCGCCACCCCGCTGAAGCCCGTCGCCAAGTCGTTCTGGGGCTACGGCGGCGTCATCCAGGCGCCCGACGGGACGATCTGGAAGGTCGCGACGTCGGCGAAGAAGGACACCGGCCCGGACACCCGGAAGATCGACGACATGGTGCTGCTGCTGGGAGTCGAGGATATGGCCGCCAGCAAGCGGTTCTACGTCGACCGCGGCCTCGTGGTGGCGAAGAGCTTCGGCCGCAAGTACGTCGAGTTCGCCACCCCGTCGAGCCCGGTCAAGCTGGCCCTCTACGGCCGCCGCGCCCTCGCCAAGGACGCGGGCGTCTCCCCCGACGGCACGGGATCACACCGCCTCATCCTCGGCGGCGATACCGAACCCTTCGCCGACCCCGACGGGTTCACCTGGGAGGCAGCCCGCACCGCTCAGGTGTGAGGGGTCGCCATCGGGGCCAAGCCGAGGTCGGCCAGGACTGTCGCGCCGGTCGTGGCGTGGTCGCCTCCGGCAACGACCAGCGTGCGCGCCCACTGGTAGCGGCAGCCTGCCGCTTCGAACGCCGCGGCGGCGGCGAGCGTCCGGGGCTGGTCGTCGTCGAGCAGGGCCTCGGCGCGTTCCAGGAGAGCGTCCGCGATGGGGTTGCCCGCCACGGTCTTTCGGGCCGCGGCGAGGTAGTCGCGTGCCTCGGGGCTCCCGGCCAGTGCCGCCGCCTCAGCCCGCAGCGCCAGGTGCCAGTGCCGCCACACCCAGACGGACCATTCGTCCAGTTCCTCGGGTTCGCCCACCATCCTCGCCAGCGCCTGCCCGGCCTGACCGTGGTGGAGCAGCACAATGGCGTCGAACACCGCGCTGTGGCCCGCCTTGTGTTCTTGTGCCACACCGAGTTCGTCGACGATGGCCAGCCACTGGTCTCGTGACTCGTCGTCGCCGCGCAGGGCGTGGACCATCGCCACCGCGGCGGCCGCCATGGCGAGGGTGGGCGCGTGCAGGCTGCCGGAGCGCTCCCACGCGTCGAGGAATCGCCTGCTGCCCGCGAGCACGTCGTCGACGTTGCCCGCCAGCGCGTCGGCGACGAGCAGGCGGGACGTGGCGAAGTCGCCCCGTTCGGCCAGCAGCGGCAGGTCGCGAAGCTGCTCGCCCCACCGGCGGGCGCCCTCGATGTCGCCCACTCCGATGCAGGTCTCGGCCGCCTCGGACAGCGCGTTCACCCGCTCGTGCGCGCTGGCCGGGGTCGCGGGCGCCGAGGCGAGCAGCTCGACCCGCCGTCGGGTCGTGGCGGCGGTGGCGAAGGTGTCGCCCGCCCAGCACTGGGCGGCGGTGAGCGCGTCGAGAGCCGCGCTCTCGGCCAGCGGGTCGCCGGTCCGGTGCGCCAGGTCGACGGCCCGCTCGGCGTGCGCAATCGCTTGCGGCACAGCCAGTTGGGGGCTGTCCGTGAGCACGCCGCACTCGGCCAGGGCGATCGCGGCTTGGGCGGCGGGCTCGTCGCCCGCCAGCTCGCGGGCCTCGATCAGCAGCGCCGCGGCCTCGCCCGGCGGTGGCGGCTGGGTGAACGTGCCGGAGAAGCGGTAGGTCGTGGCCGCGGCCGTGGCCAGGTCGCGGGCGGCCCCGGCCGTGTCCCGGGTGCCGCGGGCGGCGTCCCCGGCGGCGTGCGCGGCGTCCCCGGCGGCGTGCGCGCTGTCCCTGGCGCCGCGGGCGGTGTCCGCGGCGGCGCGGAAGAGCCGGTACATGTCGTCACCCCGCATTCGGCAGCCCGCCACCGCCGCGGCGGACCGCAGGGCGGTCGCGGCGACGTCCGCGTCTGCGGCGAGCGATGCCGCCTGTTCGTAGCGCTGCTGGGCCTCGCCGATCAGATTCCGGGTGAAGGCCAGGGAAGCCAGGGCGAGCGCCAGGCCGCACGCGTCGGGTCGGTGATCGGGTTCCGCGGCCGCCCAGCCGAGAGCGGCCCGCAGGTCGTCGGCGGCCGCGTCGAACCTGGCTCGCCACGCCCCCGCGCCCGGTGCCGGGTCACGCGTCAGCTCGGTGGCGGTCGTCGAGCACCAGCGCAGGTGGCGGGAGCGGACCTCGCCGAGTTCGTCCGCGCCGGACAGCTGCTCCACACCGTACTGGCGGATGGTTTCCAGTGTGCGGTAACGGGTTCCGCCCACGGACGGGACCGCCGCCAGCAGGCTGTGTTCGGTGAGCCGGGCCAGACCGTCGACCACCTCGGCAGGCTCTAGCGGCGCGAACCCCGCCACCCCGACGGCGGCGTCGACCGTGAACGGGGCGACGAAGCAGGCGATGCGGCGCAGCAGCGTCCGGTCGGCCGGTTCCAGCAGGTCGTGGCTCCAGTCGAGCATGGCCCGCACCGACTGGTGCCGGTCGGCGGCCCGGGCACCGCCGCTGAGCAGCCGCAGCTGGTCGGACAGGGTGGCGGCGAGGCCGTCGAGGCCGAGCGTGGGCAACCGGGCGGCCGCCAGCTCGATCGCCAGCGCCACACCGTCGAGCCCACGGCAGATCTCAGCGGCCTGGTCACGCTGCTCCGGCGCCACCGGCCAGCCCACCGCGGCGGCCCGGTCGAGGAACAGCGCGACCGCGTCCGACTCGCCGTCGCCGGTCAGCGACAGCGGCGGGATGGGGTGGACGCGTTCGAACGGCACCATCAGCCGGGCCCGGCTGGTGGCCAGCACGGTCAGCCGAGGGCAGCCCGCGAGCAGCCGCTCCAGGAACGGCGCCACGCCGTCCCGCACGTGCTCACAGTTGTCCAGGACCAGCAGCGCGTGCCGGTCCGCCAGCGCGGCGATCACCGACTCGTCCATGCCGCGGCCCTGGTGCTCGCCGATGCCGACCGCGGCGGCCACCGCCGCGCCGACCATCGCCGGATCGGTGACCGGGACAAGGTCGACGAACCACACGCCGTCGGCGAACTCGCCCGCCGCCCGCGCCGCCACCGCGAGCGCCAGCCGGGTCTTGCCGACGCCGCCGGGGCCGACCGCGCTCACCTGCCGGTGCGCGGTGACCGCCTCGGCCAGTGCCGCCCGCTCCCGCTCACGGCCGACGAACGCCGTCACCGACGCGGGCAGCCCGGACGCGACCTTGCCGCCGCGCGCGGCCCGACTCCACTCGGTGGCGAGCTGCGCGAGCGCCCGCCGGTCCGGGGCGCCGAGCTTGCGCAGCAGCGACGACACATGGGTCTCGACGGTGCGCACGGAGATGAACAGCCGCGCGCCGATCTCCGCGTTGCTGAGGTGCTCCCCCAGCAGGGACAGCACCTCGGCTTCCCTCGTAGATATCCCCGCCTGAGCCACCACGGGGCCCATCCTGCCGCATCCAGTGTGGACTCAGTGGTGTTCTCCGTGGTCTGCACGGATGTGGTCCTGCCGCATCCGGGAGAGGCTTATGCCGTGGTCATCACCGGCCACGACCGATCAGATCCAAGGAGTGACCATGTCCGTCAAGACCGTCCTGCACCCCGTCTCCGACCTGGCAGCCGCGAAGGCCGTCTACACCGCCCTGCTCGGCACGGAACCGCAGGTGGACGAGTCGTACTACGTCGGCTTCGAGGCCGATGGCCAGCACATCGGCCTGGTGCCGGGCGGTGGGCCGCAGGGCATGACCTCGCCGGTGGCCTACTGGCACGTGCCGGACATCGAGGCGAAGCTGGCCGAGGTGACCGCCGCGGGCGCCACCGCGCAGGACCCCGTGCGCGACGTCGGCGGCGGTCGGCTGGTCGCCACCTTCACCGACCCCGACGGCAACGTTCTCGGCCTGCTCCAGGACCACTGACCACTGCCCGCGGAACAAGAGAGGAAACCTGCCATGACCGCCACGAAGAAGTCCACCAAGAGCGTCGGGTTCAGCGACGAGGAACTCGCCGCGATGAAGGAGCACGGCCAGGAACTGAAGAAGGCCGCGCGGCGCGGAGCCAAGGCCGACCTGGAGCCGGACGTCCTCGCGAAGATCGCCGAGATGTCGGAACCGGATCGCGCGATGGCCGAGCGGATCCACGCCATCGTCCGATCCAGCGCGCCCGACCTGGCGCCGAAGCTCTGGTACGGGATGCCCGCATACGCCAAGGACGGCAAGGTCGTCTGCTTCTTCCAGAGCGCGGAGAAGTTCAAGGCGAGGTACGCGACGCTCGGCTTCAGCGACCAGGCGACGCTCGACGACGGCGCGATGTGGCCGACCTCCTTCGCACTGACGGCGCTGACCCCCGCCGACGAGAAGCGGATCAGCGCGCTCGTCAAGCAGGCGGCGAGCTGATGACAGCCCCGCCCCGACCGCCCGAGCAGCGCAAGCAGGACACCCTGCACCGGCTCGACCACGACGTCGACGCCTGGGTGGCCACCGCGGGCCCCGCGGGCACGCCGTACCTGGTCCCCCTGTCGTTCCTCTGGGACGGCGACACGCTCCTGATCTCCACCGCGGCCACCAACCCGACGGCGCGGAACCTCCGCGCCGTCGGGCGGATCCGCCTCACGATCGGCCCGACCCGCGACGTGGTGCTCATCGAGGGATCGGCGTCGGTCGCGGACGGGATCACCACCGACGTCGCCGACGAGTTCGCCGCGAAAACCGGCTTCGATCCCCGAAAGCAGCGCGACTACCCGTACTTCCGCGTCCGCCCGGAACTGATCCAGTGCTGGCGCGAGGCCAACGAGATCGCGGGCCGGGACCTGATGATCGCCGGTGAGTGGCAGGTTTAGTCCGCGCTGACCGAAAACCGCGGGAGGCTCAGGGAGCCTTCCCGCGGTTCGGCATTTCCGAATGGCTACTTCTTGTTCAGGGTGATGCTCACGGTGTTGCCCGGGCCCGCGACCAGCGCGTTGACGGTGGGCGCGAACTGCGGGCTGCCCGCGAACAGCGGAATGGTGTAGGTGCCGCTGAGCGTTCCGCCCTTCACCGGGTCGAAACCAGGTGCGGACGTGAGGCTGATGTCCGCCGGTGTGCTGGACAGGAAGCCACCGGTCGTCCGCGAGATCGGCATACCGAACAGTCGGAGGTTCGCAACGCCGATCTTGACCTTGGAGTTGGACCGCACGACACCGTCGGTGAAGGTGCCTGTGGTGTCACCCTGCGGTTGGAAGTCGAGGGACGCCGACACCGGCAGGAAGCCGAACAGGTCGAACCTGATCGACGACTTGTTGAGCCTCAGGTCGGCCTTGAACGCACTGGTGGCCGGGTCGAACTTGGCGTCCAGGCCACCGGTGAGGCGCACGGGCGCCTGCAGCTTCGCGACGGTGGTGCTGCCGCGCAGTCGATAACGGACCTCGATCGGGTTGTTCGGCGCGGTCGTGGTCGTCGGCACGGTTGTGCTCGTGGTCGGCGACGCCGTGGTCGTCGTGGTGACCGGGGGTTCCGTGGTCGTGGTGGTGACTGGAGGCTCGGTGGTCGTGGTCGTGACCGGAGGCTCTGTCGTGGTGACCGGAGGTTCCGTGGTCGTCGTCGTGACCGGAGGTTCCGTGGTGGTGACCGGCGGTTCCGTCGTGGTCGTCGTGACCGGGGGCTCGGTTGTTGTCGTCACCGGCGGTTCCGTCGTCGTGGTGACCGGCGGTTCCGTCGTGGTCGTCGTGACCGGAGGCTCAGTCGTGGTGACCGGAGGTTCGGTGGTGGTCGTGACCGGGGGCTCCGTCGTCGTCGTGACCGGGGGTTCCGTGGTCGTGGTCGTGACCGGCGGTGGCGTGGTGCTGGTCGGAACCGGTGTGGTGGTGGACGGCTCGCCGGTGACCCTGAACGTGGTCAGGACGGTGGGTTCGCCCGAGTACAGGCCACACGCCGCCTCGAAGGTCCCCAGAGCCGTCGGGGTGCCGTCGGCCTTCTTGGGCGTCATGGTCATCTTCATGCTCTTGACCTTGATGTCGCCCGCGCCCGGCTGATCGAACGACAGCGACGGGGTCACACCGTTGGCGCGGATCTTGAACTCCCCGGACGCCGGGATCGACTGCTTCGCGATGGTGATCGGCACCTTCACCGGCAGGGTGAAGCCCGGCGCGCTGATCTCGCTGCCGGACACCGCGGCGCCTTCGATCGTGGTGGCGCCCAACATGTTCATCCCCAGCGTCGAGGACGCGGGCACGGTGGCGTCGGCTTCGATCCGGAACTCGCCGGAGTCCTGGCCGGCCGGGATCTCGGCCGGGATGTCGGCGGTGATGTCCACGACGATCGGCTGATGGCCCAGCATCGGGAACACGCAGTCGTAGGTCTGGCTCAGCCTCGCGGGCTCACCCGGTGGGCGCGGAACCGGGGTGTGGGTGACCGGCGGCGGCGGCGGATCGCCCGTCCACTGTTCGTCGGTGATGGTGATGGTGGCGAGCTTGGTCGGCTCGCCCGCATTCAGCGTGCAGTCGGCCTTGAACGCCTTGGTGACCGGGTCGGACCCGGGGAGCTCGATGGGCGTGCCGTCGAGCTTGCGGGCGATCATCGTGATGGCGATGTCGTTGACGCTGACCGTCGCCGTGCCGGGCTTGGTGAAGCTCAGCGACGGTGTCTCGCCGATGGCCTCGATGGTGAAGTCGGTCGCGGGCCTGGGCACGGGCTGCTTGGCGATCCCCACCGGAACGGTCACCGTCGCCTTGAGCTCGGGCGAGTCGATCTCGGCGACGGACACGGCCGTGCCCTCGATCGACCTGGCGCCGACCAGGCCGAGGCCCGCGGCGGCGTCCGCGCCGACCATGGACAGCGCCTTGATCTTGAACGCCCCGGTCGGCTCGCCGAGCGCCACGGTGGCCGGGATCTCCGAGCTGACCACGATCTTGATCGGCTGGTTGTCGATCAGCGGGAAGACGCAGTCGTAGTTCTGCGTCAGGGTGACCGGCACAGCGGAGCTGCTTCCCGCCCCGACCACCAGACCCACGGTGATCAGCCCCGCGACACTTACCGCGGCGACTCCCGCGGCCATCATTCTCCCAGGCAATCGGACAGGTTTCACGATTATCCCTTTCCTGTGGCTGATTCAGCTCGGCGCGCCGCTTTTATCGGGATAGGGGGCATAGCAATTCCCCGACTGCCGTCGGTCCCGTTGATGCGGTTTCATCCAGGGTTTGAGTACCAGGCGGTACGCCAAGAAATGTAGGGTACTTCAAGTCTGCGGACAAGCATTGTGTTTGCTAGTAACCGCACAACACGCTTGTCGTGTCATGACAATTTCCGCCATTTTTAGCCGGAAATGCGAAAGCGGCAAGAAACCTGCTTAGCCGATCAGCGCATTCCGCCATAGGCGCGTGATACCCGCACGGATGCGTTGTTCGCCGATTTCGGGAAGGAGCGCGGCGATGTGTTCGGCGGCGAGAGAAGCGAGCAGCGCGTGGGCGGTGTCTTCCGCGTCCGCGGTGTCGGCGAGCAGGATCGTCACGTGCCGGTGCCAGAACCGGTAGGCGCCGATCCGGTACCTGGCGCCGGGCGCCGCGGTCTCCGACATCCGCACCAGGGGCAGATGCGCGAGCAGGTAGTCGAGGTACGCGTCGGCGAACGCGGCGAGACGGTCGGCCGCCGGAGCACCGGGACCCAGCGGCGCCGGTCCGCTCAGGATCGCTTCCTGGAGCACCTGCTCGCGCGCGTCCAGCAGTGCGACGGCCAGTCCGGCCTTGTCGCCGAAGCGGCGAAACAGGGTGCCCTTGCCGACACCCGCGGCCGCCGCCACCTGGTCCATGGACACCGCTTCGACGCCGTGCTCGGCGAAGAGCCGGGCGGCCGCGTCCAGGATGACGGCCCGGTTGCGGGCGGCGTCCGCGCGCTCCCTGGGCGGCGGCGTGCGCAGCAGTTCCACCGGGATTGCCGAACCGGACTGCGGTCCGTTAAGGTCGTGAGGCACATCCGGACTATAGTCCGATTAGCTGGAGGTAGCGACATGACCGCATCCATCACCCGTGACGAGCTGAAGGCCGCGATCGACGCGGGCGCCGTGACCCTGGTCGACGCGCTGGGTGGCGAGTACTACGCCAAGCAACACCTGCCCGGCGCCGTCGCCCTGGTCCTGACCGACGTCGACGCACAGGCGTCCACCGTGCTGCCCGACCGCGATGCCGCGATCGTCACCTACTGCTCCAACTTCGCCTGCCCCAACAGCGGACAGGTCGCCGAACGGCTCACCGCGCTGGGCTACACCGACGTCCGCAAGTACGGCGACGGCATCGAGGATTGGGTGGCGGCGGGCCTGCCCACCGAGTCGGCTTGACCTTCGCCTGCCGTCAGCGCCCGCGACAGTCGGCGCTGACGGCAGGCGCGGCGAGTTCGTAGCCCGCTTCTTCGACCGCGGCACGGACATCCGCGATTTCGCGGTCCCGCTGATCGCGGCCGGAAGCCTTGTGGCCGCGGCGGGATTCGCATCACCGCCTTCGTCGGCGACGGCATCGGGCTCGCGTGGACAGTGGCGATCTGGACCGCCGGGGAGATCCTCATTGTCGGTTCGCTGCCGACGATCGTGGCGGCCCTGGCGCCACCGGGACTCCAGGGCGCCCACGCGGGCATCTCCGGCATGAGCTGGGCGGCGGGCGCGATCGCGGCCCCCACCGTCGGCATGGCGCTGCTCCCGTTGGGGCCCAACGTCTTGTGGGGTGGCGTCGGACTGATCGGCGCCGACTACGCCTCCCTGATCGTCGAGATCCTCGCCGACAACGCCGATCCGGTCGCCGGTGCGCTCCATGGCGACCTCGACATGCCCTTCGCCACGTTCGTCGGACAGCTCGCGACCGCGTACGCCGACCGGTAAGCACCGCGCCGCCTGACCGGACGGCGTCTTCCGGTCAGGCGGCGCGATCTCACTACGGAGTCGCGTAGCTCTGAGCGTGGCCCTTGACCATCAGGGTGTTGAGAGTGGAGAAGCGCAGGCTGATCAGGCTCAGTGTCGGGCCCATCAGCGTCAGCGCGTTCGGGTCGGACGCGAGCAGCCCCTCGGGGCTGGAGTAATGGTGGTGTCCGCCAAGGAGGTGGCCGACCTCGTGCGCCAGGATCTTGCCGGTGCCGTCGCTGACCGGGATCGGCAGGAGCGGCGTGCCGACGCCGTGGACCTCGCCGACGGCGAAGGCCCGGTCGGGGTAGCGCACCCCGCCGATGCAGTCGGCCAGGCCCGCCACGTTGTTCCCGGTGACGCCCGCGGCGGTGATGTCCTTCGTGGTCATCGTGTACACGACATCGATGCCCGCGGGCCTGGCGCCGCCATAGAAGTCCTTGGCCTGCTGGTTGAGGCCGGGCGCGTCCACACCGGTGAACGACACGGCCTGGTAGGAGTCGGCGACGGTGATGCCCGCGGGCTCGTAGGCGCGGCGCATGGCCGCCACCGCCGTCTGTGCCTCGCTCTGGGAGGCGCCGTCGAGCAGGATCCGCAGGTCCAGGCGGACCGGGGTGTTGTCCAGGGACAGCACGTGGGGAACGAGCTGGGTGCAGGACAGCAGCCCGCCATCGATGTCCGGCAGCACGACCGGGTCAGCGGTGGCGGGACCGTTGGTCGTGGTGACGGCTGTGGCGGCGGTGATGGCGGCGATGAGGGTCAGTCGACGGAACATGCGCACCTCCGAGGTCGGATGGCGGGGGTCGCCCGCCACCCCGACCAACGAGGCTGTCCGGCGGAAGTGACGGCAGGTCGGAAGCCACCGGCGCGGACGGATCCACTGGGCCGCGCATTGATTGGGTACCCCCGTTGAATCCCGGGCCCGTGCGCCGAGGTCCGTTGTGGCCGCAAGGTAAGTCTTGAGCGGCGACCCGAACGTCACGACCCTGCTTTCGCCGCTCAGACGAGGGAGTCAAACCAGATGAACAGAAACATCAGGCGCGCCCTGCTTGCAGCGCTGGCCGCGGCGTCGGCGGTGGCCGCGCTCCAGCCCGCGGCGGGCGCGGCTCCGCCGGAGGGCAAGGTCGTGGAGGCCCGGCAGCACTGGGCCGAGGGCTGGTACAACGTCCGGCTGCACGACGCCGCCGGGGCCAGTGCCGAGTCGATCCAGTCGAAGGCGGAGTCCCTGCTGGCGCAGTACGGCGGCACCGTCCAGTCCACCTGGAGCCGGACCCTTCAGGGCTTCTCGGTGCGCGGCCTGTCCGAGGGGGCGGCCAGGCGGCTGGCCGCGAACCCGGCGGTCAAGGCGGTGTACGAGACCGGGACGGCGCGCGGCGCCGACGTCCAGGACAACGCGCCGTGGACCGTCGACCGGGTGGACCAGGCGGACCTGCCGCTGAACACCAAGTACGAGTACACCGCCACCGGCGAGGGCGTCACCGTCTACAACATGGACAGCGGCACCCGGGTCTCCCACTCGGAGTTCGAGGGCCGGGCCAGGGACGGATACGACTTCTTCGACAAGGACGCGGTCGCCCAGGACTGCCACGGCCACGGCACGCACACGGCGAGCATGTCCGTCGGCAAGACCTACGGCGTGGCGAAGAAGGCCAAGCTGGTGGCGCTGCGGGTCTTCGACTGCAGCAACTCCGGCCCGGACGCCCTGGTCATCGACGCGGTCGAGTGGATCGACGCGAACGGGCAGAAGCCCGCGGTGGTCAACATGAGCCTCGGCCAGTACGAGGCGGGCATCGGCGACGAGCAGATCAGGTCCTCGATCCAGAAGGGCTTCATCTACGTCTTCGCCGCGGGCAACAACAACGGCGCGGCCGCCTGCAACTACAGCCCGGCGCGCGTCACCGAGGGCCTCACCGTGGCCTCGACCGAGAAGAACGACTCCCGTTCGGGCTTCTCGAACATCGGCACCTGCGTCGACCTGTTCGCCCCCGGCGGCAGCAACACCGGCGCCGCGTACAGCAGCGACACCGCGACCCGGCAGGACCAGGGCACCTCGTTCTCCGCCCCACTGGTCACCGGTGCGGCGGCGCTGTACCTGCAGAGCCACCCGACCGCCAACCAGGCCGAGGTGAACAAGGCGATCATCGACTCCGCCACCGCGGGCAAGGTCACCAACGCGGGCACCGGCTCGCCGAACAAGTTGCTCTACACCAAGGGCGTCACCGGTGGCCCCGGCCCCGGCCCGACCTGCGCCAAGCAGACCAACGACACCGATGTGTCCATTCCGGACGCTGGCAGCGCGGTCGTCAGCACCATCACGGTGTCCGGCTGCACGGGTAGCGGGTCGTCCGCCGCGCAGGTGGAGGTCGCCGTCGCCCACTCGTACCGTGGCGACTTGGTTGTCGAGCTGGTGGCGCCGGACGGTTCCGCTTACCGGCTGAAGGAATCTTCCGCGGCTGACCACGTCGATGACGTGCGTGCCACGTACACGGTCAATCTGTCTTCGGAGACGAAGAACGGTGACTGGAAGCTGCGGGTGCAGGATGTCTACCGCTATGACACCGGCACGATCCAGAGTTGGAGCTTGACGGTTTGATGCTCTGACGCTTCGCCAGAACCCCCGGTGCCTTTGGTGCCGGGGGTTCTTGCCTGCGTTGGGGGTGCCTGTTTGGGTGGTTCGCCTTGATTTGGGGACCCCGGAAATGGGCCTGCGCGGGCAAAGAGGGTGGGGAGGTGAAACCCACCCGCGCCGGAAGTTTAGGCCCATTTCACCCCAAATCAAGGCGAACCACCCAAACAGGCCGTTCTGTTGGGCCCCGTGCGTTTGGGGAGCGGAGAGCTTCTCCCAGAACGAGCCGGGGGTCGTGTGCCCGTAGGTCTCACCCAGTTTTGGTCCACAGCAAGAAACCCGATGGGAACCCGCACACCCCTCACCCGGTTTCTGTCGCACGGCAGGAAGCCCGGCGGGAGTCTGTGTGCTTCCCCCACCGGGCTTCCATCACAGAGCAGGGAACCGGGTGGGAGTCTGCACTTCTCCCACCCGGTTCCCTGCCTAGCGCCTACCTCCCTGCTGGAGCCGCTAGGTCACCGTGAGCGTGAACACCGCACTCCCGGTCTTCCCATCGCTTGCCGTACCGGTGATCGTGATCCGGTATGTCCCGGCCGGGGTCGACCACGACGTGGCGATGTGGGCCCAAGCCTGCTGGCCGGGGCTCACCGTCGCCGGCTGGAAGTTGACCGTGCCGCCCGGCGGCAGGCCGGACGCGCGCAGGGTGACCGGGGTGGTCGCGCCCGTGATGGTCAGCGAGGGGAAGGCTCCGCCGCCCTTGAACGTGCTCGCCGAAGACGGCGACAGTGCGATGGTGAGGCCACCCGGCTGTGGGTCGCCGCCGCCGACGGTGAGGGCCAGCGTCGCGGTGCGGGTGATCGAACCGGAGGTTCCGGTCACGGTCACCGAGTAGTTGCCCGCGGGCGTGCTCGAGGTGGTGGTGATCGTCAGCTTGGCGTTCGTGCCGGACTTGATCGAAGCGGGCTGGAACACCGCCTGCGCACCAGACGGGAGTCCGCCGGCGCTCAGGGTGACGTCGGCGGAGGTGCCGCCGACCACCGTGCTGGTGACCGTGGTGGAGATGGTGCTGCCCGGGTTCACCTTCACCGACGCCGGGCTGAGCCCGAGGCCGAAGTCAGCACCTGGGCTTCCCGCGCCGATGGTCAGCGACAGCGTGGACGTCTTGGTCACGCCGGACGCCGACTTGGCGTTCACCGTCACCGAATGCGTGCCGTCCGGGGTGCCGGACGCCACGGACACCGACAGTTTCGCGCTGTCGCCGGACTTCACCGTGGCGGGCTGGAAGTCCGCCGTCACACCGGACGGCAGCCCGGTCGCCGAGAGGGTCACATCCTCCACAGTGGAGCCCGAAGTGGTCTTGACCCCGACGGAACCGCTGGCTCCAGCCGCGACCGTCAGCGAGGCCGGGTCGACGCTGACGCCGAACTCGGCGGGCGTGGTGTCGCCCACCTGCTGCTTGACCCAGTCGCCCATGTCGTTGTCGAGTCGGGCGTAGATGCTGTACCAGCGGAAGTCCGACCGGCTCCACGACGCCAGGCCGACGATCTTGCCGCCGACCACGAAGGGTCCGCCGCTGTCGCCGGGCAGGATGGTGACGCGGCCGTCCTGGTAACCGGCGCAGATCATGGTCGCGAGCTTGTAGCCCGCGGCCACACCCTGGCACTGGTTGGTGCCGTCGACGATCGGAAGATCAGCCTTGTCCAGCGTGACATCGGCGGGGACGTCGTCGTGGGTCTTCTTGCCGTAGCCGTAACCGCGGCCGGTGTCACCGACCTTCCAGATGCCCGCGTCCGCGGAGGTGGCGTACTTCGCCCACTTGTCCGGCGACAGCGGGATGTCCTCGTTGGTCGTCACGACCGCGACGTCGTAGCCTTGGTCCCAGTTGATGAACTTGGGGTGCTTCACGTACGACTTCGTGGTCAGCGTGGTGCCGGTGCCGACCTGGAGGTCGTCCAGGCCGTACAGGAACGTCTTCGTGCCGGCCAGGTCGTGACAGTGCGCCGCCGTCAGGATGTGCCTCGGCCCGATCACGGAGCCGGTGCAGGACTGCTTCATCGGGCGGGAGCCTTCAGAGCGCTGGTTGGCGATAACCGCCGGGAACTCCGACACGGTGGCGTTCTGGCCGTTGTAGAACTGGCCGCTCGCGCCGTCGAAGGTGGAGAGGGAGTTGTCCGCATAGGACAGACCCGGGTCGTGGGGCGCGCGCTTCTGCTCCCCGCTGGTCGCCGCGACGGCGACCGTGGCCACGCTGGCGGCGGCCAGCGCCATGCCCACCGTGAGCGCGATCCGCTTGGATCTCAACATGGTGCTCTTTCCTTCCACAGTGGATCGCGGGCTCACGGGGTGAGCGTCCAGGAGGTGATGGAGCCGGTGTCGTAGCGGTAGACGTCGGTCACCCGCAGCTTCCAGGTGCCGTTCTTCGTCTCCGACGACGCGTTGACGGAGAAGGTGGTGTGGATGCCACCCGCGTCACCGACGCCACCCGCCCGCTGCAGGGTGTAGGCCGTGCCGGACGGACCGACGAGCTCCACCAGCAGGTCCGCGCTGTAGCTGTGGGTGATGTCGACCTTCACCGAGGTGGTGGCCGAGGCGTTGCCGGTGCAGTTGCTGACCGTCACCGAGGACTCGACCGCCGCGCCCGCGTCGGGGATGGCCGTCGTGGTCGAGTTGGTCGGCGCCGCGCAGGTGCCGGGGCCGGGGTTGGTGCCACCCAGTTTCGTGACGTTGAGCAGCTTGTTCGGGGATCCGCTGCCGATGTTGGTGATCTTGCCCGCCACCGAGGCGTCCAGGATCGCCTGGGCCACCGTCGCGGGGCTGCCGCCCGGCTTGGCGGTCAGGTAGATCGCCGCCGCGCCCGAGACGTGCGGGGCCGCCATCGACGTGCCGCTCATCTGCTTGGCTCCCCCGTCCTTGTTGACGGAGGTGATCAGGTTGCCCGGCGCGAAGAGGTCGACACAGGTCCCGTAGTTCGACATGGCGCCGTTGGGGAACGTGGCCCGCACGTCCTTGTCGTTGGACGCCGCGACGGTGATCGCCTCGGGGATGCGGGCCGGGCTGAACGTGCAGGCGTCGGAGCCGTTGTTGCCCGCCGCGAGGACGGTGGTGATGCCCTTGGCGACGGCGCGCTTGGCGGCGTCGTCGACCGAGGTGTTGGTCGACCCGCCGAGGCTGGCCTGCAGGATCGAGTTGGGGCCCGCGTTCTGCGTCACCCAGTCGAACCCGCCGATGATGCCCGACCAGGCACCGCTGTTGTCGCAGCCCAGCACCCGGACCCCGACCAGCTTGACCTTCTTGGCCACGCCATGGCTGGTGCCACCGACCGTGCCCGCGACGTGCGAGCCGTGCCCGTGGCAGTCCGTCGTGTTGGTGTCGTTGTCGATGAAGTCCTTGCCCGAGGTGACCCGCCCACCGAAGTCGGGGTGGCTGCCGGTGATACCGCTGTCCACGACGTAGACGGTCGCGCCCTCGCCGTCGTTCGGGTAGGTGTACTTGTTGTCCAGCGGCAGCGACTCCTGGTCGATCCGGTCGAGACCGTACGACGGTGGGTTCGGCTGCTCGCCGAACCCGTGGGCGATGCCGTCCTGCTCGACGTAGGCGACCAACGGGTCGGCGGCGAGCTGCCGCGCGCGCTGCTCGGGCATGGTCGCCGAGAAACCGAGGATGGTCGCGGTATAGGTCAGCTTCCTGGTGGCGCCGTACTTCGCCGCCAGGTCACGCGTGGTCGTGTCGACCGACGCCGCCGACGCGCGGAGACCGGCGTCGTCCTTGAGGACAACGATGTAGTTGTCCTTCACCGTGCCCGGGGCCCCCGCACCGCGCACCTGTGCCTCCGGCGGCGCGGACGGCGCCGCGAACGCGGGCACCACCGCGGCCATGAGCGCGCCCGAAGCGAGAACGCCCATCACCGCCAACCGGACTGGTCGTTTGAAACCCATCGATGTGCTCCATTCACCACACCACGCGGACATCCGCACGGTGAGGCGGCCGCAAGCAGGGTGGAGTAGATCGGGCGGCCGCCTGCGAGTCACCCTCCCCCGCAGTCCCCGCCCAACCATCCGTGGTGAAACGAGTAGTAGTACCCAATTTTTGCGCCGGGCCGTTACCCACCCAGTTGGTGCTTACGCTCGAGGTCATGACAGCGGTCGAGGAGTGGCAGGGTCTGCGGCTTCCCTTTGTGGGGCGGCAGGAGGAACTCCGTGCGGGGATTCGCGCCGTGCTCTCGGCGCCGTCGGCCGTGTGCGTGACCGGCCCGCCCGGGGTGGGGAAGACCCGGCTGGTGCGGGAGATCCTGGCGGACCGGCAGGTGCGGTCGCGCACGGTGCTGCGCGGTGTGTGCCAGCCGCCCCCTGGCGAGGTGTTTCCCTATGGCGCGGTGTTCGAGGCGCTGCGCCAGGCCGGGCCGCCGACGAGGACGCCGAGCCCGGTCACCGGCGCCCTCGCGCCATACCTGCCGGAGCTCGCCGCGCACCTGTCGGCGGCGTTGCCGCCGCTGCCCGACCCCGCGGCGCAGCGGCATCGGCTGTTCCGCGCGGTCCGCGACCTGCTCGACGCGCTGTCGCCCGCGGTGCTCGTCATCGAGGACCTGCAGTGGGCCGACGACGGGACCCGGGCGCTGCTGCGCTACCTGGTCGCCCAGGAGCCCGTGCGGCTGTCCACGGTCGTCACCCAATGGTCGAGGCCGGATCTCCCCGGAGCGCGGGTCATCTCGTTGTCCGGGCTGGATTCCGCCGCGGTGACGGAACTGGCGCTGGCGGTCGACCCGGCGGCCACCAGCCGGGTTCTGTCCGCGCTGCCCGAGTACACCGGCGGCCGACCGCACCTGGTGGAGCACGCCACGGCGTACTCGCTGCGGACCGGCGAGCAGTCGTTGGCGCGCATCCCCCTGCCACGGGCGATGCGGCTGGACACGGCGGCCTGGCTGGACGCGCTGTCCCCGACCGCCCGCGCGGTGGTGGTGGCGTCGGCGGTGGTGGGCGACGCGGCACCGTGCGCGGTGCTCGCCCGGGTCGCCGCGACCACGTCCGGCGAAGCCGCGGCCGCGGTGGCCGAAGCGGTGGCCGCCGGGCTGCTGAGCGAATCCGGCACCGACCGGTACCGGGTCGAGCCCGCGGCGGTGCGCCGGTGCGTGCGCGACGGGCTCGCCGGGCCGGACGCGCGCCGCGCCCACACCCGAGCGCTGAGCGCCTTGCGCGACGACCCGGTCGCCTCCCCCGCCCGCCTCGCCGAGCACGCCCGCCTCGCCGGACGGTTCGCCGACTGGGTCACCTACGCCGAACTCGCCGATGGGGACGGAGCCGCCACCGCGCTCGGCGCTGTCCTCGACGAACCCGCGCTGCCCCCGGACCTCCGCGAGCGCGTCGCCACCCGCTATGCCCGGCTAGTGGCGGCGCACCCGGGGCACGGGGACGCCGCGCGGCTGGACCAACTGGTCCGTGACCCGGTGCTGAGCACGGCGGCCCACGGCGAGGCGCGCCTGGCTTTGGGGCTGGTGCTGGTGCGGCGGCGCGAGGGGGTCGAGGCCGGGCGGACCGAACTCGCGCTCGCCGTCGGTGAGCTGGAAGACCGCCCGGACCGGGCGGCGCGGGCGATGGCGGTGCTGGCCGACCCGGCGCTCGGGGCGCGGTCCCTGGCCGAACACCGGGAGTGGGCCGACCGCGGGGTGCGGACGCTCGCGGGCGACCGGCCCGCACTGCTGGCGTCGATCACCGCGAGCCGGGTGTGCGCGGGGAACGGGCCCGTTCCGGAGTCGGTCCGGCGGCCGCCGGAGGGCGTCCGCGCCCCCGAGGACCGGCTCGACTTGGCCCGCGCGCACCTCACCGTCGCCCACGGGTATTCCTGGACCGGCCAGGCCGCACGGGCCCGCGCCCACCTGCGGACCGCGCGGCGGCTCTCCGACGACTCCCTCGGAGCGGGTCTGGGACTGCGGTTGGACCTGCACACCGGGCAGTGGGCAGGGCTGGCCGAGCGGGCCGAGGCGCACCTGTCGGCCGATCCGGACGCACTGCCCAACAGCGCCGAGGCCGCGCTGGTGCTGGCCGTGCTGGCCTCGGCGACCGGTGACCGGCAGGCCGCGGAGCACTGGTTCGCCCGCACCGGGCTGGACGTTCCGGAGGACGGGATCTGCCCGGTCGTCCTCGCCGCGAGCGCCGGGGTGATCCGCATGCTGCTCGACCGCGACGAGGTCGCCGCCGCCGACGTGGAGGCCGACCGGGCGATGGAGTTGTTCCGCGACAAGGGAATCTGGACGTGGTCCGGCGAGGTGGTCCCGGCCGTCGCCCTGGCCTGGCTGCGCGCGGGCAGACACGCCGACGCCCGCGCGCTGGCCGAGGAACTCACCGCGGTGGCCACCGGACCGGGCGCGCCCGCGGTGGTCGCGGCCGCACACGCCGCGATGGGGGCGGTGGCCGCCGCCGAGGAGGCCGACGAGCGGGCGCTGTGGCATTTCGAGCGCGCCCGCCACCACGCCGCCCGAACCGGTGCCACCTACGCGGCCACCGCCCACGGCGAGAACGCGGTCCGAATCCGGCTGAAGCTGGGCGACGCCGAAGCCGTCAGCGCGCTGATCGCCCTCGTCGGCGCCTACGAGACCCTCGGCGCCACCCGGGACGCCAACCGCTGCAGGCTGCTGCTGCGCGACCACGGCTCGCCGCGCACACCCGGCGCTGGCGCCGCAACGGCCCCGGCGCGTTGTCCCCGCGCGAGCAGGACGTCGCCGCGCTCCTGGTTCAGCACCGGTCGAACCAGGAGATCGCCGACATCCTCTTCCTGTCCCGCCGCACCGTCGAACAGCACGTCGCCGGGGTGCTGCGGAAACTCGGCGTGAAATCCCGCCACGACGTCCCCGGGTCGCTCTAGGGCGACCCTGTTGGTCGCGACCAAATGGGCCGACCGCGACGCGAGGCGGCCCTCGGGTCTGTACGTTTGCCGCCATGAACGTCTCATCGCTCGCGCTCGCCGTCGTGTCCGCCGCCTGCCTGCTGGCGGGCTGCGACAGCGCGGGCGACCCGTTGTCCTCCGCAGGCGGGAACCAGCCGACCGAGGCCCCTGCCGCGCCCAAGGGCCTCAACGACAAGGACCTCTGCTCCCTGGTCACCGAGGACACGCTGGCGATCGTGGGCCTGAAGCCCGCCGACGGGGTGCTCAAGAAGTGGGTCCACTACCCGGCCTGCGTATTCGGGGAGAAGAAGGACACCAGGCTGATCGTCCTGGCCGACTACGACAGCGTCCTGTCCATCAAGCCCGACGACAAGCACTACCGCCTGATCGACGGCGTGCCCACCGAGAACGAGTTCGACACCAAGACCACCTGCCAGGTCGCCTTCATGGTGGGCACGACGCGGGCCCAGGTGCTGGTCGAGGCGTTGTGGGGCCCGGAGAAGTCCTACATGCCGTGCGACGCGGGCATCCCGGCGATGAAGGACGTGCTCGAAGCCGCGAAGTAGCCCGACCCGATCCGCTGATCACCCCGAACACGGCACTGGATTCTCGTTCGCGCAATCCGAACCACAGTGCCGACAGCGAAAGGCGTAGTGATCCGCCACGTTCGCGGTGATCGACCTCGCGAATGGAGTAGCCGCGCGCCAAGGGGTTAGCCGGACGCGTTGGTGGGCATCCGTGGGGTGTCCGTATGGAAGCGGAGGGAGCAGAGAATGAGCATCTTGAACCGGGTCCGCTACCGGACGCAGCAGATGACCGGCGGAATCACGCAGTGGATCGGCAAAGCGGTGCACAACAAGCCGATGGCCAACCGCGGCCGGGCGCGCAAGCTGTCGGGCAAGGCGAAGGCCACCGGATCCCGAACGTGGGGCAAGACGAAACGCGCCGCCCGCAAGGCACGCAAGCGCGCGTCCTAGGTCCTGGCCGGACCGCCTTCGATCAGCAGCCGACGCCGGGCGTTTCGCCCGGCGTTTGCTCACCCCCGATCATTCGGGAGCAGCGTGCCCAGCGGGCCCAGGTCGAGGTTGAGGTCGTCGAGGGTCAGGTCGAAGTGCTCGCACAGCTCCCGCATTCCCTGCTCCAGCCGCATGAGTGTGCTGCCGATGCGTTCGATCTCGGCCGCGGTCAGGTCGCCGCCGTCCACGCGCCGGATCGCCTGCCGTTCCACCAGTTGCCGAAGCAGTTCGACCACAGTGAGCACCAGGCTCGCCAAACCGCGTTCGGCGGATTCCGGGTCCATCGCGATGCGCTCGGCGAGGGGAAACGGATCATGGCGCGTCATGGATGGTCCCCCTCGGTGAGCAGGTCCACAAGGGACACACGGTCGTCCGGGACGCCCGCGGCGGGACGGCGCTGCATTTCGGTCATCACTGCACATCCGGGTTCGTGAACGAGTACGCGGGCCACGCAGGGTCAACACGAAAGCTATAGCCGAACGGGATCAGCAAACCCCCCGTCGGACTGCGCCGAATGGCGCAACCGCCCGATACAGTCCGGCTGGACCCCGGTGACCGGAGGTCAAGAGCAGGCGCCGGACGCGAGGCGCCTGCGTCCACGCCTAGGAGCACAGATGATTCGGGTTGTCGTCGTGGACGACGAAGCGCTGGTCCGTTCGGGATTCGAGCTGATCCTGCGCGCGGCCGACGACATCGACGTGGTGGCGACCGCCTCCGGCGCACAGGCACTGGACCGCGTGGCCGAGCACGCGCCCGACGTGGTCCTGCTCGACCTGCGGATGCCCGACATGGACGGCCTGACCATTCTGCGCGAGCTCCGTCGCCGGCCGAACCCGCCGGTCGTGGCCATCCTCACGACCTTCGGCGTCGACGAGTACGTCGCCACCGCACTGCGGTCCGGGGCGGCCGGGTTCCTGCTCAAGGACACCGACCCGCACCAACTCCCCCACATGGTCCGCACTTTGGCCAAGGGCGGAGTCGTCCTGTCTCCCGCGGTGGCGCGAACCGTGGTGGAAGGCTTCCTCGCGGGCGAGGCGCACAAGAGCGCCTCGTCCCCCGTGGCACGGCTGTCCGAACGGGAAAGCATGGTGCTGACCCTGATGGCCGACGGGCTGTCGAATCGCATCATCGGCAGCAAGCTGCACCTGAGCGTGGGCACGGTGAAGGACGAAGTCAGCACCATCCTCGGCAAGCTCGGCGTGGGCAACCGGGTCCAGGCGGCCCTTGTCGCGCAGCGCGGCGGCCTCGTCAAGTGATCGCGGCTCGTCGCACCTGATCACGAGCAACGAGTTAAGCGACCTACTGTTGTTTCTTTTCAAGCACTTTCGCGACGACACCGACGATAACAACGTCTCGCCGCCACCGACACCCCCACCCGGCCGGACTTCCAGCCACCTGGCTGCTCGTCCCCTACCGCCCGGCGCATTTCCTTGCGTTCGCCGCAGATTTCTCGCGAAAGGAACACCTCCAGCCATGTTACGTTCGACGGCCATCACCCTCACTGTCCTGATAGGACTTACCGGGTGCACGACACCGGAGTCGGCGCCCGCGCCGAGCCCGGCCCAGCAGCCCGACGGCCTCGACGAACTCGCGCGCCAGCAGCTCAAGTGGGGCGAGTGTGAGAACGCGGACCTCAAGGACGGCGGAGCCGAGTGCGCGACCGTCGAGGTGCCGATGGACTACCGCGACCCCGGCGGCAAGAAGATCACCATCGCGATCGCCCGCAAGCAGGCGGGCGACAAGGCCCGCAGGCGCGGCGTGCTGCTGACCAACCCGGGCGGCCCCGGCGCGGAGGGACTGAGCCTGGCGCTCGGGCTGGAAGGTCAGGCCGCGGCCGCGGTGTACGACACGATCGGCATGGATCCGCGCGGTGTCGGGAAGTCCACGCAGCTGTTCTGCGACCCGCGGCCCGAGTCGCCGACGCTGCCCAGCAGGCCGACCGAGGAAGACCTCCCCAAGTACACCGAGCACGCCAAGAGCGACGAGACCGCGTGCGCCAGCGGCGGCGGTGACCTGCGCAAGCACATCACCAGCATGAACACCGCCCGCGACATGGACCTGATCCGCCGGGTGCTGGGCGAGGAGAAGATCAGCTTCCTCGGGTTCTCCTATGGCACGTTCCTCGGCCCGCTCTACGGCGAGATGTTCGCCGACCACCTCGACCGCATCGTCCTCGACTCCACACAGGACCCGAACCAGTCCTGGCGCGACCAGGAGAAGGACGACGTGGCGGCCCACCACGCGAACGTGCAAGCCTGGAAGCAGTGGGTCGCCGACCGGGACAAGTCCTTCCACCTCGGCGCCACCCCGGCCGACGTGCAGGGCGTGCTGGACCGGTTCGCCGCCACGCTCAAGGACAAGCAGCTCGGCGCCCTCGACGACGTGACCTCGTTCGACAGCGCGGTCGGCACGGGCGCTCGGTACCGCTCGCTGTGGGCGGCGTTCGCCTGGGCGCTGGGCGACCTGCTGCCCGCGCTCGACGGTGGCGACGTCGACGCCGACGCGGCGGGTCAGCTCGCCAAGCTGGCACATCCCGACGAGGGCAACTCGCTGCGCCAGGACGAGAAGCCCAACGGCACCTACCAGGCCATCCTGTGCGACTGGTCGTGGCCGACCAACCAGGAGGACTACTACGCCGACATGCGCAAGGTCGCCGCGGAGACGCCCTACGGCGAGGCGATCAACAGCGTGGCTCCCAACAACTGCTCCTTCACCACCGGTCGCGACCCCATGATCGAGATCAAGAACCGCCGGTACCAGCCGGGCGTGGTCGTGCAGTCCGAGGGCGACACGCAGACCGCATACCGCGGCGGGGCCGCCGCGGCCGACAAGCTCGACATGCCGCTGATCACCGTCCAGAACAGCGGCGTCCACGGCCACTACGGCGCGCGTAAGAACGCCTGCGTCGACGACGCGGTCAACGCCTACCTGATCGACGGCAAGCTCCCCGAGCGCCGGACCACCTGCGCCGCCGTCGCCGACAAGCTCGCCGACATCGCACCGGACTCCGCGGGCGGCGAACCCGCCAAGAAGGGCGACTCGCCCGCACTCGAGGAACTGCTCAAGAACGTCAAGTAGCCGACCGCACGGCCACCATCCGCGCCGCGGGCATGGCGCAGATGGTGGCCGTGGCGCCTTCCGGGGCGTGCGCCGACAGCGGGCCGACGTTCGTCTCCCACCAGTGCCGGTAATGCGGCCGCAGGCTTACCTCCCGGTGGTAGTTCTCCACCAGCCGCGAGCGCAGCTCCGGGACCAGATCGTCCACAGTGGACTCTTCGCGCCACGCGATGGTGATGGACCGGTAGTGCGGACTGCCCACGATGGGCCGGATCACCACACCGTCCGGCGGCACGCACATCGGATGCATGACCGCCACCGACCCCGCCCCGCGCAGCAGTGGGATGGCCATGTCGCAGTCCCCCACGTAGTGCCTGATCCGCGGGGTGAAGCCGGCGCCCGCGCACGCCCGGTGGAAGCCTGCCAGCCTGCCGGTGTCGTCCTCGGCCGCCGAGATGACCCAGGTCGCGTCGGCGAGCGCGGCCAGCGGGATCTCCGTGAGTCCGGCGAGCGGGTGATCCGCCGCGAGACCGACGAATGCGGGCTCGACCGTGACGACGTCGAGCAGGCGCACGGCGTCCGGGGCCCGCGTGCCGTGCGGAAACCGGTACAGCAGCGCGACATCGAGGTCTCCCGCGGCCAGCAGGTCGAAGCCCGCCCGCAGCGAGTCGAGCTGCCAGGTCGCGATCTCGCGCGCGGGCAGCAACTCGGTGACCGTGGCGATGAGGGTCGCGGAGTCCAGGTCCCGCATCGCGCTGATACCCAAGGCGCGCTGTTCCTTCGCGCGCTTGCGCGTGTCGGCGATGAGCCGGTCGAACTCGTCGACCACACAGCCGCCTTCGGCGATCAGAAAGCGGCCGAGTTCGGTGGGTTCGACACCCGTGCGGCTGCGCACGAATACCGGACCGCCGACCGTCTCCTCGATGCGCTGCAGTTGGCCGAGCAACGCGGGTTGCGAGATAAGCAGCGCCGCGGCGGCGCGGCGAATGCTGCCCGCGCGGGCAATCGCACCGACCACTCGGAGATGTCGCAATTCCAGACGCATACCGGCCACTGGCGTACTTTATGGCAATGCGCTTGGAAATGAGACATCTTGTCATCGTGCTCACCACTGCTGACCTGGGCACTCTCCGCCAGGCGGCACCCGCGTTGGGCATGTCCCAGATCGCCCTGAGTGCGCAGTTGCGCAGAATCGAACGAACTCTGGGCGGAAATTGTTTCGGCATGACAATAATGCGATGGTGTTGACCGATCTCGGCCACCACTTCGTGCACAGGGCGCGCAATGTGGCCGTACGATTCGCCGAGCTGCGCGATCGAATGGCGGAATCGACGCGACAGTGAAGCTATCACCGAACGGGATATATGCGAATCCGATTCGGATGTGGACAATGGTCAAAAAGATCATTTCCGGTTGGAAGGAACACCCCGCACTCTCATGAACGATGATCGCGAACGGCGCGCCACCGAACTGTGGTTCCGCGCCCGAGGCCTCCCCTCGATCGTCGGCGGCCGAGCCGACCGGCTGCTGGTCCGGATCATCCCCGCGATCGCGTTCCTGCTCGCCTGGGACCTGCTGAACATCCCGCTTGAAGTGTTGGACGGTGAGTCCGAGGAACACTTCGAACGGCTGATGGAGTCCGACCTGCTCTTCGCCGGCTACCACCTCCTCTGGTTCGCGGCCTTCGTCGCCCCCGTGGTGGCCGCCTGGGTGGCCGCGCGCTGGATGCGCAAACGGGTCGTCGCGGGAGACGGCACCCCGACCGCCATCGCGTTGATCAGCGTCTACACGTTCGGCCCGCTGCTCGAGATGGCCCTCATCGGCGAGGAACTGACTCTCCCCGACCTGCTGTTCGGCGTGCTGTTCGGCGTGGGCTTGATCGGGGTCCTGCTGGGTCTGACGCTGATCGGAGCGGGTTCGGTCTTCGGATCCGCGCTCCGCTCGGCGGGCAAGCAACTGAAATCGGTCGGCAGCCTGACAACCCGCGCGTTGCCGCTGCTGCTGTTGTTCGCCGTGTTCGGGTTGCTCACCAACGAGGTCTGGCAGATGTCGGCGGCCGCCAGCACCTCCCGGATGTGGCTGTTGGTAGGCCTGTTCCTGCTGGTCGGCATCCTGTTCCTGGTCTCAACCGCACGCCAGGAGCTGCGCAAGCACATCGAAACCGCGCCGCAGCGGGTTCCGCTGCGGCGGGCCGAACGCGCCGACATGGTGCTGGTCCTCGTGCTGACGCAGTTGGTGCAGGCGCTGCTCGTCGCGATGGTGATGTTCGTGTTCTTCGTGCTCTTCGGGCTCGCGGCGCTCAAAGAGGACCTGATGAAGACCTGGAGCGGGCGCGACCTCACCACGGGAAACCTGTTCGGGGTTCAGCTGTCGGCCCCACACGAGTTGCTGCATGTGTCGCTGTTCATCGCGGCGTTCTCCGCGCTGTACTTCATCACCTCGACGGTCACCGACGCCCTGTACCGCCCGGCGTTCTTCGATCCGTTCACCGTGGAGATGGCGGTCAGCCTGGCCGAGCGGGACGAGTACCTGGCCCGATGGCACACCGCGTCGAACGTAGAGGTGGACCAGTTCCACAACCGGGACCAGCGGCCACTCGGGGTGTGACTCCCGCGGAAGGCTGATCGACAGGAACCGCCCGGTGGCCGGACTTTCCGGCCACCGGGCGGTTCCTGTGTGGACACACTGACTACTTGCCTGCCTTGCACTCCTCCGGGCTGGGCAGGTAGACGTGCTCGTGGACCACGTCGGCACCCGCTTCCGGGCCCTCGGGGTGTGCCTCGGCGGCCTTCTCCGCCTCTTGCTCGACGTGCTTCTCGAACGCCGCCTTGTCGTCCGGGGACGGGTAGGTGCCGCCGACGTGGACCTCGCGGACGGTGGTGTGGTTCGGCGGCAGCAGCTTGCGGACTTCCTCGGGGATCTCGGTGAACTCCTTGGGAAGGGAATCCGGGTCGGTGAGGGCCTTGCACAGGTCCCCGAGATCCGCGGTCGTCTCCTTGGGCGGCTGGGGTGCGGGGGTGTCGTCCCCGGCGACAGCGATACCGGCGGTGAGCAGCGCGGCGGCGCAGGCGGTGGTCAGGGCGAGGGTGATTCGGGTGATTCGCATGTCTCGATGGTGTGCGCGCACTGATGAAGAACTGATGAGGACGTTGTCAGCGTTCGCTGAGTGACCCCGCGGACACCGTCCGACCAGGCAATACTGTCGGTCATGGGAGCACGGATCGTGGTCGCCGAGGACGACCCCAAGCAGGCCGACCTCGTCCGCCGGTACCTCGAGCGGGACGGGCACTCGGTGGTCATCGCCCCGGACGGGCGGGCCGCGCTCGACGAGGTGCGCAGGCGAGGGCCGGACCTGTTGGTGCTGGACCTGATGATGCCCCGGGTCGACGGGCTCGACGTGTGCCGGATCGTGCGGGCCGACGAGTCGACGGCGCAGCTGCCGATCATCATGCTGACCGCGCGCACCGGTGAGGACGACCTGCTGCTGGCGCTGGACCTGGGCGCCGACGACTACCTGACCAAGCCGTACAGCCCGCGTGAACTGGCGGCGCGCGTGCGGACGGTGCTGCGCCGGGCGCAGCGGTCCGCCGCCGCGGACGACGGGGTGCACCGGGTCGGGTCGCTCACCGTGGACACCCGGCGGCACGAGGCGAGCCGGGCCGGGACGCCGGTCGAACTGACAGCGGCCGAGTTCCGGATCCTCGCGTCGCTGTGCGCTGAACCCGGCAAGGTGTTCACCCGCCAGCAGCTCATCGACCGCGCCTTCGGCTTCGACCACTACGTGCTCGACCGCACGGTCGACGTCCACGTGATGAATCTGCGCCGCAAGCTGGAGGACGATCCGGCGCGGCCCACGGTGATCCTCACCGTCTACGGGGTGGGCTACAAACTCGCCGAGGAGGAAGACGGTGCGCCCTAGCCTGGTCCGGCGGTTGCTGGGAATGTCGCTGGCGGTCGCCGTGCTGGCGGTCGCCGCCACCGCCTGGCTCACCACCGCCGACACCGGCAGGCGACTCCAGCACGAGTACGCGGAGTCGATCGAGACGGACTCCCAGGTGTACGGCGAGCTGCTCGTCTTCGCCGCCGAACGTGGAAGCTGGGACGGAGTCGACCCGCTTGTCCGGCGCCTCGCGGAGCGGATCGGCAGGCGGGTGACGCTCATCGAGGTCGACCGGGGCGTGATCGCGGACTCGGCCGCACCGAACGCCCCAGCCCTGTCCGGCGGGCCGGTGGCGCGGTTGGAACCCGACGGCGTCGTGCCCGCGTGGCTGCACATCGGCGGCCAAGACCGGTTCGACCCGTTCTCCGACGGCGGCTGGCTGCGCACCGCGCTGACCGCCTTGGCGGTGCTGATCGCGGCCACGGGGCTGACGGTGGTCGTCGGCCGCCGGGTGACCCGTCCAGTCCGCCTGCTGACCGAGGCGGCACAGCGCATGGGAGCGGGCGACCACTGCGCCCGCGTCGAGGTGCGCGGCGACGACGAGGTCGCCCGGCTCGGCGCGGCGTTCAACGCGATGGCGTCGTCGATGCGGGCCGCCCGTCGCTCCCGCGAGAGCATGACCGCCGACATCGCGCACGAGCTGCGCAACCCGCTGGCCAACCTCACCGGCTACCTGGAGGCCGCCCAGGACGGTGTCGTCCCGCTGGACGGCGACCTGGTCGCCTCACTGCGCGAGGAGACCGCCCACCTCAACCAGCTCGTCGAGGACCTCGCGGTGCTGGCCATGGCCGACGCCGGGCAGCTGCGCCTGCACCCGGAACCCACCGACGTCACCGATATCGCCCGCAGGGTGGTCGCCGGGAACCAGCCGACCGCGGCGCGGAAGGGCATCACCTTGTCCGCGGTAACCGCGGAACCCGCGGTGACCGTGACCGACCCATTGCGGCTGCGGCAGGCGCTGGGCAACCTCGTCGTCAACGCCGTGCGCTACACCCACCCGGGCGGCCACGTCACCGTCACCGTCCACACCGGACACGATGACATCCGGGTCGACGTCGTCGACAACGGCCCGGGGGTCGCCGCCGAGGACTTGCCGCACCTGTTCGACCGGTTCTACCGCGCCGAGAAGTCGCGCAGCCGCGGCGGCGGCGGCAGCGGACTGGGACTGGCCATCACCCGCGGTCTCATCGAGGCGGGCGGGGGATCCGTGGAAGCGGTCAGCGCCGAGGGCCAGGGCAGCCGGTTCACCCTCCGCGTCCCGACCGCCAGGTGACCACGGTGTGAGTGGACCCGCTGCGCGGACCCACTCACACCGAACGACTCACGCCGCGACCAGTTCGTCCTGATACTGGGCGTCGCCGAAGCCGATCATCGGGGTGCCGATGAACGGGAACAAGAACAGGCCGAACACACCGAACATCGCGCTCTTGCCGAACTTCTTCGCGAGGTCGATGGAGACGATGATCGCGATCACGACGTTGACGATCGGGATCAGGAACAGCAGGATCCACCAACCTGCCCGGCCCGCGATCTTGATCGTCACGAACACGTTCACGATCGGGATGATCGCCCACCAACCCGGACGTCCGGCCTTCTTGAACACCATCCACAGGCCGGCGATCGCGATGATCGCCAGCACGAGGCTCACCACTGTGTACGCGGTGGATTCCGATTCCATGATTCTCCTTGACAAAGCAAATCCGCGAGCCGACAGGTGGCTTTGCGGTACTTGCCAGGGTATTGGTGCCGCGGCAAGGAAAGTATCCGCCGACCGTCCACTTGGTCCAGCCAAGTGGCTGGACCCGGCCAAGCCCACACAGGCGGACGCCCGCGCGCTAGTTCTCCGGCAGGAACGCGGGTTTCTCGCCGCGCAGCTTGGCACCGATCCACCAGGACGCCTCGATCAGCACGATACCGACGCCCGCGCACGCCACCGCGATCCACGTGTACGCGCCATTGCTCGGGTCGAGCAGGAAAAGCCGCTGCGTCAACGGAAGCACGAACATCAGCGCCGACGCGGCGGCCATGACCGCGACCAGCGTCACCTTCCACCACGTGTATGGCCGCGCCACGATCGCCAGCACCCACAGCGCCAGCGCGATCACCGTGATCAGCGCCGTGGTGCCGGCCTGCACGATCTGCGTCTGGCTCGCACCCGCACCCGGATACGTCAGCACGTAGGACACGAAGCAGGCCACCGCGATCACCACGCCTGCCGGGATCGCCATCCGCATGACGCGGGCGACGAACCCGCTGCGCGCGCGTTCGTTGTTGGGGGCCAGGGAAAGCACGAACGCGGGCAGGCCGATGGTGAACCAGCCGGTGATCGTCACGTGTCGAGGCAGGAACGGGTAGGGCAGCGCGTCGAAGCCGATCAGCCCGGGGATGCCGACCATCAGCGCCAGCAGCACCGAGTACACCGTCTTGGTGAGGAACAGGTTCGCGACCCGCTCGATGTTGCCGATCACCCGCCTGCCCTCGGCGACGACGTGCGGCAGGGTGGCGAACTTGTTGTCCAGCAAGACGATCTGCGCCACCGCGCGGGTGGCCGGGCTGCCCGCGCCCATGGCGACGCCGATGTCGGCGTCCTTGAGCGCCAGCACGTCGTTGACGCCGTCGCCGGTCATCGCGACGGTGTGGCCCTTCGATTGCAGGCCCCCGACCATGGCCCGCTTCTGCGCGGGGGTGACCCGCCCGAACACGGTTCCCGCCGCCACGGTCTCGGCGAGCCGGTACGGGTCGGTGGGCAGCGTGCGGGCGTCGACCGCGTCGCCCGCGTTGGGCAGGCCGAGTGATCCGGCGACCGCCGAGACCGAGAGCGCGTTGTCTCCGGAGATCACTTTCACCGTGACGTTCTGCTCGGCGAAGTACTCCAAAGTGGACTTGGCGTCCGGCCGGACTTTCTGCTCCAGCACCACCAGCGCCACGGACACGACCTCCCCCGGCCCGTCCGGCGAGGACACCGGCAGCGCGCACCGGCCCAGCAGCAGCACTCGCAGACCCGTCGACCCGATCCGCTCGGCGACAGCGCGCTCCGCGCTGTCGGCGGCCAGCAGGACGTCCGGGGCGCCAAGCACCCAGTTGCCGTTGTCGGCGAAGCTCACGCCGCTCCACTTGCGCGCGGACGAGAACGGCACGACGTCGGAGATCTCCCAGCCCGGGTCGTCCGGGTAGGCCTCGGCGATGGCGAGCAGACTCGCGTTCGGCCGCGGCTCGGCGGCGGCCAGCGCGGCGAGCGCGAACGACACCGACTCGTCGCCGTCGAGCACGCGGGTCTCCGAGAGCCGCATCCCGTTCTCGGTGAGGGTGCCGGTCTTGTCCGCGCACACCACGTCGACCCTGGCCAGGCCCTCGATCGCGGGCAGCTCGTTGACCAGGCACTGGCGCTTGCCCAGCCGGGTGACGCCGACGGCGAACGCGATCGCGGTGATCAGGATCAGGCCCTCGGGGACCATCGGCACCAGCGCGGCGACCATCCCGCGCAGCGCCTCCGGCAGCGCCTGGTCGCCGGAAAGCTGGTTGTAGATCGACAGGGCGCCCGCCGGGACCAGCAGGTAGGTGATGAACTTGAGGATCTTGTTGATGCCGTTGCGCAGCTCGGAGTCGACCAGGGTGAACTTGCTGGCCTCCTCGGCCAGCTTGGCCGCGTACGCCTCGCGGCCGACCTTGGTGGCCCGGTAGGCGCCGCCGCCCGCGACGACGAAGCTGCCCGACAGCACCGGGTCGCCGGGGCCCGCGACGACCGGGTCGGACTCGCCGGTCAGCAGGGACTCGTCGATCTCCAGGGCCTCGCCGTAAAGCAGTTCGCCGTCGACGACGATCTGGTCGCCCGCGCCGATCTCGATCACATCGTCGAGCACGACCTCGTTGGGCGCGACCTCTTTCGACACGCCGTCGCGGAGGACTCGCGGCTTTGTCTGGCCCACGATCGCGAGCCGGTCCAGGGTGCGTTTGGCCCGCACCTCCTGGATCACACCGATGACGCTGTTGGCCACGATCAGGCCACCGAACAGGCCGTCGAGGAAGTACCCGGTGGACATGATGATCAGGAAGAGGACGCCGAAGATGGCGTTGATCCTGGTGAACACGTTGGCCCGGACGATGTCCCACACACTGCGACTGGCCCTGGTGGGGACGTCGTTGGTCTGGCCATCGGCCACGCGCTGGGCGACCTCGGCCGCGCTGAGCCCGGTTTCCGGCACGACCACGGTCTGTTCCGCTGACATAAGAAGAGCCTCCACATCCATGGGCGAGCTGTAGTGGCGGCACACCTGCCCACCACCGTCTATTTCGGACGCACCACCGGGTCCGCTTCCCCCACCTGCGTCGAGACCTCCTTCGAGGTGCCCGCACCCGATCGCGTCACGATCACCGCGAGCGTGATCCCCGCGACGACCGCGATCCCGGCAGTCCGCAGCACCAGGAAAAGCAAGTCCATGGCGTCTCCTCTGGCAGCGTCCACTATGGCCTGTCGATCGTCACAGGTGACCGGCATGGACGGGCCATCCCGCCGGTTCCTGGTCGGGAATCGGTGTGGTTCCAGTGCTTTTCGCGGGGATCTCCAGCCTGCGCCACAAGCCCCAGAAGATCAGCAAGGTGGCGATGGATCCGGCGATGGCGAGTGCGTTGGCCGCCAGGTAGGCGTTGTCCAGCGCGGTGGCGTCGAACTGGGCCGGGTCGCCCTGGTTCGCCGTGGCGTCCAGAATGATCGCGCCCGCCGCGCCGACGAACGCCAGCGCGAGGGCCCAGAAGGTGACGATGATCGTGCGGGACACCAAGGGGCGCCCCGTGTGGCGGATGATGCGGCCGCGGCGCATCAGCCACCACGAGACGGCGCAGGCGCAGAGCAGGGCGACGGCGTCGGCGCCGAGGGTGTCGCTGACCCGGTGCCATTTGGCCGTGACCGTCTGCGCGCCGATGCCCAGGGCATAGAGGGTGGCGAAGAACATGGTGACGCCCCGCCATCGGTAGGGGACGACGATCAGCAGCGCCAGCAGCACGGTCATCGCGATGGTGGTGTGGCCGCTGGGAAAGCTGTTGTGCGCGTAATGTCCGCTGGTCTCGAGCAGCTCCGGTCGGACCAGGACGAACCGCTTGAGGACCTCGGTGATGCCCAGTCCGACGATGATCAGCCCCATGCCCGCGACCGCGAGGTCGACCCGGCGGCGCAGCAGCCCGACCACGCCCACCAGCAGGATCGCGCCCGCCAGGGTGTAGGTCGTGATCTCACCCAGGTCGTTTCGGGCGGTGTCCAGGGTCTCCGGGTCGACCTGGTCGGCGCCGCGCAGCGCGGCGTTCTCCCATGCCTGCCCGGTGCGCGTGCAGATCGCGAGCAGGTAGACGCCGATCAGCGCGATCAGCGCGAGCACGCCGGTGATGATCCACCGGATCGGCGCGTTCACCGGTGTGGGGGTTGAAGTCTGCACTGGGTTCCTTGGTGTCACTGGATCGGCGGCGTGGTCTTGCCAATACAGCCAGGTGTCGAGGTGGTCCATCAGGTCACGGCCCACGATCCGGCCTGCCATGCGCGGCGCCGGCGGTAGGTGTTCAACGCCTTCTCGATCGGATGGTGGTGCGGGATCCCACCCACGGGGAAGTTGGGTGGGATCCCGCAGTCAACGGGTCAGCGTCGGGGCAGGACGGTGGCGAGGATCTGCTCGATGAGTTCGCCGAGGTCCGGGATCAGCACCGAGCCCGGCAACCCATGACCGTCGGCCGGGACAGCGGCGGGCGGGTTGGCGGTTTCGCAGTCGGTCGTCCGGTGGGCAGGCAGCACACCGTCGACGAGGTAGGCGTTGACCTTGTCGTTGACGCACGTGTTGGGCTTGATCGGAGCGTCGCCGGGGCCGTACACGCCGTGCGTGCCGTCGTTGTGGACTCGGATCAGCGAACTGCCCAGGGTGCGGGCCATGACGGTGCTGTTCGCCAACGCGGTCTGGGTGTCACCCTCGGCGCCCAACACCAGTCCCGGCGCGTACTCGGCGCGGCCGACCCGGGGCAGTTCCTCGCCGTCGCGCTGGTGGAACGCGCAGTTGTTGGGCTGCACCGTGTTCACCGTGCCGCCGTACGGGAAGAACGTGCGCCACCAACGCATGTCGCGGTAGTAGCTGTCCAGGTCGGTCGACCAGTCCCAGTCGCAGGTGACGGTCTGGTAGACCGCCGCGGACACGCCACCGTCCTCGGCGGCCGCTAGTTGCCGGGCGGCGTCGGCGGCCCGCTTGTTGCTCGCCGCCAGCGCGGGGTCCGGCTGCTTGCCGTTGACCTCGGCCAGCGTGGCGCCCATGTTCTTGGCGAACGGCGCCCACGACAGCCGGTACCGGGTGGATTCGCCGACGCCCGCGTCGAACGCGGTCTGGTTCTCGAATCCCGCCACCGGGCGCTGCGCGGCCACGGCCGCGATCGTGTCGATCGCGTCCCGCACCTCCCACGCGGTGTCGCCGAGGTGGAAGGTGCTGTCGCGGGCGGCGGTCCACTTCGCCCACGCGTCGAAGTTGCCCTTGGTCGAGGCCATGGTGTCGTCGTTCTGGTCCTGCCAGGTCTTGGTCGGGTCCAGCGACGAGTCGAGCACGCTGCGGTCGAGGCGCTCTGGGAACATCTGCCCGTACACCGCGCCCAGCCAGGTGCCGTAGGAGACGCCGAGGTAGTTGATCTTTTCCTCGCCGAGGGCCTCACGGATGCGGTCGAGGTCGCGGGCGGTGTTCGGGGTGTTGACGTGCTTGCGGAACGCCCCGCCGCCGGTGACACACCCGGCCTCGGTCCGCCGCGCGATCTCGGCGATCGTCGCGAAGTCGGCGTCGGCGGGCCTGGAGGTGCCCACCGTGCCCTGCTGCAGGTCGTCGGTGTTCGGCTCGGTGCAGGTCAGCTTGGTCGCGGCGCCGAGACCGCGCACGTCGATGCCGATGATGTCGTAGACGGCGCCGATGGGCAGGTCGACGTAGTTCAACGGAAAGATCAAGCCCTCCCCGCCGGGACCGCCGGGGTTGGTGAACAGCACACCCCGCCGCCGAGCCGGATCGGTCGCCTTGACCCGGCTGATCGCGATGCTGATCTGCTCGCCATCCGGGGCGCTGTAGTCCATCGGCACGCTGACACTGGCGCACTCCATGGGCAGACCGTTGTCGCAGGGCTGCCAGGCGAGCGTGGCGGCGTTCGCCGTGCCCGCCACGCTGATGACCGTGATTAGTGCGGCCCCACTCGCGACCGCCGTCACTCCCGCTATCACTTTCTTACGTGACACTGAATGTCTCCCCGACATGGTTGTTCGTTGGTTTGTCTGGTTTTGTGGATCTTGGAGATCACTTGCCGGTGATAACTCCGATGGCGACACCCAGCGTCGCGGTGTTGTACACGAACGCCAGGACGCTGTGCGCCAAAATCTTGGACCGCACCCGGGAGGCGTTCGTCTCGACGTCGGACACGGCGAACGACGTGCCCAGGGTGAACGAGAAATACGCGAAGTCCCGGAAGTTCGGCTCAGGCGTGTTCGGAAAGATGAGAATCTTTTCGGGCAGGGCCGCGTAATAAGCCTGCGCGTACCGCTCGGCGTACCCGAAATGCAGGATCGCCCAGGCGAACAACACCGCGGGCACCGCGAACGCCTTGGCGAGGGCCTGCTCCTCCGCCGGGACATCGGTGATCACGATCATCAGCCCGGCGGTGATCCCGACCAAGCTGGTGAACAGCGTGAACAGCAGACCGATGCGCTTGCCGAGCATCGATCCCAGCCAGTCCGACGAGCCGCCCTGACGATCGGCCCGGGTAACCCGCCGCACGCGGGACACCAGGTAGACCACCGCCAACACGTCCCACAACGCCAGCGCGGCGATGCTGGTGATGCCGTCGGTCACGAAGACCACCACGCCCAGCGCGAGCAGTGCGCCCTCGACTATGCGCGAGAACACCAGCGAGAGCCATTTCACCGCGCCGCTCCCAGCCTCGGCACGAATGACGCCGCCACCACGATTCCCGCGGCGATCTGTGTCATTTGTGATAATCCTTCCAGGAGGTTTGATCTGGTGACCGAAGAATGATGCGTCGGCGTGACGCTTCCCCTCTTGGTCCATCCAGATATTGCACCAGCCAAGGCGAGCACATCGACTCGCCCCACTGATAGTCGCCACCAGGAGGTGTCACACAGTCGGGTGGCTGGAAATACCCGCCAGGTGGCCGGAATGTGATTTCCTCAATTTCGCAAGAACGCGCGGTGATCACGACCGAGCCCTTCACCCGGTTGCGTGGTCAGCAGGCAAGCGCCCCCGACAGGAGGGCCGATCGTCATGCTCCATGGAGGCATTGCATACGGTATACAATCTACAAGAACCGTGTGAGCTGCGTGAACACGTGGAGCGAAGGGAGTGTGCGATGACGATGACACCGACTACCGCCACATCGAACGAGGAGACCTCGACCGAGCTGATCTCGGGCGGGCATCTGGTCGCGCGGGCGCTCAAGGCCGAGGGCATCGACACGATCTTCACCCTGTGCGGCGGCCACATCATCGACATCTACGACGGCTGCGTCGACGAGGGCATCAAGGTGATCGACGTCCGGCATGAGCAGGTGGCCGCACACGCCGCCGACGGGTACGCGCGGATCACCGGCACGCCCGGCTGCGCGGTCGTCACCGCGGGACCGGGCACGACCGACGCGGTCACCGGGGTGGCCAACGCGCTGCGCGCGGAGAGCCCGATGCTGCTCATCGGCGGCCAGGGCGCGCTGTCCCAGCACAAGATGGGGTCGCTACAAGACCTCCCCCACGTCGACATGATGGCGCCGATCACCAAGTTCGCCGCCACCGTGCCGCACACCACCAGGGTCGCCGACATGGTGTCGATGGCTTTGCGCGAGTGCTTCCACGGCGCACCGGGTCCGTCCTTTCTGGAGATCCCCCGCGATGTGCTCGATGCGCGGGTTCCGGTCAACCAGGCCCGGATTCCGGTGCGCTACCGGGCTTCGACGCGCAACGCGGGCGACCCGGCCGACGTCGAGCGGCTGGCCGACCTGCTGGTGGCCGCCCGCAAGCCCGCGATCCTGTTCGGCAGCCAGGTGTGGACCACCCGGGCCACCGAACAGGCGCTGGACCTGGTGCGGACACTGAACATTCCGGCGTACATGAACGGCGCCGGCCGCGGCACGCTGCCGCCCGGCGACCCGCACCACTTCCAGCTCTCCCGCCGCCACGCCTTCGACAACGCCGACGTGATCGTGATCGTCGGGACGCCGTTCGACTTCCGCATGGGCTATGGCCGCAGGCTCCCGGCCGCGGCGACCGTGGTGCAGATCGACCTCGACTACCGCACCGTCGGCCGCAACCGCGACGTGTCACTGGGCATCGTCGGCGACGCGGGCCAGGTGCTGGCAGGCGTGGCCGCCGCCGCTTCCGCGCGGCTGGACAACGGCGCCACCCAGCGCAAAGCGTGGCTTGAGGAGCTGCGCGCGGTGGAGGACGCCGCGACCGCCGAGCGCCTGCCGCTGCGACAGTCCGACGCGAACCCGATCCACCCGTATCGGCTGGTGCACGAGATCGACGAGTTCCTGACCGAGGACTCGATCTACATCGGCGACGGCGGCGACATCGTCACCTTCTCCGGCCAGGTGGTGCGGCCGAAGTCGCCGGGGCACTGGATGGACCCCGGCCCGCTGGGCACCCTCGGTGTCGGCATCCCCTTCGTCCTCGCCGCCAAGCACGCCCGCCCCGACAAGGAGGTCGTGGCGCTCTTCGGCGACGGGGCGTTGAGCCTGACCGGCTGGGACTTCGAGACGCTGGTCCGCTTCGACCTGCCGTTCGTCGGGATCGTGGGCAACAACTCGTCGATGAACCAGATCCGCTACGGCCAGGCTCGCAAGTACGGCGCGAGCCGCGACCGGGTCGGCAACACGCTCGGCGACGTCCGCTACGACGAGTTCGCCAAGCTGCTCGGCGGCCACGGCGAGGAGGTCCGGGATCCCGCCGACATCGGTCCCGCGCTGCGGCGGGCGCGCGAGTCGGGCAAGCCGTCACTGATCAACGTGTGGATCGACCCGGACGTGTACGCGCCGGGAACCATGAACCAGACCATGTACAAGTGAGGTGACGACCATGGCACAGGCACTTGACGGCGTCCGCGTCCTCGACCTGACCCACGTCCAGTCCGGCCCATCGGCCACCCAGGTGCTCGCGTGGCTCGGCGCCGACGTGATCAAGCTGGAGACACCCGGTCGTGGCGACATCACCCGTGGCCAGCTGCGCGACCTCCCCGAGGTCGACAGCCTCTACTTCACCATGCTCAACGCCAACAAGCGCAGCATCACGCTGAACCTGAAGTCCGAGCAGGGCAAGGAAGTCTTCGCCGACCTGGTGTCCGAAGTGGACGTCCTGGTGGAGAACTTCGGCCCCGGTGTGGTGGACCGGTTCGGGTTCGACTGGGAGCGGCTCTCCGAGCTGAACCCGCGGCTGGTCTACGCGTCGATCAAGGGATTCGGTCCCGGCCCGTACGAGCATTTCAAGGCCTACGAGGTGATCGCGCAGGCGATGGGCGGCGCCATGAGCACCACCGGTTTCGCCGACGGTCCGCCGACGGCGTCCGGCGCGCAGATCGGCGACTCCGGCACCGGAATCCATCTGGTGGCCGGGATTCTCGCCGCCCTGTACCAGCGGGTGAGCACCGGGCGCGGGCAGCGGGTGCGGGTCGCCATGCAGGACGCGGTGCTCAACCTGTGCCGCGTCAAGCTGCGTGACCAGCAGCGGCTGGCGCACGGCCCGCTCGCGGAGTATCCCAACGACGTCTTCGGCGACGAGGTACCCCGCTCGGGCAACGCGTCCGGCGGCGGCCAGCCCGGTTGGGCGTTGCGCTGCTC
Organism: Actinokineospora alba; assembly: GCF_004362515.1. Taxonomy (NCBI): domain Bacteria; kingdom Bacillati; phylum Actinomycetota; class Actinomycetes; order Pseudonocardiales; family Pseudonocardiaceae; genus Actinokineospora; species Actinokineospora alba. The sequence continues at coordinate 3,247,697 of NZ_SNXU01000001.1, read as the reverse complement.
CCCCGGCGGACCCAACGACTACATCTACGTGATCATCCAGCCCGCGGGGTGGCGGCCGATCACCGCACTGATCGGCCGCCCCGACCTGGCCGACGACCCCGGATGGAGCACACCGGAAGCCCGACTGTCCAAATTGGACAAGGTGTTCGCCGTGATCGAGGACTGGACTTCGCGGCACCCCAAGTGGGAGGTGATGCGGGCACTGAGCGCGCACGGCATCCCCTGCGGCCCGATCCTGTCGACCAGAGAACTCATCGACGACCCGGCGCTCGTCGTCGAAGTCGACCACCCCGAACGGGGCACCTACAAGACGGTCGGCTGTCCGTTGAAGTTGTCCGACTCCCCGGTCGACGTGCGCCGCTCGCCGTTACTCGGTGAGCACAGCGACGAGGTGCTGGCCCAACTCGGCTACAGCGTCGAACGCATCGCGGCCCTGCGCGCGACCGACGTCATCTGAGCCCGCGGTGAGGTACCGGGAGATCGCCGACGACAACGGCCGGGTCTACCGGGTCGGCGAGAGCGCACACGACCTCATGGGCCGAGGTCGCTCGTGGATGGTGTGGCTGCCGTGGGCGGCGATGATGGCGATCAGCGTCTTCGAGTACGGGTGGGGCGCGGTGGTCGGCATCATCCGGGCGCGCTACGACTGGTCACTGTCGGACGTGTTCTGGTTGGCAGGCGTGTGGGTCGTGTTCCAGGCTGGGGTGGCGTTCCCGGCGGGACGGCTGCGGGAGCGCGGGGTGGTGTCGGCGCGGGCGGCGATGCTGACGGGCGCGGTGTGCTGCGCCATCGGGTTCGTGACGATCGCGCACTCGTCGGTGTTGTGGCACGCCTTCCTCGGCTATTCGGTGGTCGGCGGCTGCGGCGCGGGCCTGGTCTACGCGACCTGCGTCACCATGGTGGGCAAGTGGTATCCCGACAAACGCGGCGCGAGGACAGGCTTCGTCAACGGCGGCTTCGCCTACGGTGCGGTCCCGTTCATCTTCCTGTTCAGCGCCTATCTCACCCCGGGCGACTACCCGGCCGTCATGGACGCGGTCGCGGCCTACGTGCTGGTGGTGGTAGGCGTGTGCGGACTGATGTTCCGCGATCCACCGAAAAGCTGGTGGCCCGCGGAGGTGGACCCGCTCGCGCGGGGCCGCGCCGGACGCTCGGGCCTGGCCCGCAATCCACCCGCGGTGCGCCAGTTCACGCCCGCCGAGGCGATCAGGACCGGGATGCTGCCGCTGATGTGGGTGTGTCTGGTGATCAGCGGCGGGGTCTCGCTGTTCGGCATCAACTTCCAGGTGCCGTTCGCCAAGGCGAGCGGATTCGGCGCGGTCGCGGCCGCGGCGTCGGCCGGGGTGCTGGCGATCGTGAGCGGGACCGGACGCACAGCGGTCGGCGCGTTGTCCGACCGGTTCGGCAGGCGCAGGACACTGACCGCGGTGCTCGTCGTCGAAGGGGTAGCACAATTCGGCCTGCTGCACGGCGGGCAGACGCACAATCTGGTGCTGTTCATGGTGTTCGCGTTCCTGAGCGGGTTCGGCGGAGGCGCGTTCTACACACTGTTCGCCGCGCTCGTGCCGGACTACTTCGGCGAGAACCACAACGCGTCGAACTACGGCCTGGTCTACAGCGCGAAACTGGTCGGCGGGGTCGGCGGCGGCGGGCTGGCCGCGGGAGTGGTCGCCGCCCGCGGGTACGCCGGGGCGTACCTGCTCGCGGGCGGGTGCGCGCTGCTCGCCGCGGCGCTGACCCTGCTGCTGCGGCAGCCCGGCCGTCAGTCCTGAGTGGACCGTTCGTGGAACGCTCGCCGGGTGCGCTCGGTGTGCCGGGTCATGACCGCGTCGTCGGCAAACCATGCGCTGTTCTCCTGTCCCCGACGACCGTAAGGGGGTGTGCCGCAAATAGGGCCGAAAAGGCTAACGCCGGGCACATTCCCGAATTTCTTCGGCTGACGAGCACTGTTTTCGGGCAGCGGATTTGCCTCTGCTGACGGCTTTTTCACCCGATCTTGCCGTGGGTCAGGCACATCCATAGTGTCCGGGCGACGCATTCTCTGCTCAACGCCGAGGGGAAACCATGGGGAACAGACCGGTCCCGTTACTGTCGCGCCGGATCGCCGCCGCCGCGCTCACCGTGGCTGTCACCGCCACCGGGATCGCCGCGGGCGCGAGGACGGCGGCGGCCGAACCCGACACGCTCACCCAGACACACACTTGCGTCTTCCCCGTCATCGAAACACAGCCGGTGATCAGCGTCCTGAGCGCTGACCTGCCCCAGCAGGTCATCGGCAGGACCATGGCGGCCACGCAGGCCGAGCTCGACGTCACACTCAGCGCCGACACGGCCATGATGTTTCCGCTGTTGAAGACCGCCACGGTCGAGGGCACGGTCGCCGTCGAGTTCGACATCACCCGCACCGTCAACGGGCAGAGCGACCACGTGCGGACCAGCGCGGTGTTCACCGTGGCGCGCACGCCGCTCCCCGCCGCGCCGGGCCCGATGCCGCTTGTCGGCGCCGGGGTCGTGCCCGGATTAGAGATGACCGGCGATGGCGTCGCCCGGATCGACCTGACCCGGATCGACCTGACGCTGACCCTGCGCAAACCCGACGGCACCCTGGTCAACATCCCCGACTCGCTCAACCCGTTCACCAGGGCCTGCACACTGGACCCCGGGCAGAACAACACGTTGTCCGCGATCACCTTCACGCACGGCGACCCTGGGCCGGACACGCCCAAGAACGTGCGTGCCACGGCGGTGAGCGCGAGCAGCGTGTCGCTGGCCTGGGACGAGTCCTGGCCGGGAATCGGGACGGTCGACGGCTACGAGGTGTTCGCCAACGGCGCCAAGGTCGCCACCACTGTGGACAAGGCCACCACCGCCACCGTCACCGGGTTGGCGCCCGATACCGCGCACACGTTCACCGTGCGCACCTACCCGACCTGGTCGGAGTTCAGCACACCGCTCACCGTGCGCACCTGGCCCGCTGTCCTGCGGCCCGTGTTCGACCTGTCGGGCACGGCGAAAGTGAAGGCCGCCAACACATCGGTGACGGTAGCGGGCTCGGCGGCGGCCGAGTACAACCCGGCGAGCGGGGCGTTCACCGCCGACCTCGCCCTCAAGCCCGCCCCCGCGTCGACCAAGTGGCTCGGCATCGTGCCCGTTACCGCCGAAGTCGGGTTCGTCCCCGAGGGCAAGCTCGCGGGCACGTTCACCGGCGCCGGGCTGACCGTGTCCGCCAAAGTCGGGATCACCTTGTCCAAGCTGACGGTCTTCGGATTCCCCGTGGCCGCGCCCGCCTGCCGCACCGTCGCGCCCGTCGTGCTGGACCTGCGCTCCGCGGGCGTCGGGGCGACCAGCTTCCCGCCGGGCGGCCCCGGTCCAGTCCCCCCGCCCGGCCACATCCTGCCGGGCGGCACCGTGTCCGGCGGGTTCAGCATCCCGGCGTTCGCAGGCTGCGAGCCCTACGCGGGAATGGTGTCCACCATGGTGTCCGGTCCGGACAACACCCTGGAACTGGGCCTGCGGGCCCGATGAGATGACGTGCGGCGGCGCCCGCGAGGTCCCCGCGGGCGCCGCCGTGCCCGGTCCGACGGCGCTATCTGTCCACAATGGACCATTTGGGCATACCGGATGACTGCGAGCCCGGCCGTCAGTCCTGAGTGGACCGTTCGTGGAACGCTCGCCGGGTGCGCTCGGTGTGCCGGGTCATGACCGCCTCGGCCGCGTCGGCGTCGTTGTTGCCGATGGCCTCGATCAGCTCGGCGTGTTCGAGCCATGAGTCCTTGCCACGCAACTGGGCCACCGGCGTGTGATACCAGCGCACGCGGCGCGCGACCCCGCCCATCAGCTCGCGCAGCACCGAGTTGCCCGCCACGTCGACGACGAACGCGTGCAGTGCGGCGTTGGCCGCGACCAGCCGGTCGGTGTCACCTGCCGAGAGCGCGGCCAGACCCTCGTTCTGCAAATCGAGCAGCCGGGCCACCGCGGCGGAGGTGGCCCGCTCGGCGGCCAGCCGCGCCGCATAGGCCTCCAGCACGGTACGCACACCGAACAGCTCGTCGGCTTCTTCGTCGGTGGGCGTGTGCACGAAGGCGCCTTGGCCAGGTCGAAGATCGACCCAGCCCTCGGCTTGCAGCCGCTGCAAAGCCTCCCGAATGGGCTGCCTGCTGACCCCGAGGTGTTCGGCCAGGTCGGCCTCGACAAGATGCTGACCGGCCCGCAGCGTCCGATTGATGATCAACTCCGCCAGCGCGTCGTACACGACCTGCCGCAGCGGCACGGGCCGAGTGACCCGCGCCGCCTCGAGCGCGCCCAGCGCAGCCTTGTCCATGGCAGACAGATTACCGCCTTGGTATACAAAATCCCGCACACACTGCGGGTAGCGGGACCGCGGTCAGGCCGGGGTGCGCAGGGATGCGATGGCCGCCGCGATTCCCTTCTTGTCGTAGCTGCTCGTGGGCATGGTGGCGCCGTGAGCGTGGCGGACGACGCCATGGCGGTCGACGAGGATGCTGCCGGACTGCCGCATCGAACCGAACACCTTCCTGCCCAAGCCGACCATCTCGTGTGGACTTTCGGCACGGCCGGTGAGAACCGGGAACGGGACCTGGCGTTTCGCCTTCCACCTGGCCGCCGTCTCACGATCCTCCGGGACCGCGACCAGGACCCGGACGTTGTCGGCCGCGAACTCCTCACCACGGTTGACGAGATCTCGGACGTGACTGTTGCAGACCGGGCACGAGGTCGACCGCATGAAGTAGACGAGCACCGCGTGCGTGCCCTGGTAGTCGGACAGGCGGACGGTCTGACCTTCGGTGTCTTCCAGCACCATGGGCGGTGCGGGCGATCCGGATTCGAGCATGGCGAAACCTTCCCTTGAGCTGAGGTTGTCGAAAGCGATTCGTTCGGGGTCAGGCACCCGCGGTCGTGGGGTCGGGATCGACCTCCGACGGCGTGAGCCCACCACGCAGGCTGAGCCGGAGCGTGGTCCTGGCGCGATGCAGGTTGGACTTCATCGCCGCGGTGCTCACGCCGAGCGCCTCGGCGACCGTCCGTCCTGGGTGGCCGAGGACGTCACGCATGATCAGCACGCGGCGCTGGAGGTCGGGCAACGCCCGGATCGCCGCCGCGACCCGCTCGGCCTCCAGCCGCCCGAGGACTTCGTCCTCGGCCGACGCGACGGGGGCCGCGTCGACGTCGTCGTAATGGTCGAACAGGCGCTGGGCGCGGCGCAGGCACTCGTTCCGGACGATCCGGAACATCCAGGAGGCAAGCGCCGCCGAGGCGCGCAGGGAACCGATCTTGCGATAGAGGACGATCAACGCCTCCTGCGCCGCGTCCTCGGCGTCCTGCGACGACGCGCACAGCTGCCTGGCGAAGCGCCGCACGTGCGGATGAGCCCCGTGCACCACAGCGGCTATCGACTCCAGGTCACCGGCCTGCGCGGCCTTGATGAGCTGCTCACTTGCCCAGCCTTGGGCGACCACGTCCACCTCACCTGTCCCCTCTTGACGAGACCATCGCCTATAAGAGGACCTGACACCGCGAAAGGATTCAGCCCGTCCCCGACGAATTCCTTCTACTCGGCGGGTTGGAACAGTTCGACCAGGTTGCCTGCGGGGTCGCTGAGCAGGATCTGGCGCCCGCCCGGCCCGGCGACGACCTCGTTGAGGAAGGACAGGCCCGCGTCGCGGAGCCGGGCGATCTCGGCGTCCAGGTCGGCGACGATGAGGTGGATGCGGTTACCGCCCGGGGTGTCGGCGACACCGACGGTGGCGCGGGCGCCGGAACTGGTGGGACCGGACAGCAGCAGCCGCAGCGGACCGCGCACCACGTCGGCGAAGGCGGGCGCGGCGTCGGTGTTCAGGGTGAAGCCGAGGTGGGTGGTGTAGAAGTCCACGGCCGCCCGCACGTCGTCGACGAGGTAGCGGACGCTCGCGAACCGGTCGGGCTCTGTCATGCCACCGAGCGTAGACAAGCCGCCGACGCCACGCGAGCCGCGAACAGCGCGCTGGGTCCCCGAAATTTACGGGTGCCGCCCGTCGCCGGGGGATTGTGCGACGAATGGCGCAATCCGCCCTTTCGGATCGCCTGCCCGGATAATTCCAGGGCCTGAATTTGTCATTTTCGATCACTATAGGTTCGATGTTTCGCCAGGTAGGGTCGATGACGGAGACTCGGGGATCTCCAATGTGACCACTGTGTGTCGACGCGGTTGACACAGCTCAATTCATGCACCTTTTGGGGATATCCACACGTGTCGAAAAATAGACCAAACAAATTATTCGCCTGCTCGGTTGTGCTGGCGACGGCGATGTCGGCGACCTCGCCCATCGTCGGCGGGCCGCTCGCCGTCGCGGAGCCGAGGTCCGAGCAGGCCGTGCACCGTTCGCAGGCGGTCACGCTGGTCACCGGCGACGTGGTGCTCGTGGACCGCGGTGCGGGGTCGGCGAGTGCCATCGTGACCAAGACCCGACCGGGCGTGGCCTACGTGATCCACAACCGGAACGGCAAACTGCTCGTGGTGCCCAGCGACGCCGAGGCGGCGATTCGCTCGGGAACCGTGGACGAGACGCTTTTCGACGTGGCCTACCTGGCGGACAACGGATACGCCGACGCGGACCGATCCGGCCTGCCGCTCATCGCGGGCTACACGAAGTCCGCGCAGAAGCTCGACGCGAAGACCGTGCGCGGCAAGGCGGCGAACCTGCCGGGCACCCGCATGTCCCACACTCTCGACAGCATCGGCGCGCAGGCCGTCGAGGTCGACAAGGGCAAGGCCGGCCAGCTCTGGGCCGCCGTCGCCGCAGGCTCCAGCGGAGTACAGCGGCTTTCGCTGGACCGCAAGGTCAACGCCACGCTCGCCGAGAGCATCCCGCAGGTCAAGGCCCCGCAGGCGTGGGCGGCGGGCTACAACGGCGCGGGCGTCAAGGTCGCGGTGCTCGACACCGGAGCCGACGCGTCGCACCCCGACCTGGGCGGCCGGATCGCCACCGCGGCCAGCTTCGTCCCGTCCGAACAGGACAACCTCGACCGCCACGGCCACGGCACGCATGTCGCCGCCACGGTCGCGGGGACCGGCGCGGCGTCGGGTGGGCAGCGCAAGGGCGTGGCGCCGGGGGCGCAGCTGGCCATCGGGAAGGTGCTCGGCGGCAACGGTTCCGGCCAGGAGTCGTGGATCATCAGCGGCATGCAGTGGGCGGCGACCACCGCCCAGGCCAAGGTCATCAACCTGAGCCTGGGCAGCGGCCCGACCGACGGGACCGACCCGATGAGCCAGGCGGTCGACTCGCTGACCGCGCAGACCGGGGCGCTGTTCGTGATCGCCGCGGGCAACAGCGGCCCGAAGTCACGGACCATCGGCGCGCCGGGCGCGGCGACGTCGGCGCTGACCGTCGCGGCTGTCGACAAGGTCGACGCGGTCGCGAGCTTCTCCAGCCGCGGCCCGCGGACCGATGGGGCGATGAAGCCGGAGGTCTCGGCGCCGGGCGTGGCGATCGTGGCGGCCCGGGCGGCCGGGACAGCCATGGGCTCCCCTGTCGACCAGAACTACACCTCGGCCAACGGCACCTCCATGGCCACACCGCATGTCGCCGGGCAGGCCGCCATCCTCGCCCAGCGCAATCCCACCTGGACGGCCGCGCAGCTCAAGGCGGGCATCGTCGGCTCGGCCGACGATCTCGGCAAACCCGCGAACGCCCAGGGCAGCGGCCGGATCAACGCCCAGCGCGCCATCGCGGAGACCGTGCTGGCCAACCCGGCGGCGGTCGGCTTCGGCAACGTCGACCCGAGCAACACCGCCAACCAGACCAGGACGATCACCTACAACAACACCGGGGCCGCCGCGGTCACGCTGTCGTTCAGCGCGCGGCTGACCGATGACGCGGGCGTCGCGGCGCCCGCGGGAACGCTGTCGCTGTCCCACACCGGTTTCAGTGTCCCCGCGGGCGGCAGCGCGACGCTGACGCTGACCGTCAACCCGAACAACCTGGTGACCAACGTCGGCTACTCCGGCGTGGTCACCGCGTCCGGGGCGGGCGCGGCGGGCACCGTGGTCACGCCGATCACCATGACCAGGACCGCGCTGCGGGACGTGACTTTCAAGGTGATCGGGTTCGACGGCCAGCCGATGCATTCAAGCTGCGGAGTCTTGGGCAGGCCCTGTCTGACCGGAACACTGGTGCCCCTCGACCAGGACGGTGCCGCGGCGGCGGTGTGGTCGGACATCGCGCCGAACGCGTCGACGGTGCGGGTGCCCGTCGGCACCTACTCGGCCGACCTCATCGGGCGGGCCGGTGTCGACCCGCAACTGGATCTCACGACCGTGTCGATGATCCAGCCCCAGATCGAGATCACCCAGAACACGGATGTGGTGTTCGACCTTCGCCAGCTCAAGAAGATCACCGTCCAGACTCCCCTGCCCAGCCAGCGAATCGGCCAAGACCTGTTCTTCAAGCGCACCCCCGTTTCCGGGACCGCCCGCGCGGCCCACGTGTGGCCGCACGAAGGCGTGGTCTCGTACACCAACCCGACGCCATCGGTGACCAAGGGCTCGCTGGACCACCAGTACCAGGTGACCCAGATGCGCGCCCACCTGGACATCACCGTCGGCTCCACCTCATGGCACCCCCGCTACTACAGCTACTCGGAGGTCGGCGGTGCGGGCGTACTGAAGGCGTTCACCGGCTCGCAGCAGCGCACCGTCGTGTTCGGCGGGACCGGTGACCCGGCGTTCTTCAGCGGCACAAGCGTGCAGGGCAAGGTCGTTCTCGTCGGACTGAACACGCATGGGGGCATCCGCCCCGTGGTCGACCGCGCGGTGGCCGCCGGCGCCGCGGGCGTGATCGCCTACGACACCTCCTCCTTCACGTATCCGGTCTCCGACGACGGCGGCAGCCTCATCCCGGTCACCTACCTGCGCAAGTCCGACGGAATCTCGCTGCGCGACGCGTTGCCGGGCGGCAGCGCCACGGCGACCGTGGCGGGCTACCCCACCAACACCATCGCCTACCACCTCGCCTACGACACGATCCCGGCGAACCCGGCGTTCACCGTTCAGCACAACCAGCTGGTCTCGGTGTCCGGCGCCTACCACAGCGCCAAGCCGAACTCGACGGTCGGCACCGTGGACACCCTGCGGCGCAACATCTCCTCGCCGATGCTGTCCATCACCCCCGGGATGATGGCGTGGACACCCGCCAACCGCATCGACTACTACGGTCCGGCGAACCCGGCGCTGCTCTGGGAGCGGATCGTCAACATCGAGCCGACCACGAGCACGGCGATGTGGACCACCAACACGGTGTTCAACAACCCAGGAGCGTCCAAACAGGAAACCTGGAACCAGCAGCCGGTGCGACTCGGCCAGCCGTCATGGTCGCTCGACATCGAAGGAAAGGGCTCGTACCACTTCCTGTCGCGGCAAGGCAACACGTTCTACCCGGTGCCGCAGTTGGTCGACGGGCACGGCAGCGAACACGGCGGGCAGCCACAGTTGCCTAACGGCACGAAGGTGGAGATCGGCCTCAAGCGCGACGGACAACCGGTGACCGGGCGCCTCCAGGACGAGATGACCGTCTATGACGTGCCTGCCGCGTCGGCGAACTACGAACTGAGTCTCAAGTATCGGCCGAACGGCACGACCCCGGGCGCCTATCGGGTGGAGACCACCTACGGATTCACCTCCCAGCAGGCCGTGCAGGAGCAGAGCTCCGCGTTCTTCATGTGTGGCCGGGACCGGTACGTGGCCAACCCCGACCCGAACCCGTGTGAGGTCCAGAAGATCGACACCCTCGACTACACGATGTACGTGGACCTGGACAACTCGATGCCGGTCGGTGTGCCTCGCCTCGCGGTGTTCACCTTGCGCCCCTTGGGCGGAACCTCGCGGACCGCGCAGACGATGCAGGGCTGGATCTCCTACGACGAGGGCGCGACCTGGCAGCCGCAGTCGCTGACCCGGCACAGCGACCTCGCGTTCCGGACCATCCTGTCGAACGCCACCGCGGGCTCGGTCTCGCTCAAGCTCGAGGTGACGGATTCGGCGGGCGGCACGGTGACCGAGACGCTCTACAACGTCCATCAGGTGAAGTAGCCGCGCACGAGGTGACGGTGGACGCGAAGCGGGCCGGGAGCAAGTGCTCCCGGCCCGCTGTCGTGGTCAGCCGATGGTCCAGTGCTGCAGGGCTGAGCCGGTGTCGTTCTGCTGGGTCACCAGCGCGCCGTTCGTGGTGGACGCGGTGGTGAGGAGCAGGCCGCTGCTCCGGGACCGCAGGGTGTAGGTCCCATCGCCGAGTCTGGTGGCGTCCCAGCGCTGGTTGGTGCCTCCCGTGCAGGTCCACTGGACGATCTTGCCGCCCGCGGTGGTCGAGTAGTCGGCCACGTCGACGCAGAGGTTCGACTCGCCGTTCTTGATCTGGTACGAGCCGTCGGAATTGGCGGTGAAGACCCAAGTCTGGTTGGGGCCGCCGTGGGGGGTCCAGGTGATGAGCTGGGTTCCCGCGGTGGTGGAGTGGCCGGGGTTGTCGAGTGCCTTGCCCGACGCGACGAGGGTGTGGGTGCCGTCGAGGGTGGTCGGTGGCGGGGCGGTTCCGACCGCGGTCAGGGTGATCGTCTGCTCGGCGGCGGTGCGGGTGCCGCCGACGGTGTTGCCGGTGGCGTTGCTCCAGGTGCGCACCGGGGTGGTCTCCGCGGCGCGGGTGCTGTCCGCGGACAGGGCGATCACGAGGCCGCTGAAGCGGTTGACCAAGCGGTACGTGGTCCCGGATGGCACCACCCACCACTGCTGGCCGACGCTGGAGCCTGATGTCACCGTGGGCTTGGCGCCCCAGGCCCGGCCGGAGTTGGCCGAGGAGGTGACGCCGAGGGCGTTGCCGGAGCCGACGTTGACGATGCGGTAGGCGCCGTCACCGGTGGGGTGGAACGCCCACTTCTGCTCGTTCGCCCCGGTCGCCGAGCTGACCGACGTCGTCGCCGTGCTGCCGCTGACCTGGGCGAGGACCCGGCCCCCGGCCACGCCGATGGTGTACGACCTGGTTGTGTCCACAGGGGACGGAGCGGCGGTCGACGCGGTGATGGTGGCGTCGATGTACTGGCCGCTGGCGTTGTTCGCGCAGCCGAAGGAACAGTAGCTGCGGAAGGTCTTGCCGATGATGGTGGATCCGGTCTTGCTCGCCGTGTCGAGGAACCAGCGGTACCAAGACGCGTTGCGGTAGCTGCCGGTGTCCCCCAGCTTGAACCACTTCTGGGTGGCCAGGTTGTCGGTCGCGTAGATCTCCTGCGGCGCGTTGCCGGACTGGTCGACCGCCTGCGGGGTGCCGATGTAGAGGCGGAGGTGGGCGTTGTACGCGATGTTCATGACGAACAGCGGCGACGTCGGCGGCATCGTTCCCGCCGCGATCTGCTGGCTCGCGGTGCCGGTGTTGGCCGGGTTGTACTCCGCGGTGGTCGGGGTGTACCCGTTCGCGTTGGTGCTGATGGGAACCATGTTGCTCTCGCGCCCACCGACGCCCGCCTGCGACCACGCGCCGCCGTACCACTTCTGCCAGGAGCCCTTCGCCATCTTCGACGAGATCGGCGAGCGCGCGACATGGCCGTAGAACGCCTTCCAGCTACCCGCTTTGTCGACGATGCGCGAGCCGTAGAACACGTAGAAGTAGCCGGACGCGGCGTCGACGAACAGGCGCTGGTCGCCCGTGCCGTAGTGGTAGGTCTGGTTCGGGAAAGCCGCGGTGTCGTTGCGTTTCGTGCTGTACGGCGAGGTGATCGCGTGGTCGCGGATGACCCAGGTGCGCCCCTGGTCCTTGGACACGGCGTAGTCGATCGAGTCGTAGTGCAGGCCGTCGCCGAAGGGCTGCGGGGTGAACTCGTTGTGCACCAACCCATACCAGTCACCGGTGTCCGGGTCCACCCAGACGCCGATCAGCGTGCAGAAGTTGCGCTGCGAGTAGCTGGCCGTCGACGGCGCGTAGGTCGACTCGACACCCGTGGGGCTGTTGTTGCAGCGCCAAGTGGTGTCGCTGTTCTTGTCGGCCGAGTTGCTCGGGTTGACCGCGTCGCTGATCGGCGACCGGGTCGCCGTCTCGAAGTTGGTCCCGGAGAAGAACTCCCACTCGCGGTGCTGGGTCGCTCCGTACAGGGACGCGGACTGCTGGAAGTAGAACGTCCCGTCCTTGTCGATGTAGGTGCCCGCCCCGGTGTCGGTGGGGTGCGGATAGGTGCCGACGGAGTCGACGGTGACGGTGTAGGTCGCGAGCGGGGCCGCCGCGGACGGCGCGGTCGCACCGATCACGGCCAGGCCGGCCACCGCGACCGCCGCCGACGTGACGGCCGCGCCGAGACGCGCGGGCCGCGAACGAAGCAAGGTCTTCATGAGTACTCCCGAAGGAAGCGCAGGGAGCACCCATAATTGACCGGAGATGAACGCAAGTCAACATATTCAATCAGCTTCAATCAGCGAGCACGCAGATACGCACAGAGCCGGAGACCGACACACCCGGCTGCGCAGGCGCACCACTACCTTCGTGATCTGCGCGAACAGTGACCGCGAGCCTGCGGCCGACTGCGGCTGCTCAGCCCCAGGTGGTGCCGACCGGCTCCTGGATGGTGGCGTTGATCCGGTTGAACAGGTTGGTCACCGCGATCACCAGGATCAGCGCGGAGAGCTGCTGCTCGTCGTAGTGGTCGGCGACCTCGTCCCACAATTCGTCCGACACCGGCTCGGTCGACAGGTCCGCCTGGCGGGTCATGGCCTCGGCCAGCTTCAGAGCGGCGCGTTCGGCGTCGGTGAAGAACGGCGCATGCCGCCATGCCGCGATCGCGGCGATCCGCTCGACGCTCTGGTCGGCCTTGATCAGGTTCTGGGTGTGGGCGTGCACGCAGGCGCCGCAGCCGTTGATCTGGCTGGTGCGCAGGCCCACGATCTCCTGCAGTTCATGGGAGATGCCGCCCTGGTTGATGGCCTTGAACATGGTCCCGATGCCCTTGATCGCGTCGGGCAGAACGAAGGCCGGGTTCTTCATACGAGCCTGCATGGTGAAGTTTCCTTCCAGATCTTGGTGGGTCGTACCCATGACGGATCACGCCGGCGCGATGTGACACGGCGGCGGTTGCCAGGGGTGGTGAATCGGGAGTCAGTCGTTCATCAGTCGGGCGAGGCGGTCCCAAGCCGGGGAGGTGGCTCCGGGTTGGGATCGCGCGGCCAACCGGGCGATGGTCGGGTTCTGGACGGGACGGGACTCGGAGCGGCTCTGATGACCGGTGAACCAGTTCCGGGTGCGGTCCGCGAGAGCCGGAAGGCGGGGATCGTCCGGCGGCCAGTCGTAGGCGGCGTCATGTTCGAGGTAGAGGGCGCGGAAGTCGGGATCGGTCAAAAGCTCGCGCTTCTCGGCGATCCACACGGAAGCGTCCTCGGGTGAGGCGGTCTGCATGATGATCCAGCCGTCGCGTTCCAGGCGTATCTGGCGTTCGCTGGCACCGAGTTCACGCAGATCGTCGAGAAAGCCCGCGACCTCCGGAGAGACGAAAAGCCGGTCGCCGCCACGCAACTGGGCGAGTTGATCGCGGGTTCGCCGCAGCTGCGCGATGCGGTCCTGAAGGTCGCGGTCGATCTCGGCGATGGCCGCCGCGAGTGCGTCCGCGTCGCCGTCAAGGAGGTCTTTCACCCGGGCCAGTGGCACACCGGCGTCGGCCAGCGTCCTGATCTTGACGAGGTCGATGGCGTCTTTGGCGGTGTAGCGCCGGTAGCCGGACGAGTCGCGGTCGGGCTCGGCGAGCAGTCCGCGCTCGTGATAGTGGCGGATGGCTTTGATGGTCACTCCGGCGAAGTCCGCGAGTCGGCCGATCGTGATCACGTCGGACATTCTCCCACTCGGCGGTCAGGTCATTCGGCACGGTCAGGCCCGTCGGGTCAGCCGGCCGCCGCCGTTGCGGAAGCGCGCTTGGCCGTCACGGACGTCGTGGTAGGAGACGAGCAGCAGTCGCAGGTATCCGTCGAACACCTCCAGTGGATAGTCGGCGGGCGCGAAAAGGCCCGGCCGGATCGGCACGTAGCGCTGCGGCGGGGCGGCGGTCGCGCCGCCGGCGAACTCGGTGAAGATCCGCTCCTGCGACGCGTCCGCGGGCTCGTAGGTCATCCGCTCCTCCAACTGGCCCTCGACGACGCTGACGTCGACGCGGAGCTGGTTGGAGCGGTAGGTGCCCACGTAGGGCGTGAGGTCGACGTCCTGCGCCACTTCGGTGATCAGCGTGGGGATCCGGACGCCGAGGTGCTCGGTCAGCAGCCACCGCAGGAGCTGGTCCTGCAGCATGATCGCCCCCGGCGTGTTGCCGAACGCGGCGAAGACCAGGTCGTGTTCGGGCACGACACACAGGAGCGAGACGCCGCCGGGCGAGGCGCCCGACATGGCGAGCACGGTCGTGTCGCCGAACGGGTACAGCACCCAGCCCAGGCCGATCGGCGGGGTGTTGGGGCTGTCCATGTCGTAGGACACCTGCCGCATCAGCGCGGTCGACTCGGCGGACAGGACGCGCGTGCCGGACGGGGACACGCCCCCCGCGAGGTGGGTGCGCCCGAACGCCAGCAGGTCGGCGATGGTGCCGATGGGTGTGCCGCCCGCGGGCCCCCAGGTGTCGGGCAGGGTGAACCTGTTCGTGGGCTTGGGCGCCATGGTCTCGGGGTCCGGGAAATGACCGACCGCGGTGCCGCGCAGGATGGCCTGCTCGGCGGAGGTGCAGGAGTCCTTCATCCCGACCGGGCCGTAGATGTCGCGCGCCAGCAGGTCGTGGAAGGGCAGGCCGGTCACCACCTCCAGCAGGCGGCCCGCGACGATCATGCCGCCGTTGGAGTAGCTGAGCTGCTCACCGGGTTCGAACAGCGTGCCGCAACCGCTCGCGAGACCGTCCACATAGGTCTTCAGGGCATCCCGCCCCTTGGCGTCGGGGAAGAACAGGTCCGCGTCGATGCCGTTGGTGTGCGAGACCAGGTGGCGGACCAGGATCTTGTCCGCCGCACCGGGCGCGGTCAGGGCGAATTCGGGCAGGTACTTCACCACCGGCGCGTCGAGGTCGAGGAGGCCACGCTCGACCTGCTGGAGCACCAGCGTGGTGGTCAGGACCTTGGTGACAGAGCCGAAGAGGAACCCGGTGTCGTCAAGCATCGGCGCGCCGGTCGCGACGTTCGCGACGCCGTGGGCGACGATGATCTGCTCGCCCGCCTGGTAGACGCCGGCGACGAACCCGGGGACGTTGTCGGACTCGCAGTAGGCGGCGGCCTGCTCACGGATCCGGGCCTCGACGGTGCGCAGTGCGTTGTCGTTCATGTGGACCATCGTCGAACCTTGCCCCAGGGGCAAGGTCAAGCCCGGAGATCGGCGGGCCCGGCAGCAGCTGCCGGGCCCGCTTCCCCACTCACCCGGTGAGCGGGCGGTAGAACCGCCAGAACGGGTGGTCGATCGGCAGCACCTCGACGCCCGCGAACCCCGCACGGCGGGCGATCGCCTCGAATGCAGCGGGTCGCATGACCGTGCCGGGGGCCTCCGAGGTGGGGTCCACCCGACCCTGCGGCAGGCACCACAGCACGCTCGCCGTGGCGAAGAAGAGCTCGGTCGGGTCGCCGGGAGTCAGCGTTTCGGCGACCCGCTCGTCCATCACGACGACCGTCCCGCCCTCGGCGAGGGACCGCCGGGCGGCGGCGAGCGCGTCGACCGGGTGCGCCATGTCGTGCAGGCACTCGAAGAAGAACACGACGTCGTACCGCTGGTCCCCGTACCCGCCCGCGGCGGCGTCGACCACCTGGAAGCCGATCCTGTCGTCCACGTCGTTGTCGGCGGCGTTGTGTCGTGCCCGCGTGATGGACTCCTCGTCGGAGTCGTACCCGTCGACGCGCAGGTGCGGGAACGCCTTCGCCAGTTCGATGGCGGCCCAGCCGAGGCCGCATCCGATGTCCGCGACGCGGGCGGGCGCGGCGGTGTCGG
The DNA here is from genome assembly GCF_004362515.1 of Actinokineospora alba. Classification (NCBI taxonomy): domain Bacteria; kingdom Bacillati; phylum Actinomycetota; class Actinomycetes; order Pseudonocardiales; family Pseudonocardiaceae; genus Actinokineospora; species Actinokineospora alba. Next base: position 3,231,735 of record NZ_SNXU01000001.1, on the reverse strand, counting down.
CGAGTCGCGCCCGCACGTCCGGGATCGCGGGCAGCCATTCGGTGACCAGTTGGTTGGTGAACGCCGGGCGGTTGAGGGCCGCCTGCGCTTCGATCGCGTCCTCTCCGTAGGCCTGGTAGGGCACGCCCGCGCCGGTCCGGAACGCCTCGATCAGGTTCGGGAGCACCCCACCCACCGCGCCGAGCGCGAGGGGCAGCCCGCCGACGTAGGCCGGGCTCGTCTCGTGCACGAGCGTCTCGTAGACGCCGGGCGCGGCGGTGAAGCGCGCCCCCGACAGCTCGTCGTCGTCGGCGACGATGAGCCCGGCCGTCGTCTCCGCCTGCAGCCATTCCCTTACGTACCACGGGTCCAGGCCGGTCGCGGTGGCCAGCTCGGCGGCGGTGAGCGGGCCCTGCTCGGCGACCGCCCGGAACAACCCCAGCTTGACGCCGAGGTAGACGGTGCTCAGATGGAAGGACGCCACGCCCTCCATGAAGAGCCTGCCCGCGAGTTCCTCGACGGTCGCGGCGGATGCCTGCGTGATCGTGTCGGTGGTCATCAGAACCTCCAGGTGTCGGGGGACCCTGTCGGCTGACAGCCGTCCCGTCACACCTGGGGCGCCACATCGGGTGTGGCATCGTCAGCTCTGGTTCGCCAGGCGACGGGCCGCTCCGGGCGGTAGCAGCAGAACCGTCCGGTGGACACCGCGAGGTGCAGATGCCTGGCCAGCTCGGGATGCGACTCGGCGATGGCCCGCTGCGCGGTGGCGATCCGCATCGTGACCGCTTTGCGGGCGCGCTCGGCCGGGTCGCCCATGACCCGGTCGCGGCCGGACAGCCCCAGTGCCCCGGCCAGCTCGGCGAGCAGGAAGTCGCGCTCCGCGGTGAGCGTCGAGACCCGGCCGAGGTCCGCGTCCGAGGCCGCGGCGCCGATGTCCTCCTCCAGCTCACGCAGCCGCGCCTGGTACGCCGTGCGCGCCTGGCGGTCGAGGACCGGACCGCTGTCGGCTCCCACCTCGCGTCGCGCGGGCCCACCGCCTGCTTCGACCAGGTCGAGCACGTGCACCTCGTGACCCGGCCGCGTCACCAGGGTGGCCAGGTCGGCCATGCCCTTGGAGTGCTGCACCGTGGCCCGCCGACCCCGGAACGCGACATGCCAGACCCGGCCGTCTCGGCGCAGCTCGGCGACCTCCGAGGGCTCCGTGGGCTCCGCGGACTCCGACTGCCGACGTGCGGCGGGATCGGTGCCCGCGAGGAAACCGTCCAGCCTGGCCAGCATGTCCGAGACCGGCCCGAAGCACGCGCCGCCCACCCCGTCCACGGCCCACACTCCGGCATAGGGCGCCAGCCGCTCGCGCAGCGCCTCGGCCACCGGGCGGTCGGCGAGCACCAGCGCCGCCTCGGCGAGCACCAGCGCCGCCTCGGCGAGCTGCCACAGGAGTTCGACCCACTCGGAGTCCTTCGGGATGCTGTCGAGACCCGCGGCCAGCATCCGGTCCAGATGGAAGCGGGCCCGGGCGGGCATGCCGGAGCATGCGTAGATCGAGGCGAGGCAGCAGTCCCACTGCGAGGGCTCCAGGTTCCAGCGCGCGACCTGCTCCATCAGCGCGGCGAACTCGACCGGTGAGCCACCGGCCTTGGCCTGCTGCAGGCGGAGCACCCACGCCATCATCGCGGCATTGGTGCTGCCCGCCTCGCGGCCCAGCCGGTCGACCTCGTCCGCGCAGCGGATGGCGAGCTCGCCATCGCCGTCCATGGCGGCCCGCATGCCCCGCCAGAGTGGGACGGGCCAGGCGTAGAGCGGCAGCCGCAGCCGTTTCGCGCGGAGGTCGTACTCGGCGATGTCGTGGTCCACCCCGGCGATATCGCCGGACTCGAGCCTGGCCACCAGGCGCAGCCGCAGCCCGAGGAGGGCGAGCGCCGGGTCGGCGACCTCGTCGGCGATGGCGACGATCCGGTCCGCGCCCGCAAGGCGGACGCGCACGTGATCCGGCCCGGAGAGCGCGTCGTTCAGCGCGGCCAGCGCCGCCGCCTCGATCGCGCGCTCACCGACACCGGCCGCCAGCGCGACGGCCTGGCGAGCCTGCTCGGCCCGCTCCTCCGGCGACGCGCTCAGGGCCCGCACCAAGGAGAGGCGGGCGAGTCCCGCGGCGCGGGTGGCCAGGTCGTCGTCCGACAGCGCACCCAACGCCTGCGCGAGCAGCCGTTCCTGGGCTGGGTCACCGATGTCGACCTCGAAACCCCCGAGCCCGCTGCCCATCGCCAGCACGGCGCGGACGGCGTCCGCGGGCCGACCGGCCTGGTTCGCGGCGGCCGCGACCTGCCGAAGCGTGTCGCGACCGGTGTCCACCTCACCGGCGAGGACCTGGGACCGACCGAGTTCGAGCCGGACCGTGATCGGGTCGCCCGCGCCGTCGGCCAGCGCCCAGCGGAAGTAGCGCGCGGCCTGCTCGTAGGCCATCGCGGCGCTCGCGCTTTCCCCTGCCGCCAACGCATGCTCGGCCGCACGCAGCCGCGCCTCGGGCCCGAGTGCCCTCGCCCAGTGCTCGGCCAGCGCACCCGCCTCACCGTCCGGCATCGCGGCGGCCACCGCACGGTGCAGGCGGGCCCGTGCCTGCTCGCTCAGGCCGGCGTACAACGCCTCACGCACCAGGTCGTGCGCGAACCGCAGGTCCGGCCCCGACCCGACGAGCAGCCGCGCCCGCAGCGGCTCGTCGAGCAAGGTCAGGGCCGCTTCCTCGTCGAGGCAGGCGACCGCCGCCACCACCGGCAGGTCGAGCTTGCCGACGACCGCCGCCACCTCGAGCAGGCGCACCGCCTCTTGGCCGATCCGGGCGAAGCGCCTGCTGAGCACCTGCTGGACCGCTGTCGGCACGTCGTGGCCGGACTCGACACCCTGCTGTCGCCTGCCCGCGTGCAGCCGCGCCACCTCGGAGACGAAGAACGGGTTGCCCCCGGTGCGCCGGTGGATGTTCGCGACGAGTTCGTCCGAGGCGGTCGGGGTCAACTCCCGCACCAGCTCGGCGGTGGCGGATTGCCCAAGCCCGGCGATGTCCAGCCGCGGCATCCAGGCCGGGAGTCCGGCCAGCGCCGACGCCGCCGGTCCGGCCAACTCGACCGGGTCGTCGCGGCTGATCACCAGGAGCACGATCCGAGTCCCACGCACCTGGCCCGCGACGAACGCGAGCAGTTCCAGGGTGGCCTCGTCGGCGCGATGCACGTCGTCGAGGATCAGGAGCAGCGGGCGGTCCGCGGCGGTCCGCTCGAGCACGGCGAGCACGCCGGAGAACAGCTCAGCCCGGCTCGACGACCCGGACCCGTCGAGCACCTCCCGGGCGCCGCTGTCCGGCAGCACGGCGAGAAGCTGCCGCCACGGCCAGTACGGCGCCAGGCTCAGATCGGGGCAACGTCCCCAAGCGGCAATGAACCCGCGGGCGATCGCCTGGGCGGCGATGGCGTCGGCGAGGCTCGACTTGCCGATCCCGGCCTCGCCGAGCAGCACGGCGCCGCCGCCCCGGGCCGTCCGCGCGGCATCGAGCAGCTCCATCAGCCGGGAAACCTCGGCATCCCGGCCGACCAGTGGCGAGCTGGGCTGCACGACACCATCATCCCCCCGGCGAAGCCGAACGCCCCTTACGCTCCGATGACGGGGCGCCCAGGTCTGGCGCTGGGCGGCCGCTGGGACCGCCTCGGCGCGGTCCACGAACGCGACGCCACCCGCGCACTGCTGACTTGAAGCCCGATCGCCACATCCAGACCACGTTTGGCAATACGATCGATGTACCGAATCAAGTTAGACAAAGAGGGTAACGTGGCTAACGAGTTCATAGACACCCGCTTCTCTGTGCTGGACGAGAGGTTCTCGAGGGTCGATGGCGACTTCACCATCGAGCGCATCCACTCCGGCGCGCGCAAGTCCGAGGGGCCCGCGTACTTCGCCGCCGGGCGATACCTGGTGTGGAGCGACATCCCCAACGACCGGCTGCTGCGCTGGGACGAGACGACCGGCGCGGTCGGGGTGCTGCGCCAGCCGTCCGGTTACGCCAATGGCAACACGATCGACCGCCAAGGCAGGCTGATCACCTGCGAGCAGGGCAACCGCCGGGTGACCCGCACCGAGCACGACGGCACCGTCTCCGTGCTGGCCGATCGCTGGCAGGGCAAGCGGCTCAACAGTCCCAACGACGTGGTGGTCCGCGCCGACGGCTCGATCTGGTTCACCGACCCGTCCTACGGCATCACCACCGACTACGAGGGCAACGCGGCCGAGGGCGAGATCGACGGCTGCCACGTGTACCGGATCGACCCGGACGGCGGGGTACACCTCGTCGCCGACGACTTCAGCAGGCCGAACGGCCTGGCGTTCTCGCTCGACGAGCAGCGTCTGTACGTTGTGGACACTCGGCAGGAACCGAGCCACATCAGGGTTTTCGACGTCACCGACACCGGCGACCTCAAGGGCGGGGAGATCTTCGCCGAATGCGACTTCGGCCGGTTCGACGGCATGCGGCTGGATTCCGCGGGCCGCGTGTGGGCGGCCGCCTGGGACGGGTTGCACTGCTTCGATCCGGACGGCACCTTGATCGGCAAGCTGCTGCTGCCCGAGTCCGCGTCCAACCTGACCTTCGGTGGCGCCAAGCGCAACCACCTGTTCATCGCGGCCGGGACGTCGATCTACACGCTGCGCGTGACCTTCAACGGCGCGCGTTATCCGGAGTGACGCCGGCCGGAACCACAAAGGACTCTCACCGGCGGAGTCCCAAGCGCCCCAAGAACTATCCACACAGGCCGCCTGGCCTGCGGAACATGACTTCCGCAGGCCAGGCGGCACACTGGGCACGTACTGCTACCGGCTCGGGAGCTGAATGATCAACCTGTCACGCAGCGCCGGGCAGTCCGCCAGATGCGTTTGAGCCAGTTCTTGCGGCGGTGCTCCAGATAGCCCTGTTTGCCGCCCTTGTAGCACGTGCTGATGGCCTGTGCCGCCCCGAGCGCGGCGAGCCCCTTGAGCACCAGCCACTTTGCCGTCTTGCCCAACCAGCGCGCAGCGCGCTTGACTTGACTCCAGAAGTAACGCTTGGCGAGCTTCACCGCCTGCTTGCACACCCGGAAGGACCGTGCGCACGCGCGCACCACGAACATGAGCACGAGCAGCCCCAGCGCGGGCCACGCCTTCCCGTCCAGGTCGGTCATGCCGATCGGGTCGGTGGGGTAGGCGTACCGGTTCGCTCCGCCCCCGGTCACCGGGTCGTCGGAGGTGAACAGGCCGGTGACGGGGTTGTAGACGCGTGCGCCCATGAGGGTCAGCCCGGCGCCGGAGACGGCCCGCTGCTTGGTGCCGAGCCAGCCGTATTCCACCTCACCGGTGTCGGTGTTGTTGGCCGCGGCGGGATTGCCGTACTCGTCGTACGAGCTCCACCCGGTGATCGAGGTGGCCGGGGCACCCGCACTGGGCAGTTCGACCTCGGTGACGACGTCACCGTGCGGGTTGGCGACGGTCAGGGCCGCCACGCCCGCCTGGTCGACACTCAGGGCCAGGTCACCGCCGACCAGTTCGGCGTAGCGCCGGGAGGCGCCGTTCTCGGTGACCCAGGTCGGGTTGTCGGTGGCGTCGGTGTAGTGGTGGACGGTCGAAGTGGAGCCTTGTGCGTCCGTGACGGTCTCGCTCGCACGGCGGTCGAGGGCGTCGAGGGCGAACGTCGTGGTGACACCGCCCTGGGAGATCGACTTGACCAGATCGTCGTGGTGGTAAGCCAAGGCGATGTCACCGCCCTGGGGATTCGGCGCGTCCGCGGCGGGCAGGACGAGGGTCCGGCCGAGCGGGTCGTAGGCGTAGGCACCCTGGCCGTTGGCGCCGGTGACGGGGCGGTCGGCTGAGTCGAACGCCCTGGTGATCGCGGCACCGGTCGTGGTGCAGGAGCCATCGGCGGCGGCGGCGGAAACCGTCTTGGTGAGCCGGTTGTGGTTGCCGTCGAAGCCGTATGAGCGGGTCACGCAGGCGGGGGTCTCCGCTGGGTCCGTGATGTCCACTCCGGTCGCGGTCGCGGTCCGGTCGCGGACCTGGATGAGCCTTCCCGCGGCGTCGTAGGCGTAGGCGCGGTCATAGGGGATGGCGTCGCCGACGTCCGTGGGCTCTCCCCCGGTCGGGCCGGTGAAGGCGCCGCCCTCGGGGGTCCATTCCCGGGTCACGCGGCCGGCGACGTCGTTGTCCTGTGACCAGGCGAGCCAGCCGCCGTCGGGGTCGACGGTGGTGGTTCCGTCCTCGTTCACCGTGGTGGTCCGGCCGGTGTAGCGCAGGCCGACGGGCTCGCCCGCGTTGTCCAATTCGGTGTGCTGGGTGATCCCGCCGGGCAGCTTCCGGGTCACGAGGGCGCCGTCGGCGTCATAGGCGCCGGTGGAAGTCCACACCGATCCCGCGGTGGCGACCTCGATCTTGGTGGCCAGGCCGCGGCGCTCAGTTCGTCCGGCCGCGTCGGCGCCGTCGTAGGTGTACCTGGTCGAGCCGTTGGGGTCGGTCACGGTCGCCACGGCCCCGGACGGCGCGTACACCGTGATCGTCGGCGCGTCGCCGGAGGGTTGGTAGCTGGTCTGGCGCCCCCAGCCGTCATAGCCGGTGGTCACCGTCCCCGCGACCGAGCCGTCCGCGTTGCGGGCGGTCACCTTGGTCGCCGCGGCGGTTATCGGGTCGTATTCGTTCTCCTTGCGGGTGTTCGCGGTGGAGCCCGCCAGACCCGTGACCGCCGTCGAGGTCGAGGCGGTGCGGCCGTCCGGCAGGTAGGTCGTCGTGGAGGTCCGGGTGACCGTTCCCGAGGTTTGCACAACCGCGGTGGGCTCCAGCAGGTAGCTGTAGCCGGTGGTGGTGGTCGTGGGCAGGCTCGGCCCTGAGGTCGGCGCGGCGGCCGGGTAGGTCTTGCAGACCATGCCCGCCCACTGTGGTCGCGACCCGCACTCGGGGTGCCCGGTGTTGGCGGCGGCGGTGTAGTGGACGGTCTTGGTGGTGCCCGCGTCCGCGCCGGCGGAGGTGGGCTGACGGGTCTCCACGATCCGCCCCTCGGCGTCGTGGCGGGTGAGCTTGACGATGTCTCCCGCGGAGACAACGCCGTCGAGGTCGACGTCGGTGGTGGTCGTGCTCGGCAGGCCCAGTGCCCAACCGTCCGGGTCGCCCGCGACCGGGGCGGCGTAGGAGGTGAGCTCACGGGAGAGGACCTCGACGTCCTGCCCCGTCCCGGGATCGTGGGCCGCCGTCGTCTGGGAGGTCGGCAGCCGGTAGGGCAACGCGGTCGCGGGATTGATTCCGGCGTTCGGGGCGCCCTGGTCGTAGTCGGTCCTGATGTGGCTGCGCAGCCTGCGGAGGCTGCTGTCGCGCAGGGACGCGATCCTGGCCGGGCCGTAGGTGTCGGTGATCAGGGTTCCCGCCGGGGTGCGGACGGTGTCGCCCGAGCTGATGTCGGCGTTGTAGGTGGTGAGGGTGGCGAGCTGGTCGGCACTCGCCCCCGGTGGGATCTGGCCGTCCACCACCAGGCGCAGTGCGCGTTCGTCGAGTTCGCGCACCACGTTGCCCTGGGCGTTGTAGTCGGTGGCGGTGAGCTGCCACGCGCCCGCGCCGAACTTGGCGGTGTTGACGGTGTAGCCCTCGGAATCGGTGTACCGCAGGTCGGCGTACTCCCAGTCGCCCGCGGCGATGACGGAGGGCGTCGTGGAGTTCACCGGGTGGTCGGCGCTGAAGACCGCGAAGCCCTTCACCGGGGCCTTGGCCTGGTTCCAGCGGTCGACCGAGGTCGGCGAGAGGTCCGGCAGTCCTGCCCCCGTGGTGGCCACGTCGTAGACGAACGAGGCCAGGGTGGCGGTGCCGCCGGTCGGGTCGCCCGCCGGGCGGTCGCGCTTGACGTTGGCGAGCCGGACATCGGGTGCCGCGGTGTAGGCGAGGTGGAACGGGACCTGGCCCGCGGGGGTCACCGAGGTCAGGCGGTTGGCGGAGTCGTACCCGTAGCCGGTGCCGACGCCGCTGCGCGGGTCGGTGGCGGTGGCCAGGCGGCCCACCGGGTCATAGGTGTAGGCCGCGACCTTGATCGCGTCCATGCCCGCGCCACCGGCGCGGTCGGGGTTGTGGATGTCGAGCCAGACCGCGACCAAGCGGCCCGCGGCCGACCCCGAGGTGCCGTACTCCAGCCGCAGCGAGCGGCAACCGATCGCGTTGGTGTAGCCGCCTTGCGCGTCCGTGCAGACGACGCCGGGAGCGGTGGGCGCCAGAATCCGGGTGACGCGACCGGTGACGGGGTCGTAGGTGTACGTGGTCTTTCCGGCCACGCCCGCCTCGGTGATGCCCGCCGGTCGGAACTGTCCGGCCGTCGCGGCGGTCGGCGCGGTGGTGGCGGTCGTGGCGAACGTGGTGGTGGTGCCGTCGTCCTGGACGTAGGCGACCGTGGTCGCCCCGCCGGTGCCCGCGACGGTCAGCTTCCCGGCGTCGAGCGAGGTCTCCTCGTCGGCGGCCACCCAAGTGCCCGCCTCGAGGGTCGCGGTGGTGCGCCGGGCGCCGGAGGGCGATTCGTAGACAAGCGCGGAACCGTCGCCGTCGAGGAGCGCGATGGTGCCGTCGATCCGGGTGTTGTCGATGACCCGCATCCCGGCCACTCCGGCGTCGGCGCCGTCGAACTGGGCGGTCCAGCCCGGCCCGAACACGCCGGTCACCGGGTCGGTGGTCCCCGCGAACGTCGAGTGCGAGCGCGACAGTGACAGGTCGCCGGTGTATCCGGGGACCGAGACGTCGGTGGCGTCGGTGTTGAACTCACCGGTCCACAGCGCGACCTGTCCCGGACCGGCCTCGGCGGTAGGGAAACCGTTGCCGAAGGCGTGCGGCACCCGCAGCACCGTGGTCCTGGTCTGAGACCAGGTGCACTGCGTGGAGCCGGAGTACGCCAGGCACACCTGGACGTCCAGCAGGGTGGGGACGCGGTCGTTGAGCGGTGTCGGCTGCACGCCCGCGGTGCCGGGCTCCGAGTCCAGTTGCCCGTCCTTGGTCTCAGCCGAGGTGTCCCAGGTGCCCGAGACCGTCACCCCCGCGCCGCCGTTGTCGGTGACCGTGAGGGGTGCGGTGGTCGCGACGTTCCAGCCGGTGGTCTCACTGCTGCCGCCGTAGCCGGACAGGCGCCACTTCACCGTGGCCGCGACGCTGCCGGAGGTGCCCTTGGGCGGGCCGGAGGCGCTGATGCGGACTCCGCCCGTGGTGGTCGTGCGCGGGCTCGCCGCCGGACTGGCCAGCGTCGCCGAGCCGTAACCGAACGAGTAGTTGGTGAGCTCGGACAGCTTGCCGGACGGGCTCTCGGCCCGCACGGAGATCGAGTGCTGCCCCGGTGTCCGCCCGACGATGACGTGGGCCTTGCCGTCGCCGCCCAGGTTCGTCGGGTTGATCTTGAGCTGGCCAGGCGCCCCGCCCGCGAAGTTGGTCGGGTAGGGCGAGCCGTCGACGTTGACCCGGACGTAGCCGGGCGCGTTGAAGCCGGTGCCGGTGGCCGTGATCGTGCACAGGACCTTCGACGCGGGCAGCGGGTCGGTCCAGGAACCGTTGGCGTACGGGCAGGTGACGGTGGCCGGGGCCGGTGTGCCCGCCGCGACGCGCATCAGGACCCACCCCGACCAGCCGGACCGGAGCGTGCCGTCGAAGGTGCGGGCGCGCACGACGATCGCCGTGTCGTCCGGGAGCGCGACCGAGGGAAGACAGCCCGCTGTGGTCCCGGAGGCGTAGGTCGAACTGGAGCAGGTGGCCTTCAACGTCGTGGACGACACCACCGTGGAGGTGTGGTACTCGAACTCGTAGCGCACCGTGTTGCCGTCGGCGTCGGTGCCCTTTGTGGACACGAAAGGCCGTCGGTTGGCGGTGTAGTAGTAGGTGACGCCACCCGGTGCGGCGTAGCCGACGGTGCCGGAGACGGTCGGGATCGCGGGCGCGGTGGGCGGGCGGTTGTACGTGTAGGAGATGTACGGGGCGGCCGAGCCCTCGCTGGAGTGGAACCTCTTCCACGAGTTGGAGTCCGCCTCGTTACCGGCCATCAACACCATGCCGCCGACCGTGTACGTGGCGGTCGACCATGCCTGCACCAGGCTGGTGATCGGCACCGACATCCGTCCGCCCGGGCAGCCGCTGTCGTGCCCCTTGGCCACGTTCGCCGAACCGTACTGCGAGCCCAACGCCGGCTGCGCGGTCCACCGCGTGGCCGTGGACGCCAGCTGGTAGGTGCTGCGGACGATCATCGTCGACGGGGTGCACGAGTAGGACCACGTCTCGAACAGGGACAGGTGCGCGCTCAGGATCTGCTTGCCCTTGAACGGGGCGACGGAGAAGTTGAGGAACGACCGGGCCTTGACCGCGCCGCCGTTGTACGTGCCCAGCTTCAGCTCCGGCGAGGTGGACTGGTCGGTAGTGTAGTCGGACTGCACCCAGGTGTCGAAGCTGGAGAACGCCGTGCCGACCGCGTAGGCCGGGTCCACGGTGATCGGGTATGTCCTCTTAGGATCGTTGAACCACGCGGCGTCCGGCTTGACCACGAGGGTCGCCGTGCCCTTGTCGGTGGACTCCACCGTCATGCCGACCCGCGCGCGGTTGACGTGCTCACCGCTGCGCTTGTCGACCACCGAGTCCCACATCATCGGGACCGGGATGACCGAGTGCACCTGGTCCTTCGCGTCGACGAAGTGGATCGAGCCGTCGGCCTGCGGCTTGACGGTCAATCCCTTGATACGCAACGGAATCCGCCACACCGGCGCCGCCGTCGGCTTGCGCTTGACCACGAAGTCGTACTCGAACCCCGAGCGGCGCGTGTGCACGACCAGGTCGACCCCGGGCTCGATGTCGGCGTAGGTGGCCTTTGTCCCGTCCAGCACCGGGTCCGGCAGTGCCCATGGCGCCACCCACTCGACCTGCCGGTCCGCCGCCGGGTCCGTGGCGACGAACGCCGTGCCCGTCTTCGCGTTCTTCCCGCCCAGCTTCAGCCCCATCGGGTGTCCGCCCGGCGTGACCGTGCCGTAGCTGTCTTTGCGCCACGTCAGGTCGACCGCCTGCCAACGCCCCGCCTTGTCCTTGAACCGGATCGGCGCCGCGTGGGCCTCGGTGGTCATCGTCCCGTCGGGGTTCGCCCACGTCGAACTGGTCTCCGCGCGCTCGGACTCGACCTCGACTCGGGTCCCCTGCGCCCGCGCCGACACCGCCGCCGACACGACGTCCGGCCGTGACTCCACCCGCGTGATCGGTGGCGCGGCGGCCGTTTGCGGCACAGCGTCCGCCCGCGGCGGCTCGGCGACCTCCACCGCCGCGAACGCCACCGCCGCGATCAGCATGATCGACAACCGGCGCACCACCCGTTTGTCGGCACCGCGAAGAAACAGCGATCTAGCCACAGCCCACCCCTGTTGATTGGTTGGTGTCCCCCGAACACCGCTGATCAGGCCGGGAGACGTTGTCGCTCGCTAGCAGGCCGCACACCCGCGCGTCATGAGCGCGGGTACGCGGTCACCCAGCCGTATCGACACCTGCCTCGCGATTGGCACGAGCGCCGAATGGCCCTCGGCCAGATTCCCGTTGTATGGCAGGGTCATGGTGCGACTATCGGAGCGGAGTACGGCCATGAGCAAGAACGCACCTTCAGGTAACCCCTCGCGCCCCAACCCCCTGCCCGGTTGCCCGATGGCCGCGGCCTTCGCCGCGATCGGCGGAAAGTGGAAGCTGACCCTGCTGTACTGGCTCGCCCATGGCGAGTCCCACTTCGCAGGCCTGCGCCGCCGCGGCGCACCGATCACCCCCAAGGTGCTGGCCGAACAACTGCGCGAACTCGAAGCCGACGGCCTAGTCGAACGCGTGGTGACCGGCCCGGTCCCGGCCCGCGTCATCTACCGGCTCACGCCGTACGGGACCACTGTCCTTCCCGCCGTCGAAGAGGTGCGGGTATGGGGTGAGGCGCACCTTCAGCGCACCCACGGTGGAACCACCCCAGACGCGGTGATGGGCTGCACCACCACCATCGCGGAGGTCGAACTCGCCGGGTGACCTGGGTGCCAAGAACCGGGCGTCCCTGGTTTGCGACCCGGCCGACTAAGCCGTCACCGCACCAGTTGGGCGACGCTCATCGCGTGCGCGGCAAGGGCGACGAGAGTGTCCTTCGCGGACTCCCGGCGACGGGCGTCGCAGAGGTGGATCGGGACGGCGGAGGTCAGGTCGAGCGCGGTGCGCACCTCGTCGACGGTGTAGGGCTGCACGCCGTCGAAGCAGTTCACGCCGATGACGAACGGGATCCCCCGGCGTTCGAAGAAGTCGACGGCGGCGAAGCAACTCTGCAGCCTTCGGGTGTCGGCGAGGACCACGGCGCCGAGCGCGCCGTAGGCCAGTTCGTCCCACAGGAACCAGAAGCGGTCCTGGCCGGGAGTGCCGAACAGGTACAGCACCAGCTCTTCGCTGATGGTGATGCGGCCGAAGTCCAACGCGACCGTCGTGGTGGTCTTGCCGGTGAGCCCGGTGAGGTCGTCGATCCCTTTGCTCGCCTCGGAAATCGTCTCCTCCGTGCGCAGCGGGGGGATCTCGCTCACCGAGCCGATCAGGGTCGTCTTGCCCACGCCGAACCCGCCGGACACCAAGATCTTGATCGAGGTGCCCAGCGTCGGCGGGGGCGGGGCGTCAGAGCGCGCGGAGACCATCGAGCACCTTCTGCATCGTCAGGACATCGGGCGCCGCGGTGGCGTTCCAGCCCGCGCGGTACATCACGTACTGCCGCTGGATCAGGTCGGCGAGCAGCACCTTCACCACCCGCAGCGGAAGCCGAAGCCCAGCCGCGGCCTCGGCCACCGACTGGGGGTACTCGCACACCCGCAGCAGTCGCGCGGACTCGGCGTCGACGTGGCGCGCGTGCACCTCCGGCTGCACCGACACGACCAAGGTGGCGACGTCGAGCTCGATGCCCTCGACCCGGGTGCGACCGCCGGTGATGGCATACGGCCGCACGACCGGGCCCGCCGCGTCGTCGAACCACTGCCTGCGCCCGTTGACGGCCATTCTCATGACGCCCACGGCACGGCGTCGGCCGCCGCGCCGTTCACCGACCGCGGCTGACTGGCCAGGTGCGGTCGGGCCTGGTGCACGACGCGGTTCATCTCGTACCCGACAAGCCCGAGATCGGCGTCCTCGTGGGTGATCAGCGCGAGGCACGCGCGCTCCCCGGCCTCGGTCACCAGCAGATAGGCGCGGTCGAGTTCCACCACGGTCTGCCGGACCGCGCCGAGGCCGAAATGTCTGCCCGTGCCGTGCGACAGGCTCCGGTACGCCGAGCCCACCGCCGCCAGGTGTTCGGCGTCGGCCCGGGCCAGGTCGGCCGAGTTGGCCATCAGCAGCCCGTCGGCGGACAACAGGATCGCGTGCCGCGCTCCCGCGACCCGGTCGACCAGCTCGTCCATCAACCAGCCAAGTCGCGACGGTGGCGTGCTCTCGGTCATCACCTACCTGCTTTCATCTCGGGGCCCGCGCTCGCCGCGGCCGCTTCTGATCTGGCTAGTGCCGATCCCCGCTGGAATGCGCCGAGCGCCGAGCTGGAACGCCGGACGTCCGCTTCTGGCCACAGGTCATCGCGCGCGGCGGCATGGTCCGGGGCTTCGGTCAGCTGCGGCGCCAGGCTGCTCTGCCGGACCCGCGTCGGCAGCGGCGGGCGACTGGCCACCTCAGCGGTGCGGGCCGCGGGTGGCGCGGGCCGAGCGGGTGCCGCGGGCGGCGGAGGTGGCGACGCGGGTGGCGCGGGTAGTGGTTCCGGTTGGCGGACAACGGTTGTCGGACCGGGCTGCTCCGGGACGCCAAGATCGGCAGGCGGTCCCGCGGAGTCCGGTCGGGCGAGCAGCGAGGTCGGCAGCAGGACTATCGCCTGGACCCCGCCATAGGCCGACTCGCGCAGGGTGACCCGGACCCCGTGCTTGGCGGCGAGCCTGGCCACCACGAACAGCCCGATCGGCAGGTCGCCCGCCAGCGCCATGAAGCTGAAGTCCGGGGGGTTGGCCAAGGTCTCGTTGAGCTGCCGCAACTGCTCGTCCGTGATGCCGAGGCCCTGGTCCTCGACCTCGACGACGACGCCCTTGCCGACCACGGTCCCGCGGACCTCGACCCGGGAGTCCGGTGGCGAGAAGGCGGTGCCGTTGTCCACCAGTTCGGCGATCAGGTGCCCGACGTCGGCCACGACCGAGCCGTCGAGCAGCACGTCGGGCAGCACGGGCGTCGTGACCCGCGTGTAGTGCTTGGTCTCGGAGATCGCGCCGCGCACCACGTCGCGCAGGCTGACCGGCTTGCGCCACTGCCTGCCGACCTGCTCGCCGCCGAGGATGATCAGGTTCTCGGCGTTGCGCCGGGTCCTGGTGGCGAGGTGGTCGAGCCGGAACAGCCGGTCGAGCAGATCAGGGTTGTCCTCGGAGCGCTCGATCCGGTCGAGTTCCTCGAGCTGCCGGTGCACGATCGCCTGGCTGCGGTGGGCGATGCTGAGGAACACCGCGCGGACACCCTGCCTGGTCTCGGACTCGGCGACCGCCGCGGCGAGGGCGACGTGCTGCGCCTTCTCGAACGCCTTGGCCACCTCGCCGAGTTCGTCGCTGCCGAAGTCGAGCCGGGAGATGCCCGCGTGCGGGTCGATCCGCTCCCCCGCGCCGATCTTGGCGATGAGCTCGGGCAGTTCGTGGTCGGCCAGGTCGAGGGTGCGCCGCCGCAGGTCCTTGAGCCTGCGGATCAGGCTCGTGGCGGCGCGGAAGGTGAACGCCGCGGCGAGCACGGCGACCAGTGCGATGCCGACGCCGCCGATCAGCGACATCCAGAGCGCGGTCCGGCCGTTCTCCTCGGCGAGGTCGGTCGTGTGCACCGTATGGGTGAGGTAGATCGCGGTCAGGCCTTTGAGGACGACGCCTGCCGCCCGCTGCCACCCCGCGACGTCGAACGGCGCCGCGGCCAGGACCGCCTGGTCTCCCGCGATCAAGGTCGACCAGTCCGGCGACTTGAACAGCCGGACGGCTTGGTCGCGTTCGCCTTCGGCCAGGTTGGCGATGACCGTCATCGGCGGCTGCCGGTACTGGGCGACCGCCGCGGCGAGCCGGGTGCGGGCCTCGGGATCACCTGTGCCGCGCGTGTAGACGGCGAGCGAATGCGCCCGTGCCACCGACTCGATGACGAAGAACATGTCCGAGGTCACCACATGCTCGAAGGCGACCGAGGCGTCGTCGGCGGAGGCGGCCAGCCGCTTCGCGCCGATGCCGATCACATCGAGCGCCTGGTTGTAGAAGTCGAGTCCGGTCAGCGCGCTCGCCTTGCCCGAGTCGAGATCGCCCCGCAGCCCGGGGAGTTCCGCCTGGATCCGTTCGCCCTCGGCGACCATGGCGTGCAGGCCAGGGGCGTGCCGGTCGGCCAGACCGCGCCCGTACTCGATGACCTGCACC
The DNA here is from genome assembly GCF_004362515.1 of Actinokineospora alba. NCBI lineage: Bacteria > Bacillati > Actinomycetota > Actinomycetes > Pseudonocardiales > Pseudonocardiaceae > Actinokineospora > Actinokineospora alba. Next base: position 3,216,316 of record NZ_SNXU01000001.1, on the reverse strand, counting down.
AGTTCGGTGTCGACCGCGGCGCGCCGCTCCGCGAGCTGCGCGCGTTCGGCATCCGATCCGCCCGCGAGCACGGCCATGGTGAGCCGGCGCTCCTCCTGCAGGGAGGCCACGTACTTGCCGACGACGGGCAGGCCGGTCCGGCGCGTCTCGGCGAAATCGAGGGACTCACCGCCCTGCTGGATCAGGTAGCCCGACAGCGCCGCGCCGAGCAGCAGGACGGCCAGACACGGGATCAACGCGATCCGAAGGACCCGCGCCCTGATGGACCGTGTCCGGGGTTCGTTCCGACTCGCCATGTGCAGCACCGCACCTTCATCGACTGACGGCTGACGGCGGTCTCACTCCCCTTGGTGACAATTTCTCACCGCCATTGAGGTGTGTGGTGCCAAGAAACCGCTCCTCGACCGCCAGCGCGACCGTAGGTCGGTATGACGCGGACCACATCCGGGGAATGACGTAGACGCATGCGTAGCCGGGCTCAGACCACACAGGACGGACCGGTCCACGTCGGCCCCGCGGAACCCGGCAGTAGGCGACGCATACGTAGTTCAGCGGATGGCGCGGAGCGGCGTGGCGAATCAGTCTTGCCGCACACCTACTGCCGTGAGGAGGCGTTGTGACGGTCATTCACGAGGACGCCGTGTTCGGCAGCGCGCTCCGTTCCGAGGTGCCGGACGTGGCGGCCGAGGTCACCATCAGGATCCGCCGGGAGTTCCCGGCGCTCAGCTCGGCGCGCTACCTCGACTCGCTCGTCGAGAGCCTGGTCGGGCACTTCTTCGACCTGCCCGCCGATCCCGCGATCGTCTCCGACGAGGTCCTGGGGCAGGCCAGGGCGGCGGGCGTCGAGGAGGCGATGACCGGCCGCGGGCCGCAAGCCCTGCAGGCCGCGGTGCGACTCGGCGCGGGCGTGGCGATCGCGCGGATGACCGAGCATGCCGAGCGGCTGGGCGTGTACACCGCGATCAGCGCGGTCGGCCGGATGGTCCAGGTGGCGTTCGCCTACACCGAACGGGTCGCCGAGGCCGTCAGCGCGGGCCACGACAGCGCCGGGGCCCGCACGGGTGTCGACTCCGAGCGGCATCGGCGCAAGCTGCTCGAGTTGCTGCTGCGCCCGTTGCCCGGGCAGTCCGAGATCAAGGAGGCGGCGCGCGACGCGGGCTGGGCGATGCCGCGCAGCGTCGCGGCGGTGGCCCTGCGGTCGCACGGCCCGGGCACGGCGGGGCCCACGCTCCCGCCCGACACGCTGCTCGGTCTGCACCTCGACGAGCCGTGCCTGATCATGCCCGACCCCGACGGCCCGGGTCGCCGCCACCAGCTGGGACGGAGCCTGCGCGGGTGGTCGGCGGCCATCGGCCCGACGGTCGGCCTGGCCGAGGCCGCGCGGTCGCTCCGGTGGGCGGGTCACGCCATGGACCTGCTCCGCAGCGGCCGGATAGGCGCCGACCGGCCGGTCCGGGCCACCGACCACCTCCCGCACCTGATGACGTCGTGGGGCGCGGACCTGGTGGACCTCATGGCCGCCGACCGGCTCGCCCCGCTGGACTCCGTGCGCGCGCCCCTGCGGCACGAGCTCGAGGCGACCCTGCTCGCGCTGCTGGAGTGCCACTTCCGGGCGAGCGTGGCCGCGGCGCGGCTGCACGTGCACCCCCAGACCGTGCGCTACCGCCTCCGCAAGCTCGAAGCCCTGTTCGGCGACGCCCTTTACGAACCACGCGACCAACTCGACCTGCACCTGCTGCTCCACTCCCGCCTGACCGGACGGCCGCAGGCGAAACCCGCGTGATCAGCTTGTCACTTGGTGGCCGCAGGCTGTTCGACTGGTTTATGGCGCTATGGACATGCCGCGCGCCACCACCAGCTACGTCGGACGTCGACGTGAGGTGGTCGAGGTTCGCGCGGCGCTGCGTCCTGGCCGCCTGGTGACCCTCACCGGCCCCGGCGACGTGGGCAAGACCCGGCTCGCCGAGACCGTGGCGGCGCGGGCCGGGCAGCCCTGCGCCGCATGCTCGAGCTCTGTGAGTCCCACGGCGAGTCCCGATACCGCGCCATGGCCCAGTTCGGCTTGGCCTACCTGGAGGTCGCGCGGCGATGTGGAGGTGGCCGACACCCTCGCCACCGAATCGATGCGCGGTGTGGTGAGCATCGGCGAGGGCACCGGCACCGCGTACCCACGGTCTGGCAGGCGATCGGCTCGCCCCGGAGATCGCCGTCTCCGGTCCGCATCGAGCGCACAAGGCCAGTACCGTGGCCGCGCTGGTGAGAAGGAATTCGCCCGCGCCTATGCCGCGGGCCGCGCCATGACGAAGCAGGCCGCGGCCTTCGCCCTCAGCGAGACCTCGCCGGACACCGACGCGAAGCCGGAACTGTTGACCAGACGGCAATGGGAGATCGCGGCACTGGTGGCCGAGGGTCTGTCCAATCGGCACATCGCGGAGAAACTGGTGATCTCCGAGCGAACAGCCGACACCCATGTCCAGAACATCCTGAACAAGCTGCGGCTGCACAATCGTGCCCACATCGCCGCCTGGTTCACCGAACGCCGGTGACCCCGCAGAACGCGATTCCCTGTTCGGGTGGTCGCCTTGATCCGGCGACCACCCGAACGGACACCTGACCATCTATCCCAGCCCGTTCCAGAAGTCGCACCGGTGGTCGGCGGAGAACCCGCCGCGGACACTCGTCGCGGAGGGAACGTAGGTGATCATGCGTTGGTCCGCCGCGGAGAACGTGGGCCACTCGGCTGCGGGCCTACCGGATTTCGCGAAGTCCGTCCAGTGCCGACGCATCATCATCGCCAGCGCCTCTTGCTCGGCCGACAACGCCGTGGGGAACACCGCGTTGGTGAGCTTGAAAAGGTACTGCAGCTCCGACGCATGGTAGGCCCCGTAAGCGAAGGACACCTTGGGCAGGAATATCTGAGGCGCGTTTCGATCGTCGAACTCGTAGGCATACGTCGGCACGTGCGGCGACAGCCACCCGTCCAGTTTGAGGGCGGGACAGGCGAAGCTCGCGTCCGTCGCCACCGCCGACAACGCGGCCGCGGGACTCGGGTAGTCGGCAAGCGGATACCGCTGCGCCGCCTGGCCCGCGGTCTCCGCCGAGACGCCCGTCATCACCTGGATACCCGCCACGAAGTTCTCCGCGGTCACCTGCCGTCCCACGAGCTCATACCAGGCCGCCACGAACCAGGTCGACTCGTCGTGCGTGGTTCCGTTGACCACCGGGACCTGGTTGAACCTCCCACTGCGGAACGCCTCATCCAACGACCTGGGCAGGACGGCGCCGTCGGTCTGCAGGAACACGATCGTCTTCTGCTTCGCCACCAGGGCCGAGGCGGGCAGCGACCGCAGGCACTGGGCGGTCTGGTCGGGGCAGCCCGCGGCGGCACCGAGCGCACTGCCCTCGGTCTTGGCGTCGGCCAGCGACTGGAGCTTCAGGTTGAACGCGCCGCTCTGGCTGATCGCCCCGGCGAACAGCCCCGCCGAGCCGGGCGCGGCCAGGTGCGCCAGGACGCTGAGCCCACCGGCCGACTCGCCGAAGATGGTGACCTCGTCGGCCCGGCCGCCGAACTGGCCGATGTTGCGCTGGACCCAGCGCAGCGCGGCCTGCTGGTCCATCAGGCCGTAGTTGCCCGCCGAGCCGTCCGCGGCGGCCAGCGCGGGGTGGGCCAGGAAGCCCAGGGCGCCGAGGCGGTAGTTGACGGTGACGACGACCGTCCCGCGTTCGACCATCGCGGTCGGGTCGTAGCTGCCGCCCATCCCGGACACCAGGGAGCCGCCGTGGAACCAGACCATCACCGGGAAACGCCCGCCGCGCGCGGCGCCCTTCGGGGTGTGGACGTTGAGGTACAGGCAGTCCTCCGAGGTGACCGCTGTCGTCTTCTGGACGCAGCGAGCCGAGAGCTGGGTCGCCTCGCGCACGCCGGTCCACCGGGCCACCGGCCGCGGCGGCTGCCAGCGCAGCTCCCCGACCGGTGGCGCGGCGAAGGGGACGCCGAGGTACTGGTCGGTCGTCGCCGCCGCGGCGCCGCGCAGCGGACCCGCCTCGGTGGCGACGACCGGACCCGCGGGCCCCGCCGCGACGGCGGGTTGGACACCGGCCAGACCCACGGCCACCACGGCGGCCGCGAGCACCGCGTTCAGACGTGCGCGCCTCATCGGGATTCCTTCCGGGTGTCGATCGCCTCACCGAACAACGTCCAGCGCTCGCCCTGGAACCGCACGAGTTGCAGGGTCTCGATCGGGTAGCCGTCCTGTGGGGTGGTGCTCATCGTGATGCCCGGCAGCAGCAGTTCCGAGCGGACGTCGGTGAGGCTGCGGGCCGCCTCCATGAGCCCCTCACGGGTCGGGCACTTCATCCTGGCGATGGCCTGCTCGATCCCGCTGGCCGAGGCCCAGCCGAGGCTGTAGAAGGCGGTCTTGGTGTCGAGGCCGGGGGCGTACTTCTTCAGCTTCTCCTCATAGAGCTTCATCTCCGGGTCGGCGGCCCACTGCGGGTCCGACGGGTCCTTGAGGAACGCAGAGGAGACGATGTTCTGCACCTTGTCGAAGCCGACGGGCTTGAGCACGGTCATCGAGGACGACACGTTGTTGACGATGTGCAGCGGGTTCCACTCGGTGTTCTTGGCGTCGGCGGCGAGCGCCTGCGAGGCGAACTTCGGGGTGGTGATGTTCAGCAGGACATCGGCGCCGGATCCCGCGAGGTTGCGCAGCTGCGGGTCGACGCTCGGGTCGGTCACCTCATAGCTCTGCTCGGCGACGATCTTGACACCGCTGCCTTCGATGCCCTTGGCGAAGCCGTCGCGCAGATCCTTGCCGAAGTCGTCGTTCTGGTAGAGGACCGCGACCTTCGCGCTGGGCTTCTCCTTGATGAGGTATTGGCCGTAGACCCGCCCTTCCGCCTGGTAGCTGGGCTGCCAGCCGATCGTCCACGGGTACTTCGCCGGGTCGGCTCCCCATTTGGTCGCGCCGCTGGCGACGAACACCTGCGGGATCTTGCGCTGGTTCGCGTACTCCATCACCGCCGACGACGTGGCCGTGCCGAGGGTCTGGAACAGGGCGAAGACGTTCTCCTGCTCGGTCAGTCTGCGGGCCTCCTCCACCGATTTCGGCGGCTGGTAGCCGTCGTCCCGGACGACGTACTCGATCTTGCGGCCGTTGATGCCGCCCTTCTCGGCGTTGACGTAGTCGAAGTACGCCTTGACGGCCTTGGGGATCTCGCCGTAGGCCGACGCCGGTCCCGACAGCGGGTAGATGCCCCCCAGCTTGATGCTGGTATCGGTGATGCCGGTCGTCTGCTGGCCGCCGCAGTCACCCTGGGCCGTGGTGCCCGCCGAGTCCTCGCGCCCGCCGCACGCGGTGGCCGCGAGCAGGGCGGCCGCGGTGATCCCGACCAGTCGAATCGTGTTGTTGCGCATGGGACATCACTTCTTCCGTCGGAGTTGGATGGCAAAGCGACCGGCGCGGCCCGCCAGGCCCGCGAGACCGGTGGGGGCGACGTACATGATCAGGATGAGCAGCACGCCGAAGACGACACCGGGGGCCGCCTGGTTGACCCCCTGCGCGAGGGTCGGGACGAACAGGACGAACGCGCCGCCGAGCAGCGGCCCGAAGGTGGAGCCGAGTCCACCGACGACGATCCCGGCGAGCAGCATGATCGACAGAGTGGCGGTGAACGAGTCGGGTGAGACGAAGGCGATCACCCAGGTGTTCACCGCGCCCGCGGCGCCCGCGAGCATCGCGCTCCACGCGAAGGCGAGCGTCTTGTACCGGGAGAGCCGCACACCCATGACCTCGGCGGCGGTCTCGTTGTCCCGCAAGGCATGCAGCGCCCGACCGACCCGCGACCGGAGCAGGCACCACACCGCGACGCCGCAGGCCGCCGTGACGGCCAGGGCGAGAAAGTACAGCCACTGGTCCTCGGCCAGCCCGGTCCACGCGGGCGGTCGCGGCCGGGACAGGGTCAGGCCCATCGAGCCGCCCGTGACCGACTCGAACCGCTTGAGCAGCGGCACCAGGAAGATCGCGATCGTCATGGTGACCAGGGCAAGGTACAGGCCGCGAAGTCGCAGCGCCGGGACACCGAGTCCGAACCCGACGCCGAACGTCACCAGCATGGCGGCGGGCAGGGTCAGCAGGTACGGGGCGTCCCAGTGTTCGAGCATGACCGCCGAGGTGTACGCGCCGATCGCGAAGAAGGCGCCGTGCCCCAACGAGATCTGCCCGGCGTGCCCGACCAGCAGATTCAGCCCGAGCAGTGCCAGCGCGTAGACCAGCACCATCGTCAGCTGGAACACGCGGAACGGCGCGAGCTGGAACGGGGCGACGCAGGCCACCACGACGAGCAGGGCGGTGATTGCCCACCGGAGACGGACACGGGGATACCGGACCGGTGGTGCGGGGGTCGCCGGTGGGCTCGCCGGTTCGGCTCGCGGCGGGACCACGTCGAGGATTCGCTCGGTCATACCCGTTCCACCGCCGCCCGGCCGAAGAGTCCCTGCGGGCGCACCAGGAGCACGCCGATGATCACGGCCAAGGGAACTCCGATCTTCAGGTCGGAGCCGACGACCCCGAGGTAGGCCCCGGCGAGGGTCTCGGCCACGCCGACGACCAGCCCGCCGACCACCGCCCCGGCCGGGCTGTCGAACCCGCCCAGGGTCGCGGCGGCGAAGGCGTAGATCAGGACACCGCCCATCATGTTGGGCTCGAGGAAGAGCAGCGGCGCGACCAGCACCCCGGACACCGCGCCGACCAGCGCGGCCAGGCCCCAGCCGAGCGCGAGCATCCGGCTCACCCGGATCCCGAGCAGCCGGGCCGATGCCGGGTTGCTCGCCACCGCGCGCATTCCCAGCCCGATCTTCGTGTATCGGAAGAGGACGTAGAGCAGGCCCATGACGACCGCCACCACACCGAGCACGCCCAGCGTCGAGTAGCTGAGGGTGACCCCGCCCGCCTTGAACACGCCGCCGGAGAAGGGGCTCGGGAAGTCCTTGATGAGGAACGACCAGATCCAGCCCGCCGCCGCGTTCACCAGGATGAGCAACCCAAGGGTGACGATCACCAGCGTCAGCTCCGGCGCGCCCTCGACCGGCCTGATCACGACCCGCTCGATGAGCATCCCGCCCGCGAACGAGATCGCCAGGGTGAGCCCGAGCGCCGCCCAGAACGGCAGGCCCGCGTTCACCAGCGACCAGGCGATGAACGTGGAGAACATGGCCAGCTCGCCCTGGGCGAAGTTCACGATGCCGGTGAACTGGTAGATCAGCACGAGCGCCAGTGCCAGGCTGGCGTAGATCGCGCCCGCGCCGAGCCCTTCGACCAGCTGCTGCACGAAGTCGGCCATGGTCACACCACCTCGATTCCGAGGTAGGCCGCGACCACTTGCTCGTCGGAGCGGATCTCCTCCGCCGTGCCGGACAGCACGATGCGGCCGGTCTCGATGACGTGCGCCCGGTGGGCGAACTCCAAGGTGAGATGGGCGTTCTGTTCGACCAGGATCACGGTCATCCGTTCCTCCTCGTTGACGGTCCGGACGATCTCGAACAGCTCGCGGGTGATCATCGGAGCCAGGCCGAGGGACGGCTCGTCGAGCAGGAGGAGCCGGGGCCGGGACATGAGCGCCCGGCCGATGGCGAGCATCTGCTGCTCGCCGCCGCTGAGGCTGCCCGCGGCCTGACCGCGTCGCTGCTTCAGTACCGGGAAGTACTCGTAGACCCGTTCGATGTCACGCGGCACACCGGCACGCTCGCGGCGGGTGTAGGCGCCCAGCCGCAGGTTCTCCTCGACGGTCAGCGGCGCGAACGTGCCGCGACCCTCGGGAACGTGCGCGACACCAAGCCGGGCAACGGATTCCGGGTTGCGGCGCGGCAGCGCGACGTCACCCAGGCGGAGCGTGCCGCCGGTGCGGATCGTCCCGCACAACGCGCGCAGCAGGGTGGTCTTGCCCGCGCCATTCGGCCCGAGGATCGCGCAGATCTCGCCCTCCGCGACACTGAACCCGATGCCGTGCAGCACTTTGCCCACGCCATAGTCCGCGTGCAGGTCTTCAACGGTGAGTAGGGTCGTCATGCCGCCGTCCCCAGGTAGGCGTCGCGGACAGCCTGGTCGTTCTGCACCTCGGCGGGCGTCCCGTCGGCGATCTTGCGGCCGAATTCCAGACAGATGACCCGGTCGCAGATCCCCATGACGAAGCCCATGTGGTGCTCCACCACGATGACCGTCAGGTCCCGTTCGGCCCGGATCTCGCGCAGCAGCGCCTCGAACTCGTCCACCTCGCCGTGGCTGAGCCCGTTGCACGGCTCGTCCAACAGCAGCAACTTGGGCCGTGCGGCCAGTGCCCGGGCCAACTCGATGCGCTTGAGCGTCCCGAATGGCAGGCCGGTCGCCGGGTGCTCGGCGACCGCGGTGAGCCCGAGGCGGTCCAGCAGATCGTCGGCCTCCGTCCCGAGCCGCGCTTCCTCGCGGCGCACGGACGGCAGGCGAAGCGCGGCCGACAGGAAACCGGCACGGGCGTGGCTGTGCGCGCCGACGAGCACGTTGTCGCGGACGGACAGCTGTGGGAACAGGCCGAGGTTCTGGAACGTGCGGGCGATGCCCAGTTCCACGATGGCGTGCGGCGCGACCGACAGCAGATCGGTGTCGCCGCACCGAATGGAGCCCTCGTCGGCCTGGTACCGCCGGGTCAGGCAGTTGAACAGCGTGGTCTTGCCCGCGCCGTTCGGGCCGATGAGCCCGACCAACTGGCCCGCGTCCACGGTGAACCCGACGTGGTCGAGCGCGGTGATGCCGCCGAACCGCACGGTGAGGCCGGATACCTCTAGCATGCCGCCTCCTGACGTGACCTCATGGTCGGTCTCCTTGACTCGGTCACGCGCGTGATCCAGGCGACCAGGTCGGCTGTGATCTCGTCGCTGTCGGTCTCGTGGAACAGGTGGTGCCGGGCGCCCGGATACGTCCGGTACGTGATGTCGGCCAAGCCCGCCGCCCGGTACCGCTGGACGAGCAGGTCGGAGAGCACCAGGCCGTCATTGAGCGGATCGCGGTCGCCGACCATCACGTAGAGGGGAAGCCGCGAGGTCACGGTCGCGGGGTCGGCCAGTCGGGGCGCCGCGGCGTACATGTCGCGCATGCCGTCGTCGTCGAGGGGAAACGCGCACAACGGGTCGGCCATGAACGCGTCGACGAACGCCTCATCCCGGCTGAGCCAGTCGAAAGGCGTGCGGACCGGCTGGAAACGCGTGTTGTAGAAGGTGATCCGCTCGGGCAGGCCGGCGAGCCGGTCGATCAGGCCGTCCAGGGCCGTCGTCCCGGCCAGCACCGCGCCGTCGAGCAGGTCGGCGTGGTCCAGCATGACCTGCTGCACGGCGTAGGAGCCCATGCTGTGGCCCACCAGGACCAGGGGCTTGCCGGGATGGCGGGCGCGCTGCAGCTCGGTCAGCGCGATCAGCTCTCCGACAAGCAGGTTCCAGCCATCCACGCCGAGCCTGCCTGGTTGGTCCTTTATGGACAGACCATGTCCGCGCAGGTCGCCCGCGTAGACGACGAAGCCGCGCCTGCTCAGCCCCACGGCGAGGTCGTCGTAGAGGCCCGCGTGCTCCCCCATGCCGTGCGCGAGGTGGACGATGCCGCGGGACTCGCCGGTGGGGTGCCACTCATGGACGTGCAGCCGCAGTCCGTCGGCACCGGTGAAGGTGAACATGTCAGCCATCCCCCAGCGGTTCGACACCGACGAGGTGACGGGTCGACGCCGTTCCCTGGCCGATGACCGCCACAAAGCGCTGTGCCATACACGTTGTCCCCACATTTCCGGCTCGTTCCAGACCGCAAACCGTAGGCAGAGCACGGGCGCCGAACTAGAACGCTGGGGATAACGGTCGACCGGAACGTTGTCATCAGGGGACAACGCGCCGGGCGACATGTTCTCTACGGTGATGCGCCATCACACCCGCGTGTCGATGCCATTGCGGCGTTCCGTTTGCGGTGGTCCGCAAAGGCGAAAGTCTCCATCCCCTGGAGGTTCCCCAGCCCATGAGAATGAGCCTCATCCGAAAACTGGCCGCCATCCCCGCGGCCCTTCTGCTGTTCGGCGCCGCCGCGACAGTCGCCTCCCCAGCGGGGGCAGCCATCGAGCACCGCCGCGGACCCGCCCCCAGCGAGCAGAGCGTCCTCGCCGCGAACGGTCCCTTCTCCCACTCCACCTTCGCCGTCAGCGACGCGGCCTCCGCCAAGTTCGGCAAGGGCACGATCTACTACCCGAACGACACCAGCCAGGGAACCTTCGGCGGTGTGGCCATCTCCCCGGGATACACCTCCACCGAGCCGCACATCGCCTGGCTGGGCACGCGGCTGGCCGCACACGGCTTCGTCACCATCACGATCACCACGAACAGCCTCTACGACAACCCCACCGAGCGCGGGCAGCAACTACTGGCGGCACTGGACTACCTGGCCAACAACGCCCCCCTCGCCATCCGGCAACGACTGGACACCAGCCGCATGGGCGTCGTCGGGCACTCGATGGGCGGCGGTGGCTCCCTCTACGCCGTCTGGAACCGGCCCGCTCTCAAGGCCGCGGTCCCGCTCGCGCCGTATCACACAATCAAGAACTGGTCGGGCATCAAGACTCCGACCATGATCATCGGTGGCAGCGCCGACGGAGTCGCTCCCGTCGAGGAGCACTCCGAGAGGTTCTACAGCAGCATGACCTACGCCCGCGAACGCGCCTACGCCGAACTGGAAGGCGCGAACCACTCCGGGTCATTCCTCTTCGAGGACCACCCGATCATCGGAAAATTCACCGTCGCCTGGCTGAAACGCTTCATCGACGGCGACACCCGCTACGACCAGTTCCTCTGCCCACCGCCCACGGGCGCCTACCTGACCGAGTACCGGGCTTCCTGCCCACACGCCTGACGCGGACCAGAAACCCCGGCGATGTGTCAGTCCGGCGCCGCCATGACCGTCCGCACGATGCCCGCCATGGTCCGAACTGCGTCATCCGGGCTCTCGGTCGGGCAGATCAGATTGATCAGCATCAACCGGGTCACCAGTTCGGCGACCAACTCGACGCGGTCGCCGCCGAGACGCGGCCAGAGAGCCGCCACCAGTCCGTGAATGCGCTCGCGGACGTACACCACCAGCGGTCCGGCTTGGACAGCCAACAGGGGAACCACGGAACGCTCCTCATCCCCTCGCAATGCCAACCGCAGCAGGGGGCGTCGCATCGCGTCGAGCAACACGTGCCGCACCGCTTCAGCCAAGGCGTCGGTGGGATCGGAGCCGCACGCGACGACCACGGGTTCGCAGCCGTCGAGCACTCGGGCGAACGACCTGACACACAAGGCCTGCGCCAAACCTGCCTTGTCGCCGAAGGCGTTGTACACGCTCTGTCTGCTGACCCCGGCGTCGGTCGCCACCTGGTCCACGCGCAGTTTGCGAATGCCCACGGCGTTGGCGATCTGCTCGGCGGCGTCAAGAATCCGATCTTGCATCGTCTGCGACTCGACCGACACCCGCACGATCACCGCCCACCGTCTTGGCCGCGCCATGGGGGCGCTGCTTTCCTTGCCACTGTTGAGAATCGGCAACCCTGCTGGTGATCCGAACCACATCCGGGGTTGATCCCTCGATCGTGTACACCTTGTGGACGAATCACCCGCTGTGTCCAACAAAGGACCGGAGGGGTCACCGCTGCCAGGATCCCCTCCACGGGGGATATCCACGCTGCCCCAAGGGAAACGCAGCCTTTCCGAGACGGCGACCACCTGACACCTCACGTCCCGCACGACCAGCGTCCAGGTCTCGTCAGCGGAGGGAAAGCACCGCCTGCCAAGGGGATGGGTGAGTTACCCGGACCCGGTGGCCGGCCATCCCGCCTGGCCGGATGACAACCACGGGTCCGCGCGGAAACCCACGGCGCAACCCGCGTAACCGGGTCAACGGCCCGGCCAACTCGCGATGTGACAGGACAACGCATGCCTGTCCAGCGCGACCTGGAGCGCGTGTTCGGAGTCCCCGAAGACGATCGACTCGCACCCGTCCCGCGGGCACGACCGGTGCAGCCTGCCGGGATCGACCGGTTCGACCCGGCTCATGTACCGCTTGCGCCGCCTCGTCGAACGACTTGACGCCATCGCGGCCACAGGGGTCTCGAAGACGCTGCCACCGGCCAGCGAGCACGCCAGAACCACGAAACCGCCCAGAGTGGCCAGGGTCGCCACGTGATCACCTCCGCCACGGGAACGATCGAGAACCATCTCGGTGACGCGGACCAGCCACGAACTCACCCGCGAAGAGGAGACCCCCGCGGGCGAGTTCTCCGGCGGAAAGGCGTCATCCAGCGGATCCCGGCCCGCACCGGGCAGTGCGGGCGACCAGTTCCCGAACCCGACAGCACAAGCCGAGGTCGCTTGCGGTCGATACGGCACGGCGGTAGTGATCATGGTGCTGTTCCCCTACGGGTCGAACCTGGTCTGTCGGAAGGAGGCGCGCCGGCGCTGTCCGCCGAGAAGTCGGCCGGACAGCGTGACATCTGTCCCGCGACCGCCCCCCGCGTGACGGCGTGGCGCCGTCGTGTCCAGTGGATTTCCGCTTCTCGCGGCGGTTCGCCGGTCGCGATGCCGCAGACCCTAGCCACTCTCCCGACCGTGCCGACGCGGACGGTGGCCACACCTCCCCCATAGTGGGGAATTCCCAGCCGCGGACGAGACGTCCGTCCCGCGTCAGCGCCGGCAGACAACCACTGTCAGTGGATCAAGTGATCCCATGGGGGACGCCACCTGGTGATCAACGATGCCGTGCGCACGCACAGTGGATCTCCAGCAGGAAAGACTTCACTCTGTGCGTTGATCTTTGCTCCCGACGGAGAGCCGCACTGGAGCGCGGCAGCGAACCTGCCCTGCGCGTTAAGCTCGCGTGCGGACCAGTGACGCCGTGCCCCGGAATGGGGTGCGTTCACTGTTCAGCTGGAACAATCTTCGTGTCCGCGAACGATGAGTCCTTGGCACGATCCGCACGATTTCGGTCGATTGTCCGAGCAGGCGCGTCCGCGCGGCCGGCATCACGCAGCCGATCATGACCCGCCGCCGCGCCGGCCGTGATCACAGGGTGCCCCAGCCGTTCGCGGCTTCGATCAGGTGGTCCCGGAGGACGGTGAGGGCCGGGGTGGCGGGAGCGCCGCGCCGGGTGGCCAGGTACAGGGTGTTCAGGGGTGGGACTTCCGGCCGGTGCGGTTGCACCACGGTTCCGGCGGCGAGAGCGGCCGAGGCGAGGTAGGTCGGCACGACCGAGATACCCGCGCCCGCGGCGACGGCGGCGACCACCGCGCGGAGGTCGGACACCACCATCGCGATCGGGTTGGGCGGGCGGCGGGTGAACTCGCTCAGCCAGTAACGGCGGACGATGGGCGCGTCCGGCGCGTAGACGACCAGCGGCAGGTGCGACAGGGCGTGCGCGGGATCGGTTCGCAGTCGGTCCGGGTCGATGGTGTGTGCCAGCGCCTGCGGGCAGACGAGGACGAACTCCTCGTCGATCAGCGGCGTCGCGATCACGGTGGGCGCTGTCGGGCGCACGGCCGAGACGGCGAGATCGAGTCGGTCCGATGCCAAGGCGGACAACAGGTCTTGGGCGAGGCCGAGGGTCGCGTGGATCTTCACCCCGCGGGCGGTCAGCGGGGCGAGCGCGGGAAGCACGCGCTCGGTCATCACCTCGGCGGCGCCGCCGATCCGGATGGTGCCGCGCAGGACGGGGTTCGTGTCCCCGGTGTCCAACGCCGCCCGGAGCTTCTCCACGTGCAGGCCGACACGGGCCGCCAGGGCCGCCGCGTGCTGGGTGGGGGTGACTCCTTGTCGGGAGCGGATGAACAGCGGTTCGCCGAGTTGTCGCTCCAGCCGCGCGAGTTGGCCGCTGACCGCGGGCTGGGTCAGCCCGAGGCGCTCGGCGGCGGCCGACAGCGATCCCGCGCGGTAGATCTCCAGGAACGTCGACAGCAGATCCAGGTTCGCCACACAACCCGCCTTCCATAAATATTCTTATGGAACGCATCCTGCCAGTGGAACACATCTGATGGAACCCGACGTTGTCCCCAGTGCCGCGACACCGCGGCCCCGGTGGCGTCACCCGTTGCCGGACAACGACAGGAAGGGCTCCCGATGTCCAGGATTCTGATGGTGATCTCCGGTGCGGACAGCATGACGCTGGCGGATGGGTCGACCCATCCGACCGGGTACTGGGCCGAAGAGGTCGCGGCGTCGCACGAGGTCCTGCGAGCCGCGGGTGTCGAGGTGGACATCGCCACGCCGGGTGGCGTCCGACCCACCGTGGACGCGCTGAGCCTGGACGAGCGCGGCGGCGTCTCGGAGTCCGACGCGCGACGGTTCCGCGCGTACCTGGACTCCATCGCCCAGCGGCTCGACGCGCCGCTCGCGGTGGCCGACGTCCGTATCGGCGACTACGACGCGATCTACCTTCCCGGCGGACACGCCCCGATGGCCGATCTCGCCGACGACCGGGACCTCGGCGAGCTGCTCAACGCGGCCACCGCGGAGGGCAAGACCGTCGCCGCCCTCTGCCACGGAGTCGCCGCGCTGCTGAGCGCCACCAAGGAGGACGGCGGCTTCACCTTCGCCGGCCGGTCCCTCACCTCCTTCACCGACGAGGAGGAACGTCAGGGAGGCCTGGGCGACAACGCCCCGTACCTCGTCGAAAGCCGCCTCCGCGAGCGCGGCGCCGTCGTCGAGACGGGTCCCGCCTGGCAGAGCGTGGTCGTCGAGGACGGCAACCTGATCACCGGCCAGAACCCTCAGTCCAGCAAGGACACCGCCGAGCGCGTGCTCAAGGCACTGCGCGGCTGACCGTCCCGTTCGGAATCGGGCGCCACCGCCCCGCGGAGTCCCGATTCCGAACGGTCACCCGGCTCCGAGCGCCCTGACGGCTTCGACCAGCGGGCTCAGGTGCGGCTCACGGCCCGCCTCGTCGAGCGCTTCGCTCAGGGCGGCGTCGTGGACGGGACGAGCGGTTTCCAGTAGTTCCAGGCCCGCGTCCGAGACGTTGGTGTAGATGCCGCGACGGTCGGTGGGACACAGGTAGCGCGACAGCAGCCCGCGCTCCTCGAGCCGGGTGACCAGCCGAGTCGTGGCGCTCTGGCTCAAGACCACGGCGTCGGCTACCTGCTTCATCTGCAGATGGCCACCTTCGCCGTCGTGCTGCTTGCTCAGCACGTCGAGCAGCGAGAACTCCCGCACGCTCAGGTCGTACGCGGTCTGCAGCGCGCGCTCAATGCGGGCCTCGATCCTGCCGTGCAGCAGCGACAGGGCGCACCAGCCCTGGGCGGGCGCGGTCCGCGTCGGTGCGGGTGCCTTCACGGGATCTCCTTCGTCCGCCCTCCATGGTGGCACACCTCTGTGACAAAGCCCTCGCTAGCCAATAGCCCGCGTCTGCAATTATTGTCTACGCTTGTAATCGTCGCCCACAACGACCAGAAGGGCTGTTCGCATGCCTCTCGCACTCCTGGCCCTGGCCATCGGGGCCTTCGGGATCGGCACCACCGAGTTCGTGATCATGGGTGTGCTCCCCCAGGTCGCGGCCGAGTTCGGTGTCTCGATCCCCACCGCGGGGTGGCTGGTGACCGGCTACGCCCTCGGCGTCGTGCTCGGCGCGCCCGTGTTGACCGTCCTCGGTACCAAGGTGTCCCGCAAGAAGATGCTCATGCTGCTGATGGGCCTGTTCATCATCGGCAACGCGATCTCCGCCGCCGCCCCCACCTTCGGCGCCATGCTGGCCGGACGCGTCGTCGCCGCGCTCGCGCACGGAGCGTTCTTCGGCGTCGGATCGGTCGTCGCCGCCGGCCTGGTCGCCCCCGAGCGGAAGGCGTCCGCCATCTCCCTGATGTTCATGGGCCTGACCGTGGCCAACATCGTCGGCGTGCCGCTGGGCACCTCGATCGGGCAGAGCGCGGGATGGCGGGTCACCTTCACCTTGGTCGCCCTGCTCGGTGTCGTGGGCCTGGTCGGCGTCGCCGCGCTCGTGCCGGAGGCAGGCAAGCCCCGAGGGGTCACCATCCGCGCCGAGTTCGCGGCGTTCCGGAGCGCGCAGGTCTGGCTCGCCATGGCGATGACCGTCCTCGGATACGGCGGCGTGTTCGCGGCGATCACCTACATCGCGCCGATGATGACCGAGGTCACCGGCTACTCCCCGGGTGCGGTCACCTGGCTGCTGGTCCTGTTCGGATTCGGGATGTTCGCCGGAAACCTGGTGGGCGGCCGCTTCGCCGACCGCGCCCTGATGCCGATGCTCTTCACCGCGCTCGGCGCCCTCGCCCTCACCCTGCTGCTGTTCACCGTGACCGCCCACGACAAGGTCCTCGCGGCCATCACACTGACCCTGATCGGCGCCTTGGGATTCGCGACCGTGCCGCCGCTGCAGAAACGGGTCCTGGACCAGGCCGCCGCGGCCCCGACCCTGGCCTCCGCGGCCAACATCGGCGCCTTCAACCTCGGCAACGCCCTGGCCGCGTGGCTCGGCGGCATCGTCATCTCCGCCGGACTCGGCTACACCGCCGCGAACTGGGTCGGCGCCCTGCTCACCGGCACCGCCCTGCTACTGGCTTTCGTGGCCGCCTACCTGGACCGTCGCGTCAAGACGTCCTATCGCGACACTTCACCCGGCGAGTCCCCATCGGGGACCGCGCCGATCCCCGTCAACGGCGGCAGGTGAAGTCACAGCGCCCGCAATCCCTGCCGAGCTCAGCGGGCGGAGGCTGGTCATCGATCACCCCCGCGAGGACTCGCCAAACGCGCGCACGTGCTGAGCGGCGGTTTCCAGCGCGGCGGCCAGGGCTTGGGCGTTCTCCGGGGTGGTCCATTCAAGGATCAGTCCCCGCGCGTACTGGCGGGCCGCCACGGCCAGCGTGTCCAACTTGACCGCCAGGCACACCAGATTGGCCGCAAGATCGGCCTCCTCAGGACTGGTCACCACGCACCTCCGCGATCACCGCACGACACTGTGGACACCACCACGCGTTCACCTCCCGCACTGGGACGCGGGAGGATCTACCGTGTGACGCCAGTTACAGAGGGCAATCCGGCCGCCTCGAATGTCGAACAGACCACGTTCGGGCGCGAGTGCGGACGATGGCCGCGGTCAGGTCGGGGGTGGATGAAACGGGACGTCCGACAGGCGTCCACCGCTCATCGCGTCAAGGGTCCGGCGACACCTGTCAGGCGAGACTTCCCACAGGGAAGCCGAACTCGGCGCAGAGGGCGTCGAACAGCGGTGTCCGTTCCCACTCGTCCTTCGCTCCCGGCTGCGGCTCGGGGGTGGGCGGCGGACCGGAGGGCTGGTCGGTCGGGTTCACGTCTCGTTCCCTTCGCTTGGGGCGATCACCGTCGAGTCAGGGCATCCGTGGGCACTCGGTCGTGGTCATCGGTCTTCGCCCGCACGAGTTCGACTGGGCGTAAAGCTCTTAGGCGAGCGACAAGGTCGGTGTTGTCGATGCCGCACAGCTCAGCCATCCGCTCGATCGCGGAATGATCGAGGTACACCTCGGCCGGTGTGGAGCCGGTGGGCCTGGCGAGTAGCTCGAACGCCCAGCGGCGCAGCGGGAGCAGGTCGGTGGAACGCTCGGCCACCACTGAGCGCAGGTCGACGCGGATGCGGTCGACCACGGTTCCCCCGAAGAACCGGTTGTGGACGCGGACCA
The DNA here is from genome assembly GCF_004362515.1 of Actinokineospora alba. Lineage (NCBI taxonomy): Bacteria > Bacillati > Actinomycetota > Actinomycetes > Pseudonocardiales > Pseudonocardiaceae > Actinokineospora > Actinokineospora alba. Next base: position 3,198,622 of record NZ_SNXU01000001.1, on the reverse strand, counting down.
TCAGCTCCTGGGGCGGCTCGCCGAGCGCGAGGCAGATCTCGGCCAGGCGCAAGACCGAGCACTGACGGGTACCCAGTTCATAGGCCGCCAAGGTCTGCTGCGAGATCTCGGTCTGCAGCCGCTCCTGGAGGTCCTTGCGGGTCCAGCCGCGCTGCTTGCGCGAGCGTCGGATCTCGTCTCCGAGTATCCGCCGGTAGGCCGCCGTGTTGACCCGCACGTATCCCTCCATCAGACGTGACTGTGGTACTCCGGTCACCTGGTGAACTGACGAACCACGCGACTGTGACGTGAACTGGCCGACATCCTGAGGGTTGGACCAGATGAGCTAACCGGCAGCGGGTCGAAGCGGGGATACGGATCAGCCCCGCCGCGGATACCGTGGCGGGGCTGACCTCGTCAGCGCTTGAGTGTGCCGTAGACGATCCAGTTGTCGAGGTAGCGGCGGGCGGCCTTGTCGAACTCGCCACCACAGGTGATCAGCCGCACCTGCGCGTTCGGCGTGTCCCCGTACACCTCGTCAGTGGGGAACTCCTTCTTGGACACGCGTTTGACCGCGTCCACCACGAATTCGGCCACCGAGCCGTCCTGCCTGCCGATCAGCACTTCGGCGCCCGGCTTGACCTCGTGCAGGCGCCAGAACACGCCCTTGCGCTGGTTGCCGTCGACGTGGCCGAGGATGATCGCCGGACCGGTCTCCCCCGGCGTCGGGCTGAACTTGTACCAACTGGCCTGCATCGGCTGGTCCACCGGCGGAACCTCGATCGTCCGGTCCTGGTTGAGGCCGGTCTGCACCAGCGAGGAGTCCGCCTCGATGCTCGGCACCTTGATCCAGACCGGATCGGACCGAGTCATCCCCGCGTGCGCGACCTGCCCGGGCGGCGCGGACATCGCGGAGTCCGTCGGAGTCTGGCTCGCGCCACACCCGACCAGAGGGAACAGCGCGAGCAGGACGAACGACAGAACCGCCGACCGAAGTCCACGGCCCTGTCGCGCCTGCGGTGCCGAGTGACGCACCGTCAACGTCTTCCTCCGCTCAGCGCTCGGCGAGACTGCCGCCGCCGGTCTCCGGCGCACCGACCGGAACCTGGCCGACCTGTCCATCACCGGACGGCGGGGACGTGGGCCTGGTGGTCGTCGGAGTCGGAGACGGCTGCGGCGCCGGGGACGGAGCGGGCTGCGGCGCCGGAGACGGCTCGCAGCCTGGGATCGACGGCGCGGGCTGCGCGGGCTTGACGAACTGGTACGCCGACAGCTTCGAGTCCGGGTCGGTCAGCGGCCAGAGGAACTGGTCAAAGCGGCTGTCGGCGTCGACGAACCGCTTCAGCCACGACACCATCGCTTTCCCGATCATCGTGTTCGGCGAGGTCGGCACCGTGTGCATGGCGCCCGCGAACTCCATGTATGCCTTCGCGGTCGGGGCGGGAATGCTGTTGTAGTACATCTTTCCCATCACGGCGGGCGGCGCGAGCTCGTCGTTCTGCATGGCCACGATCAGGGTGGGGACAGTGACCTTGGGGTAGCCGTCGATCGAGCCGGGGTCGGTGAGGCCGGACGGGCTGGTCGGGATGATCGCCTTGAGGCTCGGCAGCTGCTCGGCCAGGGTGAGCGCGGCCCCGCCGCCGAAAGAGTGGCCCATCGCGGCCAGCCTGCCCGCGTCGACCTGGTCCTTCACCGAGCTGGCGTCGGTGAGGTACGTGAACGCGGCCTTGAAGTCGGCCACTCGCTGCGCTGGGCCCTCCGTCCCGGCCTTGGCGTTGGCGATGAGCACCACGAAGCCCTGCGACGCGATTCGCGGTCCCCACCAGGCGATGGACTCCGCGGACTGGTTCAGGCCGGCGATGGCGACGACGCCGCCGAACGTGCAGTCGGTCCCTGTCGGGTGGTAGATCGTGCCGCCGCCGAAACCGGAACCCTCCTGCGCGGAAACGGCGACCGTCGCCGTCGTGTACGGGCCGGTCTCCGCCTGGATGCTTTCCTCGCTTGGGGCCGAGCCGCGGACCGTGGTCTGCGAACACGGCGGCGGGGCACAGTTCTGCGCGGACGCGACAGCGGGGCCGAGCAGGCCGAGCGACGCGGCGAACGCGGCTCCGAGCACGCCCGTCCGCAAGTGCAATGAATTCACTGGACAAAGCTCCTACGCATTGGAATTCCTTCAGGAGGGCTCGAACAGTAAGAACGCGGTCTCCTGTCGGGCAACCCAGGACGCCCGCGTCGCGGGCCAATCACCGATTGGTGTGAAATTCGCCCGAGGACTGTAAAGAAATAACACGCCGACTCAACTTGACCGGGGCGCGACGCCGTAGTCCCAGCCGCCGTCGGCCGCGCGGCGCAGCACCACCCGCTGTTCACCTTCCGGCCATTGATCGGCTGACCCGAGGTCCACGGCAACGGGTTCGGTGGGGACTTGCCCGCCGACCCCCGCCACCACGACCTCGTGGCGGCTGGTCTGACCGGGCACATGCATGTGCGAGTGCGCGCTGACGCGGGACTCGACGCCACACCACCGGCTGGTGCCGGGCGGCAGGTGGCAGACGGTCAGGGGCAGCCCGATGTCGTCGGCCAGCGCGGACAGCTCGACGGCCCAGCGGCCTGTCCGGTATCCGGCGGTCCCGCCCGCGTCGGCGACGATCAGCAGCCGGTTTGCCCGCGGGCCGCAGCGTTGCCACCAGGTGCGGATGGTCGCCGCCGCCAGGACGACGGTGTGCTGGTCAGCGTCGACATTGTCCCAATTGCCGTCCACATCGGCTCCGACCAGCACTTTCTTGGCGATGTTGAGACTGATGACCGGGTCTCCCGCGCCGAGGTGGTCGGCCGCGAGGTTGTGGGCGTGGCGGAACTGGGTGTCCCGGTCGACGCGGCCCGCGTCGACCGCCTTGGCGTTGCCCAGCAGGATGAAACCCTGATCGCGCAGCAGCTTGGCGACGGTCGGCGCCGACAGCGGGTGGCCCGCGTGGGCCAGCGTCTGGGCCAACTGGCGCGTCGACTTCGTCGTCCACAGCAGGGGGGCCGCCTGCCCGCCGGGCTCCATGAGCGACAGCAGCGCCTGGACGCCGTCGTCGCCCGCGGCGGCGGGCTTGCGTCCGCCGCCGGGGCGGCGGGCGCGTCCGTCGAGGCTCGGCCCGCCCAGCAACTCGGCCATGCCTCGCGAGACGGTGATCGCGCTGGCCCCGGCCGCCCGCGCGACCGCCTTCACTCCCCCGCGACCCAGCGCTCGGGCCTCCGCGCCGAGGACGAGTCGGCGCTGTCGTTCATTCAGGTGTGGCAACAATGCGGCGAACTTCGCCGCTAACGCCTCATCTGAATTCACGGTGCAGCAATATCACGGGGATCACGGCCTGCCCGAACAAAGTAAATGTTATTCCTTTGCAGGAGCCTCCGTAGGACGCGGCGATGCGGAGAACCGGCCGCGCAGCCCAACGGCGCGCGACGACTGAATTGCCTATCGATGGTGTTTGCGGACTCAAGGACATAGGTGATCTTGCGTATTCAGCTCAGCCGGAGCGCCGCGTCCGCCGCTCGCGCAGGGCGGTCGCGGCGAGTGCGGCGGTGAGCCTTGCGGTCGCGGCGATCTTGCGGATGCGGGTGTGCGCGGGGACGGTGCCGACCTTGTCCGCGGGCAGGGTGTCGAGTCTGCGCAGCAGGCGGCGGAAGCTGTCCACCTGCCGCAGCAGCAGCGGTACGTCCACGTAGTCGCCAGGATGGTCGCTGAGCAGGTACTGCGGGGCGGTGACCAGCGAGATGTTGGGGATGCGCGCGAGGGTCAGCGGCTGCCCCTCGCCGAACTGGATCACCGGCGTCGGGGCGCAGACGAGCGGCGGGCCTGACTCGGCTCCGCGCCATTCGACGGACGCGACCGCCTTGAGTTCCCTGGTGGTGGCGTAGAGCAGCTCCGGCTCGGCGCGTCCGGTCGGGCCGTAGCCGCCGGTGGCGGGATCGTCGGCGTACTCCACCGCGCCGAGGTGTTCGGCCACCAGCCCGGCGACCGCGCGCCGCTGTCCGTCGCCGCCCGCCCACCAGTCTCGGTGGTCGTCCAGCCAGCGGGTGGTGGCCTGGCCGTGGCCATCGATGACGGCCGGAATTCGCAGGTGGCCCGCGGTGAACACGAACACGACGCTGCGTTCGGGCCGCCGGGCGACGACGTCCCTGGCCAGCTCGACCAGGGCGAGGTGCCCGTTCTCCTCGACCACGTTGGTACCGTCGCTGTGGGTGATCACCAGCACGGTTTCGTCCGGCCGCTCGGCGCCCTCGACAACCGTCCACACTGTCCTCATCGCACTGTCCGGCGTGAGCGCCGCGTCGAGCACCAGCTCGGCCGGGTCGCCCCGCTCGGCGCGGGCGAGGACCGTGTCGGCGGCCTCGCCCGCCACGAGTACGGCCGGAATGTCCTGATACGGCAAGGTGAACGGGACCTGTTGGCCGCGGGCGTTGGCGGCGCTGATGCCGCGCCAGGCGAACACGACCGCGCGGGCGCCCGCGCGCTTTGCCTTGGCGAGTCCGCGTTCGGCGGACAGCGTGGCGGCGAGCACCGGGTGGGTCACCGTGCCCCACGGAGCGCCTTGTCCCCAACTGCGGACCAGCGCGTCGAAGGGCACTGGCCGGTTGCGCAGCTCGACCACGGCGACGCCGTCGGGAGCCGTGGACCGCTCAAGCAGCCCCAGCGGCCCACGGACTCCCTCGGCGCCGGTCGTCCCCGAGTAGGGGAACACCGACGAGATTTCCACCGGCCTGCCGCCGACGGTCAGCGTGAGCCCGCCAGGGGTGCTGGGCAGGTCCCACCGGTCGAAGCGCAGGACGTCCTCGCGGACCGTCAGGCCCAGGTCCGCCCAGTGCGCGGCGACGTGGTCGACGAGGCGGTCGTGGCTCGCGGAGCCGGGGAAGCGGGGCCCCAGCTCCGCCAGCAGCTCGAGTTCGGCGACCGCCTCGTCGTGCTCCACCTCAGCCGGCCAGCGCGTTGCGCTCGAAGCGAGACCAGACAGGCGAGTCGCAGTAACCGCAGTCCGCGCCGGAGAACTCGGTGCGGGCGTTCGCGTCGGCCAAGAGTTCGGCGCGGAACCACGCGGTGACGGGTCCGCGGAAACCGCCGCCGTTGCCGCCCGCGGTGAAGTGGCCCGCGCCCGCCAGTTCGCCGTAGACCGCCGGGATGTGGGTGGCCTTCTGGTAGCGCGGGTACACGAGTTGGCTCGGGACCACGATCTGGTCGTTCTGTCCGGCGAGGAAGAACGTGGGCCCGTGCAAGGCCGCGACGTCGCCCTGGGGGCCGGGTTCGATCGGCACCACGGTGTCCACCCGAGGATCGGCGCCTGCCGCGATGGCCCCGCCGCCGCCCTGGGAATGCCCCGTCGCACCGACCCTGGTCAGGTCGACCTTGCCCGCGTAGACATCGCCGGCCGTGTTGTTCCGCGTCGCCAGATAATCCAGGCCCGCCAACATCTCCCGACCCGAACCGGCCTGCGTGGTCTTCGCCGCGGCCACGATGAACCCATGCGAGGCGAAGTGCCGCAGCAGCGCGTCGTAGGACGACGGCGTCGCCCAAGTCCCGTTGCCCCAGATGATCACCGCGTGCGCGCCGCAGCCCCCGAGTTGGGTGGGCCGGTAAATGGTGTGCGCGCTCCCGCCCGCCTCGACGGTGACCGGGAACGGGCCTGCTGCCGCCCAGTCCGACGGCGCGGGCGGGCACTCAGCCGCCGCGGCCTGGCCCACCACGGGCACGGCGGCGGCGATGGCCGCGACAAATCCAAGGGCGATCAGTCGTTTCCTCATGGTGTGCACTCCCTTGTGCGGCGGGGTCGGCCCACAGTGTGGCCACGTAACGCCGCGTCCGGATATAGGTGAAATCGCGTATCCGCGTACTCCGCCGGATGGAGCCGGCGGGCCTGCCACTGCCGACTGACGTGGAACACGTATGTCTCTACGTCAAACGACCGATGCCCGATCAGCCCGCGCCACGGGAGGCTCGCGGTCCACGTGGAGGGGCCGAATTCTCGCCACGGAGATCCAACAAAGCGGCGTACCGAACTTGTTCGGCTGACGGAGGAATCGACACATGCGGAAGTGGCGCAAACTAGGGGCCGCGGTGGGTATCGCGGCCATGATCGCCGCCGGGACCGGCCTGGCTAACGCGGGCCCCGGCATCGAGGGCAATCCTTACCAGCGGGGTCCCGCGCCGACGACGGCCAGTATCGAGGCGCCGACCGGAGCGTTCGCGGTGGCGGCCACGCCGGTTCCCGGCGGGAACGGCTTCGGCGGCGGAACCCTGACCTACCCGACCGACACCAGTCAGGGCACGTTCGGCGCGGTGGTCGTCACGCCCGGATTCCTCTCGCCGGAGATGAAATGGTACGGCCCGCGGCTGGCCTCGCAGGGCTTTGTCGTGCTCACCATCGCGACCAACACCGCGGTGGACCAGCCGGGCGCGCGGGCGGCGCAAATGCTGGCCGCGCTGAAGTATCTGGTGGAGCAGAGCCCGGCCAAGGACCGCATCGATGGCTCCCGGCTGGCGGTGATGGGCCACTCCATGGGCGGTGGCGGCTCCCTTGAGGCCGCGGAAATGCATCCGGCGCTCAAGGCCGCCATCCCGCTCGAACCATGGGACCTGGGCAAGAACTTCAGCGCGGTGCGCACCCCGACGCTGATCGTCGGTGGACAGAACGACTGGATCGCACCGGTCGGGCAGCACGCCGTCCCGTTCTACAACAGCATTCCCGCGGGCGTGAACAAGGCCTACATCGAACTCGCGGGTGGAAGCCATTTCGTGCCGATGTCCCCGAACGTCACGATCGCGAAGTACAGCATCGCGTGGCTGAAGCGGTTCGTCGACAACGACACCCGGTACGACCAGTTCCTGTGCCCGGTCCCGCAGGCCGCCGCGATCTCGGTGTCCAAGGGGACCTGCCCGCACACCTGATCACCGAACGCCGCCGCATAACCGAACGCCGCTGCCCCGCCTGGCCATGGTCAGGCGGGGCAGCGGCGTGTCTGGCACCGGTGCCACCGCTGGGCTAGGTTGAGGCGCTGCGCTGGTGAGGTGAGGATGGCGGGAACCGACAACGGTGTGCGGGCCCCTGGCGAGCTGACCAGTTTCGTGGGTCGGCGACGCGAGGGCGCAGAGGTGCGCAGGTTGCTGGGGGTGAGCCGGATGGTCACCTTGACCGGGCCGGGCGGCGTGGGCAAGACCCGGCTCGCCGCCCGGGTCGCGCGGGACACCGGACGGGCGTTCGCTGACGGAGTGGTGTTCGTCGGCCTCGCCGAGCTGCGCGAGGCGGAAGCGCTGGCCAACCTGGTCGCCGACCGCCTGGGTCTGCACGAGGTGTCCGGCCGAGCCGGTGCCGCCGCCGTGTTCGAGCATCTGCGAGGTCGCCGCGCACTGGTGGTGCTGGACAATTGCGAGCACGTGATCGACGCCGCCGCCGAGTTCGCCCGCGCGCTGCTGACCGAGTGTCCCAAGGTGACAGTGCTGGCCACCAGCAGGCAGTCACTGGGGGTCGAGGGCGAGCATGTGCTGCCGGTGCCGCCGCTGGCGGTGCCGGACGATCATGACCGGCCGCTCGACGAGTTGCTCGACTATGACGGGGTGGCGCTCTTCGTGGAGCGGGCTTCCGCCACGGTGCCCCAGTTCCGGCTGAGCGCCGACAACCAGGCTGACGTGGTCCGGCTGTGCAGGCGGGTGGACGGACTGCCATTGGCGATCGAACTGGCCGCGACCCGGATCCGAGTGCTGTCGCCCGCGCAGATCGCCGATCGGCTGACCGAGGGACTGGCGCTGCTCACCATCGGCACTCGCACCGCGCCGCCGCGCCAGCAGACCCTGCGGGCGACGATCGACTGGAGCTTCGAGCTGTGCTCGGAACCGGAGCGCGAGGTCTGGGCCCGGGCGTCGGTCTTCGCGGGTTCGTTCGACCTGGAGGCCGCCGAGCACGTCTGCGGCGACGACGGGGTGCTGGACCTGATCCACCGACTGCTGGACAAGTCGGTGCTGGTGCGCGATGCCGACGACGCGGGCGACTGCGGCGTGGCGCGCTTTCGGATGCTCGAGCCGTTGCGCGAGTACGGACACGAACACCTGGTGCGGTCCGGGCTGGCGGACGAGGCGGCGCGGGCGCACCGGGACTGGTTCGACCGGCTCACCGAGCGTGCCGACGCCGACTGGGTCAGCCCGCGCCAGGTGGCCTGGATCAATCGGATGCGGCGGGACCAGGCGAACCTGCGGGCCGCCTTGGACTGGTCGACCAGCACGCCGGGTGAGGCGGAAGTCGCACTGCGGATGGCGATGCGGGTGCACGAGTACTGGGCGTTGCGCGGTCTCACGGTGGAGGCGCGGACCTGGTTGGACCGGGCGCTGGCCGCGCTGCCCCCGGATCACCCGGACCGGGCTCGCGCACTGTGCCTGACCGCGCTGTTCGCGCTGCTGCACTCCGACCTCGACCTCGCGAACGCGCGGCTGGACGAGGCGGCCCGCATCGGCGGCGACGATGCCGCGCCATACCTGTCCTGCATGCGCAGCCTCGCCCTGATCATGGCGGCCAAACCGGGCTCGGCCAAATTGGCCGGGGAGGCGGCGGCCCTGTTCCGCGAGCGCGGCGACCCGCGCCATGAGCTGCATCCCCTGTTCCTGCACGGCGTCGGCTCGGCCTACCGGGGCGAGTTCGACGCGAGCCGGGCCGCGATACACCGGATGATCACGCTCACCGAGCAGGCAGGCGACACGTACTACCGGGCCATGGCGCACTTCGGGCTGGCTGTGGTCGAACTGCTCGGTGGGAACATCGAGATCGCCGAGGGCGCCGCGAAAGCGGCACTGCGGTTGGACATCGAAGCGGGCATTCGGCTCGATCAGGCCTACCACACCGATGCGCTGGCGTGGGTGGCCAACTGCCAGGGTGACCACGAGCGAGCCGCGAGGCTGTTCGGGATCGCGGCGGCACACTGGGACGCACTTGGCGCGTCGCCGGACCTAGCGGTATCGCTCGCGCATCGCTTCCACCTGCACAACACCCGCGAGGCGCTGGGCGAACGCCGATTCGACGAGGCTTTCGCTGTCGGGCGCGCGATGCCACCGGACCGGGCAGAAAGCTATGCCCTCGGGTCCGACACCTCCCCGCCCGAGGAGCATCCGTCACTGCTCACCCCACGCGAACTGGAGATCGCGCGGCTGGTGTCGGACGGCATGACCAACCGGGAGATCGCGAACAAACTGGTCATCGCGACACGCACCGCCGACACCCACGTGCGGAACATCCTGAACAAACTCGACTTCGTCAACCGGGCACAAATCGCCGCATGGATGGTCAGAGACGCCGCGACCGAGGACCGCTCAATGCCGCGGTCGACCGGCTCACAGACTGTCGGGTAGCGGCCCGGCGCGCAGGTGTCCATTTGCGACGCTACGCTGCGCCACTTCGCCGCTCGCCTGCCTACACCACCGGCGGCGGGTCACCATCGACGCGCGGAAGTCCGAGATCGCAGGCAGGGCAAGCGATCTCGGACTTCGGCGGCGGGTTACCGGCTCGCGTTCGCCGACCATGGGAAGCGAAGTGTCGGGGCGTACTGGCTGCGCTGGTAGGCGGCACAGAACCCGGCTTCGTCGCCCGCGTACCGCGGATCGAGCGCGACCAATGCGGGCCGCATGGCGTTCCACACCCGTTTGTGGCCCTCGTTGGTGCTGTCGTCCCGGACGGTGATCACCAGATCGAGCCCGCGGTGCAGCGACACCCGCTGTCCGCCCACCCCGGCCGCCCAGGCGAGACCGATGTCGTGGCGCTCGTCGGTGTACGGGGTGCCGTTGTAGTTGTGCGTGGTGGCGTCGAACGGGGCGTGCGGGTGACGCGGCCAGGTGCTGTACGGCGAGCACGCGGTGTCATTGGTGCCGGATGAGTAGGTCCATCCCTGATAGGCGTTCATTTGGGTGAGGTAGCCATATCCGGTGTTGGTGTCCTCGAACGCCGGATGCGTCATCCGGTAGACGAACTTCTCCTCGAGCAGCCGCGTGCCCTGCCAGGTGCCCTTCTGCATCAACAACAGCCCGAGCCTGGACAGGTCCTGGGTGGTGCTGTTGAGGCTGTAGGCGATGCTCGAACCGCCCCAGTTCGAGTCACGCATGCCGAGCACGTCGAACAGGTATCGCTGCGCGAACTGCTGGACGTTGGTGACGCCGGGGAACGCGGCGGGCTCGCGCTGGATCGCCCGGTTCATCACGGTGATCAGCCGATCGATCTCGACCAAGCCGAGCGCGTCGTAGATCCAGGCGCCCTTCCGGTCGGTCGCCAGGTTCAGTTTGGCCGACGTCATCGCCAGCACGTGCGCGAGCGTGGCCTGCGGGTTGATCAATCCGGCCTCCCAACCGGACAGCCATTCCCGAACCGGGTCGGTGTCCTCCAGGGTGCTGCTGCGCTGGGAGATCATGCCGAACAGAGTCGCGGCAAAGGTCTTCGTCACCGAGGCGACGTGGTACGTCGAGGTCGTGTCGGCCGGACGGTTGACCCAACACAGCTTCCCGTACCGCACGATGGTGAACGGGATGCTCGGCAGCGCCGCGTTCGCCCGGTCGAGCAGCACCGGGTCCAGCCCGCACTGCGCGGCCACCTGGTCGCGAGGCACCTGTGCCCAAGGCGCGGACCCCGGATCAGCCGCGGCGATGGCGGTGCCCGCAGGCCCAGGCGTGGGCGCCGCGGCCCCGGTCAGCGGCACAAGCACCGCCGCACTGAGCGCCACCGCCACCGCACCAGGCCACCTGAGGTGTTTCCGCACCATCTGACTCCTCACCGCGTGCCGCCAAGTCGATTGCTGAACAAGCCTGCACGAGCTCCACATCGGACACAATGGACTCGACCACCACACTTTTCGGCGAATCGTTGTGACTGAACACAATTCGCTGGATTATCAAATAGTGACAAAGCGCGATCGCGACGCCGACCGGCGGGAACTGAGGGGTCACTGTGGGACGTTCGTGTGTGCTGACAGTCGATGACGCGGTGCTCGGAGCGGGGCAAGAGGGTTGGAGCGTTCTCTTGGTCGAGCGCGCCCGTCCTCCCTTCGAACAAGGACTGGCACTACCAGGAGGTGTCGTAGAAGCCCGAGAGCGACCGGAAGCGGCGGCGTGCCGGGAGGTGGCGGAAGAGACGGGGTTGGAACTCGCCGAGATCGACCTGGTACCCGTACGGTGGGCCTCCGACCCCGATCGGGGTCCCCGCGGTCGTTACGGGCGCGAACGCCGGACCGGGTTCGTGGGACGACGACCTCGAGGACATCCAGAGCCACTACCTCGATTCCGGTGGCGAGTTCGTGGTCGGCGCCCTAGGCGGATTCATCCTCGCGATGGGCGCGCTGCGCCCGATCGAGCCAGGAGTGGCGGAGCTCAAGCGGATGCGGGTTCATCCCACCTGGCAAGGCCGTGGTTTCGGCCGCTTGATCCTCGATCACCTGGAGCAGCGAGCCATCGCTCTCGGCTTCCACACCCTGCTCCTCGACACGACACCCCACCAACACGCGGCGATCGGGCTGTACCGCACTCGCGGGTTCACACAGACCGGGACGGGCATCGTGGCGAATCAGCCTTCCCTGTTCTTTCAGAAACAAGTCGCCAAGTAGTCACGAGCCACGAACCCATGACCCGCACACACTGTCAGTATGATCCACAAAGGACTCTCCCCAGCGGAAACCCAGGCGCCCCTTGGACACGTCACCCCATAAGCGGGCTCTCGCCGCTACTACGAAAGCCGGCGGTGCGGGACGCTTCCTCGGCCGGGGCGTCCTTGTGCTCGGCCCACCAGGCCGCGAACAGCGGGTTGGTGCCGACCAGCTTCGAGTAGGCCTCCAGCAGCGCGATCCGGGCCTGTTCCGCCGTGGCCGCCACCGTCGTCTCCTCGTGCCAGATCAGCACGATCTCTTGGCGCAGCGGGGTGCCCGCGATATTGCGGATCACCAGGCCTGGGCCTTCGCGGACGACCGGCTTGGCCAGCGTGACCGCACCGGCCTGGACCAGGGCGCGGGTGGTGGCCGAGTCGGAGACCTGGTGCTTGATCTTCGGGGTGAACCCGCTTCCCGCGCACGCGCGAAGCAGCGCGAGCTGCTCCGGGACCTCGCCGACCGGGGGCAGGACCCAGTTCTCGTCGGCGAGTTCGCGCAGGTCGATGTCGCCGACACCGGCGAGGCGGTGCGTGTCGGACACGGCCACGAACATGGGGGCGCTGATCATCACTTGGCTGTGCAACTGAGCGGGCAGCGGGGTGCGGAAACCGGGATTCTCCTCCAGGATGGCGAAGTCGACCTTGCCGTCGAGGACCTTGCGGGCCAGTTCCACCGGGGTGGACTCGATGTACATGGCGGTCTCGACGTTGCCGAGGCGCTCGGCGATCGCGGTGGCGAACAGCGGCACGATCAGACCGGGCGGACCGCCGACACGGATCATGCCCGCGACCGTCACCGCCTGAATGCGCTGCTTGAGCCCGGCCATCATCTCGTCGACGTCAGTGAGGACCAGTCGGGCGGCCGACAGGGCATAGCTGCCCAGGTCGGTCGGCACGACGCCGGTGCCGGAGCGGGCGAACAGCAGGCCGCCCACGCGGCGCTCGAGTCGTTGCAGCTGGGCGGTCAGCGCGGGTTGCGAAATCCCGAGTTGAACGGCGGCCTTGGACAGGCTGCCCGCGTCCGCGACAGCGATGATGACTCGAAGATGACGGAGCTCCAGCTCGTGCACACCAAAGTTATGCTCCGCGGCTCGACATTGTGCAAGTCCGGGCCCGACTGATGGCGAGACCGCGTGTCGAAAGGCCCGGCGAAGTCCATCCCGGACGTCGGCCGAACCTGTTATTGGTCAACGAGTGGCCGTGGCGCGGTCAGCGGGTGCCGACCGCGCCACGGTCGCTTTCGTTACGACACGGTCAGTGCCGTGTCATCGACTGCGAACGTCGTCTGCAGCGAGACGTCCTCGTTCACCAGCCACCTGAGCCGGATCGTCTGCCCCTTGTAGGCCGACAGGTCGTACGTCTTCTGGACGTAGGACGTGCTCTTGTTCAGGTTGGACAGAGTGCCGAGGGTGCCCAGCACGGTGCCCGAGCTGTTGAGGACCTGCAGCTGCAACTTGTCGAACGCCGTGCTCGTCGTGGTCTCGGCGGTGTCGATCCGGACCCAGTAGGAGACGCTCGCGCTCGCCGCCGAGGCGGGGATGGTCACCTGCTGGTACAGGTTCTCCGACGAAGTGTTGCCGTTGCCGCCCAGGAGGGCCCACCACGATCCACCGTGCGTCGGGCGGGTCGTGGAGTTCACGATGACGCCCGCCGTGGTCCCGCTCCAGCCGGTGTTGCCGGATTCGAAGCCGGGGTTGGCCAGCAGCTGGTTGGGCTGCGTCGCCGCCGTGACGGTCCAGGTGAAGGCGGTGTTACCGCTGCCACCCTTGCCGTCAGTCACGGTGACGGTCACGTTGGACGTGCCCGCCGCCGTCGGGGTGCCCGAGATCAGACCGTTGCTCGCACCGATGCTCAGGCCGGTCGGCAGACCCGACGCCGCGTAGGTCAGCACGTCGTTGTTCGCGTCGGCGGCCTGGATCTGCAGGTTCACCGCGGTGTTGATCTGCGTGGACTTGTTGCCGGGGTTGGTCACGACCGGGTTGGCGTTGACCGCGCCGCCTGCGCCGAACTTGCCGTCGACGACCAGGGCGAACTTCTGCGGTCCCTGCGGAACGTTGAAGCCGCGAACCCGCACGGTCCACTCACCCGCGACCGGGTTCTGCAGGTAGACGTTCTCCAGGTTGTTGCGACGGTCCGCGGTGCCGCCGGAGTTCGACCAGCCACCGGCGAAGACGTTGCCGCGGTAGACGGTGCCGGTGGGCGAGACGACCTCGAGGTCAAGGTCGTTGACCAGGGTGACCCCCACGTTGATGGCCGCTTCCTTGTCCGAGTACGCCATGGTGATCTTCAGCGGCTGACCGGCCTCGACGGTGTACTTCGTCTCCGAGACCCCGCCGGTGGCCAGACCCGCGACGGCCTCGTCGACGAACTTCGCGGTGCCCGCGGTGGCCTTGTCCAGGTTCACCAGACCCCAGCCCTCGTGTGCGTTCGGCACAGGCAGGTCGTTGTCGTTCGCGCCGTCACCGTTCTCGTCGAGCAGGTCGGTCGCGGAGTTGACCATGGTGCCCTTGACCAGCGCCGCGCTGGCGTTGACGGTGTGCTTCTTGTTGTAGAAGTCGCGCACCACGGTGGCGCCACCGGCGGCCAGCGGGTTCGACATCGACGTGCCGCTGAAGTACTTGTAGTCGTCGTTCAGCGGGAAGCCGTAGCCGTCGTTCTGCCAGCCGTTGTTCCGCGGGTTGGCAGCGCCGTCGTACCCCTGCTGGTACCTGTCCGAGTAGCCGGACAGGATCCACGAGCCGGGAGCCACGATGTCGGGCTTGATCCGGCCGTCGTCTGTCGGGCCGCGGCTGGAGAACGCCGCGACCTGCTGCGCGTTGCCGGTCTGCGGGTCCGACGCGATCGGCTCGGCCGGGTACTTCGCAGGCCACCGAGCGCCCCAGGACGGGATGATGTTCTGGCCGTTGAGGTCGCGGCACGAGCGGTTGCCGATGATCGGCTGCTCGCTGTCGATCTGCGCGGGGTAAACCAGGGACGCGTCACACGGCGACTGCGCCTTGCCGTTCTCCGAGGCGCCGACCGTCAGCACGTTCTTGCCCGTGGCCGGGGCGCCCATGGAGTCGTTGTCGATGACACCGTCGCCGTTGGCGTCGGTGCCCGAGTTGCCCGCGCTGAAGGTGATCAGCATGTCGCGGTGGGTGTTGATGAAGCGGTCGGCATGCTGCGAGGTGGCGGTGTAACTGCCTGCCGCGGCCGAACCCCACGAGTTGGCGTGGATGCGGGCGCCGCCGTCGTAGGCCTGCTGGAACAGCCGCGCCAGATCGGCGGGCAGGCCGTGCAGGCCGTAGCCGTCGCTCTGCGCGCAGAGCGCGTCGGCGTAGTCCTCGACGGCCTGGAAGATCAGGCGCGCGCCGTACGCGGCGGCCTTGCCCACACCATCGGCCTGGCCATCGCCGACGACCGAGACCGCGACGTGCGTGCCGTGGCCGCTGTCGACGTCCGCGGGGCCATCCGGCATCACGTTGTAGCAGAGGCTGTCGGCGCCGGGCCAGTCGTGGATCGCCACCATGCGACCGGCCGGGATGTCCGGGTGCGCGGTGGCCGCGGTACCGCCACCGAGGCCGGTGTCGGCAACCGCCACGATCTGCGTGGAACCGTCATACCCGCGGGCATTGGCCTGCGTCGCGCGCATGACCGTGCCCGCGGCGTGCTCGTTGTGCTTCTCCGGAAGCTGGAACTGGTCGAGCGAAGCCACGTCCTCGATGCCGGCGATCTTGCCTGCCTGGCCTGCCTCGGCGGCGACCAGCAGCGTGCCGTCGGACTGATCGGTGACGACCGCGCCGGTCGCCTCGGCGGCGCGGCGGACCGCGGCCAGGTCCACGCCCTGCTCGGCGCGGACGGTGTAGATGCCCGCCTTGCCCTCGTCGATCTTCGCCTTGGCGTCCTTGGTGACCTTCCATGCGGACTGGAAACGGCCGACGTAGTGCACGCCGGCGAGCTTGCCCGCACGGTTCGCCTGACCCGGGTTCATCCGGACCTTGAACGCGTAGTCGGGGATGTACTCGACGATCGTGGCGCCCAAGGCGGTCAGGCCGGCTTTCCAGTCCTCGCGGACCGGGCCCTCGAACTGGACGAGGTAGCTGCCGCGCTCACTCGCGCCGAGCGACCGGGCCTCGAGACCGTGCGGCACGGCGGCCAGCGAACTCGGCAGGAATTCGCCGGTCACCAGACGGATGGGAGCTTCTGCGGGAGATGCGGCGTTGGCGTGACCTGGGATTGCCACGGCCGCACCGACTAACACCGTTGAGACTACGAGCGTGATGGCCCGTCGTCTCGGATTGGCACCGAGCATGAGCTTTGTCCTCACGTGTGCAGGGTTGGGACACGACCCCTTTCGGCCTGCGGACGCCTAGCCCTCACTTGGCGTCCACGGTCCTTTCGACCGCCGGCGGAAATTTTGTCGCTAGTGGACTATGACCTGGGTCATACCGGTTCGGACTAATCCCGGGCACCCATAACATGCGCGTGAACAGCGCTAGGCCTGGTCTATGCCCAGCGCCTTCGCGAGTTGGCGCTTGGGGATGCCGCCGAACTTCGTGCGCACCCGCAGGATGTAGTTGCGGGCCGTGCTCAGCGTGATCCCGAGCGTCTCGGCGATCTCCGCCGCGGTGAGCCCGCGGGCGGCGAGCAGGGCGACCTCGCGCTCGCGCGCCGTCAGACCCGCCGAGGTGCGGCGCGACTGGCTGGCGGGCACGGGGGTGTGGTCACTCCAGCGGGCCAGGGCGCGATCGCGCACGACGGCGGCCAGCGACCGGTCGGCACCACAGCGCTCGAGCAGGGCCATCGCCGCTCGGCGCAGGTCGTTGCCCGACTTCGGGGCGACGACGGCGGCCGCGTGCAGGGCCCGGCCCGCGGTGACGGGCTCCGGGAGCGCGGCGAAGCGGTCCGCGGCCTCGACCAGGCGGTCGCGATCACCGGCGAGCAGTCCCTCGACGTAGGCGCGGGCGGCGAGACCGCGCGGGTTGTCCGGCCACAGGTCCACCATCTCGGCGGCCTCGACCGCGGCGGCGTCCGGGTCGACCACGGCCAGCGCGATCAGCGCGTCCTCCCAGCCGAACCGGATCGGCCAGGCGCGGACCCGGCGCAGCGCGTCGATGGCCTCCCGGCCCGGGTTGGGTTCCCGGCGGGCGTGCCGGGTCAGCGCGAGCACACCCGCGGCGAAGCAGCCCACCTGCGGGTCCCAGACCATGATCCGGTCGTAGGCCGCCGCGAGCGGACCGGAGTCCAGTTCGCGGTCACGCTCGAACGCCACCGCCGCCCGCACCGCGACCCGGTAGTTCCAGGACTGCGCCGCCGTGCTGTCCGGGGGCAGTGCCGCGCCCGCGCCCGCCAGATCGCCGAGCCGCACCCGCACCCAGGCGTCCTGCACCGCGAACCGGAACGCCCAGGCCTGGCCGTGCGCGGTGCTGCGCCCCTCGGCGACGATCTCGCCCGCGCCGTCGTGATCGCCGACCCCCAGCTTGGCGAACGCCCAGTTCGTGTAGTTGAACGCGACCGTCTGCGCGGCGCCGGAGTCCGCACCGGCCACCACCACCCGCACCGTGTCCGGCCAGTGCTCCATCGCGCCCGGCTCGCCCTGGTAGGTCTCGATGATCGACAGGTGGCCCCGGCACAGCGCCACCGTCCACGGGTCGCCGAGTCGCTCGGCGAGGGTCACCGCCTCGGTGGCCAGTCGGAGCCGGTGCGCGGGCTTGCTCATGGTGTGGTCGGTCGCGATCCGGGCGAGCGTCACCGCCTGCCCGCGCACGTCACCCGCCGCGGCGAACTCGGCCAAGGCCTCCGTGCAGTACTCCTTGAAGTCCGCCGGGCGGCTGCGGGCCCAGGTCAACAGCACCGCCCCGCGCCCGGACGGGCCGCGCACCCGGGACAGGCACGCGTCCAGGACCCGGGTCGTGCGATCGACCGAGCCACCCCAGAGCAGCAGCAGGTTCGTCGTCTCCGCGGCCGCGACCAGGTCGTCGTCGGTCAGATCGGCCGAGGAGGCCAGGAAGTCCCAGACCAGATCCAGGCCCGCGTCGGGATCGCCACGCAGGCCCAACACCTGGGCGGCCCCGGCGACCCGTCGTGCCTCCGCGCTCGCCGATCGCGCGAACGAAAACAGCAGATCGGTCGATAACGGGCCATCGGAATCGGTCACAGGACAATTTTATGGGCAGTTTGTGACCTCGCAAATCGTCGTCATCGGACGTTTCCTTAGTGGACTCGGTCACAACACGACCCTGCGTCTCCCCCCGCATAGGTTTTCCGGAGGTCTTTCATGGCTCTGTCCCTGCGTGCCCGGCACGCGGTGGTCGCGCTCGCTGTCGGCGCGGGCGTCGTCGCGGTGCCCACCGCGTTCGCCGCGCCCTCCGGCGAGACGTCCGTTTCCGCGAGCGCCACCTTCGAACAGCCCTTCGGCTCGGCCACCTCGGTCGCCGCCGCCGCCGGCAAGCGCGCCTACCTGGTCCTGTTCGACCCGGCGGCGCCCGCGACCACCGTCTCGGCGATCAAGTCGGCCGTGGCCACCAAGGGCGGCACCGTCTACGCCGCCTACGACGCGATCGGCACCCTGGTCGCGCACTCGACCTCCGCCACCTTCGCCGCCGACCTGCGCGGCGTGACCGGCGTGCAGAAGGTCGGCGCCACCCGCACCAGCGATGTGCCCGCCGCGGCCGACAACCCGACGATCCCGTCGGCACCGGCGCAGACCATCCCCACCGCCAGTGAGACGTCGCGCTACGACATGACGATCATCGGCGCGGACAAGGCGTGGGCGGTCAACCAGGGCTCGCCCGACGTCGTCGTCGGCGTCCTCGACACCGGTGTCGACGACCTGCACTACGACCTCAAGGACAACTTCGTCGCGTCGAAGTCCGCGTCCTGCGCCTACGGCAAGCTCGACACCCGCCCGGGCGCGTGGCGCGAGGTGCACACCCACGGCACCCACGTCGCGGGCACCATCGCCGCCGGCAAGAACGGCAAGGGCATGGTCGGTGTCGCGCCGGGCGTGAAGATCGCCTCGGTGCGCGTCGCCGAGCCGACCACGTCGCTGTTCTTCCCCGAGAACACCATCTGCTCGTTCATCTTCGCGGGTGACCAGGGCTTCGACGTGACGAACAACAGCTACTACGTCGACCCGTGGATGTTCAACTGCCCGAGCAACCTCGACCAGGCCGCGATCCTTGAAGGCGTCAAGCGCGCCGTCGCCTACGCCGAGGGCAAGGGCGTGCTCAACGTCGCCGCCGCGGGCAACGCGAACTACAACCTCGCCGCGAAGTCGACCGACACCACCAGCCCGAACGACTCGACCGCCACCACCCGCACCGTCACCAACGACTGCCTCGACCTGCCCGCCGAACTGCCCGGCGTCGTCGCCACCTCGTCGACCACCTCGTCGAACGCGAAGTCGTCGTTCTCCAACTTCGGCCTGAACAAGATCCAGCTCGCGGCCCCCGGCTCGGGCGTCTACTCGACCGTCCCGGGTGGCGGGTACATCAGCAACGACGGCACGTCGATGGCCTCGCCGCACGTCGCCGGTGTCGCCGCGCTGCTGGCCAGCGTCCACCCGAACGACACCCCGGCGCAGCTGCGCGCCAAGCTGTACGCCCAGGCCGACGACCTGGCCTGCCCGTCCGACAGCCGCTGCACCGGCACCACGGCGAACAACGCGTTCTTCGGTGAGGGCCGCGTCGACGCCTTCGAGGCCGTCAACACCGGCACTCCGGGCAACACGGTCACCGTGACCAACCCGGGCAACCAGACCAGCACGGTCGGCACCGCGGCCTCGCTGCAGATCCAGGCGAGCGACTCCGACCCGAACCAGACCCTGACCTACTCGGCCACCGGTCTTCCGGCCGGCCTGACGATCAACTCGTCGACGGGTCTGATCAGCGGCACCCCGACCACGGCGGCCACCTCGTCGGTCACCGTGACCGTCAAGGACACCACCAACGTGTCGAAGTCGGTCACCTTCTCCTGGACGGTCGGCACCACCACGCCGAGCGGCCTGCAGAACGGCGTCCCCGTCACCGGCCTGTCCGGCGCGAAGGGCGCGGCGCTGCGGTTCACCATGACCGTCCCGGCCGGGGTGACGAACCTGAAGTTCGTGACCACGGGCGGCACCGGTGACCCCGACCTGTACGCGAAGCTCGGCACCGCGCCGACCACTACGTCCCACGACTGCAAGTCCGAGGGGTCGGCGACCGCCGAGACCTGCGCGATCACCACCGCCGGCGCTGGCACCTACCACGTGCTGATCTCCGGCTACAGCGCCTTCTCCGGCGTGAGCCTGACCGGCAGCTACCAGACCGACACCACCGCGACACTCACCAACGGTGTGGGTCAGGGCCCGCTGTCCGGGGCACAAGGCTCGTCGGCGTACTTCAAGCTGGAGGTGCCCGCGGGCGCCACCAACCTGAAGTTCACCACGACAAGCGGCACGGGCGACGCCGACCTGTACGTGCGGTCCGCCTCGAAGCCGACCACCAGCGCGTACACCTGCAAGTCGGAGAGCGCCACCACCGCCGAGACCTGCACCATCTCGTCGATAACCCCCGGCACGTACTACGTGCTGGTCTACGGGTACTCGGCGTTCTCGGGCACCACGCTGACCGGCAGCTACACGCCGTAAACACCCCTTTGACCGCCGCCCGGCCGCGTTCCACGCGGCCGGGCGGCGGCGTAACCACGAGCGGCGACTCGGCTCCCAGCGCACTGTCGCGTCCGCGGTAGGTCCCGGGCGAGTTCCTGCGCCACAAGGGTTATCTCGCTACGAGGCGCTCGCGATTCTCGGCGCACCCACCGACTGCACTACCGCCCGGCCTTGAGCCCGCGGGTGCATTCGTCGAGGAGTGCGCCTGTTTCGTCTGTCCGGCCCGACCGGCACCTGCCTTTCAGGGAAGTTTCAGTGGACCCGGCGATGCTCCTTCCAGCTCACGTGGAAGGGGAGGGCCATGGGCCTGATACGGCGGATCACGGTGTCGATGGTGGTCATGGTGTGCGCGCTCGGGGCGCTGGCGGCGCCACCCGCCCAGGCCGCGGCGGCGGGAATCGTCGCGATCGCGGAGGGCGAGTTGAACAACGCCGAGCGCAACCACGAGGAGCCGCTCGGCAGCGACTGCACGTTCTACGTCGCCCAGACTCGGCCGCACATGGCGGGGTGTGGCAATGGATGGCGGGCCGGGAGCTGGTGCGCCGACTTCGTCAAGTACGTGTGGCGGGTCGCCAAGGACCCGGAGGCCATGCAGCCGGACCGGGCGGGCAACCTCAACGGGTGGGCGCACTCGTTCTACGAGTACGGCCGCAGGCAGGGCACCTGGCACCCCCGTGGGTCCGGCTACCAGCCGCGGCCGGGCGACGCGATCGTGTTCGACTGGGCCGCCGACGGTTTCGACTCGACCGTGGGGAGCTTCGCGGGCGGCGGGTACGACATCGACCATGTCGGCATCGTCCGGTCCGCCGACTCCACCGCGGTGTCGACGATCGAGGGCAACGCGAGTGACCGGGTGCTGGCCAAGTCATACCCGCTGACCAGCCCGTCGATCGTCGGGTACACCACCCCGACCAAGGCGTTCTGGCCGACGCAGACCAAGGGCGATCGTGGCGCCGACGTCACCGCGATCCAGCACCTGCTGGCCAGTTCCGGCCGCACGGTCCCGGTCGACGGCGAATTCGGCGCGAGCACCGACACCGCCGTGCGCGATTTCCAGACCGCCCGGGGACTGGGCGCCGACGGTAACGTCGGACCGAATACCTGGGCGGCTTTGGCACCAAGCCTGCAACAAGGGGACAACAGCAGCGCGGTGAAAGCACTGCAATTCCAGCTCAACGTCAAACGCGGCGCCGGTCTCGTCGTCGACGGCGATTTCGGCGGCCTGACGAAAGCGGCCGTCGTCGCTTTCCAGCAGCATGCCGGAATCGAATCCAATGGCATCGCCGGGCCCATCACCTGGCGCCACCTGATCTCGCACCACCAGCCGCTCGGCACGGGCGTCTGTGTCGCGGGCGGGCGCTGGGGCACGGCCGCCGCGGTCGGCCAACTCACCGCGGCGGCGAGCCGCGTGGCCGGGCTCGCCGTGCGCGACCTGGGCGCCGAGCACGACGGCGGCTGGGGCATGGACGCCCGGCTGGCCCTGATGCGCACCGACCGGGGTCAGTGCGGGGGCCCGGTCGACCGGTTCTCCCCGCTCTACGACCAAGCCGCGACTCGTGAGCTGATCGCCGCGGCGCGGGCGACCGGGCGGGTCAAGGCGGTGTACTTCAGCGACCCGGTGCTCATCGCGGAAGGGCTGGTCACGGCCGGTCCCGACGACGCGGTCGCGGTCCGGTACTGCGCGGTCGTGCACCCGGATCCCGCCTACGACTGCTGATGGCGGCCATCCAGGTCGCACTCGACCTGCGCCGGGCCGAGGTGCGCGACCGCATCGGCGCGGCGCTCGCCGGGATCGCGACCGTCAGGCTCGGCCGGGCGGCGACGGTGGTGTTCACCGACACCCCGACCGCGGGGACGGTGGCCGTGCTCGACGGGCCGGGCGCGGTCTGCCCGGCCGTGCGGGCGGGCGCGATCGGCCTGGTGCTGGCCGACGACCCGGACGAGCACTTCGGGCAGGCGGCGCGGCAGGTGTTCCGCCATGGCGGCTGGATATCGCCGCGGCTGACCGGCGCCCTGCTCGGGCTGGTGCCCGCCGCCGCGGTGCCCGCGGGCCTGACCCCACGCGAGCGGGCCGTGCTCGACCTGCTCGCGGACGGGTTGGACAACGCCGAGATCGCCCGCCTGATGGTGGTCAGCGTCAGCGCGGTGAAATTCCACGTCTCGAATATCCTGCGCAAATTCGACTGCCGCGATCGGACCCATTTGGTCGCCCGAATCGGCGGCCGAACCTGGTCGGTGGACTAGTGAATTCGCGACAGGGGCCGAAATAACCTTCTTGCGATACCCAAGGAGGGGATTGATGAAACGACTTTTCACCGTGGCGGCCACCATCGGAGTCGCGTTCGCGATACTGGCCACCACCCCCGCGCACGCGTTCCCACAGGCGTTCTGGCCGACCCAGAGCAAGGGTGACAAAGGCGCCGACGTGACCGCCATCCAATACCTGCTCGTGCACTCCGGACGCCCGGTGTCCGTCGACGGCGACTTCGGCGGCGGCACGGACGCCGCCGTCCGCTCGTTCCAGTCGGCCATGGGCCTCAGCGCCGACGGCAACGTCGGACCCAACACCTGGACCGCGCTGGCGGTGACCCTCAACGCGGGCGACAACAACCCCGCCGTCAAGGCGCTGCAACACCAGCTCAACCTCAAGCGGAACGCGGGCCTGTCGGTCGACGGCGGCTTCGGCCCGGCGACCCGGGCCGCGGTGGTGAGCTTCCAGCAGCACGCGGGCATCGAGGCCAACGGCGAGGTCGGGCCGATCACCTGGCGCAACCTGATCTGGCACTACCAGCAGATCGACCGCCCGGACGTGCCGCAGACCTGCCAGTTCGCCTCCAGCGTCAACGGCCACAACGCCCACTGGGGCACCGGGTCCACCATCGGATGGCTGACCGCGGCCGGGGCCCAGGTGCTGGCGGCGGGGCTCGGGCCGGTCGCGGTGCGCGACATCAGCCTGGAGCACGGCGGCGAGATCGCCGACCACGCCAGCCACGAGACCGGCCTCGACGCCGACCTGCACCCGATGCGCACCGACCGGGCGCAGTGCGTGGGCCAGGTCGACCGGTTCTCCGCGCTGTACGACCGGTCCGCCACCCGGCAGCTCGCCCAGGCGCTGCGCGCGACCGGCCGGGTCAAGACCGTCTACTTCAACGACCCGGTGCTGATCGGCGAGGGCCTGACCGAGCAGTACCCGAACCACGACGACCACCTGCACGTGCGCTACTGCGAGGTCGTGCACCCCGACTCGAAGTACGACTGCTGATGCGCCGGGCGACGACACTGGCCGCGCTGACGGCCGTATTCACGATCACGCTGACGGCCATCGCCACCGCCGCACCGCATCCGGGCACCTTCGCGGGCAAGGCGTTCGACACCTGCGAGACCCCGTCGTCGGCGACGATGCAGGCCTGGTCTGCGTCGCCGTACCGGTCGATCGGGATCTACTTCGGCGGTGACGGGCGCGGCTGCAAGACCCAGGCCAACCTGACCGCCGCGTGGGTCGGCGAGCAGACCGCGCGCGGCTGGCATCTGCTGCCGCTCTACGTGGGCAGGCAGGCGCCGTGCAGCACCACCCAGTCGCTGAGGATGGCCTACGACCCGGTGACCGCCCGCGACCAGGGCCGCCAGGACGGGTCCGACGCGCTGACCCGTGCGGCGGCACTGGGGATCGGCGCGGGCAGCGCGCTCTACAACGACATGGAGCACTACGACAGCGCCAACGCGCAGTGCCGTGCGGCGGTGCTGAGCTACCTCACCGGCTGGACCGAGCGGGTCCACGAGGCCGACTACCTGTCGGGCGTGTACTCCAGCGCCGCTTCCGGTATCCGCGACCTGGCGAACGTGTACCGGTCGAGCACCTACGCCCGACCCGACCACATCGACTTCGCCTGGTGGAACGGCGTGGCCGACACCAACGCCGGGTCGTACTTCCCGAGCGCGTACTGGTCCAACCACCAGCGGATCCACCAGTACGCGGGCGATTTCGCCGAAACCCACGGCGGGGTGCGGATCTTCATCGACGCCAACCAGGTCGACATCCGACCACCGGTCAACCGCGACTTCGCCGCCTACCCGACGCTCAACCGCGGTGCGAACAACCCGGAAGTCGCCGCGCTCCAGTACCTGTTGCGCGACGACGGCCGCGAGCCCGGGGCGGTCGACGGCGACTTCGGGGCAGGCACCGAGACGGCGGTGAAGGCATTCCAGAGCGCCCACGGTCTGACCGCTGACGGTGAGGTCGGTCGGCGCACGTGGACCGCCCTGTTGTCGGCCGGGTGGCAGCCCAGGCTGCGGCCGGGCGCCACCGGGCAGGAGGTCCGGCGGCTGCAACGCGCGCTGACGGCCGCGCTCGGCCGGTCGATCGGCGTCGACGGCCAGTACGGAGCGCGGACGGAGCAGGCGGTCCGGGACTACCAGACCACTCGCGGACTCCCGGTGGACGGCAACGCCGGACTCCAGACCTGGACCGCCCTGCAAGGAGGCCAGTGAGCGGCGGTTAGGGCAGTGACCACCGTGCTAGACGGGAACCCCGGACTCGGGGCCGATGACCCGGCGGACCGCCGGGTCATCGGCGGGCTCCCGGGCCTCGCGTGCGCCGTAGGCGGCGAAGGTGGCCATGGCGTCGGCGAGCACGGAATCGGCGCGCGCGCTGTCACCCCGGGCGCGGTACAGCGCCGCGAAGTCGCGTTCGGTCCGTGCCCGCCACAGCGGAACGTCCATATCGGACCAGATCGCCATCGCGGCGGTGAGCGCGCGCTCGGCGTCGGCGAGGTGGCCGTCGGCGAGGTGGAGTTCCCCGATCGTGCGCAGCGTGACGGCCTGACCCCACCGGTCGGCGAGCGCCTCGCACACCCCGAGCGCCCAGTCGAGCTCGGCGCGCACCGAGGCGCGCACACCCAGCCGCAGTTCGGCTTTCGCCTTGGCCCGCACCGAGTACGCCCACATCAGCCGGTCCCCCAGCGTTTGGAACAGCTCGACCGCCCGCCTGGCCGCCTCGATCGCGGGCGGGTACTCGCCGAGCGCGCGCAGCCGCAGGCTGATCGTGCGCAGTGTCAGCGCCTCGCCACGAGTGCTCCCCACCTGTCGGTAGGCGGCCAGCGCCTCCGCCAGGTCGGCGCCCGCCTGATCGAACTCGCCCAGCTCCAGCCGAACCGACCCGGCCATCCGCGCGGTGTAGGCCACCCCGGCGTCCTCGCCGAGTTCGCGCAGCAGGTCGGCGGCGCGGTCGAGGTGGCACAGTCCCTCCGCCAGCCTGCCGGACTCGCGGCAGGCCGCGCCCAACCCCGCCAGCGCGACCGCCTGACCGTGCCGGTCACCGAGGTCGCCGAACATGCGCAGGGCGGTGGCGTTGCCCTCTCGAGCCTCGATGTAGCGGTCCTGGAGGTAGCGCACGTGCGCCAGTTCGGTGAGCATCATCGCCTCGCCGCGGCGGTCGCCGCTCTGGCGCGCGGCGGCCATGGCGGCGGCGTTGATCCGCTCCCGCGACTCGAACCGGTTGACGCCGAGGAACGACGGGCCGAGCTTCACCGCGGCGAAGCCGCACACCAGCGCGTGCAGGCCGAGGCCCGCGGCGCGCTCGACGCCGACGACCACGGCGGGCTGCTCGATCTCGAACCAGCTCTGCGGTGTGGCCATCGCCAGGTCGATCATCGCGGGCGAGACCGGCGGCGTGGCGACGGCGGGCAGCCGCCACTGGATCTCGTCCGGCGGCGAGTCGCCCGCCATCTTGTCCAATATGGACAGCCAGGAGCCGAGGACCCGGCTGACCGCGTCGACCAGGTCGGCGGCCGACTCCTCGCGTTCGGCGGCCTCGTGGGCGTAGATGCGGACGAGGTCGTGCAGCCGGTACCGCAGGCAACCCAGCTCGTCGACCCTGGTGAACTCGGCGAGATGGGTGTCGACCAGGTGCTCGACGATGTCGTCCGCGGCGGACTCGGGGATGCCGAGCAGCCAGGCCACCACCCACGAGCCGAACTCGGGCACACCGAGGAACCCCAGGCGGCGCAGCGCGGCCCGGCCCAGCGGCGGCAGCGCGAGGTAGCTGAACTCGACGCTGGTGCGCACGGCGAGGTCGGCGGTGCTCAGTTCGTCGAGGCGGCGGCGTTCGTCGGCGAGCCGGTCGGCCAGCACGGCCAGCGGCCACCGCTGCCGCGACGCCAACCGGGCCCCGGCCACCCGCAGCGCGAGCGGCAGCCCGCCGCAGCGCTCGACGATCCGGTCGGCGGCGTCGGGTTCCGCCGCCACCCGGCGGTCGCCGACGATGCGGCCGAGCAGTCCGCGGCCCGCGGCCGCGTCGAGCACGTCCAGGTCGAGCCGGTTCGCCCCGGCGAGCCCGGTCATGCTCTCCCGGCTGGTCACCATGACCGCGCACCCGGAGCCGCCGGGCAGCAGTGGCGTGATCTGCCGCTCGTCGCGGGCACCGTCGAGCAGCACCAGCACCCGCCGGTCGACCAGCAGCTCCCGGTAGACCTCACTGCGTTCGGCGGTGGACTGCGGAATCTGGTCGGCGGGCACCCCGAGCGCCCGCAGGAACCGGCCGAGCACTTCGCCGGGGTGGGCCGGGCTGTCGCTGACGCCGCGCAGCTCGGCGTAGAGCTGCCCGTCGCGGAAGCGCGGCCCGACGATCCCGGCGACCCGCGCGGCCAGCGTCGACTTTCCGCCGCCCCCGGGTCCGGTGATCACCTCGATCGGGTGGGCCACCCGGTCCCGGCCGGGCAGCAGCCGGTCGACCAGGGTCTCGATCTCCTGGTCGCGGCCGGTGAAGTCCGGCGGCACCAACGGAACCTGTCTCGGCACCCTGGCCGCGCGTGGCGTCGCCGCCCCGCGCAGGATCGCCACGTGGACGGCGCTGAGCTCGGGCCCGGGCCGTACGCCGAGTTCCTCGTCGAGCACCGCGCGCGCCGTCTCGAACGAAGCCAGCGCCTCCGCCTGTCGACCGCAGCGGTGCAGGGCGATCATGTGGAAGCCGCGGAGCCGTTCGTGGGCGGGGAACCGGGTGAGCAGCCCCGCCAGCTCGGGGACGAGCTCGTCGTGCCTGCCCAGCTCCAGGTCGAACCCGATCCGGTCGGCCGTGGCGGTCAGCCACAGCTCGTCGAGTCGCGCGACCTCCCCCGACAGCGCGTCGATGCCTTCCAGCGCCTGCCCACGCCACAGCGCGAGCGCACCGCGCAGGAGATCCCCGGCCGCCGCCGGGTCGGCCGACCGGGCGGCGGTGACCTGACGGACGAACACGGTCACGTCGAGCGCGTCGGCGGGCACCCGGATGAGATAGCCGGGTGGCCGGGTGTGGATCACATCGACCGCGCCGTGCTCGGCCAGCGCCCGCCGCAGCGACTTGACGTAGGTCTGGATCCCGGCCCGCGCGGTCGGCGGCACCTCGCGCGGCCAGAGCACCTCGACCAGCCGCTCGACCGACACCACCCGGCCGTGCTCGAGCAGCAGCGTGGCCAGCAGGGCCTTCGGCTTGTTCCCGCCGATCGCCACGGTCCCGCTGTCCGCCACCACTTCGACCGGTCCGAGCAGCCGGTATTCCACAGCCCCCATGTGCCCTCCACGCCGGCAGCACAGCGTGCCGTGCGGAGAACCTAACCGACCCGACCTTCGGACGAGACACATTCGCGTTCGGCCATATCAGCGAGTGACGCGTCGCGACCGAGCATGCGCCCTGGGTGAAAGAAGTCAGACCAGCTGGTACGTGTAGCCGTTCGGGGCGGTGAAGAACCACGTGCCGTCGTCGTAGACGCGCCACGTGAACTCGCGTCCGGTACCGCGGCCCGAGTACGTGCACCTGTCGACCCGTGCCGCCGTGTCGTAGACGCACCACGCCTGCTTGATCCCGTCGCCGGTCTCCACGTACTGGGCGGCATACCAGGTTCGGGGGCCGACCTCGCCATCCGCGGTCAGCCGGTTGCCGTTGTAGTCCAGGTGCCAGGAATCCGACTGCCACCGCTTGGTGCGGGTCTCGGTGTTGGAGCCGAACTGGCCGTCGACGGTGGCGGCGGTGATGCCGCCACCGAGGTTGTCCGCCCACAGGATCGACTGCCAGAAGCGGATCAGGTCAGGGTCGTTGTAGCAGGAACTCCACCGGCAGATCTCCGGGTTCTCGACCCAGGTCCGGGGATTCAGCTCGGTGGCCGACGCCGTCCCCGCGGTACCCGCCATGACGGCCACCGCGGCCGTGATCGCGATGCCGACGTTCCTTACTCTCCGCAGCACTTTCCGCAGCACAACAGTTCTCCTTCGCTTCGAGGGGTGTGCCCTGAACAGCCATTACGGGGCGGTTTCAGTTGGTTTTCAGTGCGCGCTGCCACGCTCGGCTCCGTCACTCGCTCACTGGGGGTCGAACATGACGAACGCGCAGCGCAGACACGAGTTCGCGCAATACCTGACCTGGCTCAAGCAGCGCAGCGGCCGGACCTACGAGCAGCTGGGCCGGGCCACGAACATGGGGAAGTCGACGGTCCACCGCTACTGCGGCGGCGTCTGCTTCCCGGCGGTCTTCGGCACCGCCGAGCAGATCGCCCTGGCGTGTTCGGCGAGCCAGGAGGAGCTGAGCAAGCTGTACCGACTCTGGGAGCGGTCGAACTCCGCGGTCGAGACCGTGGTCCGGGCACCGGTCCCGCCGCGCCGCAAGCGGTTCAGCTGGCTCGCCGCGGCCCTGGCCACCACCGTCCTGGTCGGCATCGTCTCCGACCCGATCGGGTGGACGCGTCGCTCGTAGCAACCTGGGCACTCCCGACCGGTTCGGGAGTGCCCAGGCCGATCACGTGCTGTTGAGCCCGTACCAGACCTTGTCCTTCGGGTTCTCGAAGAGCCAGAGCCCACCGTCGAGGATCTTCGACCGGACCGTGCGGGCGAGGCCCCGGTATTCGTAGAGTTTGTTGCTCCCCTGCATACCGGCGTACACCCAGCGCCCGTTGTTCTCCGCCTTGCCCCAGGTGTTCGGACCGACCTCGCCGTCGGCCTGCAAGCCGTGCCTGGTCTGCCACCGCTGCGTGCGGGTGTGGGTGTTGGGGCCGAACTGCCCGTCGATCGTGCCGACGTCGACCCCGCCGACGTTGTCGGCCCACAGGATGGACTGCCAGAACATGGTGAGGTAGCTGTCCTTCACGCACTTCGACCACTGGCACAGCATCCGGTTGCTGCTCCAGTTGTCGGGATCGTTGGCAAGCGCGGTACCCGCGGTCCCGACTATCAGCCCCACTGTCGCCGCGAGCGCGACCGCCGCTTTGACGAACGTCCTCCTCATCATGGCGGGCCGCCCGTCAGCAGGACGTCGACGGGAAGAACGTGCCGCGGCTGCTGCTGACATCCATGCGGATGTCCACGTGGACATGGTCGTTGTGGCCCGCGTATCCCGGTCCCTGCACGGAGCTGAAGCCGGAAGACTTGGCCTTGACCAGGATGGCGCACAGCGCCGCCTTGTCGCCAGCACCCTGGCTCAGATCGGCCCCGGCGCCGTAGAGGTGCATGCTGTCGCTCGCACCGCCCGCGGCCGAGTTGCACGCGATGTCGCGGAACCCGGAGTTGATGTCGAGCGGCCGGTCGCCGAGCTTGTGCCGCAACGCTTCGAGCTTCCACATGACCCGGTTCGCGTACCCCATCGCCGCCGTGCGGCTCACCTTGCCGCCGGTGAAGTCCGAGTGGCAGTCGTTGTCCATCTCGGAGTAGCTGAAATGGATCGGCGTGCAGTCGGAGTCCTGCAGGGACAGCAGCTTGGCCTGCGTCATCGGCCCGGCCTGGCCGTCGGCCGACAAACCGTAGGCGGCCTGGAAGTTCTTGACCGCGTTCTCGGTGCGGGAGCCGAAGTTGCCGTCGACGCTGAGCACCTCGGTGGACCCGGTCCACCCGGCCACGCGGATCTGCAGCGCGGTGACGTCCGCGCCGCTCATACCCACACGCATCTCCCGGTACCACCCGGTGCACGCATCCGCGGCGGCGGCCGGTCCCGCCGTCACCACACTTCCCGTCATGATCCCGCCCAGAACGATGGCGAACGCCGTGAGGACACGGGTGACCCGCATGGACTTCGGGCTGGCTGAGTTGGACAAGGATTCCTCCCCTGGCTTGCGACTCAGTCCGGAGGTGGACTCGGAGTCGGACAGGCACCAGCCTCGGCGGCGCGCCCAGCCACCGGCAATGAGCGGACGCAAGGTCGGGACGGCGGGACGAGAACAGGCTCGTGACCAGTCACAACGGCCCGGAATTGGGACAGGCGGAATCCCTTATGGACCGATGAGAAGGTGCGATCAGCACCACGCCGGCCAGACACAGGGCGGCTGAGCCCGACCGCGACCCGGTGGCCCCACGGGGATCTTGCGACGCAACCTCAGACCGGGAAGTTCTCCATGAGGAACCGCTCCATCGCCTGACGGCATATCTGCGTGCCCCAGGTGTTCCACGCGAAGTCGAAGATGTGCTCCGCGTAGGGGATGGTGACCAGCTCGTGCTTCACCCCGGCCTGCCGGAGCTTGTCGGCCAGCATCACCGACCCGGCATAGGGCGCGATGTGGTCACGGTCGCCGTGCATCAACAGCGTGGGCGGGAGACCGGGCCGCACATACGTGTCGGCGGAGGCAAACGTGTAGTGCTGCGGGACCTCCTGCGGGGTTCCGCCCGTGTAGTTGCGGATCCACGGCCGCACCTTGGACTGGAAGCCGCTCTGGTCCCAGGTGATGTTCAGGCTGACCGCCGGGTAGAAGGCCATGGCGGCCTTCACCGAGGTGTCCTGGACCTCGCAGCTCGGCTTCACCCGCTCGTCGGAGTAGGCGCCCATCAACGTGAGGTTCCCGCCTGCCGAGCCACCGGCGATCATCACCCGGTTCGGATCGACCTGGTACCGCTGCGCCTGCGACTTCACCCAGCCGATCGCGCACTTCACGTCCGCGGGCGCCTGGTCCCACCGGGTCGGCGGGGCCAGCCGGTAGTCGATCGCGAAGACCGCGTATCCCTTGTCGTTGAGCCACTTGTGCCACAACGGCACCTCGCCGCGATCGCCGACGTTCCAGCCACCGCCGTGCACCCAGACCACGGCCGGACGCGGTCTGGCCGGGGTTCCCGGCGGCACCTTCGCGTCGAGCTTGAGCTGCTGCCCGTCCACCTCGTTGTAGACCACGCTCAACGCCTCGACCGGCTTGCCCTCGTTCGAGCCGCCCTCGAGGTAGTCGCCGACCGAGAGATCCGTCCCGTAGTGGTCGGCCGCGCGCCAGGACGCCACCAGCGGGAAACAGATCGCCACCGTGGCCACCAGCGCGATCACGCCGGTCACCGTGCCGACCCGCCTGGCCTCCGCCCGGTAGGCCACGAACGCCAGGCCCAGCCCGATCAGGCCGAGCAGCAACAGGTTCAGGCCGCTGTTGCTGATGATGCCGGAACCAGGATCAGGATCTCCGGAATCGACTCCGTGGCGATCACGTCTCGTCGACCGCGGACGCCTGCTCCGGATCGACGGCCTGCTCAGGAGAAGGATTCTCGGTCACGGCGGAAGTCTCGCGCCGCAGGCCGAACCCGGCCATGCCAAACGACTCCTGCGCCGGGTTTCCCTCAGAGGGGTGACCTGCCTGCTGCCGACGGCCTCGATCGGCAAGGACCTGAACGCGTACGACGCGACGTACATCAAGCCGCAGGTTCGGCTGGGACCCGTCACCATCACCGACCCCGGCCGGCCGGTTGATCCGGCCGGCCGTGCACACAGCGATCAGGTGTAAGGGTTGTCCTTCCACGTGCTGCGCGCGATGTCGGCCGAGTTCTCCGAGCAGTTCAAGGAGGTGCCGACCTTGTCGCACTCCCGGACGGTGACGCGCACCGACTTCACCTTCATCGGCTCGGTCGGGTACGTCCGGCCCGTAGCCGTGATCCCGTCCGAGCAGCCGCTGGCGTCGCCCACGAAGGAGTTGCCGACGTGCACGCTCCCGTCCGTCCAGATCGACTCGACCCGCACGTACGCGCCCGCGCCGTCAGCCGGACACTTGTCGGCGACGGTCGCGGTCACCTCGAAGGTCATCGTGCCGTGGAACACCACGTTGCCGTAGGCATTGGCCCACCCCGCGTAGGTACCACCGGACGAGGTGCTGATGTTGAATCCCTGCGGCGCCGACGCGGCGCCCGCGGGTCCGGCAATGCCGAGCAACGCGCACCCGGCAAGGCCGAGTGCTGCGGTGGAGCGTGCGAAACGCAGTCTCACTGAACTTCCTCCGATGTCATCATGAATCGAAACAAAATCGTTTCGCCTGGCTCCTACGTGCTCAGGCGTCAACCTTCTGAGATGCGATGCGCGCGCGACCACGCAGGATCCCCGAAGCGCGGTGATCCGCACCACAGGCGCCACCGATCCCGCTCAGCATCCGACCACCGGCGACCCGGGCGGAGACGGCGCGTCACCAGGGAATCGGCCCGTCCTCGGCCAGAAAGGCCCCAGTCGGGCCGTCCTCGCCCACAGTCGCCAGGCCAACCGCCACCGCCGCGCCCTCCTCTGCCGTGCGTATCCCGGTGTGGCGGTTGAGGTCGGTCGCGCAGTAGCCGGGACTCACCGCGTTGACCAGGATCCCTTCGGCGCGCAGTTCATTGGCGTAGAGCACGGTGATCGCGTTCAGCGCGCTCTTCGAGGTGCAGTAAGGGAGGAGGATCGAGGAGTAGGCGGACCACGGGCTGCCCGGGTCGGCCAGGTGGGTGAGGGAGCCGAGTTCGCTGGACATGTTGACGATGCGTGCGGCGGTGGAGCGGCGGAGCAGGGGGAGCATGGCGTGGGTCACCGCGATAACGCCGACCACGTTGGTCTCGTAGACCTGCCGGACGGTAGCGGCTGGGGTTTCACTCGGGTTCTGCGGTCCGGCGGCGATCGCGGCGTTGTTGACGAGGATGTCGAGGCAGCCGAACGTGGCGTCGATGTGCTTGGCGGCGGCCTGGACCGAGTCCTCGTCGGTGACGTCCAGCGGTATGAACCGTACGTCGGCGCCGTCGGCGCGAAGCTCCTCGGTCGCCGCCTCGCCACGCTCGGCGTCGCGGGCGCCGATCAGCACGGTGATGCCGAGGGCTGCGAGCCTGCGCGCCGTTTCCTTGCCGATGCCCTTGTTCGCGCCGGTGACCAGAGCAGTCTTCTGCGAAGTCGTCATGGCACCCAGCCTCCCCTCACCCATGGGCAGCGGGGAAAGACCAGAAGACTCTGGATCTATAGTCCACAGATATGAGTGAGCTGGAGGTGCGGGAGCTGAGGTACTTCATCGCGGTCGCCGAGGAACTGAATTTCAGCCGGGCCGCGCAACGCCTGGGAATGGCGCAGCCCCCGCTGTCGAAGGCGATCGCTCAGCTGGAGTCCCGGCTCGGGGTACGACTGCTGGAGCGCACCACCCGGCAGGTGAGGCTGACCAACGCCGGTCAGGTGCTGCTCGACCAGGCCCGGATCGCGGTCGACATGGTGCACGCGGCGGCCCGGCGGGCACGCCGGGCCGGTCAGCCGACACCCCAGCTCATCGTGGCGGTCAAACCGGGAGGCGATGCCGGGCTGCTGCGGGAGATCCTCGCCGCCTACCGGGGAATGGGCTCGCAACTGCCGCCGCCCGAAGTCATCGTCGGCGGCAGCGGAGAGCCGATCGCCATGCTGCGGGACGGCCGTGCCGACGTAGCGCTGCTGCGCGGCCCGTTCGACGGTCAAGGGCTGGATTCCGAGACGCTCGTGGTCGAGCCGCGACTGGCCGTCCTCCCCGCCGGACACCGCCTGGCCGGACGCAAGCGACTGCGGCTGACCGACCTCAAGGGTGAACCGATCCCGCGCTGGAAGGGGGCCGCCCCCTCCAATACCGCCTACTACACCGGGAACGACGGCGCAGAAACAGGCGATGGCCACACAGGCTTGGCACCGGCTGACACTCCTGAGGGGCCGCTTGTGGCCAGCGTCGAGCAACTCCTCGAGGTGGTCGCGCTGGGGCAGGCGGTGGCGTTCCTGGCACGCTCCACCACCGAGCGGCACCAGCGTCCGGACATCGTCTACCGGCCGGTCACCGGCCTCAGCCCCAGCGCGGTCATGGTCGCCTGGCCGGAGACCTCGCGATCCGCGGCCGTCGCCGCCTTCGTCCAAGCCGCCCACGACGTCGCCGCCCACCACCCCGACTACATGACCGCACTGGCCTACTGACCGGGGCCAAGAACCCAGGCGACGGCTGCTCCCCGGCTTGCGTTCAGGCCGCCGGTCCAACGCCCGAAGCCTCCAGTGGTGCGCTTGCCGTGGTGCCCCACCAGCGGCGCGACGCCAACGCGGCCAGCGCGGCGCCCGCGGCGTTGACCAGGACGTCATCCACAGAGGACACCCGGTCGAGCCGCAGCACGTACTGCGCGGTTTCGACCATGACCGAGAAACCCGCCCCCAGCACCAGAATCCGCGGCACGGACCGCAGCGCCGGGAACCGGATCGGGGCGAAGAAACCCAGCGCCGCGAAGATCAGCAGGTTGCCGCCGATCCCGATCGGCCCCATCGTGAGCAGGTCCCGCAGCGGAACCAGGCTCACCCGAGCGGGGACGACGCCTGCCCCCGATCCCGGCATCATGGTCAACCAGACGAGCGGCACAGTCCCGTAGACCATGCCCACCTCGGCCAGCGACATCCGCCACGCCGAGGTCACGCCCGCGGCGCGTCGGCGGCGCGCCAGTGCCCACACGGCCAGTGCGGCCAACGGCAGCCCGACCAGCGTCATGAGCAACACGCCGTTGAACGTGTCGAAGCAGCCGTGCCACCGCCCGGCCAAGCACCGCGGAGCGGACATCATGAGCGGCCGCCGCACGCCGAAGACAACCCCGGCCAGACCAAGGATCACCAGGCTGACGAGCACGATCCGGCGCGTGCGGCGAGTCGGTGCTGACAGGGAGACACTCTGATTCATGCCCCCATTAGAGACGGAGGGTGGTTTCAGGGGCATATGCGTTTTGGAGACCTTCGCGTCACACAGAATCCCCGACGTTCGTCACGCCGTTAGGCGCGGTTCCCCGACGGCGACTCACCTTGGTCGGCCGTTTCCTCCGGCGGCAGCATCGACCACACCACCTCCGGCACGCCTCGGCTGAACTTCGCGCCGTGGGCCCACACCTCGCCGGGGAGGTCGAATTCGGTATCGGTGAAGGTGGCTCCAGCGGCGAACTCGGCGCGCTGGAACCGTCCACTATGGTCAAACCGAGCCTTGTAGAACGACACATCACCGCCGAACCGCGCGTCGACGAATACCCCAGTCTCCCTGAACCGAGTCCATTCGAACACGGCCTGGCCGTCGAAGCGGGCACCCTCGAAGTCAGCTCCGATGAAGTCCGCGAAGGCGAACCGGGCTTCGTCGGCGAACCACGCCCGTGCGAAAGAGGCTTGGCTGGAAAAGTGCGCCCCGTGAAAGGAAGACCTGCCCTCGAACCGAGCGCCGACGAAGCGAGCGGGTGAGCTGAAGTCCGCGGTTACAAAGCGGGTCTGGCCGGTGAATCGTGCGACGTCAAACCGAGCCGCACGCAACCGGCAGTCGCTCAGGTCGAGATCGGTGAGCGTCGCCCCGGTGAGATCCAGATCGACATCGGGCCAGAACGTGGGGACCGGACGCCGGGGGTGCGGGCCCGGGCGGACATGGTCGACCAGAATCCGTTGGGCGGTCAGGCGTACTTGCTGTTCCTGGACCCGGTCACGGATCTCCTCGGAGCCATCTTGATCGGCATCTCGGGCGGGAGTATCGCTTGGCAGGTCGTAGGGCATGCGCAGGTATGCGCAGAGCACGTTGACGATCGTCTGCCGTTGACCGGCGTTGTTCTGGGCGAGCCGTTCCAGTGCGTAGAGACCGGCGAGGCGGACAGGCGCCTTGTCGGACCCGAGTTGGTCCGCGGCCTTGGCGTACAACTCGGTGACCCGCTTCTCCGCCGCGTCCAAGGCGACGTCGGCGGCGCTGAGTTCTTGATGCCACTGACGACGGACGGCCAGCAGCAGGGCGAACACCCCACCGATCCCGGCCCCGATACCGAGCCCGGTCTTGATCGCCTCGACGCGAGCAGCGGCCGGATCCACCGCCCTGTTCGCCTCAGTCAACAACCACGCCGTCGCACCCCACGCGACACCAGCCACCACCAATCCTGCCCCCGCGACCACCCACCAGCTCAGTGCTGGGGCCTGCCGATCGCGCGGCGCGCGGCGCAGGCCGCGAAAGAGCGCGGTGACCAGCAACCCGACCGCGATCGCGAACAGCAGGACCAGTCCCGCGCGTGGCCGCAGCCAATGCCACAGGGCGATCCAGTCCACCCAGCCGACTGACGAAGCCACCGCGGCGCCGAGCACCGCCAGCCCAACCAGAGCGGGAGCCGCTGTATCGCGCCGAAGACTCGCCATGCGGAGACGATCTCAGATCAGTCTGAACCCGTCACCGTTGGTTGGCGTTATTGGTCGCGGTTCCACGACACGTGATCTCCTCTGGCCGACCGGGGCATGGTGCTCGCCCAATCGCCGACCTCGCCGATGTCACGGATCAGCTTCGCGCTTCGGCTCCCGCCGACGTCGCGACAGCCGCCCAATGGCCGCCCGGGGCGCGTTGATCAGCAGGCGGGCGCGGCGATGCGGGCCGCGTTGGCGGTCAGGTCGTCGACGGAGTCCTGCGCGGCGCGTTCGGCGCACACCCTTTCGTGGTAGAGGCGGACTTCCTCGCGTTCGGTTTGGCTATCCCATCCGAGGTCCGAGGCGACGAGCCGAGCGATCTCCGCGGCGGCGGCGAGACCTCGGTCCGGCGTCTCGATCGAGATGCGGGTGCGCCGGGTGAGGATGTCGTCGAGGTGCAGAGCACCCTCGTGGGTCACCGCGTACACGGCTTCGACCCGCAGGTATTCCTCTGCGCCGGGGATCGGTTCGGCCAGGCTCGGATCCCGCCCGATGAGCTCGATCAGGTCGTCGATCGCCGATCCGTACCTGCCCAACAGATGCTCCACAGTGGACACGCCGAGCCCGGTGCGCCGGGCGATGGCGGCACGGTCCTCCCACATCTCGTGGTAGCCGATGGCGCCGACGACCGGCAGCCGCTCGGTCAGCGAGGGCGGCACGGCCCGGCCCAGGCCGCGCACGGCCGCGTTCACCACGTCGGCCGCCATCACCCGGTAGGTGGTGTACTTGCCGCCCGCGATCACGAACAGTCCCGGGACGGGTTCGGCGACGGCGTGTTCCCGTGACAGCTTCGCCGTTTCGCTGGACTCCCCCGCCAGCAGCGGCCGGAGCCCGGCGTACACCCCGTCGACGTCCTCGGCGGTCAGCGGTGTCCGCAGCACGGAGTTCACGTGCTCCAGCAGATAGTCCACATCGGACCGACTGGCGGCGGGGTGGTCGCGGTCGAGGTCCCATTCCGTGTCGGTGGTGCCGATGATCCAGTGCTTGCCCCACGGGATGACGAACAGGACACTCTTCTCGGTGGGGGCGATCAGGCCGGTCTCCAGGTCGATGCGGTCCCTGGGCACCAGCAGGTGGATGCCCTTGGACATGCGCACCTGGAACGGCGCGGCGACGCCGGTCATGGCGTGCAGTTCGTCGGTCCACACGCCGGTGGCGCTGATCACCCGTCGGGCGCGGATCTCGTGCTC
The DNA here is from genome assembly GCF_004362515.1 of Actinokineospora alba. Taxonomy (NCBI): domain Bacteria; kingdom Bacillati; phylum Actinomycetota; class Actinomycetes; order Pseudonocardiales; family Pseudonocardiaceae; genus Actinokineospora; species Actinokineospora alba. The sequence goes on along the minus strand of NZ_SNXU01000001.1, from coordinate 3,160,801 downwards.
CCGCCCGGACTCGACGTCGCGCACCCGGGCGCCGACGACCCGCCCACCATCCCGAAGCAGGCCGATCGCCTTGGCCCGGCTGAGAACGGTCGCTCCGTGCCGCGCGGCCGTGCGGGTGATCATCATGGTGTGCCGCGCGTCGTCGACTTGGGCGTCGTAGTAGCGGATGGCGCCGCTGAGCGCCTCCGGCTTCAGTGACGGCGCCAGCCGCAGTGCCTGCTTGCGCGAGAGGTGCTTGTGCCATGGCAGCGCCCGCGCCCCGCCCATCGTGTCGTAGAGCAGCACGCCCGCCCCGACGTAGGCGCGTTCCAAGACCCCGCGCGTCAGCGGGAACAGGAACGGCACCGGGCGGACCAGGTGTGGCGCCAGTCGGTGGAGCAGCAGGCGTCGTTCCTTGAGCGCCTCCCGGACCAGGCTGAAGTCGCGCTGTTCCAGGTAGCGCAGGCCACCGTGGATCAGCTTGCTCGACCGGCTCGACGTGCCCGCCGCCCAGTCCCTGGCCTCGACCAGCGCGACGCGCAGGCCGCGTGCGGCGGCGTCGAGGGCGGCGCCCGCGCCCACCACTCCCCCGCCGATGACGAGCACGTCGAACTCGGTCTCCTCGATGCCGCGCAGTGCCGCGGCGCGGTATGCCGGGTCCAGTCGTGTGGACACTGTGTCTCCTTTTCCTTTGCGGGGCCGGTCAGTCGTCGATGTCGACCCAGTCGAGGGTCCGGGTGACGGCCTTCTTCCACCGCGTGTAGCCACGTTCGCGCTGCTCCTCGTCCATGGTCGGCTGCCAGCGCACGTCCTCGCGCCAGTTCTGCTCGAGTTCGGCGGTGTCGCGCCAGAAGCCGACCGCGAGGCCCGCCGCGTACGCCGCGCCCAGCGCGGTCGTCTCCGCCACCACCGGGCGCGACACGGGCACGCCGAGCAGGTCGGCCTGCACCTGCATGCACAGCTCGTTGGCCGTCACGCCGCCGTCGACGCGCAGCACGTCGAGGGTGACCCCGGAGTCGGCCTGCATGGCCTCCACGACGTCGCGTGTCTGGTAGCAGATGGATTCCAGCGTGGCGCGGGCGATGTGCGCGTTGGTGGAGTACCGGGACAGGCCGACGATCGCGCCGCGGGCGTCGGAGCGCCAGTAGGGCGCGAACAGACCGGAGAACGCGGGCACGAAGTACACCCCGCCGTTGTCCTCCACTTGGCGTGCGAGGGATTCACTCTGCTCGGCGCCGGAGATGATGCCGAGCTGGTCGCGCAGCCACTGCACGGCGGAGCCGGTCACCGCGATGGAGCCCTCCAGCGCGTACACCGGCTTGTCCTCGCCGAACTGGTAGCACACGGTGGTGAGCAGGCCGTGTTCCGAGCGGACGAGTTCGTGGCCGGTGTTGAGGAGCAGGAAGTTGCCGGTGCCGTAGGTGTTCTTGGCCTCGCCCGGCCGGAAGCACACCTGTCCGACGGTGGCCGCCTGCTGGTCGCCCAGGTCGCCGGAGAGCTTCACCTCGCCGCCGAACGGGCCGTTCGCGCGGGTCACCCCGTAGAGCTCCGGATTGGAGGACGGCAGGATGAACGGCAGCATTTCCCGTGGCACACCGAAGAACGACAGCAGCTCGTCGTCCCAGTCCCAGGTCTCCAGGTCCATCAGCATGGTGCGGCTGGCGTTGGTCGGGTCGGTGACGTGTACGCCTCCGTCCACGCCACCGGTCAGGTTCCACAGCAGCCAGGTGTCGATGGTGCCGAAGATGGCGTCGCCGCGCTTGGCGTCCTCGACGACGCCCGGCACGTTCTCCAGGATCCACTTGAGCTTTCCGCCGGAGAAGTAGGTGGCCGGGGGCAGCCCGGCCTTGCGGCGGATGACCTGGCCGCGCCCGTCACGGTCGAGTTCGGCGGCGATCCGGTCGGTACGGGTGTCCTGCCAGACGATCGCGTTGCAGTAGGGCCTGCCGGTGCGGCGGTTCCAGACCACGGTCGTCTCGCGCTGGTTGGTCACGCCGACCGCGGCGAGGTCGCTCGCGCTCAGGTTCGCCTTGTTCAGCGTGGACTCGACGACCGCGCGGGTGCGTTCCCAGATCTCGGTGGGGTTGTGCTCGACCCAGCCGGGGCGCGGCAGGATCTGCTCGTGTTCGAGCTGGTGGCGGGCGATCTCGTTGCCGCCGTGGTCGAACACCATGAATCGGGTGCTGGTCGTGCCCTGGTCGATCGCTCCGACGAAGTCAGCCATCGAGGTTCCTTCCGCTGCGGGGAGTGGTGGTCAGAACAGGAACTGGGAGGCGAGGCCCGCCAGGACGCCGCCGATCAGCGGCCCGACGACGGGGACCCAGGCGTAGGCCCAGTCCGCGTCCTTGGCGCCGCTCGCGGGGCGCTCGGGTCCGGGGTCTCCCGCCGGTGCGCCGACAGTGACCGCGGCCGAGACCGTGCGGTGTGCCGGGAGCAGCGCGTAGGCGATGCGCGGGCCGAGGTCGCGGGCCGGGTTGATGGCGTACCCGGTGGGTCCGCCGAGCGAGGCGCCGATGCCGACGACGAGCAGCGCCGCGGCGACCGGGCCGAGCCCGTGCGGCGTCTTGCCGAGCGCGAGGATCACGATCACCAGGACGAAGGTGCCGACCACCTCGGTGAGCAGATTCCATTGGTAGACCCGGATTTCCGGCCCGGTGGCGAACACGCCGAGCCGCTTGCCCTCGTCGGGCTCGGCGTCGAAGTGCTTCTTGTAGGTGACGTACGCGGTGCACGCCCCGAGGAACGCGCCGACCAGCTGACCCGCGACGTACGCCAGGGTGGAGGCGAAGCCCACCGGCACGCCGGGCGCGTACTCGGCCGCGCCGCTGGACAGGACGCCGAGGGTGACCGCGGGGTTGAGGTGTCCGCCCGACTTGTAGGCGACGAACACGCCCGCCATCACGGCGAGTCCCCACCCTAAGTTGATCAGCAGCCAGCCGCCGTCGAACCCTTTCGACTTGGTCAGCAGCACATTGGCGACCACGCCGGCGCCGAGCAGCAGCAGGATGCCGGTGCCGAGAACCTCACTGAGGAAGACAGAGCCGAGTGTCATCGGCTCCTCCTTTCTCCGATCCATTTCGCGTCGGGGCCGGCGCGATGAGCGGACGTTACGAAGCGGTTTCCGAAGCCTCCAGAGCCGCCGTTCGGCATTGTCGAACGGCGGCCGGCGGCCGCCTGACCTGCGAAAGCCCCACGAAAGGCTTATGACCCAGCTCACAGTTGTACGGAGGGTTGTCCGGCGAGGGCCGGTGCGTTCGACATTGTCGAATCAACTGTTTTGGAGTATTTTCGCCGGATGCCGGGCCCAATACAGTCGATCGAGCGAGCCGCGGCGATCCTCCGGCTACTGGAGCGCGGTTCGGGACGGCTCGCGCTGGGCGAGATCGCGGCCGCCCTCGGCTTGGCCAAAGGCACCGTGCACGGAATCCTCCGCACCTTGCAGGACGTCGGCTTCGTCGAGCAGGAGCAGGCCGGTGGCCGGTATCAGCTGCCCGCGGGAGGCCCGCGGGCCCGAGCGAGTCGGATGGACCCGAACCTGCTGCGCGCGCGGGCGATGAACTGGTCGGATTCCCTGGCCGCGCGCAGCGGCGAGGCGGTGCGCATCGGCGTCGAGTCGAAGGGGGCCGTGCTGGTGGTGCACCACGTGTTCCGCCCGGACGACACGGCCCAGACCTCCGACTTCGGCGCGACGCTGCCGCTGCACGCGACGGCGTGGGGGAAGGTGCTGCTGGCCTGGGACAACGACCTCTCGACCGCGGCGCTGAGCGCAACCCTGACCGCGCTGACCAGCCGCACGGTCGTCAAACCCGCGGCGCTGACGAGGATGCTGGCTGACGTGCGGTCGCAGGGGTGGGCGATCGACGTCGGGGAGTTCATGCCCGGGGAGGCCAGTCTGGCCGCGCCGCTGCGGCTTCCCGGCGGGTCGGTCGTCGGCGCGATCGGGGTCTCCGGACCGGCGGATCGCTTGTGCGCCAACAACCTGCGGCCGCGGCAGGACCTGCTGGTGTCCGTTGTGGAGGCGAGCCGGTCGGTCTCGCGCGATCTGGCCGTGGAACGGTGACATGCAGCGGTATGTGATGGCGATCGACCAGGGCACCACGTCCACCCGGTGCATCCTGTTCGACCAGCGGGCCCGGCTGGTGTCCGTGGCGCAGCGGGAACACCGGCAGTGGTTCCCGAAGCCCGGCTGGGTCGAGCAGGACGCCGTGGAGATCTGGCGCAACATCGACCGGATCGTGCCGCAGGCGCTGCGCGAGTCGGGTATCGCCGCCGAGCAGGTCGTCGCCCTCGGCATCGCCAACCAGCGCGAGACCACGGTGGTCTGGGACCGCCGAACCGGGGTGCCGATCGGCCGGGCGATCGTCTGGCAGGACGTCCGCACCGAGGAACTCGTCGCCGAACTCGCCACGCGGCCGGGCGCGGAGGAGATCCGGGACCGCTGCGGCCTGCCGCTGGCCACCTACTTCGCCGCGCCCCGGCTGCGCTGGCTGCTGGACTCGGTGCCGGGGCTGCGGGCGCGGGCCGACCGCGGCGAGGTGCTGTTCGGGACGATGGAGACCTGGATCATCTGGAACCTCACCGGCGGCACCGACGGCGGCATCCACGTCACCGACGTCACCAACGCGAGCCGCACCCTGCTGATGAACGTGGCGACCCTGTCGTGGGACCAGGACCTGTTGGCGTTCTTCGGCATTCCCCCGCAGATGCTGCCCGAGATTCGTCCGTCCACAGGAGACTTCGGCGTCACCCGCCGGGTCGTCCCGGGCATCCCGATCAGGGCGGCGCTCGGTGATCAGCAGGCGGCGCTGTTCGGGCAGACGTGTTTCTCCCGCGGGCAGACCAAGTGCACCTACGGCACGGGCAGCTTCCTGTTGATGAACACCGGGAACTCGGCTGTGCGCTCCACCCACGGCCTGCTGACCACGATCGGGTACCAACTGGCCGGTGAGCCCGCGGTGTACGCGCTGGAGGGTTCGATCGCGGTCACCGGGTCGCTGGTGCAGTGGTTCCGCGACAACCTCGGCCTGATCGCGACCGCCCCGGAGATCGAGACGCTGGCGGGCACCGTCGAGGACAACGGCGGCTGCTACATCGTGCCCGCGTTCTCCGGCCTGTTCGCCCCGCGCTGGCGCAGCGACGCGCGCGGCATCGTCGTCGGGCTCACCTCGTACATCACCAAGGGGCATCTGGCCCGCGCGGTCCTGGAGGCCACCGCCTGGCAGACCCGCGAGGTGCTCGACGCGATGAACGCCGACCTCGGCGTCAACGCCGCCGCGATCAACGTCGACGGCGGCATGACCTCGGACAACCTGCTGATGCAGTTCATCGCCGACGTCCTCGACATCCCGGTGAACCGGCCGATGATCTCCGAGACCGTCTCGCTCGGCGCCGCCTACGCCGCGGGCCTGAGCGCGGGCTACTGGCCCGACCTCGAGGGCCTGCGGCGCAACTGGCACCTGGCCGCCCAGTGGCTGCCCCGCATGGACCCGGCCTACCGGGAAGCCGAGTACGACAACTGGCGGCGCGCGGCGGAACTCAGCTACGGCTGGGCCCGCCGCCCCTGACCGCCGCCCGGGTGGTTCAGCGCTCGACGCCGGGCGTCGCGCTAGCGCCAGTAATCGCGTTCGGTCGGCACTCGATGCGGACGACGAGGTTGTCGGGCGCAGCACAGGTGCACGCCAAAGGGGTGGCTTGCACATAGGCCGATGATCGGTATATACCGTTCCTGTGACCGACGCTTTGCGGGAACCCACGTTCCTGATACTCACCGCGCTTGCCGAGGAGCCCCGGCATGGCTACGGGATCCTGCGTGATGTCGAGCAGATCTCCGGGGGGCGGGTGCGGCTGCGGGCGGGCACCCTCTACACCGCGCTCGACCGGCTGACCTCGGACGAGTGGGTGGCCGTCGATCGGGAAGAGGTGGTCGACGGCAGGCTCCGGCGGTACTACCGCCTGACCGACCCGGGGGCGGCCAGGCTGGCGGAGGAGATCGAACGGGTGCGGGCCACTACCCGTGTCGCGCAAACACGTCTGCGTGCACGGCTCATCGGAGGGACGGCGTGAGCGAACTCGAGAAGCGGTACCGGCGGCTACTGGGCCTCTACCCGCGGGACCACCGCGAACAGCACGGCGACGAGATGCTCGGCGTGCTGATCGCCGACGCGGGTGACCGGACATCCCCAGGCCGGCGGGACACCGCCGACCTGCTGTGGGGCGCGTTCCGGTTGCACGTACGGCGTCTGCTCGCGGCCGACGTGCTGGCGATCGTCAGCCTGCTCGGCCCGATCGCGGTCCTGGCGGGTGCGGCCACGAGCCTGCACGAGCTGGCCTGGTGGGTTCAGGCGGGCTCGGTGCCGCCGTTCGATCAGCTCCCCGACGCGCCGGTGTGGTTCGTCTGGCTCGGGGTCGCGATCCTTGCCATGGCAGGGAAACGCAGGGCGGCCGCGATCGGCGCCTGGGTGGCCACCGCCGGGCTGATCGTGATCCTCCAGCTGCCGTTCGCGGGCTGGCAGTGGTTCACGGATAAAGCGGGCTGGGTGCTGCTCAGCGCGGTCACGGCCTTCGCGCTCTCCATGTCCGACGGGCGCAAGGCCAGGGGCAGGCCCGCGATCCTCACCATGGCCGCGACGGTCCTGGTGATCGTGGGGCTCGGGGTATTCGGCCACCGGAGCGAGATCACCGAGTACGCGGCGCTCGCCGTCCTGTTCGCCGGCGCGGTGCTGGCCGCCGGCATCAGGTCCGCCACCGGATGGCGGGCCGCGCTGGTGCTCTCGGCGCCGGTCGCGACCATGTTGCTCGCGCGGCTCGTGCACGCCGTGCACGACGGGCCGATCAACGACACGGTCTCCACGCTGATCTTCTTCGGCGCACCGCTGGTGTTCCTGGTCGCCATCGGCGGGCTGGTGCGCCTGCCCCGGCGCGCGAGCGTCAACTAGCGCCCGCCCCGATGCCGTCACCGGGCGGGACCTCCAGATCGTCGGACCGCCCGGTGTCGGCGCGGACGGGCACCACGCTGCAGTCGTTGAGCAAGTGCATGACGGTCGTCGGCAACAGCCAGACCGACGGCGCGCTCGTTCAGCTGTTCGGCTGCGGGGCCACCACCCGTCACCCGGTCAGGACTGCGTCCACCGCTGGTCCAAGGGAGCAAAGTCAGCCTGACAAAGGTGGCGGCGAAGGTAGAGGATCCGAAACGGCACCAAGTGCCTCGACGCCGGCGGCGGCAGTTCCGAGCTGACGACCAAAGATCAACTACATGCGCTGATCTCCAGTCTCCTGGTCACGCGAAAGATCCGGGTCAGCAACGCGATCTGGTCCACGGCCCGCCAACGTCAGGCCGTTCAGCCTCTTCGTCCGGCTGCAGGTCGAGGACTGCCGACAGTGTCGGATCCTGGTCCAGGACGTGGCCAAGGCCCACGACGCGATAGTAGGCCGCATCATCTGGGTGGTTGTCTCCGCACAAGGCACACCAGGAGCCGTCCGGCCGAGTCACATAGAGCACCGGCCGGGAGCCGGCGAACACATGAGTGCACACATAAGACTTGGTCTCGTAGGCAAGCCCTGGCGTCAGCTCACTCATATCGTCCCTCGGTGCCACTGTGGCGGCAAAGGCATGCGCCCCGTCCCAAACCACTCTACGGGTGTCAATGGGCCCTTGCCTCGGTTGCACGTGCGGCAGATGCCATCGATATTGTCGATGTCCCGCCCACCACCCTGCGAGTGTGGCGTCCGGTGATCGAACTCCCTGGAGTTCGGCGACCCTGCCTTGGTCGTCATCGGCCGGCCGCAGTACCCGCACGTCATATTGCCGTTGCTGTCCGTGGCATTGGCGTCGGCCTCATCCCGGGTGGCCTTGGTTGGTCTCCGGCATGTGTTGTGGACGAGTAGGTCCTGCTCGCCGACGTGGTAGGTATGGATCCCCTCCACCGACAGGTTGTAGGCGGGCGCCTCGTGCGCGGTGTCCTGCTGGAGGCCGGACACCGTGACTTCACGACCGTCAGCGGCAAGGGCCAGCTCACCGGACTCGAGTTCGTCGGCACGCTCGAACTTCCGATCCGTGACCGACCAGAACGGGTGGTCTTCGGTGGTGGTGATGACCTCGCCGTCGACGAGCAGGTCGATGACGGTGTCGTCATGCACGAAGACGTGCTCTACCGTCCTCGCTTCTTGCGCGCCGGTTTCTGGGTCGGTGGCGAAGACCATGTCCCCAACCGCGACGTCCTGAATGGGCTTACGTGAACCGTCTGCCATCAGGACAAGCGTGGTGCCGGCGAACGAACAGCTCTGGGCCGCCGTGTTCGGGCCCGGAGACGAGGAGTCGGGCTTCGGTGCGCCCGCCTTTGTCGGGGGATTCGGGGCGGCTTTGCCTGCGTCCACGGCCTTGTCGGTTGCTTTGGCCGTGTCGGAGGCGGCGTCGGCGGCGTTGGCGGCTTTGTTGGCCAATTTGGCGGCGGTGGCGACGTTGCCCGCGCCCGGGATCGCCCCCGCCAGGGACAGGGCGGCGTTGGTCTTGTCGCCTTCGGCGAGGTACCAGCCCGCGTTGGCCACGTCCGCCGCTTCGCCGACCACCGGAACCATGCCCGCCACGTCCAGCGCGGTGTGGCCGACGTTCTTCAGGGTTTCCTTCGACGGCATCTTGATCTTCGGCATCTTGGGCATGCCGAGTCTGCCGTCCGGGTCGACCAGCTCGAGTGGGTCGTTGTGGACGTAGGTGTAGGCGGCGAGGTTGCGGGGTTCGTGGATGCCGCCGGAGCCCGCGTCGCTGTCGAAATAGTCGGGCAGGGCGGGATCAGGACTGGCCCAGAGTTGGGTTCTGGGGTTGTAGTAGCGGGCCCCGTGGTAATTGAGCCCGGTTTCCTCGTCTTGTTCTTTCCCGGTGAATTTGTAGGGGACGGGTGCGCCGGTGGCGCCATCGACCTGTTCTTCGACCCAGGTCTCGCCGAAGGGGAAGTATTCGAGGTGTTCGGTGAGTCGGCCCTGGCTGTCGGTGAGGTAGCCCGCGGAACCGATGTGGTCCGCGTGGAAGTAGTGCTGGTCGGACTCCACCGCACCGCTGGTGTCGACGGTTTTGGTGGTGAGGCGGTTGTCGCCGACGAAGATGTGCTTGTACCCGATTCCGTCGCGTTCGCTGTAGTTGTTGTTCGGGTAGATCGTGGTTTCGTCGCCCTGCTTGACGACCCGGTCGCCCTTCGCGTCGTACAGGTACTTCACCGTCGCGTTCGCGCACCCGGTCGGGTCCTGCGTGACTGTCGCGGTGGCGTGGTCGTCGTTGCAGGCGAGTCGGTTGTCCTCGTCCCACACGTACTGGCGCCGCTTCGCCGGGGCCGTCGCGGTGTTGACGGTGTCGGTCAGGTTGCCGTTCGCGTCATACCCATGGGTGATCGGCCCCACCTGGCTCGGCGCGTGCGGCTTGCCGGAGTCGTAGGTGTAGGGATAGGTGTAGCTGGTCTTGTCCTGCACCTCGGTCGGGTTCGACGGGTCCTCGACCGGCTCGATCGGGCCCAGCGGCCTGCCCTGGTCGTAGGACGACAGGGTGAACTGCGACTGGCTGCCGGCGATGGTGTGCGTCTGCACCTTCGACGTGGCGTTGTGGATCGAGTCGTATCCCATCGCCAGCGTGTACCGGTTCGGCTTGTTGTCGCTGCCGACGTACTCACCACTCGCCGAGGTGAGTCGGTAGAGCTCGTCGTAGCCGAAGGTCTGGGTGCTCGGGCCGCCGATGGCGCCCGCTGGAGCCGCGTTGGTCAGCTTGGTGATGTTGCCGGTCTTGTCGCGGGTGTAGCTGAGGTCCTGGAAGCTGGTTCCGTCGGCCAGCTTGGACTTCAGCGTGGCGAGCTGCCGGTCGGCCGGGTCGTAGGTGTAGGTCGTGCGGACGCCGGTCCCGGTCTCCTGCAGCAGCCGCTGTCCGAACTTGTCGTAGTCCAGTCGAGCCACATAGGGGTAGCTGGTGCCGTTCTTCACACCGGTGGCCTTGTTGATCAGGCCCGCGCTGTCATAGTCGTAGGTCAGGACCTCGTTGTCCGGGTAGGTCAGTTGCAGCACCCGGTTGAACGAGTCGTAGGTCCACCGAGTGGTGAACGACTTGGCGGCCTGCTCGGGCAGGGACACCGTGCGGGTCTCGCGGGTGAGCTCACCCAGCGCGCCGTAGCCGCGGGTGACCGTGCCCGCCGCGTCACGCACCTCGGCGATCCGGTCGGCGGTGTTGTCCGCCGCGCCCGGGGCGCCGTAGGTGTAGGACACGTTGTTGGCCGGGAATGTCGGGTACCTCAGGCCCTTCAGCCGGGTGTAGTCGTAGTCGAACTCGACCTGCTTGTCCGCGGCGCGCAGGTTCGCGGTGATCCTGGCGGTGATGTTGTTCGCCAGGTCGTAGCGCGTCTCGGTGCGGCCGTTGTCCGGGCTGTCGATCACGGTCCGCCTGCCGAACCCGTCGTACTCGGCGCGGGTGACGTTGTTCTTGTCGTCGGTCACCGTGGTCAGCTCACCCAGCGGGTTGTAGCCGTAGCTGGTCCACACGACCGGCTGCCCACCCGACGGGTTGAACTCCTTCACCGCCGTGGTCAACTCACGCACATCGGTGTACGTGCGACGCTGCTTGCCTCCTGCGTCGGTGCCGACCTTCTCGAACCGGGTCACCCCGCCGCGGTCGAGACCGAACCCGAACGCGAACTGGGTGGTCGTGTCGTCCGGCAGCACCGTCTTGGTCTTGCGGTCCAACACATCGAACGAGTCCCGGGTCGGCGCGACCGAGTCGAACGCCGGGTTGAACGTGGTGTTCGCCGAGCCCTTCGCCTCGGTCACCGGCTGATAGATCTCCACGATCCGACCCAGGAGGTCGACCTTCGTCCGACCCGAGACGATCATCACCGCCGCCGGGGTCGCCCCCGGGGTGGCCGCGACGGAGGCGTCCTTCTTGGTCTGCACGACCTGCTTCAGGCCGTCCATGAAGGACACCGTGTCGATGGTGTCGGTGCGCAGGCCGCTCGCGGCGCGGTCGGCGTGCCGGGTGACCGCGTACGGCACGACAGCTTCGGGGTGGTACTCCATGTCGATGGTGACCCGGCCGCTGCCGATCTCGTACGGGCCAGTGACGGTCTTCAACCGACCGACCGCGTCGTACGAGCGCAGCACCTGCTGGTTGCTCTGATCGACCGTGCGGTCCGCCAGCCCGTACTTCAGGTTGTGGGTCGAGCTGGAACGGTAGCCGAAACTATCCACAATGGACTCGATGTGGACACCGACGACGGTGTCGTAGCCGTAGTCCAGCTTGTACCGCTGGCCGGTCTTGTTCTCCGGGCCGGTCACCGACTTCAGGTTGCCGTCCGGGTAGTACTCCAGATCCGTCGTGGCACGGACGTCCCCGGTGAGGGACTCCCGCAGTTGGGTCATCAAGCCCGTAGCGCAGTCCACTGTGGACTCTCGATGTCGTAGACGCTCGAACGGGGTCTGCCGGTTCTCCCACACCACGCGTGCCGTGCCGATGATGTTGCGGTCCCGACATGCCGGGTCCGCCGCGGTGTACTCGAAGTGGGCTTCCACGTCGTCGGCGGCGCCTTCGTCGGCGGCGTCGAACGATCGGGTCAGGTTGCCGTACTCGTCGTAGGACATCTCCACGTGAGTGGACTTCTGCGCCGTCGGGTTGCCTTCGAACCAGCGGGTGTCCGTGCGAGTCAACAACGGCACCACGGTCGCCGTGCCGGACGCCGGGGCGGCGTCACCGCCGGTGCCGACATCGCGGAGCTGATAGGTGTTGACCGTTTCCTTGTACGGCTTGCCCGCCCCATCCGTCGTCACCGTGCGGGTCAGCAGACCCTTGGTGTAGTGACCGTCGGTGCGGTACTCGTCGGTCACGGCCCGGTACAGAGCCTCGTTCGCCGCCGGGTCGCGGACCTCGGTGGTGACTTTGCCGAAGCCGAGGAAGTCCCGCTCGGCGCGGTCGTACTTGCCGTTCTCGTACTTGAAGGTGGTCACCGAGGTGTCCGCACCGTCGCCGGCGAGCCCGTCGAACACGGCGACTCGGGACATGGCCCACTGGGAGTCGGGCATGTCGGCGGTGTTGCCCGTGCGGGTGTAGTCGAGGTCGATCTTCGCGCCCATGGGGCGGGACACGGCGCGCAGGAGGTTGGTGCGGCCGGAGTTGTTGGTGGCGACGGTGAGTTGGTTGTCGCGGGTGGATTTGACGTGGTCGGCGAGGCCGTCGCCGTTGATGTCCTGGAGACTGGTCTCCGCGCGGCCGATGCCGATGGAGGCGTTGACGCCGGGGTTGAACACGAACACGCCGACCGGGGTGGGCAGGCCCACGGTGAAGTACACGCCCGCGCCGAGGCTGGCGTTCTTGTCGACGGCGATGTCGGAGAAACTGCCTCGGAACGGGGTGGGGGCGGCGAAGCCGGTTCCGGTGTTGATGGCGACCTTGATCGCGTTGGCGCCGTCGGTGAACACCCGGTCGGTGAGGCCGTCGCCGTTGAGGTCCATCATGCTCACGTTGGTGAACGAGGTGCCGAGCTCGGCGGACACACCGCCCGCGAAGCCGTAGCGGTCGACGTTGAACCCGAGGTTGACGCCGACGTTGCGGCTCGACGCGTCGTTGATCGCTCCGGGCGACCACGGTTCGCGGGGCGCGAAGGAGTAGCCGAGGTTCAGCTGGGCGTCGCCGTTGCCATAGACCTTGTCCGGCAACCCGTCGCCGTTGATGTCCAGCAGTTCGAGGCGGGTGTCGGACTCGCCGCCGCCCAGGCTGCCGCCGATGCCGAGTGAGGGCTGGACCGAGCCGGTGGTGGAGGTGTTGGCGCTGGTGCCCGCGTCGGGGGCGGACATGCCCAGGGCGCTGGCCACGGTGGCCGACTCGCTGCCCGCCGAGAACGACACGTTGCCGGAGACGTTGTCCGTCTCGCGAACGTTGCCCCCCAGCGTGCCGCGCCCGCCGCCGAGTCCACCGGTGGCGTCGGAGAACTGGATTTCCTTGGCGCCGACGACATCGGGGTAGCGGTCGCCGTTGAGGTCGAGGTAGTCGACCGAGCCCGCGGTGATGCCGCCGACCACGGTGCCGCCGAACGGCCCCGCGGCGAGGGTGGCGGACACCTGGCCGGTGACACCGCGCCGCATCACCGCGCGGTCGCCCGCCACGTCGGCGTCGGTGACGACGTCGATGGTGTCCGCGCCAAGGCGGGAACTGGTCGCCAATGTGGGGGTGAACCACGACGACTCGTCCTGGGCGGCCCAGCCGCCCTTCGCGGGGACGGGGGCGAACACGGCGAGTCGGGGCATGCTCAGCCGCGGGTTCGCGGCGAACGGTGCGACGTCGGCTTCCTTGGGTTCCTTGGGCAGCGCGTCCTTGAAGCTCTGGTCCAGCGTCAGTTCGGCCTGCTTGATCGGCTGGGTGGCGCGATCACGGTTGCCTTGGTAGCCGATGACACCCCAGCCGCGATAGGGCTGGGCGAACGCCCCCTGCGCGACCGAGCCGTGCATGGCACTGGGCGCGGCGTGGAACGTCGGCCAGGACGAGGACACGTCGTAGGTGACCGACGCGGACTGCCCGGTGAGCATGCCGAGCAGGCTGGAATCGGTCGTGGAGTAGTCGATGAACAGCTCGTCGCCCGCGGTGGCCTGCACCGTCAGGTCCAGGTTCGGACCGCCGAAGTAGGTGTCCTTGGCCGCGAACACCCGTTTGCCGACCAGTTGGCCGCCGCGCTTCTTCACCGTGAACGCGATCTTGGAGTCGCCGAACAGCCCGAAGTTGAAGGCCAGCTTCGGCCGCACCTTCAGCGGACCGGTCTTGGTGACCTTGTAGGCCTGCTGCGGAGCGGTGAGGGTGTTCGCCGGGTACAGGTCCATGTCGAACGGGGGGTTGATCACCAGGGTCGGCTGTCCCGCGTCGTCGACGAGCCGCTCCACCCCTGGCGCCGCCGTGTAGTGGGCCTTGGGCACCCAGGACAACGCGGACGCGTCGATCGGCGAGTCGGACCGCACCCGCCACGACATCTTCTCGAACATGCTGACCGGGATGCTGAGGTCGATCGCGGTGGTTCCGGTCGACGCGGCGGGCAGGACCTTGGTGTACACCGTCGCGGGGGCGTGGACGCCGTTGCCCTTCGTGATCTCCACGGTCACGTCATCGGAGGTGGCTTTGCTCTTGACCACGTCACCGGTCAGCCGCAGTGTGCCGTTGACCGGCACCGTCACCAGCGACGGCCTGCCACCGAAGGTGAAGTCGCTCGACGCCTTGAAAACCGTGTTCGCCAGCCCGTTCACATCCGCGCCCGCGGCGATATTCGTGTAGGTGATCTGCGGGTCCCACGCCACCGTGTCGTACTTGCCGTCCAAAATGGACTGGGTGCGGAAGTAGAGCGCCTCGCCCTTCGTCACCGGAATCGACGCCACATTGGCGGGCGCGAACTCGATGTGGTCCTCCGGGCCGATGCGCTGCGCCCACAGTTCGGTGTCCTTGTGCTGAATGGTGACCCGCACACCGTCGGCCTTGGTGTAGGCGGCCCGCGCCGGGGACGTGTCCTCGGTCAACCGCACCCGGCCATCGACCCGCACCGTGCCGTTGAACGGCGCGACCCAGCGACGCACGGAGTCCAGCAGCGGCGAGTTGTCCACCTGCTGGTTGACCTGCGCGGTCTGGTCACCGACGATCTGGCCGGTCACCGCACCGCCCCCGACCGGCGCCGGGGTCTGACCGGAGTCCGCGCTGTAGGCCGGCTGGCCGTTGGCGTCGAGGTAGCCGAACAGCACGCCGCCGTTGTTCACCAGGTCGGTGATGCCGTCGCCGTTGACGTCACTGAAGAACCGGTCCGAGGTGGTCGTGGTGCCCACGAAGTCCAACTGGGCCGACGTCGTGAGCACGTAGGCCTCGACACCGATGGTGCCGGACAGCGTGCGCTCGGTCGAGATTCCGGGGAGGCCTGCCAGCTTGACCGGGGTGTCCCCGAATTTCGGCTCACCACCGGGTTTGGCCAGATTGGGCCGGTAGAACACCTCGTTGTTCTTGCGGAACACCTTGTCCGGCAGGTTGTCGCCGTTCACATCCGCCAACGCCACCAAACCGTCGGACTGGCCCGCGTTGAACCCGACCTTCAGCCCGACCGAGCCCTCCTTGGTCGGCAGCCCCTGCACGTTGTAGCCGGCGAACAGGTGCGCGCCGAAGCCGGCGGACGTGCTCGCCGAGATCGCGGACGCCTCGCCTTCGCGGATGTTCACGCCCAGGTCGTCGTCCGGCACCGCCCACTCCTTGGCGGCGGCGAAGGCGTTGTAGTTGCCTTCGGCGTCACGCACGTCGTCGAAGTAGTCGAACGTGTGCGTGTTGAACAACTGGTTGTCCTCGCCGAACTGCGAGACGGACGCGAGCAGCGTCTTGGCGTACGCGCCGGTGCGGTAGTTCAGCTCGTACGCCCGGATCAGCTCGTTGTCCAGTTTCACCTCGACCCGGCGCAGCAGATCCGCCGTCACCTTCTTGAACCCCAACCGGGCGTCGACCTGCACATCACCCCGTCGCGGCTCACCCCGCTCCCGGTCCCGGATGAACGTGACCGAGTACCGGCCCTCGGTGGCGCCGCTGCCGGTGTAGGTGATCTTGGCCGGGTAGAGGTTGCTCCCCGGCACCGCCGAATTCGCCGTACCCCCGTCGGCGACCTTCACATGGTGATAGCGAAGGAAGTTGTCATGCGGGTCGCGCACCTCACGCAGCGCCCACGTGCCGACGTTGCCCGCCCCGTCGGTCAACGTCGCGTCGGCCGCGCCGCCGTAGAACGAGCGGGTGCCGGACTTGTCGGTGACCTCCCACCAGTAGTTCTTCGGGCTGTCGCCGTGCCGGACGATCCGATCGAACTGGCCCTCCACCCGCGTGTGGAACACCTTCTCGCTAGTGCGGGCCTGCAACTCCCCACGGTGCGCCACCGGCGTCAACTGCTCGCCGTTCAGCAGATACGTCTCGGTCTCCAACCCCGAGTGATACCTGGGCACACCCCACCGGGTTTCCAAGGTGATCGCCGGAGTCGAGACGTCCCAGCCGACACCGGTCCAGCCGTTCGCACCCGCGGAGCTGTAGGCGACCGCCAAGGTCGGCTGCAGATCAGCCCGGCCTTTCGGCACCTCGAACGGATACGACAACCGTGCGTCACCGGAATTGTTCGCCGACGGCGGCTCGACCAGGTTCACGTTCGCACCCGGATCAGCGGCCTTGATGTCCTTGATCTGGTTCGGATTGAACGCCGTGCCCTCGGGGTGCTCGGGAGCCTTCACGGCCGACCCCGCGTCACCGGCCGTGCTACTCGCGCCGAACAACTGCGGCACCGCCAGCCCGAACCCAGTCAGGGACACCAGGACGGCCAGCACGACACAGGTGCGGCGAAAACGGACCGGGCCACGATCATCCAGCCGGAGACTCATGTGGAGAAGCCAAGACCCGCGGCGGCCCGCCATCCGCCCGGCAGCGTCCACGACTCCTGTCCACCGCCGCTGACCTGCGGCGATCCAACATCACACAGGACAGTTGGTGGACAACAACTTCGGCGAACCGCCGGCCCCTTACCATCGGATCGGGGTCCGCGGTGACGTCGAGCCGGAGGGTGAGTGGGTACGCGCAAGGGGCAGGGGCGACCCATCAGCAGGCAGCGATGGCCGCAGGCAGGTCCGCACCGGCGATTGCTCGAGCTCTACGAGCACATCCACCAGGACCACGGCTGGCCGTCGCTGCGAGCGATCCTGAACACCGAGGATCACCGCAAGCGCGGAATCCGACTCGGGCTGTCCTCCCCCGAACGAGTCGGTCAGATCCTGCGCGGCGACCGGCTCCCCGCCGATGAACACCAGGCAGGCGAACTGGCCCGAGCGCTCGGTGGTGGGGGCGATGACGCCCAACGCGCCCGAGAGCTCTTCGCCACCGCCTACCGGCAGAAACGCATCGATGGTCCCGGGCACGTGCCGGTGTCGGCACCCGTGGACGATCCGGTGCCCGACTCGTTCGAACCAGCTCCGCTGGACCAGTTGTGCGACAGCCTGGCCACCGCCGTCCAGACCCAGTGGTTCGGCGCCGCCAGAGAGCGGCGCCTGGTCGGCCACGTCAACCTGCCCATCCGGTGGCGTCGAAGCGATCAGCCGGTGACCGGGCGGGTCGAGGAGGCCAGCACCGTCCACGACGACGGCTCGTCCTTCCCGGCTTTGCCCGGTATCACCCAGGTCACCCCGGCGGCGCTGGACCACGGCGACCGCGCCGACCTGCTCACCCTCTACGGCGGACTCGCCTCCGGGCGGCTGATCATCACCGGCGGCCCCGGCGACGGCAAGACGTCGGCGGCCATCCTGTTGCTCCTCGACGCCCTCAAGCACCGTGCCGACCTCGGCCCACGCGAGCGAGCCCGCGTCCCGGTTCCCGTGTTGTTCGGTCTGCAGGACTGGAACCCCGACACGATGACCGCCGCCGACTGGATCACCGCCAAACTCACCGAACTCCAGGTCCTACGCGGCCGCCACAGCCGCCGTGACGCCCGCCTACTGCTCACCCAAGGCCGGATCGCGGTCATCCTCGACGGGCTGGACGACCTCCCCGAAGCCGCCCGTCCCCGCGCGCTGCGAGCTCTCAGCGACCAAGCCACCTTCCGACTCGTCCTACTCAGCCGAACCAACGAGTTGCGGGCCGCCACCGGACACCCCACGATCCTCACCCGTGCCGCCGCCATCGAACTGCGACCACTCACCCAGAGCGACGTCAGCGGCTATCTCCGGCGTTGGCTCCCCGACCCCACGCCACCGCCTTGGGACGGCTTGGTCGCCGCGCTCGACCGGAACCCCGACAGCGCCGCGGCGCAGGCGCTCACCAGCCCGCTCAACCTCACCCTGATCCCCGACACCTACCCCCGCGCCAAGCCCGCCGACGTTGCCGAATTGCTCGATCCCGACCGATTCCCCACCAGCGACGCCATCTCCCGGCACTTCCTCGACCTCGCCATCACCGCCGCCTACACACCGCGGCCGGGACAACCCCTCCCCCCACACACCCCGGACTCCGCTCGCCGCACTCTCAGCGTCATCGCCAGACAGTCGAACAACGATCGGGAGATCGCCTGGTGGCAATTCCCCCGATGGATTCCAGCCACGGCGCGAATCATCCTCGGCGGTCTGTTCGGCTCCCTGGCGGGCTTTCTCGCGTTCGTCCTGATGAGCATGGTCGCCACCAGGTTCGCGGCCGACCCGCTGGTCTGGGTGCACACGGCACTCATCCACACACTCATCCTCTGCGCGCCTATCGGAATCGCGAACGCGCTCGCGTACAACCTGCGGACCAGTCACCCCGAAACACTCGCGACCACACCGATGCGCATCGCGTGGCACCACCTCCTCGGTTTGGCGACCGGAATCGCCGTGGCCGTACTGGAGGGGGTCGCCTTCGGCCAACGGGCGGGTGTCACCAGCCTGTCGACCTCCGGCATCGCATTCGTCCTCACGTACTGGCTCGCCACCGGGCAGCCCGGCGGCACCGCCATGCCCCGCACGCTCAACATCCGTACGTGGCGGCAACTCCGCGCTCCTCGCAGCATCGTCGCGGCACTCACCGCCGGGCTCCTGTTCGGCATCGCGAACACCATCTTCGCCACGCCGCTGTTCCTCCTCCTGCACCCGCAACACGGGCCTGCCCACATCCTCCGATTCGTCCTCTTCACCTTCGCCGCCACGACACTCATCGTCAGCGTCGCCGTCTGGGTCACCGGTGTATTCGCGGACCACACCGCCGACACCTCACCGGTGAACCCGATCCAGGCCTGGCGACAGGACCTCGCCTTCTGGCTCACCATCGGGCTCGTCGCGGGCATCGCCACCGGCCTCAACCCCGGAAACAACTTCCACCTCACGAACGGCGAGCAATTCAACCTCGAAGCAGGCATCGCGCTGGGCGCGGTCATGGGCCTTGTCCTGTCCCGAACGTGGCTCGCCGCCGCCGCGCAAGCCTTTCTGACGCTGAGATATCGCACCCCCGGCAGGCTCATCCACTTCCTCGAGGACGCCCACCGACGGCACATCCTCCGCACGATCGGAGCGCGGTACCAGTTCCGCCACGCCACCCTGCAGGACAACCTCGCGCACCACTGTCCACTTGCGACGCGCGAACAAGCTCCCCCGCCCGCCCTGCCGACGAGGTGAACCGGCGCCTACGCCTGGCAGTCAGCCGCGCGTGCATGGGCTTGCCCGCGAAGCGACCTGACGTCGGCCGGGGGATACGTGGTGACCCTGCTGCGCGACACCTGTTTCGCGGAAGCGCTCGTCTTGGGCCTGCTCTTACCCAAGCAGGCGTCAACGTTCGATTCGAGGCTGCCGTTCGCTGAACACGCCTCCAAGATTTCGCGCCGGGCGCCGTCGCGTTCAAGGACTTGCGCTCGCGCGGTCGCGGCGATATTCGCGGATACGGGGTCGGCATCGCTCCTGGAATACCCAGGCGACGCTGTCGGGCTATCGACCCCAGGTACAGCCCGCTCCGCGGTGGCCACGCTGCCGGCGATCAGGTCGGGCCGTGCGCCCAAAGGATCGACCTGATAGACGGCCAACCGAAGGCCCGCATCGATGTCGATCAGCGAGGTCCGCCGCGCGACGACGTGGTGCGCGGCGAGATCGGCGCCGATGATTTTCGCCGCGGTCGTCGGCAGACGCGCCGCGTCGGCGGGACGCAGCGCGACTTCGTCGGCATCGAGGTCCAACCCGTATCGCCTGGCTGCACCAGCCATGTATGTGCGCAAGCGAGTGGACTCGACGTAAACGAACAGTCGATCGGCCTCACCGGGATAGGCAGCAAGCCGGTAGAGGTCTTTGAGCACCTCACCGAGCGCCATCGTCCAAGCTGCGTTCTGTTCATTGGGCTCCCGCGGGAACTTGAACTCGATCAAAGCTGCTGGTGGTCGACCACCCGCGACAAGATCGATACGAGCCCCTGGGAGAGCCGGGTGGGGCCACTCGACCCGTAGTCCCCCGGGATCCTCGCCGCCCCCACCAACGCCCGCGCCGCTGCGAACCGAACCGAATCCTCGGTAAGCAGGTGAGCGAGACCGTGGTCCCGATGCACACGCAGCTCAGCTCCCACGGAGAGCCAAATGTCTTCGCGCAGCCACACGTCCACTCCATGACAGTAGCGATGAATCCCCAGTGCTGGGCTCCGCCGCAGGTGCGGATGCACGTCACATGCTGAGCAGACATGGGCCGATGTGATCGCCCATGTGCTGCTCGCTCATGAACGTGCGCCCCAATCACGAAGCCGGAGGAACGCCCGCCATGCTGCCTTGGTCGGGTAAACCTGACACGAAGGACCACCACGGCCATAGCGAAGCGTGGCGTGATGACTCACCCTCCCAGGGATCGGCGCCGCGGCCGGGCAGGTCGCGTGGATCCCGCGTCGCGCCGGTGAGCGCGGCGCGCTCGACGCCGGTGCCGTGCCGACGCTGCTGCCCGGTGGCCGCCTGGTCACCGACATCTCCGCCCGTGTGGACGTCGAGCAGGCGTGGGGCCTCAAGCCCGGCTCGCTGCCCGCCGCCCCCGGCCGCGTCACCGACGGCATCCTCGCCGCCGCCGCGGACGGCCGCCTCGACGGTCTCGTCGTCGGCGGTGTCGACCCGTTCGACCTGGCCGACCCGACACTCACCGAGCGGGCACTGACCGCCGCCGGATTCGTCGTCAGCCTGAAACTTCGGCAGTTCGAGGCGCTACTGGCCGCCTGCGACTCCACCAACCCCTTCGAGTTCGCCCTTGTCGCCATGCTCGGCCTACGCGGGCTGCGGATCTTCGAGGCCTGCGGCTCCAACGTGACCGACGTCGGCGGGGAACACTCACGCCCGGGCCTCCCTCAGAAGCCTCGCCAGAAATTCTG
This sequence comes from Actinokineospora alba, assembly GCF_004362515.1. Taxonomy (NCBI): domain Bacteria; kingdom Bacillati; phylum Actinomycetota; class Actinomycetes; order Pseudonocardiales; family Pseudonocardiaceae; genus Actinokineospora; species Actinokineospora alba. The sequence continues at coordinate 3,139,980 of NZ_SNXU01000001.1, read as the reverse complement.
GCGAGCCTTCTTCGCTTCACCTGGTTTCAGATTCAGCCAGACGCCCGCCAACGCGTAACAGCTCGCTGACAGAGGGCGAATGCGAAAGATCCGAAGTCATCCCCGACCCTCTCCATGCTCTCGCGATCCACAACCCCGGGATTCCAAACGAGGACGGGGCACTCGCCTTCCTGATCCACGCGAGAGGAATCGAACACGACCAGGCCACCCATTCCATCGAACATCACAACGATCAAATCGGATGGCATTCCATATTGGCTGCGAGCATCCAGAGTTTCCGCTACGGAACCCAACAATTCCACGCCCATTGCGGGCGTCTGATATACGCCGAGGAATTCTTCGCCAGCGATATCCCAGGTCCCGAACTCTTCGACCAGGCGCCGGTACGAGGGAGGGAAAGCCGCGCCCAGAGCACTCTCGGCGGCGGCTATCATCCCTGCTTCACAGCCGTCGGCATGGTTCGCGATGTCATCGTTCCCGCGAACCAGCTCAATCAGTCGCTCACTCGCCTCGACGGCGTTCGTCATCCACCAAATCCTGCCGCTCGGTCCTTCCAGTACTGGGACTTCCAGGCGTTGAAGGCATCTCGATCGATCCCGCCGGGGATCTTGGTGCCTGCCTTCCAGTGCCGAACGGAGCCGCTCGATCTCCGCGGCAATCGGTCGGACCCGCAGGCCGAGCGCCCGGAGCCGCCTCAGAGTCCAGGATTCGCACGTGCACCTCATGGCCGCGCTCACGAGACAGCCGTTGCCCATCACGGCGAACCTCGTCCAGGAGTCAAGAAACCGCTGCATGGATTCCCACCGAAGTTGCCGGTCAGTTCGCTAAGGTGGGGAGCGCCGGGTTGCCCAGTAGCGGTCGTGCGATGGCCACATGCTCCTGTTCACCCCCAGGAACTGAGCGCTCAACGCTCAACACTCAACCTGCTGGCCCTGTCCCACGCGCTCCGAACGTGGACAACGCGGCAATCCGCCGGGAACTGAACCTCACCCAGCGGTACCACTGGTCTAGCAGCACGTGCGTCCTCCGCCTGCGCGCGTTGAAACGACGTGGAACCCCTGACACATGAGCCGGATCAACATCGAACGCAGCCAGGCACGATCGCGTTCGCGATTCCTGCTGATCACCAGCGCTACAGGTACACAGGTGTCATGAGTGGCGGAGATGCCTCACTGAGGCTGCGATCCGCAGTGCCTTCTCGGCGCCTATTGAAGAGAGACCACCATTCGACGGCTACTTACCGAGAGTTCAATCGCTCCAGAAACAAAAAGGCCGTATCGTACTCTCTGCGCAGACTCGGACTATTGGAATACGAGACCCGGATAAGATCTAAACCACCGGGCACGTCTCCCATAGATACAGCCAAGGCTGCACCAATTACTGCACGATTTCCGGCGCTATATCCCAGGACTGATGCCGCCTTGTTAATACCCTCCCGGCATATCTCAAGCAGGCCGCCGGTCGATGCCGCCTCGTCCAGGAACGGAATAACGGAACCTTCAATAGTTCGGACAATTTTAGATTCCATAGCCTTGACGGTCGCCATATCATGAAATAGCCAAGGGCTTACTCGCTCACGAGAGAGTGATTCCAGCGGCATAAAGATGCGGCACGAGTCTTTCGGATTGGGATCCGAGGGGAGCATCTCTTTGTAAGTATCCACTATGCCTTTAGCGAAAACTTCCACACCGAGAATCAGATGAGCACTATTGCGAGCGTACTTCGGATGAACAAATAGGCCGAAGTTGACTTTCTGTTCAATATCGTCGACAATTCGCCGAAATGACATTGAACTACCCGAGAAATCCCTTGCCTTTAAGCTGTCGGCAGGGCAAGCCTGTACGACGGGTTTCACCATATTCAGATAGTCGCTTTTAGATAGCGTCCTCAAGGAACCTCACCTCACCTCACTATGGGGTAATAGCGTCGAAGACGCCCACGATATTAATGCCCCTTGATTGCCCCACGCCGACTGGAATATTTCCTTTCGCGACCCACTCATCAAACTCTCGTTGCGCAGCATTCCGAGAGGCGCCTCCGGATTTTACCTCAATCCCAAGGTAGTTGCCACCACCGAGGTCGATCGCCCCATCGTAGTACCTAGCCTGCCCTCCATTACCGCGCACTGCGATGGCTTGCCTCACCACCGTATGACCTTCAGTCTCCAGGTGGTCCCACACATTCGCCTCGGCGGAAGCGCCAACCCGCCGTTTTGCATTTCCTTCCGCGTCGGGAGACGGTGCCCGTAAATGATGGGCTGTTTGGTGCCGTCACCGTTCCCGGTTACATGTTCGTGCTCCGTCTGCTCGTCTTCAACCGAGTCGCAAATGCCGTCGCTGTCGAGCGAGCAGCCGACGCCGTGGTGTTCTCCGCTTCCCGCGTATTGGCATCCGTCGCAGAACAGGCCGGTGGGGTCGCTGAAGGTGGTGGGGTTGTTGTTGGCGTAGGCGTATCCGGTCCAGGATTGGGGGTTGGCCATGTCGAGGATGGGGTCGACAGAGACGAAGGCGCCGAGGGTGGGGTCGTAGTTGCGGGCGCCGATGTCGGTGAGGCCGGTGGTGGTGTTGGTGGGTTTGTCGAGGAACCCGTGTGTGTCGGGCCACGGGGTGGCGCTCTCGGAGCCGTGTGGGTTGCCGTAGGGGTCCTGGGTGCGTCGGGTGACGGCGTAGTTGTTGGAGGCGACGGCGACCTGGTTGGTGCCGTGCATGTCGGCTTTGAGGTAGGTCGGGTTTTCGCCGGTGTTGCGGACGGCGACCGTGGTGCCGTTGTGGGTGTAGTAGCGGGTGCCGGTGACCGCACCGTTGGTGGTGTTGCGGGTGATTTCCTGGCCGGGCAGGTACAGAGTGGTCTTGCCCGGTTCGGTGCGGATCAGCTGGTTGCCGTCGGCGTCGTAGATGTAGCTGGAGTCGTTCGTGGGGGTGGTGTTTGCGAGGTCGACGTTGACGAGGCGACCGGTCTTGTCCCAGGTGAGGTCCTGGGTACCGGCGGGCAGGACACGCTTGTCGGTGTTGCCCGCGTCGTCGTAGTGGTAGCTGGCCGACGTGTTGCCCGACGGGCCGGTGGTGGTGGTCGAGGTGACCCCGTGGGGTTGTTCCGCAGTGGGCGCGGGGTAGTTGTACTCGGTGGTGGTGTTGCCGGTCAGGCCGCCGGGGATCTGGTGCTGGGTTTGCTTGGTGCGGGAGCCGACCTTGTTGAACTCCCAGGACGTCCAGTACGGGGTGACACCACCACCGACCGTGCCCGCACCCGGTGTGGCGGAACAGGTGTCCTGGGTGGCGGAGGTCCATGCCACGGTGAGGCGGTTCAACCCGTCGTAGGCGAAGCACTCGGTGCGTTTGACGCCGCCGAAGTTGGGGTGGCCTTGGGTGTTGTAGGCCTTGGTGAGGTTGCCGGCCGGGTCGTGGGTGTAGCGGACGTCGTCGATCTGTGGGACCGCCTTGACCGCCGTCATGGTGATCTGGTTGACCCGGTGGGTGTGGGTGTCGCGGTCGAAGGTCAAAGCGACCTGGTCGAGACCGCCCAGCGCGTAGCGCAGCGGCTCACCGGCGGAGCTGTAGGTAGAGGCGGCGACGATGGTGTTCACGCCACGGGTGGATTGCGGTTGGCCGAAACGGTCGTAGGTGAACTGGATGTTTTCCGCCGGTAGGCCGCCGGCATGCGCCAGCGTGACGTAGGTCGGCAGGCCCGTGCTCGTGTACCCGAGTTGCGTCTTATAGGTGCCGGCCAAACCCTCCTGACCGGTGGGAATCCTGACGATCTGGTCGAACGGGAGACCCCGGCTGTTGTAGCCGCTCGTCTCGACGGTGTAGTCACCGGCCGGGGTGTGGCGCGTGCTCGAGTGCAGCTTGCCGACACCGTTGGCCGCGGTGTCGTAAGCCCAGGTCGCCAGCTTCTCCCCGCTGCCCGGGGCACCGTCCCAGCTCGTGGTCTTGCGGCCCAGGTCGTCGTACACGTAGGACAAGGTCTGGTTGAGAGCGTCGGTGGTCGAGGTGACTTGCCCGGCGATGTTGTAGGTCGTGGAGGAGCGGCCCGAGTCTGGGTCGACGCGCGCGGTCTGGCGGCCGAGGAAGTCGTACTCGAAGCCCCACTTGGTGCCGAGGGCGTCAGTCAGCTCGACCAGTTGGCCCTTGGGGTTGTAGCTGTACCGGGTCGATTGCGGGTTGCCGCCGGATACCACCTCACCGTTCACCGTGGGCGCCGTGGCGTACTGAACCAGTTCGGTGGTGCGACCACGGGCGTCGGAGATCACCGTGGATGCGACGCCGCCCTGCGGGGGGATGGTGGTGACCCGGTCACCGCCGTAGAAGGTCTTCGTGTCGCGGCATTTTACCGTTGGTTACCGTAGCGCCCGCAGCCGCGATCGCCGCAGCACCGAACCAGAGGGACTGCCATGAGCTTGTTCGACATGTTGAAGGAGAAGGCGACTGAATTGCTGGGCGGTGCCACCGACAAGGTCACTGAGATGACCGGATTCGAATCGCCCGCCGAAGGCATCGAGCAGGCTGTCGGCGGGGCCGCCGAAGCAGGCCAGGACGTGGTCGACTCGGCGACCGGTGCAATCAGCGACGCGTCCGGCGCCGTCACCGACGCGACGGGCTCGATCACCGACTCCTTTACTGACAACAAGTAGAACTGGACCGGCGTACGTCTCCCGCCCGCAGGTCCAGTTCTGGTCGTCGTTGTCAGCGAAGGTCGTCCATGGCAGCCATGCGGAACCCTCCGTCTCAATGAACGGAAGATCCCACAGACCCGCCTCGGCTGGCGCGGTGGGTGTCCATCGTCGGCCAGCGAGCCCAGCCAGCGCGCGCATCCACGACCTCAACCGGCGCCGATCCCAACTCAGCCGCGTCCGAAACCCACGAGATCAAACAGCACCTACCGCCCCCGTGCCGCGCCGAACGACCTGCACCGGGCCACGGCCCCTTTCCGGCGTATTCGGTTCCCACCCCCGGTGCCTCACAGCCTGGGGTGCCACCACCGAGCGAGCCCAGCAGCTAAATCAGTGACCAACGGTCAGTTTCAAACCGTGTCCATAACCGAGCCAGTCGCCGTCGATGCTGGGAAAGCGTCCGTGGAGCCGGCCTTGGACCTGGCCGGCCAGATCCAGGCCGGTAGGGATGACGTGTCGAGGAGCATCGGGCGGGCGGGCGAACAGGTCGTCCAGCCGGACCCAGATGCTGGTGAGCACCAGCCTTCGGCCGTGAAGCTCGTCGCCTTCCGAGCTGGTAAGCGGGCTATTGATCACGTCGACCACCTGCAAACGATGATGTTGTCCGCGCTCGATGGAATCAGCCGCCAGCAGTGAGCAGCTCAGCGGCAGCGCAGGCCGGGCAGTTGATGTGGACCTCGCCGTCATGCACGACCGCCCGACACTCGAATGAAGCGAGCGTGTGCAGGCCGAGCTTGGGCCTGGCCGGCAGGAGGGCTTTGGGCCTGCCGAAACCGTCGCGCCTGTATGCCAGCTTGCCGTCCGGTGGGGCAGGTCGGGGTAGCTGCAGGTCCATGACCGACCAAGTTCGGTGCACCACTGTCCACTTGGGACGCACAAACAAGATCGCCCGCCGGTCCTGTTCACACAGGTCGGCGGGCGAAATTGAAAGAGATTCACTTGTGGAGCTGAGGGGACTCGAACCCCTGACCCTCACACTGCCAGTGTGATGCGCTACCAGCTGCGCCACAGCCCCAGGTCAGTCACGTTCGGGAGGGGGCTCCCTGGCGTGTGTGAACAGATTACCCCACAGGTTTCCCCCGGTTGAAATCGGGGGTCTTCCCACGGGGCCGCCGGGGTGTTAGACCGGTGATCGTGACCGTACTGGACAGCGTCGTCCCTATGGTGGACGCAGATGCCGAAGGCATGACCCTCGACCGTCGACGGGAGCTGCAGCAGCGGCGGCTCGGGGCCCTGGTCAATCGACTCCTGGACGCCGGTGGTGTGCAGGCCCAGCGGTTGCGGGACTGCGGGGTTCGCAGCGGGGCCGAGGTCCGGCTCGACGATTTGCCCAGGTTGCCGACGGTGCGCAAGCGGGATCTCTGGGAGCACTATCCGCACGGGTTGCGGGCGGTGGAGGCCGAGGAGGTCGTCTGCGTCCACGGGTCCTCCGGCACCGGCGGCCGCCCCACGCTGGTTCCCTATACCGCCGCCGACCTGGACATCTGGGCCGAGGTGATGGCCCGCGCGCTCGGCGGTGCGGGGGCCACCAGGCGCAGCGTGGTGCACAACGCCTATGGGTACGGGTTGTTCACCGGGGGTATCGGGGTGCACCACGGTGCCATGCGACTGGGCGCCACGGTCGTGCCTGTTTCCGGTGGGATGACCGACCGGCAGCTCCGGCTGATCCAGGACCTGCGCCCCGACGTCCTGACCTGCACCCCCTCGTACGCCATCCACCTCGGGGAGGCGATGGTGGCCGCCGGGGTGGAACCGACGAGCCTCAAGGTCGGCGTGCACGGCGCGGAGCCGTGGACGAACGAGATGCGGGTTCAGATCGAACGGCTGCTGGGGATTCGCGCGCTCGACATCTATGGGCTTTCGGAGATCATCGGGCCGGGGGTGGCGGCCGAGTCGCTGGACTCCGAGGGGATGTTGAACGTCGCCGAGGACCACTTCTTTGTCGAGTGCGTCGACGGTGACGGCAACCCGGTGCCGGACGGGACGCCGGGCGAGTTGGTGTTCACCACGCTCACCAAGACCGGGATGCCGTTGCTGCGCTACCGCACCGGCGACGTCGCCACCCTGGCCGGGCCGGTCAAGGACTCCCCGAGGACCCTGCGCCGGATGTCAAAGCTGCTGGGCCGGACCGACGACATGCTGATCGTGCGCGGGGTCAACGTCTTCCCCACCGAGGTCGAGGCCGTCCTGCTGGCCGACGACCGGGTCAGCCCGCACTACCTGATCATCGAAGACCGGCGCCAAGCCGCCCGGCCCGAGCTGCGGGTCGCGGTGGAGCCCATGGCCGAGTCGGCCGAGTCGACGCTGGGCGCCGATCTTGCCGTGGCGCTGCGGGAGCGGCTGGGCATCGGGTGTGACGTCCGCGTCCTCAAGCCGGGCAGTGTGCCGCGCACCGAGACGGGCAAGGCGCGCCGCCTGGTCCGGTGGACCGAGGGCGACGCGCCGCTGCCTGGGATGGGGTGAGCTCAGCCGGTCAGCTTCGTCAGCCAGTTCGGGTCTTCGGTGTCGATCGCCTTGCCGCCGGAGGCCATGGTCGGGGTGCCGAAGCCCTTCTGACCGTTGAACTCCTGTTGCAGGGCCTCGTCGGCGCGCGCCTTCTGGTACTCCTCGGTGACCAGCGCGTCGTACTTGCCCGAGCGGACGCCGTCGACGAACGCCTGCGAGGTGACACCCACGGCCTTGCCCAGCTCGATCAGCTGGTCCTTGGTCCACCCGCGGGCGCCCTCGGCGGGCTGGTCTTTGAACAGGCTCTTGTGGAACGAGAGGAACTTGCCCTCGTCGGCGGCGAGCAGCGCGGCGTTGGCCGAGTCGGTGGAGTAGCCCTCCGGGTCGGACCGGTTGTTCAGCAGGTTGAGCATGTGGAAGCGGACCTTGAGGGTGCCGTCCTTGACCTTTTCCTCGATCTTGGGCCCGAAGCCTTCCTCGAACGACGCGCACGCCGGGCAGAGGAAGTCCTCGTAGATGTCGAGGGTGGCCTTGGCCCCGTCCTTGCCGACCTCCACGACCCCGCCGTCGCGCTTCACCGGGACGTCGAGCTGGACCGTCTGGACGGCGATCGCCTTGTCCTTGGTGACGTTCTTCTGGTTGTTCGTGTAGATCACCCCGCCGATGACCGCGCCCGCGATCACCAGCACGGCCACCACCGCGAGGATGACCTTGCTCCGGTCCCCGCCGCTGTTCCTCGCCGCCGCGACCGCCTTGGCGCCCGCCGCCGGGGCGCTCCCCTGCTGCTTGCGCTTGCGAGCGCTGCGCTCCGCTCCACCCACCTGTCCGACCTTCCTAACTCGTCTCTTCGACACTGCTCCGCGCGCCGAACCGGCCGTCGACGGAGAACCACGTCCTGGGCCGGATCGCCAGCCACACCGCCAACGCCAGGAACCCGATGTCCCGGGCGATCTCCTGCGGGTACTTCGTCTGCCCCTCGGCCACCGGACCGCCGCCGCCGAAGCAGCCGCAGTCGATGCTCAGCCCCCGCGCCCACGACTGCGCCACGGCGCCGATGAACGCCAGCAGCACCAGCGTCGACAACACCGCCGAGAGCCGCGTGCCGAGCCCGGCGAGCAGCAGCACGCCGAGCGCGAGCTCGAGGAACGGCATCGCCGCGGCGACGACACTCACCATTGCGCTGGGCAGCAGGTCATATGCCTGAACCGCGATGAATGTCTGGTTGGGATCACTGACCTTGATCCAGCCGGAGACCAGCCACACCGCGGCCAGCCCGAGTCGGAGCAAAGTGCCGATACCGTCCAGAACGGACGCCTTGGTCACACTGCGGAGGCTACCTGCGCACGCTGAGTACAACCTGAGAAGCTGAGCGCATGGCCACGCTGCCGGACCTGCCCGTGCGCGCCGCCCTGCCGGAGATCACCCGATTGGTTGATCTTCACGGCACGGCGGTGCTTGTCGCGCCACCGGGGACCGGGAAGACGACCCTGGTGCCGCTCGCCCTGGCCGAGTCGGGCGGCACGGTGGTCGTCGCCGAGCCGCGCAGGCTGGCCGCGCGGGCCGCCGCCGCGCGGATGGCGGCCCTGCTGGGCGAGCCGGTGGGCCGCACGGTGGGCTACGCGGTGCGCGGCGACCGGAAGACGTCGAAGGACACCCGCATCGAGGTCGTCACCTCGGGGCTTCTGGTGCGGCGCTTGCAGTCCGACCCCGAACTGTCCGGTGTGGACACAGTGCTGCTCGACGAGTGCCACGAGCGCCACCTCGACGCCGACCTGCTCCTGGCGCTGCTGCTGGACGCGCGCGACGGGCTGCGGCCGGACCTGCGGCTGCTGGCGACAAGCGCGACGGTCGCCGAGGAGAAGCTGGCGGCCCTGCTCGGCGACGCCCCCGTCATCCGGGTGGACGCGCGCACGTTCCCCGTGGACTACCGGTATATGCCGCCGCTACGCGGGGAGCGCGTCGAGGCGTGCGTGGCGCGGGCGGTGCGCACGGCGTTGTCCGAAGTGGATGGTGACGTGCTGGTGTTCCTGCCCGGCGCGGCGGAGATCCGCCGGGTCGCGGGCGCACTCGCGGGCATCGACGCCGACGTCCTCCCGCTGCACGGCAGGCTGGCCACCGCCGAGCAGGACGCGGCCCTCAAGCCGGGTCCGCGGCGCCGCGTCGTGTTGTCGACGGCGGTCGCGGAGTCGAGTCTCACGGTGCCCGGGGTGCGCGTGGTGGTCGACGCCGGGCAGTCCCGGGTGTCGCGGGTCGACCATCGGCGCGGAATGGCGGGCCTGATCACCGTGCGGGTGTCCGCGGCGGTGGCCGACCAGCGGGCCGGGCGCGCGGGCCGGGAGGCACCCGGGCGGGTGTACCGGTGCTGGCCGGAACATGAGCACGCGACACTGCCGCGCTACCCGGAGCCGGAGATCCGCAACGCCGACCTGACCCGGCTGGCCTTGGAACTGGCGTGCTGGGGCACGCCGGACGGGAGCGGTCTGCGCTGGTGGGACGCGCCGCCCGCGGGTCCGCTGGCGGCGGCGCAGGAAACGTTGCGCGCGTTGGGTGCCCTGGACGGGGAGACTGTGACCGCCCGTGGCACGGCGATCGCGCGGCTCGGTCTGCACCCGAGGATCGCGCGGGCGCTCTTGGACGGCGCGGCCAAGTTCGGTGGGCGGGAAGCCGCGGAAGTGGTGGCGGTGCTCGATGACGACACGCTCGCGGCGAGCACCGACATCGACAGCAGCCTGCGCGCGCTGCGCGACGGGTCGCCCAAGTCGCAGCGCTGGCGCCGGGAGGCGACCCGGCTCGCCCGGCTGGTGGAGGGCAAGTCGACCGGCCGGGTGGACCCGGCGCTGATCATCGCCTTGGCGCATCCCGAACGCCTGGCACGCAGGCGAGGCAAGGATTCGGCCGTCTACCTGATGGCGGGCGGCACGGCCGTGGAGTTGCCGCCGGGCAGTGGGCTCGGCGACCCGGAGTGGCTCGCCGTCGCGGTGGCCGACCGGGTGCCGGGCAGCGCGCACGGCCGCGTCCGGCTCGCCGCTCGGGCCGATGAGGAACTCGCGGTCAGCGCGGCCCCGGCGTTGGTGTCCACTGTGGACGAGGTGGTGTGGGTCGATGACGTGGTGGCGCGGCGGATCCGCAGGCTGGGCGCGATCGTGCTGCACGAGCGGCCCTTGCCGAAGCCGCCCGCGCAGGACGTGCGCGCGGCCATCCGGGAAGGACTGCGCAAACACGGGCTCGGCCTGGTCCGCTTCGACGAGCGGGCCCTCTCCTTGCGCGCCCGGCTCGACCTGCTGCACCGGACCCTGGGCGACCCGTGGCCCGCAGTGGACGACAACGCCCTGCTGGCCGCCGCCGAGACCTGGATCGGCAACGCCCGAAACCGCGCCGACCTGGGCCGCGTCGACATGACCGCCGCGTTGCGGACGCTGCTGCCCTGGCCCGCGGCGGCCCGACTGGAGGAGCTGGTGCCGGAACGGATCGAGGTGCCGTCGGGGTCCAAGGTCCGGGTCGACTACAGCGGCGACCAGCCCGCGCTTCCGGTGAAGGTGCAGGAGGTGTTCGGCTGGACCGAGAGCCCGACCGTGGTCGACGGCCGGGTGCCCGTCGTCCTGCGGCTGCTCTCGCCCGCGGGCAGGCCGACGGCGGTGACGGGTGACCTCGCCGGGTTCTGGACGACCGGCTACCCGCAGGTGCGCGCGGAATTGCGGGGGCGGTATCCGAAGCACCGCTGGCCGGAGGACCCGACAACCGCTCCCCCGACGCGACACAGCATCCAGCGAAAGGAGTCCCGGTGATCCGAACTGGCGGTCCCGCCGACGCCGACACCATGCTCGCCTTCCTCGACGAGGCGGTGGCGTGGATGGTCGAGCGCGGCCAAAGCGACCAGTGGGGCAGTGAGCCGTGGTCGGCGCAGCCCAAACGGGTGGCACGGGTCCGGGCGATGGCCGAGAGCGGGCTGCTGTGGATCGCCGAGGTCGACGGCGCGCCCGCGGGTGCGCTGGTCCTGGGCGACCCCCCGGAGGAGATCCCGCCGGTCGACGAGCCGGAGGTCTACATCCGGTTCCTGATCACCTCCCGCAGGCTCGCGGGCCGCGGCATCGGGTCCGACCTGCTCGACTTCGCCCGCGCGCACACCCGTGCGCTTGGCATCGGCCTGCTGCGGGTCGACTGCTGGGCGGGCGGCGGGGGTCGGCTGGTCGAGTACTACGTGCGCAACGGTTTCACCCCGTCGGCCATGTTCGCGGTGGGCGACTGGCCGGGGCAGGTGCTTGAGCAAAGGGTCGATTGAGCTGACACAAACGCGCCGACGACGGCATGCTGACCAGGTGAGCAGCCAGACGCGTACCAGGTCCGCCCTGATCAGCCTGACGGTGATGGTCAAGAGCCTCGACGGCGCCATTCAGGTGCTCGCGGCGCTGCTGCTGGCGGCTGTCCCGCCCGCGGTGATCAGCGGCATCGCCAACGCGGTGATCACTCGCGACCTCCTCGGCGACCACACCGGCGCCATCGCCGACGACCTCACCCGCGCCGCTGAGGGCGGCCGGACCTTCGCCGTCGTATTCCTGCTGCTGCACGGCGTTGTGAAACTCGGCCTCGCCTACGCGCTGCATCGCCGCGCGGTCCGGCTATACCCGCTGGCGTGCCTGCTCATGAGCGCCTTGGTCATCTATGAATCCATCCGTGCCGTGCGCACGGGTTCACTGGGCCTGGTTGTGTTCGCACTGTTGGACACCGCGGTGGTCGTGGTGGTGGCGCGCGAGTTCTGGAAGGCACAGCAGCACTGATCCAGTGGGTCGTTGGCAGCGGGTAAACGCCCGAGTACTATCCGATGCACGTGCAGATGCACGTGCATCGCGCCGCTGAAATAGAGACGGCCCCCTGCTGGAACAGGAGGCCGTCTCGGGCGCAGAAACCGCACGACAGGTGGCAACCAGGAAGTGAGGTTTTCCGCGAACATGACAATAGAAGATTTCACATCGTCGCGCGTACTCCACGCGATGAAGATCACGGGGGCTCGTGGATGATCGAGCCGCGGGAACCACGCAGTTGGCCCGCCTTGGCCTACCGCATCCTGACCGGAGCATGGTGGCCGCTGGTCCGCGCCGTGCTGGTCTTGGCGGTACTGGTGGCCCTAGGCGTGACGACCATGCTGCTGCTTGACGCCCTGCACCTTCGAATCGGCCCGATCGAAATCGAGCGGATGCCCGAGGTGCACCCATAGCGGACCGGTTCGGGTCGTCGCGCCGACTCGGCCCGAACCGGTCCTTTGAAGTCCTAGTTCACCGTGAACGTTCGCGAAGTGCCCGTGAACGGGGTGATCGCGCCGGTCCAGCCGCTCTTCCAGTCGCCGTGGTGGACGATTCGGTAGCGGCCCGGCGGCACGTCCGGCGGGATCGTCCAAGTGATCGTCGCCTCCGAGTTGGCCAACCCGACTCGTGCCCAGTGGTAGCGGGTCGACCAGTCGCCGTCGTCGGCGATGCGTTTCCACTGGCCCGCGGTTTCGCGCTGGACTTCCAGGTAGGTGCCGTTGCGGCGGAGGTTGTTCTTCGGGTGGCCGGTCACGAACTTCGTGGTCACGGTCTGCCCGCGCTCGTAGGCCGCCGCCGGCTCGGTCAGCACCTGCCCGAAGCTCTGGAACAGTCCCTTGTCGTCGAACACCACACCGGTTTGCAGGTTCAGTTCGGCGAGGAGCGGCTTCGTCGGGGTCGCGCCCGGCGGCAGTGCCGAGCCCGAGCGGAGTGACTGCGCCAGCTTGGCGAACTCCTGCTGGTAGGCGGGAAGGGTGTCACGGCCGAAGAGGGTGGAGCCGCCCTCGTACTGCTGCTTGTCGTACTCCTCCGGCGTCGTGACGTACTGGCTGAAGTCGTTGGCGTAGCCCTGGATCAGCACGTTCTCCAGCGGCACCCCCAGTTCCGCCGCGACCGTGCGCCGCATCCGCAGGCCGGAGACGATGGTGACCTCCGCGGGCACGGCGATCAGGTGGAGCTGCCCCAGCTTCACGATCTGCAGCGGCAGCACGTTCGGTGTCGCCTCCACCAGGCCCGTGGGGACGGCGGTCGCCTTCGGGTACTGGCAGTCCTTGACCCACTGCGGCACCTCGACGTCCAGCGGTTCCAGCAGGGCGGCGATCGGGTTGACCATGCCCTCGCTGAACAACGGCAGCGCCGGCCCGTCCTCGATGCTGCCCGCGAGGGTCGACGCGCCGACCACGCCGGGGCAGGTGCGGCGGGACTGACCGTCGGTCGTGTAGCGCCCGTCGACCGTGACCGCGGACAGGTCGACGAAGCGCATCCGGTAGTCGATGCCGCCGCTGACCGGGGTCTGCGGGCCGTCGAAGATCTCGTTCGCCTTGGTGTTCTGGCGTTCGCCGATGATCCGGGTGTTCTCGAACTCGTCCTCGGTGGGCCCGGAGCCGGGCCGCAGGTTCAGGTTCGGCGACATGTCACCGGCGTTGGTGTTGGGGAACGCGGCGACGAAGCCTGGGCGGTTGTCCAGGTACCGCACGCCCTTTTGGTCGTGCTCCCACTGGTAAGCCGCGTACCCCTTGTTGTCCGGGCTGATCAGCGTGTTCAGGTTCGTCATCGACGTGTTGTGGGTGGCGAACCAACTGATCGCGCCGACGTCCGCCGCGCCCTGCTTGAACCGCAGCACCGTCATCGACGGGTCGATCGCGTCGGGGAAGTGGGCTTTGTCCGACTCCGGGTTCTGCTCGAACGCCACCCGCGACCGGTTCACACTCGCGTTGGTCAGCTCGCCCCGGCCGATGCTGATGGTCCCGGGCTTGAGGTCGTCGTGCGCCTTGACCACCGACTCGACAATGCCGTCGACGGTCGCGTCGAAGGTCTGCTTCTGGAAGCCCAGGATGGCGAGGTTGTACGCCAAGTTGTGCGAGTACCCACCCGGACCGGCGTGCGTGTGCGTGGCCGAGAGCAGCACGTTCTGCTGGGTGTAGAGGTCGCCGTAGCGGGACTTCAGCTTGCCCAGCACCCCTTCCTGGACCGCGCGGAAGATCATGCCGAGGTCGGCGTTCACGTAGGCGACGCGCTTGCCGGTGGCCTGGTCGACGGTGACGAACGCCCGGGAGCGCTGGCGCTGGTGGATGCCCGTCGTCTTCTGGTCGAACTTCGAGTACCCCATCATGCCGTTCTCGGCCGCGGGCCCGGTCACGTCGGAGATACCGCGTCCGACCAGGTACGTCGTCGGCGCGGCCTGCGCGGTCGGCAGCCCGCCGACCAGTAGAGCGCCCGCGAGGGCGGCCAACGTGGTGGCGATGATCGATCGGCGAGTGGCCCGCATCCGTCTGCTCCCGCGTATGTGAATCAACTTCACTTTCGCCGAACCATACGTGACGCGAGCCACTCGCGGAACCCCTCAGCAGGTCACGGAGAGCGAGAACGCCGCGGGCTTCACCACGCCGCCCTCGTAGAGCCGCACCTGGACCTTGTTCCCGACCGGCTGTGCCACGGCCATCCGCGGTTCCGATCGCGGCGTGACCTGCACGGCGCAGCCGGTGACGTCCCGGTCGAAGGTGACGTCCGTGCGCTCGGCGACCATCTCGGCCCAGGTGGCGTGGCCGCCCCTGGTCGCATCCACGAGCAAGGTGTCCGTCTCGAGGTCGAACCGGTAGCTGACGACCGTCCAGAGCGGCGACCCGTCCGCCCCAGCCGGACCGACAGGTCCGGCAGGTCCGGCAGGTCCGGCAGGCCCAGCGGGTCCAGCGGGCCCAGCAGGTCCGGCAGGTCCGGCAGGCCCGGCAGGCCCGGCAGGCCCGGCGGGTCCAGGGTCTCCCTGTTGGTTCCAGACGAGCGGCCGTTCATACGCGGTGTTGCAGGCACCCGCCGCGTCGATGATCCGCACGGACCCGCTCTTGCTGTTCACACAGGCGTTGATGGTGACCGGCTCCGTCGACACCGCCATCGCGACGCCGCCGCCCGCGACCAGCACCCCGACCACACCCAGCACACCCATCGCTCGGCCGATGCTCATGTCCGCTCTCCTTCCGAACGCACCAACGTCACCGTCAGCGCGATATCGACGAACTGCCCGACAATGCCCTTCGCCTTCGTCAGACCGGCTTCGAACCGGTCGATCCGGGCGGTGGCGGTGGCGTCGACCCGGTCGGGTCCGAAGTGGACGACGGTCAGCGCCAAGTCCGTCGGCACCAACCGGTCCCGCACCCGCAGCGTTCCCTCGATCCGGTCGCCGACCAGCTCGCCGTCGTAGGACAGCGTCGGGAACACGGCGACGTCGAGGAACTTCGCGGACTTGATGTCCTTGTCCCGCTGGGACATGGCGGTCCGGAAGCTCGCCGCGTCCAGCTCGGCGTGCACCCTCGCCACGCCGTCGGCCACCGAGACCGCGCCCGAGCTGACCGTGAACTCGCCCGAGACCCGGAACAGCCCCAGCTTCGTCACCGTGAACCGAGCCGAGCAGCGGGTCGGCACCAGCCGGTACCGCGCCGACTCCGGCAGCTCGATCGCGACCGGCGTCACCCCGGCGGTCATGACGCCACCGCCCGGAACAGCTCGATCCGGTTCGGTCCCGGCAGCAGCGCCGGGTCCTCGCCCGGCAGCAGCTCCAAGGTCGCGATCGTGCGCTGACCTGCCTCGATCGACTCGACGGAGTCGGCCGTGGACACCACCAGCGCGGTCCGCCGCTGCGGCTGCCACAGCACCAGCGCCCGGCTCACCCCGGGCTGCGTGCGCATCGCCGGGGCGATCCGCTCGCGGTGGGCCCGCTCGCCCGCCCGGTGGACGTCCTCGCTGATCGGGCCGTCGAAGTAGAGGAACGCGGCCACCCCACCGGGAGCGCCCGCACCGGGGTCATCCGACTCGACCTCGTACCACTCGGCGGTCGGGTCGGCCGCCGCCGCGTCCAGGGTGTCGAACAGCGACACCGTCAGTTCGTCGTCACTCGCGAGCCGCCGATAGGTGTGGGCTTCGCGGGCGCCTTCGGGCGGAGTGCCCGTGGACTTGTGGATTCGCGCGTACATCGCGCTCACCTCCCGTTTCCGTTGTCCCCACGACCTTCGCGCGGTCGGTGGGGCGGCGGATCCGGGGAAGTACGGAGACCGACTACGTGGTTCCGTACCCGTTCTCCACGGCCCAGGTCGCGGCCTGGGCCCGGTTGGCCACGCCGAGCTTGCCCAGCACGTTGCTAACGTGCGTCTCGACCGTGCGCTCGGAGAGCACCAGCTTGTCGGCGATCGTCCGGTTCGGCGCCCCCACGGCGAGCAGCGCGAGCACTTCCCGTTCCCGCGCGGTCAGCGGCACGGCGTCATGCTGGGCGCGGCGGACCTCGGTGAGCACGGCGTCGGCCCGCGCGACGGTCGGCGGCATGCCCAGCCTGCGCGCGGTCACGGCGGCCTGCCGCGCGAGCTTGCCCGCACGGGCGAGGTCGGCCTGGCCGCCGCCCGCGAGCACCTCGGCGAGCCCGACTTCTCCCCTGGCCCGGTAAGGCAGGGCGCCGATGCGGCCATCCATCGCGATCGCGTTCTCGAAGTGCCGGATCGCGTCGTCGCGGCGGCCGAGGGCGGCGGCGACCCGGCCGAGCGGCCGCGACATCGACCCGAGGCAGACGACCGTGCCCGAACCGGCGGCCAGGAAGTACTGGGCCATCGGCAAGAGCTCGTCGTAGCAGCGGGCCGCGGTGTCGAGGTCACCGAAGTCCGCGGCCAACTCGGCCGCTGAGGTGACGGTCGGCAGCCACCGGCCCTCCCGCGGCAGCGTCGGCAACCGCGGGCGCAGCCGCTCGAACAGCGCGAGCGCGCCATCGGAATCGCCTGCGTCCTGGAGGAACTTGCCCACCTGGCCGTACACCACCATCATCGGCGCCCTGGCGACCAGTTCGGCGACCGGACCGAACATCTCCTCGGCCCGCCCCTGCATCAGCCGCAGCTCGGTCCGAAACGCGATGTCGAGGCCCGCCGCGGCAGCTCCGGGCAGCTCCCCGGCGACCGCCACCGCCTGGTCGGCCTGTGCTTCGGCGAGGTCGAACGCGCCCAGCAGCAAGGAGCGGACCGCGCTCATCCGGCGGTGGTGCCAGTGCGCGTTGGGCAGGCCGAGCCGGTCGGCGTAGAGCTTGAGCAGCGCGAGTTCGTCGTCGAGCGCGGCCATGGAACCGAGTTGCAGCGCGGCGTCGATGCGCCACAGCCGGGCCCACAGCTCGCCGTCCGGCGGCGCGTCCGACCCGAGCGCGAGCATCCGGCGGGCCAGCTCGAGCCGCTCGGCGACGTGCCATGGTCCACTCAGGACTTGTTGGCGCGCGCGCAAAGCGTCGGCCAGGGCGAGCGGATCACCCGTGCGCTCGGCTAGTTCGAGCGCCTCACGGCTGGGCGCCTCGGCTTGGTCCTGGTGCACCGCGTCGGCGAGGGCGAGCGCGCGTTGGGCGAGGACACGGGCGCGGCCCGCGTCGTCGGCTCCTGGGAGCGCGCGGTCGCAGAGCAGGACCAGCCTGCTCGACACCGCCCCGTTGATGCCGCGCACCGTGAGTGCCGCGCGCACGAGCCGGTCTGGTGGCGGATCGAGCGCCGCCACCTCCTCGCAGCGGCCGACCGCGGCGTCGATGTGGCCCGCCTGATACCACATCTCGGCGGCGTCGAGCAGCAGGTCGACGCGGGCGGGGTCGTCCGGCGCGAGCACGGTCGCCGCCGCGTCGTACAGCTCCGCCGCGCGGTCATATGCCAAGCGGGACAACGCTTTTCCCGCGGCATCCCGACACGCACGGATGGCCGCCGACCGGCTCTCGGCGTCGGTGATGGACCTGAGCCGGTGGGTGACCGACTCGCCGGGCACGACACCGGATTCGACGGCGTCGGCGAGCTTTCGGTGCCACCGCAGACGGTCCGATATGGACACACAGTCGTAGACCGCGTCCCGGACGAGGATGTGGCCGAACGCGATCCGGCCGTCCTGCCGCAGCAGGCCACGCGCGTCGTCGACGGCGGCCCGCACCGAGTCGGGCGGTTCGCCGACCAGCACGGCGATCTCCTCCGCGGAGCTGTCCACGCCGACGACCGCGCACGCCCGCGCCACCCGGGCGGCGGCCGGGGGCAGCGCGTCGAGCCGGGCGGCGACGATCCCGCGCAGCTGCTCCGGAACGCCGAGCGGCCACCGCGCCGTCGCGGGCGACCGGTCGAGGCCCGCGGAGGTGAGCGCGGTCAGCAGCTCACCGGCGAACAGCGGGTTTCCGCCCGACACCCGACGCAGCAGCCCGGCCCACGATGGATCGGCCTGTCCGGCGACGAACTCGGCGACCTCGGCGTCGCCCCACGGGCCGAGCGTGAGCAGGACGGTCGAGGCGTCGCGGCGCAGGTGGTCGACAGCAGCCCGCAAGGCCGGACCTTGTTCGTCGTCGCGGTAGGTCGCGGCCACCAGCAGCCCGGGCCTGCCCACGGCCAGCCGCAGCAGGGTCAGCGTCGACTCGTCGGCCCAGTGCAGGTCCTCCAGCACGATCACCCGGGCCGGCCCGGACAGTTCGCGCAGCAGCGAGTCGAACGCGCGCAGCCTGGCCGCGACCGACAGCTCGGGACCGCCGTTGATGTCGAGATCGAGTCGGGCGGCCAGCTCCGGCCGGTCCGCAAGCGCTTGCCACCAGGGCCAGAGCGCGGGTGCGCCCTCGTCGGGCACGCAGTTGCCCCGCGTCGCCGCGATGGCGCGCTCCGCCGCCCGGGTGACCAGGCAGTCGACCAGCCGGGTCTTGCCGATCCCCGCCGGACCTGCGATGAGCAGCACCGCGCCCCGGCCCGCCGCGACGTCGTCGAGCGCGGCGTCCACCCTGGTCAGCTCGGTCGCGCGACCGATCACTCGCGGCATGCACGGATTGTCGCCCGGCGGCCGTCGGGGCGATAGGGCGGTCACCGTCCGGAGGGTTGCGTCGGCCGCATACCCATCGAACGGACCGTAATAGATTGATTACTGACCGCGACTCCTTCGATGGGTCCGCACCAACCATCCGTTCCGCCCACCACTCCCGGGCGTGGACACCAGGAAGGATTTCGTCACCATGCGTACGAAGAGACGCGACCGAAGACCCAATCGCGCGATGGTCGCCCTGGCGGGCGCCGCGCTGGCCATTCCCCTCGCGGCGATCCCGGCGCTGCCCGCCGTCGCCGCCCCCGTGCCGGGGCAGAACGTCCTCTACACCTACGACGCCGACTTCGACCAGGGCGTACTGCAGGACGTCAACCACGACAGCCCGAACAACGACCAGCTGCAACTCGACAAGAGCAGCACGTTCTTCCCGTACGTCAACGTCGCCGCCTCCGCGCGCGGCACGATGGTCCGCATCGACGTCAACACCGGCGCGATCGTCGGCGAGTGGTTCTCCGCACCGGAGGGCCGCGGGCGCAACCCCTCCCGGACCACTGTGGACAAGCTCGGCAACACCTGGCTGTCCAACCGCAACGAGGCCGAGGGCGGCAAGGGTTCCGTCACCCGCGTCGGCGTGATCGTCGGCGGCACCCGGGTCGACGCGGGCGGCAACGCCGACCCGGCCGGGGACTACCTCGTGGGGCCGTTCTCCTACAACACGTGCCAGGACCGCGACAACGACGGCAAGATCGCGACCAGCCGCGGTCTCACCGACATCCGGCCGTGGACCAACGCGGGCGGCGCGAACAACAACGGCGGCGTCAGCACCGCGGCCGACGAGTGCGTCATCAACTACACGCGGGTGACCGGAACGAACACGCGCACCGTCGCGGTCGACTCGGGCAACAACCTGTGGACCGGCGGCGCCGACAACGACCACGAGCAGGTCGACGGCGGCAACGGGCAGCCCGTCGCGGGCACGCAGATCAACTTCGGCTGCGGCGGTTACGGCGGCCTGATCGACAAGGCGGGCACGCTGTGGTCCGCGCGCTACGGCGCCAACCTGCTGCGGTACGAGCCCGGCACGAACAGCGGCGCCTGCCTGAACACCACGCACGGCGACTACGGACTGGGGATGGACCCGGTCACCGGCGAGATCTGGCACACCCACGTCTCCGGCAACCGCGTCGTCAAGCTCGCTCCGGACGGAACCGTCCTCGGCTCGTTCCCACATGGCAGCGAGAACGCCCAGGGTGTCGCGGTCGACAACGACGGCAACGTCTGGGTCGCGCACGCGCTGTTCGGCGCGACCACGGTCGGCCACCTGCGCACCGACGGCACCTACGTCGGCAACGTGACGCTGCCCGGCGGCAACGGGCCGACCGGTGTCGCCATCGACACCAACGGCAAGGTCTGGGTCACCAACATCAACACCAACAACACCCAGCGCATCGACCCGACCCTGGGCGGTGTGGGTGGCGGCGGCTTCACCATCGGCGCGGTCGACCTGACCGTCGACCTCGGCGCGGGCGCCGGGCCGTACAACTACAGCGACATGACCGGCTCCGTGCTCGGCGAGATCACCGCGCCGGTCGGCACCTGGTCGGTCGTGCAGGACGGCGGCGCGGCGGGCACGCCGTGGGGCAAGGTCACCTGGAACACCGAGGCGCAGGGATCGGTGCCCGCGGGCACGTCGATCACCGTCGAGGCGCGGGCGTCCGACACCGAGGCGGGGCTGGCGGGCGAGTCGTTCGTCCCGGTGGCCAACGCGACGACATTCGGGCTGACCGGCCGCTACATCGAGGTCCGCGCGACCCTGAAGGCCAACGCGAGTGGCGACAGCCCGGTGCTGTCGGACCTGCGGATCCAGACCTCGCAGCGCACCGGTGTGTTCTCCTGCCGGGCGCGGGCGCTCAACCTCGCGGGCATCATCGTCGCCGAGGCCAACGGCCCGGATGTGCCGTGTGTCGACGACGCCGAGACCGTGGCGAACGTCAACCTCAACGCGGGCATCCTCAACGTCAAGGCCAACGCGTTGACCGGCACGACGAACCAGACGCCGGACAACCTCCTCGCCCCGCCGCTCGCGGGGGACAACGCGTCGGCGCACGCCCAAGTCGACTACACGAAGATCAGCAGCCTGCTGGTGAACATCGAGTTGGGGGTGGTGACCTCGGATGCGGCGGTGACCTGTGTGGCCGGTCCGGGCGGGCTGCATCCGCAGTTCAGCGGCTCGTCGCACATCGCCAGCCTGAAGATCAACGGCGTGTCCGTCACGGTGGGCAGCGCGCCGCTGACGATCCCGCTGGTGATCGGGTCGCTGAGTCTCAACCGAACGGTGGTCAGCGGCACCACCGTCACGCAGCAGGCCGTCGTCCTCGACACCGCGCTCACCGACGTGGTGATCTCGGAGTCGAAGGCCAATTTCGAAGGCAAGCCGACTAGCCCTGGCGGCAATCCCTGCCAGGTCTGAGGATGAGGGAGGGCGCCACCGGGGCGGTGGCGTCCTCCCGCTCGTCGAACTGGTTCGATATGGACCAGACGATGAGGAGGCTCGATGCCGCGCCTGGTGATCCTGCGACACGCGAAGTCCGCATGGCCGGAGGGTGTGCCCGACTACCGCAGGCCGCTGGCCGACCGCGGCCGGACGGACGCGCCCGCCGTGGGCCGCTGGCTCGCCGAGCACATCCCGGACATCGACCTCGCTCTGGTCTCGCCCGCGACCCGGACGCGCCAGACGTGGGAGCTGGTCTCCGCCGAGCTGCCCTCGGTGCCGGAAACACGGTTCGAGGAGCAGCTCTACGGCGAGGGCGCCGAGGCGATCCTGGACCTGCTGGGCTCGCTCAACGACGTGAAGACGGTGCTCGTGGTCGGCCACAACCCTGATCTTGAGCTGCTGATCGGCAGCCTCACCGGGGAGCACCCAGTGCTCAAGACCTCCACATTGTCGGTCGTGAAGTGCGCACCCGGGTTCCGGTCGGGTGAACTGGTCATGACCGAGAAAATCCGGCCTTAGCCCAGGATTTGTCAGTCCGCGACAGTCGCGGGTCCAGGGCCTCTTCGATTAGCGTCAACAATTCAGGGGTCGCGATAAGTCCTCGTGATTTTCCCTTCGCCATCGGGCACTGTCTCCTTACCCACAGGTGACAGGTGTCACCGCGGCGTCGTGGAAGGTGTATTCGATGGCGAGGCATCGCAAGCCCCCGGCTGTGAAGACCGCGAAGCAGCGCAAGCCGCGGCGGCCACGCCGGATGGCCGGACTGGCGACCGCGGCGACCCCGCTCGCCATCCTGCTGGCAATGGCCGCGAGTGACGGTACGTCCCCACTGTCCACAAAGGATGCCGGGAAGTCCGGTGACATCGCGCCGGTCACCCCCGTCGGCCCGTTCGCGGCCGACGACGAGTTCGCCGTCAACGGTGAGCTGCCCTCGCCGTCAGCCGCCGCGCCCACCGCGCCCGTGGTGCCGCTCGACGTCCTCGCCGCCCTGCCCGCGGGCGGCGCCGCGGTCCCCGAGATCGTGCTCCGCGCGTACCTGCGCGCCGAGTCGCTGCTGTCGACCACCCAGCCGGGCTGTCACCTGACGTGGTCGCTGCTGGCGAGCATCGGGCGGATCGAGTCCGGCCACGCCCGCGGCGGACAGGTCGACGGCGACGGCAAGACCGTCTCCCCGATCCTCGGGCCTGCGTTGAACGGCAACGGATTCGCCGCGATCCGCGACACCGACGGCGGCGCCCACGACGGCGACCGGACCTGGGACCGGGCCGTCGGCCCGATGCAGTTCATCCCGGCGACCTGGGCGCGCTACGGCGCCGACGCCACCGGCGACGGTCTCGCCGACCCGCACAACGTCTACGACGCGGCGGTGTCCACGGGCCGCTACCTCTGTTCGGGCGGAATGGACCTGTCCGACCCGAGCCAGGCCGCGAAGGCCGTCTTCCGGTACAACCACTCCCAGGAGTACGTCACCACGGTGCTGACCTGGGCGGCCAGGTACGCCAACGGCGTCACCGCGATCCCGCAGGTCCCGGCGAAGCCCGACCGCAAGTCCGACCCTGGTGCCCTGGCGCTGCCCGCCCCGTCCCCCGTGGCCGCGACGCAGAACCCGGGCAGCCCGCAGCTGCCGTTCAACCCCCCGGCCCCCGGCGCGCCGCCCGGCGAACTCCCCAACCCCCAGCTTCCGGCACCGCAGCCCGCCCCCGCACCGGCCCCCGGTGTCCCCGGGGCCCCGGCTCCCGCGCCCGCTCCCGCCCCGGCACCGGCCCCCGCTCCGGCGCCCGCCCCCGCACCGGCACCCGCGCCTGCCCCAGCTCCCACACCGGCACCGGCACCGGCACCGGCGCCTGCTCCCGCACCGGCCCCAGCTCCCGCACCGGCGCCTGCCCCGGCACCCGCGCCCGCCCCGGCTCCGGGCTCCGACTGGTACGACTGGACGGTCTGGCTTCCGAAGCCCCGATAGCGCAGCCCACCGAGACGGCCGGCCTCCACCATGGAGCCGGCCGTTTCGTCATCCCGGACGGGTCTCAGCAGTCACCCAGGACAGGTAATCGGCGTTGCCGCCGAGTACCGGCAGGGTGACCACTTCGGGGACGTCGTACGGGTGGTGCGCCTTGATCCACTCGGTGAGCGCGTCGACGCGGTCGGCGGCGGTCTTGATCCAGCACTGCCATTCCTGGTCGTGCTGGATCGCACCGTCCCAGCGGTACACGCTGCGCACCGGCCCGACGATCTGCACACACGCCGCGAGCCGCTCTCCGACCAAGCCGTCGGCCAGCCGCTCGGCGTCCTCAGCCGTTCCTGTCGTGGTGACCACAATCCGCATCCCGGCTCCCTTGTGTCGCGCATCGGTCAGTGTCCATTCACGGACCGACCGTAACGAATCGTTTTGTTGACCGATGAACAACCGTCGGCCGGGCACGAAGTCGTTGCCCTGGCCGCGAAGCGGGGCAAGTCGGGGGCCCAGCGCACAACCACGAGGCGCGGCCAGTCCGCGCGCACCTTCGGCCCGAAGAGGCGACCGCTTTGATCGAGAACTCGTCGGCAGGCCTGCACATGTTCGCCCCCGCCGTACCCGTGACCGTCACGCGCGAGGAACACCACCAGCACATCCTGGCGCGTTACCCGGTGCACGGCGATGTGCCGCGGCGGGTCGCCGTCGAACTGGCCTGGTGCACCATCGGATCCGGGAAGTACCAAGGCCACCAGGCGATCGAGGTGCGGCTGGACGGCTCGCGCGTCGGCGAGCTGACCTACGCGATGTCGCAGCGGTACGCGCCGTTCCTGCGGTCCGTGTCCGCGCGCGGCGCCCGCCCCGGCTGCGAGGCCCTGGTCCACTTGGGCAAGCGCGGCATCGAACTGGAGCTCTACCTCCCGCGCCACACCGACGGCGTCCCCATGGCGCCGATGACGCGCACCCTGCCGCCGGTCCCGGCCGGGCCGATGCGCCCGCTGGATCCGGCGTCGCACGCCGTCCCGCCGATGCGCGCTCCGCTGCCCGGCAAGGCCAAGTCGAATCATGGAGCGGGCTTCGTCGTCGCGGGTGTCGTCGGCGTCATCACCCTCATCGCCGTCATCGCGGGCAGCGGCGAGGACGCCCCCACGGCGAGCGACACGGTGCTCACCACGACCACAACCTCAAGCACCACAACGACAACGACCACCACCACACCGCCACCGACGACCACGACGGAGGTCGCCGCTCCCCCGGTCACCACCGAAGCCGCCCCGCCGCCGCCCCCGGCTCCCGCTCCGACGAAGGCACCGGTCACCACGACCCGGCGCACCACGACCGCCGCGCCCGCACCGCCCAAGCCGGCGCCCACGACCGCGGCGAGCAACTGCGACGAGAACTACTCCGGCTGCGTCCCCATCGCCTCCGACGTCGACTGCGCGGGTGGCAGCGGCAACGGCCCGGCGTATGTGCGCGGACCGGTTCGGGTCATCGGCAGCGACATCTACGACCTCGACCGCGACAGCGATGGAATCGCCTGCGAGTGACGCTCACGCACCGATGAAGTAGCCGACGAAATCGGCCGCGTGGCCGATGAACGGGCCCTCGGGGATGACGAAGCCGCACGTCACCAGGTCACGGTTGCGGTCGACCCCCTGACTGTGGTCCCAGGTCACGTTCTCGACCACGGTGCCGTCGGGCGCGGTGACGGACGAGGCGAAGAAGACGAACGCGACCGGGTCCTCGCCGGTGACGACGTTGCGCCAGGTCCGGGGAGGCGCGCCGCCGCCGAACCGGACCTGTTCGCCGGTGAACGTCGTGCCGTCCGAACAGGTCAGCACCCGCACCCGGGCAGGCGCGTCGGCCAGGGCCTGCGGCGCGGCTCCGACCAGCAGCGCGATGGTCGAAAGAACGAACGCGAGACGTCTCATGGCAGCTCCCGGGCATCCCGACGATGGGCCCCGACCGCCGGAGCATACGTCCGGCGCGGGCCACCGGGACAGGGTCGAGCGGACCCAGCGAGGTAAAGAAAGTTTGACATGGAGTCAGTTCTGCTTTACGTTCACCCATGTCAACTTTGCTTTACATCGGGAGCTGCTGTGGCGTTCGAAGAGAAACGCGCGTGGATCATGCTGGTGGTCACGGTCGCCGCGTACGCGGTCTACCTGATCACCGTTCTCGGAGGGGCGGGCGACGTCGCGCTCGCCGACGCGCCCTATGTGTCGACGATGCTGTGGACCATCGGCGGCGCGATCGTGGTGGCGATCGTGCTGAACATCGTGGTCTCGATCGCCTCCGACGAGGGTGCGGACCAGAAGGATCAGCGCGACCGGGAGATCGCCCGGTTCGGCGACTACATCGGGATGTCCTTCGTCGTCATCGGCGCGGTGGCCGCGCTGGTCATGTCGATGGCCGAGTGGAACCACTTCTGGATCGCCAACGTGATCTACCTCGGGTTCGCGCTGTCCGCGGCCCTCGGGTCCATGGCCAAACTCGCCGCCTACCGCCGGGGTTTCCAGACATGGTGAAGTCGACCAAGGTCACCAACACCATCCGCGCCCTGCGTTTCGCGCATGGGGAGATGACGCAGGCCGAGCTGGCCAAGCGCATCGGCGTCACCCGCCAGACCGTCATCGCCATCGAACAGGGCCGCTACTCGCCGTCGCTGGAGATGGCTTTCCAGATCGCCAAGGTGTTCGGCGTCCCGCTCGACGATGTGTTCCAGTACCCAGAAGGAGAAATGCCATGAAGGCGATCGTTCAGGACACCTACGGCTCCGCGGATGTGTTGGCACTGCGGGAGATCGACCGGCCGGTGATGGGCGACAACGAGGTGCTCATCGCCGTCCGCGCCGCCGGTGTCGATCCGGGCGTGTGGCACCTGATGACCGGGATGCCTTATCTGCTAAGGATTCTCGGCTTCGGCTTACGCAGGCCGAAGGTGCCGACCCGTGGGCGTGACGTCGCCGGGCGGGTCGAGGCGGTCGGCGGGAACGTCACCCGGTTCAAGCCCGGCGACGAGGTCTTCGGCGCCTGCGAGGGCTCCTTCGCCGAGTACGCGACCGCCCGCGAGGACCGACTCGCGCTCAAGCCCGCGAGCCTCACCTTCGACCAGGCGGCCGCCGTCCCCATCTCCGGCTGGACCGCACTGCAGGCCCTGCGCGACGCGGGTGAAGTCAAGGCGGGACAACACGTTCTGGTGATCGGCGCGGCGGGCGGGGTGGGCACCTTCGCCGTGCAACTGGCCAAAGCCTTCGGCGCCGAGGTCACCGGTGTCTGCAGCACCACCAAGGCCGACCTGGTCCGCTCGATCGGCGCCGACCACGTCATCGACTACACCCGCGAGGACTTCGCCGAAAGCCCCCGCCGCTACGACATCATCCTCGACATCGCGGGCAACCACCCGCTGTCGCGCCTGCGGCCCGTCCTCACTCCCAAAGGGACACTGGTCATCATCGGCGGCGAAGCGGGCGGGAAGTGGACCGGCGGCATCGGCCGCTCCCTGCGCGCGGCCCTGCTGTCACCGTTCGTCGCACAACGCCTGCGCGGCTTCATCTCCAAGGAGACCAGCGCCGACCTCGAAGTGCTGGCGGCCCATATCGAGGCGGGCGAGCTGACCCCGGTCATCGAGCGCACATTTCCGCTGGCAGAGGCCGCCAAAGCCATTCGCCACCTCGAGGAAGGCCACGCCCGCGGCAAGGTCGTCCTCACCCTCTGAGCCGACGAATCTTCGCCGCCAAGTACGCCGAGCCACTACCATTGGCCGCCCTGGCTCCGGCCAGTGATGTTTCCGGCGTGCGCCTCTTGGGGGATTCAGTGTCTCGACCGATGACCGAGCCGGACCGCACCGCGCCGCCAGGGGTGACGATGACCTGGATTGGCGGGCTGGTGCTGTCCGGCATCGGTTTCGGGTTGGCCGTCGTAGCGCTCACGCTGCCATGGGTGATCGTGACCTTCCCGTATGGCGCGACAACAGAGACGTTGTCGGTGACGAGTATCCCGGGCCAGGGACCGAACTTCGCGTTGCTGCTGGTCGCCACGGCCGTGGCGGCGGCGATGGGGTTCGCGATCGGACGGCGACCCACCATGCTGGTCCGGGTCGCCGCGACGATGCTGACCCCGGCGCCCGCGATAGTGGCACTGTTCGTTGCGTTGCGCCCGAACACCGATGGACTGCGTGCGGCGCTTCCCGACCACCTGCTCGCGGATTGGGACCGACAGCGCTCGCTGCTCGGGACGGCCGCGGACCTGCCGGTGTCACCGTTGGGGGGACTGATTCTCTACGCCGCGGGGCTGCTGCTGGTCGGCCTCGGCTTGGCGATCGCGGTGGTGGTCCCGTCTGAGCGAGTCGCACTGATCCCCATCGAGGACACGGTGATACCGCCGCGGCGACTGGCGTTTGTCCGGTGGACCTCGCTGGCCGTGGCCGGGCCGTTGATCCTGCTGTCCCTCGCCCTGCCCTGGTTCGAGCTGAAGGCCGCGGAGGTGATGCCCGCGATCGCGGCCGGGTGGCAGGGGATCTACCGGGTCGGACTGGTCGGCACACTCGTGCTGCTCGTCGGCATGGCCTTGAGCGTGGGGAGCACGCGTCGCGTGTTGCGGGCCGCCGGGCTGTACCTGTGCGGTGGGTTGATCGCCGTGCTGTCCATCAACGCGCTCCTGCTGTGGGATCCCAGCGAGCTGACCGGCAAGATCAGTGTCGAACTGGAGTATCTGCGGGTTGGTCCGGCCTACCTCGCGGCACTCGCGGCGGTGCCGCTCCTGCTGATCTTCCTGGGCACGGGCACCCTCAGCGCACCCGTCGAACGCGTCCACGACGACACGGACCACGACGAGGAAGACGAGAGGGCGGACGCTCGGTCATGAGCCGCAAGCGGAAACAGCCCGGCGCGCGCAAGGCTGCCCCCAAGGACGCGCGGCCGGAAGCCGGTCCGGCACTGTCCTGGTGGCGCAACCTCGGCCGGGGACCCAAGTGGCTGGCCGCGACGATGACCCCGCTGATCCTCGCCGTGGCGATTCCGGGGATCGCGCCCTGGGCGGTGGACCGGACACGCGACCTGTTCGGCGAGCAGAAGCTCACCGCGAGCGGTGAGGACTATCCCTCACTGATCGCCGGGGCGTACTGGACCACGGACGCCATCGTCACCGAGCCGATGTCGACGTTCACCTACAAAGCTGTCGTCGACCGGGACGGCGCCCAGATGGGCACCTCCGGACACAAGGTGACGCTGATCAGCAATCGCGCCGGTCAGATCGCCATCGAGAAAGTCACGGCGGTAGTCGAGAGTCGGCGCCCGCCGCTGGCAGGCACCGCGTTCATCGCCGATCCGCAGGGCTCCGCCGACGTGGCCCAGTTCGACTTCCAACTCGACTCCTTCATCGGTGGCGAGATCCCCGCGCTGGTCCGGGATGAGTCAGGGGATCCCACGAAGCCGATGACGCCGTACCTCGCCAACGGAAAGATCCGCTACGTCGAAGAGGGAAAGCCCGAACACTTGATGATCCGCGCGTCCACGACGAAGTGCTATTGCCAGTGGCGCGTCCATATCGAGTACTCGTATCGCGGCAGCCGGACACAGATCATCGTGCCGCCACCAAGCGCGAAACCGTTCGCCACCACCGCATGGAGCAGCCACCAGATCGAGTACAACATGCACACCGACAACAACGGAACAGCCGCACGCCACGACTGCGGGGCGCAGCCTTCGATTTGTCGCACAAAACCGGGACCGGGCCGCTGATCTCGTCAGCGGTGCGCCGCGGATCAGTAGGGTCGATCCCATGGAACCGGACGCGCGGCCACGTCTCGCGTCCTCGTTCGGCGCGGCGGCGGTCGCCTACGCCGAGCACCGCCCGGACTACGCGCCGGACGCGGTGCGGTGGGCGCTGGAGGCCGCGCCCGGTCCGCGGGTGCTCGACCTCGGCGCCGGAACCGGCAAGCTGACCGGCACGCTGGTCGCGCTGGGCGTCGACGTCATCGCGGTGGAGCCCGACCCGGCGATGCTGACCGAGCTGCGGCGCGCGCTGCCCGCCGTCCGGGCCCTGCCGGGCAATGCCGAGGCGATACCGCTGCCGGACGGGTCCGTCGACGCCGTGCTGGCCGGGAATGCCCTGCACTGGTTCGACATGGCCGTGGCGGGGCCCGAGATAGCCAGGGTCCTGGCGCCTGGCGGCATCCTGGCCGGTCTGTGGAACGTCATGGACGACCGGGTCGACTGGGTCGCCGGACTCGAGCGGGTCAGCGGAAGCGCGGCCATCGGCCCGCGGGACACGTTCAGCAACTGGCGCACCGCGACAGCGGGCCTGCACCTTCCCGACGGTGGCGTCGCCGCCCGGTTCGGCTCGCCGGAGCAGGCCGAGTTCCCGCACGGGCAGCGTCGCACCGCCGACTCCCTCATCGCGACGATCGCGACGCGCGCCGGGGTGCTGGTCATGCCGGAACCGGAACGAGAGGCCACGCTCGCCCGGATCCGTGCCTTCCTCGCGACCAGGCCGGAGACCACCTCCGCCGAGTTCACCCTCCCGATGCTGACCGGTGTGCTGCGCGTCCGGCAGCTGTGAAGCCCTCGACGGTGCATTTGCCCCGGTGAAAACTCGTTGTCGTAGGCGAGGGCGGAACGCGATGATCGCGGCATGGGTTCAGCTCCCGCGGACGGCCGCGCCGGAATCGATGCGAGTCTCGTCAAACGTCTTGTCTCCGCCCAGTTCCCGCAGTGGAGCGACCTGGCGGTGACCCCGGTCGAAGTCGACGGCTGGGACAACCGGACCTACCGCCTCGGCGACGACCTGACGGTGCGGCTGCCCACCGCCGCCGGCTACGTCCCCGCTGTGGCGAAAGAGAATCGCTGGCTGCCCCGGCTCGCGTCGTCCCTGCCGGTCACCATCCCCGTCGTCCTGGCCGAGGGCGTCCCCGGCGAGGGATATCCCTTCCCGTGGTCGGTGCGCCGTTGGGTGCCCGGCGAGACGGCCGATCCGAAGCGCGTCGACGACCTGTCGCGGTTCGCGATCTCGGTGGCCGAGTTTCTTCTCGCCCTCCAGCGCTGCGACCCCACCGATGGCCCGCTCGGCGGGGCACACAGCTGGTACCGGGGCTGCTCGCCCGCCCACTATGACGAGGACACCCGCCGTTTCCTGGACACGCTCACCGGGCACGTCGACACAGCTCGGGCCGCCGCCGTCTGGGAGGACGCCCTGGCCGCCGAGATCACGGGCCCGCCGGTGTGGTTCCACGGCGACGTCGCCGTGGGAAACCTGCTGGTCGCAGCGGGAAAGCTGACGGCAGTCATCGACTTCGGCACCTGTGGTGTCGGCGACCCGGCCTGCGACCTGGTGATCGCCTGGACGATGTTCTCCGGTGCGAGCCGAGAGGCGTTCCGCGAAGTTGTCGACCTGGACAAGGGCACCTGGGCACGTGCTCGGGGCTGGGCGCTGTGGAAGGCCCTGCTGATTCTCGACGGGTGCCTCGAGGACGACGACCACGAACGCGCCGCCATCAACCAAAGGGTGATCGACGAAGTCCTGGCCGACCACGACAGCTTCGGCTGAGGACCGCCGGAAGACGTGCCCGGCGCCGCTAAGCCCGCTCGAAGATGAGGTCGAAGTCCTTGCGCCAGTTCGATCCCTGATCCTCGGACGCCTCCCAGCGGCCCACGATCCGGTCGGGCCCGACGTCGGCGACGAACCGCTGGAACATGTCGGGGTCCTCGCGACTCAGGGTCCACCGCGAGCCGTCGAAGGTCATGGCGAAGACCCGGCAGACACCTCGTTCGTCGTGGTAGAGGGCCGAGTAGGCGTCATGCGCGTCGCTGCGGCCGAGGACCAAGACCATCTCACTCGTGGCCTTTCCGACGTCGCCCTCCATCATCCAGCGGAAGACCACGAACGCGTCGCCGAGCCACTCGCCCGCCGCCGAGCCCGGCACCCGCAGGTCGGCGGGCTCCAGGAACCACGCGTTCCGCATCGTCGTCCGCCATGATCCGACCAGGGCGTCCAACTGCCCCATGGCCTCGCTCCGCATCGCTTCCTCCTTGGCTATCGGTAGGCGCGGAGGAACGCGTCGATCCCGGCGTGTGCGCGTTTCTCGACCTCCGCCGCGGCGGGTGGTGTTGCCGCCTCGAACAGGGCGCGGTCCAGCGACGCGCCCACGACGAGGAACGCGAAGTGCTCCGCGGCCAGCTCCGAGTCCCCGACGCGGAGCGTGCCGCGTTCATGGCAGCGACGCAATCCCTCGGCCAGGGTCGCCATCACCCGGCCGGGGGCTCGTTCGTAGTAGTCGCCCGCCAACTCGGGGAACCGCTCGGCCTCGCCGATCAGCAGGCGGCGCAGGCGCACGATCGGCCCGGTCAACACGGTGCCCGCCAGTTTGGTCCCGAGGTCACGGAGTTCGGCTTCCACGTCGTCGGTGGTGCCGAGGGCGGTCGACATGTCGCGGGAGAACCGCTCGGCGGTGTCCAGCGCGACGGCCAGGATTTCCCGGAACAGCTGCTCCTTGCCGCCGAACAGGTTGTAGATCGTCCGCTTGGACACCCGGGCCCGCGCGGCGATCTCGTCCACGTTGGCCCCGACGTAGCCGTTGCGCAGGAAATGTTCCGTCGCCGTGGGCAGGATGACCGCCCGCGACCGCTCGACCCGCGGGTCGAGCCCTCCCCCGTCCGGCGTTCCCGTCACCAGCGCACCCCCTCATCCTTCTTACACCAATCAGTATACAACTACACTCAGTCGTGTAATACTGCACTCAATAGGGCAACAAGTTGGAGGCGGGCTGATGGGTCGCAGAGATGGCTTCGACGGCGCGGCGGCGATCACGCGGTCGCTTCTGGGGTGGGTGTCGTGGCCGGGGTCTTCTATCTGGTCACCGGCGTCGCCCTTGGCGCGACGCGCCCCGGGTTCGACTTCGGGCGACACGCACTCAGTCTTCTCATGCTCGGCGACCTCGGCTGGGCGCAGGCCGTCAACCTGGTCCTCAGCGGTGTGATGACCCTGGCGGCGGCGTTCGGCGCCAGGCGCGCGATGCGCGGTTCCCGAGGCGCGACCGCGGCGAGCACGCTGGTCGGGATCTTCGGCGTTTGCCTGGTGGCTAGCGCGATCTTCCCGCCCGACCCGATGGCAGGTTTCCCGGGGGGATCGACCTCGACCGAGGTCTCAGTGAGCGGCCTACTGCACATGGCCTTCGGTGCGATCGGCTTTCTCTGCCTTGCCGCGGCGGCGTTCGTGGTCGCCGGCTGGTTCGCGCGGCGTGGGGAGCGTCGGCGGGCGCTCTGTTCACGTGGGAGCGGCATCGTGGTGGCGATCGGCTTCGTCGCGGGTGCCGCGTTCTCGGCCGGAACGCTCGGCGTGGTGTTCCTCTGGGTCGCGGTCGTGGCCTGCTGGGCTTGGCTCGCCGGGACCTCGCTGGCCCTGTACGGCACCGTGCCCCATCCTGACGCGCACCGACGCAACGGGTCGGATACCGCTGTCGCACCGTCCTAGATCATCCAGTCGTCGACGTCAGGGGATTCACCATGAGATTTCGGGCCGAGCTGGAATCCACCGGCAAGAACACCGCGGGCTTCGAGGTCCCCGAGGAGGTTGTCGAGAGCCTGGGCGGAGGCGGCCACCCGAAGGTGTCCGTCACGGTCGACGGCTTCACGTTCCGGACGTCGATCGCCAAGATGGGCGGCCGGTACCTCCTCGGAGTAAGCGGCGAACGGCGTGCGCAGGCAGGCATCGAAGCCGGCCAGGTCTTCGACGTCGACGTGGAACTCGACACCGCGCCCCGCGAGACCGAGGTGCCCGACGACCTCGCCGCCGCCCTGGCCGCCGACGCCCCGGCGAAGACCTTCTGGGACACGCTGACGCACAGCAAGCAGTCCTGGCACGTCCACCAGGTGACCAGCGCCAAGAAAGCGGAGACGCGCGCGGCCCGGGTCGAGAAGTCGGTGGCCATGCTCCGCGAGGGCCGCGCCCGCTGACCCCTGCCACCGGGAGAGCCCCCGATCCGGGGGCGACGTCTCATCGAGCGTGCCGGCGTTGATCTCGGGGCAGGCGAGCTGCTCACGACCCGCATGGGTGCCGCTCAGAACAGGGTCGCGGGCTCGACAGGCGCGGGTTCGGGCAATGCGTCGAGGTCTGGGACGAGTGTTCGCACCTCGTCGTGGAACCGGCGGGCCAGCGCGGGCGCGTCGTCGTTGTCGGGGGTGTGCAGGAATACCGTCGGCGATCGGCCTTCGCGCAGCCAGTCGGCGACCACCTCGGTCCACGGCCGCCACCCCTCGACCGTCTCCTCGACCGAGTCGCGGCCCAGGTAGCGGACGATCGGCCGGTCGGTCAGCGCCCGCGTCCGCTGCGGCAGCCGCGGTTTCCTCGCCCAAGATTCCTGTGCGGCCTCGCTGGTCGGGGGGCTCTGAAAGAAGACTGTGGTGTCGAACGGCACCCACTCTGTGTTCGCGTCGGCGAGTGTCCGCTCCAGCAGCGACGTCGAGCCGGGGTCGGTGAAGAATCCGGGGTGGCGCACCTCTACAGCGCGCTTGCGGTCGGCGGGAAGCCTGCGCAGGAAGCGCCCGAGAGCATCGACGTCCTGAGGGCCGAACGAGGCCGGCAGCTGGGTCCACAGCACCGCCCGTTCACCGAGGGGCTCGACCGCGTCCAGGAACGCCCGCATCGCGACCTCGACACCGGCCAACCGGCGCTCGTGCGTGACGATCTTGGGCAGCTTGACCAGAAACCGGAAACCGGGACCGGTCTGCCGCGCCCACGTCGCGACGGTGTCCCGCGCGGGGGTCGCGTAGAAGGTGGTGTTGCCCTCGACCGCGTTGCACCAACCGGCATAGGCCCGCAGACGCTCCCCTGCCGCCAGCGACCGCGGCACGAACCGCCCTGGCCACGCCTTGTGGGTCCACATCGCGCAACCGACATGAAGAGACGCCATCCCACCAACTCCATTGATCGCGAATGAAGACCGATCGCACCGTAGGCGATCCACCCCATTGGCTACACACTCACGGAGCGAGCTGATGCCCGGCAGGGCTGGAATGGCCACCGATCACACCGTGGGCGACCCGGCGGTTGTTCACGTACCCGACGCGCGCAGCGCGAGCCACATTGCTGGTCCGGCAGGGCTGGAATGGCCACTGATCACACCGTGGGGGTCTGGGGGCTCGGCCCCCAGTACAAAAGACAACCGACGTGGTCTGCGCTTTCCGCAGACACACGTCGGCCGTCGGTCGTGGACCTAACGTCAATCCATCCGAACCAGGAAGTGACAGCAGTGGGACCACAGACCCGGGTCACGCTCGCTGGGCCTCGTGGGATGAACGGCTCGCCGCCCTGACGTAACGTCCTCTTCTGCCGATGAGCGGACGTCGTTGATCCTTGGGCGGGCCGACGGTCAGCGCAATTCCAGCAGAACGCCGTCTTCGGACTCGTCACCACCAGGGCCGTGAATGCGGATGATCTCAACGATCTCGTCAAACAGCGTCGGCCCCTCGCCACGCCGAGCGTTGGCGATCCTGGCTCGGATGCCGGAACGATTCGACGGGTGACAGGTGGTCAAGAGCCCTTCCAGACGCCGAGCTGTCGCCTCGTGACCGAGCGCGGACCTGGACTTCTCGGAGTCAAGCCACCTCAGCACCCACCCATTCTCCGGTGTGCCGAAGCCTCCTCGGAGGATGTCGTTGAAGGCGTCCAGATTCCCCCGCCATGTGTAGTGACACAGCAGCCGCGAGAACTCGCGCGCGAAGCCGCCGAAGTCGGCAAAGTTCGACCCGTCCACGACCAGCACGGGAAGCTCATCACGGTCGTCCGTCACGCTCAAAGCATGACACCCCGATCATCCGCTCATGCCGCCTAGCGCACAGGTCGGTGGGCGAACAAGAACCGGCCCCCACATGAGTGGGGGCCGGTTCGTCTGCCGACACATCAGCGGTAACAAATCCGCTGGTCAGCGGGGCTGTGGAGGTGCCGGGAATCGAACCCGGGTCCTCTGTCGCTTCATCAGGGCTTCTCCGTGCGCAGTCCGCCTTGTCTCTACTTGGCCCCACCGGTCACGCGAACAAGCCGGTGTGACGAGCCCAGTCACTGTTTGTTTCCCAACCAACCCCCGTGACCGAGGCTGGCGGTAGTCCTCCTAGCTGATGCCGGGATCCAGGGCGGAGGCATCCCTGGGCCGACAGACCCGACCCGCTACTTAGGCAGCGAGGTCGTAGTCAGCGCGAACGTTAGTTTCGGCGCTTATTGGTTTGCGAGCGACGCTTACGGTGGTCATCTCGCCTGCACCGGCACGCTTCCCACTGAATCGACGTCCAGAGTCGAAACCGTTCACCCCCTCGTGGATGTTCTTCACCAGGATAACGCGTCGCCCCCGTCAGTTCATTCCGGTTTCCCCAAGGTGGGGTTAGCCCCACCTCCGGGCCGGTGGTCGACCCCATGGTTCGGGCCCCCGCGGGCCGTGATGCTTGTCCCTGACGAGAGGGGACGAACATGACCATGATCCACAGTGACGGCACCCGGCCCGCCCCGCCGGTGTTCGGGGCGTTGGCGTTTTTGTTGATGAATCTGGTGGTGGGGATCGCGGCGTTCGTGGTCCTGGTTGTGCTGTTCACGGTGGGTATCGGCACCGCCGTGGTGTGGGTGGGGCTGCCGTTGCTGGCGTTGGCGGTGGTGCTGTGCCGCGGGGGCGGGCAGGTGGAGCGGGCCCGGGTCTACGCCCTGCTCAACACCTACATCGCCGGCCCGCACGAGCCGCTGCCGGAGACCAAGCGGTGGCTGGCGCGGGTGAAGGACGCCGCCACCTGGAAGAGCCTGACGTACTTCATCCTGCTGCTGCCGGTGGGCATCGCCGAGTTCACCATCATGGTGTCGTTCTGGGCGACGTCGTTGGGCCTGGTCTTCCTGCCGGTGTACTTCCGCTACCTGCCGACCGGCAGCTACCGCATGTGGGACTGGGACCGCCCGTGGATCGTGGTGGACTCGACCGTCGAGGCGCTGCCGTTCGCGGCGCTGGGGGTGCTGCTGCTGGCGTGCACGGTCGCGTTGACCAAGGGCATGGGGGCGGCGCACGCTCGGTTCGCCAGGGTCATGCTGGGTCCGGTGCGTCCGCCCGCCGGTTCGTGGCAGCCTGTGTCCGGGGGTGTGATGTGACGACGCGGCAGTATCCGCATCCGGCGGCTTCCATCGCCTATCTGCTGGGCGCTTTCCCGCTGAGCCTGTTCACGTTCGTGACGACCGTGGTCCTGATGTGCGTGGGCGTCTCGACGGTGATCATCTGGGTGGGGGTCGTCATCCTGGTGGGCGCGGCGGTGTCCGCCCGGGCCTTCGGCAACGCGCACCGGTATTGGGCACGGACGCTGACCGGGGCCGACCTTCCGGCGCAGCCGGTGCTCGCCGACACGGGCGAGGGCATGCTGCGGCAGTGGCGGACCCTGCTCACCGACCGCCGGACGTGGCGGGACTTCCTGTACCTGATGCTGGAGTTCCCGCTGTCCATCATCGGGTTCGCCCTGGCGGTCGCGAGCATCCCGCTGGTCCCGCTGGCCCTGTGGGTGGCCCCGCGCTACGCCTGGCTGCACTCGCAGCTCGCCGTGGCGATGCTCGGGCCGGACCGCACGGCCGACCTCACCGCCAAGGCCGAGCGGCTGCAGGCCTCCAGGGCCCGCGGGGTCGACGCCGCGGAGGCCGAGCGGCGCCGCATCGAGCGGGACCTGCATGACGGCGCGCAGCAGCGGCTCGTGGCGGTGGCGATGGGACTGGGCCGGGCGAAGGGCAAGTTCGACGCCGACCCCGAGGGCGCCCGCAGCCTGATCGACGAGGCCCACGCCGACGCCAAGCTGGCCGTCGCCGAACTGCGCGACCTCGCCCGCGGCATCTACCCGGCCGTCCTGGGCGACCGCGGCCTCGACGCGGCCCTGTCCTCGCTGGCGGCGAGGTGTCCGGTGCCGGTGGAGGTGACGGTGACCGTCAACCCGCGCCCACCCGCCGCGGTGGAGAGCACCGCGTACTTCATCGTGGGCGAGTCACTGACCAACATCACCAAACACGCGGACGCCACCACGGCCATGATCCGCGTCTGGCGGGAGGAACGCCCCGCGGGCGACCAAGTCGTCGTGGAGATCACCGACAACGGCACAGGCGGCGCGAACCTGCGTCCCGGGGGTGGGCTCGCGGGCCTGGCCGACCGCGCTGCCACGATTGACGGTGTGATGACAGTGGTGAGCCCCCTTGGCGGGCCGACAGTGATCAGGGCGGACCTTCCGTGCGCGTGGTGATCGCCGAAGACTCAGTGCTGCTGCGCGTCGGCGTCACCCGCCTGCTCGCCGACGAGGGCATCGAGACCGTGGCGGCGGTGGAGGACGGCGACAGCCTCCTCACCGCGGTCACGGAGCATCGCCCGGACCTGGCGATCGTCGACGTCCGAATGCCCCCCAGCTTCACCGACGAAGGCCTTCGCGCGGCATTGCGGGCCCGGGTGGAACTGCCCGGCCTGCCGGTCCTGGTGCTCTCCCAGTACGTCGAGGAGCGCTACGCGGTGGAGCTGCTGGCAGGCGGCGCGGGCGGAGTCGGCTACCTGCTCAAGGAACGAGTGGCCGACGTAGCGGAATTCGTCGACGCGGTCCGCCGGGTCGCCAACGGCGGAACGTGCATCGATCAGGAGGTGATCGCGCAGCTCATGGCCAGAGGACGCCGCAACCCGATCGACCTACTGACACCACGTGAACGCGAAGTGCTCGGCCTGATGGCCCAAGGACTGTCCAATGTGGCCATCGCCAAGACCCTCACGGTCTCGGATGGCGCCGTGGAGAAGCACGTGGGCAACATCTTCTCGAAGCTGGGACTGGAACCCAGCAGCGTCGAACACCGCCGAGTACGCGCCGTACTGACGTTCCTGGAACGCGCATAACCCGACGCACCCACAGCCCACATCCCAGCAAGCAAGCACCCGGGCGACATCCGACCCCCTCATCGCAAGGGGCCGAACCCAACGGCCTGTTTGGGTGGTTCGCCTTGATTTGGGGTGAAATGGGCCTAAACTTCCGGCGCGGGTGGGTTTCACCTCCCCACCCTCTTTGCCCGCGCAGGCCCATTTCTAGGGGTCCCCAAATCAAGGCGAACCACCCAAACAGGCACCAAACCCCAAGGGCGGCAAGGAAACCTTGCCGCCCTTAGGCGCTCACCCGACCGAAACCGTCACATCATCAACCAGGAACGAAGTCTGCAAACTCTCGTCCTCAGTAGACGCGAACCGCACAGCCACAGTCTGGCCGGCGAACTCCGCGACGGAGTAGCTGAACTCCCGATAGCCCGCCTCGTTCAGGTTCGAGAACGACGCCAACGTCTTGCCGCCCAACGAAACGGTCATCCGGTCGTACGCCGTCGGATCAGTCTCAGCGCTGTCGACCCGCAGCCAGAACGACAACCGGGCACTCGAACATCCGGCAGGCACAACCACCTCCTGCGAGAACGACTCGTTGCTGACCGACCCCCACCCACCGAGCCAAGCACTCCAAGTCCCACCATGCGCAGGATATGCACTGTGCTGCCCGATGACGTTCACCGAAGAAGTCCACCCGGTGGCACCGGACTCAAACCCAGGGTTCACCACCTTCTGCGCAGGCGGACAAGAACCACCGGTAATCGTCCAAGTGAACGAAGCCGAAGCCGCAGCGCCAGTGCTGTCCCGAACGTCCACCTTCACCGCGAAAACCCCAGCGGCTGAAGGCGTCCCCGACAGCACAGCCCGGTCGGAATCCCCTGGCTGCAACGAAATCCCCGCAGGCAGCCCCGTAGCCGACCACGCGTAAGGCCCAGTGCCACCGGAAACAGCGAGCTTGACCCCGGCCTCCACGCCGACAGCACCAGTCTGATCACCCGGGTTCGGCAGCGTCAGACTTCCGCCACCCTCGATGGTCCAGCTGAACGAAGCCGAAGCAGCGGCACCAGTGCTGTCCCGAACGTCGACCTTCACCGCGAAGACCCCTGCGGCGGAAGGAGTGCCGCCGATGATCGCGACGTCGGTGTCCGTCGGGTTCAGTGCGATGCCACCGGGCAACCCACTGGCGGTCCACGAGTACGGACCGGTCCCGCCCGACACGACCAGCTTCACTCCCGTGTCCACCCCGACCTTGCCGGTCTGATCCCCAGGGCTAGGCAACGTGAGCTGCCCACCGCCAGCGATGGTCCACGTGAACGAAGCCGTCGCCGTAGTGCCCGCGGCATCCTTGACAGTCACCGAAGCGTTGAACGAACCCGCGGTGGTGGGCGTGCCCTCTACCGCGACCGACTGCGTAGTGCTGGACCCGACCGCGATTCCCGGCGGCAGCCCCGCACCCGACCACGTGTACGGCGCCGTTCCACCAGTGGCGGAGAGCTTGACGCTCGTCGCGACCCCGACGGTTCCGGTCTGGTTCCCCGGGCTCGGCAGCGCGACCGGGTTCGTCGGTGTGCCCGGGTCGATGTAGAGCAGCCGGTTCGGCGACCCGGTGCCCGGGTTGGTGACCTTGTTCGGCGTCGACGCCGCGATCAGGCCCGCCTGCACCTGCGCCGGGGTGTCCGACGGCCGGTTGGCCAGCCAGACGGCCGCCGCTCCGGCGACGTGCGGCGCGGCCATCGAGGTGCCGCTGATGGTGTTCGTCGCGGTGTCGTTGGTCATCCAGGCCGACATGATCCCCACGCCGGGCGCGAAGATGTCGGTGCAGGTGCCGAAGTTCGAGAAGCTGGCGCGCGCGTCGTTGCGGTCGGAGGCGTTGACCGTGATGCCCTCGGTGACGCGGGCGGGCGAGTAGTTGCAGGCGTTCCCGTTGTCGTTGCCCGACGCGAGCGCGTACGTGATGCCCGCGGCGATCGAGTTGCGGACCGCCGTGTCGAGCGAGGCCGCCGCCCCGCCGCCGAGACTCATGTTGGCCACGGCGGGTTTCACCGCGTTGCGGGTCACCCAGTCGACGCCGCTGATCACCCCGGTGTTCGAGCCGGACCCGGAGCAGTTGAGCACCTTGACCGCGACGATCTTGACACCCTTCGCGACGCCGTATTCCTTGCCGCCCACCGTGCCCGCGACGTGCGTGCCGTGCCCGTGGCAGTCGGTGTTGTTGCTGTCCACCGTGTTCGTGCCCCACCTCGCCCGGCCCTCGAAGGTGCTGTGCGAGACGCGGACGCCGGTGTCGATCACGTAGGCCGTCACGTTCGACGCCCGCGTGCCGTAGCTGTACTTGTTGTCCAGCGGCAGGTTCCGCTGGTCGACCCGGTTCAGTCCCCACGACGGCGGGTTGAGCTGGTCCTCGCTGACCTTAACCAGCGCGTCCTGCTCGACCATGGCCACGGCGGGGTCGACCGCGAGCCTGCGCGCCTGACCCGCCGTCATCCGCGCGGAGAACCCGTTCACCGCGTGCTGCCACGCCACCGTGACGGAGCCGCCGTACTTGCCGGTCAGCGCCGCCGCGGTCCGCGCGGAGGCGGATCTGGGCGCGGCGCTGTCCTTCACGACGACGATGTAGCTGTCCTTGACCGCGTCGGCGCGGTCGGCGCCGAGCACGACGCCCTCGGCCACGGCGGTGGGTGTCAACACACCCAGCGCCAGGGCGGTGATCAGGCCGGGCACACCGAAGCGGCGTAGCCGGGCCACGCGAACTTGTCCCATCGAAGGTCTCCCTCATGCAGGGGCCACCGCCACCGGCTTGCTGAGCGGGCGGCGGAGACGCAGGGATTTCGACGGTGTCGCGAATTCACTTTATTGACCAGGGTTACCGATCGGAAACCACTGTTCAGCACATCGATATGAACTGACGGACTTAGGGGAAAACCCTCACGGACTTCGATTCGGGCCATAGCTCGGAAACGATGGTTTCCGAGCTATGGCCCGAATACGCGTCACGCGGCGAGCGTGGCCTCCGCGGCGGGTGCCAGGGCCAGTTCCAGCACCTCCCGGACGTCGCCGACGAAGTGCACGGTCAGGGCCTCGCGGACGGACTCGGGCACGTCGTCCAGGTCCGGCTCGTTGCGCTGCGGCAGCAGCACGGTGGTGATGCCCGCCCGGTGCGCGGCCAGCAGTTTCTGCTTCACCCCGCCGATCGGCAGCACCCGCCCGGTCAGCGACACCTCACCGGTCATCGCCACCTCCGAGCGCACCGGCCTGCCCGAGAGCAGCGACGCCAGCGCCGTGGTCATGGTGACCCCGGCACTCGGCCCGTCCTTCGGGACCGCGCCCGCGGGCACGTGCACGTGGACGCCGCGGTCGGCCAATTCGGCCACCGGCAATCCCAATTCCGGCCCGTGTGAGCGCAAATAGGACAATGCGATCTGCGCGGACTCCTTCATGACATCACCCAATTGGCCGGTGAGCGTCACTCCACTCGAGCCGGTGCCTTTCTCGGCCAGCGACGCCTCCACGAACAACACGTCGCCGCCCGCGCCCGTCACCGCGAGGCCGGTGGACACACCGGGGACCGAGGTGCGCTCCGCCGACTCGGGAGTGTGTTTCGGACTCCCGAGGTAGCCGCGCAGGTCCCCGGCTCCGACGGTGAGCGGCAGTTCCGCCGAGCCGAGCGCCAGCTGCGCGGTGACCTTGCGCAGGATGCGCGCGATCGCCCGTTCCAGTTGCCGCACACCGGCTTCGCGGGTGTACTCCCCCGCCAGCAGGCGCAGCGCGGCCTCGTCGACCGCCACCTCCTCGGCGGTCAGGCCCGCCCGCTCCAACTGCCTGGGCAGCAGGTGGTCGGCGGCGATGACGACCTTCTCGTCCTCGGTGTACCCGTCGAGCCGGACCAGCTCCATCCGGTCGAGCAGCGGCGCCGGGATCTGCTCGATGACGTTCGCCGTGGCCAGGAAGACCACATCGGACAGGTCGAGCTCGACTTCCAGGTAGTGGTCGCGGAACGTGTGGTTCTGCGCCGGGTCAAGGACTTCCAGCAGCGCGGCAGTCGGGTCGCCGCGGTAGTCCGAGCCCACCTTGTCGATCTCGTCGAGCAGCACCACGGGGTTCATCGAGCCCGCTTCGCTGATGGCGCGGACGATCCGGCCGGGCAGCGCGCCGACGTAGGTGCGCCGGTGCCCACGGATCTCCGCCTCGTCGCGGACACCGCCGAGCGCGACCCGGACGAACTCGCGGCCCATCGCCCGGGCCACCGACTCGCCCAGCGACGTCTTGCCGACCCCGGGCGGACCGGCCAGCGCCAGCACCGCACCGCTGCGACGACCGCCGACCACGCCGAGCCCACGCTCGTCGCGCCGCTTGCGCACGGCCAGGTACTCGATGATCCGGTCCTTCACGTCGTCGAGACCGGCGTGGTCGGCATCCAGGATCGCCCGTGCGCCCGCGATGTCGTACGCGTCATCGGTTCGTGTGTTCCACGGGAGGTCGAGGACGGTGTCGAGCCACGTGCGGATCCACCCGACCTCCGGCGACTGCTCCGACGTCCGCTCCAACTTGTCCACTTCGGACAGCGCGGCGTCGCGCACCTTCTCCGGCAGGTCGGCCGCCTCCACCCGGGCGCGGTAGTCCTGCTCCTCGGACGCGGGCTTGCCCTCCAGTTCGGCCAGCTCCTTGCGGACGGCGGCGAGCTGCTGGCGCAGCAGGAACTCCCGCTGCTGCTTCTCCATGCCTTCCTTGACGTCCTTGCGGATCGTCTCGGCGACGTCGAGTTCGGCCAGGTGCTCGCGGCCCCACTCGATCAGCTTCTCCAGCCGGGCG
This sequence comes from Actinokineospora alba, assembly GCF_004362515.1. Lineage (NCBI taxonomy): Bacteria > Bacillati > Actinomycetota > Actinomycetes > Pseudonocardiales > Pseudonocardiaceae > Actinokineospora > Actinokineospora alba. The sequence goes on along the minus strand of NZ_SNXU01000001.1, from coordinate 3,096,964 downwards.
ACCACGTCGGTGGTCTCCAGCAGCCACACCTTCTGCTCGTCGGACAGGTAGGAGGCGTACCCGGCGAGGTCGGCGAGCGCGGCCGGGTCGTCGACCTGGGCGACGGTGTCGACCACCTGCCACGACCCGCGCTGCTGCAGGATCGTCGTCACCATCGCCTTGTATTCGCGGGACAGCTCCTCGGCGCGCTCACCGACCTGCTCCTCGGCCAGTTCGGCCTGCACCCACAGCGCGGCGCCCGGCCCGGTCGTGCCCGCGCCGATACGGACCCGGCCGGTGCCGCGGACCACCGCGGCGAGTTCGCCGCCGGGCAGCCTGCCGACCTGCTCCACCACCCCGAGCGTGCCGTAGCGGGCGTACTTGCCGTCGAGTCGGGGGACGAGCAGCACCCGCGGCTTGTCGTCCTCAGCGGACGCCTGGGCGGCCTCCACCGCCGCGCGCACCTCGCCCGCGATGTCCGTGGTGCCGATCCGGATCGGCACCACCATGCCGGGCAGCAGGACCGTGTCGTCCAGCGGAAGCACCGGAAGCGTGAACGCCTCGGCCATGTGGATCACCCTCCAAAGTTGAGTCTGACTAGCTCAACCTCGAAAGTGCTCCACTTGTTTCCGCATCGTGTTCGCCCACAGCGAGCAACCTCAGAGAGCCAGGAGCCGAGCCGGGGTGTCGTGCAGGACCGCCCGCAGGAACGGCTCGCCGAGGCGGTCGTCTTGGGCCCAGCGAGCGATCGCGGCGAGTTGGACGGCGTACGGGTACGGGATGCTCGGGAAGTCCGTGCCCAGCACGACCCGGTCGGCCACACCGGCGAGCCGCGCTGTCCAGTCGGCAGGCAGCGGCGTGAGCTGCTCGGTGAACGGGACACCGACCATGGTCGTGTCGAGGTGCACGCGCTCGTACCGCTCGGCAAGGTCCAGCGCCACGTCGAGTTCCGGCATCCCAGCGTGCGCGAGCACGGCGGTAAGCCGGGGGTGCGCGCGCAGCACCTCGCCGAAGACGTCGAGCCCAGTGAAATCACCGGGCAACGGCCCGTGTCCGCAGTGGATCACGACCGGCACACCGGCCTCGGCGAGCATCCCCCACGCCGGGGCCAGGAGCTCCGACCGTGGGTCGTACGCGCCGACCTGAACGTGCGCCTTGACGCATCGCGCACCCGCGCGGAGAGCCGCGTCGAGGTAGTCGGCGACGTCAGGTTCCGGGTAGATCGTCGCGGTCGGCACGGCCTCCGGTGTGCGGGCTGCGAAGTCGAGCACCCAGTCGGTCAGCCAGCGCGCCATGCCGGGCTTGTGCGGGTAGACCAGCGGCGCGAACGCCACGACCCCGAGGTCCCGCAACGTCGCCAACCGGTCGGCCTCGGAAGCGCGGTAGTGGATCGGCCACGCCATGCCGTAGTTGCGCTCGGCGTCGTCGAAGTACTCCCACACCTTGCGCTGCATCGGGTCCGGCAGGAAGTGCACGTGGAGGTCGACCAGCCCGGGCAGCCCGAGCGAGGACACCCACGCGGCGACCTCTCCGTCGCCGGCGGGCCGCATTACATGCCCTTGGCCGCCCGGCCGAAGGCCTTGCTGATCTCCCGCTGCGCGTCGCGCTTGGCCAGGTCCTGGCGCTTGTCGTAGGACTTCTTGCCCTTCGCCAGCGCGAGTTCGACCTTGACCTTGCCGTCCTTGAAATACATCGACAGCGGCACCAGCGACAGGCCGGACTCCTTGATCTTGCCGATCAGCCGCTCGATCTCACCCTTGTGCAGCAGCAGCTTGCGCGTGCGCCGCGGTTCGTGGTTGGTCCAGGTGCCCTGGGTGTACTCCGGGATGTGCAGGTTGCGCAGCCACACTTCGCCGTCGTCGACCGTCGCGAACGCGTCCACCAGCGACGCACGCCCCTCGCGCAGGCTCTTCACCTCGGTCCCGACCAGGACTACCCCCGCCTCGAAGGTGTCGAGGACCGCGTAATCGTGCCGAGCCTTCCGGTTCGACACGATCACCTTCTGACCCTTTTCCCTTGCCATGACGCGTGACTCTACGTGCGGCGGGGAACGGGCAGCGACGGGATTGTCACGTGCGGACGTACAGACGCAGCGTGACGTAGCCGGTGATCGCCGAGATGACGACCGCGATCAGCAACAAGATCGGCGAGACCAGGGCGATGTCCGACGCGTCGACAGACTTCACCACCCCGGCCTGGATCGGGTCGGCGAGCACGTCGTCGGCGAAGGCGACCTTGCCCATCACCAGCATTCCGATGGCGACGAGCGCGCCGACGACACCGGTGACCACGGCTTCCAAGAGGAACGGCAGCTGCGTGTACCACCGGGTCGCGCCGACCAGGCGCATGATGCCGACCTCGGTTTTCCGCGTGAACGCGGAGAGCTGGACCGTGTTGGAGATCAGCAGCAGCGCCGCGATCGCCATGATGCCCGCGATGAAGAACGTTCCGTTCCGGACACCGTTGAGCGCGTTGAAGAACCGGTCGAGGAACTCGCTCTGGTCGGTGATGGTGTCGATCCCGGCCTTGCCGCCGTAGGACTGGGTGATCACCTCGGGCCGGTCCGGGTTGACCAGCTTCACCCGGAACGACGCGGGCAGCGCCTCCGGCCGGGCCAGCTTCACCAACTCCGGCTGCGCCTCGAAGATCCGCTTGAACCGCTCGAACGCCTGGTCGCGGTTCTCGAATACGACGTCCTCGACCGCCGGGTCGTTCCGCAGCGACGACCACAGGCCCTTGCACGGGTCCGCCGCGCAGGCCTTGTCGTTCGCGGACACGTCGTTGGTCAGGTAGACGCTGACCTCGACCTTGTCCTGGTACAGCTCCTGGGTGTTATCGATCATCCGGACGACGAGCAGGCCACCACCGAGCAGGAAGAGCGAGATGGCGGTCGTGATGATCATCGCGATGGTCATCGTGATGTTCCGGCGAAGGCCGGTGACGACCTCGCTGAACACGAAGCTGGCACGCATCGGGGTTGGTGTTCCTCGTCTTTGGGGGCAGGTGGGTCAGCGGCCGACGCCGTAGACACCGCGGGCGTCGTCGCGCAGCACACGGCCGAGATCAAGCTCGACGACGCGGCGCCGCATCGAGTCCACGATGGAGTGGTCGTGCGTGGCCATCAGCACGGTCGTGCCGGTGCGGTTGATCCGCTCCAGCAGCAGCATGATGTCCTGGCTCGTGTCCGGGTCCAGGTTTCCGGTCGGCTCGTCGGCCAGCAGCATCAGCGGCCGGTTCACGAAGGCCCGGGCGATCGCGACGCGCTGCTGTTCACCGCCGGACAGCTCGTGCGGCATGCGCTCGGCCTTGCCCTCGAGGCCCACCAGCTCGAGCACCTCGGGCACGACCTTCTTGATGGTGTGCCGGGGCTTGCCGATGACCTCCAGCGCGAACGCCACGTTCTCGGCGACGGTCTTGTTCGCCAGGAGGCGGAAGTCCTGGAAGACACAGCCGATGGACTGCCGCAGCCGGGGCACGCGGCGGCGCGCCATCCGGGCGACGTCGAAGTTCGCGACGTAGACGCGACCCTTGCTGGGGACCTCCTCGCGCAGCAACAGGCGCAGGAACGTCGACTTCCCCGACCCCGACGGGCCGATGAGGAAGACGAACTCACCCTTGTCGATCTCGACCGAGACATTCTCCAGGGCGGGCCGCGTGGAGGTCTTGTAGACCTTGGATACCTGTTCGAGGCGGATCACGGTGGGCGAGTCTACCCGCGCGTGTTATGAAGCTGTTGCTTCGCCTCGGGTAAGCGTTTCCGCTGGTGACGGTGCGTGCACCCGTGGTGACTACTGGGTACGACGCCAGCGGATGCCGGCCTCGAGGAAGCCATCGATGTCGCCGTCGAGCACCGCGCCCGGGTTGCCCACCTCGTACTCGGTCCGCAGGTCCTTGACCATCTGGTACGGGTGCAGGACGTAGGAGCGCATCTGGTTGCCCCAGGACCCGCTGGAGCTGTCCTTGAGGGCGTCCATCTTGGCCTGGTCCTCCTGCCTGCGGCGTTCGAGCAGCTTCGACTGCAGCACGACCATGGCCGAGGCCTTGTTCTGCAGCTGCGAGCGCTCGTTCTGGCAGGAGACCACGATGCCGGTCGGGATGTGGGTCAGGCGCACGGCGGAGTCGGTCGTGTTGACGCCCTGCCCGCCGGGGCCCGACGCGCGGTAGACGTCGACGCGCAGGTCCTTGTCCTCGATCTCGACGTGGTCGGTCTGCGCGAGGTTCGGCGTGATCTCGACCGCGGCGAACGAGGTCTGCCTGCGGCCCTGGTTGTCGAACGGCGAGATGCGGACCAGCCGGTGCGTGCCCTGCTCGACCGACAGCGTGCCGTAGGCGTAGGGCGCGGTGACGCGGAACGTCGTCGACTTGATGCCCGCCTCTTCGGCGTAGGACGTGTCGAAGACGTCGACCGGGTAGCCGTGGCGCTCGGCCCAGCGCAGGTACATGCGCATGAGCATCTCGGCGAAGTCGGCGGCGTCGACGCCACCGGCCTCGGAGCGGATGGTGACCAGGGCGTCACGCTCGTCGTACTCGCCGGACAGCAGCGTGCGCACCTCCAGGGAGGAGATGTCGGTCCGCAGCTTCTCGCGCTCGGCGTCGGCGTCGGCGGCCGCGGCGGGGTCGCCCTCGTCCTCTTCGGCCAGCTCGTAGAGCACGGGCAGGTCGTCGAGGCGGGAGCGCAGCTCCTCCACCTTGCGCAGCTCGGACTGCCGGTGGGAGAGCTGGCTCGTCACCTTCTGCGCGGCGTCGGGGTCGTCCCAGAGGTCCGGACGAGCTGCCTGCTCCTCCAGATCGGCGATCTGCGCGCGCAGCCCATCGAGGTCCATCACCGCCTCGACACTCGCGAGCGTGGCGGAGAGGTCCTTGATGTCAGTGGCGACGTCCGGGTTCACGTCGAAAGAGATTACGCGGACACGGACGTCGCCGCTGCGGCGGTCAGGACTTCGGGATCGAATCCAGCAGCTTGAGCACTGCCTTGGCCCGCGCCATGCCGAATTCGGCGATCGCCTTGGCGTACGGATCCTCGGCGGACTTGGCCGCCAGTTTCGCGGATTCGTGTTCGCCGTTGTAGACGACCTTGGCGGAGTCGAGCAACGCCACCCGCTGTTTCGCGGTGAGCGTGCTCGCGTGGACAAGGCGCAGGATCAGCGGGCTGCGAAGGTGATCAGGGCCGGGCTCGCCGCCGAGCCAGCCCTTGAACGCCTTCTTGCCCGCGGCTGTGATCACGTACTGCTGGCTCGACCGCGGACCCTGCTTGCCGAGACGGACAAGTCCGTCGTCGGCGAGCGCGGGCAGTTCGCGATAGACCTGGCTGCGCGTGACGCTGAAAAAGGACCCGAAGCGCTCGCGCGCAGCGGACACCAGCTGGCCGCCGGTCTGCGGACCTTCGTGCAGCAGACCCAGAAGGGCCGCGGCAGTTGCATTCAATTCAGACACCTGACCACGGTCCCACGACATCGGCGTGCTGTCCACAGTGGCCAGCGCACCCAGTCCACAATGGCTGATCGTTAAACAAACGGCGTCCCCACTTTTGGACGCAACCGAACAGCCCACGTCACTGGGCCCGTCTGGCGCAAGACCGGACGGTCCCAACAGGACTGACTCACCCAAAGGGGTGGCCTGCCGGGAATGCGAATACCCATTCGGCGCAGTCCGGGAAGCAAGTCGTAATCAGTGATCCCTGGGAATGATCGACGCAATGTGCGCCAGATCACGTGATTACGTCGCCGGCCATTCGGAGTTCCTATCAGATTCCCTACGAACGTAGGTGGCCGAAACTTCACCACAAGAGGATCATGCGCGGATCGCGCCGAAGAGTCCTGTGTGGACCAGTGGATTGATGATACTTCAACTGGATCAGGTCCGCCGGATAGCAAGAAGGCCGGTCCGTGTGGACCGGCCTTCCGCATCTGTAGCGGGGACAGGATTTGAACCTGCGACCTCTGGGTTATGAGCCCAGCGAGCTACCGAGCTGCTCCACCCCGCGTCGTAAGGAGAACTTTACATGGGGCTGTCCAGGGGGTTTCGGCGGGGTGCGGTTCGGGGGTTTTCACCGCCGCGGGGCTGGTGGAGGCCCCCACACACAGGGGCGCGGCGGACACATCCGGCCGAGGGCCACAGCGGGACGAAAGCACCCCGACAACGAGAAGACCCCCGCTCGGGCGCCGATGGCGTCGAACGGGGGTCTTCTCAATCTTTGTAGCGGGGACAGGATTTGAACCTGCGACCTCTGGGTTATGAGCCCAGCGAGCTACCGAGCTGCTCCACCCCGCGTCGGTAAACACAACACTACACCCGTTCCCGAGGGGGTTTCACCAGGGGGGCGGAACCCCGATCCACCTCCGCTCCGTGACCACGGCGTGCCCTTGCGTGACAACCCTCTTATGCCGCGGGTCACGCATCCACCATCATGATCGCCGGGAGGCACGGATGATCATCGATGATTACCTGGACAGGTACGCGGCCGCGCTGCGCGACAGTGGCGCGATCCGGACCGCCGCGGTCGAGCGTGCGTTCCGCACCGTCCGGCGCGACCGCTGTGTCACGCGCTTCTACCCGTCCCCGACCGAGCGCACCGAGGTGCCGCAGGAACAACCCCCGCCCCGCGAGGTCCTCGACGTCGTCTACTCGGACACCGCCCTGCAGACCCGCAGGCCTGGCCCGGACCCCGCCTCCGCGGCGTCGTGCTCACTGGCGGGCCTGGGTGCGCGGATGCTCGAAGCACTCGATCTGCGGCCAGGGCACCGGATGCTGGAAATCGGTGCGGGCACCGGATACAACGCCGCCCTGGCCGCCACCATCACCGGCACCCGGGTGATGTCCATCGATATCCGGTTCGACGTCGTCCGCGACGCCCAGGCGGCGATGCGGGGGCTGGGATTGAAGTCCGTCACCGTGGCCTGCGCGGACGGCTACTACGGCGCGCCTGCCCAGGCGCCCTACCAGCGGGTGATCGTCACCACGGGCTGCGCGGGCGTGTCCGGGCACTGGCTCGACCAACTCGACCACGACGGACTGATCCTGGCGCCCGTGGCGCACGGCGGCGCCCACCCCGTGTTGGCCGTGCGATCGGACGCGGACGGCGTCTCGGCGCGGCCGGTCCTGTGGGCCGACTTCCCGCGCGCCCACGGCCCACTCGGCCACGGCCCGGCACCGGAGCCGCTTCCCGCGGACACGCTCACCGAACACCACGGAATCCTGCCGAGACTCACCGCGCGGGAGCACGCCGACCTCCGTTTCTTCATGGCCGTACGGGACAGGCGAATAACCAATGCGGCCCGCACCGACAACAATGGCCGATACGCCCTGGTCGATCCGAATCTCGGAATGGCCGTCATTCGGGCCGACACCGTCGCCCTGACCGGCGACCCGGCGTTACTCGATCACCTATCGGCGCTTTATCAGGAATGGGATCGGATCGGCCGACCGCGCCTCACGGAATGGACGAGCCGACTCCAGGCAGCCGGAGATCCGGCCGCGCCCGTCCTGGTCCCGACACAGTGGCGGCACACTCCCGACCCGTCATGATGTCCACAGGCGACAACATCCGCGGCCGTCGTCCGATCGGCCATGGCGCCCGATGTTAACGTCAGATGACATGCGACAACACGCCGGAGCATGATCCGCCCCCGCCCGGCCGCCCCCTGACGGGCCCGTCGTGCCAGGTCATGCGCGATGTCGCCGCCGCCGCGGCGGATGACGTCGGCGTTACACCGCGCTCACCGCCATCACGACCCACTTGTGCGAATTCGAATTCGTTCTGGTTAAGCCTCGGACCCGCGTTCTACGGTGAGCGTCAGACGGTCGTGCGTGACCGTGCACGAATCGCTCGGAGGTGGCACCGGTGCCGAATTTCCGCGATAGCGGGGCAAAAGTCGACAGCCCTGCGGGAAATGCCGATTTCGGCGATTCCCTGCTCCGATTCAGCAGGCATTTCCAGCGGGGTGAGGTATCAGCCGACGGGCGCACACTGCACCAGATCGGCGGCCGCTCAGCCGATGTGTTCTACCGGGACCGGTGGGCCTACGACAAGGTGGTGCGCTCCACTCACGGGGTCAACTGCACCGGCTCCTGCTCGTGGAAGGTCTACGTCAAGGACGGGATCATCACCTGGGAGTCGCAGCAGACCGACTACCCCTCGATCGGACCGGACAAGCCCGAGTACGAACCCCGCGGCTGCCCGCGCGGCGCCTCGTTCTCCTGGTACACCTACTCCCCCGCCCGCGTGCGCTATCCCTACGTGCGCGGCGTTCTGCTGCAGATGTACCGCGAGGCGAAGGAACGGCTCAAGGACCCGGTGCTGGCCTGGGCCGACGTCGCCGAGGACCCGGAGAAGGCCCGCCGCTACAAGGCCGCCCGCGGCATGGGCGGGTTCGTCCGCGCCGAGTGGTGGGAGGCCGCGGAGATGGTCGCGGCCGCGCATGTGCACACCATCAAGGACTACGGCCCGGACCGGGTCGCGGGGTTCTCGCCGATCCCGGCGATGTCCATGGTCAGCCACGCCACCGGCGCCCGGTTCATCTCGCTCATCGGCGGGTCGATGCTGTCGTTCTACGACTGGTACGCCGACCTTCCCGTGGCCTCGCCGCAGGTGATGGGCGACCAGACCGACGTGCCGGAGTCGGCCGACTGGTTCGACGCCGGCTACCTGATCATGTGGGGCTCCAACGTGCCGGTCACCCGCACGCCCGACGCCCACTACATGACCGAGGCGCGGTACCGGGGTCAGAAGGTCGTTGTCGTCTCCCCGGATTACGGCGACCACACCAAGTTCGCCGACGAGTGGCTGCCCGCGCGGCCCGGCACCGACGGCGCGCTGGCCATGGCCATGGGACACGTGATCCTCAAGGAGTTCTTCGTCGACAAGACGACTCCGCGCTTCACCGAGTACGTCAAGAAGTACACCGACCTGCCGTTCCTGGTCACCCTGACCGAACACGGCGACGGGTTCGTGCCCGGCAAGTTCCTGACCGCCGCCGATCTCGGCGACACCGCCGAAGGCGCCGAGTCCAAGACCGTTCTCCTTGACGTGCACGGGAATCCGGTCGTGCCGAACGGGTCGCTCGGCCACCGCTACACCAAGTCCGGCGAGGGTTCCTGGAACCTCGACCTCGCGGGCGTCGACCCGATGCTGTCGGTGTACGGCGGCGACACCGCGGCGGTCCAGCTCCCCCGTTTCGACAGCGCCACCCCCGAGGTGCTCAGCCGCGGCGTGCCGACCGCGATGGTCGCGGGCCACCGGGTCACCACCGTGTTCGACCTGCTCCTCGCCCAGTACGGCGTGTCCCGGCCCGGCCTGCCCGGCGGCTGGCCCGCGGACTACGACGACGCCGCCGAGCCCTACACGCCCGCCTGGCAGGAGGCGATCACCGGCGTGCCCGCCGCGGCGGCGGCGCGGATCGCCAGGGAGTTCGCCGACAACGCGGAGCGCTCCGGCGGCCGGTCGATGATCCTGATGGGCGCGGGCACCAACCACTGGTTCCACTCCGACCAGATCTACCGGTCCTTCCTGGCGTTGACCATGCTCACCGGCTGCCAGGGCGTCAACGGCGGCGGCTGGGCGCACTACGTCGGCCAGGAGAAGTGCCGCCCGATCACCGGCTGGTCGACCTTGGCCTTCGGGCTGGACTGGCAGCGCCCGCCGCGGCACATGCAGGGCACGGTTTTCTGGTACCTGGCAACGGATCAGTGGCGCTACGACCCGTTCACCTCCGAGGTGATGGCCTCGCCGCTGGCCACCGGGCGCTTCGCCGGACGCACCGCGGCCGACAACATCGCGCTGGCCTCGCGGCTGGGCTGGATGCCGAGCTACCCGACCTTCAACCGCAACCCGCTGGACCTGGCCGACGAGGCCGAACGGCTCGGCAAGGACGGCGCCACCCATGTGGTCGACGGCCTGAAGTCCGGCCACCTGCGCTTCGCCTGCGAGGACCCGGACGCCCCGGAGAACTTCCCGCGTGTGCTGACCGTGTGGCGGGCGAACCTGCTCGGCTCGTCGGCGAAGGGCAACGAGTACTTCCTGCGGCACCTGCTGGGCACCGACGCCAACCTGCGGGCCAGCGACGCCGACGGCGTCCACCCCGAGGAAGTGACCTGGCACGACGAGGCGCCCGTCGGCAAGCTGGACATGCTGCTGTCCTTGGACTTCCGGATGACCAGCACGACCCTGTTCTCCGACGTGGTGCTGCCCGCGGCGACCTGGTACGAGAAGCACGACCTGTCCAGCACGGACATGCACCCCTACGTGCACGCGTTCTCGCCCGCGATCTCACCGCCGTGGGAGACCAAGACCGACTTCGAGGCGTTCCACCGGATCGCCCGCGGGTTCTCCTGGCTGGCGGAGAAGCATCTCGGCGTCCGCAAGGACATCGTCGCGGTCCCGCTGACCCACGACACCGCGGACGCCACCGCGCAGCCGGGTGGGCGGGTGCTGGACTGGAAGGCTGGGGAGTGCGAACCCATTCCCGGCAAGACGATGCCCCGGATCGTGGTGGTCGAACGCGACTATCCGGCGATCGGCGACAAGATGGCGGCGCTCGGCCCGCTCGTGGAACGGGTCGGCCTGACCACCAAGGGCGTCACCGTCCACCCGGACGCCGAGGTCGAGTACCTCAAGAGCGCCAACGGCGTCGTCCCGTCCGGTGTCGCGGCGGGCAGGCCGTCGCTGGCCAAGGACACCCATGCCGCCGAAGCGATCCTTGCCCTGTCCGGCACCACCAACGGCCGCCTCGCCACCGAGGGTTTCCGCGCCCTGGAGCGACGCACCGGCACCGAACTCGCCGACCTCGCCGCCGAGAACGAGGGCAAGCGGATCACCTTCGCCGACACCCAGGCCCGACCGGTTCCGGTGATCACCTCGCCGGAGTGGTCCGGCAGTGAGACCGGTGGGCGCCGCTACTCCCCCTTCACCATCAACACCGAGCGGCTCAAGCCGTGGCACACGCTGACCGGGCGGCAGCACTTCTTCCTCGACCACGACTGGATGTACGAACTCGGCGAACAGCTGCCGATCTTCCGGCCGCCGCTGGACATGACCGCGCTGTTCGACGAGCCGGGCGTCGGGCACACCGGCGAACTCGACGGCCACAAGGCGGTGACCGTCCGGTACCTCACGCCGCACTCGAAGTGGTCGATCCACTCGGCGTACCAGGACAACCTGCACATGCTCACGCTGTCGCGGGGCGGCCAGGCGATCTGGATGTCCGATGTGGACGCCGCGAAGATCGGCGTGGTGGACAACGACTGGATCGAGGCGGTCAACCGCAACGGCGTGGTCGTCGCCCGCGCGATCGTCAGCCACCGGATGCCCGAGGGCACCGTGTTCATGTACCACGCGCAGGACCGCGCGGTGGGGGTGCCGCGCACCGAGACCAACGGCAAGCGCGGCGGCATCCACAACGCGCTCACCCGCCTGATGATCAAGCCGACGCACCTCATCGGCGGCTACGCGCAGCAGTCGTTCGCACTCAACTACCACGGCCCCACCGGCAACCAGCGCGACGAGGTCACCACGATCCGCCGCCGCTCCCAGGAGGTCCAGTACTGATGGCCACCACCAGAACCTCCAGGCGCGGGGAGACAACACCATGAAGGTCATGGCGCAGCTGGCGATGGTGATGAACCTCGACAAGTGCATCGGCTGCCACACCTGCAGTGTCACCTGCAAGCAGGCGTGGACGAACCGCTCCGGCGTCGAGTACGTGTGGTTCAACAACGTGGAAACCCGCCCAGGGCAGGGATACCCGCGCCAATACCAGGACCAGGAGCGGTGGAAGGGCGGCTGGGAGCGCACCAAGGGCGGCAAGCTCAGGCTGCGCAGCGGCTCGCGGGTCCGGCGGCTGCTGAACATCTTCGCCAACCCCGACCTGCCCGAGGTGTCGGACTACTACGAGCCGTGGACCTACGACTACGAGAACCTGCTCGCCGCGCCGCCGTCGGACACCACCCCGACGGCCCGGCCGAAGTCGCTGATCACCGGCAAGGACACCGAGGTCACCTGGGGCGCCAACTGGGACGACGACCTCGGCGGCGGGCCGGCGCAGATCAGCAAGGACCCGGTGCTGGCCAAGGTGTCCGAACAGGTCAAGCTCGAGTTCGAGCAGACGTTCATGTTCTACCTGCCGCGGATCTGCGAGCACTGCCTCAACCCGTCCTGCGCGGCCGCCTGCCCGTCCGGCGCGATCTACAAGCGCAGCGAGGACGGCATCGTCCTGGTCGACCAGGACAAGTGCCGCGGCTGGCGGCAGTGTGTGTCGGGCTGCCCGTACAAGAAGATCTACTTCAACCACAAGACCGGCAAGGCCGAGAAGTGCACCTTCTGCTACCCGCGCGTCGAGGTCGGCATCCCCACGGTGTGCTCGGAGACCTGCGTCGGACGGTTGCGTTACATCGGCGTGCTGCTCTACGACGCCGACGCGGTGGCCGAAGCGGCGGCGGTGCCGGATGACAAGGACCTCTACCCGGCCCAGCTCAACGTGTTCCTCAACCCGCACGACCCGCGCGTGGTCGCCGAGGCGGAGCGCGCGGGCATCGCGGGCGAGTGGATCGAGGCAGCGCAGAACTCGCCCGTCTACCGCCTGATCGTCGACTACCAGCTCGCCCTGCCGCTGCATCCGGAATACCGCACGATGCCGATGGTCTGGTACGTCCCGCCGCTGTCCCCGGTGGTGGACGTGCTCGCCGAGACCGGGCACGACGGCGAGGACGCGGACAACCTGTTCGGCGCCATCGACGCCCTGCGCATCCCGGTCGAGTACCTCGCGGAACTGTTCACCGCGGGCGACGTCGGCCCGGTTCGGGCGTCGCTGCAGCGCCTGGGCGCGATGCGCGCGCACATGCGCAAGGTCAACCTCGGTGAGGAGCCCGACCCCGAGATCGCGGCGTCGGTCCGGCTGCGGGAAGGCGAGATCGAGGCGATGTACCGGCTGCTGGCCATCGCCAAGTACGAGGACCGATACGTGATCCCGAACGGCGCGGGCTCCGACGCCCACCGGCTCGACGCGCTGGCCACCGGCTGCAGCCTCGACGGCGACGGCGGGCCCGGCATGACCGCGTTCGACGTGATGGCCGAGAAGTTCCACCTGACCGACACCAACGACGCCGCGCCGCCGGACAAGTCCGACCGGGTCAACCTGCTCAACTGGGACGGCAAGACCGCGTCCGGTCTGTTCCCCACCAAGCCCCGCGCCACGGGGACCGATCCCGCCGCACCCACCTCGGAGACCGTCCGATGAGCCCGATGCGACTGGGCCGCAAGGCAGGCCGGGAGGCCGCCGAGCAGCTTTCCGAGCGTGACCAGCGGTTGGTGTGGCGTATCGCCGCGCTGCTGCTGGACTACCCGAACCAGCAGACCCTGGACATGCTGCCCGCGCTGGGCCCCGCGGCCGATTCCCTTCCCGCGCCCGCCGGGCCAGCCCTGCGGTCCTTTGTGGACCATGCGGCCGCCGCCCCGGACCTCGACCTGGCCGCGCACTACGTCGAGACCTTCGACCTGCGCAAACGCGCCTGCCTGCACCTGACCTACTACGCCTACGGCGACACCCGCAAGCGCGGCATGGCGTTGCTCCGCCTGAAACACGCCTACAAGGCCGCCGACGTCGAACTCGACGAACACGAGCTGCCCGACCACCTGTCGGTGGTCCTGGAGTTCGCCGCGACCGCGGACCCGACGACCGGCCGACGGCTCCTCGTCGAGCACCGTCCGGTGATCGAACTCGTCCGGCTCTCCCTGGTGGACATCGGTTCCCCGTACCACCAGGTGCTGGACGCGGTCTGCTCGACGCTGCCCGAGCTCAACACCGCGGACCGGCGCCGGATCGCCGAACTGGCCGCGCAGGGCCCGCCCGACGAGGAGGTGGGTCTCGAACCGTTCGCGATGGACCCCAGCCTGATGGAACCCGACCTCGGAGGACGCCGATGAGCACCGTCCTGTGGCTCGCGCTGCCGTACGTGGCGTTCACGTCGTTCGTCCTCGGCCACATCTGGCGCTACCGGCACGACCAGTTCGGCTGGACCACGCGGTCCAGCCAGCTCTACGAGGGCAGGCTGCTGCGGCTGGGCAGCCCGCTGTTCCACTTCGGCCTGCTGGCCGTCATCGGCGGCCACGCCATGGGCATCCTGATCCCCGCCAGCTGGACCGCCGCCGTCGGCATCTCCGATCACGCCTATCACCTGGTGTCCGTCACCGCCGGGACGCTGTCCGGTGTCGCGACGATGGCCGGACTCGCGATCCTGCTCTACCGGCGGTTCACCGTGCCCGCGGTGCGCAAGGCCACCACCGCGAACGATAAGATCATGTACGCGCTGCTGGTGGTGGCCATCCTGACCGGGATGGTCAACACCGTCGGCGAGAACCTCATCGGTGGCGGCTACGACTACCGCGCCACCGTCTCAGTGTGGTTCCGCAGCCTTTTCAGCATCGCTCCCCAGCCGGAGCTCATGACCGGGGTCCCGCTCAGCTTCCAGGTCCACAACGTGATGGTCCTGGCGCTGCTGGCGGTCTGGCCGTACACCCGCCTGGTCCACGTCTTCAGCGCCCCACTGGGCTACCTCGTCCGCCCTTATGTCGTTTACCGCAGTCGCGACCCCAAGCGTCCCGACGCCCGCCCCTACGCCCGCGCCTGGGAAACGCCTTCGAAGCACTGAGGTCAACGCACAACGGCCGGGAACCGCGGATGCGGTTCCCGGCCGTTGTGGCTAGGTGAACAGTGTCAGCCGGTCACGACGCTGACGCCGTACGGGATCACCCGCCGCCGGTGGGCGGCGGGGTCGGCGACGGCGCGGCGCCGGGCGAGGACGGCGGCGTGGATGCCTGCCCCTGCTTGGCTTTCGCCTCGTCGTACTTCTTCGTCGCGGCGTCGAGTTCGGCCAGCGCCTTGCCCTGTTCGGCGAAGTTGCCGGACTTCTGGGCTTCACGCAGGTGCGTGATGGCGGCGTTGAGGGCCTGGACCGCCTGGTCCATCTCCGCCGAGCCGGAGCCGCCACCGGTGGTGGGCGGCTGGGTCGTGCCCGGCTGCGTGGAGGGCGGCGGGGTGTTGTTGCCCGGCTGGGTGGCCGTGTCGCCGGTGCCCGCGCCGAACACCTCGTCGAGCGCCTCCTTGACGGTGGGGGCGAAGCCGACCTTGTTGCCGAAGGACACGAGCACTCGGGCCAACTGCGGGAACGAGTTGGCGTCCGTGCGCTGAATGTAGATCGGCTCCACGTAGAGCAGACCCTCGGCGACGGGCAGGGTCAGCAGGTTGCCGAATCTGACCCGGACACTCGGGTTGTTGAACAGCGTCCGGTTCTCCGTGACCTCAGGTGTGGTCTGGAACCGGTTCTGCACCTGCCCCGGACCCTCTACTTGGGACGTTCCGGACGTGGGCAGCCGGAGCACGCGTATCTTGCCGTAGTCCTCCGGATCGGACGACACGGAGACCCAGGACGCCAGGAACTGCCGGTTCAGCAGGGTCAGCGCACTGGTGATCTGGAACGTGGTCTTCGTCTGGCCGGGGGCCTGCGCGAGGACGTAGTACGGCGGCTGCTTCGCGGCGGTGCCGTTGGCGTCCTCGGTCGGGTCGCTCGGGACGTTCCAGAAGGTCTTCTGCGAGAAGAACTCCACCGAGTCGGACACGTGGTACTTCGACAGGAGCTCACGCTGGACCTTGAACAGGTCCTCCGGGTAGCGGAAGTGCTCGCGCAGTTCCTTCGAGATCTCCGACGACGGCTTCACGGTGCCGGGGAAGACACCCTGCCACGCCTTGAGGACCGGGTCCTGCTCGTCGATCGCGTACAGCGACACCGTTCCGTCGTAGGCGTCGACCGTGGCCTTGACGGAGTTGCGGATGTAGCTGATCGTCCGGTTGTCCTGGCGCACCACGCCGCCGAGGGAGTCCGTGGTGGCCTCGCCGAGCTGAGTGCGCTGCGCGTACGGGTAGTTCTCCAGCGTGGTGTAGCCGTCGATGATCCAGGTGATCTTGCCGTTGACCACCGCGGGGTATGGGTCACCGTCGAGCGTCAGCCACGGCGCGACCTTGCTGACCCGATCGCGCGGGCTGCGGTTGTACATGATCTTCGCGCCCTCGCCGATCTGCGACGAGAACAGGATGTTCCGCTCGGCGTGGTGCATCGTGAAGATCAGCTTGTTGAACAGGCTGTCGATCGACACGCCGCCCTTGCCGTCGTAGAGACGGGTCGTGTTGGCGGTGTCGTACTCCAGCGGCCGGTCGCCGTCCTTGCCGCCGACGATGGCGTAGTTGTCGGTGGCCAGCTCGCCGTAGTAGATGCGGGGCTGGTCGACCGGGATCGAGCCCTTGGTGGTCAGGTCGCTGACCTGGAACACCGGGTAGCCGCCCTGGTCGCTGGAGTCCTGCAGCGCCGAGTTGACCGTGTTGGCGGGCGCGGCGACGAAGCCGTTGCCGTGGGTGAACACCATGTGCCGGTTGATCCAGCCGCCCTGGGTCTCGGTCAGACCGGACGTCTTGATCTCGCGGGCGGCAACGATGTAGTCCTGCGTCTTGCCGTTCACGGTGTAGCGGTCGACGTCGAGCTTCTCCGGGAAGCCGTAGAAGTTCTCCCGGCCCTCACGCTGGGTGAAGGTCGGCGCCAGGATGTTCGGGTCGAGCAGACGCACGTTGGAGATGGTGTTGATGCTGCTGGTCTCCTTGCGGATCTCAGCCGACGACGCCGTCGTGCTCCCCTTGTAGTCCTCCGTCGTCACCTTGTCCGGTGTGAGTCCGTAGGCGGCACGGGTGGCCTCGATGTTGCGCTGGATCGACATCGACTCCTTGGCGTTCTCGTTCGGGCGCACCGAGAACTGCTGCACGACCGCGGGCCACGCCGCGCCGACCAGGATGCTCGAAAGCACGAGCAGCGCGGTCGCGATGGCGGGCAGCTGCAGGTTGCGCAGGAACGCGCCCGCGAAGAACGCCACGGCGCAGAAGGCCGCGATGAACATCAGGATCAGCTTGGCGGGCAGCACCGCGTTGAGGTCGGTGTACGTCGCGCCGCTGAACAAGGCGTTGCGGGAGGAGAACAACAACTCGTAGCGCTCGAAGAAGTAGTCCGCGGCGTAGATCAGGACGAACACGCCCGCGATGATCGACAGCTGCACGCGCGCGGGGGCGGCGAGCTGGCCGCCCTTACCGGCGAGGCGGATGCCGCCGAAGATGTAGTGGATGACGAGCGAGCCGAAGAAGGCGAGCGCGACGGCCACGAACAGCCAGCTGATCAGCCAGGTGACGAACGGCAGGGTGAAGGCGTAGAAGCCGAGGTCCTTGCCGAACTGCGGGTCGGTGATGCCGAACGCCGTGCCGTTGAACATCAGCTGAACGACCTGCCAGTCGTTCTGCGCGGCGGAGCCCGCGATCAGGCCGATGAGCACCGGGACACCGATGCCGAAGAGCCGCACGCGCTGCACGATGGTCGAGCGGTAGCGCGCGAGCGGGTCGTCGGCGCTCGACACGGGCACGAACACCGGCCGCGACCGGTAGGCGACCCACAGGCTCAGCGCCAACAGGCCGCCGACCAGGGCGCCCACGGCGAGGAACAAGGCGAGCCTGGTCCAGATCACGGTGGTGAACACCGACCGGAACCCGACCTCGCCGAACCACAGCCAGTTCACATAGGTGCTGAGCAGCCGCGATCCGACCAGCAGGAAGAGCAGGAAAATCGAACCGATGACGAGCAATATCCGGCTGCGCCGGGACAGCTTCGGCAGGCCGATCGGGGGCCGAGTGGCCACTTGGCACGCTCCAGAGTCGCTTGCTGAGAACTTTGTGGGCGGAAGTCGAGACCCGTCCTGATTGTTCAACTCTATTAGGGACGCCTCAGGTTCCCGTGAAGGTGTCCGAATTGTGTGGATGACCGCGCCGGCGGGTGCCGGATCGGGTGAACGGGATGCTGGAGGCGCGAGATGCGACGATGTGCGGGTGAGCATGCCTATTGCCGGTGACCTGTCCGCCATCACCCGTGAGGTCGAGGACTTCGTCGCCGCCGGCGGCTGGGACCAGGCGCCCCAGCTGTTCGCGCTGGTGCCGACCGCCCACCTGCTGCGCGAACAGCCCGACCTGGTCGGCCAGATCGACCCGGACGCCGCGCTGACCCCGGTCGCGCAGGAGGCGTTGTCCGACGAAGACCTGGGTGTGGCGCTGGCCGCGATCATGTGGCCGGAAGCGGTCCTCGGCTGCGCGCTCGCCCAGGAGATCGTGATGCTTCCCCCGGAGGCGGAAGCCGACCTCCCCGACGACGCGGACTCCCTGGAGAAGATCGCGGCGTCGCACCCGCAGGCCCGGGAGGCCCGCCTGGTCGCCTCCGCCCTGCGCGACGGCACCATCGCGTGCGTCCTGCGGCTGCGCAGCACCGATGGGGAGACCGATGAGGTCATCGAGCACAAGGACCTGGCCCCGAACCTGACCGCCGCCCTCCTGGACACCTTGCGCGATTAGGGTGCCTCCGTGCAGCAACCCCCCGACCTCGAGACGGTCCGCGAGTCCTACGACCGGGTCGCCGATGCCTACGTGGAACTCGCCGTGGGCAGGCTGGAGCCAGAGCCGTGGCTGAGGGCCGTGCTCGCCGCGTTCGCCGAGTCGATCCGCGGGCTGGGGCCGGTCCTGGACGTCGGCTGCGGCCCCGGCAACGTCACCGCGCACCTCACCGAGCTCGGCCTGGACGTCTCGGGCGTCGACCTCTCGCCGCGGATGGTCGAGCACGCCCGCGGGCAGTACCCGGACCTGCGGTTCTCCGTCGCCTCGGCGACCGAACTCGACCTCGCGCCCGCCTCGCTCGGCGGCGTGCTCGGCTGGTGGTCGCTATTCAACCTGCCGCGGGAGGCGCTGCCCGGCGTGCTGCGAACGTTCGCCGAGGCGCTCGTCCCCGGGGGCCAGGCGTTGGTCGGCACACATGTCGGCGACGGCGACATCATTCGGACCGAGGGGTACGGCGGCCTGCCGGTGTCCTGGACAACCCACCTCTACCGGCCCGAGCAGCTGGCCGGGATGCTGGCCGACGCCGGTCTCGAGGTGACCGCCGAGCTGCGGCTGCCCGCGCGGTCGCCGTCGCTGAGCCCGCAGATGCTGCTCGCCGCGCGACGCCCGGCCTGACCTGGCCGTACGTAGGCGGGGTGGCTGACTAGCAGGAAGGGACGTCCCGCTTGGCCTTGAGGTCGTCGAGGGCGCGCACGGCACCTTCGAGGTTCTCGACCTTCACCAGGCGCAGGCCGTCGGGGGCGTTCTCCTTGGCCTCGGCGCAGTTGTCGGCGGGGACCAGGAACGTCGTGGCGCCCGCCTCGTGCGCGGAGATCATCTTGAACGGGATGCCGCCGATGGCGTCGACCTTGCCCTGGGCGGTGATCTCCCCGGTGCCCGCGATCACCGCGCCGTCGCCCAGGTCACCGCGGGTGAGGCGGTCGACGATGGCCAGCGCGAACATCAGCCCCGCCGACGGCCCGCCGACGTCGGCCAGGGTGATCGAGGTCTTGAAGGTGACGTCGGGGCGTTCGCCGGACTCCAGGCCCATGAATCCCTCCGGCCGGTCCGAGGCGCCGAAGTCGGTGGCCTTGCCGAGCGTGATCGTGCCGGACTTCTCCTGGCCCTCCCGCTGGAAGGTGACCGCGACGGCCTGCCCCGGCGTCGTTCCGGCCAGCGCGGCCCGAACGTCCTCGGCGGCGGCGATCGGCTTGCCGTTGACCACCAGCAGCCGGTCACCCGGGACCAGCACCTTGTCGGCGGGCGCGCCGGAGGTGATCGACTGGGCGATGACCTTCATCGGGTACTTGAGGTACCGCAGCGCGGCGATCTCGGCGTTGCTCTGCGAGTCCTGGAACAGCTTGCTGTTCTGTTCCTGCACTTCCTCCTCGGTCACCCCGGGCTTGAAGTACTCCTCGCGCGGGGCCAGCGCGTAGCGCCCGCTGACCCACCGGGCGACCGCCTCGAACATGCTGACGTCGTCCTGCACGGACACCGTGGTCATCCGCAGCTGCCCGCTGGTCGGGAACGTCTCGGTGCCGTTGACGCTCACCACCTGCACGCCCTCGACGTCGCCGAGGGTGTCGTAGGTGGGACCGGGGCCGAGGGAGACATAGGGCACGGGCACGAACAGCCCGAGCACCAGCAGGCCCATGACCAGCAGCGAGCTGGACAACACGGTCCACCCTCGCCGGGTCAGGTTCCAGCCCTCGGTGGGACCGATCGGCGGCGTGTGCGCTGCGGGGGCGTCCGGTGGCGTGCTCACGAATCGACAGAGTACGTGCGTTCACCCAGGGCGGATCACCTGACATCGCGAGAACGGCTCAGCCGCGTACCGTGGACCCCATGAGCGAGTTCCCGTTCGGCTTCGGAATGCCGGACCCCAATGACCCGGATAAGAAGAAGGACCCGAACGCCCAGGGCGGTCCGGAGAACCCGTTCGACCAGCTGGGCCAGATGCTCAGCCAGCTCGGTCAGATGCTGAGCCAGACCGGCTCATCGACCGGGCCGGTCAACTACGACCTCGCCAAGCAGATCGCCGTGCAGAAGCTGGCCGGGCAGGTGGGCTTCGCCCCCTCGACCTCCAGCACCGCCGTCGACGACGCCGTGCACCTCGCGGAGATGTGGCTCGACCCGGTGACCACGCTGCCCGCGGGCGCGACCGTCACCAGGGCGTGGACCCCGCGCGACTGGGTGGAGCACACCCTGCCGACGTGGCAGCGCCTGTGCGACCCAGTGGCGCGCCGCATGTCCGGCGCCTGGGTCGACGCCCTGCCGGACGAGGCGCGGCAGCAGGCCGGTCCGCTGCTGGCGATGGTCGGCCAGATGGGCGGCATGGCGTTCGGTTCGCAGCTGGGCAACGCCCTGGCGCAGCTCGCGTCCGAGGTGCTGACCTCCACCGACATCGGCCTGCCCCTGGGCCCGCCGAACACCGCCGCGCTGGTGCCGGCGAACATCGAGGAGTTCACCAAGGGCCTGGAGCGGCCCTCGAGTGAGGTCATGGTGTTCCTGGCCGCGCGTGAGGCCGCCCACCAGCGCCTGTTCGCCCACGTCCCGTGGCTGCGGCAGACCCTGCTGGCGACGGTCGAGGAGTTCGCCAACGGCATCAAGGTCGACACGAACGCGCTGCAGGAGCTGGCGAGCCAGGTCGACCCGGCGAACCCGGAGACGATCGAGAAGGCCATGCAGTCCGGCATGCTCGAACCGCAGGCCACCCCGGAGCAGAAGGCCGCCCTCGCCCGCCTGGAAACACTGTTGGCGCTGGTGGAGGGCTGGGTCGACATCGTCGTCGGCGAAGCCGTCACCGACCGCCTCCCCGGCGCGGACGCCCTGCGCGAGACCCTGCGCCGCCGCCGCGCCTCCGGCGGCCCGGCGGAACAGACCTTCGCCACCCTCGTCGGCCTCGAACTGCGCCCCCGCAAACTCCGCGCGGCGGCCGCCCTGTGGCGACTGGTCACCGACCAGCACGGCATCGAAACCCGCGACGGCCTCTGGGGCCACCCCGACCTCATGCCCACGGCCGACGACCTCGACGACCCCATGGACTTCGCCGAACGCCTCGGCACGAAGTCCGACGTCGACGACATGATCGCCAAGCTCGAAGAAAACCAGGACGAGGACAAGAAGGACGACTGACCCGCGAGTCGCCCTCCCAGGCAAGTGAGTCGCCCCTCCCGGCAACTGAGTTCGACATTCGGATGTCGAAATCACCCGCACGGAGGGGCGACTCGTTTGCCTGGAGGGGCGACTCGCGATCAATCCTCAGACGTGATGCCCCAGCCGGCTGCGGCGGACAGGCCCTCTAGGAACCCGATCGCGCGATCGGTCTTCGGATACGCGCGAACCAGCTCCCAGAACGCCGGCCCATGATCGGACTCGAGCAGGTGCGCCAGCTCATGCACCAGCACATAGTCCAACACCCAGGCAGGCACTTCCCGTAGCCGTTCGCTGACCCGGATCGTGCGGTCGACCGGTGTGCACGACGCCCAGCGGGTGCGCATGGGCGGAACCCACCGCACCCCCGAGGGGTGACACCGGCCGTCGAAGTAGCGGTCGGATAGTTCGCCGCACCGCTCAAGCAGGGCGGCGTCGGATGTTCGCGCGGGCGAGCGCCTGCGCGTTTCGGTGCGCAGGAGCCTGCGCTGCATCTCCGCCACCCAGTGGGCCTCCTCTTTCTTGGAGAGCCGGGCGGGGATCTGCACTATCAGCGTGTCACCTTCGCGGTATGCGGTGACGGTGCGGGTTCTGCGCTTGCTGCGACGCACCTCGACACTGGGTTCGGCCACAGACACCACCGTAAAGGGCGGCACCGACATCGCGGGAGTGTGAGCTTTCGCCTGTGGATAAACGGATCCACCATTCGGCGGAATCGGGCACGCTGGCCACCATGATCCACCTGAGCTACCCGGACCGCCCCCGGCTCCGCCCCGGCCTCGCTGTCCTGCGCAGACGTGCCGACGAGATCCAGATCGGCCTCGACCCACGCCACGCCATGATCGTCGAGGACTTGCCCACAACCATCGCCGACGCCGCGGCCACCCTCACCGGCGCCCGCACGACAGCGGAGTTGCTCGACCGCGTCGGCCCGCGACACCGAGACCAGCTGCGCGACCTGATCAGCGGGCTGGCCGACCGGGGCCTCGTCGAGGACGCCGCAGGCCCGAGCGTCCCGCTCCCCCGCAGACTCGCCGGCGACCTGACCGCGGCGACAGTCCACCGCGCCGTGAGCCACCCGAGGGCCCGCGCGGAGGCCACGGTGTCGGTGCACGGCGACGGCAGACTCGCCGTGGCGACCGCGTGCCTGCTGGCCGCCGCGGGCATCGGCGCGGTCCGGGTCGAGGCCCGCGGCCGGGTCCAGCCCGAAGACGTCGGCACGGGATTCACCCCCGAGGACGTCGGCCGTGACCGTGCGACAGCGGCACGCGACGCGATCGAGCGGGTCGACCCGCGAGTGCGCGACACCCGCGCCCAGCCCGACCTCGCGTTGCTGACCGACACCTTGGTCCCTGACCCGGCGGTCGTGGCCCGGTTGGTCGAACAGGGCGTCCCGCACCTCCCGATCCGCGTCCGCGACGGCGTCGGCATCGTCGGCCCCCTGGTCGTTCCCGCCGTCACAGCCTGCCTGACCTGCGCCGATCTCCACCGAACCGACCGCGACAACTGCTGGCCGATCGTCGCAGCCCAACTCGCGGGCAGACCACAGCTCGCCGACCTGGCCGCCATCCACGCCACAGCCGGCCTCGCCGCCGCGCAGGTCCTCGCCGCGCTGCGGTGGCTCGCCGCACCCGGACCGCACCCTCCCGCGGTGTGGACACGCAGCCTGGAACTCGACCCGGTCGACGCGACGATCGCCCACCGCGCCTGGCCGCCCCACCCCCACTGCGCCTGCGGCACGGCGGCGGCACTGGAAGCCGGGTGACACGACGCGCAGTCGCCCGTACCGCAATCAGCTGCGCCGCCGCCCCACGACAAGGGACAATCGGGGCGTGACCGAGATGCCACGCAAGACTGCCGCGCGCACCGCGCGGCTCGCCAGCATTCCCCTGGGGGTGGCCGGGCGGGCTGTCGGCGGCTGGGGGAAGCGGCTGGCCGGGCAGAGTGCCGACGAGGTCAGCGCCGAGTTGTCGGCGCGCACGGCCGAGCAGCTCTTCGCCGTCTTGGGGCAGCTCAAGGGTGGCGCGATGAAGTTCGGCCAGGCGCTGTCGGTGTTCGAGGCGGCGGTGCCCGACGAGATGGCGGAGCCGTACCGCGAGGCCCTCACCAAGCTGCAGTCGGCGGCGCCCCCGATGACGAAGGCGGCGACGCACCGGGTCCTGGCCCAGCAGTTGGGGCGCGGGTGGGCCGACCGGTTCGCCGACTTCGACGACGTCCCCGCGGCCGCGGCCAGTATCGGGCAGGTCCACAAGGCGACGTGGCACGACGGCCGGGTCGTCGCGGTCAAGGTCCAGTACCCGGGCGCCGACGAGGCGCTGCTCTCCGACCTGCGGCAGCTGCAGCGGTTCAGCAGGCTGTTCCAGCCGTTCGTGCCGGGCCTGGAGGTCAAGCCGCTGCTGCGCGAGCTGTCCGACCGGATGACCGAGGAACTCGACTACCGCGCCGAGGCCGACAACCAGCGCGCGTTCGCCAAGGCGTTCGACGGCGACGACAACGTGCTGGTCCCCAAGGTCGTGGCGAGCGCGCCCAAGGTCACCGTCACCGAGTGGGTCGACGGCAAGCCGCTGGCCAGGATCATCCGCGACGGCGGCAAAGCCGAGCGCGACCACGCCGGGCGGCTGCTCTGCGAGTTCCACTTCTCCTCACCGGCGCGGGCCGGGCTGCTGCACTCCGACCCGCATCCCGGCAACTTCATGATCACCCCGGACGGCAGGCTCTGCGTCATCGACTTCGGCGCCGTCGCCCGGCTGCCCGATGGCCTGCCCAGGCCGCTGGGGATGATGACCCGGCTGTCCCTCGACGGGAACTCCGACCGGCTGCTGCGGCTGATGCGCGACGAGGGCTTCGTCCGGCCGGGCATGAAGATCGAGGCCGAGGACGTCCTCTCCTACCTGGCCCCGTTCGCCGAGCCCGCCGCCGTCGAGAAGTTCCACTTCACCCGGCGCTGGATGCAGCGGCAGGCCGAACGGGTCGGCGACCTGCGCGGCCAGGACTTCAAGACCGGCCGCTCGCTCAACCTGCCGCCGCAGTACCTGCTGATCCAGCGCGTCACCGCGGGCGCCACCGGCATCCTGTGCCAGCTCGACGCCGAGGTCGGCATGCGCGAGATCATCTCCCGCTGGCAGCCCGGCTTCGCCGACCTGGACTGATCACCAGTACTCGGCGGGCAGCTTGCCCTCGATGTCGCGCACGTGGGTGCGCGCGCACGCCGGGCACAGCCATCGCGTGCCGCGGTCGTCGGTCTCCGACGACCAGGCCAGCGCCTCCACGGGAGACGCGTCCGCGCGGGACTTCCCGCAGAGGGAGCACGTCGCGGCTGTTTGCTCGGTCATGGCTACCGACGCTACGCCGCGCGGCCGCGGTGAATGGTGTTCGCGCTCAGTACGAACACGTCGTCGCGCCCGCCCACCCAGTCGGGCCCGTCGCGATCCATCAGGCGGGCGAGGGCGTCGAGATCGGACGCGGAGAGCCGGTCCTCGCCGACCCGGGCCATCCAGGCCAGCCAGTCGGCGACCGACTCGCGCACCGCGGGCGAGGCAGGCGCGGGCAGGTCGACCAGGTAGCTGAACGCCCCCACGTCGGTGAGGCCCGCCTCGGCCAGCGCCCGGTTCCAGCCGAACGGCATCCGGACGACGCCCTCGATCCCCGCCCGCATGTCGGCGAACCACGCCGTCTGCGCGGCGACCAGCCGATCCTGCAGACCGGGCTCGCCCAGGCCGATATCCCAGGGCAGGCACCGGGTGGTGAGCCCGCCCTCGGCGAGCGCCAGCCGACCGCCCGGATTCAGCAGCCGAACCAGCCCCGCGACTCCTTGGCGCTCGTCCGGCAGGTGGTGCACCACCCGCGAGGCCCACACCAGGTCACCCGCGGGAACGTGGTCGGCGAGGGCCGGATCGGCGGCGTCGGCGAGCACGGCGACGAGTTCGACCTTGTCCCCCGCGACCGCCGCGACGGCTTCACTCGCCGCGGCCTGCAACTCCGGAACGGCGTCGACCAGCACGACCCGGCCACCGCCGCGCACCGCGAGGGCCGCCGCGAACGCCGCGCTCATCCCGCCCGAACCCGACCCGACGTCGATCACCGTCGCGCCATCGGGAAGCTCGTCGACCAAGCGGTCGGCGACCCAGCAGTTGACCTCGGCTTCGACCTCGTCGGTCCGCCGCATCGCCACAAGCCTGCTCGTCCAGTCGATGCCGTCATGCGTGTGCGCCATGCCGCGAGATTAGAGGTTCTGCAGACCCGCCAAAACACGGCCGAGGATCTCCAGGTCGGGGACATTCCCCGCGACCCGCTCGACGACGAGGACGCCCTGATCGGCGAGGTCCCCGATCAGCACCCGGGCCACCCCGAGCGGCACCGACAGCAGCGCGGCGACCTCGGCGACCGATCGCGGTGTCGTACACAGCTCGGTGATCGCCCGCGATTCCCAGGTCGGCGCCGGGCCCGCGGTCTGCACGATCGCCTCGATCGCCAGCTGGGTGCCTGCGCGGGTACGGCCGCCGGTCCACGCGTAGGGCCGGACCAGCGAGTGCGACTCGGGCCGGTGCACCCAGTCGAGGTACTCCTCGGCGATCGGCTTGGCATCGACGAGCTCGACAACGGGTTCCGGCTCGATCTCGCGCGGCGGCTCCGGCTCGGGCTCCGTGCGCTTGGGCTTCGCCCGCCCACCACCGAACCGCGCGCCCGTCAGGCCGACCGGCGACTCCGGGTCCGGCTCGACGAACAGCGGATCCACCGGTTCCGACTCGTCGCGCCACGCGCCGACGGGGCCGAACCGTGCGCCGGTGCGGCCGACCTCAGCCCGGCGTCTGCGCTTGCCGCGTCCATCGAAGGTGCTCTGGGCCACCGTCTGCCTCACCGGCCGGTTGCGATCCAAGGGCCCCAACGCTAACCGCCGGGACCCTTGGTTGGATTTCCACGAAGTTTCCCTTGTGTTTCGCCGCAGGTGATCTGCTTGGCTGAAACCCCGCGACCGAGGAATGTGACCGATGGACGAGCTGACCGAGCGATTCGAGCAAGACCGGACCCACCTGCGGGCGGTGGCCTACCGGATGCTCGGTTCCCTCAGCGAGGCCGAGGACGCCGTCCAGGAGACCTGGCTGCGCGCCGACCGCGCCGACACCAGCGAGGTCGAGAACCTCACCGGGTGGCTGACCACGGTGGTGGCGCGGGTCTGCCTGAACCTGCTGCGGTCACGCGAAACACGGCGTGAGGACCCGTTCGAGGCGCTGCTCTCCGACCCGGTGGCCGGTCGGGACGCCGGTGGCGACCCCGAGCGGGAGTCGGAGCTGGCCGACTCCGTCGGGCTGGCGCTGCTCGTCGTGCTCGACACGCTGACGCCCGCCGAGCGGCTCGCGTTCGTCCTGCACGACCTGTTCGCCGTGCCGTTCGACGACATCGCCCCGATGATCGAGCGTTCACCCGCCGCCGCACGGCAGCTCGCGAGCCGCGCCCGCCGCCGGGTCAAGGGGAGCGCTCCCGCCCCCGACGCCGACTCAGGCCTGCGGCGGCGGGTCGTCGACGCGTTCCTGGCCGCCACCCGCGGCGGGGACTTCGACGCGCTGGTCACCCTTCTCCACCCGGACGTGGTGCTCCGCGCGGACCGCGCGGTCGTCCCCACCCCCGAGCCGATCGTGGTTCGCGGCGCGGACACCGTGGCCAAGGGCGCGATGGCCGCGACCGGCCGGGCCCAGTTCACCGGCACGGTCCTGATCGACGGCGCGGTCGGACTCGCGATGGCGCCTCGCGGCAGGCTCGCGCTGGTGCTCACGTTCACGATCACCGACGGCAAGATCAGCGAGATCGACGTGATCGCCGAGCAGGACCGGCTTGCCGAGCTCGAACTCGCGGTCCTCGACGACTGAAACGGCGGATGCCCGCCACCGCGGGCGCGGTGGCGGGCATCCGTTCAGGTAGGGCCTAGAGCGAGGAACCGAGTCGGTGGGCGCGCTCGGCCGCCCACTTCGAGACTCGTTCCCAGCGCTTGGCGGTGTGCATCCGGCGGGCCAGGCGGTGCGTGTACGCAACCTGTTCCGCCTCTCGCGTTCGAGATCGAGCGAGATTTTCATAGATCAACATTTGCGTGGGTCCTTCGGGCTTGAACGTGTACATGGGGTCTTTGAGCTGGGCGTTCATGCGGCAACCTCATCCTGGGTGTGGGCCGCGCGCTCGGCGGCCTCTCGTGCGACGTCTTCCTTGCGCGGGCGGCCACGGGGCCGCTTGCGCGCGATCACCACGCCGCGCTCGAAGATCTCCCCACCCCAGACGCCCCACGGCTCGTGCCGCGCGAGCGCCGAGGCCAGGCAGGCCGCGCGCACCGGGCAGTCACCGCAGAGCAGCTTGGCGCGCTCGAGCTCGGTGGGGGTGTCGCCGAACCACAGGTCGGGGTTGTCGGCGGACCGGCAAGGAAGGTCCAGTCCAGCCGACGGAGCCGCGTCCAGCAGCTCGCTGACTCCGGAACCGGGAGGTCCGAGAAGGTCGGTGAATGCTCCGCCGGTGAGCGGAACAGTGGCGGTACTCATGGCTTGAAATCTCCTGATTTCAGTCTGGTGGCTTGGTGAAGCCGTTGTAGGGCAAAGAAAAAGGCCGCGGATTCCGGTATCGGAGTCCGCGGCCTCGGGAGCCTGGAGTTACTTGACGCCTGGTCAAGTCACCCCACCCGAGGTGGCGGACGGATTGGTCGGAACGTCGACATCGAGAGTGCGGGCGTGCTTGCTGCCGGCGATGGCAGCGGTAGCGGTGCACACGGCGAGGCGCTCACGCTGGACGTGAATCGCTTCGCGCGCCGGCCCCCAGGACGGCGACACAGAACTCCCCAGGAACGGCAGGTAGCCGGGGTTCGCGTTCGTCATGAAGATCTTCACGATGGCCACCTCCTCCGTCTGTCCTAGGTCCGAATCTTCGGGCCACTTCGTGGCCCGCTATTGCAGGTTATTCAGGTTGCGGGAGGCCCCGCAACCGATTTTCCAGAACTTCCTGTGACGCCGGTCACATACCGCTCGATCGGGTGGCGTTAGCGACCACCGAGAGCACCTCTTGCCCGAATTTGTCCAGTTTGACCGCCCCCACACCGGAAATGGACACGAGCGCGGCCCGATCCGCCGGACACTGTTCGGCGATCGCCAGAAGTGTGGCATCGGTGAAAATGACGTAGACGGGCACGCGCAGCGCCTTGGACCGCTCCAGCCGCCACTGCTTCAGCCGGTCGAGCAGACCGTGGTCGAGATCGACCGGGCACGTCTCGCACCGGCCGAGCTTGAACGCCATCGTGCCCGCCAGCTCGTCGCCGCAGACCCGGCAGTGCCGGATCATCGGCATCCCACGATCACGCCTGCGGGTCGCGGAAGCGGCGACCCGGGCGGTCGGGTGGTTCTCCGGGATCAGGCCATAGAGGAAGCGGCTGCGCCTGCGGTAGCGCTTGCCGCCCTCGGCGCGCGCGAGCGCCCACGTGAGCGACAGGTGCTCACGTGCCCGGGTGACCCCGACATAGAGCAGCCTGCGCTCCTCCTCGATCTGCGCCTCGTTGCCGTCGGCGTGCTGGATCGGCAGCGTGCCGTCGACCAGGCCGACCAGGAACACCGCGTCCCATTCCAGGCCCTTGGCCGAGTGCAGCGACGCCAGCGTCACGCCTTCCACGGTCGGCGGGTGCTGGGCCTGGGCGCGCAGCTCGAGCTCGTGGACGTAGCGGGCGAGGTCGGCGTCGGCGACCGTCGCGGCGAGCTCCTCGGCGAGTTCGACCAGGGCCAGCAGCGACTCCCACCGCTCGCGTGCCGCCCCGCCTGCGGGCGGGTCGGCGGTGAGACCGAGCGGTTCGAGCAGGCCGCGCACCAGTTTCGGCAGCTCACCGGTCGGCGACTGCACCGCCGCCGTGCGCAGCGCGGCCGTCGCCTGCCGGATCTCCTGGCGGTTGAAGAACCGCTCACCGCCGCGCACCAGGTACGGGATGCCCAGCTCGGTCAGCGCCTGCTCGTAGACCTCCGACTGCGCGTTGATCCGGAAGAGCACCGCGATCTCGCTGAGCGCGACGCCCTGCTCGATGAGGTCCTTGATCCGCCCGGCGACGGCGGTCGCCTCGGCGGGCTCGTCGTCGTACTCGACGAACACCGGGTCGGGCCCGGGCTTGCGCTGCCCGATCAGCCGCAGCCGCGACCCGGCGGGCCGGTCGCGCGCGGCGGAGATGACACGGTTCGCCAAGGACACCACTTCCGGTGTTGAGCGATAGTCACGCTCTAGGCGCACGACGGTCGCCTCGGGGAAGCGGCGGGTGAAGTCGAGCAGCGGCCGGGCCGAGGCGCCGGCGAAGGAGTAGATCGTCTGGTTCGCGTCGCCGACCACGGTGAGGTCGTCGCGGCGGCCCAGCCAGGCGTCGAGGACCCGCTGCTGCAGCGGGGTGACGTCCTGGTACTCGTCGACCACGAAGCAGCGGTAGCGGTCGCGGAACTCCTCGGCCACCGCGGAGTGCTCCTCCAGGGCGGCGGCGGTGTGCAGCAGCAGGTCGTCGAAGTCGAGCTGGTTGGCGCGGTTCTTCAGCGCCTCGTAGCCGGTGTAGACCTCGGCGACCTTCTCCGCGGGCGCCGGTGTCTCACGGTGGAAGCGCGCGACGGCGGCCGGGTAGTCCGCGGGCGCGATCAGCGACGCCTTGGCCCACTCGATCTCACTCGCCAGGTCGCGCAGGGTCTCCCGCTCCGTGCCCAGGCCGAGCTTGTTCGCGACCTGCGAGACCAGGCGCAGCTTGCCGTCGATCAGCTCCCACTGCTCGCCGCCGACGACCCGGGGCCAGAAGTAGCGCAGCTGACGCAGAGCGGCGGCGTGGAAGGTCCTGGCCTGCGCGGCGTGGATGTCGAGCGCGCGCAGCCGGGTGCGCATCTCCCCCGCGGCCCGCGCGGTGAACGTGACCGCCAGGACCTGCCCGGCGCTGACGTGCCCGGCGTGGATGAGGTGGGCGATCCGGCTGACGATGGTCCGGGTCTTGCCGGTCCCCGCGCCCGCGAGGACGCACACGGGCCCGCGCGGGGCGGTCACCGCGGCGAGCTGGTCCGGGTCGAGCCCGTCGAGCGGATCGGGTGCGCCTGCCATGTCGACCATCCTGACATCAGAGCGCACCCGACGGACGCGGGACCACGCACCGTATCCTGGTGGTTATGGCTGACAAGCAGGACAAGGCGGCCGCCAAGGAAGCCAAGAAGGCGCGCAAGGCTGCGTCGAAGGCGAAGCGCGGACAGCTCTTCCAGGCGTTCAACATGCAGCGCAAGGAGGACAAGGCCCTCATCCCCTGGATGCTGGGCGCCCTCCTGGTGGTGACCGGCGTCGTTTTCGGCATCGGGCTGCTGCTCGGGATCGAGTGGTTCCTGCTGCCGGTGGGCATCGCCCTCGGCGCGTTGGCCGCGGTGATCATCTTCGGCAGGCGGGTGCAGAAGAACGTCTACTCGAAGGCGGACGGCCAGCCCGGCGCCGCGGCCTGGGCGCTGGAGAACCTGCGCGGCCGCTGGCGGGTCACCCCGACCGTCGCGGGCACCACGCAGCTCGACGCGGTCCACCGGGTGATCGGCAGGCCCGGCGTCATCCTCGTCGCCGAGGGCGCGCCGCACCGGGTGAAGAACCTGCTCGCCCAGGAGAAGAAGCGCATCGCCCGCATCGTCGGCGACACCCCGATCTACGACGTGATCGTCGGCAACGAAGAGGGCCAGGTCCAGCTGCGCAACCTGCAGCGGCACCTGATGAAGCTGCCGAACAACCTGCGCCCGGCCGAGATGGACACGGTGGAGAAGCGTCTCGCCGCCATCGCCAACCGCGGCGCGGCCATGCCGAAGGGCCCCATGCCCCCCGGCGCCAAGATGCGCAGCGTGCAGCGGACCCTCCGCCGCCGTTAGACCAGTTGTTGTCGTCGCCCTCGATAATTCGGGGGCGACGACGACGGCGGCCGGACTACGGTCCCGTCCGTGCTTGAAACCGATCTCCTGGCCACCCGAATCGCCACCGCCCAACGCGACGGGCTGGCCCGGTCGAAGACCGTCATCCCGGCAGGGCCGTTCACCGGCATGCTCACCGAGGGCGGCCACCCGATGGCGTCCTACGCCGTGGCGACCGAGCCCGGCGAGCGGGTGACCGACCTCGCCGACAGCGTGGAGGTCCTCCGCGCCGCTTTCCCGCCCGGCCTGCTCCGGTTCGAACTGATCGAACAGGCCAGCCCCGGCGCGGCCGACCTCCTGATCGCCGCGGGTCTGGCGGTGACCGCCCGGATACCGGTGATGACTGTCGACCCGGCCGACGTGACCGTTCCCGAGATCCCCCACGGCGTGACCATCCAACGCGTCACCACCGCGGGCGACGCAACCGCCGCCAACGCCGTCGCGCACATCGCATTCGGCGCGCCCGGTGAGCCGGGTGTCAGTGGCGAGCCAGGTCCCGCGGAAAGCGGCGGATCAGTGCTCGCCCGCTTGGACGGCAAGCCAGTCGCAGTGGCGTTCTGGAGCGGGGTCGCCGACGGGGTGGCCGAGATCGCCGGTATCGCCACCGCCGCGGAACACCGCCGCAAGGGCCTGGCGACACTGGTGACCGCGTACGCCGTGCGCACAGCCGCCGAGCGAGCAGGCGTCACCTTGGCGTGGCTCACTCCTGGCGACGACGGTGCGGAACAGGTCTACCTGAAAGTCGGGTTCGCCCACGTGGCGGACGCCATCCATCTTGGCGAACAGCACTAGGTGACGGCCCGACCCCAACGGCCTGTTTGGGTGGTTCGCCTTGATTTGGGGCAAATGGGCCTAAACTCGCGGTGCGGGTGAAGTTCCTTGACCTCGCCTTTTGACCCGCACAGGCCCATTTGGCGGGGTCCCCAAATCAAGGCGAACCACCCAAACAGGCACCAAACCGCCCAAATGCGGATCAGCGGGTACGCAGAACCAGCGTCCCGAGAAGCCGGTCGTGCAACCCCCGACCATCCTTGTCATTGATGGCTGCGGGCAAAATCACACCCACCAACGCCGTCCGAGCGATCCCCCGCAACGGCCCCACGAGCGCCGTCCCATCCATCCGCACCACCCGCATCCCCAGGATGGCCTTCCCCGGGGTGAATCCGGCCAGTGACACCCCCACCGCGGAGATCACGAACCACACCCCCATGGCCCACAGGTTGAAGGTCCACATCGTCGCCGGGTCGTCGAAGTCCCTGCGCACGAAAAGGGACGTCACCAGCGAGGCCAAGACCAGATCGATCATCAGCGCGCCCAGCCGGATCGCCGGCGAGGCGACCGAGCCGGAGCCGCGTTCGGGCAGGCCGAGCCGGTCGCCCCGCCACCGGATCTCACCGTCGGTGGGCGCGATGGCCGCGCTGGGGCCGGACAACCACGAACCAGTCCATCTGCTCACCCCACCAGCGTAGGACGAAGTGCCATCCGTGCCCGCTCCTGGCATCCTCTTGAGCAAAACCGGCCGTCGTTAACATCGGCGAAACATCTCGGTGATGGTCGGGCAACACCACCCTCTTAGCGTCATCACGCAGAGCGGGCACGGCACTGCGGCCGTGATCGCAGGCAGGGACGGTTGCCCGCTCGCGCGATGTGCCGGGATTGGACCGGCGGAGAATACGAAGGAGTCAACGAGCGTGTTCAACTCTCCCGACGAGGTCCTGCGCTTCATCGCAGATGAAGAAGTGAAGTTCGTCGATGTGCGGTTCTGCGACCTGCCCGGCGTGATGCAGCACTTCACCGTCCCCGCGTCCGCGTTCGACGAGGATGCCTTCACCGAGGGCCTCGCGTTCGACGGTTCGTCGGTTCGCGGTTTCCAGTCGATCCACGAGTCGGACATGCTGCTGCTGCCCGACCCGTACACGGCTCGCCTGGACCCGTTCCGCACCGAGAAGACGCTGATCATCAACTTCTTCGTGCACGACCCGTTCACCAAGGAGGCGTACTCCCGCGACCCGCGCAACATCGCGCGCAAGGCGGAGCAGTACATCACCGAGTCCGGCATCGCCGACACCGCGTTCTTCGGCGCCGAGGCGGAGTTCTACATCTTCGACTCGATCCGCTTCGACTACACGGAGAACGGCTCGTTCCACGAGATCGACTCGGTCGAGGGCTGGTGGAACAGCGGCGCCGAAGAGGGCGGCAACAACAAGGGCTACAAGACCCGCTTCAAGGGCGGCTACTTCCCCGTGCCGCCGGTCGACCACTTCGCCGACCTGCGCGACAAGATGGTGCTGAACATGCAGGACGGTGGCTTCACCGTCGAGCGCGCGCACCACGAGGTCGGCACCGCGGGCCAGTCTGAGATCAACTACCGGTTCAACACGCTGCTGCACGCCGCGGACGACCTGCAGTTGTTCAAGTACCTCATCAAGAACACGGCGTGGGAGGCCAACAAGTCGGCCACCTTCATGCCGAAGCCCCTCTTCGGCGACAACGGCTCGGGTATGCACACCCACCAGTCGCTGTGGAAGGACGGCGAGCCGCTGTTCTACGACGAGTCCGGCTACGCGGGCCTGTCCGACACCGCCCGCCACTACATCGGCGGCATCCTGGCCCACGCGCCGTCGCTGCTGGCGTTCACCAACCCCACGGTGAACTCTTACCACCGCCTGGTGCCCGGCTACGAGGCCCCGGTCAGCCTGGTCTACTCCCAGCGCAACCGCTCGGCCTGCGTGCGTATCCCGATCACGGGCAACAACGCCAAGGCCAAGCGCGTCGAGTTCCGCTGCCCGGACTCGTCCGGCAACCCGTACCTGGCCTTCGCGGCCATGGTCATGGCGGGCCTCGACGGCGTGAAGAACAAGATCGAGCCCCCGGCCCCGATCGACAAGGACCTCTACGAGCTTCCCCCGGAGGAGGCCAAGGAGGTCCAGCAGGTCCCCGCGTCGCTGGGCGAGGTGCTCGACGCGCTCGAGGCCGACCACGACTACCTGCTCGAGGGTGGCGTGTTCACCCCCGACGTGATCGAGACCTGGATCGCCTTCAAGCGCGAGCACGAGATCGACCCGCTGCGCCTGCGTCCGCACCCGTACGAGTTCGGCATGTACTACGACGTGTGATCGCATACCGGGTTTGACCTGGTAAAACGCCTGTTCTCGACCGCCCCAGGCCGTCTACAGGCCGTCATAGCGAAAAATCATGGTCCCGCCCGGTTGGGCGGGACCATGATTTCGTTACGGTGGGTGAGGACCGGCGGTCCTCGCAGCTCAGCGACCCGCAACAACGCCCTTGGCGCAAGGAAGAACCGCGCCCACCCTCAGTCACCCCTTCGCCATCACCGGTGCCGGGTCGACGCTGCGACCACCGGAAACCGTCGGGGCCGGGTGACATGATGGTCACCTGGAGGGATGCGGGCGGCACCGAAGGCCACACCAGCGCGGTTCCGTGGGCCTATCGGGGAAAGAGGGGCGCAAGACGTGAGCGACATGCGTGGGCAGCGGCAGGGTTCACCACAGCTCGCTTTCAACTTCGTGCCGGTCACCTTCTCGGCAGAGACGTACGACGGCGGTCTGGTCGACTTCGAGTCATCCGACCAGCTCAACGCGCTGCGTGCGGAACTCGAGAACACCCACGTGGTGTCCAGGACACGCGGAGGCATCGCCTGCGTCCCGCTGGTAGCCGACGCCAAAACGCACGGGAAGCCGACGACGTTCGCAACCAGGAATTATCGACGGCTGACGATGCGGCTGGTGCAACAGGCGCTGCTGCGCTCGGTGGTGGGTTGGGGTTACACGCTGCGCAAGCCCGGACGGGCAAGCTTCGTATCGCGGCGGGAGGGCAAGGATCTGCTCGCGGCGGCCACCCGAGGTCACAGGGCTGAAGCAGTGCGCAATCTGCACGTGTTCCCGCAGTACGTCCTCGACAGCAGGGCCGTCGGACCGTCCGGTGCACCTGGCGTGATCGTCGGGGTGAAGACCCGCTACGAGATCGACCTGACCGTCGAGGAGTTGATCGGGCTCGGGGTCAACGTCCGCGATTGCTACGTGGTGGCCGACGACGGCTCAATCGCACCGTTCGCGCATATGGACCCCACTGCGACCCGCCGCAACGTTGGGGCCGTGGACCACGTTGACGGCCCCAACCTGGTCCTGCGGGATGCGCCCGGCGATCCGCGCGTCGCGGTCGGCCAGGCGTGGCTGGAGAGCCGCCGCGACATCTTCCATACCGTGATCAACACGGTGGTGGGCGCAGACGGTGCGCAGATCATCAAGGAGCTGGAGCTGGCCACGTTCGGACTGCTCGGCGCGTTTGGTCGGTTCGAGAAGACGATCGAGATCGCCAACAGCCTGGCCAGCCGCGGTCCCCTGGAGATCGCCCACGGTCTATCGGTGACCCTGGAGCCACCAGTCGGCTCGTCGAGCACCGCTAAAGCCGCGACGTGGAGCTTCAGCGAGGCGCCGACGTTCAAGTTCGACCAAGCGGGCGACAAGACCCACCGCTCGGCTGACCGCGGCCTGGACGATTATGGGCCGTTCGACGTGGAGTTCTTCGCGAAGAAGAAGCCGCGCATCGCGGTGGTCACCCCACGCGCTCACAAAGGCATCGTGGAGCAGTTCATGACTAAGTTCCTCCACGGTGTTCAAGGCGAGAAGGTCTACGGGCAAGGTTTCATCCGCAAATACCACCTCGGCGGCTGCGATGTGCGCCTGCAGCCTTTCGACGGCAGCCCGACCGACGCGGGTGCCTACCGGCAGGCGTGCCAGGCGGCACTGCAAGCGGGCGAGATCGATCTGGCCATCGTCATCACGAGCGAAGCCCAAGTGCATCTGACTGGGGACGACAGCCCTTACTTGGTCGCGAAGTCGACGTTCATGGGCCAGGGTGTCCCGGTCCAGGAGATCCGCATCGAGACCGCCCGACAGGCCAAGCTCGCCTATCCGCTCAACAGCATCGCCCTCGCCTGCTACGCCAAGCTCGGCGGCATCCCCTTCGTCATCGCCGCGCCGCGTGCCTTGACCCAGGAATTGGTCATCGGGATCGGCAGCGCCCACGTCAAAGCCAGCCGCAACTCTGCCCCCGAGCGGGTCGTCGGTATCACCACCGTCTTCAGCGCCGACGGCAACTACCTGCTGTCCAACACCTCCCGCGAGGCGGACTACGAGGACTACCCCCGCGAACTTCTGCGATCGCTGACCGAGTGCATCGACGACATCAAGGCCCGCAACGCCTGGCAGCCCGGCGACGAGATCCGCCTCGTCTTCCACGTGTTCAAGCCGCTGAAAGACGCCGAGGCGACCGCGGTCAAGGAACTGGTGGAACACCTCACCAGCCAGTACACCAAGGTCGAGTTCGCCTTCGTGCACGTGAGCACGGACCACGAATGGATGATGTTCGACCGCGCCAGCGCTGGAATATCAGGCTGGGGCAACGGACGCGCCAAGGGCCACTACGTGCCCAATCGCGGCTACGCCGTCCCGATCGGCACCCACGAAACGTTGCTGGCCGTCAGTGGCCCGATGGACCTGAAAAGCGCCCTGCACGGCGCACCCAGGCCGCTGCTGCTGAAACTGCACCAGCAGTCCACCTTCACCGACATCGAGTATCTCGCCCGGCAGGCGTTCCGCTTCACCTCGATGTCCTGGCGCAGGATGTATCCCTCGGGTACACCTGTCACGATCCTGTACTCCGACCTGATCGCCGACCTTCTCGGTCACCTCCGTCACGTGCGGAACTGGAACCCCGACACCCTCGCCACAAAACTGCGCTCCAGCAGGTGGTTCCTGTGACCGCGTCAGACACACCAGACGCTGCCAGCCCAACCGGGCAACTGGCAGCGCAGATCACCAGCCTGGAGCAACTCGTGCTGCGCGCGAATCTGCCCGGCAATCTCGACGGGCTGCTCGCCCACCACATCCTCGGCGACCACCGAGTGAACTTCGCGTGGAACGTCAACCCCATGACCCCGGAATGGCTACAGGACAACGAGGACCGCCTGGCTCATTCCTCAGGCCTGGCCGTCCTCGGCTACGGGCTCGCAGGATTCCCCTCCACCGCATCCCACACCGGCCGACGCCACCTCACCGGAGGACTTCCGGCGCTGATGCGCAAGGACCCCTTCCAGGTCGATGGCGTCACCTTTGTCAACGACCCCGGCCAGGTCGTCGGAATCGCGTTGGCCGTCAACGCCGCGCACGAGGACGTTCCCCAAGCCCGCACCTGGCTGGCAGACATACTCCACGATCAACGCCTACGGCCCCCAACCGCGTTGCTCGGGATGTTCCACCAGCACGCACGCCACATCATCGCGGCCGCCGCAGCCTTCCGACCCGACCCACGCCAACTCGACGACCCGGTCGATCTCGCCGGCCTCCACTGGCTTGTGACTGCCGACAGGAACGTCGAACTGACTGACCCCCATGAACTACACGGCCTGCGCTCCCGGCTGCTCAGCGGCGTCATTCTGGGACAGACGGAACCGTCCTCAGCATCGCGGGCCGCGCTTCTGCTCGCGGCAGCCACGCACATCGTCACAGCCAGCGTCGACGACCTCATCCTCAGCCGCAGCCATGTAGGCGTACTGCTGGGCCGATTCGAGGACGCCATGCGCCACTGGCGCTACGACAACGACACTCTTGACCACCCCATCCGCTGGCCGATCACCGAGGAACGCGAAGTCCAGAACATCCTCTGGCTCATCCTGCGCCCGGTCTTCGACGACCTGGTCGACGAGGAAACCCTGCGCAAACTCGGACACAGTACTTACCGCGCCGACTTCGGCATCCCCTCGCTTGGTCTGCTCGTCGAGGTCAAGTACGCGCGCAAGGCGGCCGACTTCAAGACCTTCGAGAAGGAAATCATCCAGGACTACGTCGGTTACCTCACCGACAACGAGCCCTATCGCAAGCTGGCCGTGTTCATCTACGACGAATCCGCCTCCGTGCAAGAACACGGCACGACCCGCAACGCCCTGCTCAAGATGCCCGACATCACCGACGTCATCATCGCCAGCCGACCCAGCCACGTACCCGCACCCGACCGAACCGCCCGCCGACGCAACAAATCACGCTGAGGTGGTCTCCCCGCCAAGATCAGGCTGTCTGGAGCGATGTCAGGTAAACCCACCGTCCCTTTGGCAGGTTGCCAGGCGACACGCGGCACAGCGAGTGGCGGCCGGGAAAGTCGGCCGCCACTCGCCAGTCAGTCAGGGTGTTACTCGCCGCCGAAGATGCGGTCGATTGCCAAACGGGTGCGGGCCGCGCTGGAGGGCATGAGGTGGGTGTAGACGCGAAGGGTGAAGGCGGGGTCGGCGTGGCCGAGGTATTCGGCCAGTGCCCGGATGTTCTCGCCCGCGTCGAGCAGCACGGAGGCGTAGAAGTGACGTAGGGCGTGGAATCCGTCGGCTCGTACCGGCTCGGTGACGCCTGCTTCGTGTAGTGCTGGTCGCCAGACGTGCCGGTTGAAGTAGGTCCGGTGGATGGGCGTGCTCTCGCGGGTGTGGAGCAGGAGGGGCACGGTGACCAGTTCGCCGTCGGGGTCGCCCCACGGCAGCGTGATCTTCAGCGGCGGGAACTGCTCGATGTGTTCCTTGATCGCGATCCGCACCTCGCTGGGCAGCGGGACCTCCCGTGTCTTGCCGTGCTTGGGCAGGCCGAACACCAGCTTCCCGCGTACGAGCTTGATCTGGCGTTCGACTCGCAGCTTTTCCGCGTCGGCGTCCACGTCGTCGGGTGAGAAGCCGAGGACCTCCCCTTGGCGGAGCCCGCAGCCACCTCCGAGGGACACCGTGACCTTGTACCGGTCCGGCAGGGCCTGGTGAACGGCGTGCATGCGCTCGGGTACCCAGGGGACGATCTTGGGGTATTCGCCGCGCGGCGCGGTGACCGACTTCGCGATGCAGGGGTTCTTGTTGAGTCGTTCGTCGTCGATGGCGGCGGCGAAGATCGCCTTGACGTTCGAGAAGATCAGGCGCCGGTAGGTCTCGGCGAGGCCCTTCTTCTGGAGCGCGCGGTCCCATTCCCGGATATTCGACGGCTTGATCGCGCGCAGCGGCCGGTTGCCCAGGTACGGGTAGATGTGGAGCCGCAGGCGGATCTCAGTTCCCTCTCGGGTGGATTCCTCGAAGGTCTGGGAGTTGAGCCAGGTCTCGGCGAAATCCCGAAACGGAACCTTGCCCGCGTCGGGGTCGAGGTAGGTTCCTTTCGTTTTGTCGTTTTCCATCTGGTGCATGAAGTCCTGCGCCGCGCCCAGTTTGCGGTCAGGGAACGTTTTCGAGCGTTCCTGCCCGTCCGGGTCGATGTAGCGGACCTTGTACCGCATTCCTTTGCCATAGAACGAGGTTCGCTGCTTGACCGGCTTTCCTTTGGCGTCAAGCACCGGGTCCCCGGTGTCGGGGTTGATTTTGTCGCTGTACCAGCGGTCCTGGATGTGCGCCATCGTCACTCCCCCACTACGCGGCGTCGGCTGTGGCCCACCGACGAACGGCGGCCGGGTCGTACCGAAGATGTTTTCCCAGCTTCCGCGCGGGCGGTCCGGAACCGTTCTTCCGCCAGGCGCGTACGGTTTCGACCGGGACACGCAAATAGTCTGCGACGTCCTCGATAGTCCAGAGTCGGTCGATACTCGCAGGCTTGTCCATCAGCCCTCCAAAAACACGCTGGTCGAGAAATCCTGAACGTCTTTGGCATGACGGCACCTTTCGCGCACCGAGACAGGAATTGAGGCCACGCAATTCCAAATTGGCGACCACGATGTATCCACGCTCTGTACGCGACCGTCGTCAAGCGCAATGCGCAGTGACGCCTTTTACTTCGCCGTTAACCGGCCATGTCCCGGTCGCCGGGATCGGGCCGGGGCGGGCGGCCCACTGGCGCCGTGCGGCGTTCCCGGCGGGCAATCCGCGCCCGGCGGGCCGGTGCGGCGGGGACCGGATTGGGTGGGTCCGCGTGCATGGCCCCAACCGGGCGGCGGCGCGCGCCTGCGTTACGCGGCATCGCTGGTCAGCTCGGCGGCATCGCCGCTCCCTGCGGAGTCGGGTTCAGTGAGCCGGGCAACACCATCGCCGACGGCCGGTTCGGTGTGGTCGTCCACGGTCTCGGTCTCCACCGCAGTACGACGGTGTCCGCGTTCGACGCCACTGTCGGACGGGAGGGGGTATCCCTCCCGCTTGAGCTCGTCGTACACCTCGCGCTGCAACGCGGCGATGACACGCGGAGTCAAGCCGTCCGGGTAGTGGTTCGCGGCCATCACGCGGCCCGCCCCGGCTCCGACCACTGCGCCTCTACCGCGCCGGGCGTGTCCGGGGGCGTGGCGACCCGCCACGCACGGCGGTTGGCGGTGGCGAACTCCTCGACGGTGATCAGCGGCGGGTGCGCCCAGACCGGCGACCACACCCACCGCTCACGCGGTGCGCGCCTGCTGTGGTGGCGGCGACCCCAGACCTGGCGGCCGGTGTACTTCGGGTTGCGCAGGATCGACCGCACCACCGCCCGCGTCCACACACCGGGTTGCCCGGTCTCGGGGTCCACCGGCGCCGGGTACCGCGCGGCGGACAGCCGCCGGACGATCTCGGAGAGGTGCAGCCGTTCGTGGCCCCGCCAGAGGAAGATCATGCACACGGTGCTGGCCTCGACCGGCTCGACGACCAGCCGGGTCCGCCACCGCGGCCGTTTACCCTCGGGGGTGACTCGGACCCGCTGGGCGCGGTAGCCGTAGGGAATCAGGCCGGTGTTGAACCCGGCGCGCACCATCTCCTCTGACGCGCGGCGCGCGTGGTCCAGGTTGACGGCGTGGTACTCCCGCAACACCTGCTGACGTACCTGGTTCGGCACGTCCGACGCGGTGTGGAGTCCGTTCGGGTCCGGGGTTGGCAGGCGGCGCGTCGAGCACAGCAGCCGGGCAGCCCAGCGCGGAGCCCGGAACCCCTGGCCGGCGGTCGCCGCCCACCGCGGAATCTCGCCGTCCGGCTCGTGTCCTGAAGTGTTCGTTGTCATGGTGATCTCCGAAATGCGTGCGGGCCGCGACACGGCCCGAGGGGTGCAGTCGGTGACGTGGCGCTCAGGCGGCGCGCGGGTGGTCGACCGCCTCGCCGGAGCGGCACGACCACGGCGAGCAGCCATCCGGGTCGCCGTCCTCCTCGACCGTCGAGGCGGTGATCAGCCGCAGGTGCCGTTTCGCGGGCGATGGCGCGGGCGGGTCGAGGTCGACCTGGTCGAGGGGCTGGCAGGAGCGGTGCAGGAAGTACTGCCCGCGCAACGGTTGGCCCTGCGCGGTGGCGCGCGGGTGGCCGTGGCGGATGGCCTTGTCGAACTCCACCGCCTCGGCCCAGCCGTCGGGATCGTTGTCGCGCAGCCATTTCCAGCCCGCCCGACCGTGAAAAGGACACCCGACACACGCGCTCTTCACCGTTCCGGCGAAGCCCCGCTCGGCGAGGTACTCGACGCAGCGGGTCCGGTCCCAGCCCAGCTCGATCAGCGGGAACACGTTGCGCAGATACTTCACGCCGGAGTCCTTGGCGCGCGCGAACTCGTCGGTGGAGATGCCGATCGCTTGTTCGATGTAGAGGCCGCGCGGAACCCGTCGGGGGTGCGGGTATCCGAGCAGCTCCCGCGCCGCCTTCTTCAGCGGCGAAATCTTGTACTCCGCAGTACATTGCCTACGCGCCAAGCCTCGGCTGCCGTCCGGATTCAACGTGTGAAGCGGCATCGAGACGAACCGGTGGTCCGGGTCGAGGGCGTCGTCGCGGATGTTGCCCGCCGACACCGTGCGCACCGGAATCCCGTACTTCGCGGCGTGGTCGCGCAACCGGGCGAGGTTGGCGTACACCTGCTTGGGTTCCCAGCCGGTGTCGGCGAACAGAGCGACGTCGAACCGCGGGATCACGCCCTCACACGCCAACAACAAGACGGTGGTGCTCTGGACACCGGCGCCGAGACTCAAGCACCGCAAAGCCGGTCCCGAATCCGAAGTGAGCGTCCGGCTGCTCATGCCGCGTTCGCCTCCAGCCTGTGGCCGCAGCCCCGCGCGGAGGTGCCGGTGTCGGTGTTGAGGAGGGCGGCGAGGTCGGCCAGCAGCAGCCCGACGGCGTGGACGGCCTGCTGCGGGACGACGCCGTTGCCCAGCGCGCGCAGTTGCGCGGTGCGCGGCAGGGGAAGGCCGGTGACCCAGCCAGCCTCGATGCCTTGGAGCCATTCGACGAAGGCGGGGGCAAGGACGGGGTGGCCATGCGTGCCTGGTTGTGTCGGGTACGGCGCCAACCGGCCGAGGACCTGTTCCCACCGTCGGATGGCGGGGGCGTAGGCGCCCCACGCCACCTCGCCACCCGCCGACACCCGCTCCGGGTCCTGCGGGGTGGGGACGGTTACGAGGTGCCGTCGCCGTCCGGGGTCGTGCTGGCCGGGGTGAGCAGCCGCATCACCGCCGAGGGCAGCATCAGGTCGCCCTTGCTGCCCCGCTGCGCCGGACAGCCTTTCGTCCCGTCGGTTGCCCGCGGCGTCGGGAGGAACGCTTGCGGGTCGGTCAGTGGCAGCACCTGCTGCGACAGCGGCGGCCGGAACCCCGAGCCTGCTCGCCGTCCCGGTGTGCCGGTGTCCGAGGCCCTCGGAGTCGGTAGCAGCCGGGCTTCGTCGGGCAGCGACGGCCCACCGCTCTGTGTCCGGTGCGTGCAGTTCTTCGCATCCGAGGCCGTCGGTGTCGGCAGCAGCTTCAGCACCGCGTCCACCGCGGCGTGCAGGTTCACCTGGTGCCCACCAGCTCGGCGTCGCACCGGGTCGGCTGGTCCCCGGTTGTCGCCGTCGGGGGCTTGCGGTGTCGGCAGCATCCGAGGCAGCGTGGGCGCGGGGCCAGGCGA
This sequence comes from Actinokineospora alba, assembly GCF_004362515.1. Lineage (NCBI taxonomy): Bacteria > Bacillati > Actinomycetota > Actinomycetes > Pseudonocardiales > Pseudonocardiaceae > Actinokineospora > Actinokineospora alba. Next base: position 3,053,645 of record NZ_SNXU01000001.1, on the reverse strand, counting down.
GCAGGAACACTCGCTCGCGGCGGTGGGCGGCGCCGATGTCGGCGGCGCGGACGCTACGCCAGAGCGCGTCATACCCTGCTTCGGCCAGGTCGCCGAGTACACGGTGGAGACCTCCGTTGCGCCAGCGAAGCGCGGCGACGTTCTCCACCACGACGAGCGCGGGTCGTAGTAGGCGAATGCCCGCCACGATGTCGGTCCATAGGCCACTGCGCGCTCCGTTCTCGATGCCCGCGCGCTTGCCCGCGGCGGAGATGTCCTGGCACGGGAACCCGGCGGTGAGCACGTCGACCGGTTCCACGGTGGCCCAGTCGATGGTGCGGACGTCGCCGAGGTTGGGCACACCCGGCATCCGGGCGGTGAGGATCTGGGTGATGTGCGGGTCGGGGTCGGCGCACCACGCGATCCGGCCGCCGCCGAACGCGGCCAGCACTCCGAGGTCCAGTCCGCCGTAGCCGGTGCACACCGATCCGACGACCGGCCCCGCACTCGATGTGACGGAGAGTGTGTCGGGCGCGATGTCCGCGACGGTGGGCGGTGTGGCCGCCCGCCCCGCCCCCGCCGCTGTCGTGGTGACGGCGACGAGGGCGGGGGCACAGCCGTGCCCTGAGCGGCGGGTGGCGCGATGTGGTCGGCTGCTCATGCCGCCCGGCTCCCCGACACGCCCGAGCCAGCACCACCGGGGTTCCCGGCGTGTCGCGTCTGGCCGCTGACGAACCTTCGGGATTCCTGAAGGTCCGTCGAGATTCCCGGACCCGAGCGGTGTAGCGGGGTGCGGAACACCAGCACGTCCTCATGCGAGATGAGGTGCAGCGGCAGCCCGTTTTCCCTCTGCTTGCGGATGAAGTCGCGCTGGAAGAACGACCCGCGCGCCACCAGTTCGCCATCGCCGGCGCGTGCGAGCAGGGCGACGCAGCGTTCGACCGGGATCAGGCCGGCGTGCACGCCGCAGGCGAGGATCTGCGACGGCAGGTCGATCAGTTCGGCGTGCTCGCGCCAGGGGCGGATGGTGATGGCGATGTGCCCGCCCGGCTTCAGGAACGGCACCAGCCCGGCAAGGATCCGAGTGAACCCGGTCAGCAGCCGGTGGTGCCCGATGTTGGCCAGATTCCCCCTGTCCAAAGTGCTGCCGTAGCGGTGGTGGTACTTCTGCACCCCCTTGCCCGGGGCGACCGAGACCTGCCCGTGGGTGGAGGGCCCATACGGCGGAGACGTGACGACGAGCGCGGCCTGCCCGAGGTACTCCGGCGGGAGCAGCGCGGCGATTTGGCGGGCGTCGCCGTGGAACACCTGCCCCTCGGACTCGATCCCGGCGTCGCGGGCGAGCGCAAGGTTGCGGCGGGCGACATCGACCCAGTGCGGCTCGTACTCGATTCCCACCGCGCGCCGCCCGGCGTGCACGGCCTCCACCAACGTGGTGCCGATCCCGGCCATCGGGTCGAGCACCAGCTCGCCGGGCCGGGTGTAGTGGGCGATGGCGTGCGCGGCGACGGCGGGCAGCATCTTGGCCGGGTGCGCGGTCGACTCGGGCACGAAGCGGCCCTTGCGCTGCGCCGCCGGGGCGGACTGCGCGGTCGTCCACACCGACACCGACACCGGAACCTCGCCGGTGTCGGTGTCGGTGTCGGTGTCGGCGGTGGTCTCGTCGAGGATGTCGCGCACCGAGCTGAACACGGGTCGACCGGCAGCGGTGTTCGTGTTCGAGTTCGTGGTGTCGAGGGTGTTGATGAGCGCGCGCGGGATGCGCACGGTCGGCGCGTCCGCGACGCCGTCGGGTGACGGGGTGGCGGGGGTGCGGTCGTCGGCCACGGGAGTGCCTTCCTGCCGGTCGAGTGCGCTGAAGAGGGGCCGGTGATCTGCGGGGTTGCCGGGGTGCGGAGTCGGTGCGCCGGTCATCGCGCGCCCCCCGTCTGCGGCGCCTGCGCGGCCGGATCCACCGGGCTCGCCGGGGGCGGCTCGTGCTCATGCGGCTGGGCAAACACAAGGACGTCGGAATGGATCCGCGTGTGTGGGGCGGGCAGCCCCCGCACCACCGCGCGGTGCTCCGTGCGCGCCCGCCGCTCGGCGGCCGAGCCGTCGGCGTCGGGCAGCAGTTCGGTCGCGAACCGGCCGTCACGGACCGGCACGTGGAGAGCGACGACGTGCTGCAGGTACAGCAGGTCCGCGTTCTGCGCCGCGGCCACCACCGCACCGGTCGGGTCGACCAACTCACCCCCCGACCAGTCACTGTGGGTGAGCACGGCGAGGATGCCGCCGACCCGCAGCAGACGGGCCGCGAGCAGTGCCACGACGTCGCCGACGCGGTCGCCGGCGTCGGCGGGCGGCAGGCTGGTGATGACCAAGTCCGCGTCCGGCGAGACGGTGTCGAAGCCGTGCGGGGACGCCGTCGGGACCACCGCCGAGGGTGGGGTGGGGTCGCCGATGAGGTCGGCCCAGAACGGCCGCGACACCGGCCCGGCGGACTCCTCGGGCGCGGCGGCGCGCACCACGCGGCCGTGGCGCCCGAGGTGCTCGACCGCGTCCAGCGCGGCCGACAACTCGCCGTCCGCCGCGTCGCCGGAGGTGCCGTCGGGGGCGTGCCGGATGACCCCGTCGGGGTCGACGACCCCGAACCCGCGCCGCCGCCCGGAGGTGGTGTTCGAGGTCGGCCACGGCAGCAGCGCGACCCGCCCGCCGGGCGCGCTGAACGCGGCGACGATCTTCTCGACCAGCGGCGTGGGCCAGGCCGCGTCGAGGTCGATCCCGCATCCGCCCGCAGTCCACACCGTCGCCGGAGTCGGCGTCGCAGCCGAACCGCGTGACCGGCCGCGGGTGGTGGAGCCGGGCTTGGCGGGGCTGACCCTGGTGGTGGTCGCAGCGGTCGGATAAGGCCGCCGCTCACCTCCGGGAAGCCGCCCTGCCGGGCGGGTGGAGTCGCCGCGCCGCTTCGGGCCGTGCGACGCCGTACGGCGCGCGGGCTGATCGGACTGGGGCATAGGAACCTCGCAGAGTCTTCGAGGGTGTGCCGCGTTGGGCGTGGCGGCCTGTAACACCCCAGGACTCCGAAAAACACCCAAGATTCCCGGACCCGTTACCGAATCTTTATCGCCCGCTTTCGGGGCCCACGCCGCTACCCGAAAGGCTCAAAGGGCCACACAAGCGCGCCTATGTTGCTGCCTGTTCCCCTTCAGGTTCTGTGCTGTCGAGAGTTTTCTCGGACATTTTCCGCACGCCTGCCCACTGTGCGTCGCGGGCACGCCGGTCGGGGCGTCCGACTCACCGGCAGGCTATTACCGGATCGCCACCGAAACGCCACCAAACCATCATTTCCGCAGATAGAAGGCTATTACCGATGATCATCAAACGATCTCCATCTCGTCGACCAGAGTGGCCATCGCGCGAGTCGGGATGATCTTTGTTGCGGCTGGAAACGATCACCGGAGATCATCGGTGGCGTTGTGGTGGACTTTTGGTGGCGTTCTGTTGCGTTTTGGGGGACGCGGTTTGGCTTCCTGTGATGGTCATTGCTGTTTCGACCATTGCAAAGGAGCCGACCATGGCCCCGAGTCGCGTATTCGGTGACACGCCTTTCGAGCCCGATTCCCTGCCGCTGGAGTCCGCGCGGGCCGCATTCGAGTGGCTGACCACCGGCCCGGATCCGCTGTCCGTCGACGGCCGGTTCTTCCCCGGCCTGCCCGCCCGCCGCGTGCCGGTGAACGAGTTGCGCGAGCTGCTGCTCGACACCTCGCTGCCGCTGGCGGCGGTGGACCTGGTGTGGATGCACCTGATCACCCGCTCCCGCGATGAGGGCGGCGCGTGGACGGTGGCGTGCGTCGGTGTGGCACTGCCCGCGCTGGTCTCCATCGCCGCCCGGCTGTCGGCGAAGTTCGCCGACGACCATCGCGACATCCACAGCGCGGTCCTGACCGGGTTCCTGTCCGAGCTGGCCACCATCGACCTGGTCCGGCCGTGGGTGATGTGGCGGTTGCGGTGCGCCGCGCTGCGCGCCGGACACCTGTTCATCCGCGACGCGCTCGACCGCCCGACGCCCGCGTGGAACAGCTTCGGCTCCAGCGAGCCCGCCCCGCCCTCGGGTCACCCGGACTTCGTCTTGGCGCGCGCGGTCGCCGAGGGCGTCATCACCGGCGACGAGGCCGAGTTGATCGGCTCCACCCGCCTGGAGGACTACCCGCTCACCGCCGCCGCGGTCGACGCCGGCGTCAAGGTCTCCGCCCTGCACGCGATGCGCAGCCAGGCCGAAGCCCGCTTGGTCGCATGGCTGACCGAGCAGGCCCCGCACGACGATCCCGGCGATCGCCGCGAGCGCGACGTCGAGATCGCGGCCGTCGGCGCCGTGACTATCACCGCGGCCGCCGATGGCGACGGATCCGGCCTGCGCCGACCGCGCGGCAAGTCACGCAGGGTGAGCAATTCGGCTGAGAAGTTGGCGATAACGGTTCGGTATCGGCCTTCGGAAAAGAGGGCCGATTTCGGAGTCCTGGGCTGCGGGAGGACACCAGCCGCCCCCGCGCACACCACCCCGCTCGACCAGCAGGCCCACACCACCGGGCAGCCGTCGAACGCGACTCCGGAGGTGCCGCCATGCGCCGCCTGACCCATTCCCTCCGCCACCCCCGACCCGACCACCGCGCCACTCGCCGCGACGGTATTGACGCTCCTTCCGATCACCGTCCACGCCGCGGCCCGGTCACGCCCTCGCCCCTGCCGAGTGCGTCCGCAGGCCGGGTTCTCGCCCGCCGGTCCCGACCGACCTCCACCGCGCACGCCTCGTCGACTCAGTCCCCGTCGGCTCCGTCCGTTGCCGCGGCCCGCGCGGTTTCCGCGGCGCGGCGCGGCACGGTGCGGCGCACGGCCGTGGTGCTCGCCGAGGTCGCCGCGCTCGCCGTGGTGCTGTCCGCCGCAGCGGTGCCGGCGGCGCACGCGGAGACCACGCACGTGTTCGCCATGGTCGAGTCGGTCGACGAGGTGCTGCGCAACATCCGCAACTGGATCATGAGCATCCTGGCCGGCATCGCCACGGTGTTCCTGACCATCGGCGGGGTGCGCCGGGTCATCGGCGCGGGTGATCCGGGCGAGCAGGAAAAAGCCAAGGAGTGCTTCAAGGCCGCCGCGATCGGCTACTGCCTCGCGGCGCTCGCACCGCTGGTCGTGACCGTGCTCAAGGGCATCGTGGGGGCGCAGTGATGTCGCACCGACCAGTGCCGACCGTGCCCACCCGAGGCCAGGCATCGGCCGCTCCGACCGTCCGCGGCCCGAGTACCGAGACGCCCACCCAACGCCGATCCGCAGGCCCCGGCCACGGCGACCGGGTGCTGCTCGCACCCCCCTGCGCCGACGGCGCCGGCCGCACCGGTGCAAGCCCGCACCGGTGGCTGCGCCGCCTGGAGAGGTGGCTGCCGTGCATCACGCGAGGTCGCGCGCTCGCGCTGGTGACGGTGAGCTTGGCGGTTCTGCTCGGTGGTGCCCTTCCCGTCAACGCTGACGTCACCGCGGCTTCCGCGCCCGGCGGCGTTCCCCTCGCCGCGCAGCCCCCGCCACCGCCGGTCCCGACGGTGGCTCCTGGGTGCCCGCCGGGCTCGCCGAGCCCGATCTGTTCCCTGCCGACGGTGCCCCCGCATCCGACACCTACCGGGCTTCCGCTGCCCATCCCGACGAGTCTGCCGCCGTGCGTGACCGACTCACCGATACCGCAGGTCGGTTGCGTACCTGCGCCCACCGTCCCGGCCCCGCCGCCGTGCACCGGGGAGGGCTGCATCCCGCAACCCACGTCGGCACCGCCACCGACCAACCCCGGCACGAACCAGCCCGGCCAGGGCGGCAACGGGCGGGAAGAGTGCGGGATCACCGCGATCGGCGGCTGCATCACCAACGCCATCAACGACTTCTTCCGCGGCATCGTCACCTCGGCGTTGAACCCGTTGTTGGACCTGTTGTCCCGGACGCTGCTCACCACGCCCACACCGGAGTCGATGCCGCGCATCGGGGAGTTGTGGAACAACTCGTGGCAGATCCTGCTCGCCTCCTACGCAATGCTGGTCCTGATCACCGGGGTCCTGCTCATGGGCTACGAGACCCTGCAGACCCGCCACAGTGTCAAGGAGATCGCACCGAGAATCGTGGTCGGGTTCCTCGCCGGAGCCCTGTCCTTGTGGGTGGCGAGCAAAGCGATCACGATCGCCAACGCCGTGTCCCAGGCGGTGATGGGCGGTGGCGTCGACGCCGACTCCGCGAGCACTGCGATCAAAGAACTCGTCACCGGCTCGATCACCACCGGCGGCGTGTTCATCATCCTGATCGGTATCGCTCTGGCCGGGATGCTCGTCGTCCTGCTGATCACCTACATCGTGCGCGTCGCCGCCACGATCGTGCTGATCGCCGGGGCTCCGATCGCGCTGATGTTCCACGCGCTGCCACAGACCGAGGGCATCGCGAAGTGGTGGTGGAAAGCATTCGGCGGGTGCCTGGCGATCCAGGTATGCCAGAGCCTGACGTTGATCACCGCGATGAAGGTGCTTCTCACCCCCGGCGGCGTCAACCTCTTCGGCCCGACTACCGGCGGGCTGGTCAACCTGCTCGTCGCGCTCGCCCTGATGTACATCCTGTTCAAGATCCCATTCTGGATCTTGAGCTCGGTGCGCGGCGGGGGTGGCCGGTCGCTGCTGGGGCGTCTGGTCGGTGCGTTCGTCGCCTACAAGACCTTCGGCCTGCTCCGCGGCGGCGGCGGCGGTAAGTCGCGCCCGGCGGGCGGCAAGAGCGGCGGCGGGCAGCCGGTCGACCCGTACGCCAAGCCGCAGGCGACCGCCGGCGGGCAGTACATGCTGCCGCTGAAGGGCCTCAAGCGCGGCAAACCACAACCGCCTGCGCACGTGAAGCACGCCCCGAAACGGAAGCAGTGGTCGCCACCGACACCGTCGACGCGGGGGACGCAGTTGGCGTTGCCGCTCGGGGACGACTGGCCGGAGAACAAGCCGGTCCTCGGGCGCGACGGCCAGTACCGGCTGCCGCTCGACATCCAGCGAGTCACACCCACCACGCCCGCCCGGCCCGAGACGGGCGCTCCACGTGCGCGGTCGCGTGGCGGGAAGCAACTGGAGTTCCCGTTCGACCCGTACAAGGGCAACCGCGCCAACCGGGCCGGGCAATACCCGCTGCCGCTGAACGTCCACCGGACACCGCGGCCCGCGAGCCCGCCACCGCCACCTGCGCCACCGACGCCGCGCACGCGCAGCACGCAGATGGAACTGCCCTTCGACCCCTACAAGGGCAACCGCGCCAACCGGACCGGGCAGTACCCGCTGCCGCTGGACGGCGTCCGCCGCACCCCACCCCCGACACCACCTGCTGCCGCGTCACCGGCTCCGGCGGCCCGGTCCACGCCACGCACGGGAGGCCAGCTCCGGCTGCCGCTGGACCTGCCCAAACCCACGCGCTCCACCTCGCCGAAACCGCCTAAGTCTGGAGGCACACCGTGACTTCCCCTGTGCGTATCCCGGCGGATGTGGACATGGCCGATCGTGTCCTCGGTCCCCTGACCGCCCGCCAACTCGCCATACTCGCGACCACCGGTCTGGTGCTCTACGCCGCCTGGACCGCGACCCGCGCGGTGGTGCCGGTCCCGGTGTTCCTCGCCCTCGCTGTTCCCGTCGGGGCCGCCGCCGCGATCCTCGCGCTCGGCCACCGCGACGGCGTCAGCATGGACCGGCTGCTGATCGCCGCGATCCGCCAACGCGTCGCCCCACGGCACCGCGTCGCCGCCCCCGAAGGTGTGCGGCCCGCCCCCGACTGGCTCACAACCGCCGCGAGCACGGCGGCCAGCGGCACGGGCACGGCGCCCCGCCGCCGCGGGCGCCGCGGCACCAGCGCAGCGCCGGGGCGGGAGCAGATCTCGCCGTCGGCCTTGCGGCTTCCGGCGCGGGCAGTCACCGACACCGGCGTCGTCGACCTCGGCCCCGACGGCCTCGCCGTCGTCGCTGTGGCCAGCACCGTGAACTTCGCTTTGCGCACTGCGCAGGAACAAGAGGGCCTGGTCGCCTCGTTCGGGCGCTACCTCCACAGCTTGACCGCGCCGGTGCAGGTGCTTGTCCGGGCGCAACGGCTCGACCTGACCGGTCAGATCAGCGAGTTGCGGGCGCGGGCGGGTGGGCTGCCGCACCCCGCCCTGGAGGCGGCGGCGCTGGAGCACGCGGACTACCTCGCCCAGCTCAGCGAGCAGACCGACCTGCTCTGCCGCCAGGTCCTGCTCGTCCTGCGCGAACCCCTCGACAGTGCCGTGGCGGCGGGCGACGGGCTCGGCGGCCCCGGCCCGGTGGCCGTGCTGTCCTCGCTGGCCCGCGGCAGGCACCGCCGCGCTGAGGCCGCCACCAGTGCGGCGAGCGCGGCGGCGCGGCGGGCAGCCGAGTCGCGGCTGGTCCGCCGCCTCGGCGAGGCGATCGAACTGCTCGGCCCGGCCGGGATCGTCGTCACCCCGCTGGACGCCGGGCAGGCCACCGCCGTCCTCGCCAGCGCCTGCAACCCCGACAGCCTCCTGCCGCCCACCTCCGACATGGCCGGCGCCGACGAGGTCATCACCAGCCCTGGCGGGCAGCAGTCCGACCCCTACTCCGACGGGTCGTCCGGCGGCATTGAGGGCGTGCCGGACGACAGCGACGAGGACGACACCTGGGACGGCCAAGCCGACGACGACCGGGACTACGAGGACGACAGCGACGAGGACGACGATGTCGGCGACGATCTGGGACGGAGGCGGTTCTGATGGCCACCCGAGCCCGCATCGGACGCGGCAACCGCGGCCCCACGACCCGAGCCGCCGCCCGCGAATCCATCCACAACCGTGTCCACAACCCTGTGCACGGGGCCGCCGCGTTCACCCCGGACTCGCTGTCAGTCGGCGCCAGGCACCTGGAAGTCGGCGGCGAGTGGGTCTCCAGCTTCGGCATCACCGGGTTCCCGCGTGAGGTGCACCCCGGCTGGTTGTCCCCGCTGCTCACCTACCCTGGCCGTGTCGATGTCAGCCTGCATGTCGAGCCGATCGACCCGGCCACCGCCGCCGCCCGGTTGCGCAAGCAGCTCGCCAAGCTCGAGTCCGGGCGCAGGCACACCGCCGAGCACGGCCGCCTGCACGACCCGCACGTCGAAGCCGCCACCGAGGACGCCTACGACCTGTCCAGCCGGGTCGCCCGCGGCGAAGGCAAGCTGTACCGGGTCGGCTTGTACCTCACGATCCACGCGATATCCGAACGGTCGCTGGCCGATGAGGTGGCGGCGCTGCGGTCGCTGTGCGCCAGCCTGCTGCTCGACGCGAAACACACCACGTACCGCAGCCTGCAGGGCTGGGTGAGCTGTCTGCCGATGGGCCTGGACCTGATCGGGATGCGCCGCACCTTCGACACCTCGGCACTCAGCGCGGCGTTTCCGTTCACCTCCCCGGATCTCCCGGCCGCCGACCCGACGAGCGTGGGCGCCCCGTCCGGGGTGCTCTACGGCTACAACGTCGGTAGTCAGAGTTTGGTGCATTGGGACCGGTTCGCCCCGGCCATGCACAACCACAACTCGGTGATCCTCGGCCGCTCCGGCTCCGGCAAGTCCTACTTGGTGAAGCTGGAGTTGCTACGCAGCCTCTATCGGGGGATCGAGATCGCTGTGGTCGACCCGGAGGACGAGTACGCCCGCCTGGCCGCCGCCGTCGGCGGCACCTACGTCCACCTTGGCGGTGCCGGGGTGCGGCTCAACCCGTTCGACCTGCCCATCCACACCCGCGCCGACGGCCGCCGGACCGCACCGAAAGATGCCTTGATCCGCCGCTCGCTGTTCCTGCACACGGTGATCGGTGTGCTCGTCGGCACCGAGTTGGAGGCCGCCGAGCGGGCCGCCCTGGACCGGGGCATCGCCGCCACCTATCAGGCGGTGGGGATCACCGCCGACGCCCGCACCTGGACCCGCCCGGCGCCGACCTTGCGGGGGTTGCGCGACCAGCTCGCCGCCGCGGGTCAGGCCGGGGACCGGGCCGCCGCCGAACTCGCGGCGAGGTTGCACCCGTTCGTCGAGGGCGCGTTCAAGCAACTCTTTGACGGCCAGACCACCACCAACCCCGAAGGCCACCTGACCGTGTTCTCCTTGCGGGACTTGCCCGACGAGCTGAAAAGCATCGGCACCCTCCTCGTCCTGGACGCGGTGTGGCGCAGGGTGTCCAACCCGGCGATCCGCCGCCCCCGCCTCGTGGTCGTGGACGAAGCGTGGTTGCTGATGAAGGAGAAGACGGGTGCGGAGTTTCTGTTCCGCATGGCCAAGGCAGCCCGGAAACACTGGGCCGGGCTGACCGTCGCGACTCAGGACACCGCCGACGTGCTCGGCTCGGATCTCGGCCGAGCTGTCATTGCCAACGCCGCCACCCAGGTGTTGTTGCGGCAGGCGTCGCAAGCCATCGACGACATCACGACGACGTTCGACCTGTCCGCCGGGGAACGCCAATTCCTCTTGAGCGCAGATCGAGGTCAGGGCCTGTTGTCGGCGGGTACGCAGCGGGTGGCGTTCCACACTCTGGCTTCGCCCACCGAGCACTACCTGGTCACGAGCAACCCGGCCGAGTTGGCCGGTTACGCCGCCGACGGCTATGTCGACGACTCCGACGATACCAGCCAGTCCTATGTGGACCTCGGGTTCGGCGACGACCACGACGACATCGCCGGGGCAGACGAGTTCGGGTCGATCGACTCCGGCGACCAAGTCGACCTCGACGCCGCCTGAACACCAACGCTCGTCGCTTTCCGTTCTCCGGACACCTTTCGGCTGCTTTTCGTGAAGGGAACTTGCTATGCGTTCCTGGATATCGGCTGCTCTCCATCACCCCGCCCCGTCGACCACGCCCACTGGGATCCGGTCGGGCGGGGTGGGCGACGGGTGGCTCGGCGACTACCTGCGCGATCCCGGCGGCGCCGCGCTCGCGCTGCTGGAACGCCTGCGCGAGTGGGCGATCGCGTGGGGGCCGATCGCCGCCCCGCTGCTCCTCGCCAGCGGGGCGGGATTCGTGGTCGGCCGCCGGTGGTGGGTGCGGCGCTGCCACGCCCAGCTCGTTGCCGATGCTCGGCAGGTCACCGTGCTCGCCCCGCCCACCGTCGACCCCGCCGGCGGTACGGCGCTGTGGGGCAACCTCGTCGGCCTGCTCCGCCCCGCCTGGCGGCGGTGGTTCACCGGGCAGCCGCATCTCGCCTGCGAGTACGTGTTCAGCGAGCACGGCGTCGCGATTCGGCTCTGGGTGCCCGGCGTCATCCCGCCGGGTCTGGTCGAGCGAGCGGTGGAGGCCGCCTGGCCGGGGTCGCACACCCGCGTCGCCAACCCGGCGCAGCCGCCGCTTCCGGCACCAGGTGAGGGGCAGCGGCGGCTGGTCGTCGCAGGTGAGCTGCGGCTGGCTCGGTCGGAGGCGTTGCCGATCCGCACCGACTTCGACGCCGACCCGCTGCGCGCGTTGATCGGCGCCCCTGTCGGGCTGGGGCGTGACGAGTACGCCTGCGTCCAGGTCCTGGCCCGCCCCGTCACCGGTCGCCGCGTCACCCGCGCCCGCCGGGCGGCGCGGCGGGTGCACACCGACGGCTCGACCCGCCTGGTCGGCCGCGTCCTGGACATGCTCACCCCCGGCATGAAGACCAGCAGTCCGGCCGAGGGCCGGACGAAAGCCGGGACGCTGCACAGCGATCCGCAGACCTCGCTGGAGTACGCCGCCCAGAACCGCGCGATCGTGGGCAAGCAGCGCGGGTCGCAGTTCGAGACAGTGATCCGCTACGCCGTGGCCACCCTGCTCCCGGCAGACGCGGCCGACAGCGAGATGCGCAGGGCGCGCGATGTCGCCCGCGGCCGGGCACACGCCCTCGCCGCGTCCTTCGCCTCCTACACCGAGCACAACCGCTACGCCCGCCGCCGGCTACGCCACCCCGGCCCCACCCTCGCCGCCCGGAGCCTCGGCGCCGGAGACCTCCTGTCGGTGGACGAGCTGGCCGCGATCGCGCATCTGCCGGTCGATGAGGCGATCCCCGGAGTGCAGCGCGCCGGAGCCCGCGCGGTCGCCCCACCACCGGGCATCGCCACCCCCGGCCCCCAGGCCAAACCGATCGGGGTGACCGACACCGGCCACGAACGCCCCGTGGCCCTGCGCGTGCCCGACGCCCGGCACCACCTGCACGTCATCGGCGCCACCGGCAGCGGCAAGTCGACGCTGCTGGGCAACATGATCCTGGCCGACGCCGAAGCCAGGCGCGGAATCGTGCTCATCGACCCCAAGGGCGACCTGGTCACCGACATCCTGTCCCGGCTCCCGAAATCGGCCGGAGACCGGGTCGTTCTGTTCGACGCCGACGCGAAATCCCGGCCCCCGTGCCTGAACCCGCTCGATGGCGGGGAAACCGACCTCACCGTCGACAACCTCGTCTCGGTGTTCCGGCGCGTGTACTCCGCGTTCTGGGGGCCGCGCACCGACGACGTCATGCGCGCCGCGTGCCTCACCCTGCGCACCCAGGAAGGCGTCGCCACCCTCGCCGACCTACCCAAACTGCTCGCCGACCCCGCCTTCCGGGCACGAGTCACCGCAGGGGTGGCCGACCCGGTGCTGCGCGGCTTCTGGTCCTGGTACGAGGAACTCACCGACTCGCAACGTTCACACGTCATCAGCCCGCTGATGAACAAGTTGCGCGCGTTCCTGCTGCGGCCGTTCGTCCGCGACGCCATCGCCGGTGGTCACTCCACAGTGGACATGCCCGACGTGTTGGACGGCGGGATCTGCCTCGTCCGTATCCCCAAGGGCAGCCTGGGCGAGGAGACCACTCGGCTGGTCGGGTCGCTGGTGGTGGCGCGGACGTGGCAGGCCACCACGGGCCGCGCGCGCATCCCGCAACGCCGGCGCCGTGACGCCTCGATGGTGATCGACGAGTGTCACAACTTCCTGAATCTTCCGTACCCGATCGAGGACATGCTGGCCGAAGCGCGGGGATTCCGGGTCTCGATGACGCTGGCGCACCAGCACCTCGGGCAGCTCCCGCGCGAGCTGCGGGAGGGGATGTCCACCAACGCCAGGTCGAAAATCTTCTTCAACGCGAGCCCAGAGGACGCCCGGGAGCTGTCCCGGCACACCGCACCCAGGTTGTCCGACCACGACCTCGCGCACCTCGGCGTGTACCACGCCGCAGCCCGTTTGGTGCTGAACGGGGAAGAGGCGCAGCCGTTCACGATGCGCACCCAGCCGCTCCCGCGCGCGATCCCCGGCCGCGCCCGCGAGATTCGCGGCATCGCCCGCCGCGCCCTGCGCGACCGCACGACGGCGCCGTCCTCCGGTGCGCCCCCGCAGCAGACCGGCTCGTCCCGACCCGCCACCGGGGAGCGCCGGAACCGGCCCGCCGCGCGCCCCCGCACCGCCGACCCGCGCCGTCATCCCTGACCGACCCGGCGCAAACCCTTTGCCGCACAACCGATGTCTGGAGTCCCGAGCCCATGATCACTAATTCCACTCGTCAGCGGTCTCTTCGAGGGCACAAGCCCACCCGGCCCACCCCGCGCTCGGCGAACACCGCCGACCACCAGGCCGCGCTCGCCTGGCGACTGACCCCGCGGGACCGGTGGATCATCCGGATGCTGCACGAACACCGCGTCCTCACCGCCCACCAGATCACCGCACTCGCCTTCCCTTCCTTCCGGTCCGGACGGCAGCGGATGCGCGAGCTGTACCTCTGGGGGGTCGTCGACCGATTCCAACCGTTCGTGACGATCGGCACGGCGCCGATGCACTACGTCCTCGCCCCCGCCGGGGCCGCCGTCCTGGCCGCCGAAGACGGCCTCGACGTCAAAGAACTCGGCTACCGGCACGACCGCGCCTTCGGCGTCGCCCACAGCCTGCGGCTGGCGCACACCGTCGGGGTCGCCGAGTGGTTCACCGCCCTGGTCGACCGCGCCCGCCACGACCCCTCGTCCGAGCGCACCAAGTTGGTCTCGTGGTGGTCGGAGACCCGCTGCGCCCGCCATTTCGGCGACCTGACCCGACCCGACGCCTACGGGCGCTGGAACACCCAGGGCGCCGAGGTCGAGTTCTTCCTCGAGTTCGACTTCGGCACCGAGGTCCTGGGCAAGCTCGCCGGGAAACTAGCTGGCTACGCCGCGCTCGCGCAGGCCACGGGCATCACCACGCCGCTACTGGTGTGGCTGCCGACCGCGCGCCGCGAGGCCACCGCCCGCCGGGTGCTGCACCAGGCGTGGCGCGAACTGGACGACCCGAGCCTCGTGCCGGTCGCCACCGCCGCGGCCGACCTGCTCAACCCCGACGCCGCCCACCCCAGCCCGGCCGATGGGGTCTGGCTGCCTCTGCACCGGGCCGCCGGGATCGGCTCCCGCTGCGAGCTGCACCGGCTGCTCGACGCCTGGCCGCACCTGCCGGCCCCCACCACCGAAACCGACAGCGAGTCGGTGCGGGAACTGGACACGCCGCTACTCATGGCCCCCGCACCGTCGCCGATGCCGCCCACCCAGCCGCCCGCCACCTCGCGCGGGCCGAGTACGGACAAGGAGGCGACCCCGCAGTGATGCACAAAATCGGCGCCGCCGGGCTCGCCGTCGTTCTGGCCATCCCGATCCTGATCGGCCACGGGGTGTCCGGGACGGTCGCGGCGGTGCTCGACGACAGCACCAGCAGCCTGGACTGCGCCCCCGTCAGCGGCACCGGCGTGGACGGCTACGGGGCTGACCAACTCGCCAACGCGGCCGTCATCGTCGCTGTCGGCAAACAGATGAACGTCCCCGTCCAGGGGCAGGTGGTCGCGATCGCGACGGCGATGCAGGAATCCACGCTACGCAACCTCGATCACGGCGACCGCGACAGCCTCGGACTGTTCCAACAACGACCCAGCCAAGGCTGGGGCACCCCAGGGCAAATCATGAACCCCACCTACGCCGCCACCCAGTTCTACCGACACCTCCTCACGGTGCCCGGCTGGCAGACGATGAGCGCGACCGACGCCGCCCAAGCCGTGCAACGCTCCGGATTCCCGAACGCCTACGCCCAACACGAACTCACCGCGCGCCTGATCGTCGGCGCGGTCACCGGCGCGGGCTGCACCACCACCACGACCATCACCGTCGGCACCGGGGACTGCAACGCCATCACAGCCCCCAACCCCATCACCGTCGCCGCGATCAACTACGCCTGCGGACAACGAGGAACCCCGTACCTGTGGGGCGGGAATGGAGAAGAGGACGGTGGGTTCGACTGCTCCGGGCTGACCAAGGCCGCCTACGGGGCGGCCGGAATCACCCTGCCCCGCACCGCGCACACCCAGTTCCATGCCGGGCCGCGGGTCCCGGCCGGGCAACCACTGCTGCCCGGCGACCTCGTCTTCTACGGCAACCCGAACACCAAGATCCACCACGTCGGCCTCTACCTCGGTGGAGGATTAATGGTGGACGCCCCGGACCGCGGACAGGTGGTGAAAGTGGAGCCCTACCGGTACCGGGCGGACGATTTCGCGGGCGCTACCCGCCCGGCTAATGAACCATTATTGCATCAGATGCAACATAGGTGATGTTCTGATGTTACCGGATTCGCGGTGGTCAGCACACGTTCGAGTCACCCCTTCGGATGACTTCTCGCTAAGGATGACCTGGGCGGACCGTACTGGATGCCACGATGTTGCATCCAGTACAACAGGAGGTTCGCGGTGGTTCGGCGGGTTGACCTGGCTGGTGCGGCACACTTGGTGCTGCCCGAGGGCGTGCGGCATCTCGATCCTGAGACTGCGGTGTTCGACGCGATGTTGTCCGGGTGGGAGCGTCAGCAGCAGAGTCGGTTCCTTCGACCGGAGACGATGGCGCCGCGGGTGCGTTTGATCCGCCGGTTCGCTGAGTTCGCGGGCTTGTACCCGTGGCGGTGGACGCCGGGTGAGGTCGAGGCGTTCACCGCTGATCTGGTGTCCGGGGCTCGTCCGCGGGCGCACTCGACGATCCGCGGTTATCAGTTGACCATCCGGTTGTTCTGCGAGTTCATCACCGATCCAAGGTACGGATGGCCCACGGAGTGTGAACAGCGATTCGGACAGGTGCCAGCCCAGATCTGCCACGAGTGGAACACCGTGGCACATCTGTCCGACGTCGAAGGGCAGCCGGGCCGACGGGCGTTGACCTACGAGGAAGTGCAGGCGCTGTTCGATGCCGCCGACGCTCGGGTTGAGCAGATCCGCTCCCGCGGCAGAAAGGGCTCGCTCGCGGCGCTACGTGACGCGGCGATCTTGAAGACGACCTATGCCTACGGGTTGCGGCGGCGCGAGGTGGCTCGGCTGGACCTTGCGGACTTCCGGCTCAACTCGCGCGCGGCTGGCTACGGGCTGTTCGGGTCGGTTCAGGTGCGCTACGGCAAGGCGTCCCGGGGTGGTCCACCGAAGCGGCGAACTGTGCTCACCGTGCCGGAAATGGACTGGATCGTCGAGGTCCTGAACCAATGGCGGGAGGAGATCCGGCCGCTGTTCTCCCCGGCAGCGCACCCGGCGATGTGGGTCACCGAGCGACGCGGCCGGATCTCGATCAACTATCTGAACGAAATGTTCACCCGTACACGCCAGGACGCCGGGCTGGACGGGGTGCATGACCTGCACTCCCTGCGCCACAGCTACGTCACCCACCTGCTGGAGTTCGGGTATCCGCCGCTGATGGTGCAACAGCAAGTCGGGCACGCCTACCAGTCGACCACCGCCCTGTACACGTCGGTGTCCGACGAGTTCCGCAACCGGTTGCTGGAACAGTCGCTGCACGATCACCCAGAACTATGGGAGACAGCGCCGTGAACCGCCGAATGAGCTACACGTGGCACCTGCGGGCGAAAATGGCCGAGAACGGCATGTTCCAAACCTCGGACTTGATGCCCCTGCTGGCCGAGCGCGGTATTCACTTGTCCCGCGAGCAGGTGTACCGGCTGGTCACGCAGCCGCCCCAGCGGTTGTCAATGGACACGTTGGCGGCGTTGTGCGACATCCTCGGCCTGTCCCCGAACGACTTGATCGAGATCAAGGTGGCACCCACTCAGGTCCGCAAGACCGGAAGCGGCGACGTTACCTCGCCATCGAAGCCAGCCGCCCGGCGTACGACTGTGCGCCGGCCTCCAGGTCTGTAGAGGACGCGCGATGGTGCGCCCTACCAGGTCATCGGCTGACCGCGCGGGAGCGGACGCCGCGCGGTCAGCTCGGATCGCAGAGACGAAGCTCGTCGAACTAGTTGGCTGGATCATGGAGGCGGTCGCTGGTCTCGACGCAACTCGGACGCGCACGGTCGTCGAGACGGTGTCGCGGGGACGCAAGGGTCTGTCGATGTTGCACCGGCACCTGACAGCTCACCCCGACGCGCTCATCTCCGGTGAGTCCGACTGCTCGACCGTGTTCCTCCGCTTGGTGAACACCCTCATCGACACCGGCTATAGGGTCACGCCACTGCGATGCGTCGGCTGTGGGCGGCACGGCCTGACCTTGGCCAGCCGCGTCGAGGGCGGCCGGATGTGCGGCACATGCGCCAATCGTCGTCGCGCCCAACTGTGCCGCCGCTGCGGTCTCATCCGCACGGTGTATGCCCGTGTCGATGGCGACGCGGTCTGCGTGTCCTGCTACTCGACCGACCCCACCACCGGCACACGATGCTCGGCCTGCGGCGTGCTGGCCAGGATCGCCCGCCGCACTCCCTGCGGCGATCCACTGTGCGAGTCCTGTTACCAGCCACCAACACAGCCCTGTATCCACTGTGGACACATCAGGATCGTGTCGATGCGAACCGACGCCGGACCGGTCTGCTCGAACTGCCGCAGACATCCGCCCCGGCGCTGCGCACAATGCGGACGCAACTCAAAGATCGTAACGAAGACCAGCGGACGAGAACTGTGCCGCGACTGCTTCAACCCGGCGACCGGCCGCTGCGACCACTGCGGCAACCAGGCACCGCTGATCACCCGACGATCGTCAGACACCGGCGCGTTGTGCCGGACCTGCTATAGCCGCGCTCCAGCCGAATGCTCGGGCTGCGGACAGCTACGCCGATGCCGACGAAGCAAGCACCCGGATGCGCCAGTGCTGTGCGGCGACTGCCGCCCCACCTGGGCAGAACGCTGCGCACGCTGCGGACGTGCCAAGAGAATTCTCGCCACCTGGCCCATTGGGCGCGTCTGCGCCTCCTGCTATGCCTACGTGCGCAAGCACCCCGCCACCTGCGGTCTCTGCGGGCTCTCACGGCCGCTGATCGGACAGGGCCCAGCGGGCCAGTCGATCTGCGGACCCTGTGCCGGACGAGCGGACCTGGACTACACCTGCCCACGCTGCGGAGAATCCGGATTCGCCCCCACCGCCGGAACCTGCCTGCGCTGCGCCGTCGCAGACCGCGTCATCGAACTTCTCCGCGGGCCGAACAACGCCATCCCGGACGGGCTACGGCCGTTCGCGACCGCCCTGACCGAGGTCGACTCGCCCGAGGCGATCCTGCACTGGCTACGCCCCGGACAACCCGCCGCCCACCTGCTCGCCGCGATTAGCGTCAGCCAAGAACCGGTCACCCATGACCTGCTCGACGACTTCCCGCCCGGCCTGGCCGTCCATCGCCTCCGCCAGACACTCGTCCACACCGGCATCCTCACCGACCGCGCCGACTACCTCGAACGCATCGAACCCTGGCTCGACCGCCAACTCGCCGACCAACCCGCCGACCACGCCCAACTGATCCGCACCTACACCAACTGGGTCCTGCTCCGCCGAGCCCGACAGCGAACCAATGCCAGCCAACCGTTCACCCCCGGCGCCGCGAACTGGGCGCGCACCCGCATCTTCGCCAGTCTCCGGCTGCTGGAATGGCTGCGCCAGCACAACCTCGACCTCGGCGCCGCACGCCAAGACGACATCGACACCTGGCTGACCACGGGCAAACCCGAATCCACCTACCCAGCACGAGAATTCCTTCACTGGGCCAAGCGCCGCCGACTGACCACCGTCGCCATCCCCAAGAAGCAGCACCAGACCGCGCTGGCACCCATCACCGAAGACGAACGATGGCACCAACTCCGCCGCTGCCTCCACGACACCACACTGCCCACCGCCGTACGCGCCGCAGGAGCCCTCGTCCTTCTCTACGGTCTGCCCGTCAGCCGCGTCACCACCCTGCGGCACAACGACATCCAGCACGACCCCACCGGACAGACCTGGCTGCGTTACGGCGGCCACCGCCTGCAACTACCGCCAGCCGTAGCAACGCTGATCCTCAACCAACGCGACGGCGCGAGCACCGTCTCCGTCGTCGGCCGGAGCCGCCCGCAAGACCACCAGTGGCTTTTCCCCGGCGGCTTTCCCGGCAGACCGGCCCGCGACGCGATCTACCGCGCGCTCCGCAGTCACCTCGGTCTGCACCTACGACGAGCCCGCAGCGCCGCCCTCGCCAGCCTCGCCGCCCAGATACCAGCCGCTGTACTTGCCCAGCTACTCGACATCAACATCAACACAGCCATAGCCTGGGCCAACTATGCCCAACACGACTGGACCACCTACCTGACCGCCCGCAACAAAGCAGCAGCGAATCACACATAGCCTGGCCTCGACGACCAACATCAACTGACCTGATCCGATGCGCGTGACGAGGAGAATCCCGTGGACTGGCCTTCACTCCTGGTGGGTGCGCTCGCAGGCGGGATGGTCGGCATCGTCATGCAAAACGTCTTGTTTCCAGTGGCAGAGCGTCGGTGGCAGTCCCGCCGGCACCGCGCCTTCTACATCAAAGCCAACCGGGCTTGGTCTCAAGTAGAGCAACTTCATCCGCGTCTTGTGCTCGTCCAAGCTGGTTGGGACCACGAAAGTTGCTTCCCGGAGGGATCAGTTGTATTGCGGCTCGAAGGCAATTTCGAGCTTACGAACGCTGCAACCATAGCTAACCGCGCAGCCCATTCAGACGAATGGACCGCTGCTGGGTACACCGACGGCGAGCAAATCGGGATCGCGTCGATCTCCACAACAAGAATCTCGGACGAACCGTCAGATGAATTCAAGGGGCGAGCACACAGGCTTACCCTGACCGTTCACCGCTATCATTACTTCGACTTTCTCGCCACGCATATGCTCAGACTCCTCGGCACGGTAGAAGAAAGGAAAGTTCTGGATTCGATCGCCGGTGCTGCCAATCCAGACCGACCCGCACCGGGCTTTCCAACTCCCTGCAGCGTAGGTCTCTCGATGTTTTGCGAGGGAGGAACTCACCTCCTAACACCTCGCCGGTCGTCAAGTACCGGCCCAGCCGGCTGGGAAGGTGGCAAGTTCTTCAACGCTGTCGGAGAAAACGCGGCACTGCGGGATTTCGCCGCCGCCAACAGGCAACTTCACGAAACGACACCAGACGTTGTCGCCCGAAGAGGACTGTATGAGGAAAATGGGCTTCTCTGACGACGACATACGCACAGCAAAAGTCCGCCTGCACAGCTTCGCATGGGCTTCCGACCTGCGGGACTTCAAGTTCTTCGGATTTGTCGAAACCCCACTATCACGCACAGAGGTCCAAGACCGATGGCGGAACTCGCCAGACCGGTCCGAAACAACCGGGTTTGAACTGGAGGCGTGGCCAGTCAGATCGTCCTCAGAGTGCCGAAAGCTACTGACAGCTATCAGGGACAACCCAGCAGACTGGTCACCAGAGGCCGTCTTCAGCACACTCCGGTCTCTTATCGCTTTACGTCGGATCACCGCCGACCAGATCTCGCAGGTAACAAGGTGAGGACAGGCCAGCCCATCTGCACCTGGAGTCAGCTTTGGAACCGAAAGTCATGTAGCCCGTAGGGCCTTCCACAACCGCCGTCATCGGACTTCCCGTGCGCCTACCTCGGGAGGAGTTGTTCGACGAATCACTCACTCAGCATGATCGCCACATCGGAAAGCACTCGCATTGCAGAGGGAGTCAGGGATGTCGACAAGTCTCGTGATCGCTATTGCCGCCGGAGCGAGCGCCCTCGCGGCCATGATGAATCTTGTGATTGCTGCCACTCTGGCACGTATCGCGCGCCGGAACGCAATCGGCAGCGTCTTCACATGGGCGGCCGACTTGTTGTCGAATGATGAAATAGTCATGGCAAGCGCGACTTGTTCCGCGATCTGAGAACCCACCGCGAGGTGAATGGCACCTACGAGAGCATGGATCAGTCACTCAAGGAGAAATTCGAGAAGGTCTGCCGCACTTATGATCTCGTTGGAATTGCTGGCCACAACAAGATGCTGCCACACGGTATCATTGTGACCGAATGGGGGAATTCAATCATCCGGCTACATGAATTGTGTCAGCCTTATCTGGACGAGTTGCGACAGGAGCGCGGACCGGCGTTCTGGAACAATTTCAGCCAGTTGTACGCTGAATCGGTAAAAACATGGACACCGCACTCGGGAAAGAGTGTCGATTCGCCCACCTGAAGGAACATCGAGACTCCAGTGAGGCTCTGCGATGTACGTCGATAACGAACTCAATAGTTCGCGGTCGCACGGGTGGCCCGCGACGGAATATCGTAGGGATGGAATACCTGTCGTCCGCCGGCTAATCAACAATTGTTGACATGATCGAATCCCCGCTATGTGACAGCGCCGAACAGGAAATTCGGCGCGCGATCCAAAGCACACAGGGCGGAGTAAGCGCCCGATCGTTGCGATAGAGCCGCGTAGTGGCATCGAACACGAGCGCATCGACACAAAGGGGCATCCCGATCGATGTCCGGGAACCGAACAGGTGCTGGCCGCTACGACATGGAGCCCACCTGTTCGCCGACCCCTGTTTCCGCGCGGGTGCGCCGGTCACGGCCTGCGCGGCGTTCGCGCTACAGGGCGCTCGGGTGGGACTCATCGATCTTGACTTCGTTGGTGTCCGCCCACCGACGGGCGCGCTCCTTGGTGGAGCCGTCGGCCCAGGCGCCGATGCGCACCGCGCCGTCGACGGTCAGGTAGCGGGTCTCCGGAATACCGAAGTGCTGCACGAGTCGGGAAGCGAGGGCGTAGGTGGCGCGGGTTAGCTCGCGTCCGTCGACGGCTAGGCGGTGCAGATCGGCCAGGGCAGTGGCCACGGGCGGGCGGTGCACCGGTCGCTCGCCAGCGTGCGGCGACCATCGGAGCCGCTGCGTAAGGAAAGTCGCCTTGGTTTCGTCAGCTGGCACGAGGGTCGCTCGCAGCGACGCAGATCCTGACGCACTGGCGTGCTGTACGGCCTGTTCAGCGAGGAACCGCAGGCCCGCCAGGACGCCTGCGACCACGAAAAACTCGATGACGTGGGCTGCCTGGCTGTCGGGTCGTTCCCCAACATAGGCGACGAACGATCCGGCACCCGAACGGTGCAGCACGCACCCAGGCTCAGTGATCAGGTGTGCAGCGTCCGGGCGGGGCAGGCCGGACGCGACCAGACGATCCGGACCGACAGAGGCGGTGTACCAGTCTGGGTTATCTGCCTCTAACAGCCACGGGCTCGTGTCGAGCACGGCCTGTCGAAAGGCGCTGAACTCGTCTGTGTTGATGTCGCGGTACCCGTCGAGGTCGGGAACGAGGGTGACCACGACGTACATTCGGTCCGTGCTGAGCTGGTCGACGAGGTAGCGCTCGTGTGCCTCGGCTGCGTCCAGGCGGCTCTGCAAGCCGGTGAAGCGATCTCGGTAGGCCAGCGCGACCTCGTTCTCGTGGAGGAGGACCTTGCGGCGTCCGACCCGCCGCGGGTAGCGCAAGCTGTCATTGACTCGCACGGCGTGCGGGCCGACGGGGCCGCGGGACACGGCGATGAGGATGAATCCGGTCCCGGGCTGGTCCGGGTTCTCGACGGGCCTGATGGTGAATGGGAGCGGCGGGCTTATCCGGTCGGCGATTACGTTGATGTAGCGGGTGATCTCGGTGTCGACCACGCTGATCCCGCTCGGGCCGGCCGCCTGGGCCATGGCCTTGTCCTCGTCCATGCCGATGATCAGAAGTCCGCTCGTGGCGTTGGCGAACTGGGCGACGTCGGCGGCGAACTCAGCCCTTCCGGAGTCGGTGTTCTTGTAGTCGCCCTTGAACTCGAGGTCGACGTCCTCGCTCACTCGGTTCGTCACGAGGCCGATGACCTGGTGGTAGGTCGCCTGGTCAACGGTCGCGCCAAGTAGCGCTTCGAGCCGCGCAGAGCGAAACACTGACATGACAGCAAGTATGGCCGGAGCACCAGATAGTGCGCCGCCGATTTTCAGTTTGTGTCAAAACGGTGGAGCCGTCCGGACGACGTCGGCGGTGTCCGGTAACCAGCTGAACGACGACGGCGCTATCGATGAAGCTGCCGATCAGGTCCCAGTGCTGGACGTCTCGCATCACGTCACCCGCGTCGCGACGGGCCGGGCAGTCCCAGCCAAGGTCAGATGTCGATCATCCGGGAATACGACATGGTTGGAATACTTGCACTCCGCCAGTTGGTTCCGTTGCTGCAGGTTCTCGCGCTTGATTGCGCCTTCTCGCTGACTCTGCGCCTGTCCTGCGCATGCGCAAGGCGGTGAGAATTGCGTTGCCGGTAGGGCGACTGCAAGTCTCGCTCGGCCACGTGTACTTCTGTGCAGCTACCGTCGTATCAGGAAGGTGTCGACGGCGCGCCGCATGGCGAGGATCTCCGTGGGTTTGGGCTGCCCACGAGACCAAGGTTGTTGCCAAGCAACATGATCGAATCGAACGTGCCGAGCGCCACCTGCATATCAACTCGCCGCTCAACACGACGAGATCACCCGCCTGCGGACGTCCGCCTCCGCGGCCAGCCGCATCAGCCGACTGCCTCAGCAGGCCGCCACCATCGGTTCCCGCAACTAGGGCCTGTCCGCCGGGTCATGATCGGGATACGTTGCCACTGACATCCTCGGCGTGATGAAGGACGGCCAGGCGCCGGTTCGCGCGCCTGACCAGGCCCTTGTCACTCCATACACGCTCAGCCATGCGACTCCTTCGCGATCAGGAGCCCAGACTGTCAACACCTCTGTCAGTTTAGAGCTACTCGACTACGCCACACCGAGCCCAGTGCTCGGTGAAGTTGCTGGCACTGACTTCCAGCGGATCCACGTTGCCCAGCCGCTGGTTGCCGATTCCCGGTGAAAGCATGATCATCTGCTCCGGGCGCTGGATGGACAGCCGCGCGTCGCCCGCGCCGTAGATCTTGGCCGTAGCCGTACGGAACCGGACATCGGAATGGCTCATGTACTGGGTCAGGGTGCCGGGGCCGCCGTTGACGCTGTATGTGAGGCGTTCGGAGATAAAGTAGGCGAAGGGCTGGAGGTACTGTGTCCCGCCGCCGCTGGGATGGGTCCAGAATCCCGAGAAATTCTCGCCGTTGTCAAGGTCCGACACGGTCAGGGACCAGTTGTAGCGGTCCGCGTAGTGCACATCGAGGTAGTACCTGTGGCCCGCGACATAGGGCACGCCGACGTCGGTCACGCCGCCGGTATCCCAGGTCCCGCCGACGAACTCGATGAAGCCACCCGAGTCGACCGTGCCCGTGTACTGGTCGACGTAGACGCCCGCCTGCACAAGCACACTGTCGTTGGACACACCAACCCACTGCGTCATGCTTTCGTACGCACACGCAGACAGGTAGTAGCTGGGCGCGGTGATCGAGCTGTGCGCACCCGAGTACTTCTCACCCGACGCGGCGGCCGCGCGGTAGCCGCTGTAGTTGTTGTTGTAGATCGCGGCGCGCACTCCTGGTTTGACGCAGGGCGGCTTCGGGATGGCTCGGGTCCGCCCACGTACTATTGACTCCCAGTCGACGCGGCTGAGCCCGTCCGACACTGCGGCGCCGGACGCAGGCCGGGGCGGCAAACCGACCTTCGCGAGCCGAGCGACAGACGCGGTCGCCGGGTCGAACGTCTTGCCCGGCACAACCTGGTCCACCAGCAGGCCGTTGGGCATTTTGAAGGAATGGTGGAGATCCCCGTCGGCGTCCGTGGTCACCGCGAGGAGCTCGGCGCACAGCTTTGTCGGGGCGTACAACGGTTTCGAGGATTCGGCGTTACCGGTGGCAGCTGTGGATCCGAGAATTAGGGCGGCCACCATCGGAATCATGGCAAGACGGGCTCGACGCTTCACAGGTCCCCCCAGGTTCTGTCGCTTGCGCAGACGCGTGATCGCGCGACGAATCGTACGGAACGGGGAACACGACCAACAGCGCCACAAGAGTGAGCGGAATCAGTTGGGTGACGTCGTTGCGGTTGCCACCGGTCAGCGTGACGGCAGGCGGGATGCCGGTGGCGTCGGTGATCAGGTGGTGCTTGGAGCCGGCCGGGAAGGTACGCCGTTCCCGGCCAGAGTCGGTCAGCCTGTAAACCACCAGGATCTGAGTTGACGCGTGCGGGAGCCTGGTGGAGTCGTAAACCAGGTGGAACTTGATCGAGAGCACGGGTAGTTCGAGATGCCACGGAGCACCAGCAGAACCAAGGCTAGGCTGATAGAAGCGGAGGCACGCCGCGCACGGGAGTCGGAGCGGGCACGGGAAGCGGCTGCTCAGTTCTCCGTGCTTGGAACGGCCCTCCACACGCGATGTGTGGAACTCGGACTCAAACTGACGCCGTGGGGAAATCACAACTCATCGTCGTCCAACCTCGCCCGAAAGCTCGATCGCGCCCTGCACCTGAGCGACGGTGTCGACGATATTGAGATACCTCTGCGCCTTGACGAGCTCTCGGTGGTGAGCCAGCTGACTACCGATCTCTCTAGTGATCTCATGCTCCTGCCCGAACACGCGGGAATCATCCAGGTTGGCAGGGGATACGTCGAGGCGATCATCGAGGACGTCAACGCCCGTTCCGGGGCAGGATCGCTTCGTCCGTACAGCTATCGCGTCGATTCACGCGTGTTCGCCTCGCAAGACGGCGCCTTCAGACATGAGCCAGGACAGATCATCTTCGCCCCGACCGCGGAGGGGATTACCGTGGAGATCTCGCGTCCGAGTGCTCTCTTCACCGCGTTGGAGTCCCGGCTCTCGCCTCCGTTCGTCCTGCTCGGCGACTCCGGCGAGGACCTTGTGACTCTGAAGATATCGGGCGCCAAGCTCCACGACCAGGCCCATGGCCACGCCGTGCTTAAAGCGGTGGCCAGCTCGTGCTCGATCGGACTTGAAGCTCGGTTCGGCAGAGGTTTCGTTCTGTCACCCCGGTTCGACTGGAAAGGATTCTGGGAACGCGGTGGCGCGCGTTCTCCCCAACGACCTCGCCCGGAGGTCGCGCGGCAGCCCTTGCCACTCATACTCAACGCGTACGCGGACACGGCGGTGAGCTACTACTGGGACGCGAGAAAGCTGGAGAGTGTTCCGATCCACGCGTACAACGCCTACTACAAGGTGTTGGAGAACCACTTCCAGCGGTACGCGGTGGACAGCGGAATCAGGCTCCTCCGCAGGAAAATAAGGGATCCACACCTCGATCTCAGCGACGACCATGACGCGGCGGCATTGCTGGCAGCCGTCCAAGACCACGGTCGGAAGCGGAACTCGAAGGAAGAACTCTTGGCTATGACCTTGGCAATCTGTGTCGAGCCTCATGACCTGGCCAAGTTCATCGCCTCCGACGTCGCGCTGTCGCGCCATCTGGCCCGCAGGGACATCCTTCCCGGTATTCCGGTGATCTCCAAGGCGACCAGGCGCGACGAGTTGGTGAAACGGGTGGCTGAACGCTTGTCCAAGCTCCGCAACCAGACCGTGCACGCAGAAGGCGAAATCGAGGACGGGCGTAACCTGCTGCTCGTTCCCGGATCACCTGCTGCCTTGAGCGTCAGCGAGGACGTCAAACTTATCCGGCACTGCGCCCTAGCGGTGATCATCGCAAGTTCCCGACCACTCGACGTCGAACGCCTCTGACGCCCGCACGTCGCGGGATCGACAAAGGTTGCCAACATGCCGCCCGGACGGGTTCCGCATCAGTACGTTCCGTTCAATCCGTCCAGCCCGCGGTCGTGCCCGCGCGAACTGGCCTTTCCACACAGCACAGCCGGACCTCCCACACGACAGGATGCGGGCGGTCCAGCAAGGGGCAAGGGCTACACCCGTCGTGGTGTGCTTGTCAGCCCTCGGAGGGTGCGCAGTTCGGCGCGGAGATCACCTAGGGGGCGTCCGTCCGAGGTTCGTTTCCATCCTTTCCAACCGTTGTGGTGTTTGCCGCCGAGCGCGGTGAGCGCTCCGGAGGGGTTGGCGTAGGCGCGGCCGTCAGCGAGGATGAGGGTGCCGTCCGGGTGGATCTTGGCGGTGTGCCGCGCACCGCGACCGGGACGGTCCCAGGTGAACTTCTCGCCCGCGCGGACAAGTCCGGCGGCGAGCAGATCGTAGATACCGCCATTACCGCTCCAGCCTCCCAAAGAACGATCGGCGGGTGGCCTCGCCGCTGCGGCGACGTCGGTTGCCTCGGTGTGCAGCCCCATGATCGCCGCAGCGGTCGGTGCGACGGCCCACGGCCAGCGCGGGTCCACACCTTCCCACTCGCCGACCCGGAGCCATCGACTCCGGTGGGCGAGCAGCATTTCCACATCGGCCAGGTCGTCGGGCGGTGACTCGCCCTCGGGTGCGGTCAGGACGAGGACGAGATCTCCCTCGGACAGGGAAGCCGGTCGCTGTTGGGTCAGCCAGCATCCGGCGAACAGGGCGACTTCGCCTTGCCGGTCGGGGTCGGTGTCGTCTAGGACATCGACCGCCAGCACCAGCATCGCCCAGGCATTGTCGGGGTGTCGCATCGGGGTGGCGGCGACCGAGGGCGCGAGGATGACACCGTCGGGCGGAAGTCCCTCGCGCCGCAGTATCGTCACCTCGTCATCGCCGGGGGCCGCGACCCGAACCGCTACCGGTGGATCGGCCCGGGGACCGCCATTCGGCACGGCAATGGCGGTGTCAGGTGCGGGTTCGGACGGTGTCGGCGGAATTGCGTCGGCGGTCATGGGTTCGTCGTGTCCCTTCAGGTTCGGTGTCCGTGCACCGATTTGCTTGACATGTATGGACGCTTCGTAACCGTCGAGGTGTCAATGCTGGTACGGAAACGGACGGTGAATGAACCCGCTTTGTCGTAGCGGTCTGGCCAGTTGCGGTCGTCCACAAGAGACACCCGGATCGTGTCGAAGCCCCGCACGCCCACGATTGGAGTCGGGTCATCCCTGCGTTGGGGGGAATGATCTGTGGGCGTAGAGGATCTCCCGAGGTCGTTGTGCGGGAAGGCGTTCGCTCCGTCCGGCCCAAGACCGTGGCCCGCGAACTGTCCTCACGGGCCACGATCTCAGAGGTTCCGGTCAGGCAACGGCCTCGGCGACGTTCGGGTCTGCGGTCGGGTCCGGTCCCGGAGGCGGCTCGACCAAGTCAAGGCCGCGCAGCCGGTGCACGCGCATGGTCGCCCGGTGATCGCCGCTGGCCTGGTCCAGCCACAACCGCGCCTCGGTCATGCCGGGAAACGGGCCGACCCACAGGACCATCTTTCGCGCGGGCGGGTCGACCAGCACTGACACCACCACGGTTGTAGCCATATCCGGCACGGGATCGAGGTGGTCGGCAAACAGCGCGTCGGCGATCTCGTTGTTCAGTTCGAGCACGGTGCCTGTCGATTCGGCGGCGACGCTGGTGGTGATCGGATCGGCGTCCGGCGGGGCCAGCGCGATCGGCTGCGCGAAGGTGTCGGTGGTGTCGGCGAACCGGTCGGCGACCACGATGGCGTCGGTGCGGTCGGTGAATGGGCCGTGCACGGTCAGCCCCTCGGAGCGTTGGAAACGGATGGCGGCGAAATGTGGCGTTGTCATTGTGTCTACCCCTGATTCGTCGGGTGAAATGTTGGCCGGTCGGCGACCCGGCGATCGCTATGAACGCTCTGCTCGTGTCGAGATGTCAAGCGCCGCAACGCAAATGGGTGACCATCCACACGAGACAGATGTGATTTCGGGGTAACGCTTGACTTCAGCGGCCGACGGAGCGTCCATAGTCGTGTGGCCCGAACACAACCGGCAGCGCACCGGGGGCCACCCGCTCCGGCCGGGGCATGACCACCACCGATCACCAACCGATTCGAGGGAACGTCATGTCCGACACCACCCGCACCCGCAAAACCAGCAAAACCCGCACCACGGGGGCGACCGGCACCGCCCGAACCCCGCACCCGGTTCCCGACCGGAACCCCGACGCCGCTGCCGTGACGGCCCGCACGGACGCCGAAGACGCGCTGTGGGCGGCGTTGCACGCCGACCCGGACAGCACCGCCACCGACCTGTCGAAGGCGGCGAAGATCGGGAAATCCACGGCGCAGAAGATCCTCACCCGATGGGCGGGCGACGGCACCGTCATCCGCACCGCCGGAATCCCCGACGGCGGTCGCCGCTCCGCCGACCGGTGGGCGATCACCCCCGATGCCCCCGCCACCCCGGCAGACACCGAACAGAACCGCGTCGTCGCAACGGTGGACGACACCGCCACGGAGGGCACCCCGCAGCCCACACCGGACACAACCGACACCCCGCCCGCCGGCGGAGCCGACCCCGAGCCGACTGACAGCGCGCCAATCGCCACCGCACCGGCCGACACCGAGCCGGACACCGCTGCGGCCGACAACGCTGCTGAAACGGTTGCCCCTACGGATGTCGAACCCATCGCAGAAACCGCCGAGCCCACGGTCGACGGTGCCTCATCCGACGCGACGGCGGCGCGGTTGGCACCCGGCGCGTTGCGCGGGATGGTCGAGGACCACCTGCGCGACCACCCCGATCAGGAGTTCAGCCCGGTCGATATCGCCAGGAAGCTCGGCGGGAAATCCAGCGGCGCGGTCTCCAACGCGCTGGACAAACTGGTCAAGGACAAGATCGCGGTACAGACCAAAGAACGGCCGAAGCGGTTCGCACTCGCGCCGAAGGAAGCGACCGCCGCCGCGTCAGCCTGACCCCCCCGGACAGCACAGCCTGGTTGTGCCCCAACGGTGCTCGCTCACTGTTGGGGCACAACGACATCCACCGTTCTGGCCGCGCCGACCTCGATGAACGAGATCTTGATTGTGCACGACGGGGTCCATCGCGCGGCGATCCATTGCGTTGATCAACCGCCCGATTTCGGAGCGGGTCTGGCCGCGCGCAACGTCTCCAGGAACGTCGAGCAGCTCGGCGGCGTGGATGGGGTTGTTGTCCTCGGCGCAGTGGTCGGCGTTTGACCAG
Source organism: Actinokineospora alba (assembly GCF_004362515.1). Classification (NCBI taxonomy): domain Bacteria; kingdom Bacillati; phylum Actinomycetota; class Actinomycetes; order Pseudonocardiales; family Pseudonocardiaceae; genus Actinokineospora; species Actinokineospora alba. The sequence goes on along the minus strand of NZ_SNXU01000001.1, from coordinate 3,023,490 downwards.
GAACCGCAAGGCCCACCACGATGCGCTCGCAAGCGAACGGCGCATCCTTGGGCAACCCGTGGAACCGCGGCGGCGGGGGCCGGGGCGCAGCAGGGTGTGCATCGCCTCGCGGACCCGCCGGGCGGGTGAGGTCGGCCGGCGGCCACCGGCGGTCCACGGAGCTGCTCGCCCGCGGCGGCACCGCCGGGGCGAGCGACCTCGCCGCGGCGAGCCAAATAGTTCCGGCGAACCACCGGCGGCAACGGGGTCGTAAATCGGGATCGGCATTACCCGGGATACCGAACCCGTTCCAGGCGAAGGTCGCCGTCGTGGGCGAGGTGTCGCGGACGGCCGGCAGTTCGGCGTGCGGTCCGGTCGCCGACTTGCCGTCGTCGTCGGGAGGGTCAGGGTCCGGGACGAACCAGAACATGTCGGCGTGCCGGTCGCCGCTGGTAGACGCGATCCACGGCCAAGCCGGTTTCACCGGGGCGGGCCGCGCGATGGAACCCGACGTCGCGAGTGCGTTGCTCGTCGAGCAGGGCGCCGACGGTCCGCCTCGTAGGCGTCTTGGGTTGGCGGCGGACAAGCACCCCGGTCGCGTCGGGTGGGGCAAGGCCAGCGCGGCGGGATGTCCGACATCGGCCAGGGAGCCCAGCCAGCGGGGCGCGCGGCCCGTTTGCGACGTAGAAGTCGGCGTGATCACCCACTTATGCGACGCGTCGAGCGAACCCATCCTGCGAGTGAGGCGTGCGTCAGGGGGACGCCACCCAGGCGCATCGGTGCGCGTCCCAGGTCGCCTCGGCATAGAGGCGGCGCAGGTCGGGAAAGCCGGGGCCGAGCATCCAGCCGAGCCGTTCGCAGTCGAGCTGGCCCGGCCACCACCCGGTCCACAGGTCTTGGCCGCAGTCGTGGTCGAGGTCGCACATCAGCCGCTGCAACCCGGTCATCAGGCACCGTGCGATGTCGCACCCACCGTCGTCCTCATGGTGAATGTGCGCCTCGCCGACTGCCACGTCGCAGTCCGGGCAGCGTTCCTCGAAGTCGATGAGCCGGGGCTCGCCACCGTCCCCGCCGCCTTCGGTGTGCTCGGTCATCGTGTGCAGCCTGGTTCCGCTTGTAGCCCGCGATCGGTTGTGTCGGCGGGTTGCCACGCGCGGCCGGTCGTGATCCACACCCGGCCGTGGTCGAACGCGAACACCCAGGAGGTGGTGTGGCTATCCGGCCGCAGCCACGGCTGGCCGTCGCGCGGGTGGTAGCCGTGCCCGTGCCGGTCGTTGGTCCAGACATCGAGCAGGTTGGCCACGGCGTCGGCGTAGGTCACGGGGTCGGTGGCGTCGAGCAGTAGCCGTCCACACGCGAGGGCGCGCAGCCTCTCGGGTTCGGCGTCGCCCTGGAGCGATCCGAGCAACACGGCGTGGCGTCCGCGCCCGTCGTAGAAGTCGACTGTGGCGGTCATGATCCGAGCGGGCCATCGAGGCGTGTGGGCACCACGTAGTAGCACTCGTCGTCGCAGGCGCGGGTGCCCGTGCTGGTGACGAACGGACAGTCGTCGCGGTGGGCTTTGGTGAACGTCACCGCACCGTCGGCGTGTTCGAAGACGCGCAGCCCGCCACCGTGGGCGGTCGCCCAAGTGATCTCGTCGGGGTCGACGCGGCGTTCGCCGTCGAAGCCGTACACGGTGCTCAGCAGTGCCGCTACGGCGTCCAACACGCGTGGCGACACGGCGGTGGTCGTCGTGGGTGGGGCGAGGATGGCGGCGGCGCGACGCAGGAGCCGGTCGGCCAGCGGGGCGAGCACGGCGGCGGCGTCGATGTCCTTGCGCGGGGGCGGGGAGGCGTCCCACCAGTCGCGGGTGGGTTCGTCGAGCAGCAGGGTCCAGCTCTTCACGTCGTTGATGACCTCGACGTGGGCGAAGCTGTACGAGTCGTAGAAGTGGCGTTCGATGCGGACCCGGACGACGTGTCCGGCTGTGTCGATGATCCGGGTGTAGCGGTAGCGGTTCCCGATGGCCTCGGCGGTCTCGTCTCTAGTGATCATTGCGATTGTCCTCCTTCGATTCGGTGCGTCGGACGGGGTGGTCATCAGCTGGCGGTCGGTGTGGTGGTGGCGAGTTCGGCGCGTAGGTCGGCCAGTGGGCGGTGGTCGTGGGCGCGTCGCCATAGGTGCCAGCCGTTGGCGGTGTAGCCCGCGAGGTTGGTGGCCAGCGCGGTCACGGTCGAGACGGAGTACTCGTGGGGTCCGTCGTCGTGCAGGACACCGCCCTCTCCGATCGTGGCGGTGTGCGCGCCGAACACGACCTGCTCGCCGACTTGAACCAGCCCGGCGGTGATCAGCGCGGCGAGCGCGTCGTGCGCGGCGCGACGGCAGGGTGAGCCCGCGGCCTCGCCCGCGAGCCCGGTCGGGACGAGTCCGGCGGGCAGGGCGGCGGCGATCGGACCGGTGAGCGTCGCCCACTGGGCGGCGGTGAGGGCGGCGTCGGCGAGGTAGCGCATGTGCAGCAGCACCGTCGTGGCGACCTCGTGCGGCCAGCGCGCGCCGACCGCCCGCCACGCGCGGACCGTGCGCCACTGCCCGTCCATGGCGGCGAGGACCTCGACGTCGGCGGTGGTGGGGTCGGTCCCGTTGTCGGGTGGGTGCAGGCGCACCACGACGTCCCCGGCGTGTGGGTCGGCGGGCGGCGGCGCGGGCAGCCACACCCCCGCCAACAGGGCGGCGGTGTCGGTGCCGGCTGGGTCGGGCGCGGGCGGGTCGCCGTCGAACCGCACCGGGGCTCCGGCGGCGTCGGTGGTCCGCACCGCCACGACTACCAGCCCCCACGCCCCGGTGGGCGGGCGCATCGGCACGGTGTGCGGCGGTGCCGGGGCGAGCATCACCGCCTCCGGTGGCAGGGCGCGGGTGTGGTCGGTCTCGGTCGCGTGTGGCGTGTTCGTGGTCATGGATGGCTCCCTGTGGACGTGACGCGGGTCGCGCCGGGTGAGGGTCACCGGCGGAGGTGGTGGTGAGGTGGGGGGCCTCAGTGGCCGTAGCAGGCGTCGTTGTCGCATTGGGCTTGGCCTGAGCTGGTGACGTAGGCGCAGTCGCTGCGGTGTGAGGTGGTGACCACGACTTTTCCGTCGGAGCAACGGATGATGTGGACCGGTCCGGTGTCGGGGTCGGTGTTGGCCTCGGCGATGACCCCGGGCTCGAGGTATTCGTCGGCTCCACGTCCGAGTAGTGCGCGGATGATGTTCATGTCCGACCAGCCCTCGGCGGCGGACGGGCAGGCGGCGACGATCTCGGCTGCCCGCTGGATGAGTTGGTCGGACAGCCCTTGCAGTGCCGGCGGTGCGGGATCGGCGGATTCGGCGGGTGATTCCACGGTGCGGAACCAGTTGTCGGGGTTGTCGTGGGCGTGTTCCTCGACCAGGCGAGTCCATCGGCCACCGTCGCGGGCAAGGACCTCACCGATCGCGTAGCTGTCGTAGGCGTGTCGTGCGCGGCGAATGCGGACGCGGATCACCTGTCCGGCATGGTGAACCGTGCGCGTGAGGTAGTGCTCGTCCGTGGTGGTGCGAACAGACTCGTTGAGCGTCGTCGTGCTGGACATCGTGTTCTCCTCGGGTATGTGCCGGTTGATCGAGTCGTCGGTGTGGGGTGGGTCGCGACCGGTCGAGCTTGCGCAGCCATAGGCACACGGTTGCCGGTCCGGTGGGTTCGTTTCAGCCGTAGTCCTCGGGATCGACTCGTCCCCACCCGAGGGCGTCGGCGACGAGGGCGGGCAGGTAGCCGCTTTGGAAGCCTTCAGCGATCCACACCACGGGCGGTCCGGTCGGTTCGGTGCCGTCGGCTTCCGCGTCCTGGGGTACGCACACGACGCGCCCGAGGCTGGCCTGCATCGGGCGGCCGTGTCGTGCGTTCGGGTAGGCGGGCGCGATGGCGAACCGGATGGGGGCGTCGGGGTCGTAGCGGTTGACAGCGGCGACCAACTCGCCGGCGGTCGTGATCGTGTGCGCCATGATGGGTCGCCGTTCAGGGGCGATGACCTCGGTGGTGGTCGGGGTGTTGTTGTCGGACATGGTGATCACCTCTCGTTGTGTTCGGTCGGGGTGGTGTTCCGGGGCGGGTTGTGTGCCCCGCCCCCGGAACGTGCTGGTTCAGCGGGTGGCGGCGCGTAGGGCGGTGGTGGCGGCGTGTCCGATGGCGCGGGCGGCGGTGGCGGGGTCGGTCAGGCGGTGCTGGGTCGTCCCATCGAGGGGGGTGTCGGTGGCGCGGATGGTCAGCCACAACACCGCGCACCCGGTGGCGCGCAACCGGTCGAGTTTGCGTTGCCCGTCGCGGCGGGGCAGGGCGCGGAAGTCGCCGTCGGACACGATCACCAGCAGTCGCGCCGCGCCGGGGGTGGACAGTCCGAGCGCGCCGTCGAGGGCGTCGATGGCGGTGGGAACGTCCTCCCAGTTGTCGTTGGCGTTGAACTCGGTGACGGCGGTGGGGGCTTTGCCGGGGCGGGTGATCGGGCGGACCTTGTTCCCGAAGATCACGCTCGCTGTCTGGGTGGGAACTGTGGTGTGGCGGGCGGCGTCGGCCAAGATCCACGCGGCCGAGGCGACGTGGGCGCGTGCCCATTTCATCGACCCGGACACGTCGCACGCGATGCCCAGCCGTAGCGGTGGGGTCGGTACCGGGGTGCGGGTGGTGCGGGTGAACGGTTCGGCCGTTGGGAGTGCCCCGGCGGCGCGTTGCGCGTCGGCGGCGAGCACGCCGCGCATCCGCAGCCGTCCGGGTGGCACGGGCGAGGTGGTCTTGACCGGTACCCGGTCGCGGACCCCGGCGGTGTTCAGCGCGCGCGCCAGCACCCGCGCGGCGGTGCGTTCCTCGTTGGTGGGCGGGCGGGTGCCCGCCGCCGCGGTCTTCCCGTAGCGGGTGCCGCCCGAACCGGTGAACACCGACCGCGCGGCGCGGGCGGCGTCGTTCGCGGCGGCGGACTCGGCGGCGCGTGCGTCGGCGGCGCGGGCGGCGGGGTCCTCCGGTGCCCTTGCCCGTGCGACGTTCGCCGCGAGGTTGTCCAGCGCGGCGGCGATCGCGCCCGCCAACGGCGACGGTGGCGGGGTGCCGCCCGACGCGCCGGACGAGGTGCCGCCCGATGACGAACCGGACGGGGTGCCGGAACCGTTCGGGGACGGGGTGGCGGTCGGGTCGGGTGTCCCGCTGGTGGGGTCGGGGGTGTTGGGGTCGGTGCCGATGATCTCGCACCATTGCCGCCCGAGGTCCATCATCGTCTCGCCGTCGTCGTCGGCGGTAGTCAGCGCTTTCCGCCATATGGTGCGCAGTTTGGCCAGGGTGTCCGCGCCGAGCACGTCTTCGATGACACGGGCGACGGGGGCGACCTCGGCGCGGGTGAGGATGCCGCCGTCGACCCGTGCCAGCAGCAGGGCGGCGGCGTGGGCGGCGTGCGGGGCGGTCATCTGCGGCGCGCCGGCGGGGTCGGCGGTCGGGTTGAGATCGGCGAGGATGATGCCGGACGCGCTGGCGCGCAACCAATGCCGGTCATCGGGTCGGCGGCGTACTTGCGCGGCTTCCATCCGGGGCTCCTCCAGCAGCATGGCGGCGGCGGCAACACCGGGCGGCGCGGTGGGTGGTGGGTCCCAGGCGGTGTGTTTGGCGTGCCCGCATTCGTGGGTCAGCAGCCCCCACGTGGTCGCGTAGCGGGGGCGGTCGGACAGGTTCGCCGGGTCCACGGTGGCGGGGTCGACACCGAGGTGCGCGGCGTCGAGTTCGATCAGCGCGCGGGCGGGGAAGAAACACGCCGGGGCACCCCCGCCCGCACCGGGGGCGATCGTGACGAGCAAGTCCTCGCGGTCGGCGATCACGGGGACCTCCTCGGCCAGCGCGGCGGACAGCGTGAGCCATTCGGGGCGGGCGGGAAACACGACCGAACCGGTCGCGCTCGGGTCGATGGCGAGGTGCGTGGTCATGGCGCGGTGTCCCTTCCGGACGGTGCGGGCTGGGTCAGATGCGGGGACCGAGGGACAGCGGGGCGACCTCGCTGCCGAACACGTCACGCACCACGGCGGACACGGTCTCGCGGTCGTCTTCCGGGGCGGTGCCGACCAAATTCCCGGCGGCAGCGGCTACCCCCAACACGTCAGCGATCTTCTGAAACGCCAACAGTTCCCGCAGTTGCGGTGCCCACCCGACCTCACCGGATGCCTGCCGGGTGGACAGGTTGCGCGCGGCTTTCACCGCGCGACGGTCCACTTTGAGCTGTGCGGCGAGGTCATAGTCGGTGGACACGTGGACCTGCGCGGAAAACCGCGACGAGAGGGCGTCGGTGAGGACCGCGCCGTGGACGCCGGGGTTGTGTCCGGCGACGACGTAGAAGCCGGCGGCGGCGTCGACGGTCTCGCCCCCGTTGGCCTTGATGATGATCTGGCGGCGTCCGTCCATCGCGGGGTAGACCACGGCGAGCACGGTCGGCGGGATCAAGGTGGCGTCGTCGATGAACAGGGTCCGACCCTCGCGCATCGCCCGGACCAGAGGTCCGTGCACGAACACGTAGCGACCGTCGCCGGTTTGGGTGTACTCGCCGACCAAGTCGGCGACCGTGGTGTCCCCGTCGCCCTGCACGGTCACCAGGTCCGGGAACGCGGCCTCGATCACCGAGGTCTTCCCGGTGCCGGGCGGCCCGTACATCAGGGCGGCGACGCCGGCCTCGCGCAGCTTGCGCAGCGCGGTCACGTCCGGCATCCCGGCAACCTGCCTAGGGTGGTAGGCCATGCCGTTCGGGCGCATCACCGGACCGGTGACCGGTGCCGCCGAATCCCCCGCCCCCACCGAGGCGGGCGCGGTGGCGGTGGCGGTGGTCGTGGCGGGCGCGGGGGTGGTCTTCTTGGGGCGGCGCGCGCGGGGGGCACCCGCCGGGGCGGGGGTGATCGTGGCGGCGGCGACGGCGGCGGTGCTCGTGGTCGCCTGGTAGGTCAGTGGCGCGGTCGAGGTGACCGCCGCGTCGCCCTTGTCTGCCAACACCTTGCACGCGTTGCCCACCGCCCCCGACGACCGGTTCAGCGTGTGCGCGATCGCGCGCGGGGTCAGTCCCGTGCCCGTGTGATCGGCCAGCACCCGCGCGACCATCGCGCGCAACTCACCGTTGCGCAGCCGGGGCACCGACGGACCCGACGACGTGGCCGGCGCGGTGGGCGCGGCGGCGGGGGTAGTGATGGCTGCCGGGGCGGTCGTGGTCGGCGTGGTCATCGCGGGTGGTCCTTTCGATAGGCGCGCGGCGGGCGGGCGCGCATTCCGTGGAAACGTGTCCGGCTATTTCGCCGGTGTCGTGCGTCGGACATAGCTCGCGCCGGGTGTGGTATTCGGTGAGTTTTCCGGTCCCCCCGGCGACAATTCAATTATGACTCGACACCGCGCGGCGCGCAATACGAAAACCCCGCCCATTTTCAAGACTCTTTACGCGTGAATATGACCTCGCCATTCGGCGGCGCGCGCGAGGTCACCTTTCCCGCCACCTTTCGTTTCCGCAGGTCAGCGACCTGCCGTCGTGTCGGACACCGCGGAGTGGGAGCGCAAGACAAATAGAATAGAGCGCGCAGGGTGGAGAAATAACGAAGCGAGCGGATGATTTCACGAAATAGAATAGAGAAATGGGGAAGGTGGGGAGAAATGAAGGTGAGGAACGAATGGCTGCCGACCAGCAAGGAGTGTGACGAGAGCAGGCCACACCGCCTGCCCGATGTGACTCCCTGCTTGTGGCCAAGCGAGTCTGGGACACCAGTGGATCCCCATGCACCCCCGATGAGCTGCGGCTTCCCGAAGCGCACAGGGTGGTCGTCTAACGTGATCCCCCGTATGAACCCCATCCTGATCCCCCGTATGCACCCCCGGCGGCAGTCACTCTTGGTGTAAAGGATCTCCCATTCGACTACCAGGGGTGACGTCCGATGCTGGTTCGTATCGAGGAGAAATGCCGTGGGCTGGTTTGGCTGGTCGACGTAATGGGGGGATCTCCATCGTCACGACACGGGGAGTTCGAGGCTGGTGGCCGCGCTGGCGTTGACCAGGTGCGACCACCCAGCGCGGCGGAGGGGCCACACTGCGGACAACGGGTGGCGAGTGCGGTCAGCGAGCCGGACGGGCGCATGGGGGGAGACGCGGTGAACGCGGGAGACGAGAGGCTTCTTCGAGCCTGGTGCGACCTGAAGTACCTTTTCGGCGACAAATGGGCGCCGGTCATCCTGGTCACACTCCAGGGCGGTCCCATGCGTCGAAAAGAGATTCTTTCCACAATCAGCTCGTATTCCATTGGCAAGGAATGGTCGGACAAACACGTCCTGCACGATAGCATTCTGGCGCGAACACTGAAAACGATGACCGAAGAGGGTCTCGTGACGTGCACGTCCGACACCATGACTTTTCCGCACCTGGTTTACTACACCCTGAATCCAGCCCTCTCCGAATACCTGGAGATCGCGAAGGCGCTGCTCCCGTGGGTGGACGCGCATCCAGAACTCATCGCCCACGCTCAGGCATACGCCCGCCGCAATGGCGACGGGAATGCCGATGACGGGAATGGCGGTGGGATCGGCGTGATCATCGATGTCGCCGAGCGTGCCGCACTCGACATCTCCGACAAGGTCGGCGGGGATTCCGGCCCGGCGGAGGATCCGCGGGTTCGAGACGAGTTCGGCTGACTCACGCGCTTCGGCCATGCCCGCTCCTTACTGCAGGGGGCACGGGTCCGGCGGAGCGATCAGCGCGTTCGGTGTGGTCGGTGTCGTGCTGGCGGCTGAGGTTTGCCGCGAGCCGCCGGGACTTCGCGGTGGGCTCGTCACCGACCTCGGCGAGCCGGGTGGTGAGCAGGGTCAGCGTCCGTGGGATCGCGTCGAGCTGACCGAGTTCGCCCTGCAATCGCATGATGTCGCGATACAGCAGCTCGTTGTGCGGGTCGAATGCTCGCGCGACCTCCAGTAGGTCCAGGGTTTGCTGTGGGTCTTCGGCGATGAGGGCGCGTGCCAGGGCGGACACGGCGTCGATCGCTTCGCGGCGGGTCGCCTCCCTTATGGGTTCGAGCCAGTCGATCTTCGACATACCGTCGGCCACGCGCCCGCTGTAACTGTCGACGATCTCCCGGTAGGCGGCGACGCGTTCGGCGTCGGTGGTGGCGGTGCGGCGGGCGGCGACCGCCGCGGCGAAGCGCCAGTAGTCCACCCGCACACGAGCGGGGTCGAGTCGGTAGCGGCCGTTGTCCGCCGCGGCGACCTCGCCCGCCGTGCCGTCGGTCGCCCGCGACAGGTCGCGCCGAAGCCGCGACAGCGCGGTGTGCAAGGAGTTGGTCGGCCGGGCCGGTGGGTCCTCGCCCCACAACGCGTCCACGAGCGTGTCGCGGGTGGCGCCGTCGGGGTGCAACGCCAGCAGCACCAGCAGCACCTGGCTGCGGGGCTGCAACGCCCCGGTGATCTCCCGCCCCGGCCCGTCCTCGTCGGTTTCGGCGTCGGGGTGCCAGTGCACCCGAAGACCACCGAGCACCGTGACCGTGATCAGCGCCCGCTGCCCGTCGGCCACCCCATCCTCGGTGCCTTCCCTGACGGCTGGGGAGGCGTGCTGGCTGGTCGGCGCCGAGGCGTCCTCGACCTCGCCGCGTGAGCGCGTTTCCGACGACGCCAACCGCGGTGCGGCCTGCGGGCGCAGCCTGGCGCGGGGCGTGCGCGGGCTGCGCGAGCCGAGGATCTCCAGCTCGGTGTCGGCTGGGGGTGCCGTCGTGACCGCCGCGGTGACCTCCAGCTCCGTGTCGGTCATCGACACGACGGCCGCCGCATTCCCACCCGGATCGGTGGATCTGCCGGGTACTCGGCCATTCCAGGGCCGAGTCATCGGCGACACGAGCGGCTCGTCGTCACCGCTGTCGCTGTCGTCGGCTGGTGATTCGGTGTGGCGCAGCAGCGCGAGCAGGTCGGCGGTGTCGTCGCCACCGAGACGGAACATCCGGGTTCCGCGTAGGGCCTCGCCGAGGCCAGGGCTGGTGGACGTGATTGTGCCGTCGTCGCGGACGTAGCAGGTGACGCCGGGTTGCCACTGGCCCAGCAGCAGCCCGGTGACGCCGATCGGGGCCCCGTTGTCGAGGACGGCTTGCAGCCGCGGGTGCTGGTGCGGGGGCCGCGCGATCAGCACCAGCGGCGGCCAGGGCTTCGAGTCGCGGCTGGCGGCGCGCACGAGGGTCTCGGCCTCCAGAACGTCCAGTGCGGCGTCGAGGTCGGCGACTACGCGCACGGCGGTGGGCACGTCGGTCGTCGGCCGTCCGAGTACGGCAGCCAGGTCTTCGGCGGGGACCACCACGCTCGCCGCACCCGAGCCGGCCGGGCGGTCGGCGGTGGTGAGCGCGGCGAGCAGCAACGCTCGAACCGCGGCTGGGGCGCCTGCGCCGACCAGTCCGAGCCCGCGCGAGGCGGCGAGGTCCAGGGCGATCTCGCGGCCGTCGCGCACACCGAGCCCCGGCGCCACCGCGGTACGCGGTGCCTCGTAATGAGCCGTAGGGGCACCGATCACGACGGTGGGAGGCGGTGGAACACGCCGAGGCCGCGGGGCGTCGTCGAGGGCGTCGCCGTCGCCGTTGTCCCCGTCTTCGTCGTCCCAGTAGGAGTCGAGGTCGACTTCGTCGTCGCCGGCGCGGAGGTGCGCGAGGTGCAGCTGGTAGACCACCGGCGCCATGGGCAGGTCGTCGCGGTCACCGCTGCCGGGCCGGTACCGGGCGCGGTAGCGGCGGCGGGCGATCAGCAGCGCGGTGCTCACCGCCGCCGCCAGGCCCAACCCGACGAATATCTCCGATCCCCATTGGAAGGCTGGTTCCCGTGCCCCTGCGGGACGCGCATCCGTGCGCGTCGCGGTCGGCTGCCGCTCGGTGTTGGGCGCGGCGGGCGTGGTCGCCGGGGCGGACAGGGGGGCATCCGTCGGCGGCGCGTTGGTCGGCGGTGCCGTGGTCGGGGCTGGAGTTGGTGCTGGAGTTGTCGGTGTCGGCGCGGGCGGTTCGTGTGGAGGCGGTGCAGGCCGGGTTGGCGCGGCTGTGGTGTCGGCGGGCAGGGCCAGTTCCTGGCCGGGGAAGATGAGGCTGGGCCGGGTGAACGGTCGGCCGTCGGGCTGGGGCTTGCCTTTGTTGGCCTCGAAGATCTCGGGCCAGCGTGCGCCGTCGCCGAGGGTGCGTTTCGCGATCCGCCACAGCGAGTCGTAGACCCCGTCGTGCGGCGCGAGCACCACCACCGACACCGGCCGCGCGGGCGAGCTCACCGCCATGTTGTTCACCGCGCTGGTGGCGAAGACGGCGTTTCGCACGACGACCTCGCCGGGGTCGGCGGGGTGCTGCCAGGCCGGGGCGGTCGCCACGACGTGCGCCCCGCTGCCCAGCGCCGAGGACGACGGACTGGTCGGCGCGGGTGCGGCGCGGTTGCCCAGGACGGACAGCAGGACCGCGCCGACCAGCAAGCCCGCCAAGGCGTGCACGGGACCAGCGCCCGAGAAGTCCGGCAGGCGGACGGTGTCGACACCGCTACGAGCCAGGTCGATCGCACAGCGGAACACGTCGAGGGTGAAGGCGGCCCAGACGATCCAGATCAAGCAGGCCAGGAAGCTCAACAGGAACGTGGTGCTCATCGGGCCGAGCAGCACACCCCGGACTTCGGCCCAGTCAGGTACGTGGTCGGGCAGCGGCCAGCCGATGTAGTGCGACAGCGCCCACGGCACACCGGCCACGAGTACCAGCAGCGCCGCGGTGGCGATCAGCCCTCGCAGCACCCGCCCGCCGAGACAGGCTACGCCGACCAGGGCTGATCGTGCGCGGCGGTCGGTGCTCGGAGGCCGCGCCGGTGTCCGACGTAGGGAGTGCGGTGGTGTGGTCACGGCGTGCTCGATTCCTTGGCAGCGCAGGGTTTACGCGTCGATCAGCACCCCACCGGGCGGTGCCGGACCGGGCCGTCCGCTGTGTGCGGTAGGTGGTGTCATGCGACATCGGCCGGGACGCGCGCCGCCTTGTCCTCGGCGGTGGAGCTGGTCCGCAACTCGGCCGCCGTGCTCACCGCCGGCGCCGATGCTGTGGTGCGCGCTGATCGTCCGCCGCCGGTGTCGTCAGCCTTCGTGGGCCGCTTGCGGGTGGGCCGTGTGGGCTTGCGGCGGGCGCGGGCATCGCGCCAGCGGGTGAGATCGGCAGCTGGCAGGTCGGTGAAGGCGGCCAGCTCGTCGACGTCCATGACGTCGTGCACGGCGGCGAGCACATCGCCGAGTTCACGCTCGATGTCGTCGAGCTGCTCGGCGAGCACGGCCCGGCGCCCGGCGAGTTCGCCGACCTGCCGGGCCGCCGCGGCGCGTTTCGCGCTGCGGGCGGCATCGGCCTGTTGCACCCGCCGTTCGATCTCCTCGGTCGTCGCCATCCTGCTCTCCTTGTCGTTGACACGCCTCGGGTTCGGGTGGTCATGGGTCGATGGTCAGCACCCCGCGTTGCGGGTGGGCACTCCCGGTGCCGTGCACCGTCAAACTGGAGATCCCCACCAGGCCCAGCAACTGGGTGCCGTGGGTCGCGGTGACGGTGACCGTGACGGTGTCGCCGGACACGGTCACCGTCCCATCGGCGCCGACGGTGGCGAGGTAGCTGTGGGCGGCTGCAACAGCCTGGGTGGGCACCAGGTGCAGGGCGCCGGTCTCGCGGTAGGAGGTCAGGTCGATGGCCTGGGCGCCGGCGCGAGCTGCGGCCTCGGCCTGGCCGTTGGCCTTGACCTTGCTCGACAAGGCCGACCCACCGTCGAGGGTCAGACCGGCCAGCGCGAGGATCCCGACGGTGAGCACCAAGACGAAAACGGTTGCCCGGCCGTCGTCGGCCCGCCAGTACGCGGCTCGGCGGGCTCGCCACTGCTGAGCCCACCGGATCGGCCGCATGTAGCGGCTGCCGCGGTTCACGAGCCACCCCCGTGGGCCGTGAACTCATCCTGAGCGCGCCACCACGTCAGACCGCACACCGATACGCCGTGAGGCTGGGGAACCGGTGCCGTGGCGGGGTGGCCAGAATGGGCAGCGTGACCAAGCCCGATGCAGGACCCTCGCCGTCGGCAAGCCAGGACACTTTGACGGCCTGGCACGAGGCTGGTCACGCGGTCGTCTACGTGTTGCAGGGCCGGTCGCTGCGCTACGTCACCCTGCGCCCTCGTGGCACCGGACGAGCCGGGTTCACCGCGGTCCGGCCTCGCGCGGTGGAGTTGTCCACGGTCGCCGTGGTCGCGCACGCCGGACCGCTCGCCCAGGCCCGCCACGTCCTCGACACCACCAGTGACATCGAGCTGCGCCGCGAGGGCATCACCGCCGACGACGTCAGGCTCGACGCCTACCTGCACGGTGGACACGACGACCTGCAGCTCATCGCGCAGGCTCGCCGCGCCTACGGCCTCCCTGCCAGGCAGGCAGATCCGTGGGCCGGTATGGCGCAGGACCTGCTCGACCGATACTGGCCGCAGGTCGCCCAGATCGCGGCGGGACTGCTGGAGCACCGGACACTGACCGGGCAGCAGGTCCGGCACTACCTCGACGCGGCACCGACGCTGTGAGCGGTTCATCGGCCATTCCCCACTCGGCTCTCAAAGCTCGTGAACTCGCCGGTGGCCGCACGCCAGGTGTCGATCGGCTCGATCGCCGTGGCGGACAAGGTCTTGGAGGGCACGCCGAGGATCAGAGCGTCGCCGAAGTCCACCGTGCAGGTGATGGTCACGCTGATCGTGCCGCCGGGGCGCATCCCTGCGGCGGCGGTGTTCACGGTCAGAGACGCACAGCTCACCCCGGCCGAGGACAACGAGCTGCTTGCGGTGGACTCGGCCGCCGTCGTGGCGGTGGCGGGGCTGCGTTGGATGCTGGCGGCGCGAGCGGCTTGGTGCGCGGCGCCCTCGATCCGCAACCTGGCGTCGACACCGCGGTGGACGACCACGGCGACGAACACCAGCAGCATGATCAGAAACGGGGCGGCGATGGTGACTTCGGCGGCCACGGAACCCCGATCGTCCCGCCACCATGCCACCCACCACCGGCAGGCACGGCGTTCGCCGCGCAGCGGCCGTCCCGGGCCACGCAGCGGGCACGCGGCGGCGCGGCCCGGTGTCGTGGTCGGTGCGGATGGGGTGGTTGTCATCGCGCTCACCCGCCCGCCAGGTCCGGTACCCAACGCTCGACCGGTCCGACGGCCTCGGCGTGGACGGGCAGGCTCAGGAACGGGATCACCGAGGTGGCGGTCCCGGTGATTCGGATCGACACGGTGGTCGTGGTGCGGTCGGTGGCCACGGCGGCGCCGGTCAGCGGGCCGCGGGCGAGTTGGTCGAGCATCTGCTGCGCACTGGCACTACCCGCGGCCGCCGTGCCGCTCTGGGCTCGCGCGACGGCGAGCCCTTGGGAGGCAGCGGCTTGCGCGATATGCGTGGCGTGCGACCACAGGGCGAGCTGCACGATCGCCAGCAGCATCAACAACAACAGCGGCGTGGCGACGACCAGCTCGGCGCTGACCGCGCCGCGTTCGCCGCGCAGCAGCTCCCGCAGACGGCGGCACCTATGCGCCCGCCCGCGTCGGCATGGTCGCGCCTCGTGTGGCCTGGTCACGGCTAGAAGGTGATGCCGTTGGCTTTTGTGACGACCTTGGCCACGATGATCGCGATGACCGCGAGCGCGGCCACCACGAGCAGCGCGGTCACCAGGACCGTCTCGGTCGAGTACCCGGCGTCGGGCTGCTGGTGGAGTTTCTCCCACCGGCCTTTCAGCGCCGCCCACAATGCCGTCAGATGAGGGTCGAGCATTGTGTCCTCCTTTCGGTGTGCGCCTCGTGGCGTCGGAATCGGTGAACCCCATGGGCTTCTCACAGTCCATTGAGGACTTGGGAGAGTGCGGGGTAGCCGATGAAGACGAGGAAGCCCAGGAACAGCACCATGACCGGAAGCGACATGCGCTCCGTGGCGGCTTGGGCGTCGCCTTCGGCGTCGGTGAGCTGGTGGGTCCGCAGCGCGCCGGCTTTCGCGGCGAGCGAGGCCCGGACCTTCGCGCCTTCCGTGCCGGCCAGGCTCACCGACGCGGCGAGCTCGGCCAACTCGGTGACGTCGAGTTCCTCTCCGAGTTGGCGCAGCGTGGCCCACGGCGTGGTGCGCATGAGGCGGGCGGCGTCCAGGGCGCGGCGGATCTGCTCGACAGCCCATCCTTGGCCGATGGCGGCGGAATCGTTCAACGCGCTGTCCACTCCCGCGCCACCGGCCAGGGTGATCCACACCAGGTCCAGGTACGCCGACAACGCGTGCCTGAACCCGGTGCGCAGCTTCGCTGCCTCGGAACGTGCCCGCAGGTCGGGCAGCACGAACCCGGCGACCGCGAGGACGAGCCCGGAGATGATCGGGAACTCCACACCCAGCGGCAGGCCGGCCAGGGTGAGCAGCAGTTGCAGCAGCACCGGCGCGAGCAGCCCGCCGATGGCCAGGGTCGCTTTCTCGGCGAGGTGGGTGGCGACCGGGCGGCCGATGACGGCCAGGTCGCGGGTCAGCCGTTGTCCGGGCAGGCCCAGCGCGCGCAGCGGGGCGACGGCGGGGTGGCCGATCCTGGCGGCCCAGCCGGTGTCCTCGGCGGCCAGGATCGGCGTGGGTGGGTGTGGTGTGGTGCTGCGTGCCAGGACCGCGCCGAGCGCGGGGCGGGGCGGGATCAGCCACGCCGCCAGCGCCCACACGCCGACGCCGAATCCGGCGCCGAGCATGAGGGCGGTGATCACACTGGTCACGTCTCACTCCCGCCTTCCGGCGACCAGCGCGGCCTGTGCCGTGGTGGTGTTGCTGGTCGGGGACAGGAAACGGTCGGGCTGGGCAACGGTGGCGATGCGCGCGAGCCAGGCGAACCCGAGTCCGAAGAGGACACCGATGCCGAGCAGAACCAGCTGTCCGGTGACGCCGTCGTAGGCGGCGAGGTAAGCCCGGTTGAGGACCACCACCGCGAGGGCGAAGGACAGCGTGGTGCCGACGATGACCCGGACGCTGGTGCGGGTTCGGGTTCGTCCGGCTTCGACGCGCATCCGCATGGAGGCTTGTTCGCGGGCGGATTGGGCCAGTGAGGCGAGCAGGTCGGCCAGTTGCCGGGCCTGTTGTTCGGCGGCGAGCGCGAGGGCGGCGATCACCAGGTCGCCGGTGGGGTCGGCGAGTTGGTCGGCCAGCGCGCGCAACGAGGGCGCAAGGCGGTCTCCGTGCTCGATCCGGGCGGCGAGGTCGGTGATCTCGCCGCGGATGGCCGTCGGCGCCAGCGGTGCGGTCGCGAGGATCGCCTGCTCCAGTCCGGCCGCCGCGGACAGGGTGTCGCGCAGCATTTCGGTCCAGGTCGCGATCGCCTCGATCCTGGCGATACGGCGGGCATGTTCAGGGTCTCGGCCCAGGATGCGGGGCAGCGCCCAGACCGCGAGCCCGGCCAGCACCGCGCCGACGACCCAGCCCGTAGTCACCCCGGTCAGCACGCCGACCGCGACCGCCGCCCCGATTCGCACCGCCCGGCGCTGATCGCCTTGGGCGGTCTGTGTGCGGCGGGTTCGTGTGCGGCTGAGCCACCCCGGCTGGTTCGGGTCGCGTCCGCGCCACCCGGTGATGACCAGGAGGAGCCCGACACCGACGCCGAGGCCGAGCAGGGCGGACAGGGCGGGGGTGGCGCCGATCGTGGTGGCCGCGGCGGTCATTGGTGCCACCAGCCGTCGGGTTCCTCCAGGACGTCGGGGTGGAACCCGACGTCGATGAGATCGTCGAGGGTGTCGGTGCGCAGCGCTCCCGCGACCGGCCGGGCACGCCGGTCGGTGCCGGGACGGTAGACCTCGTTGCTGACGATCTGGGGGCCGTCGGCGCCGACGACCTCGCGGATCGAGGACACCACGCGGGTGGCGCGATCCAGCCCGCGGGCCAGATGCACGACGAAGTGCACCGCCGAGGCGACCATCAGGTTCGTGGCTTCCAGAGTCAGCCTCTCCGGGCCTTGGGCGGCGTAGGAGGCCAACCTCGTGAACGCGATCCGTGACGACGAGGCGTGCAACGTCGCCATCGAGCCGTCGTTGCCCTGGCTCATCGCGTTGAGCATCGGCACCAGCTCCGGGCCGCGGACCTCGCCGACAATCACCCGGTCCGGGCTCATGCGCAGCCCGTAGCGGACCAGCTCGGCCTGGGAGATCGCGCCCTCGCCCTCCACATTGGCCTCGCGTGCTTGGAAGGCGGTCACGTCGGCGTGGATCTCGGGGTCGAGTTCCAGGCCGAGTTCGAAGGCGTCCTCGATGGTCACGATGCGCTCCATCGGGTCCATCTCCGACGCGAGCGCGCGGAGCAGGGTGGTCTTGCCCGCGCCGGTGCCGCCGGTGATCAGGATGTTCTTCCGCGCGCGGACCATCGCGCGCAGGAACTGCTCCAGACCGGGGTCGATCGTGCCGCGAGCCCGCAACTCCGGCAGCGTCACAGTGAGGTAGCCGTGGCGGCGGATCGACAGCGCCGTCACCCCGCCCGCGGTCAGGCCCATCACCGCGAACAGCCGTTCCCCGCCAGGGAGCTGAAGGTTGACCGCCGGGCTGCCGTGGTCGAAACGCCGTTCCTGGCTCGACGCGCGCGCGGCGAGCAGCCGGACCAGGTCGGTCAGTTCCTCGTTCGTCGCCGCGATCGGCGCGACCTGCGCGCGGCGACCGTCGTTGTACTGGACGAACACCCGGTCGAAGCGATTGGCGTTGATCGTCTCCACGCTCAGGTCGTCCAACAACGGCTGCAGGCCCGCCAAGCCGAACAACTCGTTGACCACCTCGGTGATCACCCGCTGCTCGATGTCGCGACCGACCAACGGGCGGTCGTTCATCAGCTCGGCCTCGCTGTGCGCGGCGACCGCCCCGTCCAGGATCACCCGCGCCAACTCGCGGCGGGCCTCCCTGGTGACCGCCGCCCCCGTGCGACGTTCCTGGGCTTCCACCCGCTGCGGCAGCTCGGCGCCGAGCGTGTCGCGCAGGTGCTGACGCAACCGCCCCACAGCCTCCGAGTTCCGCGGGGGTTCGCCGCTACCAGACGGGGCGGGTTCTGGCCGGTGGTGGGGCAGCAGCGGGACGGGCGGCGGGTAGCCGTTGGTCTGATCGGTCACGATGCCTGCCCTCCACTCGAGCTGCCGTTGCCGCCAGGAACCGCATCGGGGTGCGGTTGCTGCGGTGATGGCGCGAGCCGCAGGCCGCCTGCCGCCACCGCGGTGGCGGGCACGCCGGGCACGGCCCGCAAGATCGGCACCGGCTCGTCCTCGGCACGCCCCTGGCCCGGCGCGACGGGTGCAGGTGCTTGCCGCGCGAGGATCGCCTCGGCGACCTTGTGCGCGACCTGGCCGAGCGCGGAGTGCGTCGGTCCGCCGCGGCGCCACCGCGAGGTTCTGGCCGTCCGTCCGCACAGCACGGCCGCGCCGCGCGGGTCGTCCGGTATCCGCCCGAGCGGTCGCACACCGAGTTCGCGGGCCACGTCCGTCGGTGAGTAGCCCTCGCCCACCAGCAGCATCTCCGGATGCGGGGTCCAGCGGCCGATCACCGGCAGCCGACGGGCCAGGTGGGCGAGGTCGTCGGCGTGGGCTCGGGTCAACAGGATCAACACGTCGGCGCAGCGCACGATCGGCAACGCGGCCGATCCTGCGTCGATCCGACCGCAATCGGCGATCACCACGCTGCCCGGCGTGTTCGCGGCCGTGCGCAAGATGCTCGCCCCGCTGGGCGGGTCGGCCTCAGCCAGCGCGGACAACGCGGCCCGCGCGCGGTCAGCATCCGATGGAGCGGACACCACCGCCAGCCCACCGGGCAGGGTTTGCGCTTGCTGCCACAGCAGATCCGGGTCCTCGTTGCGGCGGGCAGCAGCCGCCAGACTCACCAAACCGGGCGTCGACTCCATCGAGAACCGGATCCCGATATCCCCGCCGGACGGGTCGGCCTCCACCAACGCGGTGCGCACCGGGTCCGGCCACCGCGCGGCCAGAGCAGTGCAGAAGGTGGTCACCCCCGGCGAACCCTTGACGCTCACAACGGCGATCAACATCATCGACCCCCTGCCGCGAGCATCACGATCGAGAGCTGCCCCGCGGGCACCGCGGCGACCTGCCGAGCAGCAGCCTCGCTCACCTGCACCGACACCACGGTGATCTGCTGGTTCGGCGGGCTGGTCACGCTGGTGACCACCGCCGGCCACACCGTCGCCTCATCCGCGGTAGGCGGACTCGCGAGCCCCGTGCCCGGCTGGCCGGGCACGAACACCACCGACACGCGCACACCGGGCGAGATCTCCGACGGGAACTGACCGGACTTCAGCGACAGCGCCGCCAACGCCTGCCCCGGCGCCGGGACACCGGCCCCGCTCACCGACTCCAGCGTGAGCAACGCCCCAGCGGGCAGGCTCGTCGACAATGTCTTGCCCACCACGGTGGCCGCCTGGCCCACGTCCACAACGGACACACCGGGGCCGACGGAGACGCTGACCTGCTTGAGGTCCTGGACGCCCAGCACCTGCCCGACCGACACCGGCCGCGCGAGCGCCAGCACAGACCGCTTGTCCCCGGTGTTCAGCGAGACCAACAGGAACGCAGCGGCGCAGGCCAGGACGAGCAACGCCCCGAGCAGCAGGTGCGGAAGGCTGCGGCGCCGTGCCGCTCCGCGCAGCCGCGAGGCGGGCTTGCGGCCATCGGTGCCCCACGAGCCGTTCACCGACCTCACGGGCCCGTCCGTCTCCGTCGGGATGGTGGTGCTCACGCCGATACCTCCTCCAGGCATGGGGGTAGTGCGCCGCGTCGCCGAGGGTTTCAGCGAGCGGTGGATCGTGGTGGTGTTCGTGTTGTGTTGTGAAGGGGAACGTGATGCCCGCGAAAGCGGGTCAGCCGCCGCCGTTATTCAGGGCTTGGGACTCCGCGACCGTGAAAGCCGCGTTGCCAGTCGTGGTCAGGTCCGGGAAGGTCCCGGATTGACCCGCGCCGGACCAATTAACCGTCCAATGCACTCTCGCGGCCACCGGGTACTTCTGGCCGGGCTGGCCGGCCGACGAGTGGCGATAGGTGTGACCGCAATCCGGCGAGGGCGACTTCGGGTCCGTGCCCGAACGGAACGCGGTCCCCGCGCCGCTGCAGGTGACCGTGCCGCCGTCCCCCATCGCCCACGTGACCGAGGTCGGCCTCGCGACCGCAGTGACCGACACGCCCGGCACCGCAGCGGTCGCCGACACCAGCCCCCACCCGCTTGACAGCCACATCCAGGTCGGCAGATTCACCAACTGGTCCGCGGCGGGATTCGCCGCGATCGTCGGCGTCGGCAGTCGCAACTGCTTGCGCGCCATCGCCGCCAACTCGGCGGGCGAGGGCAACAGCGCCGCACCCGGCTGCTGGCCGTCGGCGATCCATACCGGCGGCCGGAACAACCCGTCAGCGACACCCGCTGTCGAGCACTTCCACAGGTACCACGCACCCGGCTGACCCGGCACCGGCTGGGCCGCAGCGCGAGCCGCCACCACACCACCCGCCACCGGGCGCGTGAAGACAGCCGGTTGCACGCCGCCGCCCGTGTCCAGCGGCTTGGTGAAGGCGATCGTGACCACCCCGTCCGACGGCGGCTGGTAGTCGCTCTTGACGTAGGAGCAGCTCGCCAGGTTCGAGTCGCCGCCGATGATCACGTCCCCGGTGCCGCGCTGGCCATTGCCAGAGTCGCCCGAGCCCGGACGGTCCGGCACCTGGTTGCCCTTGCCCGCTGTATTACCCGGCTTGCTGTCTCCGCCGCCCTTGCCCGCGCCGAGGTCACAGACTGGGGCTGGCATTTGGTTGCAAGTGGTGTTGCCATAGCCGCCGTCAGCAAACGCCGGAGCCACACCGCATATGCCGCCGACTACCACCAGTCCTGTCACGATCGAGACGCTTCGTAGTCTCAGCATGTCCCCGCCTCGTGGACGCCGTACTCCGACACCTTCCATGATCCGTCCGCCTGCTTCAGGACGATGGCGTTGATGAGGTGTCGGCCGCCCGGAGTGTCGTTGGCGAGTTGCCCGGTGGCGGCCTTGTACTTCAACCAGCGCGAATCGTCGGAGCAGTCCGTGATCACGATCTTGTTCGGGTTGTCGGAAGGCTCGACAGAGGACACTGCAGGCTCGTAGGTGGGTTCGCCCTTGGTCACCAAGCCGTTGGCGTGATCGGCGTACAACGACCGTGACATGTTCGTCAGCGCGACCCCCGTCGCATACCGACCCAGCGTCGGCGACTGCCAGTCCGAGGTGGTCCCGGCCGCGACGAAGTCCTTCCACATGCCCCGATAGGCGATGAGCGCGTCCTGCTTGGCCTTGTCCACAATGGACAACATGATGATCGGAGGCGCCGAGGTCTGTGTTTGCCCGGCCGGTGGGGTTGTGCCGGGCGACGGGTTCGCCGCGCCGGGACCACAGCCGGCCACCGCCGCTATCGCGAGGCCCAACAGGGAGTTCACCGTTGTCCGGCGAACCCCGCTGGCTAGTACCTTTTCCGTCACAAGCCACCCCCTGGTACGACAGAGAACATCAGCCGAATGCCACACTTCACTAACTCCAGCAGGTCTACACCATGCACCCTCACTCACTTCAACGTTCGCAAGCACGGACCTTGAGGTAGGAATGATCCGTTGGACGAAAGTTCACCCTTTTGGGCGACCATCACTCGCTGTGCATGTCACGAGCAGTCAGTCCTCCGTTCGGGATGGATGTTTTGTCTCCCAGTCGAAGCGGCCGGCGTCGGTGAGATCCCGGGCAGCCGTGATGTGAGAGAAAACAGCCTCGGGTAACGATTGCGCGCGACGAAGGGCAGCGTGGAGGGTGTGGTAAGGACCGGACTCGAGTTCGATGCGAAGTCTGTCACGCAGATCGATCTCGATCAGCTTCAATTCCCATGACTGCATCAGCATCACCGCTTCGCATATGTAGGCTTCAATTTCCCCCACGGTGTCGTCTACCTTCGCCAGCTGCGAACGAGCCAACGTGAGATCAATCCCGGCCGCACAAGCGGGCGAGTCGGCTACAATGACGCGCAGCCTGCGGGTCTTGGCGACGGTCTCCACCGCATCCCACGCGACCTGATGGATGTCATGCAACTGTTGAGCGCTGAGCCATACTGCGGCGGAGCTGGTGTGCATCGAGTGCACCGAGTCAATGATTCGGTGCACCGAGTGCGCGACCCGTGGCTCCAAACCGACAAAGTCGTGGGTATGGTAGAAGAACTCCCCGCATACCTGCTCCAGGAAGCAGGAAGCGTGCTGGTGGTCCGTGTCCATGTACCGGTAGTCGACACTGATTCTGAGCACATTGATGCCGACGGCCAAGGCGCCACCGAGCAGGCACAACCACCCGATCGCCGTCGGGATCACGCTGACGCCCATCACGACGACCGCGGTTCCGAGCACGACATGGATCGACGAGGACGACGACACTGATTCCGCCAATGCGCGGCGCCGCACCATGTTGTAGTCGAGCCCAGGTCGCCAGAGCATCAGGGCAGCGCCCGCCCGAAACTGCCCTTCGGTAACCGGTGACCCGTTCATGTGTACCCCCTTGATCCCCTCAAGTTGATCTCGCTCGACCTTGTTTGAGGGTTGCGCTCTTTTAGAACAGGTGGACCAACAGCCGCTGGCCGCGGTCGTGGATTTGGGCGGCCTCTGTAGAAATCGGTGGTCGCCCGGTGTTGTCGACATCGGGCGACCACGTGCGCCAAGAGGCCGAATCGAGTGATCAGATGGTGGGCTGGCTTGCCCCGCAGTAACGGCTGCCGTCGGGCCTGATGATTACCCGGGGCCGGTCGGGGATGTAGTAGGCGTTGGTGACGATGTGCTTGCCGTCGCGCCAGAAGGGGATGTTCTCCCACGGCTCGACACACAGACGATGGCTCGCGCCGTTGCTCCAATGAATTCTGATCATGATGAAACTGTTGGCACAGTGACGATAGCGCGAGGTCGTGCCAGCGGGATCGTGGTTGGTTCGGAACCAACCACAAGGCAAGGCGCCTGCTTGCTCACCCTGAGGCGGCGCGCCCGCGGTTACCGGTGCGCTGATCAGGGGCGCCAGAAGAATGCCCGCCGCGGTGGCTGTAGCTGTGAGCGCGTGTCGGATTCGGTTGGTGTGCATTGCGTTCCTCCCAGTTGGTTCCTTGTGTATCCGGTGAGGCGTGCGGACACAGTGGATCGTCACGCCGGAAGACAATCGTTCGTGGAAGCCGGATGGAGTGGCTATGGGGACCGCTCAACGATTCGAGGACTTTCTCTGTGTACGCGACAGCCCCCGACCGACCGCAATGTTGGGAAGGACGATCCTCAAAGTCCGTATGGGCGAATAGCCGCGTTTTCACCCGTTCGCGGGAACGGAAAGCGGAGCAGATTCATGTATCTCGCCAGCTGGCCGGATTGCCGCTGTCGGGATCTGGGCGCGCAGATGCGTAGCAGCACGTAAGGTCTGGTTGGCTGGGAAAGAGCTGGTTGACGGCCGACGGGGATCGTGTTTGGCGCGTTTCGATCGGGGCTACGCGCCGACGTGACCCTCTGACGCGGACGCGTAACGCTTTCGGGTGATTGGTGCCCGCTATGGCACCAACGACACGGCTCTCGCCTGCGATGCTGTGACAGGGAGCGAAGTGAGGGGGTCTGATGGGGCGGGTGAAGCCGGGAGAGAGTTCACCGTTCGGGCGAGCCTTGCGCCGGAGACGTGAAGAACGAGGGTTGTCACTGACTGGTCTCGCAGCCCTGGTGCATTACTCCCGCGGATATATCGGCAAGGTCGAGACCGGGGACAAGCCGCCGACCGATGAACTGGCGCGTCGCTGTGACGACGTATTGGACGCGGGCGGTCGCCTCCTCGGACTGGTCCCAGAAGGTGGGATACCACGGTTCGCGCAATTGCCCGCCGCGGCAGCGACCTTCGTCGGTCGGCGAGCGCAACTCGACAAATTGGAGAACGCGCTGACGGGTCCTCGTATGACGGGCACCCCGCGCCTGGTCGCGATCGATGGGCCTCCTGGCGCGGGAAAGACCGCAATGGCACTGCGACTGGCACACGAGATCAAGGACAAGTTCTCGGACGGCCAACTGTATGTCGACCTGCACGCTCACTCGCCAGACGGGAACCCCGCACGCCCGGCGACGGTGCTGGAGGAGTTTCTTCTGGCACTCGGAGTGCGGACGGGGAGCGTGCCAGACGGGGTCGAAGCCAGGGCGGCACTGTACCGGTCGCTGCTGGACGGGCGGCGCGCGCTGTTGGTGCTGGACAACGCGCTTGACACTGCTCAGGTCGAATCCCTGCTGCCGGCTTCGGACGGATGCGGTGTGATCCTCACCAGCCGGTGCAGGTTGACCGGCCTCGATGTGAGCCAGGATCACCGGACCACGCTGGGGCCGATGACCGAGGACGAGTCGAACATCCTCCTGCGCAACGTCATCGGCGATGACCGTGTGGACGAAGAACCCCTTGCGACCCAGGCGCTTGCGGAACGGTGCGGGCACTTGCCCTTGGCCCTGCGCATCGCCGCCGAGCGGGTGGCGACCCACCCACACCATCTCGTCTGCGACCTCGTCGCAGAGCTCGGTGATGAGCAAGACCGTCTAGATGCGTTGGTCACGGAAGACTCATATGCCATTCGTACGGTGTTTTCCTGGTCCTATCGGGACCTCAGCGGGGAAGCGGCCCGGCTGTTCCGCCTCCTGGGCCTCCATCTTGGGCCGCACATCAGCGCCGGCGCGGCGGCTGCGCTGACCGACGTTCCCACTGCCGTTGCCCGGCGGGTGCTGGATCGGCTGATATCGGTGCATCTGTTGGAAGGCGCCCCCGGCGATCAGTACTACATGCACGACTTGCTGCGTGTGTACGCAGCCGAACGCGCCGCGGCGGAGGAACCCGGCATCGAACGCCGATTGGCAGCACAGCGAGTGCTGGAGTGGTATCTGCGTACCGCATACGAGGCCAACCATGTTCTCGCACCGCAGCGTCCCAACCCGTCGCTACCCGAGCCGCGGTTCGCTCTGGCGCTGCCGGAGTTTCCCCGCTACGAGGACGCATTAGATTGGTGCGAGCGAGAACTGCCGAACCTCGTCGCCGCGACCCGCATGGCCGTCGAGCTGGGCGAGTACGAGACCGCTTGGAAGTTGCCCGCGGGGTTGTGGAACTTCCTCTTCCTGCGTAAACGGTGGAGTGCCTGGATTACGTCCCATGAGGTCGGGCTGGTGGGTGCCCGACAAGGCCGTGATCGACTCGGCGAGGCGTGGCTGTTGAACAACGTGGCCTTGGCCTACCGCGAGCTACGCCGCTTCGACGAAGCCCGAGTGCACCTGGAGCAAGCACTCGCGATGCGCCGGGACATCGGCGACCGAGTGGGCGAGGCGTGGACTCTGACCGCCCTGGGGTTCCTCGACACCGATTTGTGCCGCTTCGACGCGGCGGCTCAACGGTTCCAGGGCACTCTCGACCTGCGCGACGAGATCGCCCAGACCGACGGCGACGACCTCACGGCCCGTGTGGGCAATCTGCACCTCAAGAGCATCGCGTTGGCCAACCTCGGGGTGGTCTTCCGCGAACTGCGCCGCTTCGACGACGCACTCGACCATCTCCGATGGGCCCTGGAAATCTCGAGGGAGATCCAAGATCGCCACGGGGAGAGCTACACCCTGATCAAACTCAGCGACACCTACCGCGAGCTAGGCCGGACCGAGGACGCCCTCGTAGCCTCAGCGGAAGCACTCGATATCCGCCGCGACATCGGCGACCGCTGGGGTGAGGCCGAAGTGCTGCACAAGCGGGGGCACGCGCTGTTCGACAACGGGCAGCACGGAGAAGCGAGACAATCCTGGCAACAGGCGGCGGACATTTTCGACGAGCTCGGCGATCCCCGCGCCCAGGATGTGAAGTCCGCGCTCGCCCACGTCGCCGACGCGCGCCTGAGATCACCGCTCGACTAGATTGACGCGCCTACACCTGAGTGGGATTGATCAGGGTGTTAAGGAGTCGATCGAGAAACACGTCGGCATTCACGGTGGTCACAACTGACACCGGGCTGCGACCTGCCGCAAAGCTATTGGCGATATGCGCGTCACTGGACAGTGGCCGCAAATCGGCCAACGTCTGCCCCCGGGTATGGACACCGCCCAGCTCGACCCCCACGACCATCTGCTCGTAGGTCGCGAGGCCAGGATCCACCGTGATCGCGGCAGCCAACGGATCGTGCAACGTGGCGACGCGCAGACCGAACATGTTCGTGTAGAAGTCCACATAATGCGCCAGCACCGCCGCGGCGAACTGCGCCCGCGGCTCCGAGGACTCACTCAAGGCATCCAGCCACGCGCCGTCGGCCCGCGCGGCCTCGGTGGCGTTGAGCCCCACCGCTGTCAGAGTGAAGCCGCCCCCGAGCACCAGGTCCGCGGCCTCCGGATCATGAAAAGCATTCGCGTCCGCGTAGGGGGTCAGGTTACCCGGCACCCCGACAGCTCCGACCAATACCACGACTTTGCGCAGCAGGCGGGGAAGATCAGGTTCCAACAGCAAGGCCAAGGCGACGTTCGTCAACGGTCCCAAGGCCAGCAACGTGAGTTCCCCGGGGTTTGCCCGCGCCAATCGCACCAACTGCTCCGCTGCAGACTCTCCGCCCCAAGTCTGTTTGCCTAACAAACCACCACGACCGGCCAATCCGTCAGCTCCATGGACGAACTCTGCGGTCTGCAGAGGCTGGGCCAGCGGACGCCAGGCGCCGACGGCCACGGGGACCCCTGTCAACCCAGCGAGGTCAAGAACTTGCCTCGCGTTCACCGCGGTCTGCTGAGCCGACGCATTGCCGTGCACGCTACCCACCGCCACGATTTCCGTGTCGGGTTGCGCGGCAAGGAACAGCAGCGCCAGAGCGTCATCGATGCCTGGGTCGGTATCAACAATCAGGCGCACACAGCCTCCAGGAATTCCGGGCATAAGACCAACGGAAGATGCACGGCCGCGGACTGTCTCCCTCAAGAGTCGACAAGGTGCACCTCCCATCACGCGTCTTCAGGGCCCATGATGAAACACATGCAAACGGTAGCGGACGAAGCGGGGGGCCACTGCCGCCAATAGAGGGCTAACTTGCTGACTACTGAGCACTTCAGCCCGACCGGCTCGGGGGAACGCCATGAACGAACACTCGAACGATCGACGCAACGATCAACAAGTCCTGGTCAGCGCCGAGGGCAGTACCAGTTACTGGCATGGACTGCACGAGCTGACCCGTGTCCTTGACGGGGAATGGATACCAGCCATCCTTGCCACGTTGGCCCGCGGTCCGCGGCACTTCACCGAGATCCTCACCGAGATCCAGTGCACCGGGACCGGCCAACCCGACCCAAAACGGCGACTACATGACAGCATCCTCGGCCGGACGCTGCGGCGCATGGAAGAGAACGGCCTCATCACCCGGGACGAACTGACCGCGACGTTTCCCAAGTCCACCGTCTACGAGTTGACCACCTGGGCCACCATGCTCCTGTCAGGGCTCATCCCGGCTGTCTACTGCACAACCGAGATCCGGACCCGCATCGGCACATCAACTGGCTACATGACGGCCACGGCGAGGGCATGCTGAGGAAGCTCTGCTAAGCGTGCTTTCCGATATCAAACCCAGGACGGACCTGCTTCGCGTACTGGCCGGTATGGCAGTCCTCGGGCGTTTACTCGCCTTTGCCGTGGCCTGATCAGGGAGCGGTCACTGATGAGATTGTCAGTTGCGTAGCCCAAGAACGACCTTGATGACGAGGTCGATGACCTTGGCCTGGGGCTGTATTCGGAGCCTGCCCCGTTCAGCCGAGATTATCGGCGGTCAGGTCGGTGGAGCCGGTGCCGCGCGGGCGGAGCCGGGAGGTGAACTGCTCCACGCTCGCCTCGGTTTGGACCTTGACCACCAGTCCGCGTTGACCGGCAGGTGCTCGGTGCTCGGCAGGCCGAAACCTCCGCTGGACACGCGCCGCGGCGATCCCCCGGTCGGATGTCACCAGCTGCCCGGCCAGATCCCCAGCTTTGGAGGCAGCGGCAGGGACAGCCCGATCCACCGCAGCTCGCCGCCCTGATCGGAGCGGGCAAGCACCAGTTCCAGCGGACTTCCGACCGAGCCCGTCACACCGACCACCACCGCATCGACCAGCATCGTCTGACGGGCCTTCAGCCTTTTCTGGACTAACCCGCGCTCGCCATGATCGGTTATGGGCGTTTGATGGGGTTGATGCTGTGGCCGAAGAGTGCGTTGGTCTCGGCGATGGCGGTGGCGAGGGGTTGATCGGCGAGGAAGGCGTCGATGACTTGGGCGCTTTGGATCAAGCAGATCGTGATGAGCACCAAGTCTGGCCCAGCGGGCCTGTCGGCGTAGTTACGGAGTTGGAGAGTGTCGGGGTCGAGGTAGGCCTCGGCGCCCTTGGCGCTGGGATGGACGTGCGCGGACAGCATCCGATAGGGGGCGTAGAAGGCCTTGGCTCCGTAGCGAGTGCAGAGTGAAGCGAAGTCAAGCATCGTCTGCATGGTCCGATCGGGTCGGGTGACATCGGCCGGCATGGTCCACTTAAGAGCCTGGATCTCATCGAGCAGCTTCCGACGGTCCTCGTCGGCCTTCGCGGCGACAGCTTCCGTCGCGGCGTCGGGGTCGTCGATGACCCACTGCATCACTACGGCGTGTTCAAGAATCGATCGAACGCTCGGGGCTGCTTCATGGCCGCGGCCGTTGTCGTGGGCGAGCAGGACGAGCTTTGCGCTGTTGTTGATCCATGCCCACCACCCGAACACGGATCGGAACAGCTCCGCGCTGCCTGCTTGAACTCTGACCGCGCCCGCGTTGGTCAGGTTGTCGAACGCCTCGATCAGGATACGGACCGCCTCACGGGCCTGATCAGGGCCGATGGTGGCCGTCGGGTCGCTGGACTGGTCGTTGTCGGTGGTCATGGTTCCTCCGTCGCGGCTCAACTGGGGCCGATCACTGGGATGCCGAGCCCGACTGGGCCTCCGCTCGGTCCGCGGTCAATCATGCGGTCCAGGCTGACGAGTTTGTTGGAGGCGGCGTTGAGGCTTGTGGTGAGTCCGGCGACCTCGCCGGACCAGCCGTTGAGTCTGGCTTCGTCGATGCGGTCTCGGAGGCTGGCGATGATCTCGATCAGTCGCGGCCGGGCGCGGGGTTCGAGGCGGAGGCTGGGGCAGCGGATGCAGGCATGTTCGTGTTTGCAGGGCGTGCCGTAAGGCCGGCCGCATTCGCCCAGCTCCAGTTTGCGTAGTTGGAAATGTTGCTGGAACTCACTCCATTCTTCTTCAGTGGGTTCGCGGTACTCCGCTTCGGGTCGTTGCGCGCGGCGCTTGTCGAGGAAGGCCCGGTAGGTTCGGACGAGGTCGTCGTCGAAGACGGCGGTGTATGCCTGTGTGGTGTTGATGTTGGCGTGCCCAAGCAGCCTGGCGACGATGTGAATCGGGAGCCCGCCCGTGACCGCCTCAGTGGCGAACATCCGCCGAAAGTCGTGTGGTCGGTAGCGCAACGGCTCGCCGTCGGCGGTGGTCACCCCAGTCAGAGCAAGAGTCTTGTCGAGCAGTCTGTAGAAGAAGCTGACACTGGGCACCTCCCACTTCCAGCCCTTGAGCTTGTGTTGGAACAAGTGCGGCAGCGCTGGACCGACGACATGCTCGTATCCGTCGTAGCGCGTGGTCAGGGGGACGGTGCCACCGTTGTCGCGCCGGAGCCGGGAGATGATGCTGGCCAAGACGCTGGCCAGCTCAGGGCCCACCAGTAGCAGCCGCTCCTCGTTCGACTTCGACGGGACGATCTGCAACATCGGCACGATCTCACCGGTGTCCGGCAGTTGGTAGGAGACCAGACCAAGGTGGGTGGTCTCCAGCATTTCCTCGATGCGGATCCCGGTGTGCCGTAGGACCTCGATCGCCGCCCAGGCCCAGAACGCATCATGCTCGGCCCGGTCCAGATCAAGAACGTCACCCGTCGTCAGGTCCTCGACGTGCAGCGGCGGCGTAAGGTGCCGGTAGTCGGCCTTACTCCGATATGACTTGGGTGCCGTGCGGCAGTATGTGCTTCCGTTCTGGATAAACATGTCTCCGAGCGCGACCCGCTCGGCGACGGCGTGGAGTGCTGCCATTTCGGCCTTGTGCCGCTCAGCCGTCTCGACCAAGACTGGCAGATGTGGGAGGCGCTCGCGGACTCGTTGGTGCATAGCTGCGGTCCGCCTCTTCTGAGCCTTCGCCTGGCCGGCGAGGTCAGCTTTGCGAACTGGATTGGGAAAGCTCCACTGCGCCCAAGAGGGGTCCTCCAACGCCCATTCCTGTAGGTCTCGATAGAAGGCACGGACGTGGATGAAGATGAGGTGGTGATCTTTTCGGGGTCGGCTGCTGCCGTCCTTGCTCTGGATAGTCTTCAACCGGTCGCGCCATGCGGCAGCGACGTCCCGGGGAAGGTCGAGAGTGTCGATGCCGGGGTGGTGACGTTCGATGTCGGCCCAGAATGTGCCCGCAAGAATCCTGACCAGACTGGTGAAGCTGCTGTAGTCGAGCGCCGGGCGACGTTCGTCGAGGTAGCGGACGAGCGCATCGTTCACAGGTAGGCACTGGATGCGGTAAGCGGACACGAGCTCCGCGGTCGGCCGTTGTCCGTGGCGCAGCGCATCCCTGATCGAGGTGTGGTCGCCAAGTTTCGCGATGCCGTGGAGCAATCCCCAGGCCGCGCCCAGGCCGGAAATCCCGGCGCCGCGGCGTTGCCGCTGTGCCCAGGCTCGGAAGGTCAGCATGTCCTCGGCGGTGAGTTCGTCGATATCGCGGCCCGTGTGCAGCACGACCTTGCTGATCAAGCACAAAGCCTGCGAGAGCGCGGCTCGGGGAATCTTGAGTTCCTTGCTTCGGGCTTCGAGCTGTGCGAACAAGTCGGGCCGGAACAGTGCTCGTGCGTGGGCGTAGAGCCCGGTAGGACGGAAGGCGGCCAGGAACGTGTAGCTGGGGAAGACAACTTGGCACAGCAACAAACTAGTTAGCCCAGACCCGATGGAGGCGCGGGCCGTGGACAGGCTGCGTGAATCGGCGGCGACGACAACGTCGATCCAGTCCATGCCGATGTCTGCGCCCGAGCTGACCCAACGTTCCTGCCAACCCTGACCGGGCCAGGACTTCAACCACTCAAGGATCGCGCGGACGCCGCTGGCGATGCGCGTCCGGTAGTCGCTGTGCTCCGCCCCAGATGGCCACGTAGGCAGCGTCGGCAACATCTCCAGGATGGCGTTGACCGGCCAGTGATCGCGTGGCCCGCCAGGGACTGGCATGTCCAGCAACTCGTCGTTCCGCTTGAAGATCGGGGTGCCCGAACCGCGACGGTCCTCAAGCCCCTGCGGCGGCTTGGTGTGCGTGGTCAAGACGGCCGTCCTCCCAACAGAATCGCCAGATCATCACCGTCGTAACCGACCGCAACCGGCGATGGTGGTTGGTTCGCGCGATGTTCCCGTTCGGCCAGGTGCCGCAAGACTCGACGAACGACCTGGGCTTCGTCCTCGACGATGTAGACATCGGCTGTGGTGGCCAGGTGAGCGTGGCCAAGGATGACCTGCACGTCCCGAAGCGACAGGTTCTCGTCACGAGCCATCCTCAACGAGGCCGTATGTCGGAGATCGTGCATCGTCCAGTTGGTGCCGAGTAGGGTGTTCACGCGCCGAAATACCCCGCGGAGCGCCTCGTAGTTCATCGGTTGTCGGCGCAACCCGTCACCTCGGTCGCGGCGGGGCAACGTCCACCAGACCGGCTCATTCGGGCCTAGCGGCTCTCCGAGGTCAGCGAGGTAGAGGCGCAGCCAAACGAACGATTCCTGGCTGGCCGGTAGCCACTGCTCAGCACCGGTGCCCTTGCGGATCACCCTGACGAGTTGGTCACTCCAGTCCAGGTCCACCCCACGGACGCCGAGAAGCTCGGAGGCGCGGGCGGCGCAGCTAATGCCCATCGAGAGCAGCGCCCGGTCCCGGTTCGAACGCATCCCGCCGAACACGTCTTTCCAGCGTTCGTCCGGTATCTCCCGCGGTCGCCGCTTCGGCAGCTTCGGGTTGTAGCGAATCCTTCCCTCTGGTCGAAACGGCTCCAGCGGGTTGTGTCGCGCGTTTGGCCGCTGAGCCCGGTGACGACGGTCAAGCTGGACCGGATTGACCAGGGGTCCCTCGCAAACGTCCTCGATCCAGAAGGCGTAAAACGCCCGGACCACCGCGTTCGAGTGGCGGATAGTGCGCGATTCGTACTGATCACCGAGATGGCGCTTCCGGGTGATGGGGTTGACTGTGCCCGCCGTGGCCGCCGACACCGTGCGCGGCGACCGGCGGGGCTTGGTCACCTGCTTCATCCACAGCACCAAGTCACGGGCCTCGGCCGGGGTCGCCTTGTTCCACACCACGCCGATCGCGATTAGCCACCGCCACCAGCGCAACAGGGCATAGCCGTAACTGCGCACCGACCCAGCGCTGTTGCCTGCGGCGACGAAGTCCGCCAAGTAGCGGCGGATCGGCTCCACCGGCACACCACAATCGTCGACCACCAGCCACGGCACCGGCCCCTCAGCAGCCGTCACCCGACCCCACTGCGGCAGACGAATGGCGGCGACATCCCGGCCCTTCTCATCGAACAACTCACACCACCCTCTCGATCAAGGTGAGTGAGGTCTACCGATCAAGCTCTATCGGCCGGGCGACTCACCCCGGCGTGTCGCCCGGTAATCCGGTCAATAGTCCAATCCCCAGTTCGTCCGGGCCGGTATGGTCGCGGTGACGCTGAGCTTCGCGGGAGGTGGGCGGTGGCACGACGACCATGTCAGAGCGACCCCATGGCCTGAGGCTGACGGGGTGGCACCTCGGGTGCTGATGGGTAGCTCCGCGGTGCGAGCGGGAACTGCCCGCTGGCCGACGCGAGTGGATTGTCAAGTGCGGCGGGTCATTTTAGGAACCCCTTCGTCATGCCCGCTGTCACGGGCGGTGATCAACTGCATACTGCATCCTCGATACTCTCGGCAGGGGATTCCGGAAGGACGGCGGGATGAGCCTCGGCCACGTAACGACGCAGCAGGGCGGTCAGGTCGGCTTGCCGGAGGCCGAGAGCGATCGCCAGCTCGGTCACCACCGGCACAGTCAGGTGGGCGCGACCATCGCCGAGTGGATTGCCTTTGATGCGTCGACGTGCCCACTTGAGTACCGGGTGGGGCACGTGGGGCGCGTCCTGGCACAGCGAGTGGAGATCGACCTCGATCGCCCCGGAGGTGGATCGCTGGATGGCCCGAGTGAGCAGCGCGACGGGCGACACCGTCAGCACCTGGCACAGTTGTAGCCACCGCTCCACGGTCATACGCCTGACGCCCTGTTCATAGCAGGCCAACGTCTGCTTGTGAATCCCGTCGTCCGTCAGGTGATCGACGACGTCCAGCCGGCTCCATCCCAGCCCAATGCGCGCGAGCCGCAGCTCCATGCCGAGGGCGGCTCCCATCTCGGCCGGAGACAATCCGCGGGTCGCCCGCTCGAAAGGATCGACGCCACGATCAAGCATCACGCCTCCGCTTGCCGAACGCCCAGCGGCCGAACACCCAGCGGTCGATCAGCTTCCGACCCCACCGGGATCGGTGAGCCATCGACAACGCGAGCCAACCGGGCCACAACACAATGACAGCGAGCGCGAGCACGATACGTTTGACGGCCACGCCCGAGTCGAGATCGGGTGCGGTCCGCAAGACGATTCCGGCGCAGACCAGACCGATCACCTCGTACAGACAATACAAGATCAACAAGTGATGACACCTTTCTGTGGTTGATGGTTGTTCGTTCTCGAACTTCGGTGGCCGCCGCCTCCGCGCGCGTAGGCCATGGCGTCCTGGTCGCCGACGATGAGACTGGCGATGCCCACGGTGGCGGGGGCCAGCCGGTTGTGTCGACGGGTGTCGGGTGTGCGCACGGCCACCACCTCATGCCGCGTGGGCAGGCAACCGACGGACATCGGAAACGGGTCGGGCGCGGCCGACAAGTAGGGGCGGGGCAGTACGGACATCATCGCCACCAAAGTCGTGGGACATCACCGCGCCGCCTTGATGAAGTCACGGGCGACTGCGGTGGGCAGATAGTCCCGCGACCGGTAGTACGCAGCCCGTGATAGCGCTGCGTAGCGCACCGGATCGTCGAGCAGCAGTTCGGCGGCACGCCAGAGTCCGAACGGGCCAAGTGAGGCCGGAACCACTACCCCACCGGCGTCCTCGTCGGTGCCGACGAGCCCACGCAGGTTGCCCACGCCGAAGGTGACGACGGGCGTGCCCACGCTCATCGCCTCCAACGCGACGAATCCGAAGGTCTCGTTCGTGGAGGGCACGATGACCACGGCGGCTTCGGCAAGCCACGGCTGGACCTGGTCCCACGGCAGGCCATCTCCCTGGAGGCTGCCCATACGCAGACGTGCGGCGGAATGGAGGCAGCGACGGTACTCGACTGCTTGGGCACCGCGGTTCTGCTCGAACCCGGCGCCAGCGAGAACGACCTCGACGGGATGTTCGACGGCGCGGCCAGCGTCCAGCAGAGCATGGATGTTCTTCTCTGGCCCGAGGCGGGCCAGCACGCGCACGAGACCGCGTTCTCGAATTCTTTCCCGGCGCTGGGAATCCGGCGGTGCGTGGTCGTGGAGCAGCGCGTTGGGCACCAACCTCCAACAGGTGCTGTCGAAGCTGCGGTCATGTGCTTGGTCGAGGACGGTGATCGAGGGCGCGATCACCACATTCGCACGCTCCAGCGCAGCGCACAGATCCTCGTCATGGCCGACCACGTGCATCGCCAGCACCGAACGCACGCCTTCGCAAGTGGGGGCGAGCCGGCCGAGTCCCCACAGGGCGTCGACATACACGGCGATGTCGACTTGGTGGCGGTGGTAGAGGCGCCGGAGGTCCTCGGTGATGATCTGGTCTTGACCATGGGTGCTGATCGCGTCCCGAAGGTCGTCGTCGACGGTGGGGAAGTCGACGCCGACCGAGCCAAGCACGATCAGGTCCTCCTCGATCGCTGTCCCCCTGGATGGGGCCGCAGCGGTGATGATCAGGGCCCGGTGCCCGAGTTGGCGCAGTCCGTTGGCGAGGGCGGCGGTGGCACGTGCCATCCCTTCGGGGGCATCGCGGGTGTAGGAGGCCAGGACGAAAGCCACGGTCAGCGGACTGGGATCAGACATGGCAGATCACCTGCTCGGGGATCAGCAAGTTGGTGATCGGTTGGTCGGGCCGCTTCTCCCAGGGAAAGCTGACCCAGTCCGAGACGGTCCACACCGAGTAGTCAGGTCGAGTCTTTGCGCCGGTGTTGAGGCACAGCGTCGCGGTGATCAGCCGGGCGTGTGGACCGAGGACGGGGGCGAGCACATTGCCGAGTTTGTGCAAGGTGGCGCCGCTGCCGCAGATGTCGTCGACGAGCAGGATCGTGCCGTCGAGCTTGCGACGACCAAGGGTACGGCGGAAGGCATCGAATTCGACGGTGACGTTGCCGGTGCCTTCCCGGTAGAGACGGTCGTCGGCGTAGTGGCGGGCCTGCAGCGTGCGGGCTTTCACGCCGAGGCGACCGGCCAGCACGCGAGCGGGGGCGATTCCTCCATTGGCGACGCCGATGATGTGGTCGACCTGCGGGTGGTCGTCGTTGATGGCGGCGAACAACAGGAGGCACGCTTCGCTGAGAGCGTCGGGGGTGACGCGCCAGATGCGTTGGTGCTCGAATACGCGCTGTGCGGTGTGGTGGTTCATGCCGAGTAGTCCCGTCCGGTAGGAGCCAGGCTGTCGGTGAAGGCCAGGGGATGCAGGGCGGCGATTGCGGTGGTGGTGGCGGTGTTCGGCCAGACCTGTCCGTCGGCCCGCACGACGGTGAACCCGGCGGCGTCGGCGCGGGTGCGCAACCGCACCGGGACCGGGGTCGGGACGAGCGCGGCGATCAGGTCGCGGGCCTTGTCGTCGGGCACTCGTTCGGCGGCGTCGAGCTTGGCACCGGCGCCGATTGGTAGGTACTGCAGGACGGTCACGCCGTGGACGCCGAGCCGGTCAGCCAGCTCGACCAGCGCGGGTAGTCCGGTGGCGGTGGAGCGCATGAGCACGGTCTGGATCTGGGTGGGGATGCCGTAGGCGAGGGCGGCACGGATGCCGGAGACGGCCTTGGCGAAGCTCCCCTCGCCGCGCCAGCGGTCGTGCCGTTGCGGGTCCGGCCCGTCGAGACTGACTCGGATCGCGTCCACCCTGGAGCCGAGGGCTTCAGCGCGGCGGGGTAGGTGGGTGCCATTCGTGGTGACGCTGACCGCGCAGCCGCCATCCACCAGCACGTCGAGCAGGGTGGGCAGTTCGCGGATGAGCAGCGGTTCGCCACCGGAGACGTCCACACCGAGTACACCGGAAGTAGCGATCCTGGCCGCGACCTCGGCGCGCTCGCCGCGGCCGAGTTCCGGGCCGGATTTGTCGTCCAGGCACTGCGGGCAGGCCAGGTTGCAGCGCACGATGGGCGACCAGCACACGCTGACCGGCGTCCCGTCGCCCAGCTCGTCGGGCGGAACTTCGGGCAGAGCGGTGATGCCCTCGTGGGCCAGGGCGGTGCGCCCAGTGAGGACCGGTTGGCCGGTTCGGTGGGTCAGGCCGGTGAGCGGGTCGTAGACGACACCGGTCCCGCCGCGCGTGCCGCAACCGACCACCCGGCGCGCCGAAGCGCGGCCGGTGGTTGCGGTTGTCGTGGTCATGGGCGTCCCTCGCAATTGGTGAGCAGCTCGGACATGGATGCGATGAAGGCGTGGGCGCGGCCTCGCGGCGCGGGCAGCTCCAGCAGGTCGCGGTAGCGGGTCAGCGTGCGCGGCCAGCCGGCGAGCTTGTGCTGCGCCTGCTCCGCGGCATCGGATGGGTCAAGGTGGAACCCGACGGCTTGGCGCAGAGGGATGACCAGCAGCCCGGCGGCGATCAGGCACGCTCCGAGGTAGGTGTCCTCCATGCCCCATCCCAGGCGGCCGAAGTCGGCGTCGAAGCCGCCGACGTCCAGCACGGCGGCGCGCGGTACGGCGACCAGGGCGGTGACGACCATGCGGGGCAGATCCCAGTCGTAGTAGGACTGTCCATACCCGAGGTCGATGAAATCGCGGGTGTCGTCGAGCGGTCGGCCGTCGAGCGGCTCGGGCAGCGTGATCCCGCTGTAAGGCAGCGTGGTGTTCGGCGGTGGTCGCCACACGACCCGGTGGTCGGCCGCGAGGTTCGGGATGCGCCCTAGGATGGCTGGCTCCTGCGCGTGCACCTCGTAGCGCAAGTTGTGGCGGAACCCGACCAGCACACTGGTGTCGGTGGCGCGGGCGGCGACGTCGGTGATCACGTGGGGAGGGATCACCATGTCGCCGTCGAGGTAGAGCACCGTTTGACCTTGTGCAAGTGCGGTGCCGACATTGCGGGCGGTGGCGGCGCCCATCCGCTGCGGCAGCCGCACCAGCCGGTCGACCACCCGGTGCCCGGCGGCCACTCGGGCGGTGTCGTCGGTGCTGGCGTCGTCAACGACGATGACCTCGAACACGTACTGGTGGTGCTGGGCGTCCAAGGCGTTGAGCACGGTGGGCAGGCAGTAGCCGACCTGGTGGGCGGGAATAACTACCGAGACGTCTCGCGAAGACGCCAGCCAGCAGTCCGACGGGGTGGGCTGGTGCCAGCCGATTCCATCGGCGAGGGCCTCCCAGGCGTGGGTGCTAGAGCCGTGGTTGTTGCCGTGCCGCAGCAACTCCTCCCGCAACGGCAGCGGGGAGGGAAGGGGCACACGGGGGGTCATAGCCAGACCCACCCGGACAGCACGCTCGTCCCCACACCACGCTCGCCGCTCGACACGCGTGAGCTGTGACCAGAAGATAGACCGCCCCGCTCAGGCCCGGAGACGGCAGGCTTCTTGTCCATAACCGTCAACTCCCCTTCTACGCGGCCCCGGTACAACGTGGGGTCCGTGAGCCCGTTGTCGCGGAAGGCTTCCTGGCGTTCGGTGCACCACTCGCACGTGCCGCAGTGCAGCTCATGGCCCAGGTGACAGGACCACGTTCGGGCGAACGGCACCGCCAGCGCTTCGCCGACGCGCACGATGTCGGTCTTGGTCAGCGTCAGGAACGGAGCGAGCACTTGGAACCCGGGCACCAGCAAACCCTCGTTGGCCGTCTGCACGCTGCGGGCGAACCGCTGCCCGAACTCCGGCCTGCAGTCGGGGTAGATCGCGTAGTTCCCGGCACGCGCACCGAAGGCGACCGCGTCCGCGCCCACCGCGATGGCGACCTCGACCGCGATGTAGAGCATGATCGCGTTGTGGTTGGGCACTACCGCGGCGGCCATCGACTCGACGGTGTAGTGCCCGTCGGGCACCGCCACCGACGCGTCGGTCAATGCCGAACCGGTCAGCATTGCGCCCAGGTTGGTCAAGTCGATGGTCCGATGCGGGCTGTCCAGCAACCGCGCAATCTCGGCGGCGTGGTCGAGTTCGACGCGGTTCCGCTGCCCGTAGTCGAACGACACCAGCGTCAGGCGGCTCTGGCGGGCAGCCAGCCAGTAGGCCAGCACTGTGGAGTCCAGCCCTCCGGAGGCGATGACGACGGTGTGGTCAGGATGGCGGTGCTCGGGACGGTCGATCCTCATGACCGGCTACCACGTCAACCTGAACGTTCGCCGAATCGCGCCCACCACGGAACCCCACGCCGGGAGTTCCACATCGGTTTCGGGCCGCTGCAACCAGTACAGGTCGCCTTCGGTCGCGCCGAAGGCTGGCAGGGCGATGGTGCTGCCCACGTTGTACCACCCGACCCGAGCGGCCACGAGGTCGGCGATGGTCGACTGGCGCATCGGCGTGCGCGGTTGTGTCAGGAAGACCCAGTCGACCACCTTGGTGCCCGGCACGACAATGATCGGCCCGCGCAGCATTGCTTGGACGAGCTGGTGGTTAACCTCGCCGCCGAAGCCAGCTCGCATAACCAGCGCGTCGATAGTGGTCCCCAGCCGCAGCCGGACCTCGCTAGTTTCTGGGTCGATGGCTGTCGGCCAGCGCAGCAGCTGGTTGTAGTCCCGCGAGAGCACGTTCGAACTGGCGTCGTCACGCTGCCGCCGGTTAACGGGTGATGTTGTCGTCGTCATGGAAAGGCTCCTTCGTGCAGAGGGTGGTGCGGCGGAGCCGAGGTGCCTCAAGGCAAACCCCGGCCCCGCCGGGATCGTGAGGCGGTACGTACGGCCGCACGGACCGCGCGCTGCCGAAGACCGGCGTGGGATAATTCGCGAGTCAGAGGAATGTCGGGTGCCGCTCCGAACCCTTGCAGCCAGGACAGAGCCCGCAGCACGCGCATCGGTGCGCAGGCGAGCGGCTTCACGCGGGTTCGTTTTCTCGGACGAAGCCCAACCCGTGCGTTCCGACGGTCGTCAGCGCGTACAGCAGCACCGGCGATGGCCGCTGCTTCGGCTCGCGGCAATGCCTGCCGCCGGAGGCCACTTTGGACGGTTGCCGTTGACGGAAGGCGCGGCACAGTAGGCAACTGACGAACACAACGGCGGCGATCGCGGTGATCACCGGGGCGAGCGAGATCATGCGAGCCCCCCTTGAAGGGCGGGAATCGCGGCGGAACCACTTGCGGGGGTGGTGGTTCCGCCGCGACATGACGGTGAAGCAGGGGGCCCTGCGACGGCTCGGGGATCGCCGTCGCCGTACTGCTTCACCGTGCTCACTGCGCCGGTCTTCTCCGAGGTGCCAGACCCACCGGGGGCACGGGTGGCGGCCACCTCCTTGGCCTGGGTGAAGACGGAGCGGAACTGTTCGGCCTCGGCGGCGTTGAGTGCGGCTGCCTCGCCTGCGGGCGCCACTACCACCACTTCCGAGCCGCGCACGAGCACCGTCAGGCACCGAGGGCGGCCGGCGGCGTCGCGGCACGTCACCGCCCAAGGTCCGCGGGCATTCATCGTGCGTCACCGCCTCGTGCGGTGGTCCCACTCCGTACCCACACCGGCTGCACGAGAAAACACGGCACAGCGAGCTTTGATTGTGGGCATCGCGAAACCAGAGGTTCCGCGAATCGCTGGGAGAGTGTCATCATCTACTCCGATATTCAGCGAGTCCCGATTTCCTGTTTCCCGAATCTCTGCTACTCCCATAGCGTCGAGCGTCTAGTTGTGGCCGGTAGAACCGGGCGGGTGGATGTTCCGGCGGCAACGGTGCTGGTGAAGCCGCTGCGAACCCCGCCAACACAGCTAAACGTCCGGCAGGCGACGCAAACCAGAGCGCGCGGGTGGCGGCGATGGGGCGTCGACGGGGCGGCGCGGGTGATGACCTGCCGAAATCCCCGATCGAGGACCGTTGTGTCAAATGGGTGAAACCACGCAATACTCTGGGAGCTGGCCGCAAAACGGGACATGACCGAGCAGCAGTTCCGAGCGAGCCAGAGTAGGCCGCCCGACTTCCCGTTCCCCCGACCCCCGCAGGCATGTTGCCGGATCGGTCGTCCGCCGTCCTCGACGGCCGCAGGTTGGGCACTGGATTCCGGGACCACCTCGCCATGGCCGCGTTCGCTGCGTGGGCCGGTCCATGCCTCACCGGTTGATCTCGGATTGAGGCCGCACCCTGGTGACAGGTGACGGGTCTACACCGACGATATCTACAATGGCTTGACCCTCAACGGACCTGTGCCTGCGCACACGTCATCGACATCGCCGACACCTTGACACATCGAGCAAGGCGCCTTGGCGCCTCGCAACTAGGAGCCGAACAGTTTGGGTCGATCGCCGAGTCGCTCGCAGGGTTGCGGGCACGAGCATCGGCATGGTTCACGCCGAGAACTTCGTACCACTGCCCGTCGTCTGACGTCTCCGCAGCCATCGTCCTGTAAGCGACCCCGCCGCGCGGATGCCCTCGCCAGGCGGTAAACGCAGGCTTTGTCGCACAACTCGTCAGCCGAGAAGGTGATGTCGATCCCGCCACGCCAGTCGTAGCAAGGTCAAGGAGCTAGCCGATAGGCGGGGTTCGAGTCGGTCAATCGCCTCGCCGGTGAAGGGCATGTCCGTGCGACCACCCTCGCCGACGACGCGGCCTTCGTCGTTGGTCGCCACCAAGCCTGTGAACAGCCGGTCGAAGACCTCGTCGTCGACCACGGCGACGGTGCGCTGGCTCGCCCCCAGGGTGAGGGCGTCCATCACCAAGCCGTAGTGCCAAAGCCGAAACCGGCCGTCGGCGCGAGCCCGCTCGAAGGAGCGGAACGGCTCCTGCTCGGCGTAGTCGATGGATCCAGCTCCAGCGCCGTCGTGTTCGGGGTTACCGAGAAATTCCTCGGAGTACTCGCGCATGATGTTGCGCCACAACGAGAAGTCATTGTGCATGTCGACCGCGGCGAGCGAAAAAGCTGAAACTCCCCGGAGGGCATGACGGTGCACATGCCACCCCCGTCGGCCACCGCGCGGCCATCGCGCTGGTGCATCATGAACCGGTGCTCGCCCCGCCGGTCCTTGCGGATGGTCAAGGTGCTGATGCCAGGCGACATCAACAGCCGGGTGGGATCGAACGGATCATCGATCGCCGAACGCAAAGGCAGTGCACCCCAGTCCGGCACTGACCCACCTGACGCCAACCAGGCTGCCTTGAACTCGTGGGCGAGGCACTCCTTGATGTCGAAAACTTCGAAGAACGTCGTGGTCCCGAACATCAGCGCCAATCCATCGCGCTGGGATACCTCCAACAGCCGGTAGCTGAGTCGGTTCTCCAGCAATCGAGGCCGCACGAGGTCGCGCACGGCCCGGCTGTAGCCGGCGTAGCGCTCGCCGCGAGCGGTTAGTGGCAACACGTGGTCCACCGGCTCAAGCCTCAATACCGGGTGCTTGGCTTCGGAGAAGCTCAGACGCACCGAGTCCAGCTCCACGGGCCTGTCCAACAGCCAGTCCGGACCAGTCAACACATGGCCGCCGGGTGCCCGTTCGCTGGCCGGGTACAGCCACGCGGCCAGCTCCGCCAGTTCGCGCCCTCGCACTCCGGCTGCTCGGCGCACCCGAAGCCACTCCTCCTGACTTCGCCGTACATACTCGGCGATCTCGGGACCGAACGCATCCGTGGCTTCACGTGTACCTGCGGACGGCGACGTGTCCCCGGACAGAAGTGCGGCGAGCTCATCGGCAGACACCTCCAGCGCCTTCGCGATCTTCGGGCGCATCCACGGCTGAGGATCCTGCGTTCCACGTTCCCATCGACCGACCGTGGACAGTTCGACGCCGATCTTGCGGGCGAACGATTCCTGGGTGAAGCCCAACGCTTCACGCCTCCCCGCCAGCCGCTCTCGCCGGCCTGCCATTTCCGCCACCCCCAAGTCGGATTGTCACCATAGTGAGCATACGATCCATGCAGATCAGAGCCGGATCACATCACCCGGACGGGCTGAACCCGCACAGGTTCAACCATGAAGACCGGGATAAAGACAATCGCCGGGTGCTTGTCCCCGAGGCCGTTAGGCCTGGCCGGACCCTGTTCCGGTGGCATGGTGACCTTGATTTGTTGCTCGGGTTCAGAATGCCGACCATGACCAAGGCCGATTGATCTCGCCTCGCAAGCAGGCAACTCGATGTCGCGCCTCTTCCGCTGCCTTCTGGCCGGTGTTGGCTTTGCCGAGGACGAATGCTGTCCAACGCAGTTCTCGGGCCGTGGCCAATGTTCGGTAGCCGGGCCAGGTGGTCATGTCATAGCCGCCGTATGTGCGCACGAAAGCCTGGTAGTCCGGCTCGGAGATCCTGTCGAAGTCGGTGTAGTCAACAGCCAGGGAGACTAGGTCCCACTCGCGAGGTCCGACTCCGATGTGGTCGAGGTCCAGCAACACGGGTGCACCTCCATCAGTCGGCACTACAACGTTGCCCTGCCAGGCGTCGCCGTGAATGACGCACTTGGGCAGCCCTAGGGAGGCCAATGCCGTGTACTCATTGCTCAGCCGTTCGGCGAGATCTCGAAGCCAAACACGGTCCTTCTCGGCCAGAGCAGTTCCACCCTCAATTGAATCGAGTATGCCCCCGAAGGGGTCGACAATGGGGAAAGAGGGCGATTCCGGTACGTCCAGGGCGTGAAGTCGTGCCAGAACTTCGCCTAGTTCGGCAGGCGTGGCGTGGCGATGTTCGGGCAGCCGTACCCACCATGTGACGGGCCGATCCCCGACCACCGTGGGCTGGTCGATGGCGGCGAGAGCACGCACGACGGGGATCCCAGCCTGGAACAGCCAATGCGAGGCCCGGACCTGACGGGCTGCGACACGTTCTGATCCCGAAGGGCCGACGCGAGCGACGACTTCGTCGTTCAACTGGTAAAGCACGTTCGCGCCGTCACGGATTAGCGTGGCTTCCGCGGTCGGCACACCTGCTTTCCTGCCAGCGGCCTCGAGCACCTTACGCGGATCTCCGCACAGAACCGGATCCATGTCCACTTCAGACATTGCTCATAGCCGATGCTACGAAGTGCGAAAGTTCGGCCACGTCTGAGATCGACCGGTGAACTTCACACGCCCGCATCAGCTTCGAGAGTTCCTCGTCCATCCGCCGAGAGTGCAACGTCGCGGCGTCAGCGATGGCCTGCAGCCCGATGTCGACGGCTTCTCGTGGGTCACCAATCGTCATGTGCAAAGTAGCCAAGCGGGTCTTGGAGAATGTCCGTGAGCGCGGATAGTCATCGCTGTGCAGTCGGATCGCGGTTGCGAGGCGTTCGGCGGCATCGCCTGGCCGCTTGCTCGCCACAGCGAGCGGAGTAAGGGCTCGTGCGCTGCTGCCCGCATGTTCGGCCTCATCGTAGTAGACCAGCCAGGGTGGGTCAGTCGGCGCTTGCCGCTGGGCGAAGTGCATGTCGGCTCGGTCTATGTCGGCTCGTGCTTCGTCATGGCGGCCCAGCAACGCCAGCAACCGAGCACGGACAACACCGATCATGGCCCTGGCGGTGGCGGTGAGCCGGTCGGCTCGAACCTGGGCGAACTCGATCAACGACAGAGCCTCATCCAGGTTACCCAGGTATATGGCTTGCCGTGCCATGTCGGCGAGGGTCGCCGCACGCAGTTCCCACGAGGCGCCCTGCTCGGCGCACCACAGGCCGAAACGGAAGC
Organism: Actinokineospora alba; assembly: GCF_004362515.1. NCBI lineage: Bacteria > Bacillati > Actinomycetota > Actinomycetes > Pseudonocardiales > Pseudonocardiaceae > Actinokineospora > Actinokineospora alba. The sequence goes on along the minus strand of NZ_SNXU01000001.1, from coordinate 2,979,427 downwards.
ATCGCGCAGCGGTGTCATGGTTACCGACATCGAAAGCTGAGAACGCGACGACTCCCGCCAAGTTCCCGACCGCCTCGAACATGCCCGCTTCAACGGCTGTGCTGGCCTGTGCGCTCAGCAGGCGGCCAGCCCATCGCAGGTGCGCGAGCCCCGCCTCACCCGCCATGCCGCCGCCGTAGAGGTTCTCGCTGGCGGCGAGCGTGCCCGTCATGAGCTTGATCTGATCGACCTCGGCCCGTCCGATGCGCCGTGGAGGTTGCACGTGCAAGGTCAGCGGCTCGAGAAACTCGGCGGGATTCGCTCCCATGTCGATGTGCACGGTCGGGTCGTATGCGGGCATGACCGAAGCAGACGAGCGCAGCGCCAGCGAGGACTCTATGGCTCGGCCACGGGCGCCTGGTCCGGTGCTCAAGTTTGGCTGGGCCTCGTCCGGGACCTGCCCGAGCAACACGTCCAACTCATCGAGGGAGACAGCAAGGGCCTTCGCGATTCGGGGCCTGCGCCAGGGTTGGGGGGTCAAGACGCCGCGCTCCCACCGTCCGACGGTGGAGAACTCCACGCCGACAGCATCGGCGAGGCCCTCCTGGGTGAAGCCCACCGCCTCACGTCGAGTTGCTAACGCTTCACGCCTGGTGCCCACGCCGTAACCTCACTCCGCCTGGTCACGCGCCAGCGCCGCTGAACTAGAGCTCGCTGGCTGTTCTGCTATGCCCGCACCTTTAGACGTCTTGTTCGATGCGCTCGAAAATGTCGATATCCGTCGCCTTCTGCCAGTCCGGCAATGCTTCCCAGTCCGCTACGTAGGACGGCTTCGGGTCCGGGAAGTGCTTGTAGATCTGGCCGATCCAGCACAGCGCGACGAAGCGGCCTTTCTGATCCGGGGTGAGCTTGGCGGAGGCGCCGTCGGTGGCCTTGATGAAGGCGAGGACCTGGTCGTACACGGCGGACGCCGCATCGCGTTCCCAGCCTGGGGTCTCGTCCCACGGGGTGATGTAGCCGGGCTTGGGCTCGCCGGGGTAGTGCTTGGTGACTCCGGCGATCCACGCCTCGCGGAACACGCGGCCACGGTCGTTCTGCATTCTGTCGTCCTCCATCACGCGGCGCGGTTGCCGACGAGTTCGGTGATCTCGGCGTCGAGTCGCTGGATCTGCTGGTCGGTGAGCAAAGGGGTCAGGTGTGGTTGTAGGCCGCGCAGTTTGCGCGCGATGACTCCGGAGCCCGTCTGGCGAGCGGTGGCCAGGGCGGCGTCGGCGTAAGTCGCGACTTGGTCAGGATCGCGCCGATGCACTCCGATCATCGCCAGGTCGGTGAGAACACCGGCCTTCCGGCGAGCGGTCAGGTCGCCAGCCAGCGCGTCGGTCAGGGCTGCTTCGGCAAGGTCGTAGCGGCCGAGGTTGACATAGCAGGTACCGCGTTCCTCGGCCAGACGGGAGCCGTCGAATCGGAGCCAGCCACCGTTGTGGACCGGCGCCTGAAGGTGCTGGACCTCGGCTGCCATGTCGAGTGCGCGCTGGCAGGCGTCCAAGTCGCCAAGACCGGCGAAGGTTTCTGCCTGCACGGCTGCGATCCATTGCCGGGTCGAGAGGGCGGGATCGCCTCGGCGGGCCAGGTTGGCGGCCAGTGCGAGTAGCGGAGCGGCATCATCGAACTGACGCTCGTACACGGCGATGAAAGCGTGCCTGGTCAGCGCGCACGACCAGAGGTCCGGGGCATCGGCTTCCTTGCTGGCTGCCGCGGCCAGGGTGTAGCAGTGGGCGGCGTCGGTGTAGCGGTCACCGTCGAAGAAGATCTCACCCGCCAACTGGAAGAGGTCGGCGGACAACTCGCAGAGCCGCTGCCGGATGGCCGAGTTCTGTGGGTGACGCAGGCCCATCGACAGGACGTCGAGCTGCGCGCGGACGAGGGGAAGTACCTGGCTCTTGGTCGGTGCGAGTGCGTAGACCCGCCACAGGTGGCTGTTGAGCTGGGTGAATTCGGCTGTCGCCGCAGAATCCACCGCGCCGGTTCGAGCCACCGCGGCAAGCCTGTCCACGTCGTCGAGGACCGGTTCGACCGCAGGCAACGCCAGCAGGGCACCACTCATGGTGAACAGGCGCAGTAGGTCTCGACGGTTCATGTCGTCTGTCTCCGCGAGGTCGGGCTGGACAGGGACGGCCTCCCTTCCGAACAGCCTGCCACCCGTTCGTGGCGCTGCGGCTTCGAGACGGACTTGAGCACCACCGTGCGCGGTGGGCTGCGTGTCGAGCGGGCCTCCTGCGCCAGCATTCGCCGCTCGGGCTGGTGCGGCGGCCGAGGGCGGAGCAGTCGCCTGCCGGGATGGCGCCGACGTGAGCAACGTGCCCAGCTCTTCGAGGCTGATCCCCAGCGCCTTCGCGATACGTGGCCTGCGGTACGGCTGGGGGGTCAAATCACCGCGTTCCCAGCGGCCGACGGTGGAAAACTCCACACCGACGGCTGCGGCGAGGCTTTCTTGGGTGTAGCCCATCAGCTCACGCCGCGCTGCGAACGCCTCTCGCCTGTCGCCCATGAACATCACCTCGCTCCGTCGGCCCAGTGCCACGATAGCCAGCTACCGGTCAAGTCTGATCACCCGCTCGTCGAGCAGTACCCGTTCGGACTACCGCCACACAAAAGGCGTTTCTGCAGGTCAGAGACAGTGACGCCTCGTTGCCGCCTCATTGCCGCCGCGTCGTCGCTCTGGCAGCCGTTGATCATTGGAAGTTGACTGAGGGCGCTGCGGTCTGAGCGGGCTTCTATCTCCAACGGCAGCCCGCGTGACTAGTAGTGCTTTCACCAGAACGTGCGGCTGTGGATGTCCGATGGCCAGACCACCCTCCCCGTCGATGGGGAGTCCCCGTTTCACGCGGACGTGCTGGTGAGCACGCTCGATGCACCGCATTGAGGGCTCGGCCATTTCCTGGCCGCTGCGTCGTCCGGCCCGGCAAGGACAGCTCCGCCGCCAGCGCACATCGCCCAAGTGCCGTTCGGCATGACCGAGGAAGAAGGGCTACATGAAGGCCACCGAGGAGAAGTGCGTGGCGGACGGCCAGATCACCATCTCGCAGTCGTTCGGCTTCAGCGCCAGCCACGAGCTGAGGCAGTTACCGGCCGGTCACAAGTGTCACCGCAACCACGGCCACAACTACACGGTGACCGCCTCGGCGCTCGTGCACGATGACGCCCCCGGAGACCTGTCGCCTCTCGGGGACTATCTGGCCGCGACGTTCGACCACCGGTTGCTCAATGAGCAGGTCACCTTCCACCCGACGAGCGAGCTTCTCGCTGCGCACCTTGCCGAGTGGTTCCGGGACAACATGGAATCGGCAATGCCGATCACGCTGGTCGAGATGTTGGTGTCGGAGACTGCGGCCACGTCAGCACGCTGTGACGGCGTCACCAGCGAGGTCACGATCTCGAAGACCTTCAAGACCAGCCACGGCGACGTCACGCTGGTTCTGATGGCGGACGGACTCAACGAGGTTGGATTCATCACCGATTTCGGCGACCTGAAGCCGTTCGGGACGTACCTTCAGGCGCCTGACGCCGACGCGGGGTTACGTGCTGCTGGCCCTGCACTGGTCGCTCACCTGGCTGGCTGGTTCATCGACAACGTCGAGCCGGAGATCCGCGGTCGACTCGTGTCCTTACGGGTCGACTCGGGTACCACCACCGGCCTGTGGGAACGAGGCGACGCTTCGTGAGCACCCCGCCTTTGCCTCCCGGACGTGTAGAGGGTTCCGCGATTCTCACGGAAAAGTTCGAGTCGTTCCAGGGCGAAGGCCCGTGGACCGGGCAGCGCTGCGTGTTCGTCCGGTTCTCCCGGTGCAACCTCCGGTGCGGCTACTGCGACACCCCAGAGAGCTGGGACTGGAACAGGTTCAACCCGGCCGAGGTCAGCGACAGAGTCCCCGTCACCGAGCTGGTGTCGTGGGTGCGTGAGCGCGGCGTGGACATGATGGTGATCACCGGCGGGGAGCCGATGTTGCAGCAGCCCGCCATGACCGCCCTCGCCAGCGGCCTGACGAACGTTCGGGTGCAGGTTGAAACCAACGGCACGATTGCGCCCACACCGGAACTTGCCTCCTTGGTCGACCTCTGGGTGGTGAGTCCGAAACTCGCGAACTCCGGCATGACCTACTCCAGCCGAATCAAGGCCGATGCCCTCTCGACGTTGGTTGCGACAGACCGCGCGGTGTTCAAGTTCGTGGTCACCGAACCCGACCGCGACCTCGACGAGATCGCCCAGCTCGTCGAGGAGCACCGGCTGGCTCCGGTGTGGGTGATGCCGGAAGGCACCACCCAGGAGAAGGTTCTGGCCGGCATGGACGCGCTCTACGGCCCGGCCACTGATCGCGGGTGGAACGTCTCCACCCGCCTGCACATCCTGACCGGAGCGCGGTGACACCAATTCCCAGACCGAGCACTGGGTCAGGCGTTTCCCAGCGCCAGCACGACAACCTCGGTGATGTCCCTTCGGGGCACGGGTTCCGCGGACCTGACCAAGACCACCCTGATGCGCGCGGCCGCCGTCGCTGCGCTGGCAGGTTGTCCAGAACCTGGGCGCCGGGGCTGTACCAGCCGCCGCTACTGACGTCCTTCACTCATTTGTCAAACCCGGAAACGAGGCGAATCCGTGACCGACACCCTCGACAGACCGGCACCCAGCGAAAGCCAGGACCTGGCGTCGCCTGGCCTGGTCGACACCGAGCGCGTCGCCGATCTTGTCGGCCAACTTCTGGCCGCGATCGGCGAGGACCCCGGACGGGAGGGCCTGTCGGACACGCCGGCCAGAGTCGCCGCATGGTGGCGCAGTTTCCTCTCCCCACAGCCATCGGCCACACCGACCTGCTTCACCGAGCAACACCTGAGCGGCCAGTTGGTCGTGATCGGTGGCATGAGCGTCTGGTCACTGTGTGAGCATCACCTGCTGCCCATGAACCTGGACGTCGCAGTCGGCTACGTACCGGACGGCGAGGTGATGGGCCTGTCGAAGTTCGGCCGCATCGCACAGCAGTACGCGGGCCGCCTTCAGGTGCAGGAGCGCTTCACCCGGCAGGTAGCGGACGAGATCGCCGTCGTGCTCGGCAGCAACGGCGTGGCCGTCGCGGTCCGCGGCACGCACCTGTGCATGAGTGCGCGAGGTGTGCGGATGGAGGCAGCTCGTACCACCACAGTGCTGGCCGGTGGTCGATTCGAGAGCGATCCTGTGCTCTCCCAACAATTCCTCACCCTCGCCACCGACAGGTGGAGGGCCGCCTGATGACCAAGAGCATCGCCTTCTCCGCGATCGCGCCGCCCGACTACCTGGACGCCTTCGTCGCACAGGAGCCCGCCGGCGTCCACCACGTGGCAGCCCAACGTGTGCTGACCGACGCCGCCTACCGCACCTTCTTCCACCGCGAGGCCGAGCGGGGCGCGGAGATCATCGTCGACAACGGAGTCTTCGAGCTGGGCCATGCCCTGCCGGCCGCCGACCTGATCGCGGCAGCCCGCATAGTCGACGCCCGCGAGATCATCCTCCCGGACGTCATGCGCGACGGGCTCGCCACCATCAAGTCCAGCGACGAAGCCGCCCGCGAGATCCTCGAACTGAGCGACGAGTTCCGCCTGTGCGTGGTGCTGCACGCGGCAGACGATCAGGAATGGTTGCGCTGCTACGACTACTTCGCTTCCAGCGATTACGTCGGAGCGATCGCGCTGCCTGCGTCCCGGCGTCCCGCGCCCGAAGACCAGCTCTGCCGCACCCGCTGGGCGGCCACCCAGTACCTGGAAGAGCACGGCATGGTCGAGGACAGCATCGTCTATCGGCTGCTCGGCCTCGGCCGCACCGGGCACCTGGAACTCGCCGAACAGCGCGAGCACGAATGGATCGCTTCGGTCGACGGCGCCGCGCCGGTCATCCTCGGCGCGATGGGCATCGCGATGCTGCCCGATGGCCCCTACGAGAAGCCTCCGACCCCTCGAATCGAGGAGCTGGGCCGGATCCCCGAAGAGCGGTTCGACTTGATCCGACGCAACATCGCCGTCGTCCGCGAGGCGGCGGGCAGCAGCGTCCGGATCCCGGAGGCCGCCTGATGAACGTCCTTACCAACGCGGTCCTGACAACAGGCCCCGGCACGGCGTCGCGCACGTCGCCCATCTCTGTGGACGGGCACACGATGGCCCCGGACCGCCTTCTGCGCTACCTCCAGATCAAGGTGCACCACCTCATCCAGGACCATGACTGGGACAGCGTCCACGTCGTCGGCGGCTACGACCGCCAAGCGGTGATCTCCGCCCACGAGAAGAACGGCAAGCTGTTCAACTCCGAGCGCCCCACCGCCCAGGTCAACGGCCGAGACCTCGTCATCAAGGCGTTCCCGGGCGCCGACTACGTCCACCACTACGCGCTGATCATCGCCACGTACCTATTCATGACCGGCAAGGCAGCCGACACTGTCACCTACGACCTGCCTGACCCCGCGGTATCCCGTGAGGCAGTGAAGCAACTCGACCTCGACCTCGACGGCGACCTCGTGATCGTCGGCTGGGGCCTGGCCCACCTCGCCCCACCGGACGGCACGTGGACCTACGGACACGGCTACGCCTGGCAACGCACCCAAGTCCACGGACGCCGGGTGGTCTACCTCGGTTTCCTGCACAGCATCTGGGGCGACGTCGCCGGACGGGTCGTCACACGCCTGGCCGAGCTCGGCGCCCGCGACGTCGTCTACGTCGGCAAAGTCGGCGCCCTGAACCCCGACATCGAACCCAACACGCGACTCGCCACCGGAAACACCAGCCTCGTAGGCGGACGTCTCGTCACGTGGCCCGACTTCTTCGGTGACTTCGCCACCGCCCAACCTGGCGTGCACACCGGCATCCACGTCACCTCGCCCTCGATCCTGCTGGAGAACCGGGACTGGCTGACCGAGCACGCCGGCCACGCCTTCGTCGATCCGGAGATCGGCCCCATGGGGGCAGCCGCGCACCGCGCGGGAATCGGTTTCGGCTACCTGCACGTCATTTCCAACAATCTCGCCCGCCATTACCCCGCCGATTTGTCCAACGAGCGTCACCGCGACGTCGTCCAACGGCGCACAGTCCTGATCGGACAGATCCGCGACATCATCGCCGACCGCCTGGCCGCCCGGCCGATCTGAAACCCTTGAAGGAAAACCACATGACGAACGCAGCACCGCTTTTCAACCCTGCACGCGGGCGTGAAATCACGGTCGTCGGCATCGACGGCGCGGGTAAGTCCACCCTCGCCACTCGCCTGCATCAGGCCCTCAATGACGCCGGCCAAAAGGCGGTCCTGATCGGCAAGCACAGCACCGACGTTCCCATGGACCCGGAGCTGTCCGCCTACGTCGATCAGCTCAACGCACTGGTCTACCGCCGCGACGCACGCGTTGCCCAGGCGTGCGGCGACCACTACTGGCTGCTGGCACTGGCCGCCTGGTACACCCTCCAGGACAAAATCGTGATCCAACCCGCGCTCGCCGCCGGAACCCACGTGGTCCTCGACAACGCCCACCACAAGATCCTCGCCCGCTACGCCATCAACCCCGACGTCTCCACCAGCCTCGCCGAGCAGGTCTTCGCCCACCTCACCGAACCCGACCTGGTGTTCTTCCTCCGCATCGACGCCCGCGCGGCACTTGCCCGCAAAGGCGAGTTCAGCTCCCTGGAAACCGGTCACTCCGGCGGCGACGACGAGGACTTCATCCGCTACCAGGACCTCGTACTCGCGAAGCTGCAAGAACATGAGCAGCGCGGCGGATGGCTGTCCATGAACGTCACCCACATCGACCGCGACGCGGTCTACAAACCGCAGCCGCAGCCCTCGCCGACCGCCTCCAGCTCACCCTCTGATCCCCCCGACTCACCACGAGGACTGCACCAAATGCCAGTGACCCGACCGACCGACGGCGAGTACGTGTGCCACGGCGTCACGTGGGCGACCGGAGACCCCCGGCTGCTGCTTGCGCCGCTGCCTGACGGGTCGCTGGTCTACACCGAGATCATGCACCAGCAGCTCGGGTTCGCGATCGGTACCGGCCGGTGGTGCACCGGCCGATACCAGTTTGTCGACACCGTGCGCGTCGAAGCAGTCGCCTGCCTCGACCGCGCCCCTGCCGGGCAGAGCGGCCAGTGCGCCCGGTGCTTCCGCCAGGACGAGTTCCGCTTCGCCCACCAGTTCCACCAGGACGGCCGCGCCCCCGAGGCCCTGCGCCGGTACATGGAAAAGCCGCACCTGTTGTACCTGGCCACCTTCGCCGATGGCGCCACCAAGGTCGGCACCGCGGCTGAGCCGCGCAAGCGGTCCCGCCTCGACGAACAGGGCGCCCTGTTCGCCACGTACCTGGCCGAGAGCCCGGACGGTCGCGCCGTGCGCCACCTCGAGGACGCTCTCACCCGCACTCTGCACGTGCCCCAGACCGTCCGGGCCACGACCAAGCTCAAGGCATTGGCCAACCTGACCGACTTGACCGCCGCGAGTGCGACCCACGACCACCACGTCACCCGCGCCGCGGACGCGCTCGCCGTCATGGACACCTCGGCGATGCTGGAGAAATGGACGCCTCCCGCCGAAGGCGACCGCATGCGCGTCACTGACGGCGTTCGGGTGCTCTATCCACACGACCTGCGCGAGGGCGAGCACGGCTTCACCATCGTCTCGTGCGTCGGCACCCAGGTGCTGGCCATCCTGCCTGGTGACGACCAGGTGGGCTACGTGCTCGACCTCGGCGCCCTCAAAGGACGCCGCATCACCGTCGGCCCCTTCACATCGCCCACCGCCGCAGTCCAGAGCTCTCTCTTTTGATCGTTCCCGCCTGGCGCGTGATCGTCTGTTTCGTCGACGGCCCCGGCAACAGTGAAGCGAGGTACCCACGATGACTCCCCTGGACGCCGTTCTCGGCTGGGACGAGGACACCACCGCCGAGGCGTACGCCGCATTCACCCGCGACTTCCCCATGTACGCGGCCACCAGCCGAGACCTTGCCCGCCGCGCTGAGTTCACCGACGGCCGCCTGGTGGTCGACCTGTGCGGCGGAGCCGGCGCGACCGCAGAGGCAATCCTCGAACTCGTCCCGATCGACGCCCAAGTCGTCTCCCTGGACAACGCCGCTGCCATGCAGCGCGTTGGCCGACGCACCCAGGCCGACCCGCGCCTGACCTGGGTCACCGCCCCAGCCGAAGACCTGGCCGACCACGTTCCCGGCGCGGCGGATGCCGTGGTGTGCAACTCCGCGATCTGGAAGACCGACGTGCCACAAGTGTTCGCCGCCGTCCGCCAGGTCCTACGACCCAACGGCCGGTTCGTGTTCAACGTAGGCGGAGGCTTCGCCGGCGTCCGCCACCCCGACGACACCAGCAAGCGCACCGGACCATCGCTGAACACCTTGATTCATCAGGTCGCCGCCCGTGACTACGGCTACGCCCCGCCTCCAGCCGCCGAGGCAGTTCCCAAGCTGCCGCTGGACACGATCGCCGAGCACCTGTCGGCCGCCGGGCTGACCGTGCTCGACACCGAGGTCGTCGCCCAGCACAGCACGATGGCCGAGAAGAAGGCGTGGCTGTCGATTCCGGTCTTCGCTCGCCCCGACGGGGACTTCACGCACGCTCAGCGAATGGACATCCTCGACAAGGCGTACTCGCTGACCACGCCCGACACCCCCACCGTGACGAGCTGGCTCGTCGTGGTCGCGCAGCGACCCATGGAATTACGTTGACCGCCTCGCCGCCGCCGGCCAGTAGCCGCGGCAGCGGGACAAAGTACTGCGACCACGCGGCCGTTGGTGTGCTCATCTCCTCTCCGGAGGGGCTGCTGGTCTTTGAACGGGCGAGGCCCCCGGCGGGGATCGCACCAGTCGCCGGTCACCTCGACCAACACGGAGGGCCCGAGCAAGCCGCCCACGTTGAGGTTGCCGAGGAAGTCGGCCTGACCGTCACCTCCCTTCACCTGCTGCTGACCGCGTGGCGGCCCAACCACTGCCGTCGGCCGACCAGCGACCGCGTGGGCCATCAGTGGTGGATCTATCGGGCCCAGACGTCCGGACCGATCCGACCTTCGGCCCAAGAGGTGCGTGCCCCCGCTGGCTGCACCACGATCAGCTCCAGCAATATGCGCACCGCACCGCGGCCTATGCCGGAAGGCAGCTGAGCGAGGAGCAGTTCACCGCAAAACCAGGCTTGGAGCCGGTGTGGGTTCGATTCCTTCACGAGTTCCAAACTGGTGACGCTGCCCGACGACATCCTGAATCTGATCGACAAGGTCCTCTGACCGTGAACCGGCAACGGGCCTCAGTGCGCTCGCACTACGTTGCCTGCTGCCAATCGGCGCACGTACCGGCGGATACGGTCGCGGTCCTCGGGGAACACGCTCTCCCACGTCTCGTCCAGGTCAACCCACCTCGACGGCTGCCCAGTCTCTCCGCCGAGCGGCACATCACGGCCGACGACAGCCCCGTAAGACAGGCTCAGCGTCGAGGCCCAGTCGGCACGGAAGGAGCGGACTGCCACTGCGGCCGGCACAGGCAGCAGCTCGCCCGCTACGCCCGCCTCCTCCGCGAGTTCACGGGCCGCGGCGGACCGCGGCGTTTCACCCGGCTCGACCTTGCCGCCAGGCGGTACCCATCCACGAACGCGGTGCCGCACGAGCAGGACGTAGCTGTACGTCGGGTCAGTGACCCAGACCTCGGCCGCGAGCGGCTCCATCAGCGTCTGATGGGCGCGCAGCCACGCCTGGGCGTCGTCGAACTCCATCGCAGCAAGGTGCGCATCGGCGACCGCCGCTTCCACGGTCAACTGGTCAATCACCTGACCCAGCCTATGCCGACGTCGTGGCTAGCCCTGACATTGCAGAGAGGGCGACGCGGTTTCGTGTCACAGCTTTCGACGATGATCATCGCGAGCATCCGAGGGCTGCCATACCCCGAATGGTGGAACCCGTCAGCGACGAGTGCACGCTTTCGTGCAGGTCAGGCCAGGCGATGCCTCAGCGGCATCGTCCGGACGTGCTTGTTGGCATAGCACCTTCGCAGTTGACTACCTCGGGGCTGTGCCGAGAGGACCGTGCTGCCTTCTCGACGCGCGCTCCGGCGAGCACAGTCCAGTTCTGTCAACGACGGTCGAATCTGAACCCCCGGTGGTCGGTTGAAATCTGACCCCCTGGTTGATTGTTGATCTAGTTAGTCGTTGGTTTTGGCTGCTGGGACGCGGCCGAGGTCGCGGTCTTTGAGTCGGTAGCTGTCTCCCTTCATGGAGATGACCTCGGCGTGGTGGACGAGGCGGTCGATCATCGCGGCGGCGACAACGTCGTCGCCGAAGACCTCGCCCCAGCGCCCGAAGGGCTTGTTCGAGGTGACGATCACGCTGGCTCGTTCGTAGCGGGATGAGACGAGTTGGAAGAACAGGTTCGCGGCCTCGGCCTCGAACGGGATGTAGCCGACCTCGTCGACGATGATCAGCGGGATCCGGCCGAGTTTGACCAGTTCGGCCTGCAGCCGACCGGCGTGGTGGGCCTCGGCGAGGCGGGCGACCCATTCTGCGGCGGTGGCGAACGCGACCCGGTGCCCGGCCTGGCAGGCTCGGATGCCGAGCCCGATGGACAGGTGGGTCTTGCCGGTGCCGGGTGGGCCGAGGAACACCACGTTCTCCTTGGCGGCGATGAAGTCCAACGTTCCGAGGTGGGTGATCGACTCCCGTTTGAGGGAGCGTTGGTGGTCGAAGTCGAAGTCCTCCAACGACTTCCGCGACGGGAAACGTGCGCCGCGGATGCGGCCCTCGCCGCCGTGTGATTCCCGCGCGGCGACCTCGCGCTGCAGGCAGGCCGCCAAGAACTCCTCATGCGACCATGATTCGGCGCGGGCTCGTTCGGCCAAGCGCTCGACCGCGGCGGCCAGCGACGGCGCCTTCAACGCGCGGGTGAGATAGGCGATCTCGCTGGAAACGTTGCGGCTATTGGTGCTGGTCTTGGTGGCCATCAGGCGATCTCCTCGTTCGCGCTGTCGGCCAGGCCGAACATGCGGTCGTAATCAGTCAGGGCTCGGTGCTCGACATCGGTGTCGATCGCCGGGACCGCGACCAAGCGGCGGGCCTGCCGCAACTGGGCCGCCGCGGCGGCATGGGCGGGATCGGTGATGCTCTGATGATCTGCCCAGCACCGTTGATGGCGGGCGATCTCGGCGCCCTCCAGAGTCACCATGACCTGATCGAGGCCCGCGACGATCTCGACCCGGCGGCCGACCGCGGCCGGATGCACCGAGTAGTCGTTGGAGTCCACCCGAACGTAGTGATCACGCGGCAGGCGGGTCGTCGCCCGCCAACCCACGACTGGGGCGACCGGCGGCAGTTCGAGCATCGCGGCCCGGTCGGCGTCCCACCGATCGGCCGGGCGGCAGCCCAGCCTGCGGTGCTGGCGCTGGTTGGCGCGCGTCGCCAGCCACTCGGCCAACTGAGCGTTGAAGTCGGTCGGTGAGGTGAAGCTGCGGCCGGGCAGGAACGAGGTCTCGAAGTAGCCGTTGACCCGCTCGACCAGGCCCTTCGATTCCGGATCGGCCGGTCGGCACTGGACGACCTTGATGCCCAGAGTTCCGCGGAAGGCGTTCATCGTCTCGGTGAGCACCGGTTTCCCTCCACGCCACTGCCCGACCGCGGACTCGTTGTCCCAGACCAGCGCCCTCGGGACACGGCCCCACCCGTCGAGCAACGCCCAGTGCCCGGCCAGCAGGTCCGGTGATTGCCGCGACGGGATCATCATCGCGGTGATCACCCGCGAATAGCCCGACACGATCACCAGCACCGGCGGCCGCCCGACCTGCCCAAACCCCAACGGCACGTCCACCGGCGGGAACCACAGATCGCACTGCGCCAGCTCACCGGGCTGATAGTCCATCCGGCTGGCCGGGTCCGGCGGCGCGAACAACGGCCGCAACTCCCGCACCCGGTCTTCAACACCGTCAACGACCTGGTCCAGCCGATCCGCTCGGCTATCACCGTGGTCGGCATCGTCGGCCACTGCGCCAACAACTGCCGGATCTGCGGCTCGACCGCATCCACGATCGACCCACGGGCCGGACGCTGATACCGCGGCGGGCCTTCCGCGGCCAACGCCCGACGAACGGTGTTACGGCTGACACCGAGCTGCCGGACGATGGCCTTGATCGGCATCCCCTCAGCCCGATGAAGACGGCGGATCTCCGCCCAGTCCTCCACGTTGAGCACTCCCTACTGTCAACGGGGGTCAGATTTCACCCGTCGCCAGGGGGTCAGTTTTCACGCGTCGCCGACACCGCCGACGCCCGACCAGCGGGGCAAACCCAAACCGTGGCCCACCGACCGCAGTCCCAAACGTCGGCCCGGCCGTTCGACCACGACCCGAGCGCCCTCAAGCAACACCGCTCGAGCAACTGCCGCGCTCGGGGCCAATGCCAACGGGACGTCTCACAGCAGCGGAAGATGCCGGCGGATCGGCCACGCACACCAGGACATGGCGTTTCCCTTCAGGTCGCACCAGATATGGATTCGTCGAGGTACGTGCACCGGGCCGGGGATTTGGTTCACGACAGGCGCAGCCTCGGTCGAGATCATCACCGGGCAGCCAACGGGCTGTGCGGAGCGCGTGCAGGCGGCAGGCAGTGAGCAGGCGCCCTGGGAAGCGAGGACCAGCAGGATGCCGCCGACGGTGAGACCCGTGCAGCCGATGGCAGCGGCGGGCACGCCGGCAGGCGCCAGCGAACTGGCAGGCCCGGTCGCAGGCTGCGGCCTCCGCTCGGACGCACAGAGCCCTTCTGGCTTTGTCAATAAGGGGATGTCCAGCTGAACTAACTGACCAGGTTTCTCGGCCTGTTTGGGCAGACTTGCGCAGGCTGTATGCCAATCCGCGCGTGTCGCTGGCAGAGTGGATTCTGCTCGCTATATTTGGGCAAAGTTGTCGCGGACTCGGTTCACGTGTAAGGAGCCCGAAATCGGATGATCGGCTGGGATCGTTGCGGCGACACTATTATCGGAATACTTAGTCCTCGACAGATCCGCTGGTTGCGAAAACACTTAACCGACTATCGGCATCGTGTCGACAGGGGGTTGTCTGGATGTTATGACGACCCTGTTCTCATGGCCGTGTTTGCGAACAACGCAGAAGGCAACCTTGATCTTCGACTACATCGGGCGCGGCAATCGATTACGGTGTTACTTGATGCTCTGCCCGCACGCGGAGGTGTCATCGAAGTTTACGGCGATATGAGTCGCATGACATGGGTCTGGACTCTACAAGACCTTCGTGTCGCCGTCGCGGCACGACTTGCTGGTTTGTCGAACACTTCGGCCTCAACTGCCGGTGTCGACGCGCAAGCCAAGCTGCAGACCTGGCTCTCGGGCATTGTTGAATCCCTCGTGAATGCGGGCGAAATGCCGCTGATTCCCAACGGTCCGAACAACGGTTCTCAGTCGTGGCAATAACAGCGGAGGAGTGTTCATGTCGCAGCACCAAGCACATCATCAACGAGACGACGACGAATCCGAGCTGGAGCTGGCGAGCGAAGCGGGCGCAGCCTCTCGCGCGGAGAAGGAAGACGAACTCGACGCGCTCATTGAGGACATCGATTCGATTCTCGAAAATACTGTGATCGTTGAGCAATACGTTCAAAAAGGTGGGCAATAGTCGTCACAGCACTGCCACGTCATGCTTCGCTCGTGGGTGGCGAGGCAACGCGTCAGCGACGGCCCTCCTACCTATGTCATTCTGCCGAGAAGCGAGAGTACATTCCGTGCCTCCTGGGCAAATTTCTCGCGCGCTGGAGTGAACGTGATGTGGTCGGGGGCCTACGTTCGCTTCGAGGACCGTGATGGCAGTGGACCTTTCGAGTTTGTCGGACAGACACCTTGGGATCGGCACGACTCACCATAAGCGAACTCCAGCGCGATCAGTTCGACGGTACCCTGCAGGGCCTTGCTCATGCCGGTAAGCGCAGTTTGGCCGGTGGCCCGGTGGCGTGGCCACGCCACCGGGCCACCGGCGGAGTACTTGGCGGCGAGAACGCCGAGCCGTCCAGCGGTCCGGGCACGAGCAGCCAGTTGACCCGCGGGGCAAGGGTTTGCCTGAACGCGCCCTTGTGCTCGGCCACCAAGCTCCGAGCTTGGTCTTGCCCGGGGGCACCTTCAGCTGTGGGGCACGGTCTCAGCCTGATTCACCCACGTCCGCAACGCTTCGGGGTGCACACCGAGCTGATCGGCGATCCGCTTGATCGCCCCACCGGCCGACACCGGGTCCCGCCTCGCCTCAACCGCCAGACGAGTCGCCCGCTCACGCAACTCGTCCGGGTACTTCCGTGGTGCCGCCATGACTCCGAATCCTCCGGGTGTTCGATGTCTCCATCAAACCCGGGGCGGGGCACTGGGCGAGGTCAAGCGTCTCCTGGCACACCTGATCACCATCACCCCCGACCGCGCCAAGGCCTGGGCCCGGTCGATCAAACCAGATGTGGTTGTCGTCTACCGTTCGGACGCCCGTCGGTCGATCACCCCGAGCACGCTAACGACCGGACTACCGAAGTCACCCGGTAGTCGCTGTCAATCCCGACGATGGCGTTGCCGCTCCACTGGTCGTTGCACGAGGAGTTGACCGGCCCGTACTGCCACGACCCGTCCACAACCTTGTTGTCCCGCACTGTCGACTTCTGCCCGGCGACGTCATAGATGCGCAAGCTGAAGCCGCCGCCAACGACGAGGTTGTTCTCGGCCCAGAGCGCCTTGCTGCCGTCGGCGTTAAAGATGGGAGCAGTGCTGTCCGGCGCGCCTCGCTGGTCGAGGGTGTTGTGGATCAGTTTGATGTTCGTACCCGCCTGGTAGCCCTGGTAGCCATCAGAGTGGAATCCAGGCTCAGAGCACAGACGCGCGTAGGAGTCACGGATGAGGATGTCACTCGCGCCGGTGGTTGTGCTGCCCCGGAACGCGTCTCCGAATGAACGCACGTGCACCCGCTCTGCGGTGTAGTTCTCCGACGCCAAGCCGATTCCACCATTGCAGCCGGTGGGTGCGCCGATCGTGGAGTCGGTCACCGTGTACCGGCCGCGTGAGGGATAGTTGGTGATGCCGCCATAGATCTCGGAGTTGCGGATCGTCGCGCCGCCGCTGCCGACTATGAGACGGCCGGTGATGCGTTTGCCGTCGATGACCGCGCCGGCTGGTGCGGTGTAGTCACCCGAGATCACCGTGTAAGCAGTAACGCCCCTCGCCCCGGTGTTATTCGGGTTCGGGTACACCGTGGTCGCGTTCGTGGTCGTATTCGTGGTCGTGGTGGGCGTCAGCGTCGTGGTCGTGGTGGGCGTCGTGGTCGTGGTCGGCCGGACGGAGGTGGGGTTTATCGGCGGAGTCGTTGAAGCGACTGTGGTCGTGGGCTTCACAGTCGGACACGGCCACACTGTGACCCCGATGACGGTGGTTGCAGTCGGGGGTACCACATTGGAGTATGTGTATTCGACGCAATTGGTGTCATCGGCTAGTCGACCGCCGCCGGAAACCGGGCCACACCCGGCGGCGAACAGGAGTATGAGGACAAGAAGCGGGGGAAACTTGCGCATTGTGGTGCCTTTCAGTTATCCCCCATCAGACGGAATTATTTGCGGTCGGCCGATTACTTCGGCAAGAACAGACCGACATCGGATGATGTGGTGCACTTAGACGGCATGACTGCGCCAACGGTTCGTCGACGATCACGCAGAGCGTGGCGGAACCCCGATCCAGGCAGCCGCTACAAATTTGATCCTCATTGCGGCGTGCCGAGCTGCGAAACACATGCGCCTACGGCGGAGTCCGTCATTCGTCCCACCACCTAGTAACCAGACGATGCCGAGCGATCTCGACATAGATGCATACGGCGAATTGCCTATCCGTGAGCCCCAGGTTGCGTCCCTGTGCTTGTCCGTGCAACGGGGGTGATGCCTAGTTGCCCGCCATCGCGCGAATAGGTGCCCGAAGGGACCGCCCCGACAGTGCCGTGCCGACCTGGCTCCGAACCGAGACCAGTGCCACCAGGTTGACATGCGGCGACCCGGACCGCGACGCGGTGACCGGGAACGCGGTCTACAAGCACGTGCTTGGGAAGCGTGGCGTCGCACCAAGCCGTGCGGATCGCCAGCGCGGACACAGTCCCGTCGTAGTCGCAGGCGACCAGACGTCGGGGCCAGCCAGCAAGACGAGGGCGCGACGCAGGTTGGCGGCAACTGCCGAGGCCCCGGACCGGTTGTCGAATAGTGAGGCCACAGCCGCTCGCCTGGAGTGTTCAGAGCCTGTTCGGAAGTCTCTGAATCGCCAGGTTGGGCGAACACCCGTAACTGGGTCTTAATCAGCGGGCACGATGTCCGAAGGTCCAAGCAAGATCAGGGTGTCGAGGGGCAGCGGTCAGGCGACGCGCCGTCGACGTGGTGCCACTCATCAGCCGCATATCGGGCAGACTGGGCGGTGTGGGAGGGCAAAGGCCCAGTCGTGCTCGGGACCCCTGCTATGCGCGGGCGTTCCATGGTGATACGACATAGGAAGGCCGACGCGATGACCGCGACCACAGCGTACGACAATCCGGACCTGACACTCACCGATTGCCCTTGGCCGATCACCCAGGATGACCGCGGCCGCTTGGTCCTCGAACTGGGCGAGGTCGCCGCGCTGTCCATCCGCGCGGGCCGAGCGGGCGAGGCACTGTCCTGGTTCGCAGGCTCAGCGATTCGACCCACGGTGCTGACAAGAACCGGGCGGACTCTGCAGTGGGTGTTCCTCACGCAGCCGGAGACCGCCATGTCCCTGGCCACCCGAGCGGACCTAGCCTACCTGAGCGCGTGTTCGCTCACTGGCCGCGTTCTGCTGCCGCCCGCCGAATGCGACGGTGTCGCGATCCGCTGGGTGATCGGGCCGCTGCCGACCTGGGAACTGCCGCGCTGGCAGCACGTGGTCGCCGCGACGCGCGCAACTTTGGCGGCATAGGCTCTTGGCGCCCATCCGTGGGTGTGTCATCGGCCTGGGAGGGTTGTCGGTGACCGCTGTAGGCGAGCAGGGTTAGCACGATCAACGATTCGGGGTTGCGGAACCCGAATGCGATCCGGGTCGCCAGCAGGATTTGGTGTTGATCGACACGACCAACCCGTTGGACAGGTCTGTGAGCGAGTGTTGCGTGGAGCGGGGTAGGGCCTTACCCCCGGATGTTGGACACGGGGTTATGCGGCGTGTGTGAGCGTAGCGGGTTTCGGTAGCAGGCTGTTTTCGTAGTCGATCGGGGAGATCTGTCCGAGGTGGGAGTGGCGGCGTCGGGTGTTGTAGCGGTGCAGCCAGCCGAAGGCGGCCGGTCGTACTTCCCTTTCGCTGTCCCAGTTTTGGGCGCCTTGGAGGGTCTCGCGTTTGACGGACGCGTTGAGGCTTTCGGCTTCGGCGTTGTCGGCCGAGCTGCCGATCGCGCCCATGGACTGGGTCACCCCGGCGGCTCGGCTGGCGCTCCAGCCAGGCTGCCCCTGGTGCGCTCGGCGGCGGCGAGGGCGTCGATGACCAGTTCGGTGCGCATGTGGTCGGCGATGGCCCAGCCGACCAGGCGGCGCGAGCACAGGTCCATCACGGTGGCCAAGTAGCAGAACGTGCCGTCGGCGATCGGTAGATACGTTATGTCGCCGACGTAGCGGGTGTTCGGCGCTTCAGCGGTGAAGTCCCTGCCGAGCAGGTCCGGGGCCTTTACCCCGGCGGGGTCACCGAGGGTGGTGCGGTGCCGGCGGCGCAGCCGCAGCCCGGCCAGGCCGATCCCGCGCATCACCCAGGCGACACGCTTGTGGTTGACCACGTGCCCAGCTGCGCGCAGCTCGGCGGTGATCCGCAGGACCCCGTAGGTGCCTGCCGAGTCGCGGTGGATCGTGCGGAACGGGGCCGCCAGCCGGTCGTCATCGGCAGCACGGGCCGCCAGGTCGGGCGCAGAGGCGCGCCAATGGTAGTAGCTGGACCGGGCGATCCCGATCACCTGACACAACCGCTTCACGCCGTGGCGGCGCTGGTGGTCGGCGACGAACTCCGAAGCGCACCAGCGCGTCTCCCCGACGAAATACTTGGCCGCCTTGCGCAGGATGTCGCGCTCTTCCTCCAGCTCGCGGACGCGCCTGCGCAGCGCGGCGGTCTCGCCCTCCGACGGCCCAGGCACCGCTGGGGCCGCCCCGGTCGCGACCCGTGAGCCGCTACACCGTTCCTCGTCGAGCCGGATCCAGCTGCGCAAAGTCTCGGAGTTGACCCCCAGGTCCTCGGCCACCGACCTGATCGTCGCGCCCGGCCGGGACCGGTACAACGCGACCGCCTCGGCCTGAACTCCGGCGGATAGTGCTTCATCACCGTTCCGTGATCGCCGCGACAATCAGTGGGCAGCGGGTTCATCGCGCCAACGTCGCCGGGCGATTACCATCCTGACCGGACGGTCACCGATCGACGTCCGACTGCAACGAAGTGATCGACCTGCGGCACTTGAATTGCGGGCTTCTCGGAATCTCGATGTGCCGGGGTGGGTTTTGGCTACTCTCCGGTTGTGGTGGCTATCGGGGCGCGACCGAGGTCGCGGCCTCTGAACCGGTAGCTGTCGTTTCCGCTCGGCAGCGAGAGACGCACTTGTCCGCACACCAACGCGCTGCCAACACGCACCTGTCTCCAGGACGTGTTGGCAGCGCTCGCTTGCTACCCGATCACAGGTATTGCCGGGTGAACTTCCACCGGTGCGGGGTGTAGGCGTAGTGGTCGGAGTAGCAGGTGGTGGCCGCGTACACATTGCGGGAGTCAATGCAGGCGTGGGAGAAGTTTGTCCAGCTCCCGTAAGCCTCCAGGCGCACGTCCTGCCAGTCCGCACCGAGGCCGCCCAAGGTGGCCCTGGAGTCGGCCCCCGCGGTGAGCGCGACCTTGATGCCGCCGCCGAGCATGTTTTGGACGTACCAGGCGGAGATGTACCTGTTGTGGTGGTCGCTCCGGATTTGCACCAGGTCATGCCCGTCTGAAGTGCCGATCGAGTTCACGACCCACTTCTGCCTTGAGTTGTTGAAGTTGGGGTCGCACGGGGACATGGAAACGACCCAGTCACCCGCGGTGAGGCACTGGCCCGGTTGGTCGATGCTCTCGATGAGATTGCGCCCCAGGTACTCCGCCTGAGCCGAGGGCGCGACAAGCACCGCCCCGAACAGTGATGCGAAGACGAGAGCCAAGGTCTTGAGAAGACGGTTGTGGTTGCGTCGGTTGATGCTCATGGCGGATCCCCAATGGCGGCGATGGGCTGGGAGGGGTGGATCAGGGGCTCTTAAGATTCCCTTAGCACGCAGCAAAGGTAACTCTCGAGGGCGACGCAGGTCAGCGCCAGGTTCCCGGGAGCGTCAGAAGGGAAGACCACATTGCCCTCTCTGCCCGCGTCGGTCCGCGACGGTCCGCGACGCAGCTGGCGGGGCGCATGCTGATGCGTTGCACAAGAACGGGCTGTCGCTGGGGGTGGAGCCATTCGGACGTCTGGCTGTCCTGTGAGGACCTACCCTTTGGCTGTTCACCAGGGCCGTTTCGGTCGTCCGCGGCCAAGATGTTGGCCAGGCGACCAACTTCCGCCGGCTACGTAGCTCTTGACTGAGAACCCACGCGGATCCGGTTTCGCCGCCCTACCTTTCTAGCGCCCGAGCGACCGCTGGCCTACCAGGAGAAGGGCAACTTCGACTGGACGCCGTCGCATGTGGATGAGTGGTCGCTGTGGCTGACCGGCGAGAAGCACCTCGCCCCGTTCACGATCCGCAACTATCAGATGGAGCTTCGCCTGCTCAGCGAGTTCCTCTGCGACGGGCGCTACAGCTGGGTCACCGCGTGCGAGGAGGAGTTCGGCTCGGGAGCGCATACGGTGCCGATCTGCCACGAGTGGAACACCCACGCGCACTTGCCGCAGTACGAGGGCAGCCGGAGGCCCTACCTCTTACTCGCGAGGAACTGCAGCGGCTCCTCGACTACGCCCAATTCCGATCACACAGATTCCTCAACGCGCTCAAGGGTTCCGGCCTGATCGGCTCGATGGGCAGGGTCGGCGCCTGCGGCGACAACGCCGCGATGGAGTCATTCTTCGCCCTGCTTCAGAACAACGTGCTCGACCGCCGACGCTGGGACACCCGTGACGACCTCCGTCTGGCGATCGTCACCTGGATCGAGACCAAATACCACCGACGACGCAGCCTGGGACGACTCACACCAATCGAGTTGAGACCCTCTACAAGGCCACCGGGGCGGCCTGAGAACCATCAACCCCGAGAGTCAACCAGACCGGGGGCAGTCCCATTCTCCGCGTCCTCGAACCTGAACGCATCCACCTGATCACGATCAAGGCGCAGCAGGTAACTGGCTCCTTCCGACACCAACAGATCCGACGCGCTACGTTCCCGCTGCGGCTCCAACGCACGCCGCAACGACGAGATGTGGATGTGCAAGATGCCCTTGCCGACACCGGCACGGTGTCCGCCCATAGACGGGGCCACCAGGTCATGTGTGGACACGACTCTGCCCGCGGCCAACGTCAGCATGCCGAAGATCGCCTGCGCCTGGCCAGAACCGAGTACGACCTCGTGGCTTCCCCACCACGCGCGGACGGGACCGAAGACCTGTACCTGCAACGACAACCCAAGCTTGGCTGCGCGCACGGACATGTGGGGCCCTCACGTTTCTGCCCCACCGTGAGCGTACTGATCCAGAGCCCGGTTATCGGGTGCCTTGCGTCGAGTGTTTCCGATGCCGATGTTGCGATCGGGCAAACATTACGCATCGTGATTGACCAACGAACCACATCGAGCCAGGCGAATTCACGGTTTCTCGGTTGCCCCAACAGGATGAACCGTGGTCGACCGCATTAACACACCCGGACGTTGACTCCGAAGGAGGCAGGACATCACGTAAGCGGGAGGTACATATGACTAGGCCCCCTGAGAGTGAGCGGCTTCCGGTCGGCAGGCACGGACCCGGTCGAACCGACTCTTGAGGAACCGACGTTTCTGCTCGGCCCGAACGGCGCGGAGCAAGATCGCGTTCCCGCACGCGATGCCTGATGTGGTTGACTCCGAGTGCGTCCTGCATCGCTTCCAACGCAAGGACTTTCACGCCCCGTGGGAGAAACGCCGGGAACCAAACGGGAGTGATCGGAAGCTGAGGTTGTCTTCCCTGAGCTTGTAGGACTTGGTCAGGTTGTTGAGAGTTCGCCGCGTCGAATTTCACCATTGGTTGTAGTTCGACGAGTTGACAGCAGAAAACTCTGCTGATGAAACCGTTACCAATCACCTCAACGACCGCCAACTGCGCTGGCAGTGGCGATGATTGGATCTACCCGCGCGCCAGGGACTCACGTGCATGTTGCGGCCACTACGTGCCAACAAGGCAGGGGACGCAATGTCAATAGGCCACTTCCTTCCCTCGGGGCCCTGATTCGGGCAATCCTGCAGGTATGGAAGTGCAATCGCCCCTGCAGTAGCTGGCAGAACATCGACGCGAGCTCGATCATGTACGCAGACGCAGCATCATGACCGTCACTGACGTTAAAACCGGAGGATCATAGCGTGTCCCTCACGAAGAAGTTCGCCACCGTAGTCGCGGCTGCCAGTCTAGGTATTGGCGGTGCCACTCTGACTGCAAGCACGGCAGAGGCCGCGACCGCGTCGTTCCAGTTGTGCAACTACGGCTCCGACTACGTTGTCAGCGCTGAGTTCCCGGATCTCGGCGGGTTCTCGACGTATGCGGTCTCGCCCGGCCGGTGCACGACTACCAGTGTCTACACCGGGGCGCGTTTCGACCTGCGTGTCCGTCACACAAACAGCCCACTTACCTTCTGGACACATCTGGACCGGACCTACAGCTCCGGCCGTACCCTCGTGCAGACCTGGGCCAGCTTCAAGTCGTTCACCTACGGCAAGCTGCCGTACTGACCCTATTGGCGACATGCGGAACGACGCGCGACTTACAGTTCGCGCGCCGTTCCGCATGTGTGAAGCCTTCCGTTTGCGTCGCGTTCGTGGCTGCCTGTTCGGGTGGCGTGGTCGACTTGCCGGTTCGGTGAACGGGGGCTGGTTGAGTCTGTGGGCCATCTCGGCGAGATCAACGGTTCCACCCGCCGTTCGCCGACGGCGTCGTCGCCGAGTACGCGGGCCTCGCCCCGGCCGCGGGCAAGGGCGGCAACCGCCAGGCGTTCATCGACATACTGTCCAACGCCGCCGACCCGGCCGCGCACTCGACCCTGACCGGCGCCGCCCCGTAATTTTGCCGGAACCCTGGCACGCCACCCGAGGCGTCGCCCAGATGCGCAGCCTCACCATAACGGCCTGACCGGTCACCGACAGCAGATGACGCCGCCGTCAGGGTGTGTCAAACGAACGGCTCTGTCCATGATTGCGTGATCAAGTATGGCGTCCGCGGTCGCGGTGCGGTCAGCCGGTGAGAAGAATTCTTTTGCGTAGCAGGCTGAAGCCGGCTTTGCCGTAGGCCTGCCGCTTGAGCAGCTTGATCTTGGTGTTGACGCCTTCGGTGGGTCCGTTGCTGTAGGGCACGGTCAGGCCCGCGACCGCCGCGTCGCGGTCTTTGTCCAGTCCGTTGAGGTAGGAGTCGAAGCCGGGCAGTGCGTCCGCTCGGGTGGTGGCGATCCAGTCGGGAAGGTCCTGGCCGCGGCGCCCGGTGAGGATGGCGGCGAACTCGCGTATCCGAGTGGTGAGTGTGGTCATCTCGGGGCAGGTGGTGATCAGGTCGTCGAGGTGGCGGCGAGTTGGTCGGGCAGGTCCGCCGGGCGGCTCATGAGCCAGGAGACCAGGCGGCGTGGTGAGAGTGCGACGCGCTCGGGATCGGCCCGGCCCTGGTTGATGTAGCGCACCAGGAGGGTGGCGCTGCCGGTGTACCTCTGCTCGCGGATCTCGGCCAGGATCCGGGTGACCGTGGATCTTCTCCGCCAGGCGCTGCCCAACCAAGTCACGGTGCGGGTCGACCAGGCAGGCACCGGAGCGCGGCGGACGCAGCAACTCCTCTATGCGCTCGGCGCGGACGTAGCGCTTGACCGTGTTCAGCGCCCAATTAGGCCAGCCGCCGCGCGCACTCCAGCAGCCCGGCACCCTCGGCGAGCAGGTCGTGCACGGCGGCGAACCACTCGCGTGTGCGTGCAACTAGCGCCGAGTCCGCCGGACTGAAGATGGTGTTCCAGCAAGCGCAGTGAGCAACGATCGCCTCCTCCACTGCGGCGGCCAGGTTGTGCCACAGATGCCACCGGTCGCCGGCCTGCACTGCGTGCGGCACGGCGGACCTGCTCGGCGAACGTCGCGGCCGGACAACTTGCCGCAGGCGCACGCGCAATCGCAGCATCACCGGCTGACGGCCACGACGACGTCGGCCAGCCCACGGTCATAGCGGCTGTGGCCCGCCGGGATCGGCTGCCGCAGGACGGGCAGACACAGCCCTCCGCCTTGACACGCGCCCACATCAGCACGCCTGATGCGGTCTGCTCGATCCGCTCGACCAGCACACCCACCAGGTGCGGCAGGAGCACGTCCAACCACTGACGATCACACAGCAGACATGATCACAAACCGTCGCCGCGCGCCCGGACCTGGGCCCAGTCAGTTGATCACGCAATCATGGTCAGAGCCTCTTGTTTTACGTCCCTGGTCGCGCTTGACGTTTTCCGACGTCATGGCATACGGCTGGCTTGCGGTTCTTGGAGCCAGGTGGGCGCCCAGGGCCGGGCTTGCCGGGTTTCGGCGCACTGGCCTCACTGCCAGGATCGTGCACACTCGTCACGCTGCCCTTGGATCGATCTTCACTCCGTCACAAGAGGAATGATCAACCAAGGCCTACGTTCATGATCAGCCAGGGCCGACCCTCGATGCCGATGGGTTAAAGAACAAGCTGAGCGCACTTTCGAAATCTACAACAAACCCGAGTTGCCACAAAAGGACGACGTCAGAGCGATAGCCAAACCACGCCGTGACGACCCGCCCGGAAGACTCTTTCGACTTCCGGGCGGGCCGTCACGATCTACCTAATTCGCGAATCTACCGCATTGTGACGTCATTTGTTCAGCACCCAGTGCTGGTTGGGCTGCCCACAATCTGCCGAGTACACCTGAGCATTTGAGTAGCGTGTCACGCAGATGGGCGGAGCCATGTTGGTGGCGTTGCTGTGAGAAGACCTCAAGGTCACGTTTGCCCAGCTGGAACCAACCCCGTCGATCTTCTGATAGTCCGACGAGAAAGATCCAAACGGCGCCGTGAAGACGACCGGCCCATTTACGCGGTACTGGGTCAAGTAGAGGTTCGTCGCCGCATTCTTGAGCCGGTACTGCTGATGGCCGTCGATAGCCGAGGTGGTGTTCGTCTTCGTGACCAGCCAGCGCTGGTACTGGTTGTCCCAGTTGCACGGGTTGGTGTAAACGTCACCGGCGAAGTTGCTGTCCAGACATTGCCCCGAACGGGCGCCGTTGTCGTAGAGGAACTCGAACTGCCCGTTGTCGTAGGCCTGCGCAGCCGGGGCGACCACAACTAGGGTGGTGATGGACGCCACAACAAAGGCAAGGCCCCGAAGCAGATGCCGACGAATGAATCGATTTGACTCCATGGCGATCTCCCAGTTTGGACACGAATGACCCAAGCGGCCACCAAATTCCGCCGGCGCCATTAAGAGAATATTAAGACGGTAGCCCCGCAGAGGACTGAGTGCGATAGCCGGGGGCGCGCGCGCACCGGTCAGGTAGCCCTGACTGCCCGATTGACTCTTGACTCTTGGCACTCGGCATCTGCGGTGAGCTACTGCCGTGACCTGCAGGAAGGAGTAGTCGTGAAGGCGCCGACGGTGACGATCGACGCCCTACCAGGGCCAACTGGATTTGCGTCGAGGGAGGCTGGTCAGCCGGTGAGCCGATCGATGCGAGGAGAGCCGGTTGTTGATCCGGCAGCGCACCAGTACGGCCTGCACGGTCAAGGCTGACAGTTCCAGCCTACCGGCGTCCCAACAGAGCCCAGCCGGTGCTGGGGTTGCCCCGTTTGAGGGACAGGATCGGTCACGGACCTCACCGGACAAGCGCTGCTGGACATAGTCCCGCAGCCGCTCGTTGACGACGAGCTTGGCGACCTTCGGGCGCCTCGCGCGCCGTTCGGCATGCCACTACGCCGTCGAGGCCTTGCAGTCGACACCGTAGGTCCGGGTGGACGCGTTGCGGCGCAGCTCTCGGGAGATCGTCGAGGCATCCCGGCCCAACCGCCTGGCAACCTCGCGCACGCCGAGACCTTGAGCGCGCAACAACGCGATGTCCTCACGCTCGACGAACGACAAGTACCGGCCAGAAACCGTCGTCGGCAGTCGCGGCTTCACCCCGCCAGCGTGACGGAACCACTGGTAGCCGACCGGCGACGACACACCGGCCGCAGCCGAGGCGTCATCGGTCAGAACGCCGGTCGCGATCGCAGCCCAGAACCTCACACAATCCTCGCACCACGCGACCGTCGGCAGGCCCGGTGACGGCAGCTATCCCCGGTACTCCCGAACCTGCCTCTGCCTCGGCCCGCCTGCCATAGCTCCACCTCTCGATCAAGGGGTTTTGCGACGACCAGTTGAATCCGCCCAATACACCTCGGCCGAGTTCCGCCACACGCTCGCCGCCCTGGGCGCACGATCGTCGATGGGCAGAGTCGGCTCCTACTACGCCGTCGCCGAGTCGTTCTTCGCCACCCTCAAAGCCGAGATGGGCTCCCAGGGTTTCGACAGCCGAGACCACGCCCGACTACCTCGACAACCTCGACAACTACAATCACGACCGTCTACATTCGACACTCGGCTACCGAACCCCACACGAAACCCGCATCAGCCACAGTCCACATCGCCCTCGCGGCATGAAACCCCGGTGTCCGACTCCCGAGGGGAACCTCACTCCGCCCGGGGCGGCCTGTGCGTGGACTCCAACTGGAACGGTCAGGCGTACGGGCTCAAATGCAACGGCGGCAACTATTCAGCGTTGGCGCCTCATCCTCCGCTGAGCACCCATCCGCCAGTCGCGAACCGAGCCCACGGCGGCGTTGTCCGTGCCACCCGCGGACAGCGCCGCCCGCGGCGACCCGGGTTGAGGAAGACCGGCACTATCGTAGATCAGGACTTGACGCAGTCTCGTGACCAGGAACGTCACTCCCGATGACCGCTTGCGTGCGTTGTGTGAGCAAGTACGCCAACATTGGTAACACCGCTTCCATCTCCCGCAGGACGCGAGTTGAATGTCCGGCATGACCAGCCTCGCTGACTCGCCATCTGGACCGGCTTTCGGCCAGGTACTGCTGCGGTATCGAACCGCAGCCAGGCTGTCGCAATCGGACATGGCCAGGTTGTCGGGCTTGAGCGTTCGCGCACTGCGAGAGCTGGAACACGGACGAGCATCCGCCGCACAGGAACGGTCGGCTGAGTTGCTGGCCAGCGCGCTCAAGCTAGGCGGAGATGAACGGGAGTCGTTCATCCTGCTGGCCAAGGAAGGGCGTCGGCGGTCTCTTCGTTCGGGCAACAGGACGATGTTGTACGCGCTGCCTGCGGCGCCCGCGCTGGTCGGCAGGGAACGCGAGCTGGAACAGCTGTCCCGTGCGGCCGAAACGGGTGGCGTCATGGTCGTGATGGGGCCACCTGGAGTAGGCAAGACCTCACTCGCCGTGGCGGCCGCTGACCGTCTCACCGCGCAATTCCCGGACGGCTGTCTCGCCCTCGACCTGCGGGGCGTCGACGATCACCCGATCTCCGCGGCCGCGGCGTTGGAGCGGATGCTGACCACGCTCGGCGTCCCGGCCAACCGTATCCCGGCTCTTGAGATCGACCGCAGCTCACTGTTCCGCACGTTGTTGCGGGATCGTCGTGTGCTGGTCGTACTGGACAACGCCGCGGACGAGGCCCAGGTCCGGCCGCTGCTGAGCAGTGGTGAGCGCAGCCTGACGATCGTCACATCCCGCCGTTCGCTTGCAGGGCTGGAGGCGGCCCACTGGCTCACCCTCGATGTGTTGCCCGCGGTGAGTTCACTCGACCTCTTGGCCGAAATTGTCGGCGATGAGCTCGTGCGAGGCGAACCAGAAGCCGCCGCCGAGGTAGTGCGCCTGTGCAGCAACCTCCCCCTGGCAGTGCGGATCGTCGGCAACCGCCTGGCGACCCGGCGACACTGGTCGCTCGCCTACCTGGTGCGACAGTTGCAGGACGAACGGACACGGCTGGACTCGCTGTCGGCAGGCGACCTGCAACTACGCTCGGCGTTCGAGGTCTCGCTGCGCAGGCTCAGTCCCGGGGCGCAGTTGGTGTTCCGCCGCCTCGCTCTCGTCCCTGGCGCTCACTTCGATGACGACCTCGCCACCATCGCGACCGGAGTATCCCCCGCCGAGATCGACGCCTACCTGGACGAACTGGTCGAGGCGTCATTGCTGAATGTGATGTCCGCGCCGATGCGGCTGCAGTTCCACGACCTGATCCGCCTCTTCGCAGGCGAACGCTTGGCGGCGGATGAGCCTGGCGACGTGCGGGCACAGCTCAACGAGGGTCTCTGCGCCTACATACTGGAGAAGACCACGGCGGCGGGCCGGTTGTTCCTCTCCACCGTGTCCGAGGTGCCCGCGGACAGCCCGTTCCAATCGCAGGACGCGGCCAAGGAGTGGCTGGACCACGAGGCAACCAACTGGTTGGCGGCATTGCGGCAGGCGGCGGCGCTCGGATGGCACCGCGAGGTGGTCGACTGCACCTGGACGCTGCACAACTACTCACATGGCAGGGAGTCGCGACACCGCTGGAACGAGGTGTTCGAGTTCGGCGTGAACGCGGCGAGGGCGCTGGGCGACCGAATCGCGGAGGTCGACCTGCTCACCCAGCTCGGATCGGCGTATCAATGGGGCCTGGCCGACAGTGAACGCGCGCTGAGCACGCTCCGTCCGGCACTGGCACTCGCCGAGGAGATCGACTACCGCTTGGGGATCACAATCGCGAACTCGATCCTGGGCTCGACGCTGCTGAGCCTTGGACAGATCGAGGAGGGCATGCAGCGCAGCCAGCGCGCCTACGAGATGTCGACGGGGTATGACTTCTGGGTGACCAGGTTCTGGATGACACTCTCGCTGGGTGCCACGCTGGAGGCGTTCGGCCGGTTCCCAGAGGCGCTGGCGTTGCTCAGCCCGTTGCTGTCCGAGGCGAAGAGCCGAGCCGACCAGACCAACCCGGAAATGGCCGCCAAGGTGACGGTGCTCGCGCTCACGCACATCGGCGACTGCCTCGCGGGCCTGGAGCACTGGGACGAAGCAGCACAACACTTCCACGAAGCGGCCGAACTCACTGTGCCAGGCCAACCCGCCTATCACTACCACAACAAAGCGGAACTGCTGCTACGCGAAGGCACCGCCTGGCGCAATGCCGGGAAACACCAGCAGGCGCGAACTCAACTGTCGCTCGCGATCGACCTGTTCGACAACACGGTCAACCGCGACGAACGCGAGCGCGCCGAGGCGGAACTCGCCTTGCTGCCCGCCGAAGGGGCTACGTCGGCCGACTGAGTCGACAAGACAACGACCCAAAGCATCTGGACGACGGCAGTCAGCGCGGCGATCTTTGCGCGCTGTCCGACCTGACATGGTCCTTATAAATGATGCGTCGCCGGCCAAGTACTCGCTGTGAACAGACGTGGCAAGGAATGCGACTTTCCCCACTCAAAACATGTTAAGTCCACTTGATACGATCGCGGACGAAATTTCGGACCGTAAATTCTACGACACCTGACACAATACGAGAAAGCGGATTGCCCTCCTGGTCGTCCAACATTGCCCTTTTGCCCCGAGTCTCAACGTCCGACTCTCTTCGTCACCAAAGGACTACACCCGAGAAGATCGTCAGGTTCGCCGCCGATCAAGCTCTGACCTGCATAGATGCGCGGATTTGGCCTGCCTGGAGGAGATTGTTTCGCATGAAACAAATCCAGCCATCGCCGCGGGTTGAATCGTCAAGAAATAACGAGATCCATAGCCTTCCTCTCCGCTTAAGCAAGTCTTAATATTTGCTGGACATATCCCCGAGGCAACAACCTCCCACCGTCACCGCTCTTCATTCCGAGCTGACGCACGCCTATCGAAAGGATCGCTTCATGGTCGAGCCACGCGCCTTCACCGCTGAGAGCTTTCGGCGCGACCTGGTGGCGGCAGCCTCCGCTGTCGGCGCCCCCCACGACCCGGACGTCGCCTCGGCCGTGTACGCGGCCTTCCCCGAGCCGTTCCACACAGGATCAGTGCTCTGGCGCACCACCGGTCAGGCAGGCGCACCGCTGTCCTACCGCGTGTTCCCCACCGATTCCGTTGACACAACAGAACAAGCACTCGCGTCGGGCCTTCTCCGGCAGCACCACCCTCTGCTCCCGTTGGCCAGGTCGTGGGCAAAGTTGTACGACGGAAAGCCACTGCATTCATGCTCCTTCGACGCCGACTTCGGCCTCACCAAGACCTGGTTCTACTTCGGCACGAAACGCCCGCACGACGAGATACTCGGCGCGGCCGAGGTCGCCCCTGCGCTGGCCGCCCGCATCGGCGAGTTCGCTGACATGGGTTTGCGGCACATCAGCTTCGCCGCGGTCGACTGGCGATCCGGCTCCGTCGTGCTGGACTTCGACGTCGCCGGGCCGATGTCCCCCGCGGACCTCAACCGGTACGTGGCCTTGACCGGGAGTACGGCCATCCCGGCCGAGACCGCGGACACCGTGGTCCGGCAAATCTCGCGCGACTACTGCGTCGCACTCGCAGTGAACGCCACCAACGGCGTCGCGTTGGACGTCGGCTTCTCCGTACTGGACTTCGCCGCGTGTGACCTGCCCTCGCTGCCCGAGCGCCTCGCCCGCTTCTTCGGCGAGTTCCCTGTCAGCCCGAACGACTTCAACGTCCTCGGCTGGGAGTTCGGCCGCCGCGGCTCCCACATCAAAGCGGAACGCCAGTACCGGGGTGACATCCGAACGGTGCTGGACATGTGGATGAACGCGACGAACTGACGCCGAACCGACAGTCCCAAGGAGACGAGAAATGACCAAGACCATCCAACCCGCCGACAACCAGTTCCTCCCAGAGGCGTCCTTCGACGATCCGCAGGAAGCTCGTGCGCACCTCAAGTCCCGGCTGGCCGCCGCGTTCTGGCACTTCGCCGGAAAGGGTTTCGACGAGGGCATCGCCGGGATCATCACCGTGCGAGACCCTGAGCACACCAACACCTTCTGGACCAACCCGATCACGGTGCCGTTCGCGCACATGACGCCCGACCAGCTCATCCGCGTCGACGGCCCCAGCGGCGTCACCGTGGAAGGTGAAGGCGTGGTGAATCTGCCCGCCTTCTCGATCCACGCCGAGATCCACGCGGCCCGCCCCGACACCCAAGCCGCCATCCACCTGCACACCAACTACGGCCGGGCCTACTCCAGCCTCGGCAAGCTGCTGGAGCCCATCACGCAGGACCACACCGCGTTCTTCGAGGACCACGCGATCTTCGACGACTTCACCGGCATCGTCTTCGACCGCGTCGAGGGCAAGCAGATCGCCGCCGCGCTCGGCGAGTGCAAGGGCGTGATTCTGCGCAACCACGGACTGGTCGCCGTCGCCGAGACGCTCGACGCCGCCGTGTGGTGGTTCACCATTTTCGACACCTGCTGCTACATCAGCCTGATCGCCCAAGCTGCAGGCACTCCGATCCGGCTCGATGACGAGGTCGCCCGGCTCACCGCCGCGCAGATCGGGAGCCACCAGGTCGGCTACGCCAGCGCGCAGCGGCTGCTCGCCCGCGCCGCTTCCCACAATCCGCCACCAAAAGCCTGACAGGGGAACGCCATGACCACCGCCGCCGTCGCGCTGTCCGCGGATCCGTTCTCGCTCAGCAACCCTGAGCTCATCCCCGACCCGTATCCCACCTACGCGGCCATGCGCCACGATGAGCCCATCCACCAGTCCTCCATGTACGGCGGCTCCTGGGTCATCTTCGCTCACGACGACATCACCACACTGCTGCGCGACCCTCGGTTGAGCAACAACCGCGCCACGTTACCCATCAAAGCGCTTCCGTTGGCTCAGCAGCAAGAGTTCGCCGACATCGTGCCCGTGCTCACGAGATGGGTTGCCTTCTTCGACGGCCACGACCACGCGGTCCGCCGCCAGCACATGAACAAGATGTGCGACTTGTTCTCCAGGGATAAGCTCGCTCCGATCATCCAGAAGGCGATCGACACACTCCTGGCGGGCTGGTCCGGCAGGCACGACCTCATCAGCGAGTTCGCGCGCCCATTGCCCGCGATGGTCATCACCCAGCTGCTTGGCGCGCCCATGGACGATCACGTGCAGCTCGCCGAATGGTCCGACGACATCGCCTATCTCTTCGGCGCGAGTTCGCTCACGGTGGAGGACCTGCGCCGAGGACAACGGGCCATCCACGCGTTCGCCCGCTACCTGCGCGACCAGACGCACAACGCCATGCGACGGCACAACCCCACGATGATCACCAAGCTCGTCGAGGAGGAGACCGACAACTTCCGCTTCATCCTCGACGACGCGTGCGGACAGGCCATGCTCCTGATGTTCGCCGGACTGGAACCGCTGCGGTACCTCATCGGCAACGCGACCTGGTCGCTCGAGTGGCATCCGGAGCAGCGCCACCTGATCACGGAGAATGACCGCACCCTGCGGCACGCGGTGGAGGAGTTCCTCCGGTACGACGGCCCGGTCCAGTACATCGGTCGCATGGTCACGGAGGACTTCACCTACAAGGGCCACAAGTTCACCGCGGGCCAGCCCGTGCTCCTCTACATCGGCGCCGCGAACCGGGATGAGAACCAGTTCCGCGATCCCGAGACGTTGGACCTGACCCGCAGGCCCAACCCGCACCTGTCGTTCGGCCGCGGAGCGCACAACTGCATCGGGGCCACGCTGGTGCGGGAGCAGACAGCGCTGGCGTTGCACGCCTTGGCCACCCGATTCCCGGCACTGCGGGTTGCTCCCGACGTACCTCCCGTGTACAACACGAACCTCGGTTTCCGCGGCTTCAGCTCGCTTACCGTCGACACCGGACTATGAACGATTCAGCGGAGAGCGTCGTCGGTGTCGTAGCCGAAGATCCAGCCGAAGTCGTCGCCCAGCGAGCCCGCGCGCAGTGCCGCGTCGCGGGCCTCCTGGTCGGCGCCGTCGACGAGTCGGAAAGTCGCGCCCCTGCTGGCGGTCAACCGGTGGACAGCGGCGACGCGTTCGGCACGGGCTGTCTCGTAGCGGCGCAAGGCGGTGACGACATCGCCGGCGGCATCGTCGAGGCAGGCGACGAGGACAGCCGCGTCCTCCATCGCCAGGTTCGCTCCCTGCGCCAGGAACGGGGGCATCGCGTGCGCCGCGTCTCCCACCAGCGTGATGCGCTGCCCCGGCCATCCGGTGACGAGCGGCCGGTCGAACAACGCCCAGCGCGTCATCCGCGGTGCGGCGGACAGCAGCGCGGTCACCGTGCCGTCCCAGTCCGCATAGGGCTGCCGCACGATGTTCAGATCAGCGGGCTCCGACCAGTCCACGCCTTCCCAAGGCTGACCATCAGCGCTCGCACTGATGTAGTAGGCGGCTCCCCCGCTGATCGGATACGCGACGAAGTGCCGCCCCGGACCGGCCCAGATGGTCGCGTGGTCGGGGCTCAGGCCTTCGGTGGCGGGGCCGGTCGGAATGATGCCCCGGTACATGACGTTCTCGGTGTAGACGGGTTCGTCATCGCAGAGCAGCGTGCGTACCGCGGAGTGAATGCCGTCCGCGCCGATCAGGACATCACCCGTCCACGACGAGCCGTCCGACAACAGGACCCGCACACTGGACGCGTCCTCGTCCAGTCCTGTCAGCGCCACGCCATACCGCACCACCCCGGCGGACAATCGCGCCAGCAACGCCGCGTGCAGGTCGGCACGGTGCATCGTGTAGTAGGGCACGTCGGTCGTCCCCGTCAACGACAGCAGGCCCAACGTCTCGTTGTCGTCCCACCGGCGCACGGCGATCGCGTCGACCTTGCACGCTCCCGGAGCGAGATCCACACCCAGCCGACGCAACACCCGCGCGCCGTTCGGCGCCACGTGCAGCCCGGCACCTTCAGGGTGCGGTCCGGGAGCCGATTCCACCACCACGCACTCCCAGCCGGATCGAACCAGGTGCAGAGCCGCCGTCAGTCCGGCGATGCCTGCGCCCGCGACCAATACCGTTCCACGTTCGTAGGCAGACATGGCCTTCTCCCTTTTCTGGAAAGGACAGTCAGGAACGTACCTCGCCGATCGCCATGCCGAAAGTCCAATCACCTCAACGAAAACGGAGTCAGATCATGGAGACGTCCGACTGGCCGCGCACGTATGACCACGCGGCCGAGAACTACCTCGACATCCGCGAACGAGTCGCGCCGTTCTGCCTCGACGAGGTCGTCTCGGAGCTGAGGCTCGAACCGGGTGACCGGGTTCTCGACATCGCGTGTGGTCCGGGGGGCGTCGCACTGCGTGCCGCGCAACAGGTCGGCGACGGAGCGGTCATCGGGTGCGACATCTCCGAACAGATGTTGCGACTCGCCCGGCTCAGGGCCGAGGAACTCGATGTGGCCAATGTGACGTTCGAGGTCGCCGACATGAACCGACTGCCGTATGAACCTGGCACGTTCGACGCGGTCGCGTGCAGTCTGGGGATCTTCTTCGCCGAAGACATCACCGCGGCGTTCTCCTCGGCGTGGAGCCTGGTGAAGCCAGGAGGCAGGCTCGCGGTCGCGACCATCGCGCGCAACATGTTCGCCCCGGTCTCCAACGTCTTCCTCGACCACGCCCAGGCCCACCTACCGGACCTCGCCGTCGACCTACCGTGGTGGCGGACGGGAGATCTCTTCGAACTGCGCAACCTGGTGCGCGCAGCAGGCTTGCCCGACGCGAGGGTCACCCATCGCGACTATCAGACCCGGCTGCTTGCGCTGAGCGACTGGTGGCAGTTCATCCTCGGCAGCGGCTTTCGCAACGTCGCCCTGCGAATGGACGAGGCCGCGCTGGTGCTGGTCCGTACCGAGGTCGAGGAATGGCTGCGGGCCAACACGATCGATTCGCTGGCCACTGGCATCAACTACGTCACTTGCACCCGCCCCGACGATCACTAGGGCAGGCCGTCGAGGTCCGCCTGAATCTCTTCGCGCCGACCGGCTATCGTCTCCAGTTCGCCATAGGTGGCGAGTGCGAATCTCAGCGCGACGTCGGCCTGGAGATACTCACCCAGCGCGATCCAGCAGCGTCCCTCCGAGTGCGCGGCGCCCGCGGCGAAAAGGAGCGCGCCGATCGCGGTGTAGTCCTCGCGGCAACGCGCGAACAGGATGGTGGCTTCCTCCCATTGTTCCAGCGCCTGCAGACACTGGGCCACGCCTTCCGAGAGCACAGTGGCCATGCGCCGCCGGTACACAGCCTTCTTCAGGTCGTAGTGCTGCGTGCGCATGTGCAGGGAACGGAGCACTTCCAGTGCGTCCTCTGCTCTGCCTTGTGCGAGCAGCAGCGACCCGAACAGGTACTGGACCGAGACCTGTTCGGACCAGAAGTCGAACTCGTTGGACAGCTTGGCGCCTTGCTCGACCATCTCCATCGCGACCGTCGGCCTGCCGAGAATCTGGTGAATCCGGCCCGTGTGGACCAGAGCCCACATTTGCTCCAACCGGTCTCCCGCTTCGATCGCCGCGCGCAGTGCCTGCTGGTGCAGGTCCAGTGCGGGTTCGAATGCTTTGACCACCCGCAACGCCCACCCGACGAAGTTCAGCAGCTTCGCCTCCGCCGACCGGTCGCCGAGCTCGTGTGCGGCAGCGGCGCCGATGCGGAAAATCTCCTCCCACGGCTGACGGTGCCAGTTGTCGTCGGAGTACCAGTGCATGGACGCTGCCAGTTCCACCGCCTCGCGGTGCCAGCCTTTGCGTCCCGCGTACCTCAGTGCGGCGATCCAGTTCGACGCTTCCACATCAAGCCACACCCGTGCCGCGTCGGCCGACTCGAAGACTCCGCCACTCTCCGCAGCGGGCAGGAACAGCTTGCCCGCAGCGCTCGCCATGTGCAGCAGGTGCTCAAGCACGGCATGCCGGAACTGGTCGTGCTCCGCGGGTGTCCCTTCCTCCGCCCACCGTTCGCCCGCGAAGATCCGCAGCAGGTCGTGGAACCGGAACCGGCCCTCGACCGGTGTTTCCTGCACCATGCTGGCCTCGAGCAGTTCGTCGAGGTGGCGGAACGCCTCGGCCTCGGTCAGGCCGGTGGCGACCCGCACGAGCTCGATGCCGAAGTCCGCGCCCGGCACGACCGCGAGCCTGCGGAACACCATCCTCGCCCGCTCGGACAGGCCGCGGTAGGAGAGGTCGAACGCCGACCGCACCTGCAGATCCCCCGCGGAGAGCGCGGTGAGCCGCTTCCGCTCGTCGCGCAATTGGTCGACAAGATGAGCGAGCGACCAGGAAGGCCGGGTCACGAGCCGGTCGCCTGCGATCCTCAGCGCCAGTGGCAGGTTCCCGCACAGTTCGACGAGCTCACGCGCCTCCGCCGGCTCCGCCGAGACCCGCTCCTCCCCCGCGATCGCGGTCAGCAGCGCGTTCGCCTGGGCAGCGGCCAGCGGTTCCAGCGGCAGCCAGCGCACGCCGGACAGCCCCGCCAGCCTACGGCGGCAGGTGACCAAGGTGCGGCAGCCGGGCACCGTTGCCATCAACGGCCGGACCTGTGGTTCGGCTGCGGCGTTGTCCAGGACGACCAGGACGCGGCGCTGGGCAAGCAGGGACCGATACAGACTCTCCATACCGTGCACCGAGGTCGGAATCTCCGCCGAGGACGTGCCCAACGCACGCAGCAGCCGTTCGAAGACAGTGCGGACTTCCAGCGGACGTTCGTCCATGCCGCGCAGGTCGACAGCAAAGCAGCCGTCCGGAAACTCCTCGCTCAGCTGGTGAGCGGCGAACGCGGCCATCACCGTCTTGCCGACGCCTGCCTGGCCCACGATAGCGACGTCGTCACCCGCGAGCAGCACGCTGCGGAGCCAGTCCAGCTCGGTTTGGCGTCCCACCAGATCCGGTGGGAGCGCCGGCGACCCGTTCGGGTTACCGGTAGGCCGCCGACGCCGACCCTCATGCGCCATCGCGAGGAACTCCGCGTGGTCGGCGCCGGTGAGCCCCAGCGAGTCCGCCAGCACCTCGGCCGACCGCTGCTGAGCCGCGCGTGCCCGGCCGTGCTCCAGCTCCCGCAACGCCCGCACGCTGATGCCTGACAACTGCGCGAGCTGCTGCTGGCTCAGCCCCGCCGCCCGCCGATTTTTCAAAAGGAGCTCGGCAAACATCGACGCCTGGTCAAGACCCGTTCCCACCGGTGCAGCCTAACATACATGAACGCATCGTTCAAAAAACTCGCATAGGGTATTGCCGATGAAGCGTAAGTAAACCTACCGTGGGTATCAGACTCCAAGGAGGCGTTACGACATGATCACAGCGGCAGTGACAGGCGGGTCAGGGTTCATAGGAAGCCATCTCGTTCAGGCGTTGCGCAAGAGCGGTGTCGAAGTACGCGCTCTCGTTCGGCCGACCTCCAGGACAGCCGTCCTGGAGAGCG
The DNA here is from genome assembly GCF_004362515.1 of Actinokineospora alba. Lineage (NCBI taxonomy): Bacteria > Bacillati > Actinomycetota > Actinomycetes > Pseudonocardiales > Pseudonocardiaceae > Actinokineospora > Actinokineospora alba. The sequence goes on along the minus strand of NZ_SNXU01000001.1, from coordinate 2,941,830 downwards.
CTGGAGCCGAACTCGTTTTCGGCGATCTCTCGGACGCGAGCAGTGTGGGCGTAGCTGTCGCCGGGGCCGAAATCGTTTATCACTGCGGCGCGATCGTCAGTGACTGGGCGCCTCCGGGCGCCTTCGAAGCGGTCAACGCGGTGGGTACCCAGAACGTGGTGGCCGCTTCCGCGGCCGCCGGAGCCCGTTTGGTCCACGTCAGCAGCACCGACGTCTACGGGTTCCCTGACGTCGGCGGCTTGGACGAGAGCACACTGCGAACGCGCCGAGGCTGGGGCTACGTCGACGCGAAGATCGCGGGAGAAGAGGCGGTTGAGGGGGCCATCGCGCAAGGGCTCGACGCCGTCATCGTGCGCCCGGCCAGTGTGTACGGCCCACGATGCCCGTACTTCGTCGAGGGCTGCGTCGACCTAATGAACCAAGGCCAGCTCAGCTTCATCGGCAATGGAACAGCGACCGGTGGCTTTATCTACGTCGCCGACCTGGTGCGCCTCCTCATTGCCGCAGGCAATCAGGCACCCGCCGGGGAGATCTACAACGGCACAGGCGGCCGCCGCGAGACCTGGCGTGAGTACTTTGACGGCCTGGCTCGGGTCACCGGCGCCGTGCCGATCTCGACGAACCTCGACAAGGAGGTGGCGTACGCCCTCGCGTCACGTCTCGAAGCGCAGGCGCTCGAGGACCTGAATTCGGAGCCGCCGGCACTCACGCGGCACGCCTGGGCGATGTACGCCACTGACCAGCACTGCTCTGTGAAGAAGGCCGGCGACCAGCTCGGCTGGCAGCCCACCACCTCGCTCGATGAGGGTCTCGACCTCGTCGGTAAGTGGTGGGCGGACAGAGCGTAGGACTAGGACCAGAGCCCAAGCACGGCCCTAAGTCGCCTGGAGCAGCGCACAGCGGCCGGCGAAGCATCAAACAGGAGACGCGATGAACAGCAGCAGCACCAGCAAGTGGCGTACCAGCGCACTCTTGGCGCGCAGGCAGGCCACCCTGGGCCCTCACTCCCCGCTGTTCTACGACGAACCGCTCCATCTGCTCTCCGGCGAGGGCGTTTGGCTGCAGGGAGCTGACGGAACCACCTACCTGGACGCCTACAACAACGTGCCACATGTTGGTCACGCGAACCCTGTCGTTGTTCGCGCCCTGATCGAACAAGCCAAGACCCTCAACCTCCACACGCGATACCTCTCGGAGCCGGTCGTCGAGTACGCGGAGCTCCTCCTCTCGACGTTCGGCTCTGGTCTGAACAGGGCGTTCTTTACCAACAGCGGCTCCGAGGCCAATGAGCTCGCCCTCCGCATTGCGCGACAGCACACTGGCAGCACCGGAGTCCTTGTCAGCGACTTCAGCTACCACGGCAACACGACGAGCTTGGCAGAGTTGACCACCGGCGTCTCGGTCAAGGAGCCGCTCGGTGCTCACGTTCGGACGCTGCGCATCCCCGATCTCCATGCTGACAAGCGACCGGAAAGGCTCGTCCTCGCCGATGCTCTCGCCGAAGCCGCCGCTTCCATCCTCGACCTGCAGAACGCCGGCCACGGCGTGTCCGCGCTCCTCCTGGACCCGCTGCTCTCGACCGAGGGCCTGCTCCGCACCCCGGCTGGCTATGTCTCGACGGTCGCCTCCATGGTCCGCTCTGCGAACGGACTCGTTATCTCCGACGAGGTGCAGTCCGGCTTCGGGCGCACCGGCTCGCACATGTGGGGACACGAGCTCCTTGGGTTAGAGCCCGACCTGGTCACCCTCGGCAAGCCGATGGGCAACGGCCACCCCATGGGTGGCGTCATAACCACCGCCGCCCTCCTCGAAGAGTTTGGGTCCAACAACCTCTTCTTTAACACATTCGCAGGCAATCCAGTTTCAGCGACCGTCGGCACCGCAGTCCTCACTGAGATGGGAGACCGCGAACTCCAAGCCGGCGCGCACGCCGTGGGGAAGCGGGCCCACGACCTTCTCGAGAAGATCGCCGGCGACCATCCCAACGTGAAAAGCATCCGTGGAACCGGGCTGTTCTTCGGCGTGGAGTTCATCGACGGCGAAGGTGACCCCGGGGCGGCCCAGGCCAAGTGGGTCGTCGAGGATATGCGCCGACGTGGCGTGCTCATCAGCAAGGTCGGGCGCTACGACAATGTGCTCAAGATTCGTCCGCCTCTGGTCTTCGACAACGACAACCTCGACCACCTCGTGGACCGATTTGCTGCGAGTCTCGACGAGCTCGAGCATGTCGAGGCGCAGCGTCGAGCCACTCGGACCGATCGCGGAGCGTCCGGGTCGGGACAGGGCAGCCCCGCCCGGGGCGGTCTCGTCGTCGAGCGCCGCCTTTTCGTCGACGGCCGCTGGCGGGAGTCTCGAGCCACGCTCGAGGTCCTCAACCCGGCCAACGGAGAGCCGCTCGGCCGGGTCGCGGCTGCCGACGCCACCGACGTCGACGACGCGGTCCGCGCCGCACGACGAGCCTTCGAGGGCGGTTGGCGGTCTACCCCGGGCGTTGCACGCGCAGCACTCCTGCACCGCGTGGCCGACCTCATCGAACGCGACGCGACCCACCTTGCTGAACTCGAGGCCCTCGACATCGGGAAGCCTGTTCGCCAGCCTGCGGTTCTAGACGTGCCGAATGCGATCGCCACCTTCCGCCACTTCGCCGGCTGGGCCGACAAGATCGCCGGTAGCACCATCCCCACGGCTGGCTACTTCGGGCAGCCCACGCACTCCTACACCACGCGCGAACCCCTGGGTGTGGTTGCCGCCATCGTGCCCTGGAACACGCCCTTGATGATCGCCAGCTGGAAGCTCGCACCCGCGCTGGCCGCAGGCAACACTGTCGTGCTCAAGCCCGCAGAGGATGCACCACTGTCGATCCTCCACCTCGCCAAACTGTTCGAGGAGGCCGGGTTTCCCCCTGGAGTCGTTAACGTCCTGCCAGGTTTCGGCGTGGTCGCCGGAGCGGCCCTTGCCCAGCACCCCGACGTGGACAAGGTCAGCTTCACTGGATCGCCCGAGGTCGGACGCCAGATCCAGAAAGCAGCGGCTGACACGTTCAAGCGCGTCAGCCTCGAACTGGGCGGCAAGAGTCCGCAGATCGTCCTGGACGACGCCGATGTCGAGGCCGCCGTACGTGGCATCGCCATGGGACTCTTCTTCAACCAAGGCGAGGTGTGTGCCGCGGGGACGCGAGTTCTCGTTCACCGAGCAATCTACGAATGTGTCGTAGATGGGCTAGCGCAAGCCGCAGCGGCACAAGTACTGGGCGACCCGTTCGAGGATTCAACGACGATGGGACCGCTCATCAGCCGGCCTCATCAGCAGCGGGTCCTCTCCTACATCGACGGTGCCAAGGCCGACGGTGCGAGGCTAATCGCCGGTGGAGGAGCGCTCCCCGGCCACGACGGATTCTTCGTCCAGCCCACCATCTTCGCCGACGTCGACAACCAGTCGACATTGGCGCGGGAGGAAGTCTTCGGGCCCGTCGGCGCGGTGATGCCCTTCGACGATATCGACGAAGCGGTAAGAATCGCCAACGACTCCACCTATGGGCTCGCGGCAACCGTGTGGACCACCAACGTAAGTTCCGCTCACACGCTGGCACGTCGGCTGCGTGTCGGCGCGGTGTGGGTAAACGGGTGGGCCGCCATCGATCCGGCCCTGCCCTGGGGCGGCGTGAAGGCCAGCGGCATCGGTCGAGAGCTCGGATGGAGCGGCATTCTGGCGAACACTGAGGAGAAGGTCGTCACGATCGTGCTCTAGATGATTGATTCCAAGGGGAGTCAGTGGTCGTAGGCGGTCAGTGATCGTTTGATGGGTTGTCCGGTCTTGTCGTTGTGCCAGATCGCGGCGGTGAGCGCGAGGATGCGTTGGAGCACGCGGACGATCACCCCGGTGGGGGTGCGTGCGCCGTGGTGTTCGAGATCGAGTTGGCCTTTGAGGGTCTGGTTGATCGATTCGATGGTTTGGCGTAGTGGCTTGAACAGTCGTGCACCGGGCCGTTCGGGTTCGCCCTTGCGGGCTGGGCGGAGCAGTTCGATCCCGGCGCGGTCGAGGTCGGTCTCGAAGTCCTTGCTTTTCGCAGTCTCACGTGACCGGCCGCATTCCACCGGGGTGGAGTCCACGACCCACACGTCGTCGGTCCACAGCGTCGTGTCCACGGCCAACGTGCGGATCACCGTGGTGATCAGGCCGGCGGCATTGCGCAGCCGTTTGTTGTAGCCCGGCTGCAGGGGCAGATAGCCGAACAGATGACCCAGATGAGCGCGGGCATGGCGCAACCAGCGGGCCTCGGAGGTACCCGAGCAACGCCTGCATCACCGCCAGGGTGACCAGCTCCGCGTCGGTGAGCAGGGGCTTGATGCCGATCTTCGGGCGCCACGGCGCCAGATGCGGTGCCTGCTTCAGCAGGTCATCGGTTCTCACATAGAGTGCGGTCGCGAGGGTGTCCACGTCATTCGTCACACAATGATCATGGACACCCTCGCTTCACGTCTTCAGACGCGATCGCGGTACTCTCAGGTCGACTGCGAAGTGAACGCGCCGTAAGGACGAGGAGGAAGCATGTCAGAACGAGCGAAAGCGGACAGCCCGTCGACGGTGCTGCCCCTGCGGGAACGCAATCGGCTCCGAACCAGACGGGAGATGCTGGACGCCGCCCTGGAGGTGTTCACCGAGTCCGGGTACGGGTCCGCCACGGTTGAGAGCATTGCGGCCCGTGTAGGCGCCTCCAAGGTCACGTTGTACTCGTACTTCCCGCAGGGCCGCGAGGAGCTCTTCCGCGAGCTGTACGAGGAAATCAACACGCAGCTGGTCGAGCAAGCTGTGCGTATCCATGAAGTAGAAGGCGAGTTCCGCTCCCGGGTGCGTGCCCTGACCGAGGCCCTCATGGAGGTAGCGCAACGTCCCCTCGTCGGCCGCTTCTACTCCATCGACGATCCGGCGCTCGACGAGGCGCTCGACCCGGTTCGAGGTCATGCATCGGGCGTTTTCGCCGATTACATCACCGCCGACCTGGCCGCAGCGCAAAAGACCAAGTCCGTCTCTACCAAGGCGTCCCCCCGGGTCGTGGCGACGCTCCTGGTCGGCGCCATGAGATCCGCACTGCGTGACGTCGCCGACGGCAGCGTGAGCCCGACAGAGATCTTGGACTCCATGGACGCCTTGGTGGCAAATCTCTGACATGCCGGGCGGCGCTGCCTTTTGAGCCTCCGTTTAGCCTCGATCCACCGATGAGCTGGCTCTGAGTAGTCGGTTCATTGACGGTCGCTTCGGCGGTTGTGAGTGGATCGAGCCTTAAGCGGCCACCGGCCGATCCCAGGCGCTGGACGGCCGCGGGGCCAGAGTCCTCGCGTTAGGCACAAGCCTGAACGAGAAGTTCAAATATTGCCCCTAGGGCATCGTTTTTGTACGATGTGGATGTCAATGTGCTCGCTGAAAGCCGACGACGGCGGTGATGGTGCCAGCCGGCTCCTGGGTGTCGGCTGATGGTCGACCGAACTGTCGGCCCGGTCCAGGAGAGGACGGTCTCGCGCGATGATCATCGACCGCGAAAGTGCTGAAGATGTAGCCCGAAGCGCGTTGCCGCACTACGGCCCCAAAGTCAGCGCGTCGCTGACGTTCGTGAAGTACCGCGAGAACTACGTGTTCAAGGTCGTTGACGAGACCGGCCGTAGCTACGCCCTGCGGCTCCACCGAGGCGGCTACCGCTCCGACGAGGAGTTGCTCGAGGAGTTGACCCTGCTCGCCAGTCTTTCGGCTAGCGGGCTTCAGGTACCACAGGTGAGAAGGACCGTGGCTGGCATGCCCTTCTGCCACGTCGTCGACGCCGAGGGTGACATTCACCAGGTCGACATGCTCGACTGGGTGGAGGGCGCTAGTCCGCTTGGTGACATCGGAGACGCCTTCCTGGGTCTTGAGGAGGTTGACGCTTCCTCGTTCAGTGCACTCGGCAGGCTAATTGCAGACCTGCATCTGAAGGTTTCCGGGAGTCTGCGACCTGAGTCCTCCGTGCGGCGCGCGTGGGACGCGGACGGTCTGATTGGAAGTGCGCCGCTTTGGGGTGACCCACTGCGACTCTTCGAGGATCTGGATGCGGGTGGAGTTGTCGTGGCGGAGGCGGCGACGAAGCTCCACAAGCAGCTGACGGCCTACGGCAAAAACATCGAGCGCTACGGCATGGTGCACGCCGACTTCACGCCAGAGAACGTTCTTGTCCGAGACGGTCAGATGACGATCATCGACTTCGACGACAGCGGGCCGGGCTATTACGTCTTCGACCTGGCGACGGCAGCATTCTTCTACCTGCCGCACCGTCGCGGCGAAGAGATTGTCGCATCGTTGCTGGCTGGTTACGAAGAGGTTCGTCCACTCACGGACGTGGATCGGTCGATCTGGAAGCCGATGCTCTTGGCGCGAGGGCTGACCTATCTCGGTTGGGCGGCTGAGCGCCCAGGGGATCCCACCAGTGACTTCATCGCCGAGCACGTGCGGCCGTTCGTAGTTCGGCTAGCCCAGGACTACATGGGAGCCGCTGAGCTCGTCTGATGCTCCCGGTGAGGCGGGCGTCCGCGAGCTGAGGAAGCGGCCTTCGTGGTGAGCCAGTCCAGCGACGCTGGGGCGTGCCACGCGCCCCAGCGTTCACGCGCCTAGCGCCGCTGCAACGCGGTCGGGGTGACAACCTGACCAGTGGCTCGCCCGCTGTTATCGAGCATCCAGCCCATTCGTTTGCTCGTGCGCAGGTTGATGCCGCTGTCGAGGATTTCCATCTACGGGAGCTTGGTAGCGAGCAGTTGCTCGAGTTTGGTGACGTGAGGTAGCTCGCTCGTCCAGACTGTGATCACCATGTTGGCATTGCCTGTTGTGGATATGCACAGGCGAAGGTTCGGCAGGGTCGACAGCGCATCCACGGTCTTGTCCAGCTGAGCGGGCTGAACCCTGAATCGCCACGTGCAGCTGATTGGCCAGCCGGAAACGGATTGCGCCACCTCGCATCGGAAGGACAGCAACCCTGAGCGCAGCAGACGAGGTAGCTGTCGTCGGACGGTCGCGGCATTGCGACCGGTTGCCTCGGCGAGCTCGGCCGCCGCGCGGCGACCGTCGACAGCGAGAGCCTCGATGAGAGGCCAAGCATGCTTCGGCGGGAGGCTGTCGTCGCGCCGCGTTGCGCGGGCCTCGACTTCCAGTGCTGTCGCTTGTGAGGAGTTCAAAGCACCGAGCCGCCAGCTGCTGCCGTCTCGGTACATCGCAGTGCCCAGGTAGGTGCGGATGGTGGCGACTCCGGGAAAGGTCGCCAGCTCGTCGGTGAGAAAGCCGGTCATCTCCGTCAGGTCGCCGGTCATGACCGTCAACATGAGGTCTCTTCCCTGAGTGGACTCCTCCACTGTGACCACCCGCGGGTCTTTGCACAGGGCCTCGATGGCGACGGCCCGTCCGCCGGGCATGCAGTCCACTTCGATCAATGCGGTGGTCAGGTCGCCGTGGACGCCGCCCGGGCCGGCGGTGATCCAGGCGACGCCGCTGTCGCGGAGTTTTGACCAACGCTGGGCTAGGACCTGCGGGTTGCTGTCCAGGATCTCATCCGCCGCGACCCACGAGACCCGTGGCGCGATTTGCAGCGCATGAAGGAGGACAAGGTCGTCCTCGCCTACGGGCTCTCGGTGCACCTTTCCAAGGGTACAACAATATTTACGCTCATATCTATGAGTTTCCGGTGCGTAAAGGTAGTCTCGGTGGAGACTTTCCGAAACCTCATTGAGGTGGTCCATGCCACAACACGGTCGACAGTGCAGTCGAGTCAGTCTCGACCCGGCAGAAACCACGTCCGGAACAGGAGATCGTCGATGTCCAAGCAATCCCGCACCCTTCGCCGCGTCGGCTTCGTGGCCGGAATCGCCATGATGCTGCTGGCACTGGCCGCGTGTGGCGGCTCGGGGGACAAGGGGAACGCCAGTTCCCTCCCCAAGGCCGGCGACACCATCACCATGAGCCTGCCGGGAGGTCTGACTACGCTGGACCCAGCGCTCGGCAGCTCGGCCCAGGCCGCAATCGCCTCCTGGGCGATGTACGACACGCTCGTCGCCATCGACTCCGATGGCAAAGTCATCCCGGGCCTCGCCAAGTCATGGAAGGCCACCCCGACCCAGGCGACCTTTGAACTCAAGGACGGCATCACCTGTTCCGACGGCACTGCGCTGACCCCGGACGACATCGCCGCGTCCCTGACGCGCTTCCTCGACCCCAATACGGCCGCTCCTCTGCGGGGGTTGGTTACCGGGCAGGGAGAAGCGACGGTGACAGCGGACGACTCCTCCGTGACAGTGAAGCTCTCGCAGCCCTGGACCCAGCTCGTCGCGGGTCTCACCGTACCGTTCACCGGCATCATCTGCCCCGAAGGGCTCAAGGAGCCGAAGAGTCTGGCCACAAAGTCGGAAGGCACCGGCGCCTGGGTCGCGGACTCCCAGGTTTCCGGTTCCTCCTACACGTTTAGCTACCACGAGGGCTACGAATGGGGCGCCGAGTACCCTAACCAGCCCGCCGGCACGCCGCCGAAGAAGCTTGTGATGAGCGTGATCACCGACGAGAGCACGATGGCCAACCTTCTCGCGACGGGCGAGATGCAGGTCGCCTCCTTCGCATCCGACGCGTGGAAGCGCTTCGCTGACACGCCGAACGCGACGATCGACGTCAAGCAGTTCTACGACACGTTCTTGATGTTCAACGAGAACGACGGCCACCCCACGGCCGACCCCCAGGTTCGGAAGGCCATCTCCCAGGCGATCGATCGCGAGCAGCTCAACAACGTCCAGTCGTTCGGCGCCGGTAAAGTACTGAACAACCTGGGCCAGCCCAACTACGAGTGCTACGACGACAGCATCGCCGACATCATCCCCGCGACCGACCCTGAGGCTGCGAAAGGTGTGCTCGACGGCGTCAAGGTCCGAGTTCTTGGCACCAATATCCTTGCCGGCGGCGACGCCAATAACTACGTGCTTGAGGCCCTGCGCGGCGTCGGCGCCGACCCTGAACTGCAGAACCTCTCGAACGAGGCGTGGATCGGCGACCTGTTCAGCGGCAAGAACGACTGGGACGTCAATCTCTACGTCCAGGGTGTCCCCTTCACCAACATGCTCCTCACGGCGCTGAACTTCATCGGACCGCCACCGCCGAACGGTCAGAACCTCGGCAACGTGCAGAACGAGGAGGCAGCCACCGCGCTGGGCACCTACACCACTACGGAAGGTGAGGAGAGCTGCGCCGCGATGAGCGATATTCAGAAGGCCCTTATCGGCAACAACGACGTGCTCCCACTCGCCTCTGTGCCTTACCACATGGTGTATGCCGGGGGCTCCGCCGCCGTCGCCGCCAAGGGCTACATCCTCCCGGCGACCATCCGGGTCGCGGGCTGACAAGCGCCAATCACCTCCCGGTCAGAACCGACCACTTTGCGAGAGTGAACGATGCAGACAACCACACCGCTGCCGCCACAGAAGCGCAGCAGATCGAGAGACGACCACCAGCAGGCGGCCGCGGTGTGGCTGCACTACCTTGCGGTCCGGGCCAGGGGACTCGTCGTCGTGCTCGTCGCGATCACGATTCTCACGTTCCTGGTCGTGCGGCTCGTCCCGGGCGATCCCGCCCGACTCATCCTCGGACCGACGGCAAGCGCCGAGGATGTGAAGCGGGTCCGCGAACAACTGGGACTGACTGACTCGCTGCCTCAGCAGTTTTGGTCCTACGTGACCGGAATCCTGCACGGTGACCTGGGAACCTCGTTCACTAACAGCCAGCCGGTCTCGACCCTTCTCAGCCAGCGCTTCCCGCTCACCGTCGAGCTTGCCTGCGCGGGCCTGCTGGTCGTTATCCTCCTCGGATTCCCCCTCGGCCTGGCGGCCGGCCTCCTCGGGAGGGACGGTCGCGGGGCCTGGCGAAGCGGCGTCTTCTCCGCAATCACATCAGTCGTCGGCGCGCTTCCCGAGTACATCACCGGAACGTTGCTGATCCTCATCTTCCCGCTGACCTTGGGCTACCTGCCAGTCCAAGGAGGATCCGGGCCAGACGAGATCCTGCTTCCGGCGTTGGCCGTAGGCCTTGGGCCAGCCGCCGTCCTCGCACGACTCGTCCGCAACGAGACCCGCGCCGTGCTCAATCAGGAGTACATGATGACCGCCGCCAGTAAGCGGATCAGCACCTGGCGCACTGTCAGCCGACACATCCTGCCCAACGTCATCACAAGCACGCTCACCTTGGGAGGCGTCCTGCTCATCGCGCTCATCGGCGGTACGGTCATCACCGAGAACGTCTTCAACATGGCCGGCCTAGGCAACGCCTTGGTTAGAGCCGTTCAGAGCAACGACTACCCGGTCGTCCAAGGCATCCTCCTGCTCCTTGGATTGGTGGCGGTGCTCATCAACGTTGCGGTCGATGTCGTGCTCGGCGTGCTCGATCCCCGAGTGCTGGGAGAGACCGCATGACCCAGCGTTCCCAGCGGCCGCCTGCGATGCTGATCGCGGGTAGCTCGCTGCTTGCACTCATCATCTTGGTCGCGATTTTGGGCCCGCTCCTGCTTGGTGATCATGCAGAGCAGCTCACGGCCGACGTTCGCCAGGGACCGGCTGCGGCGCACTGGCTGGGCACTGACGCTTTCGGCCGCGACATTCTCGCCCGCACGCTGGTCGCGACCCGCCTGACCCTCCTGATGGCCCTGGCTTCCACCCTGATCGCCAGCATCGTGGGGATCGGGTTCGGTGCACTCGCCGCACTCGGCTCCCTGCGCACGCGCCAACTCGGCGCCCGCCTGGTCGACCTTCTGGTCAGCTATCCGCCTATCATCATCGCCATCGCGATCATCGCCATCTTCAACCCCGGCAAGGTCTCCGTAGCCGTCGGCGTTGGGGTCGCTCTCGTCCCGCAGTTCGCACGTCTCGCGAACAAACTGACAGCAGTCGTGCTGACTAAGGACTACATCAGCCTCGCGCGGTTGCTCGGCGTACCCGGGGGGCGACTGGCGCTTCGCCACGTGCTGCCCAACATCGCCGCACCCCTACTCGTGCTCGTTTCGGTCGTGTTCGCAACCAGCATCATCGCCCTCTCCGGGCTCAGCTTCATCGGCCTAGGCGTTCAACAGCCCGATTACGACTGGGGCCAACTGCTCGCAGCCGGTCTGCGCGACATGTACCAGGCACCCGCTGCGGTATTCGGTCCCTCGATCGCCATCCTCATCACCGGACTCGCCGCTGGGCTCCTGGGTGACGGGTTCGACGCCTACTTCCAACCTCGGAGCGGCGCCCGAACACGGCGGGCGAGCAGTGCGCCCCTCGCCGGCAAGACCAGCGAGGACACGTACGAGGAGATGTCGTGCTCGGACGTTGTGAAAGTCCGGCAGCTCAAGATCGGCGCCGGCGAGGACGTCGACGACATCCCCCTGGTCCGGGGAATCAGCTTCCACATCCGGGCAGGTGAGATCGTTGGGCTGGTGGGCGAATCTGGTTCGGGCAAATCATTGACGGCCATGGCGACCGCCCGCCTAGCTTCGCCTCAACTCGTGTGGTCGGCAGCGACCCTGAACGTCGCCGGCGCCAGCCTGGCTGACCCCGACATCGTGCCTCCCAAGCACATCGCGACCGACCTCGGCGTGGTCTTCCAGGACCCGTCGTCGTGCTTCAATCCCGCCATGCGACTCGGCGCGCAGCTGACCGAGGTTGCCCGGGTGCACCGGGGGCTCGCCAAGAAGCAAGCTTGGGACGAAGCACTTAACAGACTCGCGGAGGTCCGCATCTCCAATCCGCGGCTGCGGATGCGCCAGTACCCCCACGAGCTCTCCGGCGGCATGCGGCAGCGAGCCATGATCGCGATGGCTCTGCTCTCCGAGCCCAAGCTGCTAATCGCGGACGAGCCGACAACGGCACTCGACGTCACCGTACAAGCCGACGTGCTTCGCCTCATGAAGCAGCTCACGACCTCGCACGACATGGCGATGCTCCTCATCTCGCACGACATCAACGTCGTGGCCACGATGTGCGACCGCATCTACGTCATGTATGCAGGCAGCATCGTCGAGGAGGTGACCACCGAGGACCTGCGATCGGGACACGTGATGCACCCGTACACCCAGGCGCTTCTGGCGGCCGCACTCGACTCCCAAACCGATGTCACGCAACCTCTGCAAGCGCTGCACGGACGCCCGCCGGAGCCGGCCGACTACATCCGCGGGTGCGCCTTCGCCGCCCGCTGCCCTCTCGTTCACGAAACGTGCCTCACTGTCGCCCCCGCCCTGCAGCGACACGGCGACGGCGAGGTGTCCTGTCACGCCATGGCTCCCGCTACTCAGGAAACGATGTCTCGATGACCAACCCACAGCCCCGCGCTCCCATCCTCCAAGCGCAAGCAATCGAGGCGGGCTACGGCCGCGCGAGCCGCTCGGGGCGCATCCTGCACCGCGTCGATCTTGCCGTGACGCCCGGTCAGACCGTTGGCGTAGTAGGAGAGTCCGGTTCCGGCAAGTCGACGTTGGCGAAGGTACTCGTCGGACAACTGTCGCCAATGGGAGGGTCAGTCCTGCTGGCCGGAGACCCGCTCACGACCGCGCGGAGTCGCGTCATGCGCAACCGGCGCAGGTTGGTGCAGCTGGTACCTCAGGACCCATACAGTTCGCTCGACCCACGCATGACGGTTGGCCGCGCAATCGCGGAGGCGATCGACCCTCGGAGATCCTCACTCGGCGCCCACCGGCAACGCGTGAACGACCTCCTCGAGAAGGTCGCTCTGGACGCCTCGGCCGCGGACCGCCTGCCCCACGAGTTCTCTGGTGGCCAGCGGCAGCGGATCGTTATCGCCCGCGCGCTGGCCGCCAAACCGCGCGTTCTGGTCGCCGACGAGGTCACCGCGGCACTCGACTCATCAGTCCAGGCCGAAGTCCTCAACCTGCTTCGGTCCCTTCAGGCAGATCTTGGCATCGGCATGGTGTTCATCACCCACGACCTAGCGCTCGCCCGCTACCTGTGCACCGAGATCGGCGTCCTGTACTTGGGCAAGATGATGGAGGCCGGAAACATGACCGTGCTCGACCATCCCGCCCACCCCTATACCCGCGTTCTGCTCGACAGCGTCCCCGATCGTAAGGGGACACTGCTGACGAACGCGACCCCGACACTGGGAGCAGACGCGGTTCCCGACCCAGCGGCACCGCCGCCCGGCTGCGTGTTCCATCCTCGATGTCCCGTGGGTCCCCTGGTGATCCCAGAGCGGACGCGCTGTGCCACGGAGGCACCCAGCTTCGACGACATCGCCGATGGGCAGCGCCGAGTGGCTTGCCACTTTCCACTCCGCACGGAGGCCGTCAGCGGGCATCAAGCGCCCGAACCGACCAATGGACACTGACTAAATATGCACCCTCACGCCAAGACGACAACGTCGCACTCCAGGGCCGGAGCTGCGGCTAGAGCAGGAGCACCACATGAATGAAACCCTCGCCAAGGAGACGTCCGTCTGCCTCAGCTTCGATCTGGACGCCATTTCCGCCTGGGTCGGAACGCTTGGCTTGACCTCGCCGACCTATGTCTCGCGCGGAGAGTTCGCGGCCCGGGTTGCCGCCCCTCGCATCCTCGACCTGCTCGACCGAGAAGGCGTCAAGTCAACCTGGTTTATTCCCGGGATGGACGCCGAGGCCTTTCCCGACGTCTGCAAGCGTATCCGCGACTCCGGCCACGAGATCGGCCATCACGGCTACGCCCACGAGGTTCCCACGCATCTGGAGGAGCCTGCGGAGCGGCGCATGCTTGAGCGTGGCTTGGAAGCTCTCGACAAAGTGCTCGGAGTTGTTCCCGCCGGCTACCGGTCACCCTCCGCCGACCTCTCTCCGAACTCCACGCGCCTGCTCGCCGAGTACAGCTTCACGTATGACAGCAGCCTGTGGGGTAGTGACTACGGGATGTACCGATGCCGGACCGGCGACGTCGTCGACCCGGACATGCCTGTCGAGTTCGGCCCGGAGCTCGACCTCGTCGAAGTGCCACTGGGTACCATCATCGACTTTGTCCTGCTCGAGTTCGTCATGACTCCCGGACTAGTACTGCCTGCCAGTACCGACGTCGTCGCCCTCGGCAAGCGATGGGTGGCCGATCTGGAGTTCATGGTCGACCGCGTTCCCGGCGGAACCCTCACTGGTGTCTGGCACCCCGCTGCGATCGGAAGGGCCAGCAAGCTCCACACCGTCGAGAACTTTATCCGCCGGGCGAAGGAACTAAACGTTCCCTTTAGGACCATGTCGGAAGCGGTCAGCGACTGGAAGAGCGTCAGTTGAGCCAGACAGCCGACCTCGTCCTCCGGCGGGGAAAAGTGCTCACTGTGGACCCCGCGTTTACGGTCGCGTCCGCCGTGGCAATCCGTCGTGGCACGATCGTCGCGGTTGGAGCCGACGGCGACGTCGTCTCGATGATCGGTCCCGAGACGACCGTGATCGAACTCGATGGCGCCACCGTCGTGCCGGGCATCAACGACGCCCACCTGCACGGCGTGGGCTACGGCATGACCCGGCCTCCGATGGTGCTCGACCTCCTCCACCCCAGCGTGATGTCCATCGCCGAGATCGTGCGGGCTGTGGGCACTGCAGCCGAGACCACACCGCCGGGGACCTGGATTCGCGGACGCGGCTGGGACCAGGCCCTCCTCGCGGAGTGCCGTGCCGATCGGTCTCGGGCGCCGCACAGACGCGACCTAGACGCTGTCAGCCCCCATCATCCCGTTCTTCTCACCGATTTCTCGGGTCACGCGGCGTGGGTCAACACAGTCGCAATCGCGACCACCGGGCTCGGCACGCGAGTGGCAACTCCGCCCGGCGGGATCATCGATACTGAGGACGGCGAACCCACCGGGATCGTCCGCGAGGCGGCGGTCGCTGTCTTCAGCGAAGCGATCCCCGCCCCATCTCGTGCCGAGCAAATTGACGCCATCGAAGCCGCGGTGGCCGAGTGTGCCCGGCGCGGGATCACCAGCTACACGGATCCGGGACTCACGGCCTCCGAGGTCGACGCCTACGAGGCCCTGGCCGCGGAGGGTCGGCTCCACGCACGCGTCACCGGACTGCTGCTGCCGCAGCGGCCTGTGGGCACCGCGGCCGATTTCAAGGACGTTCTTGACAATTGGCCCACGCCGACCGGCACCAACCAGCTCCGGTTCCGCATCGCCGGGGTCAAAATCTTCGCCGACGGCATCCCACCCAACCGCACCTCGTGGATGAGTGAGCCGTACGAGGACGGCGGCCACGGCTGCCTCTCAACGCACGGCGACACCGACGACGTACGCATCGCCGAGCTCCACACCATGATTGAGCACGCTCACCGGTGCGGGCACCAGATCGGAGTGCACGTCACCGGCGATCGCGCAATCGACGCAGTCGTCGCAGGATTTATCACCGCCCAGCGCGACGCACCGAACGCCGACCCGCGCCACTACATCATTCACGCCGACTTCCTGAGCCGTGCCAGCATGACTCTGCTTAGCGCGAACGGGTTCGGCGCCAACATGAACCCCACCATCAAATGGGTCATCGCAGACGCCGAGAACGACGTCGTTGGGCCGGAGCGCGCCGGATACGAGATGCCCTACCGCGACGCCCTCGCAGCCGGGGTGACCGTGAC
The DNA here is from genome assembly GCF_004362515.1 of Actinokineospora alba. NCBI lineage: Bacteria > Bacillati > Actinomycetota > Actinomycetes > Pseudonocardiales > Pseudonocardiaceae > Actinokineospora > Actinokineospora alba. The sequence continues at coordinate 2,926,210 of NZ_SNXU01000001.1, read as the reverse complement.
CAGCGGGTCGGATGCGCCTGTCACATCCCCCGATTGGCTGCAAGGCATCTCGACCATGATCCTGCGCGAAGCGAGGGGGAGTGGTGCTGTGTCGGGTCCCGACCAGCGCATCGACCTCGAGGCCGCTCTCCGCACGTACACGATTAACGCCGCCTGGCAAGACGGCGCCGAAGGCTGGAAAGGCTCCATCGAGACCGGCAAGGTCGCCGATCTCTGCGTCTTGGACGGCGACCTACTCACCGCAGACCCGCACGACATCCCGCACCTAACAGTTCGCTACACGGTGCTCGACGGAGAGATCATCTATGCCCAGGCCTGAGCACCGCGGTGATCTCGTGCCCGCGCCGAGCATCGAGGACACGGCGGCTTACGCCCTCGACCTTCTCAGCGCGCTCATCCGAATCGACTCCACCAACACAGGTGAGGACGAGACAACGGTGGGGGAACGTACCTCAGCCGAGTTCGTCGCCACGGCACTCAGCGACGCGGGCTACGAAGTGAGCTACGTCGACGCCGGAAACGATCGCCACTCAGTGGTTGCTCGTCTGGAGGGCGCTGACCGAGAGCGCGGAGGCTTGCTCGTGCACGCACACCTCGATGTCGTGCCCGCGGACCCCTTCGACTGGACCATCCACCCCCTCTCGGGAGAGATCCACGACGGATACGTGTGGGGCCGAGGAGCCGTGGACATGAAGCATATGGTCGCCATGGCTCTCTCGCTAGCCGTTCGCTACAAGAGGCACAACATCGTTCCCGCCCGCGACATTGTTTTCGCATTCGTCGCCGACGAGGAAGCGGGCGGACGCCTGGGCGCCGGGTACCTCGTGCGCACGCGCCCCGAGCTTCTCGACGGCGTCACCGAAGCGATCGGCGAAGTCGGCGGCTTCTCCCACACGCTCGACAACGGCATTCGGGCCTACCTCATCCAGACAGCGGAGAAGAGCAAACGGTGGCTCAAGATCCGGGCGCGCGGCGTTGCCGGTCACGGCTCCATGATCGTCGAAGATAACCCCATCGAGAGGCTCAGCGAGGCCTTGACCATCTTGGGCCGACACCGCTTCCCAGTGACGATCACGCCCACCGTTCGTGAGTTCCTCCACGGGATCAGCCAGGCAGGTGGGTGGGCCTTCGCCCACGACGAGGACGCGGAAGACGTCGTCGATCGACTCGGTGGCCTGTCGCGGATCATCGGGGCGACCATCCGCGACACGGCGAACGTCACGATGGTGAACGCCGGCTATAAGTCGAACGTCATCCCTGCGGTCGCCGAGGCGGAAGTCGATTGCCGCCTTCTGCCCGGGCGGCGCGAAGCCTTCGACGCGGAACTGGCGACCCTCCTCGGCCCGAAGATCGAGCTTGAGTGGCACGAGCAGGACAGCGTTGTGACGACATTTGATGGCGGCCTCGTCGACACGATGGTCGCCGCGCTGCTTAAGCACGATCCAGGGGCGATCGCGCTGCCCTACATGATGTCCGGCGGTACCGACGCGAAGCGGTTCGCTCAGCTCGACATTCGCCACTTCGGGTTCACGCCCCTGTTACTCCCTCCGGACTTGGACTTCGCCGCGCTGTTCCACGGCGTCGACGAGAGAGTTCCCGTGGATTCGATCCGGTTCGGGGTAAGAGTTCTGGACGAGTTCCTCCGCCAGGCTTGAGGGCGCCGCCCAGTGGTGAAGGCGACCATAAGAACGAGACCGGCAGCCGACCTTTTCAACGGTGACGCCGACGGCTAAAGGGAACAGTGCGTGGAGAACAGCAGCCGGGGTCGCAGTACGCCTCGGTCGATGCCGTCGTCCACCATGTCCTTCCCGAACCGGTTCAAGGATCAGGTCGCGGGGCGCGGACTCATTGTTGGCGACCTTGACAGCTAAGAATGACGGTCCGGCTCGTCGGCGCGTCGGGCGTTCCTTGAAGCTGACGCGTATATGAAGGCGTCAGCATCTGGGTGGTCCGTTCCGGCTACATCACCGCGTCGAGCCCGGACGAGAAGGACTCCCTCTTCGCCCCCAGTGGCGACAAGGTGTACCGGCATCCGACGTTCTACGAGATCCCCGACAACGTTCCGCACATGTGAGCTGACGATGACTGATTCACGACCCTTCGAACCGGTTGACCACGAGTCCGTCTACGACGGACTGCTCGGTGGCGACCAGTCGCGGTGGGCCTTCGGGACCGACTTCGAGACCCGCTGGCCGGTGTCGACACGACTGTCCCCGAGGGCGTCGGCGGTCACGACCACACGACGTACTGCCTGATGCTCGCCGGCGATGCCTTGTTGATGTCGCACCGGCTCTCGCAGTGGTGCAGCAACGCTCCTGACCTCGAGGAGGACATTGCGCTGGCCAACAGCGTGATCGTTCGCTGTCTGTATCCCCGCCGCCCTCGGCGGCGTGATCGAACCTTGATTGATCCCACCCGATCACCGGCCGCACCTCACCATGCCCCACCCCGGGGCCAAACCGGGTGGCATCGCGAATGGATGACCGGCACCCCGGAGACGGGGCTGCCCGCCCAGCACCGGCTGGACCTCGTGAAACACGACCTACCACAACCCGACGACCCAGGGAAGGACGCACCCCCGGCACCCGTCCGGCCAACTCCATGATCGCGACGACCGTCGGCGACGGCATCAAGGCCAAGCCCCCTTCAGGGGCGGGACCTGCGGCCCCGGGCCTGACCCCGCCGCCACGATCACGCACACCCCTAACCCGGCCGAACCACCAAACAGTGGTCCTTGACCGGCCCCGCTCCTTCATGGATGACAGTATTCGCAGAAATTTCAGATGTGTGGTTTCCTGAACCTATGTAAGCGATGCACTTGGCCTGGCGGCCCGTTCAAACATTGCGCGTATGGGCACAACATCCTACCCCTTTGGTCAAGAAATTTCGGCGGGACGCCTAAATTTGGGCTGAGTCGGACACGCTAAGTGATGTCTCGTAACTGATCTTGTTGTTGGCTGTCTTGGGTGTTCTGTGGTCAGCCGGTGATGGTGATGTTGTGCAGGTTCGCGATCGCTGACGCGGTGTCGCGCAAGGTGTGGGCTGCGCGGCGGTAGTCGCGCAGGATCTTCCAGTTCTTCATGCGTCCGAGGGTGTGTTCGACGCGGGCGCGGACCTTGCGGTGCGTGGTGTTGAGGGCTTCTTGCCAGTCGGTCAGAGGTTGGCCGTCGGCGCGTTTGCGGTAAGGCATGATCACGCCGGGGTTGCCTTGGTAGCCGCCGTCGGCCATGACCGGGCGCCCGGCCAGGGTGTGCTCGATGCCGGAGTCGCGGTAGACGGTGCAGTCGTTGCGGTTGCCCGGTTCGGGGTCGCCGGTGGCGATGACCAAGCGGGTGTCGGCGTCGATCGCGACTTGCAGGTTGGTCGAGTACCGGTAGTTCTTCGACGGTGCCGCCAGTCGGTGATCCCGGGTTGGCACCAGGGTGCCGTCGACGATCGCGATCTGGTCGATCCGCCGCTTGCGGACCGGGGCCAGCGCCAGCAACGGGCCGATGGTGTCGATGACCCGGTGGGCCGCGGAGTGCGACACACCGAACAGGGGCCCGATCTGGCGCATCGTGAGGTTGGTCCGCCAGTAGGTCGCGACCAGCAACACCCGGTCGGCCAAGTCCAGCCGCCACTGACGGCCAGGGCGACCGTCGGTGACCTGCTCGCCGCCACGCTGGGCTACGACCCGCACGAGCTTGCGGAACTGGCCGGGTTCCAAGCCCGTGAACGGAACGATCCACTCCGACCGGGACGCCGAGATCACCTGCACCACACCATGATCAACGATCACCCCGGGACACCCATCACCGGGTTACGAGACATCCCTTAGGTTCTGAACTGCGCTGAGAGCAGTCGGACATCGACATGAGCCTATTAGCGAATTTCCTGAATACGTAGAAGGAGCCTTTTGTATGACCGATTATCGCGATCTCCGGGCATTGTTCATCAATGGCACGTTGAAGTACTCGCCGGAGCCGAGCAACACCGAGGGGCTGATCGACATCAGCCGGACGATCATGGAGAAACGCGGTGTAGGCGTCGAGGTGATCCGGGCAATCGACTATGACATCGCCACCGGGGTCTGGCCGGACATGACCGAGCACGGCGCGGCCACCGACGCCTGGCCCGCCCTCTACGAGAAGGTGATGGCCGCCGACATCTTGGTGCTGGCCGGTCCGATCTGGCTGGGCGACAACTCCTCGGTGATGAAGAAGGTCATCGAGCGGCTCTACGCGTGTTCCAGCCTGCTGAACGATTCCGGGCAGTACGCCTACTACGGCCGGGTCGGTGGCTGTCTCGTCACCGGCAACGAGGACGGCGTGAAGCACTGCGCGATGAACGTCCTGTACAGCCTGCAGCACCTCGGCTACACGATCCCGCCGCAGGCCGACGCCGGATGGATTGGCGAGGCCGGTCCCGGACCGTCCTATCTGGACGCCGGTTCGGGCGGACCGGAGAACGACTTCACGAACCGCAACGCGACGTTCATGACGTGGAACCTGTTGCACCTGGCCCGGATGCTCAAAGATGCGGGCGGGATCCCGGCGCACGGCAATCAGCGCGCCGGATGGGACGCGGGCTGCCGGTACGATTTCGAGAACCCTGAGTACCGCTGACCGGGTGCGGACTGAACGGCCGGTTGCAACCTCTTCTCAAGGTGGCGCTAAGGAACTGCCTCGTACCGTGGTTGAAGACGGCGGCGTGAGGAGGGCCAGATGACCAGTCTTCGCGTGGAATTGTCCGGTCCGAGCGTGGCTGGGCGACCATGAGGTCGAGCTTGGATTTCCGCTCCGCCGTGGGCTGTTCGCCTATCTGACGTTGCGCGGCGGCCAGCCCGTGTCCCGCGATCGGCTCGTGCACGCATTGTGGGGAACCGAGGCGCCGGAGAGCGCGCGCGGCAGCATCTACACCTATGTCGCCGGGCTGCGTAAGGACATGGACCTCGCCGGTGCGTCCGTGAGACTGATGTCCGCACGCACCGGTTACACGATGAACCTGGCGGACTTCGACACCGATGCTCGTCGGTTCGACCGCCACTGGTCTGCTGGCCGCACACTGGCCGAGACCGCCGCGATCGCCGAGTTCGACGCTGCGCTGAAACTGTGGAATGGCGCCCCGCTGGCCGGCGCGGGCGGCGCCTTGGTGGACACCGAACGGGCCGGTCTGGTCGAACAGTGGCTGGCCATGGCGGAGCAGCGCGGCACCTTGATGCTGGAGCTGGGCGGTCAGGAATACGGACTGGCATCCGAGCTGTCACTGCTGACCGATCTCCACCCGTTGCGCGAGCGGTTGCGGGCGTTGTTCCGCATCAGAATGTGCGATCCCTTCACGAACGGCCGACTGTCTTGGTGTGTCGAAAGGGAGGTATACGTTGATCAGCTGGGTATTCAGGGAATCCAGCGTGTTTCGTGGATTCTGCTGCCGCAGATGGCGCCCGCGGGTGGCGGGTGATCGGCAAAGGCATTTGTTCACGCCTCTTCGTCGCCAACTCACCGGCGGCGGAACAAGATGGAGAAGGCTAACCGACATTTCCTGGAGTGCGAAATCATGAATCTCCCGCCGGTGGTAGGTAACCCCGCCGAAGAGCACCATCGACGAGCGTCGGTCGTGTCGGTGACCGACAACCCGCACTTGGCCCCGGACCCGCGGTGAGGCGGCGTGCGTGGCGAGAGCGTGCGCGCCAGCCCCGGCGAACGTGCGGACCACAAGCTCTCCTTTCAGGCAATGCGCTGGACATCGAAATTTCCGTGCACCGTTTTTCTTGCCCGACCACACGAATGCGTGGCCCTTTGCCTGTTGCGACTTCCAAGTCCGCCCTGATGGTCATGGGCTCGGGCAGAGAATGATGTTCGCTCGGGCATCTCTGGATCTCCCCACTGCTTTTCCGGTGATCTTCGATAGGCTCCGGCCTGCCTGTTGCGGGCAATCAAGCGAATTCTGGTAATCATGATTCGCTGAAATCGGACCTGGATGGGATCAAGATGAAGCTTCGTGTGAACGCCCTCAGACGGGCCGGACTCACCGTTGCTCTTACCGCAGCGCTGGTCGTAGCCGGTGGTGTGCACGCCGCGGCACCTGCATCCGCTACCTCTGGCACGCTTTCGGTGTGTGCTCGTTCGGCAACTACAGCACGTACTTGCTCTACTACAAGACTCGAACCATTTCGCAGGTCGTGCCGCGTGGCGCGTGCGCTGAGGTGCGTTTGCCGGCCGCTCTAGGCCGGGGCGACGACATCGAGGGGATGAGTATTCGTGGGCGGGACGGCAAGGGTGACTTCTGGGTCGCCACGGTCAGCTTCCAGCCGGGTCGTGGCGGACCGGTGAGGACAAATGGGCAGCTTGGTGACGCCTGGGCGCTAGTGCCTGGCCTTCACTCCTGACCTGAACCCGGCGACGGTCAGACGGCGATCCAGAGCAAGTGCTGGTTGCTGGGCCAGAGGCCGGTAGCCACACGACTTCAACCGCCCTTGGTTGATCCGGTGATGCAGGCGACGGCCCTGAGCTTGTTACGCCGGACGCGCCCAGGTCTCGCGCGTGCGCCCGACCTGCGGCGCGGCCGGATGTCAAGTTGCCGCTTGGTACCTCGATGGACGTCGCGGAGGTTTCCGTGTAGCTGCCCGTGGGCGTCATTTGTCGGCGACTCAACATGGCGGGTCGGGTGAGGATCTCATTGTGGGCGCGGGCGCCGGTGGTTCTTGGACCACAGGCGCCATGCGCGAGGATCTTCCGGGCGCTGCTCGCGATCTGCCTCGGCCATCTTCAACCGGATGCGGGCGCCACCTAGCTGGCCTTTGTCGACGATGATGCGCCCCCCGGTGGACTCCACGGCGGACCGGGCGATGTCGAGGCCGAGCCCGGTCGACCCGCAGCCGCTCGCGCCCCGGAGCAAGGCGCCGCTGGGATCGGCGAAGCCCGGACCGCCGTCTTCCACCACAAGCGTGATCCAGCCCGCGTGTCGCACCACCTGGACCGCTATCGGCGCGGACGGGGGTGTGTGTTGGAAGACGTTGGCCAGCAATGTGTCCACGACGGCCTCGACCCGGTCGCGCGCGAGCGGTACCTTTGCCGGCCCGTCGGTAAGCGTCACCTCGAAGGAACGTAGCTGCGTCTCGGCGTGAGCGGACCAGAACATCATCCGTTCTGCCACGGCAGCAGCGAGGTCGCACCTCGGCTTCGCCGTCGCGACGGTGCTGAGTTGGAGGGAGTGGATGATCTGGTTGACGTCGTGCTCGAGTGTCTCGACCGAGACGCGGACGCGGTCCGCGGCATCGCCGGAGCCGATCGCCTCGGCGTCGAGACGCAATGCAGTGAGTGGCGTGCGGAGCCGGTGCGAGACGTCCGCGATCATCTTCCGCTCCTTCGCGAGCATCTCGTCGGTGCGGTCAGCGGTCGCGTTGATCGCCTCACCGAGTTCCTCAAGCTCACGCGGTCCTTTCACCCGCAAGCGGCGACCGCCGTCCAGCGCGACCTCGGTCAACGTCGTGAGCGCCCGCCCGATCGGGCGCAGCGGCCGCAGACCGAGCGGCACAGCGCCTGCCATGCCTGCCGCGGCGACAAATAGCGCGAGTATGACTTTGCCGTGCGGAAATGGGATGGGAGCCGACACCACGGACACGACAGCGTTACCGCCGTCAGCGGCTCGCACCGGCAGTACGACAGCGGGATCACCATTGCTCATTCCGAGCACCCCACCGTGCGCGAGCCGAGCCTCCAGCCGACCGGAGCGGCCTGCCGGTGTGCGACCGATAGCCGCGCGGACGATCTCCTTGTCCTGGGTCGCGGCCAGCACCTCCGCGACGATGGTCGCATCGCTGAAATCCTTCTCGTGCACGAGATCGCGTTCGTGCGATACCGCGAGGACGACGGTCAACGACACCAGAAGAACGGTCAGCACCGTGCAGGCGACAAGGACCGCGCGTCTGGCGAGCCGCGTCATCCGGGTGCCGCGAGGCGGTAACCAACCCCGCGTACCGTGTGCAGATAGCGCGGATCGGCCGCGGTTTCACCGAGCTTGCGGCGCAACCAAGATGTGTGGACGTCGATGGTGCGGTCGTCTGAAGTGGACGCCTGATCCCACACCGCCTGCAATAGCTCGTGCCTTTTGACGACGCGGCCCGCCCGCTGCGCTAGGTAAACCAGCATGTCGAACTCCCGCCTGCTGAGGTCGAGCACGACGCTGTCCAATGTCGCGTGTCGCGTGCTCAGGTCGATCTTGAGGCCGCCGAGATCGATGACGTCTTCTGGTTCGTCTGTCTCCGATGCGGGCTGGCTGCGCCGCAGCAACGCGTTGATCCGGGCGGCGAGATGTCTGCTGGCAAAGGGTTTGACGATGTAGTCATCAGCGCCCCCGTTGAGTGAGCGTACGACTGACTCCTCGTCCCCGCGGGCGGTCGCGACGATCACCGGGACGTTGCTGATGCTGCGGAGCATCGTCAAGGCCACTCCGCCGTCGAGGTCCGGCAGGCCGAGGTCGAGCACCACGATGTCGAGCTCGGTATTGGCGACTTCCTGTAACGCGGCAGCTGCTGTGCCCACGGCGTGCGTGTCCAGACCGAGTCCGCGGAGCGCGTGCACCAACGCGACCTGGACTGCGGGATCGTCCTCGACTACCAGCGCTCTAGGCATGCCGGAAAGCCTAGGCGCGCCACTGCGTTGCGGGACCGTGAACAGGGGTTCCGGGCACATGAGTGTTCCCTTAAGTCCCTTACGGCGATTGTGCGCGTTCCTTAGGACTACGTTAGGGCAACGCGGCGTAAGTTCTCTGCTGCACCGTGTTCGCGGTGCGGCAGTTCACACAGTGTTGTGGAGTTGGTGTGGCGGAACTGATGCTTGCCGGACTCGGCAAGGCTTACGGCGACGGCACGCGTGCCGTGACGGACCTCGACCTGGACATCCGGGACGGGGAGTTTCTCGTGCTGGTCGGACCCTCGGGGTGTGGAAAGTCGACTGCTCTGCGGATGGTCGCGGGTCTGGAGACCATCAGTGAGGGCACGATCCGGATCGGCGACCGCGTCGTGAACGACGTGCCGTCCCGTGACCGCGATGTCGCGATGGTGTTTCAATCCTATGCGCTATACCCGCATCTGAACGTATTCGACAACATCGCGTTCGGGCTCACCTTGCGTAGGATGCCGAAGAAGGAGATCCGGCAACGGGTGCGCCGGGTCGCCGAGGTGTTGGAACTCACCGAGCATCTCGATCGCAAGCCACGCAACTTGTCCGGTGGGCAGCGGCAGCGGGTGGCAATGGGGCGGGCGATGGTGCGATCGCCACAGGTATTCCTCATGGACGAGCCATTGTCCAATTTGGATGCGAAGCTGCGCGTGCAGATGCGGGCGCAAATCGCCCGGATGCAACGTGATCTCGGTGTGACGACGGTGTACGTGACCCACGATCAGACCGAGGCGATGACGCTGGGCGATCGTGTTGCGGTGATGAAACGTGGTGTGCTGCAACAGGTCGGTCCTCCTCAGGAGCTCTATGACCGGCCAGTGAACCTGTTCGTCGCAGGCTTCATCGGTTCGCCGGGGATGAACCTGCTGGTGGCTCGACTGCACGTGGACGGTGACGGCCAGCACTGGGTCACGCTCAACTCCGACGCGCTGCGACTGCCGGATTCCGTGCTGCACGAACGCCCCGCGCTGGCGAATTTCGTCGGCCGGGACGTCGTGCTCGGCGTCCGGCCGGAGGACATGGAGGACGCGACCCTCGTCGACCACGTCGAGGGGTCGTTGCTGCATTCGGTCGCCGATCTGGTGGAGGCGATGGGATCGGACGTGCTCGTGCACTACCCGGTGGACGCCCAACCCGCCGACACCGTCGACACGCGGGCGCTCGCCGAGGACTCCGGTGCCGACGACGTGCCCGCCAAGCACAACGGCATGGTGATGGTCGGGCGCTTCAGCCCGCGATCGCGGATCTACGAGGGGCAACCGATCGCGATCTGGATCGACACGGCCCGCCTGCACTTCTTCGACCCGATCACTGGTGCCGCCATCTGGAATGAGGAGAGTTCATGAGACTGAGCAAGATCGCCGGGTTGTTCGCGCTCGCGCTTGCCGCGACCGCCTGCAGCCCCGGTGAGTCCGCGAGCGTCAGCGCGACCGATGGCGACGGTGCACTGAAGGGCCAGACCGTCGACATCATCGGCACGTGGTCCGGCGAGGAGCAGGCGCGTTTCGAGAAGGTGCTCGCCGCGTTCACGGCCAAGACCGAAGCTCAGGTCAGATACACCGGCGCGGGCGACGAGTTGCCGACCGTGGTGCAGACCAAGGTCTCCGGCGGCACGCCGCCGAGCGTCGCACTCGTGGCACAGCCGGGTTTCGCCGCCCAACTCGCGAAATCGGGTGCGATCAAGCCGGTGAGCGCACAGGTGGAGCAAGAGGTCGCGGCGAACTACGCGTCGATCTGGCGGAAGCTCGGGAGCTTCGACAACAAGCTGTACGGCATCTATTTCAAGGTCGCCAACAAGTCCACCATCTGGTACAGCAAGAAGGCGTTCGAAGCCGCCTCGGTCCCGCTTGATCCACCTGCGTCGTGGGAAACGTTCCTCACCACCTCCCGTTCGCTCGCGGACGCGGGTACGTCGGCGGTGTCCGTCGCGGGTGCCGACGGCTGGACCCTCACAGACTGGTTCGAGAACGTCTACCTGCGCACCGCTGGACCGGAGAACTACGACAAGCTCACCAAGCACGAGACCCCCTGGACCGACCAGAGCGTGCGGGTGGCGTTGCGGGAACTGGCGAAGCTGTTCGGTGACCAGAGACTGATCGAAGGCGGCTCGTCGGGCGCGCTGCAGACCGAGTTCCCGAAGTCTGTCACGAACGTGTTCGGTGACCCAGGCAAGGCGGCGATGGTGTTCGAGGGCGACTTCGTCTCCGGTGTCATCAGCTCCAGCACCGGGGCCGTCGTTGGTCGCGATGCGACGTTCTTCCCATTCCCCTCGGTGAATGGCAGCGCTCCCGCGGTCGTCACGGGCGGCGACATGGCCGTTCAGTTCAAGGACGACAAGGCCACCAACGAGTTGATGAAGTTCCTCGCCTCGCCCGAGGCCGGTGCGGTGTGGGCGGCCGAGGGCGGCTACCTCTCGGCGAGCAAGGGCATCGATGCCAAGGCATATCCCGACGATGTGACCCGCGACCTCGCACAGCAGATCATCGACGCGGGCGACAACGTCCGATTCGACCTCTCCGACCTCACGCCCACCGCGTTCGGTGGCACCAAGGGCGCGGGCATGTGGAAGGACCTGCAGGACTTCCTCGCCGATCCGACGAAGGTCGAGGAGACGATGCAGCGCTTGGAAATGAGTGCGATCAAAGCGTACGCGTCGTGACCCAGGTGCTGCGCGCACGCCGCGGCGCGGCCGAGCCGGGGCGTTCCCCCGGCAAGGCCGCGCTGTTTCTCCTGCCCGCTGTGCTGCTCCTCGGTTCGCTGGTCGTCTATCCGCTCGTCTACTCGCTGTTCCGCAGCTTCTTCGATGCGAGCGGCGACAAGTTCGTCGGTCTAGGCAACTACGAGGAAACCTTCACCGACCCGCGGACGCTGATCGCTTTCCGCAACAACGTGATCTGGGTGGTCGTTGCTCCGGCCGTGGTCACCTGCCTTGGCCTGATCTTCGCGGTGCTGACCGAACGGATCCGTTGGGCAACCGCGTTCCGGCTGATCCTGTTCATGCCGATGGCGATTTCGCTGTTGGCGTCCGGGATCATTTTCAGGCTCGTCTACGAGCAGGATCCGGAGCGCGGTGTGGTGAACGCGGCGATGGTCGGCGTGCACGACGTCTTCGCTACGCCGTCTTCCTATCCCGGTGCCCGCCCGCGTTCCGGCTTCGACGCCAGTGAGAGGGGATACACCAGCACCGCAACGGTTTCCCCTGGCGGCGTGGTGTCCCTGCCGCTGGTCGGGTACTCGCCGCAGCAGTTGCCCACCAGCGCTCGTCCTGTGTCGCAGCCGTCGGCGGGCCGCAACGAGGTGCGCGGCGCGGTGTGGCTGGATGTGTCGACGGGTGGCCGGTCTGGCCGGATCGATCCCGCCGAACGCGGCCTACCCGGTCTCACGGTCGAGATCGTGCGGGACGGAGCCGTGGTGGCGACCACGATGACAGGTGACGACGGCAGGTTCACCTTCCCCAACCTTGGGCCGGGGGAATACTCGGTGCGCTTGCCGTCCGGCAACTTCGCGTTGCCGTTTCGCGGTCTGACCTGGCTTGGTCCGGCGCTGGTCACGCCAGTGATCATCTCTTCGTGGATCTGGATCATGACGGGGTTCGCGATCACCTTCATCGCCGCCGGACTGTCCGCGATTCCCCGTGACGCTCTTGAAGCCGCGCGGGTCGATGGCGCGACCGAGTGGCAGGTGTTCAAGCGGGTCACCGTTCCGCTGCTGGCGCCGGTGCTGCTCACCGTGTTCGTCACGCTCGTGATCAACGTGCTGAAGATCTTCGAGTTGGTCTTCGTGATCGCACCGGGTTCCGTGCAGGAGGAAGCCAACGTCCTGGCGCTGCAGATGTGGCAAGTGTCATTCGGCGCGGGCGGCGACCAGGGCGTCGGCAGCGCGTTGGCGATCATCCTGTTCCTGCTGGTCGCCCCAGCGATGCTCTACAACATCCGTAGGTTCCGACGGGAGCGATCGTGACTACTGCGCTGTCTCTCGAGCCCCGTGAGATCCAGGTCGTCGAGGTACCGGTGACCGGATCACCGAAACGAGGCATGCTCACCCGGTTCGTGTCGAAGCTCGGCAACGGTGGGGTGCAGGTCGGCCTCGCGCTGGTCGCGTTGTTCTGGCTGACCCCGGTGATCGGGCTGCTGGTCGCGTCGTTCCGCAGCGAGCAGGCCAACACCGCGAGTGGCTGGTGGACGATCTTCACCAAGCCCCTCGATCTGACCCTGGAGAACTACGCCGAACTCGCGGGTAACAAGGCAATCTGGCAGTCGTTTCTCAACACCGTCTACATCGCGGTCCCCTCGACGGTGCTGGTCGTGGTGATCTCCGCGTTGGCCGCCTACGCCTTGGCATGGATCGACTTCCCCGGTCGTGACTGGCTCACCGTGGTCGTGGTCGGATTGCTGGTGATGCCGATCCAGGTGGCGTTGATCCCGGTGGCGAAGCTGTTCGGCGCGGTGGGACTGTTCGGCACCATCGCCGGCGTCGTGTTGTTCCACGTCGCGTTCGGCCTGCCGTTCGCGGTGTTCCTGCTGCGCAACTTCTTCACCGGGATTCCGGTCGACCTGGTGGAGGCCGCGCGGATGGACGGCGCGACCGAATGGGTGGTGTTCCGCCGGGTGATTCTGCCGATCGCCAAGCCGGCGCTGGCGTCGCTGACTATCTTCCAGTTCCTCTGGGTGTGGAACGACCTGCTGGTGGCACTGGTGTTCGCCGACCAGGACTCCGCGCCGATCACCGTCGCACTGCGATCGCAGCTGAGGCAGTTCGGCGCGAACATCGACCTGCTGTCCACCGGGGCGTTCCTGTCCATGGCGGTGCCACTGGTGGTGTTCCTGGCGTTCCAGAAGTACTTCGTGCAGGGGGTGCTCGCCGGATCCACCAAGTAGCTCCTGCCCAAGAAATGACAGCGGCGCGCGCTCCGGATTTCTCCGGGCGCGCGCCGCTGCCCTTGGTATTACATTCTCACCGGTCGTGAGAGTCGAGGTCACCGGTTCAACACTCGCCACTTCATCGCAACTCGTGAGTTCGAGAGTCCGAGGCAGCCTTCAGGCGTGATCGCGCAGAGCTCTTGAACGCGGCGGCCGTACAGTCCATTCGCAAGGGCTATGAAGCGACCAGCATCGGCGACATCGCGAAGTCCACGGAGCAACCAAGTCAGCCGTCTACCGTCACGTGACGAGCAGGGAAGAGTTGCCGTCCCAGGCATTCGACGAGGCTCGCAACGAGCTGAGCAAGGCGGTTGGCGTCGCCACGAAAGCAGAGGGGCCGACCTCCGAACGACTGCACGATGCGGTGCGCCGCTGCGTCGAGGTGTTGGTGGCATACCAACCCGCGGTCACCCTTCTGCCCCGCGTGCACGGTAGTAGTGGTGCCCAGGTGAGGGCTCTTCAGCGTCGCCGAAGTGTCGCCGCTAACCCCGCAAACCCTCGTCAGGCAGGCGGTCGATGAGGTGCTCTGCGTAGCGACCCTGGACCCCGACCTGGTCAGCCTGCAGCGGTTCGGCTTGTCAACTCGCTGGTCGAGTGGTACCGCATCGACGGGCAGATTCCGACCGAGCAACTTGCCTCCACGATCTTGACGCTCGCGTTCGAGGGCCTTCAGCCACCTGATGGAGCACCTCGGGCCAGGCGACGACGAGGCCGCCTCGCCGGAAGTAGCTGTGCACTCCGGGCAGGGATGGCGGACAAACAGTCGGCCGCCCTTCCTCCGGCCTTGATCGCCGGAGCCTGGGTGTTGCACGATCGCACGATGCCCGCGCGATCGAGGCGTGGATGCTCCGCTCGCTTTGGCTTCACACGTGGAACTGGAGTCAATCACGGGCCAACTTTCACGCCAGTTGGTGCAGTCTGCAGACGCGGTGTGCGACAAACGCTCGCTCCTCGTCAATCCCGGCCAGCGAGTTGCCAGCGAGTTGCCAGCGTGCAGTCAGCGTGCGGGACGTTGGTCGACGATCCGGCGCATCTTGCCGACGGACCGCTCGACACCTGCGGGTTCAACGACCTCGACCGCGACGGTGACGCCGATCGAGTTCTTGATCAGTCTCTGGAGAAGAACACCGGACTCCTGCGCTCCTTCAAACGGAGCCGTCTCCCGGCGCTCGACGCGCACCGTGAGGTTGTCCAGGTTCCCGGTTCTGCCCAAGACGCACTGGAAGTGCGGTGAGAGTTCCGGGGTGGAGAGGATAAGTTCCTCAATCTGGGTCGGGAAGAGGTTCACCCCGCGCAGAATGATCATGTCGTCGGTGCGTCCGGTGATCTTCTCCACCCGGCGCATCGTGCGCGCCGTGCCGGGTAGGAGCCGGGTCACGTCGCGGGTCCGGTACCGGATGACCGGCATCGCCTGCTTGGTTAATGAGGTGAAAACCAGCTCGCCGACCTCGCCATCGGGGAGCACCTCCCCGGTAACCGGGTCGATAATCTCGGGGTAGAAGTGGTCCTCCCAGACGTGGAGGCCATCCTTGGTCTCGACACATTCGTTGGCCACACCAGGGCCCATGACCTCCGAGAGCCCGTAGATATCGACTGCGTGCATGTCGAGGCGCTGCTCCATCTCGCGACGCATGTCGTTGGTCCACGGTTCGGCGCCGAAAATGCCGACCTTCAAGGAGGTGCTGCGCGGATCGATGCCCTGCCGCTCCATCTCGTCGATGATCGAGAGCATGTAGGAGGGCGTGACCATGATGAGGTCTGGACGGAAGTCCTGGATCAGATGCACCTGTCGCTCAGTCATTCCGCCAGAAACCGGCACGACGGTGCACCCGAGCTTCTCGGCGCCGTAGTGCGCACCAAGGCCACCGGTGAACAGGCCGTAGCCGTACGCGTTGTGCAGGATGTGGCCGGCACGGCCTCCGGCGGCCCGGATACTGCGCGCCATCACAGTCGACCAGGTCTCGATGTCGTCCCGCGTGTAGCCGACCACCGTGGGCTTGCCGGTGGTGCCGGACGAGGCGTGGACCCGGACGACCTGCTCGCGCGGAACCGCGAACATGCCAAACGGGTAGTTGTCGCGCAAGTCTGCCTTCGCGGTGAACGGCAGCTTCGCGAGGTCTGCAAGCTCCTTGACGTCGTCGGGGTGCACCCCGACGGCGTCGAAGGCTGCACGGTAGTGCGGGACGTTGTCGTAGGCGTGGCGGACCGTCCAGTGCAGCCGCTCGGTCTGCAGCGTCCTAAGCTCGTCGACCGAGGCCGTCTCGATCGGCTCCAGGTCTCCGGGTCGCGGGCTCAGGTCGTCCATGGCTACTCCTTGTCTTCAGCGGGTGTCGCCGATTCAAGTGTGCGCTCGAGGACCTTCGCCCACTTGTCCGCAGACGCAGGGCTCTTGACTCCAAGAATCCGATACTCCTTGACGTCCAGACCGATCGGTCAGGTATTGTGACCGGGCTCACCTGAGCATCGGCGTAGGCTTTGAGGGAAAATGTGACCTTCACCTCTCCAGGCAGCGCTCACCACACGTTCGACGAGTGGGAGAGCGAGATCTGCCAGACATTCGTACCGCTGCACGCGCGGCCGCCTAGGGAATCTGTCCGCCGATTTCGAGGCGGCGTCGAAGCCAAGGACTTCGGGACGGTGATGCTGGCGGAGGTCGTGGCATCTACGGCGGTGGTCGAACGCACACCGCGACTGATCCGTCGCGATGACCCTGAGTTCTACAAGTTCGGCCTACAGGTTTCCGGCAGCTGCGTGATCCAGCAGAACGGCCGGGAGGCCGCATTGGGACCCGGGGACTTCGCGATCTACGACACCTCGCGCCCCTATCGCATCTCCTTCGGCGACGAGTTCCGCATGATCATCGCGATGTTCCCGCGCGTCCTGGTCCAACTGCCGGCCGCCCGCATGGACGGCCTGACCGCCGTCCGTCTCTCGGGGGATCAAGGCCTCGCCTCGTTGCTCACACCGCTGATGCGCGGCCTGTCCGCGGACACCGGATCTACCGGCGGCGTCATCGCCGCGCACCTGGGCGACGCAGTCGTTGACCTCGTCACTGCGGCGTTCGCCCAGCAGCTCTCAGCGACCTTGCCCGAAGGCTCAACCGCCGGCCACCGCGCGCTGGTCGCACAGGTTTATCGGTTCATCGATGAGAACCTGCCCGACCCGGACCTGTGTTCAACCCAGATCGCAGCCGCTCACTTCGTCTCGGTGCGGCTGCTCCAGAAGGTGTTCGAGGCCGGAGGCGAGTCGGTCACCTCCATCATCCGGCAGCGGCGCCTCGAGCGCTGCCGCCGCGACCTCGTCGATCCGGCGCTACGCGACCGGCCGATCTCCACTCTCGGGGCTCGCTGGGGGTTCCCGGACGCCGCCCACTTTTCCCGCCTGTTCCGATCGACCTTTGGCGTGTCTCCACGCGACTACCGACAGGCTGCGGTACCTGATCCACCTCGTTCAACGACGCCGCTCAATCTCGCGAGCGCGGTCGAGCCGGCGCCCCTTGCGGTACAGGGCGCGCACTGACTCGAACGTGCCAGCCCTTCGACGACTGGTTGAAGGGCTGGCGCGCTTTGGTTCTGGGTCACAGGACGATGGTGACCACTTTCTCCTCGCCACGCGAGATCGATATCCCGGCGACCGCGACCCTGCTGCCGATCGTCACAGTGAACCAGGGCAAACAGGGATGAACTTGACAAATCAGATTCCACAGAAAAACGAAGCTGCTCAAGCGACAAATGTATGGGAGAGCGGGCATCGCTCTCCTGCGTCACCGCATCCTCCTCGGATAACGCCACCACCGAAAGTGCGCCAGAGCCGTTGCTGGGATAGACCCCTCTGGGTTGATGTGGTGGTTATGTGTTGTCGTCGGTTTCTTCTTGTTTGATGGCAGGGTCGTTGCGGAAGAAGGCGTTGCCGTAGGAGACGCGGATGACACCATGGGGGTTTGTTGCGAGGTCGTAGACGTTTTCGAAGGGTACGAGAGCGATGATGCCAATTTTGTAGGTGGTTTTGCTGGGGAAGGGGCGGCGTTCGGGAGGCAGGGGCATGGTGATGTGGAAGGAGAGGAACTCCGCGTTGATTCGGGATTCGTCGTATTCTGGTGGTTGTCCTTCAGTCAGTGCGGCGTTGGCGAACGCGATGGAATTGTTGACATCATCGCCGGTGATGGTGATGGTGAGGGCGTCAAAGGCGTAGTGCGGGAAGGTTGTGGGGTGGCGTGCCTGCCAGTCTTGGTGCTCGGCGTCGGTGAGCAGGGCTGTTCCGATGTAGAGGCCGAAGATGTCTCCGCCTTGCGCGGTGAGGCGTTGGGCGGGTGGTGTGTCGGCGTCCTGGTACCGGAACAGCCCGTGCGTTCCGATGAGAACGCGTTCGTGTGGCTCAACGTGGTCGTCTGTGACGATTCCGACACGGACTCGTGGTGTGTCCAGCGGCTGGCCGAGGACCAGCCGCCGGACCTCCCCTGCGACTGTGGCCTCGAGCCGTGTCCAGATCGCGGTTCGCTCGTCTTTTTTGAACGGGGACAGCCGGTTGTCCTCGGGATCCTGGGCGATGCCGATGAGAAGGCTTTTGCCGGTGCGCATCGTGGCGGTGATCTGGTCGACGTTGGCGCGGATGTAGGGGTGCACCTGGCCGTCGGGGCCGGCGAAGGGTGCGAACACCCGGGCCGGGTCGGTGCTGTCACGCCAGGGGAACAGGTCGTCTCCGCCGGGGGTCGGGATGACTCTGGGGCGGTGGAGCCGCCGGAGCAGCTGCAGTCCTTCGCGTTCCAGTTCGGCCTGGTCCGGAGGGTAGGTCACCTCCAGACCGCCATCGGAGCGGCGCCGCGTGGCGACCTGGCGCGGGGCGTTCCGCGCGGCTGTGTCGCCAGCGGGTCCGGATGACAGGGGTACGCCGCCAGGCGGGACAGCCATGTGCAGGTGCGCCCATCGGGTGCGGTACTCGGTGGCGAGGGCTTCGGCGAGATGCTGGGGACCGTGCACGTGCGGCCGACTGATGAGCCCGTGGTCGCTCAGGTAGATCTGGTAGGCGACCAAGTCCACCATCGTGGTGTAGTCCTCATGCTGTTGCGCGGTCGGGCGCCACGGCAGGAAAAGACGCAGCTCGGCACTCGCGCGTGTACGGAAACCGTTCGCCAGCACCGGGGACATTGCCGTCCACATCCGAGGTCGCCGGCCCGGCTCGGCCAACGTCGGCAATCCCGGCGCATTCTCACGTTCCTGGCCAGCTCGGCCGCGGCGCCCCCGACCGTGGGCAGGGTAGAAGACACCGGCCGGAGTGTCGCCTGCCTGGCGGGTCGGCAGCACGACCGTCTCAGGCACCGGCCTCTCGGAGATACCCGTGCCAGAGATGCCCGTATCAACGGGGCGTGCCGAACCGCCCAGATCAGCGGCATTCATCTCAGTCGCGGGTGGTATGGACACGGGTGGCCCCACGGGGGAGCCCGGTCCGGGCTGCCGCGCTGTGGTCGGTGCGGGCGTGAGGGAGGTGGTTGCGTGGTAGAAGCCCTGATCGTCCTGAACAAGGTGGTACACGGGTGGATTCTGGCCGCTATCGGCAGGCTGGAACGAGTGTGTCTCCCCGGTGTACTGAAGGACCGAGAGGGTGACACCCAGCCTGTTGACGATCAGTGTCTGTATCGAGCCGCCTCCTGTCCACCATGTGTCCATCGGAAGCGGCCACTGCAGCTCCTCCAGCAACGCCCGGACCGACACCTGCTCCAGTCCCACACGGAGCCGGCGTGCCAGCAGTTCGACCGGCACCGTCGCCAGCACCGCCTCGAAGAACCCGTTACCCACACCGGACGTCGGCACCACGACCAGCCCACGCTCGCCCGCCAACCGCGACAAGCCCACACGATCACCCGGCCCGGACATGTCCAGACCCGCGGCACCAACGTTGCCAGGGTCGCGCCTGCGCCGCTTCTCCGGAGATCGCCTGCCCGGCTCGACGGCCGAGTCACGGTCACCGGACTCACTGTCGTCAGAGTGACCGCCACCGGCGGGCACCCGCCGCTTGCCGACGGCCGTCGTAACCGGCATGTCGACATCCGGCGTATCGACATCCGGCGTATCGACATCCGGCATGTCGACATCCGGCGTATCGACATCCGGCGTATCGACATCCGGCGTATCGACATCCGGCATGTCGACATCGACGTTGGTCATGACCAACGCGCCGGGCTGGGCTGTGGGCAGCGCGGCCGACGGGCGCGTGACGGGACCCGACGTCCCCTGCCCGGGCAGGGGACGTGTGGCGTCGTAGTGGTTGACGCCGTTGTACGCAAGGTAGTAGACGCCCTCCTGGCCCGGGGCGACGTCCTGGCCCGGGGCGACCTGGTTAGGGCTCAGATTGCGGATGGTGACATCCAGCACCCCGGAGACCAACTGCGGAGCGATATCACCACTGGTGTTGGCCCACGAACCAGCTTGCAGGAAGTCATCCCGGATCTGGGCTCTCCACGCCGCGAACTCGGGGTCATCCTGGTCATAACCCTGAGCAAGGAGCCGCACAGCCCAAGCCAATTCCTGCTCAATAGCCATGCTGTAAAGCCCCAGCACGAAATCGGGGTCCTGCAGTGAATGCTCGTAAGCCTGGGCCAACAGGACACGCAGCCCACTGACCGTCATCGGCTGGCCCCGGTGAAGCATCGCCGACCGCAACACCTCCTCCGGCACCGTCTGCAACACAGCGTTGTAGAAACAGTCACCATCACCGGGCACCTCAACCACCCCCAACCCCCGCGCCCGCGCCGCCTCCCGCAACGCCACGTCCGTGTCCAACGTCGTCTTCGCCCCCTTCCCCCAGGCGACGAAGACGACCGTCTGGCTGACCATGCCACCGGACAGATCAGCCACCCGCGTCGCCGTGTAGGCCTCGCCCGTATCGGGATCGGTCTGGCCGCGCAGACCCCGCACCCACGCATGCAACACCTGCCTCGCCGGCGCCGGCAAGCTCATCAAGGTGAGCGGTAGGGGAAAATAGGGATCCAGCTCAGGCTCGCCCATGATGAACAGCTTCAGATCCGGAACCCCATCCGGATCATCCGCACGAGGCGGGCGCCACTCCAGCACCCGATCCCGCAACTCAACAGGCACCGCCTTCGCCATCTCCCCCCAGATGGCGACGACACCGGTCTGGCTGACCATGCCACCGGACAGATCAGCCACCCACGTCGCCGTGTAGGCCTCGCCCGTACCGAGCTCGGTCTGGCCACGCAGACCCCGCACCCACGCACGCAGCACCTCTCTTGCCGGCTTCGGCAAGCTCATCATGGTGAGCGGTAGGGGAAAATAGGGGGCCAGCTTAGGCTCGCCCGTGATGAACCGCTTCAGATCCGGAACCCCATCCGGATCATCCGCACGAGGCGGGCGCCACTCCAGCACCTTATCCCGCAACTCATCAGGCACCGCCTTCGCCATCTCCGCCCAGATGCCTGTGGCGACCGTCTGGCTGACCAGGCCGCCGGAAAGAGCAACCACCCGCGTCACTGTGTAGGCCTCGCCCGTACCGAGCTCGGTCTGGCCACGCAGACCCCGCACCCACGCATGCAACACCTCCCTCGCCGGCTTCGGCAACCTCCTCTGGGTGAGCGGTAGGGGAAAATAGGGATCCAGCTCAGGCTCGCCCATGATGAACAGCTTCAGATCCGGAATCCCATCCGGATCATCCGCACGAGGCGGGCGCCACTCCAGCACCCGATCCCGCAACTCATCAGGCACCACTTCCGCCACATCCGCCCAGCTGTTGGTGACACCCGTCTCACTGACCATGCCACCGGACAGGGCAGCCACCCGCGCCGCGTTGTAAGGCTTGTTGGTGCCGGGATCGGTCTGGCCACGCAGACCCCGCACCCACGCACGCAGCACCTCTCTTGCCGGCTTCGGCAAGTTCCTCAAGGTGAGCGGTAGGGGAAAATAGGGGGCCAGCTTAGGCTCGCCCGTGATGAACAGCCTCAGATTCGGAACCCCGTCCGGATCATCCGCACGAGGCGGGCGCCACTCCAGCACCCGATCCCGCAACTCATCAGGCACCGCCTCCGCCATCTCCCCCCAGATGGCGATGACACCGGTCTGGCTGACCATGCCACCGGACAGATCAGCCACCCGCTTCGCCGTGTAGGCCTTGCCCGTATCGGGATCGGTCTGGCCGCGCAGACCCCGCACCCACGCACGCAACACCTCCCTCGCCGGCGCCGGCAAGTTCCTCAAGGTGAGCGGTGGAGGGAAATAACGAGCCAGCTTAGGCTCGCCCGTGATGAACAGCTTCAGATCCGGAACCCCATCCGGATCATCCGCACGAGGCGGGCGCCACTCCAGCACCCGATCCCGCAACTCAACAGGCACCGCCTCCGCCATCTCCGCCCAGATGCCTGTGGCGACCGTCTGGCTGACCATGCCACCGGACAGATCAGCCACCCGCTTCGCCGTGTAGGCCTCGCCCGTACCGAGCTCGGTCTGGCCACGCAGACCCCGCACCCACGCACGCAACACCTCCCTCGCCGACTCCGGCAACCTCCTCAAGGTGAGCGGTGGAGGGAAATAACGAGCCAGCTTAGGCTCGCCCGTGATGAACAGCTTCAGATTCGGAACCCCGTCCGGATCATCCGCACGAGGCGGGCGCCACTCCAGCACCTTATCCCGCAACTCATCAGGCACCGCCTCCCCCATGTCCGCCCAGCTCTTGGTGACGACCGACTGGCTGACCATGCCACCGGACAGGGCAGCCACCCGCTTCGCCAGGTAGGCCTTGCCCGTATCGGTATCAGTCTGGCCACGCATACCCCGCACCCACGCACGCAACATCTCCTTCGCCGGCGCCGGCAACCTCTTCTGTTTGAGCGGTGCGGGAAAATAACGAACCAGCTCAGGCTTGCCCGTGACGAACAGCTTCAGATTCGGAACCCCGTCCGGATCATCCGCACCAGGCGGACGCCACCCCACCACCAGATCCCGCACTCGCGCGGGTATCCCGAGAGTGCCGAAGGCGGCCTCGTGGGAACCGGCCTCGCTGTCCCCACCTGCCGAGGCAGGTTCTGTCTTAGTCCTGGCCGAAAAAGTCGACCAGCCGACACCGGGGTTGGTGTGACTGCGCGCCGCGAGTACCGCCGCGACAACCTGGTCCGCGAACAACTCGGCACGCCGCGCCCGCATGATCAGCACGTCCCAGCCCGGCACGTGACGCAACTCGGCCTCCGCCGTCTCCGCCGCATGCCGCAACCGGCGGCGCTCGTGCCGCCGACGCGGAGGCTCGCGCACCCCTCGCCGCCGTACGGCCCCCGAGGTCGGTGGCGGAGGTGTTGGGTTGATCGACACGCCGGTGCCGCCGACCGAGTTCACCCAGGCCGCGTGCGTGTCTGTGTGGCCGGCCATGACCGACGTCCCTGGCTGACTGTCCCTGGCCATTCCGGTGGGCGTTGCCGCCGGATCGACTTCGAACGGTGGTGCTTTGGGGAGTGGGGTGCCTTCGGGTAGTTCGGGGGTGACGATGTTGTCCTGGCGCAACGGTGTGTCGTGGCCGGTCGGGGTGAGGTCGTCGATACCGAGGTTGCGAGCCAGGACGTCGACGAATCGCTGCGGCACCTTGATGTCGGTGATCAGGCGCGGCTTTCCGTCCGGGCCGATCTCCGTGTGGCGGCCCATGACGGTGCCACTGATATCGAGCCTCTTCGGCTTGTCCTCGACATTCTTGTCCTTGGCATTGTTGTCCTTGGCATTGTTGTCCGGCTTCGGCTGGTTCTCGGCGTACTCCTCCGGTTGGCCGATCATGTGGCCGAACTCGTGCGCATAGGTCACGCTGGGCATGCCCGGCCGCCAGTGCAGATGGTCGATCTCGTGGTCGGCATCGATGGTCACCGCATGGTGCAGCGGATCGTCCGCCGACTTGGGCTGGATACGGAAACGCAGCAGGTCACCATTGCGCAGGCGCAGATTCGGCTGGTTGTAGTACCAGTCGACGGCAAGCTGAGCCTCCCGCAGCACCTGCTGCCGGACAAGGACATCCTGACGGCCCTTCGGCTGGAGGTCGACGAACACCGTGACCTCCACGACGGTGTCCACGCCCCGCCGCCCCCGCCGGACCTCGAACGCCGACCGCACCGGCTTAGGCCAACCCGGCGCCATGTGGATCCGGCCACCCTGCTGCGCGGGAGCTGCAGCGAGCGACTCACCCCGCGGATAGCCGTGCGGCGTGCCATAGACCGGCGGAACCTGAACAGGCACAACCGGGACGTCACCGAGATCACTCGCATCCGTGACATCCGAGCGGTCACCATCGAAGACCGACTCGACCTCGGATACCTCGACATCGGATACCTCGACGTCGGAGTGATCTGTCGCCGGTTCGCCCGGGACATGGGTGTCGGCGACGGGGCCCGCATCGGCGATAGGTGTGTCCGTCCGGCCGAGGACGGCAGGCGCCTGCTCGACCGGGGCGATGCTCTGCGGCGAAGGGGTGTCGCTCACGCTCGGCGCAGGGGTGACATCGCCCAACGCGGGGCTGCGCGGCACCTCAAACTCCCGCTCCAGCGGCAACCTGCCAAGATCCGACCGTCCACTGGAAACGGCCCCGGCCTGATCCCCGGACGGCACGGACTCCGTGCCGCCCCGAACCGGGCTCGACGAACCCGATTGGGGATTCACCGGGGTCGCAGATGTCTGCGGCGCGACGGTGACCGGACCCGCCGGGCCGCCCGCCTGCCCAATCGGTGAGACCGGCCCCGCGTGCGAAACGTTCAACGGCGGCAAGTCGACCGGCACCGCGCCCGGGTGACCAAGCCGCGGACCATCGACGTTGTGTCCCACCGGGCCCTGAACCCCGAGATCACCCAACGCGGAACCCTGCGGAATACCGGACTCCCGCACCAACGGCAACCGACCGTCGTCGGACTCTCCACTGGGGACATGCTCCCCGACCTGACCGCCCGACCGTGTCGGATCGGCGCCACCCAAAGCCAGGTCCATGTGTGGGGTCGTCGGCGGGGTCGTCTGCGCGAACGGACCACTCGGCGGGCTCGTCACCGGCAGTGGACCGGCCTGCGTCGGAGGCTGATCCGTTGGCGTGTGATCCGTCGTCGCCTGGGTCGGGATCGGCTGGGGCGCAACGGAGGTCGGGTCCGCCGTATCGCCCGGCAGCGCACTCGGCGCGTGGGGATCCACCCCATTGAACAGTGGCGAGTCGACAGTCACCGGCGGCGCGGTCACCGTGTCCGTCAACGGGACCGGAACCGGAGTGACGGTCGGGTCGCCGACGACCTGGCCCGGATCAACGGAATTCCGTCCTTCGACAGTCGGTCCGTCCGGAACCTCGACCCGCGACCCCTCAACCACCGGGGCATCGATCCGCGGACCCTCCAGCGGCTGGTCGTCCAGCCGTGGACCAGCGATCACCGGGGTGTCCACCACGGGGACGTCGATCACCGGGTGTTCGATCCGCGGCCCGTCGGCCACTGGGCCGTTGATCGGTGGCGGAGTGTGCGGCAGGATGGAGTGCGGTGCCGGCTGATCAACGCCGAGCTGCTCCAAGTGTGGCCCGGTCTCGGCGGGCCGATCCCGGCCTGGCAGGTCCTGCCCTTGCGGATCGTGCCCTGGCGGCTTGTTCTGCGGCGCCCCCGCAGGGATGTTCGACGGCGCGCCGACGACCAGCGGCACGTCCGTGCCAAGCCCATCAAGGCCGGGCGCATCCGCACCAGGCCCGTCAACACCCGGCGCATCCGTCTCAGGTCCGTCAACACCCGGCGTCTGCGAACCAGGCTCGTCAACACCTGGCGTGTCCGTCACTGGTCCGTGAACACCCGGCGTGTCCGAGCCGGGCCCATCGACACCCGGCGTGTCCGTGCCGGGCTTGTCGACGCCCGGGGGCAACTCGGACTCCACGTCCTGCGTGATCGGCGTGGGGGGCCCGTCGCCACCGTCAGTCGTGCCCTGTGGCCCGCTCGGCGTGACCGAAGTCGGCCGCTCGAGCGCATCCATGTTGGGCATCTTCGGCCCGTTGACCAGATCGTCGATCTTGTCACCGACCTCGTTGGCGCCGTGCTCCAGGGAACCGGAGTTGAACCCGCCGACCACACCCATCCAGGCATCCGACAGGTTCCCACCCGTCACACCGGTGACACCAACGCCCACGATGCCTTCCGTGACGCCCTCGGTCAGACCGGAGAACAGCACTGTCTTCGAGAAATCCGGGGTGAACTTCTCGCCAAGCTTGCGCAAACCGGACATGAGGCCACCCGCCGCCGCACCCGCGACCGCACCGATCGCGATCGAGTCCCAGTCCACGGAGTGTCGATTACCTTCGACCTTCTGGTGCAACTGGACCAACGCGCCCTGAGCCACCTCCTCAGCGGCCTCCTCCACGGCCTCCTTCACCGCCAACGTCACGGCGTCCCTGAGCGCGAAGATCTGAGCGACCGCCAAACGGGCGCCGGCAATGAACTCGGGCACCATCCACGCGGTGAACGGGCTCGTCAGCGCCCACACAATCGACGACGCGAAGAACGTGAGCTCGTACATCGTCGAGTAGTTACTCGACTCCACGTTCAACGCGAAATCGTCCAGGGCATCCCCCTGCGTCCCCGCCAAGCCGGCAACCTGCGGCAACGGCACCACCACCTCGTCCGCGTTCCCCCGGAACGCCCGGCCGGCATTGCCCCCGATAGCGTCATCAACCCCGGCCGCCGCACCGGCGATCAGGTATCCCAGCCCATCAAGAAACACGGCCAGCTCGCGATACCGATCCGCCGTCGCCCGAGTCGCCGCAACATCGACCTGATCTCCCCTGGTACCAACGATCGACACCGTCAACCAGTCAAGCCACTCCGGGAAATAGACATCCGCCGCCACGATCGATCAGTGCCCTTCCAACAGTGGTCAGTGGCGGCCCGGCCGCGACGATGGTCGGCAGGTCCACCGCGCCTCGCAGCGCCAGTGACAGAAGTCCCTGTCACCGAGGTCCCGAATGGTCGTGATGCCGGCGCGCAATGCTGTCGTGGCCGCGAAGCGCATTGCGGCCGCGACAGCATCGTCGTCGCGCTCGGCGAGCGGCTTCACCGAGTCGGAGCTCGCGTCGAAGGCGAGGTGCACATGAG
Organism: Actinokineospora alba; assembly: GCF_004362515.1. Taxonomy (NCBI): domain Bacteria; kingdom Bacillati; phylum Actinomycetota; class Actinomycetes; order Pseudonocardiales; family Pseudonocardiaceae; genus Actinokineospora; species Actinokineospora alba. The sequence goes on along the minus strand of NZ_SNXU01000001.1, from coordinate 2,899,553 downwards.
GGTCGATCAGACCAGGAAACAGGGTGGCGCCCGGAAACTCCACCACGGTCTCCCCATGCCGCAGATCCGCCGCGCAGCCGACTCCGGCTATCGTCGTTCCTTCGATGATCACGACGGGTTGTCCACCGGACTGGCCGTTTCGCCGTCGAACAACCGTGACCACGAACGCCCATCGGCGCGCCACCCTAATTGATGGCGAGCACGACCACGATCCGAGGCAGTATTTCTCACAAGCGCGTGGTGTTGGGACTGGTCCGGCTTTCGGCTTGGGCGAGTAAGACCAGGATCGGAAGTACTTCCTCTGTGAACTTCTCACCGGCTGGTGTCAGGGTGATGGCGGCAGGGGCCGGCGGCCTCGCCAGGAGTGTCGCGCCGACGGCGTGATTGAGGTCGGGTGTCCGGGGATCGCCAGCAGCCGCTTGATGCGAATCCCCACCCGCCTCCGCTGGAAGCAACCTCAGGAACGGCAGGGGAAGATCGAAACCGCTTGAACTCCCGCCCACCGGTTGTCGGGGCGGTCGCCATGGGTCTCGACGATACTGCCGCACGCCGGCCGCATCCGGCCGTCTGCAGCTTGAACTCGCGCCCGCCCGCGTAGCCCCAGACCTCAATCAGCTCCACATTCTGACTGAAGCCGATCTTGGTGTTGATGCACACGCCCGCAGGCACCGGCCACGTCACCGTGCCCCTCGCGGGGAACCGAACGAATGAGGTGTAGTTCCCCACCGAACACACCTTCAGCACACCACCACTCGACGCTGCTGACGCGGGCGCGGCGGCGGCCACACCCACTGTCGTGGCCACCACGGCCGTCAGCAGAGCGGCAAAACGGGCACGCTTGAGAACGTCAGCGCGAACACTCATCCGGGATTCCATCCTATTTCGTCGTGCGTGTACCGCTGAGAGTCAGCCTATTCAGAAACTCCTCGATCTCACGACCCCGACCAGAAATATTGGGAGTGTCCGGGCCGTCATTGAGGTAATAAAAGGCAACCGAATCGTCGTCGGCCTGGCCGCCAGCAGCCCGAGGAACCGTCCCCGACCCAGGTCGCCAGGGCCGCAGCGGTGCTGGCCGCGGCGCGGCGGCCAATCGTGTTGGCCGGGCACGGCGCTGCCCGTGCCGGCACGGGCGCCGCACAGGTGCGCTTTACCGAACAGCCAGGGCTGCCGGTGGCGACAACATTCCACGGCAAGGGGCGTGTTCCCCGATGACCACCCCCATGCCTTGGGCGCGGTGGGTTTCATGCGGCACGACTACACCAACTTGGCTTCGATGACGCCGACGTGATCGTCTGTGTCGGATACGAACTCCACGAGTTCGACCCGGCCAAAGTCAACCCCAGTCGGGACAAGGCCGTCCTTCACCTGCACCAGTTTCCCGCAGAAAGTGGAGCTGCACCACCCGGTCACCGTAGGCCTGCACGCCGACCCCTTCCCGGTCGCTGGACGCACTCGCCGCGCCGCCATGAACCCACCGATATCGTCCTGACCGACACCGGGGCGGCGAAATGTGGATGTCGCGGCTATATCCCACTTACGAGCCGAACACCTTCCTCGTCTCCAACGGGTTGTCCACTATCGCCTTCGCGCTCCCTGGAGCGCTCGCGGCGGAACGCCGCTGACTGGTGGCAGATCGTGATGGGCAGCAGTTTCCGGAGCATCGTCATGCGCATGGACGACGATGCGTTGCATCACGTGCGCTCCGACATTGAGGAATGGCTCACCCGCAACGGAATTCGGCAGCTCACCACGAACATCAACTACGTGGGTGCGCAAGAAGCCCTGACCACGTCAGCCGGGCAGGCTAGAAACACCGGCCAGATCGCCCCTGCTCTGCCTGCACGTATGACCGCCCGGGCAGAAATCAGCGCCATAGAGGCAACGGGCACTACAGTTCGACTGAAAGGAGAGTTCGTGTACCGCAAATTCCCGCACAACGGCGAGCGATCGCAACATTCTGTCCGTCGCAATATCGCTATTCACTGAGCCTTTCGAGTAACGTGCGTGGCGTTGTGTGATCAACTGATGTTGATCAGGTGGTTCGGTGGTTCTCGTGGTGGAGCAGGACAAGCGCCGCCCCGACGATGTCGCCCAAGAAGTCGGAGATCGTGTACTCGATCATCCGCGAGTCGATCCGGTCGATGGCGGAGCGGGCCTGCCGCGCGACCACCTGGCCGATGATGTCGGTGGCGTCCCGCGCCTTGGCCGCGATGTCGGCGACCTGGGCCCGCAGCGCGCGCTCGCCAAGGGGCAGCCGCGATTGCGGCGTAGAGCTTTGTATGTGGTCTTGATCAGGGAGTTGGCGCGTTCGCCCAGGCAGCGCAGGGCGCCGTGGACGGTGTTGTAGGGCTGTTGGTCCACGGTCAACGTAGTGTCGGCGGGCTTCTTGAACGGAATGCGGAAGATGTCGAGTTCGCCTTCGTACCCCAGATCGGCCATGGCGAGGGCGCCGTCGCCGACCCACTCGGTGATTCGGGCCAACAGATCCAAGTCGGCGCGGGCGGCGCTCATGTCGTGCTCCCGACCGGGACGCACCCCGGAGTCCACAATGGCCACCCGTCCGGGCGGACACGACCTGCACGTTCCCACCATTCCCATCCCCACCCGGTGCGCCGCCCCGAATCCACGACGATCACAAAGCGCGACAACCCCGTTACGCGGAATTAGCTCGGTTGACCGTTCGTGAAGGGATGGCACATTCTGATGCGGAACAAAGAGCGGTTCCACATGCCGGAACCGGCCCCGACCCGTGTAGCGCCAGGCGCGATTCGGCGATGCACGGGTGGGTCACCATCTGCCGGCGGAGAGGATGATCGCCTTGTCCGATTCGATCGATCGACCGGCTTTCGGCCAGTGCCTACTCCGCCACCGGGCTAAGGCCGGTCTGTCCCAAACAGAGCTCGCTCGCGCCTCGGGTATGAGCGTTCGGGCCCTGCGCGATCTCGAACACGGACGTGCGTCGGCGCCGCAGGCACGCTCGACCGAATTGCTCGCCGAAGCTCTCCGGCTGGCAGCGGCTGAGAGAGAGTCTTTCCTGTTGCTGGGGAAGGAGGGGCGGCGCCGATCCGGACACGCGGCAGGCCAGACACTGCTGTACGGCCTGCCCGCTGTTCCCGAATTGATCGGCAGGGAGGCGGAGCTGCGGCAACTGTCCCAGGAAGCTACGACAGGTGGGGTGGTCGTGATCATCGGCCCTCCGGGGGTGGGCAAGACCTCGCTCGCCGTGACCGCGGCAGGCAGACTCGCGTCGCGATTCCCCGACGGCTGTCTCGCAATCAACCTTCGTGGCGTCGACGACCGGCCGGTGACCACCGGTGCCGCGCTGGAACAGCTGCTGGCCGCGTTGGGCATTCAGCCGAGTCGCATCCCGGCGGACCAGAACGAGCGCGCCGACTTGTTCCGCACGCTGTTGCGGGACCGACGCGTGTTGGTCGTGCTGGACAACGCGGCCAACGAGTCCCAGGTCCGGCCGTTGCTCGCGACCGGTGCCCACAGCCTGACGATCGTCACCTGCCGCCGAGCACTCGCGGGACTGGAGTCGGCGCGCTGGTTGCCACTCGACGTGCTGCTCGCGGAGAACTCGGTCGACATGATCGCCTCGATCGTCGGCGAAGCGGTCGTGCGGGAGGAACCGGAGGCGACGGGTGAGTTGGTGGCGTTGTGCGGCAACCTGCCGCTGGCCGTGCGGATCGTCGGCAACAGGCTCGCGAATAGGAGGCGTTCGGTCGCGGCGGTGGTCCAGCAGATGCGTGACGAGCGGCTGCGACTCGACTCACTGACCGCGGGTGACCTGCAGCTGCGCTCCGCCTTCGAGGTCTCCTTCCAGCGGCTGTCACCGCCCGCGCAGCTGGTGTTCCGCCGGCTCGCGCTGATCGCGGGCGCCGACTTCGACGACGAGTTCGCCGCCGTCGCATGCGGCCTGCCGGTGGACGAGATCGGCCTGGCGCTCGACGAACTGGTGGAGGCCTCGCTGCTGGCCATCACCTCGGTGTCCAACCGCCTGCAGTTTCACGACCTGATCCGGATCTTCGCCCGGGAACGCCTGGCCGCCGAGGAGCCGGAAGACGTGCGCCACCGGCTGCGCGACGAGTTCTACTCGTATGTCCTGGGCCGTGGTGTCGCGGCGGGGAAGCTGTTCTTCGCCGACGTCCGGGAGGTACCCGCGGACAACCCGTTCCGGTCACTGGAACAGGCGCGGACCTGGCTGGTACAGGAGGCGACGACCTGGTTCCCGGTGCATCAGGAGGCCGCCGCGCTCGGCTGGCACCGCGAAGTACTCGACTTCTCGTTCTACGCGCAGCGCTACGTCCAGAGCCGCGAACTCGAACACGACTGGCTCGCGGTTCACTCCGCCGGGTTGAAGGCGGCTAGGGCCCTCGGTCTGCGGGACAAGGAGGTCGACTCACTCACCCAGGTGGGCTGGCTGCAGAGCTTTGTCGCAGGCGAGCACGAACTCGCTTTCGCCACCCTGTGCACAGCTGTCGAGATCGCGGAGACAGACAGTTACCACAGCGGGCTCATGGTGGCGCGATGCGCGAAAGGTCTCGTGTTGCTCCGTCTTGGCCGGGTGGCCGAGGCACTCGAGCTCAACCGGCTCGCCTATGAGATGTCCGCGGACTACGACTTCTTCGCCCTGCGGTCGTGGATGGCCGTGTCGTACGGCGCCGCGTTGTTCGCCGTCGGCAGGTTGGAGGAGTCCCTAGCGGTCTACCAGTCGCTGCTGGCCGAACTGACCAGCCGGGAAGGTGAGACGAACCGCGACATGGAGACCAAGGCCCGCGTGCTGATGCTCTCCAAAGCGGGCGACTGTCTCGCGGGCTTGCAGCGGTGGCAGGAGGCAGCGCTGAGCTATCGCGCGGCGCGATCCGCACAACCCGACGACCAGGTCGCGGTGTACGTCAGTGAGGCCGAGCTCGCGCTGAGCGAAGGTGTGGCCTGGCGCAACGCAGGCAAGCTCGACACTGCCCGCGCCTGCCTGGAGCACGCACTCGAGCTGTTCACCGGACCCGCGACCGGCGCGGACCGCGAGCGCACCGAGGCGGAACTCGCGCTGCTCGGCTGAACCGGTCAGCCGACCGCCGTGAGCCCTTCGACCCGCGACGGCGTGATCGCGTACAGATCGGCCGCGGCCAGCGTGCGGGATGCCGCGATGGTCGCCAGCCGCTGGGCCAGTCGGTGGGCGTCCCACGCGGTGTGTTCGCCCACGGTCAACAGCCCACGCAGTGCGTCGGCCACCTCCTGCGGCACCCGGTGCCCGCGCCGGGCGAGTTGCCGCACCGCCAGTGTGGTCAGCTGGTCCACGTCGTAGGCGCCGAATTCCCACCGTTGCTCGAAACACTCGTCAAGGGTGTGGGCGAACTCCCCCAGCCGTTCCAGCGACCGTTCTTCGCCGGACAACAGAACCACCGGGCCGTTCTGGTCGGACCGGATCGCCTCGGCCAGCGCGGCGACGAGCTCGGTGCGCAGGTCGAGCGAGTCGGTGGTCCAGTCGGCGTCCGCGTCGAGCAGCAGCACGCCACCGTTCGCCTCGTCGAACGCCGCGGACACCAGGCTGGCCGCCTGGCCCGGCCAGCGCGGGTAGAGGTCGCCGCCGATGGACACCCGGGTCAGGTGGCCGCTGCCAACCAGGCGGAGCTCGGCGAGGCTCTGGGCGTAAAGCGCGGCGACTCTGCGGCGGCCCATGCCCCGTCTGCCCGCCAGCACGATGTTCGCGTGCCCGCCCAGGCCCCTGTTGCGCGCTTTGAGCTCGGTGAGCAGCACCAGCGTGCGGCCTGCCGCCTCGCACACGTCCTCAAGGCCGGTGAGGGCGGAGAACCGCTGCCAGCCCAGGGTCGCCTGAACCGCGGCGACCGGGTCGAGGTTCGCGTCAGACAGCTCCGTGCGGGGTTTCAATTCGCGGAGCGCGACCAGTTCGCCTGCCAGGTCCTGCGCGGTGAGCCGGTTGAGTTCGGTGTCCCTCTCCGGCTGTTCCAGTGCGAGCCGGGACGCCTGGTCGCTGACCATCGCCTCGAACAGCTTGCGCGCCACCCGGCCGTTGCCGAACGTGTCGTTCTTCGGCACGCGCTCGAAGTAGTCGGTGAGCGCGTCGACTGCGTCGTCGGTCAGTTCGTAGTAGTGCTTGCGGCACAGGTTCGTGGTGATGGTGACCAGTTCGTCGACGCTGTAGTTCGGGAACTCCACGGTCTTGGAGAACCGCGAGGCCAGACCGGGGTTCGAGGCGAGGAACTGTTCCATCAGCTCGGAGTAGCCTGCCGCGATGACCACGATCTCGTCGCGGTGGTCCTCCATCATCTTCATCAGCGCGTCGATGGCCTCCTGACCGAAGTCGGGGCCGCTGCCACCGGACTGGCTGGACAGCGTGTACGCCTCGTCGATGAACAGCACACCGCCCATCGCCTTGGTCACGACCTCGGTGGTCTTGATGGCCGTGGAGCCGATGTACTGGCCGACCAGGTCGGCGCGCGCGACCTCGATCATGTGGCCGCTGGACAGGAAGCCGAGTTCGGCCAGCACCGAGCCGTAGAGTCGAGCGACCGTGGTCTTGCCGGTGCCCGGAGGACCGGCGAACACCAGGTGGCGGCTCATCGGGGGCATCGGCAGGCCGAGAGCCTTGCGGCGCTGGGACATCTTGATCAGGTTGATCAGCCCGAGCACCTCGTGCTTGACGCCGTCGAGGCCGATCAGCTCGTCGAGCTCGGCGAGCGGCCCCTCCAGCGTGGACCCCATGGCGTTACCGAGCGACTGGCTCTCACCGTCGCGGTGCGGCCCAGAGACCGCCGGACGCTGCCGTGGCGCGGCTTCTGCCTCGCGGGCCTGCTCGCCGGTGACCATGCCGGTCACCGACAACCGCTCGTGCTCGACGACCCGGCGCACCGGACTGCCGCCGCTGCCGGTGACCGTGCACTCCGCGATGGTGACGTTCTCCTCGGTGTCCAACAAGAAGCCGTCGCCCGCGCTGTCGGTCACCTCGCACCCGCGCGCCTCCCCACGCGAACCGCTGAGCAGCTGCACGCCGTGGCGACCGGCCGACCGCACCCGGCAGCGGATCAGCCGCACCACGCTGCGCACGCTCGCGCCGATGCCGTCCTCCGGCGCGCCGACGACCTCACTGTCCTGAATGGACAGGTGCGCGCCCTCCGCCCGGACACCACCGCCGCGCAGGGAGGTGGACGTGAACTCGGCGTGCGCCCCGCTCAGCACCGTGACCAGGTGCGCCGCCGATCCGGTGAACCGCACGTCGGTCACCTCGCCGTGCGAGTCCTCGGTCAGCGAGAGGCCGAGCGCGTCGCCGACCTCGATCTCCGCGTCGGCGAGCACCAGCCGCGACTTGCCCTTCACCAGCACGGCGGGGCCGGACTCGGGCACCGCTCGCAGACCCTTCACCCGCACCGAGGACTCCGCGTCCACCAGCATGCAGCCTTCAGAGGTGCCCTCGACCTGGAGCGTGCCGAACTGGGGACGTGACCCTGAGTCCACGAGCACGCCGATCGGGCTGCCGTTGATCCGGCAGTCGTCGAGCCGGGGCTCCGCGCCACCGGTGACGTAGATGGCGGTGTGGCCCGCCGAAGAGAACCGGCAGCCGCGCAGCACCGGGGTCGCGCCGCCCGCGATGTGCGCCGACTGCGCCCCCGCCCCGGTGAACTCCGAGTCGGTGACCACCACCTTGCCGGTACTGCGCACGTACAGGTCGAGGCTCCCGCTCCCGCTGACGGTGACCTCGCGGATCTTGGCGTTCGACTCCTGTTCCAGCACAAGCGCGGGTTTCGCGGAGTCGACGATCTGGCAGTTCTCGATCACCACCCGGCTGCGACCGTTGACGCAGATGCCGTTGCCGCCCGCCCGGCGCACGGCCACGTGGCGCAGCTCCAGCGAACCCTCCTCGGCCACCACGATGCCGGAGGAGGCCGCGTCGAGCACCTCACAGTTCTCCGCTGTGCTCGGCAGCGAGGAGGTGATCACGATGCCGGCGCCGCCGGTGCTGGTGACCGTGCAGCCGCGCAGCACCACGCTCCCCTGGCCGTGCGCGAGCACGGCCGCCCAGGATGCCGCCGACACCTGGCAGTCCTCGATGGCCACCTCGCCGTGCCGGATGTCCAGCGCGGGGTGGTCGGTGTCCTCACCGGACAGCACGAGCCCGGAGAACTGGGCCGCGCTCGCGGCGACGACGGCGACGCTGCCGGTGCCGGTGCGAGCCACCACCTCGACGGTCCCGGGACCGTCTTCGGCGGTGATGGTGACGATCCGGCCGATCACGAGGTTCTCCTCATAGCGGCCGCGCAGCACGTTGATCGTCGCGCCGTCCCGGGCGTCCCGGAGCGCGGCGCTGATCGTGGGGTAGGAGCCGGGCCGGTCCACGGCGACCACCAGCAGTTGACGGTTCATCGTGTCTTCTCCTGGGTTGCCGTGGTCCGCACCAGGCCCGGCAGCGTGCTGAACCGGGCCGCCGCGACCGGCGGCACCCGCACCTCGCCCTGAGCATCGGCGTAGGAGTCCAGCTGACGGCGCAGCGAGTTCACCGCGAGCTCGTCGAGCGACGCCCGGTTGGTGTCCACCCGACCGCTCTCGTCGATCTCACCGGTCGCCAACTCGCGCAACAACACCAGGCCACGCTCCCCCGGCCGGGGCTCGGCCAGGTCCAGCACCTTGAAGCTGGTGCCGGGGACGAACAGCACCCGGTCGATGGTCGGTTCCTTCTCGGGCTCGAGCAGCTTGGTGCGACGTGCGGTCATCGACCACAGCAATACGTCCACCTCGTGTTCTTGCTGCTGCCGCGCGCACGGAGCGCTGAGCGCATGGACAAAACCCCACTCGGTGAAGAACTTCCGACTGCGGTAGAGCTCCCACTCCGCCGCGGTCGGCGTGGCGGCGAACATCGTGGCGCCCCGGTGTGAGGGCAGCCTGCTCAGTCCGGCCACGACACAGCGCGCGAAGGGCACGTGCGGCCCGGTCGCACCCGAGCGCAGCGGGAGGTCGACATCGTCGCCCGCGTCGGACAGGTAGAGGCGGATCGCCACGGCGTCGGTCAGGACCGCCCCGGCCGAACGCTCGATCGCGCCCTGGAAGCCAGGATGCTCGGACAGCACCCGGGTCACCGAGTTGGACATCGCCCCATATTCGCGGCTCAAGGCGCGGCGCAGCCAGGTACGTTCCTCGTCCAGCCCGCGGGTGGGGATCAGTGCGGCGGCGCCCGCCGCCGGAGTCGGCTGCAGCGCGGCGACGAGCGGCGCGCGGTTCGGCGATGGGGCGGCCTGATCGGTCTCCGGAGCAGGCACGTCGCCGGAGGTGACGCCGGACAGCGACGTATCGGCTGGCGCAGGCGACGGCACCAGCTCGGTCGTCGGCACCTCCGTCGGCATCGGTCCGACGCTGGAGAAAATGGCTGTGACGCCGGCAGGCCGTGCAGCGATAGGGTTCAGCGCGACCGGGGGCTCGACCACGGCGAAGGGAACGCCGGCTGCGGGGCTGTCGACCGGTGCACCGACCTCAGGGTGCACGCTCGCGGGAGCGGCCTGCTCGACGGGTACGGCCGGGGGTTCGGCGGGCGCCACTGGCGGCGCCACGACGTCCTGCTCGACCACCGCGGCGGCCGGGCCGGCGATCGCAGGCTTCGGCATCAGCCGTTCCGGCCGCAGGTTCTCCGGGCTCATGGTCACCGTCTCGAGCGACAGCGAGACGTCCGCCGCGAACGCGGGCCGCTCGGAGGCCACGCCGCGATCATCAACTTCCGGCACGGCGACCAGTGCCCGGCCACCCACCTCGAGTCGCTGCCGCATCAACGCATCCACGGGCACTAACCGGCTCAGGTACCTCGTCGCCGGGTCGAGGCGGCCGAGGACGTCCTCGGCGAGCTCGCGCAGATGCCGTTGCCCCTCCTCATACAGCACCACGTGCCGGGTGGCGTCGGGCTCGGCCGCCCGGACCGCGGCTGCGTGCCCAACCTCGGTTGGCGGCCGCAGCCACAATCCGGACGGCACGACCTCCAGCACAGCGTGCGGCGAGTACTGGAACACCGCTCGCGTTACCTCATCGACCCCGATGAACGGCGGGCGGTAGGCGGTCAGCACCGATGGGGGCGCAGGCAGGCCTGGCTCGGCGGGCAGGTAACTCATCTCCTCGGCGAGCGCCCGCCAGCCGAGCGTGCCGTCCTCGCGCAGCGTGAAGACGTCTGGTTCAGTGCGCGAGCCGAACGGGATGCCGGTGTAGCAGATGACCTCCTGCCCCAGCGCATCGGCAGCGGCTTGGCCGAAGCGGGTGTCACCGGGCAACGTGATGGGTCCGAACTTCACCAGCCGCAGCATCGCCCGCAACGGTTCCGGTGCCCAGCTCCAGAAGCGGACGATGTCCTGCGTCGTGACCGGCGGAGTGTCCGGGCATCCGACCACGACCACGCACACGTCGGGCTGGGACGGCAGTGACTCGACAAGTCGCTTACGGTGCCTGCTCAGCGCGGCCTCCGGGCCGCGCGGGCGCAGCCACACGCCACCGGGCAACGGCTCGGCCACACCACCGGCGCTGGTCGGCAGGATCTCGCTGAGCAAGGTCGCCTCCTCCCACAGTGGGCGGGGGAACCTCTTGCCGTCCAACTGCGGCGGCTTGCCCGGCTGAAAGCGCATCCAGCCACTGCTCCAGCCCGAGTCGACGAACAGCGTGCCGTCAACCCCGGGCATGACCGACCCATCGGGTGCGATGACCGTGCGGCCGAGCCGTTCGCAGAGCCACCGACCGGCGAGAGCGGTAGTCTCCCTCGACCGGCCGCCGATGATCAGCCGGAGGCCACAGCGCTTGCGGGGCAACAGCCTCGCCGCCTGCTCCCACACTGCCACGGAACTCTCCAGGGGCAGGTCCAGAACGACCAGTTGGTACTCAGGGTCGGGGGCAAGGCGCAGCGCCAGGTCCCTCGTCTCGGCGCGCAGCGCGTTGCGCGGGTGCACCACGAGCGCGTTGCCGATCGTGTGGCCGATCATCTCCCGGCCATCACCACGGTTGGGTTCACGACGCTTCATCAACAGAGGCATCTCAGCCACGTCCTCTCTCAACAGGACCCACCGCGGCCCGGCTCAGCACCGGACCGCTCGGGATCTGCGCGAGCACCTCGGCCGCCATGGGCCGGGGTGCCGCTCCGCCGAACCCGAGCGCCTTGATGGCCTCGTCGTCCGCGAGCCGGTACTTGAACCCTCGATCGGTGATCAGGAACCTGTCCGGTTTCGCACCCGCGCCCGTCGGTGCGGGCGCCGACGCCGCGAGCAGTCCGGTCCCTGGCTTCAGATAGGCCCCAACCTGCTCGTTCATCCCGAACCACGCGAAGTTGCGCTCGGTGGTGACCGGAATGCTGACTACCGAACTGCCGAAGAGTTCCTGGCGCAGGCAGTAGGCTCGCTCACCGATCGGCATCGATTTGGCAGTGAGCAGGTCCGGAATCCTGCTGGTCAGAGACGTGTCGGCAGACCGGGGCATGCTCGCCATCGTCGCTGCGTCGATATCGGCGGCGGACTCTCCCTGCGCGGTCGTGAGTAGCGCGGCCTCAGTGCGCGACATCGGCGCGAGCCCGTCCGGACGAAGCACCACGAAGTTCTCGGTGCCGTTGCCGGCGGCCTGCCGGAACACCGTGCCCACCTGGCGTGCCGAACCCGCGACCTGCACCGTGCCCCGACCCTCGATCGAAGCGGGTCCAATCTCCGGTCCGTCCGGCAGCGCGGCGAGCCACGCGGGTGGTGCGGACGGTGGCGAGCTGGTGCCGAGGCCGAGCGCGACGGCGACGGCGGGCGAGGCGAGGCGCAGCTTCAGTCCCGACCACACCAGGTACTGGTGCCCATCGGTCGAGCCGACCCACATGTACTCGCGCTCATCGAGCGGGGTGGAGGACGCGTCCGGGTTGGCGTTGAGGCTCATCAGCCCCTGGCCCGGCGGCTGCCCACCGCCGGTGTGGGGCAGGCAGAGCAACCAGGGCGTGGTGACCAGCGCATTCGCCGAAGGAACCGGGTCCGGTGCGCCCAGGATGCCGATCGGCGCGCCACGTTCCAGCCCACTGAGCGAGGCGCGGGAAATCGTCTCGACCGTCGCGCCCGCGCCCTTGAGCAGCATCGCGGACGCGTGGTTCACCACCGGGAACAGCAGGCCGCGGTCGTACACGAACCGCGCGCCGCTCTCCTTCTCGACCAGGATGGTGTTCGGCTTCTTCCAGGCCATGTTGCCGCCGGGGTTGATCAGGCCGTACACCCAGAATCCGACACCGACCAGCAGCGCCAGCACCACGCCGTACACCAGTCCCATCAATGCCCGGCGGGCGGGTGCCTCGCTGTAGTTGGTGTCGCCCAGCAGCAACCCGGCGCTCATCCGGCCGACGAGCGTCTGGTAGGCGTGGACGTGGTCCTTTTTGGTCTGCACTCGGGCTCACCCAGCCAGTCCGCGGGCCCAGGCGAACACACCGAGCACCTGCAATACGAAGGGCACCAGCGCGATGCAGGTCAGGTTCTCGACCACATCGCCCATGTGCGGCCAGATCGGCAACATCCGGCGATGCGCGGGCCGCAGTGCCGCCGCGATGAGCAGCAGCACCGCGACCAGCATCCCGAGGACACCGAACAGCCGCGACATGTCACTCATCCCGGCGAGCATGATCAGCGAGGGCAGCACGGCGCCCCAGGTACCGGCCAGCGCGAAGGCCGTGCGCTGCGCGACGTTGAGGAACTCCCGCGACCGCAACAGGATCAGCGCCGCGAAGAGGCCGCCGAGCGTGTGGTCCAGCCAGGTCGGTTCCACCATCAGGTACCAGAACCCGACGGCGAAGACGACGGAGCCGCCGATGGCGAGCACGCTGAGGTAGCGGTCGGCGATACCGGTCTGCTCCACGAGCGTGGCCGCGGGCATCGGCTCCACATCGATCTTCATTTCCTCGGCGGTACGCGGCAGCTGTGGGCCGCGCAGCCGGGCGGCGCGTGTGGCGAGCTTGGGAGAGAACAGCAACAACAGGTAGACCACAGCCATCACCACGGTGGTGGTCTGTGGCCGTGTCAGCTCGGCGCCGAGGTACAGCCCGGTCGCCAGCACCGCGCCGATGCCCACGACCGCCGTCGCCCCGAACGGAATGATGGGCAGGTCACGGGCCAGAATTCGTTGCACGACGAGCAACCCGGACGCGACGAGAGCCATGATGCCGCCGCCGACCAGCACGGCCACCGGGTCCAAGGCCATCGCGCCTGCGACACCCGCCAACCCGATCGTGCCTGCCAGCCCCGCGTACCCGCAGCCCGCCACACCCACGACCGCGGCGAGCCCCCGGTCCCGCAACGTTCGCGCGACCAGCACGGCGGCGACGACCAGGATGAGTGCCAACACCCCAGCCGTGGCCGTGGCGATCGCGGTGCTCTGATTCTCCAGCAGCGAGAGGGCGATCGCACCGAACGCGCACCCCGCGAGGCTCAGGAAGAGCTTGCGGTTGACCGTCTCGTTCCACCTGTTGCCCTGCCGGTTGACCGCGGTCGCCATGCCCTCGGCGATATCGTCGAAGTCCAGCTCCGGCAATGGGTCCTCGGCCCGGACCAGGTGCAGCTGCTCGCCGTCGAGCCAGTCGAGCGTCTCCGGGGTGCCGTCGGGTTCGAACGGTGCGTCGCCGAGTCGTTGCAACACCCACGTGCCGTACCCGTCGCCCTCCGGCGCCTTGTCCTGATCGCGCACGACGTGCTTGACCAGCGTCGGCAGCAACGCGGTCACCGTGGTGGCGACCGGAACGGCGAGATCGGCGCGGCCGGTCGGGCCGATCACCGTGATGCGGCACAGTTCAGCCTGCGTGGTCATGGTGTCTCAGTTCTTCCAGTGGCGCCGACGGCGATGCCCTCGGCGTCCGGCGAGGTCGGGACCGGTACGAAGCCGGTCTGGATCAGCTTCACTCCCCGGCGGGTCACGAGCTGTGCCCGGCCAGCCGGCAGGGTCCGCGGCGCGGCCTCCCCCAGGAACTTGCCCTCCTCCTTCGGATAGGAGAAGAGCAATGCCGGCGTGCCGAGCTCCCACAGCCTGCGGATGATCGGATCCATCATCCCGCGCGTGGCGTTCGCACTGCTGCGCGCCAGAATCAGGTGGAATCCAATGTGGACACCTTGTGCCATCAGCGGAAGCAGGGTTTCCAGTGGTGTGCCCACTCCCATGCCGCCGAAGAGCTCGTAGTCGTCCACGACCACGAACAGCTGCGGGCCGTCCCACCAGTCGCGGCGGCGCAGTCGTTCCGAGGAGATGTCCGCGCCGGGCACCCGCTTGTGCAGGGACACGGCGGCCTTGGTGGCCAGGTCGGCCAGCGCCTCGGTGCCGACGACGTGGCCGATGCGGTACTCCTCGGGCACCATGCCGTCGAGGTCGCGCCTGGAGTCGGCGACGAGAATCTTCGCCTGGCCCGGCGGGTATCCCTGCACGATCGACCGCAGCACGAGCCGCAGCGCATTGGTCTTGCCGGTTTCCTCGTCGCCGAGCATGAACAGGTGCGGCGTCGCGTTGAAGTCGTGCCACACCGGGTTGAGGCGCTGTTCGTCCTGGCCGAGGCAGATCCGCAGATCGCCCTCCGGGCGCGGCAGGTCGACCACCGGTAGTTTGGTCGGCAGCATCCGGACGCCGGGAGCGCTGCGGCCCGGCCAGAACGCCCGGATCTCATCCACCACGGACCGGGTGGACTCGGCCAGGTCCTCGGTTTCCGATGAACCGTCAAGCCGGGGCAGCGCGGCCAGGAAGTGGAAGCCGGACATGGTGAGTCCACGCCCCGGCTGGTGCGGCACGGTGGCCGCCTTGCGGCCCTTCACCTCCGACTCCATCGGGTCGCCCAGCCGCAGCTCGAACCGGGTGCCCAGCACGTCGCGCAGCCACGGCCGGATCTCCGACCAGCGCGTCGCCGCCACCACGAGGTGGATGCCGAAGGACAGGCCGCGGGCCGCGATCTCGGTCAGTTTGGTTTCCAGGTCGCTGAAGTCCTGGCGCAGGGTGAACCACCCGTCGATGATCAGGAAAACCTCACCGTAAGGGTCGGTGATCCGCCCTTCCCGGCGCGCCTTGCGGTAGGCGGCCATGGACTCGAAGCCGTGCTCGGCGAACGCCGTTTCGCGCATCTCCATGACCTGCACGACCTCGGCGAGCGTGCGCACCACACGGTCGCGTTCCATCCGGGTCGCGATGGAGCCGACGTGCGGCAGGCCGCTGATCGACATGAGGCCGCCGCCGCCGAAGTCGAGGCCGTAGAACTGAACCTCCTCGGGTGTGTGGGTCAGCGCGAGGCCGAGGATCAGCGTGCGTAGCAACGTCGACTTGCCGCTCATCGGCGCGCCGACGACGCCGACGTGACCGTCCGAACCGGACAGATCGGCGACCAGCAGCTCGCGCAACTGCTCGTAGGGCAGGTCGACCAGGCCGACCGGTACCCGCAGGCCGCCGCGTGCGGCCGGGGAGTCGACGACCATGCCCAGCTCGGGGTGCGGCACGACGCTCGGCAGCATCGAGTCCAGGCTTGGCGACTCGGCGAGCGGGGGCAGCCATACCTGGCGCGCCGCCGGTCCAGCTCCGGTCAGCCGCCGGATCAGGACCTCGGCCAGGCTCGGCGCGTCCTCCCCCGGCGCCGCAGGCTTCTCCGCCTCGGCATCCTCCGCTGCCGGTTCCTCGACCTCGGCCTCGGCCTTACGGATCTCGTGCGAGCGTGGGTTCGGCTGGGTGTAGAAGGGCACGATCTCGCCGGTGGCGAGCTCACTGTCGCTGATCAAGCCGCTGGCCGGTGCCGTGGTCAGGCAGGGACCGGAGACGTAGGCGCCCTTGAACCGGACCAGGTTCGTGGTGTCGATCTTGAGATATCCGTTGCCCGGCGCGGAGGGCAGCTCGTAGGCGTCCGCGACACCGATGACGCTGCGGGACTCCATCGAGGAGAACGTCCGCAGACCGATGCGGTAGGACAGGTGGCCCTCGACGCGGTGAATCCGGCCCTCGTCCAGCCGCTGGGAGGCCAGCAGCAGGTGCACGCCGAGGCTGCGGCCCAGCCGGCCGATGCTGACGAACAGGTCCATGAACTCCGGTTTGCTGCCCAGCAGTTCACTGAACTCGTCGACGATGACGAGCAGGGTGGGCAACGGCGGGAGCTGACCACCGGTGGAGCGGGCCTTCTCGTAGTCGAACAGCGAGGAGTAGCCGCTCTGGCGCAGGATCTCCTGGCGCCGGGTCATCTCGCCGTTGATCGAGTCCTGCATGCGGTCGACCAGGGGGAGCTCGTCCGCCAGGTTGGTGATCACCGCCGAGGTGTGCGGCAGCTTGTCCATGCCGATGAAGGTCGCGCCACCCTTGAAGTCGACCAGGACGAAGTTGAGGTGCTCGGAGGAGTGCGTGGCGGCGAGGCCGCACACCAGCGTGCGCAGCAACTCACTCTTGCCGGAGCCGGTCGCGCCGATCAACATGCCGTGCGGCCCCATACCGCCCTGCGCCGACTCCTTCAGGTCGATCTCGACGACCTCCCCGTCCTCGGTGACACCGATCGGCACCTGGAGCCGGGCTCGCTGCGGGACTTTCTGCCGCCACTGCGCGTTCACGTCGAACGTGTGCACGTCCCGAATGCCGAGCAGAGTGGTCAGCTCGAAGTCCGTCTCAAATGGGCGGTCGACCACGTCGACCGTGCCGCTGGTGCGCTTGGGCGCGAGCAACCGGGCCAGCGTGTCCGACTGCGGCAGGCTGAACCTGTCGCAGCTGGCGGTGCCGGTCTCCGCACCGACGGGGTAGGTGACCTCACCGTCGCGGCAGGTGAGCCGAAGCACCTTGGCGCCACCGGGCAGGGCGCCGGTGGCGTCCAGCAGCACGGTGTTGCGTAGGCCCGGCCCGAGCAGCGGCGAGTGCTCGGGGATGACCGCGCGGTGCGCGATGACCACGACGAACGGTTCGGCCACTCCGGGCAGCGAGCTCTTGTCGTGGTCACCGCGGTCGGTCACCTCGGCGCCGAGCAGGTCAAGGAGCTCGTCGTGGTCGCAGGTCAGCATCCGCAACGCGCCTGCCGCGTCCCGGGCCTCCGGGTGGGCGGTATGCGGCAACCACTTCAGCCAGTCCCAGTCCGCCTGGTTCTGCGGCGCGGTGAGCACCGCGACGCGCAGTTCGTCCGGGGCGTGGAACGTGACAAGCTGGGCGATCATGGCTCGAACCAGCCCATCCGCCTCCTCCGGGTCGCCGGCGAACTCGACGCTGGTGAAACTGCGCAGCCCCACCGAGATCGGGATGCCGGTGACCATCCGATAGGTCTCGCTGAACCGGCGCAGCGAGATCGCCGACAACGGTTCCAGGTCCTCGATCGGCTTGGTCGACGGCGGGCTGAACTCCATCGCCGCCTGCTGGGAACCGAGTCCGATCCGCACCCGGGCGAAGTCGTCGTGGCTGCCGCGCCGCTCCCACAGCCGGGGCCCACTCGCGATCGACCACAGCCACGACGGGTCCGGGTTGTTCCACGCGACGGCCATCCGCTGCTGGTTGCCCGCCTCCCGGGCGCGGCGGCGGAGCTGACTGATATACCGCAGGTAGTCGCGTCGTTCGGCGTTCAGCTTGCTCTTGCGTTCGCTGCCGCTACGCACCAACTGGCTGACCGCCATGGCCATCATGCCGAGGCCCATCGCGCCGGACATGATGATGATGAACGGTGAGCCGCCTCCGGACCCGACCGACGAGAACACGAGGACCATGGCCACCGGCATGATCGCCATCGGTAGGAACGTCAGCACCGAGCTGAAGTCCTTGACCGGAGGCTCCGGAATCACCGGCGGTTCCTGCAGTTCCTCCCCGCCCTCGGGCAGATGCGGGCCTTCGGCACGTGCACCCCGCTTGACGGTGACCGTGCTCATTCGATCACCCCCAGCGCGTTCGGCCTGGGCGATGCGGCCCACACATCCTCGTCCTGGGTGAGCAGGTCGACGGCCTTGCGTTCCGGCTCATCCTGCTCCTCGTCTTCGTCCCGCGTTTCGGGGTCTTCCTCAGGTTCGTCCCGCAGACCGGCGTCGGAGCAGACTGGGCCGTCCGGCGGCACGAACGGGCGCGGCATGTAGTCGTAGGGATCGGAACCACGTGGGTGCTCCATCGCGCCCAGGCTCGTGCTGTGGCGCGAGGTGTGCTCCCACCCGACGGTCTCCCTCAGCGCGAAGTCGGGGGTGTCCGGGGTCTGCTCCCCCTCGTCCTTTTTCCGCCCGGAGGCCGCGAGCCACAGCAATCCGCCCCCCACGGCGACATCCCAGGAGCTGAAGTCCTCGTCCGCATCATTCGGCCGGACCACCGGGACCAGGTTCTCGCTCGGCGGCGTGACCTTGTCCTTGACGACCGGTTTCTCGACATCCGTTCCGGGGCCTACGGGTTCTTCCCGTTCGACCTTCTCCGCGGACACCGGCTTCACCGGCGCGTTGGACGGCCCGAACGGCGAGCCGCCGAGCGGAACCGGCACGAACGGCACCCCGGGCGCCTCGTTGGACATTGCGTTGGGGGCAGCCGGCGGTAGGGCCGGCGTGTCGGCGATCGGCAGCCGTTCACGGTCCACAGCGGACGGCGCCCAGTCCGCGCGCTCACCAGGTCGCGCGAGTACGTCGCCTTCCGGATCACCGAGCCCGGCCGACCGCGTGCTCTCCCACGCCTCCGGCCCACCATCAAGCAACCCAGAAGCATCCGGACGATCCGACGACCCATTCCCACCACTGGTCGGCGGCGCCATCGGCGGCATCATCGGCATCCCACCACCCGGCACCCCACCCAACACCGGCGGCGACAGCACACCATCAAGCGGAGCAGGCGACCACCCCTCCGGCTTACCCGGCTGATGAGCAGAACTCACCGGATCACCACCCAAAGGCGGAACCGTGCTCTCCCACGCCTCCGGCCCACCATCAAGCAACCCAGAAGCATCCGGACGATCCGACGACCCATTCCCACCACTGGTCGGCGGCGCCATCGGCGGCATCATCGGCATCCCACCACCCGGCACCCCACCCAACACCGGCGGCGACAGCACACCATCAAGCGGAGCAGGCGACCACCCCTCCGGCTTACCCGGCTGATGAGCAGAACTCACCGGATCACCACCCAAAGGCGGAACCGTGCTCTCCCACGCCTCCGGCCCACCATCAAGCAACCCAGAAGCATCCGGACGATCCGACGACCCATTCCCACCACTGGTCGGCGGCGCCATCGGCGGCATCATCGGCATCCCACCACCCGGCACCCCACCCGGCACCCCACCCAACACCGGCGGCGACAGCACACCATCAAGCGGAGCAGGCGACCACCCCTCCGGCTTACCCGGCTGATGAGCAGAACTCACCGGATCACCACCCAAAGGCGGAACCGTGCTCTCCCACGCCTCCGGCCCACCATCAAGCAACCCAGAAGCATCCGGACGATCCGACGACCCATTCCCACCACTGGTCGGCGGCGCCATCGGCGGCATCATCGGCATCCCACCACCCGGCACCCCACCCGGCACCCCACCCAACACCGGCGGCGACAGCACACCATCAAGCGGAGCAGGCGACCACCCCTCCGGCTTACCCGGCTGATGAGCAGAACTCACCGGATCACCACCCAAAGGCGGAACCGTGCTCTCCCACGCCTCCGGCCCACCATCAAGCAACCCAGAAGCATCCGGACGATCCGACGACCCATTCCCACCACTGGTCGGCGGCGCCATCGGCGGCATCATCGGCATCCCACCCGCACCATTGCGATCCGGCGTCGGCGTACCTCCCGGGCCACCCGCCTTCCAGTCGTCCGGGTTCGGCACCTTGATCTCCGGCGCCGACGGCGTGCCATTCGGGCCACCGGCACCACCCGGGAGCTTCGGCGGATTGATGCCGCCGGGGAGATCACTCGGCGCCCCCGCACCGCCCTTGGAACCGTCAGGCAGCTTCGGCGGCGCGATCGGGTTGATCGCGGGCGATTTCGGCGGAGTGAGAATGCCACCGACCGGCGACCTCGGTGGCGTGGTGCCACCGCCGGTACCGCCAGGGCGCTTGGGCGGCTGGGTCACCGGTGCACGCACCGGGACCGGCAGGACAGGCGGAGGCGTCGTCTTGCCGCCGGGCCTGTCGGCAGCGGACGGATCCGTGCGGACAGGCGGTGGCTGGGTGTCCACCTTGGCCTTCGCCGGACCGTCCAGTGGGGGCCTTATCGGAGCATCCGGCGGCTTGACCGAAGCACCCACCGGCGGCGTCAGCGGCGGCTTGACCGGAGCATCCACCGGGGAGGTCAGCGGCGGCTTCACCGGCGGCTTGACTGGCGGCTTGACCGGAGCATCCACCGGCGGCGTCAGCGGCGGCTTCTTCGGCGGATCCACCGGCGGCTTCTTCGGCGGATCCTGCGGCGGCCTTTTCGGCGGATCATCCACCGGCGGCTTCTTCGGCGGATCCTGCGGAGGCTTCTTCGGCGGATCCTCCTTCGGCGGCTTCTTCGGCGGCTCATCCTTCGGCGGCCTGGTTGGAGGCGGCGTCTGCGGGGTAATCGGGGCAGGAACGGCCGCCAGCGTCGTGTCGAATCGGGTCTGCTCGTACTGGCCGACCAAGGTGTGCAGCACCTGACGCATGTCCCGGTTCAGCGCTTCGACGACTAGCGGAAGCTTGCTGACCTCGATCCTGCCATCCGGCAGGGTCACGTCAATGAGGTACGAGTGGCTTGCCTCGTTGTGTTCGTTGGCGATGCGGACGGCCTCGCTCGCGTAGTGGAAATCGATGTCTTGAACCGAGGTGCGTGCCCAATTGAGATACTCGCCCGCCGCCCACAATTGCTCCGGGGTCGGCGTGAGCCGAGCAGGACCGCCATCGATCTGATCCGCGTGTTGGTGAAACGTCTTCCCGAACAGCTGCATCGTGGTCAGGAATGCCGTGGCGGCCTCACCGCTCCACGGCCCGTCCTCGCCTGCGAGTGCGTCCGCCTGCTCGATGACGCTGTTGCCGACGACCACCAGGATTTCCTTGACCTCCCGGAATATCTCCGCGGCTTCCCACAGCGTCCGCGGGTCGGACTGCCCTGCAGCCGACTTATCCACCGCACCGTTCGAGACGCCTCCGGTGTTGTAGATCGCGGCCTTGATAGCCTTCCAATCGGCCGAGCCGTATTGGGCCCGTAGCAGGCCGTTTCCGCCGGCTATCGCGCGGAGCCCTCCGCCGGGCACTTCCTCGAAGCCGTCAGGTACTTTCGGTGGGTCAGCCATGGTGGACAACCTTCATGCGAGGCGAGAACGAGGACGACGCGGCCGCAAGGAGGCCTAGGACTTGGGCGGGGCGGTAGTCGGCGGGGCGGTAGTCGGCGGAGCGGGTGAGGAAGAGGGCACGCCCGCGGTGTTGAGATAGTCCTGCGCGCCCTTGACGAAATCGCCGAACTTGGCACCGGCCAGCTTGTTGAGTTCCTCGGTCTTCGAGTACTCGTTTGCCAGGTGATCGAGACCTGCGGCATATTCGACGATGCAGTCGATCGCCGTGCGCAGGAACTTCTCCGTGACCCCCTTGATCGACTCGCCACCGTCGACCACCTTGGTGGACAGTGCGTAGGCATCCTCGAAGTGACCTGGCAGCAGGCTCACCGTGCCCAGCTTCGTCCTGCACGTCTCCAGCAAGGGCCTGAGTTCGCGGAGATTGCGGGTGAACAGCTTGAGCGCGTCGGTGTTCACCCGGATGTTCTTGCCCTTGGACTCACCGTTGGCCGGCACGCCCGGGGGCCGGTGCAGCCCTGTGTAGTACTCACCGGGAGTGCCGTTCCAGTTGCCCACCGACGGATCGAAATTGACGTTGTACGGATTCGGCGGCAATTTGCCGCCAATGTTGTAATCGTCGCCCACGACGCTCTCCCGTCCGATATTTCTGATCAAGGTGACTGTGCTGCCGTCGAGAGGCATCGCGCCTATCGACGGCAGCGCAGCGTGCACATCTAGTAATCGCCCCAGGTCTTGATGCCGGCGTTCTCCATGTCTTTGTAGCCACCGGAGATGTGGTCCAGCGTGGACTGCGCGGAACCAAGGCTGACCGGCATGTGCGCCGCAGCAGCGTTCCACTCCGCCTTCGCGGCTTCGTACGCGGCGCTCGCGCCGTCGACCCAGTCCGCCAGCGTGCTTTTCACCGCCGCGTCCATGAATTCCAGTTGGGACTTCATGTTGCTCGTGACACTGGCCATCACAACGCAGACCTGATGTGCCGTCGCGTAGTTGTAGGTATAGAAGGTCATGGCATTTCCCCTTCAGGTGCTCAGCTGAAATGTGCGCAGTGGCGGCCTAGATGTTCAGACCCGGCCCGACCGGGACAACGCCGCGGGCGGCTTCGGTCATGCTCTCCTCGGTCGTCATGATCGACTTGCGGTTTCCGTGCATCATGTCGACCATCTGGCCGAGCTTGTCGTGGATCTTCTGGCAGTCGTCCTTCCATGCCTGCATCGCGGCCTGGAACTGGAGCGACGCCGATCCGGTCCAGGCCGCGTTCAACACGGCCAGTTCCGTGTCAACGTCCTGAATCCCCTTCCTGACGTTGGCCTGCATTGCTTCCAGGTATTCGGCCGCCTTCAGCATTCCCGCGGTCGTGGTCGACACTTGACCCATTGTGGACTCTCCTTTGCGAAGAACTACTCGTGCCATGCCCGGGCATGCGGTGCTTGCGCAGGCGGGGTAACACGAAAGTACCCCATCATGTATCGGAGCTCCCAGCAATAGTTTTCGCAACCGAATGTCCTTAAGGGCAACCGGTGCGACACATTCACACTTGCCTGTTAACGCCACAACAGAACACAAAGGCCGATTGGGGCGGTCATCGCCCCAATCGGCCTGGCTGCTACCCGACGAAATTCGAGCCTAAGGCTGTACATCCTCGGACGAGGATTCCTCGCCGCCATCCCACGGAACGACTCGGAGGCCGGCGGAATTCTGGTAGTCCGAATACAGCTCAGCCGCCCGCTCGTCCGCCATCATCATCGTCTCGCGAATGAAGTCCCCTGTCAGCCGCACCGAAGCGACACCGCCGGGATTGAACAACACGTCCACACCGTCGGCGAGCATCACCACCAGCTCGTCGAGGTCGATCCGCTTCCAATCCGGTGCGCTGTACCGCCGCCGGTGTGCCTCACCGGTGGCGACGACGACACAGGGGATGTCGTCCGGCGACTTCGTCACCAGCGGGCGGCCGTCACCGTTCATCGCGATGTCGAACAGGCTGTCGCGCAGCATGAGCTGGATGTGCTCGGCCTCGGCCCGGCCCTGCAACACCAGCCGCAGCACGGCGTCCACCGGATCGGTCGGCGAGTCCTCGTCGGAGGGCACATGGTCCGGGTTGGGCTGGAACTTACCGAGCTTCCCACCCTCCTCCACCGGCCACATGCCGACCACCGCCTCGATGGGCGGCGACTCGCCCTCCGACGCGGGCTCCCACGCCGAGTCGGTCAGCAGGAACCATTCCTGCGTCGGACCGTCTGCCTCGGCGCCTTCGGGTGCATCGGTCATGGTGTCCATCTTGGCTCCTGGTCGGTTCGAACACTCACTACATGGTCCATAAGGGAAGTGTCAGTTGCCCTTGTCGTCCTCGGGCAGCGGGATGATGTGCCCCGTGGGGCGGTCCTGCACAAGATGAAGGTAGCCCGTCACGTACCGCAGGCGCACGCCTCCAGGGAAGGTGATCTCTTCCTGGTCCGGGAACGGGGAGGCGATATCGAGCGTGGCGTTCGCGTCGATGCCTCCTGGCGCCTCGATCACGTAGAGATACCGGTAACTGCCTGGTCCGAAGTGCGTACCGGGGTTCTTGTCCCGCAACTTCGACATCATCCCCGGGTCACGACTGGTGCTGACGAAGCTCGTGTCCTGGTGCCCGTTGTAGATGTAGTCCAGCAGGCCTCGGTGCGTTCCGGTGCCCTTGGGCAACAGACCGCCATCCTGGACGACCTGATCGGGCGACCTGTTGCTGAAGTGGTAGAGCACGTCGTTGTCCTGACGCCACAACGCATACGGCAGCACATGCGCGGTCAGTGCGTCCGGCATCGCGACCGTCGCCGGGTCCACCGGTGGTGTCGACGCCGCGGTCCCGAGGGCGGAGTGACTGGTCGGGCGGTACAAGGTGTAGGCGATGGGAGGCGCAGCGAGTGCCATCGGCACCTCGTACCACTCCAGCACAGGCAGGTCGGCGTGCAGCACGCCGTGCTCGTCGGTGACGTGCCGGCCAGGGGGCGGGCTCGCCGCGTACAGCGCCACCATGTTCATGGCCGAGTGCCACACCGCCGAGGGCTCGCCGTCCGCACCGCGCGCCTCCCAGCGGCCGTGGGTCTCGTCGTAGGCGATCAGCTCCCACCCACGAGCCTCCGCGAACTCCGCGGGCACCTCGGTGGCATGCGTCCCCCTTTGCCTCTTCACTGGGCCCGCGCCGATGGCGTCCTCGTCTGCACGCCGCTTCCCCGGCCGCACGATGGCCTCATGCGACAAGTCCGGAACCAACCTGCGCCGCTGTTTCTTCGTGCCGCCCGCATCATCGTCCCGGGTGCGCTTTCCCTTTCGGGCGGCGGGATCTCCATTAGGATCCCGCGCCACAGTCGCCGCCTCCGGCTCGGTGCCGGGCGGCTCGTCGCCCGGTTCAGGCGTGCGAATCTCCCGAAATCGGCCACCCCCGACCACGGACGTCCAGCCGCTGGGCCTCATGAGGACGTCATCAGTGGCACCCCACATGGTGACCGGCCCGAGCTCGTCCGGCCAGGCCCGCTTGACGGTGAGCAACGGGGAGGCCTTGTCCGGCCTCGAGAGGATAGGCATGTCACCTTGGCAGTGACGCAGAAGGACCTTGTTCTTGTTGCCGCCCGCGGCGTAGAACGCGCTGCCGTAGAACGCCCGCGCTGCCGGCTCACCAACCAGACGGACCTTGTCACCGGGAACATCGGGACGACCGGTGAGCACGGCGAACACCAGGCCATACGGGGGTTCGCCGTGTCCGTCGACGAGCCACACGTCCTCGTCGGCCCAGTCCGCGTCGACCTCCACGTACTCCTGCTTCTGCTGCTCCGTCCCAACCGGACCGGGGACCGTCACGAGCTTCTCGGTGAAGTAGGTCCTCTGCATAGCGCCGTCGTAGTGCAGACCATTCACCGCATCAGATTCCGCGTCGAAATCCTCCGAGGGATAGAACTGACCGTGCAACTCGCCATTCAGGCGAACATGCGGATAGGTCAGGATCCGGTGCGGCTCCGGCACGATCCCGCCGATTTCGGCAAACCCATTCTCGACGTGCAGCACGCCGGGCTTACCGAACGCGAGCCGGCCGTTCGGCATGTACATGACCCGTACGTAGCCGCCGAGGAACATGCCCTCGGCGAACACCTTCAGGTCACGCACCGCTCCCCCGATGCCGGCCAGTGCCAATGGGATTTTGCCGTTCCTTCCCATGACCTCACGCAGAACGAGATCGTCCCGCATGACGTGCGATACGTCGAGCACGGTGAGCACGGCTGGCTTGCCGTCCCGCCGAATACCCCAAAAACGGCCGTCGGGGGTGGTCCGGCCGACGATGAACACCGGTGGGTTGTCATCGTCCCAGTTCGACTTCCGCTGCTGCCCGCCGGAGTCACGGTATTCGCTGATCGTCTTGGGAGTAGCGCCGGCAAGCCAGGTCTTCAGGTCCTCGATGAACTGCTCGTCACCGGGTGAACGCAACACGAAGAACATGATGTCGAACTGGGGGTTGGACAAGATTACCATCCGCAGGTCACCCGCGCGCCAGGTCGAGACCAGCTCGAACGTGGCCGAATTCACGAGCATGCCGGGCTCGGGACGCGTGCCCTCCGCGAGGCCGAATACTTCACTGAAGTGGTTACGGGCCCGCAACACCCCCGCACTGTCGAAGGCGAATCCGCCAATGTTCTTCCGCGCCGCGCTGTCGCGGGACATGAACACCAGCGGCCGATTCGGTTTCGCCGCGAGCAGAGCACGGAACTCCGGCAGTGTGAACAACAGCTCAGTGAACTGCCTGCCATCCGCCTCAACCTTCCCGCCGCCGGTCAGCCACAGGGTCGCATGCCTCTCCGCGCCGTCGAGGAACACGATGATCGGTTCCCCGAACGCGCCCCACGAGTCAAGATTGATGGCCCCGTCCGCGATCGCTTCGGCCACCTCAGCGGCGATGTCCGATCCGGCGACGAACCCGAAGACCGAACCGGCGACGACGTACTCGACATCGCTGGGCATGAGCGGGTGCTCGGTGAACGTCGTACCAGGGGAAATCCTCAGGTGTCCGTTGCCGCCGAACGCCACCCGACCGTAGTAGGAGTAACTGTGCCAGGGCTTGGTCTTCAGCTGCGCCAGCAACGCGACATTCGGATCAACGACGCGGGGCGTGTAGTCCTCATCCACCTCGGGGTCCAGGTTGGCGGTGGCCACTGCCAGCGATGGCTGGATGTCCGCCTCGCTCGCGGCGTCGAACACGTCCATCGCGTGCACCAGCTTGGCGAGCCGCTGTGCGCGCACGGCGACAATCCGCCCTGACTTCAACATCAGCAGGTGACGACCGGACTCGGCCCCCAGCATGAGCAGCAGCGGCTCCACCCGGCCGTCCTGGACGGCCGCCGCCCACGGCGCCATCGTCTCGACGCCGTCGTCGGGGACGTCTTCATCGTCGACCGGCAGCCCATCGAGGTCCTTCTCCTCGATGATCCGCCGGGCATAGCCGGTGCTCATCCCCGCGACCGTGCCCCATGCGGTCTTCAGGTCACGCTCGATGGGCAGGCCCAGTCCATAGGTCTTGCCGGTCGCGTCCCGCAGCCGCATCCAGTCGACCTCGTCCAGCTCGATCGGGGACAGCCGGAGGAACGCGGCCACCGGCAACTGCTCGAGCCATCCCCGCTCGACGGCGAGCACCTCACGGCCGGGGTCGACGGCGAGCACGGCGTCGGCGAACTGCTGCAGGACCTCGTCGACCTCGTCTGCCCCGTCCGGGTGGACGTCGTACACCACCGCCAACGGCACGGCGGACTCACCCGCCACGCGTAGGTAGGCGTCTCGCGCCCGCAGTCGCTCAGCGAACTCGGCACTGGAGACCTGTTCACCATCGAGGTCGAAGCCGTCCCCGCGCACGGTGACGAAGACATAGAACGCCTCCCGCTCACCCTCGCCCGCCCGCGGCAGCATGCTGTCGTAACTCTGCCTCCTGGGCCACAGCTCGGCGGGGTTCTCGGAGAACACCACACCCCCGGAGGTGTACTCCCCGGGTTCCAGGTCACCCAACGACCCTGTTCGCGCCCTCTTCGGTTCCACATGCAGCTCATCGGCGCCACGCTTCGGCGGGCGCTCGGCGTCGGTCTCCGAGGCCAGCGCCAGGTAGTCCGCCTCAATGTCCAGCTCGGGAGCGGCCGGGGAGCCACCCGCGGGACCGGGCGGGGACCAGCCGGGGGCGAGCTTCGCGAACGCCCGGTTGAGCGCGGTGATCGGGCCCGGCAAGTCCTTGCCGCCCTCGACGACCTCCAGCTCCCGCTCGCCCAGGTCATGCTCCGGCAGAGTGAAGGTGATCGTCGCGGACCGCGAGTCAAAGGCGCGGGCACCCTCGCCGACAACATCGATCTTGGGCCGAGCGGGGCCGACACGCTGTCCGAGAAGCTTCTCCAGCTGAGTGATCTCCGCGTTCACCCGTCGCCGGAG
This sequence comes from Actinokineospora alba, assembly GCF_004362515.1. Taxonomy (NCBI): domain Bacteria; kingdom Bacillati; phylum Actinomycetota; class Actinomycetes; order Pseudonocardiales; family Pseudonocardiaceae; genus Actinokineospora; species Actinokineospora alba. The sequence continues at coordinate 2,871,943 of NZ_SNXU01000001.1, read as the reverse complement.
CAGGTCGGCCACCGCCTGTGCCCTGGCCGCGCCAGTCTTCTCACCGTTTCTACGTACGGTGGTGGTCCCCCTGCCCGTGATCTTGACCTCGGGCGGTTCCGCACCGTTGAGCACACGCCAGACATGCGCACGCGCCAACTTCTGGGCGGCCGCATCCACCCGCTTGATATCGGCCTTCGCCAGCGCCTTGCTCTTGTGCGCGAACTTCACCTCGACCTGGCCGATCCGGCTCGCCGCCAAATCACCCAGCGGCACCATCGGCGGCTGCTCACCAGACTCCGGCTCGACCACCCGGAACTCTCCACCGGGGTCCAGAATGCGAACCCCCGTCCGCAGCGTTGTGCTGACCTTGCTGGTGGCCGCCTCCGTCGTGAGCGACGTGGGCAGGAACTTCGGCCACGCGTCCTTGAGTTGTTCCCCGGCATTGCGGCGAGATCGACCCAACGGCTGGTTAACCTGGCACCCCAGGTGCACGATCCGCAGACCGGGCTTGCCCTTCACCTTCTCGAAGAGCGCACTGGTGGTGATCAGCCGCGCCATGTCCTCCCCGTAGACCGCGACGACGTCACCGACGTCCAACGGGCGATCGGCGTTCTTCAACGCGAAGATGAAGTACCCGGGTGCCGCGTGCCCATGGATGGCCCACGTCGGCCCGTCGTGGCCCGCCGACGGCGCGAGATAGGCGACGAAGCGTTTGGCGGACCCCGCCGGTTCTCCGCGGAGATAGTACTTCTCCTGAACGGCGTTCGTCTTACTCGCCGCGTAAGGCATGTGGTACAGATCCATGGGGTCACACGGGAAGCCTTGCCCGTAAGTCCCCATTTCCCCGGTGGCCAGCGCCCTGGTCAGCACGTGGTCGGCGGTCACCTCCGGCAGAGCCACGGAGACCAGGTCCGCACCGTCCACAGTGAACCCACCGTCGGCGTTCAGCCGGATCCCGCTCCGCAGAACACGCATGCGTCGGCTGATGCCGCCGTCGAGCAGGGCCGCGGCGATGTCTTCCGAACCAGCGACCTCCCCGCCCATCGGGGCGAACACGAAGTCGCGCGGCCTGGCACGCGAACCGAGGATCTTCCGCACCCTCATATCCGCACGCAGCACCCGGCCCAGCTGCCCAGGAGTGAACCACTGGGCAACACCATCAGAGCGCCTGCCCGAATATCCGGTCCCGTCCACAGCGGCGAACACGAACAACGCGGCGGCGGTGGCATCGCGGGCCCATTCCGTCACCGCCCGATACCGGTCAGACTCGTCATCCCCGGGCTCATGCACCCACACCGCGACAGCCTCACCCGCCGCGTTCGGCAACACCTCCACATCCAGATCCCCAGCACGCAATACCGACACCGACTCAAAGACGGAGTCGTGCGCCAACACGATCTCAGTACCGTCGGTACCCACATCACCGGTCGGCGCGGAAACCTCGCCGAACAGCTTCGCCGCATGCAACCCGCCGGCGAAGTCGAACCCGAACCCGTCGAAATTGACCCGCTTACCGCTGTCCTTCGCGATCAGCGCCAACGCCCAGTCGCCACCGTCCACCGCCGCCCGGAAAACAGGATCAGTCAGCGCGATCTTGACGAGCCGGTCACCACCGACCTCGTGGACCACACCGCTCTTCGTGACGACACGGGCGACAGTGCCATCCGGTGTGTCCGCCGCGACGACCACCAACCTCTTGCCCGGTACAACCGACAACCCACGCACCCTCGCCGCGCCGCTCTTCACCGAATCCGCGAAGCGCCGCCAAGTACCGCGGTCCCTCGCTGACGCCGAGAACGCGAACACCGAATCCGACGACTCCTGCTGCAGATCAGTCGCCGTCAGCTGCGAGAACTCGGTGAACCGCGCCCCCTTCGGAACCACCAGCACCCGCGAGTTCTCGTGCTTCACCGGGCCCGCGTAGTGGAAGCCCTGCCACGGCCCGGTCAGCTCACCCAGTGTTGTCAGCAGTCGCTCGTTGGCCTTACTCACCTTGGCCGGGTCGGCATGGTTGTGGTTATTCAGCAGGAGCAGCGGCGGACGCACCGGTCCGCCGGTGAGCAGCGCGAAGTCAGCCGAGTACACGAGCAACTGAGCCATCTGCTCCGGGGTGACTCGCGCCTTTGACCCGTCGATCAGCGGAACCAGAAAGTCATCGTCCACACCGTCCAGAATCAGCTCGACGGGGCGAGTCCGGTTTCCGTCCGTCATAGCAGCCCACAACGCGATCATCGGCGTGCGCACCGTTTCGCCGTCGGACTTGGTGGCCTCCTCCATCACTGTCCGAAGGCTCTGGTCATTCGCCGTGCGGGCGTGCACCGCCAGGTTACGACGGTCGCGCTCACCGGTGTTGGGGGCCAGGCCGAACATGCGGTCATCCGCGCCTACCAGCGAGTGCCACGCCACCTCGTCTGGTGACACCCAGTCGAGCGGGTGCATCTCCAGGCTGAATAGCACAGTGCCCCGACACGGATCACCCTCGTCGATGATCGGCGCACCGACGACCACCCGCACGTCCACTTCACCCGGCAGCGCAGCCAGGAACTCCGTACGCATTCGCTCAGCACGTGCCTTCGCAGCCACCCGATCCAGCTCGCCGTCACCGTCCGGATGGGCAGTGACGGTGATGGTCGGCCGTGATCGGTCCGCGAACCGCACGGCCGTGTCCACCACCGCACCAGCGGCCCAGCGAATTGCTCCGGCTACCGAACCCGGTACCGGGCCGGTGGCCGGGCCGAACGGCACAGTGAGCAACTCCTGGACGACCGTCTCGCCACCAACGTCACGAGCCTGTGGCACGTCGTCGCCGATGAACTGCGCCAACACCTGCCCATACCGATCCGGAACCCTCAACGGCCTCGGTGCGTACGAACCGTCCTCGTCGACGTCATACAGCTTCCCCATCAACGAGCCCTCAACCGAAAGCCCCGCGTCAGGCCCGAACTCGTCGACCAAACCGATCATGTGCGCGAACTCGTGCGCCCCGAACTCCGGCGGCTGATCCGGATGCCACGTCGTCTGGTCGATCAACGCCACCGCCGCCGCGTCCAAACCGGCTCCGGTCGGCAACAACCGCACCTGATGGTGCGCGGGCCTCCCCCCCTCAACCGCCGCCACCAACCGGAACCGCACCACATCACCATTGGGCAACTCCAGATTCGCGGCGTTCAGATACCGGTCAACACCCTCCTGCGCGACCCGGAGCACCGACGCCCGCACCCGCTCGTCATGCACACCCCCACCATCGATCTCCACAACCACGGTGACCTCAGTGGTCGGCACCCCATCCTGCACAGCGCGTCGCACATCGAACGCCGACCGCTGCCCCGGCCTGGGCCGCGCCACGAACTCCTCCGGACCTCCCTCGACCGGAACCGGGTCGAACCGCGGCACCACCCGCACCCGCTCCCGCAACCGCGGTACCGCCACATCCAGCGCACCACGCCCCCACTGGTGCGCGTCTCCGGAGGGCACGACAGGAACCGGCATTACACCCGACAACCCGGGCACCACCGGCACATGCGGCGCGAACGACCCATCAACCGATGAACCCGGTTCCCCTGGCACTGAAGGCGCGTTGACGTGCTCGCGCGTGACGTTGTGCCTGATCGCGGCCCCGTGCAACGTGCGCTGCTCGTCCACCACCCGCTCGACAGCCGCCAGGTGCTCATCGATCTGCTCATCCGAGGCCTGGGAGCCCAGATCCTCGACCCGCACGAATTCCGCCAGCCGGGCGGCCAACTGCTGCTGGTGGTCGAACGCCAACGCCCGCACCATGGCCTCGGACTCCTGCCCAGCTGCCTCAATGACCCCGCGCAACTCGGCCGCCAGCACTGGATCAGTCGCAGCCAACAGGTCCAGCGACCACTCCGCGCGCTGCGACACCAGCATGGCGCGAGTCAGCTCGGCCTGCCTCAGCCGGAGTCGCTCGAACGCGAGCTCGCTCGCGGTGACCTGCTCGGCCCGCGCCTGCTCGATCAATACCGCCAACGCGGTTTTCTCCTGCACCCCCATCGGATCGGACTCGGCATCGTCGAGCAGCAACCTTTGGAACATCACCTTCGCCGCGTCCCGCCGCGCCTCCCACACCCGATCAAATGCCTGGGCAGTCACCGTCTCCTGCGCGCGGAGCACCTCCGCCAAACCCGGCACCGCATCCCGATCCGGCGCCATCGCGGAAGTCTCCCGGTCCAACGCCGCCGCCTGCTGCTCCCGAATTTCGGTCAACCGCGCCTCGAACTGCGTCTGAACATTGTCGAGCTCATCGGCGAGCAACAGCTCCAGGTTCTCGTAGTCGTCCGCCAAATCATTCTGACGTTCATCCCCGACAGCCAACTCAGCCTTAGCCCTGGTCCAGGCAACCCGCTCATCCACCAGCGCCCTGAACGCGGCCACATCCGAACCCGACGCATCGACGTCTGGCATCTGCCCATCCGCATCCGGTGTGGTCGCCGTACTCGACCCCGCGGCGTCGACCAAGACCAGGTCGAACAACACGCCGGCCGGAGCGCCTGCCTTCACCGTCCCGCCGATGGGCAAGCAGTGCTCGTTGATGAAATCCGCGTCGAAGACCTTAGGAAGCACCCGGCTCCGAATTTCCCGTTGCCGCTCCACGAGGCCGTCAGATGATGGGGCGACGACGTGGATCGCCAGCTTCCTGCGCGGCGCACCCGGAACAGGCTTGGCAAGCTTCTCGCGAACACCGTCGGCGAACGAGCGGACCTGATCCATGTCCGCTGCGGACAGGAAGGACTTGTGCGGAACGAAACCCTTGGCCAGGTGCTCCAGCGTCTTGTAGTACGCAAGCGGCTCTCGCGGCGTCTCGAACACCTCGAAGCCAATGGCGGCCCTGCCAGTGGCGAACTGTTCCCTCGAGCCGGACAGGTGCGTGAAACTTAGCCGCTGGCCCACTGATGGCAACAGGCTGGACAACGCCTCCTCGAACAGTTGGCAACACTGCGTAAGATCAGTTTCAAGCAATGACTTCCTACCTGGTTCGCGCCTGAGCTTAAAAGCCGCGTGAATCCGGACGTCGAGCAGTTGATGACCTGCGGCATCACGCTCGCGCAGGTGCCGTGCCAAAGCCTCCGCCTGCGCCCTGAGTCCGGGATCGGTGCTGAAGTCCGGACCACCGGAACCATCGAACAACGACGGGACACGCCAGCCACCGAGATCCACCGTCGGCACTGAACCTTCCCAACCGAGGTGCTTGATCTCCCTGCCCTTGACGGACTTCAACCGCGTTGACCAGTTGTCAGGTAGGGCTGATGCGATCGGCGGGGCGCCGGTCGCCGGACCACCGGTCGTCGACGACCGGCCCACCTCACCGGGAGCATCGTCATCCGGCTCACCCGGCGCTTCGACGTGCGGCATCGGCTGGTCGACATCCACAGCGGGCGCCGTACTCGGCCCCGCCGCACCACCGGTCTCGCCGACTTCGTCCGGCGAGATGATGTCGAACAACGCACCGCGCGCACGGCTTGCCCGAGCGCTTCCCTTGACGATCAACTTGTCCATGCCCAAGCCCGCGGCGAGGAAAACAGGAAGCACCTCGTCCTGTATCCCCTGCACAGCCGTCCGGGCAAAAGTCTCGCTTGGGCCGATGACGTGGATCCTCAGCTTCTTGCGCGGCCCACCCAGATCAGCGTTGGCAAGCCTTGCGGCCATGCCCACGGCAAAGCTGCGGAGCTGGTCCATCTGCGCCTTGGAAAAGACTGGCTTGTACGGAATGAAACTCTTGGCCAAGCTGGTCAACGTCCCATAGTGCGCCAGCGACACCGGCTTTGTCATGATCGCCTCAAACCCGACAGCGGCGCTGCCTGCGCTGCCTCCTGTGACGGTCGCACGCGTGAAGGCCACCCTGTTGCCTACCAAAGGCATCAAGCCGGACAACGCTGTTTCGAGCCGGTCGACGCACGTGTCCAGATCAGATTCATAGAGGGCATTCGGCCTATTTTTGAACTGCGCCACGTAGAAGATCCGGACATCGAGCAGCTGATGACCCGCGGCTTCACGCTCAAGCAGTAGCCGTTGCAGCTCGATGGCCCGCTTCCTAAGAACGGGATCGGTACTGAAGTCCGGGCCACCGGAACCATCGGCGATAGAGGTCACACGCCACAGGCCAGCGGGCTTCGACGTCGGCAACGAATTCGACCGCCACTGCAAGACCGAGCTCGTATCGTCCTGGCCGTACAACCGGGTGCTCCAGCCGAGGGGTGGGTCCACGAGCGGGAACAGCTCAGCGTCGAGCACCGGACCAGCAGCCTTCGACCGCGTCCGCCCACCAGCCGCCGACGACTCACCCACCTCGGCGGGTAACTCAGCGGGGTTCCGCTCGGCGACAGTGCGGCCGCCCGACGGCCACAGGCGCTGCCTGATCGCGGCCATGTGCAACTTCTGCTGCTCCAGCAACACCCGATCGAACGCCGCCCTGGTGACACCGGCCTGGGCGGACTTCGCCTGGCCGACCGACGACTTCGAGTCCTCGTCCGGCAGCAACTCCGCCAGGCGGCCTGCCAACAACAGCTCATACTTCGCCGCCAGCAACGATAACCGGCTCTCGAACTCCTGATCGGCCGACTCAGCGGCGCTGCGTAACCCAAGCGCGTCAGGTTCAGTCCCGCCAAGCATGTCCAACGACCGCTGTGCCCGATGCAGCACCAGCGCTGAGCGCGTCACATCGAGCCGCCTCGACCGCACCCGCTCACACGCAGTCCGACTCGCCTCAACCAGTTCGGCTTCCGCCTGCTCGATCAACCCCCTCAGCGGGGTTTTCTCCTGTTCCTCCAGCGGATTGGACTCGGAATCATCCAGCAGTATCTTCTGGAAGCTCACCTTCGCCGAGAGCAGCTGTGCCCATCGCAGCCGATCAAAAGCGGCGGTATTCGCCTCCTCCTCTGCCTGGAGAACTTCCGCCAAGCCCGGAACCGCGTCCATGTCCGGCACCAACGCGGCAATGTCCTGTGTCAACGCCGCCGCCTGCTGCGCCCAAATTTCCTCCAACCGCAGCTCGAACCGTGTCTGGACCTCCCTGTGCTCGGCGACCTTCAACCTAGCCAGCGCCTCCTGGGACTTCGCCAATTCCCGCAGACGTTCATCCTCAAGAACCGACTCCACCGCGGCCGTGGCCTGTGCGATCCGCTCCCGCAGGAGCTCCTGGTACACGACCTCATCCGGCGCGGGCGGATCGAGTTCCATCCCTACCGGCAGGCCCCCGATACCGAGTTCGGCCGCCAATTGCGCCAGCAGGTCCTTCGCCAGCATGTCCCCGTGCCGCTGCAACCAGAACATCGCGAGAACCCGAAGGTCATCAAACGACACCGCCAGCAACAATTCCTGCGGTGCGATCACCAGTTCCCCAAGGAGCCTTTCGGCATCCGACCGACGGTCCTCGTCGCCGTTCAACCCACGACGCGCCGCCAACACGCTCTCCGCCAACGGCCGGCGCAACTCGGACGCGTCACCCGAGGCCAAACTGTCCGCCAGCCGGTTCCGCCCAGACTCATCCAACCCACGGAAATAGTCCTGGAACCGGAGCCGGTCAAGCGCGCTCGCCGACGCATCCCAACCGTTGAACAGTGGCTGAGCCGCGGGATTCAGCCCCTCCTGCCACGCCCGGAACGCCCGCCGAAGCGCGGCCTCCCTCTCACCGTGCACAAGCTCATCGCCACCGCCGACGAACTCGCTCGTCTCCTCGAAGGACCCCGGGAAGAAACCGCGGTGCCACGGCGGCCCCAAGGTCGCCGGATCGAACGCCGCGAGCCGCACCTCACCATCAGCGAGCTCACCCTCGAATTCCGCGGGCAACGGCTCGATCGGCAACCAATCCGTATCCCCCGCACGCCGCGGAACATGCAACGCGTCCAACCACTCATCGAGCGTCAACACCCGATCAGGACTCACCGCCGGATCCAGCACCAACTGCACCGGCACCGAATCACCAACACTCTTGACCTGTACCAACAGCGCCGCACGCTGGGTGAACCGCACCCTCCCTGGACGATCCACCGTCGCACCAAAAGCAAACGGCGTATCAAAGAACATCTCATCGCCATTGACCGCCACGAACAGCTTCTTGACAGGAACACCAAGATCCCGCAACTTCGCAGCCCACACATGAGCACGGAAAAGGCCGCCGGCCTCCACATGCTCACCGGAGACATGCAGCAGACTGCCATCCGACTCGTCCAACACCGTGCACGTCTTCACCACGTCCAACAGCGCCGCGGCCCGAGAGGCCTCATCCAGCCCATCGACGTCGACGTCCACCAGCGGCACCTTCGCGGTACTCGACCCCGCTTCACCATCAAGCGGCTCGACATCGAACACCACACCAGCCAGAATGTTGATCTGGCTGTGGCCCCCGACACGGCACTTTCTCTTGATCAAATCCGCGCTGAGGACACTAGGCAGCACATTCTCCATTACCGCCTTCCGGTACGCCGGGAGAAGGGTCTCGGAGCCGCTGACGACCCAGATGTTCAGCCTCTTGCCCAGGCCACCCGGGACAGAGTCATCAACCTGCCCGGCAAGCAAACGGAGCTGATCCATGTTCGCCTCGGACAGGACGAGCTTTTTGGGAAGGAAACGTGCGGCCAGCTGCCGCCGCGTTCCGTAGGACGCCAACGGCATCGGCCGCGTCGTCAACACCTTGAGCCCGACCTCGACCGTGTCGCGGTAGCGCGAGCTGCTCCGGCCCTCCAGATACGTGAACTTCACCGCATCGGCTACCAAGGGCATCAGCTCGCGCAACGCCTGTTCGAACCGGTCGCGACACCCCGTCAGCGCATCGAGCATCTCTCGAGTTCGCCAGCTGTTGCTATGCGACTTCACGGAGATCTGGAGGTCCAGAAGCTGATGACCACGCACCATCCGCTGAAACAGCCGCCAGTGCAACTTCCGCACCTTCATCTGTACATCCGGACGATTCCAGAAGTCCAGAACACCGGAACCGTCGGGCGCCACCCGCAGCAGGCCATTGACCTTCTCGATCCGCAACGAATACCCCAGGCCGAGATCCAACTCCTCGCCTGGAGCCGCGTAGATCCGGCCGAACCAGTCGCCAGGTCGTTTCGCCGATGCGGTCGGCTCGACCTCGGTCACCGCAGCACCCGCCGGGCCCGGCAGACCCGGATCCACCGCCAAGCCGGCCAGGTCGCGCCGCCGCTTCCCAGCAGGATCGTTCCCACCAGCTTCAGGCAGCGGCCGCTTCCGCGCACCGGCCGCCGACGACTCACCCCCGTCGTCCGGCTCCTCATCCGATCTGACGTCGGCCATGCGATCGTCCGCCACCGGATTTCTGGCAGCTTGTCCCGTCGGCGTACCGCCGGTAGGTGCGAGCGGGGACCAACCGGGGGCGAGTTTGGCGAACACCCGGTTGAGCGCGGCGATCGGGATCTCCCTGACGTCGCCGGTCTCGACGACCGCCAGCTCCCGTTCGCCCAGGTCGTGTTCCGGCAGCGTGACGCTGATCGTCGCGGACCGCGAGCCGTCAGGCGGCACGCTCTCGCCGAGGATGTCGATCTTGACATCGGCCGGGCGGACATCCAGCCCCAGCCGCGCCAGCCGGGCGAACTCCGCGGCCATTTCCACCCGGAACTCGGCAGCCACCGCACCGGCCCTGGTGGCGCCCGTCCTCACGCCGGATCTGAACATGCCGGCGGTGCCGTAACCGGTGATCGTGACCTTGGGCAAGCCCGCACCGTTGAGCGCCCGCCAGGCATACGCACGGGCCACCCGCCGGGCCACCTCGCGCACCTTCTCAGCCTCGGCGTCCACAAGCGACTCTTGCTTGTGCGCGAACTCCGCCTCGACCTGGTCGATCTTCCCGGCAGCCAGGTCGGCCAGCGGCACCATCGGCGGCTGCCCGCCGGACTCCGGCGACACCTCCTGGAGCACACCACCCTGCTGGGCGATGCGAACGCCAGTCTGCGGGAACACGCCGAACTTCGTGGTACTCGCGTCCGTCGTGGGCGCGCTGGGCAAGAACTTCGACCACGCGTACTTGAGCTGCTCCGCGGCGTTGGGACGAGATCCGTCCAACGGCTTGTTCACCTCGCAGCCCTGGTGCACGACCCGCAAGCCTGTTTTGCCCTTGACCAGTCCAAAGAGCGAACTGGTGACGATGAGCCGCGTCATGTCCTCGCCGCCGACCTCAAGAGCGTCGCCGACCTGCAACGGCCGATCCGCGTTCTTCATCGCGACCACGAAAAACGTGGCTGCCCCGTGCCCGTCGATGGTCCACACCGGTCCCGCATGGCCCGCCGAGGGCGCGAGGTAGACGCCGTAGCGCTTGGCGCTGCCCGGGGGCAGCTCACGGAGGTAGTACTGGTCCTGCACCGGGTTCGTCTTGCCCGCCGCCATCGGCACGGCGTACAGGTCCTCCGCGTCGCGCGGGTAGGCCTGGCCGTAGGTCCCGGATTCGCCGTTGGCCAGCGCCCTGGTCAGCACATGATCGGCGGTGACCTCCGGCCTCACTGTCGTCAGCTCCGCACCGTCCACAGTGAACCCGCCGGTATCGTCCAGCCGGATACCGTTCCGTGGCACGTGTACGTAGCGTGCGATACCACCGTCCAGCAGACCTGCCGCGACGGCCTTCGCGCCGACGACCGGCCCAGACTGCGAAGCCAGCACCAGGTCGTGGTCGTTCGCGTCCCGGCCGAGGATCTCTCGGAACCGCGGGTCAGCACGCAGCAGCCTGGCCAACTGCTCAGGGGTGATCCACTCGGACGCACCGTCCCGGCGACTGACCAGGTAGCCGCTCCCGGACCCACTGGCAAAGACGAACATCGGCCTGGTGCCCACCGGCCACGGCGAATCGACCGTCACCCGCCCGCCATCCGCGTTCTCCACCTTGTACGAGGAGACAGTGTCGGCAGTAACCTTCAGCGCCCACCTCTTCGTGGCCAGGTACCGCGGCGACTCCCGCCCCTCACCAGGTTCACGCACGTAGAACGCGACACCGTCACCCGCCTCGTTCCGCAACACCTCCACGTCGAGATCCCCGGCCCGCAACCCCGACACCGGCTCGAGGACGGAATCGGCGGCCAGCTCGATCCGGGTGCCATCGGTACCTGCGTCCCCGGTCGGCGCGACTACCTCGCCGAACAGATCCTGAGCATGCAACTCACCGGCGAAGTCGAAGCCGAACCCATCGAAATTGACCCGCTTGCCACTTTCCTTCGCGACCAGCGCCAACTCCCAATCGTCACCAGCCAGCTCGGCACGGAACGAAGGATCGGTCAAGGCCAGCTTCGCCAACCGGCCACCGCTGACCTCGTGTACCACCCCGTTCTTCGTCACCACACGCGCGAACGTCCCATCCGGAGTGTCCGCGGCGACGACCACCAACCTCTTACCCGGCGCCACCAGGAGATCCCGCAGCTTCGCGGTACCACGCCGCACCTCGCGCCCGAACCGACCCCAGATGTCGCGGTCCATGACCGACTGCGAGAACGCGAATACCGGACCCGCCGACTCCCGCTCAAGGTCGTTCACCGTCAGCTGCGAGAACTCGGTGAACTTCGCCCCCTTTGGAACAATGAGCAGCGGGTCCCACTCGTACTTGACCGGCCCCGTGTAGTGGAAGCCCTGCCACGGCCCGGTCAGCTCGGCCAGTTTTGCCAGCAGTCGCTCGTTGGACTCACTCACCGTGGCCGCGTCGGATTGCGGATCATTGGTCAGCACATGCAGCGGCGGACGCACCGGCCCTCTGGTGAGCACCGTGAACATCGGCGAGTCCACGATCAGCTCGGCCATCCGCTCCGGAGACACCCGCGCCCTGGTCCCGTCCTTGCGCGGAACGAGGAACTCGTCACCCTCGCCGTCCAAGACCAGCTGGACCGGGCGCGTCCAGTTCCCATCCGTCGTGGCCGCCCACAACGCGGTCGTCGGCGTGCGCACCGTCGTGCCATCGGGCCTGGTGTGCTCCTCCAACACCGTCCGCAGGCTCTGGTCATTTGCCGCGTCGGAGAACGCCATCAGATCGTCGCGGTTGGGGTCGTGCTCCGCGGTGTCGAGGGCCATGCCGTACCTGCGGTCACCCCTGAGCGGGTACCACGCAACGTCCTCCGGCGACACCGGCGACGTCTCGTCCTGTACGGCGCGCCGTACATCGAACGCCGGCCGCTGCACCGGTGCGGGCGGCGCCACGCGCTCTTCCGGGCCCCTGTCGACCGGAGCCCGCTCGAACCGCGGCACCGCCTCATCCAGCGCACCGCGCCCCCGCTGATGCGCATCGCCGGACGGGTCGTCCGTAGGCAGGTCGAACTCGTCCTGCTCCAGCGGCGCCTGCTCGGACGCCACCCCGGCGAACTGCCGCTCCAGAGCCGCCGCCCAGTCCTCCTCCGACCAACCACTCGTCGGATCAACAGCCACCGAGTCAGGCACCTGCTCCTCTGCGCCGTCCCACATGCCCCGTGGATCGACACCCAACTCGATCGCCAACTGCTCCAGCACGTCCTCGGCCCCAGCCTGCTCGGACGCCACCCCATCACCGGCGAACAGCCGCTCCAGAGCCGCCGCCCAGTCCTCCTCCGACCAACCACTCGTCGGATCAACAGCCACCGAGTCAGGCACCTGCTCCTCTGCGCCGTCCCACATGCCCCGTGGATCGACACCCAACTCGATCGCCAACTGCTCCAGCACGTCCTCGGCCCCAGCCTGCTCGGACGCCACCCCATCACCGGCGAACAGCCGCTCCAGAGCCGCCGCCCAGTCCTCCTCCGACCAACCACTCGTCGGATCAACAGCCACCGAGTCAGGCACCTGCTCCTCTGCACCGTCCCACATGTCCCATGGATCGACACCCAACTCGATCGCCAACTGCTCCAGCAGGTCCTCTACCTGATCCTGCTCAGCCTCCTGCAGCCAGAACATCGCGAGGTCCTGGATGCCCTCGAACGACACGTTCGGCGGCAACACCTGCGGGGTGATGCCTACTGCCGCCAGGATCCGAGTCGCGTCCGGCCGGTTCCCGTCCCCGGTCAAGCCAAGGCCCGCCAGCCATACGCTCAACCGCAGCGACGGGCTCAGATCGGACACGTCACCGCCGGCCAGCCTGTCGGCGATCTCGCCGCGTTCGGCCTCGTTCAGCGCGCGGAAGTAGTCCTGGAACCGGCGCACGTCCAATCCACTCGCGGACTCGTGCCAGGTGTCGAACCGCTCCCGCGCGGAATCCGGCAGCGCGTGGTGCCACCGCCGGAAAGCCCGCCGGGCGGTGACTTCCCGCTCACCGTTCAGAAGCTCGGGGCCATCCGCGATGAACTGGCTCGTCTCGTCGAAGGTCTTCGGGAAGTAGTCGTCGAGCCACGGCGGCGAGTACGTGGCCGGGTCGAACGCCACCAGCCGCATCTCACCGTCGGGCAGGGCGCCCTCGAAGTGCGTCGGCAGTGGCTGGACGGGCAATCGGGAGGTGTCTCCCGCGGACCGGGGAGCGTGCAACGCGTCCAGCCATTCGCCCACCGTCAGGACCCGATCGGGGCTCACCGTCAGGTCCAGCACCAACTGCACCGGTCCTGATCCGTCGGCTGCCTCGACCTCGAACAATGGCGCCACATGATGTCCATAGGCCACCCGCCCCGGGCTGCTTTCGGTAGCGCCGTAGGCGTACGGAGTGTCGATGTACAACCCGTCATTGACTGCGACGAACACCTTCGCGACGTTCGGCACACCAATGCTCAACAACTTCACTGCCCACACGTGGGCACGGTGGTCGCAGTAGTCCTCCACATATTCACCGGTGAGCAACACCTGGCTGTCGGCCGAGCCGCTCGGCACGGTGGTCTTCCTGAGTTCAGCCAGCAGCCACGCCTCCTGCTCGCTGGTCAGTACCTCGCCCGGAGCGTCAATGGGCGCCTCGGACAACTCCATCGGGGTTGCCGTGGACCCGGAAGGCAGCTCGATGTGCCCATCCTCGGACACGTCGGCATCCAGCATGTCGACGTCCGGTGCGGGCGGACCTGCCTGCTCGTCGACGGCGCTGCCGTCCGGCGAAGACTCGATGTGCCCAGACGTGCCTGCGCCCGCCGCGTCGGTCCGCCGCCGCTTTCCGGTAGGTGCGTCCTGGTTACCGCCCCGCGGCCGCTTCCGGTTGGCGGCGGGGGGCTTGGCAGCCGGATCCCCCGCGTACAGCAACACACCTTCCCGCTTGGCGGCCCTGGTGTACAGAACCTCGACGAATTCGTCGAGGAAGGCCTCGACCTTCGCGGGGTCACCCAGCCGCCGCTCCGCCACATGCCTGACCGCACGCCACACGAACGCCATCCGCGCCGCCGCCCTGTCCGGCGCCGACACGACGAACAGCCGCAGCCTGTCCTCCGCCGGGGCGGAGGAGTCACCGTAAGGACTCGGACTCCTAAGGAGGAACCCATCCACCGCCCACTGCAACCGCCGCACGGCGGGCACAGGCAGCTGCCCGCCGTACTTCGACCAGTAGGTCTCGACGAGCTCGGGAATAGCGCTGTAATAGCCTGGCCCCTGCGGCTCCGAGTGGTACTCCACCAGCTCGAAGTGCTGTCTGACGCCAGCTCTGATACTGCTCGTGACTGGAGCTTGCGTGATGCGCAGCGGTACCGCCGAGGGCCGTTCGCTCTGGACCTTCGCGTTCACCCGACGCTCCACCCAGCGCTTCGTCAGCTCGGACGCCTTATTGACAGCGGTGCTGTCCCAACTGTGGGACCGGAAATGGAAACGCAGATCCGGCGGCTGCTGTTCCGCGTCGTGGCGGGCGACCACCAGGTCCACGATCTCGTTGATCCGCCCCTCCAGCGCCAACCTTTTGGCGATGGGAAGACCGACCAGCTCACCGAGTTCGTCCACCCCAATCGACTCCGGTGGCGTATCGATGACGTAACTCAGCCCTTCCGCCACCGGGCGGTCCTGTCGGGTGTTCAGCTTGGTGCGCCCCCCGGACGGCAGCGATGTTTCCGGCAGGACAGCCGAGAACGGCCGCGCGTACACCAACACAGCGTCCCGGGCGCCGTCCGGATCGTTGGGGTGGACATGCACATCGACGAACTCGGTGAGGAAAGCCTCGGCCTTCGCCGAGTCGCCCAGCAGCCGCTCTACCTCATCAGCGACCACCTGCCGCAGGACCTTCACCCTGGCCGCTCCCAGCCACGGCACCGATACGACGAACAGCCGCAGCCTGTCCCCCGCACAAGACGAATCACCGTACGGACCTGGACTCCGCCGCAGGACGAATCCCTGCACCACCCACTTCAGCCGCCGCAGAGCCGGCACGGACAGCTCCTCGTCCGACTTCGACCAGTAGGACTCGACGAGCTCACGCATCGCGCGGTATTCGGGCCGCCCCTGCGGCTCCGAGTGGTGCTCCACCAGCTCAAAGTGCTGGTTCACGATATGTTTGTGCAGGGGCCGAAATCGGGTCAATCGCAGCGGTTCCGCCGACGGCCGTTGGAGCTGGACTTGCGCGTTCACCAGCCCTTCCAACCAGTCCACGGTGATCTGCATGGCCGACTCGACAGCGACGCTGTCGGCACTCCGCGACCGGAAACGAACCCGCACATCCGGCGGCTGCTGTTCCGCGTCGTGACGAGCGACCACCAAGGCCACGATCTCGGCGATCCTCTCGTGCAGCGCCTTCTTGTCGGAAAGACCCCGCAACTCGCCGTTCTCAACCGCGACCGAACCTGGCGGCAGATCGACGAAGAACTTCAGCCCCTTCGCCACCTCGCTGTCGTGCACGAACCTCAGCTTCACGGTCCATCCGCGCGGCGGCGCCAACGCGCTCGCAGGTTTGTCCCGCCACAGTTCGGACGCATCTCCCATGGCCGCCCCAGTCGCCGACGACTCGCCCCCCGACCCGACCTGCTTATGGATCTGATCGTGCTTGGCAGGCGCCGGTTCGATCGGCGGCGGGACGACGGTGCTGCCGGGTCCGGGCAGTGCTTCCGATTCGATCGGCCCCGCGCTACCTGCTGCCTGGTCTGCATCGTCGGGGATGACATCGAGGTGCAACGCGAAACGAACGTCCGGCCCGACAACTGTATTGATGAGAACGCGCTCATCCCTGGCCGGGTAGAGGCCGGCGAGCACCCGCGCCCGGAGATCCTTCACAGCGTTCTGGACGGTCGTCGGTGAGAAGCCTGCAACGACGATCTGCACCTTCTGCCGCATCCTGGCCTTGCCCATGACAAAAGCGCGGACCCGTTTCGCAGCCGTCGCGTCCAGGAACGATTTGTACCTAACGAAACGCTCGGTCAAGTTCGGCAGCTCCGCGTAGTGCTCCAGCCCCACCGGGTCCGTCTCGAACAGCTCAAACCCAACGTGAATGTCGGTGCCGACGTTGGTCTTGGGGTGGGTGACGGTGTCGACACCCGAGACGACTCTGGTCAACTGTGTGAACGTCGCCGAACCGTCAACCAACGGCATCAGCGCTGTCAACGCCTGTTCGAGCGCCTCAGCGCAGTCGCGCAGATCAGAACGCAACAGTCGATACTCGTCATCACTGGGACTGTGGGCGAAGTGTGCCTGCGCGTAGATCCGGACGTCCAACGGCTGATGACCGGCGTTCATACGCTCAGCCAACTGCTCTGCCACAGCGCGCGCCGCATCCATGAGAGCAGCGTCGCCCACGAGCACCGCGTCAACAGTCTTATCGACCACCGACAAGACACGCCACGACCTACCCACCTTGCCGGTCCGCATTACCGTGTGCCGGCTCAGTCCATCAAGCTTCCGGGGTTTGGTCGCGTCGAGCCTGGCTTGCAGGTCGGAAGGCAATAACCTCGCGTCGCCGGGCACCGGAGAACCTGCCGGGCCTGCCGGGGCCGCCGGGGCTACCGGGGCTGCCGGGGCCGCCGGGGCTGCCTTAGTCAGCTCAACCGGCAGCCGCATGTGCTCCGGCCAGTACGCAGGCATCCGCAACTCCCGCTGCTCCCGCAGCACGCGCTTGAGCGCCGCCCTGTTCGCAGTGAACTGGGTGTCCATCGCCGCACCGAGATCCATGCCCCGCACAACCGTCGCCAGCCTGCGGGACAGCTCCTGCAGATGGTGCGCCTTCAGCTCCGACAGTTGACCCTTGAACGCAAGCGCGGCTCGCGCCTCAGCCGCACGCAGCTCAGCCGCCGAATCCGGATCACGGCCCTCGAGCAGGTCCAGCCACACGTGCGCACGGTGCCGCTCCACCGCTGCGAGGGTCAGCTTGAACTGCCTCGACCGCGCCCGCTTGAACGCCTCCTTGGTCGCCTGAGCCCGCTCAGCGATCGCCCGCTCGATCAGCTCCTCCCGCGCCTGAACCTCCAGCGCCCGATCCGGATCAGATTCAGCCAGAGTCAACCGCTCCAGCCGGAACACCCCCAGCACCGCGTCTACCTGCTCCTGCAACACCCGCTCAAAAGCATCGGCATTCTCCACGTTCTTATCCGCCAGAACCTGACTCAACGACAGAGTCACATCCGCATCGGGCACCAGCGCCGCAATCTCCCCATCCACCGCCGCTGCCTGCGGCGCCAACGGCCCCAACCGCTCTTCCAGCCGCGTCCTGACATCGGCCACCTCAGCGTCCAACAACTCCGCCAACACCCGGTGGCTCCGCGCCAAACTCTCCAGACGCGCATCACCACGAACCCACGCCACCGCCTGCTCAGACTGCGCCACCTGCGCACCCAGCCACTCCGTGAAGACGTCGGTATCCGGCGACGCACCAGCTGGATCCAAGTCGATGCCGAGTTCGTTCGCCTGAAGAACCAGCGGGTCTTTCGCCTGATCCGGCCCGGCGTTTTTCATCCAGAACATCACAGGTGCACCGGACACGCCGTCGGTCTCCGGACCACCAGCCGGGTCTGGCGGGTTGGTAGAACCGAACAACGCGCTGGTTGCGCGATACGACTCCACGGCGTCACGGGTCAGCTCGACCTGCCTCAACCTCGCCCGCTTGAACGCGTTGTGGCTCCCCTCAGCCAGGGCAGCCTTGACCGACTCGATCACCGCTGCGGGCACGGTAGGGTCCAGCGATCCCTGCGGATCGCTCTCGACCACGTCCAGCCGTGCGTTTAGGAACATCGCCCTCGCCGCGATCAACTGCTCCCGCAACACCCGATCAAGAGCCTCGGCATTCGCCGTGCGCTGCCCGGCGAGAGCCACCACCAGGTCCGGAGCCACATCCGCGTCCGGCTCCAATGCCTCCCACTCCAGCGCGCACTGCTCGCCCAGCCACTGGGAGAACGCCGCTGCGGCATATTTTTGCTCCCTGAACACCCCGCTGGCCAGGTCGCGGTTGGAACCCGCCAACATCCGCAGACGCTTGGCCGCCCGAGTCAACTCGGTCGCTGCCTCGCCGTGCGCAACCTGGTCAAACAGCACGGCCTGGGACACGGCCGCGTCGTCCAGTCCTGGCCGACGGGCATCGTCGGAAGGTCGGCCAGCCGGATCCGGCCCCACCTGGACCAACATTCCGGACCGAGACCTGGGGTTCACAGGTTTGGGATAGGTATGCACATCGACGAATTCTGTGATGAAAGCCTTGGCCTCCGCGGGACCGACCAGCCGCGTGACCACGCCGGCAACGATGTCCCGCACCGACTTCACCGGGTACGCCGCATTCTCGGGGTCAGAGATGACCCAGATCCGCAGCCTGTCACCTACCGAGGACACATCGCTGTACGGACTCCGGGTCCTGCGAACGAAACCCTCCACCACCCATTCCAGCCGCTGCACAGCAGGCAGACACAGGTACACGTTCTGGATCATCCAGAAAGGCTCGACAAGCTCACGATCAGCGGTGTACTCACGCCGGCTTTTCGCGGCCGACTCGTGCAACGTCAGATCAAAGTGCTGTCTTGTGCCCGTCTGGGGCCGATGATTGGAACGACTTGGCGTGAAGTGCAGCGTTTCCGCCGAAGGCCGTCGTTCCCGGATCTTAGCGTTCACCAAGTCCGTCAACCACTTCATGGTCTGCTGGACCGCTGAATCGACCAATTTCTGCCTGCGGCTTGTCAGCCGGAGGACAAATCGCACATCCGGCGGCTGCTGTCCCGCATCGTGACGCTCGACCGCCAGGTCCACGATCTGGTTGATCCTCGTTTCCAATGCCGTCCGCACGTCGTGGGTCAACCCGGCCACCACCACACCGTTGGCCGCCACCAACGACTTGGCTGCCATATCAAAGAAGAACCGCCCGTCCTTGTCCGCCCCGCCCCGCCACGCATGCAACTGCTGGCTCAACGCGTCCGGTGGCGGCTGATCACTCCGCACGGGAGGCCACAGGTCTGACTCGGAGCCCATCAACGCACCGGCAGCCGCCGACTCACCCAACTGAACTGGAACATCACCAGCCGGGAACCCACCCGGCAAACCACCAGTCCGAACCAAGCCGAACCGCCCCGTCAGAGCCTCCGCCCACTCCTCCGCCACCGCCTGGCCATCACGCACATACACATCCGCCACAACCGCACGCACCTCATCAAGCCGCCGCAACCGCTCCCGCTGCACATCACTCGGCGCCCCGATATACAACAAACCCCCCGGCTGCGGAACAAGCCTCTTCACCTCTTCGAACAACCAGAACCGCTCCGCATACCCACCACCAAGCTGCTCAACACCCAACCCCGCATCAACCAACCGCCTCGCCTCAGCCAACGCCGCATCAATCTCCCCCCACAACAACCCAGCCGACCGAACAGCCGCATCCCACCCCGCCTGCGACCAACCACCCTCAACCGTCGGATCAAACCCCGCGACATCAGACACCAACTCCACGCCGCCATCACCGACGACCCGAGAATCCACTGAGGACGGCTCACCACCCGCTGAGCGCGGCACTCCACCCTCATGCACCTGCGGCACCTCAGACTGCACAACAGGAACCGGCACCACCCCCGACAACTCCGGCACCACCGGCACATGCGGCACATGCGGCACTTGCGGCACTTGCGGCAAGAACAATCCACCCAGCGACAAGACCGGCCCCGAGACCTCCGGGATCTCCGAGGTCTGCGAGACTTCCGGATTCCCTGGGATCTCCGAGGTCGCCGGGATCTCCGAGGTCGCCACACGCGCCGGATCCGTGGCCCCCGCCGTCCGCGGCTCCGCACGCCCCTCCACCTCCGGGTCGACTCTGATGAGCTTCACCATTGTCGTGGTCAAGATGGGCGCGTACTCGACGTAGTCGACGTTCTTCAGCACGCTCGCACTCGTCAGATCACCTGCCCCCGGCAGGCGCTCCAGTGCATTCTTGATCTCTGTCTTCACCAACTCCTTCACCAGATCCTGGCGATCAGCGGTCCTTTTCGCGGATTTCGCCGTGTGGGTCTTCACCGCCGCGACGAGCACTCGCAGTCTGGGGCGCGCAGCTGAACTACCAGAATCCGCCGAACCGATCCGCGACCTCGTCGGCGTCGCGAAACTACGAACGAACCCGTCCACCGCCCAGCCGATCCTCCGCCGCGCCGCTTCGGGCAGCACTCGCGAGTTCCATTGGACGAAGTCAACGGCCAGTTCCCTCGTGTCCCGGTAGTAGTCCGCAGTCTTGCCCGGAGTACCGCAGGACAACAGCGCGATCCCGTTCGGATCCTTCACCAACCTGGTGTTCAACTGCCAGGTGATCGGGAGGTCGGCAACGCGGTCGTCGACACCCGCTTCCCTCATCCCCTCGCGCAGCAGCTCCAGCACTCGATCCTGCGCCCGTTTCAGGACTGTTTCCTTGCCGGGAACCGGCTTCCCTCGTTCGTTGCGCGTCAGCATCATCTTGGCCGCGTTCGCCTCCGACAACCCCAGGGAAATGCGCACGTCGGGCAACTCGACATCCGAATCCTGCGCTGCGATCGCAGCGCCCAGATTCTTCCCGAACGTCCTGACCACGTCCGCTTGCCCGCCAACTAAATTCACCCAGTCCTGATCGAGGTCCTTGAACTCAGCGAAGACCTGCCCGCCCAACGCGCGGACTGCGGACTCGTCGTCCGAGCCGGTCAAATCAACCGTCTCGGACTCCGCGACCGTCTCCGGCTCCGCAACCGTCTCCGGCTCCGTCTCCGGCTCCGCAACCGTCTCCGGCTCCGCAACGCCGTTCTCCCCGTCAGCGTCGACCATAGACGCCGAGACGACGTCGATGAGCACAGCGGGCGAGGCTTCGGCTTTGAACGCCCGGATGAGCAGGAACTTCTCCTTGATGAAGTCGTCAACCGAGCCGGCAAAGGCCTCCGGATGGTTCCGCAGTGCCTTTTGGAAGGCAGCACGGAGCACAGGTTCCATGGCCTCCAGGTTCCTCTTGGCAGCCGTCGCTGAGTTACCGCCGACGAGGAACCTCAGTTTCTCCTTCGTCTCATCCGTTCCCGAGTCTGCATGCCGCTCGACCACGCCGTCCGCGAACCAGGTGAGCTGTTGTTCGCTTGCCGCGGACAGGA
Organism: Actinokineospora alba; assembly: GCF_004362515.1. Taxonomy (NCBI): domain Bacteria; kingdom Bacillati; phylum Actinomycetota; class Actinomycetes; order Pseudonocardiales; family Pseudonocardiaceae; genus Actinokineospora; species Actinokineospora alba. The sequence continues at coordinate 2,850,599 of NZ_SNXU01000001.1, read as the reverse complement.
AGGTCTTAGCGTGAACGAAGAACACGGTCAGGCTTGTCGCCATCTTGTAGAAGTCCGACTTGTACGGCCCCATGTCGAACGCCTCGAATGCCATACGAGCGCCGTTTTCGGTGGCCCTAAGGTGCACATACGTGAACTTGAGCGCATCACTCACCGGAGGCATCCGCGCATCCACCGCGTTGCGCAACGGCTGGAGGCGGTTTCGCAGTGTATGGATCGGAACAGGGGTGTGGGAGTTCGTGAACAGGTACAGCCGGACATCCGGCAGCTGGAAACCCTGGTCCTCACGCTCACGCACCAGGTTCGCCAGAGCGTCCGCCGCTGCCATGAAGTCCGAATCGGCGGACAGTTCGTACCCAGGTCCAAATGAGTATCTCTTCGTGGCGTTGCTCCAGGTCAAGCCACGCTGCCAGCTGGCTCCCTTGATCCGCCTGTCACTCTCCCGCTTTACCAGCCGGCTGACCGCGCCGGGAGGTAGGTCGACCAGCTCAAACCCCTCGTCGGCAGTCGGCGGCTTATGGGCCGGTCTTGGCCCACCGGACTTGACGAAGACCTCAGACGGCACCACCGAGACGAACATCGCGCGCGCTAGCCCCTGCGGTTTGGGGATGGGACGCACATCCACAAACTCGGCAAGGAAACCCTCGGCCTTCGTCGCCACCTGCGCAGGGGCGATACCCCCCTCCCGCATCAGCCGTTGAACCACCCGACCGACCACATCCCACACATGCCGCACCAGCTCGCTGTCCGCCAGCTTGCCCGGATTCTCAAGGACGACGATCCGCATCCTGTCCCCCGACGACGACGGATCACCGGCGAAGAAGCCCTCCACCACCCACTCCAGCCGCTGCTCGGCCGCCACCGACAAACGGTCGAGTTTCGCCAAGAAAACCTCGCGGAGATCGCGCTTCCCCAGATAATCAAGCCGCGTCAACGCAGGTGTTTCGTGCACCGACAGCGCCAAACCCTGTTCGGTGTGCAAGTGGCGGAGGGAAGCTCGCGTGAAACGCAGCTCCACCGAAGACCGCCGGCTCCGAACCTTGGCCATCACCAACTCTTCCAACCAGTTCATCGCGATCTGACCGGCTGAATCACGAGACTTCTCATTCTGAGACTTTGACCAGAAACGCAACCGCACATCCGGCAACTGCTGATCCCGATCGTGACGATCGACCACCATCTTCACAAGCTCGTCGATCTTCTCCCCCAACACCGTCCTCTCCTCGGCAGCAATACCGACCAGCTCACCGTCGTGCACCACCAGCGAATCCACCGGCGCATCGATGAAGACCCTCCAGCTCTTGCCCTTCATCTCGGCGTTATGCGGAGCCCGTAACCACCGACCCCACCCGCGCGGCAGCTCCACAACGCCCGCAGATGTGTTCTGCCCCAACTCGGACGCGGCACCCGCCTCCGCCCCGGCAGCCGACGACTCACCCAACTGAACTGGAACATCACCGGCCGGGAGTTCGGACGCGGCATAATCGGCGAGGAACGACTCGAACCCGGCCAACAGCTCATCGAACTCATCCAGGCCCAGCCCCGGTCCATCGATGTCTGGGATCAGGTCGTCTACAGCGCCGTCGCCCAGAGACCGCTGGTGCCGCCAGAACTCAGCCATGCGCAACGTCTGCCGCTCGCTCATCACACGCTCGGCCGTCGCCCTGTTGACCTCGAGCTGGGCGACCAGCGCATCAGCGAACGACGACAGATCCTCCGCCTCCGCCAACTCCGACACTCTGCTGCCCAACGCCTCCTCATACGGCGCCGCCAGCGCCGACAAAGCGACCTCGAACTCCTGCTCGGCACGCGCCGCGGCACTACGCAACCGACCCGCCCGATCCGGATCAGTACGCTCAACCGCGTCCAACCACACCCGCGCGCTCTGCAACTCCACAACGGCACGAGTCAGCTCGGTCTGCCTCCCCCGCACTCGCTCAAACGCCTCCCCGCTCTCCTGGGCCCGCCCGATCTTCACCCGCTCGATCAGCGCTTCCGGTGCGGCGGCATCCAACGCACCCTCGAGATCGACATCAACCTGAACCAACCGCGACCGCCGGAACAACGCCGCCGCCGCATCCGACTGCTCCCGCAGCACCCGATCGAAAGCGTCCGCGTTCGCCATCACCTGCTCGGTGAGAACATCGAACAAACCTGGAACCACATTCCAGTCCGGCACCAACGCGGCAACGTCTTGCTCAAACACCGCCATCTGCAGTGCATGCTGCTCGCGCAACCACTCCTCGAACCGCGCGTGAACAGCCTCCTGCTCATCGGCCAATGTCAGACCCAGCACCGGATCCTGCTCCCCCAGCACCCTGATCCGTTCATCCCCGCGAGCCCACTCGATCGCGGTCTCAGTCTGCGCGACCCGCTCACTCAACAACTCCTCGAACACGGCCCCATCCGACACGAGCACACCATCAACCACGCCCGCCAAGCGCAGCGAGCGCTCCTGCGAGAACTCGAACTCCCCAGGCACAGTGACATCCGCCGCCACCTCATCCCGCCGCCGCCGCTTCCGAGCACCCTCGCCCACGGCGCCGACCGCCGAGCGCTTCCGCCCGGCACCACCAGATTCCAGGCCTTCCCCAGACGGCGCCACGGTGACGAACATCGCGCGCACTCGCCCCTTCGGTTTGGGGAAGGGACGCACATCCACAAACCCGGCAAGGAAAGCCTCGGCCTTCGTCGCCACCTGCTCAGGATCGATACCGCCCTCCGCCAGCAGCCGTTCGACCACCCGACCGACCTCACCCCGCACATACCGCACCAGCTCGCTGTCCGCCAGCTTGCCCGGATCCTCAAGGACGACGATCCGCATCCTGTCCCCCGACGACGACGGATCACCGGCGAAGAAGCCCTCCACCACCCACTCCAGCCGCTGCACAGCCGCCACCGGCAAATGGTCGAGTTTCGACCAAAAAACCTCGCGGAGATCGCGCTTCCCCAAATACTCGAGCCGCGTCAACGCAGGTGTTTCGTGCACCGACAGCGCCAAACCCTGTTCGGTGTGCAAGTGGCGGAGGGAAGCTCGCGTGAAACGCAGCTCCACCGAAGACCGCTGGTCCCGAACCTTGGCCATCACCAACTCTTCCAACCAGTTCATCGCGACCTGACCGGCTGAATCACGAGACTTCTCATTCCGAGAATTTGACCAGAAACGCAACCGCACATCCGGCAACTGCTGCCCCAGATCGTGACGATCGACCACCATCTTCACAAGCTCGTCGATCTTCTCCCCCAACACCGCCCTCTCCTCGGCAGCAATACCGACCAGCTCACCGTCGTGCACCGCCAGCGAATCCACCGGCGCATCGATGAAGACCCTCCGGCTCTTGTCCTTCATCTCGACGTTATGCGGTTTCTGTAACCACTGACCCCACCCCTGCGCCGGCTCCACAGCGGCCGGGAATGTGTTCTTCCCCAACTCGGACGCGGCACCCGCCTCCGCCCCCGACTCACCCAGCTGAACTGGAGCATCACCGGCCGGGAGTTCGGACGCGGCAGAATCGGCGAGGAACGACTCGAACCCGGCCAACACCTCATCGAACTCATCCAGATCCAGGCCCAAACCCAGCCCATCGACGTCCAGCTCCTGCGCGAACTCGAACTCCCCAGGCACAGTGGCATCCGCCGCCACATCATCCTGCCGCCGCCGCTTGCCAGGACGCTCGCCCACGGCGCCGACCGCCGAGCGCTTCCGCCCGGCACCACCAGATTCCAGGCCTTCCCCAGACGGCGCCACCGAGACGAACATCGCGCGCGAACGGTTGTTCTCTAGGGGGAACGGACGCACATCCACAAACTCGGCAAGGAAACCCTTTGTCTTCTGCGCCACCTGCTCACGATCGATACCGCCCTCCGCCAGCAGCCGTTCGACCACCCGACCGACCACATCCCGCACATGCCGCACCAGCTCGCTGTCCGCCAGCTTGCCCGGATTCTCAAGGACGACGATCCGCATCCTGTCCCCCGACGACGACGGATCACCGGCGAAGAAGCCCTCCACCACCCACTCCAGCCGCTGCTCGGCCGCCACCGGCAAACGGTCGAGTTTCGCCAAAAAGACCTCGCGGAGATCGCGCTTCCCCATATAATCAAGCTGCGTCAACTCAGGTGTTTCGTGCACCGATAGCGCCAAACCCAGTTGGGTGTTCTTGTGGCGGAGGGAAGCTCGCGTGAAACGCAGCTTCACCGAAGACCGCTGGTCCCGAACCTTGGCCATCACCAACTCTTCCAACCAGTTCATCGCGATCTGACCGGCTGAATCCCGAGTCTTCTCATTCTGAGACTTTGACCAGAAACGCAACCGCACATCCGGCAACTGCTGCCCCAGATCGTGACGATCGACCACCATCTTCACAAGCTCGTCGATCTTCTCCCCCAACGCCGCCCTCTCCTCGGCAGCAATACCGACCAGCTCACCGTCAGCAATACCGACCAGCTCACCGTCGTGCACCACCAGCGAATCCACCGGCGCATCGATGAAGACCCTCCAGCTCTTGCCCTTCATCTCGGCGTTATGCGGAGCCCGTAACCACTGACGCCACTCGCTCGGCAGCTCCACAGCGCCCGCAGATGTGTTCTGCCCCAACTCGGACGCGGCACCCGCCTCCGCCCCGGCAGCCGACGACTCACCCAGCTGAACTGGAGCATCACCAGCCGGGAACCCACCCGGCAAACCACCAGTCCGAACCAAGCCGAACCGCCCCGTCAGAGCCTCCGCCCACTCCTCCGCCACCGCCTGGCCATCACGCACATACACATCCGCCACAACCGCACGCACCTCATCAAGCCGCCGCAACCGCTCCCGCTGCACATCACTCGGCGCCCCGATATACAACAAACCCCCCGGCTGCGGAACAAGCCTCTTCACCTCTTCGAACAACCAGAACCGCTCCGCATACCCACCACCAAGCTGCTCAACACCCAACCCCGCATCAACCAACCGCCTCGCCTCAGCCAACGCCGCATCAATCTCCCCCCACAACAACCCAGCCGACCGAACAGCCGCATCCCACCCCGCCTGCGACCAACCACCCTCAACCGTCGGATCAAACCCCGCGACATCAGACACCAACTCCACGCCGCCATCACCGACGACCCGAGAATCCACTGAGGACGGCTCACCACCCTCTGAGTGCACGGTCAGCCGCTCGGCGGCCAGCCGGACGTTCTCCTCGACGGGTTCGCCGTGCTCGGAACCAAACGTCGACGACGTCGAAACGTCCCGTTGGGTGGAAGCATCGTCCTCGATGTCCGGGTGGCGGCTGCCCTCGATCACCTGACCGCCCGATCCGAACACGACGGCGTGCACGGCGTACGAAGCCCACCGCACCTCACCCTCCGCCGGAGCGACCACACCGGTCCGGGGATTCACGACGAACACCTCGCCGTCGTGGTTGACCACATTCCACGCCTCTTCGGGCAACGCGTAAGGCGGCTGGCCGAACACCAGAGCACTCGACCCGTGACCACCGGCCCTGACCCGCCTGGCCACCTCCGCCAGCCCACTCGGCCCGCGACCCATGAACTCCGGCTCGTGGCCGATCTCCGACTCCCAGTACGCACGGCCGAGCGACGAACCTTCCGGCATCGCGACCGCCATCCGAGGCGTTCCCTGAAAGGTCTGATGGAAAGCGATCACCAGGTCCAGCGGATCGCCCTGCTGCCCGTTCCTGACCAGGTTCACGAAACTCTTGGGATCCGCGAACCGAGTGCCCGGCGGCACCGCGGCAAGCAGCAGGTCGACCAGGTACGGCGCCGGAGCAATCGCCGCTGAGAAATCCGCACCCGGCGTCCCGAGCAACGTCGAACCGTTCACCCGGAGCATGTGCCCCTCAGCCACGAACTCTTCCATCAACTCCTGGGCGATCACCGAATCCTGCGTGGTGTCATGCCACAGCGCCGCGAGCTTGACCACATCGCCATAGGACATACCGGGAAGTTCTTCGGTCAGCACCTCCTGGCCACCCCGAAGCGCATTGCCCACCAGGTCTTTCCCCGCGGCCAGAACACTGTCACGGCGATCGGGGATATCGGCCAGGTACTTGTCCGCCAGCGCGACAACCTCGTTCCACGCCGGCACCAACGTCCTCAGACCGTCGGCGTCGAGCTCACCCGCCAGCTTCGCCCGCCCGACCGCGTCAAACGAACTGAAACCGTCAAAAAACAGCCTCCGCTCCATACGACTCATCGACCAGTACAGGTGGTTGAACCGCTCCCGCCCAACAGGGCTGAGAGACCCGTGCCAATCCACGAGCTCCTGGTCGAGCCCATCGCCACCGAACGCCGCGTCGCCGGTGTGCTCGAAAACAACACCGGAAGAGCTCGAGTCCACAACAACGCCCTCGTCCACACGATCCCGGCCCGTCCGCCGCGGACGCGGACGCAACGCACCCACGAGCCGCTCGTCCACGCCGGTGTCCACAAACGCCCACGGATCCTCCGGCGATCCGGCAACACCCCCCGACTCAACATCCAGCCGACTACCCGGCCCACCCTCCGCCACCGAGCCCGGCAGCCCGCCGACCGGCCGCTCCTCAGTCCGTCGCCGCGGCCGCGGACGCACCGGCTCGGCGTCCGGCCGCCCACCAAACTCAACCAACTCATCGGGGAAGAGGACACCTTCGGCATCCCCCGCCAACCTCGTACGCGACTCAGCAGGCGACAAGTCCTCAACACCCGGCGCATCGCTGGACTGCTCCTCGTCGAACGCCTCTGATTCCAGATCGGAAGCGGCTCCGGCGAAGGGCAACGGCCGTTGGAAGACATGAATTCCGCCCTCCGTCGTCACCACGCCACCGTCAACGGCCTCGGCGATCGTTGACGCATCCGAGTCGACGAGTTCGTCGTCATCGACCTCGCTCACGAACGGACGGCTGTAGATCCGCACGCCCGAAGGCGATTCCTCCACGCCCTCCGGGGCCGTGCTCTCTGCCGCCGTGGACGTGGACGACACCGATTCGAGGTCGGTCCGGTCTTCGACGTCCTGACCGGAATCGCCTGCGGGCGATGGCCGGACTTCAGTGAGAAGCCGCTCGGCGAGTTCTCGCAACGCGCCCCCAGCCGACGACTCGGCGTGAACCCGCGGCGCCGGCTGGAACACCGCGCCCGCCTGCCGACCGCCACGGGATGTCAACGTGCGCACGCGGACGTCCTTGCGTGGAACCCGCCCGGAGTCAGGCGGAGCGACCAGAGCTTCCTGCCCGTCGGGAAGCAGCTTCGCGAACGCCTTGTCCACCGCGGCGATCGTCCTGACGGAGATCTCCTTCTTCGCGTCGTTGAGCGCATTCTCACCGAGGTCGTGCGGCGACAGCGCGATGTCGATCGTCGCGGTCCGGTCGCCGCCGGGCGGCACCTCCGCCCCGACCGTGCGGATGACGACCTGCTCCGGGTCGAAGCCCAGTCCCAGTCTGCTCAACCGATCAGACTCCCTGGCCAACGCCTCGAGGAATCTCGCCTTCACCGCGTTGGCTCTACGTTTGCCCGTTACGCGGCCGGTGCCGGGCACGGACAGACTGCCGTTGCCGTGACCGGTGATGGTGACCACGGGCAGCTCGACACCGTTGCGCGCCCGCCAGGCCGCCGCCCTGGCGGTCTTGCGGGCCACATCCTCGACCTTGACGACCTCGCCGATCTGGACCGTTTTTTCCTTGGGGCCGAAGCGGATCGTCTCGCTGTCGATCGCACTCGCCGCCAGCTCCGCGAGCCGCACGGCAGGCACTCTGTGCGCCAACTTCGGGTCGACCTCGACGAAACGTCCGGAATCCCTGAAGAACCGGGTAGCGCGCGGGGAGTACATGGTCCAGTCGCTGGTGGCGACGAAGTGCCTGACATCGCGCTTGTTGGCAGTGCTCCACTGCGACTTGAACTCCGGCCCCTGAGCCTCGAACGAGCAGCAGCTGAGCAGGTGTGGTTTCCCGCGTTCGCCCTCGGGAACCTTCGCGAAGACGTCCGTGGCGACGGCCAGCTTTGCCGCCGCGCGTCCGTCCAGCACAACAGTGTCGCCGATGTCGGCAGGCCGGTCGGTCTTGAGGCCGACGTCGAGTCCCCGGGGCGAACCGTGCCCGTCGGTGATCCACAGGTCACCGCCGCCCGCCCAGGGGGTGAGCACGGCGACATACTCTCCGGACACATTCTGGAAGTAGTACTGCAGCCCTACCTTGCTCTGAGTGCGAGCAGAGACGTCCAGCCAAGTCGCGTCGACGTGGTCCCGGGGGAAGTACTGCCCATAGTGTCCCAGTTGCTTGGTGTACATGGGATGGACGACGACGTCATCAGGGCCGATGTCCGGCAGGAACTCCAGGAAATCATCGCCGCCCAGGTTGATCTGGCCGTCGGCGCCGAGCTTCAGCTGACCCGGCGACACGTACAGCGGTCGCGAGTAACCGCCCTTCACCATCGAGCGGCTGATTTCCGCGCCACCGGTGGCAGGTCCGTCCAGTGACCCAAAGACGATTGACCGGACGGACCCCGGCCACTTCCCCTTACCCAGCGCGGCCGTCACCTCGGGCATCGCCCGCAGCACGCGGGCCAACTGCTCCGGCGTGAACACCACTTCCGTCGGCCGCTTGCGCTTGCCGGTGGCCCGTCGGCTGGCCCGATAGCCGTAGCGGTGCGAGCTCGCGAAGATGAAGAACGGCAGAGGTTGCCCGGTCCACGGCGACTTCTGCCCGTGCTTCCCGGTGCCCCCTGGGGTGTTCACCGTGGCCAGGGTCTCGGCCACGGCGTTCCACGCCCAGGCCTTCGCCGCCGCGTACTCCGCGTCGTCACCGGGCGCCCGCACGAACAACCCTACTGCCTGCCCCAGGCTGTTCCGCAGCACCTCGGTCTCCAGATCACCGGCCCGCAGCTCCGAGACCAGTGCGAGTTCGGCGTCGTCCGGCAACACGACCTTGCCGTCCACGACATCCCAGGTACCAGGCGGCGCGACAACGTCGTTGAAGATCCCCTTGGCGTGCAGTTCACCGGCGTAGTCGAAACCCAGCCCGCCGAAGTTGACCAGTTGCCCACCGTGCGACGCGAGCAGCACCACCGTCCGATCGGGGTCGGCCTTCACCTCCGCCAGGAAAGCCGGATCGTCGAGCATCCTCCTGGCGAGGCGCGCGCCGTCCTGCTCGTGCTGAGCACCCGCAGCCGACCCGAGCCGCGCGACCGTGCCGTCCGGCGAGTCCACCACGGCGACCAACGGCTCCTTCCCCGGTTTCGCGTACTTTCCCAACAGCCGGTCCGGAACGATCACGGACATGTCCTTGGCCTGGGCGAGGGTGTTGACCGATGTCACCGCACCATCGGGGGTCGGGAAGACGAAGACCGAGCCCTGACGGACGTGCATGACCTCGGACACCGACAGGGGATCGCTCTCGGTGATCAATGCGTCTTGGGGAAGGGCAAGGAAACCCGCCCCCTCATCCTCGCCATGCACGACCGGGCCCGCGTAGTCGTAGGTCAGCCAGCGAGTGGGCCGCTTGTTCATCGCTGTCAGAAGCGCGGCGTTGAGCAGGCTCTTCGCACTCGGATCAGCGGACAGATCTCTGGTGATCACGATCAGCTCCGGCTGCACCGGTCCGCCGGTAAGCTCCTGGAACATCGCCGACCCCGTGATCAGCCTCGCCATCACCGCTGCGGGCACCGCCACAGTGGTGCCATCAGGCATCGGCACGAGGAACTTGTCACCGGCGGCGTCGAGCAGCAGCTCAACTGGCTGGACCCGCCGGCCGCCCACAGACGACTCCCATTTCGCCCTGATCGGCCTGTGGGTCACTCCACCCTGTTCGTCAACGTATTCCAGCGTCACCACGCGCCGACTGTTGGCGGTCGAGGCATTCAGGTTGGCCTCGACATCGAATTTGACTCGTGCCTGCGAAGCGAGCGCCATGCCGAACGGTCCGTCCAGGCTTGTCAGTGACAGCCACGCGACGTCTTCCGGCCGCAAGTCGACCCGTTCGAACGGACGACCGTGCTTCGGCACGGCGATGCCCTCGGCGTTGGTCACCAGTTCGTCGAACATCGCCTCGACCGCGAGGTCCTCGTCGTCCTCGGCCAGCGTCGCCGCGAACTCTCTCGCCTGCCCCAACAACTCGGCCCGATGCTCGTCATCGATGTCCACCACCAACCGGACGGTGACGCCGGGAGCCGCCCGCAACATGGGCGACCGGCGCACATGTTCGGCCAGCTGTGCTCCGTTCACCGGCACACCGTCGACCATGAACCAGCCGTCGCGTCCGGTCACGAACACGTTGAATGGCTTGCCATCGGCGGCAGGCAGAGCGGTCTGCGAGACCTTGCCCCGCGGCAGGTAGCTGACGCCGCCGGAGGAGTTCGACGAGGACAGGTGATAGCGCCCAGCGGTCTGAACCGGCACGGACTTCTGTAGCCGAAGCCGCGCCTTGGCGTCCCGGGAACTGGCCTCGACCTGTCTGGCCGCGGGTGCCGTGCCGAGTTCGGAGTCAGGCGGAGCGACCAGAGCTTCCTGCCCGTCGGGAAGCAGCTTCGCGAACGCCTTGTTGACCGCGTAGTAGCTGGCCTCGTCGACCTCCTTCTCCAAGGCGTCCAGGGCCGTCAGTCCGAGGTCGTGCGCCTGCAGGTCCACTTCGACTCGGGCGATGTCCACGTCCTCGTCGGCGCCGTCCTCGAACTCGACGGTCACCTCGTCCACCTGGAACCCGAGGCCGTGCGTCGCCAGCAGTCGCGCCTCCGTGCGCAGCGTCGTAAGGACGACGTCGTGGAGCGCATCCTGTCGATCCTCGGCATCGACCACTCCGGATTGACCACCTGCCTTGAGGGTGACCTTCGGCAGGGCAACACCGTTGCGCGCGCGCCAGGCCGCCGATCGCGCCACGCTGCGGGTGAACGCCTCCAACTGCTTGATCTGTTCGTCTGACAGCGTCGTGCTCGCCGGTGGGAATTTCAGCGAGATCGGGTCGATGTTGTTCGCCGCCAGGTCCCGCAACGGCACCAGGGTGGCCTCGTCCGTCTGATCATCAGGATCGACCTCGCCGTACACCCCATTGTCGAGTACTTCGAACAACCCCAAATCGAGGTGCGTGCCGACTCGCCCGCTACCCGCGCGCACCTTCTTCGGCGTGCTGTTCAGGTCCTTCCACGCCGACTTCAACCTCTCGGCGGGGTTCAGCACGGGCTTTCCGGACTCGTCGACCAGACCGGCCACGTTCACATCGCAGGAGAACGACCAGACCTCGAAGTCATCGAGGTGGACCTGCTGCCACAGATCGCTCGCGAGCACGATCTTGAGGTATTCCTCTGGGGCGAGCGTGACCGAGTCTCCGACCTCCAGCGGATCGTCCGTCGACAGCCCAGCTTTGAACCCCGTCGTACCGCCGTGCCCCATCAGCTGAACCACGTGTTTGGCCGACGCAGGCGGTGCCAGGTACGCGACTTGGCGGTGGATCGCGCTACCCGACTCATCCAGCGTCTCTGTCGGCACATACCGGAGGTAGTACCGCCGCGTCCATGCGTTCTGCCGACGTAGGAACGTCGTGTGGTCGTCGGCATCCTCGCTCGTCTGCGGGAAGTGCACGGCGTAGATGCCGTGCTTGTCGTCAACGAAGGACCGGGTGACCACACCGTCTTTCCCCGGCTGTGGCGGCGCATACGTGACCAGTCCCGCCTTGGTGATCTCGATGCCGCCTGGCTTCAGCACGATGGGATCCAGCGGCACGTGCACCCGCCGCGAGCGCCCGCCCGGAACGAAGGTCTCGGCGATCTTCGCCGCGTCCCGCACCTTCCCTTCCACCGCGGTGACCAGGATCTCCCGATCGTTGTTCCTGGCGAGCATCGTGTACTTCACCTCGGGATGGGACCGCAGCACCCGAAACAGCTGCGTCGCGGAAGGCCGCTGGGGCTGCCCGTCCCGCCGCCGGGCTCGATAGCCCCTCTCGTCGGTGCTGACGAACACCATCATGGGTGCCTCGACCGCCGGCAACGACTTGAGCTTGTCCGCCTTGCCATCGGCACCGATGTGGAAGCTGTCCAGCGTGACGTCCGCCGCCCACTCGCGTGCCTTCTGGTGCTCCTGTTCGTCACCGTCGTAACGAACGAACAGACCGACCTGCTCTTCGGTTTCGTTGGTCAGAACATCCACATCCAGATCCCCGTCACGCAAGTCGGAGACCAGCACGAACTCGGTGTCCTCGGCCAGCGTGACACCACCGGCGCCGATCTCCACCCCTCCCGTCGCCGCGGCCACATCTGGGAAGATGTTCTTGGTGTGCAAGAAGCCCGCGAGATCGAAGCCCAGTCCGCCGGTGTTGGCCCGTTTGCCCCCGTCCCGCGCGACCACCACCACCAGCGGCTGCGGCACGGCCCGCATCGCCGTCTGGAAGGCCTCATCACTCCACAGCGTCTCCCCCAGCTGGCTTCCGGTCACCTCACGCACCGAGCCGTCCGAGAGGGTGACACGAGCGAACGTGCCATCAGGCGAGTCGACCACCACGTACACCCGTGGCCGGTCTGGCGGCAGGCCGCGCTCCGCGACCGCACGATCGAGGTCCGCCGTCGTCGGCGGCTCCGCACCGACCGGATCGTTCGTGCCGAACCCGAACACCGAGCCCGTGCCGAACCTGGCCACCTCGCCCGAGGCCAGGGACGTGTGCACGGTGAACCCCGCGTACGCTGGCACGACCAATGTAGGCACGTGGAGTACGACACCTTCGTAGTCGTAACTTTCGCGTGGGCCCGTCAGCTCGCTCAGTTTCGCGAGTAACCGGGCGTTGACCGCGCTCGCCACGCTGGGATCGGCGTCGTCGTTCTCGTTGATCAGCACCAGCGGCCTGCGCACCGGACCGGCGGTGAGCCGCTGGAACGCCTCGGACCCGGCGATCACCTCCGCCATGTCCTCCGGCGAGAGGTCCCGCTCGGCGCCGTCGACTGTCCGCACCGGGAACCGGCCATTGCGGCTATTCAGGACCAGCACAATCGGACGCGTGCGGCCATCGGTGGTCGTGTGAGCCCATGGAGTAGCGGACTCCACCAACTGCTCACTGTCCTGCCTGAACATCACGCGCAGGCTCTCATCACTCGCGAAGCGGAGCTGCGCGCGGTGATGGTCGTACGAGGCCGCGTCGGAGAGCAGGGCGAACTCCCGGCCGTCAGCACCACTGAGCGTAGGAAGCACCACTTCGTGCGGCTGGACCTTGGTCACCGGTGCCTGATTCGAACCGCCGGGTGCGCCGAGCCCGCCGGACGCATCTGGCCCGTCGACGCCCATCTCGTCCGCGGAAACGACATCGACGAGCAGAGCGGGCGAGTACCCAGTCTTTTTCACCGGAATGACAACAAGCTTGTCCTTGATGAAATCGTCGACCGACCCGCTGTAGGCATCCGGATGCTTACCCAGCGCCTGTTCGAAGACAGCCCGAAGCGTGATTGTCATGGCTGCCAGGTTTTTTTGGACGACACGGTGTGAACTGCCCACGACGAGGATCCTCAGCTTCTTGTTCGCCGCGTTCAGATCCGAGAGGCGGTCGAAGATGCCTTCGGCGAACCATTCGAGCCGTTCTACGCCAGCCTCGGGCAGGTAGTCCTTTTGGCCTATGAGGAACTCGGTCAGGCTCGTCGCCTTCTCATAGTCGCGCGACCCAAGCGCCGGACTATGGAACGCCTCGAACCCCATACGATGAACCTTGGAGCCGGTGCGATTATCTATGCGGTGCACATAGGTGAACCTGAGCTTATTGCCTTTCGTGGGCACCAACTCCCGCAACCTGTCACGCAACTTCTGCAGACGCTTGCGCAGTTCTTCGGGCCCCAGGATGGCAGTGTAGTTCGTCGTAAAGGACAACCGGACATCCGGCAGCTGGAAACCCTGGTCCTCACGCTCACGCACCCGCTCCGCCAGCTTGTCCGCCGCCTCCGTGAACCGCGAGCCGGACAAGGGGTCAGGCTCGACGAACGAATAGCCCGAAGCGCGGTTCCACCCTACGTCCGCGCCCCAGCTGGCTCCCTCGATCCGGTCGGGCTTCCGGTGCAACCGCTTGGTCGCATCCGGAGGTAGCTTGACCGGCGGGCGCTTCTCGGCGGATAGCTCCCACTCGGCCGCCACTATCCCACCCTGCGACTCGACCTGATTCGAACCGCCGGGTGCGCCGAGCCCGTCGGACGCAACTGGCCCGTCGACGCCCATCTCGTCCGCGGAAACGACATCGACGAGCAGAGCGGGTGAGGACCCATCCCTTTTCACCGGAATGACAACAAGCTTGTCCTTGATGAAATCGTCGACCGACCCGCTGTAGGCATCCGGATGCTTACCCAGCGCCTGTCCGAAGACAGCCCGAAGCGTGATTGTCATGGCTGCCAGGTTTTTTTGGACGACAATGAGTGAACTGCCCACGACGAGGATCCTCAGCTTCTCGTTCCCCGCGTTCGGATCCGAGAGGCGGTACTCGAAGATGCCTTCGGCGAACCATTCGAGCCGTTCTACGCCAGCCTCGGGCAGGTAGTCCTTTTTGCCTACGAGGAACTCGGTCAGGCTCGTCGCCTTCTTGTAGTCGCCCGACCCGAGCGCCGGACTATGGAACGCCTCGAACCCCACACGATGAACCTGGGATTCTTTGTCCCTGCGGTGCACATAGGTGAACCTGAGCTTCTTGCCTTTCGTGGGCACCAACTCCCGCAACCTGCCACGCAACTTCCGCAGACGCTTGCGCAGTTCTCTGGGACTCATGAGGGCATTGTTGTTCGTCGTCATCAAGGACAACCGGACATCCGGCAGCTGAACGTCCTGCTCCTCACACCGCCGCACCCGCTCCGCCAGCTTGGACGCCGCCTCCGTGAACCGCGAGCCGGACAAGGGGTCAGGCTCGACGAACGAATAGCCCGAACTGCGGGTCCCCACTACGTCCGCGCCCCAGTTGGCTCCCTCGATGGGGTGTGCGGCCTTGCGCTCCAACCGCTTGGACATACCCGAAAGTAGCTCGGTCACCCGGAGCTTGGCGGGTAACCCGTGCTCGGCCGCCACCCTGTCACCGTGGGACTTATCGTCCGGGATCGATTGGTCACCTGAGCCCACCGGCCCCGCATGAGCATCCGACAGCGCCGTCGGACCAAAACCGAGCGGCCGGCTAATCTCCGGGATCGACTCGTGCTCGGCCACCGGCTCCCCAGGAGCATCCGGGTCATCCGACACCGGGACCGTCTTGGGCTCGGCCACCACCAATCCCGCCGGCGACCACAGGCGCTGCCTGATCGCGGCCGAGTGCACGAGCTGCTGCTCCTGCAGCACGCGCTCGATCGCCGCTTCGGTGCTCGCGATCCGGGCGGACCTGGCCTCGTCGATTGACGGCGTCAGATCCTGGCCGCCCAGCAACGACTCCAGAACCTGGGCCGCCAGCCCCTCCAACCGGGCCCCGACCTCCTGCTCGGCCTGCGCCACAGCCGCCCGCAACCCACGCGCCGAATCCGGATCAACCTCATCGAGCGAATCCAGCCACGCCTGCGCGCGCAGCCGGTCAACCGCCGCCCGAGCCAAGTCGGCCTGCCTGGACCGCACCCGACCGAACGCCGCCACACTCCCCGGCCCCAGCCTGGCCATCAACTGCCCGATCAGCACCTCTGGCGCGTTGAACTCGCGTGCCCTCACCGGATGGGAAACGGCCTGCTTCAGCCGCTCCACCCAATACACCGCCCCCGCCGCGTCCAACTGCTCTTTCACCACCCGAGCAAAAGCCTCCGCAGCCGGCCCCGTCCGCTCATTCAGAACTCCCACCACACCCGGATCCACATTCTGACCGGCCAAGGCCGCAAGATCCTGAGACAACGCCTCCGACTGCGACGTCTGCATCCCCAACACCCAGTCGTTCAGAAGCGCGTGCACACGCTCCTGCTCGTCAACCAACATCCGGGCCAGCGCCGGATCGGACGTCTCGAGTCGACTCAGGCGTTTCTGTCCGGAAGCCCACCGCGCCGCGGCCTTGTTCTGCGCCACCTGCTCATGCACCAGAGCCTCAAACACTGCTACATCCGCGGGCTCCGGAGAGAACTCCGACAGCCCAGGAATCGTGGCAGGCGACGCCCCACCGTCCTGCCGCCGACGCTTACCAGCGGGTCCACCCAGCTCATCAGCCAATGCCCGCTTCCCACCGGCGCCACCGACCCGAGCCGGGTCGCCCGGCACCGCATCGACCGGCACGATCGCCTCATCCAGCTCGGCGGAATCCAGATCGTCCGACGACATGAACACGTCGTCGTCTACGGGGACGGCGACGTAGCCGGGCACCGGCACCCCCAACGCGGCCACCTCTAAGGGGGCGAAGTCCCCCTCCACGAAGTCGCCGAACCCCGGGTCGGGCGACATACCCCCGAAAGGGGAATCCCCCGATTCAGACGCCGCGCCCCACCGCGCCCCAGACGCCGACGACATGAACACGTCGTCGTCTACGGGGACGGCGACGTAGCCGGGCACCGGCACCCCCAACGCGGCCACCTCTAAGGGGGCGAAGTCCCCCTCCATGAAGTCGCCGAACCCCGGGTCGGGCGACATACCCTCGAAAGGGGAATCCCCCGATTCAGACGCCGCGCCCCACCGCGCCCCAGTCGCCGACGACTCAGACCCGCCCTCACTCCCACTCTCACCCGAGGCATCCTCGAACCGGGCCCCACCCCGCAGACCTCCGGTCGCGACCAAACCGAAACGCCGCGTCAGAGCCCGCGCCCACTCCTCCGCCACCGCCAGGCCATCCCGCAAATACACATCCGCCACAACCGCACGCACGTCCTCAAGCAACCCCAACCGCAACCGCTGCTCATCACTCGGCTCCCCGATGAACACCAAGCCCCCCGGCTGCTGCACAAGCCGCCTCACCTCTCCGCGCAACCGCAACAACTCCGCCTGCGCAACAGTCAGACGCTCCGGACCCATCTCCTCCTCAGCCGACCCCTCGACCTCAAGCGCCGCGTCGATCTCCCGACGCAACCGCTCAGCCGACTGAACAGCCGCCACCCACCCCGCTTCCGACCAGCCATCCTCAAACCTCGGATCAAACGCCACCGGCTCATTCACCGGAGCGCCATCGGGCACGTCGTGCCGCCACCGCTCCACTCTGTCCACCGGCACGGTGCCCCGGTTGGGCGCCAGGTGCGATTCGACATCCAACCGGCTACTCGGTTCGCTCTCGACAACCGAACCGAGCCGCTCCTCAATGGGCCGCTCCGGCACCAACCGCCGCGGCCGTGGACGTGGCTGCGGAGGAGCGGCCTGCTGCTGCGGATCGAACGGGAACGCGGCACCGGCCTGCTCGCCGTCAGGTGATGACGAACCCTGACCGGCCGAAACCGACCCGCCCACAGGCGCATCCCCGACAACCTGCGCGGACGCGTCCCGCAGCGCCGCAACCTCATCCAGAGCCAGGTCGCCCTGCACCGCGTCGACCCGCTCGGTCGTCTCATCCAGCACATCGGAATTCAGGTCCGACGGTGTTCCTCTCGATCCCGGAAGGTCCGTCTGCTCCGGCCAGGTCGCCGAGGGTTCGACAACACGCTCCTTGCTGTTGCGGAACGGACGCGGCCGCGGAGGACCGGGCTCCTGCCACGGATCGATCGGGAAGGCGGCACCGGCCTGCTCGCCGTCACGTGTGGTCAACGGGTGCGGTGGCAACGCTGGGCCCGGCGGTTCGCCGAACTCGGAACCAAACGTCGACGACGTCGAAACGTCCCGTTGGGTGGAAGCATCGTCCTCGATGTCCGGGTGGCGGCTGCCCTCGATCACCTGACCGCCCGATCCGAACACGACGGCGTGCACGGCGTACGAAGCCCACCGCACCTCACCCTCCGCCGGAGCGACCACACCGGTCCGGGGATTCACGACGAACACCTCGCCGTCGTGGTTGACCACATTCCACGCCTCTTCGGGCAACGCGTAAGGCGGCTGGCCGAACACCAGAGCACTCGACCCGTGACCACCGGCCCTGACCCGCCTGGCCACCTCCGCCAGCCCACTCGGCCCGCGACCCATGAACTCCGGCTCGTGGCCGATCTCCGACTCCCAGTACGCACGGCCGAGCGACGAACCTTCCGGCATCGCGACCGCCATCCGAGGCGTTCCCTGAAAGGTCTGATGGAAAGCGATCACCAGGTCCAGCGGATCGCCCTGCTGCCCGTTCCTGACCAGGTTCACGAAACTCTTGGGATCCGCGAACCGAGTGCCCGGCGGCACCGCGGCAAGCAGCAGGTCGACCAGGTACGGCGCCGGAGCAATCGCCGCTGAGAAATCCGCACCCGGCGTCCCGAGCAACGTCGAACCGTTCACCCGGAGCATGTGCCCCTCAGCCACGAACTCTTCCATCAACTCCTGGGCGATCACCGAATCCTGCGTGGTGTCATGCCACAGCGCCGCGAGCTTGACCACATCGCCATAGGACATACCGGGAAGTTCTTCGGTCAGCACCTCCTGGCCACCCCGAAGCGCATTGCCCACCAGGTCTTTCCCCGCGGCCAGAACACTGTCACGGCGATCGGGGATATCGGCCAGGTACTTGTCCGCCAGCGCGACAACCTCGTTCCACGCCGGCACCAACGTCCTCAGACCGTCGGCGTCGAGCTCACCCGCCAGCTTCGCCCGCCCGACCGCGTCAAACGAACTGAAACCGTCAAAAAACAGCCTCCGCTCCATACGACTCATCGACCAGTACAGGTGGTTGAACCGCTCCCGCCCAACAGGGCTGAGAGACCCGTGCCAATCCACGAGCTCCTGGTCGAGCCCATCGCCACCGAACGCCGCGTCGCCGGTGTGCTCGAAAACAACACCGGAAGAGCTCGAGTCCACAACAACGCCCTCGTCCACACGATCCCGGCCCGTCCGCCGCGGACGCGGACGCAACGCACCCACGAGCCGCTCGTCCACGCCGGTGTCCACAAACGCCCACGGATCCTCCGGCGATCCGGCAACACCCCCCGACTCAACATCCAGCCGACTACCCGGCCCACCCTCCGCCACCGAGCCCGGCAGCCCGCCGACCGGCCGCTCCTCAGTCCGTCGCCGCGGCCGCGGACGCACCGGCTCGGCGTCCGGCCGCCCACCAAACTCAACCAACTCATCGGGGAAGAGGACACCTTCGGCATCCTCCGCCAACCTCGTACGCGACTCAGCAGGCGACAAGTCCTCCGGCGCCGTGCTCTCAGCCGCCGTGGACGTGGACGACACCGATTCGAGGTCGGTCCGGTCTTCGACGTCCTGACCGGAGTCGCCTGCGGGCGATGTCCGGACTTCAGTGAGAAGCCGCTCGGCGAGTTCTCGCAACGCGCCCCCAGCCGACGACTCGGCGTGAGCCTGCGGTCCAGGCGGCGGGGAGTCCAGGGTGGACGATGCACCGCTCGGACCCGGGACGGCGTTCTGCTCCTCGGGCATCGTGTACTCGGCGGCGCGCTCCTTACCCTTGCGTGACGGGCGCGGCGCCGGCTGGAACACCGCGCCCGCCTGCCGACCGCCACGGGATGCCAGCGAGCGCACCCGGACGCCCTTGCGTGGAACCCGCTTCGGCTGGTGCTGTCGCGGCGCACCCGGGTCTTGGGCGGCCGGAGCGAACCCGATCGGTTCACCGCCGCGGTTCACCAGCGTTCGCGACAAGTCGACACTGGGCTCGGCGGTGACTGGTGACGGTGTGGACTCGGTCGCCGTGCGTTCCAGTTCCTCCTGCGCGTGCAGTGCCGCGACTTCCCGGTCGTGGGTACGTTTGGCCTGCCACCAGGTGTCCTGCGCGGCCCGCAGATCGTTCTCGGCCTGCTTCTCCTGCTGCAGTGCGGCGGCGTAGTCACGCAACTGCTGGACCGAGTCGCGGTTGTCGGTGAGCAGTCTCTCGAGGTTGTCCAGCCGGTCCACCAGGCCGGACTGCCTGCGCTTGGCCTGGGCGAAGACATCACGCTTGCGCTGCAACGCCGCGCGGGCCTGCTTGCGCTGCGCGCCGACGCCGAGTTTCTGGACGGTGGCCGCACGGGACAGCGCGGCCTCGAACGCCGCGCGGTACTTCGTCACCCTGGCGGTCTGCTCCTCGATCCGCGCGGGCAGTGAGTCGTACTCGGCCAGCCACTTCTCCTGCGTACGGGTCGCGGCGTCGACCGGGCGTTCCACCGACTCACGGTGCACCTGAGCGCCGAGCCTATGCCGTTCCGCGGCGAACCACCTGGCGCCCGCGTCCGCCAGCGCCTTGGTCGCCTCGACCAGTGCCGTGGGCAGGCTCTTCCCGGTCATGGCGACGGCGTCGGCGTCGCGCATCCGGAAAGCGAACGCGTCACTGACCTTGATGTCCTGATAGCTGAGTTTCTCGCTGTGCAGGAAGCTCTTCGTGCGCTTGGCGACGATGCGGAAGTCGGCGTCGGCCAGTAGGACGCGGGTCAGCTTGTCATCCGGAATCTGCGCCCACGGCATCTGCGGCTCGAACAAGCGCGGCGGACCGGCGAACCTCGTGCTCACCTTCTTCTCCGAGGCGGGCCCGTCGAAGATGTTGAACTCGCGACGCAGCTCTCCGGAGGCGTCCGGTTTACCTGGTGTCGGCGACTCACCCCCCAGGCCCACCGGCAGTGCCGGGATGATGTGCGACTCGCCGCCTTCTTTGGTCACCACCCGCTCAGACAAGACGTAATCGCGGTACGACCTGATCCGGGGGCTGGCGCTGGCGCTGGCGAAGCGCGCCGTGCCGGGCAAACGGAGGTGGATCTCCAGCTCGCGACCGACGCTCTTCGGCAGCGGTAGCTTGAACTTGCCGTCGACGGCGGCGGACACCGCGGCACGCAGCTTGGCCACCGTGATCTCGTCCGCCAGCTGCCGCCGGATCGCGGGGGTGATCTTGACCCCAGAGTCTCGCAGCACGAACTCGGCACGTGAGCGGAATTCCTCGACGTCGCCGAAGAAGTGCTCTGTCCAGTAGTTGCCGAGTTCCGGCAGCGTCAATGTCGGTGTAGTGCCGTCGTCCGAACCCTTGCGCCACTCCTTCAGGTCGTTTCTCGTGAACTTCGCGAACCGATCCGGTGCGGGGAACGTGGTGGCGCCGAACTTGTCGTCGGCCTTGGGTTTCGGGAACGCCTCGTCGGCGATCCTGGAGATCTCGACCGGCTGGGTCTTGGTGATCTCGGCGTACGTCGTCCCGTGTCGCCGAATCCCCACCGTCACGGCGAGTTTGCCGCGGTGCGCCGCGACCGGTCCCTGGACCCACGCGGAGTGCAGGTACTTCGACGACTCCATAAAGGTTTTCGTTCGGTCGCGGATGCCCCAGGTCTTCGCGAGGAAGAAACCGCCGCCGACGCTGCCCTTGGCTTGTCCGTCGCTGGTGGCCGGGCCGGGCTGCTCTTGGCCTACGAGCATCGGCCTTATGATCGCGCGCAGGCCGAACAGCGACCTCGACCGCTTCTTGATCGTCGTAGTGCCCAACTCCGCGTACACCGTAGCCTTGAGCTTGTTGAGCAGCTTGACGACGCCACGCTCGGGCGACTCGGTGAACCTCGCCTCCATCGTCAGCTCGTAGGTTCGGCCGCTCATCCGGTCCTCGAGCCGCACCGCGTGCACGACGCCGCCGTTGATGAGCATGTTCACCGTGTTGTTCGGATCGGACAGCAGCGCCTTGATCCTGGCGATGTTGGGATTCTTCGGATCCAGCGTGCTGTCCGGCAGGAGCCGGTCCGCCAGTGCCAGGCCGAGCTCGGCGGCCAGCCTGACCCGCAAATTGTCGACCACGTCCCGCAGGTCGATCGGGTCGATGATGCCGCCGAGCCCCATCGACGGCTTGCTCGACGCACCCTGCCGCAGCGAGGGCGGTACCTCGATGCCGCGGTCCTCGGTCACGGTGGGCGGCGCATGCGTCGGCGCGATGCCGGTGTTCAGCTCATGGAACTGATCCTCCGTCAGCCAGACAAGTGCTGACTCAGGCAGGTCCACCACCTCGCCAAAGACCTGGGCGGGGTCCGGCTCCGCCAGGCCGAAGCTGAGGTTTCCCTTGTGCTGCGCCTCGGCGACGACGGTGGCCTCGATGTCGATCCGGGCGAGGATCATCTTCTGCGGCAGGGTGCCGACCTTGAGCTTCTCACCGCTCTTGACCCGGTCGACCACCGTGTTGCTCTCGGTCCGGTCGAAGAGGTTGGCGATGATCACGTTGACGGCGCGGGCCCCGGTCTCGTTCGTGCCCCCCGGCGCACTCGTATAGTCCTGCTGGGTGAGTACCGGCACCGCGGCCGCGAACCCGAGCAGTCTGTTGCTGGTGCCACCGCCTCCGGACGATTCGATCGAGCCTTCCAGCGACTTGGCCCGCTCCTGGAACTCCTTGGCGGTGACCTGCCGCGCCGACAGCCTGACGGGCTGGTACGTGACGCCGATGGTCGCGACCAGGTCCGCCGCCCGACGTTCGTGTTTGAGCGTGGAGGAGTCCAGGATCGTGGTGCGGTTGAACACGCTCGGGTCGCTGGCGAACTTCGTGGCCGAGAGCTGGTTGTTGATCGTCTGAGAAATGGTCCCGTTCTTGTCCCGCACGACCGGGTCTCGGCCGGAGGCGAGGTTCAGCATCGACAGCGCGGATTCCTGCACGGCCGCGGCACCGGTGAACGCCTCCACCTCGACGTTGTCGAAGGTGGGAGACGTCGCGGGCTTCATCGAGTGAGGCAGCTTGAGGGTCGCGGGCCCGAGCGGCCGGTTGGGTTTCGGTACCGGCTTCGCTGCCGCGGGATCGGGGCCGCCGTCGGTGAGCAACACCTCCGGCACGAGCATTCTCAGCTCGGCGGTCACCGGAGCGGGCGGCCCCAGCGTCACGGTCGGCGGCGCTTGGCGGCCGCTTCGACCGATGGTGATCTTGCGGAACGCTCTGTTGTGCCGCTCCTGCGCCCGGATCTCGCTGGTGACCGTCACCTGGGTCCGGAACTGGCGCACATTGTGTTTGCCGAGTTCGCCGCCCTGCGCGACGGTGTCGCCACTGCTGACCTCGAGATTGCGTCTGCTGGTGTGTGTCCGCGCGCTCTCGGCCAGCCTCGTCCACACCGTCCGGATCTCCGCCAGCCCCAGGCCGAACAGGGCGGTGGACGGCCCCGCCGCGGGAAGCGCACCCAGACCGCGCCCCTGGATCCCGAATCCGCCGGTGATCTCCCTGTTCCGGCCATCTGCCGCCGTGGTGGCGTCTTTGCTCTTGAACAGACCGGTGATCTCTTCGGCGCTCAGCAGCTCCCCTTGCTCCCAGCTGCCGGTATCCGCCGTCAACACCAGCGTGAAATCGCGCTCGTGGAACCAGCCTGCCTTCTTGAGCGGGATGTGCAGCTCCGCACCGACCATGGCCTTGACCAGGTGGGACAGCTGCTGGTCGGACAGCACGTCGGCGAGATTTTGTCCGAGCTCGAGCGCCTCGGCGACCTTCGCGGTCAGGTTGCCGCCGTCGAACGCCTCCTCACCGAAGTAGCTCAGCGGCAGCTTCCTGTTCGTCAGCTGCCGCGAGAACTTCGTTCGGTCGAGCAGCCAGCCCTTCTCCTTTGCCAGCCTGGTCAGGTGTGGCTGGATAGTGCGGTGGACGAGGTCGCCGCTGTCGAACTCGTCCACCATGCCGAGCAGCGCCTGACCGCTCTCGAACTCGAACGGTCCCTGCTTCGTGCGGTCCGGTCCCGAGACGAACGTGTCATCCGCGGGCACACCCGGCAGGCCTGCCCGGCGCGCGTGCCGCATCTCGGTCAACTGGTACGCGCTGACGTTGCCCAGCAGGGTCCGCGGTTTCCCGCCGAGTTGGCGAACCTGAATGTCGTACACCATTTCGTAGCGCACGACATCGCCAGTGACCTCGACCGCGTGTTTGACCGCGGTGGACTGCCCCACAGCGGTGGACGCGTTCTGCAGCCGGCCTGCCTGGAAGGTGGGGCCGCCCTGCCCGACACCAGCCTGGGCGATACCAGGGCCGCCGCCGAGCACGAAGCCCTCGGCCTCCACGTTCCGCGAGACCTCAGACCGGTGGACGCTCTCGTAGTGGTCGTGCGAACGGTCGGTCGTCGGCACCTTGTTCAAGGTGTCGACCACCCGGACCCAGCGGGCGACGGCGCGCATCTCCAGCTGGGTACTCTTGGGGAACAACTCGAAGCCGTCGCGGTTCTTGCCCTTGAAGAGCGGTTGGGAACGGACCCAGCCCTCCTCCGGATCCGCGTCCGCCAGGACGGTCATCTTGGGCAGGTTCGCCTTGATCCCGAGTTCGCACACGAAGTCGAAGATCGACTCACGGCCATTCGTACCGATCGCGGTCACCCTGCGGTATTTGGGCCCCAACATCGCGACGACCTGGTCGAGGAAGGTGGGGGCGGTGCCGCGATTGACGATGACTTCCTCGGTGACGAACCGCTTCGGCCGCGTGGTGACCGGCTCGAGGTTCTCCGGCAGGGCTCCATGCCGCAGGCCTTTGGCACGAGCATGCTCGACACTCAACACGCCTTCACCGGCGATGTCTTGCGTGGGCAACGTGGTCGGCACCGAGAGCAGGACATGGCCGTCGGCGGTGGTGCGGCCCGGAACGAACTGACCGTCCGGGCCGATGAGCGTGAACTCCATGGTGAGGGGAACGTCGACCTCGTACGGGTCGCAGAGCTCCACCGTGCTGGAGTTGCCCAGCTCCTGCCGATGGCCACCGCTCGCCCGCTCCGTCGGCGAGACCGGGATGCTCATGCTCACCGCGGCGTTCACACCCGGCACCGCCGGGCCCTGCAAGATCACCGGGATGTTGCCGGTCCGCTCGTGACCGGATCTGTTCTCGAAGGCTCTCTTGTCCTTGGACCGCCCACGCAGCGTGTAGTCGCCCTTGGCCTGCACCGTGAGGGCGTCCCAGTCGAACGTGGACTTGACCCGAACCTCGTAGTACTTGTCGTCGCCCCTGATCCGCAACGGCAGGCCACCGTCCATCTGCGTGCCGCGGATCCACTTGGTCGGGAACTGGGCCATCAAATCCGCGCCGTGCCACGTCTTCACGCGGGGCGCGAGCTTGCGCAACTGGGCCTCAAGGTCCCTCGCCGGACCACGGACATCGCCCTTCTGCTCGGCGAGACCGAGACCACGGCTCTTGCGCATGTATCCGGGCAGCTTGGCCACGATTTCGGCGGCGGACGGCAGACCGCCCGACGTGGTCGTTCCGCTGTGCTCTGGGGGTAACGGTGGTGCTTTGGGGAGTGGGGTGCCTTCGGGTAGTTCGGGGGTGACGATGTTGTCCTGGCGCAACGGTGTGTCGTGGCCGGTCGGGGTGAGGTCGTCGATACCGAGGTTGCGAGCCAGGACGTCGACGAATCGCTGCGGCACCTTGATGTCGGTGATCAGGCGCGGCTTTCCGTCCGGGCCGATCTCCGTGTGGCGGCCCATGACGGTGCCACTGATATCGAGCCTCTTCGGCTTGTCCTCGACATTCTTGTCCTTGGCATTGTTGTCCTTGGCATTGTTGTCCGGCTTCGGCTGGTTCTCGGCGTACTCCTCCGGTTGGCCGATCATGTGGCCGAACTCGTGCGCATAGGTCACGCTGGGCATGCCCGGCCGCCAGTGCAGATGGTCGATCTCGTGGTCGGCATCGATGGTCACCGCATGGTGCAGCGGATCGTCCGCCGACTTGGGCTGGATACGGAAACGCAGCAGGTCACCATTGCGCAGGCGCAGATTCGGCTGGTTGTAGTACCAGTCGACGGCAAGCTGAGCCTCCCGCAGCACCTGCTGCCGGACAAGGACATCCTGACGGCCCTTCGGCTGGAGGTCGACGAACACCGTGACCTCCACGACGGTGTCCACGCCCCGCCGCCCCCGCCGGACCTCGAACGCCGACCGCACCGGCTTAGGCCAACCCGGCGCCATGTGGATCCGGCCACCCTGCTGCGCGGGAGCTGCAGCGAGCGACTCACCCCGCGGATAGCCGTGCGGCGTGCCATAGACCGGCGGAACCTGAACAGGCACAACCGGGACGTCACCGAGATCACTCGCATCCGTGACATCCGAGCGGTCACCATCGAAGACCGACTCGACCTCGGACGCCTCGTCCTCGAAGTGATCCGCCGCCGGTCCGCCCGCAACTTGGGCGTCGGCGACGGGGCCCACGTCGGCGATAGGCGTGTCCGTCCGGCCGACGACGGCAGGCGCCTGCTCGACCGGGACGACACTCTCCGGCGAAGGGACGTCACTCACGCTCGGCGCAGGGATCACATCGCCCAACGCGGGGCTGCGCGGCACCTCAAACTCCCGCTCCAGCGGCAACCTGCCAAGATCCGACCGTCCACTGGAAACGGCCCCGGCCTGATCCCCGGACGGCACGGACTCCGTGCCACCCCGAGCCGGGTTCGGCAGGCCCGATTGGGCATTCACCGGGGTCGAAGTTGTCTGCGGCGCGACGGTGACCGGGCCTGCCGGGCCGCCCGGGTGGCCAACCCGCGGACCGTCGACGTTGTGTCCCACCGGGCTCTGAATCCCGAGATCACCCAACGCGGAACCCTGCGGCGTACCGGACTCCCGTACCAACGGCAACCGGCCGTGGTCGGACTGTCCACTGGGGACGTGCTGCCCGGCCTGATCGCCCGATCGTGTCGGTTCGGTGCCACCCAAAGCCGAGTCCACGTGCGGAATCGACTGCGGAGTCGTCTGCGCGAACGGACCACTCGGCGTACTCGTCACCGACTGCGGACCAACCTGAGCCGGAGGCTGGATCGTCGGCGGGGTCACCTGCGCGAACGGACCACTCGGCGTACTCGTCACCGACTGCGGACCAACCTGACCCGGAGGCTGGATCGTCGGCGGGGTCACCTGCGCGAACGGACCACTCGGCGTACTCGTCACCGACTGCGGGCCGGCCTGTGTCGGAGGCTGGTTCGTCGGCGTGTGATCCGTCGTCTGGGTCGGGATCGGCTGGGGCGCAAGGGAGGTCGGGTCCGCCGCGTCGCCCGGCAGCCCACTCGGCGCGTGGGGATCCACACCATTGAACAGTGGCGAGTCGACAGTCACCGGCGGCGCGGTCACCGTGTCCGTCAACGGGACCGGAGCTGGAGTGACGGTCGGGTCGCCGACGACCTGGCCCGGATCAACGGAGTTCTGTCCCTCGACAATCGGTCCGTCCGGAACGTCGACCCGCGACCCCTCAACCACCGGGTGTTCGATCCGCGGACCGTCAAGCGGCTGGCCATCCAGCCGTGGACCAGCGATCACCGGGGTGTCCACCACTGGAACGTCGATCACCGGGTGCTCGATCCGCGGACCGTCAAGCGGCTGGTCGTCCAGCCGTGGACCAGCGATCACCGGGGTGTCCACCACGGGGACGTCGATCACCGGGTGTTCGATCCGCGGCCCGTCAACCACCGGGCCGTTGATCGGTGGCGGAGTGTGCGGCAGGATGGAGTGCGGTGCCGGCTGATCAACGCCGAGCTGCTCCAAGTGTGGCCCGGTCTCGGCGGGCCGATCCCGGCCTGGCAGGTCCTGCCCTTGCGGATCGTGCCCTGGCGGCTTGTTCTGCGGCGCCCCCGCAGGGATGTTCGACGGCGCGCCGACGACCAGCGGCACGTCCGTACCAAGGCCATCAAGGTCGGGCGCATCAGTCTCAGGTCCGTGAACACCCGGCACATCAGTCTCAGGTCCGTGAACACCTGGCGTGTCCGTGCCGGGTCCATGGACACCAGGCGTGTCCGTGCCGGGCTTGTCGACGCCCGGGGGCAACTCGGACTCCACGTCCTGCGTGATCGGCGTGGGGGGCCCGTCGCCACCATAGGTCGCGCCCAGTGGCCCGCTCGGCATGACCGAAGTCGGGCGCTCGAGCGCATCCATGTTGGGCATCTTCGGCCCGTTGACCAGATCGTCGATCTTGTCACCGGCATCGTTGGCGCCGTGCTCCAGGGAACCGGAGTTGAACCCGCCGACCACACCCATCCAGGCATCCGACAGGTTCCCACCCGTCACACCGGTGACACCAACGCCCACGATGCCTTCCGTGACGCCCTCGGTCAGACCGGAGAACAGCACTGTCTTCGAGAAATCCGGGGTGAACTTCTCGCCAAGCTTGCGCAAACCGGACATGAGGCCACCCGCCGCCGCACCCGCGACCGCACTGAGCGTGATCGAGTCCCAGTCCACGGAGTGTCGATTACCTTCGACCTTCTGGTGCAACTGGACCAACGCGTCCTGAGCCACCTCCTCAGCGGCCTCCTCCACGACCTGCTTCGCAGCCAACGTCGCAGCGTCCCTGAGCGCGAAGATCTGAGCGACCGCCAAACGGGCGCCGGCAATGAACTCGGGCACCATCCACGCGGTGAACGGACTCGTCAGCGCCCACACAATCGACGACGCGAAAAACGTCAGCTCATACATCGTCGAGTAATTACTCGACTCGACATTCAACGCGAAATTGTCCAGGGCATCCCCCTGCGTCCCCGCCAAGCCGGCAACCTGCGGCAGCGGCACCACCACCTCGTCCGCGTTCCCCCGAAACGCCCGACCAGCATCACCCCCGATAGCGTCATCAACCCCCGCCGCCGCACCACCAATCAGATACCCAAGCCCATCAAGAAACACAGCCAACTCGCGATACCGATCCGCCGTCGCCCGAGTCGCCACAACATCGACCTGATCCCCCCTGGTACCAACGATCGACACCGTCAACCAGTCAAGCCACTCCGGGAAATAGACATCCGCCGCCACGATCGATCAGCCCCGAACGTCGTTCGCCGACATGGTGGCCTCCGATGGCATGTCCCAGATGATGAATCAGGAGATCGCCGCAAGCGATCGATCAGTCCGTGCGAAGTGCTGAGCGATACCCGCCTACAAGAGCAGGGGGGCCTCCGGTTCGGGATCGCTGGTCGACACCGGATACACCTCGACATCAGGCAGGGGAACGGCAGTCACCGACCCCACCACAGTCGGAGACGCCAGCTGCGTCGGCCCAGGAACGTCCTCGCGGGTCCTCACCAACATCGGAGACGCCAGCTGCGTCGGCCCAGGAACGTCCTCGCGCGTCCTCACCAACATCGGAGACGCCGGCTGCCTTGGCTCACCAGCGTCCTCGCGCGTCGCCAGCACCGACGGCACCGTGAAATCCTGATCCGGCTTACCACAAGGCACGATCACGTCATCCGGCCGCCCCACCGGAGCTCTCCGGTCCACCACCAGAAAACTCCGACGCCCCACACCCAGTTGCACCGGAGCATTCCGCTCCACCACCAGAGCATCCGGCTGCCCCACCGGAGCATTCCGGTCCACCTTGCTCGCCGCCACACCCAGTAGCACCGGCCCCTTCCGCTCCACCACCAGAGCATCCGGCTGCCCCACCGGAGCATTCCGGTCCACCTTGCTCGCCGCCACACCCAGTAGCACCGGCCCCTTCCGCTCCACCACCAGAGCATCCGGCTGCCCCACCGGAGCATTCCGGTCCACCTTGCTCGCCGCCACACCCAGTAGCACCGGAGCCTTCCGCTCCACCACCAGAGCATCCGGCTGCCCCACCGGAGCATTCCGGTCCACCTTGGTCGCCGCCACGCTCGGTTGCACCGGAGCGTTCCGCTCCGTCTCGGGCTCGTCGCCCTGCTTGGGGTCGCGGACCAACGCGTACCTGGCCAACTGCACGTTGTTGGCCTCGATGTCGACCCCCAGATCGCTGAAGCTCCGCACGCTGTTCTCGAGCGCCGGTACAATTTTGGCGACTGCGTTCAAGCAGTCCAAGATAGTGTCGGTGGCTTTGAAGTGGCCGCCCTTGAAGAGGTTCCAACTGTCGTACCCCTCCCCCGACCCGTCACCGTGGATCGGCGCGTACTCCCCGAGATAACGGACGGCGTTCGCATGAGAGAGGATGTACCCGCCGATTGCGCCCAAGTGCGCAGCGGCCACGTTGATGGCGTCGGTGTCCACATGGAGCTCGCCACCACCGGAACTGGTCTCGGTACTCATCGGAATCAACCACCCATCCTCGTCGAGCCGCCCCAGCTGTCTCGCGTCATCGGTTCCGACGGCACGATCGAGTGCACGTCCAACTCGCCGGAGAACAACTTCACGGCGTCGACGCCAGGCGGGAGAGTCGGCGCCATCAGAGCCGCCGACTCGCGGATCACCTGCTGCTGTGCATCGGCGATCGTGTTCATGACGGCTGCGGACAGTTCGGCGGGAGCCATCCGCTTGTAGGCGGAGCTCGGAAACGTGACGTCCTTGACGACGCCGCCGTAGGCCACGGTAACTGAGACAACCTTGCGAGGGGCGATGGCCGTGCAGGAGATCTCCCGCATGCTCCGCTGAAGCTCCTGGAGTTCGGCCATCTGATTGTGGTACTGCGCGGCGAGTTGCTCCATTTGTTCTGCGTGACTCGACATGCGCACCCCTCCAGTCTGCGACTACCGGCTTGACCTGACAGGGATGAGTACAACTACGCCATCCGTTCCGATCAACACGATCGACCGCCAACAGGGTGAAAGTGAATCCATAGGTGCCCTAATACACCAGCCCTTCTTCGAGGTGAGACGGCCTATGGCGGTGGCGGTCAGACAGTCGCACCGCACAGG
Organism: Actinokineospora alba; assembly: GCF_004362515.1. Lineage (NCBI taxonomy): Bacteria > Bacillati > Actinomycetota > Actinomycetes > Pseudonocardiales > Pseudonocardiaceae > Actinokineospora > Actinokineospora alba. The sequence goes on along the minus strand of NZ_SNXU01000001.1, from coordinate 2,820,137 downwards.
TCGGCGAGTTCCCCGCAAACCGGACGGGGGTGGGGCCGGGGCCGGTGAGGGGCGAGGACACCAGCGAGCGAGGGGACCGACGATCGTCGCCGCTCTTCGGGGCGCAGCGGGTCAGCGACCAGCAGTGCGCTGCGGTGGTGATCATCGAATCGGCGCCCAGCCCGTGCGGTGTCCAGGCAGTAGCGAACGCGCCGTTCCGGGGTGGGGATCTCGTGCAACTGGATTATCGCCGCGTAGTCCAGGGCAGTTCCGGCGTCGCCGCGGTGTGCACGCCGATGCGGTAGATCACCACGTTGGTGCCGGACAAGAACCCGCCCGGGGTTCTCCGTCCGGCCAGGCGCACGGCGGCGGTGTCGGCTTCGCCGATCAGCTCCGGGGCCCTGGCGGCGGTTGTCGCTCGGGGCTGTTGTGTAGGCCGCGCATAACAGCGATCCGCAGGTGCCCAGCAGCCCGGGTGCCGGGTCACCCTGGTCGGCACTCACGAGTCACCAGACGACGATGCTGGTCCCAGCGTGATGAAGACTCCGCTGGACAACACGTCGAGTGCATGTTTCATCCGGTCGTAGACTCGCCGGACCGGACCAGCGAAAGTGCCGGCGCCGGCACCGCATACCAGCACAACGACGACACGGCAATCGCCACCACCGCTGCAGCACGAGTTCCCGGTGCGGCTGTCGAGGGAGCTCGATCGCTGGCCTACCCCTCGATCCGTGCCTCTCGGCTCACGCTGACGCAGGCTCTTTCCTCACCATGACAAGGAAAACGACCGATGAAGAAACTCATTCGCAGCTTCCGAGTAGACCGTGACTGACATCGAGCCGAATATGTTTGAGCCGCCCAAGCAGTCTATTGAGGACTTCATCGCGGTGAGGCCAGTGTTGCCCGTTTAGCTCGACAAAAGCTCACGCACGGGACGACTGACTACCTCCGCGCCGTGACGCGTGCTGCACTGGAAACCTCACTCGGAGGTGGCGATCGTGCGAACAGAGCCCTGCGTCCTGAACCAGACGGCGACCTGGTACCGCGACGCCATGGCGTGGCCCGTGGAAGTGACGGACGGCCTCGTGATCTTGCCCCTCGGACAGGGAACTGTCGCCTTCGACGTTCCGGGCAACCGCGCCGCGCCCGTCCGCAAAAGGCTTGAGCAAGACGGTTTCTGCACGCCGGCAGTGCTGCTGATGAGCGCCCAGAGATGCCATGTGATGTTCTTGGCCGAAGCCGACCACGCGGTGTTGGGGCAGTATCAAATGCCGGAACATGTCCGCTACCTCTGCGCGCCCGCGGTGTTGCCCTTGCCAATACTCAGATCACCGATGTCGCAGCACCATTGGTGGTTCAGCGAGCCGGATCCCGCGAGGCGCTGGCTCCACTCCGCAGCAGCGGTGTTGGCGGCGATCAACGCCGAGACGCCGCCTCAGCAGCGATCCCATATGGACACCCGACGCAGGCCTCCGGTGAGAATCTAATTTCCTATCGGATAAGCGAACATGGGCGGTGCCGGCTCGCGGCACCGCCCATTTCGACTTCAGGCCTCGCCGGTCAGATCACTGGGAAAGCAGTTGGGCGCAGCGGATGAGGCCCAGGTGCGAGTATGCCTGTGGGTGGTTGCCCAGCGAGCGCTCGGCCACAGGGTCGTACTCCTCGGGCAGCAGACCCGTGGGGCCCGCGGCGGCGACGATCTGACCGAACAGCTCCTCGGCCTCGGTACGGCGGCCGGTGAGCAGATAGGCCTCGATCATCCAGGCCGCGCACAGGTGGAAGCCGCCCTCATCGCCTGGCAGACCGTCGTCCCGCCGGTAGCGGTATACCGTGCTCCCCGACCGCAACGACGCCTCGATCGCGGTGACCGTCGACTGGAACCGCTTGTCGGTCGGGTCGATCAGCCCGGACAGACCCACGAACAGCGAGGCCGCGTCCAGGTCGTCGCCGTCATACGCGGTGGTGAACGACTGGGCCTTGTCGTTCCAGCCGTTCTTCAGCACATCGGTGGCGATCGTGTCGCGAAGCGGCGCCCACAACGGGTCGATGTCACGGCCGAACTGTGCGCCGAGCTTGATCGCGCGGTCGATGGTAAGCCAGCACATGACCTTCGAGTAGACGTGGTGGCGCGGCGCGTGCCGTTCCTCCCAGATGCCGTGGTCCGGCTCGTGCCAGCGGCGTGACACCGCCTCGGCCATCGCCCGGACCATGCGCCAGTCCGCGTCCAAAAGAGATCCGCGGGCGGTGGCCAAGGACACCACGAGGTCGACGACCGGTCCGAACACGTCTAGCTGTACCTGTTGGTTGGCGAGGTTGCCGACGCGCACCGGGCGGGAGCCCGCGTAGCCAGGCAGTGTGTCGATCACGGCCTCGACGCCGAGCTGGGTGCCGTGCAGCGTGTACAGCGGATGCAGACGCTCCGGGCTCGGAATGGTTTCCAGCACGCCCTGCAGCCACGCCAGGAAGCCGTCCGCCTCGGCCAGCGAGCCCACCGACACCAGTGCCGCGGCGGTCATCGCGCCGTCACGCAGCCAGCAGTAGCGGTAGTCCCAGTTGCGGACACCGCCGAGTTCCTCCGGCAGTGACGTGGTGGCCGCCGCCATGATCGAGCCGGAGTCCTTGTGCACCAGCCCGCGTAGCGTCAGCGCCGACCGCAGCACCAGATCGCGCTGCACGGTCGGCAGCGTCAGTCCGGCCGCCCAGTCCGACCAGTATGCGATCGCGCGCATGTGCCGCGTTGGCTCGTCCACAACGGACTCGGACAGGTCATCGGTACCGCAGCGCAACTCCAGCAGCACCGGCACACCTTCCCGTGGACGGACAACGGCGTGTGCCGTCTCGTGCACGCCGTCGGAGGTGATCTTCCACTCCACGCCAGGAGAGCGCAGCACCATCGGCTCCGAAGTGCCGAGCACTCGCAGACCTTCTTGAACGTGCCGCAACTTGACGGGTACCTGGCCGAACTCCGGTCGCGGCGCGAACGTGATCACCGCGTTCGTCGACCCGGAGATTCGCCGCACGAGGTCCGTCCGGTGCGCGGCGAGGTCGTGCTCCAGGTAGTCCGTCACGAGCAACCGCGACCAGCGGGTTTCCACGATCATCGTGCCCGGCAGGTAGCGCTGGCCCAACGGCAGCGAACCGTGCTCCGGCTTGATCGAGAAGTGGCCCGCGGCCGGACCGCCCAACAGATCGGCGAAGATCGCGGCGGAGTCCGGCTCGGGGTGGCACAGCCAGTTCACCTTGGCGTCCGGCGTCACCAGCGCGACCGACCGCTCGTTCGCGAGCATGGTCAGCCGCTCGATCGGCACGGCCTGGTCGCCGTTCAGCCACGCTTGGCGTTCCTCCAGCAGGAACGCCAGAATTGTCGCCGCGTCTGTCGTGTCTTCCACGAAGTACGTCGCGAGCGACTCGCCCGCGCCCACGCGGATGCCGATGTCCGGACCGGTAAGGCGCGCGAACGCTTTCTCGTCCGTCACGTCGTCACCCAGAAAGATCGCCGCGGTGGCCCCGACGCGGTGGCGCAGGATGTCCAGCGCACGGCCCTTGTCGGTCTCCACCACGGTGAACTCGATCACGGCCTTGCCCTCGGACACGTGCACGTCTTCCCAGGCGCACAGACCAGACCGCAGGACGGCCAGCACCCGCTGCGCGACCGCGGGGTCGCAGCGCCGGTAGTGCAGTGCCACACTGGCTGGTTTCACCTCGACCAGCAGTCCGGGAGTCGCGCGGAACAGCGCCTCCAACGCCACCCGGACCCGGCCGAGAACATCTCGAGCCTCCTCGGGTAGCTCGTGGACGAAACCGATGTCGAACTCCGAGCCGTGCGATCCGACCAGGTGGACCTCGGCGGGCAGGCGGGAGAGCGTCGCGAGATCACGCAGTGAACGACCGGAGATCACAGCCGAGGTCGTCTCGTGCAGGCCTGCCAGGGAACGCAGGGCCGCAACCGACTCCGGTCGCGGTAGCGCCTGCTCCGGGTCGTCCACGATCGGTGCCAGCGTCCCGTCGTAATCACACGCCACCAACAGGTGCGGTGTGCGGGCGAGCGTCGTGAGCGCCCGTCTCAGCTCGACCGGAAGGCGCCGACCGCCACCGGAGGCGACGTCGGGAATGGTCGTTGCAGCGGTCACAGCGGCTCCCTCCACAGTGGAGGTTTCGGCAACCTCCACCGTCGTTCTTGCGGTATCTCTGCATGATCCCTCGAATCCGCTGGTGATCGAGGAGGTGAAACGAACTGTGTCCCATGCTTAAGCAAGCCTTACGCAGAATCGACCTCGTGGGGGAAACCGTGCCCTTCACGCCGCCGTGGGCGGTGTGTTCCGGGCAATTCCGCGAAGAAGACGGGCAATGGTGATCCACCGGGATTGTGCTCTGCCACGCAGTCGAACACGCTGGTCCAGCGGCACCCGATCCGGATTCGGTTCGCCCTCCTTCCGCCAACAGGAGTGCGGGGACTCGGTGTGCCCGTCGGCGGCCGGCTCGCAGGGGAGTCGGCCGCCGATGCTCTCGTTATGTGGAGCTGAGTGGGACCAGGGACGGCGCAGGGCGCATACGGATGAGAGAACCCGAACGCAGAAGGTTCGAGGACCGCGTCGCGCGCCTCGTCAACACCATCAGGTCCCGAAATGGGCTAGGTGCGCTGACGCGGGACGAGCGGCTGCGCCGCTCGTCCCGCCGGCACTGCGCGGATATGGCCGCACAACGCGTACTGGCTCACCAACTGACGCGTTGTCCGGACCCGTTCGAACGCATGATGGCTGAAGGGTTTCCAGACCCGGCCGGGGAAAACGTCGCGTTCGGGCAGGAGACACCGCACCGGGTGATGGAGGCTTGGCTGCGTAGTCGTCCCCACCGGGCCAACATCCTCAACCCCGAGTTCCGGGTAATCGGCGTTGGCCTGCTGCACAACGCCGACGGACACTGGTGGACCCAGAACTTCGGTTACTGACCTTGGGCTTCTGGGCGGGATCAGGCTGACAGCGCTGACATACCGCCGTCGACGCGCAGGTAGGTTCCGTGCATGTGGGAGGCCTCGTCGCTGCCAATGAAGGCCACCGCCGCCGCGACTTCGTCCACGGTCCCGTAACGCCTGTCCGCGGCCAGCCCGGTGTAGGCGGCCCGCACCGCCTCGACTGACCCGAGCACCTTGGCCGCCCCCTGCTCGAGCCGTTCGATCATCGGCGAATCGATAGGACCCGGCATTACCGCGGCCACACGCACATTGTACGGGCCGAGTTCGGATGCGGCGCTCTTGGTGAGACCGAGCACTGCGTGTTTGCTTGCCACGTAAGGGCCGAACAGCGGCATGCCCATCACCCCTGCGGCCGACGACATATTGATGATCACTCCGCCGCCCTGCTCGATCATGATGGGTGCCGCGTGCTTGATCCCCAGGTAGACCGATCGCGTGTTGGTGAGCAGCACCCGGTCGAAGGAGTCATCGTCCTGCTCGGTCAGCGGAGCGATGTGCCCCTCGATCCCGGCCAGATTGATGAGGACGTCGACGCGGCCGAACGTAGAGCCGGCGGCGGCCAGATAGGCTTGTACGCCATCCGATGTCGTAACGTCGACCTCTACTGTCGCGCACTTCCCACCCGTACTCTCGACGGCGAACACCGCCTCCGTGAGCGGCGTGCGACCGCTGCCGACCAGCAGGAGCCTGGCCCCTTCCTGCCCGAGCCGTTTTGCGACAGCCACGCCGATAGCGCCTGCGGCGCCTGTGATGATCACGGACTTGTCTTGGTATCTGTTCATGGCAAACCTTCTTCGAACGGGAGTGTGGATGCGGAGCAGACAGGGGCAAGCGAGAACAGTTCGTAGCACGTGATCGTCGCATGCTGCCCCCGGCCAGACCTGTGCGAGTGCGCGATCACCTGAGCCAACCCGGACTCCACGCCGGAGTCGCGCAACCGGACCGCTCCAGTGCCTGCGAGGTCCACGGTCGCCGTCTCCGCGGTGATCTTCACGATGCCACTCGGTGATGCGATCACGCTGTGGTCCGCCCGCGATGTCGGAGTGCACACGACACGACCGGACGCGTCGAGCACCATGCGCAAGCCGCGGCCGTCATCGAGGCACACGCCGCGCGCCCACACCAACGTGGTCTCATCGTCGCCCGCCGACCGGACTGCCAGCTCCAACGTTCCGTCGATCGCGCGACCGGCGGACACTGTGCTCGCCCCTGTGGCGAGGCGACCGTCCGCGGTCACGTACCAGTCCTCGTCGACGTCGCTCACCAACACGCGCTCACCGTCCATCGCGAGGTTCTTGCCGCCCCACCGCACCCGCACAGCCGATGCCCCGGAGACGGTGAGTCCGTCGCCCGCTGAGGCCTCCAGCGTTCCGTCTGACCAACGCACACGTAGCCCCGCGAGCTCGAACTCGAGCACGGACCCACGCCAGAGCGCATCAGGCACCTCGCCGCAGTCATCGCATGCGTGCACTTCCGCCGGCCATTCCTTGGTGGACAGCGTGCGGTGTGCGCACACGAGCGCCTCAAGCTCGCCGGTGCGTTGGTTCCATACGATGCGCGCCATCTGACCGTTAAAGGATTCGATCATGACCAGGGATCTGGAGGCGGTGACCCGCCATCCCGTCCGGGCGCAGCGCACGTCGAATCCCGCCGGAGAGGCGATCTCGGCGAGGCCGTCGGCACAGGTGAATTTCGTCCGCCCTGTGTCCGGGTCCAGCACGAACGTGGTGCCCTGCCGTCGGACCTCGGCGTGGTCGGACCTGGTCACCCGCAGCTCGACGTCGTCAGTGAATCCGACCTGAGCGGCATCGGAGTCGACGCGCGCGACCGTCTCACGGTCACCAGTCCGCGCTCGCATCTCGCCCGTGCCGAAGCCGTAAACCACTCGAGGTTCAGCGTCGCTGAGCCCGATGCGAAGCGCAGCCTTATCACGCATCGTGTGGAGACGCGCGGTCTTCACCTGCGCCCGGTCTCCGACGAGGCCCACCAGGATGGAGTCACCGAGCCGAACGCCGTCGTGCCCCAGCGTGAGCGTGGGGGTGCCGCATGGTTGGACGTACACGCCCAGACGTTGCTCACAGCCGTGCCCGTTGCTTGGGACGTGGCCCAGCAGATCACTTGTGACCGCGGTCGACGCGGCGTCGAACGCGGTCACAAGTGATTGGGCGCCGTCGATCCGGGTGACGACAGCGCCCCGCCGGTCGGAGTTCACGACGTGGCGTTCTTCAGCCGTCGCGACCACGCCGTACCACGAACGCACGTCCATGAGCCGGGCGGATGGCCTGCCGATTGGACGCTGCCAGTCGTCCGGAGACATTGACATCACGGCGTACTCCCCACGGCGTGCCAGGGCTGGTGAACCCAAGCTACGGTCAGATGAGAAGCAGGCGATGACGCCAAGCGATCCTGACCCGATCGGCCACGAGCGCGTGTTCCAACGGGCGATCGGAAGGCACACTCGGGCATCGTTGCTGGTCCGAACGTGCATCATCGCTTCAGCCGTGGTTCTCCTGAAGTTCAGTCGGGCAGCAACGCGAGCTCCGCCTCCGCTCGTGCCCTGTCATCGTGGTGTGCGGGTCCGACGAGCAAGTCGAGCGCGAGCGACAGCCGAGTTCTCGCGCGCTGGTGCTCGCCGGCCTTGCGCCATGCGATGCCCTCACAGAGTGCGAGTTCGGCCTCGCTACGGTCGCCCGGCTCACTCCCGATGACCAGCGACGCCGCCTCGTGGTAGTGGTGTGCGGCCTGCGCCCAGCGCTCCAGTCCCACGAAGCAGTCACCCATGTTCGTATGCAGCATGAGGATGACCTTGACGATCATTTCCCGGTTCGTGTCGGCGAGCAGGCTCTCGGCCTCCGACAGCAATGTGCGGTACACGTCCAGGGCCTCCTCGAACCGACGGCCCACCTGCAGCGCGGTCGCCAACGCGGTCGCCATCGAGAACCTGACGTCGAAGAAGTCGTATTCCATCGACATCTCGTAGGCTCGTACGTTGTGCTTCATGCCTTCTTCCGGACAGCCAAGACTGAGCAGCACCGTCCCGGCGCACGCGTGCGCGACCATGATCCCCCGTTGATAGCCGATCTGGTGGGCGAGCGACAGCGCCCCGCGGGTCGACGCGAGCGCGGAGTGGCCGTCGTCGAGGCACTGGAGCTGCGCCCAGGCGAGCTGTGTCAGCATCTCGACCTCCGCGACCTGGTCGCCCAGCTCTCGCGCGGCTCGCACACCGATCTCGAAGACCTCGTCCCAGCGATACTCCAGTTCGCGGCCGTGCACATGGCGGTGCATCGCCAAGGCGAAGTCGAGTGCCTCGCGGTACCTGCCGAGCGCGGCGACCTCACGTTGCGCGGCCAGCCAGTTCGTCGCCTCGCTGTCGAGCCACTCCTTGGCCTCGGCCTGTGACAGGAATGGACCGTCCGGGTGCACCGACGACACATCCGGGTAGACCAACCGGCCTGCCGCGGACGCCTTCCAGAGCACATGCGTGTAGAGGGCGTCGCGCAGGCGGTTCCGGGTCTGCTCAGGCTCGTCCTTGGCGAGACACTCGCGCGCGAACAGGCGGAGCAGGTCGTGGAACTGCAAGTGCCTCGACGCCGACGTGACATTGAGCAAGGACGCCTCCACCAGCTCGTCCAGGTACAGATCGATCTTGTCCACGGCCACCCCGACGGACACCGCGGCCATGTCGTGGTCGAAGTGCGCACCGGGGATGAGCGCGAGGCGGCGGAATACGACCTGCGCCATAGGCGACAGCCGCCGCAACGACACCTCGAACGCGGAACGCAGCTGCAAATCACCCGCCGACAGCGAATCAAGCCGCATCCGCTCGTCCCGCAGCTGCCGCACCAGATGCGCCAGCGACCACCCCCTGCGTGCCGCCAGCCGATTGCCCACGATCCGCACCGCGAGCGGCAGGCTGCCGCACAACGCGACAACCTCGTTGGCCGCCTCCGGCTCGTTCCGCACAAGATCCTCACCCACGATGGACGTGAGCAGGTCGATCGCGCTCTCCGCAGGCAACACGTGCAGCATCAGCCATCGCGCCGCCTCCAGGCCCGCCAGCACGCGGCGGCAGGTCACGATCGTCAGACCGCGCTCGCCGCTGGCCAGCAGCGGCCGGACCTGAGCCTCGTCGGCGGCGTTGTCGAGCACGACCAACACCCGCCGGTCGCGGAGCAGCGTCCGGTACAACGAGCCACGCTCGCCATCCCCCGCCGGGATCCGGCTCGGCGGCACGCCGAGCGCGGTCAACATCCGTTCCAAAGCGACGCCCGGCTTCATCGGCCGGTCGTCGACGCCCCGCAAGTCGAGTGCGAGGCAGCCGTCCGGGAACTGCGCCGCCAGCCGGTCCGCGGCCGCCACCGCAAGCACGGTCTTACCGACTCCAGGCGGCCCGGCCACCACGACAACGCCACCGGTCTTGGCTTCCCTGGAGAGCCGCTCAAGCTCAGGTTCTCGTCCGACCAGACCCGGCACGGTGGGCAACGCGTACAACATCGTCCGGTTGCCAGAACGCGCCGACCGGCGCCTCCCCTCCTTCGCCAGCAACACGAACGACTCCCGCTCATCGCCCTCGAGCCCCAGAGCCGACGCCAGCAGTGCGGCCGAACGCTCCTGCGCCGCGGCCGCCCGGCCGCGCTCGAGCTCACGCAACGCGCGCACACTCAATCCCGACAACCGGGCCAACTCCGCCTGCGACAGCCCCAGTGTGGTCCGGTAGCGCAACAGGGCTTGGCCGAACGACGGATTGGAAGTGGAGTCTGACAAATCGGTCACGGCGGGTATTGAACCGGTGGAATCCAATGAGGAAAAACATCCTCACAACCGCCCCAGATGGCCGCAAATCGCACTCATCCACCGCTCACAACGCCCTGATCTGGGCAGACTCTCGGACTGCTAACCCTTTCGGGCGATCAGCAAGCCGCCAACCGGAGGTCGACGTTGCCCGAACGAACTCGCATTCGAGGGCGAACGCGCACACTTTTCGACCATCCTCCCGGCTATCACGTGCCCATTCCCTCACCCGAACATGCGCCGCCGCAATAACAGAGCGCAGAATTAGACAAAAAGGCATTAAGTCATAATTAAAAGAATCCTAGGTCTTCCTAATCGCTCCCCTACGATGTGTCCGACTGAGTGCGCCGCAGGCTCCGGACACCCCTCGATCGGATCTGGACGACCTGGCCGACGTACCGCCCCGTACCCACTCCTTCCTGGGAAAACACTCCCCCAAGCGGCGAAGCCACCGCCGTGACCAACGGACCCGCTCGGACACCGTCGTGACAAGCGGGCCGAGCGCCCCGCGGAGGTGGTCGAAACCAGGCCCAATGGCACCGGCAGCTTTCCGCCTACCAAAGGCTGCCGCCCCAGAAGCCTTGGTGATTTAGCCCACCACGGGGTTCTCTAATCGCATGACTCCCCACACCGCCTGGCCGAGTGACTCGCGCCGCTCAGCTACGACCTCCCAAGCCCGCCGCGCGGCAGTTCGCCTGTCTGTTCAGGCGAGCGACCCACTCGTCGCCTCGGGGTTGATCGCGATGCTCAGCCACGTCTCAGGGCTCGAGATCGTCGACGACACGAGCCAGGCCGATGTGATCATCGCCGTGCCAGAGGCCGGCCTGCACACGCTGCTCACCGAGACCAAGGCCCGACTGGTGCTGATCGCAGATGACCTGCGCCAGGCCGAGTTGTGGTCCGCCATCGAGCACGGCCTGGTCGTCCTGGTGCCGCGATCGGAGGCGACGAACAGGTCACGGCTGCTGCGCGCCATCACCGACGCCCGCAAGGGCCGGGGCGACCTTCCCGCTGAGCAGCTCGGCGCGGTGTTACAGGGCCTCAAGAACCTTCAGGAGAACACGCTCACGCCGCGCGACCTCACACTGAGCGGCCTGTCCCAGCGAGAGACGGAAGTCATCCGGCTGCTCGCGGACGGACTGGACACGGCTGAGATCGCTGAGCGGTTGATCTACTCCGAACGCACGGTCAAGAACGTTCTGCACAACATGTTGAGCAGGCTCAACCTGCGCAATCGCGCCCACGCCGTGGGCTACGCGCTCCGTCAGGGCCTTATCTGACGCCGACCATTCGAGGTGACGAGATGACAGACGAGACGATGTTGTCCCACAGGGACTTCGCCCTGCTGCGCGCGGTGGCGAGCGGCCGCACCCAGCTCACCATCAGCTGCGAACCCGACATGTTCATCGACGGATTAGCGGCATGCGACCAGAACGCGGTGCACAGGCTTGTACACCTGGGACTCATCAGAGCTGCCAATCTGGCAGCGGTAGGTGAGCGCGTAACCGCCATCCTGACCACCCTCGGCGCGTCGGCGCTCAATGCTTCCCTTCCACACCTCAACAGCGCGTGACAGGCCGCAGCGACATCCCTGTGAAGAGTTGCGAGGTGGACGCCCGACGCGGCCTCGCATACAGACCACAAAGGACTGTCCGACCGATCTTCACGATGGCCGCTTTCGCCGCCCGGAAACCGAGACACCGCCGGCTACCCGTCGACCTGGAAGTTCAGCGGTCGCCCTTCGCGCACCTGACGCCCGAGTAGTTCGGTGTGGAACTCGACGGACGCGCGGTCGCCTCGTTCGATGGCTTCCAACAATTCACCAGCTGCTGCGGTGGCCGTCCTGAATTCGAGCAGATTCTGCGCCGCCTCTAGTTGGCCAGACCTCGTCAATTCACATCCCATCGCGCTCAGTACGTTTTCAAGCTCGTTCATAACCCCCACCGTTCGTCCTCGACTGCACCCAGGTTGCGTGACTGGGGCGGCATCTCGCCACACGAGATGCCGGAGTCTGCCCAAAGCACCATCGTTCGTTGCCCCGACACGACGTCAAGGCATCCCTGGTCGAAACGCTGGAAGAACCGTTCTGGCTCATAGGCTCTCCTGCACCCTGCGTCGAGTCGGCCAGGATTCCTTCCGCTGCACGCGTCGCTGCAGACTCTCGGCGGCGAGGCGATGGACGTCCGTTCGGGCCACATTTCAGGTGCGTCCATTCCGTGACACCGCGAAGCTCTCCCCAGCACGACCGCCGACTGGAATCGTGGTGACCCGGCCCCATTCGATTGCCGGGCAGGGAGTTGTCGGGCAGTCGAGTTTCCGGAGGACAGTGTGATGCACAAGGACTCGAAGACCGAGAGCACCGACGAGTTCACCCCGTGGATCCTGTCGGATCTCGGCGTGTTGGATGGCGCCGACTACGACGACGGCGAAGCGGAGCTGACCGCTCAAGATGCTTCGGTAGCCGCCGAACATGAATGCCTGGCCGCGTGGAGGAATTCGGGCGGCCCAAACTGGGCAACCACAACCTCCGCACGGCGCGCTACCGTGACTGCGGCATCGCCATCACCTCGCGGGGCAGGCGGCACGCCACCGTCGCCGCCCACCTCCTCTAGCGGTTGGTGGTGCTGAGGTATTCCGGGAGGTAGCGGGCACCCGCCGGTGTCGGCACGGCCGCTTCCAGGGCTTTGATGTCCTCTGGGGTGAGAATCAGATCGACGGCGGCGAGATTCTCCAACAGATACGTGCGACGCTTCGTGCCCGGGATCGGGACGACGTCAACGCCGCGGCTGTGCACCCACGCCAAGGCAAGTTGGCCCGCGGTGACCCCACGCTCGGCGGCCATGGCGCGCAGCCGTTCGGCGATGCCCAGGTTCTGCTCGAAGTTGCCCTCGGTGAAGCGCGGCTGGAACTGGTCGCGCTGGTCGCCCTCGGGCAGATCGGCCCGCGAGGTGAACCGCCCGGTCAGGAAGCCGCGGCCCAGCGGGGAGTACGCCACGATGCCGATACCCAACTCGCGCGCGACCGGCAGGACCTCGTCCTCCAGGTCCCGGGTCCACAGCGACCACTCGCTCTGCAGTGCCGTGATCGGGTGGACGGCGTTCGCCCGGCGGATGGTCTGCGCGCCCGCCTCCGACAGGCCGAGGTGGCGGACCTTGCCCTCCCGCACCAGCTCCGCCATCGCCCCGACGGTCTCCTCGATCGGCGTGTTCGGGTCGACCCGATGCTGGTAGTACAGGTCGATGTGGTCCACCCCGAGCCGCTTCAATGAGGCCTCGCATGCGGTCCGGACGTACGCCGCGTCGCCGCGCAAGTTCCGAGCTTTGGCGTTGGCCGGGTCGTGGACGACGCCGAACTTCGTGGCCAGGACGACCTGGTCGCGACGGTCGGCGATGGCCTTGCCGACCAGAACCTCGTTGGTGTGCGGGCCGTACATGTCCGCGGTGTCGAGCAGGGTGACGCCGTTGTCGAGCGCGGCGTGGATGGTGGCGATCGACTCGGTGTCGTCGGTCTTGCCGTAGAACCCGCTCATCCCCAGGCAGCCGAGCCCCTGGGCGCCGACTCGCAAATCACGCAACAAACGGGTGTTCATGCAGAAGCCTCCTGGGACCGCGCGAGGCGGTCGTAATTGTCGATCTTGTAGTCGAGGATGTCGAGGCACCCGAGCAACTGGCGGATGCGCTCGCGGACGTCGTCGCGGTGCCGCTCCAGGATTTCCTTGCGCGGAGCCACGGTGACCGGTCCCTGCCTGCACAGGGCGGCGCACACGCGCACGTCCGGGACAGGCACGCCGGTTATGCACTGCTTGGTCAGGAACGGCAGCACGAGATGCCTCCCTCCCTGATCTAGGGGAGCGCTGCTCGCCCGAATGGCGCCAGCAGCCCACACACAGCACTCAGAATCCCTGCGGTTGTCAAGCATTGCAAGCACTCAAGGCCATCCGTCTTCTGGCGGACAAGCCAGGACGCCTTCGGCGATGAGTCAGCGGAGCCTTGACGGCCACGCGGTCCGCGTGTCTTCCGTGTGGGCGCAAGGCGATCGAACTGACCAGATCCGCGCCCCGGACTTGGGCGGCCAACTCGAGTTCAGCGAGCACACCGCACAGTCCGCGGCTCGGTTGTCCAAAGTTGGTTCGCCCAATCGGACACAACTTTATGTAAGAACAGGCAAGACCAGTCGATCGGATTGAACAACACGGCCCGTCACTACAGGATAAGTTAGACACTCTGCGTCCACCGAGTGTTCAGGCTGGGGTGAATCCATAGGTTGGCTATTTCACGACATACGGCGGATACGTCGACGAGAAGCAGGAGGATGTGACGAGTTGGCCACGGACGAGTGACCATCCCCGGTCGTTGAGAGACTTACCAGCCGGACTATCGAGATGCACCCCCGGCCGACCGGCGTCTGATGGCGAACACCGCGGCACCAGGGTGTCACCACCCTTTCATAAATGCCTTTGTCGACCCCTTGAGTCAGCCAGCGATGCGACATCGAACCTCCGCCCAGTCCGTGCCATTGACGCCCACACTGCACAGCACGATTGCCCCTGACTCGACCGAGAGATGGTTGAACCGTGAACGGCGGGACGCGAGTCGACGGAAACGGAGCCCTCGGCGAGGTGGCTCCCTTCCCACATGGATTCCACGAGCTGTCCGATGCCACAGACTGGTATCGAGCAATGATGGCCTGGCCGACCATTCGCGTCGGCGAGAAAGTTGAGCTAAGACTGAACGGAGGGCAATTGGCGCTCGTGATGCCAACTGTTCTCGCGGAGCGAACTCTCACACGATTGATTAGCTACGGGATTCACGCACCCCTGATCAGTCTTGGCGGTGTCAACAGGTCGATGTTTATCGCGGACGGAAACGGTGAGGTGTGGTCGCAGGTTGGCTTGCCGCCTGCTGTTTCAATTCTCCACAGCCCGGGCACCGTACCGCTCCCTCCGAGCGTTATCAGTAACGAACCGGCGAGTTGGACCTGTCCGGTCGACCCGACACGACGATGGCTTCCAGTCGCAGAAGCGATAGTGCAAACGGTGAGGTCCTTCGCCCGCTAAACGAGAGGCACTGACCGGTGCGACTAGGCGACATCATCCGATCGATATGGCCAAACCATAGGTCCCGCAGCACGGGGATACGAACCGATTCGGTTGTCATTGACAGGAAAAGGAATCCGCACACCTCAATCGTCATGACTTGGTGAAAGTTCCGCTTCAATTTGATCGCGCTCGCTATCTAGGCGAGCAAGAGACCAACACCGTGGGGCGAGCCAACCTGCTCGCCCCACGCAATTGTGGAGGTAGGCGTGGCCACGCTGCTACAGCAGCTTATTAACGGCCTCGTGCTGGGCGGCTTGATCGCGCTCATCGCGCTGGGCTACACGATGGTGTACGGCATCATCCAGTTGATCAACTTCGCCCATGGCGAGGTCTTCATGGTGGGCGGGTTCGCCTCGCTCGCGACTTACTCCTATGTCCTGCCCGATAGCTGGAAGAGCGACTGGTGGGTCGCTCTTCCTTTGATGGCTCTTGGTGGTGCGCTCGTCGCCGTGATCCTTGCGGTGATCATGGAACGGTTCGCCTACCGTCCGCTGCGCAACGCGCCCCGGCTGGCTCCGTTGATCACCGCGCTCGGGGTCTCGGTCGTTCTGAAGGAAGCGGTCCGCCTGTGGTACCCGGGCGCGACCGCTCCGGTCCCGTTCCCGCGGGTCTTCATCGACAAGCAGTACACCCTTGAGGTCTTCGGCGGCACGATCACCATCGGGTCGACCGCGTTGCTGATGATCGCGGTCTCGATCGTCGGTGCGGTGGTCCTGCAGACCTACATCACCAAGTCCCGGATGGGCCGAGCCATGCGCGCCACCGCGCAGGACCCGGACACCGCCCGGCTGATGGGCGTCAACCCGAACCGCACGATCGTGTTGACCTTCGTCATCGGTGCCGCCCTTGCGGGCATCGCGGGCGTGCTCTACGGCATCCAGATCACCAACGTCGACACCGAAGTCGGCTTCCTCTACGGCATCTTCGCGTTCACCGCGGCGGTGCTGGGCGGCGTCGGCAGCATCAAGGGCGCGGTCATCGGCGGGTTCGCCATCGGGATCGTCAAGACGCTGTCGGGCCAGTACATGCCCGGCGGGACGCAGTACGACCTGGTGTGGATCTTCGTCATCCTGATCGCGGTGTTGGTGTTCCGGCCGCAGGGTCTGTTCGGTGAGCCGGAAAGGGTGCGCGCATGAGCCTCAAGGAGACATTGAGCCCGGCGCTCGCGCGGACGCTCACCATCGTCGGTGGCGTGCTCGCGATCATCGCGGCGCTGCTGCCGTGGGTGACGTTCACCCTCAATGACGGCGCCTACCCCGACAAGGCCACCCTGCAGTTCTTCGACGCGCCGTTCGCGGTGAGCGGGTTCCGCCTGCACACGCTGCTGCTGGGCATCGCGGTGCTGGTGGTCGTGTTCACCCCGCTCAAGGTCCGCAACCGGGTGCAGCGCGCGCTCGGCTGGGGCCTGCTCGGGGTGGCGATCATCAACACCCTGTTCATCCTGTTCGGCGGCGGCGGCCTCGGCGCGATCACCGCGATCGACGGCAAGTACGCCTTCGGCGGCATCGTCGCCATCGTCGCCGGCGTGCTGATCGTCGTCTCGGCCAACGCCGGGGAGATCGAGCCCATCCCGCACTGGGACACCAAGGTTCATTTCTTGGTCGCCTACGCGGTGTTGGTGGTCGCGTTCGTCGGTCTGCTGCTGATCGTGGCGATGATGCTCAACGCCGGTGGACAGGGCGGTGTCGGCAACCCGTACGCGGGCCCGATCTTCCTGTCGCTGCTGGGCTTCCTGGCAGGCGCGCTCGGCGCGCTGCACGGGATCGGCCTGACCGGCTGGATCTCGCGGCTGTCGGACGAGCACAAGTGGTTCAGCATCATCGTGCTGCTGGCCTGCGCGCTGGCGCTGCCGTTCACCGAGGCGGGCACCGACTACTGGATGACCACCGCGGCCAACATCGGCGTCTACGCCGCGACCGCGATCGGTCTGAACATCGTCGTCGGCCTCGCCGGTCTGCTCGACCTCGGTTATGTGGCGTTCCTGGGCATCGGCGCGTTCGTCGCGGCGAACTTCTCCGGTGCGGTGACGTCCAAGCTGGGCATCGAGGGTGAGCTGCCGTTCATCGTGGCCGCGATCATCGCCGCGGTCGTCGCGGGCATCTTCGGCGCGGTGGTCGGCTCGCCGACGCTGCGCGTGCGAGGTGACTACCTGGCGATCGTGACGCTGGCCTTCGGTGAGATCTTCAAGAAGTCGGCGCAGAACGACATCGGCGGCCTGACCGGTGGCGCGAACGCGATCCCCGGTGTGCCGCCGCTGAGCGCGTTCGGCAAGGGCTTCGACGACTCGCTGACCATCGGCGCGGTCAAGCTGCCCTCGGGTGTCCTGTACTACGTGCTGATCGTCGTGCTCGTCGCGCTGGTCATGGTCGTGTTCGCGAACCTGAAGAACTCGCGGATCGGCCGTGCCTGGATCGCGATCCGCGAGGACGAGGACGCCGCGCGCGCCATGGGTATCAAGACCGGGCAGGCGAAGATCCTCGCCTTCCTGATCGGCGCGACCCTGGCCGGTGTGGCCGGTGCGGTGTTCGCGCACAAGACCTCGACGGTGGCCTACGACAGCTTCCAGTTCATCGAGTCGGTCACGCTGCTCGCGGCGGTCATCCTCGGCGGCATGGGGTCCATCCCCGGCGCCGTCCTGGGTGCGGCGCTGCTGCTGGTGCTGCCGGAGAAGCTGCGTGAGTTCTCCGACTACCGCCTGATCCTGTTCGGCTTCGCGCTCGTGCTGATCATGCGGTTCCGCCCGCAAGGCCTGGTGCCCGACCGGCACCGACGTGCCGAGTTGGCCAACGAGGGCGCCGAAGGGCGGCCGATCGAGGAGCTCAACGTGCCCGACGACACCCCCGGCGGCGCCAAGGCGGAGGTGGCCCGATGACCACGACGAGCAACACGCCGGTGCTCTCGGCGACCGACGTCACGATGATCTTCGGTGGTCTGACCGCGCTCAAGAACGTCAACATCGAGCTGCACGAGGGCCAGATCCTCGGGCTGATCGGTCCCAACGGCGCGGGCAAGACCACGTTCTTCAACTGCCTCACCGGCCTCTACACCCCGAGCCGCGGCTCGGTCCGGCTCAAGGGGCGCACGCTGCCCAGCGACCCGGCCGCGGTCACCGTCGCGGGTGTGGCGCGCACGTTCCAGAACATCCGGCTGTTCCCCAGCATGACCGCGCTGGAGAACGTCCTGGTGGGACGGCACTCGCGGATGAAGCAGGGCCCCCTCGCGTCGCTGTTCCACGGCCCCGCGTTCAAGAAGGGCGAGGCCGACGCGCGGAAGCGCGGCCTGGAGCTGCTCGACTTCGTCGGTCTGTCCGGTCTGGACGACGAACTCGCGCGGAACCTGCCCTACGGCGACCAGCGCCGCCTGGAGATCGCCCGAGCACTGGCCACCGACCCGGCCGTCCTGCTGCTCGACGAGCCGACGGCGGGCATGAACCCGCAGGAGACCGAGGCCGCCCGACAGCTGATCTTCGCGATCCGCGGGCTGGGCATCGCCGTGGTGGTCATCGAGCACGACACGAAGTTCATCTTCTCGCTGTGTGACCACGTGTCGGTTCTCGTGCAGGGCGAACTGCTCGTGGAGGGCACCCCCGAGGTCGTCCGCGCTGACCCCCGGGTCATCGAGGCCTACCTCGGCAAGCCCCCGGAGGAGGTCCAGGCGGAGGTGCTCGGCTACGCGTCGGAAACCCATCATCGGGACAGCGCGGCTGAGCGCACCGCGATCATGGAGCCGATCCGCGATCCACGCCCCAACGAGGGAGGACAGCAGTGACCGCACTGCTAGAGGTACGCAACCTCAGCGTCGCCTACGGCGCGATCGAAGCCGTCCGGGACGTCTCGTTCTCCGTCGAAGAGGGCCAGATCGTCAGCCTCATCGGCAGCAACGGCGCGGGCAAGACCACGACGCTGCGCACCATCTCCGGGCTCCTGCGGCCCAAGGCGGGCGACATCCTGTTCGAGGGGAAGTCGATCGCCGACGCCGCCGCGCACGAGATCCTGGAAAAGGGTGTGTCGCACTGCCCCGAGGGACGGCGGCTCTTCGGCCGAATGACGGTCGAGGAGAACCTGCACCTGGGCGCCTACGTCCGCAAGGACAACGGCGTCGCGAAGGACATGGAGCGGGTCTACGAACTGTTCCCGGTGCTCGGACAGCGCCGCAACCAGAAGGCGGGCCTGTTCTCCGGTGGTGAGCAGCAGATGCTCGCCATCGGCCGGGCGATGATGTCCAAGCCGCGCCTGCTCATGCTCGACGAGCCCTCGATGGGGTTGTCGCCGATCATGACCCAGCGCATCTTCGACACCATCTCCGAGCTGCAGTCGCAGGGCACGACGATCCTGCTGGTCGAGCAGAACGCCCTGGCTGCTCTCGCCTTGTCCGACCGCGGTTACGTGGTCGACCTGGGTCGTACGACGCTGGAAGGCCCGGGTCACGACCTGCTGGCCGACACCCGTGTGCGTGCGGCCTACCTCGGCGAGGACTAGGGTCGCTCACCCTGAGACTACCCACGTCGCAGGTGAAGGTTCGATGCTGTTGGCGGCCGCCAACAGCATCGAACCGAGACGAAGAATCAGTGCAGAGCCACATGATCGACGCTTTCAACACCGCGAAACGATCCTGTTGGACTGTCGTCGCCAGCTCAGTGACGCACGTAGTGGTAACGGGACCGTTCCCGTCTTGTAGGTCACTCCCGCACATGGTTATGCGCCCAGCTCATAGCCAGCCCGGCAGACGTGGTTCCACTTGTGTGTGTGAGATCCAGCGCGAGCTGCGTCTCACAGGGCGTTCAGCGAAGCAAGTGCCCAGTCGACGACTGGAGACACTGCCACCGCGACTCACTCACGCTCGGAATCCCTGCCCGACCCGTACCAGCACAACACCTCAACGTCGTGACTCCGCTCGAGTACGGAGACGCCTCGTGCTGACAGCGGATCTAGGCCGTGGTCATCGGGGCAGACGTGCGATACAGGGAACGCGTGCGCACGCTTGCGCTTCTAGAGAGGGGCACCGCCATCCAATAGCTCAGGGAGATCAGTGGATCCAGATTTGCGTGTGGGCCTTTGTGCAAGTCGAATGGCATCAAAGTGCACATCGTGGCGCCGTCGCTAGACCGCCACGTGCCGCACCGTGAGAATGAACAGGTCACCATGAACAGGCACCGAAAGGTCCCCCTCGGTCTGTCGGTGACCTGCGGCTGGTCACGGCACCAGGGCGCCCCCGACCCGTTGTCGTGGCCAGCCGCACCATCACGGGCACTCTGCGCCAAGATCGTCGCACTCACTGAGCCAACCACTCCCCCGGATCGCTGCCCTAGGCACCCACCCGTTGAACAGGAAGATCCGCTGGCCGGGGAGCAGCGTGGGGAGCAAACGGGGAGCAAAGCGGTGCGTTCAACTGCGCTGAAAGGTCTTGAACGTCCCTGGACGGAATCGCCTGACCTGCGGAAGTCCTGTTTCCGCAGGTCAGGCGCAGTTTCAGGCATAGTTCACACCTAAGAGGTCATTAGCGCCAGCTAGAGATCCTGGTCGTCGGCGGGCAGGCGGATTCCATCGCCAACTGGCTCGGCGGCGACATCGAGTACGTCGAGCAGTGGTCGAAACTGTTCAACGGCGCCGACTCTCAGCCAAACCTGATCCGGTCGTTCGCTGGGTAGACATAAACCGGTGGTTGTCCGCGCCACCGCTGGCCGTTACGACGGCCTGGACCTCGCGGGCGAGATCTGCAAGCTCGTCATCATCACCACGGTCCCACAGGCCAGCAGTGAGTTCGAGCGGTTCGTGGTCGCCTACCTCGGCGACGCCGGCCTCATGCGTCATCGCGTTGGCCAGCGGATGACCCAGGCGCTGGGCCGCGCCAACCGCACCGACGCCCATCCACAGGTCGGTGGCTGCGGACACCTCGGCGTCGGCGCTGGCCACGTCGCCGCTACCGCCCGCGCTGCGTCCGGGGCGCGACTTACGGCCAGGTGCCGCCAGACTCGCGGACTCGGCGGCACCGGAGCTTGGCGCCGGTGTTTGCCAGAAGGTGCGGCAGGCGTCGATGGTGGCGGACCATCCCTGGTCGTACAGTTCCAACGCCGCGCGGACAGTTGGTCCGGTGCCCTCGGGGATCGACGCACGAACGGCGGGGTCGGCCAGGATCGAGGCGAAGTTGGGGTCCAGCCCGAGGTAGAGGGACCGGTCGGCGTAGGTCCGTGTCTTCAGCGCGCGCTTGGTCTCGACCTCGATCTGCCCTAGCAATTGGTCGACGTCATCGCGGTCAACGGGGTTGGGCTCGCCGGTCTTGACTTCCCAGACCCGGCGCTCGCCTCTCTTGACCGTGGACCACGTCCAGCGGCAATCGGTCGCGCTCTGCTCGGCCCGAATGGGTCGTTCGCCGGAGGCGCCGACCAGCCGGGCGAGTACCCGCAGGCCCTCGCACTGCTCGTCGTGGCTGCCGGTGAGCATGGTGCGGCCAATGGAGAGGGCACGGTCGAGTTTGCCGCCGACTTCGCGGCACCATTCGTCCCAGGCCAGGAAGAAGCGGTCGGTGTCGTCGGCTTTCGGCTCGTGGCCTTGGAGGTCTTCGACGGTGCGGCTCAGGCGTCGAAACCATGCCGTGCGGGGCCCGTTGTTGATCACGTCTTCCAGCGCGGCGCGGGCCGCCGCAAGGTCCTCGGTGCGGCCCCGGTTGAACAGGGCGTGCGCCTGGACGTAGCGCCAGAACGCCGCGTGTTCGGTCTCCCCGGCGGTGGTGAGCAGGTCGGAGGCTTCGCGGGCCTTGAGGGCAGCGCTGGCTTGGTCGTGCGCAGGACCACCTGCTGCGGCCGATGGCGAGCAGCCAATAGGACATGTTCGACGCGAGGCACGTCGAACAGCGCGGGCACCAGCGGGCCGCGTTCGGTCGGGATGGCAGGGGTGTCACGGTCAGTATCCAGCACCCGGCACCAATCCAGGCCGTCTACAGGCCGTCAGACGTCGAAGAACGACCACCGACAAGGACCGGCAACAACCACAAACCACCAGGTCTAGCGTGGTGCGGTCGCAAAGACGCAGGTCATCGCGCAGCCTGAACACAACTACGACGTGTGATCGGCTGATCCCGTCCTGACTCGGGGCGGCGGTCGTGGGGAAACCCCGACCGCCGCCCCGTTTCACGTCTGGGGGCACCACCCGAAAGGGTGGAAGTTTGATGGCGACCTGGGAGGTAGTCCCGGTTACAGGAGTGTTTCCCGAATCGAGATCTCGTGTGGGATTCCCTTGCGCGGCAAGCAGGCCTTACGCTGCCGCGCAATAACGTCCGATCGGCTCTCGATCGGGCGCCTCCACGCTATCGACGAGGAACCGCCATGTTCGCATCCCTTGATCCCGCACGCGTCGATCGCCTCAAGGCGGCCTACTCGGTGCGAAATCTCGATCGCGACGCGCCGCTGACCCTCGTCCATCAAGGCGATGATCAGCCAAAACACGGTGATCTCGTACTCGCCGAGGTCACCAAGCTCGGCTACCACACGCTGCTGGAGCTGACCGACGGCCGCAAGGCCAAGCTCTACGTGGGCGATGAAATCCTCGTCGCCTACGGCGCGCGGTACGCCCCCGATCACTTCGAAGCCGAACTTCCCGACGACCTGGGCGCCTGCGACCTGGTCGCGGCGGGCGGGGTGCTGGGCAAGGTCCGCAGCCGCAACGCCGCGGTCAGCGCGCCGACGACCGTGCGCCCGCTGGGCCTGGTCGGCGACCAGTCCGGCCGCGTGCTCAACGTGTCCGACCTGAGCCTCGGCGCGCCGCCGCTGCTGGCCCTGCGCAAGCCGCCGACGTTCATCGTCGTCGGCACCTCGATGAACTCAGGCAAGACGACGACCGTCGCGTCCCTGGTCCACGGCCTGTCCCGCTCGGGTCTGCGGGTGGGCGCGGCGAAGGTCACCGGCACCGCGGCGGGCGGCGACCCGTGGCTGTTCCGCGACTCCGGCGCGATCGCGGCCCTCGACTTCACCGACGCCGGGATGTCGACCACGTTCCGCATCCCGCTGGAGCGGCTGGTGTCGAGTTCGCTGCTGCTCCACGGCCACCTCATGGCCCGCGGCGTCGACGCGATCGTGCTGGAGATCGCCGACGGGCTGCTGCAGCCGGAGACCGCGCAACTGCTCGACCGGCCGGAGATCCGCCGGATCACCGACGGCGTGCTGTTCGCCGCGGCCGACTCTTCCGGTGCCCTGTACGGGGTGCAGCGCCTGCGGGCGGCGAACCACCCGGTCCTGGCAGTGAGCGGTCTGCTGACCGCGTCGCCCCTGGCGGTGCGCGAGGCGCAGGCCGGTCTCGACGTCCCCGTCTACGGCCCCGACGACCTGCAGTCCCCCGCCCTCGCCACCGAACTCCTGCGGCGCGCGGCCGCGGAGGCCGTCGTGGAGGTCGAGGTCGGCGAAGTCATGGCATGACGGACGTGCGGCACTTGTCCGCCACCCCGGAATTTTGAGTGTTGGTTCCGAGAGGCGCCACGCTCCGGTTTGCCGGGGACCGTGGTCAAGTGCCGTCACGGTCCCCTTAGGCGCCGGTCGGTCGGTGCGACTGGTCGCTGACTGGTCGTGGCCTAGGCCGCCAGGGCGGTCGGGTCGAAGCCGAATTCCTTGAGTGTTCCCAGCGGGTCTTGGACCAGCTTGCGTTCCTTGAGGTCCATCATGCCGAGCAAACAGGTGATCTCCGCGGCGACCGTGCCGTCGAGCTTGAGGATCACCGAGTCGGTGTTGAACGTCTTGCCCGCGCCGAACTTGACCACACAGGTCACGTCGACCTGCTCGCCCCCGCGCACCTCACGCCGGAAGTTGATCGTCGAGGACAGCAACACCGGTGCCACGGAGCGCGTCACGAAGTCACCCCACTGGCAGCCCGCCGCCGCGAACCCCTCGACTCGGGCGACCTCGCCGTACTGGTGGTACACGGCGTGGTTGAGGTGGCCGAGGGTGTCGAGCTCGTAGGAACGCACCGGGATGCGGATTTTCCAGCTCATACCCCCGACTCTAAAGTCCACCCCGGACAGCGCGCCCATGGTCGTGACCAGCGCCTCAGCGGTTATCCACAGGAACTCGGGTTGTCCACAACCGACCCCACGAACCCCGTTTCCGTCACCCCTCCCCGATAGACTGGCCAAGGGACGTCCCCCCGAGGTGGGCGGGGGTTTTGCCGCCGGCGCCGGGGTTTCGCTTTCGCCTTGAGGTTTTGCTTTGGGGTTTGCTTCACGGTGAAGTGGTCATGTCTGGCGGTCTCGAGGTGTGTGGCCGTGGGGTGACCCCGTCCAGGCTGGTGGTCAGTCGTCGTAGAAGACGTGTTCGATCACTGCGCGGGCGCGGCGGGTGGTGCGGCGGTAGGAGTCGAGGAAGGCTCCGGCGTCGGTGTCCGAGGGGTGGCCCAGGGCGGCGGCGACGGCGGCCAGTTCGCGGCCCATGGTGGGGACCTGGTCGGTCTGCTTGCCGCGGACCAGCGTGGCCGCGTTGCGGACCTGGGTCGCGAGGAGCCACGCCTCGCGCAGCGCGGCCGTGTCCGCCGGGGTGATCAGGCCTGCCGCCTCGGCGGCGGTGAGTCCCTCCATTGTGGACGGTGTGCGCAGCGCCGGGTGGGCGTGCGCGTGGCGCAGCTGGATCAGCTGCAGGGTCCACTCGACGTCCGCGAGACCGCCGCGACCCAGTTTGGTGTGGGTCGTCGGGTCGGCGCCGCGGGGCAGGCGTTCAGTGTCCACTCTGGCCTTGATGCGCCGGATCTCCCTTACCTGCGCGGCATCCAGGCCGCCCTGCGGGTAGCGCACCGGGTCGATCATCTCGATGAACCGCGCCCCGAGGTCCGCGTCCCCCGCGACCGGGCGGGCCCGGAGCAGTGCCTGCGCCTCCCAGACCTCGCTCCACTGCTTGTAGTACGTCCGATACGACTCCAGTGTCCGCACGATCGCCCCCTGCCTGCCCTCCGGCCGCAGGTCGACGTCGACCTGCAGCGGCGGGTCCTGGCTCGGCGAACCCAGCAGCTTGCGGACGCTCTGTGCGACCCGGCCCGCGTACCGCAGAGCGTCCGAATCGGACACTCCGGGGGCGGGCTCACAGACGAACATGACGTCCGCGTCCGAGCCGTAGCCCAGTTCCGCGCCACCGAGCCTGCCCATACCGATGACGGCGATGGTCGCCGGGTGACTGCCCGCGGCCGCCGCCTCCGACCGGTCGACCGCGGCCAGGGTGGCCTGCAGGACCGCGCTCCACACACTCGACAGGGCCTCACAGACCGACATGACGTCCATGAACCCCAACAGGTCCGCGCACGCCACGCGCAGCACCTCGTGCCTGCGCAGGGATCGCGCGGCGGTGACCGCGTTGCCCAGGTAGCTGTGCCGGTTGACCGCGTTGCGCAATGACGTGGCGACCTCGGCGGGGTCGCGGTCGGTCAGCGCCTTCGGGTCGCTCAGCAGCCGAAGCACCTCGGGGGCGCGCACGATCAGGTCGGGCACAAGCTTGGACGTGCCCAGCAGCGTGGCCAACCGCTGCACCACCGCACCCTCGTCGCGCAGCACGCGCAGGTACCACGGGGTGGCCGCCAACGCCTCGGAAACCTTGCGGTAAGCCAACAATCCGCCGTCCGGATCGGCTGTCCCGCCGAGCAGGTCGAGCAGGACCGGCAGCAGCGCGGTCTGGATGGCCGCCCGGCGCGACACCCCGGCGGTGAGGGCCTTGATGTGCTGCAACGCTCCGTCGGGCGAGGTGTAGCCGAGGGCCGCGAGCCGCGCGGCCGCCTGCTTCTCGTTGAGCCGCAACGCATCCGTCGGCACGCGCGACACCGCGGCGAGCAGCGGACGATAGAACAGCTTCTCGTGCAGCCTGCGGATCTTGTTGCCGTGCGCCCGGAACTCGGCGACGAGGACCTGGGCGGCCGAGCGACCTCGATCCGGGCCGACGCCCGCCGCGCGGGCCAGCCAGCGCAGGTCGGCGGTGTCGGCTTCGGCCGGGAACAGGTGGGTGCGACGCAGCCGCTGCAGCTGTAGCCGGTGTTCCAAGGTGCGGAGGAACCGGTATGAGTCAGCGAGTTCCACCGCATCCGACCGGCCGACGTACCCGCCCGCGCCGAGCGCGGCCAAGGCGTCCACAGTGGAGCCAAGGCGGAGTGACTCGTCGGTGCGACCGTGCACGAGCTGCAGCAGCTGCACCGCGAACTCGACGTCGCGCAGCCCGCCCCGGCCGAGCTTGAGCTCCCGCTCCACCAGCTGTGACGGCACGTGGTCCTCAACCCGGCGGCGCATGGCTTGGACGTCGGCGACGAAGTTGTCCCGGTCGGCGGCGATCCACACCATCGGGCTGACCGCGTCGACATACGCGCGGCCGAGATCGGCGTCGCCCGCGATCGGGCGTGCCTTGAGCAGCGCCTGAAACTCCCAGGTCCGCGCCCAGCGCTTGTAGTACGCCTCATGGCCGTCGAGGGTGCGGACCAGCGCGCCCGCCTTGCCTTCCGGGCGCAGCGCGGCGTCGACCTCGAAGCACGCCTCCGTCGCCACCCGCATCATCGCGCTGGCCACCCGGGTCGCCAGCGTGGTGTCGCCCTCACCGACGAAGACCACGTCGACGTCGCTGACGTAGTTCAGCTCGTGGCCGCCGCACTTGCCCATGGCGATCACCGCGAGCTGAGCGCGTTCCTGTGCCTCGGCGCCACCGTTCTCCGCCCACGCGACGGCCAGCGCCGCCCGCAGCGCGGCCTCCGCCAGGTCGCTGAGCCTGCCCGCGACCTGCTCGTACGACGGTTCCTCCAGTGCAGGCTCGACGAGATGGCCGAGGTCGTCCGCGGCGAGTTCCAGGATGAGTCCGCGATAGGCGAACTTGAGCGCCCGCACGGCTTCCGCACCGCGCAACGCGGCCACCGACCCCTGCGGTCCACCGGTCGTGGGCGCATCGACGGCGCCGAGCAGGGTCTCGGTGTAGCCGGTGGCAGCCGTTCCGGATTCCCGCAGCCTGCGCCATTCCCCCGCCCGCACTGCGACGAAGTCCGACAGCGCGGTGGACGAGCCGAGCACGGACAGCAGCCTGCCGCGCAGCCTGCGGTCGACGGTCAGGGCCGCGCGCAGCTCCGGCCAGGATTCAGGATCATGCGTGCGCACGCGGTCGATACCGCGCAGGGCCAGGTCCGGGTCGGGGGTGCGCGACAGGGCCGTCAGGGTCACTTCGTGCTCGCTGATCGGGCCCGTGTCACCCCAGAGCCCGGCGGCGCGCAGTTCTTCCTCCGCCCGGCTCTCGGTCAGACCGAAGCGGGCGGCGGACGAGATGGAGCGGGCGCGGTCGGCCATGTCGTCAGATCATGGGGAGCTGCGGGCGGGCGGGCTCGACCGGTGTCAGCTCTCCGCGCGCGAGCTTCACGAACCGCTCGGCGAACGGTCGCCAGGCCTCCTCGACGTCGTCGTGCAGTTCGATCAGCCGCTCCGGCTCCAGGTCACCCGGGCGGGCCAGCTCGGCGCCCTCCGGGTCGGCTTTGGCCCACGCCTGGACGATCTCGGGCGTGGTCTCGATGTGGAACTGGATGCCATAGGCCTGGCCGATGCGGAACGCCTGGTGCGGGTACCGAGTCGACGAGGCGAGCAGCACCGCGGAGTTCGGGAGCCGGGTGACCGTGTCGTGGTGGAACTGCACGACATCCGGCATCAGGGGCAGGTCGGCGAACAGCGGGTCCGTCCACGCGAGGTCGCGCTTGGCGATGAGGCCGGGACCGATCTCCGGGCCGTTGTCACCGGTCGCCACTTGGCCGCCCATGGCCACGGCGAGCAGCTGCGCGCCCAGGCAGATCGCGAGGAGCGGGGTCTGCTTGGTCACGCAGGTGGCGAGCAGGGACCGCACGTCGGTGAGCCACGGGTGGTCGATGACGTCGTTGGCGCCCATCTGGCCGCCGAGGCAGACCACGGCTTGGTAGTCGTCGAGGTCGCCGTCGAACTTCTCGCGGTACGGGTGCGCGATCCGGACATCGGCACCGGCGTCGGTCAGCCATTCGGCGAGCTGTCCCGGCGGGTCGTTGTCGGCGAGCTGCAGGACGAGGATGGTTACGGGCGTCACGCTTCGAGAGTATGCCGGTCCGCGAAGACGTACTCCACGGCATCGAAGACCGGCCGGAACCCGATGCGCTGATAGATGGAATTCGACGTCGGGTTGTCCAGGTCCGTGAACAGCAGAACATGCTCCGCGCCCTGGTCCACTGCCCACTGCGCGACCTGCGCGGTGACCGCCGCCCCATATCCGCGGCCACGCTTGTCCGCCGGCGTGTAGACCGGTCCGATCCGGCTCATCCCAGCCCGCGGCGGAGACGCAACGGCGAACGATCCCGGCTCACCCTCGTCGACCCACAAGCCGATCGCCCGACCGAATTCGAGAGCCTTGCGGACGTCATGTTCACCCGATTCGGGGTTACCGCCGTGCGTGGCTTCCGCGAAGAAGTCCTCCCACCAACCCCCGACCATCGCCACGTCCGCTTCGCCCGTCAGCCGAAACTCCCCGGCGACGTTGGCAGGCATTTCGAGTTGGCCCAGGTGATACAAGCGCATCGGGATTGTCTGCTCAATGGTTTGGCCGGAGGCCGCGATCCACGCTTCGGTAAACGGATCCGCCACATCGCGAGGCCCGCCGACACCGGTGGTCTCGATGCCTTCGGCCAGCAGGTAGTCCACGACCTCGGCGTGTGTCTCCACCGGAAGCGCGGACACCGACAGCGGCCAAGGCGCGGTCCGGAACAACGCCCCGAGCAGGCCGCCGTCGTTGTCGTGCACGGTGAGCATCATGGAACCGCGGTAGCTGTCGGGCACCTCGATGAGCTGGCTGATGACGGTGATGGCCACGGTGTGCCGCACGGGGTCCTGCAAGAACAGGGCCTTGGTGGTGTTCCAGAACAGCTCGGCATCCTCGTGGCGCTGGATCGTCATGGCGCCATCGTGCCTCCCAGACGCCGGTCGTGCGACCGAATATTGAGTCCGGAAATAGCAGAATGCCCCGGTATTCATGATTTCTCATGAATACCGGGGCATTCGCAACTTTTGTCCGGCGGCGTCCTACTCTCCCACACCCTCACGAGTGCAGTACCATCGGCGCTGGCAGGCTTAGCTTCCGGGTTCGGGATGGGACCGGGCGTTTCCCTGCCGCTATGACCGCCGTAACTCTATGAAACTATCAACCATTCGACCCACACCCAGGACACCTGTGGTGTCGGGGGTGTGGGGTGGTTGGTGTCTCAGACACCGCACAGTGGATGCGTAGCATGTTTGTAGCAAGCCCTCGGCCTATTAGTACCGGTCAACTCCACCCATTACTGGGCTTCCATTTCCGGCCTATCAACCCAGTGGTCTGCTGGGGGCCTTAACCCCTCAAAGGGGGTGGGAGACCTCATCTTGGAACAGGCTTCCCGCTTAGATGCCTTCAGCGGTTATCCCTTCCGAACGTAGCCAACCAGCCATGCCCCTGGCGGGACAACTGGCACACCAGAGGTTCGTCCGTCCCGGTCCTCTCGTACTAGGGACAGCCTTCCTCAAGTCTCCTGCGCGCGCGGCGGATAGGGACCGAACTGTCTCACGACGTTCTAAACCCAGCTCGCGTACCGCTTTAATGGGCGAACAGCCCAACCCTTGGGACCTACTCCAGCCCCAGGATGCGACGAGCCGACATCGAGGTGCCAAACCATGCCGTCGATATGGACTCTTGGGCAAGATCAGCCTGTTATCCCCGGGGTACCTTTTATCCGTTGAGCGACGCCGCTTCCACCAGCCAGCGCCGGATCACTAGTCCCGACTTTCGTCCCTGCTCGACCTGTCAGTCTCACAGTCAAGCTCCCTTGTGCACTTGCACTCGACACCTGATTGCCAACCAGGCTGAGGGAACCTTTGGGCGCCTCCGTTACCCTTTGGGAGGCAACCGCCCCAGTTAAACTACCCACCAGGCACTGTCCCTGAACCGGATCACGGTCCGAAGTTAGACACTCAGTACGATCAGAGTGGTATTTCAAGATTGACTCCACAACCACTGGCGTGGCCGCTTCACAGTCTCCCACCTATCCTACACAAACCGAACCAAGCACCAATACCAAGCTATAGTAAAGGTCCCGGGGTCTTTCCGTCCTGCCGCGCGTAACGAGCATCTTTACTCGTAGTGCAATTTCGCCGGGCCTATGGTTGAGACAGTCGAGAAGTCGTTACGCCATTCGTGCAGGTCGGAACTTACCCGACAAGGAATTTCGCTACCTTAGGATGGTTATAGTTACCACCGCCGTTTACTGGCGCTTAAATTCTCAGCTTCGCCCCGAAGAGCTAACCGGTCCTCTTAACGTTCCAGCACCGGGCAGGCGTCAGTCCGTATACATCGTCTTGCGACTTCGCACGGACCTGTGTTTTTAGTAAACAGTCGCTTCTCGCTGGTCTCTGCGGCCACCTCGCCCTAGCCTGCAAGAGGCTTCAAGCGCTGTGGCCCCCCTTCTCCCGAAGTTACGGGGGCATTTTGCCGAGTTCCTTAACCATAGTTCACCCGATCGCCTTGGTATTCTCTACCTGACCACCTGTGTCGGTTTGGGGTACGGGCCGCGTGGAAACTCACTAGAGGCTTTTCTCGGCAGCATGGGATCACTCTACTTCGCCTCATTCGGCTATGCATCACGTCTCAGCCTATGTGTGACACGGATTTGCCTATGTCACGGCCTACACGCTTACACCAGTCACCAACTGCTGGCGGAGCTACCCTCCTGCGTCACCCCATCGTTTGGCTACTACCGGATCAGGTCCCGCGCTCCACGCACCAGACCCGAAGGTCCGGATTGCTTTGGGCGGTTAGTATCACCGAGCTCACCAGGGACGCGTCCACACGGGTACGGGAATATCAACCCGTTGTCCATCGACTACGCCTGTCGGCCTCGCCTTAGGTCCCGACTTACCCTGGGCGGATTAGCCTGGCCCAGGAACCCTTGGTCATCCGGCGGAAGAGTTTCTCACTCTTCTTTCGCTACTCATGCCTGCATTCTCACTCGCACAGCCTCCACGACTGGATCACTCCGCCGCTTCCATGGCTGCACGACGCTCCCCTACCCATCCACACCACTGCACCCGAACCCGAAGGAACGAGTGGATGTATTGTGTGAATGACACAGCTTCGGCGGTGTGCTTAAGCCCCGCTACATTGTCGGCGCAGGACCACTTGACCAGTGAGCTATTACGCACTCTTTCAAGGGTGGCTGCTTCTAAGCCAACCTCCTGGTTGTCTGGGCGACCCCACATCCTTTCCCACTTAGCACACACTTAGGGGCCTTAGCTGGTGTTCTGGGCTGTTTCCCTCTCGACTACGAACCTTATCGCCCGCAGTCTCACTGCCGCACTCTAACACACCGGTATTCGGAGTTTGGTTGATTTCGGTAAGCTTGTAGGCCCCCTAGACCATCCAGTGCTCTACCCCCGGCGTGAAACATGCGACGCTGCACCTAAATGCATTTCGGGGAGAACCAGCTATCACGGAGTTTGATTGGCCTTTCACCCCTACCCACAGCTCATCCCCTCAGTTTTCAACCTAAGTGGGTTCGGGCCTCCACGACGTCTTACCGTCGCTTCACCCTGGCCATGGGTAGATCACTCCGCTTCGGGTCTAGACCACGCGACTCAAGCGCCCTATTCAGACTCGCTTTCGCTACGGCTACCCCACACGGGTTAACCTCGCCACGCAGCACTAACTCGCAGGCTCATTCTTCAAAAGGCACGCCATCACCCCGAAAGGCTCTGACGGCTTGTAGGCACACGGTTTCAGGTACTCTTTCACTCCCCTCCCGGGGTACTTTTCATCTTTCCCTCACGGTACTAGTCCGCTATCGGTCATCAGGAAGTATTTAGGCTTAGCGGGTGGTCCCGCCAGATTCACAGCAAATTTCACGAGCTCGCTGCTACTTGGGAACACTCTCAGGAGACACCGGGTTTTCACGTACGGGACTCTCACCCTCTACGGTCGCGCTTTCCAGCAACGTTCCACTAACCCAAGTGTTTTCTAACTCCTCGACCGTCCGGCAGAACGATCAGAAAGGTCCCACGACCCCGAACACGCAACCCCTGCCGGGTATCACACGTATCCGGTTTAGCCTCATCCGCTTTCGCTCGCCACTACTCACGGAATCACGGTTGTTTTCTCTTCCTACGGGTACTGAGATGTTTCACTTCCCCGCGTTCCCTCCACACACCCTATAGATTCAGGTGCGGGTGACACCACATGACTGATGCCGGGTTTCCCCATTCGGACATCCTCGGATCTCAGCTCGGTTGACAGCTCCCCGAGGCTTATCGCAGCCTCCTACGTCCTTCATCGGCTCCTGATGCCTAGACATCCACCGTATGCCCTTAATATCTTGCTACAAAGATGCTCGCATCCACTGTGCAGTTCTCAAACACCAACCAGAAACCCACCACGTCCTTGGCACCACCTTCTCGACGTTCCCGCCGACCGGTTTGGTTCCTTGTGGTGGTCCTGACCAGAGGACAACCCCACAACGGGTGTTGTCTCAGGACCCAACAGTGTGCCGACACACATCCACTCCACAACCCCAGTCCTCAGCGTTCCACGCGCACCCTTGCAGGTGTGCAGTACTAACCGGATGACCGGCGCCGCGAGTCTCAGCTCGTCCAGTAGTTCCACAGCGAATGAGCAACCACCCACAGCGCGTTCGGCTGCAGCGTGGCCCTCCCACACGCACCACCGAAGTGGTCCGCGGGTCAGATGCTCCTTAGAAAGGAGGTGATCCAGCCGCACCTTCCGGTACGGCTACCTTGTTACGACTTCGTCCCAATCGCCAGTCCCACCTTCGACCACTCCCTCTGCAAGCAGTTGGGCCATGGGCTTCGGGTGTTACCGACTTTCGTGACGTGACGGGCGGTGTGTACAAGGCCCGGGAACGTATTCACCGCAGCGTTGCTGATCTGCGATTACTAGCGACTCCGACTTCACGGGGTCGAGTTGCAGACCCCGATCCGAACTGAGACCGGCTTTAAGGGATTCGCTCCACCTCACGGTCTCGCAGCCCTCTGTACCGGCCATTGTAGCATGTGTGAAGCCCTAGACATAAGGGGCATGATGACTTGACGTCATCCCCACCTTCCTCCGAGTTGACCCCGGCAGTCTCCTATGAGTCCCCGCCATTACGCGCTGGCAACATAGAACGAGGGTTGCGCTCGTTGCGGGACTTAACCCAACATCTCACGACACGAGCTGACGACAGCCATGCACCACCTGTGAACCGACCACAAGGGGGCCTACATCTCTGCAGGTTTCCGGTCCATGTCAAGCCTAGGTAAGGTTCTTCGCGTTGCATCGAATTAATCCACATGCTCCGCCGCTTGTGCGGGCCCCCGTCAATTCCTTTGAGTTTTAGCCTTGCGGCCGTACTCCCCAGGCGGGGTGCTTAATGCGTTAGCTACGGCACGGAGAACGTGGAATGTTCCCCACACCTAGCACCCACCGTTTACGGCGTGGACTACCAGGGTATCTAATCCTGTTCGCTCCCCACGCTTTCGCTCCTCAGCGTCAGTATCGGCCCAGAGACCCGCCTTCGCCACCGGTGTTCCTCCTGATATCTGCGCATTTCACCGCTACACCAGGAATTCCAGTCTCCCCTACCGAACTCAAGTCTGCCCGTATCGACCGCAGGCCCAGGGTTAAGCCCCAGGTTTTCACGGCCGACGCAACAAACCGCCTACGAGCTCTTTACGCCCAATAATTCCGGACAACGCTCGCACCCTACGTATTACCGCGGCTGCTGGCACGTAGTTAGCCGGTGCTTCTTCTGCAGGTACCGTCACTTGCGCTTCGTCCCTGCTGAAAGAGGTTTACAACCCGAAGGCCGTCATCCCTCACGCGGCGTCGCTGCATCAGGCTTTCGCCCATTGTGCAATATTCCCCACTGCTGCCTCCCGTAGGAGTCTGGGCCGTGTCTCAGTCCCAGTGTGGCCGGTCGCCCTCTCAGGCCGGCTACCCGTCGTCGCCTTGGTAGGCCATTACCCCACCAACAAGCTGATAGGCCGCGGGTTCATCCTGCACCGCCGGAACTTTCCACCACAACACATGCGTGAAGTGGTCATATCCGGTATTAGACCCAGTTTCCCGGGCTTATCCCAGAGTGCAGGGCAGATTACCCACGTGTTACTCACCCGTTCGCCGCTCGTGTACCCCGAAGGGCCTTACCGCTCGACTTGCATGTGTTAAGCACGCCGCCAGCGTTCGTCCTGAGCCAGGATCAAACTCTCCAATAATGAATGTTTGATAAACCTGACAAACAGACACCAAAACTGGCATCAATTCATCTCAAAGGAACCCACTAAGGGGTTCTATATTTAAGCTCTACTGGCTTAAATCGGCACACTGTTGAGTTCTCAAACAACACACGCACATCCGAATTAACCACCCCGGTAAGGAGCGACAGCATCAGAGGCTGGTATTGCTAACTAAGTTTTATGTCTGCATCGGACCCATGCGGGATCTAGTGATCCTTGCAGGGATTCCGGTTCAGGCAACGCCGCAGAACTTTACCCGGTTCGATTCGCGGTGTCAACCCGCTCGACCCGGTGGTGTCCGGCTCCTGAACACTACCAGAAGCTTTCTTCCACTCCGACTCCGCCAGGCTCTTGCGTCCTGTTCCGTTCGGCGCTCCGTGCGACATGGAGAAAGTTACGCGGTAGCTGATCGCAAAGTCAAATCGGCTGGTCAGCGGCTTGTGGAGGGTCGCAGCCACAGTGTGCGCACCTGCCCGGTGAGCACCTCGTCGACCACATCCTCGACCTTCACCGCCCGTTCCTCACCCAGCCGCACCAGTTCGTAGCCCCACGTGCGGAACTCGCGTAGGACCACTCCGGGGTCGTCCCCGTATTCCCTGGTCAGAGCCCCATCCATGGCTACGACGACATGCGGTCGGTCCTTGCGCAGGCGGCGCACGAGACCCCCCAAAGCGCGGTGTCCACGGCCCGGAACGTCCACTTTCACGACCGACAGACGCTGCTCGCGAGTGGCTTCCAGACCGTCGAGCTCGCGGTCCAGCCGAACGCCCGCGATCGGATATTCACCCGATGTGGTGGTGATCACCTTTTGTGGATCTTGTGGCCCGATGGCCAGCCCACCACCCGCCGCAGGGGTCCCCACCAGCGGAGACTGGCTGTCCCATGCCGCTCCCTCCAGCACCACGAGGCGTTCGGCCACGGCGCCGCTGACGTTCTCGGAAACGTTGTGCCGCAACAGTTTCACGGCTTCCCCGGCCGGTTCGACGACAGCGACGGTGCCGCTGGTGCCGAGCCTGCCGAGCACCCGGATCGCGTGGTAGCCGACGTACGCGCCGATATCGAGGAAGACGCTGTCCGGCTCGATGAGCGAGTCGATGAGCTCCGCGATGTCCGGTTCCCAGACCCCGTTGCTCGACAGCACCGGGGACATCACCGCGTCGTGCGCGGGCAGCCGGAGCAAGCCCGCGTCGCACAGGACGAGCGACGTCGGCACGTCGGCCAACTCCGCCGGAATCACCCGTTCGTGTTGCCGCACAACGACTCTGCGCAGCGCGTCGGTCGCCCGGAGGGCCTGGTCCGACGACCAGGTGCTCATCGCGACCTTGCTGTCGCGCTCCCCGAGGCGCTCGTTGAGCTTGGTCTCCAGGGCGTCGATCCGGGCCTGCCCGGCCGCCAGCATCTCGGTGAGCGCACGCAGGTGCTCGGGGTCCGCCGTGGGCGGTGGGGTCTCCCGCACCTGGGTTGACAGCTCCTTGACCGCCCTGGTCCCCCGGCTGACCTCACCGCGCAGCCGCACGACCTCCTCGCCGTTCGCGGAGACCTGTTTGGACAGGTGTGCCCCGCGTTCGACCATCAGGTCGAGGTCGGCGCGCAGCAGGTCGATGTCGTGGCCCGCGCCCGCGGTGGCCAGCTTCTCCTGGCGCTCGACCAGCTCGGCCGCGGTCCGCTCGACCCCGTCGATGAGCGAGTTGAGGACCGAGGTCAGGTGCTGGTCGTAGTGGTTGAGCACGCGCAGCACGGCCCGGCGCAGCTGCGGCGCCATCGGGATCCGGTGCCCGACGTCGGCGTCGGGCCTGCGCAACAGGGCGTGCCGAGCGGCCCGGAGCGCGCGCAGCGGGTCGTCGTCGGCTGCCCCGGCGACCGCCCGGCCCGCCCGCCAGCTGCGGTAGGCCAGTTCGATGCGCCTGCGCACGGCGGCGCCGGTGACGGCGAGCGCGAGGTTGTCGAGCACGGACGTCCGGGCGGCCGAGCCGACCTTGTCCGCGGTGGCGTGGTCGTCGGCGAGATCGCGGATGGCGCCGGCGATCATCGTGTCGGCGGCGAACTCGTCGGTGGGCAGCGCGACGCAGCCGTCGGCACCGAGCAGGTCGGCCCCCACTCCCCCGGCGATCGTGATGAGCGGGACACCCCGCAGCGAGGTCTCGGTGAGCCAGGCGTTGACCTTCGCGGTGTCCGCGCAGCCCGGTTCGTGCAGCGAGATCGCCCAGTCCGCGGCGTCGACCGCGCGGTCGAACGCCTCGGTGACCAGCCGGACGCGGCCGTTGCCCGCCGCTGAGGACCGCAGCCGCTCAATGGTCTCGGTTCGCGCGCGCGATTCGGGGACCAACAGCAGCAGCCGGACATCGTCCCGGTCGCGGAACGCCGCCGCGAACGCCGCGATGAGGTCGTCGGCGTGGTCGGCGAGGGCGACGAAGACCGGCGCCGCGTCGAGGCCGAGCTTGGCCCGGGCTTCTTCCCTGGCGCCGTCGTCGCGGGCACCCGGGTCGACGGCCGGGAGCGGCACGGTGTGGGTGGCGACGCCGTCCGGGGCCGAGGCGGCGGCGGGCCAGGCCAGCCAGCGCTCGTCGGCCCGCGGCGGGACCGGGCCGAACTCGTCGCGCACCACGATGACGTGCCGCTGCCGGGGTATGCCGGAGGTGCCTTCGCAGGCGAGCACCACCGGGTACACGGGTTGGTCGGACGTGGGCAGCCCGGAGGCTCCGGCGGCCAGCCGGACCCGGTCGGCCAGTGGTCCGTCGCCGAGCACGGAGACGCCGATCTGGTCGACGAGCGCCACCTCGGACTGGCCGGGGACGGCGCGGGGGTGGAGCCTGCCGGTGAGAACGGCGTCGGTGGCGCACCAGTCGCGGAAGGCCACGGCGTCGGCGCCGAACGGGTCGGCGAAGCGTTCGCGCGGTTCTTCGTCGTCGCGCCACAGGGCGACCGCCCAGCGCGGCAGTTCGGGGTCGGGCGCGCAGGCCCAGCGCAGGAAGCCCGCCGGGTCGGTGCCCGCGGCGGGCGGTTTGTCCCGGCCGGCCCTGGCTCGCCGGTACGCGGACCGCAGCGACGGCGGGAACGCGGTGCCGTCGGCGAGTGTGCCGAAGCGGACGGTGGGCTCGGGCGCTTCGCCCAACTCGCTCGCGTACTCGGCGCAGACGCGGTTGAGCAGCGGGTGTTCGGAGAGCAGGACCCGCTGGTGGTCGGCGATGTCGGCGCTGAGCAGCCAGGGACGGGTCGGGTCGAAGCCGGCGAAGTTGACCGACCGCAGCGGCGCCCCGCCCGAGGTGACCGAGCCGTCGGCGGCCAGTGCAAGCGGGCGTTGGGCGGCGTTCCAGCGGGAGAGGCCGAGGCCGGGGTCGCGCAGGACACGGTGATCGACAAGGGCTGGGGCGCCGTCGAGGAACGCGCCCGCCGAGTCCGGATCGGCGGTGGAGGCCTCGGCCCAGGCGTGCAGGAAGTGTTCGGCGCCGTGGGCGACCACGACGAATCCCTCGTCGTAGACCCCGGCCGCGCGCAGGGCATCGGCGTCGGGTCGCAGACCGTCGGCGGGAAGCGGGCGCAGCACCTTGGGGACCAGCGCGAGCGCGGCGTCGCCGAGGTGCGGCACCAGCGGCGCGTACACGCGGACCCACGGGTCGAGGTAGAGCACCGGGCTGTCGTGCTTGCCGAGCAGCCACTCCATCAGCCGCGGCCGAAGCGCGACACACGCTTCGCGGGCGGTGTGGCCGGTGGCGAGGACAGCGAGCTCGTCGGCGCCGATGCCGATGTCGGCGGGCACGATCACGCCGTCGGCGCGGGGGCCGTCGACGAGGAGCGTGACGAAGGTGGCGCCAGGGTGGTGGCGGCGGAAGGTCTCCGCGGCGATTCGGGCGGCGGGAAGGTCCGCGCACCCGGCCACTGTCGAGCCGATCACCGGGGACACGTCGGGGGGAAGCACCCGGCCAACCTAACCGCTTCAGCGTCGATCTTGGACCACCCGGTCGAGGGAAACACGGTCAGATCCGCGAGTCCCCACTTCCCGACAGCGAGTTCTCATTTCGCTGTGCACGGGAAATGAGAACTCATCGTCGGGAGGTGGAGACTCGCGGGTTTACAAGACTGGGAGGAGGGAGCGGAGTTCGTAGGGGGTGACGCTGCGGCGGTAGGCGTCCCACTCGGTGCGCTTGTTGCGGAGGAAGAAGTCGAAGACGTGTTCGCCCAGGGTCTCGGCGAGCAGTTCGGAGTTCTCCATCTCGGCCAGCGCCTCACCCAGGTTCTGCGGGAGGTTGGCGTAGCCCGCGGCGCGGCGCTCGGCGTCGGACAGCGACCAGACGTCGTCCTCGGCGGCGGGCGGCAGTTCGTAGCCCTCGGCGACACCCTTGAGGCCGGCGGCGAGGATCACCGAGTAGGCCAGGTACGGATTGCACGCGGAGTCCAGCGAGCGGATCTCCACCCGGCGCGACGACGCCTTGCTCGGCGAGTACATCGGCACCCGGACCAGCGCGGACCGGTTGGCGTGGCCCCAGCAGACCGCGGTCGGGGCCTCGCCGCCGACGATGAGCCGCTTGTAGGAGTTCACCCACTGATTGGTGATCGCGGAGATCTCCCGGGCGTGCTTGAGCAGGCCCGCGACGAACGCCTTGCCGGTGGCGGAGAGCTGGTACGGGTCCTCGCTGTCGTAGAAGGCGTTGCGGTCGCCTTCGAACAGGCTGACGTGGGTGTGCATGCCGGAGCCGGGCTGGTCGGAGAACGGCTTGGGCATGAAGGAGGCGAACACGCCCTGGGTGAGCGCGACCTCCTTGACCACGTAGCGGAAGGTCATCACGTTGTCGGCCATGGTCAGGGCGTCGGCGTAGCGCAGGTCGATCTCCTGCTGGCCGGGCGCGCCCTCGTGGTGGCTGAACTCGACCGAGATGCCCATCGCCTCGAGGGTCTCGATGGCGTGCCTGCGGAAGTGCGTCGCGGTGGCGTGGCTGGCCTGGTCGAAGTAGCCGCCGTTGTCCGCGGGGGTCGGCTCCTTGCCGTCCACCGGGATGTCCTTGAGCAGGAAGAACTCGATCTCCGGGTGCACGTAGCAGGTGAACCCGGCCTCGCTGGCCTTGGACAGGGTCCGGCGCAGGACGTGGCGCGGGTCGGCCCAGGACGGCGAGCCGTCGGGCATGGCGATGTCGCAGAACATGCGCGCCGAGTACGGCTCGCCCTCCGGGGTCTCCCACGGGAGGACCTGGAAGGTGGCCGGGTCGGGGCGCGCGATCATGTCGGACTCGTAGACCCGGGAGAACCCCTCGATCGCCGAGCCGTCGAAGCCGATGCCCTCGGCGAACGCGCCTTCCAGCTCGGCGGGCGCGACGGCCACCGACTTC
Source organism: Actinokineospora alba (assembly GCF_004362515.1). Taxonomy (NCBI): domain Bacteria; kingdom Bacillati; phylum Actinomycetota; class Actinomycetes; order Pseudonocardiales; family Pseudonocardiaceae; genus Actinokineospora; species Actinokineospora alba. The sequence continues at coordinate 2,780,725 of NZ_SNXU01000001.1, read as the reverse complement.
AGGAAACCGAGAACGTCGGTGAACCACAGCCGGACGAACCGGATGTCGCGCTCCTCAAGCGAGCGCAGCACGAATTCTTGCTGGCGATCCATAGGCGCAGCCTAGACGGGCCGGCCTCCGCCGAGGGCCAAGACAGGGTCGCGCGCCCTGTGACCTAAGGGGACCGTGACGGCGATCGACCACGGTGACCCACTGACCGCCGCTGAACAACCGCAGGTGACCCGACTTAGGAATTCCGGGGTGGCGGGACGAGCATGGACATCACAGCCGCGATCGCGCAGAGGCCGCCCGCGACGTACCAGGCCAGGTCATAGCTGCCGTGGTGGTCGCGGGTGAGTCCGGCGCCGAGCGCGGCGACGGCGGCGCCGACCTGGTGGGAGGCGAATACCCAGCCGAACACGATCGGGCCGTCGGCGCCGAAGGCCCGGCGGCACAGGGCGACCGTGGGCGGCACGGTGGCGACCCAGTCCAGGCCGTAGAAGACGATGAACGCCCACATCGGCGGCTCGGTCGTGGCGGCGAACAGGTGCGGGAGCACGAGCAGGGACGCGCCGCGCAGGCTGTAGTAGACGGCGAGCAGGACGCGCGGGTTGACCTTGTCGGTGAGCCAGCCGGACAGGATCGTGCCGGCGACGTCGAAGATGCCGACCAGGGCGAGCAGGCCCGCGGCGGTGGTGGGCGGCATGCCGTGGTCGTGGGCGGCGGGGACGAAGTGGGTGCCGATCAGCCCGTTCGTGGACGCGCCGCAGATCGCGAAGCCGCCCGCGAGGAGCCAGAACGTCCGGGTGCGCGCGGCGGCTCGCAACACGGTGATCGCGCGCATCGCGGTCCGGTCCGCGGTGGCGGAGACCGGCGGCGGGTCGAGTGGGCCCGCGCCGTAGGCGGTGGTGCCGACGTCGGCGGGGTTGTCGCGCAGGGCCAGCAGCACCAGCGGGACGACGGCGAGCGCGGCGATGGAGACGGTCAGGCTCGCGGTGCGCCAGCCGCTGTCCTCGGCGAGGTGGGCGACCAGCGGCAGGAAAATGAGCTGCCCGGCCGCGCCCCCGGCGGTGAGGACCCCGCTGACCAGGCCTTGCTTGGCCACGAACCAGCGGGAGGTGACGGTGGCGACGAAGGCGAGGGCCATCGCGCCGGTGCCGGTGCCGACGCAGACACCCCAGAGCAGCAGGAGCTGCCAGGTCTCGGTCATGAACACCGTCAGGCCGCTGCCCGCGGAGACCAGCAGGAGCGCGGCCGCGACGACCTTGCGCATGCCGAGGCGCTCCATGAGCGCGGCGGCGAAGGGTGAGATGAGCCCGAACAGGATGAGGTTGATCGAGACCGCGCCCGAGATGGTGGCCGTCGACCAGCCGAACTCGCGGTGCAACGGGTCGATGAGCACGCTCGGCGCGGCCCGGAAACCCGCGGCTCCGACCAGGGCCACGAACGCGACGGCCGCGACGATCCAGGCCCGGTGCAGGCGGGGGCGGAGATCCAGTTGGGTCACGCGCTTCAGCCTGTTGGTTCGTCGACCGTCGAACAAGTGGCCTGATTGCCACTATGTGAAAGAATCCGGCCATGACGCATCGCGTGGCCGTCCTGGCCGTCGAAGAGGCGGTCGGCTACGACCTGTGCATCCCGCCGCAGATCTTCAACGCCTCGGTCGACGCGGCCGGGTCACCGCTCTATGAGGTGGTGGTGTGCGGTGTCGACGCGAAGCCCGTGTCGGTGACCGCCGGGTTCACCGCCGTGCTCGACCACGGCCCCGAAGCCCTGGCCTGGGCGGACACCGTGATCGTACCCGGCACACGGTCGCCGGGACCTCGCCATGACGGGACGCTGTCCGGCCCGCTGGCCGACGCGCTCGCCCTGATCCGGCCCGGCACCCGGGTCATGTCGATCTGCACCGGCGCGTTCGTCCTGGGCGCCGCGGGCATCCTCGACGGCCGTCCCGCGACGACCCACTGGCGCTTCGTGGACCAGTTCCGTGCTCTATATCCGGCGGTCCACCTTGACCCGGATGTGCTCTTCGTCGACGACGGCGACGTGCTGACCTCCGCGGGACTGAGCGCGGGCATCGATCTGTGTCTGCACGTCGTGCGGTCCGACCACGGCAGCGAGGTGGCGAACCGGGCGGCGCGGTACTGCGTGGTGCCGCCGTGGCGCGAGGGCGGGCAGTCGCAGTTCATCGACCGCCCGCTGCCGGTCGGCGCGGGCGGCGTCTCGGCGACCCGGGCGTGGGCGCTCGACCGGCTGCACGAACCGCTGGAGCTGAGCGCGCTCGCCGCCCACGCGAAGATGAGCGTGCGGACCTTCTCCCGGCACTTCCGCGCGGAGACCGGTGAGTCGCCCGGGACCTGGCTGATCCAGCAGCGCGTCCGGCACGCGCTCCATCTCCTGGAGACCACCGACCTGCCCATAGACCAAGTGGCCGAACGGTCGGGCCTGCGCAGCGCGACATCGTTGCGCCAGCACATGCGGACCGCCGTCGGTGTGTCACCACTCGCGTACCGAAAGACGTTCCGGACCGGCTGAGACACGGTCTCAGCCACCGGGCCCTACGATGCCCACCATGGTCACGCGCCGGATCTTCCTTGGGGCCCTCGCGCTCACCGCGGCCCTCGCCGCTGGGTGCACATCGGACACTGACGCACCGGGCGGCGCGAGCCTGCCGGACGGGGCGGCGCTGATGAAGGACGCGGCCGCGGCGACGCGCGACGTCCGCAGCGCCCACTTCAGCCTGAAGGTCAACGGGACGGTCGCGGCCATTCCCGTGCAGAACGCCGAGGGCGACCTGACCCGCGAAGGCGGACCGTCGGGCGCGGCGAAGGGCACGGTCAAGCTGACCCTGATGGGCCAGCTCATCGAGGGCGAGTTCGTCCTCGTCGACGACTCCCTCTACATCAAGGGCCCCACCGGCGGCTTCCAGAAGTACCCGGCGGCGCTGACGTCGAACCTGTACGACCCGTCGGCGATCCTGAACCCCGACAAGGGGATCGCGAACGTGCTGGCGCAGGTCAAGGACCCGAAGACCGAGGCCAAGGAAGACGTCGACGGTGTGTCGACCTACCGGGTCAAGGGACGCGGCGCCCAGGACGTGGTCTCGGCGATCGTGCCCGGGGTGACCTCCGATGTGGACGTCACCTTCTGGCTGCGCGAGGACACCAAGCTGCCGGTCAAGGCCCAGGTGAAGCTGCCGACGGCCGACGGCGGCGAGGCCACGGTCGACTTGACGCTGTCCGATGTGGGCAAGCCGGTCACCATCACCGCGCCGGCCTAGGCCCCTGTCGATGACGGGAACCACCGGGCGCGGCCGGTCCATCGCGATCGGCGCGGGCGGGCTCGCGGTGCTGCTCGGCGCGCTCGACACCTACGTCGTGGTCAGCGTGATCCGGCAGATCATCGAGGACCTGCAGATCCCGATCAACCGGCTGGAGAAGGTCACCCCGATCGTCACGGGGTACCTGCTGGGCTACATCGCGGCGATGCCGCTGCTGGGTCAGGCGTCGGACCGGTTCGGCCGCAAACTGCTGCTGCAGCTGTGTCTGCTCGGGTTTCTGGTGGGCTCCGTGGTCACCGCGCTCTCCGGTGATCTCACGGTGCTGGTCACCGGGCGGGTGATCCAGGGCGTCGCGAGCGGTGCGCTGCTGCCGGTGACGATGGCGCTGGCCGCCGACCTGTGGGCGGAGAACCGGCGCTCGACCGTGCTCGGCGCGGTCGGCGCGGCGCAGGAACTCGGGAGCGTGCTGGGGCCGCTGTACGGGGTGGCGATCGCGAGCCTTCCGCTGTGGGCCGACATCTCCGGGTGGCGAGCGGTGTTCTGGGTGAACGTGCCGCTGGCGGTGATCGCGATGGTGGCGGTCCAGCTGACGGTGCCCGCACACCAGCGCGCCGAGAACCCGGTGCGGGTCGACGTCGTCGGCGGGCTGCTGCTCGCGGTGACGCTCGGGTTGGCCGTGATCGGTCTCTACAACCCGACCCCGCGCGATGCGGTGCTGCCGTCCTGGGGTCCGGGGATGCTTGTCGGCGCGGTGGTCGCGCTGGTGGCGTTCCTGCTGTGGGAGCGGCGCGCGCGGACCAAGCTGATCGACCCGGCGGGGGTGGCCATGCGGCCGTTCCTGGCCTCGCTCGGCGTGTCCGCGGCGGCCGGTGCGGCGCTGATGGTGACGCTGGTGAACGTCGATCTGTTCGCCCAGTCGCTGCTCGGCGACGACGACAGCGGCGCGGTGTTCGTCCTGCTGCGCTTCCTGATCGCGCTGCCGATCGGCGCCCTCGTGGGCGGTTTCGCGGCGGCACGGTTTGGGGACCGGATCGTGACGGTCATCGGGATGCTTATCGCGGGGATCGGCTACCTGCTCATGTCCGGGTGGACCGTCGACGTGGAGTCGACGACGCGGGTGTTGGGACTGCCCACTTTGGACACCGATCTCGTGGTGGCCGGGTTCGGGCTGGGCCTGGTGATCGCGCCGCTGTCGGCGGCGGTGTTGCGCGTGGTTCCGGCCGAGCGGCACGGGGTCGCGTCGGCGGGCGTGGTGGTCGCGCGGATGACCGGGATGCTCGTGGGTGTCGCGGCGCTGTCGGCGTGGGGGCTGCACCGGTTCCACAGCCTGACGGCGAACCTGAACCCGCCACTGCCGTTCGGGATGGACGAGGCGGAGTTCGCGCGGCAGATGGCGGCGTACACGACCCGGCTGAAGGAAGCGCTGGTCACGCAGTACACCGACATCTTCCTGATCACGTCGATCGTGTGCGCCGCGGGAGCGGTGCTGGCGCTGCTGATCACCAGCGGACACGGTCGCGCCCGCATCGGCGGACGCGACCGTGTCGAAGTGGCTAGCTAGCGGCCGGGAACAGTGGAGCGTCGGTCTGGCACACCGTGCCGGGGACCGGGAGCTTCCGGTGGATCAGGTAGGACTCGAACTTCCCGGTGACGCACTCGCTCATCCGCAGCGTGCCGTGGCCCCAGCCGTCGAGGGTCAGCATCCGCGAACCCTTCATCAGGCCGTTGAGGGCGCGGGCGCCGCTGATCGGGGTGGCCGGGTCGTGCGTGTTGCCGACGATCAGCAGCGGCGTCGACGTCTTGACGGTGTACGGGCCGCGGAACGCCGACTTCGACGAGCCCGGCCAGTTGACGCACGGCGAGGAGATCCACGACCACAGTTCACCGAAGCCGGGGCCGTTGGCCTCGGCGTGCGCGGCGGAGCGGATCGGGGCTTCGCGGTCGGTCGGGTTGACGCTGTCGGCGCACAGGACGCCGTGGAACGTCGGGGCGATGGTCTCCTCACCGAAGGTCGGGACGGCGGGGCGCTCGGCGGCGCGGAGTTTCGCCCAGGCGTCGCCCGCTCGGCTCGGCACGCGGGCGGCACCGAAGATCTGCTGGTGCATGGCCTCGATGAAGTCCATGATCAGCGGGTAGTTGCCCGGCCCGTACATCGCGCCGAGCAGGGTTCCCATGACTTCCTGGTAGTTGAGCTTGCCGTTCGGGGTGTCGACGTCACCCTGCTTGAGCCGCTCGACGACCTTGTGGAACTTGCCGCTCGCCTGGCCCGCGGCCGGGCACCGGGCGGCGCCGACGCGGTCGCATTCGGCGAACGAGCTGTGCAGCGACTCCCACGCGCCGTACTCGCTGCCGAACCGGGCGGACGCGACGTATTTGGCGTCGTCGCCGCGACCCGTGGACCAGGCGACCGGGTCGAGGACACCGTCGACGATGAGCGCGCGGACCTTGTTCGGGTACATCGCGGCGTAGGTGGCGCCGAGGACGCTGCCGTAGGAGATGCCGTAGAAGGTCAGCTGCCGGTCCCCGACTGCCTGGCGCATCAGGTCCATGTCGCGCGCGGTGTCGGCGGTCGACATGTGGTCGAGGATCTCGTTGCCGCGCTTGTCGCACAGCCCGCGGTAGAAGTCGTCGAACGCCAGTTGGGCGTTCACTTCGCTTTCGCTGCGCGGGAAGGCGATCGTCGGGACCGGTGGCCCCGGCGGGTCCTCCGGTGCCGCGGCGCAGACGACGGGCTCGCTGCCGCAGCCCTCCGTCAGGCAGTTGCGCTGACCGGCGATGCCGCGCGGGTCGATGCCCACGATGTCGAACCGCTGCCGGGTGCTCGCGCCGAGCAGGTCGCCCGCACCGACGGCGAAGTCCGCGGCGGAGCCACCGGGGCCGCCGTTGTTGATGAACAACGTGCCGATCTTGCGGTTCGGCTGGTCCGCGGGCCGCTTGACCAGCCGCAGGCTGATCTTCTTGCCCCTCGGGTCGGCGTAGTCCAACGGCACCGGCACCATCGCGCACCGCAGGTGCTTGTCGTCCGGGCACTGCTGCCACTGGATCTTCGGCACCGCTGTGTGCGCGGCGTCGGCCGCGGCGAGCGGAGGCGCCACCGCGGACGCCAAGACGACCGCCACCCCCACGGCCATCACTCTCTTCTGACGCGACATTCGGGTTCCCCTCTGTTTTGTGATCCCGTGTCAACTGTGTCGCGGCTGAAGGGGCGGGAACCCCTGACTTTCGTCTGGTCTTGATCAGACCTGAGGATGTTTTATTCGCATCCCTGAGGCTGATGCCTGCGCCATGATTGGTGCGTGGAGACAACTGCGGCGCTGCGCCGAATCGCGGCGTTCGAGGACCGGTTCGCCCGAGTGCAGGCGACCGAGATCGTCGAACTGGGGTGGGGACATGTGTTGCTGCAGCACGACTATCCGGCGTCGTGGCACCACAACCGGGTGATCGTCACCGGAGCGGTCGAACCCGCGACGGTGATCGCGACGGCCGACAAGGTGTTGGGCGACAACGGACACAGGCACCGGTTGGTCAACTTCACCGACGGCCCCCAAGGCGCGGCGGCGGCAGCGGCGTTCGAGGCCGCGGGGTACGAGGCGGAGCGGATCGTCACGATGATCCACTCCGGCGACCTGCCCGCACGGGTCCGCGGGCCGGTCGAGGCGCTCTCGTTCGACGAGTTGCGGTCGTCGCTGCTGGAGGACTGGAAAGCGGACTATCCCGACGACAGCGACGAGTCCAACGCGCAACTGGCTGACCGGGTGCGGCTCTACTCCCTGGGCGCGGACGTCACCTTCCTCGGCGTCCGCGACGCGTCCGGGGAGGTGGTTGCCCACGGGGAGCTGTACGTGTCAGACGGGTTGGCGCAGTTCGAGAACATCATCACCCGGCCGGAGCACCGCGGTAAGGGCTACGCGAAGGGCATGGTGATCGAGGCCCTGCACCGGGCGCGGGACGCGGGTTGCGACCTGTCCTTCCTCACCGCGGAGGCCACGAACTGGCCGCGCGCCTGGTACCGGCGAATAGGGTATCGGGACGCGGTCGAGGTTCATCACTTCCAGCGAACTCCCTGACCGGCGGATGCGAAACTGCTTCACCTCTGGCTGAATGGGTGATCCCCTAGCCGGAGGATCGCCCATGTTGCGCTTGGTTCCCCTGCTCGCGGTCGTCGTTCTGCTGCTCGGGTTGAGCGCCGTGCCCGCCCAAGCCACTCCCATGCCACCCGGCTTCCACTGGGGCGTCTCGCTGGCGGGCTTCCAATCGGAGGGCTTCGCACCGGACAGCAACTGGCGGCGCTACGTCGAACAGGGCACGTCCGCGATCAAGCACCCGTATCGGGACGCCGTCGACTTCCGGCACCGGTACGCCTCCGACATCGAGCTGGCGCGACAGCTCGGGGTCAACACATTCCGGTTCAGCGTCGAGTGGGCGCGCGTGCAACCCCGGCCGGGCGCGTGGGACGAGACGGAACTGGCGTACTACGACGACGTCGTGGCGAAGGTCCGCGCGGCGGACATGACGCCGATGATCACGTTGACGCACTTCGTGCACCCAGGCTGGGTCGTCGACCAAGGCGGCTGGGTGAACCCCCGGACCGTTGTCGACTGGCTGGTCTACGCGCGCGCGATCGCGACCCGCTACCGCGGACTGGGCGCTTTGTGGATCACGTTCAACGAGCCGACCCAGTACCGGCACCATGAGCGGCAGAACGGCGGGGTGGGCGTGTTCGAGGCGGGCACGATGATGACCAACCTCGTGGCCGCGCACCGGGCCGGGTTCGACGTGATCCATGAGGTCGACCCGGGGAGCCGGGTCAGCAGCAACATCGCGTACCTGCCGCCGCCGCTGCAGGGGTTCGCGGACGCGGACTTCCTGAACCGGGTCGGGGACAAGCTCGACTTCGTGGGAATCGACTACTACTACGGACTGAGCCTGGACAACCTCACGGCGATCCATGGGGCGTCGGGTGAGTTCTGGAAGATCGCGCCGCAGCCGGATGGGATCTATTACGCGCTCAAGGAGTATCAGCGGCAGTACCCGCACCTTCCGTTGTATGTGGTGGAGAACGGGATGCCGACTGATAACGGGGCGCGGGCGGATGGGTACAGCCGGTCTTCGCATCTGCGTGATCACTTGTATTGGGTTCAGCGGGCGATGGCTGAAGGTGTTCGGGTGATCGGGTACAACTACTGGAGTCTCACTGACAACTACGAGTGGGGCGATTATCGGGCTCGGTTTGGGTTGTACACGGTGGACGTTCTTACCGATCCTTCTTTGACTCGGCGCCCTACGGATGCGGTGGCGGCGTATCGGGAGACGATCGCTGCTGGTGGGGTGCCTGCTGACTATGTGCCGGTGCGGCGGCCGGCTTGGTGTGTGTTCGCTGATCTTCGGACTTGCCTGGCCCGGCCGCCTGTGCGGTGAGTTGCGGCCTCGGGCTGTGGGTGCCTGTTTGGGTGGTTCGCCTTGATTTGGGGACCCCGGAAATGGGCCTGCGCGGGTAAAGCGGGCAGGATAGGGAAACTGCCCCGCGCCGCGAAAGTTTAGGCCCATTTCACCCCAAATCAAGGCGAACCACCCAAACAGGCCGTTGGGATTGGCCTCTCACGACCCAGGGTGGTTGGGATTAGCCTCTCGCGACCGGAGGCGTTGGGAATGGCCGTTGCCAAACTTTCCTCCGCACCACCGCGAGTCGCCCCTCCAGGCAAGTGAGTCGCCCGGTCAGGCAAGTGAGTTCGCCATTCGTAGTGCTGGCGTGGCTTGTGTCAGCCCTTGCAGCGCAAGCCGTCGGCCGGGAGGGTGAGGTCGACCAGGTAGCGGGTTCCCGCGTCATCCACGCATTTGTCGCCCTGCATGAAGACGGTGTGTTGGGTGGCCTCGTAGGTCAGCAACCGCCCGCCTAGGGCTTTGGCCAGGTTCACGCCCGCTGTGTACGGCGTGGCCGGGTCGCCGGTGGTGGAGATGACCAGGGTCGGGGGCAGACCGTCGACCTTCGGCTGATGCGGTTCGCTCGTGTTCGGCACCGCCCAGAAAGCGCACGAGTCGAGGGCGGGCAGCGGCGGGTCAGTGGCGGACATGAACGAGTCCTTGGTGCCCTCGATGATCCGCCGGGTCGCGTCCTCGACCTTTGCCCGATCGGTGATCCGGGGTTCGTCGACGCACCGGACGGCCACCAAAGCGGCCATGGTCGACGTGTAGCTGCCGTCGGTGTCTCGGCCCAGGTACAGGTCCGCGAGCAACAGCAGTTGACTGCCGTCGCCCTTGGCCAGGGCCGTCAAAGCGCCTGACAGGAAGGACCAGGTCTCGTCGCTGTAGAGGGCGGCGGCGACGCCGGTGGTGGCGTCGCTCGCGGACAGCTTTCGGGCACCCACCTCCAGCGGCTGCTTCTTGAGACCTTCGAGCAACTGCCGCAGCCGGGTCTCGTCCTTGACGGCGCACGACTCTTCGGGGGCGCACCACGCGAGGTAGGCGTCGAGGGCCTTGTCGAAGCCCGTGATCTGGCCGATGGCCTGGCTGACCGGGTCCTCCAACGGGTCGACGGCACCGTCGAGGACCAGGGCGCGGACGTTGCCCGGGAAGGCCTCGGCGTAGGCGGTGCCGATGCGGGTTCCATAGGAGTAGCCCACGTAGTTGAGCTTCTCGTCGCCCAGGACCGAGCGGAGGACGTCCATGTCGCGGGCGACGTCGCGGGTGCCGACGTTGGCCAGGACGTCCGCGCCGCCGCTGCGCTCGGCGCACTTGGCGGCGAAGTCCTTGTTCTCGGTCTCCTCTTCGGCGACCGTGGTGTTGTCCGGCTCGACCCGGTCAGAGTCCATCTCCGGGTCGGTCAGGCACCGGATGCGCGGCTCGCTGACGCCGATGCCGCGCGGGTCGAAGCCGACGAGGTCGAACTTCTCCGCCAGCTCGGTGCCCTCGATCTTGCCCGCGATCGACGCCGCCGCGGTCATCCCGGACACGCCGGGGCCGCCCGGGTTGATCACCAGGGAGCCGACCTTCGCGCCGGTCGCCTGCTTGCGCAGCAGGCCGATGGTGATCGTCTTCGCGTCGGGTTTCGTGTAGTCCAGAGGCACGCTGAGCAGGGCACACTTGACGCCCTGGTCGTTGAAGGTGCGCTTGCTCTCGTCGTCGTGCGCCAGCGGTCTGCACGCGCGCCACGTCAGGGTCTGCCCGTAGAACCGGTCCAGCCCGGCGGGCACGGGGCCCTTCGGACCGAGGGTCTCGGAATCACCCGACACGGGGTTTCCGGACACCTGCGCGCTGCACGAGCTCAGCGCGGCCACCACCATCAGGAGCATCAACCTGCGTCGGAGCACCTGACCAGTGTGTCAGCCGGGAACTCATCCGCCACACTTCGCCGTTAGGTGACAGGGTCGACAATGGCGTCACTTGCGAGACGAACGAGAGGTGGCCGGAGACGTGGCTGCGTTTCTGACACGGGTCAAGAGCCTGTTCCAGCACTTGATGGAACGGCCCTCGACGGTCGACCTCAAGAAGTACACCGAGGTCCTTACCTCCATCGAGTGGCGGGAAGAGCGGGTCGCGAAGCTCACCGACGCCGAGCTGACCGAGGCCGCGGGCGAGCTTCGGGAAAAGGCGCTGGGCGGGCTCGACGCGCACGGCATGGTCGAGCTGTGCGCGCTCGGCCGCGAAGCCGCGCGCCGCGGCCTGGACCAGCGGCCCTACGACATGCAGCTGGTCGGCGCCATGGAGCTGCTGCACGGCCGGGTGGTCGAGATGGGCACCGGTGAGGGCAAGACGCTCGCGGGCGCGCTGGCCGCCGCCGGGTACGCGCTGCAGGGCCGCGCGGTGCACGTCATGTCGGTCAACGACTACCTGGCCCGCCGCGACGCCGAGTGGATGGCGCCGGTGTACGAGCTGCTGGGCGTGTCCGTGGGCTGGGTCGACCAGGAGTCGACCCCCGGCGAGCGGCGCATCGCCTACGGCAAGGACGTCACCTACGGCGCGGTCAGCGAGATCGGCTTCGACGTGCTGCGCGACCGGCTGTGCACCGACGTCGAGGACCTGGTCCACCGCGAACCCGACGTGGCGCTGATCGACGAGGCCGACTCGGTGCTGGTCGACGAGGCCAGGGTGCCGCTGGTGATGGCCGGGTCCACCGAGGACTCCCAGGGCGACCCGGAGGTCGCCGCGATCGTGCGCACGCTGCGCCCGGGCCGCGACTACGAGCGCGACGAGGACAACCGCAACGCCTGGCTGACCAGCCGCGGCGCGAAGGTGGTGGAGAAGGCCCTCGGCGACATCGACCTGTACTCCGGCGACCACAGCGACCGGCTCGCCGCGGTCAACGCCGCCCTGCACGCGCACGCGCTGCTGCAGCGCGACGTCGACTACATCGTGCGCGACGGCAAGGTGCACCTGATCAACACCTCCCGCGGCCGGATCGCGCTGCTGCAGCGCTGGCCCGACGGGCTGCAGGCCGCGGTCGAGGCCAAGGAGCGGCTCGACCCGACCGAGAGCGGCGAGGTGCTCGACTCGATCTCCGTGCAGGGTCTTGTGGGCCGCTACCAGCGGGTCTGCGGCATGACCGGCACCGCGACCGCGGTCAGCGAGCAGCTGCGCGAGTTCTATGACCTCAAGGTGTCGGTGATCCCGCCGAACAAGCCGTGCGTGCGGGTCGACGAGCCCGACCGGATCTACGACACGGTCGAGGCCAAGGAGACCGCGCTGGTCGCCGAGATCGTCGAGCAGCACGAGAGCGGCCGTCCGATCCTGGTCGGCACGCTCGACGTGGCCGAGTCGGAGCGGATCTCGGAGAAGCTGACCGAGGCCGGGGTGACCACGGTCGTCCTCAACGCGAAGAACGACGCGGAGGAAGCCGCGATCGTCGCCGACGCGGGTGCGCACGCGGCGGTCACGGTGTCCACCCAGATGGCCGGGCGCGGCACCGACATCAAGCTCGGCGGCGCGGACGGCGACGAGGACGACCACGACAAGGTCGCCGACCTGGGCGGGCTCTTCGTCATCGCCTCCGGGCACTACTCCAGCAGCAGGCTCGACAACCAGCTGCGCGGCCGGTCCGGCCGCCAGGGCGACCCGGGGCGCTCGGTGGTGTTCGCCAGCCTCGGCGACGACCTGATCGCCCAGTACGCGCCGGACGCCACCGCGGGCGCCGACCCGGCCGAGGACGGCAGACTCGAGGACCAGACCTCGAAGCGGTACCTCGAGCACGCGCAGCGGGTCGCCGAGGGCGTGCACCTCGACATCCACCGCAACACCTGGCGCTACACCCGGCTCATCGAGCACCAGCGCGGCCTGGTCCTGGCCTATCGCGACGACGTCCTGCGCACCGACCTCGCCGCCGAGCAGCTCAAAGAACAGTGCCCGGACCGGTGGGAGAAGCTGGCCGAGGACGTCCCGGAGGAGGTCCTGACGACCGCGGCCCGGCAGATCCTGCTGTTCCACCTCGACCAGCGCTGGTCTCGGCATCTGGCGTTCCTGTCCGACGTGCGGGAGACCATCCACCTGCGCGCGCTGGCCAGGGAGACCCCGATCGACGAGTTCCACCGCGCGGCGATCGGCGAGTTCAAGGGAATCCTCAAGGAGATCCGCGAGTCGGCGGTCGAGACGTTCGAGGAGGCCGAGATCACCGCCGATGGCGTCGACCTGGCCGCCGCCGGACTGCGCAGGCCGACGTCGACGTGGACCTACCTGGTGCACGACAATCCGTTCGACTCCGACGCGGAGCAGGCACTGCAGCGAGTCCGGGCGGCCATCAGGAACGTGAAGGCCGGGAAGGGCTAGTCTGACTCCCTTGACATGCTCCACGCGGCCGCGCCGCGTAGGTGCTTCCTGCTTCCGCGCCCACAGCCTCCTCGCTGGGAGGACTTACGTGGGCTCCACAGGCGTTTAACCTCTCCGCCAGCCCGGCGGCGAGAATGTTGCGTGCGGCGTTGTGATCACGGTCGTGCACGGCCGCGCACTCATGACACGTCCACTCGCGGATTTTCAACGGCAGGTCATCCCTGACGTGCCCACACGCGGAGCACGTCTTCGAACTGGGCAGCCATCGCGACACCTTGACCACGGCGCGCCCGTGGCGTTCGGCCTTCTCCTGCAACAGGCGGACGAACTGCGCCCATCCCGCGTCATGGATTGCCTTCGCCAATCGACGATTGCGAACCATCCCAGCGACGTTCAAGTCCTCGACATGGACCGCTTGGTTGTCGCGAATCAATGCCAGGGCCTGCTTGTGGTGGTAATCGCGCCGCGCACGGGAGACCTTGCCGTGCACAATCGCGACACTGCGTGTCGACTTTGCCCGGTTACGCCCACCTTTCGCCCTTCGGGCCTTCTCACGTTCAAGGCGGGCAAGCTTCCGCTGCTTTCGCGCGAGATGCTTCGGGTTGGCGATCTCTCCGCGTCCACCGGCGGTGTCGGCGACTGTCGCCAGCCTGCGGATCCCGAGATCGATACCTGCTTCCCGCTCGACCGGAGGCAACGGAGTCGGCGCGAGCGCGACCGCGAAAGAAGCGTAGTAGTGCCCGTCCGGCTCCCGGATGATCGTCACCGAGGACGGTTCCGACGGTAGGTCCCTGGACCAGCGGACTTTCACCTCGCCGATCTTCGCAAGGTATAACCGGCGGTTGGGGCGCAACGTGAACCCATTGCGAGTGAGCCGAAACGACTGCCTGTTGTCTTTGCGCGACTTCAATCGAGGACGCCCCATCCGTTGGCCGTTACGTCGACCATTGAGCGAGTCGAAGAAATTCGTGTAGGCGCGATGCGCATCGCGCAACGACTGCACCAGAGCAACAGAGGCCACGTCAGCGAGCCAGGCTCGTTCCTCTGTCCCCTTGGCCAGAGTGATGACCTTGCGCTGCACGTCGGTTGGATTGACGCGCATACCAGCCTGGTAGCAGGCGTCCCTGTAGCGGACGGCATCGTTGAACACCACCCGCGCACACCCGAACGTGCGCGCCAGCAGAGAGCGTTGAGCCGCAGTGGGCTCGATCCGATACCGATACCTGGCGTGCACAGATCACTACAGCACGAAGGCCCGACAGGATCGGAGATGCTGGGCCCAGCATGGATTGGATCCCTTCTCGACTTATACTGGGTCACATTTTCGCCTCAGGGGCGAAAACATGGTGGAGGATGACGGTATGCCGCAGCTACGAATCGCATTGGCCCAGGTCAACCCCACCGTGGGCGATCTGGCTGGCAACGCCGCCACGGTCGTCGAATGGACGCGCAAGGCGGTGGAGGCCGGGGCGCACCTGGTGGTGTTCCCCGAGATGGTGCTGACCGGGTATCCGGTCGAGGACCTCGCCATGCGCGCGTCGTTCGGGCACGCGTCGCGGGCGGCGCTCGACTCGCTGGCGGTGGCGCTGGCCGAGGCGGGCTGCGGGGACATCCCGGTGTGGGCGGGCTACCTCGACCTCGACGACGTCGGCCCACGCAACGCCGCGGCCGTGCTGCACGGCGGCACGGTGGTGGCGCGGCAGTACAAGCACCACCTCCCCAACTTCGGCGTGTTCGACGAGCGCCGCTACTTCGTGCCCGGCCAGAACCTGGACATCGTGAAGGTCCGTGGGCTGGAGATCGGCATGGCGATCTGCGAGGACATCTGGCAGGAGGGCGGCCCCATCGCCGGGCTCGGCCGCGCCGGAGTGGACCTCGTGGTGTCCCCGAACGCCTCCCCGTACGAGCGCGACAAGGACGACATTCGACTGCCGCTGGTGGCCCGACGGGCCCGCGAAGCCGGGGCGCCGCTCGTCTACGTGAACCAGGTCGGCGGACAAGACGACCTCGTCTTCGACGGCGACTCGATGGTCGTCGGCGTCGACGGGACGCTGCTGGCGCGCGCGCCGCAGTTCGTCGAGCACCTGATGGTCATCGACATGGACATCCCCGGCGGCGCGACCCGGACCGACGCCGAGGTGGTCGACACCTTCACCGTCCGCCGCGTGACAGTGTCGGAGGACCCAGTGCCGGGCTACGAGCCCCAGCACTCCCCCGGCGTCGCCGAACCGCTGCCCGACGAGGCCGAAGTGTGGTCGGCGCTGGTCACGGGCCTGCGGGACTACGCGCAGAAGAACGGCTTCCGGTCGGTCGTCATGGGCCTGTCGGGCGGCATCGACTCGGCGGTGTGCGCGGCGCTGTCGGTGGACGCCTTGGGCGCGGACGCCGTCTACGGGGTCTCGATGCCGTCGGTGTACTCCTCGGATCACTCCCGCTCGGACGCGGCGGATCTGGCGGAGCGCACCGGCGTGCACTACTCGGAGCAGCCGATCGCCGGGATGGTCGAGCAGTTTGTCGGGCAGCTGGGCCTGACGGGTCTGGCCGAGGAGAACGTCCAGGCCCGCTGCCGCGGCGTCACGCTGATGGGCCTGTCGAACCAGCACGGCCACCTGGTCCTGGCGACCGGCAACAAGACGGAGCTGGCGGTCGGCTACTCCACGATCTACGGCGACGCGGTGGGCGGATTCGCCCCGATCAAGGACGTGCCGAAGACGCTGGTGTGGGAACTGGCGAAGTGGCGCAACGCCGAAGCCGAGAAGCGCGGCGAAGTCCCACCGATCCCCGAGAACTCCATCGTCAAGCCCCCGTCGGCGGAACTGCGCCCCGGCCAGATGGACAGCGACTCCCTCCCGGACTACGAACTCCTCGACGCCGTCCTGGACGACTACATCGAGGGCGACCGCGGCTACGACGACCTGATCAAGGCCGGTTTCGACCCGGAACTCATCGACCGGGTCCTGCGGATGGTCGACCGGGCCGAGTACAAGCGGCGCCAGTACCCGCCGGGCACGAAGATCAGCTTCAAGGCGTTCGGCCGCGACCGCCGCCTCCCCATCACCAGCGCGTGGCGAGAGGGCTCCTGATCAGGACGTCCGGCACCAGTAGCGCAACCTGCCCGCCGGGCTGATGTCGTCGAGCTCCCCGCCGTTGCGCTCGATCACCCGACGGGACGCGAGATTGTCGGGCGCGCAGGTCAGCAGGGCGCGGTCGATGCCGTAGGTGTGGGCCACGCCCAAGGCGGCGGCCAGGAGCGCGGTCGCGTGGCCGCGCCCTCGCGCCGAGGGCCTGATGTCGTAGCCGATGTGGCCGCCGAAGTCGGTCAGTTCGTCGTTAAGCCGCAGGTTGGGATCCGCGAGTTCACGCACTCACAGGTCGGAGTGCACACCCTCGCCGTGGTGTTCGGCCAACGCGTCGAGGAACGACTCGCGGTACCGGGGGTCGGGCACCACGAGGCGACCCGAAGCAGGCGGATCGCGGTCGTCGGTCGACGCGGGCACGCGGTCACTATCCAGTCGCCCGGCGGACGCGACAAGCCGTTTACCGGCGCACCGGGTCGGTGTCGTTTCCGTCTCCTGTGACCCTCGTCCCACCGAGTCGCTTGTCGATCGTCCGAGTGTCAGGCTTTACCTGTAAGCCATCCGCAATTACCCGGGGACCTGCGACGACGCGGGCTTCGAGGGAAGGACGGTCGACAGCGATGTCCGCTGAGAAGAACTCCGCCGAAGTAGCCGCTCCCTATGGGACTGGTGCCGCCGCAGCGCAAGGCGCGAAGCCTGCCAAGCGGGTCCGGATCCACCACCTGCAGGAGCTCAAGGAGCGCGGCGAACCGTGGCCGATGCTCACCGCCTACGACATGTACACCGCCGAACTGTTCGACGAGGCCGGAATCCCCGTGCTCCTCGTCGGCGACTCGGCCGCGAACAACGTCTACGGGTATGAGACGTCGCTGCCGGTGACGGTCGACGAACTGATTCCGCTGGTGTCGGCCGTGACACGGTCGGCGAAGAAGGCGCTCGTCGTCGCCGACCTGCCGTTCGGCTCCTACCAGCTCTCCCCTGAGCAGGCACTGGCCACGGCCGTCCGGTTCATGAAGGAAGGCCGCGCCCACGCGGTGAAGCTTGAGGGCGGCAAGGCGTTCGCGCCGCACGTGCGGGCCATCACCAACGCGGGCATCCCGGTCATGGGCCACATCGGCTTCACCCCGCAGAGCGAGCACAACCTGGGCGGCTACCGAGTCCAGGGCCGCGGCGACGCGGGCGAAACAGTCCTCGCCGACGCGTTGGCGCTGCAGGAGGCCGGGGCGTTCGCCGTGGTCATGGAGATGGTGCCCGCTGAGGTGGCCAAGAAGGTCACCCACGAACTCCACATCCCCACCGTCGGCATCGGCGCCGGCCCGGACTGCGACGCGCAGGTGTTGGTCTGGCAGGACATGGCGGGCATGCGACGGGCGAAGGCCCCGAGGTTCGTCAAGCGCTACGCCGATGTGGCGGGAGTGCTGTTGAACGCGGCCGAACAGTTCGCGGCGGACGTGCGGGGCCGAGAGTTCCCCGCACCGGAACACGCCTTCCACTAATAGATTTCAAGCCCGGCCGTGTGGCTCAAGCCATGCGGCCGGGCTTGGTCCAACCGCACCCCAGACCACCACTCCCGGACCACCACTCCGGACCACCCATCCCCCTTGCCTCCTTCCCATCCCAAAGGCGACGGGCCAATCCCAACGGCCTGTTTGGGTGGTTCGCCTTGATTTGGGGTGAAATGGGCCTAAACTTTCGCGGCGCGGGGCAGTTTCTTCACCCCTGCCCGCTTTACCCGCGCAGGCCCATTTCCGGGGTCCCCAAATCAAGGCGAACCACCCAAACAGGCCCCCAGCCAGAAGCCGGCCGGCAAACCACCCCAACAGGCCCCCCGTCAGGAACGCCCGTGCGGCACCGACCAACCAGCCGGATCCGGCCCCACAGGAACAACCCCCGTCGGATTGATCTTCGGGTGAGTCACGTAGTAGTGCCGCTTGATGTGATCAAAATCGACGGTCGAACCAAACCCAGGCGTTTGAAAGAGATCCCGCGCATACGCCCACAACACCGGCATCTCAGACAACTTCTCCCGGTTGCACTTGAAGTGCCCGTGGTAAACAGCGTCAAAGCGCACCAACGTGGTGAACAACCGGATGTCCACCTCAGTGATCTGATCCCCCACCAGAAACCGTGACCGCTCCAGCCGGGCGGAGAGCCGGTCGAGTTCGGCGAACAACGCCAAGTACGCCTTCTCATACGCCGCCTGCCCCGTAGCGAACCCCGCCTTGTACACACCGTTGTTGACGTTATGGAAGATCGACTCGATCAAAGCGTCGATCTCGGCGCGCAGCGGCACGGGATAGAGGTCAGGGGAACCAGGAGCATGGAACTCGCGCCACTCAGTACTCAGATCCAGAGTGATCTGCGGATAGTCGTTGGACACGACCGTCCCGGAAACGGTGTCGATCAGAGCGGGCACAGTCACCCGACCCGCGTACTCCGGATCCGAAGCGAGATAAGCCTCGGACAGAAACTCGATTCCCAGCACCGGGTCACGGTTCTCCGGATCGAGGGTGAACCGCCATCCCCGCTCATCCCGAATCGGGTCCACGACCCCCAGCGAGATGACCTCCGTCAACCCCAACAACCCCCGCACAATGAGCGCCCGATGCGCCCAAGGGCAGGCCAGGCTCACAATCAGCCGGTACCGACCGGCCTCCGGCCGCCTGCCCGACGACCCGTCCGCGGTGATCCGGTCGGTGAACCGGTTGGGTTGGCGCACGAACTCCCCGCGGGACGAAGTCTCCTTGCCGAATTGTGCGATCGCCATATCGACGACCCTAGGCGTAGTGCAGCATGGGCGCATGGACGTCCTGTATCCCGGTATCGAGCCGCACGAGCACGGAATGCTCGACGTCGGCGACGGGCACCGCGTGTACTGGGAGGTCAGCGGCAACCCCGACGGCAAGCCGGTGGTGGTCCTCCACGGTGGACCGGGCGCGGGCACGAACCCGGTCCAGCGCAGGCACTTCGACCCCAGCGCCTACCGGATCGTCCTGTTCGACCAGCGCGGGTCCGGGCGCAGCACGCCGCATGTGAGTGAGCCGGACGCCGACCTGTCGGCCAACACGACGTGGCACCTGGTCGCCGACATGGAGCGGCTGCGCGAGCACCTCGGCATCGAGCGCTGGCAGCTGTTCGGCGGTTCCTGGGGTGCGACGCTCGCCGTGGCGTACGCCGAGACCCACCCCGGGCGGGTCAGCGAGATCATCCTGCGCGGCGTCTTCCTGTTGCGGCCCAGCGAGTTGGACTGGCTCTACCGGGGTGGCGGCGCGAGCGCGCTGTTCCCCGAGGCGTGGGCCGAGTTCGCCGCATTGGTCCCCGACGGCGCGGACCCGCTGACCGCGTACCGCGACCTGGTATTCGGCGAAGACGAGGAACTGCGCACCCGCGCGGCTCTGGCGTGGAGCAACTGGGAGGGCGCGACAGTCTCCCTGGACCAGAGCCCGGCCCTGATGGCTCAGTACGCGGCGCCGTCGTTCGCGGTCCCCTTCGCCCGGATCGCCTTGCACTACTTCACCCACGGCGGCTGGCTCGATGACGACCAGCTGATCCGCGACGCGGGCAAGCTGGCGGGCATCCCGGGTCGGATCGTCCAGGGCCGCTACGACATCGTGTGCCCGCCGGTGACCGCGTGGGACCTGCGCCAGGCATGGCCGGACTCGCGGCTGACGTTGCCCACCGCGGGCCACGCCGTCAGCGATCCCGGTGTCCTGCAAGCACTTCGCGAAGCCACCGACGAGTTCCGGACCGGCTGACCGCTCACACCACGCGGGTGACGTGATCGCGGTAGGCGTCGGCGAGCTGGTCGAGCCCGCCTTCGCCCAAGGCCAACGGGACCCCGTAGAAGCCCGTCAGCAGCGCGGTGACCGCCGCCGGGACATCGGCCACGCCCGCCGCCCGCAGATGGTGCGCGAACAGGTCGGCCTGCGGCGTCACCGGGATGTCCAAGGCCGCTGGATCGCCGAAGACCAGCAGCCGCTCGGCGGCCGAGATCTCCTGGGGCGCGCAGAGACCGCCGCCGCGCGCGATCTCCGCCGTGATCTCGAACCACATCCTCGGTCCGTCCACAATGGACTTCGCGGTCTCGTCGAAGAACCGCAGCAGGAATGCGCGCCCCTCCCCCGCCGCGGCCGAGGCGAGCACCATCCTGATGCGCCACAAGCAGATGTGATACCCGAGCAGGTCGGCCTTGGTCGGGAAGTGGCTGAAGAACGTCGGCTCCGAGACCTCGACCGCCGCGGCCAATTCCTTGACCGACACCTCGGCGAACGGCGTCTTCTCGATCCGCTCCACCAGGTGTGACCACAGGCCGACCCGCACTCGGGCACGCTTGCGTTCGCGCAACGGGAGGGCGGATAACAGGTCGCTCATCGCAGTTCCCGCACCACCAGATCGGCGAGAGCGCCGGACGACTGCGGGTTCTGGCCGGTGAAAAGCTTGCCGTCCTGACGCACCGAGCTGGTGAACGGGTCGCCCGCCTCGACGTTGGCGCCCAGCTCGACCATCTTGCGCGCCAAGGAGAACGGGATGATCGCGTCGGCGCCCGCCGCCGTCTCCTCGCTGTCGCTGAACACGGTCACCACCTTGCCGCTGACCAGTTCGGGGACATTAAGCAGACCTGCGGATCCATGGCAGACCGCGGCGACCACCGGGGTGTTGCGCAGCACCTGGGTGAGGTCGGGGTTGTCCGGGAAGTCGGCCATCGCGCCATGCCCGCCCACAAGGAAGACGGCGTCGTAAGCCTTGGGGTCCACCTCGGCGAGCGCGAGGGTGTCCGTCGGCCCGCCCGACCCGCTTGCCGGATCGATCGGCGGAGTGCCGCCGAGGACGGAGGCCACGTCGACGGTGAAGCCCGCGGCGTGGAAGGCGTGGAGCGGGACGGTGAACTCCTCCAGCCAGACACCGGTCGGGCGTCCGCCGAGGGAGGCGGCAGAGGTCAGCACTAGCAGCACGTTTGTCATGAACCGAGGCTACGCAATTTCTTGAGTCTACACAACTTTTTCAGCAGACCTCAGATATTGCCGCGCCCAATGACTCGCGAGCGGCCACCAGGGACGGGCCGCACCAGGTCAGATATCGGCCGTTGACCAGCACGGATCGCTTGTCCGGGAAAGCCTCGGGACCGTCGGTCGGGGTGAACTCGTACGGCTCGTCCGGCAGCACGGCCAGCTCCGCGGGCATCGCGTTCAGCTCAGCCAACGTCGGCCGTGGGTAGCGGTCGGCATGGTTCGCGTACGCGTTGGCGACGCCGAGCCGGAGCAGGACGTCACCGGCGAAGGTGTCGCGGCCGACGACGATCCACGGCTTGCGCCACACCGGGATCACCGCGGTGGCGCGCACCGGCACCACGTCGTGCCAGGCGTCCTCGGCGGCGGGCAGCCAATCCGGCTCGGACAACCCGAGGCCCTGGGTGAGCAGCCTGCGGATCGACGCCAGGCCCACCGGCACGGTCTCCGCCGCCCGAGTCACCCACACCGCGACGCCGTCAGCCCGCAGCCGCTCGACGTCCTCGGGGCGGTTCTCCTCCGAGTTGGCGATCACCAGGCCCGGCCGCAGGTCGAGCACCGCGTCGACGGTCGGGTACTTCGAACCGCCCACCCTGGGCACGTCCAGCGTGAGCGGGTGAGTGCAGTACTCGGTCGCGCCCACGATCAGACCCGGCGCGGACGTCTCCACCGCCTCGGTCAGCGACGGGACGAGGCTGACCACCCGCGAGGGGGTTCCGGTCAGCGGGACCGGCTCGCCGAGGTCGTCGAAGAACACCTCAGACGTCCGTGACGCGGATTCCCGCGTGCGCCTTGTAGCGCTTGTTGATGGCGATCAGGTTGGCGGTGAGGGCTTCCACCTGGTGCGCGTTGCGCAGCCTGCCGCCGTAGATGCCGCGCATGCCGGGGATGGCGTCGGCCAGGGCGCGCACCGTGTCGGTCGCTTCGCGGTCGTCGCCGAGGACCAGTACGTCGATGTCCATCTCGGCCACGCCCAGGTCGGCCAGCAGGACCGCGGAGACGTGGTGGAACGCCGCCGTGACCCGGGACTCGGGAAGCACCAGGGCGGCCTGCTGCGCGGCGCTGCCCTCCTCGACCGGCAGGGCGAACGGACCCTGCTTGTCGAAGCCGAGCGGGTTGACGCAGTCGATGACGATCTTCTGGGCGAGTTCGACGCGCAGCGACTCCAACAGGTCGCGGTGCCCGTCCCACGGCACGGCGACCAGGACGACGTCGGCCGTCGCGGCGCACGCGGCGTTGTCCAGCCCGGTGATCGTGTCGACGCCCGCGAGTTCACGCAGTTCGGCGGCAGCGGCCTCGGCCCGCTCGGCGGACCGCGAACCGAGCACGACGCTGATGCCCGCGCGGGCCCAGCGCAGCGCCAGACCCCGGCCCTGCGGCCCGGTCCCGCCCAGCACCCCGACCTTGAGCTGACTGACCTCGGTCACGCGACCTCCACCCGTTCGAACTCGACCCTGCGCTCTGCCACCACAGCCTCCGTCAGCCGCACCCGGATGGTCTCGCCCTCAGGCAGTCCCTCCCCCGGGCACCGGCCCAGCACGGGCGGCTCGGGAATGAAGATCTCCGCGGAGTTGGCGTCGCTGCGCAGCACCACGGCGTCGAACTCGTGGCCGACCCGGTCGCTGAGCACCCACGCCTCGACCTGGTCGAGGCAGGCGCGGTCGACCTTGCTCGCGAGGCTGTCGGAACCCTCCATGAGCGCGGGCAGCGCGGGCAGCGCCTCGCGCACCCAGGCGGGCACCTCCTCGCCCGCGCAGACGGCCAGGCAGATCTCGGTGCCGAAGCGGTCGACCAGCCTGCGCAGCGGCGCGGTGACGTGGGCGTAGGACGCGGCGATTCCCGCGTGGGTGCTCAGCTCGGGAGTCTGGCCGTCGAAGACGGTGTAGCCCGCGCCGCGCAGCAACCGGGTGGCGTCCATGAACAGCGCCAGCGCGTCCGGCCGCGACGGGTCGAGGTCGGCGAGCAGTTCGGCGGCGGAACGCTCCTGCGGCCACTCGATGCCCAGGTTCTTCGCGGAGCGGCGCAGCCAGGTGATCGCGTTGTCGTCGGGATCGGGCAGCGTGCGCAGGACACCCACGCCCGCGTCGAGCATGATCTTCGCCGCCGACATGCCGGTGAGCAGCGAGATCTCCGCGTTCCAGGCGTCGACCTGGGTGCGCGGGCGCAGCACGAGGCGCCACCCGCCCGCGCCGTCCGGCTCGACTTCCTGCTCGGGCAGTTGCAGCTCGACCGCGCCGCGCTTCACAGCGTGCTCGCGGCGCAGCTTGCCCAGCTCAGGGAGCGCCGCGATGGACGGGTACGGGTCGCCCGCGTCGATCGCGGCCTGCACGGTCTCGTAGTCGAACTGGGCGACGGACTTGATCCAAGCGCGCCGGATGGTGGCCGCGGTCGGCTCGCCGTCGGCGCCGAGGTCGATCGTCCACAGGGCGGCCGGGCTGACCTGGTCGGGCAGCAGGCTCGCCATGCCCTCCGACAGCACGGTCGGGTGGAGCGGGACGTTGCCGTCGGGCAGGTACATGGTCTGGCCGCGCCTGCGCACCTCGGTGTCGAGGGCGCCGCCGGGCACGACGAACGCGCCAAGGTCGGCGATGGCGTAGTGCAGCCGGAAGCCGTCGCCGACCCGCTCGACGAACATCGCCTGGTCCAGATCCTTGGCGCCAGGCGGATCGATGGTCACGAACGGCAGGTCGGTCGCGTCGTCCCGGTCGCCTTTCGGCCCGTCGGACACCGCTTGCTCCGCCTCGGCCAGCGCCGCGGCCGGGAACTGCGTCGGCAGACTGAAATCCGCGCGCACCCGCCCGAAGTCGACCTCGGCCCCGTCCATACCGACCACCCGCGAGTTCACACCCCGCACCCTACCCACCCGGCGCGTCTCGCCTGCCTCCGATACGAAGGTGCGTCAGTCGTCGTCGCTGTTCCACGCACGGTCGGCCTTGTCGGCTGCCTCGGTGCGTTCGCGGGCGATCTGGAGGGCGCGCTCGGCGGTCGCGCGGTCGGGGTAAGGGCCGAGACGGTCGATGGCGCGGCCGACCTCGCCGTGCTCGACCTGTCCGGTGCGGGTGTTGTAGTACCAGCCTGGGTCCGGGTTCGGGTCGTTGCTCATGGGACCAGCTAACCCCAGTGCGGCGCCGGTTGCACCGGGAAACCTCGCGGCGGGGTGTCCTGGTTCGCGTTGAGGTGCTGGCCGGGAATCGGGTCCAGGCAGGAAACCAGGACCTCGTGCCGCTCCGGGTCCTCGATCCGCTTGCCGTTGCGCTCGCGGTAGACCAGTTCGCCGTCGACGTCGATCTCCACCAGGCAGCCGACCTCGGCCAGCTGCTCCTCGTCGAGGTCGACCAGCCGCTCCCGGCGCGACGGCACCACCCGGTACTCCGGCCAGTTCAGGTGCGCGTACACCTGGTGGAACTCGTGCAGCAGGTGCGACATGGCCTGCTGCCACGGCAGCGGCATGCCCTCGGCGAGCCCGCGCGGCAGCACCGCGTAACCCTCGCTGATCCCCGGCCGGGGCGCGGAGTCGAGAAAGTCGCGGATCGGGGTGCTGGACGCGGGTGGGCCCGCGTGGCGGGGAAGCGGATCAGGCGCATACATACTCACGCGGCCACCTCACAAGTTCGGTGGCTCCACTCGCGAAGACACTGTGTCGATGATTCGCTCGCAAGCTCGCTCATGTCGACTTCTCCCTCAGACGCCCGGCCGAACGGCCTGGTTCACCAGTTCGCCCTCGGTCCACGACACCGGCCTGATGTGGACCGGCACACCGTCTTGCTGTGCCTCGACGATCTTGCCATCGCCGAGGTACATCGCGACGTGGTGGATGGTGCGTGGATCGTTCTCGTCGTAGGCCCAGAACAGCAGGTCGCCGGGCTGTGCCTGCTCGACCGGGAGCATCGCTCCCGCCCGGTACTGCTCGCGGGAGGTGCGCGGCAGCGTGATCCCGGAGGACCGGTAGGCCTGCAACATCAGGCTCGAGCAGTCGAACGAGTTCTGGTGCGTGGTCAGGGCGCCCCACTGGTAGGGCTTGCCCTGCTGGCCGAGCGCCCAGTTGATCGCCGCCCCCGCGGCCGCGGTCGGCGCGGGCAGCAGGTTGCCGACGCCCTGACCGCAGCCGGTGGCGTTGACGACCTCGCCCAGCGTGCCGATCAGGTGCGCGGCCATCGCCTCCCACCGGTGGTACCGGTCGGGGAACGCGGACCGCTCGACGTCCTGCGCGGACTCCCCCGGGCGCTGGTTCTCCCAGTTCGGGACCTTGAGCAGGACGTCGTAGAACTTGTTGACCGCGTAAACCGGGTCGGTGACCTGGGCGGGCGACCCCCAGCCCATCGAGGGACGCATCTGGAAGATGCCCAGGGAGTCGCGGTCGCCGTAGTTGAGACTGCGCAGGCCGGACTCGGTCATCCCGGCCTGGATCGCGACCTGCCAGGCGCGGGGCGCGAGGTTGCGCTGCTTGCCGATCGCGATGATGTGCGCGACCGTGCCGCGCTGCTCATCGGTGAGCCGCGCCGCGTCGCCCGCGCCCGAGCCCGCGGGGCCGGTCGTCGCCGGGCCCAGGGTGGCGTTGCACGACATCGTGGCCACCCGCATGGCGTCGGCCATCTGGTCTTTCTGTACGACGGTGACGACGCCCGCGGTGATGGCGACGACAAGTCCGCCCGCCGCGAGCGCGCCGATCATCACTGTCGCCCGCATCAGCCCACCCGCTTGTGTTCCGAGACCCGCCAGCCCTTGTCGGTCTTGATGACCGTGATGTGCAAAGTTCCGTTGTCGGTGGGCACCTCGACCTCGACGGCGCCCACGGACGAGTTCTTGACCTCAGCCCGCCCGGTGACCGCGTTCGCGGGCACGTTCGCGGGCTCCACCGTGGACAGCTTCCCGAGGAGGTATTCCTCGGTGGTGTGTGGGCGAAGCCGGTCGAGCCAGGCCTCGGCCGTGGTGCCCGCGGGGTGGAACACCCACGCCTCCGACCACGCGATGGCGGTGTCCAACGCCTCGGGTGAGGCGGGCGCCGAGGACGGCTGCTGGGTCGGTGGCGGCAGTCGGGTCGGCAGCGACGTCGGCGCCGTGGTGACACCGGGCTGCGGGGGCTGGCCGAGGTAGGTGGTGGCCGAACCCGGGCGACCCGACGTGGACGCGGACGCGGGCAGCCCGTTCTTGCCCGCGAGCTTCGGGATGACGATGCCCAGCCCGGTGATCAGCACCGCCGCGATCACCGCCGTGATCGCCAGGTGCTTGGGCGAGCGCATCGGCCAGCCCCAGAGCTTTCGGTACACCGCGGCCCGGCCGCGGTTGGTGCGGATCGGCATCGGGTTACCTCACCACCGAGTCGGTCTCGCGCGGACCGTCGTGCAGCGGCATCCGGCGGGGGGACTCGGCGACCTCAAGGCCCCGGGAGGGCCGGTAGACGACGTGCACCGGCCTGCCGGCGACCATCTCCACGTCCGCGGGCCGCGGACTGCTGATCGCCTCGGGTGTGGCGTATTCGGCGTTCGGCACCCGCGACGGGATGACGACGGCGTCCTCGCCGCGGTCCCAGTTGCGGTCGGCGACGGGCACGGTGTCGACCACGCGGCTGCTCGCCCGCACGATCGTCGCCGGACCGCCACGGCCGGGCCTCGGGGCTCCGGGCAGGACGACGTCGTGGTCGCCAGGGCCCAGCCTGGTGATGGACGACTCGAGGGCCTGGCGCGGTGCGCCGATGGCGGGCCGCGCGGTGTCCATCCGCTGGGCGGTCGCGGTGACCGGGTTGCTCGCTTCCGGCCGGGGCCTGCGGTTGCCCTGGCTGTGTTTGGCCAGGCCGGTGGACTCGCCCTCCTCGCCGTCGCGGACGGTCTCCCAGAACTCGTCCTGCGGCGTCGTGCCCTCGTGCTTGTTACGGCGGAACCGGGAGAAGATCCCCGACCCGGCCGCGGGCATCGACGCGCCTGCCGCGCCGACCGACATCTCCAGCATCTGCCACATGCGCCGCATCGGGCGGCCCACCAGGAAGAACACGAAGGTGACGATCGCGGCCAGCAGCATCTGCGTGAGCAGCGACAGCTTGGCGTCCGGCGAGAAGATCATCTCGAGGAACTTGAAGTGGATGCCCGCGAGGATGGCCAGGACCAGCACGTTCAGCACGACCGCGCCGACGGCGCGACCGACCTTGCGCAGGATGTCGTGGTGGACCAAGGCCACCAGGCCGATCACCGGAGCCGTCAGCGCGAGGATCCGCAGGAGCAGCTGCGCCAGCAGCACCGCGAGCTTCGCGAAGAGCTGGAACAGCGAGTACACGATCGACTGGAACATCGCCAGGATGCCCGCGCCGGTGCGGCTGCCGTCGGTGCCCTTGAAGTAGCCGGTCGCCGAGCCGAGCTGGGTCGCGATCTGCTTGTACTCGTTCTTCTTCTGCTGCTCGGCGTTGTTGTCGGCGTCGCGCCCGGTGACGATGTCGTCGCGCGTCCAGGCCTGGGCGGCGAGCAGGCGCCTGCCGAACTCGGTCGCCTTCGGGTCGTCCGGGCTGCCGAACTCGCCGCGCAGCCAGTTGTCGTAGACCACCTTGTTGTGCAGCTCGGTCGGCAGGATGTGGCGCACGACCCGGTCTTCCTCGGGGTCGACGAAGCCCGCTTGGATGCCGGAGGTGGTGCGCACGATCAGGTCGTCGATCCGGTCGTAGTTGGTGACCAGGACCATCGACGAGGCCGCCAGCCACATGCCCGCGAACGCGAACAGGGCGCGCTTGCTGACCGCGGCCAGGTCGCCCTTCCAGATCTGGCGGAACATCAGGACGGCGAGCACGAGCATGAACACACTGAAGAGCTGGGTGTAGAGGTTGTTGAAGACGGAGTCGGCCGCCTTGCCGATCTGCTCGTTCAATCCGCCGAGAACGCCGCCGTTGAGCAGCGTGTAGTGCAGCGAGTTGGTGGCGCCGATGATGTTCTTGGCGATGTTGAACAGCTCGTTGCCCGCCCACGTGTCGATCGTGGAACCAGGGTCGCTGACGCCGTTGGGCACCAAGCCGCCGCACGACTCGTCGTAGACGTGCCAGACCATGCCCGCGTACCCGTAGACCAGGTATGGGCTGTCTGCCTCGCCGTTGCCCTGGGGCGGGTCGAGCGCGCCGACCATGCCGGCGCCGGGGCGCTCCGGGTTGGGGACACAGCTGTTGTCCTGCGCCATCGCGGGACTGCCGATCACCGCTTGCAGCCCGATGATGCCGATGACGGCGAGCATCGTGAGCCGCTTGCGCGAATGGGGTGATCTCTTCCTCCGCCGCGCCGCGTACAGCAGCGTGGCGGCGACCACCACCATCAGGAACGTGATCATGTGACGTCCACCAACCTCGAGCTCGGGCTACCGGGCACTAGCTTGATCAACTTCCGCAACGGCACATCATCGCTCATGCCGCGTCCTCACGACCGCGTTTCTTCTCGCCGTCTTTCTTGTCGGACGGCTCCGGGTCCGGCTCGAGGAGGAACTCGTCCTCGCTCAGGCCGAGCTCGAATTCCGCCGCGCGTTCGAACTCCTCGTCACTGGGCATGGTGGAGCCGTCGAGCGGCTCCGGTTCGGGTAGTGCGGGCGCCGTCGGGCCCGCGGGGGCCGCGGGCAGGGCGGCGCGGGCGTTGCGCTCGCGCATGGCGTCGGGGGTGGTGTCCATGACCCCGCGCAGGTGCTCGAGGTGGGAGCCGGACAGGTCGATCCGGATGCGCTCCACGCCACCGGCGCCGTCGCCGAAGATGAACTGGCGGGGGGCGGTGTCGCGTTCGACGCCGCGCTGGGCCGGACGCCTGCCCAGGCTGGCGATGACCTGCTCGTAGCCCGCGTTGACCGGGACCTTGAGCAGGCGCAGCGCGTCGGACTGGGCCTGGTCGTCGTCGAGGCGGCCGATGAAGACCGAGTCGAGGAGGGCGACGAAGCCCTGGATCTTGAGGAAGTCGGCCGGGATCTGCGAGGACAGCAGCACACGGACGTTCCACTTTCGCGAGTCACGCGCGAAGCGGTTCATCAGGACACGGCCGGTCGGGACCTCGGAGAGGAAAAACGCCTCGTCGATCCAGACGCCCTTGCGCATGTCCTTGGGCTTCTCGTAGATCGACCGCTGGGTGAGCCAGGCGGCGAGGTTGAGCATCTCGACGCCGAGGGCCTCCGCGTCGGTCCAGTGCTCGCGGCCGACACCGTCCTTCGGCAGGGTCAGCCCGGCCATGGTCAGGACCGTCAGCCGGTCGTCGCGCTGCTCGTCGTACGGGTCGGCGCCGCGCTCGGGGATGAGCAGCGACATGCGCTCCTTCATCTCGTCGAGGAAGTCGGCGACGACGACGGCGTGCTCGTGGTGCTCGCTGGCGTCGCGGCGCAGCGCGTCGAAGACCAGGCTGGGGTCGGCGTCGGCGCGACCGCCGACCGTGCGGACCGCGCGCAGCAGCACGATGCGGCTCTGCGGCAGCCGCGAGACCTCATAGGGCAGCAGACCGGAGAGCACGTCGAGCACGAGACGTCGGCGGGTGGCGGCGGCCAGCGCCTTCTCCCGGCGCCAGGCGCGCTCCGGATCCTCCTCGTCGAGGAAGTGTTCCAGTCGAGGCTCGGCCACCACCCGGTACGGGTTGAGGATGCCCGCCTGGGCGTTGAGCAGGTTGATCGGCCGCGCGTAGGGCCGCAGCTCGGGCAGGTCGCACAGCTTCGCCAGCGGGCCGGACGGGTCGAGGATCGTCCAGTGCGCCCCGGCGCGCAGCGTCTTGTAGACGATGCCGCCGCCGAGGAAGGACTTGCCGCCACCGAGCCCGGCGACCATCGCGGTCAGGCCGGACGAGTCGCGGATCTCCTGGGCCATCCACGGGTCCCACGCCACCGGGCGCCGGGTCGCGGTGCAGGTCTCGCCGAGCAGGATGCCGCGCCGGTCGCCGACCTCGGCCGTGGCCGTCGGCACCGAGGACGCGGCCCACACGACCGAGCCGCGGCGCAGGTAGGCGGCGGAGGCGAGCGGCTCGCCTGGGATGAATTCCCTGGCCAGCGCGTACTGCGCCTCCGGGTGCTCGATGGCGATCTTCGGCTTGTAGAGGTCGAGCAGTTCCTGGGCCAGCCGCAGCGCGTCGCGGTCGGTCGGGCCGGACACGGCCAGGCGCCACCAGGAGCGGACGCGGGTGGCCAGGGCGGTGAAGCCCGAGGTCATCTCGTCGTCGATCTCCAGCACCCGGCTGGCCTGCCGGGCCAGCGACTGCGGCGGCTCCAGCTCGTGCTCGTCGGTGTAGTGCTTGACCTGGGAGCGGACCTTGTTCATCTGCCGCGCCAGCTCGCCCTGGACCTCTTCGGGCCTGCGCACGTAGATGCGCGCGGACCACTCCACGGCGGCGGGCAGCCGGTCGGCGCGCTGGACCCACGGGTCGTCGATCTCGGGGATCTGCAGGCCGTGCATCATGCCGACGGTCAGCACCGCGACGTGCCGCTTGACCCCGGCGTTGGAGCCGGTGCGGCCGCGCACGGTGACCGTGGGCGAGTACGGGTCCTGGTGGAAGTCGGCGGCGTCGGTGAAGCTGGCCAGGTCCTCGGGCTCCCAGGCCGCGCCGGGGACGGCGGGCATGTTGCGGGGAGCGGGAAGGCCCAGTGAGCACGACCGGTGCATCAGCCAGGAGATCTCCTCGGCGGTGACCGGTCGGCCTTCGAGCCCGGCCGAGCCGATGACCTGGTCGAGGTGCTCGACCTCGCTCTCGATCGCCAGCAGCTCGGCGTCGACGGCCTCGGGGAAGACCTTGCGCAGCAGCGGCGCGGCCCGCTCGACGGCGCGGTCCATGACGTTGCGGGTCTGCACCTGGACGCCCAGGTAGACCTCTTTCTCGGCCATCGAGCGGCCCATGAGCTGCTGCTGCTCGCCGACGAGGTAGTCGTCGAAGGACAGCGCGCCGGGCACGTCGGGCAGGCGGTTGACCGCGTTGTGCACGTGCGCCTCGGCCCACATGCGGATCGGGTACGGCCGGGTGGTGACCCGCAGGTGCATCCAGCGGCCCGAGAGCTCGGCGTACTGGCCCGCGATCGCCGCGATCAGGTCCTGGCGCTGCGAGTCCGACCGGAACGACCAGCGCTGCGGGGCGAGCCGGTACCACGCGTAGACGTCGGTGCCGGTGCGCAGCAGGTGGCCGTCGATCGTGCGCGCGGAGATCTCCGGGGTGTAGCTGGGCAGGCTCTGCTCGCCGGGCAGCCGCTTGCCGCGCTTGCGCGCCTCTTTGTCGTAGCGGGCCTGCTCGTAGCGCGCGTGCTTGCCCTGCCCCTGGGATCGGCCTTGCGAATGTCCCGCCGGGTACGTCGCGAGCACATCCGGCTCGCGCTTACCTCGTCCGAACACCGCTGACCTCCCTGTAACCGTTGTTCCGCTTCCGTCCCCGCGGGCGTCGCCGGGGCAGTTCGGAACGCACACGGACCTGGGCGGCGCTGGCCGCGCCGCCGGTTCCCTCGATGATCTCGCGAGGGGCTGTCACTTCGCGCACCCACATGGCAAGAACCGCACCAAGGGGTCGTTCGTGGCTGATCCGCGAGCAGATGAACATGGTGATGGCTACGGTCGCGACCATCCCCCAGGAGAACGACCAGAACAGACCGATCCCCACGTTGCGCAGGATCGTGAGAATGAAGAGGAAGACGACCGAGCCGATGCCCCAGGCCACGTAGCGGGCCCGCCAGGGGAAGGTCGCCTTGGGCGGGCCGAGCCACACGGCGTCGACCCGGTACACCTCGTCGTCGGTGCGGATCCGCACGTCAGGTCATCCTCCGGTGAACAGGCCGGCGATCCAGCGACCGATGCCTTGGCCGGCGTCGGTGGTCACCGCGAGGCCGACGATGCCCAGGGCGACGATCACCCCGCCGAGCCTGCGCATCACGCCGGCGTTGTCGCCCTTACCTCCACCGAGCCAGAGCACGAGCAGCGCGACCACGAGGAGAAGCAGGGGGATGATGTTGTTGAGGATCCAGTCGCGGACGCCAGTGGTGCCGACGTTGGTCGGCTGCTGCTGGGCGAGGTCCACGAGTGTCATCAGGGTCGGGGTGGTCATTTCGATCTCCCAAGTGCGCCGGACGGTGCCACCCGGCGCGGCAGGTCTGTGCTGTGCCCCAAGGAGGGTCTCATGAGGAGCACATGATTGTCATTACGATCGGTAGCTGATGTGATGCGCTCCGTAGATCCACCAGGCCCGTGTCCTCCCGTCGGATGAGTTTTGTTACACCCATCATCGGTCGAACGGGGCTGGTCAGAGCCGATGACCACCCGAATTTCCCAGTCACCGGCGGAGTTCACCCACCTGCACCACATCGTGCACGCGGGGTGTGACATTTCACAGGTGAACTTCTGGCGCGTCTCGCGCGAAGTTACTCCGATCGGTGTATGTCGAGCGTTCAAATTTCGAGCGGACAGGGCGGGCGAGCCGACCGTAAGCCGGATCCTGTCCACGGGACCGAAATCCCGATCGGCGACCATCCATCTAGACCTGCCGTCGCCGGCAGGCTCGTGCGGCCTACCCGCAGACTCGGGCGGGCAGCCCTCGAACGTCTGCGCAGGAGCCCGGAGGCTCCCTCTTGGCCTTGCTCCGGGTGGGGTTTACCTAGCCACCTCGGTCACCCGAGGTGCTGGTGGTCTCTTACACCACCGTTTCACCCTTACCTGGCTCTCACCAGGCGGTCTGTTTTCTGTGGCACTGTCCCGCGGGTCACCCCGGGTTGCCGTTAACAACCACCCTGCCCTGCGGAGTCCGGACTTTCCTCGTCGGTGGGTCACACCGCCGCGGTCGCCCTGCCGACTCGCCCGCACACCAAGGATACGGAGCGCGTCTCCTCCCTTGGCACTCCCATGGTGTGGACGCCCTTTGAGCAGGTCGCGGGCGGCTGCTCTACTCAGGTGAGAGGGATGAGGAGGTGTGCGATGGCATCGGTGGTGATCATCTCCGGGAGTCCGTCGGCGAGCACTCGGGCGGGCATCTTGGTGGCCCACGCCGAGGTCGAGCTGCGCCGAGCCGGACATCGGGTGCACACGATCGCGGTCCGCGACTTACCGACCGTCGCCCTTCTGTCCGAGGACGTCGACGATCCGGAGATCCGGGCGGCGCTCGACCTCATGTCTTCCGCCGATGGCCTGGTCGTGGCCAGCCCGGTCTACCGCGCCGCGTACAGCGGGCTGGTGAAGTCGCTGCTGGACCTGCTGCCTTCAGGCGTTTTGGCCGATATCGCGGTGTTGCCGCTGGCCAATGGGGGGACGCAGGGGCATGTGGTGGCGATCGACTTCGCCTTGTTGCCGCTGCTGCGGGCGCTGGGAGCCACCGATGTGCTGCCCGGGCATTTCGTGCTCGACCGGATGATCGCGGCGCCTGAGGAGGGTGGCTTCGTTCGGCCGCTCGCCGCCGCGGCTCTGAACGAGACGCTGTCCGAGTTCGCTCGGCTCATGGCGACCGTTCGCGCGCCCGTCGCTCTCACGGGCTGAGCTCGGGCTTCAGGTGCCTCTTCAGGCCAGGTGAGAGGTGTCGTTGACCAAGCGGACCGAGGCGTTGCCATCGGGGTAGAACTCGACGATCGACAGCGACGCAAGGTCCAGATGCAGTCTGAAGAGCAGCGATGGTCCGACATCCAGGCCCATGCGGAGCAGTGACTTGATCGGGGTTACGTGGCTGACCACGACCAATGTCTTGCCGCCGTACTTGGTGATCAAGTCGTCGCGGGTTTTGCGGACTCGGCGGTGGACGGTGTCCATGCTTTCGCCGTTGGGGGCCGCCACCGACGTGTCCGAGAGCCACTGGGTGTGCAGCTGCGGGTCGCGGGCGGATGCCTCGGCGAAGGTCAGACCGTCCCAGTCGCCGAAGTCGGTTTCGACCAGGCCCTCGTGGATGGTGACCTCGCCGCCCGTCGCCGCCGCGACGGCGCGGGCGGTGGACATGGTGCGGGAGAGCGGGGAGGCGACGATGGGAGTTCCGGCGTCGACGTGGTCGAGTTTCGCGATCCGCTTGGCGGCGGCCTCGGCCTGGGCTTCGCCGAGGTCGGTCAGGGCGACGTCGACCCGGCCGGAGTAGCGGCGCTCCGCCGACATCGCGGTCTGGCCGTGGCGCAGCAGCAGCAACCGGGTCGGCTCGCCCTGGACGCCGGTCCACGACGGGGCCTTGGCCGGTGTGGCAGCGCTGGATACCTTCGGCTCGATGCCCGCCTGGCGGTCCATCGCCTCATTGGCGAGACGGTCGGCGTGGGTGTTCTTCGCGCGGGCGATCCAGTCGAACTCGACCCGCTGGAAGGCGCGGACCAGTTCGCGGGCGCGCGCGGCCAGGGGCTGCATCGACGGGTGCTTGACCTGCCAGCGGCCGCACATCTGCTCGACGACCAGCTTCGAGTCCATCCGGACCGAGACGGTGTCCGCGCCGAGTTCCGCGGCGGCTTCCAGGCCCGCGATCAGGCCCCGGTACTCGGCGACGTTGTTGGTCGCGCGGCCGATGCCCTCGCCGCGTTCGGCGAGGACCGCGCCGGTGGCGGCGTCGAAGACGACGGCGCCGTAGCCCGCGGGGCCCGGGTTGCCCCGGGAACCGCCGTCGGCTTCGACGATCACCTTCACAGGCCGGACTCCGGGGTCCGAATCAGAATCGCCCCGCATTCCTCGCATTCGAGGACCTCGTCGCCCGCGGTGTCCTTGATGCGGGAGATCTCGCGCCGGTCGAGTTCGATGCGGCAGGCGCCGCAGCGGCGGGCGCGCAGCAGGGCCGCGCCGATGCCCTTCTGCTTGCGCTTGCGCTCGTAGAGGGCCAGCAGGTCCGCCGGGATGTCGGGCAGGATCTTGGCCCGCTCGGCGTCGCGGCGGGACTCGTTGGTGTCGAGGTCGGCGAGGTTCTCGTCGCGCCTGCGGTTGGCCTCGGCCAGGGCGTCCTCGGCCTTGGCCAGCTCGACAGAGGCGTGCTTGCCGTCCATCTCGACGGCTTCGCGGCGCTCCATCAGCTCGAGCAGGTCGTCCTCGAGGATGGCCTGCCTGCGCTCCAGGGTGGCCAGTTCGTGTTCGAGGTCGGTCAGCTGCTTGGCGCCGACGGTGCCACCGGCGAGCAGTTTGCGGTCGCGGTCCTCGCGGGCCCGCACGGCGTCGATCTCCTTCTCCTGCCGTGCCACCTCGCGGTCGAGGTCGTCGAGCTGCATCTGCACGGCGACCTGCGCGTCCCGCTTGGCCTGCGCGGCCTTCTCGCCGTCGGCGACCTCGGCCAGCTCCGGCATGGTGCGCCGCTGGTGCTGCACGCGCGCCAGTTCGGCGTCGACGCCTGCGAGGTCGAGGAGACGACGTTGGACAGCGGGATCGGCTTTCACCCGGTGAACCTCCCGGTTCGGGTTGGCGCCCCGGCGGACTGGGCGGTCCAAGGATCGGTGCGGATGGTGGAGACGGTGACGCTGACGGTACCGCCGAGGCCCGCGCGCAGGATGCCCGCCGCCTGCTCGCACCACGGCCACTCACTGGCCCAGTGCGCGACGTCGACCAAGGCGGGCCCGCCCGCTGCGAGATGTTCGCTGGCCGGGTGGTGCCGCAGGTCGGCGGTGACATAGGCGTCGACACCGGCGGCGGCCGCCGCACTGAGGTAGGAGTCACCCGCGCCGCCGGACACCGCGACGGTCTGGACGCGCCGGTTGGTGTCGCCCGCGGCGCGCACACCGCCCTCGGTGGCGGGCAGCGCGCGGGCCACCCGCTCGACGAAGACGGCGAACGGCTCGGGCTTGTCGAGGGTGCCGATCCGGCCGATGCCAGTCGTCCCGTCGACGTTCGGGTTGAGCGGGCCCGTGACGGTCAGGCCGATCGCCTCGGCGAGCGCGTCGGACACGCCCGGGTCGGCGGCGTCGGCATTGGTGTGCGCGCAGAACAGGGCGACACCCGCGCGGACCATGCGGTGCACGAGCGAGCCCTTGGGGGTGTCGGCGGGGACGCCGTGCACCCCGCGCAGCAGCAGCGGGTGGTGCGCGACGATCAGCTGCGCGCCGAGTTCGATCGCCTCGTCCACTGTGGACTCGGTCGGGTCGACGCAGACGAGGATCCCCGTGACCTCCTCGGCGGGGTCGCCGCACACCAGGCCGACCGCGTCCCAGCTCTCGGCGAGCGCGGGCGGGTAGGCGGCGTCGAGCGCGGCCACCGCGTCGGCGACGGTCGTCACAGGGTGACCTCCACGGCGAGTTCGGCTTTCAGCGCGGCCACGAGCGGCGCGCACTGTTCGGGCGAGCGGACGGCGACCCGCAGGTGGTCCGGGCCCAGGCCGGGGAACGTGTCGGCGCGGCGGACCGCGATCCCCCTTGCCCGCAGGCCTTGCCGCACGCGCTCGCCATCGGGGACGCGCAGCAGGAGGAAGGGCGCCGACGCCGGTCCGGTCACGGTGACGCCAAGTTCTTCCAGCGCTTCGACAAGGTCTTCGCGGTGGGACAGGGCTTCGACGGCCGCCACCTCGGTCTCGGCCACGGCGGGCGGCTCACTGCACGCGATGACGGCTTCGAGCACCAGGGTTCCGACTGGCCACTGTGGACGGTCGGCGGCGAGTCGGGCGAGCAGGTCCGGGGAGCCGAGCGCGTATCCGGCGCGCAGGCCGGGCACCGCCCAGGTCTTGGTGAGGCTGCGGAAGACGAGCAGGCCGGGGGTTTCCTGGTCGTGGGCCAGGGATTCGATCTCGCCGGGCACCGCGTCCATGAACGCCTCGTCGACGAGCACGACCCGCCCGGGTCGCGCGAGCGCGCGAATCAGGTCGGCGGGGTGCAGGGTCGAGGTCGGGTTGGTCGGGTTGCCCACGACCACCAGGTCGGCCTCGGCGGGAACGAGTTCGGGGCGCAGGGCGTAGCCGTCGTCCGCGCTGAGCAGCACGTGGTGCACGGGCACGCCCGCCTGCCGCAGCGCGACCTCGGGCTCGGTGAACGACGGGTGCACCAGCGCGGCCAGCGCGGGCCGCAGCCGGGGCAGGAGCGCGAAACCCTCGGCGGAGCCGTTGAGGATGAGCACCTGGTCGGCGTCGCGGCCGTGCCGGTCGGCCACGGCGGTGCGGGCGGCGAGGTCGTCGGCGGCGGACGGGTAGGTGCCCAGCCGGTCGACCGCGGCGACGAGCCGGTCGCGCAGCCAGGCCGGGGGACGCTCGCCGCGCACGTTCACCGCGAAGTCGAGCAGGCCCGGCGCGGCGTCGACATCGCCGTGGTGCCGCAACAGGGCGTGCTCGTCGGATCCGGTGCTGGTCATCGCCAGGATTCTAGTGAATTCGGTTGGACCGCCTCGCGGCCGCCGCTAGGTTGCGCGACCATGCCCTTCGTCCATGCCGCCGGTGTCGATGTCCACTACGTCGAGCATGGCCACGGTGACCACACCGCCGTCCTGCTCCACGGCTTCTCCCCGGACCACCGGTTGATGACCGGCTGCTTCGAGCCGGTCTTCGCCAAGCGCGACGGCTGGCGGCGGGTCTACCTTGATCTTCCCGGCATGGGCCTGACCAAGGCGCCCGCGGACCTGGTCGGCACGGACGCCGTCTTCGCCGTCGTGCGCGCCACGATCGACGCCCTCGTGCCCGGCCGGTACGCCGTCGCGGGTGAGTCCTACGGGGGTTACCTGGCGCGCGGCCTGGTGGCGGCCGAGCCCGACCGAGTCACGGGCATGGCCCTGGTCTGCCCGGTGATCGGGATGGAGCGCGACGTCGACGAGCGGGTGGTGCTGGTGAGCGAGGTCGAGGACTTCAGCGAGATCGCGGTCGTGCTGACCGAGGAGACCCGGCGGCGGCAGGCCGAGGAGATCGATCCCGGCATGGCGCTGGCCGACCCGGCGGCGCTGGACCGGATCCGATCGGACTACGCGGGCACGATGGCGCTGGAACCCCGGCCGTACGCCTGCCCGTCGGTGCTGATCACCGGCAGGCAGGACAACGTGACCGGCTACCGCGACCCGTACCGGATCCTGGAGTCGTACCCGCGCGCGACGTTCGCGGTCCTGGATCGCGCGGGGCACAACGCGCACTTCGAACAGCCCGCCCTGTTCGACGCCCTGGTCCACGAATGGCTCGACAGGGTCGAAGAAGCACTACTCCACCAGGGCCGTGAGGCCGTGGGCGCGTAGCCAGCGCTTCGAGCGCAGGCGGGCGAGGTCGTCGGTGGTGGTCCGCACCGTCAGGTGGTGGTCGACGGCCTCGGTGAGCCTGCTCATGGCCTTGGCCCGCTCCGGGGCGGGCAGCCGCCGGATCCGCTCCGGTGACCACCACGGCTCTTCGTCCATCCCTACTCTCTCCCTGTGCACATCTGTTTCGTCTGTACCGGCAACATCTGCCGCTCCCCCATGGCCGCCCTGGTGTTCGGCGAGCACCTGCGCCGCGCCGGGCTGGCCGAGCAGGTCCGGGTGACCAGCGCGGGCACCGGCGGCTGGCATGTCGGTGACCCCGCCGACCCCCGGACCGTGCGGGTCCTGTCCGACAACGGGTACCCGACCGACCACAGTGCCGCGCAGGTCGACGACGACCATCTTGACGCCGACCTCCTCATCGCGCTGGACGCCGGACACGCCCGCGCGCTGCGGGCCCGGGTTCCCGACCCGACGACGGTCCGGTTGCTGCGCGAGTTCGACCCCGACGCGGGCGGCGACCTCGACGTGCCAGACCCGTATTACGGCGACGACAAGGGATTCGCCGAGGTCATGGCCATGGTCGAGGCCGCCTGCCCGGGTCTGCTGGAGTGGGTCCGGGCGCACTGATGGGCCCCGGTCGGGGCCCATCAGCGGTCAGAACGTGATCTTGAAGTTGTCGATGTACCCGGTGTCGTAGCGGGCGACGTCCTGGACCTTGAGCTTCCAGGTGCCCTTGAGCAACTCGGAGGACACATCGACCGTGTAAGTCGCGATCACGTTGTCCGCCGAGTCGTTGCCCGAGGAGTTCTTCAAGCGGTACGCCGTGCCGTCCGGCGCCACCAGGTCGATGACCAGGTCACCGCGCCAGGTGTGCTTGATGTCCACGTCGACCTTCGTCGTCGCGGGCGCGGTGCCGTCGAGACCCGTCACCGAGATGTCGCTGGTGACCGCGGCGCCCGCGTCCGGCACGTTGACGTTGTTCGGGTTCTCGTACACCCGCGGCGGCAGGTCGCCCCCGAGGTTCGGCTTCACCACGAACAGGCCCTGCTCGATGCCGTTGACGATGATGTTCCCGCTCTTGAAGAACGGGTAGTTCGCCCACGTGCCGTTGAAGCCGACGCCGTCGCTGCTCGGGTAGATGTCGAAGAAGCCCGACTCGCTGAGCGACCCGCTCGCCACGTTGGTGACGTCGAGGATGCGCAGGCCGGAACGGTAGTTCGACTGGTAGGCGTACTTGCCGACGACGAACATCTGGTGGTCGGTCGCCTCGACCGACGAGGTGTAGGTCCCGATGTGCTTCGGCGCGGCGAGGCTGAGCATGTCGAAGACGTAGGTCTTGGCCCGCTTGTCGGCCGCGCCCTCGTGGTCGAGTTCGTCGTCGAGGAGGAAGTACCGCTTGCCCTCGGTGAACCAGCCCTGGTGCACGTACTTCGCGCCGGTGTAGGCGATGCGCGAGAGCTGCCTCGGGTTGGCCTTGTCGGTCACGTCGACGGTGGTGATCGTGTCCTCGTTGGAGTTCACGCAGATCTCGCGGCCGCGGTACGCCGCGTCCGGGCCGTCGTAGGTCACGCAGTGGTTGTCGTGGACGTAGCCGTCCTGGGACACGCAGCCCGCGTTGACCGGGTTCTTCGGCGTGCGGACGTCGACCATGTGCGAGCCGCCGCTGCAGGTGTTGGAGCCGTTCGCGTAGACGAAGCCGGTCGCCGGGTTGACCGTGATCGTGTGCGCGGGGCCGAAGCCGGTGTAGACCTTGTCGGCGGTGAACGTCTGCGGCGAGGTCACCGTGCGCAGGCGGGTCAGGTCGAAGACCTGCATGCCGTGGCCGGTGACGAAGTCGGCGACGATGAACGCGTGGTTGGCGTAGACGTCGATGTCCCGCCAGCTGCTCGTGCCGCCGTTGGTGGGCAGGTTGCCGAGGTAGACCGGCGCGGTCGGGTTGGTCACGTCCACGAACGACGTGCCGTTGCTGCGCCCGACCAGCGCGTACTCCTTGTTGTTGGTCGGGTCGGTCCAGCCCCAGATGTCGTTGCCGTTGCCGCCGCCGATGGTCGACATCGGCAGGTAGCTCATCAGGTCGACGTTCTTGCAGGGGTACTGGTCGGCCTTGCCGTTGACACACGGCACCCCCGCCGCGGTGCCCGTGATCGGGGCGCTGCGGTCGGGCTGCTGGTAGTCGGCCATGAACTCCTGGATCGCGGCCTGGCCTTCCGGGGTGTTCGGGTCGTGGGCACCCGCTGTCGCATTCGTCATGGCTAATACGGACCCGGCGATGGCCAGGGCCGCGATGGCATTTCTTCGATACCGCACGGTAGGGCTCCTTCTGGATGCAGGGGGTCCAGATTCCGGAAACACCGAATAGGCGATGACTCCGTATGAAAAACGGTAGTCATCGCCTATTCGGCCGGGAACCCGGCAATTCTTCCCAATAGTCGCCGGACAACTTCTGGGATTGCGAATGGACTAAGGGATCCCGCCGTTCGGGCGGGATCCCTCAGCGGCCTAGAACTGAACGCTCCAGGCGTCGATGTAGCCGGTGTCGTACCGGGCCACGTCCTGGACCTTGAGCTTCCACGTGCCGTTGGCGACCTCCGTCGACGCGTTCACCGTGTACGTGGTGATCACGTTGTCGGCCGAGTCGTTGCCCGAGGAGTTCTTCAGGCGGTACGCGGTGCCGTCTGGCGCCACCAGGTCGATGACCAGGTCGCCGCGCCAGGTGTGCTTGATGTCCACCGCGACCTGCAGGGTGGCCGGGGCGTTGCCGGAGACGCCGGTGACGGCGATGTCACTGGTGACGGCCGCGCCCGCGTCCGGGATGTTGACGTTGTTGGTGTTCTCGAACTTGCCGCCGGTCGGCGGGTCGACGACGCCACCCAGGTTGGGCTTGACGACGACGAGGCCCTGCTCGATGCCGTTGACGACCACGTTGCCGGACGGGAAGTACGGGTACGTGCTCCACGCGCCGTTGAACTGCGCGCCGTCGGCCGACGGGTAGATGTCGAAGTAGCCCGCCTCGGTCAGCGAAGCCGACGCCACGTTCTTGATGTCCAGGATGCGCAGACCGGCGCGGTAGTTCGCCTGGTAGACGTAGTCACCCTTGACGTACATGTTGTGGTCGATGGAGTCGACCGGGGAGCTGTAGGTGCCGGTGTGCCGCGGCGCGGTCAGGCTGTTCAGGTCCCAGATGTAGGTCTTGGTCTTCTTGTCCGTGGACGAACGCTGCTCGTCGAGCTCGTCGTCCATCAGGAAGTACCGCTGGTTCTCGGTGAGCCAGCCCTGGTGGGAGTACTGGGCGCCCGAGTAGCCGGTGCGGGAGAGCTGCACCGGGTTGCTCTTCGTGGTCACGTCGACGATGGTCAGCGTGTCCTCGTTGGAGTTGAAGCAGATCTCGCGGCCGGTGTAGCGGGTGTCCGGGCCGCGGTAGACCACGCACTGGTTGTCGTGCGTGTAGCCGTCCTGGGACACACAGCCCGCGTTGACCGGGTTCTTCGGCGTGCGGATGTCGACCATGTGCGGGCCGCCGCTGCAGGTGTTCGAGCCGATCGCGTAGGCGTAGCCGGTCTCTTCGTTGATCGCGATGTTGTGCGCGGGTCCGAAGCCGGTGTAGAGCTTGTCGGCGGTGAACGTCTGCGCGGAGGTCACGGTGCGCAGGCGGGTCAGGTCGAAGACCTGCATGCCGTGGCCGTTGATCATGTCGGCGACGATGAACGCGTGGTCCTTGTAGACCTTCATGTCACGCCAGGTGCTGCTGCCACCGTTGGAGGGCAGGTTGCCCAGGTACTTCGGCGAGGTCGGCGTGCTGATGTCGACGAACGCGGTGCCGTTGGTCCGGCCGACGATCGCGTATTCCTTCTGGTTGGTCGGGTCGGTCCACCCCCAGATGTCGTTGCCGTTGCCGCCACCGATGCTGGACAGCGGCAGGACGCTGACCAGGTCGACGTTCTTGCAGGGGTAGATGTCGGCCTTGCCGTTCACACACGGCACGCCCGCGGCGGTCCCGGTGATCGCGGCGCGCCGGTCGGCGGGCTCATAGTCGGCCATGAACGCGCGCGCGGCGGCCTGGCCCTCGGGCGTCTCCGGGTCGTGCGCTCCGGCGGGAGCGGTCGACACCGCCAGCACGCCTGCCATCAGCAGCAGCAAGCCGCTAATTCGTCGAAACCTCAAGGTAGTGCTCCTTCTGGAGTTACCCAGACTCGTGACCGATGAGGTTCCGAGTCCGGGCGCAGGGTGGACTCCGTGCGGAATCATCGTTAAGGACATTGATCCCAAAATCGAACATTAGCCAAGGCGTGGTTTCAGGAGAACCGACGACTGGAGGGAGTTCCCCGGAGTAATTGCCAGTTGCCATTCCCATTTGCCATTCATCGGGCGCCGATAGGGCTCCTCGGGGACCGGGAGCCAGGTCACAGCGGCCGCCGGCCTACCGTTGTGGGGTGCGGTCGCTGCTGCGCCCTGGGTGGCTGATGCTGGCTTTCGTCGTGGTCGTCTTCGCCACGGCGTGCTTCACCCTGCTCGCCCCCTGGCAGTTCACCCGCCACGAGGAGCGCGCGTCCACCAACGACGCCATCACGTCGTCCTTCGAGGCCGCGCCCATCCCCATCCAGTCCGCCGACCCCGCCACCCAGTGGCGCCGGGTGACGTTGTCCGGCGCGTACCTGCCGGAAGCGGAGGCGGTGGCCCGCCTCAGGACGGTGCAGGGCGCGGCGGCGTTCGAGGTCCTGACCCCGTTCCGGCTGGCGACGGGCGAGGTGGTCCTGGTCGACCGTGGCTTCGTCCGCCCGGTCGAGGGTGTCCGCGTCCCCGACTTCGCCCCGGCCCCCACCGGCCCTGTCGACTTGGTCGCGCGCGTCCGGGCGGATGAACGCGATCCACAGGGCAGGCAGGCCTTCACCGAGGAAGGGCGCAAGCACGTCTACGCGGTGGACTCCCGCACGGTCGGCGAGGCGGCTGGGCTGTCGATGCGGCCTGGGTACGCGCAGTTGGAGGAAGGTTCACCCGGCGTCCTGGGCGCCCTACCTCTGCCGCAGCTGGACGCGGGCCCGTACCTGTCCTATGCCCTGCAGTGGATCGCCTTCGGCGCGATGGCCCTGCTCGGGTTGGTCTACTTCACCTGGCGAGAGATCAAACCCGGCGGCATGCTGCGCACCGACGCCCCCAAACGCCGTTCAGTGGCCGAAATCCTCGCCGACGACGACGCCCAAGCCACCCACCCGCGAGTCGCCCCTTCCGGCGAGTGAGTTCAACCCTCACGCGGGTTTCAGCGCTTGTTCCTACCGGTGAAGAGGGCGACAGTCGCGGCGACGACGGCGGTCAGGGCGCCCACGACGCGGGAGAGTTCGACTGCCCTGGTCACGTGTCCCGCGTCCGGCATGCGACCGGTTCCGAGGACTGGCCGGTCTTCGACCCCGTACGGGTACACCGTGCGGCCGCCGAGCCGGACCTCCAAAGCCCCCGCGAAGGCGGCCTCCACCCGGCCCGCGTTCGGACTCGGGTGGGCCGCGGCGTCTCGTTGCCAGGCAGTCCAGGCGCCCTTGCGGTCGCCGCCGACCACGGGGGCGCCGACCACCGTCAACGCCGCCGCCAATCGGGCGGGCAGGAGGTTCGCCAAGTCGTCGAGGCGGGCCGAGGCCCAGCCGAAGCGGCGGTAGCGGGGGGACCTGTGGCCGACCATCGCGTCCATCGTGTTGATCGCGCGGTAGCCGAGGAGGCCGGGCACGCCCGCGACCGCACCCCAGAACAGAGGGGCCACGACGGCGTCGGAGGTGTTTTCGGCGACGGACTCGACCGTGGCGCGGGCCATCGCGGGCGAGTCGAGGGTGCTGGGGTCGCGGCCGCACAGGTGGGGGATGCGTTCCCGGGCCGCTTCGACCGCACCGGCGTCGAGGTGGCGGCCGATCATCGCCCCCTCCGCGGCCAGGGAGCGCCCACCCAGGACGACCCAGGTGGCTGTCGCCGTGCCGAGGACCCGGACCCAGGGGCGGCGCAT
Source organism: Actinokineospora alba (assembly GCF_004362515.1). Classification (NCBI taxonomy): domain Bacteria; kingdom Bacillati; phylum Actinomycetota; class Actinomycetes; order Pseudonocardiales; family Pseudonocardiaceae; genus Actinokineospora; species Actinokineospora alba. The sequence goes on along the minus strand of NZ_SNXU01000001.1, from coordinate 2,736,615 downwards.
GCCCGCCCGCTCGACAGCCACACCCAAAGCGACGGCTGACCCCGCCAGCGCGGCCGTGTAGGCGACGCCGGGAACGTGGTGGTCGCGGTAGAGCGTCCGCTCGACGCGCTGGGCGACGGTGCCGAATCCGGCGACCGGGTGCCAGCGTCGCGGGTCCCCCAGGACGACGTCGGCGGCGACGCCTAACAGCAGTCCGATAGCGCGCGCCGACGACACGGGCCCTCCTCGCAAAGATTCCCCCTGGAGAGGGAACCGTATCGCGCGCCCGGTCCCGGAGTGCGCGGGTGTCGGCCCCCTTGGCTATCGTGGGCCGCCGTGGAGCCAGAGCAGGAGACCGACACCGAGCACAGGCTTCAGCTCTACGCCTATCTGCAGCCGCGTGAGCACCACCGCACGTATCTCGCGATCATGCGGCTGTTCACCTCGACCCTGCTGGCCGACCTCTCGGCGGGCGAGGTGTCCTCCGCCTTGGCCGCCGCCGAGCGGGACGGGCGCATCGACATCGGTGAGTCGCACGTCGACGTGGTGATTCCCCGGCTGCGGCAGCTCGTGGAGTGGGGCAACCTCGTGCACGGCCGCCGCGAGACGATCGCGGCGAGCATCGCCGAGTTCCAGCAGGGCAGCATGCGCTACCAGGTCAGCAAGCTGGCGGTGCGCGTGCAGCGCGACGTCGACGAGCTGCTGCGGGTCCCCGAGGGCGCCCGCGAGGTGTCGCGTGAGCTGCTGCCCGCCATCGAGCGCGGCCTGGTCCAGCTCGGTGAGACGCTGGCCACGGCCTCGGCGCGCACCCAGCTCGACGCCGGGTCGCTGCCCGCCCGCCGGGCCAGGGAGTTGCTGGCCGAGCGGGTCACCACCCTGTTCCTGCAGCACGCCGAGTTGGCCGCCACGGTCCGCGACTTCTACGCCTACCTCGGGCAGATCCTCACCAGGCATCACCTGGCCCCCGAGGAGATCTCCGGGTTCCGGAACCTGCTGGTCGAGTACATCCAGGTCGTCGTCGAGGACGTCCTGCGGCACACCCCGAAGATCGCCGCGACCCTGTCCGCCCTGGCGGGCGCCCGGTCCGAGCTGCTCAGCCTCCTGCGGCCCGCCGAACAGCTGGGCACCGCCGTCGAGCGCACCCGAGGCCGCCGCGACAAGGACTGGCAGGACCTGACCGACTGGTTCGCCGACCGCCCGGGCAATCCCAGCCAGGTGACCGCCCTGCGCGACGCGACCACCCGGGCCATCGGCGCCCTGCTGGCCACGGTCCGGCGGGCAACCACCGGCGGCGGCCTGCTGCCGAGCAGGCGCGCGGAGCTGGTCCGGCTCGCCGGCTGGTTCAACGCGGCCTCCCCCGACGAGGCCCACTCGATCTACGCCGCCGCCTTCGGCATGTACTCCGCGCGCAACCTCCTGCCCGCGCCGGAGCACGACGGCGACGACGAGCACACCCCGTGGCGCGACGGCCCCGCCGTCGACGTGTCCGTGAGCGTGCGCGGCCGGGGCGACCGCGGCGCGCGCGGGCGGACCTCGCGGATCATGGACGACCCGATCACCGAGCAGGGCCTGCTCGCCCAGGCCCGCGAGGCCGACGAGCGCCGGGAGTCGGCGTCCGCCGAACTGGCCGCCGCGGCCACCGACCTGGACAACGTGACGCTGTCCGGTGAGGCGCTCGGCGCGTTCTGCGAACTCCTCACCCTGGCCATGGCGCAGCGCGAGGGCGCCGACGACCCCGGCGCGGCGACTGACCAGGTCCGCGGCCTGACCCTGACGCTGACGCCGGAGTCCGGTCGCACCACCACGATCCGCAGCACGTCGGGCACGCTCACGCTGCGCGATACCGCCGTCGGGATCGCGAGAGCGGAGGTGCGCGGTGCGCGCTGACGCCAGAGATCCACTCGCCGGGCTGTCCGACATCGACGCGGCCAACGTCGCCCGGTGCGCGAAAGTGCTGCTGCGGCACCCACTGCTGCGCCCGGGCGGTCCGGACGGCGACCTGCTGCCCATGGTCTACCGGTACCGCACCGCGCTGCAGGAGATGTTCGCCGCGCTGCTGGGCTACCGGCTCGTCGTGGAGCGCCGCTTCGCCCGCCTCTACAAGGCAGGCCCCGGCACCGACCCGACCCGCGGCGAACCGGCGCTGACCCCACGCGGCTACGCCTACGTCTGCCTGACCATGGCCGCGCTGACCGGCGTCGGCAGGCAGGTGCTGCTGTCGCGGCTGGTCGCCGACGTGCGGGCCACCGCGAGCGAGGCGGGCATCGCGGTCGTCGACGACATCGCCGACCGCCGCGCCCTGACCGCCGCGCTGCGCCACCTCATCGGCCTGGGCGTGATCAGTGAGACCGACGGCACCGTCGCGGGCCTGATCGGCGAGGCCCCGGCGGAGGCGCTGATCACCATCCACACCGACCTGCTCGGCCAGCTCCTCGCCGGTTCGCTCGCCGAGGCCGAGTCCGCCGAGGAACTCGTCTCGATCGCCGCGGCGCCGGGCCAGGTCGAGCACGCGGTGCGCCGACGCCTGGTCGAGAACCCGGTGACGCTGCACGCGGACCTGCCCGCCGACGAGGCCGACTGGCTGCTGCGCAGGCAGCGCCGCGAATCCGTCGTGCTGGAGCGGTGCTTCGGCCTGATCACCGAGACCCGGGCGGAGGGCGTGGCCGTCACCGACCCGGAGGAGTACCTGACCGACGTGGTCTTCCCCGGCACGAGTACGGTCGCTCGCATCGCCCTGCTCGCCCTGCCGGAACTGCTCGACGAGACCGACCGGCCGGACGGGCGGGTACCGGTGTCGGCCGCCCGACTGCGCGAGGTCTGCGCGAACCTGGTCGAGGACTACCCGGCCGCGTGGGCCCGTCAGGCCACCGAAGACCTGGAGACACTTGTCGCCTCGATCGCGGACCTGTTGACCCGCCTCACGCTGGCGGTGCCGGACGGCGACGGGTGGCTCATCAGCCCGGCGGCGCACCGCTGGCTGCCGCAGCCGGACGACACACCCGCGCGCAACACCGTGACGCCGGTCCAGTACGCCCCCGAACCGGGGTGGTCGCTGTTCGACGAGGAAGGATCATCGTGAGCACGCCGGATGAGACGGCAGCCGATCCGACGACGGTGGGCCGCTGGCGGCTGCACCGGGGCGGGATCGTCAACATCTGGCAGTACCGCGAGCAGACGTTCGACTTCTCCGGCGGCCGCGCGATCTTCCAGGGCACCAACGGCTCCGGCAAGTCCCGCACCCTGGAACTGCTGCTGCCGCTGTGCCTCGACGGCGACCTGCGCTACCTGGGCTCCAAGGGCGCGGGCACGGTGTCGATCCGCAGGCTCATGCTCGACGACTACGACGGCGGCCCCAACCGCATCGGCTACGCGTGGATCGAGCTGCACCGCACCGGCGCGGCCGGTCAGGACGAGTACCTGACCTGCGGCATCGGGGTGAAGGCCTCGGCGACGTCGCAGCAGATCAGCGACTCGTGGCGGTTCGTCACGCCCTCGCGCGTCGGCACCCACTTCCAGCTCGCCTCCGCCGACCGGGTCCCGCTGGGTCCGGCCGCGCTGCGCGACGTGCTCGGCGCCGACCGGATCTACGACGAGGCCGCGTTCCGCGCGAAGGTCGCGGAGACGGTCTACGGCGTGCCGGGCGGCCGCTATGGCGACCTGCTCCACCTGCAGCGCACCCTGCGAAACCCCGACATCGGCCTGAAGGTCCAGGACGGGCAGCTCGAGCAGATCCTCTCCGACGCGCTGCCGCCGCTCGACATCGGCGTCGTCGAGCAGCTCGCGACCTCGTTCGAGGACCTGGAGTCGATCCGGGAGAACATCGGCAGGCTCAGCCTGGCCGACGAGGCCATGAGCGCGTTCCTGTCGGGCTACTCGGGTTACGCGCTCAACGCGCTGCACGCGGCGGGCAGCCGGGCGGCGGGCGCGAACGGCGTCCTCGACAAGGCGCACGCCGAAATCCGTACCCTGCAAGGGAAACTCGCCACCGACAGCGGCAAGCACCGCGGTGCCGAGGAGAAAGTCCAGCTGCTGGAGGAGCGCGACGCCGAGCTGGAGAACAGCATCGACTCGCTCAAGTCGCTGCCCGCCTACCAGGGGCTGCGCGACCTTCAGGACCGTGAGCGGCTGGTGGAGCGCACGCGCGAGGCGGCGGGGGCCGCGCTCGACAACGCCGCCACCCAGCGCAACCACGCCGACCGCGCGGTCGAGACCGTGCTGACCGTGCTGCGCAGGCTCGGCGGCGACCTCGAGGACGCCACCGAACTCGCACACTCCACAGTGGACGGATTGGTCGCCGCCGGGCTCGACCCGAGCCTGTGCCCACCGCTGCCCGTGGCGCCGAAGCCGTTGCCGCGCACCATGTCCGACAAGGTCCGGGCCAAGCCCGACCCGGAGGCCGAGCCGCTGGAGATCCAGCGCCGCACGCCGCCGGAGATCGCGCCGGACGAGCTGGACGCGGAGCTGACCGCCGCGGCCGCACGGGTCACCGAGGCCGGATCGCAGCTCGCCCAGCGCGGCGCGCTGGCGATGTCACTGCACGAACGCGCGCGCAAGCTCGACGCCGAGCGAGCCGAACTCGACCGCCTGCAGACCAAGGCCCGCGAGGCGCAGATCGAGGCCACCGAGACCGCGGGACGCCGAAACGAGGCGCGCCAACGGTTCGGTGTCGCCGCCGAGATGTGGTGCGAGCAGGCACGCGCGTGGACCAAGGCGGGCCCGTTCGCCGAGGACCACGCTCCCCGCCCGCCGGGTCAGCCCTCGGTCGCCCGCATCGAGGAGGTGCCGGACGCCAGCAGGCAGGCACGGGACTCCGCGCGACAGTGGGCGGCGCCGCACCTCTCGGCGCTGCGCCAGCAGGTCGTGGGCGCCCGCCAGGTCGTCGACGATCTCGTGGGCCGGATCAAGGACACCGAGGCGCGGCTGATCGAGCTGCGCAAGGGTGTCGACGCCACTCCCCCGCCGCCGCAGTACGCCGACGCCGAGCGCGATTCCGCCGCGGGCAGGCCGTTCTACCGCCTGGTCGACTTCGCCGCGGGCAAGGCCGACGCCGGACTTGAGGCAGCCCTGCAAGCCAGCGGGCTGCTCAACGCGTGGGTCACCGCCGACGGCCTCGCCGACCCGGCCGTGTCCGACGTGCTCGCCACCGTGGACACCAAGGCGGCGCGCCCGCTGTCCGCGGTCCTGACGCCCGCGGTCGAGCCGGACAGCCCGGTTCCCGCCGACGTCGTGGCGCGGCTGCTCGACGCCGTGTCCTACGAGGGTGAACACCCAGGGCTGACCGTGTGGTCGTCGGGCCGGTGGCGCGCGGGCGTGCTCACCGGCGCGCTGTCCAAAAAGGACGCGGAATTCGTCGGCGCGGGCGCCCGGGAGGCCGCGCGCAAGCGGTCGATCACCGAGTTGGGCGCCGCACTGGAAACGATGCACGAGCAGCTCACGGAGGCGGAAACCGAGCTGCGCCACCGCGTTCAGGCCGTCGAGGTGTGGGAGTCGCACCTCGACGCGTTCCCCGACGACCGCGAGGTGATCGCCGGGCGGGTCAGCGCGACCGAGTCCGAGCGGCTCGCCGCCGAGACCTCGGCGAAGGCCGACCTGCTGCGCGCCGAGCACCTCAGTGCCGACGGCCGGGTCAAGGCGATGGAGACCGAGCTGGCCCAGGACGCGGGCGCGGCCGGGCTGCCCGCCGACACCGAAGCCCTGCGCCAAGCCCACCGCGCGGCGACGCAGGCACGAGGTGCCGCCGAGAGCCTGCGCGACGCGCTCGCCAAGCGGTGCGCCGGGACCGTGCGCGACTTGGTCGAGGCGCTGCACGACCACAACGCCGCCGTCGACGACCGCGACACCGCCGAGGCCGTGGCGAACGAGAAGTGCGTGGCATTCCACCGGGAAGCCGCCGCGCTCGCCGAGCTGACCTCCGCGATCGGCGGCGAGGCCGAAGGCGTGGCCCGCCAGCTCACCGAACTGGAACGGCAGCGACGGACCACCCGCGAGGAGCTTCCCGCGGCCCGCAAGGCCACGACCGAGCTGTCCAACCAGGTGGTGAAGACGCAGACCCTGCTCGACACCCGGGTCGCCGAGATCGACGGAAAGCGCGCCGCCGCCGCGACGGCCGCGCGGGCGTTCACCGACGCGCTGGCCGCTCCCGGGGTGTGGCCCGCCGCGGTCGACGCCGACCGCCCGGCCGACGACGAAGAGGCGTTCGCCCTGCTGGAAACCGCGGTGTCGCAGGCGAAGCGGCTGCCGAGTGAGGAGAACGTCCTCACCAAGCTGCAAGCGCTGCAGGCATCGCTGGCGGGCACGCACAACGTGCTGCCCGAGCGGCACGCGGGCATCCTCACCGTCGTTGTGTCCGCTGAGGAAGGTCCGGCGCCGGTCGCGGTCGCGGCCAAGCGGGTCGCCGACCGTCTGGCGGAGCGTCGAGGCTTCCTCACCGAGCAGTACCAGGGGATCTTCGCCCTGCACCTGGTCCGTGAACTCGCCGAGCGGCTGTCCGGCCAGATCGCGGTGGCCGAAGACCTGACCCGCCGGATGAACGACGTGCTCGACACCGCACGCTCCAGCCAGGGTGTGCACGTCCAGCTCGACTGGCAGCCCGCCGCCTGGCTCGACGAGTCCACTGTGGAGGCCCTGAAGCTGCTGCGGATGCCGTTCGCCGACCGCAGCGAGGAACAGGACGCCCGGCTGCAGCAGGTGTTCACCGACCGCATCGAGGCCGAGCGCGACTCCGCGTCCGGCGGTTACACGGAGATCTTGGCGCGGGCACTGGACTACCGCTCCTGGTTCGCCTTCACCGTGCGGGTCCGCGACAGCGCCCCGGACGGCAAGCCGCGCTCGCGGCGGCTGCGCCAGCTCTCCTCCGGCGAGACCCGCCTGATCTCGTACGTGACGCTTTTCGCTGCCGCGGCGGCGTTCTACGGCGCGATCAGCGCGGGCGTCGCGGCCACATCACGGATGTCGCCGCTGCGGCTGGTCCTGCTCGACGAGGCGTTCGAGCGGCTCGACGACCCGACCATCGCCCGGATGCTGGGGCTGTTGGTCGACCTCGACATGGACTGGGTGATCACCTGGCCCAGCGGCTGGGGCGTGTCCGACCGCATCCCGCGCATGCACATCTACGACGTGCTGCGCCCCAAGTCCGGCCACGGCGTCGCGTGTACGCACACCACGTGGGACGGCGGCGGCTTGGAGCGGGACGACCCTTGACATCCTCCCCCGGCTGAAAAGCAGGGGATTCCAACAGCGACTACCGCACAAGGAGGAGGTCGCGTTGAGGTTCACGGTTCGCAGGCCCACCCAACGGTGGGCCTCCCCGTGCAGTCACGGCATGCCCTGCCGCGAGTCGAATATTCAGTGCCGCGTTCACATCAGCGTTGCACGCGAGATTGCAGGACCGGCATCGGAAGACGGCTTGGCTCTCGCGCGCCTCCCGATCCACGATCCCGCACGCCGAACAACGCTGACTCGTGTGACGCGGGTCGACCGTCACCACCCTGCCCGGAGCCTTGTGCTCCAGACGGGTCACCAACTGGCCCCACCCGTTGGCAAGGATGCCCCGGTTCAAGCCCGCCTTCTGCCGCACACCGCGACCGGGCGCGTCGACAGTGCCCTTCGCCGACCGGGTCATGTCGCGGATCTTGAGGTCTTCGACACCGACTACGTCAAACTCTCGGGCAAGGCGGGTGCTGGTCTTCTCGACCCAGTCCTTGCGTCGGTCGGTTTCGCGGGCCTTGAGCTTCGCGATCGCCGCCTTGACCTTGCCGCGCCGTTTGGAGCCGCGTTGCGCCCGGGCGAGCTTGCGTCGCAGCCGCAGCAGTCGCGCCTTCTCGCTGTCGCGAAGTGTGGGCACGGACAGCAACTCCCCGGTGGACAGGGCCGCCGACACCACCACACCGCGATCCACGCCGACCACGGCACCGGTGCCCGGTCCGGCGATCGACTCAGGCGCAACGGCGAACGCCACATGCCAGCGGCCCGCCCGGTCACGGGTGACCCGGTAGGACTTCACATCTACAGCAACGGCACGCGACCAGCGGAACCGCACCCAACCCACCTTGGGTACCCGCACCTCGCCGATATTGCGGGATCTCCGGCGCAGATCGCCCGGCTTGACTGCCACGATCCGAAAGCCTTCGCTCCGCTCACGTCTGCGCCAGGTCGGGCGCCGGTGGGTTCGGCTGAAGAAGTTCGCCTTCGCCTGGGCGAAGTCGTTCAACGCCTGCTGCTGCACGATCACCGACCCGGCCGCCAACCACGGGTTCACCGCCCGCGCCTCGGTCAACTGACGGCACTGCTCGGTGTACCCCGGCGCCGCCTTGCGCCCCTGCCGCCAGTGGGAGTGCTGCTCCACCGCGAGGTTCCACACGAACCGGGCATGCCCGCAGTGCTCCAGCAACACTCGCTCCTGGGCGGGTGTCGGCTGCAGCCGGAATCGGGACATGCCGATCAACCTAGCGACCACCACCGACAAAACCAGGAGACACCGATGGGACCCAGCAGACGAGGTCACGCTCAGCCCTTGGAGGATCTCCCACACCCGATCCCTCCCCAGCGCGAACGCCGGAGCATCCTAGGGAAATCCTGGTGACGATGCCCGAGGTCTACGGCCGTCCCGAGTACGAGGTCCTGTGGCGCCAGGCCCGCAAGGCGGTCGCCCGCGGGCAGGTCAAACTCGGTTACAAGGCACCGAATCCGGCCGCCGCGGCGGCCGTGTCCGCGCTGATCGGCCGGGACCTGACCGCCCTGGTGGGCACGACGATCGCCGTCGCCGACCTCGACGAACGGCTGCGCGCGAGCGAGTTCCACTGTGGACTGGACGAGGTGCTGGCGGCCGTCCACGGCGAAGCCGCCGTGTTCAGCCCGGAACAGCCGTCGGTCGACGCCTCCCGCCGTGAGTGGTCCGACGAGATCCTCACCGAAGCCCTGACCACGGCCGGGCTCCAGGCGGCTCCGTGGGCTCCACTGTGGATCGACCACGTCCGACGGTACGCCAAGATCCCGCCGGAGCGGCTCGCGGAACCGGCGGCCCAGGCCACCGCGATCCTGTCGCGCCTGACCCTCACTCCGGGCGCGATCCCCAGCGAGTGGATCGCCCGGACCGACCTGGCCGCAGGCCCGCGCGCCTTGGACCGGGGGCAGAAGGTGGCGGGCCTGGTGCTGCGCGCCGCGGCCCTGGCGCACGGCCTCGACTTTCCGAAGACCGCAGGAGACGAGCGCGCCCTGTGGGAGCGGTGCGGGGTCGCGCCGGACGGCCTGTCCACCACCGTCCTGACCGTGGGCCTGCCCCTGCCGCGCCACGCGGACCTGCGGGACCTGGTCGCCGCCCCGAAGGACCTGGTGCAGCCGGGAACGGTCGTCTGGGTGTGCGAGAACCCGCGACTGGTGGAGGCCTCGATCGACGCGGGCCTGTCGAAGCCGCTGGTCTGCCTCTCCGGCCACCTGAACACCGTCGCCCGCCAACTCCTCTCGCGACTGGCCGCGTCCGGCGCGGCGATCCGGTGCCACGCGGACTTCGACCGCACTGGCCTGCTCCTCACCAGGCAGGTTCTGGACCTGACCGGTGGCACCCCGTGGCGCATGGGCGCCGACGACTACCGCGAAGGCCTCGACCTGGCCAGGGCCGAGAACGTCGACCTTCCACCGCTTGGCCCCGACCCAGGTGCGGCGCCGTGGGAGCCCGCCCTGACCGAGGCCCTGCGCGCGGGGTGGGCGGTCGAGGAAGAGGTCGTCCTCCCGCTGCTGCTGGCCGACCTCAGCTGACCCGAAGCCTGCCGAACGGGTCACGCCGATAATCCAGTTGATGAGTGAGCACTCACTCATTACACTCGCTCGGGTGACCGAACGGCAGCGAGCCCCACGCATGACCCCCGACGACCGTCGCAAGGCGATCGTCAAAGCGGTCGTCCCCCTGCTCATCGAGCACGGCCAGGCCGTCACCACGAAACAGATCGCCGAGGCGGCGGGCATCGCCGAGGGCACCATCTTCCGGGCCTTCCCCGACAAGTGCGCCCTCATGGTCGCCGCCGCCGAGGAGACGATGAATCCGCAAGACCGGGCGCAAACGTTTGCCGCCGCACTCGAAGGCGCGGGAGACCTGCGCGACAAGGTCGAGCGCATCACCGCTCACCTGCTCGAACGCTTCCGCATGACGATGGCGGTGATGATCGCCGTCCGCGGCTTCCTGATGTCCGGCGACCGGCCGGCGGACGGCCCGCCCAAGTTCATCGTGGAGGCCAACCGGTCGCTCCACACCGCCCTGACCGAACTGTTCGCCGCACACCGCGACGAACTGTCCGTACCGCCCGAGACCGCCGCGATCGCGCTCCGCAGCCTCGTGTTCGGCTCGCGGCATCCCGGCATGGACTTCGACGAGATCACACCGGACGAGATCGCCCGCGTCCTGCTCCACGGCGTCACCAAAGAGGGGGAACACTGATGTTGATCAAGGTGCTCAAGGAGTACCTGTCCAGATACCGAACCTGGCTCACCTACGTGGTCGGCCTGCAACTGGTCGGCACGATGGCGTCGCTCTACCTGCCGAGCCTCAACGCCGACATCATCGACAACGGCATCGTCAACGGCGACACGGGCTACATCCTGCGTGTCGGCGCGTGGATGCTGCTGGTGTCGCTGGTGCAGATCACGTGCTCGGGCATCGCCGTGTACTTCGGCGCGAAGACCGCGATGGGGTTCGGCCGTGACCTGCGGGCGGGGGTGTTCGACCAGGTCGGCTCGTTCTCGTCGCGCGAGGTGTCCAAGTTCGGCGCGCCGTCACTGATCACGCGAGTCACCAACGACGTGCAGCAAGTGCAGATGCTGGTGATGATGACGACCACGATGATGGTCGCCGCGCCGATCATGATGGTCGGCGGCGTGGTCATGGCCCTGCAGGAAGACGTCGGGTTGTCCTGGTTGCTGCTGGTCTGCGTGCCGATCCTGTTCGTGGGCTTGGGTTTCATCATCAAGCGGATGGTCCCGGGCTTCCAGGACATGCAGGTCCGCGTCGACGACGTGAACCGGGTGCTGCGCGAGCAGATCACCGGCATCCGCGTGGTGCGGGCGTTCGTCCGCGAGCCGTTCGAGACCGCTCGGTTCGCCGGTGCGAACACCGCGCTCGCCGACGTCGCCACCAAGACCGGGCGCTACATGGCCGCCATGTTCCCGTTTGTCATGTTCATCATGAACGTGTCGGTGATCGGTGTGCTGTGGTTCGGCGGGCACCGGGTGGACGACGGCCTGATGCAGGTCGGCGCGCTGACCGCGTTCCTGAACTACGTCATGCAGATCCTGATGGCCGTGATGATGGCGACCTTCATGCTGATGATGGTCCCGCGCGCGGCTGTGGCTTCCGTGCGGATCAAGGAAGTCCTCGACACCGACTCCTCGGTGGTGCCGCCCGCCGACCCGGTGATGTCGGTCAAGGCCAGCGGCGAAGTGGACTTCGACGGGGTGTCGTTCGCCTATCCGGGCGCGACCGACCCGGTGCTGTGCGACGTGTCGTTCTCGGCCCGGCCGGGGCAGACCACGGCGATCATCGGGTCGACCGGCGCGGGCAAGACCACGCTGCTCAACCTGATCCCCAGGCTCTTCGACGCCACCGGCGGTGTCGTGCGGGTCGACGGCGAGGACGTCCGGCGGCTCGACCAGGACGTGCTGTGGAGCAAGATCGGGCTCGTGCCGCAGCAGGCGTACCTGTTCACCGGCACCATCGCGTCGAACCTTCGCTACGGCAAGCCTGAGGCGACCGACGAGGAACTGTGGGAGGCACTGCGGATCGCGCAGGCGCGGGACTTCGTCGAGGCGTTGGACGAGGGGCTGAACGCGCCGATCGCCCAGGGCGGGACGAACCTGTCCGGCGGACAGCGTCAGCGCATAGCCATCGCGCGCGCTTTGGTTCGCAGACCCGAGATCTACCTGTTCGACGACTCGTTCTCCGCGCTCGACGTGTCGACCGACGCACGGCTGCGGGCGGCGCTGCGGCCGGTCACCCGCGATTCGACGGTGATCATCGTCGCCCAGCGGGTGTCGACGGTGCTGGAAGCGGACCAGGTCGTGGTGCTGGAGGACGGCGAGATCGTCGGACTCGGGACGCATGACGAACTGCTGGAGACCTGCCCGACCTATGCGGAGATCGTCGCTTCGCAGCTCAGCGCGGAGGACGCGGCATGACCACGATGAAGGTGACCGAGCGCGTCCAGGGCATGGGCGGGCCGGGACGCGGCGGCCCGTTCGGGTCGAGCATGGTCGGACAGAAGTCGATGACGTTCGGCCCGTCGGCGAAGCGGCTTTTCGCCCGGCTGGCACCGGAACGCGTGAAGGTGCTCGCGGTGCTGGCGCTCGCCGTGGCGAGTGTGGCGCTGATGTCCATCGCCCCGAAGCTTCTCGGCACGGCGACGGACCTGATCTTCGAGGGGCTGTTCGGCAAGCAACTGCCCGCGGGCGTGTCGAAGGAGGAGGCCGTCGAGCGCCTGCGCGCGGCGGGCGACGACCGGGTCGCCGACATGTTGTCGTCGATGAACGTCCTGCCCGGCCAGGGCGTGGACTTCGGCGCGGTCGGGACCGTGCTGACGGTGGTGCTGGTCCTGTACGTCGGGTCGGCGGTGCTCGGCCTGACCCAGGGACTGCTCCTGAACGGTGTCGTCCAGCGGACCATGCTGCGGATGCGCGCCGAAGTAGAGGACAAGATCCACCGGCTTCCCTTGTCCTACTTCGACAAGCAGCCGCGCGGTGAGCTGCTGAGCCGGGTCACCAACGACATCGACAACGTCTCGCAGGTGCTGCAGCAGACGATGAGCCAGCTGCTCACCTCGCTGCTGACCGTCGTCGGCGTGCTGGCCATGATGTTCTGGATCAGCCCGGCGCTGGCCCTGATCGCGATCGTCACCATCCCGCTCACCATCGCGGTGACCGGCGCGATCATGAAGCGCTCGCAGAAGCAGTTCATCGCGCAGTGGCGGGCCACCGGCAAGCTCAACGCCCACGTCGAGGAGGCCTTCACCGGCCACGCCCTGACGAAGGTCTTCGGCAGGCGGCGTGAGGTCGAGCGGCAGTTCGCCGACCAGAACGAGGAACTGTTCAAGGCAGGCTTCGGCGCGCAGTTCGCCAGCGGGCTGATCATGCCGACGATGATGTTCCTCGGGAACCTGACCTACGTGGTGATCGCGGTCGTCGGCGGCCTGCGCGTGGCGTCGGGGACGATGAGCCTGGGGGACGTGCAGGCGTTCATCCAGTACTCGCGGCAGTTCACCCAGCCGCTGACCCAGGTGGCGTCCATGGTGAACCTCCTGCAGTCCGGCGTCGCCTCGGCGGAGCGCGTGTTCGAGCTGCTCGACGCATCGGAGGAACCCGCCGACGCGCCGGGCTCCGCGGCCTCGGTGTCACGCGGCCGGGTGGAGTTCTCGCACGTGAGTTTCCGCTATGAGCCGGAGAAGCCGCTGATCGAGGACCTGTCGCTGGTGGCTGAACCGGGTCAGACCGTGGCGATCGTCGGACCGACCGGGGCGGGCAAGACCACGCTGGTCAACCTGATCATGCGGTTCTACGACCTCGACTCGGGCCACATCACCCTGGACGGGGTGGACGTCTCGTCGATGCCTCGGCGTTCGCTGCGGGGGCAGGTCGGGATGGTGCTGCAGGACACCTGGCTGTTCCACGGCACCATCCGGGACAACATCGCCTACGGACGGCCGACTGCTTCGGAGGAGGAGATCCTGGCGGCCGCTCGGGCGACCTTTGTCGACCGGTTCGTGCACTCGCTGCCCGATGGGTACGACACCGTGATCGATGAGGAGGGGTCGAACGTCAGCGCGGGCGAGAAGCAGCTGATCACGATCGCTCGGGCGTTCCTGTCGAACCCGGCGCTGCTAATCCTGGATGAGGCGACGTCCTCTGTGGACACTCGGACGGAGTTGCTTGTGCAGCAGGCGATGGCGGCGTTGCGGTCGGATCGGACGTCGTTTGTGATCGCGCACCGGTTGTCGACGATTCGGGACGCGGATCTTATTTTGGTGATGGAGGACGGGCGGATCGTGGAGCAGGGCAGCCATCATGGGCTGCTGGCCGCGGGTGGGGCTTATGCGGCGCTGTATCAGGCTCAGTTCGCTGGGCCGGTGGTTGAAGAGGAGTCCCTGGTCTGACCGACCGAGGTGGCCCCGAGCCCTTTTTGGGCACGGGGCCACCTCGGCATGACGGACCAGGCCAAACCCAAGCACCCGGCCACCAGCACGACAGACTGTGCCCGGCCCTTGGGGACGGGGGCCACATTGGCGCAACGCGTGCGGTGGAACTGTTGGGCCGCCGCAACGCGCATCGAGAGGAAGCGATGAACGAGAGCCGCGCCCCGTGGCCGACCTGGGTGGCGCTCGGCGCTGTGTCCGTGCAGGCCTGCGCGAGTCTGCTGTTGTTGGGCGGACCGCCGGGCGATCCGACCAGGATCGTCGCCGCGGGGCTGGGTGCCGCGGCACTGCTGGGTCTCCCGGTAAACGCCGCCGCGTTGGTGGTCGCCGCGCTGCGCGCCCGTAGGCGAGCGGTGCCAGGCACGGCCCTCCTCGCCTTCAGCGCGGCATTCCTGGCTTGGCACGTGTTCGCGCTGGGGGCACTCGCCGGGTGGTGGTCGTCCGGGCTCGAGCAGGCGACGTACATCGCGGGCAGCACACCAGTGTCCCTGGTCTACCAGGCAGTGATGTGTTGCTCGTTCACGAGCGTCCTCGTCGCCGGTTGGCCACGCCGGATCATCGCCCCTGCGATGGCCACAGAGGGCGTTAATCAGGACACCTGAGTATCCGTTACCGGATCAACAGCTGTGCCTGCCTTCAAGCGCCTGGTTGCCCCACCCAGGCGCGGAGCATGTGGTGGGCGATGGAGGTCGGGCCCGGCAGGATGAGTCCCGCGCCCTCTCCCCCGCCGTCGAACGCGGCCCGGATTTCGGTTCGGGTGAACCAGCGGGCGTCCTCAATCTCGCCTTCGGCGAGGTGGACGTCAGCGGTTCGGTCGGCTCGGGCGGCGAAGGCGATCATGATGGAGCGGGGGAAGGGCCACGGTTGGCTGCCCAGGTAGCGGATGTCGCTGACCTTGGCGCCGACTTCCTCTTCCATCTCGCGTTCGACGCAGGCTTCCAGGGATTCGCCTGCCTCGACGAAGCCGGCGAGGACCGAGTACCGGTCGGGCGGCCAGATGGGCTGGCGGGCAAGGAGAACGTACTCGTCTTCGTCGTCATGGATGAGGACGATGACGGCCGGGTCGGTGCGGGGGTATTCCTCGCGGGCGCAGCCGGTGCACTTGGTCGCCCAGCCCGCGCAGGTGCGAGTGACCGGGTGGGCGCACTTGGCGCAGTAGCGGGAGCGGGCGTGCCAGTTGGCCAGGGCGACGGCGGCGGTGAGCAGGCCCGCGTCGGTGTCGTTGAGCAGGGCGCCGACGCCGCGGAGGTCGTGCCATTGCTCGCCCGCTTCCGACACCGCGCCCGGCCACAGGCCCCAGGCGTTGGGTGGGACCACCGGGTCTGGGCGCATGGGTTCGGCGGCTGGGACGGACCAGTAGGCGACCTCGCCCTGCTCACCGAGGAGAGAGGCTTCCTCGGGGCGTTCGGCCTGGATGGTCGAGGCGTCGCGCAGGGCCAGGGCGGTGGCATCGTCGGTGACTGGGGTTCGGCCGGTGCGGTCGAGGAGCAGAACCTTGCCGTGGCGCCACAGGGCGTCGAGGCGGGTGGGGTCTTTTCGCACGATCTCGTCGCGCACGGTGGTGGTGCGGGAGAGCGCGGGCGGACCGGCGAGCCGGAAGGGCTCGCCGGTCCTGGTGTCCGCTGTCATTGCAGGGTTACCCCGCCCAGCGCCCGCAGGGCGGTGAGCTTCGCGGCGTCGCCGACGATGACGCCGGTGAACCGGGTGGGGGCGAAGAACTCCAGCGCCGCCTCGGCGACCTGCTCCACGGTGACGGCCTTGAGCCGGTCGGGGTGCTGGGTCAGCCAGTCGACGCCGAGACCGAGGATGGCCAGCGCGGCGATCTGGGAGGCCAGGCCACCCTGCGAGGACGTCGAGGTGAGCAGGGAGCCGATCGCGTACTGCCGCACGGTGTCCACTTCGGACTCGGTGGGCGGCACCATGGCCATCCGGCCGAGTTCGTAGCGGATCTCCAGCAGCGCGCCCGCGGTGACCGCGCTCGCGGTGTCGGTGTCGACCAGCAGGGTCGCGCCGTCCGGGGTGAACTCCAGCGACGAGCGGGCGCTGTAGGTGTAGCCCTTGTCCTCGCGGATGTTCTCCACCAGCCGGGAGGAGAAGAAACCGCCAAAGGCGAGGTTCGCCAGCTGCAGCGCCGGATA
The DNA here is from genome assembly GCF_004362515.1 of Actinokineospora alba. Lineage (NCBI taxonomy): Bacteria > Bacillati > Actinomycetota > Actinomycetes > Pseudonocardiales > Pseudonocardiaceae > Actinokineospora > Actinokineospora alba. The sequence goes on along the minus strand of NZ_SNXU01000001.1, from coordinate 2,720,330 downwards.
GCGCGGGTCGGTGCGGCTGATCGCCTGCGCCGAGAGGCGGAACTGGGACTGCACGGAGCCCGGCCGGTCGACGAGCAGGAGGTCCTTCGGGGTGATCTCCGGCAGCGGGGGCAGCACCGAAGCGGACTTGTCGGACTTCCAGCCCCCGAGAGCGGCCGCGACAGCGGCGATGGCGCGGGCCGGTTCGACGTCGCCGACCAGCACGAGGACCGAGCCGCGCGGCAGGACGCACGCGGTGTGCAGCGCGCGCACGTCGGCGGCCTCGACGACGGCGACGTCACTGGCCTCGGGCATCTCCCGGGTGAACGGGTGGTCGCCGTAGCGGTGCTTCTGCAGGGCCTGGCGGGCGATCACGCTGGGCTGCGAGCGCGCGACCGTGATGCGCTCGATGAGCCTGCCGCGCTCGCCCTCGACCTCGTCGTCCGGGTACGTCGCGCCGGTGAGCGCGTCGGCCAGGACGTCGAGGAGGGTGTCGAAACCGGAGGCGAGGGCGTTGCCGCCGATGGACAGCAACTCGGGGTCGACGACGGCGGACAGTTCGCCCCCGACGAGCGCGAGGTCGGTGTCGAAGGCGATCCGGTCCCGCTTGTCGGTGCCGGTGAGGATGGTGGCGGCAAGGACCTCGGCCCGCGCGGCGTGCATCGGGTCGTCGCCCGCGAACGGGACACGGAGCCGGAGCTCGATCATCGGGACGGTCGGCTGGTGGACGGCGATGACCCGCAGCCCGTTGTCGAGCACCTTGTCCACTGAGGACAGACCGGTGGCCGCCCGCTGCTCGCCCAGGGGCGGCAGGGGGCGCGGGCCCCGCTCGGTACGCCCGATCTCCTCGGCGCTGCGGCTCACTGGACTCCTCCTGCGAAGACGGTGACGGCGGACTGGCGGGCCCGCTGGGATGTGGACTCGGGTATGGCGGACGACAACGCGCGGGTGCCCTGGGATGCGGTGTGCTGGGACCTCACTCCGCGGCTCCAGGGGCGGGCGAGATCGTCAGCACGGCGCGGGAGTCCGCGCGCAGGGACTTGGCCGCGGCGGACACCGCGTCGGGGGTGATGGCGGAGATGCGCTCGGGCAGCGAGTACACCAGGGCCGGGTCGCCGTAGAGGAGCTCGAACGCGCCCAGGGCGAGGGTGCGGCTGACCAGGCGGTCGTGCTCCTTGTGCAACGTGGCGGCCCAGCGGGCGGTCACCTTGGCCAGCTCCTCCGCGTCCGGCGGGGTGCTCGCGAGCTTGTCGATCTCCTCGTCGATGGCCGCGAGGATGGTGTCGACGTCGACCTCCGGCGAGTACATCGCGGTGATCGTGAAGGTGTCCGGGTCGCGGGCCTCGAACGGGCCGAACAGGCCGCAGCCCGCGCCGACGTCGGTGACCAGCTGGTCGCCGTAGACCAGGCGCTGCTGCAGGCGCGAGCCGTCGCCATCGGCGAGCACGCCCGCGAGGACGAGGTAGTTGATGTACGCGTCGAGTTCGTCGATCGGGTCCGGGATGCGGTAGCCCAGCGCGACCGCGGGCAGCGGGGCCAGCCGGTCCTCGTGGTCGGAGCGGATCTCACCCGCGGGCGGCGGCTCGGCGAACGACGGCCGCTCCGGGCGTGGACGCGAGGGGACGTCGCCGAAGTGCTTCTCGATCAGCTCTTGGGCGGCGGCGACGGTGAAGTCGCCCGCAACCGTGAGGACGGCGTTCGACGGCGCGTAGTACGTGTCGAAGAAGGCGGCGCAGTCGGCGACGGTGGCCTGCTCGAGGTCTTCGAACCCGCCGTAACCGTTGTGCGCGTTGGGGAAGGTCTGGAACAGCACCGGCGGCAGCAGGATCCACGGGAACCCGCCGTACGGCCGGTTGAGCACGTTGAGCCGGATCTCCTCCTTCACCACGTCGATCTGGTTGCGGAGGTTCTCCTCGGTCAGCTTCGGCGCGCGCATCCGGTCGGCTTCGAGGAACAGCGCCCGCTCCAGCGCCGCCGACGGCAGGACCTCGAAGTAGTCGGTGTAGTCCGGGTGGGTGGACCCGTTGAACGTGCCGCCGGAGGACTGGATGTGCCGGAAGTGGGCGAGCTTCTCGAGGCTCTCACTGCCCTGGAACATCAGGTGCTCGAAAAGGTGGGCGAACCCCGTCCGCCCCTCGGGCTCGGACCGGAAACCGACGTCGTAATGCACGCTCACGCCGACGACGGGCGAGGTCGAATCTGGGGCGAGCACCACGCGCAGCCCGTTGGACAGGGTGTACCTGTGCAGCTCGGAAACGGTCACCAGACGAGCCTACGGGAGCGGGGTGGGGTCGCGTCAGGGTCTGGGGTTCGCCTGTGGACAACTCTGGCGGGCCGTTGCCGGCCCGCCAGAGGGAAGTCCTACTTGGCCGAGCGCTTGCGACGCGCGGTGATCACCAGGAAGCCGCCGAGACCCAGTGCCGCGAGGCCCAGGGCGACCATCGTGCCGACCGCCGCGCCGGTCACCGGCAGGGTGTCGTCGACCGCCGGGGCGGTGCCGCCCTGCGGAGCGGGCGTCGTGCTGGGGGCCGGGCCGGTGGTCGACGGCGCGGTCGTGGTGGTGGGCTGGTCGGCGCACTTCACGGTGAACTTCTCCACCGTGGTCAGGCCGGCTCCGGTAAGGCGAGCGGTGTACTCGCCGTCGGCGAGTTCGCCCGTGTGGCGGGACCACAGGTACGGGCCCTCACCCTCGAACTCGATCGTCGAGTCGAAGAGGTCGGTGCCGTCGACGCCGAACGTGCGCTTCACCGGGTAGTCGCCGCCGATGTCGAAGAACCGGAAGGTCACGTCGGACTTGCCGTCGACGCACCGGGTCTGGATCTGCAGGCCGTCCTCGTCCACCTTGACGCCCGAGCAGTCATCCACCGCGACCTCGGTCTTCGTCACCGTGCCATCGGACCCGGAGACCGTGACGCGGTGTACGCCCGCGGGCAGCGTGTCCAGCTCGACGAACCCGTTCGCCCCGGGGCCGACCTTGACCACCCGCTCGGCGCCGCCGACCTTGATCGTGTAATCGACAGCCGTGCGGTTGGGGTTCGTCACGTCGACGTAGAGCGGCGCGGGCGAGTTGAGGTCGTCCTTGCCGTCGCAGTTCGCGAAGGCGCTGAGTTTGGGCGCGTTCTCCGCCGCGCAGGCGATCGTGAATTCCTTGGTGATCGGGTCCTTGAGGTTCGGGCCGGACAGCGTGGCGAAGTACTCGCCGTCATCGAAGCCGTTCTCAGTGATCCGCAGGAACATGCCGTCAGGAAGGGTGAGCGTCTCGTACGAGATGCCGTATTCGCTCGTGCTCAGGGTGTACTGCTCGGTCTTGCCGCTGGTCGGGTTGGCGACGACGAAGGTCACGATGCCCCAGCCCGCCTTGCACTCGACCTCGACGCTCAGCTCACCCTTCGCGGGCTCGACCTCCGCGCAGTCCTTGACCATCACATCGACGTCGTCAGAGGGCTGGTTCCCGCCCGCGCGCACGGTGTACTGACCCGGAGCCAGACCCTCGAAGAGGACGTGGTGCTGGTCCTTCACCGCATGCAGGGCAGTCGGCTTGGTCTCGTTGTAGTTGACCCCGACGCCCTGCAGCGTGATCGAGTACGGCTCCTCGCGGGTGTCGAGGACGTAGACGTCCAGGTTCGCCACCTTCTCGGCGCAGAAAGCCACGGCCGACAGGAGCGGTCGTGGGGGCTCCGCCTCGGTGGGCTCTTCGGCCACCGGCGGGGCCGGCTGTTCCTGCGCCATCGCGGGGGACGCGGTGAGAGCCATGGTGAGGCCTACCGCTGCCGCGAGGACGACACGGGTCACGGTAGTGAGCAACGCGCCTCCCCTGGAGATGACCAATCGAGTGAATGGTCGACGTTCGAAAGTGCGCGAACGGTACCCCGCGTAGATATCGGATCACCAGCCCACCCCCGTCTGAGTTTCCGCTGCTCAGACGGGGGTAACACGATCGTGATCAGCGGCGATAATCAGCGCTTGCCGAAGACCCCGTCCACGCTGTCGATCAGGGCGTGGAAGCGCTCCGCGAATCGGGCCTGGTCGTAGGCGTCGTCCTGGGTTCCGTACCAGTAGAGACCCGGGGTGCCGTCCGCGGCGACGTCGAGTGCGGCGAACCGGCTCAGCCACTGCTCGGCCTCTTCCAGTGCGACCGCGTAGGGCAGCGAACGGGAGAAGACCAGTTCACGGTCGGCGGCGGGCACGGACTCGGGCGGCACTGATTTCAAGTACCCATGAACCCCACGCACCTGCTGGACGAGCAGCGCGCCCCGCTTGGTTCGCGCGGGCAGGAACCGTGCGCCGACGGCGAGGGCGATGCCGCCGATCACCAGCGCGACACCGGCCAGAGCGTGCCCGACGGTCAGGGCGAGCACGACGGTCGCGGCGACGCCGACGACCGCGAGCACCGCTCCGGCCAACCGGAGCTTGGCAGGCGTGCGGCTGAGCCAGCCGCGCGCCACCGAGTCGGCGTGGATGGCGGAGCGCGCGTCTGCGGTGTTCGGCGGGGCCGACCGCAGCGCGGAGACGGTGACCGACTCCGTGCCCTCGGGGAGCAGCGCCTGGTAGACCGCGCGCTCGTAGTCGGTCAGGGCGTAGTCGGCGGGATTGCGGCGGACCACCTGCCAGTCCTCGCCGGACTCGGTGATCCACAGGTAGTTGCGCACCGCGAGGTCGATCACGGTGGCGGTCAGGTCGCGGGCGTCGACCACCTCGTCGATGACGGTGCCCGCCTGGCCGGGAAGCACGCCGTCCGGTGAGGCGAACACGACCCGGCCGCCCTCGGTGACGAGGACCTCGACCGGCTCGACGTCGGCCGCGGCGGCCTTGGTGTCGCGGCCCCGCGCGACCCACAGCGCGCCGAAGCCGCCGAGCAGGAGCAGCGCCAGCAGCCCCAGCGCGGCGCCGCTGACCGGGGTCAGCGCGAACGCGCCGGCCTTCACGTTCTCGAACCGCGCGTTGGCGGGCACCAGCCCGGCGGGCAGGGTGGCGCTCAGGTCGACCCGGGCACCGGAGTCGAGATCGGACTGCACGACCCGCAGGACCCCACTGGAGTCGATCAGCGCCGAGTCGCACGGGTCCTCGGTGCCCGACTGGCCCGCGAGGCACACGAAGTCGTTGCCCGGCTTGGGGGTGAGCAGGGACGCGCGCAGGAAGACGAGCTTGGTGTCCCAGCCGTTCGCGACCTGCCATCGGACCTGCACGTGGTCGCCGAAGTCGGCCACCGCACCGTCCACTGTGTACTTGACGGTCGACGCGCCCTCGCCGAGTTTGATGGTGAAGGTGTCGGCGGTGGCCTCGGCGGTCCCGTTGCCGTCCACCGTGGCGTCGCGCACGGCGAAGACACGGTCGCCGATGCGCAGCGGCGCGACCCGGGTCATCGTGTTCTTCGCCTGGACGATGACCTGCTCGATCACCGTCAGCCTGCCGTCGCGCTCGACCTTGAGCTGGATGTTGACGCTGCGCGGCAGCGTGGTCGGGACGCCCTGGCCCTCCGGCCGCCCCGGCCTGCTCTCGGTCGGCGGCCGCGGGTCGATCGACGGCGCGCCCGACTTGGTCGGCCCCGGCGTCGCACCTGGCTTCGGCACCGGGAAGTCGATCGTGGGCGCGTCCGACGGTGGCGACGGAAACGACGGCTGAGCTGCGGACAACGAGATCCCGGCCACCACAATCGCGGTGGCTACCCCCCAATTCGTGAACACGCCAGCGAACGATAGCCGAGCGCCCATATGCTCACGCACCGTCTGGCGAAATCTACGACGGGGGAACAATGACTCAGCCGCCTGGGGGGCCGTGGCGTCCACAAGGGCCCTACCCGCCACCGATGCCGGTCGCGCCGCCGCCGTTCGCGCGGCCGCTCCCCCCGCCCGGGCACCCTCCACATGGGAACAGGCCCGCGGGCCCGCCGCCGATGGGCGCGCAGCCGCCGACCGGAACCCGGCAGTTCGGCCACCCTGGGCAGCCCCAACCCGGCAGGCCGCCGTACGGGCCGCCGATGGCGGGCCCGCCGATGGGCGGCCCCGCTTACGGGCCACCGATGTCCGGACCGCCGTACGGACCGCCGCCGGGTGGGCCCTACGGACCGCCGATGGGCGGACAGCCCCCGTGGCGGCCGATGTACGCGCCCATGCCGAAGAAGTCCAACACCGGGCCGATCGTCGCGATCACCCTGGTCGCCCTGCTGGTCGTGGGGGCGGGCGCCTTCGGCTTCGTGCAGAAGAACCGCCGCAGCTCGGCCGATGACATCGGCTACTCCTCGCCGACCACCACCTACTCGACGCCGACGTACGACAGCACGACCACGCGCGAGACCACCACCACTACGGAGACCACGACCACCACCACGGAGACCACGTCCGAGACGGATCGCACGACCACCACGACCACGACGCCGACGAAGACCACGCCCGCCGAGCCGCAGCCGGTCTACCGCCTCGGCGACAACCCGATCTTCAGCACGACCAACGGGGTCAACGCGGCCACCTGCAGCCTGCCCGCGTGGCGCAGCGAACCGGCGGCCGCGGAGGCCTACCTCAACGCGGCCCTGCCGTGCCTGGAGCAGGCGTGGCAGCCCGCGATGGCGCGCGCCGGCCTGCCCTACCGGCGGCCCGCGATCAAGTCCCCGGCGGGCACGTCGTGGAGCACGCCATGCGGTTCGGTGACGAAGGGGCAGGCGCCTGCGTTCTACTGCTACAAGGACAACACGCTCTACATGCCCTTCGCCGGACTGCTGACCGAGCGGTACGGGAACAAGACCGGTGCCTACCTCGGCATCCTCGCGCACGAGTTCGGCCACCACGTGCAGCACCTCACCGGCATCCTCGAGACCTACTTCGAGGCGCGGTACGAGGCGGGCGACCAGACCCCGGCCGGTCTCGAGCAGTCCCGCAGGCTCGAACTGGAGGCGTCCTGCTTCGCGGGCATGTGGTTCGCGGGCGCGCAACACGGTGGCGGGTCGATGACCAACCCGATCATCGGTGACGCCATCGCCGACGCCTACCAGCGCGGCGACTGGGAAGGGCGCATCCGCGACCACGGGACACCGCAGCACAACGGGGCGTGGATGGAGCAGGGGTTCAAGGAGAACCGGACCTACCAGTGCAACACGTGGGTCATGGACCCACAGCACGTGTCCTGAGCGACTCGCCCGCCGTCCGCCGGAACAACTCGGCGAAGCCCGCGCCCGCGATCCCCGCGAACACACACAGGACGACGCCGAGCGGTCGGGCGTCGGTGGTCGCGGAGGTCCGGGCGTGGGCGAGGCTGGCGGTCTCCTCACCAAGAGCGATTCGGACGGGCTCGCCCACCTCGTGGCCGCACGCGTCGAGCTTGATCCGCTCCTCGCGGCCGTCCCGCTGGTAGGTGACCTCCTCGGGCTGGTCCGCTTTGGCGCAGCCGACCGCCTGAACCACCTTGGCGTCGACTTCCACGCGCACGTCGGAGTTCGACCAGAGGCCGAGTGCGCCGGTCAGCGAGATGAGGACCGCCACGAGGATGCTGAACAGCGCCGACCCAGCCGCCTGGGCGGCGGGCACTCTTAGCTCAGGCGGCAGACGCACCCACGGATCGTCGCAGACCGCGCAAGGGTCCTAGTCGTCTGCCGGAGTGACCTTGCGGATGTACAAGATGCGGTCGCCGGTTTCGATGGCGTCGGCTTCCGACGAGTCGACGCGGAAGAGCTTTCCGGCGCGGACGATGCCCAGGACGATGTCGGGCAGGTGCCGGGGTGAGCCACCGACCTCGCTGTCCTCGACCTCCCGCTCGGAGATGGCCAGACCCGCGTCGGGGGTGATGAGGTCCTCCACCATGTCGACCACGGTCGGGGTGTGCGTGGCCATGCCCAGCAGGCGGCCCGCGGTTTCACTGGAGACGACGACCTGGTTCGCGCCGGACTGGCGCACGAGGTGGACGTTCTCCGTCTCCCGCACCGCGGCGACGATCTGCGCCTTGGGCGCCATCTCGCGCGCGGTCAGGGTGATCAGGACGGCCGAGTCGTCCCGGTTGGCGGCGACCACGACTGACTTGGCCCGCGGCACCCCCGCCACCCGCAGCACGTCGGACCGGGTGCCCGAGCCGTGCACGGTGACCAAGCCCAGCAGCGACGCCGCGTCGAGCATGGCCTGGTCGGTGTCGACCACCACGATCCGACTCGGGTCGATCCCGTCGGACAGCACGGCGCTGACCGCGGAGCGGCCCTTGGTGCCGTAGCCGACGACGACCACGTGATCGCGCACCTTCGACCTCCACCTTTGGATCTTGACAACCTGACGGGACCGTTCGGTCAGCACCGCGAGCGTGGTGCCGACCAGGACGATGAGGAAGAGGATGCGCAGCGGGGTGATCACCAGGATGTTGATCAGCCGGGCCGAGTCGCTCGCGGGCGTGATGTCGCCGTATCCGGTCGTGGAGAGCGACACGGTGGCGTAGTAGACGGCGTCGAGGAAGGAGATGCCGTCCTCGTTGACGTCCCGGTAGCCGTCACGGTCCAAGTAGACGATGAGGACCGCGGCGAACAGGGCGAGCACGGCCCAGACGAGGCGCCGGGCGATCGCGGTGACGGGGCTGACGCTGGACTCTGGCATCCGCAGGATGCCCACGAGTTCATGTTCAGCTCGCTCGGAGAGGCCCAACGTCTTCAGGCTGCGCTTCATGGGTTCCCCCGCCGAATCCACTGACTCACGTGGGCAGGTTAGCCGGATCACGGCCCTGTCGGCTGAGCGGGCTCACGGCGTTCATTCGGGCTGCCCGCTTTGCCCTATTTGGGCTCGGGCACGGGCACCGACCGCAGCAGGGCCCGCAGTCCGTCGGCGTCGAGCAGGTCGACCGGACGCAGCGTCGTGCCGTGCCGGACATAGTGGAACGCGGCCCTGACCTCGGCGATGTCGATTCCGGACAGACCTGCCCAGGCGAGGCGGTAGGCGGCGAGCTGGACGGTGAGGGCGGGCAGGTGCTCCTCGTCGGGGACACGGCCGGTTTTCCAGTCGACGACGGTCCAGCCGCCATCCGGGTCGAGGAACACGGCGTCCATGCGGCCGCGGACGGCGACACCGTCGATCTCGGTGGAGAACGGGACCTCGACCTCGTGCGGCACCCGGTCGGCCCACTCGCTGCGGAGGAAAGCCTCGCGCAGGGCGTCGAGGTCTTCGTCGGGGGCGGCGCCGTCGTCGGCGGCGCCGGGGAGTTCATCCAGGTCGAGCAGGGCGCGGGAGCCGAACCGCTTCTCCAGCCAGGCATGGAAGGCGGTGCCTCGGCGGGCCACCGGGTTCGGCGGGAACGGCAGTGGGCGGCGCAGGCGCCGGGCGAGGGCTTCCGGGTCGGCGGCGAGTTCGACGAGCTGGCTCACCGAGAGCTGGTCCGGGAGCACGACCTGCTCGCGCCGGGCGGACGCGGCCGCCCGTTCGGCGAGGAGGACGTCGGTGTCGCGGACCCAGCCGTCGGGGTCGTCGGGTTCGTCGTCGAACTCCTCGCCTTCGCGCATGGCCGTGAGTTCCGCGCGGACGAGGGCGGCGCCGGTGGCGACGTCGGAGCGGCGGTCGCGCAGCGGGTCGGCGGGCCAGGTCGCGGTCTTGACCGCGGTGGCGATCGGGTTGTCGGCGCCCTCCTCGGGCTGCGGGGTCCAGACGTCGAGGAGTTCGGGCGGCCACTGTTGCTCGGTGACGTAGTCGGCCAGGTCGGTCAGGAAGTCCGACGGGCCGCGCGGCTTGGCCCCGGTACGGCCCCACCAGTGCCCGGAAACCAGCAGCGACCGCTCGGACCTGGTGAGCGCGACGTAGAACAGCCTGCGTTCCTCGACGAGGCCGCGTTCGGCGAAGTCCTCGTTGTGCGCCTTGAGGGCCTGCTCGACCTCTTTGCGGTCGGCGGCGCTCGTGAGGTCGAGCTTGGGCAGGTCGGCGGCGTCACCACGCAGGTCGGCGGGCATCTCGGTGACCGCGCGCAGCCAGCTTCCGCCGCGCCTGCCGCTGGGGAAGACGTCGCGGACCAGGTGCGGGACGGCGACGATCTCCCACTCCAGGCCCTTCGCCGAGTGGACCGTCAGGATCTGGACGCGGTCTTCGGCGACCTCGACCTCACCGGGTTCGAGGCCGTCCTCGGCCGCTTCGGCGGTGGCGAGGTAGTCGAGGAGGGCGGGCAGGCTCGCCGAGGGGCTGGCGCGCGCGTAGTCGGCGACGACGTCGGCGAAGGCGTCGAGGTGGGCGCGGCCCGCGCCGCCGCGGCGGGCGGTGGCCTCGATGTCGAGCTGCATGGTGCGTTCGACGTCGGCGACCAGTTCGGGCAGCGGCTGGTCGAGCCTGCGGCGCAGCATGGTCAGCTCAGAACCCAGGGACCGGATGCGCTCGTAGCCGAGTTCGGAGTACGCCTCGCGCGGGCCCGGGTCGTCGATGGCGTCGACCAGGCCCGCCTGTTCGACGCCTTCGCCGGGCAGGACGTCGGATGCCGCGGCGTCGCTGATCGGCTCGCCCGCGAACGCCTCGGCCAGTTTGCGGGCGCGCCCCCACAGTGCGGCAAGGTCGGCGGCGCCGATGCGCCAGCGGGAGCCGGTCAGCAGCCGGGCGGCGGCAGTGCCCGCGAGGGGGTCGATGAGCACGCGCAGGGCGCTGACCAGGTCACGGATCTCGGGTTCGTCGAGCAGGCCGCCGAGTCCGACGACCTCCACCGGCAGCCCGCGTTCACGCAGGGCGCTCGCCAGGTCGGCCATGTCGGCGCGGCGGCGGACGAGGATGGCGGCGGTGGGCGGCTTGTCGTGCTCCTCGATGGCCGCGTGCCAGCGGTCGGCGACCTGGTTGGCCACCCACTGCACCTCGGTGTCCACATCGGACAGCAGGGCGAGCCGGATGTCGCCCGCGGGAGCGCCGTCCCGGGCGCGGAGCTCGTCGACTTCGAGGCCGAGGGCGCGCAGCGGGGCGGACACGGCGTTGGCCAGGTCGAGCACTTCCGGCGGGTTGCGGAAGCTGGTGAGCAGCCCGTAGCGGGTGGCCGGGACGAGTTTCCCGTTGTCCCGCCGGGGAAAGTCGGTGGTGAAGCGCGGCAGGTTGGCCGCGCTGGCGCCGCGCCAGCCGTAGATCGCCTGGGCCGGGTCGCCGACGGAGGTGACCGGCATCGGCTCCGCGTCGGGATGTTCGAGCGAGCTGCCGAACAGCGACCGCAGCAGGACTCGCTGGGAGTGGCCGGTGTCCTGGTATTCGTCGAGCAGCACCGCGCCGAACCGCTCACGCTCGCCGCGCACGACCTCGATGTGCCCGGCGGCCAGCTTGGCGGCGAGCGACATCTGGTCGCCGAAGTCGACCGCGCCCTCGCGCCGCTTCCGGTCGGAGTAGGCGGCGACCATCGGCAGCAGCGCGACCCGGAAGCGTTGGGTGACAAGGACTTTCTGCAGGTCCTGGGACAGGTCGGCGCGCTGCCCCTTGGCCCGCGGCGCGGACTCGATCAGCGCGCACATCGTCTCGGCGTGCCGGGCGAGCGCCGCCTCGTCGATGAGGTGTTCGGACAGCTCCCCCGCGACGGCGAGCAGGTATTTGGTGATGGTCGCGGGAACGAGGTCGGTCTCGAGGTCGTGGTTCCACGTGGACACCACCCGGTGCGCCAGCTGCCAGGACGCCGTCTCCGTCAGCAGCCGCGCACCCGGCTCGACCGGCAGCCGCAGCCCGTGCTCGGCGACGATGCGCCCGGCGTAGGCGTGGTAGGTCAGGATCGTCGGCTCACCCGCGAACACCGCGGCGCGCCGCTCCCCCGACGGGTCGAGCTTGTCGAGCAGCCGCGAGCCCGCGAGCCTGCGCAGCCGGGACCGCACCCGGTCGGCCAACTGACGGGCAGCCTTGCGGGTGAAGGTCAGGCCGAGGACGCGCTCCGGGGTGACCAAACCGTTGGCCACCAACCACACCACGCGCCCGGCCATCGTCTCGGTCTTGCCCGCGCCCGCACCCGCGACGACGAGCGCCGGATCGGGCGGGGCGGCGATGACCAGGCACTGTTCGGCGGTCGGCGGCGGCAGGCCGAGTTCGTGGGCGAGTTCACGGGGACCGACAAGGGCCAGCCCGGGCAGCGGAAGGCTCACAACGGATACGCCCTCATCGCGACAGCGCGGCCAGATCGATCCGCAGCTCGCAGGGAGCCACGACTTCCAGCCCGCGTTCGGCGCGCTGAGATTCCTCGTAGTTCCCGTCTGCCAGCGAATACACGGTTACGGTCACGGGTGGGGCGGGGTCGACGAGCCAGAAGTTCGGGATGCCCGCATCGGCATACTCGAACGGCTTGACCGTGGTGTCGACAAGTTCCGAACCTGGCGAGACGATCTCGACCGCGAGCACCACATCCTCCGCTCTCACCAGCGGCTCATCTTGATCGACAGCGGCGGTGGTGATCACGAGGTCGGGCACGCGGACGGTCGGCGACGACACGTCGACAACGATGCCGACCTCGGGGAACACCCGCAGACCCTGGGAGATCTGCGAGTCGATCTGGCTGAACATCCTGGCGAGGACTCGCATGTGGATCGGCGTGCGGGTTGGGCTCACTGTCACCAGTCCATCGTGAAGTTCATGCCGATCGTCACCGTCCACGGTCAACACCGTGAACTCCGCCGCCGAATATCGGCGGCGGGGATCGTAGGCGGTGCGGAGTGGCCGGACCGAGTTCATGGGGCTTAATCTACCCCGCCGAACGGCCGAATCCGGGTCACCAACCATTCGATCACCTGTTCGAGTGTTATTCGGTCACTTGCCTGCCGCTGGAGTGCAGTGGGCAGGTGAAACGCACCGGACAACGTGGGCAGTCCGGGCTTTCGAACGCGTTGTATTCCGGGCCCACCATGGACCCCGCGGCGTCGCGGACGATGTTGAGCCAGTGGTCCACAACCTCGCCGTGCAACGGTTCCTGACCTCGTTCGGTTGCTTTGCCGCGGCTCTTCTTCGCGACATAAACCAGGCGCGCGCCACCCGGGAGGTCGGCGAGGCCGTCGCCCGCGAAGGCGCCATACGCGGCGGCCAGCTGGTACACCGCCAGCTGCGGGTGCTCCTTGGCGTCGTCGGCGCTGATCGGCTGTTTTCCGGTCTTGAGGTCGATGATCACCGGGCGGCCCTCGTTGTCGACCTCCAGCCGGTCGACCCGGCCGCGCACGGTGATGCCGTCGGGCAGGTCCACCGACACGTCACGTTCGACGGCGACCTGGGTCAGTTCGCCGCGGGTGTCGCGGACCCAGGTCAGGAACGTGTCGACCATGGCGCGCACGCGCTGCTGTTCACGGCGGGAGAACCACGGCGCGCCCGCGTCGACCCGGGTCCACGCCTTGTCCAGTTCCGCCATCAGTTCCTCACGCGACGCGCCGGAGGCGGCGGCCTGAGCCAGGGCGTGCACGAGCGTTCCGGTGACAGCGGCGAGTTCGACCGGGTCCTGCCCGCCGTGCCGCTCGACGACCCACCGCAGCGGGCACTTGGCCAGAACCTCCACAGTGGACGGTGAGACCCGTACCGGCTCCGCCCTGGCGCGCAAGGGTTCCATGCTCGACAGCTCGGGCAGCCCGTACCAGCTGTCGGGGTGGGCGCCGGGGACGTTGGCCGCGGCGAGCCGGGCGAGCTGGCGGGCGGCGAGCGCGCGGCGGCCGCGGTCGGCGGCGCCGTCGCAGACGACTTGGCGCAACTCCCCCACCAGGTCCGCGAGCACGAGCGCGCGTTCGGGCTGGGCCACCGGGATCAGCGACTCGGCCTCCGGGTCGGTCGCGTCGACGCCGGAAAGCTCGGCCAGGAACCGTGACGGCTGTTCCTCCTCGCCGCGGACAGCGCTCACCAGGAGCATGCCCCGGGCCCGGCTCGCCGCGACGAGCAGCAGCCTGCGTTCCTCGGCCAGCAAGGGAGCAGTGGCGGAGAGCGAATCCGAGTTGGTGACCCCCGACAGCAGATCGATGAGCCGCTCGACGCCGAGCAGCGAGCCGCGCAGCCGCAGGTCGGGCCAGGAGCCTTCCTGCACTCCGGGCACGGCGACGACTGTCCACTCGCGACCAGCGGACGCGTGGGCGGTCAGCACGGCGACAGCTTCGCCTTGGGGCGCCGAAGGAGCCAAGGTGTCGCCTGCGATGCGGTGGCTGATGAGGTGTTCGGCGAAGCCCGCGATGCCGGAGCCGGGCAGCCGGTCGGCGTAGCGCTCGGCGGCGTGGAACAGCGCCACGATGGCGTCGAGGTCGCGGTCGGCCTGGGCGCCGACCGGACCGCCGCGGGCCGCCGTCGACACCCAGCGGGCCTCCAGGCCGCTGCCCTGCCAGACCTCCCACAGGATCTGCTCGATGCCCGCGCCATCGGCGATTCCCTTGCGGGCGGCGGAAAGCAGGGTCGCGACCCGGCGGACCGGCCCGACCTCGGCGGCTTCCAGGGCGCTGAGCCGGTCGTCGTCGGTGAGGACCTCGACGAGCAGGTCGTCGCTGGACTTGTCGCCGCCCGCCGCCTGTTCGAGCCTGCGCAGACCGCGCCGCAACCGCCGCAGCGCCAGCGGGTCGGCGCCGCCGAGCTGCGAGCTGAGCAGCATGGCGGCCATCGCCGGGTCGAGCAGCGCGGGCACGGCGGCGCACCGCAGCAGGGCCAGGAACGGCCGCACCGCGGGCTGCTGGGCCAGCGGCAGCTCGTCGCCGGGGGCGGCGACCGGGACGCCCGCCGCCGCCAAAGCACGGTGCAGCACGGGAACCGAGCGGGTCGCGGAGCGCACGAGCACCGCCATCTCCGACCACGGCACGCCGTCGAGCAGGTGCGCCCGGCGGAGCTGGTCGGCGACCCAGGTGGCCTCGGCCGCGGACGACGCGTGCAGCCGGACCTGGACCGTGCCGCCCTGGTCTTTGGACTTGTCGACCCGGCGCTGCCCGGCGCCGGGCAGCCGCGCGGCGAGCTGGGAGACGGCGCGGCGAACGGCGGGCGCCATGCGTCGGCCGGTGTCGAGCACGATCGTGGCCTGCGACTCCGCGTCACGCAGCAGCCGGGGATCGGCGCCGCGGAAGGAGAAGATCGCCTGGTCGGGGTCGCCGGTCACGACGAACTCCTTGGCGGCGCTGCCAAGCCGGTGCAGCAGCCGGTACTGCAGCGGGTCGAGGTGCTGCGCGTCGTCGACCAGCAGGTACCGCACGCGGGCCCGCTCGGCGGCGAGCAGCTCGTCGTCGGTCTCGAAGGCCAGCAGGGCGCTCGCGACGAGCTCGGCGGCGTCGAGCGCGGGGGCGCTGGTGTGGGCGACGGCGCTGTCCGACGCCCCGTGCAGCAGCGTGACCTGCTCGTACTGCATGCCGAACCGGCCCGCCGCGACCCACTCGTCGCGACTCTCCCGCTCGCCCAGGGTGATCAGGTCTTCGGGGCCGAGGCCGCGCTCGGCGGCACGCAGAATCAGGTCGCGCAGTTCCTCGGCGAACCCAGCCACCCCGAGCGCGGGGCGCAGCCGCTCCGGCCAGTACTTGGCGCCGAACTCGACGTCGCCTTCCAGCAGTTCGCGGATCACCGTGTCCTGCTCGGGGCCGGTGAGCAGCCGGGGACCGGGCTCGTCGTGGAGCATCGCCTGGATGCGCAGGACCGAGAACGCGTAGGAGTGGACCGTGCGGACCAGCGGTTCGCGGACCGTGCGCGGGGCGCCCTCGTCGGCGTGGTCTGTCAGCAGCGCGGTGATACGGGAGCGCAGGTCGGCGGCGGCACGGCGGCTCGACGTGAGCACGAGCAGCTGTTCCGGGTCGACGCCGCCGCGCAGCATCCGGTCGGCCGCGAGCTCCGCGAGGAGGGTGGTCTTGCCGGTGCCGGGGCCGCCCAGGACGCGGACGAACCCGTCGCTGCCCGCGAGCACCCGCTGGGCGTCGGCGCCCCAGTTCGAGGCCTGCCGGTGCGCCGCAGGTCGGCGCACGAGCTGCGGCGCGTTGGGGGTTCTCGCGGCGGCCACACCCGATTGCATCACGAGGGGGTGACAGCCTTGGACGCGGCACGCCCGGCCAGGCCGAGATGGCATGATCGCGCCCATGGCCGATGCCTTACATGTTCACTCGTACGGGTCGATCGAATCGCCGCCGGTGCTGTTCCTGCACGGGATCGCCGGGCATGGCGCACGGTTCCGCAGGCTCGCCGAGAACCACCTCCGCGACTACCGCGTCGTGGCACCTGACCTGCGAGGACACGGGCTGTCCGACCGGCTGCCGCCGTGGACGCTGGAGCAGCAGGCGGCCGACCTGCTGCGGGTGCTCGACGTCCACGACCTCGACTCGGTGCCGGTGGTCGGCCATTCGTTCGGCGGGTTGGTCGCACTGCACCTGGCCCGGCTGGCACCGCAGCGGGTGCGCAAGCTCGTGCTGCTGGATCCGGCGGTGAAGGTGACTCCCGAGGACGCGGCGGAGTACGCGCAGACCGCGGAGGTGATCCGCGACGACCGCGGCGAAGCGCTGGCGACGCAGCGGCACGACTGGCCGGGTGAGCCCGAGGAGCACATCGAGGAAGAGGTCACGGCGAACTGGGTGGAGGTCGACGGCCACTGGCGGCCGCGCTACAGCCCGGCCGCGGTGATCACCGCGTGGAGCGAGATGTGCCGGGCGCCGCGGCTGCCCCCGCCCGGGCTGCCGACCCTGCTCGTGGAGGCGACGCGCGAGGAGTTCGTCGGGCCCGAGT
This sequence comes from Actinokineospora alba, assembly GCF_004362515.1. Lineage (NCBI taxonomy): Bacteria > Bacillati > Actinomycetota > Actinomycetes > Pseudonocardiales > Pseudonocardiaceae > Actinokineospora > Actinokineospora alba. The sequence continues at coordinate 2,703,762 of NZ_SNXU01000001.1, read as the reverse complement.
TCGTGAAGGCGTGCCGGTTCACCCTGGGCGACGACTTCCGGCACGCGGCGCTGGACCTCGGGCACATGGTCTACCTGGAGGACCCGGCGGGGATCGCCGCGCTGATCGACGAGTTCATCCGATGAGCGTCGACGAACAGCTGCACGAACGCATCCGCGACGCCGTCCGGTCGGTCCCCGCGGGGCGCGTGGCGACCTACGGCGACATCGCGGAGATCGCGCGGGCGTCGACGCCTCGGCTGGTCGGGCGGGTGCTGTCCGAGGACGGGCACGACCTGCCGTGGCACCGGGTGCTCCGAGCGAGTGGGAGGCCTGCCCCGCACCTGGCCCGCAGGCAGCTGGAGCTGCTGCGGGCCGAGGGCGTGCCGGCAGTCAACGACAAGGTCGATCTACGGACCTATCGCTGGGGTGTGCGTGATTGATTAGCCTCGTTTGACTGTCTCGGGGTCGAGGCCGAGCATCTCAAGGAGCTGCAGGCAGTCGGCTGCGTCGGCGGCGTGGTCGGCCACGGTGCGAGCGGCGCGGTGGCACTGCTCGGCGTTGTGCATCGACTCGATTTCACGGGCGGCGGCGATCCGACCCACCGTGGGTGCTTCGTGGGCAAGCGTCATGAAGGCAACCTTCCTAAGGGCGGCCGCCGCGCGAAGAGCATCGAGGTTGCTCACAGGGAATCCCACAGCGTGCCGGCCGGGAATACGACCTCACTCTTTCAGCCCAATAGGGGTCGCCACAACCCCCCAGACGGAGTCGTGCCGCTGGGTCATCGGCCGGTCACTGGGTGTTCGCCCAGGTCACGAGCGATGTTGGCGCAAGAATGAGACAAGGCCGACGATGAGATACGCGGCACCGACGAGGGCCGCGACCAGACCAATGCCCATGTAGTCAAAGACGCGGTGGCGGTGGGGTCGGTTCCGTCCGGCTTGCAGGCTGGTTGGACTGTCGTCGTCGCGCTTGGTCCGCGAGGGCGGGGTCAGTCGATCTCGGGGGTGAAGGACTCCGGCAGGTAGGGGTCCGCCCAGGCGGCGATCAGCTGGGCCACTCGCTTGGCGTGCAGGGGTGAGGTCAGCAGGTGGTTGGCGCCGTCGAGGGAGATGAAGGACTTGGGGTGGCGGGCGGCGGTGTAGATGCCCGCGGCGTTGGTGATGTCGACAATGTCGTCGTCGGGTGAGTGCAGGATGAGCAGGGGGCGGTCGAGCCGGGCGATGTGGTCGGCCAGGCGCTGTTCGCGAAGGTCTTCGAGGAATTCGCGGCGGATGCGGAACCACTTGCCGCCGAGGCTGACCTCGGCCTCTCCCGCGTGCTCGATGTCGGTGAGGGCGTGTTCGAACAGGTGGGCCACGTGCGCCGGGTCACTGGGGGCGCCGACGGTGACCACGGCGCGGACCTCGGGGATCTGCCCCGCCGCCGCCAGCACGGCGGCGCCGCCGAGGGAGTGGCCGATGATCAGCGAGGGCGCGGTGAAGTTGTCGCGCAGGTAGGCGGCGGCGCGGACGATGTCGGCGACGTTGGAGGAGAAGGTGGCGTTCGCAAACTCGCCGCCGGAGTCGCCGATGCCGGTGAAGTCGAAGCGCAGGACGGCCAGGCCGCGGTCGGTCAGCGCGCGGGAGACGCGGCGGGTGGCCTGGTTGTTCTTGCCGCCGGTGAAGCAGTGGGCGAACAGCGCGTATGCCTCGGGCTCCTTGGGCGGGAGGTCCAGGGTGCCCGCGAGGGTCTCGCCGCCGGTGCCGGTGAAGGTGACTTGATGTTGCCCAGTTCGCACGCCGCCAGGGTAGTGGTCCCTGGAACGCTGCCCCGCCGAGGTTTCGGCAGGGCAGCGAGTTTCGCCGTCCAGGTCAATCGATGTCGAGTGTGGACAGTTCGGGTGCGCGGGCGCTACTGATCGCCTTTCCGCCTGCCCGCCTGGGTTTCGGCCGCGGCGAGGGCGTCGGCGGACTCCGTGGTGCCGAGCATCGCGTGGGCGAGCCGCAGGTGCACGACGGCCTCGCCGTGCTTGCTCTGGCGGGCGAGCGCCCGGCCCAGCAGCGTGTGGGCGTAGGCGTCCGACGGGTCGAGGTCGACCAGCCTGCGGGCGACCGCCTCCGCCGGGCCGAGCGCGGCGGAGTGGAAGTGCGCCAGGGCCAACTCGGTGAGCACCGAGCGGGACGTGGGCTCCAGCTCCGCGGCCTGGGCGAGGTAGCGGGCGGCGGCCGACGGGTTGCCGCTCTCGCGGTACAGGCGGCCCTGTTCGAGCAGTGTCATCACGTCGGTCACGTCAACTCCTCGTCCGAACTCGTGCGGTGGATGGCGGGGACCTGGCCCAGCCGCCCGGCTTCGTAGTCCTCGAACGCCTGCAGGATCTCCTGCCGCGTGTTCATCACGAACGGTCCGTAGCGGGCGACCGGCTCACGGATGGGCCTGCCACCGAGCACCAGGACTTCCCACCCGGTCGGCGAGTTGCCCGGCTGACGGTCGGCGCCGCGCAGCGTCAGGGCCTCACCCGCGCCGAACACGGCCAGCTGGCCTTCGTTAAGCGGGCGGCGCTCGATGCCGACGGTTCCGTTGCCGGACAACACATAGACCATCGCGGTGAAGTCCTCGGGCCACGGCATGGTCAGCCGCGCCCCGGCGTTGAGGGTGGCGTGCAGGTACGTGATCGGCGTGTACGTCGACCCCGGACCCTTGTGCCCGTCCAGGTCACCGGCGATGACCCGGACGAGCGCGCCGCCGTCGTCGCTGGAGAGCAGCTTGGCGTCGCGGGCCTCGATGTCCTGGTAGCGCGGCTGCGCCATCTTGAGGGAGCGCGGCAGATTCACCCAGAGCTGCACGCCGTGGAACAGGCCGCCCTTGGCGACCAGGTCCTGCGGGGGCATCTCGTTGTGCAGGATGCCCGAGCCCGCGGTCATCCACTGGGTCGAGCCGTCGGTGATCAGGCCGCCGCCGCCGATGGAGTCGGTGTGCTGCATGGCGCCGTCGATCATGTAGGTGACCGTCTCGAAGCCGCGGTGCGGGTGCCATGGGGCGCCCTTGGCCTCACCGGGGCCGTACTCGACGGCACCCATCTGGTCGAGCAGCAGGAACGGGTCGGCGTCGGGCAGGTCCACGCCCGGGAACGGCCTGCGCACCGGGAAGCCCTCGCCCTCGAAGAACTTCTGGACGGTGACGACCTTGCGGACCCCACGCCAGGACGTGGCCGACTCCGGCAGCTCCGGCAGGCGGGGCAGGGTCAAGGTGTCGGCGGTGATCGCAGGCATCTCGGCCTCCTCTCACTCTCGGCCACCGGGCTTGGCGGCCATCTGGACGCTGCAACTTAGTTGCGCGTTCAATTATTCCCCATGCGCGCGTCCGCCGCTTGTTCACGATCGCGTGGATAGTCCACCCCGGGCTTGACGCTTACGTCTAGCTCGGGATAGACGTAGGTTTGAAGCGCCGCGACTTGGTCAAGAGAGGCGAGCGGCTCGCGGTGGAGATCTTCAAGGAGTGCCAGGACGTGCTCGGGAAGGGATGGTGGCGCAAATGAAGACATTCCACGCTGAGGTATCGCGCGACGGAAAGTTCTGGCTCATCCGGATCCCCGAGGTCGGGCGGTCGACTCAGGCATTGCGCTACCGGGACGTGCGACCGATGGCGGCTGAACTCATCGAGATCATGGGTGAGACCGAGGAATACGAGCTCAAGGTGACAGTGGCACTCCCAAGCGCGGTGGAAGACCACCTCGCCCGGGCGGAAGTCCTCCGCGCGGAGGCGGCGCAGAAGAACTCCGAAGCGGCGATGGAGTCCCGGGCCGCCGTCCGTGAACTGCTCTCCCAAGGGCTATCGCAGCGCGAGGCAGGCGAGATTCTCGGGCTCTCATTCCAGCGGGTCAACCAGCTCGTGAATTCCTGAGCTAAGCGGCGGCGCGGTAGTACAGGCCTTCGGCGTAGCGGCGGACTACCAAGTCGGCCACGCGGGGGTGGTCACCAAGCGGTTCCGCGATCACGTCGGCCGGGCAGCCTGCGACGGCGCGTTGGAACAAGCCGGGGGCCAACAGCCAGGAGGCGACCGCGACCCGGTCCGCCGTCTCGCGGACTTCCGCCACCACGTCGGAGATCCGTGGGGCGGCCGTGGCGGCGTAGCCGATGCGGACGATGGAGCCCGTGCGGTGGCTGAGCAGGGTGGCCGCGCGGCGGACGTCGGCCAAGGCGCGGGGGTCCGATGAGCCTGCGGCGGCCATGACCACCGCGTCGCCGGGGCGCCAGCCTGCTTCACTCAGCCTGTCGTGCATGGCGGCGACCAGGCTGGGGGCCGGGCCCAGGGCCTGGGTGACCGACACCTCCGTCGCGCCGGACAGGGCGATTTGGGCGGGGACGTCGACGCGCACGTGGTAGCCGGAGGCCAGGAAGGCCGGGACGACCACCGCGGGGCCGCGCACCGAGCGCAGGACCGTGGTGACGTCGGGGGCGCGGACGTCGGCAAAAGCGACCTTGACGGGGACCTCGGGCAGCAGGGCCCGCACCTCGTCGGCCAGGGCGTGCGTTGTTCGGGCGCCGGATTCCGCTCGGGTTCCGTGCGCCACCAGGACCAGCGTCATGCGATCGGCACCGCCAAGCGGTAGCCGCGCTTCACCACGGTCTGCACCAGCGACGGCTCACCCAGGGCGGCACGCAGCCTGCCGACAGCGGTCTCGACGGCGTGTTCGTCGACACCCGCCTCGCGGCCCGAGTGCCTGCGCAGGACGCCAGCCAGCGCCGGGCGGGACAGCACCCGGCCGGGGGTCGCGGCGAGTGCGCGCAGCAGGGCCATCGGGGCAGGCGGGACCGGACGGAGCTCACCGTCGAACACGACCGCCTGGCCGCGAAGTTCCAGATCACGCCCCTCGACGGACAGCCGCACGGCCCGCTGGGGCAGGGTCACCGCCAGCTCTCGGACCAGGGCGCCGATGCGGGCGCGCTCCGGGCAGACCACGGGGATGCCGAGGCTGGTCAGCGGCCCGGCGGTGATCGAGCCGACGCCGACGACGAGCACCCGCGAGCGCAGGGCGTCGAGCAGCGCGTCCAGGCGGCCGAGGCGGTCGGCTGTCTCCAGGACGCTGGCCGCGGCAGGCGCGCTGGTGAAGGTGATGGCGTCGACCTGGCCCGCGAGGACGGCGTCGATGAGCCGCTCCAGGGGACCCGGGTCGACCGGGCCGGTCCAGCGGTAGACCGGGATCTCGACGACCTCGCCACCGGCTTCGCGCAGGGCTTCGACGAACTCGCGCAGCGGCTCGCCGTGGAGCTGGACCGCGATGCGCTTGCCCTCGACGCCCACGTCGAGCAGGTAGTCGAGCAGTTCGGCGCTGGCCTCGGACTCCGGCGACCACTTCTCGACCAGGCCCGCGGCCCGCACGGCACCCTTGGCCTTGGGGCCGCGGGAGAGCACGTCGGCCTTGCGCAGGACGTCGAGCAGGTCCTGGCCCAGGCCCCAGCCGTCGGCGGCCTCGATCCAGCCGCGGAAACCGATGCCGGTGGTGGCCACGGCGAAGTCGACCGGGCCACCCTCGATCAGGCTGGTGGTGGCGGCCAGCAGGTCGCTGTCGTCGGCGAGCGGGATGATCCGGATCGCGGCGCCGTGCAGCACGGTGGCGCCGCGACGCTCCATCAGGGCACCCAGTTCGTCCGCGCGGCGGGCTGCGGTGACGCCGATGGTGTAGCCGGCTAGGGGAGAGATCTGGCTCTCGGTCACCTCGGGTACCTCCAGGAGCATGGTCATGGCTGCCCCAGGAGGATGGTCGCATCGCAGACGCAGACCGGGTATGTGGGGACGGACACGTCGGCGTCCTCCAAGCAGGCACCTGTTCGGAGATCGAAGTGCTGCTTGTGCATCGGCGAAGCCACGACCGGCGTTCCACCGATGTCCCCGACGATACCGCGTGAGAGCACCGCCGCACCGCTGAACGGGTCCACATTGGAAACGGCGTACAGCGCGTCGTCGTGGGTGCGGAACACCGCGACCTGGGTGCCGTCGGGCAGCAGCACCGCGACCCCCTGCTCGCGGGCCAGGGCGTCCACCGGGCAGACCTCGGTCCAGCTGGTCTCGATCAGCACGGCCTCAGCGGTCATCGGGCACTCACCTCCGGGATGCCGAGCAGCACCGGAACCTTCTGGCCACGCTCCTCGCGGAAGGTGATCGTCGGGTCCGGCGTGCCGGGCGCGTTGACGAACGAGCTGAAACGGGCGAGCTTCTGTGGGTCGGCGAGCACACCGGCCCATTCGTCGGCGTAGTCGTCGACGTGCTGCGCCATCTGCGCTTCGAGTTCGGCGCACAGTCCCAGGCTGTCGTTGACGACGACGTCACGCAGGTGGTCGAGGCCGCCTTCGAGGCCGTCGAGCCAGGTGGAGGTGCGCTGCAGGCGGTCGGCGGTGCGGATGTAGAACATCAGGAACCGGTCGATGACCTTGAGCAGCGTCTCCTTGTCCACTTCGGACACCAGCAGGTCGGCGTGGCGCGGCATCATGCCGCCGTTGCCGCCCACGTAGAGGTTCCAGCCGTTCTCGGTGGCGATGATGCCGAAGTCCTTGCCGCGCGCCTCGGCGCATTCGCGGGCACAGCCCGAGACGGCGGACTTGAGCTTGTGCGGTGCGCGCAGGCCGCGGTAGCGCAGTTCCAGCTCGATGGCCAGGCCGACCGAGTCCTGCACGCCGTAGCGGCACCAGGTGTCGCCGACACACGACTTCACCGTGCGCAGCGCCTTGCCGTAGGCGTGGCCGGACTCGAAACCGGCGTCCACCAACCGCTTCCAGATCGCGGGGAGCTGGTCGACGGTGGCGCCGAACAGGTCGATGCGCTGGCCGCCGGTGATCTTCGTGTAGAGCCCGTAGTCCTGGGCGACCTGGGCGATGACCATCAGCTTCTCCGGCGTGATCTCGCCGCCGGGGATGCGCGGCACGACCGAGTAGGTGCCGTTGCGCTGCATGTTGGCCAGGTAGCGGTCGTTCGTGTCCTGCAGCGCCGCCTGCTCACCGGCCAGGATGTGGCCGTTGCCAAGGGAAGCGAGGATCGAGGCGACCGCGGGCTTGCAGATGTCGCAGCCGCGTCCGCTGCCGTGCTTGGCGACCAGTTCGCTGAACGTGGTGATCCCGGTGACCCGGGCGATCTCGAACAGCTCGGCGCGGGACTGGCTGAAGTGCTCGCACAGCGCCTTCGACTGCTCGACACCGCAGGCGTTGAGGAGCTGCTTGAGCATCGGCACACACGACCCGCAGGAGGTGCCCGCCTTGGTGCACGACTTGATCGCCGGGACGTCGGCGCAGCCGCCTTCGAGGATCGAGTGCTTGATGTCGCCCTTGGTGACACCGTTGCAGGAACACACCTGCGCCTCGTCGGGAAGCGCGTCGATGCCGACTCCCCCACCACCGCCGCCGGACGGCGCCAGAATGGAGCCGGGGTCGCCGGGCAGGGCGCGGCCGACCATGGGCCGCAGCATCGCGTAGTCGCTCGCGTCGCCGACCAGGACACCGCCGAGCAGCGTCTTGGCGTCGTCGGAGATGACGAGCTTCTTGTAGGAACCCTTGACCGCGTCGTTGAACACGACCTCGAGCGCGCCCTCGGTGGCCGCGTGCGCGTCGCCGAAGCTGGCGACGTCGACGCCCATGAGCTTGAGCTTGGTCGACAGGTCCGCGCCCGGGAAGCTCGCCGTGCCACCGAGAATCCGGTCGGCGGCGACCTCGGCCATGGAGTAGCCGGGGGCGACGAGGCCGTAGACCATGCCGTCGAGGTTGGCGCACTCGCCGATGGCGTAGATGTCGGGATCGCTGGTACGGCAGCCTTCGTCGACCACGATGCCGCCGCGTTCGCCGACGGTCAGGCCGGACTCACGGGCAAGCTGGTCGCGCGCGCGGATGCCCGCGGAGAACACCACGAGGTCGAGGTCGAGCTCGACACCGTTGGACAGCTTGGCGAGCAGCCTGCCGCGGTCCTCTTCGATGGAGGTCGTCGACGTTCCCGCGTGGACGGTCACGTCGAGGCCCTCGATGAGGCGCTTGAGCAGCGCGCCGCCGCCCTCGTCGACCTGCAGCGGCATCAGGCGCGGGCCGAGCTCGACGACGTGCGGCGACAAACCCATGTCGCGCAGGGCCTTCGCGGCCTCCAGACCGAGCAGGCCGCCGCCGAGGACCATCGCCGCGCCACGGCCCTTGCCCTTGGCGGCGCGGGCGGCGGAGTCGCGGATCGCGTCGAGGTCGTCGATCGTGCGGTAGACGTGGCAGCCGGGCAGGTGCCTGCCGGGCACCGGCGGGACGAACGGGACCGAGCCGGTGGCGAGCACGAGCACGTCGTAGGACTGGGTGAGCCCGCCTGCGGTGCGCACGACCTTCGACTCGCGGTCGATCGTGACGACAGGGTCGCCGAGCCGGAGCTCCACGCCGTCGTCGTCGGTGAACTCCGCGCCTTCGAGCTGCAGGGTCATCGGGTCCCAGGAGTCCACATAGGACGTCAGGGCGACCCGGTCGTAGGCGGGCCGGGCTTCCTCGGCGATGACGAGGACGCGCCAGCCGCCTTCGGCGTCACGGTCGCGCAGGGCCTGGACGAGCCGGTGCCCCACCATCCCGTTGCCGACGACGACGAGTGTCCGCGTCATACTGCTGCCTCCTCGTTTGGGTGCTTCCGTAATGCTGCGGTCCGCCCGTGTCGAGTCGACGTCTCTGATGTTGCGCCGCTGTTACGTATCCCTCCCGCCGCAGGTCAAAAGGTGGTGCGTGTGACCTGGCTCCCAACGGGGTACTACTTTTCGGTGGACAACCCTGCCGATTTAGTCAGAACCAACAACGCGGTGCAGGTGCTCGGCCGAGTGGGCATGCTCTTCTACGGAGCGGTGCACGTCCTGGTCGCCTGGCTGGCCCTGCAGATCGTCCTCGGCGACGGCGCCCAGTCCGACTCCAAGGGCGCGCTGGCCGAGATCGCGTCGACCACCATCGGCCCGGTCCTGCTCTGGACCGTGGCGATCGGCCTCTTCCTCTTCGCCCTGTGGCAGTACGCCGAAGCGGCCTCGGGCTTCCGCTACATCCCGGAGAAGCGCAAGCGGGTGGGCAAACGGGTGGGTGCGGGTGCGCGAGCCACCACGGCCGTGCTGATCGGGGTCGGCGCCATCAAGATCGTCACCGGCAAGGGCGGCACCAATACCACCGGTGAGCAGCAGGAGCTCACCGCGCGTGTGCTCGCGCTTCCGTACGGTCAGTGGCTGGTCGGCGCGGTCGCGGTCGGCATCCTGGTGACCGCGGCGGTCATCTTCCACAAGGGGGTCAAGCGGTCCTTCACCAAGGACCTCGACATGTCGGAGCTGCCGGACGGCACGCAGCGGTGGGTGAAGCGCATCGGCCGTATCGGCTGGATCGGCAAGGGCGTGGCGTACGGGGTGATCAGCATGCTCGTCGGCCTGGCGGCGATCACGGCCAACCCGGAGGAGTCCGGCGGGATGGACAAGGCGCTGCACACGGTCGCGGACCAGCCCTACGGGGCGGCGCTGCTGATCCTGATCGCGCTGGGCCTGGCCGCGTTCGGCGTGTACTGCTTCGCCGCGGCGAAAGCCCACCGGGCCTGAACAGCCGGATGGCCCGCACTCCACGAGTGCGGGCCATCGGCTTTCCCCTATCTCAGACTCCCGCGTAGGCCAGGCTCGGCACCCGCGAGGTCTCCGACGTCTTGCGCAGGTAGAAGAACCAGGTCATCGCGCCGAAGATGACGTAGGCGACGATGAAGACACCCAGGGCCGAGGTGGACCAGGTGGCGTTGGCCGCCGCGGCCTCGGCCTTGGCTTCCACGGTCTTCGCGCTCGCCACGGCACTGCTGACCGGGACGCTCGCCAGCCGGAAGATCTGCTGGATGAGGAACCCGCCGAAGGCGCCGATCGCACCGGCGATGCCGATGACCGCGGCCGACTGGCGCTTGAAGCTCAGCAGGGTGGCGTCGAGGTCGCCGCCCTTCTCCGCGTGCTCCTTGCGGCCGAGCGCGCCGAAGATGACCGGGATCATCCGGTAGGTCGAGCCGTTGCCCGCACCGGAGAGGGCGAAGATCACCATGTAGGAGGCGAAGAACAGCGGGAAGCTGCGCTGGTTGACCCCGTACATCGCCAGCATCGTGAAACCGGCCATGGCGGCGAACACCCACAGGGTGACCTTCGCGCCGCCGATGCGGTCGGACAGCCAGCCGCCGAACGGCCGGGTGACCGAGCCGATCAGCGCGCCCAGGAAGCCGAGGCCCGCCAGGTACGTCCCGATGAACGGGTTCTGGATCAGGAACTCCGGGAACGTCAGCTTGATCACCAGCGGCAGCGCGAACGAGAAGCCGATGAACGAGCCGAAGGTGCCGATGTAGAGGATCGACATGACCCAGGTCTGCGACTGCTTCAGACAGGACGAGTAGGACTTGGTGTCCGCCTTGGCCATCGTGAGGCTGTCCATGAAGAACCACGCGCCCACGACAGCGGCGATGATGAACGGCATCCACATGATGCCCGCGTAGGCCAGGTGCACGGGGTGGATCGGGTTCTTCGCGATCGAGTACGGCACGCCGATGATGACGACCAGCGGGGTCAGCAGCTGCACCGTGGCGACGCCGAGGTTGCCGCCCGCGGCGTTGAGGCCGAGCGCGAGTCCCTTGCGCTTCTCCGGGTAGAAGAACGAGATGTTCGCCATCGACGACGAGAAGTTGCCACCGCCGACGCCCGCGAGCGACGCCACGATCAGCAGGATGACGAACTGCGTGTCGTGGGACTGGCTGCGCACGAAGTCGAAGTGCACCATGGCGGCCAGGGCGGTCGTCGGGATCAGCAGCAGGGCCGCGCTGATCGTCGTCCACAGGCGACCACCGAACTTCGGCACGGCGAAGGTGTAGGGGATTCGCAGCGTCGCGCCGACCAGGTTCGGCAGGGCGGTCAGCCAGAACAGCTCGCTGGCCGCGAACGGCGTGCCGCCACCGAAACCGGCGTTCGACAGGTTCAGCACGACGACGGACCACAGCACCCAGATGGAGAACCCGAGGTTCTCGGCGAAGATCGAGAAGATCAGGTTCCGGCGCGCGATGGGCTTGCCGGTCTTCTCCCAGAACTCCTCGTTCTCGGGCTCCCAGTGGTCGATCCAGCGACCACCGCGGGACTTGGTCTTCTGGTCGCTCGTGGGCGGGGACTCGGCTACCACGCTCATTGCTGTCCTCCTCGTACTGCCGTTGCGGCAGAAGCTACGGGCCGGAAATTTCGCTTATGTGCCACGCGATGACACCGAAGGCACGATGTCCGCACGTTTGGGTGAGCAGGCCTGTGAGGTCAGGCCCTGGCCAACCAGTCGACGATTCCGCATACCGCGTCCGTACAAGAACCACAGCCGGTGGTCGCCCGGGTCGCCGTGGCCAACTCGGGAACCGTGGCCGCGCCGCCCCGCCACGCCTTGACCAACTGTCCCTTTGTGACCGTGTTGCAGCGGCAGACAACGGAGGACGCGGGCAGGTCGGCGGGACTGTGCGCCACCGGACCGGCGGACGACAAAGCCCGGCCCAGCAACAGGCCCAGCCGGTCGGTGGGCGCGGGAGTCTTCGCGTCGTAGAGCTGGGTGATGGTCGCCGCCGCGTCCGGGGAACCCAGGACGATGGCACCGGTCACCCGGTCGTCGCGGATGACGAGCTTGGCGTAGCGGCCGCGCACGGGGTCCTGCAGGCACAGGACTTCCGCGTCACCGCCCACTTCGGCGTGCACGTCGCCGAGCGCGGCGAGGTCGACCCCCTTGGCCTTGAGCCGGGTCACGACCGGGGTTCCGCGGTAGCGAGCCGCCGGGTCGACCCCGGTCAGCAGGTCCGCCAACACTTCGGCCTGCTCCCACGCCGGCTGCACGAGACCCGAGATGGTCATCGGGTGATTGGCGCAGTCGCCGATCGCGTGGATGCGGTGGTCGCTGGTGCGCAGCGAGTCGTCGACGACGACGCCGCGGTCGACGGTCAGGCCGATCGACTCGGCGAGCGCGGTGTCGGCCCGCACACCGGCGGAGACCACCACGAGATCGGCCGGGACGTGGGTGCCGTCGTCGAGCTTGAGCCCGTCGCCCTGCACGTAGCGCGCGGCGAAGCGGCCGAGCCGGAACTCGATGCCCATCTCGCCCAGCGTGCGGGCGAGGACGCTGCCGCCCGCCGGGTCGAGCTGGCGTTCCATGAGGTGCCCCACGGGATGCACGACGGTCACCAGCGCGCCGCGGCCCGCCAGGCCACGCGCGGCTTCCAGGCCGAGCAGACCGCCGCCCAGCACCGCGACGGGGGCGCCGGGGCGGGCGTGCTCGAGGATCGCGGCGCAGTCGTCGAGGTCGCGGAAGGTGGCGACACCCGGCGCCAGCGAGCCGTCCTCGGTCTGCAGGCCCTCGGTCGGTGGAACCCAGGCCCGGCTGCCGGTGGCGAGCACCAGCGCGTCGTAGTCCACAGTGGACCCGTCGTCGAGCGCGACCCGGCGGGCGGCGCGGTCGATCGACGTGACCGACACACCCAGGCGCAGGTCCACGTTGTGCTCGGCGGCCCAGCCCGCGTCGTGCAGCCGGGTGGACTCCGGGGTCATGGTTCCGGCGACGACAGCCGAGAGCAGGACCCGGTTGTAGGCCGGGTGCGGCTCGGCGCCGATCACGGTGACCGAGGTGCGCTCTCCGTCACGGTCCCGGCGGCGGATCTCCTCCGCGAGCCGCGACCCCGCCATCCCGTATCCGACGACGACAACCCGTCGTGCGTTCATGAGACCTCCAGTCGGACGGCACAGACCTTGAACTCGGGCATCCGGCTGGTGGGGTCCAGCGCGGGGTTGGTCAGCAGGTTGGCGCGTTGCTCGCCGGGGAAGTGGAACGGCAGGAACACCGTGTCGGTGCGCATGGACGACACGTGCCGCACCCGCGCCTTCATCTCGCCTCGGCGGGAGACGACGCGGGCAAGCACACCCTCCGCGAGACCGGCGCGCTCCGCGGTGTCCGGGTGAATCTCGATGAAGACTTCCGGCACCGCGTTGAGAAGTTCTTCGACCAGGCGGGTCTGCGCCCCGGACTGATAGTGCTGCAGCACGCGGCCGGTGGTCGCCAGCAGCGGGTAGTCGTCGTCGATCGGCTCGGCGGGGCCGGTGTGGTCGACCGCGGCGAAGCGGGCCCGGCCGTCGGGGGTGTTGAAGCGGTCGAGGAAGACCCGCGGCGTGCCGGGGTGGTCTTCCGACGGGACCGGCCAGTGCAGCGCCTCGCCCGCGCGCAGCCGGTCGTAGGTGACACCGGCGTAGTCGGCCACTCCCCCGGCCGACGCGCGGCGCAGTTCGGCGAACACGGTCTCGGGCTCCACCGGGAACCGCTCTTCGGGCTGCCCCAAGCGGATCGCCAACTCGCGCAGGACCTCAAGGTCGCTACGGACGCCATCGGGAGCGGAAAGGGCCTTGGTGCGCAGCAGGACCCGGCCTTCGAGGTTGGTCATGGTCCCGTCCTCCTCGGCCCACTGGGTGACCGGGAGGACGACATCGGCCCGCGCGGCGGTCTCCGACAGGACGAAGTCGGCCACCACCAGGAAGTCCAAAGAGGACAGCCGGTCGCCGACCGCGCCTGCGCTCGGCGCGGAGACGATCACGTTGCTGCCGAACACCATCAGCGCCTTCGGGCCGTTCTCGGTGCCGAGCGCGTCGAGCAGCTCGTAGGCCGAGCGGCCGGGGCCGGGCAGCGAGTCGGGGTCCACACCCCAGACACCCGCGACGTGCGCGCGAGCGGCCGGGTCGTCGATCTTGCGGTAGCCGGGGAGCTGGTCTGCCTTCTGGCCGTGCTCACGTCCGCCCTGGCCGTTGCCCTGGCCGGTGAGGCAGCCGAAGCCGGAGCCCGGGGTGCCGGGCAGCCCCAGCGACATCGCCAGGTTGATCCAGGCGCCCACCATGTCGGTGCCGCGGGAGTGCTGCTCGGTGCCGCGCGCGGTGAGCACGTAGGCCTTGCTCGCGGCCGCCAGGATGGCCGCGGCGCGGCGCTGGTCGGACGCGGCGACACCGGTGACCCGCTCGACCCGCTCCGGCCACCACGCCGCGGCGATGCGCCAGGCGGCGTCGAAGCCCGTGGTGCGCTCGGCGATGTAGTCGTGGCGCAGGTGCCCGTCGGCGACGACGGCGTGCAGGATGCCCAGGGCCAGCGCCAGGTCGGTGCCCGGCCGGGGCTGCAGGTGCAGCGTGGCCTGCTCGGCGGTCGGCGTGCGGCGCGGGTCGACGACGATCAGGCCGCCGGAGCGGGCCGCGTTGGTCAGGTGCTGGATGAACGGCGGCATCGTCTCAGCCGGGTTGGCCCCGACGAGCAGCACCGCGTCGGCCGCACCGAGGTCGGTGACCGGGAACGGCATCCCGCGGTCGAGGCCGAACGCCCGGATGCCCGCGGCTGCCGCCGACGACATGCAGAAGCGGCCGTTGTAGTCGATCTGCGAGGTCCCCAGCGCGACCCGGGCGAACTTGCCGAGCGCGTACGACTTCTCATTGGTCAGCCCGCCGCCGCCGAAGACGGCGATGGCGTCGGCGCCGTGCGCTCCCTGCAGTGCCTTGATCTTGTGGGCGATCAGGTCGAGGGCGAGGTCCCAGCTCGCCGGGCGCAGTTCGCCGTCCACCCGCACCAGCGGGGTGGTCAGCCGCGAGGGCGACGTCAGCAGCGACCCCGACGTCCAGCCCTTCTGGCACAGCCCGCCGCCGTTGGTCGGGAACTGGCGCGGCTCCACGCGGGCGCCGGTCAGCCGCATACCGCACTGCAGGGCGCAGTACGGGCAGTGCGTGTCGACTGCGGGCGCGGCCAGCTGCGTCATCCCGGGCTCCCGGATCGGCTTTGTGGGTCGATCCAGACGTTAAGGACGCGGTGTTACCTGACGATTCGGCAATGTTTCGTGCAGGACAACTTGCCTGCCCAGCGCCCTGTTTTGGGCCGTGAGAAGCGACCCGCGCCACACAAATCGACGCTCTGTGCCCGGATGTGCGGTTTCGGTAACGTCGCCCACATCACAGCGAAACTAGTCCGCCACCCCGAAATTTTGACGATTGGTCACCCGACGCCGATACCTGCGGATTGGCGGTAACCGTGGTCAAGTGACGTCACGGTCCCCTTAGGTGCGGGCCGCGGGTGGCCTAAAGGAAATCTGCGATTCGGTGTGCGGCGCGTTCCAGACCGCGCATGGACCGGGTCGTGGATTTGGGGTGCAGGGCGTGGACGGCCAGCCGGAAGAGTAAGGCGTGCAGCAGCGACTGCGGCCAGTCCGGCAGGTGCGACCAGCGCTGGGCGATGCCGTCGTCGGCGCCGCCCCACGCCATCGCGTCGACCACGACCACCGCGGCCGCCCACTCGGCGGGCCGGTGGAACGCGCTGAAGTCGATGATCCCGGGCGCCGCGTCCCCGGCGAACAGGACGTTGCCGAAGAGGTCGCCGTGCACGACCTGGGGGCGGGCCTGGATCTTCTCCCGGGACGGGGCGAACTTGTCGAACAGCTTGCCGCCGAGATCCGGGTCGAGCGGCGCCTGCTCCTCGTTCCACGCCGCCCGGTCGGCCAGCGCGAACACGTCGGTGCGCAGGTTCATGAACCGCGGCTTGGGCAGGTCCGCGGTCGCCTTGTGCAGGCGCATGGAGGCGGCGACCACCTCGTCGTAGCGCGGCTCCGCCCGGCCGTCGATGAACCGGAACCCCACCCAGCCGCCGACGACGTAGCGGCCATCGCTGGACCGGATCGGCTGCGCGATCCGCAGGTCCGGGACGTCGAGGTCGCCCAGGGTCTGCGCCACCCAGGAGGCCTCGGCCGGACTCGCCGCCGGGCGCAGCGCGACGTCGTCACACCGCCAGACCGGCCCGTGTTCGATCAGCACGGGCTCCGCGTTCTTGGCCCCGAAGGCGGCCCGGACGTGCTGGGGAGGCGGAGTACTCACGGGCGCGCACGCTACCCGGACTCCGCCTCCCCGCGGCTCATCGACACTGTGCGTGCCGAGCTTCATTGGTTCAGTACGTCGGCAGGCTGGTGTCGATATCCCGCGCCCAGCCCAGCACGCCGCCGCCGACATGCACCGCGTCGGCGAAGCCCGCCTTGTGCAGCGCGGCCAGCGCCTCGGCCGAGCGGACACCCGACTTGCAGTGCAGGACGATGGGCTTGTCCTGCGGCAACTCCGCCAGCGCCTCACCCGAGAGGATGCGGTCCTTCGGGATCAGGATGGCGCCCGGGATCTTGACGATCTCGAATTCGTGCGGCTCGCGGACGTCGATCAGGGCGAAGTCCTCGCCCTTGTCGAACTTCTCCTTGAGCTCGCGCGGGGTGATCGTGTTCCCGGCCGCCGCGTTCTGCGCGTCCTCGGTCACCACGCCGCAGAAGGCCTCGTAGTCGATCAGGCCCTCGATCGGCTTGGTCTCCGGGTCCTTGCGGATCTTGATGGTCCGGTAGGTCATGTCCAGCGCGTCGTAGACCATCAGCCTGCCCAGCAGCGGGTCGCCGATGCCGGTCAGCAGCTTGATCGCCTCGGTCACCATGATCGAGCCGATCGACGCGCAGAGCACGCCCAGCACGCCGCCCTCGGCGCAGGACGGGACCATGCCGGGCGGCGGGGGCTCGGGGTAGAGGTCGCGGTAGTTGAGGCCCTGGCCGTTGGGGGCGTCCTCCCAGAAGACGCTCACCTGGCCCTCGAAGCGGAAGATCGACCCCCAGACGTACGGCTTGCCCAGCAGCACCGCGGCGTCGTTCACCAGGTAGCGGGTGGCGAAGTTGTCGGTGCCGTCGAGGATCAGGTCGTACGGCTCGAAGATGTCCAGCGCGTTGGTCGAGTTCAGGTGCTCCTGGTGCAGGATCACGTTGACCAGCGGGTTGATCTCGGCGATGGACTCCTTGGCCGACTGGGCCTTGGGCTTGCCCACGTCCGAGACGCCGTGGATGACCTGGCGCTGCAGGTTGGACTCGTCCACCACGTCGAAGTCGACGATGCCGAGCGTGCCGACGCCTGCCGCGGCCAGGTACAGCAGCGCGGGGCTGCCGAGGCCGCCCGCGCCGACGACCAGGACCTTGGCGTTCTTCAGCCGCTTCTGCCCGGCCATGCCGACGTCCGGGATGATGAGGTGGCGGCTGTACCGCTCGACCTCTTCTTTGGTCAGCTCCTGCGCCGGCTCGACGAGCGGCGGCAAAGTGCCTGGCATCAGGTCCTCCTAGAACACGGATATGTGCTCGATTGTCGTCCGATGCAACACCCAAATCCCACCCGAGCTTCCCCGGGTTCCAGCATGCGGGAATCAGCCCGCGGGCTTGGCTGTCGGGTTAGGCCACGCGTTCGGCTTGCACGTGAGGCCGTCCTCCTTGACCGCGTCACGCACGCCGACAGCCCGGTTGAGCTGGGCGACGTAGTTGTTCGCCACCCCGAAGCTCTGCTGCATCATCACCGGCGCGAGCGCGCCCTCCTGGGCGCAGCCGACGTGGCCGTTGCGGAAGGCGTGGCCGATCTCATGGTTGATGGCGTACTGCCGGTAGGTCAGCATGTCGCCGCCGAAGGCCACCGCGCCGCGCACCCAGCGGGCGAGGTTGATCATCAGCCGCTTCTCCGTGCCGCGCCAGCAGGAGGACTCGTACTTGATCGAGTAACCGCACATGTCGCTGCGGTGGGCGGTGTCCGGGCTGGTCAGGCTGATCCGGATGGTGGGGTTCGGGAAGTTCGCCGAGACCCGCTGCACCGAGATCTGCCCACCCGCGGTCCAGCCGCGCGGGTCGGCGAGGGTCTGGTCGATGAGCTTGGCGAAGCTGTCGTCGCCGCCGAACGCCGTCGCGTCGATCCCGTCCTCGACCTCGACGGTGTAGGTGAAGAACTTCGTCCCGGTGCCGACCTTGGCGGTCTCCCCGGGCACGACGTGCCACTTGCCCGCGCCGGTCTGGGTGTACGGGCCGCCGTTGGGCAGCTCCGCCGACGGGATGTTCACGTCGACGGGGGCCGGTGGGGTCTCCTGGACGTCCGGCGGGAGCGAGGTCTCCTCGGTCGGGCCGGGGCCGATGACGGCCTCGGTGTTGGCCGCGGCCGTGGTGTCGGGGACCTTCTCCCCCGCCGTCTGGACCGCGACGAGCGCGGTCACCGCGAGCAGGACGGGCAGGGCGTAGACGCGCCAGCCGTAGGTGGCGAGGATGCCGCGCGCGCCTCGTGACCTGGCGGGACGGCGGCGGGGCGGTGGCTTCGGGGCCCAGGAGGCGGCCAGCGGTTCACCCGAGGTGCGGCGCTCCTGCGGGCGACGCGGATCCCGGGTGCGCGCGTCGCGCTCACGTTGGGAGGTGTCGCTCACGGCATCTAGGGTGCCACATCACCGGTTCGGACCAGTGCACTGAGGGGTAAGCGCACTGTCAGTTAGGCGCCACCCTGGGCTACCACTCACCCAGCGCCGCCGTCTCCCAAAGGCCCAGTACCGCGCGGGCGACGGTGACGGGTCGCTCCATCTGGGCGACATGACCCACCCGGGGCAGCACCAGCAGCCGCGCGTGCGGCAGCAGCCGGGTGATCCGGGGCGCCTTGCGGACGGTCACGAGCTTGTCCTCGGTGCCCCACACGACCAGCGTCGGCGTGGTGATCTTGGGCGCCAGCGACCACAGCGAGCGGGTGCGCGGGACCATCCACGCGCGGATCAGCCCGACCGTGCTGCGGGCGAGCGCCGGGTTCGCCCAGGCGAGCTTCGCCCGCTCGGCGAACTCGTGGGCGGCCTCGTCCAGACGCTCCTGGGTGACCTGGGTGGGATCGGCGAAGCAGAGGTCGAGCAGCTGTCTGGCGCGTTGGTGCGGGCTGAGCATGGCTAGTTGCCTGCGCATCGGCGGGCCGACGAGCGGGAGGAACGCCAGCGCCATGCGCGGGTCGGACATCCGGTTGACGCTGGGCCGCAGGTCAGGCACGGCCGGGGAGACCAGGGTCAGGGTGCGCAGCAGGTCCGGGTGGCGGGCGGCGAGCACCATCGAGATCGCCCCGCCCATCGAGTTGCCCAGCAGGTGCACGCGGCCCAGGTCGAGGCCGCGCAGCCACTCGGCGAGGGTGTCGGCGTGCGCTTCGAGGGTGTACGGGAAGCCCTCGGACGGCGCGGTCCGGCCGAACCCGGGCAGGTCCACCGACAGCCCGGGAGCGCGTCCGCTGAGCTGCCCGGCCAGGTCGGTCCAGTTCATCGCCGAGCCGCCGAGGCCGTGCACGTAGACGGCCGTCTCGTCGCCCGCGCCCGGCGTGCGCCGCACATGCAGGGTGTGGCCGCCGGAGGTGATCTCCTCCCCGGGCCACGCCGGGCTGGACAGGTCCAGGGGCGGCAGCGGCGTCTCCGACAGCGGAACCCGGGTCAGCGGCGCGCGGAAAGTGGTGGAAAGGGACACCTGACCAGTGTGCAGTGTGATTCAGGCCCTCGCTCGGGTGAGACCTGCGTCACGTCCGATACTGGACGGGCTGTCCGTATGGCTGGACACTGACCCCGAATGGGGTTACCGAGTAGTACGGTCGAACCACCCGTCGCGGGTTGGCGATCCCGGCCCGTAGGCACAACCGAGGGTGGAGACTTGAATGTCTGAGACGATTCAGCAGAACGGGGTCGGCCGGGGGGCCAGACTCCCGCGGACCGCGCGCCGGGCACAGCTGCTCGCCGCCGCCCAGGACGTGTTCGCGGCCAACGGCTACCACGCGGCCGGGATGGACGAGATCGCCGAGCGCGCCGGGGTCAGCAAGCCGGTCCTCTACCAGCACTTCCCCGGCAAGCTCGAGCTGTACATGGCGCTGCTGGAGAAGCACGTCGACGAGCTGATCCGCCGGGTCAACGCCGCGATGGACTCCACCACCGACAACAAGGTCCGGGTGCGCAACGCCGTCGGCGCGTACTTCGACTTCGTCGACGGCGAGAGCCAGGCGTTCCGGCTCGTCTTCGAGTCCGACCTGCGCGGTGAGCCGCTGGTCAGCGACGCCATCGACCGGGCGACCACGGCCAGCGTCGACGCCATCACCGCGACCATCACCGCCGACGCGGGCCTGGACGTGCACCGCGCGCGCCTGCTCGCGGTCGGCCTGGTGGGGGTCAGCCAGGTGGCGGCCCGCGCGTGGCTGGAGGACAACCGGGCGATGCCGAAGGACGAGGCGATCGCACTGATCTCCAACCTGGCGTGGCGCGGCATCGGCGGCGGCTTCCCGCTGCAGCCGCACGACTGACCGGGCAGGGAGAGCGCTCCCCCTGCTGACTTCGGCCGAAATGCGGCACGGTGGACTCATGAGGATGCGGGTAGCGGGCGCCAGTGTGCTCGGCGGACGGACCAACAACCAGGACTCGTTCCACGCGGACGGCCCGCTGATCGTCGTCGCCGACGGCGTCGGCGGGGCACCCGCGGGCGAGGTCGCGTCCCGACTGGCGGTCGACGCGGTCGTGGCGGCGGGTCCGCTCGTGGACCCGGCCACGGCCGCCCGGCGGGCCAACGAGGCGGTCCGGGCCCGGGCGGCCAAGGACCCGGCGACCACCGGAATGGCCACGACCCTGGAGATCGCGGTGCTGTGGGACGGCCACGTCCTGGGCGCCCACGTCGGCGACAGCGTGACGTTCGTGGAGTCCGAGCGCGTCACCTGGCCGCACAGCCTGGCCGCCGAACTGCTGGCGGCCGGGCACCTGACCCCGGAGCAGGCCGCGCGGCACCCGAAGGGCGCGGCCCTGGTGCGGGCGGTGGGCCTGGACACCGAGGTGGAACCGGAGACGTGGTCGCGTCCGGCGGTCCTCGGCGAGCGCTACGTCCTGTGCACGGACGGCCTGACCGACGCCCTCGGCGAGGATCTCGGGCCGATCTTGGCGGACCTGCGGGCAACGGACCCGCAGACTTGCACGTCCACGTTGGTGAAGCTCGCATGCGACGCCGGCGCGCACGACAACGTGACGGTGGTCGTCGCCGACATCGTCTGAGGTGCGCATGGCCTGTCTGACAGTGGACTACCACTGCTTGCCCGAACCACGCCCGCTGTCACCGGACGAACAGCTGACGCTGGACCGCGACTTCCTCAGCGCCGGCACCGACGAGCGCCTGTCGCGCGGTTGCAACGCGCCCTATCTGCGGCACATGAACGGGCGCTGGTGGGTGGTCAACAGCAAACAGGCACCCTTGGCCGTGTACGTGGCAGGCGAGAGCCGCAGGTTCACGGTCGGCGAGCGGTGCGCCTTTCCCTTGCCGGACGGGGAATCCGAGCTGCACGTGTGGGACTCCCGATATCGGGTGCGCCTGATCGTCAGCGACACACCGACTACCACCGAGACTGTCCACATCGGACCACCGACGACGTTCGGCCTCTCGGGCGCGGCGGTGCGGGTGGAGTTGCTGCTCAGCCGCAAACCCCGCCACCGCACGGTGTTGGCGGCGTACTACCGGGAGTACTTCACCCCCGGCATCGCCTCACCCGCGCCGCTCGACCGGATGCAGACCCGGCTGTGCATGGGACTGACGTCGTTCACCCAGCTGGAACGGGCACTGAACGAGGTGGTCACCGAGATCTGGGGCGCCCCACAGGGACACCGGCACGAACTGCCGGATTACCTGATCAGCGAACGACTTCTGGTCGCCGCCGACCAGCGACTGGTGCCCCACAAGCACTGCGGGCACAGGACCTAGCCCCTCACGCGGCGGCGGCTCGACGGATCTGCGCCGCGACCTCACGAACGCGCTCATACGGGAGCATGTGGCCCGCCGCCGGATAGAGCACGAACCGGGCGTCCGGCAAAGCGTCGGCGATCGCCCGGGCGTGGTCGACCGGCGTGACCCGGTCGCGGTCCCCGACCAGCACGCGCACATCGGCATGGGCGAACGCGGTCAGCGCCGACACCCCGTCGTGCTTCCCGATGCTGCGCCGCAACAAGGCGGCGGTCCGACGGTGAACGGCAGCCGCGTGGTCGGCGGTCGCGCGAACGTCGATCATCCGGAATCGGCTGCCGAACACCAGCCAACGAGTCAGAGCCAGCGAAAGCGCGCGCTGGACGGGCACGGGCACCTCCACCTTGACCGCCCGCTTGCGCGGGACCCTGGACGCCGAGGAGGGCTTCGCGCCCGCGGGCCGCCTGGTCCGCTTCACATAGGCCCGGACCAGGGGCTTCGGCAACCCGAAGGTCACCTCGCTCATCCGCCCCGCCGAAGTCGAGACGAACAGCGCCGCGCTGACCCGCCGGGCGAGCTCGGGGTGGCGTTCGCCGAGCGCCATGATCGTCATGCCGCCCATCGAGTGCCCCACCAGCACCAGCTTCCCCGACGGCACCTTGGCCTTGATCAGCTCGGCCATGTCGTCCGCGAGGTGCGCGATGGTCGCCGCGTCCACCGGCGCGGGCATCGACCGACCGTGGCCCCGGTGGTCGTAGCGAATGGTCCGCACGTCCGGGCCGAGTTCGGGCACGACGTGGTCCCAGACGGCCTGCGAGCTCGTCCAGCCGTGGGCCAGCAGCACGGTCACCGGCGCGTTCGGCGGACCGGTTTCCACGACGTGCAGGTCGAGGTCGTCCGAGGTGCGGAAAGAGTCAGCCACCCACCTAACCTACTAGGCAGTAGCTTTGGTGAGAAGCCCCGTGTGAGCAACCAGCCTCGACAGGTGCGACACGACCTCCTCCGTCCGCTCGTACGGCAGCATGTGCCCGGCGCCCGGATAGACCACCAAATCGGCCTTGGGCAGCGCGTCCGTGATGGCCTGGGCCTGCGCCAGGGTGCACAGCCGGTCGCGGTCGCCCGCCAGCACGATCGCCGGGACGTCGCTGAACACCCGCAGCGCGTGCGCCCGTTCGTGCGACTTCAGCTCCTCCCGGAACGCCACCATCCCGGACGGGCTGCACGCGCCGAGCTGGCTCGCCGCCGCGGCCACGTGCCCCTTGCCGGGCTTGCGGCCGAACGCGAGGAACCGCACCACCGGTTTGGTCACCCCGCACAGCCGCGGGCTCAGCAGCCTGCGGCCGCGCAGCCGCACGATCAGCAGGTTCGCCAGCATCTCGATGAACAGGATCGGCGCGGCGACCCACCTGGGCAGCCCGAAGGTCAGCTCGGCGAGCCCACCCGAGGCCGAGTTGACGAACGCGACCCCTGCGACGCGTTCGGCCACCAGCTTCGGATGGCGGTCGGCCAGCGCCATCATCGTCATCCCGCCCAGCGAATGGCCCGCGAGGAAGACCCGGCCATGCGCGCGGTGGGTGATGAGCTCGGCGAGATCGTCGGCGAGCCGGTCGATGGTCGCCGCCGACTTCGGCGCGGCACCGGAGGCGCCGTGCCCGCGGGCGTCGTACCGGAGGACCCGCACGCCGCGCGTCTCGGCGGCGACGTGGTCCCAGGAGCGGTGGTCCATGACCCAGCCGTGCAGCAGCACGAGCGTGTCCGGCCCGGACCCGCTCTCGACGACGTTGAGCCGGACGCCGTCCGAGGTGTGGAAGGTCATCGCGGGAGCAACATCGAGTGACGCCACAGCACCATCCCGGGTCCGCCGACCAGGTCGGCCTCGCGGAGGAAGCCCATGATTCGCTCGCCCCAGTATGACATCGTGGCCTGGAAGTGCGGGTTGTTCCGCGCCGCCTTGCGGGCGGCCCGCGGGTCCAGGCCGACGGCCTTGTAGACCTTCGGGTTCACCAGGCTCAGCGCCACGAAGTAGGACACCAGCGCGGTCAGCAGCCGGTGGTACTTCTTGGCGAACCAGCCCGCCTCGGCCATGCCGTTGGCGACCTCGGCCCGCGCGAAGGTCACGTGCCGGGCCTCTTCGAGGACATGGATGCGGTTGACCATGCGGATCAGCGGCTGCATGGTCTCGTCGGCGGTCGCCTCGCGCTGCATGCGGTCGAGGACCTCCTCGGCGACCAGGATCGCGGCGTAGGTCGAGGGGCCGCGGCCGATCACGGGCAGGATCTTGGCCAGCTGCTTGACCCACACCCGCGGGCCGTAGGCGGGCACGTCGAAGCGCTTGCACGCCTTGCCGAACATCGTCGAGTGCCGACACTCGTCGGCGATCTCGGTCAGCAGGTAGTGCACGTGGTTGGTGGTCGGGTCGTTGCGGTAGACCTGCTTGAGCAGCATCTGCATGAGCAGGACCTCGAAGAAGATGCCCGTGCTGGCGATGCTGGCGATCTCGTGCTTGCCCAGCTCGATGCGCTGCTCCGGGGTCATCCGGTCCCACAGCTCGGTGCCGTAGAGCGAGATGCGGTGTTCCGGGTGGTAGTGCAGCCCGTCGACGACCGGCGCTTCCCAGTCGATGTCGATGTCCGGGTCGTAGAACTTTTCAGCCGAAGACTTGAGCAAACGACCCGCGGTCTTCTCCCGGTCGGCTACCTTGGCGATCTGTAGAGCGCGGCTCATCGTCGAGTCATCTCCTCGGCATGCGTGTGACTGCAGGTAACAGTTACTTCTGGTAGCATGCAATCCATGACGGATCGTGTCAAGGGACACAGCTCGGCGGATTCCGGAGACGCCCGGCGGGACCGGTGGAAGTCGCACCGCGCCGCCCGGCGGGAGGAGTTCGTCGAAGCCGCGCTGCGGGCGCTGGCGACGCACGGGCCGGACCTGGCCATGGAGCACGTCGCGGCGGAGGCCGGGGTCACCAAGCCCGTCCTCTACCGCCACTTCACCGACAAGGCGGATCTGTTCCTGGCCCTGGGCCACCGGGCGACCGAGATCCTCTTCGAGCGGCTCATCCCGGCGATGAACCGCGAAGAGGCGCCGATGCCCCGCATCCGCAAGAGCCTCGACGCGTTCTTCTCCTTCATCGAGGAGTACCCGAACCTCTACCGCCTGCTCGTGCGCAGCACGTTCGCCGACCGCAAGATCGACGCGGACATCGTCGCCGAGGACAAAGAGGTCATCGCGAACGCCCTGTCGAGCCTGCTCGGCGACTACATGCGCGCGTTCAAGATCGATTCCGGCGGCGCGGAGGTCTGGGGCCACGGCATCGTCGGCATGGTGCAGAACGTCGGCGAGTGGTGGCTGGAGCGGCGCACGATGGGCCGTGACGCGGTCGTCGAGTACCTGACCATGACCATCTGGGCCGCGATCGACGGCACCCTGCGCAGCTACGGCGTCACCATCGACCCGCACAAGCCGCTGGACATCAACAAGATCGTGAAACTGACCAACGGCGACGCCGACAGCGACACCGCGGCGGGCTAGGAGCAATCCCATGGATAGGCACGACGAGCACAGCGCCCATGAAGAACATCCTGAGGACGACGGCTACACCGGCTCCGCGACGCTGGTGATCGGCGAGCAGGAGATCGACGTCCGGGTCACCCTGCGCGGGCACTTCCAGCCGATCGACGGCTATTACCGCTGGTACGGCCGCATCGACGCCGACCCGGTGGTCTCCGAGGCGGTGGGCGGCCGCAAGACCAAGGCGACGCTGCGCACGCCGGGCGCGGAGGCCGAGGGCGAGCTGTCCGACCCGGACCCGTGGGACCGCTACCGGATCATGGGCACCAGCAGGCCACCGTTCGTCGTGCAGACCACGCTGGACCACGCCGACATCTAGGCGCAGAGACATCTAGGCGCTAGAGAAACCGATGGCCACCTCCCGGCGGGAGGTGGCCATCGTCATGTCCTCAGTGCCCTCAGGGGGCGAAGCCGACCTTGCGAGCGTCGGCGCCGCCGATCTCGACGTAGGCGATGCGCGCCGACGGGATCACGAAGCGGCGGCCCTTGTCGTCGAGCAGCACGAGGCTGCCCGTCTGGTCCTTCAGGGCGTCGGCGACCTTGGCCTCGACCTCGTCGGGAGTCTGCGCGCTGTTCAGGACGATTTCCCGCGCGGTGTCCGCGACACCGACCTTGACCTCCACGCCAGACCTCCGTGCGTCATACGACTGTTTCACCATCGCAGGCTAGTGGAGATCGGCCCCGAGGACCGCTCAGGGCCTGCGACGTTCACCACGCGCGTAATCAGCCGCGCACCTCCGGCACGCGATCGCGGGTCAGCCGAGGCCGAGGGTGGTCATCCGCTTGCCGTGCTGCTGCTGCAGCTTGCGGAATAGCGCGGCGATACCCGAGAGGTCACCGGTCCCGCCCACGATCAGCTCGGCCAGGCTGTCGCGCTCGGCCACCACGTACTGGGCCTGCGTCAGCGCCTCGCCCAGCAGCCGCCTGCCCCACAGGGCGAGCCGGTCGCGCACCGTCCGGTCGCGCTCGATGGCGGCGGCGACCTCGCGCTCGGCGAAGGCGGAGTGGCCCGTGTCGGCGAGGACCTCGAGCACCAGGTCCTTGG
The DNA here is from genome assembly GCF_004362515.1 of Actinokineospora alba. Classification (NCBI taxonomy): domain Bacteria; kingdom Bacillati; phylum Actinomycetota; class Actinomycetes; order Pseudonocardiales; family Pseudonocardiaceae; genus Actinokineospora; species Actinokineospora alba. The sequence goes on along the minus strand of NZ_SNXU01000001.1, from coordinate 2,677,626 downwards.
TCTCCTCGTCGAGCCAGTTCGCGATCTCGCGGTAGAAGTCGGCCGCCAGACCATCGCCGACGTAGGCCTTGACCAGCGACTCCAGCCACGAGCGGGGCGCGGTCGAGGCGTGCCAGGTGTCGATGTGGGCGATGAACGGACGGATCGCGTCCTCGATCTCCACCCCGTGTCCGGCCAGGAACTTCTCGATCTTGGCGTAGTGCCCCATCTCGGCGGCGGCCATCGCCGACAGCGCGGCCCGCCCGGCCACCGTCGGGGCCGACCTGGCGTCCTCCGACATGCGGTCGAAAGCGGACAATTCGCCATAGGCCAGCACGCCGAGCAGGTCCACTACAGCAGCCGACAACACGCCCCGGGACACCTCAGGCTCAGCGTTCTCCATGGTTGGCAGCGTATCGGGCGACCGTCGCGGGTAGACTCGGCAGGACGCCCGTGTCTCGCCGCCGTCTCGGCAGGCGACGCAGGGCTGACGAGGACCTCGGGAAACTCGTGGCGAAGCACGCCGCGGACCGAGTGTGAGGGTGCGCGCATACCTCTTGGGCCTCCTGCGCCGGCATAGGGAATCCGGCGCGGTCGAGGGCCCGTCCAGGGCAGTGCGCGCTGGTATGAGAGAGGCTGATCACCCTGACGCACGACACTGACAACACTGCCGACGCCGTCGATCTCGACCCCGTGACGCTGGACCACAGCGTCGCGGGCGTTCCCGAGACCGACACCTCCCACCCGCTCGTCGCGGGCGCGCCGGTCAAAGAAGAAGCACCGACGTTCGCCGAGTTGGGAGTCCGCGAGGAGATCGTCCGCGCGCTCACCGAGGCGGGCATCATCCGGACCTTCGCCATCCAGGAGCTGACGCTCCCGCTGGCGCTGGCGGGCGACGACCTCATCGGCCAGGCCCGCACCGGCACCGGCAAGACCCTCGGCTTCGGCGTCCCGCTGCTGCAGCGGCTGCAGACGCCGGGCGACGGCACCCCCCAGGTGCTCGTCGTGGTCCCGACCCGCGAGCTGTGCCTGCAGGTCACCCACGACCTCAAGGACGCGGGCAAGCACCTCGGAGCGCGCGTGCTGGCCATCTACGGCGGCCGCCCGTACGAGCCGCAGGTCGCCGCGCTGCGCAAGGGCGTCGACATCGTGGTCGGCACGCCCGGCCGCCTGCTCGACCTCGCCGAGCGCAAGGACCTGATCCTGGGCAAGGTCTCCGGCCTGGTCCTCGACGAGGCCGACGAGATGCTCGACCTGGGCTTCCTGCCCGACATCGAGCGCATCCTGCGCATGGTCCCGGACAAGCGCCAGACGATGCTGTTCTCGGCCACCATGCCGGGCCCGATCATCACCCTGGCCCGCACGTTCCTCACCCAGCCCACGCACATCCGGGCCGAGGAGAACGACGCGGGCGCCACCCACGAGCGCACCGAGCAGTTCGCCTACCGGGCGCACTCGCTGGACAAGGTCGAGGTCGTGGCCCGCTCGCTGCAGGCCGAGGGCCGCGGTCTGACCATGGTCTTCACCCGCACCAAGCGCACCGCGCAGAAGGTCGCCGACGAGCTGACCGAGCGCGGCTTCGCCGCCGGCGCCGTGCACGGCGACCTCGGCCAGGGCGCGCGCGAGCAGGCGCTGCGCGCGTTCCGCTCCGGCAAGGTCGACGTCCTGGTCTGCACCGATGTCGCCGCGCGCGGCATCGACGTGACCGATGTCACGCACGTGATCAACTACCAGTGCCCCGAGGACGAGAAGACCTACGTCCACCGCATCGGCCGCACCGGCCGCGCGGGCAAGACCGGCGTGGCGATCACGCTGGTCGACTGGGACGACGAGCCCCGCTGGAAGGGCATCAGCGACATCCTCGGACTCGGCATGCCCGAGCCGGTGGAGACGTACTCGACCTCCCCGCACCTGTTCAGCGACCTCGGCATCCCCGAGGGCTCCACCGGCAGGCTGCCGCTGGCCATGCGCACCCGCGCGGGCCTCGACGCCGAGCCCGAGGAGGACATGGGCCAGAAGCGTCCCGGCCGCGGCCGCGGCGCCGCCCCGGTCCGCACCACCCGGGTCTCGTCCTCGCGTGGTCGCGCGGGCGGTGAGGACGCCGCCACCCGCACGTCGGGTGAGGAGTCCGAGGACCGCGCCAGCAGGCCGCGCCGTCGGCGCAGGCGTTCCGGCGTGGAAGCCACGGGCGAGGCGCAGACGGCGGCTCCGGCCGAGACCGGCGGCACCGAGGACAAGCCCGCGCGGGCCCGTCGTCGGCGCAGGCGTTCCGGCTCCGAGGTCGGCGTGGACGCGACTGCCAACGCCAACGACACATCGGGCGCGGCAGACTAGCGTCCGTGACTTCCGCGGACTCTGACGGTGTGCGCAGCGAGGACGTCCTCGAAGGGGACGTCCCGCCGCCGCGCGCGCCGCGAACCAGGTTCACCCGCAAGCGCGATTACGCGGCCATCGGCCTGATCGTCGTCGCGCTCGTGGTGGCCGTCGTCGTCGTGTGGCAAAAGAGCGATCTGCGCGCCACGGCCTCGATCACCACGGACCGCCAGTACGAGGATCCCGCGGCGCCGGAGTTCTTCCCGCCGTCCCTCGGCGAGGTCTGGCGCGCGGAGAGCCCCGCCACGTTCGAACCGGTGGTCGCCGGTCCCACGGTGGTCACCGGCCGCGGTGGCGAGGTGGCCGGACGCGACCCGGAGACCGGGGACGTCCGCTGGACCTACCGCCGCGACCTGGAGCTGTGCACGGTCAGCACGCAGTGGCGCAACGCGGTGGCGCTCTTCCGCACGACCGAGAACGCGCTGCCCGAGAGCGACCCCAGGCACGCGGGCGGCTGCAGCGAGATGACGACGCTCGACCCGGTCAGCGGGAAGCGCGACCGGCAGCGCAACAGCGACGCCGAACTCGGCACCCGGCTGATCGGCGACGGCGTCTACCTGACGGCGACGGGCGAGCGCCTGGTCACGACCGTGCGCTCGGACCTCGTCGAGACGATGGACTATGGCCAGATCCCGGCGATCGTCAACCCGGACAAGCAGCCGCGCACGGGCTGCACCTACAAGTCCGCCCACGCGGCGTCGAACAAGATCGCCGTCATCGAGCGCTGCCCGAACGACGCGGCGGCGCGGCTGACGGTCTACAAGGCCACCGGCAAGGAAAACGAGTCCGACAAACCGGTCGAGGTGCTGAGCAGCGTGCTCGGCGGCGAGTCGGCCCAGATCGTCGCGATGAACGACGACCTCACCGCGGTCGCCATGCCCTCGCCCAACCGGTTGGTCGTCTTCGGCGCCGACGGCGCGCAGACGGCGACCTACGACCTCGACCTCGGTCCCGACGACCTGCGCGCCGACCCACCCGGGCGGGCGTCGCCGGTGACCAGGGCCACGGGCGCGTTCCACTGGTTCAGCGGGTCGCGCACGATCGTCGTCTCGGCGACCGAGCTTCGTCCTCTGTGGACAATCAAGGACACCCTCGGCCCCGGCACCGTCTTCGCCGGGCGGGCACTGCTTCCGGTCAAGGACGCCATCGCCGTGGTGAGCCAGGCCGACGGCAAGGAGGTCGGCCGGATTCCCGTCGACCGGGCGAACCACACGGGCATCGTCACGATGAGTTCCGTCGGTCCGATCGTGCTCGAACAGCGCGGCACGACCGTCGTCGCTTTGCACTGACCGCCGCGCGCGGCACACTCGGTTCATGCACTCGCAGCTGAGCCCGCACCGGGCCGTCCGCGCCGACCTGTCCGGGCCCTACGGACCGATCGGCGCCCTGCGCATCCGCGGTGAGGGCCCGATCGCCCTGCTGGTGCCCGGCTGCACGGGGTCCAAAGAGGATTTCGCGCCGCTGCTGGACCCGATCGCCGACGCCGGATTCGACGTCGTCGCCATCGACCTGCCGGGTCAGCAGGACTCCCCCGGCCCGGCCGACGAGGCATCGTTCCTGCCCGCGCCGCTGGGCCAGGTCGTGGCCGAACTGATCGGCAAGCTCGCCGCCGACGGTCGGCCCGTGGTGCTCATGGGCCACTCGTACGGCGGTCTGGTGTCCCGTCGGGCCGTGCTCGCGGGGGCTCCGGTCGTTGGCCTGACGCTGCTCAGCTCGGGGCCGGGTGAACTGCCGTCGGGTGGGCGACGGGCCGTGCTGGAACTGGCGGAGCCGATCCTGCACCAGCACGGGATCGGGCCGACGCACGACGTGCTGGAGAAGCTGAACGCGAGCAACCCGGGCTGGCAGAACATTCCCGCGGAGCAGCGGGTGTTCCTGCGGGACCGGTTCCTGCGCAACAGCGTCGCGGCCCTGGTGGGCATGGGCACCGGCCTGCGCGGCGAACCCGACCTGGTCGGCGACCTCGCCCGCACCCTGCGTGCCCGCGGAACCGCGTGTCTGGTGGTCTGCGGCGCCGAGGACGACGCCTGGTCGCCCTCGGCCCAGCGGGACATGGCCGACCGCCTGGACGCCGACTTCAGCATGATCGCGGGCGCCGCCCACTCCCCCGCCACGGAAAACCCCGGTGAACTGCTCGCCACGCTGCTACCGACGTGGAAGACCTGGCTCGGCTGAGCTAGGACCACCAGAAGAACCAGATGGTCACCGCGGTGATCGCGGCGACCAGCAGGACCGGCAGCGCGGCGACCGACCCCTGACGGCGGTCCGCTTGGCGCTGGAATACCACGGCGGCGATCGCGGCGACCGCGTGTCCCAGAACGACCGGGAAGCCGGGACCGGGCATGCCCTTGGCCGAGGCGAGCACCTGAAGCCCGACAACCACCAGCGCCAGCACACACAGGCCGAGGGTGAGCGCGCCGGACAGCTCACGCCAGAAGCCGGGAGGCTTCGGCTCGTCGTCGGCGGTGTCGGGTCGGTCGAAGGGTTCGGTCGGATAGTCGCCGGGTGCGGTGTCCGGCTGGAAGCCTTCAGCTCCCCCGAACCCACCACCCGGCCCCGCCCGGTTCGGGCCGCGCCGCGACGGGCGTGACGACCCATCGTGTGCCGCGGCGGGCAGCGGCACAGTCGCGGCCCCCACGGCCGCCGGTTGGGGTGCGGCGGTGGGGAGTCGGGCCGTGCGGGGGTCCGAGTGCGGGAAGCGGTCGGTCGGGCCGGTCACGGTGCCAGCATCGCCCATGGCTCGATCTGCGGTCCAGCCGCGCGGCCGTCGTCGCAGTTGCGGCGGAAGTCGCACCACGAGCACTGGCGGCCCGGGGTGGGCGGGAACAGCACTTCCGGGTCGCCGCCCGCCTTGAGGGTGTCGGTGGCGAGTTGGAACTCGTCGGCCGACTCCTCCGCGCGGCGGAGGTGGCGGGCCAGGGACTCGTCGGTGTGCTCCCAGGACGACACCGTGCCCGACGGCAGGTGGTGCAGCTCGACCTTCGTGCACGGCCTGCGCAGCGTCCGGCGGGCCGCCAGGACGTACAGGGCGAGCGCCTGCGAGCCGCGGGCGTCGTCGGTGGTCAACGCGTGGCGGCCGGTCTTGTAGTCGACGATCACCAGTTCGCCGTCACGCTGGTCGATGCGGTCGACCCGGCCCTCGGCGACGATCGTGCCGACCGGAGCCGACACCCAGCGCTCCAGGCCGACCGGGTCGTGGTCGACGTCGGCCTCGGCGACGTAGTCGTGCACCCAGCCCGCGGCGCGTTCGCGGAAGGTGGCCGCCTGCTCGGACCCGGCGAACCCGTCGTCCTTCCAGTGCGTGCCCACCAGCGCCGCCGCGGCGTCGGGCGTCCGCTTGCCCACCGGCAGATCGAACAACGCCTTGAGCGCGTTGTGCACCACCGCGCCCAGCGTGCTGTGCGCCCACGGCCCACCGCGCGGCGGCGTGGGGCGGTCGATGTACGCCATGCGGAACCGGCGCGGGCAGTCCGCCCACACCGAAAGCCGCGACGGCGTGACCTTGATCAGCTTCCGCGGCATGCTCTCAAAACCCAGCTGGCCCTGCACGGCCCCCACCGTACGCAGTGACACCGACACTCCCCGCGCCGGGCACAATCGTGGTGTGGAAATCTGGCACAACCCCCGATGCAGCAAGTCCCGCAGCGCCGAGCTGGCTCTTGGCGAGCTGGGAGCCGAGCACACCGTGCGCCGCTACCTCGAAGATCCGCCGACCGCGGCGGAGATCGAAGAGGTGCTGGTCAAGCTGAACCTGGAGCCCTGGGACATCACCCGGCTCAAGGAGCCGCTGGCCAAGGAACTCGGCCTCGCCGACCTCCCGCGCCACCGCGCGCAGTGGATCGCCGTGCTGGCCGCGAACCCGGCGTTGATCGAGCGCCCCATCGTGATCCACGACGACGGCACCGCGGCCATCGTCCGCACCCAGGAAGCCCTCAACGCCTTGCTCAGCCGGAAATAAAGCCCTTCACCGAGTTGGCGATCAGTTCCACGGCGATGGCGGCGAGCAGGAGACCGGCGATCTTGGCCAGGAGCAGGATGCCGCTGTCCTTGATGATCCGGATGACCACGCCGGAGTAGCGCAGGCACAGCCACAGGATGAAGTGCACCGCGACAATGGCCGCGCCGACGGCCAAGTAGCCTGCGCTGCCGCTGTCTTCGTCCGCCTGGCGCACGAAGACGATCGTCGCGGCGATGGCGCCGGGACCGGCGAGCAGCGGGGTGCCCAGTGGCACCAGGGCGATGTTGACGTCCTCCACCGCTTCCGGCTCCGTCATGCCGCGGCCGGTCAGCAGGTCGAGGGCGATCAGCAGCAACAGCAGCCCGCCAGCGCCCTGCAGCGCCGGGATGCCGATGCCGAGGTAGGACAGGATCGCCTCGCCGCCGATGGCGAACAGGGTGATCACCCCGAGGGAGACCAGCACCGCCTGGCGGGCCGCGCGCAGCCTGGTGGCCTTCGTCTTGCGGCCCGTGAGGCTCAGGAAGACCGGGATCGTGCCCGGCGGGTCCATGATCACCAACAGGGTGATCAGCGCGTGGGTGAAGATCTGGACGTCGAACCAGCTCATCAGCCCTCCAGGATCTTGGCGCCGGTGGCGCGTTCGGCGATCGCGTCCAGCATGGCGGGTGCGGTGGTCTCCGCGCCGATCGCGATGGTCTTGTTGGTGCCGTGGTAGTCGCTGGAGCCGGTCACCACCAGGTCGTGCTTGACCGCCAGGGACCGCAGTTCGGCGCGCGACTGCTCGTCGTGGTCGGGGTGGTCGATCTCGACGCCGTCGAGACCGTGCCGGGCGAGGTCGGCCAGCACGGCCGCGTTGATCGTCGGGCCGCGGCGGTGCGCGAAGCCGTGCGCCAGCACGGTGACCCCGCCCGCCGCCTTGATCATGTCGATGGCGTCGCGGACCGGGGTCTTGTTGCTGGGCACGTAGTAGCCGTCGCGGCCGTGCAGCAGCTTGGTGAACGCCTCGGTGACCGACCCGACGATGCCCGCGCGGACCAGGGCCTGCGCGAGGTGCGGGCGGCCCGCGGGGACGTCGTCGGGGATGGCGCCCAGCAGCGTGTGCGGGTCGACAGGGTAGCCGTCGGCGGCCATGCGGGCGGCCATCGTGTGCAGGCGGGTGCGACGCTCGGCGCGCGTGCGCGCGTACTCGGTCACCACCGCTTCAGCCTGCGGGTCGAACAGGTAGGCCAGCAGGTGGACCGTGCAAGTATCGCCGCGGCCGTCCTCGGATACACAGGTCAGCTCGGCGCCGCGAACGAGCCGCAGGCCGGACGGCAGCGCGGCGGCGGCCTCGGCCCAGCCCGCCGTCGTGTCGTGGTCGGTGATGGCGACGACGTCCAAGCCCGCCCGCCCGGCCGCCTGCATCAGCTCGGCCGGGCTGTCGGTGCCGTCAGAGGCAGTGGAGTGGCAGTGAAGGTCGATCCGCACCTGCGTCAGTGTGGACGATGACGCGGGTCACCCCTTCATTGCCTTGCGCTTGCCCTGCGCCATCCGCTGCGCCTTGATCATCGAGAACCGCTCCGCGGCCGCCTTCTTGTCGCCGAAGACGAGCTCGGAGATCGCGTCGTAGACCTGTTCCGGGCGAGGCAGGTACTCGATATTGTTGAGTGCCTGGATCTGACCCGCGGACTCGACGACCATCGTGCCGTAGCCGAAGATGCGGCCCATCGCCGTGCGCTTGTACGTCAGGTCGGTGACCTTGCCGATGGGCATCATCAACACCCGGGTCGTGATGACTCCCGTGGTCATCATGAACCGCTTGTCGGTGACCACGATGCGCTCCACCCACCAGTCGATGACCTGGTAGGTGAAGCGCAGCACGACGGCCAGTGCGACGTACCAGAGGATGTTCTGCACCAGCCATGCCGCGGGCGGGAGCAGGTAGGAGACCATGACGCAGATCGCGAGGAGCGCGACTGCCTCGAAGACCTCCCAGACCAGGCTCGCCCAGTGCCTGCGCACCCGGATGACCCGGCGTTCGGAGTCCAGCAAGTACTCGTCTGGGTCTCGGGGCGCGAACATGGTTCGACGCTACCCGGCTCAGCCGGAGAAAACAGTACGAACGAAGGTGATCACCGCTTCGGCGCCCTCCCTGAGCGTCTGGATGATCGAGTTCACGATTCCCGCCGACTGCACCGGCTGCGTCACCAGGAAGAAGACGAGCAACGCTGCCCCAGTCAAGATCATTACCTTCTTGACATCCACTGCGATCTACCCCGTTCCGTCCGCACCCGAAGTGGCCTTGTTGAAAACCGTTGTACCGCACGCGGAGCCCGCTCGGGAGGGGTGTCCCGCGCTTGGGTCAATGCGGAGCGTTACCGAAGAAGCACGGCTACGCTCTGTAGCTATGAGCGCTGGTCCAAACGGGAGAATCCGGTGCGTCGGCGGCATTGTCGGTGACTCCTCCGGCCGCCTTCTGCTGATTCGGCGGGCGAACGATCCCGGTCGCGGTCGGTGGGCTCTACCTGGCGGGAGGGTCGAATTCGGCGAGGCCGACGACGTCGCGCTGATTCGTGAACTCCAAGAGGAGACTGGGTTAACGGTGATCGTCGGGGACCTGATCGGCGTAGTGGAGCGAAAGGGCCCCAAGGGGGTGTACGTGATCTATGACTACGCCTGTTCGGTTACGGGCGGTGATCTTCAGGCCGGTGATGACGCCCTTGAGGCAGCGTGGGTCGACCTTGCGACGTTCACCACACTCGATGCCGGTAACGATCTTGTCGAGCAGCTTTCGGACACCCTCCGCGGATGGGGTGCGCTACCCCGTTAGCGCAGGTCAGGCCAGCCAGAGCAGCCGCTCGCCGTGCGGTGCGGTGCGCGCCAGCGCGACCGCTTCCGGACGCCCCTGGGCCCACGTCGTGAGGCCCAGCACGCCCAGCGCCGTTTCACTCTCGGCGGTGACAAGTTCGTCACGCCCGGGCAGCACAAAAGTGAGCGCCGCGGCGTAACCCTCGTTGCTGACCCACCACAGCGGCCGGGTTTCCGCGAGCGCGGCCAGCGCGGCGACGAACGCCGCCCGTTCGGCTTCGGGCAGGTAAGTGAGCACGCTGGAAGTGATCACGACCAGCGGCACGTCCGCCGGGATCCTGGCGGCCGCCGACGCGAGGTCGGCCACGGCGTCGCCCTTGACCAACTCCGGCGGGTTCTTGTGCTGCATGGCGGCCGCGGTGCTGAACAGCCGCTGCCGCTCGGGCTGGTCGGCCCAGATGCAGGCCTCCAGCCACGCCGCGGCATCCTCGTCGCCGAGGTCCACCGGGTTGCGGTCCAGGCCCACCTTGGCGGCCACGGCGAGCTTCTTGGGTATGGCGGGCAGGGTGGCGCCGGGGGCGAGTTCGAGCGCGCAGTGCAGCCCCAGGGCGGTCTTCGTCGGGCCCGCGACGACCTGGCCCGCCTGCTCGGTCTGGTAGCGGTACGCGTAGCGGTCGAGGTCGAGCAGCAGACCCGCGCTGCACCCCACCTCGAGCAGGCCGACCGGGGCCTTGGCCTGCTTGGCGGCCAGCGCGACGGCCGGGTAGAGCAGGGCGGCGCGGCGGACCTCGTTGGTCTGGGTGGTGTGCGCGGCGATCAGCGCGCGGATCTTCTCCGACCGCTCCACCACGAACGCGCGGAACAGCGGCCAGGTACCGGCGTCGAGGCCGTAGGTGCCGCCCATCGACGGGTAATAGTTCACCAGCTCGTGGAACGGCTCCGCCTGCAGCGCGCGGTGCACGGCGGCCAGCAGCAGGGTCGGGTGGCCGAAACCGGGCTGCGCGGAGGTCAGCAGCCCGGCGACGGCGTCGTCCTCGGCGGCGCGGGCGGCGAGGTGTTCGTAAAGCGGGGAGACGCCCGCCGCCTCCGACTCGGCGAAGCGCCGCAACCGCTGCCTGATCTCCTCCAGCGACACGGTCACGGGCTCCTCCGTCTTGCTCTTTTACGCCTTGGGCTCAGGCCTGCCGGGCTGCTCGCCGCCGCGCGCGTCGCCGTAGGACTGCTTGGGCACCATCACCTTGCGGCGGAAGATGCACACGACGGTCCCGTCCTGCTTGTAGCCGCGCGTCTCGACGTACACGACGCCACGATCATCCTTGGACTTCGACGGGGTCTTGTCGAGTACCTCGGTCTCACCGTAGATGGTGTCGCCGTGGAACGTCGGCTTCACGTGGCGCAGCGACTCGATCTCGAGGTTGGCGATCGCCTTGCCGGACACGTCGGGCACCGACATCCCCAGCAGCAGGGAGTAGATGTAGTTGCCGACCACGACGTTCTTGCCGAAATCGGTCGTGTTCTCGGCGTAGTTGACGTCCAGGTGCAGCGGGTGGTGGTTCATCGTGATCAGGCAGAACAGGTGGTCGTCGTACTCGGTCACCGTCTTGCCCGGCCAGTGCTTGTAGACCGCGCCGACCTCGAACTCCTCGTAGTACCGACCGAACTGCACTGTTCCTCCAAGTAAGTGACCGGCGAGTAGGCCGCCGAGTAGACAACTGTGTACGGCGCGCGGGCCGGCGGTGCAACCGATGTGTGAGGGAGTGCACCGCGCGTGATCTCGCATCCCTGAACATCGACTGGTCGGACCCGGGATGTAGGCTGTCGCTCCGGTGGGCGTGGGCATTCGGCCCGGCTCACCACCGGCTGCGAGGAGGTGAGGACGCACATGGGCGACCCGCATGGTCATGAAAGCGCGACAGGTTGCAGTAGTACCCGCGTCCCCTCCGGAGGAATCCGCCGCTAGCGGCAGGTTCCGCGGGTCCGGCAGGGACGCTCCGTCACCGGAGCGGCGATAGGTCGTCCGGTCCGCCGCGTTCGCGGCGGGAGCACCTGGAGACCCCGATGGCCTTCATTCCCTCGCTCGGCGGCCGCAGAGGCCGCAACCCCGTGTCCGCGCCGCGCCCGACCCCGGCGCGGAAGTCGGAGTACGTCGTCGACTGCGCCGTGTACGTCGACGGCAAGCGGCTGCCCGGCCGCTGGACGCACACCGACGCCGTCGCCGAGGTGCGCTCGCGGGGCGAGGGCTTCGTCTGGATCGGGCTGCACGAGCCCGACGCCGAGCAGATCCAGGGTGTCGCCGAGACGTTCGGCCTGCACGAGCTGGCTGTCGAGGACGCGGTGCACGCGCACCAGCGGCCCAAGCTCGACCGCTACGAGAGCAACCTGTTCATCGTGCTCAAGACGGTCCGCTACGTGGAGCACGAGTCGCCGACGACGGCCAACGAGATCGTCGAGACCGGCGAGATCATGGCGTTCCTCGGCAAGGACTACGTGGTGACGGTCCGCCACGGCAAGCATTCGGGCCTGCACGACCTGCGCGAGGAGCTGGAGCGCTCTCCGGAGCGGCTCAGCGCCGGGCCGGCGGCCGTGCTGCACGGCATCGCCGACTGGATCGTCGACAGCTACCTCGCGGTCAGCGAGGCGTTCGAGAACGACATCGATCTTCTTGAGCGGGCCGTCTTCGCGCCGCGCAATCCGGTGGGCGCGGAGCAGATGTACTTGGTGAAGCGGGAGATCCTCGAACTGCGCCGCGCGGTCATGCCGCTGGCCAACCCGCTGCGCAGGCTCGCCGAGGGCTGTTCGCCGCTGATCCCGGACGAGGTGCGCTCCTACTTCCGCGACGTCGACGACCACCTGACGACGGTGTCGGAGCGGGTGACGGCGTTCGACGAGCTGCTCACCACCCTGCTCGACGCCACGCTGGCGAAGATCACGCTGCAGCAGAACTCGGACATGCGCAAGATCACCTCGTGGGCGGCGATCGTGGCCGTGCCGACGATGGTGGTCGGCGTCTACGGGATGAACTTCGACTTCATGCCCGAGCTCAAATGGAAGTTCGGATACCCGCTGGTGATGGTCGTGATCTTCACGGCCTGTCTCGTCCTGTATCGAATCTTCCGCAAAAACCGATGGCTCTAGCTGGAGGCCTTTTCGGCTCCAGCGACACCCAGGTCCCCCCGCCCGCTTCCCCGATGGGAGGTTCCGCCATGACCCGGCTGCTCACCAATCTCAAGTTCTGGCTTCTGGCCACGATCATCACCTGGATCGCGGTTGTGACGGCGCTCATCGCGGAGATGCCGCCTACGCCCTGACCAACCCCGCCATGGCCCGCAGGGCCGCCCGGAAGTCGTCCGTTCCCAACGGGTTCACGCTCATCCAGTCCGCGTCGCCCGCCAGCCGGTAGCGGCCGCGGGTGGTGTCGATCCACCGGACCTCGTCGCCGACGCGGCGCCACTGATCTTCGGTGTCGTCGCGCTTGGCGACGCCGGTCTGGCCGCTGCCGAGCACGGGCTGCAGGTGCGACACCATCCGGCGGGCGACCCGGTCGTCGAGCCCGTTGGCCGCGAGGATCTGCTCGATCTCGTTCTGTGCCAACGGTTTCGGCGCTTCGGCCAGGATCGCTTCGAACGCGGACTCAACCGCGCGGCGGGGCAGGCTGAACGGTGCGGTCAGCGGGGTGTCGACGCGCGGCACCATGCGTTCCAGCGTGCCGATGGCGTTGTCGAGGGTGGCCGCGCGCAGGCGGATCATGCCGTGTGGGTCGGCGCTGTCCTGCACGACGACCAACGCTTCGTCCTGCGCGGTCAGGACGGCCGCGGCGAGCTTGCGGTCGTCGCTGAGCACGACCAGGTCGACCACCCCCGTGCAGGCGCGCAGGAGGTAGACGAACTCCTCGGCGACGTCGAGCGGGCCGCGTTCGTCGGCCAGGCCGCGGTCGCGGAGTTGTTGTGCCGCACCGGAGAACAGCACGCCGCGCTCGATGTCACTCTGCCCGGTCGCGGGGACGTCGATCGGGAACGGGGCCTCGACTTCGGCGAAGACACACAGCAGGTCGACTTCGACCGGGTGCAGGGCGACCTCGGCCATCAGGTGTTCGGGAACCGCTTGGCGGCGTGCTCGTCGCTCTCCTGGTAGCCGGCGGCGGTCCGCTCCGCGCTCGCGACGAACTCCTCCATCCGCTGCAGGGCGGTCTCCAACTGCCCGCGCAGCCCCGATTCGGAGCCGAGGCGGTCGCTGAACTTCTCCGCCAGTTCCTGGCCGACGGGGCTGGTGCCCAGCATCGGCTGGAACGCCGGGGAGCTCAGGTCGGCGACCTCGGCGATGATCGCGTCGAGGTCGGCGCGCACGTCCTCGACGGCGGCGGCGAACTCGCGGACCTGCGCGGGGTCGACCTGCCAGCCGTTGGCGCCGTCGAAGTTCCCGATCGGGCCTGGCTCATCGACGTACATTGGGGTTCCTCTCCACAATTCGCTATAGCCCGATCACCGGTGGCGCGGACTTCAGGTCGGTGATGGCGAACGGGTCCTCTTCGATCGGAACCCGCCTGCGGTGTTCGCTGTCTTCTTCCTTGCGTCCGCCCGCGCCCCCCGCGCCGCCCATGCCGCGGGCCGCGTCACCGAAGCCGTTGAGCCTGCCGAAGCGTCCCGCGCCCGCCCGGCCGCCCCGGCCGTTGGCGCCGCCGCGGACACCGGCGCCCGGTCCGGCGCCGAGCCCGCCGCGGCCCGCGCCGAGCCCGCCCGCGCCCAAGCCGAACGCGCCCGCCCCGAGACCGTTGAGGCCGCCCGCGCCCGCGCCGGGGTTGCCGCCGCCGTAGTTGGTGAGGCCCTGCCAGCGTCCCTCCCAGCCGGAACCGAACGGGGGCGCGAAAGACGGGGTGGTGCCGCCGACGGGTGCGCCGCCATTCCAGCCAGGGTGCGACGGGCCGCCCGGCACGGTGACGCCGGGGCCGGGCGTGCCGACACCCGGCGGCGGGGTCGAGCCGGGGCCGGTGCCGGGGTTGACGCCGGTCGCCGGACCGCCGAACCGTGGGGTGGAGCCGTCGATGCCGAGGACGGCGGCCTCGAACCGCTGCATGGTCTGCACGGCCTTGCGCTTGAGCTTCTTCTTGTTGCTGCCGAAGCCGAACGCGCTGGCGATGCCGCCCAGCGCCGCCCCGAAGGCCGCGCCGACCGGACCGCCCACAGCGAACCCGGCCGCCGCGCCGCCACCGGCCGTCGCGTACCAGGCGCTGCGCGGCTTGCCCGGCATCGTGTCCTGCGCGGAACGCAGCGCGCCGCCCGCGTCCTGGATCGGGTCAGCCATGTTCTTGGCCGTCGCCGCCATCTCCGAGACCCACGCGGCGTTGGCGACCACGGTGCGGGAGGCGTCTTCCGACGCGGCGCCCGACCAGAAGGCCATGAGCCGGTTCAGCGAGCGGGACAGGTCTTTCGCGGCGCGGCCGATGCGGTCGCCATGCCGGGACCACTCGTCGGCGAGCATGTCGAGCTGGCTCGGGTTGGCCTGGTCACCGACCATGCGCTGCAGCGTTTCGAGGCTGTAGCCGTTCCAGTGGACGCCACCGGTGACGTAGGTGTCGTCGGTCTCGCGGCGGCGTCTGCGGTCCTGCTCGGCGGCGGCGCGCGCGGCGGCGGCCTGCTCGGCCTGGTGCTTGACCCGGCGGACCAGCTGTTCGACATCGATCATGCGTCAGCGCCTCCCGAACCATCGTTTCCGACCATGAACGTAGCCGATGGGGCCGTCGTTTTCGGCGGGTTCCGCGTTAATGCCAAAGCCTCTGGGCGAGGGTTCGCAGCTCGGCGCGGAGGTCGTCGCGGGGTAGGGGGTTGACGCTCATCCAGTCGGCCTGGTCGCCGCCCGCGATGCGGAAACGGCCGCGGGCGGTGTCCAACCAGCGCAGCTCCTCACCGGCGCGGGTCCACGCCTCGGCGTACCCGCGCTTGACGGCGATGCCGGCCTGGCCGTTGCCGAGCACGGGCTGCAGGTGGGTGGCCATCCGGCGGACGGTGGCGTCGTCGAGGCCGTGGCGCCGCAGGACGCGGTCGAGTTCGTCCGGCGAGAGCCTGCGCGGGGCGCCGTCGCGGTCGCTCGCGGCGAGGATCTCCCGGTGGGTCTGGTCGACCGCCCGCCTCGGCAGGCTGAACGGCGCCGCCATGGCCGGAGGCTGGTCGGGGACCATGCGCATGAGGTGTTCGACGGCGTCATGCGTGGACAGGGCCAGCAGCTGGACCGCCTCGTCCCCGCTGTCCTGCCGGGCCACCAACGCCTGCTCACGCCTGGTCAGCACCAGCACCCGACGCACACCACCGCGGCGGGCCACGATCATGTCCAGCGACCCGACGCCGTCGCGCAGCAAGCTGACGAAGCCCGCGGCGAGCCCCTGCGGGCCACGGTGATCGGCCAGACCGCGCGCGGACAACTCCGCGCGGGCGGTGCGGAAGACGTCCCGGCGTTCGTCGGCGGTCGCGCCGTGGGAGCGGACGGCGAGCGGGAACGGCGGCGAGACCTCGGCGAAGGTGCAGAGCAGGTCGACCTCGGCGGGCCGCAGCCAGGTGCCCTGGCGGGTGGGCGCGGTCATCCCTTGCTCGCCCGGTTGATCGACTGCTCGGCGTCGGCCTCGTTCTCGCGGTAGGCGTCGCGGACCTTCTCGGCGCTCTCGATGAACTCGTCCATCCGCCGCATCGCCTCGGCCAGCAGGCCGCGCAGGCCCGCTTCGCCGTTGAGTCGGTCGTCGAACTTCTTGGCCAGTTGCTGCCCGACCGGGCTGGTCCCGAGCTTGGGCGTGTACTCGTCGCCCTGCATGCGCTCGACCCGCGTCTGCACGGCGGCGAGGCCGAACCGGGCGGAGGTGACGGCCATGGCGAAGCCGGTGAGCTTGTCGGTGTCGACATCCCAGTAGCCGGGCGACTGCTCGGTGGGCTGGGTGCCTGCTTGGGGTGGGCCGCCTCCGTCGGCCGGGGCTCCGGGTGGCGGGGTTGCGTCGGCAGGCGTTCCGGGGGGCTGAGTGGGGGCCGGGGTTCCGTCGGCGGGCGTTCCGGGGGGCGGGGATGGGTCGGCCGGGGTGACGGACGGCGGTGCGGGCTTGCCGAGGTCGGGCAATGGCGCGGGAAGCGCGCCGGCCTCGCCCGGCGCGGGGCCGGAGTGGCCCGGGCTCACCGGCGGCACCTGGACGGGCGCGGAACCCCCGGGGAACGGAATCGGCTGCGTGGCGCCGGGCGGCAGACCGGGCACCGGTTGCGGGGCAGGTCCGCCAGGCACCGGGACAGGCTCACCGGGCAGCGGCAACGGCTGCGTCGTGTCAACCGGTGGCCCGGGCGGCGGCGCCGGGGTGGGCGCGGGGTTCGGCGGCACTGGCGAAGGGGCGGGCTCCGGCGAAGGCGCGGGGGCGGGGGCGGGGGCGGGCGAAGGCGCGGGTGCAGGGGCGGGGGCCGGCGCCGGCGAAGGCGCGGGTGCCGGCGCAGGCGCCGGTGCGGGGGTGGGCTGCGGCGAAGGTACGGGCGCGGGGGTCGGCGGCGCGGGCGCCGGCGAAGGTGCGGGTGCGGGTGCGGGCGGCGGCACAGGTGCCGGTGCGGGCGCGGGCATCGGCGGTGGCTGGGGGGTGGGCATGGGCGGCGGCGGAGTGTCCGCGCCCTCGGGGGCGAGCATCGCCGAGCCGTCCAGCCGTTCCTCGATCAGCGACCGGCGTTCGAGTTCTTCCCGCATGTCGTCCCCTATCCCCGCGCGCCTGTGGCGAGCCCATGACCGGCATCGTTGTGTCTAGTCATCTCCGCACCTACAGGCCGATCACCGGCGGCGATGCCTTCTGTTCCAACGCGAACGGGTCCTCGGCGTCGAACGGGTATCGCCTGCGGTGTTCGCCCTGGTCGCCGCCTTGGCCCGCGCCCATGCCGCCGCCCATCGGCATGCCGCCCGCCATGCCGCCGTGGGCGGCCGCCGGGGCGGGGTGCAGCGCGGGGCCGGGGGTGGCGGCTTTGACCGGGTTCTGGAAGGACTCGGTGATGCCCGTCCGCTGACCGGACTGCAGCGGTCCGCGCACGGGAGCGCCCGCGGCGCCTCCCCCTCCCGCCCCCACAGCGGCGGCTGCTCCCGCGCCTCCGCCGTAGCCGCCGCCCCCGCCTGACCCGCCGCCGCCGGACGAGTTCGTGCTGTCAAGGGATTGGGCCGTGGTGCCGGAGTTGCCGCCGGTCAGTTCGAGCCACCGCAGTTCGACGTCGGTCACGTAGGAGACCGGCACGGTCGGAACCCAGCCGGGCGGCAGCGGGACACTCGGGGTGTCCGGGCGGGGGCGCAGTTCGGTTTCGCGTTCCTCGAACCGAGGGGTCGCGGCGTCGATACCGAGGGCGGCGCCCTCGAAGCGGCGCATCGCCTCCACCGCCACGGCCTTGAGCTGGGTTTGTTCCTGCTGGGCGGCGAAGGCGCTGTCGGCGCCCGCGGCGGTGGCGTTGATCGCGGCGGCCATCGGGCCGCCCGCGATGGCACCGCGTTCGGCGGCGTCCACCGCGAGGGCCGGGTCCACCGGCGGCGCGGGCGGGACCGCGGGCATGGCGTCCTGCGCGGCCTTCAGCGCGCCCGCCGCCTCCTGGACCGGGTCGCCGATCTGGTGGGCGGTCTCCCCCAGGTCGCCCACCCACTGCGCGTTGAGCGCGACGTCGGCGCGGGCCTGTTCGGCGGCCGCGCCGGACCAGTACTGCATCAGCTCGTCGAGCGCGGTCGCCAGCACCGCGGCCGCGTCGGTGACTTCGGTGCCCGCGGCTCGCCAGTCGTCGGCGAGGCGTTCCAACTGGGGGGCGCTGGCGTTCTCGGCGACCATGGCGACGAGATCTTCCAGCGAGTAGGACTCCCAGTTGACGCCACCTGTGACGTACCGGTCCCCCGCCTGCTGCCCACTGCCCATCCCACGAACTCCCCTCGGTGGCACGCCTGTCCACCGCACCCGTGACCGAACGACCGCCCACTGGACGATCGCATCCGATTATCACGCTAGCTGTTCCGACGCGAAGCGGGAAAGAATCGTTCCCCCCGACGTGCTTCTCGTTTCGCGACGGCACATCGATACCTGATCGGCCGTACGCTCGGACGATGCCGAAGGTGCTCGCCGTGGCGGACGAGGTCGTGGAACACCTGTGGACCACCCGGGTGCGCGACCACGACGTCGACCTTGTGCTGGCCGCGGGCGACCTGCCGTTCGACTACCTCGAGTTCCTCTCCGACGCGCTCAACCGACCGTGCGTGTTCGTACCAGGCAACCACGACATCGACCTTGGCGGCTACAAGTCATCGCACGGCCTGTGGACACGCGGTGGCCTGCCCGTCGAATGGCCTGGTCCCGCGGGTGCGATCAACGTCGACGGCCAGGTCGCCGACGTCGCCGGGCTGCGGATAGCGGGCCTGGGCGGGTCGATCCGGTACAGCGGCGGGCCGAACCAGTGGACCGAGCGGCAGATGGCGCGGCGCGCCCTGGGCGTGCGCCGCCGCGCCGCGTGGCGCCGCCTGCGCGACGGCCGCGGTGTCGACGTGCTGCTGACCCACTCGCCGCCCAGGCACCTGGGCGACCGCGAAGACCGGCCGCACCGCGGCTTCGAGTGCCTGCACACCACCGTCCGCGCGCTGCGGCCCGCGGTCATGCTGCACGGCCACATCCACCCGCACGGCGAACCCGTCCCCGATCGCACGCTCGGCGAGACCCGGGTGATCAACACCGTCGGCTACCGCATCCTCGACATCCCGGAGCCCGACCATGGCACGTGACACCGGGTTCACCCGCGCCGACGCGGAGAACGACTTCCTCCGCATGCGCAGGCGCCAGGTCCTCTCCCGCCTGGCGGCCTGGCTGCGCCGCGAACCCGACGACGTCAACATCATGCTGCCGTTCGACGAGGTCGTCGCCGCACTGGGCCGCAAAGGCGAGAAACGCCTTGGCCTGCAGGTGATCCCGCTCGACTCGATCATCGGCAGCGTCGACCGCACCCGCGACTTCGACCGCAGGTTCCGCCCGACATCGGGCCGGGCCCGAGAGCGCTGGGAGCGCCTCGCCCGGGCACAGCGCAGGGGCGAGTCGATACCGCCGATCGAGGTCTACCGCATAGGCGATCTCCATTTCGTCGTGGACGGGCACCACCGGGTATCGGTGGCGCACGCGCTCCACCTGCGCACCATCGACGCCTACGTCACCGAGATCGTCACCCGCGTGCAGGCGGACGGGATCCGGTACCGCGGCGACCTGATCGTCAAGGATTACCGCCGGATCTTCCTCGACCGAGTCCCCCTACGCGGCGACGCCCGAACCGCCATCAACCTCGTCGCGCCGTGGGACTACGCGCAGCTCTCGGAATCCGTGGAGGCCTGGGGCTTCCGGCTCATGCAGGACGAGCACACCTTCCTCGACCGCGCCACCGTCGCCGCCCGGTGGTACACCGAGGAGTTCGTGCCCGTGGTCGCCCTCCTGCGGCAGGCGGGGATGATCAGCACGCAGACCGAGGCGGAGGCGTACCTGTGGGTCATCGCCGAGCGCTACCGCCTGATCCGCACCCACCGCTGGGATGACGAGGTGATCACCGCTCTGCGCGATCGACGGTGATCGGTGCGCTCGGCGGCCGGCTGTGCGGGCGTGGCTTCCTGTTGGGTGGTTCGCCTTGAGTGCGGCCCTGGAAATGGGGTTGAGCGGGTTGAAGGCGGGCGAATGAACCCATCCGCGCCGCGCGGTTAGGCCGATTTCCGTGGCGAAGCACGCATACAGGCCGGTGGTCTTGGCCCGCCGCGTTTGTGGGGGGGTGGAAGTGGTTTCGAGTGGTCAGGTCGGGGGGCGATGGGTTGGCGGCGGATGGCGAGTCGGCGGGTAGCGGGTTGACGGCGGCGCCGATTCAGCGGCGGTACTGGGTTGGCGGCGGCAACGGGTCGTTGCCAGCCGGTCGTCACAGGTAAGGGTCGACAGCGGGGTCGACGACAGTGCCAATTTCAACGGCAGTACTGGGTCGGCGGCAGCCACGGGTCGTTGCCAACCGGTCGTCACAGGTAAGGGTCGACAGCGGGGTCGACGACAGTGCCAATTTCAACGGCAGTACTGGGTCGGCGGCAGCCACGGGTCGTTGCCAACCGGTCGTCACAGGTAAGGGTCGGCAACGGGGTCGACGACAGTGCCAATTTCAACGGCAGTACTGGGTCGGCGGCAGCCACGGGTCGTTGCCAACCGGTCGTCACAGGTAAGGGTCGGCAACGGGGTCGACGACAGTGCCAATTTCAACGGCAGTACTGGGTCGGCGGCAGCCACGGGTCGTTGCCAACCGGTCGTCACAGGTAAGGGTCGGCAACGGGGTCGACGACAGTGCCAATTTCAACGGCAGTACTGGGTCGGCGGCAGCCACGGGTCGTTGCCAACCGGTCGTCACAGGTAAGGGTCGACAGCGGGGTTGACGACAGTGCCAATTCAGCGGCGGTAATGAGTTGTGGGCGGCGGGTGGGCGGCGGGGCGGGTTGAAGGATTCGAGCGGCGAGGGTGGAATGAGCGAACAGCACCTCCTGACAGGGGAACTCGCGCATGCCGACGACGGTTGTCACCACGACCTATCTCGAACAGCTCTCCCGCGATGACCTTCTCCCGGCGCACGTTCCGGAAGGGGTCGTGGTGGTTCGGGCCGAGGTGCCGTCGCCTGAGTTGAGTCGGTTCTTGTATGCCACGGTGGGTGGTGACTGGTACTGGATCGGGCGGCTCGGGTGGAGTCGGGACAGGTGGGCCGAGTATCTCGCCCGACCTATGGTCGAGACCTGGATCGCCTACCTGCACGGGACTCCTGCCGGGTACATCGAGCTGTCCGGGGTGTCCACTGAGGACCGGACCGAGGTGGAGATCGCCTACTTCGGTTTGCTGCCAGGCTTTCTGGGGCGCGGAGTCGGCGGTCATCTCCTCAGTGTCGGGCTGGACCGGGCGTGGACGTTGGCGGAGCGGTGGGAGGGGGCGCCCGCGGTCGGGCGCGTCTGGGTGCACACGTGCGACCTCGACGGGCCCGCCGCGCTGGCTACCTACCAGGGGCGCGGGATGTCGGTCTACCGAACCGAGACGGCGGACGAGGACCTTCCCGACCAGACCCCTGGCTCGTGGCCGGTCAGGTGAACCAGATCTGTACCGCCCGCACGACGAACGGTGACGCGGGCACGTAGGTCCCCCGCCCCGGATACGTGTCGAACTCGCCCTCGGTGGCGCATTCGGTGCTCTGGTACACCGTCACCGGTTTGCTCAGCTGGTTGATGAACGAACGCGCGTCCATGCCCTCGGGCAGTGGGACGCACTCCTCCTGAGTGGTGTCGGACAGGCTCATGACCGCCGGTGCGCCCACGAAGGACGCCTCCGACCACAGGCAGAGTTCACCGCTGTCGCACGGCAGCGGATCGGCGGCGGCGAGGGTGCTCAGACCGAGCACAGTGGACAGAGCGAGCAGCGCGGCGAGGGCCGCGCGGATGAGCACGTGCATGGTTGTTTCCCCTGATCCCCGGGGCGCCTCGGGGTGAGGCGTCCGATGTGATCCAGGGTCCGCTGAAGATCGGGTCGGGGCAAATGGTTGTCCACAGGGGCGGCCCGTGTGGCTAGCTGAGCGCTCCCCCGGGCCCCATGGCGAGCTTGGCCAGCAGGTCGCGGCCCTTCTCGGCGTTGCGGGGCTGGGCGAGGACGTCGTAGCGGCCCGCGACGAGTTGCGTGGCGGAGGCGATCTCACGGCCGCGGCCGCGGGTGCTGGCGTAGCCGACGGCGGCGAAGATCAGGCCGAAGACCACACCGGCGGACAGCCCCACGAGGATCGGCGCGAAAGACGTCTGCTGCTGGCTGAACAGGCCCAGCAGCAACCCGACGAACAGGCCGAACCACGCGCCGGAGAGCGCGCCGGTGCCCAGGACCTTCGGCCAGCTCAGCCGCCCGATCACCCGCTCCACCAGCATCAGGTCGACGCCGACGATGGTGACTTCCTCGACGGGGAAGTCGTTGCCCGCCAGGTGCTCCACCGCTCGGTGAGCCTCCTGGTAGGTGCCGTACGAGCCGATGGGCCACCCGCTCGGCGGTGTGGGCACCTTGGGCAGGCCCTGGTTCGAGCGTCCAGAACCCGAAAACGCACCGGTCATCCCCCCATCCTGCCAATGTTCGCCCTTCGGAGCGAACCCGGCACGCGGAACGGGCCCACTCCCCCGAGTGAGGGAGTGGGCCCGTCCGGAAAGCGAACCCTCTAGCCGCGCGACTTGTAGTCGCGCAGGAGACCGCGGGAGATGATCGTCTTCTGGATCTCGCTGGTGCCCTCGCCGATGAGCAGGAACGGCGCTTCCCGCATGAGGCGCTCGATCTCGTACTCCTTGGAGTAGCCGTAGCCGCCGTGGATGCGGAAGGACTCCTGGGTGACCTCGGAGCAGTACTCCGAGGCGATGAGCTTGGCCATGCCCGCTTCGACGTCGTTGCGCTCGCCGGAGTCCTTCAGGCGGGCGGCGTTGACCATCATCAGGTGGGCGGCCTCGACCTTGGTGGCCATCTCGGCGAGCTTGAAGGCGATGGCCTGGTGCTCGACGATGGCCTTGCCGAAGGTGTGGCGCTGCTGGGCGTACTCGACGGCCAGCTCGAACGCGCGGATCGCGATGCCGCAGGCGCGGGCGGCGACGTTCACCCGGCCGACCTCGACGCCGTCCATCATGTACGAGAAGCCCTTGCCGGGAGCCTCGCCGAGGACCTTGTCCGCGCCGATCCGGTAGCCGTCGAAGACGGCCTCGGTGGTGTCGACGCCCTTGTAGCCCATCTTGTCGATCTTGCCCGGGATGGTCAGGCCGGGGGCGACCTCGCCGAAGCCCTCGGGCTTCTCGATGAGGAACGTGGTGAGGTTCTGGTGCGGCTTGTCCGCGCCCTCGTCGGTCTTCGCGAGCAGCGCGATGAGGTTCGAGGAGCCACCGTTGGTCAGCCACATCTTGGCGCCGTCGATGACGTAGTCGTCACCGTCGCGCTTCGCGCGGGTCTTGATGGCGGCGACGTCGGAGCCGAGGTCGGGCTCGGACATGGAGAACGCGCCGCGGACCTCACCGGTGGCCATGCGCGGCAGGAAGTGCTGCTTCTGCGCCTCGGTGCCGTGCTGCTTGATCATGTGCGCCACGATGAAGTGGGTGTTGATGACACCCGAGACGCTCATCCAGCCACGGGCGATCTGCTCCACGACCAGCGCGTAGGTGAGCAGGGACTCGCCGAGGCCGCCGTACTCCTCCGGGATGGTGAGCCCGAACAGGCCCATCTCCTTCATCCCGGCGACGATGTCCGCGGGGTACTCGTCCGCGTGCTCCAACGCCTGCGCGTGGGGGATGATCTCCTTGTCCACGAAGTCCTTGACCGTGGAGAGGATCTCGCGCTGGATGTCAGTCAATCCAGCGGTCTGGGCGAGGCGGGCCATGCGAGCTCCCTTGACGAAGACGGCTTCTGAGTTACCCGGGAGTATCCACCGGTTAACGACCGTTCGCGGTATGGAAGTGCGCAGGACCACTCAGCCCGCGCGGAGCACCAGCTCGTCGCCGCAGCCGCGGCATTCCTCGGCGAGGATGTAAACGTCAGCCCCACAGCCGTCGCAAGAGCGGAAGCTGCGGTCGAAGAGGTCGTCGGCCTGGCGGCGTCGTCCGCCGAACAGGCTCAGAAGACTTCGTCCCTCCGATGAGGTGTCGCGGTGTCTGCCCATGGGCCTAGCGTTGGTCGACTTCGGGGGGCGAAGCAAGCCAATCCCGTTATCTGTGCGTTATGTCACGGCAACCTTTTACGCCCTGTCACGTCGCTGACCTGCTGCGTAATCATTCCGTAGTCATCGTTGAACGATCACGGCTCGGCAAACTCGACGCGTTCTCGAGGAACCGGAGCAGCTCGACGGGGAACGGCAGCACCAGGGTCGAGTTCTTCTCGGCGGCCACCTCGACCACCGTCTCCAGGAGCCGCAGCTGCAGCGCTGCGGGCGTGTCGGCCATGGTCCGGGCGGCCTCGGCGAGCTTGTGGGAAGCCTGCAGTTCGCCGTCGGCGGAGATGACCCGGGCCCGGCGCTCGCGCTCGGCCTCGGCTTGGCGTGACATTGACCGCTTCATCGATTCGGGCAGCGCGACGTCCTTGATCTCGACCCGGTCGATGTGGATGCCCCACTCGAGCGCGGGGCTGTCGATCATCATCTCGAGGCCCTGGTTGAGCCGCTCGCGGTTGGAAAGCAGGTCGTCGAGGTCGCTCTTGCCGATGATCGACCGCAGCGACGTCTGCGCGGTCTGCCCGACGGCGAAGTGGTAGTCCTGCACGTTCACCGCGGCCAGCACGGGATCGACGACTTTGAAGTACACGACGGCGTCAACGCGAACCGTCACGTTGTCGCGGGTGATCCCATCCTGCGCGGGCACCGGCATGGTGACGATCTGCAGGTTGACCTTCTGCAGCCGGTCGACACCGGGAAGCAGGAACGCGAGACCCGGCCCGCGCAGTCGGGAGCGGACGCGGCCGAAGCGGAAGACAAGGCCGCGCTCGTACTGCTTGATGACCCGCGCACTGGCGCCGAACCACAGCAGAAGCACGCTGAGGACAGCGAGCAGGGCGTAGAGGAGAGTCATGGCGGACTCCTTCGCTACACAGCGAAGTCTACGCCGGTGAAGCCTCTCGGACGGGGGCGCCGCGAAGGCCCCCGTCCGAGAGCAGCGGATCAGGAACCGAGTTCGTCGATGGCCGCGGCGACCGCGAGGATGCGCCGGGCGTTGTCGACGTGCAGGTTCTCGATCATCCGGCCGTCGACGGTGACGACGCCGCGGCCTTCCGCCGCGGCCTCCTCGAAGGCTTCGATGATCTTGCGGGACTGGGCGACCGCCGCTTCCGACGGCGCGAAGATCTCGTTGCACGGACCGATCTGGCCCGGGTGGATCAGCGTCTTGCCGTCGAAGCCGAACTGCCTGCCCTGGACGCACTCCTCGGCGAAGCCGTCGAGGTCCTTCACGTCGTTGTAGACGCCGTCGAGGATGACCTTGCCGGTGGCGCGGGCGGCGAGCAGCGCCAGCGACAGGCCGCCGAGCAGCGGCGCGCGGCCGGGGACGTGCTCGGCGTGCAGTTCCTTCGCCAAGTCGTTGGTGCCCATGACGAACACGGTCAGCCGGTCGCTGGCCGCGGCGATCTCGTGGGCGCGCAGCATGGCGATCGGCGTCTCGACCATGGCCCAGATCGCGGTGTGGTCGGGCGCGCCCGCGGCTTCCAGCGCGCGCTCGATGGCGTGCACCTCGGTGGCGCTGTTGACCTTCGGCACCACGACCGCGTCCGGGCCCGCCTTGGCCACCGCGCGCAGGTCGTCGGCGTGCCACTGGGTGCCCAGGCCGTTGACCCGGATCGTCAGCTCGCGCTTGCCGTAACCGCCGTTCGCGACCGCCTCGCACACCCGCTCGCGGCCCTCGGCCTTGGCGTCGGGCGCGACGGAGTCCTCGAGGTCGAGGATCAGCGCGTCGGCGGGGAGGGTCTTGGCCTTCTCCAGCGCGCGCTCGTTGGCACCCGGCATGTAGAGCACCGAGCGGCGGGGACGGAGCATGGGGTCAGTCATTTGCGAGAGCTTCCTTGGTAGCGGCGTCATACGCGGCGGCGAGGTCGGAGTCGCGGGCGGCGAGCGCGTCGGCGAGTTCGGCGACCACGCGGCACTGCTTGACCGTGGCGTCGTCCTGCATCTTGCCGTCGATCATGACCGCGCCGGTGCCGTCGCCCATCGCGGCGATGACGCGGCGGGCCCAGGCGACGTCCTCCGGCGACGGGGAGAAGACCTTCTTGGCGATCGCGATCTGCTTGGGGTGCAGGCTCCACGCGCCGACGCAGCCGAGCAGGAAGGCGTTGCGGAACTGGTCCTCGCAGGCCACCACGTCGGCGATGTCGCCGAAGGGGCCGTAGTACGGCAGGATCCCGGCGCCCGCGCAGGCGTCGACCATGCGCGCGACGGTGTAGTGCCACAGGTCCTGCTGGTAGGTGACGCGGCCCTCGGTGAAGTTGTCGCCGACCGGGTCGGTGCGCACGAGGTAGCCGGGGTGGCCACCGCCGACGCGGGTGGTCTTCATCCGCCGGCTCGCGGCGAGGTCAGCCGGGCC
The DNA here is from genome assembly GCF_004362515.1 of Actinokineospora alba. Classification (NCBI taxonomy): domain Bacteria; kingdom Bacillati; phylum Actinomycetota; class Actinomycetes; order Pseudonocardiales; family Pseudonocardiaceae; genus Actinokineospora; species Actinokineospora alba. The sequence goes on along the minus strand of NZ_SNXU01000001.1, from coordinate 2,651,453 downwards.
CAGCGAGATGCCCTGCATGCGGGGGCTCGCGGTGGCGATCTCCTCGACGTTGGCCACACCGCTCGCGGTCTCCAGGATCGCGTGCACCAGCAGCGGCTTGTCCAGGCCCGCGCGGGCTTCGAGCTGGGCGAGCAGGCGGTCGACGTAGTGGATGTCGGCGGCGCCCTCGACCTTCGGGACCATGATCACGTCAAGCTTGTCGCCGATCTCGGTGACCAGGGTGATCAGGTCGTCGAGGACCCACGGCGAGTCGAGGCTGTTGACCCGGGTCCAGAGCTGGCTGTCGCCGAAGTCGGTGGCCCGGGCGATCTTCACCAGACCCTCGCGCGCGGCTTCCTTGCGGTCGGCGCGCACGGCGTCTTCCAGGTTGCCCAGCACCACGTCGGCCTGCGCCGCCATGTCGGGAACCTTCGCGGCCATCTTCTCGTTGCTCGGGTCGAAGAAGTGGATCATCCGCGAGGGCCGGAACGGGATCTCCCGCACCGGCTCGGGCGCACCAACCGCGAGCGGGCGGAAGAAGTCCTTCGGTGAACGCATCGAGCCTCCGTTCGGTACGAGGTTAACCGTCCGGTAACCACTGAAGAGTTGTAGTCGACCACGACCCGGAGCGGACCGCCATTGTGGCCACCATGACACCGAAGCTGATCGTCCCGGCGGACTTCGCCGACGGGTTCGATGCCCCCGAGGAGCGGGCGTGGATCGCGGGCCTGCCCGACCTCGCGGCCCGCTGTCTGCGGCGATGGGACCTGAGCCTCGACGGCGAACCGATGTACGGCTACGCCGCGCTCGTGCTGCCGGTCCGCCGAGCCGACGGGACTCCGGCGGTGCTGAAGCTGCCGTGGCCGCATGAGGAGGCCGAGCACGAGGCGCTCGCGCTGTCGCTGTGGGACGGCGACGGCGCGGTCCGGCTGCTGGCGCATGAGCCCTCGGACTGGTCGATGCTCCTCGAACGCCTCGACCCCGACGCCGACCTGATGGACGTGCCGATCGACGAGGCCATCGACGTCATCGCCGGGCTGATGCGCAGGCTCGACCGGCCTGCCCCGCCGCAGGTCCGGTCCGTGCGCGAGAAGGCCCTGCGGTGGGCCGACGAGCTGGAGCGCTCCGACAGCGCGGTTCCCCGGGAACTGGTGGAGCAGGCCGTGGCGTACTGCCGGGAGCTGGGCCCGAAGTCCGGTGACCGGCTGGTCAACGAGGACCTGCACTACGAGAACGTGCTGCGCGCCGAGCGCGAGCCGTGGCTGGTCATCGACCCGAAGCCGGTCGCGGGCGACCCGGAATTCGGTCTCATCGCCCTGCTGTGGAACCGGCTCGACGACCCGCGATCGAGGCTGGACGCGGTCGTCGAGGCCACCGGGACCGACTGGGACCTCGCCCGACGCTGGGCGTTCGTCCGGGCGATCGACACCTGGATCGACGAGGACGACCACATCGACGCCGAAGCGGTGGCGCTCGCGCTGGCCTCTGGAAATCGGCCATGACGCACTAGGTTCCCGGTGTGATCGTGGCCCACTTCGACATCGAGACGCTCTCGGGCGTGCGGCTGTCGGCGTCGCCCGCGACCGAGGCGATGACCTGGTTGCGGCTGGCCGCCCACGGCGGGTCCCACCCGGTGTTCGGCGATCCCGGCGCGGCGGCCCGGTTTGCCCTGCGCGATCCGGATGTCGCGATGGTCGCGTGCGTGCTGGGCGACCCGTCGAAGGGCCTGCCGGACCTGCTCACCCCCAAGCCCGACCGGGTGCCGACCGACCGGATCCTCGACGCTCAGCTCGAGCGGATGGCGGCGACCTCCGCGGCGGTCGCGGCGGGCCAGGTCCCGGCAGGCGCGCGCGACCCGCGAGTGCGCGCGGCGGTCGACGCGGGCGAGTTCGCCGCCCGAGCCGCCAACGGCATGGCCAAGTTCTGGGCGTGCGCGCTGCGCGACGAATGGACCGGGCTGCGGGAGCGGCTCGACGCCGACCTCGACCACCGGGCGCGGGTCATGGCCCGCGAGGGCGTCGCCGGAGTGATCGAATCCCTGCATCCCGACCTGCGGTGGACCGGGTCCGCGATGGAGATCGACCTCTGCCTGGACATGACCGTCCACTACCGGCGCGCGGACGTCGTGCTGTCGCCGACCCTGCTGACCTGGCCCAGCTTCCTGGTGCAGCTCGACAATCCGGACGACGCCGTGCTGTCCTACCCCGCCCGCGGCGTCGGCACGGCCCCCGGCAAGCCCCCGGGCGCCGAACGTCTGCTCGGCCGGACCCGGCTCGGCCTGCTGCGCCACCTCGACGTCCCGCGCAGCACCGCCGACCTCAGCGAGCGCCGCGGCCTTGCCCGCGCCACGGTGTCCTATCACCTGTCGGTGCTGCATGAGTCCGGTCTGGTGGCGAAGACCCGGAGCCACCGCTGCGTGCTGTACCGCCGCACCGAACGCGGGGACTCCCTGCTGTGATCGTGGCGGGCACGCGCGACCGGTGAGAACAAGCACGGCCGGGGCTGGTCAGCCCCGGCCGTACCCCCAGTGGCACGGCACCAGCACACCGCACCCGAAGACCAGGGCGAAACGATTCGAAGCCCGTCGAATCCTGGCGGGCTCGCGACCCGCGCGTCGCCGCGCTCGACCGGCGCACCGAGCGCGGCGGCGCGCTGGGCTGACGGCGGGCGGCTAGCCTGGCGATCGTGGCAGGCATCGGCAAGATCTTCGTGGCACAGCTGCTGGGCCTGCCGGTCTTCGGGCCGGACGGCGAGTCCATCGGCAAGATCCGGGACGTGGTGGCCGGACTGCGGGTGGACCGGCAGCCACCCCGGGTCCTCGGCATGGTCGTCGAACTGCTGACCCGCAGGCGGATCTTCGTGCCGATGCTGCGGGTCACCTCCATCGACGCGAACGCGATCACCCTGGCCACCGGTTCGGTCAACATGCGCCACTTCCACCAGCGGCCCAACGAGGTCCTCGTGGTCGGCCAGCTGATGGACGCGCGGGTCGAGATCGTGGCGAGCGGGACGCAGGCGATCGTCGTCGACACCGCGATGGAGCCCACGCGAACCCGGGACTGGGTGCTGGGCCGGGTCGCCATCCGGGAGCGCACCGGGCGGCTGGCGCGGCGCGGGCCGCTGCAGGTGCTGCCGTGGTCGGAGATCCGCGCGCCCGGCATCACCGAGCTGGCCGGGCAGCCACAGGGCGCCCACCAGCTGCTCGCGGTCTTCGACTCGATGCGCGCCGCCGACGTCGCGACCGCGCTGCAGGACCTGCCCGCGAAGCGGCGCTACGAGGTGGCCGACGCGCTCGACGACGAGCGGCTCGCCGACGTCATCGAGGAACTGCCCGAGGACGACCAGAAGGACATCCTCACCCACCTGCACGAGGAACGCGCCGCCGACATCCTCGAGGCGATGGACCCCGACGACGCGGCCGACCTGCTCGCCGAGCTGTCCGAGCCGTACAAGGACCGGCTGCTGGAGCTGATGGAGCCGGAGGAGTCCGAGCCGGTCCGCAGGCTCATGGAGTACTCCTTCGACACCGCGGGCGGACTGATGACCCCGGAGCCGATCGTGCTCACCCCGGACGCGCCTATCGCCGAGGCGCTCGCGCGCGTGCGCAACCCGGACAACACACCGGCGCTGGCGAGCATGGTCTTCGTGTGCCGACCGCCCTCGGCCACGCCGACCGGTCGCTATCTGGGCTGCGTCCATATCCAGCGGTTGCTTCGCGAACCGCCGTCCGACCTGGTGGCCGGGGCGATCGACAAGGAGCTGACCAGCCTGCGGCCGACGGACTCGCTGCTGGAGGTCACCCGCTTCTTCGCGACCTACAACCTGGTGTGCGCGCCGGTCGTCGACGACGAGGAGCACCTGCTCGGCGCGGTCACCGTCGACGACGTGCTCGACCACCTGCTGCCCGAGGGCTGGCGGGAGCGCGCCCATGCCTGAGCCCACCTACCGCAGGCGGCTCGACCAGCCGCGCAGGCCGCGGGCGCTGCGATTCGAATTCGACCCGGAGGCGTTCGGGCGGTTCTCGGAGCGGCTGGCCAGGTTCCTCGGCACCGGCAAGTTCCTGTTCTGGCAGACGATGCTCGTCATCGCGTGGATCACGATGAACCTGGTCGCGGTGTCGCTGCGCTGGGATCCGTACCCGTTCATCCTGCTCAACCTGGCCTTCTCCACCCAGGCCGCGTACGCCGCGCCGCTGATCCTGCTCGCGCAGAACCGGCAGGACGACCGCGACCGGGTGTCGTTGGAGGAAGACCGGGCGCGGGCGGCGCAGACCAAGGCCGACACCGAGTTCCTGGCCCGCGAACTCGCCGCGCTGCGGCTCGCGATCGGCGAGGTCGCCACCCGCGACTACCTGCGCGGCGAACTGGACAAGCTGCGCGGCGACCTCAAGGCCACCAAGAAGCCCCGGCCACGGGCCCCCGCCCAGTCCATGCGCGACGATCCCCGCTGGGACGACGACACCTGACCCGCGAGTCGCCCCGTCCGGCAAGTGAGTCGCCCCTTCCGGCGACCGACTTCGACATTCGCGTTGACCCGAATGTCGAACTCACTTGCCGGAAGGGGCGACTCACTTGCGGGACGGGGCGACTCGCGGTTAGTCGATGAGTTTGGTGCAGAGGGTGCCCATGTCGTTGAGTTCGTCGGTGTCGAATTTGGCGACGAAGTGACGCGAAACACCTGCCAGGTGCGTGCGGGCCGCGGTGCGCAGGGTGTCGAGGCCCTCCGGGGTGAGCGTCGCCACAACGCCGCGGCCGTCGCCGGCGACCCGTTCGCGGGAAACCAGGCCCACCCGTTCGAGGCGGTCCACCAGTCGGGTCACGCCCGAACGGGACAGCAGGACGGCGTCGGCCAGCTCGGCCATCCGCAGCTTGCGGTCGGGGGCCTCGGCGAGCTGCACCAGCACGTCATATCCCCCAAGGGAAAGCCGCTGCTCGGCGACGAGTTCGGCTTCTAAAGCACGAGTGATCTTCGCGTGGGCGCGCAGGAAGGTGCGCCACGCATGGAGTTCTTCACGGGTGGGCCGGGCGGACTGGTCCGGCACGGTCAAGGTTCCTCCTGATTGCGATCCTCGCGGCCCTCGGGGTGGAGTTCGTCAAGGCTGAGCGGGGGATCGATGTTACGGAACGCGATTGCCCCGACGCGCAGCGCCCTGTGGCGCCCGCCATCCGCACGAAAGCGGCGGGCTACTCGGTCGTAGCATGGTCTGGTGACCACAACGGAGCAGGTTCCCAGCGTCGAGACAGTACGTGCCGCGCTGGCGAAGGTCGAGGACCCCGAGATCCACAAGCCGATCACCGAACTCGGCATGGTCAAGGGCATCACCGTGCACGACGACGGCAAGGTCGACGTCGCGGTGTACCTGACCGTCGCGGGCTGTCCGCTCCGGGACAAGATCACCAAGGACGTCACCGCCGCCGTCGCCGCACTGCCCGGCGTGACCAGCGTCGCCGTCGAACTCGACGTGATGAACGACGAGCAGCGCACCACGCTGCGCAAGTCGCTGCGCGGCGACAGCGAGGAACCCCGCATCCCGTTCGCCGAACCGGGCTCGCTGACGCGCGTGTACTGCGTCGCGTCCGGCAAGGGCGGGGTCGGCAAGTCCAGCGTCACGGTCAACCTCGCGGTCGCCATGGCGGCGCGCGGCATCAAGGTCGGCATCGTCGACGCCGACATCTACGGCCACTCGATCCCCCGCATGGTCGGCACCAGCGAGAAGCCGACCAAGGTCGAGAAGATGATCCTCCCGCCCGAGGCGAACGGCGTGAAGGTCATCTCCATCGGCATGTTCACCCCCGGCAACACCCCCGTGGTGTGGCGCGGCCCGATGTTGCACCGGGCTTTGCAGCAGTTCCTGGCCGACGTCTTCTGGGGCGACCTAGACGTGCTCCTGCTCGACCTGCCCCCGGGCACCGGCGACATCGCGATCTCCGTCGCCCAACTCATCCCGAACGCCGAGATTCTCGTGGTGACCACCCCGCAACAGGCCGCCGCCGAGGTGGCCGAGCGGGCGGGCGCGATCGCCCTGCAGACCCGGCAGAGGATCGCGGGCGTCATCGAGAACATGTCGTGGCTGGAAATGCCCGACGGCTCCCGAATGGACCTCTTCGGCACGGGCGGCGGCCAACTCGTCGCGGACTCCCTGTCCCGCGCGGTCGGCTCGACGGTGCCGCTGCTGGGCCAGGTGCCGCTGGACCCGCGCCTGCGGGAAGGCGGCGACTCCGGCCAGCCCCTGGTGAAGTCGACGCCGGACGCCCCGGCGGCGAAGGTGCTCGAGGAGATCGCGGGCAAGCTGTCGATTCGGGCCCGCGGCCTGGCGGGCAGGATGCTGTCGGTCAGCCCCGCCGGCCGGTAGGCCCGGCTTACACACGAGGACGACACGACCGCCCCTGAACCGGCTGAATCAAGGCCCGTTGGGGGCGGCTGTCAACTCACCCCGACCGAGCCGTGCCGAACCCAATAATCGGTTGGGTTGCACCTGCCCCCAAGGTGACAGGCCGATCCCAACGGCCCGTTGGGGCGGCTGTCAACTCACCCCGACCGAGCCGTGCCGAACCCGACAATCGGTTGGGTTGCACCTGCCCCCAAGGTGACGGGCCGATCCCAACGGCCTGTTTGGGTGGAGTGGTTTCTTTGGGGGAGAAGAAAGACCCCTAAACTCGCCGTGGTCGTGGGCCGAAGGCTCCCCCACCCGCTCTTCCACGACAGGGGTCTTTCTTCGTAGGGGCCCCAAAGAAACCACTCCACCCAAACAGGCACCAGCAACCACGGCCGCGATCAGCTGTTCGCCTTCACCAGTCCCGATTCGTAAGCTGCGATCACCAGCTGAGCCCGATCCCGCGCATGCAGCTTCGCCAGCAACCGCCCAATGTGGGTCTTCACCGTCGCCTGGCTCAGGACCAGCCGTTCGGCGATCTCGGTGTTCGAGCTGCCCCGAGCGATCAGCGTCAACACTTCCCGTTCGCGCTCAGTCACCCCCACAAGCTCACGCGGCGGCGCGGAAGGCTCTGGTAGGCGGGCGAACTCGGTGATCAGTCTGCGGGTCACCGAAGGCGACAAGAGGGCGTCGCCCTCGGCCACCCGGTGAATGGCGGACAGCAGGTCGGCGGGCGGGGTGTCCTTCAGCAGGAAGCCACTCGCTCCCGCCCGCAGTCCCGCGTAGACGTACTCGTCCAGGTCGAAAGTGGTCAGAATCAGGACGCGGCAAGGGGAATCCGCCAGTCGTCGGGTCGCCTCGATGCCGTCGACGCCGGGCATTCGGATGTCCATCAGGACCACGTCGGGGTTCGAGCGTCGGACGACCTCGACTGCTTCGGCGCCCGTGCCCGCTTCGCCCACCACAGTCAAGCCGGGGTCGGACTCGATCAGCACGCGGAAACTGCCGCGAAGCAGTGCTTGGTCGTCGGCGACCACCACCCGAATCACGACGAGGCCTCCGCGTAGGGGAGGCGGGCGTGGACCGCGAAGCCACCCTCGGGCCTTGGGCCGGCCGAGAATTCCCCACCATAGAGGGAAACCCGCTCCCGCATGCCGATGAGCCCGTGTCCGGAACCCGCTACCGACCCGCCCGGGCCGTCGTCGGTCACGTCGATGGTGACCACCCCCTCCGTACCGTCCACAGTGACCTGACAGCGCGCGGGCGCCGCGTGGCGGACCACGTTGGTCAGCGCCTCCTGCACGATCCGGTACACCGAAAGCCCCACCCCGTCCGGCAAATCGTCCACCCCACGGACTTCGAGGTCCACCTTGACCCCCGCCATCCCCGCCCGGTCCGCCAAGTCGGCCAGACCCGCGGGCGCGGGCGCCGGGTCGACCGGCACACCGTCCTTTGTGGACCGCAGTACGCCCAGCATCCGGCGCAGGTCGGCGAGTGCCTCCCGGCTGGTGGCCTCGATGTCGACCAGCGCGACCCGCGCCTCCGCGGGGTTGGACTCGGCGACGTGGTTGGCGACCGAGGCCTTGACCGCGATCACGCTCATCCCGTGCGCCACGATGTCGTGCAGTTCGCGGGCGATGCGCAGCCGCTCCTCCCCCACCGCGGCCCGCGCGCGCTGATCGGCCTCGCGCGCTGCCATGATCCGCCGCTCGCGGTTGGCCCGGCCGACCACCCAGGTGAGAACCAACACCGTCCACGTGATCGCGATCGACAGCACGTCGAGGCTCGGACCCACGGCCGACACCAAAGCCACCACCAGTGCGATCACCGACGGTGTCATCGCCAACTCCGCGGCGACGGCGTGGAGCACGAACGCGACGATGAGGACGCCCGCCCACCCGATGCCGAGCGCACCGGTGGCCACCCAGAGGCCGATCGCCACGGCGAACGCCGGGAGCGGCCACACCCTGCGCACCGTCAGGGGAACCCCGAGCGCGACCGAAACCGCCCAGGCGAACCACATCGGGAGCCCCGGCTGCGGCGCCCAGGCGCCCGCGGCCAGGTTCGCCCACACCACCGAGGCCACGAGCACGCCGAACACCACATCCATGATCACCAGGGTTCGGCGGCTGAATCTGCCCGCCAGCACTGCTCGCACGTCGTCCACGCCAGGAAACCTAACGCCCGAACCCGCCCGCCGCGTCGGACCAGCGGTGTCATACCTGGGTCGGACCCGGCCCGGCCAAGTGCCGTCCCAGGGCCGATCCGGCCAGAGCCTGATCCGGGGACCGTTGGCACCGTGATCGAGATACGCGAACTGACCAAACACTTCGGCCGCACAGTGGCCGTCGACGGACTGAGCTTCACCGTCCACCCCGGGCAGGTCACCGGGTTCCTCGGGGCCAACGGCTCCGGCAAGTCCACCACGATGCGGGCCGTGCTCGGCCTCGACCGGGCGACGTCCGGGGAGGCGCTGGTCAACGGCAAGCGCTACCCGAGCATCCAGCGGCCGATGTTCGAGGTCGGCGCGCTGCTGGACGCGGGCGCCGTCCACGGCGGCCGGACCGCCTTGGCGCACCTGCGCTGCCTCGGCCTGAGCAACGGGATCGGCGCCGACCGGGCGCGCACCGTGCTCGAACGGGTCGGTCTGGGCGGGGTGGCGAACAAGCGGGTCGGCGGGTTCTCCCTGGGCATGAAGCAGCGGCTGGGGATCGCCGCCGCGCTGCTCGGCGACCCGGGCGTCCTGCTGTTCGACGAACCGGTCAACGGGCTGGACCCGGAGGGCATCCGCTGGATCCGCACCCTGATGCGGGATCTGGCCGCCGAGGGCCGGACCGTCCTGGTGTCGAGCCACCTGATGAGCGAGATGGCGCTGACGGCCGACCACGTGGTGGTGATCGGCCGGGGCAGGCTGATCACGGAGACGTCGATGTCCGACCTGACCGCCCGCTCCCACCGCGATGTGCTGGTCGCGACCCCGGACCCGGACGGCCTGGCTCCGGTGCTGCGGGCGGCGGGCGGCGACGTCCGGCCCGATGGCGCGGATCTGGTCGTCACCGGCCTGACGCCCGCCGAGATCGGCGACCTGGCCCTGCGTTCGGCTTGCGCCATCCACGGCCTGACACCGCGCAGCGCCAGCCTGGAGGACGCCTACCTGGAACTCACCGACGACTTCGTGTCCTACCGGGCGGAGGCCCTGCGATGAAGAACACGATGCTTTCCGAGTGGCTGAAGATCCGCTCGCTGCGGTCTTCGTGGGCGGTGCCCGTGGTGGCGGTGTTGACGGTGGCCGTCGGCGGCCTGCTCGCCGCGTTGATCACCGCCGAGTTCGACCGGTCGACGCCCGAGCGACAGGCCCTGTTCGCCAGCGCGGACATGTCGGTGGTGCTGCTGCCGCTGGTCGAGCTCACGGTGGCCGCGGTGGCGGCGCTGGTGATCACCGGCGAGTACGGCACCGGCTCGATCCGGCCGACCATGGTCGGTGTCCCCCGCCGGTCCGTGCTCTTCGGGGCGAAGTCGTTGGTCGTCGGCGCGGCGGCGCTGGTGACCGGTTTGGTGGCCTCGTTCGCGATGTACGCGCTGAGCTGGATAGCGGTGGGCGACCGCCCCGCGCCCATCCGGCCGTGGGAGTCGGTCGAAGCGGGCCTGACGACACCGATCGCGGGCGCTGTCGCCGTGACGGTGGTCGCGCTGCTGGCGCTCGGCCTGGGCACGGCGCTGCGGTCGACCGCGGGGGCGGTCGTGTCGGTCACCGTGCTGATCTTCGTGGTGCCGATCATCTCGACGCTGCTGCCCGCACCGTGGGACATGCGGGTCTACGCGGTGTCGCTGCTGCACCTGCCGCCGCAGCTGGCCGGGACCGCGCCGGACGCGCTGTTGTCCCAAGGCGCCGCCCTGCTCCTGGCGGCCGGGTACGCGCTGGTTCCGCTCGCGGTGGGGGCCTGGCTGTTGGCTCGACGGGACGCCTGACGCGGATCGGGAACGGCGCTCTCGGGTGCCGTTCCCAGGTCAGGTGGCGTCGGGGTCGAACGGGGACTGCTGCGGCGGGGTCGCCTTCGGCGGCTCCGCGGGCCTTTCCGGGATCGCGGGCTGCGGGGCGTGGCCGTTGGGCTTCACGCCGTTGTCGTTGTCGCCGAAGAGGTGGTTCGCGACCAGCTGCTTCGGGTCGAGGTTGCGCAGCTGCTGAAGGTCCTGCAGCGGTTTGCGGAGCTCGTCGTACTCGGGGCCGAGCTCGGACTTGAGCTGGTCGCGGGCGCCGGTGGCGTACTCGCGGACCTTGCGGACCGTGCGGCCCACCCAGGCGGCGGCGTCCGGGAGCCGTTCCGGCCCCAGGATGAACAGGCCGGCCACGCCGAGCACCAGGATCTCGGCCCAACCGATGCTCTCGAACACCCTTACCTCCGAATTAGCCGACCGTCCCCGCCCAGGTTATCCCGTCAATCTGACTGCAGGGTTACCTGAATGGTCAGCTCTTGGCCTTGTCTGGCCAACACGACCGGAACGGTCTGCCCTGGCTGGTGGCTGCGGACCGCCACGGTCAGCTCGGCGGCGTTGCGGACCTGCCGGTCGCCGAGCTTGCGGATGACGTCGCCCTCGGCGATGCCCGCCCGGGAGGCGGCCCCGCCTTCGGTGACGTTGACGACCTGGGCGCCCTCCGCGGTCTCCGCCGACACCGACCGCACGTTCGCACCGAGGTCGGCGTGCTTGACCTTGCCGTCACGGATGATCATCTCGGCGATCCGCTTGGCGTCGTTGGACGGGATGGCGAAACCGAGGCCCACGCTGCCGGTGTTGCCCGAGCCGCTGCTGCGGATCGCCGAGTTGATGCCGACCAGGGCGCCGGTGGAGTCGACCAGCGGGCCGCCCGAGTTGCCCTGGTTGATCGAGGCGTCGGTCTGGATGGCGTCGTAGGTGATCGGGGCCTGCCCGTTGTCGCCGCCCGCGACGACCGGGCGGTGCAGGGCGCTGACGATGCCCTCGGTGACGGTGTCGGTCAGGCCGAGCGGGGAGCCGACGGCGATGACGGCGTCGCCGACCTTGAGGTCGTCGGAGTTGCCGAACTGCAGGACGGTCGGGTTAGTCACGGCGACCTTGATGACCGCGAGGTCGGTCTTCGGGTCGGTGCCGACGAGCTTGGCCTCGGCCCGGGTGCCGTCGGTGAAGACGGTGGTGATCTTGGCTTTGTCGTCGGCGCGGCCTTCGAGGGTGACCACGTGCCAGTTGGTGACGATGTAGCCGGCACCGTCGATGAGGACACCGGAGCCGGTGCCGCCGCCCTGTTCCATCCGGACCTCGATGGACACCACGGCGGGCCGCACTCGCGCGGCGATGTCGGACACCGAGCCCGCGGGGCGCTCCTTGCCCGCCTCGGCCTGGGCGAGGGTGACGTCGCTGGTCAGGGCGTCGCCACCGCGGGCGACGACCCAGCCGACGAGACCGCCGACCGCGCCGATCAGCAGCGCGACCAGACCGAGGATCCCGAGGGCCACCGGCTTGACGCGCCTGCCGAAGAGCACCTCGGTGAGACTGAGCTGACCGCCCGGCGGGCGCTTGGCGGTGCCCGCCGAGTCGTCGGGTTCGCGATCGAGGGCGGGCGGGCCGATGACGGCGCCCGCGGCCGGGTCACGCCACGGGTCGAAACCGTCCTCGGTCCACATCGGGTCGTCCTGGGCGGACGCGGCGGGCGACCCTGGAGGGCGTTGGAGGACGACGTCGGAGTCGCCGGGGGGCCTGCCGAAGGCGCTGCTGAGCGACTCGGGGGGCGGTGGGGCGGAGGTGAAAGTGCCGACCGGTGTCGGCGCGGGGGCGGTGGGCGAGAACGCGCCGTCGACGCCCGCGGGCCTGCCGAAGACGGCGGCGCTGGACGGGTCGACCGCCGGCCGGTCGAGCGGCCGGGGCCCGACACGCTGCTGGTAGTCGATGGCGGGCGGCTCCGGGGTGGCGGGCGGATCCAGGCGCGCGTCTCGGTTGAGAACGGGCTGGGTGACGGTGGCGTCGACCGGCTGTTCACCGCCCGGGAGCACCGAGCCGACCGGCACGGTCTGCTGACCGGGCTGCGGCACCGGGGTCGCCCCGTCGACCACCTGGGTGGCTTCCGGGTCCGGGGTGGCCCCCGGGCCGCGGTCAGCCGCGGTGGGCTGAGGCGGTGCGGGGGTGTTCGCGGCCTGGGTCGGCTCCGAGTTGTGCTCGCTCATCGCTGCTCAGCATGCCCGGCGGACGGTTAAGTGGGCGTACTAGCGCGCTGGGACTGTGCCGAAGTGGGCGTTCAGCTGGCCGCCGACGAAGCCCGCGGGTTCGGCATCGGAGCCGAAGTTCGGGTCACTCGGACCCTCGGGGCCACCGGTGTTGACGAACGCCAAGGCGCCGAGAACCAGGCCGGACACCACGACGCCCGCGCCCTGTGCGGCGCGTCTTCCCGGGCGGCGGCCCAGGACATTGCGGCTCTCGCCGAGTTTTGGGGACGACCCCAGCGGCACGCTGCTGCCGAAGGCGGCCCTGTCGGTGCGCTGGACGGCGACGAGCTGGCCGTCCTCGGTGACCGCAAGGCCATCCGGGGTGGCGGGCAGGTCGACTTCCTGCGGGATCGCCCGCAGCGACGCGAGCAGACCCGCGGGCATGGCCGGGGTGTCGGCGGCGCGGACCGCGGCCCGGGCCTGGCGCTGGGCGTTGATGTCGGCGGCGCACCACGGGCACTTGGCCAGGTGCGAGGTGACCCGGTCGACCGCGGTGCGCGACAGCTCGCCGTCGACGAAAGCGACGACGGCGTCGGGCAGCAGGTGCTGTTCGGGCAGCCCCCAGCCACGCTCAAGGCTCATCGGTTCGACTCCGTGGTCGAGAGGGTCATCACAGGCCTTCCCGTGCGAGCTCGCGGCGACGCTCGAGCGACGCGCGGAGGGCCTGGCGGCCCCGGTGGATCCTGCTCCGCACAGTACCGAGCTTCACCCCGAGGGTGGCACCGATCTCCTCGTAGGAAAGACCTTCCACGTCACACAAAACCACCGCGGCGCGGAACTCGGGCGGCAGCTCGTCGAGCGCGGCCTGCAGGTCCGGGTCAAGGTGGGTGTCGGAGTAGACCTGCTCGGGGCTTGGGTCGTCGCCGACGAGCCGGTCGGTGTCCTCGGGCAGGCCTTCCATGCGCAGCCGGGAGCGGCGCCGGGCCATGTCGAGGAACAGGTTCGTGGTGATGCGGTGCAGCCAGCCCTCGAACGTGCCGGGCTTGTAGGACGCCAGCGACCGGAAGACCCGGATGAACGTCTCCTGGGTCAGGTCCTCGGCGTCGTGCGCGTTGCCGGAGAGGCGGTACGCGAGGCGGTAGACGCGGTCGCCGTGTTCGCGCACGACCTCGTCCCAGGACGGCGGCGTCCAGGCCGGGGCGTCCAAGCCGACCGGCTTGTTGTCCAGGACCGTCTCGCTCATCGGCTGCGTCTGCATCGTGGGGATACGCACCTCCTGAAGGCTGTGTTGCCCACTGCCGGTTCCAACGTGCGTGTCGCCCATCTTGTTCCCCCTCCACGACAGATTCCCCGTCTTGGCGATGAGCATTCAGCACGCCCATGTGGCGACCGTGAGAGTCGGCTGAGACCTGCCTGAGAAAACCGGTGACGTGCTCCACGGCAAGGTTCACCCGATTTTGGGACTTCCCTCGCTAGTCTGCGTCCCTGTGGGACCGGAAACCGCGGCTGAGCTGAGCGACTACGTCGAGGCCTACCTCGCCGATGACGAGGTGCTGGCCGCCGCACGGGCCCGCGCCGTGGCCATGGGCTGCCCGCCCGCGAGCCCGGCCACCTGCGCCGCGCTGCGGTTCCTCGCCGCGGTCCTGCAGGCCAAGGCCGTCGTGGAGATCGGCACCGGCACCGGCGTGAGCGGCCTGTCCCTGCTGCGCGGGATGGCCCCCGACGGCGTCCTGACGTCGATCGATGTCGACCCGGAACACCAGGCGGTCGCCAAGCGCGCATTCTCCGACGCGGGCGTGGCGCCCGGCCGCGCCCGGCTGATCATGGGCCGCGGGGTCGACGTGCTGCCCCGGCTGACCGACAGCGGCTACGACCTGATGTTCGCCGACGCCGCCAAGGCCGACTACCTGACCTACTACGCCCAGGGTGTGCGCCTGCTGCGCCCCGGCGGCGTGCTGGCGTTCGACGACGTCAACGCCGCGGCCGACCCGGCCCGCCGCGACGTCGAGAGCACCGCGCTGCGCGACGTCGCCAAGCTGGTGCGCGAGGACGACCGGCTGGTCCCACTGCTGCTGCCCACGGGCGACGGACTGCTGGTCGCGGCCAAGATCTAGCTGTGCGCCAGGCACGAACGCTGTGTCATTCGGCGCGGACGCCCTTGCCGAGAACCACCACACCGTTCGCGCTCACCGTGTACTGCTGGCGGTCGGCCTCTTGGTCGACCCCGATGCGGGCGCCGTCGGCGACGATCACGTTCTTGTCCAGGATCGCGCGCCGCACGGTCGCGCCCTTCCCGACCCGCACGCCCGGCAGCAGCACGCTGCCCTCGACCACCGCGCCGTCCTCGATCACCACGTCCGCGCTGATCACCGAGTCGACGACCGACGCACCGGAGATGATCGCCCCCGGGCCGACGATCGACTCGACCGCGGACCCCAGGTTGACGAACTTCGCCGGCGGCAGCGGCGGCGTCGCGGTCCGGATCGGCCACCGCTGGTTGTAGAGGTTGAACACCGGGTGCACTGAGACCAGGTCCTGGTGGGCCTCGTAGTAGGCGTCCAGGGTTCCGACGTCGCGCCAGTAGCCGCGGTCGCGCTCGGTGGCGCCGGGCACGTCGTTGTCGTCGAAGTCGTAGACGTGCGCGGTGCCCGCGTCGACCAGCATCGGGATGATGTCGCCGCCCATGTCGTGCAGCGAGTCCGGGTTCGCCGCGTCCGCGCGAAGAGCGTCGAGGAGCGCGCTGGTCTTGAACAAGTAGTTGCCCATGGACGCGAAAGTCACGTTCGGGTCGTCGGGCACCGACGGCGGGTCGGCGGGCTTCTCCAGGAACCGGGTGATCCGGCCGTCGGCACCGGAGTCGATGCAGCCGAAGGCCCGGGCCTCGGCGCGGGGCACCCGGATCCCGGCGACGGTGACACCCGCGCCGGAGTCCATGTGCCGGTCGAGCATCTGCTCCGGGTCCATCCGGTAGACGTGGTCGGCGCCGAAGACCGCGATGTGGTCGGGCGCTTCGTCATAGACCAGGTTGAGCGACTGGAAGATCGCGTCGGCGCTGCCGGTGTACCAGCGCGGGCCGAGCCGCTGCTGCGCCGGGACCGGGGTGATGTACTGCCCGAGGACGCTGGAAAGCCGCCAAGTCGTGGAGATGTGCCGGTCGAGCGAGTGCGACTTGTACTGGGTGAGCACGCACAGCTGGTGGAAGCCGCCGTTGACCAGGTTCGACAGGACGAAGTCGACGAGCCGGTAGTTGCCCCCGAAGGGGACGGCGGGCTTGGCGCGGTCGGCGGTGAGCGGCCACAGCCGCTTGCCCTCCCCGCCAGCCAGCACGATGCCTAGTACGCGCGGCCGGCCCTTCACGTCTCGACCCTAACCGGAGATCGCGGAGGGTGGCCACCGCTGACACGCCCACCTGCCCGCTCGTCGCCCCACGTTCACCCATGCGCCGCAATGCGTTCCGCCAGGTACCCGCGACTACGGTGAAGCGCGTGCACATCGGATTGCTGACACGCGAGTACCCACCGGAGGTCTACGGCGGCGCCGGCGTCCACGTGGGGGCGCTGGTGCCCCGGCTGCGTGGACTGGTCGACGTCGACGTGCACCGCATCGGCGGACCGGTCCCGGGCGCCTTCGCGCACGCCCCGCTGCCGGACCTGTCCGCGGTCAACCCGGCCCTCGGGATGCTCTCGGCCGACCTGGCGGTCACAGCGGCGACCGCGGGCCTGGACCTGGTCCACTCCCACACCTGGTACGCGAACCTGGCCGGGCACCTGTCCGCCCTGCTGCACGATGTGCCGCACGTGGTCACCGCGCACTCGCTGGAGCCGCGCAGGCCGTGGAAGGCCGAGCAGCTCGGCGGCGGCTACCGGCTGTCCTGCTGGATCGAACGCACGGCCTACGAGTCGGCGGCGGCGGTCATCGCGGTCAGCGACGGCATGCGCGCCGACGTCCTGGACTGCTACCCGAGCCTCGACCCGGAGCGGGTCCACGTGGTCCGCAACGGCATCGACACCACCGAGTACCACCCGGTCTCGGAGACGGACGCGCTGGTCAGCGAGGGTATCGACCCGGATCGGCCGATCGTGGCGTTCATCGGCCGGATCACCCGCCAGAAGGGGGTCGGGCACCTGATCGCCGCCGCCCACCGGATCGACCCGGCGGCCCAGATCGTGCTGTGCGCGGGCGCCCCCGACACCCCCGAGATCGAGGCCGAGACCCGCGCCGCCGTCGCCGAGCTGGCCGAATCGCGCGAAGGGGTCTTCTGGATCCAGCGGATGCTCGAACAGCGCGAGGTCCGGCAGGTGCTCAGCCACGCCGCCGTGTTCGTCTGCCCGTCGGTCTACGAACCGCTGGGCATCGTCAACCTGGAGGCGATGGCCTGCGGGACCGCGATCGTGGCCTCCGACGTGGGTGGCATCCCCGAGGTGGTCGCCGACGGCGTCAACGGCCTGCTCGTGCACTACGACGAGGCCGACACCGAGTCCTACCGCGCGGGGTTGGCCGAGGCGGTCAACCGGGTACTCGCTGATCCCGCACGGGCGGCCGCGATGGGCGCGGCAGGCCGCGAGCGGGCCGAGCGGGAGTTCTCGTGGACGACGGTGGCCGAGCGCACAGTGGCCGTCTACACGCGGGTGACCGCTGAGAAACCGGTCAGGAAGTAGCACTTACTGTGTTCGCTGTGGAGGGTCGACTGGTTCGCTGGGTCACGCGGCACCGGGTGCGGTTCAGCAAGTACGCGGTGGCCTCGATGGTCGCGACCGGTATCACCCAGCTCGTGCTGTACGGGCTGTACTCCTCCGGCGGCTTCGACGCGACGTCGGCCAGCGCGATCGGGTTCGTCGCGGGCGCCGTCCCGCACTTCGTGATGATCCGCTGGTGGGCGTGGAGGCAGCGCGGGATGCCGAGGCTGACCAGGCAGGTCGTCGGCTATCTCGTGGTCACCGGGCTCGGGGGGTTCGTCTCGGTGGGGCTGACGACCCTCGCCGAGCTGGTGTTCTCGCCACTGGTCGTCGACCGCGACGCCCGCACGCTGGTGTTGATCATGGCTTACCTGCTGGGCGGGCTGCCGGTGTTCGTGGCGAAGTTCGCGTTCCTGGACCGCGTGTTCGGTCAGGTGTACGAGGCCACCAGCTCCACGAGCGTGCGCGCGGCGAACCCGGTGGCGCCGGGCACCACGTCGTCGTAGGACTTGTCCGACCGCGCCGGACCCGCGATGTCCAGGTGCGCCCACGGGGTGTCCCCGGTGAACTGGCGCAGGAACAGGGCCGCGGTGATGCCGCCAGGGCCGCTCGGGCACTGCCGGATGTCGGCGACCTCGCTGACCACGGCGTCGGCGAACTGCTCTTCGAGCAGCGGCATCCGCCAGAAGGCCTCGCCGACCCGGGCGCCCGCCTCGCGCAGCCGCTCGGCCAGGGCGTCGTCGGTGGCGAACAGGCCCGCGGTGCGCATGCCGAGGCTGACCTTCATCGCGCCGGTCAGGGTGGCGACGTCGACCAGCAGGTCGGGCTTGAGCGTCGCCCTCGCGTAGGCCAGCGCGTCGGCCAGGACCATGCGGCCCTCGGCGTCGGTGTTGGTGACCTCGGTGGTGGTGCCGCCGTAGTGGGTCACGATGTCGCCGGGCCGGTACGACGACCCGGAGACGTGGTTCTCCGCGCACGGCACCAGCGCGGTGACCCGCACCGGCAGGCCGAGCGTGCCGATCGCGACCATCGCCGCGATGACGGCGCCGCCACCGGCCATGTCGGTGCGCATCAGGTGCATGCCCTCGGCGGGCTTGATCGAGATGCCGCCGGTGTCGAAGGTGATGCCCTTGCCGACCAGCACGACGTGCGGGCCGGTCGCGCCCTTCGGGTTCCAGGACAGCTCCAGCAGCCGCGGCGGCCGCTCGGACCCGCCGCCCACAGCCAGGACGCCGCCGAAACCGTTGCTCGCGAGCCAGCGCTCGTCGCGGATCTCCGCGCCGAGTCCGGCGACCTTGCCCGCCGCCTTGGCCGCGGTCTTGGCCAGCCAGGCCGGGTCCTTGACGTTGGACGGCGCGTTGGCCAGGTCACGGGCGAACGAGGTCGCCGCGGCCAGGACGGCGGACCGTCTGGCCGCGGCGTCGATCTCGTCGCGACGCTCCCCGTCGGGGACCACCAGCCGCAGGCCGCGCACGCGCGGCTTGGGCTCCTCGGCGGTCACCTTGAACTTGTAGCCACCCAGCACGACGCCGCGGACGAACGCCGCGACCTCGTCGGCACCCGCGTCCGCGGGCAGTTCGACCTGCAGGCCGCGGTCGGCGGCCGACTTCGCACCGTCCAATGTGGCCTCGGCCGCGCGGACCAGGGCCGCGCCCGCCGAACGCCACTTCGCCGACTCACCGTCCCCCAGACCGAGCACCCAGCGGACACCGGAATCGACCGGACCGGCCTGGGCCTCGCCCGCCGCCCCGGTGAACGCCACCAGGTCGGCCCACGCTTCGGGCAGCCGGTCCCCGCCGGGGCCGAACTCCGGCGGACCGTCGGCCGACGTGCGGCTGAGCACTACGAGCGGCACCCCCTTGCGGGGGCTCGCGGTCACCTCCACGTCGGGCAGCGTCGTCGGCAAGGTCGGCACCGGCGTGGACAAACATTCCTCCGTGCAGTGGGTAAGGCTCAGGGTTTGTGAATCAGGACAGATCAGCCCGCGGCGACCTTGAGCGCGTCGCCCAGGTCGCTGGCCTCCTCGGGCGTCATCTCGACCACGAGGCGTCCACCGCCCTCCAGTGGGACGCGCATCACGATGCCCCGACCCTCCTTAGTCACCTCGAGGGGACCGTCTCCGGTCCGGGGCTTCATGGCCGCCATAGCGTGCTCCCTCCGTCATAGCTCGCCCACCCGACCAAATGAATCGGCCGAGTCGGTGACATTCTCCCCTATCCGGTCTCACCGGTGAAATCGAACCGATCATCGCGTGTCGGCTGACAGGCCAAGATGGGCTGGAAGCCAGGTGGCGCACCGCCCACGGGGACTGACAGACTCCGTCGTCGTGCGCGCACGTTCGGCCTTATTCGACGTCTACGGCGGTTACCTGCGGGGGCGCGGGGGCGCCGCGGCCATCGCCGCGCTCGTCCGGCTCCTCGAACCGCTGGACTTCGGCGCGCCCGCGATCCGGACCGCCGTGTCCCGCATGGTGCGACAGGGCTGGCTGGTCCCGGTGCGGCTGCCCGAGGGCCCCGGCTACGCCCTGACCCCGCGCGCGGAGCGCAGGCTCGACGAGGCCGCGGCCCGCATCTACCGCACCGGCCCGTCCACATGGGACGGACGCTGGCACGTCGTGGTGCTGGAGGAACTGCCCGGCCGGGTCGCCCGGGAGCGGCTCGCG
Source organism: Actinokineospora alba (assembly GCF_004362515.1). Lineage (NCBI taxonomy): Bacteria > Bacillati > Actinomycetota > Actinomycetes > Pseudonocardiales > Pseudonocardiaceae > Actinokineospora > Actinokineospora alba. The sequence continues at coordinate 2,631,590 of NZ_SNXU01000001.1, read as the reverse complement.
TCGTCGCTGCGGCTGCTCGGCTACGGCCCGCTCGGCCCGGCGACCTGGGTAGCGCCGCGCCCGTCGCCGGAACTGGCCGACGTGCTCGCCGACGTGCCCGCGCGGGTCTTCCACGGCGCCCACGACGGCGCCGACGCCGAGTTGGCCGCCACCGCCTGGGACCTCGACGAACTGGGCGCGGACTACACCGGGTTCGTCGCGATGTGGGAGCCGATCATGGCCGCGGTCGACGGCTCGGTGCCCGCGGAGGCGTTCGCCGCGTCACAGCGGCTGCTGCACTCGTGGCGCAAATTCCTCTTCCGCGACCCTGGCCTGCCCGCCGACCTGCTGCCGGAGGACTGGCCGGGCCGCGCGGCGGCGGAGTTCTTCGACCGGCACACCGCCCGCCTTGCTCCGGCTGTGACAAAGTTCCTCGACGACTGCCTGACCCGAGGTGGTAAGCAGAGGTCCACCGCTTAATCCGCAGGAAGGTAGGGGCTGTGTCTAAGCCGTTGTTGATCGAGGACCAGGCCGGTGTTCGGACGCTCACCCTGAACCGCCCGGACGCGTTCAACTCGCTGACCGTCGAGCTCAAGGAAGACCTGCTCGCCGCCCTGGAGGCCGCCGCGGCCGACGACTCGGTGCGCGCGGTCGTCCTCACCGGCGCGGGCAAGGCGTTCTGCGCGGGGCAGGACCTCAAGGAGCACATGGCGCTGCTGGCCGCCGGGGACCCGGCGCCGCTGTCGACTGTGGACAAGCACTACAACCCGATCGTCTCGGCGATCACCGGCCTGCCCAAGCCGATCATCGCCGCGGTCAACGGCATGGCCGCGGGCGCGGGCGCGTCCTTCGCCTACGCCTGTGACCTGCGGATCACCGCGTCGACGGCGAAGTTCCTGATGGCTTTCGCCAACGTCGGCCTGACCGCCGACTCGGGTGCGGCGTGGACGCTGCCCAGGCTGATCGGCTACGGCCGGGCCATGGAGATGATGCTGCTCGCCAAGCCGGTCGACGCCGAGGAGGCGCTGCGGATCGGCATGGTCACCCAGGTCGTGGCGCCGGAGGACGTGCTGAGCACCGCGCAGGCCCTCGCCCAGACCATGGCGGCGGGCCCGACGACGGCCTACGCGAAGATCAAGGAAGCGATGCTGGCGTCGGCGGGCGGGCCGCTGGCCGAGGGCCTCGCCGTCGAGGGCCGCACGCAGGCCGAGGCGGGCGCCACCAGCGACCACAAGGAAGCGGTCGACGCCTTCGTGGCCAAGCGCAAGCCGAACTTCACCGGGAAGTAGCGCGCCAGCAGGTCTCGATGTGGTCGTCGACCATGCCCGTGGCCTGCATCAACGCGTAGCAGGTGGTGGGGCCGACGAATGCGAAGCCGCGCCGCTTGAGGTCCTTGGCCATCGCCTTCGACTCCGCCGTGACGGCGGGGACGTCGGCGAGGGTGGCGGGCCTCGGGCGGTCGTCGGTCGGGGCGAAGGACCAGAGCAGGTCGTCGAGCGGGGTGTCGAGGTCGAGGATCGCGCGGGCGTTGCGGATGGTGGCCTCGATCTTCATCCGGTTGCGCACGATCGAGGCGTCGGCCATCAGCCGCTCGACGTCGGCCTCGGTGAACGCGGCGACCTTCTCGGGGACGAAGCCCTCGAACGCGGCCCGGAAGCCTTCGCGCTTGCGCAGAATCGTGATCCACGACAGGCCGGACTGGAAGGCTTCCAGGCTGATCCGCTCGTAGAGCTCGTCGCGGCCGCGCAGGGGGACGCCCCACTCGGTGTCGTGGTACTCGGCGTAGTCGGGGGTGCTGTCGCCCCAAGGGCAGCGGATGCGCTCGGTCATCGTGCCTCCGCGAATCGCGCGAAGCGGCGCAGCGAGTAGCGGATGCCCGCGCGGAACGCGGGTCCGACGACCTTCCAGCCCAGGCCGATCACGGGTCCGGCTTCGAGCCGCTCGTGCCAGACGAACGTCGACTCGGCGCCGCGCGGGCGGACCTCGAACAGCCCGGTGCCGCGCACGAACGTGCCCGTGTGGCGGACCGCGCAGCGGGTGGGCGGGTCCCAGGCGGTGATGTCCACGGTGTCAGTGAACCCGAGGGGACCGACACCGGTGAACGCCGAGAGCCGGGACCCGACGCCGCGGCCGTCGCCCGCGGTGACGTCGACGTGGGTGCCGAGCATCCACTCGCCCTGGCGGGCCCAGTCGGTGATCGCCGCCCAGGTGGCCTCGGCCGGTGCGGCGACGTCGACCTCCTCGGTGACCGCGATGATCACGCGTCGCTGTCCGCCTGCTGTTGGGCTTCGAGTTCGGCCACCCGGGCCCGCAGGTCGTCGAGCTCGTCGCCGACGCGGCGCAGGACCCAGTCGACCTCGGTCATCTTGTAGCCGCGCAGCACGAGCTGGAAGCGCACGGACCGCAGGTCGTCGCCGGTGACGCCGTCAGCGGGCAGCCGGGTCGGCGAGGCGCCGGGCGGCAGGGCGGGAAGTTCCTCGCCGCGGCCGAAGACGACGGAGACGAGCAGGAACACCACCGCCGCGACGAGCATCATCACGACGAGGTAGAGGAGCGCGGTGGTCACCCCGCGATCGTGTCACGACGTCGGAGGACACACCACTAGGTCACGGGTTCGAGGACGGTCCCGATGGTGGAGGTGAACTCGCGCCAGGCGGCCCGCTTGGCGGCGAGGGCGTCGAGACCGGCGCGGGTGAGCTGGTAGGTGCGGCGCTGCCTGCCGGAGACGGTGCTCCACTCGCTGTGCAGGTAACCGGCGTTCTCCAGCCTGCGCAGCGCCGGGTAGACGGTGCCGGTGGGCAGGTCCAACGCGCCTTTGGTACGGGCCTGGACTGTCTCGATGATCCCGTAGCCGTGCAGGCGCCTGCCATCGAGCGTGGCGAGCAGGACAGCGTCGAGGTGACCACGCAGCGCGTCCGTCATGATCGCGACCTTACGGGCGGAGGCAAGGCCGGGAAATCGTGTTGCGGGCCGCCCACGGGGTCGGAAACGCTGCACGAATGCGCGAGATAGAGGTACGACAGGCCACAGCCGACGACTGGATGGAGCTGCGGGCGATTCGCGTGGCCGCGCTCACCGCCGACCCCTCGGCCTTCGGCGCGACCCTCACCGAAGAGTCTGGCTACGACGAGGCGCGCTGGCGTTCCTGGCCCGAGAGCTGCGGCGTCTTCCTCGCCACGCTCGACGGCGAGCCGGTCGCGATCGCGGGCGGGAAACCGGATTCCGACGACGTGGAACTGATCTCCGTGTGGGCGCGTCCAACCCTGCGTGGCACCGGGGCGGGCGAGGCCGTGGTGCGGGCGGTGATCGACTGGGCGCGTGGGCGGCGGGCCGGGCGGATCACCGCGTGGGCAACGGAAGGCAACGATCGGGCGTTGCGCTTCTACCGCAGGCTCGGGTTCATCCCGACCGGCCGCGACGACGCGCACCCGCACGATCCCGCGCTGCGGGAGCTGGAAGTCGCGCTCCCGTTGGCGTGAGTCACGGGGCGGCGGGATTCGCCGTCGTCGGCGCCATGTGCGCGGGCTGCGGGCCGGACAGCTTCGTGACGACGTTGACGATGAAGAAGATCGGCCGCGAACCCGGCAGCGTCACCTGGTTGCGCTCGTCGACCATCTTGTAGTCGACCTTGCAGATCCCGGGCTCCGACCCGGCGATCACGATCGCGGTGATCTTGACCCGGTCGCCTGGCGGCGTGGTGCCGATCGGCACCCGTTCCGGGGCCTGGCAGCCGCCGACGGAGTTCTCGCGGCGCATGGCGCGGCCTTGCCACAGCACCGTTCCGCCGTTCTCGATCTCCCAGATCTTGGTGAAGGTCTCGTTGACCACGACCTCCGCACCGTCGGGCACGGTCACGTCGGTGATGAACCGGCTGAAGTCGCCGGAATACAGCGGATCGTATGGCGTCTTGCCGAAGTGGTAGACCGAGAATCCGGCGACGAGCGCCGCGACGACGATCCCGACGGCGATCGCGATTCTCCCGCGAGTCCACCAAGTTCGTTTGACCGTCACCTCATTCACCACTCGCGCGACTTCTTCGCGCAGTGGCACAATGGCTTCGTCAGGCGATAACTCGGTTTTCAGCGCGACCCATTTCGCCCGCCATTCCCGTTCGTCGCCACCGCATACCCGGACGAACTCGCGGGTCGTCTCCCACGACGGGAATCGGCTGCCGCCCGCCGCTTCGTGCAGCGTCGTGTGCGAGATCACCCCCGACGATCCGGCCATCTTGCGGAACGACGGGGTGCCCACCGCCTCCCGCAGATCCCTTAATTCCGAGGCGAAACCAGCGATCAGATACCGCCGAGTATCCCTGTCAGCGGCTTGTTCAGGCACGATCACCGACCCCCTGTCAGATCTGTTGTAAGGGCTTGTCAGAGCGCGTAAGCGGCTACCGGACAACCCCCGCGGCGGCCCATCGTAGGGCCATGCCCCGACGCCGCCCCGAACGGCCCGGGCTGATCCGAATCACACGAGGGAGACACAGGGTGAAGACCATCAATGTGGTGGCCGCGGCCATCGCGGCGGCGAGCGTGCTGACGCTCAGCGCCTGCGGGTCTTCCGGCGACGGCCTGGCCGCCGCGCCGGAAGCGACCGAAATCATCACCAGTGGCGCGGTAATGGCGGAGAACGCGCCGGGGAACGCCGCCACCGATGACGCCGAAGAAGCGGCGCTCGACGGCGACGAAATCAATTCCGCGATCGGGCCGAAGTCATTCCCGGCGAAGGTCGCCATCAACGGCCGCAAGAAGATCGGCCAGGACGCGAACGCGCCCGGCCACAAATACGACGCCTACAAGGCGGGCCAAATGGTCCCGGTCAAGTGTCAGGCGAAGCACGGCAGCGAGGTCTGGGACTACACCACCGACGGCTGGTGGGTGCCGGACAAGTACGTCAAGACCGGCACCGACGGCTTCGCCCCCGGTGTGGCCCGCTGCGCGGGAAGCGGTGGCGGCGGCAACGGCGGCGGGGGTGGCGGTTCGGCCGCGGCGGACCCGCGGGCCAAGGAGGCCATCGCGTTCGCCCGGGCCCGCCTCGGCGCGACCGACTGGAACAACCAGTGCGAGCTGTTCGTGGAGCGCTCGGTCGGCACGTCCGGCAAGCAGTACTCGGCGATGACGCACTACGAGTGGCAGAAGGCGCGTGGCCGCATCCACACCGGTTCGGTTCCGCCGGCGGGTTCTGTCGTGTTCTTCCGCAGCACCACCAAGTGGGGCCACGTGATGCTCTCGATCGGCGACAACAAGGCGATCAGCACCGGGCCGAAGGTCTACCAGGACAACCACTTCCGCAACCGCTCCGACTACCTCGGCTGGGCCTACATGCCCTCCGACTGGTGACCCAAGGACTATGACGATGCGAACGACGATGCGAACCAGCACCAAGATCCTGGCCATGGCGATGATCGCCGGCCTGAGCCTGACCGCGTGCGGCTCGGCCGACCCGACGCCGTCGCCCGCCCCGGTCGCCGCCGACGGCGAGTTCACCGATGCCGACTTCGAGATCGACCCGGCGATCAAGCCCAAGGGCTTCCCGGCGAAGGTCGACATCAACGGCCGCAAGAAGAAGGGCCAGGACGCCAACGCCCCCGGCCACAAGTACAACGCCTACAAGGCGGGCCAGACGGTCCCAGTCAAGTGCCAGTCCAGCGCCTCCGGCGAGATCTGGGACTACACGAGCGACGGCTGGTGGGTGCCGGACAAGTACGTCAAGACCGGCACCGACGGCTGGGCGCCCGGCGTCCCGCGCTGCGGTGACGAGAGCTCCGACGGCGGCGGCAAGAAGGTCCACGGCCGCAACAACGGCCCGGCGGGCCCGACGACCGGCACCCGCGCCGAGAAGATCAAGCGCGTGCTCGACGCGGCCAAGTCCCAGACTGGCAAGGGTTACCTGTACTCGTGGGGCGCGGGCGGCAAGGGCGGCCCGTCCTACGGCGTCGAGCACCGCCAGCGTGAGGGCGGCGACGACTACTACCGCTACGGCTACGACTGCTCCGGCTTCACCCTGTACGCGTTCTGGAAGGGCGCGGGCATCGACATCGGGCCCGCCACCACCCAGCAGTACACCTCGGGCAAGAAGGTGCCGCTCAACCAACTCGAGCCGGGCGACCTGATCTTCTGGGGCGACGGCGACAAGCCCAGCACGACGACCCACGTGGCGATCTACGTCGGCGGCGGCAAGCTGATCGAGGCCTCCTGGCCGCGCAACGGGAACAGCGTGCGGATCAAGGAGCTCTACGGCCAGTCCAGCTGGACGGCGCACGCCATCCGGGTCATCTAGCCGCCCCGGGGACGTCGGCGGTCGCGACACCGTATCCCCCAGGACGGTCCCGACCGTCGACCCTCAAGGCCCTGCCGGTGCCCACACCGGCAGGGCCTTTTGGGCGGTTTTGTCGGTCGTGCTCGGTAGGGTCCGCGCCGATGATCGTGTTGCAGGCATTCCGGTTCGCGCTTGACCCAACCACGGCCCAGGAGGGCGGGTTGCGGTCCCATTGTGGTGCGCAAAGGTACGCCTATAACTGGGGTCTTGCCCTGATCAAGGCCAACCTCGACCAGCGGCGTGCCGAGGCCTCCTACGGGATCGCCGGCGTGGATCTCACGCCACCGGTCGCCTGGTCGCCGTACTCGCTGCGCCGGGACTGGAACCAGGCCAAGGAGGCGGTTGCCCCGTGGTGGAGTGAGAACTCAAAGGAGGCGTACTCCTCCGGCTTGGCGAACCTCGCGACCGCATTGAAGAACTGGAACGCGTCCAAGACCGGCAAGCGCAAGGGTACGAGGGTTCGATTCCCGACGTTCAAGGGCAAACGTACGGCGCTGTCGTGTCGTTTCACCACCGGAGCGTTTGGATTGGCCGAAGGTGACCGCAGGCATGTGAAGCTGCCGCGCATCGGCCTCGTGCGCACCCACGAGTCGACTCGGAAACTGGCCCGGCACGTCGACCGGGGTACCGCGCGCATCCGTTCCGCCACGGTGACTTACCGGGGTGGGCGGTGGTTCTGCTCGTTCTCGGTCGAGATCGACCGCCGCGACCCCGCCCCGGGCCGCCCGGACTCGGTGGTCGGCGTGGATCTCGGGATCAAGTCGCTGGCCGTGCTCTCGACCGGTGAAGTCATCGCCAACCCGAGACACCTTGATGTCGCGCTGCGGGACCTGCGCAGGTTGGGGAGGCAGGCGGCCCGCCGGATCGGCCCGGACCGGCGCACCCGGCAGGCACCCTCGGGCCGGTGGCGCAAGACCCAGGCCCGGATCGCCCGTCTGCACACAGCGGTGGCCAACGCCCGCCGCGACGGACTGCACAAGCTGTCCACGCGCCTGGTCCGCACCCACGGTGTGATCGTCCTCGAAGACCTCCACGTCGCCGGAATGATCCGCAACCGGCGCCTCGCCCGGCACATCGCCGGAGTCGGCATGGGCGAACTACGCAGGCAGATCACCTACAAATCCGGGTGGGCCAGCAGCCGCGTGCACCTCGCCGACCGCTGGTACCCATCCTCGAAGACCTGCTCGGCCTGTGGCGCCGTGAAAGCCAAACTGCGCCTATCCGAGCGGACGTTCCACTGCGACCAGTGCGGATACGCGCTGGATCGCGATCTCAACGCCGCCCGCAACCTCGCCGCACTCGTGGACGAGGTCACGGTCGGCATGTCCTCCCCGAGTTGCGGGGCGACACAAAACGAGCCCGATGGAAACCCACGTAAGACCCGCACCACGCGGGCACCGGGTACCGCCACGGGAAGACCCAGCCATAAGGCCAGGTCAACGCCGCATCGTGAGATGGCGGCTCACGACACGGTGTCAACTGCCTCGTGAACGGCCTTTTGGCGTATCGGACTGGTCCAGATTGGGCGGAACGGACGTATCCCAAGTGGATCGACGGGTCCTACACTCGGAACTGTCGTGCCAATCCTCCACTAACAGCTCGTGCTTGTCGTGTGCACTTTTCCCTTATCTCCGAAGGGTTTCCCGTGCAAACATCAGCTGAATTGGGACCGAACGAACCAGATCGAATCAGCCGCCGGACGTTCGTGATCGGCGCCGCCGGGCTCGCGGCGGTGGCCGCGGTCGGACCGGGCGCCGGACTCGCGGCGGCGTCCACCGAGGTCGACCTCTGCGCCGGTGTGGCCGTCGTCGGCGACCACCCCCAAGTCCTGTGCCGACAGGACTCCCGCTGGGTGCTCATCGGCGACGACGGTGTCGCCAAGGCCACCACCGGACTTGCCGGCGCACTTGTTCTCGACGTGGCCACCGACGCGCGCGGCGCTCTGGCCGCGGGCTCGATCGACGGCGAGGCCGCGCTGTGGTCGTCCGCGGACGGCCTGGCCTGGCGCGAAGTCCTGCGCCTGCGCGGAAGGCGGTCGATGTTCACCGCCGTCGCCGCGAGCCCGAGCGCGGCGATGGCGCTGGGCTCGGACCTGTCCGGCGAGGACGTGCCGCGGGGCACCATCGCCGCCCGCAGACTGGGCGCGAACTGGAGCCTCGGCGCGGTCACCGGCCTGGAACCGACCGCGTACGTCACCACCCTCGCGGTGGGTCGAAACGGTTGGCTCGCCGGGACCATCGGATCTCAGGAAACCGTGCTCCACGTGTCGTCGGACGGCGCCGCGTGGTCCGAACTCGCCGCGGGCAGGCTCGACGACGCGGCCGTGCAGGGCGTCCTAGACGACGGCTCGGTCCGCTGGGTCGGCAACGCCATCGGCGGTTCCGCCGCCCTCGCGGGCACCGTCGGCGCGGGCCGCGGCCCCGCCGGAGTGCCCGACCGCGCCCACGCGGTCGGCCTGGTCCGCACCCACCGGGGCCGCGTCTCGTACTGGCTGCTCGACGGCAAGCTCCAGACCGCGGAGGTCCGATGATCACCTTCCAGCGCATCGACGGCACGCCGGCGTACTACTGGCGGTCCAGCCGGGGCAACACGACGCTGCGGAACTGGCAGTGCACCCAAGGGTTCTACGACAGTCTGGTGCTCTGGATCCGGGACCTGCGGTCCTTATCGTCGGCCTACGGGAGCATCACGTACCTGGTGTCGGCCGGGTTCTACGTCAACAAGCCCGGCCAGCACGGCGCGGGCACGGCGATGGACCTCGACTACGTCCGCTGGAGCGGCGGGCAGGTCAGTAGCCCACTGGACCAACACCACGCCTCCGCCACGGCGTCGCTGCGCAAGCGCTACCTGGCCGTGGACGCGGTGTGCCGCAGGCGTTTCCGCTACGCGCTGGACGGTTGGTACAACTCCGCGCACGCCGACCACATCCACTCCGACTTCGGCGGCCTGCCGGTGCTGTGCGTGAAGAGCTCGGAAAGCGACACCAAGTTCGTCCAGGCCATGTGCAACAACTTCCGCGGCTCGGGCCTGGTCGTCGACGGCATCTGGGGAACAAACACCCAGAACGCCTTCAACGGCGCGAAATCGGCGCTCGCCGTCACGGGTGATCCACACACGAGCTCGGCGGCATGGCAGTCGATGCTGTCGAAGATCGCCACGAAGGGCTTCGCGAACCAGACGTTCTGACGGCTGCCGATCGGCGTCTCCGACCGCGGGGGCGCCGATCGCCCGGTCGAGACCTTGCGGAGAGTTCTGAAAAAGTTCGGAATAGAGGTATGTCAACCGAGGTTCAGCTGCAACGCGACCCCACGAGCGTCGCCGCCCTCGCCGATCGCGGCGAGGTCCATGTGCGCCGTCGCGACGGGGCCGCACTGCTGCTGACCAGGGTCGATCGCGCGGCGGCGACAGCTGATGGCGCGGTGCACGCCGCGCGGGCGCTGCGCAGCCTGCTCTCCCACCTGCCGAAAGAGGCATGGGAGGCGGCTGCTCGGTCGCTGACTGACGAGTTCCCCTGGGTCGACGCGCTCCCGGAACGCGACCGCCACCGGTTCGTCGCGGACTTCGCGCGCGCGTTCCAAGCCTCTGCCGACCACCGCGTTTGGCCACGCGGACGCCGAACTGGCGGCGGCTCTCACCGAGCCGATCGACGGTGACGATTTCGGGTCCGTGCCCACACCCACCGAAACCTGATTCTCACCGAACGCCCTGTCACGCCGGAGAATCCCGCCAGGCAGCATCGATTGCGTGGCTCGCTCGGCACAAGGACGATCGGTGGCCGCGAGTACCGCGCACCCGAAGATCACCGAGTGAGCTCAGCGGCCGACCAGGATCTCGGCCATCGGCGGTCGGTCGGCCACCAGCACGTCAATGGTGTCCGGCAGCCACTCCCCGCCCACCTGCACGAACTGGGTCAGCTCACCCGACCCGGCCTCGATCCCACACCGGTCCAACGCCGTGCCCAAGATCTGCCGGGCCATCACCCCGAGCTGCAGCAGCGACCGGTTCCGGTGCTTGCGCACACCGAGGTTGACCTGCGCCAACCCCTCCAACCCGTACCGCGAGTGGGCGTCGAGCAGCAGTCCGATCTCCACCCCGTACCCGGCCGCGAACGGGACCGACTGCAGGAATTCCCGGGTTGCCGCGTATTCGCCGCCGAGGGGCTGGATCACGCCGGACAGCTCCGGGCGTAGGGCCGACAACACGGGGCGGGCCAGGAGTTCGGTGACGCGGCCGCCGCCGGTGCCCGCCTCCTCGCTCTCCATCCGCAGCGGGCGCCGGTAGAAGCCCTTGACCAGGTGCACGCCCGACGCGGTCAGCAACGGGCCGAGCAGCGACGGGACGAACGCCGGGTCGGGCTCGATGAGGTCCGTGTCCAGGAAGACCAGCAGGTCACCGGTGGTGGCGGCCAGCGACCGCCACAGGACTTCGCCCTTGCCGGGCCGTGGCTCGAGGTCCGGGAGGACGTCGCCGCGGTGGACCACCCGGGCTCCCGCGGCGGTGGCGACGGCCGCGGTGTGGTCGGCGGAGCCGGAGTCGAGCACGATGAGTTCGTCGACGAGGGTGCCGAGCAGCGGCCGGACGGACTCGACGACCTGGCCGACCGTGCCCTCTTCGTCCAGGGCCGGGAGCACCACGCTGACCGTGCGGGTTCCCTTGGCGCACACCAACTGCGAGATTGTCCACTCTGGACTCTGCCAGGTGTGGTCCAGCATCCCGCTCACGCGAGTGCCCGAACCGCGCGCGCGGGCGGTCTCGTCCCGGCGATGCTCGCCACCATGTCCACCACCTGCCTTGTCTGCCGCACCTCGTGCGCGCGGAAAACCCGTGCGCCCGTCCACGCGGACACGGCCGTCGCGGCGAGTGTGCCATCGACCCGCTCACGCAGGCCAGCACCGAGGGTCTCGCCGATGAAGTCCTTGTTCGACAGCGCCATGAGCACCGGCCACCCCGTGGCGACCAGCTCGTCGAGCCTGCGCAGCAGCTCAAGGCCGTGCCAGGTGTTCTTGCCGAAGTCGTGCGTCGGGTCGATCAGCACCCCTTCGCGGGGGACGCCGAGTGTGACCATTCGCTCGGCCCGCTCGACCAGCTCGGCGACGACCTGGGCGACGACGTCGGTGTAGCGGACCCGGTGCGGGTCGGTGCGCGGCTGGGCGCCGCCGGTGTGGGAGCAGACGATGCCGACCCCGAACTCGGCGGCGACCTCCGCGAGCAGCGGGTCGGCACCCGCCCAGGTGTCGTTGATGAGGTCGGCGCCCGCCTCACAGACCGCGCGGCCGACCTCGTGGCGCCAGGTGTCGACGCTGATGACCAGGTCGGGGTGGCGGTCACGGACGGCCGTGACGAACGGCACAACCCTGCGGGCCTCCTCGGCCGCGTCGACCGGTTCGCCGTGGGACCCGGCCCGGACGCCGCCGATGTCGACGATGTCGGCACCGTCGGCCACCGCCTGCTCGACTGCGGCCAGCGCGGGCCCTTCGGCGAATGTCGCGCCCTGGTCGTAGAAGGAGTCCCTGGTGCGGTTGACGATCGCCATCACCAGCGCCCGGTCCTGCGGGACCGCGCGCGTGCCGAACCGGAGCTGATTCACGGCTACCGATCGTGCCATGGACGACGGGTGACCGGGCGTCGGCGTGGTTACAGTAGAGACGACCAAGGAGGCCCCCTCGTGTTCTACCGCGCGCTGCGTGTCGTGCTGTCCTTCCTCGCCAGGTTGTTCCTGCGGCCGGTGGTGGAGGGAGCGGACCGCGTGCCCGCCAAGGGGCCGGTCATCCTGGCGATCAACCACCTCGCCGTCATCGACAGCTTCGTGGTGCCGATGATGGTCGGCCGCAAGGTCGCCTTCCTGGCCAAGTCGGAGTACTTCGAGGGCAAGTCCATCAAGGGTCGCCTGGTCGGAACCCTTTTCCGGGCCCTCGGCGCCGTCCCCGTCCAGCGGGACAACAGCCGCGCCGCCCTCGCCTCGCTCGACGACGCGGGCGCCATCCTCGACGCCGGTGGCGCCTTCGCGATCCACCCCGAGGGCACCCGTTCGCTCGACGGCAGGCTGCACCGCGGCCGCACCGGGGTGGCGCAGCTGGCCCTCGAGCACAACGCGGTCGTGGTCCCGGTCGCGCTGATCGGCACCGACAAGGTGCAGCCGAAGGGCAAGAAGCTCCCCCGGCCCCACCGCATCACCGTGCGCTTCGGCACACCCCTGAACTTCAGCCGCTACGACGGCCTCGGCAACTCCCTGCCCATCCGCCGCGCGGTGACCGACGAGATCATGTACGCGATCATGGAGCTCTCCGGTCAGGAGTACGTCGACTCGTACCACAAGCGGCCCAACGCCGCCTGACCAGCGGTTATCTGGGAATACCCTCGAACCGGTAGGGCCTGCCCCACCATCGATTCGGCGGCGCACCGCAGTGAGAACTCCGCCTCGGAAGATCAAAGTTGGCTGGACGAACCAGCCGAAGGGGATCTTCATGGGGCACACGAGGAAAGGGCTCGCGGCGGCGCTGGCCGGGCTGTCGGTACTGGCCTTGGCGCCTGCCGCGCGCGCGGCGGGGCCGGAGACCACCATCCGGTACACCGAGTTCGGGGTGCCGCACATCAAGGCCCGCGACCTCCGCGGCGCCGGGTTCGGCCAGGGGTACGCGCAGGCCCGCGACCACCTGTGCGTCATCGGCGAGGGCATGGCCTCGCTCGCCGGGGAGCGTTCACGCTGGTTCGGGCCGGACGGCAGGCCGTCGGGCACGATCGTGCGGGCGAGCAGCAACCTCAGCAGCGACCTGTACTTCCGCGGCATCGCCGACGCGGGCACGGTCGAGCGGCTGATGGCCCAGCCCGCGCCGCTCGGGCCGAGCGCCGACGTCCGCGACCTAGTGCGCGGCTACGCGGCGGGTTACAACAAGTACCTCGCCGAGCGACACCGGACTTCCTGTGCCGGGGCGCCCTGGCTGCGCCCGATGACCGAGGTCGACGTCTACCGCCGCGCCTACGCCTGGGGCATGGCCCTGGGCCAGTCGGCCGCACCCGACTTCCTCGCCACCGGCCCGAGCGCCGGAACCGCCACCGCCGGCACCGACCGCATGGCGGGTCCGGGCAGCAACGCGATCGCCCTGGGCCGCGACGCCACGGTGAGCGGGCGCGGCATCTCGATCGCCAACCCGCACCTGCCGTGGGGCGGTGACTACCTCTGGCACCAGTCGCACGTGACCGTGCCGGGCAAGCTCGACGTGATCGGCGCGTCCTTCGTCGGCCTGCCCACGATCGCCCTGGGGCACACCGCCCGGATGGCGTGGAGCGGCACCATCACCGACGGCGTCACCCCGTTCACCCTCTTCGAGCTGACCCTGGCGAACCCGACGACCTACCTCGTCGACGGCCAGGAAGAGGCGATGACCCGCCGCGACGTCACCGTCGACACCCCGGCGGGCCCGGTCACCCGAACCCAGTGGTGGACCCGCTACGGGCCGGTGGTCACCAACGTCCGCGGGAACGCGCTCCCCTGGACGGCCACCACGGCCTACGCGCTCGCCGACCCGAACGCGGGCAATCTGCGGCTGCTCAACAGCCTGGCCGCGGTGAACCGGGCGCAGAGCACGGGTGAGTACATCGCGGCCGTTCGCCGCACCCAGGGCGTCTCGATCTTCAACATGACGGTGACCGATTCCCGAGGCGACACCGCGTACTCCGGCATGTCGGTGGTGCCGAACGTGACCGACGCGCACGCCGAGCGCTGCGGCACCGCGCTGAGCAGGACGCTCTTCCCCACCCAGGGCCTCGCCGTGCTCGACGGGTCTCGCGCCGAGTGCGCCTGGGGCACCGACCGGGACGCGATCCAGCCGGGCACGTTCGGTCCGGGGAATCTCCCGCTGCAGTGGCGGAGCGACTACGTCAGCAATTCCAACCAGAGCTACTGGCTGGGCAACGCCGCCGCGCCGATGACCCCGACGCACCGCATCCTGGGCACGGCCGCGACCGAACGCAACGTCCGCACCCGGGACACCCTCACCGAGATCACCGACCAGTTGCGCGCGGGCAAGTTCACCCCGCGGGCGGCGATGGACCTCACGCTGTCGAACCGGGTGTACGCCGCCGAACTGGCCGTGCCGGGCACCCTGGAAATGTGCGCGGCGGTGGGACACAAAGCGACGGACTCCGTGGGCCGGGTCGTCGACCTGACCGCCGCCTGCGCCGCGCTGTCCCAGTGGGACCGCAAGTCTGATGTGGACAGTCGGGGCGCGCTGCTGTTCACCCGCTACTGGAGCCGAGTCCGAACAATCCCGAGTGGACAGTTGTGGCGCACGCCGTTCGCGGTGGACTCCCCCGTGGCCACGCCGAACACGCTCGCCGCGGATAATCCCGCGCTGGCCGTCGCCCTCGCCGACGCGGTGTCCGACCTGGCGGGCGCCGGGATCGCACCGGACGCGGCGCTGGGCGCGAACCAGTACGTCGACCGCGGTGGCAAGCGGTTCCCGATCGGCGGCGGCCGGCCGGAACTGGGCGTGTTCAACGTGATCACCAGCGCGTGGGACGCCAAACGCGGGTACACCGATGTCGGCGGCGCGGGCTCGAACAGCTCCAGCTACCTGCACGTCGTCGCGCTGACCGGCGACGGGTGCCCGGAGGCGAAGACCGTGATGGCGTACTCACAGTCATCGGATCCGCTGTCGCCGCACCACAACGACCAGACGGACCTGTTCTCCCGCAAGGAATGGGTGACCGAACGGTTCTGCGACGTCGACCGGCACACCGTGGACGTCGTGCGCGTCCACGGCTGACCGGCACGCGGGCTGGGCCTGGAAAGGCTCAGCCCGCGCAGGCGTCCAGGGCTTCCTCGGCGGTCCGCACGACCACGAGCGCGTCGAGCGCCGCCTGGGAGGCGAAACCGCGCGACTGCAGCTCGCGGGCCCACTTGATCAGACCCTCGTAGTGGTCGTCCGGGTCGAGCAGGACGACCGGCTTGTCGTGCATCCCGAGGTAGCGCGAGGTCCACACCTCGAACAGCTCCTCGCACGTGCCCAGCCCGCCGGGCAGGGCGAGGAAGGCGTCGGACCGGTCGTCCATGACGGCCTTGCGCTCGCGCATGGTGTCGACGACGACCAGTTCGTCGGCCTGCGGGTCGGCGCGTTCCAGGGCGACCAGACCGCTCGGGATCACCCCGAGGGTGCGGGCGCCGCCGCGGCGGGCGGCACGGGCCACCGCGCCCATCATCGCCGCCGACGAGCCGCCCCACACGAGGTTCCAGCCGCGCGCGGCCAAGCCCGCGCCCACCTCATCGGCGAGGTCGAGGTAGCCGCGTGGGACGGAATCGTGTGATCCGCAGTAGACACAGAGGTTCAGTGCGCGTCGCTCCATGCCTGGTATGCCTCCTCGACCACCCGGATGGCGTCGTCGATGTCGTCGGTCAGGTGCAGCAGCGCCAAGTCCTTCTCGCCGATCTTGCCGTGCTTCATCACCGAGTCGTTCAGCCAGTCGTAGAGCCCGCCCCAGTACTCGGTGCCGAAGAGGACGACCGGGAACTTGGTGACCTTCTTGGTCTGCACCAGGGTCAGCGCCTCGAACAGCTCGTCGAGGGTGCCGAAGCCGCCGGGCAGGCAGATGAAGGCCTGCGAGTACTTGATGAACATCGTCTTGCGGGCGAAGAAGTAGCGGAAGTTGACGCCGAGGTCGACCCACGGGTTGAGGCCCTGCTCGAACGGCAGCTCGATGCCCAGGCCGATCGACTGGCCACCGGCCTCCGAGCAGCCGCGGTTGACCGCCTCCATGGTGCCGGGGCCGCCACCGGTGATCGCGGCGAAGCCCGCGGTCGCCAGCGCGGCGCCGATGTCGCGGCCCAGCTGGTACTCGGGGTGGTCACGCAGGGTGCGGGCCGAGCCGAACACGGTGACCGCGCGCGGCACCTCGGCCAGCGCGCCGAACCCCTCGACGAACTCCGCCTGGATGCGCAGGACCCGCCACGGGTCGGTGTGGACCCACGCGCTGGGGCCGCGCGAGTCGAGCAGCCGCTGGTCGGTGGTGGTCGCCTCGTCACTCTGCCCGCGGCGCAGCGTGACCGGCCCGCGCTGGCGCTCCCTCGGGTGCTCGTCGTCGGCGGGGATCTGATGTGCGTCAAGAGTCACGGGTTCGAGTCTAGGGTGATCCGCGGTCACCCGAAGGAGGACGCCAAGTGACGGACACCGGAAACTTGCTATGGGGCTTTTGGGGACTGCTCGGTTGGCCCGCGTTCGCCGTGGTGGCGCTGCCGGCCGTGGTGGCGGTCGGTTCGCTGGCTAGTCGGTGACGGCGGTTCTTCGCCGGAGTGCCTGTTTGGGTGGTTCGCCTTGATTTGGGGACCCCGGAAATGGACCTGCGCGGGGAAAGCGGGCAGGGTGAAGAAACTGCCCCGCGCCGCGAAAGTTTAGGTCCATTTCACCCCAAATCAAGGCGAACCACCCAAACAGGCAGTTGGTGCTGGCCCGTTGCGTTCTTGCTGGTGGGATGAGGTCCCCTGGTCGCTATGAGGGCGTCCGTCGGCCTTAGCCGGTGACCAGCTTGCGCAGGACGTCGGCGCAGCGGGTGATCTGCTCGACCGGGACGTTCTCCTGCTGCATGTGGGCCAACAGCGGGTCGCCGGGGCCGAAGTTGACCGCCGGAATGCCCAGCGCGGCGAAGCGGGCGACGTCGGTCCAGCCGAGTTTGCCCACCGGGTCCCCACCGGCGGCGGCCATCAGGTCGCGGGCCGCCGGGGCCGTGAGGCCGGGGAGGGCGCCCGCCGCGCTGTCGACGACCTCCACCTCGAAGTCGGCGAACACCTCGCGCAGGTGGGCCTCGGCCTGGGCGACCGTCCGGTCGGGGGCGAAGCGGAAGTTGATCCGCAGCAGCGCCGCGTCCGGGACCACGTTGCCGGAGACGCCGCCGCTGATGTGTACCGCCTGCAGGCCCTCGCGGTAGGTGCAGCCGTCGATGTCCACGGTCCTGGTCTCGTACCTGGCCAGGACGTTCAGCGCCTCCCCGAGGGCGTGGATGGCGTTGACGCCCATCCACGCGCGGGCGGTGTGCGCGCGGGTGCCGGTCGTGCGGACCTCGATGCGCATCGTGCCCTGGCAGCCCGCCTCGACGATGGCGTTGGACGGTTCGCACACGACGGCGAGGTCGCCCGCCATCCACTCGGGCAGCTCCCGCTCGACCCGGCCGAGGCCGTTGCGGATGGCCTCGATCTCCTCGCACTCGTAGAACAGGAACGTCAGGTCGTGCGTGGGTTCGGTGACGGTCGCGGCCAGGTGCAGCATCACCGCGTCGCCGCCCTTCATGTCGACCGTGCCGAGGCCGTGCAGGACGCCGTCGACCCGGCGCGACGGCAGGTTCGCGTTGACCGGGACCGTGTCGAGGTGGCCGGCGAAGACGACCCGCGACGGCCTGCCCAGGGTGGTGCGGGCCAGCACGTTGTTGCCCAGCCGGACGACCTCCAGGTGCGGCGCCTGGGCCTTCAGGGCCCGCTCGACGGCGTCGGCGATGGCGTCCTCGTCACCCGAGACGCTGGGGATGTCGACGAGGGCGGCGGTCAGGTCGATGGGGTCTGCGGTGAGATCCAGCTCAACGGTCACGGTCGGCAACGCTACCTTCCGCCCGATTGACTACCGTGGTGCCCGTGAGTAGCGCAGAGGCAGCAGAGACCAAGGGTGCGCACGGCTTCGGTCTGGCGACCGTCACCACCGACGGAACGGTGCTCGACACCTGGTTCCCGCACCCGAAGCTCGGGGCGACCCAGGACACGGGCACGCGCAGGCTTTCCGCGGACGAGGCCGCCGAGGAGCTCGGCGCGGGCGTCACCGCACTGATCGGCCCGGACGCCGCCCGCGGCGTCGAGGTGGTCGCGGTCCTCACCGTGATCGACGACCTGGAGCGCCCGCCCGCCGACGCGCACGACGCCTACCTGCGGCTGCACCTGCTCTCGGCCCGGCTGGTCCGCCCGCACGGGCAGAACCTCGACGGCATCTTCGGCCTGCTCGCCAACGTCGTGTGGACCAACCACGGCCCGTGCCCGGTCGAGGGCTTCGAGACCGCCCGGCTGCGGCTGCGCTCCCGCGGCCAGGTCACCGTGTTCGGCGTGGACAAGTTCCCCCGGATGGTCGACTACGTCATGCCGTCCGGCGTCCGCATCGCCGAGGCCGACCGGGTCCGCCTCGGCGCGCACCTGGCCACCGGCACCACGGTCATGCACGAGGGCTTCGTCAATTTCAACGCGGGCACGCTGGGCGCGTCGATGGTCGAGGGCCGCATCTCCGCCGGGGTCGTCGTGGGCGACGGCTCCGACGTCGGCGGCGGCGCGTCGATCATGGGGACGCTCTCGGGTGGCGGCAAGGAGACCATCAGCCTCGGCGAGCGCTGCCTGCTGGGCGCCAACGCCGGCGTCGGCATCTCCCTTGGCGACGACTGCGTGGTCGAGGCGGGCCTCTACGTCACCGCCGGCACCAAGGTCGCGCTGCCCAACGGCAAGCTGGTCAAGGCCCGCGAGCTGTCCGGCGAGTCGGGCCTGCTGTTCCGCCGCAACTCGACGAACGGCGCGGTCGAGGTCGTCAACCGATCGGGCACGGGTGTCGAGCTCAACGCGGCGCTCCACGCGAACGACTGACTACTCTGTCGGGATGACAGCGACGCAAGCGCCGCAGAGTTCCCTTGACCTCGGGCTGCCCGAGGAGCCGCTGAGCGCGGGACACAAGGACCCGGCGGCGTCGCACATCCGCGCCCGACTCGACGAGCAGGCGCGTGAGCTGCTCGAGCACACCGAGGGCGCCCGGGTCGGGACCGACCCGGAACACGTCCACGCCCTGCGGGTGGCCGTCCGGCGGGCCCGGTCGGCCCTCAAGGCCGACCACGGCACCGTCCCGGACGCGGACACGCTGCAGCGCGAGCTGAAGTGGCTGGGCGGCTCCCTGGGGGCGGTCCGCGACTTCGACGTCCAGCTCGACCACCTGCGCTCCCAGGCCGCGGGCTTCGACGAGGACGAGCAGGCGGCGGTCGAGTCGCTGCTCAAGGGCCTGGTCCACGACCGCGCGGCGGCGCGCAGGCGGATGCTGTCGACGCTGCGGAGCAAGCGCTTCCAGTCGGCACTGCGGGCGCTGGCGACCGCGGCGATGTCGGCCCCGCTGCCCGGCGCCGAGGTGGAGAAGGAAACCGCCCTGATCGAGGTGATCAGGAAGCCGCACAAGAAGTTGATGAAGGCCGCCGACGCGATCGGCGAGGACCCGATCGACGACGACCTGCATTCCCTGCGCATCCAGGGCAAACGCCTCCGCTACGCCGCCGAGCTGGCGGCGGTGACGGAGAAGAAGCGAGTGCGCTCCCTGGTCTCGGCGACCAAGGAGTTCCAGGATCTGCTGGGCGACCACCAGGACGCCGTGATCGCCGAGGACACCATCCGCCGCCTGGTCAGCGAGCACACCGATCCTCAGGTGATCTTCGTGGCGGGCCGCCTTGTCGAACGTGAGCGCACCCGCAAGGCCGACCGCCGCTCTCGCTGGCGCGAGGCACTGGACGAGGTCGACGAGAAGGCCAAGGCCGCACTCGGCTGATTCCCAATGGGTCCCCTCGGGTGGTTACATTCATCGCCCGAGGACAGGAGGCCCACCGTGGCCGAGGCACCCGACCGACAGCGCCGAGCGCGGATCGTGCAGGTGCTGCAGGACGCGTTCGCCGACCTGATGGCCGCCGACCCGGTCGCGTTCCGGCACAAATTCCGCAAGATGGCCGCGGAGCCGTTCGCGTTCTACCGGGGCAGCGCGTGCCTGTTCTACGCCGACATGGCCGACGAACCCGACGAGTGGTCCGACGACCGGACCAGCCGGGTCTGGATCCAGGGCGACCTGCACGCGGAGAACTTCGGGACGTACATGGACGACTCGGGCACGCTCGTGTTCGACGTCAACGACTTCGACGAGGCCTACCTCGGCTGCTTCACCTGGGACGTGCGCCGCTTCGCCGCCAGCCTGGCCCTGATGGGCTGGACGAAGGCGCTGTCCGACGACACGATCATCGACCTCGTCCGCACCTACACCGACGCGTACGTGTCCCAGGTGCGCACCTTCGCCGACAAGCCGGGCGACGAGATGTTCAGCCTGCACCTCGACAGCACCGAGGGCGTCCTCCACGACGTCCTGCTGCGGGCCCGACTTTCCACGCGGGTGGAACTCCTCGACCGGCTGACCGCCGTCCAGGACTTCGACCGCCGGTTCCGGATCGGCCCCGGCACCCGCGAACTCGACGACGACGAGCGCGCCAAGGTGGAGCAGGCCTTCGACCGCTACCTCGACACCATCCCGACCGGCAAGCGAGCGGGCAGCAGCATCACCTACCGGGTCAAGGACGTGGTGGGCCGCAGCGGCTTCGGCATCGGCTCAGCGGGCCTGCCCGCGTACAACGTGCTGGTCGAGGGCCGCACGCAGGCCCTGGAGAACGACGTGGTGCTGTCGATGAAACAGGCGAATGTCGCCGCACCAAGCCGAATCGTCGACGACGAGCGGATCCGCGGGTACTTCCGCCACCACGGCCACCGCACCGCGGTCTCACAGCGCGCGCTGCAGGCACACGCCGATCCCTGGCTGGGTCACACCGACCTCGACGGGACCGGTTTCGTGGTCGCGGAGCTGTCCCCGTACACCTCCGACCTCGACTGGTCGGAACTGACGGAACCCGCCGACATGCTGCCCGTCCTGACCTACCTGGGCCGCGCCACCGCGAAGATGCACTGCGTGTCCGATGAGGACTCCGAACAGACCTTGGTGGAGTTCCAAAGCGAAGAGGCCATCGCCTCAGCCATCGGCGACCGCGCGGACGACTTCACCGAGTCCGTCATCGAGTTCGCCATGCGCTACGCCGAACAGACCCGCAAGGACCACCATTCCTTTGTGGACGCCTTCCGGGGCGGGGAAATCCGCGGCGTCCAGGCAACCGCCGACTGAAGCTCAGCCCGTCAGCCGGGCCGCCGCCGCCGCGATGCGTTCGTCGGTGGCGGTCAGGGCGATCCGGACATGGTTGCCGCCCGTGGGGCCGTAGAACGTGCCGGGGGCAACGAGAATCCCGCGTTCGGCAAGCCAGGACACGGTGTCCCAGGCGGACTCCCCGCGGGTGGACCACAGGTAGAGACCGGCTTCCGAGTGCGACACCGTGAAGCCCGCGGCCTCAAGAGCGGGCAGTAGAACCGCCCGCCTGCGGCCGAAGCGCGCCTTCTGTTCCGCCACATGCGTGTCGTCCGACAACGCCGCCACCATCGCGTGCTGGACCGGCAGCGGAACGATCATCCCCGCGTGCTTGCGTGTCTCCAGCAACCCGGCCACCAGAGCCGGATCACCGGTCACGAACCCGGCCCGATATCCGGCCAGGCTCGACGACTTCGACAGCGAGTGCACCGCCAGCAACCCGGTCACATCACCGCCGCACACGTCGGGATGCAGCACCGACACCGGATCGGTGGTCCACCCCAAAGCCAGGTAGCACTCGTCCGAGACCACGATCGTCCCGCGCTCACGCGCCCAGTCGACCACCTTGCGCAGGTGCTCCACCGGAAGCACGCGCCCAGTCGGATTGGACGGCGAGTTCAGCCAGATCAGCGCGGGCGCGGCGGGCCCGAGGGCGACCAGACCGTCCGACCGGACGAGCTCGGCCCCCGCGAGCAGGGCCCCGACCTCGTAGGTCGGGTAGGCCAATTCCGGGATGACGACCGTGCGGCCCCGGGCACCGAGCAGCGTCGGCAGCCACGCGACCAGCTCCTTCGAGCCGATGGTGGGCAGCACGGCGGCCGGGTCGAGCCCCGTGACCGCGTGCCTGCGGGCCATGGCGGCCACTGCTGCGTCTCGCAGGGCCGCGATGCCGTGGGTGGTCGGGTAGCCGGGGACCTCGGCGACCGAGCTCAGCGCCGCCTGGACCAGCGGGGCGACCGGGTCGACCGGGGTGCCGACGGACAGGTCGACCACGCCGTCCGGGTGCGCGCGAGCGCGGGCGGCGTGGTCGGCCAGGGAATCCCAGGGGAAGTCCGGCAGCTCCGGAAAGGCTGGGTTCACTCGTGCGAGGCCTGCGGGGGCAGCGCCTTGATCCAGTCCGGGTCAGCGCTGACCTTGCCGGTCTTCGACGCGCCGCCGGGCGAGCCCAGGTCGTCGAAGAAGTCGACGTTCGCCTTGGTGTAGGCCGACCACTGGTCCGGGACGTCGTCCTCGTAGTAGATGGCCTCGACGGGGCAGACCGGTTCGCACGCGCCGCAGTCCACGCACTCGTCGGGGTGGATGTAAAGCATCCGGTCGCCCTCGTAGATGCAGTCGACGGGGCATTCCTCGATACATGCCTTGTCGAAGACGTCGACGCAGGGTTCGGCGATCACGTAGGTCACTGCGGTCTCCTGCTCCTTCATGGTGTTCGGCACGCACCGGGAACTGCGTGCCGACCGTCAGTATCTCTCGCCGGGCGCGTGCGCACGTACCCGGTGCCATCTTGCTCACACTGCAGGATCGTGGATCACGATTTCGGGGCCGACCAGGCCGGATCCCGACCGCTGAGTCCCAGCACGCGGTCGAACAGGGGGGCGTCGTCGGCCACCTTCACCGCGGGGCCGAAGGCGGTGCCGCGGTTGTCGTCGGTGAACTGCGTCACGAAACCGAGCAGGATTTCGGCCGTCTCGTCGTCGACGGGGTAGGCCTGTCCGGTGGCGGCGGCGAGGTCCCAGCCGTGCAGGGTGATCTCGCTGAGCGCGACGATGCCCCCGACCTCCCCGGGAAGATCGATGTCGCCCGCCCGGGTCTGGCCCTCCCACGCCTCGGGCCTGCGCCAGGACGCGGCGAGGGCGTCGAGCTGTTCGGGCAGCCGCTCCCGCCAACCCGGCTCGAGGACCGGTGGCGCCGAACCCGGGTCGGTGTCGGTGAGCGGCCCGAACTCCTTGTCCGCCGCGGCCCGGAAGGCGCTGGTCAGGCCGTCGAGGTGGCCGAGGACCTCGCGGACGCGGTACTTGGTGCACGGCGATGGCCGGTCGAGCGCCGAGTCGTCGACGTGCGGCAGCAGGGCCGCGACGCGGTCGGCGGAGGGCTTCAGATCGATCAGTCCCGAACTCATGCGCACAGTCTGCCGCGTTCACCACATTTCGCGCTGAACATGAGCATTCTCGACGAGACTGCACGGATGGACGCGCGTTCCCTGGAGGCGCTGTGCGCCGACGCCTGGCCGCCGCTGGTCGAGAAGCCGCTGGGTGACTGGCGGCTGCGCGCCTGCGGCGGGTACACCGGCCGGGCGAACAGCGCGCTCGCCGTGGGCGACCCCGGAATCCCTGTGGCACAAGCACTTCACACGGTGGCAGGCTTCGCCGAGGAGCAGCAGATCCGGCCGTGCGTGCAGGTGATCGTCGGCTCGGACACCGAGGCGGCGGTGGCCGCGGCGGGCTGGTCGGTCAACCTCGCCCACCCCAAGGGCGCCGAGTCGTCGGTGTTGACCAGCACGCGGGCGGTGCCCGGCCCGGCGACCGAGGTCGCGGACACCCCGCCGGACGGGTGGTTGGAACTCGTCGTCGGCGGCGAGCCCACGCCCGCGCAGCGGCACGTGCTGACCTCCGGGCCGCGGGTCGGCTTCGCCTCGGTCCACCGCGACGGCAGGCTCGTCGGCGCGGCCAGGGGCTGCGTCGTGCGTGACTACCTGCATGTGTCCGTCGTGGAGGTGGCACCGGAGTACCGCAGGCAGGGCCTCGGCAGCACCCTACTGGCATCCCTCGACAAGTGGGCGGACACCGGCCACCGGGTCCTCCAGGTGGCCGTCCACAACGAGCCCGCCCTGGCCCTCTACGCGACCCTCGGCTACACCGAGTCCCACCGCTACCGCTACTGGATCCCCCGAGTCGCCCCCACCGGCAAGTGAGTCGCCCCGTCCGGCGACTGAGTTCGACATTCGCGAGGCGCCAACGTCGAACTCACTTGCCGGAGCGGGCGACTCAGTTGCCTGGAGGGGCGACTCGCGGGTTGGGGGGTTGGGTGGCCAGCCATTTGCGGGCCTTCTTCGCGGCGCGCTTGAGGGCTGAGCGTTCGCCGAAGTAGTCGGCGGCCATGCCGACGACGGGCAGCAGGCCGATGGCCTTGTGGTAGAAGCGGCCCTGCGGTCGTTTGTCCAGCTCATCGCCCAGGGCGAACAGGGTGCGGCCGAAGCGCCAGAGGGTGCGGCCCGCGGCTTTGACGGTGATCTTGCCGTGCTTCTCCGAACTTTCCCGGAGTTCTTCGGTCAGCTCGGCGGCCGCCGCGTCCTCTTGTTCGTCGGTCAGGTCATCGCCGTGGCCCGCGGCCAGCTGTGGGTCGATGTCGCGGTCGAAGAGGATCTTGGCGATCAGCCTGACCCGGTCGGCTTGGGAGTCGAAGCCGTGTTCCGAGGCGATCGCGGACAGGAGCAGGCCCTGGCCCGCTGTCGCGAGCGCGTCCTGGATGGGGAGGCGGTCGGCCAGGGCGCCGCCGAGGCCGGGGATCGAGGCCAGCAGCACGGTGAACCGGCCGACCCGGTTGACCCACCAGCTGTCGCGGTCGTCCACCGACATCGCGTCCCAGGCGTCGGTGCCGGGGACCTTCACGCTTTCCAGGCCGTCGAGCAGCTTCTCCAGCCGGTTCCGGTCGACCTTCTCGAGCTGCTTGCCGTCCTCGATGTCGCCGGAGCTCAGTTCGCCCGACTTCGGCAGCACCCGGCGGACCAGGCCCAGGGGGTCGGACTCGCGCAGCGCGTCGAGCATCGGGGTCGTCGCCCGGACGAACGGGCGCAGGACGTTGACGACCTGCTTGTCGGTGATGACCTCACCCACGGTTGTTCCCCTTCGACCGCTCGAGCGTCGCCTTCGCCAGCACGTCGCCGATCTTCACCGCCGCCGGGAAGGCCCCGGCCGCGAGCAGCAGGAGGGTACGCCAGTCGGCCAGCACGATCCGGTCGCCACCCGGGGCGACGAGCAGAAACGCCAGAAGAGTCCCCAACCAGGCGAACAGCGGGCCCGCCGCGACCGCTGTCCGCAGGGAGAACCGGGACGCGGCGACGACCAGCCACGGCATGGTGAACGCGGCCAGCAGCACGGTCACTGGGAACGGGATCGACGCCAGGTTCGGCAGCACCCGCCCGTCGAGCCGCAGCGGCAGGAAGAACAGCTCGACGACCGCGAGCACCACGCTGAGCAGCAGCAGGCCGCCGTAGCGCAGGCGATCGCCGAGGGTCACCGGTCGGCGCCCACGTGCTCGACCGGCGCGAGACCGCCGAACAGGTCGCTGTCGGCGTCGCCGGTCGCGTCGTCGGCGAGGACGTAGAACTCCTCGTCGACGACCGGCTGGGCGAGCCCGTTGGACAGCGCGTAGCTGTGGGTGCCGTCGGTCCCCTGCCACACGCAGATCTGCGTGGCGTGCGCCTGCAGGGCGCGCAGCTTCGCGGGGAGGTGGTCGGCAATGTTGACCCGGGTGGTGATCTCCGAGTCGTCCACGACGGGCAGCTCACCCGCCGCGGGCAGCTTGAACGGCAGGTCGGAGACGGTGGCGAGGTCGGCGAGCCCGGCCTCCGTGGCCTGCTTGGACGCCACGGTGTAGTACATCCGCAGCACGTCGGGGGCGCCCTTCGCGGCGGCGACGGTGATCTCGTGGGCGCGGATGTGGTCGGGGTGGCCGTAGCCGCCGTCCGGACCGTAGGTGATCACGACCTGGGGCCGGACGTCGGCGAGGATCGCGGCCAGCGCGTCGGTCTGCTCGGCGATGTCGCCTCCGGCGAAGGCCCGCGGGTGGTTGTTCGCCTCGGTGCCGCCCATGCCCGAGTCGCGCCAGCGGCCCATGCCGCCGAGGTAGCGGTGGTCGGAGACACCGAGAGCGGCGCACGCGGTCCGCAGCTCGCCGACCCGGTATCCGCCGAGCTGGTCGGCGGCGTCGGCGGCGAGCTGGCCCAGCGAGCCGGGGATGATCTCGCCCTCTTCCCCGAGGGTGCAGGTGACCAGGGTGACCTGCACGCCCGCGGCGGCGTAGCGGGCGATCGTCCCGCCCGTGCACAGGCTCTCGTCGTCGGGGTGGGCGTGGACGAGCAGCAGTCGTGGTGGGGCTGTCAACATCGGATTCAGCCTATGCGCAAGTAGGGCGACGAGAGTGCGGGCTTTGTACGCCACGCACCGACGTCGAATGGCCGACGCGGGAGTCACAACTTGGAGTCCCCCGACCGTCGAACCCTACTACGCCAGGCTCCCGCGCTCCTCGGCGAAGTGGCAAGCGGAGAACGTGGCGCCGTGCCGGACCAGCCGGGGCTCGTCGACGGCGCAGATGTCCTGGGCCTTCCAGCACCGGGTGCGGAAGCGGCAGCCCGACGGCGGGTCGGCCGGGTTCGGCACATCGCCCGCGAGGACGATCCGCTTGCGCCGCCGCTCGCGCTTCGGGTCCGGCACCGGCACCGCGGAGAGCAGGGCCTGGGTGTACGGGTGGGTGGCCCGGTTGTAGATCGCCTCCCGGTCGCCGATCTCGACGATCTTGCCCAGGTACATCACCGCCACCCGGTGCGAGATGTGCCGGATGACCGACAGGTCGTGGGCGACGAACAGGTACGCGAGCCCGAGCTTGCGCTGCAGTTCCTCCAGCAGGTTCACCACGCCCGCCTGCACGGAGACGTCGAGCGCGGACACCGGTTCGTCGAGCACGACCAGCTTCGGGTCGAGCGCGAGCGCGCGGGCGATGCCGATGCGCTGGCGCTGGCCGCCGGAGAACTCGTGCGGGTACCGGTTGCGGTGCTCGGGGTTGAGCCCGACCAGCTCCAGCAGCTCGTCGACGCGGCGCTGGGTGCCCTTGGCGCTGTCGGTCCCGTGCACACGAAGGGGTTCGGCGACGATGTCGTTGACCTGCCAGCGCGGGTCGAGCGAGGCGTACGGGTCCTGGAAGACGATCTGCATGTCGCGGCGCAGGGCGCGCAGCGGCCCGGGTCGCATAGTGGTCAGCTCGTGGCCGTCGAAGACCACGGAACCGGACGTCGGCCGGTGCAGCTGCAGGATGGCCCGGCCGGTGGTGGACTTGCCGCAGCCGGACTCGCCGACCAGGCCGAGCGTCTCGCCGCGGCGCACCGCGAAGGTCACCCCGGCGACGGCCTGCACCTGCCCGACCGTGCGCGGGATGATGCCGCCGCCGCGCACGGGGAACGACTTGACCAGGTCACGGACCTGCAGCAGGGGCGTGGTCATCGGTTCGGCCTCTCGCCGCTGCGCAGCCTGCGCTCGACGACCGCGAGGTCCTCGGCGACGGGCAGGTCGTGGTCGGCCGCGGTCAGCGCGGCCGGGTTCTCCAGCACGCCGATCTCGTCGTGCGCGAAGAGGTCCTGCGGCCTGCGCAGGGTGGCCAGGTGCTGCCAGCGGTGGCAGCGGGTGAAGTGGTCCCGCCCGTCGGCAGGCGTCAGCGCGGGTTCGTCGGTGTGGCAGGCGTCGATCACCAGC
Source organism: Actinokineospora alba (assembly GCF_004362515.1). Taxonomy (NCBI): domain Bacteria; kingdom Bacillati; phylum Actinomycetota; class Actinomycetes; order Pseudonocardiales; family Pseudonocardiaceae; genus Actinokineospora; species Actinokineospora alba. The sequence goes on along the minus strand of NZ_SNXU01000001.1, from coordinate 2,603,887 downwards.
GGGCAGCGCGGGGAGAACGCGCAGCCGGTCGGCAGGTTGATCAGCGACGGCGGCGTCCCCTTGATCGGGGTCAGCCGCCTGCCCAGCACCGCCGGGTTGGGCAGCGACCCGAGTAGGCCGACGGTGTAGGGCATCCGCGGGTACTCGAACAGGCCGTCGACGGGCGCCGACTCGACGACGGTGCCGCCGTACATGACCTGGACCCGGTCGACCATGCCCGCCACGACCCCCAGGTCGTGGGTGATCATCACAATGGCCGCGGCCGTCTCGTCGCGGATGCGCAGCAGCGTCTCCAGGATCTGCGCCTGCACGGTGACGTCGAGCGCGGTGGTCGGCTCGTCGGCGATGATCACGTCCGGGTCGTTGATGATCGCCATCGCGATGACCACGCGCTGGCGCATGCCGCCGGAGAACTCGTGCGGGTACTGCGTGGCGCGGCGGGCGGGCTGCGGGATGCCGACCAGCGCCAGCGCCTCGACCGCCTTGGCCCACGCGGCTTTGCGCGAGACGGTGTGGTGCGCGCGGTAGGCCTCGGCGAGCTGCCAGCCGATGGTGAACACCGGGTTCAGCGAGGTCATCGGGTCCTGGAAGATCATCCCCACGCCGTTGTTGCGCACGCTCCGCAGCTGCTTGTCCGACAGCCCGACCAGTTCGCGGTCGCGGTAGCGGATGGACCCGGTCACCTTGGCGTTGCGTGGAAGCAGGCCCATGACCGCCATCGACGAGACCGACTTGCCGGAGCCGGACTCGCCGACGATGCCGAGGACCTCGCGCGGGCGCAGCGAGTACGACACCGACCGGACCGCGCGGACGTCGCCGTCCTCGGTCGGGAAGGTGACGGAGAGGTCGTCGACGGCGAGCACCGGGTCGGCGAGCACGGGGGCCATCAGGCACGCACCTTCGTCTGCCTGGGGTCGAACGCGTCGCGCAGCCCGTCGCCGATGAAGTTCACCGCGAGCGAGAGCAGCACGATGACGACGAACGGGCCCCAGAACAGCCAGGGCCGCAGGGTGATCTGCGAGTAGTTCTCGCTGATGATCAGCCCGAGGGAGGTGTCCGGGGACTGGACCCCTAGGCCGATGAACGAAAGGGCCGTTTCCGAGAGCACCGCGGTGGCGACGGCCAGGGTGGCGTTGACCGTGATGCTGCCGACCATGTTGGGCACGAGGTGCCGGAAGATGATCCACCGGGTTCCCGCGCCCGCCGCCCGCGCGGCCTCGACGAACTCCCGCTGGGCCAGCGACATCGTCTCGCCGCGGGTGATCCGCGCGACCTGCATCCAGCCGAACGCGGCGAGGATGACCGCGACCATGTACCAGCTGCCGTCGAGCGCGCGGACCAGGATCGCCGCGACCGCGATCTGCGGGATGATCAGCATGAGGTCGGTGAACCGGCTGATCGCGCCGTCGACGAACCCGCGCAGGTAGCCGGCGAGCGCGCCGAGGACGACCCCGACGACCGTCGAGCCGACCGCGACGACGACCGCGATCTGCACCGAGAGCCGGGTGCCGCGGATGAGCTGGGCGAGCATGTCGTTGCCCGCCTGGATGGTGCCCAGCGGGTGCGCCGGGCTCGGCGGGAGGTAGCCGGGGCTGCGGGTGTCGTCCACGGCGACGGTCCAGAACAGGGGGCCGAGAAAGCCGAACGCGACGACCAACAGGAACACCGCCAGGCTGGCCACGGCCAGCCGGTGCCGGAAGAACCTGCGCAGGATCACCGTGCGCCGCTTGCGCGCCTTGGTGGCGTCGAACTCGCTGGGCCCGTGCGTGACTGCCGGGAGGACCGGGAGGGGCAGGTCGCTAGGCAAGGCGGATCCTCGGGTCGAGGATGCCGTACAGGATGTCGGCAGCCAGGTTGAACAGCACGACGAGCGTGGCCGTGACCATCAGCCAGCCCATCAGCATGTACGGGTCGAACGAGCGGATCGACTGCACCAGCAGGTGCCCCATGCCCCGCCAGCCGAACACCGTCTCGGTGACGATAGCGCCGGACAGCAGCGCCGCGGAGTTCAGCGAGAACAGGGTCGCCACCGGGATCATCGCGTTGCGGAACGCGTGCCGGAAGATCACCCGGCTCTGCGAGATCCCCTTGGCCCGCGCGGTGCGCACGTAGTCCGAGTGCAGGGTCTCCAGCATCGACGCCCGCTGGAACCGGCTGTACGCGGCGAAGCTGATCAGCGTGAGGGTCAGGGTCGGCAGCAGGTAGGTGCCGGTGTAGGAGAAGACCTGCTCGCCGAAGTCGCCCTGGAACCCGCCGGTGGCCGGGCTGACCGTGCTCAGCCACCGGTCCAGGCCCATGCTCTCGAGCACGTTGTTGAACTGGATGCCGTAGTTCTTGAGGATCACCGCGACACAGATGACCGGCATGGAGAACACCAGGAACGCGCTCGACGTGGCCAGGTAGTCCAGGAACGAGTACTGCTTCACGGCGGCGAGCACACCGACCGTCACGCCCAGCACGATGGCCAGGATCTCGGCGCCGACGACGAGTCGCACGGTGATCCACAGCGCCCGCATGGTCGAGTCGAACACGTCGACCTTGGCCTGGCCGAGCGCGATGCTCTGCCCCCAGTCGCCGCCGAGGAAGTCGACGAGCCAGTTCCAGTAGCGCACGATGATCGGCTGGTCGAGGCCCATGCTCGATTCCAGGGCCTTGACCTGGGCCTCGGTGACGCCGGGCCTGCCCCGCAGCTCGGCCGCCGGGTTGCCCGCCGCGGCGACCATGAAGAACGCCAGCATGCTGCCGACCAGCAGGATCGGCGCGGAGATCAGCAGCCGTCGAACGGTATAGCGCAACACGGGTACTCCTTGGTGGCGCCCGGGCGGCGGGGGGTGGCCGCTCGACCCCGGAGCCTGGCGTCGTGCGCCGTCCGGGTGCCCGGGCGGAGAGGCCGGACCGCGGTTCGGCCCCTCCGGTGGTGCGAGCCGCGTCGGGCGGCTGATCGGCTTACGAGGTCTTGATCCACTCGTTGGCGTTCCACAGAGCGCCGTTGTACGACTGGAAGTAGACCTTGTCGATTCCCTTCCACGCCCACATGTTCGGCAGCTGGTAGAGCGGCAGAGAGTAGTTGTCCTCCGCCATCAGCTTGTCGGCCTCGGCGTAGGCGCGGCGGGCGGCGTCCTCGTCGAGTTCGCTGCTCGCCCTGATGTAGGCGGCGTCGACCTTCGGGTTGGCGTAGCCGGACCAGTTCTGGCCGCCGCCGGTGGAGTAGATCGACTTCTGCACCGACTTGAACGGGGCCGCGGACCAGGCGAACAGGGCGATGTCGTAGTCGCCCTGGCTGACCCGGGTGTCGAGGAAGTTCGGGTCGGTGTTGTCGATGATCTCCAGGCCCGCCGGCTTGCACTGGGACATGATCAGCTGCACGGTCTGCTTGCGTCGCGGGATGTCGGTGTGGCTGATCTTGAGCGACACCTTCTCGCCGCCCTTGGTGGCGAATCCGTCGGCGCCGAAGGTGTATCCGGCCGCCTCGAGCGTCGCCTTCGCCGCGGCGGCGTCGCCCTGGTAGGCGGCGTAGTTGTCGGTGTAGCCGTCCTCGCCCTGGAAGAACGCGAGGCTGCCCAGCGGCTTGGCGGTCTCCAGGACCGGCCGGATGAGCTTCTGGGTGAGCTCCTCGCGGTTGACGCACTGCATGAACGCCTTGCGCACGGCCTGGTCGCTGAGCCACTTGTTCTTGAAGTTGAGGTCGAGGTGCTCGAAGCCGAGGCCGTTGGCCGCGCCGAACCGCACGCCTTGGGAGCGCAGGCCGCGCAGCCGCTCGGCGGCGTTCGCGTCGGGCTGGGCCATCGAGTTGACGTCGACCTCGCCGTTCTCCAGCGCCTGGGCCTGGGCGACCTGGTCGGAGATGCCGCGCAGCACCAGCTTGGCCGGTCCCCCGGGCATGCCCTGCCAACGCTCGTTGCGCTCCAGGGTGACGGAGTTGTTCTGCTCGAAGGCGGTGATCTTGTACGGCCCCGAGGACGGCATGAGTGCCGCGTCGTAGCCGTTCCACTTCGTCTTCCAGAACTCGGCGACCTTGTTGAGCGTGGCCTTGTCGCTGGTCAGGGACACCTTGGTGATGTCGGCGACGCCGGTGCCCTGTTCCAGGATGTGCGCCGGGAGCAGGTCGGTCGACATGCCGAAGAGGCTCTTGTAGTCGGGGTAGGTGTCCTCGAAGGTGGCGACCACCTCGAGCGGGGTCGGGCACTGCAGCTTCCCGATCAGCTCATAGCCACTGGTGCCCGCGGCGGTGAAGATGTCCTTGCCCTGGGAGTTCTTGATCTTGCCGGTCTGGCTGAGCCAGGCCAGGTGGAAGTCGTCGCAGTCCCACGGCTCGCCGTCGGACCAGGTCACGCCTTCTTTGATCTTCCACGACACGACCTGGGGCGTCTTACTGATGACGTCGACGGATTCCATCACGTCCTTGTTCAAAAGGACCTTGTTGTTGCCGTCGAGCAGGTGGGCGCCGGAGAGCACCTTGGTGAGCGCGAAGGTGTTGTAGGAGTTGTTGGCGTCCGCCGTGACGTTGTTGTACGCGGTGAACGGGTTGTCGGTCGAGACGATGTAGCTCGCGTCCGTCACCGGCACTTCGGGAGAGGTGTAGTTGGCACCCGACTCGCCCTTGGCGATGGCCATGGCCGCGATGTCGCCGGTCGGTCCGGTGCCGCCACCGTCCTCGGCGCCAGGCCCGGCGCAGCCACTCAGGACGAGCGACGTCCCGAGCACCGCGGCCGCCGCCGACAGAGTGGACCTCTTCACTGGCACTTGCCCTCCTACCCCGATGCCGTCCCCGCGCCGGTCTGACGCGGGCACAGCCTTCTACTCGCCGCCGACGGTGTCTTCGGCGGCGCACTCCCGGCGACGGTAGGAACGAGAAAGGCATCGGTCACCGGTGGACGGGCGATCGTGACCAAAGGGTGACAACCAGCCGGTAGCACGGTAGGTGACCGTTATCATCACTCACTGAGAGCGGGAATGCGGTGACCCGCAGTGGGATCCACCTCCGCCTACTTGGCCGCGCGCCGCCAGGTGGCCGCCCCGGCGAAGGGGCCTGCCAGCGGCGGACCCGCGGTGACGCCGGTCATATCTGTTCGGACGATGAGATCGTCGGCCTCTTGGTACAGCGGCAAAGTCAGGGCTCGGTTCCACAGCACGGGTTCGAGGGCCGCGAGCGCGCTGGCGAGCGGCACCTCGCCGGTCACGGCCGAGTCGATGGTGGCCTGGATGGTCGGGTCGCAGAAGCCGACCGGGTTCGCCGCGATCGGCCCGGGGGCGTCGTCCGACGTCGACGCGCAGCCGAAGCGGGTCGCGAGCGCGGTCGCCGGGTCCTGGCTGACCGGCAGCGGGGCGATGAGCAGGTCGACCGGGTCCTTGGCGGTCGCCGCGGCCGGGAGCGTGGTGAACAGCTCCGCGCCCGGCGGGGAGACCACCTTGACGGTGATACCGGCGGCGGTGAGCTGCTTGCGCAGCTCCGCGGCCATCGCGGCGTAGGCCGGACGGTCCGCGGGCACGGCGATGACCAGGTTGAGCACCGCGTTCGTCGACGTCCAGGTGCCCGCCGTCTTGAGGTACCCGGCCTCGGTGAGCAGGCGCTCGGCGAGTGCGGGGTCCGGTCCGGTGTTGGGCCCGGTCGCGGCATAGCCCGCGGCGCCGGGCGCGAGGACCTGGGCGTTGGCCGTGAGCGCGGACTGCGGGCCGCCGCCAGTGCCCGCTTTGACCAGCGCGCCACGGTCGATGATGGCGGCGATCGCGGAGCGGACCCGCACGTCGGCCATGGCGGGGCTGACCGGGCGCAGCAGCACCGTGGCCACCGACGGCCGCGGGACCGTCTTGTGGGTCACGCTCGCGCCCAGCCCGGCCACCTGCGTGACGCCCTGGGCGCCCAGGGCCGTGAGGGCCAGCTGGTTGTGCGCGGTGCGCAGAGCGCCCGTGATGCCGTTGAGGTCGCCGCGGCGCAGCACGATCCGGTCGAGCGCGGCGGGCGGGTCCCAATAGCGGTCGTTGCGCTCCAGGATGACCTCGCCGCGCACCCGGTCGAGCAGGCGCAGCGAGAACGGGCCGCCGGTGACCGGGTAGTTGTCGGCCAGCACGTTCGCCCAGCCACCCGGGCTGTCCTTGACCAGGTGGGCGGGCAGCAGCGAGGAGAACAGCGAGCGCCAGCCCGGGTAGGGCTTGGCGAAGGTCACCTCGACGACCCGGCCCGCCTCGCGGGCGGAGATGTTGGAGATCAGCCGGTAGCCCATGCCGTCGATGACCCCGGGCTCGTCCCGCAGCCGCTCCCAGAGGTAGACGAAGTCCTCGGCGGCGATGGGCGCCGCGTCAGACCACGACGCCTCGGGCCGCAGCCGGTACGTGACGGTGTACGGCTCGGTGTTGGTGACCTGCGCGGACAGCATGAGCGTCTGGTCGAGCTGGGGCGTGCCGTCCGGGCCGGTGCGGAACACCGACGGCAGCATGGCCTGCGCCAGCGCGGTGGTGACCATGGACTGGTCGGACAGCTTGTGCGGGTTCAGCCCGCCCGCGACGCTGTCCACCCCGACCACGGCCTCGCCGGGGTTGACCGGGCGCGTGGGGGCCGTCTGGGCCACCTCGGTGGTCACCAGGGGCGGCGGCGGGGCGTTCGTGCAGGACGTCAGGCACACGACGGCCGTCGACGCGGCCAGCACCCACCTGCTCTTGCGCACCCCTGCTCCTCCCACAGTGAGCTGGTCGGCCATGGTGCCATGGTCGCCTATCAGTCACCGGTTCGGCCCAGCCAACCGGAAGACGCACAAGCGGCGCCGGGAGTTCCCGACGCCGCCTGTGTGAGATCGGCTACTACTTCGCGTCGCGGGCCTTCTCGCGCGAGCGCGTCCGGCCGCGGGTGGTGGCGTCGAGGATGGTCTTGCGGACCCGGACGAACTCCGGGGTGACCTCGACGCACTCGTCGTTGGCGCAGAACTCCAGCGCCTCTTCCAGGCTCAGCTTGCGCGGCCGGGCCAGCGTCTCCATGACGTCGGCGGAGGAGGAGCGCATGTTGGTGAGCTTCTTCTCCTTGGTGACGTTGACGTCGAGGTCCTCGGCGCGCGGGTTCTCGCCCACGACCATGCCCTCGTAGACGTCGGCGCCCGGCTCGACGAAGAACGTGCCGCGGTCGGCGAGCTGGAGCATCGCGTACGCGGTGACCGGGCCCTGGCGGTCGGCGACCAACGAGCCCGAGTGGCGGCTGCGGATCTCACCGGCCCACGGGGCGTAGCCCTCGAAGATGGCGTTGGCGATGCCCGTGCCGCGGGTCTCGGTCAGGAAGTCGGTGCGGAAGCCGATGAGGCCACGCGACGGGACGACGTACTCGACCTTGATGCGGCCGCTGCCGTGCCCGCCCATGTGCTCCAGGCGGCCCTTGCGGTTGGCCAGGAGCTGGGTGATGGCGCCCAGGTACTCCTCGGGGGCGTCGACCGTCAGGCGCTCGAACGGCTCGCAGAGCTTGCCGTCGATCTGGCGGGTGACGACCTCGGGCTTGCCGACGGTCAGCTCGAAGCCCTCGCGGCGCATCTGCTCGACCAGGATGGCCAGGGCCAGCTCGCCACGGCCCTGCACCTCCCAGGTGTCCGGGCGCTCGGTGTTGAGCACGCGCACGGACACGTTGCCGACCAGTTCGCTGTCGAGGCGGGCCTTGAGCACGCGGGCGGTGAGCTTGCTGCCGCCGCTGCGTCCCTGCAGCGGGGAGGTGTTGCAGCCGATGGTCATCGAGATGGCGGGCTCGTCGACGGTCAGCCGGGGCAGCGCCACCGGGTTGTCGATGTCGGCCAGCGTGTCGCCGATGGTGATCTCGGGGATGCCCGCGATGGCGACCAGCTCGCCCGCGCTCGCCTCTTCGGCGGGGACGCGGTCGAGGGCCTCGGTGACCAGCAGCTCGGTGATGCGGACGTTGGAGACCGAACCGTCCTCACGCAGCCACGCCACGGTCTGGCCCTTGCGGATCTTGCCCGCGTGGATGCGGCACAGCGCGATGCGGCCGAGGAAGCTGGACGCGTCGAGGTTGGTCACCAGCGCGCGCAGCGGCGAGTCGATGTCGGCCTTCGGCGCGGGGATCTTGTCCATCAGCAGGTCGAACAGCGGGTCGAGGTTCTCGCTGTCGGGCAGGCCGCCGTCTTCCGGCTGGTTCAGGCTCGCCCGGCCCGCGCGAGCGGAGGCGTAGACGACGGGGAGGTCCAGCACGGACTCGTCCAGGTCGTCGAGCTCGGAGGCCAGGTCGAGCAGCAGGTCGTGGGTCTCCTCGACGACCTCGGCGATGCGGGCGTCGGGCCGGTCGACCTTGTTCACCACGAGCACGACGGGCAGGCCGGAGGCCAGCGCCTTGCGCAGCACGAAGCGGGTCTGGGGCAGCGGGCCCTCGCTGGCGTCGACCAGCAGGACGACACCGTCGACCATGGCCAGGCCGCGCTCGACCTCGCCGCCGAAGTCGGCGTGGCCGGGGGTGTCGACGACGTTGATGACGATGGGGCCGTCCGGCGTCTGGCGACGCACGGCGGTGTTCTTCGCCAGGATGGTGATGCCCTTTTCGCGTTCGAGCTCACCGGAGTCCATGACGCGGTCGACGAGTTCGGCCCGGGCCTCGAAGGCGCCGGACTGACGCAGCATGGCGTCGACCAGCGTCGTCTTTCCGTGGTCGACGTGCGCGACGATCGCGATGTTGCGGAGATCGTTGCGGCGGAGGTCGGCGGAGGCCAACTCGGCGCTAGCGGTCGCTGTGGGCACGCGCGTGCTCCTGGTTCCTTCTCGGGCGTTTAGGCTCGGGCGTTTAGGGCAGCCCGCAATCGCAGTCAACGCTGAAGGGGGCAGCCGCGCAGCCGAAAGGGCTGCTGATGGCTACCCCAGGATAGCTGGTCCTTTGGTGTGAGCAGCACCACGCGCCGAGTTGGACAGGTTAACCTAACCTAAGCAGCACGTTCAGCCGACCGATGGGGCGTCGCGATATGGGTGCGGGCAAAGGCGCTACACCTGCCGACCGGGTCAAGAAGCTGATGAAAAAGGGCAAGGTCAAGAAGAAGTGCTGCCGGTCGAAGTCGGCATGCAAGAAGTGCCCGGTCCTGGCCCTCAAGCGGGTCAAGGCCGAGATGAAGAAGGCGGCTTAGCGCCCTAGATCGGCTCCATGATCGCCTCGTTGTACGGCGCCAGCTCACGACAAGTGCGCGTCGCGTCGAACGCGATCACCTCGTAGTGCGCCATGCCGCGCAGCGAGAACGGGTCGGTGGCCAGCAACGCCTTGAGTTTGTCCCGGTTCATCGGCCTGACGATGATCACCTTGCCGGTGCGCGGGTCCCGACGCCCCGAGGCCAGGAAGTAGCCGGCCTCGTACTGCTTGCCGACCCACGTGGTGTGGTCCGGCAGCACGTAGTCGATCTCTTGCAGCGGAGCTGTGTAAGTGATCAATACGACGTACATGACCTAAAGGTAAACCTTTGCCAGGGCCCCCGCTGGCCGCTAGCGTGGTATCGATGCGAACTCTCAACGTGACCGAGTGGTGGACCGCCGACCGGCGGCCCTGACCCTGCGTTGAGCAACGACCAGGCCGCCCGATCGGGCGGCCTTTTGGTTTCCGGTCCGGGTGGCGACTGACCGAGGAGACCCGGAATGACCCGCTTGTCCGCCATCACCCCGTCCGGCCACGCCCACATCGGCAACCACCTGGGCGCCATCAGCCGCTGGGCGACCCAGGGCCGCCCGGGCGACCTCTATTTCGTCAGCGACCTGCACGCGATGACGGTGTCCTACAACCCGGCGCGGCTGCGGGTGCTCTCCCGCGAACTGCTGGCGGTGCTGGTGGCGGCGGGGATCGCACCGGAACAGGTCTTCGTCCAGTCCGACCTCGTGCGGGAACTTGGGGCGCTGAGCTGGGTCCTGGAGTGCACCTGCTCCTACGGCGAGGCGGCGCGGATGACCCAGTTCAAACAGAAGTCGGAAGGACAGGGGATGGTCCGGCTCGGGCTGCTCACCTACCCGGTCCTGATGGCCGCCGACATCCTCCTGCAGGGCGCCTCGGAGGTCCCGGTCGGCGACGACCAGGCCCAGCACGTGGAACTGGCCCGAAGTCTGGCCCGCCGCTTCAACTCGACGTACGGGGAGTTGTTCACCGTGCCGTCGGCGGTCACTCCGCCCACCGCGGCCCGAGTGCGGGACCTGGCCGACCCGACCCGGAAGATGTCGAAGTCCACACAGGACACAGCGGGCAGCGTCTTCATCCTGGACGAACCGGACCTGATCCGCCGCAAGATCCGGCGTGCGGTGACGGACGGGCTGGACCGGGTGACGTACTCGCCGGATGACCAGCCGGGGTTGGCGAACCTGCTGGAGATCTTGTCGGCCTGCACCGGGACTCCCCCGCGCGATTTCTCGTTCGGGTCGTACGGGGAGGTCAAGGAGGCGGTGGCGGAGGCGGTGATCGAGGAGTTGCGGCCGATCCGCAAGGGGGCGATGGACCTGTTGGCGGATCAGGAGGAACTCGACCGGATCCGCAAGGCCGGAGCGGAACGGGCGGCCGAACGCGGCGCCCACCGGTTGACCTCCGCGCTGCGGCTGGCTGGGGTCGCTTGAGGTTCCCCAGGGGCCCGCACGCCCTCCGCGTGCGGGCCCCACTCCTACCTGTCTCAGGTGGCGGCCCGCACCAATGCGAACGCCGTGGCGCCGCCGATGATGACCAGCGTTCCGGTGAAGGCCCACCACAATCCGTGTTCACGGTCAAGCAGCCCGGCGACTCCGAACAGAGTCCCGGGCACGCACGCGACCACGCACACCAGAGCTGCGTCGAAGGGGCCGGCGAACACCGGCAGGATCGAGCAGACCGCCCCAAGGACGACCACCCACCACCCCCACTCACGCCGCGACGTCGGCAAGTACAGCAGCAGATTGAGCAGGTTGCCCATCAGCGGATCCGCCCATCGGCATGTCGACCAGATACATGGAAGCGTGGCAGGACCGGACGATTCAGCGGTCGGTGTGAATCCGATTCGGTAGTCATCTGGTAGTCGGTACCCCTGATCGTGGTGGTCGGATCATGCTCACGACACCCGCGGCGGCCGAGTACGGAATCGCGCACCGTTTCTTGATGTCCTGTTCTTCGAATGCTTCCGGCGCGGTGTAGGTCACCTTGATTCCCTGGGTGGCCGAGAATCCCACGACATAGGAGCAGGACGTCGGGGTGTCGGCCACATATGCCGCTGGGAGTTGGGGCAATGTCAACGTCGAGGGCTTGAACGCGGTCGCGTCGGCGGGAGCGGTTCGGTAGGTCTCACCCAAGATGTCGTGGTTGGGGTACGCGACCATCACCAGCGTGGCGGTGCCGGCACCCGCGCCTTTCGTAGCCGTCCAGACGCAGGCGGAACCGCTTCCGTCGGGATAGGGCCTTCCATCGTCCTCGTCGCCAAATCCGTAGTCCTCAAGCTTGAAGACCTTGATCAGCCCACACGGCGACTTCCACAGCTCGCCAAGGCTGATCGGTTCGTCCACCGCCGGTGCTGTCCGAACCGGGCCGGCAGCTGTAGTGGACTGGGAAGTGGAGGCGGGTCTCGGCGATCGTTGTTCCGTGCAAGCCGTCAGGCCCACGAGGATCATGATGGCCGCCAGTCCTCCCATGCGTTTAGACATCGGCCATTGGTCCCCAGGCACGGTCATCCCCCTTGTTCGCGAGCCGTCCACGAGTATGACGCAAGCGAACACTGTGCGGAGTCGCATGGATACGGAAAGGAGTAAAACTACCTAGTTCGGTTGCACCGCGCGGAGGAAAGTCCGCAGCGCAGGGACAAGAACGCGGTCGGCGGGCAACCAGGTGACGGTGTCCAACGTCCCCTCCGTCAGCCAAGCCACCGCCTGGTGGTCATGCGGATGCGGCTCCCCCCGGTCGAGCGACGCGCCGTAGACGCGCAGGATCAGGTCGTCCCGGAGAACCACGTCCGGACCCACCGGCACCGTCGGTGTGACGTCGACTCCCAGCTCCTCCAGGCATTCCCGCCGCACAGCGTCCACATCGGACTCGCCCGGCTCGACGCGGCCGCCCGGCAGTTCCCACAAGCCTGCCGCCTCCGCCGGGTAGGACCGTTGCTGCGCAAGCAATCGGCCACCACGCACGATGGCGGCCCCGACCACGACCCGCGCTCCCCGCAAAGCCGCCGCCTTCGCGTGCACGCGCGCGGTGACGCGGGGCCATGCGCCGCCAGTGGACGGGATTTCCAGCGGTGGCGCGGGAAGCCCGCCCACCCGGACCGCGCGCAGGCCGTCCACACCGAGTTCCACGATCCGCATCCGGGACCACCCGACCCGGATCTCGTCACCCACCCCGACCAACCCCGCGCGCGACGGGTCCAGCACGCCCTCCGCGCCGAACGCCGCTGACAGCGCCCTCATCGGGCGACCCGCCAGGTGACCTGGAAACGGGCGCCGCCCTCGGGGGACTCGCTCACCCGCACCGCGCCACCCCGCCGCCGCACGACCTCCGCGACCAGGGCCAGCCCCAGGCCGGTGCCGCCGCTGCTGCGGGCCCGGTCGTCCTGGATTCGGTAGAAGCGGTCGAACACGCGGGTCCGGTGTTCCTCCGGTATGCCATGGCCGTCATCGTCCACCACCAGCCGGATCGCCTTGCTGGCGACCAGAACGGTGACCGTCACCTGCGCTCGGGCGTGCCGCAGCGCGTTGCGGAGCAGGTTGTCCAGCACCAAGTCCACTTCAGACGGTGCGGCGAGCACCCAGCACGGAGTCGGCGGAACGTGCAGTTGGACGGCGGGACCGTCGCCGCGGCAGCGGGTGGCCGCGTCGGCGGCGGCCAGCGCCAGGTCGACCGGCTCGGCGGGCGGGACCTCCCCCGCGTCCGAGCGGGCCAGCGTCAGCAGCCCGTCCACCAGCGACGACAGCCGCTCCGCCTCGCGGACGACGTCGCTGAGGACCTCCTGGGACAGGTCCGGGTCGGGGTGGGTGACCGCGACCTCGGCCTGCACGCGGATGGACGCCACCGGGGAGCGCAGCTCGTGCGCGGCGTCGCCGGTGAAGCGGCGGAGGCGGTCGGTGGCCTCGTCGCGGCGGGCGAGGAGGGCGTTGAGGGCGCCCGCGAGTGAGCGCAGTTCGTCGTGCGCCTCGGGAATGGGGAGCCTGCGGCCCGCGCCGAGCCTGCCCGCGGCGCTGCGCATGCGTTCCACGGGGCGAAGTGAGGTGCGCACGGCGATCCAGGTCGTCGCGGCCACGGCGGCGGCGACGATGAGGGCGGCGATCAGCAGCCACTGAAGGGCTCGGTGGTGGGCGGCTTCGTAGCCGACGATGCCGGTCCCGGCGACGACCAGCCGCTGGCTGCCGTCGGGCGCGGTGACCACGGTCCCGAGCCAGCGCGCGGGCGGGGCGTCGTTGCCGCGCAGCACCGGAGTGCCCGCTTTGAGGACCCGCACGTCCGCCGGGTCGAGACTCACCGGCGGTCCGCCGTCGACGGGCGTCCCCGCCGTGTCGAGCACCCGGACCTGCAGATGGGGCGACGGCGCCACGGGCTCACCCCGCTCCACCCGCGCGGAGGCCGCCGACAGCGACGTCGAGAGTTCCGCGTCGGCCGAGTCGACCAGCAGCGGGCCGATCATCTTGCTGGTCACCGCGGCCAGTCCGAGCAGCACGGCCAGCGTCACGACCGTGGTGACGATGGTGACCCGGAACCGGATCGTCCGCCGGAGCCAGAGGCCGCGCGGGTCTCTCACCTGGGCCGGACCTGGTCGAGCACGTCGTCGATCTCGCTGGTGGAGGCCAGGTAGCCGTGACCGCGCACGGTGCGCACGATGCCGTCGGCGCCCGCCGCGTCGAGTTTGCGGCGCAGGTAGCCGACGTAGACCTCGACGGCGTTGCGGGTGGCGGCCTGCTCGTCGCCCCAGACCGCGCGCAGCAAGTCGTCCTTGGTGACGACCGCGCCCGCCCGGCCCGCGAGCACGTCGAGGACGGCGAATTCGCGGGGGCTCAGCGCCACCGGCTCACCGCGGAAGCGGACCTCGCGGGTGCCGCGGTCGATCTCCAGGTCGCCGAGGCGGACCTTGCGGCCGGACGCGTCCTCGGCGGTGCGCCGCAGAACCGCGCGCACCTGGGCGACCAGCACGACGAACGAGAACGGCTTGACCAGGTAGCCGTCGGCGCCGAGGTCGAGGCCGTCGGCCTGGTCGACCTCCCCGTCCTTAGCCGACACCAGCAGCACCGGGGTCTCGACACCTTCGGCGCGCAGCCGCTCCAGCACCCGGTAGCCGGACAGGCCCGGCAGCATGATGTCGAGCAGGATCACGTCGAACGTGCCGGTGAGCGCGATCCGCAGCGCGCTGGGCCCGTCCGCGGCCACCACCACGTCCATGCCCTCGGCGGTGAGCCCGCGCTGCAGCGCCCGGCGCACGCCGAGCTCGTCGTCGACCACCAGAACCCGAGGTTTCACCCTGTCATCATGGCCGTCTTCGGTGGAATCGCGCGGCCACTCTCAGCGGGTTCTCAGCGACGGACGCGCTCTCAGCGCCATCTCAGCTCGCCCGGTGCAGTCTCTGTGGTGCGGGAACACAACCCGAACAGGGGAGAACAGCATGGACAGGAAGAGGACGGCACTGACCGTCGCGGCCGCGGGGACGGCCACGGGGGTGGTCGGGCTGATCCTGCTCGCCACGCCCGCCGGTGCGGGCGAACAGCCGCCCGCGCTGCCGGAGATCAGCCCGGAGGCGCTGGTCGAGTCGGTCATCAAGACCGAGAAGATCCCGGCGATGTCGGGGGCGGTCGAGTTCACCAGCGACCTCGGCCTCCCGATCCCGGGTCTGCCGCAGGCGCGGACGGGTGGGGAGGCCGCGCACGTCTACACCGACGGCGAGGGCCGCGCGCGGGTGTCGATCAGCGAGGGCGACTCGGAGCGCACCATCGTGCACGACGGCACCACGACCTGGATCTGGAACTCGGCCGACCGGTCGGTGCAGAAGATGGTGGACGGCGCGCCCGAGCAGAAGTCGGCGGAGCACAAGCTGGCCGACCCGGCCACCGCGGCTCGCGAGTTCATCGGGCTGATGGGCAAGGACAGCACGATCACCGTCGACGGCACCGCGCGTGTCGCCGACCGGCCGGTCTACCAGCTCGTCCTCACCCCGAAGCCGACCGAGCGCACGCTGCTGCGCGAGGTCCGGGTGGCGGTCGACTCCGAGACCCGGCTCCCACTGCGGCTGGAGGTCCTGGCCAACGGGCAGGCCGAGCCCGCCGTGCGGATCGGTTTCACCGACTTCGAAACCGGTGCGCAGGACGCGTCGCTGTTCACCTACACCCCGCCCGCGGGGGCGAAGGTGACCGAGTCGAAGCCGGGCGACCACAAGCCGTCGCCTGCTGAGATGAAGGAGCACCAGAACTTGTTCGACAGCATTGACGGCAAGGCCGTCGGCGAGGGCTGGGACACCGTCCTGGTCGGCAAGGTGCCCGCGGGACTGCTCAACGGTGAGGCCAAGGCAGGCGCCACGGGTGCCAACGACCCGGCGCAGCTGCTCAAGCAGTTCGGCAAGGAGGTCTCCGGACCGTTCGGCACCGGGTACGTCATCAGCTCCAAGGTCGGCACGCTGCTGGTGACGGCCGACGGCCGCGCCGCGCTGGGTGCCGTGCCGCAGCAGGTGCTGGTCGACGCCCTCGGGGCGAAGTGACCGGCGTAACCGGGCTTGGGATGGTCGCGGCTGACGCCGCGGCCATCCCGCTCGCCGCCCGGACCCGGGGTCTGCGCAAGATCTACCGCGGCACGGTCGCGGTGGACCACGTCGACCTCGACGTCCCGATGGGCGCGGTGTTGGGAATGCTCGGCCCCAACGGATCTGGCAAGACCACCACCATCCGGATGCTGCTCGGTCTGGTCATGCCGACGGCGGGCGAGGTCGAGTTGCTCGGCCACCGCCTGCCCGACGGCGCGGCGGCCGCGCTGCCCGAGGTCGGCGCGCTCGTCGAGAGCCCCGGCTTCCACTCGTTCCTCTCCGGCCGGGAGAACCTGCTGCGACTGGCGGCGGCCGAACCGCACCTGCACAGCAGCCGGATTCCCGCCGCTGTCAGCGAATCGCTGGAGCGGGTCGGGCTGACCGGTGCGGCGAACCGGCGCTACAAGGGGTATTCGCTCGGGATGAAGCAGCGCCTCGGCCTGGCCGCCGCGCTGCTGGTCCCCCGCCGCTTCGTCATCCTCGACGAGCCGACCAACGGGCTCGACCCGGCGGGCACCCGCGAGGTCCGGTCGGTCATCGCCGATCTGCATGCCGCGGGCACCACGGTGCTGGTGTCGTCGCACCTGCTGGCCGAGGTCGAGGCGACCTGCACGCACGTCGCCGTGCTCAACCAGGGCACTGTCGTCGCCCAGGGCGAGCTGGCGGAACTGCTCGACTCCGGCAACGCGGGCCTGCTGGTCACCACGCCGGAGATCACGCTCGCCGTGGACGCGTTGCGCGACAACAGGATTCCGGCTCGGGCCGTGCCGGACGGCGTCCGCGCCGACCTGACGGCCACCACCGCGCCCGCCGTCGTGGAGACGCTGGTGCGCGCGGGTGTGCCGGTGCACGAGGTCCGGCGCGACCGCACCGGCCTGGAGGACTTGTTCGCCCGCCTGACCGAGGACGGCGCCGCGGCCGAGGACGCCGAGTTCGACTTGGCCCTGCCGATTCCGGAGGAAGCACGATGACCGCGATGACGCTCGGCGACATCCAGCGCCCCGACGCGCGGCGCGCCCCACTGGGCAGGCTGCTGCGGTCGGAGCTGCGGATGGTCCTGCGCAGACCGCGCACCCTGATCTTGATCGGCCTGTTGGCCTTGGTCCCGGTGATCGCGGGCGTCGGCATCTGGATCGCCACCGACGCGGGGGCGAACAGCGGCAACTCGGTCGAGGAAGGCATAGCCGGGCTGGTCGACGGCAACGGCCTGCTGCTGCCGGTGTTCGCGCTGATCATCGGCCTGAACATGCTGCTGCCGCTGACCGGCGCCATGCTCGCCGCCGACGCGCTGGCGGGCGAGGCGGCGAGCGGCACGATGCGCACGCTGCTGCTGGCCCCGGTGAGCAGGCCGCGGCTGCTGGCGGTGAAGGCGTTCGGTGTCGCCACGGTGACGCTGTTCGTGGTGACGCTGATGGCGGTCACGGGGACGATCGCCGGAGTCATCCTGCTCGGTGGCGACGGGATGATGACGATGTCGGGCACGACGCTGCCGCTGGGCGAGGCCCTGGGGCGCATCCTGCTGACGGTGCTGCTGGTGACGGTGCAGGTGTGGGCGCTGGCGGCGGTCGCGCTGGCGGTGTCGGCGTGGACCGAGCACCCGCTGATCGTGGTCGTGGTCGCGCTGGGCGTGGTCATCCTGTCCGGGGTGCTGAGCGCGATCCCGGCGCTGGACTGGCTGGACCCGGTGCTGATGACGACCAGCTGGATGAGCATTCCCGAGGTGATCCGCGACCCGCTGCCGACCGGGACGCTGACCGAGGGCGTGCTGCGGGCGGCCTGCTACATCGTGATCGGCTACTCGCTGGCACTGTCGCGGATGCTCAGCCGCGACGGCTGAGCACGGCGACTCCGTCGGGGTCGAGGACCAACCGCACCCGGGCGCCGACCTCGGGTGCGTCCGCGATCCCGGCGACGGCATCCACCTGGCGTCCGCCGGTGTCGACGACCAGCCGCACGTGGTCGCGCCGGTGGACGCGGGCAGTGACGGTGACGACGGTCGGCCCGTCCCCCACTCTCAGGGCGGCGGGCCTTAGACCTGCGGTGAGCGGGCCGTCGGGGGCCCAGGGGACTGGGGCGGAGCCGAACTCGCAGGTCAGGACGCCGTTCTCGGCGGTGGCGTCGAGGAAGAGGTCGCAGCCGAGGAACCGCGCGGTGGCCTCGTCGACGGGGCGGCGCCACACCTCGTCGGGCTTGCCGACCTGCACGATCCGGCCCGCGCGCATGACGGCGACCCGGTCGGCGAGGGTGAAGGCCTCATCGTGGTCGTGGGTGACGACGAGCGCCGTGCTGCCGGATTCCCGGAGGAGCCGCGCGAGGTCGATGGCGAGCTGCTCGCGCAGCGCCCGGTCCAAAGCGGACAGTGGCTCGTCGAGCAGGAGCAGCCGGGGATGAGGAGCCAACGCACGGGCGAGCGCGACCCGCTGCTGCTCACCACCGGACAACTCGGTGACGCGGCGGCCGCCGTAACCGCTGAGCCCCACCAACTCCAACATCTCATCGACCCGCTCAGTATCGCCCCTGCCAGAGCCACCTGACTTCCCGCGCCGGGCAGTTGTCCCCGGGGACTCGCCACCTCCGACACCTGCCTCCAAGGACTCGCCGCCTCCGGCAGTTGTCCACAGGGATCCACCGCGCCGGCCAGTTATCCACAGCCCACCCCGCCGCCCCTCCTTTTCGACACCCCCCGCCGATAGACTGGCTGCGGGGCCGCCCCCCAGGGTGGGTGGGGGTTGTTGTGTGGCGCGCATGCGAAGTCCGAAAGAGACGTTGCCTGCGACGTCGCGGTGGGGGAAGAGTTGGCCGTCCTGGAAGACCAGGCCGAAGCCTCTGCGGTGGATGGGGATTCCCGCGAGGTCGTTGCCATTCCAGGAGATCGTGCCGTTGGTGGGGCGTTCCAGGCCGGCGATCGCCCGCAGCAGGGTGGATTTGCCGCAGCCGGAGGGCCCCAGCAGCGCCACCACCTCACCGTCGGCGATCTCCAAGTCCACCTCCGACACCGCGAGAATGGGACCGTAGGCCACGTCCAGCCGGTCGACCTTGAGCATCAGAACTCCCCCACCGAACGGACTCGCAGGCGTTCCACCAGCAGCACCACCGCGACCGTCACCACCATCAGCATCGTGCAGGCCGCGTAGGCCATCTGGTTGTTCAGCTCCCCCGGGCGCGAGATCAACCGGCCGATCACCACCGGAAGCGTCGCCGAATCCGGGCGCGCGAGGAAGCTCGTCGCGCCGAATTCGCCCAGAGCCACGACGAAGCCGAACGCGGCGGCGGCGAGCAAAGACCGGCCCGCCAACGGGATATCGACCTCGCGCCACACCCGCCACGGGCTCGCGCCAAGCGAGCCCGCCGCCTGACGCAGGCGCGGGTCGACCGAGCGCAGGACGGGCAGGATCATCCGGATCACCAATGGTGTCACCACGATCGCCTGCGCCAGCGGCACCAGCGCGGCCGATGTCCGCAGGTCGCCGGGGAGGGCGTCCAGGGTGATCAGGTAGCCGAAGCCGACGGTCACCGCGGATACGCCGAGCGGCAACATCAGGGCCGTGTCGAGCGTGTCGACGAAACCCGGATGGGCGCGGCTTCGCCCCAGCGACACCAACACCACCGACGCGGACACACCCAGCACCAGGGCCAGCAGCGTCGCGTCCGTCGCCGCGCGCAGCGAGTTCATCGCGGCGTCGATGCCGGAGATCTGCAGCGAGCCGCGGAAGCCCGTGCCGGACAGCGCCCGGTAGCCCTCCAGGCCCCAGCCGTCTGATGTGGACAGTGAGCGGACGACCAGCGCGACGATCGGCACCATCAGCGACGCCACCACGGCGTAGGCCGCGCCCGCCACCCACCACTCGCCGCCGCGGGGGCGCCGAGTGGTTTCCGTGCGGGCGCGCAGCGCCATCGCGGTCTCCCGGCGGCGACGCGCGAGAGCCGCGAGCACCAGGACCGAGACGACGGCGGTGATCTGGATCAGCGACAGGGCCGCCGCACCGGACAGGTCGAGCAGGTCGACCGTCCGCAGGTAGATCTCCGTCTCCAGCGTGCGGTACCGGGCTCCGCCGAGCAGGAGCACCACACCGAAACTGGTGGCACAGAACAGGAACACGATGGCCGCGGCGGACCCGATCGCGGGTCGCAGCGCGGGCAGGGTCACCGAGGTGAAGGCCCTCAGCGGCGATGCCCCGAGCGCACGGGCGGCGTCCTCGGCCCGGCGGTCAAGGTGTGACCAGAGGCCTGCGACGGTCCGGGCTACCACGGCGACGTTGAAGAAGGCGTTGGCCAGCACGATCGAGAGCACGCCGCCGTCGGGCATCAGTGACCGGAAAGCCAGCCCGACGACCACGGTCGGCAACACGAACGGCACCAGGATCGCGGCCCGCACGACGGCGATGCCCGGCAAAGCGCAGCGGGCCAACAGGAACGCCACCGGCATCGCGGCGATGACCGCGACCACAGTGGACGCCGCCGCCTGGGCGACGGTGAACAGCACCACCGCCCACGTGTCCGACGAGCCGAGAACCCTGGCCAGCCCACTGGACCCGAGGCCGCGCTGGATGATCGCGGCCACGGGCCAGAGGAAGAAGACCGCCAGAAAGCCCAACGGCACCAGCCCGAGCAGTGCCGGGCCGGTGCCGTCCGGCAGTCTCAGCCGCGAACGGCCGCGCGCCACTGTTCGATCCACCGCTCCCGGTTGGCCGCGATGTCCGGCGCGGGCAGCGTGGCCGCGTTCTCCGCGGGCGGGGCCGCCGCCCACGCGGCGGGCAGCTGCACGCCCTCACGGGTCGGGTAGACGTACATCTTGTCCGGCACCTTGCTCTGGAAGTCCGCCGACAGCAGCAGATCCAGCACCTTGCGGGCGCCCTCGGTGTTCTTCGCGCCGGTCAGCACACCCGCGTACTCGACCTGCTTGAAGCAGGTGTCGAGCAGCGCGGCCGTGCGCGGCTTGCCCTTGTCGTCGAGTTCGGCCGACGGCGACGAGGCGTAGGAGACGACCAGCGGCCGCTTCCCCTTGCCCGACGAGCCCGAGAACTCCTGCGTGTAGGCCTCTTCCCAGCCGCTGACGACCTTGACCCCGTTGGCCTTGAGGCGCGCCCAGTAGCCCTGGAAGTCCTTCTGGCCGTACTGCGAGACCGTCGCCAGCAGGAACGCCAGACCAGGCGAGGACGTCGCCGGGTCCTCGACGACCAGCAGGTCCTTGTACTTCGGGTCGGCCAAGTCCTCCAGCGAGGTCGGCGCGGGGACGTTCGCGGCGGCCAACGCGGCCGGGTCGACGTTGACGCACACGTCACCGAAGTCGACCGCGGTGAGCCTGCCGGTGTCGTCGACGGCGTAGCGCTGCGGGCCCTTGTCGGCCTCCGGGCTGCGGTACTCCGCGAAGACGCCCTCGTTGAGCGCACGGGAGGCGAAGGTGTTGTCCACACCGAACGCCACGTCACCCAGCGGGCTGGCCTTGGTGAGCACCAGCTGGTTGGTCAGCGCGCCGGCGTCGCCGCTCTTGCGGACCTCGACGGTGATGCCGGTGTCGGCTTTGAACTTGTCGAACACGGCCTGGTCGTACTCGAACGAGTCATGGGTGACCAGGACGACCTTGCCGTCGGTGGCATCGGAGCCGAACAGCGAGCAGCTCGCGGTCATGGCCACGGACAACGCGACGGCGGTCAGGGTGAAGAGCCTGCGCATGGATCTGTTTCCTCCTCGGGGCGTGGGCACGCCACGAGAACCTCCCTGCGCCGGCATGACCCGGATCAGGTGTGGACGGTCGAGGGCACGCCCCTCCTCTCAGTCCTGGGCGGCGCTTGCGGCTGACACGCTGCCCGGGACTCCCGTGGCGGTGACGAGCGTACGCCCCGGGTTCGGGCCACTATGGGGGTCATGCCCCAACCATTGAGCGAGCAGGAACTTGGAATCGCCCTCGAGACGCTGCCGGACTGGACGTTCCGCGACGGCGCGCTCGTGCGCGAGGTCGAGCTGAACGGGTTCTCCCAGGCCATCCAGGTGGTGAACCGGGTCGCCGAGGTCGCCGAGAACAACAACCACCACCCGGACATCGACATCCGCTGGGCCACGCTGACGTTCCGGTGCAGCACGCACTCGGAGAACGCGATCACGGCCCTGGACGTCGGCCTCGCCGAGGAGATCGACGGGATCATCGACGCCATCCGGGACTGACCCCGGTGCGGCGGGTGGCCGCCGCACCGGGTGTCACGCTCAGGTGTTGAACGGCCCGGTGATCTCGTAGGTGATGCCGCCGCTGCTCGACCCGGTGGTGCCGCGCTGCGACGAGAAGTAGAGGCGCTGCCCGTTCGGGGTGAACGCCGGTCCGGTGATCTCGGAGCTGGTCTGGCCGGTGACCCGCAGGAACGGCGCCACGATGTCGCTCGGCGTGATCACGCAGATCTCCATGTTGCCGCCGTCCTCGGCGACGAACAGCTCGCCGCTGGTGGCGCGGGTGATGTTGTCGACGCCGGTCAGCGGCGCGGTGCCGACGACCAGCGAGTCGTCGTAGGCCAGGGAGATGGTGGAGTTGTTGGCGTCGTAGGCCCAGACGCGGTTGTCACCCTTGGTGGTGAACCAGCAGGTGCCGTTCGCGTAGACGCAGCCCTCGCCGCCGTTGAACCGCTTCGCGCCGGACACCTGGTTGCGGGTGGCGGTCGGGCTGCCGTCGGGGTCGGACACGACACCCCAGGTGACCGCGCCGCTGGTCTGCGAGTTGGTGCCCTTCATGACCTCCAGCGTGCCGCTGGACAGGTTGCCCCAGGTGGTCGGGCGGAAGCGGTAGAAGCAGCCGTCGCTGACGTCCTCGGTCATGTAGATGTACCCGTGGTCGGCGTCCGCGGCGCACGCCTCGTGCTTGAAGACACCCATCGCGGGCCGGACCGTGGCGGCGTTGACACCCCACGGGTCGGTCTCGTAGACCCGACCGGCGGTCACCTCCTCACAGGACAGCCAGGTGTTCCACGGCGTCGCACCACCCGCGCAGTTGACGTTGGTGTTGGAAAGCGTGCGGTAGGCGCCGGTGATCGACCCGCTGGAGTTGAACTTGATCGCCCCGACACCGCCGGTGCTGGAGACCTCGCTGTTGGAGACATAGATCCACCCGGTGCCGTCGGCGAAGACGTGCCCGCCGTCCGGGGCGGGGTGCCAGGTGTAGTTGGTGCCCGTCACCTTCTGCCCCGAACGGGCGACCACCCGGCTGGTGAACCCGGAGGGCAGCATGATCCCGTTCGCGTCCGCCGCCTGCAGGGCGCCGTACGGGCTCGGCCCAGGCTGGGCGGGAGCGGCGAAGGCGGGCGCCCAGGCAGCGCCGCCGAAGACGGTGGCGGCGCCACCGACGACGGCCGCGCGGAGGAAGTTACGACGTTCCACGGTCAGTCTCCGATCGTGTCACTGTGCGTGTCGGCACGGTTTCCGTGCGTCGAGCAAAGTAGCTGGATCGGGTGAAGTGGAGTCAACGATCGAGTGCTCCGCGGGCTAAGGGCTGAAGGACGAACGTCGCCAAGACCCCGATGGCCGCCCCTTCGTACGTCGTGTCCCGGACACCGGGAGCAGACCCTCGGAGGATGACCACCTCCTTGGAAGAGCTCGACCCGGACGTCCAGCAGCAGCTCCGCGAGCACTGGGGCGTGGACGACCTGGGATCACTGACCGAACCCGCCGACGACACCGACTACGACGCCGTCATGACGTTCTTCGAGGAACAACTCGAAGCGCTGCGCCAGGAAGCCGAAGCCGTGAACACACGCGTCGAGTACGTGCTGTCGATGATGGCGCAGTACGTCGAGGAAGGGTGACGAGATGAGCAACCCGATCGGACTGTCCGATCTGCCGCCCGAACTGCAGGCCCATCTCACGGAGTTCATGGACCCGCAGACGCTGGTGGCAGCCCTCACGACACTTCCCGCGGTTCAGGCGCGAGCCCGGGCACGCGCGAGACTCCAGCAGATCCGGGCGGCGATGCTGGCGGCGCAACAGGCAGCCTTGGCCGCACAACAGGCGGCACAGGACGCGACCGACGCCCTGATGGAGTCGGTGTACAACGAACAGTTCGGCGGCTCGGGCTGAGCCGTGCGTCGCATGTCGTCACGGTGGTGGAGACCTTCCACATCACGCGACCCGCATGCGGGACGAAGCCGATGCGTTCTTCGGCACCGGAGACCGCATCGGCGAGTACGACCCATAGCCCCGTGCGCGTGGCTGACCACCCGGAATCCGGGGTCAGGCCGGTGAGACGGCGATCGGATGAGTCCACCGGGCGAGGTGCGCGGCGATCTCCGCGTGGTCGACCGAGCCGGTGGACGCGGCGATCACCAAGTCGTAGGCATCGTCTTCCGGGGCGTCGAGGTCGAGGCCGTTGAGCCCGAGGAAGACGAACGCCGCCATCCAGGACAGACGCTTGTTTCCGTCGATCAACGCGTGGTTCCGCACGACTGATTGCAGGAGCACGGCCGCCTTCTCGTGCACGGACGCGTAGGCGTCTGCCCCATCACCCCGGTCCGCGGGCGATGGGCCGCGGACTCCAGCAGGCCGAGGTCGCGGACCTGATCGGCGTTCAGGTCCGCCGCGACCGACAGCAGTTCCTCGACGGTGAGGTAGTCGACGGTCATTTCGACAGCCGGTCCAGCAGCGAGGCGTATGCCGGGAAGCTACCGCCGGCACGGACACCTCGGCGACAGCTTTAGCTGTCGAAGCGGACCTACCGCTGGTCGCAGAACGGTTCGTCGTTCGTGGACACCTGTCGGCTCGGCAGCGGCGCTATGGGGCCGCCGCGCTCCCGCCGGGCAGCGACTCGTCGTTTCTCGTTGTCGCGCACCCGGGCCGCGTAATGGTCGACGAACACGGTGCAAACCAGGTCGCGGCGACTGCGCACCCCCGTCTTGGCGAAGATGCTCTTGAGATGCTGTTGGACGGTCACCGGGGCGATGACCAGTTCGTCGGCGATCATCGTCGTCGACCGTCCCATCAGCACCAGCCGAGTGATCTCACGTTCTCGACGAGTGAGGCCGTAGGCGGCCATCAGCACAGTGGAGATCCGCGCGCGGGTGGCGGGTTGGATGATCACACCCGCGCGGTGGCCCGCCGGCGTCGCCATCGACGTGCTGTGAAGCTCGAACCACCTACCCGTGTCCGCCCGGAGCCGGACTGGCGCCCGCCCATCCGGGTTGCCTGCCTGAGCCGCGACCGAAAGGACCGCGGCCGAGATACCGCCGAGGTCACCGGTCAACTCGCCCAACCACCGGTTCGCCTCGGCGGAAACCGATTCCACCGAGAGACCGTCGCCGAAGACCACCAGGCCGGGGGCGTCCGGCCAGTCGGGCTCCACGGCCTCCCCCAACAACAGGGCACGACGCACACCCTCAGCGAGGTGCGGGGCGAGCGAATGAAGGAAAGCGAGTTCGTCGGCGCTGAATTCCGGTTGGCCGGGAGACCTGTTGAGCCGCAGGGTTCCCCAGGCCTCGCCAGTCTTCGCGCGCAGCGCGACAGCGACCTCCTGGTCGATGCCGTGCGGTCGCAGATACTCACGGAAGACCGCGCTGCGTTCCGGGTTCGCGCCGGTCACCTCGTGCAACGTCTGGACGCCCCGCCGGTTGGCGATGACGTCGGCGGTCTTGTTCACGTCATCCGCGAAGTACTCCCACTCCAACTGGCCGCCGAGGTCGAAGAAGCATTCGCCGCTGAAGTGGATGCTCGTGATCAGCTGCGACGACGGGTCGACGGTGTTCCAGAACGGGGGTGCGCCACCGATCGGCACGGCTCGAGCCACGGTCTCACCCGCCACCTCGAAGAACGCGTGGGCATTCAGTCCCGCGCGGGCGAGCTGGCGGATCCGGACGCTCGCGTCCTCCATCGACAGTCGCGCCATCTCGGCCTCCGGATTCCGGCGCGTTAAACGGTATATACCGGCGGCCGAATTTGCCAGGTTTCTGGCATGGACGGCGGGCCTGCTCCGGATCACATTCAAAGGCATCCGCACACAGAATGGGAGCGACCGATGACTGACTCAGACGTGGTCCGAAGGTTTGTCGACACCTACAACTCGGGGGACGCCGCGGGCATCGGCCCCTTTTACGCGGAGGACGTGGTCCTCCAGGATCCGCTGACCCCCAAGCCGACCGAAGGCCGAGAGGCAGTGGTCGCGATGGGCGAGGCGTACCGGCAAGCGTTTCCCGACATGGTGTGGACCCTGACCCGGGATCCGGTCGTGGCGAGCGGAGCCATCGCCTGGGAGGTGCGTGTCGCCGGGACTATGACCGGCTCCTTGCCGGGGCCCGACGGTGACATCCCGGCTACCGGAAGGCCTTTCGCGGTGGACATGGGCGTCTTCTGGACCCTGGGCGCCGACGGTCTGATCGCCGAGGAGCACGCGTACTTCGACGCGACCGGGATGATGACCCAACTCGGGCTGGTTCCTTGATCCACGGGCTATGCGCGACGACGGGCCGCGAGCTCGGACCCAGGCACGCGATCCGAGCGCGCGATCACACGTTGAACCTGAACTCCACCACGTCGCCGTCGGCCATCACGTAGTCCTTGCCCTCGATGCGGACCTTGCCCGCCGCCTTCGCCGCCGCCATCGAGCCGGTGTCGACCAGGTCCGCGAACGAGACGACCTCGGCCTTGATGAAGCCGCGCTCGAAGTCCGTGTGGATGACGCCCGCCGCCTGGGGTGCCGTGGCGCCCTGGGGGATCGTCCACGCGCGGGCCTCTTTCGGGCCCGCCGTCAGGTAAGTCTGCAGGCCCAGGGTGTGGAAACCCGCTCGGGCCAGCGCGTTGAGGCCGGGTTCGGTCTGGCCGACCGACTCCAGCAGCTCCAAAGTGGACTCGTCGTCGAGTTCCAGCAGTTCCGCTTCGACCTTCGCGTCCAGGAACACGGCGTCGGCGGGGGCGACCAGCTTGGTCAGTTCCTCGCGGCGGGCGCTGTCCATCAGGACGCCCTCATCGGCGTTGAACACGTACAGGAACGGCTTGGTGGTGAGCAGGCTCAGCTCGCGCAGCAGTGAGATGTCCACTTCGGACTGCGCGGCGAACAGGGTGCGGCCGCTGTCGAGGATTTCCTTGGCCTTGAGCGCCGCCTCGGCCGCGGGGCGCGCCTCCTTGCGGACGCGGGCCTCCTTCTCCAGCCGCACGACCGCCTTGTCGAGGGTCTGCAGGTCGGCGAGGATCAGCTCGGTGTTGATCGTCTCGATGTCGGACAGCGGGTCGACCTTGCCGTCGACGTGCACCACATCGGGGTCGTCGAACACGCGGATGACCTGGCAGATCGCGTTGGCCTCGCGGATGTTCGCGAGGAACTTGTTGCCCAGTCCCGCGCCTTCCGACGCGCCCTTCACGATGCCCGCGATGTCGACGAACGACACCACCGCGGGCACGATGCGCTCACTGCCGAAGATCTCCGCCAGTTTCTCCAGGCGGGGGTCGGGCAGGGCGACGATGCCGACGTTGGGCTCGATGGTCGCGAACGGGTAGTTCGCGGCGAGCACGTCGTTGTTCGTCAGGGCGTTGAAAAGGGTGGACTTGCCGACGTTGGGCAGGCCGACGATCCCGAGGGTCAAACTCACGCGTGGCAGTCTACGGACCCCATTCCGGGAGATCACCGCCGCCGCCCGTGCGCCAAATAGTTACGAACGCTTCGCCCCTCTCTCAGTTACTCAGCGGTGAGTGTCGTAGGACATACGTACGCACGTCAGAGGCTATTTGTTGCGTAACAGAGCGACTACAACCCGCGATAGACGCACAGCCTGTGCAATGTGTCCAGCCTAATTGGTGAGGATTAGCCCATATGGACGCTAGTCAGAGCGGGGGGCCTCAACAACACTCCGTGAGCGCCCTGCTGTCCTCCGCTCACCGGAGTGCCAGGCGCCACCCAGCTCACCCTGCTGAGGAAGAAGGAAGTCGGATGATTCAACCCGAATGGCGACGGCGTGGCCGGATCGCCCTCGGCTTGGCGGCCGCTACAGCGGTCGTCGGCACCATGCTGGCCACTGTCCCAAGTGCCGGCGCGGCCCCGACCCCCCAGGGTCCGGCCGACGAGGCCCCCGCGGGTCTCGACAAGCACGACCAGGAGCTGCTCGCCACCGCCGAACGCGAGGGCAAGAAGTCCGTCACCGTCCTGATCGCCACCAAGAAGGGTGACGGCGCGGGCAAGGTCCACCAGCTCGAGCAGGCGGGCGTGAAGGTCGACTACCGCGCCGACGAGCTCGGGTACGTGCGGGCCGAGATCCCCACCGACCAGGTGAAGAAGGTCTCCGAGCTGTCCGGCGTGCGCGCCGTGGACCTCGAGGAGAACACTCCGCTTCCCGACCCGCGGCCGACCGGCTACGTGGACCCGACGCCGCAGCCCGCCCCCGGGCCGTCGACGCCGCTGGCGAACCCGTACATGCCGACGACGGACACCAACGCGGCCCAGTTCGTCAACGAGCACCCCACCTGGGACGGCCGCGGCACGACCGTCGCGATCGTGGACAGCGGTGTCGACCTCGACCACCCGTCGCTGAACACCACCAGCACCGGTGAGCGCAAGATCACCGACTGGGTCACCTCGACGGACCCGAAGTTCGTCAACGGCGTCAACGCCGACAATGACCCGACCTGGCTGCTGATGACCAAGAAGGTCACCGGCGCCAGCGTGGGCCTGCCCGCCGAGGCCGAGGTCCGCTACGCGGAGCTCAACGAGCGCGACTCGCGCTTCATCGGCCCGACCAGTGAGATCGCGGGCGACATCAACCGCGACGGCAACAAGGCGGGCAGCAGCGGCCTGTTCGGCGTGGCGTGGAACCCGGCCACCGGGAACGTCTGGGTCGACAGCGACCAGGACAAGTCCTTCGCCAACAACGCCGCGATGACCGACTACAAGGTCAAGTACGACATCGGCACCTTCGGCACGGACAACCCGGCCACCCCGGTGCGCGAGTCGATGAAGTTCGTCGTGCAGACCAACCCCGCCAACGAGGCCGTCAACATCGGCATCGTCTCCGGCGCGCACGGCTCGCACGTCGCGGGCATCGTCGCGGGCAACCGCCTCTTCGGCGGCACCATGAACGGCGCGGCGCCCGGCGCCAAGCTGGTCTCGCTGCGCGTCTGCCAGTTCAACACCGGCTGCACCAACACCGCGATGATCGAGTCGATGATCTACGCGGCCCGTGACGCCAAGGTCGACGTGATCAACATGTCGGTCGGCGGCCTCCCGGCGCTCAACGACGGCAACAACGCCCGCGCTGAGCTCTACGACCGCATCATCGACACCTACAACGTGCAGATGTTCATCTCCGCGGGCAACTCCGGCGCGGGCTCGAACACGGTCGGCGACCCGTCGGTCGCCTCGAAGGTGCTCTCCGTCGGCTCGTACATCACCAAGGCGACCTGGCAGAGCAACTACGGCTCCGACCTCGGTGTCGCCGAGTCGCTGCACGGCTTCTCCTCGCGCGGCCCGGCCGAGCACGGCGGTTTCAAGCCGAACATCGTCGCCCCCGGTTCGGCCATCTCCACCGTGCCGACCTGGCAGAACGGTCAGCCGGTCGCGGGCACCTATGTCCTTCCCCCCGGCTACGCGCAGTTCAACGGCACGTCGATGGCTTCCCCGCAGGCCGCCGGTTCCGCCGCGCTGCTGGTGAGCGCGGCCAAGGCCAAGGGCGTCTCGCACAAGGCCGACCAGATCCGCACCGCCTTCCAGTCGTCGGCGCGCTACCTGAGCAACCTGGGCGCCTACGAGCAGGGCACCGGCCTGATCGACACCGAGAAGGCGTGGACGGTCCTCAAGTCCAACCCGAGCCGCACGGACATCACCGCGTCCGTCCCGGTCCGCACCGCCCTGTCGCAGTTCCTCAAGACCCCGGGCGTCGGCGTCGGCATCAACGACCGTGAAGGCGTCAAGGTGGGTGACAGCTACACCCGCGAGTACACCCTCACCCGCACCACCGGCTCGGACTCCCCGGTCACCTACAAGGTGAAGTGGAACGGCAACGACGGCACGTTCTCGTCGGCGAACTCGGTCACGCTGCCCAAGAACAGCGCGGTCAAGTTCAAGGTCAACATCAAGCCGACCTCGACCGGCATGCACTCGGCGATCCTGAACCTGGACAGCCCGATGACCTCGGGCATCGAGCTGCAGACGATGAACGCCGTCGTCGCGGCCGAGCAGTTCACCGCCGAGAACAACTTCACCGTCACCAAGGGTGGCCAGCTCGGACGCAACGAGTCGAAGAGCTTCTTCTTCAACGTCGCGCCCGGCACCCCCGCCTTCAAGGTCGACCTGCAGGGCGGCGGCACCACCGCGGGCGCGGGCCAGATCCGCTTCCTGCGCTTCCACCCGTACGGCGTCGGCAGCGAGGCCAACTCGTCGCTGAGCTGCTACAACCCGCCGGTCGTCCCGGGCGGCAGCTGTGCCGCGGGCAGCCCCACCAGCCGCTCGATGGCCAACCCGCAGGCCGGTGTCTGGGAGGTCGTGGTCGAGGCCCGTCGTACGTCTGACGCCGCCTACGCCCCGTTCACCCTGACCGCGTCCGTGCTCGGCGCCTCGGTCACGCCCAACCCGGACGTGATCCCGACCGCCACCACCGGTGTGGCGATCGACCGCTCGTACACGCTGAAGAACCTCCTCGGAGGATTCAACGGCCGCGCGGCGGGCACCTCGCTGGGCAGCGCCAAGCAGGCCACGCCGAGCATCGCCAACGAGGAGGAGCAGCAGTACCCGATCACGGTCACGCCGGGATCGACCTCGCTGCGGGTCAAGATCGGCTCCACGTCCGACGCGGGCGCCGACCTCGACCTGTTCCTGCTCAACTGCACCAGCGGCACCTGCGTCGTCGCGGCCCAGTCGGCCGACGGTGACTCCGAGGAAGAGGTCCGGGTCACCAACCCGGCCGCGGGCCAGTGGGTCGCCCTCGTGCAGGGCTACGCGGTTCCCGCGGGCACGACCACGTTCAACTACCTGGACGTGTTCTCGAACCCGGCGTTCGGCGCCATCGCGGTGACCGACGCCAACGCCACCCGCGCCGCGGGTGCCGAGTGGACCGCTCCGGCGACGGTGACCGCCAACGCGGCCCCCGCCGCGGGCCGCGTGCTCCTCGGCAGCGTCGAGGTGCGCACTGACGCGAACGTCCTCGTCGGTGCCGGTGACGTGGTGGTCCAGGCCGTCTCGTAACACCTGATCGACAACGAAAGCGGGGACCTGCCGGCACGCAGGTCCCCGCTTTCGCTTTGCGTGGGGTCCACCGACGTGTCTGATTTCTGCCAGACGGGTTCCCGCCGCGCCGGCAGCATGGTGTGGTGCTGAAAGATCCCGAACAGCGGTACCGCGCCGTCGCCGCCCGCGACTCACGGTTCGACGGCCAGTTCATCCTCGCCGTCCGCACGACTGGGATCTATTGCAGGCCGTCGTGCCCGGCCTCGACACCGAAGCGGCGCAACGTCGAGTTCTTCGCCACGGCCGCCGCCGCGCAGATCGCGGGCTACCGCGCGTGCCGCCGATGTCTGCCCGACGCCGTGCCCGGCTCACCCGAGTGGAACCTGCGCGCCGACCTGGCGGGCCGCGCGATGCGGCTGATCTCCGACGGGGTCGTCGAGCGCGACGGGGTCACCGGCCTGGCCCGCAGGCTCGGCTACTCCGAGCGGCACCTGACCCGGGTCCTGACCACCGAACTCGGCGCGGGCCCGCTCGCCCTGGCCCGGGCACACCGCGCCCACTCGGCCCGGCTGCTCATCGAGACGACCACCCTGTCGGTCGCGGACATCGCTTTCGCGGCGGGCTTCGCCAGCGTCCGCCAGTTCAACGACACCATCCGAACGGTCTTCGCCACGACGCCGACGCAACTACGCATGGCAGCGAAGCGATCCGCGCGGCGATCCCAGCCCACCCCGGGCCGAGTCACCCTGCGCCTGGCCGTCCGCGAACCGTTCGACGCGGCGGGCGTGCTCGGTTTCCTTGCCGCACGGGCGGTCCCGGGCCTGGAGTCGGCTTCGGCCGACGGTTACGCCCGAACCTTGCGACTGGCCAACGGCCCCGCGACAGCGTCGATGCGTCAGGGCGCCGGACACGTGGAGTGCACCCTTCGCCTGACCGACATGCGCGACCTCGGCTCAGCAGTCTCCCGCCTGCGAAGGCTGCTCGACTTGGACGCCGATCCCCTTGCCATAGACGAAATCCTCGGCGCCGACCCGGCACTGGCCGACTCGGTGGCGCGCACCCCCGGCATCCGCGTCCCCGGCAGCGTCGACGGCGTGGAGACGGTCGTGCGAGCCCTTCTGGGCCAACAAGTCAGTATCGCCGCCGCACGCACCGCCGCGCAGCGCCTGACCGACGCCCTGGGCGAACGCCTCACGACTCCGGACGGCGACCTGACCACCCTGTTCCCCACAGCCGAAGCCATCGCCGAACACGCGGGCGAGGTCCTGGCAGGCCCCACCCGCCGCACCCAAACAATCCGCGCGGTATGCGAGGCAATCGCCACGGGCGACCTGGACCTACACGTGGGCGTCGACGCGGACACCCTGCGAACCCGGCTGCAGACGTTCACCGGAATCGGCCCATGGACGGCGGGCTACGTCTCCATGCGGCTACTGGGAGACCCGGATGTCCTGCTGCCACAAGACATAGCCCAACGCAACGGCGCGGCAGCACTGGGCCTACCCGCCACCGCCGAGGCTCTAGCCGACCACGGCCGCAGCTGGCAACCTTGGCGCTCCTACGCCGGCATGCACCTCTGGCGCGCCGCCACAGCGGCAGGAAACGCGCCATGACCCGCCGAACATCCACCTAGACCATCCAAAGTGGACAAGTTCAAAACACATAAGGGGCTCGATCCCATCCCAATCCCCTGAACGCAACGGGCCAGCACCAACTGCCTGTTTGGGTGGTTCGCCTTGATTTGGGGTGAAATGGGCCTAAACTTTCGCGGCGCGGGGCAGTTTCCCTATCCTGCCCGCTTTACCCGCGCAGGCCCATTTCCGGGGTCCCCAAATCAAGGCGAACCACCCAAACAGGCACCCCCACAAAGCCCGCCAGCAAACCAGCAAACTAAGCAGTCATCTCCAACGTAGACCCCGTACGAGACTTCCGAACCCGCAACCGAACAGGAATCCGCTGCCGCAACTCCTCCACATGCGACACCAACCCCACAACCCGCCCACCAGCCCGAAGCTCGTCCAAAATCCCCATAACGTCATCAAGCGTAGGCGCGTCAAGCATCCCAAAGCCCTCGTCAACAAACAGCGTGTCCAGCAAAGCCCCACCAGTCTCCGCGGCCACCACATCGGCAAGCCCAAGCGCCAACGACAACGAGGCCACAAAGGACTCCCCACCAGACAACGTCTTCGTGGACCGGGTCTGCCCCGAGAAGTCGTCCAGCACGTCCAGCCCCAGCCCACCCCGCTTGCCATGCGACCCAGCAGCATCGCTGTGCACGAAGCAGAACCGCCCCTGAGTCATCCGCCGCAGCCGCTCGCTCGCCGCAACCGCCACCTCAGCCAGCCGCGCTGCCAGCACATAAGACCGCAACGACATCCGACTGGTGTTCTGTCCACGCCCATTGACCACGTCGGTCAACGCGTCCAGCTCTTCGAATTCCGCACGCAGAGGCGCCAAGTCCGCCCACACCGCGCGCAGACGGTCCGCCAGCTTCGCCACTTCATCAGCCCTGCGAACAGCCGCTCGTACTGAAGCCACAGCGTTCTCAGCGTGCTCGCGCGCGGTTCGCGCCTGGGCAAGCAGCGTGGTCAGGTCGACTTCCGCGCTCGCGTCGGTGCCTGCCAAGTCGACCAAAACCCCACGGAACCTGGCTTCCTGCTGGTCCGCCTCGGCGATCTGCTGCGCCAGCTTGACGATGACGTTCTCGGCGCGGGCAGCGTCAAGGGCCTCCGTGACATCGGCGAAACCCGCCTTGGCCACCGCGTCGACCAGGATCTCGCGTTGCTCGGTCACCCGCGTTCGTGCCGTCACGGCGTGGGCGCGCGCGTCGGACAGCGCGTCGAGTGCCTGTGCCAGTTCGGCGACGTGCTGCCTGCGGTCGACCACGCTCGGGAAGGTCCCCTTGGCGATGTCGAGCCGAAGACCACGTTCCTCCACTGCGGCGACGAGCGCGGCGCGTTCGGTGCCGCGCGCCACGGTTTCCTGTTGCAGCGTGGCGATCCTGGACCGGACACGCTCGGCTTCGGATTCCAGGTCGAGCAGCGTCCGGCTGATCCGGTCATGGCGGCCCGCCGACGCAACGGCCTTGTCCAGCTCAGTCCCGGCGCGGGTGTCGTCGGCTTCCGGGTCGGCCCAGCCGGTGAGGCGTTCGCGCAGTCCATCGACGACGTGCTGGGCCTGCTTGAACGCGGCGGCGGCCTTCTCCCGAGCCTTCAGCCTGCGCTGTTCCTCGGCCTGCGCGGCCCGCTCATCGTCCGCGGTGACCAGCGGGCCGACCGCGTGGGCGGGCGTTGGGTGCTCCGCCGATCCGCACACCGGGCACGACTCCCCCGGCGTCAAGCCCGCGGCGAGTTCGGCGGCCATTCCGTCGAGCCTGCGCTGCCGCAGGTCAAGCAGGTGCTCGCGGGCGTTCTGGTGGGCTTCGACAGCCTTGGCGTTCGCTTCGGCTGCCGCTGCCAAGTCCGATTCCGCCGTGGGCAAGGCTTTCGCGTGCCGGACCGCGGTGGCGGTCTCCTCCCGACGCGCCCTGAGCCCGTCGAGGGACGCGCGGGCCGCGGCCGCTTCGGCCAACTGCTCCCGGGTCTCGTTGATCTGCGCGGGCATTTCGGCGATTCGGGTCGCCAGGTCCGCGGATTCGCGTTCGGCGGCATCGAGCAGCTCTTCCAGTTCGGCGACTCGCGCCTGGTCCTGGCGCTGCCGGTCGGACTCCTCGACCAAGCCCGCCAGAGCGCCCGCCTCCTCACGGAGAGCCGTCGCGTCGGCGCGGGCGTCGGTGCCCGTGTAGCCGAGTTCCTCAGCCACACCAACGTATCGACGTTCCGAGCGCTCGGCCGCGGCCGCCGCGTTCACGGCCCGGCGCAGCTCATCGGCGACGGCCACGACCGGCACCGCGCGGCGGGCAGCGGCCAGCTCGGACCGCCAGGCCGCGCGGTCGTCGCGGGCCAGCTCGGCCAGCGCGTCGGTCGCTTCCCGGACCTGGCGTACCCGCTCGGCCGCGGCGCGTCCCTCGTCGAGTGCCGCCTCCGCGGCCTCGCGTCGCTCATTGGCTTCCTGTTGCGCCGCAAGGGCTTCATCGGTGGCCGTCGTGAGCGCCGCGGTGAGCCCTGCGAGCCACTCCTCGTTCGGCTCCTCGGGCTCGTCGCCCGATTCCTGGGCGATGCGGGCGACAAGCGCGTCCACCGACACGCTCGCGGCGTCCAGCTCACGGCGGCGCTGAGCGCGGTGGTCCTTGAACCAGTCCTCGACGCGCTGGAAGTGCTCGGTGCCGAACAGCTTCTCCAGGAGCTTCTCGCGCTCGCCGGTGTCGGCGCGCAGGAACGTCGCGAAGTCGTTCTGCGGCAACAGGACGACCTGGAAGAACTGCTCCTTGGTCATTCCCAGCAAGCCCTGGACCGTGCGCGCGACCTCGTCGATCCGGGACACGCCTTCGGCCGGGTAGCCGCTCGGCGAGGCGAACACCCAGGTCAGCACGGCCCGTGCCTGCTGCTTGGTCATCCCGCCGCCGCGCCGCTTGGGCCGCAGGTACTCGGGGCTGCGCACGATGCGCATCCGGTGGGACTGCACGGTCAGCTCGAGCACGACCTCGGTGTGCACGTCCGGGTCCGCGTTGTCGCAGCGCAGGCGCTTGGCCTGGTCGCGAACACCTGGGACAGCGCCGAAAAGCGCGAACGCGACCGCGTCGAGCAGCGTCGTCTTGCCCGCGCCTGTGTCGCCGTGGAGCAGGAACAGGCCGTCGGCGCCGAGCACGTCGAAGTCGACGACCTCATGGCCGGGGTAGGGGCCGAACGCGGTGACTTCCAGCCGGTGCAGCCTCACTCCGGCTCCTTCCCGGCGACGGCGGCCAGCGCCTCGCGCAGCAGTCCGCGCTCGGTCTCGGTGGGCTCGGCGCCTCTGGTGTCGGTGACGAAGCAGCAGGCGACTTCGGCGTCGTCGCGGCGCTGCGAAAGCTCCGGGTAGCGCTGGGGCCGCTGGTGGCCGCCCGCGGGCCGCCACTCGAGGTGCACGGCGTGCGGGAAGCGGGCCTGCAGCCTGCGCATGGCGTCGACGGGGCGGACCCGGTCGGTGAGTTCGACGGAGAGGAACTTGTCCTCGTGGACGTCGTTCGCCGGGTCCACCAGGACCTCGGTCAGCTCGCCGCTGATCACGGCCAGCTCGCGCGGGACCGGCAGCGTGCGGCGCTCGACGTCGGCGAGGCCGCTGGAATGCAGGTCGACCAGCCAGACGGACTTGTGGTGCCGCGCCTCGGAGAACGAGTACGCCATGGGGCTGCCGGAGTAGCGCAGATGGTTCGCAAGCGTTTGCGGGCCGTGCAGGTGGCCGAGGGCGGCATAGTCGACGCCGGTGAACACGCCGCCCGGCACGTGCGGGACGCCGCCGACCGCGATCGTCCGCTCGGAGTCGCTGACCTCGCCACCGGTGACAAAGGCATGCGCGAGGACCACGGAACGCGTCCCCGGCCGCCGCCCGAGATCGTCGCGGACCCGGCGCATCGCCTCGCCGAGGACGTCGGCGTGGGTGCGCAGCTCCGGCAGCCCGAGGCCTTGGCGGGCGACTTCCGGTTCCAGGTAGGGGATTCCGTAGAACGCGACCGGGCCATGGTGGTCGTCGATCACCACCGGCCGGTCGAGATCGGAGACCGCGGTGCGGAGGTAGAGCCCGCCCGCCGCCGCGAACTCGCCGAACGCGCCGAGCCGGGGCCCGGAGTCGTGGTTGCCCGGGGTGACGACGATGCGCGCGCCCGCGTCGGCGATCCGGCGCAGGGCGCGACCGCAGACGCCGACGGCTTCGGCGGAGGGGACGGCGCGGTCGTAGAGGTCGCCGGACACCACGACCACGTCGACCCGGTCGTTCGTCACGATGTCGGCCAGGCCGGTGAGCACCGTCTCCTGCTCGGCGAGCAGGTCTCGGCCGTGGAATGTGCGGCCCACATGCCAGTCGGAGGTGTGCAGCACCCGCATGCCAGCCAAGGTAGAGCCCCGATGCCCCCGATCGGGGGAGCCACGCCGGTCGAACGCTCGTTCGACGCTGGTTCTGTCGGTGGTATGAGGTAAAGATCTTCCTGCACGCCGTTTCCGACCGGAGAGGACTCACCCGTGACCGCCGTGCTCGGCACCGTCGCCGCGGTGCTCGTCCTGCTGCTCGCCGCCGCCGCGATGCTGTTCTGGCGGCTGTACTCCGACAGCGTCCGCCGAACCGACGCCGCCCGCGCCGAAGTCGAGGCCGAGCGGCGCCGGACCGATTCGCACCAGGCGGCGTTACGGCGCTACGAGGTGGCGTTCGCGTCGATCAGCGGTCGCGGGGAACTCGGCGAACAGGTTCTCGTGGAGACCGCGCGCGCCTTGGGGCTGCGTGAGGGCATCCATTTCACCGTCCAGACCGATGTGGCGGGCGGCGGCGCGGCACGCCCGGACTTGCTGCTGCTGGTGGGCGACGAGCGGCGGGTTCCGGTCGACTCGAAGATGAGCCTCGCCTGCTGGGCCGAGGCGGTGGACACCGACGACGCCGAGGAACGCCTCGACGCCCTGCGCGTGCACGTCCGCAACATCCGCTCCCGCGCGGCCGAACTGGCGGGCAAGGGTTACCAACGGTGGGCGGACGCGATCTACGGCACGATCATGTTCGTCCCGTCCGACGCCGCCGTCGTCGCGGCCTTGGACACCGACCCCACGCTGCTGCGCTGGCTGCTGGACCGCCGCGTGTTCCTGTGCGGCCCCACCGGCTTCGCCGTGATCGCTTCCGCCGCCCTGTTCGCCGCCACCGAACGCGCGATCGCCGACGACGTCGCCACCGTCCGTGCCCGAGCTGCCTCCGCCCACCGGTCCGCGGGCATGGCGGTCGACGCGGTCAACCTGTCCAGCACCCACCTCCAACGCTTCCTGTCGGCACGGCGACGCGAACTGGACGCGCTGGAACAGTTCCGGACCGCCGTGACCCCGTTGACCGACGCCTCCGCGAGCCCGACCCCGATCCCGGCCATCCGGCGAACCGAGGAAGCGGTGGTGAACGGGCACGAGGTGTCCGAAGGCTTACCCGTCGACTGAGTCGTTGAACGCACCCGTGGCCGTCACCCCGCTGCGAAAGTCGCCGATGGTGTGGTGATCGAGAGGTCAGCATGCCTTCGCGCAGGTCGATCCGGGCGTCCTGCCGGACTCGGCCTTGGAAGGACGGCGAGTCAGTCCCCGATCGTGCTTGCAACCCGTCCAGGATTGAGCCGAACGGCGTACTCGCGGTGTCATCCGTGGCCGCTATCGGGCGAACGATGACAGCCACCCCACACCGACGGACTAACGTGTACCGACGTGACCGCGACTCGCGATCGCCGCAGCGATCTTGATGATGACCACGCCGAGCCCGCGTGGGATGAGCGCCCGATCTTCGGCAGTTCACGTGGACTGCCGTGGTGGGGCGCTGTGCTGTTGGCGTTCGGGCTGGCCCTGGTGGCCGCCGTGATCGACCTACAGACCCAGACCACCCTCGGCAAGCTCTACCAGGGCGCTTATGTCCTGGGCTGCGTAGGGGCGATCTGCCTGGTGCGTCGAGCGAACCTGTTCGGGCCGATGGTGCAGCCGCCCTTGGTGTTCGCCGTCACCGCGGTCGGCACCGTTCTCACCATGGGGCCGGACGCGCCCGGTGAGGGGCTCAAAAGCGTGCTGTTCTCCGTGGCACTGCCGCTGACCAGCAACTTCCCGACGATGGGCATCACCACCGCCGTCGTCGTCGCGATCGGCGTGGGCCGCCTGTTCCTCCAGCGCGACCCGGGCGCCACCGACGAGGACGACGCCCCCAGGCCCGCCGTCGCCCGCCGCCCCCGCCCGGAACCGTCCCGCGACGACGAGGACCTGTTCGCGGCCCCGCCCCGGCGCCGCCCAGCCCGCGACGAGGAAGCGGGCAGGCCACCCCGCCGTCCCGCCCGCGACGACCGTGCGCGCGCCCCCCGGGAAGACGCACCCCGAAGCGGCCGCCCCACCCGAGACGAACGCAAGCCGGCCCGCCCCACCGCCGACAAGCCCGCCCGAGACGCCCGCGACGACCGCCCCCGACGCCCCGTCAGGGACGAGGCGGCAGGCCGCCCCCGCCCCCCGCGCGAGGATCCCCGCGCCCGAGGCACCCGCGACCCCAACCGCGCCCGCGACACCGGCAAACCCCGCGAAGCCCAGCCCGACCGCAAACCCCCACGCCCCGACCCCAACCGCCAGCCCCCACGCCGCCCCCGCCCCACCGAGCGCTGACCGCAGGAGGCCCATCCCCCGCCCCGAACACACGGGCGCGGACGGCGCTCTGGGCATTCGCGCCGGCTTGAGCTCGGCACTGTCCGCGATCAGGATTGGCCGGACTCCGGCCAAGGTCGCGCGGGACTGGGCTGGATCTAGAACTGGGCCCGACCAGAGGGCGGCTGGCAGCCGCGCCAGGCCGAGCAGGTGCCGAGTTGGGCTAGGCCGGACCGAGCCGACCCGGGCAGGGCAGCGCTGGCTGGGCTGGGCCGAGCTGGGGTGCGCGCTAGCCGGGCCGGCTAAGCCGAGTCGGGCAGAGCCAAGCCGAACCGGGCTGAGCTGAGCTGGCCGAGCTGGGCCGGGCCTGGCCAAGCCGAGTTGGGCAGAGCCAAGCCGAACCGGGCCGAGCTGAGCTGAGCTGAGCCAGCTGACCTGGGCCGAGCTGAGCGGGCCGGGCTAAGCCGAGCTGGGCCGGCTGAGCTGAGCCGGGCCGGCTGAGCTGAGCCGGGCCGGGCCGGACCGGGCCGGGCCGAACCGGCCGAGCTGCGCTGCGCTGCGCTGAGCGGGCCGGGCCAAGCCGAGCTGAGCTGAGCTGAGCTGAGCTGAGCCAGCTGACCTGGGCCGAGCTGAGCGGGCCGGGCTAAGCCGAGCTGGGCCGGCTGAGCTGAGCCGGGCCGGACCGGGCCGGGCCGAACCGGCCGAGCTGCGCTGCGCTGAGCGGGCCGGGCCAAGCCGAGCTGGGCTGAGCTGAGCCCGGGCCGACTGGGCTGGGCTGGGCTGGGCTGGGCTGGGCTGGGCTGGGCTGGAAGCAGCTCAGCCGAACCAAGCCCGGGGCGAGACCGAGACATCAAGACCACCCAAGGCAGGCTCGAATCGAGCACCTAATCCCTGCACTTCCCCCTGCACCCTCGTCCTGGCCGCACTTAACTCTCGGGCGGCGGTGTCAAGGGTCGGCTTGCCGATCGCGCAGCGACGGCCGCTTGCGGCCGCCCTTGATACCGCCGCCCGAGAGTTAAACAATCGAGGCCGAGGGAGACTCGTCCCCCGCGGAGCGAGGCCGGAGAGAACGAGGCCGGAGAGAACAAAGCGGGCGGCCCCCATCGGGAACCGCCCGCCCACAACCAAAGATCACTTCGCCGGCTTGAGGTCCTTACGCAGCTCAGGCGGAAGCGCGAAAGCGATCTTCTCGTTCGCCGTCGTCACCTCTTCGACCTCGCCATACCCGCGCTCGGCCAGCCACGCCAACAGGTCCATCACCAGGTTGTCCGGCACCGACGCCCCGCTGGTCACGCCCACCGTGGTGACGCCCTCCAGCCAGGCCTCATCCACTTCGTGCGCGTAGTCGACGAGGTAAGACGCCTGAGCCCCCGCCAGCAGCGCGACCTCGACGAGGCGCTTGGAGTTGGAGGAGTTGGTCGAGCCGACGACGAGCACCAGGTCGCACTCCGGCGCCAACGCCTTGACCGCGACCTGACGGTTCGAGGTGGCGTAGCAGATGTCGTCGCTCGGCGGGTTCTGCAGATCCGGGAAGCGCTCGCGGAGCTGGTCGACGCGTTCCATTGTCTCGTCGACCGACAGGGTGGTCTGCGACAGCCAGATGACCTTCGACGGGTCGCGCACGACGACCTTGTCCACGTCCTCCGGGCCGTCGACGAGCTGCACGTGCTCGGGGGCCTCGCCCGCGGTGCCTTCGACTTCCTCGTGGCCTTCGTGGCCGATCAGCAGGATGTCGTAGTCCTCCTTCGCGAAGCGCTTGGCTTCGAAGTGGACCTTGGTCACCAGTGGGCACGTGGCGTCGATGGTGCGCAGGTTCCGCGCGGCCGACTGCTCGTGGACCGCGGGCGACACGCCGTGGGCGGAGAACACCACGAGCGCGCCCTCGGGCACCTCGTCGGCCTCGTCGACGAAGATCGCGCCGCGTTCGCGCAAGGTCTCCACGACGTGGCGGTTGTGCACGATCTCCTTGCGGACGTACACCGGCGGGCCGTAGGTCTCCAGCGCCTTCTCGACGGTGATGACCGCACGGTCCACCCCGGCGCAGTAGCCGCGCGGATTGGCAAGTAGGACGCGTTTGGTCGGAGCACTCATGACTCCAAGGGTACGGGCGTGCCGCCGAGCCCGGGTGTGGCCCGTGTCTCGACCGCTCCTCGCTGTGCAGATCCGCCGGATTCGGGCAGGCTAGGACCATGAAGTCTCTCCCCCTGCCGTTGCGCCTCGCGGCTGGGCTCGCGGCCACCGCGGTCGAGCGTGCCCGCGAGCTGCCCACCCAGATCGCGGGCCTGCCGGTGACCGTGGTCAGCCAGGCCCTGCAGGCGACGATGCGGGTCCAGCAGCACGTCACCGAGCTGGCCATCAAGGGCGATGAGGCCCTGGCGGCGCTGCGCCCGGTCGAAGAGGCGCCGGAGTGGGCGACCTTCGACGAGGACGTCGACAACTACGACCTGAGCCGCCCCGCGTTCGACCGGGTCACCGACGACGACATCGACGACGAGCCCGCCGCCGAGCAGGCTGACGTCGAGGTGCCCGACGATCCCGCCGCGGCGGACCCGTGGGAGCAGGAGGAGCAGGCGATCACCGCGGCCGTGTCTCCCCCGGCGTCCATCCCGAACTACGACGAGCTGTCGCTGCCGCAGCTGCGCGCCCGGCTGCGGGCGTTCTCGGTGGCCGACCTCGAAGAGGCGCTGGCCTACGAGCGGGCGAGTGAGAACCGGCCGTCGTTCGTCGGCATGCTCACCCGCCGCATCGCGACGGTGCGCGACCAGACGTGACGGGGTCGACAGCCGAAGAGCCGTGGCCGGTCCGCACGGTCGCCCGCAAGATCTCCGAGTGGATCAACCGACTGGGCACCGTGTGGGTCGAGGGCCAGCTCACCCAGATCTCGGCCCGCCCGGGCACCGGCACGGCGTTCCTGACGCTGCGCGACCCGGCCGCCGACGTGTCCATGACCGTCACCTGCCCGACCGGCCTGCTGCGGCTGCATGAGCCGCCGCTGACCGACGGCACCCGCGTGGTCGTCCACGCGAAGCCGACGTTCTTCATGAACCGCGGCACGCTGAGCCTGCGCGCGGACGAGATCCGCGCGGTCGGTATCGGCGAGTTGCTCGCGCGCATCGAGCGGTTGCGCAAGCTGTTGGCCGCCGAGGGGCTCTTCGACCCGAAGCGCAAGAAGCGCCCGCCGTTCCTGCCACGCAAGATCGGCCTGATCACCGGTCGCGCGTCCGCCGCGGAGCGCGACGTGCTGGTGAACGCGAAGGCCCGCTGGCCCGCTGTCGACTTCCGGGTGGAGAACGTCGCCGTGCAAGGGGCGCTGTCCGTGCCGCAGATTCTCGACGCACTGTCCGTTTTGGACAAAGACCCGGAGGTCGAGGTCATCGTGATCGCCCGCGGCGGCGGCTCGGTGGAGGATCTGCTGCCGTTCTCGGACGAGACGCTGTGCCGCGCGGTGTCCGCGTGCCGCACACCGGTGATCAGCGCGATCGGCCACGAGCCGGACACCCCGCTGCTCGACCACGTCGCCGACCTGCGCTGCTCGACGCCGACCGACGCGGGCAAACGGGTAGTTCCCGATGTCGCGGAGGAGTCCACGCGGATACGCCATCTGCGTGATCGTGCCCGCCGCGCCCTGCACGGGTGGGTGGACCGCGAACGCCGCCTGCTCGACTCGCTGCGCAGCAGGCCGGTGCTCGCCGACCCCCTGACTCCGCTGGCCAGGCGCGCGGAACAGGTCGACGCGCTCGCCGAACGCGGCAGGCGCGCGCTGCTGGGCAGGCTCGCGGCGGAGCAGTCGGCGCTCGCCGCGACGCGGGCCCGCTTGACGACCCTGGGGCCAGCCGCCACGCTTGCTCGCGGGTATGCGGTCGTCCAGCTCACCGATACCGACGGGACTCCCCGGGTTCTCCGCTCCATCGAGGACGCTCCGGAGGGCACCCGTCTGCGGATCCGGGTCGCGGACGGCGCACTGCACGCGGTCGTCACCGGCGATCGGGACGCGCCCGCCGAAGGGAGGTAGCCGTGAGCGAGACCGACCGGCCGAGGCCGGTTCTCCCTGTGTCGTACCGGGAATCGTCGTTCCTCCCGCTCACTGTCGCCACCGCTTCGGGTGTCCCGGCGCTGCACCCGTCGGCCACCCGCGCCGACGCCGCGGCCGCCGAGTGCTGGACCGCACTGCTCGCGGGCTGCGACACGGCGGGCCGGTCACTGCCCGGCAGACTCCGCGAACTCGCCGACGCCACATCGACCTACGCGGGCGCCGCGTGGTGGAACGGCGACGGCGCGTGCCACCGGGGCCGCATCGATCGGGCCCGCACCCGCATCGAGGAGGCGGTGGCCGACGGTGATGGTGCAGACTTCGCTGAGGCCTTCGTCGGCTTCGACCAGGCGGTCGCCACCGCCCTGGTGCGCGCGCACAACCGAATGAGGAGTCCCGCACGGTGACCGAGCCCGGATACGAACAGGCCCGCGACGAGCTGGCGTCCGTCGTGGCGAAGCTGGAAGCGGGCGGACTGTCCCTTGAGGACTCACTGACCCTGTGGGAACGCGGTGAGGCCTTGGCCAAGATCTGCGACCGGCACTTGGCGGGCGCCCGCGAGCGGGTCGAGACGGCGCTGGCCGCCGTCGAGGCGGAAACCGACTGACGGTCCTTAACGCGCAACCCGAACCGGCGATTTATCCACAACGCGGCGCGACCATCCACACCCGTGAGCAGCCTGGTCCTTTCGCGCCCCTACGCCGATAGACTGGCAAAGGGCAGCCCCCCAGGGCGGGTGGGGGTTGTCTTTTGGGGGCGTCGGGCCGTTTTGCCAGTTGGTGGGTCGAAAACGGCGTGACGCCAGGGCTGCCCTGCCGTCACGATGAGCCATGCTTGTCGACCACTTCCCCGTGCTCGGGCTTCGGCTGACCACGCCACGCCTGGAGTTGCGGTTGCCTTCGGATGCGGAACTCAGCGCGCTGGGCGAGCTGGCGGGCGCGGGCATCCATGATCCGGATGAGATGCCGTTCATCGTGCCGTGGACAACCCGTCCGCCCGCCGAGGTGGCGCGGTCGGTCATCCAGCGCCACTGGCAGCAGTTGGGTGAGTGGTCGCCGGACAGGTGGTCACTAGACCTCGCCGTGTTCCGCGACGGCGTGCCAGTCGGTAGGCAGAACATCCGGGCGCGCGAGTTGGCGGTGACCCGGGAGGTGTCCACCGGCTCGTGGGTCGGGAAACGCCACCATGGGCAGGGCATCGGCACCGAGATGCGGGCCGCGGTGCTGCACCTGGCCTTCGCGGGCCTCGGCGCGCAGGACGCTGTCTCCGCCGCTTTCCCGACCAACACCGCTTCGCACGCCGTCTCCCGCAAACTCGGTTACCGGCCGGACGGCATCGAGCGGCTGGTGGTCGACGGAACCCTGGCCATCGACCAGCGACTGCGCCTCACCAAGGCCGACTGGGAGCGGCACCGCACCGTGCCGGTCACGATCGAGGGTCTCGACCGCTGCCTGCCGTTGTTCGGAATCCCTACGACCGAGGCAGCGGCTCGGCCTTGAGGACGGCGGTGGCGAGGGTGCGGAACTCCTCCTCGGTGCCGTTGCCGGTGATCATCAGCGTCACCCCGTCAAGCTCGGTCGCCCAGGCGCGTTCGTCGCGGCGGCCCGGGTAGACCTGCCACGACCGGCCGCCCGCCTCGACCTGGCCGGTCGGCGCCGACTCCTGGCCGGTCTCGACCCGCACGACCTCCGCGGGCACGGCGCTGGACTGGCTGAGCTGGACGAAGTGGCCG
This sequence comes from Actinokineospora alba, assembly GCF_004362515.1. NCBI lineage: Bacteria > Bacillati > Actinomycetota > Actinomycetes > Pseudonocardiales > Pseudonocardiaceae > Actinokineospora > Actinokineospora alba. The sequence goes on along the minus strand of NZ_SNXU01000001.1, from coordinate 2,559,141 downwards.
GGGGTGATCCACCCGACCCGGACGACCACCGAGACCGGGTCGACCGGCCCGGAGCTGGTCGAGTTCGCCCGCCACTCGCCCGGCAGGGCCGGGAGGCGGATGGCGAAGTCGGCGGTGCGGGCGTAGCGGGCCAGGTCCACGGCGGCGTCGACCGTGGGAGCCGTGGCCGGGTCGGCCTCCGGCGGGCCGGGGCTGAACGAGCAGCCGCGGTTGAACACGAGCAGCGACCCGATGATCAACAACAGGGCCAGCAGCGACAACAGCATGTCGCGCAGGGTGTGCGATGCCCGGTCGGGGCGCTGGGGAGGTGCCACCGCCCCATCGTCGCAGGCGGCGCGTCGTGACGAGGGGCACGCCCCCGGGGATTCCGCTCCGGCCCCTCCCATCTGGGAGGATGCGAGGTGGTCTCACACCGCAGGCCGCGCCGATCCGGGAGGCAGAATGACCACCTCGACCACCAGCGCTACCCCCGCGCGCCGCCGGGAAGCACCCGACCGCAACCTCGCGATGGAGCTGGTCAGGGTCACCGAGGCCGCCGCGATGGCCGCGGGCCGCTGGGTCGGCCGGGGCGACAAGATCGGCGGCGACCAGGCCGCGGTCGACGCCATGCGCAAGCTCGTGCACACCGTGTCCATGCGCGGCATCGTGGTCATCGGCGAGGGCGAGAAGGACGAAGCGCCCATGCTCTACAACGGTGAGCTGGTCGGCAACGGCGACGGCCCCGACTGCGACGTCGCGGTCGACCCGATCGACGGCACCACCCTGATGGCCAAGGGCATGCCCAACGCCCTCGCGGTCCTCGCGGTCGCCGAGCGCGGCGCCATGTTCGACCCGTCAGCGGTCTTCTACATGGAGAAGCTGGCCGTCGGCCCCGAGGCGGCCGACGTCGTCGACATCACCGCGCCGGTCGCGGAGAACATCCGCCGGGTCGCGAAGGCCAAGCACAGCGACGTGTCCGACGTGACGGTCTGCATCCTCGACCGCCCGCGCCACGACTCCCTGGTGCACGAGGTCCGCGAGGCGGGCGCGCGCATCCACTTCATCTCCGACGGCGACGTCGCGGGCGCCATCTCCGCGGCCCGGCCGAACACCGGCGTCGACATGCTGCTCGGCATCGGCGGCACCCCCGAGGGCATCATCGCCGCGGCCGCGCTCAAGTGCATGGGCGGCGCGATCCAGGGCAAGCTGTGGCCGAAGGACGACGCCGAGCGGGAGAAGGCGATCGCCGCGGGCCACGACCTCGACCGCGTGCTGCTCACCGACGACCTGGTCGGCGGCGACAACGTGTTCTTCTGCGCCACCGGCGTCACCGACGGCGACCTGCTGCGCGGCGTGCACTACCGGGCGGGCGGCTGCACCACGCAGTCCATCGTGATGCGCTCGAAGTCGGGCACGGTCCGGATGATCGACGGCTTCCACCGGCTGACCAAGCTGCGCGAGTACGCGTCGGTCGACTTCGACCGCTCGGCGGAGGACGACGAGCAGGAACTCCCGCCGCTGCCGTAAGCCCGTCCGGGTGCCCGCTCCGACGGCGGAGCGGGCACCACCGGATGCGGAGTGTCACCCCGGCCGAAAGGGTGCAACGAACGTCTGACCAGGGGCGATGGACTAGGCGCAGGAAGCCGTCTTCGAACCCCAACGGGGAGGCGCATCATGCGCTCGACGCGTCGCGTGCTGGTAGTCCTTGCCACATTCATTCTCGCCCTGGCCATGGCGCCACCGGTCGCGGTCGCGAGGCCGGCGGATCCGGCGCTCGAGATGTACACGGTCGAAGGCCAGGCCGACACGATCTCGGAGGCCGCCCCCGGGCTCGAACTCGCCGCCCTGCGTCAGACGCAGTCGGGTGTGCGGGCCGACGTCGTGCTGACCGAGGACCAGCGCGACAAGCTGGCCGCCTCCGGCGTGCGGGTCACGCTCAAGCGCAACGGGCAGGGCCAGACCGTGAGCCAGCAGGCCGCCGCGCAGGCGGCGAACGGCTTCACCGTGTGGCGCTCCTGGGACGAACCCGGCGGCATCAGGGACGAACTGGTCGCCGTGGCGAACGCGAACCGCAATCTGGTCAAGCTCGTCACGCTCGGGCGGACGCACCAGGGGCGCGACATCATCGCCCTGAAGGTCACGCAGGGCGCGCGCGGCGTGCCCGACGGCTCGCGACCGGCGGTGCTCTACTCGTCGCTGCAGCACGCGCGCGAGTGGATCAGCGTCGAGGTGAACCGCCGCACCCTCCACCATGTCATCAACCGCTGGAAAGCAGACGACGCGGAGATCAAGTCGGTGCTCCGCAACACCGAGCTGTGGTTCGTGGTCGTCGCGAACCCGGACGGCTACCAGTACTCGTTCGACCACGAGCGCCTGTGGCGCAAGAACGCGCGCGACAACAACAACGACGGGCAGATCACCATCGGCGACGGTGTCGACCCCAACCGCAACTTCGACGAGCACTGGGGCTACGACAACGAGGGATCGTCGCCGAACCCAGCCGACGAGACCTACCGCGGTCCGAACGCCGCTTCGGAGCCCGAGACGATCGCGATGCAGGGACTGATCGACAAGGTCAAGCCGCGGTTCCAGTCGAACCTGCACTCCTTCGGCGAGTGGCTGCTGTACCCGCAGGGCTGGCAGGTCGGCACGGCCGACGCGGACAACCCGCTCTATGTCGCGCTCGGCGGCACCGACGCCAACCCGGCCATCGCGGGCTTCAACCCCGGCCAGTCCGCCGACACGCTGTATGTCACCAACGGCGAGACGACCGACTACGCGGACACGAACGGCGGCACGGTCGCCTTCACCCCCGAGTTGGGTGAGGGCGTCCCCGGTGCGGGCTTCGTGTTCCCGGACGACGAGGCGCTCGTGCAGGCGGAGTTCGTCAAGACACTCCCCTTCCACCTCGGTCTCGCGAAGTCCGCGAGGAACCCCGCCGACCCGGTCTCGCCGGTCGGCATCGGGGTCGAGCCGTTCTACCTCGACCAGGACGACATCGACCCGCAGAACGGCCAGACGTCGGTGTTCGACTTCCGGTTCGCCGTCTCCTACGGCGACCCGCAGGAGGTTCGCGTGCTGGCCAAGCGCAGCCTCGGCGCCGTCACGCTCAAGTACCAGGTCGGGACCGGCCCGGTGCAGTCGAAGCCGACCGCGGAGTGGACCGGCGGCGAGCGCTACGGCCCCGGCAACGGCACCCACTTCCACGTCGTCGGCGGGCAGGTGACAGGCACGTCGCCCGGTGACAGCGTCAGGGTGTGGTTCGAAGGCGGCGGCCAGGTCAGCGGCTCGTTCACCTACCAGGTGGCGTCCAACAGCGACCGCAGAGTCCTGATCGTCGCGGCCGAGGACTACACGGGCGCGTCCCCGCCGAAGCCGGGCGTCACCGCGCCGCAGTACCTGTCCTACTACGCGGACGCGCTGACCGCCAACGGCGTCGCCTTCGACGTCTACGACGTCGACGCCCGCGGCCGCACCGCGCCGGACAACCTCGGCGTGCTCAGCCACTACGACGCCGTCGTCTGGTACACCGGCGACGATGTCGTGACCCGCGAGCTCGGGTGGGGCCCGGGCAACGCGTCGCGGCTGGCGATGCAGGAGTTGCTCGAAGTGCGTGACTTCCTCAACGAGGGCGGGCGCGTGCTCTACACCGGGCAGCGCGCGGGCCAGCAGTACACGACCGGTCTCGGCACGCAGCTGTACGACCCGTTCGAGAACCGGCAGTGCCGCGCGGACCCAGTCGTGGAGGCCCGCTGCCTCGCGCTGTCCGGGTCCGGCAACTCGCAGGGTGACCCGATCGAGTACTTCTTCGGTGCGGCGATCACCTCTCCCGATGGCGGCAGCGACCCCAACACCGGGGAGCCGTTCCCGATCAACGGGATCGACGACCCGCTGGCCGGGCTGGCGATGACCATCAACGGCGCCGACAGCGCGCAGAACCAGGCGAGCAACTCGTCGTTCATCACGACCGGCGACTTCCTCAAGGTGACCGACCCGGAGGGCAGCTTCCCGCAGTTCGAGAGCTGGCCGGCGGCCGAGTACCTGAGCGGCCTCGCGGGGCCGTTCGACCCGCACACCGGGACGCAGTTCATGTGGTCGGACCGGGCCGATGAGGCGTACAAGCGCCTGTCGCGCACGATCACGGTGCCCGCGGGCGGCGCGACGCTGTCGTTCTGGACGAGCTACAACCTCGAGCTGAGCTTCGACTACCTGATCGTCGAGGCGCACACGGTCGGACAGGACAACTGGACGACGCTGCCGGACCTGAACGGGCACACCTCGTCGGATCTGAGCAGTGACGAGTCGTGCCCGGGCGGCTGGAGCAACCCCGCTGACGCGGCGAACGTGCTGCACCCGTTCCTGACGCACTACCAGACGTTCGACCCGGCGACCGGGACGTGCTCCAACACGGGCACGACGGGGAGTTGGAACGCCGCGAACGGAGCCTCCTCCGGCTGGCAGCAGTGGACGATCGACCTTGGGGCGTACGCGAACCAGCAGGTCGAACTGTCCATCACGGCCCTGAGCGACTGGGGCGTGCAGCAGTTCCCGGGTGTCTTCATCGACGACATCGAGGTGTCGACCGGCGAGGGATCCACCTCGTTCGAGGACGACGGTGACGTGATGGACGGCTGGACCGTTCCCGGCGCACCGCAGGACGAGGCGGGGATCGAGGGCCCCAACTTCAACGACTGGGTCCGCCGCGGCGGACTCGGCATCAAGGAAGGGGCGGCTGTCGGAACCCCGGACACGGTCTACCTGGGCTTCGGATTCGAAGGTGTCTCCGATGCCGCCACCCGCAACACGGTCATGGACCGGGTGGTCGATTACCTGCTCCGCTGACCGCGATCCCGCGACTTGGGCGTCGATCCGCCCAAGTCGCGGGATAACGGGTTGGTAGCGGACAGCAACTTTCCGTGGTCCAGGGGCGTCTTGTCGGTAGGGGCTTGTCCCACTTAGCCGACAAGGAGCTGGACATGCGGGTCAGCAAGACGATGTTGGGGGCGACGATCGTCGCGATGGCTCTGCTCACCGCGTGTGGAAGCACGCCGGAGCCCGCCGCCCAGGTCGGAAGCACCACCACCACGACGACGACGTCCAAGGCGCCGACGACGACGCCATTAACCACCACGGCCGCGCCGACGACCACGACCACCACCACGACGAAGCCGCCGGTCACGACGACCACGAAGCCGAAGCCCAAGCCGACCACGACGAAGCCGCCCGCACCGCAGACGCAGGGCAGCCCGTGCAAGGCGACCGCAGACGCGTGCATCGACCTCTCGGCCAACAAGTCGTGGCTGCTCAAGGACGGCAAGGTCGTCTACGGTCCGGTCCCGATCACCCACGGCCGCCCGGGCTACCGGACGCCGGTCGGCACGTTCAAGGTGGGCTGGAAGGACATCGACCACAAGAGCAGCATCTTCAACAACGCGCCGATGCCGTACTCGGTGTTCTTCAACGGCGGCATCGCTTTCCACGCGGGCAGCCTGACCGTGCAGTCGCACGGCTGCATCCACCTGTCGAACGCCGCCGCGAAGCAGTACTACAACTCGCTGCCGGTCGGGGCGATCGTGCAGGTTGTTCCGTAGCTATTCGGCGTTGCTTGAGTGGCCGGGGAACAGGTGCGCTTCGGGGTTGAGGGCCACGGCGATGTTGTTGACCGCCGTGGCCGCCTCACCGAAACCGGTCGCGATCAGCTTGACCTTGCCCGGGTACGCCGCCACGTCTCCCGCCGCGTAGATCCGGTCGCGCGCGGTGCGCATGGTGGAGTCGACGGAGATGCTGCGGTGGTCGATCTCCAGGCCCCATGACTCGATCGGCCCGAGGTCGGCGGTGAACCCGAGCGCGGCGACGACGGCCTGGGCGGGCAGCACCTCGACCTCGCCGCCGACCAGCACGTCGATCTCGTGGAGGCCTTCGTCGTCGCCGCGCAGCGCGGTGACCTGGGCGTCGGTGATGATGCGGACGCCGAGGTTCTCCACCTGGCGCACGGTCGCGGGCATCGCGCGGAACTTGGCGCGGCGGTGGACGAGGGTGACGCTCGACGCGATCGGGTGCAGGGCCAGCGCCCAGTCGAACGCGGAGTCGCCGCCGCCGACGATGACGACGTCCTGGTCGCGGTGCACTTCCAGGGCGGGCACGAAGTGGACCATGCCGCGGCCGAGCCAGCCGTCGCCAGCGGGCAGCGGGCGCGGGGTGAACTCGCCGATCCCGGCGGTGATCAGCACGGCCCCGGCACGCACGACGGTGTCGCCGTCCAGCGTGACCTCGAACTTGCCGTCCACTTCGGACAGCTCACGGGCCCGCCTGCCCAGCAGGTAGGTCGGCTTGTACTGCTCGGCCTGCTCGACGAGCGCGTTGACCAGGTCGCGGCCGAGCACGGCGGGGAACCCGGCCACGTCGAAGATCATCTTCTCCGGGTACATCGCGGTGACCTGGCCGCCGGGCTCGGGCAGCGAGTCGACCACGACCGTGCTCAGCTCGCGGAACCCCGCGTAGTAGGCGGCGAACAGGCCGGTGGGGCCCGCGCCGACGATCAGCAGGTCGACATCCACAGGAGCCGTCATCCCTCCACCCTATGTGCCGAAGCTGACCATGCCCAGCTTCCAAAACGGGGTGACACTGGACGTATGGCCGAGTACCGCATCGAGCACGACACCATGGGCGAGGTCCGCGTCCCCGCCGACGCACTCTGGCGGGCGCAGACGCAGCGGGCGGTGGAGAACTTCCCGATCTCGGGCCGTCCCCTCGAACGGGCCCAGATCCGGGCCCTCGGGCTGCTGAAGGCCGCCGCAGCCCGGGTGAACGCCAAGCTGGGCGTCCTCGATGCGGACATGGCCGACGCGATCGCCGACGCCGCCGCCGAGGTGGCAGACGGCAGGCACGACGGCCAGTTCCCCATCGACGTGTTCCAGACCGGCTCGGGCACGTCGTCGAACATGAACGCCAACGAGGTGATCGCCACCCTGGCCACCCGCGCCCTCGGCCGCGAAGTTCACCCGAACGATCACGTCAACGCCTCCCAGTCCTCCAACGACACCTTCCCCACGACGATCCACCTGGCCGCCACCGAGGCAGTGGTCGACGACGTGATCCCCGCGCTGACGCACCTGGCCGAGGCCATCGAAGCCCGCGCCTCGCATTGGGGCCGCGTGGTCAAGTCCGGCCGCACGCACCTGATGGACGCGGTCCCGGTGACCCTCGCCCAGGAGGCGGGCGCCTGGGCCGCCCAGGTCCGCTACGGCGTCGAACGGCTGGAGTCGGTGCTCCCCCGGCTCGGCGAACTGCCCATCGGCGGGACCGCGGTCGGCAGCGGCCTCAACGCCCCCGAAGGCTTTGGCGGGCTGGTGTCGGGCGAGCTGGCGCGGGTCACCGGGCTGCCGGTGACCGAGGCCCGCGACCACTTCGAGGCCCAGGCCACCCAGGACTCGGTGGTCGAGGCATCGGGCCAACTGCGCACGGTCGCGGTGTCCCTGTTCAAGATCGCCAACGACCTGCGCTGGCTGGGCTCGGGCCCCCGCACCGGCCTGGCCGAACTGGCCCTGCCGGACCTGCAGCCGGGTTCGTCGATCATGCCGGGCAAGGTCAACCCGGTGATCTCGGAGGCGACGATGATGGTCGTCGCCCAGGTCATCGGCAACGACGCGGCGGTGGCGTTCGCGGGCAGCCAGGGCAACTTCCAGCTCAACGTGATGCTGCCGGTGATCGCCCGCAACGTCCTGGAGTCGGCTCGCCTGATCGCGGCGGTGTCGAGGCTCCTCGCGGACAAGGTGATCACGGGCATGGAGCCCGACGTGGAGCGGCTGCGCGAGCAGGCCGAATCGTCACCGTCGATCGTGACCCCGCTCAACAAGTACCTGGGCTACGAAGAGGCGGCGTCGATCGCGAAGCAGTCGCTGAAAGAACGCCGGACGATCCGCGACGTCGTCCTCGACCGTGGTCACGTGGACGCCGGGAAGCTCACGGTCGAACAGCTCGACGAGGCACTGGACGTGCTGCGAATGGCCCGCGGCGGCCGTTAGCCGCGCAGACCGACCGCACAGCCCGCGGCGACGATCGAGGCGCCCGCGAGCGCGACGATCGTCAGCGGCTGCGCCCCCAGGGCCACCGCGACCACAAGCCCGGACACCGGCATCACCCCGATCAACACCGCCGCCCGCCCGGCCCCAAGCACCGAAACACTGTGGTACCAAAGGCAAAACGCCACCACGGTGATCACCGCGACCGCCAGCACCGCGACCAGCTCCACGGTCGTCGGCAACCGGAAGACCCCGTCGAAAGGCACCGCGAGGAGGCCCGCGCACACCGCCGCCAGGACATGGCACCACAGCGCGACCGAGAACGTGCCGAGTCTGCGCACGACCCCGATGGCGAACAACGTGAACGACGCCTCGCACAGCATCGTGAGGACCGCGAGCAGCAACCCCGGCCCGCTCCACGTCCCCCCGCCCGAAAGCACGACGATGCCCGCGACGACCAGTGCCGCACCGGCGAGCGCCCGGACCGCGGGCCGCGCACCGGACATCAGCGGCGCCGCCAACGCGATCACCAGCGGGCTGCCGCCGATGACCGCGGCCACCAGTCCCGGTTCGGCGTGGTGCTGCGCGGTGAGCAGGAAGATGTTGAACCCGATCATGCCGACGCCGACGACGGCCAGCAACGCGGGCAGGTCCTTGAGCTTCGGGACCGTGACCGGCAGGCGCCGGGCCATCGCCCAGACCGCGATCAGGACAGCGCCGACGGCGTAGCGGGCGGACTGGCCCGCCAGGATCGGGTAGTGCGTGAGCAGCCCCGACACGGGGACGCTGCCGCCGATGAAGCCGCAGGCGAGCGCGCCCGCGGCCACTCCCCGCCTGGTGGGTCTCGCGATGGTGATCGTCACGGGATTCAGCTTCACGGGCGACTGGTCCACCCGTAAGCTCCACTTTCGTGGCGAAGAATTGGTCCACTTTTCGTGAGCTGCTGATGCCCGACTTCGCGGAGACGCAGCGCGGCAGCCGCGGGCGGACGCTGGAGGCGGCGCTGCGGACGGCGATCCGCGAAGGCAGACTGCCGCTGAGCACCCGCCTGCCGTCAAGCCGCGACCTGGCGGGTCAGCTGGGTGTCTCCCGCGGGACGGTGACCGCCGCCTACACCCAGCTCGCCGCCGAGGGATTCGTGGTCTCCCGCCACGGTTCCGGGACGGCGGTGGCCTGCACGCTGGTCCCGCCCGACCCGCGAAGTCCCGACGCCGACCGCGCGGAACCCCGCTGGCGCTACGACCTGCGCCCCGGTTTGCCCGCGCTGGGCGCGTTCCCGCGCGCGGCCTGGCAGGCGGCGACCCGCGCCGGGCTGGCCGCGCTGTCCGACGACGAACTCGGCTACCCGAACCCGGCCGGACTCCCCACCCTGCGCCGGGAACTGGTCGGCTACCTCGGCCGGGTGCGGGCGGTCGACGCGGGCGACGTGGTGATCACCCACGGGGTCGCGGAGTCGCTCGCCCTGCTCGCCGCCGTGCTGCACGCCGACGGACACCGGGAGGTCGCCGTCGAGGATCCGACGCATCCGGGCATGTCGGAGGTGTTCGCCGCGCACGGCCTGCGCCCGGTCGGCGTCCCGGTGGACGACGCGGGCATCCGGGTGGACCTGTTGGCGCGCACCGGATGCCGGGTGGTGCTGGTGACCGCCGCGCACCAGTTCCCACTCGGGGTCGTGCTCAGCGCCGACCGCAGGCGCGAACTGCTGGCCTGGGCGCGCGACCGCGACGGGCTGGTCGTCGAAGACGACTACGACGCCGAACACCGCTACGACCGCCCCGCCGTGGCCGCCACCCAGGCGCTCGACGCCGAGCGGGTGGCCTACGTGGGCAGTGTGAGCAAGGTGCTGGCTCCCGCGATCCGGCTCGGCTGGCTGGTCGCGCCCACCGCGCTGCGGGACCGCCTGGTGGACCGCAAACGCCTGTCCGACCTGGGGTGCTCGCCGATCGCGCAGGCCGCGTTCACGCACCTGCTGCGCTCCGGCGGCTACGACCGGCACCTGCGGCGCACCCGGCAGCTCTACCGGCAGCGCCGCGACGCGCTGCTCGACGCGGTCTCGGCTGAGCTGCCAGGCTGGCGCCCGCACGGTGTCGCGGCGGGCCTGCACCTCGTGTTGCGCCTGCCCGACGGCACCGATGACGCTGCCCTGCAAGGGAAACTGGCGGACATCGGGATCAACGCACCCGCGTTGTCCGGTTACCTGGTCGAACGCGAGGCACCGTTTCCCGGTCTCGTCGTCGGGTACGCGGCCACCACACCCGACCGGCTTCGCGCCGCCGTCAGCGAGCTGGCCGGACTGTCCTGATCAGACAGAGCAGACGTCCACCCGGGACTCAAGGATGATCTTCGTCAGCACTCGCGAGGAGTTGAACTGCAGGCGGTACAGGGCCGCCGGGTTGCCGGGCACGGCCACGGTCGGGCCGTGGGCGTAGTCGAAGTGCGCGGGATCGAAGTCGGGGTACGTCGCGTGCACCTGGCCCGCGGTCCAGCCGATCCGCATCCCCTCAGGCGTGTGGATCCAGTCGACCTGCTTGGGGTGGATCGCCCACACCCCATGCGTTTCGCTGACCACCGCCTGGTCGAGCGCGGTGATCGGCAGCGCGGGCCAAGGCGCGCAGAGCCCGTCGCCCTCGGTGGTACGGGTCAGCATCCCGAGCGCCTCGGCAGCGTCGGCGGACATGCCCAGCCGCAGCGTCTGCCAGCCGAACGGGCCGATCACATCGTTCCCGCCTTTGGTGGGCTTCCCTTTGGTGGTCGGCTTCTTGGCCGTGCTCTTCACGGTCTCCACTTCGGACGGACGCGGAGTCGGTGTGGCGGCAGGCGTCGCGACGGCACCGCCCGTCGTCGTCGTCGGGGACGGCGCGGCGGCGGACTTCGCCGGCGTGCAACCCGACACGCCCACGGCCACCGCGCACACCGCGATCGCGACCCGGTTGAAGATTCCCATGTGACCGCTCCCTGGTTCGTCTTGCTCCCACACCACAAGACGGCCATCCCCCGTCGAGGTTGCGGGTGTCGATCGAGCGCGCTCGGGGCAGGATGGAGCCATGGTGCGACTGACGGACGTGGTGGCGGTGTCGGCGGAGGTCGGCGCGACCCGGTCCCGGCTGGCCAAGGTGGCCGCCATCGCCGGGGCGCTGCGGCTCGCCGAGGACGCCGACGAGGCCAAGGCGGTGGTCGCGTTCCTCTCGGGCGCGATCCAGCAGGGCCGGATCGGCGCGGGCTGGCGGACCCTGGTCGAGCTCCCCGCGCCCGCGCCGGAGCCGACCTTGGCCGTGGCCGACGTCGACGCCGCCTTCGACCGGCTCGTGGACACCCGCGGCGCCGGATCGGTGGGCAGGCGGGCGGAGATCATCGCCGGGCTGTTCGGCGCCGCCACCGCCGCCGAGCAGCGGTTCCTCCGCGCGCTGATCACCGGTGAGCTGCGCCAAGGCGCGCTTGAGGGGGTCATGCTCGACGCGGTGGCGAAGGCCGCCGACGTCCCCGGCGAAGCCGTCCGGCGGGCGTTCATGCTCTCGGGGCGGCTCCCCGAGACCGCGGCGCTGGCCTTGGCGGGCGGGGTCGACGCGCTCACGGCGGTGCGGTTGGAGCCGGGCAGGCCGGTCCGGCCGATGCTCGCCTCCCCCGGGACCTCGGTGGCGGCGGCGATCGCCGACCTGAGCCCGTGTCTGGTCGAGTACAAACTGGACGGTGCGCGGATTCAGGTGCACAAGGTCGACGACGAGATCCGGGTGTTCACCAGGACCCTGCGGGAGATCACCGACAGCGTGCCGGAGTTGGTCGAGTTGGTGCGGGGGCTGCCCTGCCACACGGTCGTGCTCGACGGGGAGACGCTGGCCCTGTCCGACGACGGCAGGCCGCGCCCGTTCCAGGAGACGCAGAGCCGGTTCGGGAGCACCACCGAGGAACAGGTGCGGGCCCTGTTGCTGCGGCCGTACTTCTTCGACTGCCTGCACCTCGACGGTGTCGACCTGATCGACCAGCCGCTCCGGGCGCGCAACGAGGCGCTCAACCGCGCGGTCGGCCCGCACGTGATCCCCGGCGCCATCGACCCGACGCCCGAGGAGGCCGAGGCGGTCGGGGCGGCGGCGTTGGCGGCGGGCCATGAGGGTGTGATGGTGAAGGACCTCGACTCGGCCTACCAGGCCGGTCGTCGCGGGAAGGCTTGGCAGAAGGTCAAACCCGTGCACACCCTGGACCTGGTCGTGATCGGCGCCGAGTGGGGACACGGCAGGCGTTCCGGGTTCCTGTCGAACCTGCACCTCGGCGCGCGCGACCCAGACGGCGGGCCGCCAATCATGGTGGGCAAGACGTTCAAGGGCCTGACCGACGAGCTGCTGCGGTGGCAGACGACAGAGTTTCCCAAGTACCAACGGGATCGCGACGACTGGGCTGTCTACTTGCGACCCGAGTTGGTGGTGGAGATCGCCTTGGACGGAGTCCAGGCCAGCACCCGCTACCCCGGTGGCGTGGCGCTGCGCTTCGCGCGGGTGGTGCGGTACCGGCCGGACAAGCAGGCCGCGGACGCCGACACGATCACCGACGTCCGCGGCTTGCTCCCTGTGGCACAGGGCTGAAACCAGGACGGTGGCCCGGGCGGGCAGGGTCCGCCCGGGCAGCCGTCACGGTGGTCAGCGGCGTCGCGAGGCAGGGGAAGTGGCGGCCATGAAGGCCACCGCCGCGACGCCGACCACCAGGACCCCGAGCACGATCCACGGCGCACCCGAACCTTCGCTGCCCCGGTCGGGTGTGCTCATCTGCGCGCTTGGGGGAAGAGCATTGCCGTACCCGCCGGCCTGGCCGGACCGGTCATAGATCGACCCGGGCAGTTTGTCGCCGTAGCGGGCTTGGACCTGGCGCTGGTACTCCGCCAGGGTGATCGGCTTGCCGCCTGCCAGCGGGTGGACGCTGCCGCCCGCCACCGCGTACCAGGTGTTGGTCTGCGGCTCACGCAGCAGAACCCCGCCCTGCGGGACCTTGCGGGCATGCCGGAACTCGAGGTCGCCGGAGGCGATGTTGGCCACCACCCACTGGCCCGCCGGGTCCTTGACCGTCCACACCGACGCCGTGCTGCCGTCGGTTCCCGTGGCGGGCACTGCCAGGTAGCTGAGCTTGCCGACCTTGTCCGACCCGCCCGCCACGAACTCGGGCGAGAGCTCGTAGATGCCGACGGCGGTCCCGCCGACCGAGGCCCGCACGTCCGCCGACCGGCCGCCCGCCTGGCCGAGGAACTTGCCGACGGTCGCCGCAACCTCGGGGGCCGCCGCGGCGCGCTGTGCGCTGTCGAGGTCCGCGGCGGTCACCGAACCGTCCACTTGGGACGGATCGGCGGACGCCGTGCCGCCGAGGCCGAACCCGGCCAGGACGGCCACCGCGGCCGCGAGAATGCCCTTCATCATGCCGTTCACCTCGCGATCCCAGTGAGCGTGTGGGTCCAGCCGAAGGTGGAGTTGTTGACGTAGTAGTTGTAAGTCGCCCAGTTGTAGCGGTAGTTGTCCGGCCAGGGATCGCCCCAGTACACCCAGCTCTTGGCGGCGTCGTAGCCGTAGAGCACATGCATGTGGCCGCCACCGGACTTCCACAGGATCCGGGTCTCGATCGGTTGGCCGTAGTCGAGCTGTGTCCGCACCGCCGAATAGGTCAGGTAGTTCGACAGGTACGTGCCCGGCCGGGTGAAGCCGAGCTTGCTGAAGCCGTTGCGGACCTGGGCGAGGTCCGCCTGGTCGTTGGGACACGCGTACGCGGGGTTGAGGTTCTTGGCCAGGGCGCAGAACTGGTTCTGGGTCACCGTGCTGCCGTGGTGCGCCGCGATCGACACCCCGGATGCCGACCAGCACCAGTTGGTCTTCTGCTGTGCCTGCATCGTGAACTCGGCCTGAGCCGTCGCGGCCAGCGCCGCGGGCGGTTGGGAAACCAGCCAGGCGAACACGGCCACGAAGGTGGCGGCGAGCGCCGAACGGGTGGCGGGCCTGATCATCAGACCTCCTGAGGCTCCGATAAGGAAGTGGCCCAAAGGTGCGACCATTCCGGCAAGCGGACAAGGGCACGGTCTGGCTGAGCGGAGCGTTCCCACTCGGTTTCGCTTCTTCACTGGCTGCTATTAGACCGTTACTGTGAACATTCACACCAGTTCACCCAGCGGTGAAGGCGAGGTCCGGTTGACCCCGGAAGAGCTGGCCGAGGCCCTGCGTCGCGGCCCTTTCCACCTGGCGCTGCGCAGCGCGATCGCCCACCGCAGGCTCTCCCTGGCCCGGCTGCGCTCACACCTGGCCAGGCTCGACATCCAGGTCGCCGAGTCCACGCTGAGTTACTGGCAGCGCGGACTACGCCATCCGGACGCCCAGCACGCCCTTCCGGCGGTACGCGGCCTGGAGACCGTGCTCGGCCTGCCCCCCGACTCGCTGGTCGTGCTGGTCGGCCCCCGCCAGCGCGGCGGCAGGCCGCACCGGGCCGCCACGTCGTTCTCGGAGCTGGTGTTCAGCGGGCCGGTCACCCGCGACCTGTTCACCCAGATCGGGGCGGACGCCGACGCGGCCAACGCCGACCTCGAGCTGATGTTCGTCCACGAGCGCATCACCATCGCCAAGGACCGCTCGCAGGGCCGCATCCAGACCCGCGTCGTCGGCCGCACCCGCCGCGCCGGCGTTGACCGGTACATGGCGGTCTACAACGGCGAGCCCGGCGTCGACATCGCCGAGGTGCGGGTCAGCGCGGACGAGGGCTGCAGGCTGGGCCGGGTGCGCAGGCTGGACACGTGGGTCGTCTTCGAGCTGATGTTCGACCGCAGGCTGATCGAGGGCGAGACGGTGGTGCTCACCTACACCGTCGACGACGAGTCCGGCATCGAGTGCCCCGGCTACTCCCGGTTGTTCCGGGTGCCGTGCGGGCCGTTCCTGCTGCAGCTCGAGCTGCCGCCGAACAACCTGCCCGCCCGGATCACCCAGGTCGTGCGCGGCAACGACACGCTCCCGCCGAGCGTGTGCGACGAGCTGTTCTGCGACCGCGGCCACCTGGTCAACGCCTTCTTCCCGTCGGTGGAACCCGGCATCGCGGGAGTCGCGCTGGACTGGGACTGACGAAGTAGGTTGGTCACGTGCACTTCGCTCACGGCAAGCCGGACCACGACCTCACCTACGACGACGTCTTCCTGCTGCCCGGCCGCTCGGCCGTCGCCAGCCGGTTCGACGTCGACCTGTCCACATCGGACGGCACGGGTGCGACCATCCCGATCGTGGTGGCCAACATGACCGCCGTCGCGGGCAGGCGGATGGCCGAGACCGTCGCCCGCCGCGGCGGGCTGGTGGTGCTGCCCCAGGACGTCGACCCGAAGGTCGTCGGCGGCATCGTGACCTGGGTGAAGTCCCGCCACACCGTGTGGGACACCCCGCTGGTGCTCACCGCCGCCGACTCGGTCGCCGACGCCCTCAACCTGCTGCCGAAGCGGGCGCACGGCGCGGTGGTCGTCGTCGACGGCGACGGCAAGCCGATCGGCGTGGTCGACGAGGCCGCGTGCCAGGGCGTCGACCAGTTCACCCGGGTCATCGAGGTCGCCGACCCCGGTTTCGCCATGCTGCCGACCGACAGCGCCCCGCGAACCGTGTTCGACCAGCTGCACGGCCGCGCGGCGCGGGTCGCGCTGGCGGTCGACCGCGACGGCAGGCTCACCGGCATCCTGACCGAGGCCGGGGCGCTGCGAGCGGACCTCTACCAGCCCGCGGTCGACGCCGAGGGCAAGCTGCGCGTGGCCGCCGCGGTCGGCGTGAACGGCGACGTCGCCGCGAAGACGGCGGCGCTGCTCGAGGCGGGCGTGGACACGCTGGTCGTCGACACCGCGCACGGCCACCAGGAGAAGATGCTCACCGCCCTGGCGGCGGTCCGGTCGGTCTCCCCCGGCGTGCCGGTCGTCGCGGGCAACGTGGTCACCCCGGAGGGCGTGCGCGACCTGATCGAGGCGGGCGCGGACGTCGTCAAGGTCGGTGTCGGCCCCGGCGCCATGTGCACGACCCGGATGATGACCGGGGTCGGCCGCCCGCAGTTCTCCGCCGTCGCCGAGTGCGCGGCCGCGGCGCGCGACCTGGGCAAGCACGTGTGGGCCGACGGCGGCGTGCGCCACCCCAGGGACGTCGCTCTGGCCCTGGCGGCCGGGGCGGCGAGTGTGATGATCGGATCGTGGTTCGCGGGCACCTACGAGTCTCCTGGCGACCTGCGCCGCGATGAGCAGGGCAGGCTCTACAAGGAGTCCTTCGGCATGGCGTCCAAGCGCGCGGTGTCGGCGCGGACCCGGTCCGACAGCGGCTTCGACCGGGCGCGCAAGGCGCTGTTCGAGGAAGGCATCTCGACGTCCCGGATGCTGCTCGATCCCACGGCCCCCAGCGTCGAGGACCTGCTCGACTCGATCTGCTCTGGCGTCCGGTCCGCGTGCACCTACGCGGGCGCGCACGACCTCGACGAGTTCCACGAGCGGGCCGTCGTCGGCATGCAGTCGGCGGCCGGTTTCGCCGAGGGCCGCCCACTTCCCGGCGGCTGGTGACAGCGGAATCCCCGCCCCGCGACGCGGGACGGGGATTCCGGTGTGAAAGTGGACTATCCGGTGTGGTCTTCCAGCATCTCCGTCACCAGCGCGGCGATCGGGGACCGCTCGGACCGGGTCAGCGTGACGTGGGCGAACAGCGGGTGCCCCTTCAGCTTCTCGATCACCGCCGCGACCCCGTCGTAGCGGCCGACGCGCAGGTTGTCGCGCTGGGCGACGTCGTGGGTGAGCACGACCCGGGAACCTGAGCCCAGCCTGGAGAGCACCGTCAGCAAGACGTTGCGCTCCAGCGACTGGGCCTCGTCGACGATCACGAACGAGTCGTGCAGCGACCGGCCGCGGATGTGGGTCAGCGGCAGCACCTCGAGCATCCCGCGGTCGAGGACTTCCTCGATCACAGCCTTGCTGACCAGCGCTTCGAGCGTGTCGAAGACCGCCTGCGCCCAGGGCTGCATCTTCTCGCTCTCGGAACCCGGCAGGTAGCCGAGGTCCTGCCCACCGACCGCGTACATCGGCCGGAAGACGACCACCCGCTTGTGGAGGCCGCGTTCCATGACGGCCTCCAGCCCGGCGCACAGCGCCAGCGCGGACTTGCCGGTCCCGGCTCGGCCGCCCAGGGAGACGATGCCGATGTCCGGGTCCAGGAGCAGGTCCAGCGCGATCCGCTGCTCGGCTGAGCGGCCGTGCAGCCCGAAGGCCTCACGGTCGCCGCGCACGAGCTTGACCTGCTTGTCCGGGGTGACCCGGCCGAGCGCGCTGCTGGTGCCCGCGAGGAGCCGCAGGCCGGTGTTGACCGGGTGTTCGGTGGTGTCGAGACCGAAGTCGGCCAGGTCGACCGTGTTGTCGTCGGCGGCGAACAGCGCGTCGACGAGATCCTGGCCCACCTCCACGTCGGCGATACCCGTCCAGCCGGACGGGGTCACCTCACCGGCGCGGTATTCGTCGGCGTCGAGACCGACCGCACCGGCTTTGACCCGCAGCGGGATGTCCTTGGTGACCAGCGTGACCGCGAGGTCCTCGGCCGCCAGGTTGAGCGCGCACGCGAGGATGCGCGCGTCGTTGGAATCGGTGCGGAACCCGGCCGGGAGCACCGACGGATCGGAGTGGTTGAGCTCGACATGGAGGGAGCCGCCGGAGTCGCCGATCGGGATCGGCTTGTCGAGCCTGCCGTGGGCCAGCCGTAGATCATCGAGCAGTCGCAGGGTCTCCCGTGCGAACCAGCCCAGTTCGGGGTGGTGCCGTTTGCCCTCCAGCTCGCTGATCACGACCAGCGGGATCACGACCGAATGCTCGGCGAACCTGGTCAATGCCCAGGGGTCGGAGAGCAGGACGGAGGTGTCGAGGACATACGTGCGCGGAGCTGGGTCGGCCTCCTTGGAAGACGTGCGAGAAGAGCCTGAGGAAAGGCTGGCAGTGCGCCTGGACGATCGCGAAGCAGTCACGGCAACTCCCTCACGGACACGGCACCGCGTCCGCTCCTCGGTGGGCCGGGCACTGGCCCTGGCTGGTCGGCCGGGTCGTCGTCGGTGTTACCGACTTCGACCTCGCCGTCCACGAGGACCGGGTGCCGGCCCCCTCGCGATCGTCATGCTCACGACCAGGACCTCCCGGGCCGGACCGCCATGGACACGATCCGACACTTCGAAAGCTACCTGCGTGGACCGACACTTCGCTGGCTGCCACACAGGTGATTTTCTTTTTTGTCACCGGGTGGCCACGCTCACGACACGTGATCACTCGACACAGAGTGAGTACCCGGACACACCGCGGCGCAATCCCGGGGGCGTCGGCTGCCTGGAGCTACGAGCCGAATCGGCGGTGCCGAATACCGTAGGCGCGCAAAGCTCGCAAAAAGTCGGTGCGCCGGAAATCGGGCCAGTATGCCTCGCAGAAATGAAACTCCGAATGCGCCGACTGCCACAGCAGGAATCCCGAGAGACGCTGTTCACCGGAGGTTCGGATGACGAGGTCCGGGTCGGGTTGGCCTGAGGTGTAGAGGTGTTCGGCGATGTGGTCGACGTCGAGGACCTCGGCGAGCTCCTCGATCGTGCTGCCCGCCTCGGCGTGCTGCTGGAGCAGTTTGCGCACGGCGTCGGCGATCTCGCGGCGGCCGCCGTAGCCCACGGCGATGTTCACTTCCATCCCGGTCCGCCCCTCGGACCGCCGCGCCGCCGCCGAAAGCCGCGTGGCCGTGTCGGTGGGCAGGATGTCCAGGGCGCCGATGATCCGCAGCCGCCACGGGCTGCCCGGCTCGGCGAGCTCGTCGACGACGTCGCCGATGATCTCCAGCAGCGGGGCCAGCTCGGACTCCGGGCGGGTCAGGTTGTCGGTGGAGAGCAGCCACAGGGTGACCACCTCGACACCGGCCTCATTGCACCAGCCGAGCAGGTCGGCGATGCGCTGGGCGCCCACCCGGTGGCCGTCGTTGACGTCGGTGAACCCGGCCTCCCGCGCCCAGCGCCGGTTGCCGTCGAGCATCACGCCGACATGGCGGGGGATCTCACCGCCTGCTTGCTGGAGGAGACGCTTCTCGTAGAGGCCGTACACAAGGTCGGCCACCCGCCTGCGAAGACTCACGGGCGTGAAGAGTACGCCGTTCGGCCCCGGAAACGGGCACACTGGGCCCGTGCACCGCACTGGGATTGATCCGATATGGCAGGACCTCACGGTCATCGAGCGACTGGTCCACGAATCCCGGACCGTCGCCGTGGTCGGCCTCAGCGCCGATCCGGCACGGCCCAGTCACGGCGTGGCGAAGTACCTGGTGGCGAGCGGTCTTCGGGTGTTGCCGGTGAATCCGGCGCTGACCGAGTGGGAGGGCCTGCCCGCGTACAAGTCGCTGGCCGACGCTCAGGCCGACATCGATGTGCCGATCGACATCGTCGACGTGTTCCGCAGACCCGAGCACGCGCCCGGTGTCGCCGAGGAGGCCGTCGCGGTGGGGGCGGGCGCGCTGTGGCTGCAGATCGGGGTGATCAGCGAGCAGGCGGCGCGGATCGCGGCCGACGGCGGTCTCGACGTGGTGATGGACCGGTGCCTCAAAGTCGAACACCGTGAGGTCGTCGGCTGGTCGTGATGTGCGGCCGGCCACAAGTTTTCGGCGACGCAACTTACGGTCCCGTAGCGTTGGCGGCGTGACGGCAGAGACGATGACCGAACCGGATCGGCCCACCAAGCCGCGGATGCGCGGTGTCATCCATTTCTGGTCGTTCATCGTGTCCGTGGTGACCGGCGCGACCCTTATCGCGCTCGCCGCGTCCACGGTGTCCGGCGTCGCCGCGCTCGCCACGTCTGTGTATGTCATCACCGTGCTCGGCCTGTTCGGCGTGAGCGCGCTCTACCACCGCCGCTGGTGGGTGACCGAGCGCGCGCGGACGTGGATGAAGCGGCTCGACCACTCGATGATCTTCCTGTTCATCGCGGGCACGTACACCCCGTTCTGCCTGCTCGGCATGACCAAGCCGACCGGGTACGTGATCCTCGGCGTCGTCTGGGGCGGTGCGCTGCTCGGTGTCGGGCTGAAGCTGCTGTGGCCGCACGCCCCGCGCTGGCTGGGCACCCCCATCTACATCGCCCTGGGCTGGGTCGCGGTGTTCGTACTCCCCGAACTGCTCCGCAGCGCCGGTGTAGCCGCCCTGGTCCTGATCCTGATCGGCGGCGCCTTCTACACCGTCGGCGCGGTCTTCTACGCGACGAAGTGGCCCAACCCGTGGCCGGGCGTGTTCGGCCACCACGAGTTCTTCCACGCCGCCACCGTCATCGCGGCGCTGTGCCACTACGTCGCGATCTGGCTGGTTCTCTACTCCTAGCTCGGCACTCTCTCGATGGAGAGGCTACTTCGGGTCGTCGGTCTGCCATGGGTAGACGAATTGCTCGGGGTGCAGGTGCCACGTTTCGAGGATGGCGGCCAGTTCGGGCTCACCGGCGGCGGTTGCGGCTTTGATCAGAACTGATCCGACGTCGTAGTCCATGCCATCGAGCCGGTCAGCGTCGTAGTCCCAGTGCCGCAGCGTGAAGGTGCGGGCGTCGTCGGCCCGTTTCCAGCCCTGGTTGCGGGCTTCGGCGTCGGCCTCGGTGATGACCGGCGTTATGTCGACGAATGCCCGTCTGCCCGGCCGGGAAGCCGGCACGTCGGTGACCAGGCGCTGGCCGAGCCGCAACGCGGCCACCTTGTCGGTGGGCCACTGGTGGGATGGTGTGCTCATAGACCGCTGCCCCTTCCGGCGCGCGCTTGAGGGACGGACGGGTCATCCCAGAAGGTACGCCCTACTCCTGAGTCGGATAACCGATCGGTGTCGACCGGGCACTCCTGTTGACACGGCGACGGCCGGGCCGGGTAACGTCTCGTCGCTGACACGGCCACCGGGCGGGGCCGCCTGACGTGTGCGGAAGTCTGGTCGGCGACGCGAAGGCCCGACCCCTGGAGTAGATCTTGTCTGAGTCCCCCGCAACCGCGCCGGAGTTCGCCATCGGCGACCGTCTGGTCGGGCTGGGACACGCCCCGCTGGTGATCGCCGAGATCGGCATCAACCACGAGGGTGATCCGGCGAAGGCGCACCGGATGGTCGACGACGCCGCCGACGCCGGTGTGGAGTGCGTGAAGATCCAGACGCACGTCGTCGAGGACGAGATGATCCCCAACGACGTCGTCCCCGGCAACGCCGACGAGCCGATCTACCAGATGATGCAGCGCTGCGCGCTGTCCCCGCAGGACGAGCGCGAGCTGAAGCAGCACGCCGAGGACCGCGGGATGATCTTCCTGTCGACCCCGTTCTCCCGCGCCGCCGCCGACCGGCTGGCCGAGCTCGACGTCGCCGCGTACAAGATCGGCTCGGGTGAGTGCAACAACTACCCGCTGGTCAAGCACATCGCCGCGCTGGGCAAGCCGGTCATCCTGTCCACCGGCATGAACGATGTCGCGTCCATCCGGCCCGCGGTCGACATCCTGCTCGAGGCGGGCGTCGGCTTCGCGCTGCTGCACTGCACCTCGCTCTACCCGACGCCGCCGGAGATGGTCCGGCTCGGCGCCCTGGCCGAACTCGGCGCCGCGTTCCCGGAGGCCGTCCTCGGCCTGTCCGACCACACCACGTCGATCTACCCGTGCCTGGGCGCGGTGCCGCTGGGCGCGCGTGTCCTGGAGCGGCACTTCACCTCGGACATGGGGTGGCCGGGCCCGGACATCCCCGTGTCGTCCACGCCGGAGGAGTTCGGGCAGTTGGTCGTCGGGTCGAAGCTGATCCACGCGGCACTGGGCGGCAGCAAGGAGATCCTCGGCGACGAGCAGCCCACGATCGACTTCGCCTACGCCAGCGTGGTCACCACCGCCCCGATCGCCAAGGGCGAGCCGTTCACCGAGGCCAACACCTGGGTCAAGCGCCCCGGCACCGGTGAGATCAAGGCCGCCGACTACACCACCGTCCTCGGCCGCCGCGCGACCCGGGACCTGGCCGCGGACGACCAGGTCCGCTGGAACGACCTGGCGGATGACTGAGCACCACCGCGAGGTGCTGTTCGTCACCGGCACCAGGGCGGACTTCAGCAAGCTGCGCGACATCATGCTGGCGGTGCAGGACAGCGACAACCTGTCCGCCCGCGTGGTGGTCACCGGCATGCACCTGTTGCGCCGCTACGGCTACACGGTGCACGAGGTGGAGCGGGCCGGGCTGCGGCAGCTGCACCAGATCCCGAACCAGATCGACGGCGAGCCCATGGCGCTCGTGCTCGCCAACACTGTGCAGGCGCTGACCCGGCTCGTCCACGAGGAGCGGCCGGACGCGATCGTCGTGCACGGCGACCGCGTCGAGGCGCTGGCGGGCGCGCTGGTGGGGTCGCTGACGAACGTGCGGGTCATCCACGTCGAGGGCGGCGAGCTGTCCGGCACCATCGACGACACCTTGCGCCATTCGATCTCCAAGCACGCCCACGTGCACCTGGTGGCCAACGACCGCGCCCGGGACCGGCTGCTGCAGCTCGGCGAGGAAGCCGACCGGGTCTTCGTCGTCGGCAGCCCCGAGATCGACATCCTGACCTCGCCGGACCTGCCCACGATCGACGCGGTCCGCGAGCGCTACACGATCCCGTTCGACCGCTACGGCGTGCTGGTCATGCACCCGGTCACCACCGAGCCTGAGCACAACGCCTGCCACGCCGCCGCCGTGGTCGACGCGGTGCTCGCCACCGAGGGCGACTGGGTCGTCATCGACCCGAACAACGACGAGGGCTGCTCCGACGTCCGCCACGAGCTCGACCGGCTGACCGGGCCGCGGTTCGTCCGGCTGCCGTCGATGCGGTTCGAGTACTTCGTCTCGCTGATGCGCCACGCCGAGGTGATGCTCGGCAACTCCTCGGCGGGCGCGCGGGAGGCGCCGGTGCTCGGCACTCCGAGCGTCGACGTCGGGAGCAGGCAGCGCGGCCGCACCGACGCGACCGGTGTGCTGCACGCGGTCCCGGAGCGCGACGCGATCATCGAGGCGCTGGCCAAGGCGACCGCCCTGCCGCGGCCGTCGGCGTTCCACGGCTTCGGTCAGCCGGGGGCCCGCGGGCGGATCATCGATCTGCTGGAAGGCACCGAGATCTGGCAGCCCGCGCTGTACAAGGTGTTCGTCGACCGCTGGAAGGACGCCAGTGACACCGCCTGACCTCGGTCAGCCCCGGCCGAGTTCCCCGGCGCGGCGGCGGGCCACCACGAGGTCGTCCTCCCGATCGATGTCCACCGCCCGCTCGGGGTCGATGACCTGGGCAAGCACCTCGGGCACGAAGAACCGGCCGTGCGCGCGCAGGTCGCCCGCGCCGACGACGTACACCCCGCCGGTGGGCCGCAGCACCGGCGGCAGCGCCTGCCTGGGCGCCTCCAGGTCGGGCCAGTCCCGGGCGGGCCGCAGCACACCGTCGACGAGCACGCACGCCTTCCAGGGGTGGTGTTCGTCCGAAGTGGTCATCTGCACCACCGAGCCGCCGGCCCGGTTCCCGTGCAGGGCAAGGCATTCCTCGATGTCGGCCGAAGTCCGCAGCGGCGACGTCGGCTGGATCAGCACGATCAGCGTGTCGTCCGCCAGGTCGAGGGAGGCCGCCGCGTGCGTGACGGCGTCCACGGTCCGGCTGTCCCAGGTGGCCAGGCTGTCGGGCCTGCGCACCGTCTCGGCTCCGGCCGCCGCGCCCGCGGCCGCGATGTCCGGGTCGTCGGTGCTGAGCACGACCCGGTCCACTCCCTGGGCCGCGGCCGCGGTCGCCACAGCGTGGGCCACCAGCGGACGCCCCAGGAAGGGCGCGAGGTTTTTGCCGGGAAACCCGGTCGAGCCGCCTCGCGCGGGCACCACCGCCACCACCAACCGCCGCACCGCGGCCTCACTTCCCGTGTCGCGTCCGTCCATTGCCGATCCGACTGTAAGGGCACTCGCCGATGCTCCCCACTCCGGCTGACCCGGCAGCCATTTCGCCGCGCCGCGCGGCGCTGCGCGAGCTGATCACGGCCTACGCCAAGGCGACGCCACCCAGGACCATCACCGTGGTCGGGAACTCGCCTGTCCGCCCGAACGCCGAGCGGGCCGCGGTGATCGACTCCAGCGACCTCGTCGTGCGGATGACCAGCCTGGCCCTCGACACCCCGGACACCGAGCAGGCACTGGGCAAGCGCTGCGACGTGGTCGTGCTGCACCGCGGCGTGTTGGCCAGTCCGTTCACGTTCGCGGACTACACGAACAAGCTGTACCTGCTGGTGGAGCCCGGCAGGCTGCACTGGGAGCCGGAGGAGTTGCCGCATTGGTGGCCGCGGGACCTCGGGTTCGTGCCGGTGTCGAACTACGAGTTCACCGTGCCGCTGCTGGAGTTGCTCGGGATGGACCGCGACGAGCCCGCGTGGGCCACCACGGGCACGTTCGCGGCGTACTTGTTCACCGAGCTGTTCCCCGAGGCCACCACCCGGCTCACCGGCATGTCCATTGTGGACAACCCGGACCAGACGACGTTCCAGCACGCCTGGGGCGAACCGGTCCACGTCACCCCCGAACACCGCCTGCAGCTCGAATCGCAGCTGCTCAAGCAGTGGGACGCCGAAGGAAGGATCGAGCTGCTGTCATGAGCGAGCTTGCGAGCGAATCAAGGTCACAGTGCCTTCGCGAGTGGAGCCACCGAACCTGTGAGGTGGCCAAATGAGCGACACCGACAAGGCCAAGGAACTGCTGCGCGCCGCGGCCCGGCAGATCGGCTCGCCGGTCTGGCAGCGGATCCGCCCCCGCATCGAGACAATCGCGGCCCGCTACGCCCTGCAGGCCGAACGGGAAGCCATCGCCCACTCCGACCGCACCACCCAGGCGATTCGCGAGGAGATCAACGCCCTCCGCCGCGAGGTGAACGACCTCCGCCACATCGCCGACGAGCTGCGCCCCCGCACCGACACCGCCACCCACGAAGTCCGCGCGATGGGCACCCAGGTAGCGGCAGTGGACGAACGACTCGCCATCCTCGAACGAACCGCGGAAATCAGCACGACAACCGACGCGGACAACGGCGAAGCCCGCGCCCTGGTGGACGAAATCCGCGATGAACACGCGAAGGTACGCGCCCGCCTGACCGCGATGGCTTCCTACGAGGAACGCATCGGCAGGCTGGAAACCGACCGCGACCGCACCTGAGACACAACGCCCCACGCGTGCCCGAACGTGGGGTCTGGACCGGGCCCGAACCCATCAGGTGCCGCCGCTCCTGATGGTCGGGCCGATCCCCGCCACCCGGGTTCGGTGGAGCCAATCCCAACGGCCTGTTGAGTGGAGCCAATCCTGGCCACCGGGCAGGAAGGGGAGGCTCAAGCGCCGGGCGCGAGTCCGCGAGCCAACCACCCCAGGACCCCGGTTCGCGAGCGGCAAACCCCAACCACCCCGGATCCCACGGGCAAAGCCCAATCACCCGGATCGCAACGGGCCAGCACCACCTGCCTGTTTGGGTGGTTCGCCTTGATTTGGGGTGAAATGGACCTAAACTCGCCCGGCGCGGGGCAGTTTCTTCACCCTGCCCGCTTTACCCGCGCAGGTCCATTTCCGGGGTCCCCAAATCAAGGCGAACCACCCAAACAGGCCCACCCACGCAGGCCCAGCCAGCGAACCAGCGGCCCAGCAACGACAAGCCCTACAGCTCAGGCCCCCGAGCCCGAAGATCATCAACCTTCGTCATAGCCTCCCGAAGCTCCCCAAGCCACTCCTCAGCATGAGCCCCAACCAACCGAACAGCCCAAGCCAAAGCCTCCGACCGCGACCGCGCCACCCCCGCGTCGACGAGCGTGTCCAACACCAGCCGCTCAGGCTGCCGCAGTCGGGTCATCACCGGCACCGAGAGCGTCGTGAACAGCTCCTCCGTCGACCCCTGCCGCGCCCCCCACGCCACCTTCCGCGCATACCGGTGTTCGGCCTGGCGAGCGATCTCGATGCGTTCGTCGCGGGTGGCTTCGCGCCAGCGGGAAATTCGGCCGGACTCGGCGGCGGCTCGGGCGGCGTCGTCGGTGTAGTCGCCGTCGAGGTCGGGCAGGGTGCCGACGATGAGGATCTCCTCACGGTCGATGGTCACCGTCGGCTCACCGGTGTACCAGCCGTCGGGCAGCCTGCCGGAGAACCAGCCTGCCGCGTCGTCGGCGGAGGGTAGGTCGGACTGCCCACCGCGGTTGCTCCAGGTCCTACGCATGTCAGCTCCTTGATTACATGATTACGTTACTACTGACATTACGCCGATACTGCCGAGTTGGGGCCGCGTTCGCCGTCGGCGGACTTCGCTATCCTCCGAGCCGACCATCAGGGGGATGATCATGACTTCGGTCGACTACGTGCACTCACGCCCAGGCGGGCGCGTCCAGCTGTCCTTCACGCCGCACCACATCGCGGTGAGCACTTCGCCCACCCGGTCGCGGGACTGGGTCCGACGCTTCTGGTGGTCGGTCCTGGGCGCCCTCGCGCTGGCGTGGATCGGCACCCTCGCCCACTGGTCCGGCGCGCCCCGCGAGGTGGCCATCGCCCTGGCCGCCCCGGGTGGCGTCCTCTTCGCCTGCCTGCTCGGCTACGCGCTGATCGCGCTGGTCATCGCCATCTTCACCCTGGGCGTCGGCGAGGCCGGCATGGGCTGGCTCGGCCGCTGGATCGACCGCAACGCCACCCCGGCGCAACCCCTCGGCGTGATCCCGGTCGGCGCGGTCGCGCACGTCCGCGCCGAGCGGAGGTTCCGCCGGACGATCGCCCACGTGACCTTCTCCGACGGCCGCACGGTCCGCTACACCCGCTGGGGCTTCCGCCATGTCGGCAAGCCGATGGTGGCGGGCTTCCAGGCCATGACCCCCCTATAGGTCAGCCCCGCAGCGACGACACCAGCTCCGCCACCGAAGTCCGCGGCCGGTCGCACACGTAACCCCGGCACACGTACGCCGCTGCCTGCCCCTCCACCAGCGGCCGGTCGGCCAGCAGCGGCGCCGAGTCCGGTTCGCCCGCCACCACCACGGCCCCACCCGGCGCGTGCTTGAGGGCGGCCTCAACCAGGGCCGCGCGATCCGCCGGGGAGCCCACGACGGCCACCTGGACCGGACCATGGGCGACGGCCTCGGCGACGGTCAGCCAGTGCCCCGCGAACCGAGGCGCCCGCGACGCCAGGATGCCCGCCCGGTAGATCGCCTCCTCGCACGCCGACCGGTAGGCGTCGGCCCGGTGCGGCCCGGCGAGCGCCGAACCGGCCAGCAGCGCGCCTGCCAGCGCGGACGCCCCCGACGGCGAGGCGTTGTCGCCCGGGTCCGCCGGGCGCCACACCAGGGCATCGGCGTCGTCGGCGGTGTCGTGGAAGGCGCCGGGCATGGTCGGGTCGGCGAAGTGGGCCAGGGCGGTGTCGAGCAGGTCGCACGCTGCGTCGAGCCAGCGCTGGTCTGCGGTGGCCTGGTGCAGCGCGAGAAGGGCGTCGGCGAAGCAGGCGTAGTCCTCGAGGACGCCCGCCGCGGTGCCGACCGCGCCCGCGCGTGAGGTGCGGCGGAGCCTGCCGTCGACGAAGTGCAGGCGCAGCACCAGATCCGCCGCCCGCTCGGCGGCGGTGATCCACGCGGGTTCACCCAGGGCCAGCCCGGCCTCGGTGAGTGCGGCGATCGCCAGCCCGTTCCACGCCGTCACGACCTTGTCGTCGCGACCCGGCTGCGGGCGGGTGTCCCGCGCGGCCAGCAGCGCCGCCTTGACCCGCTGCCAGCGCGGCACGTCGTCGACCTCGCGGCTCAGGCGCAGGGTGGACGTCCCGTGTTCGAAGGAGCCGGACTCGGTGACGCTCAACAGTTCCGCTGCCCAGGCACCGTCCTCGGCGCCGAGCACCTCCGTGAGCTGCGCGGGCGACCACACGTAGGTCAGCCCCTCCTCGCCCTCGGTGTCGGCGTCGAGGGACGAGGCGAATCCGCCTTCCGCGGTGGCGAGGTCGCGCAGCAGGAACGTGGCGGTGTCGACGACCACCTCGCGGTAGCGCTCCGTTCCCGTGCGCCGGAACAGGTGCGCGGCCAGTCGCAGCAGCAAAGCGTTGTCGTAGAGCATCTTCTCGAAGTGCGGCACCACCCAGCCCGCGTCGACGCTGTAGCGGGCGAACCCGCCCGCGAGCTGGTCGTTGAGGCCGCCGTCGGCCATGGCCCGCATCGAGCCCTCCACAATGGACAGCGACTCGACCGAGCCGGTGCGTTCGTGGTGGCGCAGCAGGAATTCCAGCACCATCGTCGGCGGGAACTTCGGCGCGCCACCGAAGCCGCCGTTGATCCGGTCGTAGTCGCCGAGCAGCGACGCGGCCGCCCCGGCCAGGACCTCCTCGTCGACGATCGACTCGACCATCGGCCCGGTCTGCTTGCCCAGTTCCTCGACGATCCGGTCGGCGGCCTCGCGGACCTCGCTGTCCTGCGCGGACCACGCGTCCCGAACGGCGGCGAGCAGCTGCCGGAACGACGGCATCCCGTGCCGCGGCTGCGGCGGGAAGTAGGTGCCGCAGTGGAACGGCTTCGCCTCCGGGGTGAGGAAACACGTCATCGGCCAGCCGCCGTGGCCGGTCATCGCCTGCGTCGCGGTCATGTAGACGGCGTCGACGTCGGGCCGTTCCTCGCGGTCGACCTTCACGTTGACGAAGTTCTCGTTCATCAGCGCGGCCGTCTCGGCGTCCTCGAACGACTCGTGCGCCATCACGTGACACCAGTGGCACGCCGCGTAGCCGATGGACAGCAGGACCGGCACATCACGGCGCTCGGCCTCGGCGAACGCCTCCGGACCCCACTCCCACCAGTCGACGGGGTTGTCGGCGTGCTGGAGCAGATACGGGCTGGTCGAGAGGTGAAGCCGGTTCGCCATGGGTCAACCCTCTCAAATGACATGAGATCCGGCAGCGAGTAGGCGACACTTCGCGGGTGCTGCTGACCCTGACCACGAACCACAAGCCAGCGACCGACCTGGGATATCTGCTGTTCAAGCACCCAGGCAAGGCGCAGGCGTTCTCGACCGCGTCCGGAACCGCGCACGTGTTCTACCCCAGGGCCGACGAGGAGGAGTGCACCGCGGCGCTGCTGCTGGAAGTCGACCCGATCGCCCTGGTCCGCGGCCGCAAGAACGACTCGTTCACCTTGGGCCAGTACGTCAACGACCGTCCGTACGCGGCCGGGTCGATGCTGGCCGTGGCCCTGTCGAGCGTGTTCCGCAGCGCGATGAACGGCCGCTGCGACCAGCGACCCGAGCTGGCCGACACGCCGATCCCGCTGCGGGTCCGGGTGCCCGCTGTGCCCTGCGCGGGCGGCCCCGCCCTCGCCGAGCGGCTGTTCGCGCCGCTGGGCTGGCGGGTCGACGCCCGACCGGTGCCGCTCGACCCGGAGTTCCCCGAGTGGGGCGACTCGCGCTACCTCGACCTGCGGATCGAGGGCGAGCTGAAGCTGTCCGACGCCCTGAAGCACCTCTATGTGCTGCTGCCGGTGATGGACGGCGCCAAGCACTACTGGGTGGGCGAGGACGAGATCGAGAAGCTGCTGCGCGCGGGCGACGGCTGGCTCTCCGGCCACCCGGAGCGCGACCTGATCAGCCTGCGCTACCTGGCCCACCGGCGCGGCTACCAGCGCACGGCCTTGGACCGGCTGGCCGAGCTGGACGGCGCGGAAGTCGAGCCGGTCGACGTGCTGCCTGAGTTGGAAGACAAGCCGGAGCCACTGTCGGCGACCAGGCGGCGCGCGGTGATCGAGGCGCTGCGCGAGGTCCGGGCGCACCGCGTGCTCGACCTCGGCTGCGGCGGCGGCGCCCTGCTGCGTGACCTGCTGGCGGATCCGACGTTCACCGAGATCGTCGGCTGCGACGTCTCCGCGGGCGCACTCGACGCGGCCCAGCGGCGGCTTCGGCTCGACCAGCTGCCCGACCGCACCCGCGACCGGGTCGTGCTGCGTCAGTCGTCGGTCACCTACACGGACCCGGCGCTGGCGGGCTACGACGCGGCGGTGCTGATGGAGGTCGTCGAGCACGTCGACGCGAGCAGGCTGCCCGCGCTGGAGCGCGCGGTGTTCGGCACGGCCAACCCGCGCCACGTCATCGTCACGACACCGAACGCCGAGTACAACGTCCTGTACCCCAACCTTCCCCCGGGCAAAATGCGGCACACCGACCACCGTTTCGAATGGACTCGCGCGCAGTTCCACGACTGGGCCCAAGGCGTCGCGGACCGCTGCGGCTACACCGTCCGCTACGCCCCGGTCGGCCTGGAAGACCCAGTGCACGGTCCCTCCACCCAGCTCGCCGTGTTCTCCCGGAAGGAGGCAGCCTGATGGATCTCGCCATCCCCGACATGGCGCTCGTGGTGCTCATCGGCGCCTCGGGCTCCGGCAAGTCCACCTTCGCCCGCAAGCACTTCGCACCCACCCAGGTGCTCTCCAGCGACTACTTCCGCGGCCTGGTCAGCGATGACGAGAACGACCAGTCGGCGTCGGCGGACGCTTTCGACGCGCTGCACTACATCGCGGGCAAGCGGCTGAGCGCGGGCAAGGTCACCGTGATCGACGCGACCAACGTCCAGCGTGAGCCGCGCGCGGAGCTGATCAAGCTGGCGCGCGAGCACCACGTGCTGCCGGTGGCGATCGTGCTCGACCTCCCCGAAGCGGTGTGCGTTCGGCGCAACGCGGAACGGCCGGACCGCGACTTCGGCGCGCACGTGGTGAAGCGGCACCGAACCGACCTTCGGCGCGCGCTGGGATCGCTGCAGCGTGAGGGTTTCCGCAAGGTGCACGTGCTGCGCGGCGAGTCCGAAGTGGACGCGGCGCGGATCGTGCCGGAGCGGCTGAACAACGACCTGCGCGACCAGACCGGCCCGTTCGACGTGATCGGCGACATCCACGGCTGCCGGGCGGAGCTGGAGGAACTGCTGGGAGAACTGGGTTACGCGATCACCCGTGACGACCAGGGCCGAGCGGTCGGTGCGCGCCACCCCGAGGGCAGGCGCGCGGTGTTCGTCGGCGACCTCGTCGATCGCGGCCCCGACACCCCGGGCGCGCTGCGGCTCGTGATGGGCATGGTCGAGGCGGGCGACGCGCTGGCGGTGTGCGGCAACCACGAGCAGAAGCTGGTCCGCGCCATGCGTGGCCGCAAGGTGACGGTGGCGCACGGCCTGGCCGAGTCGCTCGCCCAGCTCGGCGAGGAGTCCGAGGAGTACCGTGCCCGCGTGGAGGCGTTCTGCGACGGGCTGATCTCGCACTACCGGCTCGACGGCGGCAACCTCGTCGTCGCGCACGCCGGCCTGCCACAGGCGTTTCACGGCCGCGCTTCCGGGCGGGTGCGCAGCTTCGCGCTCTACGGCGACACGACGGGCGAGACCGACGAGTTCGGCCTGCCGGTGCGCTACCCGTGGGCGAACGAGTACCGCGGCCGTGCGATGGTCCTTTATGGACACACCCCGGTGCTGGACCCGGAGTGGGTCAACGGAACCATGTGCCTGGACACCGGCTGCGTGTTCGGCGGCAAGCTCACCGCGCTGCGTTATCCGGAGCGCGAGATCGTGTCGGTCAAGGCGCACCAGGTCTGGTACGAGCCCGCGCGTCCGCTCGCCCCGCCGGATCCGTTCGGCGGTCGTGAGCCGAGCACGCTCGCACTGTCCGATGTGGTCGGCAGGCGCGTGGTCGACACCGGCACCATGGGCCAGATCTCGGTTCGCGGCGAGCAGGCGGCGTCGGCGCTGGAGGTCATGAGCCGCTTCGCCGTCGACCCGCGGTGGCTGCTGTACCTGCCGCCGACGATGGCGCCGACGGCGACCCGACCCGACGGTGACCTGCTCGAACACCCGGCCGAGGCGTTCGCGGACTTCCGCGGACGTGGCGTGCGCGAAGTCCTGTGCGAGGAGAAGCACATGGGCTCACGCGCGGTCGTCCTGGTCACCAGGGACGAGTCGGTGGCGCCCGCGCGGTTCGGCATCGACGGCAACGGCGCGGTGCACACGCGCACGGGCAGGCCGTTCTTCGACGAGGACCTCACCGCCCGGCTGCTCGCGCGCGTGCGGGCCGCGGCGACCGAGGCCGGGCTGTGGACCGAACTCGACACCGACTGGCTGCTGCTCGACGCGGAGCTGATGCCCTGGAGCGCCAAGGCGTCCGCGCTGATCACCAACCAGTACGCCGCCGTCGGAGCGGCGGCGGGGGTCGCCCTGCCCGCGGCCGCCGACGCTCTCGCCGAGGCGGCCGGACGCGGCGTGGATGTCGCGGACCTGTTGGCGCGCACCCGATCCCGGGAAGTGAACGCGACCGACTTCCGCGCGGCCTACCGCCGGTACTGCTGGCCGACCGAAGGCCTCGACGGCGTGCGGCTGGCGCCATTCCAGGTCCTGGCCGCCGAGGGGACGATGTGCCACGAGCGCCCGCACTCCTGGCACCTGGCGATCGCCGACCGCCTACGCGCGGCCGACCCGGACCTGTTCGCGGAGACGCGGAACCTGGCCGTGGACACCGAGGACGCCGGATCGGTCGACGCGGGGGTGCGGTGGTGGACCGAGCTGACCGCGGCGGGCGGCGAGGGGATGGTCGTCAAGCCGGCGGCGAACCACCTGCCGAAGACGCAGCCCGGGGTGAAGGTGCGCGGCCGCGAGTACCTGCGCATCATCTACGGCCCGGACTACACCGAACCGGCGAACCTCTCGCGGCTGCGGGACCGCAACCTCGGCCACAAGCGGTCGCTGGCCCTGCGGGAGTACGCGCTCGGCTTGGAAGGCCTGGCCCGCCTCACCCGCGGCGAACCGCTGTGGCGGGTCCACGAGTGCGTGTTCGCGGTGCTGGCGTTGGAATCCGAACCGGTGGACCCACGCCTGTGATCCTTTCCGCTGTCGTCGGCTCCCATGCCTACGGCCTGGCCACCGCGGCGTCGGACACCGACCGCCGCGGTGTCTACGTGGCACCCACGGAGTCGTTCTGGCGCTTCGAGAAACCACCGTCCAGTGTGGACGGGCCGCTGGATGAACAGGTGACATGGGAGGTCGAGCACTTCTGCCTGCTCGCGCTCAAGGGCAACCCGACCGTGCTGGAAGTACTGGTGAGCGACCGGATCGAGGTATGCACGGCGATCGGCGCCGAACTGCGTGACCTGCTGCCCGCCTTCCTCTCGGAACGAGTCGCGGTGAGCTATGAACGGGCGACCGCCCAACAACTCACCCGCGCCACGAGCGCCGTGGAGCCGAAGTGGAAACAGGTGATGCACGCCTTGCGCCTGCTCATGGTGTGCCGCGACCTGTTGGCCACCGGCGGGCTGCTTATCGACATGACCGCCAATCGGGCGGCACTGTTGGCGGTCCGCTCCGGGGAGGTCCCGCTGGCGGAGTGCCTGACCTGGGCCGACCGCCTCCGCGCGGACATCGCGACCACCCCTCGCGCAGTGCCCGCGGTACCCGACACCCGACGAGTCGAGGACTGGTTGATCTCGGTTCGAAGAAGGAATCTCGATGCCCATCACCCTTCCTGACCTCACAGAGGTGGTGGCGGCCGAGGCCCACCCACCCCTGTTCGCCACAGTCTCGGGCGCCCACCTGTACGGCTTCCCGTCGGAGGACTCGGACATCGACCTGCGCGGCGTGCACCTGCTCGCGGCCGAGGAAGTCGTCGGCCTGCGCGTGGGGCCAGAGACGGTGGACCGGACATGGTTCCGCGACGGAATCGAGATCGACCTGGTCACCCACGACCTGCGCAAGTTCGCCCGGCTGTTGCTCACGCCCAACGGCTACGTGCTGGAGCAGCTCATCTCGCCGCTGGTGGTGCGGACGGGCAAGATCCATGCCGAACTCTTGTCGATGGCGCCCGGGCTGCTGACAAGCAGGCACGCCCACCACTACCGCGGGTTCGCGAACAGCCAGTGGACGCTTTTCCAACACACCAACGAGATCAAGCCACTCCTTTACACCTTCCGCGCGCTGCTGACCGGCATCAACCTCATGCGCACGGGCGTCGTGGACGCGACGCTGCCCAACCTGGGCGGCCCGGCGTACCTCGCCGAACTGATCGAGGCCAAGCGAACGGGCGAGCACCGCAGCCTCGACACCACCCACGTCGTCGAAGCCGCGCGGTTGACCGGCGACGTGGAGCGGCTGCACGAGCAGCTGACGGCGGTCCAGGAGACCACCTCGCTGCCCGAGCGGCCCACGGTCGACGAGCAGATGCACGACCTGGTGGTCCGTGCCCGGCTCGGCTGAACCGGCACACGTTTCGCCTCGCGGAGTCCTTGGCCGAGCGGGAGAGTTGAGGTCATCCACCGCGAAAGGGAGAGGACGATGGCGTCACTCAACATCACCCCGTGCCTGTGGTTCGACACCCAGGGCGAGCAGGCCGCG
Source organism: Actinokineospora alba (assembly GCF_004362515.1). Classification (NCBI taxonomy): domain Bacteria; kingdom Bacillati; phylum Actinomycetota; class Actinomycetes; order Pseudonocardiales; family Pseudonocardiaceae; genus Actinokineospora; species Actinokineospora alba. The sequence continues at coordinate 2,524,809 of NZ_SNXU01000001.1, read as the reverse complement.
GAGTTCTACTGCTCGGTGTTCCCCAACTCCAAGATCAAGCAGGTCACGCGCTACGGACCGGACATGCCAGGCCCCGAAGGCCAGGCGATGACGGTCGACTTCGAGATCGACGGCCAGCCGTTCATCGCGCTCAACGGTGGGCCGGAATTCAAGTTCAGCGAGGCCGTCTCGTTCCAGATCTTCTGCAAGGACCAGGCCGAGGTGGACCACTACTGGTCGGCGCTGACCGAGGGCGGCGGCGAGGAGAGTGAGTGCGGGTGGCTGCGGGACAAGTTCGGTCTGTCCTGGCAGGTCATCCCCACCCGGCTGATGGAACTGGTCGAGAACCCGGGCGCGATGCAGGCCATGCTCAAGATGAAGAAGATCGACATCGCCGAGCTCGAACGCGCCGCGACCTGACCGGTGACCGGGCGGCGGGCCGCCCGGTCACCGTCGCTAGTCGCTCTTGGTATCAGGCTCGTCGAAGCTTTCCGGGACGCGCTTGAGGTGTTTGGTCATCGAGCGGATCAGGAACGCCACGGCGATGAAGAACAAAATCAGGATCAGGAAGCCCAGCGGCGAGGACTTGCCGAAGTCCTCGCCCTGCCCGCCGGGGTCGGCGGGCGTCGGCGGGGCCGTCTGCGTGAGGACCATCGGCACGGTGGCCGACAGGTCCGGGCCGGACAGGATCCCGGGCAGAGTCACAGTGTCACCTTCTCAGCGACCCCGGAGAACAAGTCGTCCTCCGGGAGGGTGCTGTCCACCAGCGACCGGACCAGCTCGTACTCCTCGAACGGCCAGACGCTGCGCTGGATGTCCAGCGGCACGGCGAACCAGCGGCTGTCCGGGTCGATCTGGGTGGCGTGGGCGAGGAGCGCGGCGTCGCGGACCTCGAAGTACTCCGAGCAGTGGATCTTCGTGGTGACCCGGTGGGAGATGTCGCCGCGGTCGGCGCTCCAGTTCTCCAGCCACTCGCCGTAGGGCGACTCGAGCCCGGCCGCGAGCAGGGCCTCGTGCATGGCCACCAGCCGGGCGCGGGAGAACCCGTGCATGTAGTACAGCTTCAGCGGCGTCCACGGGTCACCCGCTTCGGGGTGCAGGTCGGGGTCGCCCGCGGCGTCGAACGCGGCGACGGAGACCTCGTGGCAGCGGATGTGGTCGGGGTGCGGGTAGCCGCCGTTCTCGTCGTACGTGAGCACGACGTGCGGCTTGAACTCGCGGATCGCCTGGACCAGCGGCGGGACCGACTCCTCCAGCGGCACCAGGGCGAAGCAGCCCTCGGGCAGCGGCGGCAGCGGGTCGCCCTCGGGCAGGCCCGAGTCGACGAAGCCGAGCCAGCGGTGCTGGACACCGAGGATCTCGGCGGCCTTGGCCATCTCCGCGCGGCGCACGGCCGGGATGTCGGCGAGGACCTCCGGGCGGTCCATGGCCGGGTTCAGGATGTCGCCACGCTCGCCACCGGTGCAGGTCACGACCATGACCTCGTGACCGTCGGCGACGTACTTCGCCATCGTGGCGGCGCCCTTGCTCGACTCGTCGTCCGGATGGGCGTGAACCGCCATCAAACGCAGCTTCTCGGCCATGACCTCTCTCTGCCCCCTCGTCGTATGGGGTACCGCGCCAGGCGGATACTCGACCCCGGTAAGTCGAACGCGTCGCGGCGGGTCCATTGTTCCCGCCTGGCGGACAGTCGTCACAGGAGGCCCCTCGAATGACCGTGGCCGGTCACGCGCTGCCGGAAGGCCGCTACGGGAAACCGCGCGCCAAGCGGTCCCGGCGGACCACGGTGGTCCTCATCGCCCTTGGTCTTCTCGCAGGTGGGGGCGCCGCCTACCTCGCGTACACGAATCTGGGGAGCGCCCCGATCGAGGCCGAGCGGATCTCGTTCGGCAACCAGCCGGACAACCGGATGCAGCTGGTTTTCGACGTCACGCGGCAGACCCCCGACCGGGCCGCGGTGTGCATCGTGCGTACCCGCGGCATCGACGGCGGCGAAGGCGGGCGCAAGGAGGTCTACATCGCCCCCGGGGCCTCTTCCGTGCGCGTGACCACAGTGATCTCCAGCTCATCCGAACCGGTGACAGCCGACGTGTTCGGGTGCTCCTACCAGGTGCCCGCATACCTGTCCACAGGACAGCCGCCAACGGGGTGAACTGCGTCCTTATCGGTGCTAAATCGGACAAAACGGACGGTTTAGCACGCCTGTTCATGCTATTCTCGTCTACCTGCACGGCCCCTAGGCGGGCCGTGTTTTTCCATTCCGGGTGCTCGACGAAGCCCGGGACTGCCGGCCCGTAACCACGGGCCCGGAGTACGACGAGGAGTTGGTGACCGTGAGCGACACCCAGGTGACCTGGTTGACCCAGGAGGCCTACAACCGGCTCAAGCACGAGCTCGACGAGCTGATTGAGAACCGCCCGGTCATCGCGCAGAAGATCAACACCAGCCGCGAGGAGGGTGACCTCAAGGAAAACGGGGGCTACCACGCGGCCCGTGAAGAGCAGGGGCAGCAGGAGGCCCGGATCCGGCATCTGCAGGAGCTGCTTCGCGGAGCGAAGGTCGGCGAAGCCCCGTCCAACGACGGCGTCGCCGAGCCGGGCATGGTGTTGACGGTCCGCTACGAGGGCGACGACGACGAGGAGCAGTTCCTGCTCGCCACCCGCGAGGAAGGCAGCGAGGGCGAGCTCGAGGTCTACTCCCCCGAGTCGCCGCTGGGTCGCGCCTTGCTCGGTGCCAAGGAAGGCGAGACCCGCGAGTACGCACTGCCCAGCGGCAAGATCCAAAAAGTCACGCTGACCAAGGCAGTCCCCTACAGCGGCTGACCGCGCCTGACCCACCCGCGAGTCGCCCCTTCCAGCAAACGAGTCGCCCCTTCCGGCAAGTGAGTTCAACATTCAGGCCGCGGACCCCAGGTGCCCGCACGGCCGCCTGGATTGAATCGCGCGCCTGAATGTTGAACTCACTTGCCGGAAGGGGCGACTCGTTTGCTGGAAGGGGCGACTCGCGTATCACCGCACGATGCGTTCGAGTAAGGGCCGGACGCGCATCGGCACCGGGGTGGACAAAGCGATCGAAGTCGAGGTGCGCTGCACCCACTCGACGTTCACCACGCGGTCGATGACCCGCTGCAGGTCGGCGTTGTCCCTGGCCACCATCCGCACGAGCAGGTCGCCCTGGCCCGTGGTGGCGTGCACCTCGCACACCTCGTGGATCGCCCGCAGCCGCTCGGCCACCTCGATCCGCCTGCCCTGCGCGATCTCCAGCACCGCGAACGCCGTCAGCCCGTAGCCCATCGCCGCGAGGTCGAGCGCCGGCGGAAACCCGCCGAGCACGCCGCGCCGCTCCAGGCGGTCCATCCGGGCTTGCACCGTGCCCCGCGCGACGCCGAGCCTGCGCGAGCATTCGAGCACGCCCAGCCGCGGTTCGTCGGTCAACAGCAAGAGCAATCTGGCGTCAAGGACGTCGAGCACATCCCCGTGATCATCCGACACCCCAGTCACCTCCTGGTCACAGTGCCCACTTTGCCAGCTTAGACCCTTCCAACACTGAGCAGATTGCCCTGTGAACAAAGGGACTGTTGCGCAGGGTGTCTTGTCGAATGATGCTCAGAAATACCGCACTGAAGGAAGACGCAGGAGGACGCGATGACTGGGACCCTCGGCCGCAGCGAACTGGGCATGGACGAGGTGAGCTACGACCAGCTCCGCCAGCTCGTCGGCCTCGTCGACTATGACGAGAGCCGTGATCCGTTCCCCGTGAACGCGATGGACGCCGTCGTGTTCGTCGTCGGCAACGCCACGCAGACCGCGCTGTTCTATCAGGCCGCGTTCGGCATGGAGCTCGTCGCCTACTCGGGCCCGGAGACCGGCAACACCGACCACAAGTCGTTCGTGCTGAAGTCCGGATCGGCCCGCTTCGTCATCAAGGGCGGCGTGCGCCCCGGCAGCCCGCTGCTCGACCACCACCGCGAGCACGGCGATGGCGTCGTCGACCTCGCCCTGGCCGTGCCGGACGTCGACAAGTGCGTCGAGCACGCCCGGGCCGAAGGCGCGATCATCCTCGAAGAGCCCAACGACGTCACCGATGAGCACGGCACCATCCGCACCGCCGCCATCGCCACCTACGGCCGGACCCGCCACACCCTGGTGGACCGGTCCCGCTACACCGGGCCCTACCTGCCCGGATACGTCGCGAAGACGGGCTCCTACCGCAAGCCCGCCGACGCGCCGAAGCGGCTGTTCCAGGCCATCGACCACTGTGTCGGCAACGTCGAGCTCGGCAAGATGGACTACTGGGTCGACTGGTACAACCGCGTCATGGGCTTCGTGAACATGGCGGAGTTCGTCGGCGACGACATCGCCACCGAGTACTCGGCGCTGATGAGCAAGGTTGTCTCCAACGGCAACCACCGGGTCAAGTTCCCGCTCAACGAGCCGGCGATCGCGAAGAAGAAGTCGCAGATCGACGAGTACCTCGAGTTCTACGGCGGCCCCGGCTGCCAGCACATCGCCTTGGCCACCAACGACATCATCGCCACGGTCACCGCGATGCGCGCCGCGGGCGTCGAGTTCCTCGACATCCCGGACTCCTACTACGAGGACCCCGAGCTGCGCGCCCGCATCGGCGAGGTCCGGGTGCCGATCGAGCTGCTCAAGGAGAACGCGATCCTGGTCGACCGCGACGAGGACGGGTACCTCCTGCAGATCTTCACCAAGCCGATCGGCGACCGGCCGACGGTCTTCTACGAGATGATCGAGCGGCACGGTTCGCTCGGCTTCGGCAAGGGCAACTTCAAGGCCCTGTTCGAGGCCATCGAGCGCGAGCAGGAGCGCCGGGGCAACCTGTAAAACCCGCTGAAGACTGTGGCCCCCATCCGACAACGGCGTCGGATGGGGGCCACACTCAGCTGCTCCTCAGGTATCACTCGCTTGAGGCAGGTACCCTCGGGGCGCGGAATATGAGTGGGGAGACAGCGCTATGGCCTTCGGAACCCGGCTAACGGGTGTCGCGTCGCTCGCGGCCGCCATGGGCGCCGCCGCGGCACTGGCCGGGGTGGCCGTGTTCACGGTGAGCACCGCCGCCTGCGCTGAGCCCGGGCACTTCGTCGCCACCGGCGACCAGGTCGAACTCGTCGGCGGCTGCCTCAACCCCGCCGACCTCCCCGCCGCCCCGGCCCCCGCGCCGACCGCCACCCCCGGCGTAGACCCCTTCCGCCAAGCCCCCTAACGCGCGAGTCGCCCCTTCCGGCGAACGAGTCGCCCCCTCCGGCAAGTGAGTTCAACACTCCGGCAAGTGAGTTCAACCTTCGCGCAGCGGTTCGCCGCACTTTCGGCGACCCCGAAACTCTGTTCGCCTGCCTGAAGGTTGAACTCAGTTGCCGGAGTGTTGAACTCACTTGCCGGAGGGGGCGACTCGTTTGCTGGAAGGGGCGACTCGCGGCCGGTTAGAGGGCGGAGACGAGGTCTTGGATTAGGTCGGTGCTGTCCTCGATGCCTACGGAGAGGCGGACGAGGTCGGCGGGGACCTGCAGGGGTGAGCCCGCGGTGCTGGCGTGGGTCATCCGGCCCGGGTGCTCGATCAGCGACTCGATGCCGCCCAGGGACTCGCCCAGGGTGAACAGCTTGGTGCGCGAGACCAGGTCCAGCGCGGCCTGCTCGCCCCCGGCCACCGAGAACGAGATCATCCCGCCGAAGCGGCGCATCTGCTTGGCGGCGATCTCGTGGCCCGGGTGGTCGCTCAGGCCCGGGTAGTACACCTTGCTGATCTTGTCGCTGCGCAGCAGCGTCTCGACGATCCGCTCGGCGTTGTCGCTGTGCCGCTCCATCCGCAGCGCCAGCGTCTTCGCGCCGCGCAGGGTCAGCCACGAGTCGAACGGGCCGGGGACCGCGCCCGCGGCGTTGCGCAGGAACGCGAACTGGTCGTTGAGCTCGGAGTCCGAGGTGACCAGGGCGCCGCCGACCACGTCGGAGTGGCCGCCGAGGTACTTCGTCGTCGAGTGCAGCACCACGTCGGCGCCCAGGCTCAGCGGCGCCTGCAGGTACGGGGTGGCGAAGGTGTTGTCGATGACCAGCTTCGCGCCGCCCTCGGTGGCGATCGCGGCCAGCGCGGCGATGTCGGCGATGCCGAGCAGCGGGTTGGTCGGGGTCTCCGACCAGATGACCTTCGTGGTCGGCCGCAGCGCCGCCCGGGTCGCGTCCAGGTCGGACAGGTCGACCGCGGAGTACTCCACGCCCCACAGGGTCATGACCTTGTCGATCAGCCGGAACGTGCCGCCGTAGGCGTCGTTGCCGAGGATCACGTGGTCACCGGGACGCGTCATGCTGCGCAGCGCGACGTCGGAGGCGGCCATGCCGGAGGCGAACGCCAGTCCGTGCGCGCCGCCCTCCAGCGACGCCAGCGCCGTCTCCAGCGCGGTGCGCGTCGGGTTCGCCGTGCGCGAGTACTCGTAGCCTTCCCGCAGACCGCCCACGCCGTCCTGGGCGAAGGTCGAGGTCTGGTAGATCGGCACGATCACCGCGCCGGTGCGCGGGTCGGGGTCCTGCCCCGCGTGGATAGCCCGGGTTTCGAAGCCCCAGCGGGCAGAGTCGTCAGCCATGGGTCCAGGCTACGACCACTCACCGCCGGGGGCGCGGCCCGCCACCCCGGACCCACCGCGACGTCGACGGCAGCAGCGTGAGCAGCAGTGCTATCGGAGCCGATATCAGCGAGAAGGCGAGCAGGCCCGGGTCGAGCAGCTCGAAGCTGAACAGGACGCCGAGGTAGAGGTCGAGCGGCACCTCGATGATCAGCGGCTCGAGCAGGATCGACGCCACACCCCAGGGTGCGCCGATGATCGTCAGCACCGGACCGGCGTCTTTGCGGGCGAAGATGAGGCCCGCGCCGACGACCAGGAACAGCGCGGCCAGGAACCGGCCGACCACGATGCCGAGCACGTTGACCGGGACATCGCGGAACCCGATCTCGGCGAACGTCGAGGTGACGTTGACGGTCTCCACCAGCAGCGCGCCCGCGGTGGCCAGCGCGCACGCGCCCGCCAGCACCGCGGTCACCGGGGTGGCGGGCCGCACAGGGGGATACCCCATGGCGGGTTCGCTCGAAAATCCCCGCGGGTAGTCCATCGCCCGTCCTGTCCGTCCGACCTCGCCGTTCACCATCCCGGTTGGTGTCCGCCCGGCACATACCCGGCGGGCGCCGGTGGCGTGGCGCGGGTCGACTCCCTCGTCGCGGGCATCATCGCGAACAGCAGCGCGGACGCGGCCTCGACCAGCGCGATGACGACCAGAATCGACCGCAGGTGCCCGAAGTTGAAGAGCGAGGCGAAGAAGCGACCGAAGTCGAGGTGGAGGAGGACGGGCTCCATCACCACCGCACTGAGGGCGCCGAGTGCCCCGATGATCACGAGCGTCGGCCCGGCACTCTTGCGCGCGATAGTCAGGACGCCACCGAGTTCGAGGAGCAGGCCTGCCAGCAGCTGCCAGCCCAGGATCACGTAGAGCTCCGTGGGCAGGTTGCCGAAGCCGTAGTCGCCGAAGAGGACGGCGGCGTCCACAACCAGGTAGAGCAGGACGGCACCGCTGACGAGAGCGCTGACCGCGGCGAACACCGCCAGGCCGGACGGCGCGGTTCGCTGGGGCGGATATCCCGGTGCGGGTGGATATCCCGGTGCTTGCGGATATCCCGGCGAATAGGTCATGTGCACTCCCCCAACGGTCGGTTGGGGCGAGACCTTATCGGAAATGACGATGGGCCTGGCCGAAAACGGCCGGCCACGATGCGGCTGTCTGGATCACGCGCAGTTCGTCGGACAGCAAAACGGCGGTGGTTTCGAACGAATCGAAACCACCGCCGTCGCTAGTTCACCACTGCTGTGGCGGCTGCTGCTGTCCACCGGGAGGCGGCTGCTGGCCGTATCCCTGCTGCGGCGGCGGACCGCCGAAGCCACCGGGCTGCTGCTGCTGGTGCGGCGGCGGGAATCCGGGCGGCGGCGTCTGCGGCGGCTGACCGTAGCCACCCGGCTGCTGCTGACCGAAACCCTGCTGCGGCTGCTGGCCGAAGCCCTGCTGGGGCTGGCCGAAGCCCTGCGGCTGCCCGAAACCAGGCTGCGGCTGGCCGAATCCACCCTGCGGCGGACCGCCGAATCCGCCGCCCGGACCACCCAGCGGCGCGCTGCCGTAGAGGTAGCCCTTGGTCTGCGGGAAGAACGCCAGCGCACCCGCGCCCGCGATCGCCAGACCGAAGATCAGGAGCGTGACGACCCGACCCGGCATGCCGCCCTCGATCGCGATGATGATCGAGGTGAGGACCAGGAGGGCACCACCGCCGAGCACCACGAAGTGCGCGATGTTGAGGTTCTTCTTCAGGAAGAGCAGCGCCGCGCCACCGATGGCCGCGAGCGAGCCCAGCAAGAACATGATCATGTAAAGGTGGAACCGGAACGGGATCTTCACTTCTTCTGCGAACCGCTCCGCCGCCCGCTCGCAGTCGGCCTGAAGGTCTGCGGGCAGGCTCGAACAGCCGCTGCTCACCTCCGACGACGCCGCACCGCCGATGTCGGACCACAGCGTGATCGTGATGATCGCGCTGATCAGACCGAGCACCGCGACGACACCGAGCAGGATCATCGAGATCATCGCCGTGTTGGCACCGGGACCGCCGAAGTTCGGCTGGCCGCCGAGTCCGCCCTGCTGGGCGAATCCGGGCGGCGGGTAGCCGCCGGGCTGGAAGCCCTGCTGCTGCCCCGGGAACCCGCCATGCTGCTGCTGCGGCGGCGGGAAGCCCTGCTGCTGACCGAACTGACCCGGCTGACCGGGCTGCCCGAAGCCGCCGGGAGGCGACTGCTGGGCGCCGGGCTGGGCGTAGGGCGGGGACTGCGGGACGGAGCCGGGCGGCACCATCTGGGTCGCCTCGGCCTGGTTGGGGTTGCCCGACGGAGCACCCTGTCCGGGCCGCACGACCTGGGTGCGGTCGCTGCTGTCGTCGTCGCCGCTCGCACTCGGGAGGGGCTGGCCAGGACGGATGGCCTGGGTCCGCTCGACGCCGTCGGCACCGGTGTTGTCACCGGGTGGCGCCGAGTACTGTTCGGCGGGCTCTGGCGGGGGCGGAAAGCCCTGCCCGGGCTGCTGGGCCTGGCCTTGATCCGGGCCGGGCTGCCCAGGCCACTGCTGGCCCTGCCAAGGCTCGTTCGGCGGCTGGGGAGCACTCATCGGGTTTCCCACCCCTTTTGACCTGGAATGTCAGATTGCATCGCCGGTAACGCTATCGGATACGCCGGAAGTGCGTCGGTTACGTCCACAATCGGTTAACGGCCTGCCAGGAAACCCAAGAGGTCCTGCCTGGTCACCACGCCCGCGGGCTTGCCGTCGACGAGTACCAGCGCGCCGTCGGCCGAGGACAGCGCGCCCATCGCGGCGCTGACCTGCTCGCCCGCGCCGATGGTCGGCAGCGGCGGGGACATGTGCTGCTCGACCCGGTCGGCCAGCGCGGCCTTGCCGGTGAACAGGGCGTCGAGCAGGTCGCGCTCGTTGACCGCGCCCACGACCTCGGCGGCCATGACCGGCGGCTCCGCGTTGACCACGGGCATCTGGCTGACGCCGAACTCGCGCAGCACGGCGACCGCGTCGGCCACGGTCTCGCCCGGGTGGGCGTGGATGAACTCGGGAACCGAGTGGCCAGACGCGCTCTTGCGGCGGAGCACGTCGCCGACGGTGGCGCCGGAATGCTCGGGCGGCAGGAAGCCGTACTGGGCCATCCACGAGTCGTTGAACACCTTGGACAGGTAGCCGCGGCCGCCGTCGGGCAGCAGCACGACGACGACGTCGTCCGGGCCGAGGCGGCCGGCCAGGCGCAGCGCGGCCGCGGCGGCCATGCCGCACGAGCCGCCGACCAGCAGGCCTTCCTCGCGGGCGAGCCTGCGGGTGATGTGGAAGGACTCCGCGTCGGACACGGCGATGATCTCGTCGGCGACGTCGCGGTCGTACGCGGTCGGCCAGAAGTCCTCGCCGACGCCCTCGACGAGGTACGGCCTGCCGGTGCCGCCGGAGTACACCGAGCCCTCGGGGTCGGCGCCGATCACCTGGACCCGGCCGTCGCTGACCTCCTTGAGGTAGCGGCCGGTGCCGGAGATCGTGCCGCCGGTGCCGACGCCCGCGACGAAGTGGGTGATCTTGCCCTCGGTCTGCGTCCACAGCTCGGGGCCGGTCGAGTAGTAGTGGCTGAGCGGGTTCTCCTGGTTGGAGTACTGGTCCGGCTTCCAGGCGCCCTCGATCTCGCGCACCAGGCGGTCGGAGACGTTGTAGTAGGAGTCCGGGTGCTCGGGGGCGACGGCCGTGGGGCAGACCACGACCTCGGCGCCGTAGGCCTTGAGGACGTTGCGCTTGTCCTCGCTGACCTTGTCCGGGCAGACGAAGACACACTTGTAGCCGCGGCGCTGGGCGACCAGGGCCAGGCCGATGCCGGTGTTGCCGGAGGTGGGCTCGACGATCGTGCCGCCGGGCTTGAGCGCGCCGGACTTCTCCGCCGCGTCGATCATCCGCACGGCGATGCGGTCTTTCACGCTGCCGCCGGGGTTGAAGTACTCGACCTTGGCCAGCACCGTGGGAGCCAGACCCTTGGCCAGTGAGTTCAGCTTGACCAGCGGCGTGTCGCCGACGAGGTCGATGATGTGGTCGACGTACTGCACCGGAGCTCCTTTGTGGGGTCTCACTCAAACTACGCACGCCAGCCTATCCGCCCGCGTGCATCCATCCGCGAGGTTGCGGTCCGCGCTTGCGTAAGGAACTTCCGACTTGTGCGATACGTCTCTTAAGGACCGGGAGGAGGCAGCGATGGTGGGACTTCGGGCTTTGCGCGTGGCCGCGATGACGGCCGGATCGGTCGGCGGCCTGTCCGGTGTGGCCTACACCCTGCTCAACACCCAGTCACGACAGGCCAGAACGATCATCGGCGTCCCCCGCGACCTGCCGTTCAACGCCGACGGGGTGTACCGCCCGGACGGCACCGGCCCGGTGGCGCTGTCCAGCACCGACGTGCTCAGGTTCGCGATGTTCGGCGACTCCAGCGCGGCGGGCCTCGGGGCGGAATCGCCCGACCGGCTGCCGGGCGTGGTCCTGGCCAGGGCGCTCGCCGAGGAGTCCGGCAGGCCGGTACGTCTCGTCACGCACGCGGTGAGCGGGTCGCGGACCACCGGCCTCATCCCGCAGATCGACGCCGCGCTGGTCGACCCGCCGGACGTCGCGGTGGTCATGATCGGCGGCAACGACGTGACCGCCCGGATGCGGATCGGGACGTCGGCGGCGCTGCTCGCCGAGCAGGTGCGCAGGCTGACCGACGCGGGCACCGCTGTCGTCGTGGGCACCTGCCCCGACCTGGGCACGATCCGGCCGATCCCGCAGCCGCTGCGCACGCTCGCGCAGCACTGGAGTCGGGCGCTGGCCCGGGCGCAGACCCGCGAGCTCAACCGCACCGAGGCGACGTCGGTGCCGATGGCGGCGATCCTGGGGCCGTGGTTTCGCGACCGGCCCGACGAATACTTCAGCCCGGACCGCTTCCACCCCAACGGCGACGGCTACGCGCTCGCCGCGGGCGTGATGCTCGCCCCGCTGTGCGCGGCGGGTGGTGTGTGGAAAAGTTCGCGATAAGCGGCTGAGCGCGGGCGCTCCGCCTCGCGCCTCGGCCCGGCACCGTGGTTACCCAGGAGTAACCTTCGGTGTGGAACCGGCTATCGCGAAGGAGTCCCGCCATGCCAGAGGCAGTCATCGTCTCAGCGGTCCGATCCCCCATCGGCCGCGCCGGAAAGGGGTCGCTGGTCGACATCCGCCCGGACGACCTCACCGCGCAGATGGTGCGCGCCGCCCTGGACAAGGTGCCCGCGCTCGACCCGACCGAGATCGACGACCTGATGCTCGGCTGCGGCCTGCCCGGCGGCGAGCAGGGCAACAACCTGGGCCGCATCGTCTCGGTCCTGCTCGGCTACGACCACCTGCCCGGCTGCACCGTGACCCGCTACTGCGCCTCGTCGCTGCAGACCACGCGGATGGCGCTGCACGCCATCAAGGCGGGCGAGGGTGACGTGTTCATCTCCGCGGGCGTGGAGACCGTGTCGCGGTTCGTGAAGGGCAGTTCCGACTCCTGGCCCGACACCCGCAACCCGATCTTCGACGAGGCGGTCGCGCGCACCAAGACCGTCGCCGAGAGCGGCGCGGGCGAGTGGCACGACCCGCGCGAGGACGGCATCGTCCCCGACGCCTACATCGCGATGGGCCAGACCGCGGAGAACCTCGCCCTGCTCAAGGGCGTCACCCGCGAGGACATGGACCACTTCGGCGTGCGGTCGCAGAACCTGGCCGAGAAGGCGATCAAGGAGGGATTCTGGGCCCGCGAGATCACCCCGGTCACCCTGCCCGACGGCCGCGTGGTCGACACCGACGACGGTCCCCGCCCCGGCATCACCTACGAGAAGACCGCGACCCTCAAGCCGGTCTTCCGCCCCGACGGCCGGGTCACCGCGGGCAACTGCTGCCCGCTCAACGACGGAGCCGCGGCCCTGGTGATCATGTCCGACACGAAGGCGAAGCAGCTGGGCCTGACCCCGCTGGCGCGGATCGTGTCCACCGGCGTGTCCGGCCTGTCGCCGGAGATCATGGGCCTGGGCCCGGTCGAGGCCTCCAAGCGCGCGCTGGCGCTGGCGGGTCTGACGGTCAATGACATCGACCTGTTCGAGATCAACGAGGCGTTCGCCGCGCAGGTCCTCCCCTCGGCCCGCGACCTGGGCATCCCGGAGGACAAGCTGAACGTCAACGGCGGCGCCATCGCGATCGGCCACCCGTTCGGCATGACCGGCGCCCGCATCGCCACCACGCTGATCAACTCCCTGCAGTGGCACGACAAGCAGTTCGGCCTGGAGACGATGTGCGTCGGCGGCGGCCAGGGCATGGCCATGGTCCTGGAGCGCTTGAGTTAAGACACGAAAAGGGGCGCCCCGGCTTTGGCCGGGGCGCCCCTTTTGTCTGTCTGGATCAGTCGCTGCTGTTGAGCATGTACAGCAGGCGCAGGATCTCCAGGTACAGCCAGACCAACGTGGTCATCAGGCCGAACGCGACGTACCAGGCCCACTTCGACGGGGTGCCGCTGCGGATCATCTGGTCCGCCATGTCGAAGTCGAGCAGGAAGTTGAACGCCGCGATGCCGATGAACAGCAGGCTGACGCCGATGGCCAGCGGGCCGTTGCCGCGGATGCCCAAGTCGACACCCATGAACGACAGCAGCAGGTTGACCAGCATCAGACCGGCGGCGGCCACGGTGGCCCCGATGATCCACTTGGTGAGCTTCGGGGTGACCTTGATGGCGCCGGTCTTGTAGACGACCAGCATCGTGATGAACACCAGTGCGGTACCCAGGATGGCCTGCAGGGCGATACCCGGCACGAGGGCGTTGAACACGCCCGTGATCGCACCGAGGAACACACCCTCAGCCGCCGAGTACGCCAGCACCAGCGCGGGGTTCGGGGTCTTCTTGAAGATGATGACCAGCGACAGGATGAGACCGACGATCAGACCGCCGATCATCGGCGGCCACGGGCTGATCGAACCGCTGAGAACGGCGATCGCGGTCACGATGCCGGTGGCCAGCGCGACCGCGATGGTCGTCGCGGTCTTGGTGACGACGTCGTCGACCGTCATCGGGCGGTCGCCGGTGGTCGGCGGCGCCTCATAGCCGCCGTACGGGGGCTGCTGGCCCGGGTAGCCCTGGGCCTGTGGCTGGAAGCCCGCTTGCGGCCCGTACCCGCCCACGGGCAGGTTGCGGAACGCGGGGTTGCTCGTAGAACGCACCTTGATCCTCCTGGGCCTGAATGGCGCCTTCACGGGGTTCAACGATCGACCTGGCCGACCGGTTCCCGGCTGGGTAAAACCTACTTTACCCACCGGCGCCTGCTCGGGGACCTGAACCCGCACGCCCGTGACGACCTCCGTCGCGGGCGCGCCCAGGGTAACCAGGCCGCCACCCGGTCGTGAGCCGAAACCACTTCCGGGACGACCGATCGGACCAAATCGAGACTCTCCGGTGACCAAGTCGGCTTTTCGAGTCGCCCGCCAGGTGGATTGCGTCTCCCGCGCGTAGCAACCAGGCTCCGTGTCGCTCAAGAAAAATGGCTACCCGGGTAATTACTGTGGGGCAACCGCATTTGTGCATGCGCGTCTTCAGGTACGGGAGGAACAAGCCACCGCGAGCCCATGGGGAGTCCGATGAAAACGCGTAGACGCTGGGAAGTCGTCGGGCTCGGTATCGCTCTGATGATCACCTTTGTGATCTTGATCGTGATCGGGACCGCCCGACCCCAGGGCTCGGCGAGGACGCTGAACGGCACCGCGGTGCCGCAGACGAGCCAGTCGGAGGCCGCGCCGCCGCAGTGGCAGCGCAAACTCAAGCCGGGCGAGAAGCCGCCGCAATTCGTCATCTTCTCGTTCGACGGCGCCGGGTCGCATGACCATTGGCAGAAGATGATGAAGATCGCCGACGGCGTCGACGCGCATTTCTCCGGATTCCTCTCGGGCATTTACCTCCTCAACGACGGACGCCGGACCGAATACACCGGACCGGGACACAAGCCGGGCAAGGCGTCGATCGGATTCGGCGGCAGCGAACAGGACGTCACCACGCTCATCGCGGACCTCAACGAGGCCGTCGACCGGGGCCACGAGATCGGCACGCACTACAACGGCCACTTCTGCCGCGGCAGCGAGCCCAGCGGCGGCCGGTGGAGCGCCGCGCAGTGGAACGACGAACTCGCCCAGTTCTTCAAGTTCGTCGACGACGCCCGCGCCAAGGGCCTCAAGGTCAACCCGGACATGATCGACGGCGGCCGCACCCCGTGCCTGGAGGGCAAGTTCGACGAGCTGATGCCGACCCTGGCCGCCCTCGGCATGACGTACGACTCCAGCCAGGTCAGCGACGGCCTCGCCTGGCCGCGCCTGCAGAGCGGGGTCTGGGAGTTCGCGATGCCGACGGTGAAGGTGCCGGGCGTCGGGTACCGCAAGACGATCCTCATGGACTACAACCTCTGGTACATCCTCAACCGCGCCAAGGACGAGCCCGCGCGCGCCGAGGAGTTCAGCAAGATCGCGTTCGACACCTACATGGGCGCCTACCAGGCCGCTTTCGACGGCAACCGCGCGCCGATGGTCGTCGGCAACCACTTCAACTCGTGGTCGGGCGGCGGGTTCATGACCGCGGTCGAGCAGTTCATGGGCGGGGTCTGCGCGAAGCCGGAGACGGTCTGCGCGACGTACACCGAGGTCATCGACTGGATGAAGCTGCAGGACCCGGCCGTGCTCGACCAGTACCGGGCCATGCCGAACGCGCAGGTCGCCGAGCCGAACTGATGCCCCGGAGCACCCGAACCGGTGATGGGAAGATCCCCGACTTGCCAAGGATAATGAAAACCGATATCACTTAGTAGGTATCCCCCATGCCTGGAGACCTACCGTGAAGATCGCGTTCGTCGGCAAGGGCGGCAGCGGCAAGACCACGCTCGCCTCGCTGTTCCTGCGCCACCTCGCCGCCGAGCGGCCCGCCCCCGCGGTGCTCGCCCTCGACGCCGACATCAACCAGCACCTGGCCGCCGCGTTGGGCGCCACCGACGAGCAAGCCAAGGCCATCCCGACCCTCGGCGAGCACATCCCGCAGCTCAAGGAGTACCTGCGCGGGGACAACCCGCGGATCCTCTCCGCCACCGACATGATCAAGACGACCCCGCCGGGACGCGGATCGCGTCTGGTCGGCGTCGACGACGACAACCCGCTCTACCGGGACTATGTCCGCGAGGTCGAGGGCATCCGGGTCGGCGTCGCGGGCGCGTTCGCCGACGACGATCTCGGCGTCTCCTGTTATCACTCGAAGGTCGGCGCGGTGGAGCTGCTGCTCAACCACATGGTCGACGGCCCCGACGAGTACGCGGTGGTCGACATGACCGCGGGCGCCGACTCGTTCGCCTCCGGGCTGTTCACCCGCTTCGACGTCACGTTCCTGGTGTGCGAGCCCACGGTGCGCAGCGTCGGTGTCTACCGGCAGTACCTCGGCTACGCGGCCGACTTCGGTGTGAAGCTCGCGGTGGTCGGCAACAAGGTCAGCGACGCCGAGGATCTCGACTTCCTGCGCGAGCAGGTCGGCGCCGACCTGCTCACCTGGGTCGGCCGCTCCGCGCACGTGCGGGCCGCCGAGCGCGGCGAGATCCGGCCGATCGATGCCCTGGAGCCGGAGAACCGGGCCGCGCTGCGGGCCATGCGCGAGCTTGTCGACGGCGTCGA
This sequence comes from Actinokineospora alba, assembly GCF_004362515.1. Lineage (NCBI taxonomy): Bacteria > Bacillati > Actinomycetota > Actinomycetes > Pseudonocardiales > Pseudonocardiaceae > Actinokineospora > Actinokineospora alba. Next base: position 2,508,529 of record NZ_SNXU01000001.1, on the reverse strand, counting down.
GAAGGACTGGCCGACGTATCAGCGCCAGGCCGTCGACTTCCACCTGCGGTACGCGCGCGCCTGGGGCAACCGCTCCGGCCGCGACCTCGCCGACCAGGTCGACCCCGAGTTCGTCCCCGGACCCGTGACCCTCTTCGCCTGAGCACCAGCACTGAGTCCGTTGCCACAGTGGGCCCGCCGTATCGACGGCGGGCCCACTGTCGTTTGCATCCACGACGGACAGTGACATGCTCGGAGCCGAGGACACACCGAGAGGACGACCATGGCGACCTACCTGGTGACCGGCGCGACAGGGCTCATCGGCAGGCACTTCGTGCGGGAACTGCTCACCCGTGACGATGTCGATCAGGTCTGGTTGTTGGTCCGTGAGCAATCACGGGAGCGGCTGGAGCGGGCGTCGCGGACCTGGCCCGCGGCCGACCGCGTTCGCACGGTCGTGGGCGACGTGTCCCAGCCCCGCCTCGGGATCACCGACAGTGACGTCCTCGCGCTCACCGGCGTCGACCACGTGGTGCACCTCGCGGCCCTCTACGACGTGACCGCCGACGACGAGGCGAGCGTGATCGCCAACGTCGACGGCACCCGGCACGTGATCGAGCTGGCGGCCGAGCTGAACGCGGGCTGCCTGCACCATGTGTCGTCCGTGGCGGTCGCGGGCGACTACCGCGGCAAGTTCACCGAGGACATGTTCGACGCGGGCCAGCGCCTGGTCACCGCCTACCACCGGACGAAGTTCGAGTCCGAGCGGCTGGTGCGCACCCAGACCCAGGTGCCGTGGCGGGTCTACCGGCCCGCGATCGTCGTGGGCGACTCGACCACCGGCGAGATGGACAAGATCGACGGCCCGTACTACTTCTTCTCCGCGCTATCGCGGCTGGACTCCGTGCCGCACGTGCCGGTGGTGCTCCCCGACATCGGCGACACCAACATCGTCCCCGTCGACTATGTCGCGAAAGCCATGGCGTACCTGGTGAACCAGGCCGGTCTCGACGGCCGCACGTTCCACCTGGTCTCCCCGGAACCGCAGTCGGTGAAAGAGGTCTACAACGCCTTCGCCAAGGCCGCGGGCGCGCCGCGGGCCGCCGCCACGCTCGACCGGCGGATCAGCGCGCCGCTGCTCGGCCTGGTCAAGTTCGCCGAGAACGTCCCCGGTGTGTCCCTCGCGCGTGACGCGGTCCTCGACCGGCTGGGCATCCCGCCGGTGCTGCTCACCACGCTGACCTTCGAGCCGCGCTTCGAGGCCAAGAAGACCCGGGCCGCGCTCGCGGGCAGCGGCATCGAGGTCCCGAAGCTGGGCGCGTACGCCGACGTCCTGTGGCGCTACTGGCGCGAGCACCTCGATCCCTTGCGCGCCCGGCGCGAAGGCCACGGCGGCCGCCTCGACGGACGGCGCGTGGTGATCACCGGCGCGTCGTCGGGCATCGGCCGGGCGACCGCGCTCAAGGTCGCGGCGGCGGGCGGGGTGCCGCTGCTGGTGGCCCGGCGCGAGGCGGAACTGGAGGAGGTGCGCGCGGAGATCGCGGCCGCGGGCGGGCATTCCTTCGTCTACCCGTGCGACCTCACCGACGACGAGTCGGTCGCGAAGACGGTGTCGCGCATGCTGGCCGAGCAGCCGGGCGTGGACATGCTGGTGAACAACGCGGGCCGCTCGATCCGCCGTGCGGTGCGGTTGTCCTATGACCGCATCCACGACTACGAGCGCGCCATGGCGATCAACTACTTCGGCGCGGTGCGGCTGATCCTGGCCCTGCTGCCGCACATGACCGAGCGGCGCTACGGGCACATCGTGAATGTGTCGTCGATCGGCGTGCAGGGCATCGCGCCCCGGTTCTCGGCGTATGTTGCGTCGAAAGCGGCGCTGGACTACTTCAGCAAGATCGTCGCCACCGAGACGCACGGCGCGGGGATCACTTTCACGACCGTGCACATGCCGCTGGTGCGCACGCCGATGATCCGCCCGACGAAGATCTACGACGCTTTCCCCACGAAGTCGCCGGAGCAGGCCGCGGACATGGTGAAGGACGCGCTGCTCAACCGGCCCAAGCACATCGGGACACCCGCCGGGTTCATGATCCAGACCGCGTACGCGATCGCGCCCGGGTTCGTCGACGCCGTGGCGTACCAGGGTTACCGCATCTTCCCGGACTCCGCGGCGGCGGGCGGATCCGGCGGGATCAAGATCGGCAAGGGCGAGCGGAACCTGACGGCGGCGGCGACCGCGCTGGCCCGGCTCACCAAGGGGTTCCACTGGTGATCACCGGAACCCACGCGATCCTCTACTCGCGCGACGCCGAGGCGGACCGGGCGTTCCTGCGCGACGTCCTCGGTCTGTCGCATGTGGACGCGGGCGACGGCTGGCTGATCTTCCGGCTGCCGCCTGCCGAGGTGGGCGTGCACCCGGCCGAGAGCGACTCGCACGCGCTCTACCTGACCTGCGACGACATCGCCGCGACCGTCGCGGACCTGTCCGCGCGGGGCGCCCGTTTCACGGGTGGGGTGACCGACGCGGGGTGGGGCAGGGTGACCGCGGTGGCACTGCCCAGCGGCGGGAGCGTGGGTCTGTATGAGCCACGCCACCCGACCGCGTTCGACCTTCCCGAGTAGACGGCGGTTGGGACACGGTTGGGTGAGGATTCATCCCATCGCGTGGCCGTCGTGTTGCCGTTTGGGTGAGCACCGGTACCGTCGCGGGTATGGCTGCTCTCCAGGATGGTGACCCCGCCGGCTTCACCGTGGCGCGGCATGGCTTCGACCGCAACCAGGTCAAGCAGTTCGTGGAGAAGTCGGAATCGGAGTCGCTGCGACTGGCCGCCGAGCGCGACGACGCCCGGGCGAAAGCCGCCGACCTGGCCGCCCAGCTTGAGGCAGCGCGCCGCGACATCGCCGCGCTGACCGAGCGCCTCGACAAGATCGGCACCGCCGCCGCGGCCGCTTCGGCCCCGAACGCCACCGAGCGCTCGGCCCGCGCGCTGCACCTGGCGAAGACGCAGGCCTCGGAGATCACCACCCGCGCGCAGGCCGCCGCCGACACCGCGTGGTCCGCCGCCGAGGAGGCGTCCTCCGCGCTGCAGGAGCGCTACCGCAACCTGCTCGCCGACCTGGACCGCCAGCACGCCGAGATCCACGCCGAACACGAGTCGATCATGACCAAGGCCCGCGCCAAGGTCGAGGCGATGACCACGGCGGCGGAGGCGCGCACCAAGGAGATCGACGACCAAACCGAACGCGAACGCCAGCGGGTGGAACAGCAGTTCGAGCAGGAAATGTCCGCCAAGCGCGAAGAACTGCGGCGTGAGATCGAAGCCGCCCGCAAGGCCAGCACCGAAGAGGCCCGCAAGCGCGTCCAAGACGCCACCGACGAGGCCGCCAGGCGCATCGCCACGGCCACCGGCAAGGTCGAACGGCTCACCGCCTTGCGCGACCAGGTCGCGGGCAAGCTGCGCGGCACCCACGATCTGCTGACGCAGAGCTCGAAGATGCTGGAGCCACTGGAGGCGGAGGCCGAGCTGATGTCGGACACCCCTCCCAACGCGGCCACCACGCACCCGATGCAGCGCCCGACCCCGAACCAGCGCAACCACTCCCCCGCGCGATAGCCGGCATGGGTTAGCGGGCTGGGCGGGAACACCGCCCGGCTCAACCCCCAACCGCTAGTGCGGCGGCTGCCGGCGTGACCGTCGCGAATGGGCTTGGGCCGCTGACAGGCGGCGCAGCCTGCGGAAGCAGATCGGCAACGCCTCTTGACCCTCACGCCGAGCGGCGCCGTTCGACCGCTCGGGGTGATCTCCGGCATGACCGCGCCGGCGCGGTCGCCCGACACCCACGTGGCCCGACGCCCGATGCCCGATGCCCGATGCCCAACGCCCAACGCCCAACGCCCAACGCCATAAGCGAAGCCGCCCACCCCACACGCAACGGGCCGAACCCCACCTGCCTGTTTGGGTGGTTCGCCTTGATTTGGGGTGAAATGGACCTAAACTTTCGCGGCGCGGGGCAGTTCCTCCACCTGCCCGCTTTCCCCGCGCAGGTCCATTTCCGGGGTCCCCAAATCAAGGCGAACCACCCAAACAGGCACCCCCGCGAAGCCAGCCGGCAAGCCCACCCGCGAAGCCAGCCGGCAAGCCCACCCGCGAAGTCAGCCGGCGAGCCCACCCACGCAACCAGGCAGCCGAAGAAAGTGAATGAGGCCCGCCCACACCCCCACCCCCGTCACATCACCCCCACCTGCGCGACCCAATTTTTGTTATGGCTCACAAATACATCCACAGTGGACTGTCGCTTTTCTGCTCATCCCCCCACACGATGTCGAAACCGTTACCAGACAAGCGTTTCAGTGACTAGGAAGACCTTGCGCTCCGGCCCCGGGACCGAGATTCTGGCATCCCCCCAAGAACCCATCTTGCGCATTACCAATCTGGAGTTATCCGTGCGTCGTACTCGTATGCTCGCCTTCGCCTGCGGCCTGGCAGGCACCGCCACGCTGGCCGCCGCGCTCGCCGCTCCCGCGGCGTTCGCCGCGGAGAGCCAGACCGGCAGCGCCTTCGCGGTCTCCGTCAACGCCAAGCTGCTCAACTCGCTCGCCGTCAACGTCGACCCGCTGCCGAAGGCCACTTACCCGGCCGGGCAGGACAAGTCGGTCGTCAAGATCGATGGCAACAAGATCCTTCCTGGCGCCGGGCACGCCAAGCTGCTCAACGCGGCGTCCGAGCTCAAGGCCGGTGTCCTCACCAGCTCCGCGAGCATCGCCGATGTCGACATCCTCGGCCTGGTCAAGGCCAAGCTCGTCACCTCCACCTGCGTGTCCGACGGCAAGACCGTCACCGGCGACTCGAAGCTCGTCGACGTGTGGGTGCACGGCCAGAAGATCGACGTGGCGCTGACCGGCAAGATCTCGGTCACCGACGCGATCACGGTCTACATCAACGAAAAGGTCGCCTCGGGCAACACCCTGACCGTCAACGCGTTGCGCGTCAGCGTCGGCGGGAACGTCGCGGGCATCAAGCTCGGCGATGTTGCCCAGGCCGAGGTGATCCTGTCGCAGGCCAAGTGCACCGGTCCCGGCACGGTCGTGACCGAGCCCGGCACCGGCGGCCCCAGCACCAACCCGAGCACGCCGCCGTCGTCGACCCCCGGTGGCAGCGTCACCGCGACGCCGAGCCCGACCTCGTCGGCCGCGTGGCCGCCCGCTTCCACCACGCCCACCTCGGCCTCGGCCGTCCCGGTCGACGGCAGCGGTGTCACGCCCGCCGCCAACGCCGACAACCTCGCGCAGACCGGCGTGAACGCCGTGATCCCGCTGGCGATCGGCGGTTTCGTCCTCGTCGCCGGTGGCGCGGGCGCGGTGTGGATGGTCCGCCGCAAGCGCGGCATGCAGGTCTGATAGCTCGCTGAACGCGAAGGGCCCCAGGCGCGAAACGCCTGGGGCCCTTTGTGTTCGCCATCAGGCGGCGGCGTCCACCGCGGCCGCCTCGCAGGTGTCCAGGATGAGCTGGGCGACCCGCTGCGGGTCGTCGCTCATCGGCACGTGGCCACAGCCCACCAGCGACACGTGCTGGGCCGCGGGCAGCAGTTCGGCGGCACGCTTGGCCTGGCGGGGCCACAGGACGCGGTCGCGCGATCCCCAGGCCACCGTGACCGGCACGGCGGGTGGGGGCGAGTTGAAGACGTAGTCCGACGCACCGCTGTTGATCACCGCGTCGAAACCCTCGCAGGCGACCATCGCCGCCATGTCGGCCAGCATCACCTCCGCGGTGATCGCCGACGGCCTGCCGAACAGGATGCTGCCGCCCAGGATGCGCACGGCCTTGCGCTGGAACAGCTTGTCCCGCACCGATTGCGGCGTTCGCCCGGACGCGCGCAGCGCGCTGAGCACACGGACCGCCCAGGCCCGGTCACGCGGCGACCAGAAGCCCGCCGGGGCGAACGCGGTCACCGAGCGGGCGAGGCCGCGGGAGGCGATCTCCAGCGAAAGCATGCCGCCCAGGGAGTTGCCCGCCAGGTGTGGATTGGGCACGCCGAGGTCGTCGAACACCTCGGTGAGCATGTCGATGGCGCCGTCGACGTTGTAGAACACGCCGGACGGCATCGGGGACGCGCCGAAACCGGGCAGGTCGAGCGCGATCACGTCGTGCCGCTCGGCGAGCCGGTCGAGCACGGGTTCCCAAGCCTGCCAACGGTGTCCGATGCCGTGCAGGAGGACCACCGGGTCGCCCTGACCGCGCCGCTCGTAGCTGACCTCGATCTTCGGAGCCATCACGCTTCCTCTCACACGTCCAGGACGAGGCGGTCGCCCGCCGCCCGGGAAACACACACCAGCATCGAGCCGTCGGCCACCGCACCGCCGTGGTGCTCGACCTCGCCGTCGATCACGCGGACCCGACACGTTCCGCAAAACCCTTGCCTGCACGAATAAGCCGCGCCGGGCCGAGCGCGCCGCAGCGCTTCGAGCGCGGACTCGTCGGCGGCGACCGGCACGACCGGACCGTCCGTGCCGAGCTGCAACTCGAACGGCTTCCCACCGACGACCGGGGGCGGGGAGAACCGTTCGAAGTGCAGCGGACCAGTCCACTCGCGACGGACGGCGTCGATCATCGGGGTCGGGCCGCAGCAGTACAGCGACGCGCCTGCCGGGGCATCGGCGAGCAGGTCGGCGATGTCGGGAACGCCATCGTCCGGGACCACCCGCACCCGGTCCGTCGTGGGGAGCGCGGAAAGCTCGTCCAGGAACGGCATCGACTCCCGTGTCCGTCCCGTGTAGACAAGCCGCCAGTCGACGCCGCGCCGCGCGCACATGCGCACCATCGGCAGGATCGGCGTGATCCCGATGCCACCGGCGACGAACAGGTACGGCCCGCGGTCGACGAACGGGAAAGCGTTGCGCGGCCCGCGAACCGTGAGCGTGCTGCCTTCGGCGACCGCGTGCATCTCCGCCGATCCGGTGCCGACGAGCCGGACCGCGATCCGGTACACCGTGGGGTCGGCGGGGTCGCCGCACAGCGAGTACTGCCTACGGGTGCCCGAGGGCAGGGTGACGTCGAGGTGGCTGCCCGGCCGCCAGCCCGGCAGCAGGTCGCCGGTCGGGTCGGTGAGCCACAGCGACACCACGCCCTCGGCTTCGGTGACCACGGACCGCACGACCAGCGTCAGGTCACGGTCCACCGACCGCACAGCGGGCTGACGGCGCGCGCTGCGCTCACTGAGCCGCTGGTATCCGGCGACCACCGGCGCGAGCGCGCTGAACAGGCGGTCAGCACGGGGACGGCCGTACAGATCGGGAGGTGGCTGCATCAGCCGGCCGCCTTCGCCGCCGGGGACTGCGCCAAGTACGCCACGGCCTGGTCGGTCGATCCCTCGTTGCGCGGGTGGTAGCTGCGCGGCAGGTAGCGCCAGATCGCGGGAATCAGCTCACTCAGGCGCGGAAGAAGTCCGCGACGCGCGGCGCGGAAGTAGTCGCGCCAGCGAGCGCGACCCGGCTTGAGCGGGTCGTTGGCCATGAGCCAGCGCGCCGACCGCACGAACAGCCATCCCAGCACCGGCGCGACGGCGATCATCGTGCGGATTCGCCGCGGGTAGCGGCCGTCGAGATGCATGTACAGGTCGAAGGCGACGGCGCGGTGTTCGACTTCCTCGGCGCCGTGCCAGCGCAGCAGGTCGAGCATGGTCGGGTCGGCGCCCGCCTTGTCCAGCGGCGTGGAGTTCAGGATCCACTGGCCGAGGACCGCGGTGAAGTGCTCGATCGCGGCGATGACGGACAGCCGCTCCAGCAGCCACTGGTGTTTCGCCGCGCCTGCCAGGTCGCGGTCGCCGAGCAGCTTGCGGAACAGCCACTCGATCTGCGCGACGAACGGTGTCGGGTCGAGCCCCTGGGCGGCGAGGTGGTCGGCCGCGCCCTGGTGCGCCTCGGCGTGCATGGCCTCCTGGCCGATGAATCCGGTGACCTGCACGCGCAGCTCGTCATCGGTGATCAGCGGGAGCGCCTCGCGGAACACCTCGACGAACCAGCGCTCACCTTCGGGCAGGACGACGTGCAGGGTATTGATCGTGTGGGTGGTCAGCGGCTCGCCGGGCACCCAGTGCAGGGGGACCGACGACCAGTCGAAGCGCACGTTCCTCGGGTGCAGGACCAGGTTCTCGTCCATCAGCGCGTCACATCCCAACGGGCGGCGGCCCGCATGAGGCCGGGGGCGAATCGTGAGCCGAACCGGGCGATCTTGGCTTCCGGGGTCACCGGCACGACGGCCGCGCCGCTGCGGACGGCGTTCACGATGTCGGCGGCGACCTTCTCGGGGCCGAACCCGCGACGCGCGTACGCCTTGGTGGCCTTCTGCCGCAGCCGCTGCTGCTCGACGTCGTCGGCGCCGGTGAACTTGGTCGTGTTGGTGATGTCGGTGGCGACGATGCCGGGGCAGATCGCGCTGACGCCGATGCCGTTGTCGGCCAGTTCGGCGCGCACGCAGTCCGACAGCATCAGCACGGCGGCCTTGCTCGTCGCGTACGCGGACATGGTCCGGCTGGGCGTGTAGGCGGCGGCCGACGCCAGGTTGACGATGTGGCCGCCCTCGCCGTGCTCGGCCATCATCGCGCCGAAGATCTGGCAGCCGTGGACCACGCCGAGCAGGTTGACATCGAGGACCCGCCGCCAGTCGGCGGTCGTGGTGTCGAGAAACGCCCCGGCCATCCCGATGCCCGCGTTGTTGACCACGATGTCGGGCACGCCGTGCTCGGCGGCCACGTCATCGGCGAACCGGCGCATCGCGTCCTCGTCGGCGACGTCGACCTGGTACGGGTAGGCCGCGGGTCCGATCGAGGCGGCGGTCTGCCGGGCGGCGTCGAGGTCGAGGTCGGCGACGACCACTTCGGCGCCCAGGTGGGCGAACGCCCGCGCGGTGGCCTGCCCGATGCCCCGGCCCGCGCCGGTGACGACGACGAGCTGGTGGGTGAACTCCTGGTCGGCCGAGCCGCCCCTGGCCCGCTGCAGGCTGCGGGTCATCGGCAGACCCTGGATGTGGTCGACGAACTCCTCGACCATCCGGGCGATCGCGTCCGGGTGCGACACCGGCGCCCAGTGCCCGGCGACGAGCGTGCGCCGCCACAGCTTGCCGATCCACTGCTCGACGCCCTGAGCCAGGCCCGCCGAGACGTAGTTGTCGCGGGTCGGGATGATGATCTGCACCGGCAGGTCCGCGGTGCGCGTGCGCGGCGAGCGGAGCCGGTTGAAGATGTTGAGCCGGTAGAGCTGGACCCCGCGGGCGGCGTCGGCGCCGATGGTCGGCACCGGGTGGCCCGGCACGTGCCGGATGCCTTCGACCTTCTCCAGCAGCTTGGCCCAGTTCGGTCCGATGACCGTGCGCCACAGCAGCTCGGGCAGCAGCGGGACCTGGTGGAGGTAGACGTACCAGGAGTGGGTCAGCTGGGCGGCGAGCTGACGCAGGTGCGCCGGGGTGGGCTTGCGCAGCCGCTGCCGGATCCAGTGCCCGACGTGGTCCATGCTCGGCCCGGAGATCGACGTGTAGGACTTGATCCGGTGCGACACGGCGTGGTCGGTCACCGGCTCCCAGCACTGGATGGAGCCCCAGTCGTGGGCGACCAGGTGCACGGGCTCGCGGGGGCTGACCGCGTCGGCGACGGCGATGAGGTCCTCGGAGAGCAGTTCGGCGCGGTAGCCGGAGCGGTCGCGCGGGGCCGTCGAGTCGCCCGCGCCGCGCACGTCGTAGCGCACGACATGGAAGTTCTCGGCCAGCAGGTCGGCGACGCCGTCCCAGAGCCGGTGGGTGTCGGGGAAGCCGTGGACCAGCAGGATCGTCGGGTCCGTCGGGTCGCCCTGCTCGAACACCGCCAGGTCGACCTCGCCGCTGCGGACGGTGCGACGACGGACCACGAGCTGCGAGGCTTCCTCGGGGAACCGGAGCGGAACGCTGGTCATGGGGCGACTCCCGGCGTCTTCACCGCCTAAGGCAACGCCTCAAGCCGGTTTCTGGGACATTAAGTGACAATGACGAACGTTACAACCGCCATTGGTAGCTTGCAAGAGCAAGCAGCCCCTTACTCCCCGCGTTCGGCTCGTACCCGTTCCGCCATCGCGATCAATCGATCCCCCATGACCTGCGGAATCATCCGCCGAGCCGACCGGTCGACGGCCGCCGAGAGGGCCGACATGACCAGTGGGTGCAGCCGGGAAATGACGTCGGCGAACACCGGAAGCTCGTCGCCACTGGGCAGCCAGTCGTCGCCCTTGGGGTCGAGAACGTACTTCCGCACGAGCCCGACGAGCATCGCCGTGACCCGGTCGGTCTCCTTCTGCAGCTCCGCGGCCAGCGCCAGCGCCTCCGACAGCGGGACGTCGAGCTTGACCAGCTCATACCCCGCGTCGAGGAGCTTGGGACTGGGGGCGACGAAGTGCGCGCCGCGGCGTTCGAGCACGCCGAGGTCGAGCGCGCGGCGGATGTTGGCCGGGGTCAGCTGGGTGCCGAACATCCGCACCAGCTCGTTCATCGGGACCACGGCGGGCTGCTCATGCGAGCCCGCGGCGCCGGTCGCCTGTTCGAGTCCGAGCACGTCAGCGAGGCTGTGGCCGGACTGCCAGGCGTCGAGCATCTCCTTGATCTGGGCGAACGCGTAGCCGCGGTCGAGCATGTTGAGGATCAGCCGGAGCCGGGAGAGATGGGCATCGCCGTAGATGGCCGTGCGGCCCCGCCGGATCGGTGGCGCCAGCAGCTCCCGGTCCTGGTAGACGCGCACGTTGCGAACCGAGGTGCCTGCCGCCCTCGCCAGGTCATCGATCCGATACTCGGCCACGGCTGAGAGCTTAGTCGCCCGATGATCGATCCACTGTGGACGTGTCGGTTGTCCGCCGAACGGTCAGTCTTGTTCGAAAAGGACCAACAGGTCCGAGCGTTCGGAGATCCGCCCCGTCAGCGGCGTTCAGAGTCCATAAAAGACAGTCACCCGACGCCCAAAGTGGCCGTCGGGTGACTGAACGTACTTGGTGCCCCCGACCGGATTCGAACCGGCACTACATCCCTTTTAAGGGGACTGCCTCTGCCTGTTGGGCTACGGGGGCAGCCGCAGCCTAAGGCGCGATAACACAGCTCGGGAACGGTTTCTTCGAGTTCCGCCCGGCTGGCCCAGTCTCTTTGGGCCGTTTGCCGGTCAGCCGCGGGAAACCCTTGCGAACTCGGCCTTCGGATCGTTGATTTGACCCATGGAGATGACCTCGCGCCGGAAGAGTCCGCCAGTTAACCAGTCCAAAGTGATCCGGACTTTCCGGTTGAACGTCGGCATCGCCTTGACGTGGTAGAGCCGGTGCATCCCCCAGGCGATGAAGCCCTTGGCCTTGATGTTGAAGACGTCGCCGACACCCTTGTGCAGGCCGAGGCTGGCGACCGAGCCGATGTTCTTGTGGAAGTACTCCTTCGGCTCACCGCCGCGCAGCGCCTTGATGATGTTCTTGGCCAGCAGGCGGGCCTGGCGGACCGCGTGCTGGGCATTCGGCGGGCAGATCGCGGTCGGGTCTTCCGGGGTGCGCGACAGGTCCGGGATGGCGGCGTTGTCGCCCGCCGTCCACGCGTCGGAGAGGCCCTCGACGCGCATCGCGGCGGTGGCACGGAGCCTGCCCTGCTTGGTCAGCGGCAGGTCCGACGACGCCAGGACCGGGTTGGACTTGACGCCCGCGGTCCAGACGATGGTGTCGCTCTCGAACTCGGTGCCGTCCGACAGCACGACCCGGCCGCCCTCGAAGGACTTGGCCAGCGTCGAGAGGTAGACCTCGATGCCGCGCTTCTCCAGCTGCATGACGGTGTAGACGCCGAGGCTCTCGCGCACCTCCGGCAGCACCCGCCCGGACGCCTCGACCAGCACGAACCGCAGGTCGTCGGGCTCGATGTTGCGGTAGTACTGGGTGGCGAAGCGGGCCATGTCCTCGAGCTCGCCGAGCGCCTCGATGCCCGCGAAGCCGCCGCCGACGAAGGTGAAGGTCAGCAGGCGCTTGCGCAGCTCGGGGTCGAGCGTGCTGTCGGCCTCGTCGAGCTTGGTCATGACGTGGTTGCGCAGGTAGATGGCCTCGCCGATGGTCTTGAACGAGATGCCGTGCTCCACCAGGCCCGGGATCGGCAGCAGCCGGGCCACCGAGCCCAGGGCGACGACCAGCACGTCGTAGCCGAGTTCCTCGATGTGGCCGTCGGCGGCCTCGATCGTCACGGCCTTGCGGGCGTGCTCGATCTTCGTGGCGCGGGCGGTGATGACGTGGCAGCGCTTGAGCGCGCGGCGCAGCGGGACGACGACGTGGCGGGGCTCGATCGCGCCCGCGGCCGCCTCGGGGAGGAACGGCTGGTAGGTCATGTGCGGCTGCGGGTCGATCACCGTCACCGACGCCTCACCGGAACGGAGCCGCCGCTGCAGCCCGAGCGCGGTGTACAACCCGACATATCCGCCACCCAGGATGAGGATTCGGGTCGGCTCCGATTTTCCGTTCGCCATGGCTCAATAGTCGCACTGGAATCCGTGCTTCGCGCGCCGCCCCTACGGTGATGTGACCGGGGTCGCTAGGCCATTTCCGCAGGGTGTGACTCATCTCGCGACGGCGGGCGGGATCGGTCAAGAACAATCACGGCGAGTGCCATGGCGGCAATGGAGAGTAATGCCGCGACTTCCAAGATCGGCGGAGTCCGATCTTCGGGAACAATCATCGCGATGAGAATGATCATCGTTACAGACAGCTGGGTGACGGCGAAACGGCGTAACGGCGCTCGGAATGCCGCCGGCGCAATCCGCGCCCCCTTCGGGAGCAGCGCGGTGACCGCGCAGCACAGGTGGAGCAGGTGCACGAGCGGGACCAGGACCAGCACACCGAAGCCGAACGGGCCCGCGCCCGAGCTCGTCAGCACCGCGGCGGCGAGACCGATCAGCAGCAGCGGCGCGGGCGACGCCGGGACGAAGACACACGCGACACTCAGCAGTCCCGCCACGGCGACGGTGAAGGTCCCGGCTCCGTGCAGGGCGAGGTCCACGCCGATGCCGAGACAGACGAGCGCGGTGACCGCGCGGAGCCTGCTCGCGGGGACGCCGCCGTCGATGATCACCGCCGCCGCCTGACCCGGCGCAGCGTGGCGGCCACGGCGCCGCACGGCACCACGGCGACACCGCGCGCCTTCAGCGCGGCGAGGCGGGCCCGGTGCTCGCCCACCAGCACCTGGCGTACGACCTCGCCCCACGGCGACTCCGTGTCGGCGATCAGCGTCGGGGGGAGCATGTCGACGGCGATCACCAGCTCTCCGCGCCGCGCCGCAAGCGCCACGCAGTCGGCGATGGCGTCGTCCAGGAACGGCGAAAGGACGAGCACGACGGCCCCGGAGGGCACCTGCCGGGCCCGCAGGACCGGTTTGGGCGCCCAGCCCGCCGCGCGTGAGCACGCGACGAGCTGGTGGCGGATGCGCAGCAGCTGGCGGTGGCCGGCGCCGGGGGCGATGCCGAGCTGCGGCCTGCCCAGGTCGATCAGGCCGACCCGGTCGCCTTGGCGCAAGTAGCCGGCGGCGAGCGCAGCGACCGCCCGGACGGAGGCGTCGAGGGTGCCGCCCGCGCGCACGGCGCTGTCGTCGCTGTCGAACCACCGGGCCAGCTCCGGCACGACGTCCACTCGGGAATCGATGGCGAGCATCAGCTCGGCGTCGGCCTCGGCGTGCCGTTCGCGCACGTGCAGCGTCCCGGGGCCGAGCACGTCGCCCGTCGCCGCGCCCGCGCGCAGGGTCACCCGCCAGTCGACCCGGCGGACCCGGTCGCCGGGTTGGAACGGGCGCACGGCGCGCAGTTCGGTGCCGTCGCCCGGCCTCGCCGACCGGTGTGCGCCGACAAGCCCGGCGATGCGTGGCGGCAGCGGCCCCGGCGGCAGCGGGACGACCGGGGGCAGCACGGTGCGCCTGCTCTCCCGACCGGTGACCGGCCCGGAGATCAGCAGCGCGTCGCGGCCCGCGACGAGGTGGTCCGGTCGCAGGTCGACGCCCTCACCCCAGGCGTTCCAGCGGAGCCTGACCCGGATCGACTCGGCCGACCCGGGGACCAGGTGGACCGGCCCTATCCCCGCACCGTCGGGGACCGGCAGCCGCACGGCGAGGAACTCCACGCCCGCGTCGGCGGGGAACGTGATCGTCTGCAGGCCGTCGTCGCCCGCCTCGACCGTCCTGGGCAGGCGGGCGACCGTCGGGACCGGAACGGTCCCCACCGGCACCGCGAGGGCCAGGACCGTGCTGACCAGCAGCGGGGCGCCGAGGAACACCAGCTCCACCCGGTGCAGGACGACCCCGCAGGCGATGAGCCCCAGGCCACCGACCGCGCCACGCACCAGCGCGTCGGTGCCGCGCCAGCCCCAGCCGCCCGCCGCCGCGCGGGCCCGCGACCAGCTCAGGACCCGCTGACTCATCGGGTGCTCGCCGGGCCGGGGACCGCGCCCAGCAGTTCGGTCACGACGGCGATCCCGGTGACGCCGCTGCTCCAGGTCTCCGGCCGCAGCGTGAGCCGGTGCGCGAGCGCGGCGACGGCGCAGTCCTTGACGTCCTCGGGGACCACGTAGTCGCGGCCGTCGATCACGGCGAGCGCGCGGGCCACCAGCAGCAACGCCTGCGACCCCCGCGGCGACGCGCCTACCTCGACGGCGGAGTGGGCGCGGGTCGCGCGGGCCAGGTCGACGCAGTAGCGGATGACGGTGTCGTCGACGTCGACCCGCTCGACCCCGGCCTGCACGTCGAGCAGCGTGGCCGCGTCGATCACCTTGGCCGCCTCGACGTCCTCGGTGCGCCGGTCCAGCCTGCGGCGCAGCACTTCCACCTCTTCCTCGGGCGGCGGGTAGCCGACGTCGAGGCGCAGGAGGAACCGGTCGAGTTGCGCTTCGGGGAGGGGGTAGGTGCCTTCGTACTCGATGGGGTTCGCGGTGGCGATGACGTGGAACGGGCGGGTCAGCGGGAAGGTGCGGCCCTCGACGGTGACCTGGCGTTCCTGCATGGCTTCCAGGAGGGCGGACTGGGTTTTGGGCGGGGTGCGGTTGATCTCGTCGGCGAGGAGCAGGCCGGTGAAGACGGGGCCGGCCCGGAAGGCGAACTCGCGCTCGGCGGGGTCGAAGAGGAAGGAGCCGGTGACGTCGGCGGGCTGCAGGTCGGGGGTGCACTGCAGGCGGGCGAAGTCGAGGCCGAGTGCCCGGGCGAGGCCGCGGGCGAGCAGCGTCTTGCCGAGCCCTGGGACGTCCTCGATGAGCACGTGTCCCCCGGCGAGGATGGCCGCGAGGGCCAGCCGGACCGTGCGCTCGCGGCCGACGACGACGTCGGCCAGCGCGGCCGTGACAGCGGCGGCGACGGACTCCACAGTGGACTGTTTCACGGCTTCTCCAGTCGGGCGAGCAACTCGGCGACCCGCCGCGGTGGCGGCAATTGGGCGTAGGGGGAGGAAATCAGCTCCGACAGTTCGGGCCCCAGGAAGTCGGCGGCCTCGGCCCCGGACAGCCCGCGCTCGCGCACCGCGGCGTCCGCCAACGCCCGCAACCTCGGCTGGACCCGGGAGACAAACCGCACCTGGTCGCCCGCCGCTTCGGCGAGCCGGCCCGCGAGGTTCGCGGCCTGCAGGTCGGTGGCCGAGCCCGCGGGGTCGGGGACGGCCCTCCACAGTGGATCGAGCGGACCGGCGTAACGCGTGGCCAGCAAGGTGACGGAGCCGGCCGCGATGCCGAGGCAGGCGGACCAGAGGAGCGGGATGTTGCCGGGCCAAACCCCAAGGGCGGCAACGAGTGCGGCCACGACGAAGGCGAGGAACCAGCTCCTGCCGGGACTCACGGCCGCACCCCGCTCTCGACCCGCCGCCGCATTCCGAAAGCGGCCCCACGATCAAGGCACCAATCCATACCCGGGCTCACGGCCGCACCCCTCCGGCACAGCACCCCGAAGCGGCCAGCGCGTCGGCCACCAAGACACCAATCCTCGCCCGGGCTCACGGCCGTACCCCGCTGTCGATCCGCCGCAGCACCCCGAAAGCGGCTTCGGCGTCGGCCACCAAGCGCCAACCCTTACCCGGACTCACGGCCACACCCCGCTGTCGATCCGCCGCAGCACCCCGAAAGCGGCTTCGGCGTCGGCCACCAAGCGCCAACCCTTACCCGGACTCACGACCGCACCCCGTTTCCGATTCGGCGCAGCGCCTCGGAAGCGGCGACCGCGTCGGCCACCAAGGCGCCAATCCTTGCCCGGACTCACGGCTGCACCCCGCTGTCGATCCGGCGCCGGACCCCGAAACCGGCCCCGCAACCACCACCAAGGCACCAACCCTTGCCCGGACTCACGACCGCACCCCACTCTCGATCCGGCGCAGTGCCTCGGAAGCGGCTTCGGCGTCGGCCTCGGTGACCTGCCCCGGCGGGCCGAACCGCGCCCGGTGGTACAGCTTGCGCAGCTCGGCCACCGCGGCCCCGTCGAGGTCCTGCTCGGTGACCACCCGGGCGGTGAACTCGGTCGGCGTCTCATGGGCCGCCCGGCGGCGGGCGGCGGCGTCTTCCAACACCAGCCAGGCGGCCACGATCGCGTCGGCGGGCGGCCCACCGGCCCGCCTGCTCAACTCGACCCGGGCGGCACGAGCGGCTTCCACCAGATCCGCGGGAGACCCACCCGAGGGCAACTCGGTTCCGCGCGGCTCGTCCAGTTCGAACCGCCCGATCCGGGCGCGGCGGCGGCGCAGACCGGCCAGCGTTGCCAGGGCGCCCGCCACGAAGACCAGCAGCATGACGGCCGCGAACAGCAGGAACACGCCCGCGGTGATGCCACCGAGCAGGTCGAGGAAGAAGTTCCGCTCCCCCGCTTCCGTCCGCGGCACCACCACACTCTCCGGCGGCTCGACCACCGCCCCCAATGGCCCCCCACGCGGAACCGCCGACTCCCCGCGCGCCGCGGCGACCGCGAGCACCAGCATCGCGGCCACCACCAGCAACACGGGGAGGCGGTCCCTCATGACCCGAGCATGCCCCACCCGGACTGTGGGCGCGATCACATTCGGGTAATGACGACCTCCACCTCCAGCACCCGCACCCGGATGTCACGGCCGGGCAGCAGCTTGCACAGGACGTAGGGATGCCAAAGGAGCAAGAGAACGACAATGAGCGCTGTCGACACAGGACTTCCTCAACCCGCCAGGGAACACCGACCCCCCGCGCGGCGGGATAGCGCACTGCCGAGAATACCGGTGTCGATCATTTCGCCGTACCGACATTCGAGTGCCCACCAAGCCATGCCTCGACAGTGGCCACGTCGTCGGTGTTCAGCCCGACCCGGGGGTCGACCCGCCACAACTCGGTCGGCACACCCACCCGCCTGCCAAGGAACGCGTCCCGCTCGGCGGGATAGAAGTCGAAGTCGCCGTCCAGCCACACCAGCGGCCTGCCCGCCGCGAACCGCTCCACGGCGGGGAACTTCCACCGCCCACCGGAGTCGTCAAGCTCGACCACGCGGAGCACGGGAAGGCAGATAGCCGGCCCGATGACCGTGTTCGCCCGATGCCCCCACGTCGTCGCCCACGCGAGCTGCGCACCAGTGCGTTCGGCCAGGCCCAGCAGGGCGGGCCCGAGCGCCGGGTTGAGCCAGAGTCGGAGCACCTTGCGCTTGTTCCACCGCGACAGCCGGATCCGGTGCTCCACGAAACCCACCCGCGTCTCCGCGGACCCGGCGAACGGGTTCAGCGGCCCATCGACGTCGAGCAGCACCAGTGGTCTCACCACGCTTGGGCCGCTCTGCTGACTGTGTCGGCCACTGGGTCGTACCCGACGAGCGGGTACCGCGAACCCTCGGCGACGACCAAGACCGGTTTGCCAACCTCGCGCCCGATCGCCCGAAGGAAGCCGCACAGCACGTCCAACCGGTCCTGTCCCTGCAATTCCCTGAGGTCCACGTCGAAGTCGATCTCGTCCACCGAAGAGAACCGAAAGATCGCGAGAACCTCCGGCGCAGGCCAGACCCAGAGCTCCATCGTGGCGTCTTGGCGATCGAGGATCGCGCCCACGTGGGCGGGCAGGTCGACCGAGCGGCCGTCCTCCCGGCACTGGTACGACATGCCGCTCGTCCTGACCAGGTCCACGACTCGCTGCCAGTCCTCCGACGTCGTCGACGACACGTACACGTCCGGCAGGTGACCCAACTCCGGGTCGAAGAGTTCGCGCACCTCATCCCAAAGCAGGTCAGGCTCCACCGTCAGCCACCACTTTCGCCTGGATCAGCACGTCCTCCACCATCGCAGGCGTCAGCCTGCCGGTGAACGTGTTCTGCTGACTGACGTGGTAGCAGCCGAACAGCCGCAGCTCCGGCCCGCCGTCCAACGCCGCCAGCGAATACCGCACCCCGTGCCCGAACACCGGTCGAGGCGCGGGCACCACCCAGTACCGACTCAGGACCGGCAGCACCGCCTGCCAGCCGAACCCACCCAGCACCACCACCGCCCGCAGGGTCGGCCGCAACAGTCCCAGTTCCTGCTCCAGCCACGGCCGACAGTTGTCGCGCTCCTTCGGTGTCGGCTTGTTGGCGGGCGGTGCGCACTTCACCGGGGCCGTGATGCGGACCCCGAACAGCTCCAGCCCGTCGCCGAGGTGGGTGGACGTGGGTTGCGACGCCAGGCCGACCGCGTGCATGGCGGCGTACAGGAAGTCGCCGGAGCGGTCGCCGGTGAACATCCGGCCGGTCCGGTTCGCCCCGTGCGCGGCGGGGGCCAGGCCGACGATGGCGATCGATGCGTCCGGGGGGCCGAAGCCGGGAACCGGGCGGCCCCAGTACTCCTGGTCGCGGAAGGCGGCTCGTTTGACGTGGGCGACCTCCTCGCGCCAGGCGACCAGGCGCGGGCAGGCGCGGCAGCCGGTGACCGCGCGGTCGAGTTCCTCCATAGTCATCGGTTACCGCCAACTGGGTATCCGGTAAGCCGTAGGGTCGCCCCATGGCATCCCAGGACGCACCAGTCGACGGGCCGGACCCGGAGCCCGCCGACGATCTGGTCACGACGTCGCACACGCTGACAGTACGCAAGCGCGAGCTGGCCTACACGGCCACGACCGGCAGACTGGTGCTGCGCAAGGAGGTGATGACCGACGGGACCTTCGACGGCCACCTCCCCAAAGCCGAGGTCTTCGTGACCGCCTACACCCTCGACGGCGCCGACCCGGCCACCCGCCCGGTCACCTTCGCCTTCAACGGCGGCCCCGGCTCGTCGAGCATCTGGCTGCACTTGGGCGTGCTCGGCCCGCGGCGGGTCGTCGCCGGTGACGCCGGCGCGCTCGCCGCGCCGCCGTACGGGCTGGTCGACAACCCGGAAACCCTGCTGACGCACAGCGATCTGGTCTTCATCGACCCCGTGTCCACCGGCTACTCGCGGGCGATCAAGGGCGAGAAACCCGGCGACCACCACGGCTTCCAGGGCGACCTGGAGTCCGTCGGCGAGGTCATCCGGCTCTGGACGACCCGCAACGGCCGGTGGACGTCGCCGAAGTTCCTCGCGGGCGAGTCCTACGGCACCACCCGCGCGGGCGGTCTCGCGCACCACCTGCACACCCGCCACGGCATGTACCTCAACGGCCTGATCCTGATCTCGTCGGTGCTCGACTTCTCCACCCTGATCTTCGCCGAGGGCAACGACCTGCCCTACCCGCTGTACCTGCCGACCTACGCCGCCATCGCGCACCACCACGGCCTGCACGGCGACCGCCCGCTGGACGAAGTCCTCGCCGAGGCGGAGGCCTTCGCGTCCCGCGACTACCCGTGGGCACTCAGCCAAGGGGCCCGTCTGTCCACTGAGGACCGGTCGGCCATCGTGACGACGGTTGCCCGCCTGTCGGGCCTGTCCGAGGAGTACGTCGACCGCGTCGACCTACGCATCGAGCACACCCGCTTCTTCGCCGAACTCCTCCGCCACCGCAAGCAGACCGTCGGCAGGCTCGACGGCCGCTTCACCGGCTGGGACGGCGACTACGGCCGCGAGAAGCTCAGCGAGGACCCGTCGATGTCGGCGATCATGGGCGCCTACACCGCGGGCATCAACCACTACCTGCACGCGGAACTGGGCTACCACAAGGACTTGCCCTACGAGGTGCTGAGCCTGCCGGTCAACCGCGACTGGTCGTTCAAGGAATTCGAGAACGCCCACGTCACCGTCACCGACAAGCTCTCCGCGGTGATGCGGGCCAACCCGCACCTCAAACTCCACGTCGCCTCCGGCTACACCGACGGCGCCACACCGTATTTCGCGACCGACCACACGCTGGCGCACCTGGCGCTGCCCGAGGAACTGCGCGACAACATCGAAGTCGTGTACTACCCGGCGGGCCACATGATGTACATCCACGAACCGAGCAGGCTTCAACAGTCCAAGGACCTGGCCAAGTTCGTGAAGCGGGCGTCGAATCGGTAGCTTCAGCGGCCCGTCCGGCGCAGGAGGGCGCGGGCCGCGTCGGCCTTGAGCGCGGATCGCCAGAGGGCGGTGGTGATCCGTTCGTACAGGGCGACGTCGGCCGGGTCGGTGATGGTGACCTCGGTGTGGTTGATGTCCACGACGACCTGGTCGTCGAACATGCTGTAGCCGTGCTCGGTGATCGTCGGCAGTTCGGCGTTCAGCGGGATGATTCCCAGCCGGACCCGCCGCAGGCAGAGCAGGGCGGTCAAGCGGGCCGATTGCGCGCGCCGGATTTGCGGCGGGCACGGCGGATAGCGCAGGGCCGACTCGCCGACCAGGATCTCGACCGTCTTGGCCGGGTCGTAGAGCACGGCTTGGCGGCGGATCCGGTCGGTGAGGACGGACTCCGGATCGGCCCATCCGCCGTCGGTCAGACCCGCCAGGTGCCGGGAGTAGTCCGCGGAACGGGCGAGGACGGGGACGAGCGAGAAGTCCACCACCACGATCCGGGCGGCCGCCCGCTCCAGGTCGGCGTTGTGTCGCTGCCGTTCCGGTTCGGACTCGTCGGCCAGGCGCTCGCGGACCGCCGCGGAGCGGCCCGGTCGGACCGGGGTGGCGCAGAAGCGGTCACGCCAGGATCGGCGGGCCCGGGGCGACGGCGGGGTGGCCTCGTGCTTTCCGGTCATCACGCCACCTCATTCGGCCGCCCGATGATGCAGGTGATCCCATTTAGCTCGCTTGATCATGGGAGCGCAACTCAGACCTCAGCAAAGACGTCCCGGACGCCCGCCAGGCTCGCACCACGCGAGAGCAGGTGGTGCAGGAGGATCCGGGCCTTCAGCGGGTCGAGGAAACCGGCGGAAATCAGACCCCGGCCCAGCAGGTCGGACTCCGACCCGGGGAACGCGTAGGTCTCGGTGAGAACCGGCCCGGAGCCCGTGCGGGACGCCAGGACGACCGGAACCCGCGCGGCCACCTCACCGAGCCGGTCGACGACCCCGCTGGGCACGTGCCCCACGCCGAAAGCCGCGACGACCAGCCCGTCCACCCGGTCGGCGATGGCGTCGAGAACCGCGCCGTCGTCCCCGAGGGTCATGGTCACGAGGGCGACGGTCGGCCGCCTCGACGGACCCTCCACCTGGGACGGCCGCGAGCGGACCGGACGG
The DNA here is from genome assembly GCF_004362515.1 of Actinokineospora alba. Taxonomy (NCBI): domain Bacteria; kingdom Bacillati; phylum Actinomycetota; class Actinomycetes; order Pseudonocardiales; family Pseudonocardiaceae; genus Actinokineospora; species Actinokineospora alba. Next base: position 2,486,975 of record NZ_SNXU01000001.1, on the reverse strand, counting down.
TTGAGGATTCGGGCCTCCCCCTCGACCACGTAGCCGAGCGCGCCACCGTTGGGTGACTGGAAGGTGCCGCCGCTGGTCGAGTGGGTCTTGCGGACCCGGCAGGCGGCGTGGATCTCGTCGGCGAACACGACCAGCGCGCCGAGGTCGCGGGTCCGCGGACTGGCCGCCGCCCGGATCGCGGCGAAGAGGTTCGCGGGACCGTCCGCACCGGCCAGCGTCGGGTTGCGCATCGCGCCGGTGACGACGACCGGCTCGGCCCGGGTGTGCACGAGGTCGAGGAAGTACGCGGTCTCCTCGATCGTGTCGGTGCCCTGGGTGACCACGACCCCGTCCGCGCCGCCGTCGAGCCGCCGCTCGATCGCGGCGGCGAGCGCGTCCAGGTCGTCGAACGACAAGGACGCCCCGGGAACCCGTCGGAAGTCCTCGACCTCGACGTCGATCCCCGACTCCGCGAGCCCCGGCACCGCCGCGACGAGCTGCTCGACCGAGAGCGCGGGCACCACCCCGCCGCCGGAGTCCGCGGTCATGGCGATGGTGCCGCCAAGGCCGAACACGACCACTGTGGACACAGGTCCTCCTTGCGGGCAAATGAAAGTGGCCCCCTCCAACCCGGAGGGGGCCACTCACCTCAAACGGTTACTTCAGGAACTTCGCGCCCTTGGTGACGGCGGTGTAAGCGTCCACACCGCCATGGCCGTAGAAGTTGTTGTGCGCCGCGTCGCCCTCGCAGGTGGCGTTGAACTCGGCGGGCCTGCCGACCAGCGTGTAGTCCACCGTCCGCGGGGACGGGCACGCGATGTCGTGTGCCGTGCCCTCGAGGACGCGCTGGGTCTTGGCGGGGTCCAGGTTCACGCCGCCCGCGTTGTACTTGCCGTACTGCGCCACGATCAGCGCCGCCACACCGGAAGCGTGCGGCGAGGCCATCGAGGTGCCCTGCAGGAACTGGTAGTAGCCACAGGAACCGTCCGGCCTGCACGCCTTCTGCACACCGAGCGCCTCGCCGTCGGGGGTGACGTTGCCGTCCGCGTCGATCGCGCCCTCGGTGAGGGCGACGTTCTTCGGGTAGGCCGACAGGATCAGGTTCCCGTTGGTCCGGTACGTCGGAGTCCCGAGCCCGTCGCGGAAGTAGCCGCCCGGGGCCGAGACCGAGATGCGCTCGAAGCCGTAGTTCGAGTAGTCCGCCTTCGCCTGCGACGGACCGAACGAGCTGACGCCGACCGCGTGCGGGCCCTCGACCGGCAGCGAGAAGCAGTCCGCGTTGTCGATCACGCGGTCGTGCTCGTTGCCCGCCGGGTAGTTCGGGCTCGTCGCGTCGGGCAGCGGCTTGCCCAGGTCCTGGTGCTGGTTGCCCAGCGACACGATCTGGGTGACGCCCTTGCGGTAGGCGTACTTCATCGCACGCGTGATCGAGATGATCGCGATGCGCTGCTGCACCTGCTCTTCGGTGCTGTCCGCCGCGTTGCTCTTGCAGTTGTAGAGCCACGGGTCGACGAAGAACGACATGTTGACCACGTCGAGGCCCACGTCACCGGAGTACGTCATCGCGTCGATGACCGGCTGCAGGAAGAAGTAGCCGGAGTCCTGCCCACCGCGGATGTTCACAATGGACACACCAGGCGCGACACCGGAGATGCCGTGGCCGTCGGCCGCGGCGGCGATGGTGCCCGCCACGTGCGTGCCGTGGCCGCCGTTGTCGACATCGGCCGGGTCCACGCAGCCCGCGAACTCACACGGGCCGTCGACTTCCTGGCCGAGGTCGTCGACCGGGATGTCGCGGGTGAAGTTGCGCGACAGCTGACGGTCGAAGTTCGGCGCGATGTCCGGGTGGCTGCCGTCGACACCGGTGTCGAGGACACCGACCTTGACGCGCTTGTCACCGGCCTGGACCTCGCGGGCCAGGTCGGAGCGGACCGACCTGAGGCCCCACAGCTGGGAGTCGAGCGGGTCCATGCCCGCCGCGACGCCACCCTGCGTGCCCTTGCCGCCCGCCGCGCGGTTCTCCTTCTCGACGTCCTTGGCCTTGTCCTTGGGCGCCTTGGCGTCCGGGGACTGGCCGATGGACCTCGATCGGGCCACCGCGGCGACCGACTTCTCCACCGAGAGCCGCTGGGTGAAACCGTTCTCCGGCGCGGTCGCCGTCAGCAGACCGACGGTGCGGTTGCTGGCGACCACGGTGCCACCGGCCTTGCGCACGGCGGCCTCAAGGGCCTCCGTGGCGGTGCCGTCGGCGGCGAGGACGTTGAACTCGACCGACTTCCCGGACAGTTCCTGGCCCGCGGTCGCCGATGGTGTGGCGACCCAGGCGAGGGACACGACCAGCGGGGCCGCGAGCGCTGCTGCCAGCGTCTTGCGTCGCTTCACGCGTACTCCTGTTCGACTCTCTCCAGAATTCCCGGACATCAGGGCACAACCGACTTCTCTTCAGCGAAGTGACAGGCGCTGGGATGCGCCGCCACCCTGGTGATCAGCGCGGGCTCCTCTTCGGCGCAGATGTCCTGCGCCTTCCAGCAGCGCGTGCGGAAGCGGCAGCCCGACGGCGGGTCGACCGGGCTCGGGACGTCGCCTTCGAGCCGGATGATCTGGCGCTGTCCCCGGAGGTCGGGGTCCGGCACCGGCACCGCGGAGAGCAGTGCCTGGGTGTACGGGTGCGTCGGGTGTTCGTAGATCTCCTGCTCGGTGCCGATCTCGACGACCTTGCCCAGGTACATCACCGCGACCCGGTCCGACAGGTGGCGAACCACCGACAGGTCGTGCGCGATGAAGATGTAGGACAGGCCGAACTCGGACTGCAGGTCGCCCAGCAGGTTCATGACCTGCGCCTGGATCGAGACGTCCAATGCGGACACCGGCTCGTCGCAGACGATCACCTTGGGGCGCAGGGCAAGCGCGCGGGCGATGCCGATGCGCTGGCGCTGGCCGCCGGAGAACTGGTGCGGGTAGCGGTTGATGTGCTCGGGGTTGAGCCCGACCACGTCGAGCAGGTCGCGCACCTTCTTCGCCCGCGAACCCTTCGGCGCCACATCGGGGTGGATCTCGAACGGCTCGCCGACGATGTCGCCGACCGTCATGCGCGGGTTGAGCGAGGTGTACGGGTCCTGCAGCACGATCTGGATGTCGCGGCGCAGCTTGCGCAGCTCCGGACCCTTCATCGCGAACATGTCCCGGCCCTCGAAGTGCGCGGAGCCGCTGGTGGGCGGCTCCAGACGCATCAGCACCTGGGCGAGGGTCGACTTGCCGCAGCCGGACTCGCCGACGACGCCGAGGGTCTCACCGCGCCGCAGTTCGAAGGACACGCCGTCGACCGCGCGGACATGGCCGACGGTGCGCTTGAACAGCACGCCCACCTTGACCGGGAAGTGCTTGACGAGGTCGCGCACCTCAAGAATGTTGTCGGTCACTCGGAGATCAGCTCCTCAGCGAAGTGGCAGGCGCTCATCCGGCCGGGCATCAGGCGGTGCTGCGGCGGGACGTCGGTCTTGCAGACGTCCTGGGCCATCGTGCAGCGGGGGTGGAACGGGCAGCCCGTCGGGATCTTGAGCAGACTCGGCGGCAGACCCTTGATCGTCATCAGTTCCTGGCCCCGCTGGTCGAGCCGCGGCAGGGATTCGAGCAGGCCCTTGGTGTAAGGGTGTCCCGGCTTGCGGTACAGCGACAGCGCGTCGGACTGTTCCACGATCCGGCCCGCGTACATGACCGCGATCCGGTCCGCGACCTCGGCGACGACGCCGAGGTCATGGGTGATGAGGATCAGGCCCATGTTCCGCTCGACCTGGATCTCCTTGAGCAGATCCATGATCTGGGCCTGCACGGTGACATCCAGGGCGGTGGTGGGCTCGTCGGCGATCAGCATCTCCGGGTCGAGCGCGAGCGACATCGCGATCATCGCGCGCTGCCGCATGCCGCCGGAGAACTCGTGCGGGTACTGCCGCACGCGCCCCTTGGCGTTGGGGATCTTCACCAGGTCGAGCAGTTCGACGGCCCGCTTGCGCGCGTCCTTTCGGGACATTCCCCGACGGACCCGCAGCTGTTCCTCGATCTGGAAGCCGACGGTGAAAACCGGGTTGAGCGCGGAGAGGGCATCCTGGAAGATCATGGCGATGCCTGAGCCACGCACCTCCCGCCGTCGCCGGTCGCTCGCCGTGAGCAGTTCCTCGCCGTGGAACTTGATCGAGCCGCCCGCGATGACGCCGGGCGGCATGTCGATGATGCCCATGATCGTCTGCGCGGTGACGCTCTTGCCGGAACCGGATTCGCCGAGGACCGCGAGGGTTTCCCCGGCCTCGACGTGGTAGCTGACGCCGTTGAGCACCTTGGCGATGCCGTCACGGGTGTGGAACTCGACGAAGAGATCCTCCACCTGCAGCAGCGGCGCGGTCGGGTCCACCTCTTGGGCGTCCCATGTGGACTCTGTTGTGTTCGCGGACATTCCGCCCTTACCTCATCTTCGGGTCCAGCGCTTCGCGCACGGCGTCGCCGAGCATCACGAAGGCCAGTACGGTCGCGGTCAGGAATGCCGCCGGGAACAGCAGCAGGTGCGGCGCCACCCGGATGTAGTCGCGCGAGCCCGAGATCATGACGCCCCAGGACACGACCGGGTCACGCAGGCCGAGTCCGAGGAACGAAAGCGAGGCCTCCGCGCCGATGAACGCGCCGAGCGCGATGGTGGCGTACACGAGAACCGGGGCGACGGCGTTGGGCAGCATGTGGCGCAGGATGATCCGCGAAGAGTTCGCGCCCAGTGCCCTGGCCGCCTTGACGTAGTCCTGCTGCTTCGCGGTGATCGCCGCCGACCGCATGATGCGCATGCACACCGGCCACGACAGCAGCGAGATCGACACGATGACCAGGAACATGATCTCCGTGACGCTGGTCGAACCGGTTGCCCGGAAGCTCGACAGGATCACGATCGCGCCGAGGACGAACGGCAGGCCGAAGAACACGTCGGCGATGCGCGACATCAAGCCGTCGATCCAGCCGCCGTAGAACCCGGCGAGCAGGCCCAGCGTTCCGCCGATCAGGACCGTGAGGACCGTCGCGCAGATACCGACGATGAGCGACGCCCGGGTTCCGTAGATGGTCCGCGCGAAGATGTCGCGACCCTGCAGGTCGTAGCCGAACCACGCCTCAGCCGACGGGCCGTTGCGGCTTCGGCCGAGGTCGGCGAAGTTCGGGTCGACCGAGGTGAAGAGGAACGGGACAGCGGCCATCACCACGATGAACAGAATCAGGGCGCCGGAAATGATGAACAGCGGGCGCCTGCGCAGGTCGTGCCAGGCGTCCGAGGCGAGGCTGCGGGGCTTGGTGGTGCCCGCCGTCTCGACGTGTTCGGCGGCGGTGACGGAGTCCGATGCCGTGGTGGTCACCGCTGCTCCGGTCGCCGCGGTGCTCGGGTCAGTCATAGCGAATCCTTGGGTCGAGGACTGCGTAGAGCATGTCCACAATCAGATTGGACAGCAGGTAGACGATCACGAGCAGGGTCACAACCCCGGTGACGGTGATGCCTTCCTTTCTCAGGATTCCCAGGTAGACAAGGTTTCCGATGCCCTTGATGTTGAAGATGCCCTCGGTGATGATCGCGCCGCCCATGAGGGCGCCGAGGTCCGTGCCGAGGAAGGTGATCACGGAGATCGCGGAGTTGCGCAAAAGGTGCACACCTACGACCCGGCTCTGCGGCAGGCCCTTGGCCACTGCCGTCCGCACGTAGTCGGAGCGCCTGTTCTCCGCGATCGAAGTCCGCGTCAGCCTCGTCACGTATGCCATCGAAAGGCTGCCCAGCACGAAGCCTGGAACGAGAAGTTCCAGCCATGGCGCGGGCGACGCGGACACTGTCGTCTTGATCCAGCCGAGCTCGAAGCCGAGCACGATCTGCAGGACGAAGCCGGTGACGAACACGGGGAGGGAGATGAGGAACAGGGTCGAGACGAGCACCATGTTGTCCATGAACCCGCGGCCGCGCAGGCCGGTCAGGACACCGGCGGTGATTCCGATGATCGCCTCGATCGCCAGCGCGACGAGCGCGAGGCGGATGGTGTTCGGGTACGCCTCGGCGATGCGTGAGCCCACCGAGATGCCGTTGAACGTCTGACCGAAGTCACCCTGGATCAGGTTCAACATGTACTTGCCGTACTGCACCACGACCGGGTCGTTCAGGTTGAACATCGCGGTCATGTTGTTGATGTACGCGTCGGGGCAGGGCCGGTCGCCGCACTTGCCCGCGAACGGGTCGCCGGGCAGGCTCCAGACCAGCCAGTAGATAAGGAAGGTGGTCCCGAGGAATACCGGGATCAGTTGAAGTAGCCGTCGGAGGACGTAGCGTCCCATTTTCTCGTTCTCCTAACCTGACTTCGGGCCGGGGTGCGGGATCTCCGCACCCCGACCCGAAGTGACTCTGGCTACTTCTTGACCGTCACCGTGGTGAGGTCGAGTTCACGCAGCGAGCTCAGGCGGGCGTTGTCGATCTTCTCCGACCAGCCGTACTGCGCGACCTGGTTCCACAGCGGGATGGCCGGCATGTCCTCGGCCAGGATGCGCTCGGCTTCCTGGTAGAGCTTGTTGGCCTCTTCCACGGTCGGCGCGGCGTCGGCCTTGACGAGCAGGGCGTCCAGCTTCGGGTTCGAGTAGTCGCCGTCGTTGGACGACGCACCCGTGCGGTAGAGCTGGTTCATGAAGTTCTCGATCGACGGGTAGTCCGCGATCCAGCCCGCACGGTAGATGCCCTTGTACTGCTTGGCGTTGGCGATCTGCCGAGCCTCAGCGAACGTCGGGATCGGGGTGTAGGTGCACTCCAGGCCCAGGGCGTTCTTGATGCTGTTGCAGGTGGCGGTCATCCACTCGAGGTGGCCACCGTCGGCGTTGGTGGTGATGTCGATCTTGCCCGTGAAACCGGACTTGGCCAGGTATTCCTTGGCCTTGGTCGGGTTGAACGTGCACAGCTCGCCACACTGGCCCTTGACGTAACCGGGGACCGCCGGGTTGACCCAGCCGTCGGCCGAGATCTTGGTGCCGTCGAAGATCTTCTCGTTGATCTCGTCGCGGTTGATGGCCATCGAGATGGCCTTGCGCAGGTCGGCGTTGCCCCACTTCGGGTCGTACAGCGGGAAGGCCAGGACCTGGTTGCCCATGTACGGCGTCGAGCCGTTGCGGTTGGGCAGGTCGGTCTTGTACTTGCCACCGGCCAGGCCCGAAGGCGGAACGGTGTCAAGGAAGTCGAGCTCGCCGGACACGGTCGCGGTGTAGGCGGCCTCGGTGGTCTCGAAGATCTTGAAGACCAGGTCCTTGAACTTCGGCTTGCCCTCACCCTGGTACTCGTCGTACCGGGTCAGGGTGATGTCGGCGTTCGGGGTCCGCGAGACGAACTTGAACGGACCGTTGCCGACCGGCTTGGCCTCGAAGGCCTTCTGGTCGGAGAAGAACAGGTCCGGCAGCGGGTAGAACGGGTTGTAGCCCAGCTTCAGCGGGAACACCGAGAACGAGTCGCCGAGGGTGACCTCGAACGTCGTGTCGTCGATGACCTTCAGGCCGGACATGGTCTTCGACGCGGGCTCCGGAGCCGCGGCCGGGCCCTTGGCGCCGTCCGGGTCAAGGGTGTGGACATCCTTGTAGCCCTGGACCTGCTCGAAGAAGCTCGCGCCCTGCTGCCCGTTGGGGCTGTAGGCGGTGTAGTTCCAGGCGTCGACGTAGTTCTTCGCCTTGACGTCGGTGCCGTCGTGGAACTTCCAGCCCGGCTTCAGCTTGATCGTGAACACCTTGGAGTCGGTGGTCTTGATCTCCTGCGCGTGGGCGTTCTTCGACGCGCCGGTGACCGCGTCGTACTCGGTCAGACCGGTGAACAGCGCGCGGATGACCTTGCTGCCGCCGCTCTCGGTCGTGTTGCCAGGCACGAGGGGGTTCTCGGGCTCGGTGGCGAATGCGGACAGCTTGCCGTCCGGGTTGCTGTCGCCGCTTCCGGTGCCGCTGTCATTGTTGGCACCACCGCCGCAACTCGCTACCACAAGTGCAAGCGGCATCACCGACGCTGCTATCCAGCGTGGTTTACGCATGGGTCTCCTCCCAAGCTCGGGTTCGACGTGCTTTGGGCTGTCCGCCATCGGGCTCCGTCGTCACGAAGCGGTACCGCCCGCTCCGAAAGTGAGTGGAAGTTAACCCGAGGGGCGAATCGACCGGCGGTCGAGGGCGTCACAAACGAGTCACAATCGAACCATGTTCATCCATTTGGGGGATATCTCGATCCGGAAGTGACCGGTAGTCGAACACTTCCTTTGTCCAATCGCTGCCAGGTCATTGTTGAGACGCGGGTCACCTCGTCACTCAGGGTCAGGCGGTTCACTGATCGACAAGGCGATCCCGTCCAAGATGTCGTGTTCGCTGGCCAGCAATTCTGTGATACCCGTCTCAGAAAATAGCCGCTCAGCGATACTTTGCACGATCAAAGCGCCGCCCCCGATCACATCCACCCGACCGGGGTGCAGCACCGGCATCGCCGCCCGCTCTTCGTGACCCACGGTGAGCAATCGCCGCGCCGCGTCACGAATGCCGGCGGCGGTCAGGCGGGACAGGTGGATTTCGTCCGAGTCGTACGCCGGCAGATTTAGGACAAGCGCGGAGAGTGTCGTGACCGTCCCCGCGACGCCGACCCACGTCCGCGCCTGCGCCACCGGCACCGCGTCGAACGCCTCGGCGAGGACATCGTCGGCGACCTTGCGGGCCTTAGCGATCTGCTCCTCGCTGGGCGGGTCGTCGGGCAGGGCGCGCTCGGTGAGCCGCACGCAGCCGATGTCGACGGATTTGGCGGCCTGGATCGTGGCCTTCACCCCGTCCCAGGTCCCGACGACGAACTCGGTCGAGCCGCCGCCGATGTCGGTCACCAGGAAAGGCCCGTCATCGGGCGGGAGGTCGCCGACGGCGCCGATGAAGGACAGGCGGGCCTCCTCGTCCCCGGTGATCACCTCGGCCTCCACGCCGAGGACCTCGCGGGTCATGGCGAAGAAGTCGTCCCGGTTGCCCGCGTCGCGGGTGGCGGAGGTGGCGACCATGCGCACCCGCTCGGCCCCCTTGCGGCGCATGATCGCCACGTAGTCGGTCAGGGCGACCCTGGTGCGCCCGATGGCCTCGGGCGCCAGCATGCCGGTGGCGTCCACCCCCTGCCCCAACCGCACGATCCGCATTTCCCGGTGGACGTCGCGCAACCAGACGGACCCGTCATCGCGGTGCGTCAGATCGGCGACGAGCAGGCGGATGGAGTTCGTTCCACAGTCGATCGCGGCAACCCTCGTCATGCTCGGAAGCCTAGACATGCCAAGGCATCGAAGACCGCTTGTGTGGGCCGCGTTTCACCACATCGCGCACTCTGGACCCGGCCGCGCCACGCCGTACCTCGGCGGCCGGTTGGCCTATTGGGACAACGGCCCACCGCAGGCGGCCTGGCGGATTACCGCCGGCAGCGAGAGCCCGCTCGCCAAGGGCAACCTGCCGGCACCCACCTGGTTCAAGTGACGACCGCGCACGACCTGGGCATCCCCAGCCCCCGACGAGCGGCTGTCACCCAAGGCCCCATCGCGTGCCCGGAACCCAGCACCCCGCCGATTCCCCCAGCCCGCGATCAACTCTTCGAAAAACCGCGCCGGAGCACGGCAAAGCCCCCACCCACCCCGGGGGGACGTCCCTTGGCCAGTCTATCGGCTGGGGGTGACGGGACCCGGGTTTTGGGTGGGGGCTGTGGATAAGCCGTGCGGTTGTGGATAGAGGTCAGGGAGCGGGCGTGGTCGTGGGGATCGCCGAGCCCGCTTCGCCGCTCGGGGTGGTCGAGGGCGGCGGGGTGGTGGTGGTCGGCGTGGCGCACGGGTCCGTGGGCTCTTCCGCGGACGGGTTGGTCGTCGGGGCCGGGGTCGTCGGGGTCGCCGTGGGCTCGCACGACGGGGTGGTCGTGGACGGCGGCGTCGTCGTGGACGGCGGCGTGGTCGACGACGACGGCGGGATCGTCGTGGTCGGCTTGGTCGACGAGGACGAAGACGACGGAGGCGCGGACGTGGTGGTCGGCTGCGAGGTCGCGGGCGCCGTGGAGCCAGGCGCCGTGGACGACGGCGGCGGGGTGATCACGCCTGCCGCGGGCGGGTTCGGGCCCGGCGCGGGCGCGCCGAGGTGCTCGATCTCGTCGACCGGGGTCGTCGGGACCGGGGTGACGCCCTTGGCGTACGCGTCGGCCCAGTGCATGACGGTGCGCACGTAGCTGTCGGAGTGGTTGTAGCGCCAGATCGCGGCGGCCCGGTTGCGCGGGTCGGCCATGTTCATGCCGCCGGAGCACAGGTACTTGGCCGAGCCGACGGTCGCGTCGTAGATGTTGTTCGGGTTGGTCTCGCCGTCGCCGTTGCCGTCGGAGGCGTAGCCCTTCCAGGTCGACGGGATGAACTGCATCGGGCCGACCGCGCGGTCCCAGCGGCTGTCGCCGTCGTAGCGGCCGCCGTCGGTGTCGCTGATCGCGGCGAAGCCGCCGCCGTTGAGGACCGGGCCGAGGATCGGGGACGCGGTGTTGCCGTGCGCGTCGACCCGGCCGCCGCGGGCGTGGTTGGACTCGATGCGGCCGATGCTGGCCAGCAGAGACCACTCCATGTTGCAGCCCGGAGTCGTGGTGTTGATCGTCTGCGTCGCGCGCATGTACGCGTCGAGCATGGTGCCCGGGATACCGAGCGGCCCGCTCGGAAGCGGGCCGTGGCCGAACGCGAGGACACCGGGGTCCCCAGCGGCTGCGAGCACCTGCGAGCCGAGCTCGCCGTTCTCCGGGCGCGAGCCGTCGGCGCTGACCTCCGACGGGTCGGTGAGACCGACCAGGCCGCCACCCGCACTGCTGGCGAGCGCCACCTCGGTGGTGTCCTCGCCCGTGACATACACCGGTTCACCGGCCGCGACCGCGGGGACGATCATCAAGGCCCCCGCCGCGGCGACCGCACTGCGTCGCTTGCCAGTGCGCTTACCCCTGTCGGGAGAATCTCCGGACTTCGTCGCACTCACTGAAAATCAGCCCCTCGCTTGTCTGGCCGCCGGTATGTCTGTAACCGACCTGGGTGACGCTCCTCGGCTGTCTACCCTGCCTCATTCATCGCCATGAGTCACCGTCCTCGTAACATCTCGCGACAAAATAGGGTCGGAAGTCTGTTCAAACCCGCACTTCTGGGCACCGTTTGTTAACCGGCGACACAATGTGTCACCGATCGGTGACGGAATGGCAGACCCTTCAGGTTGCACGGCGACGCGGATTAGTCTCAGGAAATGAGCGCGCCGCTGCCTCTCGACGCCACCCACCAGGTCACCAACCAAGCCCCTCCCCTGCACGGCTTCGACCCGTTGGCCTGCGACCCGGCGCTGGTCGGGGCGCTGCGGGCGTTCGGATCGGACGACGTCGTCGGGTCGCTGTCGGCGCTGGCCGTCGAGGCGGGCTCCGAGGTCGCCCGCGAGCACGGCAGGCTCGCCAACGACAACCCACCGACCCTGCGCACCCACGACCGCTACGGCAACCGGGTCGACGAGGTCGACTTCCACCCGTCGTGGCACTGGCTGATGGGCCGGGCCGTGGCCCACGGGCTGCACGGCGCTCCCTGGGCGGGTGGCGCCCACGCGCACCTGCGGCGGGCGGCGGCGTTCATGGTGTGGTCGCAGGTCGAGGCGGGCCACGGCTGCCCGATCTCGATGACCTACGCGGCCGTGCCCGCGCTGCGGCACAACCCGGAGGTGGCCGCCCGGTTCGAGCCGGGGCTGGTCTCACCGGTCTACGACCCGGGCCTGCGCGAGCCGGGCGCCAAGGCCGGGCTGCTCGCCGGGATGTCGATGACGGAGAAGCAGGGCGGCTCCGACGTGCGGGCCAACACGACCGTCGCCACCCCGCTCGCGGACGGGACGTACGCCCTCGTCGGCCACAAGTGGTTCACCTCCGCGCCGATGAACGACCTGTTCCTCACCCTCGCCCAAGCCCCCGGCGGGCTCACCTGCTTCGTGCTCCCCCGCGTGCTGCCCGATGGCACGCGCAACGCGCTGCGGCTGCAGCGGCTCAAGGACAAGCTCGGCAACAAGTCGAATGCCTCGTCGGAGATCGAGTACGCGAACGCGGTCGGCTGGCGTCTCGGCGAGGAGGGCCGCGGGGTCCGCACGATCATCGAGATGGTCACGATGACCCGGCTCGACTGTGTGCTCGGCTCGACGGCGGGCATCCGGATCGCCCTGTCGGAGGCGGCCCACCACGTGGCCCACCGGTCCGCGTTCGGCACCGTGCTGCGCGAGCAGCCCGCCATGTCGGCGGTGATCGCGGACCTGGCGCTGGAGTCCGAGGCCGCCACGGTGCTCGCCCTGCGCCTCGCATCTGAAGTGGACAGTGGCGGCGAGTTGCTGAGGCTAGCGCTGCCCGCGGCGAAGTTCTTCATCTGCAAGCGCGCGCCCATGGTCGTGGCGGAAGCGTTGGAGTGCTTGGGCGGCAACGGTTATGTCGAGGAGTCAGGCATGCCCAGGCTTTACCGCGAGGCGCCGCTGATGTCCATCTGGGAGGGCTCGGGGAACGTCACCGCACTCGACGTGCTGCGGGCGATGACCCGCGAGCCGTCCAGTGTGGACGCGCTGTTCGAGGAACTCGCCACCACCATGGGCGCGGATTCCCGGCTGGACGCGGCGGTCTCGGACCTGGAATCGGAGATGGAGGCGGCGACACCCGCGCGGGCCCGGCGGGTCGCCGAGCTGATCACCCTGTGCCTGCAGGGAAGCCTACTGGTCCGACACGCCCCCGAAGTCGCCGACGCGTTCCTCGCGTCGCGCTTCGGCGAGCGCAGCGGGGTGCTCGGGGTGCTGCCCTCCGAGGTCGACACCGCGGCTCTCGTGGACCGGGTCACGCCGGGTGTAGCCGTGCCGTCCGCCTAGCTCGCGGCGCAGTCGCCCGTCGGGTAGGTCTCCGACAGCAGGGCCAAGGCCTCGTCGCCGAACGGGTTGACGCCGGGACCCTTGGCCAAGGCGTGCGGACGTGCAGGTGCAGGCCCTTGACCCCGGTCGGCATGCCGCCCGCGCGGGCCCGGCGGGTCGCCGAGCTGATCACTCTGTGCCCGCAGGGAAGCCTGCTGCCTTCCGAGGTCGACACGTGCCCCTGGCCAACCGGGTCACGCCGGGTGTAGCCGTGCCGTCCGCCTAGCTCGCGGCGCAGTCGCCCGTCGGGTAGGTCTCTGACAGCAGGGCCAAGGCCTCGTCGCCGAACGGGTTGACGCCGGGGCCCTTGGCCAGGGCATGCGCGACGTGCACGTGCAGGCACTTGACCCGGGTGGGCATGCCGCCTGCGCTGACGTCGGTGCCCAGCGACTCGATGGCGTCGCGCTCGGCCAGGTAGTCGTTGTGCGCGGCCAGGTACTGCGCCGCCAGCGCCTCGTCCTCGGCGAGCCGGTCGGTCATCTCCTTCATGAGACCGGTGGTCTCGAGGGTGGAGATCTGCGACGCGAGCTTGTTGCAGGTCAAGTAGTACAGCGTCGGGAACGGCGTGCCGTCCTCGAGCCGCGGGCTCGTCTGGATCACCGACGGGTGACCGCTGGGACAGCGCGCCGCGACGGCGCGGGTACCGCGCGGCACCCGGCCGAGCTGCTGGGCGACCATGGCGATGTCGGCCTCGGTGACGGGCTCGAGGGTCACCGGCCCGCTCCGTGCACCGAGTCCCACAGCGCCTGGTACCAGGCCTGCTGCGAGATCGGGTGGGTCGGCTTCTGACCCGCGCCGGGGCCACCCGCCTCGGCGGGCAACTCGACCATGTAGGGCGTCTCCCCTGGCATCACGTACCGCAATCTCCTCTTGGCTTCGGCCTGGATCTGCGCGGGATCGGCCAACTGCGCCTTGCGCCGCTCAAGTTCCTCGACCTCGGCCCGTAACTCGGCCTGCCGCCGCTCCTGGACCTGCACGTCGGTCCGCTGCGACAGGTAGGTCCGCAGCGGCACCGCCACGCTCAGGGCCAGCGCGCCGACCACGGTCGCCAGCACCGCGGCGCGCCGCGTCGTCGACAGCCCGAGCGGGCCGAGCCGGGTGGCGCGCTTGGCGGGCGGGCGCTTGGGCGGCTCCTTCGCGGGGACCGCGGCGGCCGGGCGCGTACGGCGGACACTCTCCGGACGGCGGGCGGCGGATGCCCCGCCACGCCTGCCGCCCCGATCGCCTCCGCGCCCGGCCATCGGACTCAGGACTCCGGTGTGAAGCGCGGGAACGCGAGATCGCCCGCGTACCGCGCCGCGTCGCCGAGGGTCTCCTCGATGCGCAGCAGCTGGTTGTACTTCGCGGTGCGCTCACCGCGGGCGGGGGCGCCGGTCTTGATCTGGCCCACGCCGGTCGCGACCGCGAGGTCGGCGATCGTGGTGTCCTCGGTCTCGCCGGAACGGTGGCTCATCATGCTGCGGTAGCCGTAGGACGTGGCCAGGGTGACCGCGTCGAGCGTCTCCGACAGGGTGCCGATCTGGTTGACCTTCACCAGCAGCGCGTTCGCGGCGCGGCGGGCGATGCCCTCCTCGAGCCGGTCCGGGTTGGTGACGAACAGGTCGTCGCCGACGATCTGCACGCGCTCGCCGATCTCGGCGGTCAGGCGCACCCAGCCGTCCCAGTCGTCCTCGGACAGCGGGTCCTCGATGGAGACCATCGGGTAGTCGTTGATCAGCTGCGTGTAGTACTCGATGAGCTGCTCGGCGCTCTTCTTGGCGCCCTCGAAGCTGTAGGCGCCGTCGGAGTAGAACTCGGTGGCGGCGACGTCGAGCGCGAGCGCGACGTCGCGGCCCGGGCGGTAGCCCGCCTTCTCGATGGCGACCAGGATCAGGTCCAGCGCCTCGCGGTTGTTGCCCAGGCTCGGCGCGAAGCCGCCCTCGTCGCCGAGGCCGGTGCCCAGGCCCTTGGCCTTCAGCACGGACTTGAGCGCGTGGTAGACCTCGGTGCCCCAGCGCAGACCCTCGCGGAAGCTCTCCGCGCCGATCGGCGCGATCATGAACTCCTGGATGTCCACGTCGGTGTCGGCGTGCGCGCCGCCGTTGAGGATGTTCAGCATCGGCACCGGAAGCACGTGCGCGTTCGGGCCGCCGAGGTAGCGGAACAGCTCCAGGCCGCTGGACTCGGCCGCCGCCTTCGCCACCGCGAGGGAGACACCCAGGATGGCGTTGGCGCCCAGGCGCGACTTGTCCGGCGTGCCGTCGAGGTCGACCAGCTTCTGGTCGACGATGCGCTGGTCGACCGCGTCGATGCCGGCCAGCTCGGGGCCGATCTCGTCGAGGACGGCGGTGACGGCCTTCTCGACACCCTTGCCGCCGTAGCGCTTCGGGTCGCCGTCACGAAGCTCGACGGCCTCGTGCTCGCCCGTCGACGCCCCGGACGGGACCGCCGCTCGCGCCAGAGTCCCGTCGTCCAGCGCGACCTCCACCTCAATGGTGGGATTGCCGCGCGAGTCCAGGATCTCGCGTGCGCCGACCTGCTCGATGACCGCCACGTGGTGCTCCTCACAAAGCGTGCTATGTATCCGAGACGAGCCTAGCGGGGCGGATGGGCGGCTCGTCGAAGGCACGTCGGGCAGGCTCGGATCAACCCCCGTACGGAGGTCGATGAACATCAATCTCCCCCGTATTGTGAGCGGATTATGAGCGAGGACGGCAGCGGTACCTTCGAGGCGTTTCGGCGGGCGGAGTCCCTGGTCGCGCACCACAGACCCCTGGACGCCCTCGCCGCGCTAGGCCCGGTCCTGGAGGCCGCGCCGGACGCGCCGAGCGTGCAGTCGCTCGCCGGGCGGGCCTACCTGAACTCGGCGCAGTTCGGGCGCGCCGAGGCGGCGTTCCGGCGGGTGCTGGAACTCGACCCCACTGATCATTACGCGATGTTCGCGCTCGGTCGCACGCTGCAACGGCAGAGCCGTTTCACCGAGGCGCTGACGCAGCTGCGGCTCGCGGTGGCGATGAACCCGCTGCCGGAGTACCAGGAAGCGCTGGGTGAGGTGAACGCGCGGATCGCGTTGCAGCGCGACCGCTAGCCGAGTTCGGCGACCTTGCGGGCGTAGGCATCGGCGCCGCTGTAGACGTCGCGGCCGTACTGCAGCGACTTGTTGTAGGTGAACACGGCCTTCCACCAGCCTTCGCCGGTGGCGAGGTCGCCGCCGCTCGCGCACAGGTAGCGGGCCGCGGTCAGGGCCGCGTCGTCGACGTTCTGCGGGTCGGGTGGGGCGCCGTCGCCGTTGGCGCGCTTGGCCCACTTGCCCCACGTGGTGGGGAGGAACTGCATCGCGCCGACCGCCCGGTCCCACTCGCGGTCGCCGTCGAGCGCGCCGCCGTCGGTGTCGCGGATAGCCTGCACACCGGGTGACCCGTTGAGCGGCACACCGATGATCGGCTTGGTCAGGGTGCCCTCGTCGGTGACGCGGGTGCCGCGGAAGTGGCCGTGGTGGGACTCCACGCGGCCGATGCCCGCCAGGGTGGCCCACGTGAGATTGCAGCCCGGGTTGTTCGCGCGGGTGGCGAGATCGGCGTTGACGTAGGCGATCAGCGTGCGGACCGGGATGTCGGTCGCCGGGCCCACCTTCTCCGCCCACAGGCGCACGTCCGAGCCGCTCGGCAGGGACCTGGCCTGCGGGAGCGCGGTGCCGGGCACGACGTCGAGTGCGGGCACCCGGAACCGCTCCGCGGTCTCGCGCTCGACCGGGTCGTCGGCCTTGACGACCAGCATCGCCGCGCCCGCGACCGTCGCCAGGAGGACGGCCGCGACCAGCAACCGGCCGACCAGTCCGCGCCTGCCGGGTCGCGATGGACTCGGGGGCGGCGGTGCCGGCGGCACGGGAGTCGAGGTCGGCGTCACCCAACCAGGTTACGTTGCCTGAAGCGCCACTTTGTCCGAAACGTGCCGATCACGGCTCCTTGACGGCCTGGACGGCGAACATCAGCGGGAGGCGTGGAGCGCTGTCCGGCAGCCGGTGCCATGCGCCTTCGGTGCTGGTCATCGCCGCCCAGCGGGGCCATGGGATCTCCTCGGACTCGCGCAGCAGGGTGATCCGCAGACCGGCCCGGACGAGGGCGGTGACGATCTCGCCGAGGCCGTGGCGCCACTCGTAGTACGCCAGGTCGTCGGGCAGGGCGGGACCGTCGGTGTAGGTGCGTGACCCGTCCATGCGGAGGTGGCCGCGGCCGCCGAGGTAGTCGTGGCGCAGCAGCAGATCCTGGCTCCCGTCGGCGGGTGGGATGGGGCCGAGCGCGTCGAGCAGCGGGTGGAAGTCGACGAGGTAGAACTGGCCGCCGGGGCGCAACAGGGCGCTGACCTGCTCGGCCCATGCGGTGAGGTCGGGCAGGTAGCACAGCGCGCCCTTGCCGCTGTAGACGATGTCGAACCTGTTGCGCCCCAACGCCTCGGCCGCCGCGTAGACGTCGGACTTGACGTACTCGACGGGCAGCCCCGCCGCCTCGGCCAGCCGTCGGGCGGCCGCCACCGACTCGCCGCTGAGGTCGAGCCCCACCACCCGCGCGCCGCGGTGGGCGAACGCGAGGGTCTCGGCGCCGATGTGGCACTGCAGGTGCGCCACGTCCTTGCCCTCGAGGTCGCCGAGGTCGGACCACTCGTAGTCGGCGAACCAGTCGCCGGGGTCGCGGGTGGCCACGCTGTAGAAGTCACTGGCCACATGGATCGGTGTGCGCGCGTCCCAGTTGGCTTCGTTCGCCCTGATCATTCGTTCGGTGTCGCCGTCGAATCCCATGATCCCCATGGTGCCCGTCATCCGGATCAGCTCGCGCTGAGGACCTCACGCAGTCGAGTGTCGAACGCCGCCGGATCTTCGACGAACCCGATGTGGCCGCCGGGAAATGTCGTGGTCTCGATGCCGAGCGCGGACGCGAGGGCGTTCGAGGTGCGTTCGCAGAACTGGCCGACCGAGTCCTCACCGATGCCGATCACGATGCGGGTCCCCACCGCGCGCAGGGCGGCGAGATCGGGCTGCCAGCAGGTGGTCGGCCGCAGTTCGTGCGCGAACCAGAACCCCTCGTCGGCGACCTGCCGCGGCTCGCGCTCCCCGCCGAACATCTCCTGGAACACCGGCTCCGGCAGGAAGATGTTCGCCTGCGCCAGAAACTTCCGCCACGCTCCTGTGGTGTCGCCCGCGAGGTGGGTGGCGATCATGTCCGCGGTGTTCGCGCGGATCTCGTCGCGGTCGTCGAGCAGCTCGCCGAGCGGCGGCTCATGGGCGACGACCGTGTGGACCAGTTCGGGGCGGGCTTGGGCGAGCGCGAGGGCGGTGACGGCGCCGCCGCTGGAGCCGACGACGGTGCCCGGGCCCGCGTCGAGGTGGGTGATGAGCCGGGCGAGGTCGTCGGCGCGCGCCTCGGGGGTCGAGTCCGCGTCCGGGTCGTCCACCGAACTGCGGTTGATGCCGCGCGGGTCGGCGGTGAGCACGGTGTGGTCCGCGGCGA
Organism: Actinokineospora alba; assembly: GCF_004362515.1. Taxonomy (NCBI): domain Bacteria; kingdom Bacillati; phylum Actinomycetota; class Actinomycetes; order Pseudonocardiales; family Pseudonocardiaceae; genus Actinokineospora; species Actinokineospora alba. Next base: position 2,468,559 of record NZ_SNXU01000001.1, on the reverse strand, counting down.
GCAGATCCGCGAGCGGCGCGAAGGAGTCCGCGTTCATGGGTGCCCCGATGAGCGCGACGAGCGGGCCTTCGCCGCGCACCTCGTAGTGCAGGCGTGCGCCGGGGACGGCGAGGGTTCGGGCGGTGACGGTGGGGTTCATGTGGAGCCTCCAGGTTGTCGTTTCGGAAATGGAGACTCCCGTGATGGGGCAGAATCGTCGCTCGTGAGCGAAGTTTCCGCGGCGGACCCCGACCTGGCGCGCGCCCGCGCCGGGGACGACGAGGCCTTCGACCGCCTCGTGCGCCCGCTGCGCCGGGAACTGCACGCCCACTGCTACCGCATGCTCGGCTCCACCCACGACGCCGACGACGCCTTGCAGGACGCGCTGCTGCGGGCCTGGCGTGGCCTCGCGGGCTTCGAGGGTCGCGCTTCGCTGCGGTCCTGGCTCTACACCGTGGCCACCCGCACCTGCCTGGACGCCATCGGCTCGCGTGGCAGGCGGGCCATGCCGGTCGACCTGGGTCCGTCGAGCACCAGCGCGGTGGCGGAGATAGCCCCGCTGACCGACGTCACCTGGCTCGGCCCCTACCCGGAAGCGGATTTCGGCCCGAACGCGCCGGGCGCCCGCTACGAGCAACGCGAAGCCGTCGAACTCGCCTTCGTCGCGGCCCTGCAGCACCTCCCCGGCAACCAGCGCGCGGCGCTGCTGCTCTTCGAGGTCCTCGGCTTCTCCGCGGCGGAGATCGCCGCCACGATGAACACGTCGACCACGTCGGTGAACTCCGCCTTGGCCCGAGCCCGCAAGATCGTCGCCGAGAAGGTGCCCGCCCGCACCCAGCAGCAAACCCTCCGCAAACTCGACGACACCCGCCTCCGCGCGGTGGTAGCCGACTACGCCGCCGCCATGGAACACGGCGACGCCGCCGCACTCGTCGCGCTGCTGACCGAGGACGTCACCTGGTCGATGCCACCGCTGCCGCACTGGTACCAGGGCTTGGCGGCCGTCGCCGACTTCGCCACCAAGGTCCCGTTGGGCACCTGCGGAACCTGGCGACACCTCCCCACCACCGCGAACGGCCAACCCGCCGTGGCGCTCTACCTGTGCGCGACCGGCGTGGGCGACCACACCGCGTGGTCGATCAACGTCCTCACCTTCCGCGACAACCGAATCGCCGAGATCACCTCCTTCATCGGAACCGAGCACTTCCAGGCCTTCGGCCTACCCGCCTCACTCCCCTGACACGGCCGACGGGCAGGAGTCGTTCCCAGCGCCGCCAACACTTTCGACGGCCCGACACCACCGCGGACGCACCGACCACCCGACCTCGGCGCCAACACCGACACGCCACGGCACAGCACGACGCCACGCAGCGCAACACGGCCCGGCACAGCACGACGCGGCGCGGTGCGTGCGGCGCGGCGCGGCGCGGCGCGATGGAACACGGTGCGGTGCGGGTGCGGCGTCGCGATGCGGCACGGCACGGCGGGGCGGGGCGCGCCTTGGCGGCTGGCAATTGTCGCCATCGTCGTCGCGGCGCTGCGGCGCTGCGGCGCTGCGGCGCTGCGGCGCTGCGGCGCTGCGGGGAGCCTCGCGCCTTCCGCAGCCTGCCGCTGCCTAATACTGCCCACCGCCGCCAATCGCCGTCGACGGCATTGCCGTTCGCATCGCTGTGCAAATCGCCTGCGCGGCTGCGTGCTTCTGGTTGGCCTCAGCACCGGGAACAGCGACGCACCCTGAGCTCCGGCCGAGCGCGTACGCCGTGTCTGCCGTGTCTTCTGTCGCCTCCGATGTGTGTCGTCTTCTGTCGGCCTCCGATGTGTCGCGGTTCAGTCCAGTGCGGGCAGGTCGGGTGGGGTGGCCGCCGGGGTCGCCGATAAGCCCTCCAACGCGAGGCGGATGGCTGTGTCGAGTTGGGGGTCGCGGCCCGCGGCGTGGTCTTGCGGGGTGACCACGACCTCGACGTCCGGGTCGACGCCGTAGTTCTCGACGCCCCAGCCGGGGCCGCGCATCCAGGTGGCGTAGCGGGGTTGGGTGATCAGGGTGCCGTCGACCAGGTGGTACCTGTTGTCGATCCCGATGACTCCGCCCCAGGTCCTGGTGCCCACCACCGGGCCGATGCCGAGGGCCTGGATGGCGGCGTTGACGATGTCGCCGTCGGAGCCCGCGAACTCGTCGGCGACGGCGACGATCGGGCCGCGTGGGGCGTCCAGCGGGTAGGTCTCGTCGTAGTAGCCGTCGCGGGCGCGGGACCAGCCGACGATCTTTCGGCTCAGCTTCTCGATGACCAGCTGCGAAAGGTGCCCGCCGCGGTTCTCCCGGAGGTCGACGACCACGCCGTCGCGGCGCATCTCCAGGCGTAGGTCGCGGTGGAGTTGGGCCCAGCCGCTGGCGACCATGTCGGGAACGTGCAGGTAGCCGACCTTCCCGCCGGTCGCGGCGTGGACATGGTCGCGCCTGCCCGCGACCCAGGCCTGGTAGCGCAGCGGCATGTCGTCGAGCAGGGGCACGACCACGACCCGGCGGTGCTCGCCACCGCCCTTGGGGGCGATCGTCAGCTCCACCGGGTTGCCCGCGGTGCCGACCAGCAGCGGTGCGGGGCCGTGGGCGGGCTGGACCGGCCTGCCGTCGACCTCGACGATCGCGTCGCCGACGCGCACGGCCACGCCGGGGGCGCGCAGCGGTGACCGGGCCCGCGGGTCGGAACTCTCCCCCGGCACGATCCTGGTGATCCGCCAGCGGCCGTCCTCGTCGCACGCGAGGTCGGCGCCGAGGAGGCCGAGCCTGCGTTTGTTGTCGGCCCCCGTGCCGGGCGGGGCGAGGTAGGCGTGCGAGGTGCCCAGTTCGCCCTGCACCTCCCACAGCAGGTCGACAAGTTCGTCATGGGAGCCAAGGGTGTCCACGAGCGGGCGGTACCGGTCGAGCACGCCCTGCCAGTCGACGCCGCCCATGTCCGCGCGCCAGAAGTGGTCGCGCATGAGCCTGCCCGCCTCGTCGAACGACTGGCGCCACTCGGCGGCCGGGTCGATCTCGACGCGGATCCGGCTCAGGTCGACGGTGATGTTGTCCTCGGAGCCGTCGTCGGAGTCCGGCCTGCGGTCGGCGGGCAGGACCCGCAGCGTCGCGCCGTCGCGGACGACGACGCGGTGGCCGTCGCCGCTGGTCCAGAACTCGTCGAGGCCGTCGACCAGGACGTCGGCCTTGAGCTTGGCCAGGTCGAACCGCTCCAGCGCGGCCCGCGGCGCGTCTTCGCCGAGGTCGTCGAGGTCATCGCCCAGCGAGCCGACAAGCGGGTCGCAGAGCCAGAGCACGCCGCCCTTCGCCGCGCGCAACTGCGAGTAGCGCGCCGCGGCCACCGGGAAGGCGACCACCCGGTCGGCGATGCCTTCGAGGTCGACACCGGTCCGCGGCACCTCGCCGTCGGACTTGTCGCCGTCTGACTTGTCCTTATCGTCGGCGTCGCCGAAGGGCCTGCCCTCGCGCAGCGGCGCGAACGGCGACGGCGTGGTGGCGGCGAGCGGCACCAGGTAGGGCCTGCTGCCGTTGGCGAAGGACAGGTCGAACACGTGCACGTCGTAGATCGGGTCGAAGCTGCGGGTCGACAGGAACGCGATGTGCTTGCCGTCCTGGGTGAACGCCGGGTCGGAATCGACGAACCGCAGCGGCGTCACGTCCACAATAGACAGATCGGTGGTGTTGACCATCCTGATGTGCCGCAACGGGTCCGGGCCGGGATGCGACCACGCGAGCCAGCCCGAGTCCGGCGAGAACGCCAGCCCGGTCGGGTCCATCTCCTGGGCCTTGACCACTTCGCGGACCTCGCCGCTGTCCGCGTCGACGAGCAGCAGCCTGCCGTCGTGGGTCACGACGCCGACGCGCCTGCCGTCCGGTGAGGCGGCCAACTCCAGCACGCGCCCAAGCTCCCCCGCGCCCACCCGGCGCGGGCTCACGCCTGCCGCCCGCCCCTCGACCGGGGCGAACTCCAGCGCGTCCTCACCCTCCGCGTCGGTCACCCACACGGCCTGACCGGTGTCGCCGAGGACCTGCGGCAACCGTGCCCGCACACCGGGTTCCACCGACAGCACCCGCGCGGGCCCGTCGCGGTGAGTGAGCCAGTGGACCGTTCCGCGCACCTCGACCGCGCTGGCCCGACCGGTCGAGTCCGGTCCGACGTCGCCGAGGAAGCGCGCGGGCGAAAGCCGGTAGGGCTGGCGGGATCCGCGTGGACCGCCGAGTCGGACGTCGAGTTCACGGGGTTCGGCGTCGAGGCTGTCGAGCAGCCAGAGCGACCCCGCGCTGTGGTAGATCACCCGCGTGCCGTCCGTGCTGGGATTGCGGGCGTAGAACTTGTGGTCGCTGTGCGTCCGGAGGTCGCCGCCGTCCGGGTCGCACGAGTAGATGTTGCCGATGCCCTCGTGGTCGGACAGGAACGCGATCCGGCCGCCGACCCACATCGGCGACACGATGTGTCCGTCCACTTCGGACAAGATGCGGTGGAAGTCGCCACCGCCCTCGCGGTCGACCCACACCTTGCCTGCCGTGCCGCCGCGATAGCGCTTCCACCACGCGGGTTCGACCGAGATCACCGACCCCAGCACCACACCGTCCGGACCGATCGACAAGGCGTCCAGCGGCCCGTACGGGAGCACCCGGCTGGGCCCGCCGCCAAGCGGGACCGCGTGCGCCCAGCGGTGCCGGATGGACGACCGGCCGGTCGTCGTGTGCGCGATGACCTCACCGTCGGGCGTCCACCCGAGCACGGACGTGTTGACGTCGCCCCAGTACGTCAGCCGGTCACTCGGCCCGCCGTCGACCGGCGCGGCGTGCACCTCCGGCTCCACGTCGCGGGTGCTCGCCCAGGCCAGAGTGCTTCCGTCGGGCGAGAATCGCGGGTTCCGCACGGGCACCTTGTCGGCGGAGACCCGCCAGGCGCGGCCGCCGTCGACCGGGGCCAGCCACACATCGTCCTCGGCGACGAAGGTGATCAGGTCCTGGTGCAGGTGTGGGAATCGGAGGTAGGCGTCGGTCACCTTGCCAAGTTAGCGAGATCCGCCGACATCTGCCCGAAGTTATCCACAGGTGGTCAGTGCGGCCAGTGCTTTCGCCAGATGTCGTGAGTCATCTCGGGCTCACCACTCGCCTTGGCGGAGCGTTCCGCGTCACGGACCTGACTCGCGAAGCGGCGGGCCACGGCGCGCAGTTCCGCCTCCGGGTCCTGCCCGGCGAGCTTCGCCAGCGCGGCGAGGTCGAACAGCCGGGAGCCGACATCGGTGTGCTTGGGCAGCAGGTCGCCGGGCAGTCCCGCGCGGGCCGTGCGCTGCGCCAGCTTGGCGGCGAGGGCGAGCGCGGGCTGCCCCATCGCCACTCCGTCCACACTGGACTCGCGGCGCTTCTCCTGCTGCTTGAGCTCTTCCCAGCGGTTTTCCTGTGTCGCCGCGTCGCGCACCGCCGGGTCACCGCCCGCGAACACGTGCGGATGCCTGCCGACGAGCTTCGCGACCAGTTCGGCCGCGACGTCATCGATGGTGAACGGGTCCTCGCTGTCCTCTTCGGCCACGCGCGAGTGGAAGAGAACCTGGAGCAGGACGTCACCCAGTTCCTCGCGCAGCGCCGGACGGTCGCCCTCCTCGATCGCCTCGAGCAGCTCGAAGCACTCCTCGACAAGGTACTGCCGCAGCGAGTCGTGCGTCTGCTCGGCGTCCCAGGGGCAGCCGCCAGGCGAGCGCAGCCGGTCCATGACCTGGGCGGCGGCGACAAGGCCCGCGCCCGCGGTGGCGTGCACCGGCGAACCGGCGGCGACCAGCCCGGCGACCGCGTCCAGCGACGACGTCAGCACCACGACCTCGCCCGCTTCGGCGGCGACGTCAGCGGGCATCGGGGCATCGCCCAGGGCTGGGTCGACCTCACCCGCGACGTACACCTTCGCCGCCGCGCGCAGCAGTGGCACCGCGTCCGCCGGAACCGTGTTCCCGCGAACCAGCACCACCGCGACGGTCATGGGTTCGTGTTCTTGATGGGGATGACGACGCCCTTGGTCTCGCCCTCGCTCGGCGCGATCTCCATGCCCGCGAGGTCCCACACGCCGTAGCGGGGGCTGATCTCGATACCGATCTGCTGAGCGGTGTCCTGGAGCATGCGCGGGCCGAGGGTGGTGGCCAGCCGTGCGTCGGCGGGCTTGGCGTCCGGAGCGGGCGGGGCGTCGGTCTCGCGCTTGCGGATCACCGCGACCACCCAGCCCGCGTTCTCCGGGTTGGGCTGGAAGGCGATCACGCTGTTGAGCGGGGCGCCGAACAGGACGCTTCCCGCGATGTCCGGCGCGAGCGCCGGGGTGATGGTCTCGCCGCGCGCCGCCTGCAGGCCGCCCGCCATGTCGGCTTCGATGATCTTGCCTGCCTCATCGAGGCTCACCGCGAGCTGGTTGGCCTTGGCGATGGCCTTCTCGCGCAGCGAGCCCGGCTTGTCGTCGGGGCCGCCGGGGGCGACGAGGGTGAAGTCGAACGTGACCGACAGACCCGGGGCCCGCTTGCGGCCGATCTCAGCCAGCGCGAGGTAGTCCCGTGCGATCTCGGTGGGCTCGAAGGCCCGGTTGACCGCCTGGTCGACGATCTGCTCCGGCGAGGCGGACCCGTCGGTCGGCAGCGGCTGGAACGACCCGGTCAGCTGCCCGGCCAGTTCGGTGACCGTGGCCTCGTTGATCGCCACGCTCTCCTTCGCGGTGTGCGCCGCGATCAGCTCGTGCAGGACCAGCTGGCGCAGCACGGCCCGCGAGAGCAGGTCGAGCTTGCGCTGGTCGGCGAGCTGCTGGACGGCGGGCTCGGCCTGTCGGGCCTTGTCCACCAGCTCCTGCACCCGGTCGACCCCGATGGTCTTGCCATTGACTATGGCGGCGGCGTTGGCCTGGCCCGGCCCCGTGGAACAGGCGCTGAGCAGCAGCCCGAACACGGCGAGCAGGACGACGAGCGGGCGTCGACGACGAATGACGGTGGTCACAGTGCCGTAGCCTCTCACAGCGCCCACGTCGGCTTCACTATCGGGTTACGGCTGCGCCAGGTCAGGACACCGCCGCCGGGGTCTGCGCGAGGGACTCCAGGAACTTCGCGCACCAGTCGAGCAGGTCGCGGTCGCGCAGCACGGGAGCACCCATGCGGCCGCCCGCGGCGCCCTCGGTCGGCCGCGGAAGGGTGATCGTGTCGGTGACCGCCTTGTGCACGGCCTTCGGGTAGAGCCGCTTGAGCCGCACCATCTGCGAGTCCCGCAGCGGCATCGGCGCGAAGCGGATGTTGCTCCCCTGACCGATCACCTCGGTGACCCCGTGCGCGCGGCAGATCTGGCGGAACGCAGCGACCGCGAGCAGGTTGACCACCGGGGTGGGTGGCTCGCCGTAGCGGTCGACCAGTTCCTCGCGGACGGCGTCGAGACCGGCGGCGTCCGGGGCCGCGGCGAGCTTGCGGTAGGCCTCCAGGCGCAGCCGCTCGCCGGGGACGTAGTCGTGCGGGATGTGCGCGTCGACCGGGAGGTCGATCCTGACGTCGGCCAGTTCCTCCTCGTCCTCGGCGCCGGGGGCGCCCGCGTGCTTGCGGAACGCCTCGACGGCCTCGCCGACCAGGCGCACGTAGAGGTCGAAGCCGACACCGGCGATGTGGCCGGACTGCTCGGCGCCGAGGATGTTGCCCGCGCCGCGGATCTCCAGGTCCTTCATCGCCACCGCCATGCCCGCGCCGAGTTCGGTGTTCTGCGCGATCGTGGCGAGCCGGTCGTGCGCGTGCTCGGTGAGCGTGGACTCCGGCGGGTAGAGGAAATAGGCGTAGCCGCGTTCCCGGCCGCGGCCGACCCGGCCGCGCAGCTGGTGCAGCTGGGCGAGGCCGAGCATGTCGCCGCGCTCGACGATCAGCGTGTTCGCGTTGGAGATGTCCAGGCCGGTCTCGACGATCGTGGTGCAGACGAGCACGTCGTACTCGCGTTCCCAGAAGCCCTGGATGAGGTGTTCGAGCTTGTCCTCGTTCATCTGGCCGTGCCCGGTGACGACGCGGGCCTCGGGGACGAGTTCGCGGATGCGGCGCGCGGCCTTCTCGATCGAGGACACCCGGTTGTGCACGTAGAAGACCTGGCCGTCGCGCAGCAGTTCGCGGCGGATGGCGGCGGCGACCTGCTTGTCGTCGTAGGCGCCGACGTAGGTGAGGATCGGGTGCCGGTCTTCGGGCGGGGTCAGGATCGTCGACATCTCGCGGATGCCCGCCAGCGACATCTCCAGCGTTCGCGGAATCGGCGTGGCGGACATGGTGAGCACGTCGACGTGGGTGCGCAGGGCCTTGATGTGTTCCTTGTGCTCGACGCCGAAGCGCTGCTCCTCGTCGACGATCACCAGGCCCAAGTCCTTGTACCGCAAGCCTGTCTGAAGTAGACGGTGGGTGCCGATGACGATGTCGACCGACCCGTCGGCGAGGCCCTGGATGGTCTCCTCGGACTCCTGGCCGTGGGTGAACCGCGACAAACCCTTGACCGTCACCGGGAACGAGTGCATCCGGCCCGCGAAGGTGTTGAGGTGCTGCTGGGCGAGCAGCGTCGTGGGCACCAGCACGGCGACCTGCTTGCCGTCCTGCACGGCCTTGAACGCCGCGCGCACCGCGATCTCGGTCTTGCCGTAGCCGACATCGCCGCAGATGACCCGGTCCATCGGGACACCGCGCATCATGTCGGCCTTGACCTCGTCGATCGCGGCGAGCTGGTCCATGGTCTCGGTGAACGGGAACGCGTCCTCGAGTTCCCGCTGCCACGGGGTGTCCGGGCCGAACGCGTGGCCGGGCGCGGCCTGCCGGGCGGCGTAGAGCTGGACGAGTTCCGCGGCGATCTGCTTGACCGCCTTCTTGGCCTTGGCCTTGGTGTTCTTCCAGTCCGAGCCGCCGAGCTTGTTCAGCGTGGGCATCTCGCCGCCGACATAGCGGGAGATCTCGTCGAGCTGGTCGGTCGGCACGAACAGCCGGTCGCCGGGCTGGCCGCGCTTGGAGCTGCCGTATTCGAGAACCAGGTATTCGCGGGTCGCGCCCGCGACAGTGCGCTGCACCATCTCGATGTAGCGGCCGATGCCGTGCTGCTCGTGGACCACGAAGTCGCCGGTCCGCAGGGCCAGCGGGTCGACCGCGTTGCGCCGCCGCGACGGCATCTTGGTCGACATGTCCTTCGTCGACGTGCCGCCCCTGCCGCCGGTGAGGTCGGACTCGGTCAGCACGACCAGGTCACCGGCGATGAAGCCGTCCTCTATGGCGCCACGGACAACGGTGACCACGCCCGGCGCGGGCGGCTCGGTCAGCTCGCCCTCGATCAGCTTCGCCGCGACGTCGGCCTCCGCGAGCTGCTCGACAGCGCGCTTCGCGGTACCGAGGCCGGGGACGACGAGGACGCCGGTGCCGCCCGCGGCGGTGTGCGCGCGCAGGTCGGCGAAGGCGCGGGCGATCTCGCCGCGGTAGGCCTCGACCGGCCGGAACTTGACCGGGACCGCGTCGCCGCCGGTGAGCTGGGACAGGGTCCACCAGGGGTGGTCGCCGTCACGGGCGTGCGCGGCGACGTCGCCGAGGTCGCGGTAGGCCGACGCGCCGAGGTCGATGGGCGCCTTGCCGCCGGTCGCCGCGGCCATCCAGGAGGCCTCCAGGAACTCCTGGCCGGTGCGGACGAGGTCGTGCGCGCGCGTGCGGATCTTCTCCGGGTCATTAAGCAGGACGTGGGTACCGGCGGGGACCACGTCGGTGAGCATCTGCATCTCGCCCTGGCACAGCGCGGGGATCAGCGCCTCCATGCCTTCGGACGGGATGCCGTTGGCGAGCTTGTCGAGCATCTCGTGCAGGTGGGCGTCGGCCTGGTGGAGCTCGGCCAGCGCGGCGGCGCGCTCGCGGACGCCCTTGGTGAGCAGCAGCTCCCGGCAGGGCGGCGCGGTGATCTCGGTCAGCTCGCCGGGCAGGGAACGCTGGTCGGCCACGGCGAACGAGCGGATCTCGGAGACCTCGTCGCCCCAGAACTCCACCCGGACCGGGTGCTCCGCCGTCGGCGGGAACAGGTCGACGATGCCACCGCGGACGGCGAACTCGCCTCGCTTCTCGACCATGTCCACGCGCAGGTATGCGAGGTCGGCGAGGCGGACAAGGACCGCCTCGAAGTCCTGCTCCTCCCCGACTTTGAGCCGCACCGGCGAGAGTTCGCCCAGGCCGGGCGCCATCGGCTGGATCAGGCTGCGGACGGTGGCGACGACGACCTTGATCGGGCCGCCTTCCTCGGGGTGCGCGAGCCTGCGCAGCACCGCGAGCCTGCGGCCGACGGTGTCGGCGCGGGGCGAGAGGCGTTCGTGGGGCAACGTCTCCCAGGACGGGAAGTCCGCGACGACGTCGTGGCCGATGAGGTCGCCCAGGACGGCCACCAGGTCGTCGGCCTCGCGGCCGGTGGCGGTGACGGCAAGCACGGGCCGGTTGGCGCCCTCGGCGAGCGCGGCCACGACCAGGGGGCGGGCGGCGATGGGGCCCGCGAGGTCGAACGTCGGCGCGCCCGCGGCTTCGATGATGTCGGCCGCGACGGGCAGCAGGGATTCGAGGAGGGGGTGGAGCGGGGCCTTCGACACGAGTGTCCTTCGCGGTGTCTGGGAGACGCGAACAGACCCCTGCCCGGGACCTTGGAGCCTCGGAGGGGTTCTCACTACCAGCCTACGACCTGGCACCGACAGTCCGCGCGCGGATAACGTCGGGTGCGTGCTGGATCAATGGGACGCGCTGTTGGGTCGGCTCGGGTTGAACGGGCACGACGTCGGTCGGGACTTGCTCGCGCGATGGGGCGAGCCGCATCGCAGGTATCACGACCTCGCGCACCTGGGGGCCGTGCTCGGGCACGTGGACGAGTTGGCCGATCACGCCGCCGACCCGGACCTTGTCCGCCTGGCGGCTTGGTATCACGACGCCGTCTATAAGGGCACGCCTGCGGATGAAGAAGACAGCGCGCTGTTGGCGACGGCGGAACTGACCGGATTGGGGCTGGACGCGGCGGCGGTCGCCGAGGTCGCGCGGCTGGTCCGGCTGACCGCGGGTCACGTGACCGAGCCCGGGGACACCAACGGCGAGGTGCTCTGCGACGCCGACCTGGCGATCCTGGCGTCCCCGGCCTACCCGGAATACGCGTCGGCCGTCCGCGCCGAGTACGCGCACGTGCCCGACGACGCGTTCCGGGCCGGACGGGCCGCGGTGCTGCGTCACCTGCTGGATCTGCCCGCGCTCTACCGAACCCCGCAAGCGCTTGCGAGCTGGGACGCCAAGGCCAGGGCGAACCTCGCGGGCGAGCTGGCCGACCTTACGGCTTGATGTTCTGGTTGACGTGGAAGAGGTTGTCCGGGTCGTACTTGCGCTTAACCTCGACGAGCCGGTCGTAGTTGCCGCGATAGTTGTCCCGGATGCGGCTTTGGTCGTCTCCCGACATGAAGTTGATGTAGCCACCTTCCTCCGAGTGCGGCGAGGTGGCGTCGTAGTAGTCGCGGACCCACTTGATGCTCGCGTCGTTGGCCTCCGGGTCCGGCCACATCCCCGCGATGACCGTGGCGAAGTTCGCGTCGCGATAGGCGAACGCGGTGTCCTCGGCCGCCACTCGGTGGCAGGCGCCGTTGATCGGGTAGATGTGCACCGTGGAGTTGACCGCGGGCAGCTTGGGCCCGTGCTCCAGGTGCGCGGTGATGGCGTCGTCGGTGAGGTCGGTGACGAAATTCGCCTTCCAGTAATGCTGCAGACCCGGCGGGACCAGGGCGTCGAACGCGCTGTTCAGGGCCGGGTACGGCATGGGTCCGACGTGCTCGGCCACCGGCCGGGCGACGTCGCGCAGCGGCTTGAGGGCCGCCTCGCCTTCGTCGACCGGGCCCGCCCAGCAGGCCACGAACAGCGCGAACGGCTCGCCGTGGCGCTCCTCGGGGATGAACGGCAGCGGCGGCGCGATCTGGAACGCCGGGAAGCCGCCGAACTGTTCGGGGGCGTCGACGATGAAGTCGCGGTACCAGCGCAGCAGGTCGGCCGCGTCGTCGAGTTCGAACACCATCGGACCGCCGTAGATCATGTCGACCGGGTGCACGGCGAACTCGAAGGAGACGACCACGCCGAAGTTGCCGGTGCCGCCGCGCAGGGCCCAGAACAGGTCCTCGTTCTCGAGTTCGCTCGCGACCAGGAACTTGCCGTCGGCGGTGACCACGTCGGCGGAGACCAGGCTGTCGCAGCTCAGGCCCAAGCCTCGGTCGAGGTAGCCGATGCCGCCACCGAGGGTCAGGCCCGCGACTCCGGTGGTCGAGATGATTCCGCCGGTCGTGGCCAGGCCGAAGGCGTGCGTGGCGGCGTTGAAGTCACCCCAGGTCGCGCCGCCCTCGGCGCGCGCGGTCCGGTTGCCTGGATCGACGCGGACACCGCGCATGGACGACAGGTCGATGACCACGCCGTCGTCGCAGGTGCCGAAGCCGGGAACGCTGTGCGAGCCGCCGCGGATGGCGAGGTCCAGGCCGTTTTCGCGGGCGAAGTCGACCGCGGCCATCACATCGCCCGCGTTGGCCGGGCGGACGATGGCCTTGGGCCTGCGGTCGATCATCGCGTTGTGGACCTTGCGGGCCTGGTCGTATCCCTCGTCGTCCGCGGTGATGATCGGACCGCGGACCGTTTCGCGAAGCTGGTCGATGGTGGAAGCACCCATGGTTCCTCCCCATGTGCTCTAGGTGCGCGAGGCATTCGCGGAATCAGTCCACGTGGGATGCCTCTAGGCCGCTAGAGCACTAGGTCAGAACTTCGGAGTGCGCTTGTCCAGGAACGCGCGGACACCCTCGGCGTAGTCAGCACTCTCGGCCGATCCCGCGTAGAGGGCGTGTACGGCTTCGTCCTCTTCGAACCGGCCGGCGGTTATCCGGCCGATGATCTCCTTGGCACCGCGGATGGTGACCTGGGAGCGGGCGGCCATGGTGTGGGCCAGCTCGGTGGCGCGCTTGATGACGTCACCGGGCGCGTGCAGCTCGTTGACCAGCCCGATGCGCAGGGCGGTGGCGGCGTCGATGATGTCGGCGCTGAACAGGATCTGCTTGGCCCACGCGGGGCCGACCGCGTCGACGAGCTGCTTGGTCGACGGGAGCATGTAGACGATGCCGAGCTTGGCGGGGGTGATCCCGAACTGGGCGTTGTCCGCGGCGATCCGCAGGTCGCAGGCCAGGGCGATCTCGCAGCCGCCGCCGATGCAGAACCCGTTGATGGCCGCGATGGTCGGCTTGGCCAGCCCGGTGAGCGCGTCGGTGGCAGTGTGGATGCCCTCGGCGTAGCGGCGGGCGCCCGCGGCGTCGGCACGCAGTTCGGCGAACTCGCTGATGTCGGCGCCCGCGGAGAAGTGCTCGCCGCCGGTCAGCAGCAGCACGCGCACGGAGTCGTCCGCGGCCACCTCGGCGACCAGCTTGGGGATGCCCGCCCACATGTCGAAACTGAGCGCGTTGCGCTTCGCTGGACGGTCTATGACCAGCGTCGCGACAGAGTCGGCGATGTCCAGCCTCAGGTGCTCGCTCACCGCCCAACCCTAACCGCCGGTAGGTACCGCGCCACCGAGATGCCGGTCACCACACGGCGGCCAGACGTTTCAAGGCGCATCCTGATCACATGCGTGCTGTGCTGCTCACCGTCGCGTTGGTTGCCGGGTGCTCCTCGTCGGCGGGCACTGGTGAGATCCCCGGGTCGTCGACCTCCCCCGCGCCCACTGCCGTCACCCCGGGCCTGCGGGTCGAGACGGTGGCGAGCGGCCTGACCCACGGGTGGGACATCGGCTTCCTGCCGGACGGGAAAGTGCTGGTCACCCAGCGGACAGGCGACATGGCCCTGCTGTCGTCAGCCGCCCCCGGCGCGACGGTCACCACGCTCAAAGCCGACACGTCCACGATCGCCGTCCGCGGCGAGGGCGGGCTGATGGGGCTGGTGGTGCACCCGGACTTCGCGACGAGCCGCGAGTTCACGACCTGCCAGACGCACCAGGAGAGCGGCGAACCCCGGGACATCCGCCTGGTCACCTGGCGGCTGACCGAGGACGAGAAGGTCGCCACCCGAGTCCGCGAACTGGTAACCGGCCTCCCCATCGCCGCGAGCGGCAGGCACTCCGGCTGCCGCCCGACCCTGGCCGCCGACGGCGCGTTGCTCGTGGGAACCGGCGACACGGCTCGGGGCAACCTCCCGCAGGACATGTCATCACTCGGCGGGAAGGTGCTGCGGATCGACCTGAAGACCGGCGAACCGTTGCGGGACAACCCGATTCCCGGATCGCGGGTGTACACGTTCGGCCACCGCAACGTCCAGGGCGTCGCACTGCGGGAGGACGGACAGGTCGTGGTCGCCGAACACGGCCCGGACAAGAACGACGAACTGAACGTGCTGAAGGCAGGCGCGAACTACGGCTGGGACCCGTCGAAGGGCGGCACGGTCAGCGGCTACGACGAGTCCGTCCCGATGACCGACCTGACCCGCTTCCCCGACGCGGTCCCCGCGATCTGGCAGTCCGGTGAGACCACGGAAGCCATCTGCGCGGCCACTTTCCTCCGCGGATCTCAGTGGGGAACCCTCGATGGCGCGTTGGTGGTGACGGCACTGAAGGGCGCCAAGCTGATGCTGTTCACCTTGGACCCGACGGGCAAGGTCGTCTCAGTGTCGATCCCCCCGGAATTCAACGACGCCTTCGGCAGGCTGCGGGCCGCCCGGACGGGACCGGACGGCGCCCTCTACGTCACCACTTCCAACGGCGAGGACGACAAACTCCTGCGAGTAGTTCCATCCTAAGGCAGCAGCAAGTCCCCTTGGAACCAGGCATCACACATCGCCCAAGAACTGATTTCCTTCTTCCCAAGCGTCACGCGCGTCTGCCACCGCTTGAACCAAGGACGCGCGCCTTTCGCCCATCGCGCTAGAGAGATGTTTTTCAAGTATCTCGATCACAGCGAATGAACGTTCGGCGAGACGCATTAACACCCATGTTAAACCGTCGAGTTCTTCGATGGTTACATCAGCTACAACCTCGTCCACCAGGGGCAGAAGTGACGTGATGCGCGCCTTGACATACCCGTCCAGCGATACGGTACGCCCCTCGACTACAACAGTCGCATCACATGAAACTGCGCCGAATATGTAGTTCATGAGATGCCACGCCTCGGCGGGCAACCTGCCTACCGAGCCAAGATAATCCAACAGCACGTCCACGACACCTGCCGCTGCCGTATATAAACTGCCCTGGTTTGCGACATAACAGAGCAGGGTCTGCAGCGCATTCTCGCGAATTTTTGCGTCCTGCGACAACAGCCGCTGGACCCACTCTGGGATCTTCTCGGCGCCACCAATGGAAGTGTCAAGTTCTTCCCAATTCCAATCAGCCACCCCAAGCACCTCCCGGCGCACCCTCTGTTCCAGGCTCAACTATTTCAGGCGGAATTCTTTCCTGACAACGAGGACAGACCTGAGCAGGCTTTCGACTGTTAGGCAGATAGGGCGTACTATAAACGATGTCTTCCTTTCGCGCACCTTTTTCGATCAACTTGCAGCGCGCATCATCCTCGGCACAGTACGGGAGGCGGTTAGGAGGTTTGATTCCAATCACGGCGATACCGGTTCGACGGTCAACCGCTCCGACGATCATGGCGGCATTCTTGTTGACCTGAGTTCTCGACATCGACGCGTACATACGATCGAGGCCCTCATCCCTGACAGCGGCTGCTTCACGGAAGCACTCGTCAAGCGGCCGAAGCGCATCGTCGTTGTGTGTGAGTAGCGACGCACCGGTTTCCGACGATAGGCCCACGAAGTACGTGTGGAGGCCGTCGACCGTGAGGTTGTAGACCTGACGGTCCGGTGCCAGTGCCCGGATGCCCGCCACGGTCGCGGGCCGGTGGTCCGCAGTCTCGAAGGTGTATCCCGGCTTCAGATCCTGGGCGTGCACCCACTTCTGCAGCGACTCCACCCAGAACGGGTGCTCGTCGGTCGCGACCAGCGAGCCGTCGCCGGAGTCGGTCGTGACCGTGACCTCGTACAGCAGCCGCTCCGCCTGGTGCGACCGCGTGTCGGTCACCGTTCGCGGGCCGGACTCGCCTGTTGTCGGGTCTGTAGCGAGTACCTTGTCGCCCTCGCGGACGTCGCGGATGGGTTTGCGGGTGCCGTCGGCCAGCAGGACCGGGGTCGAGCCGTCGAAGCTCTGGCGGTCCAGGCTTGACCTGCTGGATATCGGGCAGGTCTTGCCGCCGGCGTCGGCGCGGGCGTCTTGGCCCTTCTTCTTCGGGGATCCTCGTTTCCGGTTGCCCACCAGGTCCAGCAGGTCACCGGCGAAGGGCAGCGGTGAGGAGGCGACCAACTGTTCGACCTGGGCCTGCACCGCCTCCTGGATGATCTCCTTGCCCACGCCCAGGATCGAGGCCTTGATCGAGTCGTAGACCTTGTTGAGGTCTTGGACGTTCGAGACCGCCTGTTGGACGATCCGCGCGGGGGCGTTCGCCACGGTGGACACGAGGTGGCGAGGGTTGGCCAGCTTCGGCTTCAGTGCCGCCTTGACCGTCGGCAGCGGGTTCGACTTGACCGCCCGGGCGACCGCGGCCTTGGCCTTCGAGGTGCGAGCGACCGCCGCCTGGAAGGCGGCCTTCGCGGCGGCGGCGCGCTTGGCGGCTGCTTCGGCGGCGATCTTGCGGGGGTCCGGGATGGATTTGCCCCCGCCAGGAGCGTCCGCCTTGCCGTTCGCCTTCTTGCCTGGCAGGTCGTTGTCGTAGCGCTTGGGGTTCCCGTTCGGTGAGTCCGGTGAGCGGTGGGGCACGTTGTCGCTGCCGCGGGCGAGGCCGACGGCGTCGTCGCCGTACTTGGCGGCGTACTTTCCGGCCGTGGCGGCGTTTCCGACGCCCGGGATCATGCCCGCGAAGGACATCGCGGCGTCGGTGTAGTTGCCTTCGGCGAGATACCACACGCCGTTGATGCCGTCGGCGACCTCGCCGACGACGGGGATCATGCCGACGACATCGAGGGCGATGTGCCCGACCGTGCTGATGTTGTCGCCGACCCAGCTCACCGCGTCGCTGAACCAGCCGTGTCCGTCCGGGTCGAACCCGTTGATCGGCGAGCCGACGCCGTAGACGTATCGGTTGAGACCGCCGGAGCCCGGGCCGCCCTGGTCGACGGTGTCGCGGCTGGTGAACGAACCGGACTTCGGCTCATACCACCGGGCGCCCATGTTGACCTGGCCGGTGTCCGGCGCCGTCCAGTCTCCCTGGAAGCCGACGTTGCGCTTGGCACCGACTGTGGCGGTCGGCTTGCCGAACGGGTCGAACGCGGTCGAGTCAGCCAACGCGGACGCGCCCGGAGCGAAGCCGCCGACGATGTCGCCGTGCTTGTCCGACAGGAGCAGTCGCTTGTCGGCTCCCTGCGCGAGCGAGATCAGTTCACCGGACGCGCCGCGGCCGTAAGTCGCGGTGCCGTCGGTGACCGGGTCCATCTCCAGGCCCGCGTAGGTGAAGGCCTGGCCGCCGCGGGTGACTGGGCGGTCCAGCGAGTCGTAGTTGTGGACTGTCGCGCCGACCTTGATGAGCCGGTCGAAGGCATCGAAGTCGAACTTCTCCTCGAGCCCGGAACTGGTCCGCGAGGCCGTCGTGCCACGTGCCGTGTACTGGTAGGTGTAGTCCCCGTCGGAGAGCACCCGGTTGCGCTCGTCGAACGTGGCCGTCTTGGCGCCGTTGAGCACCCGGTTGCCCGACTTGTCCCAGCCGTACCCGGTGGTGGTCCCGGCGTTGGTCCAGGCCGTGACTCGGCCGAGATGGTCGTAGCCGTAGGTCTGCTCCCCGGCGGCCGCTGTCCCGGTGGTGACCTTCTTGGTCAGCCGGTGGTTGAGGTCGTAGGTGTAGCCGATCGAGCCGACCAGTGCGCCGGCGGCGTTCTTCGTCGTGTCCGACGCCTCACGGCCGAAGTCGTCGTAGCCGAATTCGCGGGCGACGCCGTTGCCGTAGTCGATGCTGCCGAGTTCACCGGCCGTGGTGTAGCCGAAGGTCAGCCGCGAGCCGCTTGTCGCGTCCTGAACTGTCTGCAACCTGCCCGCGGCGTAGGTGAAGCCGGTGGTTCCTGCTCCGTCCACTCGGGACAGAGGTCGGCCCTGCGCGTCGTAGTCGTAGGACGCGACCCCGGAGATGCCGTTCGCGGTCAGCATGCGGCCGCGGTCGTTGTAGGTGTAGAGGTTGTCACCGACGGCCGTAGTCGACTTGGTGAGCCTGCCGACCGGGTCGTAGCCCAGGCCGCGCTCCGTGGTCGCCGACTCGGCGCCCGCCCCGGTCTCCCGAACGAGTCTGCCCAGCCCGTCGTAGGTCCGGTCTCGGCTGATGCCGCCCGGAGCAGTCAGCTTCACCGACCGGCCCGCCGCGTCGTAGGCGGCGGTCCAGGTGCGATCGGCTGTGTTCGGGTGTGCCGCCGTCGCCGGTTCGATCACCGATTCCGGCAGTCCCAAGCTGTTGAACGTATAGAGGGTGTTGTTGCCGCGGCCGTCGGTCACCCGGGTCCGCCTGCCGGAGGCGTCGTAGCCGAACGACGTCGTGATCGTGTCGGTGTCGCTGACCGGCTCGACCCGCTGGGTCAGCCGACCACCCGCGTCGTAGTTGAAGCGGGTGGTCTTGCCCATGGCGTCGGTCGCGGCGAGCACCGCGCCCGCCGCGTTGTGGCTGTATGACCGCCGGGCGATGATCTGCCCGGCCGGGTTGAAATCGAACTCGCCGGTGGTGTTGCCCGACGCGTCGAGCTTGACCAGCGAGGCACGGCCCTTGGCGTCCTTCGTCCAGACCTTGTTGCCGAAACTGTCATAGCCGAACTGGGTCACCACGCCCGCGGGATCGGTGACGCTCGTGCGCTGGCCGAGGGCGTCATAGGCGAACCGTGTGACCTCGTTGGTCGGCGAGGTCGCCTTGACGAGTTGTCCGGCGTCGTCGTAGGCGAGATGTGTGGTGAACGCGGCCACGGTCGGCTTGCGTTCAAGCATGGTGGTCGTGATAGGACGGTCGAACTCGTCGTACGTCGACTCGACGCGAGCGCCGGTGGGGTCGGTCACGGCCAAGATCTCGCCCGTGTGGGTGTACTCGTACCGCCAGACACCACCACCCTGGCTCGGGTTGTCGGGGTTCGGGTCCTGCTTCTCCACCAGCCGACCGCGCTGGTCGTAGCGGTTTCTGGTGACCGCGCCCGCCGCGTCGGTCACGACCGTTGGCTTGCCGAAGGCGTCGTACTCGGTGGTGGTCACCGAGGTGACCGAACTGGTCGCCCCGGGAGCCCGGTACGAAGGCGATTCGGTGCGGACCGGCTGGCCGAGCCGGTTGTAGGAGATCCGCACGACATCGCCTTGGGCGTTGCGCCGTGCGGCTAGTTCACCGAAGGCGTTGTAGCCCAGGACGGTCTCCGGCCGCGCGTCGACCGGGGCCGCCCCGTTGTTCTCGACCTTTACCTTCGGCGCGACCGTCGCGACCGTGCGGCCAAGTTGGTCGTACCGGTATTCGGTGGTGTGGTCGGCCGGGTTGGCGCCTGCCACGTTGCCCAGCGGGGACACGACCTTGGTGATCAGGCCGCGCTGGTCGTAACCAGTTGTCGTCGTGCTGGTGCCTGACGGCCCCCGCTGCGTCTCGCTTGTCTGCCTGCCCGCGAAGTCGAAGCCGTACTCGACGACCTCGGCGAACGAAGCTGCGAACCGACCCGCGTTGGAGTAGGCGCCGGTGCGCGTGACCTTGGTGACGTTGCCGCCGAGGTCATACTCATAGGCCGTGCGCCGCCGCAGCCCGTCGGGATCGGCAGTGGTCGCGGTGAGCCGACCGGTGGCGTCGACCTCGTGGGCGACGACGCGCCCGCCCGGTCCGACCTGGCGGACCAGGTGGCCCGCCGCGTCGTAGGTGTTGTCCTGCAGGACCACGTCGCGCTTGCCGCCGGTGACCGGGTCGGCCACGTCGCGCGCGATGACCTTGGAAACGAGGCCGTCGGCGAAGTGCCGGTACTCGATCGCCCGGCCCATCGCGTCCACCTCGCGCAGCAGCCTGCCCGCGTCGTCGTAGGTGTAGGACTCCAGGACCAAGTCGGTGCCGACCGAGCTATCCCCCGTGGTCGGCTCCCCGGGTGTGACTGCCTGCCCATGCCAGCCGCGGAGCCGGACCTCGGCGAGCTTGTTTCGCGCCGTGTAGCGGTATTCGGTCTTGACGCCGTTGGCGTCGACCACCCAGGTCTGGTTACCGAAGCTGTCATACCCGTACGACGCCTCGTCGCCCTGCGGCCCGATGGTCTTGCTGAGCCTGCCGTGCTGGTCGTACTCGGAGATCGTGACCCTCGAGTTGGCCGGATCGGAGCTGTCCTTGTGCTCGACCCTGGTGACGTTGCCGTCAAGGTCATAGCCGGTCACGGTCGTGCCGACGTGCGTCGTCGCGGTGACCGCGTTCGTCGTGGTCGGCCCGGTCGTGGTCGTCAGCCTGCTCAGTGCGTCATACCCGAACGTGGTGCTCACGCCCAGGGGATAAGCCTCCGGGAACTCCGTCTCCTTGGTCATTCGGCCCAGGACGTCGTACTCGTAGGTGGTGCGCAGACCCGTGGGGGACACCGTCTCCGCGAGATCGCCGTTGCGGAAGTACCGATACTGGATCAGCGCTCCGCGCGGATCGGTCGTCGACTTGAGCAGTCGCATCGGTTCGGTACCGCCGTCGACCGCGGCGGTGGTGCCGTCGGTGTAGGCGTGCGACGTCGTGCCGCCGTCCGGGCTGGTCTCGGTCGCGAGATCACCGAACGCGGTGTACGTCGACGCTGTCCGGTAGGTGTTGTCGGTCGCGCTGGACGAACGGGCGTCGCGCGACGCGATCAGCTTGTCGGTCCGCGGATCGGTCGGATCACCATTGGGCGCCTGGTACTCGAAGTACGAGGTCTGGCAGTTCCCGGTGGCGCGGCAGCTCTTCTTCGACACCAGGTTGCCGCGGTCGTCGTGGGTGAGCCACGCGCGGTCGCCTCGCTCGTCGGTGATGGAAGTCTGGAATCCCGCGGTGTCGTAGTCATACAGCCGCACGCCCAAGGCGACGACCTGTCCCTTGCACCGGATGATGCCGTCAGCGCCGGTCGTGCACTGCGAACCGATCACGTCTTCGGCGCGCACACCGGTGCCCAGTGGCGTGCTCTGGCGCAGGATGCGGCCCTTGAGCGCGTCATAGTCATAGAACCGGGGCCTGCCCGCCGGGTCGATCACCGACGCCGTGCGGATCAGGTTCTCCGGGCCGCCACCCACCGTCGGGTTGACGAGCTGCCACCGGCCGCCGTTGGCGTCGGTGAACTCGCGCATGCGGTCGTTGGCCGAGTCGTAGGCGATGCTCGCCGCGACCCGCATGCTCGGCAGAGTCACCCGCGTGACCTGGTCGCCCCCGGAACGCGCGGCGTAGTGCGACTTGACCGCGAGATCACCGAGGGGTCGCGCGTAGAAGGCAACCTCATCGATCTCCGCGGCGAGGAACCGCCGACCGGTGGCGATGCCGGGGAACTGCGACACGGAGTACGCGGCGCCGATCTGCGTGTGGGCGAGCCACGGGTGATCGATCACGCCCGCACTCGTGCCGACCTTGTTCCCGTCGAGGTAAAGCGACTGGGTGGCAAGGGAACCCGACAGCACCACGTGGTGCCACGCGCCGTCGTTGACGATGCCGCTCGTGGTGATCGGGTCGACTCGGCCGTGCCAGAACTGCCCGCGCAGTTTGCCGTCCTCACCCACGTAGAGCATGGGCACGCCATCGGTCGAGGTCTGATCGATGGGCTTGTTCTGGTAACCCACGAGCGGGCCCGCGGAGGTGGTCTTGAACCACAGTTCCACCGCGAGGTCGCGGTGTTTGTTTACGGTCTGGTCGGGCAACTTGACGTAGGAATCGTTGCCACGAAGCTGAACGGCTTTGTCGGCACTGGCGGACAGGGCCGCGGGGACGTAGCCGTGGTTGACGTTGACGTAGGTCGCGTTGTCGCTACCTGCTTTCGAGGCGACCTGGCTCTGCGCGACGACGTCGCTCGCTTCGCCCATCCGCCAATAGGAATCGGCACGCGAGTCCTGCACGACGGAGCGGTAGTGCGAGCTGGTTTCGTACTGGTAGCGGGTGCAGTGCTGTTCCGGGTTGCAGGCTTCGAGCAGCCGATCGCCGTCATAGCGGTAGATCCAGGTAAGCCTGGTGCCCGCCACCGCGTCGGACTTGACCTCGGTGACGTGCCCGCCCGACCAGGTGAATTCGAGCGCGCGGTTGCTCGTGCGGCTGATCGCCTTCCACAGGTCGCCAGCGACGTTGTAGGCCAACTCGACGGTCCGGCCCGCGCCATCCCGGATACTGACCAGACCGCCGTCGAACCGGAAGGTGAAGACCGTGCGGTCCTTGTCGGTCAGCGTCCAGCCGCCACCCTGGGCGTCGGGCACCGCGGTGAGCGTGACGTACCGGCCCGGCGGTGGTGCGTAGGTCCCGTCGGGGTTGCGGCCGAACCGGGCTTGCTGGCCGTCAGGGTAGGTGAGGATCACGTTGCCTGAGCCGTCACCGTCCGGGATGACCCGCACGTCGTAGCGCGAGGCCCATCCGGTGCCGAAGGCCAGGTTCCGCCGCGGGTCGAGGCTGTTGTAGGTGCGCGCGACGTTGAGCTCCGGGCCGACAGTCGCGGCCGCGAGGTCGATCGCCGCCGTCGAGTAGTTGCCTACCAACGGGTCGAAGCCGAGTTCGCCGCCGGTGTAGGGGGCGTTGCCAAGGCGGGAGGTGACCTCGGGCTGCGGCACCGACGTGAGCAGCGCGGAGAATCGAACCTCCTCACTCTCCCCGTTTCCGTCGAACGAGAAGGCCCTCCACTGGTAGGTCTTGCCCCAGTGCAACTTGCCCGCGGTGACCGTCCAGAACGCCTCGGCCTGGTATCCGGAGTTCACACAGTTGGCCGGATTGCCGAACGGGTCGATCTCGCAGACCTCGAACCGGTACTGCAGGGGGTCGTTCTCGTGGTCCTGCGCGCTCGCCCAGAGCTGCGGGGTCAAGGTCTCGACACTGTGTCCCGAAGGCGGGTACACCGCGGTGATCACGGGCGGGACGTTGAAGACCTCCAGGGAGATCCGTGCGGGCGCCACTTGCTCGTCGGTGAAGTACGCGACGCCGCGGTGGACCATGGTGAAGTCGATGACATAGCTGCCATAGGGCAGCGGGCGCACAGTGGCGTCGAGGGTGATGTTGTCGCCGGGCGGCACGTCGCGCGGCAGACTGCTCGCCTCGACCTCTCCGACCCGCTCGCCGTTGTCCGCGCGGAACACCCGGTATGCCAAGGCGTAGTTGGCAGTCGTCCAGGTGAGCGCGCCGCGGTTGGCGACGTTCACCCGGACCTTGCCCGACTGCACGGAGGTGACCGGCGGGTTCGGGATGGGCTGTTCGATCGTGTAGCCCGCGTCGTACGGGGTGTGGGTGATGTAGAGCTTCGGCGGGTTCGCGCTGCGGCTGCCGGTGAGCTTCTTCCAAGCCGACGAGGTGCGCAGCGACAAGCCGTGGTTGGCCTGTTCCCCCCGAACCCAGCGTTGCACGAGTTCTTGACCGGGCACACCGAGATCGATGACTTCCGCGCCCGCGGGACAAGCGGAGCGGGTCTGGCCGATGGCCATGTACCCGTGCGCGAAGGACGCGCCTGCCAGCGCCGCGCCGACGGCGGGACCGGGGAACGCCGAACTGCTTGACCAAGGGGCGGTCACCGCGTGCACGGTGATCGGCGCGGGCTTGCACGATGGAGCGTCGAAGTTGACCACCTGCAACTGCGCGCCGAACACCTTGTGGTTGCGCAGCCTGGTCTCCAGGCCGGGGAAGGCGATGTAGGACGCGGCACTGCCCGCGCCCGCGTTGCCGACGCGCAGTTCATCGGTGTTGTCGACCTTGCGCGAACCCTCGACGTACATGCTCGTGTTGGACCGCACTTCCTCGACCGTGGGGTCGACGAGCACCGGGAACTTCCGCGCCGGGTCGTCGAGCCACGCCGAGTCGAGAGTGACTTCCAGGGAGGTCGTGCCCGCGGTCTCGATGAGCCGGTACGTGACCCCGAATGACGTGGCGGCCGAGGAGGTTTCCGTCGCCTGGGCGGAGTCGGTCATGAAGCCTGGCGGGATCTGCGCGCGTTCCTTCCCCGCCACGTCGAGCATGGCGATGCGGCCATCGACCAGCTTCGCCGTCAATCCCTTGAGGTGCAGCGGAAAGACCCAGCGGCGAGGCGCTTGGGCGTCATGCAGGACCAGGACTTCCTTGACCCCGCCCGGTCGTGACTCGATCTTGAGGTCGGCTCGGTCGACGACCCCGGGGTAGATGACGGTCGTCCCGTCGACCTGTCCGCGCACCGCGCGTCCCCCGGCCAAGCCGTAGGCGATCTGATGCTCGGCGTCGAGGTTGAGCCGGACAAGCTGCTGGGCCGCGGAACTCGCGGCGATCTTGGTCTGGACCGAGTCCGCGGTGTTTGACCAGGTCTCGGCCGCCGTGGGGTCGGCGGTGAGTTTAGGGTCGATCGGCTGCCACCGGCCGTCGGGCTGCCGGAAATTCAGCGGCTGATGGCTGAATTCGGTCGTCTCGGTGCCATCGGCGTTGTGGAAAACGCGTTCATATTGGCCTCTGAGATCGGGGATCTCAACGCTGCGCTTGGCGTCAAAGCCCGTCGGTCGGGCGGCGGCCGACATGATCTTCGCGGTATTCCGCGGCGATTCATTCGATTTCAATTCGGGCTGAACATACTTCGACCGCTCGGAGACGGGCTTGCCGTAATTCAGGCCGTCACCACCCGCCTCGTGCGGGTTGCCCTCGGCCGATCCCCAACGCTGCTTCGGCGACAGCCCTCGGGCGTCGCCGAGCGCCGCGGCGGAACCGGAGCCCGCCAAGGGCACCGCCGAAGGGCTGACTGTGCCCGCAAAAAGGGTCACCACCAGCAACAACCAGATCGGCCGAGTAGCGAGGCGGCCAGATTTCGGGCGCGCGAAACGACGGACTCCAGCCACGACGGACCCTTCCCCAGAACCCACGACCCAGACTCACGCCGTGCAGGCGCGAGGATGCTCGACCCCAGTCAAGTGCCCAGATCGTATGCAGACTCGACGCGAGACAAGGCATCTTGTGATGTGGCTCACGACATTTACCACCGCTTTATCAGCGCCCCACAGAACGTGTCAAGAGTGCCTGTTGCGCCATTTGGACGAAAAGATCCACAGGTCACAGAGACTTCCGTCGCCGCGCGCGCCGTGTATACATTTCGCGGCAAGTGACCTACTGAGGGGAAATCAGCAATGAAGTCAGTCAGTCGCGCCATACGAAGACTGTCGGAAGTGGCCTTGATCGGAGCCTTGGCGGTCGTCGGGCTGCCACTGGTCGCGGGCAACGCCAACGTCGCGAGTGCCGCGGTGTCGCTGCAGTGCACGCCGAGTGTGACGATTTTCGGCGCCTCCACCGACAACACCATGTGGATCAACGAGCACAACGAGCCCGAGACCGGCGCGAACAGCATGACCGGCCGCGGCAACCAGGGGGGCGGCTGGTCGGGTCGCGTCCTCGCCGGTCGCGACGGACACGTGTTCTGGCTGCCGGGAAACGGTGAACTCCGGCGCTGGCAATGGAATGGCTCCACCTTCCACAGCTACGAATTGCTCCAGGAAAAGCGGTGGTACGGCTGGGACGAACCGGCCAACGTCAACCGCATCACCGTCGACGCCAACAACAACATCTACAACGTGTTGTCGAACGGCACGCTGGAAGTCAACATCTACAACGAAACCAGCAAGAACTGGACCGTCCGTACGCTGGCGACCGACTGGGGCAAGTACGACCTGATCTTCGGCTCGGGCAACGGTGTCATCTACGCGCGGGACCCGGCGATCGGCGGCGGGACCCTGTTCCGCTACCAGTACGACGTCGCCAACCAGCGGTGGCTTGGTTACAACCGCCAACTCTCCGGCGGTGGCTGGAACATCCACCGGCAGGTCTTCTCCCCCGGCGCCGACATCATCTACGGCATCACCTCCGACACCGGCCAACTCACCGCGTACCGGTACGACCCGCACACGCACACCTGGCCGAACGGCTACACGGCCCTCGGCACCGGTTGGGCGACCATCCGAAACGCCAGTGCCACCACGAACAACTGCGGGTCGACGACGCCAGCGGACACGATCGTGCAGTGCAAGCCGTCTGTGACGATCTTCGGCGCGAGCACCGACGACAAAATGTGGATCAACGAGCACAACGAGCCCGAGACCGGGATCAACGACATGTGGGGCCGCGGCAACTTCGGCGGCGGCGGTTGGTCCGGTCGAGTGCTGGCAGGCCGCGACGGCCACGTCTTCTGGCTTCCCGGAAACGGTGAACTCCGGCGCTGGCAATGGAATGGCACCGATTTCCACAGCTACGAGGTGCTCGCCACGAATCGCTGGTACGGCTGGAGCGACGCGGCCAACGTCAACCGGATCACGGTCGACTCCAACAACAACATCTACAACGTGCTGTCGAACGGCACACTGGAAGTCAACCAGTACAACGAAACCAGCAAGAGCTGGACCGTGCGAACGCTGGCCAACGACTGGGGCAAGTACGACCTGATCGTCGCCGCGGGCAACGGCGTCCTCTACGCCCGTGACCCGGCGATCGGCGGCGGAACCCTGTTCCGCTACCAGTACGACGTGGTCTCACAGCGCTGGGTCACGTTCAACCGCCAACTCGCCGGCGGCGGGTGGAACGTCCACCGCCAGGTCTTCTCCCCTGGCGCCGACATCATCTACGGCATCACCTCCGACACCGGCCAACTCGCCGAGTACCGGTACGACCCGCAGGCGAACGTGTGGACCATCGGGTACGCGGCGCTGTCCACCGGCTGGTCCGGCATCCGAAACGCCAGTGCCACCACGAACACCTGCTCGCCACTCAACCCGACAACGGTGACCCGGCCTACCGTCCCCGCGTCCGCGATCATCCGGCCGCAGGGTCTGCTGAACCCGGCCAACAACATCCTGGAGTTCGCCTTCGTCGACGAACTCGGTGTGCTTAAGCGCGGAGTCCAGCGAAACCAGGGCACCGAACTCATCGACTTCCAGGGAATGGCAGGCGGAGACGCGGGCGGCGTCACCTTCACCGGTCGGGCGTCCGCGACGTTCCGTGCCGACGGGAAGCTCGTGCTGGCCGCGAACCGGACCAACGCCGACGCTTTCACCTACACCCAAAGCGGCGGGTTCAACTGGAACGCGCCCGCCGACATCCGCGGCTCGATGGTGTCCAGCCCACAGTTGGTCAAGGGCGCGGGCGGTCTGCTCACCGCGTTCTCGATCGACGCGGCCGGAAAGCTCTGGTACGCCACGCAGGTGAGCACCACCGGTGACCTGTTGCCGTGGCGGCAGGCTGACGGTGTCGCGGGTTCGGCGATCTCCGTCGACTTCACCGTTATCCCGACGGGCGACAGCGCGGAGATCGTGTATCGCACGACCGGCAACGTGGTCGAGGTTCGCAAGTTCCAGAACGGAACGCTGCAGGCGGCCCGCGCCACGACCGGGTTGGTGGCGGCCGGTGTGCCGAGCGGGGTGGCCTTCGCGGACGGCAACGTCCAGGTCGTCACGCGAGGCGCGGACAACAACCTTTACACCCAGAAGGAGAGCGCGAACGGATTCACTGGCTGGCAGCTTGTGGGCGGTCTCACCGTCAAAGGCTCACCCAGTGTCATCCTGAACCCGCACGGCATCGTCGAGATCGCCGCACGGGGTGACGACGACTACGTCTACCGGACCGGCCAGATCGCGCCGGGATCGAATGTGTGGCGTATCTGGGAGACCAATCTCGATTCGGGAGCGCAGACGGACCCCAGCCTCGTTTCGGTGTCGGGGACCGAGTGCCGGATCTTCTTCCTCAATCAGAGTGGGTCCTACTTCCTCGTCCAGCAGACCCCGTACACCTCCGACCCCGGAGCCGCCATGTCGGCGTCGACGGCACGCACCAGCAAGCAGGCGCGCAAGGTGGACGCGAAGGTGAGCACGGGTTCGGTCAAGTAACCCGCTGAGAGCGAAGCCTGCCCTCGGACCACGCGTCCGAGGGCAGGCTCGTCTCATGCGGAACGCGCCACGCTAGCGTTCGCGGAGGGTGGGCTTTCCCTCCAGATTGGACAGTCCGTTCCAGGCCAGGTTCACCAGGTGTGCGGCGACCTCGTTCTTCTTCGGTTTGCGCACCTCCAGCCACCACTGCCCGGTCAACGCGACCATGCCGACCAAAGCCTGGGCGTAGAGCGCCGCCAGCTTCGGTTCGTAGCCGGTCTTGCTGAACTGGATGCCCAGGATGTGCTCCACCTGGCTGGCGATGTCGTTGAGCAGGCTGGAGAACGTTCCCGTGGCCGACGCGACCGGGGAGTCGCGGACGAGGATGCGGAAGCCGTCCGTCGATCCCTCGACGTAGTTGAGCAGGGCGCCCGCGGCGCGTTCCAACAACAGCCGGGGGTGGGCGTCTTCGGAAAGCGCGTCGGTCATGCCGTCCATCAGGGAGTGCATCTCGCGGTCCACCACTACCGCGTAGATGCCTTCCTTACCGCCGAAGTGTTCATAGACCACCGGCTTGCTGACGTTGGCACGGTGAGCGATCTCCTCGATGGACGTGCCGTCGAAGCCCTTCTCCGCGAAGAGGGCCCGTGCGACGTCGAGGAGCTGCTGCCTGCGCTCCTTGCCCGTCATGCGGACACGGGCCACCGCGGGTCCCGGATCGGTCTTGGGTTCACGCCTGGCCACCGGACCAACAGTAGAGGCCCACGGCCTGAGCGCGAGGCGAGATGGGGTTACTTGGCGGCGATCTTCGCCAGACGGGCCTCGGTGGGCCAGCGGACGTCGGTCGCCCAGCCGAGCTTCTCGAAGATCCAGATCAGCCGGGCGGACGTGTCGATCTGACCCCGCTGGACGCCGTGGCGGGCGCAGGTCGGGTCCGCGTGGTGCAGGTTGTGCCAGGACTCGCCGAAGCTCAGGATCGCCAGGGGCCAGAAGTTGGACGCCTTGTCGCGGCTGGTGAAGGGGCGGTCGCCGATCATGTGGCAGATCGAGTTCGTCGACCACGTGACGTGGTGCAGGATCGCGATGCGCACCAGGCCCGCCCAGAAGAACGCGGTCAGCGCGCCCCACCAGGACCAGGTGATCAGCCCGCCCAGGACGGCGGGCATGACCAGGGTCAGGCCGGTGAACACGACGAACAGCCGGTTGACCGCGACGATGTCCTTGTCGGCCATCAGGTCGGGCGCGAAGCGCTCCTTGTTGGTGACGTCGTGGTCGAAGATCCAGCCCATGTGCGCGTGCCAGAACCCGCGGGCCAGGGCCATCGGGGACGTGCCGAACAGCCACGGGGAGTGCGGGTCGCCCTCGCGGTCGGAGAAGGCGTGGTGGCGCCGGTGGTCGGCGACCCAGGTGATCGGCGGGCTCTGCACGGCCATGCTGCCCATGACCGCGAGGGTGATCTTCAGCGGCCGGTTGGCCTTGAACGAGCCGTGGGTGAATAGACGGTGGTAACCCACAGTCACGCCCAGACCCGAAAGGTAGAAGAAGAACACCGCAAGGATGACGTCGACCCAGCCCAGCCCCCAGCCCCACGCGAAGGGCACCGCCGCGATCAGCGCGGCGAAGGGCACCAGGATGAAGATGTACACCGCGATCCGGGTCGCGAGGTTGCGCCTGCCCTCGATGATGGGCTTGGAGCCGCCGCCGACTTTCGGGTCCGCCGTGGTCGTCATGGGTGTCCGCTCCTTCCGCCAGCCGTAGGTGAGGCGACCCTCGCCTACGGAGCCGTAACTTACGACAGCGTAAGGACGGGCTACCCGGGCAGGCCAGTGCCGAGACCTCCAATTTCGACGTATGCCCCGTTGTCGACACCGATGATGTTGATCCGGCAAGAAACGCTCAGCATCCATCCGGTCACTGGTTATAAGACTTGTGACGGCGCTAACACCCGATCGGACGCGAGCGGGGACCAATCCAGCGGGTACTGCTGCCTGCCAGCGGACACCCGTGCCACGATGTCCCCATCGAGCGGCCAGACCGCTCGCGATCCGCCGTGGTGTAAAGGCAGCACCTTGGATTTTGGTTCCAATGGTTCAGGTTCGAATCCTGGCGGCGGAGCAGTGGTGACAGTGACGACAGTGGTGAAGCAAGCGATAGGTGGACGTATTACCGGACCTCGAAAAGGGGTGCACCAGCCTTCGTGGACGACGAGCAGCGGGTCGAGCCGGATCTGCCCGCGTTGGAGGAGCGCTCCGACGCCTGGCTGGTCGGTCGCGCTCGCGAGTTGCTCGCCATCATCCAGACCACCTCGGTCCCCGAACGGCTGAAGTACACCGACGAGGTCGACCGCCTGCTCGCCGAGGCGCAGCACCGCGGTGAGCCGCGGATGGTCGCCCAGCTCCTGCGTTCCGCCGTCGCGGTCCGCGTGGTCAACAACGAGCTGGCCGACTCCGCCGAGCCCCTCCTCGACGAGCTGCTCGCGCACACGCGTAGACACGGGCTCCTCGTCCTGCAGGCCGACGCGCACGCGCTGCGCGGACGCAGGCTCCTCCTCGCCGGTGCCGAGGACGCCGCGCTGACCGAGGCCGCCGTGGCCCTGGCCATGCTCGACGAGGACATCACCCCGGACGTCATGCTCGGTGGCCGCACCTGGGACATGATCATGGCGTCCACCCTGATGGACATCGGGACCGTGCTCACCCAGCTCGGCGTCTACGAAGTCGCCGACCAGGTGATGACCCGGGCGCACAAGTGCATCCGGGCCAGCGCGGGACCCCACCTGATCGCCGTGCACCTGATGAACCGCGCGCGCCTGCTGCTGGGCTGGGGCCTGCGGCTGGAGCGCATCGGCGAGGACGAGCGCGCCGCCGAGCGGTTCGCCACGGCCGCCGCGATCGCCGTGGCCATCGAGGCGCCGTTCCGCGAGTCGCTGTTCCCGCGCGACCCGAGCCGCTCGGCCGCCGACCAGGACCCGATCGTCGGCGCCGCCCTCGCGCTCGCCCAGCCGTCCGCCGCGCACATCGACCGCCTGCGCCACCTGCTCGACTCCGGCAGCTACCCGCGCGAGCTGGTCATCGTCGCGATCGCGCTGGCCCGCTGCCTGGAGCACGAGGGCCGCGAGGAAGAGGCCGTCTCGGTGCTCGCCGACGCGCGGTCGCGGATGTACCAGGAGGCCGCCGAGCCGACCCTGCGGCTGTGCCTGATCCGCGAGTACGCGCGGCTGTCCGGACCGGAGGGCGGCGAGCGGACCACGGGCGCGCTGGAGCACTACGCGACCGAGCTGGAGGCGCAGCTCTGGGACATGCGCGAGTCGCGGATCGCCACCCTGAACACCCGCCGCGAGCACGAGCGGCTCTCCAGGATGCACGGCGCGATCGCCCGGCAGGCCCTGCAGGACCCGCTCACCGGCCTGCCGAACCGGCGCGCGCTTGATGAGCGCCTGGAGACGCTGTCGACCTCGCCCAACAACCATCCGCTGGCCATCGCGCTGGTCGATCTCGATGGCTTCAAGGGCGTCAACGACCGGATGTCGCACGCCGAGGGCGACGACGTCCTGCGCGTTGTCGCCAGCACGTTGCGTGACGCTCTTCGCGGGAGCGACATGGTCGCCCGCTACGGCGGCGACGAGTTCATCGTCCTGCTCCCCGGCGCCCCGCTCTACGCCGCGGAGGCCGCGCTGCGCCGCGCGGTCAACGCTGTGGCGAACCTGCCGAATGATTTGTCCCACGGTGTGACGCTGTCGATCGGCGTGGTGTCCCTGCGCCCCCAGGAGACCGCCGTGCGAGCCCTGGCGAGGGCGGACGCGGCCATGTACCAGGCGAAGCGTGGCGGCGGCAACGACATCGTGGCGATCACCGCGGGCGAGGGCGAGCCGGAGCGGCCCCGACCCGAGCTGGTCGCCCCTGTGGATGACCGTTCGTGGGTCGTCCCGGAGACCACGTAGGATCGACTCCCGGCCGGAGTCGATCCGTTTACCTGCCGGAGCCGACCCGCGCCTGTCGTTTAGCCAAACGAGGGAGAGCGATGTCCGCGACCACCCCGGACCGAGCGCGTCTCGGTCAGGTCAGCACAGTGATCCTGGCCGCGGGTGAGGGCACCCGGATGCGCTCGGCGACACCGAAGGTGCTGCACCGGATCGCGGGGCGCCCGCTGGTCGAGCACGCCGTGCGGGCCGCCGCGGGCCTCAAGCCGGAGCACTTGGTCGTGGTCCTCGGCCATGGCCGCGACGCCGTCGGCGCGCACCTGGAGTCGGTCGGCAAAGACCTCGGCCGCGACGTCACCGTCGCCGTCCAGGAGACCCAGGACGGCACCGGCCACGCCGTCTCGTGCGGCCTGGCGCCGCTGCCCGCGAAGCTGACCGGCACGGTCCTGGTCACCTACGGCGACGTGCCGCTGCTCGACACCGCCACGCTCACCGCCCTGCTCGACGAGCACGCCGCGCGCGGCAACGCCGTCACCGTCCTCACCGCGAACATCCCGGACCCGACCGGCTACGGCCGGATCGTGCGCGCGGGCGACGAGTCGGTCAGCGGCATCGTCGAGCACAAGGACGCGAGCGCCGAGCAGCTCAAGATCACCGAGGTCAACTCCGGTGTCTACGCGTTCGACGCGGAGGTCCTGGTCGACGGCCTGTCCAGGCTCTCGACCGACAACGCCCAGGGCGAGCTCTACTTGACCGACGTGCTGGGCATCGCCCGCGGCGACGGACGCCGGGTGGGCGCGCTGGTGTGCGACGACCCGTGGCTGGTCGAGGGAGTCAACGACCGGGTGCAACTCGCCCGCCTTGGCGCCGAGCTGAACCGCCGGGTCGTCGAGGGCTGGATGCGCGCGGGCGTGACGGTCACCGACCCGGCCACCACCTGGATCGAGGCGGGCGTCGAGCTGGCCCGTGATGTCCTGATCGAGCCGAACACCCAGCTCAAGGGCGCCACCACGATCGGCGAAGGCGCCACTGTCGGCCCCGACACCACGCTGACCGACGTCATCGTCGGCGCGGGCGCGACCGTCGTGCGCACGCACGGCAGCGGCGCGGAGATCGGCGCGGACGCCGCCGTCGGCCCGTTCGCCTACCTTCGGCCCGGCACCAAGCTCGGCGCCAAGGGCAAGATCGGCACGTTCGTCGAGGTCAAGAACTCCGAGATCGGCGAGGGGTCCAAGGTCCCCCATCTGTCCTATGTGGGCGATGCCACGATCGGCGAGCACAGCAACATCGGCGCCGCCAGCGTGTTCGTCAACTACGACGGCGTGGCCAAGCACCGCTCCGTCGTCGGGTCCCACGTGCGCACGGGGTCGGACAACATGTTCGTCGCCCCGGTGACCGTGGGCGACGGCGCCTACACCGGCGCGGGCACCGTCATCCGGCGCAACGTGCCGCCCGGCGCGCTGGCCGTCTCCGGCGGGCCGCAGCGCAACTTCGACGACTGGGTGGTCAATCGCCGCCCGGGTACCGCGGCCGCTGAGGCCGCGGAACGGGCCAAGGCCCGCACGCAGGACGAGCAGAACAGCGAGGGTCGTTCATGAGCACCAAATCCGGGGTCCCGAAGAAGAACCTCATGCTGTTCTCCGGCCGAGCCCACCCCGAGCTCGCCGAAGAGGTGGCCAAGCACCTCAACACGACGATCACCCCGCAGTCGGCCTACGACTTCGCCAACGGCGAGATCTTCGTCCGGTTCGAGGAGTCGGTCCGCGGCTGCGACGCCTTCGTGATGCAGAGCGCCTGCGCGCCGATCAACCAGTGGGTCATGGAACAGCTGATCATGGTCGACGCGCTCAAGCGGGCGAGCGCCAAGCGGATCACCGTGATCATGCCGTTCTACCCGTACGCCCGGCAGGACAAGAAGCACAAGGGCCGCGAGCCGATCTCCGCGCGCCTGATCGCCGACCTGTTCAAGACCGCGGGCGCCGACCGGATCATGACGGTCGACCTGCACACCGCGCAGATCCAGGGCTTCTTCGACGGCCCGGTCGACCACCTCTTCGGGCAGACGCTCCTTTCGCGCTACATCAAGGAGAACTACCCGGCGTCGAACATCACCGTGGTCTCGCCGGACGCGGGCCGCACCAAGCTGGCCGAGAAGTGGGCCGACGACCTGGGCGGCACGCCGATCGCGTTCATCCACAAGACCCGCGACCCGCTGCGGCCCAACGAGGTCGTGGCCAACCGCGTGGTCGGTGAGGTCGAGGGCAGGCTGTGCGTGGTGATCGACGACATGGTCGACACCGGCGGCACGATCGCCAAGGCGGTCAGCCAGCTCCTCGACGAGGGCGCCGCCGACGTCGTCATCGCCGCCACCCACGGCGTGCTGTCGGGCCCGGCCCGCGAGCGGCTGTCGGAGTGCGGGGCGAAGGAGATCATCTTCACCAACACGCTGCCGATCCCGGACGAGAAGCGCTACCCGCAGATGACGGTGCTGTCGATCGCGCCGCTGCTCGCCCGGGCCATCCAGCAGGTCTTCGAGGACGGCTCGGTCACGTCCCTGTTCGACGGCGACGCCTGACCCGCGTGCGGGCGGGCCAGGTCCAGGACCTGAGCCCGCCCGCACGACAGGCGGTTTCCAGATCCGGCGATTAAGTTACGCCGGGTGACCGATCCTCAGCTCTCCGCGATCCTCGCCTTCCTTGGCGGGACGGTCCTGGCGTTCCTGCTGGTGCTGCCTTACGTGGCGTGGAGCTATCGGCGGCGCGGGGAATTCGGCCTCGGACACGCGTTCCTCGCGTTCGGCTTGTTGGTTTACGCGCTCGCCTTGTGGACCTACACGCTGCTGCCCGTCCCCGACACCACGGCCGCGTGGTGCGCCGCGCACGCGGTCGACCACCCGCAGCTGCGGCCGCTGCAGTTCCTCCGCGACATCCGCGCCGACCAGGTCGGCAGCGGTATCCGGGCGACCCTGCACAACCCGGCGGTGCAGCAGTTCGTCTTCAACGTCGCCCTGTTCGTCCCGTTGGGGATGTTCGGCAGGGTGCTGTTCCGGCGGGGCCCGGTCACCGTGGTCGGCAGCGCCGCCGTGGTGTCGCTGTTCATCGAGTTCACCCAGCTGACCGCCGTCTGGGGCCTGTTCGGGTGCCCGTACCGGCTCTTCGACGTCGACGACCTCCTCGCGAACACCGCGGGCGGCGCCATCGGCTACCTGCTCGCCCCCGTGCTGCGGGCCGTGCCGCGAAGGCGGGTCAGGCAGGCGCCGGACGTGCCGCGGCCGGTCACCACCCGCCGCAGGCTCTTCGGGATGCTGCTCGACCTCGTGGCGGTTGTCATCCTCGGCGGACTGCTGCAGGTGGTCGCCATCCTGGTGTCGCAGGAGCTGCTCGATCGGCAGGCGCCGCCCGCCTGGGTGCTCGGCACCGCGGTGCCCGTCGCCGTCGTCCTGCTGCTGGTCCCGCTCCTCGGCGACGGCGCCACCCTGGGGCAGCGGGCGGTGCTGCTGCGACCGCTCGGACCGGACGGCGCGAAGCCCTCCGTGGGCCGAATCCTCGTGCGCTTCCTGGTCGGCTCCGGCGGGTACTTCATCCTCACCGCGACCCCCTGGAGCGGCCTGGGCACGCTTCTCCTGCTCGTCAGCGGGGTCATGGCGTGGCGGCCGCGCGACCACCGCGGGCTCTCCGGGGTGATCGCCGGCCTGCGGGTCGCCGACACCCGCGCGGGCGTCGACACCGGCCCTGAAGTGGCCCATCGGGACGCCGCCGTGGAGAGCGGCCGATAGGCGGTTGTGGCCCCCGGTTCGCCGGGTGTCCACGTCGTGCGTAAACTATCCGGGTTGCCTCGGCGAGGCGGGCTTTCGCGCCTGGCGTGATCGACGTGGCGGTTTCCAACCGTACGTGTATTCACGCTCTCCGCACCCGCTGCCGCAGGCTGCCGCCCCGACTGAGAAGTCGCGCCCCCGCCGCATGATCAGCAAGGAGAGCACCACCGTGTCCGAGGTACGTCTGGCTGCCGAGCAGCGCACGGAATTCGGCAAAGGCGCAGCGCGCCGCACCCGCCGCGCCGGCAAGATCCCCGCCGTGCTCTATGGACACGGTTCCGACCCCAAGCACCTGGCGCTGCCCGCGCTGGAGTTCGCTCGCGTCGTGCGTGAGCACGGCAGCAACGCGGTGCTGACCCTCAACATCGGCAACGGCATCGAGCTGGCGCTGACCAAGACGGTCACCACGCACCCGCTCAAGAACTACATCGAGCACGTCGACCTGCTGCTCGTCAAGAGCGGCGAGAAGGTCACCGTCGACGTCCCGCTGACGCTGACCGGCGACGCCGAGATCGGCTCGCTGCTGACCCACGACCTGTCGACCCTGCAGATCGAGGTCGAGGCCCTGCACATCCCCGAGGGCATCGAGTTCTCCATCGCGGGCGCGAAGATCGGCACCCAGATCCAGGCCGGTCAGATCCCCCTGCCCGCGGGCGCGACCCTGGTCACCGACCCGGAGGCGCTCGTCGTCGCGGTGAACGCCGCTCCGACCGCCGAGCAGATGGACTCCGAGGGTGGCGAGGCCCCGGCGGCCGAGTCCACCGAGGGCGAGAACGGCTCCGAGGGCTGAGTCCCTGCATCATCTTCCGATGCCCCGGCCCAGTCGTTCGCTGGTCCGGGGCATCGGTGATTTACAGGAGCTGAGATGACCGACGCACCGATGATCGTCGTGGGGTTGGGCAACCCCGGCCCGCAGTACGCGGGCAATCGGCACAACATCGGATTTCTCGTCGCCGACGAACTGGCGGCGCGGGTGGGCGGCAAGTTCAAGGCACACAAGTCCGGCGCCGACGTGCTGGAGGGGCGGCTCGCGGGCACCCGGGTGGTGCTCGCCAAGCCACGCTCGTACATGAACCTCTCCGGTGGCGCGGTCGTCGGCACGGCGAAGTTCTACAAGGCGCCACAGGAAAACCTGATCGTCATCCACGACGAGCTCGACCTGCCCTTCGGCACGGTCCGGCTCAAGCTCGGCGGTGGCGAGAACGGCCACAACGGACTCCGGTCGATCACCAAGTCCTTGGGCAGCAAGGAATACCACCGGGTGCGGTTCGGCATCGGCAGGCCACCCGGTCGGATGGATCCCGCGGACTACGTCCTGCGCGACTTCGCCGCGGCGGAGCGCAAGGAGCTGGCGTTCGAGATCGACCGCTGCGCCGACGCGGTGGAGGCCCTGGTCGCCCAGGGTCTCGAAGCCGCGCAGAACGCCTTTCACGCATCCTGACTGGAGCTGATGATGTCGCTGACCCCTGAGGCCGTGCGGGCCGTCACCTTCGACAAGGCCCCCTTCGGCAAGCGCGGCTACCACGAAGACCAGGTCGACGACTTCCTCGACCTCGTCGAAGCCGCGCTGGCGGGCAAGGGGACGCTGAGCTCAGCGGAGGTCCGCCGGGTGGTGTTCGACGCCGCTCCCCTGGTGAAGCGCGGGTACAACGAAGACCAGGTCGACGCGTTCCTGGACATGGTCGCCACCGAGATGGACGAGCGCGACGAGCCGGAGCCGCACAACACGGAGGAAATCCTCCCGGTCGCCTCCAGGCCCGCCCAGGCCACTCCGGCCGCCCGCGCTCCTGGCCAGAGTTCGGCGCCCATGCGTCCCATGCCCGCCGTGCGGCACGCGCCGGGGCAGACCTCGGCGCCCGGCCGCCCGCAGGTCCCCGCTCGTCCGGCCGCTCAACCGCCCACACCGCATGACGCGGTGGACGAGCGTGTGACCGATGGGCAGACCATCTTCCTGCCGTTGCCGCCCGCGCCGCCCGGTATCCGCGGCTACCGGCCCGGAGAGGTCGAGCGGCTCGCCCGGGCCCTCGCCCACGCGGCCACGAAGTACGACGGCAGGCCCACGTCGGCGGAGATCGCGAACACCCGGCTGAACCTGACGTTCTTCGCAGGCCACGGCTACGACCCGGCCGCCGTCGACGCCCTCATCGCCGCCTGGACCAAGGAACTCCGCCACCGCGAATCCTGACTGTGGGCGGTAAGTCCTGAGATTTTCTTGGCCGCGGTGTCGAAATCGTGCCGACCTCTTCGTTGCCTGGTTGAGAGACCGGCGCGGCCGGTCGAACAGCACGTGAGGAGAGCATCGTGACCGCCACCTACACCTTCGACGTCTTTTCCAGCCTCGACGGCTACGCCTCGTACAACAGCGACGGCGACTGGGGCGGCTACTGGGGCAAGCAAGGCCCGGAGTTCCTCGACCGCCGCTTCGCCCTGTACAGCCAGGAGCAGCGGCTGGTCCTCGGGGCCAACACCTTTCGGCAGTTCGTGCGGTTCCTGGGCCCGAGCACCGCTGAGTCCGAGGTGACCGACCCGGTGAACACCCGCATGCGGAACCTGCCGACGACGGTGGTGTCGACGACACTCGAGGCACCGCTCGACTGGCCGGACGCGACCCTCGTGCCCGGTGATGCCGTCGACGTCGTCGCCCGGCTCAAGGAGGAGTCCGACGTGCCGCTGCGCTCGCACGGCAGCCTGTCGATGAACCGGGCGCTGATGGCCGCCGGGCTGGTCGACCGAGTCCAGTTGACGATCTTCCCGGTGATCACCGGTCGCACCGGGGTGGAACCGGTCTTCCATGGTGCGGCCGACTTCGACCTCGAGCTGATCGAGAGCCGGACGCTCGACGGCCGCATCCAGGAACTCAGCTACCGGCCCACCCCGCATAGGTGAGCGCGGAGTCAGGACTGCAGGGTGGCGGCCAGTTGTTCGCCCGCGGCGGCGCGGCGGAGTTTGCCTGAGGGGGTTTTGGGCAGGGTGCCGGGCGGGAGGACGGCGACCGCCACCGGGCGGGCGTTGACCGACTCGAAGACCCGGGCGCCGACTTCCTTGCGCAGCCGCTTCTCCTGCTCCGCGTCCCCCGCGTGCTTGGACTCCACCACCACCGCGAACCGTTCACGCCTGCTGCCCGCGTCGATG
Organism: Actinokineospora alba; assembly: GCF_004362515.1. NCBI lineage: Bacteria > Bacillati > Actinomycetota > Actinomycetes > Pseudonocardiales > Pseudonocardiaceae > Actinokineospora > Actinokineospora alba. The sequence continues at coordinate 2,429,703 of NZ_SNXU01000001.1, read as the reverse complement.
CGGACCGCCACCGCGTTGCCCGCGCGGACGCCCTCGACCGACGCCGCGGCGCGTTCGATGTCTGTCGGGTAGATGTTGCGGCCCGCCAGGATGATGACGTCCTTGCGCCTGCCGCAGATCACGATCTGTCCGTCCACTATGTACCCGAGGTCGCCGGTGTCGAGCCAGCCGTCGGCGTCCTGGGTCGCGAGTGGACCGTCGACCGTCAGGTATCCCGGGGTGACGGCCTCCCCACGCAGGCGGATCTCGCCGACCTCGCGCTCGCCGAGGACCTTGCCGTCGTCGTCGACGATCGAGGCTTCGATGCCGCGCAGGGGCTTGCCGAGGATGGCGAACGAGCGGGCGTCGGGGCCCGGTTCCACTGGCACCGCACGGTTTTCCGCTTCCAACTGCTCCGCGTCGATGTAGTCCAAGGTCAACCCGCCGAGTAGCGGCGCGAAGGAGACCGCGAGGGTCGCCTCGGCCATGCCGTAGGCCGGGAACACACACTCGGGACGCAGGCCGAAGCGGGCGCCCGCGTCGGTGAACGCCAGCACCGCCTTCTCGTCGATCGGCTCCGCTCCGTTGAGCGCCAGGCGAAGCGACGACAGGTCGTACTTGCCCTCTTCGTCCACACCGGACAGTCGGCGGCCGAGCAGGGCGTAGGCGAAGTTGGGGGCGGCGGTGATCGTGCCGCGGTGGCGCGAGATCAGGTCGGCCCACAGCAGCGGCCCGGTCAGGAAGTCGACCGGGGTGACCTTCACCAGTTCCAGGCCCACCGTCATCGGCACGGTCAGGAAGCCGACCATCCCCATGTCGTGGAACAGCGGCAGCCACGACACCATGATGTCGTTGTCGACGTCGAGCGCCGACGCCTCGGCCATCGAGGTCAGGTTCGCGAACAGGTTGCCGTGGGTGATCCGCACCGCCTTCGGCTCAGCCGTCGAGCCGCTGGTGAGCTGCAGCAGCGCGGGGGCGTCCTCGTCGACCGAAACAACCTCGGACAGCGGTTCGCCGTCGAGGTCCTCCAGCCGCAAGTACCCGATGCCGTGCTGGTCGAGCACCGGCGCGACCGCGTCGAACGGCGAGCCGAGCAGGACCAGCTTGGAGCCGATCATCGCCAGCACCCGCACGGTGTCCTCGGCCCATTCGGCGAGGTCGGTGCGCGGGGTGGGCTGGTGCAGCATGGTGACGCTGCCGCCAGCCAGCCACACGGCCTGCACGGCGGGCGCGATGGTCACCGGCTCGGCCGCGAGCACCGCGACGGCGCCGTGCTTGGCCAGGCCACCCGCGACGAGCCCGCCCGCCATCCGCCGGGCCCGCTCGTGCACCTCGCCCCACGTGTGCCGAACGGGCGCCTTGGGCTCCCCGGTGGTGATTCCCCGTGCCGCGCCGCGGGTCGTCGCGGTGGCCACAAGCATGTCAACGAACCGACTCATGACCTGAACATTAGTTGCCCTACTCGGCGAGTTCAGCGACTTCCATCCACCGGAGTTCGACCTCTTCTTTGTCCGCGACGACCTTGCGCAGCTCAGCGTCGAGTTCGAGCAGCTTGGTCGGCTCGGTGGCGGCCTCCGCCAGCGCCGCGTGGAGCTTCTTCTCCTTGGTGGTCAGCGTCTGCATCTGGCGTTCGAGCTTCGCCAGCTCCTTCTGCGCCGCTCGCCGCTCGGTCGCGCTCGACTTCGTCGCGGCGCCGCCACCGGTCTTGACGGGCACCGCGGCGGCGATCGCGGCCGTGCGGATCTTCAGGTACTCCTCGATGCCGCCGATCAGCGGGGTGATCTTGCCGTCGCCGAACAGGGCGACGACCGAGTCGCAGACGCGTTCGACCAGGTACCGGTCGTGGGAGACGACCACCATGGTGCCCGGCCACGAGTCGAGCAGGTCTTCGAGCTGCTGCAGGGTGTCGATGTCGAGGTCGTTCGTCGGCTCGTCGAGGAGCAGCACGTTCGGCTCGGCCATCAGCAGCCGGGCCAGCTGCAGCCTGCGCCGCTCGCCGCCGGACAGATCCCCGACCGGCGTCCACTGCTTGTTCGCCGGGAAACCGAAGCGCTCCGCCAGCTGCGAGGCCGACAGGTCCTGCTTGCCGAGGGTCACCCGGCGGGCGACCTCCTCGATCGCCTCCAGGACCCGCTGCTCGGGCGGCAGCTCACGCAGTTCCTGGGTCAGGTGCGCGAGGCGCACGGTCTGCCCCTGGACGCGCTTGCCCGTCGACGGCTCGGAGTCGCCCGCGAGCAGGCGCAACAGTGTCGTCTTGCCGGAGCCGTTGACGCCGACCAGACCGACCCGGTCGCCCGGGCCGATGCGGTAGGTCTCGTGGTCGAGGATCGGCTTGTCCCCCGCCGCGATGGACACGTCCTCCAGCTCCAGCACCGTGCGGCCGAGCCTGCGCTTGGCGAAGGCCAGCAGCTCGACGCTGTCGCGCGGCGGCGGGACGTCGGAGATCAGCGCCTCGGCGGCCTCGATCCGGTAGCGCGGCTTCGACGTGCGCGCGGGGGCGCCGCGGCGCAGCCACGCCAGTTCCTTGCGGGCGAGGTTGCGGCGCTTCTCCTCGATGGTGTCGGCGAGCCTGCCGCGCTCGGCGCGGGCGTAGATCCAGTCCGCGTAGCCGCCCTCGTACTGCTCGACCTTGCCGTTGACGACTTCCCACGTGCGCGTGCAGACCGTGTCGAGGAACCACCGGTCGTGGGTGACGACCACCAGCGCGGTGCCCCGGCTGATCAGGTGGTCGGCGAGCCAGCGCACACCCTCGACGTCGAGGTGGTTGGTCGGCTCGTCGAGGATGACCAGGTCCAGCTCCTGCACCAGGGTCGCGGCCAGCGCGACGCGGCGCCGCTCGCCACCGGACATGGTGTCGACCGGGCTGTCGAAGCCCAGCGTGGTGATCTCCAGGCCTTCGAGGATCGAGCGGGCGCGCGGGTCGGCCGCCCACTGGTGTTCCTCGGTGATGCCCAGGGGTTCGAGGACCGCGTGCCGCACGGTCGAGTCCTTCGGCAGCTCGGTGCGCTGGGTGACCACGGCCATCCGCAGGTCACGGACCCGGCTGACCCGGCCGGAGTCGGCCGGTTCGATCCCGGCCAGCACCTCGAGCAGCGTGGTCTTGCCGCCGCCGTTGAGCCCGACGACGCCGATCCGGTCACCTTGGCCGACGCCCAGGGACACCTCGTCGAGCAGGGGTCGGACGCCAAAGCTCTTGCTGACGTTCTCCAGGTTGACCAGGTTGGCCATCTACCTGCACTTTCGCCGGGTTTGGATGATGCTCGCGATAGGCAAAGCTACCAACCGGCCAGGCGCGGCCACCGGTCCGCCCAGCCGCCCCGCCATTCGCGCAACGGTCTGAGCACTCTCTGTGCATTTGGTTTCAAAAGCCCCCTATGCCCCTATATTGACGTGCAGTCCGACCGACTGGGAGGTGAAATGTCCGTAGCTCGCCGCGGCATCCGGATCACCGCCGCCATCGCGGTAATGATCTTGGCCGTTGCCGGGTGTTCCAAAGAACGCCCGAGTGACGACGCCACGCAATCCGCCGATCTCGGCAAGCAGATCGTCATTCGCTCGGACGGGAGCCCGACGCTCGCGAACCTGTGGGTCGACAGCGTCAAGCCCGTCGAGTGCACCGAACCGGGGAGCCTGGAGCCGAACAACGGCCACTACCTCGCCGCGACGATCGTCCTGCAGACGACCCAGGAGTACCAGCCCGACTGGGGCTGGTGGATGAGCGCGACGGATTTCGCCACCGAGGACAATGACGGCAAGGTCACCGGCCGGGGCATCTTCACTTCGTGTCTGCCGCAGCACCGGTATCTGCCGGACGATTTCTACCTGGCCGATTCCGGCTACTACGGAGTCGTCTTGATCGATTCCAGCAGTGAGCACGGCGTTCTCACCTATAAGCCGCACAACATGCCCGACAACGTCAAAGGCTGGCGCTGGAGTTATTAGGCGTGGACCTGGGGAGGGATCGGGCGGGGGGTTTCGTCTCCGCCGATCACCCTGGCGCCGGGGACCGGGCCGTGCGCGACCCGGACGGTCCGACACACGCCCGCGCCTGCCAGCTCGGCCGCCACGCGCAGCGCCGACTCGCCGTCTGAGCAGAGGAACGCGCAGGTCGGGCCCGATCCGGACACCGTTCCTGCCAGGGCTCCCGCGCTGACCCCGGCCCGCAGCGTGCGGCGCAGGCCGGGCCGCAGCGACACCGCGGCGGCCTGCATGTCGTTGCCGAGCAGCAGCGCCAGCTGACGCGGGTCGCCGGTGGCCAGCGCCTCCAGGACGGGCTCGACCGCGCCGATGCGCGGCGGGTCGCCCTCATCGCGCAGGCGGTCGAGTTCGGTGAACACCTTGGGCGTGGACAGGCCGCGCCGGTCGAAGGCGAGCACCCAGTGGTAGGTGTGCCGGGACAACACGGGGACCAGCTTCTCGCCGCGGCCGGTGCCGAGCGCGGTGCCGCCGTAGAGCGTGAACGGCACGTCGCTGCCCAGCTTGGCGCAGATGCCCGCCAGTTCGTCGCGGGTGATGTCGAGCCGCCACAGCGACGCCAGGCCGACCAGGGTCGCCGCGGCGTCCGCGCTGCCGCCGGCCATGCCGCCGGACACCGGGATGCCCTTGTTGATGACCACCCGGATCTTGGGCTCGTCCGGGTCGCGCCCGACGTGCCTGGCCAGTTCCTGCACCGCGCGCCACGCGAGGTTGCTCGCACCCGTGGGGACGGCGTCGGCGCCTTCGCCGTGCACCTCGACCCCGGGCTCGTCGGCGATCGCGACCGTGACCTCGTCGGTCAGCGACAGCGCCTGGAAGATCGTGGTCAGGTCGTGATAGCCGTCCGGGCGGAGGTCACCGACGGCAAGGTGGAGGTTCACCTTGGACGGCACACGGACGGTCACCGGTGGCGGTACGACAGCGAGCACCGGGCAAGCCTACGGCCACGCCCGCGCGTCCCCTGTCCCGGACAGCGCCCGGGACGACGGGGCCCGGCGCGACGCGGTCACGGTCATGCGGCGTGCAGGTGCGGGACAGTCGTCGGCTGGGCCACGAGGGCGCCGCGCTCGGCGATCCAGGCCAGGGCCGCGTCGGCCCGGGCGCCGTTGACGCCGACGAGGAAGCGGGCGACCGGGGTCTCGCCGACCCGGGTCAGTCCGCCGCCGACGACGGAGATCGCCGAGTCGAACCGGGCGCCCGCCTCGGGCAGCAGCGCGCCGACCGCGGCGAAGCCGACCAGGATGACTTCGGCGACCCGGTCGTGCCTGCCCGCGGCGGGCACGGTGTCGATCTCGGGCAGCAGGGTCCGCGCGACCTGGCTGTTCGGGTCCTGGATCAGCGAGAGCAGCTGCCCGCTCTCCTGGATCCGGCCCGCCGAGAGCAGCGCGACGTCGTCGGCGATGCGGCGGACGACACCGGCGTCGCTGGTGGCGATGAGGACGGTCGAGCCGAGTTCGGCGCGGGCCCGGTCGAGGACGGCGAGGACACCGGCGGTCGCGTCGGCGTCGAGGCCCCTGGTGGGGTCGTCGGCGAGCAGCAGACCGGGGTCGCCGACCAGGGCGCGGGCGACGGACACCCGGGCGCGCTGGCCGGGGGTGAGGGCGTCGGGGTAGGTGGCGGCCTTGTCGGTGAGGCCGATCAGGTCGAGCAGCTTGCCGACCCGGTCACGGCGCTGCGGGCCGTCGATCCCGGCCTGCTCCAGCGGGATCGCGATGTTGCCCGCGGCGGTGCGCTGCGGCAGCAGGTCGCCGTGCTGGATGACGCCGATGCGCCTGCGCGCGGCCCGGAGTCTGCGCGGGTCGAGGGCGGCGGTGTTGTAGCCCTCGACGCGGATGACGCCGCTGTCCGGGCGTTCCTGCAGCGACACCAGGCGGGCGAGGGTGGACTTGCCGGAGCCCTGCGGGCCGACCACGCCGGTGATCGTCCCGGCGGGGACCTCGAGGGTGACGTTCTCGAGGGCGAGCACCGGGCCGGTGTCGCCGTGGAAGGACTTGGTGAGGTTTTCAACGGTGATCATGGGTCTTCTCCAACGCGGCGTGACCCACCGTGCCGGAACGTCCATAAGGGACAATTCGGACAGGTGAAGTCGAGGGTGACTGGCGAAAGTACGAGCGGGGGTGAGCTAGTTAGCTAGCTACGTACATTCGTCGACACGCGGTCACGGTCCGCCGGCATTGGTCGATGACTCGCCTGCTGGTCAGGATTCCCATCTTGCCTAGTTCCTCCATCGCTCCTGGCGGTAGCACCTGCCCAACGATGGGTGGTTGCTGCGGCGTCGCAGAGCCAGATCTCTCAGCCGCTCGGGATGGAATGCACCACGAGTACACCCGATCACGGGGTCGCTGCGCAAGCCGCCAATAGCAGTAGACGGGCAACGTCACATTTTGGAGGTAGTGCGGCGTCAGCCCTGGGCGGCGATCCGGACGAAGTCGTCCACGGTGAGCTGTTCGCCGCGCAAACCGGGGTCGACCCCGGCGGCCACGAGGATCTCTTCGGCCCGGGCCGCCGACCCGGCCCACCCCGCCAGCGCCGCCCGCAGCGTCTTGCGCCGCTGCGCGAAGGCCGCGTCGACGACGGCGAAGACCGTCTTGCGGTCGGCCTCGGGGGTCTCGCGGCGGGTCATCAGGACCAGCGCGGAGTCCACGTTCGGCACGGGCCAGAACACCGAGCGCGGCACGGTGGCGACCCTTTTGGCCTCGGAGTACCAGGCGACCTTGACGCTCGGGACGCCGTAGACCTTGCTGCCGGGTCCGGCGGCCATCCGGTCGGCCACCTCGGCCTGGACCATGACCAGCACCGTGCGCAGCGACGGCAGCTCGGCGAGGAGGTGCAGGACCACGGGGACGGCGACGTTGTAGGGCAGATTCGCGACAAGGGCCGTGGGCGCGACGGCGAGCTGCTCGGCTTGGACCCGCATGGCGTCGGCTTCGAGGACGTGGAGGCGGTCCTTGAGGTCCGGGGCGCGGTCGGCGACGGTCGCCGGGAGCTGCTTGGCCAGGACCGGGTCGATCTCGACGGCTACGACGGCCTTGCAGGCGGGGAGGAGGGCGAGGGTGAGGGAGCCGAGGCCGGGGCCGACTTCGAGGACCACGTCGTCGTCGGTGAGCTTGGCGACGGTCACGATGCGGCGGACCGTGTTGGGGTCGTGGACGAAGTTCTGGCCGAGCTTCTTGGTCGGGCGGACGTCGAGCTGTTCGGCGAGCTTTCGCACGTCCGCGGGGCCAAGGAGAGTCACCCGCTGAGCCTACGGGCTCGACGGTGGGCGCACCTTTGGGTGGTGGATGCGTAGGTCCACATCATCGAAGTGTGATCATGGTCACAAAGCAAGAACGGCCGCCCGGTTTGGGCGGCCGTTCTCGGTGGTACGTGGTTAGCGGGGCAATCCGAGCTTGCTGGCGCAGTGCGGCCAAGCGCTGTAGCCGCCGCGGGCGTCGCGGAGCTTGGTGGCGATGGCGATCTGCTGCTCGCGAGAGGCCTGGTGGGGGTACGCGGCGTACTGGCTGCCGCCGTAGGCGTCCCAGGTGCTCTTGTTGAACTGCAGGCCGCCGTAGTAGCCGTTGCCCGTGTTGATCGCCCAGTTGCCGGTGGACTCACAGTGCGCGAGCCGGTCCCAGACCTGGCCGTCGGGGATGACGGGAACCGGGGGCTTCTTGGTGCCGACCTTCACGATCTTCGGCTTCGGCGCGACGGTTTCCTTCGCGCCGATTTCCTCGCGCTTGATTTCCTTGCCGTTTTTCTGGGTGATGCGGTAGGTCGCGATGCGCTCGCCGGGGGCGCCCGGCTCGACGATCGTTTCCTTGCCCTTGTCCATCTCCGGGTCGTCGATCTTCTGCACCGGGGGCGCGACGGGCTCGGTCAGGTTGACCACCGTCACGCCGGTGCGGCTGATCCGGACCTCGGCACCGCCGGTGAGCTTGAGGTCGCCGCCGGGGGTGATCGCGTCCTCGGGTCCGAGCGTCAGCTTCAGCTCGTTGAGGAGTTCCTGCACGGTGACGGCGTTCGTGGTGATCGGCTTGGGCGCGTTGCCACCGTCGAAGAGGGTGATCGCCTTGGCGGTCTTGATCTCGACCGACATGCCTTCGAGCGGCACCTGCGAGTCGTTGCCCGCGGAGATCCACGCGCCGGCGACGGGGGCGTTGGCCTGCTTGAGGGCCTCACCGAGTGTGGTGGCGCGGACCCAGGCGTCGCGCTTCTCACCGTCGACGGTGAGGTGCAGCTGACGGCCGCGCTGGAGGACGATCTTGCCGTCGTCGCCGATCTCTGCGGTCGGGGACGGGCTCAGCGAGTCGTGCTCGCCGATGTTGATGCCTTCCTCTTCCAGCACTTCACCGACCGTGTCGGCGTAGGTGTTGATCTGGCGGGCCTGGCCGTCGACATCGACGGTGACGGAGTTGTTCATCGCGATGGCCGCGGCGCCGCCGCCGACCAAGCTCACGAGTACCGCGGCGATGGTGGCCTTGAGGAACGAGGCCTTCCACCGTCTGACCGCCGTGATGAGACCGGGTGCGGGCTCGTCCTCGACCGTCAGCGGACGCGGGCCGGAGGCCACCTCGTCGGGAATGACCGGCAGGACCGTGGTTTCGGCGTTGACGAGCCTGATCAGCTCTTCGACGTCGACACCGGCGTGCGCCATGATCTCGTCGGCCTGCGGGCCGAGGGCGTAGCGGACATCGTGGTCGGTGATGTTCAGAGACGGCGAGTAGCCCGTGTCGTAGTCCTCGGACGGGAACTCCGAACGCCACGCCGTGAAGTCCCCGTCGTGGTTGTCCGTGCCGACGGTGACCGGCGTGAACCAGTCGGTGTCGGCGAAGCCGTCGGTCTGTTTACCGCTCACAGGATCCATTCCTCCAGGAGGCGGGAGCCGCGTTCCCCACATTGCAAAGCTCCGGATTGATCTGAGACAGGGATGCCCCAGGTCGTTCGGTCACGGGACAGTAACGAGCGCCGGTGGGTTGCGCAAACACATCCAGCAATGTCGTGAGTCCCGTCACATCACAGTCGGCGCAATCGTTCCCCCATTCAGCGCAATTGCTCACCGCCCGGAAGGTCCGATGTCACATCGAGCAACCGAAACACGCGATTTGCGGTTGTAGACACAGAATTTGCGAGATCGGCCACATCCACGCCGCGCAGCTCGGCAAGGTCGCGCACGGTGTACGCGACGCAGTACGGCTCGTTCGGGCGACCCCGAAACGGGTGAGGCGTGAGGAAAGGCGCGTCCGTCTCCACCAGAAGTTGTTCCAGCGGCACGAAAGCGGCCGCCTCGCGCAGCGCCCTCGCGTTGCGGAACGTGACCGGTCCCGCGAAGGACAATACGAAACCTTGATCGACGCAGCGACGCGCAAAGCCGAGGTCACCCGAAAAACAGTGGAAAACCACCGTTTCGGGTGGTCCTTCTTCAGTCAGCACACGGAGGATGTCCTCGTGCGCGTCGCGGTCGTGGATCATCAGCGGCTTGCCGACCCGTTTGGCCAGGTCGATGTGCCAGCGGAACGCCTCTTCCTGCGCGTCGCGCGGCGAGTAGTCCCAGTAGTAGTCGAGGCCGGTCTCGCCGACCGCGACAACCCTTGGCCGCCGCGACAAATCCTCTATGACCGCTTTGTCCGAATCAGTGAAGTTCGCTGTCCGCGTGGGATGCACCGCGACCGCGGCGAAGACTCGCGAGTCCCAAGTGGACGCCTCGGCCGCCCAGACCGCGGAGTCCAGGTCGTCGGCCACGGTGATCACCCGGTCGACGCCGACCGACGACGCCCGGTCGAGCACCTCGACGACCGACGCCAAATCCTTGGCACCACAGGCATCCAGGTGCGTGTGGGCGTCCACCACCGGTGCCGGAAGTGGCTCCGGAACCGGTGGTAGGTCACCCTTGCGTGGCGTCACTTGACGATCGGCGCCCAGTCCGGGCCGGTCTCGCCGAGTTCGGCGTCGAGCTTGGCGAACAGCGGCGACGGCTTGTCCAGCGGACGGCCAACCTCGATGTCCACCGATTCCCATTTGGCCTGGTCATTGGCGTAGTCACCAGTCAGGACCGGGTACTGCAGGCTCGGGTCGTCAAGGTCGGCGACCTCACGGATCTCCGGCTGCGAGGACCACACGCCCTTGCCGCCCAGCGCCTCGTGGATCTTCTGCGCGGAGTGCGGCAGGAACGGCGTGAGCAGCGTGTTCGCGTCGGAGACGACCTGCAGCGCGGTGTGCAGGATCGTGTCCCGACGCTCCGGGTCATCCTTGCGCTTCCAGGGCTCCTCATCGGACAGGTACTTGTTCGCCGCGCCGACCACGCGCATGGCCTCGTTGGCCGCGGCCTTGAAGCGCGAACGCCGCAGGTTCTCGCCGACGGTGTCGAACGCGTTGCGCGCCAACGCCTTCAGCTCCGCGTCGGCGGCCGTGGGCGCGGTCGGGGTCGGGATGGCGCCGACGTTCTTGTGCGCCATCGAGATCGACCGGTTGACCAGGTTGCCCCACTCGTTGGCCAACTCGAAGTTGGTCCGGCGGATGAACTCGTCCCAGGTGAAGTCGGTGTCCTGGTTCTCCGGGCCCGCGACCGAGATGAAGTACCGCAGCGTGTCGGGACCGAACTGCTTGAGGAAGTCCCGGACATAGATCACGGTGCCGCGCGAGGTGGAGAACTTCGAGCCGCTCATGGTGAGGAACTCGCTGGAGACGACCTCGGTCGGCAGGTTGAGCTTGCCGAACCCGCCGGGCTGTCCGCCCTTGTCGCCCTCACCGTTCTGCCCGAGCAGCAGCGACGGCCAGATCAGCGAGTGGAAGACGATGTTGTCCTTGCCCATGAAGTAGTAGGCCTGGGCCGGGTCGGTCCAGAACTCCTTCCAGGCGTCGGCGTCGCCGCTGCGGCGAGCCCATTCGACGCTGGCGGACAAGTAGCCGATCACCGCGTCGAACCAGACGTAGAACTTCTTCATCGGCTGGTCGCGCCACCCGTCGAGCGGAACCGGGACACCCCAGTCGATGTCGCGGGTGATCGCGCGGGGGCGCATGTCGCCGAGCAGGTTCTCGCTGAACTTGAGCACGTTCGGCCGCCACCCGGTGCGGGTGGACAGCCACGACCCCAGCGCGCCCGCGAACGACGGCAGGTCGAGGAACAGGTGCTCGGTCTCGACGAACTTCGGCACCTCGCCGTTGATCTTCGAGCGGGGGTTCTTCAGGTCGATCGGGTCGAGCTGGTTGCCGCAGTTGTCGCACTGGTCGCCGCGCGCGCCGTCGTAGCCGCAGATCGGGCAGGTGCCCTCGATGTAGCGGTCGGGCAGGGTGCGGCCGGTGGACGGGCTGATCGCGCCCATCTGGGTCTTGGCCTGCACGTACCCGTTGCGGTGCAGCGCCAGGAACAGCTCCTGGACGACCTTGTAGTGGTTGCCCGTGGTCGTGCGGGTGAACAGGTCATAGGACAGCCCGAGACCTTGGAGATCCTCGGCGATCACACGGTTGTACTTGTCGGCGAGCTGGCGGGTGGTCAGGCCTTCTTTGTCGGCCTGCACCGAGATCGGGGTGCCGTGTTCGTCCGTTCCGCTGACCATGAGCACCCGGTGACCGGACATTCGCATGTAGCGGGAGAAGACGTCCGAAGGGACACCGAATCCGGAGACGTGACCGATATGGCGGGGGCCGTTGGCGTAGGGCCAGGCCACCGCGGTCAACACGGGGGCGCTCATGACCGGTTAGCGTACGGACGTCGGTGCGGGCGGGTGCACGGAGGCTAGGTCAGCGTCGTGCGCATCAGGTACACGTTGTACGGCGACCACCGTGACATCGCGTAATAAAGAACCGGCCCCTTGGCCGACTCCGGGTGCAGGAATCCGCCGTAGAGGCCGGGGTACCGATCGCCGTCCGCGACGACCTGGCCGTCGGTCCACGGGCCGGTGAGCTCCTCGGCGGTGCGCAGCACGATGGCGGCCTTCGACTCGTCGAGGTGCAGGGCGATCCACCGGTTGAAATGGGTGCTGTAGAGCACCGACAGCTCGGCGACCGGGCCGGTGAAGACGGGCTTGGCCGCGAACGGGTCCTTCGGGTGCCAGGTCTCGCCGGTCCAGTACTCGTAGGCCGCGGGTTCCAGGATGTCCTTTGTGGACACTCGGGCGAGGTGGGTGTCGCCCCAGCGGCCGTTCGGGGTGCCCAGGAGGTAGAGGTGCTCGCCCTGCTGGGCGAAGGCGCCCATCTGGAACGGGTGGTCGTGCTCGGCCCGGTTGATCCAGCGGGAGCGCCACGGCTTGTCCCACGTGCGGCCGCCGTCGCGGGAGAAGGCGATGCCCGCGTAGTTGGTCACCCACTTGCCCTGCGGTCCCCAGTTCCGCACGGACATGTAGTGCAGGTAGTGCACACCGTCGATCTCGATGCCCGCGCACGGGATCACGGTCTCCTCGACGCTCTCGGCGTCGCGGTCGATGATCTGCCGGGCCATGCCGTCGTCCTGGGCGACGACGGACTCGATCTTGAGGCCGTGGTCGAGGTCGCGCTCGGCGACGATCGCCAGCACGTTGCAGCGCCAGTCGGTGTCGTCGTCGGTTCCCGCGCCGTCGCCCCGCCAGCCCGGGCCGTAGGTGTCGCCGAAGACGACGAACGTGCGGCCCGCGCTGTCGTCCCACATGATCCCGAGGTCGGTGGCGTGGATGCCGTAGCGCTCGGCGGTCAGGTTGGTCGACTCGTGGCCGGTGATCTGGGAGACCAGCGTCGTCTCGCCCACCTGGATCATTTGGCGACCGCCGCGTCGTAGAGGGACTTCTTGCTCACCCCGTGTTCGGCGGCGACCTCGGCGGCCGCGTCCTTGAGCCGGGCACCCGCGGCGGCCAGCTCACGGACCTGCTCGACGAGGGTCTCCAGGTCGGGAGTCTCGACGGGCTCGGCGCCGGAGAGGACGACGGTGATCTCGCCGCGCACACCTTCCTCAGCCCACTTGGCCAGCTCGGCGAGTCCGCCGCGGCGGACCTCTTCGTAGGTCTTGGTCAGCTCCCGGCACACGGCGGCCCGCCGGTCGGCGCCGAGCACCTCGGCGGCGTCGGCGAGCAGGCTCGCGATGCGGTGGGGTGACTCGAAGAAGACAGCCGTGCGCGGTTCGGTGGCCAGCGCTTTCAGCCACTTGCGCCGCTCCCCCGGCTTGCGCGGGGCGAAACCCTCGAAGCAGAACCGGTCGCAGGGCAGCCCGGACAGCGCCAGCGCGGTCGTGACCGCGGACGGGCCGGGCAGGCAGGTGATCGGCAGGTCGGCCTCGACACAGGCCGCGACCAGGCGGTACCCCGGATCGGAGACGCTGGGCATCCCCGCGTCGGTGACCAGCAGGACCGACTTGCCCTCGGTGATGGCCTCGACCAGACCGGCGATACGGCTCGTCTCCACGGCGTCGTAGAAGCTGACCATCCGGCCCGTGGGGGTGACACCGAGCGCACTGATCAGGTTGCGGGTCCGGCGGGTGTCCTCGGCGGCGATGACGTCGGCGTTGGTGAACGCCTCGACCAGCCTTGGGGACGCGTCACGGGAGTCACCCAGGGGGGTCGCGGCGAGAACGAGCATCGTCGAAGCCTAGTGCCGCACCACCGGGGCGACTGATCCAAGCTCACCGGCTCACACCTGGGCGCTCGAAGGACCAGCGGAAAGCCGTGGTCACTGACGATGGATTCATCAGTGGGCGAGCATCCACCTACCGTCACCTCGCTATTTCGGCGTGATCTCGGCTATCCCGACGCGGGGATAACACTTCGCGCCCTACCATCTCCCCTCGTGAGCCTCCTCGTAGCCGAAGACGAGGCCGACCGGGTCGGTCCGGACCCGGCGCCTCGGCAAGCCGACGCCACCGAGTCGGTACGCGACCGGCTGCTGGGCAAGCCGATGCCGACCGACCGGTTGCGCGGCTGGATCGTCACCGCCGTCCTGGGGCTGATCGGCGGGTTCGTCCGGTTCCAGAACCTCGGCAACCCCACCGACAACGGCACGCCCGTCTTCGACGAGAAGCACTACGTGCCGCAGGCGTGGCAGATGCTGCGCAACGGGTGGTTCGAGGACAACCCCGGCTACCGGCTGACCGTCCACCCGCCGCTGGGCAAGACGCTCATCGCGTTCGGCGAGTCGCTCTTCGGCTACAACGGCTGGGGCTGGCGGTTCACCGCCGCGCTCGCCGGGGCGCTGATGATCGTGCTGATCATCCGCATCGCCCGGCGGCTGACCAGGTCGACACTGCTCGGCGCGATCGCGGGAATCCTGCTGATCTGCGACGGCGTGTCCCACCTGCAGTCGCGGATGGGGATGCTCGACGCCTTCCTCGCGTTCTTCATCCTGGCCGCGTTCGCCGCGCTGCTGGTCGACCGCGACCAAGTCCGGTCACGGCTCGCGGTGGCGGTCGCGGAGGGCTGGGTCGGCGACTCGACGTACGGGCCGCGGCTGGGTGTGCGCTGGTTCCGCCTGCTGGGCGGTGTGCTGCTCGGCCTGGCTTGCGGCGTCAAGTGGTCGGGGCTGTACTTCATCGCCGCGTTCGGGCTGCTCACGGTCCTGTTCGATGTGACGGCCCGGCGTGCCGCGGGTGTTCGGCACCCCTGGATCGGCACGGCGCTGCGTGATCTCCTGCCCGCGCTGTGGGCCTTCATCGGTGTCGCGGCGATCGCGTACCTGTCGACCTGGTGGGGTTGGTTCGGCAGCGAGACCGGGATCGATCGGCACCTGGAGCCGACCGACGCCAGTGGGCCGTGGGGCGTCGTCAAGGGCGCGTTCGGGTCGCTGTTCCAGTTCCACGAGCACGTCCTGAAGTTCCACAGCGAGCTGGTGACGGACCCGAACAAGCAGCACCCGTGGGAGTCGAAGCCGTGGACGTGGCCGATGGGTCTGCGTCCGATGCTCTATTACTACGAAGGCTCCACGCTGGGCTGTGGCGAGACGAAGTGCGTCGCCGCGACAATGCTGATCGGCACGCCCGCGCTGTGGTGGCTGGCGCTCCCGATGCTGGCGTGGGGGCTGTGGCGGATGGTGGCCCGGCTCGACTGGCGCTACGCCGCGGTCGTCACCGCGTACCTGGCGGGCCTGCTGCCGTGGTTCATCAACCTCGACCGGCAGATGTACTTCTTCTACGTCACGCCGATAGCGGCGTTCCTGGTGCTCGGACTGGTGCTGCCGCTCGGCCACATCCTGGGCCGGGTCCGGGATGGGGCCGAACGGCGGGGCACCGGTCTACTGGTTGTCGCGCTGTACGTGGGCATGGTCGTGGCCAACTTCGTCTGGCTCTGGCCGATCCTCAACGGTGACTCGATCACCGAGGCCCGATGGCAAGCCGAACTCTGGCTGCCGTCCTGGCGGTAGGGCGCTCACGCGGCTCGGGCCGCGCGGTGCGGAGGTCGGCGGCGACCCGGACGAGGTCGCGGTCTTCGACGTCGGACCGTCCGGCCAGGCGCGGCCGGGGTTCGGGCTGACGGTGGTGGTTGCGGTCCAGTCCGTAGACCAGAAGGGCGGCGAGGGCGATGAGTACGAGTTCCATGGCACTAAGTTTGCGCTGCACTCTTTCCTGCCACCAGTGGCAGAACTGACCTTGTGCGACAAAATCCTGCCAGCTAGTCTTCAGGCATGCTGAAGAGCGTGGCGGCAGTGCTGATCGACGGCTTCGCGCCGTTCGAGTTCGGCGTGATCTGCGAGGTGTTCGGGGTCGACCGAACCGACGACGGCGTGCCGCCCGTGGAGTTCCGGGTGTGCGGGGAAGTGGCGGGCAAGTCGATCCCGTCCAGCGTCGGCGTGTCGATGGTCCCCACCCTGGACCTGTCCGCCCTCGACGGAGCCGACCTGATCGCCCTGCCCGCGTGCCAGATCCGCGACACCTACCCGCCCGCCGTCCTCGACGCACTCCGCGCGGCCCACGCCGGCGGCTCGACGATCCTGTCGGTGTGCAGCGGGGCGTTCCTGCTCGGCGCCACCGGCCTGCTCGACCAGCGCCGCTGTACCACCCACTGGCGGCACGCGGCCCAACTCGCCGAGCGCTTTCCGCTGGCGAAGGTCGACCCGGACGTCCTCTTCGTCGACGACGGCGACATCATCACCAGCGCCGGAACGGCGGCGGGCATCGACGCCTGCCTGCACCTGGTCCGCCGCGAGATGGGCTCGGCGGTGGCCACCGCCATCGCCCGCCGGATGGTCGTGGCGCCGCAGCGTGACGGCGGTCAGCGGCAGTACGTGGAGTTGCCGGTGCCCGAGTGCACCGGCGACAGCCTGACGCCGATCCTGACCTGGCTGGTGGAGAATCTGGCCGAGGACCATTCGGTGGCCGCACTCGCGGAACGCGCCCGGATGTCGGAGCGCACCTTCGCCCGCCGTTTCGTCGCCGAGACCGGCACGACGCCGCTGAAATGGCTGTCGATGCAGCGGGTGCTGCACGCTCGGACACTGCTGGAGGAGACCTCGGCGTCGGTGGACGACGTGGCGAACCGGTGCGGGTTCGCGACGGGGGCCTTGCTGCGGCACCACTTCCAGAAGATCGTCGGTGTCTCGCCGAAGGACTACCGCCGAAACTTCGCCACACCTCGCTGAGCTGCGCTCGAATCGCCGGGAACATCGTCCGGGGCTGCCCGTGGCGCTAGCGGCGGCTCAAGGCTGGTGGCCGGTCCGCGTTGATCTTGAGTGTCGCTGATTGCTATCCGGGTAGATGCCTGGTGCGGTTCGCCTTGTCGACCTTGTCGATGTCGTCCCGGCGGACTATCTGGGTGACTGGGCCGGTCTCCGTGTGGCCTTCCCTGGCCATCCAGTCACTGAGTTCGCGGGCGACCGCGCGCAGGGTCGGGCGGCGGGCCGGTTCGTTGTCCAGTGATGCCAGCAGCAGTCTGCGGTGGGCGCTCTGCTGCGGTGTTTGCGTGACCGGTTCGCCCTTCGCGGCGGCCATCAGGGCGGCCATGGCGTTCTCTCGGGTGCCGCGTGGGGGTTTGCCGGTGAGGGCGAAACTCACGGTGGCCGCCAGCTGCCAAGCGTCCGAGGCCGGGGTGGCGTTGGCGCCCGCGGCGGTTTCCGAGGCGAGGAAGTCGGGGGTGCCGACCATCATCCCGGTCGCGGTCAAGGTGGAGTCGCCCTGCGAGCGGGCGATGCCGAAGTCGATCAGGTGGGCGTTGCCGTCCGGGTCGATGATCACGTTCGACGGCTTGACGTCGCGGTGCAGGACACCCTTGGCGTGGGCGGCGGACAGGGCTCCGGCCATGGTGATCCACAGTCGGGCGACGGCCAGGTCGTCGAGTGGGCCGCCGGTGGCGACGCGGTCGGCCAGGGGCTGGCCCTCGATGTACTCCATGACCAGGCCGAGGCCCTCAGGCTCGGAAACGATGTCGTACACCCGCACACAGTTCGGGTGGTGCACCGCCGCTAGCGCCCTTGCTTCGCGCAGCATGCGCTCTTCGGTCTCGGCGTCGGGGGCGTGCGCCATCTTCACCGCGACCGTGCGGTCGAGCTGGGTGTCCACGGCCAGCCACACCGTGCCGAACCCGCCCTGGCCCAGGGCCCGGACCTTGCGGAAGCGGCTGCCGGACGGCTTGACCGGCGGCGGGGGCGGGGTGGCCGAGCGCGGGGCGAACGGGAGCGGACCGGGGTCGGCGGCCAACCGGGCCATCGCGCCGAGGCCTTCGGGGTTGGGGTCATGCAGCGTCGGATTGAGCGCGGGCGGCACGTAGGGCGCGGGCACGGGCTTCACCGGGACCTGCGGCGGATAGCCGGGGACGTGCGCCGGCGGCTGGTACGGCGGCAGCGGCGCGGGCGGCACGTAGGGCGGCACGGCCTTGCTGGGCTGGTTGTTCTGCTGCTGCGGAGGCGGCGTCTGCCTCGGCGGGTGCGCGGTCTGCGGGTGCGCGCTCACACCGGACTGCTGCGGCGGGGCGGGCTCCGGCTTCTGGTGGCTGCGCTCGATCGTCGACCAACTCGGCGCGCCGATGACGTACACGGGGATCAGGCCGAGCACCGAGATCGGCAGGAACCCCAGCCACAGGTGGGACGCGGTGTTGGCCTCGACGGGGACGCTCAGCGCGATCATCAGCGCGAACGGCACCCAGACGAGCCTGCTCACCCAGCGCGGGCCGCGGCGGGTCGCGGCGCGGGCCTGCAGAATCACGAACAGCAGGCAGATCGCGGGGACCACCACGAGGAAGACCAGTCGCAGCAGGAAGACCGGCGTGTCCTCGAACTTGTGGAAGATGACCTCGTAGACGTTGGCCCCGCCACCCAGGTACTCGTCCTGAGCGTCGACCCAGCAGTAGTGGACGTCCATGGTGCCCGACCCGGCGAGCGAGACCGTCGGGTCCTTGGTGAACACACCTCGGAAGACCCCACTGATCCCGTTGAACAGCAGCCACGGCATCAGGAAGGCGAAGAACGCGCCGATGGCGCCGAACACTCCGTAGGTGACCGGGTTGTAGAGGTTGCCGGTGACCTTACGGACCAGCGCGACCGTCACCGAGCCGACGATCGGCAGCAGCGCGATCAGCGCTCCGGCCGTGCTCGTCGCCCAGACCCAGTCGCCGGGGCACAGCCCCGGCCCGAAAAGGCTGTGCGCGAACGACAGCAGGGAAGCCGCGAGGTCCAGCACTTCGAGTACAGCTCCTCTCAATGCGGCGCCGGGTGCGCCGGAAACCAGCGTATGCCGATCGGCGGCCCGGGCGGGCCGTTCATCCACAGGGACGCCGAACGTGCCGTCAAGGTTGTCCACAGCTCACGAACTGAGGCAGACGCATCAGGCGTTCGGTGGCAAGGTATCGGTGAGGCACCGAGATCGAATCGTGGGCGGGGAAGATGCGCAGACAGGCTCTCGCTTCGGCGAGCGTCGCGTCGGTGGGCTACGACGCGGCCACGGAGACCCTCGAGGTCGAGTTCCGCAACGGCAACGTCTACCAGTACCTGGGCGTCGCCAAGCGGCTGTACTGGGGGTTGATGTCCGCGCCGAGCGTCGGGGCGTTCCTCAACCGCGAGATCCGCGACAGCCACGAGTTCCTGCGGGTGCGCTAGCGACCCTGCGGGACACCGCGGGCCGTGGTGGAGTGATGGTCTTCCAGAAGGGTGGACACAGATGGCTCTCACCGTCGACGTCGCCGTGGTCGGTCTCGGGCCCGGCGGCGAATCCGTGGCCACGCGGCTTGCCGAGGCAGGACTGTCGGTCGTGGGGATCGAGGCCCGGCTGGTCGGTGGCGAGTGCCCGTACTACGCGTGCGTGCCGACGAAGATGATGATCCGGGCCGCCGACGCCCTCACCGAGGCTCGTCGGGTCGCGGACCTGGCCGGGTTCGCCGAGGTCCGCCCGGACTGGGCGCCGGTCGCCAAGCGCATCCGCGAGGAGGCCACGGACGACTGGGACGACACCGTGGCGGTGCAGCGGCTCACCAAGGCGGGAGCGAGGTTCCTGCGCGGCCGCGCGCGGATCACCGGCCCCGGCGAACTCGTCGTGTCCACCCCCTCTGGCGAGGAGCGGATCACCGCCCGCAAGGGGATCGTGCTCAACCCGGGCACCGAGCCCGCGCTCCCGCCCGTACCGGGCCTGGCCGACACACCGCACTGGACCAACCGTGAAGCCGTCGCCGTCGAGGAGGTCCCAGAATCGCTGATCGTGCTCGGCGGCGGGCCGGTGGGCTGCGAGTTCGCCCAGGTCTTCGCCCGTTTCGGCGCGGCGGTCACGGTGGTCGAGGCGCAGGACCGGCTGCTCGGACTCGACGAGCCGGAAGCGGGGGCGCTGATCGCCGAGCGGTTCGCCGCCGAGGGCATCACGGTGCGGACGGGCGCGAAGATCACCTCCGCGAGCCACGACGGCGACCGGTTCACCCTCGAGTTCGACGGCGGAGATCCAGTGTCCGCCCGACAGCTCCTCGTCGCCGCGGGCCGCCGCACCGACCTGGCGGCACTGGGCGTCGCCGCCGTCGGGCTCGACGACACGGCCAAGGGCATCAAGGTCGACAAGCACCTGCGGGCCGCCGACGGCGTGTGGGCGATCGGCGACGTGGTCGGCGAGGGTGCGTTCACCCACATGTCGATGTACCAGGCGGGCATCGCGGTCGCCGACATCCTCGGCGAGGACTCCCCCGGCGCGGACTACCGGGCCGTGCCGAGGGTGACGTTCACCGATCCCGAGGTCGGCTCGGTCGGCCTGACCGAGTCCGCCGCCCGCGAAGCGGGCATCGACGTGCGGACAGGGATGTCCAAAGTCGAGTCGTCGTCGCGCGGCTGGATCCACAAGATCGGCAACGAAGGCCTGATCAAGCTGGTCGCCGACGCCGATCGCGGTGTCCTCGTGGGAGCGACCTCAGCGGGCCCGACCGGCGGCGAAGTCCTTGGCATGCTGACCCTCGCGGTGCACGCGCAAGTTCCCATCAGCACGTTGCGACACATGATTTTCGCCTACCCGACCTTCCACCGGGCGATCGAGGACGCGTTGAAAGATCTCTAATCGGCAACGGGACGAACACGAACACGCTCAGGAGCACACCGGTGTAGTGACCTCGTCCGTTTGGGTGTAGAAATGCCCAGTCGTCGAGGCATGGTCACTCTGGGAGTTCATACATGCGCAGGTTTGTCGCGTCGCTCACGTTCACGGCCGTCACTGCGGCCTCCCTGCTGGCCATCTCGGGCACCGCGGGCGCTCAGGAAGGCCCGCCGCCCGCAGGCGACACCCGCGCGGTGTACGGCGAAGGGAACATCAAAGCCGCGGACTGCCCCACGCTGTGGCCGGGCAGCAAGTCCGTCCTCGGCGAGGACCCCGCGCCCGACAACACGATGTCCATCGACATCACCGAAGAGGACGTGCCCGAAGGCGTCGAGCTGGTCGGCGTGGTCATCAAGGGCGGCGACGGGTACAACAAGTACTCTGCGGACAAGCTCGGCGAGATGCCGTGGCTGAAGCTGCACTCGCCGTACAACAACGGCGGTCAGATCGCCGCGATCAGCCACTGGTTCGCCTGTGGCGTGAAGACCACCACGACCACCACGACGACCACGACTACCACGACGACGACGGGTGGGACCACCACCACCGAGCCGACGACGACGACCTCGGCGGGGACCACGACGACCGCGCCGGTCACCACCACGACCGTCGCACCGGCCCCTGGTGACGACAGCAACCTGCCCGACACCGGTGCGAACGTCGGCTGGATGATCTTCCTCGGCGCGGCGCTGCTGCTCAGCGGTGGCCTGCTGCTGGGAGTCCCGCGGATCCGCAACGCGGTCCTGCGTCGTAACTGATCCACTTAGACCGAGGGCCCGGGCGACACTGTCGCCCGGGCCCTCGTCGTAGGGTCGCTCCATGCTCGCCGACGCCGTCCCGTTCCTGGCCTGTCCGCTGTGCGGCGGCGCCCTGGCCATCGAGTCCGGGACGCTGCGGTGCGCGCGGTCGCACAGCTTCGACATCGCCCGCCAGGGCTACGTGAGCCTGCTGCGCGGGGCCTCGACGTTCACCGGGGACACTCCCGAGATGGTCGACGCCCGCGCGGCGTTCCTCGGCGTGGGTCACTACGCCCCGATCGTTGAAGCGATCGTCGACGCCGCCCGGCTTGGACCCGGCTGCGTCGTGGACGTCGGGGCGGGCACCGGCTACTACCTCGCAGCCGTCCTCGACCACTTCAGGGACCGCATAGGGCTCGCGCTCGACGCCTCCAAGCCCGCGCTGCGTCGGGCCGCCCGCGCCCATCCCCTGATCGGCGCGGTCGGCTGCGACGCGTGGCAGCCGCTGCCGGTCCAGCCCGCCGCCGCGGGGCTCGTGCTCAACGTCTTCGCCCCACGCAACCCCGCGGAGCTGCGCCGGATCTTGCGGCCCGAGGGCACCCTGGTCGTGGTCGCCCCGACGTCTCGACACCTGGCCGAGTTGGTGTCCACTTTGGACCTACTGGCGGTCGAGGAGGACAAGCAGAGCCGCATCGACGAGCGGCTGGCCCCGCACTTCGACCTCGTCGAGCAGACCGACCGCGAGTTCTCGATGACCTTGTCGCACCATGACGTCACCACGCTGGTGGGCATGGGCCCCAACGCTTTCCACACCGTCGCCGCCGAGTTCCACGAGCGGATCACCGCGCTGGCCGATCCGCTCACGGTGACCGGGTCGGTCACCGTGAGCGCCTACCGGCCGTCAGGCGGCTGAGGCCACCGGCGCCCGCCCGGTCAGCGCGAGCAGCCGCTCGTGCGCCGAGGCGCCCTCGGCGACGGGCAGCCGCGCGGAGAACGCGCCACCCGGTCCCCACAGCTCCTCGGGGAAGCGGCTGACGACCTTGACCGCGGCCTCGGCGAGGTCCTCGTCGAACCGCAGGTCGATCCCGGCCGCCGACGCGATGTCCCACGCGTGTACGAGGACGTCAGCGAAGTGCACCGACTGGGCCACCGCGCCGGTGCGCTCCACACCGAGCAGCTCGAACGGGGCTTCCTGCGCCTCATCGGTTCCGAAGGCCGCCAGGAACGCCTCGGCGGTCTCGCGGAACTCCGCCCGCGGGTCCTCGCCCAGATCGACGTCCCCGGGCGCCGCCTGCCCCGCGAGCTTGGCCAGCATCCCGTGGTTGTTGCCCACCATGTGCCCGATGACGCCACGAACCGTCCACTCCGAGCAGGGCGACGCGAGGTCGAGCTGCTCGTCGGTCAGCCGGTCGATGACCGCGCCGGTGACCTCTACGGCCCGCCGGTCCAGTGCCCTGATGTCCATGACCCCTCCAGAAATAAGTACGAACGATCGGTCAGATAGTTCCACATGATCGTCGGGTCGTCTAGATTGCTCGCATGGACGGTCGGCTGGCTCGGGGCGCGGAGACGCGGCGCGTCACGCTGCGCCGCGCGGCGGAGATCGCGTCCGTCGAGGGGTTGGACGGGCTGACGATCGGCAGGCTGGCCGGGGAGCTGGAGCTGAGCAAGAGCGGGATCTTCGCCCACTTCGGCTCGAAGGAGGAGCTGCAGCTGGCGACGCTCGCCTACGCCGAGGAGGTGTTCGTCGACCGGGTGATCCGCCCGGCGCGCGCCGCCGAGCCGGGGCTGCCGAGGTTGCGGGCGCTGGTCGACAACTGGATCACGTATTCGCGGACCCGGATCTTCCCCGGTGGTTGTTTTTTCGCCGCCGCGTCGGCTGAGTTCGATGCCCGCGAGGGCCGGGTGCATGACGCAGTGGTGGGTTCTTTCCGCAGTTGGATGGCGGTGCTCGTCGGGATGGTCGAGGAAGCGGTCGAGCGGGGGCAGTTGCCCGCGGACACCGATGCCGCGCAGCTCGCGTTCGAGATCGACGCGTTGGCGCGGGCGTCGAACGCCGTGTCGGTGCTCACTGGCGACGATGAGGCTTACCGCCGAGCTGAGGCGGGTATTCACGCCAAGTTGGCGTAGGGAATGTTCTATGGGCGTGGTTCGTTGAACCGCAGACAGCACGCCCTTACCTAGGAGGTCCTGTGGCGACGGTCGAATTGACCACCGAGAACTTCGACGAGGTCGTGGGCGGTGGTGGCACCGTCCTGGTGGATTTCTGGGCCGCTTGGTGTGGTCCGTGCCGCCAGTTCGCCCCGACGTTCGAGAAGGCGTCGGAGCAGCACACCGATGTGGTCTTCGCCAAGGTCGACACCGAGGCTCAGCAGCAGCTCGCGCAGGCGTTCGGCATTTCGTCGATCCCGACGGTCATGGCCGTCCGCGAGGGCGTCGTCCTCTACTCCCAGCCGGGTGCGCTTCCCGCGCCCGCCTTGGAGGATTTGATCACCCAGGTGAAGGCCGTGGACATGGCCGAAGTCCACGCCGAGGTAGCCAAGCAGAACGCGGGCCAACCCGCCGAATAACCCACCACACACCGAAGCCCCGCGACCCACTCGCGGGGCTTCGCTGTGCGCGGGAGCACCATTCATGGCCAATGGGCCAGCTACGGGAAAGTCGGCGCTTTCGACTCGGCACCGATGCACGCAGCGCGAGCCACAACGGATGCCGAGCACGGCCGAAATAGCAACGGCTCGCACAGCGAGCGACCCAACGATCGGTTACGCACCCCCGATGCGCGCAGCGCGAGCCCACCCTGATGGTCCGGCAGCGCAGAAATGGTCACCGATCGCACCGTGGGGGCCTGGGGGTCGCCCCTCAGAAACAATGCGGAACGCAAACGGCCCATGCCCTCTATGGGCATGAGCCGTCTATGCGTGGAGCTGCGGGGAATCGAACCCCGGACCTTCTCGATGCGAACGAGACGCGCTACCAACTGCGCTACAGCCCCGAACTTTGGTGCGCGGAGAGCGTATCAGGATGTGCGCACCGGGGTTTCTGGGGGGTCTTACTCGCCTACGGCCCTTCGGTAGGGCAGGTGTGAGGGGTCGCCGAGTTCGTCGAACCAGGGGTCTTCGTCGTCGATGTCGACGACGACGGCGCTGGGGTGGGCGATGCGGGTGGGGGCGTGGTCGCGGGTGGGGCGGGTGTCTTCGTCTTCGTAGGTGTCGTATTCGTCCGCGTAGGGCCGGGCGTGGGAGCGGCGGGCGGCGGACATGCGGGCGTAGCGCCGTTGGCGGATTTCTTCTTCGATCCGGACTTGGCGGCGCAGGTAGGTGAGGTAGCCGATGAGGGCGAGGTCGATCGCCCCGTGTGCCCACCACAGGGTCGGGTTCAGGGTGGCGGCGAGGGCGACCGTGATCACCGCGAGGGCGATCATCAGCAGGACGACGCGTTGGCGGAAGCCGTACTTGGCGCGGGCGGCGCGGGCGGCGGCGTCGGGGTCGTAGCCGCCGCGGCCGGGGCGGTAGCGGCGGACTTCGGTTTCGGGGTCGTCTTCGATTTCGGCTTCGTCGAGCTCGTCGAGCTCGGGGTCCACCTCGTCGACGTCGCTCATGGCGAAGTCCTCCCGGGTGTCCTCGGCCTCCTCGTGGAGGTCGTGCAGGTCGTCGTCTTCTTCGTCGTGGTCGTGGACGCTACCGCTGCGCACGACTCGTGCCGCGAGCGCGGAGTCCGCTGTCCTGGCGATTTCCTGGCGCTTGCGCACGACCATCGGGACGAGGACGACGAGCCATGCCACTACGAGTGCGACCACGATCAAAGAGCTCGGCATGTCCCCGGCACCTCCCCCGAACTTTGCGACGCACGCGTCCCTGCATTCGCCACGTTAGTCACAACAGTCACACGCTTGGCGGAGGCGCGCCGACCACGTTCACCCATTCGGCTAGTTCGTAAGTGGACCTTCCACCGTAACGGCCTTGATCAAACTAATTTGCCATGAACATCGTGCACCGTTATGGCAAAACCGCGCCGCCGTCGGCGATCAGGCGCGCTACCAGGCCCTTTGGTATGTCCTCTGTGGTCAATGCGAAGCAAAGATGATCACGCCAGTCGCCCGCCACGTCGAGGTAGCGGCGGAACAGGCCCTCTTCGCGGAAGCCCAGCTTGGTCAGCACGCGCAGGCTCGCGGCGTTCTCCGGGCGCACCGTGGCCTCGATCCGGTGCAGCCCGGCCGAGGTGAAGCAGTGATCGACAACGAGGGCCACCGAAGCGGTCGCGACACCCCCGCCGGTGACCTCGCTGTCGACCCAGTAGCCCACCCAGGCCGAGCACAGCGAGCCGCGGATCACGTTGCCCACGGTGATCTGGCCCGCGAACTCGCCGTCGACCGTGATCACGAACGGCAGCGACATCCCCCGCCTGCCGAGGGCGCGCAGTGTCGACCACTGGGCGGGCCAGGCGATGCCCGCGTTGCGTTCCGCCCACGTCCCGGGCACCGACGGCTCCCAGTTCTCCAGGTGCCGTTGGTCGCGTCGGCGGATGCGGCTCCACGCGGCGGCGTCCCACAGTCTCGGTGCCCGAACCTCGACCACGCCCGCGCCCACGATCAGCGGCCCGAGCCGGGCGGGCCAGCCGGGGTGGCGACCCGCGGGAACGCTAGCCACGCTGGGCGAGGAAGCTGACCTGCACCTGCTCGCCGACGGGGACCTCGGTCGTCTCTTCGTCCACGAGCACCAGGCAGTTCGCCTCGGCCAGCGAGGCCAGCAGGTGCGAGCCCGACAGCCCGAGCGGCTGAACCAGGTACTCGCCGTTCGACTCGTCGCGCAGCAGTTGTCCGCGCAGGAAGCCGCGGCGGTCCTTCGTGGACGTGATCGGCGAGAGCAGCCTGGCGGTGACCACGCGGCGGTGCGGGTTGCGCTTGCCCTGGGCCGCGCGGATCAGCGGGCGGACCATCACCTCGAAGACCACCAGCGCGCTCATCGGGTTGCCGGGCAGCAGGAACGTCGGCACGGCGTCGGGACCGAGCCTGCCGAAGCCCTGCACCGAGCCGGGGTGCATCGCGACCCTGGTCATGTCGACCTCGCCGAGGTCTTGGATCGCGGACCGGACCTCCTCGGCCAGTTCCCCGCCCACACCACCGGCGATCACCACGATCTCCGACAGCAGCAGCCTGCTCTCGACGACCTCGCGCAGCCGCTTCGGGTCGCTCTCCAGGATTCCGACCCGGTTGACCTCCGCGCCCGCGTCGCGCGCGGCGGCGGAGAGGGCGTAGGAGTTGACGTCGTAGACCTGGCCCTGTCCGGGTGTGCGGTCTATGTCCACCAGTTCGTCGCCGACCGAGATGATCGATACCCGCGGCCTTGGGTAGACGAGCACCTTCGAACGGCCGACAGCGGCGAGCAAGCCGACCTGGGCCGAGCCGATCACCGCGCCGCGGCGGACCGCGACGTCGCCGGTCTGGACGTCCTCACCGGTGCGCCGGACATAGCCCGCCGACGGCACCGGCTGGTGCACGGTGACCTTCGCGTGGTGGCCGTCGGTGAACCCGGTGGGCAGCACGGCGTCGGCGAGCGTGGGCAGCGGCGCACCGGTGGCGATGCGCACGGCCTGCCCCGGCTGGAGCCTGCGCGGCTGCCGCGAGCCCGCGGCGATCTCGCCGACGACCGGCAGCTGCACCGGCTCCTCGCCCGCGGCCTGGGTGTCGACACTGCGCACGGCGTAGCCGTCCACCGCCGCCTGGTCGAACCCCGGCAGCGCGCGCTCGGCAACGACTTCCTCGGCGCAGAGCAGGCCCTGCGCCTCGGAGATGGCGACCCGCACGGGGGCGGGCCGGACCGCGGCCGCCAGCGCCCTGGCGAGTTGCTCGTCGACTGACCTCATCCGGTTACCTTGTCACCAATCGCGTCCTGGACCCGGCATCTACACGCCGCCAACCCGTTCCCGCAGCCATTCCCGCAGGTCGGGCCCATACTCCGGGTGCTCGAGGGCAAAGTCCACGGCGGCACGCAGGAAACCTCCGGGATTCCCGAGGTCGTGCCTTCCGCCGCGGTGCACGACCACGTGCACCGGGTGGCCTTCGGCGATGAGCAGCGCGATGGCGTCGGTCAGCTGAAGCTCGCCGCCCGCGCCGGGGGTGATCCGCTTGAGCGCGTCGAAGATCGCGCGGTCGAGCAGGTAGCGGCCCGCGGCGGCGAAGGTCGACGGCGCCTCGGCGGCGGGCGGCTTCTCCACCATGCCGTGCACCTGCTTGACGTCGGGATCGTCGGTGTCGGCCACGTCGAAGACCCCGTAGGCGGAGATCTGCTCGCGCGGGATGTCGAACGCGCACAGAACCGACCCACCGAACTTCGCGCGCACGGCGGCCATGCGGGTCAGCACGCCGGTCGGCAGCACCAGGTCGTCGGGCAGCAGGACGGCGACGGCCTCGTCGTCGCCGCGCAGGTTGCCTTCGGCGCAGCCGACGGCGTGCCCCAGGCCCAGTGCCTGCTCCTGGATCGCGGTCTCGACCTCCAGCAGCCCGGGGGCGCGGCGGACCTTCGCCAGGAGTTCGGTCTTCCCCCGCTCTTCGAGCGTGCGCTCCAGGTCGGGCTGCGGGCGGAAGTAGTCGGCCACGGCGTCCTTGCCGGGCGAGGTGACGATGATCAGGCGCGTGGCGCCCGCCTCCGCTGCTTCCGCGGCGACGTATTCGATGCCCGGCGTGTCCACCACCGGGAGCAATTCTTTGGGGACTGCTTTGGTCGTTGGCAGGAAGCGAGTGCCAAGGCCTGCTGCGGGGACGATGGCGGTGGTGAATGCGGTCGACGCGCTCATGGACACGCAGCCTAACCTCGTGGTGTGGCTTCGCCTGGGAGTGATCTCGAAGACGCACGCGAGTGGACCAAGGACCAGTGGCGCTCGACGTTGCTCAGCAGGCGCCGCCGCCTGCCCGCGAGTGCCCGCTTCGCCGAGGCGATTCAGCTCACCGCGCTCCTGACCAGCGGAAAGGTCGTGCGTCGCGGCCAGACGCTGTGCGCGTACGTGCCGATCGGCTCCGAACCCGGCTCGGTGCAGATGATCGACGAGGTCGCCGCGCACGGGGTGCGGGTGCTGCTGCCGATCGTCGCGGGCGAGGGTCCGCTGGACTGGGCGTGGTACGCGGGGCAGGACTCGCTGCGGCCGGGTCCGTTCGGGTTGCTGGAGCCGATCGGCGAACGGCTGGGCGCCGCCGCGCTGCGGATCGCGGACATGGTCCTGGTGCCCGCGCTGGGTGTGGACCGCGCGGGGGTGCGGCTCGGCCGCGGCGCGGGGTATTACGACCGGACGCTGGTCATCGCGGCTCCCGGCACCCCGCTGGTGGCCGTCGTGCGCGACGACGAGACGGTCGACCGGCTGCCGCGGGAGCCGCACGACGTGCTGATGACCGCCGCGCTGACCCCGGGACGGGGCCTCATCCAGCTGCCGTGACTGTGAGATCCGGCGGAGATGTTTGCGCTCCGCACGCGTGGTGTCGCAGAATTGGGGTTAGCACTCCGGCTGGCCGAGTGCCAGGTTTCGAGAGGGAGCCATCGTGCCCACGTACCAGTACGCCTGCACGGCGTGCGAGCACCGCTTCGACGCGGTGCAGTCGTTCACCGACGCCGCTCTTTCCGAGTGCCCGGAATGCGCCGGTCGCCTGCGCAAGCTGTACGGCTCGGTCGGCGTGGTGTTCAAGGGCAGCGGCTTCTACCGCACGGACAGCCGCTCCGGGTCGAGCGCCACCGCGCCCGCGGCCACGCCCGCCGCCACTGCGGCGAAGTCCGAGTCGACGACGGCATCGTCCTCGTCCTCCTCGACTTCTGCGTCGTCCTCTTCGTCGAGCACGACGTCCACTACCACGGCCAAAGCGTCCTGAGCCGCTTCACGCCGTAGTTGTCCACAGCGCCCGGGCGGGCATCCACAGCCTGGGCGCTCCGGGTTCCCGGCACCGCCCGAACTCCCTAGCGTCGAGGTCGTCAGCCATCTCGATCTCCGGGAGCCGTCGTGCCGCGTTTCGCCACCCGTTCACTCACACTCCGGCGGTCTGTCGCCGCCGTCCTCGTCCTGCTCGCGGTGGTGCTGTGGCTGCGTCCGGTCGCCGACCGCACGGCCCCCATGCTCGTCGCGTCCCGCGCCCTGGCACCCGGTGTGGATCTCTCGGCAGCGGACGTCCGGGTCGTGCGGGCGCCGCCAGAGGTCGTCCCGCACGCGGCGTTCACCGAGCCCGCGGCTGTCGCCGGTCGGGTGTTGGCGGGCGCGGCGGGCGAGGGTGAGCCGATAACGGAGGCGCGACTGGTCGGGCCGTCGGCGGTCGGGTCCGGGTTCGCCGCGGTGCCGGTGCGGTTATCGGACCCGGCGGTCGCCGAGCTGGTGCGGCCCGGGTCGCGGGTGGACATCGTCTCCACCGACAAGCGCGGTGGCGAGGCGGTCGTCCTGGCGCGCGACGCGACCGTGGTGACGGTGCGGCGTGACGACCAGGTGAACGGTGGGCGTCGCGGGAGCCTGCTGCTTATCGCCCTCGCGAGGGATTCGGCGGCCAGAGTCGCCTCCAGCTCACTGGAACGGCCCGTAGCCGTTACCCTCCGATAGTTCATTCCGCCGTACGGCGTAGCCGCCGTCGCCATGATTGGAGTACTCACGTGCTGAAGGGCTTCAAGGACTTCCTGATGCGCGGGAACGTCATCGACTTGGCGGTCGCGTTGATCATCGGTCTCGCGTTCACCGCCATCGTCACCGCGTTCACCGACAGCCTGATCAAGCCTCTGATCAACGCGATCGGCGGCTCCGACGCGGCGCAGGGTCTCGGCTTCAAGATCCTGAGCGACAACCCGGCCACCTTCATGGACTTCGGGTCCGTGATCAACGCGATCATCAACTTCATCATCATCGCGGCGGTCGTGTACTTCGTGATCGTGCTGCCGGTGCAGCACATCCAGGAGCGCCGCAAGCGCGGCATGGAGCCCGGCCCGGCCGAGCCGACCGATGTCGAGCTGCTCACCGAGATCCGCGACCTGCTCCGCCAGCAGCAGATCCGCTGACCTCAGGGTTCAGGGATGATGTGGGTATGAGCGAGCAGCCCACCGAGGACGAACACCGGCGTAGGCGCGATCTCGACGCCATCTTCGGGGATGTGCTGCCCGAGACCACCTCGGACGAGCGCGACCCGTCGAAGCCCGACGACGACCGCGAAGACTGGTACCGCCTGAACCGCCCCCCACACCACGGCGGCTAGGTAAACACCCAGACGAACGACAGCGAGTCCCGGTTCGGAAGTCCCGAACCGAGGACTCGCTGTCAGCCGCCAAACCGCCCACCAAACCGCAGCCCAAGGGGTACCGGGACGGCGGCCGACCACGGTCACCCACTCTCCGCCGCGGTCGCCCGCCAGGTGACCCGAAGTCAAATTCCGGGGAGGCGGCTCAGTTGCCGTCTAGGCCGGAGAGTTCGCCGATCACGTAGGGCACCAGGGACGACAGGGTGGCCATGCCGTCGCGGACCGCGCTGCGCGAGCCCGCGAGGTTGACCACCAGGGTGCTGCCCGAGACGCCCACGAGGCCGCGCGAGACACCCGCGTCGACCGCGCCCGCGGCCAGACCGGACGAGCGCAGCGCCTCGGCGATGCCGGGGATCGGGCGGTCCAGCACGCCCTGGGTGGCGTCCGGGGTGACGTCGCGGGGCGAGACCCCGGTGCCGCCGACGGTCACCACGAGGTCGGCGCCACCGATCACCGCGGTGTTGAGCGCGTTGCGGATCGCGACCGTCTCGCCTTCGACCGGGACGATGCCGTCGACGATGAAGCCCGCTTCCTCGAGCAGCTCGGTCACCAGCGGTCCGACCGTGTCCTCATGTTCCTTGTGCGCCACCCGATCGTCGACGATGACGACGAGGGCCCTGCCGAGCCGTTGCGCGCTGCGTTCCATGTCCACCAACCTAGCTGCCCCGGCCGATCCCGGCCCCTGAAGGTGACCGTTTCTTGCCGACCTCTCAGGTGTGCCCGGCCGCGAGCGGCAGGCGGACCTCGAAGCGGCATCCGGGGCCGTGGTTGCGGGCGGCGATGCGGCCGTGGTGGGCCTCCACCAAGCCCTTGGCGATGGCCAGGCCGAGTCCCCCGCCCCCGTGCTCGTCCGGGCGCGGTGTGCGGGCGCTGGTGCCGCGGAAGGCGACGTCGAAGACGCGGGTGAGTTCCGTTTCCGGGATGCCGCCGCAGGAGTCGTCGACCGACAGGACCGCGTCGCCGCCGTCGACGCCGACCTGGACGGCGACCGTGCCGTCCGGGGGTGTGTGGCGGATGGCGTTGGAGACGAGGTTGTAGACGATGCGGGCGAGTTCCGGGTCGCTGCCGAGCACCACCGGCCACACCTGGGCGTCGGTCCGCACCCGGACGTGCTTGCGTTCGGCGACAGGTGTCTGGGCGGCCAGGGCGTCGCTGATGACTTCCCGCAGCGGGACCGCCGACATGGTGAGCCGCAGGGCGCCCGCGGTGATGCGGGACAGCTCGAACAGGTCGTCGACCATGGTGGAGAGCCGGTGGGTCTCGCTGCCGATGCGGTGGGCGTAGCCGGAGACCTCCTCGGGCGAGGCGACCACGCCGTCGGCGAGCGCCTCGGCCATGGCTCGGATGCCCGCGAGGGGGGTGCGCAGGTCGTGGCTGATCCAGGCGACCAGTTCGCGGCGGGAGGCCTCGGCGGCACGCTCGCGTTCGCGGGCCTCGTGCTCCCAGACACTGCGCCGGGCGATGCGCCTGCCGAGCAGGACCGCCAGCGGGACGGTGACCAGGGTGACCAGCAGGCAGATCAACAGCATCGTGGTCAGCGTGGTGGTGAACATGAACCCGCTGATGCCCAGCACCCCGACGACGACGGCCGCGACCGGGACCAGCACGAGCACGGTCATCGCCGAGGACAGGGAACCGTTGCGCAGCGCCCGAAGCAGCAGGGCGCCGAGCAGGACGACCGGCAGCACCGTCAGCAGGGCGAACGGCAGGATGTGCCACAGGTGCAGGAGCAGCTCCCTGAGGGACTCCCCGGATTCGACCATCAGCGCTCCCCGTCGTAGCGGTAGCCGACACCCCACACGGTGACGATGCGGGTCGGTTTCGCCGGGGTCCGCTCGATCTTCTCCCGCAACCGTCGCACGTGGACGGTGACGGTGGACTGGTCGCCGAAGTTCCAGCCCCACACCCGGTCCAGCAGCTGTTCGCGGGTGAAGGCCTCCCCCTGGTGGCTCATCAGGAACTCCAGCAGGTCGAACTCGCGGGTGGTCAGCGCCAGCTCGGCACCGTCCACTGTGGCCTTGCGGGCGGCGGCGTCCAACTTGAGATCACCGTCGACAAGGTCCTTGGCCCGCACCGGCGCCGCGGCCCGCGCCCGGCGCAGGACCGACGTCACCCGAAGCGCGAGTTCCTTGGGGCTGAAGGGTTTCGTCACGTAGTCGTCGGCGCCGAGCTGCAGCCCGGCGATGCGGTTCTCCTCCTCGCCGAGCGCGGTGAGCATCACCACGGGCACGGCACTGTGCTCACGGAGCCGCCTGCACACCTCCAGGCCGTCGATGCCGGGCAGCATGAGGTCGAGCACCACCAGATCGGGGTCGTTCTCCGCGATCCAGCGCAGCGCGTCCTCGCCGTTGTCGGCAAGGGACACCTGGTGCCCGTCGCGCTCCAGGTAGCGCCGCACCACATCGGACACGGTGAGATCGTCGTCGACGACCAGCACCCGGCCGGTCGGTTCCATCGGTCCGCCTCTCACCATGGGGGTTCATGGGTTCATGGTCCATCGTGAACCACGATGGACCATGAAAGCAGGGATCCGCGGTGGATCGTCAGCGGACCGTAAGAGATGGAGACGCGCGACAGGAGCCGCAGGCGGGCGGGCGAGGGTTGCTATCCGTCCGCGTGCGACTCCTGTGCTTGGCTCCTGTCGGAGCCCCAGTCCGGCCTGGGGGCAAACAGACCGGAAGTCCCAATTTCGGAAGTGTCCTATTCGGTTTCCACTGGCTGTCCCGCAAGCGTTGCCTCGACTGTACGCTCACCGTCGCCGATTACCAGCTTGACTTTGTCCCCCGGCGCATGAGACCGGACTGCCGCGACGAGCGCGTCCGAGGTGTCGATCCGGCGGTCGTCGAGCCTGGTGATGACGTCGCCCGCGGTCAGTCCTGCTTTCTCCCCCGCACCGCCGGGCACGACCTGGGAGATGAGGGCGCCGCCGCCGTTGTTGTCGCGGACGCTGACACCGAGCACGGTCTGGGTGGCCTTGCCGGTCTTGACGATCTCGTCGGCGGTGCGCCTGGCCTGGTCGATCGGGATGGCGAATCCGATGCCGACCGAGCCGCCCGCGCCCGAGCCGGAGCGCGGGCTGTAGATGGCCGAGTTGATGCCGACGACCTGGCCGCGCATGTTGACCAGCGGGCCGCCGGAGTTGCCCGGGTTGATCGCCGCGTCGGTCTGGATGGCGTCCATGACCGTGGCCTGGCTGCCGTCCTCGCCGCCCGCCCGGGTGGGCCGGTTCAGCGAGCTGACGATGCCCGACGTGACCGTGCCGGACAGCTCGAACGGCGAGCCGATGGCGACCACGCTCTGGCCGACCCGCAGGTCGTCGGAGCTGCCGAGTTCGACCACGGCGAGCCCGGAGATCCGCTCCGCGCGCACCACGGCCAGGTCCGAGGAGGGATCCCGGCCGACGATGGTCGCCTTGGCGGTGCGCCCGTCCTGGAACACCGCGACGATCTCCCCGTCGTCGGCGGCCGCTTCCACGACGTGGTTGTTGGTGACGATCAGGCCGTCCTGGCTGATGACGAAACCGGACCCCTCCCCTGCGGAGGACCGGCCACGCACCTGCAGTTGGACGACGCTGGGCAGCACCTTCTGCGCGACCGCCTCGACCGAGCCCTCCGGCGCGGGCGTGGACGCCTGCTTGGCGGGTTTCTGCGCGTCCAGGGCGCTGGACGTGCTCACCGGGGAGCGCGAGTCGGCGACCAGGTACCCGCCGGCGGCACCCGCGGCGCCGCCGAC
This sequence comes from Actinokineospora alba, assembly GCF_004362515.1. Taxonomy (NCBI): domain Bacteria; kingdom Bacillati; phylum Actinomycetota; class Actinomycetes; order Pseudonocardiales; family Pseudonocardiaceae; genus Actinokineospora; species Actinokineospora alba. The sequence goes on along the minus strand of NZ_SNXU01000001.1, from coordinate 2,395,607 downwards.
GATGAGCGCCAGCACGGTCATGCCCGCGACCAGTCCGCCGGTCTTGCGGCGCGGCGGCTCGGCCGCGGCGATCCGCTGCGGCGGGGTGGTCGGAAGTTGGGGCGGGGCGTAGGGATCGGCCACCGGCTGCCCCGCATAGCTGTGGTGACCTGTGAACGCGGTGCCGTAGAGGACCTGGTCCGAGCCGGAATACCCAGGCTGGTTCGGTCCGACGGCGGACTGGCTCGACGGCGGGCTTGCCGCAGCGGCCGACCAAGGGTCGGCGGCGACTGCCGGGCCATCGGATCGGGTGCCGGGATGGGCGGCGAGCTGCTCGAAAGTCGGCTGCGCCTCGGCGGAGCCAGTGGAGGCTGTGCCCTCGGTCGAGGCGGTGCCGGTAGGGGCTGAGGCGGTGCCGGTGGAGGCTGTGCCCTCTGTGGAGGCTGAGGTGTCGGTGGAGGCTGCGTAGTCCTCGGAGGCCGCGTAGTCCTCGGGCGGGCGGCCCAGGTAGTCCTCGCGGGTGTACCCCACGGTGGTCGAGTGGCCGGGGCCCTGCTCCCCGGCCACTCGGCCACCGGTTTCCGACTCGGCGAGGCCCTGCACCTCGCGTGAGCCGTGGTCCTGCGGGTCGGTCGCGCCCGGCTGGTTGTCCGCCGTCGCGTTGTCCGCCCCTGGGTGCGCGGGGCCCTGCACCCCGCGCACCCTGGGGTCGAACGCCTGGTGGTCCGGGCCCTGCACCCTTTCCACCGGGTTCCCCGACTCCCGTGCGGCTTGCGCCGACCACGGGTTGACCTGAAGTCCCGGTTCCCCGGGCGTGTCCTCGGGCCTGTCGTCCGTCATGACACCTACCTTGCGCCAGTCTACTGAGAAGCGCCTGAGACCGTCCTGTGCGAAGACCGTGAACTCAACCTCATCGCGAGGTCTTCCGGAGTCACGTCGTTGATCCAGACGGCCATTCCGGACTCCGAACCGGCAAGATACTTCACCCGATCGGCTGTTCGCAGTACCGAGAACACCTGCAAATGGAGCCATGCCAGGTCGCGGCCGGTGTTGACCGGCGCCTGGTGCCAGGCGGCGATGTAGGGAAGCTCACGGTCGTAGAGGCCGTCGAGCATGCCGAGCACCCGGCGGTAGACCTCAGCGAAGTCGTCGCGTTCGGCGTCGGTGAGCGCGGGCAGGTCGGGGACCTGGCGGTGCGGGACGAGGTGCACCTCGACCGGCCAGCGGGCGGCGGCGGGCACGAAGGCGGTCCAGTGGGTCGAGTCGACGAGCACCCGGGTGCCCTCGGCGCGTTCGGCGGCGAGGACGTCGCCCATCACCGGGCGGCCGTGTTCGGCCTGGTAGGCGGCGGCGACCTCGAGCATCCGGGCGGTGCGCGGGGTGATGAACGGGTAACCGTAGACCTGCCCGTGCGGGTGGCTGAGCGTCACGCCGATCTCGTCGCCGCGGTTCTCGAACGGGAACACCTGCTCGACGCCGGGCAGCTCGCTGAGCGCGGCGGTGCGGTCGGCCCAGACGTCGACGACGGTGCGGATCCGGCTGACCGGCAGCGCGCCGAAGGACACCGAGTGGTCGTCGGTGAAGCAGACCACCTCGCAGCGGCCCACGCCCGGCGCGGCGGGCACGAGACCTGTCGCCGTGGCGGCCGTGGCGTGCTGGGCGAACGAGGGGAAGCGGTTCTCGAAGACCACCACGTCGTAGCCGGGTTCCGGGATCTCGGTCGGCCTGCCCTCGGTGGACGGACACAGTGGACACAGCCCGGCTGGCGGCTTGTACGTGCGGGTCTGGCGGTGCGCGGCGAGGGCGACCCACTCGCCGGTCAGCGGGTCTCGGCGGATCTGCGAGGTGTTCTCGGCGGGCGTGAGGTCGCGCTGGTCGACGGCCGTGCGCGGGGGCGCCTCGGGGGAATCGTCGAAGTAGAGGATCTGCCTGCCGTCGGCGAGCTTGCCTTCCGTCCGCCTCACTGGTCGGCCTCGGCCACCGCGGGAACGGACGCGATCACCAGCTCGCCGACGCGCTCACGGAGCACTTCGCGCGCGTCGTCCGGGAGGCCTTCGTCGGTGACCAGGACGTCGGCCTCTTCCAGGTCGGCGATGGTGGAGATGCCGACGACTCCCCACTTGGTGTGGTCGGCGAGCACGACGAGCCGTCCGCCCGCCTCGACCAGCGCGCGGTCGGTCTCGCACTCGTCGAGGTTGGGGGTGGTGTAGCCGGCGCTGTCGGACATGCCGTGGACGCCGAGGAAGACCATGTCCAGGTGCAGCGACCGCAGCGACTGCACGGCGACCGGGCCGACCAGCGCGTCCGACGGGGTGCGCACGCCGCCGGTGAGCACGACGGTGCGGTCGGAGCGGCCCGCGTGGCGCAGGACGTCGGCGACGCGGATCGAGTTGGTGACGACCGTCAGGTCGGGGATGTCGGCGAGGAACCGGGCGAACGTCCACGTGGTGGTGCCCGCGGACAGGCCGATCGCGGTGCCGGGCCGGATGAGGCCCGCCGCGCGGGCCGACACGGCTTCCTTCTCGGGCAGCGCCCGCACCGACTTCGCCTCGAAGCCGGGCTCGTCGGTGCTGCGGCCGATCACCGAGGTGGCGCCGCCGTGCACCTTCTCCAGGAGCCCGCGTTTCGCCAGGACGTCGAGGTCTCGGCGGACCGTCATGTCGGACACGCCAAGTCTTGTGACCAGCGTGTGGACCTGGACGGCGCCGGTGCGGCGAATCTCGTCCAGGATCACTTCTTGGCGTTGACGTGCGAGCACAACACAATCCTACAAGGTCGAACGCGGGATTTTGTTAGGGCTCACCCCGGGCTACCCGGAAGGCGCATCGCCATCAGCGCGCCGCCGTCGGCCGAGCGGCTGGCGTACACCGATCCACCGTGTCGTTCGGCCGCCTGTTTCACGATCGCGAGGCCCAAACCGGAGCCGGGTAGGGTTCGTGCCTCCTCGGAGCGGTAGAAGCGGTCGAACACGTGCGGCAGGTCGGCGTCGCTGATGCCGGGCCCGGCGTCGGCGACCTGGAGGAAGGCGTAGCCGTCGCCCATGGGCTGCAGTTCGACCCGGACGGTCTCGCCGGGCGGGCTGAACTTCACCGCGTTGTCCAGCAGGTTCAGCACCGCGCGCTCCAGCGACGCGGCATGCCCGACCAGGTGCCACGGGTGCAGCCGGACGTCGAAGTGGATCTCGCCGCCCGCGCGCCTGCGGGCCCGGTCGAGGGCCTGCTCGACGACCTCGGCCAGCTCGACGTGCTCCTGCACGGCGGGCGCGGCGTCCTCGCGGGCCAGTTCGACCAGGTCGCCGATGAGCTGGGTCAGCTCGTCGAGCTGGGCCCGCAGGTCGTCGTGGATCTCGACCCGGTCGCGCTGCGACAGCGAGGGCGCGCCCGGCTGCTCGGAGGCGAGCATGAGTTCGAGGTTGGTGCGCAGCGAGGTCAGCGGGGTGCGCAGCTCGTGGCCCGCGTCCGCGACGAGTCTTCGCTGTCGCTCCTGCGACTCGGCGACGGCCCCGAGCATGGTGTTGAAGCTCTGGGTGAGCCGGGACAGCTCGTCGTCTCCGGTCACCGGGATCGGACGTAGATCACCCGTGTGAGTGACTCTTTCGGCCGCGGCGGTGAGCCGCTGGACTGGTCTGAGGCTGCCTCGGGCGACGGCCGTGCCCGCGATGGCGGCGACGATGATCCCGGAGCCGCCGATCACGATCAGCACGACGGACAGCTTGGCGAGCGTGCTCTTGGTGGACTCCAGCGGCTGCGCGAGCACGAGCGCGGCGCCCCTGGTGAAGAACGGGTACTTCATGGCCAGGACCCGGGTGTCGGTCGCCTCGTCGGTCCGGAACGACGTCTGCTTCTCGCCCGCCGCCACGAGCAGCTCGTCGGGTCCGATCGGGGGGCGCACGACCGGGCGGTTGAACGCGGACTTTCCGGACGCGTCGATCACGTCGAACTTGATGTCGGTCAGCTCGAGGAAGAAGCTCGGGATCTCGGTGCGCCCGGCGTCGACTTCCTGGGTGTTGTGGACGAGCGCCTGCGCGCGCTCCGTCAGGTTCTCGTCGATCTGCTGGTAGAGGCCGCGATAGACGGTGATGTAGGCGCCAAGGGACACCAGGGCGACCGCGCCGCCGACGCACATGGCGGCGAGCAGGGCGATGCGGGTGCGCAGCGAGACGCGCTGACGGATCTCCCCGCTCGGCGCCTCGCCCACGGGGGCGAAGGTCATCAGGGCGGTGTCTCCCGCAGCACGTAGCCGATCCCGCGGACCGTGTGGATCAGCCGGGACTCGCCGTCGGCCTCGGTCTTGCGGCGCAGGTAGCCGACGTAGACCTCCAGCGCGTTGCCGGAGGTCGGGAAGTCGTAGCCCCAGACCTCTTCGAGGATGCGGCCCCGGGTGAGGACCTGCTTCGGGTGTGACAGCAGCAGCTCCAGCAGGGCGAACTCGGTGCGGGTGAGGCTGATCGGCCGCTCGCCTCGGCGCACCTCCCTGGTCATCGGGTCCATCTCGAGGTCGGCGAAGCGCAGCGGCGCGGCCTCGGGCGTGCCGGGCTGCTCGGGCGTGGCCCGCCGCAGCAGCGCGCGCAGCCGGGCCAGCAGCTCCTCCAGGGCGAACGGCTTGGGCAGGTAGTCGTCGGCGCCCGCGTCGAGCCCGGCGACCCGGTCGGACACCAGGTCGCGGGCGGTGAGCACGAGGATCGGCAGGTCGTCGCCGACGCCGCGCAGGCGCCTGCAGACCTCCAGGCCGTCGAGCCTGGGCATCATGACGTCCAGGACCATGGCGTCGGGGCGGGTGCCCGTGCCGTCGGTGCCGAGCACTGTCTCGAGGGCCTGCCTGCCGTCGCTGGCGAGGTCCACCTGGTAGCCGTTGAACTGCAGCGACCGCCGGAGTGACTCGCGCACGGCCCGGTCGTCGTCGACTACGAGGATGCGCATGTGGTCAGTGTTCCCTGCGCTGCTGAGATGCGCCTGAGAGCTCGCCCGCGCGTGTCCTAAGTGAGTCCAGGTGCGACGGGGGCGTTCCAGCGCCGCCACAGGGCGACGAGCCGGATGACCACGACGAGCGTGGCACCGACCGCGGTGACCAGCACCGAGGGCAGGCCGAGCCGGGCGCCGGCGACGACGACCACGGCGCCCGCGAGCGCGGCGACGGCGTAGATCTCCCGGCGCAGGACCAGCGGGATCTCGCGGAGCAGCAGGTCGCGCATGGCGCCGCCGCCGATGCCGGAGGTCATCCCGATCAGACACGCCGTGTACGCCGGGACACCGGCGGCCAGCGCGGTCGCGGTGCCCGAGACGGTGAACAGGCCGAGGCCGACCGCGTCGAGGAGCAGCACCGCCTTGCGCAGCCGGGCGACCTGCGGGTGGAAGGCGAAGACACCAAGCGCGGTGGCGATGGGCACGGCCAGATAAGGCCAGGCGCGCAGGGTCGTCGGCGGGGTGATGCCGAGAAGCACGTCCCGGATGATGCCGCCGCCCAACGCGGTGGTGAGGCCCAGGACGACGACCCCGAAGAGATCGAGCCGGGCCCGCACGGCGGCCAGCGCGCCCGAGGCGGAGAACACCGCGAGGCCGACCAGTTCCAATACGACGATCACCACGAAGGTGCAGGTTACGCGCCGGTGCGGACGAATGGCGCAACACGTCGGTGACAGTTCCGGAATTGAATTTCGTGCGCCGGAAATCAAACAAACGCAGGACCGAAAACCGCCCGTTGTCGGGCGCGTCACAGCGCCAATACATTTCGCCGGACAATGACATTTCGCCGGCTTTCCGCTGAGGGGTGAGCAGTGCGCAGCAAGAGATTCACGGCCCTGTTGGGGGCGACCGCGATCGCAGTGGCAGGAGTGGGACTGAACGCCGGCGTGGCGCACGCGGAAGTGAAGACCGTGACCGCCGAGCGCACCTGCGCGCTCACGCCGATGCCGATCACGCTGCCGATCTCGGTGACCCTGGCATCCGATGTCAAGACGACTGAGTACCTCTATCCGGAACCGGACCAGACCAGGATCGAGGGGCACGTCGAGTTCCGCACCGTCGAGTTGATCGCGATGGGCGCGACCACGGTCAGCGGCGCCCTCGACGCCGACATCGTCAGGGTGAACGGCGATCACACCTTCCGCGCGAAGGTGCGCTTCGAATTCCGCAAGATCGCGCTGACCTCGGACCGGGTGCGGGTGCCGCTGGTCTCCTACACCCCGCAGCTGTCCTACGGCGGCGCGGGCACTGCGACGGTGTCGGTCGACGGACTCGACCTGCTCCTGTTCCCCCTGCGCGCCGATGGGAACCCGCCGCCCGCCGAGGCGTTGGGCGGCTCGTGCCCGAGCGATCACGGTCCTGACCGCTGGTTTCAGGTCGAGGTGCAGAACGTCGTCGCCGACGGCCTCGGCTCGCCCGGGACACCCAAGGCGAGCGAGGTGACCAGCACCGGCGTGACGCTGACGTGGACGAAGCCGAGCAGCCCGTTCGGCGTGGCCATCGCGTATGAGGTCCTGGTCGACGAGGTCGTCGCCAAGCGCGTGACCGATGTGTTGACCACGACCTTGGACGGCCTGGCCCCGGACACCGATTACTGGGTGCGCATCCGGGCGATCGCGAACTACGGCGGCTCCTACCTCGGCGCCCCGGCCAAAGTCCGCACCGCCGCGGCGCCCGCCGTCGCGGTGCACGACTATTCGCTGACCGGGTCGGCCTCGGTCAAGGCCGCCCGGACGTCGGTGGCGCTCACCGGCGCCGCCCGCACGCACCTGGACGTCGGCACCGGCAAGAGCACCTCGGTGGTCACGCTGAACCCGACGAAGGCGAACGTCCGCTTCCTGGGCGTGCTCCCCCTGGTCGCCGACGTGACGCTCACGCCGGTCGGCGCGACCCCGGGCACGCTGGTCGGCGGGGTGCTCACCACGACGGCGGCGGTGAACATCGGCATTCCGAGGGTGACGTTCCTCGGCCGGCCGATCAGCCAGTCGGCGACCTGCGCGACAACCGTCCCCGCGGAGATCACCCTGCGTTCGGGGCCTGGGTTCGACCCGGTGAAGGGCGGGACGCTCACCGGCGAGTTCACGATCCCGCCGGTGAGCGGCTGCGGCCAGGCCGACTCGATGATCACGTCGATGATGTCCGGGCCGGGCAACACCGTGCAGCTCGCGCTGACCCCGTGAGGTCAGCAGGGAAACGCGATGTCCGCGGCCGGGTCGGTGTCACCGATGGTGTCCCAGTCGGCGAAGTAGACCTCGCGTGGTGAGCCGGACGGTTCGCGGGACTGGCCTTCGAGCCACTGCTCGACCGCCGTGTACGCCCCGAGGATGTTCGGGTAGACGACCTCGCCCTTGGTGATGGTCACGTAGGCCTCGTCGTGCGCCCGCTCCTCGCGCACGACGAGGTCGCCCGCGGGCTGGACCGTCCCGTCGAACGGCACGGCCACCTCGATCGGTCCGTCGGAGTCGGTCGAGACGTCGCCGTGGTAGATCACCAGCGGCGCGCCGGACACGGTCGCCCCGGTGGCGGCGAGGTGCTTGAACAGCCGGTCCATCGAGGTCTCGATGTGGCTGGGCAGCGCTTCGGCGAGGGTGTTGAGGGAGACGGCGAGCACCCGCTGGGCGGGGACTTCGCGGATCTTGACGTCGTACATGTCGGTGGTGCCTCCGGTCAGTGTGGTGAGCAAGAACCGCACAAGACCGCGCCTGCCTTCGTGTTCGGCGTCCATCCGCCGCCACTCCGCCTCCACCTCGACGGCGACTCCGGCCGGGTCGAGGTCGAGCACCTCCCCGATCCGGGCCAGCGACATCCCGATGCCGCGCATCATCGCGATGCGGCGGGCGCGGTCGAGCTGGTCGGGCCGGTAGAAGCGGTAGCCGGAGAACTGGTCGACGTCGCTGGGGCTGAGCAGCCCCAGCGAGTCGTAGAGCCGCAGCGCCTTGCGGGACAGCCGCGAGCGTCGGGCGAAATCGCCGATCATCATGCGGTCTTCGTGCATGTCGCCCACCGTGTCCCTTCCCCCAAGGGCAGAGTCAATTCAGAAGTTGTCGGCGATGCGGAGTTGCCGCGGCGCGGTGGTCGCGGCGTCGAGCATCGGGGCGTCGCCTTCCAGCAAACCCGCGCGGCGCAGGGTGTCCGTGGTCGCCGTGCCGGCGAACCATGGCCCCAGAGCGCGGGCGTGGAGGCGGACAGCTCCGGTGCCGCCGGGTTCGAGGCGCATGGCGCCGGACTCGTGGACCAGGCGGTGCCCGCCCGCGTTCCACGGCGCGTGTTCGTCGGTGATCTCCAGGTCGACGGCGAAGTCCGGGAGGTAGTCCGGCCAGCCGCGTACCTCGACCGCGGCGGCGAGGTCGACCACGCGCAGCATGAACGGCTCGACGACTCGGGGCAGGTCGCGCGGCATGCCGAGCAGCAGGTCGTGCACCACCGGGTCGACCAGGCGCAGCGACACAACCTCGACCATCCCCGTCCAACTCGACAGCCTGCCGAGCAGGGTCAGGGCGGCCTCGGCGTCGCGGACGACGAGGTCCCAGACCGTCAGGTCGTTGGCGCTCGGCCGACTCGCGGCGACGTAGCCGCGCAGGCCGTCATCGCCGGAGACGACGTCGACGATGTCGAGTTCGAAGATCCGGGAGACCTGGAACGCCGGTTCCGAGCGGTCCAGCATGCCGTCCACTGTGGACGCGACGTCGAGATAGAGCTGGTGCAGTGCTGGGAGATCCGCCTCAGTCGCGCGGCGGACCGGAGCGCGACCGGGCGGCAGTGCGGCCAGGACGGAGATCGGGACCTGGACCCGCTCGGTCGACCCGACCTGCTCCCAGCCGCGGCCGCGGTAGAGCGGTGGCGTGGCGGCGAACAGGATCGACAGCGGCTGCCCGGCCTCCCGCATCCCGGCGAGCGCGGCGTCGAGCAGCGCGCCCGCCACGCCTCGACCACGGGCGTGCGGGTCGACGGCGACGGTGGCGATGCCGCCCGCCGGGACCGCGCGGCCGCCGAAGAACTGGTGGTAGGCCCAGATCCGCAGCGTCCCGCAGGTCGCGCCGTCGACGTCGGCGACGAACCCGCGCCAGGCCGCGGACTCCGCCGCCCAGGCGTCGTCGCGCGGGGAGCCGAACGCCAGCTTGCGCATCCGGTGCACGGCGTCGGCGTGCTCCGGCGCGTACGGCCGGATCGTCACCACGTGAAGAAGCCCTGGCCCGACTTGCGGCCGAGTTCGCCCCAGGCGACCTTGTCGCGCAGCAGTTGCGGCGGGGTGAACCGGTCGCCCAGTTCGCGGGCGAGGTGCTCGGCGATGGAGAGGCGGACGTCGAGGCCGACGAGGTCGGTCAGCCGCAGCGGGCCCATCGGCCAGCCGTAGCCCAGCCGCATGCCGGTGTCGATGTCCTCCGGCGAGGCCACGCCCTCCTCGACCATCCGGATCGCCTCCAGGCCGACGCCCACGCCGAGGCGCGAGGTGGCGAACCCGGGCGAGTCACGGACCTCGATCACGGTCTTGCCGAGCGCCTCGGCCCAGCCGCGCACCTGCGCGATGACCTCGGCGGACAGCCCGGCGTGGTGCACCAGTTCGACGAGCGTCTGGACCGGCACGGGGTTGAAGAAGTGCATGCCGATGACCCGCTCGCCGGGCAGGCCCGCGGCCAGCTCGGTGATCGACAGCGACGAGGTGTTGGACGCGAGCACGGCGTCCGGGCAGGTGTCGGCGATCTGGCCGAACACGGACCGCTTGAGGTCGAGCTTCTCCGGCACCGCCTCCACCGCGAGCGCGGTGTCCGCAGGCAGGTCACCCAGCTTGTCCACAGTGGACAGGCCGCTCAGCAGGGCGTCCGCGGTCGTGGTGAGCTTGCCGCGCTCCTCAGCCTTGCGCAGCGACGCCTCGACGGCCTTCGCCCCCGCGGCGGCCCGGTCGGCGTCGGCCTCGGCCAGCACCACCCGGCTGCCCGCGGCGAGGAAGACGTGCGCGATGCCCGCGCCCATCGTGCCGCCGCCGATGACCGCGACGGTTCCCGGAACGCTCACAGCTCCTCCTTGATCTCGGCGGCGAACATCGCCACGAGGTCCATGCCGCCGATCTCGGTCAGGTTGGCGCCGCCCGCCTGCCATTCGGGTGATTTGAAAGCCGCCTTCATGGCCGCCTCGGACTCGAAGTACAGCTCCGCGATGAGGTACGGCTCGGCGTCGCCCAGGAAGCCGGGCACATAGGTGCGCGTGACGTGCGCGACCTCCTGTCGCAGCAGGCCAGGGGTCCGGTCGATGAGCGGCAGGTGCGAGCCGAAGTACTTCTCGTCGAAGTCCTCGGCGTCGGCCGGGCGCTTGTACAGCGCGATGTACTTGATCACAGTGACACTCCACGTCGGGTAGGCATCCGCACTGTATTAGGTCTCTTACGGGCACCATAGGCACGTGCGGATCATCCTGCTGCGGCACGCCGAGAGTCTCGGCAACATCGACGAGCTGGCGTACTGCCGAATCCCCGACCACGCCTTACCGCTGACCCCGCGCGGCGAGGAGCAGGCGCGGGCGGAGGGAGAGCGGCTGCGTGGGCTGCTTACCGACGGCCCGGTCGCCGCCTACGTGAGCCCGTACACGCGCACGACCCGGACATTTGAACTACTCGGTCTCGGGCCGATCGTGGAACGGATGGTGCCCGAGCCGCGGCTGCGCGAACAGGACTGGGGCAACCTGCAGGACCCGGTGGAGCAGGAGATCCAGAAGCAGAAGCGGCACGAGTTCGGCCACTTCTTCTACCGGCTGGCCCACGGCGAGTCCGGCGCCGACGTCGACGACCGGGTCGCCAGCTTCCTCAACGAACTGGAGCAGCGGGTCGAGGCAGACCCCACCCACCCCGACACCGCCCTCGTCGTCACCCACGGCCTCACGATGCGGCTGCTGTGCCGCCGGATGTTCTCCTGGACCATCGACCTGTTCGAGTCGCTGTCCAACCCGGAGCACTGCGCGCACCGGATCCTGACCTATGACCGAGGCACGTGGTCCCTGGACCGGCCCTTCGACCAGTGGCGCGACTCCCCCGACAAGACCACGCAGCTCTAGTCATTCGGCGTGCTTGGCCAGCCACGGCAGCACGGCGTTGGCCAGCCTGCCCGCATCCTCGATGTGGGCGAAGTGGCTCGCGCCTTCGAGCAGGACGTAGTCCGCACCGGGAATGGTGTCGACGAGCGCGTGCGCCCATTCGACCGGCAGCGGGTCCAGCTCCGAATGCACCACCAGCGCGGGGCACTGGACGCGGGCGAACGTGCCCATGGGATCGAGTGCGCCGACCGATCCGATCATGCGTTGGGGCGCCGCCTGCACGTTGGCCGCGGTGATCTCGGTGAATCCGAGGGACACGGTGTCGACGGTGGCACGGTCGCGGAAGAACGGGATGAAGGTGTTGAGCTGGTGGCGCTCCAGGGCTTCCGGGTCTCCCTGCTGGAACCGCGGTGACGCCTCGATGGCCATCCTGGCCGCGTTGTCCTCGGGGGTCCGACGGGAGGCCATCTCCTGCTGGAACGCCTGGAACAGGTCCGGGTTGAGCGGCGGACCAGGGTTGAGCAGGACGACTGACGAGGTGGACTCGGGACGGGTGCCCGCGTAGAGGGCGGCGAGGATGGCGCCCGCGGAGTGGCCGACCAGGTTGACGCGGTCGACGCCGAGCGCGGCCCGGAGTCCGTCCAGGTCTTCGATCGCCCCGGCGAAGGACACTCTCGCCGGGTCGCCCAGCGGGGTGGCGCCGCTGCCGCGCTGGTCGTAGTAGACGAGCTGGAACTCGTCGGCCCAGCTGTCCAGGGCACGCATGTACGTCGCGCCGAGACCGACCGCGCCGTGGATCACGACCAGCGGCGTGCCGTCTCCGACCACCGTGCACGCGACCTCGATGTCGCCGACGGGGATGGACGTGGATGTCGTCTTCATGGCTGCCTCCTTCGGATGCGGATGAAAGGAGGCTGCGCCGTCCACGACCGGGAAGGATCGGGGAATTCCCCTATTCGCCGCCCTCGACGCGGGAGAGGGCGGCGGCCGCTTCGGTTCGGGTCTTCACACCGAGTTTGCGCAGCACGGCGCCGACGTGGTGTTCGACTGTCTTGGCGCTCAGGAAGAGCCGGGCGCCGATCTCCCGATTGGTGAGCCCGCGGGCGAGCAGGCGCAGCACCTCTTGCTCCCGCTCGGTCAGCAGGCCGAGGTCCTTCGGGCCGGTGCGGCCCCGCACGCCCAGGTCGCGCAGCATGGCCGCGGCCCGGTCGGCCTCATGGCGCGCCCCCAGCCGCTCGAACCCCTTGAGCGCGGACCGGGCCTGCACAACCGCGAGCACCCCGTTCCGGCTGCGCAGCGCGGTTGCGAGCTCGAGCCGGGCCCGCGCCTCCTCGTACGGCATGCGCAACCGGCCGAACAGCTCCGCGCCGCGTTCGAGCAGGTCGACCGAATCCGGCGCCGCCGTGGCCAGTGCCACGCGACCCGCGGCCACGGTGGCGATGGCGGTGACGCGGTCTGTGCCCGCCTGGGCGAGGCCCATCAACTCCTCGGCCGTGGTCCGGGCGCCCTCGGCGTCGCCGTCGGCGAGCTGAGCCTCGACCAGTTGGGCGAGCAGTGGCACCGCGAGCAGCCCGGACCGGCTGATGAGCGACAGCTGCCGATCGAGCAACGCGACAGCGGCGGCGGGCTCACCGCGAGCGAGTCGGATCGCCGCGTCGGCCCGCACCGCCGTCGGCGATCCGCCGTATCCGACGAGCGCTTCCTCGGCCTCCTCGATCCGCCCCTGCGCGAGCCGCAGTTGGGAGAGCCGCACAGCGGGATCGACGCACCGGGACCGCCTGCCGGTGTCGGCCAGGTCGGCGAGGGCGTGCACCAGCTCGGCCTCGGACTCGTCCGGGCTGAGCAGATCCGCCGCGCACGTCGGGCAGAAATTCAGCAGCGGGAGTTCGTTGTGGCGGTGGACGTAGCCCTCCATGACCTTGCCCCACTCGCGGACGCGGTCGTCATCGCCGGCGATATCGCAGGCAAGGACCAGGCTGCAGCAGGTTCGCGCCACCGCCTCGAAGGTCGCCGCTTCCTCGCCGGTCGCCGCGGCCATGGCCTGGTCGAGGTGGCGCAGGCCCTCGTCCACCTCGCCCAGCGTGATCTTGGCCAGTCCGATCCGGGACAGCGCGGCAAGCTCGAGATCCGAGTCGGCCAGCTCGCGGGCCAGTGTCAACGCGGTCGCGGCGTGGCCTGCCGCCAGCGCGGGATCCAGGCACCGCTCGGCCTTGGCCAGGTCCAGATACCCGCGCTCGGGAGCGTTGCCCTGGTCGGCCAGCAGGTGCTCGGCTCGGGCGAGCCAACCCTCGGCGGCGGGCTCGTTCCCGTGCACCACCGAGTACTCGTGGGCCAGCCACAACGCTATGCGCACCGCGCGGGCCACGTCCCCCGCACGGCGAAACAGCGCGTACGCGCGCACTCGCGCCTCGATGGCGTCCGCCGGGCGGTCCAACCACCACAGCGCCCGAGCCAGCCCGTCGAGCCCTTCGGGTGACGTCTCCGCCGCGAGCGCCGCCTCGAAACTGGCTCGCGCGCGCTCCCAGGCGCCCTGGGACAGGGCCGACTCGCCCGCCGCGACCAGCGCGGCCGGTGAGGGTGCCGAATCGGCCCCGGCCATACGGGAATCGTGTCACAGCGGCACCCCGCCGTCACTGTCTAAAGCAGACCGCGCTGGTATGCCTTGACCAGCTTGCGCGGCACCATCAGCTTGCGGCCGTCCAGAGCGGTCACGGGCACCAGCTCCGGGACCGCGGCCTTCCACTGCGAGCGGCGCGAGCGGGTGTTGGACCGCGACATCTTCCGCTTGGGCACAGCCATCAGCGCACTCGCTTCCCATAGCGGCGGTTGAACTTCTCCACGCGGCCCGCGGTGTCCATGACCCGCTGGTTGCCGGTCCAGAACGGGTGCGAGTCCGACGTCACGTCCACCACGATCAGCGGGTAGGTGTTGCCGTCCTCCCACGTCACCGTGTTGGCGGAGGTGGCCGTCGAGCGGGTCAGGAACGCCTTGCCCGTCGACTGGTCCTGGAACACCACGGGGTGGTATTCGGGGTGGATCCCCGGTTTCATGATTCTTCCTTTCGGGTGGTCGGCACGCCGAGATCGACGGCCTCGCTGTCCTCACACGGGTCTTGGTGCCACTCGCCGAACGGGTCGGCGTAGCCCGGCCAGGCGGCCTCGTCGGCGAGTTCGGCGTCGGTGAGCAGGGCCGCGGTCAACGCGGCGGTGAGGTCGTGCGGATCGGCCTGGTGGGCGAGCACGACGATCTCCTGGAGCCGGTCGCCGAAGCGGGGGTGCCACTCCAGCGCCGCCTTCGCCTGGCGTTCCGGGTCCGCCCTGGCCCAGGCCTCGTCGTCGACGGCCGCGAGCCAGGCGCCCGCGTGGCCGACCCGCAGGCCGCCGCCCGCCGACTCCAGCCACAGCGCGACGTCGGGCTGGCTCGCCACCCACACCCGGCCGCGGGCGCGGACGACGCCGTCGAGCAGGACATCGATCGCCTCGTGCAGCCGCTCCGGGTGGAACGGGCGGGGGTCGCGGAAGACGGTGACACTCACGCCGCAGTCCGACTCCAGCGGCGGCTGTCCGCGCAGCAGCGGCCCGTGGGCGCCGTCGGCGGTGCCGCGCCGGGCGTTGTCCGGGATCGCCGCGAGCAACTCGGCCGGGTCGACCTGGCCGAGGTCGAACCGAGGCGCCAAGGGGGTGAGCCGGTCGAGCACCGCGGCGACCCGGGCCGCGTTCCACGGCTCCCCAGCGGTGCCCGCGGTGACGATGGCGTCGGCGAACTCGACCTGGCCGACGGCGACCTGGGCGAGCGTGCGGTCGTCGTCGAGGGCGCCGATGCCGCAGTCGGCGAGCGGCACGTCGCCGGAGCAGTCGCCCAGCCACGAGCGCGGGTCGATGACCCCGACAACCGCCTCGAGCTCGACGAGGTCGCCGATCGTCTGGTCGCCGACGAGGACGTTCTCCAGCGCCCAGCACACCGGCTCCGGCTCGACCATCGGATCGAGGTGCAGCACGACGCGCTTGATCCGCGGGTCGACGGTCAACGCGCGCAGCAGCGGGAGCAGGTCTTCGCGCAGGGTGCAGGAAACGCAGCCGTGGGCGAGTTCGAGCGTGGTCGTGGTGTCGGCCCGGCCGAACCGCAGGCGCCTGCGCACGGTTCCCTCGGCGATCCGGCGCAGGTCGTGGTGCACGACGGCGGTGCCGGGCAGACCGGTCATGAAGCGGGCCGACAGCATGGCCGTCGACTCCCGGTGCAGGCCGGAGACGAGGACCAGGCGGGTGCGCCGGTCGTTCGACACGTGGACTCCTATCGACAACGATTTCCATCTTGACGATGCCGACGCTACCCTGGCGAGCGTCATAATGAAAACGGATCTCATTTCAAGGAGGCGCCGTGTCCGCTCACTGCCAGGTCACCGGCCGCAAGCCGGGGTTCGGCAAGCAGGTGTCGCACTCCCACCGGCGGACCTCGCGCCGCTGGGACCCGAACATCCAGCAGCGCCGCTTCTGGCTGCCATCGGAGAACCGGTGGGTGCGCCTGCGGGTGTCGGCCAAGGGCATCAAGACCATCGACAAGCAGGGCGTGGAGGCCGTGGTGGCCCGTCTGCGCAAGGAAGGACAGCGGATCTGATGGCCCGCAACGAGATTCGCCCGATCATCAAGCTCCGCTCCACCGCCGGGACCGGGTTCACCTACGTCACCCGCAAGAACCGGCGCAACGACCCGGACCGCTTGGTGCTGATGAAGTTCGATCCCGTGGTCCGCCGCCACGTCGAGTTCAAAGAGGACCGCTGATGGCCAAGAAGTCGAAGATCGCCAAGAACGAGCAGCGCAAGCTGGTCGTCGCCCGCAACGCCGAGCGCCGCGCCGAACTCAAGGAGGCGTTCCGCTCGCCGAAGTCGACCGACGCCGAACGCGAGGCCGCCCGGATCGGGCTGCAGAAGCTGCCGCGCGACGCCAGCCCGACCCGCGTGCGCAACCGCGACGCCGTCGACGGCAGGCCGCGCGGGTTCCTCCGCGCGTTCGGCCTGTCCCGCGTGCGGATGCGCGAGATGGCCCACCGCGGCGAGCTTCCCGGTGTCAACAAGTCGAGTTGGTAGGAGCCATGGCCAAGCCAGAACGCCGGTTGCCCGGCAAGAAGAAGCCCAATCCGCTGAAGACCGCCGGTGTGTCCACAGTGGACTGGAAAGATGTGACGCTGCTGCGCAAGTTCATCTCCGACCGGGGCAAGATCAGGTCCCGTCGGGTGAGCGGACTGACTCCGCAGCAGCAGAAGCAGGTCGCCACCGCGATCAAGAACGCGCGCGAGATGGCGCTGCTGCCCTGCCCGGGTCCCAGCAAGTCCTGATACTCCGAACGGGTCACGCCCGAGCGGCCTTGTAGCCTGCCCCCTACTGTGTCGCAGACCACGATCGCGTCGCTCGGGCGACCGTTCGGTGAGGACATCCGGGGACCGTGTGGGGCAGGACGGCGTCGACGCGGACGCGACCGAGGCGCTGAGCGCCGACCGCGAAGTGCGGCTGCTGCTGGACGCGGGCCGCAGCGACGAGGCCAACTCCTTGTTCGACCAGATCGTCGCCAAGGTGCCCCCTGGGCTCGACCCCTGGACCAGGGCCGCGTTGCTGACCCGGCGGGCGGTCGCGGCCTGGCGGCTGCGACGCATTCCGCTGGCGCTGGAACTGGCCGCGGAGGGCTGGAGCGAGATCGACACCGAGAACCCGACCGGGTCCGCGGCCGCCGACACGCTCGGCAGGCTCGGCTACCTCCTCGAAGGCATCGGGCACCGGCGGGCGTCGCTGGAGATGAGCCGGATCGCCGTCGACGTCGCCCGCGGCGGTGGCGACGTCGAGATCCTGGCGCACTGCCTGCAAGGACTGGCGGGAACACTGAACTTCCGCGCCTGCGAACTCCCGCCGAATGAGGCGGAAACCGTGTTCCGCGAGGCGATCCCGTTGTTCGAGGAGGGCTTGTCCCTCGTCAGCGACGGTCGGGTCTACCTCGCGCTGCTCGCGGCGTACGGCGCCTCCCTGGCGGGCATCGGCGACTTGGAGCGCGCCGAGCGCACGGCCGACTCCGCGTTGCGGCAAGCCGAGATGATCGGCAGCCGGTGGGTGAACTCGGTGGGGCA
Source organism: Actinokineospora alba (assembly GCF_004362515.1). Taxonomy (NCBI): domain Bacteria; kingdom Bacillati; phylum Actinomycetota; class Actinomycetes; order Pseudonocardiales; family Pseudonocardiaceae; genus Actinokineospora; species Actinokineospora alba. The sequence goes on along the minus strand of NZ_SNXU01000001.1, from coordinate 2,378,532 downwards.
CTGGGTCATCGCCACGGTCCGCCGCAAGCAGGGCAAGCTCGCCGACGCCACCCGCCACGCCCGCATCGCCGTCGACGACGCCGAGTGGATCAACGACGTTTCGTTGATACAGCGGTATTCGCAGGATCTCGCCGACATCTGCCGGGCCAACGGCGACCCGGCCGGTGAAGCCGAAGCGCTGCGGCGCAACATCTCCGCCCGGCAGACCGCGCTGGAGACCGTGCAGGAAGGCCTAGGCCAGGCGCTCGAGCAGCGCAGGCAGGCGGTGCGCGCGCGACACCAGGCGATGGCCGCACAGGAGGCCGCGGAACGAGACCCGCTGACCGGGCTGAGTAACCGGTTCGGCTTGGAACGCACGGCACCCGAGGTCCTCGAACGCGCCGGGGCGAACGGGCGGGTGCCGTGGCTGGTGCTGATCGACGTCGACTGGTTCAAGGGGGTCAACGACGCCGCCGGGCACGCGGCGGGCGACGCGGCGCTGCGCGAGATCGCCCAGCTGCTGCGCGCCGAGTGCCGCGTCGGCGACGTGGTGGCGCGGTGGGCGGGCGACGAGTTCGTCGTGCTGCTCACCGAGGCGGCCATCGACCACTCGACCAGCCGGACCTCGTCGGTCGGGGTCGCGGTGGCCGAGCGGATCCGCCTGTCCGTCGACCTGCACGACTGGACCGCGGTGCTCGGCACCACGCGGCGGCCGACGGTGAGCATCGGAGTCGCCTACGGCGCGGACACCCTGGAGAAGCTGTTCGCCAACGCCGACGTCGCGCTCTACCGGGCGAAGCGGCGCGGGCGTAACCGGGTCGAGGTCCACACCGGCGCCTAGCCGATCAAACCGCCGCGATAAGCCACCAGCGCGGCCTGCACCCGGTTCGCCGCACCGATCTTGCCGAGCACGGAGGACACGTACCCCTTTACGGTGGCCTCGGACAGGTGCAGCGTGTTGCCGATCTCGGCGTTCGACATGCCCTGGCCGATCAGCGCGACGACCTCGAGTTCGCGGCCCGACAGCGACGACAGCAGCTTGCGCGCGGGTTCGGCGGCCCGCTGCCCGTCGGCCATCGCGGCGATGACCCGGGCGGCGACGTTCGGGTCGAGCACGGCGCCGCCGCGGGCGAGGTCGCGCACGGCGTTGACGAGCTGCGTCGGCTCGGTGTCCTTGAGCAGGAACCCGTTGGCGCCCAGCCGGAGCGCCTTCTGCACGTACTCGTCGACGTCGAAGGTGGTGAGCATGGCCACCGCGGGCGGGTCGGCCAGCTCCATCACCCGGTTGAGCGCGACGATGCCGTCGGTGGTCCGCATGCGGATGTCGAGCAGGACGACGTGCGGCCGGTGCAGCCGCACGAGATCGGCGACGTGGGCGCCGTCGTCGCACTCGGCGACTACCTCGATGTCGCCCGCGCTGGTCAGGATGGAGCGCAGGCCGGACCGGACGAGATCCTCGTCATCGGCCAGCAAAACCTTGATCACAGTGCCTCCCCGAGTCGGCAATGTGAGACTCTACTGCGTATCGCGGGCACGTCGAACAGACGTGAATATGTTTCACATCTTGAGCGCGTCCCGCAGCCGGACCTTGCCGCCGCTGCGCATGACCGCGTTGCGGTAGATGCGGCCGGACAGCCAGACCAGCGCCGGGATCAGCGCGACGACCAAGGCGACCGACAGCGCGGCCTGCCACACCGGTACCCCACCCATCGCCAGCCGCATCGGCATCAGCGTCGGGGCGAACAGCGGCACGATCGACAGGGTCTCCACCAGCTTGTTTCCGGGGTCGCTCGGCAGGATCGAGATGCCGACGACGTAGCCGAGGACGACGAACATCAGCGGCGGCGTGATCACCCCGCCGACGTCCTCCTGCCGCGACACCAGCGCACCGAGCGCGGCGAAGACCAGCGAGTAGGCGAAGAAGCCGAGCAGGAACCAGACCACGAGCCACACGACGGTCCCGACAGCGGAGCCGACGGAGATCGTCAGCACGCCCAAGCCGAGCCCGGCGACCACCCCGACGCCGCCGATCACCACCATCTGGATCAGCCCCACCAGGCCGATGCCGAGGACCTTGCCCGCCATCAGCTGCCACGGCTGGATCGTCGCCAACAGCAGTTCGACGACCCGGCTGGACTTCTCCTCGACCACGCCCTGGGCCACGGCTTGGCCGTTGACCAGCAGGGACATGTAGATCAGCACACCGGCGATCATGCCGAGGACGAGTTGCTGGCCGTTGTAGTCGAACGGCGGTTCCAGCGGCCGCACCTCGGCCTTGGCGCCCGCGACCTCGGCCGCGACCCTGGCCGGGTCGCCGCCGAGGTCCACGATCTGCTGGTTGAGCGCCAACTGGCCGGCCAACACGTTCAGCGTGGCGCGCAGCTTCCCGTCGATGTCCTTCTTGACGACCACGACGACGTTCGACCCGTCACCGACGAGCAGCGCGTCGAGCGTCCCGTCGTCGACCTGCCGTCGGCCTGCGGCCTCGTCGTGGATCTCCCGGGTCTCGATGCTCTGCCCGATGCTGTCCGCGGTCGCCTTGAGCGGCGCGGAAAGGGAGGTGCTCCCCCCGGTCAGGCCGACCGTCGAGTCCGAACCACCACTGGCCAGCTTCATGACGAGCGCGAACCCCACGAGCAGCACGAGAGTGGCGACCGTGGTGATGATGAATGCCTTGGACCGCAACTTGGTGCGCACCTCGCGGCCCGCCACCAACCCGACTACCGACCACGTGTTCACGCCGCCACCCCGTCCGCCACCACGTTGCGGAACAACTCGGTCAACGACGGCCGCCGCCTGCTGAACTCCGTCACCGCCCCGGTCGCCAGCGCCGCGCGCAGCACCGCCTGATCGTCGACCCCGTCGCCGAGTTCGAGCACAGTGCGCGAGCCCACGTGCTCCTTCACCGCCACCCCACTGAGGTTGTCCGCCCACCCAGGGGGCGCGGAGGGAGCGTCCACCACAAGCTCCATGGCGCCGGTCGACCGCAACGCGTCCACGGTGTCACAGGCGACCAGCTGTCCACTCCGGACGATGCCGACCCGGTCGCACAACCGCTCGACGAGGTCGAGTTGGTGGCTGGAGAAGACCACCGGGACGCCCGCCTTGGCCTTGTCGCGCAACACGGTGCTCATGACGTCCACCGCCACGGGGTCCAAGCCGGAGAACGGCTCGTCCAACACAAGGATCCCTGGGTCATGAACCAACGCGGCGGCAAGCTGCACGCGCTGCTGGTTGCCCAGACTCAACTTCTGCACCTCGTCACCGACCCGCTCGGCCACCCCCAGCCGCTCAGTCCAGTCGGCGACGGCCCGCTCGGCGGCCGCGGGCGTGAGCCCGTGGAGGCGGGCAAGGTAGACGAGCTGCTCGCCGACCTTCATCTTCGGATAGAGCCCCCGCTCCTCCGGCATGTACCCGATCCGCCGCCGCGTCTCCAACGTGACCGGCGCGCCGTCCCACCGAACCTCCCCGGAATCCGCGGCCAGGACACCGAGCGCGATCCGCATGGCGGTCGTCTTCCCGGCCCCGTTGCTCCCCACGAACCCGAACAACTCCCCAGCCCGCACGTCAAACGCCAACTCCCGCAGCGCGACGACGTCGCCGAAACTCTTGGAGATCCGATCGATCTCCAGCCGCCCATCACCCACCCGGCACCCCCTCGGTCCACCCCATTCTCCCGCCCAGGCTAGGTGCACCGGCTTCGCCCTTGACGGAGGACCCGCAGGCCCGCGCGGCCCCACCCGGTATGGTGTTCGCGCACGCCCTCGTAGCTCAGGGGATAGAGCATCGGTTTCCTAAACCGTGCGTCGCAGGTTCGAATCCTGCCGGGGGCACCACCTTTCGCCGGGTGAAAATCAGGTCCCTGACCAGCAGCGATGCGGTCAGGGGCCTGATCTTTGTCCTGGGTCGGGGGTCACCCCGGATACGGCCGTTCGGCGGGCAGCAGGCCGCGGGCGGAGTCCAGGTCGCCTTCGCGGACCAAGGCGCCGATCTTGTGGGTCGACGGGGTGGCGTCGGCCAGGTCGACGAGCCAGTCGTCGACGAAGAGGTGGGCGGCGGGGCCGGACAGTCCGATTTGGATCGAACGGTGCGCGAGCGGCCGGTGGTGCAGGTCGCGTTCCGGATCCCACTGGACGCGGACGGGGCTCGACTTCAACAGCCCGCGCCACTCCTTGGCGTCCATTCGGCCTGGCGAGCTGGGGCACGAGTGGTCCAGCGCCCACTGGAACCCCTCCCGGGTGATGCGGATCGCGAGTACGCGCTCCTGGTCGGGCTTCGTGGCCCAGCCGCAGCGGTACATCATCCAGAGGAACGAGGGCTTGATCCACGTCATGCGCTCCCGCTTGAACGGCGGGACGAACGTGCCCGCGGCGAGTGCCGCGTCCGCGATGGCCGGTGAGTACGCCTGGTAGACGGTGATCGTGTCCGCGTCGAACTTCGCGCGGATTTCGTGCTTTTCCACCTCGTGATCGTGGCTATCGCAGGTCCGCGCGACAACCGAGTTTCGCCACACTCGCTAAACGGCAAAAGGGAAAGTTAGTTACTCCCTATGGATGCATCCCGCGACTAGATAACGTGCCGGGCATACATCCATGGACCGTGGCGGCGGCGGGCTCTCCGGGAGTCGAGTCCCCTGCCGGACCTGGTCTCGGCTCGCCCGGTTCGTCTGCCGCGCGTGGCGGTCCCTACGCGAGGGATATGTGATGCGCGCGAATTCCAGAGTGCTTTCCATGGTCGGAGCGGTCGCGTTGGGATCGGCCTGTCTAGTGCTGGCGCCGTCGGCCGCGGCTGACAAACCAGGGCGGGAGCTGTTCACGGAGAACACCTTCGGGTCGACCGCGGCCTTGGAGTCGCAGCCCGGGACCGCGGGTGCGTGGGCCAAGCGCGCGGATGCGGGTGTGGTCGATTCGAAGACTGACGCGATCGAGCTGGATCTGGGGAATCAGCGGGTCACCGCCCGCCGCGACCAGGTTCGGACGACCGCGCTGGGCAGCACGGTTTGGGAAGGCTCGATCCGTGACCGCCAGCGGCAGGCAAGCGGCCTGCGGTCCGACGAGAAGGAGTCCGTCGTCCTGGTACGTCGAGGCGGCGGGGTGACCGGGTCGGTCCGGGTCGACGGGCGGCTGTACCGGATCCAGCCGATCTCCGGCGGTGAGCACGCGGTGACGGAAGTCGACGAGTCGCGCATGCCGCCAGACCATCCGAGGACGCAAGCGGGCCCACCGACAGTGCGGATGGCCGACACCGCGGCCCTTGAGGCGAACACGGTGATCCGGGTGCAGGTGATCGGCACCAGTGACGCCGCGACCGGGTTCGGCGGGGACATGCAGGCACTGGCCGAGCTGGCGGTGGCGGAGACGAACCGCGGCTACGAGAACTCGGGGATCGAGATCACGTTGGAGCTGTCCGGCTACGAGACGCTGCAGCACAAGGAACAGGAGATGACGGCCGACCTGGCCCGGTTCCGGGAGCCCGCCGACGGTGTCCTCGACGGCATCCACGCCAGCCGGGACAAGCAGCAGGCTGACCTGAATGTGTTGCTGGTCAACGACAAATCGGGTTGCGGACTCGCATCGAGCATCGGATCCGACGCCACGACAGCGTTCGCGGCGGTCTACCACGGCTGCGCGACGGGCTACTACACCTTCGCGCACGAACTGGGGCACCTGCAGTCGGCCAGGCACGACCCGGAGACGGATTCGTCCACGACACCGTTCGCCCACGGACACGGCTTCCGCAACGGGAACGCCTGGCGCACGATCATGGCCTACGACTGCCCCACCAGCTGTTCGCGGCTGAACTACTGGTCGAACCCCGGGAAGTCCTATGAGGGCGTGGCCATGGGCACCGCCGCCAAGAGCGACAACGCGCGGGTACTGAACGAAACCAAGGCAACTATCGCCGCGTTCCGCTGAACCACTTCCTGGGCGGGCGCCCCGGCCCGCCCGCCCAGGAGTTGTCCACAGGCGGATCGGGACCCGGTGCTTTTCGCTGCGAATCGTGATCCACTGGTGGTGCGGCGGAATCGGGGGTGATCGGTGGCGAGTGGGCGCGACGTCGGGGAGGCATTGACTGGATTCCTTGCGGCTGAAGGAAAGTTGCCCGCCGGGCGGATCGTGAGCCATGCGGTGGTGGTGTTTCGGACGGTGGAGATCGACCGGACCGGGCGGGCGATCGCGCGCCGGGGACGGTGCTATCCGTTGGGAGAACTGGATCCCACGATGGAGAGGGGAATGTTGGACGACGCATTGGCGGACGCACGGAAGGATCGGGACACCGCGCGGTAGGCGGCCCGAGTGAACGGGATCGGCGCTCAATCCTCCGGCGCGACCATTCGGAGCCGCCACTCGCCTGGCGCCCCGCGGATATTCGCAGCGGCAGCGGGTGGGCCGGGATGTGAGGGCGAGTGGGCGAGGTCCTCGGCGAACTTCGGCTGAGGTGAACGTAAACGGACCACTTACCGTGCGACGAGCGGATCAGCGGCATTCGCGCAGGTGGCTAGGTACGTGGCACACCCGAAAGCGTTTGCGCGCCCCTGGGGCGACAGCCAGGTTCGCGCGCGCACCACTCGCAGCCGAAAAGTGGCGCTAGCCCGGAGGCTCGCCGGGCTGGGCTGGAGGGGCAGCCGGGTCGGGATCAGCCGATCGAGGTACGGGCGGCTCGGCCTGGAGCGGGTACCGGGCTGAGCGGGCTCGGCGGCCTCACCGGCATGGGTATCGGCTGAACGAACTTGACGGCACCTCGACCGGAGCGGGTACCGGGCCGAGCGGACTCGGCGGGCGGCTCCACCGAACCGGATACCGGGCCGAACGGACTCAGCGGGCCGCTCGACCGAACCCGGTACCGGGCGGAGCGGGCTCGGCGGGCAGCTCGACCGGACCGGCCCGGTCGGACCGGGTACCGGGCCAAGCGAACTCGACCGGACAGGCTCGGTCGGGAGCGGGTATCGCGCGGAGCGAACTCGGCGGGGCTCAACCGGACCGGGTATCGAGCTGACTCGACCAGACAGGCTCGACCGGGCTGGGTACCGGGCTGAGCGGACTCGGCCACAGCCAACTCGCCGAGGTGGATTCGGCGGGCCTGGGATCGGGCTTGGCAGGTTCAGTCGGAATCAGGTTCGGGCCGCGCCGGCGGCTCGGCGGGTGGGGCGGTGGGGTCCCACCTGGTCGGCTCGGGGCCGCTCAACGTCGTGTCTTCACGGAAAGGCTCGGCGGGGGTGTCGTGGACGATGGTGCGGAGGAGGTCGATCACCGCTCGGCGTTGGGGTTCGGTCAGTTGGGCCAGGAGGGCGCGGGCCTCGGCGAACGAGGTGGCGGGGCGGCCTGCTCGGGAGGGTTCGAACGCGGACGGGTCCAGGCCCGCCAGTTCCAGGGCCCTGGTCGGGTCCGCGTCGACGGCCATGGCGGCGGCGATGACGGTGGTGGCTTTGGGGCGCACCGGGTTGCCGTCCGCGCGTTGGCCGCTTTCGAGTTGTTGCCAGGCGGTGCGGGACAGGTTCGCGCGAGCGGCGGCGGCTTTCTGGGTGAGCTTCCGGGCGATCCGCGCCTCGTTGAGGAAAGGGCCGAGGGGCCATGAACTGTGCTCGTCCCCGCCTGCCATGGGGGCGATGATCTCGCATGCCCGAGCACCAAAGGCGAACAAAACACCGAAGTTGTTTTGTTGCCGATAGTTGCCTTAAAGTAAGCCTCAGTCTTAGGGCACTATGACAGACCTCTGGCCCGCCACCACACCGGTCAAGGCATTGCGACGGGCCAGAGTTCCGAACCGGAGGCGGCAGGTTGCTGATATCAGCAGCAACCTGCCGCCTCCCCCTTTACGCGATTCGCGGCACCCGACCGATCCGCATGGCCTCGCGGCCGAGGATCAGGGCGATCGTCGTGCACACAGCGGGGAACAGCCCCGCCAGCACCAACATGACGGCCGCGGGCACGGTGATCAGGAACGCCGCCCGCAGCGTGGGCCCCCATCCCTCACTCACGATCTGGCGTACCCACCCCACCAGGACGCCGTCGGACTGGCCGATCGGCTCGGCGGTGGCCGCCAGGGAAAGCAATTCATCCAGGGAGACGAGCTCCTCGCCGGAATCCGGCAGCACCCGATGCGACTCGGGCTCCTGTGGTTCAGCGCCACAGAATGGTTGTGTCGTCACGCAGTCCGCTCTCCTTGCTGGTCAGATGATTGGTGGACAGGACAAATCGAATGCCCTGTCCATCAATCTTCCCGACCGCGCGGAGGCGGGATGTTCGTTATCGGCGTTTCGTCGGCGAGCGGTGAATTTCGATCTTCGAACGGCGACCGGTATTCGTCCCCGCCGCTCACCTCGGCGCATTCACCCAGTCGGGACGCAACCGGGCTGTATCCGGCTGATCAGAGGCCCGCGGCGAGCCTGGTTCCCTGGTCGATAGCCCGTTTGGCGTCCAGTTCCGCGGCCACGTCGGCGCCGCCGATGAGGTGGACGGACTGGCCCGCCGCACGGAGAGTCTCGGCCAGGTCGCGGTGGGATTCCTGGCCCGCGCAGATGACCACGTTGTCCACGGCCAGGGTGCGCGGCTTCGAGCGCTCCTTGCCGAAGGTGATGTGCAGCCCCTCGTCGTCGATGCGTTCGTAATTGACGCCGGGGATCTGTTCGACGCGCTTGGCCTTCAACGCGGCGCGGTGGACCCAGCCGGTGGTCTTGCCGAGCCCGGCGCCGATGCGCCCTTCCTTGCGCTGCAACAGGAACACCTGACGCGGTGACGGGTCCGGCTTGGGCTTGGCCAGCGCGCCCTCGTCGTCGACGCCCCATTCGGCCTGCCAGGCGGGCAGGTCGAGGGTCGGGGACTCGCTGTGCGTGAGGAACTCGCTGACGTCGACGCCGATGCCGCCCGCGCCGATGATCGCGACCTTCTCGCCCACCGGCTTGCCATGCCGGACGACGTCCACATAGGACATAACTTTCTGGTGGTCGATACCCGGGATGGCGGGCATCCGAGGCGTGACGCCGGTGGCGAGCACGATCTCGTCGTAGCCGCCGTCGATCAGCTCCTCGGCGGTGACCTTCTTGTCCAGGTGCACCTTGACGCCGGTGACCTCGAGTTGCCTTGTGTAGTAACGAATCGTCTCGGTGAACTCTTCCTTGCCGGGGATGCGGCTGGCGATGTCGAACTGGCCGCCGATCGCCGGGCGCGCCTCGAACAGGTCGACCTCATGGCCCCGCTGCCCCGCCGTGACCGCGGCCGAGAGCCCGGCCGGTCCCGCTCCGACGACGGCGACGCGCTTGGCGCGGCGGGTCGGCAGGAGCACCAGTTCGGTCTCCCGGGCGGCGCGCGGGTTGACCATGCAGGAAGCCTTCTGATTCTTGAAGACATGGTCCAGGCACGCCTGATTGCACGCGATGCACGTGTTGATCTCGTCCGCGCGATCCTGCTCGGCTTTGCGCACCCAGTCGGGGTCGGCGAGCATCGGCCGCGCCATCGACACCAGGTCGGCGTCGCCGCGGGCCAGGATCTCCTCGGCCACCTGCGGCATGTTGATCCGGTTCGTCGCCACCACGGGGATCGACACGTGCGGCTTGAACCGGGCCGTCACCGAGGTGAAGGCCGCGCGCGGCACCGAGGTGACGATGGTCGGCACCCGGGCCTCGTGCCAGCCGATGCCGGTGTTGATGATCGTGGCGCCCGCGGCCTCGACTTCCTTGCCCAGCGCGACGATCTCGTCCCAGGTCTGACCGTCCTCGACGAACTCCGCCATCGACAGCCGGTACACGATGATGAAGTCGGAGCCGACCGCCTGCCTGGTGCGGCGGACGATCTCGACCGCGAGCCTGCGCCGGTTCTCCGGCGTCCCGCCCCACTGGTCGGTGCGCTTGTTGGTGCGGGGAGCCAGGAACTGGTTGATGAAGTAGCCCTCGGATCCCATGATCTCGACGCCGTCGTAGCCCGCTTCCTTGGCCAGCACGGCACAGTTGACGAAGTCGCGGATCTGCGCGCGCACTCCCCTGTCCGACAGCGCGCGCGGCCGGAACGGGTTGATCGGGGCCTTGATCGCCGACGCCGACGCGCTGAACGGGTGGTAGGCGTAGCGGCCCGCGTGCAGGATCTGCAGCGCGATCTTGCCGCCCTCGTCGTGCACCGCCTTGGTGATCTGCCGGTGCCTGCGCACCTCCGCGTCGGTGGTGAGCTTGGAGGCGAACGGCTTGAGCCAGCCCGTGCGGTTGGGCGCGTAGCCGCCGGTGATGATGAGGCCGACACCCCCGCGAGCGCGCTCGGCGAAGTACGCGGCCAGCTTCGGGACGTCGGCGGCGCGGTCCTCCAGCCCGGTGTGCATCGAGCCCATGACGACCCGGTTGCGCAGCGTGGTGAACCCGAGGTCCACAGTGGACAGCAGGGTGGGGTACTCGGTCATCGCGTCTCGCCTCTTTCCGCATCACGGCGCAGGGCCGTCAGAACCTCGTCGCACCACGCGACGAATCCCCGCTCGGCGCCGATTCCGCCGCGCAGGACCAAAAACTGGTGCAGAGCGGGCCCGGTCAGCGCGTCCCGGTCGGGGAAGTCGCGCCGTTCCATGGCCTCGTAGAGGGCGAGCCGCTCGGCGTGCTGGGCACGGTGGCGGGCGACCTCGGCGGCGACCGCGTCCGGATCGCCGTGCGCCGCGCGGAGTTTGATCGCGAGTTCATCGCGCAACTCCGTCGGCTGAGCGGGCTCGGCCAGCCACCGGGAGATCTCGGCCGCGCCCTCGGCGCTGACCGTGTAGACCTTCTTGTCCGGCTTGCCGTCCTGCGGGACGTGCTCGACGTGCACCCAGCCCGCGTCGTCCATGCGCTTGAGGACGCGGTAGATCTGCTGGTGGGTGGCGCGCCAGAAGAACCCGATGGACTTGTCGAACCGTCGGGTGAGCTCATACCCGGACCCCGGCCGCTCGCTGAGCGAGACCAGGATCGCGTGCTCCAACGCCATGCGCCGACGATACCTATGCAACGAGTTGCATTGCAACGAGACGCATATCTCTAGAAGTCGGTGGCCACCTGGATGAGTGCCTGCTGGAGCCGCTCGAGGTCCTTGGCGCCGAGCAGGTCGAGCAGCCTGGCCTCGACGTCCTCGACCGCGTCGAACGCCGCCCGCAGCGCCTCATGGCCTTTGTCGGTGAAGACGATGAGCTTGGCCCTGCGGTCCGACGGATCGGGGACGCGTAGCAGGTAGCCCCAGCTTTCGAGGCCGTCGACCAGCTCCCCCATGGCCTGCGGGGTCATCCGCGCCTTCTCCGCAAGCCGGGTCAGCCGGATGCCGTCGTGCTCCATGTTGATGAAGACCGCCGCGTGCGCCGGACGCGCGCGCTCGTCCCCGCGGGGCGCACGGGCGTCGATGCCTTCCGCGAGCCGGAGGTAGGCCTGGTAGAGCAGGGCCGCGGTGTTCCGCTCCGGACCGCGTGGCGGCGGCGACTTCGCCGGACCGTTGCTTTCCACCGACTCTCCTCGTACTCTTCAGGAAGCTTGATATTCAGGACACCTTAGCTTATCGGAGGTCGACGTGGAGACCGAACAGGTGTGGTCCGAGATCGAGTCGGCCAGGCTCCGCCTCGCCGACTTCCTCGAAACGCTCTCGCCGCGGGACTGGGAACACCCGTCGCTGTGCCCGGGCTGGCGGGTACGCGACGTCGCCGCGCACCTGACACTGGCGCCGCAGACCACGATCGGCCGGTCGATGGTGGAGTTCGCGAGGGCTCGGGGGAACTTCAATCGGCTGGTGCTCGACACGGCGATTCGGCAGGCGGAGCTGCCGACCGGTGAGATCGTCGGCCTGCTGCGGTCGCTGGCGCGGGATCGCGGCGGACGCCGCCCGGGACCGGTCCGCTCACCACGATCCTGGACGTGCTGACCCACACGCAGGACATTTCGCAGCCGCTTGGCCGGGAGATCGAGATCCCGCCCGCGGCCGCGCGGGTGGGAGCGGAGCGGGCTTGGTCGATGGGATGGCCGTTCCATGCCCGCAAGCGCGTGGGCGGGTTTCGGCTGGTGGGGACGGACTCCGGGTGGACCGCGGGCGCAGGACCGGTGGTGGAGGGGCCGACGTCGGCGATGCTGCAGTTGCTGACGGGACGGGAAGTGGCCCTGGAGCGGCTGAGTGGGGATGGGGTGGCGGCATTGGCGCGGACGGTGTTCGGCCGAACCGAGAACTCACCGTCCTGAACTGGGAACTCGCCGTCCTGAATTAGGAACTCGCAGTCGGGAAGTGGGGACTCGCGGGCCTGGAGGTTGGACTCGCAGTCGGGAACGTTGGACTCGCAGTTCTGAATGTGCGACTCGCGGTGGGTGCGCGCATGGTGAAGTCAGGCGCCGGAAGGGGCGACTCACTTGCCCGGAGGGGCGACTCGCGAAGCGAGGGGTGAAGTCGGTTGCGAGGAGGGGCGACTCACTTGCGAGAAGGGGCGACTCGCGGTGGGGTGCGCGAATGGTGAAGTCAGGCGCCGGAAGGGGCGACTCACTTGCCCGGAGGGGCGACTCGCGAAGCGAACGGGCGGGAGGGGTGAAGTCAGGTGCCGGGAGGGGCGGCTCGGGTGCCGGGAGGGGCGACTCGAGGAGGTAGGGAGGGGATGGGTGGGGGTTGGGGTGGGTGGGGTTAGAGGTGGGGGGTTAGAGGTGGGGGGATAGGTGGGTGGCTAGGGCGGTGGCCAGGTGGGGTGGGACGGCGTTGCCGATTTGGCGGGCTATTTCGATTTTGGAGCCGCACCACTCGAAGGTGTCCGGGAAGGTTTGGAGGCGGGCGGCTTCGAGGTGGGTGATGGGGCGGTGCCATTCGGGGTGGAGGTACTGGCCCTTTTCCGGCTTGTAGAACTCCGTCCGAATCGTCAGCGACGGGGCGTCCCAGCGCATGCGGCCCATGACGTCGGTGGTGCCGGTCTTCTTCTCCCGCCAACACCGTGGGAGCAGGTGGTCCGGGAGGTCGAAGCGGCCACCGCCCGGCGGGATCGCGCGGTAGCGCTCCAACGACAGCGCGGTCGGGTTGCGACCGAGGTGCAGGTCGGCGCTCTTGAAGCGGCCGGGCACTCGCTGCCCGAAGAACTCCACCGACGAACTCGGCAGGGTCGTCCGCGCCGGGGTCTCCGGGAGCCCCGACAACACAGTGCGGACGCCGGGCCACTCCCCCGCCGCCGCGGGCAGCGGGATCGGGCCGACGCGCGAGCCGATGACGAATGCCCGCTTGCGCCGCTGCGGGACCCCGAAGTCCGCGGCCAGCAGCACGCCCGGGGTGAGGGTGTAGTCGGCGAGCAGGCCGCCCGGGGCGGTCTCCGCTTGGAGCAGCGCGAACTCCGCGGACGCCAGGAACCGGTCGACGTTCTCGATGACGAACGCCCGGGGCCGGGCCGCGCGGACGAAGCGGAGGTATTCCTTCCACAGCTTGTTGCGCGGGTCCTCCACGTCACGGGCGCCCAGGTTGGAGAAGCCCTGGCACGGCGGGCCGCCGATGATCACGTCTGCCCTGGGGATGTCGGTGACCGTGGCGATGTCGGCCCAGCGGACGTGGTCCTCGCCGAAGTTGGCCGCGTACGTCGCCGCCGCGTGCAGGTTGTGCTCGACCGCCAGGACCGGGGTGAAGCCCGCCGCCACGAATCCGGACGTCATGCCGCCGCAACCCGCGAACAAATCGATCATGGTGTGCGACACGACGGTCAGCGTAGCCGGCCCAGACCCTCCCCGACGGCCTCGGACACGCGCAGAGCGGCGACCAGCGGGTCCTCGTGCTCCCACACCCGAACGACCGCCCAACCCGCCGCCGCGAGGGCCGAGTCGGTGGAGCGGTCCCGGGTGCGGTTGGTCTCGATCTTGGTGCGCCAGAAGTCCGCGTTGCGCTGGGGCCAGGTCGCGTGGGTCGGGCAGCCGTGCCAGAAGCAGCCGTCGACGAACACCGCGACACGCGCGCGCGTGAACACGATGTCGGCCTCCCGGCGCACGGCGGGCAGCGGACGACGGTGGACGCGGTAGCGCAGCCCCAGTGCGTGCAGCGCCCGGCGCAGGGCCAGCTCCGTCTGGGTGTCGCGGGCCCGCTGCCTGCTCATCCGCGCGCTCGTCGCGGGTGTGGTGTCCATCAGCAGCAGGTGGCGCTGCGCCGTTCCATCAGGACCGTGTCGCGCCACGCGCCGTCGAGGCGGGCGATGCGGTCGCGCACGCCGACGACCCGGAAGCCCGCCGAGCGGTGCAGCGAAATGCTTCCCTTGTTCTCCGGGAAGATCGCCGCCTGGACCGTCCACAGCCCGTCATCGTCGGCGGCCCGCACCTGCCGGTCGATCAGCGCCTTGCCGATTCCCCGGCCGCGGGCGGATTCCGCCACATACACAGAATTCTCCGCGACCCCGGCGTACGCGGCGCGGCTCGACACCGGCGCCAGCGCCGCCCAGCCGACCGCCTCGCCGTCGAGCTCAGCCATCCAGCGGTGTTCCTTGAGCCATTTCCGGTCGAGGGACTCACGGGACGGCACTTTGCTCTCGAAAGTCGCCATCCCGGTCGCTATCCCCTCACCGAAGATGCGCCGTACGACCGGCCAATCGTCGTCCTGCATCGCGCGAACCGTGACATCGTCCGGAATGCCCATCGGTCCATTCGGCGCCGCCAGCGCGCCCATGACGACCTCGGCCGCGTGCGGCAATCCGACACAGCACGCGTCGTTGACGGAGACGAAGGTCTGGGTGCCCTCGCGGCGCAGCAGTACGAAGCCGACGTCGGCCAGTTTGCGGATGTGGTGCGAGCAGGTCGGCTGGCTGATGCCCACGTCGACGGCGAGCGCGCCCACGGTGATGGGCACCGGGCTGGCGGCGACCGCGTGCAGGACTTTCACCCGCGTCGGATCGGCGAGGCATGCGAACCAGTGCGCGAAAGTCTCCGCGCTCGTGTCATCGAGTCCGGCCATGCACACATCATAGACGAGCGTCAATGGTTGGGCGGATCATTAAGTTCCGTACCCCTACGGATACCGCCCCTGATTGTTCCTCACCTGGCGCCACTCGAAAGTGGCGAGAAGCGAACCGCCGTCATCCCTGCCCTGAGACGAGCGTTCGCCAGATCCGAAAGGAACAATCGTGAAACCAACAGCACGGTCCTGGGGCGTAATGGCCCTGGCTGCCGCCGCGGTGCTGGTCCCGCTGGGGAGCTCGATCGCGAACGCGGCCGAGTCGGCAGCGGGCGAGACGGCCTGGGCCTCGACGTTCGAAGGCAGTTCCGTCGGCAACCCCGCTCCGGGTTCGGACGCGGGCGCGATGTTCATCGGCGGAACCGACGCCACCGTGAGCGAGTACGCGCCGATCATCGCAGGCATCCGCGCCGGTGGCGTGCGGCCGGAGGGCCAGACCTGCACCGGCGAACTCGTCGCGCCCCGCAAGATCCTCATCGCCGCGCACTGCGCGGACGCCCAAGGCGAGAAGAGCTTCGTCTACGGCCTGAACGACCTCAAGGAGTACAAGGGCGGTGCGGGCACCGGCTTCCAGTTCGCCAAGGCCGTCACCTACAAGAAGCACCCGAAGTACGTCAACTTCGATCAGGGCTTCGACGTCGCGGTGGTCACCCTGGACCGTGACATCACCCCGCTGAACGGAACGTTCGCCAAGTTCGCCACCTCGGCGGACAAGGACGTGAACCTGGTCGGCCGCAAGGGTCTCGGCTTCGGCTACGGCAAGAAGGACGTCAACGACGACACCAAGGACGTCACGCTCGACAAGGCCGAGCTGCCGATCGTGCAGGGCGGCGTCAACAACGAGTGCAGCGGCAGTGGCAGCGTCGGCAGCTTCAACAACGCCACCATGATCTGCGCGGGCACCGCTACCGGCCGTCCCGTGACCGTGCTGCCCGGCGACAGCGGCGGCCCGCTGCTCGTCGACGGCAAGATCTACGGCCTCGCGTCGTGGGGCAAGAGCACCTGGGACTGGTGGAACGTCTACGCCCGCCTCAACAACGAGATGGGCGACTGGGTCGCGACCGAGGTCGGCCCCGTCACGCCGACCGAGCCCAAGGTCGCGGTCACCCCGTCGACCTTGTCGGTCAAGGCGGGTTCCTACGGCTCCGCGACCGTCGGCACGACCGCGGGCAGCTCCGGCGCCGAGAGCCTCAAGCTCAGCGCTAGCGGCCTCCCCTCGGGCGTCCAGGCTGTCTTCCAGCCGACTGACGTCACCGCGGGCAACAGCGCCAAGGTCACCTTCGACGCCGCCGCGAGCGCGCCCAACGGCACCTACACGGTGACCGTGACCGGCACGAACGCCGCTGGCAAGGGGTACTCGTCGACGGTTTCGCTGACCATCACCGACGGCGGCACGCCGACCGGCGACTTCAAGGTCTCGGTCGACCCGACCAGCCTCGCGGTCAACCCGGGTGAAGGCGCCGCGGCCGGACTGTCGACCGTGGCGGGCTCCAACGGCCCCGAAGAGGTCACCCTGACCGCGAAGGGCGCGCCGTCCGGCGTCACCGTGGCGTTCTCCCCGTCGACCGTGCAGACCGGCGACGGCGCCAAGGTCATCATCGAGACCACGTCGTCGGCCGCTCCTGGCACCTACCCGATCGACCTGAACGCCACCAACGCCGGTGGCAAGACCGCGACGGCCACCCTCTCGCTGACCGTCAAGGGCGGCACCCCCGGTGACCACGCGGTCGCGCTCAACCCGTCGAGCGTCAGCGTCAACCCCGGTGACGGCGCTTCGACCGGCCTGACCACCACCGCGGGCAGCGGCGGCGCCGAGGAGCTCACCCTGTCGGCGTCCGGCCAGCCCTCGGGCACGACCGTGACGTTCCAGCCCACCAAGGTTCCGGCGGGCGACGGCTCCAAGGTCGTCGTGCAGACCTCGGCCTCCACCCCGGCGGGCACGCACACGATCACCATCACCGCCACCAACGCCGCGGGCAAGACCGCGACGGCGGCGCTCTCGCTGACGGTCAACGGCCAGACGACCGGCTTCTCGCTCGGCGCCTCGCCGAGTTCGGTCGTCGTCAAGCAGGGCGCGAACACCACCAGCACGATCAGCACGACCGCCGGTTCCAACGGCGCGGAGACGATCAACCTGACCGCCTCCGGCCAGCCCAGTGGCGTGACCGCGTCGTTCTCGCCGTCCTCGGTGCAGACCGGCTCGTCCTCGACGCTGACCCTCTCGGCCACGAGCAGCGCGGCGGTGGGCACCTACACGGTGACCGTCACCGGCACCAACTCGTCCGGCAAGACCGCGACGACCACGGTGTCGCTCAAGGTCGAGAGCACCACGACCCCGGGTGGCGTGACAGTGACCCTGTCGCCATCCTCGGGATCGCAGAAGCAGGGCGGAATCAACGAGTTCTACGCCACCGCACTCGGCGGCACGGGCAACCTGACGTTCACCGCTTCCGGCGCCCCCGCGGGCACCCAGGTGTACTTCAACCCGGCCACCGTGGCGCAGGGCGGGCGCAGCCTGATCTGGGTCTTCACGAACTTCCAGACCCCGGCGGGCACGCACCCGATCACCATCACGGCGCGGTCGGCGGACGGCAAGACCGGCTCGGCGACCTACACCCTGACGGTCACTTCGTTCAGCTACACCGGGAACAGCGCCGGCCGGCTCTGAACTCGGTAATCTCCACCTGATCGAAAACGGCAGGTCCGGGGCTCCCGGGCCTGCCGTTTTCCGTTCCCGGAAGGCGAATACACGTTATGCACACCCTGCCAGCACCCCACCGCGACCCGGTGGCCGTGTCCGGTGTCCGGGAGTCGTTCCCGGTCGCCCTGACCCGCGCGATAGACCGCAGCGGCATGAGCCTGGAACAGCTGCAGCGGCGGCTGAGCGTGCACGAGGTCAAGGTGAGCCTGTCGACGCTGAGCTACTGGCGACGCGGCCGCACCCGGCCCGAGCGCCCGGACTCGCTGCGCGCGGTCACGATCATCGAGGAAGTCCTCGGGCTGCCGCCCGGATATCTGATCTCGTTGCTGGGCCCGCGAAAGCCGCGTGGACGGTGGGCGTCGAGGTCCTCGGCGAAGTCGCACGAGGCGCTGTGGGACGGCGCGAGCGCGCTGAGCCCGCTGCTGGCCGAACTCGACGACCCGGGTCCCGGTGAGCTGACGTTCCTGAGCGTGCGCGAACAGCACTTCCTCGACCACGAGGGCCGCGACAACCGGACCGTGGTGCACGCGGTCGTCCGGTCCGAAGTGGACTGGCGGCGCACCTGCGTGGTCCTGCACCGCGCGGAGCCGACCGATCGCGCCCTGCCCGACATCACCGCGCTCAGCGGCTGCGCGCTGGGCAAGGCCCGCACGCACGAGCCCGGCCGGTTCGTGCTGTCGGAGATCCTGCTCGACCGCGTGCTGCGCATCGGCGACACCGCGGCGTTCTCCTACGAGGTCCAGTGGCACGGGTCGGTCGCGTCGACCAACTTCGTCCGGGCGATGCGTCAGTGCGCCCGCGAATACCTGCTGGAAGTGGTGTTCCACCCGGACGCGGTGCCCAGCTCGTGCAGGCAGTTCCGGCGCGAGTCGAGCAGGCTGCCGGAGGTCGACCACGGGGAGCTGCACTTGGGCGCGTACAACAGCGCGCACCTGCTGACCCACGATGAGAAGTCCGCGATCGTTGGCATCCGCTGGACCTGGTGATGGCGCGCCGACGGGAGGTGTCCGGTGTGGACACCTCCCGCGGGCGGTCTTCAGTTGTGCGCCAAGGCCTCGATGGTTCGTTAGAAGGTCAGGGTCCAGGCGTCGATGTTGCCGGTGTCGTACCGGTAGACGTCGGTGACCCGAAGCTTCCACTCGCCGTTCTTGGCGGTCTCGGTGCCGGTGTTGACGGTGAAGGTCTGGTGGACACCCGCCGAGGAGCTCGCGCCACCGGCCTGCTTGAGGTTGAACACCTTGCCGGTCGGGCCGACCAGGTCGATCGCCAGGTCACCGGTGTAGGTGTGGTTGATGTCCACCTTCACCGAGGTGGCCGAGGTGCCCGCGCCGGAGCAGCCGGACACGGTCACCGACGAGGTGATCGCGGTGTTGTTGTCCGGGATCGCCACGTCGTTGGTGTTCGACACCGCGGAGCAGGCCGGGTCGACCGGGCCGTTCATGAAACCGGTGTAGAGCAGCACGTTCGGCGAACCGGTGTTGATGCCGGTCAGCTTGCCGGTGGAGCCGTTGTTGACCAGCGCGTCACGCACCTGGGCCGGGGTGGCCGAGTTGTTGAGTCCGAGGTAGACGGCCGCGGCGCCCGCCACGTGCGGGGAGGCCATCGAGGTGCCGGTCATCGTCGCGGTGCCGGTGTTGCTCGAGTGCGACGCCGAGACGATGTTGGTTCCGGGAGCCCAGATGTCCAGGCAGGAGCCGTAGTTGCTCGGGCCGGTGCCGTTGTGGCGCGCGTCCTGGGAGTTGCTGTTGCCGACGGTGACGGCGGCGGGCAGCTTCTGCGGGCTGTAGTAGCAGGCGTCGTCGTTGGAGTTGCCCGCCGCCTGGACCCACTGGACGCCGCTGTCGATGACGGCCTTGGCGCCGTCGTCCCAGCTCTGCACGGTGCAGCGGGACCGGCAGCCGATGCTGAAGTTCACCACCGCGGGCTTGATGGCGTTGGCCTTGACCCAGTTCATACCGCCGAGGATCTGGTCGCTGGTGCCGTCGCCCGCGCAGTTGAGGACGCGCACCGCGTGGATGGTCGCCTTCTTCGCCAGGCCGTAGGTGGTACCCGCCGTGGAGCCCGCGACGTGCGTGCCGTGGCCGTTGCAGTCCTGCGGGGTGGAGTCGTTGTCGACGAGGTCACGGCCCGCTGCGACGCGGCCGGTGAAGTCCTGGTGCGCGGAGTTGAGTCCGGAGTCGACGATGTATACGTGCACGCCCTGGCCCGGGTTGGCCGGGTAGTCGAACGTCTGGTTCAGCGGCAGGTCGCGCTGGTCGACCCGGTCGAGGCCCCACGGCGCGTTGGGCTGGGTGTCGGTGACGGTGGCGTACACCGCCTGCTCGACGTACTTGACCATCGGGTTCTTGGCCAGCGCGAGTGCCTGGCTTTCCTTCATGGACACGGAGAATCCACGCAGGATCGAGTCGTAGGTGAACTTGACCTGGCCGCCGTGCTTGCCCGCCAGGTCGTTCGCCTTGGCCGACACCGACTCGCGGCTCACGCTGTCGTCCTTGAACACCACGATGTAGCGGTCCGGAACGGTGCCGGGGGCGCCCGCGTTGGAGATCGAGGCCGCTTGGGAGGGCGCGGCGAGCGCGGGTACCGCGACCGCCACGAGACCCACGGCGGCGGAGCCCAGGAGCAGGGCTTTCAGTGGGGTCGTCAGTTTTCTCATTGCTTGGCTGTCCTTACTCTGCAGGGTTCGAGCAGGGTTCGAGCAGGGTTCGAGCAGGGTTCGAGCACGGTGTGACACCGCGCCGGCGACAAGTCGCCGCGCAACTCGATGGAGTGGCTGCCGGGCAGGGTGAATAACTGACAGCCACTGCCGATCACCTTCAGCCGGACGCGCCCCGCGAACAATCCGGGTATCGGTACGTATACCTACCCGTCTTTCACCGATGTCCAGGTCGCTCTCCTGCCCCGGACCGCCGACTAAGATCGGTTTGCCGGTTGCGCGGCGGCAAGTGAGTTCCGGATCACCCCTGTTCGGCTTAGGCTCCGAAGAACGTCGGGTTGACACCGATCCTGAACACCGGCCTGGGAGGGTGTGGATGGTCCCGAAGCGGCAGCCGACGGCGAGCCTCGTGCGCACCACGTCGCCGGTGCTCGTCGGCCGCGGCCATGAGCTCGACGCGCTGCGCGAGACGGTGACGCGCCAGCCCGCCGTGGTCATGATCGAAGGCGAGGCGGGGGTCGGGAAGAGCAGGCTCGTCCATGAGCTGCTGCGCCCTGGCCGCCTCGGGCCGCTGCGCATCCTCATCGGCAACTGCCAGCCGCTGCGCGAGCCTTTCCCGTACGGGGCTGTCCTCGAGGCCCTGGGCGGCTGCGCGGACCGGCTGGCGAGTCGTCCCCAGCTGAGCCGGGTGGTGGGTGTCCTGGCCCCCATGCTGCCTGAGCTGGCCGACTACCTGCCGGAGGCGCCCGTGCCGTCCGGCGACCCGCGGGCCGACCGGCACCGGGTGTTCCGCGCGGTGCGCGAGCTGCTCGCCGCGGTCGGCCCGACGCTGATGATCATCGAGGACCTGCACTGGGCCGACGACGGCTCGCGGCAGCTGCTGCGGTTCCTGATGGCCGACCCGCCGCCGAACCTGACCGTCCTGGTCACCTACCGCCGTGAGGACGTGCCGGGCGGGATGCCGCTGGGCACCGCCTACCGACCGCCCACGGGCATCACCAGCATGCTGGTGCACCTGGCCCCGCTCGACGCCGAGGGCGTGCGGTCGCTGGCCGCGGCGATCCTCGACGAGGAGACCGTCTCCGCCGACTTCGCCGCGAAGCTGCACGAGCGCACCGCGGGCATCCCGTTCGTGGTCGAGGAGACGCTGCGGGCGCTGCGGACGACGGCGGGCGCGGTGCACGCCGACGGCGCCGCGGCGCGCAGGCTGCTGGACAACGTCGAGGTCCCGGTGCTGCTGCGCGACGCGATCGCCGAGCGGCTCAGCGAGCTGCCCACGGCGGCCAACCGGCTGGTCCAGGCGGCGGCGGTGCTGGGCGTGCCCGCCACCGCGGAGCTGCTCGGGTCGGTGGCCGGGATTCCCGACCAGCGGGTGCGGGCCGCGCTGGGCCACGCGCTGGCCGGACACGTGCTGCACGAGGCCGACAACGCGCATTACACCTTCCGCCACGCCCTGGCCCGGCAGGCCGTCTACGACACGCTCAGCGGCCCGGACCGCCAGCAGCTGCACCTGCGGGCCATCGACGCGCTCGACATGGTCAGCCCGCGTCCGCTGGTCCAGCTCGCCGAGCACAGCCAACGCGCGGGCAGGCTGGCCGACTGGCTGCGCTACGGCGAGGCGGCCGCCGACCGGGCCGCCGACGTCGGCGACGCCGCCACCGCCACCGCCTTGCTGCAGCGGGTGCTGGCCGAGCCGTCGCTGTCCTCGGCCGACGTCGACCGGCTGGCAGTGAAGCTGGGCCAGGTCGCGCACACCGGGCTCGACCAGTTCAACCCGACGGCCACCATGCGCAGGCTGCTCGGCGACCGCAGGCTCTCGATGTCGGCTCGCGGCGAGGTCCGGCTGTTCCTGGGGCTGCTGCTGATCCGGCAGGCGGGCGGGGTGGCGTCGGCCCGCTCGGAGATCGAACTCGCGCTCGGCGACCTCGGCGAGCGTCCCGCGCTGGCCGCGAAAGCCACCTCCGTGCTCGCGCAGCCGTTCACCGGCGACACCCCGTTCGCGGAGATCGAGCCGTGGCTGCGCCGCACCGACGAGCTGATCGATTCCTGTGAGGACGAAGAGCAGCGGATCATGCTGCTGGCCAACAACCTCGGGTCCCGCCTGCACACCGGCGACCCGACGGTGTTCGGCAGGCTGTCGCTGCTCCCGCAGACCGCGTACACCGCGGCCACCCAGCGCCAGCTGGCCAGGGCGTACTGCAACTTCGCCGACGCGTGCATGACGGTCGGCCATTTCCAGCAGGGCGCCGACTCGCTGGAGACCGGCATGCGGCTGGCCGACGACTGCGGCGCGCCGTTCGTGGCGAGCACCGCGCGGGCCACCAGGGCCCGCCTCGACTGGTTCCTCGGCGAGTGGACCGGGCTGGCCGAGCGGGCGAGCAAACTGCTCGAGGAGTACCACGACCTGCTGCCGGTGGCCAGCGAGCTGAGCCTGGTGCTCGGGTCGCTCGCCTGCGCGCGCGGCGAATGGTCCGAGGCGATGGGCTACTTCACCAACAGCGGCGCCTACGCGCCGCAGGAGGCGATCTCCCAGATCGCGATCGGCGGCTGCGCGGGACTGGCCCGGGCGTGGCTGGCCCAGGACGACATCACCAAGGCCTGCGCGGACATCGACCGCGGCCTGGCGCTGTTGCGCCACAAGCAGGTGTGGACGTGGGCGGGCGAGATCCTGCCGGTGGCGGTCACCGCGTACGTGCGCGCGGGCAGGCTCGCCGACGCCCGCGCCATCGTCGACCAGACGGAGGCGGGGATCCTCGGCCGGGACGCGCCGATGAGCGCGGCCGCGGTCGACAGCGGCCGCGGCGAACTCGCGGAGGCCGCGGGCGATCTGGGGACCGCGGTGGAATTCCACCGCAGCGCGCGCGGCGCCTACGAGAAGATGAACGCCCCCTACTACGCCGCGATGGCCGCCGAGCACGAAGCGCTGTGCCTGCTGCCTTCCGACGGCGCGGCCGCGGCCGCCGCACTGTCCACTTTGATCGATACGTTCGACGGTCTCGGCGCCACCCGCGACGCGGCGAGATGCAGGCACCTGCTGCGCGGGATCGGCGGCGTGAAGCCGTCCAGACGCGGGCGCCGCGGGTACGGCAACGAGCTTTCCCCGCGCGAGCAGGAAGTCGCGCGCCTGCTCGCGGGCGGGCACACCAACCGCGAGATCGCCGACGTGCTGTTCCTCTCGCCGCGCACCGTCGAGCAGCACGCGGCGAGAGTGCTGCGAAAACTCGGCGTCACCTCCCGCAGCGAGCTGCACGCCGAGGACTTCGGCTGAGCCGACGGTGGCTCCCCCGCGAAGTGCGGGAGAGCCACCGTGGATCACTGCTTCAGCCTTGGGATGCCGTCGTTATCCGACGAAGTCCAGCTTCCACGAGTTGATGTATCCGGTGTCGAACGAGTACGCGTCGCGGACACGCAGCTTGTACTCGCCCGTCATGCCCTCACCGGACAGGTTGACCGTGTAGGTCGCGATCACGTTGTCCGCCGAGTCGCTCGCGCTGGCGGGCTTGAGGGCGTACACGGTACCGTCCGGCGCGACCAGGTCGATGACCAGGTCACCACGGTAGGTGTGGACGATGTTCACCGAGACCTTCGAGGTGGCCGACGGCGCGCTGGTCGCGTTGGCCGTCACCGAGGAGGTCACGGCGACGTTGTTGTCGGTGATCTGGACGTCGTTGTCGTTGGTCCAGTTCGTGCCGCCACCGCCGCCACCGGAGACGCACTTGGTGGCGTCCGGCAGGCCCGAGCCGTAGTACTTCGGGTCGGTGTAGGTGCCGGAGCACTCCTTCATCTTCTTCTCGATGTCCTTGCCCTTGAGTGCCGGGAAGGCGCTCTTGACCAGCGCGGCGATGCCCGCGGCGTGCGGGGACGCCATCGAGGTGCCGGTCATCTGCTGGAACCCGCCACTGGCCGAGGTCGAGTTCACGTTCACGGCGGCGGCGGTGACGTCCAGCGTGCCGTTGGTGTCGTAGTTCGACATGTTGTACCGCGTGCCCTGCTGGTCGATGCCGCCGACGACGGTCGAGCCCTCGGCCTCCTGCGGCATCAGCGGGCAGCCGGTGTTGACGTTGCGGCTCTTGGGCTGCGAGTCGTTGGGGCTCACCGAGGTGGATCCCTTGGCGGAGTAGTCCTTGTTCTCGTTGCCCGCGGCGACGAGGTTGACGATGCCCGCGCCGCTGGCGTGGTTCACCGCGCGGCGGACGGCGACCTCGATGGCCTTGAGGTCACCGTCGTTCTCGTTGGCGCACAGGCCGTACCACGGGTCGGTCCAGTAGCTGTTGTTCGTGACGTCGACGCCGACCTCGACGGCGTACATGAAGGCGCACACCGTGTTCTCCGGGAAGAACAGCTCGGCGGCGGGCTCGGCGACGCGGATCGACGACAGCTTGGCGCCGGGAGCGACACCCACGATGCCGCCGTTGCCCTTGGCCGCGGCGATGGAGCCCGCGACGTGCGTGCCGTGGCCGCTGGAGCCGACGCTGCGCCAGGCGCCCGCGCGCTTGTCGACCTTGCCGTAGGCGCAGGACGCGGACTTGCTCGCGTCGAAGTTCGGGGCCAGGTCCTTGTGCTGGTCGTTGACGCCGGTGTCGAGCACCGCGACGGTCACGCCCGCGCCGTCGGTGGTCGCCCACGCCTGGTCGGCCTTGAGCTGCTTGATGTCCCAGCCCACGGCCTCGGTGCCCAGGTTCTGCCCCGCGCTGTTGCTCGGGATCGGCGGGTTGTCCGCGTTGGTCGGGACGTCGGTGGTCCGGGTCGCGCCGACGTACTGCACGCCGGTCACCGCGCGCACCTTCGACTTGAAGTCGGCGGCCGTCGAGTGGGCGACGATGACACCGATGGCGTCCCAGGCGTTCCACACGGTGCCGCCGCTGTTGGTGACGGCGGTCTTGCCCGCGGCGATGTTGGCCGGATCGGTGATCACGAAGTAGGCGCGCGTGCCGGTCGGGATGCTGCTCGGCGCCGCGGCGCCTGCCGGGCCCGCCGGGGCGGCGGCGGCCGCGAACGCCAGGCCCGGTGTCAGCACCAGACCGAAGCTGATCGCCGCGGCCATGGCGGTGCGCCGCAGCCGGGTATTTGAGCGCAGGAACACGGATTCCTCCGAACAACTCAGGGGGCGTCCGCGCCGGACGGCGCGGTACAGGGAAGCCCCAGGTGCACTGACGATGATGCGCATTCCGGTGCACTGAAATCCATGCCCCGACGCGACATTCCAAGGAAGTTACCCCGACCGGAGCAGAGATATCGAATTCATTGGCCGGGGTATTTCCCACTATTCAATTCGACTAGAGGAATAGCAGCGAGACGGGAAGGCCGCCCCCTGCTGGAAACGGCCTTCCCGCCTCGGTCGCGACGGCGCCAGAACCAAAGACCCCTCGCATCCGGGCAGTTCAGCGCGTGCCCGTTGCCGATCGGACACTTCGCCACGATAGGGATGCCGGATGAGTGAGGGACCATCCGGCGAAGTTCACCAAAGCCGATTCGAATGCCAGCGGAGAGAGAGACGAGGGCGTGGGCGCCTCTCTCTCCGCTCATTGACAGCGTCACCCGACAACTGCGACGCCGACATCACATTCGCCATCCGTGCCGCCGGATGGGGATTGCCGCCAGCAGGGTCGGCGGCCATCCGCGGACAACGATGCGACCATTCGGCACCTGGAACAACCCAGGGATCACTACGTAGCCCTACCTATCTTTTGCGGGGGCGCGGGACCCGGCCGCGGCACGCCCGCCCTCACCGCGGGCCCTGGTGCCGAGAATTAGAACCGGTTACGTTTCTTGCCTGGCTCGCCCAGGACAAGGAGCCCCATGGCACGCTCGCTGACCGACCAGGTCGTAGTGATCACCGGTGGTGCCCGCGGCATCGGCGCGGCCACCGCCGCCGCCCTGGTCCGCGCGGGCGCGCGCGTGGTCATCGCCGACCTCGACGCCGACCTCGCCAAGCGCACCGCCACCACCCTCACCCGCGAGTCGCCCCGCCAGGCAAACGAGTCGCCCCTTCCGGCAGGTGAGTTCGACATTCGCGTGACCGCCTACGGGCTCGACGTGACCGACCGGGCCGCGTTCACCGCGCTGCTCGACCAAGTCGAGGCCGAGGTCGGGCCGATCGACGTGCTGGTCAACAACGCCGGGATCATGCCGATCGCCCTGATCGAGGACGAGCCCGACCGCACCACCACCGCACAGCTGGCGGTGAACCTGCACGCGGTCATCCACGGCAGCCGCGAGGCGGTGCGCCGGATGAAGCCCCGCGGATCGGGTCACGTGGTCAACGTGGCGTCGGCGGCGGGCCGCATCCCGGTTCCCGCGGGCGCGACCTACTGCGCGACGAAGTTCGGTGTCATCGGCTTCTCCGAGGCGCTGCGGATGGAGCTGCGCGACACCGGGGTCGACGTCTCGTGCGTCATGCCCGCGATCGTGCGCACCGAGTTGGCGGCGGGCCTCAAGGACAGCAAGGGCGTCAAGCCGGTGACCGCCGAGCAGGTCGCCGAGGCGATCGTCGGCGCGCTGCGCTCCCCACGCTTCGACGTGTACGTGCCCAAATCGGTCGGCCCGGCGGTGCGCATGGGCGCGCTGCTGCCCCGGCGGGTCGGCGAGTGGCTCAGCCGCAAGCTCGGCGGTGAGCGCCTGTTCCTCGACGCGCTCGACTCCGCCGCCCGACGCGACTACGAGACCCGTGCCGCCGACAGCGCCCCGGGCGCGGAGGAGACCCGAGCATGACGCCACCCGCCACCATCACCGACGACCTGATCACCCGGCTGTCCCGGCACGTCGCCGCCTCCGGCGCCGAGACCATCGCCAGTGTCGAGGTCTTCACCGGCGAAACCCTGGCCACGCTGCCGTGTTCGAGCGTCCGCGACGTCGCCGACGCCGTGCACGCCGCGCGGGTGCCGCAGGCGCGCTGGGCCGAACTCGACGTGCGCGAGCGGATGGGCGTGTTCGAGCGGTTCCACAAGCTGGTGCTCGACGAGCGCGAGACCATCGCCGACCTCATCCAGGCCGAGACCGGCAAAGCCCGCCGCTACGCGTTCGAGGACCTGATCGAGCCCGCGATCACCACCAGCCACTACCTCAAGGCCGCGCCGCGGCTGCTGCGGGCGCGCGCCCGCAAGGGCATGATGCCGCTGGCGATCAAGGCCACCGAGCTGCGCCAGCCCAAGGGCGTCGTCGGGATCATCTCGCCGTGGAACTTCCCGTTCGCCCTGGGCATGTCCGACTCGATCCCGGCGCTGATGGCGGGCAACGCGGTGGTGCTCAAGCCGGACAGCCAGACCGCGCTGAGCCCGCTCTACGGCGTGGACCTGCTCTACCGGGCGGGTCTTCCGGAGGGGCTGATCACCGTCGTGCTCGGTGACGGGCCGACCGTCGGCGGCGCGCTGGTCGACAACGCCGACTACGTCGGGTTCACCGGCTCGACCCGCACCGGCGCCGAGGTCGGCGCCCGGGCCGCGGCCCGGCTCATCGGCTGCTCGCTGGAACTCGGCGGCAAGAACCCGATGATCGTGCTGCCCGACGCGAACGTCGCCGCCGCCGTCGACGGCGCGGTGACCAGCGCCTTCGCCAACACCGGCCAGCTGTGCATGCACATCGAGCGGATCTACGTGCACGAGTCGGTCCACGACGCCTTCCTGGCGAAGTTCGTCGACGCGACCCGCGCGCTCAAGCTCGGCGCCCGCTACGACTACCAGTGCGATGTCGGCTCCCTGATCTCGACCAGGCAGCGCAAGGCCGTGGCCGAGCACGTCGACGACGCCCGGGCCAAAGGCGCGACCGTGCACGTCGGCGGCGGGTCCAGGGAGGACCTCGGGCCCGCGTTCTACGAGCCGACCGTGCTCACCGGCGTCACCCCCGACATGGCGTGCTTCGCCGAGGAGACCTTCGGGCCGGTGGTGTCGATCTACCCGTTCCGCGACGAGGAGGACGCGATCGCGCTGGCCAACGACACCAGCTACGGGCTCAACGCGAGCGTCTACGGCCGCGACCTCGACCGCGCCCGCCGGGTGGCACACCGGCTGCGGGCCGGGACGGTCAATGTGAACGACGGCCACGCGGCGGCCTACTCCAGCATGGACGCGCCGATGGGCGGAATGGGCTCATCCGGATTGGGCCGAAGGCACGGGGTCGAAGGGCTGCTCAAATACACCGAGGCACAAAATGTCGCGGTTCAGCGGGTCCGGGTCATCCCGCCGCCGAAGGCCATCCCTTACGGCCGGTACACCGGGATCATGGCGCGTTCACTGCGGCTGATGCGCCGGATCGGGCTGCGCTGACCCCGCGAAAGTGAAGGATCTGTGAAATAAACGGGAACAAGGGCAGCCGCTCGTAGCCTTGTGATGGGCATGACACCCGGTCAGTATTCGAATGTCATAGCCGCGCGAGCATGAGTCATGAGGGCACCCAAGGGTTTGACTCTGCCCGCGCGGCGAAGTTTCAACCCCTCCAGTGTCGGAAATTCCGGCACTCCCTGCAGGAGGCACCGCGTGAATCGCAAACGCCTGTCCGTCATGGTCGGGGCGCTAGCCGCCTTTGCCGTGATCATCTCCATGAGCGGCAACCCGGCCAGCGGCGAGAACGCCGCCGCCGCCCAGGAAGCTCGCGCAACGGCCGAGTACCACGTCATCGGAGTCAAGACTTCCCAGCAGCGCAGCGCCATCGCGGCGACCGGCGCGGCCGTCAACGGCACGGAAGACAGCCGCTTGATGATCACCGCCACGCCCGCCGAGGTCGCCAAGATCCGCTCCCAGGGCTTCAAGGTCGAGTCCGAGGCCGCCCCCGCGGTCATCCAGGGCACCCAGGGTGTCCAGGGAACCAACGACTTCCCGAGCTCGGACGCGAACTACCACAACTACGCCGAGATGACCGCGGTCATCAACTCGGCCGTGGCCAACTACCCGAACCTCATCACCAAGCAGGTCATCGGCAAGTCCTACGAGAACCGCGACCTGTACGCGCTGAAGATCTCGGACAACCCGACGGCGGACGAGAACGAGCCCGAGGTTCTCTTCACCCACCACCAGCACGCCCGTGAGCACCTGACGGTCGAGATGGCGATCTACCTGATCAAGACCTTCACCGAGGGCTACGCGACCGACGCCAAGGTCAAGTCCATGGTGGACACCCGCGAGATCTGGATCCTGCCCGACGTCAACCCCGACGGCGGCGAGTTCGACATCAGCACCGGCTCCTACAAGAGCTGGCGCAAGAACCGCCAGCCCAACTCCGGTTCGTCCTACGTCGGCACCGACATGAACCGCAACTGGGACTACAAGTGGGGCTGCTGTGGCGGCTCCTCGGGCAGCACCAGCTCCGACACCTACCGCGGCACCGCGCCCGAATCGGCGAAGGAAGTCAAGGTCCTCTCGGACTTCGTGCGCAGCCGCGTCGTCGGCGGCAAGCAGCAGATCAGCACCGCGATCGACTTCCACACCTACAGCGAGTTGGTGCTGTGGCCGTTCGGCTGGACCAACGCCGACACCGCCGAGGGTCTCAACGCCGAAGAGCAGAAGGTCTTCTCGACGATGGGCCGCGCCATGGCGCAGACCAACGGCTACACCCCGGAGCAGTCCTCGGACCTCTACATCACCGACGGGTCGATCGACGACTACCTGTGGGGCGTCCACAAGATCTGGGGCTACACCTTCGAGATGTTCCCGGCGTCCGCCTCCGGCGGCGGTTTCTACCCGGGTGACGAGGTCATCGCCCGCGAGACCTCGCGCAACAAGGCGGCCGTGCTCTACCTGCTCGAGTACTCCGACTGCCCGAAGCGCTCGATCGGCCTGACCTGCGACGGCACCACGCCGCCGCCGACCGGCAACGTCTTCGAGAACACCAACAACGTCAACGTTCCCGACGCGGGCGCCGCTGTCACCAGCGACATCACCGTCACCGGACAGACGGGCAACGCCCCGGCGACGCTGAAGGTCGACGTCGACATCAAGCACACCTGGCGCGGTGACCTGGTCATCGACCTGGTGGCCCCGGACGGCACGGCGTACCGGTTGAAGAACTCGTCGGGCAACGACTCGGCCGACAACGTGATCACGAGCTACACCGTGAACGCGTCGACCGAGGTCGCCAACGGCACCTGGAAGCTCAAGGTCCAGGACGTCGCCCGCTACGACACCGGCTACATCGACAGCTGGAAGCTCACCTTCTGAGCTGAGAGCTAAGCGAAACAGCTATTACCAGGTGCTCCGGGTCGACCCGCAAACTCGGCCCGGAGCACCTCCTTATGCGGCCACCAGTCCCAGGTGGTTCGGCAAGTCACACAACCACGCGACCGTCCGCGCCCTGCGTTCCATTGTGGACGGTCACGGAAGGAATCTCGT
This sequence comes from Actinokineospora alba, assembly GCF_004362515.1. Classification (NCBI taxonomy): domain Bacteria; kingdom Bacillati; phylum Actinomycetota; class Actinomycetes; order Pseudonocardiales; family Pseudonocardiaceae; genus Actinokineospora; species Actinokineospora alba. The sequence continues at coordinate 2,347,998 of NZ_SNXU01000001.1, read as the reverse complement.
GCGAATCTCGAAAATGAAGAAGGCGGGGCTGCTGGCAGCGGGCCTCACCGCGATCCTGGCCGCAGTGGGGGGACAGGCGCTCGCCGCGCCGCCGCCCTCGCAGCCCGGTGACGTCAGCCCCATGGTCGTCGGCGGCACCCTGGCCGCCAAGGGCGACTTCCCCTGGCTGGTCCACCTCTCGATGGGCTGCGGCGGCGCGATGTACTCCGAGCAGCTCGTGCTGACCGCGGCGCACTGCGTCGACGACCGCGGCACCAACGGCACCGGCCCCGACACCACCATCGGTGTCACCTACGGCGTCGTCGACCGCCAGGACCCCGCGGCGGTCAAGCGCACGTCGAGCTACGTGCACTCCGCGGTGGGCTACACCAACGTGGAGGCGGGCAAGGACTGGGCGCTGGTCAAGCTCAGCAGCCCGATCACCGGCGCGGCGCTGCTGCCGATCGCCACCACCACCGCCAACAACAACGGCACGTTCGACATCATGGGCTGGGGTGGTACCTCCGAGGGTGGCAACTCGATGAACCGCTACGCCAGCAAGGCGAAGGTGCCGTTCGTCGACGACACCACTTGCAGCGGCTCCTCGTCCTACCCGAACCTGGTGAAGTCCGACTCGATCTGCGCGGGCTACCCCGAGGGCGGCATCGACACGTGCCAGGGTGACTCCGGCGGCCCGATGGCCCGCCGCGACGCCAACAACAACTGGGTCCAGGTCGGCATCGTCTCCTGGGGCCACGGCTGCGCCCGGCCCAACAAGTACGGCATCTACACCGAGGTCAGCACCTTCGCCGCGGACATCCAGGCCGCGGCCGCCAAGCTCGGCGGCGGCGACACCACGCCCCCGCCCACGGGCGGCGTCTTCGAGAACACCAACAACGTCAACATCCCCGACGCGGGCACCGCGATCACCAGCTCGATCACGGTCTCGGGTGTCAGCGGCAACGCACCGGCCACGCTGAAGGTCGGCGTGGACATCAAGCACACCTGGCGCGGCGACCTGGTCATCGACCTGGTGGCGCCGGACGGCACGGCCTACCGGATGAAGAGCTCCAGCGGCAACGACTCCGCGGACAACGTGATCACCACCTACACGGTGAACGCCTCCACGGAGGTGGCGAACGGCATCTGGAAGCTCAAGGTCCAGGACGTCGCCCGCTACGACACGGGTTACATCGACAGCTGGAAGCTCACTTTCTAGTAGTGGCAAGCAGATCACTTTCGCAGTACCTGAAACCGCCCGGGGCAGGGTTGACCCCCTGCCCCGGGCGCCACGAACGGACCGAGGCAGCCGGCCGCGGTTTGGCACCACAACTCGCATCTGTGGTTCGTGAAAGGACGCAAAATGATCAAGCGCGACTGGATGGGGAAGTTACGCAGGACCGCGATGGTGGTCGTGGGAGCCGCCGCCATCGTGGGCATGTCGACCGGCCAGGCCCTCGGGGCCCAGCCACCGGCCGATGACGTCTCCCCGCAGGTCGTCGGCGGAAGCCCGGCGGCGCAAGGCGAATTCCCCTGGATGGTCCGGCTCTCGATGGGCTGCGGCGGCGCGATGTACTCCGACTCGCTCGTCCTCACAGCCGCCCACTGTGTCAGCGGCACAGGCAACAACACCGGGATCACCGCCACCTACGGCGTGGTCGACCTGCAGAGCACCAGCGCGATCAAGCGCACGTCCTCCTACGTCTACAAGAACCCCGGCTACTCGACCTCCGCGGGCGGCGACTGGGCGCTGATCAAGCTGTCCAGCCCGATCACCGGCGCGGCGAAGCTGCCGATCGCGATGACAAACGCCTACGACAACGGCACTTTCACCGTCATGGGCTGGGGTGCGGCGTCCGAGGGTGGCAGCCAGCAGCGGTACATGCTCAAAGCAGACGTCCCGTTCGTCAACGACACGTCCTGCAAGTCCTCGTACCCGTCGCTCAAGCCCGCCGTCGAGATCTGCGCAGGCTTCACCCAGGGCGGGGTCGACACCTGCCAGGGCGACTCCGGCGGCCCGATGGTCCGCCGCGACGCCAACAACGCGTGGATCCAGGTCGGCATCGTCTCCTGGGGCAACGGCTGCGCCCGACCGAACTACCCCGGCGTCTACGCCGAAGTGAGCGCCCTTTCCGCGGCCATCAAGGCGAAGGCCGACGAACTCGGCGGCACCACACCCCCGCCCACCGGCAAGGTCTTCGAGAACACCAACAACGTCAACATCCCCGACGCGGGCAGCGCGGTGACCAGCTCGGTCGCCGTCACGGGCATCACGGGCAACGCGCCGTCGGCCTTGCAGGTCGGCGTGGACATCAAGCACACCTGGCGTGGCGACCTGGTGATCGACCTGATCGCCCCGGACGGCTCCGCCTACCGCATGAAGAACTCCAGCAGCAGTGACTCGGCTGACAACGTGATCACCACGTACACGGTGAACGCGTCCACTGAGGTGGCAAACGGAACCTGGAAACTCCAGGTCCGCGACGTTTACAGCTACGACACCGGCTACATCGATAGTTGGAAGCTGACCTTCTAGGTCAAGGTGATGCCCGACCAGGCCCCCCGGTCCTGGTCGGGCATCGCAAACACTTAGTCGATCTCCACCGAGAGATCCCGAAGCGACATCAAGAAATCCCGAGCGTCAAAGGCAGAACCGGCCGAGATGACTCCCGCCGGAAACTGTCCGCTGAGGACACGTTCAGTGGCCTCCACGACCAGCGGCGCGGAGATCGCATAGATATCCTGCCCGCAGGCAACCGCCCGACGCCGCTCATCCCCCTGCCGCACAACCACTTCGACCACGAACGTCTGGTCGGAGCGCCCCCGGTCGTCAACAGCCGACGGAGCCGTGGCCTCAGCGTCGAACAAGTCCGCCAATGGCGCAACGGTCATGTACGTGTGAATCTCCGAAGCCTTGAGATGCGTCGGAATGGTGACACTGTCCGCCATCGTGAACTCGGCCTGAACAGCCTGCGTCCCGACCGGAGCGGGGAACGCCCACTCCGTGACCGGAGCGCTGTCGGTGCGAAGTTCCAGCCGCTGGTTCCGGTAGACCAGCCGCCCACCATCACGCCGCCCCTTGGAAACCCGGCCCGAAGCGCGAGTGCCCTCGGTCGGCTTCCAGCTGCTCAGCGCGTAGGCGAGGTGGATCTCGTCGGCCACGTCCGACCCACCCATCGCGGCGGTGGCCAGCAGATCACCCAACCCGCCATAGAAGGCCATCGCCGGGACGACCGTGACACCGGCGGCACGGGCCTTGTCGTCGTAGCGGAAGGTGTCGGCGACAGCTTCGACCTCGGCGGCGACATCCAGATACGGGATTCCCGCGCGCAGAGCGGCCTCGATGACCGGCCCCGCCGTGGCGGCGAACGGCCCGGCGGCATTGATGACGACCGCGGCCCCGGCCAGGGCGGCGTCCAGCGAACCCGGGTCGTCCACCGACGCCGGTCGCACCTCCTCCCCCGGGAACGCGGCCTGAAGCTTGGCGGCGTCCCGGCCCGCGAGGATCGGCGTCATCCCGCGATCCCGCAGCTCGGCGACGACGAACTGGCCGGTGTGTCCATATGCGCCGTAGACGACGACTGCTCCCTGTGATGTCACTTGTTCATCATCATCACCGCGAGCGTCGTGGACGAGTGGCAGGAACGCCACGACCCGTACACTTTCGGACATGACCTCCGTGGCCCTGGCGATACCCGAGGGCACTTCCCTGTTCGAGTTCGCCGCACCGCACGAGGTCTTCGGCGTCGACCGGCGCAACCTCGCCGACCCCTGGTACGACTTCAGCGTCTGCGGCTCCGACACCGCGCGGCTGCGCGGCTGGTTCCCCGACAACGCGATCCGCGGGCTCGACGGCCTCGCCGCCGCCGACACGGTGATCGTCCCGGCGAGCCGCGACCTCGACGAAGAGCCCGCACCCGACCTGGTGGACGCGGTGCGCGCGGCCTACGACGGTGGCGCCCGGGTGGTGTCGATCTGCACCGGCGCGTTCGTGCTCGCCGCCGCGGGCCTGCTCGACGGGCGGCGGGCCACCACGCACTGGCTGCACGCCGACGCCCTGGCCCGGCGCCACCCGCGCGTCCGGGTCGACCCGAGCGTGCTCTACATCGACGACGGCTCGATCCTCACCTCCGCGGGCAAGGCCGCCGGAATGGATCTCTGCCTGCACCTCGTGCGGACCGACCACGGCGCCGCGGTCGCCAACCGACTGGCCCGCGTCCTGGTCGTGGCCCCGCACCGCCCTGGCGGGCAGGCCCAGTTCATCACCGCCCCGATGCCCGAACGGCGCGAGCACGTCCTCGCCGACCTGCTCGCCTGGGTGGTCGGGCGGCTCGACCAGCCCCTCACGGTGGAGGAACTGGCCCGGCGGGCGAATGTGAGCTCGCGCACGCTCGCCCGCCAGTTCGCCGCCGTCACCGGCACGACCCCGCTGCGCTGGCTGCACGCCCAGCGGATCCAGCGGGCTCGGGAACTGCTCGAAACGACCGACGACTCCGTCGACCTGATCGCCGCCAACACCGGCATGGGCACGGCGACCACGATGCGCAGGCACTTCCACGCCACGGTCGGCGTCCCGCCGGACACGTACCGGCGAACCTTCCGCACCGAGCTCACCGAGCGTGCGTAGTCAGCTCACCACACACTGTCGACATGTACCGATTTGTCATCGTCCTCTAGCCGAGCGAGGGCGAGACAGGCAAGATACCGACAAAGTTACCGATAGGTAGCGGGCGAGGCCAGTGCCGGTGACCTCGACCTGCCTGCGGTTCTGTGCCCGGAGGAGTAGCAAATGCGCGAGTTCGCCGTCCCTGCCGTCGCAAAGCGAGATGAGGCCGGCGGCCTTGCCGACCTGGTCTACACCAACGCGAAGGAAGACCCGAACTACGTGGCGTTCCGCCGCCGCTCGGCCGCGGGCGACTGGACCGACGTCTCCGCCACCGCGTTCCTCGGCGAGGTCGTCGACGTGGCCAAGGGCCTCATCGCCTCCGGCGTCGGCGCTGGCGACCGGGTGGCCATCCTGGCCGCGACCCGCTACGAGTGGACCCTGCTCGACTTCGCGATCTGGGCCGCGGGCGCCGTCCCGGTGCCGATCTACGTGACCTCGTCCGCGGAGCAGATCCAGTGGATCATGTCCGACTCCGGCGCGGTCGCCGTGATCGTCGAGAACGCCGAGCACCAGTCCCGGGTCGACTCGATCCGCGACGCCCTGCCCGCGCTCAAGAACGTGTGGCAGATCGAGGACGGCGCGATCGACAAGATCGTCGCCGCGGGCTCCGACGTGGAGACCGCCGCCGTCGAGGAGCGCCGCTCGGGCGTGAAGTCCGAGGACGTCGCCACGATCATCTACACCTCGGGCACCACCGGCCAGCCCAAGGGCTGCGTGCTGACCCACGACAACTTCTTCGCCGAGTGCGCCGCGGCCACCGACGTCCTGGGCCCGCTGTTCCGCGGCCTGGGCAGCACCGAGGACGCCGCGACCCTGCTGTTCCTGCCGATCGCGCACGTGTTCGGCCGGATGGTGCAGGTCGGCTGTGTCTACGCCCGGGCGACGATGGGCCACGGCCCCGACGTCAAGAAGCTGCTCGACGACCTCGCGAGCTTCAACCCGACCTTCATCCTGTCCGTGCCGTACGTGCTGGAGAAGGTCTACAACGGCTCCCGGCAGAAGGCGCACGCGGCGGGCAAGGGCAAGATCTTCGACGCCGCCGCGGCCACCGCGATCGCGTTCAGCGAGGCCGAGGGCAAGGCCGGGCTCGGCCTGAAGATCAAGCACGCCATCTTCGACAAGCTGGTCTACAGCAAGCTTCGCGCCGCCCTGGGCGGCAAGGCGAAGTACGCCATCTCCGGCGGCGCCGCGCTCGGCCTGCGGCTCACCCACTTCTACCGCGGTGTCGGCCTGACCGTCCTGGAGGGCTACGGCCTCACCGAGACGACCGCCGCCTCCACGGTCAACGCGCCGACGAACTTCAAGGCGGGCACCGTCGGGCAGCCCATCCCGGGCACCGCGGTCAAGATCGCCGAGGACGGCGAGGTCCTGATCAAGGGCGGCGTGGTCTTCCAGGGCTACTGGAACAACGACGCGGCCACCGCCGAGGTCATCGACGCCGACGGCTGGTTCGCCTCCGGCGACCTCGGCTCGCTCGACGACGAGGGCTTCCTGTCGATCACCGGCCGGAAGAAGGAGATCCTGGTGACCAGCGGCGGCAAGAACGTCGCCCCCGCGGTCATCGAGGACCGGATCGCCTCGCACCCGCTGGTCGCGCAGGCCATGGTCGTCGGCGACGGGCAGAAGTACATCGCCGCGCTGATCACCGTCGACCCGGACTACTTCACCTACTGGAAGACCACCGTCGACAAGCCCGCGGAGGCGACGCTGGCCGACCTGGTCGACGACGCCGACCTGGTCGCCGAGATCCAGAAGGCCGTCGACGAGGGCAACCAGGCGGTGTCGAAGGCTGAGTCGGTGCGCAAGTTCCGCATCCTGGCCACCGAGTTCAGCCCGGAGACCGGCCACCTCACCCCGTCGCTCAAGCTCAAGCGCCGCGTGATCATGAAGGACTTCGGCGCGGAGGTCGACAGCCTCTATTCATAGGCCACCGCTCGGGTCAGGCTCCGAGGATCCACACGTACCCGAGAGGCTGTAATGGGACGGCATTCGTCGGCCAAGAGGGCGAAGGCGACCCGGTCACCAGTGGTGCTGCTGGCCGGGTTGCTGGTGCTCGCCATCGGCGGGTGGTTCGCGTTCGGCTTCATCTCCGACCGGATCGGCGGCCCCGACTGCGCGGAGACGGTGTCGCTGCAGGTCACGGCCGCGCCGGACGTGTCGGGCATCGTCGACCAGGCGGGCAAGCGAGCCGCTGAGGCGGACCCGGAAGCCTGTTTCCGGGTCGTGGTGACCAGCCGTGACTCGGCGGCCACCGCGGAGTCGCTGGCCCTGTCGGACGGCTCGGAGCTGCCCGACGCGTGGATCCCGGAGTCGACCCTGTGGCTGCAGCGCGCCCAGGACAAGGGCGCGTGGAACACCCCGGTGACCGGCACGTCGGTGGCGTCGTCGCCGGTCGTGCTGGCGCTGACCGAGGACACCGCGTCGACGCTGGGCTGGCCGGGCAAGCAGCCGACCTGGTCGGAGGTGCTCGGGAAGACCGACATCTCCGTGGGCCTGCCCGACCCGTCGCGCGATCCGGTCGGCGTGTCCACGCTGCACGGCGTGCGCGCGCTCACCGGCACGGCCGAGGACAAGGGTGCCGCGCTCACCGCGCTGCTGCGCAGGCTCTCGGTGAACACCCTGCCGCAGGCGTCGGACCTGTTCCTGCGGCTGCCCGGCGGGACCAGCGCCGCCGAGCCGCTGGGGGCGTTCCCCACGTCGGAGAACGCGCTGCTGCGGCACAACGTGAAGTCGTCGGAGAGCCAGTTGGTCGCGTCCTACGCCGACCCGGCCGTGCCGTCGTTGGACTTCCCGTACACGGTGCTGCCGAAGGCGAGCGGCGCCAAGCGCGACCTGGCCCAGAAGTTCCTCGACAAGCTGCTGGACCCCGCGGCGGTGACGTCGTTCGCCGACGCCGGTTTCCGCGCCCCGGACGGCAAGGCGCTGCGGGACCGGTCGCAGGACAAGCGCACGACGGCGGCGCCGATCGAGCACGTGCCGCTGCCCGCGTCGGCCGAAGTCGACCAGCTGCTCAACCAGTGGGCCGGGGTGAACCTGAACTCCCGCATGCAGGTGCTGCTCGACGTGTCGGGCTCGATGGCCGAACCGGTGCCCGGCACCGGACTCGACCGGATGGCCGTCACCCTGCGCGCGGCGGAACTCGGGATCGGCTTGTTCCGGCCGACGACGAGGTTCGGCATCTGGCTGTTCTCCACGAACCTCGACGGCGACAAGGACTACCGCGAACTCCTCCCGGTCGAGACGGTGACCGACCACAAGGCGAGCGGCGCGATCGCGAAGCTGCGCGACGTCAAGTCCATCCAGGGCGGCGCGACCGGCCTGTACGACAGCGTTCTCGCCGCGTACCAGTCGGGCCGGGCGAACTGGGAGCCCGGCCGGATCAACGTCGTGGTCGTGCTGACCGATGGCAAGAACGAGGACCCCGACGGCATCTCCCGCGAACAGCTGCTCGCCGAACTGGCCAAGCTGCAGGACCCGCGGCGTCCCCTGGTGGTCGTCGGCATCGGCATCGGCCCCGACATCGATGTCGCCGAACTCGACGCGATCTCCAAGGCCACCGGCGGCCAGGCGTTCACCACCCCCGACCCCACCAAGATCGGCGACATCTTCTACGCGGCGCTGAGCAAGCTCCTGTGCCAGCCACCGACGTGCAAGCCAGGATCGTGACCTCGCGGTGTTTGCTCTGAGCGGTCCGTTCGGGTGAACTAGGCGCGGGTCGGGGGGCTTGAACTGAGGGGGCGCTCGCCTTGACCACGCTCGAACACCGGACCGGCAGGCACAAGAACGTGCGTGAGCGGTCCCTGACCATCCCGCTGCCGTCCCGGCTCGGGCTCGCGGCCATGGTCATCGCGGGGGTGCCGTTCGGGATCCACCTGTGGTTCCTCGCGGGCGGGTTCTTCGTGCACGACGACTTCCTGATCACTTACCTGGCCGCGCAAGGCAGTCCGCTCGACGTCGGTTACCTCTTCCAGAACTACAACGGCCACATCGCACCCGGCCTGTTCCTCACCGCCTGGATCGTCACCGCGGTGGCGCCGTTGAACTTCGCCGTCGCGATGGCTCCGCTGGTGGTGGCGCACCTGGCCGCGCTCGTCGTGTTCTGGCGGCTGCTGGTGCGCTGCTTCGGCCCGCGCGCGGCGCTCCTGCTGCCGTTCGGCGTGGTCGCGGCCTCCCCGGTGATCCTGGCCTCGACCATGTGGTGGGCGTACGCCATGCAGCTGCTTCCGCTGCTGCTGGCCATGTTCTCCGCGCTGTACTGCCATGTCGGCTATCTGCGCACCGGACGCCGCCGCGACGCCATCCTGACTCTGGTGTGGACGGTCGTGGGCATGGCGTTCTTCGAGAAGGCCGCACTGTTCGTCGGCCTGCTCTTCGGCGTCACGGTCCTGCTCGGTCCCGGGATCGCCCGCGCCTGGCTCGCGCACCGCAAGCTGTGGCTCGTCCACCTCGGTCTGCTCGCGGTCTACGCCGTCGTCTACTTCGGACTCGCCACGGCGCCCGTGCACGAGACCGAGATCAGCGGCGCGCAGGTGGTGGAGCTGACCCGGCTGATGGTGGTCGACACCCTGTTCACCCCGACACTGGGCTTCCCGGTGGCGGGCTCCGTTTTCGAGGGCTCGCCCGCGCTGGCCGAGCCGGTGGCCGCGCTGAAGCTCCTCGGCGGTCTCGCCGCGCTCGCCCTCGTCGTCGGCGGGCTGCTCGTCGGCCGGGGTCGCGCAGGCTGGGCCTGGACCCTGCTGGCCGGGTACCTGGCCGTCGACGTCGTCCTGGTGGCGCTGGCCCGGATGCCGCTGATCGGGCCGATGATCGGCCTGGACATCCGCTACATCGCCGACGCCGTCCCGGTTCTCGCGCTGTGCGCGGCCTTCGCCTACCTGACGCCCCTGGGCGCGGACGGCACGCGGCCCGCCCGGATCCCCGGCCGCTCCCTGCGCGTCGGGCTGGTGGCGTTGACCGCCGTCGTGCTCGCCGGGGCCACCGTGAGCACCGTGCGGCTCTCCCCCAACCTTCAGTTCGCCGCTTCACGCACCTACGTCGAGACGGCGGGCGCGGCCCTTCGGCAGCAGCCCGGCATGGTCGTCTATGACTCGATCGTGCCGAGCAACGTGATGATCCACTGGTTCGGCGACCAGGGCCGCACCTCACGGGTGCTCGGCCTGCTGCCGGACGCGCCCCGGTTCGACGAGCCGACCGCGGCCATCTTCATGCTCGACGGCCAGGGCAGGCCGCAGGAGGTCAAGGGCGTCGTCAACGCCGTCGTGGGCAAGCCCGGCCCGGTGCCCGAGTGCGGCTACCCGGTCACCGACCAGACCACGCTTGTCCCGCTGTCCGGTCCGGTGAAGGGCAAACGGCTCATCCGACTGGAGTACTTCACCTCCGCCGCCGGGCCGGTGACGATCAACGCGGGCCAGACGTCATTCACCCTTCCGCTACAGGAGGGTGTGCATTTGTTGCAATTGGTCACCGACGCCGAATTCGACCGGATCGATCTCCGCCGGGCACCGGGGGCGACCACAGCCTGCCTGGTCGGGGTCATCATCGGGGAACCGCTTGTATAGTCGCGTTGTCCCGGCGAACAATGCACCTTGTTCCCACCGACAATCAAATTTGGCGACCCCTGGATAATTCCATCCACTGACACATTCGCTTCATTGCGAATCGAATAGCGGGTATCTTCGGCACGAAAGCGTCGGAGGAGGATCGAGGATGGGGCGACACTCGCCGGGCGGTGGCCGGGCGGCGACGCACCGGTCCTCCGTCGTGGCGCTCAGCCTCCTTCTCGTCGCCGCCCTGGTGGGCTGGCTCAGCTTCGACTTCCTCCGCGACACCCTCGGCGCCTCGGACTGCGAGCGGGTCACGTCGCTGACCGTCGCCGCGTCGCCGGACATCGCCCCGGTGATCACCCAGGTCGGCCGCGACATCCTCGAAGCGGGCGACGACTGCTACGACGTGCGGGTCACCAGCCGGGAGTCCTCGGGCGTCGCGGAGTCGCTCGCGGTGTCCGACGGTTCCGAGCCGCCCGACGTCTGGATCCCCGAGTCGACGCTGTGGCTGCGCCGCGCGCAGTCCAACGGCGCCTGGCAGACCCCCATCGAGGGCACGCGCATCGCCTCCTCGCCGGTGGTCCTCGCCGTCACCGACGACTTGGCGGGCCAGTTCGGCTGGCCCACCACCCGCCCGACGTGGGCCGACCTGATCGCCGACACCAAGGTCCTGGAAACGCTCGGCTTCCCCGACCCGGCGCGCGATCCGATCGGCTCGGCGACCCTGTTCCGGCTCGCCGAGCCCAAGGGCAACGACGCCGCGGGGACGACCTCACTGCTGCGCAAGCTCTCCGCCAACACTGTGGCCACGTCGACGGACCTGTTCGCCCGCCTGCCCGGCACGACCAGCCCGCACCCGCCGCTCTCGGCGTTCCCGAGTTCGGAGACCGCGGTGCTGCGGCACAACGTGAAGCAGACCTCGACCAAGCTCGTCGCCAGCTACGCCGACCCGGCCCCGCCGTCGCTGGACTATCCCTTCGTCGTGCTGCCCGCGACGACCGGCGAGAAGCGCACGGTGGCCGAACGGTTCCTGTCCAGGATGCTCGGCTCGCAGGCGCGCGACCTGCTCGGCGCGGCGGGCTTCCGCGGCCCCGCGGGCGACGTGCTGCGTGACCGGTCGCAGGACAAGCGCGTCACCGCCGACCCGGCGCCCCCGGTCCCGCTGCCCGAGGCCGACGAGGTCGACCGGGTCCTCAACGAGTGGGCCGGGGTGAACCTCAGCGCCCGCATCCAGGTCCTGCTCGACGTGTCCGGGTCGATGGCCGAGCAGGTGCCGGGCACCGGGCGGACCCGGATGGCGGTCACCCTGGACGCGGCCGAGCTGGGCATCCGCCTGTTCAAGGGCACCACCAAGATCGGCCTCTGGGTGTTCTCCACCAACCTCGACGGCGACAAGGACTACCGGGAGCTGCTGCCGGTCCGCCCGGTCAGCGACCACCTCGCGGCGAACGCGATCCCCACCGTGCGGAGCATCGAAAACCAGACCAAGGGCGCGACCGGGCTCTACGACAGCACCCTCGCCGCGTACAAGTCGGCCCGGCAGAACTGGGAGCCCGGGCGGATCAACCTCGTCGTCGTCATGACCGACGGCAAGAACGAGGACCGCGACGGCATCAGCCGCGAGCAGCTGCTCGCGGAGCTCGCCGGCTTGGTCGACCCGAAGCGGCCCATCGCGGTCATCGGCATCGGCATCGGCCCCGACATCGACATCGGCGAGCTGCAGGCCATCAGCGCCGCCACCGACGGCCAGGCCTTCTCCACCCCGGACCCCTCCAAGATCGCGGAGATCTTCTACGCCGCGCTGAGCAAGCTCCTGTGCCAACCGCCCGCGTGCAAGCCCACGCCCGGAAGCTGAGGGACGGACATTGAGTTTCGAAGAGGTCAAACGCGACTGGACCGAGTTGGGCGCGCAGGACCCGCTGTGGGCGGTGCACGTCGCCACCGACAAGCGCGGCGGCCGCTGGGAGGTCGACGACTTCCTGGAACTGGGCAGACGCGACGTCGCCCGGGCCCGCGACTGGCTGCACGGGCTGGGCCTGCCGACCAAGTGGTCGCGGGTGCTCGACTTCGGCTGCGGCGCGGGCAGGCTCTCGCAGGCACTGGCCGAGTACGCCGACGAGGTGGTCGGCGTGGACGTGTCGGTGCCGATGCTGGAGACCGCCCGCGCGCTCGACCGTTCCGACGGCAAGTGCCAGTTCGTCCTCAACGAGGTGCCCGACCTGCACGTGTTCACCAGCAACAGCTTCGACCTGGTGTACTCGGAGCTGGTCCTGCAGCACCTGCCCGCCAAGGTCATCGCCGACTACCTGGGCGAGTTCGTCCGGGTGCTGCGGCCGGGCGCGGTGGCCGTGCTGCAGTGCACGACCCGTCCGCTGTGGACACTCAAGGGCACGATCTGGCGGCTCGCGCCGTACCGGATGGTCCGGCTCGGCCAGAAGCTCGTGCTGCGCTACCCCGCGCCGATGCGGATGACCGCGCTGCCGCCCGCCAAGGTCGCGGCCGTGGTGTCAATGCACGGCGCGGAGGTCGTCGCCGCGATCACCACCGATGAGCCGGAGACCCACTGGCAGTCCAGCCGCTACGTAATCCGCAAGCTGGGGCGGCACGACTGAGCACTGAGCAGGCGGTTCGGCCTAACATCCCTCCGATGAGCACGCGGGAAACGACCGACGGTCGGCCGGCGCGGATCCGCGCGTGGCTGGCCGGTCTGCCGCGCAGCCTCACCGCGTGGGTGATGGCCGCCCTGATGCTGCTGTCCTTCCTGCAGCGGCCCGGCCGGAGCACGTTCGACACCAAGCTCGACCTCGCCGTCGACCCGATCGCGTTCCTCGGCCGGGCGCTGCACCTGTGGAACCCGGCCGCGACCGGCGGCGAACTGCAGAACCAGGCCTACGGCTACCTGTTCCCGATGGGCCCGTTCTTCGCGCTGGGCCAGGCCGTCGGGCTGCCGCCGTGGGTCGTGCAGCGGCTGTGGTGCGGTTTGCTGCTGTGCCTGGCTTTCGGCGGTGTCCTCGCCGTGGCCCGTGCCCTGCGCATCGGCACCGAGCCCGCGCGGTACCTCGGCGCGCTGGCCTACGCGCTGGCGCCGCGGATGCTCACCGAGATCGGTCCGCTGTCGGCGGAGATGCTCGCCGCGGTCATGCTGCCGTGGGTGCTGCTGCCGCTGATCCGGGTCGAGCGGATCGGCTCGCCCCGGCGCGCCGCCGGGCTCTCGGCGCTGGCGATCGTCTGCATGGGCGGGGTCAACGGCGCGGTCGTGGTCCTCGCCCTGGTGCTGCCCGGGCTGTGGCTGCTGACCCGGCAGTGGACCCGCGAGCACGTGCGGCTGGTGCTGTGGTGGTTCGGCTGCGTCGTCCTGGCGGTCCTGTGGTGGTTCCTGCCGCTGGCCCTGCTCGGCGAGTACAGCCTCCCGTTCGTCGACTACGTCGAGTCGGCGACCAACACGACCACGCCGACCTCGCTGTTCCAGGTGCTGCGCGGGACGAACCAGTGGGTCGCCTACGTCGTGCAGGGCACGCCGTGGTGGCCGTCGGGGTTCATGCTGATCGACAACCCGATCCTGATGCTGGCCACCGGTGTGGTCGCCGCGATCGGGCTGCTCGGGCTGGTCCGGTCGCGGCTGCCGGAGCGGCTGTTCCTCACCCTCGGCGTCGTCGCCGGCGTCACCTTCCTGACCATCGGCTACGTCGGCACCCTCGACAGCCCGTTCTCCGAGTCGGTCCGGGCCCTGCTCGACGGCCCGCTCGCGCCGCTGCGCAACGTGCACAAGTTCGAACCCGGTCTGCGGCTGCCGCTGGTGCTCGGCTTCATGCACGCGATCTCCGGGCGGCTGCCCGGCCTGGCCCGCAAGGCATCCGGGCTGTGGGCGACCCGCGCGCGGCTCGCCGTGGGGTTCCTGCTGGTCCTGATCACCGCGGCCCCCGCGTGGCTGTTCACCCTGCGGCCCGGTCCGGGCTGGGACGAGGTGCCGGACTACTGGCGCACGGCGATGACCTGGCTCGCCGAGGAGGACAAGGACGCGCGGACGCTGCTCATTCCGGGCACCGGGTTCGGCGAGTACACCTGGGGCCGGACGATCGACGAGCCCGCGCAGTCGCTGGCCCGATCGCCGTGGGCGCTGCGCAGCCAGATCCCGCTCGGCTCCGAGGGCAACACCCGGCTGATGGACGCCGTGGAGGACGCCCTGGCCGACGGCCGCGGCGCGCCGGGGCTGGCCGACTTCCTGGCCCGGTCCGGCCACCGGTTCCTGTTGCTGCGCAACGACATCGACCGGGACGCCACGGGCGCGCCGCCGCTGTCGATGCTGCGTTCGGCGCTGCGCGGCTCACCGGGGATCGAGAAGGTCGCCGGGTTCGGCCCGGAGGTGCGCGCGGGCGCGGGCGGCATCGACGAGCACGCACCCGCGGCGCGGGCCATCGAGGTCTACGAGGTCAAGCGGGCCGTGCCGCTCGCGGTCGCCGTGCCCAGCGACCAGGTCGCCACGGTCAGCGGCGGCCCCGAGTCATTGCTGCCGCTGCTCGACGCAGGCCTGCTCGACCCGACCCGGCCGACGGTCATGGCGGGCGACGGCGGCGCGCCCGACGCGCGGGACTGGCTGGTCACCGACGGCCTGCGCTACCGCGAGCGCAATGTCGGCCGGGTGCGCGACAACCTGAGCCAGACACTGACCGAGGACGAGAAGGCCCGACAGGTGCGGCCCGCGATCGACGTGGTGCCGTTCGAGGGCATCGAGCACCGGACCCTGGCCACCTACCGCGGGATTCGCGGCGTCACGGCGTCCTCGGCGGCCAGCTTCGCCGACGCGGTCCGCGGGTCCGACCCGTCGTCGATGCCGTTCGCCGCGATCGACGGCGACCCGTACACCGCCTGGCAGTCCTCCAGCCTGCGTGGCCCCACGGGCCAGTGGCTGGAGGTCGAACTCGACACCCCGCGCATGGTCGACCGGATCGAGCTGCGCGTCGTCGACGACTCCCGCCTGGGCTGGCCGGTCACCCGGGTCCAGATCACCACCGACAAGGGGTCGGTGACCCGCGACGTCGAACGCGGTCAGGACGCGCAGCTGTTCACCGTCGCCCCTGGGCTCACCAGCACCGTGCGCGTCACCATCCTGGGCGTCGCGGCGGACCGGACCACCGGCAACGTCGGCATCGCCGAGATCGGCATTCCCGGCGTCGAAGCCCAACGCGCCCTGCGGGTCCCGGCGGACGTCGCACCGAAGGCCGACCAGCGCACCGCTTTCGCGTTCACCCGAGGCGCGTTGCCCAGCTACTCGTGCGTGCGCGAGGAGGCCAAGACCCGCTGCGACTCCGGCCTGACCCGGTTCGGCGAGGAGCCGGACGGCGTGCACCGGCTGTTCCGCACGTCGACCGACGCCACCTACACCGTCTCCGGCCGGGTCCTGCCCGCCGCGGGCGCCCGGGCCCCGATCCAGGTCCCCGGCCTGGACGTGTCCGCGTCCACCCAGCTCGCGGGCGACCCGGCGGCGGGCCCCTTGGCCGCCATCGACGACGACCCCGCGACGACGTGGATCGCCGACTACACCGACCTGAACCCGGTCCTGCGGCTGAAGTGGGACAAGCAGACCGCCATCACCGGCCTGACCCTGAGCACCCACCCCGACTCCGGCGCCACCCCACCGTCCGAAGTGGAGATCCAGAGCGCCGCCGGGACCGTGCGGCTGCCGGTGTTCACCGACGGCACCGTGGACTTTCACGGCACCACGGACCGGGTGAACATCAAGATCACCCGCGGCCGCGAGGAGGGACGGGCCAAGCCCACCGGCATCAGCACCGTCACCCTGGCGGGCGCGAACCTGCCGAGGATCGGCGCCGACACGCCCTTCACGATTCCCTGCGGGTCGGGCCCGAGCCTGCGGATCGACCAGTTCGACTACGCCACAACGGTTTCCGGCACCCTCGACGACCTCAACAACCACCGCGCCCTCCCCCTGGGCACGTGTGCCGACCTGGCGGGCGGCGTCGACCTGCGCGCGGACGAACACGAGGTGCGCACCGACCGGTCGGACAGCTTCCTCGTCCAAGACCTGTGGCTGACCCCGGTGGGGATGTCGTCACCGCCGCCCAGTGCGCGTGCGGTGGAGATCAAGTCCTGGGAAGCGGCCTCCCGCTCGCTGACCGTCGCCGCGGGCCCGAAGGCCGTGCTCGCGGTTCCGGAGAACGCCAACGACGGCTGGAAAGCCACAGTGGACGGACAGCCACTCCCCCGGACCAGGGTCGACGGCTGGCAGCAGGCGTGGGTCCTGCCCGAGGGCGGCCCGGTGACGGTGAACCTGACCTTCGCCCCCGACACCTCCTACCGCCTGCGCCTCCTGATCGGCCTGGTCGCCGTGCTGGGCTTGATCGCCCTGGTCCTGCTCCCGTCCCGACGCCGCACGGAGCTGTCGTCGGCGCCCGCGGGCGAACGCTGGGTTCCGGTCGCCCTGATCGCCCTGCTGGCGACGATGGGCGGCATGCTCGCGGTGGTCCTGCTGATCGCCTGCCTGCTGCTGCGAAGCCTGTTCCCCACCTACCGGCGCGCGATCTCGATGGCGTTGGCGGCGGCGGGGATGACGGTGGCCACGGTCACCGCGGTCCTCGGCAGACTGCTCGACCACGGCCAGGAATGGGCCTACGGCGCCACAGCCCAGGGCGCCATCCTCGTCGCGATCGCCGCGGTCGTGGCGGCCAGAATCCCTTACTTCGACAAGGATCCCGACGCCCCGCCCAAGCACGCGTCCCCCACCGCACCGGAGCCTGCCCCCGACCAGCCCTAACCCCAACGCTCGCGAGTCGCCCCGCCAGGCAAACGAGTCGCCCGCTCCGGCAAGCGAGTTCGACATTCACGAGCTCGAATGTCGAACTCGGCGGGAGTGCGGTTCGACGGCCGCACCCGCCACCGCGCGGCTCCAATCGCCATCTTGGGCAAGGCCCACGATTGCGAATCAAGCCACCGCGACCGGAACGCGCCGGGAGCGCAACTCCACCACAGCGCCCGCCACGGCCAGTGCCCCGGTCGCGATCACCGCCGCGGTCACCACGTTGGTCAAAGACCCGTTGAGCCAGACCAAAACCAACCCGATCTCCACCAGGACAGCCACCCACGTCAACACGGTGGACCGCCGGTCAGCGCTCGCGATTCTTGAGAACAACAGGATCTGCACCAGCGACAACAAGGACCCCACCAGCGCGAACTCCCACAGCGGCACCACACTGGAGGCGTACTTCGCCCCACCGATCAGCCGCACGCCAAGCTCGCCGAACAACGCGGAACCGCCCACCACGATCACGTTGAGCACCGCGCACAGCCCCAGTGCCAGCGGAATCACCCGCCGTCTGCCCTCATCGCTGGCCAACTTGGGCAGCACGACGATCGCGATGGCGTAGGGCAGCCAGTAGGCGATCTTCGTGAGCACCGCCCCCACCGCGTACGCGCCCGCCACGTCCTCGGGCAGCGTGTGCCGAGCCAACACCAGGTCGAGATTCACCAGCAGCACCAACGCGAGCAACGCCTGCGCCGCGTGCAGCACGTCGCGCACATGGGCGATGTCGAGCCGGGTGGGTCGGGGCTTTCCACAGATCAGCCAGCCGACGAACGCCACCACCACCGCGCCCGCCGCCGCCCCCGCCAGTGCGCCCGTGGGCGTTCGCGTGATCATCAGACCCACCAGCGTGCCACCGATCCGGCCCGCGCCCTCGGTCACCACCAGCCGCGACATCGTGCCGAAGCGTTGGGCGCCTTGGAGAGTGCCGTACCAGAGACCGTTGAGCGTGATGGGTCCGAGCGCCAGCGCGAGGAACAGCATCGCGCCGGGGCCGTCGAGGTGCAGCAGCCAGACGAACAGCGGCGTGCTCAGCAAGGCGACGACCATGATCGACACACTCGTGCCGAATCCCAGCGCCGTCAGCGGACCCGGCGGCCCGGGCGACGTGTCACCGGCCACCCGCAGCGCCACGACAGTCTGCAGGCCCAAGGCCGGGACCGCGCCGATGACCAGGACCGCGAGCAGGGAGCCGAGTTCACCGAACGCCGCGGGAACGAGCAGCCGCGCCGCCACGAGGGTGAGCAGGTAGCTGGCGACGTTGTTGACCCCGAGCGCACCCGCGACCAGCACGGCGTCGAATCTGCCGCGCCCGAGGGCGGGCGTAGCCTCACTCGAACCGTTGACCGTCAAGGGCGCGCCCTTCTGGTTACCTGCCGGTAATTTAGGAGACTCTAGCGGCCGAAACCCTTGGAGAACAGGCGTGACCGATCCAGGTCTGAACGGTCCAACGTGGCTGCGCCGGTCGGCCCTACCGACGGTGAGCGCGCTGTTATCGCTGGTCATCGTCGGTCCGCTGCTCGGCGCCGGGTTCGTCCTGAACTACGACATGGTGTTCAGCCCGACCCAGCCGCTGGTGCCCGACAGCCTCGGCCTCGGCTCCGCCCCCGCCCGCTCGGTCCCCGCCGACGCGGTGATCGCGGCCCTCACCCACGTGCTCGCGGGCGACGTCGTCCAGAAGCTGATCCTGTTCCTCTCGTTCTTCCTCGGCCCCCTCGGCGCGGGCAGGCTGGTGCCGACCGAGTCCACCGGCGTGCGGCTCGTCGCCGCCGTCGGCTACGGCTGGACCGCCTACCTCGCCGAGCGCCTGTTCATGGGCCACTGGCCGTACCTGCTGGCCTACGCCTGCCTGCCGTGGATCGCCGCGGCCGGGCTCGCGCTGCGCCGCGGCGAACCCAAGGCGTGGGTGCGGCTGGTCGCCTGGTCCGCGCCCGCCGTGTTGACCCCGTCGGGCGGACTTCTCGCCGCCGGAACGGCTTTCGCCGCCGCCGGGTGGCGCCGCGCCCTGCCGACGCTCGCCGCGGTCATCGTGCTGAACGCGCCGTGGTGGGTGCCGTCGATCCTGCGGCCCGGGGTGTCCTCACCGGACGCCGTGGCGCTGTTCGACGCGCGCGCGGAGAATTGGGGCGGCGCGGTCACCAGTGTGCTGGGGCTCGGCGGGTACTGGAACAGCGAGGTCGTCCCCGCGAGCCGGGCACTCCCGCTGGTCCCGATCCTCACCATCGCCGTGACTGTCATAGCTCTGCTCGGGTGCCGCGAGTTGGCCCGCCGCTGGGAACCCGCCGTCGCGATCCTCGGACTCGGCGCCCTCGGCGTGTTCCTCGCCGTGCTGGGCACGATCCCGGTCGGCGCCGAACTCCTGCGCTGGGCGGTCAGCGAGATCCCGGGCGCGGGACTCCTGCGGGACGCCCAGAAATGGGTGGCCTGGTGGGCTCTCCCGCTGGCCCTGGGGTTCGCGGTCGCCACCGAGCAGGCGGTGCGCCACCTGCCTCGCGGACGTCTCGCCGCGCTCGCCGCGGCCGCGCTGCTGCCGGTGATCTCCATGCCGGACCTGGCTTTCGCCGGTTTCGGTCGACTCGAGACAGTCCACTATCCGCAGGACTGGGCCGAAGTTCGCGGCATTCTGCTGACCGACGACCGGCCCGGGGACGTGCTGACGCTGCCGCTGTCGACCTTCCGGCGGTTCGGCTGGAACGACCACCGAACCCAACTCGACCCCGCACCAAGGATTCTGCCCAAGACGACAGTCATCGACGACACGGTCTACGTAGGCGGCCGTCCGGTGGCGGGTGAGGACACCAGGCTCCCGCCGATCCGCGAAACCCTTGCCGCGCACGGCGACCTCGGCGCGGTCGGCATCGGCTGGGTCCTGGTCGAACACGGCACGCCGGGCGTGGTCGACCCGGAAGTCCTTGAGCCACTGGCGGAGCAGTACCGCGGAGAGTGGTTGACCCTGTACCGGGTGCCCGGTCCGGTGGACACCGCTACGGCAGTCGGCCCAATGCGGTTTCCCGTGCTGCTGGCCGACTTCAGCGCGTTGCTGATCGTGACTCTGAGCTGGTTGTGGCTGGCGTTACCGACCGGTAGATTGAGCGGACTGACCCGGCGCGAGGAGTAATCAGGTGGGCAAGATCGTTGGAGCACTGGTGGCGGTAATGGTCGGTCTCGGCCTGGCCACCGGCGTCACGTTCGGGGTCACCAGCGCCGCGAGCCCCGACAGCGAGAGCAAGCTGGACCTGCGCGACCGGCCGAAGGGCAACGGGGACAACGGCGTCGTCAACTACGGCACCCCCTGACCGGTGGGCGCGGCCACGTCGGGCTTCGGTGATCCGACGGTCAGCTGGAGCATCCTGCTGCACGCCGACCTGGCTTCCCAGCCCGATCCGGCGGCGGTCCGGCGCGGCCTCGACGAGGTGGGCGCCCGCTTCCCCCACCTCGGCCCGACACCGGACGTGGCCGAGGCGGAGTCGCTCGACGACCTGCGCCACCAGTTCGCGGAAACCCCTTACGCGCCAGATGATTCCCTGGTCAGGGCCGCGGTAGGCCCACATGAGCTGCTCATCGCCGCCCATCACGGCGCGTGCGACGGGCTCGGCCTGCTCGCCCTGCTCGGCGCGGCTCTCGACATCCCGGTGACCTCCGGCGCGGTCGGTGTCGCCGACCGTCCCGCGGGCGAGTCCTTCCTCCGTTCAGCCGCCCGCCGCGTCACCGAGGCGCTGCTCCACCCACCCGCGAGGGTCGAGCCGAGCGTGCGCGGACAGGAGCCCGGTGAGCTGCTGTTGACCCGCCACGAACCGCGGATTCGGGCAGGCACAAGCAAACTCACCGCCGCCGCGGCCACCGCCGTGACGGCGTGGAACCAGCGCCACGACGCGGGCGCGGCCCGGCTCGTCGCCGCCGTCGGCGTCTCCCGGCGCGGCGGGAACGACATCGAGCCCCGCGACGAGAGCGCTTTCCTGCGCCTGCCACTGGAAACCACCGACCAGCGGCACATCAGTCAGGCGCTGGCCGAACAGGCGCCGGAGCCGCAATTTCCCGACTCTCCCGGATTGCTCACCACGCTGGGCACCCGGTTGCTCGCCAACCGTCTCGGATCGAGCTTCCTGGTGTCCAACCTGGGCGCCGTGTCCACTTCGGACGTCGTGCGCACACTGGCCTTCCACCCCGCGGCGAGCGGCCGCTCCGCGGTCGCGTTCGGCGCGGTCACCGTGGCGGACACGACGACGATCACCGTGCGCGTGCGTGCCCGCGACTTCGACACCGAGGCCGCGGGCACACTGCTGGCCGATCTGGTCACCGAACTGCGCGGAGACTGACGGTTTCTCGAACCGATTTTGGCTACTTCTCGGTATTTCCCGGTATCATCAAGCCTATTGTCGGTCCGCACCGAAGGACGTCGTTATCGATGACGAACACCCTCCCGTTCTCCGCGACGCTGGACCGGTCCGTGCGCCTGTTCAAGGCATTCCGAAATGAACAGACCGACCGCGACACCTTCTATCAGACGCTCGCCGAGGATTCCGCCCGCCAGGTGAACTCCTACGCCGATCTCGACGGCAGGATCATCCTCGACGTGGGCGGCGGGCCGGGCTACTTCTCCGACGCCTTCCGCGCCGCGGGCGCCCACTACCTGGGTCTCGACCCCGACGTCGGCGAACTTTCCGCACGTGGGCAGCATGGTGAGAACATGATCCGGGCCAGCGGCACCGAGTTGCCGGTGCGCACCGGGTCGGTCGACATCTGCTATTCGTCCAATGTCCTCGAACACGTCCCGACGCCGCACGTGATGCTCGACGAGATGGTCCGGGTGACCAAGCCCGGCGGCACGGTCTTCATGTCGTTCACCCCGTGGTATTCGCCATGGGGTGGCCATGAGACGTCGCCTTGGCATTTCCTCGGCGGACATTACGCGCGCCGCCGATTCACCGAGAAGAATGGCGAAGAGCCCAAGAACAAGTTCGGCGAGAGCCTGTTCGCATTCTCCATCGGCGCGGCGATCAAGTGGGCGAAGCAGTGCGAGGAGGCGACGCTGGTCCGGGCGTTCCCCCGCTACCACCCGTCGTGGGCGACGTGGATCGTGCGCGTGCCCGGCCTGCGTGAGGTCGCGTCCTGGAACCTGGTGCTCGTCCTGCGAAAGAACGGGGACGCCTGAGGGGCGTCCCCGTCCGTCCTTTTCAGACTCCCGCGCCGACGCCCTGCCGCCGGGTCGGCGGGTTGCCGAGCCCGCGAGCCGGTTGCGGGCCGCGGGCGAGCAACAGCATCGCCAGCGCGACCAGGATGAGCACGGCGCCGGAGATCCACAGGATCGTCGGCAGCGTCGTGATCGCGAACAGCTTGGACAGGTTCTTCTCTGCCTCCGCCGCGTTCTTGCTGACCGTCTCGTCGTTGAGCTGCAGCGTCCCGTTGAACACGTAGGTGCCTTCGCCCGCCTGCTGATCCGGCGTGCGCAGTTCCTGCTTGCCGTCCTGACGACCGGAGACGATCGCGCCGGTCGTCGGCTCGACCCACAGGGTGCGGCTGGCCTCGTAGTACAGGTCGACCTTCACCTTGGGCTCGCCGTCGCGGCCGATCAGGCTGCCGGGGACCTCGCGCTCGGAGATCTTCGTCGGCGGCACGCTCAGTGCGAACCGGTAGACCTCAAGGCCCTTGATCTGTTCGACGCCTTCGAACTTCGCGTCGACAGCCTCCTTGACCTCGGTGTCGTACCACTTGTACGTGCGCTGCTCGGTGCCGAACGGGAACTTGAAGTTCAGCCCCGGCTGCTGCAGGTCCCCGCGGCCCGCGGTGACGCGCTTGTCGAGTTCATCCTCGTAGTACTGGCCTTCGCACGGCACGACGGCTTCGCCGGTGTGCCGGTCCAGGCAGATCCGGCGCAGGCCCGCGGTGACCGTCAGCTTGCTCGCGTCGTCCTTGACGATGGACGACTCGACCCATGAGGTGACGTCGCCGTCGCGCGTGACCTCCGGCTGGCTGAGGTCGCCGGTGACCTTCGTGGTCGAGGTCAGGCTCAGGTTCTCGCGGATCTCAGGCTTCACGGACGAGCCGTTGGGCACGTAGATGAGCGCGGTGATGCCACTTCCCTGCGCGACGGATTTGGCGTCGATGTTGTGCGGAACCTTGGCCAGCCTGGGGTAGGCGTAGAGCTTCAGCAACAGGCCGGTGGCAACCGCGAACACCCCCAGACCGAGCAGGACGAAGGTGATGACGCGACGCAAAGGGTCCTCCTGTATTCCTGACCGTGAAACGGTCGACAACTATTTCTTACTCGGCGGTAATACCTGCGGAATGTACGTCGTGGAAGGCTGTTCGCGACACTGCTGAATGGCCGATCCGGCCAATCCGTTACGTTCCGGGCCTCATGTCGCACCTTCCCGCGGATTTCGCAGAGATCCGCCGAGCAGTCGCTCCGCGTCGGCCGCCGCCCGGACCGTCACACCAGCCCGACCAGCACGTTCGAGCTCGGCGAGCAGGTCGCCGCCATGGCATTGCTCGACCAATGTCCACTGGTCGACTCCGGCTGCCCCGGACCGCGTTCCGACCGAGGTCGGCTGATGCGGTTCGGTGTCGGCGGGAAATTCCGCGATGATCGCCTCAGGCATTCCCGGCTGCCATTCGCCGATCTTCAAACCGGCGCGCAATGCGGCCACGAGAGCGGTGAATCGCTCTCCGGTCGCGGCCCAGTCGAACCTGGTCGCCCAGTCCTGACACGCCTTGGCCACCGCCTCGGCGCGGGCCGGATCGGCGAGATCGGTGAGCACCCGGTCGACGGCTTGGGCGAGGTCCGCGCCGTTCGGGACGAGCCAGCCCGTGTCGCCGTGGCGCACCGAGTCGCGCAGCCCGTCGACGTCGCGGCAGAGCGTGGGCACGCCGTGCGCGGCCGCCTCGACCACCGCCAGTCCCCAGCCCTCGCCGTCCGACAGGGTGACGTTGAGCCAGGAACGGCCCAGCAGAGCCGATTTCGTGGCGCTGTCGACGTACCCGTGCACTTCGACGGCGCCGTCGAGGCGGGCGGCGAGCGCCCGCAGGGCCTGCTCTTCCGGCCCACCACCGACGATGTGCAGCTTCAGCGTCGGCCAGCGCTCGGCGAGCTCCTCGACTGTCCTGATGAGACGGTCGACGCGCTTGTGCGTCACCAGCCTGCCCAGACACACCAGCGTCGGTTCGGGTTCGCGCTCGACCCGTGACTTCGGCGCCTGGTCCATTCCGTTGGGCACCACGTACACCGGTCCGGTCCAGCCGAGCCGGGCGCGCATCGCGTGCACGGTCGACGGCGACACCGCGACCGTGACGGCGTCGCGGTAGACCCGGCGGGCGGCCGGACCTTCCAGCCACCGGCCGACCGCGGCCAGCCACGGCGGGAAGTGCACGGCGAACTGCGCGTCGTGGACGTGGTGCATCAGCAGCACGACCCGGGTGCGCCTTGGGAGAACCAGCGGGCTGAAGAACGGGATGCCGTTCTGGCAGTCGACCACCACGTCGACCCGCCTTCGGTTGCGCAGCAACCACAGCAGCGCCCACAGGTAGACCGTCCACTGCCCGCCGCGGCGCACTGTGGTGAGCGTGTCGGAGTGCTCGCCCGGGGTCTGCCCCTCGTCGCGGGCGGTCAGGAAGGTGACCGACGCGCCCGCGCGGGCCATCGCCTCGGCGACCCGCACGGCGTACTCCTCGGCCCCGCCCGCGAGACCGTGCCCGCGGTCGCGCCAGTTGACGACCACGACCCGCGCACCGCGCAAGGACTTGAGCGCGTCAGCCACCTAAGCGACCTCCGCGATCGCCGCGTCGGCGGTGATGACCCGGCGCACGGGAACGCGCGCCTCACGGTCGAGCAGCTCCCGGATCTCGCGCAGAGCGGCGAAACTGCGGTAGCCGTCGCGCATCGGGCTGAACGTCGAACCGGGAACGTCGGTCCAGCGGACCGGCAGCTCGGCGATCACCGCGCCGGAGCGCCGGGCCCGGGCGAGCAGCTCGACGTCGAACGCGAAACCGGTGGTGCGCAGCGGAAGGAAGATCCTTTCCGCGGTGTCCCGGTCGAAGAACTTGAAGCCGCACTGGGTGTCGCCGACGTTGGGCACCAGCGAGCCGACCGCGCGCCGGAACGCCCACGCGCCGACCTGCCGGACCATGCTGTGCCGGGCGCGGACGTCCGACATCGGGTGCGCACGCGACCCGACCACGACATTGACGCCCCCATAGAGACAGTCCAGCGTCGGCGTCAGCGCGTCCATGTTGGTGGCCAGGTCGGCGTCGCAGAACCCGACGAAGGCGCTGTCGGTCGCGAGCACGCCCGCGCGGACGGCGGCACCCTTGCCGCGCTCGGCGCAGTCGATGATCCGGATCGGCACCGGCCCGGCACGGTGAGCGCGCACGATCTCGGCGCTGCGATCGGTGCTGCCGTTGTCGACCACGACGATCTCGGTGCGACGGGAGAATCCGCGCAGCGCGTAGGCCAGGCCGACCAGGGTGGCGGGGAGACGCCGTTCCTCGTTGAGGACCGGCACGACGACTGAGAGCAGGGTCGTCATCGGGCATCCCCCGAGTTGGCCATGGAGCGCCTGGTTGAACCGGGAACGGCTCGCAAAGGTCCTCCTAGAGTGAGACCGGGGTCACATCCGCCGCGAAGTTACCCAACGGTAGTGCCGCACCCGCCAGGTCAATTTGGTGACGGGGGTCACAGTAGGAGTCGAAGGTTGATTCAGGTCAGTCGGATAAGGCCATTCAGTCCAATTCGGTTGGACTAAATGGCCTATATCTACAAACAAGACTGTTGCACGGAACAAGACGGCACAACGCGTTTCATCGCAAATCGTTGACCCGAGCACGGGTCGAGCCGACGGCGCGCGCGTACAGTGCGAATTCAGCGCATCGCGCAAAGTGATTTACCGACGAATGGTCTGGACCGTTCAGGCGTCAGCCGCTGCGCCAAGTGTCGGATCGAGCCGGGCGGTCTCCACCGAGGCGTAAAGCTCAGCGATGCTGCGCGGGTCGGCGAGGTCACGCTTGGTGAGCTCCTGAATCCGGCGAATGCGGTAGCGCACGGTATTCGGATGGACGAAAAGCCGGGCCGCGGTCGATTTCGCCGAGCCACCCTCGGCGTACCAGGCGTGCAGCGTCTTGAGGAGCACGTCCTGCTCCGCCTTCGGCAGCTCCAGCACTCCGGAAAGCACCTCGCGGGCCAGTTCCCTGGCCAGTTCGCGGCTGCCCGCGACCAGCGTGGTGAGCGGCTGGTCGCCGAACCCGACAACACCGGTCTCACCCGCGGCCAGGCAGCGCCGGGCGATCCGCGCGCGGCGCAGCGCCGCCGGGATCCGCCGCAGCCCGGACACGGGTGGGCTCATGCCGATGCCGTGACCCGAGCTGTCGAGGGCTTCGCGCAGCGCCCGCAGGTCGGTGGCCCGCTCGACGGCGACGATGCCGATCTCGGCTTCGGGCAGGCTGCGCCACACCATCCGCCATCGCCGGGGGTCGACCAGCGCGGCGGACCGCTCGGCGCCGGGGGTCCGGTCGCTGAACACGACCACGAACGTCCCCGCCTGCGGCAGGTTCAGCGCCTTCGCCGCGTCGTCCAGCTCGGCCTGCTTGGTGAACCGGCCGTCGAGCAGCCCGTCGATGAGCCCAAGCCGGGCCTTCTCGTCGTAGCGCGCCGAGTGCGCCTCGAACTCGCTGTAGGCGGCGGTGATGACCGCCGAATAGCTGTCGATGATGCGCCACACGGTCGTGCTGACCGGCAGCAGCTGTTCCGGGGTGATGATGCCGGGCGGGATGGCCCGCTCCATCAGCGTCTCGTAGGTGAAGGTGCCCGCGATCCGGAACGCGCGCAGCACCGCCGAGAGCGGAATACCCTGCTTGGCCTGCGCGAGCCCGGTCTTGCGGACGGCCTCGACGGAGGCGTCCCTGCCCTCGATGAACGCGGTGAAGGCGTTGCGCAGGTTGACCTCGCACACCTTGCGCAGTTCGTCGGGCGCGGTGACGTTCACCCGGCGGTAGAACTCCTCTTTCTCACTGAGGAGGGCGGCCAGTTCGGAGGCAAGTTCCGGCAGCCTCGCCAGCAGCTGTCGCGCCAAATCGAGCAGCTCGGGAGGCAGCGGCGACGCTAACGTCGGGGCTCCCACGGGCACGACTGTAGCCTTCGCCGGCCGTTATGAATACCGAACGAAGTTCAGATTACCCACGGGTACCAATTCGTGACCGCGGGCGTCATCGGGTTCAACGACGCCGTTCGGGACCGGTTACGCGATGATCTTCGCAGGTCAGAGGGTCACGCCGAGCGCGGCCAGCAGCGTGCGGAACTTGGCGTCGGTCTCGGCCAGTTCCGCGGCGGGCACGGAGTCCGGCATGATCCCCGCCCCCGCGAACAGCCGCATCCGAGCCGCCTCGACCTCCGCGCAGCGGATGGCCACGACCCACTCGCCGTCGCCCGCGGCGTCGCACCAGCCGACCACGCCACTGTAGAAACCGCGGTCGAACGGCTCGTGTTCGGCGATGACCGCACGGGCCGCCGCGGTCGGCGTCCCACAGACGGCGGGCGTCGGGTGCAGGGCCGCGGCCAGCCGCAGCGCCGACACGTCCGGGTCGATGAGCTCACCGGTGATGCGAGTCGACAGGTGCCACACGGTCGGCGTCTTGACCAGCGACGGTGTCGCCGGGACGGTCAGCCGCCTGCAGAAGGGCCGCAGCACCTCGACCACGGCCTCCACGACCACACGGTGTTCGCCCTGGTCCTTGGCCGAGGCCAGCAGCGCGGCCGCGACCTTTTCGTCGGCGACCGCGTCGATACCCCGGGGAACCGACCCGGCCAGGGGGTTGGACACGACCTGGTCGCCGGTGCGGCGGAGCAGCAGTTCGGGGCTCGCGCCCAGGAGAGCGCGGCCACCCAGAACAGGACCGAGGTCGGCGGCGTAGGTGAAGCCGATCGGGTTGGCCGCGGCGAGGCCGGGAAGCAGGCGGGCGATGTCGACGGCGTCGTCGAATTCGAGCTCGATGGCTCGCGCCAAGACGACTTTGCGCAGGTCAGAATCACTCCGCAGCCTGCGGACGACCTGCTCGACGGCGTGCACGTAGGCCGCGGGTTCGGGAATCGGCGTGACGCGCGGCGCATGGGTCCATGGCGTGGCGGGCCGCGAGGACGCAGGGCCGCCACGGCGGACCGCCGCGGGGATGACCAGCCTGGGCTGGGCGTCGGTGTCGAACGGGAGGACGCCGACGGCGACCGGCACGGCCGTGTCGAGCAGCAGCTTTCCCACCCGGGCCGCGAGTTCGTCGGGGTCCGGTTCGGTGACGACAGCCTGGCAACCGGTGGCGAGCAAGGTGGCCGACGGTCCGGCGAGCAGGAAATCACCCGGCCGGTAGTCCTCGACCAGCGCTGGCGGTCCGTCGGCTGTCACACGTCCATCATGCCCAGCCGGGGGCACGCCCGCGGTATGGCCTTGCCCACCGCCACCGCCGGCGGGCGGCGTCGCCGCCGCCCACCAGCGGTGATGGGCAAATCAGTTGAGCGCGTCGATCAGCGCTGCGCGCTGCCGGTCGCCCAGGCCCGCCGCGCGGCGGTCCGGGTCGATACCGGACTGCTCCAGCAGGGCAGCGACCTTCACCGCACCCAGACCCGGCACGGCCTTGAGCAGCGCCGCGACCTTGGTCTTGCCGATGGTCTTGTCGTCCTTGGCCTTGCCGAGCACAGACGCGATGGTCCGCTCACCGGACTTGATCGACGCCAGCAGCTCGGAGCGCGCCTTGCGGGCTTCGGCTGCCTTGGCGAGCGCGTCAGCGCGCTGCTCGGGAGTCAACGTGGGCAGAGCCAACGTGGTAGTCCTTCCTTCTTCACCCGCCGCGGTAGCGGAGGGTCAGACAAGTTGTCTGGCGTACACCTTTGGCTACCGAGGGTCACTGAGGGGGGAAACAGATCCCACCCTCCACTAAGGATGCGACCCCGGTCGCCGGATGCCTTTCACCAGTAAACGACACCTCGTTGGGCAACATACCCCCGACACGCAGAAACCTCCTGCTGGGAGCACCCCGACAGGGTGTCGCGACACAGCGTGACAGCAAGATCAACATGAGGAAAGTCCGGATTTCGGTGATGTCGCGGCGGCCCCAGGCGCACTATCGTTGCCCATTACCAGCCAGTAGTCGGGGTCCGATTCCGCGTTTTCTTCACCCCAGGGAGCTTGATCGACGATGTTGAGCACCATGCAGGACGCCCAGCTGTCCATCGCCACGCTGCTGCGCCACGGGGCCACCGTGCACGCAGGCAGCGAGGTCGTGACCTGGACCGGGACCGAGGGCCGCACCACCACGTTCGCCCAGGTGGGAGCCCAGTCCGCCCGGCTGGCCAACGCGCTGCGCGGCCTCGGTGTGACCGGTGACCAGCGGGTCGCGACGTTCATGTGGAACAACGCCGAGCACCTCACCGCGTACCTCGCGGTGCCCGCCATGGGAGCGGTGCTGCACACCCTCAACGTCCGGCTGTTCCCCGAGCAGCTGACCTACATCGCCAACCACGCCGAGGACCACGTCGTCATCGTCGACGCGACCATCGCGCCGCTGCTGGCGAAGGTCCTGCCGACGTTCGAGACGGTCAAGCACGTCATCGTGGCCAACGGCGACGCCGCCGGGCTGACCGCGCCCGAGGGCGTGCAGGTTCACTCGTATGACGAACTCCTCGCGGCCCAGTCCGACCAGTTCGAGTGGCCGGAGATCGACGAACGCTCCGCCGCCGCGATGTGTTACACCTCGGGCACCACCGGCAACCCCAAGGGCGTCGTCTACTCGCACCGCTCGATCTGGCTGCACTCGATGCAGGTCTGCGCGGCCGACGGCATGGGCCTGTCGTCCGGGGACCGCTCGCTGGTGATCGTCCCGCAGTTCCACGCGATGTCCTGGGGCATGCCGTACGCGGCGTTCATGTGCGGCGCCTCGCTGATCATGCCCGACCGGTTCCTGCAGCCCGAGCCGCTGGCCAAGCTCATCGAGGCCACCCGGCCCACCCACTCGGCGGCCGTGCCGACGATCTGGCAGGGCGTGCTCGCCTACCTCGACCAGCACCCGGCCGACCTCAGCTCCCTGCGCGAGGTCATCGTCGGCGGCTCGGCCTGCCCGCCGTCGATGATGCACACCTTCGCCGAGAAGTACGGCATCCACATCGTGCACGCCTGGGGCATGACCGAGACCTCGCCGCTGGGCACGCTGTGCCGCCCGCCTGCCGGGCTGTCCGAGTCGGAGACCTGGGCCTACCGCTACACCCAGGGCAGGCTGCCCGCGGGCGTCACGGCCCGGCTCATCGGCGACAACGGCGAAGAGCTGCCGTGGGACGGCGAGAGCGTCGGTGAGCTGGAGGTCGCCGGACCTTGGATCACCGGGTCGTATTACCGGCTCGAGGAGGACGGCGAAGGCGCCGAGAAGTTCGACGACGGCTGGCTGCGCACCGGCGACGTCGGCACGCTGACGCCGGACGGCTTCCTCACCCTGACCGACCGCTCCAAGGACATCATCAAGTCCGGCGGCGAGTGGATCTCCTCGGTCGAGCTGGAGAACCACGTGATGGGCCACCCGGCGATCGCCGAGGCCGCGGTCATCGGCGTGCCGGACGACAAGTGGGACGAGCGCCCGCTGGTGGCCGTCGTGCTGCGCGAGGGCGCCACCGCCGAGCCCGCCGAGCTGCGCGAGTTCCTCTCCGACAAGGTCGCCAAGTGGCAGCTGCCGGAGAACTGGACGTTCGTCTCCGAGGTGCCCAAGACCAGCGTCGGCAAGTTCGACAAGAAGGTCCTGCGCGCCCAGCACGCCGAGGGCAAGCTCGACGTCCGACACCTGGACTGACCGACAGCCGGGCAGGGTGGCGATCGGGCGCGCGCGTACAACTCACTATGTAGGGTTTGCGCAGATCCCAGGAGGTGACCCACCCTGCCCGCCACGTCTCCGCGAGACCGCAAGCTCAACGCGACCTCGTACGTTGTGCTCGGGATGCTGTCGCACGGCCCCGCCACGAGCTACGACCTCAAGCAGCGGGTCGGTTACACGATCGGCAACTTCTGGGCGTTCGCCCATTCCCAGCTCTACGACGAGCCCGCGCGGCTGGCCGAGGACGGCCTGGTCACCGCGTCCGTCGAAGAGGGCGGCAGGCGCAAGCGGACCTACTCGATCACCCCGAAGGGCCGTGAGGCGCTGGCGAAGTGGCTGGCCTCGCCGACCCCGGAGCAGACCGAGGTCCGCGACCTCGGTCTGCTCAAGCTCTTCTTCGCGTCCTTCGGCGACGAGGGCAACCTGCTGGACCTGGCCCGCGCCCGGTACGCCTCGCACAAAGCCCGGGCGGACGGCTACATCGAACAGCACGAGCGGATCATCAACCACGCCGACAAGTGGCAGGTGAAGTCCCTCGAACTGGGCATCCGGTTCGAGCGGGTCGTCGAGGAGTTCTGGTCGGACTTCATCGCCGAGCTGGAAGCCGAAGAGCAGAAGTAACCCCGTGTTCTCGGACGCCGACTACCCCGCGCTGCCGTATCCCGGCGGCTGCCCCGCGTTCTCCTACGTGCACGTCGACGGCCACGGCTGGCCGCTGCGCGCCGACCCGGCGGGCTGGCGGGTCGGCGACGTGGAACTCGACGCCTGGCTCACCGAGCACGGCGCGCCGGTCCAGGCCGAGCGGGTGCCGGTGCTGGCCTACGGGTCGAACGCGTGCCCGTCGAAGCTGACGTGGCTGCGGGCCGAGCTGGCGATGCCGGGCCCGATGGTCGTCCTTCGGGCGCGCTGCGAGGGCCTGGCGGCGGTGTGGGCGGCGGGGCTGCGGGTCGTCGACACGTCCCGGCCCGCGGTCTTGGCGGCCCTGCCGGGAACCGAGTCGCACGCGGTGCTGCTGGCGACTCCGGCGCAGGTCAGGGCTATCGACCGGTGCGAGGGCCGCGGCGAGCGCCACCACCTGGCCCGGGTGCTTTCCGGCCGGGTCACGCTGGAGAACGGCGCCGTCCTCGACCGGGTCCTCGCCTACGTCGGCGCGACCCCGGCCCGCCGCCCACTGCTGGTGGACGGGGCCATGGTCCGGTGTTCAGCCCCGGCCTCCCCTGGCGTCGCCGCCACCACGGACGGCCTGACCGTGGAGGTGGTCACCGGCGACCCGGACCCGCGGGACTTCCCGGGCTCGCTGTTCGTCTACGGCACCCTGCAACCCGGAGCGTCGGCGTGGGACGTGCTCGCCCCGGCGGCCGTCGGCCCACCGCGTCGCGCGCGCGTGCGCGGGGAGCTGTTCGACACCGGCCAGGGCTACCCGGCACTGCGGCTCGGCGACGGCCCCGGCGTGTCCGGCTGGGTGATCGATCTGGCCTCGGCGGAGTCACTCGCGGTGATCGACGAGTACGAGGGGTCGCAGTACCGGCGGGTCCGCGCGGTCTTGGACGACGGTTCACTGTGCTGGACCTATGAGTGGATCGCCCCGGACGACGGCTTGATCGCACTGGCCGAGCCCTGGCCATCGCACCCCCCGATGGGGTGATCCACGTGGACACCACCAGCCGGGGACAAGAGTCGGTTTGATCTACGAAAGGTCACCTGTTTCCCGCCGGATCGGGCGAGAACCACACGAACAGGGCGCACTCACCCTTCTTTCGGTCCAACTCTCGACCAGGCGCGGGTGAGGCGGTTCCAGTGCTCGCGGTTGCGGACGGGGCCCAGTGGAGTGACCGTGTCCGCATGAGACCGCAGGACCTGATCGGCCACGATGTGTACGACCCACAAGGCCGCAAGATCGGCCGGGTCGGGACGGTGTACCTCGACGGCTCCACCCATGAACCCGGTTGGGTGACGGTGAAGACCGGCCTGTTCGGCCCCAAGGAAAGTTTCGTGCCCCTGACCGGCGCACACCCAGGCGACCAGGGCCTGCAGGTGGACGTCGGATTGGACAAGGTGAAAAACGCCCCGCAGGCCGCGGGCACACTGTCCGCGGCCGACGCGACGGCGCTTTATCGCTATTACGGACTGCCCGAAGCCCCTCCACCGATCCCGGTGCAGCGCACCCCGAAACCCTCCGATATCCCGCCACGCCGCCAACCGGCGTCCTGATCCCGGTGGGCGGCGGCGAGTCCCACCGCCGCCCATCTGGCCTTCTATTTTGAACGACCGGAAATACCGTCCGCGACTTCGCGACCGCCCGTCCCCCGACTTCTCGCGGCGCTTGAGCGGCCCGCATCCCGTGGGCGCGGCGGCGGCTCCAGCCCACCGCGATCCATCGCGTGAACACCCGACCCGAACCCAGTGGGCCGGTGATCCGCCCCCGCCGTTGGGTTGCGACGAGTCCCGGACGAGCCGGCCAATGGCCGGGCCGGGTTGCCCCCCCACCTTCCAAACCGGACGGGCCGAACCAACGGCCTGGTGGGGATCGCGCCCCGCCCACCTCCAAGCGCGACGACCGGCCCCGGCCCGGTCGAGTCACGCCCGCCCACCCATCAAACAGAACCGGCCAACCCCACCGGCCCGATCGAGTCGCCCCGCCCACCCACCAAACAGAACCGGCCAGCCCCATCGGCCCAATCGGGTCACGCCCGCCCTCCCCTGCCAAACGTGACGGGCCAGCACCAATTGCCTGTTTGGGTGGTTCGCCTTGATTTGGGGTGAAATGGACCTAAACTTTCGCGGCGCGGGGCAGTTTCTTCACCCTGCCCGCTTTACCCGCGCAGGTCCATTTCCGGGGTCCCCAAATCAAGGCGAACCACCCAAACAGGCACCCCACCCAAAACCAGCCAGGCACCCCGCCAAAGCCAGCCAGCCCGCGAATCCAAGCACCCAAGGGCCCTAACTCGCCAACGCCTGATCCCCAGTCAGGCGCACCGGCAACCGCCGAATCCGCACCACCCGCCGCAACTCCGCCGCGATCGCCTCATACTCATCCCCCCGACAAGCACTTTCCCGATACACCAACGCGATCCGCCGCCGAGGCGCGGGCGGCGCGAACCGGGTCACCGCCAGACCCGCCCGTTTCACCTCCACCGCCACCGCCGTCTCCGGCAGCACGGTCACGCCCATCCCCGCCGACACCAACTGCGTCAACGTCGTCAGACTCGCCGCCCGGGTCGCACCGGAAGCGTTGACGCCCTTGCAGATATCGAGAGTCTGATCGCGCAGACAGTGCCCTTCCTCCAACAGCAGGACATCCAGCTCCGGCAACCGATCCGACGCAAAACTGTCCATTGTGGACAACCTATGCCCGCGCGGCGCCACCAGAACGAAGTCCTCCTCGAAGATCGGGTCGACCACCAGCCCCCGAGTGTCGACCGGCACCGCCAGGATCGCCGCGTCGACCCGGCCCGCGCCCAGGCCGTCGAGCAGCGCCGCCGTCCGTTCCTCTTGGACCTCCACCGTCATCGCCGGGAACGCCTGCGCCAACCCGCGAAGCACAGTCGGCAGCAGGTACGGGGCGACGGTCGGGATGACGCCGAGCCGGATGGTGCCGCGGAACGGCTTGCGGG
The DNA here is from genome assembly GCF_004362515.1 of Actinokineospora alba. Lineage (NCBI taxonomy): Bacteria > Bacillati > Actinomycetota > Actinomycetes > Pseudonocardiales > Pseudonocardiaceae > Actinokineospora > Actinokineospora alba. Next base: position 2,313,549 of record NZ_SNXU01000001.1, on the reverse strand, counting down.
TCTCGTCCGCTTCGGACACCAGCGCCCCCAGCGCGTCGAGCACCGTTCGCGCGTGGGGCAGCAGACGTTCACCCGCTCGAGTGAGCATGACCTTGCGTGTGGTGCGTTCCACAAGCTTCGAACCGAGCGCTTCCTCGCAACCGGACAGCTTGGCCGACAACGTGGGCTGGCTCACCCCCAACTCCGCAGCGGCTTGGGTGAAGTGCAGAAACTCCGCGACCGCGACGAACGCGCGCAGCTGGCTCAGGGTTGGCCCCCCGGCATTGATCCCCATGGCCGATGAGTTTATGTACGACTCCTGATTTCTCGGATCAATGGGCGGCCGAGAGGATGGGGGCCTCCACAAAACGATCTTTAGGAGCACCCTTGCTTACCGTGGGCGACCAGTTCCCGGAGTACTCCCTGACCGCGTGCGTCGACCTCGACGCCGAAAAGGCCTTCGAGACGATCGATCAGAAGTCCCACCAGGGCAAGTGGCGCGTGGTCTTCTTCTGGCCCAAGGACTTCACCTTCGTCTGCCCGACCGAGATCGCCGCGTTCGGCCGCCTCGAGGCCGACTTCGCCGACCGTGACGCGCAGGTGCTCGGCGTGTCCGTCGACTCCGAGTTCGTCCACCACGCGTGGCGCAAGTCGCATGAGGACCTTCGCGACCTGCCGTTCCCGATGCTGTCCGACATCAAGCGTGAGCTGTCGGCCGAGGCGGGCGTGCTGGGCAAGGACGGCGTGTCGCAGCGGGCGACTTTCATCGTGGACCCGGACAACGAGATCCAGTTCGTGATGGTCACCGCCGGTTCCGTCGGCCGCAACGTCGAGGAGGTCCTGCGGGTGCTCGACGCGCTGCAGACCGACGAGCTGTGCCCGTGCAACTGGAACAAGGGCGCCGACACCCTCGACGCCACCAAGCTCCTCGCGGGCGTCTGACATGTCGCTCGACGCGCTGAAGAACGCCATGCCCGACTACGCCAAGGACACCAAGCTCAACCTGGGCTCGGTCATCGGCACCTCGACGCTGCCCAAGCAGCAGGTGTGGGGCGCGGCGCTCGCGTGTGCCGTCACCTCCCGCAGCGCCGAGGTGCTGCGCGAGATCGACGCGGCGGCCCGCGAGCACCTGACCGAGGAGGCCCGCGGCGCGGCGCTCTCGGCGGCGTCGATCATGGCGATGAACAACGTGTACTACCGGGGCAAGCACCTCATCGGCGACCCCGAGTACGCGAATCTGCCCGCGCGGCTGCGTATGCAGGTCATCGCGAAGCCGGGCGTGGACAAGGTCGACTTCGAGCTGTGGTGCCTGGCCGTCTCGGCCATCACCGGCTGCGGCGTCTGCCTGCAGTCGCACGAGAAGACCCTGCGGTCGAGCGGCGTCTCCCGGGAGACCGTGCACGAGGCCCTGCGGATCGCCTCCGTGATCCACGCGGCCGCCGTCACCCTCGACGCCGAGTCCGTCCTCTCCGTCTCGGTCTGACCCCGCGAGTCCCCACTTCCCGACGACGAGTTCTCACTTCAGGTGAGAACTCGTTGTCGTGGGGTGGGGACTCGCGGGTGTTTCGGGGTCAACTGGTGATGGTGAGAACTGCCTGTGGATGGATTTCTCCACGATCGCCGGAAATTTGCCAGGATCACCCCATGAGCACCGAACCCGAAGACCCGCTGGACCGGATCACCCTCAGCCCCCGCCGGTTCGCCGCCGTGCTGTCGGTGGCCGCACTCCTGCTGGGCCTGGTCTTGGCGCTCGTACCGGTCCGGGTGGCGAACGCCGACCTGGCGCGGCCGAAGGTCTCCTGCGGCAACACCTTCGGCGGGGCGGAGACGCGGTCGATCGTCAACGGCCTCGGCGAGAACTCCCAGCCGGTGACGATCGCCTACATCGATTTATGCGAGCGCGCGATCAGTGAGCGCACCACGGTGTCGTGGACACTGCTGTTCGGCGGGCTGATCGCTGGAGTTGGGCTGGGGGTGGTTCGCCGACGCACCTAGGCCTTGGTGGGCTTTGGGCGCCGGGGTGCCTGTTGGGGTGATCCGCCGACGCACCTAGGCCTTGGTGGGCTTTGGGCGCCGGGGTGCCTGTTGGGGTGATCCGCCGACGCACCTAGGCCTTGGTGGGCTTTGGGCGCCGGGGTGCCTGTTGGGGTGATCCGCCGACGCACCTAGGCCTTGGTGGGCTTTGGGCGCCGGGGTGCCTGTTGGGGTGATCCGCCGACGCACCTAGGCCTTGGTGGGCTTTGGGCGCCGGGTGCCTGTTTGGGTGGTGCTGGTGCGCCCTTGCCCTTGCCGCGTGCCCCTTCCCTAGATGAGTTTGCCCGGGTTGAGGACGCCCTCCGGATCGAGTTCCCGTTTCACCGCACCCAGCACCTCCACGCCCAGCGGGCCGATTTCGCGCGGTAGGTAAGGCGCGTGGTCGACGCCGGTGGCGTGGTGGTGGGAGATCGTTCCCAAGGAGTCAGTGGAGATCGCTTCGCAGGCGGCCTGTTTGGCCTTCGCCCACTGGGCGACCGGGTCGTCGAGGTCGCGGGCCACCAGGGTTGTGAAGTACAGGGAGGCGCCGGTTTCGTAGGTGTGCGAGATGTGGCAGGCCACCACCGGCCGATGCGCCTCAGTCGTCAGCGAGGTGGTCAAGGCGTCCCGGACGGTGTCGCGGAGAGCGTCGAGTTTCGACCAGTAGGTGGCGGTCTCCAGGGTCTCGACGCACACCCCGGCGTCCATCAGGGCGTCGCGCTGGCGGGGGCCCGCGAAGCGGCCGTGGCGCCAGGCCGCGCCCGCTGCCTGGCCGAGCGAGACGGTCTTGTGCTCGCGCAGCGTGCGCAGGGTGGCGCGGCGGGCGGCGGACAGGTCGGCCTTGGTTCGGCCTTCCCAGCCGATGATGAGCAGGCAGGGATCGGTGATGCCCCGCGTCCTGAGGTAGGCGCGGACGGCGTTCATCTTCCAGCCGCCCTTGAGGGCGAAGCCGACCTCGGTCTCGGTGGGGTCCGACAGCCGGGTGACAGTGCCGCGCGCGCCGTTCTGGGCGAGGGCCCGGACGGCGGCGGCGCCCGCGGACCAGCCGTCGAGGACGAAGCCCTCGTAGCGGTCGAAAGCCGGGATGGGACGCACCCGAACGGTCACCTCGGTGATCACACCGAACGCGCCCTCACTGCCGACGATGAGCTGCTTGAGGTCCGGTCCGGCGGCCGACGCGGGCGACACCCCGACGTGCCACTCGCCGCGGGGGGTGGCGAGGCGGACGCCTTCGACCATGTCCTCGAAGCGGCCGTAGCCCGCCGATGCCTGACCGGAGGAGCGGGTCGCGGCGAAGCCGCCGATGGTGGCGCGCTCGAACGACTGCGGGAAGTGGCCGAGGGTGAACCCGTGCTCGGCCAGGAGCCGCTCGGCTTCGGGCGCGACGACCCCCGCCTGCAGCACCGCGACCCGGGAGACCGGGTCGACCGACACGAGCTTGTCGAGCCGCATCAGGTCGAGTACGACCACCGACGCCTTTTCGCCGCGCAGCGCCTGCACGCCGCCGACGACGGACGTGCCGCCGCCGAACGGGACGACGCCGACGCCGTGCTCGGCGCACACCTCGATGACCCGCTGCACCTGCGCGGGGTCCGCGGGCACCACGACCGCGTCGGGCGCGGTGACCTCGCCGCCGCCGCGGTGGCGCAGCAGGTCGAGGTAGGACAGCCCGCCGGTCCGGCCGAGTCGGGCGTCGCGGTCGAGCAGCACGTGCTCGTCGCCGACCACGGCGGCCAAGGCGGCGCGGGCGGCGTCGGGCAGCGCCGAGTCGGCGACCGCGAGCGCGGAGTCCGGCGCGGCGGGCGTGTCCCGGGCGACCAGGCCGGTGCGCTCGGCGAGCCACTTGGCCGCGTGCTCGGGCAGGTCGGCGGCGCCGCCGCCGGACGGCGTCCAGCTTCCCCGGACGAGGTGGTCGAGGTGGTCCACAGGCAGGTTCACAAGCTAGAGTGTGACACATGACGGCAAAACGTCACACAACTTCCCCCGCACGGGTGGATGACGACACCCTCCTCGACGCCGCCCGCGCCTGCGTCCTCGACCAAGGCGTCGGACGCACCACGCTGACCGACGTCGCGCGCCGGGCCGAGGTCAGCCGGATGACGCTCTACCGCCGGTTCCCCGACGTCCGGACGCTGATCACCAACCTGATGACCAGGGAGTTCGCCCTCATTCTCGACGAGGCCCAGCAAGGTGTCAGCGGCCTCCCGACCGCCCGGGAACGGCTGGTCGCCGGTGCCGTGGCGGGTATCCGCGCCCTCGTCGCCGACCCCCTGATGCGCACGATCCTCGACCGCGACGGCGCGCTCGTGCTGCCCTACGTCGTCGAGCGCCTCGGCTCGACCCAGCGGCTCGCCGAGTACTTCCTGCAGGCGCAGCTCGTCGCGGGCCACGAGGACGGTTCGGTCCGCCGCGCCGACCCGGCCGCCCAGGCCCGCGCGACCCTGCTGCTGCTGCAGTCCTTCGCCCTGTCGCACGCCCCCGCGACCGCCGACGTCGACTCCGACCTGCTGTTCGGCGAACTCACCCACATACTCGACACAAGTCTGCGACCGGAGCGGCCATGATCCAGCGCAACACCGCCCTCAACGCCCAGCGGCGGGCGAACGACCTCGAGGCGCTCGACGCGGGCGAGGTCGTCGACGTGCTCGTCGTGGGCGGCGGGGTCACCGGCGCGGGCGTGGCGCTCGACGCCGCCTCCCGCGGCTTGTCGGTCGCCCTCGTCGAGGCCCACGACCTCGCCTTCGGGACGTCGCGCTGGTCGAGCAAGCTCGTCCACGGCGGCCTGCGCTACCTGGCGAAAGGCGATGTCGGCCTGGCCCACGAGAGCGCGGTCGAGCGCGGCATCCTCATGACCCGCACCGCCCCACACCTCACCCGGGGCCTGCCCCAGTTGGTCCCCCTGCTGCCCGAGGTGTCCACTCGCGACGCCGGACTCATCTTCGCCGGCCTGAGCGCGGGCGACATCCTGCGCCGGGTCGCGCGCACCCCGTCGAGCCTGCTTCCCCGCCCGCACAAGGTGTCCGGCCCGGAAGCGCTGGCCCTGGCCCCCGGCCTGCGCCGCACCGGCCTGCGCGGCGGACTGCTGTCCTTCGACGGCCAACTCGTCGACGACGCCCGCCTGGTCGTCGCCCTGGCCCGAACGGCGGCGGGCTTCGGCGCCCGGATCATCACCCGGGCCCGCGTGCTGTCGCTGACCGGAGGCGGCGCCGAGATCGTCGACGGACTCACCGGCCAGTCCGTCGACATCCAAGCCCGCAGCGTGATCAACGCGGCGGGCGTCTGGGCGGGCACCCTGGTCGACTCGGTCCGCCTGCGCCCGTCCCGCGGCTCCCACCTGGTCCTCGACGGCGCCCGCATGGGCATCTCGAACACGGCGCTCACCGTGCCGGTCCCCGGCCACTTCGGCCGCTACGCCCTGGTCCTGCCCCAGGCCGACGGCCGCGTCTACCTCGGCCTCACAGACGAACCGGTCGACGGCGAGATCCCCGACGTGCCCACGGTCCCGGAGTCCGATGTGGACTTCCTGCTCGACGTGGCCTCCAGCGTCCTGGAACATCCGCTGACCCGCGACGACATCCTGGGCCGCTTCGCCGGTCTGCGCCCCTTGATCGACATTCCGGGCACCAGCAAGCGAAGCGCCGACCTCTCCCGCCACCACGCCGTCGTGCGGGCACCCAACGGCGTGGTCACCGTCGTCGGCGGCAAACTCACCACCTACCGCAGGATGGCCGCCGACGCCGTCGACGCCGTGGACTTGCCCGCGGGCCCCTCGGTGACGAAGTCACTCCCCCTGGTCGGCGCCGCCCCCCGGGCCGAGTTGTCCACTGTGGACGCCCCGGCCCGGTTGCGGTTCCGCTACGGCACCGAGGCCGCCACCATCCACGCCATGGGCGAACTCGACCCGACCCTCGCCGAGCCGGTCGCACCGGGAATCCCGTTGACCGCAGCGGAAGTCGTGTGGGCGGTCCGCCAGGAGGGTGCGCTGGACGCCGCGGACGTCCTGCACCGCCGCACCCGCATCGGTTTGGTCCCAGCCGAGCTGGAGGTCGCCATGCCCGCGGTGACCGACCTCGTCGCCCGCGCCCTGAACGGACTCACCCAGCAAGCCTGACTCAGCCGAAGCACTCCTGGCCGCTGATCGCGAGGCCAAGCTCGCGGAGCTTGCCGGACTTGTCGAACAGCATCGTGTAGTAGGCATTGACATTGCCCGGGACCTTGACCACGTGACCGTTGACGACCTGCTCGATCGCGGGATACGCCGCGGAAACCTGCTCCTTGGTCGAGCCAAGGTGAATCCCCTCCGGCGTGCGCATGTCGCCCACCGCGAAGAGCGACGAGACGCCCTTCGTCGAGGAGATTCCAACCGGGAAGCTGTTCTCCGCGACCTTGTACGCCTTGTACTTGTGTCCGGCGCAGCCGCTCGGGGCAGCCGGGGCGTCGGTGATCAGGCCGGTGGCGAGGGCGTTGGCCCGTGACATCCCGAGCTTGAGTGCGCCGAACCCGTCCGGCCCGAGCGTCGGCGCGGCCGGGGCCTTGGTGGTCGTCCCAGGCGGGGCGGACGAAGTGCTGGGAACCGGACTCGCGACGGTCGTGGTGACAGCGGACGTAGCCGACGTGGCCGTCGCACCCGAAGAACCCGCGCCGACGGAGGTGGATGCGCAGCCCACGAGCGCGAAGCCGCCCAGAGTGACAGCGGCGATGAGCGTGATTCCCTTGCGGTACAAAGACATGGTGTGCTCCTGAAGCTCTGGCGGCCACCTCGCGGGCCGTCGACACCAGGAACACGCCACCGCCCGGCACCCGGTTGCCACCGAGTCCGAACCGTGACAAACCAGGCGATCCCGCTCCCCGAAGCGGGACCGCCCGACCGACTACGACCGCGACATCGTCGGCGGCCCGAACGAGTCGAACGCCTCCATCAGCGACCCCCACTGCGCCAGGAAGTACATGACCCCGGCGAGCATGTTGTCCACCGGCGCCCAGATGTTCGGGTGACCCGGCAGCTGGTGCTGCTGGAACACCGGGTCTGTGATCTGCGTCAGCCCCTTGGGCGGGAATCCGTTGGCCGCGTTGGGATCCTGCAGATCCATCGCGTGCGGGTTGCCCCCCGAGGCGCGGTCGACGATGCGGGCGATCTGCTCCGCGTCGATCTTCGACGGCTCGACCCCGTGGTTGATCAGGATCTCCACGGCGTCGCCGATCCAGCGGGCGCGGTCGACCCGCGACGCCGGGGCGCCCTGGTCCGGCGGCGGGCCGCTGGGACCGAAGCTCGGCACCGGGGAAGGCGAACCTGGCGCACCGGTGGTCGGGTAGCCCGGCCTGCCCGTGCCCGCACCGGTCGGTGGCTGGTAGCGGCTGGGCACCGGCTGCGCGGTGTGCGTGTAGTTCGGCTGCATCGTCGACGTGCCCGGCCGGTACTGGTCGTAGTTGTAGTCCCGGTGCGTGGTCTGGGTGTAGTTCCCGGCGGGCGCGGTGGCCTGGCTGTACTGCCGGTTCGCCGCCGCGTCGATTCCGGTGGTGTCGATGGCCGCGGGCTGGGTGGTGTTGGCGCCCCGCGTGCGGTTGGCGCGGCCGCCGATGGTCTCCAGCAGCTGCTTGACCGCCTTCGCCAGGTTCACGATCTTCTGCACCGTCTGCATGATCTTCTGCAGCGACGAGATGAACTTCTGGATCTTGCCGATGATCTTCTGCGCCGTCTGCACCGCCTCGGCCACCGACTGCACGATGCCCTGGGCGATGCTGGCCCCGAAGCTCAGCCAGGCCGCGGCCAGCGCCTCGATGATGATCATGATGACTTTCTGGACGCACTTGTTGATGAAGTCCAGAACCGTCTTGCGCACCTCGGCGAGCAGTTGGCCCGCGCCCTGGATGGCCTGGCCGATGCCCTGGCTGACCTGCGCCAGCGCGTCGAGACCTTGGGCCTGGGTGGCGCTGGCACTGCGATAGGAGTCGCTTGCCGTGCCGTGCCAGTTGCACGTCTCGGTCCGCGCGGCCTCCCGGTAGCGCTCGGCGACCGCGGTGATCTCCGTGCCCGCCTTCATCCAGCCCTGCGCGCTGCCCGTGATCGAGTTGACGTCGCCGAGCAGGGCGTCGAACGGCTCGCGCAGGAACGAGATGTGCTCGATGATCCAGCCGAACCCGGCGCCCGCCGCCGCGCCCAGCGGGTCGCCCGCGATGCTGATGACGTCCATCGCCACGTTGCTGATCGCCATGCCGGCGTCGAGCCAGTCACCGCGCTCGATGGCGTCCTTGGCGCTGCGGACGTCGTTGGTCAGGTTGGCGGCGCCCTGTTCGGCGGTGGGCGCCGAACTCGTGGTCGTGGTCATGCGCCCACCTTCCCGCTGAGGGTCGCCGTGATGTCGGCTTCGATGCTCGAGTACTGGTCCGCCACGGCCTGCAGGCCCTCGCGCACGTCGTCGACGGCGGTCGCGACCTTCGCGATGCCCTGCACGACGTCCCCGCACGCGCTGAGGATCGCCGAGGCGAAGAACTGTCCGATGACGCCGTACGCGCCGTCCGACACCGACTGCGCGGCGCCGGTGGCCGACCGGACCTGCGCCGCGCAGGCCGCGACGGTGCGGGAGTGCACCCGAACCTCGGCCACGTTGACGGAGAAACCGTTGCCCATGTGATCCGCCGTTCCCTAGTTGACGACTTCGGGTGGGTTGTCGAAGTACTCGTCGTCGGCCCTGGTGTCGCGCTTGAGTTCGACGTTCATCGGCTCGTCGGCACCGTCGCTCGTGTGGCCCTCGGGCAGGTGCGCCTTGACCACGTCGAGCGCGGCCCCGTCGCCGATGAACTCCTGCATCGCCACGACGACCTGTTCCCCGGCGGCGCGCTGCGCCTGCCGGGTGAGTTCCAGGATCTGCCGAGCGAGGTGCTCAGGCTCGATGTCGCGCACCCCCGGGCGCAGCACCAGGCCGGTCGTCGCGCCGCTGGCGTTCACCCGCACGGTGATCTCGCCGTCCTGCGACGTCGCCGACCCGCCGACTTCCCGCAGCGCCTTGTCGGCTTTCGCCGCACCGGCCGCGGCCTGCTTCAGTTTCTCGTCGTACTGCGCGAGCCACTGCTCAGGGTTCATCCTCGCCCCTCCAATGGTCCTACCAGGATCATTCGCAAATCTTGGACGGAGGATCCTCCGATCGGTTCCCCTTCGGGGACGAATTGGTCAACTCGTTTGCAGGCGCACCCGGCCGGGCCACCGTTCGTGACCGGGACACGGAATACTGGCCAAGACGGTGAAGGCGGGAGGGGTCGGCGTGCCTGTTGCGGCGGTGCTGGAGATCGACCGGGTCTCCAAGCGCTACGGCGACGTCCTGGCCTGCGACCACCTCACCTTCGGCGTCCGCGGCGGCGAGCTGTTCGGCTTCGTCGGCGGCAACGGCGCGGGCAAGACCACCACCATGCGGATCGTGCTCGGGGTGACCGCCGCCGACGCGGGCGAGGTCCGCTGGAACGGCGTCGCGCTGGACCACTCGGCGCGCAGGCGGTTCGGCTACCTGCCCGAGGAGCGCGGCCTCTACCCGCGGATGAAGGTCCTCGACCAGCTCGTCTATCTGGCGGAGCTGCATGGTTTCGGCGTCAACGAGGCCCATCGCAACGCCGAGACCTGGATCGCCCGGCTCGGCCTGCGCGAGCACCGCGACGACGAGGTGCAGAAGCTGAGCCTGGGCAACCAGCAGCGCGTGCAGCTGGCCGCGGCGCTGGTCCACGAGCCGGATGTGCTGGTGCTCGACGAGCCGTTCTCCGGGCTCGACCCGATCGCCGTCGACGTGCTGGCCGCGATCCTGCGCGAGCGGGCCGACACCGGTGTCCCCGTCGTGTTCTCCAGCCACCAGCTCGACCTGGTGGAGCGGCTGTGCGACCGGATCGGGATCATCCGCGACGGCCGGATGGTGGCCTGCGGGACCGTCGACGAGCTTCGCGCCGGGAGCGGGACCACCCTCATCGTGCACGCCCCCGCGGCCGCGGCCGGGTGGGCCGACGATGTCGAGGGTGTGTCCGTCGTCGAGTCCCAGGACGGCCGGACGAGACTGCGGCTGGCCGACGGCGCCGACGACCAGCCGGTCCTCGCCGCCGCGCTCGCCACCGGGCCGGTGCACGAGTTCAGCAGACACCGCCCGTCCCTGACCGAACTGTTCTGCGACGTGGTTGGAGCGCAGCCGTGACCGGCCGGGAGCTGTCCGCCTCGCGCACCGTGTGGCTGGTCGCCCGCCGGGAGCTCAACACGCGGCTGCGCACCAAGTCCTTCCTCATCGGCACCGCGGTGTCGCTGGCCGTGCTGATCGGCTTCGTGCTGATGCAGAGCACCCTGTTCGCGGGCGAGTCCACCAGCCGGGTGGGCTTGTCCGGGCAGGCGACGTCGATCGCGGGCAGGCTTGCCGCGGAGGCGGAGGCGGCGCGCTTCACCGTGCGCACCAGCACCGTCGACGACCTCGCCAAGGGCGAGGCGATGGTGGCCGACGGCGAACTCGACGTGCTCGTCAGCGGCGCGCCATCGGCATTGCGGGTGCTGGTCCGGGAGAACCTCGACGAAGACCTGCGCAAAGCGCTGAACACGTTGGTGCAGGAGCAAGTCCTGCGCGCCCAGCTCGCCGCGGTGGAAGACCTCGACCCCGACCAGGTCCTGGCGACCGTGGCCGACGCGACGGTCGACGTGCGGGCGCTGGGCCCCACGGACCCGAACCACGACCAGCGGCTCGCGGTCGCCCTGGTCATCGTGGCGATGCTCTACATGGCTTTGTTGCTGTACGGAACGATGGTGGCGCAAGGGGTCGTGGAGGAGAAGTCGAGCCGGGTCGTGGAGATCCTGCTCGCCACGGTCCGGCCGTGGCAGCTGCTGCTGGGCAAGGTGCTCGGCCTCGGCCTGGTCGGCCTGACCCAGTTCGCGGTGATCGGCACGGTCGGCCTGGTCCTCGCGACCGCCACCGACGTCCTGACGATCACCGGCGCCGCCACGAGCACGCTGGTCTGGGGCCTGGTCTGGTATCTGCTCGGATATCTGTTCTACGCCACGGTTTTCGCCTCGGCGGGCTCGCTGGTGTCCCGCCAGGAGGAGACGCAGGCCGTGCTGCTGCCGGTGACCATGGTGCTGGTGCTGGCCTTCGTCCTCGGCTTCGGCCTGCTGTCGCGGGCCCCCAGCGGGACGGCGACGACGGTGTTGTCGCTGCTGCCGCCGTTCGCCCCGATCCTCATGCCCGGCCGGATCGCGCTCGACGCCGTGGCGGGCTGGCAGGTCGCCCTGGCGATGGCGTTGACGCTGGTCTCGGTCGCCGGACTCGCCTGGCTCGGCGGACGCATCTACGCGGGCGCCGCGCTGCGCACCGGCTCCCGCCTCAAACTGCGGGACGCGTTGCGGCCCTAGCCTTTGATCGCCGCGTACCGGTCGAGCGCGACCTGCCGCTCCTGCGCGTGATCGACGACCGGCTCCGGGTACCCCTTGACGCCGGACGGCTTGTGCACGGCTTTCCCCGGTATATCCCGGAGTTCGGGAACATACCGGCGCACGTAGTCGCCGTTCGGGTCGAACTTCTCCCCCTGGGACGTCGGGTTGAACACCCGGAAGTACGGTGCCGCATCGGTTCCCGACCCCGCGGTCCACTGCCAGCCGTGCTGGTTGGACGCGAGGTCGCCGTCGATCAGGTGGCGCATGAAGTGCCGGGCGCCCCACCACCACGGCAGGTGCAGGTCTTTCACCAGGAAGCTCGCGACGATCATCCGCACCCGGTTGTGCATCCACCCCTCGGCGAGCAGCTGGCGCATCCCGGCGTCGACGATGGGGAACCCGGTCTTGCCTTGGCACCACGCGTCGAACAGGCCGGTGTCGTTGTCGTGGGTGATGCGGTCGAACTTCTTGTCGTAGTTGGCGCGGGCCGTTTCCGGCCGGTGCCACAACACGTCGGCGTAGAACTCGCGCCAGGCGAGTTCGGACCGGTAGACGTCGTGGTTCTCGCCGAGGTCGGCCAGCAGCGTGCGGGGATGCACACAGCCCCAGCGCAAGTACGCCGACATCCGGCTCGTGCCGTCCAGATCCGGCCGGTCCCGATCCCGGGCGTAGTCGTCGAGGCGGTCACGAAAGTCCTCCCAGGCAAGCAAAGCATCCCGCTCACCGTGCGAGTCGCCTGCGGGCAACCCAGTCCCGGCGTCCACCCAGTCCACTGTGGACGCATCGGTGTCGGCGGGCGCCCGCCACCCGTGGTCGAGCCAGGCCCGCTTGAACGGGGTGAACACCTTGTACGGCTCACCATCGGCCTTGCGTACCCGCCCCGGCGCCACCGCGTACGGCGACCCGGTCCGGACGAAGTCCACCTCCAGCGCCGCCTCCACCGCCGCGTCGCGTTCCCGGCCGTAGGGCCCCATGTCCGCGGACACGTGCACCGACCCGGCGCCGAACTCCGCGACGACCCGAGGCACCACCTCGACCGGCTTCCCGCGCACGACCATCAGCCGACCGCCGAGTTGATCGTTCAAATTGCGCAGGCAGTTATAAAGGAAGTCGACGCGCGGCTTGCCCGCGGGCCCGAGCAGCACGTCGTCGAGCACGAAGAGCCCCACAGCCGAGGGGGACCGTTCCGCCGCGGCGAGCAACGCGGGATGATCACCGGTGCGCAGGTCGCGGCGGAACCACACGATGGACGGATCGGCCATATGGCGAACGCTACACACGGTCGTAACCGCCCGCCTGCGTACTCTTGGGCCGATCGACGGGGGGAGAAGCCGTGGACTGGGAAATCGAACGCCATGACTGGGCCCCCGCCCGGCTGCCCGAGTCGATGCGGTCCCACTACGCCGGTGTTCCCGCCGCCATCCGCGAACTGGTCCACGCACCGGATCGCGCGACGGCGAACCGGCTGGTGTTCCGCATCGACAACGTCGTGGTGATCCAGGGCAACGCCCAGCCCGGCGCGGCGCAGGCCTGCGCCTGCCTGGTGAGCGGGCTGGTGTCGGCGACACCCGCGGGCCGCACGGTGATCCTGGAACTGCTCTTCCAGATCGGCGGCGGCGCGGCGGGCCCACTCGGCAAGCTCCCGGGGCTCTACGCCGACATCCGGGCCGAGGTCGTCCGCGGGTTCCCCCTGTACGCGGAGTACCTGGAAACCGGCAGCCGCGCCGATCGGTTCCACTGCATCGACCTGCTGTGGGTCTGCGCCGTGATCGACCCGACGCTGACGCCGCGCGTGCGCTACCTCTACTCGCGGGTCTCAGCCCTCGGCGAGGACTACCGGCGGGCCGCCGAGGCCAAGCTTCCGCCGACGCCAAGCACAAGGGCCGCCCCGACGATCGAGGCGGCCCTGGCGAAACGCAGAAGTCAGCGGTCGGCGACCGGCAGGTAGTCGCGCTCCGTCTGTCCGATGTAGACCTGACGCGGGCGGCCGATCTTGGTGGCCGGGTCGTTCATCATCTCGCGCCAGTGCGCGATCCAGCCCGGGAGCCTGCCCAGGGCGAACAGCACCGTGAAGAACTTCGTCGGGAAGCCCATCGCCCGGTAGATCAGACCCGTGTAGAAGTCCACGTTCGGGTAGAGCTTGCGGGAGACGAAGTACTCGTCCGACAGCGCGTGCTCCTCAAGCTGCTTCGCGATGTCGAGCAGCGAGTCGTCGCCGCCGAGCTTGTTGAGGATGTCGTCGGCGGTCTTCTTGATGATCGCGGCGCGCGGGTCGTAGTTCTTGTAGACCCGGTGGCCGAAGCCCATGAGCTTGACGCCGTCTTCTTTGTTCTTGACCTTGTTGACGAACGCCTGGACGTCGCCGCCGCCGTCGCGGATGCCTTCGAGCATCTCCAGCACCGCGCTGTTCGCGCCGCCGTGCAGGGGTCCGAAGAGTGCGTTTATTCCGGCGGAGATGCTCGCGAAGAGGTTCGCCTCCGACGAGCCGACCAGCCGCACCGTGGAGGTGGAGCAGTTCTGCTCGTGGTCGGCGTGCAGGATGAACAGCAGGTCGAGCGCGCGTACGAGGTCGGGGTCGACGTCGTAGTTCTCGGCCGGGAAGCCGAAGGTCATCCGCAGGAAGTTCTCCACCAGGCCAAGGGAGTTGTCCGGGTAGAGGAACGGCTGGCCGACCGACTTCTTGTAGGCGTACGCCGCGATCGTCGGCAGCTTGGCCAGCAGCCGGATCGTGGAGATCTCGACCTGGTTCGGGTCGAACGGGTTGAGGCTGTCCTGGTAGAACGTCGACAGCGCCGACACCGCCGACGACAGCACCGGCATGGGGTGCGCGTCGCGGGGGAAGCCGTCGAAGAACCGCTTCAGGTCCTCGTGCAGCAGGGTGTGCCTGCTGATCTTGTGGGTGAAGTCGTCGAGTTCGGCCGCCGTGGGCAGCTCGCCGTAGATCAGCAGGTAGCTGACCTCGAGGAACGACGACTTCTCGGCCAGCTGCTCGATCGGGTACCCGCGGTAGCGCAGGATGCCCGCGTCGCCGTCGATGTAGGTGATCGCCGACGAGCACGCCGCGGTGTTCACGAAGCCGGGGTCGAGGGTCACCAGACCGGTCTTGGCCAGCAACTTGCCCAGGTCGACACCTGAGGTGCCGTCAGTGGCGGGAACGACCGCCATCTCGTGCTCGCCACCCGGGTAGCGGAAGGCGGCGGTCTGCTCGGTGCCGGTGGGCGCTGCGGTCCCGTCGGGCATGGACGTACCTCTCACACTCGGTAGCGGGGCGCCGGTACGGCCGAGCCGGTGTGGCCGTTCGGGTGCGCGACCAGCGGCGAACCACCGCGCCACAGCACCGCCCCATTGGGGTCCTGAGCCCCCTACGCTAGTGGTCCACGCGCCCTACGGACACCCGTGGACGGGACCCACGGCGTCCGTTGGGACACGTATCACAGACTCGATCGTCCTGAGTCCAGGCCACCGAGCACCAGATCCGCCAGCGCGGCGAACGCCTCGGCGTCGGATACCTCGGCCCGGGCCCCGAGGACGCCGGTCTGGATCCCCTCGATCAGCCACCCGACCATCTCGCCGACGAGCCGGGCGTGGACGTCGCGGAAGAGCCCCTCGGCGACACCCTCCTGGATGAACGCGCGGATGCGGGCGGCGGCGGCCTGGGCGTTGCGCTCGTAGACCCGCCGGGTGGAGGGGAACGCGGCGACGTCGGCGACGAACTTCGCGGTCGCGCGGCTCATCTCCGCGCCCGCGCCGACCAGGTAGCGCACCACCCGGTCGCGGGCGTCCCGCGCTTCCGCGACGTCCTTCTCGATGCGCTCGGTGGCGCCGCGGAAGAAGTGGCCGACGACCTTGCGGGCGAGTTGCTCCTTGCTCGGCGCGAGCGCGTACAGCGTCGACTTCGAGCAGTGCAGGCGCGCGGCGAAGTCGTCCAGGGTGGACTCGGCGAAGCCCTCGCGCAGGAACAGGTCCAGCAGTTCCTCTAGCAGGGCGGCCTGCCGGGCGGTGGGCGCGCGCCGGGTCATGCGTGCAGCGTATCGACAGTGGCCGGACCGGAACAGTACTCTGAGGCGTCCGTCAGTACAGGTCTTAGTACCGGAGGTCCCGCATGCCCGCCGAGCGTCTGCTGCCCAACACCGAGGCGGAAGACCTCCTGAAGCTGACCCGCGAGATCGCGCGCGACGAACTCGCGCCGCTGGCGAGCCAGTACGAGGAAGAGGAGCGGTTCCCGCGCGAGCAGTTCAAGCTGCTCGGCCGCAGCGGCCTGCTCGGCCTCCCGTACGCGGAGAAGTGGGGCGGCGCGGCCCTGTCCTACGAGGTCTACCTGCAGGTCCTCGAGGAGATCGCCGCGGCCTGGATGTCGGTCGGCGTCGGCCTCTCGGTGCACACCATGTCCTGCTTCGCGCTGGCCGAGTACGGCAGCGATGAGCAGCGCGAACGCTTCCTGCCGGACATGCTCGGCGGCGACCTGCTCGGCGCGTACGCCCTCTCGGAGACCCACGCGGGTTCGGACGCGGCGGCGCTGTCCACGAAGGCGGTCCGCGACGGCGACCAGTACGTGGTCAACGGCACCAAGGCGTGGATCACCCACGCCGGTCACGCCGACTTTTACACGACCATGGTCCGTACCTCCGACGACGGCGGAAAGGGCATCAGCTGCCTCCTGGTCGACGCCGACACGCCGGGCCTGTCCGCCGCCGCGCCGGAACGCAAGATGGGCCTCACCGGCTCCACCACGGCCCAGATGATCTTCGACGGCGCCCGGGTCGACGCCGACCGGCTCCTCGGCGCCGAGGGGCAGGGCTTCAAGATCGCCCTCGTCGCCCTCAACTCCGGCCGCCTCGGCATCGCCGCCTGCGCGGTGGGCCTGGCCCAGGCCGCGCTGGACGAGGCCGTCGCCTACGCCAGGCAGCGGGTCCAGTTCGGCAAGGCGATCATGGACTTCCAGGGCGTCGAGTTCCTGCTCGCCGACATGGCCGCCGCCGTCGAGTCGGCCCGGGCGACCTATTTGGAGGCTGCCCGCAGGCGCGACCGCGGGCTGCCGTTCCTGCGGCAGGCCTCGATCGCGAAGCTGGTGGCCACGGACGCCGCGATGAAGGTCACAACCGACGCGGTCCAGGTCCTGGGTGGTGCGGGCTACACGCGCGATTTCCCTGTCGAGCGGTACATGCGCGAGGCCAAGGTCCCGCAGATTTTTGAGGGAACGAACCAAATACAGCGAATGGTGATCGCGCGACAACTGCGCGTGAGCTGAGTGTGGTCGAATATCCGCGCCGCCGTCAGACTTACGTTCGCCGGGTATCGGACGATCTCACCGGTATACGGAAGTCTGTCCCTAGACGTGGGGGTTCGATGAGCTTTCCGACACTGGCGGAGCACGTGGTGGAGATCCTGGCGCAAAGAGCCAGGATGACCATCGACGCCCCGCACCACCGCGCGGCGGACACGCTGTTCGACGCGGTGATCGGCAGGCTGCGGCGGACCGGGACGGCGGGCACGTTCGACCTGTTCGCCGCCGAGCCGAACGCCCCCGCCCGGCGCAGGCCGCTGGTCGGCGTGCTCAACCACCAGTTCCGCGACGACCCGCAGTTCCGCGACATGATCGCCGGGATGGTCCAGGCGACGAACATCGCGCCGCCCGCGGGCTCGGAGCCCGCGGGCGCGCCGTCCGGGTTCAACGGCAAGCGGATCGCGATCATCGCCGTCTCGGTGCTCGCGGCCGCCGGGTTGATCATCGGCGGCCGCGCCGCGTACCTCGAACTGACCGAGGAGCCCGAACCGGACGGCAACACGTCCTGCCGCGACTTCTTCGCCCTGCACCCGGACAAGCAGCGCGCGCTGCTGGAACACGTCTACCGCCAGCGCAACGAGCCGCTGCGCGAGCACGACCCGTACATCGTCGCGAGCGTGCTCTACGGCTGCGGCCAGAACCCCGAGCGCACCGTCCTCCAGGTCGTCAACTCGTCGGCATAGCCTCCGTGTAGAAGGCGTTCTTCGTGACGCCGAGCCCGGTGGTCTCGTCGAAGTGGTAGACCTCGCGGCCCTCGATGAACACGCGCATCGCCCGGCTCATCACGTCGAGCGGGTCGCCGGACCAGATCACGATGTCGGCGTCGAGACCGGGCTTGAGCGCGCCCACGCGGTCGCCGAGGTCGAGCATCTCCGCCGGGTTCACGGTGATCGAGCGGATCGCCTCGACCGGGTCGAGACCTTCCTTCACCGCGAAGGTCGCCTGGTGCACCAGGAAGTTGATGGGCACGACCGGCGCGTCGGTGGTCAGCGCGATCCGCACGCCCGCGCGGGCCAGGATGCCGGGGTTGCGGAAGTCGCGCCTGCGGACCTCCACTTTGGACCGGCCGACGATCAGCGGCCCGGTCACCACCGGGATGTCCCGCTCGGCGAGCAGGTCGGCCAGCAGGTGCGCCTCGGTCCCGTGGTTGATCACCAGCCGGTAGCCGAACTCGTCGGCGAGCCGGATCGCGGTGGCGATGTCGTCGGCCCGGTGCGAGTGCTGGCACCACGGCACGTCGCCGTCGAGCACCGCGACCAGCGCCTCGTTGGTGAGGTCGCGGTCGAACGGCTTGCCCTCGCCCGCCGCGTGTTCCTTGCGCGCCTTGTAGTCCTGCGCCTTCGTCAGCGCCTCGCGGATGATCGCGGCGACGCCGAGCCGGGTCGACGGCATGACCTTCTTGTCGCCGTAGACGCGCTTCGGGTTCTCGCCGAGCGCGCTCTTCATGCTCACCGGGTCCCGCAGCAGCATGTCCTCGACGGTGCGGCCCCAGGCCTTCACCGCGACCGTGTGCCCGCCGATCACGTTGCCGGAACCCGGTTTCACCACCAGCGTGGTGACCCCGCCGGACAGCGCGTCGCGGAAGCCCTCGTCGTCGGGGTTGATGGCGTCGATGGCGCGGACCTTCGCGGTGACCGGGTCGGTCATCTCGTTGGTGTCCTGCCCCGCCCAGCCCTCGCCCTCCTCGTAGACGCCGACATGGGCGTGCGCCTCGACGAATCCCGGCAGCACCCACGATCCGGTGGCGTCGACGATCTCCGCGCCCTCGGGCACTTCGACGTCCGCGCCGACGGCGACGATCTTGCCGTTGTCGATCAGGACCGTTCCGCCGTCGATGGGCTCGCCATCCACTGGGACCACATAGCCATTGGTTACCGCGATAGTCACAGGCTCGACCTTAGTGGTCGAAGACCCCACGACGCCGACCACGTTTCGCGCGGCCGGACCTCCAGCAGATCGGTGCCGGAGTTGAGCGCGTCCGGGGGGCACGTCATCGGCTCGATCGCGACGGCGCGGCCGGATTCCTTGCCGGGGAACGAATCCGGCGTGTACACCTGCACCCAGCCGAACACCGGGTCCGCCCAGAGCTCCACGCCGCCGTCCGGTCCGCGCAGCGAGTGGCGGACCAGGCCGTCGAGTCCGGGGACGCAGCCGCCGAACGCGTCGTCGAGGGTGGTGCCGCGCAACGGCTTGCCGTCGGCGAACGAGTCGTCCGGGACGGCCGGGCCGGTGGGCACCATGCGCTCCGGGTCGAGCGGGAGGTGCGTGGTGGCGGCGAGCGTCAGGACGCAGTCGTCGGCGTCGGACCGCCCCGGCCGCGGGTAGGGGTGGGCGCCGACGCCGAAGGGCATCGGCAGGTCGGCCAGATTGTGGACGGTGTGGGTGACCGCGAGGCCCTCGATGTCGAGCGCGTAGGTGACCGTGGTGCGGAACCGGAACGGCCAGCCGGGACGCTCGCCGACGGTCAGCTCGAGCGTGACCGATGAGTCCTCCTCCACAGTGGCGGCCCAGGTTTCCTTGCGCACCAAGCCATGGCTGGCGTTGCCGCGCGCGGGTTCGGTGACTTCGAGGTGTTGCGGCTCGCCGCGGTAGGTCCACTCCGCACCCGCGGTGCGGTTCGGCCACGGGATCAGGACCGCGCCCGATCCCATCGGCGCGGACTCGTCCTCGGGGAAGGTCTCCAGATAGGACACGCCGTCGACCTCGAAGACGCGCAGGGTCGCGCCGGTGGCGGTGATGACGGCCCGGGCTCCGGCATACGTGATCTCGTACTCATCGGCCATGCGTCAGGAGCCTACGCGGGCTCGACATTACTAGACCGGTCTGTATAGTACGGCGCATGGGCAGGCGCACCGACACTCGCGAACGGACGCTGCGGACCGCGGCGACCCTGTTCCGCACCCAGGGCTACCACGGCACGGGCCTCAACCAGGTCCTCGCCGAAGGCGGCCTCCCCAAGGGCTCGCTCTACTTCCACTTCCCCGGCGGCAAAGAGCAGCTCGCCGCCGAAGCGGTCGCGCTCGCGGCGGGCGAGCTGTGCGACTGGGTCTCCGCGACCCTCGACGGCGCCGCCGACCCGGTGGCAGGCCTCGACGCGGTGATCCAGGGGCTCGCCGAGCATCTCGTCGCCTCCGACTTCAGCCGTGGCTGTCCTATCGGGACGGTCGCGCCGGATGGTGGCGACGTCGTGCGGGAAGCCTGCGTGTCCGCGTTCGCCTCCTGGCAGGGCGTGGTGCGCGACTTCCTCGCGGCACACGACATCCCCGACGCCGAAAACGTCGCGACCACGCTGCTCGCCGCCCTGGAGGGCGCGCAGCTGCTGGCCCGCACCCGCCGCGACACCGCACCCCTTTATGCGGTCGGCACGACCATGCGAACACTGTTGAAAGGACGCTGAACGTGCGCGTACACCACCTGAACTGCGGTTCGATGCGCCCGCCGGGCGGCAAGCTGCTCGACGGGGAGCCCGGCCTGTTCCGCATGGCGAACATGGTCTGCCATGTGCTGCTCATCGAGAGCGAGCAGGGCCTGGTCCTGGTCGACACCGGCTTCGGCGAGACCGACCTGGCGCGGCTGCCGGGCTCACTCCCCCGCGAGTTCGTGCACCTGGTCCGTCCGCTGGCCGACCCGTCGACGTCGGCGATCCGGCAGGTGGAGGCGTTGGGCCACAAGGCATCCGACGTCCGGCACATCATCCTGACGCATATGGACCTCGACCACGCGGGCGGCCTGCGCGACTTCCAGAGCGCGACCGTCCACGTGTATGAGCCCGAGCACACGGTCGCGACCGCCCAGGCGACCGTGCGCGAGCGGCAGCGGTTCCGCGCCGCGCAGTGGGCCCACGGCCCGAAGTGGGAGCTCTACCAGGCAGGTGGCGGCGACGAGTGGTTCGGCATGCGCGCGGTCCGCGGCCTGGTCGGGCTGCCCGAGGACTTCCTGCTGGTGCCACTGGAAGGCCACACGCGCGGCCATGTCGGCGTCGCGGTCGACACCGGCTCGGGCTGGCTGCTGCACGCGGGCGACGCGTACTTCAACCGGGGCGAGATCGACCCGGTGAACCCGAACTGCCCGCCGCTGATGAGCGCGTTCGAGAAGATCATGCAGGTGGACGGCAAGGCGCGGGTCGCGAACCAGGCCCGGCTGCGGGACCTGGTCCGCGACCACGGCGACGAGGTCACCGTGTTCTCCGCGCACGACGCCGTCGAACTGCGCCGCCTGACCGGCTCAGTCGTCTGACACGCGGGACCGGAACAGCAACTGGTTGACGCCCCACAGCACGACCCCGATCGCCAGCAGGATCGCGGCGATGCCGTACTCCCTGGCGGGCCTGCCCGACAGCGGGCTCGCCAGGAAGGCGCAGGTGACCGCGCCGATCACCGGGACGATCGTCGGCGCGCGGAAGTGCTTGTGCGCCACCGGGTCCTTGCGAAGCACGAGCACGGCCACGTTGACCACGGTGAACACCAGCAGCAGCAACAGCGACGTCGTCCCGCCGAGCAGGGTGATGTCGACCGATGCCACCAGGCCCACCGCGATCAGGCTGGTGAACAGGATCGACACCCACGGCGTGCGGCGGAACGGGTGCACGGTCCCGAACGCGCGCGGGATGATCCGCTCGTTGGCCATGCCGTAGACGAGTCGGCTCGCCATCAGCATGTTGATCAGCGCCGAGTTGATGACCGCCAGCAGGCCGATCAGCGCGAACACCCACAGCGGGAAGTCCGGCGCCCCGGCCGAGACGACCCGCAGCAGCGCGTCGCTCTTCGCCGCCGACAACTCGTTGGCGGGCAGCAGGAGCGAGGACGTGAGGGCGACCAGCACGTAGATCGTGGCCGCGACACCCATGCCGATCAGCATCGCCTTGGGGAAGATGCGGACGGGTTCGCGGCACTCCTCGGCCATGTTGACCGAATCCTCGAAGCCGACCATCGCGAAGAACGCCAGCGCCGTGGCGGAGGCGACCGCGATGAACGGGGTCTGGTTGGCGGTGTCGATCTCCAGCAGGCGGCTGGGCTCGCCCTGGCCTTGGGTGATCGCGTAGAAGCCGATCACGATCACGATCAGCAGGCCGGACAGCTCGATCATCGTCAGGACCACGTTGGCCCACAGCGATTCCGCGACACCGCGGAAGTTGACCGCGGCCAGCAGCAGGATGAACCCGATCGCGATCCACACGGTCGGGATGGTGAGCGAGTCGCCCATCAGCTTGCGCAGGTAGGTGTTGCCGAACGCCTGCGCGGCCGACGCCGCGGAGGTGATGCCCGACGACATCACGGCGAACGCGACCATGAACGTCAGGAACTGGATCTTGAACGCGCGGTGCGTGTAGAGCGCCGCACCGGCCGCGCGCGGGTACTTGCCGACCAGTTCCAAGTAGCTGAACGCGGTCAGGAAGGCGACGAGGAACGCGATCAGGAACGGCAGCCACAGGGCACCGCCGACCTTGCCCGCGACCGTCCCGGTGAGCGCGTACACGCCCGTGCCGATGATGTCGCCGACCACGAACAACAGCAGCAGCCCGGGTCCGATGACCCGCTTGAGTTCGGGTTGTGCCTGGCCCCCGGACTCGACGATGATCGATTTCGGTTGGTCAACCATGCACTAGAGACTGTCCCACCGACTACCGTCGCACAAGGTCAAACACTGACCGCCCGCGGTTCGAACCGGTAGCGCCAGAATTTCGGGACCGCGACGACGGTGGCGATCGTCAACACCACCACCAGGACCCCGCCGATCGTGGCCGCCGCGGCCGTGCCCAGAGCGGCGCCGCCCCAGCCGTGCAGGACGTCGGCGATGCGCGGTCCACCCGCGACCACGACGGTGAACACGCCCTGCATCCGGCCGCGCATCTCGTCGGTGGCCTCGGTTTGCAGCATGGAACTGCGGTGCACCGCGCTGATCAGGTCGGCGCCGCCGCCGATCGCCAGGAAGACGACCGCGAGCCAGAGCGCGGTGGTCAGTCCGAAGCCGACCATCGCCAGCCCCCACACGATGATGGAGATGGTGATCACCGCACCCTGCCGGGGCATCCGGGCGAACCACCCGGAGAAGATGCCGAAGAGCGCGGAGCCGATGGGGATGGCGGCGTAGAGCCAGCCCAGCGCGAGCCCGCCACCGGGCGGGTCGCCGAAGGTGCGCTCGGCCATCTCCGGGAACAGGGCTCGGGGCATCCCGGCGACCATCGCGATGATGTCGACCAGGAAGGAGACGAGCAGGATGTTGCGGCCGCGCAGGTAGCGGAAGCCGTCGGCGATGTCGGTCAGGCCCGCTTTGCGGGATGAGCCCTCCCCCGGCGGCAGCTTGGGCAGCAGGGTCACCATCCACAGCGCGAGCACCAGCGCGACGGTGTCCACCAGGTACAAAGTGGACAAACCGAGCAGCGGAATCAGCGCGCCGGCGGCGAGCGGGCCGAACACCATGCCGAAGGTGAAGGTGGTGAAGCCGAGCGCGTTCGCCTGCGGGATCAGCTCCTCCGGCACCAGTCGAGCGATGGCGGCACTGCGGGTGGGCATGTTGACCGCGACGAAGGCTTGTTGGAGTCCGAGCAGGGCGAGCACGGTCCACACCGACCCCAGCGACACGAACGCTTGGAGCCACAGCAGGCCGGAGGTCACCGCGACCCCGATGTTGGTGACGATCATGACGGTCCGCCGGTCATGCGCGTCCGCGATCGCCCCACCCCAGAGGCCGAAGACGAGGAGCGGAACCAAGCCGACCGCCCCCGCGATGCCGACCCACGCGGACGAGCCGGTGAGGTCGTACACCTGCTTGGGCACGGCCACGGCGGTGAGCTGGCTGCCCACGGCGGTGACGGCGGTGGAGACCCAGAGCCTGCGGTACCCCTTGATCTTCAGCGGCCGCACGTCGATGAGGGCCTTGCCGAACATCGTGCGGAATCGAGATCGAGGCTCGGCGTCGAGGGTCACTTCGTTAGCCTAGGACAACTATCGCCCACTTCTCGCGTGATTTTCACCAACCGCGAGCCGGACGGGTGGGTTACGGGCCGAGGCGCTGTACTCGCCAGCCGTCGCGGGTGAGTTGGAAGCGGAGGCGGTCGTGCATGCGGTCCTGCCTGCCCTGCCAGAACTCGACGACCTCCGGCTGGATCCGCCAACCACCCCAATGGGGTGGCACCGGCACGGTCTCGGCGTCGGCGAACCGGCGCTCGACGTTGGCCAGCGCGGACTCCAGGGCGGGACGACCGTTGACGACGATCGACTGCGGCGACGCCCAGGCCCCGAGCTGCGAGCCGCGCGGGCGCTTGGCCCAGTACTCGGCGGTCTCGGCGGCCGACACCTTCTCGACCGTGCCGCGGATGCTGACCTGCCGGTGCATCGCGAACCACGGGAAGGTCGCCGACGCGTACCGGGTCGCCATCAGGTCGTGGCTCTTCGCAGAGGTGTAGTTGGTGAAGAACACCAGGCCACGCTCGTCGAGGCCCTTGGCCAGGACGGCGCGCGACGACGGCATTCCCTCGGCGTTGGCGGTCGCCAGGACCATGGCGTTCGGCTCGGCGACACCCGCCTGGCGGGCCGCGTCGAGCCAGCGCTGCAGCTGCTCGTGCCAAGTGGTCGCCAAGTCGGCTTCGGTGAGCGCACCTTGTTCGTAGGCCACCCGCATGGTCGGCAGTGCCAAGGTGATGTCGCCGTCCGCCATCCGTATCTCCTCCGCCAACCCGTGAGAACCCGCCGACAAGGGACGTTACGGGTAATCGAGGTGAACGGAAACCGCCCGCCCGGTGACAGCTGCCACGCCGATCGGACGATCGTGGGCACCCGTGTTACAGGGTGTTGAAGGTCAACAAGCTTAATCGATCCACTGGATCGTGACCGAAGACACCGCCGTGAACGATTGCTAACCGGGTGGTATGAGGAGCAAGGTTTGCCCAGCCGTGCAGTGGTGCTCGGCGACGGCGACCTGTCTTGACGCCGCTGCCGCTGCGCGAATCCGTCGGGGACATGGCGCGAAAGGCGAGACAATGCACAACGCGGTGCAGGACATCGATAAGACACTTGCGGCGGCGGTGGAGCCGGACGACGGTTTCCGCCCCGGGCTCGAAGGCGTCATCGCCTTCCGGACCGAGATCGCGGAACCGGACCGCGACGGTGGCGCCCTGCGCTACCGGGGCGTCGACATCGAAGACCTTGTCGGCCACGTGACCTTCGGCAACGTGTGGGCTCTGCTGGTCGACGGCCGTTTCGGGCCGGGCCTGCCGCCCGCCGAGCCGTTCCCGCTGCCCGTGCACTCCGGCGACGTCCGGGTCGATGTGCAGGCCGGTCTCGCCATGCTCGCCCCGATCTGGGGCTACCAGCCGCTGCTCGACATCTCCGACGACGAAGCGCGCGACCAGCTCGCCCGCGCGTCGGTCATGGCGCTGTCGTATGTGGCGCAGTCCGCGCGCGGCATCCACCAGCCCGCGGTCCCGCAGAAGCGCATCGACGAGTGCAACTCGATCACCGAGCGCTTCATGACCCGCTGGCGCGGCGAGCCCGACCCCAAGCACGTCCAGGCGGTCGACGCCTACTGGGTCTCCGGCGCCGAGCACGGCCTCAACGCGTCGACCTTCACCGCCCGCGTCATCGCCTCCACCGGCGCGGATGTGGCGGCTTCGCTGTCGGGTGCGATCGGCGCCATGTCCGGCCCGCTGCACGGTGGTGCCCCGGCCCGCGTGCTGCCGATGCTCGAAGAGGTCGAGAAGACCGGCGACGCCCGCAAGTTCGTCAAGGGCATCCTCGACCGCAAGGAGCGGTTGATGGGCTTCGGCCACCGGGTCTACCGGGCCGAGGACCCGCGCGCCCGCGTGCTGCGCCGCACCTGCAAGGAACTGGGTGCCGAGCGCTACGACGTGGCCGTGGCCCTGGAGCAGGCCGCCCTGGCGGAACTGCGTGAGCGCCGCCCGGACCGCGCGATCGAGACGAACGTCGAGTTCTGGGCCGCTGTGATTCTGGACTTCGCCGAGGTCCCGCCGCACATGATGCCCGCGATGTTCACGTGTGCCCGCACGGCGGGTTGGTGCGCGCACATCATGGAGCAGAAGCGCACGGGCAAACTGGTCCGCCCGGCCGCGAAGTACATCGGCCCGGCCCCGCGCAAGCCGGAAGAGGTCGACGGCTGGGACAACATCGCCCACCTGTGATCCTGTTTCACCCCCGGAGATCGCTCATCCGTTCGTGGAGTTTGCGGTGACACCACGCCGCTGATCACATTGGCGGATGAGCGATCGCCTTCCGGCGCGAATGCGTGCCCTGGGGACGGAACTGGCTGCCCTCCGCGTGCGTGCGGGGTTGACCACCCGACAAGCCGCCACCCGAATCGGCATCTCCAGCGCGAGCCTGAACCGAATCGAGAACGCGAAGCGTTCGGCCTCGGTGGCAGACGTGTCGGCCATGCTGGCGATCTACGGCGTGGTGGGCAAAGAGCGCAAGCGGATCATGGCTTTGGTCGAGGCAGTGACCGCGCCCGGTTGGCTGGAGACCGACCACCAGCTCAAGGAGCTGGTGACCGCACTGGCCAGGTTCGAAGGCCAAGCCACCTCGATCTGCCATTTCGCCCCGGCGAACATTCCTGGCCTGCTTCAAACACCCGCATACGCCGAAGCGATCATCGGCGACGCGCGCCCCGACGACATGCGGAAGCACTTGGCCGAGCGCCTGGATCGGCAACAGGTGCTCACCAAACGCACCGCACCGTCCTATGTCGCGATCCTCGATGAGGGAGCGCTTCGGCGGCCGATGGGCGGCTCATTCGTGATGGCGCAACAGATCCACTGGCTGATCGACCGGGCGAAGCTCCCCAATGTCGAGGTCCGCGTGATCCCGTTCAAGTACGGCGGCTACAGCAGCCCGGGCGACTTCCTCACCCTGAGCTTCCGCGATGCCCCGACCCTTGTCTATGTCGAGCACAGTGGTGCATCCGGCTTTCTCGACAACCCCAGCGGCAGCCGCCGGCTGCAAGACAAGGCGGTTAAGCTGGCAAAGATCGCCTTGGATTCCACCGATTCGGTGAACTTCCTGACCAGGATGGCGGCCGATCACGAACGGGGCTGAAACGCATGCACGCAGAGTGGCGGAAATCCAGCTTCAGCAGCGGCGACGGCGCGGCCTGCGTCGAGGTGGCCTACTCGACCGAGGTCCACCTACGCGACTCCAAGGCCCCCGAGGCGGGCACCCTGCACCTCCCCGCCTCTTCCTGGGCCTCACTCCTGGCGGAAATATCCGCACCTCCATCAGCAATATAGAGCGCGCCTCATTCATTTATTGACATCTTCCGATAACACTATTGCCACACCCCCATCACACCCCTAGCGTCCGAGGAACTGACGACTGGGAATGGGGAACAATGGCGAGACCTATTTACCGACGCTTACTCACGGCCGCCCTTGGTATCGCACTGGTGGCTGCGGGCTCCACTTCGGCGTCGGCCGAGCCGATCCAGCTCGTGACGAACCACACCTGCACCTACCCACTGATCGATGCCCAGCCTGCCCAGGTCATCCGCGCCACCGACTTGCCCGAGCAGGTCACCCAGGCCCGACACTTGGACCGCACGCCTATGCAGTCGCGGCTTCGACTGGGCCACCATGTCGCAGAGATGATGCGGCTTGCCCGGGCGACCAGCATCAAAGTAACCATGGTTTCCCACATCTGGATCCAACCGGTCGTCGGCCCCGCCAGACCTTTGGAAGCCGAATCCGCCACCGATTGGATATCGCTACCGCCAACACCGGGCGACGAATTTGAATTGGTCTTCAACGACTACATCGCGCCGCTTGACTTTCCCGATGTGGGCGAGGTGACGATCAAGGTCCATGACGTCCTTCTCGACCTCACCCTTCGCCGGAGCGACGGCTCGATTGTCATCGCCCAGGAAGTCCAGTGCGTGCAGGATCCCGGCCAGAACAACTTGCTGGCCACCATCCGGGTCGCCCCGCCCGCCGCACCCGCGAACCTGCGCACCACCGACGTGGGCCTCGACACCGTCGAACTCGCCTGGGACTCCACCGGACAGCCCGCCTACGAGGTCTTCCGCGACGGCGAACTGGCCGCCACCGTGCCCGGCACCACCGTGCGCGTCTCCGGCCTGCGACCGGACACCGACTACGTCTTCACCGTCCGCTCGCCCCAATCCCTATTCAGCGCACCGCTTTCGGTCCACACCCGCCCCCGCGTGACTCACCACGACTGGAACCTCGCGGGCACCGCCACCCTGAAAGCCGCCCACACCTCGGTCGCCCTCCACGGCACGCTCGGGGTCGATCATGACGTGCTGACCGGCAACTTCACCGCCGACCTCAAGCTCGACCCGACCACCGCCACGATGACCCTCAACGGCCTGTTCCCCGCGACCGCCCGGGTCAGCTTCACCCCCGTCGGCAAGGTGACCGGCACGTTCCGAACCGCGCATGCCGACGTCGGAATCACGCTGTCGGACCTGACCCTCTTCGGCTTCCCCATCCCGGTCGCGCCGTGCCGCACCACCACCCCGGCCGCCCTGGAAATGTCCAGCGTCAACCTCAAGCTGGCGGGCGCCTTCACCATCGCGCCGTTCACCGGCTGCGCCCCGCTCACCAGCGTGATCACTTCGAACGTCTCTGGCCCCGATAACACGGTCGAACTCCGACTGAGCTGACCCGCGCCGGACCCCGTGTCATCCGATCGGTTGACACGGGGTTCAGTGCTTCGGGCGTCCCTGGGCACCCCGCTCCCGGGAAACGATCGAGTCATGAACGCGATCGAAGTCCGCGGCTTACGCAAGGACTACGGCGACAACACCGCCGTGGCCGGAATCGACCTCCATGTCACCAAGGGTGAAATCTTCGCCCTCCTCGGCCCCAACGGCGCGGGCAAGACCACCACCGTCGAAATCCTCGAAGGCCACCGCCACCGCACCAGCGGCGAAGCCACCGTCCTCGGCGAAGACCCGGGCAAAGCGGGCCGACACTGGCGTTCCCGCATCGGCATCGTCCTTCAGACAGCGACCGACAGCGCCGAGTTGACCGTCGCCGAGACCGTCAAGCACTACGCCGGTTACTACCCGAGTCCCCGGTCTATCACCGATGTCCTCGATGTCTGCGGCCTTACCGAGAAAGCAGGCGCGCGCATCAGGTCGTTGTCCGGCGGCCAACGCAGGCGCTTGGACGTCGCTCTAGGGATCGTCGGCAATCCCGAGCTGCTCTTCCTCGACGAGCCCACCACCGGGTTCGACCCGCAGGCCCGCCGCCAGTTCTGGGACCTCGTCCGCACCCTGGCCGCCGACGGCACGACCATCCTGCTCACCACCCACTACCTCGACGAGGCCGAAGCCCTCGCGAGCCGTCTGGCGGTGATCGCGGACGGGCGCATCGTCGCCGAGGGGACGCCCGCGACGCTCGGCGGGCGCGAGACGGCGCTCGCCACCGTCACCTGGACCGACCACACCGGCGCGCACGAACTCCGGACCGATGACCCGACCGGCGCCGTCGTCGCGCTGGCCGGGCGGGAGATCAGCGGGCTGCGGGTGCACCAGCCGACGCTGGAAGACGTCTATCTCGACCTGATCGGAGCGAAGGCATGAGCACCGGAACACTTCCCGGAACCGCGATCCTCGGCCTGTCGAGGGGTCAGGCCGAGCTCCGCATGTTCTTCCGCGCCAAGGAAGCCGTGATCTTCACCTTCGCCTTCCCCGCCTTCCTGCTGGTCCTGCTCGGCTCGATCTTCAACAAGACCGACCCGGGCCTGACCGTGCCGATGAGCCAGGTCTTCGCCGCCAGCATGATCGCCTACGGCATCCTCTCCACGGCCTTCCTGACCACCGGCGTCGGCATCGCGATCGACCGCGAGGACGGCACGCTCAAACGCCTGCGCGGCACACCGGTCACCGCTACCGCGTACTTCGTCGGCAAGATCGTCCTGGTCGCGGTGGCGACGCTGGCCGAGGTGGTCCTGCTGCTCGCTGTCGGCGTGCTGCTCTTTGACCTGTCGTTGCCCACCGACCCGGCGCGCTGGCTGACGCTGGCCTGGCTCCTCGCGCTGTCTGTCCTGAGTTGCACGCTGCTGGGCATCGCCGCCAGTTCGCTCGCGAAGTCCGGCAAGAGCGCGCCCGCGGTGCTGAACCTGCCGGTGATCGCGCTGCAGTTCATCTCCGGGATCTTCGTGCACATCTCGGTGCTGCCCGGCCCGATGGTGACCGTCGCGTCGTTCTTCCCGGTCAAGTGGATGGGCCAGGGCTTCCGCTCGGTGTTCCTGCCGGACAGCATGATGGTCGGGGAGGTGGCGGGCTCATGGGAGCACGGCATGACAGCGCTGGTCCTGGGCGCGTGGTGCGCGATCGGTCTCGTGCTGTGCCTGCTGACGTTCCGGTGGAGCGAGCGGCGAGCCGGATGACCCAGGTCTGGGACCGGTCGCGGTGGATCTGGGACGTGTACTTCGCGATCGGCTACGCCGCGGTCGTGGTCATCGTCGTGACCGGCACCCAGCCCGCCGACCGGCAGGCGGGGGGTCTGATCGCCCTGACCGCCCTCGTCGCCTGGTACGCCCTGTACGGCCGCCGGGTCATCCTCACCGACGACAACCCGCGCGGCACGGTGTTCGTCGCGGGGCTGGCGGCCCTGTTCTTCACCGCCGTCGCGTTCACCCCTGCGAGTACCTACGCGCTGTTCATGATCTGCCCGATGGTGTTCATGACCTTCCGGCTGCGAATCTCCGCGCCGCTCGTCGCACTGTTCAACGTCCTGCCGCCGATCTTCTCGGCGGTCTTCGCCGGCATTTCCTTCGACGCGCACGACTTCGGTCTGGCGTTCTTCGGCCTGGCGTTCTCCCTGCTCATCGGCACCTACATCCACCGTATCGTGGGGCAGAGCGAGGAGCGCGCCGTGCTGATCACCAAGTTGGAGAGCAGCCGCGCGGAGGTGTCCCGGCTGTCCCACGAAGCCGGGGTGAACGCCGAGCGGGCCCGGCTGGCCGGCGAGATCCACGACACCCTCGCCCAGGGCTTCACCAGCATCATCACCCTGGTGCAGGCCGCGGAGTCCGAGGTGGAGTCCGAGAAGGCACGGCGGCTGCTCGACCTGGCGGCACGGACCGCGCGGGAGAACCTCGCCGAGGCGCGCGCCCTGGTCGCGGCTCTGGCGCCCTCCGCGCTGTCCGGCGGGTCGCTCGCCGACGCCTTGGGCAGGCAGGTCGAGCGGCTGCGCGCCGAGACCGGGGTCGACGCGCGGTTCCACGCCGAGGGCGCCGCGCCGCTGCCGACCGGTGTCGAAGTCCTGCTGCTGCGCGCGGCGCAGGAGGCGCTGGCCAACGTCCGCAAGCACGCGGCAGCGTCCACCGTGGACGTCAGCCTCACCCAGACCGACCAAGGAGTCACCTTGCGCGTCACCGACGACGGTGTGGGCTTCGATCCGGGCGCCCAGACCGGCGGGTTCGGGCTGCGCGGCATGCGCGCGCGGGCAGAGCAGGCGGCCGCGACAGTGACGGTTCGGTCCGCGCCGGGCGCGGGGACCACGGTGACGGTGGAGGTGCTCGGATGATCACGGTGCTGCTGGTCGACGACCACCCCGTCGTGCGCGCTGGGCTGCGCGGGATGCTCGAAGCCGAGCCCGACCTGACCGTCGTCGGCGAGGCGGGATCGGGTGAGGAAGCGGTGGCCGTGGCCCGCGCGCTGCGCCCGCAGGTGATCCTGATGGACCTGCGGATGCCGGGTCTCGACGGCGCGGGCGCGACCGCGAAGATCGTCGCCGAGGGCGGGTCGGCAGTGGTGGTGCTCACTACCTACGAAACGGATACGGATATTTTGCGCGCGGTCGAGGCGGGCGCGTCCGGATATCTGCTGAAAGACGCCTCCACCGCGGAATTGGCCGACGCCGTGCGGGCGGCCAGCCGAGGTGAGACGGTGCTCGCGCCCTCGGTGGCCGGGAAGCTCGTCCGCAGCGTCCGCACCCCCGCCAAGCAGGCACTTTCCGCCCGGGAGCGGGAGGTTCTCACGCTGGTCGGGCAGGGCATGACCAATGCCGACGTCGGCCGGGCGTTACACATTAGCGAGGCGACTGTAAAGACCCATTTGGTCCGATCGTTCGATAAACTTGGTGTGTCGGATCGGACCGCTGCGGTAACAAAGGCCATCTCCATGGGGTTATTGGGTTGATTTATGACCCACAATTCATTCCATGCTGCAGCAGACAACCGACTTCGCCCTGCTCCGCCGGATCGCGACGGCGCAGGCGGAGAGCCGCGCTCCCTCCCTGGTCGCGGCGGTCGTCCGCGACGGCGTCGTGGTCTGGACGGGGGCCCGGGGCAAGGTCGACGGCCAGGCGCCGACCAACGACACCCAGTACCGGATCGGGTCGATCACCAAGACGTTCATCGCGGTCCTGGTCATGCGGCTGCGCGACGAGGGCCTGCTCGACCTCAACGACCCGCTCGACAAGCACCTGCAGGGCACCTCGTTCGGCGAGGTCACCATCGCGCAGCTGCTCTCGCACACCGCGGGCCTGACCTCGGAGTCGCCCGGCCAGTGGTGGGAGCGCGCCGTCGGCGACGACTGGACGGCCCTGCAGAACAGCCTCACCCAGAACGCGCTGCGCCACCGCTCCGGCGCGCGGTTCCACTACACGAACGTCGGCTACGGCGTCCTCGGTGAACTGGTCGCGCGCGTGCGCGGAACCAGCTGGCTCAAGGCGCTCGAGACCGAGATCCTCGCTCCCCTCGGCATGACCCGCACCACCCCGCAGCCGGAGGCGCCCGCCGCGCTCGGCTGGGCGGTGCACCCCTTCGCCGACGTCCTGCTCAACGAGCCCACCCCGGACGCGGGCGCCATGGCCCCGGCCGGGCAGCTGTGGTCGACGGTGCACGACCTGGCCCGCTGGGTCCGCTTCATCGGCGGCGACACCGGCGACGTGCTGCACCCCGACACCGTCGCGGAGATGCGCACACCGGTCCACGTGGACGACAACGACGCCTGGACCATGGGCTACGGCCTCGGCTTCGAGGCGATGCGCATCGGCGGTCGCCGCCTGTCGGGTCACAGCGGTTCCATGCCCGGCTTCCTGGCGAGCGCGCTCATCGACTGGCGCACGGGCACGGGCGCGCTGACCATGGCCAACTCGACCGGGGGCGTGCCGGTCGTCGCCCTGTCGCACGACCTGATCAACCTGGTCGAGGAGCTGGAGCCCGCGCTGCCCGTCGAGTGGGAGCCGATGGCCGAGGCCGACCCGGAGCTGCTGAGCCTGACCGGCCTGTGGCACTGGGGCCCGACCCCGTACCTGCTGCGGCTGCTGCCCGAGGGCTGGCTGCGGCTGGCCCCGGTCTCCGGCGTCGGCAGGCAGTCCCGCTTCCGCCCGGAGGGCCGCGACACCTGGACCGGCCTCGACGGCTACTACGCGGGCGAGACCCTGGTTCTGCACCGCGACGCCGACGGCGCCCCCAGCCACTTCGACCTGGCCACCTTCGTGTTCACCCGGGAGCCGTACGGCACCCCGGACGCCATCCCCGGCGGCGTCGACGAGACCGGCTGGCGCACCCGCGAGTAGCCGGCAAGTTTTTGGCAACAAGTGATCGACATCCTCGGCGTGGGGCTCGGAACACCGGGCCCGGCGCCGGGGCCATGACCGCCCCGGAGTCGTTTCCGGGGAGGGAGAACACCTTGTTGTCCACACGTCTCAAGGCTTTCGGGGTCGCAGTGGCCGCGGGGGCAAGCCTGCTCACGACACTCGTCATCGCCACACCGGCGAGCGCGGCCCCGCCGCCCGCCGAGTCCGTCACCACCGCCACCGCGGCGGGCACGATCGTCGGCATGCAGAACTGCGACGGCCGGTGGGAGGAGTTCACGATCGCCCCCGCCGGAGACCTCATCCACCGGTACCAGGTGAGCCCCGGGGGCGGGTGGTCGTCCTGGTCCAGCTTGGGCGGATGGCTGATGTACAGCGTCGACGTCGCGCGGAACACCAACTGCACGCTCGAGGTGTTCGGCATCGGCGGCGGCGACCAGATGTACCACATCTGGCAGCAGGCAGGCGGACCTGGCGGCTGGAGCGGCTGGCATGGCCTCGGGGGCCGCCTGATCACCGCTCCCAACGCCGACATCTTGTGGGACGGGCGCATCGAGGTCTGTGCCTGGGGGCCGGACTACATCTATCACTGCAGGGCGCAGACCGCGCCGTCCTCCGGCCCGTGGACCGACTGGTACTAGGCGGCGACGGTGCGCCCCGCGTCCACGGTGGACGCGGGGCGCACCTCGTCCGACCAGCGCCTTTCCCGCCTGCCGGTCATCGGTGTGGCGGGCCTGAGCGGTCGTGCGAGACTGGGGTCAGCCCGTCACCGTCGCCGGGGTCCCCACAGTCGTCGCAGTACCGAAAGGCGCCGAAGAGATGACCCAGACCGCCGACCCGAGCACGCTGGTGCTGCCCGCAGAGCTGCTGCCCTCCGACGGCCGCTTCGGCTGCGGACCCTCGAAGGTCCGCCCGGAGCAGGTGGCCGCGCTGGCCACCGAGGGCGCCAAGCTGCTCGGCACCTCCCACCGGCAGAAGCCGGTCAAGTCGCTGGTCGGGCGGGTCCGCAGCGGCCTGCGTGAGCTGTTCTCGCTGCCCGAGGGCTACGAGGTCGTGCTGGGCAACGGCGGCGCCACCGCGTTCTGGGACGCGGCCGCGTTCGGCCTGGTCCGTGAGCGTTCGCAGCACTTCACCAATGGCGAGTTCTCGTCGAAGTTCGCCGCCGTGACCAAGGGCGCGCCGTTCCTGGGCGAGCCGGTCGTGGTCAAGGCCGAGCCGGGCACCGCGCCCGAGATCGCCTACGCCGAGGGCACCGACCTGGTCGGCTGGGCGCACAACGAGACCTCCACCGGCGTGCAGATGCCGGTCGTGCGTCCCGCGGGTTCCGGTGACGCACTGGTCGCCATCGACGCCACCTCCGGCGCGGGTGGCCTGCCGGTCAAGGCCGAGGACTTCGACGTCTACTACTTCGCCCCGCAGAAGTCGTTCGCCTCCGACGGCGGCCTGTGGCTGGCGCTGATGAGCCCGGCCGCGCTGGCCCGGGTCGCGGAGATCGGCGCGTCGGACCGCTGGATCCCCGAGTTCCTGTCGCTCACCACCGCTGTCGACAACTCGGTCAAAGACCAGACCTACAACACCCCGGCCATCTCGACGCTGTTCCTGCTGGCCGAGCAGATCGACTGGATGCTGGGCAACGGCGGCCTCGAGTGGACCGTCGCGCGCACCAAGGACTCGTCGAGCAGGCTGTACAGCTGGGCCGAGAAGGGCGAGTTCACCACGCCGTTCGTCGCCGACCCGGCGCACCGCTCGCAGGTCGTCGGCACGATCGACTTCACCGACGCGGTCGACGCCGCCCAGGTGGCGAAGGTCCTGCGCGCCAACGGCATCGTCGACGTCGAGCCGTACCGCAAGCTCGGCCGCAACCAGCTGCGCGTGGCGATGTTCCCGGCGATCGAACCGGACGACGTCAGCCTGCTCACCGGCGCGATCGACTGGGTCGTAGAGCGCCTCGGGTAACTCCAGATACGCGAACGGGTGAACGATCACAACCTTGGTGCATCGCACGTTCGAATACGGCAAGATCATTCGGGATATCCCTTGGGTAACGGCGCGCCTAGTTCGTCAAGGCGACTCGCCGATCTACCGTGGGACGCTGGCGAGTGAAGTCTGCTCAGATCGTATGGAGGTGCACGATGCGCGCGCTGCGGGTCGTCGGGCTCGGAGATGACGGCAAGACCGTCATCTGCGAAGACTCGGCGCGTGGCGAGCGTTTCACTCTTCCCGCGGACGAGCGGCTGCGTGCGGCCGCCCGAGGAGACGTCACCCGACTCGGCCAGATCGAAATCGAGCTGGAGAGCCAGATGCGTCCACGAGAGATCCAGACCCGTATCCGTGCCGGAGAGTCCGTGGAGCAGGTCGCCGAGGCGGCTGGCATCCCGACTCACAAGGTCGAGCGTTACGCCTACCCGGTCTTACTGGAGCGGTCCCGCACCGCCGACCTCGCCCAGCGCGCGCACCCGATCCGTGAAGACGGCCCGGACGTGCAGACGCTCGGCGAGGTCGTCGCGCATTCCTTCGGTTTGCGCGGCCAGGACTACGCGGTCGCCAACTGGGACTCGTGGCGCGGCGAGGACAACAAGTGGGTCGTGCAGCTGAGCTGGACGGCCGGTAGGTCGCTCAACCGCGCCCACTGGTCGTTTCACCCAGGTGCCCACGGCGGCACGGTCACCCCACTCGACGACCACGCCCGCGACCTGCTCGACCCCCAGCCGAACCGCCCACTGCGCACGGTCCGCCCGGTCACCCAGCTCGCCCAGGCGGCGATGAACCTGGACACCGCTGAGCGTCCCGCGGAACTGCCCGCGGCGGTCAACGGCTCGGAGGCGCCCGCGGCGGACTTCGTGGTGGAGGATTTCGAACTGACGCCGGAGCCCGCTCCGCAGGTGGAGGAATTGGTGGACACAGTCGAGGAAGCTCCCGCCGAGATCGTCGAGGAGCAGGCCCCGGCCGAGTCCGTCGAGCAAGAGCCCGCCCCCCGCGAGGAGCCGGAGAACGCCCTGATCGACGAGCCCGACCGCAAGCCGGAACCGCCCAGGCGGCCGAAGGCGAACAA
This sequence comes from Actinokineospora alba, assembly GCF_004362515.1. Classification (NCBI taxonomy): domain Bacteria; kingdom Bacillati; phylum Actinomycetota; class Actinomycetes; order Pseudonocardiales; family Pseudonocardiaceae; genus Actinokineospora; species Actinokineospora alba. The sequence goes on along the minus strand of NZ_SNXU01000001.1, from coordinate 2,277,317 downwards.
GAAGGCCCGGCCGATCGTCCCGTCGTGGGAGGACGTCCTCCTCGGCACCAGGTCCAACCGGGGCTGATGAACCAGACGGAGAAGGCGGTCCCTTATGGGGCCGCCTTCTCCGCATTTTGGCGAATCGCTCGGGAACGCCGGTAGGAGCTCAGTCAGGTCTGTTCCGGCAGCTCGCCGAGAGAGGCCCGCCACTTCCTGTCGACTTCCTCGGGCCGCTGGTGGCCGCACTCGACGACGTTGCCGGCGTGATCGGTGACTTCCGCATAGCAGTCACCCTGCTCGATCCAGACATTGATGTTCTGAATCCCTGCGTCCCGGTCCCGATCGTCCTCCCAGAAGTCGACCGAGAAGGCCGGCTCGTCGCCGCCATAGTCGCTACGAACCCGGACGACCTCGCCTGGCTTGAGCCAACGATCCTCCCCCAATGGTTCAAGCCACAGTACGAGCCATCCCTTGGAACTGTTGCGAACGTCCATGACCGCCACGACCCGCAAGTTACCTGCGCCGGCGGCGGTGCATTGATTGCCGGGCTAGAAGGCGCCAGGAGTAGGGACGGTGTCGAGTAGGTGTAGGTCCCAGCCCTCCAACTCGCACCAGTCCTCAGCGGCTTCCCGGTCGATCCACACCGCCGTCGACGGCCGCTCCCGGCCCAGGCGGGCCCACCCGTCCGGGGCGAGGACGTAGACCACCCCGTCACGCAGCGCCAGCAGCCTGCCCTCGGTGAAGGCCATGCTCGGCTCAGTGCGCAGGAAGCGCACGGCTTCCGATCGAGTCATGCCTCCATCATGCCGCGCTCCACAAAGGACGGCTTGATATCCGCGGTGTGAGGCTGTCGATTTCCGGTACGCGCCGTTCGTCGCACAGATGTCAGGGCAAGCAAGACCGAGACCGCGGGAGTGCGTGGCGCGTACACCGGGCAGCGGGCGCCGGCGGCCGGGGTGCTCGACGAGGTGCAGCCGATCGACACCCCGGAGGCCACCCACCTCCGCTACCGCGTCCGCCGCTGAGCCAAAACCGCGCCTTGACCTCTACCGCACTGGAGGGACCACCCTCGTAATTCAGATGACCCGGACACGCTCCGTGGCTACCGTCGATCGAGGCGACAGGGGGCCTCATGGACACCGAACGGCACGGCACGCGGGTCTGGGTGCTGCTCAGACTCGTGCCGTACCTGCGACCGGTCCGCGGTCGGATGATCGGCTCCGGGGTGGCCGTGCTCGGCTCGATGGTCTGCGGGCTCACCATTCCGCTGGTCATCCTGCGCATCCTGGACGGCCCGGTCGCCGCCCGGGACACCGCTGCGCTGCCTTGGCTGGTGCTCGCGGTGGCGGCGCTCGGGACCACCGAGGCGATCCTGTTCTACGTGCGCCGCAAGCTGATCGTGCGGCCGAGCACGCAGGTCGAGGCCCAGTTGCGGATGGACCTCTACCAGCACCTGCAGCGGCTGCCGATCGCGTTCCACGACCGGTGGCAGTCCGGGCAGCTGCTGTCCCGGGCGGTGTCGGACCTGTCGACGCTGCGTCGGTACATCGCGTTCGGGGTGGTGTTCCTGGTGGTCAACACCCTGACGCTGCTGGCAGGGCTGACGGTGCTGTTCGTCCTGTCCCCCACGCTCGGACTCATCACGCTGATCTGCACCGCACCGCTGGTGCTGATCTCGACGCAGTACGAGTCGAAGTACTCCGTCCTGTCGCGGCGTTCGCAGGACCAAGCCGGCGATTTGGCGACAACCGTCGAGGAGTCCGTCCTGGGCATCCGGGTGCTGAAGGCCTTCGGGCGCGGCAGGCACCTGGCGGAGCGGTTCGCCGCGGAGGCGAAGGAGCTGCGCAAGACGGAGCTGCACAAGATCCGGGTCCTGGCGATCCTCTGGGCGGCGATCATCATGCTGCCCGAGCTGGGGATCGGCGCCATGCTGCTGTTCGGTGCGACCGGCGTCGTCGAGGGGTCGATGACGGTTGGCACCCTGGTGGCGGGCATCACGGTGGCGACGTACCTGCGCTGGCCGACCGACTCGATCGGGTGGCTGCTGGCGGAGACCAACGACGCGGCGACGGCGTGTGAGCGGTACTGGGAGGTCCGCGACGCCGAGATCACCGTGACCGATCCGGCCGAGCCGAAGCGGCTGCCCGCGGCCGGTGTGGGCAGCCTCCGGTTCGAGGGCGTCCACTTCCGGTACCCGGGCGCCGAGCGGGACACCCTGCGCGGGATCGACCTCGACGTGCGCCCGGGCGAGACGATCGCGCTGGTCGGGTCGACCGGCTCGGGCAAGACGACGCTCACCGCGCTGGTGCCGCGACTGGCCGACGTGACGGCCGGGCGGGTCACGATCGACGGCGTGGACGTGCGGGACCTGACGCTCGACGACCTGCGCACCGCGGTCGCGACGGCGTTCGAGGAGCCGGTGCTGTTCTCCGCGAGCGTCCGGGAGAACGTGGCGCTCGGCGCGGAGGACGTGACCGACGCGCAGGTCCGCGAGGCCCTGCGGATCGCGCAGGCGGAGGAGTTCGTCGACAACCTGCCCTGGGGGCTGGACACGCGGATCGGCGAGCAGGGCCTGTCGCTGTCCGGCGGCCAGCGCCAACGGCTCGCGCTCGCCCGCGCGGTCGTCGGCGGGCCGCAGGTCCTCGTGCTCGACGACCCGCTGTCCGCGCTCGACGTGCACACCGAGGCCGAGGTCGAACACGCGCTCCGCAGTGTCCTCAAGGACGTGACCGCGCTGGTCGTGGCCCACCGCCCGAGCACGGTGCAGCTGGCCGACCGGGTCGCGATGCTCGACGGCGGACGCATTGTCGCCGTGGGCGAGCACTCGGACCTGTTGGCGAACAACGAAGACTACCGAGCACTTCTGTCCACTATGGACCGTGAGGAGGTGAGCACGTGAGCGCGCCGCAGGACGCCGCCGACCACGCCAAAGGCAGCGTGGAGAGCCCGCGCGAGGCCGAGGCCTGGCGCGGGGTCGCCGCCGAGGACACCGAGGAAGTCGCATACGCGACGAGCCTCAAGCTGAAGGCGCGCTCCCGCAGGCTGCTGGGCTCGCTGATCCGCCCGCACCTGGGTCAGGCGCTGCTCGCCCTGCTGTTCGTCGTGGCCGACAACGCCGCGACTCTGGCCGGCCCGCTGATCATCGCGATCGCCATCGACTCGGGCATCCCCGCCGCGATCGACGGCGACCCCTCGGTGATGGCGTGGTGCGTGGCGGCGTACGTCATGACCAGCGTCGGTTCGGCCGGGCTGCGGTACCTGTTCCTCCGGCTGTCCGGACGGATCGGCGAGGACGTGCTGCTGGACCTGCGGATGCGCGTTTTCCGGCACTCGCAACGGCTTTCGCTGTCGTTCCACGAGTCCTACACGTCCGGGAAGGTGATCTCCAGGCTCACCAGCGACCTGGATTCCCTCGACGACCTGTTGGAGGACGGTCTCGACGACCTGTTGTCCGCCATCCTGTCCGTCGTGGGTATCGCGGTGCTGCTGCTGGTGCTGGACACCCCGATGGCCCTGCTGGTGCTCGCCGGTTTCATCCCGCTGCTGCTGGTGACCCGGTGGTTCTACCGCAACTCGGGCCAGGCCTACCGCGACACCCGCGGGGCGATCGCGAAGATCATCGTCCAGTTCGTCGAGACCATGAACGGCATGCGCGCCGTCCAGGCGTTCCGCCGCGAGTCGCGCAACGAGTCCATCATGGACGACCTGAACGAGAGCTTCCGCGGCGCGAACAGCAAGGCGCTCAACGTGGTCGCGCGGTTCACCATGACGGTTCGGCTGGTGGGCAACCTGTCGCTGGCCGTGATTCTGGCGATCGGCGCCTACCGGGTCGCCAACGGCGGGCTGGAACTGGGTGTCCTCACGGCGTTCACCCTGTACCTGCGCCGGTTCTACGACCCGCTGGACGACCTGGCCATGGTCGCCAACTCCTACACCTCGGCGACAGCCGCGCTGGAGAAGATATCCGGCCTGCTGGAGGAGGAGCCCGACGTCCTGGATCCGAAGGACCCGGTCAGCCTGCCGCCCCACGCGGGCGGACGGTCGGTGGAGTTCGCCCAGGTGGAGTTCCGCTACTCCGCGACGGGTCCGGTGGTCCTGCCGAAGTTCGACCTGACCATCCCGGCGGGCCAGACGGTGGCCCTGGTGGGCGCGACCGGCGCGGGCAAGTCCACGGTGGCCAAGCTCGTCGCCCGCTTCTACGACCCGTCATCCGGCGCGGTGCTGCTGGATGGGACCGACTTGCGGGCGGTCTCCGATGTGGATCTTCGCCGGTCGGTGGTGATGGTGACCCAGGAGAACTTCCTGTTCGCGGGCTCCGTCGCGGACAACATCGCCCTGGGCCGACCGGACGCCTCCCGCCCGGAGATCGAAGCGGCCGCCCAAGCGGTGGGCGCCCACACGTTCATCGAGGCGTTGCCCGAGGGCTACGACACCGACGTGCGCAAGCGGGGCGGCAGGCTGTCGGCGGGCCAACGCCAGATGGTCGCCTTCTCGCGCGCCTTCCTCGCGGACCCGGCGGTGTTGGTGCTGGATGAGGCGACTTCGAGCTTGGACGTGCCCACGGAACGGGCGGTGCAGACGGCGTTGGAGTCGGTGCTCAAGGACCGCACGGCCCTGATCATCGCCCACCGCCTGTCGACGGTCCTGATCGCCGACCGGGTGCTCGTGGTGGCCGATGGACGCATCGTGGAGGACGGCTCTCCGGCGGACCTGATCGCCAGTACCGGTCAGTTCGCGGACCTCCACACCGCCTGGCAGGACTCCCTGGCCTGACCGGGGCAAAATCAACGCGTCAGAAATTTCCGCGCGAGGTGTCGATTCGGCGCACCCCCGCTCGTCGTACTGATGAGAGCCCAGCAGAACAACCAAGGAGCTACCAATGCGCACCCTGATCACCACCGCTTTCGTCTCGCTCGACGGTGTCATCGAGGCACCCGGCGGCGAAGCGGACTACCGCAACACGGGCTGGACCTTCAACGACATCGAGTTCGACGAGGCCGCGTACGAGCTCAAGGGCCGTGAGCAGGGCGAGGCGTCGGCCATGATGATGGGCCGGGTCAGCTACCAGGCGTTCTCGCCGGTGTGGCCGACGATGACCGAGGAGTTCGCGGGCTACAACGCGATGCCGAAGTACGTCGTGTCGACCACGCTCAAGGAGGAGGACCTGGTGTCCAACTGGGGCGAGACCACCATCCTCCGTTCGCTCGACGACGTCGCCGCGCTCAAGGAGACCGAGGGTGGAGCGATCATCGTCCACGGCAGCGCCGCCCTGAACCGGTCCCTGTCCGACGCGGGCCTGATCGACCGGTACAACCTGCTGGTCTTCCCGGTCCTGCTCGGCGCGGGCAAGCGGCTGTTCAGCGCCACCGACAAGGACAAGCAGAACCTCAAGCTCGTCGAGAGCGAGTCCTACTCCAACGGAATCCAGAAGATGGTCTTCGACGTCACCCGCTGACCAGCCCATTCCGGGGTCGGCCAGTGGCAGGCCGACCCCGGGCAGGCGTCAGGGGCGGGCGGTGATCTGCTGTACCGCCCAGCCGTTTCCGTCCGGGTCGGTGAAGAAGCAGAAGCCCGCGTTGTTCAGCTCGTCCCCTTCGACCGCCGGTTCGAAGCCGTTCGGGCCCGCCACCCGGATCTCGCTGACTTCCACCCCACGCTCGGTCAGCTGCTTGTGCGCGGCCCGCAGGTCGTTCACCACCAGCTGCAAGCCTTGCAGGGAACCAGGTTCCATCACGCCGACGCCCTTGCCGATGACGATGGAGCAGCCCGATCCCGGTGGTGTCAGCTGAATGACGTGCATCTCCTCGCTGACGAAGGTGTCGTGGTCGACGTTGAAGCCGAGGGTTTCGGCGTAGAACTCCTTGGCGCGGGCCACATCGGTGACCGGTACGACGACGACTTCGAGGGTCCAGTTCATGGTCAGCCCGCTTTCGACACTGAGGCCAGCACGTCGTCGAGACGCGCATAGCCGTAATTGATTCCGGATTCCATCGGGGACGCCGCGACCACGTCCCGGATCTCCTGCGACTCGAACCGCAGCACCGTGTGGACGGTGGTTCGGCCGGCCGTTTCGGTCAGGGACGCGGTGATCAGGGCTTCGCCCTCGAACCACTGGTCGTCATAGGACTCGGTGTAGACCAGGCGCGAGGGCGCTTCGATCTCCTGGTACACGCCGCCGTGGCCCATCTTCGCGCCGCCCGGCCCCTGCGAGACAAACCGCCAGGCGCCGCCGACTCGGAGGTCGACCGTGCACTCGACCAGGTTCCAGCCTTGGGCGCCGAGCCAGCGCTTCAACAGTTCGGGCTTGGTCAGCGCGTCGAAGACCAGTGCTCGTGGCGCGTCGAACGAGCGGGTCACCGCCAGTTCGGTGGGCGACGGGGTCGTGATCGTGACGGTCATCAGGTCTCCTCTTTGAGCACGTCGAGCAGTGCGTCGAGGCGTTGGTACTGCTCTTCCCAATAGCGGCGGTAGTTCTCCAGCCAGTCCGTCGCCGCCTTGAGCGGACCCGGTTCCAGCCTGCACGGCCGCCGTTGCGCGTCGCGGCCGCGGGAGATCAAACCCGCCCGCTCCAACACCTTGAGGTGCTTGGAGATCGCGGGCTGGCTCATCTCGAACGGCGCGGCCAGCTCCATGACCGTGGCCTCGCCCGACTTGAGCCGCTTGAGGATCGCCCGCCGGGTCGGGTCGGCGAGCGCGGCGAAGGTCGCGTCCAGCTGGTCGACAGCCATTCCATAACCTCTCGGTTGTATAACCGATTGGATTTATACGCCTGGCGACCCCACACGTCAAGTCAGCCGAAGAGGATGAACGGCAGCCCGATCCAGCCGACGGCGATGCCCGCGGCCGTCCCGACCGCCAGCCACCGCAGGACCGGGGTGCGGCGGGCCAGCCAGATCGAGGGCAGCAGGCCCGCGGTGACCACGAGGTTCGACCCGACGCCCAGCAGCGGGCTGGTCTCCGCGAGGGTCACGGCGAGCCCGTTGATCGCGACGGCGACGAAGACGAAGGCGAAGAAGGCGACGGTCAGCCCGGTGAGCCACGGCGTCGGCTCGGGGCGGCGTTGCCGCTGCGCGCTCGGACGCTCCACCGGCTCGACCACGGACACCTCGCCGGTGAGCGGGTCGACGTAGCTGATCGGGCGACCCATGGCGGTCGCGACGCGGCTCGCGAGCTGCCTGCCGCGCCGCGACACGACGAACCCGGCCTGACCCGGCTCCCCTGCCTCACTTCGGTGCACGGCTCCGACCACCCGCGCCCACTCATGCAGCGACGCCGCCAGGTCGGCGCCCAGGGCGAGGCTATCCGGGTCGACCTCACGTTCGGCCGTGCCGTCGTGACCGACCAGCACCGCCCGCTCATCCCTGGCGTGCAGCTCCACCGTCGTCCCCTCCACCAAGCGCGTAGAAGGCGACCGCCCCCGCGGTCGCCACATTCAGCGAGTCGACCCCACCCGCCATCGGGATGCGCACAGCCGCGTCCGCCGCGGCGATGGCCTCCTCGGTCAGACCAGGCCCCTCGGACCCCAACAGGACCGCCACCCGTTCGCCGGGTCGGACGGCCTCGGACAGCGGTACCGATCCGGCAGCGGGGGTGAGTGCCAACACCCGAAATCCGCTGTCGCGCAACCATTTGAGCCCATCGGGCCACGGTTCGAGCGGGGCGAACGGCACCGCGAGCACATGCCCCATCGAGACCCGGACACTGCGCCGGTAGAGGGGGTCGCTGCAGCCAGGGCCGAGCAGCACGCCGTCCACGCCGAGGGCCGCCGCGTTGCGGAAGATCGAACCCAGGTTCTCGTGGTCGCCGACCCCTTCGAGGACGGCCAGAACCCTCGCCTTGGCAGCCAGTTCGGCGACGTCGGGCGGGGTCGCGCGGTCGGCCGCGGCGAGCACCCCGCGGTTGAGGTGGAAGCCGACGGTCTCGGCCATGACCTCAGCCGTTGCCACATACGCGGGCACGTCGAGCCGGTCGAGTTCGGGGCCCAGCGCCTCGATCCGGCGCCGCACCCCGAGAAGTCCCCGGACGGGGTACCGGGAGGCGAGTAGCCGCTGCACCACCACGACCCCTTCGGCGATGACGAGACCACGCCCGCCGGGCCGGTCCGGACGCCGGTCCGCGGACGACAAGTCCCGGAAGTCGTCCAGCCTCGGATCCGACGGATCGGTCACCTCGATCACCTGCGCCACACCGCGCAGTTTCGCATGGTCGCGCCCGGACCGGGCGGCAACCGACACTGCTTGCTCAGCGTGACATCGACATAACTCACGGCACCAATTTGGCCGCTAGCAACGACCACAACCCTGTGCAAACGTTGGCTTCCCGCACAGATGCCGGACGAATACCGGCTCGACGGGGAGGGCGGCATGGGGCACGACATCACGACCGATGCGTTCAGCCAGGAAGACCGGCAGCGATACCGCCAGAAAGTGCAGCGGTGTCTCGACGCGTTGGAGCGGATGCTCAATGAGGGCGGCTTCGCGGAGTCCCCGCCGTGGATGGGGTTGGAGATCGAACTGAGCCTGGTCGACAGCGCACTGCGACCCGCCATGCTCAACACCACAGTGCTGGAGAAGATCGACGACCCCAGCTACACGACCGAACTCGGCCAGCACAATCTCGAACTCAACGTTCGGCCCAGGCCGTTGCGCGGGGACCAAACGCCGGATCTGGAGACCGAGCTGCGCGCGACGCTCGCCGACGCGGGCGAGAAGGCGCAGGACGCGGGCGCGACGCTCGTCATGATCGGCACCCTGCCCACGCTGCGCGGCGAGCACTTCCAGTCGAAGTGGCTCTCGCAGAGTCCGCGCTACCGCAAGCTCAACGACCAGATCTTTGCCGCCCGCGGCGAGGAGATGCTGCTCAACATGGAGGGCACCGCGCTTCCCGGTCAGCGCGTGGAACGCCTGCGCAGCCTGCAGGACTCGATCCTGGCCGAGTCGGCGTGCACGTCGGCGCAGCTGCACCTGCAGGTGCCGCCGGACAAGTTCGCGCCGAACTGGAACGCCGCGCAGTGCCTTGCCGGAGTTCAGGTCGCGCTCGCCGCCAACTCGCCTTTCCTGCTGCGCAAGGCGTTGTGGCACGAGACCCGGATTCCGCTGTTCCAGCAGGCCACCGACACCCGGCCGCAGGAACTCAAGAACCAGGGTGTGCGGCCGCGGGTGTGGTTCGGCGAGCGGTGGATCACGTCGATCTTCGACCTGTTCGAGGAGAACGTGCGCTACTTCCCCGGCCTGCTCCCGGAAGTCGACGACGAGGACCCGTTCGAGGCGCTGGATTCCGGGCGGGCGCCCAGGCTCGCCGAGCTGCGCCTGCACAACGGCACCATCTGGCGCTGGAACCGCCCGGTGTACGACGTCATGGACGGCGTCCCCCACCTGCGCGTGGAGAACCGGGTGCTGCCGTCCGGTCCCACGGTCATCGACCTGATGGCCAACGCCGCCTTCTTCTACGGCGCCCAGCGCGCGCTGACGAACGAAGAGCGTCCTGTGTGGACACAGATGTCGTTCCAGGCGGCCGAGGAGAACCTCTACTCCGGTGCCCGGCATGCCTTCGACGCCCAGCTCTACTGGCCGGGCATGGGCTGGATCCCGCCGGACGAGCTGGTGCTGCGCAAGCTGCTGCCGCTGGCACACGACGGGCTGATCGACTGCGGCGTGCCGGACTTCTGGCGCGAGCGGTACCTCGGCGTGATCGAGCAGCGCTGCCTGTCCAGACGCACCGGGTCGACCTGGCAGCGCGCCGCGGTCGCCCGCCTCGAAGCCCGCGGACTGGACCGCGACGCCGCCCTCACCGGGATGCTGCGCCGCTACATCGAACTCAGCGCCGAGGGCGAGCCGGTCCACACCTGGCCGGAGGACTGATCAACCCCGGGCCACACCGAACGGCTAGTTGCCAGTAAGTTGCAGTTAGAACTGACTGGCAACAACACCCGAGGAGAGTTGTGGCTCCCTACGTCCTGCCCGACCTGGACTACGACTACGACCAGCTCGAACCGGTGATCACCGCCGAGATCAACGAACTGCACCACGGCAAGCACCACGCCGCCTACGTGAAGGGTGCGAACGACACGCTGGACAAGATCGCCGAGGCGCGCGACCAGGGCGACTTCGGCTCCATTGCCGGGCTGGAGGCCGCGCTGGCCTTCAACCTGGCGGGCCACACGCTGCACAACCAGTGGTGGAAGAACCTGAGCCCGGACGGCGGCGACAAGCCGACCGGCGAGCTGGCCGCGGCCGCCGACGAGCACTTCGGCTCGTTCGACGGGCTGCGCGCCCAGCTCAGCGCGGTGTCCGCGACCATCCAGGGCTCCGGATGGGGCGTGCTCGCATGGGACCCGGTCGGCGAGCGGCTGATCACCCAGCAGCTCAAGGACCACCACTCGAACCTGTCGATCGCCACCACCCCGCTGCTGGTCTTCGACGCGTGGGAGCACGCGTACTACCTGCAGTACAGGAACCTGAAGGTCGACTACCTCGATCGCCTGTGGGACATCGTGAACTGGGCCGACGTGGCCGCCCGGTTCGACGCGGCCCGCGCGGGCGTCAACGGCCTGCGTCCGCCCGTCCCGGCGGCGTAACCAGACCAGGCGGGCCCGCTCCGACAAGCCGCCCGCCGAAACGGCGAGACCCCGCTCCGGACGCACGGAGCGGGGTCTCACTGTTCCCGAACTGACTGCCACCCCCACCACGAGGCGACGAGACTTAGGTTAGCCTAACTTCACTTCCTCCGCAACACCCGTTGTCGACGCCATCTCGGCGCGGGCAGCTTGACCCCGCCGCGGCGGACGAGGAACACCCCGCACGCCACCGCGGTCAGTGCCGCGATCGAGCCGCCGATGTAGAGCGGCGACCGCGCGCCCCACTGGTGGGCCATCCAGCCCACCATCGGCGCCCCCACGGGATTGCCGCCCAGGAAGACCAGCATGTAGAGGCCCATCACCCGGCCACGCATCTCCGGCGCGACGGCGAGTTGCACGGTGGCGTTCGCCGTGGTCATGAAGGTCATCAGCGCCAAACCGACGGGGAACAGGGCGATCGCGAAGGCCGTGTACGTCGGCATCAGGCCGACCACCACCTCCAGCACCCCGAACGCGAACGCCGCGCCGAGCAGCAGCCGGGTCCGCGGGCGGCCGTTCGAGCTGCGCCGGGCCGCGAGGAGCGCGCCCGCCAGGGTGCCGACAGCCAAGGCGGTCGACAGCACGCCATACCCGGCCGCGTCCTTGCCGAAAACGTTTGCGGCGACCACCGCGAGAGTCACGAAGAAGGTCATCCCGAAGGTGCTCACGAAGAAGACGAGCACCATCACGGTCATGATGTCGGGGCGTTTGCGCACGTAGCGCAGGCCTGCCATGAGCTGCCCCGGCTGACGCGGGATCTTCGGCGTGCGGTGCAGCTCGGCGGTCCGCATGCGGAACAGGCTGCCGACGACGGCCAGCGTCAGCACGGCGTTCGCGAGGAACAGCCAGCCGGTGCCGATCAGCACGATCATCAAGCCGGCGATCGCCGGACCGACCACCCGGGCGAGGTTGAACCCGGTCGAGTTGAGCGCGATGGCGTTGGTGACCTGCGACCGGCCGACGATCTCGGCGACGAACGACTGCCGGACCGGCACCTCGATCGCGAAGAACACCCCCACGACGAAGCACAGGATGTAGACGTGCCAGACCTCGACCAGGCCGGTGACGTCGAGAACGCCGAGCACCAGCGCGCACGCCGCGACGCCGATCTGCACGCCGATCAGCAGCTTGCGCTTGTCCAGCCGGTCGGCCAGCACGCCCGCCCACAGCGAGAGCAGGATCGTCGGCGCGAACTGCAGCGCGGCGGCGATCCCGAGCGCGACCGGGTTGTGCCCGCTGAGCACCAGCACCAGCCAGTCCTGGGCGATGCGCTGCATCCAGGTGCCGAGGTTCGAGGCGAGGTTTCCGGCGGCGAAGAGCCGGTAGTTGCGAATCCGCAGGGAGGAGAACGTTCCAGACAGAGCCGGGGGCGCGGGATCAGGGCGCAGCCGTGGCGCGGGGAGTTGTGAGGTGCGTTCGGACTGCTGCTCTCGGGTGTCACCCGCGTGTGTCTGCACTGGTTCGCGTTACCGCCATCCCGTAGATGATCCCGGCCGCGCGCGCATGATTCAGGTGGTCAGCACACGTCCGACCGGGGCTGACTCGATGATGGTTAGCATACCTCACTAATAACGCCGGGCGCACTCGATCGTGTGACGGGCCACTCGACCGTGTGAGTCTCCTGCGGAGGTGTCGATTCAGGTCGAGCCCGGTCGTCGTCCAGGTGAGAGACCGGCAACGGGCCGGTCGCCACACTCACCGGAGGCCACGATGTCCATCACCACCACCGCACCCGTCACCACCATCACCACCGCTCCCGCGAAGCCACTGGTGATCAGCGGCCTGACCGCCACGGCCGTCGCCGCGGTCGCGACCACGGCCCTCGCCGCCGCGGGCGAGGGCGCCGGAATCAGCCTCAGCGTCGGCGGAGCACCGATCCCGGTGACGGGGTTCGGTGTGCTGACCGCCATCTTCTCGGCCATGGGCGTGGTCCTCGCGCTCGTGCTGGCCCGCAAGGCTCACCGCCCGCGCACCGCGTTCGTCCGCACCACCATCGCGCTCACCGCGCTGTCACTCGTGCCCGACGTGCTCGCGGACGCGGCCACCGACACGACGCTGCTGATGATGTCGACCCACCTCGTCGCCGCCGCGATCGTGATCCCGGCCATCGCCCGCCGCCTGCGCTAGGCGAGCGCCGCCTGGATCGGGCCGATGGCGAAGTACACGATGAAGGCCGCCGCCACCACCCACAGCAGCGGATGCACCCCGCGGGCGCGGCCGGTGACCAGGCGCAGCAGCACGTAGCTGACGAAGCCCGCGCCGATGCCGTTGGCGATCGAGTACGTGAACGGCATGACCACGATCGTCAGGAACGCGGGCAGCGCGATGCTGAAGTCGCTGAAGTCGATCTCCCGGATCTGGCCCATCATCATCGCCCCGACCACCACCAGCGCGGGCGCCGCCGCCTCGATCGGCACCACTTGGTAGAGCGGGGTGAAGAACATCGCCAGCAGGAACAACAGACCGGTGACCACGTTGGCCAGGCCCGTACGCGCGCCTTCCGCGATGCCCGCGGCGGATTCGATGTAGACGGTGTTCGAACTTGTCGACGCGGCACCGCCCGCGACGGCGCCGAGGCCGTCGACGAACAGCGCCTTGCTGACGTCAGGCAGCTCACCGTCCTTTTTGATCAGACCGGCTTCCTTGGCCAGACCGGTCATCGTGCCGATGGTGTCGAAGAAGTCGGTCAGCACCAACGTGAACACGAGCAGCGCGGCGGTGATCGCGGGCACCCGCCACCACGCGCCGAACGAGATGTCGCCGAGCAGCGACAGGTCGGGCAGGCCGACGACGGTGTCGGGCAGGGCCGGGTAGCCGAGGTTCCAGCCCTTCGGGTTCGTGCCCATCGACGGGCCCGCCTTGACGATCGCCTCGATGGCGATCGAGAGGACCGTCCCGGCGAGGACGCCGAGCAGGATGGCGCCCTTGACCCGCCTGGCGACCAGGATGCCCATCACGATCAGCCCGACCACGAACACCAGCGTCGGCCAGGACGCGATGGAGCCGTTGATGCCGAGCCCGACCGGGACCGGTGTGTTCGCCGAGTCGGGCAGCCTGCGCACGAACCCGGCGTCGACCAGTCCGATCAGGGCGATGAACAGGCCGATGCCGACCGCGATCGCCGACTTGAGGGAGGGAGGCACGGCGTTGAACACGACGGTCCGCACGCCGGTGACGACCAGGAGCAGCACGACCAGGCCGTTGATGACGACCAGGCCCATGGCTTCCGGCCAGGTCATCTGCGGGGCGATGGTGACCGCGACCAGGGTGTTGATGCCCAGGCCGGTGGCCAGCGCGAACGGGTAGTTCGCGACGAGTCCGAAGAGGATGGTCAGCACGCCCGCGACCAGCGCCGTGGCGGCGGCGACCTGGTTCACCGGCAGGATCGCGCCGAAGAGGTCCCGGTGCGCGGCGGCGTCGTCCGCGGCGAAGCTGCCGATGATCAGCGGGTTGAGGACGATGATGTAGGCCATCGTGACGAACGTGACGAGCCCGCCGCGGACCTCACGGGCCGGGGTCGAGCCGCGTTCGCTGATTTTGAAGAAGCGGTCCAGGGCGGACTTGCTGGACTGTTCCTGCTCCGGTGCTTCGCGGTGCTGCTCACGTTCGGCCATGCCGTAACCTCCGGGATGTGGCCGAGGAACACACTCAGACTCTGCGTCCGCCGCCGCCGCTTCCGGGGCGGCTGCTGGCGCTGGGTCCCATCGTGTACGTCGGCACCGGTCTCTGGTTCCTCGCCGCGGTCGCCCTGCTGATCGCCGACACGGTTCCACGGGTGTGGCTGTGGACGGCCGTGTCGGGCACCGCTTTGGGCATCGTAGGTGCCCTGATCATGTTTTGGCAGCGTCGAGCTTCTCTTCGCGGTTCCAAGGGCGCGCAGAAGGTCGATTAGGTCCTGTCCTGTAAGTCCGGTGCGCGGGATTCGTGATCCGGGTGGTTCCTGGGCGCGCCGGCGTGAAGCCGCTCGTACCGGGTTGTACTTGGGCTTCGCGCCGGTGCGGCCAGGGGCCGCCCGGGCGCGAATACCGCGTGCCGGACTTGCAGGACAGGACCTAAATCAGGTGGTTGGCCGGGTCCTCGATGAGTTCGGCGAGGGTGTGCCGGTCGAGCCAGCGGTCCGTCGTCCAGGCCAGCGCGCGGGCCAGTGCCTGCGGGGTGTCCTCGCAGTGCGCGATGCCGTCGTGGACCCACCATGGCGCCGGGTGGTCGCCGTCGGCGCACTGGATGACCAGTTTGTCGTGGACCATCGCGCCGCCTTCAGGCACGTCGACCCCGAGCAGGTCGCACGCCGCCGCGACGGCGCCCAGGTCGGCCCAGGGCACGAACTCCCCCGCGGGCGCGGGTTCTCCGCCGACCTCTTCGGACGCGAGCGGCAGGTCGAGCAGGTCCGCCAGGGCCTCGGCGAGGGCGAAGTCGGGGCCGGCTGAGATGACCGAGTCCTCGCCGACGACCGCGAGCAGCCAGGGGGCGTCGAGGACGGAACACTCGTCTTTCACGGTCCCGGCGAGCGTGCGGACACCCGCGGGCGGGCGGACGTCGGCCGGTTCGAGGACCTCGTCGACGACCGCCTCGGCGAGCGCGGCGTGGGCGCGCAGGACGGTGCCGGGGTTGACCGCGCGGTCAAGGTCGCCGAGCCTTCCCAGCAGTTCCTCGGCGTCTTCGGGGCTGTCGATCGTCAGCTCGGTGCGGACGCCGATCGCGGCGAGGACCCGCGGGTCGACACCGATGTCGGGCACCTCGTCGTAGAGTCCCGCCAGCTCCCGGGCTTCCGGCATCCGCCACTCGCCGGGGGAGGCGCCGCCGATGACGGCGTGCCGGGAGATCCACCAGCCGGTGTAGCCACCGGCTTCGTGCAGCGCCCGCCAGGTGTCGGGTTCGCTCGCCAGCAGGGCCAGCGCGCGCGGCCAGGCGTCCTCGGTGACGAGGTCGAGGTCGCGCACGGCGATGACCCGGCTGGGCGGGTCTGGGCTGGCGTCCCACCAGTCGGCTTCGTCGGCCAGGTCGTGGTCGGGTCCGGTGGGGTTCTCGTCGACGACCAGCGCGAAGGCGTCGAGCACGCCGAGCGCGATCAGGACGGATTCGGGCCACTGCGCGGCGAGATCGGCGCTGAGGACACCGACCGGCGAGTCCTCGTCGAGCACGTCGAGCAGGGGCGAGCCGGGCAGCGCGAGTTCGTCGGCCCGGCGCCAGTCACCCACGGAATCGGGCAGCGCCAACGCACCGAGCCAGGGCTTGTCGCCCGCGCGGACACCGGAGTCACGGACCAAGCGGAGCACGACCGAGACCAGACCGGAAGTGTCCACACCGGACTCGGCGTCGTCGAGGCTGCTTTCGACGGTCTCCTGGAGCCCGTCGAGGACGTCGATCGGCACGCCGACGTGGGCGCCGAGCTTTTCCAGGACCGGGTGCGCGGCGTCGGCGTGGACGACTCGGAGCGCGCCGACTTCGGTGTGCGCCAACAGGTCCAGCAGGTCGGCGGCGCCGTCGAGCAGAACCGTGCCGCGGGGGCCGGGGAGCGTGCGGCCGTCGGCCAGCGGAACGGGGAGGCCACCGAGTTCGGCGCGCGCCCCGGGGTCGGTGTCGACGATGGGAGCGAGGGCGGTGTACAGGTCGCGCCACCAGGTCGGCGGGCGGGTGATGCCGGTGATCAGCTCGACCAGCTCGGCCAGCCGGATACGCGGAACGTCAAGCGCGGCAAGGGAAGCGGCGTGTTTCTGGGCGGACAGCGCGCCGTCGAGAAGATCAGGGAGGACGTCGGACAGGAGTTCGGCGAGCCCTTCGGCTTCGACGTCGAGCACGTTCGACCGGGCGGGCGCGCGGTACTTGCCCTTGGCGGGTAACCATTCCGCTTGCCGCAGCTCGGCCAGGAGCAGCTCACGGAGCCGGTCGTCCACTTCGGACAGTGGGAAACCGGCTTGTGGCACCAGTGTTGTGCGCCACTCGTCGTCGACGAGCCGCACGAGATCGGGGTACGCCTTCGCGGCCTCGGCCAGCACCGCGTCGGCGGCGGGCCCGGGTCGCACCCGCCTGCGCGTGGGCTCGATCGGCAGCGTCGCCACGAGGCGGGCCGGGAGGGAGAGCCGGTCATCGGTCGGCGTGGGCGCGTGCAGGACGTCAGCGGCCTGCGGGCGCGGAATGCCGTCGCTGTCAACGGGAACGGCCCAGCAAGCGGTCCAATGTGGACGGGCTTCGACGCCGAGGGTGTCGGCAATGTCTTGACCGAGGGTGCCTTCGACCCGGTACACCAGCCAGGCGGAAACGCCTTCGGGGCCACGGATCTCGACCCGCGCGCCTTCGCCAGGCTGCCTGATGCCGTCGGTGGTGGGCGCGGGAAGGCGTTGCGCGGCGGAGCCGAACTCGTCGAGCGCGGGTGCCGGGGTCGACTGCTCAGCTGTGGCGGCGGGCTGGATCGGTTCTTCGGCGCGTTCCCAGACGGCGTCGTCGATCTCGATGCGGTGCAGGCCGGGGAGGGCCAGCAGCAGGTCCACGGCTTGCTCGGCGAACCCGGCGAGCAGCGCGGCCCCGTCGACGTCGGCGCGCAGCGGGAGCCGCACCTCGGTGGCGAACCCGGACGGCGGCGTCTCGTCCACGGCCCAGACGAGCCGGAGCACGGGTACCCGCCCGGCCCGCTCGGCGACCCGCGCGGCCAGGGCCGGAATCTCGGCCACCGCACCGCGGGTGTCGTCCGCGGAGAACGCGACACCCCCGCCAACCGAAACCACCCGCGGCGCGTCGGTGACCGCGAGGACGGCGGCGAAGCCGACACCGAACTGACCGACCCCGCCTGCCTTGGCCGAAGCCCGCAGTGAGGCCAGGGCCGCCACACCGGCGGCGTCCAAGGGCCGCCCGGTGTTCGCGGCCCGAAGTTCGTTGTCCACAAGGGACACCCGCAGGACCCCGCTGCCCTCAGCGGCATCCGCGGCGTTCTGCGCGAGTTCGACGAGGAGCCGGTCGCGGTAGCCGCCGAGGTAGAGGTCTTCCTCAGCGTTGGCGTCCTCGCGGAACCGGGTGGGGGAAGCGGTCCAAGCCGACAACACCGCCGCGCGGAGAGCGGCCGTGTCGAACGGATCGAGCCCGCTCACCCGACCGGGTCGGACTCGTCGCCAGACCCATCCACATCAGGCACCACGGCCTCAGCCGGAGCGTCGCCCGCGGGCTCCGCGGCGGCGGGCTCGTCGACGGCGGCCTGCTCAGCGTTCAAAAGCTCGTCCGCCGCAGGCTCGTCCACGTCGGGCACCACAATCTCAGCCAGCTCGGCCGGGGCCTGAGCCTCACTGGTCGGCTCTTCGACCACAGGCTCGTCCACGGCCATGCCGGTCACGGGCTCGTCGTCGTCCTCACCGGTGACGGGCTCGACCACATCGCCGACCACCGTCTCCTCCGACACCGAGTCCGACTGGTCAGCCGCCGCCACATCCGCGGCCAGGTCGTCATCGACTGGGACGGCGGTTACCGATTCCGGCGGGCCGCCCATCGAGTCCGTATCAGCTTCATCAGCACCCGAGCCGTCTCCGGCAGGCGTGAGACCACTTTCCGGCAGGTCTTCAGCGTCATCCGCAGCCTCGGCCACGACGGGCTCGGCGGCGGCGAATTCCTGGTCGTCGGTGTTGCGAAACTGCTGGTCGGAGCCGGTGGTGCTGGCTGCCGTGGGCTCGGACTCATCCCCTTCTGCAGCGTCGGCGGGCGTGATTTCCGCGGCCGGTTTGGTCGCGCGCTCCGCGGGCTCGTAGTCCAGGGTGGCGTCGTCGTAGATGAGGTCGGCGACGAGGACTGGGGAGATCTGCTCGACCTCCGCCTCCGAGTGGGCGCCGCAGCCGTACTCGGCGTGCACGACTCGGCCGTCGGCGGGGGCGATCTCGTTTCCGCAGACGCCGAAGGCCGCGCCGAGGGCGCCGGTGATCTGCAGGTAGAAGGCGCAGGTGCCGCAGTGGGCGGGGGCGCTTCGGGCCATGTCCGCTTCGGGGCCGAAGTCGCTTGCCTGCCAGCGTTCCGCGGCCTCGATGCGGCCCAGGCGGGACATGACCCGGGGGCGGCCGAGGCCGATCTCGAGGGCTGTCTCCTCGACGTACGGGTCGTCCGAGCCGAGGTACGACGGCGCCAGCCGCGGGTCGTCGGGGGCGGTCGGGAGCAGGTCTCCGACGCCGAGGTCGCCCGCCTGCACGCGCTCCTGCCACGGCACCCAGGGCGGTGCCGTGAGGGCGTCGGGGCCGGGCAGCAGCACGACCTCGCTGACCGTCACCTTCGTGTCCGGACCCGCGCTCGAGACGGTGACCGCCCAGCGCCAGCCCCGGTAGCCGGGTTTGTCGGCTTCGAAGAGGTGGGTGACGGCGTTGGAGTCCTCAGGCTCGGCCGCGACGTGAATTCCGACCTCCGCGCCTGCCTGTTCCTGGGCGGCGGCGCGCGCGAAGTCGACCGCCGCTAGCAGCGCGGGGTCGGTCACGGCTTCTTGTGCTGGCATCGGGCTCATCACGCACGATTGTGCCCCACGGCCATCAGGGCTTCGACAGCCATGCCACGCTAGAACCGTGATCGCCCGTCGCCTCGCCGCCTCCCTGGCCCTGGCCTGCCTCGCCGCGGGCTGTTCGGCGCCCACCGAACCCGCCCCGGCACCGGCCGCGAGCGCCGTGAAACTGACCCCCAAGGTGCTGGAAGACCGCCCCCACGACGCCGCCGCGTTCACCCAGGGCCTCGAACTCGTCGACGGTGTCCTCTACGAGGGCACCGGCCTGGTCGGCCAGTCCGAGATCCGCGCGACCGACCCGACCACCGGGGCCGTGAAGCAGCGCAGCGCGCTCCCCGCGGAGTTCTTCGGCGAGGGCATCACCGTCGTCGGCGACCGCATCTGGCAGATCACGTGGCAGGACGGCGTGGCCATCGAGCGCGACCGGGGGAACTTCGCCGAACGCCGCCGGGTCGAGTACCAGGGTGAGGGTTGGGGGCTCTGTTTCGACGACGGCGGCCGCAGGCTGGTCATGAGCGACGGCACCGACAAGCTCACCTTCCGCGACCCGGACACCTTCGAGCCGCGTGGCGAGGTCAGGGTCGCGGGCGAGGACGGGCCGGTGACGCGACTCAACGAACTGGAGTGTGTCGACGGCGCGGTCTACGCGAACGTGTGGCAGACCGACCAGATCGTCCGCATCGACCCGGCGTCGGGCAGGCTCACCGGTGTCGCCGACCTCTCGGCCCTGTTCCCGCGCGAGCAGCGGGCGGGCGCCGACGTCCTCAACGGCATCGCGAACGTCCCCGGGACCGACGAGTTCCTGGTGACCGGGAAGCTCTGGCCCAAGATGTTCCGCATCCGCTTCGACGGCTGAGACTTTCGTCGCGCATCCATTGACGACCTCGCACGTCTAACCACCCGGAAGCACTCCAGTACGGCAGGATGGATACGTGATGCGCTCCGGTTCCGCCGATCACCCGCCACCCGGCCGCGGCCGCCCGGGCGACGCGCGAGACGCGGCTCGGAAAGGCCACAAGCGGTGGGGCTACGACCCTCACGGCACGCCCCCGCCGGTGCCGCCGTGGCGCCGCGAGGAACCGCCGACCGACGCCATCCCGGCCCGCCGCCCGCCGACCCGCAGGTTCGAACACCCCGAGTACGAGACCTACGGCGACGTCGGCGGCTACCCACCGCCACGCGATACCCCGCCCCCGGACGACCGGCCGCCACCGCCGCAGTACCCGAAGAAGCTGACCGTCACCCGGGTCGCCGCGCTGCGCAGCAAGCAGCTCACCGGCCAGGCCATCGCGGCGTTCAAGCGCGCGGCCCACGCCGACGGCGCCGACAAGTCCGGCCTGTCCGCGCTGACCTACGCGACGATGTTCAACTACGCGGGCGACGCGGCGCTGGCCGTGGCCTTGGCGAACACGTTGTTCTTCTCCGCCGCGAGCGGTGAGAGCAAAGGCAAGGTCGCCCTCTATCTGCTGATCACCGTGGCCCCGTTCGCGCTGCTGGCGCCGGTCATCGGCCCGATGCTCGACCGGCTGCAGCGCGGCCGCAGGCTCGCCATGTGCGCCGCCGCGGCGGGTCAGGCGCTGATGTGCGTGATCATGGCGTTCAACTTCGACAGCTGGCTGCTCTACCCGGCGGCGCTGGGCAAGATGGTCCTGTCGAAATCGTTCACCGTGCTCAAGGCGGCGGTCACCCCGAGAGTGCTGCCACCGGAGATCACCCTCGCCAAGACCAACGCCCGGCTGACCGTGTTCGGCCTCGCGGCGGGCGCGGTGTTCGGCGGGATCGCGGCCCTGTTCGCCAACATCTTCGGCTCCCCCGGCGCGCTGTGGTTCGCCACGGCGATCTGCCTGGCGGGCGCCTTCCAGGCGTTGCGCATCCCGGCGTGGGTCGAGGTCACCGAGGGCGAGGTGCCCGCGTCGATCAGCGCCCACCCGGACAAACCCAAACGCCAGCCCATGGGCCGCCATGTCGTGGTGTCGCTCTGGGGCAACGGGACGATCCGCGTGCTCACCGGGTTCCTGATGATGTTCGCCGCGTTCGCGGTCCGCGCGGAGAACGAGACCGACGCCGTCCAACAGCTGTTCCTGCTCGGCATCATCGCCGGCGCGGCGGGCCTGGGCAGCTTCGCGGGCAACGCGATCGGCGCGCGCATCCATGTCGGACGGCCCGAGCAGGTCGTGCTCGGCTGTGTGGCGGGGGCGCTGGCCTCGACGATCATCGCCGCCTTCACCGCCGGAATCGCCGCCGCCGCGATAGTCGGCCTGGTCGGAGCGGTCGCGAGCGCGCTGGCGAAGAACAGCCTCGACGCGGTCATCCAGGACGACCTGCCCGAGGAGTCCCGGGCGTCGGCGTTCGGCCGGTCGGAGACGGTGTTGCAGCTCGGCTGGGTGTTCGGCGGCGCGGTGGGCGTGCTGCTGCCGCCGATCTGGTGGGTCGGTTTCCTGGTGGTGTCCGTGATGCTCGCGATCGGCCTGACGCAGACGCTGCTGTCCCGCCGCGGGCAGACACTGATCCCCGGGCTCGGCGGCGACCGCCCGGTGCGTCCCGGCCGCGCCCGGATGCCCGGTCTGCGACCCGCGACACTGCACGAAGGCCCACCGCCGCCGCCCCGGCGAGCCGGGCCGTAGGGTCGCCACGTGCGCCGAGTCCTCACCACCGCCGTCGCCCTCGCCCTGCTGGCCGGGTGCTCGGCGACCCCGCCGCCGCCCGACGTCACGTTCTACGCCGACGGCAACGCCGTCCGCGCGACGCCGCAGATCCTGTGCGACATCGCCGAACGCAAGTGCGACGAAAACCCCGACGCCCTGGTCGGGCTGAAGATCCGCCCGGGCAAGGTCGTGCAGGTGTCGGTGTCGTCCGAGATCGCCGAGGAGCCCTGGGGCGTGCTGTTCTCCTACCTCGACCGCGAGGGCAAGCGGGTCGACGCGAGCAGCCGGATCTTCCTCCCGGCGAACAAGCAGCACGCGTACACGCTGGAACTGCCGAACTCGGCGGACCAGTTGCTGTTCGCGGCCGTGCAGAAGCTGGCCGTCGTGAACGGCGACCAGCTCCTGCGCGTAGGCCAATGGGTGATGCAGGCCAACTAGCTCGTTAGGGGTCGAGCTCCCGGGCCACGGCGCGGACGACCTCGGAGATGCGCTTGGTGACCTTGCGATCCGGGTAGCGCCCACGCTGCAGGTCGGGCTGGATGACCGACTCCAGCATCTTGATCATGTCTTCGACCAAGCCGTGCAGCTCCTCAGCGGGCCTGCGCTGGGCTTCGACGACCGACGGCGGGGCGTCGATGAGCCGCACGGACAGCGCCTGCGGCCCGCGGCGGCCGTCGGCCACCCCGAACTCGATGCGCTGGCCCGCCTTGAGCCCTTCGACTCCCGCGGGCAGGGCGGAGGAGCGGACGTAGACGTCCTCACCGCCATCCTGCGTGACGAACCCGAAACCCTTCTCCGAGTCGTACCACTTGACCTTGCCGGTCGGCACTGATCTCACCGTTCCCTCGTCGACTTGTCCCGCCCGCGTGTGCACGGACCGCGTCCCACGCAAGACGAACGCGCCCTGGGCGTGCCGGGGCGCGTCTCTCCAGAGTAGGCCAAAGATGGGCGCTCGGGTTACTTCGTATCCACACCACCGCGGCGTTACCGGTCGGACCGCGAACTATCCTGGCCGCATGACCGAAACCGCACGCGGCAGCCGGATGCTCACGATCGCGTTCGTCCTGTTCGCGATCGGGCTGGTGGCCGTGGTCGCGATCTTCGTGCTGGCCGCCATGGACAAGCAGGCGCCGTGGCTGTGGATGGTGACGATGGGCCTGCCGCTGGGGCTGATCCTGGGCATCGGTCACGCCGTGCGGCGCAGGTGACCGTCCAACCACGCCGGGAACTCGTCCAGGCCGCTCAGCACCACTTCCGCGCCCGCCGCCAGTAGCGTCTCCGCGTCGCAGGGCCCGGTGGTCACGCCGACGCCGACCGCGCCCGCGGCCACCGCGCCCACCATGTCGCCGCCGTGGTCGCCCACGTAGACCGACGCCTGGTGCTTGACCAGCTCGACCCCCTTGCCCTCGGCCCACAGGCCGCCGACGAGCACGTCGACCTCCCAGCTCAGCGCCGCGAGGTGCAGGGCGGCGTTGGACGTGTACTTGCCGGTCAGCACGAGCGTGCGGCCTCCGTGGGCCCGCACCGCGGCGAGCGCGGCGGCCGCCCCGGCCATGGCGACGGTCGCGGGCACGACGATGTCCGGGTAGAGGAAGCGGAACCTCGCGACCAGCTCGGTCACCCGCTCCTCCGGGGCGCCGTAGCCGCGGAAGATCATGTCGAGGGGCGGCCCGAGGTTCTCCGCGAAGTGTTCGCCGGGCAGGTCCAGGCCGGTCTCGGCGGCGAGGGTGTTCATCAGCAGCACCATGCCGGGCCGGGGGTCGATCAGCGTCATGTCCAGGTCGAAGCCGATGGCGAGGCTCACCGCGCGACCCCGATGAAGTGGTCGACGGCCGGGCCGACCACCGCGGAGACCGACCGGGCGGTCTCTGCGGGCGTGCCGGACGGAGAGGCGGCGTAGCTCACGGCCAGGCGGACCATGTTCTCGGCGACAAGCGCGAGGTCCGAGGGCGCGGCGGCGGGCCAGCTGTCGACCAGGCACGCCGTGAGCCGGTGGGTGGCGGCGGACAGGATCGGACCCGCGTGGTTGGTGACGAGTTCGAGCAGGCCGTCGGAGCCGTCGCCCGCGACGATGGCCTTGATCAGCGGCTCGTCCGCCGCGGCGGTGAGGAACACCTCAAGCGCGGCGGTCACGGCGTCGGTCGGCGAGTCGAGGTTGGCCGCGACGGCCGCCTCGACCGCGGTCAGGAACCGGTCGGCCTCGCGCAGGATGTAGGCCTGGGCGAAGCCCTGCCGGGAACCGAACTCCTTGTAGAGGGTCTGCCTGCTCACCCCGGCGGCCTTGGCGACGTCGGCCATCGTCGTGTCCGGCCAGCTGCGCTCGCGGAGCACGTCACCCGCGGCGGTCAGCAGGGTCTCGCGCAGGAGCGCTTTCGCCGCCTCCGCGTAAGGCACACGAACAGTCATGGGCCCGAGATTACAGCTCTGCGAAGAATGTCAAGTGTCTGGACAAGTCCACGGGAATGCGACTTCTCCACGCGTATACGAGCGAGATGGTTGACAGGACAACATCAGGTGTCCAAGCTCGCCTGTGCGAGAGGGGGAGCCGACTTGGCGATGACCGCAGGCAGCCGCGTTCGGGCAGGCGCCCCGCTGATCGGACCCGGATTCGTCGCCGCCATCGCCTACGTCGACCCCGGAAACGTCGCCACCAGCACCGCCGCGGGCGCCCGCCACGGCTACGCGCTGCTGTGGGTCGTCATCGGCACCACGGTCCTCGCGGGCATGATCCAGTACCTCGCCGCGAAGCTGGGCCTGGTCACCGGCCAGTCCCTGCCCGAGGCGGTGCGCGACCGGCTCGGCACGCCCGCCCGGCTGGCCTACTGGGCGCAGGCGGAACTGGTCCTGGTCGCGACCGGGCTGGCCGAGGTGCTCGGCGGGGCGATCGCACTGCATCTGCTGTTCGACGTGCCGCTGCTGCTCGGTGGCCTGATCACCGCGACGGTGTCCACCGGGCTGCTCGTGATGCGCGACCAAGCGGGCCAGCGCAAGTTCGAGCACGTGGTCGTGGCCCTGTTGGCGATCGTCGGCATCGGCTTCCTGGCGGGCCTGTTCGCCGCGCCGCCGTCGGACGCGGACATCATCTCCGGGGTCACCCCGCGCTACATCGGGCCGGACAGCCTGTGGCTGATGGTCGGCATGCTCGGCGCGACCGTGATGCCGCACGCGGTGTACCTGCACTCCGCGCTGGCCAAGGACCGCGGCGCGCGGGCCAGCGCCGAAGGGCTGACCCGGGCGCTGCGCACGACCCGCGCCGACGTGGCCACGGCGATGTCGCTGGCGGGCCTGGTCAACCTCGCGATCCTGATGCTCGCGGCGGGCGCCCTGCCCGCGGAGTCCGATGTGGACTGCCTGGCCGGGGCGCACGCCGCACTGGGCGAACACCTCGGGCCGGTGTTCGGCCTGCTGTTCGCGGTCGGCCTGCTCGCGTCGGGCCTCGCGTCGACGGCCGTCAGCACGCACGCGGGCGCGGTCGTGATGTCCGGCCTGCTGCACAAACGGGTGCCCATGGCCGCGCGCAGGCTGTTCACCCTGGTGCCCGCCATCGCCCTGCTGACAATCGCCGACGACCCGACGCGGACGCTGGTCGGCACTCAGGTCGTGTTGTCGTTCGGCCTGCCGTTCGCGCTGATCCCGCTGGTCATCCTCACCTCGCGCCGGACGCTGATGGGCGCGCGGACGAACCACCCGGCGGTCACGGCGGCGGTCTGGGTGGTCACCGCCGCGGTGATCGTGCTCGACGCCGGGCTGGTGTGGCTGACGGTGACTAGCTGATTTTGTTCTCCTGGTGCAGGCAGAGGATGTTGCCTTCGGAGTCGGTGAACCACGCCGCCTTCTCGCCGCCCATCTCCGCGATGTGGTTCTCGGTGTGCAGGTCGGGCAGGTCGTAGTCCTCGAACCGCACGCCGCGGGCCTCGAGTTCCTTGATCTCCGCGGCGACGTCGTCGACCTCGAAGCTCAGGACGGTGTGCTTGCTGGGCACGGTGTCCTTGGCGGGCATCAGGCCGATCGCGTCGCCCATGCCCGCGGCGAAGTACGGGGCGCCGTCGGGGCCCGTGCCGCGTTTGGTCAGGCCGAGGGTCTCACCGTAGAACCGGCTGGCACGGTCGACATCGGACACCGGGAGCATCGTCGTGATGGCTGACTTGGTGAGCATGGGACCTCCCTGGTCCACTCCGCGCCGAGCGGCGCGGCCCACCCATGCTGCGCCCGAATCACTTGCCGCGCAACGGGTCCAACGCCCTGTGTCGACCCGTTCGCTAGGCGTGCCGGACGTCGGTGTCCAGGCCGAGCAGCTCGACCGCGGCCTGGCGCATCTCGACCTTGCGGATCTTGCCGGTGACCGTCATCGGGAACTCCTCGACGACGTGGACGTAGCGCGGGATCTTGTAGTGGGCGAGCTTGCCCGCGCAGAACTCGCGCACCGACTCCGCCGTCAGCGGCTCGGCGCCCGCCCGCATCCGGATCCACGCCATCAGCTCCTCGCCGTAGCGCTCGTCCGGGACGCCGATGACCTGGGCGTCGAGCACGTCGGGGTGGGTGTAGAGGAACTCCTCGATCTCGCGCGGGTAGATGTTCTCGCCGCCGCGGATGACCATGTCCTTGATCCGGCCGGTGATGTTGAGGTAGCCCTCGTCGTCCATCACCGCGAGGTCGCCGGTGTGCATCCAGCGGGCGCTGTCGATGGACTCGGCGGTTTTCTCCGGCTGCTCCCAGTAGCCCAGCATCACCGAGTAGCCGCGGGTGCAGAACTCCCCCGGCTCGCCGCGCGGGACGGTCAGGCCGGTCTCGGGATCGACGATCTTGACTTCGAGGTGCGGGTGGACCCGGCCGACCGTGGACACCCGGCGGTCGACGCTGTCGTCGGCGCGGGTCTGGGTGGACACCGGGGAGGTCTCGGTCATGCCGTAGCAGATGGTCACCTCGGCCATCCCGAGCCGCTCGACGACCTGCTTCATCACCTCGACCGGGCACGGCGACCCGGCCATGATCCCGGTGCGCAGCGCGCCCAGGTCGGCCTCGTCGACGCCGGGTTCGGCCAGGACGGCGATGAACATGGTCGGGACGCCGTAGAGGGAGGTGCACTTCTCCTCCGCCACCGCGGCCAGCGTCGCCTTGGGGTCGAAGGCGGGTGCGGGGATGACCATGCAGGCGCCGTGGGAGGTGGCCGCGAGGTTCCCCATGACCATCCCGAAGCAGTGGTAGAACGGCACTGGGATGCAGATCCGGTCCTGCTCGGTGTACCCGCACAGCTCGCCGACGAAGTAGCCGTTGTTGAGGATGTTGTGGTGCGAGAGGGTCGCGCCCTTGGGGAAACCGGTGGTGCCGGAGGTGTACTGGATGTTGATCGGGTCGTCGGCGGAGAGGGCGATCTCGGGCAGCTCACCGTCGTGGCTGACCAGCGCGTCCCACGACTCGCGGCCGATGAGAACCACGTCGGTCAGCGCGGCGCACTCGGGGCGGACCTCCTCGATCATCGCGGCATAGTCGGAGGTCTTGAACTCCGGCGCGGCGACGAGCGTCCGGATGCCCGCCTGGTTGAGGACGTACTTCAGCTCGTGGACCCGGTAGGCCGGGTTGATGTTGACCAGGATCGCGCCGATCTTCGCCGTCGCGTACTGGATGAACACCCACTCCGCGCAGTTCGGCGCCCAGATCCCGACCCGGTCACCCTTGCCGACGCCCATCGCGACCAGGCCTTTTGCCACGGCGTCGACCTCTTCTGCCAGCTCCCGGTAGGTCCACCGGCGGTTCGAGGCGCGGTCCACCAGGGCTTCGCGGTCGGGGTGGGCGGCCACGGTCCGGTCGAAGTTTCCCCCGATCGTGTCGCCGAGCAGCGGCACGGTGGAAGTCCCTGAGGCGTAACTCGGCTGGGCCATGTCGGCGCGCTCCTCTCGGCTCTTTCCGCCATCCTCCTCACAAACGCGCGGCCTGCACATCTCCAAAGGGAGAGGGCGGGGACAATGACCTTGTGCGACTCATCCTGAACCTGATCTGGCTCGTGCTGTGTGGCTTCTGGATGGCCATCGGCTACGTCATCGCCGGCATCATCTGCTGCGTCCTGATCATCACGATCCCCTTCGGCCTCGCGTCGTTCCGGATTGCCAACTACGCCCTCTGGCCCTTCGGTCGCACCATCGAACCGCGCGTGGACGCGGGCGCTCCGTCGGTGATCGGCAACATCATCTGGATCGTCTTCGCGGGGTGGTGGCTGGCGATCGGGCACATCGTCACGGGGATCGCGTTGTGTTTGACGATCATCGGGATTCCGTTGGGGATCGCGAACTTCAAGATGATTCCGGTGTCGTTGGTGCCTCTGGGCGCGCGCATCGTGCCGGTCGACTAGCCGGCCGCGGGGGTGCCTGTTTGGATCGGCCCCTCGCGTTGGCGGGGTGGGAATGCAGGGGCGTGGTGCGGCGGGGCGTGACCCTGGGGCAGGTCAAGACCATTGACTGCGGGTCGTAGACGCTGCCGGTGTTCCCAGCGGAGCAGGCCGCGGTCCGGCGGAGGTGCGGGAACGGAAGGGGTCAGTCGTCCTTCTCGTCCTTCTCGTCCGGTTTCCACGGAAGCTCGACGACCAGGCACGGTCCGCCGACAAACACCCCGGCGTCCACGCCCAGTGCCTTGCCGCCCGCGTACTCGTGTGGGCCGTCGATCTCCACCGGCAGCCTGCCGACCTGGTCGGCGATCACGCTGTGCCCGTGGACGACCTGGCTCCCGCCGAGCGCGGCCAGCAAGTCGTCGGCCACCTGTTCCCCATGTGGGCCGCGGAAGGCGTACCGGGTCGTCATCCGGCGCCAGACCTCCCACCAGTCGACGAGGTCGTCGGACCGCAGGACGTCCGTCACGGCGGTGTTGATGGCGTCGATGTCCGGGCCCCAGTTGAGGTACTCGAGGGTGTCGGAGTGCATCAGCAGGTGGTCGCCCACCAGCGCGAGGACCGGCCGGTCGAGCAGCCAGGACACGTGGTCGTCGGTGAGCGCCTCCTGGTCGCTCACCATGCCGCCGTTCATCTCCCAGCTGCGCGCGAAGCTGCGGGGGCCGAAGTCGGACGGGACCTCCGTGTCGCCGAACTTGTGCATACCGAGTAGCAAGATCTCGTGGTTGCCGAGCAGCGTCTCGACCTTGCCGCCCGTTTTCTCCGCTTCGACGGCGAGGCGGATCACCAGGTCGATGACGCCGATGCCGTCCGGGCCGCGGTCGACGAAGTCCCCGAGGAACCACACGTGCGCGTCGCCGCCCGCCCAGGCGTCGTCGTCGTCGATGAGTCCCGCGGACCGGAGCGCGTCGAGGAGTTCGTCGCGGTGCCCGTGGACGTCACCGACGACGTAGGTGCGCGGCACAGATCTTTCTTCCTGCACGGTCCGACGATAGGCGAGCCTCGCTCGCGATGCGAAGGTATCCGCTGATCATCCTTCTACGCCCGCCGGAAAGGGGTCCTTGGTGTGACCCACCAGGTCAGCGATCGAGTCGATCACCCGCGTAGGGCGGAAGGGGTACCGCTCGGCGGTTTCCCGGGTGGAGATGCCGGTCAGCACCAGGATCGTGCGCAGGCCCGCTTCCAGGCCGCTGAGCATGTCGGTGTCCATCCGGTCGCCGATCATCAGCGTGTCCTCGGAGTGCGCGCCGAGGGAACGCAGGCCGGAGCGCATCATCAGCGGGTTCGGCTTGCCCACGAAATACGGTGAGCGGCCGGTGGCCTTCTCGATCAGCGCGGCGACAGCGCCGGTGGCCGGGGTCAGCCCCTCGCGGCTTGGTCCGGCGGCGTCGGGGTTGGTCGCGATGAAGCGCGCGCCGTCGACGATGAGCCGGATCGCGTGGGTGATCGCGGCGACGCTGTACGTCCGGGTCTCGCCGAGGACCACGTAGTCGGGGTCGCGCTCGGTGAGGGTGTAGCCGATCTCGTGCAGCGCGGTGGTCAGCCCGGCCTCGCCGATGACGAACGCCGAGCCGCCGGGGCGCTGGCTGTCGAGGAACTTCGCCGTGGCCAGCGCGGAGGTCCAGATCGACGACTCGGGCACGTCGAGCCCGGTGCGCAGCAGACGGGCCCGCAGGTCGCGCGGGGTGTAGATCGAGTTGTTGGTCAACACCAGGAACGGCGTCTCGGCCGCGGTGAGTTCGGCGATCACCGCGTCCGCGCCGGGGATGAGGTGCTCCTCGTGCACCAGCACCCCGTCCATGTCCATGAGGTACGTCCAGGGCCCACTCATGTCGTGAATCTACCCAGCCGAATCCGGCACGGCGGGGTGGACGCGGACCTCGGTCGCCTTCACCGCGAGGTAGACGCGAGATCCGGGCTCGATTGTGAGTTCGGCGACTGCGCCCACGGTGAGGTCCGCGGCCAGGCCGGACACCCACGGCGGGCCGCCCGCGACCCGGATCCGCACGACGTCGCCGTGCGGCTCCATCGCGGTCACCGTCGCCTCGAACACGTTGCGCGGGCTGCCGTGGATCCGTTCGGTGTAGACCGCGACGTCGGCGGGGCGGAACACGGCGACCGCGGGCTCACCGCTGATCGCGGCGCCACCGGAACCCGCGATGAGCGCGCCGTCCGCCGTTCGCAGCCCGTCCGGGCAGGCGGTGCCCGCGACCAGGTCGAGCCCGGCGACGCGGGCGGTGAACGGGGTGCGCGGGCGGGACAGGACTTCGCGGGTCGGGCCCTGCTCGACGACCTTCCCGTCGGCCAGGACGACGATCCGGTCGGCGATGGCGAGCGCGTCGAGCGGGTCGTGGGTGACCAGCACGGCGGCGCGGTCACGCAGGACGCGGCGGACAACGCCGCGCAGGGCGGGGGCGGCGTCGACGTCGAGGGCGGCGAAGGGCTCGTCGAGCAGGAGGAGCACGGGGTCGGCGGCGAGCGCCCGCGCGAGCGCGACCCGCTGCGCCTGGCCGCCGGAGAGGGCGCGCGGCCTGCGGTCGGCGAGGTCCGCGGCGCCGACGTCGTCGAGCCATCGGCGGGCGGCAGTGTGGTCCTTGCCCTGCACGCGCGGTCCGAACTCGACGTTGGCCAGGGCGGTGAGGTGCGGGAAGAGCAGGGCCTCCTGGGCGAGCAGGCCGACGCCTCGGCGGTGCGGCGGCACCCGCACGCCTGCCGCGGTGTCGGTCAGCGTCTTGTCGTCGACGGCGACCACGCCGGACTCGGGTTGGCGCAGGCCGGCGAGGACGTCGAGGAGGGTGGACTTGCCGGAGCCGTTGGGCCCGAGGACGGCGATCACCTCCCCGGGTCCGGTGCGCAGGTCCACTTGGAGCCGGAAGTCCCCTTGGGTCAGCACGAATTCCGCGCGCAGCCCGGTCACGGCGCCCGCTCCACCGCGCGCGGGCGGGCCACGACGATCACCGCGATCGCGACCAGGACCAGGAGCAGGGACACGGCGATCGCACCGTCCACATCGGTCTCACCGAGAAGGTAGACCTGCAGCGGCAGGGTGCGGGTCACGCCTTCGAGGCTGCCCGCGAAGGTGATCGTGGCCCCGAACTCACCAAGCGCGCGGGCAAAGGAAAGGACGACGCCGGAGCCGATGGCGGGCAGCAGGAGCGGCACGGTGACCCGACGGAACACCGTCCACGGCCGAGCCCCGAGGGTTGCGGCGACGGCTTCGTACCGCTCCCCCGCGGTCCGCAGCGCCCCTTCGAGCCCGACGACCAGGAACGGCATGGCCACAAAGGTCTGCGCGATCACGACGGCGGCGGTCGTGTAGGGAACGCGGATACCGAACGCCAAGTCGAGCGCGTGACCGGCGAACCCGGAACGGCCGAGGAGATAGAGGAGTGCGAGCCCACCGACAACCGGCGGCAGCACCAAGGGAAGCAACACCACCGCGCGGAGCACCCGCACCCCCGGAACACGCGCGCGTGCGAGCACGACGGCGAGGGGACCACCGAGGAGAAGACAGAGGAACGTCGACATGGCCGCGGTCCGCAACGAGAGCGCCAGCGCCGCCATCGCACCGGGGCTGGTGACGTGCTCGACCCAGTTCCCCAGATCCGCGCGGACCAGCAGCCCGACCAGCGGCAACACCACGACCGCCAACCCAAGCACCGCGGGAACCCACAACACCCCCGGCACCCACGACGACCCGCGCCCAGCAGTCCCGATCACCGCTCAGCCCACCCGACAGACAGGAGGACGGCACGACCAGTTTCGCCACTGAACCGACGCCCGGCGAGCAGGTCATGGGCAGGTCCGCACCGTCCAACAGGCGCCGGGATTCGCGCACTTGCCGAATCGACCTGCTCGAAAGCCCCCGGCTTCCCCGCCCGCAAACTGGGCAGACCCACCTGCTCGCAGATCGCCGCAGAGCGCTGCCACCTGCACTCATCAGTGAACGCCGAAGAAGCCCGCAGCCCAGACCCACCCCTGGGCACCCCACGAACACAAGGCACCCCCCGCCGACCGCGGATCTCCGCTGTGCCCCGCCACCCGCACTCATCGGAGAACGCCGCCGAACCCCGCACGTCGCTGATCGCCGCCCGTAAACAGCGCGGCCCCCGCCCTTCCCCGGGGGGACGGCCCTTGGCCAGTTTATCGGGGGTGGGGGGTGAGGAGGAGGGGGTGCGGGGTTGCTGTGGATAACCGGCCCGCCCTGTGGATGGCGGGGTCATGGCTTGCCGAAACCGGCTCTGACCAGCTCGTTCTGCCCGGTCTGGCTTAGCACCAGGTCGACGAAACGGCGGGCGAGCAGCGCGTTGGGGGCCTGTTTGGTGAGCGCGATCGGGTACTTGTTGACCACCGCCGCCGACTCCGGGAAGTCGATCGCGTCGACCTTTCCCGAGCGGGTGTCGGTGACGTAGACCAGGCCCGCGTCCGCCTCCCCCGCCGCGACCTTGGTCAGCACCGCCTTCACGTCCTGTTCCTCGCTCGCGGGCCGCAGGTTCGGGGCGACTTTCCTAGTCGCCGCACCGCACGGGACCTGGGGAGCGCAGACGACAACCGTCACGTCCGTGCGGGTCAGGTCGGCGAGACCGGTGATCTTGGCCGGGTTGCCGCGGGGGACGGCGATGGTGAGCCGGTTGGTGGCGAACACCGCGGGGCTTTCCAGGTGCTCAGCCACCCCGGCCACTGTCTTCTCATCGGCGGCGGCGAACACGTCCGCCGCCGCGCCGTTGGCGAGCTGTTGGGCGAGCGCGGATGAGCCCGCGAAGTTGAGTCGCAAGTCGACGCCGGGGTTGTCGGTCTCGAATCGCTTCTCCAGGGCGGTGAACGACTCGGTCAGCGAGGCCGCGGCGAACACGGTCACGGTCGTCTGGTCAGAACCCGCGCTGGTCCCGCACCCTGCGAGCAGGGCGGCCGCCAGGAGCAGGGGCTTGATCACGGCGTCTCCACTACTACTTGGGTGGCCTTCACGTAGGCGACGGCGAGCACACCCGGCTCCAGGCCGAGTTCGCGGACGGCCTCCGCGCTCATCAGCGACACCACCCGGTGGGGGCCGCACTGCATCTCCACCTGCGCCATCACCCTGTCGGCCACGACTTCGGTCACCAGCCCGACGAAGCGGTTGCGCGCCGACCGCCCACCCGCGGTGGGGTCCGGGATCTCGCGGGCCTGGGTCCGGGCGAAGTCGGCGAGGACCGAGCCCTCCACGACCTTGCGTCCGGCGGCGTCGGAGTCCGCCCGAAGGTGGCCGGCGTCCACCCATCGGCGGACAGTGTCGTCACTGACGCCGAGCAGGCGGGCGGCTTCGGATAACCGAAAGTACGGCATGGACGGAGCCTAACCTCCGCAGCCGCGTCCTGATAGGATAAATCGACCCGCAATCGCGGTTGGACGCCAACCTCGCGGTCGTGCTCAGATAGCGGACGTATCAGCCCATTCGGTGAAATCGCGACTACCCTGGATCGGGTGACAGCGGTTGATCTGGGACTTCCGGCAATGCCCGGCACGTCTAGTGCGCCACGCCCGGACAACCCCGCGTTGATCGACCGGTTCGGCCGGGTCGCCGCGGACCTCCGGGTGTCGCTCACGGACCGCTGCAACCTGCGCTGCACCTACTGCATGCCCGCCGAGGGCCTCGACTGGATGCCCGGCGGCGAGATGCTCGACGAGGATGAACTCGGCAGGCTGATCCGCATCGCCGTGGAGACCCTCGGCATCACCAACGTCCGGTTCACCGGCGGCGAACCGACCCTGCGCAAGGGCATCGAGAAGATCATCGCCGCCACCGCCGCCCTCTCCCCCCGGCCGCGGATCTCGATGACCACCAACGGCATCGGCCTGGTCCGCCGCGCCAAGTCGCTGGTCGACGCCGGGCTCGACCGGATCAACGTCTCCCTCGACACCCTGCGCCCCGAGCGGTTCCAGGAGATCACCCGCCGCGACCGGCTCTCCGACGTGCTCGACGGCCTCGCCGCCGCGCGCGACGCCGGGCTGACGCCGGTCAAGGTCAACGCCGTGTTGCTGCCCGGGATCAACGACGACGAAGCCGCCTCGCTGCTTCGGTACTGCGTAGACCACGGCTACCACCTTCGGTTCATCGAGCAGATGCCCCTCGACCCGCAGCACGGGTGGAAGCGCACGCAGATGATCACCGCGGAGCGCATCCTCGAGCTGCTTCGCGAAGAGTTCGAGCTGACCGAGAGCCCGAGCCCGCGTGGCGCGGCCCCCGCCGAGCGGTGGCTGGTCGACGGCGGACCGGCCGAGGTCGGCGTCATCGCCTCGGTGACCCGCCCGTTCTGCGGCGACTGCGACCGCACCCGGCTGACCGCCGACGGCGCGCTGCGCTCGTGCCTGTTCAGCCAGTCGGAAACCGATCTGCGCGCGCCACTGCGGGCCGGGGCCGACGACGCCGAGATCGCCGAGCTGTGGCGGGCCACGATGTGGGCCAAACTCGCGGGGCACCAGATCAACGACGCGGGCTTCGCCCAGCCACTGCGGCCGATGAGCGCAATCGGAGGATGAGCGTGACGACAGCGACGGTCCGGTACTTCGCCGGAGCGCGAGCCGCCGCGGGCGTGTCCGAGGAGACCGTGGGATTCCCCGCCGGATCGACGGTCGCCGACGCGCTGAGCGAGCTCTCCGGCCGCCACGGCGAGGCTCTCTCCCGGGTCCTGCTGGCGTCGAGCTTCCTCCTTGACGGCGTGGCCGTGCGTGACCGATCTGTTCCGTTGAGTGACGGAACAGTGCTCGACGTGCTTCCGCCTTTCGCGGGTGGCTGAGTCCACGAACGGCCCAACACGCCGAATCGACGTGAGCCAAACCTCACCCAGCGTGAATTATCTCGGGCAGGACACGGAACAATAACAGCGAAACATAACTCGCTGACCTGCGGATTCATTGCCATCGAAGCCGGTTCGCCCAGCGTTACTGTGACGACGGTCACAACTTGGATAATTTCCGAATCCCCTCCCGGTTACGTACCGTCGCTTCTTGGCTGGCCCCGAACCAGCCACGCACTACCCGGGAGTCCGTAGCGCCAAGTCCTGTCCGGCGGCCTCTCGGGAACCAACCCCGAGCGAAAGCGAACTTCCGGACAGGGGCGAGGGACCACGACGAGCGTGCTTCGGCACGCGAGGCGTGGCAGCCGGGTGAGAGCCCCGGCCGGGCCGAAGTCGGGCCCGCCCACAGCGACACGCTCGCAGGCGCGGGAGGAGAGACCCAAATGTCCTACCTAGGCAAGCACCGCAAGCCGTCCTCCGCCAAGCGCACCATCGCCCGCGTCATCGTCGCGGGTGTCGCGATCGGCGCCCCGATGGTCGCCGTCGCCGCCCCCGCTTCCGCCAGCAGCGTCAACTGGGATGCCATCGCCCAGTGCGAGAGCGGCGGCAACTGGAGCATCAACACCGGCAACGGCTACTACGGCGGCCTGCAGTTCAGTGCCAGCACCTGGCGGGCGTACGGCGGGTCGGGCATGGCCCACCAGGCCTCCCGCGAGGAGCAGATCCGCGTCGCGGAGAACGTCCTCAAGGGCCAGGGCATCGGCGCGTGGCCGACCTGCGGCAAGCGGGCCGGTTCGACCGCCGCCATCGCGAAGAAGCCCGCGGCCCCGAAGAAGGCCGTGACGAAGCCCGCCGCCCCCAAGGCCGCGGCGCCCAAGGTGACCGCCCCCAAGGTCGCGGCCCCCGCCGCCCCGGTGGCGCTGTCGAAGTCGAACCCGGCGGGCGACTACACCGTCGTCGCGGGTGACACCCTGTCGCAGATCGCCAAGCAGCTCAACGTGACCGGCGGCTGGCAGGCCCTGCACGAGAAGAACAAGAGCTACATCGGCGACCCGAACCTGATCCTCGTGGGTCAGAAGATCGCCACCAAGTAAGTTTGACGCCCCGCTTTATGGGGCCCCAGCTCCGGACCCTTACCGCTACCCCCCGGCGGTGAGGGTCCGGTTCTATTTGGACGTGTCGGCAGGTTCGATCGGGGGCGCCTACCGCCCCTGCCGCAGTGGCACCGCTGGGCACCTGCCCCCACCCTGCGCAACGGGCCGAACCGAACGGCCTGTTTGGGTGGTTCGCCTTGATTTGGGGTGAAATGGGCCAAAATCGCGGTGCGGGTGAGGTTCCTTGAGCTCGCCTTTTGACCCGCACGGCCCATTTCGAGGGGCCCCAAATCAAGGCGAACCACCCAAACAGGCACCACTCATCCAAGGTGCAAGGAAAGTGCCAGTGGCAGTGTCCAGGTAGTTCGCTGGTTTGGGTGCCGCGTGGTCAGGGGCAGTTGACCCACTCATCAGTGCCATCAGTGAAGAGCTGATGCTTCCAGATCGGCAACCGCGCCTTCACCTCATCAACCAGATCCGCGCAGGCCACAAACGCCTCCCGCCGATGCTCAGCGGCCACGGCGCAAGCCAGGGCCACGTCCCCAATCGCCAAGTCCCCGATCCGATGGCTCACCGCGATGGCCCGCACCCCAGGACGCCGCGCGACGTCAGCCGCCACTTCGGCGACGATGTCCTTGGCGTTGGGGTGCCCCTCATAGCTCAGCCCCCGCACGCCCCGCCCGTGGTCGTGGTCGCGGACAACCCCCGCGAACGTCACCACAGCACCCGCGGCGGCGTGTTCCACCAGGGCCGCGTGCTCCTCGACGCTGATCGTGGACTCGCTGATATCGGCCCGCAGCACCTCAGCCGTAACAGCAGCCTCGGCAGGCCGCGGGTGGTCCCCGCCGCGCAGCTGGTCCACGGCGTGGGCCAAGACCGGCTCCAACACAGCCAGACCGTCCCGGACGCCGCCGGAGGACCCCGGCAGGTTCACCACGAGCGTGCGCCCGGCGACCCCGGCCAGGCCCCGGGACAGCACCGCCGTCGGCACCTTGGGCAGTCCGGCGGCCCGGATGGCGTCGGCGAGGCCCGGGATCTCGTAGTCCAGGACCGCCCGCGTCGCCTCCGGGGTGCCGTCGGTGGGGGTGAGGCCCGTGCCGCCCGTGGTCACCACGACGTCCACCCCGGCGGCGACAGCCGCCCTCAGGGCCGTCTCGACCGGGGCGCCGTCGCGCACCACCACCGGGTCCGGGACGTCGAAGCCGCGCCCACGCAGCCACGCGACGATGACCGGGCCGGTCTTGTCCTCATATACCCCGGTGGCCGCCCTGTTGGACGCGGTGATGACGTGTGCGGTGCTCACGACTGCTCCTCCCGGACCCAGGTGCCGCTCTTCCCGCCGTCCTTGCGCTCCACGCGGACCGCGTCGAGCACGGCGGCCGGGTCGACGGCCTTGATCATGTCGTGCAGGGTGAGCCCGCAGACCGCCACGGCGGTGAGCGCCTCCATCTCGACGCCGGTGCGGTCGTTGGTCCGCACGGTCGCCGAGATCCGCACCTCCGGCCCGTCGAGGTCGAAGTCCACCCGGACACCGGAGATGGCGATCGGGTGGCACAGCGGCACCAGCTCCGAGGTCTTCTTCGCCGCCATGATCCCGGCGATCCGGGCCGTGGCGAGCGCGTCACCCTTGGGCAGGCCGTCCCGCCGCAGCAGCGCGACTACTTCCTCGGTGGTTCGGACGACCCCGCTGGCCACCGCGGTGCGCGCGGTGACGTCCTTGGCGGAGACGTCGACCATTCGGGCCGCGCCGCTGGCATCGACATGACTCAGTTCACCCACAAATCGAGCCTAGTACTCAACCCGAGTGAGAGGTGCCCGCGGCCTTGCGCACAGCTTCGGCGACGGCCGAGGCGACCGCCGGGTCGAAGACGCTGGGGACGATGAATGACGCGTTGAGCTTGTCGCCGTCCACCACGTCGGCGATGGCGTCGGCGGCGGCCAGCAGCATCGAGTCGGTGATGCCGCGGGCCTGGGCGTCGAGCAGGCCGCGGAAGACACCGGGGAAGGCCAGCACGTTGTTGATCTGGTTCGGGTAGTCCGAGCGGCCGGTCGCGACCACGGCGGCGTGCTTCTGCGCCTCCAGCGGGTCGATCTCCGGGTCCGGGTTGGCCAGGGCGAACACCACCGGGTCCGCCGCCATCGTCGCGACCTGTTCGGCGCCGAACAGGTTGGGGGCGGACACGCCGATGAACACGTCGGCGCCGACCAGCGCGTCGTGCAGGTTGCCGGTCTTGTTCTCGCGGTTCGTGTTGGCCGCGACCCACTTCAGGTTGTCGTCGCCGTCGCCGCGTCCGGAGTGGACGATGCCGTCGACGTCGACGGCGACGATGTCGGCGGGCCCGCGGCGCAGCAGCAGCCGGATGATGGCCGAGCCCGCGGCGCCCACGCCGCACACGACGATCTTGGTGTCGGCCATGTCCTTGCCCACGACGCGAAGCGCGTTGCGCAGCGCGGCGACGACGCAGATGGCGGTGCCGTGCTGGTCGTCGTGGAAGACGGGGATGTCGAGCAGGTCGCGCAGCCGGGCCTCGATCTCGAAGCAGCGCGGCGCGGCGATGTCCTCGAGGTTGATGCCGCCGTAGACCGGCGCGATGAGCTGCACGGTCCGGATGATCTCCTCGGTGTCCTGGGTGTCCAGGCACACCGGCCAGGCGTCGACGCCGGCGAACTTCTTGAACAGGGCCGCCTTGCCCTCCATCACCGGCAGCGCGGCGGCGGGCCCGAGGTTGCCCAGGCCCAGCACGGCCGACCCGTCGGTGACGACGGCGACGGTGTTGCGCTTGATGGTCAGGCGGCGCGCGTCGTCCGGGTTGTCGGCGATGGCCTGGCAGATCCGGGCCACACCGGGGGTATACGCGCGGGAGAGGTCGTCACGGTTGCGGAGCGCGACCTTGGCGTTGACCTCGATCTTGCCGCCGAGGTGCATCAGGAACGTGCGGTCGGACACCTTGCGCACGACCACACCCGGCAGCACTTCCAGCGCCTCGGTGATGTCGCGGGCGTGGTTGGCCGACACCGCGTTGCACGTGATGTCGACGACGATCCGGTCGCTGTGCGACTCGACGACGTCGAACGCCGTGATGACGCCGCCGACCCGGCCGATGGCTCCCGCCAGATCCCCCGCCGCACTCGCCGAAGGGGGCGCCTCCACGCGGACGGTGATGGAGTAGCCGGGACCGGGAACTGGCATGCGGGGCTCCAAAGAAGACGGCAGCGTCTTGAATGGAGCGAGCCTAGCGCGGCGGCGTGATCACCTTCTGTGTACCGACCGGTAGTAGGCGCATGTCACGCCCAGGGTCAGGGGGTCTTGTTGATCTCCGTGACCGGGTGCTGGTAGGGCACCTTCTCCAACGGGAACGTGACGTCGCCGTACGGCGAGAGCGCGCCCTGGCGGTCTGACGCCAGCTCGCTGACCGGGTGCACGCCGTGGTCGTCGTCCCCCGCCCAGTGCGGGTCGACACGGTGGCTCTTGGCGGCCTTCGCCACGGCTCCTCCTAGGTGTTCGCGAACAGGTTTCGCGAGTACGGAGATTACCGGAAGGCCGGGCCGTATACCGTGGTCAGGGTGTCCAGCACCACGCTCACCGATTGGCTGCGCGCCCGGGACGACGAGGCGCTGGCCGAGGTACTGCGCCTGCGGCCGGATCTGGCCACACCGCGGCCCGCCGACACCACGGTGCTCGCCACCAGGGCCGGAACCCGCGCGTCCGTCGCCAGAGCGGCCGAAGGGCTCGACACCTTCACCCTCGCCGTCCTCGACGCCCTGCTCACGGCGGGTGCCGACCGGCAGCCCGTCCCGCTCGACGGCCTGCTCGACGTGCCGCCCGAGCGGCTCAGGGAAGCCGCGGACACGCTGCGCGGCATGATCCTCGCCTGGGGCGACGACGACGGGATCAGCCTCGTCCCCGCCGCCCGGGAAGCAGGCGGCCTCTACCCCGGCGGGCTCGGCCGGTCCTCGCCGTCGCTGACCGACGTCGACGTGTCCGTGCTGCTGGCCGAGATCGAGGACGACGAGCGCAAGGTCGTCACGGCCCTCGCTCACGGTCAGCCGGTCGGCCGCACGAAGGACGCCGCGGAGATCCTCCCGCTGGCCGACGCGCGGACCCCGATCCAGCGGCTGCTCGCCCGCGGCCTGCTGGTGCGGGTGGACGCGCAGACCGTCGAGCTGCCGCGCGAGGTCGGGTTGGCCGTGCGCCGCGAGCGCGTCGGCGCCCTCACCGAGCCGACGCTGCACACCACCGCGCACAAGCAGTCCACTGTGGACGCGACGGCGGCGAGTGAGACGCTCGAAGTGTTGCGGCACATGGAAGCGCTCATCCACATGTGGTCCGACGACCCCGCCACGACGCTCAAATCCGGCGGCCTGGGCGTGCGCGACGTGCGGCGGCTGACCAAGGCCCTCGACATCAGCGAGCGGCAGGCGACCCTGCTCGCCGAACTGGCCTTCGGCGCGAGCCTGATCGCCGAGACCGACACGGTGATCCCCGAGTGGATCCCGACCAACCACGCCGATCTCTGGCTCGCCGCCTCCCCCGCCAACCGCTGGGCGACGCTCGCGGCCGCGTGGCTCGACCTGCCGCGGCTGCCCGGGCTCGGCGGCCTGCGCGACGGCAAGGACAAGCTGCTCGCGCCGCTGTCGGAGGACCTGCGTCGCCCGGTCGCGCCGCTGGAGCGGCTGCGGGTGCTGACCGCCCTCGCCGACCTCAAACCCGGCACCGGCATCGCCTCCCCTGACGAACTCGCCGCCCTCCTCGCCTGGCGCGCGCCCCGGCGCGGCGGCAGGCTTCGCGACGAGATCGTCCGCTGGACCCTGACCGAGGCCTCCGCCCTCGGCATCGTCGCGCTCGGCGCGGTGAGCGGCCCCGGCCGGGCGCTGCTCGACGAAGGTGCCGCGGCGGCCGCGAAGCGGATGGCCGAGGCGATGCCGGAGCCGATCGACCACTTCCTGGTGCAGGCCGACCTGACCGTCGTCGCCCCCGGCGTGCTCGAACCGCACCTGGCCGCCCAGGTCGGCGAGGTCGCCGACGTCGAGTCCGCGGGCAGCGCCACGGTCTACCGGGTGTCGGAGACGTCGATCCGGCGCGCGCTCGACGTCGGCCGCACCGCCTCTGACCTGCATGAACTGTTCCGCCTGCGGTCCCGCACGCCGATCCCGCAGTCGCTGACCTACCTGATCGACGACGTCGCCCGCAGGCACGGCAGGCTGCGCGGCGGCGCGGCCACGTCGTTCCTGCGCTGCGACGACCCGGCGCTGGTCGCGGAGGTCGCCGCGCACCCGGTGGCGGCATCGCTGCGGCTGCGCCGGATCGCGCCGACCGTGCTGATCAGTCCGCTGCCGCTGCTGGAGATCCTCGACGAGCTGCGCGCGGCCGGGTTCGCCCCGGCGGCGGAGGACGTCGACGGCCAGGTCGTCGACCTGCGGCCCACGGGCAGGCGGGTGCAGACGGCCGCGCGGGCGCTGCGCAGGCCGGCGGGCACGCGGGTGGCCGACCCGGAGCAGCTGGCGGAGATCGTGCGCAGCATGCGGGCGGGCGATCGTGCGGCGGAGAGCAGGCGCAGCCGCCCGGTGTCGCCGAGCTCCGGCGGGGCGAACCTGGCGGAGGTGATGGCCCTGCTCAAGACGGCCATCCAGGATGGCAGCAAGGTGTGGATCGGCATGGTCGACGGCCACGGCAGCGCCGTCCAACGCGTCCTCATCCCAGTCCGCCTAGGCGGCGGCGTAGTAGAGGGCCACGACCCCACCGGCGACGACCTCCACCGCCTCCCCGTCCACCGCATAACCAGCGCAGCCCTGGTCGAGGAATAACCGCGAGTCGCCCCGCCAGGCAAACGAGTCGCCCCTCCCGGCGAGTGAGTTCGACATTCGCGCGGACGTGAATGTCGAACTCAGTTGCAGGGAGGGGCGACTCGTTTGCCTGAGGGGGCGACTCGCGCCTAGACGGCGCGGGACATGCGTTGTTGCATGGCGTGTTGGACGAGGGTGATGAGCGCTTCCTTGGTGGAGTCGCGGTCACGCGCGTCGGTCGTGACGATCGGCACCGACGGCTCGACGGTGAGCGCGTCGCGCACGTCGTCGATGCGGTGGTGCAGAACGCGGTCGAAGCAGTTCAGCGCGATGATGTACGGCAGTCCGCGGTCCTCGAAGAAGTCGATGGACGCGAACGCGTCGGCCAGGCGCCGGGTGTCGACCAGGACGATGGCGCCGATGGCGCCGCGGACCAGGTCGTCCCACATGAACCAGAATCGGTGCTGACCCGGTGTACCGAACAGGTACAGGATCAGGTCGGAGTCGAGCGAGACGCGACCGAAGTCCATCGCCACCGTGGTGGTCGTCTTGTTCGGCGTCGACGACAGGTCGTCGACGTCCACGCTGGCCTCGGTCATGACGGCCTCGGTGGTCAGCGGCACGATCTCGGAGACCGAGCCGACCAGGGTCGTCTTGCCCACGCCGAACCCACCGGCGACCACGATCTTGGCCGAGGTGGTCGGCTGCGGTGCCGCGCCACGCGCGCTGAGAGGACTAGAGCCTGCGGAGCCCACTGAGCACCCTTTCCATGAATTCGATCGACGGCCGGTCGCCCACGACCATGCCGCTCTGGTGGATCGAGACCAGGCCCATTCCCGCCATGTCCCCGATCAGGACCCGGGCGACGCCGAGCGGAAGCCGCAGGTGCGCGGCGACCTCGGCGACCGAACGAGTATCCAGGCACAGGCCGCAGATGGATCTGTGCTCCGGGCGCACC
Organism: Actinokineospora alba; assembly: GCF_004362515.1. Taxonomy (NCBI): domain Bacteria; kingdom Bacillati; phylum Actinomycetota; class Actinomycetes; order Pseudonocardiales; family Pseudonocardiaceae; genus Actinokineospora; species Actinokineospora alba. The sequence goes on along the minus strand of NZ_SNXU01000001.1, from coordinate 2,234,626 downwards.
GCCGCGTCGGGGACTCGGCCTCGGTCACTGGTGGAGACCAGAGCCTCGATCGCCAGGTCGTAGTCGGAGCGGGTCCGACCACCGGTCTTGGTGTACGGACGCACCAGTGAACCGGTTTCCTGCAGCGGGTCGTGCTCCGGCTCCGGGTCGAACGTCGGGACCGCGGGGATCTCCTTGCTGTCCCAGTCGGACTGCGCGGGGATACCCGAGTCGCCGTAGAGCGCCGCGCTCGGCCCGCCGAAGAGCCTCGCCCGGAACCCATCGATGTCGAACCGGTTCGGCGGGTCGCCGATGCCATGTTCGGGCAGGTCCTCCCAGCCGCGTTCCGACATCTCCGTCAGCCTCCGCTCGGGCTCATCCAGGGGTTCATCGAGGTCGGATTCGCCGAAGCGGGAGTCCGAGCCGAACAAGTCCCGGTAGGAGAAGTCGTCCTCGGTACGCCTGCCGGTCGCCCGGCGCCCCGTACTCATCGCGCTCTCACCCCGCCGTCTCGATTACCTGCGCTGCGAGCCCTGAAGCTGCGCGCGCAGCTCGGGCGTCATCTGCTGGCCGACTCGCTCGACCAGGAGGGTCATCTCGTAGGCGACCAGTCCGATGTCGCAGTTCGGAGCGGCGAGCACCGCGAGGCACGAGCCGTCCGAGATCGACATCAGGAACAGGTAACCGCGGTCCATCTCGACCACGGTCTGGTTGACCCCGCCCGCTTCGAAGCACCTCGCGGCACCGGCGGTGAGACTCACCAGGCCGGACGCCACCGCGGAGAGCTGTTCGGCGCGGTCGCGGGGCAAGCCCTGCGATCCGGCCAACAGCAGTCCGTCGGCGGAGACCACCACGGCGTGCGCGACGCCGGGGACCTGGCGAACGAAATCGGTGATGAGCCACCCGAAGCTGCCGGGCTGCTGTACTGACGCGGTCGTCACTCCTGCTCCTCGTCTTGGCGGCTCTCGTCTGAACCGGTCTGGTCACCAGGGTAAGCGTCGACAAGGGCGTGTCGGCCCCGCCGAACCCCTTGTTGGAAGCTCGACATGCGGCCGCGGATCGCGTCCGCCGTGCGGGGAGGCAGTGGAGGCACCGCCGGCTGTTCACCGGTGGTCTCCTCCCTTGGCGCTGCCGAACCGGGGACCAAGTGGGCTTTGGGGACCCGCTTGGGCAGTCCTGCGGTAGTCATGGTGTCAGCACTGTGGTCGAGCAGTGCACGGGCCCGCTGCCAACCGTCGTCACCTGGGGAAACCCAGGGATCGACGACGGGGGCCGGTTCGGGCTCCGGTGCGGGCTCGGGTTCGGCCGCCGCGGCGGGCGCCTCGACGGCGTCGGCCGTGGGCTCCGCGTGGTGGTCTGCTTCGGGCTCGGCCGGGGTCAGTGCGCCGTTGATGGTGCCGTTCGCGGGCGGGTTGCCGTTGGCGGCGGGGGTGGAGCCGGTGTCACCCGCTTCGAACCACTGCGACAGGACGGCCTCGTAGATCGGCAGCCGCTCCGTGGGGGCGTCGCCGCCGTGGGTCTGCTCGGCGGGCCGGGGCGGCGGCTCGTAGGCGTAGGCGCCGTTTACGTCGTCGTCGTAGGGCTGTTCCGGCATCGGGGTGCCGAACAGTCCGACGCCCGAGTCGTCGTAGATGTGGCCGTTGAGCGCGGAGTTGATCTCCTCCGGGGAGGCGGGGGGACCCCAGCCGCCGGTGTCGTCGATCTTGTCGGCGCCGAAGCTCGGCTGGAACGGCGGGTAGCCGGTGACCTGCTCGGCGGAGCGCTCCACCGGGGACTCGGCCACCACGCCGCCGTCGGAGCGCAGCCGCGGCATGCTGCCGGTGAAGGCCCCCGCGATGCCGCTGGCCTTGGCCGCCGTGTCGCCGATGGCGGGCGGGAGGCTGATCGGCGAGATGATGTTGTTGGTCTGCGCCGGGGCGCCGGAGCCGTGGACCAGGCCCGCGGGGACGGTGATCCGGGCGATCAGGCCGCCCTCGATGTCCTCGTTGTCGCGCAGCCGCACGACGATGTCGTGCCGCTTGGCGAGCCGGGCGACCACGTAGAGGCCCATTCGCCTGGTCACCGCGACGTCGAGGTCGGGCGGGTCGGCGAGGCGGGTGTTGGCGTTCTCGATCTCGTCCTCGTTCATACCGACACCGGAGTCGGTGATCTGGATGGCGAGTTCCTTCTTCCTGGTCACCGCCATCCGGACGTAGACCTTCTTCTCCGGCTCGGAGAAGGAGGTCGCGTTGTCCAGCAGCTCGGCGATCAGGTGGACGAGGTCGGAGACGGCGCGGCCCTGCACGGCGATGTCCGGAGCGGACAGCACCTCGATGCGGGCGTACTGCTCGACCTCGGAGACCGCGGCGCCGACGACCTCGGCGGCGGGCACCGGGCGGCTGAGCTGGCGGCTCAGGCCGGAGCCGGAGAGCACCAGCAGGCTTTCGGAGTTTCGCCGCATGCGGGTGGCGAGGTGGTCGAGCTCGAAGAGGCTGGCGAGCTGGTCGGGGTCCTGCTCGTCCTGCTCGAGCCGGTCGATCAGCGAGAGCTGGCGCTCGACGAGCGTCTGGCTGCGCCGGGAGAGGTTGACGAAGATCGAGTTGATGTTGTCGCGCAGCAGCGCCTGCTCGGTCGCCATCCGGACCGCCTGGTCGTGCACGGCGTCGAACGAGCGGGCGAGCTGACCGGTCTCCTCGCGGGTGAACACCGGGACCGGCTCGACCGCGTTCTTGGCGGCCTCGACCGGGTCCGGGTCGGCGAGGATTCGCTGCACCGTCTCGGGCAGTCGCCGGTTCGCCACGTCCAGGGCGTCGCGGCGCAGCACGCGCAGCGGGACCAGGAGCGAGCGGGCGACGATCAGGGTGACGATCAGGGCGAGCAGCACGGCGGCGAGGACGATCGCGGCGTCGCGCCAGGCGTCGACCTTGGCCGTGTCGGCGGCGGTGATGGCCTTCGACCGCAGCTTCTCCAGCAGCGAGATCTCGACCTTGCGCAGCGCCTCGGCGGTGGCTCGGGCGTCCTCGCGCAGCGAGTCGATCGAGATGCCCAGCGGCTGGTCCCGCGAGGCGTGGTAGAAGGCGAGCTGCTTGGTGGACTCGCGGTGGTCGACCTCGGCGCCGGAGAAGGTGTCGGAGTAGAACTGCGACTCGACCGGCTCGGCGTTGGCGCGGAAGTTGGCGACGGAGGCGGCGTAGCTGGCCTCGGCGCCGCGGGCCAGTTCGAGCATGCCGGAGGGGAAGTTGTCCCGGATGGCGGCGATCATCAGGATCGAGTTCTGCCTGCCCAGGAACTCCTTGCTCTCCACGACGCTGAGCGCGGCGCTGGCGAGGCGGTTGATCTCCGGGTCGCCGAGCGAGGCGGTGAACTCCGAGCCGGCGGCCAGCACGGCCTCCAGCAGGGAGGTGTAGGCGCCGTAGACGCCGACGTCGGGGTATTCGCTGCTCATCGCGGCGCTGCGGACCGACTCGACGGCGGAGAGGCGGTTCGCCAGCGGCATCAGCAGCCGGGCGTCCTCCCGCTCGGCCTCGACGGTCTTGGCGGCCTGCGCGAGCCGGGCGAGCGTGGCGTTGGTCTTCTGGAACTGGGCCTGGATGTTGCCGACATCACCCTGTCGCCTGCCCGCGACGTGGGCGACGACCAGGTTACGTTCGTTCTGCAGCTCGTGGACGAGCGCGACGACGTCGAGGGTCGAGCTGATGTCCGCGGCGGCTTCGTCGAAGTCGGCGGCGCGCTGCAGCTCGTTGTCGGCGCGGAGCACCCCAAGGGCGATGGCGGTGATGACCGGGACCATGAGGACCGCGATCAGCTTGGTCCGCAGGCGCCAGTTGCGCAGCCGCCAGCGGGACCCGCCCTCGACCGTTTTACGGCCGGGCGTCTTGGGCGCGGCGGATCGCGCCGCATCCCGGTCGGACACGACGCCACCGAATTTCCCAGGGCCTAGGTCGACCCCAGCGGTGTGATCGGGCACTGCCTGCACACTCCTTGCATCTGAGCCAGTAGCCCGTTACTCGGCTAGCTCGAACGGACAACTACCCCAGTTAAGGACGCGGCGCATCGCGGTAGCCCGAAGCAGTGACGCTTGCCGCAAGATGTCGGACCGACTCGGCCCGGCGTTACCGACGACCATGCGCGCCTGCTCTCCGCGCCGCTCGGACGAGCGTGCGCCTCACCTGTTGGACACAGAAGGTAGCGAAGTCTCAGCGGCGATGTAACCCTTCCAGGGCATCATCACAGCCCTTATCAGGTACTTAGCAGTAGCAACAGTCCTCATGGGTGATGGAACTATGGACTATTCCAGCCAATTGATCACCCAGATGGCAGGGCTAGGGGGCATACCCCGAGTGGGCCATTACACACCGTTAGGCCCTGGTCAGGGCTCTGGAGCAATTCGCCCACTTGGGTCAACGGCTCCACCCAATTCAGTGAGAGAGTTCACCCGAAGACATCTGGCGCACACTCATTGTGACCCGGTCCCAACGGACCTTAGAGTGGCCCCTTGATGTGCGAGGGGGGTAACACCTCGACAAACCGACCTCCTATGAGGAGAGGCTCCAATGCTCCGAAGCGTGACCACCAGACGGTTCTCCCGTGCCCGTCTGCCGATCGCCGCTGTCGCGGTGGCGCTGCTGGCCAGCGGCTGCTCGCTGCTCGGCGGCGAAAGCGGATCCGACGGCGCCCAGCAGGGGCCGGGCGGGGTGGAGAAGGCCAAGATCAAGGTCGGGGTACTGCCCGTCGTCGACGTCGCGCCGTTCTACCGCGCCATCGAGCAGGGGTACTTCAAGGAGCAGGGCCTCGAGGTCGAAGCCCAGGTCATGGCCTCCGGGCCCGCCAGCATCACCGGCGTCATCAACGGCGACGTCGACATCGCGTTCGCGTCCTACCCGGCGCCGCTGCTCGCGCAGAGCAAGAAGCTGGCCGAGTTCAAGATCGTCGCCGACGCGCTCTCGGCGAAGCCCGGCCACCTCGTCGTGGTGACCCTGAAGGACTCCGCCTTCAAGAAGCCGTCCGACGCGCCCGGCAAGCGGATCGCGATCACCGGCCGCAACAGCTTCACCGACCTGGCGCCGATGTCCGTCCTGAAGAACCAGGGCGTGGACTACAACCAGGTCAAGTGGATCGAGATGCCGCTGCCGGAGATGATGGGCGCCCTGCAGAAGGGTGACGTCGACGCCGCGGTCATGGTCGAGCCGTGGGTCACCAACGCGATGAAGAAGATCGGCGCGGTCCCGGTGTTCGACGGCGCCTCGGGTCCGACGGCCGAGATCCCGATGTCCGGCTACGTCGCGATCGGCGGCCAGGGCAAGTTCGCCAGCACCAGCCCCAACACCATCGCCGCCTTCCAGCGCGCGCTGGCCAAGGCGCACGCCGAGGCGACCGACCGCTCCAAGATGGAGCCCATGTTCGTCAAGTACGCCAAGATCGACCAGCAGACCGCCCAGCTGGTCACCATCTCCACGTATTCGACCTCCCTTGAGGCCAACCGCATCCAGCGCGTGGCGAACCTGATGGAAGAGTTCGGTGTGATCAAGGGTCACCTTGACGTCAAGACCATGATCCCGAACGGTTCTGCGGGCAAGTAGCGGTAGGGGGTGGGCTTCCGTTTCCGGAAGCCGAGCACAGTGAGTGGAACTCGACGGGTTCCCGCGAGCTTGATCGGTCTGGCGGGCCTCTTCCTCACCTGGGAAGTGGCCAGCCAGACCGGTCTGGTTCCGGGACTCTACCTGCGTCCGCCGAGCGAGGTCCTGCCGACGATGGTGGACCTGCTCGGCGACGAGACCTTTCTCCGGGCGCTGCTGGCCACCGTCCTGGCCACCGTCATCGCACTCGTGATCGCCGTCCTGATCGCCGTCCCCAGTGGACTGCTGCTCGGCAGCATCCCGCTGGTGCGCCGGGCGTGCATGACGGTGGTCGAATTCCTCCGGCCGATCCCGTCGGTCGCGCTGATCCCGCTGGCGCTGCTGGTCACCGGCACCGGCCCGGACACCAAGATCGCGCTCGCCGTCTACGGCGCGCTGTGGCCGATCCTGTTCAACACGATGTACGCGCTCGACGAACTCGACCCGCTGCATGTGGAGACGGCGCGCGCGTTCGGCACCGGCCGGGTGGCCGTGCTGACCCGGATCGCGCTGCCCAGCGCGGCCCCGTTCGTGCTGACCGGCGTGCGGCTGTCGTTCGCGATCGCGCTGGCCGTGGTGGTCTCGACCGAGCTGTTCGCGGGCGGCACCAAGGGCCTCGGGCAGTTCATCATGGAGGCCAACAGCGGCGGCGCCCACATGGACCAGGTGCTCGCGGGCACGGTCATTGCGGGCCTGGTCGGCTACGCGGCGAACGCCGGGCTGGAACGGCTGCACACCAAGCTGTTCGCCTGGAACGCCCCGCGGGGTGATGCCTCGTGAGGCGCTTCGGGAGGTTCGCCCAGCGCTGGGTCGTGTTCGCCATCGTGGTCGCGGTGTGGGAGCTGGTCACGCGGTCCGCCGCCGACCCGTTCTTCCCGCCGCCGTCGACGATCTCGGGTGCCGCGGCCGAAGTGTGGTTCTCCAGCGCTTTCGGCGAGCACGTCGTGCCCGGTGTCGGCCGGATGCTCGGCGGCTGGGCGCTGGCCGGGATCATCGGCGTGGCGCTGGGCCTGCTGCTCGGCCGGTCCCGCACGGCGATGGCGTACCTGGGTCCGCTGTTCAACTTCATGCGATCGATCCCGCCGCCGCTGCTGGTCCCGTTCTTCATCGCCACCGTCGGCGTGACGAGCATGCAGCTGCCGACGATCATCTTCGGGGCGATCTGGCCGGTGCTGCTCAACACCGTCGACGGCGCCCGGGGCGTGGACGCGACGAAGGTCGAGACCGCGCGGGCGTTCCGGCTCTCGAAGGCCCAGTGGATCCTGGGTGTGGTGCTGCCGTCGGCTGCGCCGAAGATCTTCGCCGGGCTGCGGCTGAGCCTGTCGATCTCGCTGATCCTGATGGTCATCGGCGAGTTGGTCGGGTCCGCCAACGGCATCGGCAACCAGCTGGTGCGCACCCAGCGGGACTACGACCTACCTGAGATGTGGTCGTGGATCGTGCTGCTCGGCGTGCTCGGCTACCTGTTCAACACGCTGCTGCTGATGTTCGAACGCCGTGCCTTGGCCTGGCAGCCGAAGCACACGTTCGAGACCCAGGCGCAGGCGACCGGAGGATGACCGTGGCCCAGACAATGCTCGATGTGGCCGACCTCGGCCACACCTACCAGGCCAAGGACGGCGCCCACGACGCCATCGACGGCCTGTCGTTCACCGTGGAGGCGGGTGAGCTCGTCTGCGTCGTCGGCCCGTCCGGCTGCGGCAAGTCGACCCTGCTGCGGTCGATCTCCGGGCTGATCCGGCCGACCCGGGGCGCGGTCTCGCTGCACGGCACCCCCGTCGACGGCGTGCCCGCGGACCTGGCCGTGGTGTTCCAGGACTACAGCCGGTCACTGTTCCCGTGGCTGACCGTCCAGCGGAACGTGGAGTTCCCGCTGCGTGAGCTGTCCAGGGCCGAGCGCACCGCCCGGGCGGGCGAGGCGCTGGCCGCGGTCGGCCTGGAGAACGCGGGCCGCAAGTACCCGTGGCAGCTCTCCGGCGGCATGCAGCAGCGCGTCGCCATCGCCCGCGCCCTGGCCTACCGGCCCGCCCTGCTGCTGATGGACGAGCCGTTCGCCTCGGTGGACGCGCAGACCCGCTTCGAGCTGGAGGACCTGCTGCTGCGCGTGCGCCGCGAGCAGGACACGACGGTGCTGCTGGTCACCCACGACATCGACGAGAGCGTCTACCTGGGCGACCGGGTGCTGGTGCTGTCGAAGTCGCCCGCCCGGGTGGTCGCCGCGCTCGACGTCGGTCTGGGCGAGGAGCGCGACCAGATCACCACCCGCTCGTCGGACGAGTTCGTCGAGCTGCGGGCGAAGGTGGCGGGGCTGCTGCAGTCGGCGCCCACGGCCGAGACCGTCCACTGACGACGAATGCCCCCGGCCGCGGCCGGGGGCATTCGTTTCCGTGCCGGAAGATCAGCTGGAGCTCTTGCCGCAGATGGTCATCTTGGGCTCGGCGTACATGAAGCCGTCGTCGACGCCCTTGGCGGTGCAGGCGTCCGGGTCGTTCTTGCCCTCGACGACCTCGAGCACCTCGAACTTGACGCTCGGGTCGCCGCAGGGGACCTTCCTGGCCTCGGCGGACTTGCGGAGATCGGTGAAGCACTCGCCGACCTTCGTGTTGAGCATCAGGCACAGCGAGAACCCGCCGCTGCCGCCACGCCTGCTCGACTGCTCGTACTCCAGGTACATGCTGTTGTCCGCGGTCGGGCAGGTCGCGGCGGCGCTGTCGAGCTTCTTGGCGACCTTGAACACCGCCTCGGGCTTGGTGCAGTCGATCTTCTCGACGTCGGCGTTGGTGGCGCTGTCGTCCTTGACCTTGATGCAGTCGCCGACGTCGGCGGACGCGGCCGACTTGTTGAACGCGAAGAACCCGCCGATGCCGACCGCCACGATCGCGACCAGGATGACCACCAGCTTGATGGTCTTGCCCTTGTTCGGACCCGACGGCGGCGGCACGAATCCCGGCTGCACCGGCTCCTGCCCGAACGGCGGCGGCTGCTGGCCGTACGGCTGCTGAGGCTGCTGGCCGAACGGGGGCGGCTGCTGCCCTGGCTGCTGGCCGAAGGGCGGCTGCTGCTGACCGGCCTGCTCACCGAAGGGTGGCGGCTGCTGGCCAGGCTGCTGACCGAAGGGCGGCGGCTGCTGACCGGGCTGTTGGCCATACGGCGGGGGCGGCTGCTGGCCAGGCTGCTGGCCGTACGGCGGCGGCTGGTGGCCCCCGGGAGGCGTCGGCGGCCCCTGGTTGTACGGCGGCTGCGGGCCGCCCTGGGGCGATCCGAACGGGCCCGGCTGCTGCGGGTTGGACATTCGTGCACCTCGTGGAGTTCGAACAGCGGGGGTTGGCGGGCCTGCCGGCGGCGAACCAGCGGCTGGCCAATCTAACGCGGGGGTCGGACACCTGGCGGTGAAACGCGGGAAAGACAGGCGCGTTCTCCGGCCTTCACCCTCAAGTCGCCCGGAAGGCCACTTCCGTGACTCGCCGAGGACCACCATCTTGGGTTCGGCGTTGAACCCGTTGTCCACTTCAGAGGACGCGCGACCCTCGGGCCAGGTTCCACCATCGACGATCTCGAGTGCCACTACGGCAGACGGCCACCCCGGATCGCCCGGGATGGCCGTCTGATCAGGACAGTCAGGAAACGCCGGGCGTCTCGATGCAGAACACCGTCTTCGGCTCCGGGTAGCCCAGGCCGTTGCTGTTGGGGCAGCCGGACGGGTCGGTGGTGCCGTTGATCACCTTGGTGATCTTGATGGCCTCGGGGCTCTCGCAGGAGCCGACCTTGAACGCCTGGTTGGCCTCGTCGGACTCATAACAGGTGCCCGCGACGAAGTTCGGCATCAGGCAGATCAGGTTCTTCTCGTCACGCAGCTCGCGGTAGGCGCCCTCGGGGCAGCTCGTCTCGGCCTTGTCCTTCTTGAGCGCGACCTTGAAGGTGGCGGACTTCTCGGCGCAGTCGACGATCGTCAGCTTCGCGGCGTCGTCGGTGCCGCTCACCGAGGCACACTCGCCCGGCGCGGCCGTATCGTCGGCGAAGAACACCTGGTAGGCGCCGAAGCCCACACCGGCCAGGACGAGGGCGGCGACCAGGGCGATGACCCAGATCGGCAGGCTCTTGCGCCTTTTGGGCTCGGCCTGGGACTGCTCCTGGTCAACGGGGTTGCTCATGTTCGCCTCTGCTGGGACCGGTGGATGGGCAGCGTGGACGGTAGCCGCCAGGTACCCGCCGAGGGCAGGCCCGGTTACCGAACTGTGGCCTTGATGTCGGAGTTTGCGACACTGGTGGGGTGACCGACGGCCCCCTGATCGTGCAGTCCGACAAAACCCTGCTGCTGGAGATCGACCACCCCAGCTCGAAGGACGCCCGAATGGCCATCGCGCCGTTCGCCGAACTGGAGCGCGCGCCGGAGCACATCCACACCTACCGGGTCACCCCGCTGGCCCTGTGGAACGCCCGCGCCGCGGGCCACGACGCCGAACAGGTCGTCGACGCGCTGGAGACCTACTCGCGGTACCCGGTGCCGCAGCCGCTGCTGATCGACATCGTCGACACGATGGGCCGGTTCGGGCGGCTGACCTTGCAGAACAGCCCCGTGCACGGGCTGGTCATGACGTCCATCGACCGCGCGGTCCTCGAAGAGGTGCTGCGCAACAAGAAGATCTCCCCGATGCTGGGGGCGCGCATCGATCAGGACACCGTGATTGTGCACCCGAGCGAGCGCGGCAGGCTCAAGCAGCTGCTGCTCAAGGTCGGCTGGCCCGCCGAGGACCACGCGGGCTACGTCGACGGTGAGGCGCACGCGATTTCGCTGGTGCAGGACGGCTGGGAGCTGCGCGACTACCAGCGGATGGCGGTCGACTCATTCTGGGCGGGCGGGTCCGGTGTCGTCGTGCTGCCGTGTGGGGCGGGAAAAACGCTGGTCGGGGCGGCCGCGATGGCACAGGCGCAGGCCACGACGCTGATCCTGGTGACGAACACGGTGTCGGGCAGGCAGTGGAAGCGGGAGCTGATCGCGCGGACGTCGCTGACGGAGGAGGAGATCGGCGAGTACTCCGGCGAGCGCAAGGAGATCCGCCCGGTCACCATCGCGACCTACCAGGTCGTCACCCGCAAGACCCGCGGCGAGTACCGGCACCTGGAGCTGTTCGACTCCCGCGACTGGGGTCTGGTGGTCTACGACGAGGTCCACCTGCTGCCCGCGCCGGTGTTCCGGATGACCGCCGACCTGCAGTCCCGGCGTCGGCTGGGCCTGACGGCGACCCTCGTGCGGGAGGACGGCCGCGAGGGCGACGTGTTCTCCCTCATCGGCCCGAAGCGCTACGACGTGCCGTGGCGTGACATCGAGGAGCAGGGCTGGATCGCGCCCGCCGAGTGCACCGAGGTCAGGGTGACGCTGACGGAGAACGAGCGGCTGGAGTACGCCACGGCCGAACCCGAGACCCGTTACAAGCTGTGCTCCACGGCGAAGACCAAGCTGCCCGTCGTCCAGTCCATTTTGGACCGACACCCGGGCGAGCCCACCCTCGTGATCGGCGCCTATCTCGACCAGCTGGAGGAACTCGGCGAGGCCCTCAACGCCCCGATCATCCAGGGCTCGACGAAGAACAAGGAGCGGGAGGCGCTGTTCGACGCTTTCCGCAAGGGTGAGCTGCCGACCCTGGTGGTGTCGAAGGTCGCCAACTTCTCCATCGACCTGCCGGAGGCGTCGGTGGCGGTTCAGGTGTCCGGCACCTTCGGCTCACGCCAGGAGGAAGCCCAGCGTCTCGGAAGGCTGTTGCGCCCCAAGGGAGACGGCCGACAGGCGCACTTCTACTCGGTGGTCGCCCGAGACACCCTCGACACCGAGTACGCGGCGCACCGGCAGCGCTTCCTGGCGGAACAGGGTTACGCCTACCGAATCTGCGACGCTGACGACTTGCTAGGCCCGCCCATCCCGGAGATCAGCTAGCACGGCGTCGGTGAAGGGCGTCCACGCCTCGATCGCCCACGGCCCGAAGTCCCGGTCGGCCAACGCGACACAGGCCGCCTGGGCTTCGGGATCGACCCACAGGAACGTCCCGGACTGTCCAAAGTGGCCGAACGTCCGCGGCGAGCTCTGGGTGCCGGTCCAATGTGGACTCTTGCCGTCGCGGATCTCGAACCCAAGCCCCCAGTCATTGGGCTTCTGGTTGCCATACCCGGGAAGCACCCCGTTGAGGCCGGGAAACGCGACTGTGGACGCCTCCGCCATCAACTCTTTGGACACCAACGTCGGGGACTGCAACTCGACGGCGAACCGGGCAAGGTCACCACAGGTCGACTCGGCCCCAGCCCCCGCCGACCCGACGAGCACCGACGCCGCCATCCCCAGCGGCGCGAACACCCCTTCGGCGAGATAGTCGGCGAACGGGATGCCGGTCGATTCGTGGATGAACTCGGCCAGCACCCCAAACCCGGCATTGGAGTAGATCCGCCGCTGCCCGGGCGGTGCTTGGATGGTCGGGGAGTCGAAGGCGAGACCAGAGGTGTGGGCGATCAGGTGGCGAACTGTCGCCCCTTCAGGCCCGGCGGGCTGATCCCACTCGACCGCCCCTTCCTCAATGGCGACAAGCACTCCGTAGGCAGTGAGCAGTTTGGTCACGGACGCCAGCCGGAAGACCCTGTCCTGATCCCCGTGGGTCCCCAGCACACGCCCGTCAGCCCCGATGACGGCCACGGCCACGTTGTCGACCGGCCACTGCTCGACCAAACCCAGACTCCGCATGGGCACCACCCTACGAGCCCCAAACCACCCCCCACCCGCCCAGGTCACCCACCCCGCGAGTCGCCCCTCCCGGCAAGCGAGTCGCCCCTCCCGGCAAGCGAGTTCGACATTCAGGCGAATGAGTTCGACATTCAGGCGAGCGAGTGCGCTGTCGGCGCCGGATTGAGTGGCTGCGCCGGGCGCAGGCGACGAGGACTCCGAGGCCAGGGCTGGTCGTGAAGGTTGAACTCACTTGCCGGGAGGGGCGACTCACTTGCCGGGAGGGGCGACTCACTTGCCGGGAGGGGCGACTCGCGGTGTGGGGTCGGGCGAACCTTCAGGGGCTCTTGGGCATGGTCCTGGGCGTACCTTGACGCAGGCGGTCGCGCACCTCCATGAGGGCCTTGCCGAGGAGGTTGAGTCCTCGCCAGCGGTCCGGGTGGCGGGCGTCGGGGCTGTCCGCGGCCAGGCCGATGCCCCAGATCGGGTCGACCGGGCTGGCCTCGACGAGCACGGCGTTCCCGGTGCCGACCAGGTAGCCGTGCAGTGGGGGGTTCTGGCTGAACTTGGCTTCCGTGCCGCGCACGACGATGTCGTAGCGGTGTTTGGTCCAGAGTTCGTCGTCGAAGCCGCGTACCTTGCGGCCCAGGCTCTTGGCCGCGTCCGGGGTGGGTGCGGCGAAGATCTTGGTGGCGATTTCCTCATCGCCGAAGAGGCGGGCCTTGCCGACCATCATGAAGTGCTCCGCGGTCGGGTAGCGCTCGCCGTCGACCGTGAACTCCGCGGGCCACCACTGGCTCAGGCAGGGCTTGCCGATGCGGCCATCGGGCAGCGGTCGGTGACCCCAGAAGAACAGGTACTCAGTCATCAGGCTCCCCCGGGTCGACACCGTCGCGGTCGGCCCACTCCAGCAGTTCGTCGATGGCGAAGACGGCGTCGTCGATGCCCTCGTGCAGGTCGCCCAGTTCGGCGAACCGGGCGGGCATGGTGGCGATAGTGAAGTCACCGGGGAGTGCGTCGTCAATCTCATTCCAGGCGATCGGGGCCGACACCCTGGCCTCCGGCACGCCGCGCACCGAGTAGGCCGAGGCGATGGTGTGGTCGCGGGCGTTCTGGTTGTAGTCGACGAACAGCTGGGTGGGGTCGCGGTCCTTGCGCCACCAAGTCGTCGTCACATCGTCCGGTGCGCGCCGCTCGACCTCGTGGGCGAACGCCAGGGCCGCCCGGCGGACGTCCTGGAAACCCCAGTTCGGCTCGATCCGCACGTAGATGTGCAGGCCCTTGCCGCCTGAGGTCTTGGGCCAGCCGACCGCGCCCAGGTCGTCGAGGACCTCGTGGGCGACATGGGCGACGCGGCGGACCGTGGCGTAGTCGCACTCCGGGCCGGGGTCGAGGTCGATCCGCCACTCGTCGGGCTTCTCGGTGTCGGCGCGACGGGAGTTCCACGGGTGGAATTCGACGGTGGACATCTGCACGGCCCAGATCACCTGCGCCACCTCGGTGACGCACAGCTCGTAGGCGTGCCGCTGGTAGCGCGGGAACTCCACGCGCACGGTCTCCAACCACGGCGGCGCACCATGCGGCACCCGCTTCTGGTGGACCTTCTCCCCCGCGACGCCCTCCGGAAAGCGGTGCAGCATGCAGGGCCGCTCCCGCAGAGCGCGGACGATGCCGTCGCCCACGGAGAGGTAGTAGTTGACGAGGTCGAGCTTCGTCTCGCCCCTGGCCGGGAAGTACACGCGGTCGGGGTTGCTGACCCGCACGGTCCGGTGACCAACCTCAAGCTCCACCGCGGGCGACTTGGTTGCCATGAAGGCAAGCTAGCGCGTGTCAGGATGATCCGGTGGCTGACGACGTGCGGGTGTACGCGATCGCGATGCGGACGAAGTTCCGCGGCATCACGGTTCGCGAGGGGATGCTCCTGCGAGGACCCGCGGGGTGGGGCGAGTTCTGCCCGTTCTGGGACTACGACGACGCCGAGTCCGCACCCTGGCTCGCCAGCGCCCGGGAAGCCGCCGACCTGGGCTGGCCCGCCCCGGTCCGTGACCGGATCCCGGTGAACTGCACGGTCCCGGTCGTCTCCCCCGAGCGCGCCGCGGAGATCGTCGCCGGGTCGGGCTGCCGGACCGCCAAGGTCAAGGTCGCCGACCCCGGCTCGTCGCTGTCGGACGACTGCGACCGCCTCGCCGCCGTCCGCGACGCGCTGGGCCCGGGCGGCCTGATACGGGTCGACGCGAACGGCGCGTGGGACGTCGACACGGCGGTCAGGGCGATCCGCGACCTGGACAAGGCGGCGGGCGGGCTGGAGTACGTCGAGCAGCCGTCGAGGACGATCGAGGAACTGGCCGCGGTCCGCAAACGGGTCGACGTCCGAATCGCCGCCGACGAATCCATCCGCCGCGCGGAAGACCCGCTGCGGGTCGCGGTGGCGGGGGCCGCGGACATCGCGGTCCTCAAGGTCGCCCCGCTCGGCGGCGTCCGGCGCGCGCTCGCGGTGGCGGAGGCGTGCGGCCTGCCCTGCGTGGTGTCATCGGCCCTGGAGACCAGCGTCGGCCTCGCTGCGGGCATCGCCTTGGCGGCCGCGCTGCCGGAGCTGGACCACGCCTGCGGCCTGGCCACCCTGTCCCTGCTCACCGCGGACGTCACGACCCACCCGCTGCGCCCGGTCGACGGCTACCTGACCGTCCCCACCAGCCCACCGACCCCCGACGCCACGCCGCACGTCACCGACGAGATCGAGACCCGCTGGCACGCCCGCCTCGCGCGAGTCGCCCACTCCAGCAAGTGAGTCGCCCCTCCCAGCAAGCGAGTTCAACACCCAGGCAAGCGAGTTCAACACTCAGGCGAGTGAGTGCGCGATTCAGGCAAGTGGGGTCAACGCTCCGGCAAGCGAGTTCGACGGTCGGCCAGGCGATGCCGGCCCTCGGCGATGAATCCTGGGGTGTCGGCGCCACCCGAATGTCGCACTCGCTCGCTGGAGCGTTGACCTCACTTGCCTGAATCGCGCACTCACTCGCCTGGGTGTTGAACTCGCTTGCCTGGGGGTTGAACTCACTTGCTGGGAGGGGCGACTCGCTTGCTGGGAGGGGTGACTCGCGAAAGACGGGCGAAGGCCCGGTCCAGTGGACCGGGCCTTCGCTCGTGGAACAGGTTGGACTGGACTCAGAAGTCCATGCCACCGGTCGGGTCGCCCTGGGGGGCGGCTCCGGCCTTCTCCGGCTTGTCCGCCACGACACACTCGGTCGTGAGGAACAGCGCGGCGATCGACGCGGCGTTCTGCAGCGCCGAGCGGGTGACCTTGGTCGGGTCCGGCACGCCGGCGGCGAGCAGGTCCTCGTAGACACCGGTCGCGGCGTTGAGGCCGTGGCCCTGCGGGAGGCCCTTGACCTTCTCCACCACGACGCCACCCTCGAGACCGGCGTTGATCGCGATCTGCTTGAGCGGCGCCTCGACGGCCACGCGGACGATGTTGGCGCCAGTGGCCTCGTCGCCCTCGAGCTTCAGGCCCGCGAAAGCAGCCTCGGCCGCCTGCAGCAGCGCGACGCCACCACCGGGGACGATGCCCTCTTCCACGGCGGCCTTGGCGTTGCGGACCGCGTCTTCGATGCGGTGCTTGCGCTCCTTGAGCTCGACCTCGGTGGCGGCACCGGCCTTGATGACCGCGACACCACCCGCGAGCTTGGCCAGACGCTCCTGGAGCTTCTCGCGGTCGTAGTCCGAGTCCGACTTCTCGATCTCGGCGCGGATCTGGTTGACGCGGCCCTGGATCTGCTCGGCGTCACCCGCACCCTCGACGACGGTGGTCTCGTCCTTGGTGACGACGACCTTGCGGGCCTTGCCCAGCAGCGAGATGTCGGCGTTCTCCAGCTTGAGGCCCACGTCCTCGGAGATGACCTGGCCGCCGGTCAGGATCGCGATGTCCTGCAGGATCGCCTTGCGGCGGTCGCCGAAGCCCGGCGCCTTGACGGCGACGGACTTGAAGGTGCCGCGGATCTTGTTGACGACCAGCGTGGCCAGGGCCTCGCCCTCGACGTCCTCGGAGATGATCAGCAGCGGCTTGCCGCCCTGCATGACCTTCTCCAGCAGCGGGAGCAGGTCCTTGACCGAGGAGATCTTGCCGCCGAACAGCAGGATGTACGGGTCCTCGAGGACCGCTTCCTGACGCTCGGGGTCGGTCACGAAGTAACCGGAGATGTAGCCCTTGTCGAAGCGCATACCCTCGGTGAGCTCAAGCTCCATACCGAGCGCGTTGCTCTCCTCGACGGTGATGACGCCTTCCTTGCCGACCTTGTCGAGCGCCTCGGCGATCAGCTCGCCGATGGTGGTGTCGCCCGCGGAGATGCTCGCCGTCGCGGCGATCTGCTCCTTGGTCTCGACCTCCTTGGCGTTCTTGTGCAGCTGCTCGATGACAGCCTCGACGGCCTGCTCGATGCCCCTCTTCAGGGACAGCGGGTCCGCACCGGCCGCGACGTTGCGCAGGCCTTCGCGAACCAGGGCCTGGGCCAGCACGGTGGCGGTGGTGGTGCCGTCACCCGCGACGTCGTCGGTCTTCTTGGCAACTTCCTTGACGAGCTCGGCCCCGATCTTCTCCCAGGGGTCCTCGAGCTCGATTTCCTTGGCGATGGAGACGCCATCGTTGGTGATGGTCGGCGCGCCCCACTTCTTCTCGAGCACGACGTTGCGACCCCTGGGGCCGAGCGTCACCTTGACGGCGTCGGCGAGGATGTTCAGTCCGCGCTCGAGACCGCGACGCGCGTCCTCGTCAAACGCGATCAACTTGGCCATTGCGGTGTGGTCCTCCGTTGGGTGGAAACACGAAGCGTGGCCAGGCTCGGTGCCCGCGACGGACGCCCGGCGATAACGCCGGCCTCACCGTCCCGACCTTTGGCACTCGGAGAGGCCGAGTGCTAACTCGGTTTTAGCACTCTCAGGCCTCGAGTGCAAGAAACGACCCTCAGTTGGAGGGCGGCGCCACAAGCGAGATGGACGGCAGCGTCTTGCGCGTCGTGGGCTTGGAGCTGCCCGACGGCGAACCGGACTCACCCGGTCCGACCGGGATCGAGGGACCGGTCGTGGACGTCCCGCCACCACCGGGGCCGGACTCCTTCGGCGAGAGGACCACGATCGCGCCGATGATCAGACCGATCGCGACCAGCCCGACCAGCACCGGAGCGATCCAGCGGTTGCCGCCGCGCTCCTTGCCGAAGGCCGCGGCGCCGGCCGGGACGGGCGGGCGCAGCCGCACCGGCTCGGCGTGGGAGCTCTGCTGCGGTTGTCGTGGCGGCGTCGGGAACTGCTGGAACGTCTGCTGCTGCACGGGCCGCTGCTGCTGCTGGGGAGCGGGCCTGGCCGGTGCGGACAGCGCCTGGCGGGCGGCGGCGATCAGCTCACGGCAGCTGGCGTAGCGCTGGCCGGGCTGCTTGGACATGCCGCGTCGCACGACGTCGTCGATCGCCGGCGGCAGGCCGGGGGCGAACTCGGTCAGCCGCGGGGCCTCGCGGTTGAGGTGGCCCTGGATGACCTCGGACACCTGCCCCTGGAAGGGCGGGCGGCCGCTGAGGCAGGCGAACAGGACACAGGCCAGCGAGTACGCGTCGGTGCGGCCGTCGACCGGCTCACCGCGCAGGTGCTCGGGGGCGGCGTAGGTCGGCGAGCCGAGGAAGTCGCCGCCGCGGGTGCGGTGGCCGGTGGCGCCGCGCCGGGTCAGGCCGAAGTCGGCGACGTAGACGTGCTCGGTGGCCGACTCACGCGAGGTGACCAGCACGTTGGCCGGCTTGACGTCGAGGTGCACCAGGCCGCGTTCGTGCAGGTTGTCGAGGGCTTCGGCGACCTGGCTGAGCAGGCTGATCGCCCGCTGCGGCGCCATCGGGCCGTCCTTGACCAGGCTCGCCATGTCGGCGCCCTCGACGAGCCGCATCGCGATGTAGAGCAGCCCGTCGACCTCACCGAAGTCGTAGAGCGGCACGACGTTGGAGTGGTCGATGGCCGAGGTGTTGCGCGCCTCGTCGACGAACCGCTCACGGAACTCCGGGTCCTCGGTGAGGTGTTCGGCGATGACCTTCAGCGCGACCTTGCGCCCGAGTCTGACGTCGGTGGCGCGGTACATCACGCTCATTCCGCCCTTGCCGAGCACTCCGTCGATGCGGTAATGCCCCAGGCGACGCCCAGTAAGGTCCTCCGACACGCGTGGAGCCTAACGTGGGCGTTGTGACGGCCGCGTCCGGTTCCGTGAGATCGATTCAGCGGGCGAGCCAGCCCGCCATCGCCCGGGGGGTCCTGGTCTGGGTGAGGAGCCTGCCCGGACCGGCGATATCGAGCATCAATCCCTCGCCGGTGCGCACCGACTGCGGGCCGGACTGGCTGACCGCGCGCAGCCTGCACTGGGTGCCGTCGCTGTAGGCCAGCACGCTCGCCGGGTCGACCGTGATCGCCTCGCCGGGTTCCAGGGTCGCCACGTCGAGGGCGCCGCAGACGGCGAGGACCATGGTGCCGACGCCGCTGACGTGTTCGAGGAAGCCGTGCTCGGCGCCGAAGAGGGTGTGGAAGTTGGGCCAGCTCGGATCGACCCGCAGGGTGCTCGCGACGGCGAGCCCGACGCCGCGGGCGACGCACCAGCCCGCGGTCCCGTCCAGGTCGAGCGCGTAGACCTCACCGGGCAGGGCGGGGGCGACGTCGACCCAGCCACCCTCGGCGGGCGCGGTGAAGACCGTGGGTCTGCCCTTGGACCGGCCGCCCCCACGACGCTGATCGACGAGCACACCGAAACTGGTGGCCAGCAGCGCCGAGTAGTCGGCCTGAACCGCTTCGCCTGGCGCCAACATGAGGCGTGCCACCCCGAAAGCGGGGGTATGCCGTGTACGAACCTGCACCGTTCCCTCTTCCACCCAGTGCGACACACCCCGACGCGGCCGCTCCAGTCCCGGCAGTCTGGCACGGCGGTTTAGGGAAGGATGGCCGCGTGGCGAAACGCACCTACACGGCCGGGGAGTACCGCGACGAAGTCGCCGCACTCCTGCCGCCGCTGCCCGTCGTGGAACTCCCGCTCGCCGACTGCCTGGGCTTGGTCCTGGCCGAGGACGTCGTGGCCGGGGTGTCGCTGCCCCCCTTCGACAACTCCGCCATGGACGGCTACGCGGTCCGCGCTGAGGACATAGCGTCCGCACCGGTCACGCTGCCGGTGGCCGACGACATCCCGGCGGGCCGCACCGACGTCCAGCCACTGGAGCCGGGCACGGCCCACCGGATCATGACCGGCGCACCGTTGCCCCCGGGCGCGGACGCGGTCGTCCAGGTCGAACTGACCGACGCCGGGACCGAGACCGTGCACATCACTTCCGCTGTTCCCGCGGGCAAGCACCTGCGGCGAACCGGCGAGGACGTGGTGGAAGGCGTCACGGTCCTCCACGCGGGCACCGTCATCGGCCCCCCGCAGTTGGGCTTGGCTGCCGCGGTCGGTCTCGGCACCCTCCCGGTCAGAAGGCCCCCACGCGTCATCGTGCTCTCGACCGGCTCGGAACTGGTCGCGGCAGGCGAGCCCCTGCCACCCGGCCACATCTACGAGTCCAACAGCGTCCTGATCGCTGCCGCGGTCCGCGAGATCGGCGGCAACGCGACGGTCCTACGTTTCGTCCCGGATGACGTCGACAAATTCCGCGCGGTAGTCGCCGAACACGCGCCGGGGGCGGACCTGCTGATCACCTCAGGCGGCGTGAGCGCCGGCGCATACGAGGTGGTCAAGGACGCCCTGACCGGCCACGGCGTCGAATTCGTGCGCGTCGCGATGCAGCCGGGCGGTCCCCAGGGCTTCGGCACCTTCCTGGGACTCCCGGTACTGACCCTGCCGGGCAACCCGGTGAGCGCAGCCCTGTCGTTCGAACTGTTCGTCCGCCCGGCATTGCTCGGAGCTCTAGGACACCGCGTCGTAGACCGCCCCCGCGCACAGGCAAGGGCGACGGTGGACATGTCGTCACCCGGCACAAAGACCCAATACCGGCGGGCGCGGCACGATGACGGAATGGTGGAGGTAATGCCGGTCGGCGGCCCGGGGTCACACCTACTGTCCGCTTTCGCCGCATCGAACTGTTTGATCGAAATCCCGGTGGGTATCGAACAGGTCAAAGCGGGCGACAAGGTAGACCTGATCTTGCTCGATTAATCCGACCCACAGACACCACCACGCCACCCAACCGGACCGCAGAGCCCAACTGCGCCACCCACAGCCCCACCCAGGACTCGCAAGCCTTAAGGGACGCCCTTATCCCTCACCTCGAACATGGGTCACTTCCAGGGATGCTCTTGTCCTTGCACCTCCGAACGTGGCCTCCTTCGGGAATGCCCTTGCCCTTGCACCTCCGAACGTGGTCACCCTCAGGGACACGCCTCCCCCATAGCTCCGGACGTGGTTGCCTTCGGGGACGGCTCTTCGCCCCTGCACTTCCCCCTTGCCCCTCGTCCTGGCCGCTTTTAATTCTCGATCATCGGTGTCAAGGGTCGCGCAGCGATCGCGCAGCGACGGCCGTTTACGGCCGCCCTTGACAGCGATGATCGAGAATTAAACAATCGAGCCAGAGGGGCCCACCACGTTGATCCCCGAGTTCTTGTTGGCTCCCAAGGGAAATCAGTCTCCCTCGGCCACAATTGTTTAACTCTCGATCATCGGCGTCAAGGGCGGCCGTAAACGGCCGTCGCTGCGCGATCGCTGCGCGACCCTTGACACCGATGATCGAGAGTTAAAGATGGCCAGGACGAGGGGGCAGGGGGTAGAGCAGGGATTAAAAGCCAAAGACCGCAAAGGCAACCCCGTTGGAGTGGGACTGTGGGCGGTTTGGTTTGGCTGTGCGGCTCGGGCTGGGTTGGTGGATGCAGGCCGAGCGGTTGTGTGCGCGGTGCAGTTGGGCTGGGCGGCTCGGCCTGGGTTGGTGGGATGCAGGCGAGTTGTGGTGTTCGCGGTGTTCTTTGGCCCTGAGGTCCGGTGGGCGGGCTGGTTTGTGCTCCATTGGTTCGCGCGTTTCGGTCGCGGGTGACGGGGGGCGCCGTGGGGTGCGAGCCGGGTCGGCAAGGTTGAGTCGCCCGGTGGGATGGGCCGTGGGGTGATCGGCACCGTCGGACGTGCCGCGAATGACCCCGAGGCCGGTCCGTGATCGCGGGGACCGCATGGGTCTGCCGCCAGAGGCTTCGGTAAGATCGCAACAGCAAGTAACCGCGTGCTCACCGGTCGGATTGATTGGCCAGGAGTGGGCGCGTAGAATGGAATCGCTCCGCAACGGGGCATCCGATCGGTGCCGTGCGCCGTCGGGGGGTGCACGGCGCCGGTCGGGTGCCCTGTGTTTCAGGGCCGGTCAGATCTCGGTCGATACGACTCTTGGCGTAGCGTGTGGGCAAATCCGGCCGAGTCGCGAGGAACCAGCCACCTGATGTCCGCCCCGTCGCAGCCCCCGTCCGATGCCCTCAAGCACGCGGTCGAGCTGACCAAAAGCATCATCCCGCCGGTCCACCCGGGCGGTCGGCCGTTTGTCTTCGGCGCTCTTGTGGCGACGCTGCTGATTCGGCGTCGTTCGCGTCGGGTCGGTGTGCTCAGTGGTGTGTTCACCGCTTGGCTGGCGTGGTTCTTCCGTGAGCCGAAGCGGGTCACGCCGCAGCGGCCGGGGATCGCGGTGGCGCCCGCCGACGGCACCGTCTCCCACGTCATCGAGGCCGTCCCGCCCGCCGAGCTCGAGCTGGGCGACGACCCGATGCTGCGGATCAGCGTGTTCCTCTCGGTGTTCGACGTGCACGTCCAGCGCTCCCCCGCGACCGGCCAGGTCGTCCGGGCGATCCACAAGGACGGCGAGTTCCTCTCCGCCGACCTGGACGCCGCCAGCGAGGTCAACGAGCGCAACAGCCTGCACATCCACACCGTCGACGGTCACGACCTGGCCGTCGTGCAGATCGCCGGTCTGGTCGCGCGGCGGATCATCTGCCAGGTGGCCGACGGTGACAAGGTCAACGCCGGCACGACGTACGGCCTCATCCGCTTCGGCTCCCGCGTGGACCTCTACGTGCCCACGGGCAGCCGGGTGCTCGTCGAGGCCGGGCAGCGCACCATCGGCGGCGAGACCGTGTTGGCCGAGCTGCCCGCCGCGGAGCGCTGACCGATGGCGCCTGCGTCTCCCGGAGTGCGCCTGCTGCCCAACGCGATAACCGTCCTGGCGATGTGTGCCGGCCTTTCGGCCGTGCACTTCGCCATGCGCGGCCAGTGGGCCGCGGTGATCGCGGCCATCGGTGTCGCGGCCATTCTGGACAGCCTCGACGGTCGCATCGCCCGACTGCTCGACGCGACCAGCAAGATGGGCGCCGAGCTGGACTCGCTGGCCGACGCCATCTCGTTCGGGGTCGCGCCCGCCCTGGTGATCTACGTCTGGAAATTCCCGGACAACCGCCTGGGCTGGGGCATCGCCCTGATCTTCGCGGTCTGCATGATCCTGCGCCTGGCCCGGTTCAACACACTCCTCGACGACACCGAGCAGCCGCCGTACGCCAAGGAGTTCTTCGTCGGCGTCCCGGCGCCCGCGGGCGGTCTGCTCGCGCTGCTGCCGATGATGCTGACCATCGAGTACGGCGTCCGGGACGTGTGGTGGCAGTCCAAGCCGTTCATCGCGCTGTGGACCGTGGCCGTCGCCGTGCTGCTGATCAGCCGCATCCCGACGCTGTCGGTGAAGTCGGTCAAGGTCTCCCCGCGCGCGGTGGCGCCGATGCTGGTGGGTGTGGGTCTGCTCGCCGCCGCGGTGATCACGTACCCGATGATCGCGCTGGCCATCGCCCTGATCCTCTACCTGGCCCACATCCCGTTCGCGGTGCGGCGCAAGCACTGGCTGGCCAACCACCCCGAGGCGTGGGATGTGCCGTCGAAGGAACGTCGGGCGATCAAGCGCGAGCACGGCACGCAGCGCCGGATCGGGCTGCGGCCGCCGCCGCTGCACCGGGTCGCCGGCGCGGCCAAGCGCGCGGTCCGACTCCCCAGCCGCAACGGCGGGCAGCAGGCGGCTGCGCCACCGGCGCCCGAGCCGAGCGTGGCGGGCCCGGTCCGCAGGCGCAGCTGGCGGCGCACGGGTCTGCGGCGCGAGCAGTCCCGCTGACGTCCTGCGCCGCGAGAGCAGGAGGCAATAGGCTCGCGGCGTGGGATCACAGATCACGCTGACCGCCCGACTGTCCCCGTCCGCCCTGGACACCCGGCGCGGGGTGGTGCGGCTGCACCGGGAAGTGCTCGACGCCCTCGGCGTGCGGCACTGGGACGCCGTCCAGCTCACCGGCGCGCGCGTCAGTTCCGCGCTGGCCGCCGAAGGTGACCCGGCGGGGCCGACCGGGGTGATCCTCCTCGACGACGTGACCATGTCCAACCTCGGTGTCACCGAGGGCGCCGAGGTCGTCGTCGCGAAGGTCGACGTCGCCCCCGCGCGCTCGGTGACCGTGGCGGGTTCGCGCCTGGCCACAACCTCGCTGACCCCGGAGACCGTCCGGTTGGCGCTGGTCGGCAAGGTCCTCACGGCGGGCGACGCGGTGTCGCTGCTGCCGCAGGACCTGTCCCCGCCGCCCGGCACGGACGTCTCGGCGGTGCGCGGCAAGCTGTCGCGGGCCATCGGCATGACGTGGACCAACGAGCTGCTCACGATCACCGCGACCGAGCCGCCCGGCGCGGTCACCGTGCATCCGTCCACTGTGGTCGGCTGGCGCGACGGCCCGCGCACGGGCGAGCGCGCCCCCGCCCCGGTCGCCACCGCCCCCGTCCGACCGGCCCCGCCTGTCCCGGCGGAACCCCCAACGCCTATCGCGGACTTGGTAGGTGCCCAGGACGCCGCCCGCGCGCTCGCGGAGTGGTTCGAGTTGGCGTTCACCCGCCCGGAGCTGCTGGCGAAACTCGGCGCAGCCCCGCGGCTCGGCGCGCTGGTCACCGGCCCAGAAGGGGTCGGGAAGTCGACCGTCGTCCGCTCGGTCGCGCACTCGGTCGACGCCGCCGTCGTCGAGCTGTCGGGGCCCACCGCCGCCGTCCTGGAGGCGAAGTCGACCGCGGCCCTGGTGGACAGCGCGATCGCGGAGATCCGCGCACACTCCGACGCGGGCAAGCCCAGCGTCCTGCTGATCACCGATATCGACGTCCTCCTGCCCGCCACCACCCCACCGCCGGTCGCGACCGTGGTGCTGGACTCGCTGCGCGCCGCCATCGCCATCCCCCGGGTCGCCCTGGTCGCGACAACCGCCCACCCCGAGGCCATCGACCCCCGGGTCCGCGGTGTCGAGCTGATCGACCGCGAGCTGCGGCTGACGCTGCCCGACGGCAAGACCCGCACCGAGCTGCTGCGCATGCTGTTCCGCGACGTCCCGGTCGTGTCCGATGTGGACTACGCGGCGATCGCCGAGCGCACCCCCGGCTTCGTCGCCGCCGACCTGATCGCCCTGCGCCGCGAGGCCGCCATCCGCGCAGCGCTGCGACACAAGGACGCCGAGGAACCGCGCATCGAGTCCGCTGACATCCTCGGCGCACTGGACACCGTCCGCCCGACCTCGATGTCCACTTCGGACACCCTGCGCACCGGCAACGTGGCGCTCGAAGATGTCGGCGACATGGTGGAGACCAAGCAGGCCCTCACCGAGGCGGTGCTGTGGCCGCTGCGCTACCCGGATTCCTTCGCCCGCCTGGGTGTCGCCCCGCCACGCGGCGTGCTGCTCTATGGGCCGCCCGGTGGCGGCAAGACGTTCCTCGTCCGCGCGCTGGCGGGAAGCGGGCAGCTCAACGTGCTGTCGGTCAAGGGCGCGGAGCTGATGGACAAGTGGGTCGGCGAGTCCGAACGCGCCGTCCGCGAGCTGTTCCGCCGCGCCGCCGAGGCCGCGCCCGCGCTGATCTTCCTCGACGAGATCGATGCCTTGGCGCCGCGTCGCGGGCAGTCGTCGGACTCGGGCGTGTCCGACCGGGTCGTCGCGGCCCTGCTGACTGAGCTCGACGGCGTGGAGCCGCTGCGCGACGTGGTGGTCGTCGGCGCGACGAACCGCCCTGAGCTGGTCGATCCCGCGCTGCTGCGCCCCGGCAGGCTGGAGCGGCTGATCTACGTGCCGCCGCCGGACGCCGAGGCCCGCGCGGCCATCCTGAAGGCGACCGCCCGCAACATCCCGCTGGCGCCGGATGTCGACCTGGTCGAGTTCGCCAAGCAGCTGGAGGGCTACTCGGCGGCCGACTGCGCCGCCGTCCTGCGGGAGGCGGCCCTCACGGCGATGCGCGAGAGCCTGGACGCGGC
Organism: Actinokineospora alba; assembly: GCF_004362515.1. Classification (NCBI taxonomy): domain Bacteria; kingdom Bacillati; phylum Actinomycetota; class Actinomycetes; order Pseudonocardiales; family Pseudonocardiaceae; genus Actinokineospora; species Actinokineospora alba. Next base: position 2,209,082 of record NZ_SNXU01000001.1, on the reverse strand, counting down.
TGAGGTGACCGCGGCACATCTGGAGCAGGCGCGGGAGAAGGTGCGCCCCTCGCTGGACCCGGCGCAACTCGCGACTCTCGAGGCCTACGCCGAGTCCCGCAAGGCCTGACGGACCGGCGGGGGTTCGCCCCGCCGGTCCGGGTTCGGTCAGATGTCGAAGACAGCGCCGGTCTCGACGTAGAGCTGGCACGCGTTGCCGAACGTCTCGTCGTAGGAGACGCGGCGGCCGTCCCAGGTCCCGGTCGCGGTCACGCGCACCGGGTCGACGTACAGCGGGCACGCGCGGTCTTGGTGCACAAGCAGCGCGCTGAAGTCGCCCGTCACCGCGGCGAGCTGCGCGCAGGCGGTCTCCGGGCTGCGGTGGTGTCCGCCTGCCGGGCCGCAACGCAGCGTCCCGACCCGCATGGGGTCGCCCTCGTGCTGGTAGGTGAGGACGAGCGACGCGCTCGTGGGCGTCGCCGAAGCAGGCTGGGCCGTCGCCACCGCGGTCGCGGCGGCGAAAGCGACGATAAGGACCTTGCGCAACATAGGTCAGTCAACCCTCTCGTGGTATCGCGGTCATGATCGATGACCGAACGAATTCGAGAGTAGGCCGATGAAAAATCGTCGCAACCCGGGCGCGATTCTTCCTTTCGCCCGTGACGGGCCGCACAATTGTCGCCCGATGGCTGCCCACCGAATGGCGCAAGCGGCCGGGTTAAAGAACCTTGGCGCTGGTGAACGTCCCGCAGGCCGGGGCGCGACAGACCGTCACGCCCACCGCTTCCTTTGCCGGAAGCGGTTTTCGGTCAAAGGAAGTTATTCCTTGCCCGCCGCGCCACGATAATCTTTGGTGACGATCAGGATAAGACCAGGACGCGAATCCTTGATGCCCTCGAAACGTGGCTCGGCGCGAATGCCGAACTCCGCGGCCAGCGCCCGCGCGGCGGCTTCCTCTGCCGTGCCGGGAACGAAGTACACCGTCGTCGTCGGGATGATCCCCTGCGAGTAGTTCCCGGTCTCGACGACGTTCCAGCCGTGGCCCTTGAGATCGTTTTGCGCGCGGGAGGCCAGGTCGGCGATCGTGCTGTTGTTGTAGATCCGAACCGGTTGGTCCTTTGTGGACGGCGTACCCGGCTGACCCGGCCCTTGGCCCGGCCCCGGCGCGGTGCTCGTGGGCGCGGCCGTCGTCGAGACGGGTGGAGTGGTCGTCGTGGTCGTCGGCGCGGCGGAGGACGAGCCCGGGGACGAGCCGGAGGTCGACGGCGGCGCGACGGAGGGTTGCGACGCGGCGGGCGCCGAACTCTGCGGCTGTTGGCCTGCCTCGCTGTCGCCGTTGCCGCCGAGGAGTGTGACGACACCGAGAACGGTGGACACGGCGGCGACACCGATCAGGACGAGACCGGCGATCTTGCCCGGACGCGCTGCGGACGGGTCTGTGGTCATCGCGATTCCAATCCCAGCCTCCGCACGGACCGCGCGCTGTGCCTGGTCGACCGCATCCGGCGCAGTCGCTTCACCAGCATCGGGTCGACGGCCAAGGCTTCGGTCTTTTCGATCAGTTCGTTGAGAACCTGGTAGTACCTGGTGCTCGACATCTCGAACAGCTCGCGGATCGCCTGCTCCTTGGAGCCCGCGCACTTCCACCACTGTCGCTCGAAAGCCAAGATCGTGTGATCTCGCTCACTGAGCCCGCTGGACGCTTTCGCCCGCGTGGGTCGCGGGTCCGAAAAGGCCGATGCCTCAGCGGCGTTCATCTGGCTCCTCGCCTCACGGTCTGGCGAATCCGTGCTCCCGCACCGGAATCACACAGGTGTGATCCTCAGGCGCCATTACACCACGTCACCACCCGATGTGATCGTCATGTCCTCGGCGCGTCCGTCAACGCGCAATAACTACCCTGCCCGTATGACAGTTCACCCGATCCGGATCGTCGGCGACCCCGTCCTGCACGCTCCGACCACGCCGATCGACCGGTTCGACGACGAACTCAAGACTCTGGTCGCCGACATGTTCGAGACGATGGAGGCGGCGAACGGCGTAGGCCTGGCCGCCAATCAGATCGGCGTCGCCCAGCGCGTGTTCGTCTACGACTGCCCGGACGACGAGGGCGTGCGGCACCGCGGCACGGTGGTCAACCCCGTGCTGACGACGTCGGAGATCCCCGACGGCATGCCCGACCCGGACGACGACTACGAGGGCTGCCTGTCGGTCCCCGGCGAGTCCTTCCCCACCGGCCGCGCCACGTGGGCGAAGGTCACCGGCCAGGACGTCGACGGCTCGCCCATCGAGGTCGAGGGCACCGGCTTCTTCGCGCGCTGCCTGCAGCACGAGACCGACCACCTCGACGGCTTCCTCTACCTGAACCGCCTCGTCGGCCGAAACCAGCGCGAGGCCAAGCGGATGGTGAAGGCGAACAAGTGGGGCGTCCCCGGCCTGTCCTGGGACCCGTCCACCACCGAAGACCCCTTCGCCGACGACTGACCCGCGAGTCGCCCCTCCCGGCGAATGAGTCGCCCCGCCCGGCAACCGAGTTCGACAGTCGGGTGGCAGGCGAACGGTGTGGCGGGCTGTGGATAACCGGTGGCGATCAGGGCCGTCGGTGTCGCACGATGCGGGGGTGACCTGGTCCGGCTTTCTCGCCTTTCTGATCGCCTCGTTCCTGCTCGCCATGGTGCCCGGGGTCGGCACCGCGATGCTGCTGCGACAGGCGATCCGCGGCGGCCGCCGCGGCGCGCTGGCGACCATGGCGGGTATGGAGGTCGGCGTCGCCGTGTGGGCCGTCGCGGCCGGGCTCGGGTTGTCGGTGCTGCTGGTGGCTTCCGAGATCGCCTACCAAGGGCTGCGGATCGTCGGCGTCGGCGTGCTGGTCTGGTTCGGCATCAAGGCGTTGTTCGGCAGGCACGAGCACACCGAGACCGAGGTGACTGGCGGCTCCGGCTTCCGCGCGGGCCTGCTGGTCAACCTGGCGAACCCGAAGCTCGCCGTGTTCGCCATCTCGTTCCTGCCCCAGTTCGTCACGCCCGACGCGCCGAGCTGGGTGCTGCTCGCGCTCGCCGGGCTGTGGGTGGTGATCGACACCGTCTGGTACCTGCTGGTGATCGCCATGCTCACCCGCGTGATGGGGTGGCTGCGGCGCGCCGAGGTGCGGACGCGGCTGGAGCGGTTCTCCGGCGCCGTGCTGATCGCGCTCGGTATCCGACTGGCGCTGGAGGCCTAGTGGGCAAGGCCCGCACGCTCGCCGAGGTGTACCGGCACTTCGGCGAGGTCGACGCCGCCGACACGCTGTATGAACGTGTCGCCGTCGCCATCAGTGAGTCCGACGCGGCGCTGCGCGCCATCGAGGCGGCGCCCGCGCGCAAGCGGCACCCCACGGTGATCCTCGCCGCGCTGCACGATCTCGCCCTCGCCGGACGCGCACCCGCGCTCGCCGCGGCCTACGCCGCAGGGGAAGCCGCCGCTGCGATCGACACGCTGCTCGGCATGACCGACTCGGTCGTCGCCATCGCCGCCCGCAGACAGCCGCGCACCGACGAGACCGGACGCTGCGCCGTGCTGTACCCGGCCATCGCCGAGGCGGCGCGCCGAGCGGGCGCGAATGCGGTGGGCCTGATCGACGTGGGCTGCTCGGCGGGCCTCAACCTCAACGTCGACCGCGTCGGCCTCACCTACGGCAACGGCCAGTCCCTGGGCGACCCGTCCTCGCCCGTCCGGCTGTCGGCTTCCATCGTGGGAGACCGGCCCCTCCCGACGCGGGCGATGCCCGAGGTCGTAGCGCGCGTCGGTGTCGACGTCGATCCGGTCGACGTGACCGACACCGATGAAGCCCGGTGGCTGCGCGCCTGTGTGTGGCCGGATCAGCGGGAGCGGGCCGCGAGGCTCGAAGCGGAGATCGCGTTGGCGGCGTCGGCCCCTCCGCTGCTGCTGCGAGGCGACGCCGTCGAGGTGCTGCCCGACGCCATCGCCCAGGTGCCCGCGGACGCCCTGCCTGTGGTGATCACGACGTGGGCGTTGTCGAAGTTCCCACTGGAGAGCCGCCTGCGCTTCCTGCACCGCCTCGACGAAGCGGCGACAAACCGGCCGGTGGCCTGGGTGTCCGCGGAAGGAGTCGGCGTCGCGCCCGCGATACCGACCTTCGGCGATCGCCGCGCCTCCGGCCACAGCATCATCGGCCTGGCGGTGTTCGACCATTCGACCCTGCGCGCCGAGGCCATCGGCCGCTGCTGGTCGAGGGGCAACCTGCTGGCGTGGCTGGCCGACCCCTAGGCCAAGGCTCGCCATGGCAGGTCGGGCAGGGCGGCCATCTCGGCGTACGAGGCGGCCGAGGTCAGTTCGTCCTCGCGGCCTGCCAACAAGAAGGTGCGCACCCGCTGGGCCTGGACCTTGCTGATCGGCTCGCCGGTGAGCAGGAACGGCAGCGACAACCGCCAGTAGGACACCTGGCTGTCCCGCCTGCGGTGGGCGGCGCGCAGACCGGCGACGGTGACGCGCAGGGAGTGCTCGTTGTACGTCATCGCCGTGGGCATCGCGGCGTAGTCCCACGCCCACCGGGCCTGGTCGGCGCCCGCGCAGGCCAGGCAGCCGCTGTCGCCGGTGCCCAGTTCGGCCCGGCAGGTCGGGCAGACGGTGAGCCGCAGCGCCCAGTCGGTGCAGGTCCACGGGAAGGCGCCCGGTTCGGCGCCGAAGACGCGGGCCACCAGGTCCCGCTCCTCGGGGTCGCCCGCGACGACGCCCTCGGTGTCGAGCAGCGCGGCCCAGTCCGCTTTCCAGTAGGCGTCCACACGCTCCGTGCAGGTCGCGCACGCCAGGTAACCGCGGCCCAGCAGTTCGCCGCACGAGGCGCAGGGAACGGCCGAGTCAGGTCGTCCGAGGCGCCGGGCTCCCGGCGGGTACGGCTGCGGCATGTGAGGAAGATTAGTGCTCGGTTGGCAACGCCGCGTCCGCCGACTAGGTTCGAGTAGACAACTGCACAAAAGAACGCGGGAGCTCGCGCCATGGCGGGCTGAGAGGGCGGCTGGTGTCCACGTCTTGGACCCGGTGCCGCCGACCGATGAACCTGACCGGGTAATGCCGGCGTAGGGAGGATTTCCGTTGACCGCTCTTGACGACCGTTCCGTGCGGCCCGCCGTGACCACCGGCCCGATCATCGGGTCGCACAAGGCCTACCGGGACGTGGGCGATGGCCTGCGCATTCCGATCCGACGCGTGGACCTCACCAACGGTGAGCAAGTGGATCTGTACGACACCTCCGGCCCGTACACCGACGACAACGCCACCATTGATGTCCACAATGGACTGGAGAAGCTGCGGGAGAGCTGGATCGCCGAGCGCGAGCCGGTGAACGGCGCGGTGACCCAGTTGGCCTACGCCAAGGCCGGGATCATCACCAAGGAGATGCGGTTCTGCGCCGAACGTGAGGGCGTGACCCCCGAGTTCGTGCGCGACGAGGTGGCGATCGGCCGCGCGGTCATCCCGGTCAACCGCAAGCACCCCGAGTCCGAGCCCGCGATCATCGGCAAAAAGTTCCTGGTCAAGATCAACGCGAACATCGGCAACTCCGCGGTGTCGTCGTCGATCGAGGACGAGGTCGACAAGATGGTGTGGGCCGCCCGCTGGGGCGCCGACACGATCATGGACCTGTCCACCGGAAAGCGGATCCACGAGACCCGCGAGTGGATCATGCGCAACTCGCCGGTGCCGATCGGCACCGTGCCGATCTACCAGGCACTGGAGAAGGTCGACAGCGACCCGTCCAAGCTCACGTGGGAAATCTACCGCGACACGGTGATCGAGCAGTGCGAGCAGGGCGTCGACTACATGACCGTGCACGCGGGCGTGCTGCTGCGCTACGTGCCGCTGACGGCCAAGCGGGTCACCGGCATCGTCTCGCGCGGCGGGTCGATCATGGCCGCGTGGTGCCTGGCGCACCACAAGGAGAGCTTCCTTTACACGCACTTCGAGGAACTCTGCGACATCCTGCGCGAGTACGACGTCACCTTCTCCCTCGGTGACGGCCTGCGCCCCGGCTCGATCGCCGACGCCAACGACGAGGCGCAGTTCGCCGAGCTGCGCACGCTGGGCGAGCTGACGCACATCGCGCGCGCCAAGGACGTCCAGGTGATGATCGAGGGCCCCGGCCACGTGCCGATGCACAAGATCGCCGAGAACGTCCGCCTCGAGGAGGAACTCTGCGGCGAGGCGCCGTTCTACACCCTCGGTCCACTCGCGACGGACATCGCACCTGGGTACGACCACATCACCTCCGCCATCGGCGCGGCGCAGATCGGCTGGCTGGGCACCGCGATGCTCTGCTACGTCACGCCGAAGGAGCACCTGGGCCTGCCCAACCGCGACGACGTGAAGGTCGGCGTGATCACCTACAAGATCGCCGCGCACGCCGCCGACCTCGCCAAGGGCCACCCACGCGCCCAGGAACGCGACGACGCGCTGTCCAAGGCGCGCTTCGAGTTCCGCTGGCAGGACCAGTTCAACCTCTCGCTCGACCCGGACACCGCGCGCTCGTTCCACGACGAGACGCTGCCCGCGGAACCGGCCAAGACGGCGCACTTCTGCTCGATGTGCGGCCCGAAGTTCTGCTCGATGAAGATCACCCAGGACGTGCGCAAGTACGCCGAGGAGCACGGTCTGTCCTCTGTGGAGGCCATCGAGGCGGGCATGGCGGAGATGTCGAACGAGTTCGTCGACCACGGCAAGCAGGTGTACCTGCCGGTGGTGGACACCAAGTGATCACCCCGCCTCGCACGCTGACCATCGCCGGATCGGATTCCGGCGGTGGCGCGGGCATCCAGGCCGACCTGCGGACGTTCTTCGCCTGCGGGGTCCACGGGATGACCGCGATCACGGCGGTGACGGTGCAGAACTCCCTTGGCGTCACGGGAGTCCACACCATCCCGCCGGAGGTGGTGGCCGCGCAGATCGAGGCGGTCGCCGCCGACATCGGCGTGCAGGCGGCGAAGACGGGCATGCTGGCCACCGCGGAGATCATCTCCGCGGTGGCCGCCGCCTGCGACCGAGTCCACATCGGACGGTCCGGCATCCCGCTGGTGATCGACCCGGTCGCCGCGTCCATGCACGGAAACCCTCTGCTGGCCGGGGAAGCGCTCGACGCGATCCGCACCGAGCTGTTCCCCCGGGCCAGCCTGATCACGCCCAACCTCGACGAGGTGCGACTGCTGACCGGCCTCGACGTCCGCACCCGCGAGCAGCAACGCGACGCGGCGAAGGCGTTGGCGGACTTCGGCCCGCGGTGGGTGCTGGTCAAGGGCGGGCACATGTACGACGACGCCGAGTGCCTGGACCTGCTCTACGACGGCACGGACTTCATCGAGCTGATCGGCCCGCGCTACGACGTCAAGCACACGCACGGCAGCGGCGACACGCTGGCGTCGTCGATCACCGCGGCGCTCGCCAAGGGCAACGACATGGTGAGCGCGGTCAAGGCGGGCAAGGACTTCATCACCCGGTCGGTGCGGGCGGCGTACCCGCTCGGCAGCGGTGTCGGGCCCGTCTCGCCGCTCTGGCGGCTTCCCGACGCCGGTGATTTCCTGACGCCTTAGGGTGTCCGAGTGATCACGCGCGAAGCCATCCGGGTACTCGTCACGCACCGACGGTTCCAGCAGTTCATCATCGCGGTCATCCTCCTCAACGCCGTCACACTCGGCCTGGAGACCTCGAGAGCGATGGTCGGCCAGTTCGGCACCGTCCTGACTTTCCTGGACCGCGCGGCGCTCGCCATCTTCGTCATCGAACTCACGTTGCGGCTCTACGGCTTCGGCTGGCGGTTCTTCCGCGACCCGTGGAACGTCTTCGACCTGATCATCATCGGGATCGCGGTGGTGCCCACGAGCGGTCCGTTCTCGGTGCTGCGCGCCATGCGCGTGCTGCGGATGCTGCGCCTGATCTCGATGGTGCCCGCGATGCGGCGGGTCGTGAGCGGCCTGCTGCGGTCGGTCCCGGGACTGCTGTCGATCATGGCGTTGCTGGCGCTGGTGCTCTACGTCGCCGGGGTGATGGCGACCAAGATGTTCGGTTCGATCCAGCCGGAGAACTTCGGCGACCTCGGCACCTCGCTGTTCACCCTGTTCCAGGTCATGACCGGGGAGGCGTGGCCGGACATCGCCCGGGAGCTGATGAAAGAGCAGCCGATGGCGTGGATCTTCTTCGTCGTCTACATCCTCGTGTCGAGCTTCGCGGTGCTCAACCTGTTCATCGCCGTCGTGGTGGGCGGGATGGAGAACGAGATGACCGAGGACGTACTGGAGGCGGAGGAAAAGAACGCCGCCGCCCAGGCCGCGTCCGACCAGCTGCTGCTCACCGAGATCCGGGCACTGCGCGAAGAGGTCACCGCGATGCGGGCACTCGCCGAGAAGCGTTAGGGCTTCTGTTCCTCGGCCAACAGGGCTTCGAGGACCGGGATGGCCGCGACCAGGCGTTCCAGCTGGTCGGCGGGCAGCCGTTCCAGCCTGCGGCCGAGTTCGTGGACCCGCGTCGAGCGGACACCGGAGACGACGCGTTCGCCTTCCTCGGTCGCCTGGACCAGGAACGCGCGCCGGTCGGCGACGTCCGGTTCGCGGCGGGCGAGGCCGGACTCGACCAGGCTCGCGACGATCCGCGACATGGTGGGGGCGGCCACGCCTTCCTTGCCCGCGAGGTCGCCCAATCGGAGCTCACCGCAGGCGACCAGGGTCGACAGCGCGGAGATCGAGCCGTGCCCGAGGCCGGGGCTGCCCGACCGGCGCAGCGACCGGGACAGTCGCCCGATGGCCAGGTAGAGACGCGCGGGAACGTCACCCGCGGTCTGCTCGGCGTCCGATGTCATACCTCATTGTGCCGCGCGCGACCGGCGATTCATCGGGGAGGGCTCGATGCCTGCGCCCAGAACCGCTGCGGTATGCGGCCCGCCTGCCGGGCGAGGCGGCCCGCGACGACCGCGGAACGCATCGCCGTCGCCATCTTCTCGGGGTCCGCGGCCCGGGTGACCGCGGTCGCCAACAGCACCGCCGAGCAGCCCAGCTCCATGGCGAGCGCGGCGTCCGACGCGGTGCCGATGCCCGCGTCGAGGATCACCGGCACGCCGGCGCGGGCCACGATCAGCTCGATGTTGTGCGGGTTGCGGATGCCCAGGCCGGTGCCGATCGGCGACCCGAGCGGCATGACCGCGGCGCAGCCGACCTCCTCCAGCCGCAGGGCGAGAACCGGGTCGTCGTTGGTGTAGGGCAGCACGACGAAGCCGTCGTCGACCAGGGTGGTCGCGGCGTCGAGGAGGTCGATCGGGTCGGGCAGCAGGGTCTTGTCGTCGGCGATGACCTCGAGTTTGATCCAGTTCGTGCCGAGCGCTTCCCTTGCCAGGCGGGCGGTCAGCACGGCTTCGGCGGCGGTGCGGCAGCCCGCGGTGTTCGGCAGCGGGTCGATTCCCAGTCGCCGCAACACTTCCAGCACACCGGACCCGCCAGCGGTGTCGACCCGGCGCAGCGAAACCGTGGTCAGCTCGGTGCCCGAGGCGACGAGCGCGCGCTCCAGCACGGCGAGGTTCGCGGCGCCGCCGGTGCCGGTGATCAGCCGGGAGGAGTACTCCCGGTCGGCGATGACCAATGGGTCGTCCATGTCAGCCTCCCTGCACAGCGGTCAGGATCTCCACGACAGAGCCCTCGGACACCGGCGCCCGGGCATGGTCGGCGCGGGGCACCACCTCGCCGTCGAGCGCGACCGCGATTCCGTTGGCGGGCAACTGGAGCGCGGTGAGCAGGTCGGCGATCGTGGTTCCGTCGGCGACCTCGCGGGGGCTGCCGTTGAGCTCGATCCTCATCGCGTCCTTCCTTGCGTGGTCCGGAAACGGGACGGGTCGGCCGCCCGTGCGTAGTCGGGGGCCGCGCCGTCGCGCAGGATGGCGAGGACCGCGGCGGCGGTCGCCGGGGCCAGCAGCAGGCCGTTGCGGTGGTGTCCGGTGGCGGCGAGCACGCCGGGTTCGAGCCAGCCGATGAGCGGCAGGTTGTCCTTGCTGCCCGCCCGCAAGCCTGCGGCGCACTCGGTGAGCGCGTACTCGGCGATGCCCGGCAACACTTGTTCGGCGTCGGAGAGCAGGTCACGGACGCCGCCGACGGTCACGTCCTCGTCGTAGCCCACCTCGTGCTGGGTCGCGCCGAGCACGAGTTCACCGTCGGCCCGTGGAACCAGGTAGACCGGCCGCGACTCGACGTGCGCGCGAATTGTCCGCGTGGGCAAGGGAAGCGTGCCGTGCCGGGTGCGCAGCCGCAGGATCTCGCCCTTCACCGGGCGCGTCACGGATTCGAGGGCCGGGTGCAGTCCAGTGCTCCAGGCGCCTGCGGCGATGACCGCCACCGAGCAGTCCATAAAGGACTCGCCGAGCTCCACCATCCCTGGCCGGACCGCCGTCGCCCGCTCGGCCACGAACTGGACCCCGGCCCCGATGGCGGCTTGCCGCAAGGCGAGGAGAAGGTTTCTGTTGTCCACGGCAAGATCGCCGGGCACGGAGATTCCACTTCGGACTTTCGGTCCGACGGTCGGCTCCAGCGCCCGGACCTGCCTGCCGGTGAGCCGGTCGACTTCACGGCCCAGGTTGTGCAGGTGGTCGGCGAGGACGTCGAGCGTGCCGACGTCCGCGGAGTCCAGCGCCAGCGCGAGGGTTCCCTCGGTCCGCAGGCCGATCTCGCCGAAGGGCTGTAGCTGTTGGGCGAACCCAGGCCACTGCGTAAGCGATTCGGCACCGAGAGCGAGCACGTCTTCCTCGCCCGGCCAGGACTCGGTGACCGGCGCCAACATCCCACCGGCAACCCAGGAAGCCCCCCGAGTCGGCGAGGGATCGATCAGGACGACCGGGTACCCGGACTCGGCGAGCCGCCAGGCCACGGACAGCCCGATAACGCCACCGCCCACAACGGCGACGCGCTCGTCACGCATGTCTTCCACCACCATCACGCTCCCTGCGCCGGCATGACCCGGATCAGGTTCGACGGTCGGAGCGATCCAGCTCCCTCTCAGCCCGTACCCGGACTCCCGTGCGACCAGCCTTCACCGTAGCGCACTACGGTCAGCTTCATGCCAGGACTTGATGGTGACCAGATCAGGCGGAAGCTCAGTGAAGCCCGCCTCTACCTGTGCACTCCCAACCGCCCGGACCTCGCTAAGTTCGTCGACGCGGCCATCGCGGGTGGCGTGGACATCGTCCAGCTGCGAGACAAGTCACTAGAAGCAGGCCCCGAGCTGCGTGTGTTGGCCGAGCTGGCGGAGGTCTGCGCCGCCCGCGGCGCCCTGTTGTCGGTGAACGACCGCGCGGACGTCGCGTTGGCCGCCCAAGCGGACGTGCTGCACCTGGGTCAGGACGACATCCCGGTCGCGTTGGCTCGGCGCATCGTCGGGGACGAGGTCGTGATCGGCCGCTCGACCCACGATGTGGCACAGGCCACAGCGGCGTCGTCCGAACCGGGCGTCGACTACTTCTGCACCGGCCCCTGCTGGCCCACCCCCACCAAGCCCGGCCGAACCGCCCCCGGCCTAGACCTGGTCCGCGCGACCGCGGCGATGGCTCCGGAGCGCCCGTGGTTCGCCATCGGCGGCATCGACGGCGAGCGACTGCCGGAGGTCCTTGCGGCTGGAGCGACACGGGTGGTGGTCGTCCGGGCGATCACTGAGGCCGAAGACCCGAAAGCCGCCGCGCAAGCGCTTGTCACCCGTTTGACCGACAACCCCGCACGGTAGACACAGCAAAAGTTACGCCTAGGCGTAACTTTTGCTGTCGACAGCTGCAATTTTCGCTGCGGCGACGGCGGTCTTTCTCAAATTCTCTCGGGGTGAAACAGCTAGCGCGATGGGGTGGATTGCCCTGCGAAGTAGCGCGCGGAGACGTGTGGTTTCCCTAGCGTGTGTCCAATGGGAGCGAGGAACCGAGCGGGCGCGCGTGAGCTGGGCGATCTTCTGCGGGGATACCGGGAGGCCGCGGGCCTGACCCTGCGCCAACTCAGCCCGAAGCTCGGGTACTCCACGGCCTGCTTGCACCGGCTGGAGACCGGGTACCGCGGGACGACGACGGAAACCGAAGTCGTGCACTACATGGCGGCCTGCGGGGCCCACTACAAGGACGTGCGGAAACTGATCGACGCCTGCCGGGCGACCAACGATGATCGCGGGTACTGGCTGTGCCCGCACGGGCAATGGATGGGCGATTCGCTGCGATCACTGATCTTTCACGAGAGCAGCGCGAGCAAGTCCGTCAGCTATGAGCCGGAGTTGATCCCTGGTCTGTTGCAGACCGAGGCCTACGCCCGCGCCTTGTTCGCCCGCGCAGACATCTCGGAGGAACACCGCGCGGCGCGGGTGCAAGCGCGGATGGAGCGGCAGCGCATCCTGTTTCGCAACAACCCAGCCAAGTTCATCTTCTTCATCCAAGAGCGGGCGTTGCGGTTGGAGGTCGGCACCTACCGGATCATGACCGAGCAATTGCTCGCGATGCTCTTCCTCGCCGACCAATGGAACATCTCGATCCGGATCGTGCCCGCATCGGCTCGCGACCGAGCCTCGCTCGGCGGGCCGTTCCAGTTGTTCGGCTTCCACAAATACCGAACTCTCGCCTACCTCGACGGGCCTGTTGGGGGCCTGTTCCTGGAAGACCTCGACTATGTCGGCGCCTACCGCTCCCTCAACCGGCAGCTAGCCGGCCTCGCACTCGATGCGGGAGAATCCCGGGTGCTCCTCGCCAAGCTGGCGGATGAGTACGACCGGGCGGAAGGCAGCTGGGATGACGCGAGCCAGGTGGCGCAAGAGCAGCTTTAGCGATGTTCCCGAAGGCTCCTGCGTCGAGGTCTCGCTCGATCTCGATCTCGCTGGAATCCGGGATTCCAAGAACGTCACGGGTCCGACCGTCACCGTGACCACCGAAACCTGGTCCACCTTCATCACGCATCTGGCTCGCGACTAGCTCCCGGGAGGCGGCAGAAATGTCTGTCGCCGAGCTTGGTGCCGCACTTCGGAAGGCCCTCGCGGACCTGCCCATCGCGCTCGTCAATGACGCCATTCGCCTGCTGGGGGAGTCACGGGCTGCGCTCGATCAAGCAGCCCACGGCAGCCACGCACCTGAACTCCCCGGCGCGGTCAGCCAACTGCAGGACGCTGAAGAGCAACTCCGACAGGTCCTCACAGTCGCCGTGTCCGTGAGGGGTCGTGTCGAGAAATACCTGACCGACATCGGGGCAGGCATCACCTCCCACTCAGTGACCAGCTCTTCAGTGGGGACATCAAGCCCAGCGCTATCGCCCGAGAAGGTCGCCGAACTCGGCAGTGCCCTGCCACCTGCCGTGCCCAAGCCGAATCCGACCGGCAGGAAAACGCACGGGCGGTGGGTGGACGAAGCGGGTCGCATTCATGAAGCAGTCAGTGGGCGCGACGGTGACTCGGCCGAGGCGTGGCGGATATTGCAGGAAGCCGAGATTCCAGTTCCCGCCGAGCCTGTCGCCGTGACCCACGTCGAGATCAAACTCGCCGCGCGAATGGTTCGAGAGTCGCGGCGACATATGGAGGTCGTCATCAACAACCGACCGTGTCCGGGTCGTTTCGGGTGTGACGTGCTGTTGCCGGCTATCCTCCCCGAGGGCTACTCCATGACTGTGCACGGTCCGGGCTACAGGCAGACCTTCACCGGAGGCAAGAAACCGTGGTGGCGCTAGAGATCTGGTACGACCAGGACACCGCCAACGACCTTGGCGAAGGTGATCCCGCGATCATCGTCGCGACTCCGGACGAGCTTGACGCGTTCGTGGATCGGGTGTTGGAGGAGACCAAGGCCCACTCCGCGCCCCCCATGATCGAGGTGAGCGTCGCCGGCAATCCCTCTTCGCCCGCGATGCATGTCGGTCTTGGCCAAGAACGTGGGTTCATCTACTACATGGCCGCCGACGGTGGCTGGACCCAAGGCGACCAGAGTCGCGAGGACGTTGTCACCTATGTGTACGTCGGCAGCGCCAGCGAGATCGCGGGCAACACCGAGGTCCCTCTCGCCGACGTCCGGCGCGGGCTTCGGGAGTTCATGGCGACGGGCGGCCGTCCCACCATCATCCGGCCGTGAGTGTGGGCGAGCCGAGCAGGGTTGGCGGCTCGCCCACGGGCGCCCTCACGTCCGTCGCCAGTGGCGATAACGTGACGGTATTGCGCGCTCACTGCTGGTAATAGGTCCGTTTGGCGGCACCCTTTACCCAGAAATTCACATTCACGGGCAAGGCACACTGGACCCGTGAACCTCGTGACCATCGACGACATCCGCGCCGCCGCCGACCGGATCGCCGGCGCCGCCACCCGCACACCCCTGCTGACCTGCCTCTGGTCCGACCCGGACCGCCCCCTGTGGCTCAAGCCGGAGAACCTCCAGCCCATCGGCGCCTTCAAGATCCGGGGCGCCTACAACGCCATCGCGAAGCTCACCGACGAGCAGCGGGCCAAGGGCGTCGTCGCCTACTCCAGCGGCAACCACGCCCAGGCCGTGGCCTACGCGGCGAAGATGTTCGGGATCAACGCGTGGATTGTCGTGCCCAAGGACACTCCGCAGGTCAAGGTCGACGCGACCCGGGCGCACGGGGCCGAGGTGGTCCTCTCCGAGATCGGGCAGCGGGAGGCGGTCGCCGACGAGATCGTCGCCGAGCGGGGTGCCGCGTTGATCCCGCCGTTCGACCACCCGGATGTCATCGCGGGCCAGGGCACGATCGGACTGGAGATCATCGCGGACCTACCCGACGTCGACCTCGTTCTCGTCCCGGTGAGCGGCGGTGGGCTGATCTCCGGTGTCGCGGCTGCGATCAAGGCGCTCCGGCCCACGGCGCAGGTCTGGGCCGTGGAGCCCGAACTGGCGGCCGACACGGCAGCCAGTCTCCAGGCCGGTGAGCTGGTCTCGTGGTCGGTGGACGACCGCAACCGCACCATCGCCGACGGCCTGCGCTCGCAGCCGTCGCCGCTGACTTTCGCGCACCAGCAGGCCTTCGTCGACGGCATCGTCACCGTCTCCGAAGACGAGATCCGCGAGACCGTCGCGCTCCTCGCGCACAAGTCGAACCTGGTCGCCGAGCCCAGCGGCGCCGTCGCGACCGCCGGGTACCTGTATCGCGCGAAGGAACTGCCCGAGGGGCGCACGGTGGCCGTGGTCTCCGGCGGCAACATCGACACCGACCTGTTGGCCGACCTGCTCAGCCGCTGATCCTCGACCGGCGCGCTGTCCGAGAAGCGTTGTGGCGCAACGAGATCGACGCGCGGCAGTTCGGGCACCGCATGGTCAGCCCCTCGGCCGCGTCGGTCAGGATCAGGTGTTCGGCGCGGCGGAGGTCGGCGCCCGGGTCGAGGCCGAGTTCCCGGGCTAGCAGCAGCCTGCCCTCGCGGTACACCGCCAGCGCCTCCGCCCGCCGCCCCGACCGGTGCAGCGCGATCATCAGCTGCGCGCGCAGCCGCTCCCGCAGCGGGTTGGCCGCCACCGCGACCATGAGTTCGGCGACCAGGTCGCGGTGGTGGCCCAGGGCCAACTCCGCCTCGACCCGGTCCTCGGTCACCCGCTGGCGCAACGCGTCCAGGCGCGCTGCCTCCTCGCGGACGATCGGGAGGCCTTCCTGGCCGTCGAACGCCGGGCCGCGCCACAGGTACAGCGCCCGGCGGAACAGGTGGGCGGCCCGGTCGTTGTCGTGTTCGGCGAGGGCCGTGTAGCCCTGGGCTGAGAAGTCCTCGAACCGCTCGGCGTCGAGGTCCTTGTGTTCGGCGAGAACGTATCCACCGCCTCGGTGTTCGACCTCTAATCGCCCGCCCAGCGCGCGCCGGAGGTGGTGGATATAAACCTGCGTGGTCTTAGCCGCCGATCTGGGCGGCGCCGAACCCCACATCGCCTCCGCGATCCGGCCCACCGACACCGGCTCCCCCGCCCTGCTCAGCAGCACCGCCAGCAGGTCCCGCAACCGCGGCGACAGCTCCACGACACGACCCCCGTCGTACGCCTCCAAAGCGCCAAGGACTCGGTACTCCATTCGGCCTCCCCCTGTTCCAACCGTTCCGCAACCGCCCCCCGGAACCGTTCGACGGGTCAAAACCCGACGCGGCTCCCGCATCGGTATTCGGAAACTGGAGGTCAAATGGGACGGGTACTCAAGCGGCTCGCCCGGCTTTTAGGGGCGGCGGTGATCGTCGCGCCGCTCATCGCGGTCGCCACGGCAGGCACGGCCTCAGCCGACACCTGGCCGTTCAACAGCAATTTCCGGCCGGACACGGGCTACCACAACTACTGCTATTCGGTGATCGACCCGTCGGACGCGGTGAAGACCCAGATGTACAACGCGATGGTCTACATGACCGACGCGACCGACGCGGACCGGCAGTACCACGCGACCTGCGATCTCGACGGCGCCGGACAGACCGACGTCGTCTGGCGCGAGGAGGGCACCACGAGTGACTCGTGGATCGGGTCGGCGCAGTGCGTGGTGTTCTGGGCGGGCAGCTCCCCGGCCCGCTGCGACCGGTACTTCGTGAAGATCAACGGCGCACTCGTTCGCGACCACTACGCGAGCTCGACCTACGAGGCCAACCAGTGGCGCAAGACCGCCTGCCACGAGCTCGGCCACACCCTCGGCCTGGACCACTACCCGTCGCCGTATGACGACAGCTGCCAGCGCTCGGGCTGGACCGGGACGTCGTCGGCCGCGTGGACCCGCACGTGGACCGCGCACCACCGCGACCACATCAACGCCTGGTTCTGATCGCCGATGCCTACAACGACCACCAAGGGAGCCGAAGTGAAGAAAAGGCTGATCGGGCCGGTGATCCTGCTGGCCGCCGCGCTCGGAACCGCGGCATGCGGCGCGTCCACCACCAGCTCACCCGACGCGAGACCAGCGGCCGCCGTGCAGCAGGCGGGCCTCGACGTGAGCGTCCTGCGCGGCGCGGACAACGACGTCGAACCGGCCGCCACCCCGGAGGCGCTGGTGAAGTCCAACCGCCACCACGCGATCGTCGCGGGCACGGTCGACGGGATCGAGCAGGGCCGCGAGACCTTCGACAGCGAGGCCGACCCGTACGCGCTGATGAACGTCGTGCTGCGGGTGAAGGTCACCGACAAGCTCAAGGGCGCCGACCGGGTCAAGGACGGCTTCGTCTACGTCGAGCTGTGGCAGGGCGGCCGCTACAACGACGCCACGGGCACGCCGGTCAACTCGCTGGACAAGTGGCGCCAGTCGATCCCCGCAGGCACGCCGGTGATGCTGTTCCTGCGTGAGGACGACGGGAAGGCCAAGTCCCGCAACGCGGGCAAGGGCCTGCCGCAGGGCGCGAAGCTGATGATCCCGGACGTCCTGGGCATCGTCTTCGAGGACGGCGGGAAGCTGCTCGGCGGCATCGAGGAACTCGAAGGCCAGTGGACCGAGATCAAGTCGATGAGCCAGCTGCGTGAGCGGGTCCGCAACGCGGTGGGCTGAGCACGCTGAGACGGCCGTCGCCGGGCATCCCCCGGCGGCGGCCGCACGGCTTCAAGAACCTGCATTGACCCCTGCCGGAGTGGCGCCGGCATGGATCATTGCGGAAGCCCGAGCATGAAGTGGCGGAGCAGCAGGAGGTGCACGGTGGGACAACCCCAGCTCTCCTCTGCGCGGGCCTTGCTCGGCGTCACCGTGACCGGGCTGTGGCAGTTGGCCACCGTGTCCGCGGACGGCACGATCCCGCTGCCGGGGACCCTGGTCCTGGAGTCCCCCGCCGGGTTCGTCACGTTCTCCTGCGCCCAGGAGGGACTCTCCTGCCGTGGGCTCGTCCCGCGTGAGGAGATCCGCTGGAACACCGAGCCCGACCTGGCCATGGACAGCCGCGGCGACGAGGAATGGCTCAGCTTGGTCCCCCTTGAGGCCGCCAACCTGAACCTGGTGCTGACCGAACAGCGGCTCTGACGCCTCAGGGCTTGATGTGGGTGGGCGGCGCGTCGACCGAGCAGGACATGCAGTCGCCCGGGTGCGGGCAATCGGGGGCGTGTTCCTCCACGGCCAGCACATTCCCCCGGACCCCTAGGGCGAGCAGGCCGCCGACGACGGTCAGGCCCGCGCAGATCAGCAGGGCCGTCCGCCAGGCCGCGGTGAGCGCGACCGGGTCGGCGTAGGCGGCGCCCGTGAGTCCGGCAGCAGCAGGCAACACGGCGACAGCGAGCAAGCCGGCGGTTCGCGCGACGGCGTTGTTCACGCCCGACGCGACACCGGCGTATCGGTCCGGCGCGGCGGCGAGCACGGTCGCGGTAACCGGGGCCACGACAACCGCGAGACCGAGCCCGAAGAGGGTCACCGCGGGCAGCACGGCGCCGAGGTAGCTCGCCCCCGGCTCGACCCGCATCAGCAGCAGGGTCGCGGCGGCGACCAGCATCGGGCCGCTGACCAGGAACCACCGCGGGCCGTGCTTCGAGGCCAGCGCGCCGAACCGGGAGGACAGCAGGAGCATCACGATGGTGATCGGCACGCCCGCGACGCCCGCGGCCACCGGTGAGTAGCCCAGCGAGATCTGCAGCTGCAGCCCCATGAGCATGAAGACACCGCCGAGCGCGGCATAGACCGCGAGCGTGAGGCCGTTGGCGATCACGAAGGTCCGGTCGGCGAAGAGTGCGGGCGGCACCAGCGGGTCGTGGCCGCGCCGCTGTCGCTGGACGAACGCCGCGAGGGCGGCGAACCCGATGATTCCCGCGCTGAGCACCAACCAGTCCAGACCCCGGACCGGCGCCTCGACCAGCGCGGCGGTGACGCCCGCCAGGCCAAGCGCACCCAGGGCGGACCCGAACAGGTCGATCGGGCCCGCGGACTCCTCGTCGCGGGTCTCGGGGACGAACCGCAGCGCCATCCACACGCAGTACACCGCGACCGGGACGTTGATCAGGAACGCCAGCCGCCACGACCAGGCCTGCACCAGCAGCCCGCCGACCAGCGGACCCGCCGCCGCCGCGATCCCGCCGAGACCGGACCACGCGCCGATCGCGCGGGCGCGGTCCTCGCGGTGGAACACCGACTGCAGGATCGCCAGCGACCCCGGTGTCAGCAACGCGCCACCGACACCTTGGAGCACCCGGGCGGCGACCAGCATCTCCGTGGTCTGCGCGAGTCCACACAGGACAGAGGCGGCGCCGAACCAGACGACGCCGATGAGGAACACCCGCCGCCTGCCGAAGCGGTCCCCCAGCGCGCCCGCGACCAGGATCAGCGAGGCCAGCGCCAGCAGGTAGCCGTCGAGAATCCACTGCAGGCCGGCGACCGAGGCGTCGAGTTCATCTCCGATGCGCGGCAGCGCGACGTTGACGATCGTGCCGTCCAGCATCGCCATGCCGGAGCCGAGGATCGTCGTGGCGATCACCCCGCGGGCGGCCGGGGTGCCCCAGCGGACGTCGGTGATCACGGGCGATTGAGCGTCGCCACGAACTTGTAGCGGTCGCCCCGATAGATCGACCGCACCCACTCCACCGGCTGTTCGTCGGTGTCGAACGAGTGCCGTGAGAGCAGCAGCATGGGCATCCCCACGTCGGCGCCGAGCAGGTCCGCCTCGTGCGGGCCCGCCAGCGCCGTCTCGATGGTCTCCTCCGCGTGGCCCATCTCGACGCCGAACCGCTCGCGCAGCACCTGGTAGAGCGAGCCGCCATCGGCTACGTACCGGCGCAGACCCCGGAACCGGCCCAGCGGCAGGTGGGTGGACTCGATGGCCATCGGCTCGCCGTCGGCCAGACGCAGCCGGTAGAGCCGCAGCACCTTGGCGCCCGCGCGGATGTTGAGCAGCCGGGCCAGGTCGGCCTCCGCGGCGATCTCGGAGACCTCCAGCAGCTTCGACGACGGCTCGCGGCCCTGGGCGCGCATGTCCTCGGTGTAGGAGGACAGCTGCAGCCGCTGCGCGACCTTGGGCTCGGCGGCGAACGTGCCCTTGCCCTGGACGCGCAGCAGGCGGCCTTCGACGGTCAGCTCAGCGAGCGCCTGGCGGACCGTGGTGCGGGAGACGTCGAACTCGGTGGCCAGCGACCGCTCGGTGGGGATGGGCGATCCGGGCGGCATCGAGTTCAGCAGGTCAAGCAGGTGCCGCTTGAGCCCCCAGTACTTCGGCTCCCGCTGCACCCGCGCGACAGTGTCCCGCCCCTCGGCCTCGGACATCTCCAACATGTGTCCTCCCACTACCCGCTGTACAGCCCGCCTACAGGATGCCCTGTCGCACGTCGTTCCCGCTCTCGCACCCGCGGGATTGCCCTCGGGAGTCCATTTCTCTACGATTGGTCTAGACCTTAGCGAAGGGATGGCGGATGACGGAACACCGACCGGGCGAGTCGATGCGGGCGGAGATAGATCAGCAGCCCGCGGTCTTCGCGGGCGTCATGTCCCGCCGCGGCGACGTCGCGAAGGTGGGCTCGCTGATCGCCGCGCGGCGGCCCAGGTTCGCGTTGTTCGCCGCGCGCGGGTCCAGCGACCACGCCGCGCTCTACGCGAAATACCTGACAGAAGTGCTGCTCAAGCTGCCCGCGGGCTTGGTGTCGCCCTCGACCACGACGTTGTATCGCGCGGAGCCGGATCTCACGGACGTGCTCTACGTGACGGTCAGCCAGAGCGGCGGCTCCCCGGATCTCGTGGAGGCCACGCTCGCCGCTCGCGCGCGGGGAGCGCTCACCGTCGCGGTGACCAACACGGCGGACTCGCCGCTGAACGAGGCCGCGGAGTTCTCCGTCGACGTCGGCGCGGGCCCGGAACTCGCGGTCGCGGCGACCAAGACCTACTCGGCGACCCTGCTGACGCTCTACCTGCTCGTCGACGCGATCCGCGGCCAGGACGGTGTGGCGGCCCACGGCATCGATGAGATCGCCGCGCGCGCCCTCGCCGCTGAGGGCGTCGAAGCGGCGGTCGCCCGGATGCGGTTCGCCGACTGGGTGGTGTGCACCGGCCGCGGGTTCTCCTCGGCGACGGCGGCGGAGGCCGCGCTCAAGCTCGCCGAGACCAGCTATGTGTCAGCCCGCGCCTACAGCGGCGCAGACCTGCTGCACGGCCCGATCGCGGCGCTGGACAGCGAGACGTCGGTCCTGGCGATCACCAGCGTCGGCGCGGGCGGCGACGCGATGGCCGAGGTGATCGACGTCGTCCGGCGCAGCGGGGCGGATATCACCACGGTCGGGTCGGCGTTCGGGTCGGCGATCGCGCTGCCGCGCACGGCTGAGGAGGTCGCGCCGATCATCGAGATCCTGCCGCTGCAACGGCTGGCCCTCGAACTCTCGCTCGCGCGCGGGCGCGACCCGGACCACCCACGCGGCCTATCCAAGATCACCAAAACTCGATAAGGCGGGGCACGCGACCAGCGGGGTCTTATTGCGCAACTCTTTACACTTCGAAAATGCGTAGGACGTCGTTCGCTCGGTGGCCCTGCTCGGTCGCGCGGACCATGGATCTGCTGGGTGACCAGTGGACGCTGCTGGTGCTGCGGGAGGCCTTCCTGGGCACCCGCCGGTTCGACCGCTTCCAGGCTGAGCTGGGCATCGCCCGCAACACCCTGACCGAGCGGCTCGACCGGCTGACCGGCGCGGGCGTGCTCGAGCGGGTTCGCTACCAGGACCGGCCGGTGCGCTACGAGTACGTGCTGACCGAGATGGGCCACGACTTCTTTCCGGTGCTCGCGTCGATCATCGGGTGGGGCGACCGGTGGCTGGGTGAGCCGGGCGAGCCGCCGATGGTGGTGCGCCATCGCGACTGCGGCAGGCCGACGCACGCCGTTGCCGGCTGCGCGCACTGCGGTGGCGAGCTGAGTGATCGGCGAGTGAGTTTGGAACCGGCCCAGGACAAGTGAAAGCCCGCTCCGTCGAGGGGGTTGAACGGAGCGGGCGATCACCATGTTACGCCGAACGGCGTAATCATGACGGAGGAGGATGCGGTGGGCGAGGTCGCGGTAGGTGTCGACGCCGGTGGCACGGCGACTCGGGCGGTGGCCGTGACCGCGTCCGGCGAAGTGGTCGGCCGAGGCGAATCCGGTGGTGGAAACCCGAATTCGCACCCACCGGCGGTGGCGGCGGCCAACATCGGCGCGGCGGTCGCGGCGGCGGTCGGCTCGCACACGGCCGTCTCGTGCGTGCTGGGGATGGCGGGCGCGTCGGGACTGAGTGATCCGGTGGTCGCCGAGGAGTTCCGGTCGGCACTGGCCGCGGCGGGCGTGCACACGCAGGCGACGGTGCTGTCCGACGCGGAGGTCGCGTTCGCGGCGGGGACGGCCGACCCGAATGGGACTGTCCTGATCGCGGGCACGGGCTCCATCGCGATGCGGATCACCGACCGCAGGCACGCCTCGACGGTCGGCGGCTGGGGGTGGCTGCTCGGCGACGAGGGTTCAGCGTTCTGGATCGGGCGGGAAGCGGTTCGGACGACGATTCAGGCGGTGCAGCGGGGCGACCGGCTCGGGCCCCTGGCGTCGGCTGTTCTCGATCTCGCGATCGGCGGGCCGGACAACGCTTTCGCCCGGTTGATCAGGGCGGTGAACGCGGACGCCCCGGTGCGGCTGGCCCGGTTCGCGCCGCTGGTCAGCCTGCACGCGGGCGATCCGGAGGCCGCCGACATCATCGAACGGGCGGCTCGGGCCTTGGCGTCGCAGGCGGAGCAGGCGTGGTCCGGCGGTCCGATCGTGCTGGTCGGAACGGTGGCGGGGCCGGACACGCCTATCGGGGCGCGGCTTCGCGCGATCCTGGACGGCTACGACGTGCGGACCGCGAAGGACGGGGTCGCGGGGGCGGGCTGGTTGGCGGCGCGCGCGGCGTTCGGGGCGGGCGTGCCGCACCCGTGTGGCGGCGTGACGGTGGTTTAGGCGGGGATACGCGGGTGGCGTAGGCCGGGGTGATCGTCGGGCAGCGAGCGGCGCAGGATGACCGCGCTGGCCGCGACGACGACTCCGACGAGCGGCCAGGACAGCGCCACCTGCGCGATGCCGAGCGCGAGGGCGTTGCCCGAGAGCCAGAGCGCGCCGAAGACCAGGGTGCGGACGCCGTACTGGCCGAAGACCCACACCCAACTCGCCCGGCCGTACGCGCGCAGCAGGTCCGGGTCGCGCCGCCAGCGCGCCCGCTGCCCGAGGATCGCGCCGACGACCACCCCGAGCAGCGGCCAGCGGATCAGGATGGACACCGCCCAGGCGAGCCCGCTGGCGATGTTGACGAGCAGCCGCAGCAGGAAGAAGTCCTCGGCGCGGCCGGTGTAGAGGACGACGAGTGCGGCGGCGATGATCGCGGCGAGACCGCCCAGCGCGGCTGTGATTTTCGCCCCAGTGATCAGCCGATAGGCGCACAAAGCACTGGCAGCGGCGACGGCCGCGCCCGCGCCCCAACCGATGTGGTGATCCGTCAGCAACCAGCCGAACAGGAAGGCCAAAGGCGGTACGGTGGCGTCGACCGCGCCCCGACGCCCGCCGAGCAGGTCGGCGAGGGTGTCGGAAGAGGCGGCCACGCGTACAGCCTGCCGTACGCCGAATCTGTTAGGTAGCCCTAACTCGGGATATCGGACAGGAAATGAGTGGTCACCAGCGGTGACTGATTCTACGCTTCGGTAACCGACGGTGGCGTAGGTCGGGAATGCCACGGCATTCTGGGCGTTTGATCGGGGTGGGAGATAGATCGGCTCTCGGCGGGAGGGGGACGGCTGTGCACGGGTGGACGAGTTGGGTCGCGATCGGTGACAGCTTCACCGAGGGGATGAGTGACGAGGGTCCGGACGGCCACTTCGTGGGCTGGGCGGACCGCCTGGCGGCGATGATGGCGGAGCAGAGTCCGGGCTTCCAGTACGCCAATCTGGCGCTGCGCGGGAAGATGCTCCAGGAGATCATCGACGAACAGGTGCCGATCGCGGTGCGCACGCGCCCGGATCTGGTGACCCTGTGCGGCGGCGGGAACGACCTGATCACCCCCGGCCGCGACGCCGACAACGTGGCGGCGCTGTTCGAGGAAGCCGTCATCGAACTGCGGGCGGCGGGGTGCACGGTCGTGATGTTCACCGGACCCGACCCGCAGGTGCAGCCGCTGCTGCGCCGGGTGCGCGGCAAGGTCGCGATCTACAACGGACACCTGCACGCGATCGCCGAGCGCCACGGCGCGATCCTGGTCGACCTGTGGTCCATGAAGGTCCTCCACGACCGCCGCTCCTGGTGCGACGACCGGCTGCACTTCTCGAGCGACGGCCACCGGCGCATCGCCCTGCGGGTCGCGGAGGCCCTGTCGGTGCGAACGGACGACGACTGGCGTGAGCCGCTGCCGCCGGAGGAGCCCAAGCCGTGGCTGCACTCGCGGCAGGCCGACCTCGCGTGGACCACGACGCACCTGATCCCGTGGATCCGCAGGCAGATCATGGGCGAGTCGATGGGCGACGGCCTCGCGCCGAAGCACCGGGAACTGCGCCCCTACCGCGAGTCCCGCCCGTACCGGGGCGACGACCACGCGGCCAACGTCTAGGTCCTGTCCTGTAAGTCCGGTGCGAATACCGTGTGCCGGACTTACAGGACTGGACCTAGACCCTTACCCGGACAAACGACCGGCCGGCTCTCTCCCCCCAGGAGCGCCGGCCGGTACGTCCGGGCCGCGCACCCCCAAGCCGCGCAGCCCAATGGCACCTGACTGGGCGCCGCGGGCAACCCTGCCGGCGACTCGATCAGGCCCGCTAAATCCTCGCTAAACGCGGGGCTGGTTGTCCGCCAAGACGGGCGAACGCGTTCTCAACGGCGCCAGAACTGGCGTGGCGCGAAGCCCTCACGACTCAGCCAGTGCTCGGTATAGACGATCCGATCCGCCTCGATGACCACGAGCGTGTCGCGTGGCGGCTCGGACAACGGCCTGCCGCGTTCCGCGTGCTCGTTCTCCCACCTGAACGCCTCCCAGTAGTGGGCGCGGTCGGGGTGGTCCGGGTCGAGCACCCGCGCGGTGCCGAACAGTTGAGCGCCACGGCTGCTCGCCGCCCCGACCAATGGCGCGAAGACACCGACCGACACGCGTGGGTCGGCGGCGATGTTCCGCAGCTTCGGCGAGCGCCGCGCGGCAGTGAACAGCACCGCGAAGCCGAGCGGGTAATAACGCACCGGGGTGGCCAGCGGCCCGTCCGGCCCAGCGGTTGCGAGCACGCACATGTTCTGTGACGACAGCAGGTTGAGGATGCGCTCGTCGAGCTGTTCGCGGTCGAGTTTGCCGGTCGGTGTGGGCTCGGCCAGCCAGGGGTTCGTCAGCGGCACGCGGCGACCTCGATCATGGCCGGGGATCCTACCGAGATGCCGCCGAGTGATGTCATGTCACGCGGACAGAGCAACCCCTGAGTGGGGGGTTTGCGCTGGTACAGCGGGGTTCAAGCTCGGCTTGGGTCCTCGCTGGGCGGAAGGGACGCCAAGGCCGCGCGGGCGGCGTCGGCGGCTGGGGATTGGGCCTGGCGGTAGCGTTCGATCGCGATCACCAGTTCGGTGCGGGCGCCCGCTATGTCGCCGCTGTCGCGCAGGGTGCGGGCCAGGACTTCGCGGGCGAAGGCCTCCGTGAGTTCCAGGCCGTTGACCTCCGCCAACGCCACCGCCTCCCGTGCGTTGGCGGCGGACTCCGTCAGCAGGCCCAGTTCGTGTTCCAGCTCGGCCAGGTTCGCCAGTGCCAAGCCCATGAAGCCGAGGTCCCCGACCTCCCGGTACAGCTCCACCGCCGTCCGCTGGGGCCGCAGCGCCTCCCGCGGCTCGCCCAGGTTCCGGTGGACCTGGGCGATGTTGTTGTGCAGGTTCGCCTCCCCCAGCCGGTACCCCGCGACCCGCGCCAGCGACAGGGCCTCCTGGTAGCCGCCGAGGGCTTCCGCGAAGCGCTTCTGGCCGTACCAGGCGCTGGCCCGCGTGTTGTGCGCCATCGCGCTGAGTTTGGGCTCGCCGAGGTCCGCAGCGAGCATCACAGCGGCGTCCGCGTCGGCCGTTGTCTCGTGTTCGGCGCCGAAGCGGCTCAGCAGGACGCAGCGGCTCAGGTGCAGCAGCACCTGGCCGCGCACCTCCCCGCACGCTCGGGCCGACGTGAGACCCATGTCCAGCAGCCATTCCCAGTCGTCGCGGCGGGAGCGGACCCGGCGGTAGTCGCCCGCGACCCGGGCCAGCTGCCAGACCTCCCGGTGCAGGCCCGCGTCGGCGCAGGCCGCGGCGACCGCGATCAGGTTGGGCCACTCGCGGTCGAACCAGTCCAGCGCGGCTTCGCGGTCGGGGATGTCCGGACACGGTGCCGCGGCGGGCGTGATGTCGTCGTCGACCGCGCGCAGGTGTCGGCGGCACGCGTCGGCGGCGTAGAGGTAGTGCCCGGCCACCGCCCGCAGCGACTCCACGCCGGACCCGGCGAGTTCGCGCGCGAAGAGGCGGACCAGGTCGTGCATGCCGTAGACGTCGCGGTCCAGTTCCGAGACCAGGAACGACCCGGCGAGCACCCGCAGCCTGGCCCGCGCCCGCCCCACATCCGTCCCGCACAGCGCGGCCACCGCGTACGGGCTCACCCACAGCCCCGGAAACGCGCCCAGCGCCCGCAGGGTGGCCGCGTGCGGCTCGTCGAGACGGCGGACCGTGACGTCCAGGGCGGCCCGGACGCTGGTGTTCGCGTCCTCCACATCGAGGGCGCCCAGCCGGGTGCGCTCGTCGGACAGCTCCGCCACCAGGTCACCGACAGTCCACTGTGGACTGACAGCGAGCCGTGCGCCCGCGATCCGCAGCGCCAGCGGCAGGAACCCGCACAGCCGGGCCAGCCGTGCCCGCTGCGCGCGTTCGGCCGCGTTGAGCGGCGGGCCCGCCGCGTGCTCGATCAGCTGCACGGCGGCGTCGGCGGCGAGGGTGTCCACGACCCGCAGCCGCGCGCCGTCGGCGACCAGTCCGTCGAGTCTTCGCCTGCTCGTGACCAGCACCAACGACCGTCCGGCCCCCGGCAGCAGCGGCCGGACCTGCTCGGAGTCGCGGGCGTCGTCGAGCAGCACGAGGACCTTGCGGTCGGCCAGCAGCGACCGGTAGAGCGCGGCCCGCTCGGCCACGTCGGACGGGATGTCCACCGCGGCCACACCGAGCGACAGGAGGAACCGGGTGAGCACGTCAGCCGCGTCGAGCGGCGGGTGCCTGGGGTCGAACCCACGCAGCGACACGTACAACTGCCCGTGGACGAACTCCCGCGCGACCTGGCTGCCCCACAGCAGCGCCAGGGCACTCTTCCCGATCCCCGCCGGACCGGCGAGCACCGCGACCCCCGCGCCGCGCACCCCGTCGAGCCACGCCAGCTCCGACTCGCGCCCGGCGAAGCCTGACGGCGGCGCGGGAAGCTGCGCCGGGTTCAGCACCCCGAGCCGCGGGCTGACCACTGGCTCCGCCCGTGGCTTGAGCAGCCGCGCGTCGTCGCGCAGCACCCGGCTGTGCAGCTCACGCAGGCCAGGGCCCGGGTCGAGGCCAAGCTCGCCCGCCGCCCGCTGAGCGAAGCGCTGGTAGATCTCCAGCGCACCCGCGCGCCTACCCGACCGGTAGAGCGCCAGGACCAGCTGCCCGACGAGGTGCTCCCGGAACGGATGGGTGTCGACCAGCGCGGCTAGTTCGCCGATCACGTCGTCGTGCCTGCCGAGTTCGAGGTCGGCGTCGATGCGGGCCTCGATCACCGCGAGCCGCAGCTCGGCGAGTTCCGGGGCCCGGACCCGGTCGCCGATGTCGGACAGCTCCGGCCCGCGCCACAGCGCCTGTGCCCGGGCGAGCATCTCCGAGCGGACCTCGGGCTCACGCCCACGGGCCCCCGCGAGCAGCCGGCGGGCCATCGAGACGTCGATCCGGCTCTCGTCGATCACCAGCTGGTAGCCCGCCCCGGTCGTCTCGATCGACGTCGTCGAGTCCACTGTGGACAGCCACTTGCGCGTGCGGGACACATAGCCCTGCACGATCGTGCGGGCCGTCACGGGCGGTTCGTGGTCCCACAGCACATCGACGATCCGCTCGATCGGAACCACCTGATTGGGTTCCAAGAGCAGGATCGCGAGCAGCCCCCGCAGTCCCGGCCCGCCGATGGAGTGCAGCTGGTCCCCCACCGCCACACCGACCGGGCCGAGCACGCAGAACCGCGGCCCGTCGTCATCACTTGAATCCACCCCGCCACCCCCCGGTTGACGCGCCCGTCCCCACGGGCGCGTTCACACACCGCTGGACAACCTATGGGCAAACGGGTGGTGACGTAGGGGGTACTCGAAGAGTCAGCCGATTGGCGTACGCCCGGGGTCCGTCCGTTCCCGATTCGGACGACCCCGGGCGCACTCTCCATCGAAGTTGACCGACAGCGCACCGGACTGCACCCCGAGTGCGGTCACAGCGGGCTCTTGGTCAACATCCGACGAAGCATCTCCGCATCGCGGTTCGCGACAACTTAACAAACCGCGAGCGATCGGTCACCTTCTGGCCGCGATGAAGGACGGCCGCGGCTGAGCCGCGGCGAACGGCTCCACCACTTCGTTCTCCACACTGTTGAACACGACAAAGATGTTGGACCGCGGGAACGGCGTGATGTTGCTGCCCGATCCGTGCATGACGTTGGAGTCGAACATCAGCGCCGACCCGGCGGGCCCGGTGAACTGCTCGATGCCGCACGCGTTGGCGAGGGTGGTGATGTCGGCTTCGCTGGGCACGCCGATCTCCTGCATCGACAGCGACGCCTTGTAGTGCTGGTCGGGCGTCTCGCCGACGCACGGGATGAACGTGCGCTGCGAGCCGGGCATGACCATCAGGCCGCCGTTGAACGGGAAGTTGTCGGTCAGCGCGATCGACATGCTCACCGCGCGCGGGCTCGGCATGCCGTCCTCGGCGTGCCAGGTCTCGAAGTCCGAGTGCCAGTAGAAACCCTTGCCGCGGAAGCCCGGCATGTAGTTGACCCGGCTCTGGTGGATGTAGACCTCGGAGCCGAGGATCTGCCGCGCCCGCTCGATCACCCGGGGGTCGCGCACCAGTTCGGCGATCAGGTCGCTGATCTTGTGCACCTCGAAGATCGAGCGGACCTCCTGCGACTTCGACTCGACGATCGTGCGCTCGTCGGCCTTGAGCTTGTCGTCAGTGGACAGCCGCCGCAGCTCGTCCTGGAACGCGCGCACCTCGGAGGGGCCGAGCAGGTCCTGGAACACCGAGAAGCCGCGCGCGTCGTGGGCGACCAGCGTCTCCGCGTCGATCGGTCCGTCCACTCCGGACCAGACGGTCGGCTCGATCCGGGAGATCGGCTCGAGCCGGTCGCGGGTGCGGGTCCGGTAGCGGTCCTGGGTCGAGAGCGTCACCGCGCTTCTCCTTCGGTCGTCAGCAGCGGGTACACGCCGTTCTCGTCGTGCACCTCGCGGCCGGTCACGGGCGGGTTGAACACGCAGACCGTGCGCATGCGGGTCTTCGGCCGGAGCTGGTGACGCTCGTTGCCGTCGAGCAGGTAGAGCGATCCGGGCGCGAGCACGTGGGTCTCGCCGGTCTCCTTGTCGAGCAGCTCGCCGTCGCCCTCGACGACGAACACGGCCTCGACGTGGTTGGCGTACCAGAAGTCGTTGACCGTCCCCGGTTCCAGCGTCGTCTCGTGCACGGAGAAGCCGACACCCTCCTGCGCGAGGATGATCCGCTTGCTGCGCCAGGTCGGGGTCTTGACGTCGCGTTCGGTGTCGGTCAGGTCGTGCACCGAGCGGACGATCACCGCAGGACCCCCAGGGTCGCGGCGACGGCGTCGTCGACGATCGCCAGGCCTTCCTCCAACTCGGCGTCGGTGACGGTGAGCGGCGGCATGATCTTGGCGACCTCGCCGTCGGGGCCGGAGGTCTCCATCAGCAGCCCCCGGTCGAACGCGGCGCGGCAGACCTTGCCCGCGATGTCGCCGTCGGCGAACTGCAGGCCGCGGGCCAGGCCGCGGCCCTTGGCCTTGAGGGCGGCCTCGGGGTAGGCCAGCGCGAGGTCGGTCAGCGCGCGGCCGACCTGCTCGCCCTTGGCCAGCGTGGACTTCTCCAGCGTGTCGTCGGTCCAGTAGGTCTTCAGGGCCTCGGTGGAGGCGACGAACGCCGGGTTGATCCCGCGGAAGGTGCCGTTGTGCTCGCCCGGCTCCCACACGTCGAGTTCGGGACGCAGCAGGGTCAGGCCCAGCGGCAGCCCGTAGCCGCCGATGGACTTCGACAGGCAGACGATGTCGGGTTTGATGCCCGCGGCCTCGAAGCTGAAGAACGGACCGGTCCGGCCACAGCCCATCTGCACGTCGTCGACGATCAGCAGGATGCCCTGGCGTTGGCACAGCTCCGAGAGGCTGCGCAGCCACTCGACGCTGGCGACGTTGATCCCGCCCTCGCCCTGCACGGTCTCCACGATGACCGCGGCGGGCTCGTTGAGGCCGCTGCCGCTGTCCTTGAGCAGCCGTTCGAACAGCATGAAGTCCGGGGTGAGGCCGTCGAGGTAGTTGTCGAACGGCATCGGGGTGGCGTGCACCAGCGGGACGCCCGCGCCGCCGCGCTTGAGCGAGTTGCCGGTGACCGACAGCGCGCCCAGCGTCATGCCGTGGAAGGCGTTGGTGAAGTTGATGATCGACTCGCGGCCGGTGACCTTGCGGGCCAGCTTCAGCGCCGCCTCGACGGCGTTCGCGCCCGCCGGTCCCGGGAACATGATCTTGTAGTCGAGCTCGCGGGGAGCGAGCACCGTCTCGCTGAAGGTCTCCAGGAAGTCCCGCTTGGCGACGGTCTGCATGTCCAGCGAGTGCGTCACGCCGTCGCGCTGGATGTAGTCGATCACGGCCTGTTTCAGAATCGGGTTGTTGTGCCCGTAATTGAGCGCTCCGGCTCCGGCGAAGAAGTCGAGGTAGCCCTGGCCATTCTCATCGAAGATGCGACTTCCGGTCGCCCGGTCGAATGTCACCGGCCAGCTGCGGCAATAGCTCCGAACCTCGGACTCGATCATGTCGAAAACGCTCACTGCTCTCCATCCCCGTTCGGAAAGTCGATTCGGTAAAGGTCTTCAGCCTCGTGGTCATCCGGGAAGTGATCCGCGCTGAACAACTCGCTGCGCCCCAGTCGCGCGTGGTGGCGCCGCGCCAGCGAGGCGAACAGGCCGATCGAGGCGGCGTTGTCCGCGGTGATCGTCGTCTCCAGACGACACACCCCCTGAGCTGCGACGCGAGCCATCAGGTGATCAAGTAGCCGACCACCGAGACCCGACCCGCGCTGCGACTCGTCGACGGCGATCTGCCACACCACGACCGTGTCCGGGCACTCCGGCCGCAAGAATCCGATGACGAAACCCACCACTTGGCCGTCGATGCGAGCGACAGCGGAGGTCTGGGCGAAATCCCGGCACCACAGCAGATAGGCATAGGACGAATTGAGGTCGAGCGCGCGTGAATCACGCGCGATTCTCCAGATCGCCGCGCCATCCGCTATGGATGGTGCGCCGATCTCCTCGCGTACCCGTTTTCCCGACATGCCAAGGCAACGTAACAGGGTCGTTTCAGGCAGACCGGATGGCCGATCGGCGCGCGACCGGTTAACCAGCGGTTTCGTGAATACCCCCGTGAGGAGGACAACATCACGGTTGTGCGGCCCGCTGACACCGTGTTAACGGACTAGCCCGATGATCGGGAGCTTTCCCACAGGTCGATGCCGGAATCCACCGCGTACCGGTCGATCTCGGCCAATTCGTCGTCGGTGAAGGGCGGCCCGTCGACCGCCCGCAGGGTGCTCTCCAACTGCTCGACCGAGCTGGCGCCCACCAGCGCCGACGTGACCCGATCGTCGCGCACCACCCAGGACACCGCCAGTTGGGCGAGCGTCTGCCCACGGGACTTGGCGATCTCGTTGAGGCCACGCACCCGCCGCAGGTTGTCCTCCGACAGCATCTCGGGCAGCAGCGACGAGTCCCGGCTGCCGCGCGAGCCCGACGGGACGCCGTCGAGGTACTTGTCGGTCAGCAGTCCTTGCGCCAGCGGGGAAAACGCGATGCAGCCCACACCCAGGTCGCCGAGGGCGTCGAGCAGCTCGTCCTCGATCCAGCGGTTGAGCATCGAGTACGACGGCTGGTGGATGAGCAGCGGCACCCCGGCGGCGCGCAGCAGCTCGGCCGCCTGCCGGGTCGCGGTCGGCGAGTAGGACGAGACGCCGACGTAGAGGGCCTTGCCCTGCTGCACGGCGCTCGCGAGCGCGCCGACGGTCTCCTCCAGCGGCGTGTCCGGGTCGAACCGGTGGGAGTAGAAGATGTCGACGTAGTCCAGGCCCATGCGCTTGAGCGACTGGTCCAATGAGGACAGCAGGTACTTGCGCGACCCCCACTCGCCGTAGGGGCCGGGCCACATGTCGTAGCCGGCCTTCGTGGAGATCACCAGCTCGTCGCGGTAGGCGCCGAACTCGCGCTCCAGCGCGCGGCCGAAGTTGCGCTCCGCCGAGCCGTAGGGCGGGCCGTAGTTGTTGGCCAGGTCGAAGTGGGTGACGCCGAGGTCGAACGCGCGGCGCAGGATCGTCCGCCCGATCTCGTGCGGCTGGTCGTCGCCGAAGTTGTGCCAGAGCCCGAGGGAGACGGTGGGCAGTTTCAGCCCGCTGCGACCGCACCGCCGGTAGGGGATGCGGTCATACCGGTCGTCCGACGCGACATAGGCCATACGCCCGACCGTAGTTGCGTGCGCCACACCCCGCACCCCCGCGGGGTCAGTGGGCGAGGTTCTCGACGAGGATGACCTGCAGTTCTCCCACGCAGAAGCCGAGGACGGCGCCGACGGTGATCAGGATCCACTCGTCCTGCTCGAACGCGGGCCGGATGAGCTCCTCGAACTCGTCCTCCGACATCTCCTGCATCTTGGTGACCAGCGTGTTGCGGATGTCCATCGCGTCCTCGGCGTAGGACTCGATGTGGGTCATCGTCTCCGGCAGTCGGGCGATGACCTTCTCCGCGATGCTGTTCTTGATCGCCTGGTAGCGCCCGCTGCCCACGGCCAGCATCACCAGCGGCCGGGCCGGACCGGACTGCTTGTCGATCACGGTCCGGACCTGGGCGGCGACCAGCGCGAACAGCCGGTCCGACAGCGGCCCGCGCAGGACCGCCTCCATGACGTTCTTCGGGGTGATGATCTCGCGGGCGATCAGGTCGCCGTAGTCCGCGGCGACCTCCTTGCGGCGCTTGAGGAACAGGCCCTGCCACTCGAAGATCCCGAGGTAGCGGGTCGGCTTCTTCGGATTGAAGATCATCTTCAGGGCCAGCCAGTCGGTGAACCACCCGGTCAGGCCGCCGAAGATCGGCATCACCCACGGGTTCTTCAGCGCCGCCCAGGCGAACATCTGCACGAAGCCGATGACGAAGCCGAACACGATGCCGGACCGGGCGATGAACTGGAACTCCTTGCGGCCCGCGTGCTGGAAGATCCGGTTGAGCAGCGCCTTGTCGCGCACCAGGTTGGTGACGACCATGTCCTTGAGGTCGAACACGGCGTCGACGTCGTTCTTGACCGTCTCCAGCAGCGAGGCCACCACACCCGGCGCCTCGGCCTGGATGTGCCGCACGATCCGGCTCCGCACCTGCTCGGGCAGGTTCTCCCACAGCCCCGGCTGGAACTCCTGCGCGATCTCGGCGGCGATCTCCTCGACCCCGGCGAGCAGCGGCTGCTCGATCTCCTTGACCACCCGCTCCGGGTCAAGCCTGCCCATCACCTCGCTCGCCGAGATCAGCCGGTCGGTCATCGTGTCGACGGCGATGCTGGCCATCCGGGCGGCCCGCCGCGGCACGATGCCCTGCCAGCCGAGGTATGGCTTCTTGCCGACGAACTCCAGCGGCTGGAACATCATCCGGATGGCGACGAGCTTGGTGACGTAGCCGATCAGGGCGGCGATCAGCGGCATCGACGCGTAGACCATCCAGTTGGTCTGGAAGTCCTGCAGCATCGCGTTCATCGGCGCTCGCCGAGCGTCAGGCCGCGGGCACTCGGGTCGCAGACCGCCCAGAACTGGGCGCCCAGCTCCGAGATCCGCAGGGTCAGCCGGATCGCCTTCGCGCCGAACCGGCTCTGCGCCTTCGCCCGGTCCTCGGCGGCGCGGACCCGGTCGTCGGTCAGCAGCATCTCGTAGGCCACCCCGAGCGTCGGGTCCTCCTCACCGACCTCGACGAGCCCGAACCGCAGCAGCCTGCCGACGTAGAGCGGGACGAGACCCGGCTGGACCACCCCGGCGACCCGGCCGACCGTCGACGCGTTCTCCAGCACGAACCGCGGCGCCCCGCCGCGCGCGGTCCGCGCGGCGAGGTGCATCAGCGGGAAGACCGTGCCGTCGGACAGCGCGGAGACGATCCGCGCCTCGTCGGGCAGCAGCTGGCGCAGGACGGACTCGAAGTAGTGGTCGCGGGCGGCGTCCTTGCTGTCGGTGACCGACCGCTCCAGCAGCTGCGCCATCGCCAGCCGCATCGGCTCCCGGACCCTGGCCGCCTCGATCTGCCGGGGCTCCGGGTCGGGCAGCGGCTCCAGGTGCTTGCGCACCTCGGCCACGATCGCTTCCTCGACCTTCTGCACCTGCCGCTCGGCCACCTCGCCGCCCGGCAGCCGCCGTGCGACCTGCCACCCGCTGCGATAGAGCCACCCGAGGGCCCGACCCGCCCGGTCGACCATCTCGGCGGTCGGGTCGGACCCGTTGGCGGAGGCAAGCGCGCGCCGATCGTCGTCCATGGCGGCCTCCAGGCTCATTGGGATCTCTGGTGTACCACAACGAGCGAAGAAAGCGCAGGTCACTCAGGTTGTCGCCGAAGTCACCCGGTCAGGTCAGCGAACAGGTCCTTCTCCGTGATGCCCGGGCCCTGGCCCTCGCGGATGAACCACTCGACGCCGAACGCGCCCAGGAAGGCGTCATCCGGCATGGCGAGGAAGAACGACTCCTCGCTGATCTGGCTGGCGTGCGCGCGCATCGCGGCCCGCTTGGTCACCAGGTACGCCGAGACGTCGACGGCGGCGGTGATCTCCGATTCGGGCTTGCCGATCTTCATGTCCGCGGGCGGCCCGAAGCCCGTCTCCCCCCGGGCCTCCGCCTCCTCGCGGCCGCGGCGGATCAGGTCGGCGTTGATCGTCGCCTCGTAGACCTTGGGGGTGCCCGCCAGCTCGGCGGCGCGCTTGCCGACCCGGTGGACCTGGATGTGGTCGGGGTGGCCGTAGCCGCCGAAGTCGTCGTAGATGGTGAGGATGTCGGCGTTCTCCTCGACGAGGATCTTGGCCAGCCGGTCGGCGGCCTCCTCGACCGAGGCGGTCCAGAACGAGCCCTCCGCGTCGTTGCTGGGCTCGCCCATCATCCCGGAGTCGTGGTAGCCGAGGAACTCGACGCGGGACACGCCTAGGATCTCGGCGGCGGCGTGAGTCTCCTCGACCCGCCGCTGCCAGAGGGATTCGCCTTCACTGAGAAAACCGTCGGGGACCTCGCCTAACTCGCCCCGGGTCGCCACTACGAGAACGACCCGGTGGCCTTCGTCGGCGGCCTTGCGCATGACCCCACCGCAGGAGATGCACTCATCGTCCGGGTGGGCGTGGAACGACACCAATGTAGCCATGACATCGAAGGTAATCGATCTGTCCGACAGTTCGTCGGCACGCACAGGGTCACCCCGACCGTGATCAGTTGCGGGACCACACGATCACCTTGAGCCCGAGAACCTTCGAGGCTTTCGACGCGACGAGAATCCAGGCGACGTTGCCCTTGGCCGACACCACGCAGAAGGCTGACTGTCCGGCCACGATGTCCTCCACCGGGAACTTGCTCCGCGAACTGCGCTTGGCCTCACTCTCACAGTCCTCAGGACTCGGCTGCGTCGTCGGCGCCTTGTTCAGATACTTACCTTTGCGGCCGAGAGTAAGGCCGAGGACGGCGTCCCCGCAGTCGTCGAATTCCAACGTTCCCAGCTGATAATTGGGTGCGAACTCGTCGATGTTGAAGGAGCCGGCGTCACCATCACTGCAACTCTTGGAATCCATCTCGAAATCGTCGAATGGATGTAGGACGACCCAACTGGGTGCGGGAGGTGAAGTCGCGGCGGTCGTGGTGGTGACGGGCGCCGAAGGCGTCGTCGGCGCCTGGCTGGGCGTCTGAGCGTCGGCCTGGCTTGGTGTTGCGAGGTGGTCGGACGCGCCGCCCACGGCATCAGCGACAACTGCGACCAATGCTCCCGCCGCGACAAGTACGACAAGAACAAGAACTTTCGTTCGTTCTTTCCAAGCCGGCTTTGCCACCCAATTTCCTACGACACCGACCGCCGCCCCGATCACAGCGCCTAGAAGAATGAAAACGGCAGCCACAAACGACACCCCACGTCTCGATCGGATGGCGAACCTCGCTCAGGCACAATACCGAACCTCAGATGCCACGAAGGAAGCGTGCGCCTCCGCGGGCGAGGTCAATCCGGTGGCGTCGGGCTTCAGCAGGTCATCCTCGATTCGCCGCAGGTCACATACTGTCCGATGTGGACGTCAAAAAGTTTCTCCGGTCCACCTGAAACGATCTCCGGCGCCCGGCGATGCAGTGGGAGAACGGCCCCGGCGGACCCCCAGCTCCGGGGCCGTTCCCTATGTCACCGCTCGATCAGGCTCACGCTGGTCCGGTAGTTCGAGTCGCCGACGAACGGGACCGGGCGGTTGATGCCGATGGTCACCGCCACCTGTTGGTCGGAGATGTCGCCCAGGTCGAAGAACCGGGTCTCGACCAGCGCGCCCGGGCACCAGCTGCGGGGGTTGGTGGTGAGGTTGTTGCGGAAGATGCCGGGGTTGCCGTCGGGGCTGTACTGCTCGTACTGGGCGCAGTCCACGCCGGTGGAGAACTGGCCGACCTGCCTGCCCAGCGCGGTGAGGGTGACGGTGGTTTTGGAGTACTCCTCGCCGCCCGACGCGGCGCCGTAGCCCGCGATGCTCACCGCGAGCGTGCCCTTGCCGGTCGCGGCCGTGTTCGACATGGACTGGGTGGTGTGGGTGTTGGTCTTGATCTCGAAGCGCGACAGGGCGCTGGTTACGTCCCGGTCGCCCGCCACCGTCGACGGGGTCGACACCAGCGCGAGCGAGTAGGTGAACCCGACGGCCTTGAACGCGGCGTCGACCGGGCGGTTCGAGCAGGCGTCCTGCGCGTACGGGTTCGAGCCGCCGCTGATGCCGAGGTAGACGTCGCGGTTCGGGTCGGACAGGGCGCCCGCGTAGGCGGCCATGGGCGCGTCCGGGTAGACGCGGGTGGCCTTGGTGCCCTGCCAGTAGTCGCTGAACGGGGTGATGAAGTCCTGCAGCGTCACCCGCGGCGTGGTCGCGGTCGGCACCTGGCCCTTGGGCATGCTGATGTAGAAGATCGAGCCGAAGCGGTCGTAGTTGTCGCACTGGGCGTGGTAGGTCAGGCGGAGGGCGACGTCGGTGCCGAGCTTGCCCTGCTCCTCCGCGGTGAGCTTCTTCGCGTACTCGGTGCCGCGGTTCCACATGAGGACGCCGGCGGGCGGGGTGTAGTTCGGCTCGGTGCTCACGTAGATGCCGAACTGCGGGATGCGGTCAAAGACCGGGACCACGGTAGGAGCAGGCGGTGCGGCTCCGGTGTAGACCTCGAATTCGTAGATCCGCGCAGCCGTGTCGGTGTTCTGGGTGGGCGTGGTGATCACGAGCTTCGCGTAGCGGGCGCTCGCGGCGGTGATCGGGTGGGTGGTGGTGTCGGCGGTGTTGTTGGTGACGGAGACCGGCGTGGACCAGGTGCTGCCGTCCCCGGAGAGCTGGATCGAGAACGCCTTTGTGTTGAAGCCGGCGGATTCCCCACCGGCGCCCGCGTGCTTCACCACGAAGTTCGACACCGCGTGCGTGGCGCCTAGATCGACCTGCAACCACTTGCTGCTCGCGTTGGTGCAGAACTTGTCCGCGTTACCACCGGAAACCGTGCCGTTGACGGCTTTCGCTGGTCCTTCGGTTGTCGCGCAGGCGGTAGAGCCGGTCGCCGCCTTGTTCAGCGCGAGGTTGCCGCTCGTTGGCGTGGACCCGAGCACCTCGAATTCGTAGATCCGCGCGGCGGTGTCGGTGTTCTGCGTCGGCGTGGTGATCACGAGCTTCGCGTAGCGGGCGCTCGCGGCGGTGATGGGGTGGGTCGTGGCGGCGGCGGTGTTGTTCGTGACGGTCACCGGCGTAGACCAGGTGCTGCCGTCCGCGGAAAGCTGGATGGAGAACGCCTTTGTGTTGTAGGTGGCCGATTCGCCACCGCTGCCCGCGTGTTTCACGGCGAAGCCCGACACGGATTGGGACGCCCCGAGGTCGACCTGCAACCACTTGCCGCTCGCGTTGGTGCAGAACTTGTCGGCGTTGCCACCGGACACGCTTCCGTTGACCGCCTTGGCAGGCCCCTCGGTGCTCGCGCAGGCGGCCGACCCGATGGCCGACTTGTTCAGGGCGACGTTGCTGTCGGCGGCATGGGCGGTCGCGGTGCTGACGGCCGCGCCGAGCACGGCGGCCAGCAGGGCAGGGGTGATCGTGCGGCGTACTCGTCGCATGGGCGTACTCCATGAAATTCGCAGGGATGCCCGTTGTAACCCATGATCGGCCCCGAAACATCGGCCATTCGCGGGATCAAGTCGCTGACATCTCCACTTCGGCCCCCGCCGTTACAGTCGCGCTGCTCACATCCGCTCGGCGAAAGCGTAATCCGGCAACGGTGTTAATTTGGTCGGGTAAAGCGGCGCCAATGGCGTCTCTGGGGAATGAACTGGGGATTGACTGTGAAGAGATCTTTGAGTGTCGTGCGCAGTGCTGCCCTGATCGGGCTCACCGTCGCCCTGCTGGCCACGCCCGCCGCGATCGCTGTCGCCGCGCCGGTCGCGCCCGCGGGAACCGCGCAAGAGGGCACCACTCAGGTGGAGCCGACGCCGGGCGAGAAGGCCGCGAAGGAGTTCGAGGACGCCAGCATCGCGATCGCCGCCGCGGCGAAGGCTGCCAAGGACGCGGCCGTGGCGGCGAAGACGCCCGCCGAGGCCACCGCGGCCAAGGACGCGGCGCTGAAGGTGAAGGCCGACGCGGCCAAGCTCAACACCGCCATCAACGCGTTCCTGGACAACGCCGGGGCGGAGACTCACGAAGTGCGGATCAAGGCGCTCCAGGCCCTGGAGCGGGCTCGGACGGCGGCTGGAGTCGCCGACGAGGCGATCGCCATCGCCGAGCCCAAGATCAACCCGCAGCCGGACCCCGAGCCGGAGCCGGAGCCGAGCCTGATCTTCGTCTCGGCCGATGAAGCCCGCCGCGGCGAGTTCATCGCCGTCGGCGTGTTCTGCGGTGAAGGAGAGGCGGGCAACTTCCACTCCGACGCCATCACGTTCGACACGTCCACCCTGTTCCGCGAGGACCAGGCCTGGGGCATCGGCGGCAACGTGAAGTCCGACGCCACCCCCGGCACCCACTCCGTCACCGCCACCTGCGGCGACGAGAAGCTGACGACGTCGTTCAAGGTCCTGGCCGACCCCGCCGTGCAGGCGACGCCGCCGAAGGCCGACGATGTCCGCCGCAAGACGGTCATCCGCCCGAAGGGCCGCATCGAAACCGGCGGCGGGGCCACCGCCGGGCAGTTCGTCTGAGGCTGAGCGTGCGACACACCTTCCAAGGTGGCATCGGGGCGGCCGCACTCGCGGCCGCCCTGCTGCTCACCGGCTGCGGATCCGAACCCGCCGCCGCGCCACCGACTTCCACTTCGACTTCTGTTTCGGCTTCGGTGCCGCCTGCCTCGGCCGCGCCGGACGGCAGGCCGAAGCCGACGCACGTCCGGATCCCGAAGATCAAGGCGGAGTCGACCCTGGTCGAAGCCGGGCTGAACAAGGCACGCAACATCGAGGTGCCGCCGGTGGACCAGCCGATGCAGGCCGCTTGGTACAAGTTCAGCCAGGTCCCCGGCGACCCCGGCCCGGCCATCGTGCTCGGGCATGTCGACGGCAACAAGCAGCCCGGCATCTTCAACCGCCTGAACGAACTGACGGTCGGCGACGAAATCCTGATCGACCGCAAAGACGGCAAAACCCTCCGTTTCCTCACCACGCGCAAGGAACAGGTCCCTAAAGACCAATTCCCACAGGACGCGGTCTATGGCGACAGCACGGAACCGGAACTACGCCTGATCACCTGCGGCGGCGCCTTCGACAAGGCCGCCCACAGCTACCAGGACAACATCATCATCTACGCGAACCTCGCCGCGTAGCGTCGCGAGGCTGTAATACCAAGGCCCGCGCCCGAGATAACTGGCCCGCCGGTAGATGATCTGCCACCAGAGGCAACGACAATTACGGAAGGAAACGCAACCGGGAGCCCATTGCGGCGAGTGGCCTCTTCCCCGCTGCGGGACTCCTTCGTCCATGAGGTCCGTTGAGCGGAGGGATCAGCGGAACCGGGCTGGTCTGCAACCGGCGAGTTCGCGCGCCGGTCGAGCGGTGAGGATCTCAGCAGCGGCAAGTCGGCCGACGGCGGCGGCCAGGGTAATCGCCGAGTGCATCACGGCGACGTACAGACCCTGGGTGCCGACCGGTGGACCGATGACCGGTTCGCCGTCGGTGGGCATCGGTCGCCAGCCGATCTCGGCTGAGATGACCTCCGTGCCGCCTGCTCCGGTGAAGGAGGCGGCGAACCGGTCGCGGACGCGCCTGGCGGTTGCGAGCAGCGCAGCCTGGTCTGTTTCACCTCTGTACACCGTAGGAGCCAGAACCGTGCCGTCGTCGAGTTGCCGGACCTCCAGCGACGGCGTCGCGACGATCGTCCTCACCAGGCCGGGCGCCGCGCGCAACCGGACGAGAACGGCGGGTGACGGCTCGACGGGCAGGGTGACGCCGATCCCGGCGCAGAGGGCAACATTGCCGGTACCGGCAGCCAAGACGACGGTCGCAGCGGGAACGACTCCAGCGGTCGTCCGCACGCCGGTTACCATGCCTGCCCGGTGCTCGAGGGCGGTCGCCAGCGTCCCCGTCATCAGCCGCGCGCCCCGATCGCGCGCGGCGGCAGCCAGGAGATCGGTCGTCGCGACCGGGTCGAACGCCGCATCCTCAGGGCGGTGGGTAGCCACGGCCGGGGGTTCGAGCAGGTGCGGCTCCAGTGCCTCGACGTCGTCCGTCCTCGGCCCCGGGGTGTCGTCGAAGCCGTCCCAGCTCAGGGAACCCGACCAGCGGATCGCCAGCCCGGGAAGCTCCGCTTCCAGTCGTCGGTATTCGTCCAGCGCGAGGTAGCGCAGGGGCGCCGAGGGCAAGTCGCTGCTGACCGGTCGCCCAATCCAGGCAAAGGAAGCCCGTGTGGCGCCTGAACCGGGCAGACCCGCATCAATCAACGTGACCGGCAGGCCATGCCCGGTCAGGTGGTACGCCAGCGACGCCCCAACGATGCCGGCGCCGACCACGACAATGCTCCTATCCGCCATGCCGGTGTTCTAGCAGGTCAAGGCGTCGTCGCGGCACCGAGTATTGGCCGGCGGACGCAACTCATCGGGGATAGTCGGCGATACAGCGAATGCCGAGACTGACGATTTGGACCACCGTCCGGGTTGTCGCGTTAGAACTTCCAGTTCATGTGCCCGAGGGCTGGGGGATGGCGAGTTTCGGCTCTACGGCATGTCTGCATTGGCTCGATGAAGGCCAGAGCGGCCGATCCCGCAGTCATTCGCGCAGTCATCGGACTGACGAAAGGATCTTGAGGCCCCTGTTTCCGCTGATAGCGCGTGGAGCCGGTGAGGGGACTTGAACCCCTAACCTTTCGCTTACAAGGCGAGTGCTCTGCCAATTGAGCTACACCGGCACGACACCCCGCACGGAACCCCGAGGTGTCCGCCTAATCC
The DNA here is from genome assembly GCF_004362515.1 of Actinokineospora alba. Classification (NCBI taxonomy): domain Bacteria; kingdom Bacillati; phylum Actinomycetota; class Actinomycetes; order Pseudonocardiales; family Pseudonocardiaceae; genus Actinokineospora; species Actinokineospora alba. The sequence goes on along the minus strand of NZ_SNXU01000001.1, from coordinate 2,167,332 downwards.
TAAGCCGACACGCCACCCGGTTGCGGAGTGGGCCTTGATCGGTAACCGTCGAGTGGAGACACGTGGAGGTGGTCGGAGCGTGAGATTCACGCGGGCTCGGCGGCAGGTGGTCGCGGAGCCGACGGTTGAGCCGATGGTCGTGCAGGGGCCCGCACTCCCCGAAGAGCGGACGGTCCACTTCGTTTTGGATCTTGCTCTGCGGATCGGTGAGGTGCAGATGTCCTCGGGGGCGGGGGCCGCCGATGTGACCGCGACGATCATCGCGGTGGCCAATGCCTACGGGCTTCCGCACTGTGAGGTCGACGTGATCTTCACGTCGATCACCGTGGCCTGCCATCGCGGGACCGAGCTTTCCCCGGTGACCACCCTGCGCGTGGTGCAGACCCGGGGCCTGGACTACACGCGGCTGGCGGCGGTCGAGAAGCTCGTGCGGGACATCACCGGACGCCGAATCGAGGTCGAGGACGCGCATGCCGAGCTGAACCGGATCAACTCCGCTGAGCACCCATACCCGCGGTGGGTGGCGACCGCCTCCTATGCCGGGCTGGCCGCCGCGGTCACGATCTTCATCGGTGGTGATCCGCTGATGGCGCTGTTCGCCGCCCTGATCACCGCGCTCATCGACCGGGTGGGGCGGATGCTCAACCGGCGGGCGCTGCCGTTCTTCTTCCAGCAGGTCCTCGGCGGTGCGCTGGCCACCGGCGGAGCGCTCGCCCTCCTCGCGAGCGGGATGTTTCCGGCGGTGAAACCCACCGTGCTGGTCGCCGCCGCTATCACCGTGTTGCTCTCCGGGCTGACCGTTGTCTCCACCGTGCAGGACGCCATCACCGGGTTCAACGTCACCGCCGCCGGTCGCACGATGGAGGTCTCGCTGATGACCGCGGGCCTCACCGCCGGCGTCGTCATCGCCCTCAACATCGCCGTGGCGCTGGGGCTGCCCGAGACGCCGCTCGCCGATCCTCTGCCGCCCTCCGCGCTCCGTCTGCCGGTGCAGACGCTGGCCGGAGCCGCCGCCGCCGGGTGTTTCGCGCTGGCCAGTTACGCCCCGCCACGCTCCATGCTGGTCGCCGCCGTCGCCGGTGGCGTGGGGACCGCGGGGTACGGCGGGCTGGTGCTCGCCGGGGCCGGGCCGATCGTCGCCTCCGCCGGGGCGGCCGTGGTGATCGGGTTCGCGGGCGGTGTCATCTCCCGGCGGTTCCGGATGCCGCCGCTGATCGTCGCGGTCTCCGGCATGGTCCCGCTGCTTCCCGGCCTTCCGACCTACCGTGCGCTGTACGAACTGGCGATCGAGCGCTCCCCCGCGGGCCTTTCCACGCTCATGATCGCCGCCGCCATCGCGTTGGCGCTGGCAGCGGGCGTGGTGCTCGGCGAATACCTGGCCCAACCCGTGCGCACCAAGCTCGGGCGGTTGGAGCGGCGGCTCGCCGGGCCCCGGCTATCCGGCCCATTGCAACCCAACAAACGTCACACCGAGTCATAGACATTCGCATCACGCGGTGGCGGCGCGGAGTGACTAGCCTTGGAATTTCGGGCATCCCGCACCGGCTTCCAAAGGAGGCACGCCAGGCGTGAGCAGCGACAACGCCCCCAGCAACAACGGCGCCGACTTCATCGTCGCCGCGAACCGGCTCCCGGTCGACCTAGAGCGGCTGCCGGACGGCTCACAACGCTGGAAGCACAGCCCAGGTGGCCTGGTCAGCGCGCTCGCCCCGTTCCTGCGCAAGAACACCGGCGCGTGGGTCGGGTGGCCCGGCGTGGCCGACGTGGAGGTCGACGAGTTCACCGACGACGGGCTGCGCCTGCACCCGGTGACGCTCACCTCCGACGAGGTCCGCGACTACTACGAGGGCTTCTCCAACGCCACCCTGTGGCCGCTCTACCACGACGTTGTCGCGCCCCCGGTCTTCGACCGAGGCTGGTGGGACAGCTACGTCAAGGTCAACCACCGCTTCGCCGACGCCTGCGCCAAGGTCGCCGCGCCCAACGCCACGGTGTGGATCCAGGACTACCAGCTCCAACTCGCGCCCGCACTGCTCCGCGAACAGCGGCCCGACCTGCGGATCGGCTTCTTCCTGCACATCCCGTTCCCGCCCACCGAGCTGTTCATGCAGCTCCCCTGGCGCGCCGAGATCGTGCGCGGCCTGCTCGGCGCCGACCTGGTCGGCTTCCACCGCCCGGGCGGCGCGCAGAACTTCCTGTGGCTGGCCAGACGGCTGCTGGGCCTGGAACCGACTCGCGGCGCCGTCGGTGTGCGGACCCGGCCCGGTGTCATCCAGGTCGGCGACCGCGCGGTCCGCGTGGGCGCGTTCCCGATCTCCATCGACTCCAACGGCCTCGACGCGCTGGCCCGCAAGCGCGAGACCGTGACCCGCGCGGCCCAGATCCGGGCCGACCTCGGCAACCCGAAGAAGATCATCCTCGGGGTCGACCGCCTCGACTACACCAAGGGCATCGACCTGCGGCTCTACGCGCTGCAGGAGCTGCTGACCGAGGGCCGGATCGACCCGCGGGAAGTGGCCATGGTGCAGCTCGCGACGCCCAGCCGCGAGCGGGTCGAGCACTACCAGCGCATGCGCGGTGACATCGAGCAAGTGGTGAGCCGGATCAACGGCGAGTTCGCCCGGGTCGGCCGCCCGGTCGTGCACTACCTGCACCAGTCGGTCGACCGGGCGGAGCTGGCCGCGTTCTTCTCCGCCGCGGACGTGATGCTCGTGACCCCGGTCCGCGACGGCATGAACCTCGTCGCCAAGGAGTACGTGGCCTGCCGCCACGATCTCGGCGGCGCGCTGGTGCTCTCGGAGTTCGCGGGCGCCGCGGCCGAGCTCACGAGCGCCTTCCTGGTGAATCCGCACGATCTTGACGGAGTCAAGAACGCCATGCATGCGGCCCTCACGATCGATCCAGCAGAAGGTCGTCGTAGGATGCGCGCGTTGAGGCGTCAAGTGCTGACCCACGACGTCGACCGGTGGGCTCGATCATTCCTCGACGCCCTGAGTCCTGAACAGAGCCCCTAGCCCCAGGAGAAGGCGTTGACCGCCGAGTCCCTGCCCGCCGACCTGCGCCGCGCGATCGTGCAGATCGCGAGGACACCGCGACTGCTGGTCGCCTGCGACTACGACGGAACCCTCGCGCCGATCGTCGAGGATCCGGAAAAAGCACGGCCGCACACCGAGTCGGTGGGCGCGCTGCGCTCGCTCGCCGGGTTGCACGAGACGACCACGGCGGTAATCTCGGGACGCGCTCTGCGTGACCTGGCGACGCTGTCGAGGCTGCCCTCGGAGGTGCACCTGGTCGGCAGCCACGGCTCGGAGTTCGACGTGGGCTTCGTGCACGCGCTCGACGCCGAGGCGCGGGCGCTGCACGCCCGGGTCGAGGCGGAGCTGGAACGGCTCGTCGACGGCGCCGCCGGCGTGCAGCTGGAGGTCAAGCCCGCCAGCATCGCCGTGCATGTGCGCCGCGCCGCGGCCGACGTGGCCGAGCGCATCCTCGCCGTGGTCCGCTCGGGCCCGTGCACCTGGGAAGGCGTGCAGGTCACCGAGGGCAAGGCCGTGGTCGAGCTGGCGGTGATCCACACCGACAAGGGCCACGCCCTCGACGTGCTGCGCCACCAGGTCGGCGCCACGGCGGCGATCTTCGTCGGCGACGACGTGACCGACGAGAAGGCGTTCGCCCGGCTCTCCGGCCCGGACGTCGGGATCAAGGTCGGCGACGGCGAAAGCCTTGCCGTGTACCGGATCAACGACCCGATCGACGTCGCCACCGTGCTCGCCATGGTCCTGGAGGAGCGCCGCAACTGGCTCTACGGCGAGCAGGCGGTGCCGATCGAGCGGCTGTCGATGCTGTCCAACGAGCGCTCGGTCGCCCTGGTCACCCCGGACGCCCGCCTCACCTGGATGTGCCACCCGGAGCCGGACTCGGCGGCGGTCTTCGCCGACCTGCTCGGCGGCACGGCCGCGGGCCACTTCTCGGTCACCCCGGAACGCGGCGGTCTCCCACTGGGCCAGCGCTACCTGCCCGGGACGATGACGGTCGAGACCCGCTGGTCGGGCCTGCTCGTCACCGACTACCTCGACCACTTCACCGACGCGCACCGCACCGACCTGATCCGCGTGGTGTCGGGCACCACCCCGGCGGTCGTGGAGTTCGCGCCGCGGCCGGAGTTCGGCCAGGTGCAGGTGCGGCTGGAGGCCTCCGAAGACGGCATCCGGGTGCTCGACACCTCGGACCCGATCACCCTGCGCTCCCCCGGCGTCACCTGGGAGATCACCTCCGACGGCATGCACGACACCGCCCGCGCGGTGATCCGGCCGAGCGGCGACGCGCCGGTGGTGCTGGAGCTGCGCTGCGGCACCGACAGCCTCGAACCGCACGAGATTCCCGAGGCCGACCGCAAAGCGCGCTCCGGCGCGTACTGGTCGCAGTGGCTCGACACGCTGGTGCTGCCGCCGGTCGAGAAGGAGTTGGTGGCGCGCTCGGCGCTCACGCTGCGCGGTCTGTGCCACAGCGAGACCGGCGCGATCATGGCCGCGGCGACCACGTCGCTGCCGGAGGAGATCGGCGGCATCCGCAACTGGGACTACCGCTACTGCTGGCTGCGCGACGCGTCGATGACGGCGAAAGCGTTGGTGTCACTGGGTTCCACCGCCGAGGCGGAAGCGTTCCTCGGCTGGGTGCACGGTGTGCTGGCCACGCTGCCCGGCCCGGAGCGGCTGCACCCGCTGTACACGATCGCGGGCACCACGCTCGGCCCGGAAGCGGTCATCGACACGCTTCCCGGCTACGCGGGCTCCCGTCCGGTGCGCGTGGGCAACCTCGCCAACCAGCAGGTCCAGCTCGACGTCTTCGGTCCCGTCGTCGACCTTGTCGTGGCCCTCTCGGAGGCGCGCGGCAAGCTCACCGACGACGACTGGCGCATGGTGTGCGCCATGGCCGAAGCGGTCACCCGGCGCTGGCACGAGCCCGACCACGGCATCTGGGAGGAGCGGCACCGCCCGCGCCACCACGTGTACTCGAAGGTCATGTGCTGGCTGACGATCGACCGTGCCCTCGCCCTGGCCGCCACCTACGACCGCGAGCCGGAGCCCGCCTGGGAGTTCCTGCGCGCCGAGATCGCCCACGACGTGCTGACCAACGGCTGGAACGACGAGGTCAAGGCGTTCACCACGGCCTACGACGGCACCGACCTCGACGCCGCGACGCTGCTCATCGGCATGGTCGGCCTGATCGACCCGGACGACGAGCGCTTCCACTCCACGGTCACCGCGATCGAGGCGGAGCTGCGTTCGGGGTCCACGGTGTACCGCTACCACCGCGACGACGGCCTGCCCGGCGACGAGGGCGGCTTCCACCTGTGCGCGGCGTGGATGATCGAGGCGTACCTGCTCACCGGCCGCCGCCCGGAGGCCGAGGACCTGTTCGCCCAGATCGTCGACGCGGCCGGGCCCACGGGGCTGCTGCCCGAGGAGTACGACCCGATCGCGGAGCGCTCGCTGGGCAACCACCCGCAGGCGTACTCACATCTCGGCCTGATCAGGTGCGCACAGCTCCTCTCCGCGTAGTCGGCCTTTCGCCTGCGGTGACGGTGCGTGGTGTGGCAACCTGTTCCGGACACCTGGGGGGACAGTGAAATCGCCAGACGAGTGGATGCGCGACTTCGAAGGGAAGATCGCCGCCGCACAGGCCAAGGCCGCCATGGTCCAGGACGGCCTGGCCGGTGCCGCGTCGTCGGCGTCGTCTGACGACGGCGCCATCACGGTGGCGGTCGCGGCCAACGGCGCGCTGACCGATGTCCGCCTGACTCCCGCGGCGATGGGCAAGTCGCACACGGCTTTGTCGGCGGAGCTCATGGCGGTGGCCCGCAAGGCCCAGCGGTCGGCCGCGGCGAAGGTGGCCGAGGTGTTCGAGGCGGCGCACGGACCGGAGTCGGAGACGCTGCGGGCGATCACCGAGTACCTGCCGCCGGAGGAAGAGGCGCCCGCGGCTCAGGAGCGTCACCGGCCCGGGTTCATCGAGGAGATGCAACCGCCGCCGCAGCCGCCCAGGGCCAGGCCGCGCCGCCCCGACCCGAGCGTGAACTCGCTCGACGACGGTGATTTCAGCGACGAGTCGGCGATCTTCAAGAAGTAGCGCGGTTTCTGGGGGGTAGTGCGTGTCTGAGGAAGCGAGTTCGACCACGTGGTCCAGTGGTGCGGGCATTGTCGAGAGTGTTGACGGGTTCGTCCAGTCGCTGACGTCGGACGCCGAGGGCGAGGGGCCGGACTTCCTCGACGTCGCCATCGGCGGCGCGGGTCTGGTGGTGGAGACGGTGGGGTTCGCCGCCAACCCGCTGGCCGGGATCGCGTCCGCGGGTGTCGGCTGGCTGCTTGAGCACGTCAGCTTCCTGCGCGAGCCGCTCGACGCGCTGCTGGGCAACCCGGACGAGATCAACGCCAACGTCGACCAGCTCAAGTCCGCGGCGCTGGAGATGAAGATGATCGCCCGGGAGCACCGTGAGGACCTGGGCTCGGTCGACGACTGGTCGGGCGAGGCGAGCGACGCGTTCCGCGCCAACATGGACCAGATGGCGGCCGAGTACGAAGCCCTCGGGTCCACAATGGACGGCACGGCGGCGATCTACGCGCTGTCCGGCGCGATCGTCTGCGAACTGCGCGCCATGGTGTTCGACATGATCTCCGAGCTGCTCGGCGAGCTCATCGCGGGCGCGATCATGGCGGCGGCGTCGGCCGTGGTCTCACTCGGCAGTTCCATCGCCGCTTACGCGGGCTACGCGGGAACGCGAGCGGCGATGCTGGCCACGAAGATCGCGGGCAAGCTGTCCAAGCTCGGCGAGGCGATGAGCCGCATGGGCGGCAGGCTGGCGCAGCTGGGCGAGAAGATGAAGGGCCTGATGAAGGGCCTGGAGCGCTTCGCCGACTACGGCGACTACGCGAAGACGGCCTACGACGCGGTCCAGCCGTACGAAATGCCGCCGGCCAACGCCTGATGGCCCGGCGCAGGGGGAACGACAGCTCACCCTCGACGACGAACCACGGCGGCGACAGCGGCAGGCCCTCGTCCTCCTCGTCGAGCGGGTCGTCTTCGCCGGGCGTCAGCGGGGGCCGCGGCGTCGGGATGAACGCCGACTCCGTGGAGTCGCTGGGCGGGCGGATCGCCAGTCGCAGCAGCCAACTCCGCGACGGGGTGGCGGCGAAACTCAACATCGGCGCGAGCGCAGGCAGCGCCGGTGTGTTCGGCCAGGTCGCGATGGGCAAGGCGGACGAAGCCATTTCCACCGCCCGCAGCGGCGCCGACAAGGCGGCCACGGCGGCGGAGAACGCGGGCGCGAAAACCAAGGCGACAGCACAGGCCACGCGGGGAACGGACCAGGCCGCGGCGTCGAAGCTGGGCGGGATCGAGAGCAAGGGTTCCTCGCCGACGGTTTCGCGCGGGTCAGGCAGCACCGGACAGTCCGGCAGCAGCGGCAACGCGGCGCGCCCGTCCAGTTCGCCTACCGTGCAAGGGGGGCAAGCGAAGGCCGCCACGGCCAACTCGACTGGGCCTACCTCGAACGTCAGCAAGGCGACGGCACCTTCAGGCGGTTCCCGGCCCGGAGGCAGCCCACCCGCCGGTGATCCGCGAAGTGGTCCCCGCCCGGCGGCCACCCCGACTTCCGGTCCGCCCCAGAACTCCGGGAACCGTGCGCCCGCCCAGGCAGGTCCCACCTCCCGGCAGGCGGGACCGTCGATTCCGCAATACGCGGCGGGCCAGCGGGCGGGCCGGGAACGCCCCCGGCAGGCGCGGCGCCGCGGCAGGCGGGCGGATTTCCACCGGGATCCAGCGGCGCGACCGGTCAACAAGGGCGCGGTGGGTCACCGCAGGGACCCGCCGGTTCGTCCGCGCAGAATGCCGCCGGACAGCAGGGCAGGCCAGGAACGCCCCCGGGCGGAACCGCTCCACGCCAGGGAGCCCCCGGATTCTCGAGCGGCCCCACCAACCCGAGTACACACCAAGGTCCTGGAGGGCCATCACAAAGGCAGGCGGGTGGCCCGCTCCCGCCACCCACCGCAGGCAGGCCCAGCCACCCGGTGGCACCTGCCGCGAACACCGGCCCACCAGGCCAGGCGCCGGGAGCCCGACCACAGAACGTGCCGGGTATGGCAGGCCCTCCCCCGGGTGGGAATCCCCCACACCGCACCGGTTCTGGTTCGCCGGGCTCCCCGCCGCCAAGTGGCAGGCCGGGCCCCGACGGGCCACCCGTGCGGAACCACTCCGGCGTTCCCGCAGGCGGGCAGCCGCACCACGGAGCCGCAGGCCCGAACCGGCCGAGTCAGGGCACGCATCCACAGCGTGGTCCTGGCCGCGGCATGCCACCCACCGCCGGACCGCACCCGCAGCAGGGACCTCCGCAGCATGGTCGGGGCACGCCACCGGCGGGTGGACCCCACCCACAGCACGGACCCGGCCAACCGAGCCGCGGGATGCCACCGGCGAGCGGACCGCACCCCCAGCACGGAACCGGCCAACCGAGCCGCGGCATGCCACCGGCAGGCAGGCCGTACCCAGGACCCTCGCAGCCGGGCGGACCGCACCCGCAGCAGGGCTATGCCCCGCCCGGGCCGGGCACACCGCCCGCCCATGCCCCCCATCCGTCTCGCCCCAACCTGGGATACGCCCAACCGGCTCCTGGGCGACCGGTCAACCCGGGTGTTCCGAACCCCGGATACGGCAACCCGCCGTATGGTGGCCCGCCGCGGCAACCAATGCCGCCAATGCCTGGCGGGTATCCCCTGCCGCCGCGTCCTCAAGGCCCACCGTTCGGTCAGGGCCGACCCGAGTCGCGCCCGCATCCCGGGGCACCAGGCAACTATGGCCCACCCGCCAACGCTTCCGGGCCCGCCCGTCACGACGGCGCTCCGGCGAACGTCACGCCCCCTCCGCAGGCACCCGCGGCCAGGGCCGATGGTCTGCCGCCAGTGCCACTGGAATACACCGACCCGGCCAAATACGGCGTGCCCAAGATCTTCGTGCGACCCGAAGACGGTTGGCAGGACAAGGAGAACGTCCTCTACCGCGGGGATCGGCGCTCGCCGGAACAGATCAAGGCGGATGGTGGATTCCGGCCCTGGGACTCCGCCAACCCGGACTTGAAGAAGCACGTCGGCGGGGACCAGAACGGATTCGTCAGCACGTCGACCGAGGCAGAGGTCGGCCGCGGGGAAACAGGCTCCGGCAGGCTTTACGTCATCCAGGCCCCGGGCGGCATCCTCACGGATCCGACCATGGCGGCGGCCGGTGACCGGGGCCGCGGGGAAAGCGAAGTCCTGTTTCCCGGCGGCATCGACTGGCGCTACGTCGCGGGCTGGCACAAGGTCACCTATGACAGCGGTCCCCCGGGCAGGTACGTGGACGGGCCGTTCGAGCCCAACCCGGACTTCATCGGCAACCAGAAGGCCGCCGATCCGACGCCGACCGCGCAACCCGACCAGCGCACCGCGGGCCAGGGAACAGATCGTGACCAACAGTCGTCGGCTTCACCGCGGCTCGACGACGCGTCACCCAGAGAACCGGACCGGGCCCACCGCGACGCAGAAGGCTTCCGGACCCCGTCCACTCAGCCACCGGCCGCACAGTCGCCCGGGCGCACGACACCACACCAGCCGAACGCCACCGGGTCGCCCGCGAACGCGATAGCGAGCCAGGCATCCGCCCCGGCACGGACGTCCCCCAACGGCTTCGGCCATCCACCCGGCGCGAACCAGCCCCGCCCGACAACGCCCTACGACCAGGGACGCCCCTCGTCGTTCGGCATGCCGCCCCAAGTCGCCGCCTCCGGAGCGCCCATGGGGCACTCCGACGCGCCCGACGGCCAGTCATTCGGGCCTGAGGGCAGCGCGGCTCTGGAACGGCGGGAGCAGGAAAGGCAAGAGCGCGAGGCGAAAGCGGCGGCGGACTCGCGGCGGGCCGAGCAGCTGCAAGCACGGGAACGCACCGAACAGGCGGCGAAGCCTGAACGCCCACTCGGTCAGCGAATCGGCGAACTGTCCGACGAGCGGCTCGACAAGGTGCGCGAGCACATCCAGAAGACCGACGCGGGCATGTCGATCTTCGACCGCTCGGAGGGCAACGAACGGCACACAGCCAACCAGGTGGCGCCGATCCCCGGCGCCTACGTCATCGACATGCACGGAGCCGAACGGCACGTCAAGGCAGGAAGGTCCACCCTCACCGCGGACGATGTCGCCGACATCATGCGGGCCAACCCGGACTGGGACGGGAAGACACCGATCCTGTTGATCGGCTGCGGCACCGGGAAGCTGCCTGACGGCTTCGCCGCGGAACTGGCGAAGAAGACCGGGGTCGAGGTCATCGCACCCACCACGGACGCTTGGGTCGACTACGACGGCAATGTGTTCGCCAGTCAATCCCGCAACACCTACGAGGGGCCCGGCGTTCGACCGGGGTGGCCGCCGAACGGGGAATGGCACACGTTCGGCCCGGATGGCAGCAGGAAGATCGACGAAAGCCCCTTCCCTCCCGGCCACACGCCGCGCTGGGGGACGGACGGCAAGGGCGATCTTCCCCAGCAAGCGCCCAAGGGAGCGGCGCGTCGAGGCGACGACGACGGCGCCGCCGAACGACCTGGCGAGAAACCGCCCCACCAGTCACAGTCCGAGCAACGCGGCCAGTCGACCGACGGGTCGGAGCAGGCCGCGGACCATTCGCGCCTTACCGACGGCCGTGCCCAGGACACGGTCGACGCGGCCCGCCAGGCAGCGGCGCTGACACGTACCGACACCGGCGAGGTCGACCCTGGCGCGGTGGCGGACTTGCTCAACGGGCTGCCGAGCCTGCGGGACGACTCACCGGACTCGATCCGCGACCTGGTCGCGACGGTGTTCGACGGCGACGTGACGCTGGAGCCGGTCGGCGGCCACGACGGTCGCGCCCGGACCACCCGCCCGGTGTACCAGGTGATGGTGGACGGCGAGCCGGTCGGCTACGTCAAGGTCGTGCCGGACGGGGCTGAGTTCGCCAGCGAGTTGTCGGCAGCGGATCGGCTCCACCAAGCCAACCTGACCAGTTTCGGTGTGCCCGACGTCCTCGCGGTCGCCTCAGTGCCGGGCCCGGACGGCACGCGCCGCGGTGCGCTGTTCTCCGCACTCGCTCCGGGCGACCCGGTCGACGGCCTGCTCCGCCGGGTCCCGCTGGCCTGGGACCGCGACAGGGCGATGGACGATCTGCGCCGGGCCGTCACCGGTGTCGCCGAGGGCATGGCCGAACTGCACCGTGGAGGCGACCGGCAGGCATCACCGGCCTACCTCAACCCGCACGCCGACGCGATCCGCGGCCACCTGTCCGAGCTGGACGCCCGGCGGCCGGTCCTGGATCGGCTCGGCATCGACCTCGACCAGCTCAACGCCGCGATGGACGCCACCATCGCCGACGCCATGGCCGACCCGGGCCCGGCAGGCCTGGCCCACGGCGACGCCCACCTGGGCAACTTCCTCTGGGACGCGGACGCGGGCGTGACGCTCATCGACGCCCCCACTTTGCACCAGTCGATGGACGCCGCCGGCAGTCCCATCGGCACACCGGCTCGGGACGTCGCGCTGTTCACCCAGCGCATCGGCCACTTCGGTTCCGAGTTCGGGCTGTCCCCGGCGGCGATCACCCAGCTCCGCGCCGACTTCGCCGACGCCTACGCCCGCAACGGCGGCCCGACCGTGCCCGCGCCCGTGCGGGCGATGTTCGAAGCCCGCGCGGCAACGCACCGCCTGACCCGCGCCGTGACCCGGCTGGAGGACCGCCCAGATCCGCGCCGAGCGGCCGACGTCGGCGCCGCCACCGTCGCCCTTCAGGACGCCCTGAACCTCGACAGCACCGCGGCCACCGAACTCGCCGACAGCTTCGCAGGTGAGCTGCCCGGCACCCCCGAGTTCCGCCGCGCCTGGATCGGCATCGACAACTTCCGCAGCTACATGCTCCACACCGCCGACCCCGCGACCCGAGAACGCTTCGAAGCGGAGTACGCCGACCGCATCCGCGACCTCCAGTCCCACCAGACCAAGCAATTCAAGACACTGTGGAAACAGCTCTTCCTGAGTAAGGCGGACGAGTATGCGCTCTCGCCAGAAGGGAGCCGCCGGGCTGCGGAGTTGATCAACAGGCAGGTGTTAGAGGCTGAGAAGCTCATGACCGAGTTGGAAGGATTCGCGGCCTCGACCGGGGAGCCTGCCCTGGCCGAGGGCAAAGCGACGAGCACCATCGACCGCGAGGGCGCGGCGGCTTGGGAAGCCTCGTTCCGAGAAACCCAAGCCAAGATCAACGATGTCCTCGCCAATCCGGACTTCAAATACCGCGGCCACGAGATCGGATACATCGGCAGCATGCAAACCGGCATGCGCGGTGCACATAAAGGGAAGACCCGCTTCGACCCGTATGACTTCGATGTCGATCTCTACGTGGTGGTCGACCAGGAGACCTTCAATGAGCTTGTCGCCACTTATCCGGGCTTGGACAGCGACGATATCAAGATCATGCCCGACGACATAGATCCGCCGGACGTCGTCTGGCTCGGCAAGCAGATCGGCCAAGCACTCAAGCGGGCTTTCCCGCACGTCCGAGGAATCGAGGAATCTGTGATCGCCGTTCGCGCGGAGCAGCCTTGGTAACATCTCCGTGATGCCCGCGCGCACCCGCGACACGCATATTTCGCCACGAAAAGAGTTCAGATGAAGCGACAGGTAATACATTTCAACGCTCGGGTGGATATCGAGAGGACGCCGGTGCCGGTCGAGGCGCTGGAGCAGGTCGGCGCGCGCGTCGGACAAGCATTGAACTGCACCTTCGCCGAAGGCGAGTTCCAACGGTGGTACGCACAGGTTGCGGGCGTCTTCGGCCTCAAAATTTCGTTGGTGGGCGTGACTGGCATCGGCGGCAAAAGCGTGGCCAAACTCGTAGGCGCCGTCAGCGAGGACGGCTTCCTCTATGACTCGGATGGCGGCAACCAAGTCGAGTACGACCGAGTCGATATCAGCGCCTACATAGTCGATCTACTCACCATCCGCACCGGACTCCAGTGGTACCAACCCACCCCAGACGACTACGCCGCCGAACGCAAAGCAGCCCGCGGGTTCGACGACATGCTCGGCGGAGTCGGCACCCAGGGATGGACCAGCGCCGATGAGGAAAAGTTCGGCGACTGGTAACGAAATGATGAAGCGACAGAAGATATACTTCAGCGCCCGGCTGGATACCGACGAAGAGTTGGGGCAGGTCGCCGCACGCGTCGGACAAGCGTTGAATTGCACCTTCGCCCGAGGCGAGTTCCAACGGGGGCGCGCAGAAGTCTCGAAAGTCTTCGGCCTCAAGATCTCACTGGTGGGCGTGTTCGGCATCGGGGGCAAGGACGTAGTCAAACTTGTCGGCAGTGTCGGCGAAAATGGCTTCCTCTACGCACCGGATGGCAGCGACCAGGTCGAGTATGACCGAGTGGATATCAGCGACTATCTGGTCGATCTGCTCACCATCCGCACCGGACTCCAGTGGTACAGGCCCACCCCAGAAGATCGTGCCGCCGAACGCAAGGCAGCCCGCGGATACGACGACTGGCTCGGCGGAGTCGGCACCCAGGGATGGACCAGCGCCGACGAAGAAAAATTCGGCGACTGGTGATGAAGCGACAGGAGATGTATTTCAGCGCCCGGTTGGATACCGACGAGGAGCTGCAGCAGGTCGCCGCACGCGTAGGGCAAGCATTGAACTGCATCTTTGCCCGTGGCGAGTTCCAACGGTGGTACGCACAGGTCGCGGACGTCTTCGGTCTCAAAATTTCCGTTGTGGGCGTGTCTGGCATCGGCGGCAAGGACGTAGCCAAAATCGTCGGCGAAGTTGCCGAGAAGGGGTTCCTCTACGCACCGGATGGCAGTGACCAGGTCGAATATGACCGAGTCGATATCAGCGCTTACATGGTCGATCTACTCACCATCCGCACCCGACTCCAGTGGTACCAACCCACCCCAGAAGACCTCGCCGCCGAAGGCAAAGCAGCCAGCCGATTCGACGACTGGCTCGGCGGAGTCGGCACCCAGGGATGGACCAGCGCCGACGAAGAAAAATTCGGCGACTGGTGATGAAATGCCAGGTACTCAGATGAAGCGACAGAAGATATATTTCAGCGTCCGGTTGGATACCGACGAGGAGCTGCAGCAGGTCGCCGCACGCGTCGGGCAAGCATTGAACTGCACCTTTGTCCGAGGTGAATTCCAACGGTGGTACGCAGAAGTCGCATACGTCTTCGGGCTCAAAATTTCCGTGGCGGGCGTTTCTGGCATCGACCGCAAAAAAGTAGCCAAACTTGTCGCCAGCGTCGCCGAGAAAGGCTTCCGCCAGGCCCCGGACGGCAACGGACCGGTCGAGTATGAACGAGTGGATATCAGTGCCTACATGACTGATCTGCTCACCATCCGCACCGGACTCCCGTGGTACCAACCCACCCCAGAAGATCACGCCGCCGAAGGCAAAGCAGCCGGCCGATTCGACGACTGGCTCGGCGGAGTCGGCTCCCAGGGATGGACCAGCGCCGATGAGGAAAAATTCGGTGACTGGTGATGACAGGCGTTGAGCGACCAGCTGACAAGGACCAGAACACGTGAGCGAGCAAGTGCCTTTCGACATCGCGGTTGACCGGGACGAGGCGTTCCGGTTCGAGTACGGGCCGGGAACGACCGCCTACCTCGCGCATGACCCCGCGCGTGAGTCCGGTGACCCGGTTGTCCAGTTGGACGATGGCCGCACGGTCGAACAGGCCCAGGCGTCGCTGTTCGAGTCGGTGTTCAGCATCCAGACGTTCCGGCTCGCCGACGGCGGCAACCAGCTGGTCGAAGACGCGGACCCACTCACGGGTTACGTGGCACCGGAAGCCGACACGTCGCTCGTCCAGCTTCGCCGCATGCCGCCGATGCCGGGGCCGCTGTGGCCCCGATTCCCCGCGGTCGTGGTCAGCAACTCGACGCGTCCCGACTACACAGCGGTGCTCGACGCGACCATGGCGGCGATCGCGGAGCGCGCTCCCCGTGACTGGGTGAAGTTGTCCCTCCGCTGCACGGCGACCGTGGCACGGATGGAACTGGCCGCCACGGTGGTCTTCGCCAACGGCGAGGTCAGAGCGTGGTCGCCCCCTGCCATGGTCAGCCAGTGGCTGCACCGCTTGCGCATGCGCTGCTACCGCCCTGTCGACGGTGTCTGGTCCACCGCTCAGTTCGAGTTCGCGCAGGGCACGCCTGGGACGCACGCGTTCGGCGACCCCCAGGCCGGGCCGTCCTGGCAGGTCGGCAAGACCGACCTCGCCCACCTCCGACATGTCACCGAGGACCTGCGGGCACTGCCTCGGGGGCCTTATGCGATCGCGCCGTGGCAGCTCGAGGCCGCGCTGGGGATACATCAAAGGCTTCGCGCGCAAGGCATCCAGCGGGTGGTGTCAGGTGATCGGCCGGCGGACAGCGGCGGCCGCACTGAGCTGGTCCGGCTGTTCGACGGGACCGACACCACGGGTCGGCCTGCGTGGTACCGCCCGCAGGTCAGCGCGATGGAACTCGACGCGGTCTTGCATTACCTCGAGAACGCGCCGCTCGTGTTGTCCTCGCGCGGACTGACTGAAGACCTCCTCGGCGATGGCGACGGCGACGAGCCGACGGTCCCGATGGGCTTCCACACCGACGGACGGTGGATCTGGCCCAGCGCGGTCGCCTACTACCTGCGCGAACACAACGTCCCACCGGTTCTGCACCTTGTCGATCACATCCGGGAGAACGGGTACGAGCTGCCGGTCGAGGTGCCCAGGATCGCGATGAGCCGGGCCGCCGCGCTGGCGATGGGCAGGCCATGGGACGACGAATCCAGCGTCGTTGAGGCTTTGAAGGAAGCCCACGCCCCGGTGTTCCACGTCGTCTCGCGGTACGCGATCAGTCCCAAGCGCTACTCGTGGGGTTACCACCAGGACCAAGCGTGGTGCCTGATCCGGGATGGCGATTGGTACGTCGTCTACTGGGCTGACGGGGACTCGACTCGGTCCAGCATGCGGTTCGGCGATGCCCGGAACGCGGCAGCCCACCTCGCGGGCCAACTCGTCGCCGGTCACCAGGAGTTCCAGTACCAGTTGGACGAAGAGATCTACTGGTGGCAGACCCCGTATGACACGGTGTCCGACCTCGATCCGTCACTGGAGAACTTCACCCAGGTCATGACGACCCAGCCACCCGCCGACGTCGAGGTCGACCGCTACGGCACGCCCGACGGCAACCTGCTCTTCCTCGCCGACACCCCGTTCGAACAACGCGGGCTGCCCGCCGACCACGCCGAACGCGAATACCACCGGTACCGGCTGGTCGGCGACACGTGGGTGGTCGTCACCGCCGTCGCCGAGGCGGGTGGGCGCCTGTACCTGGTGCCCAAACCGATCAGCGAGTATCTGGCCAGCGGCCACATGGTGGAGATCTCGGCTCCGCCGGCTGCGCCGAGCCCACCCACCCTGCCCCCGATCACCGACGGCATGCGCGAAGAGGCGCGCCGGAACCCGGGCGGCTGGGTGTGGTGTGCCGACCCGGAAGTCGACCCCCGCTACATCGAGGGCGTGCCGAACTTCGCGCTGCTCGGTGCGTACAAGGTCGACCAAGCGGGCGAGCTGACCGGCGAGACCTACCTCAACGACGACTACCGCCCCGGCCCGAGCAAACGCGGCTTCCCCGAACCACGCACCGAGTTCGAACTGGTACTCAACTTCATCGCCGCCGGATGGCTGCCCCACGAACGAATCCTCGGCGCCGCGCTGGGCAGCCCGTTCATCCTCGACATCGACAGCCCGGACAAACTCCGCGTCGGCGTCGACGGCCAAGGAAGGCGCTTCCTCGTCGTCTACTCCTCCCCCCGCTACGCCCCACGCGGCGGCACGGGAACGATGCAGGCCGACGGCCGCGCCCTCCTGCCACTGCTGGCCGACGCCACGCTGGTGGTCAACCCAGGTGGCGAAATGAGCATCGAACTGCCCGGCAACGACCTCATCGCGGCAGGGCGAATGCCGGGATGACGGCGGCCACTTCCTGTGGTGCCGAACGATGAACTGGATCAAGGCTTGAGCGGCGCGGAACTGAACCGTGAGCGCGAGGATTTGGTGGCCCTCGCGGAGCGCTTCGGTTTGCCGCAAACCGTGTCCGGGGGGCCGTTCCCGCCTTCACAGGCGGGTGAGCCGTTGATCGTGGACACCGACGCGGGCGGTGACCCGGACGACGCCATCGCGATCGTTCTCGCCGCACAGGAGCCGACATTGGCGCTGGTGACCACTGTGGACGAACTGGGTGGACGGCGCGCCGGATTCGTTCGGCTGCTGTTGGACCTGTTGGGGCGCAAGGAGGTTCCGGTCGTGGCCGGGGCGGATCTGGGCAACACCCGCCTGGACTGCATAGCCGGATTGGTGCCCGAGTCTGCCACCGCCCAGCCGGGTGGTGTGGCGGACGCGGTCGCACGTGTCTGCGCCGGGTCGGATGGGCTGGTGCGCTGGGTTGGCATCGGCCCGGCCACCAACCTGGCCGAGGTGCTGACAGCACGACCGGATCTCGCCGAACGGTTGGTGGTGACGCAGAAGGGCGGCGCGGTCAACTACCGCGACCCCGAGCGCGCGGAACACAACTTCCGCATGGACCCGGTCGCGGCCGCCACTCTGGTCGGCACCGCGCGCATACCGAAACTGGTCCTGTCGGACACGACATTCACCCCGGAGATCGAAATTCGCCGCGGCAGCACACTGCACCGCCGCCTCTCCCGATCAGACGCGCTTCCCTGGGCGAAACTGGTGGCCGCCCACCTGGATCAATGGTTCGAACACTTCCACCCATCCACAATCCAGCACGACGCGTTGACTCTCGCCGCCGCCCTGCAACTGCCGTTCGTGGGCCTGGCACGCGAACGCGTGCTTGTGGACGCGGCGGGCCGGTTGACCGTCAACCCCACAGGCCACCTGGTCCGGCTGAGCGTGACGGCGGACTATCCGGCGTTTCTGGGCTGGCTCGACCGCGGGCTCGAAGCCGTGGGAACGCCAGGCGGCAGTCGGTGAACCGGGACGGACGAGGTCAGCTGCCCGAGTGCCGACGGGGAGTGCGGGCGTGAGTTTGCGGGATCACGTCCGACCACGCTGCGCTATGTCCTACCGTGTGAGCCGCTGAGTCGGATCTGGGTAGGGGGTCTTGAGTGGACGGACTTGTCGTCCTGCTGCTCGTTGTCGTCGCGGCGGCCATAGGTGCGGTGATCGTGGGGCTCTGGCTGCGCAAGCGGAAGCCCGCGGTCGCCAAGAGCCCGGTCGACCCGTACGCGGACAACGATCACCACGCGATCCACGGTGATCCGCGCAAGCTCAAGGCCGGTGACCTGGTCGAACTGCGCGGTGAGTCCTACATGGTGCGGGGCACGCTGCGGCTCGATGAGGGTGGCTGGTCATGGTCCGAGCACCTCTTGGAGCAGACCAACGGTGACCGGGTGTGGCTCTCCGTCGAGGAGGACCCCGAGTTGGAGCTGGTCGCCTGGACCGAGGTCGACCTCGACCTGGCACCGGGGGAGAAAACGCTTTCGCACGACGGCAGGCAGTACCGGTCCGACGAGTCCGGCAAGGCGAAGTTCCGCAGCGAGGCGACCACCGGGCTCAACGCCGAGGGTGTCGTCAAGTACCACGACTACACCGCCGGTGACTCGCTGTTGTCCTTTGAGGCCTACGGCGACGCCGACTGGGAGGCGTCGACCGGCACGAAGTTGTCCATCTACGACGTGCGCATCTACCCGGCAGGTCCGGCATGACCAACAGCAAGCGCAAGAAGCCCACCCCGCCGCCGACTCCGCCTCCTCCCCCGGTGACGTCGAAACCGCGCTTCTGGTTCTGGATGGCGGGCATCCTCGGCGCCATCGCCGGGGTGATCGCCATCGCGATGCTCGCGCGCGGGACGACCGTGCGTGACTACGTCGACAACACCTACACCCGCGCGGCGAACCTGGACCGGGGCGAGGAGATCGCCTTCACCAGCCCGCAGGCGCCGACCCTGGTGGCGGCGAACATCGTCGGGAAATGGAAGCCGGTGTCGCAGTACGCCGACGCGAGCGGGGTTTACCTGCGCTACAACGACGACATGGTGCTGGTCCGGCCGCAGGGCAAGGGCAGCGTCATCCGGGTCGACGACGTGGAACGCGCCTACCGCACGTACCACTCGTCGGTCGGCGGCAACTGGGGTTGGACATCCGGGCACGGCGAGTCGTTCCGGGGACGCGGTCCAGGAGCGGGCAAGTGAAGAAGGCCATCGTCTGGACCACCGTCATCGCACTGGTCGCGTTCATGATCGGCCTCGACGCCGGGTGGTGGTCGTCGAGCGACAACGACACCACGATCCCGACGCTGTCGGAGGCCGACGGCAATGACCTGGTCGCCCGACTCGCGAAAGCCGAGAAGGCGCACGGAATCTGCTATGGCTGGGAGGTGGACGGCGGCTCGAGCAAGCCGGTCACTTCCGGGTCGAGCCGCGGCATCGACATCTCCGCCAAGACCTGCGGGCGGTACGCGATTCTGACGACCGACATCAACTACACGTCGGCGTCGAGCGAGTCGGAGGACTCCGCGTCGGTGACCGTGCGCACCTCCACCGACCTGCCGTACCTGTTCTCCGGGGACTTGTCCCGCGTGGGCGTGGACACCGCCGCGCTGCTGGAGGAGCCGACCACCGCGACCGCTTACGGCGCCCTCGCGCTTCCCCTGCTGCTGGTCGAGAAGGGGGTGGTCCAGCCGCTGGAGCCCGAGGCCGCGAGCGCCCAGCCCGCGACCGCGATCGGTCATCCCGGCTCGGACTTCGCCGCCTCCCACCGCGGCGCGATCATCTCACTGTCGATCTTCGGCGGCCTCGCCCTGATCGGTCTCGTCGTCGGATTCATCCTGCGCCGCAAGCGCAGTCAAGAAGGGTAGTCACCGTGTCCGACCTGCTCAACGGACTGCTCGGGACGCTGGCCTACGGGGCTGTCGGTCTGGTCCTGATGACGCTGGGCTTCGTCCTCGTCGACGTCGCCACCCCCGGCAAGCTGCGCGACCTGATCTGGGTGGAGCGCAACCGCAACGCCGCGGTGCTGCTGTGCTCGGGCCTGCTCGGCATCGGTGTCATCCTCACCACGGCCATCGTGATCAGCGACGACAACCTGGCCCTGGGCCTGCTGAACACCGCCGTGTACGGCGTCATCGGCCTGGCCCTGATGAGCCTCGCGTTCGTCGTGATCGACGCCGTGACCCCCGGCAGCCTCGGCGAGGTCATCTGCACCGAGGAAGGCCACCCGGGCGTCTGGGTGTCGGCCACCGCGCACCTCGTCGTCAGCGTGATCATCGCCGCCGCCATCTCATGACCCGGACCCGGTCGGCCAGGATCGCGCTGCTGGCGACCGTGTTCGTGTGCGCGGCGTGCGGGCTCGTCTACGAACTCGCTCTCGTCGCGCTCGGCAGCTACCTGATCGGCGACACCGTCGGGCAGGCGTCGATCGTCGTCTCGCTCATGGTGTTCGCCATGGGCATGGGCGCGCTGCTGGCGAAGCCGTTGCAGCGCAGGGCGGCTGCCGCCTTCGCCGCGGTGGAGCTGGTCCTCGCGCTGCTCGGCGGGCTCAGCGTGCTGCTGCTGTACGCGGCGTTCGCCTGGCTCAGCCTCTACACCCCGGCGCTCATCGCGATGGCGCTCGTGTTGGGCACGCTCATCGGCGCTGAGATCCCGCTGCTGATGGAGATGCTGCAGCGGATCCGCCGCCAGGAAGCGGGTTCCGCGGTCGCCGACCTGTTCGCCGCCGACTACGTGGGCGCGCTGCTCGGCGGGCTAGCGTTCCCGTTCGTGCTCTTGCCGCTGTTCGGCCAGATCGAGGGCGCGCTGGCGGTCGGCATGGTCAACGCCGTCGCCGGGCTCGGGCTGGTGCTGACCGTGTTCCGCGGCGAACTGGGCAGGCGGGCCAAGGCCGTCCTGATCGGCTCGGCTGTGGTGGTCGGCGGTGTCCTGGGCGGCGCCTACCTCATGGCGGAGGACTTCGAGGTCACCGCCCGCCAGGCCCTCTACGCCGACCCCGTCGTGCACGCGGAACGCACGCCGTACCAGGAGATCGTGCTGACCGAGTCGGTCGCGCTCGCGGGCACCAAGGACGTGCGGCTGTTCCTCAACGGCGACCTGCAGTTCAGCTCGGTCGACGAGTACCGCTATCACGAGGCGATGGTGCACCCGGCGATGTCCGGGCCGCATGGCCGCGTGCTCGTCCTCGGTGGCGGAGACGGCCTCGGGCTGCGCGAGATCCTGCGCTACCCCGATGTCGAGCGGGTCACCCTGGTCGAACTCGACCCTGCGATCATCGACTTGGCCCGCACCGAGCCGCGGCTGACTTCGTTGAACCGCAACGCTTTCGCCGATCCACGGGTGGTCGTGCGGACGGAGGACGCCTTCACCTGGCTGCGCGGCGCGCCCGACCGGTACGACGTGATCATCGTGGACATGCCGGATGCCGACTCCACCGCGACGGCCAAGCTGTACTCGCTGGAGTTCTACGGCCTGGTCGAACGCGCGCTGGCGCCCGGCGGCCGGATGAGCGTCCAGTCCGGCTCCCCGTACTTCGCCCCCAACGCCTTCTGGTGCGTCGAGAACACCCTGCGCGCCGCCGGTCTCAAGACGGTGCCGTACGAGGTGTCGGTCCCCGCGTTCGGCGAGTGGGGATTCCACCTCGCCGCCCGCGAGGCAGTTCCCGCGCTCGCTCTCCCGCCCGGGATGCCGCTGCGGTCGCTGGACTCGGCCACGCTGGCCGCCGCGACCGTGTTCCCGCCCGACCGCCGCAACCCGGGCGACTTGGCGGTCTCGACGCTGATGGACCCGATCATCCTGCGCTACGCGCGCGAGGAGTGGACCAACTACTGAGGCTGCCCGCTCGCCAGGCCGAACGGGTTGTCGATCACGTACCGCCACCGCCCGTCGATCCCGCGCCGGGCGACGTCGGTGGCGGTGCCCGCGACACGGGGTCCCTCGCCGCCCAACTCCCAGTCGACGATCATCAAGGCGAGGTCACCGGCGACGTGCACCTGGCGCGGCGTCACCTCGATCGGCCGCCCCATCGCGAGGAACTCGCCGTTCGCCGCGACCCGGTCGGCGCCGGTGACCGCGGTGCCGTCGGGCTGGACGAACACCGCGTCGGGCTCGTAGACCCGCTCGACGGCGTCGCCGCTGCCGCTGTTGAAGGACTCGGCGAAGACGAAGGGGTGCCGCGCCGGGTCGGTGGTCAGGGGGACACTGGAGTCGTGCTCAACGTTCATGCGACCAGCCAAGACCGCCGGATCGAAGGTCACCAAACGGAAACCCACGCCGAGCTGGTGCCCGACGGCCGCGGCCGGACCAGCCGCCCGGAACCGGAATGCCCGGTCGAGGTCGCGCTGGCGGCCATCTCCGGCCGCTGGAAGACCTTGGTGCTGCGCGAACTCATGGGCGGCCCGCACTCGTTCTCCGACCTGCGGGAAGCGCTTCCCGAGCTGTCCGCGAAGGTTCTGACGGAACGGCTGACCGAACTGGTCGGCCAAGGGCTCGTCGAGCGGGACACGCTCGCAGGATTCCCCGCCCGCACCAGCTACCGGCTCACCGCGGCGGGCATGGAGCTACGGCCACTCCTGGTCGAGCTATACCGCACAGGCTCCGCTCTTATGGCGTTTGCCGCATCCTTCAGCCGATAAGGGACACCCCGGACATTCGCTGCGCGCGGCGCGGCAGCCGCTGTGACGATGGCGGTATGACTTCGGGGGAACGTCTCGACTTTTCGGGTCTGGACGGCGCGGCCGCGCTCACACAGCTCTACGACACCCACGCCCGCGACTTGCACGGCGACATCGTCCGCGGGGTCGACGTGCCGACCGCTGACGAGGTGACCGTCGAGACCTTCCTGGTCGCCTGGGACCGGCGGGCCGACTATCGGCCCGAGCAAGAGCGGGCCAAGGCGTGGCTCCTCGAGATCGCGACGGACCTCATCCGCGCGCGCGGATATTCGTACGACGGACCGGCGAGCGCCGAGGTGCCGCCCATGTCCGACGACGTCTTTCGCGCTGGTCGCGACCGGCTGGCCGCGGCCCAAGAGGCCATGTTCGTCAGACTCCCGGCGGCCGGGGCGACCAGTGAGCGGCGCGTTCCCCGGACCCCTTGGCTGATCGGTGCCGTCGCCATGCTCATCGTCGCCATCGGTGCCGTCGTGCTCCTGCGCGGCGAGTCGAATGATCCCGTCGCCGAGCCGCCAAGGCAGCGGGGAGTCATCAAGGCTGTCGGCGGCCTGCCCGCGATGCCCGCCCACCCGGTCAACGCGGCGGGCGACCTGGCGACCGACGTGCCCGACCCGGTCCTGACGCCGGGGCAGTACCTCTACGTGCGGATCGTCACCAAGCGGCGAGTGTCCGGGCGACCCGAGACCGACTCGGTCGCCGAGACGTGGTGGCCTGCCCAGGTGGGTCAGCCGACGATGATGCGGTACACCGAATCCGGCAAGGAGCCGGAGGTGACTCATGGGATGCGGCGGGAGCGGTCCGAGGTGGGCCTGCTGGAACCGACGCCCGCGGAGGCGTACGAGGGCCTGCGCGCCCGGCTTGGCGAGGCGCCGGACGCGGCGGCGCAGGCACGGGACGAGCTCCTGGCGCCGTTGCTGCGCAACCCCTTCATCACCACACCGGAGCGCGACCTGCGCCTCACCACGCTCGGATATGTGCCCGACGTCGACCTTCGGCCGGATCAGCGGCTGGCAGACGGCACCCGCGCGACCCTGCTCAGCGGGGCCAAGTACGGCGACGAGGCTTGGGTCGACTGCTACTTCGACTCGGCAACGGGTCACCTGCGGGAGACGCGGTGGCACATCGAGTCCAGCAGGCGGCTTCCCGGGCCGGGTGAGGACTCGACGAATTCGATCGCCAGGCCCGTCGTCGTCCCGAGCATCGGTGCCGTGCCATAGCTTGACTCGGAACGCCCAGGCACCCTGCGGGCAAGTACGGGTGTGACGATGGCGAGCATGACCCCGAGCGACCACCCCGACCTGGCGGGCCCAGGTGGGGCGGCCGCACTTACGCGGCTCTACGACAGCTACGCGCGGGAGATTCACCGCTACCTGGCCCGGCGGCTCGACACCGCCACGGCGGACGACCTGGTGGCCCAGACGTTCCTTATCGCGTGGGAACAGCGCGGCGACTACCGGCGCGACCGGGCGAGTGCCCGCGCGTGGCTGTACGGCATCGCGACCAACCTCTTCCGCAGACACGCGCGTTCGGAAGTCCGCGCCCTGCGGGCGATGGAGCGCCAGGGCGTGGCCTCCCACTCCGATCCGACCGCCCTGGTGGCGGGCCGCATCGATGCGGCGCGCGAAGCCCAGAGGATCGCGGGGGCGATCGCCGGGCTGCGCGACGAGGAGCGGGACGTGCTGCTGCTCGTGGCCTGGGCCGACCTCGGGCCCACCGAGGTCGCCGACGCGCTGGGTGTCAAGGTCGCCACCGTCCGAACCCGGCTCCACCGCGCCCGCACGGCCCTGCGCGGGCACCTGAGCAAGGAGGACTCCGATGTCTGACGACGACCTGCTGCGTGGCTTCCGTTCCGATGTCCCCGAGATGACCGACGCCTCGTTCGCCGCCGGGCGGGCGCGGCTGACGGCGGCCATCGGGCCCGGAAAGCCTGTGCTGTCAACGGTTTCCCACGACCAGCCGGTGGTGATCCCGCTGCCGACCGAGCACCGCAGTCCGCCGACACGGCGGGCGGCGCCATGGTTGGTCGCCGCGGCCGCGGTGGCCGTAGTGGGGGTCGGTGCGGTGATGGTGATGCGCGCGCCGGACGGCGTGGTCGGGGTCGGTGGGCAGCCGACGACCACCTCCACGTCGGTCGCGCCAGGCTCCTCA
Source organism: Actinokineospora alba (assembly GCF_004362515.1). Taxonomy (NCBI): domain Bacteria; kingdom Bacillati; phylum Actinomycetota; class Actinomycetes; order Pseudonocardiales; family Pseudonocardiaceae; genus Actinokineospora; species Actinokineospora alba. The sequence continues at coordinate 2,142,410 of NZ_SNXU01000001.1, read as the reverse complement.
CCCGTGAATCCCGCGGGCGACCTCGCCGCCGCCGCCTCGGACGTTGAGGTTCCCGCCGGGAAGTACCGCTACGTGAAGATGGTGACCACCCAGGCGAAGTCGGCCACCGGGGCGGGCGGCTCGATGGTCGACGAGCACTGGGCACCAGGGACACCCGGCCAGGACTGGCTGCACCGCAAGGCGTCACAAGGTGGGATCCAGGGCGGGAACGAGAACAACAGGCCTACCGAAGAGCGTGGGACCGCGGACGAGATCGGCGTGTACGAGCTCGACGCGCTCGCGGCGCTGCCGTCCGATCCCGCTGTGCTTTACCGGGACACCCAAACCGCCAAGGGGGACCGCGCCGCCGATCACCTGGTCGGGCTGTTGCGGTCCAGCTGGGCCACCGCCCCCCAGCGGGCGGTGTTGCTGGGGGCGCTCGGCTACTTCTCCGAGATCGGGGTACTGCCCGACCAGGTCACCGCTGACGGGCGAGCCGCGACCGCGGTGACCTGGCGGACCAATCAGGAGATCCGACACGACCTGCTCATAGACCCGGCCAATGCCCGGGTGATCGGCTACCGCAACGTGGCCATGGCGGCGTTCAACGGATTCACCAAGGACCAGGAGTTCATGGTCGCGGTGTTCACCGACGCTGTGGTTCCGGTTATCGGGGACCGTCCGTAGCTGACCCGCGGTGTCGGGGGTGATGCCCCTGACACCGCGGTCAGCGCAACACGGACAGGTTGTTCATCGCCGAGCCGAGGTCGGGCACGATCCTGATCTGCATCCCGTCGGGCACCTCACCGCAGTCCGGCGGGATGAGCGCCTTGGTGAATCCGAGCCGCATCGCCTCGGCCAGCCGGGCGCGCACGCCACTGACCCGACGGACCTCCCCGGCCAGACCGACCTCACCGAGCACCACGAGATCGGCCGGGAGAGCGACGTCCCGGGCCGCGGTGGCCACCGACAGCGCGATGGCCAGGTCGGCCGCGGGCTCGGTGATCTTCATGCCGCCGACCGTCGCCGTATAGACGTCGGAGTCGCCGAGTTTGATGCCGCCGCGGCGCTCAAGAACCGCCAGGACCATCGCCACCCGGGCGGAGTCCAGGCCACTGACCGCCCGGCGCGGGGTGCCCAGCGGCGACTTGGCGACCAGGGCCTGCAGTTCGCCCGGCAGCGCTCGCTTCCCATCCACGGCGACCGTGACGGCGGTGCCCGCGACGCCGACGTCGCGCTTGTTCAGGAACAGGCCGGACGGGTCCGTGACACCGACGATGCCGCTGTCGACCAGTTCAAAGCAGCCCACCTCGTCGGCCGGGCCGAAGCGGTTTTTGATCCCGCGCAGCATCCGCAGGGTGGAGTGGCGGTCGCCCTCGAAGTGCAGGACGACGTCCACGAGGTGTTCGAGCACGCGGGGGCCCGCGATGGACCCGTCCTTGGTGACGTGGCCGACCAGCAGGACCGGCAGGCCGCGCTCCTTGGCCAGCGAGACCAGCGCCGCCGTGACCGCGCGGACCTGGGTGACCCCGCCGGGCGTGCCGTCGACCTCCGGTGAGGCCATGGTCTGCACCGAGTCGACGACCAGCATCCCCGGCTTGACCGCGTCGACGTGCCCGAGCAGCGCCGAGATGTCGTTCTCGGCGGCGAGGAACATCGAGGCGTGGACGTTGCCGGTGCGCTCGGCGCGCAGCCGCACCTGGCCCGCCGACTCCTCGCCGGTGACGTACAGGGTCGGGCCGTACTCGCCGTCGCGGGCGGCCCAGCGGTAGGCGACCTCCAACAACAGGGTCGACTTGCCCACACCCGGCTCGCCCGCCAGCAGCACCACCGCACCGGGCACGAGCCCGCCGCCGAGGACGCGGTCGAGCTCGGACACACCGGTCTTGCGGGCCTTCGCGGACTCGACGTCGACCTCGGCGATCGGCCGGGCCGGGACGCTGGGGAGCCCCGCGCTGATCTTCGTCAGCGCGGCGCGGGGGACGCCGACTTCCGACAGCGTTCCCCACGCCTGGCACTCCGGGCAGCGCCCGAGCCACTTGGCGACGCCGTGGCCGCACTCGGCACAGCGGTAACTCGGCTTAGCGGGTTTGGCCACGCGGTCACGCTAGCGCCGCGCGCCGACAAAACCGGGTCAGTGGTCCCCGGACTCACCGCGCGGGCTCGACGGCTGGCCGATCGGCAGCTCGACGGTGATCGTCCCCGCCTTCGCGAAGACGAACGTCACCGGGATGAGCCTGCCCGGGTGCAGCTTCTCCTTGAGGCCCGCGAGGACGATCTGGAGCTTGCCGACCGCCTTGGCGGCGCTGGTCGCGGCCGCGCTCGTCGGCGCGGCGCTCGTGGTCGCCGGGTGCGCGGCGTCCGAGGTGGTCGGGTGCGCCGAACCGGACGTCGTCGGGTGCGCCGAGTCTGTGGTCGGGTGCGCCGAGGAGGAGGTCTCGCCGTGCTCGGCGGCCTTGGCCTCCTCGCCGGGCTTGCCGACGGCCAGGGCCGCGGTGCCGGGGACGGCCTTGTCGCCTTCGAGCTTGACCTCGGCGGCGAACGGGCTGCTCACCTCGAGCAGCTCGTCGTCGGCCGCGGCGGTGTTGATGATGCTGAGGATCAGCGGGGCGTCGGCACCCGCGGCGTAGAAGCCCTCGTGCGGGAACGCCAGCTTGGCGTCGCGGACGGCGATCGGACCGGCCTGGCCCGTCGCGCCGCTGACAGCCGGCAATTGGGAATCGGTCTGCGTGATCTGGCCTGCCGAGCACCCGGCGGCACCCAGAACTGCGGTCAGCGCGAGTCCCGACGCGGCCGTGGCCAAGCGCAGCCGTCCGGTCGAGTTCTGCTGTGCACGACTCACGAGAGCTCCTGCGTCTGCTGCGGACATTCCACCTATCGAGCGGAAGCGTAGCCCGCGCAAGGAATCGGGCACGCGTGTGGTCGGCCACTACGGATCAAGCGCGATCACAATCACGTCCACAGTGGATCAATTGTGAGCAGTACGAGTGTCTTCGGAATTAGGGGCTGAGTACACCAAGAGAGCACTTGTCAACCCCCGCCCGCACCATCATGTGGCCGCTGACCTGCGGAGACGGTTACGCCTCCCCTCTCGTCGACAAGGCAGCACGTGTTAAGATGACTACAGCGAAAGGGGCAGAGGACACATGGTTTTCAAGGTCGGAGAGACCGTCGTCTACCCGCACCACGGTGCCGCACTCATCGAAGCGATCGAGACCCGCGTGATCAAGGGCGAGGAAAAGCAGTACCTCGTCCTCAAAGTCGCGCAGGGTGACCTCACGGTACGCGTCCCCGCAGACAACGCCGAGATCGTCGGCGTGCGGGATGTCGTGGGCCAGGAGGGCCTCAATCGAGTCTTCGACGTGCTGCGGGCGCCTCACACCGAAGAGCCGACCAACTGGTCGCGTCGGTACAAGGCCAACCTTGAGAAGCTCGCCTCCGGCGATGTGAACAAGGTTGCCGAAGTGGTGCGAGACCTCTGGCGGCGTGAGAAGGATCGAGGCCTTTCCGCAGGTGAGAAGCGGATGTTGGCCAAGGCTCGTCAGATACTGGTCAGCGAGTTGGCGCTGGCCGAAGGCACCGACGAAGACAAGGCTGAGGTTCTGCTCGACGAGGTCCTGTCAACCGCAACTGTCTGATTTGCACGTCCCGACCGGGCAGCTCGGCGGAGACCTGGCCCGATTGAGATGTGCATGACATCCCCTGGGATCGCCGTCCGGAGCCGGGCATGAGCACTGTGGCGCTCGTGCCCGCCGCCGGACGTGGCGAGCGGCTCGGCTTCGGTATGCCGAAGGCGTTCGTCCCGGTCCGAGGGACAGCTCTCCTCGCACATGCCGTGCGCGGCCTGCTTGACGCGGGTTGCGTGCGGCATGTCGTCGTTGCGGCCCCTCCCGCCGAGGTCGCCGCGACTCGCCTGTTGCTCGAGGCCGCGGGGCTGCCCGCGCTCGTCGTGGCCGGTGGAGCCGACCGCACGGCCTCGGTCGGGCTGGCGCTGAGACACGCGCTACAGGTGATCCCGGACACCCGGGTCGTGCTGGTCCACGACGCGGCGCGGGCCTTCACTCCGGCGTCGGTCATCCAGGCCGTCGTCACCGCCGTCGAGGCGGGCGCGCGGGCGGTGATCCCGGTTCTGCCGATGGCCGACACGGTCAAACAGGTCGACGCCGCGGGCGCCGTCCTGGCCACCCCGGACCGCGCCTGCCTGCGGGTCGTGCAGACCCCGCAGGGCTTCGACGCCGCGACTTTGGTGGCGGCGTACGCGCTGGCCGACTCCGCTACCGACGACGCGGGGCTGGTCGAAAAGCTCGGGATCGCGGTCACCACGGTCCCCGGACACCCTTATGCGATGAAAGTCACAACCCCGTTCGACCTCGCGATCGCCGAGGCCGTGTTGGCCGCCCAGGAGGGCCAGTGAGAGTCGGTATCGGCACCGACGTCCACCCGATCGAAGCCGGCCGCCCCTGCTGGGTCGCCGGCTTGCTGTGGGACGGCGTCGACGGCTGCGAGGGCCACTCCGACGGCGACGTAGCCGCCCACGCCCTGTGCGACGCGCTGCTGTCGGCCGCGGGCCTGGGCGACCTGGGCGCGGTCTTCGGCACCGGCGACCCCCGTTGGGCGGGCGCGTCGGGGATCACCTTGCTCGCCGAGGTCCGCCGACTGCTGGACGCGGATGGCTGGCGGGTCGAGAACGCGGCAGTGCAGGTGATCGGGAACGCCCCCAAGATCGGCAAGCGCCGAACCGAAGCCCAGGAGACCCTGTCGGCGGCCGTCGGCGGCCCGGTGTCGGTTTCGGGCACGACGACGGACGGCTTGGGCCTGACCGGCCGCGGCGAGGGCATCGCCGCCGTCGCCACCGCCCTGATCACGCAACGCGCCTGACTCGCGCTTTCTCTCCACGTGGCCGCTTCCGGGTGGACACTGGGCGGACGGAAGCTGTGAGGAGCCGTCATGGCGCTACGGATGAAGCACCATCTGGGTGCGGCGATGTCAGACCTGCGCTACGAACCCGTGCCGTTCCGGACCCGGGCCCGCCTTGCCGACTCGGTCGTGGTCGACACCTGGACGGCGATGCTGGTGTGGGAGCCCCGGCGGATCGTCCCGGTGTACGCGGTGCCGCTCGTCGACATCCGTGGCCACGTGGTCCCACGGAGCCGCAGCCACCGGCGCCCGACTTGGCGGGCCTCCCGCCGATGCTGGGCCCGAGCGACTTCGGCATCCACACCTGCCCCGGGATGGTCGTCGACCTCGAAGTGGACGGGGTGACCCTGCCCCAGGCCGGTTTCGTCCCGGTGGACCAAGACCTCGCAGGCATGGTGATCCTCGACTTCGGCGCCTTCGACTCGTGGTGGGCCGAGGAGCAGGAGACGGTCGGCCACGCACACGACCCGTTCAAGCGCATCGAGGTCCTCACCAGCTCACGCCTCGTGGAGGTGTCGCACGCGGGCGTCCTGCTCGCCGCGGGTGCGCGCCCGAAGCTGCTGCTGGAGACCCACCTGCCGCCGCGCTGGTACTTCCCGCCGGAGCACGTCGAGCTGAGCCTCCTGACCCCGAGCGAGACGAGGTCGACCTGCGCCTACAAGGGCCACGCGTCGTACTACTCGCTGGTGGGCGGCAGCCCGGCGGGCGCGGACATCGCCTGGCACTATCCCGACCCGCTCCACGACGCCGAACAGGTCCGCGACCACATCTGCTTCTGGGCCGAACGCACCGACCTGGTGATCGACGGCCAACCACACCGCCGCCCGGTGACCCCGTGGTCACGACCAGAGGAACAGACGGCCGCCGACCCGGACACCCTCGAATTCGGCTGACCTACCGCGGCCCCACCCCAGCCGCGCGCCACCCACGCGACTCCACCTGACCGCAGTCCCAGCTCAGCCGCCCGCCACCCACGCGACTCCACCTGACCGCCGGCCCACCGGACCCAACCGACAAGCAGCCGCACCCGAACCGACTGACCGCCGCAGCCGGCCAACGAGCATCTTTCACAAACAAACCGCCCCCACCAGCACAAACCCCCACCCGCCCTGGGGGGCTGCCCTTGGCCGGTGTAGGGCGGCGGAAAGGGGGTTGGCGGCGGGGCTGTGGATAACTGGCGGGCGCTGTGGATCCAATGGGCTAAGTTGGTCGCCGTGGCCATCCGTGGCGTGCTGCTCGACTACTCCGGCACCTTGTTCCGTCTGGAACCCGGTGCCGCGTGGGTCGACGGGCTGGTGGGGCATGACGGGGCCGCTCTCGACCAGATCGCGCGGGATTCCTTGCTGGTGAGTCTCACCGCGCCGGTCGGGCCGTCCGCGCATCTCCCGCCCGAGTTCCGCGCGGACTGGGCGCGCCGCGACCTTGATTCCGACGTCCACCGCTCGGTCTCCATCGCGGCGTTGCGGGCCGCCGGGCTCGATATCGGCCCCGGGGTGGCCGAGACCCTCTACGAGCGCGTTCGCGAGCCGCGCTCCTGGGTTCCCTACCCGGATACAGCCGACGCGCTGCGGATTCTCCAAGGCGCGGGGATTCCGGTCGCCGTCGGCGGCAATATCGCGTGGGATGTGCGTGGGGCATTCGAGGCGCGCGGAATCGCCGAACTGGTCGACGAATACGTCCTCTCCTACGCCGAGGGCGTGGTCAAGCCCGACCCGAAGATCTTCCTGTTGGCCTGCGACCGCCTCGGTGTCGAACCGGACTGGGCGCTGATGATCGGCGACAGCGTCGAGGCCGACGGGGCCGCCGCCACGCTCGGCTGTCGGTTCGAGCGGGTGGAGCCGCGGCCGACCCAGGCGCGCCCCGACGCGCTGATCAGCGCGTTGCGATCATGCGGGATCGCGGGCTGACCGTCAGGTCGCCCCCGCAATAGCCGTACCATTTCCCGGTAAGAATTGATTTCCCTCAGGAGAATGCCGTGTCCCTGCACATCTTCGACAGCGCCACCCGCGGTCAGCGTGAGTTCACGCCGCTGAAGGACGGGGCCGCGTCGATCTACGTGTGTGGGGCGACGGTCCAGGGAATCCCGCACATCGGCCACGTCCGCAGCGGCCTGAACTTCGACGTGCTGCGCCGCTGGCTGACCCACACCGGCCACGACGTGACGCTGGTCCGCAACGTCACCGACATCGAGGACAAGATCCTCGCGAAGGCCGCCGCCGCGGGCAGGCCGTGGTGGGAGTGGGCGGCGACGCACGAGCGGGCCTTCGACGAGGCCTACGGCGTGCTCGGCTGCCTGCCGCCGACGATCCAGCCGCGCGCCACCGGGCACATCACCCAGATGGTCGAACTCATGCAGCGGCTGATCGACGCGGGCCACGCGTACGCGGCGGGTGGCGACGTCTACTTCTCGGTGCCCTCATACCCCGCTTACGGCGAGCTGTCGGGGCACAAGCTCGACGACTGGAACCAGGGCGAGTCCGCGTCGACCACCAAGCGCGACCACCACGACTTCACGCTGTGGAAGAGCGCGAAGCCCGGTGAGCCGTCGTGGCCGTCGCCGTGGGGCCCCGGCCGCCCCGGCTGGCACCTGGAGTGCTCGGCGATGGCGTCGATGTACCTGGGCCCGGAGTTCGACATCCACGGCGGCGGCATCGACCTGGTGTTCCCGCACCACGAGAACGAGCAGGCCCAGTCGCGCGCGGCCGGTGACGGGTTCTCGCGGTACTGGATGCACAACGCGTGGGTCACCATGAGCGGCGAGAAGATGTCGAAGTCGCTGGGCAATGTGGTGTCGATCCCCGAGATGATCAACCGGGTCCGGCCGCAGGAACTGCGCTACTACCTGGTCGGCCCGCACTACCGGTCGATGATCGAGTACTCCGAGGCGGCGCTCGAGGAGTCGGTGCGCGCGTACCAGCGCGTAGAATCATTCCTGCGCAAGATCACCCAGCGCACCGGGGTCGTGGGCATCGCCGAGCCGAACGCCGAGTTCGTCGCCGCGATGAACGCCGACCTGGCCACTCCGGCCGCCCTCGCGGCGGTGCACAACGCCGTGCGCGTCGGCAACACCGCGCTCGACGACGGCGACGACAGCGCCGCCCGTGAGGCGGCCGCCGCGGTGCGCGGGATGACCGAGGTCCTCGGCCTTGACCCGCTGTCCGAGCGGTGGAGCGACAGCTCCACTGTGGACACCGGGTTGCGTTCAGCGGTGGCCGCGCTGGTAGAGGACTTGCTCGAAGAGCGTCAGCGAGCACGGGCGAACAAGGACTTCGCCCTCGCCGACGCGATCCGAGACCGCCTGCTCAACGCGGGCGTCGCCGTCGAGGACACCCCCGGCGGTCCGTTGTGGACAGTTAAGGACTGACGTGGCAGGCAATTCCAAACGCCAAGGCGCGATGCGCAAGCCGGGCTCCAAGAAGGGCCCGGTCGTCGGCTCCGGCGGTCAGCGACGCAAGGGGTTGGAGGGCAAGGGCCCGACGCCCAAGGCCGAGGAGCGCCCCGGCCATCACGCGTACCGCAAGGCGAACGCCTCGGCCAAGCGTGAGCAGCGCTCGAAGGACAAGCCCACCAGCGAGCTGGTGGCGGGCCGCAACCCGGTCGTGGAGTGCCTGCGCGCCCAGATCCCGGCGACGGCGCTGTACGTGGCGATCGGCATCGACACCGACGACCGGGTCGCCGACGCCGTGCGCATGGCCGCCGACCGGGGCATCTCGGTGCTGGAGGTCTCGCGCCCGGAGCTCGACCGGCTGACCGGCATGGCGATGCACCAGGGCCTGGGTCTGCAGGTCCCGCCGTTCGAGTACGCCCACCCCGACGACCTGCTCGAGGCAGCGCGGTCCACCGACGAGCCGCCGCTGATCGTGGCGCTCGACGGCGTCACCGACCCCCGCAACCTCGGCGCGGTCATCCGCTCCGCGGCGGCATTCGGCGCGAACGGGGTGCTGCTCCCGCAGCGCCGCAGCGCGGGCATCACCGCCGTCGCGTGGCGCACCAGCGCGGGCACGGCGGCGAAGATCCCGGTCGCCATCGCCACCAACCTCACCCGTGAGCTGCGGGCGCTGGCGAGCCAGGGCCTGATGATCATCGGGTTGGACGCCGACGGCTCGATGGAACTCGACGACCTGCACCTGGCCACGTCGCCGCTGGTCGTGGTGGTCGGCTCCGAGGGCCGGGGCCTGTCGCGCCTGGTCAAGGAGGCCTGCGACGCGACGATCTCGATCCCGATGTCGGCGGGCGTGGAGTCGCTCAACGCCTCCGTCGCCGCCGGTGTCGTGCTCGCCGAGGTCGCCCGCCGCCGTCGGGCCGCGGGCCGCGTCTGACTTACGTCGCAGCCGGGATCAGGTGAGAACGCTCACCGGGTCCCGGCTTCCGACTGCCGGTTCCCGCCGGTCGGCTAGGGTCGCTGGCGTCGTGGGGTCGAGGGGGCCAAGGGATGTCGTTCGCCAGTCCGTTGTTCCTGTGGTTCTTCACGCCCGTGGTCCTGGCGACTGTCCTGCTCTCCCCCAGGCACTGGCGCAACGGGGTCGTCGCCGGGGCGAGCCTGCTGTTCTACGCGGCGGGCGCGGGTCCGACGACGCTGCTGCTGCTCGCCTGCATGGTGGTCAACTTCGCCGCCGGGCACTACCTCGAACCCGATGAGCAGGACACCAACCGCAAGCGGCGGCGCAGGCTGCTCTTCGGTGTCGTCGGGTTCGACGTCGCGGTGCTGGTGGTGTGGAAGTACGCGGGGTTCGCGACCGAGCAGCTGGCCGGGTTCGCCCGCCTGCTCGGCGGCGACTTCCCGGTCGTGCACCTGCTGCTGCCGATCGGCATCTCGTTCTACACGTTCCACCACATCTCTTACGTGGTCGACATCTACCGCGGCGAACGCCCGGCGCTGCGCAAGCCGGTCGCGTTCGTCACCTACATCGCGATGTTCCCGCAGCTGGTGGCCGGGCCGATCGTGCGGTACCGGGAGATCGCCGACCAGCTCCCCCAGCCGCGCACCCACCGGCTCGACGACGTGGCGTCCGGGTTCCCGCGGTTCGCCTTGGGGCTGTGCAAGAAAGTCATCATCGCCGACTCGCTGAGCCCGCTCGTCGAGCAGTGCTTCGCCACCCCCGCCGACCAGATGACCTTCGCCGTGGCGTGGCTGGGCGCGATCACGTACACCTTGCAGCTGTATTTCGACTTCTCCGGGTACTCGGACATGGCGATCGGGCTGGGCCGGATGCTCGGCTTCCGGCTGCCGGAGAACTTCGCCCGGCCGTACTCGTCGGTCACGATCACGGAGTTCTGGCGCCGCTGGCACATGTCGCTGTCGCGCTGGTTCCGCGACTACGTCTACATCCCCTTGGGCGGCAACCGTTCCGGCGCGGCGAAGACGTACCGGAACCTCTGCATCGTCTTCGTGCTGACCGGCCTGTGGCACGGCGCGAACTGGACGTTCCTGGTGTGGGGCATGTTCCACGGCGCCCTGCTGATCATCGAACGCGGCTACGGCCTCGACCGCGCCCCCACCGACCCCCTGCGCCGCGTCGGCCGCCGAGCCCTGACGGTCGCGCTGGTGGTGTTCGGCTGGGTGTTCTTCCGCGCGGCCGACCTCGGGCAGGCGCTGGTGATGATCGGCCACATGCTGCTGCCGGACTTCTCCGGCCTCACCGACGAGGTGGACGCGGCGCTGGGCAACCAGGTCCTGGTGGTGCTGCTGGTGGCCCTGGCGATCCTGTTCATGCCCGCGTCACCGGTCACCGGCCCGATGCTGGAGTCCTCCCGCGGCCGCACGGCGACAGTGCTGCGTGCGGTGGTCATGGGACCGGGCCTCCTGTGGGCCACGATCTTGGTCGCCACGGGCACGTTCAGCCCGTTTTTGTATTACCAGTTCTAGGGCCGCGACGGCTGACACCATGCCCCCATGGCGATCAACGACTGGTGGGCGGGCGACGGCGCCGAACGGTATTGGATGGAAATCACCGTTCGCGACGACCTTGGCGTAGACCTCAACGCGCCGACGCTGAACGCGGCGGGTCGCGAAGAGTGGGGCTACACGCTGGTGACGGAGACCCGGCCTGGGGACGTTGTCCTGCACTGGCACGCGACTCTGCTCGGCTACCCCGCCCTCGTGGGCTGGTCGACCGTGACCGGCCCGCTCTCCATCGAGGACAACTACTCGTGGTTGGCACGCGGTACCCGAGGTCGAAACCGTGGCGTCGCGACAACCGGACAGGGCTGGCGGATGCCGTGCGCCGAGTTCAAGCGACTGGCACGGCCGGTCGGTGGACAGCGGCTCGCCGAAGTCGAACCACGATTGCGGGAGGTTCACCGCGAACTCTCCGAACGTGTCCGAGGGTCGCTCTACTTTCCGTTCGTCTTCTATCGGCCGGGCCAAATCCGGGCCGCGCAGACCTACCTGACCAAGTTTCCGGCCGCCCTGCTCCCGGTCTTCGCCGAGTTGGACGGGATGGCACCCACGGAATCCCCCGGCGGCTCGCGTCGCGTGCAAGACAGCAAACTGCGGCGCGCCATCGAACAACACGCGGTTCGCGAAGTCACGCGCTACTACCTCGATCGTGGTGCGACGCATGTCGAGGAACTCGGCAAGCCATATGACTTGAGGGTCGTCGGTCTCGGCCCGGAGCGGCACGTCGAGGTGAAGGGCAGTTCGCGGGACGCACTGGCGGTCGAGTTGACCGTCAACGAGGTCGCGCACGCGCACAACCACCGGCCCACCGATCTCGTCGTGGTCGACCGGATCAGCGTCCGGCGGCTGGACAACGGCGAGTACGCGACGACTGGCGGAAACCTCCGCGTGTGGACCGACTGGGCTCCCGACGAGCGCCGACTCGCTCCGACCAAGTACAGCTACACGCTGGACTCGCCGACGGGTACTTGATTGGTTCTGCTCACTCCACTGAGCATTCCGGGTCACAGAATGGGCCGGTCACCCGTTCGGATACTCCGGGTACGTGCGATCCTCACTTCGCGCGATGGACGGAGGGGTTGTGGACTGGCGGGCAATTCTCGACGACTTCAGCGCGCACTGGCACGTCTATGTGTCCATGCCGTTCATCGCGGCGATCATCGGGTACATCACCAAGCGCGCGGCCATCGAGATGATGTTCAAGCCGCTGGAGTTCGTCGGGGTCGGCTACCTCGGCTGGCAGGGTGTCATCCCCCGCAACTCGCATCGGATGGCTTCCACCGCGATGGAGTTGATGACGACCAACCTGATCGATCCGAAGGAGATCTTCGCCCGGCTCGACCCGAAGAAGGTCACCGAGGAACTGCGGGAACCCATCTCCCGCGCGGTGGACGAGATCACCCGTGAGCTGCTCGCCCAGTACCAGCCCAACCTGTGGGAGCTGATGCCGCAGCAGGCGCAGCGGCTCGTGTTGTCGCGGGTGCAGGCGGAGGCGCCGCGGATCGTCGAGAAGTTGATGCGGGAGCTGGCCGCCAACATCGAGGACGTGCTCGACGTCAAGGACATGGCGGTGCGCAACCTGGTGCGCGACAAGGCCATGCTCAACCGGCTGATTCGCGACACCGCGCAGCCGGAGATGCGGTTCATCGCGATGTCGGGCATCTACTTCGGATTCATCATCGGGCTGGTCCAGCTCGTCGCCTGGGCGTTGACCAAGAACCCGTGGATCATGCCGATCTTCGGCGGGCTCACCGGGTGGCTGACCGACTGGCTCGCGCTCAAAATGATCTTCTTCCCGCGGCAGCCGAAGAAGTTCTTCGGCGTCGGCTGGCAGGGCATGTTCCAGAAGCGCCGGATGGAGGTCGCCCACGACTACGGCGACCTGATCGCCAAGGAGATCATGACGGTCCGCAACGTCATGGAGGCCGTGCTGACCGGCCCCAAGTCGGACCGGCTCTACGCGATGATCCAACGCGAGGTCCAGCGCTCGATCGACACCCAGACCAGCATCGCCAAGCCGTTCGTGGTGGCCGCGGTGGGCTCACGCAAGTACCAGGAGATGAAGCACGAGGCCGCCCGCAAGGCGATCGAGCGCATCCCGGACACGCTGCGGCACGTCGAGGACTACGCGACCGACGCCCTCGACATCCGCAACACGATCATCAAGCAGATCCAGCAGCTGACCCCGATCCAGTACGAGGGCCTGCTGCGGCCCGCGTTCAAACAGGACGAGTGGAAGCTGATCGCGGTCGGCGCGATCATCGGGTTCCTCGTGGGTGAACTGCAGGTCCTGCTGGTGCTGCATTAATCTACCGACAGGTAGATAAGGGAGGGCGTCCTGATCCTCGACGATTTCGCCGCCCACTGGCCGGTGTACGTGTCGATGCCGTTCATCGCGGCGATCATCGGCTACATCACCAAGCGCGCCGCCATCGAGATGATGTTCCGCCCCCTGCGCTTCGTGGGCATCTGGGATCCGTTCCTGGGCTGGCAGGGCGTGGTCCCGCGCAACTCCGCACGGATGATCCGGACGTCGGCGCAGCTGATCACCGGCAAGCTCATCGACCCGCAGGAGATCGCCGACCGGCTTGACCCGGACGAGGTGGCCCGGCAGATCCAGGGCCCGCTGCTGATGACGATCGACGAGATCGCCCGCGACGTCATGGAGCGCTACCACCCGCAGCTGTGGGAGATGCTGCCCGTGCTGGCCCAGGACCTGATCATCAAGCAGGTCCAGGCGGGCGCGCCGGTCATGGTCCGCAAGATCATGCACGAGATCCGCACCAACATCGGCGAGGTCCTCGACGTCGAACAGGTCGCGGTGAACGCCCTGGAGCGAGACAAGGAGCTGCTGGTCCGGCTCACCCGCGACATCTCGCGCCCGGAGATGTCGTTCATCGCCCGCTGCGGCATCTACTTCGGCTTCGCGCTCGGCGTGGTGCAGACGTTCGTGTGGGCGCTGACGCGCGAGCCGCTGATTCTGCCGATCTTCGGCGCGACCATCGGCTGGATCACCGACTGGCTGGCCATCAAGCTGGTGTTCTTCCCCCGCGAACGCCGCCGCATCCTGGGCGTCTTCCCATTCCAGGGCGTCTTCCAGCGCCGCAGGCTCGAAGTCGCGCGCCAGTACGGCGACCTGGTGGCCCGCGAGGTCATGACCGTCCCGAACATCATCGACGGCATCCTGCGCGGCCCGAAGTCCGACCGGCTGCTCACGATGATCCAGCGAATCGTGCAGAAGACCGTCGACGAGCAGGCCAGCATCGCCAAGCCGTTCGTCGCCGTCGCCGTGGGCACGCGCCGCTTCCAGGAGATGAAGCACGCCGCCGCCGACAAGGCCATGACCTATCTCGACCACACCGCGATGCAAGCCGAGCCGTACGCGAGCAGGGCCCTCGACATCGGCAACACCATCGCGGAGAAGATGAACCGCCTCACCCGCGAGGAATACGAGGGCCTGTTGCGTCCCGCGTTCCGCCAGGACGAGTGGAAATTGATCGCCGTGGGCGCGGCCATCGGCGCCTTGGTCGGCGAACTGCAGGTGCTGTTGCTACTGGGCTAGCTGGCGGCGCGAGCGGCTGATTCCCCAGCAGACCAGGTAGATCAAGAACGAGATCGCCGTGACGAACGCGCTCACCGGAGCCCCCGGTGCCAGCGAAAGCACAATCCCGCCAACGGCCGAGACGACAGCGAACAGCACCGAAAGCAGCGTCGCCCGCAGCGGACTGGCCGTCACCCGACACGCCGCGGCCGCGGGCGTGACCATCAGCGCCAACACCAGCAGCGACCCCACGGTACGAACACCCAGCGCGGTGGCGACACCGACCAGCACCGCGAACACCAGCGCCAGCATCGTCGTCGGCACCCCGCGAGCCTGGGCGACAGCCGGGTCGACGCTCGCGAACAGGAGCGGCCGGTAGATCACCGCGAGCACCGCGAACACCCCGACCGCGCAGCCGATCAGCAGCGTGAGGCTGGCGAAGTCCTGGCCGACGATCTGACCGGTGAGCAGCCCGAACTTGTTCGACGACCGTCCCTTGTAGAGCCACAGCATCAGCACGCCGAGGCCGAGCCCGAAGGCGAGCACGACCCCGATCACCGAGTCGTAGTCGGAACTGCGGCGCGACAGCAGACCCAGGACCAGCGCGGCGACGATGGCCCCGGCCAGCGCGCCGCCGCCGGTGTCCCAGCCGAGCAGCAGGGCGGCCGCGCCGCCGGTCAGGGCGAGTTCGCTGGTGCCGTGCACGGAGAACGCCATGTTCCGGCTGACGATCAGCGGACCGAGCACCCCGGCGAGCAGGCCGAGCACGAGCGCGGCGAACAGGGCGGCGACGACGAAGTCGTAGCGGAGCAGCTCGGCGGTCAGCCCGAAGTCGAAGAACTTGTCCATCAGTGCTCCGCGTGGTGGTGCGGGGTGTCCTCGCACAGGTCGCTGTGGGCGCCGATGACGTGGATCTGGCCACCGACGCGCACGACCTCGACCTTGGTGCCGTAGAGCTCGGTGAGCGTCCGAGAGGTCATGACCTCCTCGGGCGAGCCGACCCGGAAGCGGCCCTCGACGAGGTACAGCACTCGGTCGACCAGGGGCAGGATCGGGTTGATCTCGTGGGTCACGAACAGCACCGCGGTGCCCGCGGCCCGCCTGCGCTCGTCGATCAGCTTGCTGACGGCTGCCTGGTTCGCGAGGTCGAGCGACAGGAGTGGCTCATCGCAGAGCAGCACCCGCGGGTCGTTGACCAGCGCCTGGGCGACGCGCAGCCGCTGCTGCTCACCGCCGGAGAGGAGCCCGACCGGCCGGTCGCCGAACGCGGTGGCCCCGACCTCGGCCAGCGCATGGTCGACCTTGCGGGCGCGCTCGCCGCGGCCCGCGAAGCCGATGCCCCAGCGGTGGCCGTCGAGACCCAGGCCGATCAGGTCGCGTCCGCGCAGCGCGAGCGTCGGGTCGAGCGCGCGCTGCTGCGGGATGTAGCCGATGCGCCGGTTGCCCTTGCCGGGCGCGGCGCCCGCGACCCGGACGGTTCCGCTGGAGAGTTTCTGCAGCCCGAGCAGGACCCGCATGAGACTGGTCTTCCCGGACCCGTTGGGGCCCAGGACGGCGATGAACTCGCCGGGTCGCACGTCGAGGTCCAGGCCGTCCCACAGCACGCGGTCGCCATAGGACAGCCGTGCCCCGGACATGGAGACGACACTGGCCACGCCGTCCGGTAAGGACGGCGTGGCCGTGCGCGCGCTGCGATCTACGGTCATGCCTTCGCCAGGGCTCCCGCGAGTGAGTCGACCTGCTTCGTCATCCAGTCAAGGTAGTCGGTGACACCCTCGGGGAGGCTCTCGGTCATGGTCACGATCGGAATTCCGGCGGCCGTGGCCTTGTCCTTGATGGACTTGGTCACCGGGGTCTCGGTCTGCTCGTTGTAGATCAGCGCGGCGACCTGCTTGCCGGTGACCAGTGCCTCGGTCTCCGCGATGGCGGCGGCCGGCGGGTCGGTCTCCTCCTCGACGGCCTCGACGAAGGCCTCGGGCGTGGCGTCGGTCAGGCCCGCGTGCGCCAGCAGCAGCCCGGCGACGGGCTCGGTGGCGGCGACCTTCGTGCCGGGCTTGGCCGCGCCGATGGCCTCGGCCTTCTTCTCGAGTTCCTCGAGCTTGCCGCCGAAGGCGGTGGCGTTCGCGGTGAACTTGTCCTTGTGTTCCGGCGCGATGGCGCCCAGTTCCGCTGCGAGCTTCTCCGCGACCCCGTGGACGGTCTCGAAGTCGTACCAGACGTGCTCGTTGGCGTGGTCGTGCTCGCCCTCGGCGGACTTGGTCTCAACGGGCTTGGTCTCGGCGGGCTTGGTTTCAGCGGGCTGGGTCTCCGAGGGCGCGTGCTCGTCCTTGTGCTGCAACTCGACCGCGACGATCTTGCGCAGGTCGCCGCCCGCGTTGCTCGCCAGGCCGGCGAAGAAGTCGTCGTAGCCGCCGCCGTTGGAGAGGGCGAGCTTGGCGTCTTTGAAGGCCGCCGCGTCGGCGGGCTTGGCCTCGTAGCCGTGCGGGTCGCCGGTGCTGCCGCTGATGATCGACCGCACCGACACCAGGTCGCCGCCCACGGCCCGGACGACGCTCGCCCACACCTCGGTCGAGGTGACCACCGAGACCTTGCCCTGCTCAGCGGCGGGCGGGTTGGTGGTCGTCGAGCAGGCCGACACGCCCACGAGGGCGAGTGCCGCCAGCCCGGCCACGACCGTGACGGACCGTGAGGGAGAGAAGGTCATCGGGAGCACTCCTGTGGGCTATCGGTGAGTACGACGACAATGGAAACCGTTGTCGATTCGCAGCATACGTCACCACATTCCCGCTTGAACACCCGAGCGGGTGACGCTGTGGACAGGTGGGCACGGAGGCCGGACTTCTGCAATTGGTTCTGAACCGTTACGGTCAGCCCATGGCGCGGTCTATGCATGTGCGACGACCAGCGACGCTGGCGTCGCTGGCAGCGGAACTCGGGGTGTCCCGCACCACGGTGTCCAATGCCTACAACCGGCCCGATCAGCTCTCCCCAGAGCTGCGGCGCCGAGTCCTGGAGACCGCTCGGCGGCTCGGATACCCCGGGCCCGACCCAGTGGCCCGGTCCCTGCGGACCCGCAAGGCGGGCGCCGTGGGACTCCTGCTCACCGAGAACCTCTCCTATGCCTTCCGCGACCCCGCGGCGCTGGGCTTCCTGGAGGGCCTGGCCTTGGCCTGCGAGGGCGCGGGCCAAGGGCTGCACCTCGTCCCGGTCAACCCGGAACGCGAGGACGTCGCGGCCGTGCACCGCGCGGGCGTCGACGGCTTCGTGGTCTATTCGGTGCCGGACGACGACCCGCACCTGGCGGCGGTCCTGTCCCGGCCGGTGCCCACCGTCGTGGCCGACCAGCCCACGGTGGACGGCGTCGACCGCGTCGGCATCGACGACCGTGGCGCGATCATGGGCCTGGCCCAGCAGCTGATCACCCTCGGCCACCGCAAGGTCGGCGTGATCTGCATGCGCCTGGCCCGCGACCGCAACGACGGCTTCGCCCCGGTCGAGCGGCAGAAGTCCGCGCACTTCCACGTCCAGCGCACGCGCCTGGCAGGCCTGTCCGAGGCGTTCAGCAAGGTCGGCGTCGACTGGAACCGCGTCCCCGTCGTCGAACGCTTCGACCACAGCACCGCCAGCGGCGCCTCGGCCGCGGCGCAGCTGCTCGACGCCGACCGCGACGTCACGGCCCTGATCTGCACCTCCGACATCCTGGCCCTCGGCGCCCTGACCGAGGCCAAGCGGCGCGGGCTGCGGGTGCCGCAGGACCTGACGATCACCGGCTTCGACGGCATCGCCGAAGGCGAGCGGCTCGGCCTGACGACCGTCCGGCAGCCGGTGCTGGAGAAGGGCAAGGCCGCCGGGAAGCTGCTGCTGGCCTCCCCCGACCCGACCCGGCCGCGGGAGATCACCCTCCCGACCGAGCTGATCATGGGCACGACGTCGGCCGCGCCGCGCAACACCGAGGAGCGCTGGTTCGGCCCCTGAGTCTCCGTGGTTCAGCGAGGCGTGAGGACCAGTGGGACCGCGGGTCCGACCAGGCCGCCCAGTTTCGGTGTCACCGCGTAGGTGCCCGCCGGGACCGCGGACCGCTTCGAGGGGCAGCCCGGGGCCGAGGTGCGGCCCGCCCAGCTCACGTCGTACTGCTTGCGCTCACCGGGCTGCAGGATCGTCGGCTCGGGGCCCTTGGGTGAGTAGCAGTCGTTGCTCGACCAGATCCGGGTGGCCCCGTCCGGCGTGGTGATCAACAGCTCCCGCAGCTCGTGTCCCAGGTCGCGGGTACAGGGCACGGCACCGGAGTTGACCACCACGAGGCTCAGCTTCGGCCGCTGTCCGACCTGATACGACGGCGCACCCAGCTCGACGGTGACGATCGTCGCGGCGTCCGGGCACGGCTGGTTGGGGTCCGGCGGCGGCGCGGGCGGCGGCGCCGGGCTCTGCACCGCGGCCGAACTGGTCGGCGCCGCGGTCGACGAGGACGCGGGCGGGCTCGACACGGTGGACGGCGGGGCGCTGGCCGGAACCTGCACCGCGGCTCCCTGAACCTGCGGTTCCTCATCCGACCCGACCAGCCCACTGATGAGCCACACGAGCAGGATGACGCCGAGCACTGCCCCGGCGACGGCGAGAGCTCGTCTGCGCAGGTAGACGGCGCGAGGGTCGGCTTCGGGTGGGTCGATCATCGCCAAAACGGTAACGCCGCCGCTACCAGCCGCCACGGATTCGCGGTGACCCGATCGGGGTGTGTCGCAGCGAACAGACTCCACTATCAGTGAGATTCGTCTATTCACCCTTGTCCGGGAGGTGGGAGGGACGTTCCAATCACTGGGCACACGCTCCACCTGACCTGGAGGTTTCCATGGCCGCCATCGACGACCTGCTCCAGCGCCATCTGGATGGGCCCGATCACGGTGCCCCGAACATCCTCACGCCCGTGCCCAGCCTGCACCTGGCGGTCGTGACCTGCATGGACGCTCGGATCAAGGTGTTCGACGTCTTCGGGCTCAAGCACGGCGAGGTCCACATCCTGCGCAACGCAGGCGGAATCGTCACCGACGACATGATCCGGTCGCTGTCGATCAGCCAGCGCAGGCTCCAGACCAAGGAGGTGATCGTCATGCAGCACACCCTCTGTGGCCTGATGACGATCACCGAGGACGAGTTCAAAGATGAACTCGAACAGGACACCGGCCTCCGCCCGCCCTGGGCTGTCGAGTCGTTCCGTGAGGTCAAGGACAGCGTGCGCCAGTCCGTCGAGCGGGTCCGCCGCAGCCCCTTCCTGCTCCACCGGGACGCGGTGCGCGGCTTCGTCTACGACGTCAACAACGCCGCCCTCACCGAGGTCGACTAACTTCGGCGGACGATGGACGTCCAAGCCGTAGTCGACTGGTTCGACGCCAACGCCCGCGATCTCGCCTGGCGCGCCCCCGGCACCACCGGGTGGGGCGTGCTGGTCAGCGAGATCATGCTGCAGCAGACCCCCGTGGCCAGGGTCGAGCCGATCTGGCTGACCTGGATGGCCCGCTGGCCCGTGCCCTCCGCGCTCGCCGCGGAGAGCCAGGGCGAGGTGGTCCGTGCCTGGGGCAAGCTCGGCTACCCCCGCCGTGCGCTGCGGCTGCACGCGGCCGCGGGAGTGATCGCGGCGGACCACGGCGACGTGGTGCCCGCCGACGTGGACACCCTGCTCGCGCTGCCCGGCATCGGCGCCTACACCGCCCGCGCGGTGGCCGCGTTCGCCTACGGCCTGCGCGCGCCGGTGGTCGACACCAACGTCCGCCGGGTCGTCGCCCGGTCGGTTCACGGCGCGGGTGAGGCGGGGCCGCCGTCGACGACCCGGGACCTGGCCGACGTCGACGCCCTGCTGCCCGCCGACCACGCCACGGCGGCGCGCGCGTCGGCCGCGTTGATGGAACTGGGCGCCGTCGTCTGCACGGCCCGTTCACCCCGCTGTGTGGATTGTCCGGTGCTGTCCACCTGCGCCTGGCAGCGGGCGGGCCGCCCGGCCTACACCGGCCCTTCCAAGGCTCCGCAACGGTTCGCGGGCACCGACCGGCAGGTGCGGGGGCTGCTCCTCGACGTGCTGCGGGGGTCGGCCGAGCCCGCCGCCAAGTCGCGCTTGGACCTGGTTTGGGCTGACAGTGGTCAACGAGACCGGTGCCTCGACTCGCTGTTGGTCGACGGCCTGGTCGAGCAGACCGCTGATGGACTGTTCGCGCTACCCGGCGAACATTGACCCTGGGAGGTCGAGTTGGCACTCACCCGCCGCGACCTGATCCGAACCGGTGCGACCCTGGGACTGACCGGTTCCGCCCTGTCCGTGACCACGTTCACCGCCGCCGCCGAAACCAACCCGAAGGTCTGGACGACCGCCGAATGGGCGGCCCGCCCGCCGAAAGAGTCGATCGAGGTACTCAAGCGGACACCCGCGTACATCGTCGTGCACCACACGGCGACGAAGAACAGCGAGGACCTGAGCAAGGAGCAGGCTTTCAAGCTGTCGCGGGCGATCCAGAACTACCACATGGACAGTCGCGGGTGGATCGACACCGGCCAGCAGTTCACCAACAGCCGGGGCGGGCACCTGACCGAGGGGCGGCACCGCAGCCTCGAGATCGTCCGCGACGGCGCGCACCACGTCCGGGGCGCCCATGTGGCCAACCGCAACAGCGAGGTCATCGGCATCGAGAACGAGGGCACCTACACCACCGTCGACATGCCTCCGGCGCAGTGGAACGCGCTGGTCGACCTGGTCACCTTCATCGCCCGGCAGTACAAGATCAAGCCGTCCGAGATCTGTGGACACCGCGATTTCGCCAACACCCAGTGCCCCGGCGACTTGCTTTATAAGCGGCTGCCGGAACTGCGCAAGGTCGTCGGCGAACGGCTCGCGGTGCCGGTCACCCAGCCCAAGAGCTGGCCGCTGCTGCGACCTGGTGACACGGGGCCTCGCGTGCTGGCCGCCCAACACCTGCTGCGGGACCGAGGTGAGCGCGACGTCCCGACAGACGGCGTCTTCGGCTCGTCGACGTTCGCCGCGATGAGCCGCTTCGCGCGAAGCGCCGGGTTGCCCGACGAGCCCTGCTACGCCACCGCGGTCGCCGACGAGAGCGGCCTGATCGGCGCCGCCGCGTGGCCGCTGCTGATCCGGCAGGTCGACCCGCATGGCGACAGCGACGCGGCGAAGGCGGCCCGTGCGCTGTCGGCGGGTGGGACGGTCGTCGAGACGCAGGACTGGCGGATGCTGCTCGAGGGGTAGCCGGCACGATCTCGGCCATGGCGCAGGGTGTCGTGTTGACGTTCGATCCGAAGGCCGACGGCCAGGTCCGGGACCTGTGGGCGAAGCTGGACGCGGCCGGGCTGCCGACCGAGCGGAAGTTTCCGCCGCACCTGACGCTGGCGATGGCCACGGACATCCCGGCTCGCACCCGCGCCGCCCTGAAGAGTGATCTTCGGATGCTGGCCGTGCCCAACATCGGGCTCGAAGCGCTGTCGACGTTCTCCTCGACGGAGAACGTCCTGATGCTCGCCGCGGTGACCGACGGCGAGCTGCTGGCGGTGCACTCGGCGGTGCACGACGTGCTCGCCGGCCGGGTCCGCAACCCGAGCGCCTACTACCTGCCGGGCGCGTGGATGGCGCACTGCACCCTGGCCCAAGGCGTCACGCGGGAGCAGATGGTCGCGGGGTTCGACGCCCTGTTCCCGGTCACGCCGATCCGGGTGCGCGCCCGGCAGATCGCGGTACTGGACACCACGAACGACGAGATCGACGTCTTGGTCGACCTCTAACAGTTCCGCCTCCCCGGAATTTTGAGTGTTGGTTGCGCCCCCGGGAACCATGCGATTGGTCGGTCACCGTGGTCAGGCGCCGTCACGGTCCCCTGGGCTCACGAACGATGTCTGTCGCCGTGCTCAGCGGCTCAGGACTTCGGACAGGAAAGCCTCTACGGCTCCCCGGTATATGTCCGGGGCGTCGTTGTGGACGACGTGGCCCGCGCCTTCGACGATCAGGTGCCTGCCGTCGGCGCGCTTGGCGATCTCCGCCTGCTGGCCGGGCGGCATCATCGAGTGCTCCGCCTCGATGGCCAGCAGCGGGCACCGCACCCGCTCGACGAAGTCCCAGTAGTCGTGCTCGCCCCACTCGCCCGCGATCTCGAACAGGTCGTCGATCGACGCGATGAGCCGATAGCCGCCATCGCGTTCCTCCACGCACTCCGCGAAATACGGCCCCAGAGCGCCGAAGAACTCGTGCACGTGCCCCAGCGACGGGAACGGCGTCGGCCACGCGTCGAACATCGCCCGCCAGCCGTCGGCGGTGCGGCCGCGCAGATCGACGGCCATGTCCTCGACGACGACCGCGCGCACGAGCTCGGGGTGCTCGGCGGCGGCCCCGAGGGCGTGCAGGCCGCCCATGGAGTGTCCGATCACGACAGACGGACCGAGTTGGGAAAGGACATCGGCGACATCGCCGACGAAATCGGGCGTGCGCCAGTGGCCGCCGCGGTGTGGGTTGCGCCCGTGGCTGCGGGCGTCGAGGCCCACGACCCGGCCGTACGCGGTCAGCCACCGCGCCACCGGCCACCACGTGCTCGCCCGGCCCATCAGACCGTGCAGCAGCAGAATCGGCTGACCCGCACCACCGAACTCGACCAGCATGGGCCCGAGTCTGCCGGAAGCAACCGCGGCTACACAGCTCGCCCGCCATGATGGACTCATCCCCTACGGCTGGAGTGTCCTGGATGTACTCGGTTGTCCGCGTGTGCTGCGTTCTGCTCGCGGCGGTGGCCTTCACCGCCTGCACGAACGCGCCCGAACCGAGTTCGCCCGCGCCGTCGTCGCCGCTCGGCTCAGCCCAGGTCGCGCCGCCATCGGCCGACGGGATCGGTGACCCGTACTACCCGAACGACGGCAACGGCGGCTACGACGTCGAGGGGTACGCGGTCTCCCTGAGCTACGACCCGGCGACGAAGGTGCTCGACGGCGACACGGTGGTCACCTCGACCGCGTCGGACGCGCTGTCGACGTTCAACCTGGACCTGATCGGGTTCGAGGTGTCGGCGGTCGAGGTCGACGGCAAGCAGGCCAAGTTCGAGCGCGAGGGCAAGCACGAACTGGTGATCACCCCGGCGGCCGAGGTCGCCAAGGGCGCGAAGTTCGCCACCCGGGTCCGCTACAAGGGCGAGCCGCAGCCGAGTGAGGACAAGGGCCTCGGCGCGGGCGGCTGGCAGATCTCCCAGTCCGGCGGCGCGTTCGCGGCCGGTGAGCCGCACGCGGCGAGCCACTGGTTCCCGGTCAATGACCACCCGAGCGACAAGGCCACGTTCCGGCTGTCCGCGCGCGTGCCGGACGGGTGGAGCGTGGTCTCCAACGGCCGGGAGGAGCCCCCGGTCGCCGCGGGCGGCTGGACGACCTACACGTGGGTCGAGCCGACCCGGCTGGCCACGTACCTGACCACGATCGGCATCGACAAGTGGACCTTCGAGCGGTCCACGCTGGCGAGCGGGACACCGGTGGTCAACGCGTACGCGCCCGGGACCGAGGACAAGAAGGCCGTCCAGGCGCGGATGCCCGAGGTCCTGGACTTCCTGAGCGCCAAGTTCGGCGCGTACCCGCAGAGCGCGGCGGGCGGGATCTACCTCAACGAGAACATCGGCTTCTCGCTGGAAACCCAGGGCAGGCCCGTCTACGCGAAGTGGGCGGAGCTGGAGGTCGTGGTCCACGAGCAGGCCCACCAGTGGTTCGGCAACGCCGTGTCGGTGAAGACGTGGGCCGATATCTGCCTCAACGAGTGCTTCGCCTCGTACGCGCAGTGGATGTGGGCGGAGGCCAAGGAGCAGGCGAACCTCGACGAGCGGTACCGCACGCAGGTCGCGCGCAACCACGACCGTGAGCGCTACTGGAACCGCAAGCTCTACGACATGGGCGCGGGCAACGAGTTCACCGCCGTCTACGACAAGGGCCAGCTCGCGCTGCACGCGCTGCGCAGGCAGATCGGCGACCCGGCGTTCGACCGGCTGCTCAAGGACTGGATCGCCAAGCACAAGGACAGCAACGCCAGCTGGCCGGAGTTCGAGAAGCTGGCGGGCGAAATCGCGGGCCAGGACCTGACGGCCTTCTTCTACGCCTGGTTCCGTTCCGCAAGCGAGCCCGCCGACGAGTTCCTCTACCCGGGCAGCCTGCGCAAGTAGATTCAGTCGACATGGGCTTGATGGTCGATGGAGTCGTGGTCGTGCCGTGTTGATCAATGGTGTCGCCGTCGGGGTCGAGGTGGCGGGCACCGGCCCGCCGCTCGTGCTGCTTCACGGGATCCTGCAGGACAGCCGCTCCTGGCGGCCCCAGCTCGCGGATCTGCGCGACGAGTTCACCGTCGTCGCCTGGGACGCACCGGGCTGCGGCCAGTCGGCCGACCCGCCCTCGACGTGGCGGCTCGCCGAGTACGCCGACTGTCTTGGGGCGGTGATCGCCGCACTGGAACTCGACGACCCGGTCCTTGTCGGCCTGTCCTGGGGCGGCGCCCTGGCCATCGAATTCCACCACCGGCACCCCGGGGTCGCCTCGGCGTTGGTCCTGGCGAGCGCGTACGCGGGCTGGGCGGGTTCGCTGCCACCGGAGGTGTGCGCCGAGCGGCTGGCGTCGTGCCTGGCCCAGTCGGAACTGGCCCCGGAGTCCTTCGTGCCCGACTGGCTACCGGGCCTGCTGACCACCGACACCTTCGCCGACGAGGTCACGGCGATGATGTCCGACTTCCACCCCAGCGGCTTCCGGACCATGGCCCACGCCATGGCCGAGGCCGACCTACGCCCGGTGCTGCCGACGATCGACGTGCCGGTACTGCTGCTCTACGGCGACGACGACAAACGCGCACCGGCTGACACTGTCGGTGCCGCCCTGGCCGCCCCGATCCGCGACTCCCGGATGGTGGTCATTCCGGGGACGGGCCACTTGTGCAACCTCGAACAATCCGAGCGGTTCAATGACGCGATCAGGAATCTCAAGACTGACTAACCGGGTAGACGGTCGTGATAATCGCCCCGAGTATAAAGACCACGACACCCAGGTTGGATAGATTTGTCCAGAATGTCCACAAGTAGAGGTAGCCGATCGCGCCCATCGGAACGACTGCCGCGAAAAAGTGTGACATCACTGAAATGGGAATGAAAAAGGCGTAAAGCGCCCACACGATCGAGCCCATCGCCACCAGGGCGAGCAGGGCGAACAGGACGACGACCCAGAAGCTCGCACCGTCTCCGAATTCCTTGGCCGCGGCCAATTTCAAGCCAAGCCAGTGACGTGCGACCGGCGTCGGCGTGGATTGCCGGGTTTCGTTGGCAGGCGTGCTCTGCGGTTGACTCGAGGTCGCCGGCTGGCTCGTGGTTGTCGACTGACTGGGCGTCGTAGAGGTGGTGACGGGACTCGTGACCACACTTGACTGGGATTGACCTTCGGACTTCCAAGGAATTCGGATTCCCGTATCGAAGAATACCGTCACGACAATGGCGAGAACCGCGATGACAAACGCCCCGACCGCGGCGATTTCCGCCGCGATGGTCAGCTTCGATCGAGTCACGGTGGTCATCATGCCGGAGTCGCTCCGAGCGGCGAGGGCGATTGAACTCGCGGCGATGCGGCGATCCGAGTCGAGCTAGGCTCAGTTCATGGCTGTTGTGAAGATCAACGCGATTGAGGTTCCCGAGGGTGCCGGGCCCGAGCTGGAGAAGCGCTTCGCCGCGCGGCTCGGTGCGGTGGAGGGCGAGCCAGGGTTCCTCGGGTTCGAGCTGCTGCGCCCGACTTCGGGTGAGACGCGGTACTTCGTCTACACCCGGTGGGAGACCGAGGAGCACTTCCAGGCCTGGGCGAACGGCTCGTCCCGGCAGGCGCACGCCGGTGAGCGGGCGAAGCCGGTGTCGACGGGCGCCAGCCTGCTGGAGTTCGAGGTGGTGCAGAGCGCGGGTCCGCGCACGGGCGAGTGAGGGCGGCGTTAGACCAGGCCGGTGAGCTGATCGCGGGCGCCGAAGCCGTCATGGTGTGCGCCGGCGCCGGGATGGGGGTCGACTCCGGCCTGCCCGACTTCCGTGGTGACGAGGGGTTCTGGCGGGCGTACCCGCCGTACCAGCGCCTTGGGCTGAGCTTCGTCGAGCTGGCCGACCCGGTCCACTTCGGCAGCGACCCGGAGTTGGCGTGGGGCTTCTACGGCCACCGCCTGGCCCTTTACCGCGCCACCGTCCCGCACAGCGGATTCGACATCCTGCGGGGTTGGGGCGCGCGGGCGTTCACCTCCAACGTGGACGGCCAGTTCCAGAAGGCCGGGTTCACCGAGGTGGCGGAGGTCCACGGGTCGATCCACCACCTGCAGTGTTTACTCCCGTGCCGCTCGGCCATCTGGCCCGCCGACGACGTCGCCATCGAGGTCGACCCCGAGACGATGCGAGCCACCGGGCCGCTGCCCGAGTGCCCGAGCTGCGGCGCCCTGGCCCGACCGAACATCCTGATGTTCGGCGACTACACCTGGGTTCCCGACCGCAGCCAGCGCGACCTGGACGCACTTGCGAGTTGGCGGCGCAGCCAGCTCGGCAAACGGTTGGTAGTGGTGGAGATCGGAGCGGGCAACGCGATTCCCACGGTGCGCAGGCAGGCGGAACTCGCCAGCGCGGCCACAGGGGCGTTGATCCGGATCAACCCCCGGGAGCCGGAGGTTCGGCACGGGCGGGGGATCTCGCTGCCGATGCCCGCGGCGGAGGCGTTGGGCGAGATCCAGTCCCGGCTGGGCTGACGGTCAGCGGGGCAGCGCGACCTCGGCCACGACCGCGTTGTGGTCGCTGCCGGGCAGGTCGTAGACCTTCACCTCCGCCACCCCCAGCCGCCGATCGACCAGCACGTGATCGATGGCCACCGGCGGGCCGTACGGGAACTGCGACCACGTCGGCCGCATCCCCTCCCCCACGACCTCGGCACTGTCCCAGTAGCCCCGGTCCATCACCCCGTGCAGCGCCTTGTGGTCCAGGGTCGCGTTGAAGTCGCCCGCCAGGATGCGGGGGCGTCCCTTCGAGTCCGACGACGGCAGCGCCTCGAGATCGGCCTGCCAGCGGCGTCTGCCCTCCTCGTTGAGGACCGGCGGGTACGCGTGGACCGACACGATCTCGACGTCGGTGTTGCCCGACAGGTCCACCACCGCCGCGGGCTGGTCGTGGAAGCTTCCCTGGACGAGCACGATCTGCCGTAGCGGCACCTTCGCCAGGATCGCCGTCCCCGAAGTGCCACCCGCGGGCTGGGCGACGCGGTGCGGCAGCAGCCCGGGCAGACCTGCCGCGTCGAGGGCGTTGAGCGCCTGAGGGGTCAGCTCCTGCAGGACGAGCACGTCCACTTTGGCATCGCGGGCGAGTCTGATGACGGTGGGCGCGTCGGCCTTGCCCATCAGGAGGTTCGCCGTCATCACCCGCACCCGCTGGCCGGTGGGCAGCGGCTCGCCGTCGGCGAGGTAGCGGGGGATCAGCAGGAATCCGAAGGCGATCGCCAGCACCAGGGCGGTGAAGGTGAGCAGCCGTCGGCGCAGGGCCAGGGAGAGGAAGGCGAGCAGCAACCCGGCCGCGGCCAGGTACGGGGTGAGCGCGATCGCCGCCGTCGTGTACCGGTTGAGGTCGAATCCGCCCAACCGGAGCACGCACAGTCCCAGCAGTGCCAGCACGAACAGCGCGAGAACCACCGTGACCCACCGTCTGCGTCGGACGGGGGCCTCCCTCGGTTCCTCCATGGCGTCGTCAAGCCCCCAGGTCACGACTGTCCGCTCTCGAATCCCATGGCTCCATGATCCCGCACCGCGACGACACCCACCGGCAAGTCGGTCACCGTGTCCGGTCCTGTCACCCGTCCGACCGGCCTGACAGCGCGCTGTGCGCGGTCTGACAGCGCCCGCCGACAGGCTCGACTGGACTGAAGGAGGGGACGCCGATGTCCAACGCGATCGAAGCCGAGGGCTTGGTCAAGAGGTTCGGTGACACCGTCGCGCTCGACGGGGTCGACCTGATGGTGCCGAAGGGCAAGGTGCTGGGGGTGCTCGGCCCGAACGGGGCGGGCAAGACGACGGCGGTGCGGGTGTTGGCGACGCTGCTCCGGGCCGATGAGGGGTCGGCTCGGGTCTGCGGGTTCGACGTGCGCACCCACGCGACCACCGTGCGTGGCCTGATCGGTCTGACGGGGCAGTACGCCTCGCTCGACGAGGACCTGTCGGGGACCGAGAACCTCGTGCTGATCGGCAAACTGCTCGGGCTGACCAAGTCGCAGGCGAAGGCCCGGTCCGCCGAGCTGCTCGCCCAGTTCGAGCTGACCGACGCCGCCGGGCGGGCGGTGAAGACCTACTCCGGCGGCATGCGCAGGCGGGCGGACCTCGCCGCGGGCCTGGTCGGCAGGCCCGAGGTGCTCTACCTCGACGAGCCGACCACGGGCCTGGACCCGCACAGCCGCAACGAGGTGTGGTCCACCATCCGGGGCTTGGTCGACCTGGGCGTGACGGTGCTGCTGACCACGCAATACCTGGAGGAAGCCGACCAGCTGGCCGACCTGATCACGGTGATCGACCACGGCAAGGTCATCGCCACCGGCACCCCCGACGACCTCAAGCGCCGCACCGGCGGCCAGACACTGCAGGTCCGTCCGACGCTGATCGGCGACGTCGCGGCGGTCGCGTCCATCCTGCGCGGGCTCGCGGGCGAGCCGCATGTGGACCTCGACACCGGCCTGCTCACCGCCCCCGTCGACGACCCGATGCTGCTGTCCACTCTGGTGCGCCGGCTGGACGACGCGGGCATCACCGTCGACGAACTCGCCCTGCGGCTGCCCAGCCTCGACGAGGTCTTCCTCGCGATGACCGGCCGCACCCGAGAGGGGATTCCCGCATGACCACCGCGACACTCCACATCGGACCGAACCAGGCCATCCGACACGGGCTCGCGTTGGCGGGCCGCAGTGTCATCAAGATCCGCAAGAACCCGGAGTCGCTGCTGGACGTCACCCTGCAGCCGATCATGTTCCTGCTGCTGTTCGTCTACATGTTCGGCGGCGCGCTCAAGGGCAGCACCAGCGAGTACCTGCAGTTCCTGGTGCCCGGCCTGATGGTGCAGAACATCGCCTTCGCCAGCCTCGGCACCGGGATGGCGCTCAACACCGACATCGGCAAGGGCGTCTTCGACCGGTTCCGCAGCATGCCGATCGCCCGGTCTGCGCCACTGGTCGGCGCGGTGCTGGGCGACATCGTCCGGTTCGTGATCACCCTGGTCGTGCTGGTCGGCTTCGCGATGATCCTGGGGTTCCGGGTGCAGACCGACCCGGCCCGGTTCCTGATCGCCGCCGGACTGATGATCCTGTTCGGGCTGTGCCTGTGCTGGGTGTCGGTGTGGGTCGGCATGCTGGTGTCGAGCCCGCAGGCGGTGCCGGGCACGCTGCTGGTCGTCATCTTCCCGCTGACCTTCGGCAGCAACGTGTTCGTCGATTCGTCGACCATGCCAGGCTGGCTGCGCGCGTGGGTCGACATCAACCCGGTCACCCACCTCACCGAAGCGGGCCGCGGCCTACTCCTCGGCGGCGACTGGATGGCCCACGCGGGATGGGCGTTCGTCTGGGCCCTGGGCATCGCGGCCGTGTTCTTCCCTCTGGCACTGCGCGCCTACCGCAGGCGAGTGGGCTGACCGGCGCCCAGCACCGAACACAGTTCACCCACCGCGGCGACGCGGTCGAGGCCCCGGCCGTCGCCGACCGCGGCGGTCCGGGCCTCGACCCCGATCCGGGCATCGATCCCTGACTCCAAAACGGACAGATCCGGGTTGCCGAGATCTGGCGTGCCCCGGATCGCGATGCTGATCCCGAGAAGCCGCGCGGCCGCGACCGCGTCGCCCGCGCACAGCAGGGCCCGCGCGGTCGCCTCCGCGACAGCCGCCGTGACCGGTAGGTCCGGCAGTGTCTGGATCGCCTCGAAGCCCTCGCGGAGATCGGCGAACGCTGAGTCGGTGTCGCCAGTGTCGATGGCGATCTGCGCCCGGGCGACGAGATGGGCCACCCACCAGTGCGGCGCCCACACGGGGACGTCGACCATGGCTTCCTCCGCCTCGACCAGAACTTCCCGCGCCCGACCCAGGTTTCCCCGCTGTCTGAGCACAGTGGACAGCCAGGCGTGCAGGGCGGCCACGGTCTCGGCGGGACCTCGCCCCCTGGCCAAGGTGATCGCGTCGAGCAGGACGTGCTCCCCGGCCTCCGGCTCCCCCGCGCGGGCCAACTGGATGCCGAGTTTGCCCATCAGCGTGGGAATCTCGTCCAGGGCACCGAGTTCCTCGACGAGCCGCAGCGACTCGCGGTGCGCGGCGATCGCCGCCGCGTGCTCGCCGCGCAGGGACTGGTGTTCGGCGAGGGTCCAGATCGCGATGCCCTGACCCCACCGGTCGCCGGTCTTGCGAAACGCCTCCAGCGCCCGCTGGGCGAGGTCGTCCATGCCCGTGGGCTCGCTGAAGTTCTCCCGCACGAACGCCAGTCCCAGCAACGAAATCCCGCGCGCCCAGAGGTCCGGGTGGTCCAGCCGGGCCTCCAGGTCGGCGATGGCGCCTTCGACGTCACCGGCGAGGCTGGTCAGCATCGGCCCGATCATCCCCAGCATCGGGTAGTGCTGGACGGCGCCGGTCGCGGTGAGTTCGGCCAACAGGCCCCGCAGTTCATCGGACTGCGGAATCCCGGCCCGTGGGTCGAACGCGCCGATCGTCCGCAGCGCGGCCCGCGCGTGGGCGGGCGCGGGACCAGGCAGGGCACTCGCCTGCTTGGCGAACGCCAGCGCCTCCTGCTGCCCGCCCACCAGCATCCAGAACCAGACCGCGCGCACCGCCAGCCTGCACGAGAGATCCGCGTCGACGACCGCGATGGCGTAGCGCAGGGCGGCGACCAGGTTCTCCTGGTCGGCTTTGAGCCGAGCCAGCCAATGGATCTGCTCGCCGGTGCGCAGCTTGGGCTCGACCTCCTCGACCAGGGCGAGGAAGTACCTGCCGAACACGTCGCGGGTCCTCGGTGTCGCACCGGATTCGTCGAGCCGCTCGGCGGCGTAGGCCCGCACGGTCTCCAGCATCCGGTACCGCACCTGGCCGTCGCGCCCGTCGCCGACAAGCACGAGCGACTTCTCCACCAGCGACGCCAGCACGTAGACGACGTCCTCGGCGGGTTGCTCCGCCACGGCGGCCACCGCTTCGAGCGTGCCGGGGGCGTGGAACACCGACAGCCGCGCCGCCAGCTCGCGCTCGGCTTCCTCTAGCAGGCCCCAACTCCACTCGACGACCGCACGCAGCGTCCGGTGCCGCGGCAGCGCGGTGCGGCTGCCGCCGGTCAGCAGCCGGAACCGGTCGTCGAGCCGGTCGGCGACCTGGCGCACCGTCATCGACCGCAGCCGGGCGGCAGCCAACTCCAGCGCCAGCGGCAGGCCGTCGAGTCGTCGACAGATCTCGACGGCGTCGGCGTCCACCGTGAACCCGGGCGACACCGCCGACGCCCGGTCGGCGAACAGCCGGACCGCGTCCGAGCCCGCGACCTCCTCGGCCGAGGTGTCCGCGGGCAGCGCGAGCGGACCGACCTGGAACACCGACTCACCGGTGATCGCCAGCGCCTCCCGGCTGGTGGCCAGCACGGTGAGCCGTGGGCACCGGCCGAGCAGGGCGTCGGTGAACGCGGCGGCCGTGGCGATCAGGTGCTCGCAGTTGTCGAGCACGAGGAGACAACGCTGACCGGACAACACCTCCGCGACCCGGTCGAACGCCGCGTGCGCCCGCACCCCCGGCCCTTCCATCAACGGCGACTCCCGCACGCCGAGTGCGGCGAGGACCGCGGCGGACACATCCTCGGGCGCCCGCACCGCGGCGAGTTCGACGAACCACACCGGACCGTCCACAGTGGCCGCGAGCTCGACGGACAACCGTGTCTTGCCCGCGCCGCCCGGGCCCACCAGCGTGACCAGCCGCGACGACTTCAGCAGGTCGCCGACCACGGCCAACTCGGCCAGGCGACCGACGAAACTCGTGCGGGCCGCCGGAAGCCCCCGATTCGCCTTGGCAGGCGCCAGATCACCGCGCAGCACGGCAAGGTGTAGTTCACGCAGGTCGGCCGCAGGGTCGACCCCCAACTCGTCAGCCAGGTCGGCGCGGACCCGCTCATACGCGCCCAGCGCGTCCGCCTGCCGACCGGCGAGAGCCAACGCCCGCATCAGCTGCCCCGCAGGCCGCTCTCGCAGCGGATGGGCGGCGGTCAGCGAGGTCAGCTCAGCGATCACGTCGACACCGAGCCGCAGGTCGGCCTCAACCCGGTCCTCCTGCGCGGAGAGCCGCACCTCGTCGAGCCGCGTGATCACTGGACCGGCGAAGGGCGCGTCCTCCATGCCCGCCAGCGCCGGTCCCCGCCACAGCGCCAAGGCGGCCCGAAGGATCTCGGCGGCCTCCCCCACCCGACCGTCCTTGAGCGCCGCACGCCCCTCGGCGGCCAGCCGCTCGAACTCGTGGACATCGACGTCAGCCGCGCCGATGACCAGCCGATAACCGTTCGGATCGGACTCGACGACTTCGGCGCCCACGGCTCGACGAAGCCGAGAGACCAGCGTGTGCAGGGCATTGGCAGGCGGCTGGTCCGGCCACAGCGCGGCGATTAGCGTCGGGGTCGTGACGACCTTGCCCGGCTCCAACGCCAGCCGCGCGAGGAGCGTGCGCAGCCGGGTGCCGCTGAGGTCGCGACCGGATACCCGAACCGGGCCGAGCAAGTCCACCTGCACCCGTCCAGCCTGCCATGGCCGCCCGCGCGTCAGGCCAGGAACGCCCGCACATGGTCGCGGGCGAAGTCGGCCACCGAACGCGGCTCCCGGCCGGTCAGCACCCGCACCACATCGGTGGTCTCCGAGGCGGCGCCCTGGCGGAGCTGCTGCCAGAGGATCACCAGCTGATCGGCCAGCCACGGGGGCACCCCCGCCTGGAGCATCCCGTCGCGCGCCATCGCGTCCGGGACGTCGACATAGTCCACGGGCTTGCCGATCGCGGCGGACACAGCGGCCGCGGCCTGCTCGTAGGTCACCGCCTCCGGACCGGTCAGCACGTAGGTCCGCCCGTCGTGGCCGTCCTCGGTGAGGACCACCGCGGCGGCTGCCGCGACATCGCGCGGGTCGATCAGCGTCACCTTCGCCTCGCCCGCGGGCGCGAACAGCTTGCCCAGGTGCTTGACCGTCTCCGCCGAGGCGAGCAGGTTCGAGGTGTAGCTGCTGGGGTGCAGCACCACCGCCGCAACGCCCACCAGCTCCAAGTGCCGCTCGATGCGCCCGTGCGCGTCCCAGAACGCCAGCGGCGACCCGACCCGCGCCCCGTTCGCTCCGACCTTCACCAGTCTGCCGACCCCGGCGGAAGCCGCCGCGTCGATCACGTTGGTCTCGTGTTCGACCTGCCGGGGATCGTTGCGGCTGCACAGGAACACGCGATCGACACCCTTGATCGCTTCGTGGATCGAGCCCGGATCGCGATAGTCGCCTGCGACGCACTCGACGTCGCCCAGGACCACCTTCGCCCGGTCGCGGTCACGGACGAACGCACGCACCCGCACACCGCGCTCCCGCAGTTCGCGAACGACCGCCGAGCCGACGGAGCCGGTCGCACCGGTCACCAGGACAGTCATCACGCACCTCCGGAGGGACGGACATTGGCGTTGTGGCGGAAGAAGTTCGTCGGGTCGTACCGGTCTTTCAGCGCGGTCAGCCGGGCGAGCCGCGAGCCGTACGCGGCGGCGACACCGGCGGCGTCCTCATCGGACAGGAAGTTCGCGTACACACCCACGCTGTGCGGGCGCAGCGCTTCCCATTGCTCGCGGACCCACGCGACGTGCGCGTCGCCGGGACCCGGCCGCCAAGCGGCCGTGACGTTCAGCTCGAAGCCCACTTCCCGCTCGCCCACGGCGGTCGCGTCGGCGGGCACCCGGCTCGCGGCCCCGCCCATGGCCCAGCCCGAGAACTGCGAGAACGGCGAGGTCAGGGTGTCGACGCCGCTCATCATCACGTCGATCACCTCGTCGGACAGCTTCGGCAGCCGGTGCGACTTCCAGTAGTAGTGCATGCCGTGCGGCGCACCACCGTCGAGCATCGACTGGATGGCCACATACGGGACCGGGCGGACAGCGTCGGCCAGCAGCGTGCCCAGCTTCCGCAGCGGCTCGATCAGCCGCTGCCCCTGCGCCAGGTCGCCCGTCCACACCAGAACCAGGCCGAAGACCGGCTTGCCGTACCACTCGGTGGGCAGGAACGGCGCGGGCGGCGCGTTGCGGGCGGTGATCGTGATGCCCAGGTCATCCGGCGCGTCGGGGGCCATCGACCGGATGTGGTCGAGGATCTCGGGGGCGTCGGCGAGCGGCCAGAACATCGGGCCGCCGAGCACGAGCGGGCCGACGTGGTGCAGCCGGTAGGTCAGGGAGGTGGCGATGCCGAAGTTGCCGCCACCGCCGCGCAAACCCCAGAACAGCTCGGGGTCGGTGTCGGCGTCGACGCGCAGCCGCTCCCCCTCCGCGGTGACCAGATCGACCTCGATGAGGTTGTCCACGGTCAGACCGGCCTTGCGCATCAGGTGGCCGAGGCCGCCGCCGAGGGTCAGCCCGCCGATACCGGTGTGGCTGATGATCCCGCCGGTCGTGGCCAGGCCGAACGCCTGCGTCGCCTTGTCCAGTTCGGACCAGAGCAGACCGCCCGCGCCTCTCGCGGTCCGTGCTGCCGGGTCCACGCTGACCGACTTCATCATCGAGAGGTCGATCATCAGGCTGTCGTCGGACACGGCGTGTCCCGCGACCGCGTGACCGCCGCCCTTCACGGTGGCGGGCATGCCGTTGTCGCGGGCGCACCGGACCGCCGTGGCCACGTCGTCGGCGCCCGCGCACCGGGCGATCAGGGCCGGTCGCCGGTCGATGGCGCCGTTCCAGACCCGCCGGGCCTCGTCGTAGCCTTCCTCGCCGGGACGCAACAACGCGCCTCGGAAGTCGCCACGCAGTTTGTCGAACACTCCGAACACCTCCGTCTGAGTCGGTCCGGGAAAGACTGCGCGGCGCGCCGTTCCGCGAGCGTTCCTCAGGCCAGACGTGATCGCACCCGCCGCGCCTCCGGTGCCCAGATGCGCGCCGCACCGTCCTGGTCGAGCAGTCGATCGGCGACCTCCAGCGCACCGACCTTGTCGCCGGCCTCCTCGCACGCGGCGAGCAGGACCCGGTCGAGCACGGTGAGCGTGCCGGGAGCGGCGGGCTCGTCGCGGGTCAGCTCGATCTCGCGCCGGATTCGCTCGACACCCGCGCCGCCCGCCCCATCCAGAACGTCCACATAGGACTGGAGCACGACGGCCATCTGACTGTTCTGCCGCGCTGTGTTGTCGATCGCGGCCAACTCCGCGCTGTAGCGCCGGATGTCCTGCTCGTCACCCATGTCCAGGGCCAGCACCGAAGCGAACACCAGTGCCGCGCCCCGGCTGTACGGGTGCTCGATCTCGTCGGCCCACGCCAGCGCGGCCTCCCGGGCCGCGCGCGCCTCTTGCGCGAGTCCAAGGAACCACAGGGTGTTGCCCAGCCTGCTCAGGCAGATGACCTTGGGGTCCTGGCCGAAGCGGATCAGGTGCTCGGTGCGGTCGGCCGGACGGTAATGCCGCACGGCCCGTTCGAAGTGCTCCCGAGCGCGAGCGAAGTCGGCCTGCCAGAACGACGCGATCCCGAGCACGTACGCGGCCTCCACCACGAGCACCTCGTCGTTGTCGGTCGCCGCCGCGCGGAGTCGCTCGCCGAACCGGCTCGCGCCCGCGAAGTCCCCGCGGGTCAGGGCGCTGAGCGCCATCGACCGCAGTAGCGGTGGCGAGGGCACGATCCCCAGCGTTCGCGTCAGCTCGTCGGCCCGCCGCTGCGCTGCGCAGGTGGCCGCCGAGGCGTAGCCGCCCATCGAAACCAGCGGCGCGAGCAGCGCGGTCCGCAGCTCCAACTCGACCGCGTCGCGCTCCGCCGACGCCGGGCACGTGGCCAGCAGCTCCAAGGCGTGGTTCAGCAACCGCTCGGCCTGCGAGTGGGCGTGCAGCAGCTGGGCGGCTTCGGCCGCGCGGCGGAACCAGCCGACCGCCCGCTCCACCGCCCCCGCCCGGGCGAGATGACCGGCGATCCGCACGGCGACCGCCCCCGGAGCGGCGGTGTTCAGGCGCTCCAGGACATCCGCGATCCGCAGATGCAACTCGCGGCGACGCGGCGGGCTGATGGCACGGTAGGCGACCTCGCGGATCTTGCCGTGGGTGAAGTCGTACGCACCGCCACCACCGCGGTCCTGCACGATGCGCCTGCGCCACAGCTCATCCAGGCCGCGCACCACGGTGTCCGCGCCGACGTCGGCGGCCTCGGTCAGCACTTCCGCGCCGAACTCGCGCCCGATCGCCGCGGCGACGGCGACCACCGTCCGGGTTTCCGGGCTCAGCTGCGCCAGCCGGGCCTCGATCACGGCCTGCACCCGCGGGCTCAGCGGCTGCCCGCCGGTCCACCCGGAACGCACGGCCTCGACAACGAACAGCGCGTTGCCCTCGGTCTCGGCATACAGCAGTCGGGCGTCGGCCGAGGCCAGGGTGACCCCGGTCAGCCGCTGGGCGAGCAGGACGGTTTCCTCACGGCGCAGCCTGCCCAGTTCCAGCTCGGCGACCCGGTCGTCAGCCCGGGCCGCGGTCAGCAGCTCCATCAGGGGCCCTTCGATCTCCTCGCGGCGGGCGGTCGCCAGCACCAGCAGGCGCCCGCCGAGCCGCAGGAGGTAATGCAGCAGCCGGCACGTCTCCCGATCGCCGTGCTGCAAGTCGTCGACCACGAGCAGGGTCGGCCCACTCGTGACGACGGCCGCGACCGCGTCGAACAGCCGGTGGCGCTGGTCGCTCTCGGGCAACGGCCGCGGCGGCACCAGGCCCGGCACCTCGGTGAGCAGCTCCGGCAGCAGCCGCGCGATCTCGGTGAGCCGCGCCCGGTCCAGCCGCGCCAACCGCGGGCGCAACGCGGGCGAACGCAGCCACGCGGCGACCGGACCGTAGGCGAGTGAGCCCTCCACCGGGTAGCAGCGCGCCTCCGCGGTCGCGACTCCGCGCCGCGCGCATCTCGCACGGAACTCCTCGGCCAGCCTGCTCTTGCCCACTCCCGACTCGCCACTGACCAGCACTAACCGTGTCTCGCCTGCGTCCGCCGCCCGCCACCACGCGGTCAGCTGAGCCTGTTCGGCGCCGCGGCCCACGAGCGGCGGCCCACCCACCCGCACGGTCTCCGACCGGGGCAGCAGGGTCGCGTACAACGCCCGGGTCGCCACGGAGGGCTCGACACCCAATTCGCGTTCCAGCGTGGAGCTGCACACGTGATAGACGCGCAGCGCCCCCGCGAGATCGTCCCGGGCGGCATGCAGGCCCATCAGCAGCCGGTACGCGTCCTCCCGCAGGGGGTCGGCGCGCACGAGCCGCTCGGCGTAGGTGATCGCCTCGGCGGGCGGACACAGCCCGGCCAACTCGGCGAGCGCGTCCAGATACCGCCTGCGAAGCCGGTCCCGGTCCTCGGCCAACCACTCGTCGGAACAGCTTTCCAGCAGGTCACCGGCGTAGAGGTCGACAGCATCGCGCAGCGCCCGCTCCCGATCCGCGCCCCCGAGCAGCCGCTCGAACTCGGCGACGTCGACCCAGGCCCGCGACCGCCACGCCAGCGAGCGCGAGGTGACCACCAGATACTCGTCGGCGTCCGGCAAGCGCAGACGCAGGGTGTGCAGGACATGGCGGAGATTGGTGCGGGCCTGCGCCTCGGTCGATTCCGGCCACAGCGCCGAGGCCACCCGCCGCCGATCCTGTGGCCCATCGGCATTCAGCGACAGGAACGCGATCAACGACTCGACCCGCGCCGAATCCAACCGCGGGGACTCACCGCCGAGGCTGAGGTCGAACTGCCCGAAGAGCCGAATAGCCGTAACCGGCATGCCGCCAGTGTCGTCGCCAAAGCGACCCAGGGCATACCCCGACCAGGAAGACGTCAGCGGACGGTAATCAGTGCGGCAGCGCTCTTCGACCTTGAAACGCCGAAGGGCGGCCTCCCCGGAAGGAAGACCGCCCCTCGGCAATCAGCGACAAATCAGCCTGCGGCTTCGTCTCCGTCAGCAGGCTCCGCGGGCGCGGCAGGCGCCGAGAGCTCCACCGGCGGCGAGTCCGGAACCTTGCTCGGCTTCGGCTCACCCCGGAAGGTGAACGTCGCCTTGTCGTGGCTCTGCTCGTCGGTGCCGTCCCAGCCTTCGACGTCGGTGATGATGATCTGG
The DNA here is from genome assembly GCF_004362515.1 of Actinokineospora alba. NCBI lineage: Bacteria > Bacillati > Actinomycetota > Actinomycetes > Pseudonocardiales > Pseudonocardiaceae > Actinokineospora > Actinokineospora alba. The sequence goes on along the minus strand of NZ_SNXU01000001.1, from coordinate 2,103,773 downwards.
CCGGGCTGGATCTCCCCGAACAGGATCTTCTCCGACAGCTGGTCCTCGATCTCGCGCTGGATCGCACGGCGCAGCGGGCGGGCGCCGAGCACCGGGTCGAACCCGCGCTTGGCCAGCAGCGACTTGGCCTTCTCGGTCAGCTCGATGGCCATGTCCTTGCTCTTCAACTGCTTCTCGACGCGGGCGACCATCAGGTCCACCATCGTGATGATCTGCTCACGGGTGAGCTGGTGGAACACGATGATGTCGTCGATACGGTTGAGGAACTCCGGCCGGAAGTGCTTCTTGAGCTCGTCGTTGACCTTGTTCTTCATCCGCTCGTAGTTCGAGCCCTGGTCGTTGCCACCGGTGAAGCCGAGGCTGACGGCCTTCGAGATGTCCTGGGTGCCCAGGTTCGAGGTGAAGATGATCACGGTGTTCTTGAAGTCCACCGTGCGGCCCTGACCGTCGGTCAGACGCCCGTCTTCCAGCACCTGCAGGAGAGTGTTGTAGACCTCCTGGTGCGCCTTCTCGATCTCGTCGAACAGGACCACCGAGAACGGCTTGCGCCGCACCTTCTCGGTCAGCTGGCCACCCTCCTCGTAGCCCACGTACCCGGGAGGGGCACCGAAGAGCCGCGAGGCGGTGTAGCGGTCGTGGAACTCGCCCATGTCGATCTGGATGAGCGCGTCGTCATCGCCGAAGAGGAAGTTCGCCAGCGTCTTGGCCAGCTCGGTCTTACCGACACCGGACGGGCCGGCGAAGATGAACGAGCCGGACGGCCGCTTCGGGTCCTTGAGGCCCGCGCGGGTGCGGCGGATCGCCTGGGAGACGGCCTTGACGGCGTCTTCCTGGCCGATGATCCGCTTGTGGATCTCGTCCTCCATGCGCAGCAGGCGGGAGGTCTCCTCCTCGGTCAGCTTGAACACCGGGATGCCGGTCCAGTTGGCCAGCACCTCCGCGATCTGCTCGTCGTCGACCTCGGCGACGACGTCGAGGTCGCCGTCCTTCCACTGCTTCTCCCGCTCGGACTTCTGGCCCAGCAGTTGCTTCTCGTTGTCGCGCAGCTTCGCGGCCCGCTCGAAGTCCTGCGCGTCTATCGCGGACTCCTTGTCCCGGCGGACGTCGGCGATCTTCTCGTCGAACTCGCGCAGGTCCGGCGGCGCGGTCATCCGGCGGATGCGCATCCGCGCGCCCGCCTCGTCGATGAGGTCGATCGCCTTGTCCGGGAGGAACCGGTCGTTGATGTAGCGGTCGGCCAGTGTCGCGGCCGCCACCAGCGCCTTGTCGGTGATCGTGACGCGGTGGTGCGCCTCGTACCGGTCGCGCAGGCCCTTGAGGATCTCGATGGTGTGCTCGAGGGACGGCTCGCCGACCTGGATCGGCTGGAAGCGCCGCTCCAGGGCCGGGTCCTTCTCGACGTACTTGCGGTACTCGTCGAGGGTGGTCGCGCCGATGGTCTGCAGCTCACCACGGGCCAGCATCGGCTTGAGGATGGAGGCCGCGTCGATCGCGCCCTCGGCGGCGCCCGCCCCGACGAGGGTGTGGATCTCGTCGATGAACAGGATGATGTCGCCGCGGGTCTTGATCTCCTTGAGGACCTTCTTCAGGCGCTCTTCGAAGTCACCGCGGTAGCGCGAACCGGCGACCAGGGAGCCCAGGTCGAGGGTGTAGAGCTGCTTGTCCTTGAGCGTCTCGGGCACCTCGCCCTTGACGACCATCTGGGCCAGGCCCTCGACGACCGCGGTCTTGCCGACGCCGGGCTCGCCGATGAGGACCGGGTTGTTCTTGGTGCGCCGCGACAGCACCTGCATGACCCGCTCGATCTCCTTGGTGCGACCGATGACCGGGTCGAGCTTGCCCTCGCGCGCCGAGGCGGTGAGGTTGCGGCCGAACTGGTCGAGCACCAGCGAGGAGGACGGGGTGCCCTCGCCGCGGCCGCCGGACTCGGCTGCCTTCTCGCCGCCCTGGTAGCCGGAGAGCAGCTGCAGCACCTGCTGGCGCACGCGGTTGAGGTCGGCGCCCAGCTTCACCAGGACCTGGGCGGCGACGCCCTCGCCCTCGCGGATGAGTCCGAGCAGGATGTGCTCGGTGCCGATGTAGTTGTGTCCGAGCTGCAGCGCCTCACGCAGCGACAGCTCAAGGACCTTCTTCGCCCTCGGGGTGAAGGGGATGTGTCCGCTTGGCGCGTGCTGTCCCTGGCCGATGATTTCCTCGACCTGCTGGCGCACGCCCTCGAGGGCGATCCCCAACGACTCGAGCGCCTTGGCGGCGACACCCTCACCCTCGTGGATCAAGCCCAGGAGGATGTGCTCGGTGCCGATGTAGTTGTGGTTGAGCATCCGGGCCTCTTCTTGGGCCAGGACGACCACCCGCCTCGCGCGGTCGGTGAACCTTTCGAACATTCTCACTCCCTGACTGCTGCGCCGGCGGCCCTTCTCCACTCTCTTTTAGTGGATTCAGCACCGTGGGACCACTGTAGTAGGCCCGGCGTCAGCTCTCAGTGCCACTGCATGCCCAACACCTGCGTCAGCCGCGCCCAGCGGTCCCTTCACCCTCCACAACGTGCGGTGACCGGCGCGGATTCCGCGAAACCGGGGTTGTCCGCTGAGCGCGAACACGCCGGGATACCAGCCTGCGGGATCACCCGACCGCGCGGTAAGGTTAGGTAAGCCTCACCAAAGAGGCCATCCAAGAGACGGGGGCGCCGATGCGACTCGAGCCGCGTCCCAGGGGCCTGCTCCGGTGACGGCCGCGTACCGCACCAGGCACCTCGACCTGGCCTCGTCCGTCGCCTTCGTCAATACGCGCCAAGACCGGCTGCGCGTGCATCTCGGGATCCCCGACGAACCCGGCTGGACGACGTCCGAGGACTTCCTCAGCGACCCGGGCGCGGTCGCGGCCTGGAGCGCCGCCCTCGCGCACTGGATGCGCGAGACCTACGGCGAGGCGCCGGAGCGCACGGTCGCCGCGTACCTCATGTCCTGGTATCTGCTCACCCCCGGCTTCGCCGCCGGGCTGCTGTTCCACCACGCGCGCCGGGTGCCGTCGCTGCGGCCGGAGAACGTCGCGTTCCACCGGGCCATGCCGATGTCGGACCCGGACGCCGTCGCCCTGCTCTCGCCCGACTTCACCTGCCTGCCCGACGATCCCGCCGCGAGCGACCCGCATGCGGTCGTCGTGGCCGACGATCTCGCGTTGGCGACGGTGCTGCGCGGCCGGTTCCGGTCGCACGCGGCCCGCTTCATCGCCGTGTTCGGCCCACAGGTGCGGTTGGGGAAACACACGCTCTGGGGCGCGGCCACCGACGCCTTGGACAATGCGTTTTGGCTGGCCGGTCGCTATAACGGCAACGAAGCCGCGGGCGCATTGGACGCCGCCCTGGTCCTCGGCGCGGGCCATTCACCGTTCACCTCGGCGTCCACACTGCGCCCCGCCGCGATTTCCGGTGGTTCCACCGAATGGACCCGCAGGCGCGAAAGCTGCTGCTTCCACTATCTGCTCGAACAGGGCAGCGGAGAGTGTTCGACCTGCCCGCGACTGTGCCGCAAGCGCTGACATTCCGCGCTACACAAAATGCCGGGTAAAAAGCAAGGGGCCACCCGCACAAGCGGGCAGCCCCTTCAGAGCAGGGTCAGGCCTGCTCGTTGTACGCGTCGAGAACCTCGGACGGGATGCGACCGCGGTCCGACACCTTCATGCCCTGCTTGCGTGCCCACTCGCGAATCGCCTGGTTCTGCTCGCGATCCGCGGTCGCGGCGCGCGGCACCCGACCCACGGCGGCCTTCGCCGCACGCTTGCGACCGCCGGAACGGCGGGCGCTCTCGACGAAGTCGGCAAGCGCCTCACGCAGCTTGTCGGCATTCTTCGAGGACAGGTCAATCTGGTAGGACGCGCCATCCAGCCCGAACTCGACCGTCTCTTCGGCCGTCGAGCCGTCAAGGTCGTCGACCAGTGAAACCGTAACCTTCTGCGCCATTGCGCCTCCTCCGGGCGAGAATGTGCCGGCCCATTGAAGTGCCCGGCCGTCACAGGTAGAAATACACCTCGACAGAGGTTAGCGCAAATCGCACGGATTGCGTTAGTGTCCGAGTCGAGTCATTCCGGGCGAACCAAGGGGAACAGGATCGTCTCACGGATGCCCAGGCCGGTCAGCGCCATCAACAGTCGATCGATACCCATTCCGACGCCGCCACTCGGTGGCATTCCGTACTCTAGCGCACGCAGAAAGTCCTCATCCAGAAGCATCGCCTCGTCATCGCCTGCCGCGCCGAGCCGCGCCTGATCCTCCAGGCGTTCCCGTTCCACGACCGGGTCGACGAGTTCCGAGTAACCGGTGGCGAGCTCGAATCCGCGGACGTAGAGATCCCACTTTTCGGCGACTCCGGCCACACTGCGGTGCTGCCGGGTCAGCGGCGAGGTCTCGACCGGGAAATCGCGCACGAATGTCGGCGCGAAAAGATGATCACCGACGAGGTGTTCCCAGAGTTCCTCGATCAGCTTGCCGTGACCCAGCTTCGGGTCCACCGAAAGCTCCAGCCGATCCGCGTGCTTCCTAAGCGCCTCAACGGAAGTCTCCGGCGTGACCTGCTCGCCGAGCGCCTCGGACAGCGACCCGTACATGGTCAGCGTCGTCCACTCGCCGGACAGGTCGTATTCGGTGCCGTCGTGGAGCGTGACGACCTGCGAGCCGTTGACCGCCTCAGCCGCCTCCTGTACGAGTGAGCGGGTCAGCGCAGCCATCGTGTCGTAGGTGCCATACGCCTCATAGAACTCGAGCATCGCGAACTCGGGCGAATGCGAGGAATCGCTGCCCTCATTGCGGAAGTTCCGGTTGATCTCGAAGACCCGCTCCAAGCCGCCGACCACACACCGCTTGAGGTACAACTCCGGGGCGATACGCAGGAACAGGTCCATATCCATCGCGTTGGAGCGCGTGACGAACGGCCGGGCCGCGGCGCCGCCGTGCATCGTCTGCAACATGGGCGTCTCGACTTCAAGGTATTCACGGGAGTGAAAACTCTCACGCAGTGAACGAACGACACCCGAACGCTTGCGGACGGTCTCGCGCGCCTGCGGCCGCAGGATCAGGTCGACATAGCGCTGCCGAATGCGTGTTTCCTCACTCAGCGCCTTGTGCGCGACCGGCAGCGGCCGCAGCGACTTCGACGCCATCCGCCACTCATTGGCGAGCACCGACAACTCACCGCGACGAGAAGTGATGACCTCACCCTCGACGAATACGTAGTCACCAAGATCGACATCCGACTTCCACGCCGAAAGGGCCTCTTCGCCGACGTTGTTCAGGCTCAGCATGGCCTGCAGTTCGGTTCCGTCCCCTTCGCGAAGAGTCGCGAAACAGAGCTTGCCGGTGTTGCGCAGGAACATGACCCGGCCCGCGACACCCACCATGTCGCCGGTGGCCGTGTCGGTCGGCAGTTCGGAATACTCCGCGCGAACCTTGGCCAGGGTGTGGGTGCGCGGAAGTTCGACCGGGTAGGGATCGACACCGGCGGCGAGCAGCCGTTCCCGCTTTTCCCGACGGATCCGCATCTGCTCGGGAAGGTCGTCGGTGGCAGCGGTGTCTGGAAGCTCTTCGTTCACAGGTCGAAGGGTACGGAAGGCGCGCTACGGTCGATTCATGGACCACCCGGAGCTGTTCGCCGAGCGCGCGAGTTCATTCGGCGCCAATGCCGCTGTCTACGCCGAGCACCGGCCTGATTACCCGCTCGCGGCCATCGAGTGGGTGCTCGGGGGTCGGAAATCGGTGTTGGATCTCGCCGCCGGGACGGGCCTGCTGAGCGACGGGCTGGTGCGGTTGGGGTGTTCGGTGACGGCGGTGGAGCCGGACCCCGCCATGCGCGCGGAACTGGCCAGGCGGCAGCCGGCAGTGACCGCCCTCGACGGCACCGCGGAGTCCATTGCGGCCGAGGACGGGTCGTTCGACGCGGTCGTCGCGGGACAGGCGTTCCACTGGTTCAACACTCCCGAAGCGCTGACCGAGATCACTCGCGTGCTGCGGCCGGGCGGAGTGCTCGGGCTGTTCTGGAATCGCGACGACGTGACGGTGCCGTGGATGGCGGACCTGGCCGAAGCGACCACGACCAGCATCGGCCCGGCGCTCGTGGTGAACTGGATGCTCCCCGAGCACGAGCGGCTGGCCCCGGCGGAGCACACCTTCGTCCCGCATGGGCAGGCCCGCACGATCGAGTCGTTCATCGCCACCATCGGCACGCACTCGCAGGTCGCGCTGGCTCCTCCCGCGGAACGCGCCGCGTTGCTCGACGACGTGCGCGCTTACCTGCGGAGCAGGCCGGAGACGGCCTCGGGCGACTTCATCCGGCCGCTGTCCACCGTGGCCGTGCGGGCGGTGCGCCTCTAGCTGTTGCGGTCGAAGACCAGGCGCAGGCCCAGCAGGGTGAGGTCGGGGCGGTGGTGGGCGATGGAGACCGACTCGTCGACCACCAGCGGGGCCAGGCCGCCGGTCGCGATGACCGTCACCGGGCCGCCGTGGCCGGTGCGTTCCAGTTCCCTGGTGATGCGGGCGACCAGGCCGTCCACCTGGCCCGCGAAGCCGTACATGATCCCGGACTGCAGGCACTCGACGGTGTTCTTGCCGATGACCGAGCGCGGCCGCACCATCTCCACCTTGCGCAGGGCGGCGGCGCGAGCGGCGAGGGCGTCGACCGAGATCTCGATGCCGGGCATGAAGACCCCGCCCAGGAACTCGCCCTTGGCGGAGATGACGTCGATGTTGGTCGACGTGCCGAAGTCCACGACGATGCAGGCCGTGCTGAACAGGTGGTGCGCGGCCAGGGTGTTGATCACCCGGTCGGCTCCCACCTCCTTCGGGTTGTCCACCAGCAGCGGCACGCCCGTGCGCACACCCGGCTCCACGATCACCCGGTGGACCTTCGGGTAGTACTGCGCCAACATCACCCGCAGCTCGCGCAGCACGGCCGGAACCGTGGACAGCGCGGAGATGCCGGTGATGGCGTCCGCGTGTTCGCCGAGCAGGCCGCGCATGGTCAGGGCGAGTTCGTCGGCGGTGATCCGGGTGTCGGTGCGCATCCGCCAGTCGCGCAGCAGCTCACCGTCGGCGGTGTGGACGCCGAGGGCGATGTTGGTGTTGCCGACGTCGATCGTGAGGAGCATCAGTTCTCGATGGCGAGCAGCGCGTCCAGCTTGGCGGCGTCGACGGTCTCGGCCGGGGCCTCGGCCGTGACGGCCCCGCTGAGCAGGCCGGAGTCAGCGGGCACGTGGGCGGCGTCAGTGCCCGCGTGCACGATCTTGTTGTCCGCGTCGACGAAGATGACCTTCGGCTCGTACGCGGCGGCCTCGGCGGTCTCCATCAGGCCGTAGGCGATCAGGATGACGATGTCGCCGGGGTGCACCAGGTGCGCGGCGGCACCGTTGATGCCGATGACGCCGCTGCCCCGCTCGCCCTCGATCGTGTAGGTCTCGATGCGGGCGCCATTGGTGACATCGACGATCGCGACCTGCTCGCCGGGCAGCAGGTCGGCCGCCTCCAGCAGGATCGGGTCGACGGTCACCGAGCCGACGTAGTGCAGGTCGGCCTGGGTGACGGTGGCACGGTGGATCTTGGACTTGAGCATCGTGCGAAGCATGGGGTGCTCCCTTCTCAGGCGTGCTGAGCGAGGTCGGGGGTGCCCAACAGCACCGGGACGTTGTCGATGAGCCGGGTGGTGCCGATCTTGGCGGCGACGAGCAGCCGGGCGTCGCCCTTCTCCGGGGCCGGTCCGAGGTCGAGTCCGCGCAGCTCCAGGTAGTCGACCTTGAGCTCCGGGGTCTGGTCGAGCACCGCGCGCGCCGCGGCGAGCATGGCCTGGCCGCCGCTCTCACTCACGTGCGCTCCCGCGGCGAGCGCCGCGGACAGGGTGACCGCGGCGGCGCGCTGTTCGGGGTCGAGGTAGGCGTTGCGGGAGGACATGGCCAGGCCGTCGTCCTCGCGGACGGTCGGCACGCCGATGACCGAGACCTCCATGTCGAGGTCGCGCACCATCTTCTTGATCAGCGCGAGCTGCTGGTAGTCCTTGTCGCCGAACAGGGCGTAATCCGGCCGGACGATGTTGAACAGCTTCGCCACAACGGTCAGCACACCGGCGAAGTGTCCTGGCCGCACGGCGCCTTCCAGCTCGTCGCCCAGCGGTCCGGGGTGGACGGTCACCTGGGCGCCCGGCGGGTAGAGCGCCTCCTTCTCCGGGGTGAACACCAGCTCGACCCGCTCCTGGGCGCAGACCTCGAGGTCGGCCTCCAGCGGGCGCGGGTAGCGGTCGAAGTCCTCGCCCGCGCCGAACTGCAGCGGGTTGACGAAGATCGACGTCACCAGCACGGTGTTCGGGATCCGGCGGGCCGTGCGGAGCAGCTCGCGGTGGCCGTCGTGCAGCGCGCCCATGGTCGGCACGAACGCGATCTTGCGACCGGTCGCCCGCAGCGCGCGGGTCGTCTTCGCGACGTCCTGCGGTCCATTGAGGACGTTCAGCTTGCCCGTGGCGAAGCGGGGGGTGGTCATGACGGCTCCTCGGTGATGGCGGCTTCGACGTCGGCGACCAGGTCGGCGCGCAGTAGGCCGGACTCGCTCGCGCGGTAGGCGGTTCGGGCCGCGAGCGCCCGGTAGGCGGGCAGCATCTCGGGTGCGCTGTCGGCGAGCACGCGGACGTGCTTGCGGACCGTCCCGGCGTCGCCGCGGGCCACCGGGCCGGTGAGGGCGCGGTCGCCGTGGCGCAGGGCGTTGTCCAGCGCGGCGGACAGCAGTGGGCCGAGCAGCCGCTCGGGGATGCCGACGTCGGCGGTGCGCAGCAGGTCCGCGCACTCGCCGACCAGCGTGACCAGGTGATTCGCGCCGTGGGCGAGGGCCGTGTGGTAGAGCGGGCGGGACTTCTCCGGCACCCGGACCGGCTCGGCGCCCATCTCCACGACCAGTGCCTCGGCGACGTTCCAGGCGGCGATGTCGTCGTCGGCGGCGGTCACCCCGAAGCAGCACGCGGCGATGCGCTCCAGGTCCTCGGCGCGGCCGGTGAAGGTCATGACGGGGTGCAGCGCGAGGGTCAGCGCGCCCTGCTCGGCGGCGGGGGCCAGCACGTCGACGCCGTGGGCGCCGCTGGTGTGCACAACGATCTGTCCGGGACGCAGCGAGCCCGCGGCGGCCAGGCCGCGGACCATGCCGGGGAGGACGTCGTCCGGGATGGCCAGCAGGACCAGGTCGGCGTCGCGCGCCACCTCGTCCGGCGGGCGGACGGACGCGTCGGGCAGGAGGGCCTCGGCGCGGCCGAGGGATGCTTTGGAGACCGCGGACACCGCGGTGACGGTGTGACCGGCACGGCCCAGCGCGGCGCCCAGTACGGCGCCTACGCGGCCTGCCGACACGACTCCGACCGCCAACCTGGCTGGCCGGGTCATCGGTTCAACCCGTTCGAGCACATAGTGAATGGCTCCTCTATCTCGTTCCAGTCCCGCGACAGTGCTGGGTACCAGACGACGGCGCGAGAGTAGCCGTCCGGCGAAGGCCGCGTGGCGCCCAGGTGACCAGCTTCACCGGACCGAGCGGTGTCGCCTCCACCACAGTGGTCAGACGCGCTGCTCGGCCGCCCGCACCGCCTCGGCGCGGCGCACCCGCACCAGTGCGATCAACTCGACCTCGCGGTCATCGGCGTCCGGCCCACACGTGCCGCGGCGCATCGCCTCGCGGAGAAACGCCAGCTCACTGACGGCGGCCTGGTAGTTCCCCACCGCGCGCGCCGCGGGCTTGCCCGCCCGGGACCGGACCTGTTTGCGCCACTTGCGCCTGCCGTCGAGGCTGGCCAGCAGGTCGACCTCCGAGGCAACCACCCAGTTGCTCTCCACCATGAAGGGCAGCGCGGAGGCGACGATGCGCTGCTCGCGCTTGCGGTGCCAGTTGATGAAGATCAGCACGGCGGCGAACAGCGGGACCATCACCAGGAAGTAGACGCTGAGGAAGGTCGTGGCCGTCCCGAGCGTGGCCGCGCCGTTCCACAGGGCGTGCAGCAGCGCGGCCACCAGGTAGCCGCAGAACGGCGCCAACGCGGCCACCTTCCGCGACTTGGTCGTCGCCGCGATGCCGATTCCGATGCCGATCATGGCGGTGAACAGCGGGTGCGTGAAGGGAGAGAGGACGCCACGCAGGATGAAGGCGGCCACGACACCCGGGGACGAGCTGTCGCCGATGCCGTACTCGGCGAACGCGCGGCCGAAGTAGTAGATGTTCTCGGTGAAGGCGAACCCGGCGGCGACGAATCCGGAGTAGACGATCCCGTCCACCACGCCGTTGAATTCCTCGCGCAGGAAAAGGAAAATCCCGAGAACGAACGCGCCCTTCAACGCCTCCTCGAAGAGCGGGGCGGACACGACCGCGCTGATCTTGTCGCCGTTTCCCATACCCAGCAACAGATCACCCACCGCCTCCGCGGTGTTGTTGATCAGCAGCGCGGCGATCGTCGCCACACACGCGCCCCAGGCGAACGCCAGCCACAGCAACCGGGCGGGCTCAGGTTCCCACCGGTCGATCCACAGGAACGCCGCCACCACCGGCCCGACGGGCAACAGCGCGGCACCCACCCCGACCAGCTCGGCGACGATCCCGACCCGCGCGGTACTGAGCGCGAGCAGGGTCAGCCCACAGGCGGCCAACACGACCAGGCCCGCGATGGGCAGCAGGACGGTGAGCCCGCGGGTGGGCCGGTTGGAAGTGGGAAGTCGATACACGAACAGTGATCTTAGGGCCGACAACAGGTGGCGGGCGCGCGAACGCTCCCAACGGGTGGAAGCCGATCACGCTGCGAAGACCTGGCGGGCATGGCGATCACGTCGGTGATGGTTGACAACACCCGACGGTGGCTCGCACCGCGGGGGTAGTGGTCGGGAACGAGCGCCCTCGATCAGGGCGACGCCCACCGACCCACCGTAAACAGCGAAAGATCCTTCACCCACGCCCCGCCACAACCCACCTTCAATGGCGGCGCCGCGTCAGTCCTCCCGCGGACGGCGACAACCGGTGCTCACGGTGCCACCGCGAGCGGCGAGGAGATCCTTCACCCATGCCCCGACAAAACCCACCACCCTCAACGGCGGCGACGTGTCAGTCCTCGCGGCGGCGACGGCGGCCGGTGGTCGCGGTGCCGCCGTGGGCGGCGAGGAGGTCTTTCACCGACGTGCCTTCAGCGTGGGAGCCCGCTGGTTCGGTGGTGGTGTCCTGCCACGGTGGTGTGCCTTCGGACCGGCGCCTGCGGCCGCCTTCGTCGTCGTCCGGCTTGGCGCGGCGGCCGGTGGGGGCCGGGGGTGGCGTTGCCTCCGCCGACCGGCGGCCGGTGGGCTGGTACCCGCTGGCCTCGGCAGGCGTCGCCTCCGCTGCGCGGCGGGCGGTGGGGGCTGGGGTGGTTTCCGCAGATCGGCGACCGGTTGGCCTCGGCTGGTAACCGCTGGTCTCGGCCGGACTGACCTCCGCGGCGCGGCGGCTGGTGGACTCCGCCGAGCTGCGGCCGGTCGGGGCCGGCGTGGCTTCCGCCGACCGACGACCCGTCGACCGCGAGTGGTGTCCGCTCTCCTCCGCGGCCTCGGCCGAGCGGCGGGCAGGGGGCTGGTATCCACTGGTCTCGGCGGGACTCGCTTCCACCGACCGCCGACCAGGGGTCACCGGCGGGAACGTGCCGGTCGGCGCGCGCCTGCGGCCGCCCTCGGAGTCGGCGCGCGCGGGTGGGGTCACGCGGGGGTCGACTGGGTCCACCGCGGTCTTGTCGCTGAGCCGTTGTGGGGCCGGGGGGTCCTGGCGGCCTCGCTGGTCGGCCGCGCTGTCGGACCGTCGGGGGCTGTCCTGCGTCCGGGAGCCGGAGCGGCCCGCCGATTCGCCTGTCGGTCGGGTGCCGTGGCCTTCGCTGTCCGGCGCCGCGTGCCGCATGCCGAGACTGGTCTCGGCAGGCCGCTCGGGCATATCCCGCCGCATCCCCAAGCTGGTTTCGACCTGCCGCTCGGCACCCCGGCCCATCCCCAAGCCCGTCTCACTCTGCCGCTCAGCACCCCGGCCCATCCCCAAGCCGGCCTCGACCTGCCGCTCAGTTCCGCGCCCGAGACCCAGGTCGGTCTCGCCCCGGCGCTCAGGACCTCGGCTCATCCCCAGGCTCGTTTCGACCGGTCGTTCGGATCCTCGGCCCAAGCTGGTCTCGGTCCGGCGCTCAGGTGCCACCTGTCCCGGCTGGCGCAGGCCGAGACTGGTCTCCGCCGGGCCCTCCAGCCCGGCGGCCACCCGCTGCGCCCGCCGCATGGCCGCGCTCGTCTCGGCGGCCGGGTGGACCGGCCGGATGCCCTTGCTGGTCGCCGCGGCCGGATGGTCGGCGGCGGGGATTCGGCGGACCGGGGGGATGCCCTGGACCGTCTCCGGCTGGCCCGACCCATTCTGCGCGACGGGACGCATGCCCTGGCTGGTCTCCGGGTGGCCCGACCCGTTCTGCGCGACCGGGCGCATGCCCTGGCTGGTCTCCGGGTGGCCCGACCCGTTCTGCGCGACCGGGCGCATGCCCTGGCTGGTCTCCGGGTGGCCCGGCGACCGCATGGCCTGGCTGGTTTCGGGCGAACGCATGGCCTGGCTGGTCCCCGAGTGGCCCGAGCCGTTCGACGCGAGCGGGCGGATGGACTTGCTCGTCTCCGGCGCGGAACCGGCGCGGATTCGCGGGTCCACCGGCGCGGCCGCTGAGCGCAGCGCCTGGTTCGGGTCGGGGGCGGGGCGCATGCCCTTGCTCGTCTCGGCGGCCGGGTGTGCGGTCGAGCCGTTCGGCAGCCGCTGCGCCGGGCGCAGGCCGGACTCGGTGGCGGGGTGCCCGTTCTGTCCCCCCGCGGGCCGCATGCCCTTGCTGGTCTCCTCCGCCGGGTGCTCGGCCGACCCGTTCAGCCGTTGTGGCACACGCACGTCCGCCGACCCGTTCGACCGTGCGTCCGTGCCATTGAGCCGCTGCGCCGCCGACCCCGCGGGCAGCTGCGCCGGGCGAATGCCCTTGCTCGTCTCGGGTTCCCGCCGCTGCGGCTCGGCGGTGCGCCTGCCGTTCTGATCGACGCGGATCCGGGGCTGCTCCCCCGTCTCCCACGACGGCGTCCAGTTGGGGTCGATCGGCTCGCTGTCCGGTCCGTCGATGAACCACCGGTCTGAAACCTCGGCCGGATGCGGCTTGAAATCGGGGCGACGGTTGCGCGGCTGTGCCTTCGCGTCCGCGCGGATTCGTTCGATCATCTCCGTCTCGGCGTCGCCGGGAACGGACTTCGCGGCGGTGAGACGGCGGAGCTGGGCGCCCTGCGCGGCACCGACAACGCGCTGGTCGCCGTCGACCGAGCGCATGCGGGTGGCCTCGGCGCGTAAGGCGATGCGCTCGACGAGGACTTCGCCGCCGCCGAGGAGTTTCTCCAGGTTCTCCCGCATCGCGCGGAGTTCCTCGCGGAGTTCGGCCAGGTCGTCGCGGGCCTCGGCTTCGACCTTGGCCCGTGCCTCGGCTTCGGCTTCCAGTTCGAACTCGCGGCGGGCGGCGACCTCGCGTTCGAGTTCCAGTTCGTAGACCTTGCGCAGCGCTTGGGCGTCCTCGGCACGGTCGGCTATTTGTCTGCGGTATTTCGCGGCGAGGAAGGCGCCCGCGAGGGCGGCCCACAGCGCGGCTAATACGCCCAGGCGCATCCAGCGAACAGAGTCGCTGAGGACCAGGACGATGGTCGCGGCGAGTGCGAGACCGACCGCGGCGGCGAGCATGATCCGCGCGCTCGAAGAGCTCGCTTCCCGCTCCGCGGTGGCGTCCGTCCGGCCCGTCATGGGCCCTACCGTACCGGGCCGTTACCTTGGCGAGACCAAACGGAGGTCATTCAGTGTTCCGAAACCGGTCCTGACGCAGGTCATCGCGGTCATCCGGGGTCCGGCAACAATGTTCGAGCCACAGCGCCGCGGCAATTAGCAAGATCGAACAAACAACGCCGATGACCGCACTCGGGACGTCCGACTTGGCGGCGGCGACCCGGGCGCTTTCGGGCACCACATAGGCCAGCACAGCCACCCACGCGCCGAGCATGATCGCGCCCAGCAGCGACGAGGCCTTCGCGAGCGCCACCGCGCGGGCCGCGGTCAACGCCTGCACCGGTTTGCCCGACGTCGCCCGGATGCGGCCGCGCAGCCCGAAGCCGAAGACCGTCTCGACGATCGCCAAGACCAGCAGCGTGATGCCCGCGAAGGTCGGCAGCGGCGGCAGTTCGCCGTAGAGCAGGCGGATTCCCAGGTACACGCCGATGGCGGTGACCGCGCCCGCCGGGACCAGATCACGTGCCTTGGTGAACCTCACCGCGCAACTCCTAGGTCAAGGTCATCGCGCCTGCGCACGCCCTCGGTGTCCAAGGTAGCGAGAAGATCACGAGCAAGCCCGCGCCCGGGGACCTCGGCGTCGGGCTCGATGTCGAGCCAGGGCACCAGGACCGTGGCCCGTTCGTGCGTGCCGGGATGCGGGAGCAGCAGCTCGGGGTGCTCGCTGCGGACACCGTCGACCGTCACCACGTCCACATCCAGCGTGCGCGGCCCCCAATGCAGCGTGCGGACGCGACCCGCGCGGTTCTCCAACTCCTGCGCGCGACGCAGCCAGCCCCATTCGTCGGTCGCGTCGTCGTCGACGATCAGCACCGCGTTGAGGAAGTCGGGCTGGTCGGTGACACCCCACGCCGCCGTCTCGTAGACCGGTGACACCGCGATCAGGACGTCGGCCAGCCCGTCGACGGCGACTCGGAGGTTGGCGGCGCGGTCGCCGAGGTTCGACCCGATCGACAGGACCGCCCTGGTCACCGGCTGCCTTTCGACCGCCGGGACCGGCGCACGGTCACGGCGACGTCGGCGAAGGTCAGCGGGATCGGCGCGCTCGGCTTGTGCACCGTCACCTCGACGGCGTGGACGCGGCTGTCCTTCATCTCGCCGTCGGCGATCTCGCCTGCGACCGCCTCGATCAGATCGCGGGCCGGACCGGCGACGATCGCGGCGGCGCGTTCGGCGAGTTCGCCGTAGTGCACGGTGTGGCGCAGGTCGTCGGTCGCGGCGGCCTGGTCGAGGTCGATCCACAGCGTGATGTCGATGATGAAGTCCTGACCGTCACGCTTCTCGTGGTCGAAGACGCCGTGGTTGCCGCGGACTTTGAGCCCGGTCAACGTGATCCGGTCCGTCACCGGCGGGCTCCTTTGATCGCAGCGGACACCGCGACCGCGTCCAGCGACCGGTCGACGTCGTGCACCCGCACACCCCACGCGCCCGCGGCGGCGGCGAGTGCCGAGATGGCGGCGGTCGCGTCCTCGCGGCCGTCGGGCGGGCGCGGCCTGCCGTCCGGGTCGGAGAGCAGCGTGCCGAGGAAGCGCTTGCGTGAGGCGCCGACAAGGACCGGGAACCCGAGGTCGATGAGGACGTCGAGTTTGGCCAGCAGCGCCCAGTTGTGCTCGGCGTTCTTCGCGAAACCGAGTCCCGGGTCGAGGGCGATCGCCTCCTGGGCGACACCCGCGGCGACGGCGGCGTCCACTTGGGCCAGCAGCTCGTCCCGAACCTCGGCGACGACATCTTCGTACTCGGCCAGCGAATCCATGTCCCGGCTGTGCCCGCGCCAGTGCATCAAGATCCACGGCACCCCGGTGGCGGCGGCGACACCGGCCATCGCCGGGTCGGCCAGCCCACCGGACACGTCGTTGATCACCGACGCGCCCGCCGCGATCGCCGCCTCGGCGACCTCCGCCCGGGTGGTGTCCACACTGACCGCGACGCCCTCTTGGGACAGTTGCTTGATAACCGGGATCACGCGCTCGATCTCGGTGACCGCGTCGATCCGCGAGGCGCCGGGCCGGGTGGACTCACCGCCGACGTCGATCAGGTCGGCCCCACGCCGCCACATCGCCACCCCGTGCGCCACGGCGTCGTCGACACCGACGTAGCGGCCACCGTCGGAAAAGGAATCCGGGGTCACGTTCAGCACACCCATGACCGCGCAGCGGCCGGGGTCGGGCAGTGCGGTCACCTAGTCCGCCCATTGATCAGCTCGATCGCCTCGGCCCGGGACGACGGCGACGATTTGAGAATTCCACGCAGTGCCGAAGTCGTGGTCCGCGCACCGGGTTTGCGAATTCCGCGCATCGCCATGCAGAGGTGTTCCGCCTCGATGACCACGATGACCCCGCGGGGTTCGAGCTTTTTCATCATGGCGTCCGCGACCTGCGACGTCAGCCGCTCCTGCACCTGCGGGCGCTTGGCGTAGAGGTCGACGAGACGGGCCAGTTTGGACAGTCCGGTGATTCGCCCTTGCTCATTCGGGATATAGCCGACGTGCGCTACTCCATGGAATGGCACCAAATGATGTTCACAGGTGCTGAACATCGGAATGTCGGTGACCAGCACCAATTCGTCGTGGCTTTCGTCGAACGTTTTGTTCAGCACCGATTCCGGGTCGGTGTAGAGCCCGGCGAACAGTTCGGCGTAGGCGCGGGCCACGCGGGCCGGGGTGTCGAGCAGACCGTCGCGGTCCGGGTCCTCACCGCAGGCGAGCAGAAGTTCGCGGACGGCTTTCTCGGCGCGGTCCTGGTCGAAGACCGGGGCCGGGACGTCGTACGTCCCGGCCCCGTTCCTGCGGCTGTCGTTCATCGGAACCTCCGAGCTGGGCTGGCTATCGCCACCATCCCATTAGGAACCCTGCGGGCGCCCATCGGAGTCCTGATCCCGCCCTGTGGAACCCGTCTCACCGCGCTGTTGCTGCTGCTGCTCGTTCTGCCGCTCGCCCCACGACGGCTGCCACGACTGGTGCGGGCCGCCCTGGTGCTGCGGGTGGCCGGACGGCGTCGTCGCCGGGGTCCAGCCGGGCGGGGCGCCGTAGTGCGGCGGGCCCGCGTGCCTGCCGGTGCCCTGCGGCTCCGGCGGGCGGCCGTACGGCGGGGGCTGCTGGCCCTGGCCGTACTGCGGCGGGGTGCCCTGGCCGTATTGCGGCGGGTTGCCATAGGGCGGCGGTGCGCCGTACGGCGGCGGGGTGCCGTTGGGGGCCGCGCCGTTGCCGCTGGGCGGCTCCGGGTTGGTGTGCGGCGGACCACCGGGCAGGTCGTTGCCGCCGGGAGCCACGGCCACCGGGGTGGGCTCGGGCTCCGGCCAAGGCTCGCCGCGTTCCTTGGCGAGCTCGCGCGGGGTCTTGATCGGCGGCTTGTCCGACGGGGTGCGCTCGCCGAAGTCGTTGAACGCGGTGATCCGGGGGCGCTTCTCGACGTTCGAGAAGATCCGCTCCAGGTCCTTGCGGGTCAGCGTCTCCTTCTCCAGCAGCTCGACCACCAGCTCGTCGAGCACGTCGCGGTAGGTGTTGAGCACGTCCCACGCCTCGGTGTGCGCGGCCTCGATGAGCTTGCGCACCTCCTCGTCGATCTCGTGCGCGACCTCGAGCGAGTAGTCCGGCGCGTGGCCCATCGAGCGGCCCAGGAACGGGTCGCCCTGGTCCTGGCCGTACTTGACCGCGCCCAGCCGGGCGCTCATGCCGTACTCGGTCACCATCGCCTTGGCGATCTTGGTGGCCTGCTCGATGTCGCTGGACGCGCCGGTGGTCGGCTCGTGGAAGACCAGCTCCTCGGCGGAGCGGCCACCCAGGGCGAACACCAGGCGGGCGATCATCTCCGAGCGGGTCATGAGCTGCTTGTCGTCCTCGGGGACGACCAGCGCATGACCGCCCGTGCGACCGCGCGGCAGGATCGTGAGCTTGTAGACCGGCTCCAGGTCGGGCATCGCCCACGCGGCGAGGGCGTGGCCGCCCTCGTGGTAGGCCGTGATCTTCTTCTCCTTGTCGGAGATGATCCGGCTCTTGCGCGCGGGACCGCCGATGACCCGGTCGACCGACTCCTCCAGCGCGGCGCCGTTGATCAGCGACCCGTTCTGGCGGGCGGTGAGCAGGGCGGCCTCGTTGAGGACGTTGGCCAGGTCGGCGCCGGACATGCCGACGGTGCGCTTGGCCAGGCTGTGCAGGTCCGCGTCGGGTGCCATCGGCTTGCCCTTGGAGTGCACCTCCAGGATCCGCTTGCGGCCCATCAGGTCCGGTGCGGACACCGGGATCTGCCGGTCGAAGCGGCCAGGGCGCAGCAGCGCCGGGTCGAGGATGTCGGGCCGGTTCGTCGCCGCGATCAGGATGATCCCGCCGCGCGCGTCGAAGCCGTCCATCTCGACGAGCAGCTGGTTGAGGGTCTGCTCGCGCTCGTCGTGACCGCCGCCGAGGCCGGCGCCGCGCTGGCGGCCGACCGCGTCGATCTCGTCGACGAAGATGATGCAGGGAGAGTTCTGCTTGGCCTGCTCGAACAGGTCGCGCACACGCGAGGCGCCGACACCGACGAACATCTCGACGAAGTCCGAACCGGAGATCGAGTAGAACGGCACCCCGGCCTCACCCGCGACAGCGCGGGCCAGCAGGGTCTTGCCCGTTCCGGGCGGACCGTAGAGCAGCACGCCCTTGGGGATCTTGGCGCCGAGCGCCTGATACCGCGCGGGGTTCTGCAGGAAGTCCTTGATCTCGTAGAGCTCCTCGACCGCCTCGTCGGCGCCCGCCACATCGGCGAACGTCGTCTTCGGCATGTCCTTGGGCAACTGCTTGGCCTTGGACTTGCCGAAGTTGAGGACCCGGTTCCCGCCGCCCTGGACGTTGTTCATCATCCACATGAGCAGCAGCAACAGCAGACCCAGCGGGATCAGGAAGATCAGGATCTGGGTCAGGAACGAGTCCTGGGTGACGATCGTCTTGAACTCGGTCCCGGTCTTGCCGATGATCGAGTCGAAGATCTGCGGGGTGGCACCGGCCGGGTACTGGGAGAGGATCTTGGTGACCTGCTGCCCGTCCTGGTCGATGGGCGTGTTCAGGGTCAGCTTGAGTTGCTGCTCCTTGTCACCCAGCTCGGCGAGTTTGACGTTGCCGGCTTGGATCTGCGCGACGGCCTTCGACGTGGGTACTGCCGTGTACCCACGGGTGTCGTCGAACAGCATGCTGAAGGCGAAGTAGAGCAGCAACACCGCCAGGATCCAGAGCAGCGGGTTGCGAAGCAGGCGCTTGCGGTCCATGCACTTACGGCCGGCGAGCGGCCTCCACCCTCCCTGACTTGCACGCGAGGGCAATGACGACCATTACCCGACCGGACGGGGCACTCCGGTCCCACCAGAGTACCGCCCGCTTTGTCCCCCTCACCGAATGAAGCCCGGTGAGGGGTCCATCGTTGTCAACGCCGACTGGGCGCTGTCAGTTCCCAGGTCAGGGTTACGACGTGTAGACCTTCGGGTCGAGGGTGCCGATGTAGGGCAGGTCGCGGTAGCGCTCGGCGAAGTCCAGGCCGTACCCGACGACGAATTCGTTCGGGATCTCGAAGCCGACGTACTTCACCGGGACGTCCACCGTCACCGCGTCCGGCTTGCGCAGCAGCGTGACGACCTCAAGGGACTTCGGGTTACGCGAAGCGAGGTTCTTGAGCAGCCAGGACAGGGTGAGGCCGGAGTCGATGATGTCCTCGACGATCACCACGTCGCGGCCCGCGATGTCGCGGTCGAGGTCCTTGAGGATGCGGACCACGCCGGAGGACGAGGTGGCCGAGCCGTAGGAGCTGACGGCCATGAATTCCAGCTGGACCGGCACGGGAAGCGCGCGGGCGAAGTCGGTCATGAACATGACCGCGCCCTTGAGGACTCCCACCAGCACCAGGTCGGTGCCGTTCTCCGGGTAGTCGTCGGCGACCTGCTTGGCCAGCTCCGCTACCTTCTCGCCGATCTGCTGTTCGGTGATCAACACGGAGGCGATGTCGCCGTCGTACACGGTGCCCCTCTCAACGGTCATGCTTGTCGCAAATCAGCCTGCCATGCGCGCGCCTCGCCACCAAGCCGCCCGGCAGGGCGATCCCACCCTGGCCTCGCCAGTTTCCGACAAGCTCGTCGGTGGCGCGGAGATGCGCGTCGGTCAGTTCGGGTGTGCCCGCGCGGGTGAGCCAGGTGCGCAGGACCCGCCTGCGCAGCGCCGGGGGCACGGATGTGAGGTCCGCCACTCGCAGGTCTTCGCCGTCCGCGGCGGCTTCGAGGAGGTCCGCCGCGAGGTCGTCCAGGGCGGCGAGGTCCTCACGCAGTTGCGCGGCGGTACGCGCGAGGGCGGCGCTGACACCGCCGTTGAGGACGTCCTCGAGCAGCGGCAGGACCTCGCGGCGCAGGCGGACGCGGGTGAACCGGCCGTCGACGTTGTGCGGGTCCTGCCACGGGGTCAGCCCGAGGGCGGCGCACGCGGCCTCGGTGGTCTGGCGCGTGACGTCGAGCAGCGGCCTGCCCCAGGGCGGGTCGATGGCGCGCATCCCGGCGATGGAACGCGGGCCGGATCCGCGGCCGAGCCCGAGCAGGACGGTTTCCGCCTGGTCGTCGCGGGTGTGGCCGAGCAGGACGAGGCCGCCGTCGGACCCCGCGCGTAGAGCGGCGTAGCGGGCCCGTCGGGCGGCTGCCTCCAGGCCCCCGGCGCCGGAGACGACGACGGGCAGCACGCGCACGTCGTCGAGGCCGAGGTCAGTCAGTTGGTCCGCGGTTCGCTTAGCGGTGTCGGCCGAGGCCTCTTGCAGTCCGTGGTCGACGGTCAGGCCGACGACACGCAAGCCCATTCGCGACCCGACATGTTGGGTAGCGGCGGCGAGGGCGAGCGAGTCGGCGCCGCCGGAGACCGCGACGCAGACGTGCGACTCGGGGCTCGCTTCGGTGAGCAGCTTGCGGACGGCCAGCCGGACCTCGGCGACCGCGGGGTGGGGCTTGCCGGTCACTGGTGCGCGACTCGCCGCAGCCAGGCGTCCGGGTCGGTGATCTCCGAGCGCAGCGGCAGGGTGTCCGGCGAGGTCCACACCCTGTTGAAGCCGTCCATGCCGACCGCGTCGACGACGTGCTTGGTGAACCGCGCGCCCTCGGCGTACTGCTTCATCTTCGCGTCGACGCCGAGGAGGGTGCGCAGCACGCGGTCGAGGATGCCGCCGCCGCGCCTGCGCACGGTGAAGCGCTCGCGGATGGTGGCGACGCTGGGCACCACCAGCGGCCCGACGGCGTCCATCACGTGGTCGGCGTGGCCTTCGAGCAGGGTCGACAGCGCGATGAGCCGGTCGAAGATCTCGCGCTGCTCGGGCGACTGGAGCAGCTCCATGATCCCCACCGGGTCCGGGCGGGACCGCGCGGCCTTGAGGACCTCGGGCAGCCTGGTGAAGGCGTTGTTCGCGCTGTCGTCGAGCCCGCTGATGAAGGTCGCGACCTGGTCGCGGAAGTACTCGCGCAGCCAGTCGACCGCGGTGAACTGCAGCCGGTGGGTGCATTCGTGCAGGCAGACCCACATCTGGAAGTCGTCGGACGGCACGTCCAGGGCCCGCTGAGCGGCGACGATGTTGGGCGCGACGAGCAGCAGCCTTCCGCTGCCGCCGCCGAACGGGTCGTACTGGCCGAGGACGCGGCTGCCGAGGTAGGCCAGGACCATGCCCGCTTGCAGCCCCGCGCTGGCCGCGAGGACGCTGCCCGCGACCTTGCCGGGCCGCTGCGGCAGGGCGCCCGCGGTGAGCGCGGCGATGCTGTCCACGGCCGCCTCGACCCAGCCGTCGCGGTCGACCACGTCGCCTTCGAGCAGCGGCAGGTCGAGCCCCAGGCCGGTGAGTTCACGCACGTGACCCTCGGCCACCGTGGTGATCCCGCGCAGGTGGGCGACCGTCTGCTCGGCCTCCTCGCGGCTCACCACCGGGCCCGAGCGCACCAGGCGCTGGGCGGTCGAGACCGCCAGATCCCAGTCGACCGGCGATACCTCGCCTGTCGACCCGGCCATGTCCGCACTGGTCGCCGCGTTCACACCCGCGACGCTACCCGTTATCGGCACCCGCATTGGCGAAGCGTGGCAGCGAGCACGTCGAGCGCGGGCTGGGCCTGCAGGGTGTTCGAGGCGTTGGTCATCAGGGCGAACACCAGGAGCCTGCCGTCCTTGTCGAGCACGACGCCCGCCAGCGAATTGACCTGCAGCGCGGGCAGCGTCCCGGTCTTGGCCCGCACCCAGCCCCTGCCCGCCGCGGCGCCCTCGGTGTAGCGGTTCGCGAGTGTGCCGCTACCGCCCGCCACGGGAAGCCCGCCGAGCAGTGGGCGCAGCTTGTCGATTCGCGGGTCGGACCCTTCGGGGGCGGCGGCGACCTTGAGCACCTCGGCGAGCAACGCGGCGGTGACCTTGTTCTGCCCGGACATCCCGCTCGCGTCGCTAAGGGACACTCCGGTGACGTCGAAACCGTTGCTGCGCAACGTTTCTATGATGGCTTTGGTGCCACCGGCGAACGAGGTCTCCTGGTTCGTGGCCCGCGCGACCTCCCGGGAGAGGGTCTCGGCGAGCACGTTGTCGGAACTCTGCAAGGTGTTGTCGACCAACTCGACGACGGGCGCCGACCGCACCTCCCCGAGCACCTTGGCCCCGGGCGCGGCGGTCGCCTGAGCCTTCGCGGGGACACTGGCGCCGATCCGCTTGGCGAACGCCTCGGCCAGCGTGCGAGCGGGGTTGTCCGACCGTGGTGAGACAGCCTTCGTCGGGTCGGCCCGGGCGCCGTCGAGCATGGCGGGGACGATCGGCGAGATGTAGCCCGCGCGGACGTCGACGGGATCCCAGCTGGGCGCGACGAGGTCGCCGGAGTAGCGGCCGAGGTCGACGTAGACGGTGTCGACGGGTCCGGCCGCCTTGACCTGGGCGACCAAGTCATCGAGGTGCGCGGCGCCGGGGTAGACGGAGTTCTTCCCTTGCGGCAGCGAGGAAAGCGTCGGGTCGCCGCCGCCGACGATGATCACCGAGCCCGGCTTCTCCCCCGCCACCACGCGAGTCGTCAACTGCTCGGCGTGCGGCAGCGCGAGCAGGGCGGCGGCGGAGGTGAGCAGCTTCGTCGTCGAGGCGGGGACCATCGCGGTGGTCGGGTTCCGCGCGAAGAGGACCTCACCGGAAGCCGGGTCGATCACCGTGCCGGTGAGCGTGCCCAAGGCGGGATTGCCCGCGGGACCGGCGAGCGCGGCCTGCACGCCCGCGGCGGTGGGCGCCGGGACGTCGGAGCCGGGGCCGCGCAGGGTCGGGCTGAACTGGACGGCAGGCGCGGGCGGGGCGATGTCGACCTCGTCGGCGCCGGCCAGCCCGATCTTGGCGGCGAGACCGGGCACGGCGACCACGGTACCCGCCGCGAGCGCGAGCACCGCGGCGATGACGCCGCCGACGAGCAGGCCCTTGCGCTTGCGGGGCTCAGGCCGGTCTTCGGGCTTCGCCCGGTCTTCGGGCTTCGGGTGATCGCCGGCGAGGGTGAAGCCGGGGGCATCGCGGATCGAGTCGACGTCGGCCGGGTTGACCGGTTCACGGCGGAGCGAATCGGGGCCGGAGCGGGGGCGGACCTGCGCGGGCTCCATCGCGGGGTAGGACTGCGGGCCGACCCGGCGGGTGGGGTCGTAGGCCTGGGGGCCGCGGTGGGGTGCCGGGTGGCCCTGGCCGGGGTGGCGCGGCTGGTTGAAGCCCTCGTGGGGGTGGCGCTGGTCGGGCTGACCGTCGGGTCGGCTGCCGGGCCGGCTGTCTGGCCTGCTGTCCAGTCGGCCATCGGGTCGGCTGCCGGGCTGGGTGTCCAGCCGCGCATCAGGTCGGTCGCCGGTCCAACTGCCCGGTCGGGTGCCGGGCTGGGTGTCCAGCCGGCTATCAGGTCGGTTGTCGGCCCAGCTGTCCGGTCGACGGTCAGGCTGGCTGTCCAACCGGCCATCGGGTCGGTTGTCGGCCCAGCTGTCCGGTCGACGGTCAGGCTGGCTGTCCAACCGGCCATCAGGCCGGGCGTCGGGTCGGCGCGGGTCCGGACGGAGCTGGTCGGGGCGTGCCATGCCGGGGGCGAAACCGGCGTCGGCGGAACGGGTCTGGTCCCAGCGGGGCGCCTCGTCGGGGTGGCGCTGGTCCGGCCGGGCGAGATCAGAGTCGCCGGGGTGGCGTTGCGTGTCCTGGGGGCGCGGCGGATAGGGCCTGCCGAACGAGTCGGTCCGCGGCGTCTCGAGCCCGGCGCCGGGTCGCTCGGCGGCGGGCAGGCGGGACAGGTCGAGGTAGGTGGTTCCCGCTTCGAACGCGGCGTTCTCGGTGGACTGCCAGGTCCGGTCCTCGATCAGGTCCGGGCCAGGCCCGCGCCAGGCCGGGTCCTGCGTTGCGGGTCCTGGGGTCGTGGCGTCGGGACGCCCCTCAGTGCGCCAGGACTCGGACCCCTGACCTTGATCGACCGGCTCCACGATCGACCACGGCGAATCCTGGACAGCTGCCGGAGCAGCCTCGTCCGCTTCCGCACCCGCAGCATCGGCGCCCGATCGAGCACTGTCCTCAAAGGAGCGATCCCCGGCGGAGTGGTCCCCTTCGGAATCAGAGCGTCGCCAGTCGGTCCGGCGCGGCGCCTCGTCGTCCGATCGCCGAACCGGCGCGAAATAGGTGGTGCTTTCCGCGGCGGCAACCTGCTCGACCGCGGAATCGCCGTCGACCACCGAAGGTGCGTCACCCGGCCGACCCGTTTCGAGCGGCTCAGCCTCCTCGGGCCGCCGAACCGGCGCGAAATAGGTGGTGCTTTCGGCTACCGGGGAATCGCCCGCCGCCCGATCCTCACCGGAATCAGTGCGACGCCAGTCCCCGTCAGCAGGCAGGACTTCTTCCGACCGACGAACCGGCGCGACGAAGGTCGTCGCCTCCGCAACGGAAACCTGCTCGCCAAGCGTGGAGTCGGCACCGTCATCCGAACGTTGCTCGACTCCCGGGCGGTCCTCATCGGAACCATCCACCTCAGGCGACTGAACCTCATCCGAACGACGAACCGGCGCGACAAAAGTCGTACCTTCCGCCCCAACCGTCGAGGTGGCGTCCTCATCCGAGCCGTACTCGGCACCCCGCCGATCCCCGTCGAAGGCCTCCGCCCCAGACGACTGGGCCACGTCCGAGCGACGAACGGGCTCGACAAAGGTCGTCCCCTCCGCCCCCGGTTCCCCACCCGCCGAGGCGGCGACCTCATCCGGCCTGTACTCGACTGCCGAGCGGTCCTCGTCGGAACCATCCGCCTCGGTCGGCTGGGCCTGATCCGGATCACCAACCGGCGCCGCGTCAACCGGGCCGAACTCGGCTCCCCCACGGTCTCCGTCGAAGGCATCCGCCTCGGGCGACTGGGCCCCATCCGAATCACGAACCGGCGCGGCCTCATCCAGGTCGAACTCGGCTCCCCCACGGTCTCCGCCGGAACCATCCGCCTCGGGCGACTGGGCCCCATCCGAATCACCAACCGGCGCCGCGTCAACCAGGCCGAACTCGGAACCATCCACCTCGGGCGGCTGGGTCTCGTCCGGACGGCGAACCGGCGCGAGGAATGTCGTGCCCTCGGCGGCGGGGCTCTGCTCGACTGGGGGTTCGGCGGGCTCGAGGGACTGGGCCTCTTCGAGTTCCGGCTGTCGGACCGTGTCGGCGGAGGTTGTGTCTTCCGCCTCGGGAGTCGGCTCGGTGAGCGGGGCGTCGGCGGGTTCGCTCGGGTCCTCCGCGGCGGGCGCTTGCTCGACCGCACCTGCGGGCGACTCATCGGTCCGCGGGCGCTGAACCGGCCTGAAGTAGGTCGTGCTTTCAGCAACGCCTGTGCCGCGATCCGGCCGATCGTCGGCTACCTCAGACCCGGCGGCGTCGTCCGGTCGCGACGCGGCGAGGTCCGGGCCAGTGGGGCGGGCGGGCTGCCGAGGCTGCTGGACGGGGCGGGCGGGCGGCTGGGGTAGGGACGGCCGGGCGATGAACTGGGTGGTCTCGGCCGTGTTGGCCGTGGCCTGGGGGGCGGGCTGGCGCGGCGGGCGCTTGGGCGTGGTCGGCCGTGGCAGCGGTGCGCGGACGACGGTCGGCGGCGGGACCGGCAGCGGAGGCACGGTCGGCCTGCGGGTGGGAATGGTCTTGCCCTCGGGAACCTGCAGCCGAGACGTCTCGGTGGCCGGCCCCAAATCCGCGCCGGAGTCGCCCGCAGACTCCTCGACTACCGAACTGTCGTGGCTCGCCACCTCGGGCGTGGTGGCGACGTCGGGTACGTCCGTCGCCGACGGCTCAGGCTCGGGGCCGCCTGAGTCGGCGCCCGTCGCATCGATCCCGGAGTCGTCAACCGATGGCTCATCGCCCGACTGGTCGGGTTCTTCGATGACCACCGTCTCACCGACAACCGTCGGCTCGTCGACAACCGACGCATGGTCAACAACCGGCACCTCGTCAACGTCCGGCACCTCGTCAACACCCGAGGCGTGATCAACAACCGACGCCTCGTCAGCATCCGGCAGCTCATCCACGACTGACGGCTCGTCAACAGCCGACGCCTCAACCGCGCCCAACGCCGGGTCTTCAACCGGTGCCTCGTCAACCTCCGACACCTGGTCAACAACGGGCAGCCCGTCCACAACCGATGGGTCATCGACAACCGGCACCTCGTCAACAACCGGCACCTCGTCAACGACCGATGGGTCGTCTGCAACCGGCACCTCGTCAACAACCGGCACCTCGTCAACGACCGATGGGTCGTCTGCAACCGGCGCTTCGTCAACCTCCGACACCTGGTCAACAACCAGCGGCTCGTCAATAACCGATGGGTCGTCTGCAACCGGTGGCTTGTCGACGGAGACAGGTTCGCCGTGGACCGAAGCCTGCTCGTCTACCTCAGGCTCATCCTCAACCCGCGACTCATCGACAACGGCCTGCTCGCCACCAGGCGCTTCCTCGGCAGCCTCCCCGTCCTCCGGCGCCTGCTCATCACCAGTCGGCGACTTGTGCGACCCGCCCGGTTCATCGCCTGCGGACGCCTGCTCGCCAACGACCTCGTCGACGTCCTGCGCCTCGTCGACCGTCGTCTCGGAGGCCGGGGGCTCGGAGACCGGGGGCCGGTCAGGCTCGGCGGGAGTGTCTGGCACCGGCTCGGATTCAGCGGCCTCATCTACCCGATCGGCCTCAGCCCCGGTCAGCGGCGCCTCGGCGGATTCCACCTCGGAGACCGGCGACTCCGGGTCCGCCACCGGGAACCCGTGGTCGTCCGCGAGGCCCGGGATCGGGTCCGGGTCGACCGACGGGAAGCCCTCGACGCCGTCCGCCGTTGGCCACGCGGCCTCCGTGGGCGGCTCGGACTCACCCACAGCGACCGAATCGGCTGTCGGCCAGGCGAAGTTTTCCGCGGATTCACTCGGCCGGGTGGTTGTCTCTGGGGAAGTTTCGGGGGTCTTTTCGACGTGGGTCTCATCACGTAACGGCGCGTGGTCAGCTGACTTCGGCGCGGCGGGGACCTCGTCGTCGTCGAGGGACGGCCACAGTTCGTCCTCGCCCGCGGGCCACGCGGGAACGGCGGAATCAGCGAGATCCTCACGTTCCTGCTGGTCAGAGCCCTGCGTTTGAGATGTGCGTCGGTTCGGTCGAGCCGACTGGCCGTGCTCGGGCACCCGCGTTCCTCCCCTACCCCCCGCTGAATCTCACACCCCGGCGGACCCAGTTCGGTTCGGGCCATCGGGACGCCGTGGTCCACACTAGTGGCGTAACGAGGACAGCCGAGACGATTGAGGGACGGCGTGGAGTTCGACGTCACCATCGAGATCCCCAAGGGAAATCGAAACAAGTACGAGATGGACCATGAGTCGGGGCGCATCAAGCTCGACCGCACCCTGTTCACCGCCACGCAGTACCCGGCCGACTACGGCTTTGTGGACAACACCCTCGGTGAGGACGGTGACCCCCTGGACGCGTTGGTCCTGGTGCAGGAGCCGACCTTCCCCGGTTGCCTCATCCGCGCCCGCGCGATCGGCATGTTCCGCATGACCGACGAGAAGGGTGGCGACGACAAGGTTCTGTGCGTCCCGGCGCACGACCCGCGGACCGAGCACCTGCGCGACATCCACCACCTGGCGGAGTACCACCGCCTGGAGATCCAGCACTTCTTCGAGGTCTACAAGGACCTCGAGCCCGGCAAGAGCGTCGAAGGCGCGAGCTGGGTCGGCCGCACCGAGGCCGAGGCGGAGATCCACCGGTCGTACAAGCGACTCAAGGACGAAGGCGGCCTGCCGCACTGATCCACGCCGAGAAGCCCCGCACGGCAACGCCGCGCGGGGCTTCTCGCTGTCAGAACAAAGCTCAGTGCACCGCGACCGGTACTGGCGCGTCCTCCTCGGCGATCCGCTGCAGGCCGGACTTGGTCGACAGCGGCGTCTCCTTGAGGAACCAGATCAGCGCGAACGCCGCCAGCACCACGACCCCGCCGACCAGGAACACCGTGTCCAGCGAGCTGGAGAACCCGGTCAGGATCGGCCGGGCGAGCGTCGGGTCCAGGGTGTTCAGGAACGACGTGTTGTTCAGGTCGATCCCACCCTGCAGCGACCCCGCGAACTGCGGGTTCTGCGTGAGCGCCTCGGTGAACGCCGGGTCGGTGCGCACCGAGCCGAACGCGTCGGAGATCCGGTCGCCGACCACGGTGAACAGGATGGACAGGAACACCGCGGTGCCGACCGTGCCGCCGATGGACCGGAAGAACGTCGCCGTGGAGGTGGCCACGCCGATGTCCCGCGGGTCCACGTCGTTCTGGATGGCCAGGATCAGCGGCTGCATGCACAGGCCGAGGCCCGCGCCCGCCAGCACCATGATCAGCATGGTCGCCCACAGCGGGGTGTCGACGCCGATCTGCGCGAACAGGAACAGCGACGCGGCGGTCAGCCCGAGTCCGACGATCGGGTAGATCCGGTACCGGCCGGTCCGGCTGATCATCCGGCCGCTGATGATCGCGGCCGCGAGGATGCCGAAGGTCAGCGGCAGCGTCATCAGACCCGACTCGGTCGGCGACGCGCCCTTGACGATCTGCAGGTACAGCGGCAGCGACATCATCATGCCGAACATGCCGACACCCATGACGAAGTTGACCGCGTTGATCAGCGAGAACTGCCTGCCGAACAGCCGCAGCGGCAGCAGCGCCGCGTCGCCCATCCGGCGCTCGTTGAACCAGAACGCGACGAGCCCGACCACGCCGATGCCGTACATCGCGAGGGCGCGCCCGGAGGCCCAGCCCCACTGGCGGCCCTGCTCGGCGATGATCAGCAGCGGCACCAGGCCGACGGTCAGCAGGATGGCGCCGAGGTAGTCGACCTTCTGCGGAACCGGCTTGTGCGGCACGTTCAGGTGCCGGGCCACGACGGCCAGCGCGACCAGGGCGATCGGCACGTTGAGCAGGAACACCCAGCGCCAGCCCTCGATGCCCGCGAAGCTGCTCAGCCCGGCGAAGAATCCGCCGACGACCGGTCCGGCGACACTGGACAGTCCCCACACGGCCATGAAGTAGCTCTGGTACTTGCTGCGCTCCCGGGGAGCGACCATGTCGGCGATGATCGCCAGCGCCAGCGACATCAGACCGCCCGCGCCGAGACCCTGCACCGCACGGTAGGCGGCGAGTTCGTACATGGAGCCCGCGATGCCGGAGAGAACCGAGCCGAGCAGGAAGAACGAGATCGCCGTCAGGTACATCGGCTTGCGGCCGAAGATGTCGGACAGCTTCCCGTAGAGCGGGGTCGAGATGGTGGCCGTGATCAGGTAGGCGGTGGTCGCCCACGCCTGGATCGTTTGGCCGTGCAGCTGGTCGGCGATGGTCTTCATGGCCGAGGCCATGATCGTCTGGTCCAGCGCGGCGAGCAGCATGCCGAGCATGAGGCCGGACAGAACCGTGAGGATCTGCCGGTGGGTCAGTTGCCCTGGAGCGGCGGCCGAGGTCGTCGGTGCGGTCATTGGTTCCCCCCTTCCGAACGCACCGGTTGGGCGCATTCGCTGATCAGAGTCGGTAGGTAGTCGTTGTGGTCGCTGAGGAATCGTTCGAACAGCTCGATGAACTGGTCGAGGTCAGCGGGTTCCCAGTGGCGGACCATCCGGGCCAGGGACACGGCGAACCGTGCCCGGTTGGCTTCCAGGAGGGCCAGGCCTTCATTGGTGGCGGCCAGCAGGCTGGCGCGGCCGTCTTCCGGGTCCGCGCGGCGCTCTACAAGGCCGTCTTTGACCAGGGTGGCGACCTGGCGGCTGACCGTCGAAGGATCGGAGTGGATCGCCCCCGCGAGCACACTCGACCGGACCGGGCCCAGCATCACCAGTGTCTTCAGGACGATGATCGCGGAGCGGTCGACGCCCGCCTTGCTCATCCGCGCCGAAACGGTGGCCTGCTGTTTGCCGAACGCGAAGAGCACGCTCGCCAGCCGCTGGCCGTTGTCCAGATCGCGGTCACTGAGCGGCGCTGTCTCGACTTCCGAGGCGGCCATGACTGCTCCTACTTGCTTGCATCATCCAATTAGTTGGTCGATGCAAGCATGCACTTTTAAGTTGGTGCATGCAACTTGTTTTTCGTGTGACGCCGCTCGCGTCAGATCCAGCCCGGCATCGGGTAGCCGGCGAGTAGTTCGCGCACCTCAGCGGCCACGGCGTCGATCTCGGCCTCGTCGCTCGCGCCCACCGCGCGGTCGATCCACGCCGCGAGCTGCGGCATCTGCTCGACGCCCAGGCCGCGGGTGGTGATCGCGGCGGTGCCGAGGCGGATGCCGGACGGGTCGAAGGGCTTGCGCGGGTCGAAGGGCACGGAGTTGTAGTTCAGCTCGATGCCCGCGCGGTCCAGCGCCTGCGCGGCGGGCTTGCCCGCGACGCCCTTGCTGGTCAGGTCGACGAGGATCAGATGGTTGTCGGTGCCGCCGGAGACCAGGTCGAAGCCGCGCTCGGTCAGCGCGTCGGCGAGGGCCTTGGCGTTGGCGACGATCCCGGCCGCGTAGTCGCGGAAGTCCGGCCGGGCGGCCTCGGCGAGCGCCACGGCGATGGCAGCGGTCGTGTGGTTGTGCGGGCCGCCCTGCAGGCCGGGGAACACGGCTTTGTCCAGGGCTTTCGCGTGGGCGGCGTCGGACATGAGCATCGCGCCGCGCGGTCCGCGCAGGGTCTTGTGCGTGGTGGTCGAGATGATCTGCGCGTGGCCCACCGGCGAGGGGTGTGCGCCGCCCGCGACCAGGCCGGCGATGTGGGCGATGTCGGCGACGAGCACGGCGTCGACCTCGCGGGCGATCTCGGCGAACGCGGGGAAGTCGATCGTGCGCGGAATGGCGGTGCCGCCGCAGAAGATCAGCTTGGGCCGCTCGGCGAGCGCGAGTTCGCGGACCTCGTCCATGTCGACGCGGCCGGTGTCCTTGCGCACGCCGTACTGCACCGCGCGGAACCACTTGCCGGTGGCGGAGACGCTCCAGCCGTGGGTCAGGTGCCCGCCCGCGGGCAGCGCCATGCCCATGACGGTGTCGCCGGGGTTCGCCAGGGCCATGTACACCGCGAGGTTCGCGGGCGAGCCGGAGTACGGCTGCACGTTGGCGTGCTCGACGCCGAAGACGTCCTTGGCCCGCTGGATCGCCAGCTTCTCGACCTGATCGATGTACTGCTGGCCCTCGTAGTAGCGCTTGCCCGCGTAGCCCTCGGAGTACTTGTTCGTCAGCACCGACCCGGTCGCCTCGAGCACCGCGGTGGAGACGTAGTTCTCCGAGGCGATGAGCCGGATCTTCTCGAACTGCCTGCGGGCCTCGCCTTCGACCAGCTCGGCGATGGCGGGATCGGACGCGGCGAGGTGGGACAGCGCGGGCTCATGCATGCCCTGATTCTATCGCGGTGGCCAACCCAAGTTACCGGCGAGTAATGTGCGCTCCATGAGCACTGACTATGGCTGGGTCGCCGACGCGATGAAGAAGACCGTCCCCTGGGTCACCACGGCGGGCGTGGAGTTCACCGAGGTCGCCGCCGACCGGGTGGTGTGCGAGCTGACGGACGTCGAGAAGCAGCGCAACCACGTCGGCGGGCCGCACGCGGCGGTGATGTTCGGGCTGGCCGAGACGGCGTCCGGCGCGGTCGGCCTGGCGTCGTTCTCCGAGCAGATGGGTCGCGCGACCCCGCTGGTCGTGAGCTCCGAGATCCGCTACAAGAAGCTCGCGCGCGGCAACCTGACTGCGGAGGCAGTGCTGACCAGGCCCGCCGCCGACGTGATCGCCGAACTCGACGCCGGACAGCGCCCCGAGTTCGCCGTCGACTGCACGATCCGCAACGCCGAGGGCGTGACCACCGCGGAGATGACCGTGCTGTGGACCTTGAAGCCGATCAAAGCCTGAGTCGTCAGCTCGGTCGGCTGGGACGGGGAAGCGCGAGGGCGGCGTCGAGGTCGGTGTGGGCCTCGGGGTGCTTGTCCCACCACTTCGCGTAGGTCGGGTTGCGTTCCACGATCGAGCGGTAGGCGTGGGCGACGCAGGCGTAGACCTCCTGCCTGCGGGCGGCGAACATCCCGTCGAGCCGGATGACCACGACCACCGGCACGCTCAGCACGGACCCGCGCAGCGGCCGGATGACGAAGCCGGGTCCGCCCAGTGAGGCGGGCTGGGCCAGGCAGACCGCGCCCGCGGCGGCCAGCGCCATTGCCGTGCGGCCCTCGGTGACGTGGTGGGTGATGCGCGGGGTGAAGCCGAGCGACTCGCAGGTCGAGCGGAACCGCAGGCGCATGCTGTCCTGGTCCGGCGGGGGCACGACCCAGTCGAGGTCGGCCAGGTCGACCAGGTCGATCTCGTCCTGCTCGGCAAGGGGGCTGTCCGCACTGAGGGCCACGAACTGCGGCTCCTCGACGATCGTGCGGACCTCGACGTCGGTCAGCGTCCGGTGCTCCATGCCCTCGAACTTCTCGAAGATGGCGAGGTCGGCCTGCTTGGCGACGACGAGATCGAGCAGCGCGGGAGCCGACGAGTCGATCTCGGTGCGCAGTTCGGCCGCGAACCAGGCCCGCAGCTCACCGATCAGCGCGCTGGTGAACAGCAGCGGCGTCGAGGCGATGACCAGCGGCGTCTTCCCCGGCTGGCGCACGTGTGAGCGGGCCGTGGCCAGCAGCGCGGACATGTCCTCCAGCACGATCCGGGCCGAGCGGACCACGCTGCGGCCCAGCTCGGTGGGCACGCTGCCGTTGGGCGAACGCCGGAACAGCTCGCCGCCGATGAGCCGCTCGATCGAGCGCAACTGGGCGGTGAGCGCGGGCTGGGTGACGCCGAGCCGGATCGCGGCTCGGGACACGCTGCCCTCATCGGCGATGGCGCAGATCGCCCGCAGGTGACGGATCTCAAGTTCAGCCATAAGAGCAATTGATACCTCGGTCGGATGTGAGCCGGCTACCGGAACGGTCGATATTGCGAACACAACTTCATTGCTGTTCGCAGCCGTTCGCCCCGGACCTGACTGGCCGCACCCGGCCAGGTCCGGGGCGAAGGGCTTTGTATGGTCAAGTGATGAAGCTGGACTCCGGCGGCTACGCCAAGACCGTGGCCCAGGCCGCCGACGCGATCGTGGCCGCCGAGGAAGCCGGGTACGACGGCGCGTGGGTGGCCGAGACCCAGCTCGACCCGTTCGTCGCGCTGGCCGTCGCCGCGGACCGGACTTCGCGGATCGAGCTGATCACCGGGATCGCCGTGGCCTTCGCCCGCAACCCGATGACGGTCGCGGTGCAGGCCAACGACTTGCATGGGTTGTCCGAGGGCCGGTTCGTGCTCGGGCTCGGGTCGCAGATCCAGCCGCACATCACCAAGCGGTTCGGGATGCCGTGGTCGAGCCCGGCGGCCCGGATGCGGGAGTTCGTCCTCGCCGTCCGCGCGATCTGGCGGACGTGGGAGACCGGCGAGCGCCTGGCGTTCCGCGGCGAGTTCTACAAGCACACGCTGATGACACCGTTCTTCGACCCGGGCCCCAACCCGCACGGCAACCCGAAGATCTACCTCGCCGCCGTCGGCCCCCGGATGACCGAGGTCGCGGGCGAGGTCGCCGACGGAATGCTGTGCCACAGCTTCACCACCGAGCGGTACCTGCGGGAGGTCACGCTGCCCGCGCTCGAGCGCGGCCGGGCCACGGCGGGGAAACCGTTGGCGGGCTTCGAGATCAGCGGCCCGTCGTTCGTCGTGACCGGGGCGTCGGAGGAGGAGCTGGCGACGGCGGCGGCCGAGGTGCGCAAGCAGATCGCCTTCTACGGCTCCACCCCGGCCTATCGCCCGGTGCTCGAACTGCACGGCTGGGGCGACCTGCAGGACGACCTGAACGCGTTGGCCAAGCGCGGCCGCTGGGACGAGATGGCGGCCCTGATCGACGACGACGTGCTGAACACCTTCGCCGTGGTGGGAGCGCCCGAGGAGGTGGCCGCCGAGGTGGTCCGCCGCTACGGCGATATCGCGCACCGGATCACGTTGACGGCCGCGCACGCGCCGGACCCCGCTCGCTGGGAGCGGGTGTTCCGGGCGATGCGGTCTGGGGCGCGTCCTGTGGATCATGGTGGGCGGGATTCGTGATCCGCGTGGTTCCTGGCCG
Source organism: Actinokineospora alba (assembly GCF_004362515.1). Taxonomy (NCBI): domain Bacteria; kingdom Bacillati; phylum Actinomycetota; class Actinomycetes; order Pseudonocardiales; family Pseudonocardiaceae; genus Actinokineospora; species Actinokineospora alba. Next base: position 2,069,385 of record NZ_SNXU01000001.1, on the reverse strand, counting down.
TGCCGCGGGGACGGTCGCGTACTGGTTGTCCGTGGCCGTTCCCGCGGTGCGGCCGGGGCCGCGCGGGCGCGAATAGCGCCCGCCATGATCCGCAGGACACGTCCTAGGTGAAACGGATCAGGGCGGCGCCTGCCAGGACGAAGAAGACCAGGATGACCAAGGTGCTCGAGCTGCCGCCGGTGGAGCTGGTGACGAGCTGATCGACGGCGCCGGTCAGGACGATGCCGCACTCGGCGGCGATCAGGTGGCGACCGGGCACGATCTTGCCGAACTGCACCTTCGTCCGGAACTCGCCCTGCCCGTCCGCGACGGTCGCGCCGACCTTCTCGCCACCCGACGTGAGCACGACGGAGTGATTGGGATCACATCCGCGGCCGGTGGCTTCGAGGGAGTCGCCGGGCTGGATGGCCTCGCGGTCGAGCTTGAGGTCCCGCTTGGGCTCGGGGACCGTGGTGATCTCGGGCGTGGTGGTGGGGACGTCCGTGGTCGGGGGTGTGGTCTCCGTCGTGGTGGTGACCGGAGTGGTGGTGGTCGTCGGCCGCGTGGTGGTCGTGGTGGGGCGGGGACGGGTCGTCGTGGTGACGACCGGGGGCCTGGTCGTGGTGGTGACCGGCGGGTTCGTGGTCGTGGTGACCGGTGGCCTGCTCGTGGTCGGGGGCGCGGTCACCCGGAACGCGGCTTTGCCGAACGAGGTCTTGCCCGAGCACGAGAATTCGACGGTGTGCGAACCCACCGCCGCGTTCGAAGGCACCGTGGCCCCCACTGATCCGCTGATCGCGACAGTGGCGGCGATCTGCGCCCCATCCCACAAGATCCGGATGTCGCGGCAGGGCGCGTTGCTCCAGCTCGCGGTGAACTGGGTGCCCACCGGCCCGTAGTTCGGCTTGATCGCGTAGGTCGGCGAAGGCTGCTGCGCCGTCGTCTGAGCGGAGGCCTGGGTCACTGGCAGGACCACTAGCGTCACGACAACTGTCGCAACGACGATGCCCACTAAGCGTCTAACACTGCGCACGGCTACTTCCCTCGTCCGATGGAACGCTCCGGCGAGTATCGACTCGCTGTAGCATTCCGCCTCAATCGGGCCCGTTCAACTAGGGGTTATCCCATGGGACGTCTTATCGCGGCGGCGGTTGCCCTTGTGACGGCAGCGCTGGTCTTGGGCGCGTCCCCAGCCGCCGCCCAGGATGGCGACGAGCCACTCAGAGTCACCGTCACCATCGACGGCAAGAACATCGACGGCCGGACCGTCACGCTCGACCCCCGCAAGGTCGCGGAGCTGTCGATCACGGCCGAGAACCCCGGATCCAAACCGCAGAAAGTGCGGCTGATCAGGGTGTCCGGCGTGGCGCTCGCCCTGACCTTCTACGCCTACGACACCACGCTCCCGTTCGAGGTCCCGGCACGCGGCCGCACCACCCGAACGTTCCCGCTCGACGTGCGTGACCTCGATGGCCAGGCGATCGGCCTGCTCCCGACCTCGGTCACCCTGCTCGACGACGACCGCAACGTGCTCGGCGGCGCGAAGACCGTGGCCGACGTCCAGGGGTCGTTCTGGTCGGTCTACGGCGTGTTCGGCCTGGCGATGCTGGTCCTGACCGCGATCACCTGGGCGGGCGCGCTGCTCGCCCTCGCCCGCCACCGCCTGTCCCCCAACCGGTTCCGCCGGGCGCTGCGCTTCCTGCCCGCCGGCATCGGCACCGGGCTGGTCGCGGTCGTCTCGCTGTCCGTGCTCCGCTTGGTGCCGCCGGAGGTCGAGGTGGAGATCCCGATCGTGCTCGGCGCGGCGCTGGTGGCCATGGCCCTGGGCTTCCTGACTCCGCACCCGGTCCCGGACGCGCCCGCCGCCGCGCCGGTCCCCGACGACGGCCGGACCGTGAGCCTCACGACCCAGCACCTCGAGCCCCAAAGGTGGCCTGAATGACCGCACCCGCGGGTCTCGCCTCGGCACTGCCGCAGTACAGCGTCGGCGCCAAGATCGGCTCCGGTGGCATGGGCGTGGTGTACGAAGGCGTGCACCGCTCGCTCGGCAGGCATGTGGCGATCAAGCAGCTGCCCGCCGACCTCATCGGCGACCCGGACGTCAACGCCCGGTTCGACCGGGAGGCGCGGGTGCTGGCCAGCCTCGACCACCCGCACATCGTGCCGGTCTACGACTACGTGCAGACCGGCCGCGACAACCTGCTGGTGATGGAGAAGCTCGACGGCGGCACGGTCTACTCGAAGTTCCACGACGAGGGCCTGACCGGTGAGCAGTCGTGCGCGATCGCGCTGGCGATGCTCGCCGGGCTGCACGCGGCGCACGCGGCGGGGGTGCTGCACCTCGACGTCAAGCCGAAGAACCTGCTCTTCACCTCGGCGGGCGTGATGAAGGTGGCCGACTTCGGGATCGCCCAGGTCGTCAGCGAGGGCGCCACGATGGTGACCCACGCGGGCGAGGTGCTCGGCACCCCGGCCTACATCGCGCCGGAACAGGCCATGGGCAACCCGCTCTCCCCCGCCGCCGATGTGTACGCGGCGGGCACGGTCCTCTACGAGCTGCTCTGCGGCGAGCTGCCCTACGACCGCACCCGCGGGGCGGTAAGCATGATGCGCCAACGCATCTTCAACGACCCGCAGCCGCTGCCGAGGGTGCCGGAGCCACTGTCCACAGTGGTCATGCGCAGCCTCGCCCGCGATCCAATCCACCGCTACCGCGACGCCGAGGCGTTCGCCGTCGACCTCAGCGCGGCGGCGACCGCGGTGTTCGGCCCGGGCTGGCTGGAGCGCTCCCGCGTGCCGGTCCACCTGGGGCCGCGGGTGATGGGCAGCATCACCCAGCAACTGCACCGCCAGCCCGACGCGGCGACGATCATCACCCCACCGGTGCGCGGCACGGTCCACGAGCCGACCCGCTCGATCGACTTCGCCGAAGCCCGCGGCCGTGGGCTGCGCCCCGCGAGCGAGCTGATGCGCCAGGGCCCGTCGCCGCTGTGGCCGGGCCTGGCCGCCGCGGTCTTGGTGATCGTCCTGGCCGTCCTGCCCTTCATGGCACCGGAAACGTTGGAGCACAAGGCCGACGGCCAAGGACTCGCGATCGACGGCCAGCCCGTGAGCGGTCCCGTGGCACTCAACCTGAGCGAACCGTTGACGATCACCGGCAAAACCACTCCCGGCACGACGGAGATCGTGCTCGAGGCCAACGCCGCCGGTATCCCGATGGGCGGCCGAAAGCTGCCGAAGGTGGTGCCGAACGCGGACGGCACATTCCAAGCCACGATGACGCCCGACCCGCTCATGCGCTGGACGGTCGGCGGCGCGGCGACCGGCGAGATCAAGGTCGGCGACGGTCCGGTGCAGCGGTTCACCGTGGTCAGCGAACAGCACCCGATGGCGAGCGTGATGGGCTCAGGCAGCCTGCTGCTCGGCCTGTTCGGCCTGGCCTACATCGAGTCGACCATGCGCACCCTGCGCCGAGGCCACCGCCGTCCGGCCGCCCCCTTCACCGCGCTGCCGCTCGGCGCGCTCGTGGGTGCCGCCGTGTGGCTGCTGGTCTCGGTCCTGACCACGCGCGAACCGTCCCTCACCTACGGCATCGCCTCGGCGGTCGTCGGCGCTTTGGCCGCCTCCAGCCTGGTGCTGGCGACGGCTTGGTCGGCGCGCAAGCGGTCGGCCTAGGCCAGCCGGTAGCGCAGGCTGTCGAGCTGGTCCTGCTCGATCTGCGCGAGCGTGAGGTTCGGGTCGCCGAGGTGCGCGTGCGACACCTCGGCCGGGGTGGGCTGGGCATCGGCGGACGGCCAGGTCTCCGGCTTCCACACCCCGGACCGCACGAAAGCCTTGGGGCAGTGGGTGAACACCTCATCCGGCGCCACGACCAGCGCCGACAGCGGCGGCTTGCCCACGCTGGTCAGCCCGGCCAGCAGGTCCGGGCGCGCGGAAACGCAGGCCCGCCCGTTGACCCGCAGCGTCTGCCCGCGTCCCGGGATCAGGAAGATCAGCCCGAGCCGCCCGGTCTCCACGACGTTGCGAAGGGCGTCGATCCGCCGGTTGCCGGTGGCGTCGGGGATGACCACCGTGCCGTCGTCGAGGACGGACACGAACCCGGCGGGCCCGCCGCGCGGGGTCACGTCGCAACGGCCCTGGGCGTCGGCGCTGGCCAGGAACACGAGCGGCGAACAGGCGATCAGCCTGCGCGCCATTTCGTCGAGCGCCGGGATCTCCTTGTCCGCGGCCACCCCGGTCGGCATCGCGTAGATCTCGCGAAGTGCGTCGGTGTTGGTGATCGCGTCGGAGAACAGATCATCTGTCACTCACCCCAAACTACGTGGTGCGAGGGCCGCCGAGAGGGGACAGGGACTATGGAACGAGTCACAGGAATCGGCGGCTTCTTCCGATCGCGCGACCCCGAGGGCCTGACCCGCTGGTACGAGACCCACCTGGGCATCCCTGGCCCGCCGGAGAGTTACGACGAGCGGTCGTGGGACCAGGAGCCCGGCCCCACGGTGTTCACGGCCTTCCCCGCCGACTCCGAGCACTTCCGCCGACCGGAACAGCGGTGGGCCATCAACTTCCGCGTCCGCGACCTCGACGCGATGGTCGCCCAACTGCGCGACGCGGGGATCGACGTCGAGGTGCATGGCGAGACCTATCCGAACGGGCGGTTCGCCGACTTGGCCGACCCTGAGGGCAACCCCGTCCAGCTATGGGAACCCGCCGGCGCCGACGCCGTTACTGAGCACCCGGGTCACTCAGGAGAGTGATCCTTCGCCGAGCGTGGATCCTGGGCCGCACACCGGCGACTGCCCCGCTTGGTCAAGCATTTGGTCAGGCGAAACGAGTCAGGCCCCGGCCACACCAGCGTGTGGACGGGGCCTGACCTGCGAGCCGCCTAAGGGAGTCGAACCCTTGACCTATTCATTACGAGTGTCTTGTTCACGTGGTACATAGGGCTTCACCTGGTGTTTTGCGAAGCATACGTGGCCTGAGACTGTCATCTGAGGCATGCACGGAACCCGTTCGGGCCACGAACCAGGCCACGAACCGACCACGGGCATCGGCGCATAATTGTGACTGAAGTCACTACGCGAGAACTGCGGACAGTGACCTAATCCGCCGCCTCTGCCGCACCGATCCGATGTCGACCGCGTCTCGCTCTGCGACCCCGATGTGCACCCGCGCTTCGTCCCGTTCACCACGGACCGCGAGTGCCGTAGCGAGATCAACCCGCAGTCCAGTAGCCGCCCTGGTGAACGAGGGATCGAGCTGATCGAGCGCCGCCCTGAGCACCTGGACGGCCTCAGGCTCTCCGAGTCGCGCAAGCGCATGTCCACGCCATCTCGCGAGATGGGTGGAGTCCAAAACGACGTAGGGACCATCGCCGTCGCTTGTGTTATCGGACAATATCCGTGACGACTTGTCGAATGCGCGCAAGCTTCCGGACCTGTTGCCAAATGCCGCGAGCGCTTCGCCAAGCGCGGCCAACAGCCACGCCCGCAGCAATGGTGAAGAATTCCGACGCGCACTGTCCGCAACGTGAGTTAGCAGTTCCACGGCTTCATCATTCTTTCCGATGTCGAGAAGCACGAATGCTTGCTCCGCCGCAGTGTGATGCACAAACGCGGAGTCCCCACATTCGGATGCCGCGATCTTTGCGGACTCATAGAACTTCCAAGACTCCGTCTGCTCGCCCATGTCAAGCGCTTGCCATCCCGCCAAGGTGCACAGCTCCGACTGAAGCGCGGCCAGCCGGGCGCGGACGGTCGGCGAGAGGCTGAACGAGCGCAATCGCTGAACCTGCGCGGACTTCGTCGTAACCTCATCGTGCGCCACGACTGCGCCCAACTGACGGTCCAATCGGCGAATGGCATCCAATTGCTCACCGAGAAGGTCGATCACAGATTCGTCCACGCGACTCGACGCACTCAGCATCTGCCGAAGTTCGACATCGGAGTCCATGCCAATAGCGCGGCCCGGCGGACCAAGCAACTCATCGATCTCTAGGCCGAATATCCGCTCCAGGAGTCGGGCAGTCGCGGGGCGAACCGTCACCAATGGCTGACCATCAGCCCTTCGCGCGGCAACCAACCGCTGAAGATGGCGGACGCTGATCGATCCAACCTCGCCATTTTCGCGCGCGAAACGTTCTGCGAACTCTGCGAACTCTTCGAAGGTCTGATTGCGCTGCCGAATTCTCTGTTCAAGCACGGTTCGAGCCGATCCGTGATGTGACGCCCTCTTCGGCATGCTGACTGCCTCCCACCCAAACGTCGTGCTCATGTCGTGCCTATGTCGCCCGCAGGACGTTCCTGTCCGACTACGATGACGAAACGCTGATTTCAGTGTGACATGGCACGGCCACAAACGGTGATCCGCGCGGCGCGTCATCGGAGAAAGTCAAGGGAGTTGGGATGGGCGGAACCTGGGTTCTGATCATCGTCGGCACAACGGCCGCGGTGACGATCTTCCTGACAGTGCGAGACGTCAGGCGCGACGCACGGGGCCGGTCGTGATGGCGACGACGCGCGCTCGACCTCCGGTGATCTGGCTGACTTGCTTGGACGGGCACGACCACGCCGTGCGGGATGAAGAGTTCACCACTCGCCAGTCGGGGGTATACGAAGCACTCTGTGGCACACGAGTGCTACCCAAGTCCGCGCACGACGCTCCCCGGCCTGACTGCGCGGCGTGTATCCGATTCCTGCACGCATGGGCACAGGTGCGGGCGGCATCGTCCCGGATCTGCACACCGCGTCGTCCGCGCCGACACATCCGCCCACCACGGTGGATGCGCTTGCTTGCTGGGGGTGCGCGATGACCGCAGTCGACAACTCCGGAATCGTCCCCATCCTCCTCGTCCGCTTGCGTCCGGGTCCCGGAGTCAGAGAGACGCAACGCGTGGTCCATGTGGTGCCAGTCCCGGAGACGGACGGCGTCTTGCCGGACGTTCTGACGGCCTGGTGCGCATTCAAGATCCAGCCGGGCGCGGCGGAGGTGCTGGAGCGGTTCGCGGGAATGCCGTGTGAACGGTGTCTGGCGAAAGCACCTACGCCTGAGGGGAAACGCCTCGGGGAGGCCATGCGGGGTGCGTTCCCTTGACGTCTCTTAGCGCGTTCCTGCCCTCCGAGGAATGGCGGGAAGTTGGCGTGCACTGGCATGCGTTCGTTGAGCGCCGCGAGGACGGCGCTCCGATGCGCGCGGGATACCGAGCCGATCGTCTTTCCCGACCGGCAGACGCGGTGCTGTGGTCGCCGTGGTCGGTCGCGGAGTGGATGGATGCGCGGACGCGAGAGCACATCTTGCACGCGGAAGTGTGGTCGTCGCAGGACCGCCAATGGGTGTCGATCGGCGACGAGGACGACCTAGACCAGTTGCGGCAACAGAACTTTGTGATCGCGTCCAAAGGGGACTCGATCTATTCCGACATCTACACCGACGCGAATGTCCATCACGACTTGTTTGTTGAGGCGGTTACCCGTGAGCAGTGCATCCACGACTGTGCCCCCGACCCTGCCAACGACGACGGGACGGCCGTTTGACCCGCCGCTGCCCACTGCCGGAAATTGCCCGGAGGGTGGGGACCACGTGGGGATTCCGGTGCAGGGCAAGAACTACAACGTGTGTCTGAAGTGCGGCAACCAGTGCTGAGGAACAGGGCCGTCGTCGCGCGGACAGTGCGGTGGTCGCGGTGACGGCAGTTGGGCGCGGGTGGCTTGGAGATGTGGGTGAGCAACTCTGCGATGCGCGAAGGCGGAAGGGCTGGTCGCTTGCCGATCTGCAGGAAGCATGCGTGTGGGCGGGGCTGAGCGTGTCTCAGTCGACGTTGTGGCGGTGGGAGACCGCGACGGGTCGTCTCGGTATTCCCATAGGCGCTTTGGTGAGTCTGTGCGGGGTCCTGGAGTGCGACCCGGCGGAAATAGTGGCTTCGGCGATGTCCCGCCATGGACTCCGCAGGTCGATGACCGGCCCGTACGGATGGGGTGGGCTGCGAGCCGAACTGCTCGGCGGGTTCTGTCTGGCTGCTGGGCTGGACCTGGCCGAAGTTCTCACCATGGCCCTGAGCCATAGAGAGAACGAGGAAACGTCCGCTCTCGACACGAACTCACGGGGAACGGGGCTACCTCATCATGCCTGAAATCAATCACACCGCCCGACCTACGTTCTTCACGGTCAAGGAAGCGACCGAAATCCTTCGCGTCGGTGCCTCGACTCTGTACCGAGTCATCCGAGAGGACGGCTTGCCCGCAGTGCGTTTGCGATCTCGGTACGTCATCCCGCCGCACTTCTGGACCGGCTGTTGGCGGAAGTCGCCGAGACAGATGGCTTGGTTGATCCAGGCCGCATCGCGGCGGAGCGTCGAGTGACCCGCGAAATATCGCGCCTTCCTGAGCGCGGGTGAACGAGTGGCGGCTTGACTGGGGCCGACAGAGTTTTCTACTTGTTCAAGGCGGACGCCCTCCGGTGGCCGCGCGGCACGCTCTGCCGATGTCGGCACGCCAACGCGCGGGCCTCGGTCCTCCGGACCGGCCCGCGCGGGCGGCGGGCGCAGGACGTGCCAACTCCAAGAGGTTGCATTGAAAGCTGGCTGTCCAATCACACGGGAAGGCGATCGGGCCCGCGGATACCGAACCGTGGCTAGTCCTTCGAGTCCAGGTCGAGAAGCTTCCAGTTGTCCTTCGGGATCAAGGGGAGCGAAGTGGGAAGGTCGCCAGTGCAGATGGTCCTCACTTCAGCAGGTGGGACGGTAAGGGAGATCTGCGTGAAGCAGCGCGCCCCATCGTTACTGCTGCCAAACAGTTCAACCGTGGGCGTGGTGAAGGACTCGGCCTGAAATGGGATGGGCCCGGTGTAAAAAGACTCGCGAAATCCAGCGATACGAAGGCCCTCCTCTTTCGTGGGTTTGTGTCGAGTCGCAAGAACGGCAGCCATGCCGTCGTTCCTCAAGCGCAATTTCCCAACAAGTACGCCATCAAAGCTGAGAGTGGTAAGAACTCCTGGGTCTACCAGCACTATCTCTATGCTTACCCAGTACCCTGCGCCTGGGTCTTCAATCCATCGCACATCAGCGGCTTCCACGTTCACAAGACGGAGCTCGGTGCGCGGGATCGTAATAAAGAACGCTCGAATCCACCCCTCGGCGAATGGCTCTGGCTTCTTCCATCGTTCGATGTGCCGCTCTGAATTCTTACTGCCGACCTTCATGGCCACATTCGACAGGAACGAATACTGCCAATTGCCAGATTCGTGGAGGCTTACCTTCGTCATTGAAGAGGTTGGAAGTTTAGCGATGTAAACATCAGACCTATTTCGAGCTGTCCAAATGCGGTATACCGTTGACTTTACGCCGCTCTGGGTGCCGACGGCGAATCGAAAACCTTGCCCCGGTTGCAGCTCTTGATCCCACCCACCTGTCATCCCGCCATGGTAATTGCTCCCTGAGGATCCAGGGCTGCCCTTCCGAGCAGACATGAACAAACAACGCGCTCGCCGCGCGGCAGGTCTCTGGGATGGACGGGGGGAGCCGCGCACGCTGCGGTGCGTCAAGACGAACCGGGAAACCGCGAACCGAGCCGAGCAGCTCTACCGACAGAGAAGGCGCTCGCCGCGCGGGCAGGCCCAACAGCGAAGGGGGTCAGGCGCTCGGTCGCCGGGTTCGTCGGTGACTGCCTTCCTCCTCCTAGGATGCACAGATGATCCTCGCTGCCGATCCGACTGCCACCTCCAACGCTGCGCTAGTTGTCGCGATCGTCAGTGCGACCATCACCTTATTCGGCATCGTTTGGCAAGTATTTCTCTACCGACTCTCGGGCGCAAGAGTCGCCGTATCCATTCGCCCGGCAGTATTATATTCGGACGGAACGACAATGCGCGGCCCAGCCGGCAGGTGGGATACGAAGCCTCCATTTTCGATTACAACGCCTAAATGGTTTGTAGACCTCGTTCAAATCACTGTCATCAATGTAGGACGGCAGCCGATCACGATTAGTAATGTAGCCCTGGATAGAGGTCGCCACAAACGATGGGGTCGACAACGCTCGAACGTTCGCCCATTTCCATTGGGCCCAGAGGTTATTCGCGGAGCGACGTCTTCCGAAACGATCAGATTGGAAGTTGGAGCTCACGCGGATGTCTACTTCGATATATGGCCATACATCGTAAGTACCCGCACCAGCGGGTCTCCGAATGTAAACCTTCGCGCATCGGTAGATATCGCCGGAAGACGTGCGAAGCTATCCTCGAAGCGTAGCATTATTGACGTAAGGCGAGAACAGCAGTCATTGCGATCATACGTTGATGTCTCAAACTGGGTGCGTGCGTACCAAGCATTTTGGAGACATAGCGTCGGCGCCGATTGTTCAAACGAGACAATTGGCAGGATGTGGCGATACTTTGAACAAAAGCTAAATCAAATCGGCGATTTTGACAAAGTCCAGGAACAGATGTGGAAGATGTTTCCCAAGTCTGAAGGCTCTTTTGCCTTGGATATTGGCTACGAAACGCTCCAGGACCCGCTGCGCCGCCCCGGCGCGCTCGGTTAAGCAGCCCTCGGCGATGCTGCTGTACAGCGGGAGTGCAGCAGCCATAGTGGCCGCGTGCTGGACGCGCCGCGCCGATGAGTCCACCACCACCGCCGCACGCCGCGCGTTGCTCGCTGGCCGTGACCCGGTCCCGCGATCAGCAAGTTGGTCGCGGTCGTCACGGCAATCAGTCCCGCCGCGCTCACAGTTTCCGCCCCGCCTCGTCCCCGGCCTCACATGCCGCCACGGCAGAGGACTCCGCGCCTGTGGCCCGTTCCGCCAGCACTCAACGTGCATCGTCCGGGGACGCCCCGCCGTGCGCGTCCGGCGGCTTCCCGGTCGCCGGTCTCGGCCGACTCAACCCGAATTGTCACGGATTCCGTCACGAATGATGATCCGCTTCCTCGGTACGCGCGTCGAAAGGAAGTGGTCGACTCGCTCAGTGCAGGTGCCCAGGCGCGCCCGGTTGGCAATCGACGGTACGTACGTGATCACGGCGGGCGCGACGAAGGACTCAGTGTTGGTCGGGTTCGTCCGTCAGCGCGTGTTCGGCAAGTTGTGGGAGGCAGAGATTGCCGGACGCGGGCCGGCGTTGTATGACGGCCCGTGGGAACCCGCCCGTCCGGCAGTCGACAACCTGCTGTTCATCAGGTCGCAGGTCCTCGGCTTCAAGCTGCGCTGAGACAGAAGCCGCCCCGGTCGGACCACGTTCGATATGGCCCGACTGGGGCGTTTCGCTGTGTTGTGATGGGTTTGCTGTCTTACCGTCTCACTGTCACCGACACCTGGTTGCCCTGGTGGAGGCCAACTTCTTACTGTCTTGGCGGGCTGTGACAGCAAGTCGGGCGTGTGACAATAGGCAGCAGGACTCACAACCTGTCCGCCCCGCCGTCATCGTCCTCGGCGATGCGGTCGGCAGCGGCCCGCAGGTCCACCAGTCGGTAGCCCCGCGCTTGGCGAGTGCCGCCGTCCGTTTCGACGCGTTCCCGCGTGGACCGGCACCCCAGTTCGCTCATCTGCCTACCGAACCACGTCGCGTCCGCCCCCAATGCGTCGATCAGCTCCGCGCTTGTGACGAACGTGCGGCCGTCGTCATGGTCGTCCAGGTAGTTGATCACCGACCCGAGCGGTTCGGGCAACTCGATCCTGTCGTCTGCGGCTTCCTCCTCGTGCCGGGGTTGGGGCGTGCCGATAGCCAACGCCAGGTCAGCGCGTTCGATCACGGGTGGCGTGTTCTGTCCGGCCGCGTGTCCTGTCAAGGTTCCTTCCTGTTCGCGTAGGGCACGGCCCTGGCGGCAGATGACCCGCCAGTCCTCGTTCGGCATGTAGTAGGTCCGCACCGTCATCGCCAACACGTCCGCGCCCGCGTCGGTCTCGCCATCGGGCCGGAGGATGCCGACACCCTTGTGCGAGGGCAGCAGGCGACTGGAGTCGTAGCCGCGTGTGTTCATCTGCTCCCCAAGGACGATGTTGCTGTCCCGCCAATCCATCACCCGCAGGGCAAACCGCGACCCGAGAACCGCGCGCAGACCAGAGGGGATCGTCTTGGAGTCCGGCCGCTGTGTCGCCAGGACCAGAACGACTCCGGCCGCAGGCCCCTTCTTCGCCAACCAGGTCAACAGCTCCCCGACGTACTCGCCTGCCGGGAGACGTTTTCCTTGCACTGCAACGGGTGTGCGTTCCTCCAACGGCACTTGAACCTCATCAATGACAATCGGCGTGATCGGCATGTCCAGGCTCAAATCCCGTGCCATCGCGGGGGTGATCTTCGATTCCGGGCACGTCAGGTCATCCAACTCCCGCATCCGCCGATACCGACCCTGAACCTCCCCGACCAACTCCACCAGCCAATCGATCAGTGCCAGCACGTGCGCGGGTTCGTCACCGGACATGAATCGGTGCGCGACCAGACCTACCGCGTCCCAGTCCTTTCCGGCCTTGAAATCCGCCACGTAAAGCCGAGTATGCGGGTCCAAGATCAAGCCCGCGGCTGCCAATCGCGCAGCGAATGTCTTGCCCTGCCTAGGAATCGCACCGACCAACAGTGACGTCCACACCAGCGGCAAATCGATCCGGCGGTTGCGCGCATCGCGGCCGAACGGCACCGGACGCCACGCGTCCCACCGCGCCACCCCGAGCAATGGAGTCCGAAGTGGCGCCGACGCGTACGGATCGGCATCCGCGACCCATAGCGCCACCCGACCCGCGTGTCCGCCGTTGCCCCGGACCCGCTCGGTGATCAACTGGACCTCATCGACGGCCAACGCTGAGGCCAACGCGTCGCGGTTCTTGACCACGTCGGCCGCCTTGCGCGTCGCTGGTAGATCGACCGTCACCGCCCAACCGTCGCCCTGCCTCGCTGCCCGCTCCACCAACCGCAACGTCTCGTCCTTGCCGATCAACTTCGCGTCGCGGAACGCGTCGACCAAGACCTGTGGATCCATCGTCCACGTCAGACTCCGAGGACCGGACAACACCGGCTTTCGTCCGGGTGAACCGTCCTTGCGCCTACCGAGAACCGCCAACGACACCGACGCCACGGCACCGGTCCACCACCACACCTGTTCGCCATAGACCAGGTAAGTAGTCAGGACACCGCAAACCACAGCGACCAATACCGCGCCGGTGACCTTCCATCGGAAGATCGTGAGTTCACGGATCTCGGTGAACTTGTCCGCCAGCTTCTCCGACGCGACCGCCGCGTCGCGGTAGTCACCTACCTTCACCCACGACCGCCACCAACGGACCGCGACCACCAGGCCCCGCACGACCGCACGGGCATAGCGCCACGGCTGAACCAACAGCCACACCGCCGCGTGCCGGACTGCCTGCCGAACATTTGTCCAGCCCTTCAAGGCCATGGGCACGCGTGGCGAGTACCGCCACCAGCGGGCGAATCGGTCCCGCCACGACACCAGCCGGGGACGCTCCGACTCGTCGACCAACTCCCCTTCCAGTACCGGACCGACGTCCAAGACGTCACGCGTGGTCGCGTTCACCAACTCCCGATCGGCGTTCATGACCGCACCCCCTGACCGCCGTCCTCGGCCAGCTCCGCGACCAGTGCTGCGGCCAACCGCGACGACAGCCCCCGCGAACACTGGGTGACCTGACGAATCCACGCAGGGGTGACCTCGACATCGGGCGACCACGCCGCGCGCGCGTCCGCCAGGTAGTCCGCGAACAGCTTGCGCCCGTTCACCGGCCGCGCCCGACGACCGCGCTTGACCCGTTCACCGACGGGCCTGTCCGCCGCTTGCTCATGAACGGGGACGGTGTTCACCGCCGCCAGCGTCGGCGGCTGGTCCTCCGCTTCGGTGAACGCGGCGGCGACGGCAGCCGTGAGCTTGTCCCGCAGATCGGTCACCGCCTCAGCGGCGGTAAACACAACCAGCGGCGGCACCGAGTGCAACACCACCCCGGACACCGACCCTGCTGCCCACGACGCCCACGTGTTCATCACGTACGTGGCCGCGAGCGTGAACCACTTCGCGCGCCGCACCCACGCACCCGTTGCCACCCGGTACCGGGCCGTCACTTGCTCTGCTCGCAGGATCGCGAGCAGCACCAACGACACCATCGGATCGAGCAACCACGCGGTGCACCAAGGCAACGACCAGGCCGCCGCGGACCCGGCCGCGAACCGCTGAACGTTGGTCATCGTGAACGCCAGTCCGAGCACGATTCCCGCCCAGCACAACCGATCTACCTGCGTACGGACCTGCTCAACTCTCAGCGCCACGACGTCCGGGTGCGTCTGATACGCCCGCACGCTGGCGGCCTGCCGTGCCTGTGCTGCCAACCTGTTCAACTGGGTGCCACCGCCGGGGCGGGCCGGCCGCACAGCGGCCGACCCTCCCCGCGACGGCCCCGCAAGCGGGGTGCTCATCGCTTCCCACCTCCGCGCCGCGAACCGCCGCCGTCACCGACGACCGTCACCGCCCGAACTACCGTGTGCGCCGCGAACAACGCCGGCAGTCCGAGAACGACACCGACAAGCGTCACGTTGTGGAACGCGTAGGTGATTACCACCCACTCCACTCCGACGATCAGCCCGGCCAGCACCAGCACCCGACCGGCCAGTGACACCGCACGCGCCCCGGCCCGTGCCGCGTCAGCCGCCACGCGCGCCTTTCGCGCACCCGAGCGCCACAACAGCAACCCGATCACCAGGACACCAACACCCGCGACCAGAAAGACCGGGGGAATCGTGATCGGCTCCATCACTGGTCACCCCCGTCCCGCTCGGCGCGAGCACGGCGGGCGAGCCACACGGGGTAAACCGCGCGCCGATCCTCTTCGTTCAGCGCTCCCCACACTCCAAGCGTGAACTCACCAGCCGTCCGCAACTCCAGTTCCAGACACTCACGCCGCACGGGACACCCGGCACACACACGCGCGGCCAGCTCCCGATCCGACACCGCATCACCCGTGAAGTCCGGCGCGTTGTCCTCATCGAACAGCGCCATGCACGCGCCATCCCGAGTCACGATCTCCGACAGCACCTCATCGGGCACCGCCGCGTAGCGGTCCAAGTCGGCCGCCAACATCTCCCAGTAGTCCTCCGGGTCCACGTAGTCGTTCACCACGCACCCCCGGACTGACGCTCGACCTCACGAGCAATCCGACGCTCAGCCGCCATACGGCCGGGGTCGACCAAGCACCCGGACTCAGCCGCCGCAGACACGAGCTGGTCCAGCACGGCGGCCGGAACCACGTATCGACGGTTCCGAACTCGAACAGCGGGGAACCCGCCTTCCCTGATCGCCCGGTAGAGGGTGGACGGATCTACGCGAAGAATCCGGGCCGCTTCGCGCACCGTGTAGAACGCCGGCGGACCGGCATTAGACATAGCGGTAGCCATGGAAGATTTCCTAACGGGAATGAATCACGATTATTTCATCGCACTTTCCCGCTGATCTCAGCGAATCGGAAAGCGCGGCTGTTCCAATCGAGTGGCCGCGGGTCAACCCCGGCACCCGAATCAGGCGTGCACGCTAATCTCGGCGCTGAGGCGGAGCGCGGAGGAATACGTGGAAGAGGATTGGTCTGCGGTCGGCAAGGCCATTAAGTCGCGTAGTCGCGAACTTGGCTTGCGCCAACGGGAGCTTGCGGAGCGCTCGCAGGTTTCGCAGGCAATCATCCGCGAGATCGAGAATCACACGGTCGAACGCCGGCGCAGTACGCGCACGCTGGAGGCGCTGTCCCTCGCTCTTGAATGGCACCCCGGCCACCTGGCCGCGCTGCTCTACGGACGCAAGCCACTCACGCCGGGCCAGACCGGCGACCCCACCGACACCATCCTGTCGCGCCTGGAGGCCATACAGGACCGCCTGGACGACATAAGCGACCGGCTTGACGACCTGGCCAGCACCACACTGCGGCGAGACCAGAGGTAGCCGCACCATGGGCGGCGACACTCGTGTCAGCGACTTGGTAGCCGCCGCGTCGTTCCGATTGCTGTTCATACTTACAACAATCGGCGTTTTGGCAGCCGAAAACAGGTGGCTCGGGTTAACCGCGGGGCTATTAACCCGCGATAACCACGCAGGTCAGCGCGGTTATGTTGGCGGTGAATCCTGATGCCAAGTACCCCGCTCCAGAGCACGCGGAAGCAACTCGGCTACTCGGCAGAGTCCGTGATCACGATGCTGATCAACCGCGCCGAACGCATTGGCGAACCCGTCGCGACCCGCACCAGCCTGAAGACAAAACTGTCGCGCTGGGAGAATGGCCATGAGCCGGTTAGCGGCAAGGGATATCAGCGCCTGTTCCGCGAGATCTACGGCCGGACGAACGACGAGTTAGGGTTCCCACCCGAGATTCAAGACGACGAAGCGAACGAGCTGCGCGCGCGGTTGGCCGTCGCTCGCACCGTCGACTCAGCCACGATCGACATCTTCCGCCGCCAGGTCGACAACGCCCGCCACGTGGACCGCCGCTTCGGCGGCATGTCACTTCTAGACCAACTTCGCGGCCACATCGACCAGGTCGGCGCGCTACTCCGCTTCAGCGCAGGTCGAGGCCAGCGCGAGGAACTTGCTGGGGTTCTAACGGAGGCGTCCACGCTGGCCGGTTGGGAGTCGCTGGACCGCAACGCGATTAACCAATCTTGGGACCACTACGAACGGGGCAAGTCCGCCGCGCGGGAGGCTGGCTCGACGTCGCTACTTGCTCACGCCACAGCGGAACAGGCATTCGTCCTCATCGACCTCGGCGAAACCGCGCTAGCACTCGAACAGCTTGCCGAAGCACGCTCGCTGGCTGATGACGTCGCCAGCCCTCTTCTCCGAACCTGGCTGGCCGCAGCACACGGTGAGGGATACGCAGCCTCGGGCAAACGGGACGAAGCTCTACGGGCGTTCGATGATGCACGAGCCTCGCTGCCTGTCGATCCGGTTGACCCAACTCTGCCGTTCCTCTTTCTGGGTGATGGCCACTTGGACCGATGGCGGGGCAACGCTTTGGCAAGACTGGGAGATCCGCAAGCGATCGACTACCTGACACGTGCCCTCCCGCGTCTGCCCGCCGAGTTCACCCGCGCCAAAGTTGGGCTGCTTGTCGATCTCGCCTATGCCCACGCTGCCTCAGGACAGCGTGACGCTACAGACGCATACTCAAGACAAGCGCGTCAGCTCGCTGGTCAAATCAAGTCCGACCGCCAATTGCGGCGATTGAAACAGCTTCGACTACCGACAACATAAATCGATAGCCACGAAGAGCGGTGATCCCTACGCCCGGAGAAAGTCGAGAGATCGGACCGCTGACGTGGCGCGAGAGTAGCCGGAACTATTTCGGCGCATGTAAGCAGCCTCGCGCTTTAGCCGCGTCGCGCAGTATCCGCCCTGCTTGCTTCTTTCTCGCCTTGCTCAAAATTTGAGAAAAATCGATCGACACATGGTCCGGCTCGTTGACTTCCGCCGCGTCGTCAACGGCTTTAAGATTCTCATTGACAACTTCTCCAACTGTCACACCGTATGTGCCGACAGATTTGAAGCCCTTTTCTTCCGTCCATCGTCGATAAGCCTCGTCCGGTCCGACGTGTCCGCGCAGGGTCGAGAGCATGTCTCTGTCACGAGCACTCGGCTTAAACGCCTCGCTTGACACTACTCCGTTAGTAAAATGAGTAGGGTGGACTTGCCGAAGGAGAAGTTCCGATGGAGTGTCGAGAATGCTGTCCTGAGGAGCTGATGCGGTCACGAAATGGCCCCCGTCCTCAGGAAACGCTCAAGTCGGCTGCCATCAAAATCAACTTGAGCTTCATCCAGTTCATTCGTGTCAACATTATCGGAGCACATGAACATTTCGCCGTTAGGCTCTACCGCTACCGACAATTCAACCAATCCCCGACGGGCCTCCAGAACTACGGAGCCATCAGCGCTAGGCACAACAGAGATTTGAATGTCGAGTGCCGCCAACGCTGGCACCAGCTCGCGCACTCGTTCCACTATTTCTTCAGGGGGTTTTTCGCTTCCCGACCCTAGCCAATTATCCTCAAGCTCAACAATCCGCTGCAACTGCTGGATGAGCATCTTCTCTGCTACAGATCGCACGATATCAATACTATGCACGCTGAAGATGTGGATATTCTTCGCCACACTGTTATTAGTCTCGCCAATAATCACGACATCGGGGGCGGTAAAGCCATCCAGAGCCAAATAGTCGCGAGCTTGAATCGAGAGCCGCGCCTCATCCTTCGTGAGCGAACAGGTCGCGGATCCGTTAAGCATTTCAAGACGGAAGCTCCGCGTTTTCCCATCGTACTCGACAATGACGCCTTCGATTGAGACCTGCTCGGACTGCGTCACCCCTAGGTCGCTTAGTCTGGGATTCAGGAGCAATCTCATGTCATGGTCCAATTTGACACGCGGACCAGCCCTCAGCGGAGAGCCAAGAACAACGGTTTCCGCTTGCTCTAGAGTGGACCCAATCTTACGCAGACTTGCGACAACTGCTGGGTTCCGCAACACCCTTGCAGCCCTAGCCTCTTCAGTCAGGTCCGTGCGATCACGATCCAGTGGAGCCACCGCGACTGTGGGGACGCCCATTGCAATTGAATCGCGGGCAGCCTCATAAAATCGGACCCACTCGTCCCAATCTTCGTCGCTAACCCTCTGGGTGCGATTCAAGAGCAACTGCGGCTCCGCGCTACCGCGAAGAACGTTAGTTAGCCGAAGGTCGAACGCCTCGGCAAATCCCGCTGGTACCCGACTGCGACCCAGATTGGCGTCCAACCACAGTTGGCGAGCAACGCTCAGGATTGCTTCACGGAAGAACCCGACCTCTTTCGCGGTGTCAGCGGGCATGCCGGGCGCGTTGAAACGATCACCGATCAGAGAGAAGAACGCGAAGCTGCCGGGCCGATCACCAGCGCTACTCGCAAGATCACTAGCGCTTTCCGCTGCGCTGGCTCCGCTGTCTTCGTCCGACATGCCCAGAAGCTATCACTCCAAGGTCTACGCGAGATGGCATCAACCAGGGGCACCACCCGGTCGGAGTAGCCCTCGACGTCAACCTTTGGCTAGTGCTGATCATGACCAAATGCACTGAAATCAGCAGGGCACTCATTCGAGTTCTCAAGTCTGGTGAACGCGACCTACTTCTGACTGGACCGGAAACGTGAGTTAAGATAGTAAAATAACGAAACAAGGGTTCCAGATCCAAGCAGCTCCTTTCGGTCTGCCAGTTCAGTGACCCGGGCAAGGTCAACCCATTCAATGCGCCCGGTCTCTTCCGTGTCGGTTGGCTCGCCGATATGCTCGGCATCACGCCACAAATAGACGTCGACTTGAGCGGTTACCTGCCCAGGTAGTGGCTCGAAGCTAACAAGGTGTTCAGGCTCGCCTACAGGCTTCCATCCGCTCTCTTCGGCCGCTTCGCGGGCCGCTGTTGTAGCGGCATCATCACCGTCATCAACCATTCCGCCCAACAGCTCATAGCCCCACTGATCCGTCGCAAAGCGGTAGCGCCAGAGCATCAGAGCTTCGTCCTGGTCGTTAACGATGAGAGCAATCGCGATACGCGCAAGATGGACGACGTGGTAGTCCCAACGTTCGCCGTTGGGGGCCTCGACATCGACCAGGCCGACCTTCACCCAGCGGTTGTCGTACACAAGCCGCTCACCGAAGGTCTTCCACGCGCCATGCTGCTCATCCGTCACGCAGCGAGCCTACGAGAGGTCGTACCGGCTCGGCGAGAGGCTGTGGCGATCTTCGTCTACTTCCCGCGCCGCCGCTTCGTTGTGTCCAAGCCGACGACATCTGCGAGCGGTTGCGGGACGCTCGGATCGGCGACCACGGCACGACGGCCACGGCTGACGGACACCAAGCCCTCCGCTCGAAGCTCTGCGACAGCGCGTTGCGCGGTTCCGGTCGACTTCCCGTAGCGAGCTGCGAGGTCAGAGAACGTGGGGAGCACATCGCCTGGTTTCATCGCGCCGCACTTGATCGCGCCGCGCAGATCTGCGGCGATCTCTTGATAGGGACTTGCGGGGTCATTGCGCCGCTTGAGAATCGGCACCACTTTGCCATCCTCAATCTTTGGCGTGATTGGCGGCTCAGGCATTCTGGCGGCAAGCTTTCCAGCCGCACGCTGGTCCGCTTCTTCCGACCATGCCGTGTAGAACTTGAGAGTGGTGGACCCGCCGCCTCCATGTCCCAGCCTGCCAGCAACGGTATTGACGTCAACCCCCGCAAGGATTAGCTCGGTCGCTGAGTAGTGGCGCAGGTTGTGAATGTTCATGGTCCAGCCTAGCCGTGCACAAAGTCGAGAGTATTTCTGACTCACAGAGTCCGGCTTTAGCCACGTCATACTGTCGGCAGACGACGAGAAAATCCGCGCGTCAGGATGAAACTCGTCTACCCCTGCGATTTCGAGCCTGCGGGCTTGGTATGCCGTCAACAGGGACACGGTCGATTCATCGATCGTGATTCGGCGCTGCTGGTGAGTCTTGGTGTCCTTCTCCCACGTGCGCTTCCCACGCTGCGCGACACTTCGTTTGATGCCGATCACGCCCGCAGAAAGGTCTAGGTCGTCCCATTTCAGCGCGCACATTTCACCCCGCCGCGCGCCTGTAACCATGGCGAGCCAAATGAACATTCCCCACTCAAGGTCCGCCCAAGCCTCTTCAACGATAATTGCGGCTTGATCAGCTCTCGGCGGTTTCGGCTTGGGCTTAGGCGCCTTCTGCGATTCGGCCAGAGTGAAGGGATTGGTCCCTACCCACTTCCACCTCACCGCGCTCTTGCCCGATTTCCGCAAAATGGACTGAATCTTCACTATCGAAGCTGCGCCTAGCGGACGGCACACGTGTTCTCGGCAACCGCTTTCAACACAGTCGTGCGGACGCTTCCTGCGGTGTTCGACATACCGACGTCCTTTGCAGTGCGCTCGACACGTGCGTAGCTTCCGGTAAAAGGAGTCGAGCTGTTCCCCGTCTACCTTGCCAAGCGGCAACGCGCCGATCAGCGGACGAATGTGGTTCCTCTCAAGCGACTGATACGACACCTTCGTGTTCTCTTCGATGTCTGTCAGCTCGAAGTAGCGGTCGAGCAACTGCGTGACGGTCGCCGTGGTGCGCGCGTTCAGCTTGGCGTCGACCTGCGCGAGCAGCCTGGTCCGCACGACCTCGACGCGGGCTTCGATATCTGGCCCGGCTGGCACGGTCTCCCGGAGCCACAGTTCCCCGCCTGTGACCTCGTCCACACCCGCGTAGATCTTCACCCTGCGTGCACCGCTCGGCAACGCTGCGACAGTGCCGCGCTGCCCCTTCCGGGGCTTACGTGAGGACGCCATAGGGCCACGGTAAGTCGGTTTCAGGCCACGAGCCAGGCCACGGAGAACGACAGAGGCCGGTTCGGATGTACCGAACCGGCCTCTGACCTGCGAGCCGCCTAAGGGAGTCGAACCCTTGACCTATTCATTACGAGTGAATCGCTCTAGCCGACTGAGCTAAGGCGGCGTGCTGGCGGCAACTATACCGGGTGCGAATCGCGTCACCGGAGGGGCCTAGTGTCGTTTAATCCATAGCCGGTCCGCGTGGATCGCCCGAGGAGGACCCCGACGATGTCCCGACGCAAGTCTGCCGCGCTGGCGTTGCCCGCCGCGGCCGCGGTCCTGGTGATGGTCGCTTCCCCGGCGGCCGCTCAGCCGACCACCCCCGTGCCGCAGCCCGCGAACCCGAGCGCTCCGCCGCCGTCGGCGCCGATCGGGCCGCAGCCGCTGGGCCACGCCATCGGTGACGCGGGCACGGGCCTTGCCATCGTCCGGCTGCTGCCGAACTCCACGCCGACCAAGACGATCATCCCGGGCGCCGAGGACAAGCTGCCGAAGCAGGCCGCCGCGGAGATGGGCTTCGGGCTCGCCAGCGCGCAGGCCAACTCCGAGGCCTACCTGTCCTTCGAGAAGGCCATCGCGCAGTCCGCGCCGGGTGGGTTCGCGTTCCAGGGCGTCAGCCCGCAGGCGCCGGGCGCGCTGTCGCAGACCGCGCCGCCGAACAACACCCAGCCCAAGAGCGCCGGGCTCAACCTGCCCGCCTCCCCGCTCGACACCCTGGTCAAGGCCGGGCTGCTCAACGGCCAGGTCCAGGCGCACTGGAGCGACACGCTGGGTCCGTGTGTCGACACCATCGCCGACGCCTCGACCGAGCTGGCAAGCCTGTCCGCGCTCAACGCCATCCCGACCCTGCCCGGCGGCACCGACCTCACCGGCGTGTTCGACGCGCCGAACCTCGACGCCAACGCCGACAAGGCGATCATCGAGGGCATCAAGGGTCTCGCGGGCCCGCTGAGCACCCTCGGCGGCGTGCTGGGCGGCCAGGGCGCCAAGACCACCGGCGGCAAGGGCTCGCTGCTGAGCCTGCCGAACACGCTGTCGGCCCGGTCGGTCGTCAAGCTGGTGGACATCCCCGGCTCGAAGAACAAGGCGGTCCAGTCGACCTCGACGCTGCAGGTCGCGGCGGTCAAGCTGCTCGCGGGCACGCCGTACGAGGTGTCGATCAACGTCGTCAGCCAGCCGACGCTGCAGGTCACCTCGACCGGCGATGAGAAGACCTCGACGGTCAAGTACACCGCGCCGGTCCTCGAAGTCGTCCAGGGCGGCAAGAGCCTGGGCAAGCTGGACGCGGCGAACCCGAAGATGGACCTGCCGATCGGCATCCCGCTGCCCGGCGCCCCCTCGATCCCGGGCGCGGACAAGCTCCCGATCATCGGCGGCCTGCTGGGCAATGGCGCGGGCGCGCAGGAAGCCATCGCGGGCGGCCTGCAGAAGCTCGACCTCGGCGTCATCCGGCTGTCGGTGGCGAACCTGACCCAGAAGGGTGAGAACGCGACGCAGCCGTTCAAGGGCTACCAGCTGGGCGCCACCGCCCGCATGCTCGACCTGCAGGTCCTGCCGACCGACGCGCTCGGCCTGCCGAACCTGCCGTCCGCGCTGGCCCAGGTCTCGCTCGGCGAACAGGTCGCCCGCGCGTTCGCGCCGACCGGTGGCGTCGTCTGCGGCACCGCGACGCCGACTCAGCCGCCCGCCCCCGCGCCGCAGGGCAAGCAGACCCCGCCGCTGGCCTACACGAGCGCCGCGTACCAGTCGGTGCCGATGTTCTGGTCGGGCACCGCGATGCTTCTGGTGGGTGTCGTGCTGGTCGCGGCGCTGCCCCGCCGCCCCCGAGTCGCACAGGTGAAGATCACGCCGGACCGGCACACCGACTGATCGAACAAGGGGCCGCACCCCGTCTGACTTCGGTCAGGCGGGGTGCGTGCGTTTCCGGGGCTTCGGCTGGGGAGCCTGGTTGGGTGAGGCGGCAGGTACCTCAGCCTGAATAGAGGACGGCCACCATCGCCTCGATGGCGATCTGCGGCTTCACGTTCTGCTCCAGCGCCTCCCGGCACCCGAGCACCGCCTCAAGCCTGCGCAGCGCCGACTCAGGCGACCAGTTCTGTGCCGCCCGGACCGCGCTGTCCGCATGGTCCGGGTGATTCAGCGTCGTGTCCGAACCCGCGTGGACCACCAATACGTCCCGGTAGAAGCCCGCCAGGTCCACCAATGCCAGGTCCAGCACGTCCCGCTTGGTTCGGGTGGCCCTGGACTTCTGCCGCTTCTCCAGCTCCTTGATCGCGCCCGCGCTCCCCCGTGACGCCGACGCGGTGCCCTTGCCGGTGCCGCCGTGGCCCATCGCGGTCCGTAGGGCGTCCTTCTCGGCTTCGTCGCGGGTTTCGCTGACCTCCGTGGCGTCGGCCTCCGCCGCCTTCACGAGTTCGCCCGCGGCGTCGAAGACGTCGGTCATTCTGCGCAGTTGCAGCGGGATCTTCAGGACCTTCGCGCGGCGGTCGCGGGCCGCTGGGTCGGTCGCCAACCTGCGGGCGCGGCCGACGTGGCCGCCGCAGACCGAGGCGGCCCAGTTCGCGGTGTCGGCGTCGATTCCGTCGCGCAGGCGCAGGACTTCGCTGATCGCGTCCGCCGCCGGGGTGCGCAGGGCGATGCGGCGGCAGCGGGAGCGGATCGTCACCGAGACGTCGTCCGGGTGGTCCGATGGCGCGCACAGCAAGAAGACCGTGCGGGGCGGTGGCTCCTCCACCGCCTTGAGGAGTGCGTTGGCCGCGCCTTCAGTCAGCCGGTCGGCGTCGGTGATGATCACGACCTGCCAGCGGCCGCCGGTCGGCCTGCGGGCCGAGGTCTGCACCAGCGCGCGCATCTCGCTGACCGAGATGGTCAGGCCCTCCGGGACGACCATGCGCACGTCGGCGTGGGTGCCGCCCATCGCCGTGTGGCAGCCCTGGCACTCGCCGCAGCCCGGCACCTCTTGCCCCGCCGTGCACTGCAGCGCGGCGGCGAACGCCCGAGCGGCGACGGAGCGGCCGGAGCCGGGTGGACCGGTGAACAGCCAGGCGTGCGTCATCCCCGCGGCCGTGCCGGCGCCGTCGACCAGCCGGGCGCCCGACTGGGCGGCGGCGGTGAGGACCTCGACGGCGTCCGGCTGCCCCACGAGCTGCGACCAGACTCCGCCCATCAGGAAGCCCGCTCCGGCACGAGGTCGCCGAGCCTGCGGCCGGCGAGGGTGGTCTGCACCGCGAGGCGGACCCGGTCGGCGACGTCGTCCATGGTGCCGTCGCCGTCGACCACCACGTAGCGGTCGGGATCAGCCGCGGCCATATCGGTCAGCACGCTCTGCACGTGCCAATGATGCTCGGTGTTGCCCGGCGACTTCGGGAGGGTGCCCGGATCGCGGTCGAGCAGCACGGTGATGTCGGGCCGCAGCCGGGACGTCGCCCAGTCGGCGAGGCCTTCCAGCTCCGCCGGGTCGAGCCCGGCCGCGACCGAGAGGTGGGCCAGCGGGCTGTCGACGAAACGCTCCATGACGACCAGGGCGCCGCGGTCGAGTGCCGGGCGGATCTCCCGTTCGACCAGGTCGGCGCGGACCGCGGCGGCCACCAGCGCGTGGGCGCGGGCGCTGGACAGGGAGGCACCCGTGAGCACCGCGTGCAGGCGTTCGTCGTCGAGGGCCGGGTCGGTGGCGAGGAAGACCTCACGGCCGTTCGGGCCGCGCAGCCAGTCGGCGAGCAGCTGGGCCTGGGTCGACGTGTCGAGGTGGGTGTCGCCCTCGACGGCGATGAGCAGGCCCGTGGACCGCCGCGGCTTGCCCCGGATGGCGGCGACCAGGTCGGACAGGATCGTCTCCGAGCGGCGGTCGTCCATCTGCCGGTAGGCGACGATGCCGACGAGCGCGGCGATCAGGCCCGCGCCGAGCAGCACGGGCCGGGTGCCGTCGACCGTCATCTGCTTGCCGAACATGCTGATTTCGTGCGGCCGGACCAAGCCGACCAGCACCGGCGTCGCAGCCATCGCGCCGGCCAGGATGATCTTCATCAGCGACTGGTAGATCGCGTTGATGCGGCCGCGGATGGCGTCTTCGACCTGGGTACCGATGATCGTCACGCCGGTGAGGAACGCCGCGCCCGCGCTGGCCCCGAGCACCGCCACCGTGACCAGTGAGACGGCCAGGTGCGGGGAGAGCGCCACGAGCATCAGCGCCAGGCCCGCCACCACGATCGCGATGCCGAAGAGGCGGTTGTGCGGCAGCCTGCGGGCGAGCTTCGGCGAACCGGTCATGCCGGTGGCGAGGCCGATGAACAGGGCGACGAAGAGCAGACCGAACGCCGACTGGCCACCGCGGAGACTGTCCGCGTAGAGCTGGGCGGAGCCGACGAGGGCGCCCGCCGCGGCGAACGCGCCGATCATGCCGATGAGCAGGCCGCGCACGATCGGCGTGGTCCGGATGAAGTGGCCCGCGTCCTTGACCATCGACAGGAAGCCGCTCTTCTTCGGCTTGTCCTTGTCCGCGGGCTTGGGCACGACCGGGGCTCGCGTCGACAGCTCCGGGATGCGCGTGGCGACGATGATCGCGCTGGTCAGATACAGCAAGCCGTTGATCGTCAGGATGAACCGGGCGATGCCGAGGTCGCTGGTGCCGAAGGGGAGGCTGACGTTCGTGCTGATACCGGTGATGAGCGAGTAGAGGCCGGCGCCGCTGATCACGGCGATGCCGTAGGTCATCACCATGCCGAGCTGGTTGGCCGTCTCCACCTGGTCCGGCCTGCGCAGCAGGTTGGGGACCGCGGCGTCCTTGGACGGGATCCACAGCAGCGCGCAGCAGCCGATCAGGAAGTTGCCGATGAACAGCCACAGCGTCGAGCCGACGACCGCGATGGACAGGAACAGCCCGCACCGCGCGATGTCGGCCAGGACCATGACCTTGCGGCGGTCGAACCGGTCGGCGAACAAGCCGCCGAGCGGGGCGAACAGCAGACCGGGCAGCAATTGGGTCAGCACGACGCCGGAGAAGGCGAAGCTCTGCGCCGTGTAGTCCTGCGTCAGCGACGCGACCAACCCGGTGAGAGCGAGCAGTGACAGCCAGTCACCAACGCTGCACAGGTAGGTGACACCCCAGAGCCTGCGGAACGGCCGGATCGCCAGGACACTGCGGGCCCGGTGCGCCATGGACGCTTCCGCGCCCGTGGTCTGCCCCTTGGTCCTGAGCTGTCCGTTCGGGCCCCCGCTGATGCCCTCCACCCCATCTCCACGCCAAGTGTCAAGCCCAGCGTAGCTGGGATGTCGGGACAGGCTCGCACAAACCGAACCCCAGCGGGCTCACTTTGCGTGATCTAGTTGACAAGTCCATTGATCATCCCGAGGAAACCACTTATGACCTGGTACGCGATGAAGAGCAGGACGGCGGCCGCGAGAACCACCAGCGACACGCTCAGCTTGATCCTCCGCACCCCCGCGCGCGGCTGATACGGCCACCCCGGCCGTGGTGGGTACTCGATCAGGCCGGGGCGCACGATCGGGGCGACGGGCGGCCGGACGGCGCGCGGGAGCCGGAGCCGAGGGGGATCCAGATCGCGCGCGTCGTCAGCACGGAACGATTCACCCATTCGGGGCCCCCTCTCGGGCGGGTTACCCCTCGCAGGCTAAGCGTTCACCCGTTTGAGCGACAGAGGGCTACGACTTCGATTTCGCCGGAGCCTTCTTCGCGGGCGCCTTGCGCCGAGCAGGTGCCTTCTTCGTCACCGGACCCTTGGCCCGCTTCTCGGCCAGCAGCTCCGCGGCGCGCTCGTCGGTGAGCGTCTCGACGCTGTCCGCCTTGCGCAGCGACCCGTTGGTCTCGCCGTCAGTCACATACGGCCCGAACCGGCCGTCCTTGATGACCATCGGCTTGCCCGACACGGGGTCGTTGCCCAGCTCACGCAGCGGCGGGGCCGACGCGGCGGCCTGCCTGCCGCGCTTCTTCGGCTCGGCGTAGATCTTGAGCGCTTCCTCGAGGCTGACGGTGAAGATCTGGTCTTCGGTGGTCAGCGAACGCGAGTCCGTGCCCTTCTTCAGGTACGGCCCGTAGCGCCCGTTCTGCGCGGTGATCTCCGCACCGTCCGCCGGGTCGGTGCCGACCACGCGGGGCAGCGACAGCAGCTTCAGCGCGTCGTCGAGGGTGATCGTGTCCAGGGACATGTCCTTGAACAGCGAGCCCGTCCGCGGCTTGGGCTTGGCGGGCGCCTTGGCCCTGGTCTTCTTCGCGCCCTCGGCGGGCGGCGGCGGTTCCTCGACCTCGGGCAGGACCTCGGTGACGTACGGGCCGAAGCGGCCCTCCTTCGCCACGATCTCGTTCCCGGTGACCGGGTCGTTGCCGAGGCTGCGGCCCTCCATCGGGGTGGAGAACAGCTTCTCGGCCAGCTCCAGGGTCAGCTCGTCGGGCGCCAGGTCCTCGGGCACGTTCGCCCGCTGCGCCGCGCCGTCGACCTCGCGCTCCAGGTACGGCCCGTACCGGCCGACGCGCACGACGACCGGGCGGTTCTCGGCGTCGATGAACACCGGGATGGAGTTGACCTCCTTGGCGTCGATGTGTTCGACGCCGGAGCCGACAAGCTTCTTGAGCCCGCCCGAGCGGCCGACCGAGCCCTCGGGGCCGATCTCGCCGCCGAAGTAGAAGCCGGTGAGCCAGTTGGTGCGCTGCTGCTCGCCGAGCGCGATGCGGTCGAGCTCGTCCTCCATCGCGGCGGTGAAGTCGTAGTCGACGAGCCGCTCGAAGTGCTGCTCCAGCAGGCCGATCACGGAGAACGCGATCCACGACGGGACGAGGGCGGAGCCCTTCTTCCACACGTAGCCGCGGTCCTGGATCGTGTTGATGATCGAGGTGTACGTCGACGGTCGGCCGATGCCGAGTTCTTCGAGGGCCTTGATCAGGCTGGGCTCGGAGTACCGGGCGGGCGGGCTGGTCGTGTGACCGTCGGCGGACAGGTCGGCCGCGGTGACCGGCTGGCCCTTGACCAGCAGCGGCAGCCTGCGCTCGGCGTCGTCGGCCTCGCCACCGGTCTCGGTGTCGACCGCCTCGACGTAGGCCCGCAGGAAGCCGGCGAAGGTGATCGTGCGGCCCGAGGAGGAGAAGACGCACTCCTCGCCGCTGGCGGCGGCACCGCTGATCCGCACGGTCATCGTGGTGCCGCGCACGTCGGCCATCTGGGAGGCGATGGTGCGCTGCCAGATCATCTCGTACACGCGGAACTCGTCGGTCTCCAGCTCACCCGCGACCTGGCCGGGGGTGCGGAACACCTCACCGGCCGGTCGGATGGCCTCGTGCGCCTCCTGGGCGTTCTTGACCTTGCGGGTGTACTGCCGCGGCTGCGGCGAGACGAACTGCGCGCCGTAGAGGTCCGTGGCCTGCTGGCGGGCCGCGGTGATGGCCGTCTCCGAGAGCGTGGTGGAGTCGGTACGCATGTAGGTGATGTAACCGTTTTCGTACAGCCGCTGGGCCGCGCGCATCGTCCGCTCGGAGGAGAAGCGGAGCTTGCGGCCCGCCTCCTGCTGCAGCGTCGAGGTCATGAACGGCGCGTACGGCTTACGGGTGTACGGCTTCTCCTCGACGCTGGAGACGGTGAGCGCGGCGCCCACCAGGCTCTCGGTGAGGCGGCGGGCCTCGGCCTCCTCCAGCAGGAGCACGTCGGTGCCTGCCTTGAGCTGACCGTCCTGGCCGAAGTCACGGCCGGTGGCCAGGCGGGTGCCGTCGACCGACAGCAGCCGCGAACCGAACGTGGGCGGCTCGACGTCGGCGCCGGCGTCCATCGTCGCGGAGATGTCCCAGTACGTGGCCGCCACGAACGCCATGCGCTCGCGCTCACGCTGCACGACGATGCGGGTCGCCACCGACTGCACACGGCCCGCCGACAAGCGCGGCATGACCTTCTTCCACAGGACCGGGCTGACCTCGTAGCCGTAGAGGCGGTCGAGGATGCGGCGGGTCTCCTGGGCGTCGACCAGGTCGCGGTCGAGTTCGCGGGTGTTCTCGGCGGCGGCGCGGATCGCGGGCTCGGTGATCTCGTGGAAGACCATCCGGCGCACCGGCACCTTGGGCTTGAGCGCTTCGAGCAGGTGCCACGCGATGGCCTCGCCCTCGCGGTCACCGTCTGTCGCGAGGTAGAGCTCGTCGACGTCCTTGAGCAGGCCCTTGAGCTCGGTGACCGTGGCCTTCTTGTCCGGCGTCACGATGTAGATGGGCTCGAAGCCCTGGTCGACGTTGACCCCCAGGTTCGACCAGGACTCGCCCTTGTACTTCTCCGGGACCTCGGCGGCCTTGCGCGGGAGGTCACGGATGTGGCCACGGGACGACTCGACGACAAAGTTCCGGCCAAGGTAGGACGCGATCTTGCGCGCCTTGGCGGGCGACTCGACGATCACCAGCCGACGAGGCTCAGTGCCGTCGGTGCCACCACCGTTCTTCTTCGTCCCTGTCGAGCCAGCCACGCTTTCCCGCTCTCTATGAAGCCGTCTTGAGCCCCGTGTCAGCCAGTCAGTGTGCACGCCGCACAGCCGATGCCCTATTCCAGGGGCTCTCCGTGCCGGCCTGGATAGGCCGAACGAGTATGAACCTGTACCACCTGTAGCACGCTCAGGACACGACGCGCATCCGGGAAACGTCGGGCCACTGTCCCCCGCAGCCCGGGTCGACCAGCGGTCCGACCAGTTCACGCAGCCGGGCCAGCCGCCTGCGTCCGACGATCTTCAGACCGGACCCGTCGACCTGCGTCGTCGCAGGCAGACCGCACCGCGCCAGGCTCTCACGCAGTGGTTCATGGGTGTCCGGCACGGTCTGGTCGACCGGCAGGACATACCCGTTGTTGTCCCAGCGGCCCGCCGCCAGAACCCACATCCGCAAGGTAGCGCCATCTGGCGTGAACCCGCCAGGCACCACCTTGCCATCACCTTCGGACCACGCGGCGGCGAGCGGGGCCAAGTCGACCCGGAACGCGGTGCACACGATCGTGGCCTGTTCGTCGACCCTGACCTGTGCCCGGACCCCGCGCTCGGCACACGCGGCGAC
Source organism: Actinokineospora alba (assembly GCF_004362515.1). Taxonomy (NCBI): domain Bacteria; kingdom Bacillati; phylum Actinomycetota; class Actinomycetes; order Pseudonocardiales; family Pseudonocardiaceae; genus Actinokineospora; species Actinokineospora alba. Next base: position 2,039,034 of record NZ_SNXU01000001.1, on the reverse strand, counting down.
CAGCGCCCTGGCCCGCCAGACATCGTCGACCGGGACGATCAACTTGGCCGTGGCCTTGGCGAACACCACCGTCCGCCCCGGCCCGCACAGCAGCCCCGCGAGGTCGGCCACTCGCGGCTGAGTCGCCTCGGCGGAGAAGAACGACAGCTGCGCCACGGCGGCCAGAATAGAACAGAGGTTCGATCAGCGTAAAGGACTTCGGTTACCCAACACGTTCGAGTGATGACGTCACGAGGTCACGCGGACCTAGTCGACTACTGCTCAGGAGGTCGGCGTGGCGCTGGTCGCGGGCTCATTGAGGGCCTTGCACTTCTCCGACTTCTCGAAAGCGTCGTTGAGTTCCTTGTTGCCGCGCAGCCCCTTGGTCGGGTCTTCCATCTGGGAGAGACCCTGGAGGTCCTGCCCGACCTGGGCCATCCCGGCCTGGAACGCCTGCGGGTTGCTCGCGTCGACCTTCGCCAGGTTGTCCTTGGCCTTGGTGACCGTGTCCTTGGCGGTCGCGAGCGAGTTCTCGACGGCCTTGGCCGCGGCGTCGCCGTCGGTGACCGGGGGCGCGCCCGCGTCCTTGATTCCGGAGATCATCCGGTCGAGGGCCTGCGCCATCCCGTCGAGATAGGTGACGAACCCGTCCTTGGTCGCCTGGAGGTTGTTCGGGTCGCCCTTCGGCGTGTCCTTGAACTTCTCGACCTCGGGACCGACCGCCGCACAGACCTTGTCGGCCCACGCCACGGCGTCGCCGTTCGCGGCCGCGGCCGTGGTGGTCGTGGTCGTGGGCGTGCCGGTGGTGGTCGGCGCGTCCGATCCACATCCCGCCAGACCGAACGACAGCGTCACGGCGGCCGCGGTGACCGCGGCGAGACGACGAACCATGGTGCTGCTCCTTGCCTGATGCTGCCTGGACGTCCTGGGTGCCGACTCGATGCTCGCACGCCCCCGGCACCCCCGCGACGCGAACGGGGCCGGCCCCGCCGAACGGCGGAACCGGCCCCATCGCACTGCGGCAGTACGTCGAAATCAGACCCCGTTGGACACGTTCGTCTCCGCGGGCGTGTCCGCGATCGCGGTGCCGCGACGCTTCGACACGACCACGGCGACGACGATCAGCACCACGGCCACGGCCGCGATCGTGACCCGAAGACCCGTGGAGGCGTCCGGGCCGACCGAGAACGTGACGATGGCGGGCGCGATCAGCAGCGAGACCAGGTTCATCACCTTGATCAGCGGGTTGATCGCAGGACCGGCGGTGTCCTTGAACGGGTCGCCCACGGTGTCGCCGATGACCGTGGCGGCGTGCGCCTCGGACCCCTTGCCGCCGTGGTGGCCGTCCTCGACCAGCTTCTTCGCGTTGTCCCAGGCGCCACCGGAGTTGGCCAGGAACACCGCCATCAGCGTGCCCGCCGCGATGGCGCCGCCGAGGTAGCCCGCGAGCGGGCCGACACCGAGGCCGAAGCCGACGGCGATCGGGGCGAGGACCGCGAGCAGACCCGGGGTCGCCAGCTCACGCAGCGAGTCACGGGTGCAGATGTCGACGACCTTGCCGTACTCCGGCTTGCCCGTGCCTTCCATGATCCCGGGGATCTCGCGGAACTGGCGGCGCACCTCGAAGACGATGGCGCCCGCCGCGCGGGTGACCGCGTTGATCGCGAGACCGGAGAACATGAAGACCACGGCGGCACCGATCAGGATGCCGACCAGCACGTTCGGGCTGAACACGATGAAGTCGTCGCCCTTGAAGCCCTCGCCCGCCTTGGCCAGTGCCTCGACGATCGCGGTCTGGTACGACCCGAACAACGCGGTCGCCGCGAGCACCGCCGTGGCGATCGCGATGCCCTTGGTGATCGCCTTCGTGGTGTTGCCGACCGCGTCGAGCTCGGTCAGGATCTGCGCGCCCTCGGGGGTGACGTCGCCGGACATCTCGGCGATGCCCTGGGCGTTGTCCGAGACCGGGCCGAAGGTGTCCATCGCGACGATGACGCCGACGGTGGTCAGCAGACCACAGCCCGCGAGAGCGATCGCGAAGAGCGAGACGATGATCGAACCGGAGAGCAGGAACGCGCCGTAAACCGCCGCGCCGATAACGATCGCGGTGTAGACAGCGGACTCGAAGCCGACCGAGATACCCGACAGGACGACGGTGGCCGCACCGGTCAGCGAGGTCTTGCCGACCTCCTTGACCGGCTTGTGGTCGGTGCCCGTGTAGTAGCCGGTCAGCCAGAGGATGACGCCGGCGAGCACGATGCCGATGATCACGGCGATGGAGGCGATCAGCGCGGGGCTGCCCGCCTCGGCCGCGGTGGTGCCGCCGGTCAGTTCCGCGAAGGAGTTCGGCAGGTAGATGAACGCCGCCGCGGTGCAGAGGACCGCCGAGAAGAGCGCCGAGATGTAGAACGAGCGGTTGATCGCGGTCAGGCCGCTCTCGCCCGCGCGGGCCTTGGTGATGTAGACGCCCAGCATCGCGGTGATCACGCCGAGGGCGGGGACGATCAGCGGGAAGAGCAGGCCCTGCACACCGAACGCGGTGCTGCCGAGGATCAGCGCGGCGACCAGGGTCACCGCGTAGGACTCGAACAGGTCGGCGGCCATACCCGCGCAGTCACCGACGTTGTCGCCGACGTTGTCGGCGATCGTGGCGGCGTTGCGGGGGTCGTCCTCCGGGATGTTCTGCTCGACCTTGCCGACCAGGTCGGCGCCGACGTCCGCGGCCTTGGTGAAGATGCCGCCGCCGACACGCATGAACATCGCGATCAGCGCGGCGCCGAAACCGAAGCCCTCCAGGACCTTCGGGGCGTCACCGGTGTAGACGAGCACGACGATCGCGGCGCCGAACAGGCCGAGGCCCACGGTCGCCATGCCGACCGCGCCGCCGGTGCGGAACGCGATGCGGGTGGCCTTCTCGCGGCCGCCCTCATCGTTGGCCGCGGCCGCGACGCGCAGGTTCGCCTGCGTCGCCAGCCACATGCCGAGATAGCCGATGGTGAACGAGAACACCGCGCCCACCAAGAAGAACAGGGACCGGCCTATCCGTTCGCCGCCACTATCCGCGGGGAGTAGGAACAGCAGCAAGAACACCGCGCTGCCGAATACCAGAAGCGTGTTGCGCTGCCGCTTGAGATACGCCGCCGCGCCCTCTTGCACCGCTTTGGCGATGTCCTGCATCTTCGTGGTCCCTGTGCCAGCGGCCAGGACCTCCTTGAGCAGGACATAACCAACGGCAAGAGCGGCGAGGGCGATCGCGGCGACCACGACGACCACACCGCGATCTCCGCCGGTGAGCGTCAGGTCCGCCGCGAGGGATTGCCCGGACATCCGTCCTCCTGATGATCTGCCTGTTTCAGCGCCGACATCCGCCCGAGCGTGCATCGACTCCGATTCCGACGTGTGCACCACCACATTCGGTGGGATGACGGCGGAGTCTATTGGTAAGGCGGATCACAGACGCGAGCCGTCCCATAACGTGCACTGTCAGTGATGTTACTTGGGCTTATTGTGACGAACATCTCATGATCATCTCCAGCCGATTCGCCTGCCGAGCAACAACGTCGGACCCGTGTGCGAAGCTCGACCCGTGGGTTCGGAACGCGGCGCCGTGCTGCTCAAACGGGTCCTCGCCGGGGTTCCCGACGGGGAAGATCCACTGACCCATGTCGCCGAACTGCCCGAGCGCGCGGCCACCGTCGTCCCCTGGCCCGCGTGGACCCCCTCGCGTGTCCGGGAGGCATTCGCCCAGTGCGGGGTCAGGGAACCGTGGGCGCACCAAGCCGAAGCGGCCGACCACGCGCACGACGGCCGCAGCGTGGTGATCGCGACCGGAACGGCGTCGGGCAAGTCGCTGGCCTACCAGCTGCCGGTGATCTCCACCCTCCTCGAGGAGCCCCGCGCGACCGCGCTCTACCTCTCGCCGACCAAAGCCCTTGGCGCCGACCAACTGCGCTCGCTGCGCGCCCTGGACCTGAACGACCTGCGGGCCTGCGCCTACGACGGCGACACCCCGATGGCCGAGCGCGACTGGGCACGGGCACACGGCCGGTGGCTGTTCACCAACCCGGACATGCTCCACCGCGGCGTGCTGCCCGCGCACGGCCGCTGGGCGACCTTCTTCCGGCAGCTGCGGTATGTGGTGGTCGACGAGTGCCACACCTACCGCGGCGTCTTCGGCTCCCACGTCGCGCTGCTGCTGCGCAGGCTGGCCCGCATCGCCCGCAAGTACGGGTCCGACCCGGTGTTCATCCTGGCCTCGGCCACGGTCGCCGACCCGGGCAGCTCCGCCACCCGACTGTCCGGAGTGGACTGTGTGGCGGTCACCGACGACCACTCCCCCCGCGGCGCGCGGACCGTGGCGCTGTGGGAGCCGCCGCTGCTCGATGACCTGTCCGGCGAGAACGGGGCCCCAGTCCGCCGCTCGGCGGGCGCCGAGACCGCCCGGATCCTCACCGACCTGGTGATCGAGGGCGCCCGAACGCTGGCGTTCGTCCGCTCCCGCCGAGGAGCCGAACTCACGGCGCTGAGCGCCAAGCGCGCTCTGTCCGAAGTGGACCCAGAGCTGGCTGACCGGGTGGCCGCCTACCGCTCCGGATACCTGCCCGAGGAACGCCGAGCCCTGGAGAAGGCCCTGGCGTGCGGCGACCTCCTGGGGGTGGCCAGCACGAACGCGTTGGAACTCGGCGTGGACATCGCGGGCCTCGATGCCGTGGTGGTCGCCGGATTCCCCGGCACGGTGGCGTCCTTCTGGCAGCAGGCGGGACGCGCGGGCCGGGCGGGCGACGGGTCGCTGGTGGTGTTCGTGGCCCGCGACGACCCGCTGGACACCTACCTCGTGCACAACCCGTCGGCGATGCTCGACAAGCCGATCGAGGCCACGGTCACCGACCCGGGCAACCCGTATGTGCTCGCGCCCCAACTCGCCTGCGCCGCCGCCGAACTGCCGCTGACCGTCGACTGCCTGCCGACGTTCGGTCCGGGTGCCCGCGCGGTGCTCGACGGCCTGGTCGACGACGGTGTCCTGCGCAAGCGGCCGGCGGGCTGGTACTGGACGGCGCGGGACCGGCCACACGGCGATGTCGACATCCGCGGGTCGGGCGGCGAGCAGATCGCGGTGGTGGAATCGGATTCCGGGCGGATGCTCGGGACGGTCAGCCCGGGCAGCGCGTGCACGTCGGTCCACCCGGGGGCGGTGTACCTGCACCAGGGGGCGTCCTATGTGGTGGACGACCTCGACTTGGCTGCCGGGCTCGCGATGGTGCACGCGGAGAACCCGGAGTGGTCGACCCAGGCGCGCGAGATCGTGGACATCTCGGTGCTGGACACGCAATCCCGTGTGGTGCACCGGGCGGGCGCGGGTGAGGTGACGGTGTGCCTGGGTGAGGTCGCCGTGACGTCCCAGGTCGTCGGCTACCTGCGGAGACTGCCGTCGGGTGAGGTCATGGACCAGGTGCCGCTCGACCTGCCCGAGCACACCCTGACGACCCGGTCGGTCTGGTACACGATCAGCGAAGACCTGCTGGGATGCGTCGCCCCGGCAACGATTCCAGGCGCACTGCACGCGGCCGAACACGCCGCCATCGGCCTGTTGCCCCTGTTCGCCACGTGCGACCGCTGGGACATCGGCGGCGTGTCCACCGCGCTGCACCCGGACACCGGCAAACCCACGGTCTTCGTCCACGACGGCCACCCCGGCGGCGCGGGTTTCGCCGACCGCGGCCACGCGGCCCTGGTGCCGTGGCTCACCGCCACCCGCCAGGCGATCAGCGGCTGCGAGTGCCCGAGCGGGTGCCCGTCGTGCGTGCAGTCACCGAAGTGCGGCAACGGGAACGAGCCACTGGACAAGGCGGGTGCGGTCTCGGTGCTGTCGACGATCCTGCGGGTGTTGACCCCTTAGACCGGTGGCAGCGCGGGCCACAACAAGCCCGCGAGAACCTCCGCCGCCGAGCAGCCTCCGGCTCGGTGAACCACCCGACCTCCGCGACGGCGTACTCCATCGCGCCTGGCGAATCCTCGTTGTCCAACGGCCGCACTGACTTGCAGACCTCCTAGTAGAACTTGCCGCCGTCGGCCCGGGGGCGGTTGGCGACCACCGTCTGCCTGCCCGCGATGACCTCGCGCACCGACGACCCGCCCGCCGCAGGCGGATAGCCGGCTACGAGAGCCAGGACGCCGGTCGAAGAAGCGGCCCGCGTAGACGGTGCTGGAGCCCGCCGGAGCCGCGACCTCGATCCGCAGCGGGCGAATCCCTGCGGATCGTCGATCTTGGTGGCGACGCGGTCGCGCTGGATGCGGGCGGAGTGTCGCTCCCTGATCGTTGATGCAACTGGCCAAGGCTAAGCAAAGGACGACGCAGGCAGAGGGCAGCGAAGGTCTCATGGTCCCCCAGAGATGTCGAGGACCGCAGTCCGTTGGGCACCCTGCCCGGCGCCACCGAGACTTCTTCGCCTTGCTTCGGGGATCCTCACCTCACCACGGGCACCCAGGCTCCAGTGGCCATAGAGGGCGCGCACGCTCCCCTCGAACGCGACGCCGGCCAGAAGCGAGCGCCGCAAGCTCTCCTTGACGCGGCGCCGGCGGCTCGGACGAAGTGAGCCTGGCCCAAACGCGGCAGGCGCCGGGGGGCGTCGGTGGGGACACCGACGCGCAACCCCGGCGCACTGCTGGTGCCGCCGAGCGTGCGACTGGCCTGCTACCGCGGGGCCCTCGGAGTGCCAAGACCATCGGCGGGGAGTACTCGCACTGCGCTGGGACACCTGGGAGGCGGTTCGGTGTCGGGCAGGCGGTTCGTCCCGGGCGGGGTGTCGCCGAGTGCGGCTGGTGCCGCTGGTCTGTTGTTCCGTGGGCCGTGCGGGAGGCCGTCGCCTCCAGGTGCTGCTCGGCTGGCTGCCTGTCCGTCGCGCCCGCCGAGGGCGGGAGGTGGCGTGTGGCGCGTTGGACCGGCATTGGCGGGTGGCCATCATCGCTCGCGGGAATGTCGAGCGTGAACCGGCCACAGTGGTCAGTTGGCTAGTCCGCCCCGATGAGCTGGGTGACCAGTCGATCGCGGGTGGGTTCCTGCAAAGCGTCGAGCAGTGCGTCCTGCACGGTGCGCGAGGTCGGGATCTCCCAGCCGCACACCTCGGGCTTCACTCGCCAGTGGACGACACCGTGCTGGAAAGGGCTGGGCGGCAACGTGATCCAGCTGCCGTCCGCGTGCAGGGTGATGGTCGGGTCCGTCGCGAGCTCGTGGTTGAGCTCCGCGCCGGACTGGGTCAGGAAGAACCAGCGGCGGTCGGGCGTCGCGATGATCGGCACGGGCATGCCGACCGAGCGCAGCACGCCTGCGGCGCGCCTGCCGAGGTCGTCGTCGACCTCGATCGCGTCGTAAACCTTGCCGGTGGCCAGAAGCAGGCTGTAGGGACGGCCGGTCCACCAGGTGGCGACCTGCTCGGCCTTGGTGCCGATGCGCTCCTGCCAGTCGCGGTGGACGGGCACGGGGCCGCTGTCCTCGACGCCTTCGCGTCCCGCCCAGTGCTCGCCTGCCGGATAGGTGCCCGGCAGCACGGGCCAACCGCGGAACGCGAGGCCGATCGCCTCCGCTCGCAGTTCGACCCGGAACGCTCTCCGCCAGCTTTCCGACCTATCGGTGTCCAACATCTCGGGCAGTGCCTCCTCGCGGTGCGGGCGCCGCGCTCGGCGGCCTATGACTACTAGACGACATTCGACGTGCGATACGTAACTTGCAGTCGACAACTGGTCGCTTTGACGAGGTGAGTGAAACGGCGGCGGAACGGCGGGTGAAGCGCCGCCAACCGGTCATCGTCGACGACAGGCTGCAGGCGACACGGCCACCCCTAGCCGCGGTGACACGTTCATCACCCGCCGCAACCATCGCCACGACCTGCGGAAATGAAGATCAACAACATGATCATCCGCTGGAGCAAGCCGCCGATCGGGCGGTGGCTGTGATGCCGTTCACCGTGCGAGGCCGACCGTTTGACCGTTGCCGACCGGTCCCGCCCGGGCGGTGGATTCAGCCGGACCGAACGCCGCGATGAAGGTCGGCGGCCGGGCGGCAACATGCACGGACACGTCCCAACCGCTCAGCCGACAGCCGACCACCTCGACGCGCATGCGGTCGGCCACCCACCGGGCCCTGGCGCACGCGGCCTCCTCACCGGACACCGCGTGCACGGCGCCCGAGAGCGCCGCGAGGTCGGCCGCCGCCTCGGCCCGGTGCCTGGTCACCAGGGCCGCACCGACCCCCGCGACCAGGCCCGCGAGCACCATCACCATGGCGATCACACCCGCCGCCCACACCGTCGCGACGCCTTCGTCGCCCGATCTCATGCGGACGTCCCGGGCTCCGCGATCACGTGTGCGTCCGCCTGTAAGTGGATGCCTCCGAGGGCGTCAGCGTGGACCTCGACGGAGACGGCGTCGCCGTCGCGACGGATCAGGATGTCGGCCCCGCGAGGCGCGAGGCCCGCCGCGACCGTCCGCCCCCGGTCCACCTCACCGCGCGCTGCCAGCCGCGCGGCCTCCCGAGCCGCGTCGGTACAGCGCATCTGGTCGGTGACGGCCATCAAGGCTCCGACAACGAGCGTGAGGACGACCATCAGCGCCACCATGATGATCGCCGCCTCGACCGTCGCGGCGCCGCGGTCGGAGGTCACGCCGCACCTCCCATCGCCCGGGCGATGAGCGCGTTGAGGCCGCTCATGACCGCGTCGCTGTTGACGACGGCCAAGAGGATGCCCGCGAACGCGGCGGCGGCGATGGTCCCGATCGCGTACTCGACAGTGCTCATGCCGTCGTCGGACCGGCGGAGGCGGTGCAGGAAGCGAGTCATGTGGATCTCCATTCAGAGGTGGTTCGACAGGACGCCCGCCAGCCCGAGCACGATCGGCACGACGCCCAGGCAGAGAAAAGCGGGAAGAAAACAGAGCGCGAGCGGCCCACTGATCAACACGGCCGCACGTTGCGCCCGCGCCTCTGCGGCCTCCCCCGTCCGCGCGCGGGCCTCGACCGCGAGGGCCCTGGCGACACCGGCGAGCGCCGCCCCCGACCGCGCGGTCCGTCGGGCACCGCGGGCAAGCCCCGCCGTCGCCGGACACTCGAGCGCGAGCGACCACGCCTCTACGGGGTCACCGCCGAGGGCGAGGAGGTCGGCGGTGTCCCGCAATGCCTGACCGGCCTGCTCCGGCAGGTCGGCGGCGACCGCCCGGATCGCGGCCGGAACCGCCATGCCCGAGGACAGGCAGGCGGCAAGCAAGTCCCAGGTGGCCGCGTAGGTGCCGTCGTCGGTGTCCCGCGCCCGTCGAGGTCTCGGGAGCCGTCGAGGGGCGAGGACGCGGGTGGTCGGCGGCCCAAGGATCCGACCGAGCCGAAGCGCAGCGGACCGGTGTGGCACACCGACCAGAACCGCTGCGGCAAGCAACAGGACTTGGGTCACGGTGCGACCACCCGACTCGCCGACAGACCCAGCGGCGGGACGACGGCCCGAACCCGCGCCGCAGTCCGACTACCTACCAGGACCGCAACACCGAGCAGGAGAAACTGGGCCATAGAGCGATCACCCAAGTCGGGCAACCACACCGGCCGATGGTCCAGGCCGGCGCCGCGAACCAGTCGAAGTGCCACAAACCAGTGCGGCACACCAACCAGAACCGCCACGCCAAGCAGTAGGAGTTGGGTCACGGTGCGACCACTCGACTCGCCGACAGACCCAGCGGCGGGACGACGGCCCGGACCCGCACCACAGTCCGACCACCGACCAGGACCGAGACAGCGAGCAGCAAGAGTGGGGTCATCGCGCGATCACCCGGCTGGTCAACCACGCCGACCACAGAACGCCCGCGCACTCCAGCGCCACACCGACGACGAGCAGGACTTGGCCGCCGAACGAGTCCATGAGCACCGTCAACGGGGCCGCGCCCATCGCTTGGCCCAGTAGGAGGCCGATGACCGGTAGTCCGGCTAGAACCATGGCGCCTGCCCGGGGGCCCGCCATCCGGGCGATGACCTGTCTGGCGAAGCCGACCTGGTGGTCAAGCTCAGCGCGGACCGCGTCCAGGACGTCCGCGAGCGCCAGGCCATGCCGGGTGGCAAGCCGCCATGCCCTTGCCACTGCCGCCTCGGGACCGGTCGCACTGAACGCGCCGTCGATGTCGCCGCCGAGCCGTACCGCCGCCGCGGCGGACCGCAAGGTCGCCGCGACCGCGGGGTCGGCGTCACGTGCCGCACCTTCGGCCGCGTCGGCGGGGTGCGCGCCTGCCCGCAACTCGGCGACCAGCGACCGGATGGCTTCGGCCAGACCGGCGGTGGCGGCGAGGCCGGACCGGATTCGGCGGCGGTCTCGAATCTGGTGCCCCACAGTCAGCACCGCCATCGCGACGGCGATGCCACTTCCAGGGCCGACCACAGCGGCGCAGACCACAGCCGCGCCCAGTGCGGCGAGGAGGCTTGTGTGCTTCGGCTTGCGCAGAAGAGTCGAGCGTGGCCGGGTCGTGAGGCGGCGTAGTCGGAGGGACGCCAGGTCGGACGGCCAGGCGAGAACGGCGGCGGCCAGTAGCAGAACGGGCGGGATCAGCATCGGCGATCACCCAGGCGTTCGAGCAGGATCCGCCGCGGCCTGGCAGTCGCCCAGTGGGCCACCCGCGACCACGACGACCCGAACCGCGTCAGTCGCGGAACCGGTGCGCGACTCCAGCGAGCCGCGTGCCCGTCGGTTGACTGCGACGACCCGATGGACTGGCGCGGACTCGCGCGAGTACGCCACCACGACTCGGCTTCGACCAAACCTGGCACGCGTGTGCGTGTCCGAGGCGCCGCAGGACCGGGCGCACGCACGCGTGACGACTCAAGCAAGGCGAGCCGCCGGAGACTTGATCGAGGGCCGAGCCTTCGCGACCGCAGTGATTCGATCCCGCTCAGTCGCGAAGGGCTCGTTCGGACGGCCGGGTCGGCGTCCACAGCGGATCTCCGTGCGGTGCTCAGGGAAGGGCGACTCCCCGTCGTCTCGAGCCTGGCTGCAATTGGCTTCGCATTCGCTTGGCATCGCTGGGGATTCGCGACCGAGGTAGCTGTTCGCGTCAACATGGTGTCAGGGGCGCGGGTAGGGGAACGCCGGCGTTTTGCAGCAGGGCGGTGAGGGCTGGAGCAGCCGGGGTCCACGCGCTGTCCTTCCATACGGGGGTTATCGCCAGGCCGGTGGGCGATCTGGTGAGCAGGGCGATCTGTTGTAGGTGGCGGACTCCAGCCGATGACCGTCGCATGTGGAGGATCAGGCGAATGGCGGCGGCCGCTTGGCTGTGCAGGGCGGCGGCGGTCAGGCCGCCTAGCGCCGCCAGTGCTTCGAGGCGTGCGGGGACTTCCATCGGCGAGTTGGCGTGGACCGTTCCGGCGCCGCCGTCGTGGCCGGTGTTGAGGGCGGCGAGGAGGTCGCAGACCTCCGGACCTCTGACCTCGCCCAATACCAGCCGGTCGGGGCGCATTCGCAGGGCTTGTCGGACCAGGTCTCGCAGGGTGACCTCGCCCGCGCCCTCGATGTTCGGCGGGCGGGTGACCAGGCGGACGAATTGGGGGTGGGCGGGTTGCAGTTCGCCCGCGTCCTCCACGCACACGATGCGTTCTCCCGATGGGACTTCGCCGAGGAGGGCGGAAAGGAGAGTTGTCTTCCCGCTCCCGGTCCCGCCCGAGACCAGGAAAGCCAGCCTGGCGTGCACGATCGCGCGGAGGACTTCGAGGAGTTGGCCGTCGAATGTCGCCAGATGGCGCAGGTCGGTGAGGCCGTGGGCGGCGGGGCGGAGGACGCGCAAGGAGAGGCAGGTGCCCGCTTCGGCTATTGGGGGCAGCACGGCGTGCAGGCGGATTCGGGTGTTGGTGGCCGCGCTCGGCAGCCAGCCGTCGACGTAGGGCTGGGCGTCGTCGAGGCGGCGGCCCGCGGCCATGGCAAGGCGTTGGGCCAGGCGGCGGACGGCGTCTTCGTCGCGGAAGTGGATCTCGGTGCGCCGCAGGCCCGCCGGCCCGTCGACCCAGACCTGGTCCGGTGCGGTCACGAGGACGTCGGTGGTGGCCGGGTCTCGGAGCAGGGGATCGAGCGGGCCCGCACCGACGAACTCCTGACGCAGCAGGGTCAACGCGGTCAGGACGTCGTCGTGGCCCACCACCCCGCCCGCTTCGTCGCGGACGGCTTGGGCCACGGCGGCGGAGGTGATCTCCCGGGCGCCACCCGCGAGCCGCCTGCGGACCCGGTCGACGAGGTCGGTCGTCACTGCTGTGCCTCCGGTCATGGTTCGAGCTCCGCAAGGACCGCGGGAGCGGTCGGGCCGTGGTTTGGAAGTCGTTGTGACCCGCGACGCGGCTTGCTTCCTCGCCGCCGGATTGGGCGACAGCACCGAAGATGACCATCGGCGAGGGAGTTGCGGATGTGGATCTCGTTGTGGCCCACGACGCCGCTCGGTTTGTTGCGGGCGGGGTGAGCTATGCCGGTGATCTCCCGCACTCCGCTCGCAAGTGGCAGGCACAGTCGGTCGGCGAGGCGAGTCGCTACGTTCTTGGCTCCGGTCATGATCGGAGCTCCGCGAGGACCACGCGGGCGGCGCGGGCCAGGGAGCCGCGGACCTGGAAGTCGCCGTGGTCCAGGGAATGCGCCAGAGTGCGGTCGGCTCGCAGGGTCGTGAGCAGTGGCAGGCCGATGGCCTCGGCCACCGCGGACGGGGCCAGGCGGGCCGGGGCGGGGCCGCGGACTATCACCGCCGCGCGGATGCCGCGGGCGGCGATTCGGGTGGCGACGTTGCGGGCCGCCGCGCAGGCGCGGACTTCGGCGGGGACGATCACCACCGCGAGATCCGCGCGGTCCAACGCCGCGTGGGCGGCGTCGCCGGGGGCGCGCGGCAGGTCGCAGACGACGGTCTCGCCACCCCGCCTGCCCGCGTCGACGACGGCGGCGACCGCCTCGGGGCTTGGTGCCTCGCCCGATCTCGCGCCGGATAGCAGCGTGAGGCGCGAGTCACCCTTGGTGCGCCCTGGGAGTGCGGACCGCAGGCTGGACACCGGGATGCGGCCTGACTTCAGGCGCAGGTCGGGCCACCGCATCCCGGGACTCTGCTCCGCCCCCAGCACCAGATCGAGGCCACCGCCGAGCGGATCGCAGTCGACGAGCAGGGCGTCGTGGCCTAGTTCGAGTGCCGTGAGGCCCACAGCCGCAGCGAACACCGAGGCTCCGGCGCCGCCACGCCCGCCGATGACGGCGACGACCCGGCCCGCCTTGCCCGCTGGGCTCTCCGTGGTGTCCGCAAACGCTTCCACCAGCCAAGATTCACCGTCGGGCAAGGTGACGACCCGGTCGGCGCCGAGGGCGACCGCGTCGGACCAGGTGGTCGGCGGTGGGTCGCCCGCGCACACCAGGACCACGCTTTCCCTGCGCGGCAACGCGATGGCGAGGCAGGCCGCCGCCGCGTCGGCGTCGAGGATCACGAGTGGGGAGTCCTGCCAGTGGGCTCGGAGTTCGGCGACGTCGGCGACTCGGTCGACCGCGCAGCCCGCCGCCGCGGCCACCCGCAGCACTTCGTCGAGCAGGCTGTCCCCATGTACGCACGCCACCGGTCGGGCCACGACGACCAGCTCCCTTCGGATCGGTGCGGCCGTCGGCGGCCGCTGTGATCACGATCTTTCGAGAGGGCGTCGAGAACAATCCCCGCCGGTCAGGCTGTGGACAGGTCCGCGGTCACTGTGGACAGAGCGGTGGCGGCGCCGGGATTGTCGGCGGGTGCCGGCACGCTGGGAGGGGGCCGACTTGCCATGGATATAGGACGGCCCCCGCCAGGGGGGAGGGGCGGGGGCCGTCAGAGGTTCAGCCCCGGGGGGTCGGACTGAACCGTCCCGGCACTAGGCCGGTTATCGATACTGTATCCCCTTCCCTGGGTGTCTTGGCTACAGAACAGCCGAAGACGGCTGCGGAGTTCACCCCGTGGGCATACCGCGACGGCCCTCGGGCGGCCCGCTCCTATGCTGGCGGCGTGACCGATTCCGGCAACAGCGCCGACCCTCTGCAACCGGGCCGGATCGCGGCGTTCTTCGACCTGGACAAGACGGTCATCGCGAAATCCAGCACGTTGGCGTTCAGCAGGCCGTTCTTCCAAGGCGGCCTGATCAACCGTCGCGGAGTGCTCAAGAGTGCTTACGCGCAGTTCGTTTTCGCTGCTTCCGGCGCGGATGCGGACCAGGTCGAGCGAATGCGCGAGCACCTCACGTCGCTGTGCGCAGGGTGGGATGTCGAGCAAGTTCGCTCGATCGTGGAGGAAACGCTGCACGACATCGTCGACCCGCTGGTCTACGCCGAGGCCGCCGAACTGGTCGCCGAGCACCAGGCCAACGGACACGAGGTCGTCGTCATCTCCGCCTCCGGCGAGGAGATCGTCGCCCCGATCGCGGAGATGATCGGCGCGACGCACAGCGTGGGCACGCGGATGGTGTCGGCCGAGGGCCGCTACACCGGGGAGATCGACTTCTACTGCTACGGCGACAACAAGGCCGCCGCGATCCGCGAGTTGGCTGAGCAGCACGGTTACGACCTCGCCGCGAGCCACGCCTACTCCGACTCCAGCACGGACCTTCCGATGCTGGAAGCGGTCGGGCACCCGGCGGTGGTCAACCCGGACCGCGGGCTCCGCAAGATCGCGACCGAGCGCGGCTGGCCGATCCTGACGTTCTCCAAGCCGGTGTCGCTGCGCTCGCGCTTCCACGCGCCGTCCGGCACGACGGTCGCCGTGACGGCTATCGGCCTCAGCGCGGCGGCCGCGGCGGCGGGCGCGGCCTGGTACGGCTACCGCAGGCGCAGGCGCTGACGGACTCGGTGTCGCGCAAGGAAGTTTCGGATGCACCCGACTGGCGGTACCCACCTGATCCAGACCGGCTAAGACGCAAACAGAGCGTCCAGCCTACGCTCACAGACCGTGCTGGTCGATGCTTTCCGTGGTCTTTACCGGTGCACCCGAAAGTGCCCTTGAAGTGACCTTCCTCACTGGGTACAAATGGAGATGCGGACTTCGAGCCGGCCAGGGACGAAGCGAAGAGAAGCTCCGATCCACCCCGAGCGAACTCCGTGCGCGAGCACCGAGCACCCACGCGCAGCACGCCGCGGGAGGCATGTCGTCAAGGGACTGCGTACCGGGACGCCGGACGCCGAGGCCATGTTGATACGACAACGTTGCACGCTTGGTAACCCGAGTGTTCGCGCGGAGGTTTGGGCGGTTCCGCTCTCCGGAGCGGAGCCGCCCAATTCCGTTTCAGGGGTGGTTGTCCACAGGCGGCAAACACCGCGTTGACCCGGTGATCGTGACGTGAGTAACTTCCGTGTAGGCGTTGTTATTGGTTAACAAGCGCCGACACGACCCACCGGGAGGCAGGGTGCGTACTCCACGGCCACTGGCAGCGCTCCTCATCGCCGCCGCCACCATGGCGACTGTGAGTGTCGTCGCGAGCGCGATCCCCGCCGTCAAACCAGCGGAGGACGAGATCCGCGCACGCTCCGTGGATACCTGGACCGACGACCTCCTGGGTCGGATGACCCTTGAGCAGAAGGTCGGCCAGCTCTTCGTGGCCAGTGTCTGGGGCAAGGCGGCCGACGAGGTGCACTCGATGAACCGCGCCACCTACGGCGTCGACACCCCGGCCGAGGTCGTGCGGCGGTACCAGGTCGGCGGGGTCATCTACTTCAACAACAGCGGCACCGACAACGTCGACAGCCCGGTGCAGCTCGCCAAGTTCTCCAACGGCCTGCAGCGGGCGGCGATCGAGTCGGGCGCCCGGCTGCCGCTGGTACTGGCGATCGACCAGGAGGGCGGCAACGTCACCCGGGTCGAGGCGCCCGCCACCGAGTACCCCGCGAGCATGGCGATCGGCGCGGGCCGCAACGCCGCGGACGCGCGGACGCTGGCTTCGATCAACGGCCATGAGCTGCGCGCGATGGGGGTCAACCAGAACTTCGCGCCGGTCGCCGACGTGAACTCCAACCCGCTCAATCCGGTCATCGGCGCCCGGTCGTTCTCCGCGGATCCGGTGCTCACCAGCGAGATGGTCACCGCGGAGGTCCGCGGCTACCAGGAGAGCGGCAGGCCGATAGCCACCGTGTCGTCTTCCGCGAAGCATTTCCCCGGACACGGCGACGCGGCCACCGACAGCCATACCGGCCTGCCGATCATCAACCGGTCCGCCGAGGAGTGGGAACGGGTTGACCTGCCGCCGTTCCGCGCGGCGATCGCGGCGGGCATCGACTCGATCATGACCGCGCACATCCAGTTCCCCAGCCTTGATCCGACCCGCGTCCCCGCCACCGTGTCCAAGCCGATCATGACCGAGCTGCTCCGCGAGGAGATGGGCTACCAGGGCGTGATCGTGTCCGATTCCCTTGGCATGCAGGGGATCCGGGAGATGTTCACCGACGCCGAGATCCCGGTGCTGGCGATCGAGGCGGGCGTCGACCAGCTGCTGATGCCGCCGGATCTGCGGCTGGCCATGGATTCCGTGCTCGCCGCGGTGCACAGCGGCAGGCTCACGGTCGAGCGCGTCGAGCAGAGCGTTCGCCGAATCGTGGCCCTCAAAGCGAAGCGCGGCATCCTGAGCAGGCCGTTCGTGCCCGTCGAACGCGTCCCGGCCCTGGTCGGCACGGCCGAGCACAAGGCAGCGATCCAGCGGCTGACCGACCGCACGGTGACGGCCCTGCGCAACGACGCGGGTCTGCTGCCCCGCCGGACACCGGCGAAGACGCTGGTCGCCGGGGTGGGCGACACGGTGAACTCGGCCAAGTCCCCCACCCTGCTGGCCGCCCACCTGCGCGCCAGGGGGTGGGACACGACACCACTGCCGACCGGCACCAGACCGGTGGAAACCAAGATCAACGAGGCGGTCACGGCCGCCCAGGACGTCGACCTCGTGATCGTGCTGACCAACAACCTGTCCGCGAACCTCGCCCAGCGCACGCTGCTCACCCGCCTGATGGAAACCGGGAAACCGGTGATCGCCGTGGCGTCCCAGGTTCCGTATGACGCGGGCTTCGTCGACACCCCCACCTGGCTGGCGACGTACTCGTGGCGCGAGGTCTCCCTGGAGTCCCTCACGAAGGTGATCACCGGAGAGATCCCGCCGAAGGGCAGGCTGCCAGTCGCGGTCCCGGACGGCGCCGAGCCGGGCGAAGTGCGCTATCCGTTCGACCACGGCCTGAGCTGGTAGCCGGATGGACCGCCGAAGCTTCCTCGCCGCGTCCGCCCTCACCGCTCCCCTGCTCACCGCCGCGGCGGCACCCGCCACGGCGCAGCCCCGCGGCCGAACCGCGCCCGCAGCCGACACGCTGGCGGGCCAAGGCTGGCGGCGCCTGGCCGGGCGGCGCCTCGGGATCGTGTCGAACCCGACCGGCGTCCTGCGCGACGGCACCCACGTGGTCGACTCGATGGTGGCCGCGGGTGTGCGTCCGACGGCGGTCTTCGGGCCCGAGCACGGTTTCCGGGGCACCGCGCAGGCTGGCGGCTCGGAAGGCGACTACAAGGACCCCCGCACGGGCATCCCCGTCTACGACGCCTACGGCGCCACCGCCGCCAAGCTCGCGGCGCAGTTCGCAAAGGCGGGCGTGGACACCGTGGTCTTCGACATCGCCGACGTGGGCGCCCGGTTCTATACCTACATCTGGACTATGTACACGGCGATGAGCGCCGCCAAGGATCTTGAGTTCATCATCCTCGACCGACCCAATCCGGTCGGCGGCTCCCCGCGCGGCCCCAGGCTCGATCCCGCTTACGCCTCCGGCGTCGGTCGGCAGCCGATCGTGCAGCAGCACGGCATGACGGTCGGGGAACTGGCCCGGCTCTTCGGCGGCGAGTTCCTGGGCCGGGAGGTGACAGTCGAGCGCGTCACCGGCTGGCGGCGCGACCACCTGTTCGCCGACACCGGGCTCACGTGGGTTCCGCCAAGCCCCAACATGCCGACCCCGCAGACCGCGCTCGCCTACCCCGGCACCTGCCTGTTCGAGGGCACGCTGCTCTCGGAGGGCCGGGGCACGACCCGCCCGTTCGAGATCATCGGCGCGCCCGGTCTCGACTGGCGCTGGGCGGAGGAGCTCAACGCGCTGGACCTGCCCGGGGTCCGGTTCCGCGAGCAGTACTTCGTCCCGACCTTCGGCAAGTTCACCGGCGCCGCGTGCGGTGGCGTGCAGGTGCACCTGACCGATGAGCGCCGCTTCGAGGCGATCCAGACCGCCGTGGCGATGCTGGTGACGGTGAAACGGCTGTTCCCGGCCGTGTTCGGGTGGCGGCCGGATCTCTTTATCGACAAATTGACCGGCTCCGACCGGCTCCGGCGGATGGTCGACGCGGGCGCGGGCGCGGCCGAGATCGTCGGCGCGTGGCAGTCGGAGCTGGCCGATTTCCGGCGACTCAGGGAGCCCTACCTCCTCTATCGGTGAACCTCTGTCGGTGAAATGGAGCGCGATGGCACGGTTGGCGGCCGCGGTGATGGCGGTAGTGCTCATGGCAGGCGGTTCGGAGGCGATGGCGGAGAGCGCGGCAGGCCGGTTCGACCGGCCGTGGCAGGGGTTCGCTCCGGCGAACACCGTGCTGCGGGCCGGTTCCGCAGCGTCCGTCGGCCTCGACCCGGCCCCCGTTGCCGAGGCCGAGCGGGCCATCGAGGCCTGGACGCGGCCGAACCCGACCAGGCCCCTGTTCGCGGGCGCGGTCACGTTGTCCGCGCACAACGGGGTGATCGTGTCGCGCTCCGAGGCGGGCCAGGCGGTGCGCTATGCCGACGCCGCGGGCACGGAGCTGCCCGCCGAGCGGCAGGTGCCGATGCGGTCGGACACGATCTTCGACGTGGCGTCGGTGAGCAAGCTGTTCACCTCCCTTGCCGTCTTGTGCCTGGTCGAGGACGGGTCGGTCGACATCCACGCGCCGGTGGCGGCCTACCTGCCCGCGTTCGGGTCCAACGGAAAGAAGTCGATCACCGTCAAGCAACTGCTCACCCACGCCTCGGGCCTGGAGCCGTTCATCCCGCTGTGGCGCGACTGGCCGGACAAGCCGACCAGGATCGCCGCGGTGCTCGACCGGGCGCCGAAATACCCGCCCGGGTCGAGGTACGTGTACTCCGACCTCAACCTGATCACCCTCGGCGTCCTCGTCGAGGCGAGGTCCGGCAAGTCCCTCGACGCCCTGGTCGCCGAGCGGATCACCGAACCGCTGGGGCTGCGCGACACCGGCTACAACCCGCCTGCCGCGAAGCTGCACCGCGTCGCCACGACGGAGTTCCAGTCCTCGCCCCCGCGCGGGATGGTCCGCGGCGAGGTGCACGACGAGAACGCGTGGTCGCTGGGTGGGGTCGCCGGCCACGCGGGCGTGTTCTCCACCGCCGACGACCTGGCTGTCCTCGCCCAGGCCATCCTCAACGGCGGCGCCTACGCGGGCAGGCGGATCCTGCGCGCCGAGACGGTCCGCGACATGCTGGCCAACCACACGCCGCAGTTCCCCGGCAACGACCATGGCCTGGGCTTCGAGCTGAACCAGCGCTGGTACATGGGCGCGCTGGCCGGCCCGCGGACCGCCGGGCACACGGGGTTCACCGGCACTTCGCTGGTGATCGACCCGGCTTCGCGGTCTTTCACCATCCTCCTGACCAACCGCGTCCACCCGTCGCGGGCGTGGGGGTCGATCAACGTCGCCCGGGAGCGGCTCGCGAGCGGGCTGGCCCGGTCGATGGCGGTGCGGCCCAGGCACGGACCCGACGCCTGGTTCACCGGCTGGACCGACGCCACGACGTCGACCCTGACCTCGGCCCGACTCCCCGGGACCGGGCGGGCGCGAGTCACGTTCGACACGTTCGTGGATACCGAATCGAGTGACACGCTCCAGCTGGAGTGGAGCGCCGACGGCCAGACGTGGCACTCGCTGCCCATGCGGGCGGCGGGTAGGGGCGCACCGCCTGGCGAAGTGGGCGTTTTGGCCGGTGCGGGCCACCGGAGTTGGTGGACGATCAACGCCGACGTGCCCGCGACGGGTCCGTTCACCGTCCGCTGGCGGGCGATCACCGATGGCAGGTACCTGGGCCGGGGTTTCTACGTCGATCGAATTTTGGTCACCGATGGTGATCGATCGCTGCTTAACGGTGAGAAAGAACCCCACCTGATAGCGCCGGATGGGTGGCGGCTCCAAACTTGTTGACCGTTTGACGCTAACAATCCGCAGCCGACCAGCGATTCCGTGAACAAGCCCCACCCAGGCCCACAGCTGAAACTGACACGTTTGGGTAGCGTTGCCGACAAAGGTGACGCACCACCTTGTCCTACCCCATCACTGTTAGTAAGTTTCCCACGTGAGTGCGAGTCAAATGACAGCAGAACACAGCGAGTCAAGTCCCTTGGTCCGCATTCGTTCGCTTCTGCCGGGCCTGGCCCGAGCTGAGCAACGGGTGGCCAAGGTCGTGCTTGAGAGCCCGCACACCGTCGCCCGCCGCAGCATCACGGAGGTCGCCGAGGCCGCGGGCACCAGCGAGACGACCGTGACCAGGTTCTGCAAGGCGATCGGCGTCGGGGGCTACCCCGAGCTGCGCATCGCGCTTGCCGCCGACACCGCCCGGTCCGAGGCGCACGCCGACCGGGATCTCGGCGGTGACATCAACCCCGACGACGACCTCAAGACCGTCGTCGGGAAGGTCACCTTCGCCGACTCCCGGGCCGTCGAGGAAACCGCGGACCAACTCGACATCGACGTGCTGGCCAAGGTCGTCAGCGCCGTCGCGAACGCGGGGAGGGTCGACGTCTACGGCGTCGGGGCCAGCGCGTTCGTGGCGCTCGACCTGCAGCAGAAGCTGCATCGGATCGGGCGGGTCAGCTTCGCGTGGAACGACACGCACATCATGTTGACCTCGGCCGCCGTGCTCAAGCCCGGCGACGTCGCGGTGGCCATCTCGCACACCGGTGCCACCGCCGACACCGTCGAGGCCCTGCGGGTCGCCCGTGAGCACGGGGCGACCACGGTGGCGCTGACGAACTACCCGACCTCGCCGATCGCCGAGGTGGCCGACCTGGTGCTGACCACCGCCGCGCGGGAGACCACCTTCCGCTCGGGCGCGACGGCCAGCCGGATCGCGCAGCTCACGGTGGTCGACTGCCTGTTCATCGGTGTCGCGCAGCGGCACCTGGACGAGACGATCAAGGCGCTCGACTCGACCCGGGACGCGGTCGGACCGCACCGGCTCGAGACCCGGCACGACGGACGGCGCAAGCCGCGAGACACCGGGAAGTGATCAGTGGTGCGCGGGTCTGGCCGCTTCGCGGAAGGGATTGCGTGAGATGACGGTGCCTCGGCAAACCGTGCATGTCGACTCCCCCACGGAGCGGAGGAACCCGCGCACCGCCGACATCGATCAGATGTCGACGGTCGACATCCTGCGGACGATCAACTCCGAGGACCGCGCGGTCCCGGACGCCGTGGCCGCCGCGCTGCCGCTCTTGGCGCAGGCGGTCGACCTGGCGACGGAGGCTCTGCGCGCGGGCAAGCGTGTGCACTACGTCGGCGCGGGCACCTCCGGCCGCATCGCGACCCTCGACGCCGCCGAACTCGCCCCGACCTACAACACCCCGCCGGACTGGTTCCAGGTCCACCACGCGGGCGGCCCGGGGGCTGTCCACCGGTCAGCCGAGGCCGCCGAGGACGACGACCTGGCCGCCGCCGAGGAGATGAACCGCGACGTCCGGCCCGGTGATTTCGTCCTGGGCCTGACCGCCTCCGGCCGCACCCCGTACGTGATCAGCGCCCTCGAGACCGCGCACGGCATCGGCGCGACGACGGCACTGGTGTCGAACAATCCCAACGCCGCACGGACTTCGCAGATCGACCTGGTGATCGTGGTCGACACCGGGCCCGAGGCGATCTCGGGTTCGACGCGGATGAAGGCGGGCACGGCGCAGAAGCTCGTGCTGACCGCGTTCTCCACAGCGGTCATGGTCAAGCTGGGTCGCACGTACTCGAATCTCATGGTCAGCATGCGCGCCAACAACGCCAAGCTGCGTGGGCGCACGCTGCGGATCCTGCGCGAGGCGACCGGTCTGGGCATGGCCGAGTGCTCCGCGGCGCTGACCGAGTCCCATGGCGACCTCAAAGTCGCGCTCGTGCACCTGCTGTCCGGTGTGGACACTCCCAGCGCCCGCCAGGCGCTCACCGAGACCAGCGGCCACGTCCGGCAGGCGTTGGGCTTGCTCGACGCGCACGTCATCTAGAAACCGTGGCGCACCCCGCGGGGTGCGCCACGGTGCGGTGTCTACTTGCGACCGGAGCCCAGGAGTCCACCGAGCAGGTCGCCCAGGTTGCCAAGCCCGCCGCCACCGGAGGAGCCGCCGCCGAGCAGGCCGCCGAGGAGATCCCCGAGGGCGCCGCCGCTCTGCTGCTGAGGCTGCTGGGACTGGTCCGGCACGGGCGCGCCGAGCTTGCCGCCGAGCTTCTTGGCCAGGTAGGACATCACGATCGGGGCGAGCAGCGGCAGCAGCTTGGCGATGAGCGCCTTGCCGTCGATGCCGGGCAGCCCGCCCAGGGTGTTGACGACCTCGGACTGCTGCGCGCCGAAGACGTTGTTCACGATCTTCGACCCGTCCGCGGTGTCCACCTGGTTCAGGTCGACGCCGCCCTCGACGAGGCTGGGGTCGTGCTGCCCCAGTGCTTTCAGCAACGACTGCTCGCCTGCCGGGTCTTGGGCGTTGGCCTGCATTCCGCCCAGCAGCGCGGGCAGCGCGGCACGGGTCGCCTGCTCCGCGGTGCCCTCGTCGACGCCCAGTTGGGCGGCGAGCTGGGACAGCGGGATCTGGCCAAGGATGTCGTCAATCGCGCTCACGGGTGGATCCTCCTCAGGCGCCGGGCTCGGCTGCCGCCAACGATAACGACGGCAGCCTGCCCGCGCCTGCGGAAGCTCATCCGGGACCGCGCGAACCCATCCGGGCCACGAACGGCTCGCTGATCTTGACCATCTTGGCCACGCTGGGCACACCGTTCGCGTCCATCGCGAACAGCATGTAGTACCCAGGCAGCGCGACGCCGGGATCGGCGGGCACGGACACCTGGTAGGAGTTGCCCGCCAGCGCGACCGGCGTGAGCGGGATGCGCCGCTGGTCGTTGTCCACCGAGTGGGTGATCGAGCTCAGCCGCATCAGCGAGAACGCCGTCACGGGCTTGTCCGTCGCGATGGTGAACTTGCCGCCGAGGGTGGCTCCGCCGGGCGCGGCGACGATCGTCGGACGCGGCTTCGGTGAGCCGTCCGCGTTCAGCAGGTACGGCGGGGTGAGGATCTGGCCGTCCTGGTGGTTGACCGCGCAGTTCCCGCAGAGGCCGCCGCCGCCGCTGAACACCCTTCCGTCCGGCAGCAGGTTGGCCACGCTGTGATAGGTGCGCGGCACCGCCATGGGGGCGAGCTTGGTGAACTGGCCGGTGGCCGGGTCCCAGAGTTCGGGGATGTACGTGGCGGTCTGGTCGCTGAACCCGACGCCGTAGGTCATGCCGCCGACGACGGCCACCTTGCCGTCCGGCAGGACGACGCTGTTCGCGAACGTGCGCGGGATCGCCAGGTCACCGACCCGGGTCACCGTGGCGTTCGTGCCCGAACTGATGTCGATCGAGTACGCGCGGTTGATGGCATCGCCTTCGGAGTACTGCCGTGAACCGCCGACGGTCAGGATCTTCCCGATGTCGTACATGACCGCGTTGCCGTTCATCGCATCCGGGCTGTCACCCCGCAGCCCGGCGTCGGTGATCGACCCGTTCCCCGTGGTGCTGATCCAGTGCATGCGGCTACTCGGTCCCGCGTGGAACACCCGGCCGCCGCTGACGGCGAAGAACCAGCCGTGGTTGTCGGCGCGGTACACACCCCGCACGTCGGCCGTCATGAGCGGTTCGGCAGGCACTCCGCTGAGCAGGCGCCATGCGTTGCGACCGGGCGAGTAGACCTCCGCGGTCTTGCCGCCCTCACCACCACTCCACGAGCCGCCGACGATGAACGCCTCGCCATTCGACAACGTCGTCTGGCCCTGGTATCCGCGGCGGACGTTCAACGTTCCGGCCCGGGACCACGTGTCAGTGAAAGGGTTGTAGATGCTGGCGTTGTTGTCGTCGCTGCCGCCGCTCACCAGGACACGACCGTCGAACAGCACCGAGGTGCCGGGGCAGAACATGTCGTGTTCGGTGTTCGAGACCCGGCGGTTGGTGATGTTCCCCGTGGTCAGATCGAGAATCGCGGTCTGCGTGTAGCCGTTCGTCCCGCCGAAGTTGTCGGGCAGGTACGCCGACCACATCAACAACTTGTTGTTGGGCAGCACGGCGGTGGCGACGGGGATCAGCGGGTACCCGTTCACCGCGGACCAGGAACCTGTCTTGCTCTTGTCCGGTGGCGGCGCCGGAGTCAGGACGTTGATCTCCGGGATCGTCGTCCACGGCCCACGGTTGCCCGCTTCGGTGAGCGCGGTCAGTCGCACATAGCGAGCCGACACCGACGAGGTGAGCAGCGCGGTCTGGGGTGAGGAGGTGTCGGGCCACGTGCCCGCGGCGACCGGGTCGCCGAAGTTGACGCCGTCGTTGCTCACCCGGAGTTGGTACTGCCCGATTCGGCCGTTCCAGCCGGACATACCGTCTCCGCGCGGCTGCACGCGGATGCCCGCGACCGTCTTGGCGGCCTTCATGTCGAGGGTGATCCAGTGCGGCAGCGGCGCGGGCACGCCCGTCCACTTCGAGTGCCACATCGTGGTGTCCGTGCCGTCGATGGCGAGGGCGGCCCGGCCGTCGTACCTCGGATCGGTCTCCTCGTCGGAGGCCGAGGCGCTCCACCCGGTGCGGTCCAGCGCGGCGGTGCTCGCCGGGTCGATCGCCGCGTAGGCGTAGAACTCCGCGCCCTCCACGGCTTCCGCGGTCGAGGTCACCCGGACGAAGCGAGTGTTCGGCGCACCCTTGAGTACCGCCGTCTTCACCAGCCCATCGTCAGACCAGGTGCCTGTCGCGACGGGCGTGCCGAAGGTCGTGCCATCGGTGCTGACCGCGACCGAGTAGTTCGCGACGCGACCAGGGTTGCGGGGAGCGAGCACGATCGAGGACACCGGCTGTTCGCGCTTGAGGTCGACGGTGAACGACGAGAGCTGGGAACTGTGCTGACCTCGCCGTCCTCGCCACACCGTGTCCTGACGTCCGTCGACGATGTTGGCCGCGGGGTTCGCGCTGTCCTCATCGGACGCGGTGGCGCTCCAGCCGTATCGGCTCAGCGGCGCGGCGCCGCCCGGGACCGGGCCGGCCAAGTCGATCTCAGCCTTCTCCGACACAGATCCGGTGACCGAGGTCAGTCGCACGAAACGGCCGGTGACCTGGCCGGCGAAAGCCGCGTCCTTGACTTTGTCGCCGTCTTCCCACACGCCGGAGGCCACGGCCGGGCTGAAGGTCTTCCCGTCGGTGGACACCGCGACCCGGTATTCGCCGACGCGCGCGCCCGGGTGGCGGTAGGTCAGCCCGGTGATCACCATCGGCGCCTTCAGGTCGACGGTGATCGCCTTGTCGGTGACGGTCGTGGTGCGGTCGCCCCTAGCCAGCGGCGTCGTGGGCACGGGTCCACCGGGGTCGCCGAACAAGGTGAGCTCGGCGGCGCTGGCCCACGGGCCGCGTCCGCCCGCCTCGGCCAGCGACGTCAGCCGGACGAACCGGGCGCCACCCACCGCGAAGCTCATGGTCTTGACCGTCGGATCGTCAAGCGCGACGCCCAAGCTCACGGGGTCCGACCACGTGGCCCCATCGGTGCTGAGCCGCACCTCGTAGCGGCCGATCGTGCCGTTCCCGCCACCGGGCCGGGGCGTGTAGGCAAGGCCGGACACGCGCTGGGTGCGTCGCATGTCGATGGTGATCGAGTGCTGCGCGGCCGCGTCGCTGTGCCAGATGGTCGACGGATCACCGTCGAGCACGTTGGACGCGCGCGCGTCCGACCGCTCGCTCGTGGCATTGACGGTCCAGCCGTCGCGCGCGAGCGCGGGCGCGACCGGAACCATCGACGCGGCGGTCGGGACGATGTGGTGGTCGGCGCCGTCGGCACCGTGGCCACCGCCGTCCACTCCCGGAAAGAAGACGTACGGCGTGACAACCACACCAGCAGCGACGATTAGCCCCAGACGAGTGAACCCCATGCTTGAGAGCTCGCAAAAAAAGCGCTCCGTGTTACCGAAACGGCCAAATTGCGAGTCTAAACACAGCGACTTAGCGCAATATGGTGATAGGGACGTTACTCAGCGAGTGATGCGTCCGCGATGCTCGTCGCTTCCCGGGCGCCCGCCTCGACGGCTTCGCAGCAGAAGATGATCCACGCGCCCACCGCTTCCGGCTCACCGGTGGCGAAGCCCGCGGCGGCCGCGCGGTAGCGGTCCTCGCGGCGCATGAAGAACACCTCCGGGACCGAGAGACCCTTCGGGTCCAGCCCGGTGCCGATGGACGTCAGCCGGGCCGCGGCGCGGGCGATCACGCCGTCGGCGGTGCCGAAGGGCGCGAGGGTGAGCAGTTCGCCGTGCACGACGGCGGCGAGAACCGGCCCCGGCACCTTCGTCCCGCCCGCGACGAGCCCCCCGAGCAGGTCGAGCCGGGGCGCGGCATCGGACTTGGGCCTGCCGAGCGAGTCGCCGTCGGTCAGGTCGGCCGCGGCGAGCAGGTGCAGCTTGGCCAGGGCTTGCAGCGGAGCGCGTTCCCACGTCGGCAGCAGCGGCCCGAGTGCCTCGGCGACCCGCAGGGCGCCCGCGAGGACCGGATCACTGACATCGCCCAGCTCGGGGATCGCCGGGTCGCCGCCGTCGAGGACGGCCGACGCGCGGGCGGCGCGCACGGACGCCTCGGCCGCCGTCGCGGGCCAGCCTCGGCGGTTCGTCGGGTGCCGGTGGACTTCGGCGACCGAGTCCCGCGCGGAGCGCACGGCGTCCTCGACACCGGGAAGGGCGAGCAGTGGAGCCAGGGGATCGGTCACCTACCGGACAGTACTGGGCACTCGGAAGTGGCTCGCGACACGGTGAAAATTGGTCTGAACCTTTATTCGGGAGGACTGTCGGGGTGACCCGGATCGCTATAGGTTCGACCTTGTCAGGCAACTACCTAGGAGGTCAGGTCCCATGACCGAGCAGTCCGGTCAAAGTCCAGCGTTGGACAACTTGTCGACGGAGAGCCGGGTCTTCCCGCCGTCCGCCGAGTTCGCGGCGCAGGCGAACGCCTCGGCGCAGTGGTACGACGACGCCGACGCCGACCGCGACGCGTTCTGGGCCACCCAGGCTGAGCGCCTGACCTGGGCGAACAAGTGGTCACGGGTCGTCGACTGGGACGACGCGCCGTTCGCGAAGTGGTTCGTCGGCGGAGAGCTCAACGTCGCCTACAACTGCGTCGACCGGCACGTCGAGGCGGGCCTGGGCGACCGGGTGGCGATCAACTGGGTCGGCGAGCCCGGCGACTCGGTCACGATCACCTACGCCGATCTGCAGCGCAACGTGAGCAAGGCGGCCAACGCGCTCGCCGAGCTGGGCCTCAACGCCGGTGACCGCGTGGCGATCCAGATGCCGATGCTGCCCGAGGCTATCTATTCGATGCTCGCGTGCGCGCGACTCGGCCTCGTGCACAGCGTGGTCTTCGGCGGGTTCTCCCCCACCGCGCTGCGCTCGCGCATCGACGACGCCCAGGCACGGCTGCTGATCACCTCCGACGGGCAGTACCGCCGCGGCAAGCCCGCGCCGATGAAGGAGTCGACCGACGAGGCCACCGCGGAGACGCCGAGCATCGAGCACGTCCTGGTCGTGCGGCGCACCGGCGCCGAGATCCCGTGGACCGAGGGCCGCGACCTGTGGTGGCACGACGTCGTCGACAAGCAGCCGGACACGCACACGCCCGAGGCCTTCGACGCCGAGCACCCGCTGTTCATCCTCTACACCTCTGGGACCACCGGGAAGCCCAAGGGCATCCTGCACACCAGCGGCGGTTACCTGACCCAGGCCGCGTACACCCACAACGCGGTCTTCGACCTCAAGCCCGAGACCGACGTCTACTGGTGCACCGCCGACATCGGCTGGATCACCGGGCACACCTACATCGTCTACGGCCCGCTCGCCAACGGCGCGACGCAGGTGGTCTACGAGGGAACGCCCAACACCCCGCACGAGGGCAGGCACTTCGAGATCATCCAGCAGCACGGCGTGACGATCTACTACACCGCGCCCACGCTGATCCGCACGTTCATGAAGTGGGGCGAGCAGATCCCCGCGGGCTACGACCTGTCGTCGCTGCGCCTGCTGGGCAGTGTCGGCGAGCCGATCAACCCCGAGGCGTGGATCTGGTACCGCAAGCACATCGGCGGCGACCGCATCCCGATCGTCGACACGTGGTGGCAGACCGAGACCGGCGCGATCATGATCAGCCCGCTGCCCGGGGTCACCGAGGCCAAGCCGGGCAGCGCGCAGCGCCCGCTGCCGGGGATCAGCGCGGCGATCGTCGACGAGGCGGGCAAGGAGGTGCCCGCCGGTGGCGGCGGCTATCTCGTGCTGACCCAGCCGTGGCCGTCGATGCTGCGCGGCATCTGGGGCGACGAGGAGCGCTTCCGCGAGACCTACTGGTCGCGCTTCGCCGATGAGGGCTTCTACTTCGCAGGCGACGGCGCCAAGTACGACGCCGACGGCGACATCTGGCTGCTCGGCCGCATCGACGACGTCATGAACGTGTCCGGCCACCGCATCTCGACCACCGAGGTCGAGTCCGCGCTGGTGTCGCACCCGAGCGTCGCGGAGGCCGCCGTCGTCGGCGCCACCGACGCCACCACGGGCCAGGGCATCGTCGCGTTCGTCATCCTGCGCAACCGTCCCGAGGGCACGCCCGAGGCGGCGGTGAGCGAGCTGCGCGACCACGTGGCGAAGGAGATCGGCCCGATCGCGAAGCCGCGGCAGATCCTCGTCGTCACCGAGCTGCCCAAGACCCGCAGCGGCAAGATCATGCGGCGGCTGCTGCGCGACATCGCCGAGAACCGGGAAATCGGTGACACCACCACTCTCGCCGACAGCGCGGTAATGAACCTGATCACCGAGGGACTGAGCAACAAGCCGTCGGAGGACTGAGAGGCAAGCCTTACTTAAATGAGGATTGCCTATTCATATCAAGGCCATCCTCCGTTACGCGAACGATTCCCGGCCGTGCTTTCATTGTGGTGTGACACAAATGGAAGCGCGGCCGGGACCGCATGCGGCCGAACCGCACTCCGGCGGCGTCGGCGAACGGCTCAACTGGCTGCGGGCGGGTGTGCTCGGGGCCAACGACGGGATCATCTCCACCGCGGGCCTGGTCGTAGGTGTCGCGGGCGCGACCACGGACAACCGCGCCATCCTCATCGCCGGTGTCGCCGGACTGGTCGCGGGCGCCCTTTCGATGGCGGGCGGCGAATACGTGTCGGTGAGCACCCAGCGTGACACCGAGCGCGCTTTGCTCCTCAAGGAAAAGCGTGAACTCGCCGACATGCCCGAAGCCGAGGAACGCGAACTCGCGGGCATCTATGTCGAAAAAGGACTTTCGCCGGAACTGGCCGCCGAAGTCGCCCGGGAATTGACCGAGAAAGACGCCCTGCGCGCGCACGCCGAGGCGGAATTGCAGATCGACCCGGACAACCTGACCAGTCCGTGGCAGGCGGCCTGGGCGTCGCTGGTGTCCTTCGCGCTCGGCTCGCTGCTGCCACTGCTGGCGATCGCGCTGCCGCCGGTGAGCCTGCGGGTGTGGACGTGCGCCGCCGCCGTCGTCATCGGCCTGGTGATCACCGGAGCGGTGAGCGCCCGACTCGGCGGCGCGAAGGTGAAGGCGGCGGTGATCAGGAACGTCGGCGTCGGCTGCCTGGCCATGGTGGTGACCTACTGGATCGGCGTCCTGTTCGGGGTGACGGTCCTCTAGCGCACCGGTGGGCGCTCGCCGCGCAGTTCGGAGAGCAGGTCGGTGATAGCGGCCATGATCCGCCGAGTCGCCTCGTTGAGCGCCTCACGGTCGGTGCCCGTGATGTCCGAGAGGTCGACCGGATCACCGGTGACGATGTCGATGGTCTTGCGCGGGAACAGCTTGGGGAACTTCGCCTTCGCGGGGAGCAGTGTGTGGGTGCCCCAGTTGACCACCGGCACCACGGGCGCGCCGGTCTCCAGCGCGACCCGCGCGACACCGTTCTTCACGCGCGCGGACGGCCAGTGGTCGACGTCGTCGGAGAACCCCGCCTCGGGGAAGAACAGCACGCACTCGCCGCGGCGGACCGCGTCGACCGCGCCGTGATAGGCGCCGCGGGCCTGCGCGGTCTCCCGCTCGACCGGTATATGACCGCCGCCGCGTGCCACGCTCCCGATCACCGGCACCTTCCACAGGCTCGACTTGGCCAGGAAGCGCGGGATGCGCCCGGCGTGGAGCGCGAACGCGGTCACCGTCACCGGGTCGGCGTTGGAGAGGTGGTTGGACGCGAGCAGGAGTCCACCCTCTTTGGGCAGGTCGCCGCGGAAGCGAAGCCGGGTGCTGACCGCGAGCAGCGGCCACAGCAGGTCGATCGCCAGGCTGTACCAGAAGCCGCGACCACGGCGGGGCAGCAGGAACATCAGCTTGATCGCCCGGAACACGCCGATGTGTCTGTTCGATTCAGTGCGCACCCGCGCATCATCGCCTAACCACCCGACGGAGGGGGCCGCGTCGGCGTTTTCGCTGGTCATGATCGTCCTATAAGGTTGTCCACGGTGTGCCGGGAAGCCTGGTCGGCGTGAGCCGGAGGTGTCCGCCGACCAAGGAGTAACCCGTGTCACAGCGACGTAGTAGCGCCGCGCCCAAGGCCGTAGCCGAGTTCGCCAGGTTCCTTCGAACCGAGACCGTCGGTGGCCTGGTGCTCCTCGCGGCCACCGCGGTCGCCTTGATCCTCGCGAACACTCCCGCCTCCGGCATCTACACGGCTATCCGTGACGCCGAGATCGGGCCGCACCTGTTCCACCTGAACCTCACCGTCGGGGCGTGGGCGAAAGACGGGCTGCTCGCTCTCTTCTTCTTCGTCGTCGGTCTAGAGCTCAAGCGCGAGTTGGTGATCGGCGAACTGTCACGTTTCAAGGCAGCGCTCTTGCCCGCTCTAGCCGCTATCGGCGGAATGGTCATTCCCGCGCTGATAGCGCTATCGGTCGCTTGGGGAGACCCGCGCGCGGGCGACGTCTGGCCCATTCCCGTCGCCACCGACATCGCCTTCGCCCTGGGCGTGCTGGCGCTGACCGGGGCCGGAATGCCCAGCAGCGCCCGGATCTTCCTGCTCAGCCTGGCCGTGGTGGACGACCTCGGCGCCATCCTGATCATCGCCGTGCTGTTCACCGCGTCCTTCGACCTCGTCGCGTTCGGCATCGCGCTGGCCCTGCTGGCGCTGTACTGGTTCCTGCAGCACAAGCGGGTCACCGCGTACTGGATCTACGTCCCGCTGGCGGTCGCGATCTGGGTCGCGGTGCACTCAAGCGGCGTCCACGCGACGGTCGCGGGCGTCGCGATGGGCCTGCTGACCCGGGTCCGGCGCGACAAATTCGAGAAGGAGTCGCCCGCCCTGCGGCTCGAACACCGGCTGCAGCCTTGGTCGGCGGGGTTCGCGGTCCCCGTCTTCGCCCTCTTCGCCGCGGGCGTGCCGGTCAACGGCGAGGCGCTGGGCAAGCTCTACAGCGACCGGATGGCACTCGCCGTGATCATCGGGCTCATCGTCGGCAAGTTCGTCGGGATCGTCGGCGCGTCGCTGCTCGCGGTGTGGATGAAGGTCGCCGTGCTGCCGCCCGGTCTCGGCAAGCGTGATCTCTGCGCGGTGGCGATGCTGGGCGGTGTCGGATTCACGGTCAGTCTGCTGATAGCGGAGCTGTCCTTGGGCAAGGCCGACGCCGAACTCGCCAAAGCCGCGGTGCTGGTCGCCTCGGCGGCGGCGTCTTTGTTCGCCGCGGCACTATTGGCCCGGCGCAGTCGCGTCCACCAAGCCGAATAAAGCCCGGATTTACCGGCCGGTCGGCCTGGTCGCATCGAGCATGGCACGATGACGCTCGTGAGCAGCGCGCACGCAAACGGAGACCGCAATGGTTCGGGGCTGCCCAAGGTGCCCTCGATCCCCCTTGCCGACGACCGGGCCTACGCCGAAGCGGGCGACCAGTCGATAGGCACCCTGGTCAAGGACGCCACGACGCACCTGTCGACGCTCGTTCGCGCCGAGGTCGAGCTGGCCAAGTCCGAGGTCACCGGCGAGATCAAGAAGGGTCTCAAGGGCAGCATCTTCTTCATCGTCGCCCTCACGGTCCTGCTCTACAGCTCGTTCTTCCTCTTCTTCGCGCTCGCCGAACTCCTGGCCGACCTCGGGCTGGTCCGCTCGGCCGCGTTCGGCATCGTGTTCGGGTTGATGCTGGTGATCGCGGGTCTGTTCGGGTTCCTCGGCTGGCGCAAGGTTCGCGCGATCAGGGCTCCGCAGCGGACGATCAGCTCGATGAAGGACACCGCCGCGGCGATCACCCACCGAGGTGAGCACAGCGGCAACGGGCACGTGCCCGCTCGCCGCTGAACGGCCGACCGCTGAGCAGCGCCGTGCGATCCCGGCCGGACCCCTCGATAGTCCGAGTCGACGGACCGTGGTCGCACCGCGACATCCACGCGAACGGCATCCGGCTGCACGTCGCCGAGACCGGTGAAGGCCCGCTGGTCCTGCTCCTGCACGGGTTCGCCCAGTTCTGGTGGACCTGGCGCCACCAGCTGACCGCCCTCGGCGACGCGGGCTACCGGGCTGTCGCGGTCGACCTGCGCGGCTATGGCGATTCCGATAAACCCCCGCGCGGATACGACGCGTGGACGCTCGCGGGCGACATCGCGGGCTTGGTCAAATCCCTGGGTGAAAGCCGCGCGCATCTGGTCGGGCACGGCTGGGGCGGCATGGTCGGCTGGACCGTCGCCGCCCTGCACCCCCGCGTGGTGCACTCGGTCGCCACGCTGTCGGCGCCGCATCCGCTGGCCCTGCGCACCGAAATCCGCCGCACCGCGCTGCGTGGGCAGCGGCACAACCAGGCCCGCGCGGTGGGACACGTGTTCCGCGCGCAGATCCCGATGGCGCCGGAACGCTGGCTGACCCGCGACAACGCGGCCACCGTGGAAACGCTCATGAAGACCTGGTCGGGTCCGATGTGGACCGGCCACCGCGACTTCTCCGCCGCTGTCGACCAGTACCAGCGGGCCATGCTCGTCCCCGGCGCCGCGCACTGCTCACTGGAGTACTACCGGTGGGCGATGCGGTCGCAGCTGCGCAGCGAGGGCAGGCGCTACGCCGAGGCCATGCAGCGCAAGATCGAACACCCGGTCCTGCAGCTCTACGGCGCCGAAGACCCCTGCGTGCTGTCCCGGACCCGCGACGCCTCCACCCGCTGGCTGGGCGCGCGCGCCGAGAAGCACGTCCTGCCCGGCATCGGCCACTTCCCGCACGAGGAAGCCCCCGCCGCCACCAACCGCCTACTGACGACGTTCCTACGCGGCTAGGACGCGCAGCGGCTCGTTCCCACTCGCTCGGTCAGCCCCGGGGCGCGGCCGACCTCCTCGCGAACCTCGGCGGCGGTCAGCGCGAATCCGGTCTCGGAGTTGTCCACAGCCGCGCCGAAGATCACGCCGACGACCTGGCCATTCGTGTCGACGAGCGGGCCGCCGGAGTTTCCGCTGAGCACCTTCGCGCGCAGGGTGAACACGTCGCGGTTGACCGTCGCCGAGTCGTAGATGTCCGGTCCGCGAAGCGGAATCCGGTCACGCACGCGCGCGGGCGAAGCGGTGTACGGACCGTCGAGCGGGTAACCGAGCACGATCGCGTCCTGCCCGCTCTTCGCGTCACCAGGGGCGAACGGCAGCGGCGGCGCGGTCAGCCCGGGCACGGCGAGGATCGCCACGTCGGTCGCCGGGTCGTAGTGCACGACCCGTGCCCGCAGCTGCGACTCGCCCGACTCCACGCTGACCTCGTCGGTGCCCGCGACAACGTGCGCGTTCGTCATGACCCGCTCGCGCGCGATGACGAACCCGCTGCCCTCCAGCGCCCGCTCGCACGACGGCGCCTTCGCGTTGATCTTTAGAACGCTCTGTCGGACCCGCTGGACGACGGCGCTGGCCTGCAACGCGGGATCCGGCGGCTCGACTTCCTTGTTCGGCGTCCGGTTGAACGGGTCGACCGCGGCCGGGAACCCTGACACGTCGAGCAGCAGCCGCAGCTCGTTGGGCAGCCCGCGCGCGGCGTGCGGCATGACCTCGTTGACCCCGCCGAGCACGGCCGAGTCCTTGATCGCCGAGGACAGCCCCGGAAGCCCTCCGACGGTCGTCAGCGGCAGTGCGATCAGCCACGACACCACGAACACGACGGCCCCCTGGACCACCGCCCCGAGCGCGCTGTCGACACCCGCGAGCCGGGGTGAGGAGAACTTCTGCCGGATGGTGCGGCCGATCCACACGCCGAAGGTCTCGCCGAGCGCGACGAGCAGCACGAAGATCGCCACCGCGAACGCGACCCTGGTCGGCGTCGAATCGATCCGGGAGACCACGAGCGGCGCGAGCTTGATGCCCGCGATCGCGCCGAGGAGCACCCCGATGAACGCGGGCAACGCGGTGATCACCCCTTGGCGGGCGCCCGAGATCGCCGCGAGCACGGCGAGTGCGACGACCAGCACGTCCACCCAGTTCAAGCCTCAGACCTCCGCGCCTCGGTTACCGGTGGAGCGCCACGCTACGTCAAGGTCACGGACGTCCGCGGCATCCCATGGCTGTTCCCAGCCGCCCACCGCGAGCAGCAGCGTGAGCAGGCCCGCGGTGAAACCCCACACCAGCATGTCCGGCACCGCGAAACCCGGCCCGACATACCCCGACGGGTGCTTCACCATGAACCGGTTGGCCGGATCGGCCAGGTGTGAGATCGGCACCCTGGCCACGGCCTGCGTCTCCGCCGGGTCGACGGCCCACACCCGGCTCGGCTTCTCCCAGTACCCGATCACCGGCGTCACATGGAAACGCGACACCGGGATGTGCAGCGACGGCAGCAGCGCGACCGGCCGCACCCCGGACGGGTCCACGCCGGTCTCCTCGATGGCCTCGCGCAGCGCGGTGGCCACCGGGCCGTCGTCCTCGGGCTCGGTCTTGCCGCCGGGGAAGGCGACCTGGCCGGAGTGCTTGTCGTCGCCGGTCGCGCGCAGCTGTAAGAGCACGTCAGGGCCCCGCTCGGGGTCCTCGCCCAGCAGGATCAGCACGGCGGCGTCGCGGGCGGTCGCGTCCGGCGGCGAGAACCGCCGCCACATGTCCGGGTCGAGGTCGGCGGTGGCGGCGACGAGCGGGGCGAGCCAGTCCGGCAGTTCGGCCGGGTCGACCAGCGGTCCGTGGGTCATCGGGCGCCTCCGAGGTAGCGGGTGACGGCGCCGCGCACGTCGTCGACCGACCGCAGCAGCCGCGGGTCGGAGATGAACGTCACGGTCCCGTCCGCGGAGATCAGGTAGCTCGCGGGCAGCGCGGCGGGGATTTTCAGGCCGCGTTCGACCGAGCCGTCTGTGTCCAGCAGGTTGGGGAACGTGACGTCGAGGTCTCGCAGGAGACCTAGAGCGTCGCCGGTAGGGCTCTTTATCGCGAGGCCGACAACGGCGATGGCGTCCGTGCCCGCCGCGTACTCGGCGAGGACCGGAAGTTCCTCCCGGCACGGCTGACACCACGTCGCCCAGACGTTGAGCAGCACCGGACGGCCCGCGAGCACCCCGGCGACCTCGACCCTGGAGCCGTCGGCCAGGCATTCCGCTGTGATCCCGCGCACCGATTCCGGCCCGCCCACGGCGGTCGCGCAGGGCATGAGCGCGGCCTCGGCCCGCGCCGATGTCAGATCCGGACCCGGCGGGAGAGGCTTCGGGGCGTCACCGCGCGGCCAGAGGGCGACGACCCCCGCGACCAGGAGGATCACCGCGACCAGCGCCCAGCGCGACTTCACTCGCTCGGCTTCCCGGGCCGGTAGCCGTCGCGGGTGCGCTCGGCCAGGGCGATCAGGTGCTCGGCCTCCACGCCCTTCACGAGTTTCGCCGCCTGCTCCGGCTCCGTCGGGCCCTCGCCGTAGGACGGACAGTCGCGGAACAGCAGGCAGGCGCCGCACGCGGGCTTGCGGGCGTGGCAGACCCGGCGGCCGTGGAAGATCACCCAGTGCGACAGCATGGTCCAGTCTTTGCGCGGGACCAGCGCGCCGATCGCGTGCTCGACCTTGACCGGGTCTTCCTCCTCGGTCCACTTCCAGCGGCGCACCAGCCTGCCGAAGTGGGTGTCCACCGTGATGCCGGGCACGTCGAAGGCGTTCCCGAGGATCACGTTGGCGGTCTTGCGGCCGATGCCGGGCAGCTTCACCAGGTCGTCGAGCCTGCCGGGCACCTCGCCGCCGAAGTCCTCGACGAGGGCGGCGCCGAGACCCATCAGCGAGTTCGCCTTGTTCCGGTAGAAACCGGTCGGCCGGATCATCTCCTCCAGCTCAGCGCGGTCGGCGCCGGCGTAATCGGCGGCCGTGCGGTACTTCGCGAAGAGGGCGGGGGTGGTCAGGTTGACCCGCACGTCGGTGCACTGGGCGGACAGGATCGTCGCCACCGCCAGCTCCAGCGGGGTGGTGAAGTCCAGCTCACAGTGCGCGTCGGGGTAGCCCTCGGCCAGGGCGCGGGTCATCCGGCGGGCGCGGCGGGTCAACGAGAGACTGGTTTCCGCCTCCGCGGCGGCGGCAGCACGGGGCGGGCGTCGGGTGGTCGGAGGCACCTCGTTAGCCTACGGGCCGTCGGACAACCCGAAATGTGCCCCAGACGTCTACGCATCAGACCATCGAGAATCTTCAACGACAGACGAGGATCGACGACACCATGGCAGTCTGGTTCGTGTTCGTAGTGCCCCTGGTGATCATGTTTTTCGCGCTGTTCATGGAACGCGTGGAAACCCGTCTTCGCCATGTCGCGGTCCAAGAGACCGATGTCGAGGAGTTCCTGGAGTCCGCCCGGCCCGACGAGGTCCGTGCGCTCTATGGCCACGGCATCGGCCGCGCGCTGGAGCTGTTCCGGCTGCGTAGGGTCGGTGGGCGCGCCGCGAAGCTGCGCGGTCGCAAGGGCGGGGCATAGGCGCTAGGGTCATCCAACTGGGCGATCATTTGCCCGCCGAACGCGCGACCCGCGCTGTCGGCGAGCCGTCAGGGCAAACCTGGCGAACGCCCTACACTGTAAGCGTGATCGGCGTCGCATCGATGCGGCGGCCGAGGTGGATACAGGAGGACCGAGGTGGATGAGACCCTGGCCCGTGCGGGCATCTTCCAAGGGGTCGAGCCGGCCGCGGCGGAAGCGCTCGCACAGACGCTCGAAGCCGTGGAGTTCCCCCGGGGACACGTGATCTTCGCCGAAGGCGAGCCCGGCGACCGGCTGTACATCATCCAGTCCGGCAAGGTGAAGCTCGGGCGGAAGTCTCCGGACGGCCGCGAGAACCTGCTCGGGATCTTCGGACCGTCCGACATGTTCGGCGAGCTGTCGATTTTCGACCCGGGCCCGCGCACGTCGACGGCGACCACAGTCACCGAAGTACGCGCGGTGACGATGGACCGACCGGCGCTTCGCCAGTGGATCGGCACCCGACCGGAGATCGCCGAGCAGCTGCTCCGAGTGATCGCCCGACGGCTGCGGCGGACCAACGGCATGCTGGCCGACCTCATCTTCACGGATGTGCCCGGCCGCGTCGCCAAGGCGTTGCTGCAGCTCGCACAGCGTTTCGGCAGCCAGGAAGCCGGGCTGCTGCGCGTCACGCACGACCTGACGCAGGAGGAGATCGCCCAGTACGTCGGCGCCTCCCGCGAAACCGTCAACAAGGCGCTCGCCGACTTCGCCCACCGCGGCTGGCTGCGGCTCGAAGGCAAGAGCGTGCTGATTCTCGACCCCGAGCGGCTCGCCCGCCGGGCTCGCTGACAGACGAATAAAGAGGCGAGAGGTCGGGCGCCGCCCCCGACGCGGCGCACCGACCTCTCGCAAGTGCGCGAACCATCCCCCGACGGTCCACGCTCCCCGCCCTCCGGGCTAGGCCCCGAACCCGTGTGCCGGAGGGAAATCGTGGTATTCAGTTGGCGTATCGCGCTCCGCCAGTTGGGTGTAACGCCCTACACACAAACCATCGCAAATCTCTGGCGCTGAGCTCAAGGGGTATCACCCTCAAGGACTCCGATCGCCGGGTTTCGTTGCGCGAGTTCGCACGGAACACCCTTTACCGTTATTCAAACGAGACCTACCACCAAACCTGGTGTCTCAAACCACCCAATATTTACTGGTACGGCCGTACCAGAGTGGGGCATACTGGTACGCATGTCCCACTCCGCCGGTTTCGCCGACTACCGCACGGCCCTGACGACCCCAGGAGCGCGCGGTCCGGTGCTGTCGGCCCTGGTCGGCAGGTTGCCGATCGCGATGATGGGCCTTTCGCTGCTGCTCTATGTCCAGCGCTCCACCGGGTCGTTCGCCATCGCGGGCCTTGTCTCGGCGGGTTCGCTGATCGGTGTGGCCGTCGGGTCGGTGACCCAGGGCCGGATCATGGACCGGGTCGGCCCCTCGCGCCCGCTGCTGGTCGCAGCGGCCGTGTTCGCGGTGTTCACCACCGTGGCCATCCTGGCGGTCGAGGCGCACGCCCCCACGTTCCTGCTGGTCATCCTCGGTTTCGCCGTCGGCGCCACCGAGCCGATGATCGGTTCGGCGTCCCGGGCGAACTGGACCCGGCTGCTGCCCGCGGGCCCCGCCCGAAACGCGGCGTTCGCCTATGAGGCGATCAGCATGGAGGTCTTCTTCATCCTCGGCCCGGCCCTGGCCGGCGTGCTGCTCGCGGCTCCATGGGCGGGGACCGGCGTGGTCGCGGGTGCCGCCTGCATGATCGTCGGCGGCACGTCGTTCGCGCTGATGCCGACCGTGCGCCACTTCCGGCCGAACCGGGCCGACCGCGGCGACCACGGCATGCTCGGCGCCCTGGCCTCCCCGGGCATGCGCACCGTGGCCCTGGCCGCGATGGGCTTCGGCGCGACCATCGGCTTCATCGAGGTCGCGGTCCCGGCCGCCGCCACGACCGCGGGCAACCCGCCGGCCGGTGGGTTCCTGCTCGGACTGTGGTCGATCAGCTCGGTCATCTTCGGCGTGCTCTACGGAATCCGCCCATGGCCGCGGGCGATGTCGCTGCGGCTGCCGGTGCTCCTCGGCGGGTTCGCGGTGCTCGTGGCCTTCCTCGCGATACCGACAACCCTGGTGTGGCTCGGCGCGGCGCTGCTGGTGGCGGGCATGCTCGTCACGCCGCAGGCCACCGCCCACTCGGCGGCGCTCGAACTGGTCGCGCCGAAGGGCACGGTCACGGAGGCGTTCGGCTGGGTGATCACCGCGGTGACCCTCGGCCTGGCGCTCGGGCAGTCGGTGAGCGGGTACCTCGTCGAACACGTCAGCGTGGCGTCGTCGTACTTGGGCGCCAGCGTCGTCGGCCTGCTTTTCGCCGCCGTCGTCTACGCCCGACGGGGCACCGTCGTGGACGTGAACGCGCAGGTCAAGGCCAAGGAACCCGCGCTCGTCTGACCACCTGTGGACAACTTTTCGCGCCTGTCGGTGGATCGAGCTACGGTCGCTTCATGGACTTGACGATCACCACAGCGAAGCTCGCCGCGGCCGCCGCCGACGTCGTCCGGCTGGTGCCGGGCAAGCTGATCGACCCGGTGCTCGGCGGCTTACTGCTCACCGCCGACGCCCGGGGTGTGGTGCTCGCCGCCAACGACCGCGAACGAACCGCCCGCATCAGTTGCGACGCGCTGGTGCACACCGAGGGGCAGGTGCTGGTCCCGGCCAAACCGCTGGCGGAGACGCTGCGGGCGCTGGACCAACAGCAGGTCCGGCTGGTCGTCGAGGGCGCCCGCCTCGCCATCCGCGCGGAGGGCGCCCGCTTCGCCCTGCCGCTGCTCGACGTGGACCTGCACCCCGGCGTCGCCGAGCCGCCCGCCCCGAGCGGCTCGGTGTCGGCGGCGGTGTTCGCCTCGGCCCTGTCCACGGTCGCCACCACAGCCGCCCGCGACGAGGCGCTGCCGATCTTCACCGGCGTCCGGGTGCGGTCGGAGGGCGACAAGCTGGTGCTGAGGGCCACGGACCGATACCGAATGGCCATCGCCACGATCCCGTGGAACCCGGGCCCGTCGACGATCGACGCCCTCATCCCGGCCACCCTGCTGGCGGAGATCGGCAAGCAGGTGGTGGGCGAGGTGTCGATCGGCTTCGACGCCAACCGGCTGTCGCTGGCCTGGGAAGACATGGTCGTGACCACGGCGGTGCTGGACGGCACCTACCTGTCGGAGTCCAAGCTCGCCCTGTCCGACTTCGACACCAACGTCGAAGCCGACGCCGACGCACTCGCCGGCGCCACCCGCCGAGTCGCCCTCTACACCGACGCCCGCGGCGTGATCTCCCTCGAAGTCGGCGACAGCGAGGTGCGCTTGCGCACCGCGGACCGCCAAACCGGCGAAGCGGAGGAATCCGTCAAAGCCACCGTCGACGGCGGCCGAACCAGCCCGTCCTACCAGGCCCGCTACCTGATCGACGCCTTACGCCCGTTCGCAGGCAAGCGGATCCAGTTGGCGATCCAGCCCGGGATGCGGGCGACGGTCGTGACGGCTGTGGAGGGTGGGGAGGTGGAGCTGCGGTACATCATCATGCCGATGCTTCCGCCGAAGACCGGCTGATCCCTGCTCTTCCCGCTCTTCCCGCTCTTCCCGCCAGGCAATCTCGACCTGCAGCCGGAGGTCGGCGATTTCCTTGCAGGATAAGCAGGTTGGCGCCTGTTTGGTCGGAGCCGCCATCCCCAGCCACGCCGGATCGCAAGGGGCAGTGCCGAACGGCCTACCTGGGTGGTGACCGCCATCCCGATCACCCTGGATCGCAACGGGCCGAACCCATCGGTCTGTCTCCGCGACTCGGGCGACCACCCCGAACCGCAAGGAGCCGAACCCGACGGCCTGTTTGGGTGGTTCGCCTTGATTTGGGGCAAATGGGGCTAAACTCGCGGTGCGGGTGGGTTTCACTTGCCCCGCCTTTTGACCCGCACAGCCCCATTTGGAGGGGCCCCAAATCAAGGCGAACCACCCAAACAGGCACCAAAACGCTTATCTAGCAACGGGAATCCCCGTCGATCAGGCTGAATCCGTGCGGCGCAGGTATTCCAACTGTGCCTGGACAGACCACTCCGCCGCAGGCCACAAGGACTGATCGACGTCCGCGTAAACGATTTCCACTACCTGTCGAGGAGTTGCCGCTGGTCCCAGAGTTCGCAAGGCCGCCCGGATCTGGTCCAGGCGCACTTCCCGATGTGCCAGGTACTCGCCCGCGATGGCCGCCAGGTCGGGCAGGTCCGGTCCGTGCCCTGGTAGCACCACACCCCGCCGGTTCTTGAGGAGCCGCAAGGAGTCCAGGTACTGGCCGAGGTCGCCGTCCGGTGGTGCGATGACGGTCGTGCCGCGCCCCAGCACGGTGTCGCCGGTCAGCATCGCCGACTGTCCATTGTGGTCAATGGCGAGGCAGATCGAGTCGGCCGTGTGGCCAGGGGTGTGGATGACTTCCAGGCCCAGTCCCGCCAACGCCAGTTCTTCGCCGTCGACGAGAGGACCTTCGCCAAGACACAATTCACGGTCGAACGCCCGCACGGGTGCGTCCGCGTGGCGGGCCAGCCACGAGGCGCCCTGGACGTGGTCGGCGTGGTGGTGGGTGATGAGGATGGCCTCGATCCTGCCCGCTGCCTCCAACACGCGGGTCAGGTGTGGCTCGTCCTCGTAACCCGGGTCGACCACCACGCAACCCTCTGCGCCGGGGGCGCGGAGTAGCCAGGTGTTCGTCCCGTCGAGGGTCATCGCGCTGGGGTTGTCTTCCAGCAGTACCGAGGCGAAGGGCATGACCTGTCGAACGACGCCGTAGGCGGGGTGGCTCATTCGGCGACCCCGTACGCCGGGTCTCCTGGTAGCACCACGCGGACCTGGGTGCCGTCACGGACGACCTTGGGGATGATCTTGTCGACGGCACGTTCGGCGGCCATCGCGGAGGCGACCGTCGCGTGTTCGTCGAGGTCGGCGAGGGTCACCCAGGTGGGCGGGAGCAGGCCACGGCGGCCTTCCGCCCAGTCGCGCAGGGCCTCCGACGGGAGCTGCCAGGCGACGTCCTCGGCCTCGGTGGTGTCGCCGTCGGCGTGCTGGCCCACCGGCATGGCGGCGAGGAAGAAGCGGGTGTCGTAGCGGCGGGGCTCCTCGACGGGGGTGACCCAGTTCGCCCAGGGGCGCAGCAGGTCGGCGCGCAGGACGAGGTTGTTGTCGGCGAGGAACTGGGCGAAGGAGTACTTGCGGTCGACCAGGTGCTGCCGGGCGTCGTGGAAGGGGCGCGCGTCGGAGACGACGCTGCCCGCGTCCGGGCCTGCCAGCAGGACACCGGACTCCTCGAACGTCTCCCGCACCGCGGCGCAGACGAGGGCGCGCGCCATCGACGGCGAGCACCCGAATCGCTCGGCCCACCACGCCGGGTCCGGCCCGTGCCAGGCGACGGAGGCGTCCGCGTCGCGTGGGTCGACGCCGCCGCCGGGGAACACCGTCATGCCGCCGGCGAAGGCCATCCCGACCACGCGACGCAGCAGGAAGGCCTCCAGGCCGGGCTCGCCGTCGCGGACCAGGATCACGGTCGCGGCGTCCTTCGGGACGACCGGCGGGTCGGGCGGCTCGGCGGGGACGAACCCCTCCGGCAGCACCAGTTCCTTGGGCAGCTCACGCACGCCCCGACCCTACGCGGTCAGCGCCGCGCCGGACTGTGCCACCGGCCACGCGCCGGGCGACTCCACGCGGTGCCCACGGCCACGCCCGCCACCGGACCCGCCAGCCAGATCCGCCCGGCCACACCCGACACCCCACGCCAGACCCACCCGGCCACACCGGACCCGCCCAGCCACACCCGACACCCCACGCCAGACCCACCCGGCCACACCGGACCCGCCCAGCCACACCCGACACCCCACACCAGACCCACCCGGCCACACCGGACCCGCCCAGCCACACCCGACACCCCACACCAGACCCACCCGGCCACACCGGACCCGCCCAGCCACACCCGACACCCCACACCAGACCCACCCGGCCACACCGGACCCGCCCAGCCACACCCGACACCCCACACCAGACCCACCCGGCCACACCGGACCCGCCCAGCCACACCCGACACCCCACACCAGACCCACCCGGCCACACCGGACCCGCCCAGCCACACCCGACACCCCACACCAGACCCACCCGGCCACACCGGACCCGCCCAGCCACACCCGACACCCCACACCAGACCCACCCGGCCACACCGGACCCGCCCAGCCACACCCGACACCCCACACCAGACCCACCCGGCCACACCGGACCCGCCCAGCCACACCCGACACCCCACACCAGACCCACCCGGCCACACCGGACCCGCCCAGCCACACCCGACACCCCACACCAGACCCACCCGGCCACACCGGACCCGCCCAGCCACACCCGACACCCCACACCAGACCCACCCGGCCACACCGGACCCGCCCAGCCACACCCGACACCCCACACCAGACCCACCCGGCCACACCGGACCCGCCCAGCCACACCCGACACCCCACACCCACACCTCCACGCGTGTCCGCACGGCCGAACCGATGACTGCCCGGAAGGGCATTACCACCGGCGCCGACCTGCCCGACCCTGGACACATGGCTGGCGAAATCCTTCTGCGCACGGGGTCAACCGAGTCGGACTGGGTGACCTACCTTCAACAGCTCCTCCGCAACGAGGGCTACTGGGACGGCGACGACACCGGGGTGTTCGACGAGGCCCTCGAGGCCGCCGTCCGTAGTTACCAGACCGCGATGAACATGCAGGTCGACGGCATCGTCGGCCGACAGACCTGGGGCGGGCTGCGTGACCACGTGTCCCTCCCACCCGGCGAGCCGGACCCGGAAGGCACCGAGCCGACCGGTGACGGAACCACCACCGGCTGGGAGCCGGGCGAGGTCGACCACGCGGTCACCTACATCGCCCAACAGAGCCAGGAAACCTGCTGGGCCGCGTGCCTGGCGATGATCGTCAACTACCGCGACGGCTCGAACTTCGACGACCACACCCTGTGCGACCACGTCGGTCTGCCCAGGGACGGCGCGACGGTGTCCGAGGTCGACACGGCGCTCGCGCAGCTCGACATGTTCCTGGTGGCCCCCGCCTGCTACACCCCCGAGGGCTGGCTGCAGCTGCTCGACAACGGCCCCAAGGGCATCATCGTCCCCGGCGCGCCGTGGCACCGCATCGTCATCGCCGGCGCCAAGACCGACGGGACGGCGGAAGGCACGTGGCTGCACGTGCTCGACCCGGACGA
Organism: Actinokineospora alba; assembly: GCF_004362515.1. Taxonomy (NCBI): domain Bacteria; kingdom Bacillati; phylum Actinomycetota; class Actinomycetes; order Pseudonocardiales; family Pseudonocardiaceae; genus Actinokineospora; species Actinokineospora alba. The sequence continues at coordinate 1,994,621 of NZ_SNXU01000001.1, read as the reverse complement.
CACCGAGAGCTGGCAGAGCTACGAGGACGTGGAAACCCGGTTCGAGGCGGGCTCCCCCAGGTCGAACAACATCTTCGGATATTGAGCAGGTAGCGGCAGGCCGCAGCTGAGACCTGCGGCCTACCGCCACGACCACCTTCGCGCGGTATAGACCACTCCGGCAAGATGGCGGCATGGGCGACAGCGTTTTGCGAGTCGGGTTGGTCGGGGCCGGGCCATGGGCGACGGCGGTGCACGCTCCGGGCATCGCCGCGCACCCAAGCACCGAGTTGGCGGCGGTGTGGGCGCGGCGACCGGAGGCGGCGGCCGACCTGGGCGCCCCGGTCGTCGCGGACTTCGACGAACTGCTGTCCACTGTGGACGCAGTGGCTTTCGCCGTCCCGCCCGCCATCCAGGCCGAGATGGCGATCAAGGCAGCGAACGCGGGCAAGCACGTCATCCTCGAGAAGCCGATCGCCGACTCCGTCGAGACCGCGGAACGCCTCGTCGACGCCGTCGAGAAGGCGGGCGTGGCGTCGATGGTCGTCTTCATCCGCCGGTTCGCCCCGGAGACCATCCAGTGGCTCGATGACGTCCAAGGGCAGACCTGGGCGGGCGGCAACGCGCGGTGGCTGTCCGGGGCGCTGCTGGGCGGCAGGTACTCGGGGTCGGCCTGGCGGCACGCCGGGGGCGCGCTCATCGACGTCGGCCCGCACGTCTTCGACCTGCTCGACGCCGCCCTCGGGCCCGTCGTCGAGGTCGTCGCCGCCCACCATGGCGCGGCCGACCTCTGGACCGTCGTCCTGGGCCACGAAAGCGGCGCGACCAGCACGTCGACCCTGTCGATGTTCATGCCGGTCGACCCCACGGTCACCGACGTGTCGGTTTACGGCGACGGCGGATACCGCGAGCTGGGCGGCCGCGCGAGCAGCGCCCAGGACGCCTACGCCGCGCTGCTCGACGACTTCACCGGCATGGTCCGCGACCGCCGCGCCGAGCATCCGCTGAACGTCCACAGGGGACTCATGATTCAGCGGCTGCTCGCCGCGGTGACCAAGAAGCTCTAGCTCTTTTCCTTCTGCTGCAACGGAACACCGTTGACCAGGGTCGACCGGTTGGCTTCCTGCCAGTCGTAGGACTCGCTCGACTTCCAGCCTGGCTTGTCGCCGCCCTCGCGCCGGGCGAGTTCCTCCTGCAGTTCGCGCAGCAGGGTCAGTTCCTGGTCGTCGTCGGCCTCGCCGTCGCTCGCCTGGGGAATCCAGGGCTCCGGCGTGGCAACTGGCTTGGTGTCGGCGGTGGCCCGCTCTTTCCACGCCTTCGTGACCGGCGGCTTGGACGACGTGCGCTCCAGCGGAACCGACGTCGCGTAGCGCATCGCCGAGTGGTGGTAGTCGCTGGATTCCGTGCTGTCGCGCAGAACCTCGACCGACGCGGTCAGCCCCGCGCGGCGCAGCGCGTGCTCGACGCGGTACGCGGTGGCCGGGCCGGAGCCGGTCGGGCCGATCCGGATCAGCACGATCCGGTGCGGCACCGGGCCGGACGCGGCGCCCGCGGGCGTCAGCCGCCAGACCGCCCACACCGCGCGGATGTCGGGGAGGACGTCGAGGACCTGGATCGTCGCCTCGGCGACCCCCTGGTCGGCGCCGACGCCGCCGATCTTGCCCGCGGAGAACTTGTGGGTCGTGCTGACCGCGGTCTCGATCAGCTCGATCCGCTCGACCACCGCCGGGTCGCAGTGCGCCGCCACCATCAGCTCGGTCAGCTCATCGCGCTCGACCCGGGTGACCGGGATCGGACCCGCCGCCAGCGAGCCGACGATCAGCTCCAGCGCCCGGTCGACTTCGGTGGAGGCGAGCAGTTCGCGGGCGTCGGCCAAGGCGTCGTCGTCGAGCCTGCCCGCGAGGGACAACAAAAGATCATGGACGCGGACCGGGAGTGTCACTCCCGCCCATCCGGCACCAGCGGCGACCTTCGTCACGATGGACCCCTCCACGTAGTCGGGCTAGCTCGGGACTAAGTGCCCCTTGGCCACCAGCGGTTCCGAGGCCGCGTAGGCGGCCTCGTGGTACGCGGGCATCTCGAGGTCGTCCGGCAGGACCTCGACGGCCGGTTCGTAGGTCCCGAGGGCCCGCAGCACCCGCTGCAGTTCCCCGGTGAGCCGGGCCGCGTCACCGGTGGTGATGACCAGGACGACCCTGGTCGCCGCACCGCCCCCGGCCCGGTCGCGCCGCCACGCCGACCGCGCCTCGACCACGTCGGGCCGACCGCGCAGCATCGCCATGAGGACGACCGCGACCGAGTCGCCCATGCTCACCCATTCGGGCGACTCCGCAGAGAAGGTGTAGTCGACATCGTCGACTTCGTCTACCCACGAGACCGCATTGAGCCGTTCGCCGTCCGCGCCGGACGGCAGCAGCGCGCTGTTGATCAGCGTGAACTCGGCCGGTGTGATCGCGACCCGTTCCCGCAGCAGGGTCAGCGGCAGAGCGCGCGCGACCGCGTCGAGCGAGTCGCTGGCCAGCCAGTCGCGCAGCCGCCAGAGTTCCCGGTCGCCGAGTCGGCCTGCGAGCCGCAGCAGCAGCTCGTGGCACTCGGCCGCCGCGCTCACGCGACCTCGACGATCAGCTCGACCTCGACCGGCACGCCCAGCGGCAGCTCGGCGACCCCGACGGCCGAACGCGCGTGCCGCCCGGCGTCACCGAAGATCTCCGCCAGCACGTCGGACGCGCCGTTGATCACACCGGGCTGGCCGGTGAAGCCCTCGGCGGAGGCGACGAACCCGACGACCTTGACGACCCTCGTCACCGCGTCGAGCCCGATGAAGCCGTCGATCGCGGCCAGCGCGTTGAGCGCGCAGATCCGGGCGAGTTCGGCGCCGAACTCAGGGCTGATGTCGGCGCCCACCTTGCCGGTGGCCACGACCTCACCGTCGACGATCGGCACCTGGCCCGAGGTGTAGACCAGCGAGCCCGTGCGCACGGCCGGGAGGTAGGACCCCGCGGGCGCGGGCACCTTGGGCAGTTCGATCCCCAGTTCGGCGAGTCGGTCGCGCACGCTCATCAGGCCCCCTTGGGACGCTTGAGGTAGGCGACCATCTGCTCACCGGTCGGCCCGGGGACGACGCTCACCAGCTCCCAGCCGTCCTCGCCCCACTGGTCGAGGATCTGCTTGGTCGCGTGGATCAACAGTGGCACCGTGGCGTACTCCCACTTCGTCATGGGCGGCAGCCTAGAACAGCTTCATACAGTTGATGGGTACGGTTGCGAAGTGGAGACCTGGCGTGTGCTCGCGACCGCCCTGCTCGGCGCGGGCGGAATCGTCTTGTTGCTGGTCACGATGGCCAAGGTGCGCGAACGCACCGGCTCCGCGGGAAGCGTCGCGATCGCGGGCGCGATCTGCGTCACTGTCCTGGCGTTGCTCTGTGTGCTGACGCTGACGGTGCTCGCGCCGCCCGTGGCCTGGGGCGTCGTGATCGTCGTCGGGATCGCGGGCTGCGCGATGCTGCTCGTCGGCTGACCGGTCGGGCGGGTGCGCCCGGCGGGCAATTACGCTGAATGGCGTGACTACACCCGTCGTCGGCTGGACAGAGGAAGTCGCCCGCGCCCGACTGCACGTGGTCACGGGCAAGGGCGGCACCGGCAAGACCACCCTCGCCGCGGCGCTCGCGCTGGCCATCGCGTCGGCGGGCAAGCGGGTGCTGCTGGTCGAGGTCGAGGGCAGGCAGGGCATCGCCCAGCTCTTCGACACCCAGCCACTGCCGTACTCCGAGGAGCGGGTCGCCCTGACCGCGGCGGGCGGGGAAGTCAAGGCGCTGCACATCGACGTCGAGGCGGCGCTGCTCGAATACCTGGGGATGTTCTACAACCTGGGTTTCGCGGGCCGCACGCTCAGCCGTATGGGCGCGATCGAGTTCGCCACCACCCTGGCGCCGGGCCTGCGCGACGTGCTGCTCACCGGCAAGATCAAGGAGTGCGTGACACGCACCGACGACCACGGCAGGCACGTCTATGACGCGGTCGTGCTCGACGCGCCGCCGACCGGCCGGATCGTGAAGTTCCTCGACGTCACCAAGGCCATGGCCGACTTGGCGAAGGTCGGCCCGATCAAGGGGCAGAGCGACGGCGTGATCCGGCTGCTGCACTCCGGCGACACCGCCATCCACCTGGTCACCCTGCTGGAGGAGATGCCGGTGCGGGAGACCGTCGAGGCCGTCGAGGAACTCGACGACGCCGACCTGCGCCCCGGCGCGATCATGGTCAACCGGGTCCGGCCGCCGCGGCTGCCCGCCCGCTCGGTCACCGCCGCCGCCGACGGCCGGGTCGACGCGACCAGGGTGCGCAACGGGCTCATGTCGGCGGGGCTGAAGCTCTCCGCCGAGGACATCGACGGGTTGGTCGAGGAAACCGTGGAACACGCCATCAGGGTCCAGGCCGAACAGAGCGCGCGCGCTCAACTCGCGGAGGTCGACCTGCTCGCCGTCGAGCTGCCAGAACTCGTCGACGGTGTCGACACGGCCGCGCTGTACGAGCTGGCCGAGGCCCTCGTCGACCAAGGCGTCCGATGAGCGGCCTCGACGTCGACGCGCTGATCGACGACCCCGCGACCCACGTCATCGTCTGCTGCGGCTCCGGAGGCGTCGGCAAGACGACGACCGCCGCCGCGATCGCCGTGCGCGCGGCCGAGCGCGGCCGCAAGGCCGTGGTGCTGACGATCGACCCCGCGCGAAGGCTGGCCCAGGCGCTGGGCCTCAAGGAACTGGGCAACACCCCGAAGTCGGTGTCCGTCGACGGCTTCGAGCCCGCGGGCGAACTGAGCGCCATGATGCTCGACATGCGCCGGACGTTCGACGACATGGTGCTGGCGCACGCGGGCGAGAAGCGGGCGCAGGAAGTCCTCAAGAACCCGTTCTACAAGACGATCTCCACGTCGTTCTCCGGCACGCAGGAGTACATGGCGATGGAGAAGCTCGGCCAGCTCGCCGGCGAGGCGCAGTGGGACCTGATCATCGTCGACACCCCGCCGTCGCGGTCCGCGCTGGACTTCCTCGACGCGCCGCAGCGGCTGTCGACCGCGCTCGACGGGCGCATGATCAAGCTGCTGACCGGGCCCGCCCGGGCGGGCGGCTGGGGTCTGCGCAAGGTCGTCAGCGCCGGGTTCGGCCTGTTCGCGAAGGCTGTGTCCACGATCGTGGGCGGTCAGCTGCTGGCCGACGCGTCCGCGTTCGTGCAGGCGTTCGACGGCATGTTCGGCGGCTTCCGCGAGCGCGCGCAGAAGACCTACGAGCTGCTGCGGTCGGAGGGCACGGCGTTCGTCGTGGTCGCCGCGCCCGAACCGGACGCGCTGCGCGAGGCCAGCTACTTCGTCGAGCGGCTGGCCGCCGAGTCGATGCCGCTGGCCGGGCTGGTCGTCAACCGGACCCACCCGGTGCTCACCGCGCTGTCCGCGCCGAAGGCGATCGCCGCGGCCGACAGCCTGGAGTCGGCCGGTGAGGCCCCTCTGGCCGCGGCCGTGCTGCGGCTGCACGCCGACCGGGTGGCGCTGGCGCAGCGGGAGCGTCGACTGATCTCCCGCTTCACCAAGGCACACCCGGCGGTCGCGCTGGTCCACGTGCCCGCGATGCCCGCCGACGTGCACGACCTGGATGGCCTGCGCCGGATCGGGACGAGCCTGGCCGGAGATCAGCCGACGCGGACGTCTTCTTCCTCGTCGTCGAAGGAGTGACTCCGCCGCGCGTTGTCCAGCAGGTCGCGCCAGGACAGCACGTCCGGCCGACGGCGTAGCAGCGCCCGGCGTTCCCGCTCGGTCATGCCGCCCCACACGCCGAATTCGATGCGGTTGTCCAGCGCCTCCGCGAGGCACTCGGTCCGCACCGGACACGCGATACACACCAGTTTGGCCTTGCGCTGCTCGGCGCCGCGGACGAACAGACCGTCCGGATCCTCGTCACGGCACGTCGCGCGAACTCGCCAGTCGACCTTGGTTTCGAGATGCATAGCCCCCACCCCTGTCGTCGTCGCGACCCTGAACCGAATACCCCCCGGTACCGGTTGCGTCCCAGCCCGTGGGCTGTTCTGCCTGTCGTGAGACGTTGACGAACCTTAGTAGGTATCGGTTCCATCGAAAACATCGGGGAGACGTGCGTTACCTAATTTGATGAACTCGCAACCTCCCGAGGTGAGAGAATCCCGCGCCCCCGCGAGTTATCCACAGGCGCGCGTCGTCTCACGGTGAGCCGACCGCCAGGCGCGTACGCTGACCCATGTGCGTTTGGGAGACAGCCTGCTGAAACTTCTCGGTCTCTGCCTGCTCGCCGGTGTGCTCGTGGCCGGGATGCTGTTCCCTGTCATGGGGGCACTCGGGGTGGTGTCGAACCGAGCCAGTGACACGATCGACAGTGTGTCGGCCGACCTTGTCGCGACCGACCCACCGCTGATCACCACGATCACCGACAGCGCGGGGGCGCCGATCGCGTCCCTGTTCGACCAGTACCGGATCCCGGTCACCCCGGATCAGATCTCGCCGACCATGAAGGCGGCGCTGGTCTCGATCGAGGACCGCCGGTTCTACCAACACAACGGTGTCGACTGGAAGGGCACCATCCGCGCCGCCGTGTCGAACCAAACCGGCGGCGACGTGCAGGGCGCGTCCACGCTGACCCAGCAGTACGTGAAGAACTACCTGATCAACGTGGTCAACCGGGGCAACAAGACCGAGCAGTCCAAGGCCCAGGAGCAGACCATCGCGCGCAAGCTGCGCGAGGCGCGGATCGCGATCCAGCTCGAGCAGAAGATGAGCAAGGAAGACATCCTCACCGGCTACCTCAACGTGGTCGAGTTCGCCTACGAGGTCTACGGCATCGGCGCCGCGTCGAGCGCCTACTTCGGCACCACGCCGGACAAGCTCTCGGTCGCCCAGGCCGCCCTGCTCGCCGGCGCGGTGAACAACCCGGTCCTCTACAACCCGTGGCGCAAGCCGACGGAGACGCTCGCCCGGCGCAACGTCGTGATCGACAAGATGGTCGAGAACGAGAAGCTCTCCCCCGACGCCGCCGAGGCCGCGAAGAAGGAAGCCCTGGGGATCCTCCCCGCCCCGAAGAAGCCCGCCGCGAACTGCGTCGGCGCCGGACCGGAGTACGGCTTCTACTGCCAGTACGTCTACGAGTACCTGCAGAAGCTCGGCTTCACCCAGGACCAGATCCAGACCGGCGGCTACACGATCAAGACCAGCTTCGACGCCCGCGCCACCCAGCTGGCGAAGGCGGCGGCGGAGGCCCAGGTCCCGAAGACGCAGCCGGGTATCGCGAACACGATGGCGATGGTGCGGCCCGGCAAGGAACGCCATCAGGTCATCGCCCTGGTCGCCAACCGTGACTACGGCCTGGACCAGGCGAAAGGCCAGACGACCTACGGTCTGCCGAGCCGGATCGCCAACAAGTTCGGCGCCGGGTCCATCTACAAGATCTTCACCGCCGCGGCCTACCTGGAGAAGGGCGGCGGCATCATGAACCTGATCGATGTGCCGTTCAAGCACGTCTCCGGCGTCTTCCGCGGTGGCGGCAAGAGCTGTCCGGCGACCGGGCAGCCGAACACCCGCTGGTACTGCGTGGAGAACGCGGGCCCGAACTACCCGTCCAAGATGACCTTGCAGGACGCCCTGGCCACGTCGCCGAACACCGGGTTCGTCATCCTCGAGGAGCGCGTCGGGATGGGCCCGGTCGTCGACATGGCGAGCAGGCTCGGCCTGCGCGACACCATGCAGGCCAGCCTGGCCGGCGTCGACCCGGACCCGAACGGCAAGCGGGCCGAGGTCAAGCTGAGCCAGTCCGACTTCTTCAAGCCGAAGCCCAACAGCCCCGGTGAGGGTTCGTTCACCCTGGGCCCGGGCCCGCTGAGCACCCTGGAGCTGGCCAACGTCGGCGCCACCATCATGAGCGGCGGCGTCTGGTGTCCGCCGACGCCGCTGGTCGAGGTGCTCGACCGGGACGGCAAGAAGATCGAGATCAACGAGCAGCCGTGTGAGCAGGCCGTGGCGGAGCCGCTGGCCAACACGCTCGCGCACGGGCTCGGCAAGGACCACGAGGGCAGCGGCACCGCCCGCACCGCCGCGGGTCAGGTCGGCTGGAACCGGCCGATGATCGGCAAGACCGGCACCACCCAGGACCACAAGTCGGCGGGCTTCGTCGGCGCCACCCCGCAGCTCGCGGCGGCTGTGCTGACCTTCAACGACAGCCCCCGCCCACAGGGCATCTGCGACGGCGACCCCCCGCGGCTGTGCGGCGGCGGCGGCAACATCTACGGCGGCCGGGTTCCCGCCCGCACCTGGTTCAACACGATGTCGAAGGTCCTGGAGGGGCAACCCGCTCTCGGTCTGCCCCCAGCGGACCAGCGGTACCTCGATGGCGGCCCGGAGATCAAGGTCCCCGACGTCATCGGCAAGACCCAGGAAGAGGCGACGGGCATCCTGCAGAACGCGGGCTACCAGGTGACCGCGAAGACCCGCAACGACGCCGCCAAGAAGGGCACCGTCGTCGGCCAGTCACCCCGCGGGGCCGCCCTTGCGGGCGAGATGATCACCATCTTCGTGAGCTCGGGCTACGTCCCACCACCCAAGACCTCGGACGCCCCGCCCCCGCCGTCGGAGACCCCACCGGGCAGCGGCCCAGGCCTACCGCCACCACCAGGCGGCCCCGGAACCGGGCCACCAGGCAATGGCGGGGGCAACGGGCCACCGATCACCATCGGACCGGTTGATCCATGACAACGCTGGGCCGCTATCCCTGTCGGGGATAGCGGCCCAGCGTCATTTCCAACCTCGTGAGGCACGCCCGCACCAGCGAAGAACCACCCACCTGCGGCGACCGCAATCCCCCACGCCACAACTCCACGGGCCTGCCAGCCCACCCGGCTGGGCGACCCGGCTGGCAGGCGCCGACCGAATCGATGGCCAGCCCCGTCACCCCGGCCGACCTACCCCTGCCACCCCGTGCACCTGATCCACCGACCGTCCAGCCGGTCGACCCGACCAAACCGAATGGCCCGCCCCAGCCAACCCGGCCACCCCACGCGCCTGCCCCACCGAACACCAGCCGGTCCACCCGACCGAACCATCCGCCCAGCCAGCCCGGTCGGCCCGGTCGCCCCGGTCGCCCCGGTCGGCCCGGTCGCCCCGGTCGGCCCGGCACACGCGCCGGATCACAGGCCGTCCAGCCGGTCGACCGACCGAGCCGTCCGCCCACCCAGCCGACCCACCCCAACCAGCCCCCGCGCCTGCACACAGACCGCCCAGCCGGTCGACCCGACCGAACCCATCGCCCACCCAGCCCAACTCGATCGGCCCACCCCGGCCACCCCACGCGCCTGATCACAGACCGTCCCGCCGGTAACCGGCCGAACCGATCGCCCGCCTAGGCAGCCCGCTCGGTCCGCCCGAACCGATCGCCGCCTAACCAGCCTCGTAAGTCCGCCGCTTGTCCTGCCAGCGCAACCGGCCCGCTGCCCTTACTGATCCACTGACCTACCACCTGCCCAACCTGCCGAGCCCAACCAGCCGACCCGACCAGCCCGGGCTGGTCACACGGCCGCCGGAAACACTCTGGGCCGCTATCCCAGCGAGGGATAGCGGCCCAGAGTCGTTCGGTTCGCCCGCTCAGCCTGTGAGCTTGGCCTTCACCGCGGCGGCCACCCGGCCGCCATCGGCGCGGCCGGCGACCTTGGCGTTGGCAGCCTTCATGACCTGGCCCATCTGCTTCGGGCCGGGCGCCGAGCCCAGCTGCTCTGTGACTTCAGCCACAGCGTCGGACACCAGCCCGGCGAGTTCGGCGTCGTCGAGTTGCTTGGGGAGGTAGGCGGCGAGTACCTCCGCCTCGTCGAGTTCGGCCTGGGCCGACTCCGCGCGGCCGGCGCCCGCGAAGGCCTCCGCGGCTTCCTTGCGCTTCTTCAGTTCGCGGGCCAGGACCTTCAGGACCTCTTCGTCGGTGAGTTCCCTGGCCGAGTCGCCCGCGACCTCCTCGGTGGTGATCGCGGCGAGGGCCATCCGCAGGGAGGCCGTTCGGGTCTTCTCGCGGCCCTTCATCGCGGCGGTCAGGTCCGCCTGCAACCGGTTCTTGAGCTCAGCCATGACGAGAACCCTACTGGCCGCACAAACGCAATACCCGGCACGCACACCGCGCCCCGTACCCTCGTTGGCGTGAGTGACCTAGCCACGACCCTGCGCCGCATCGCCGTCGGCACGACCGCCCTGGGCGCCGCCACCCTCGCGTACGCCGCGGGATACGAACGGACCCGCTGGACGCTGCGGGAGGCGACCCTGCCGGTCCTGGCCGAGGGCTCCCGCCCGCTGCGCGTGCTGCACATCTCCGACCTGCACATGATGCCCGGGCAGAAGTCGAAGCAGGCGTGGGTCGCCGAGCTGGACAGCCTCAACCCGGACCTGGTCGTCAACACCGGCGACAACCTCGCGCACAAGCAGGCCGTTCCCGCCGTGATCCGGGCGCTGAACCCGCTGCTCAACCGGCCTGGGCTGTTCGTCTTCGGCAGCAACGACTACTACGCGCCCAAGCCGAAGAACCCCGCGCGGTACCTGTTCCCCTCGGACAAGCGCATCCACGGCATCTCCCTCCCCTGGCGCGACCTGCGCGCCGCCATGCTTGAGCGTGGCTGGCACGACCTCACCCACACACGCACCCGCCTGACCATCGACGGCCGCCTCATCGCCGCCGCCGGCGTCGACGACCCCCACCTCAAGCGCGACCGCTACGACGAGATCGCAGGCCGCCCCGACCGGACGGCCACCCTCCGGCTGGGCGTCACCCACTCCCCGGAGCCGCGCGTCCTCGACCGCTTCGCCGAGGACGGCTACGACCTCGTCCTGGCCGGCCACACCCACGGCGGCCAGCTCCGCATCCCCGGCTACGGCGCCCTGGTGACCAACTGCGAACTCGACCGCTCCCGGGCCCGCGGCTCGTCGCGCTGGGGCGCGCACACCTGGCTGCACGTGTCCGCCGGCATGGGCACTTCCCCTTACGCCCCAGTGCGTTTCGCCTGCCCGCCGGAGGCGAGCCTGCTGACCCTCGTCCCCCGCACCACCGGCGGCGATCCGGCCCGCGAGGGCACAAGGGGAGCCCGATTCGGAGCCCGCGCGAAGGTTCGCTAGACTTCATTCGTCGCACTCGGGGTGTGGCGCAGTTTGGTAGCGTGCTTCGTTCGGGACGAAGAGGTCGCAGGTTCAAATCCTGTCACCCCGACGCACATCAGGCCCTGTCCATTGGACAGGGCCTGATCTTGTTTCCGGGTGATCAATCGCCTGATCGGATCGGATCGCGGCGGTCGGGCGCGGGTGGGGTGGGTTGCGCCAGAGTCGACGTCGAAAGGGGGCCGCATGATCTCGGCACTCAACCGGCTGGTCGATCTGGTCGAGGAGCGTCTCGGCGAGGAGTTCGACATCGCCGGGTTGGCCAGGACGCTCGGCACGACGGAGTACCACCTGCGCCGGATGTTCTCGTCGTTGGCCGGTATGCCGCTGTCGGAGTACGTGCGCAGGCGCCGCATGACCGCGGCCGCCGCCGACGTCGTCCGGGGTGTGGACGATCTGCTGAGCATCGCCGTCCGGCACGGATATGGCTCGACGGAGGCGTTCGGCCGTGCGTTCCGGGCGGTCCACGGCGCCGCGCCGAGTGACGTCCGCCGCGACGGTGGCCCCCTTCGTACGCAACCGCAGCTCAGGTTCCGCCTGACCGTCGAAGGGACTACCCCCATGGACACCCGCATCGTCGACCGCCCCGCGTTCCGGCTCGTCGGACACGCCGCCCGGGTTCCGCTCATCCACGAGGGCGTCAACCCGCACATCCAGCGGCACATCGCCGGACTGCCTCAGGAGGCGCACCTGCGGTTGAAGGCCCTCAGCGAGGGCGAACCGGCCGGCCTGCTGCAGGTCAGCGACGACCTCGACCCCGACGCCACCGAGGGCAGCGAACTGACCTACCTGCACGGGGTCGCCGTCTCCCAGGACACCCCGGCCCCCGGGGACCTCGACGCCATCGAGGTGCCGGCAGGCAGGTGGGCGGTCTTCCACACCGCGGGGCCGCACCCGCAGACCCTGCAGAACACCTGGGCCGCGACCGCCACCGAGTGGTTCCCGTCGAACCCGTGGCGGCTGCGGCCGGGCCCCTCGATCGTCGCGGTCCTCGAACGCGCGGACGACTTCAGCACCGCCACGTGCGAGCTGTGGCTACCCATCGAACCGGTTCCAGCACTTGCGTGAATGACGGCCAGGACCAACGCTTGCGCTCGTGACTGACTCCGCGATGTCCCGCCTGCGCGAGCAGGCCGACGCAGGCGACCGGGACGCTGTCGACGAGTTGATCCAGCTCGCCGGTGAACTTGGGGACATGGCTGAGTTGCGCAGGCTCGCCGACGCCGGCTACTCCGACGCGGCCGACGAACTGGTCCAACTCGCCGAGGAACGCGGTGACCTGGATGAGCTCAGGCGCCTGGCGGATGGTGGCAGTTCCGACGCGGCCGATCTGCTGATCGAACTGGGCGACTTGAACGACTTGCGCAGGCTCGCCGCCGGCGGCAACTCCACGGCCGCGGAGCAGCTACAAGAGCTCACCGACGAGTGAAGCGCAGGGGTTCGCCTAGTCTCGCCGGGTGCCGCAGACCGAATGTCCCGACGCGCTCGTCCATCCCGAGCTATTCGCGATCTTGGAAAGTGCGCTGGGCGACCGATCGGGCGAAGGCGAGGCGGCGAAGGTTCTGGTCAATATCGCGCTGCGGTGCGATGACCTTCGGTTCATCGAACACTGTTGTCTGACATTGGGAACGCGAGCGGTGGTGGGAAGTCCGCTGCTTGGGCTGGCCGGTCTCTGCTTGGGCCACGCGGCCCGACGCTTCGGCAGCCTGAGCGAGGCATCGGTCGCACTCGTCGGAGCCCTCGCTTGCCGCGCGGAGGCGGATCCGGCCGACGTCGACACCCGGGTCCTGGATGGGCGGGACGACATGCGGAGCTTCCTGAGCCGCGCGAGGTGGTCGGTGATGACCGGTGCCGAGCTCCTCGTCCTGCGGGAGCGGGCCGACGCGGGCGATGAGACAGCCGTCGAAAACTTGGTCGCGCGCGCCGCCGAGTTGGGCGATGTGGACGACTTGCGGAGGTTCGCCGACAAGGGCATCGCGGCGGCTGCCGAGCGGCTGATCGAACTCGCCTACTGGCGCGAAGACCTCGACGAATTGCGGCGGTTCGCCGACAACGGCTACTCCAGCGCGGTCGATTACCTGGCTGAATGATCAGGCCCTGTCCGCGTGGACAGGGCCTGATCACGTCCCTACAAAGCGGCGCGCAAATGGGAGGCGAAAGCGCTTGCCGACGCCGTCAACCAGGCGTCCACCGAGGCCAGGTTTACGTTGCGGGCCAGGCGGTGTTCCTTCCCCCGCCGCACGTCCACCATCAGTGCCGATCCCCCCGGCACCAAGTCGTCCATGCAGATCTGCAAGATCCGCAAAGCCGCGTGGGCGGCGTCCCGTTCCAGGGGTTGTTCCTTGAAGTGGAACATGATCACCTGGTCCCCCGCCGACGACCGGACCGCCAGGTGCGGAACCACCGACAGATCCACGTCCCCCACCCGCAAAGCGCTTGCCCCGCAGCGGATCGGCACCGCCTTCGCCTTGGACCACCAGCCCATGAAGCCGTCGGCGATTTCGGCGAATGCTCGGGGCTGGCCGGTCAGTTCCGCTTGTTCCACCGTGCGTGCCAAGACCGACAGGTCGCCCACCGACACGGCGACCCGGATCGCGTCGAGGATGGGGCGGTAGAACTGGACGTCGCCTGCCACCAACTGGGCGGCGACGATCTCCGTGCGCCTGCGCCGACTGCCCGTCGCGTACTCCGCGAGCGATGTCGTGCTGATCATCGTGGCTCCCCTCGTTTCCCTTGCCTACCAAGGAAAACTACCCGAGGGGTACGACAATTCAGGCCAGTAGATCACGGCCGTTCTCGGTCACCGAGATGGCCATCACGGGACACGATTCGGCCGCTTCGATGACGTCGTCGTGGGGTTCGACCTCGGGGGTGTTCGCCACCGCGCTGACGCCCTCGAGGGCGAAGTGGTCGGGGGCGATGCTCGCGCACAGACCGGAGGCAACGCACGCCCCCGCGTTCACTTCCAGTTTCCAGGTCACTGATCCAACATAAGGCGCAACGGCGGCCGAGACTACTTCTCCCGGAAGGTATCCACGACTTCCCGCAGCGCCGGCTCGCTCGCCGCGCGGCGGTCGGCGAGGGTCCAGGTGAGGATCTGGTGGTAGGCGCGCTCACCCTCGACCACCGTGCACCAGTACACGACCGCGACATCGTCGAACGTGCCGTTGACCTCGTATCGCACCGCGGGCATGCCACCGAGCGTGACGTCCACCGGCTGCCCGACGACCGCGCCCGACAACTCGGTCAGGGCAATCTCCGCGGTCTCCTCGTAGTCGGCGAAGTCCTTGAAATCAGCCTTGTCGTCCGAGACCACCATGAGGTAGCGCTCCTGGTAGACCTGCCCCAACGCCAGCACGCTGCCGGGCACCCGGTACTCCGAGGGCAGGTCGACCCACTGGGCGGGCACCGTCATGGCGCTGCGCCCGTCCTCCGCCGTCACCGTCTTGGTCGAGCGGTCCAACTCCGCGGCCGACGTGGCCGGACGCGACGGGGTGCGGCTGGTCTCGACGATCAACCACGTCACGGCCGCGAGCACCGCCACGACCAGCAGGGACAGCAGAACCCACAGCTTGACCGGCTTCTTGGGGGGCGGTTCCGGCGCGCGCGGGGTGAAGAAGGCCGGTTGTGGCGCGAACTGACCCTGCCAGGGTTCTGACATCGCGCCTCCCCACCAGCACAGCGGACGACGTCCAGGCTACCCGCCTGGCAGGATTGGACCCGTGACCAACCATCCTCTCGCCGAGGTCCCCGACCGCCTGTTCGCCGATGACGAAGCCGAGCAGCGGTGGCGCGCGCGGTTCCACGCCGCGCGGCTCTCGCTGCCCAGTTGGGCCAGGGACGCGCCCGACCGCAACGTCTACGTCTCCAACGTGAGCGGCGTGTGGGAGGTCTACGCCTGGGACCGGGCCACCGGCACCCACCGCCAGGTCACCGACCGCCCCAACGGCACGCTGCACGCCGAGGTGGCCCCCGACGGCGAGCACATCTGGTGGTTCGCCGACACCGATGGCGACGAGTTCGGCGGCTGGGTCCGCGAGCCGTTCGCCGGCCTGCCGAGCGACGGCAAGCCCGTCCCCGCGGTCGCCGGGACGAAGGACGGCTACCCGGCGGGCGTCGAGATCGGCCGCGAGGTCGCCGTGGTGGGCGTCGCGGACGACGACGGCACGACGATCTTCCTGGCCCGCGGCGACGCCGACGCCGAGGTGATCTACCGCGACGAGCACGACGGCGGCGTCTCGGCGCTGTCGTTCGACGAGCGGCTGGTCGCGATCGCCCACTCCGAGCACGGCGACAACCGCCACCCCGCCCTGCGGGTGCTGTCGGTGGCCGATGGGTCGACCGTCGCGGAGAAGTGGGACGGCAAGGGCAAGGGCCTCGACGGCATCGCGTTCTGCCCGGTCGAGGGCGACCCGCGGCTGCTGGTCTCCCATGAGCGCCGGGGCCGCGAGGAGCTGCTGATCTGGGACGTCGAGGCCGACACCGAGCAGGAGCTCACCATCGACCTGCCCGGCGAGGTCACCGCCGCGTGGTTCACCGATGGCACCGCCCTGCTGGTCGCGCACACGCACGAGGCCCGCGACTCTCTGCACCGCTACGACATCGCCACCGGCGAACTGTCCACTTTGGACACCCCGAAGGGCACGATCGGCTCCGCGAGCCCCCGGCCGGACGGCACCGTCGAATACTCCTGGTCCAGCGCCGCCGAGCCGACCGTCGTGCGTGCCCTGTTCACCGACGGCACCGAGCGCGTCCTGCTCGCCGCCCCGGGCGACGCCGCGCCGCAGTCGGTGAAGCTGGAAGACGTGTTCGTGGAGACCGAGAACGGTCGCGTCCACGCCCTCGTCTCCCGCCCGCAGGACGCCCCGGACGGCCCGCTGCCCACGGTGTTCAGCCTCCACGGCGGCCCGCACGCCGCCGACGAGGACCGCTTCTCCGCCTACCGCGCCCTCTGGCTCGACGCCGGGTTCGCCGTCGTGCACGTCAACTACCGCGGCTCCACCGGCTACGGCTCCGCCTGGCGCGACGCGATCGAGGGCAGGCCCGGCCTGACCGAGCTGACCGACGTCGCCGCCGTGCACGCCTGGGCGGTCGAGTCCGGTCTCGCCGACCCCGCGCGCTGCGTGGTCAACGGCGCTTCGTGGGGCGGCTACCTGAGCCTGCTCGCCCTCGGCACCCAGCCGGAGCTGTGGGCCGCGGGCGTCGCCGGGGTCCCGGTGGCCGACTACCTGGCCGCCTACGAGGACGAGATGGAGCCGCTGCGCGCGTTCGACCGCGCCCTGTTCGGCGGTTCACCGGAGGAGCTGCCCGACCGCTACGTCGAGTGCTCCCCGATCACCTACGTCGACCAGGTGCGGGTGCCGGTGCTGGTGGTGGCGGGCGAGAACGACCCGCGCTGCCCGATCCGGCAGATCGACAACTACCTCGACCGACTGGCCGAGCGCGCGGTCCCGTACGAGGTCTACCGCTACGACGCGGGCCACGGCTCGCTGGTGGTGGCCGAGACGATCAAGCAGTCGCTGATCGAGGTGTACTTCGCGCTGAAGGCGCTCAAGCTGCGCTGATCAGGAGTGCGCCAGGGCGAACTCGACGACCTGCAGGCCGATGGTCCGCAGGTTCGTCGAGACCTGCGCGTCGCCGCATTCGCCGGAGCCGTCGAACAGCACCTCGGCCGAGTTGACCGCGACGCCCAGCGGCGTCGGCCAGCCGCGCAGCGAGTGGACGACCGAGCGCAGCGCGGTCAGCGTGGTCACCGAGGCCTGCCAGCCGGACGCGGTGGCCACGCAGCCCACGGCGCGGCCGTGCAGGTAGGGGCGCTCGTCGTCGCGGAGGTCTTCGACGTAGTCCAGGGCGTTCTTGACCAGCCCGGACACCGTCCCGTGGTAGCCGGGCGAGACCAGCACGACCCCGTCGGCCTCGCGCAGTTCCTCGACGAGCCGCATGGCCGCCGCGGACCGCTCGGGGACCGCCGGGTCGTAGAACGGGAGCACCAGGTCGGGGCCGGACAGGATCGTCGTCTTCGCCCCTGCCTCCGCCGCTCCGGCCAGCGCGACCCGCAGGGCGCGCTCCGACTGCGAGTCCGCGCGAAGCGACCCGCCGATTCCGACTACCGAGACCGTCACGCCCTCCATCCTTCCACCCGACAGATGGGTGACCTGGGCCCTACCGGCGGGTAACGTCCAGCGGGAAGTCGAGGAGGCTTGATGTCAAAGTTGATGAACAACGTCCCCCCGCGCGTCCAGGCCGCGACCGTCCGGGCGACCTACGCCCTGCCGAAGGCCTTGCGAAGGCTCCTCGTCGGCGCCCCGATTCGCATAGACGGCCAGGAATTGGCGCTCGACGCCCAGCTGCTGCTGGTCCTGGAGAAGCTCGCCGGGTACAAGCTCGCCGATGGCACACCGGTGCAGGCGCGTGAGCGGCTGGCGGCCTCCAAGGCACTGGTGAGCGGCCCGCCGATCGAGCCGGTCGCTGTGCGCGGTCTCACCATCGAGAACGACATCCCGGCCCGCTTCTACACCCCGGACGGCCTCGGCGAGGACGTTCCGCTCTTGGTCTATTACCACGGTGGCGGCTGGGTGGTCGGCTCCCTCGACTCCCACGACAACCTCTGCCGCTTCCTCGCCATCGAGGCAGGCGTGAAGGTTCTCTCCGTCGACTACCGGCTGGCCCCGGAACACCGGTTCCCCGCCGCCGCCGACGACGCGCTGACCGCCTTCCACTGGGCTGTGAAGAACGCCGCCGAGCTGGGCATCGACCCCGACCGCATCGCCGTCGGCGGCGACAGCGCGGGCGGCAACCTGGCCGCCGTCACCGCCCACCAGGCAGTCCAGGCAGGCGGCCCCAAGCCGGTCTTCCAGCTGCTCTTCTACCCGGCCGTCGACGCCTCCGTGCGCCGCCGGTCCCGCGAGCTGTTCGCCGAGGGCTTCTTCCTGACCAGCGACGACATGGACTGGTTCAGCGACCATTACTGCCCGGACCTCGCCGAGCGGTCGGACCCCCGGTTCTCCGTCCTGCTGGCCGAAGACCTCACAAACATGCCGCCCGCCTACGTCGCGACCGCGGGCTTCGACCCGCTGCGGGACGAGGGCGAGGCGTACGCGGAGAAGCTGAAGGAATCCGGGGTCGCGACGATCGCCCGCAGGCACCCGGACCTGATCCACGGCTACGCGACGTTCATCGGCGTGGGGACCAGGTTCAAGGAAGCGACCTACGAAGCGGCGGCCACGCTGAAGACGGCACTCGCCCTCACGTAATTCGGTTGCCTGGGGCAGCCGAACGGGGTCGGATGACTCCATGCAGCAATACCGCCGGACGCTCGGTCTCCCCGGTGTGCGCACGCTGATGATCGTCATGCTTTTCGCGCGAATCCCGGTGTCGGCCGCGGGGATCGTGCTGATGCTGCATGTCGCCGTCGGCATGGACCTGGGCTACGGCCAGGCCGGTCTCGTGGGCGCCTCGGCGACGGTCGGGATCGCAGTGGGCTCGCCGATCATGGGCCGGGTGGTCGACCGCTACGGCCTGCGCAGGCTGCTGATGATCGTCACGGTCGGCGAGACGGCGTTCTGGGCGTCGGCCCGGTTCATGAATTACGGGACCCTGCTCGCCCTGGCGTTCTTCGGCGGCTTCCTGGTGATCCCCGCGATGTCGATCGGCCGCCAGGCGATCGCCGCGGCCGTGACCGCCGACCTGCGGCGCACGGCGTACTCGCTCGACTCGGTCTCGACCGAGCTGACCTTCATGATCGGTCCCGCGGCGGCGGTCGCGCTGTCGACGCAGCTGTCGACCTCGTGGACGCTGACGGCGATGGCGGTCGCGGCGTTCCTCAGCGGCACGCTGCTGTTCGTGATCAACCCCAAGATGCGGGCCGACCACGAAGAGGTCGCGGGTGGGCGACGACTGCCGCTCCGCGAATGGCTGACCCCGCGCCTGCTCGGTGTGCTCGCGGTCGGCGCGGGCGCGATCTTCGTGCTCGCCAGCATCGATGTCGCCGTGGTCGCCGCGCTGCGCGAGACGGGCCAGTTGGAGTGGACCGGCTTGGTCATCGCGATCACCTGTGTCGCCTCGGCAGTCGGCGGTGTCGTCTACGGCACGCTGCGCAAGCCCTTCGAGCAGTTTGTCCTCATGGGACTGATGAGCCTGTTCATCCTGCCGGTCGGTATCGCGTCCGGCCAGTGGTGGTGGCTGTTGGCGTTGGCGCTCATCCCGGCGACGGCGCTGTGCGCGCCGACGCTGGCCGCCACGAACGAGAAGGTGAGCAGCCTTGCCCCGGCGTCGATGCGCGGGGTCGCGACGGGCTTGCAGAGTTCGGCGTTCACCCTCGGCGCCGCGGCGGGAACTCCCCTGGTTGGCTTCGTTGTCGATCATGGTTCACCCGCTTGGGGATTCGCTGTCGCGGGGGCGGGTGGACTGGTCGTGGCGGGCGTCGCGGCGGCTACCTGGCACTTTCACGAAAAGGTGAATGTCGGTTCCCGGCAAGAGGAACCGTCGGAGCTGTGCTTACGATCGGCTGGCCCGGGCATCGACTGAGTCGTACGACTGAACGCACTTCGGATCTTCAACTCGTAACAGGGGAAGTGAGCCGAATGTTCAGGAAATTGGCCATTGGTTTGGCCGCCGCTGCCACCGGTCTGGTGGGCCTCGGCGTGCCCTCGGCCGCCGCTGAACCGACCAAGAAATGCAGTGAATCGCTGACCAGCTTGAAGGACAACCTCGCCGCACTGAGCGCGGAGGCGCAGGCCGAGGAGCCGGATCTCGCGACGACCACTGATCTCGTCTCGTCGTTCCGGACCCTCGTGACCACGCTGCAGAGCGACAAGTGCCTGCCGGACGTGCCGCCGGGTGAGGGCGTGGCACTCGACAGCTGTCACGAGGCCACGGCGAAACTACTGTCCCATTTGTACAGTGCGGTCGCGTTGGTGACGACGGCCGAGCCCAAGCCCGCCGCGGTGGGTACGGAGGCCGAGGGCGCCGCCAAGGCACTCGACGAGTTGATCGAGGGCGAGTGCGTGAAGGACGAGGCTCCGCCGGAGGAGCCGCCTGCGCCGCCGGTCGAGGAACCTGCCCCGCCAGTTGAAGAGCCCGCACCGCCGGTTGAGGAACCGGCCCCGCCGGTTGAGGAGCCCGCACCGCCAGTTGAGGAACCGGCACCGCCCGTTGAGGAACCTGCCCCGCCGGTCGAGGAGCCCGCACCGCCGGTTGAAGAGCCCGCACCGCCCGTTGAGGAACCTGCCCCGCCGGTCGAGGAACCGGCACCGCCGGTTGAAGAGCCCGCACCGCCGGTCGAGGAGCCCGCGCCGCCGGTTGTCGAGGAGCCCGCACCGCCCGTTGAGGAACCCGCACCGCCGATCGATGAGGCACCGGAGCCTGCTCCGGTTCCCTAGCGGTACCGATCAGCACTGGCACCGATGAGCGAAGGCCGCCGCGCACAGCGGCGGCCTTCGCTCATCGTCAGATCAGCAGGTAGCCCATCCGATATTCCTGGTTGTAGCCCTCGCAGTCGGCGTGGACCGAGTCGAAGTGGCCACCCGAGTACGTGCAGCGGTAGATCGACGCCGACCGCGCGCCCTCCGGGGGCGCGGTGAAGACGTAGCCGAGCAGGCCGATCAGCCGGTGGCCCTCGCAGCCACCGCTCTGGTCCACCGACGTGAAGTGGTCCTCCGAGGTGTTCTGCTTGCAGGAGTACATCTTCTTGGTGCCGGGCGCAGGATTCGCGGACAGCGCGCCCAGCGGGTGTTCGCGGCTGAAGCCCGCGGGCGCGGGACTGGCCGGGGTGGTGAGGACGTGCCAGCCGGTCGGGTGGTTGTAGCGGGTGACCACGGTTCGCGTCCACGTCGGCGGCGGCTTGGTCGTGGTGACCGCGGTGGTCGGCTTCGGCGGGACGGGCTGGCCCGCGGAGGCCGTCGTGGGCTTGACCGAGCCGGAGGCCGCGGCCCCCGACGACGGTGCGCCCGAGGTGCTGCTGCTCGGCGGCGCGGTGGAGCTGGGCGCGCCGGAGGAGGACGTCGGGGTCTCCGTCAGGGTGGCGGGCGGTGTCGACGACTGGGTCTGCTTGTCGACGACCGGCATCGCCGTCGGGGTTTCCTCATCCCCGGGGACCAGCACGAAGACCGCGACCAGAGTGGCGACGACGACCGCCGCCGCGCCCGCGAGGAGCGCGGGCACCTTGCGGCTGGGGCTCTTCTTCTCGTCCCACGGGTCGTCGCTCACCCACGCCGGGGCCGCGGGGGCAGCCGCGTCCATGACGTTCTCGCGGGTCGAGCGCTGTGGGGAGACGACCGCCATCGTCGGTCCGGCGACGAGTTCGGTCGAGTCGGCGACCGGGGCCACGAGTTCGGTGGAGCCGTCCGCGACGGCGACCGGCGGGAACGTGACGGTCGTTTCCGCGTCCGCGGGCGCGCCGAGCAGGGCGGCGGCCCTGGTGCCGTTGAGCCGCTGCGCCGGGTCCTGGCTCAGCAGGCCGTTGAGCAGGGAGCTGAGCGGCTCGCCGCAGCGGCTGGGCTGGGGACGCTCGGTGAGGATGGCGTGCATCGTGGCGGCCGTGGTGGTCCGCGTGAACGGCGCTTTGCCCTCGACGGCGTGGAAGAGGGTCGCGCCGAGCGACCACAGGTCGGCGGCGGGCCCGGGCTGCGACCCGGCGAACAGCTCCGGCGCCATGTAGCCCGGGGAGCCCATGATGCCGCCGGTCGCGGTGAGGCTCGGGTCGTCGACACCGCGGGCGATGCCGAAGTCGGCGAGCTTCACCCGGTCGCCGGGCAGCACCATGATGTTGCTGGGCTTGACGTCGCGGTGCACGATCCCCGCGTCGTGCGCGCTCTTCAACGCGCCGAGCACCTGCCGGGCGATCGTCACGACCCTGGCCTCGGCCAGCGGTCCCGCGGCGATGAGGTCGGCGAGCGTGGGGGCCTGGACCAGTTCCATGACCAGGTAGGCGAAGCCCCGCTCGAAGGACACGTCGTACACGGTGACGATGGCGGGGTCGTTGAGCCCGCCCGCCGTCCGCGCCTCGCGCAGGACGCGTTCCTGGAAGACCGCCGGGTCGTGCCCGGGCGGGAACGGCAGCTCCTTGAGCGCGACCCGCCTGCCGATGACCCGGTCCTCAGCGAGCCAGACGACACCCATGCCGCCGCGGCCCAGTTCCCCAAGTAGTGCGTAGCGCCCGGCCACCAGTCTCGGCTCGGCCATGAGTGTCCCCCTCCGCGCTGTCCGCGCGACAGCCTACGAAAGGGAGGTGACACCGATCCTGCCGGGTCATCGATCTCACCACCTGCAACAACTACGCCGATCGGGGAAGTTGCGGACGGCGAGAAGGACCAGTGTCATAGATGGATGATCAGTAACAGGCTGCCCGCCCGGATGCGGGCCTTGGCGATGGAGCTGAAAGTGCTGCGGGCCCGAACTGGGCTGAACACCCGGGATGCGACCGCACAGATCGGAACGTCAACGGCCACGCTGAATCGCACCGAGAAGGCGAAGCGGATCTCACACATCACAGATATCGCCGCGCTTCTGGCCATATACGGGGTGACCGGGCCGGAACGGGCGAGGCTTCTGGAGATGGCGGAGAACCTGGATGCCCGCGAGTGGCTGGAGAGCGGGGATCGGTTGCTCCCCTGGCTGCGCCCGGCCCTGGCGGGGTTCGAGAGCGTGGCAACCACCATCACCGCCTTCGCACCGACCTACGTGCCTGGCCTGCTACAAACACCGGCCTATCTTCGGGCTCTGATGGCCTTCGCGGACACCGATGATCACGGGCGGGCAGAACGGGTGGCCGCGCGCCTGGAACGCCAGAAGGTGCTGACCAAGCTGGTCAGCCCGAAATACGTGGCCATTCTCGATGAAGCGGTATTGCAACGGCCAATCGGCGGGCCTGAGGTCATGGCTCAACAGATTCATTGGCTGATCGGCAGGGCAGCGCTCCCCCACGTGAAGATTCTGGTGATCCCGTTCAAACATGGCGGATACGCCAACCCAGGCACCTTTAGCAAGCTGGAGTTCCGATCGGAGCCGCCCATCATCTATGTGGAGAACGATGGGGCATCTGGGTTCCTCGACTCCCCAGACCAGGTCGGCTTGTTTCAGCGCCACACGGCAAGCCTGGAGAAGAAGGCGTTGCCGCCCACCGATACGGTGAATTTTCTGAAGTGCATGGCGGCCGATTACGAGCGGAGCTGAAACAGCATGCACGCTGAGTGGCGGAAATCGAGCTTCAGCGGTGCCGGCCAAGCCGACTATGTGGAGATCGCCTACTCAGCCACCGTGCGCGTCCGGGACTCCAAGAACCCCACCGGCGGCACGCTCCGCTTCCCCGCGAGCGCCTGGGATCCGGCACGCCTGACCTGCTCCGAATGGCCCAATCCCGTGCGCCCGACCGCGATCGCGTGACACCGACCGTCTAGTCTTCCCGCGCCGGACGCGACCGCAGCCGGCGCTGGGGGCCGGCTCGGGGACGGCCGTGGTCATTGGAGTTTCCTTTCATGTCCTTATTCCGCCATGCCCGCCTCACGGCCGCCACGTGCGCCGCCGTGGCCGTGGGAATGCTGTTCACCGCACCGGCCCACGCCCAACCGAGCGAGCCCGCGCCGTCGTCGGTGTCGGCCGAACCCTCGGCCCCGGTGTCCGAGCCCGCGCCGGAACCGTCCACCGTGCCCAGCGCACCCACCGACCTGGTGCAGCCGCCGAACAACGCCGATTCCGCCCAGGCGCTGTCATTCGCGGTGGAGGCCACGCTCGACAAGGCCTCCTACCAGACCGGTGACCCGGTCAAGGCCACACTCAAGATCACCAACACGACGGCGGGCCCGCTCACGGCATCGTCCTACCCGGCGTCCGACACCGGCATCAGCTTTCGGTATGAGAGCTTGCGCGCGCTCCACGCCGGCATCAAGATCGACGCAGGCAAGACCTATACCCACAAGCTTGACGGGTTCGCAGCCGATCCGAACGCCACCTCCGCGGTCTTCGTGGGTCACGTCACGCCGCGCGAATCCGGCCACCATTCGACCGGCTTCACTGTGACCGCCCCGCTCAAGCAGGTCCACGGCAAGATCGCGGGCGTCGTCTACCTCGACAAGAACGGCAACGAGACGATCGACGCCGGTGAGCTGGTGGCCGACGCCGACGTGACGGCGGGCAATAACCACTTCGGCGATGACCGCCAAACCGTCAAGACCGACGCCGCCGGCCGGTTCGCCTTCGACCGGCTCGCTCCAGTCGAGTACTCGCTGTCGACCAAGGTCGACGACTGGACGTTCCGGTACACGACGGTGAAGGTCGACCTGTCCAACGGCAACCTGGACCTCAAGCTGCGCGGTGTCCGACCGTTCGGCGAGGGACTGACGGCGTCGCTCAAGTTCAAGCAGGACAGCTACAAGCCGGGCGACACCGCCCACCTCGTCGTCACACTGACGAACATCGGCACCATCCCGATGGCCGGCGTCCACGCGGTCTGCCACCGCAGCGGTGAAGGTCCCGGCCTGAAGGGGACCGGCGCGGGCTGGGGCGACCTCGCCTGGAACCGCAAGGGTGTCAGCATCGCACCGGGCAAGACCGAGACCTTCCAGGTCAGCGAGACCATCCCGGTCGCCTACGGGGACTACGGCGTCGTCTTCGCCGGCTGCGACTTCGGCTGGGACGGCGACGGCAACCCTGAGGCCGTCGACTACGCCCGGCTGATCACCAACGCCACCGGGACCGTGCGCACCACCGTCTTCCAGGACGGCGACGGAAACGGATGGCCCGAGGAGGGCGAGACCATGGCCGGTATCGACGTGCAGTTGGTCGAGCCGGACACGGCCAAGGTCGTGGCGACCGCGCGCACCAACGACAAGGGCGTCGCCGAGTTCAAGGACGCTCCCGCCGGGATCTACTCCACCGACGTCAAGGGGCCGTGGACCGTCGTCAACGCCGAGGACCGTGACGTTCTGGTGAAGGGCAACGGCTGCTGGTACACCTGCGACTTCCCCGTCCAGGTGACGCCGGGACCGGACGACGAGCCCACGCCGGACCCCGTGACGACCCCGCCCACCGCGCCCCCGGCCGCGCCCGCTCCGCAGGCGCGGTCCGGAAACCTGGCCGACACCGGCGCGAACGTGATCTGGCTGTCCGTCGGTGGCCTGGCCACGCTGCTCGCCGGAGCGGTGTTCCTGATCGCCGCGAACCGCAGGCGCACCAAGGCGAACTGAACCACCTGAGACAAGCAAGCGGGCCGCGACGGATCTCCGTCGCGGCCCGCTTGTTTGTACTGGCTTTAGCGCTTGGCCAGCTGCTCGGCGATCTCGTAGGTGTTGAGCGCCGCGCCCTTGCGCAGGTTGTCACCGCAGACGAAGAAGTCCAGGGTGTTCGGGAAGTCCAGCGCCTGGCGGATGCGTCCGACATAGGTCGGGTCGCCGCCCACCACGTCGGCCGGGGTCGGGAACTGGCCCTTCTCCGGGTCGTCCACCAAGACCACCGACGGCTGCGCCGAGAAGATCGCGCGCGCCTGCTCCACCGTCACCGGCTCGGCGAACCGCGCGTGGACGGCGAGCGAGTGCGTGGTGACCACTGGGACGCGCACACACGTCGCCGAGACCTTCAGGTCCTCGATGCCGAGGATCTTGCGGGACTCGTTGCGGACCTTCAGCTCCTCGCTGGCCCAGCCGTCCTCCTTGAGCGAGCCCGCCCACGGGATGACGTTCAGCGCGAGCGGGGCCGGGAAAGGCGAGCCCTCCTGCGACAGGCCGGCCGCCGCGAGCGCCTCGCGGACGTCGCCTGCCTTGCCGCCCAGGTCCTTGCCCGCGACGGCGGCGTACTCGGCCTGGAGGCGGTCGATTCCGTCCTGGCCCGCGCCCGAAGCCGCCTGGTAGGAGGCCACCACAAGCTCCTGGAGCTGGAACTCGCGGTGCAGCGCGCCGATGGCGGCCATCATCGACAGGGTCGTGCAGTTCGGGTTGGCGATGATGCCCCGGGGGCGGTCGGCGATCTTGTCGCTGTTGACCTCCGGCACCACCAGCGGCACATCGGCGTCCATGCGGAACGCGCCCGAGTTGTCGACCGCGACCGCGCCGCGCTCGGCGGCGATGGGGGCCCACTGCGCGGACACCTCGTCGGGCACGTCGAACATCGCCACGTCGACGCCGTCGAAGACCTCCGGCGCCAGGGCGATCACCGTCAGCTCCTCGCCGCGCACGGTGATCTTCTTGCCCGCCGACCGCGGCGACGCGATCAGCCGGACCTCACCCCACGGCCATTCCTTGCGGCCGTTCATGATGTCGATCATCACGGTGCCCACGGCGCCGGTGGCGCCGACCAGGGCCAGCGTCGGCTTGCTCATCGTCCAGTCCCCCCATACACGACGGCCTGCTCGTCGCCGCCGAGGTCGAACGCCTCGTGGATCGCGCGCACAGCCTCATCGAGCTGCGTGTCGCGGATCAGGACCGAGATCCGGATCTCCGAGGTGTTGATGATCTCGATGTTCACGCCCGCCTTGGACAGCGCCTCACAGAAGGTCGCCGTGACACCCGGGTGCGACCGCATCCCGGCGCCGACCAGCGAGACCTTGCCGATGTGGTCGTCGTAGAGCACCGCGGAGAAGCCCAGCTCCTCGCGGATCTTCTCCAGCGCCGCCACGGCCGTGGGGCCGTTGCTCTTGGACAGGGTGAAGGTGATGTCGGTCTTGCCGGACGCGGTGCTGGACACGTTCTGCAGCACCATGTCGATGTCGATCTCGCTGTCGGCCACGGTCCGGAAGATCCGGGCGGCCACGCCCGCGTGGTCCGGGACGCCGGTCACGGTGACCTTGGCCTCGGACCGGTCGTGCGCGACGCCGGTGATCATCGCCTGTTCCACGGTCAAGTCCTCCATTGATCCGGCGACGATCGTGCCGGACTTAGTGCTGTACGACGAGCGGACATGGATCGGGACGCCATAGCGGCGCGCGTACTCGACGCAGCGGAGCATGAGCACCTTGGCTCCGCCCGCGGCCATCTCCAGCATCTCCTCATAGGTGACGCGGTCGAGGCGCTTGGCGTCGGGCACGATGCGCGGGTCGGCGGTGTAGACGCCGTCCACGTCCGTGTAGATCTCGCACACGTCGGCGTTGAGCGCCGCGGCGAGAGCGACCGCTGTGGTGTCCGAACCACCGCGGCCCAGAGTGGTGATGTCCTTGGTGTCCTGGCTGACACCCTGGAAGCCGGCGACGAGGACGATGTAGCCCTCGTCGAGCGCGGCCTGCACGCGGCCGGGGGTGACGTCGATGATCCGGGCCTTGCCGTGGACCGACGTGGTGATCACGCCCGCCTGGGAGCCGGAGAACGACCTGGCCTCGGCGCCGAGCGCGCTGATCGCCATCGCGACGAGCGAGTTGGAGATCCGCTCACCCGCGGTGAGCAGCATGTCCATCTCGCGCTCCGGCGGGACCGGGTTCACCTGTTTGGCCAGGTCGAGGAGTTCGTCGGTGGTGTCACCCATCGCGGAGCAGACCACTACGACGTCGTTCCCCGCTTTGCGCGTCGCGACGATCCGCTCGGCGACCCGTTTGATCCGGTCGGCGTTCTCCAGCGAGGATCCGCCGTACTTCTGGACGACGAGCGCCACTGCGTGCAACCTCCTCAGGCCCGCGGGCGGGCGGCCGGGGCCGCCACGCTTATCGCAGGAGAGCCTACCTGCGCACCGGCTTCGTCCCGAGGTGCTCTGTGTCTCCCGCCACTCCCCGACCGCCTGCGCACGGGCGGCTACGCTGGGCCGGACGGCCAGCAGATGTGGAGAGGATCGGGGTGTCTGCGACGGACGTGGCGCCCGCGAGCGCTGAGGAAACCACGACGGCACAGCCTGAGGTGGCCCCTAGGCGTGTGCGGCGGTGGACCGCCCGGCGGATCACCCACGTCATCGCACCCGGGGTGATCTTCCTCGGCATCCGCGAGTTCGGGCTGCTGATCCTGAGCTGGATGGCCGGCCGCAACGACATCTCGACGACCGACGCGCTCAAATCGTGGGACGGGCAGTGGTTCCTGGCGATCGCCGGGAACGGCTACGCCGGTGTCCCGTCCGGCCTGGTCGACGCGTTCGGCAAGCGCAGCTTCGAGACACCGCTCGCCTTCTTCCCCGGCTACCCGACCGTCGTCGGCTGGCTCAGCGACCTGGGGTTCCGGCTGCTGCCCTCGGCGCTGGCGGTGACCGTCGCCTTCGGTGTGGTGTGCGCGTACGGGCTGACGCGGCTGGGGACGATCATCACCGGCGGCTCCCGCACGGTCGGGCTGATCCTGGTCGCGCTGTTCGCCGCGTCGCCCATGGCGATCGTGCTGTCGATGGCGTACTCCGAGGCGATGTTCTGCGCGCTGGCCGTGTGGGCGCTGGTGTTCGTGCTCGAACGGCAGTGGATCGGGGCCGGGCTGTGCTGCGCGGCGGCGGGACTCGTACGGCCCACGGCGTCGGCGCTGATCCTGGCCGTGGGGCTGGCGGCGCTGGTGGCGGTGTTCCAGCGGCGCGACTCCTGGCGGCCTTGGCTGGGCGGGGTGCTCGCCCCGGTCGGGCTGATCGGCTACCTCGCGTGGGTCGGTGTGCAGACCGGTGAGTGGGACGGCTGGTTCGCCCTGCAGCGGCGGGGCTGGGACTCGGAGTTCGACGGCGGGGTCGCGACCGTCCGGTTCACGATGGACGTGCTCGGCAACGCGCGGTCGGTGCTGGAGGTGGCCACGGTCGGGCTGATCGTCGGCGCGCTGGCCCTGCTGGTCATCGGCTGGCGGCGGCGGCTGGAGTGGCCGCTGCTGGTGTACGCGGCCGGGGTGCTGGCGATGGACCTGTGCTCGAACGGGCTGATGAACTCCAAGGCCCGGCTGATGCTCCCGGCGTTCACGCTGCTGATCCCGATCGCCTTGGCGCTGGCCAAGCGGCGCCCGTCCACCGTGGTGCTCACGCTCGCCGGGATCGCGGTGGCGTCGGCGTGGTTCGGCGCGTACTCGATCACGGCCTGGGGCTATGCCATCTGACCTTGGGCCCACCGACCCTGACCTGCACCCGCTGATCAAGGCGCGCTGGAGTCCGCGCGCGCTCGACCCTTCCGGTGTCGTGCCGGAGGAGGCGATGCGGCGGATGCTGGAGGCGGCCCGGTGGGCGCCGTCGTATGGCAACACCCAGCCCGCGCGTTACCTGGTGGGGATGCGGGGGACGCCGACGTTCGACCGGATCTTCGGGCAGCTCAACCGGGGAAACCAGGCGTGGACGGTCAACGCGGGCGCGCTCCTGATCGCCTGCGCGGCGACGGTGAACCCCAAGGGTGAGGTGCCGTACGCGGAGTACGGCGTGGGGCTGGCGACGGAGAACCTGGTGTTGCAGGCGGTGGCCGAGGGGCTGGTCGCGCACCAGATGGCGGGGTTCGACAAGGCGGGGATCGCGGCGGAGTTCGACCTTCCCGGGGACATCAGGCCGCTGGTGGCGGTGGCGGTCGGCGTGCTCGGACCGCCGGAGCTGCTCCCACCGGAGAAGCGGGAACGCGAGACCCGGCCCCGGAAGCGGCTGCCGCTCTCCGACCTGGCTTTCACCGAGTGGGGCACGCCCTTCTAGCGTTTGAGACCCGCCAACAGGTCGGCACTGTTGTCGACAACCCGCCACGCGATTGTCGACAGGGCGGCCAGAACGCCCGCCTGGAAAGTGGTGAGCACCGGGCTGTCCAGTTCGGCTACGAAATACCTGATACCGAGAACATGGGTCAACGCGGTCAAAGCGAACCAGAGATAAACCATTGCCGCGAGAATGAACACCTTGTCGAAGACAGCGCAGATCACCGCCGCTACGCGGATGGCGCGGTGATCACCCACACCGATCAGCCCGACCAGCAGGGAAGTGACCACGGTGAACAAGAGTCCCAGCACCGCGGCAGGCAAAACGGCCAGATCGACGTGCTGGACGCCCACCCGGACGTCGATCACGGCATAAGCCAGCATCGTGCTCGGGACGATCAAGGTGGCGGCGGTGAGCCACTTTTGCACCCGTCGCGTCAGGTCGGTCCCGTGCGGGGCGCCGGGTATCGGGTGAACAGTCCTGCGCGATTCCATTATTCGGCGTTCGATCAATGGCTGAGCCCACCAGCCGACAACACCCAGCACTATGCCGACAATGTCTACGACAATTGACGCCCACTCCGCGGACATGATCGCCAGCGTAGAGGTTGATCACGCTCGGACGGCAGCCCAATCACCTGGATGGCCGCCCGAGACACGGCTAAGCGAGCCTGCGGATCAACCTGGCCACGATCGTCGTGACGACGAGCCAGAAGATCGCGGCCAGGCCGTAATTGATCAGCACACCCAGTTTGGCGTCCTCGGGCGCGAACAGGTTCTTGAACGCCAGCACGAAGACGTCCGCGGTGTCGCGGACGAAGGTCGTGATGCCGTTCGCCGTGTTCGCGTTGCCCATCACCAGGATGACGTGCACGACCAGGACCAAGGCGATCAGCAGGCCCGCCCACCGCACGAGGTTCGCGATGAGGCCCACGATGTCGGCCCGCCACTGCGCGCCCGTGCGGCCCTCGCGGCCGGTTTCCTCGGTGCTGTCAGCCATGCGGGCAGTCTGGCACGGCAGCCCGCCCGGGGCTATGCGTGCGGGATCAGGAGACGACGCGGGCGATGATGCCCGTGACGACGATCCAGAACAGCGCCGCGAGGCCGTAGTTCACGATCACGTTCAGCGTCGCGTTGGCGATCGGGAACAGGCCGGGGAAGAACAGCGCGAGTGGCTCCGCCATCGACTGGATGAACCTGGAGAACGCGTTCGCCATGTTCGCGCCGAAGATCATCAGCAGGATGTAGATGACGATGATGAGGGCGAACAGTGCACCGATGCCGGACACGATCCGGGCCGCGGTGCCGGTGCCTCGTGTTGCGTACCATCTGCGCGTAGTCATGCCCGAAGAGTGCCCCGACCTGCCGATT
Organism: Actinokineospora alba; assembly: GCF_004362515.1. NCBI lineage: Bacteria > Bacillati > Actinomycetota > Actinomycetes > Pseudonocardiales > Pseudonocardiaceae > Actinokineospora > Actinokineospora alba. The sequence continues at coordinate 1,963,551 of NZ_SNXU01000001.1, read as the reverse complement.
CGCAAACTCGGCCAGTTGGCGTAACGGCGTTGCCGCCCACCATGTGGACGCACGTTTCCATATCGGGCCGGTCCATGGCTACTCTGAGTGCGTGGCTCACGCTCTCCTCCTGCTTCGCTGCCGCGACGGGGCCTGATTCAGGCCGGCTCCCCGTCGCGGAGTTCGGGCATGCCGCCGGTCCCCGACACCGTTAAGCAGGAGCCCCCGCAATGAGCAGTTCAGACGCCTACTCCTCCGCCAACAGCCGGATCCGGACGCCGTCGCGTCCCATCCCGGACGGCCAGCCCGCGTGGAACCCGCAGCGCGGCAGCTCGATGCCGTTCCACCGGTACCGCCCGTTCCCCGAGCTGGTCGAGCCGATCGACGTACCCGACCGCACCTGGCCCACCAAACGCATCACCAAGGCGCCGCTGTGGTGCGCGGTCGACCTGCGTGACGGCAACCAGGCGCTGATCGACCCGATGTCGCCCGCCCGCAAGCGCCGCATGTTCGACCTGCTGGTGCGCATGGGCTACAAGGAGATCGAGGTCGGCTTCCCGGCCGCGAGCCAGACCGACTTCGACTTCGTCCGCGAGATCGTCACCGAGGGCGCGATCCCCGACGACGTGCGCATCCAGGTCCTCACCCAGGCCCGGCCCGAGCTGATCGAGCGCACCTTCGAGGCCGTCGAGGGCGCGCACAGCGCGATCGTCCACCTGTACAACTCCACGTCGATCCTGCAGCGGCGCGTGGTGTTCCGGCAGGACCGCGACGGCATCAAGAAGATCGCCACCGACGGCGCCGAGGTCGTGCTGTCCTTCGCCGAGAAGTACGGCGACACCGACTTCCGGTTCGAGTACTCCCCCGAGTCCTACACCGGCACCGAGCTGTCCTACGCCGCCGAGGTGTGCAACGCGGTGGCCGGGATCTGGCAGCCGACGCCCGAGCGGCCGATGATCGTCAACCTGCCCGCGACCGTCGAGATGGCCACGCCGAACGTCTACGCCGACTCGATCGAGTGGATGCACCGCAACCTGGACAACCGGGACTCGCTGGTGCTGAGCCTGCACCCGCACAACGACCGGGGCACCGGCGTCGCGGCGGCCGAGCTGGGCTACCTGGCCGGGGCCGACCGCATCGAGGGCTGCCTGTTCGGCAACGGCGAGCGCACCGGCAACGTCGACCTGGTCACGCTGGGGATGAACCTGTTCAGCCAGGGCATCGACCCGCAGATCGACTTCTCCGACATCGACGAGATCCGGCGCACGGTCGAGTACTGCAACCAGCTGCCCGTCGCCGAGCGCCACCCGTGGGGCGGCGACCTGGTGTTCACCGCGTTCTCCGGCAGCCACCAGGACGCGATCAACAAGGGCTTCGACGCCATGCGCGCCGACGCCGACGCCGCAGGCGTGGGGGTCGACGACCACCCGTGGGAGGTCCCGTACCTGCCGATCGACCCGAAGGACATCGGCCGGTCGTACGAGGCGGTCATCCGGGTCAACTCGCAGTCCGGCAAGGGCGGCGTGGCCTACGTGATGAAGACCGAGCACCAGCTCAAGCTGCCGCGCAGGCTGCAGATCGAGTTCTCGCAGGTCATCCAGGCTGTCACCGACAGCGAGGGCGGCGAGGTCAGCCCGAAGGAGATGTGGGACGTCTTCGCCGGCGAGTACCTGGACCGGGTCTCCCCGCTGCGCCTGCGCCGCAGCCGCATCTCCGACGACGGCGAGGGCCGCGACGAGATCACGGCGACGGTCGGCGTCGAGGGCGAGGACCACGAGATCACCGGTGCGGGCAACGGCCCGATCGCGGCGTTCGTCGACGGTCTGGCCAGCGTGGGCTACGACGTCCGGGTGCTCGACTACTCCGAGCACGCCCTGACCTCCGGCGACGACGCCCGCGCGGCGGCATACGTCGAGTGCGCGGTGGGCGACCAGGTCCTGTGGGGCGTGGCGATCGACAGCTCCATCGTCACCGCCTCGCTGCGGGCCGTGGTGTCCGCGGTGAACCGGGCGCACAAGTAGGACCGAGGTGCGCGTGCCGCCCGGCGGCGCGCGCACCTTCTCGGTTACCGAAGCAAAGCGTTGACTGCCGCCTCGATCGGGCCGACGTCCGGGATCTCCTGATCCGAAGTGTCGACCTCGACGACGGCGCCGACCCCGCTGGGCGGCTTGAAGATCGACGGGTCCATCTCACCCCGCTGGAACTGGGACGCGAGTTGCCGGTCGATCGCGGACACCCGGGCGCGGAGGCGTCCGTCGATGACCGCTTCGCGAGCGGTGACATGAACGGCGAGCACTCTGGCGTCGGCCAGGGCGGCCAACAGCTTGTCGGACAACACCGATGACTCCACGACGAAGCTCACCCGTGCCGACGCGAACAGCCGGGCCGCGTCCACCATCGCCGCCTCGGCCCGCCGGCTCACCGGACCGCCCGCGACGTGGAAGTCCGGGGTGAACCGGACGCCGCCGTCCTCGGCCGCCGAAGCCGACGACAGTCCCAGGCCGGTCTTGATCTCATCGCGGGTCAGGAACGGCACCCCGAGGCGGCGCGCCGTCGCGCGGGCGACGGTGGTCTTCCCGGCCCCAGGGCTTCCGCACACCGCGACGACCACCGGCCGATCCAGTCCCGACATGCGCCGATCGTGTCCGATCTTGGCCGGGAGGACAAACGAAAGGTGCGCGTGCCGACGAGCGGCACGCGCACCTTTCCAGTGTCAGAGCGTCAGGAGGATTCGACCTGCGTGAGGCAGAGGGTCAGCTTCGGCTCGGTGTAGGACAGCGGCGACGAGTCCGTGCACAGCTTCTCGTCGACGACGCCATCGGCCTTCTTGACGACCTTGATGGCGCCCGCCTTGCACTCGGTCTTCGCCATGCCCATGGCCTTGGACGTCGTGGGGTCCTCGTAGCACGCGCCCTCGACGAGGTTCGGGACCAGGCACAGCTTCGAGTCCGGGCCCTTGCGCGCGGTCTCGGTGTACTCGTCGTACGCGCCGCCGCACTTCTCGGTGGTCGAGCCGAGGACCTTGCCGATGGTGTAGTTCGCCTCGGCGGCGCCGCAGTCGACGACCTTGAAGTCGGGCTTGGTGGTGGTGCCGGTGACACTCGCGCACTCGCCTGCCTTGGCCTGCGCCGCGTCACTGGAGAAGTAGTTGAACCCGTAGACGAGTCCGGCCACGACGATCGCCCCGACGATGTAGGACAGGATCTTGACGCCGATGCTCTTCTTCTTCGGCGCGGGCTCCTCCGCGGGAACGTGCGGAGCGGGCGCGGGCGTGGGCGTGTCGGTGCTCATGAATACCTTCAATTCCTGGAATGCCCTCAATTACACGCGGGATCGCATGGCGGGCCGGCGGCACGTTACCGAGTCTGATCAGCAGTGGGTGGCCGATTTACCAAACTGAGCCCACTTCAGACGAGCCGGTTCTCGTAGGCGAAGGCCGCGGCCGCGGTGCGGGAGGTGACGTCGAGTTTGGTGAAGATGTTCGACAGGTGCCGAGCCACGGTCTTCTCGCTCAGCACCAGCCGGGCAGCGATCTCCGGATTGCTGCGTCCGGCCGCGACCAGCCGCAGCACCTCGACCTCGCGCGCGGTGAGGCCGCCCGGGGCGGCGGGGGCGACCAGGTGGGCCGCTTCCTGTTCGGCGGGGAGTGCCCCGAGGTCGTGGAAGACCTGGCGGGCGGCGGCGAACTCCGTGGTCGCGGACTGTTCGTCGGCCAGTTCACGCAGGGCGCGGCCGATGAGCACGCGGCACCGGGCCAACTCGTATGGCGAGCTGAGTCGCTGCCATTCCTGCGCCGCGATGCGCGATTCCGGCAGCGCCGCGGCGGGTTCGCCGCGCGCGAGCAGGACACCGCCGCGGGCGTAGCCCGCCATGGCGCGCAGCGCGGGGCAGCCGAACGACCCGGCGATGGCGGCGAGTTCGACGCTGAGTTCGTCGGCCTGGTCGGTGTCGCCCCCGGCCAGCAACACCTCGACGGCGCCCGGAAGCAGCCGTGAGCGGTGCACCGGGCCGCGTTGCTCGCCCAGCAGCCTGCTCACCGCCGCCACCGCGGCCTGGCCACGGCCGCGCGCCGACCAGAGCAGGGCGAGGCCGGGCTGTGGCTCATACCCGTAACCCGCCGCGCGGGCGTAGGCCGCCTCGGCGGCGGCGAAGTCACCGCGGACCCGCAGGACGTCGCCGCATTCGGCCAGCGCCAGACCCGCCGCCCCCGGTGTCTCGGCGGCGGCGTAGCGGTGCGCGGCGAGTTCGAACTCCTCGACCGCCTCGGTGAACGCGCCGCGGACCCGCATGATCTGGCCGCGGTGCACCGCGCACTGGCCGGTGAACTTGACCAGGCCGGGCTGCGCGTCGATCCACGTGGTGAGCACGCTGGTCCACTCCGCGGCGCGGCCGTAGTCGCTGACCTCCTGGCAGGCCTCGATCATCGAGCAGTACACCTGGCCCGCGGACACCGGCGACACCTCGCCGGTCGAGATCCCGATCATCGCCTCGTCGAGCAGCGCCAGGCCCTCGGGGACGCGGCCCGCGTAGAGCAGCAGCCTGCCCTGCGCGTTGAGGCCGTTGGCCAGCAGGTCGGCGTCGCGGTACCGGTGGCCGTAGTCGATGACTTCGAGCGCCAGCCGGTGGGCGGTCTCGTGGTCGCCGGTGAAGAAGCTCCGCAGCATCGCGAGCATCAGCAGGTAGCCGCGCTCCACGACGTCCCCGGGAACGTCGTCGAGCAGGCGCTGGCAGCGGCTTCCCCAGCCGCCCGCGACCGCCGGTTCACCGCTCATGAGCAGGACCATGGAGAGCCAGAACCCGCAGCGGGCGGCCCCGAGCGTGTCGCCCGCGTCCACATGTCCCTGGTAGGCGCGCTGCATCGCCTGGACGCAGTCGTTCGTCCGGCCGACCAGGTAGGCGGCGGTGGCGAGTTGGGCGAAGTCGTCGGCGGTCAGCACGGCGTCGTCCGCTTCGGACAGCGCCTCGTAGGCCGCCATCCACTCGCGGTGCTCGAAAGCCGCGCGGGCTCTCGCCAGGTCGTCGACTACGCCCATCACGCATCTCCCTAGGTCAAAGAGTACGTTTTCCGGCTGGAACGGGCGCGCGGGCGGCGATCCGGCGGGCGAGGTACTCGGCGTCGCGGCCGATGCCGGGCAGGACCATGGAGCTGAACGAGTACTGGAAGGCCAGGCCGCAGAAGTACAGCCCGGGCGCGTCGTCGACGACGCCGCGGAACTCGGTCGGCCAGCCGTTCTCACCGAAGACCGGCAGCTTGATCCAGTCGAACACCTGCTTGAAACCGGTGCACCACACGACGTTCGCCGCGTCGACGACCCGGTCGCCGCCGAGCACGGGAAGGCCGCCGTACACGCCGGTCACCCGGGACAGGACCCGCTCGACGTGGCGTTCCTCAAGGTCCGCGCGCTTCACCCGGAGCATCGGGCCGCCGTGGGCACGGATCTCGTCCATCGCCTTGCGGCCGATCGGGTTGCGACGGTTGAGCACGTGCCGCGCGACGAACAGCATCGCGGGGAACGCCGCGCGGAACTTGCGCGACTCCAGGCGCATGGGGATCTGACCGCAGTCTCGTCCACAGAGGACAGTCTCGTGGGTGGACGCCAGCTCGTAGGCGATGTCGGTGCCCGAGTGCGACGCGCCCACGACGAGGACCTTGCCGGGCTGGAGCTGGCTGGGCCTGCGGTATTCGCTGGAGTGCAACTGCCGGATGTCTGGGTCGAGCTCGCTCGCGAAGGCGGGAACGTAAGGCGTGCGCCCGAAAGTGCCGGTCGCGACGACGACGTTGTCGCACGTGATCGTGTCCGCGCCGATGGCGACGGTGTACCCGCCGCCGGGGCGCGCTTCGAGCAGGTCGATGCGGGTGCTCATGCGCACCGGCAGGTCCCAGTGCAGGGCGTAGCTCTCGAGGTAGTCGGCGACCTCGTCCTTGTGCGGGAACGACCAGCCGTCCTGCGGGAAGGGCAGGCCGGGCAGGCCGTCGTACTTGGCGGGCGTGTAGAGCCGCAGCGTGTCCCACTGCCTGCGCCAGTTGTCGCCGACCCGGTCGTTGCCGTCGACGATGAGGAACGGGCGGCCGAGTTCGCGCAGGTGGTAGCCGGTGGACAGGCCCGCCTGGCCCGCGCCGATGATCAGGGTCTCGATGTGTTGGGTGGTCATGTCGCGCCTCCTGAAGTGGTGGCTTCGACGCTATGGACCGGGCGCGGCCGCCGCGTCGGACAGAACACCCATCTGCCGGCGGCGGGCAGTGGGTAGGTTCGCGTAGCGCAGGAACCAGACCAGCATCAGTGCCGTGCTGACGGTGTAGAAGCCGTGCAGCGCCCAGATCGGGCCGGCGGGCAGGCTGAACACGTACAGCGAGTGGATCAGGTTGCCGAGGTTGGCGAGCAGCATGTGGCCCAGGCTGTAGGAGCCGAGGTCCCGGGTCCGGTGGGCCTTGAGGAGCATCGGCAGCGTGCTCGACGCGAAGATCACCGTCGAGGCGATTCCGGCGAACATCGGCATGCTGGTCATGGACTCACGCTAGGAGCCCAGTGTCCGCGGGCGCATCGGGCAAACCACGCATCCGCTTCGGCCCCGTCGTGGGTCAGTCGGGACGGCCGCCGCGCAGGATGTCCCGCCACCGGGCCGGGTCGTACTCGGCGGGGTCGGTGCCCTCCAGGAACTCGTCGATCAGCTTGACGAACCGCGCCGGATCGTCGTGGTGCGGGAAGTGGCCGGAATCGGGAAACATCTCCAGCCTGCTTCCGGGAAGTGCGGCCTGGGCGACCTCGGCGTGGGCGGCCGGGACGATCCGGTCCCGCGCGCCCCAGATCAGCAGGGTGGGCATGCCGACGGCCAGGTAGCTGCGGTCGAGCATGGTCACCACTTGGCCGCGGTGATCGACCACCGCCCGCAGAGTCCGTAGGAACGCGGCCCGCGCGCGGCGCTCGCGCAGGAGGCGGTAGCGCTGCAGGACGTAGGTCAGGTCGGTGGTGTGGCTGGAGACGGGCAGCCGGGGCAGCACCGCCAGCAGACCGTCGGCGATCGCGTTGACCGGCCGCGACACCGCCAGCGGGATCACCGCCTCCGCCCACGGCCCGGCCGCCAGGCGCAGCAGCGGATGCACCGCCCGACCCGCCCCACCCCCGCTGACCAGCACCAACCGCTCGCAGCGCTCGGGGAACTGGTAGGCGAACTGCATCGCGACACCGGCGCCGAGCGAGTGACCGACAACGGTCACCTTGTCGATGTCGAGGACCGCCAGCAGGTCCCGCATCCCACAGGCGTAGGCCGCGGCGGCGTAGTCGGCCCGCGGCTTGTCGGAGTCACCGTGCCCGAGGAGATCGGGGGCGATGACGGTGTAGCGCTCGGCGAGGTCGGGGAGCACGTCCCGCCAGGTCTCCGAGGAGTCGCTGATGCCGTGGATGAAGAGCAGCACCGGGCCGCTGCCGCCCATCCGGTAGGCCCGCCGGTGACCGTGAATGTCCTTGAACCGCAAGGTGACCGCGAGCGGGTCGGCTCCGGGCATAAGGCGATCACCACCTCCGGTGTGCACCTACCCAGTAGGCCACGGCTCTGTTGTCTGCCGATGACCTGCTTGTTTCAGTCAGATCCGGGGTCGGTTGGTGAAATCATGGCGGAGTGGACAAGCAGCAGAGAACCGAACCCTCATACGTAGCCGACGAACGCGCCTCGTTGACTCAGTTCCTGGACTGGCAGCGGCAGACCCTCGAGATGAAGGTCGCGGGCCTGAACGCGGACCAGCTCAAGGAGAAAGCCGTTCCACCGTCAGCGATCTCGCTGCTCGGGCTGGTCCGACACCTGGCCGAGGTCGAACGGAGCTGGTTCCGCAACGTCATGAACGGGGAGCAGGTTCCGAGTTACTGGGGCCGCGGGGCAGACGGGTACCGCGCCGATTTCGACGTGGACGACGCTGATCCGGACAAGGCGTTCGAGGTCTGGCACGACGCATGCGCCCAGTCGCGGGCCATCGTCGACGCCGCCGAGTCGCTTGACGTCATCGGGCGGCACGGGGATGAGGAGTACTCGCTGCGCTACGTGCTCACGCACATGATCGAGGAATACGCCCGCCACAACGGGCATGCCGACTTTCTCCGCGAGCGCATCGACGGAGCCACCGGCGAATAAAGCGAGAGCGGCCAGGGAATCCCCGGCCGCTCTCGGGTCTGTCTACTCAGGAATGCGACGCACCGGTCGGGTCGATGGTCAGCTTGTCCGTGTTCTCCGGGAAGTGACACGCCGCGCGGTGGCCGGGGGCCAGCTCCGCCAGCGGCGGCTCCTCGACCTTGCAGATCTCCTGCGCCTTCCAGCACCGGGTGCGGAAACGGCAGCCCGACGGCGGGTTGACCGGGCTGGGAACGTCTCCCTGCAGCCGGATCCGCTCACGGTTGCCGCGCCGGGAGGTGTCCGGGATCGGCACCGCCGAGAGCAGCGCCACCGTGTACGGGTGCATCGGCCGCTCGTAGAGCGCGGTGCGGTCCGCGATCTCCATGATCTTGCCGAGGTACATCACCGCCACCCGGTCGGACACGTGCCGAACGACCGACAAGTCGTGCGCGATCATCACGTACGTCAGGTCGAACTCGGTCTGCAGGTCCTCCAGCAGGTTGACGACCTGCGCCTGGATCGACACGTCCAGCGCCGAGACCGGCTCGTCGGCGACGATCAGCTTGGGGCGCAAGGCAAGCGTGCGGGCGATGCCGATGCGCTGGCGCTGGCCGCCGGAGAACTCGTGCGGGTACCGGTTGTAGTGCTCCGGGCTCAAACCCACCAGCGCCAACAAGTCCTGCACCGCGCGCTTGACGCCGTGTTCGGTCTTGACCTTCTGCAGCTTGAACGGCGCCCCGACGATCGTGCCGACCGTGTGCCGCGGGTTCAGCGACGAGTACGGGTCCTGGAAGATCATCTGGATGTCGCGGCGCAGCGGGCGCATCTTGCCGACGGACAGGTGCGAGATGTCCTTGCCGTCGAAGATGACCTTGCCCGCGGTCGGCTCCAGCAGCCTGGTCAGCAGCCTGCCGGTCGTGGTCTTGCCACAGCCGGACTCGCCGACCAGCGAGAGCGTCTCGCCCTTCTTCACGTCGAAAGTCAGTCCGTCGACCGCCTGCACGGCCCCGACCTGGCGCTGCAGCAGACCCTTGCGGATCGGGAAGTGCTTCGTCAGCCCCTCGACGGACAGCAGCGCCTCGTCGGTGCGCTTGGCCTCGACTGGCTGGGTTTCGGTCTGTGCGCTCACGGCGTCCCCGTTTTCGATACTCACAGCTTCGGCCTGATCTCGGTGTCCCAGATGCGGACCCGGTTCTCGGCGGAAAGGTGGCAGGCGATGTGGTGGTCGCCACCGATGTCACGGAACTCGGGCCGCTCGGTCATGCTGAGATCGCCGTTGAGGTTGGCGTAGGCGCAGCGCGGGTTGAACGGGCAGCCGTCCGGCACGTTGATCAAGCTCGGCGGCGTGCCCGGGATCGGCAGCAGCCGCTCGGTGCGGTCGCGGTCGAGCCTGGGCATCGAGCCGAGCAGACCCCACGTGTACGGGTGCTGCGGCGAGTTGAAGATGTCCTCGGCGGTGCTGTACTCCACGGCCCGGCCCGCGTACATCACCATGATGTCGTCGGCCAGCTCGGCGACAACGCCGAGGTCGTGGGTGATGATGATGACCGCGGAGTTGAACTCCTGCTGCAGATCCCGGATCAGGTCGAGGATCTGCGCCTGCACCGTCACGTCGAGCGCGGTCGTCGGCTCGTCGGCGATCAGCAGCTCCGGGTCGCAGGACAGCGCCATCGCGATCATCGCGCGCTGCCGCATGCCGCCCGAGAACTGGTGCGGGTAGTCGTCGACCCGGCCCTTGGGGTTGGGGATGCCGACCTTCTCGAGCATGTCGATCGCGTGCTTGCGGGCCACCGCCTTGGTGACCTTGTTGTGCACCCGGTACGCCTCGATGATCTGGTGGCCCACCGTGTAGAACGGGTGCATCGCCGACAGCGGGTCCTGGAAGATCATCGCCATCCGCTTGCCCCGCAGCGCGCGCACCTTCTCCGCGCCCATGCCGACCAGGTTCTGGCCGTCGAGGAGGATCTCACCGGTGATCTTGGCCGTGCCCGCCTTGTGCAGACCCATGACCGACAAGCTCGTCACGCTCTTGCCGGACCCGGACTCGCCCACGATCCCCAGGGTCTTGCCGCGCGCGACGCTGAACGACAGGTCGTCGACCGACTTGACGACACCGTCGTCGGTGGGGAAATGCACCCGCAGGCCGCGCACCTCGAGGAACGCGTCCGGTTTCGTCGACGGCTCGGGCCGGGTCGCGGCGCCGCCGTCGAGGCTGTCTTCGGAAAACTCGGTCACTTGGTGCGCACCCTCGGGTCGACGACGGCGTAAAGGAGGTCCACGATCAGGCTGGCCACCACGACGAAGAACGCCGCCAGCATCGTGACGCCCATGACCTTGGGGAGGTCGTAGTTGGTGATGCCCTCGATGGCGTACTTGCCCAGGCCCTGCAGCGAGAACGCGCTCTCGGTCAGGACGGCGCCGCCGAGCAGCAGGCCGACGTCGAGGCCGAAGATCGTGAGGATCGGGGTGAGCGCGCCGCGCAGACCGTGTTTGACCACCACGGTGCGTTCGGGCAGGCCCTTCGCCCGCGCGGTCCGGATGAAGTCCTCGTTCATCGTGTCGAGCATGCCCGCACGGGTCTGCCGCGCGTACTGGGCGGAGAACAGGAACGCGAGCGTGATCCACGGCAGGAGCAGGTTGTACGCCCACTCCCCCGGATTCTCCAGGAACGGTGTGTACGCCCCTCCTGGTGCCGCCCAGCCCAGTGAATAGCTGAAGAACGACAGCGAGATCAGCCCGGTGAAGAAGATGGGGAGCGACACGCCGGCCAGCGCGATACCCATGGCCGTGCGGTCGAAGAACGTGCCGCGGCGCAGCGCGGAGAGCGTGCCCACCGCGACACCGCCGATCAGCCACAGCGTCGCCGCGCCCGCGGCCAGCGACATCGTCACCGGGGCGCGGTCGAGCAGTTCGGGCCAGACCGGCTGCTTGGTGCGGAAGGAATAACCGAGGCACGGCGCGGGGCAACGCTCCACACCGGCGCCGTAGTCGAAGTCGGCGCCTGCGACGACGCCCTTGACCCAGTTGCCGTACTGGACGACCACCGGGTCGTAGAAGCCGAGCTTCTCCGCGGTGATCTTGACGGTTTCGGCGGTCGCGGCCCGGCCCACGTAGCGGGTGGCCAGGGTCTCCGGTGTGCCGCCGACAAGCTTGGGCATCACGAAGAAGATCGAGAACGTCACCGCGCTCACGATGAAGAGCAGAACGACCGCTGCGAACAGCCGCCGGAAGATGTATGTGATCACCGTGGCCGGCACCGGTGGCAGGCCCGGGGATCACCCGGGCCTGCCACCTGCTGCCTTCACCTGCCTAACGTGGATTTACCGAGGGGACGTGGTGGTTATTCGAGACCCATGGCGAGGTAGTCGTACATGCCGTAGGCGTCGGAGACGAACACGTTGGTCAGTCCCTTGCCACGCAGGATCAGGCTCTTGCTGTGAACGCCCGGGAGGATGACTGCTTCCTCCATGACGCGCTTGTCGATCGCGCCCCACATCTTCTCGCGCTTGGCCGTGTCGGTCTCGCCGATGGCCTCGTCGAGCATCTTGTCGACCTCGGGGATGCGCACGGAGGTGTTGGACGAACCACCGGTCTCACGGATCACGCGGCTGTCGACGATCTGCGACAGGAAGCCGAAGCCGTCGTTCCAGTCGGCGCCCCAACCGTTGAGCGCCATGCCGAGCTTGTTGGCCACGACGTACGGCGGGTTGCCCGCGAACTGCGAGAAGTAGTCACCCTGCGGGAACGGGCGCAGCGTCAGCTTGATGCCGACCCGGGCCAGTGCCTGCTGCATGGACTCCGCGGCAGCCTTCTCCTTCGGCCGCTCGGAACGGTAGGCGATGTTGGTCTCGAAGCCGTTCGGCTGACCGCAGGCCGTCAGGGCCTCCTTGGCCTTGGCCACATCGCCCTTGTTGTCCGGGCCCGCCGGGTAGAGGTCGAACTTCTCGGCGCCGGGGATCTGCGACGGCATCAGCGTGGTCGCGATCTCGCCACCGGAGAACGTGCCGCCGTAAGCGGTCTGGTAGCCGGTGCGGTCCACGGCGTACAGGACGGCCTTGCGGCATTCCTTGTTGTCCAGCGGAGCGACCGTCGGGTTGATCGAGGTGTACCAGAGACGCGCGATCGTCGGGTTGTCCGCGTTCGCCTTGATCGCCGGGTCACTGAGCACGCGGCTCAGGGACGCGGGCTGCACGCCCGTGCCGGTGATGTCGATGTGGATGTCACCCGAGATGAGCCGGTTGTCGATGTCGTCGGCGTTGACGTTCATCGTGACCTCGTAGCCGTCCGGCAGCGCCTTACGGTTCGGGTCGGTCTCCGGCTTCCACTCCGGGTTGCGAACGAGGTTGAACTGCTTGTCGATCTCGTTCTTGTCGAACTTGTACGGGCCCGTGGAGATCACGTGCTCGCGGTACTTCGCGCCGGTGTCCTTGGCCTCGGGGACCGGAACGGTCTGCGGCAGGTGCGCGAAGTAGTCGAAGCCACCGAAGGCCTGCTTCAGGTGGAAGACGATGGTGCGGTCATCCGGCGTCTCGATCGCCGAATTGGTGTCCACGCCCTTGGACTTGTACGGGCCCTTGTAGCCCTCGGGCAGGTTGAGGTAGCCCTCGAAGTACGCGGGACCGTTGGGGAAGGTCTCCTTGTCGGTCGACCGCAGCACCGCGTGCTTGACATCCTTCGAGGTGACGGTGGTGCCGTCCTCGTACTTGATGCCCTCACGCAGCTTGTAGGTCCAGGTCTTGCCGCCTTCGCTGGGCGTGCCCAGGCTCTCGGCGAGGTCCGGGACCAGCTCGTTGCTCGCGCCGCCGGGGGCGGGCTTGAACATCAGCAGCGAACGGCCGTAGAGCCGCAGGAAGTTCCAGGAGTAGCCGTAGTAGGTCTCACCCGGGTCCAGGGAGTCCCACGTACCCGCGTTGGCGATCTTGACGATTCCCCCCTTCTTTTCGGAAGGGTTGAACGTTTCCGTCAACGCAGCATTGAAGGCGGGGGTTTTGGTGCCACCGCCACCGTTCTTGCCATCGGTGCCGTTGCCACCACAGGCTGAGAGGCCCATGACGACAACCGCGCCCGCGGCCACCGCGGTAACCAAGCGCTTGTTGTTCATCTTGCGGTTGCACCCTTTCTTTCCCGGAGCAATGGGATTACCGGAACCAATCACCTATCGAGCCCGCGGATCGAGGGCGTCACGAAGCCCGTCTCCGAACAGGTTGAAGGCCAGCACGGTCACGAAGATCGCCAGACCGGGCCAGAGCATGAAGTGCGGCATCGTGTAGAAGCGCGATGCCTCCGAAAGCATGCCGCCCCAGGTCGCGGTCGGCGCGTTGATGCCGACCCCGAGGAAGGACAGTGCCGATTCGAAGAGGATGTTGGTCGGGATCAGCAGCGTGGCGTACACGAGGATCGGGGCGACCAGGTTCGGCAGCAGCTCCCGGAACAGGATGTACGGGCCACGTGCGCCCAGGCTCCTGGCCGCGTCGACGAACTCGCGTTCGCGCAGCGACAGGGTCTGGCCGCGGACGATGCGCCCGATGTAGGGCCAGTTGAAGAAGCCGATGATGAAGGTCAGCATGCCGATGCGGACCGTCTCCGAGCCGAGGCCGAAGACCGTGTCCGGCATGACACCGACCAGTGCCATCGCGAAGACCAGCAGCGGGAACGCCAGGAAGACGTCCATCGAGCGGCTGATGATGGTGTCGATCCAGCCGCCGAAGAACCCGGCCATCACGCCCATGACGGTGCCGATCAGGACCGACAGCACGGTGGCGAGGAACGCGATCAGCAGCGAGATCCACGACCCGGCGAAGATGCGCGCCAGCAGGTCGCGGCCGTTGACCGGCTCGATGCCCAGCGGGTGCTCAAGGCTCATCCCGCCGAAGGTGCCCTTGGGCGCGAGCGTCCCGCCCTCGGTGTCGATCAGGTCCTGGTGGAAGTCGTTCGGACCGATGACGTTGAAGACCCGGTCCAAGACCAGCGCCGCGATAGCCGCGAGGATCAACGCGATGATCACGAACGCGCCGGCGATGGCGACCTTGTCGCGCTTGAGGCGCAGCCACGCGATCTGGCTGAGTGAACGGCCCTGGATCGCCTTCTTGCTCATCCCGGCGAGCGTGACTTCCGGCGGTGCCGCAGCGGTCGACTCGGTCACTTCGAGCGGCGGCGTCATCCGACGTACCGCCCGTGCCGAGGCGACTGCGCGACGAGCCGAGGCGTGTACGCCTGCCGGCTAAGTCGCGCGGATCGCTGGTAAGCCATCACGCACTCCTCGTATTCAGCTCAAAACTGTGCACGGGATCTCACCGTGTGGTCGCCGACCATAGCCGCTCATAACTACTTCCCTCAGCTACGTCAGGTCACGATCCGGCCAACTGGTATACGGAGAATCACCGTTACGCGACGGTTCGCCTACGTTCCGTGAGAATTCTTGATCGTTCGTCCGTTCAGCGGACACCCGACTGCGTCATATGGTCAGGAACGGACACGCACGCAAGCGCGCGCCCGTGTGTGGTCGACGGCGAACCACCCGGCCTCGAAAGCCTGCCAGCGCACCAGTTCGGCCCGACTCGACTCGCCGTCGCGGGCCACCGAGCGCTCCAGGCGGGTCGCGAAATCGCCGAACTCGACCCAGATCAACCGGGAGAGCCGGGGGTGCACGGAGCGCCTGCCGGAGGACACACCCTCGACGATGAGCACCTCGGGCACCTCGACGGTGATCCAAGCTCCAGGTGAGGGCACCCCACCAGGCCATTCAGTGCGCTGATAGGCGCCGGGAACGCCGTTCTCCAGCGGGTTCAACACGCCTTCGACGAGCCGGGGCCACCAGGCGACCGGGTCGTCCCAGGTGGCGAAGTGATCAGTCGGGACCACGGTCGTGACCACGCTGCGTGTTCGCAGGTCGTCGGCCAGCCGAGCGGCCACAGTGGACTTGCCCGCGCCCGTCGGACCGTCCACGGCGACCAGCCGGACAGCGCCCAGTCGAGCGGGCGCGGCCAGGATGTCGCCTGCGAGGCTCACACCGTGCGGCGGCCGGACATCGCGCGACCCAGGGTCAGCTCGTCGGCGAACTCCAGGTCGCCGCCCATCGGCAGCCCCGACGCCAACCGGGTGACCGTCAGGCCGGGGAAGTCGCGCAGCATCCGGATCAGATAGGTGGCGGTCGCTTCGCCCTCGGTGTTCGGGTCCATCGCCAGGATCACCTCGGTGATCTCCTCCGACCCGATCCGGGTGAGCAGCTGGCGGATGCGAAGCTGCTCCGGGCCGACACCGGACAACGGGTCGAGCGCGCCGCCGAGCACGTGGTAGCGGCCCTTGAACTCGCGGGTGCGCTCAATGGCGAGGACGTCCTTGGGCTCCTCGACCACACACACTGCCGACGGGTCGCGGCGGGCGTCGGAACAGATGCGGCACGTCGTCTCGGCCGAGACGTTGCCGCAGACGTCGCAGAACACGACGCCTTCCTTCACCTTCTGCAGGACCTCCTGCAGCCGGGTGACGTCGGCGGGTTCGGCGCCGAGCAGGTGGAAGGCGATGCGCTGCGCGCTCTTGGGCCCGACCCCCGGCAGCCTGCCGAGTTCGTCGATCAGGTCCTGGACCGGGCCCTCGTACATCTTCGGCTCACATACCCGGCAGGCCGAGCCCGCCGCCCAGTCCGCCCGCGAGCGGGCCCATCTTGGTCTCGGCCAGCTTCTGCGCCTGGGCGCCCGCGTCGCGCACGGCGGCGACGATCAGGTCGGCCAGCGTCTCGGTGTCGTCCGGGTCGACCACCTTCGGGTCGATCTCCAGGGCCTTCAGCTCGCCCGCGCCGGACACCGTCGCGGTGACCAGGCCGCCGCCCGCGGAGCCCTGGACCTCGGCGTCGGCCAGCTCCTGCTGCGCGTTGAGCAGCTGTTCCTGCATCTTCTGTGCCTGCTGCATGATCGCCTGCATGTCGGGCGCACCGCCACCGGGAAACACCGCGGCCCCTCTCGTCCGGGAACGACCCGACGGTCTACGTCGGTGTCGCTACCAGCTTAGAGGGCACCCACCTGTGGCATCGTGGGCGCGGTGCTGAGAAGACACGCGAACGCGCTGGCCGCCGCCTGCGCCCTCGCCGCGGCCATGTCCGCGTGCGGCGGCCCGCAGGCCAAGCCGGTCGGCCAGACGCTCGCGGACACGACCTCGACCTCCCCGTCCACGACGACGACTGTGTCGACCGCGGTGTCGACCGCTGTGTCGAGCACGTCGGCGACCACCACGCCCCCGAGCGTGCCGACCACGACGACCACCGCGATAGCGCCGCCCGCGACCGGGCGTGTCGTGGTGATCGACCCCGGCCACAACGGCGGCAACGCCACGCACACCGCCGAGATCAACCGGCAGGTTCCCGCCGGGCGCGGGCGGACCAAGCCGTGCAACACCACCGGGACGGCCACCCAGACCGGCTACCCGGAGCACGCGTTCGCCTGGGACCTGGCGGTCCGCCTGCGCGAGATCCTCACCGCGCGCGGGGTCAAGGTCGTCATGACCAGGGCCGACAACGCGGGCGTCGGGCCCTGCGTCGACCGGCGCGCGGCCATCGGCAACGAGTCGGGCGCGGCGGCCGTGGTGTCGCTGCACGCCGACGGCTCGACCGCGGCGGGCGCGCACGGCTTCCACCTCGCGTACTCGTCGCCGCCGCTGAACACCGCGCAGGGTGAGCCGTCGCTGCGGCTGGCCAGGGCGGTGCGCGACAAGCTGGTCGCGGCCGGGTTCCCGACGTCGAACTACGCGGGCAAGGATGGGCTGTCCGCCCGCGACGACCTCGCCGGGCTCAACCTGACCGAGCGGCCGACCGTGCTGGTCGAATGCGGCAACATGCGTGACGCCGCGGAGGCCGCGACGCTGTCGAGCGCCGCGGGCAGGCAGCGTTACGCCGAAGGGATTGCGAACGGGATCCTCGGATTCCTTGGATGACCCGTGTTGTGACAGGGTGGAGATCATGTCGGGGATGCGGGTGCTCGATGTCGACGAGCGCGAACGGTTGCTGATCTCGGTGACCGATGGCGACCAGGCGCGCCTGGTCGAGTTGGATGCCAAAGGCGTGCGCCGAAACCTGGAGACGGTGACCGACCTGCGGGCCGCGAAGTACCTCCCCGGCGACCGCAAAATCGTTGTCGAGCACGGGAAACCGGCCCGGCTGTCGCTGCTGCGGATCGGCGCGGGCATGGTCCCGCTGCTCGGCTCGGCCGACTACGACACCGAGTTGCTCGGGGTGCTCCCCGGCCGCATCGTCTACCGCGCCAACCGGCGGCACCGGCTGCTGTTCACCGTGGTCATCCGCAACGTGCTGGTCGGTGAGGAACAAGCCGTGTACGACCGCGGCGGCGCGGTCCTGGAGGCGGCGGTCAGCCCGAACAGCCGCTACATCGCGATTCGGCTGCCCCGCAAGCTCTTGCTGGTCGACACGATGCCGGTAACCGAGGACGACCATGTCCGGCTGATCTCCCCCGAACCCGCCGACGCGGGCAGGCGCAACCTGCGCTGGCTCCCCGACTCGATGCGCCTGGTCGCCACGGACTACCAGGGCGACGAGGCACGGATCGTGCGCTACAAGGTCGGCGGGGAGGAATGGGAGCCGCTGGTCCCGTCCCTGCCCGCCGGTTCCCAGGCACGGCTCGCACCGGACGGCAGACGCATCGCGGTCGTCGACGGCCTCCGGATCTCGTTCCACCAGACGGAGAACGGCCGCTTCCTCCGTTCCGCCGACCTCCCCACCCCGGTGCGCCCCGACGGCTTGCTCTGGTCCCCCTCCTCCCGCACCGTCGCCGTGACCACCGAATCCGGCGACGCCGCCCTGGTCGCCGCCGACTCCGCCCGAATCCGCCCCATCACCCCCTAACCCACCCCGCGAGTCGCCCCTCCAGGCAAACGAGTCGCCCCTCCCGGCAAGTGAGTTCGCCATTCGCGATGGCACGAATGTCGAACTCAGTCGCTGGAAGGGGCGACTCACTTGCTGGAGGGGGCGACTCGCGGTTGGTTGGGGGGTGCCGATCAGTCGACGATGGCGGTTTCCACTGAAGTGAGGCTGACGACGGCGCCGGGGTAGAGGTTGGCGCGAATGTCGGCGGGGGCGACGCCCGACCGCAGGACGTCAGCCACGTAGGCGAGCACCCCCTGGTCCGGGCCCTTGCCGTGGCCCGCGGTGTCGGCCCTCAGCCGGTCGTGGAGCTGACGCGGGTCCTTGGGCAGGCCTGCCAGGAACTCCGGCGTCGGTACCTGCCATGTCCCGTCACGCGAACCGGGCTGCCTACCCTCGGAGGCCGCCCCGAAGTCACCACAAGGGGCGCGCTCTTCGCGGTCGGGGATCCGCTGCGCGTCGATCGGGTAGCCCGCGGCCAGCGCTTGCGCCCGGCTGCCGACAACCCCAACGGCGGTTGCCCGTGTCTTGGCTGCGCAGCAACCATTCCTGCCGGTAGTCCGCCGGAGTCCACGTCTCCGTAATGCTTTTCGCGAGGTAGGCGAACTGCTCGCGACGGTCTGTCAGCTGCGTGCCGCCCAGGTGCCAGGCGTGGATGCCCAGGTAGCGGTACTGCCCGGGACCGACCGGTGGGTCGGCCGCGCCGACCCACCGTCGGCGGCGGCGTTGAAGGCGGCCGCGGCGGCGCTCGTAGATGGCGGTTTCCGTTGAAGGACACCGTTTTCGCCACCAGCAAGCCAGCTACAACCGCGACCAACGGAACCGTCCATCGCACCCAGCGGCGCTTCCGTGCCGTGGTCATCGTCTCCCCCTGTTCGGGGTCGCGGACGGCGGCCACCCGTGGGCAAAGTCGTTGGACTCTAGCCGTGCGACCACGGCAGACACCAGCACGCGGAGGCGGACCGGTGGCCGATGTGAGGGCGCGCGGTCACGACTTCAGCGGTTTGGCACCCAGTTTCTCGGCGAGCAGCTTGAGCATGGCCTCTTCCGGGTCCTGCCGGGAACCCTCCGCGCCGGGTTCCGGGGCGTGGGCGGCCTGTGCCATCAGCTCTTCTTCGTCTTCCGGCTCCGGCGGGAGTTCCGGCTCCGGCGGCGGAGGCGGCGCGTCCTCGGCGGGCGGGCGGTTGTTGATCACCCGGCTGGGCGGCTCGTACGTGCGCTGCGGTGACTGGGCGACCGGGCGGGCGGGGGCCGCGCTTGTCGGGGTGCTGCCCGGCTCGGCGTGGACGCAGCGAACCTGCCACGTGCCACCGAGAACCGCGTTGAGCGCCTGCGCGATCGCCTCGACGTTGCGCGGCTCACCGAGCCTGCGCGCCAAGGGGGCGGCGGTGTGCGCGATGACGACCGTGCTGCCCTCGACGGACTGGACCGTCGCGTTGGTAAGCATGGCTTCGGTGCTGCGGCTGGCTTTGCGCACCGCGCCGAGCAGTTCGGACCACACCCGGCGGATGGCGGTGGCGTCCAGCGCTCCGGGGGCCGACGGGGTGGGCGCCGGAGCGGGTGCACTGGGGGCGGCGCCGTTCGCGGGGGTGCTCGGCGTGGGCCAGTCGTTCGCCGGGGCGCCTGCGGCGGGCGAGCCGGACGGCCGGGCAGGCGAACCCGCGGCCTCTGGCCGGGCGGCGGGCGGGCCCGCGTCGGCAGGCGATACCGCGGCGGGTCGGCCGGGTGCGCCCGCTGCGGTGCCGGACACGGGCGAGCCGGCGTCGGCAGGCGATACCGCCGGGGTTCGGCCGGGTGCGCCGGCGGCTTGTCCGGGTGCACCAGCTGCATTCGCCGCGGTCGGGGCGGCGGTCCGGCCGGATGCGGTCGCTGCGGCGGTTTGGCCGGGTGCACCAGCAGCGTTCGCCGCGGCGGCGGTCCGACCGGGTGCGGTAGCCGGGCTTGCCCCGGTCGCGGCGGCGGTTCGGGCGGGTTGGGCAGGCTGTTCGGCCTGGCGCTGCGAGGGGCGGGTGATCACCGGGCGGGCCGGCGTGTCGGCCTCGGGCGCGGCGACCGGCGCGCTGCCGCCCGCGGTGACCCGCCTTTCCATCTGCTCCAACCGTTGCAGCACAGCGGAATCCGCGGCCGCGTCGGTCGAGACCGCGCCGGGCAGCAGCATCCGCGCGCACAGCAGTTCCAGCAGCAGGCGCGGGGCGGTGGCGCCGCGCATGTCGACGAGTCCTGTGTGGACGATCTCGGCATAGCGGGTCAGGGTGCCGGGGCCGATGCGCTCGGCCTGGCCGACCATCCGGTCGATCTCGTCGGCGGGCGCGCTGACCAGCCCGCGGGTTCCGGCGTCCGGCACCGCGCGCAGCAGGACCAGGTCGCGCAGGCGGTCGAGCAGGTCGGAGGCGAAGCGCCGGGGGTCGTGGCCCGCTTCGACCAGCCGGTCGACCGTGCCGTAGACAGCGGCGGCGTCGCCCGCGCTGAGGCCGTCGACCATGTCGTCGATCAGGGCGACGTCGGTGACGCCGAGCAGGGCGACCGCGCGCTCGTAGGTGACGCCTTCGGGACCCGCGCCCGCGAGCAGCTGGTCGAGCACCGACTGGGTGTCGCGCGCCGAGCCGCCGCCCGCGCGGATGACCAGCGGGAACACGGCTGGTTCGACGGTCGCGCCCTCGGCGGCGCAGTTGCGTTCGAGCAGTTCGCGCATCGCGCCGGGCGGGATCAGCCGGAACGGGTAGTGGTGCGTGCGGGAGCGGATGGTCGCGAGGACCTTGTCCGGCTCGGTCGTGGCGAAGATGAAGACCAGGTGCTCCGGCGGCTCCTCGACGATCTTGAGGAGCGCGTTGAAGCCCTGGGTGGTGACCATGTGCGCCTCATCGACGATGAAGACGCGGTAGCGCGACTGGGCGGGCGCGTAGAAGGCGCGGTCGCGCAGCTCGCGGGCGTCGTCGACACCGCCGTGGCTGGCCGCGTCGAGCTCGACGACGTCGACCGTGCCCGGCCCGTTCGGCGCGAGGCCGACACACGAGTCGCAGGTGCCGCAGGGCTCATCCGTCGGGCCCTGCTCGCAGTTCAGCGACCGGGCGAGGATGCGCGCGCTGGACGTCTTCCCGCAGCCGCGCGGGCCGGAGAAGAGGTAGGCGTGGTTGACCCGGCCTGCCGACAGCGCGACGCGCAGAGGGTCGGTGACGTGTTCCTGGCCGACGACCTCGGCAAAGGTCGCCGGTCGGTACTTCCGATAAAGGGCAAGCGCCACGGGCCCGACCCTACCTGGCTCGACCGACATCCCCGCGCCCGGGAAGCACCGGCGGCCTTCGGGCGTTGCACAGTGTTGTGCCCACCGACGTCCCCCTCTCCGTGCTCGACCTGGCGCCCGTCGCCAGCGACTCCACCGAGACCGCCGCCCTCCGCAACAGCCTCGACCTCGCCCAGCGCACCGAGCGCCTCGGCTACCACCGGTACTGGGTGGCCGAGCACCACAACATGCCCGGCATCGCCAGCTCCGCGCCCGCCGTGCTGCTCGCGCACATCGCGATGGCCACCTCGACGCTGCGGATCGGGTCCGGGGGTGTGATGTTGCCCAATCACCCGCCGCTCGTGGTGGCCGAGCAGTTCGGCATGTTGGAGGCGCTGCACCCGGGCCGGGTCGACCTCGGCATCGGCCGCGCGCCCGGCACCGACCAGGTGACCGCGCGGGCGCTGCGCCGCTCGACCGGCCCGCTCTCCGTCGACGACTTCCCCGAGCAGCTCGCGGAGCTGTCCAACTACTTCACCGGCCGGGACTCGAACGGCATCACAGCCGTCCCCGCGCTGGGCAACCAGCCCGCCATGTGGCTGCTCGGGTCCAGCGGCTACAGCGCGCAGGTCGCCGGGATGCTCGGCCTGCCGTTCGCTTTCGCCCACCACTTCAGCTCGGAGAACACGCTGCCCGCGCTGGCGCTCTACCGCGAGCGGTTCCAGCCGTCGGCGGCGCTGGCCGAGCCCTACGCCATGGTGGCCGCGTCGGTGATCTGCGCCGACGACGACGAGACGGCCCGGGAGCTGGCCCAGCCGGGCGCGCTGCAGTTCCTCCAGCTGCGCAAGGGCACACCGGGCCGGATGCCGACACCCGCCGAGGCCGCGGCTTACCCGTATACGGACATGGACCGGCTGTTCATCGACGACCGGCTCGACTCACAGATCATCGGCGGCCCGGACACCGTGCGGAAGGGGATCGCCGACCTGCTCGCGGCGACCAAGGCCGACGAGCTGATGATCACCACGAATGTGTACGACCACGCCGACCGAATCCGCAGCTACGAGCTGGTGGCCAAAGAGCGCGAATAGGAGACCCCGGGCAATAAAGGGGACCCCGTGCACCTGCCAGAGCCCGCTTATCCTTGCTGCCTTCCGGCCCTGGGGAGGTTCGCGAGATGAACACCGCACGGGGTCCATGGACGAGTGTACCGGTCCCCCGCGGCGGCGTGCCGAAGACCCTGTTCGCCCACACCGGTGAAAGCGAAGAGCCGGTCACCACTGGTGACCGGCTCTCGCGGTGCGGAGGATAGGGGATTTGAACCCCTGAGGGCTTTTACACCCAACACGATTTCCAATCGTGCGCACTAGGCCACTATGCGAATCCTCCAACGCGCAAGAGGGTACCGCAGGCGGGTTTGGCCACCCAAAACGGGAGGTCGGACGCAGGTCCGGGCGTGCGCGCCCCCGCCGGGCCCAACGTTCACCGGAAACCCCCCGGTCGGGTGAATATGCCCCATGGCCGCCCGGTGAACGGTGGTCAGAAGTTGTTGCGGCACAGGAAAAGCGCACGCAACCCGGGGTCCTGCGCAGCGGATCCACCAACGCGCGGGGATGGGTGTCGCGGGCTTAGCCTCGGCCCGCGGCCCCAGGTCGCGGTTATCGTCGAAGAGCAAAGGAAATCACGTGGCTGACGCACTGGAATCCGGTTCGAGCCTGGCCGTGGGCCAGAAGATTCACTCCGCCAACGGCAGGCACTACCTGGAGATGCAGGACGACGGCAACCTGGTCCTGGCCACCGAGGGAATGCCCACCTGGTCGGCCAACGCCAAGGGCTCCGGCGCGGTCCGGGCCGAGATGCAGGCCGACGGAAACTTCGTTCTGTACAAGGAAAACAACGAGGCTGTGTGGTCGAGCGAGACCAGCGGCAAGGACGGCTCCCGCCTGGTGCTGGAGAACGACGGCAACCTGTGCGTCCGCCAGGGCGGCACCAACGTGTGGGCCAGCAACACCCCGCAGCCCGAGCCCGCTCAGGCGGCCCCGCAGGCGCAGGCCGCGCCCGCCGCCCCCGCGACCCAGACCTACACGGTCGAGCCGGGTGACACGCTGTCCAAGATCGCCAAGCAGTTCTACGGCGACGCGAACCAGTACATGAAGATCGCGCAGGCCAGCGGCGTCTCCAACCCGGACATGATCCACCCGGGCCAGGTGCTGACCATCCCCGCGTAAGCGGAGACTGATCGACCGCTCTGATCGAGCACTGTGAACGGGTCCACCGGATGACCGGTGGGCCCGTTCGCCCATGTCCGGGGTCAGCCCGCTATTCGCCTGCGGCCCGGGTGCAGGTCGGCCCGGTCGGCGGCCAGCACGCCCGCGCCCCAGCCGTCGGCGCTGCTCACCGACGAGCGGCGGACGCGGACGCCGGGGAACATCGCCTCGAACCTGGCCGTCACCGCCGCGTCCCGCTTGGCCAGGACCGGCACGAGCCGGGTGTCGGCAGAAGCCGCCGGTGCTCCCGCGCCCGCGAGTCGCTCCCGGATGCGGTGGGCGTAGGCGACCAGGAACGAGTGCCGGTACGCGCGGCCGCGCGACGGCGACCCACCGAGGGCGTGTTCGGCCTGCACCTGCAGGGACCGGGACAGCATGGTGACGATCTCCACGTCGGTCTCGTGGCCGACCAGCACCACGCACCCGAGCTTTGGGTAGAACACCGCCCGACACCGGTTCGCGCCCGCCACGACGTCGACCAGCTGCGCCTTCGGTCCCTGGTAGGGCGCTTCGAGCCATAAGCGGTGGGCGGCGGCGTCCTGCGGGCGGTCGTCGATGCCCTCCACCACGGCCTGCTCGAACGCGTAGCGGGCCATCAGCTCCTGGGCCTTGGCCGAGAGTGCCTCCGCCTCCTCCGGGAACGCCGTCGACTCCGCCTTGGCGAGCAAGCCTCGGACCCGGATCAGCACCCGGGCGTCCACGCCGGTCGGTTTGGTCTCGCGAGCGAAGGACTCCCCCGGCGCGGGGACCAGGTGGGGCAGTTGCGGCAGCACCATCAGCGCCGCGATGAGGTCGACCACCCTGGCCAGGGCCTCAACCAGGGACAAGCGTTTGCGTTCCGCCCAGAGGGGCAGGTGCGCGCCGGTCCACCAGACGTCCGCGCCGATCTCCGCGAGCTGTTGCCGCCAGCGCGGATGCAGCTGCCGGTACTGGGCGGTCTGCGCCGCCACGACGTCGACCACGAGGGTGGACAGCGAACGGGGTGTCGCCGCCACGACGTCGGCGGGCAGCCAGCCGCGCCGCCAGAGCAACTCGACCGTGTGCCCCATGGCGGACGCGGCGGCGGCGCCCGCCTGCTCCGGCCCGTGCGCGGCCACGTCGCGGACATAAGCCGAGACGGCCTGGGGCGTGCCCCGAGACCGCACCGCGGCGGCCTCGGTCAGCCGGGCCGCAAGCACCGCGACCGACCCCCGCGTCTCTCGATCATGTGTTCGCATGGGGCCATGGTGCACCCCAGGTACGACAAACGCAGGCCATCCCGCGGGATGACCTGCGTTTCACCTGGTAGATCAGGCTTCGTCGTCCGGCGCGGCGTGGTCGGCGCGACCCGGGTTCGGATCCCGGGACAGGTCGATCAGCGGATGCCGCTCGGCTCCCTCCGGGGCGGCGTGCTTACCTGCCTTGACCTCGTTCGTGCGAGTGTCGTGGTCTGTGTTCGACACGACGCCCTCCTTCGCTCCCCTGACTGTGTACTCCACTTAGGAGCCGAGGCTACCTGCGCGAGCCCGGACCCACTCGGCTATCCCGTCGCGGGTGATGGGCAGCGCGTCGGAGATGACCTGGTTGCCGGTGGCGGTGACGATCAGGTCGTCCTCGATCCGCACACCGATTCCGCGCAGCTCCGGGGGCACGGTGAGGTCGTTCGGGTGGAAGTACAGGCCGGGCTCGACAGTCAGCGCCATACCTACTTCGAGCACCCCTTCGTGGTACGACTCCGCGCTCGCGCGGGCGCAATCGTGCACGTCGAGGCCGAGCAGGTGACCGACTCCGCAGACGATGTAGCGGCGGTGGTGCTGCCCCCGCGGGTCGAGCGACTTGTCGACCGACCCCGGCAGCAGGCCCCAGTCGTGCAGGCCCTCGGCGAGCACGCGCATGGCGGTGTCGTGGAAGGCCTTGTATTCGCGACCCGGGCGGACCTCGGCCATCGCCGCGACGTGCGCTTCGTAAACCAAGTCGTAAACCCGCGCCTGGGCGTCGCTGAATTCGCCGGACACGGGGAACGTCCGGGTCACGTCGGCGGTGTAGAGGGTGCCCATCTCGACGCCCGCGTCGAGCAGCAGCACGCCGTCCTCGGCGACCGGGCCGTCGCACCGGGTCCAGTGCAGCACCGGCGCGTGCTCACCCGCGGCGACGATCGAGGCGTAGCCGGGGCCGTTGCCCAGGGTGCGGGCGCGCCGGTCGAAGGTGCCCTGCAGCCAGCGCTCACCGCCGCCACGCACGGCTTCGGGGAGTTCGCGGGCGACGTCGGCGAAGCCGAGCACGGTCGCGTCGACGGCGGCCTGGAGCTGCCCGATCTCCCAGTCGTCCTTGATCCGGCGCAGCTCGGCGAGGGTGGTGCGCAGCTCGGAGCTGTGCGCCCCGACCAGCGCGTCGAGCAGCGGCTCCACGCCCTTGGCGGCCAGCACCTCGGGCAGCTGCCCGCGCAGGACCTTGGGCAGTTCCTCCAGCGGGCGGCAGGCGATGCCGAGGGCCTCGGCCCATTCGGCGAGGCCGGGGGCGGCGCCGATCCACAGCTCGCCGTCGCGGGCGTTGGCGAAGAAGTCCGCCTCGGCGGGCCCGGCGGGTTCGCGCAGGTGCAGGACGGCGTCGTGGCCGTCGCCGACCGGGTGCATGACGAGCACGGCGCCCTCGGCGTAGCAGCCGGTGAGCCAGGCGAAGTCGCTGTCGGCGCGGAACTCGTAGTCCGTGTCGTTGGATCGCACGGGCGCGCGACCCGCGCCCACGGCGATGCGCTTGCCGGGGAACGCGGCGGAGAGCCGGGCGCGGTGCGCGGCGGCGGCCTCCGCGGCACCGGGGACCGCGCGGACCCGGCGGTCGGCCGGACCCCAGTCGTCGCGGACGTAGTCGCGGAAACCTGGGGCTTCCACCAACTTCGACGGGTCTCGCCGAGCCGGGCGGTCGCTCATCTGCTCACCTTCTCTGCTTGTCGCTTTAAGACCACCAAAGCACAGCGGGCCCGCGTCACCGTGACGCGGGCCCGCTGTGGTCGGGATCTAGCTGCTCGGCCAGGGGATGCTGGTCGGGTGGAACCGCACGACCTGCGGGTCGTGGTCGCTCGCCTGGTCGGCGAACTCGGCGTTGATGTGCACGATGTCGTAGTCCGCCCGGAAGATGAACGGGCTCACCGTGATGTGGTCGAGCGCCTGGGCGTTGCCCTGGAAGACGTAGCTGTAGCGCTCGGTCACGGGCAGGTCGTCGATCAGCGCCCGCAGCGCGCCGCCCTCGGTCAGCTTCGCCATCACCGGGGAGAACTGGAAGTCGTTGATGTCGCCCAGCACCACCAGGTTCGCGAACGGATCGATGTCGGTGATCTTGCGCGCGAACGCGTTGACCAGCGCGGCCTGCTTGAGCCGCTGCACCTCGGAGCTGCGGTTCGGCGGCTGGAAGCGGCCGAACAGCGGCTGGTCGCCGCCCTTGGAGTTGAAGTGGTTGGTCACCACGACCACCGGCTTGCCGCGGAAGGTGAACTCGCCGACCAGCGGCTTGCGGCTGTTCTCCCACGCCTCGTCGCCCGGCTCGATGCGGCCCGGGGAGATCGAAAGCTTGGCCTGGAACGGGAACTCGCCCTGAGTGACCTCGATCGGGGTGACCGCGTCGCCACCCGGCTTGTCCACAAAGGACACACGCGCCGGGTTGAACAGGAAAGCCACGCGGATGTTTCCGCCGGGCTGGCCGCCGTCCTGGCCGTCGATCGGGTCGATCTGCCGCCAGTCGTAGCGCGGGCCGCCGAGGGCGACGATGGTGTCACTGAACTTGCGCAGCGTCTGGTCCGCCGCCACGACGCCGTCGTTCACCGGACCCGTGTTGTCCTGGATCTCCTCCAGGGACAGGATGTCCGGCGTCGCCAGGTTGGTGATGATCGCCCGCGCGAGGCGGTCGAACTTCGCCTGCGAGTCGACCGGCGAGAGGTTCTCGACGTTGTAGGTCGCCACCGACAGCTCGCCGCCGCGCTCCGCCCGGGTCACCTCGGGCTGGAGGTTGCCGGAAACGTGATCGCCGAGCTGCGTGGCCTGCAGGACGTAGCCGCCGAACCGGCTGAAGTCCACGGGGCCCGCGGTGGCACCCGCGAGCGTGTCGCCGACGTTCGCCTGCGGGAAGGGCCGCTGCGCGAACGGGATCAGCGAGAGGACCTGCAGCCTGCCGCTGTTGGAGTCGTCGTAGCCGGTGTAGACGGTCGCGCCGCGGGCGGAGCGGTTCTGGTCCGGCTTGGTGGTCACGAACACCTCGTTGAACGCGGTGGTCGCGCCGACGACGCGGGCGTTGTCGACCTGGACCCGCATGCCCTCGCGGGACTCGTAGAAGTCGAGTGCGAATGCGGACGGGTCGAGGGGCAGGGCCTCGATGGACCCACCGGGGCTCGGCGCGTAGGCGTTCGGGACGGTGGTCGGGGTGAGGACCTCCGCGGCGGGCAGCGCGTTGCCGCTGGAGTTGACCGTCCAGGTGGCGCTGGTCAGCTCGGTCGTGGCGAGCATGACCGACGACGCGGGGGCGGCGTCCGGGTAGAACTCGTCGACCGTGCCGACGACCGTGACAGCGTCGCCCACGGCCAGGTTCGGGGTGGTCGAGCCGGTGAAGACGAACAGGCCCTCGCTGGTGGCCGGGTTCGCGTCGGCCTGCGGGTCCTGCAGCCAGAAGCCGCGCGAGGAGCCGAAGGCCCGGACCGCGGTGACGACACCGGTGGTGCTGACCTTGACGCCGTCCATCGCGGACAGGTGGCCTGCGCCCTGGATCTCGTTGATCTTGGCGGGGGTCGGTGCGGGACCGCCGCCACCGGGCGTCTCACCCGCGGCGTTGGTCGGCGTCGGCGCGCCGATCACGAAGTCCGCGGAGTTGTTGTCCGTGTCGACGAGCGCGGGACGGGCCGCCGAGGTGGTGTTGCTCGTGGCCGGGGTGGGCGTGGTCTCGCGGACCACCGCGGCGCCATACCCGACCAGGTCGACGATGCGCGCGTCGGCGGCGCAGTCGGCGGCGGTCTTGCAGGTCAGCGCGGTCGTCGTGTTGACCAGGGCGACCGTGCCGCCGGTCGCCGACATCGGGATGTTCCCGCTGGCGTTCGGCGTGGGCAGCGCGACGGTGCCGCCCGCGCCCGCGCCCTCGGCGACGAGATAGCGACCGTTCGCACCGAGCGCTCCGGCCAGCGGGGTGACCTGCCACGGGCTCGCCGCGCTCGCGGAAGCGGGCAGGTATTGCACGCTCCAGCCGGCCAGGGAGACGTCGGTCGAGCCCGCGTTTCCCAACTCGATGAAGTCATTGGTCAGCGTGGCGCCGGAGTTACCGCCGCCGCCGTAGACCTCGGCGATCATCGCACCCGCACTGGGCACGGCGGTCGCGGCCGGAGCGGCCACGGCGACCACGCCGAGCGACAGGGCGGTGCCGAGCAGCACTAACCGGGGTGTTCTCACAGAGTGTTCCTTCCTCACTGCGGTCCCGGCATCCTTCACCTGTTTGGTTAACAGTGAAAGGCCCGCGAGGGCAGATCATCCCCACGCCGGGTGAGGAATAAGGGCCCTTGATATCCGACCGAGAAGAGACCGCGATGCTCTTGCAGGACGCCTACGAGACCGCCCAAGCGCTGCTGGACGCCATGGTGCGGCCGGATTCGCCGGATGTCGTCATCTGTTCGTGCACCGAGTTCCCGAACGCATGGGCGTTCGGGTACAACACGCGGCGGTTCTTGGCGCACGGGGAACTCTCAGCCTGCCTCGTGGGCGGCGGCCCCGTGGTGGTGCCGAAGTCGGGGAAAGATGCGTTTCTCAGCGCCTCGGGCAGCCCGGTCGACACTCAGATAGGGCACCTCTAGCGAACAGCAGAACGCCGGTCCTCTCACGTGGAGAGAACCGGCGTTCTGGCTGGCGGTGGCGGTGGGATTTGAACCCACGGACGGGGGTTACCCGTCACGCGCTTTCGAGGCGCGCTCCTTCGGCCGCTCGGACACGCCACCGCGAAAGAGATTACCGAACGCCGTGGGCGTGCCGTCAGGGGGTGTGCCAAACGCGACGAGTCCGCCGTCGATCGGGTCGACGGCGGACTCGGAGGACGAGCGGCGGTCAGTCGCGCCGCAGCTTGTCCTTGGCGTCCTCGAAGGCGGCGCCCGCCTTGTCGCGCAGGTCGTGGCCCGCTTCCTTGATGCTGCCCTCAGCCTGGTCGGCCTTGCCCGAGGCTTCGAGGTCCTCGTTGTCAGTCTTCTGGCCCAGCTTCTCCTTGGCCTGACCCAGTGCCTGCTCAGCCTTGTCCTTGGCCTTGTCGAACACACTCATCGGACATTCCTCCCTGTCCGAGGGCTGATTCGCCCTCAGTCAAGGGGTGTCCCGCATTCGGCCCAATCCCACATGAATGTGACGGGGGTCACATCATCGCCGGGAGGCGAAGAAAGCCTCCAACAACGCCGCGCACTCGGCCTCCAGAACACCGCCCGTGACCTCCGGACGGTGCGTGAGCCTGCGGTCGCGCACGACGTCCCAGAGGGAACCGACAGCCCCCGTCTTCGGCTCCCAGGCCCCGAAAATCACCCGTTCGATACGTGCCAGAACCAGCGCCCCGGCGCACATGGTGCACGGCTCCACGGTCACCGCGAGCGTGCACCCGGCCAGCCGCCAGCCGTCCCCGAACGCCGCCGCGGCCGCCCGGAGCGCGAGGATCTCGGCGTGTGCTGTCGGGTCGCCGAGGGCTTCACGGGCGTTGCACGCCGACGCCAGGACCTTGCCGTCCGGGTCGAAGACCACCGCGCCGATAGGGATGTCACCCGTCGCCTCGGCGTCGCGGGCGGCGGTGATCGCCGCCCGCACCATGTCGACCTCGGGGATCACTGCAGGATGGTGTCGAGGTGCTTCGCGTACTCGTCGGCGAAGCCCAGGCGCTGGGCGATCATCTGCAGCTGCTCGTCCGGGTACAGGTCGATCTCGTCGATGATCACCTGCATCTCGGCGGCGGGCAGGCCCAGGTCGGCGAGGATGTCGAGCGACCCCTCCGGCCAGACCTCGTCCTCGTCCTCCGGCGGATCGATCCGCAGCAGGTCCAGGGCATCGGCGGCGATGTCGTAGTCCAGCGCGGCGGCGGCGTCCGACAGCAGCAGCGACACCCCGCCGGGGCTGGGGCGCAGCAGCAGGAAGAACTCGTCGTCGATGGCGAGGAGACCGAACACCGCGCCGGTCGACCGCGCCTTGCGCAGCTCGGTGATCGCCGCGTCCAGCTCGCGCAGCGACGAGGCGTCCATCGGGTCGCAGCGCCATTTGCCGTCCTCACGGACGACCGTCACTCCGAAGCCCGTTACCGGCTCCTGCTCCGACATGCCCACACCGTATTCCGCTAAGAGGTCACCCGGAAGAAGCAGTCCCCCTAACTGGGGGTCGATGACACTATCGAGAGATGAATATGCCGCACGACTCGAGGTTCAGCGGCCTTTTCCAAGCCGCCCACGCGTTGCAACCTAAAACAGTCTCCCTGCGCAGGCAGCTCCACAAGCACCCCGAACAGGGGCTCTTGCTGCCGAAAACGCAAGCGGCAGTGTTGCACGCGTTGGAGGGTCTTGACCTCAAGATCGTGAAAGGAAACGCCGTCGGTTCGGTCGTGGCGGTCCTCCGCGGCGCCCGTCCGGGCCCCACCGTGCTCCTTCGCGGCGATATGGACGCGCTCCCGCTGACCGAGGACACGGGCCTGGAGTACGCCTCCACCGAGCCCGGAACCATGCACGCCTGCGGCCACGACACCCACACCGCGATGCTCGCGTCCGCCGCGCGGCTGCTCCACGCCCGCCGCGACGACCTCGCGGGCCAGGTCGTCTTCATGTTCCAACCGGGCGAAGAGGGCCACCACGGCGCCCGGTTCATGCTCGACGAGGGCCTGCTCGACGTCGCCGGCACCCCGGTCGAGCAGGCGCTCGCCCTGCACATCACGTCCAAGGAGCTCTCCGGGGTGATCCGGTGCAGGCCGGGCCCGATCATGGCGGGCGCCGACTCGTTCCACGTCAAGGTCACCGGCCGCGGCGGCCACGCCTCGATGCCCGCCGACGCGCTCGACCCGATCCCGGCTGCCGCGGCGATGGTCGGCGCCCTGCAGACAGCGTTGACCAGGCGGATCAGCGTGTTCGAGCCCGCCGTGATCACGGTCGCCAAGATCACCGCCGGGACCACGACGAACATCATCCCGGAGACCGCGCTGCTGGAGGGGACGCTGCGCACGCTGTCCGACCAGACCCGCAAGACGATGGTCGAGGAGATCGTCCGCGTCTGCGAGCACGTCGGCGCCGCGCACGGCTGCGCCGTCGAGGCGTGGGTGAAGCCGGGTTACCCGGTGACGGTCAACGATGACGCGGTCGCCGACCGCGTCCTCGCGATCGCCGCCGAGGTGCTGGGCCCGCGCTATTCCACGGTCCAGCCCAACCCGCTGATGGGGGCGGAGGACTTCTCCTACGTCCTGCGGCAGGTCCCCGGCGCGATGGCCTTCCTTGGCGGCTGCCCGCCCGACACCGAACCGGCCGACGCCGCGCCCAACCACTCCAACCGCGTCCACTTCGACGAAGCCGCCCTCGCCCACGGCGTGACGATGTACGCCGCCTTCGCGCTGGACGCGTTGTCGGGGTAGGGCGTGTCCTGTGGATCATGACCTAGGGCAGGATGGCCCGATGCGATCGGTGTGCGTGATCGGGTTGGGTCTCATCGGCGGTTCGGTCCTGCGCGCGGCGGCAGCCGCAGGCAGAACGGTGTGGGGCGCCACCGGCTCGACCGCCGACTCGGACGCCGCGGCCGCCGACGGCTTCGCGGTCGCCTCCATGACCGAAGCCCTCAAGCGCGCGGCCGACGAGGACGCGCTGGTGGTCCTCGCGGTCCCGCTGCCCGCGGTCGACGAGGTCTTGCGCCAGGTCGCCGACGTGGCACCGCACTGCCTGCTCACCGACGTCGTCAGCGTCAAGGGTCCGGTCGCCGACGCGGTCGCCCGCAGCGCGCCGGAAACCCGGTTCGCGGGCGGGCACCCGATGGCCGGGACGTCGGCGTCGGGCTGGTCGGCGAGTACGGCCGACTTGTTCCGCGGCGCCGCGTGGGTCGTGGTCGCCGATGACGACACCGACCTGACGGCGTGGCGGGCGGCCGCCGACCTCGCCATCGACTGCGGCGCGCACGTCGTCCCGGTCACGGCCGACGAGCACGACGCGGCGGTCGCCCGGATCTCGCACCTGCCGCACGTGCTGGCCGCGGTCCTCGCCTCCTGCGGCGCCGACGGCGGTCCGCTGGCCCTCGCGCTCGCCGCCGGGTCCTTCGGCGACGGCACCCGGGTCATGGGGTCGCGCCCGGAGCTGGTCCTGGCGATGTGCGAGGGAAACCGCCCGGCGCTGCTCGCGGCCGTCGACGACGCCCTGGGCAAACTCGGCGCCGCGCGGGGCGCGCTCGCCTCCACCGGATCGCTCGGCGCCACGATCCGCGCGGGCCACGCCGGCCGCGCGAAGCTGGTTGATATCCGGTCCGCCGACACCGAACGGGTCACCGTCGACCTCACCGGCCGGGACGCGATCGACGAGCTGCAGCTGGTCGGCGTTCAAGGCGGGCGGGTGGTCGCTTTCACCGGCGACATCGCGATCGCGGAATTGCCCGTCCTCGAGCACTGAGATATCGGCTCGGCAACGAAAGGTGAGCAATCACCTGAACGGTCATACGTTGAGCCGGTGGATCTCCAAGAGCCCGCCTTACCCAAGCGCCGAACGCTTCGCCGGGTCGCGATAGTCGCGGGCGGCCTGGCGGTAATCGGCGCGGCGATAGCGCTCCTGCGCACGCCAGAGCCCGTCGAATCAGGTCCACGCCCGGTTCCACCTCCGCAGACCACGGTCAAGGAGTTCGCCGCGGACGGCATAGTCCTCCCCGCGCCCGGCAACCCGCCCGCCCAGCCCGCGAGCCTGAGCGTCGTCCCCGGCCCGCAGCGGCTGCTTGTCGCTTGGGGACCGGAACGCACCGGCAAACCGGAACCGGACCGGGCGGCGGGATACGAGATCCGCTGGGGACGTGGCACCACGCTCACCAACGTCCGCCTGCTCTCCCAGCCGGTCGCCCAACTCGACGCCTTGGAGAACGGCACGTCGTACCAGGTCGAGGTCCGCACCGTCGACGCCTTCGGCAGGCGCTCCCTCCCCGCCGTCGTCAACGCGGAGCCGAAGGCCCCGGACAACGACTCGGCATGGTCCTTCGTCGACCGGTTCAGCTCCCGGGTCGTCCCCGAACCCCAGCGCTGGCGGCTGGGCGGGACCTCGGACTGTGGACGCGCGACGAGGGGCGAGGGCAACGACGGCAAACGCATGGTGATCAGCGGCCAGTGCGGCACCGAGCCGCTCGTCCTGCGTCCGCGTGCCCCGTTCAAACTCCGCGACAGCGCGACCGACGGCGAGTTGGGGCGCGTCGTGGTGGAGACCGACCACCCCGGGCAGGCGGGCGAGCTGACGATCGACCTGGTCCCCGGCCCGGCCGACCTCGTCGGTGGTCCGTTCGCCTCCTCCCAGGAGGACCCGACGCTGCCGCCGGGCTCGATCCGCGTCCGCGTCACCGGGGAGGCCACCGCCTTCGCCGAGATCCGGGCGGCCCCCGGCATGGCCCGCAGCGGCGTCACCGCCGACCTCAGCCCGATGGCTCCCGCCGAGATCGGTATCACTGTCCGCTGGGAGGTTGTGGTCCGCACCGACGGTGTCAGGCTCGTGCGGGACGGGAAGGTCGTCGCGGCAAGCGACGCCGTCGTCGCGTGGCGGGAAGCCACCGTCCTGGTCGGGTTCATCGGCGGTCCTACCGGCCTGCACGCGGCGGTCGACCTCATCGCGTTCCTGGGGGCGCCGACAGCGGCCCCGGTCCTGGTGGTGCCGCCGGTCCTGGACACCGGCCGGTCCGTCGTCGAGGCGGGGAGCGGCCTTGTCACACCGTCCGGCGGAGCGCGCGTCCAAGGCACTACCGGTGGGCAGCTCCGCGTGACTCTCGTGCCGACGAACCGCGCTCCGACCGAAGACCAGTTCACCGTCGAAGTCGGCGGTCGCGAGTTCCCGGCGAGACCCGCGGTCGCCGGCCAGACCCCGGCGCGCGGTGTCCGGTACCCGATCGTCGCCGACGTGCCCGCCGACGCGCTCGTCCTGCGCGCGGACAGCGACACGCTCCCGATCCGGGTGCGCGGCCCGATCCGGCGTGGCGAGGGCGCGGCCCGCGTGGTCAGCGCGTCGGTGGAGCTGGCCGCCCCACCTGGCGCGGTGTCCGCGGCCAGCGGGTCCGGGACCGACGTGCCGCTCGCCCTGACCCGGATCGCGCTGGCCCGGCCCAGCGCGCGGTTCCTCGACGCGGCGGGTCAGGTGATCGGCCAGGGCGGGGTGGTCCCGCGTGGGCGGTTGGTGCTGGAGGTGACCGCCGACGGGCCCGGTGGGCAGCGGCTCGGCGGTGAGCTGGCAGGCCTCGCCGGGATCGAGGTGCGGCTGGACGACCAGCGGATCGCGGGGATCCCGACGGTCGCCGACGGCCCTGGCACCGCGGGTGTGTGGCGGTTGGCCGTGGACACCACGGGCATGGCCGCGGGCGAGCACGTGATCGAGATCAAGGCGATCGGGGTGGACCCGCGCGCGGCGTTCGCGGTCGCCTATGCGCCGTTCCGCGTCTAGACGCGGCGGCCCACGCCTTCGTGATCGATGACGATTCCGTCGGCGTCGACGACCAGCGTGCTGGTGGTCCCGGCGCTGGTGACCTCGATGACCGCGCCGTCCTCGGTGATCGACACGGTCCGGTAGGTCGCCCGGACCAGGCTCACCGCGAGGTCCGGCAGCGCGACGAACACGACCGGGATCTCGGCCTCGCCCGCGGTCCGGTGCAGCCCCAGCCTGCGGATCGGCAGCGTGTGGAACGTGATCGCGCCCGCGACGGCGACCGTCACGGACCCGTCGAACTCATCGCGCCGGGACACCCCGTCGCGGTCGACCAGCCAGACACCGTCCTCGGTGCGGCTGAGCGAGATCTGGCGTTCGTCCTCCGACGTCGTGGTCCGCAGCAGCAACCTGCCCGCGGTGTCGCCCTCGACGGAGGCCTCGAACGACGCGCTGAACGCCTCAGCCGAGTCGTCGGCCGCGGCGATGATCCGGCCGGACGCGCGCAGCCTGCTGTCGCTGACCAGCAGCCGGACCGACTCGAGCCGGGGCGGGCTGTCGCACTGCCAGGTGACCATCGAGGGTTTGCGGGCAGCAGAGGAGCGGGCCCCTCCCTGAGGAAGGGCCCGCTCGTCGTTCTGCCTGTCCAAACTCACGCCTGGTTGCCCTCGGGGGTCTCAGGAGTGGCGCCGGGCTTGTCCGGGATCATTTCCTGGACCTTGTTCACGACACCGTCCACCTGCTCGTCGTGACCGAACTTGCTCTTGGCGAACTCGCCGGCCTTCTCGACACCCTGCTCGATCTTGTCGCCGTGCTCCTCGACAAGACCAGCGGCCTTGTTCTTGAGCTCGTTGAAGTCGATACCCATCAGTGCTCCTCACGCACTCCCCGACTCGGGCGCGCACCCGTGCAGGGTACCCAACCAAGTCTTGCCATCCCACTGCGGAAGCTGCTCCGCGTGGATCAACTTACTCATTTCGGCTCAGTCCGCGACCTGGCGCACACATGGGTGAGGCCCCGCCGGACGGTGCCGGCGGGGCCTCCCTCAGATCAGCTTCAGGCCGAGCGGCGGCGGCGCTGGTAGATCAGCGCGCCCGCGCCCGCGCCGACGAGGCCGAGGCCGACCAGCGCCGGGACCAGGATCGACGCGCCGGTGTCCGGCAGGTCGGAGCCCTGCGGGGTCGGGGCGGGAGTCGTGGTCGGCGCCGGGGTCGTCGGGGCCGGGGTGGTCGTCGTCGTGGTCGTCGTGGTCACCGGGGCGACCTTCCAGTCACCCTTGGCGCCCGCCTCGACCTTGAGCTCCGAGGAGTCGGCCACGATCAGCGACTGGCCCTTGCCGGACTCGTAGTTCTCGATCACGAACAGCCTGCCGGTGTCCGCCTTCGAGGAACCCTTGAGCTTGAAGTCCGCGTCGCCCGCCTTGGCGTCGGCCGGGACCTTCAGGAACAGCTCGGCGCCGTCCTTGATGCCGCCCGCGGCGATCTCCTTGCCGTCCTTGTCGGTGAGCGTGACGCCCTCCGGCAGGTTCTTCTCGATCTCCTTGACGGCGCCGTTCGTGCTGACCTTGAACGGGCCGACGAGCTTGCCCGCCTGACCGCTGACCTTGGCCGGGTTGATCTCCAGCGCGGGGGTCGGCTGGTCGGCGATGCCCGTGTTGGACGAGCCGACGAGGTAGTCGTAGAACGCCTTGACGTCGTTCTTGGCGTCGGCGTTCTTCGGCGTCGGGTTGTTCGCGTCGAGGTTGACGTCGTCACTGAAGTGCCACACCGCGGCCTGGGTCGCGGAGATGGCTTCCTTCTCGTCGAGGCCGTCGAGGCCGGGAAGCTTCTTCAGGTCGTCGACCTGCTTGGCCGGGAAGCCGTTGTGCAGCACCCAGTTGACCTTGGCGCGGTTCTTGTGGAAGGGGGAGTTCTGCGTGGGGTACTTGTCCCACGGGACCTCGACCATGTCCTTCTTGTAGCTCAGGTTTGTGTGGACCTCGACGCAGTAGACCCGCAGCGTCGAGCCGTCGGCGAGCTTGAGGGTGAACAGCGAGGGCTGCATGCCCGCGAGGTCGCCCGCGCCCATGTTGACCGCGTGGCCATCGGACTTGGGCTCCTGCTGCGCCCGGCCCTTGACCGGGTCGGCGGAGGCGGGAAGGGCGGCCAGCATCAGGGTGGCCGATGCCGCGGCGAGTACGGCGCCGACGCGGCGCGACGGGAAGCGAGTTCCCATGGAGTCTCCTTGTTCAGATCCGACGACGATCCTGCAAACCGTGGATGCGGCGTGGATGCGCAATGCCCGCCGCGGGCTGGTTCAGCGAATAACCGTCACTCGATTGAGTAAAGATCATCCCCTTCAGCGGGCCGAACTCTACTCAGAGTTGTAGTCACCCCGTCACTGGGGTGACCCCTAACCGGGTGGCCAGTACCGCTGGGTGAAACCGAGGTGGAGTGGCGCTCGCCGCGAACCGAATACGGGGTTGTCGCACCCGCACTAAAGTCGGTGCGTGACCGGTTGGCCGAGCGAAGATCCGCAGCGTGAACACACCCCGGTAAGCGGCTCGCCGCCACTGTCCACTTTCACCGAATTGCCCGCTCCGACCAGGTCCCTATTGCCCGCGACGCTGAGCATCATCGCGATCATCGCCATTGTCGGAACCGTTATCGCCATCGGGGTTATCAACCGCAATGGCGGTACCCCCGAGGCGGTTCCCGCGTTGACGCCCGCCCCGGCCACCAGGAGCGCCCCGCCGTCGACCAGCTCCATCGTCAACACCCCGGCCCGGCTGACCTACGCGGTTCCGACGGACTGGGTGGCGTCCAACGACGCCGTCGAGGTGCTCGGCGTCAGCTTCACCGGGGTCGCCGAGTACGGCGTCTACGACTGCGCGGGCACCCGACGGTCCCGGGCGCGCGTGGTCGGGGCGGCGGCGCAGAGCAAGTCGGCCAAGCCCCTCGATCCGGAGTCGACCGCCGCGGCCTTCGCCAAGGCTTTCGCCGACACCTACTACCCCGGCGCCCGGGTCGACTCGCCCGCGACCGAGTCGACGCTCGTCGACGGCAAGAAGGCTGTGGTGGTGACGGCGAAGATCAGCCCGAAGGCAGCCGAGGCGTGCCTGCCGAAGGATGCCGAGGTGACTGTTCTCGCGACGGGACTAGGCGACCGCGGCGCCGCTCTGCTGGTGGTCACCAACGACTTGGCGGGCGGGCCGGAC
This sequence comes from Actinokineospora alba, assembly GCF_004362515.1. NCBI lineage: Bacteria > Bacillati > Actinomycetota > Actinomycetes > Pseudonocardiales > Pseudonocardiaceae > Actinokineospora > Actinokineospora alba. The sequence goes on along the minus strand of NZ_SNXU01000001.1, from coordinate 1,925,328 downwards.
AGCCCGAAGTCCCTGCCCGGCGCGACCACCCGCAAGATCATCGAGAGCGCGCGGCGGAACTAGGCTGCCCAAGCTGGCGGTCGTGCAGCCGGGCCAACGAGAGCTGGGCGAGGACCGAGCCCACGAGCGCCAGCGCCATGTCCCATTGGGTGTCCCACACATCGCCCTGCGCGCCGAGAAACGCGTCCGCCCCGGATCCGAGCACCACAGCGGCACCCCACTCGACGAACTCGAAGCACGCGCTGCCCGCCAGGCACACCGAGCTCACCAGGACGAACAGCCAGCCGCCCGGCCGCAGCGGAGTCAGCCGCAGCAGCAGTTCGCGCACCAGGATGGCGGGCACGAAACCCTGCACCAGGTGGCCAAGCCGGTCGTAGTGATTGCGGGACAGGTCGAACGCGTCACGCGCCCAGTCGCCCAGCGGCGTCATCGCATAGGTGTAGTGCCCGCCGTAGCAGAGCACCAGAGCGTGCACGACCAGCAGCCAGCACAGCAGGGTCGTCAACGGGAACCGGCGCCGGGTGAACAACACGAGCGGCAGGGCGATCAGCACCCAGACGACCTCCAGCAGCCAAGTACCGCGTTCGCGTGGCGCCCACCCGGACACGAGCAGGGCCGCCAGCACGATCCCGATCATCAGCAGCCCCGTGGCGCGGCGGGGATGCGACCGCGGGATCGTCGTGTGGCTCATCGCGCGGATTATGCCGACCTTGGGAGGAGCCCGCCGATCTCAGGAAACCGTTGGGGCTCAGCCGTCCCAGCGCTCGACAACCTCCGCGAGCACCGACAGCGGCAGCGGTCCGCCGCCTAGAACCAGATCGTGGAACCCACGGATGTCGAACGCCGCACCCAGCCGGTCTTTGGCCGCCGCGCGGATACGCAGGATCTCGAGCCTGCCGACCATGTAGGACAGCGCCTGACCCGGGTACGCGATGTACCGGTTGACCTCGTTGCCGATCTCGAGCGCGGAAAGCGGGGTGTTCTCACGCATGTAGGACAGCGCCTGCTCCCGGCTCCAACCCTTCGCGTGCAGGCCGGTGTCCACCACCAGCCGCGCCGCCCGCAGCGAGTCCATCGAGAGCATGCCGAGCCGGTCGACGTCGCCGCTGTAGAGACCCATCTCCTCGGCCAGCCGCTCGGTGTAGAGCCCCCAGCCCTCGGTGTAGGCGTTGACGTCGGCGAGCTTGCGCAGCGTCGGCAGGCCGGTCAGCTCCTGGGCGATGGTCAGCTGGAAGTGGTGCCCCGGCACGGCTTCGTGGAACGCGGTGACCTCGGCGACGAACCGGTCGCGCTCGTGGGCACGGTCGGTGTTGGCGAAGTACACCCCGGGTCGCAGCCCGTCGAGTGACGGCGGCATGTAGTACGCCGCGGGCCCGCCCGGCGCCTCGGCGGCGGGGACCGGCTGCACCTGGCAGCGCTGGCCGGGCAGTGTGCCGAACCACTTCGGCGCCTCGGCCTCAGCCCGTTCGATGGTCGTGCGCGCGTGCGCGAGCAGTTCCTCACCGTCGCGCCAGCGCATGGCCGGGTCGGTGATCATCCGCTGGAAGATCTCTGCCTGGTCGCGCACGCCGAATACCCGCTCGCCGATCTCGGCGTACTCCTCGCGCAGGGCGGCGATGAGGTCGAGACCGGTCTGGTGCAGGTCCTCCGGGGTGCGATCGGTCGTGGTGTGGGCCCGGGAAAGCCCGGCGTAGGCGGCCTCGCCGTCGGGCAGCGCGCACAGGCCGGGACGGTCGTCGGACCGGCCGTGCGGGGCGAACTCCTCGGCGAGCGTCTCGCGATAGCGGGCGAACGCCGGTCGGACCAGGTCACCGACGATCCGCGCGCGCTCGGCGTTGAACTCCGCGTCATCGAACTGCTGCGACAACAGCGGGTCGGTGTCCGGTGAACCGAGGTAGCGATCGAGGTGCGCGACCGCGGCGTCGACGAGCCTGCGCACCGGCACCCGTCCGGCGGCGATCCCGGCGCGGTGCCGCTCGGTGACCCCGTCGAGGTGCTCGGGCACCGCGCGCAGCCGGGTCAGGTAGGCCTTCGCGCGCTCGGCGTCCGGCAGGGCGACCATCGGCAGGAAGGTGAGCAGCGCCGCGGCGGGTCCGACGAAGAAGTCGGAGATCGTGTACTCGATCATCCGCGAGTCGATCCGGTCGATCGCCGCGCGGGCCTGCTGCGCGACGACCTGCCCGGTGACGTCGGCCGAGTCCTGGGCCCGGGCCGCGATGTCGGCGATCTTCGACCGCAGCCGCTGCTCGGCCTCCTCCGACGGGTCGGAGAGCCGGTCGTCATAGCCCGGCAGGCCGATCAGGCTCGCGCCGAGCGGGTCGGCGTCCATCAGCGCGTCCAGCAGTTCGTCCGCGAGCGCGGTCTCCCCAGAGGTCATGCGCCCGAGGCTACAAGGGCGCGTGTAACGATGAGGTTCCCGCGCACAGGAGGCACTTCATGGTCATCAGCCGACAGACTTACGCCGTCGAGGTCACCGCGAGCAGTCGCGCCGACGCGGCGACGATCTTCGCCCTGGTCGCCGACGGCGCTCGCTGGTCGGAGTGGGCGGGCCCGGTGATCGCGCACTCCTCGCTGGAGCGGCTCGGCGACCCGGCGCCCGGTGGGGTCGGCGGGGTGCGGCTGCTGGGCCGCAAACCGGTGCTTGTGCGCGAGGAGACCCTGGAGTACGAGCAGGACCGCCGCCACGTCTACGCGCTGCGGACTCCGTCGCCGATGAAGGACTACCAGGGCGAGATCACGCTGACCCCGCGCGAAGACGGCGGCACGGAGGTCGTGTGGCGGGCGAGTTTCACCGAGCTGGTGCCCGGGACCGGGCCGATCCTCCGGTTCGGGTTGAACAAGGGCATCAAGATGCTGAGCCGCAAGCTGATCAGCGCCGCGCAGCGCTGACGGCGTCGGCGAGCCCGTCGGCCCACAGGGCGTAGCCGCCCTCGGACGGGTGGAACCGGTCGGCGCAGAAGAGGTCGCCGTCGATCAACTCGTGCGGCAGTGGGACGTGCGCGACGCCTGGCACCCGCCGGGCGACGCGCGCGGCCGCCGCGTCGAGCTCGGCGGCGCGCAGGCCGAGGACGGAGCGCAGCGGGCGGGGCAGCGCCGGGAACCGGGCCATCGGCGGGACACCGGCGAGCACGATCCGGCCGTGCGTCGCGCGCAGGTCGATCAGCAGTCGCAGCAGGTCGCGGGTCCAGCGGGCGGCGGAGTGGAACTCGATCACGTCGTTGACGCCGAGCACCACGACCACGACGTCGGCCGGGTCCAGGGCGGGTGCCAGCTCGGTGCGGGTCACGTGGGCGTTGGCGCCGATCCTCGCGGAGACCTGCCAGCTCACCGCGTGTCCACGGTCGGCGAGGGCCGCCGCGAGTCGGCCTGCCAGGCCCACGTCATGGGTCCGCGCGCCCACGCCCGCGGCGGTCGACTCACCGAGAATGGCCAGCCGCAGCGGCTCACCCTCGCCTGCCGCCCCCGTGGTCGGGCCTTCGGCGCCGGGCAGGCGCGGAATGGTGCGGCGCAGGGTGAGGCCCTGGACCGCGAGCACCGGAAGCAGTGCGGCGGTGGCGAGGGTCGCGCGCATCAGCGAGCCGCTTCCTGCGCGCGCCACTTCTCTTGCATAGCCGCGGTCTCTGCCTTGAGGAACAGGAAGAACCGGCGCGTGTCGTCTATCCGTTTGCCCGCGCGCGAGTCCGTGCCGAGCGCTTCCGCGCCGTCGGTGAGCGCGGAGTTCCAGGCGTCGTAGAGCTTGTCGCGGTTGGTGATCGCTTCGAGCCAGGTGTTGTCGTCGACGGCGTAGTGGTCACGCCGCTCGCCCGGCTCCCGTCCTTTGTGGATGAGGTGGACCTGGTCGAGGTACCGCACCGCGCCGGAGATCGCGGCGGGGCTGACGTCGAGCGCTTCGGCCAATTCGGCCGCTGTCATCCGGCCGGAATCGGTGGCGAGCAGGCGGGTGAACACCCGAGCGGGCATCCGTGCCATTCCTGCTTCGGAGAGCAGCAGTGCGAAGCGCTCCACGAAGCGCGCCACATCGTCATCCTTGGAATCGGTCACGGGTTCACCTTCTCAGGTCGCATCGTCTTCAGAACATTCACAAAGTTGTGAAACAAGAGTAGCTTGTGAATCATGACAACGGCAATCTCGGTGTCCGGCCTGGTCAAGACCTTCGGCCGGACCCGTGCGCTCGATGGGCTCGACCTGACGGTGAAGACCGGGGAAGTCCACGGCTTCCTCGGCCCCAACGGAGCGGGCAAATCCACGACCATCCGGGTCCTGCTCGGGCTGCTCAAAGCCGACTCGGGCAACGCCACCCTGCTCGGCGGCGACCCGTGGGCTGACGCCACCGAACTGCACCGCAGGCTGGCCTACGTGCCCGGCGACGTCTCGCTGTGGCCCAACCTCTCCGGCGGCGAGGTGATCGACCTGCTGGGCAGGCTGCGCGGCGGCCTGGACAAGCGCAGGCGCGCGGACCTGCTCGAACGGTTCGACCTCGACCCGCGCAAGAAGGGCCGCACGTACTCCAAGGGCAACCGGCAGAAGGTCGCCCTGGTCGCCGCGCTGGCCTCCGACGTCGAACTGCTGCTGCTCGACGAGCCGTCCTCGGGCCTGGACCCGCTGATGGAGTCGGTCTTCCAGGAGTGCGTCGCCGAGGAGCGCGACCGCGGCCGCACGGTGCTGCTGTCGAGCCACATCCTCGCCGAGGTGGAAAGCCTGTGCGACCGGGTGAGCATCATCCGCGCGGGCCGCACGGTAGAGACCGGCACCCTGGCCGAGCTGCGCCACCTGACCCGCACGACGATCACCGCCGAACTCGCCACGCCCCCGAACGGACTCGCGTCCCTCGCCGGTGTGCACGACCTCAAGGTCAATGACCACCACGTGTCGTTTGACGTGGACAGCCACGAACTCGACGCCGCGCTGCGCGCGCTCACTCACTCCGGTATCCGGTCATTGACCAGCCAGCCACCGACACTGGAAGAGCTGTTCATGCGCCACTACCAGGAAGACGTGGCGCGATGACCGGCACCTGGACGCTCATCCGGCTCGCGCTGCGCCGCGACCGGATCATCCTGCCGATCTGGATCGTGCTGCTCGGCCTGACCCCGGCGACCACGGTCGCCGCCTATGAACAGCTCTATCCGGACGCGGCTTCGCGCGCGATGCTCAGCGCCTCCGCGGGGGCGAACCCGTCGCTCGCGGTGCTCTATGGGCCCGCGTACGACCTGAGCACGGCGGGCGGGTTCACCGCTTGGCGCTACGGGCTGTTCCTCGCGTTGTTCGCCGCGCTGATGAGCGTCTTCACCGTCACCCGGCACACCCGCGCGGAGGAGGACAGCGGCAGGCTCGAGCTGATCGGGTCCGGCGTCGTCGGCAGGCACGCCGCGCTGACCGCGGCCATCGCGACCGCGGCGGGGGCGAACGTGGTGATCGGCCTGGCCATCGGTCTGGGCCTGACCGGGGCAGGACTGAGCGCGTCAGGCTCGTTCGTGCTCGGGCTCGGCGTGGCGAGCGCGGGCCTGGTGTTCACCGCGATCAGCGCGGTGACCGCGCAACTCACCGAGTACTCCCGTTCCGCGAACGGAATCGCGTGCGCGGTTCTCGGCGGCTCGTTCCTGGTCCGCGGGGTCGGCGACTCGACGGTCTCGCTCGACTGGCTGTCCTGGCTGTCCCCACTGGCGTGGCCGCAGCGCGCGAAGCCGTTCATCGAGGACCTGTGGTGGCCCCTCGGTCTCGCGGTGGTCGCGACCGCCGTGCTCGCCGCGGGCGCCTACCAGCTGGTCTCGCGGCGCGACCTCGGCGCGGGCCTGCTGCCCGGCAAGCCCGGACCGGTCAACGCACCGCCGTCGCTGTCGAACGCGTTCGGGCTGGCCTGGCGGCTGCAGCGCGGCGCCCTGCTCGGCTGGACCGTCGGCGCGGTGATCATGGCGGCGGTGTTCGGGTCGATCGCCAACGGCATCGTCGACCTTGTGGGAAGCAACGAGCAGATTCGCGAGATCATGCAGCGGATGGGCGCGGCCCAGAGCCTGGTCGACTCGTTCATCGCCGCTATCGCGGGGATGTTGGGGATCGTCACGGCGATGTACGCGACCCAGGCGGCGCTACGCGCGCGATCCGAGGAGACCGGTGAGCGCGCCGAACCGGTCCTCGCGACCGGTGTCAGCCGCGTCTCATGGGTGGTGAGCCATCTCGCGTTCGCCGTCGTCGGCTCCGCGGTGCTCCTCGCGTCCGCCGGGCTCTCGATGGGCCTCGCGCACGGTCTTCGGGTCGGCGACCTCGGGCAGGTCGGCGGCATCCTCGGCGGGACGCTCGCGCAGCTACCGGCGGTCTGGGTCGCGGGAGCGATCGCCGCACTGTTGTTCGGACTGCTGCCGAAGGCGACGACCGCCGCGTGGGCCCTGGTCGGGGTGTTCGCGTTGATCACCCTGTTCGGACCGGCGCTGCGGCTCAGCCAGCCGATGCTCGACGTCTCGCCGTTCACCCACGTCCCCAAACTCCCGGGCGCGGAGTTCACGCCGACACCGTTCCTGTGGCTCTCCGCTGTCGCGATCGTGCTCTTCGGGCTGGGAATCGTGGGTTTCCGTCGACGGGACCTCGGCTGACGGAATGCGCGCGCGGGTAAACGGGTTGACCCGATCAGGTCATCCCGACCTACAGTGCGCGCGCTGAACAACTTCTCTGGGGGCGGTCTCGGGTGTCGGTTGCAACGTTGGAACGGCCCGAGACCCTTCCCCGTGAAGTGTGGGTGCTGGTCTCGGCCAACTTCGTGATCGCGATCGGCTTCGGTCTGGTGGCGCCCGCGCTGCCCACCTTCGCCCGAAGTTTCAACGTCAGCGTGACCGCGGCGTCCATTGTGGTCAGTGCCTTCGCGGTGGCCCGATTAGTCTTCGCGCCCGCGGCGGGCGCCCTGCTCAGCCGCATCGGCGAGCGGCGGGTGTACCTGATCGGCCTGTGGATCGTGGCGGCCAGCACCGGGGCCTGCGCGTTCGCCAACGACTACTGGCAGCTGGTCACCGTGCGGGCGCTCGGCGGTATCGGCTCCACGATGTTCACCGTGTCCGGCATCGCGCTGCTGATCCACCTGACCCCCGCGGGGGTCCGCGGCAAGGCCACCGGGCTGTGGGGCACCAGCTTCCTGCTCGGCACCGTCGTCGGCCCGCTCGTCGGCGGCGGCCTGATCACCATCTCGCTGCGCGCGCCGTTCCTCGCCTACGCGGCCGCGCTCGTCGTCGCCATCCTGATCGTGTGGCTGGCGCTGCGAAACTCCACCCTCATCGCGTCAGCGAACGACGACCCGCAACCCGACATGCCGCTGCGGACCGCGCTGCGCGACAGCGGCTACCGGGCCGCCCTCGCCTCGAACTTCGCCAACGGCTGGGCCGCCTTCGGCGTCCGGGTGTCCCTGGTGCCGCTGTTCATCACCGAGGTGCTGAACAAAGAGGACTCCTTCGCGGGGACGGCGCTAGCCGTGTTCGCCGCGGGCAACGTCGCGATGCTGATGTTCTCCGGCAAGCTGTCGGACCGGTGGGGGCGCAAACCGCCGGTGCTCATCGGGCTGACGGTCGCGGGCCTGGCCACGATCTCGATCGGCTACACCACGTCGGTGCCGGCGTTCCTCCTGGTCACGGCCATCGCGGGGCTCGGAACCGGCATCCTCAGCCCGCCGCAGAGCGCCGCCGTCGCCGACGTCATCGGCAAGGCCCGCGGCGGCCAGGTCCTGGCGTCGTTCCAGATGGTCGCCGACATCGGCGCCATCCTGGGCCCGGTCATCGCGGGCATGCTCGCGGACCGGCTGTCCTACACCGCCGCCTTCGTCGCCACCGGGGCGTTGTCGCTGGCAGCGGCCCTGGTGTGGCTGCCCGCCCGGGAGACGCTGCCTGCCAAGTCCGAGGAGAAGACCGTCCACCCGACTCCTGAAGAGGCCATCGGGGCCGAGCTTCCGTGACGCACGGTGTACTAGGTTGCTCCGTTGGAGCGGAATCCGTTGATCCAAACCGGCAATGACCAAAATGTGCTGTTTCGACGCCCGGTCCGGTGGGAACCTTGAGATAGGGCCTAGGGCGAGGCGAGTTGATCAGGATGACGGCTACGTTGTGGATCGTGACCGCGGTGCTGTTCGCGGCCTTCCTCATCTGGAGCCTGCGCCGGGCCAACCAGACGTTCTCCACCATCATGCGTGAGGAACGCGAGCGCACGGCGGACCTCGACGCCGACGAGCGCACCCCACACCACCTGGGAAAGCACCCACAATCCTGACCCCTGTGGATAACTTCCGCGCCGTATCGGCCCGGCGACGTAACGTGACCACATGGCATTCACCATGGAATTCACGAGCACCGTCCACGGCGTCACCTACGCCCTGACCGCGTCCCCCACGTCCCTGGAACTCCTCGGCGCGGCCGAGAACGGCGACATCGTCGCCGAGGGAACGATCAAGCTGCCCCCAGGCGGCGCCACGGAAGCAGCGGGCCTGGTCCGCCAGGCCCTCGCGACCATCGCGATCTTCGAGGGCAAGGCCCGCCCCCGGGTGGCCAACTCCCACGCCCGCTGGACCCCCGACGACGACGCCTCGCTGCGCGAGGACTGGCTCGCCCAACCGTCATCCACCCCGGCCACCACCTCGATCCGCGAGCTGGCCAAGTCCCGCGGCCGCTCCCCCGCCGCCATCCGCGCCCGCCTGGGCCGAATCGGCTGCGACCCGGACGTGGCCGGAAGGCTACTGACCCCGGAAACCGCCGAACTCCTCGGCCGCGACGCCATCGCCGGAGCCAGCGTCTCCCAGCAATCCAAGTAGTCTTCTGCCTAATTGAGTCGCAACTATTTTCTATTCATCCTCCAATATTTCGCCAGTCCGAGACATCAAAATTTCAGCGGAAGGCAGGGAACGGAGCGGATCGCGCGTTCTCACCTGTGTCGGCTCGAAGGATATGGGCTTTCCGCGAAGGAAGGCATCCAAGGCTGCGACCCTTGTCCGCCGACTGCTGAGATCACTTGAATTGCGTACGCTACGTGCGTACGCCATTGTCCGAGCATCGACCTCATCCGAATTCCGCTTCCTGTCGTCCGCAACAGACACTAGCCGATTTACTGCCATCGAGAAATCCACTAGTCGACCTGATACCAAAGCCCGTTCAGTTCGATCCAACGGTAGCTCCGAAACCATGCCTCCCAGCACCAGGAAGAGGGAATAGAAGTCCACTTTACGCGACCATCGAAGCTTGTTAGGCCAAGTCGCCAGCTGTTCAAGTTCGCCTAGAACCGAAGAGAAGATCGACTCGGTCTTTGGGCGATCTGGAAATTCCTCCTCGAAAGCGGCGTAATAGTGATCAAGGTTGGCCTTTTTGTTCTGCGGCCCAAACAAGACGCCGATTGCAAGTTCGCTGACATATTCAACATCATTCATACGCCGGATATCGTTGCTGCTAAATATGCCAGACTTCAACCAGAAGGTTCGTCGACTAATCTCCTCCATGCATGAGATAAAGTCGCCCCAATAGGTAGCATGCCTAATTTCTTGCCTATTGAGCGCTATGTTATTGATGTTAAGTCTTCCAAATATCTCCCGAACTTTCTCATTGGAAAGTTCAGGCAATACTCGGACAACAAATTTGTATTCGAAGATCCTCCGTCGCTCGACGCTCGGAAGCTGTTCGAATTTCAAGCCGCCAAGATGATCCGATTCGTCCCCCAACGGGAACTTGTTTGTGAGGAACTCAAGGCACGCCCGAATTCGCTGTTGCCCGTCGACGACGACATGGCTCTCTTCGCCTTCGCCATTCACATTCGTCTGTATGTAAAGCTCCGGGACTGGGAATCCTCGGAGTATAGAGTCGATCAATAATGCCTTTTGGCGAACTTGCCAAACCGGATTACGTTGAAATGGCGGACGCATATCAAGCTCGTCATTTTGAAGCCGCTGCCAGAACCACGACACGGTATGATGGGTTACTTCCAGAAATCTCTGTGGATACTCTTCAGTTCGTTGCATCATCTGGCTCGTCTTCGTCGATGGAAGCATAGATCAGCCGATTGCGCAGCTTACGGACATTCTTGACATTGTATATCCGCAGAGATTCACAATCGCGATAGATTCGTGCGCGTATTTCTCGTCCAATTGTCGGATCACGGTTCGCGGCATGCGCAAATGCTATAGTCCACAAGTGGCCGAAAGAGAGCAGGTGAAGGACCTTGTCCGTCGCGATGGCGCCACTGTAGACCAGGTCACGACGGTGCCAGCTCAAGTAGTCCGCTTCAGCTCCGCCTCTATGCAGTCGATCAATCGCATCAATTGCACGCAGTTCTCGCCAGGCCGCCTCAAAATGCCAAGTGCTGATTACAGCAACATCAATGTCCGAGCCGTCATGGAATGCTGACAGGTCCTTTGATGGCGCCAGACTGAAGCCCAATGCAGCACTTCCGACCACAATGATGTCATGCGGATCGACGTTGAGACCTGCGGCAAGTTCACTCTTCCATTCGCGATATGACCACCACGACGGAAAGAGCCAGGGCACACGATCGAGGATATGGTGATCGACAAACTTCTCAGGAGTCAAGTATTCAATTTCGCCCTCCAGACCCGATCGAGTCTCAGGGTGCCCGGTGCTATTTTCTGACTTCGAATGAAGAACGTCTCCTGCCTGAGAAGAGCGGCTTATCGGCAACTGGACGGACGTGGAACGTTTTTCCTTCAACCTGCCACCAGTCCGAATTTCTGGTGAAGAACCTGAGACATTGATGCGCTTTCATATGCAGGAGAGCAGGTCTCGGCGTCGAGACCTGCTCCCGCTCTAGGTTTCTGGTCAGATCGGTTTGGGAAAACTACTGACGTCCCAAGGTTGCCCCGAACGCGGTACACGGATCAATTTGACCGGCTGCCGGTCGCGCCACTTATTCCAATTCTGGATAGTCAACCCCAGCACAATATTCCGCTTGACATCTCCGTACCGGTCATTACGGAGCTTGAGCAGGTGCTTCCGCAGTAGCACGCAGGGATCGTTCTCGTAATCCGCAACACTATTGACCAGATTGTTCATAAATCGCTTGGCGTCGTCTGCATCCACTCGGGAGAGCAGCCACATCAAGAAACCGCACTGATTTCTTTTCATGATCGCAGTGACAAGGTCCCCGCCCAGGCCTGTAGCAACCCTCGGAAGTTCGATGACATCCGGATTCGAACGGATATAGTCATGCACTTCGTCTGGATCAACCTGCCGAAATGATTTCTGAGAGATCCACCCGGTCTCATTCCATTCCAAGATCATGCGAACTATAGTTCCCAGATCACCCGGGTTGCGGTAGTTGTATGCGACACGCAGTTGGTCGGTCAATGACCGGGATCGTCCCATGTCGATCGACACAATCGCCGACCGCGGAACATTGTGAGCAACATACATCACCACGGGTATATCGGCGAACACAATCGCAGCAAGTCTATGCTGCCCGTCTATAAGCCAACCTTCCTCGTCGAATTTGATGGTTTCACCATTGAGCTTAAATCGTTCCATCTTCATCAGGTTTGCGAGATGTTTCACCCGCTTCCTGCTGATACTCCGATTTGGTGCCATCTTTTTCAGCCAAGCTTTCGCCATCGACGGTGACACCTCGATGACCTCTGCGTACTGCTCAGCTTGGTCCCCCATTGGGACCGGGTCTCGTTTGCCCAGATTCACGTAGAGATTGTGGCTCAACTGGCAACCCGCAGATCCGAAGGGCCCTGTTACGCTGCGTGATACCCCCAGGCAATCGGCTTGTCCGATACGTTGGTCGAGCCCCAAGTTCATCACATCGAGTGATCGTCACCGATACCACCGCAGCGTCCGTGCGGTGCTGTGCTCGACTCCAATGGTTAGCTTCGTGCGGTGCACAGTCGCCGCCCCACACCAGCGCGGTACCGACCGAGCACCATCGTCCACCCCCTGCCGATCCGCAGCGAGGTCGACCTGGCCGCGCTGGACCGGCTCGCAGCCGAGCTTCGGGCAGCGTTCCCCACGTCGACTCCGCCCCGGACCAGCGGGTGCGGCTGCTCAGATGAATCGCCCGATGGGATTGTCGGCTTCTGCGTGCGAAACGCTCCCGTGAGCACCACATCTGGGATCGATACGTCCGTCATTTGCGACGATGAGCATCGCGGGCTTGAATGGAGCATCGTCGGTCTCCTTGGTATCGAACGCCCGGACCGCTCCGTCAGCTGCTTCTGCACCGATGTGTACTCCAAGACCTGGTGCGACGATGTCGTGGATTCCTTCCTCGCTCAACGCGATGAGCGCTGTGTCGCCCCAATCGCTGTCAGACATGTTCATCGCCACGGTCTTGAGCTGGCCAGTGGGGTACACGATGTCGAACGTAATCCGGACAACGCGGCCCCGGTCTTCGGGAAATGACACGGCTTGCTCCTTCGTTGCGGGCTCTCACCCCTGCGGAACCCCGCATCCACTGTGCGTGATGTGGTGCGTTTTTGCAGGTTGGGTGGCCCCGAACTCAACGCCGTGGCCACCGCCCGAGCCCACGGCCGCAGCTGGTCGGAGATCGCGACCGCCCTGCACCAGAGCAAGCAATCGGCCTGGGAGAAGTGGCACGACCTCGACCCGGAACCCACCGAGCCTCCATCGAGGCCAAGCGCCAACTCGCCGCCCTGCACATGGGGCCCGGATCGTGCCCAGCCTGCGACGAGCCCTCTCCTGCCAGACGCTGCGCCTGCTTGGCAAGCCCTTCGCCACCGAGATCGGCTACCAGGCGGAATAGGCTCCCCGATGACCCCGGCGACGAAGCTGATCGTGCTGCGCGGGCCGTCGGGCTGCGGAAAGAGCACGATCACCCCGGGCGCTGCGAGAGCGCGTCGGCCGCGGCCTGGCCGTCGTCGAGCAGGACTACCTGCGCCGGATCTTGCTGCGCGAACCCGGCTACGCCTGGGCTCAGACTGGGCAGGCTCCGGACGGGTGTGGACGAGGCCGGACGGCGCGGATCTGCGGCCCAGCTGGCTCGGCGACCGGTTCGCCGCACTCATCGCCGGGGCCGGACTGCCACCGATCCGCTTCCATGACCTGCGTCACGTGGCCGCCACGATGATGCTCGCCGCCAAGGTCGACCTGAAGGTCATCCAGGAAACACTCGGGCACGAAACTCTCCAGACGACCAGTGACCTCTACACGTCGGTACTACCCGAGTTGGCCCGCGACGCCGCCGAGGCGACCGTCGCGCTCATCCCGCGGGCGCCCAGACAAACGCTCGGGCACCCAAGCGGGACCAATAGCGAGAGGGGGTGGCAATGCCGGAACATAAACAAAACCGCAGCTAGACGAGGTCTCTCTGCGGTTTCGAGTGGTGCGCCCGAAGGGATTCGAACCCCTAACCTTCTGATCCGTAGTCAGATGCTCTATCCGTTGAGCTACGGGCGCGTGTTCAGTTGTGCTCGGCGGACCGAGTAGTACAGCGGAGGCTCCGGGATTTGAACCCGGGATGGGGGGTTACCCCAAACCGCATTAGCAGTGCGGCGCCATAGACCAGACTAGGCGAAGCCTCCCGGGGAGCCCCAAGCCGCTCGGCGATAAGACTACACAGGCCCCCAGGTGAGAGGCAAAACGCCCCCCTCCCAACAGCAAATCCGCAGGTCAAAGCCGCCAACTACCGCCCGCCCACACCCAGGGCCCAGGAAGGTGGTCCTCAGCCACATCGACACCCGCCCCGCCCCCGCTAGAGTCGCGATTGCCACACCCAGAAGGAGGGGCACACATGGACAAAGTCGTCCGCAGCGCCGCCGATGCGGTCGCCGATATCCCGGACAACGCGAGCCTGGCCGTGGGCGGGTTCGGGTTGTGCGGCATCCCGAGCGTGCTTATTCAGGCCTTGCTCGCCAAAGGCGTGACGGGACTGGACGTGGCGTCCAACAACTGTGGGGTCGACGACTGGGGTCTGGGGATGCTTCTCCGCGAGCGCCGGATCGCGCGGATGACGAGCTCCTACGTCGGTGAGAACAAGGAGTTCGCCCGCCAGTACCTGTCCGGCGAGCTGGAGGTCGAGCTCACCCCCCAGGGGACGCTGGCCGAGCGGCTGCGGGCAGGCGGCGCGGGAATCCCGGCGTTCTACACGCGGACCGGGGTCGGGACTCAGGTGGCCGACGGCGGGGTGCCTTGGCGCTACGACAGCGAGGGCAACGTTTCCGTGGCCTCGCCGCCCAAGGAGGTCCGCGAGTTCGACGGGCTGGACTACGTGCTGGAGCACGCCATCGTGTGCGACTTCGGCCTTGTGCGGGCGTGGAAGGGCGACCGGCACGGCAACCTCGTGTTCCGCGATTCCGCGCAGAACTTCAACCCGCTCTGCGCCCAGGCGGGCCGCATCAGCATCGCCGAGGTCGAGGAGCTCGTGGAGCCGGGTGAGCTGGCCCCCAACGAGGTCCACCTGCCGGGCATCTTCATCCAGCGAGTCGTCCCGCTGACCGCGGAGCAGGCCGCCGACAAGCGCATCGAGCGCCGTACCGTCCGTCCGAAGCTGGAGGCCTGAGCATGGCACTGACCCGTGAGCAGATGGCCGCCCGCGCGGCCGCCGAGCTGTCGGACGGCTCGTACGTCAACCTCGGCATCGGGCTTCCCACCCTGGTCCCGAACTACGTGCCCGACGACGTCGAGATCGTGCTGCAGTCGGAGAACGGCATCCTCGGCGTCGGCGCGTACCCGTACGAGGGCGAGGAGAGCCCCGACCTGATCAACGCGGGCAAGGAGACGGTGACCCTGCGCAAGGGCGCTTCGTTCTTCGACTCCGCCGCGTCGTTCGGCATGATCCGCGGCGGCAAGGTCGACGCCGCGATCCTGGGGGCCATGCAGGTCTCGAAGGTCGGTGACATCGCCAACTGGATGATCCCCGGCAAGATGGTCAAGGGCATGGGCGGCGCGATGGACCTGGTGCACGGCGCCAAGCACGTCGTCGTGCTCATGGAGCACGTCGCCAAGGACGGCTCGTACAAGATCGTCAACGAGTGTTCGCTGCCCTACACCGGTTTGCGGGTGGCGCAGCGGATCATCACCGACCTCGCGGTCATCGACATCACCGCCGACGGCCTGGTCCTGCGCGAGACCGCGCCGGGGGTCAGTGTCGAAGAGGTGCGCGAGAAGACCGAGCCCGAACTCACCGTCGGCTCGGACGTCGTCGAGATGGCCGTCGCGGTCTGACGCCAGCGGCCTGGCGGGGCGCCGAGCCCCGCCAGGTCAGCGCAGGTGCGCGTCGAACCAGTTCAGGGCGCGCTGCCAGGCTTCGAAGCCGCCGGTCTCGAAGGCGAAGCGGACCACGTCGGTCGCGACCGACGCCGTGGCCGCGGCGTCGCGCAGTTTCTCCACCTGCTGCTCGGTGATGTCGTCGCCCTCGGTTCGGTAGAGGCCCAGCCACGGCACCCGCAGGTCCGCGGCGACCTCGACCAGTGGGGGCAGACCGGCCGACAGCGGCTCGATGATCCCGCCGCCCGCCACGGTCACCGCGGCGCCGATCGTGCGGCTGGCGGCGACGACAAGGGCTACCGCGCCACCGAGTTCGAAGCCGATGACGCCGATCCGGTCGAGGTTCACCTTGTGCTCGGCGAGCCAGGCGAACGCGATGTCGGTCGCGGCGAGCACGGACTCCCCGGACAGTTCACTGACTTTGTCGCGGGCCTCCGCGTGGTCGACTTCCGCCGACCCGCCTTCGTAGAGGTGCGGGACCACGATCAGCCACCCCTCGGCGGCCAGCCCGGCCACCATGGCCAGCACGGCCTCGGTGATGCCGCGGGCTTCGTGCAGCACGACGAGACCGCCGCGGGTCACTCGGTCGGGTTCGGCGTAGGTGAGGCGCAGCGCGCGGCCATCGGCCAGCCGGAAGTCCTCGGTGCGGGTCTGGGCCATGACCAAGCCAACCACGGGTGGGTGTGTCCTCGTCAACGTGATCACCCGCTCACCCGCCGTATCGGGCTAGATTCGGGGCAGCGGCAGCGTGGCCGCCACCCGTGACGACGAGGAGCTTCGATGAGTGTGCGTACTCGCGCCGACCTGGACGCGCTGCCCGGCTATGTGCCGGGTAAGTCAATCCCGGGCGCGATCAAGCTCGCCAGCAACGAGGTGTCGCTCGGCCCGCTGCCGAGCGTGGTCGAGGCGATCGCCCAGGCGGCGGGCCACATCAACCGCTATCCGGACAGCGGCGCGGGCGAGTTGGTCGCGCGGCTGGCCCGCAAGCTCGGCGTGTCCGAGGACCAGGTGGCCGTCGGCTGCGGCTCGGTGACGTTGTGCCAGCAGCTCGTCCAGGCGACCTGCACGCCGGACGACGAGGTCATGTTCGCGTGGCGCTCGTTCGAGGCCTACCCGATCATCACCCAGGTCGTCGGCGCCGCCCAGGTGCGCGTCCCGCTGACCGACGGACACGAGCTGGACCTCGACGCGATGGCCGCCGCGGTCACGCCGAAGACCCGGCTGATCTACCTGTGCAACCCCAACAACCCGACCGGTACAGCGCACCCGAAGGCCGCGATCGAGCGGTTCATCGCCGCCGTGCCCGACGACGTGCTGATCATCATCGACGAGGCGTACGGCGAGTTCGTCGAGAACCCGGACATCGCCGACGGCGTGGAGCTGGCCAAGGAGCAGTGGGCCGCGGGCCGCGACAACGTCGCCGTGCTGCGCACCTTCTCCAAGGCGTACGGCCTCGCGGGTCTGCGCGTGGGCTACCTGATCGCGCCCGAGGCGGTGACGGCCGCGGTACGCAAGGTGTTCGTACCGTTCGCGGTCAACATGGTCGCCCAGGTGGCCGCGATCGCCTCGCTCGACGCCGAGGACGAGCTGCTGGCCCGCTGCCGCGACATCGTCGGCGAGCGCGGCCGGGTGCGCGCCGCGCTGATCGAGGCGGGCTACGAGGTTCCGGTCACGGAGGCCAACTTCGTGTGGCTGCCGCTGGGTGAGCGGACGGCGGCGTTCAACGAGCACTGCCTGTCGCACAAGGTGGTCGTCCGCGCGTTCGTCGGCGAGGGCGCCCGCGTCACCATCAGCACGCCCGACGAGAACGACGCCTTCCTAGCCGCCGCCACGTCCTTCCCGCGCTGATCGAACCGGTGCCGGCGTGTCCTCAATGGACACGCCGTCACCGGGTCAGCAGCTGGAAGATCGCGGCGAGTCCGACCAGGACGATCACCGCGCGCAGCACGGTCGGCGACAGTTTGCGGCCGACCTTCGCGCCGATGAGCCCGCCCACGATTGCGCCCACGGCGATCAGCGCGACCGCGTCCCAGGCCACGTCGGCGACGAAGATGAAGACGATGCCCGCCACGAGGTTCACGATGGCGGCGAGGACGTTCTTGACCGCGTTGATCCGCTGCAGGCTCTCGTCCATCAGGATGCCCATCAGGCCGAGCAGCAGAACCCCTTGCGCGGCACCGAAGTAGCCGCCGTAGATGCCGGTGGCGCACACCCCGGCGAGGAGCGCCAGTCCACCGTGGACGTGCCGTTCCCCTTGCCGCTCAGTCAGTTTGCGGGCCAGCCACGGCTGCAGGATGACCAGCACCAGCGCGAGTCCGATGAGGATCGGGACGATCGTCTCGAACGCGCCGGGTGGCAGGACCAGCAGCAGGACCGCGCCCACGACGCCGCCGACCAGGGATGCCGCGCCGAGCCGCAGCAGTCGCGGGAGTTGTCCGGCGAGTTCGCGTCGGTAGCCAACGGCGCCGGTGATCGATCCCGGTACCAAGCCCAGGGTGTTGGACACATTGGCCACAACCGGGGGAAACCCGACCGCGAGCAGCACCGGGAACGTGACCAGCGTGCCGGAGCCGACGACGGTGTTGATCCCGCCGGCGAAGATCCCCGCCAGCACGACGGCGATGGCTTCCCAAGTCGTCATTGTGTCCATCCCACAGATGTGGACACTAGTTCGTGAGTTTCCTGTCGCGCGTGAGGAATGCGTCGAACATCTCACTCTCGGCGTCGTCGAGGTACCGCCGCAGCAGTTCCTCCGCTCGTTCCGGCTCGCCGCCCTTGACCCGGTCGAGGATCTCGCGGTTGCGCCGCAGGTAGCCCTCGTGGAACGAGCGCGGGTCGCCCATCTCGTGGAAGCCGAGCCGCAGTTCGGCGCCGACCTGGCGCATCATCTCGTCGAGCCGGGGGCTGCCGACGAGGCTCACGATCGCTTGGTGGAAGCGGATGTTGGCGGTGCCGACGTCGACCCAGCGGCCCTCGGCGGCGGCCCGTTCACCGCGCTCGACGGCCGCGGTCATCCGCTCGACGCCCGCCTCGGTCGCCTGCGCCAGCGCGGCGCACTCGACGACCTTGCGGACCCGGTAGAGGTCACGGACATCGGCCCGGACCAGGCTGCGCACGAACACGCCCCGGTTGAGCTTGTGCACCAGCAGTTTCTCGTGGGTGAGCAGCCGGAACGCCTCGCGCAGGGTGTTGCGGGAGACCTCCAGCGGCGCCATGAACGCCTCTTCGGTGACCCGGCTGCCCGGCGGCAGCGCGCCTTCCATGATCAGGTCGCGCAGCGCCGACGCGGCGACGTCGGCCGCGCTGCTGCGCCCCTGCCGCCGCTCACGGACCAGCTCGGTGAGCCGCCCGACGATGTCGACCGATGCCACGGTTTCCTCCCACTCGTCCTTCCAGGGTAATTGTCTGATCGTCCCATTGTCAGATTGTTGAACAATCCCTACGGTACGGGGGTGACGGTGCCATCGAGCGAGCGGGGTGGAGCATGAGCACAGTCCGGACCGAGCCTGCGATGAGCTGGTTCCGAGAGCTCCCAGCCAAGGGGCGCAAGGCATTTGTCGGGGCGTTCCTCGGTTACGGCCTCGACTCGTACGACTTCTGGGTGCTCCCGCTGGGGCTCGCGGCCATCGCGTCGTCGTTCGGCCTGAGCACCGGTCAGACCGGGCTGCTGTCCACGGCGACGCTGGTGTTCTCCGCGGTGGGCGGCGTGATCGCGGGCGTGCTCGCCGACCGGATCGGCCGGGTCCGGACGCTGATGATCACGGTGGTCACATACGCCCTGTTCACCGCGCTGTGCGGGTTCGCGCAGGACTACGAGACGCTGCTCGTCCTGCGGGCGTTGCAGGGCCTCGGTTTCGGCGGCGAGTGGGCCACCGGCGCGATCCTCGTCGCGGAGTACACCGCCGCCCGCCACCGCGGCCGCGTCGCGTCGGTCATCCAGAGTTCGTGGGCGGTCGGCTGGGGCGCGGCGGTGATCGTCTACACGGTGGTGTTCCACCTCGTCGACCCGGACCTGGCCTGGCGCGTCCTGTTCATCACCGGCGCGCTGCCCGCGATCCTGGTCGTCTACCTGCGGCGCGGGGTCGAGGACGCGCCCGTGTTCACCGAGCACAAGGCCGCCGCCCGCGGCTCGCTGCGGGCGATCTTCCGCCGGGATCTGTTGCGCACCACGGTGTTCGCGTCACTGCTGGCCACCGGCTGCCAGGGCGGCTACTACACGCTCGCCACCTGGTTGCCGACGTACCTCAGCAAGCAGCGCGGCCTGACCGTCATCGGCACCGGCGGCTACCTGGCCTTCCTGATCACCGGCGCGTTCCTCGGCTACCTGACCGGCGGGTATCTGTCCGATCGCCTGGGGCGCAAGCACTCCTTCCGCATCTTCGCGGTCCTCAGCGCGACCCTGCTGATGCTCTACACCCAGCTACCGCCCTCCGCGGCGGGCTACGTGCTGTTCCTGGGCTTCCCGCTGGGTTTCTGCTCGTCGGCCATCTTCAGCGGCTTCGGCGCGTACCTCGCCGAGCTGTACCCGAGCCGGGCGCGCGGGGCCGGTCCGGGCTTCACCTACAACTTCGGCCGCGCGGTCGGCGCCTTCTTCCCCGCCGCCATCGGGGTTCTCGCCGGCCACTACGGCATCGGCGGCGCGATGTCCTTCGGTGCTTTGGCTTACGCGCTCGTCGTGATCTCGCTGTTCGGGCTGCCCGAGACCCGGGACCGCGAACTGACCTGAGCTCTACCCAAAGCACAGGGGCGGTGCCAGAACATCCGGCACCGCCCCTGCTTTCTGTCGCTATCAGTAAGTTCGCCTGCGCTTGGTCGCCATCACAGTGATCCCACCCGCCATGAGCACAGCGAGACCGAGCACTGTCAGGCCGAGCACGCTGGCACCCGTCTGTGCCAACTCATCGCCGCCGGTGCTCGCCGTGGGAGCGACTCCGGCCTGAGGCGCCGGGACGCCGGGGGTCGGGACGCCGGGCACGGGGGTGGGCTCGGTCGGCACGGGCTTGACGATGGGCAGCTCAGGCTGCTCAGGTCCAGGCACCATGAAGAACCGCGCGTCGTACTCGCTCTCCCCGGCGAAGATGTAGAACCGGCCGTCGCCCTCCCACTTGAACGCCCACGGGCCGACGACGTGCACGCGGTAGCGGCCTGCCTGGACGTCACTGAAGGTGAACCGGCCCGCCGCGTCGGTGCGGGTCTCCGCGATCGCCTCGTCGGTGGTCATGTTCACGAGTTGGACTTTGACGCCGGCGAGCCGCTCGTCGTCGCCGATCTCCCAGTCGCCGTTCGCGTCGTGCACGAGCTCGCCGGACCTGGTTCCCAGCGCGCCGAGCACCAACACACTGTCGCGAGCACGTGGAGCGCCCGTATCGGGATGCCCGTTGGCGACGAACTCGCAGCCGACGTCGTGATATCCCAGCTCACGGTCGAAGTCGGTGATGATGTCCGCGACCTCGAACGTCCGAGTCTCACTCGGCTCGAGATCGGCGCCCGGGTCGGTGTGACCGATGGGGAACCAGCCCTTGGTGTTGTCGTGATACCCATCGCCGGACCAGCAGTTCGCGCGGACGCCTTTGAGCTCGGCGGTTCCGGAGTTGGTGAGGGTCACCATGGCCTTCGCGGATTCGCCAACCTTGTACGAGTCGGCGGTGAACTCAAAGGTTCCCGACAACACGTCCGTGAGCGGACGAACCGCGCGGATCGCGACATTCTTGCGCCCCTCGGCCGTCAGGGTGAATCGGTCGTAACCATCCCCGCTCTCGCCGAGCGGGATCCAGCCGTGCGCGCCTTCCGAGAAGTAGACGGCGTACTGGCCCGCGCGAAGGTCGTCGAACGCAAAGCGCCCGTCGGCGTCGGTGGTTGTCGAGCGCATCGAGAGGGGCCTGCCGCCGGTCGCGCTGACCTGGACCCCGCTGAGGCCTTCGCCCTCATCGGCGCTGCCGTTGCCGTTCTTGTCGGCGAACACCATCCCGCTGTACTCGCCGACGACCTTGGTGACCGATGCCTGGACAAAGAAGGAGTTGTTGTCCCTGTTCATGTCCTGCGGTTCTGCGAGCAGCCCACCTTCGAAGACGACCGTGGCTGAGTCCCCGGTCATCGACATCGGGTTCCCTACGAACTCGAAGGTCCGCGTCTGTCCCGCTTCGACTGTGGTGCCACGTGAGTACTCGAGTTCACCCCAACCGCCGCCGGTCTCCGGCCAATAGTTGCTGGATGGCCCGGTCAGCAGTCGGACGTTCTTGGCGGCGGCGCTGCCGATGTTGGTGACGGTGACCGTGGCCTTCACCGGCTGGTCAGAGGTATATGTGTCCCGGTCGAAGCTCACCGAGACCTTCAGGTTGGCCAGGCGGCCCTGGCCCGCCTCGTCCGGCTGCACGAACAGGTACGCCCCGCCCAGGCCATCGGCCCGGATCGGGAAGCGGTTGTACGACGTCACTACCCACGGCCCGTCAGTGCGCACGTCGTAGATGCCGACCGGCAGGTCGGAGAAGCGGAACTCGCCTTCGGAGTCACTGACCGTCTCGGCGACCGTCGCACCGGTGTGCTCGTCGAGCAGCAGCACCTTGACACCGGCGACCGCGGCGCCCAGGCCACCGTCCGGGGCGTGCCGCACCGAACCGTGCCCTGAGCCGAGCGCGCCACTCACCCGCGCGGACGCCTCGGCCCGCGGCACGCCGGATGTCGAATAGCCCGCGGCAAGGAACGAGCAGCTAGCGCTCAGAAAGCCTGCCGCGCCCGCGCTCTCGGGCACAACGTCGGTGACCGACACGACCACGGAGTGGCCCGCGGGGACGGAGACGCCCGGTCCTCCGGTGGCCAGGTCGCCCCAGCCGACGCCACCGCCGATCGAACTGCCCATTCCGCAGGACGCTGTGACCCCGCTGAGGGGCTGGGGGCCTCGGTTCGTCAGCGTGACACGCGTGCTCACGGTGTCGCCCACGGCGTAGGTGGTCTTGTCGAGGCGCATGTTCACGCCCAGGAACTGGTCCAGGGACCGCGTGGCCAGGAGCTTGACGGCCGCGTACCGGTCGCCGCCGATGTTCAGGGTCTCCCGGTCGCTTCCGGTGACACCACTGATCGAGTAGCCATGCGCGCTGTAGCTCACGCTGTAGCCGCCCGCGTTCAGCTCGCCGAAGTCGAACCGCCCGGCGCTGTCCGTGTAGCGGACATCGGAGCTGTACGGCACACCGCCTTGGATACCGACCTGGACGCCGGTGATGCCCTCGCCGGAATCGAACGCCCCATTGCCGTTGTGGTCGCTGTAGATCATTCCGCCGAAACGGCCCTTGGCCGGGGCCACGGGCGCGGACACCAGATCGAAATTGTCGACCTGGTCGGCGTCGCCGCCGTCGACGACCACATTGACGGCGAAGCTGATCTCGCCGCCCTCCACACCGAGGATGGCGCCGGTGATCGTCACTTCCCGGACGCCGCGCGCGGGAATGGTCGCGCCGCCGTCCTGGCCGAGGTCGCCCCACTGGCCGTAGTTGTCGATGTGGCCGGACGCGTAGGCCCGCACGCCCTTGGCATCGACGTCGCTGTTGTTGGTGATTCGGACGGTGACCCGGACGTCGTCACCGGTGACGTACTCGGCCTTGTCGAAGGACGCTGTGACACCGACGTTCGGCAGCTGCGCGGCGGCCTTGGCAGGCTGCGACGGCGTCGTGGACGTCGAAGTGGCAGGCGCGCTCGACGACGTCGATTCCGACGAAGTCGTTGTGTCGGTGGAAGTTTCGGACGGCGACGATTCGGTTGTCGTCGGCGCGGGCTCGGTCGTGGTCGCCTCGGGCGACGTCGGGTCCGGAGTGGACGTCGGGACGGCGGACTCGGTCGCCGTGGGCTCCGCGGAGGGACTCACGGGATCGGTCTCTTGGGCGGCGGCGGTGGTGGCCATGGCGGCGCTCATGAGCAGCGCGAGCACAGCCGCGCCGAGCCGGTTTCCGGCTCGACGCACAGAAGTGCGTGACAGTGTGATCTCCCCAAGTCAGCGCGGCGCCCGAAGTCCCTCTGTGGGTCCCCCGACCCATTCGAGCCACACGACAGTCAATTAGCCGCACGGTACCCGATGGCGCCATTGAAAAGCCACGCGCAGAGGCAGCGAAAGCGAGACTCCGCTGCCAAGACACCCGCAATGCCGAAGAACACGATCACGATTGCGTAGCGTCGGTAACTGACGGTCGGGTGGAATTGATAGCCAGGGCATGAGCCGATCTGCCCTGCCGCGCGTCGTCATCGGGATCATCTGGTCGATCACCGCCATCGCGGCCCTCGTCGCGGGCGGTGTCGGTGTGATGCTGATCGCCGTGGCGCTGCCGGTGCTCGCGATCGCCGCCTTCGCCGCGGTCGTGGGACACGCGCGGTTCGCGTTCATCCCGGACCGGGGGCACGCGGTCGCGGTGGCGGCCATCGCGTTCGCGCTCATCCTGATCGCGGGGGCCGTCCTGCCCGCGCCGGACGCGACCCCGCTGGTCGCGGCGCCGTTGAAGGCACCCGCGGCGGCACCGCCCAGCACGACGACAGCGGAGATCACCGCCGCGGTGACAGCGCCGCCGACGACCGCCACGTCGACTTCCGTCCGCACGACGACGACCAAGGTCACCAAACCGGCCATCTCCACGAAGCCGAAGGCGACCACGACGAGCGAGACGGCCGCGGCACCGTCATCGGCCACACCGCTGTCGACGAAGCCTGGCTGCGACCCGTCCTACCCGACGATGTGCCTCGCGCTCACCGGCCCGGACCTGGACTGCTACCAGATCCCCCAGCGGCGCTTCCCGGTCCGCGCGCCCGACCGGCACCGGTTCGACCCGAACAACGACGGCGTCGGCTGCGAGTGACCCTGCCCTCTCGGGCTCCTCTCGACCGCTGACCTCATCTATGGTGGGCCAATGGTTGGTGCACAAACTTTCGACGCCGAGGACCCGCTGGCCCTCGAACGACAGGTCTGCTTCGCGCTGTCGATCGCCGCACGCGGCGTCGTCGGGATCTATCGGCCGCTGCTCGAACCTATGGGGCTGACCCACCCTCAATACCTGGTCATGCTGGCTTTGTGGCAGCGGGCGCCGCTGTCGGTCAAAGAGTTGAGCAGGCTGTTGGTACTCGATCCTGGCACCCTGTCTCCACTGCTGAAACGCCTCGAGGCGATCGGCTACCTCCGCCGCGACCGCGACGGCGCCGACGAGCGGCTGCTGGCGGTCACGCTGACCGAGGAAGGCCTGGCGCTGCGGGAGCGCGCCCTGCTCATTCCACCCGCGGTCGTCGAGCGGCTGGGCATGGACCTGCCGGAGTTGCAGCGTCTGCACCAAGCGCTCACCCAGGTCATCGAAGCGGCCAAGCCGTGAACCGGCCCTCCGCGCCCCGCAGACTCTGGTACCTGCTGGGCGGCAAACTCCCGCCGCGCTACCGAGAATGGGTCTTCGCCGACGCGACCGGTCCTCAATGGATGGTGTGGTTCGCGGTCCGCGCCCTGCTCCGGATGCTCCCGCTGTCCACGGCGATCACGCTCGGGCTGCTGCTCGGCCTCGGCGGCCCATGGCAGCTCGCACTGGCCTGCGGCTCCCTCGGCCTGATCGTGGGCATGTACTTCGCGGTGTCCTACGCGATCGAGAGCACCGAGTACCGAATCACCAGATACGGCTACCCCCACGGCGCCGCGGAACAGGCCCGCAAGGAACGCACCGCCGAACGCGACGCCGGCCACCAATCCCGCTACGACGCCGCCTGGCGCTGAACGGTGAAAGGGTATGAACCGTCCTAATGGAACGGTTGGCAGAGGGCCCACTGTGCGACGATGAGTGACGTGCTTACCCCGTTTGTCAACGTCTTCCGTGACGCCACCTGCGGTCCGCATGCGTGCCCGTGCTGCGGCTTCTTGACGCTGGGAGAGCGGGGCGGATACGAGATCTGCTCTGTGTGTTTCTGGGAAGACGACGGCCAAGACGATCACGACGCCGACAGTGTCCGTGGTGGCCCCAACGGATCGCTTAGTCTCACCAAAGCGCGTCGCAACTACGCGACGATCGGCGCTTGCGACGCGAAGAGCTTGCGCCACGTTCGCCCACCCACCACGGACGAACATCCCTTTCGGTAGTTGCTGCCGATCATGCGCGTTCCTACACCCGTTGCTACACAGAAGGGGTGTCGACCATCCACTTGGAGGTCGACACCCCTTCTTCAGCTGCGGAGGCGGAGGGATTTGAACCCCCGGACGGTTGCCCGTCTTCCGCTTTCAAGTTCTAGGCATGCACCACCGGGACCCTTCATCCGGGACCAAAACGCCTGCTCAGGGCTGACATGAAAGGCGCCCGACCTCCCACACTCCCCCGTGAATGAGACCTCAATTGAGACCCAATCTGAGACCCGAGGTCCACGGTCACTGAGTCGCGTCCCGCCCGTCATCGCGCGGCGCAAGGGCATATCCGGGGACAAGCTGGTCGGTCAGCCAGACGCTTTCCCGTCGCCCGTCGGCGTAACGGACCTCGTAGTTGACCACGCCGAGCCACTCCCCCGTTGAAGCCCGGAACCAGCCATGCACGAAACCCGGCACGGTCCCGGACATCAGCAAGCCGTCGGCGACGGCCACCGAGGGCACGCCTGAGCGAGGCACGCAGATCGCATCCAGGCGCACCCAAGCCGGAGTCAGTTCCGGCGTCGTCCCGTGTAGACGGTCTCCTATCAACCGGGTGTACGGGGTGTTCAGCATGAGACAATCCTAGAACGTTTGTTCGATGATTTGGCATGGGTGGGGTAGCCGTCCCAGCCGTCCCAGGCGTCCCATCGCAGATCAGCCCTGGGACGGCTCGGGCACGTGGGACGGCTCAAGCCGTCCCACGAGCTACACCGATCTCGCGATGCCCTGTGTTTCGACGGGGGGATAGTGACGGAAGCCCCGCAGGCAAATGTGCCCTCTGACCTGGGGTTTTCCGTCTCAGACCGCCGCAGGGTTTTCGTCATTGAGCCGTGCCGAAAGCCACCAGGACGCCTGGTTACCAACCCTCGAAGTTAACGGTGAGTGGTCCCGCAAGACCGTTGGGACGGCTTGAGCCGTCCCACGTGCCCGAGCCGTCCCAGGGCTGACCTGCGATGGGACGCCTGGGACGGCTGGGACGGCTACCCCACCGAGTCAAACTAGATCACGAACAGCAACTATCGCGACTCGCCAGTCATCTTCTGCATAAGGTCATCGATCGCGCGGGCGGCATCCATGGCCGAAGTCACGCCGGTATCGATTGCAAGGTCAGACCAGGGCAACGGTCCTGTGGTGTCCCATGCCGCCAGTCGCGCATCCACGTCACCAGTCCCCCGTTCTATGACACGCTCCAGGGCGATTTCCCGCGAACACCAGAGGGAAACGACAAGCCATTTGGTTCCCGGAACTGCCGATAGCACTGCCGGGACAGCCTCGGATTGTCCTAAATGAACTATCGGGATAGAGGTCAAGAGCGACGATTTTAGACCATCACGGTCTATCACATAGAGCGCATCGTATCGAACGTTCTCCCATATCAGGCCGCCCATACGGCGAACGTTTTCCACGTCGACCATAGTCGCCATTCGATAACCAGCCGTCCGCCCGCCCCCCACTTTGAGGCGAGCGAATAGTCGATATCGCGAGTCGATTGCTTCAAGGCAGGACGAAACCGTGTCTTTGCCCGCCGCTGGCGGACCGTATAGGACCAAACCGTATGAGCTATCCATCCTTCTCCAAGACCGCCGCCAAGAACTTGCGAGCCTGAACCTGCAACGGTTCGCCAGAAGTACGGTTGTCGATCACGGTGTGCGGGATCTCCGGCCGAAAGTCCACGTCGACGCCCGCCATATACGCAGACCAATCGGCTAGTTTGACGCTGTCCCTAGCCGCGCCACGGTGCCGGACGTATGTATGCATCGTTTCGGCGTCGCAATAGACCCAAATGACATGAAGTCGCGCATTCATCGAGGCACAAGTAGCCTCCGTCCGCCTCAGCCATGCGGTGTCTCGAAACTCGCGAATGAATGGTGCGGTAACCAGCGCACTGCTGCCACATTGAACGTTCTCAGTCATCGCAGAGGCTAGCGCTTCATATTCACGAGGTCGAATCTTGGACAGATAGGCGTCCGACTCGCGATCATGCGGCGAGCATCCGATCATCTCAAGCGCCGCCTCGACCACCGGGCGAGTCAGAGTGTCTTTGTCCAACATCGGCCAACCAGTTTCCCTGGCCAGGATTCTTCCCAGTTCGGTCTTTCCGCTTCCCGCGTACCCGCCAATCATCACCACATTGGGCCTGTACGTCCGAAGCTCATTGCCTTGCGCCTGGTCAGGCGCGTTAACAACTCGACCGGCACGCGGCTTGCTGATCACGACCCCTTCATCAATGAGGATCTTCATAGCTTCGTTGATCGTGAACACGCTGACGCCCCAACGCTCGGCAAGCGCGCGGGTGGATGGCAGTGGTTCACGATCACGGAGGACACCTGCAGCGATGTCGTTTCGGATGTTCCGCGCAACCTGCTGGTGGAGCGACTCTGACCGAGGTACGCGAGACCTTCGCGGGTCCGCCATGGCGTGCTCCTCCTGGTGTCGTCTCACGCATTTCTGACCAAGCCTATCAGAGGCATAACAGGCCGTCTTGCCGCGTTTTCGCAGGTGAGCGCCGTTGTCTAGAGAAAGTTTGAGCTAACAGTTGACCTGGTTTCCTAACAACTGTTAGCTTGTGTCCACGGCCACATCGAGTGGCCCAGGACACAAGGGGTTTGACGTGAAGAAGCGCAACAGGAAGGCCGCCGGGAACCACCCGGACAGCCTGAGCCTCGCGGTGATCAACGCTCTGGTTTGGGAGGTTTACGACGAACTGCGGGTCACAGCTCCGGTGGAGCCGACATCCGCGTTGCTGGATGGTTCGGCGTTGGAGCGTCGGCAGCGTCGTGAGGCGCGTCGGGCGTTCAACGCTGTTGTTCGTGCGCTGCCGGTTCGCCGGTCGGTGTTGGTGTCGGACAGCGAGGCCGCGTGATGTCGCGGGGTCGTGTCGCGCTGCTGTGTGTGGCGTTGGTGTCGGTGTCGGCGTGTGTGCCTGCTGCGGGTTCACAGAAGGCTTCACCGGATGCGGCCGGTCTGCTGGCGGCGTTGGGTGAGCCGCGCACCGAGGACACCGGCGCGCACTACGACCGTGACGCTTGGGGCGGTTGGGCTTCCCATGGTGGGGGCTGCAACACCCGTGAAGCGGTGCTCGCGGAGCAGGCCGTGGCGGGCAGCACGTTCAAGCGCGGCAAGGGGTGCACTCCGCTGTGCCCGGTTCCGGCAGGTTCCGCCCCGGTGCCGTGCTGGGTGTCTCTCTATGACGGGGTGTCCGTTGTGGACCCGAACGACTTGCAGGTCGACCACATCGTCCCCGTGAAGGAAGCCAACCGCTCCGGCGCCCGTGGATGGTCGGCTGCGAGGCGCACCGAGTTCTACAACGACCGCACGAATCTGTGGGCGGTCACGGGCAAGTCCAACGGGTCCAAGTCCGACCGGGACCCCGGGAAGTGGAAGCCCGCCGACCGCACGTCGTGGTGCGCCTACGCCACCGCCTACGCCCAGGTGAAGACCAAGTACGCGCTGCACGTCGACCAGGCGGAACGCGCCGGTTTGGTCGCCATGCTGAACACCTGCCCGACCGGTGGTGTCCGATGAGGATCACCACCAACCGGATGAGCAGCGATCACACCCGCCACCACGCCCGCACCGTTCTCGCTGGTGACCCGTACGGGCTGTGGGTGGTGTCCTGGCTGCCGCACCTGCAAGTGACCCGCGACCAAGCCATCACGGCCGTGACCCTGGCCGAGGTTGTCGCCCAGGGTGTAGAGCCGGGGGACCGGTTGTGGCCGGTGATCGTGTCGTGGGCCTCCGAACTGGGGCTGACCGGGCCGGACGCCGTCAACCGGATTGCCGTCGACTGGGACGGTGCCGATGAGCACCTTCCCCCGCGCCACCACCGCCCGGAGGTCGGCGTCGGCGAGCCCCTGACCCGTGACGAACTCGCCAAAGCCATCGACAGGGGCGCGTTCACAAAGCAGAAGGAGCCGCACCCGATGCTCCGAGGGCGCTTCGAGCGGCAGGAGCGGCAGCGGAAAGCACGCGCTATGGCGGACCGACTGTTGTCTCGCCACGTCATCTACGCACGACCAAAAGGACACGGCAGCCCGAACGGGGGCAAGTGATGGCCCGCCAGTTCCCGTGGGTGCTCACCGACGTCGCCTGGTCCCCGGTTCAGGAGTTCACCCGTGGCAAGCACTTGGGCCTGCCGCTGCTGTCCTGGGGGACTGCGCCCCGGCACCTGTTGGCCACGCGCCGCCAGTTGACGGCGATGGGCCTGCGACCGGGCGGCCAGGAACCGGTGGCGTACATGTACTTCCGGTGCCGCCGGGCCTGCAAGCAGGTGTTCGCCGAACTGTTCCTCATCTCTGCAGCGGCGCCGAAGCGCACCGCCACCCCGGCACAGCACACCGCCATCGCCAAGGCCAATCTCGCTCGCCGTATCTGCGGGCAGTGCGGGCGCGACGCCGGTTACGTCGTGCCGCGTGAGCACGGCAAGTGCCACCCCTGCTGGGAAGCAGCCGAGTACGGCACCACCACCACGACCGAATGGGCGGACGCGGCATGAACCACGACCACGACCAGACACCCGGAAGCGACTGCCAGAACTGCGAGTACGAGTTCGGCTACGCACCGCCGAATAGGCGCGCGTCGGACCGCTTGCCTTGTGGCCACTACGAAGACGGCGACTGCAACGACAACTGCGATTGCTACTACGACTGAGAACCGCCCAGGAGGTGAAACCCATGAGCACCAAGCACATCACGCAGATGAGCAACACCCGGACCGGCGGTCACTCCGCCAAGAACGCCCGCCAGTCCGGGGCTCCCAACCACCAGCAGGCAGCCAAGGAGACCCCGATGCTAGCCGCCACGATGACCGCCGACCTGTGGGCGGCGATGTACGAGTCGGAGCGCGACGCGCACCGCACCACCGTGAACTGGGCCGCTGACGTGTCCCTCGACAACTCCCACCTGCGGTTCGAGCTGAACCGCGTCCGTCGTCAGCGGGCCGCCCTGTGGGCGCTGCTGTGCGAGCAGACCCGCACCGTCCGCGCCCTGCGCACCGAGATCGACGAACTCGCCACCGAGTGCGCCACCCAGGAAGACGCCATTGCCGAGCTGCGCCACGAGATCGACGAGAGGAACCACTGATGGGTAAGCGCGACTTCGTCATGCACGTCGAAGCGTCCCGCTCGTTCGTGTTCGGCACCTCGACCACGTTGTGCGGCCTGACTTTCAAGGTCGAGAAAGCGACCCGGGGTGGCCGCATCGACTGCGCCACCTGCAAAGCCTTGAAGGCCGCGAAGAAGCGGGGGAACCACTGATGGCCAATCACGTGCACATCGGCAAGAGGGCGTGGTGGTCGGGGGAGATGACCACGTTGTGCGGGCTGACGTTCCCCAAGGGCAAGAGCACCGCCGTGTCGGTCTTCTGGGGTCGCTGCCCGGCCTGCGCGGCGGCGAAGAAGCGGGGGGCGAAGCTGTGAACACGCAGACGACGAAGACCGCCGACACGTCGAGTGTGGGCAAGCTGCGGGCGGCTGCGGCGAACGCGGCGCAGGTGCGGGCGTTGACCACACACCCGGATGTGGTGGCGCTGCGGGCCGAACGCACCCGCACGGCCGTGGACACCCTGTTCTGGGTGGCGATGGTGCTCGCGTTGGCGTTCACCATGGTCAACGTTCAGCAGTTCGCCGCAGAGGACGCCGCCCCCGGGTCGCTGCCGTGGATCTCGGCATGGCTGCTCGACCCCATGGTGTCCCTGGTCCTGATCGCCGTGCTCCTGGCCGAACAGGTCACCGCCCGATGGCAGGTGAAGACCGGGCCGTGGGTGCGGCGAACCAAAGTGTTCGCGTTCGCCGCCACCTACGTGATGAACACCTGGCAACCGTGGTCGCATCTCGACCCCGCTGGGATCGTGCTGCACTCGGTGCCCCCGGTGATCGTGCTGCTCATCGCTGAGGCCGCCCCGCACGTGCGGGAACGCATCACCGAGGCCGTGCTCATGGCCGCCGCGTCCGCCCGTGGCGACGGGGACGCGGGCGCCCTGGTGGCTTCCGTCACCGAAGGGCAGGAGGCCGCGGTGCTTCCGTCATCGCCGCAGGTCAACCAGGAACCGGCACGTCCGCGCCGGACGGCTACCCGCTCGACTTCCCGCAAGCCCGCGAAGAAGAAGACCGGTCGGTTGTTCCTGGCCGACTACGTGGCGATGGCCCGCGAACACCACACCCCCGGGCACCTGGTGACCCCGGCCTGGGTTCGCGAACACATCCCCGGAATCGGGCGCGCGACGTCCAAGAACGTCGCCGACACGCTCAACACCGAGACGGTCGAGAACACCACCACCGCCGCCTTGGCCGCACACAACCCGACCGTTCCCGCCGCCGCTGAGAGCGAGGCCGCCTGATGTCCACGACCACCACCGCGCTTGGCACACCGGACCCCGAGGAGCAGGACGTGAACGGATCGAACGTGGTGCCCATCCGGCCCGCGACCACACCGGACGCGGTTCCCGCGAACACCCCGGCCACCGGTGACCCGTACATTCCGCCCACGATTGTGGAGGGCGAAGAGGTCACCGACCACGGCGTGTCCGTCGACCCGCCCGCCGTTGCCGAGGACCGTTCGCTGACCGCCCGGATTCAGGGCGCTGTAGCCGGGGGGCAGCGGCCGATCATCGCGCCGTGGCTACGTAGCCGCGATCAGTTCGCCGCGACCGCGAAGTGGGCCGCTCGCAACGCCGCGCACACCACGGCGTTCCACGCGGTGCGGTGCCCGGTGTACGCGGCGAAGGTGGCGTCGCGTTCCCCGCGTGGTGCGTGGCGGCTGACCGTGGCCACGACCCAGTGGGTACGCGACACCGAGAACAAGGCGCTGCGAGAGCGCGCGGCCACCGAGGCCGTCATTCGCGGCAACCCCGAGCTGTACCTGAGGATCAAGCACGACAAGCCCACCGGTCGCCTGCTCGCGGTGGCCGCCGCCTCGGTGGCGTTGACCGCAGGTGTGTTGGTGCTGCTCGGGTACGCGCCCTGGTGGGCACAGTGGCTCGGGTTCGGCACCATCGTCGGGCTGCTCGGGTGGCTCGGCGGCAACCCCGACCGGCCCGTCGTGGGTGGTCGGGCCGTGGTGACCACCAAGGCCCAGAAACTCACCAGCGACATCGTGGTGCGCGCCCTGGCCGCCCTCGGTGTGGCCGAGATCAACAAGGCTGTGGGCAAGGGCGGTAGCGGGATCACCTTCCCCGCGCCGATCTCCCGTGAGGGCAACGGATGGCGCGCGGACGTCGACCTGCCCTACGGGGTCACCGTCTCGGACATCCTGTCCCGCCGTGCCGCGCTCGCCTCGGGTCTGCGCCGCCCGCTGGGGTGTGTGTGGCCCGAGCCCGCCCACGACCAGCACGCCGGGCGCATGGTCCTGTTCGTCTCCGATGTGGACATGTCGCAGGCCAAGCCGAAGCCGTGGCCGCTGGCCCGCACGGGTGCGGCGGACCTGTTCAAGGCCGTGCCGTTCGGCACCGACCAGCGTGGACGCCCGGTGGGCGTGGATCTCATGTACTCGAACATGCTCATCGGGGCGATGCCCGGTGCGGGCAAGACGTTCGCGCTGCGGGTGCTGCTGCTCGCCGCCGCCCTCGACCCCACCGCAGAGCTGCGGTTGTTCGAGCTCAAGGGCTCCGGTGACCTGTCCACTTTGGAGCCGGTTGCCTACCACTACGCCTCCGGCCCGGATGACGAGACCATCGAGCAGACGGTGGTGTCGCTGCGGGAGGTCTACAAGGACCTCGAACGCCGGGCGAAGACCATCAGCAAGTTGCCGCGTGCGCAGTGCCCGGAGAACAAGGTCACCAAGGAACTCGCCGCGAACCGCAAGCTGGGCTTGTTCCCGCTGGTCGTGGCCATCGACGAGTGCCAGGAACTGTTCTCCCACCCCGAATTCGGCAAGGAAGCCGGGGAACTGTGCACCGCGATCATCAAGCGCGGTCGCGCCCTGGGGGTGATCCTGCTGCTGGCCACGCAGCGCCCGGACAAGACCAGCCTCCCCACCGCCGTGTCCGCCAACGTCGGGGTGCGGTTCTGCCTGCGGGTCATGGGACAGCTCGAAAACGACATGATCCTGGGCACGTCGATGTACCAGAACGGCATCAGGGCGACCACGTTCACTCCGAAGGACAAGGGCATCGGCTACATGGTCGGCGCGGCCGACGAACCGCAGATCGCCCGCTCCGCCTACATCGACAACCCCACCGCCGAGAAGATCGTCCTGCGTGCCCGCGCGCTGCGTGAGCAGGCCGGAACCCTTGCCGGACATGCCATCGGTGACGTCTCGCTCGCCGAGGACACCGCACGGGCGAACATCCTCGACGACATCGCCGGGATCTACGCGGCAGGTGAGGACCGGCTGTGGTCCGAAGTGGTCGCCGCCCGCCTGGCCCAGCAGTACCCCGACACCTACCAGGGCGCGACGCCCAACAGCATCGCCGCCGCGCTCAAGCCCTACGGCATCACGCCCCGGCAGGTGCCGATGCGCGACGAGAACGGCGAGGAGCGCAACCGTCGCGGCTACCGGCTCGACGACATCGCTGACGCCATCCTCGCCACGCGCCGAGCCTCTACGGAGCGTAACCACGCGGAGAGCTAGCAGAACGGGGGTGCTAGCACTCGGCAACCGCTAGACCTAGCACCCCCCGCTAGCACCCCACACCCAACCTGACCAGGGCGCTATCAACTAGCAGAACCCCAGGTCAGAGCACCCAAAACACCGCTAACCCCAGGTTCTAGGCCCATCACCAGGGCGCTAGTCCCGACCAACCACGCCCTCATGTCGCTACTCAGCGTGACCAAAGGACTTTCGATGCGAAGCCCCACGATCGACCCGGAAACCATCGTCCTGGGCACCCTCATGCAGGCCACGCCCACCGAAGCCCGCCCCACGCTCACGCGCTTGCACTACCGCGACTTCACCAACCCGAACGCCCGACTCACCTTCGACCTGATGGCCGCGCTCGTCACCGGTGACGTGCCCAGTCTCGACCCCGCGACGCTGCTCGGATTCGCCGAACGGGTCGGCGCGTTCACCGATACCAACCACGCGAACCTGTTGACCCGGTGGGTGTTCAACGCTTTCACCGTCGCCGTTCCTTTGGTGGCGCTCGACTTCCACGTCGCCCGGCTCATCGAGACCGGCTACCGCCGCACGGTCGCCGAACTCGGTACCGCCCTGGTCCAAGCCGCCACCCGGCCGGTGCTCGCCGACCTCGACACTTTCACCGCCCACGTCGCCGCCGAACTCGCCGCACATCGCGCCCGCATCGACGACCAGGCCCCGACGCTGCGCATCGCCCAGGACGGGAGGGCGGCATGAGCGTCGTGACGGTATCCACCGGTGGAAAGCGTCACCGCCCCCGGCTGCTGGACCTGTGCTGCAAGGCCGGTGGCGCGTCCGCCGGATACCACGCGGCTGGGTTCGACGTGGTGGGTGTCGATATCGAACCCCAGCCGCACTACCCGTTCCCGTTCATCCAGGCCGACGCGCTCACCGTCGACCTGTCCGGGTTCGACGTCATCGCCGCATCGCCGCCGTGCCAGGCGTTCAGCCAGGCCACCCCGACACATCGGCGTGACGCTCACCCCGACCTGGTGGCGCCGATTCGGCAACGGCTCATCGACGCGGTGGCCGCGCCGGGAGGGCCGTGGGCGTACGTGATCGAGAACGTGCCCGGTGCTCCGCTGATCGACCCGGTGACGGTGTGCGGCGACACGCTGCGCCTCGGTGTGCGCCGCCACCGGTTGTTCGAGTCGAACGTGTTGCTGTACGGCACCCCGTGCCACCACGACCGGACCGCCGCCGCCGTGCCCGTCTACGGCAGCTACGGCCAACGCAGCGGACGAAAGCCCCTCGACGTCGAGGGGGAAACGTCACCCAGCACTGAGCAGGCCCGCGCGGCGATGGGCATCGATTGGATGCCCTGGCCCGCGCTCACCCAGGCCATCCCGCCCGCGTTCACGTTCTGGCTCGGTGCGCAGCTCATGGCGCAGCGCCCCGATCGGTGTGACGTAAGCACTGCGGGCACCAGGGTGCTTGACCTGGGCTTTTACGGGGAGGAGGCCGCGGTGCTTACGTCACCACGCGGCGAGACGGAAACCACCAGGGCGCTTACGTCACCGCTGAGCTCAGGGCTTCCGTCACCGGTCACCCACCGCGCCTGCCACTGCGGACAACCGCTGAGACGGCCCGAAACCGGGCGCTGGCCACGCCATTGCTCCCACGCCTGCCGTCAAGCCGCCTACCGCGCCCGCCAGCACGCCACCGACCGGAGGTCAGCATGAGCACCGCACCCAGGCCCGACACCATCGGAGCCGAGCTGCTCGACGCCACCCACGCCGCGCTCACCCGGTACGTGATCCTCCCGACCCCGGAAGCCGCCGACGCGGTCACGCTCTGGATCGCCGCCACCCACGCCCAACCCGCCTGGGCACACGCGCCCCGGCTGGTCATCCGGGGACCGGAGAAGCGCTGCGGCAAGTCACGGCTGCTCGATGTCGTGGAGGCCACCTGCCACGACCCGTTCATCACGGTCAACAGCTCGACCGCCGCCGTCTACCGCTCGATCACCGACGACCCGCCCACGATGCTCGTCGACGAAGCCGACACGATCTTCGGGCCGAAGGCGGACGGCAACGAGGACCTACGCGGGCTTCTTAACGCCGGACACCAGCGCAACCGCCCGGCCAAGCGCTACGACGCCGCCGCGAACCGTGTGGAGTCCATCCCCACGTTCGCCATGGCTGCCCTGGCTGGGATCGGTGCGATGCCCGACACCATCGAAGACCGCGCCGTGGTCGTGCGAATGCGCCGCCGCGCGCCCGGTGAGTCAGTGGCGCCCTACCGGCACCGCCGCGACCGGCCCAACCTGCAAGACCTCCGCATCGCGCTTTACGGGTGGCTGCGCGGCATCCTGGCCAGTCTCGAATCGGCCGAACCCGTGATGCCCGTGGAAGACCGCGCCGCCGACACCTGGGAACCGTTGGTCATCGTCGCCGACCACGCCGGGGGCACCTGGCCGGAACGTGCCCGCGCCGCCGTCCTGGCGCTCACGGCCGAAGCCGCCGACAACACCGAGCAGTCCGACCGCATGCGGCTTCTCGTCGACTGCCACGCCGCGTTCGGACGTGACGCCGCTCTACCCACCGCCCTGATGCTCGAACGCCTCAAGGGCGACCCAGAAGCGCCTTGGGCCACCCACGGCCCTATCGGGCTCACCGCCGCGAAGCTCGGTGCGCTCTTGCGCGAGTACGACATCCGATCCAGCAACGTCCGCTTCCCGAACGGCACCCAGGCCAAGGGCTACCAGCGTGCCCACTTCACCGACGCATGGGCGCGCTACTGCCCCGACCTGCCCGCGACGCTCGAAAGGGTCCCGACCATCCCGACCGATCAGCCCGAGCCCACACAGCCGATCCGGGAGGCCGGAAACCGGACCCTGCGACCGATTGCAGGAGGTGCCGCATGACCACCGCAGACCGCGCCGACGTCCGCGCGCTCATAGCTCAGCTTCTCGAAGCCATCACCGAGCCGCGTCAGCCGGAAACCCCTGCGCCGCAATCCATGCCGGAACGGGTTTTGTTCACCGTCGAAGAGGCCGCCGCCCAACTCGGCATCGGAAAGACCCTCACGTGGCGATTGGTAGGCACCGGAGAACTCGACTCCGTACGCATCGGCCGCCTTAGGCGCGTGCCAAAGGCCGCGATCGCTGCATACGCCGCGCGACTCATCGCCGACCAAACCGGCCCCACCGCAGCCTGAAGGGAAAGCCATGGTGCGCAAGAAGAAGAACACTCGCAATCCCAACGGTCGATCCTCGATCTACTTCGGTGCTGACGGCTACTGGCACGGCCGAGTCACGATGGGCGTAAAGGACGACGGTTCGACAGATCGTCGTCACGTCAAGCGCAAAGAGCATGACGACGTAGTCCAAGAGGTCCAGAAGCTGGAGCGGCAACGGGACGGAGGCGTGGTCAAGAAGTCGGGCGCTGCTCCCACTGTCGCCGAATGGTTGACGCACTGGGTGGAGAACATCTCCGCGCCGACCGTCCGCTACCGCACCATCCAGGGCTACCGAATCGACGTCTACAACCACCTCATCCCGCGAATCGGCAAGCACCGAATGGACAAGATCGAGCCGGAACACTTCGAGAAGGTCTACGCCGCACTGATCAAGGCAGGCAACAAGCCCGGAATGGCTCACCACGTCCACCGAACCGCGCGCATCGCGTTCGGCGAAGCACGTCGACGCAAGGTGATCACCGAACAACCTTTTGATCTTGTGAAACCGCCAAGGCTTGACGAAGAGGAAGTAGAGCCGTTCGAGCCGGAAGAGATCCAAGCGCTCATGGCAGCGGCCATGAACCGACGCAACGGTGTGCGGTTCATCCTCGCGCTTGCCCTTGGCACAAGGAAGGGCGAGACACTCGGATTCAAATGGTCTCGACTCAACAAGACCACCAAGCTATTGCGCGTCAGCAAACAGCGGCAGCGACACACGTACGAACACGGATGCATCAACCCGGCCCGATGCGCCGAGCCTCACCACAAGACCGAGCCCTGCAAGGAGACCTGCAAGCGCCACAAGAACTGCCCGCCGCCGTGTCGCCCGGACTGCGTCAAGCACGCCATGCACTGTCCGCAGCGCGTGGGCGGCGTAATGGAGGTGGACGTGAAATCGAAGGCCGGTCGCCGTGGCATCCGGCTTCCCGATGCGTTGTTCGACCTGTTGATCGCACACAAAGAGGTGCAGGACAAGGAAAGGGAGATCGCCGCTGACCTGTGGCACGACGAAGACTTCATGTTCGCCCAGCCCAACGGCAAGGCCATCGACCCCCGGACCGACCACAACGACTGGAAGGCGCTACTCGCCGAGGCCGACGTGCGTGACGCCCGTCTGCACGACGCCCGACACACGGCCGCGACGGTGCTGCTGCTGCTCGGTGTGCCTGAACGCGCGGTCATGGACCTCATGGGGTGGTCCAACGCGACCATGGCGCAGCGCTACCAGCACGTGACGGCCGCCCTGCGGAACGACATCGCAGCGCAGCTCAACGGCTTCCTGTGGAAGCCCAAATGAGACCCCGACTGAGACCCTGACAGCAGCAAGGGCACGCCACACGGCGTGCCCTTGCTGCGTTTCTGCTGGTCAAAGAGCGGAGGCGGAGGGATTTGAACCCCCGGACGGTTGCCCGTCTTCCGCTTTCAAGGCGGATGCATTCGGCCGCTCTGCCACGCCTCCCTGCCCGGTCAGCCTAACGAAGGCGACAACCGGGTTCCTCACCCCTGGTCAAGATGCTCGATCACGCGCTCGAACAGGGCGGCGACGACCTTTTGTTCCTCGGGGGTCATCAGGTCCACGAGGTGCGCTCGGACGCCTTCGACGTGGGTGGGGGCGGCCGCCCGGAGGGTGTCCATGCCCTTCTGCGTCAGCTCCGCGATGACGCCCCGGGCGTCGTCGGGGCATTCGACGCGTTTGACGAGGCCGAGTTTTTCCATGCGGGAGATCTGGTGGGAGAGCCTGCTCTTGGACGACGCGACCTGGCCCGCCAGGTGGCTCATCCGCATCTGCCACCCGTCGCACTCGGAGAGGCGGACCAGGACCTCGTAGTCCGGCAGGGCGATGCCCTCGCTCTCCTGCAGTTCGCGGCTGAGCCGCTGACGCAGCAGTTCGCTGCCGATGACGTACGCGCGCCAGGAGCGCATCTCGTCGGGCTGCAGCCAGCGGGGTTCAGGTGTCACGGGCCCAAGGTTACGGCCAAACCGGCGCCGGCCAATGTTCTTCGCGTTTTCACGCCATGCCAGTTCGGTCACTCATCCGTGGCGCCGCTTGTGGGTGTGTCCACAACGGAACGCGGGCGGTCCGTTCCGGACAGTGAGGGTGAATTTCACCAGTTCAGGACCCGTGAGGGGGTTGTCAGCCGAGGGTGATGGGAGCAACATGGGAAGGGAGACGGCTGGCCCGAGTGGACCCGAGCGCTAGGCCGAACGCGCTGGTCGCCGTGCCTGCCGAGGAAGGATAGGTGGTGCCGTGGCGGAGCAGCTATCCCCAGTAGTGGCCGGCGGCACGCCGCGACCCCGCGGCTGAGGCGACAGCATCGACCCAGCTGTGATTGTGAGCGGCGGATTCACCGGGTTCGAGAGTGCCCATGCGTGACACGCATCCGGATGGCACCTCGACGCTGTTGAACCCTGCGTCGGACGTGTCTCCAGACCGTTCGGCAGGGCTCCACGCCAACCGGCGAGGCGGCGGCCACTACATCAGCGGTAACACCTGGGTGCGGCAGCCCGACGGCGCCGCACCCAGGCGCATGTCCGGCCAGCCGTGGGCCGGGGACCTGGTTATCGTTTGCCCCGACAATGCCAACGGGGGCGGGTGCCCCCGACCGTCGGACGCGGAGTGGGCCTGTGGAGTTCAATGACGACGTAGCCCTGGATACCTCCCAGGTGCAGGACATGCGCGGCTCCGGCGGCGGTGGCGTCGGGAGCCGGGTCGCCCTCGGCGGCGGTGGGCTCGGGATCGTGGGCATGATCTTGTATTTCCTGCTCTCCCAGCTCGGCGGTGTCCCGCAGGGCTCCCCCATCAGCACCCGTGACGTCGGCGAAGGCCAGACGGTGTCGAACTCCGACCTCTCCAAGGAGTGCCGGACCGGCAAGGACGCCAACACCAACTCCGACTGCGCGCTGGTCGCGATCATCAACTCGATCCAGGGCTACTGGACCGACGCGTTCGCCCGGTCCGGCAGCACGTACCAGGCCGCGCCGACGAACTTCTTCACCGGTGGGGTCAACACCGCCTGCGGCAGCGCGACCTCCGACGTCGGCCCGTTCTACTGCCCGGGCGACCAGGAGATCTACATCGACCTGGCGTTCTTCAAGGAACTCCAGTCCCGCTTCGGCGCGCAGGGCGGCACGTTCGCCGAGGCCTACGTCATCGCCCACGAGTACGGCCACCACGTGCAGACGCTGCTGGGCACCTCGGACAAGGTGAAGCGCGGGACCGGGCCGACGTCGGACGCGGTGCGCCTGGAGCTGCAGGCCGACTGCTACGCGGGTGTGTGGGCCAACCACGCCACCAGCGTGCCCACCTCGAGCGGCAAGCCGCTGATCAAGTCGATCTCCCAGGACGACGTCAACCGCGCGCTCGACGTGGCCGCGCGGATCGGTGACGACTTCATCCAGGAGAACCTGGGCAGCGGGCAGGTCGACGAGAGCCAGTTCTCCCACGGCTCGTCGAAGCAGCGTGAGCGCTGGTTCACCACCGGGCTCAACACCGGCGACCCCGCCCAGTGCGACACGTTCAGCGCGCGCGACCTGGGCTGAGAGCCAAGAACGAGAGAACCCCCGCGGCACGTGGCCGCGGGGGTTCTCTCGTTCTACGAGCTACTGCTTACGCGGCCGGACGGTCCACGTGGATGCAGCCGACCACGTCGGTGCCCGCGGCCTTGGCGGCCTGAGCGTCCTCGTTGGCCATCTGCATGCGCATCATCCGGGTCTGAGCGGCCCGGGTCTCCGCACGCTGAACGCGCGGCGGGATGCCGTTGATCTCCTCGGTGCTGACCGCGTACGAGGCGGTCACCCAGGCGATCGCGTCGGAGTTGCGGTCGAGCGCGACGCGGTCGATGTTGCCGAGGTTGTCGCACTTCTGGTGGTAGCACTTGTCGTAGGCGACGTTGGCCTGGCCACCCCACAGGTCAGCCTGGGCCTGGGTCTTGATGCCCTCGGCGCCGGTGAACAGACCACCGGCCGGGATGCCGACCGCGATGAAGCGGCCGTAGTCCGAACGACCCGAGAAGTCCGTGCCCTGGGTCGGGGTGCCGGTGGCGCCCAGGAAGTCGACGAACGCCTTCTCGATCTGGGCCGAGCCGTAGGGGCCCGCGCCCGCGCCGGTCGCGTCGGAGTCATCGCCGTCGTAGACGAAGTACGCCGCGTTCGGCGAGGCGATCATGTCGTAGTTCAGGTACAGCGCGATGTCGACCTGCTGCTCGAAGGTGAGCGAGTCGACGTACTTGGTCGAGCCGATCAGGCCCAGCTCCTCGGCGCTCCACCAGGCGAAGCGGACCGCGTTGCTGACCCGCGGCGAGCCACCCATCTGCAGGGCGGTCTCGAGCAGACCCGCGGAACCCGAGCCGTTGTCGTTGATGCCGGGGCCCTGGATGACGCTGTCGAGGTGCGCGCCCGCCATGACCACGTTGTCCTTGCGGCCGGTCTTGGTCTGCGCGATCACGTTGTAGCTCTTGCGCTCCTCACGCAGCGCGCGCAGCTCGAGGGTGGCCGAGCCACCCTTGGCGGCCAGCGCCTCGCCGTCGGCCTTGGTGATGCCGCCGGTGGGCAGCTTCGCCGCGGCCGGGTCACCGAGGGTGCCGTTGAGCGGGCCGTCGGTGTTGTTGTAGATGATCGCGCCGACAGCGCCTGCCTGGGCGGCCACGTCCTGCTTCTGGGCGAACGTGCAGCCACCGCGGGAGACGAGGGCGATCTTGCCGGTCGCGACGATGCCGGTGTAGTCGGCGATCTCGCAGCCGGGGGTGGTGTCGGCGCCGAA
The DNA here is from genome assembly GCF_004362515.1 of Actinokineospora alba. Classification (NCBI taxonomy): domain Bacteria; kingdom Bacillati; phylum Actinomycetota; class Actinomycetes; order Pseudonocardiales; family Pseudonocardiaceae; genus Actinokineospora; species Actinokineospora alba. The sequence continues at coordinate 1,883,500 of NZ_SNXU01000001.1, read as the reverse complement.
GGGCACGACAGCCAGGTCCGCGGTGATGCCGCCGACCGGGGTGGAGAGGCTGTAGGTCATGATCGAGACAGGCACGCCGGCGCCCGCGACCGTCAGCTTCTCCGCGAGGGTCTGCGTGAAGGTGAAGTCGAACTCGTGACGGGAGACGTCGAAGCCGGCCGCCTGAAGCTTCGACTCGACGTACTCAGCCGACTTGGTGTGGCCAGGGGTCCCCGCGGCGCGGATGCCGCCGTTCTGGTCGGCGATGCGCTGCAGCGCGATCAGGTGGCGGTTCACCCCCGATCCGGTGACCTTCTTGACGAGGTTCCGCGCGAGGGCGGGGCCGTCCGGCAGCTCGGCTGACGCGGTCGGCGCCGCCGAGGACGGAATAGTGGTGAACGCAAGCGCGCCGGTTGCCACGAGGATGGCGGCTCCGACGCGGAGCGTCTGACTTTTGGGCATGCAGGTCCCCTTGTTCATGGGTTGGGTGCCAACCGGCGATCGCCCCCGACGCGATCCGATGTTCCGGCGTGCACACCCTCACCTGATTGGCGTCGCTGGTCAATAGCTGTTCATTATCAACTGCGCATAGATTCACCTGGACAGACGAGAAACACCGGCGGCGTCGGCGGTGGGCCGCCCGCGGGATACGGTCGTCCACATGCGAGCGATCACGATCAGCGAGCCCGGCGGCCCGGAAGTCATGCGGTGGACCGAGGTGCCCGACCCCGAACCCGCCGCGGGTGAAGTCCTGGTCCGCGTCGCGGCGACCGCGGTCAACCGTGCCGACCTCTTGCAGCGGAAAGGCTTCTATCCGCCGCCTCCGGGGACGTCGGAAGTGATCGGTCTCGAATGCTCGGGGACCGTCGCCGCGGTGGGCGAAGGGGTCACCGGCTGGCGGGTCGGCGACGCCGTCTGCGCGCTTCTCGCAGGTGGCGGATACGCGGAACTGGTCGCCGTGCCCGCGCCGCAGCTGATGCCGATCCCCGAAGGTATCGAATTGGTGACGGCCGCGGGGCTCCCAGAGGTGTCGTGCACCGTTTGGTCGAACGTCATGCGGACCGCTCGGCTCACCGCGGGCGAAACGCTCCTCGTGCACGGCGGGGCGAGCGGAATCGGGACGCACGCCATTCAAATCGGCAAAGCCATCGGCGCCCGGGTGGCCATTACCGCCGGATCGACCGAACGGGCTATTCAGTGCGGCGAATTGGGGGCCGACGTGGCGCTGAATTATCGCGAGGTGGAATTCGAGAAGGAAGTGACCGCCGACGTCATCCTGGACAACATGGGCGCGAAATACCTCGCCCGCAACGTCGAGGCGCTCAACCGCGGCGGCAGGCTGGTGGTCATCGGCATGCAGGGCGGGGTGAAGGCCGAACTGAACCTGGGCGCCCTCCTGGCGAAGAACGCGTCGGTCACCGCGACGAGCCTGCGGTACCGACCGGTGGCGGAGAAGGGCGAGATCTGCGCGGACGTCGTGGCGAACGTGTGGCCGCTGATCGCTGAGGGGAAGGTGCGGCCGGTGGTGCACGAGGTGCTTCCGATCGAGCGAGTCGGCGACGCGCACCGGATGCTCGACGAGGGTGGCGTGTTCGGGAAGCTCGTCCTCACCGTCGGGGCCTGACCACCAACACTTCGCCGCGACGCCAGCACAAACCCGCCCTTGGCCAGTCGACCAGGCGCGGTGAAATCGGCGCCGACAGACCTCACCAGAGCATCCCCCGCCCACCACCGGGGGGACGGCCCTTGGCCAGTCTATCGGGGGTGGGTGACGGAAAGGGCTTGCGCGGGTGGGGGTGTGGATAACTTGGTGGGGTGTGGATAGAGGCGATACGTGCTGGTCAGGGGCGTAGGGAGGCTACGGCTTCGACTAGTTGGTCGACCTCTACCGAGTTTGTGTAGTGGGCCAGGCCGACCCTGACCGCGCCGCCAACCTCGCCCACCCCCAACGCCGCGAAGACGCCGCTGGGGGCGTCGTCGGCGAAGGCGCAGATGCCGTGGTCGGCCAGGTGGACGACAGCCTCGGTGGCTTTGACGTCGGCGACGGTGAACGCCAGGGTCGGGATCCGCCGCATGGCGTCGCCGATGACCATGACGTGGCGTTGGCCGCGCAGGTCTCCGATCAGCCTGGAGAGCAGGCCTGCCTGGTAGGACTTCGCCGAGCTCAGGGACGTCTGCAGGCGTTCTCGCCGGGTTCCGGTGGCGGCGTCGTCGAGTTCGGCGAGGTAGTCGACCGAGGCGACGAGGCCCGCTAGCAGGGGGTGGGCGTTCTCGCCCAGTTCGAGGCGGGCGGGGCCGAAGGCGCGTGGGTCCAGGGAGCTGGCGGGGAGCCGGTCGATGACCGCCGGGTCCGCGAAGGCCAGGGCGGCGACCGCCGGGCCGCCCCAGGCGTGCGCGGACACCGCCACCACGTCGGCGCCGATGGTGTTGATGTCGATGGGGACGAACGGCGCCGCCGAGGACGCGTCGACCACGACGAAGGCGCCCGCGGCCTTGGACAAGTCGGCGATCTTGTTCAGGTCCGGCCGGGTGCCGACGGCGCCCGATGCCGCGGTGACGGCGACGACCTTCGTGCGGTGCGAGATGAGGTTCTCGTACTGCCAGGCGGGCAGTTCGCAGGTCTCGATGTCGATCTCGGCCCAGCGCACGGTCGCGCCCGCGCGCTGCGCGACCCGCAGCCAAGGGGCCGTGTTGGCCTGGTGGTCGAGCCTGGAAAGGGTGACTTCGTCACCGATGAGCCAGCGTTCGCCGAGGGCCTCGGCGAGGCGGGCGAGCAGGACCGCGGTGTTCGGTCCGAGGACGACTCCGGCCGGGTCGCAGCCGACGAGGTCGGCCACCGCGCGGCGCGCCGCGTCGACGATCGCCTCCGCGCGCTGCGAGGCCGGGAACACCCCGCCCGGGCCCGACACCGGCGCGCGTAAGGCGGTCGAGACGGCGGTCGCCACCTGCTCGGGAACCTGCATACCGGCGGGCGAGTCCAGATGCACCCAGCCGTCACCGAGCGCGGGAAACAGCCCGCGGATTCGCGCGACGTCGAAGGCCATGGGCCACACCGTACGCACGCGGGAGCGCCGACGTTTCGTGGGGAGGCGGAGCGGATACCCTCGCAGACGTGACTTCGGTGGACTCCCCCTGGGAGATGCCCTTCACGCCGATCCCGATCTGGCCCAGGACGGAGCAGATGAGCCATCCCATGAACGCCCGCAGCTCTGCCGACGACAACGCCGAGAACCCAGCCGAGAACACCGAGGACCAGTCCCACACCGTGATGGTGGTGGGCCCGGACGGCTCCCCGCTCGGCGCGGCGCGCATTCCCGAGGCGGGCGGCACTCCCGCCGAGTCGGTCGGCGACATGGTCGAGCAGCCCGCGAAGGTCATGCGGATCGGCACGATGATCAAGCAGCTGCTCGAGGAGGTGCGCGCGGCACCGCTCGACGACGCCAGCCGCAACCGCCTGCGCGAGATCCACAAGCGCTCGATCGCCGAGCTGGAGGACGGTCTGGCGCCCGAGCTGCGCGACGAGCTCGAACGCCTGTCGCTGCCGTTCACCGAGGACGGCACCCCGTCCGACGCCGAACTGCGGATCGCGCAGGCACAGCTGGTCGGGTGGCTGGAAGGCCTGTTCCACGGCATCCAGACCGCGCTGTTCGCCCAGCAGATGGCCGCCAGGGTCCAGTTGGAGCAGATGCGCCGCGGCCTTCCCCCTGGCGTCGGCGGTGGCGCCGAGAGCGCCGACGGCACGCACATCCGAGGCACCGGCCAGTACCTCTGACCCGAGGGGACCGATGTTCGACAAGCTGCGCGCGCGGACCGAGGACATCAAGCGGTCCCTGCGCGCGAAGCTGATGAACGCGGTCGAGGAGGCGGTCACCCGCGGGCAGGCTCGGGAGATCGAGTCGCTGCGCGCGGAGGTCGCCGGGTTGCGCGCGGAACTTCGCGAGCACGCCGACCGCACGGTCGACCGGGTCGCGGAACGGATCGCCGACTTCGAGCACCGCAGTCGCCGCGACCTGTTCTACGCCGCGGAGCGGGAGGCGGCGGCGGACAGCAGCGAGTTCGCCAACGACAACATGGCGGGCGCCGAGCAGTTCGAGCACCCGCACCGAACGCTGGAGCACGCGCTGTCGCTGGCCCCCTCCGGTGGGCTGGCCCTGGAGTTCGGCGTCTTCACCGGGACGACGCTGCGCATCATCGCCGCGGCCCGCGGCGGCGCGGGCGTCTTCGGCTTCGACTCCTTCGAGGGCCTGCCCAGCGACTGGCGGGCGGGCTACCCGGCGGGCGCGTTCGCCACCGACGGGCTGCCGGACGTCCCGGGCGCCGACCTGGTGGTCGGCTGGTTCGACGAGACGCTGCCCGGGTTCCTGGCCGAGCACCCGGGCCCGGTCGACTTCCTGCACGTCGACGCCGACCTCTACAGCTCGGCGAAGACCGTGCTCGACCTCGTGGGGCCGCGGCTGCGGGCGGGCAGCATCGTGGTTTTCGATGAATTCTTCAATTACGCAGGGTGGCGCGAGCACGAGTTCAAAGCGTGGCAGGAGTACGTCGCGGATACGGCCACTGAATTCGAATACACCGCGTACACGATCGACAACGAGCAGGTCGTCGTCCGTGTGACCGGAACCGACTCCCCGGCTGGGTGACTGCCGGGGCGTCGCCGGTAGTCTCGGGATCCGTGCAAGCAACCCTTATCGAGGAGAAGCCCGTGCCCGTGGTGCACGCCGGGCGCACGTTCAGTCGTGCGGTCGAGGATCTGCGACAGGGCTTCGCGCAGCGTGAGCTGTGGGGGCACCTCGGTTGGCAGGACATCAAGCAGCGCTACCGGCGTTCTGTGATCGGTCCGTTGTGGATCACCCTGAGCATGGCCGTGACCGCGGCGGGCCTGGGCGTCCTGTACGCGACACTGTTCGACACCGACATCAAGACGTTCCTGCCCTACCTGACGGTCGGGTTCATCGTCTGGAACTTCATGCTCGGCTGCATGACCGAGGGCGCGGACACCTTCATCTCCAACGAGGGGCTGATCAAGCACCTGCCCGCCCCGCTCACCGTCTACGCGCTGCGCACGGTGTGGCGGCTGGCGCTGATGTTCCTGCACAACCTGCTGGTCTACGTGGTCGTGCTCGCCATCTTCTTCCCGTACCTGGTCCAGGACGGCTACTTCCTGAGCCCGGGTGGTCTGCCGCAGCCCGGTCTCGACTGGACGATCATCAACGCCGTCCCGGCGTTCGTGCTGCTCGCGCTGAACGGCACCTGGGTCGCGCTGCTCTTCGGCATCATCAGCACCCGCTACCGCGACATCCCGCAGGTCATCGGCGCGCTCACGCAGCTGCTGTTCTTCATGACGCCGATCGTGTGGCCGGTGGACCTCATCACCCGCAAGCTGGGCACCAGCGCGGGCTGGATGGTGTGGGTGGCCGAGCTCAACCCGCTCTACCACTTCATCCAGATCATCCGGGCCCCGTTGATCGGCAGCCAGCAGAGCTGGCACCACTGGGCCGTCGTCGGCGGTATCACCATCGTCGGGTGGGCCTTGGCCATGCTCGCGATGCGCAACTACCGTTCGCGTGTTTCCTACTGGGTCTAGGTGAGGCATCCCCACATGGTCAGCATCGAGGTCCAGAACGCCTCCGTCGACTTCCCGATCTTCGACGCGAAGACGCGGTCGCTGAAGAAGGCCGTCCTCGGCAAGGTCGGCGGCAAGATCGGCACGGAGACCAGAGTCCCGATAATCGAAGCGCTGCACGACATCACGCTCACCCTCAATGAGGGCGACCGGGTCGCGCTCGTCGGGCACAACGGCGCGGGCAAGTCGACGCTGCTGCGGCTGCTGTCGGGTATCTACGAGCCCACGCGCGGCACGACCGAGATCAACGGCAAGATCGCTCCCGTGTTCGACCTCGCGGTCGGCATGGACCCGGAGATCTCCGGTCTCGAGAACATCATGATCCGCGGCCTGTTCCTGGGCATGTCGCGCAAGCAGATGGAGGCGCGGGTCGAGGACATCTCCAAGTTCACCGAGCTGGGCGACTACCTGCACCTGCCGCTGCGCACCTACTCCACCGGCATGCGGGTCCGGCTCGCGCTGGGCGTGGTCACCTCGATCGACCCGGAGATCCTGCTGCTCGACGAGGGCATCGGCGCTGTCGACGCGGCGTTCATGGCCAAAGCTCGCGACCGGCTCGTCGACCTGGTACGAAGGTCCGGCATGTTGGTCTTCGCCTCGCACTCGGACGACCTGTTGTTCGAGCTGTGCAACACCGCGATCTGGATGGACGAGGGCCGGGTCAAGATGCACGGCTCGCTGCGTGAGGTCCTGACCGCCTACAAGGGCCACGACCCGTATGACCACATGAGCCAGGAGACCCTGGAAAGGCTGGGCCTGACGCTATGAGCACCGCCGCGCAGTTGCCGCCGGGATCAGTCGTGGCCGTGGTGGTCACCAGGCACCGTCGGGCGCTGCTCGCGGACTCCCTGAAGATGATCGCGGCGCAGAACCGGCCGCCGGAGCACGTCGTCGTCGTCGACAACGGCCCCGACGACCCGGCCCGCGACATCGTCGAATCCTGCGGCGTCCCCACGACGTACCTGGTGTCCCATCGCAACCTCGGCGGCGCGGGCGGCTTCGCCCTGGGCATGCTGCACGCGCTGGCCATGGGCGCGGACTGGCTCTGGCTCGCCGACGACGACGGCCGCCCGGCCGACGAGTCGGTCCTGGGCACCCTGCTCGACGTCGCGGAGAAGCGCGGCCTCGCCGAGGTGTCGCCGGTCGTGACCAACATCGAGGCGCCGGACAAGCTCGCGTTCCCGCTGCGCCGCGGCCTGACGTGGAAGCGCACCGCGGGCGAGCTCGGGCAGGACTTCCTGCCGGGCATCGCGTCGCTGTTCAACGGCGCGCTGTTCCGCGCGGACACCCTCGACGTGGTCGGCGTCCCGGACTACCGGCTGTTCTTCCGCGGCGACGAGGTCGAGGTGCACCGCAGGCTCGTGCGCTCGGGCCTGCCGTTCGGCACCTGCCTGACCGTGTCCTACCTGCACCCGGACGGCTCGGACGAGTTCAAGCCGATGCTCGGCGGCCGGTTCCACGCGCAGGACCCGGACAACGCGATCAAGCGGTACTACACCTACCGCAACCGCGGATACCTGATGTCGCAGCCGGGAATGCGCAAGATCGGGATGCTGGAAGTCCTCCGGTTCGGCATGTACTTCCTCGGCACCAAGCGCGACCCGAAGGCCTTCGTCGAGTGGCTCAAGCTGGTGCGCAAGGGTCGGCAGGAGAAGTTCTTCCGGGCCTGAACTCGTCAGCTGGTGCCGCACCGGTCCGACGTTCCGCGAACTCCTGACGTGGGCCGCTAAACGCAGATACTGTGCGTGTGCTGGGGGCCGGAGAACGAGAGGAACCCTATGGACGAGGCCAAGCTCCAGGCGACAATGCGGCGCTTCGAGGAACAGGCAGCCCGAGCTTCGGCGCTTAAAGAGAGCATCGCGCAGCTCAAGGGCAGCGCCCGCAACGGCGACGGCTCGGTGACGGTGACCGTGGCCCCCTCGGGCGCGGTTCTCGGTCTGCAACTGGGGCCCGCGGCGATGAAGATGTCGCACGTCCAGCTCACGCAGGAGATCCTCGGCACCATCCGGCAGGCCACCCAGCAGGCCGCGGCCGCGATGGAGCAGCTCGTGCGCCCGGCCGTCGGCGAGGCCCAGTTCGCCCAGTTCCAGGAGGCGTTCCGGGCCCACACGCCGGACCAGGCGCCGATGGGCCCCTCGGCTCCCCCGCCCCCCGGGGCACTGCCCGCGCCGCCTCCGCCCGGCGCCTCCCGGGCCGATTTCTCCGCACCCCAACCCACGCGGAACCCGCGGCCGCCGCGTGCCGTCGAAGACGGTGACGACGACGATTTCTCGACGGGTTCGATCTTCGGGGGTAACCGGTGACCATGATCATCAGCGGCGAGGCGCTCGCGGCCTACAGCAAGGGCTCGGAGGCCACCGGCGAGCACTTCGGCGCGCTGTCCAGCGTGTTCGAGCAGGCTCGGGTGTCCGACGACTGCTTCGGTCCGCTTGGTGAGTTCCTCGCGTTCGCGTACTTCAACAACGTCGAGGAATGCCAGCAGCTCGCCACCCAGGCGAAGACGTACATGTCGGCGGTCTCGGCGGCGGTCACCGACACCGCGAAGAACTACAGCGGCACCGACACCGCGGAGGCCGGGAACTACGGCCAGCTGTCCGGTTCGCTCGACGGTCCGGGGAGCATCGGCTCGGTCAACGCGGGCGACGGCGACTCGAAGGGCTACCTCGAGCAGCACGCCGGTTACGGCAGCTCCTGGGTGAAGGCGAGCTCCGACCTCGCCGACGCGGGCACTCCGCCGGAGATCGCCATCGCCACGGTGAACGCGCGGATGCAGCAGCTCGAGGCCGTCACCAGCCCCGGTCAGGCGTTCTTCGACAACGGCCTCGGCTTCCTCATCGGCCTGGTGATCAGCCCGCTCGTCGAGTTCGTCCTCGAACCGGCGATCGGCGACCCCCAGCAGATGCGCAGCACCGGCGAGGGCTGGGAGAAGATCGCCCAGTGGGTCGAGGGCGCGGGCGAGCACGAGAAGCGGCGCTCCGACGCCACCCAGCCGGTCTGGGAGGGTGAGGCGGGCGACGCGTTCCGCGCCGAGATGGCCGAGTTCGCCGAGGGCGCCAAGGCCATGGCATCGGACATCCGGGGTCTCAAGGAGAACCTGGACCTCGCGGCCGACCTGTTCGACCTGTTCGTCGAGACCGTCATCGACATCATCCAGGAACTCGTGATCGGTTTGATCATCGAGTGGATCGCCGCCCTGGCCGCCTCCTGGATCACCGCGGGCGCCTCGGTGGCCGCGGCTACCGGGCTCACCTCCGCCCAGGTCGCGATCACCGGCACCCGGCTGGGCACCAAGGTCGCCAACCTGCTGCACAAGCTCAAGCCGCTGTTCACCAAGCTCGAGGACCTGCTCAAGCAGCTGCGCTCGGGCCCGCTGAAGAACCTGTGCGACCGCGCCAACGGCCTCGCGAGCACCCGCGGCGTCGGCGGCACCCTCGGCAGGCAGATGGACCGCAACAGCCCGGCCCTGGGCGCGCTGCGCAACCACACCGACTCCAACATCGTCGACGGTGTCGAGACCGGCCTGAAGACCAAGTCGTCGAACAACTACTTCGGCAAGGACGCGGTGGGCGAGGAAGCGCTGGCGCAGCGCGCGGTCAAGTACGGGCTCGGCGCGGCCGGGCTCGGCGGCAGCACCCACACCGGAACCGCCGTCACCACCGGAATCCTGGAGAACGCCCCGGGCGCGGCGGTCGAGTACGGCGTCGAGCAGGGCTACAACAAGGCCACCGACCCGTCGACCGAGGAGGAGCGCCGGGCCGACACGGACCGGGGCTTCACCCTCAACGAGTAAGCGATGCAGCTCAACGCTTTGGGGTCAGGCATCCGGGCGCGCAGGCTTCTCGCGCCCGGTGAGGAACTGCTCTGGGCGACCAGCGCGGGCAAGCAGCTGTTCGACGTCCGCGGCCTCGATCCGGATGGGACGCCACAGGCGGGAATGCTGTCCCGTGCCGGTTTGGGAGCCGTGGGGGTGGCCGCGGAGTTCGCCCTGACAGCGGCCACGGGCGGCGGGAACGACGCGTCGGGCGGGCCTCAGCTGCCGGATGTGATGGTCATGGGCAACACCCCCAACGATCTGGCGGTCGCGCACGGATTCCAATTCCGGGAGTCCGCGATGTGGGCGCTCACCACCTGGCGACTGTTCCGGGCGGTGAGCGTCCAGCAAACCCAGCCCGCGCCGCCGCCGAAGAAAAAGGGCTTCCTGAGCGGCGTGGTCGAGGTCGGGCGGATCGTCGCCGACGTCATCTCCTCCCCCACGACCAACGCGGGCAAGGAAACCGTCGACGGCGACTCGGTGATCATCGCCGAATTCCCGCGCGCGCAGATCCGTGGCATCACCCTCACGGACCGCCAGACGTCACACGGGCTCCGGCCCGCGCTGCGGGTGGGGTTGGCCGACGGGTCGGGCTTCGACTTCCTGCTCGGGAGCAAGGTCACCAGAGCCCAGTTCGAGCGGATGCTCGCCCTTTCCCACGGAGCGCCGGAGTGACCACCGCACTGGATCCCGACGAGACCATCTCATACCTGCTGAACTGCGAAGATCTCGCCGTGGGCAGCCGAATCGGCGGCACGGTCATCGTCCCGCGCCTGCCCCGCGCGGACGCGCCGAAGCTGGCGTTCAGCGACCCGCGCTGGCCACTGCCCGCACCCGTGATCGCGCGCGGTGAGTTCTATGGCAACGACTGGGCAGACGACCCGGCGATCGGCATGTGGGCGGAGGCTGCCAGAGCCGACCAGGACGCGGCACGGGTGGCCGAGGAAGCCGCCGCCGGTCGTGGTGTCGTCGCGATCGTGGCGACCCACAAGCGGGTGGCCGTGGGGTTTCCCGCCAAGTTCCTCGGCGAACGATCCGGCAAGACGTGGGACCCAGGCGACCCGGTCCACCTCCAGTACAGCGTGCCCGCCGCGCGGGTCGCGGGGATCGCGCCGGTGATGCTGGGCCGATCGATCCCCGCGCCGACCTTCGACCGGGTCGCGTTCACCGACGGGTCGCTGCTGTTCGTCCGCAAGGACCCCTACGAGCGAGGCGCCATGCTGGCGAAAGAGCTGAACCGGCGCTGACTTCCGCTCGTAGCTGATCCGCTACCAGTGAACCCGCCTTGCCCATCGAAGGATGCGGTGATCAGGTGGAACCCATGAGCGATTCCCAGCGCACCCTGATCCTCCACCTCGCCAGCGGCGGCGAGCCGGTCGTGTTCACCCTCTCACCCAAGAGCGTCAAGAGCCTCAAGCCGCGGCTCCCCGTCCTCATGGCGTCGGGGGGCGTGGACACCCTCGAACTCGAGGACGGCAACGCGGTCGCGGTGAACTTCGGCCACGTCGTCACCGCACACCTCGACGAACTGCCGTCACACGTGCGTGCCTACGGCAGCCCCAACCGGAAGGGCAGCGGCTTCGGCGTCTGATCATTCAGTGTCGGAAGACGACGGTTCGCAGCATCACGAAGTTGATCGTCGTCCCGACCGCCTGCGCGACAACCCAGGCGAGGGCGTACTCCCACCGCATCTCGGGTAGCAACTCCAGCATCAGCGCGTTCGTGCCGACGTTGACGAAGAACGTCACGGTGTAGAGCAGGGCGAATCCGCCCGCCTGGCTCGCGCCGCGGTCGGCCGCGCCGGCGAAGGTGAACCGCTTGTTGAGGAAGTAGGCGGTGGTGGTGCCCGCGATGAAGCTCAGTGCCTTGGCCAGGTGCACCCAGGTTCCTGCCTGAAGCAGCAGCCAGTAGGCGCCGGAGTCGACCAGGGCGCAGAACCCGCCGACCATGACGAAGCGCGTGAGCTGTCTCACCAGCCCCGCGCGCTCGGAGTCGTTCCTGACCTCGGCCACCCGGCCAGTCTAGGGACGCCGCTACCCTGGCTTGGGTGGAGGCTGTTTCAAACGCAGGACCGCGGTTCGAGACCCGTGCGCTGACCGGCTGGGGCCGGACCGCGCCGTCGGTCGCCAGGGTCGCCTATCCGACGACCGAAGAGCAGGTCATCGCGGCGGTGGGGCAGGCGACCGGGCGCGGGGTCATCGCGCGCGGGCTGGGCCGGTCCTACGGCGACCCGGCGCAGAACGCGGGCGGCGTGGTCGTCGACATGAACGGCCTGGACCGCATCCACTCGATCGACGCCGACAGCGGCCTGGCCGTGCTCGACGCCGGGGTGAACCTCGACCAGCTGATGCGCGCCGCGCTGCCGTTCGGGCTGTGGGTTCCGGTGCTGCCGGGCACCCGGCAGGTCACGATCGGCGGGGCCATCGGGTCCGACATCCACGGCAAGAACCACCACTCCGCGGGCAGCTTCGGCAACCACGTGCGGTCGATGGACCTGCTCACCGCCGACGGCCGGGTGCGCTCGATCACCCCGGACGGCCCGGAGTCGGAGCTGTTCTGGGCGACCGTGGGCGGCATGGGCCTGACCGGGATCATCCTGCGGGCGACGGTCGCGCTCAAGCACGTGGAGAGCGCGTACTTCGTCGTCGACACCGACCGAACGTCCACTTTGGACGAGACGCTGTCACTGTTCGCCGACGGGTCCGACGAGAACTACGACTACTCGATGGCGTGGTTCGACTCCATCTCCACCGGCGACAAGCTCGGCCGCGCGGTCTTCTCCCGCGGCTCACTGGCCACAGTGGACCAACTGCCGAAGAAGCTGCGGTCGCACCCGCTGAAGTTCGACGCGCCGCAGCTGCTGACCCTGCCGAACGTGTTCCCCAACGGGCTGGCCAACAAGCTGACGTTCCGCGCGCTCGGCGAGGCCTGGTACCGCAAGGCGCCGAAGCAGGCCCGCGGCCAGATCCAGAACCTGACGGCGTTCTACCACCCGCTCGACCTGTTCGGGGAGTGGAACCGGGCCTACGGGCCGAACGGGTTCCTGCAGTACCAGTTCATCATCCCGTTCGAGGCCGACGCCGACCTGCGCCGGATCGTGCGGCGCATCGCCGAGTCCGGGCACGTGTCGTTCCTCAACGTCCTCAAGCGGATGGGCGAGGGCAACGCGGCGCCGCTGTCGTTCCCGCGGCCGGGCTGGACCATCACCGTCGATTTCCCCATCACACCGGGACTTCCGGCGTTCTGCGCCGAACTCGACGAACTCGTGCTGGGCGTCGGCGGGCGCCTGTACCTGGCGAAGGAATCGCGCACCGCGCCGGAGACCTTCCACCGCATGTACCCGCGGCTCGACGAGTGGCGCAAGGTGCGCCACAGCGTCGACCCGGACGGCCTTTTCATCTCAGACCAGGCGCGCAGGCTCGAACTCTGACGAACACCAACTCGAAGGCTCGGACATTGATCAACGCAGTCGGCATTCCCCAGTCCTTGCTCCTGCTGGGCGGCACTTCCGAGATCGGCTTGGCCGTCGCGGAGAACTACGCCCGCCAGGCCCCGCTGACGGTCATCCTCGCGGCCCGCCCGTCCGAGCGGCTCGACGCCGCCGCCGAGAACCTGCGTGGTCTCGGCGCGACGGTCCGCACGATCGCGTTCGACGCCAAGGACCTCGACTCGCACCCCTCGGTCGTCGAGCAGGCCTTCGCCGACGGCGACGTCGATGTCACCGTCATCGCCTTCGGTCTGCTCGGCGACCCGGAGCAGGCCTGGCAGGACCACGCCGCCGGGGTCGAACTGGCCCAGGTCAACTACACGGCGCCGGTGTCGCTGGGCATCGCGCTCGCCGAGCGGCTGCGCAAGCAGGGCCACGGCTCGATCGTGGCACTGTCCTCTGTGGCCGGTGAGCGGGTCCGCCGGTCCAACTTCGTCTACGGCTCGACGAAGGCGGGCTTCGACGGCTTCTACCTCGGCCTGGGCGAGGCGCTGCGTCCCGACGGCATCCACGTGACGGTGGTGCGCCCCGGTTTCGTCCACACCAAGATGACCGAGGGCCTCAAGGCCGCGCCCATGGCCACCACTCCGGACAAGGTCGCCGAGATCGTCGTCGACGCCGTCCGCAGGCGCCGCGACCTGGTGTGGGCTCCCGGGCAGTGGCGCGCGGTGATGTCGGTGCTGCGGCACATCCCGCGGCCGATCTTCCGGAAGCTGCCCATCTGAGCGAGCCGGGTTCCCGCTGGTGAAGTGATCTTCGCCGACTGGCCGGAACGGGGCCCGAGTGTGCCAAAATCGGTTCAATTGGGTTTGAGCACACTGGGGGAACTTGTGCGCATCCTGGTGTTGGGCCCGGTCGAGATCCGGGCAGGCGACACACCGGTCACGCTGGGCGGCCCGAAGCCCAAAGCGCTGCTGTCGGTGCTGCTGCTGCAGGCACGGCAAGTCGTGCCCATCGAGCGGCTGATCGACCGGATCTGGGACAACGACCCGCCGCAGTCGGCGACCGCGCTGGTCCACACGTACGTCTCCCTTCTCCGCCGTGGTTTCGCCTCGGCGGACCGCAAGGACGTCCTGGTCACGCGTGCGCCCGGCTACCTGCTCGACATCGGCCCCGGCGACAGCGACCTGGAGGACTTCGCCGCGCACGTGGGCGCGGCGCGGCAGGCTGAGCGCGGCGGCGACTACGAGACGGCGGCGCGCGAGTTCGCGGCGGCCGTCGGACTGTGGCGTGGGCTCCCGTTCGGCGGCGTCGACTCCGGGTTCGCCCGGTCACACAGCGACCGGCTCATCCAGGAGCGGCTCGGTGCCGAGGAGGGGCTGGCCCGGTGCAAGCTCGTCGCGGGCCGCGCCGAGGAGGTCGCCGACCAGCTCCGCCGACTGGTCGCCAACCACCCGCTGCGCGAGGAGTCGCGTGGGCTGCTGATGCGGTCGCTGTTCGAGAGCGGACGCCAAGCCGACGCACTCGAGGTCTACCGGGAAGGCCGGACGCACCTGCTCGACGAGTTGGGGCTCGAACCCGGCGAGAAGCTGCGTGAGCTGCAGAGTTCCATCCTCGACGGCACCCTGCGCCCGCTGGCGACGACACCCCGGACACCGCAGGCACCGGTCACCGCGCGCGTGGTGCCCGTCCCCCGGCCGAGCGAGGCCGTGCCCCGGCTGCTGCCGCCCGACATCGGCGACTTCACCGGCCGCGACGAGCCGCTGGCGACCGTGCTGCGGTTCGGGGAACCCGACAGCGCCCGCACGGCCGTGCCGACCATGGTGATCTCCGGGTTCGGCGGCGCCGGGAAGTCGGCGCTGGCCATCCACGCCGCGCACCTGCTGCGCACGCACTACCCGGACGGGCAGCTGTTCGCCGACCTGCGCGGCTCCGACCGCGACCTCGGCGCGTTCGAGGTGCTGGGGCGGTTCCTCGGCTGCTTCGGCGTCACCGGGGCCGATCTGCCCGCGACCCTCGACGACCGGGTCGAGCTGTACCGGCGCACGGTGTCGGGCCGCAAGCTCGTGATCGTCCTGGACAACGCCCGCGAGGAACAGCAGGTCCGACCGCTGCTGCCGGGCGACGCGAGCTGCCTGGTGATCATCACCAGCCGGTCGCGGCTCACCGGTCTGCAAGGCATCGAGCCGGTCGAGCTCGACTTCTTCGACACCGCCGCCGGCGTCGAGATGCTCGGCAACATCATCGGCGCCGACCGGGTCGAGTCCCAGCGCGTCGAGGCCGAGCGGATCGCCGACCTGTGCGGCGGCATCCCGCTGGCCATCCGGGCGGCGGCGGCGAAACTGCTCGCCCGGCCGCACTGGCCGCTCAAGTCGCTGGCCTCGCGGCTGTCCGACGAGCACCGCAGGCTCGACGAACTGGCCATCGGCGACCTGGCGATCCGGTCGAGCCTGCGGCTCAACTACACCGAGCTCGACGACGTCCAGCGGCGCGCGTTCCACCTGCTGTGCCTGCTCGACCTGCCCGACTTCGGCTGGTGGCTGGCCGCGCCGCTGCTCGACGTCCCCCTGGAGGACGCCGAGGACATCGTCGAGCAGCTCGTCGAGCTGCGCCTGCTCGACGTCGCGGGCGTCGACGCCATCGGCCGGGTCCGCTACCGCTTCCACGACCTGGTGCAGCTCTTCGGCGCCGAGCACGCCGTCGGCGACGAGCCGTCGGACCTCATCGCCGCCGCGGTGTCGCGCACCCTGGCCACCTGGATGGCGCTGGTCGAGGCCGGGTCGCGCAAGCTGCCGCGGGTCACCCTGGGGCTGCGCCCGGCGCTGACATCGAACGTCGACGTCGATCCCCGGCTGATCGAGGAGACCGAGGCCGACCCCACCAACTGGCTCAAGTCGGAGACGGCCGCGGTGGTGCGCGCCGTCGAACGCGCCCACGACCTCGGCATCGACGGCATGACGACGCTGCTGATCACGTCGCTGCTGTCCTCGCCGTTCGCCGCGCGCAACGAGTTCGACGGCTGGCAGCGCACACACGAGGTCGCCCTAAGGGCCGCGCGCTGCAACAACGACCGGCAGGCCGAAGCCGTCGTGCTGGCAGGCCTCGGGCAGCTCTACTACGAGAAGGACGACTTCCCCACCGCGCTCGACCACTTCCAGCAGGCGCTGGGCCACGCCGAGACCATCGGCGACGACGTCACCCGTGCCGTCGCCCTGGTCGGCATCGGCACCGTGCGCCGCGACCTGGCCCAGTTCGCCGACGCGCAGCGCGACCTGGCCGCGGCCGCCGAGTCGGCCGAGGCGAACGGGGACGACCCGGTGCTCGCGGCCGCCCGCTACGGCCTGGGCGCGATCAGCCGCGACCACGGCGACCTGGACTCCGCCGCGGATCAGTTCCGGCGCTGCGTCGAGCTGTACCAGAAGATCGACGACCGCCGCGGCGAAGCGCTGGCGCTGCGCGGGCTGAGCCTGTGCCACCGCGCGGTCGGCGAGTACGCCGAAGCCGCGGACCTGAGCGCCGACGCCGCCCGGCTGCTGCTCGAAGCGGGCGACGAACTCGGGGCGATCTACGCCCGGCAGTCCTGGGCCAAGGCCCGGCTGCGCCTGGGCGACACCGACGGCGTGGCCGACACGCTCGCCGCGTGCCTGGGGATCTGCACCGCCCAGTGCGACCGGTTCGGCGGCGCTCTGGTGACCCGTACGGTGGGCGAGCTGCACCTCGCCCTGGGCGACCTGCCCCGAGCCCGGGAGGCACTGCTCGACGCGCTCGCCAAGTGGTCGGAGTTGGAGCTGCCGCTCTGGCAGGCCCGGACTCTGCGCGATCTCGCCGCCGCCGACCCGGATCGCGCCGACGAGCACTGGGCGCGCGCCCGCGCGCTGTTCGTGGAGACCGGTGCCCGCGAACTGGCCGAGATCGCGGACCTCACCCCGGCCGACTGGCGCGACCGCGTCCGGCTCCAGGCGCACTTATAGGTTTCCTGTAGGTATTCGGCTCGGCCTCCAGCGGACTTGCAGCCCGATTGCAGCGACGTCCGCGACTCTTCTCGTGTCAGGGAAACGAAGACACGAGAAGAGGTCCACGACGTCATGTCCACCGCGCACCGGGACCTCGCACTCGGCAAGCCGATCCGCCGCAGCGAGATCGTCGAGCGGGCGGAAAGCTGGCTTCGGCCTTCGGTTCCCTACAGCCAGACCAAGTTCCACCAGAACGAGTACGGGATCTATCGCACTGACTGCTCGGGCTATGTCTCGATGGCTTGGGGCCTACCAGGGGTACCGCCGAATCGCCACGGCGGCCTCGACACGATCGGACTCGCCCGGATCAGCTCGCTGATCACCAAGGACGAGTTGGTCGCGGGTGACGTCCTGCTGCGGACCGAGGGCACGAACCTCACCCGGCACGTGACGATCTTCCACGAGTGGGCCACCGGCCATCGGACCGCGTACTGGGGGTTCGAGCAGTCAGGCGAGACCGGCACCGTACGTCGCCGCATTTCCTTTCCCTACGACCAAAGCGGCGAACTGTACGAGCCCCGCCGCTACGCCCTGACCGCCTCCCCGAAATTTTGACCTTCGTCGCCTGTCGGGATCAGTTGCGGATTGGCGGTCACCGTGGTCGGCCGCCGTCACGGTCCCCTTAGGTCAAGGCGATCCGGAAATGGTGATGGGGCACCCGAGGGGGGTGCCCCATCACCGTTTCGATCAGAGGTAGACCGACAGGGCCAGGCAGGCGACCCACGAGGCGCCGAGCACCTGCAGCACGCGGTCCTTGAGGGCGATGTCCTCGGGCTCGCCCGCGCCGCCCTGGTCGACGTCGACGGCGTAGCGCAGCACGGCGATGACGAACGGGACGATCGAGATGACCGCCCACACCGAGTGGTTCGGGCTGCGCTCGCGGATCTCGAACGCCCACAGCGAGTACGTGGTGATCATGATCGCGGCGGAGGTGGCCCACACGAACCGCAGGTAGCTCGACGAGTACTTGCGCAGTGACTCGCGGATCTTCGCGCCGGTCTTCTCGAACAGCACGACCTCGGCGTACCGCTTGCCCGCCACCATGAACAGCGAGCCGAACGCCGCCACCAGCAGGAACCACTGGGACAGCGCGATACCTGCCGCGGCGCCGCCCGCGATGGCTCGCAGCAGGAAGCCCGACGCCACGATGCAGAGGTCGATCACCGGCTGGTGCTTGAGCCCCAGGCAGTACGCGAGCTGCACGGCCGCGTAGACGGACAGCACGATCACCAGCGGCCAACCGGTGAGCAGACCCAACGCCAGCGAGGCGACCAGCAGGACGGCGGCGGCGATGTAGGCGAACCGGACCGGCACGATTCCCGCGGCGATCGGGCGGTTGCGCTTGGTCGGGTGCGCGCGGTCGGCCTCGACGTCGATCGCGTCGTTCACCAGGTAGACCGCCGACGACACCAGGCAGAACGCGGCGAACGCCAGTGCGGCGTCGAGCAGGACCGGGCCCTCGAAGATCCGGTTGCCCGCGAACGGCGCCGCCAGGACCAGGACGTTCTTGACCCACTGGCGCGGTCGAGCCGTGCGCAGGAGCCCGCCGACCAGACCTGGCTTGGCCACCTCCGCCACCGCCTCGCTCACGATCGCCTCTTCAGCTTGCGTCGCAGAAGGCCGCCGACCACTGCGCCCAGCACCGACCCGGCGACCACGTCGGTCGGGTAGTGCACGCCCAGGACCAGCCGGGACACGAGCATCGGCGGCACCAGCACCGGCACCAGCCGCTTTCCGGTCAGGCCCGAGAACAGGACCGCGGCCGCCGTCGTGGAGGTGGCGTGCGACGACGGGAAGCTCAGCTTGCTCGGCGTGCTGACCAGCACCTTGACCGAGGGGTCTTCGGGACGGGGCCGCCGCACGACCCGCTTGACCGCGATCGACGCCGCGTGCGCCGCGACGATCCCGGCCGAGGCGGCGAGCCAGTCGCCGCGCCTGCGCTTGTCGAACGCCGCGCCGACCAGCCCGAGCGCGAACCAGCCCGCGCTGTGCTCACCGAAGTGCGACAGCCCGCGCGCCGCCTTCACCACCGCCGGTTTGGCGATGGCACC
The DNA here is from genome assembly GCF_004362515.1 of Actinokineospora alba. Taxonomy (NCBI): domain Bacteria; kingdom Bacillati; phylum Actinomycetota; class Actinomycetes; order Pseudonocardiales; family Pseudonocardiaceae; genus Actinokineospora; species Actinokineospora alba. Next base: position 1,864,596 of record NZ_SNXU01000001.1, on the reverse strand, counting down.
TTGGACGCGGCTCAGCGCGGCGGTCTCCCGTCCCACGCGCCTAGCCGTCCAGCGAACCGTCGAGCGGGGCGCCCTCGGTCAGGTGGGGGGCGACCTTGTTGTCGAACACCGACAGGGCCGAGCCGATCGCCATGTGCATGTCGAGGTACTGGTAGGTGCCCAGTCGGCCGCCGAAAATGAGGTTCTTCTCGGCTGCCTCGGCCTTGGCCAGGTCCCGGTAGCGCGCCAGCTTCTCGCGGTCTTCCGGGGTGTTGATCGGGTAGTACGGCTCGTCGCCGGACTCGGCGAAGCGCGAGTACTCGCGGACGATGACCGTCTTGTCCGTCGGGTAGTGCGTGCGCTCCGGGTGGAAGTGCCGGAACTCGTGGATGCGGGTGTAGGGGACCTCTTCGTCGTTGTAGTTCATGACGGAGGTGCCCTGGAAGTCGCCAGTCGGGACGACCTCGGTCTCGAAGTCCAGCGTGCGCCAGCCCAGCTCGCCCGCGGAGTAGTCGAAGTAGCGGTCCAGCGGGCCGGTGTAGACCGTGGGGGTTCCGGCCGGGATCTGGTCGCGGATGTCGAAGTAGTCCGTGTTCAGCCGCACGTCGATGTTCTCGTGCTCGGCCATCTTCTCCAGCCACGCGGTGTACCCGTTGACGGGCAGGCCCTCGTAGGCGTCGTTGAAGTACCGGTTGTTGAAGTTGTAGCGGACCGGGAGGCGGGTGATGATCGCCGCGCCGAGCTCCTTGGGGTCGGTCTGCCACTGCTTGGCGGTGTAGCCGCGGACGAACGCCTCGTACAGCGGGCGGCCGATCAGCGAGATCGCCTTCTCCTCGAGGTTCTGCGCGTCCTCGGTCTTGATCTCCGCCGACTGCTCGGCGATGAGCGCCTTGGCCTCGTCCGGGGTGAAGGACTTGCCGAAGAAGCTGTTGATCAGCGCGAGGTTCATCGGGAAGGCGTAGACCTGGCCCTGGTAGCGCGCGAACACCCGGTGCTGGTAGTCGGTGAACTCGGTGAACTGGTTGACGTAGTCCCACACTCTCTTGTTCGAGGTGTGGAACAGGTGCGCGCCGTACTTGTGCACCTCGATGCCGGTCTCCGGCTCAGGCTCGGAGTAGGCGTTGCCGCCGATGTGCGGCCGTCGGTCGATCACGAGGACGCGCTTGCCCAGTTGGGTCGCCGTCCGCTCCGCGATCGTGAGGCCGAAGAATCCGGACCCGACAATGATCAGGTCGTAGCCTGCGTAGCTGCTTTGGGTGTTCGCACCGTCGCTCACGAGGGCCCAGGTTACCTGCGTGTCGTTGACCACTCGCACCGGGACATACGCGGGGCCCCGGCGCCGATCACCCGGCACCGGGGCCCCGCGTCCCCTGTGGATCTACCCCTCCGAACTGTCCACCTCGCCAAGAGAGACGCTCGGGTCCCCCGCGTCGTTGCTCGCGGTGCCGGAGTTTTCCGCCCGCAGGCTCGCCCGGCCGCCGAGCGTCGGCAGCACCTCGGCCGCGACCTGCTCCAACACGCTCTCGCGGCCCGCGTAGATGCCTTCCTCACGTGGCCAGTGGGTGACTACGTCGGTGAAGCCGAGTTCCTGGGCGCGGCCCACGTGGTCGCGGAAGGCCTCGACGCTCTCCAGGGAGAACAGCGGCGAGGCGTCCAGGCTGAGGTAGCGGTCGACGGTCGCGCGGTCGCGGCCCCGCTCGGCGAGGATCGCGTCGAACCGCTCGGCGCGTTCGGCGACCCCGCGCCACCAGTCGTCGAGGTCGGTGGCGTCGCGCGCGCCCAGCGTGATCCAGCCCTGGCCGTGGCGCGCCGCGACGGCCATCGCCTTCGGGCCGTCCGCGCCGACCAGGAACGGCACCCGCGGCCGCTGCACGCAGCCGGGGGCGCTGCGCGCCTGGACCGCGGTGTAGTACTCGCCCTGGTAGTCGGTGACCGGCTTGGCCAGGACCGAGTCCATCAGCTCGACGAACTCGCCGAAGCGGGCCGTGACCTGGCGTGGGGTGATCTCCTCCTCGCCCATCACCGTGCGGTCGTAGCCGCCCTTGCCGGTGGCGCCGGAGCCGAGGCCGAGCATGAAGCGGCCGTCGGAGACGTCGTCGAGGGTGAGGACCGCTCTGGCGAAGGACACCGGGTGGCGGAAGTTCGGCGACACCACGAGGGTGCCCAGCCGCAGCGTCTCGGTGACCATCGCCGCGGCGGTCAGGGTGGCCATGGAGTCGAACCACGGGCCGTCGACCAGTGAGCGCCAGCCCAGGTGGTCGTAGGTCCAGGCGTGGTCGAAGCCGTAGGTCTCGGCGCCGCGCCAACGCGGCTCGGCGGCCCACCAGCGGTACTCGGGGAGGATGACGATGCCTACTCGCACGTCACGAACCTAGCGAACCGGGCGGGTCCGTGCGGCCGATAAGCCGTCGAGCGATCCCGGCCGGTCGTGGAGTATGGGGGCGTGGAGAAACCCAGGCTCATCGCGTCCGACATCGACGGCACCCTGCTTTCCGTGGACGAGCGGGTGACCCCGCGCACGCAGGCGACGATCGACCGGGTACTGGCATCCGGCACGCCGTTCGTGCTGGTCACGGGCCGACCGCCGCGCTGGATCCCGCCGGTCGCCGAGCCCACGGGCCTCGACGGGTACGCCGTGTGCGCCAACGGCGCGGTGGTCTACGACATCGCGAAGTCGTCGGTGCTGAGCGTGCACGGCCTGGAGCCGATGCTGCTGCATGACGTCGCCCACACCCTCGACGGCGTGCTGCCCGGCATGCGGCTCGCGTCGGAGTGGGCCGACCTCGGCCCCTACGACGGCGGCGTCACCTTCGCGACCGAACCCGGGTTCCGCAACCCGTGGGGCGACGCCGAGCAGAACATGCGCCCGCGGGCGGAACTGCTGGGCAGGCTGTCGACCAAGCTGCTGATCCGGCACGAGGACATGACCAGCGCCGAGATCGCGATGGTCGCCGGGGAACTGCTCGGCGACGCCGTCGACATCACGTACTCCACCAACCGCGGCCTCATCGAGATCTCCGCGCCCGGCGTCACCAAGGCCCGCGGCCTGGCCGAGGTCGCCGAACGGGTGGGCGTGGCGCAGGAGGACGTGGTGGCCTTCGGCGACATGCCCAACGACATCGAGATGATCCGCTGGGCAGGCCACGGCGTGGCCATGGCGAACGCCGACGCGGCCGTCATCGCCGCCGCCGACGAGGTCACTGCCTCCCACACCGAAGACGGCGTAGCCCAAGTCCTAGAACGCTGGTTCTAGCCCGCGAGTCGCCCCGCCAGGCAAGTGAGTCGCCCGCTCCGGCAACTGAGTTCGACATTCAGGACGCGCGAATGTCGAAGTCAGTTGCCGGGAGGGGCGACTCGTTCGCCTGGCGGGGCGACTCGCGGGTTACTCGGGCTTGCGTTTGTCTAGTTCGGCGGCTTGTTCGGGGGTGGGGGCGGTGCCGCCGAGGTGGGCGGGGAGCCACCAGGAGTCGGACTCGCCGGACGGGGAGTCCGGGTAGTCCTTCTGGACTCGGTCGAGCAGCTCCGTCATCCGGGTCCGCAGGTCCAGGGTCAGCGCTTCCTGGTCGTCGTCCGGGCCGACGGTGAAGGATTCACCCGCCCGAATCAGGATCGGGATGTGGCGCTGCTTGAGGTCCTTCGGCCGACCCTTCGTCCACAGCCGCTGCGTGCCCCACAGCGCCATCGGCACCACCGGGACGCCCGCCTCGGCCGCCATCCGCACCGCGCCCGACTTGATGTCCTTGACGGTGAACGACTGGCTGATCGTGGCCTCCGGGAACACCCCGACGACCTCACCGGCGCGCAGCTTCTCGACCGCCTCCCGGTACGACGCCTGGCCCGCGGACCGGTCGACCGAGATGTGGTGCATGCCACGCATCAGCGGGCCCGCGATCTTGTTGTGGAAGATCTGCTGCTTGGCCATGAAGCGCACCAGCCGCTTGGCGGGCTGCGCGCCGAAACCGGCGAAGATGAAGTCGAGGTAGCTCACGTGGTTGCACGCGATGACCGCGCCACCCGTCTTCGGGATGTGCTCGCCGCCTTGGACGTCGACCTGATAGTCCATGACCCGGAACAGGGTCTTGGCCGCCAGCACCACTGGCGGATAGACGATCTCGGCCACTAGTCGCCCACTGCCTTGGCGGCCTGCTCGCGCAGCACGATCGGGGCGCCCGCGAGGTCTTCCTCGTTGCACAGCAGCTTGACGTCGTAATACGGCGATCCCTCGCCGTCGTCATAGTCGAGATGGATCGCGATGACGTCGACTGGTTCACCGAGCCAGTCCTGGGTCGCCCGCAGCCACGACGCGGCCCGTTCGAGGGCCGCGGGAAGGTCGTCGTCACGGAATTCGACCGGGCGGTAGGGAACGCCCTGGACCTGATCGCCGCGATGCGCGGGGCGGGGCAGGTCTACGGAGACTCCGGCTTCGTCGAGGTCGAGCGCGATGGTCTCGGTGTTCTCGGTCACGGATTTTTCACTGGCGAGCTCGCTCACTCCCAAAGCGTCTCCCAGCAGGGGAACGGCCGCAACCCCCGACCTGGTGTCACGTCACACGTGCGGCGGGTGCGGGTTGTGTGGTTCACTGTGTGAGGTCGTAAGTTTTCTTGAGTACGTGTTAGATCACGCTCGCAAGAGATCGTTGCGGGCGCGCGGTTTTCCTCCAGGTCAAGCCGGAGAAGTCGCCGTCTGAAACCGACCAAGGCGTGCGCACCCGTGCGCGCTGTAGCGGTACCTGTTGAGGAGATAGTCGTGGCACAGGGCACAGTGAAGTGGTTCAACTCCGAAAAGGGCTTCGGGTTCATCGCGCCTGACGACGGCGGCGCCGACGTCTTCGTGCACTACTCGGAGATCCAGGGCTCGGGCTTCAAGAGCCTGGACGAGAACGCGCGTGTCGAGTACGAGGTCGGCCAGGGCCAGAAGGGCCCGCAGGCCACTGGCGTTCGCGCCATCTGATCTGAATCAGACGCAGACGGGCCGCTCCCCTCGGGGAGCGGCCCGTTTCGTCGTTGCTGGGCAGGCGTGGGCCGCAGTCGTTGCGGGGCCACGCAAAGCGAAGGGCCGCACCCCGTGGGGAACGGCCCTTCGTCGTCGCGAACCCGTTCGGGTTACAGCACCGATCGGGGGAAATCGGGCTTCGGGTTGAACTTCACGCCCTCGATGACCTTCTTGAACAGCCGCACCCGCAGCGGCCACGCCACGCCGCCGCCCCGCAGGCCCTGGAACAGGCGCAGGACGAACTTGGCGAACGCGACCGCGTTCTCGTGGTGCAGGCGGAACGAGGCCTCGTTGCGGGCGCCGTACTCGAACTTCCAGATGTTCGCCGGGGTGACGTCGCCGAAGTTCACGCCGCGGTTCACGCCCATGTCGTGCACGACGACGCTGGTGAGGACCTGCACGCCGGGCGCGTCCTTCGTGATGCGCAGGGTGTACTCCTGGTCGTCGAACCAGATGAAGTACTCCTTGAGCGGCAGGCCGTGCCGGGTGAGCGTCCAGCGCGGGAACAGCACCGAGACGAACGAGCAGTGGGTGATCAGCACGCTCTGCTCGCCCTTGGAGATGAGCCTGCCCCAGTCCCACGTGGTGCCCGGGTTGTTCATCTCGCAGATGCTGCCGTCGATGTACTTGACCAGCGAGCACGCGTAGGGCAGCTGCGTGCCCATGGTCGACTCCGCCTTGGCGTGGCCGTTGACCAGCTCTTCGAGCGCGTCGGTGTTGGGGTAGCAGTCGTCGTCCATGATCCAGACGAAGTCGGCGCCCAACTCGTAGCCGCGGGCCATGCCGGTCGCGAAGCCGCCCGCGCCGCCGGTGTTGGTGTCCAGGCTGACCACCACGACCCGGTCGTCGCGCTTGGCGTAGTCGGCCAGGATATCCGCGGTGCCGTCGGTGGAGGCGTTGTCGACCACGACGACCCACGACGGGCGCAGCGACTGGCCCAGGACGTGGTCGAGGACCTTCGTCAGCTTGTCCTTGCGGTTGTACGTGACGACAACGGCGGCGACAGTGCTCACTGCATCCATCCTTGGTAGAGGTCGCGGACCATCGACCGGGCGTCGGGCAGCGCGGCGAACGCCTCGGACTTGTCGCGCTGCTCGGCCAGCCAGGTCTCGCGCTGCTGGGGGTCGGTCATCATCGTCGCGATGCGGTCGGCCGCGGTGCGGATGAAGGGGTACGGGTGCCGGGGGCAGAGCAGTTCGTCGGCGATGAGCGAGGCCTGCGAGCCGACATCGGCCGACACGACGGGCACGCCCGCCGCGGAGGCCTCGAAGGAGGTCAGGGTCAGGCCCTCGTTGTCCGAGGAGATGACCAGCACGTCCGACTCGGCCAGGGTGCGCGACACCGGCTGGTCGGGACCGCGGATCTCCAGCACGTCGGCCAGGCCCAGCCTGTTCCGCAGGCCGTGCACCTCGCCGGAGAGCTCGCCGTCGCCGTGCATGACGAAGCGGATGTCGCCGGGCGCCGAGCCCTTGAGTTCGGCGGCCAGCTTGAGGAACAGGTAGGGGCGCTTCTGCTGGGTGAACCGGCCGACGAACGCCACGGTGAACGGGCCGTCGGTGCTCGGGGCGGGCTTGGGGTCCTCCGCCCGGACCGTCAGGTTCGCCAGGGTGGCGAGGGCGACCTTGTCCTTGTCGACGTTCTGCTTGCCGATGAGGTAGTCGCGCAGCTGCGGCGAGATCACGTGGTGCGTGTCGATGACGTTCGACATCCGCACGGAGATGTCGACGAAGCCGCCGGTGCGGTATTCCAGGATGTGCAGGGAGTCGACGACCGGGATGTCCGGCCGGACCGCCTTGAGCCACGGAAGCCGCTCGTAGAGCCAGGTGCAGTGGTGCAGGTGCACGCCGCGCACGTCGAACGCCGACAGCACACCGTTGAGGAAGGACGATTCCTGACCGGGCGGCAGCGGCATGGTCAGCGGGACCACGACCGCGCCGTCGAACTCCGGCCGGGTGATCCACGGGTGGCTCGACGGCCGGTCGGTGACCACGATCGGCACCAGGCCCGCCTCTTTCGCCAGCTGGACCGTCTCCACCGCCCACCGCTCGGCGCCGCCGAGTTCGAGCCAGTGGATGCCGAACAGGACCGCGGGCACCTTGCCGGGGCCGACGGCGGACGCGCCGCGGTCGATGAGGACCGGCGAGGCCTTGGAGGGGTGCTCGCTGCGGTTGCGCCAGTGGATGACGTCGGTGCGGAACTGCCGCAGCGCGTCGAACTGGACCGGCGCGCTGAACCGGACCGCTCGCCGCACGGCGCCGAGGACGCCGGGGAGCTGGTTGTAGGCGGTGGCGATCTGCTCCGCGCCGCCGACGTCGACGGTCAGGTCGATCATCGCCTCGGCCTCGCCGGAGGAGCGCGTGGTGTGCACGACGCTGCGGAAGACCATCGAGCCGATGACCTGGCGGTCGTCGGCCCACTCGATCTGGCTGGTCTCCTCGTCGGTCAGCGACGGAAGGCTGCCTGACGGTCCCCTGAGCACGGTGAACCGGAAGGTCTGCCCCGGCATCGTCAGCGCGTAGTAGTTGGCCGCGCCGACGACGAGCGCGCGTTCCCGGTCGTCGAGGATGCTGGGCTGCTCGCCGTCGAACACCCCGCTCTCGTCGATGAGTTCGAAGGTCGCGGGAGGCATCTGAATCTCAGGCTGGTCCGTCACGTCTCTCAGAGGGGGTCGTCCGGTGCTCCGCGGGACCGGAGCCAGGCGCGATCCAGGGTACCGTCCGGTTCCCCCCGGTCGGCTGATGCCCACGTTGACCGCCGCCGCGCGCCGGTGTAAATGGCCGGTGCGGATAGAGTGCACGGCGAGTACCGGCCCTGGCCACGCGGTCCCGGGCTGTCCGCGCGTCCGGCCGCGGTGACCCGAGTGTGGAAAGGCCCCATAGATGCTTACCAATGCCGGCCTGCTGTGTCTGGTGTTGACGACCCTGCTGGTCGTCCCGGGCCTCCTGGTCGGCGTCTCGGCGGGCCTGCGCGGCTGGGTGCTGCTCGGCACGGCCCCGGTGCTCACCTACGGCGTGGTCTCGCTCGGCGCGCCGCTGGCTCCCACGCTGCTGGGCGGCTGGTCGGTCTGGGCGCTGCTCGCCGTCACCGCCGTGGTGTGCGCGGTCGTGTTCGCGGCCCGGCTCGTGGGCAGGCGATGGTTCCCGATGTCCGCGGGCGACGAACTGCCGCGGTGGAGCTTGATCCACCACGCGGGCGTGGTCGCCGCGCTGGCCATCGCAGCGGGCGTCGGCCTGCTCGTCACGTCGCGCTCGACAGCGGGCTTCACCGGCGTGCACCAGTTCTGGGACGCGATCTTCCACGCCAACTCGGTCCGGTTCATCGCCGAGACCGGCGAGTCGGCCCCCTCCGCGCTGCGCGCGGTCAACGACCCGTTCAACCAGAACTTCTTCTACCCGAACAGCTTCCACGTGCTGGTCGCGACGGCGCTGCAGGTCACCGCGGGCACCGTCCCGCAGCTGCTCAACCTGCAGTCCGGGCTGCTCGCGTTCGTCTTCGCCCTGTCGATGGTCGGCGTCCTGCGGGCCGCGAAGGCCCGCCCCGCCCTGATCGCGGCGACCGCCCTGCTGGCGGGCACGTTCACCAGCTTCCCGTACGCCCTGGAGTTCTTCGGCCCGGTCTGGCCGTTCGCCGTCGGGGTCGCGGTCATCCCCGGTTTCGTCGCGCTGTTCGTCGCGCTGCTCGACCGGCGTGACCCCGCCCTCATCCTGATCACCGCCCTGGCCGCGACCGGGCTCGTCACCCTGCACCCCAGCGTCGCTCTGTCGGCAGCGGTGTTCTGCGGGGTCTACGTGCTGCAGCGCTGGATCCAGGCCCGCCGGGTGCCGCTGCCGGAGCTGGTCGCGGTCGGCGTCATGGGCGTGCTCGCGGCGGCGAGGGCCCTCCCGGAGCTGCTCAAAGCGGCGAGCATGGCCACCGCCTCCGGGTTCGACTGGCCGACGTACGGCACCCCCGGCGCCGTGCTGGGCATGGTCCTGTTCCAGAACTACGAGACCGCGCTTCCGCAGTGGTGGCTGGTCGCCGCGCTGGTCGCGGGCGTCGTGGGGCTGCGCAGGCTGCGCGACCTCGGCTGGTGGCTCGTCGGCGGCCTTGTCTTCATCGTCCTGTTCGTCCTCGCGGCCTCGTACGAGGGGCCGACGGTCGCCCTGCTGACCGGTCCGTGGTGGAACGACCGCTGGCGCTTCGCCGCGCTGTGCACGCTTCCGCTGCTGCTGGTCGCGGCCAACGGCCTGGTCGTGGCGCGCGACTTCCTCACCCGGGTCACCGCGCGCTGGACCAAGCGCGATGACGTGATCGTGCGCAGTCTCGCCCTCGGCGTCGTCGTCGTCGCGCTCGCCGGCCTGACCAACGCGTTCTACATCGGCCGCAACACGACCTTCATCAAGCCGGCGTACGGCGCGCAGGCCGGGACGATGACGCCGCCCAAGCAGGCGGCGATCGAGGAACTCGGCAAGGTCGTGCCCGACAAGGGCGTGGTCATGAACGACCCGACGGACGGCTCGGCGTGGATGTGGGCGCTGGAGGACGTGCACCCGGTCTTCGGCCACGTGTTCAGCGGGCGTCCCGACCCGAAGTCGGCGGGTGCCGACCGGGTCGAGCTGTGGGAGCGCTTCGACGAACTGGACACCGACACCGAGGTCCAGGCCATCGTCCGCAAACTCGGCATCACCCACGTCTTCTTCACCGACGACCGCGTCTACGGCGCCCGGGGCGCCGCTCCCGGCCTCGACGATCTGGACGAGGCCCGGTCGCTGAAGCTGGTCTTCGCGGAGGGCTCGTCCCGGGTCTACGAGGTCACCTTGGACCAGCCGCGGCCCCAGCAGCGCCCGGGCGGCTGAACACCCCGGAGTGCGAGCTGCGCAACTCGCCACGCCGACCGTGTTCGGGATCGATTCGTCACTGTGGCACCATGACCGCCTGGCGGCCGTGCTCATAGGCGAGCCGCGCATCCGCGAGGCCTGGTGGCCTTGCGGCGCGACGAGACCGCGTTCCCCTGCGTTCGAAGAGGAAGCATGGCCCCGCTCAAGCACGAGGAATACCTGGCGATCCGGCACTTCGCGGCCCTGGACGGGCTCCGGGCGATCGCGGCGGTGATGGTGGTGTTCTCCCACTTCGGGGGCACCAAGTGGCACGGCATGAGCGGCTGGCTCGGCGTGCACATGTTCTTCGTGATCTCGGGCTACCTGATCACCACGCTCGCGTTGCGCGAAGAGGGCCGCAAGGGCCGGGTGTCGCTGCGCAACTTCTACATCCGGCGCGCGTTCCGGATCATGCCGGTCTATTACGTGGTGCTTGGCGCGACGGTGTTGATGCACTACCTGCGCGGTGAGTACACCTCGCACAACGTCGGCGAAGTGCTGCCGTACTACCTCACGTTCAACAACGAGTACATCGCCGCGGGCCAGATCTTCGGTCACTCCTGGACGCTGGCGATCGAGCAGAAGTTCTACCTGGTGTGGCCGCTGCTCGCCTTCGCGCTCGGCGCGCTGACCCTCGGCAAGCGCCTCACGGTGATCGCCACCGCGATGACCCTGCTGGCCGCCGCCCTGATCGTGCCGTTCTACACCTACGGTTCCGCGTCATACATCGTGATCCTGATCGGCTGTCTGCTGGCCGTGGTGCTGCACTACCCGCGCGGCTTCGCGGTCCTGCGGTACCTGACCCTGCCGGTGTTCGGCTTGGTCTTCGCGGTCGCGGTCGTCGTGGTGCAGCTGAACACCAAGTGGTTCCTGGCCTCGTTCGGCAACGAGGACGTCCTCGTCATGACCTACGGCTTGGCGGTCGCGCTGATGCTGCCGGGTCTGTTCAACGGCGGGCCGCTGCTGCCGCTGCTGGCGAACCCGGTCATGCGGTTCATCGGTGAGCGGTCGTACTCGCTGTACCTGGTGCAGGCGCTCACCGGGACCATGATCGCGGCGACCTTCCCGGTGCTGCGGATCGAGCGGACCGCGACCGTGATCGCGGTGACGATCGCCAGTCTCATCGTGGCCGACGTCCTCTACCGCTGGGTGGAGGTGCCGATGATCGGTGTCGGCCGGGACCTCATCACGACTCTCGACAGCCGCAAGGCCGCCAAGACGGACCCGGGCGCGGACGCGAAGTCCAAGGACGCCAAGGGTTCCGAGGACACCGGCGACTCCGCGGGTGCCGAGGACTCGACCGAACTGGCGCCCGCGCGAGCCTGATCACCAGCGGCGGTTCGCCACCTGCACGCCGAGCCAGGCCAGGTGGCGGGCCGCGACGCCGACCGGGCCGACGCCGATCCGCTTGCCCAGCTTGAGCTTGCTCTTGCGGATCAACGCGGTCTGCGGGCCCAACAGCCCACCGCGGCTGTACTGCTCGGGGTGCACCCGGTACCCGAGCAACTCCTGCGGCAGCACGTCCCCGGGGGCCTCAGCCAGGATCCGCAGCCACAGGTCGTAGTCCTCGAGGCGCACGCACCGCGGGTCGAAGCCGCCGAGCTTCTCGGCGAGCACCTTGCGGGTCATGATCGTCGAGGTCGTCAGGCAGTTGAACACCAGCATCGTGCGGGCGACCTTGTCCTCGCCGGTGACCGAATGCGCGACCCCGACCTGCTCACCGCTCGGGTCGATCTTTGTCGACCACGCGCCGACCAGCCCGAGGTCAGGCCGTTCGTCGAGGAGGGCGGCCTGAACGGCTAGCCGCTCGGGTGCGCATAGGTCGTCGGCGTCGAGGAACGCGATGAGGTCGTGCCGGGCGGCGGCCATGCCGATGTTGCGGCCGACCGCGGGCCCGCTGCGCGGCTTCGGGGTCAGTTCCACGGTGATCCGGTCGCCGAGTTCGGCGGCCGCCGCGCGGTTCTGCTCGCAGTCGCCGTCGAGGACCAGCACGACTTCCCACGCGTCATGGGTCTGCGCCGCCACCGACCGCAAGGTCTCGCCGAGGTACTCGGCTTTCGGCGCGCAGGGAATCACCACGGAGACCGGTGAGGTCACGTATGCCTCCTCGACAGACTCGGCGGGAACCCCGCCGCGGCGATCTCGACCGAACGCCCCCGTAGAGTAGGGGGCCCGATCCCCCGGCAAGAAGGCGCCCGCAGCGTGACGAAGTCAGCGACACCGGCACCTGGGTCGAACCCGAGGTCAGCGCTGCGAACCTTGATCGACCGGGTCGGCAGGCAGTCCCTTGTGACCGCCGACCAACTCGTCTTCAGCGCCGTCGCGTTCGCCATGCAGGCCGCCGCGATCCCGGTGTCGACCGGCGCCGAGTACGGGATCTTCACGCTGGTCATGATGGTGCAGACCGGCCAGTGGTACATCGGCCGGGCAATCGCCTCGGAGCCGATGCTGGTGTCGCGGACCGCCGGGGACGAACGCTCGCGGGGCGCGGCGGGAAGCGCGCTCGCGCTCGGCCTCGCTGTCGGGATCGGGTCGCTGATCGTGGGCCTGTTCCTCGACGGAACCGCGCAAGAACTCCTGTTCATCCAGGCCGCGGCGTCGCCGCTGCTCGGCGCGCTCGACCACGCCCGCTACGTCGGCTACGGCCGCGACCGCCCGCTGATCGCGCTGGGCGTCGACGGTGTCTGGTTTGGTTTGTTGGTCGCCGCGCTGGTCACGGTCGCTCTCGTCGACGAGCTGACACCGACCCGGGTGTACCTGCTGTGGGCGGCGACCGGTGTGCTGATGTCCGCGGTCGCGATCCGGCTCACCGGCAGCCCGTTCGCCTTCGGGTCGGTTCGCCGATGGCTGTCGGACCAGTGGCGCCTGATCCCCGGCTTCCTGGTCGACGCCATCTACCTCGCCGCGGGCATCTACGCGACGTTCGGCATGGCCATCTGGGCGACCGGACTCAACGACTACGGCCTGCTCCGCAAGGCGATGACCCCGATCACCGCGCTGACCGTGCTCTTCGTCGGCATCGGGACCGCCCTGCTCGCCCATCTGGCGGGCCGCAGCGCCAAGGACGTGGTCCGCGCGCCCGCTCTGGTCACGGCGCTGGCGGCGATCGTGTGCGCGGTGAGCGCGCTGATCGTGCTCGTGCTGCCCGCCGACCTGATGGGCACCCTGCTCAAGGCCGACTGGTCCACCCTGGAGCCGGTCGTGCTGTTCCTGCTGGTCTACGCGTTCCTGTTGGCGTCGGGCCAGACCGCCATGGTGGCGGCCAAGGCGAGCGGCCGGGCGTGGGTCGGCCCGCGGGTCCGCACCATCCAGCTGATCTGCGAACTCGCCCTGATCGCCCTGCTCGGCACCCAGTTCGGCGTCGTGGGCGCGGCCTGCGGGATGGCCCTGGCCTGGGGAGTCGGCGCCGGGATCGCGTGGGTCGGACTGACCCGGCACGCGCGCGCCGACCGGGCTGCGACCAGCTGACCCCGGACTGACCCGGGGCGTCGCGGGTGTGCAAGATAGTCGGCATGCACCTGGTCGACCTCCCGTCCTGCTACCCACCTCATCCGGGCGGCCTGGAGGCCTACGCGCACGAGCTGCACCGCCAGCTCCTCGCGGCGGACCCCGATCTGCGGATCACGGTGCTCACGTCCGACACCGCGTCCAAGCCGGGGATCGAGCACCTCACCGACCGCTGGACCGTCGTGCGGTGGCCGTCGTGGATGCCGGTGTCGCCCTACCCGGTGCCCAAGCCCGGTTTCCACAAGCTGCTGCGGGAGTACTGCACACCGGATTCGGTGATGATGACCCACACGCGGTTCTTCTACCACGCCGCGCTGGCCTCGCGGTTCGCCGCGAGCCGGGGCATCCGCCGGGTGCACATCGAACACGGCTCGACGCCGGTGCAGAGCGGGAACGGATTCGTCCGGTTGGTCGCCAACACCGTCGACGCGACGATCGCGAAGGTGGTGCTGGGCAAGGCGGCGCACGTCGTCGCCGTGTCCAACTCGGCCCGCGACTTCGTCCGCGACCTGTCGGGCCGCGAGCCCACCGTGGTCCACCGCGGCATGGAACTGCCGACCGACCTTAAGGCCGAGCCGACCGCCGACGACACCGTCTGCTTTGTCGGCAGGCTCATCAGCGGCAAGGGCGTCGCGGACCTGCTCGACGCGACCGCGACCCTGCACTCCACCGGGATGAAGGCCCGCCTGCGGATCTGCGGCGACGGCCCGGTGCGCTCGGCCCTCGAAGCGAAGGCCAAGACGCTCGGACTCGGCGACCACGTCGAGTTCCTGGGCGCGGTCGACCATGCCACGGCGCTGAAGGAGATCGCGGCCGCCACGGTGTTCGTCAACCCGAGCTGGACCGAGGGCCTGCCCACCACCGTGCTCGAAGCCGCGGCGCTCGGCGCAGCGGTGGTCGCCACCGATGTCGGTGGCACGTCGGAGATCCTCGACGCCGACCGGACCGGTTGGCTGGTCCCCGCGCAGCAGCCCGACGCGCTCGCGCGGGCACTCGGCGAGGCCTTGGGCGACGCGGAACTGCGCCGTTCCCGGGGTGACGCGCTGCGCGCGACGACCGCGGAGCGGTTCTCCTGGGATCACGCCGTCGAGGTCATCTCCGCGATGCTGCGCGGCGCCCCGGTTCCGGGCTGAGCTAGGACTTTCCGTCCGGGCCGGACGTCGTCCGCTTGACGTGCTCGTCGACGTCGAGGCGCAGGATCGCCAGGTCCTCGGCGAGCTTGCGGGTCTCGTCCTCGAGCCGGGAGACCTCCCACGACAGGTGCAGGGCGACCCCGACGAGGAACACGATCGCGACGAAGAACAGCAGGTTGGACGCGATCTCCACGCCCGCGGCCCGACTCAGCACGCCCAGCAGGCCCGGGAAGATCGTCACGACGAGCAGGGTCACGCCGACGACCAGCCACAGCACGGCGTACTTCTCGCTGAGCTGACGCCTGCGCAGCAGCTCGAAGATGCCGAGCAGGATCAGCACGCTGCCGATGAGGGCGACGATATAGGCGCTCACGACGACATCCTCTTCTCGGCGGCGGGCGGCGCGGCCATCGGGACGGCCTGTTTGACCGTGGTGTCCCAGCGGCGCACCAGGGCCAGCAGCAGGGCGAACCCGGCGCGGAACAGGTACACCGTGGCCTTCCACGGGCTGTGGCTCGGGTTGCCCGCGCGGCGCGGCCGCATGTGCGCGGGCACCTGGGTCACCACGCAGCCCGAGCGGAGCGCGATGACCAGCGATTCGATCGTGTCGCCGAGGTACTCGACGGGGTAGTGCTCGGCGAACAGCGGCAGCGCGCGGCGGCCGGTCGCCTTGAAGCCGGAGGTCGTGTCGGTGAGCCGGGTCTTGGCCAGCAGCGAGAGCACCTTCGACAGCACGACCATCGCCCACTTGCGCGGGCCTCGGACCTGGTACGCGCCGCGCTCGGCGAACCGGGCGCCGATGACGATGTCCGCGTGCGCCAGGCCCGCGAGCAGGTCCGGGATCTCGCTGGGATCGTGCTGCCCGTCCGCGTCGACCTGCACCGCGACGTCGTAGTTGTGGCGCAGCGCGTAGCGGAAGCCCGCGCGCATCGCACCACCGACACCGAGGTTGAAGGGCAGTTCGAGGACGAGCGCCCCGGCCTCCCGGGCGCACTCCACAGTCCGGTCGCTGGACCCGTCGTCGACCACGAGGACGTCGGCGGCGGGAACGGCGGCGTAGATCTCGCGCACCGTCTCGGCGACGGCGGCCTCTTCGTTCCAGGCCGGCACGACGATGAGTGCACGGCCGGAGAACTCGTTAGACACGGGATGGAATGCTAGTCGGCCGCTCGCGCGGTCCCCTGGTCGGGTGACGTCCCCCACCCACCGCGTAGGGTGTCGGCTGGGGCCGCCTGGGGGCGGTGACGAACTGGTCCAAGTCCCGGGCAGACAGGTGTGCCGTGCCGGATTCGATGGTGGACGTCGACCGCGAGACGGTCGTGACCGAGAAGAACCCTGACAGAGAGTCGCGCCTTCGCGCGCTGTGCACAGGCCCCGCCGTGGTGGCGGTCCTCACCTGGCTGGCGGCGACGGCGCTGTTCCTGTTCGTGGAGGGTCGCTACAACAAGCTCGACCCGTTGACGCCTCGCGGCGCCTTCATCCCGCTGGCGATCGGCGCGGCGTTGTTGGCGGGCTGCGCGGCGGTCGCGGTGGTGCGCCGCCGATCCGGCGACCGCTTGGTCGCCGTCGGCGCGGGCCTGTTCGCCGCGTGGGTGGCGCTCGCGCTGCGGTCCGCGCTCAACCTGACTCCGTTCGGCTTCGGCGGCCTCGGCGCCGACATGGGCCGGATGACCGCGGCGGTCAACCGGTACACGGTCACGCCGTGGCCGTCCGACACGTTCATCGACGGCCTGCCGTCGGAATACCCGCCGCTGTACCCGTGGCTGCTCGGCCGGATCGCGTTGCTCCTCGACGTGCCCGCGTGGCGGCTGCTGGGCGCCGCGGAGGTGCTGCTCACCTCGGCCGCCGTGCTCGCCGCGTTCCTGCTGTGGCGCCGGATCGTGCCCGCGGGCGCGGCGCTCGTCATCAGCGCTTCCGGGCTGCTCGTCTTCGGTGACCCGCGCAAGGCGTTCGCGATCATCACGCTGCTGGTCTTCCTCCCGTGGCTGCTCGCGACATTCACCGAGACCGGCAAGGGCAGGCTGCACTGGTTGCCCGCCGGGCTCATCGGCGGCCTGATCATGGTGACCTACAACGGCTGGTTCCCGTTCGGCGTTGTCGGCGTGTTCGCCATCCTGGTGACCGCGTGGCGGCGCAGCGAGAACCGTGGCGCGTACGTCCGGCACGTGCTCGCCGTCGGCCTGATCACCACGCTGATGGCGCTGCCCTACATGGTCCCGTACCTCAGCGCCGTGCTGACGAAGGGCGGGCAGGGTCTCGGAGACCTGTACCAGTCCTTCGAGATCACCGAGAACGGCTTCCCGTTCCTCGACCCCACCCTGCTCGGGGGGCTGCAGCTCGTCGGGCTCATCGGTCTGGTCTGGTACCGGGCCAAGCCGTGGGCGTGGCCGATGCTCTGGCTGGTGCTCGGTTCCTATGTGTTCTGGCTGGTCATGGGCCTGCGCTACCTGTTGACCGACCACACCACCCTGATCCACTACGTGCCGCGGCTGACCGGCGTCACGCTGGCCGCCGCCGGTGTCCTCACGCTGACCTCGGTCGTCCCCGTGCTGATTCGCCGGGTCGGCGCCGTGCCGCCCAGCCGGACCGGTGTGGCAGTGCTGGCTGTGGCCATGCTGTGGATCGGCACGACGTACTGGTCCGCTTGGCGTCCGGTCACCGCGTTCGGCAAGACCGAGGCGGACCGCACCTTCGGCGTGCTCGCGACGTTCGCGCACCTGGAGCCGCTGCCCGACTGCTCGCCGGTGCGGACCCTGCCCAAGGGCGTGCGGCTCGACGACTTCCGGCCGGGCTGCGTTCCCGCCGTGCGGGTCAAGGAGGAGGTGGAGTCGGTCCTCGGCAAGGGGGCGCGGCCCACGATCCTGTCCGCGGACGAACGGCTCTTCGCGTACCTGCCGTGGAACGCGTACATGGGCACGGACCGCACCTCCAGCAGTTCACTGTCCCGTTGGGACGATCGCTACGCCGAAGTGAAGCGGCTCATGACGATCACCGACCCGAGCGAGCTCACGCGGGCCAGCGCGGCCACCGAGTTCGGGCCGATCGACGCCTTCATGCTGTTCAAGGGGCCCGACTACTGGCAGGCGATCGACGGCGGGTTCGTCCGGGAGCGGTTCGACACCCAGGACTGGATCATCGAGGACGTCAGCCAGTACTTCGTGCTCGTCATCCGCAAGCCATAGGTCCTGTCCTGCAAGGACAGGACCTATACGAACCGGCGGATGAGCTTCCAGTAGGCGGTGGTGACCGCGTTCAGCGGTCGCAGGATCACGGCGGGCACCTGGATCAGCGGGGTGTCCAGCCGCGGTGTGAGCACCCGCATCCACTCGCTGTCCGGGATGGTCTGCATCCCGCGGACCAGCGCGCGGCGCTCGCGGAGCACGGCCCGGTTGCGCCAGAGCCACACCCAGCCGCGGACCTTGTCCTTGGCCCAGCCCTCCTTGAGCGCCAAGGCGAGCATGGCCAGTTCCAGGGCGAACAGCGCCGGGGCGAGCAGCAGGAGCGCGCGGGCGCTCCACAGCGTGGTCACGAAGATCAGGCGGTTGCGCTCCACCAGGTAGAACTTCTCGGTGTTGCGCGAGAACTCGTACCGGTGCACGACGACCGCGTCGGGGACGTTGACGACCTTGAGACCGAGCCGCCACGTGCGGATCGAGAGGTCGGCGTCCTCGTGGTAGGCGAAGTACTGCTCGAAGAACCCGCCGAGGCGGTCCCAGTGTTCGCGGGTGGTGACGAGACCGGCGCCCATCGCGCCCGCCACCTCGGTCGGGGCGGTCCGCGTCTCCGGCTCGCCGAGTCCGCCGACCCAGCTGATGCCGAGCACGTGGACCATGTTCCCGCTGGAGTTGAGCAGCGCCGGGTTCTCCGCGAGCCGTACACCCGCCGCGGCGATGCCGACGTCGGGCCGCGCGAGTTCCTCGACGAGCCGCGCGACGGTGTTCGGCTCGACGATCGCGTCACCGTTGATCAAGGCGACGTAGTCCCCTTCGGCGACGGCTACGCCCGCGTTGTTCCCACCCGAGTAGCCGAGGTTGCGCCCCGGCCGCACGACGGTGACGCCGGGCAACTGGGCCAGCACCTCGACGTCGTCGTCGGTGCACCCGTTGTCGACGAGCACCACGTCCAGGTCGACCTTCTCCGACCCGAGCAGCGCGGTCACGCTGCGGCGCAGCCACGGCTCGGACTTCCAGGCCAGCACGATCGCGCTCACCCGGGGCAGTCGACTGTCCGTCACGTGCTCAGTCCTCGCCGATCTTGGTCAGGCTCAGGGTGAAGCTCACGGTGATCAGCTGGAAGCCCGCCACCATCAGCACCATGCCCAGGATGGGCACCCGCATGGTCTGCACGACGTCGAGTTCGCCGAATCCCGCGGCTCCCCAGATGCTCAGGGCCACGATGAAGCAGGTGATCCCGCCCGCGAGGAGGAGCAGGCCGATCCACAGGCCGCGCTCGAGCGACGCCTTGGCTATTCGCAGGATCATCCGGCCCGATGGCGGTGGCAGCAGCCCCAAGTGCGCGGCGTAGGACCGGGCCACGACCGCGAGACTCATGCCTTGCAGGCCGAGCACGAACATCGTGGCGCACGCCAGCATCGTGTGCAGACCGAAGCCGACGCCCGCGAGCCGCTGCGGGCCGAACGACAGCCACAGCATCCCGATCAGGCCGATGCCCTGCAGCGCGATCGACGGGTAGTACAGCAGCCACCGCGGGCTGAACGCGAGCAGGAAGCGCAGGTGCCGCCAGCCGTCGCGCCAGGTCCGCAGGTGCGGTGCCCGGGTGCGACCGTCGGGGCGCAGCGTCGTCGGCACCTCGCGGATCTTGAAGTGGTTGAGCGACGCGCGCACGACCATCTCGCTGGCGAACTCCATGCCCGAGGTGCGCAGGCCGAGCTCCAGGATGCGGTCGCGGCGGAACGCGCGGATCCCGCAGTGGAAGTCGCCCACCGGGATCCGGAAGAACAGCCTGCCCAGCCGCGAGAGCACCGGGTTGCCCAGGTAGCGGTGCAGGAACGGCATGGCGCCTTCGGCGATCCCGCCCTGGAAGCGGTTGCCCATCACCAGGTCGGCGCCGCCGCGAAGCGCTTCGAGGAAGCCGCCGATGTCGTCGAGCGCGTAGCTGTCGTCGGCGTCGGCCATCAGGACGTACTCGCCGCCCGCGGCCTCGATGCCCGCGGCGAGCGCGGCGCCGTAGCCGCGGCGGGGCACGTCGACGACCCGGGCGCCGTTGGCCCGCGCGATGTCCTGCGACCCGTCGGTGGAGCCGTTGTCGGCGACGATGACCTCGCCCGCCACACCGAGACTCCGCAGCGATTCCCGCGCCTTGCGCACGCACGTCTCAAGGGTTTCGGCCTCATTGAGGCACGGCAGCACGATCGACAGCTCCAGGACGGTGGGAACCGCCTGGGCGTCGGTCGCGGATTTGGACATGGTCATGATGGAAGTGCTCCTCGTGGTCCCCCGCGGAAGAAGTCGACGGTGCGGCGCACGCCCTCGGCGATGTCGACTTCCGGTTTCCAGCCCAGTTCACGTTCTGCGGCGCTCGCGTCCAGCGCCGACGCCCGCAGGTCGCCGAGGCGGGCCGGGGCGAACTCCGGCTCATCCGGCGCGCCCGCCGCGTTCGCGACCAGGGTGTGCAACTCACGGTCGGAGACCTGGACGCCAGTGCCGATGTTGTAGCGGCGCGCGGTTCCCACCTCGCCGGACGCGGCGATGAAGGCGGAGACGACATCCTCGACGTAGACGTAGTCGCGGGTGTTGCCGCCGTCGCCGAACACCTTGGTCGGCTTGCCGTTCAGCAGGGCCCCGGCGAAGATCGCCACGACTCCCGCCTCACCGTGTGGATCTTGCCGTGGTCCGTAGACGTTGGCCAGTGCCAAATGCGTGCACTGCAGGCCGTAGAGCTGGTGGTAGGTGTCGAGGTAGACCTCGCCACTGACCTTGCTCGCCGCGTACGGCGACTTCGGGTTGATCGGCTGCGACTCCGCGACCGGCAGTTCGTCGGGGGTGCCGTAGATCGAGCCACCGGAGGACGCGAACAGCACCTTGCGCACCCCGGCCTTGCGCGCCGCCTCGGCGACGTTGACCGTCCCGAGCACGTTCTGCGCGACGTCGAGCAGCGGCTCGGCGACGCTGACCCGCACGTCGACCTGAGCGGCCAGGTGGAACACCACCTCAGGGCGCGCCTCGGCGACGACCGCGTGCAGCTCCGGCCCGGTGATGTCGAGTTCGCGCAGCTCACAGCGTCCGGTGGCGAGCGCGCCGGCGAGGTTGTGGGCATTGCCGCGGCTCAGGTTGTCGACGACGGTCACCTCGTGCCCGTCGCGCAGGAGGCGGTCGACCAGGGTCGACCCGATGAACCCGGCCCCGCCGGTGACAAGCGCGCGCATGGCCCAACTATGCCTCATGGGTCGCGGCCCTTTTGAGGACCACCCGTCCGCATTCGTCACAGGGTCTTCGAAGCGACGCCCGGGTCGGCAAAATAGCCGGAGAGGTCGACGATGATGTCGACGTAACCAGCATTGTTGTAGATCTGGATGCTCTGCTCAGCACCTAGGCCGGCAACCGCCATGTTCGCCGCGGTCTGGCCCGCGACCAGATTCAGGTGTGAGGCCGCTTTGGGCTTGGGAGATCCGGTGGGCCAGATCATCACGTAGGTACTCGTGGTGGTGTTGGTGCCCGCCACGTTGCACACCATGCTCGCCGCCGACGCCGGGAGAATGCCCGCCAGACTCACAGAGTGAGTCTCGGCCTCGCCGATTCCCCTGCCGGGACGCGTATCGAGAATCCTTCTCGGCGTGACCGGGTAAAAGGACAGGCCTCTGTCACTCGCATAGAAACCGGTTGGGTCGACGATGAGATGAACCGACCCAGAATGGTTATATAGTGCGACCTTCCGGTCCCTGCCGAGTGCCACGGTGACTTGATTGGGAGTCGCCTCGCCGTTCAACAGGTACAGGTGTGAGACATTTGGCCGAGAGCGTCCGTTGGGCCACGCGATGACATGCGTCTGCTTTGTGGCGCTGACGCCGGCGAGGTTGAAGGTCACCGCCGTCGCGGTTTCGGGCACCATCGCGGAGAAGTCCACGGTGATGACGCCGCCGGGGCCGACCGGCGCCCCTGATCGAGTGTCGAGGACTCGGCCCGTGGACAGCCGCGTGAGGCCCGATCCCACCGAATCGGATGTGTAGTACCCGGCGAGGTCGACGATCACGTGAACCTTGCCGGTGTTGTTGTACACCTTGAGGGCGCTGTCAACGCCGATGGCAACCGTGGCACCATTCGCGCGGGTGTGGCCGCGGCTGAGGTTCAGCGTGGAGACCGAGGGGCGTTCGGCTCCATCGGGATAAGCGACGAGGTACGTGTTCTCCGTCGCCTCCGCGCCAGTCACGTTCAACACCGCCGCCACAGCGGAGGTGGGAACGTATCGGGCCAGCGAAACCTTCGCGACTCCGCTGGGCCCCAACGGGGCGCCGCCGGTCACGCTCGTCGCATCCCGGGAGTCGAGGACTCGAATCGGCTCCAGAGGGACGAACCGCGCGCCTGCGCTCTCGGCTGCTACTCCCTGCCGGGGATGCGCATGGTCGGGGAGAGCATTGCCCGTACCAGTCAAACTGCCGAACATTCCGATGACAACACAGACCAGTAACCGCACGCGGAAGGATCTGGTCTTCATCGTGTCCTCCAGTCCGACGAAGCTTGGGCCCGCGAACGGGCCCAAGCGGCGTCGGCGGGTCATCCGGCTGGCGCCAGATGCATCAATACCCGAAGTAGCCCGAGATGTCGACGATCAGGTCGACATGGCCCGAGTTGTTATAGAACGACACGGCGGGGAGGTTGTACTCACTGTCCACACCGATTCCGGCCGTCACCATGTTCGGTGCGGTCTGGCCGGGCGCCAGGTTCAAATTCGACGCGGTGGACTTCGGTTGCCCAGCGGGCCAGACGGTGACGAAAGTGTCCCTAGTCGTGTTGGTACCGGCCACGTTGCACACGAACGCCTTCACCTCAGGGGCGAGGCCGTCGTAGATCAAATTGAAGCTGTCCGGGCCTCCCAGCCCGTCGTTGTTGGTCCTGGTGTCATAGCTGCGAACCGGGGCGAACGGGTAGAACAGCAGTGTCGATGAGGGCGAGTAGTACCCGGAGAGATCCACGATGAGGTGTGCGGATCCCGCGTTGTTGAACAGCGAGATCTTCCGGTCACTGCCCAGGGCGACCGTGACATGGTTCGGCGTGGCCACGCGCGGCGCCAAGTTCAAACTCGCCGCGTTCGGCTGAGCGCTTCCGGTCGGCCAGGCGGTGACATGGGTGCTCTGCGTGGCGTCGACGCCTGCCAAGTTGATCGTCACGGCAGTGGCCGCGGGATCGACCTTCCCTGTGAAGTCGACCTCAATGGTCTTTCCCGGACCGACGACGCCAGTCCCCTCGCGGGTGTCGAGGACCCGGACAGGCGAGACCGTCGTGAACGGACTGCTGTTGGTCGTGGACTCCGTGTAGTAACCGGCGAGGTCCGCGATCAAATGAGTTGTGCCTGCGTTGTTGTAAAGCGCGATCTTGCGGTCCAACCCGATCTCCGACACCACCGCGTTGGATCGGGTCTCGCCACGTGCGAAGTTCAGGTTCGACGCGGTCGGTTGCGGAATGCCGAACGCCCACACCGTCACAAACGTGTCCGCTGTCGGGCTCGTTCCAGCCACGTTCATCACGACGGCGACCGCGTCGTCGGGAACCTTGCCGACCATCGACACATCGATGGCCTTTCCAGCGCCTACCGGCGACGTGCCAGGAACACCCGTCGCGTAGCGGGTGTCGAGCACTCGCAGGGGTGCCATCGGAACAAACCGGGTTCCCCCCTCAACCGCGGCAGCCGCGACGCTGGCCTGCAACTCGCCTACCGCCGCCGCCGGCGCGGGCGCGCTTGACGCGCCTGCATCAGTGGCCAATGCGGAGAGGGCCACGGCGGTCGCGACCACCACTCCGGACTTGAAGAGCCCCATCAATTCCCTTTCCGGTGAATGCTCCGATCGCACGACACAGGATGAAGCGTGGAGGACACGCGACAACCACGCGTGCATCGGACATCACTGAAGTCATATATCCCCAGCAGCCGGGCCCCGCCCCGACCGTTTTCGTCGCCAGAGTACCGGAAAGAATGGCCACCGGAACAGGATGTCAGGGGAGATTTCCGTCCCGTCAAACTCTCGGCAGACGCCGCAACCAAGCTCGAGATCCCTTAGGGCGCCGGACGCGTCGCAGAGCCGGTCAACGGCGGTCAGGCCAACTGTCCGCTCGCACGCGGACAGCGTTGACCAGGCTCGCTGCCATGGTCAGCGCGGCTGTGCCGCACCCAGCCAGATGCGCCCACGCGCCCGCTTCCATGGGCGAGAACGGCAGGGAGAGCGACCCGACAAGTACGACGGCACCCAGCGCCCAAGCGACCGTGACGATCCGGTTCTTGCCGAGCGCGAGCAGGGCAGGCATGAGCACTTGGGTGATCAGGATAAGGACCGTGCCGATCGCGAGTAGGCCGACCACGCCGTTGGGCAGCCGGACCTGCGCGCCGAAGAACAGTTCGACCGTTTGCGGGCCCACGAGAAACGCCAGGGCGACCGTGGGTACCCCGATAGCCGCCACGGCGGCGAGGAACTTGCCCAGTGTCGACCGGACGGTCACGAAGTCACCGATAGTCGCCGCTTTTGTCAGAGCGGGCAGCAGCATGGCCTGAACGACCGCGAAGAGCAGCACGGGGACACGGACCAGGACGAACGCCGACGCGAATGCCGCAGCCGTGGGGGTGTCAGCGGCCCCGAGCTTGGCCGTCACCACGATCGGCGCGAGATTGCCCACCAAATGGAATCCGAAGGCCGCGGCCACCATCAGGACCAGCCTGCGCGTCATGGCGCGAACGCCCGCTCCGTCACTGATCTCCGCGAGATCAGTGACCGCCCCCGCGTGCGGCTTGCGCAGCCAAGGCAGTCCCGCGACTACCGCGAGAACGGTGCCCAGTCCGATGGAAATCGCGTAGAAAGTCGCGTCGGGATTGCCCGCGACCACGATGGCCACGCACAGCAGAAGCCGGGTGATCCCCTCGACGACCAGGGTTGCCGCGTATCCCCCGAACCGCTGCATCCCGCCCAGCAATCCCCGGACGAGATACATCACCGTGGACGCGGCCACCGTGATGAGGATCGCGACGAACAGCCCCCACTGGCCTGAAAGAGCCTCATCGGTCAGCAGGGGGCCGATAGCGGCGAGCACTACGGTCACTACCGCCAGCAACCCGCCGCCGACCACGACGGCATTGCGCGCGACGATGCGGAACGAACGGCCGCCTGCCAGCCACGCGCTGGTCGAACGGCTCGTCTCCTGTTCCAGACCGACGAACACGCCGGGCCCGATGATGCTCACGATGAGGTAGAAGCTGACGAGCGCCGCGGCGTCCGCTGTGGAGAAGGCGTGGCCTGCCAGCGCGATAAAGACGTAGCCCGCGATGCCGACCACGACTACGCCCGCGCCCATCAGGACGGCGGGGCCGATCCGCTCCCGAAGGCTCGCAACAGCTGCGTTCACGGTTCGACCGTAGAGAACGCGCGCGGACCTATGCTGCCCGGGTGCGACATGTACTGGTGGTTGGCGGCGGCATCCTCGGACTCGCGACGGCGCGCGAACTTGTAGGGCGCGACCACCTCGTCACGCTGCTGGAAAAAGAGGCAACCTGGGCGGCCCACCAGACCGGACACAACTCAAATGTCGTGCACGCCGGGCTGTACTACGCGCCCGGCTCGTTCAAGGCACGGATGTCCGTGGCGGGTAACAGATCGATGGTCGAATTCGCCCGCGCACACGGGGTCCCAGTCGATGTGTGCGGCAAGCTCGTGGTGGCCACCGACCAAAGTGAACTCCCCGCTCTGGCCGTGCTGGCCGAACGAGCCGCCGCCAACGGCGTTCCGGCCAAGGTGATCTCCGCCGCGCACGCGCGGGAGTACGAGCCTGAAGTGTCGTGCGTGGCGGCATTGCGGGTGGAAAGCACGGGCGTCATCGACTTCCACAGGGTGTGCCTTGCCCTGGTCGAGCTGCTCACCGACGCCGGAGCCGACCTTCGGCTGCGCACCCCGGTTCTCGGCATCCGACCCGGCCGCCGTGGCGGCGTGGAGGTTGCCACGGGAAGTGAGGTGCTGCGGGCGGACGCACTGGTCAACTGCGCCGGACTGCACTGCGACCGCATCGCCCGGATGGCAGGGCTGGAGCCCCAGGCGAAGATCGTCCCATTCCGCGGTGAGTACTACGAACTACGGCCCGACCGGGCGCACTTGGTCCGCGGGTTGATCTACCCCGTCCCGGACGCATCACTGCCGTTCCTAGGCGTGCATCTGACCCGCATGCTCGACGGCACCGTGCACGCAGGCCCCAACGCCGTCCTCGCCCTGCGCCGCGAGGGGTACCGCTGGCGAGATTTGTCCCCATCCGACTTGGCCGAGACCGCCCGCTTCCCAGGGACCTGGCGACTGGCGAAGAAGTACGCCTATCCGATCGGACTCGAGGAGGTTCGCCGGTCATTGTCCAAGCGGCGCTTCGCCGCGAGCCTGGCCAAGCTCGTCCCCGCTGTGGGGGAGGCGGACATCGTGCGCTCGGGGTCCGGCGTCCGGGCACAGGCCCTGCTGCCCGACGGATCCCTGGTCCAGGACTTCCTGATCGAGACCGCGCCGAACCAGGTGCACGTCCTCAACGCCCCGTCACCTGCCGCGACCTGCGCGTTGGAGATCGCCAAACACGTCGCGGACGAGGTGTGGGCCTCGACTGATTGACGGCGGGCAGATCGAGACACCGAGGGCAGGGAACCCCCGAACTCGGCCCGTTCAGGCCGCCAGGGCCCGCAGATGAGTTGACTTGTAGTGTTCGCCCCACACCAGACTCCAGCCGAGGAGCGCCAACCCATGATCTACGTCAACGAGGCGAGCGAACCCCTCAAAGAGAGCCCGTTGTCGCGCCTGCCCGTAAGGCGTCCGGTGGACCGGTACACCTACGTGGTGGAGCAGTGCCGGGGGCAGCGGGTCCTGGATCTCGGTGCGTACGACGAGACCGAGGTGGACCGCGAACAGCACGCGTCATGGCGGTGGCTGCACGCGGAGATCGCTGGTGTGGCCAAGGAAGTGCTGGGGGTCGACGCGTCACCCAAGCTGAAAGACACCGGGGGCGTCGAGACGTCGTGCGGTACGACGATCCGCTACGGCACAGTCGAGAACCTCGACGCCATTCTCGAGGAGTTCCGGCCCGACATCATCGTTGCCGGCGAGCTCATCGAGCACACCCAGGACACCCTGGGGTGGCTTAGCCGGATTGCGGCGCTACATCCGGGCATCCGACTTGTGGCCACGACACCCAATACGACATCCCTGATCAACATGCTGATGACACTGTTCAGCCGCGAGAACGCACACCCTGATCACATCCAGGTTTACTCATTTCGGACTTTGGCCACGCTTGCCAGCCGCGTGCCAGTGAATGATATGAAGATCGTGCCGTATTACTACGATCCGCATCTCTTCTACAGCAGGCTGCCTCGTTTCATGGCCCCGCTGGTGACCGCGATACACGTGTTGTTCCTCAAACCCATGCAGTTCCTGTTCCCCCTCAGTGCGTTCGGCCTGATCCTTGACGGCGTCCTCGGCGACGCCTCGGGCGAGCAGGCGAAGGACGCGTAGCGATCAACTCCGCTAAGCGGCACGACGCCTGGGCACCTGCGACGAGTACTGCGAACTGAAGCCGGACGATCTCGGCTTGGTAACAGCGGCAACCCGCGTGCCCGGTCGGGCGTGTACCGCTCGAAGGCACCACAGACCTGGGGAATTCAGCTCGACCTAAAAGCGCTCGAACACGGCCGTCAAATGCTGACGGCCTATTAGTCGCGCGCTTTTACGGAATGCGAGCGGATAAACGTCTCCGTTGCGTAACGGATAACAACCTTCGGCCGCCCCGGACGCCTTCATTAGTGATCCGCCAAGCGGCGGGAAACATTTGGGGAGAAACGATGTCGAAGAACACCAAGCTCGTATTGCGCGCCACCACGGTCGCCATGATCACCGCCGCCGTCGCCCCCGTGCTGCTTACGGGCACGGCGGCCGCACAGGCTCCCACCACCGAGTTCGGCGGCACCGTGTGGTTCGACCGGGACAGCGACGGAGCTGTCGACGAAGGCGAGCCGGGCCGGGCGGGCGCGGTGGTGAAAGCGAAGGGCGCGGGCGGCGAATTCACCGCGCTGACCGCCGCCGACGGCAAGTACCGGTTCCGCGGCATTCCGTTGGGTGCCTACGAGATCAGCCACTCCGACCCCACGTTCGCCAACACCACGCCGACGTCATTCAAGATCGTCTTGTCGCCCGCCACGACCGCCACCCCAGCCCTGTTCGGCATCCGGGGCGCCACGATCTGCGGCACCGTCTGGCGCGACGCGAATGAGGACGGCCTGCGCCAGGCGGGCGAACCGGTGATCCCGAACAGCGCAGTCGGCCTGGAGTCCGACGGCTCGAACTACCAGAACTCCGGTGTCGACGGAAAGTACTGCCTCACCGACATCGCCGCGGGCCACCAGGTCCTGGGCGCGAACGACCGCGCCTATTTCACCCCCAGCGAAGGCTGGACGCAACAGGGCGGCGACTCCAAGTTCGGCTTCACCACCGGCCGCACCGACCCGATCACCGTCCAAGCGGGCGAGACCATCACCGGCATCGACGCGGGCTACCGCGTCGCCCGGATGGACATGCGCACCTCACAACTACTGATGATCTGGGGCGGCACGACGTATGACATGAAGTCCCCGGACTTCGCCCCAAGCATCCAGGTCGGCGACGAATTCACCATCGTCGGCGGCGTTTACCCGGACGGCAACCTCGCGGAACAACTCCGGGCGAAGCTGACCCTCCCGGCAGGCCTCAAGCTGATGGAGACCTTCGGCGGCATGCCGTCGACCATCCAGGGCCAGTCGGTCGCGGGCGGTTTCGAGGGCCGCAGGCACCCCGGCGCGATCGAGTTCATCGGCGTCACGGTTCGCGTCGAGAGCGCTTTTCAGGCAGCTGACGTGCGGCTTGAGGTCGACAAGGGTGTCTACGCCGATCCCAACTTGGCCAACAACATCCTGACCGCATCCATCGCCGCCATCGAGGCCGAAACCCGCCCGACCACCCCGGCGGCGGCAGCCATCCCGGCGAACACGACCAAGACCACCGTCACCGCATCCTTGGCCGAAACAGGTGCGAACCCCCTGTCCACGGTGGGCACGGGCGTCGCACTGATCGCGGCTGGCGCAGGCGCGTTGTGGTTCACCCGCCGTCGGGCAAGCCTCGATGGCTGATCCAGGGACCTGGAGAGGGCTGGCCGTTCCTGCGAACAACGCAAAGCGACCAGCCCTCCCCACCCCCGGACGAGCGAACTTCCAGGGCCAGTTCCCTATCCCAGGGATGCCCTCGTCCCTACACCTCCGGACATGGTCACTTCGGGGATGCCCTTGTCCCTGCACCCCGGACATAGTCACCTCCGGGGGTGCCCTTGTCCCTGCACCTCCGAACGTGGTCACCTTCGGGGATGCCCTCGTCGTGGCACCTCCGGATGTGGTCACCTTCAGGGACAGCTCTTAGTCCTTAAGCTCCGAACGCGGTCACCTTCAGGGACAGCTCTTAGTCCTTAAGCTCCGAACGCGGTCACCTTCAGGGACAGCTCTTAGTCCTTAAGCTCCGAACGTGGTCACCTTCGGGGACGGCTCTTCGCCCCTGCACTTCCCCCTTGCCCCTCGTCCTGGCCGCTTTTAATTCTCGATCATCGCTGTCAAGGGTCGGCTTGCCGATCGCGCAGCGACGGCCGTCTACGGCCGCCCTTGACAGCGATGATCGAGAATTAAACAATCGCGCCAGAGGGGCCCACCACTTCGCTAAGACCCCGAGTTCTTGGTAGCTCCCAAGGGAAAGTCCCCCTCGGCCACAATTGTTTAACTCTCGATCATCGGCGTCAAGGGCGGCGCAAGCGCCGTCGCTGCGCGATCGGCAAGCCGACCCTTGACACCGATGATCGAGAGTTAAAGATGGCCAGGACGAGGGGGCAGGGGGAAGAGCAGGGATTAAAAGCCAAAGACCGCAAAGGCAACCCACTTGGAGTGGGGCTGTGGGTGGCTGGGTTTGAGCGCGAAGGGCGGCGTTGTAGGCGTTTCGCTGGCCGTTGTTGGCTACTGACCGCGCGTGCGATCTTTGGGTTAGGCCATCTCGATACCGATGGGTGGGCCCGGTGCCGGCCGGGCCCACCTTCTCAGCTGATCGGCTTGAGGACCTCAAGTCCCAAGAACGGTCGAAGCGCCTCCGGGACCACCACTGACCCATCCGCCTGCTGGTGGTTCTCCAGAATCGCCACGATCCAGCGGGTCGTGGCCAGCGTTCCGTTCAGCGTGGCCGCCGTCTGGGGCTTGCCGTTCTCGTCCCGGTAGCGCACGTTCAGCCGGCGGGCCTGGAACGTGGTGCAGTTCGAGGTCGACGTCAACTCGCGGTACGCCTGCTGGGTGGGGACCCAGGCCTCCGAGTCGAACTTGCGGTGGGCGCTGCTGCCCAGGTCGCCGGTGGCCGTGTCGATGATGCGGTACGGCACCTCGATCTTGGCCAGCATCTCCTTCTCCCAGTCCAGCAGACGCTGGTGTTCGGCCTCGGCTTCCTCGGGCCTGCAGTAGGAGAACATCTCGATCTTGTCGAACTGATGGACGCGGATGATGCCGCGGGTGTCCTTGCCATAGGAACCGGCTTCGCGGCGGAAGCAGGAGGACCAACCCGCGTAGCGCTTCGGGCCCTTGGTCAGGTCGATGATCTCGTCGGCGTGGTAGCCCGCCAGCGCGACCTCGGACGTGCCGACCAGGTACAGGTCTTCGTCGCGCAGGCGGTAGACCTCGCTGGCGTGGGAGCCGAGGAAGCCGGTGCCGGCCATGATCTCCGGGCGTACCAGGACCGGCGGGATCATCAGGGTGAAGCCCGCCGCGGTGGCCTGGGCGGCGGCCATGTTCAGCATGGCCAGCTGCAACTGTGCGCCGATGCCGGTCAGGAAGTAGAAACGCGAGCCGGACACCTTCGCGCCGCGTTCCATGTCGAGGGCGCCTAGGCGCATCCCGAGGTCGAGGTGGTCGAGGGGCTCGAAGTCGAAGTGGCGGGGCTCGCCGACGGTCTCCAGGACGGTGTAGTCGTCCTCACCACCCACCGGTGCGGCCGGGTGGACCAGGTTCGGGATCGCGCGGTGCAGGTCGGCGAAGGTGGCCTCCGCGTCGCCCTGTTCGGCCTCGGCGGCCTTGACCTCGTTGGACAGCTCCTTGCCCTTGGCCAGTAGCGCGTCGCGCTCCTCGCCGCGGGCCTTGCCCACCTGCTTGCCGAAGGTCTTCTGTTCGGCGCGCAGGTTGTCGGCGCGGGAGATGGCGGACCGCCTGCGTTCATCGGCCGCCAGCAGGCTGTCGACGACGGCGGGGTCCTCGCCGCGGGCGCGCTGCGAGGCGCGCACGGTCTCCGGGTCTTCGCGCAGAACCTTGAGGTCAATCACGGGATGTGAGCGTAGTAGGCGCCCACACCCCGTGACGACCGGATACGTGCTTAGGAAATCGCGACGGCGACAATCAGGCCCAGCGCGATGTGTACCGCGGCGACGACGACGCTGGCCGGGGCGAAGCGCTCGGACTCGATCGTGTTGCCGACGTCGAGCTTCGTGACCCACTCCAGGGTCCGCACGGCGAGCACCTGCACGACGATGCCGATCAGGCCGTAGACCACCGAGGTGATCAACCCCGCGGTCAGGTCGCTGGCCGAGAAGAAGATCGCCACGACGATGATCAGCGCCATGCTGACCATCCCGGACGCGGTCACGATGACCGCGTTCGGCCTGCCGAGGCGGACCAGTTCGGACAGCTTGCCGGGGGTGGTCCAGTCGATCGCGTAGAAGCCGATCAGCATCAGGACCAGGCCGACGATGGCGTACAGCGCGATGGCGCCGATGCCTTTGCCGAGGTCGGCGCCGAATCCGGCGGGCAAAGCCAGCGTGGTTGCGGCGAGTTGACTGGTCACACGTCCTCCATGGGCTTGCATGTCTTGCTGTCGGAAATCATGA
This sequence comes from Actinokineospora alba, assembly GCF_004362515.1. Classification (NCBI taxonomy): domain Bacteria; kingdom Bacillati; phylum Actinomycetota; class Actinomycetes; order Pseudonocardiales; family Pseudonocardiaceae; genus Actinokineospora; species Actinokineospora alba. The sequence continues at coordinate 1,833,018 of NZ_SNXU01000001.1, read as the reverse complement.
CTGCGGAATCCGGTGGGGGACGAACGCCGCGCCGTCGTCGGTCACCAGGCCCGCGGTCTCGCGGATGCCGAGCCCGGCCGAGTGGTCGCCGACGATCCACGCGCCGAGCGCGGGACGGTAGCCGTCGAACTCGGGCAGCGGGTCGAACGCCTGGTAGACGAAGCCTTCTTGGCCGTATACGCCGGTCGTCTGGGTCTCATAGCCCGGCGCCACGATCTGGATGTTGGCGCCTTCGCGGCCGAGCTTGGGCTTGCGCACGTACTCGGTCAGCAGTCCCGGGTCGTCGAGGAACGCCGGGAGCAGGTTGGGGTGGCCCGGGTACATCTCCCAGAGCACCGCCAGGATCGCCTTGTTCGACAGGAGCATCTTCCAGAGCGGCTCGACCCACAGGGTGCCGGGCAGCGACTCGACGACACGCTTGCCGAACTCCTCGTCGACGACCCATTCCCACGGGTAGAGCTTCATCACCGACTTCATCGACACGTCGGCGAGGTCGACGAACCGACCCAGCTCGGCGTCCCAGCCGATCTCCTCGATGGCCAGCCCGATGGTGTCCAGGCCCGCCTCGGCAGCGGTTTCCTGCAGGTAGGCCGTGGTGATGTGGTCCTCACCGCTGGGGTCGGCCTGCGACCAGGTGAAGTGCACTTCCTTCGACGGGAGCTTGTCGGCGATCTCCGCCCACCGCTCGACCAGCTTCTCGTGGATGGAGTTCCACTGGTCGTCCTCGGGGAAGACGTCGGTCTTCCAGTACCACTGCACGACGGCGGCCTCGAGCAGCGAGGTCGGGGTGTCGGCGTTGTACTCGAGCAGCTTCGCCGGGCCCTTGCCGTCGTAGCGCAGGTCGAACCGGCCGTAGACGTGCGGGTCGTGCCGCTTCCACGACTCCGCGATGTGCGGCCACACCCACTCGGGCAGGCCGAAGTCGCGGTACCGCTCGGTCAGCACGACGTGCTCGACGGCGTCCTGGCACATGGAGTGCAGCAGCTCGACGTCGGCTTCGATCGACAGGACGTCGTCGAGCCCGAACACGTAGTGCACGGACTCGTCCCAGTAAGGCCGGGCGCCGCCGACGCCGTTGCGCGCGGGCGTGCCGAACACCAGCCCCTGCGACTCGATCTTCTGCCGCCAGTCCGGGCGTGGCTGTGAGCGCTCACGACGCACTCAGCTGCCCCCGCTCTTTCCGCCGGTGCTGCTGCCGCCGACCCCGAGGCCGCCGCGCGTCACCGACTTGCCGGACGCGGTCTTCACCGGCGTGCGGTCCGACGGCGCCACGTAGGTGCCGCCGCTGACCCGCTGGCCGGGCGAGCCGGTGCCGCCGTAGTTGTAGCGGTACGAGCTGCCGCCGATGTAGATGAAGCCGCCGCTGTGGTACCCGCCGTGGCTGCGGGCGTAGTTCTCGTCGCAGTAGTCCTCGTCGACCACCACGCCGTTGCTGTCGGTGCAGGTCGCGGTGACCGGGTCGGGCGTCGAGGCGGCGTAGATCACCGCCACCACGGCGACGACACCGACGGTCACGCCCGCGCCGATGAGGATGCGTTTGCGCTTCTTGCGTTTGCGCTCGGCCTCGATGAACTCGGCTTCGGCGGCCTCCCGTTCGCGGCGCCTGGCCACTTCGCGGGCGCGCTGGTCGGCCAGGGAAGGCGCGCGCGGCGCGGTCTTCCCCGGTTCCTGGTAGCTCACCGAGCCGCGTCTCGCCTCTACAGCGTCCGGCGGCTCCGGCGGCTGGTAAGGCGGTGGCTGCTTTGGCGAGCCGTCGTCGGTCGGCTTGTCGTTGTCAGTCATGAACCACTCCCGGCGCGAACAGTACCGATCCAAGCTCTCCGAGGTGGGATGATTGTCCTGATCGCAACCTCGCGTCCAGCCCAGATCGGTGCCCGGTAGCCGCGCCCCGGACCGGGACACGGCATCATGGAATAGATGTCTGGAAGCAGCGAATGGTTTCGACCAAATGATGCGACGGCGAAGACACGGCTCCTGATGGCCGGTGCCTTCGCCGGTGCGCTGATTTTGCTGTGCTCGAGCATCCTCTTCTCGTGGCCGGTCGAGGCCGGCCGCAACGACCCGGTGGCCGTCGCCCAGGAGGAGCGCCGCAAGGCTTTCGACTCCCCCGCGGGCAGCTGCCTGCAGTGGACGCCGCCGGAGGGCGCGGACATGCGCCGGGTCGATTGCGCCCAGGCCCACCTCTTCGAGGTCACCAGCAATGTCGACATCTCCGGCGAGTACCCGGAGAACGCCCCGCCGCCGGACACGGAGAAGTGGCAGGCGATCGCCGTCGCCAAGTGCACACCGGGCGCGGTCACCTACCTCGGCGGCAACCTCGACCCGTTCGGCAAGTTCAGCGTCAACGCGCTCAAGCCGACCAACGAGCAGTGGGACGAGGGTGACCGCAAGGTCCGCTGCGGCCTGCAGAGCGCGGCCCCGTCCGGCGCGCTGCTCACGACGGTGGGGTCGGCGGCCCGCCAGGACCAGTCCAAGATCCACGAGCCGGGCACCTGCCTGGCCCTGGTCGGCCAGGAGATCGGCGACCCGGTCGCCTGCGACCAGGCGCACGCCTTCGAGATCGTCGGCAACGTCGACCTGGGCGCCGCGTTCCCCGCCGACTACCCGGCCGTCGAGGCCCAGACCGAGCGGGCCAGCGACCTGTGCGCGGCCGTCACCACGGCGTACACCGGCGGCGCCGACCTCGCGAAGAAGGGCCTCACCCCGTACCCGGACACGCTGCGCCCGGAGAGCTGGGCCGCGGGGTCACGCAAGGTCGACTGCCGGGTCGGCGCGAAGCTGCCCGACGGCAGCGGTCTGGCGCCGGTCACCGGCAGCGTCCGCGCGGTGCCCGCCACCACGCCACCCGCCTCGCAGCCACCCGCCTCACAGCCGCCGCCAGGCGCGCCGACGCCGTCCGGCGGCTGAGCGGGTGGCCGTGGAGATGCCCCGGCAGCGGTTCGACGAACTCGTCACCGACGCGCTGGACCTGATTCCCCCTGAGTTCGCGGCCGCGATGAACAACGTCGTCGTGCTGGTCGAGGACCGCGACGAGCACGACCCGACCCTGCTTGGCCTCTACCACGGCATCGCGCTGACCGAGCGCACGTCGATGTACGGCGGCGAGCTGCCCGACCGGATCTTCATCTACCGCGAGGCCATCCTCGACATCTGCGACTCCGAGGAGGACGTCGTGGAGGAGGTCGCCATCACCGTGGTGCACGAGATCGCCCACCACTTCGGCGTCGACGACGACCGCCTCCACGAACTGGGTTGGGGCTAGTCCGCCTCCCCGAAATTTTAGGTTTTGGTCGCCCTCCGCGTGATGCGTGCGTTTGGCGGTGACCGTGCTCGACTTTCGTCCCGGTCCCCTTAGGTGGCGGTCTTGTCGGCGGGCCGCTAGAGCACCGACTCGATTACGTCGGCCGCCTTGGCAGCGCCCCCGGCGGCGCGGACTTCGTCGCGAACGGCCTTGACCCGCGCCGCGATGTCCGGGTCGGACGCCACGTGCAGCACCGCCTCGCGCAGCCGGTCGGCCGTGGCCTCCTCCTTCGGCACGTGCGCGCCGAGGCCCAGTTCGGCGAGCCGGGCGCCGTTCATGAACTGGTCGACGGCCTGCGGGACCGCGACCATCGGCACCCCGAAGTACAGGCCCTCCATGGTCGAGCCCATCCCCGCGTGGGTGACGAAGGCGCTCGCCTTGGCCAGCACGCTCACCTGCGGCACCCACTGGACGACCTCGAAGTTCGCCGGGACCTCGCCCAGCTCGGCCGGGTCGATGGACTTGCCGACCGACAGCAGCACGTGCCAATCGAGCCCGGTGAACGCGCGCACGCATTCCCGGTAGAAGTCCAGCCGGTCGTTGTAGGCCGAGCCGAGGCTGACCAGCAGCACCGGCCGCTCGTCGGGCGCGATCCACTCGCCTGCACGGGTGTCGACGCTCGGGCCGACGAAGGTGTAGTGGTCGGCGACCTTCTCGCCCTTGAGCTGCCAGCTGCGCGGGATGGTGACCACGCACCGTTTCGGCAGGTAGATGACCTCGTCCCGGGTGAGGTCGACGCCCTGCGCGGCGGCGAACTCGTCGAACTCGGCGATCAGCGCCGCCATCTCCGGGGTGGGCTCGGCGTCGAGGTCGATGCCGAAGTCCTCGGCCATCCCGTCGTAGGCGACGAAGGTGGGCGAGAGCTGGATCGCCGGGACCTGCCACTTCGCGGCGAGGATCGGCGCGTGCCAGGCGCCGATGTCGTAGACGACCACGTCCGGGCGGTCGCCCGCGTAGGCGGCTTCGACCTGCGGGGTGACCGCGACCATCTCGTCGTGGAACATCCGCTGCGCGGAGGCCAGGTCGTCCGGCTCGTTGGCGAGCTTCTCGACCGCGGCCGAGAACGTCGACTCGTAGGGCACGACCTCGGCGCCCGCGCGTTCGACCAGCGCGGCGAACTCGTCGTTGATGGCGAAGGTGACCCGGTGGCCGCGGCCGACCAACTCGGCGACCAGGGCGAGGCTGGGATTGACGTGGCCGTGCGCGGGCACGGCCAGGAAAGCCACATGTGGCATGGGAGAACTCCAGGAATCTGATGAGGTGCGGATGGGCAGCACGAGCCGCGCGGGCTCGCGGCCGGTATCAGAGGTAGAAAACCTGGAACGCCATGCCGGAAATGTACAAGCGGGTCGGGACCCGCGCACCCGAATTAATCCGGACGCGCGGGTCTCAGCCCTTCACGCAGATGATCTGCTTGAGCTTGGCGACGACCTCAACCAGGTCGTCCTGGTTGCGGATCACTTCGTCCAGGTCCTTGTAGGCCGCCGGGATCTCGTCGACCACACCCGAGTCCTTGCGGCACTCGACGCCCTTGGTCTGTTCGATCAAGTCCTCACGGGTGTACCGCTGCTTCGCCTTGTTGCGCGACATCCGCCGACCGGCGCCGTGCGACGCCGACTCGAAGGAGTCCGGGTTGCCGAGCCCGCGCACGATGTAGGACCCCGTCCCCATCGAACCCGGGATGACCCCCAGCTCGCCCCGGCCCGCCCGGATCGCGCCCTTGCGGGTGACCAGGACCTGCTCGCCGAAGTGGGTCTCCTCGGCGACGTAGTTGTGGTGCACCGAGATCGGCTCGTCGAACTTGACCGTCCAGAACTGCTTGCGCAGCACGTCGCAGATCAGCCGCAGCATGACCGCGCGGTTGCGGCGCGCGTACTCCTGCGCCCACGTCAGGTCGTGCCGGTAGGCCGCCATCTGCGGGGTGCCCGCGAGGAACACGGCGAGGTCGCGGTCGGGCAGGTCCTGGTTGTGCGCGAGCTTGCGGGCCACCTCGATGTGGTGCTGCGCCAGGATGTTCCCGATCCCCCGGGAACCCGAGTGCAGCATCACCCAGACCTGCTTGGACTCGTCCAGGCAGATCTCGATGAAGTGGTTGCCGCCGCCGAGGGTGCCCATCTGCTGGTGCGCCTTGCCCTCGTTGCGCCGCACGAGCGGGGTGAGGTCGTCGAACGCCTTCCAGAACGTCGGCCAGTCCGCCGCGTCGCGCCCGGTGAACGCCTCCGCCTTGTGCGCGGCGAAACCGACCGGCACGGCGGCCTCGATGTCGGAGCGCAGCTTGGCCAGGCCCGCGGGCAGGTCGTTCGCGGTGAGCGACGTGCGGACCGCGCTCATCCCGCAGCCGATGTCGACACCGACCGCCGCGGGCGAGACGGCGTCGCGCATGGCGATGACCGAGCCGACCGTGGCGCCCTTTCCGTAGTGCACATCGGGCATGACGGCGACGTGCTTGAAGACCCACGGCAGCGCGGCGATGTTCTGCAGCTGCGCCATCGCCTGTCCCTCAACCGTTTCGGGCTGGGTCCACAGGCGAATGTCGACGTGCTTGCCGGGTATCGTGGTCGCTGACATGGGGAAAGCCTAAGTGTGCCTTGGGTTTTTGCCGAACGAGTTTAGTTCAGCGCAGCAGATGGGCGCGGCGCAGGATGGCTTTCGACGGGCCGCCGACCATGCCCACGTCGGTCAGGAACTCCATCACCTTCTCCGCCATCCACCGCCGCGTCTCGCGGAAGTTCGGGTTGGCCAGCGCGGCCGCGCGCCCCTCCCGCGGGTCGATCCCGACCGACAGGTACACCCGCGGGTTGACCAGCGAGTCGATCACCGCGAAGGCCGTGACGGCGGTCGCGAGCCGGTGGAACTCCAGCTGCGCGCGGTTGAGCTTGGGCACCGCGCGGATGACTTCCTCGCGGGCGTAGCGGACGTGCCGGGCCTCCTCCACGACGTGGATCCGGTTGACCATGCGGATGAGTGGCTGCATGTCCGGGTTGTCCATTGTGGACCGCTGGAGCCGGTCGGTGGTCTCCTCGGCGACGAGCACGGCGGCGAACATCGACGGGCCGCCCGCGATCGTCTTGTAGATCCGGCCGAGTTCGTGGATGGTCCGCCCCGGGCCGTAGACGGGTGCGCCGAACCGGGCGATCGCCTTGGCGAACATGATCGAGTGCCGGGTCTCGTCGCCGATCTCGGTCAGCGCGTACTGCGCGTGCGGGCTCGTCGGGTCGAGGTCGTAGGCGTAGCGCACGAGCAGCTGCATCAGGATGATCTCGAACCACAGCCCGACGCCCGCGATGCTGGCGATCTCGTGCTTCGACAGCTCGATCCGCTGCTCCTCGCCGAGCCCGCGCCACAGGTCGGTGCCGTAGAGGGAGACCCGCTCGAACGGCATGTACGCCTTGCCCACGGCCAGCGGCGCGTCCCAGTCGATGTCGAGGTGCGGGTCGTAGCTGTTGCGGACGGACGCTTCGAGCAGCCGGGCTCCGACCTGGTCGGATTCCTTGGGTTCGAGAGCACGAGCCATCGGTGTCCACCTCTCACGGCCACGTCGCCGTTATCTGTTACGACCGGTAACAGTTACTTCTCCAGGCTGGCGCGAGCGCGCGCGGATGTCAAGACCCACTCGTTCGAGTGACGCGCGGTTGCACGTCCGGCGCACCGCGCTGACGCTTCTTGGCATGCGAGCCACAGTTCTCGCCTTGGCCCTGCTGGCACTGTGGTCCGTGCCCGCGGCAGCCGAGGACGCCACCGACGAGCAGTACCTGGCCGCCGCGATGCCCGCCGCCCGGGCGGTGGCCGCGGAATTCGCGATCCCCGCGTCGGTGACGGCGGCGCAGTCCATCGTCGAATCCGGGTGGGGCCGCAGCCCGCTGGCCACGAAGGCCCGCAATTACTTCGGCTACAAATGCAAGGCCCCCGGCGTGCCGGGGCCGATCGCGGTCGGCTGCGTCGAGCACCCGACGACCGAGTGCACCCCGGACTGCCACCCCGCCGTCGGCGAGTTCCGGGTCTACGCGTCGATGACCGACTCGTTCCGCGACTACGGCAGACACCTTTCGACCAGCCCGTATTACGCCGCCGCGCTGCCGCTCGCCGCCGACCCGGACGCCTTCATCACCGAGGTCGCCAAGCGGTACGCCACCGACCCGCACTATGCCGAAAAGGTCATCCGGGTGATGCGCACCCACGATCTCTACCGCCTGGATATCCCCCAGTGACCGACTGAGAGCACTCCGCTACCGAATCAGGAGAATCGGCCGGATCGGTCAGAAAGAACCATCCGGCATGTATTTCGCGTGTCCTGCCCGGCTCTCTTAGGGGTGAGAGTCACTGGCGCAGGAGGACGCGATGTTGTGCACGGTGGAGCTTGACGACGAACTCGCGGAACTCGAAGCATCGCTTCGAACCGTGAGACCCCGGCCGCGCTTCGTGGGGCCGGTCGACCGCTACAACGTGGAAGAAGCCGTCGCGGCCGCCATCGCGGGCGACGGGGGTGCCACCGACGCGCTGCTGCTGTTCCTGCGGCCGCTCATCGTCCGGTACTGCCGGGTGAAGCTCGGGCGGATGCCGCGCTCGTTCAGCAGCCCGGACGACGTGGCCCAGGAGGTCTGTGTCGCCGTTTTCCGCGCCCTCCCGAGCTACCAGCAGCTGGGCAGGCCGTTCCTGTCCTTCGTCTACGGCATCGCCGCGCACAAGATCGCCGACGTGCACCGGGCCAACACCCGGGACAAGTCCGACCCCACCGCGGAGAACCCGGACGTGATGAGCCTCGACGACGGGCCGGAGCAGATCACCCTGCGCCACGAGCTGGCCGAGCACACCGGCGCGCTGCTGCGCACCCTCACCCAGCGCCAGCGCGACATCCTGATCATGCGGATCGTGCTGGGCATGTCCGCCCAGGAGACCGCCGACACGATGGGCACCACCGCCGAAGCCATCCGCGTCGCGCAACACCGGGCGCTCAACCGCCTGCGCAAGACGCTCGCTGTCGCCTGACTCGTTCAGCGGGTCGAACTGTCCGGGACTCGGCGCAGGCCGGAGTGGGCGCCATCGCCGACGGGGAAGCGGTGTTCGTTGCGGTCGATCTTGGCGTTGGCGGCCTCGATGAGGTCGACGTCGAGCGTGTCGGCGAGGCGGACCAGGTAGAGCAGGACGTCGGCGAGTTCGTCGGAGATCTTGGGGCGCAGGTCGGGGTCCGCGCCCGCCGCCGCGGCCTGCTCCGGAGTGAGCCACTGGAACAGCTCGGTGAGTTCGCCGACTTCGCCGGTCAGGGCCATGACCAGGTTCTTCGGCGTGTGGAACGGCTCCCACTCGCGGGCGGTGATGAACGCGCGCTGGCGCTCGGCGAGCTCCTCGAGAGTCACTAGTCCCCCTTCTTCTTCGATCGCAGAAGGATCTTCTCGGTCTTGGCCACCTTGGTGCCCGCCGCCGGGACCTGTTCGACGACCACCCAGTTGCGGTCGGACACCAACAGCCTGCCCTGGCCGGTCGCGTCCTCCTCGGTGAGGTAGTAGAAGCCCGCCGCCTGCAGCGCGTCCTGGGCGGACTGGTGGTTCATGCCCACGACATCGGGCAGGGCGGCCACCTCCGAGGTGGCGGGGGCGGGTGACTTGCCGGGGGCGGGCGACTGGCCGGGAACCGCGGACGGGTCCGCGCTCACCGCGGGCAGCGGCTCCGGGGCCGAGGTCGTGCCGCACGCGGACAGCGCGGCGATGAGGATCGCGATCATGGCAACGCGCATGACGACTCCCGGGTCGGCGACGGTGATCTTCCAGTCTGTCAGTGATCACGACCGCGCCGCGCGGTGATCACCGGCCGGATCGGTCCCGTACGCGGCCTCGATATCCCCCTGACCTGCGACGAGTCGCGGTTCCAAAGGCGGCGGGTTACTTTCGGAAACTCCGGGCGGGCGGGCGCACGTGCGGGTGTTCGGCGCAATCGCCGGGGAGGGACAACGCCCGTTCGGAGGTAGTAACCGCGCGTAAGCCCTCAGTAGCGTCCTCGGCATGGTGGGAACCAGCTCGGCACGATTACCCGTCGTGCCGATGGGGGGCGACGGTGTGAAGGACAGGCGACTGCGCTGGTTGCTGGGTTCCAGTGCGCTGTCCAACCTCGGCGACGGCATCGGCAAGGTGGCTTTTCCCCTGCTCGCGGCCAGTATCACCCGAGATCCGATCTTGATCGCCGGTCTTTCGGCGACCGCGTTCCTGCCCTGGCTGCTGTTCGCGACGGTCAGTGGCGCGCTGGTCGACCGGGTGGACCGACGACGCGCGATGCTGATCGCCAACCTCTCCAGAGCCGTGATCGTCGGCGGCCTGGGCCTGCTCGTCCTGGCCGACGCGACCACAATTTGGCTACTCTACGTAATGGCGCTTCTGCTCGGCGCCGTGGAGACGGTGGCCGACAACGCGGCGCAAGCGCTTGTTCCCGCCGTCGTGCCGCGCGATCAACTCGAATCGGCCAACGGGAAGCTGCAGTCGGTCGAGATCGTCGGCCAGACCTTCCTCGGCGGCCCGCTCGGCAGCCTCACCTTCGCCGTGTTCGCCGCGATGCCGTTCCTGCTGAACTCGGCGGGCTTCGCGATCGCGGCAGTGCTGCTGATCGGCATCAACGGCCGCTTCCGGCCGGTCGTCACCGGCCCGACCCAGTCGCTGCGCGTACAGCTCGGCGAGGGCGTGCGCTGGCTGCGGGGCAACGCCCTGATGGTGCGGCTCGCGGTGTTCGCCGCGACCATGGCGCTCGCGACCGAACTGGCGCAGGCCCTGTTGGTGCTCTACGCGCTGCAGGACATCCACCTCAGCGAGGCGACCTTCGGCGTGTTCGCGCTGGTCGGCGGCGCGGGAGGAATCATCGGCGCGTTCACCGCGCCCCGGTTGACCCGGGCGCTGTCGCGGCGGACCGTGCTCGTCGGCTCGATCGTGTGCTGCGGGCTGGCGTTCACCGCGATGTCGGTGTCGAAGGACCCGGTGACGGCCAGCCTGCTGTTCGGCGGGTTCGCCGCGGCCGTCGTGGTGGTGAACGTGATCCTGGGATCGCTGCGGCACGCGCTGGTCCCCGACCACCTCTTCGGCCGGGTCCTCGGCGTCTGGCGGACCGCGGTGTGGGGGGCCATCCCGGTCGGCGCGCTGCTCGGCGGCCTGCTCGCGACCTGGCTCGGCACGCGGGCGGTGTTCGCGATCTCGGGCGTGCTGCAGCTCGCCCTCGCCGCGGCGGTGTGGTTCGCCCTGGCGGGCCACCGCGGCGAGGTCGACAGCATGTCGACGGCGGGCACCCCGTAGGGCGCCCGCCGACCGACTGCTCGCCCTACTTGCTGGCCACCTTGCGGTACTTGGCGACCGCGATCGGCGCGAAGATCGCCAGGATGAGCAGGCAGGACACGATCGACCACAGGATCGAGTGCTGCGCGGGCCAGGAGTCCGACGTCGCCTGCAGGACGCCGGGACGTGGGTTGCCGAACAGGTCGCGGACCGCGTCGGCCACGACCGTGACCGGGTTCCAGTTCGCGAAGACCTTGAGCGGGCCGGGCAACGAGTTCGCCGAGACGAACGCCGACGACACGAACGTCAGCGGGAACATCCAGATGAAGCCCGCGCTCTGCGCGACCTGGACGTTGCCCGACGCCATGCCGACGAACGCGCCGACCCACGACATCGCGAACGAGAACAGCAGCAGGATCGCGTAGGCGAGGACCGCGTCGAGGAAGCTGCCCCGGATCCGCCAGCCCACGAGCAGCCCGCAGATCGACATGACCAGCAGGCCCAGGGCGCTGACCACGAGGTCGGAGGTGGTGCGCCCGAGCAGGACGGCCCCGCGCGACATCGGCAGCGACCGGAACCGGTCGATGACGCCCTTCTCCAGGTCGGCCGCCATGCCGAGGGTGGTGTACGCCGAGTTGAACGCCACCGTCTGGGCGAAGATGCCGCCCATCAGGAACTCGCGGTAGGCGTCCGGGTTGTCGCCGATGCTGCCGCCGAACACGAAGGCGAACAGCAGCACGAACATGATCGGCTGGATGGTGGCGCCGAGGAGCAGGTCGGGCTGGCGGCGCACGTTCATCAGGTTTCGCCAGGTCACGACGCCGCTGTCGCGGGCGCTCGCGGTGATGACACTCATCAGGAGGCCCCCTTCTTGCTCTTGCGGCCCTTGGACTGCGGTTCCGAAGGTTCGGCGACTTCTTCGGCCGCGTGGCCGGTGAGCGAGAGGAACACGTCGTCGAGCGTCGGGCGGTGCAGCGCGACGTCGAGCACCGCGATGCCCTCCTGGTCGAGCCTGCGCAGGGCCTCGACCAGCGCCTTCGGGCCGGTGTCGACCTTGACCGACACGCGGCGCTGGTGCTCGTCGACCGACGGCTCGCTGGAACCGAGGCTGAACAGGATCTGGCGGGTCTTCTCGACCTCGCTCGCCTCGCCGACGACGACCTCGATGCGCTCGCCGCCGACGCCGTTCTTGAGCTGGTCGGGCGTGCCGCCCGCGATGACCTTGCCGCGGTCGATCACCAGGATGTTGTCGGCGAGCTGGTCGGCCTCTTCGAGGTACTGCGTGGTGAGCAGGACCGTGGCACCGTCGGCGACGAGTTCGCCGATGACGTCCCAGGTGTCCATCCGGCCGCGCGGGTCGAGCCCGGTGGTCGGCTCGTCCAGGACGACGACCGTGGGCTCGGCGACCAGCGCCCCCGCGAGGTCGAGCCTGCGCCGCATACCGCCGGAGTACGTCTTGGCGGGGCGCTCGGCGGCGTCCTTGAGCCGGAAGCGGTCGAGCAGCGCGCGGGCCCTGGCGCCGGAATCGGACCGCGACATGCCGTAGAGCCTGCCGACCATGTAGAGGTTCTCGTAGCCGGTGAGGTTCTCGTCCACGGCCGCGTACTGGCCGGAGAGCCCGATGCTGCGCCGCACCGCGGCCGGGTCGGCGAGCACGTCGTGGCCCGCGACGAACGCCCGGCCGGAGTCGGGTTTGAGCAGAGTCGTGAGGATCCGGACCGTGGTGGTCTTCCCGGCGCCGTTGGGGCCGAGCAGGCCGAGCACGGTTCCGGAGCGGATCTCCAGGTCGACACCGTCGAGGGCGCGGGTCGACCCGTAGGTCTTCACCAGCGCCTCGGCGTGCACCGCGACCTGGGACGCGGAGGGGGGCATGAGCGAGTCTCCCGGGCGTTTGGTCGAAGAATGAATCACTCGCGAGGCTAGACCGACCCGCCGACAATTCCCTCCGAATTTCGCACAGGGCTGGAACTCAACCTAGATTTCAACCCCAGTCCACTCGACACAGTGCCAGCCCGATTCGCGAGGTTCGAGCAGAACGTGCCCGGTGTTGGGGATGAGACCGGCGTTGGCGAGCTGGGGCCCGACGTTGTCGGCGAGGTACTCGGCGATCAGCCGGATCACACCACCGTGCGTCGCCACGACGACCATGCCCTCGGAATGCTCTTCGCAGATCAGCGAGACGGCCTTGAGGAACCGGTCGTGGATCTCCTGGCCGGTCTCGCCGCCGGGCATGGCCGCGGCGAGGTCACCCGCGGTCCAGCGCAGGAAGATCTCGCCGAAGCGGCGGATCGAGTCCGGGTCGGAAAGTCCCTCGAGGTCGCCGACCTGGACTTCGTGCACGCCGTCGAGCACGTCGACCTGCAGTCCGTGGAACTTCGCGACCGGCTCGGCGGTCTCCTGCGCGCGGATAGCGGTACTCGCGTAGACCGCGACGACCGGGTGGTCGGCGAGCCGGTCGGCCAGCGCCTCGGCCTGCCTGCGGCCGAGTTCGGTGAGCGGGGGGCCGGGTGGGCGGGAGTCGAGCACGTGCCGGACGTTGGACGGCGTCTCGCCGTGTCTGACCAACATGAGCCGCATACCGCTCACTCCTGCTCCCTTCTTCGCAGCGCGGCGAGCCACGCGGCGGACGCTTCGTAATCGGTGTCTTGCGAGCCGGGCACGGCGACCGAGGCCGAGCCGTCGGCCTTCGGGTACGAGCCGAGGAAACGAACGTCCTGGCTGCGGCGGTGCAGCGCGGCGAGGGCGTCGCCGACCCTCGCCTCGCTGACGTGGCCGTCGAAGTCGAGGTAGAAGCGGTACTCGCCGAACCGGGCGCGCAGCGGGCGCGACTCGATCCGGGAGAGGTTGAGCCCGCGCAGCGCGAACTCGGTGAGCATGGCGGCCAGCTCGCCGGGCCGGTGTGACACCACGACGATGACCGACGTGCGGTCGGACCCGGTCGGCTCGGTCACCGTGCCGGGCGGGGCCAGCAGCAGGAACCGGGTGACGGCGTCGCCCTCGTCGGCGAGGTCGGAGGCCAGCACGGTCAGCGGGTAGTGCGCGGAGGCGACGGGCGCGGTGATCGCGGCGTCGAACTCGCCGTCGAGCACGCCGACGGCGGCGGCCGCGGTGGAGGTCGACGCGAGCTGCCGGGCGCCGGGCAGGTTCTTGCCCAGCCAGTCGCGGACCTGGGCGAGCGCGTGCGGGTGGCTGGCCACGGTCGTGATGTCCGCGGCGGCGGTCCCCGGCCTGGTCAGCAGCGAGAACCGGATCGGCAGCACGTGCTCGCCGACCGCGACGACCGGGTCGTCGGCGGCGAGGGTGTCCATCGTGGCCGACACCGACCCCTCGACGGAGTTCTCGATGGGCACGCAGGCGAAGTCGGCCGCTCCCGCGCGCAGCGCGGCGACGACCTCGGGGATCGTGGACAGCGGCACGAGGTCGGCGTGCTCGTCGAACGCACGGGCGGCCTGTTCGGTGAACGTGCCCTGCGGTCCGAAGTAGGCGATTCTCGGCACGGCTCCACAGTACGCAGCACCGGGTCGGTCCAGGCAGACCACCCGAACGTGTGGTGCGCCGGCCAAATGGCGGTTACCCGGCGGCGGCGTTCGGTGTCATGCTGGGAGTCGTGACCGCGGATTCGGAGACCGGACAGGTGACCGACCTACGACCGCGCGCGGGCACCCTCGATCTGGTGCTGTGCGCGGTAAGCGACGCGATGGCGCAGGCATGGGCGGCCGCGGCGGCGGGCAGGCCCGAGATCCACGTGCACCGCGGGTCCATTGTGGACACCGGGGCGGACGCGGTGGTCTCCCCCGCCAATTCCTTCGGCTGGATGCGCGGCGGCATCGACGCGGTCTACGCCGACACCTTCCCGGCGATCGAGCAGCGGGTGCGCAGCGCGGTGCTGGCCACCCACGGCGGTGAGCTGCCGGTCGGCGAGGCGCTGATCGTCCCGACCGGGGCGGCGGCGCCCGCGTGGCTCATCAGCGCGCCGACCATGCGTGAACCGTCGACGGTCCTGCCCGCGGACACCGTGCACCCGTACCTCGCCGCCCGGGCGGTCTTCCGCCTGTGGCGCGAGGGCGTCCTCGACGACGGCACCGCGGTGCGGGCCGCGGTCAGGAAGATCGCGATGCCTGGCCTAGGCACCGGCGTGGGACGCGTGGACCCGAAGGTCTGCGCCCGCCAGGTGGTGGCGGCCTGGGACGAGGCGTTCCCCGCCGCCTGAGACGTTCCCGCAGGCCAGAGCACTTACCACAGGATCAACCGTCATCTCGCCGTCATGTGCGACACACCTTCTGTCCCTCAAACGGTGTAATCCGTCACAGCGAAAACCCCTCCGCAACGCCTACGTTTGCGCGGTAAGTCCTCACATCGCAGGCGAGGGAGTCCCTATGGCGCGGGTGCGCGAGCTGAGCCCGTACGTCGAACTCCGTCGCGAGCAGTGGCGGCAGCTGCGCAAATCGACGCCGCTGCCCCTCACCCTCGACGAGCTGGTCCAGCTGCGCGGTCTTCGCGACCCGGTCGACCTCGAGGAGGTCGTCGACGTCTACCTGCCCCTGTCGCGGCTGATCTCGCTGCAGGTCGCGGCCCGGCAGCGGCTCTACGAGTCGACCACGGCGTTCCTCGGCGAGGACATCCACGAGGCAACGAAGGTGCCGTTCGTGATCGGCATCGCGGGCAGCGTCGCCGTCGGCAAGTCGACCACCGCCCGACTGCTGCGCACGCTGCTGGCGCGTTGGCCGGACCACCCGCACGTGGATCTGGTGACCACCGACGGCTTCCTTTTCCCGAAGGCCGAGCTGATCCGGCGCGGCCTGATGAGCCGCAAGGGCTTCCCCGAGAGCTACGACCGTCGGGCGCTGCTGCGGTTCGTCTCGGAGGTCAAGGCGGGCGCCGACGAGGTCCGCGCGCCGGTGTACTCGCACCTGCTCTACGACATCGTGCCCGGCGAGGAGCAGGTCGTCCGCCGCCCCGACATCCTGATCGTCGAGGGGCTCAACGTGCTGCAGCCCGGCCCTCGGCTGGCGGTGTCGGACCTGTTCGACTTCTCGATCTACGTCGACGCGCACACCGACGACATCGAGCGCTGGTACATCGACCGCTTCCTGGCGTTCCGCGGCACCGCGTTCGCCGACCCGGCGTCGCACTTCCACCACTACGCCGCGCTGAGCGACGAAGAGGCCCAGGAGGAGGGCAGGCGGCTGTGGATGCGCACCAACCAGCCGAACCTGGTCAACAACATCCTCCCCACGCGCCCGCGCGCGACCCTGGTCCTGCGCAAGGACGCCGACCACCGGATCAGTCGGGTAAGGCTCCGCAAGCTCTAGGCTCCACGCATGATCCATGTGCTGTTGGTCGATGACCACGAGGTCGTCCGCCGTGGCCTGCGCGACCTCATCAACAGCGAGGACGGCATCGAGGTCGTCGCCGAGGCGGGCTCGGTCGCCGAGGCACTGGTCCGGGCCGGGGCGACCAAGCCGGATGTGGCGGTGGTCGACGTCCGCCTGCCCGACGGCGACGGGGTCGGACTGTGCCGCTCGCTGCGGGCGATGGACCCCGCCCCGCACTGCCTGGTCCTGACCGCCTTCGACGACGAGCGGGCCCTGGTCGAGGCGATCATGGCGGGCGCGGCCGGGTACCTGCTCAAGCAGGTGCGCGGCCAGGATCTGGTCACCGCGATCCGCGAGGTGGCGGCGGGCCGGTCACTGCTGGACCCGCTGACGACCGCTCACGTCCTCGACCATATGCGGCGGCCCGATGATCTGGCGGGCCTGACCGACCGCGAGCGTGAGGTGCTGACGCTGGTCGGGGAGGGCCTGTCGAACCGGCAGATCGCCGAGCGGCTGTTCCTGGCGGAGAAGACGGTGAAGAACTACGTGACGAGCGTGCTGGCGAAGCTGGGGATGCAGCGGCGCACCCAGGCGGTCGCCTGGGTGGCGCGGCGCAAGCCCTGACGAGAACCCGCGGCTGTGCGGGTTCCCGCCGGCGATCTAACCCTCTTCGCGACCCTTGCGGCGCTGCTCCTCGGCGCGCTCACGGCAGCGGCGCAGGAAGTCCTCGTCATCGTCGGGGCTGCCCGCGGCGAACCGGCCGGGCCGGTCGTACTCGGGGAAGCGGGGCGTCTCCCGCTCGTAAGCCCCCCGGTAGACCCGCCCGGAAGTCTGCGGACGTCCGGCCACGAACCACACGATCGACCCGACCAGCGGGAAGAACAACACCAGGATCAGCCAGCCGAACTTCGGCAGGTTGCGGCACGAGCCCTCGTCGGTGGTGATCACATCGACCACCGCGAAGATCCACAAAGCCAGCGTGATGACGCCGAAGAACCCACCCAGATAGAACATGACCCACTCCCCAGTTTCGATGCGCCCGAATTTTGGCACACCGGTCAGGGAACGGGAACCTCCCACGTCACGGATGTGCCCGAGCGTGGCGACGAGCGGACCTCGCAGCGACCGCCCGCGAGTTCCGCGCGCTCGCGCAGGTTGTTCAGGCCGCGGCGGCTGACGCCCTCGGGGATGCCGCAGCCGTCGTCGGCGACGGTCAGGCGCAGGACGCCGCCCTCCCGTCGCAAGTGGACGGCGACGCGCAGGGCGCCCGCGTGTCTGACCACATTGGACAGGGCTTCGCGCAGGGCGGCTCGGACGTTGTCGGCCACGGTGGGCGGCAGGTCGTCGAGTTCGCCGATGAGGTGGAAGGTCGGGGCGAAGCCGAGCAGCTCACGGGCCGTCTCGATCTCCGCGCGGGCCGAGTCGCTCAGGCGCGCGGCGGGCTGTTCGGGGTCGGGTTGGCGCAGGGTGCGCACGACGGCGCGGACGTCTTCGATGGCGGCGTCGAGCTGGTCGACGGCGTCGCCAAGACGGGTCGCGTCGGGTTTGGCGAGCTTGCGGGACGGCTTGCGGGCGAGCAGGTCGAGCTGCATACCGGCGGCGTAGAGGCGCTGCACGATGACGTCGTGGAGGTCGCGGGCGATGCGTTCGCGCTCCTCGTAGAGGTCGACCCGCTGCCGGGCGGTGGCGCCCTCGGCCAGCACCAGGACGAGCCCGGCCTGCGCGGCGAACGCGGTCAGGACGTCCACGGTCGCCGGGGTGAACGGCGGCCCGCCGCGCCGCCGGTAGACCGTGAGCGCGCCGAGCCTGCGCTCCCGGGTGCCGAACGGCGCCGCCGCGAACGGCCCGTACCCCTGCAGTTCACGCGGCACGTACGGCGAGGTCCGCGGATCGGTGGTGACGTCATCGGCGACGATCGGCACACCCCCACGCGCGACCCGAGCCGCAGACGAACGCGGCGAGAGCACCAGCCCGATCGGCTCCCGGGCACCGTGGGCGGCTTCGACGGTGAGCGAACCGTCGACGCCGCGGGCCATGACCAGGCAGAGATCGGCTTCGGCCAGGGCGGCGGCACTGCGCACGACGAGGTCGAGCACGGCTTCGGGATCGTCGCCGGACAGCGCGGCGGTGGCGATCTCGGTGGCCGCGGTGAGGGTGCGCGCGGCGAGGCTTGGGTCCATGGTCGGGTTCAACTTTAGGGCCTCACCAGTAGTTCGCCGTCGGTGATCTCCACGACCAGGTCGGCGGCGGCCGCTTCCTCCGCCCGGTGCGTGACGTGCACGACGGTCCCGCGGACGTCCCGCAGGCTGGCCATCACCCGCTCGGCGGCCACGGCG
The DNA here is from genome assembly GCF_004362515.1 of Actinokineospora alba. Lineage (NCBI taxonomy): Bacteria > Bacillati > Actinomycetota > Actinomycetes > Pseudonocardiales > Pseudonocardiaceae > Actinokineospora > Actinokineospora alba. The sequence continues at coordinate 1,814,819 of NZ_SNXU01000001.1, read as the reverse complement.
TCGAGGTGCGCGGTCGGCTCGTCGAGCAGGAGGAGATCGGCGTCGGCGAGCAACGCGCGCACGAGCGCGACCCGCTGCGCCTCCCCGCCGGAGAGGGTGGCGGCCTGGGCGTCGAGCAGGTCAGGCAGCCCGACCTGATCGAGCGCAACGCGCAGCGCGGCGTCGGTGGCGTGCGGCTTGGCCAGGCGAAGGTTCTCCCGCACGGTGGTGGAGACGAGCATCGCGTCCTGCGGACACCACGCGGTCGAGGACGGTCGACGCACGTGGCCGCGCTCGGGTTCGAGGAACCCGAGCAACAAGGCCAGCAACGTCGACTTACCCGCCCCCGATGGCCCCACCACCGCGACGTGCGTCCCGGCGGCGACCCGCAGCTCCACCCCACTGAGCGCGAGCCGATCGGCGCCGTCCCACCGGATGTCCGCGCCGGTCAGTCGCACGTGCTCATCCCCGTGAGTCGCACTCTCGCTCCGGAGCACCGCTCGCTCGGGAGAGCAGTGCTCACTTCGGAGAGCAGTGCTCTCGACACGGTGCGGCACCCCGACCGGCGAGCAGCGCTCACCAGCGAGAGCAGCGCTCTCGCCTGTGGACAGTGGGCCCAACGGAGAGCAGTGCTCACTTCCGAGAGCAGCGCTCTCGCCTGTGGACAGTGGGCCCAACGGAGAGCAGTGCTCACTTCCGAGAGCAGTGCTCTCGAGTCGGTGCGGTACCCCGACTGGCGAGCGGTGCTCACCAGCGAGAGCAGTGCTCTCGCCTGCGGGCAGTGCGCCCAGCGGAGAGCGGTGCTCACTTGCGAGAGCAGTGCTCTCGGAGTGGAGCGGTGCTCTCGTCTGGGACGGGTGTTCCGCCAGCAGTGATGTCACCCGGTGGTGGGCTGAGCGCAGGGGGGCCAGGTGGGTCGCGGCGGTGGGGAGGGTGGCTAGCGCGTCGGTCAGGGCCAGTGGGAGTAGGGCGACGATGGGGATCAGGACCGGGTCGAGGACCGGTACGGCCAGTGCGATGCAGGCGACACTGGCGAGGCCCAACGTCAGGGTGATCAGGGCCGCTCCTGCCCCGGCGCCGAGGGCCTGGGTTCGGGCGCGGGTGGTGAGGCTGGTGTCGAGTGCCGCGATGGCGGCTCGACGGCGGCTGTCTCGGCCGAAGGCGATGAGGTCGGCGGCGCCGTCCAGCAGGGTGAGCACACTGGCCGCCAGGGTCCGGCGGTCGTGGGCCATCGCGGTCGTGGCGCGGCGGTCGATGACGAGGGTCAGGGCAGGCGCGCCGATCAGGGCGGCGAGCGCGGCGACGGCGAGGGCCAGTCCCGCGGCGGGCAGGATCGCCGTTTGGACGGTGACGGCGGCGATGATCACGGCCACCGCGATCAGCGGCGGGACCAGGACACGCGGGGTCAGGTCGCGCACCAAGTCTACGTCGTCGACGAGTCTGCGCTGGCCCTCGTCGTTTCTGGGCAACCTGGCCGGCCCGCGCGCGACCAGGGCGGTCCACAGCCGGACCCTCAGGTCGGTGGCCGTCCGGAAGGCTGCGTCGTGGGTGACCAGGCGCTCCGCGTAGCGCAGGCCCGCGCGGGCGAGGCCGAACGTCCGCACCCCCACAATCGCCACCGACAGCACCAGGATCGGGGGCTGCTGGGCCGCCTTCGCGATCAGCCACGCCGACAGGGCCGTCAAGGCCACGCCGGAGATCAGGGCCGCCGCACCCAGTGCCGCGCCCGCGAGTGTCCGCCGGGTCAGCAGTGTCCACAGTGGAGCGCCTGGTCGTTCGGCCGCGTCCGCGACGGTGACGGCCCTACCGGTCACCGGCGTCTCGCCCGCCTCCACCGCCCGGTGGGTGGCGAGCAGGACCGCGATGCCCCTCTCGGCCGCCCGCTCGATCACCGACATCACCTGGGCCGCCGTCGCCGGGTCCAGGTGGGCGGTCGGCTCGTCCAGGATCAGCAGCCGGGTGTCGGGCCGAGCGAGGGCCCGCAGCAGGGCGACCCGCTGGCGTTCACCCGCCGACAGGTCGTCAACCCGACGGTCCAGCAGGTGTGCGACGGCGAGGTCGCGCGCCAACTCGGCCGGATGTGGACCGACCTCGTCGGCCACGAGCGACTCGGCGAAGGTCGGCCGCTGCGGCACCCAGGAGACGATTTGCCGCCAAGTCGACATATCGACGTCACTCAAACGCACGCCGTCTACCAGCACGTTTCCACTAGTCGGGGACACGAAGCCCAGCAGCACCGCGAAGAATGTCGACTTTCCGCTACCGCTCGGCGAGTCCAGCCGGGCGATCTCCCCCGGCCTGACCACCAGCGACACCCCGTCCGGCGCGAACCCTTCGCGCCGCTCGACGCGAAGGTCCTCGACCCGGAGTTCGCCGAAGCCGGACACCGTCTGCCCCGCGACGACCGGCCCCTCGGGCACGGCGGCGACCCGGCGGGCGGCCTCCACGCCGTCCTCCGCCGCGTGGTGCGCCGCCCCCGCCGCACGCAGCGGCAGGTAGCACTCGGGCACGACGATCAGCACGAACAACCCCACAACGAGCGTGAGGTCGCCGGTCACCAGACGCAGCCCGATGACGACCGCGACGAGTGCCACCGACAGGGTCGCGATCAGCTCCAGCGCGAGCGCGGACACGAACGCGACCTTGAGCACCCCGAGCGTGCCGCGCCGATGGGACTCCGACGTGCGGCGCACCGCCTCGGCCTGGGCGGCGGCGCGGCGGAACGCGGTGAGCACCGGCAGCGCCCGGACCAGTTCCAGCAGGTGACCGGACAGCCGCTCGGTGGCGGCGGCTGCCCCCGCGACCCGGTCCTGGGTGTAGCGCCCGATGAGGATCGCGAACAGCGGGACCAGCGGCACCGTCAGCGCGACCACGACCGCCGAGGGCCAGTCGACGAACAGGATGACCGCGCCGACGCCGATCGGGGTCACCGCCGCGGTGACGAGCGCCGGGAGGTACGTGCCGAAGTAGTCGTCGAGGGCGTCCAAACCCTTGGTGGCCAAGGAAGTCAGCTCACCGGCGCCGCGCGCGGCGATCCACTCGGGTCCGGTGGCGAGCGCCCGGTCAAGGAGCACCGCGCGCAACTCCGCCTTGGCGCCCGCCGCGGCCCGGGCGGCCACGACCTGGGTCGCCCAGCCGAGCAGGCCCCGCGTCACCACCGCGACGGCCAGGGGCGCGAGCGGTCCGCCCGTGATCGCGGACGCGAGCGCCCACGCCTGCCAGACGACGGCCGCGCCGGCTGCCACGGCGAGCACGGCGCAGGCCGCCAACGCCCGCCGCGCCGAAGCGGACAGTGCCCGCAGCGGCTTCACGGGACGTGCACCGGCGGGATGTGCGCGGCGCTCACCCGCTTGCGGAACACCCAGTACGTCCACCCCTGGTAGACGAGCACCGCGGGCGTGCCGAACAGGGCGACCCAACTCATCACGGTCAGCGTGTACGGGCTCGACGCGGTGTTCTCGACCGTCAACGAGAACGCCGGATCCAAAGTGGACGGCAGAACGTTCGGGTAGAGCGCCCCGAACAGGCCCACCACCGACGCCGCGATGACCACGCCGAGCGCCGCGAACGCCTGCCCTTCCCGTCCCTTCTCCAGCCGTTCGAACGCGCTCGCCGCGGCCACGACCACCACGGCGACCGCGACCCAGGTCCACACCGACCCCGAGTCGACCTGCACCCACACGAGCAGCGCGCCCAGTGGCAGCAACGCGAACGGGCCGAAGCGCGTGGCCAGCCGCCGCGCCCGCAGCCGGATCTCGCCGTCGGTCTTGAGCGAAAGGAACACCGCGCCGTGGACCAGGGAGAACCCGGCGAGCGCCACTGCGCCGAGGACCGTCGCCGGGCGGATGGCGGCGAAGACGGAGCCGACCCGGTTCCCGTTCTGGTCCAGCGGAAGGCCGAACACGGTGGTCGCGATGATCAGGCCGAAGCCGAGCGCGGCGGTCCAGGAACCGGTCATGATCACCCGGTCCCACCAGCGCCGCCACCGCTCGGTGTCGACCTTGCCCCGGTACTCGAACGCGACCCCGCGCCCGATCAGCCCGAGCAGGACCACCAGCAGCGGCAGGAACGCCGCGCTGAGCAGGGACGCGTACCACCCGGGGAACGCGGCGAAGGTCGCGCCGATCGCGACGATCACCCACACCTCGTTGCCGTCCCAGACCGGCCCAATGGTGTTGATCATGACTCGGCGTTCGGTGTTGTCCTTGGCCAGCACCGGAAGCAGCATGCCGACGCCGAAGTCGAAGCCCTCCAAGAACAGGTAGCCCAGCCACAGCACGGCGATGACGCAGAACCAGACGACCGCGAGATCCATCGTCTCTCCTCAGTACGCGAACGCGAGCGTGTCGCTCGGCTCGTCGGGCTTGTCGGGCTTCTCGGGCATCACACCGGCGACCCCGGCGCGCACGTAGCGCGCGATCAGGAACACCTCGACCGCCGCCAGCGCCGCGTAGACCAGCGTCAGCGCGATCAGCGAGGTCAGCACCTCACCCACGGTCAGCCCCGACACCCCGCGCGCGGTGAACATCCAGACACCGTCCACACCGGACGGATTGGGCACGACGACGAACGGCTGGCGGCCCATCTCAGTGAAGATCCACCCCATGCTGTTGCCGATGAACGGGGTCGCGATGCCTGCCAGCGCCAGCCGCGGGAACCACTTCGTCCGCGGCAGCCTTCCCTTGCGGGTCAACCACAGCACGACCACGCCGATGAACGCCGACACCGCGCCGAAGCCGATCATCAGCCGGAAACCCCAGTAGGTGACCGGAAGCACCGGGACGTAGTCGATCGGCTTCCCGGACAGCTCCCCGAGCCGTTCGTCGACGGGGTAGTTGGTGCCGTACCGCTCTTGGTATTCGACGACGAGGTCCTCGACCCCACGGACCTCGGTGTCGAAGTCGCTGTGCGCCAGGAAGGACAGCAGCGCGGGCACGGTGATCGACTTGACGCTCTCACAGTCTGGCCTGCCCACGTCACCGATCGCGAACACGGAGAAACCCGCGGGCTTCTCCGTGTGGCACAGCGCTTCGGCGGCGGCCATCTTCATCGGCTGCTGCTCGAACATCAGCTTGCTCTGCAGGTCACCGGTGATGGCGAGGGCGGAGAACGCCACGACGCCGACCCAGCTGCCCAGCTTGATCGACGACCGCCACACCGGCTGGTCACCGCGGTCGCGCCAGAGGTGCCAGGCGCCGATCCCGACCAGGAACGCCCCCGCGACCGCGAAACACCCCGCCACCGTGTGCGGCACGGCGGCGACCGCGGTGTTGTTGGCCAGCACCGCCCAGATCGACGTCAGCCGCGGCCGCCCCTCGTCCATGACGACGCCCACCGGGTGCTGCATCCACGAGTTCGCCGCCAGGATGAAGTACGCCGAGGCGATCGTGGCCAGGCTGAACGCCCACGCGCAGGCCAGGTGCACCCGCTTGGGCAGCCGGTCCCAGCCAAAGATCCACAGCCCGAGGAACGTCGACTCGACGAAGAACGCGACCAGCCCCTCCATCGCCAGCGGGGCGCCGAAGACGTCGCCGACGAACCGGGAGTACTCGCTCCAGGACATGCCGAACTGGAACTCCTGCACGATGCCGGTCACCACGCCCATGGCGAAGTTGATCAGCAGCAGCTTGCCCCAGAACTTGGTCATCCGCAGGTACTTCACGTCGCCGGTGCGCACCCAGGCGGTCTGCATTCCCGCCACGAGCACGGACAGGCCGATGGTCAGCGGGACCATGAGGAAGTGGTAGACGGTGGTGATGCCGAACTGCCACCTCGCGAGATCAAGTACGTCCACCCGCTCAGCGTCGGGCACGGGCGGCCCGGCCGCCATGTCCCCGGGTCCTGCCTGGGCGGGACCTAGGTCCCGGTTAGGGTAGGTCGTGGGTACAGCATTGATCGCTTTCGCGGCCGCGTTCGGCCTGGTCTTCGTCGTGGAACTGCCCGACAAAACGCTGGTCGCGACCCTGATCCTGACCACCCGCTACCGGGCCTGGCCGGTCTTCCTCGGCGTCAGCGCGGCCTTCGCCGTGCAGGTTGTGATCGCCGCCGCATTCGGTGGCGTGCTGACACTGCTACCGGATCGGGTGGTGGCCGCCGTGGTCGCCGCCCTGTTCGGCATCGGCGCGGCGCTGCTCCTGCGCGAGGGATTCTCGAACCAGGACGACGACGGCTTGGACGAGACGGGACCGAACGTCCCGGTGTCGTTCTGGCGTGCGGCTCTGACCTCCTTCGGCGTCCTGTTCGCCGCCGAATGGGGTGACGCCTCCCAAATCGCCACGGCCGCATTGAGCGCGCGCTACGCGGAACCGGTGTGGGTGGGACTGGGCGCATGGGTGGCGCTGGTGTCGGTCGCGGGAATCGCGGTGCTGGTGGGCAGCAAGATCGCCGAGCGGATCAAGCCGCACCTGATCCAGCGGGTGGCGGGCCTGGTGTTCGCCGGGTTCGCGCTGGTCGCGGCCTACCAGGCCATCTTTGGGTGAGCTACGACCAGACGACGGGCTTCTCGGAGTAATGGTGGCCGTGGTAGTCGATCTCGGCCACGGAAACGCCGTCGGCCATGACGTGCCCGTAGCAGAGCTCGAAGGTCGATCCCTTGGTCATCAGCTTCTGCGGGGCGACCTGCTTGACCGCGCACTTGGGCAGCGGCGGCTCGATGATCGAGTCCCGGTGCCGGACTTTCCCATCGGAGAGTGTGATCTTGAAGAACACCGGGTCCAGGGCTGACATGTCGACGTCGCTCTCGTTGCGGAACGCCAGCCGGACGAAGTGCACCGACTCGTTCTTGATCTTCGAGCCGTCTTCGTTCACGTAGTCCGCCAGCGCCGAGGCAGGTTGTTTCTCCGCCGTGACGGTCACCGAGACCAGGCCCACCTCACCCACCGAGCGGATGGCGAGCACGACCGGTTCACCGAACTTGGCCTTCGTGCCGGGGACGGCCGAGCCCGCCGGATGGACGAACTTCGTCGCCGTCGGCTTCGCGGTCGTCGACGAGGACCGCGCGGGCGCGGCAGCGGGTGGCGACCCGCAGGCCGTCACCAACAGCACAAGGGCGAGCGAATACACAACACGACGCACGAAAGCCTCCCCAGGAATGAACCCGGAGGCTACGCGATTACTTCAGCGCCTCCGCCACAGCAGCGGCAGCGGCGATCACTTTGGGTCCGACGGTCGAGCCGTCAAGCGGCTCAAACGTCACAACCCCAACGCTCGCCCGCAACCCAGGAACCCCCAACACCGGCGCGGCAATCCCATGCGCCCCATGCTGCAACTCCCCGGTAGTCCCAATCCACCCCTGCTCATCCGACCGAAGCCCGATCGCCTTCCCCGAAGCACCCTTGTGCAGCGCATGACGGGTCCCCACGCGATAAGCCACGTGATACGCAGTCCACGAAGGCTCGACAACGGCCACCGCCTGAGCCTCATCCCCGTCAGCCACAGTCAGGTGAGCCGTAGCCCCCACCTGCTCAGCCAACGCCCGCAACGCGGGCAGAGCAGCGATCCGCAACTGCGGAGCCACCTTCGCCGCCAGCTGCAGCAGTCCCAGGCCCAACCGGACCCGAGACCCCTCCCGCCGGACCAGCCCGCGCGCCTGCAGCGGCACCAGCAGCCGGTAGATGGCCGCCCGGCTGGCGCCGATGGCCGTCGCCAGGTCGCTGATCGTCGGCGCCTCCGTGTCGGAGTCGGCCACCGCCTGCAGCAGCGCCAGGCCCCGGTCGAGGGTCAGCGAACTCTCCTTGCCCGCCGGGTTCGCCTGGCGGGCTATCGGACCGGTCGACCGGATGCCGGGCATCAGTTGGCCGCCTGCACGGTGCCGGTGACCTCGGACAGGCCGACCACCGAACCCTCCGGGCCGGGCGCGGTCGCGGTGATGACCACGGTGTCGCCGTCCTGAAGGAAGGTGCGCTCGCTGCCGTCGTCGAGGGTGATCGGCTCCTTGCCGCCCCAACACAGCTCCAGGAACGAGCCGCGCTGGTGCTTCTCCGGGCCGGAGATGGTGCCCGAGGCGAACAGGTCGCCCGGCCGCACGGTCGCGCCGTTGACGGTCATGTGGGCGAGCTGCTGCGCGCAGGAGAACGCCATGCCCGCGAACTCCGGGCGGGAGACGACGGTGCCGTTCCACTCCACGGTCAGCGACACGTCCAAGCCCCACGGCCGGTCTTCGACGAGGTACTCCTGCCGGGGGTGACCCGGGTCCGGCACCGGGATCCGCGCGGCGGTGAACGCCTCCAGCGGGGTGATCCACGCGCCGACGGACGTGGCGAACGACTTGCCGAGGAACGGGCCGAGCGGCACGTACTCCCAGGCCTGGATGTCGCGCGCGGACCAGTCGTTGACCGTGGTGACGCCGAAGATGTGCTCCGCCGCCGCCGAGGTGGAGACCCGGCCCGCGACCGGGCCGCCGCAGACGAAGCCGAGTTCGGCCTCGATGTCGAGGCGGGTGCTCGGGCCGAACACCGGCGCCGGGTCGTTCGGGCCCTTGCGCTGCCCGTGCGGGCGCACGATGTCGGTGCCCGAGACGACGACGGTGCCCGCGCGGCCGTGGTAGCCGACCGGCAGGTGCGTCCAGTTCGGCAGCAGCGGGTCGCCGTCGGGGCGGAACATCTTGCCGACGTTCTCGGCGTGGTCGCGCGAGGAGTAGAAGTCGACGTAGTCGCCGACGGTGAACGGCAGGACCGGGCGCACGTCCGTCAGCGGGACGAGCACCGCTCCCTCGGGCGCGGCCGTCGCCGTCACGAGTTCGCGCAGCCGCGCGCGCAGCGCCGACCACGTGGGGCGGCCCGCGGCGAGCAGCGGGTCGAGGGTGTCGGCCGCGACGAGCCCGGAGAGCTCGCCGAACGCGGCCGCCATGGGCCGCAGGGGCAGCGCGTGGTCGCCCACGCGGACCGCGACGCCCAGACCGTCCAGGACGCCGTAGGGCAGCGTCTGGGGGCCGAAGGGCCGGTCCGCGGCGAACGCGGGGTCCTCGATCCAGCTACTCACAACAGGCCCAATCCTTCGAGGTCTTCGACCGGCTCGGTCAGCGAGCAGGAACCGTAGGAGCCGAACACCGCGCGGACGGCGTGCGCCGCCTGGTCGGACAGGTCGGCCGCCTCGGCCGCCAGCGCCTTGCCGTCGGTGATCGACAGCGCCTCGCGGACGTCGCCGCCGGAGAGCAGCCGGGAGGTCGCGACCAGCAGGTTGAGGAACCCGTGGTGGACGAACCCGGTCGCGTCGTCGGCGTGCCGCACGGCGTTGTGCAGGCCGGCGGTCGCCTTGAACGAGGCCTCCCCCGCGCTGATGACCGACAGGAAGTCGGCGATCTCGTCGACGCTGGGGAACTGCTCGTGGCTCAGTCCGCCGCAGCGGATCTTGGGCCAGCTGCCGTGCTCGACGACGCGGCGGATGCCTTCGAGCCACTCGGGCCCGCCGCGGCGCGGCTCCACGACCCGGATGACGTCCTCGGGCACGAACTCGTTGACCCGCTCCAGCCAGACGTCGTCGACGTCGGCGGGCGCGGGCATCTCGACCATGCGCAGGGCGAGCAACTCGGCACGGGACTCGACGATCGACAGCGCCTTGGGCACGCCGCCCAGGCCGGTGTCGATGACGAGCGAGAGTGCGACGGGTTTGCCAGGCTTGGCCTTGATGAGCTCGGTGATCAGCTCTGGCAACCGCGAGGCCTGGCAGAGGAAGACGCCCATCACCCCGGAGCGTTCGCCGTCACGTCCGGCGAGGTGCAGACGCACCGCGTCGGGCATGGCGGCGTTGCCCGGTGGGAACAGGGCGGCGTCGTCGACAAGCCGCGCGAACAGGGGCGGGATGCCACGGGGACCGGGCGCTGGGAGTGGAACGGCGCTTGACACGGCTGACACGCTAGTAGTGTATCGGCAACTGAACAAAAATGTTCGGAGAACGAACGCCCGGAGGAGCAATGCCGTACTACCGCCGAGTCGGGGAAATTCCCCCGAAAAGGCACACCCAGTTCCGCTCACCGGAGGGCAAGCTCTACGCCGAAGAGCTCATGGGCGTAGAGGGCTTCTCCTCCGACTCCGCTCTGCTCTACCACCGCCACCTGCCCACGGCGATCGTGAACGCCGAGGTCGCGGAGGACTTCCGCGGGCCGCTCGTGCCCAACCACCCGCTCAAGCCGCGCGCGTTCCGCTCGCAGGACCTCAAGTGGTCCGGCGCGAACGCGGTGACCGGCAGGCGGACACTGCTCGGCAACTCCGATGTCGTCATCGGGTTCGTCGTGGCCACCGAGCCCAGCCCGCTCTACCGCAACGCGGTCGGCGACGAGCTGCTCTACTGCCAGGGCGGCACCGGCACCATCGAGACGATCTACGGCGCGCTGCGCGTCGAGGACGGCGACTACGTCGTCCTGCCGACGTCGACCACCTACCGCGTGGTGCCCGACGACGAGCTGCGGCTGATGACCATCGAGGCCAGCGGCCACGTCGGCCCGCCCCGGCGCTACCTCTCGACCAAGGGCCAGTTCCTGGAGCACGCGCCGTACTGCGAGCGCGACCAGCGCGGCCCGACCGAGCCGCTGCTCGTCGACGGCGAGGATGTCGAGGTTCTTGTCCGGCACCGCGCGGGGCTCACGAAGTTCACCTACGCGAACCACCCGTTCGACGTGGTCGGCTGGGACGGCTGCCTCTACCCGTGGGTGTTCAACATCCGCGACTTCGAGCCGATCACCGGCCGCGTGCACCAGCCGCCGCCGGTGCACCAGACGTTCGAGGGCCCGAACTTCGTGGTCTGCTCGTTCGTCCCGCGCAAGGTCGACTACCACCCGGACTCGATCCCGGTGCCCTACAACCACGCGAACGTGGACTCCGACGAGCTGATGTTCTACGTGCGCGGCAACTACGAGGCGCGCAAGGGCTCGGGCATCGAGATCGGGTCGCTGTCGCTGCACCCCGGCGGGTTCACCCACGGGCCGCAGCCGGGCGCGGCGGAGGCATCGATCGGCGCGGACTTCTTCGACGAGACCGCGGTCATGATCGACACCTTCCGCCCGCTGGAACTCGGCGAGGCCGGAACCGAGAGCGAAGACCCGCGCTACGCCTGGTCCTGGGCCAAGCGCGGACCTGACTGGTCCTGAAACACCGCGATCGTGAGGAACGGGTAGCCGGGCAGCCCGGCGGCGGCCTTGCCGTCGGTCGGTCCGGCTATCCACAGCAGCCCGGTCGCCGTCACGTTGGCGCGCAGTTGCCTGGCGCGGTGACCGAGCTTGACCCTGGCGGTCTTCCCGTCGTCCAGGGTCGCCACGAAACCGTGGCCGTCGGCGGTGACCGGGACTGAGCGCCACGGTCCGCTGCCGAGCAGGCGGTCCAGGGTGATCCAGTAGCGCAGCTTGCGGATCCGCCACACCAGCAGCGCGGCGAACGCGAGGGTGCCGATCCCCAGGCCGATGGACGCGCCGAGATGGGCGCCATAGGCCCCGCGCTGAATCAGGTCGACGACCAGAACCACCGCGATGAGCAGCAGGATCGCGGGTCCGATGAGGTCGGTCTTGGCCTGCCGGCGCGGGGTGGCGATGGACTTGGCGAGGACGGCGTCCGCGGCGGCGAGCGGGACCCTGAGCGGGGCTTCCTGCTCGACGGCGATCTCGTAGCCGTTGGAGACGTCCTCCTTGACGACCTGGGCCGGGCCCAGTGGGAGCGCGAGGCCTGCCGAGCGGATCGCGACCCAGCCGTCGGCGCTCGGGCCGACGATCCAGATGCGGCCGGTGCGGGCGAGGACCTGCTGGGCGGCCCACGGGAGGGCGTTGGCGCGCAGGCTCAACTTGGTCTTGCCGTCGTCGACCCGCATCTTCGTCCGGGGCAGGCCGCGGCCGGACCGGTAGACCTTCACCGTGGCCTCGCGCCACGGCTGTTCCTTGAGCAGCTTCTCGGCGGGCCGCAGCCAGGTGCCGACCAGGCTGAAGCTGACCACCGTGGCGATGAGGAACGCCAGCGCGATGACGCCGAGGACCGCTGTCGCCACCCAACCCACGCGAAGGAAGATCGCGGGGACACCGAAGACGACGGCGCCGACGGGCAGGCCGAGCAGCGGGACGCGCAGGTCACGGTAGGCGCGGGCGGTGTGCGGGTCGGTCATGGCGGGGATGTCCGTCGGCGGCTCCACCGCTGGAGCCTCGCGCCGCTGTGCCTTGCCCATGCGTCCTCCGATCCGGTACTACCGAGGCGGCAGCGTAACCAGTTCGTGGGATATCCGGTGCAGGACTTCCCACCCAGCCGTCCGAGAAGTTAGGGTTACCTAACTCAGGAGGTCGAGCGTGAGCAGTCAGCGTCCCCCGGCACCACATCCAGCCGAGCGCGCCCGCACGATCGCCGCCCTGGGCGGGCGCGCCACCCTGCTCCCCGCCTGCGGCGCCGACCGCATCACCCCGTTACTGCACCACGTCCACGGCGACGGCTCGGTCAGCGTGCTGATGACCGACGACCACCCGCTCGTCGGCGCCGCCTGGCAGGCCCCGCGCGGGGAGCTGCCGACGATGGTCGAGATCGCCGACCAGGCGCCGGTCCCGCTGCGCGAACCGGTACGCGGCCTGCTGTGGATCACCGGCTGGCTGCGCGCGCTGTCCGCCTACGAGGCACGGGCGCTGGCGGTGCTGGTCGCCGAGGACCGGCCCGACCCGCGGCTGCTCGACCTCGGCCATGGCTCCACGATGCTGCGGCTCGACCCGGCCACGATGGTCCTGGCCGACGCCGAGAGCACCCACTCCGTGCAGCTCGACACCTTCATCGAGGCCGCACCCGACCCGTTCGTCACGTTCGAGGCGGGCTGGCTGCGGCACCTGGAGATCTCGCACACCGACGTCGTCGGCGCCCTGGCCCGGCACCTGCCCAAGGAGTTGCGCGGCGGACACCTGCGCCCGCTCGGGCTCGACCGGTTCGGCCTGCGGCTGCGGGTCGAGGCGATCGACGCCGACCACGACGTCCGGCTGGCCTTCTCCCGCCCGGTGAGCACCCCCGACGAGCTCAGTGACGAGCTGCGCAGGCTGGTCGGCTGCCCCTTCCTGGCGGCGCGCGGGTAACTTGCCGTCCGTGGCGAACCTGCGTGCCTGGCTGGCCCCGGAGCGACCCGGCGACGACCTGATCACCGACCAGCGCGAGCGGCGCATGGTGTGGATCGAGCTGGTCATCGTCCTCGCGGTGACCCTCGGCCTCTCGGGCCTGAGCAGCCTGCTGTCCCTGGTCGACGCGCTCTTGCAGCCGGTGGCGCTGAGCGACCAGACGGTGGCGATCAACGTCCCGCAGGCCGATGTCAGCGTGATCGACCTGCTCAAGCAGCTGCTCGGCGCGGTCCGCCTGGTCGCGTGGGGCGGGTTGGGCGCGTACCTGCTCTACCGCTCCGGCATGCGGCTGGCGGCGGTCGGCCTCGACCGCACCCGGCTGGGCGCCGACGCGGCCGCCGGGGTCGGTCTGGCCGCGCTGATCGGCGTGCCGGGCCTGGGTCTCTACCTGCTCGCCCACGCGCTGGGGCTGAACCTGGCCGTCGCCCCGTCCACTTTGGACGACACATGGTGGCGGCCGATCATCCTGACCATCCTCGCTGCGGGCAACGCGTGGGCCGAGGAGATGCTGGTCGTCGGCTATCTGATCAGCAGGCTGCGCCACCTCGGCTTCCGCGAGAACACGTCGCTGGTGACGGCCGCGATCGTGCGCGGGTCGTACCACCTGTATCAGGGATTCGGCGGGTTCATCGGCAACGTGATCATGGGCCTGGTCTTCGGCCGGATCTGGCAGCGCACCAACCGGCTGTGGCCGCTGGTCATCGCGCACACCCTGCTCGACTTCGTCGCCTTCGTCGGTTACTCATTGCTGCGCGGCAAGGTGTCCTGGTTGCCGTAGGTCTGACGCCCAGGTACCAATGACGGCATGGCAGGACTCGGCGAATACCGCCGGAAGCGGGACGCCGGGCGCACGCCCGAGCCGATCCCGACCGACGACGCCCTGCCGACTGGGAACAACGACACCTTCGTCATCCAGGAGCACCACGCCAGCAGCCTGCACTGGGACGTCCGGCTCGAACGCGACGGCGTGCTCGTGTCGTGGGCGGTGCCCAAGGGGCTGCCGACCGAGCAGGGCGACATCCGGCTCGCGGTGCACACCGAGGACCATCCGATGGAGTACGCGACCTTCGAGGGCGAGATCCCGAAGGGCGAGTACGGCGGCGGGCGGATGGTCATCTGGGACCGGGGCCGCTACGAGACCCTGAAGTGGAGCGACCGCGAGGTGGCGGTCATCTTCCACGGCGAGCGGGCCGAGGGCCGCTACACGTTCTTCCACGGCGGCAAGTCGGCCAAGGACTGGATGGTCCGCCGCTCCGAGCCCGCGCGACGCGCCGACGGGGAGCCGCTGCCCGCCACGCTGCTGCCGATGCTCGCGACGGCGGGGTCGCTGCCGCCGACCGACGACGACGAGCTGTGGGCGTACGAGTTCAAGTGGGACGGCGTGCGCGCGGTGGCGCGGGTCGAGGGTGGGCGGATCCGGCTGCTGTCCCGGGTGGGCAACGACGTCACCAACAGCTACCCCGAGCTGCGCGCGCTGGGTGAGGAACTGGGCAGCACGCGGGTGTGGCTCGACGGTGAGATCGTCGCGTTCGTCGACGGGAAGCCGTCGTTCTCGGCGCTGCAGAAGCGGATGCACGTCTCCGACGAGCGGCTCGCCCGCAGGCTGATGGCCGATGTCCCGGTCACTTACATCGTGTTCGACGTGCTGCACCTCGACGGCCACTCGTGCGTCGACCTGCCCTACGAGAAGCGCCGGGAGCTGGTGGAGCGGCTGGAGCTGCGCGGCCCGCACTGGAACATCTCACCGAGTTTCCCCGGGCAGGGCGCGGCCGTGTTGGAGACCGCGCGCGAGCAGTCCCTCGAAGGGATCGTCGCCAAGCGGATGAGCTCGCGGTACTTCCCCGGCAGGCGCTCCGCGGAGTGGGTCAAGATCGCCGAGGTGCGGCCGCTCGAAGTGATCATCTGCGGCTGGCGGCCCGGTGAGGGGCGGCGCAGCGACGTGTTCGGCTCACTGATGCTCGGGCTGCCGACACCTGAGGGGCTGCAGTACATCGGCCAGGTCGGCACCGGGTTCACTGAGGAGATGCTGCGCTCGCTGACCGCGAAGCTGCACAAGCTGGAACGCAAGAAGTCGCCGTACCACGGGGAAGTGCCGCGCGATCGGGCTAAAGGCGCGCACTGGGTGAAACCGGAGCTGGTCGGTGAAGTCGTGTTCCGCGACTGGACCAACGACGGCAGACTCCGGGCGCCCGCCTGGCGCGGGCTGCGGCCGGACAAGCGGCCAGAGGACGTCGAAGGGCGGGATCCGGATGGCCGGTGACGTGCTGGTCCAGGTCGAGGGGCAGCGGCTGCGACTGTCCAATCTGGACAAGGTGCTCTACCCGGAGGACGGGTTCACCAAAGGCGAGGTGATCGACTACTACAGCCGGATCGCACCGGTCATGCTGCCGCACCTGGCCGAGCGACCGGTCACCTTCCGCCGTTTTCCGGACGGGGTGGGCAAAGCGGGGTTCTTCGAGAAGAACGCCTCCCGGCACGCGCCGGAGTGGGTCCGCACGGTCACCATCGACACACCGGGCAGCAGCACCGGCGCCGAGAGCCTCGACTTCGCGGTCCTCGGGGATCTCGCCTCGCTGGTGTGGGCGGCGAACCTCGCCGGGCTGGAACTGCATGTTCCACAGTGGACAGTCGGGCCGCGGGGCGCGGCCCGGCGGCCGGACCGACTGGTGTTCGACCTCGACCCTGGCGCCCCCGCGACGATCGTGGAGTGCGCCGAGGTGGCGCTGCGGTTGCGGGAACTGCTGGTGGCGGACGGGCTGGAGGTGGTCGCGAAGACCAGCGGGTCCAAGGGGATGCAGCTCTACGCCTCGGTCACCACGTCCTCGGCGGAGCGCACGTCCGACTACGCCAAGGGGCTCGCCGAGCGGCTCGAGGAGGAGCTGCCGAAGCTGGTGGTGTCCCGGATGGCGAAGGACCTGCGGCGGCGCAAGGTGTTCATCGACTGGAGCCAGAACAACCCGAAGAAGACCACCGTGGCGCCCTACTCGCTGCGCGCCCGCCCCACACCCACCGTGTCGACCCCGGTGACCTGGGACGAAGTCGCCGCGTGCCGAAAGCCCGCGGACCTGTCGTTCACCGCCGACGAAGTCCTGGACCGCGTCGACGACCACGGCGACCTCTTCAAACCCCTCCTGACCAAGGGCCCCAAACTCCCCTAACCGCGCGTCGCGAGTTCAACGTTCAGGACAACGAGTTCAACATTCAGAACATCGAGACCAACGTTCGCGAGATCGCGAACCAGAGCGTGATGTTCTGAATGTTGAACTCGTTGTCCTGAACGTTGAACTCGCGACAGCCTGCGGGTTAGAGGGGCAGGGGGGCGGCGCCGAAGGCGACGTTGAAGCGGTCGCACCAGATGACGACGCTGGACAGGCCAGCCAGGTCGGTGCCTGCCGGGATCTCGTAGTTCTGGTTGCCGTCGGTGGCCTTGAGCTTGCCGAGCTTGACGTAGCGGCCGTCGTCGAAGGCGCCCTCGGGAGCGCCCGCCTTGGCGTCGCTGAGCCAGACGTGCACGTCCGGGCCGTCGGAGGTGGAGAAGCCTTCGAGGCGGAGCAGGCGGGTGCCGTTCTGTTCGAGGACCCGCGCGGTGCCCGCCGTCGGGTGCTCGTGGCTGCGGAACGCGCCCTCGGCCAGCACCTTCGGGCCCGCGGGAGGCGCCATGGACGTGGGCGCCATCGGCTCGGTGCTCGCAGGCGCCATCGGCTCGGTGGTCGCGGGGGCCTGCTGGGAGGTTGTCGCCGCGAAACCTGCCGGGAGCGCTTCGTCGACGGTGCTTCGGGTGAAGATCTTCCAAGGCTGGAACGCCCACAATCCACCGGCCAACAGCACCAGCGCGGCGACGAGCACCACCTTGGTCGCCCTTCGACGCAACAAGTCGCGCATCAAACCGACCTTTCGCTTAACGTTTCGAATACTCAAACCACGATGCCTGGCTTTCTTCTCCATTCTGCCGGTTGGCGGGCCGCATTTTCCTTACCGAGTGGTTACGCTGCGACTTGTGACAGGTCAGATTCCGGACGTCCCCGACGCCGAGCAGGTGGCCCCCGCGCCCCGCGTGGACAGCGAAGTCGGCCCGCTGCGGGCCGTGCTGTTGCACCGGCCGGGCAACGAGCTCAAGCGGCTCACCCCGCGCAACAACGACCAGCTGCTGTTCGACAGCATCCCGTGGGTCGACCGCGCCCAGGACGAGCACGACGCGTTCGCCGACATCCTGGGCGGACGCGGGGTCGAGGTGCTACGGCTGTCCGACACCCTGGTCGAGGCGCTCACCGACGAGCGGGCGCACGCCGCCGCCGCTGCCACCGCCGTCGACCGCCGCAGGCTGGGCAACGAGCTCGCCGAGTCACTCGCGGGTTATCTGTCCACAGTGGACGCCAAGGGTCTCGCCGACGTCCTCACCGCGGGCATGACCTTCGAGGAACTCCCCGCCGCCGAGGGCGCGTCCCTGGTGCGCAAGATGCACCACCCGCACGACTTCGTCGTCGACCCGCTGCCCAACCTGCTGTTCACCCGCGACTCGTCGGTGTGGATCGGCAACCGGGTGGCCATCGCGTCGCTGTCGATGCCCGCGCGGATGCGGGAGACGGCGCTGCTGGACCTCATTTACGCCTACCACCCACGTTTCCGGGCGGCCGGCCGCGCGTACGGCGCCCACTCGGCCCCGGTCGAGGGCGGCGACGTGCTGCTGCTGGCTCCCGGCGTCCTTGCCATCGGCGTGGGCGAGCGCACCACGCCCGCGGGCGCGGAATCCCTTGCCCGCTCGGTGTTCCACGACGGTTTGGCGCACACGGTGCTGGCGGTGCCGATTGCGCAGGACCGGGCCACGATGCACCTGGACACCGTCTGCACCATGGTCGACCGCGACGCGGTGGTCATGTATCCCGCCGTCCGCGACACCCTGGTCGCCTACTCCATGCGCCCCGACGAGGCAGGCGGCGTCCACGTCGAAGGCCCCACCCCGTTCCTGGAGGCGGCGGCCACCGCCATGGGCATCGAGCGCCTCCGGGTGATCGACACCGGCCTCGACCCGGTCACCGCCGAACGCGAACAGTGGGACGACGGCAACAACACCCTGGCGGTCGCGCCGGGCGTGGTCGTCGCCTACGAGCGCAACGTGGAGACGAACTCGCGACTGGAGGACGCGGGCATCGAGGTCCTGCGAATCAGCGGCTCGGAACTCGGCACCGGCCGCGGCGGCCCCCGCTGCATGTCCTGCCCGGTCTCCCGCGACGCGATCTAGAGAGTCGGAAACGCAGCGCGACGCCACGGTGACCGTCTGAATTCAAGAGGGTTGTCGTGGCGCGCGCCGGCTATGGGGTGATCAACCCAACAGTGCGCGAATCACCAGGAACGTCACCACGCCGAACACCGCGAGCAGCGCCAGCACCGCCCCGGTCTGTGCGGTACGCATCATGAGCGCCAGTCCGTCACCATGGGAAACCTCCGTTGTCCGGCCGATCGTGGCACTCAGTGGGAGCCCGCGCCGGACGGAACGGTTCCCACGATTCGGTGAATCCGGTGAACACGGTGGGTGTGGGCCGGGCGTATCGTCTTGCCATGACTTCCCAGTTCCACAAGCTGCTGCAGGCACAGATCCGCAACGAGTTCACCGCGTCCCAGCAGTATGTCGCCCTCGCGGTGTGGTTCGACAGCCAGGACCTGCCGCAATTGGCGAAGCACTTCTATCGCCAGTCGCTTGAGGAGCGCAACCACGCGATGATGATCGTCCAGTACCTGCTGGACAACGACATCGCCATCACCATCCCCGGCGTCGACGATGTGCGCAACGAGTTCGAGGAAGCCGCCGAACTGATCGCCCTCGCTTTGGAGCAGGAACGCGGCGTGACTGATGACGTCATCGCCTTGGCAAAGGTCGCCCGGGACGAGGACGACTACAAGGGCGAACAGTTCATGCAGTGGTTCTTGAAGGAACAGGTCGAAGAAGTCTCGTCCATGTCCACCCTGCTCAACGTGGTCCGACGCGCGAATGGCAATTTGTTCGACGTCGAGAACTACTTGGCCCGCGAATCGGTCGGCCCCCAGGCCCCGGACCCGCTTGCTCCTCGCGCCGCAGGTGGAACAGTCGCCTGACCCTGGCCCAGCAAGCCTTAAGGGACGCTCTTTATCCCTGAACCCAGGGACGAGCGAGCCTCGATGGACGGCTCTTCGCCCCTGCACTTCCCCCTTGCCCCTCGTCCTGGCCGCTTTTAATTCTCGATCATCGCTGTCAAGGGTCGCGCAGCGATCGCGCAGCGACGGCCGCTTGCGGCCGCCCTTGACAGCGATGATCGAGAATTAAACAATCGCGCCAGAGGGGCCCACCCACTTCTCTTTGGTACCAACAAGAAAAGTCCCCCTCGGCCACAATTGTTTAACTCTCGATCATCGCTGTCAAGGGCGGCCGTAAACGGCCGTCGCTGCGCGATCGGCAAGCCGACCCTTGACACCGATGATCGAGAGTTAAAGATGGCCAGGACGAGGGGGCAGGGGGTAGAGCAGGGATTAAAAGCCAAAGACCGCCAAGGCAACCCCATTCAGGGTGGGGCTGTGGGCGGTTTGGTTGGGCTGTGCGACTCGGCCCAAGTTGGTGGATGCAGGCTGAGTAGTGGTGTGGGCTGTGTTGTTTGGCTGGGCGGCTCGGGCCGAGTTGGTGGAATGCAGGCCGAATGATGGTGCGCGCGGCGCAGTTGGGCTATGCGGCTCGGACTGCGTTGGTGGGATGCAGGCCAAGTGATGGTGGTGTGGACGGTGTTGTTGGGCTGTGCCGGCTCGTCTTGGGGTTGTTGGTGCGGGGGTGAGGTCGCGCATCTTGGGTTGGCGGGGCATGGGTAGCGGGTGTGCGAGCTTTGGCTCCCACAAAACAAAAGCGCCGCCACCCGAGGGTCGGGGTGGCGGCGCTCTTGCTTGTCGCTAGAGGTTCAGCGACCAGTTGTTGATGCGACCGGTGTCATTGGTCGCGATGTCCTGCACGCGCAGTTTCCAGGTGCCGTTCGCCGTTTCGCCCGACAGGTTGACGGTGAAGGTCTGCTTCACGTCGTCGGCGCTGTCGTTCGAGCTGGAGTTCTTCAACCGGAAAGTGGTGCCATCCGGGGCGACCAGGTCGATCACCACGTCACCACGCCACGTGTGCGTGATGTCGACCGGCACCGTTGCCGTCGCCGACGGGGTCGACGAGCAGCCGGAGATGACGATCGAGCTTTCCACCGTGGTGTTGTCCGCGATGGTCACCGGCGTGGTGTTGCTGCCGGTGCAGCCCGGGGGCGGCGGGGTGGTGGTGCCGCTGACGGCCTGCTTCCACAGGGTGTACGCGATGCCGTCAGCCGCACGGTTCAGGTGCGTGTTGCTGATGTTGCTCGTGGTGTCGCATGACTGGTGGTAGCAAGCGTCGTACGCCGCACCCGAGGTGCCGCCCCACTTGGTGGCCTGCGCCGACGTCTTCCGTGCGCTGGCGCCCATGGCGTAGCCCGAGGTGGGGATTCCGCCCTGCTGGAACGAGTAGTCGTCCGAGCGGCCCTGGCCTTCGGTGTTCTCCTCCGGCTGCAGGTTGAGCGAGTCGTAGTACGCCTTCATCGGGGCGGACGCGGTGGAGTTCAGGTTGTTGATGAAGTAGCCACCGTTCTTCGACGCGATCATGTCGAAGTTGTAGTAGGCCTTGATCTTCGCCTTCTCCGTCGACCCGAGGTTGTTGACGTAGAACTCCGAGCCGTTGAGGCCCTGCTCTTCGTCGGTCCACCAACCGAAGCGGACCCGGTTGGTCATGGTCGGGTTCTTCTCCGCCAGCACGAGAGCGGTCTCCAGCAGCGCCGCCGAGCCCGAGCCGTTGTCGTTGATGCCCGCGCCCGCCGAGACGCTGTCGAGGTGCGCGCCGAACATGTAGACGGTGTTCGCGTCGCCCTTCGGCCATTCGGCGATCAGGTTGTTGCCCGAGCCGCTGGTGCAGCCCGAGGTGCAGGTCTGCTCGGTGACCGTGTAGCCGGCCGCCTCCAGCTTGCCCTTCACGTACGCCACCGAAGCGCGGTAGCCCGCACTGGTCGAGCGGCGGTTGCCGCCGTTGTTGGTGGCGATCTGCTGGAACTGGGTGAGGTGCGCCTCGACCTTCGCGATGTCGATGTCGGGGATACCCGGCGTCGGCGTGGTGCCCGTGACCGTCAGCGAGTACGACGCGGTCTTGGTGACCGAGCCCGTGCCGGTGATGGTGATCGGGTAGGTGCCCGGCGCCGCGGCGGCCGTGGTGGCCAGCGTGAGGGTGGACGAGTTGCCCGAGGTGACCGTCTGCGGGCTGAAGCTCGCGGTCACACCGGACGGCAGGCCCGACGCGACGAGCGAGACGTCCTGCGCGCTGCCGCTGGTGGTGGTCGTGGAGACCGTGGTGGTCGCCGAAGCGCCCGCCGCCACGCTGCCCGAGGTGGGCGAGACCGCCATGGAGAACTCGTTGGTCGGCGTGCCGGTGCCCAGGGTCAGCGACCACGTGTTGATCCGGCCGGTGTCCTGCGACGCGATGTCCTGCGCCCGCAGCTTCCAGGTTCCGTTCGCCGTCTCGCTCGACAGGTTGACGGTGAAGGTCTGCTTCACGTCGTCGGCGCTGTCGTTCGAGCTGGAGTTCTTCAGCCGGTAGGCCGTGCCGTCCGGGGCGACGAGGTCGACGACCAGGTCACCGCGCCAGGTGTGCGTGATGTCCACGGGGACCGTGCTCGACGCCGAGGCGTTGCCCGAGCAGCCGGAAATGGTGATGGAGCTTTCCACCGTGGTGTTGTCCGGGATGTTGACATCGGTGTCGTTCGTGCCCGAGCAGGTGCCGCCCGGGTCGCCCGAGCCGATGGTCAGCGCGAACGTCGCCGTCCGACTCACCGCGCCCGCGCCGGTGATGGTCACGTTGTACGTGCCCGCCGCCGCGGCCGAGGTCGAGGTCAACGTCAGCGTCGACGAGGAGCCGGAGGTGACCGACGTCGGGCTGAACGCCGCGGTCACACCGGAAGGCAGGCCCGAGGCGGAGAAGTTGACCGTCTGCGCCGTGCCCGAGGTGGTGGCGGTGCCGATCGTGCTGGTCACCGAGCCGCCGCCGGCCGGGATGGTGCCCGAGGTGGGCGAGGCGCTGATCGAGAAGTCGTTGCTCGGGGTGCCCGTGCAAGTCGGCTCCCCGGTCTGCGCCGGAACCGAGACCGCCAGCCACGCGGCCTTGGTCGCGTTGAAGTTGGTGCAGTCGTTCGGCCACAGGTTCTTCGCGGCGTTCAGCGTCGCGACGCGGGCCTTGGCGTGGGTCCACGACGAGGTCTTCGCGAGCAGACCGTTGTAGAAGATCTTGCCCGCGTTCTGGATGCCGATGCCGGTGACCGAGGCCGGGCCGCCGGAGCAGATCGGGCTGGCCGGCTTGCCCGCCGGGGCGGAACCCTCGGCCAGCAGGTAGAACCAGTGGTTCTGCGGACCGGCCGCGGCGTGCACCCCGGTGTTGGGGATCGACGACGAGTAGCAGTTCGGGTGGTTCTTCTGCGACGGGTCGTACATGTTGCGGATCGGGCCGTTGCCGCTGAGGTTGATCAGCTCACCGACCAGGTAGTCCGGGGTGTCGTTCGGGTGGTTGACGTACTGCTCCAGCATCGCGCCGAAGATGTCGCCGGTGGACTCGTTGAGGCCACCCATCTCGTTGCCCGAACCGGATCCACCGGGGGTGTTCTGGAAGATGCCGTGGCCGTACTCGTGGCCCACGACGTCCATGACGGTCAGCTGCTTGGTGTTCGCGCTGTTGTTGCCGAACTGGGTGCCGCTGCCGGTCCAGTACGCGTTGACCGCGCCCAGCTTGACCTCGGCCTGGAAGCCGCGGCCCGAGCCGTCGATGCCGTTGCGGCCCAGCCACTCCGAGAGCATTCCCCACTGCTTCTGCACGCCGTACATGACGTCGACGCAGGCGCTCTCGCCGTCGGTGGCGCCGCCGTTGCCCCAGCTGTTGTCGGGGCCGGTGTACGTGGAGCCCTGGTACGGCTTGCAGGTGATGCCCGGCCGGTTGGGGTCGGTCATCGAGTACGAGGAGCCGGAGCCGGAGGTGTCGATGGTGACGTTGCCGTAGTGGTGGCCGTGGCCGTCGCCCGCCTTGACCTCGTCGTACTCGTCGATGACGTAGCCGTTGAGGGCGTCGACGAACACGTGCAGGACGCTCGGGTCGGTGGCGGTGTGGCCGCTCAGCACGATCTCCCACGCCAGCTTCGGCGTGCCCCAGGCCAGCACGACCAGGCGCGCGTCCTTCTCGCTCTCGACCCGCGGAAGGTGCCGCTTGGCGGTCGCGCGCGCGGCGTCCACGGTGATCCGCGGAGCGGCGGCGACGTTGAGCGGGCGGTCCTGCGCGACGCTGGAGCTGACGACGTTCGCGCCGGCGTTGGTGACGACGACGAAGTCGCCGCCGACGACCGGGAGGCCGCGGTGCTTGCGCTCGTAGGCGATGTAGTTGAGGCCGTTCTGGGCGCTCGTCACACCGGTCTGGAGGATCTCGTCGTCGTTGGTGGCGTGGAACCGCGCGCGGTTGGCCGCGACATGCGCGTCGGCCGCGGACACGGCGGCGGCCTGCGCCTGCTGTGCCAGGCTCTGCGGCGGCGGGGCGGCCCCCGCGGGCAGGGATACGACGAGCGCCCCGGCGGCCACCACGGCCGCCAGGAGTGCTGTCGACATGCTTCGTCTCACGACTTACTCCTTTCACCCGGCGCGTGCCGGGTGATCAGGTGTGCAGGGTCGGCGGACCGGTCGCGTGTTTCCCTCGCGTAACCGAACCCACCGTGAGCGAAGCTATTGACAGCCGCGGCGACAGGGATGCCGGGGAAACCCTTGCTCGATTCCCACTTGATGTTCAGTGAACGTGGATATGCCTGATCAGCTGGGCCCGGGACCGAATTCCCAGTTTTCGGTAGATGCGCGTGAGTGTCGCTTCCACCGTTTTACGACTTAGAAAGAGCTGGTCGGCGATCTCCTGGTTTGTCGCGCCCTCGCCCGCCATCGCCGCGATCCGCGCCTCGGACGCGGTGAGCGCGCCGCCGGTGTCGCCGATCTCGGCGAGCCGGACGATCAGGGCGCGCGACTCCTCGATCCACGGTTGGGCGCCCGCCGCGGTGAACAGCTCCAGCGCGGCCTCGGCGGCGACGCGCGCGGCCGTGTAGTGCCTGCGCCTGCGCTCGACCTTGGCCTCCACGAGCAGGCAGTGGCCGTGCTCGATCGGCTGCCGCACCACGGCGAACGTTGTTTTCGCACTGGTCAGCAGGCGCATCGCGGTCGGGTAGTCGCCCTTGGCCGCGCACACCGCCGCCTCCGCCCGGTCGAGGGTCGCCGCCATCCCGGGACCGTGTGGGCGCGCGGCGATCACCCGGCGCACCGACGAGATCAGCTCATCGGCTTCCTCGGGCTCGCCCAGGGCGATCAGCCCGGCCACCATGTCGCCGTGCCTGCGCAGCGTCGTCGGATCGTCCCAGCCGTGCGCGCGTTCGAATTCCTGGATACGCCGGAGAGCGCCCACTCCGCCCGCGATTTCGCCGCACCGCAAATCGACCTGGGCCAAAAGGTGTAAAAGTCTGAGCTCATAGAGCGTGTCGACTTCCTGCCGACACGCCACGATTCCGCGTTCGGCGTAAGACCGCGCGCGAATGAGATTTCCACCCGCCAGTTCGGCTATCGCGCCCGCGCACCACGCGGGGCCCGGACTCAGTCCCGCTTCACCGCTGATGCGCATCGCGCGATTCGCGAAGTCGAGGGATTCCCGGCAGCGGCCGAGTTTGGCGGCGACCTCGGCGAGCCCGCACAGCACCGCGACGTGTTCCTCGGCGGCACCGCGCTCCACCAGCGCCAACATCCGCAGCAGGTCCTCGCGGGCCTCGTCGAGCCGGTCGTCGAGGATGGCGAACCGGGCGGCGGTGAAGCGCGGCCCCAGGTGCCGGTACCCGTCGGCGGCGGGCACGGCCAACGCCAGGCCGCGGTCGAGGAAGGTCGCGTAATCCTTGTGCCCCAACAGGTTCCGCGCCTGGGCGCGCACCGCGTGCGCCATCGCCTCGGTGCCCGCCGCGCCCGCGGCCCGCGCGTGCTCGACGGCGAGGGCGGCGTCATCGTCGGCCGCGCGGGGCGACCCGGCGACCATCGACGCCCACGAACGCCAGAGCTGGATGAAGGCCATGGCCGCCGGGTCGCCCTCGGCGTCGGCGAACGCGGCGGCGACGGTCTCCTCCAGCAGCGCCACCCCCTGACCGGCCAGGTACATCAGCGCGATCCGCGCGCGAAACCGTTGCGCGGGCTCGGTTTCCGCGCCGAGCACGGTCTCGACGGCGTGGTGCACGATCTCCGGCACACCGGCCGTGGCGCCGACCTCGGCCGCGGCGACCAGCCAGTCGATCCGCAGGCTCTCCAGTGCGGGCGGGGTGCGGTCGGCGGCGAGCAGGTACAGCTCGGCGCCCAGGGCACGGGCCCCGCCCCGCACTGCCGCCTCGGCCGCGGCGACCAGTGACCGGGCGACTTCTTCGTCGGGGTCGGCGCAAGCCAGCGCGCGGTGCCGCTCGGCTTCGGCGGCGGAGGTGGCCACCTCGGCGAGGTCGAGGTGAAGCTGGGAGCGGCGCGCGGCCGGAATGCTCTGCGCCACCACGGTCGCCGCGTCGGGCGGGGTGAACCGGAGGTTCACCCCGTCGGACACCAGCAGCCCCGCTTCGGCCGCGGCGGCGATGTCGGCTTCGGCTTCGTCGCGGCCCGCCCGGAGCAGCAGCCGCATCGACGGGCGCGCGGCCAAGGCGCACACCAGGAGCGTCTCGCGGACCTGGTCGGACAGACCGAGCAGCTTGTCCTGAGTCAAGGCCCGCAGCCGCGGTACTTCGCGGCCGTCGGAGCAGGCGGCCAGCGCCAGCGCGAGGTACGGATTGCCCGCCGAGTCCGCGTGGATCTTCATGGTGGCGCGGGCGGACAGGCCGTGCGGGTCGAGCAGTTCGGCGAGGTCGGCGGCGGTCAGCGGTGGCACCGTCGCCTCGGTGACCGGGGGCGGGGCGAGCGCGTGCGGCCGGTGGCCCGCCTCGGATCCGCGGTCCGCGAGGACGACCCGCACCGCGAGTCCGTCGAGCCTGCGGGCCGCATAGGCGAAGACGTCGGCGGTGGCCGCGTCGAGCCAGTGCGCGTCGTCGATGATCAGCAGCACCGGGGTCCGCGCGGCGCAGTGGGTGAGCAGCGCGTGCCAGGCGAGCCGCCGGACCACCCGGGCCCGGCCGTCGCCGCCGGACCGCTTCCCCCGCCGCACCGCCCGCAGCGCGAGTCGATGTTGGCTGGTCAGGGCGGCGAAATGCTCATCGGGCACTTGCCCGAGCAGATCGGCCAGGCCTTGGTAGCCCATCCAGCGCTCCGCCTCCGCACCCGAAGCGCGCAGCACCAGCTCCCCCCGCGCGCGGGCCGCGGCGCCGAGCGCGTCGAGCAGCGCGGACTTGCCGATGCCGCGCGGCCCGTCGAGCACCAGGCTGTCACCGGCGGCGAGACACGCTTCGAGGAGCACCAACAGCTCGTCCCGGCCGACCAGCGGTCGGCCGGGCGGTCTCACGGAACGAAGCGTTCGCGTCACAGGGTCGACGGTCCGTCTCACTCTTCGCAGGGCGGAAGCGTCGACACAGTACAGATGTGCGCATATTTGCATCAAGAGATGCGAGTACTGCTCACAATCAGAAGTAGCAGTCCTGAACCGCGAGCTCCAGGCGCATCGCCGAGACCTTGCCGTCCCGCACGAGGAACCAGAACCGCTTGTCCTCGTGGCCCGGGACCTGCGTCACCCACTCGCCGACGGCGCCATGGCTGCCCGCGGGTGTCGGATACGCCTTCTTCATGTCGCCCTCGGACGATCCGAGGATGAGCCCCTCGGCGGTCAGCGGCCGCGCGGGCCCGTTGGCGAGGCGGACGAGGCCGTACTTGGGCGAGATGACGACGGCGTAGCGGGCGGCCTCCTTCGGCGTGCCCTTGTAGTCGTACCCCTTGCAGCCCTTCGACGAGATCGGCTGCACGTTCGGCGTGATCAGCCCGGTGGCCTCGGCCTGCTCGGCGGTCATGCCCAGCCGCAGCGCGAGATACCCGTCGGGGCCGAACGGCACGGTTCCGTCCGTCCCGTCCTCGGGCTGGAAGTCCGACGACGGGGTCGCGGTCGAACTCGTGGGCTTCCCCGTGACCGAGCCGGTCCGGATGCCGCTGTTGCCGGGCGCATTCACCGAGGTGGGTACCGGGTCAGCGCTTCGCTCGGTGGGTGGCGCCGTGACGTCGCCGGTCGCGCTGATCTCCGCGCCGGGCACCGACTGCGTGGGACCAGGCTTGGCCAGCACGATCGCCGTGCCCGCCAGCAGGCTCAGTGCGGCGGCGCCGCCGACCGCGCTCATCGCGATCCGACGCCTGCGAACCCGGCGCGCACCGGCCACGACAGCCTCCGCCGCGCCGTGGCGAACGGGGACGTCGAGGCGTTCGTCAGCGAACAACCGCTGGAGTTCGTCATCGAGGTTCACGACTGGTACCTGCCTTCGACTGTCGCGGCGAGTTTCGTGCGCAGCGTGGCCATCGCCTTGCTGGCCTGGCTCTTCACCGTGCCCTGGCTGACGCCGAGGGTCTGGGCGATCTCGATCTCGGACAGTCCTTCGTAATACCGCAGCACGACCACCGCGCGCTGACGTGGTGGGAGGTCACGCAACGCGTGCCAAAGCGGCTCATCCTCGAACGCATAACGCTCGCGGGTGACTGCCGTGTCGGGGATGTCGGACACCAGGCTCTCGCGCCTCGACCGCCGCCAGCGGCTGACGTGCGCGTTCGCCATCGCCCGCCGGGTGTAGGCCAGCGGATCCCCCGTCTTGCGCACCACCACGCCCCACCGAGAGCCGATCTTCTCCAGGACACCCTGGACAAGATCCGCCGCATCGTGCGGATTGCCGGTCAGCGCGTGCCCGTACCGGAGAAGTCCCGGCATGGCGGCGCCGACGAATTCGGCGAAGTCGTCCACCGTTGTCGCGCCTTTCCCCCAGTCGACGCCACTGAACCACGTGACGCCCCCAATCAACTCGGGAGAAATCGTAGCCATCGGTGAACCTCCTCCCCTGGGTGCGTGCTCTCAACATCCACGCGCGGGGAAGGCGACGGGTTGCCTACCCGAAGCAGTGATCTGGCTCACTCGGTCGGTGTTCGCGCCACCGGGCGCGGCGTTCGGGTTCTTCGTCATGGCCGGGTATATCTACCGCTTGGCGAGTGGCTCCGGCAGTTCGAACTCACCGGTCGGCCCCGGCACGAAGTCATGCACGGCGACCACGGCTTTCGCCGGTATCGGGCCGTAGACATGCGGGAACCACGGCCCGTTCTCGATCGCGGGCACACCGGGCTCCCACCGCACCGGCACACCGACCAGCGCCGGGTCGATCTCCAGGAGCACCAAGTCGGTCCGACCGGCGAAGAGCCGGTTCGCGGGCAGGTGCACCGTGCCCGGGTCGGAACAGTGCATGAACCCCTCGGACTCCAGGCTCGCCGCCGTGATCTCGGCGGCGGGCCAGGAGTCGCGAGGGGTGATGTGCAGGATCAACGGATCGTGATCTGCCTGCCGAGCAGGCCGTCGCGGGAGCGGCGCTCCGGAACGGTCAGGGGCTCGGCGTCGAGGGACGCGAGCGCGGTGTCGAGGCGCTTGCCCAGTTCCTCCGCGCCCGTGACCCACTCGCGGGCGTGCAGCTCGCGGTCGAGGTCCCACACCGGGACGAGCAGGCCGTGCGCGCGGAACGACCCGGCGTAGCGCGACCCCTCACCCAAGGTGAGTTCGCCGCGCGCGGCGAGGCGGGCCATGGCGGCGAGCAGCTGCTCCTCCGGCTCGGGACGGACCCAGCGCAGGTGCGCCTTCTCCCCCGCGTCGACCCAGTAGGCCGACGGGCCGATGCGCTCGGTCGGCAGGATCGCGCTGTTGGCGCGCTCCAGCGACAGCGCCACCTCACTGGTGGGCTCGGTGCCCTCGGGCATCCACCAGGTGAAGTCGGAGTGCACCTCCGGCTCGAACGCCGCCTCCGGGTCGATCAGGTCCTGCAGCCGCTCGCGGTCCTCGACGGCCTCGGTCTCGGGGCCGACGACGGGCAGCACGTCACCCGGCTTGGCGTCGAGCACCCAGCGCAGGGCGCGGGCCAGGTCGCGGCTGATGTCGTTGGACCGGGTCTGCACCTGCAGCCCGACGAACGCGACGTCGTCGGCGCGGACCAGCGCGGCGGCCGCCATCGGCAGCACGGTCGCCAGGGTGACCTCGCGGCCGCCGTCCTTGAGCGTCAGCTTCGCGGTGCCGGACGGGACGAACTCGCGCAGCGCGATCAGCTCGGTCTCGCCCGCCAGTCCCTCGAACGGCCGGGCGACCGGGACGTCGACGACGCCGCCCGCCAGCCCGTGACAGGCCTTGTAGCGCTTGCCCGAACCGCACGGGCAGGGCTGGCGCGGGTTGATGCCCGATGAGTCCTCTGCCTTGACCTTGCGGGTGTTCTTCACCGCGGTACGCCTGGACATCGTCGAACTCCTTGCCGGCCGGTCAATTGATGCGCAGGACGCTACCTAACCGTCCGCACACCGGTCAGGCCAGGGCGGTGCGGGCGGCGGCCGGGTCGTTGGTGGCCAACCACCGCACACCGATGTCGCGGCAGAAGCGGATGTCCTCGGGGTCGTCCACGGTCCAGACGTACGTGCCGTGACCGGCCGCGGCGGCGCGCGCGACGTAGCCGGGGTCGGCGCGGAGCAGGGACAGGCCGGGGCCGGTGTAGTCGGCGAACGCGGGCTGGGCGCCTGCCCGCAGCCACGGCCACATGCGATCGATCAGCAGGACCGTGGGCACGCTCGGCGCGAGCGCCCGGACCCGCCGGACGGCCCGGGTGGAGAAGGACATGACGACCACCGGTGAGTCGTCCTTCGTCGGCTGCTCGGCCAGCCCGTGCTCGTCGAGGAGGGCCACGAGTTCCGTCTCGACCCGGCCCGCGAACCGCACCGGGTGCTTGGTCTCGATGAACAGGCCCGCTTTGTGGTCGAGAGCCAACTCGACCAGCGTGCGCAGGGTGACGACACCGCGCTCGCCGCCGAAGTCGAGTTCGGACAGCTGCGCGAGGGTGAGTTCGCTGACGACGCCAGTGGTGCCGGTCGTGCGGTTCACGGTCCGGTCGTGCACGCAGACCAGGTGCCCGTCGCTGGTGAGCCGGACATCGCACTCCAGCGCGTCCGCCCCCTGTTCCAGGGCGAGTTCGAACGCGGCGAGGGTGTGTTCGGGCCGGAGGGCCGACGCGCCCCGGTGAGCCACTAGCTGCACGCGAGGGATCATGCCACCGTGGCGGCATGACGTTCGACCCGAGCGACCCCGCCATCGTCGCCGACCCGTACCCGGCCTTCGCCGAACTGCGCGCGCGGGCGCAGGTGCACTGGCACGACGGCCTCGGCATGGCGGTCGCGGTATCGCACGCGGCGTGCTCGACCGTCCTGCGCGAACGGTCACTCGGTCGACTGTGGACGGACGCGGCACCGGCCGAGGCGTTCACCGCGTTCAACCTGGTGCACCGGAATTCGTTGCTGGAGAACGAACCCCCGACGCACACCCGGTTGCGCCGGCTCATCTCGACAGCCTTCGCCCGTGGTCACACCGAGCGCCTGCGGCCGTGGGTCGAGGACCTCGCCGACCGCATGGTGACCGACCTGGTGGCCCATATCGACGCCGACGGGTCCGCAGACCTGCTCACGCACGTGGCCGCGCCACTGCCGATCGAGGTCATCGGCGAACTGCTCGGGGTCCCCACGGCCGACCGCCGACTGCTGGGGCCGTGGTCGAACGCGATCGTGAAGATGTACGAGTACGGGCTCACCGACGAGCAGACCCGGGCGGCGGAGACGGCGGCCCAGGAATTCGTCGACTACCTGCGCGCGCTGGCCGACGAACGAGCCCGACACCCCGGCGACGACCTGGTCAGCGACCTCGTGTCGGTTCGCGACGGGAGTGACCGGCTCAGCCAGGACGAACTGGTGGCGACCGCGATCCTGCTGCTGATGGCGGGGCATGAGGCGACGGTCAACGTGATCGGCAATGGGATGTACGCGCTGCTCACTCACCGAGAGCAGTGGGATCGGGTCGTCGCCGATCCTGGGCTGGTGTCCACGGCAGTCGACGAGATGATCCGGTTCGACGCGCCCCTGCAGCTCTTTGAGCGGACTGCCACTGAACGGGTCGAGGTCGCTGGGTACGTGCTCGAGCCTGGGCAGAAGATCGCCGCGCTGTTGGGGGCCGCCGCGCGTGATCCCGCGGTGTTCGCTTCTCCGGACAGGTTCGACGTCGGGCGGTCGCCCAATCCGCACCTGGGGTTTGGGGCCGGAATCCACTATTGCGTCGGCGCTCCACTGGCGAAGGTGGAGATCGCCGCCGCGCTGGGGGCTTTGACCCGGCGGATTCCGGACCTGAGGCTGAGCGGCGAGGTGGTCCGGCGACCCGAGTTCGTCATCAGGGGCCTCCGCGCACTGCCGGTCGGGCGCTAGCCCGGCAACTCAGCGCTTGGCACCCGGCTGTCGTGAGGTCCGCAGTGGTGGGGCGGGTGCGCCCTCCACCCGAATCACTCGCATCAGTCGTGCCGACGCGGGGTCGACTGGTGCCAACAGCGCCGACAGTCTGACCACCAGCACCAGCGTCATCGCGGCGAACACCGCCGCCGCCACATCGGTCGCCGCCGTCAGCAGCACCCCGTCCGCCCGCGCTTGGACGCCGTCGCGCAGGCGCCACAGGAGGGTTGCGGCGAACAGTGCTCCGCTGACGCACAGGGTCGCCCACCACCAGCGGACAAACTTGCTCGGCGACGGACGTTCGTCGGCTGGCCTTCGCAGCGCGGCGTGTTCGAGTTCGGCCGCGGCGGCGCCGGGGACGAGGAGGTTCAGGCCGGGGATCAGCAACGCGAGCACTACGTGGGTGGCGGGCCGGGCCGATTCGTAGCCCGAGACCTCAGCCGCCGCCTGCCTCGCGGGCACCAGCCACCACAGGGTCGCCGCGATCGCGGCCGCGCCGACGAACAGCGTCAGGTACGCGCCGGTGATCACCAGGCTGTCGGACAGGTCCACTGTCCCGGCGCGCAGGGCGCTGGTTCGGGCTTCGACCAGCAGGACGTAGCGCCAGATCTCCGCGGCGGCGGTGAGGACCGCGAAGACCGACAGCATCGTCAGCATCACCACCGCGAACCGTGCCCGGACGCGCAGGCACTCGGCGATCGGTGCCGCTTCGGTGCCGGTGGGCACGGCCGTCGGCCAGCGCCAGGCCAGGGCGGGGAAGCCCCAGCGTGGCGGGGTCCGGTAGGACGGTGGGCCGGTGTAGCGGGTGAACCGGCGCGGCGGCGCGGGCGTCGACGGGCCGGGTGGCGGGGTCGCCACCCAGTCCATCGGCATCCGTCGCGGCGGTGGGTACTGCACTTAGAGGACCTCGGGCTCCTGGCCGGACACGCACGACATGGGCCTGCTGAAGTGCGCCCACGCCTGCATTCCGCCGTCGACGTTGGTCGCGTCCCAGCCGTTGGCGTTGAGGTACTGGGTGACCCGCGCCGACCGGCCGCCAGAACGGCAGATCACGTAGACGGCGTTGTCCGCGGGCAGCTCGTCGAGCCTTCCGGCCAGCTCGCCCATCGGAATGTGCAGCGCGTCGGGCGCGTGCCCGGCGTCCCACTCGTCCTGTTCACGCACGTCGAGGAGCGTCACGTCGGTCGGCAGCTCGACGGGCAGGTCCGGGACGTCCACGCTCGGCACGTTGTTAGGCATCACAGCGACGATGCTGCCACGCCCACCCGTAGAACGGTCGTGAAGGCTCACCCGACCTGAGCGATCCGCTCGGCGATGCCCGCGAGCTGCACCTCGGTCAGCGGCAGCGTGTCGCGACCCGCGCGGACCCTGGACGGGTGTTCCGGCTGAACCGGATTGGGAGCGAAGTCCGGGCTGCCGAAGTTGTGCATCGCGACCTCGTAGAGCTTGCCGCCCGGACGGAACACGAACACCGACCGGGTCAATGATTGGAATGGCTCCGAGGCGCGCACCGAGTACAGCTGCAGGACGGTCCCGTCCGGCAGGACCTTGCGCTGGGGCGGGTCGCAGTTGGACAGCTCGAAGGCCCGTTCGTCGGCGGCGGTGACCGGGTCACCGGTGAAGGTGCCCGTCCTGATCGACACACTTCCGGTGCCGTGCGAGTCGGTCACGTCGACTTCGTAGCGGTAGTACCCGAGGTTGTTGGGCCCGGGGTTCTGGGTGAGTTCGCCGACCTTCGCGGGTGGGGCGAGCACTTGCGCCGATTCTACGAACGCCTGTCGCAGCTCGGGAGATGAGTCGACCACCCCTGGTCGGGTCATCATGCGGCCATCCGGAATGTTCTGGTAGCAGGACGGTGCGTCTACCAGGGCTCGGCCGGGGGGCACCGGCGCGCTCATCGCAGGCTGGAAGGGCTCGGGCCGCACGTCGGTCCGGGCGTCGATCCGCGGCCAGTCCACGGTGGTCGGCGTGTCGGCGGGCATGATCTGGTCGGGTGCAGCCGGGCGCAGCACCAGCGCGCCCGCGCCCACGACGCCGACCAGTGCGAGAACCCCGAGGCCGGTCCCGGCCTGCCGGGCCCACACTCGGCGCCTGCCGCGGCGGATCACCGTGTCGAGCGTGGTCTTGGGGGTGGGCGCCGGTCCGTCCACCAGGGTTCGCAGGCGTTCCATCAGGCACTCCTCGTGGTCTCGGGGTAGGCGGCACGAAGGGTGTCGAGCCCGCGCGAGGTCTGGCTCTTGACCGTCCCGACCGAGCAGCCCATGGTCGCGGCCACCTGCTCCACGGACTGGTCGACGATGAAGCGCAGCACCAGGACGGCCCGCTGCCGAGGCGGAACGGACAGCAGCGCCGAGCCCAGCGCGAGCCGCTCGGCGGTCTCAGGGTCGCGGGAGCCGGCGTCGGGCACCTCGGCGACGACGTCCTCGCGCGCCCGCTTGCGCCGCCGCGTGTCCAGGAACGACCTGGTCAGCACTGTCCGCAGGTAGGCGTCCACGGTGTCACGGCGGATCTTCGACCAGCGGGCGTAGACCTTGACGAACGACTCCTGCGTGATCTCCTCGGCTTCGTCCCAGTCGCCGCACAACGCGTGCGCGATGCGTCGGTAGGTGTCGAAGCGCGCCGAGAAGAACTCGGCGAACTCCTCTGTGTCGCGTGTGCGCACCCGAGGCCCCCTTCGTGTCATCCCTGATACGCGCCCGCGCCGGATCAGGTTGCATGAAGGAAGGTCAGTGCGTGGTGGCTTTCTCCGAGTCGATCCCGGTCAGGGCGCGGACCTCCATCTGGGCGAACTTGGCCTTGTCGTGTTCCAGTGACAGGACGGTGCCCAGCCAGCCGAGGAAGAACGACACCGGGATCGATACCAGGCCGGGGTTGGCCAGCGGGAAGTAGTCGAAGTCGGCGGTCGGGAACATCGAGGTCGACTTGCCCGAGACCGCGGGCGAGAACACGATCAGCGTCACGCAGACGCCGAGCCCGCCGTAGATGCTCCACAGCGCGCCCGCGGTGTTGAACTCCTTCCAGAACAGCGAGTACAGGATCGTCGGCAGGTTCGCCGACGCGGCGACCGCGAAGGCGAGTGCCACCAGGAACGCGATGTTCTGCCCGTTGGCGACGATGCCGCCGACGATGGCGACCGCGCCGATGACCACGGCGGTGATCCGGGCGACCCGGACCTCCTGGTCTTTGTCGTCGGCCGCGCCGCGCTTGATGACGTTGGCGTAGATGTCGTGCGCGAACGACGCGGACGCGGTGATCGTCAGCCCGGCGACGACGGCCAGGATCGTGGCGAACGCGACGGCGGCGATGAAGCCGAGCAGGATCGGTCCGCCCAGCGCCTCGGCGAGCAGCGGCGCCGCGGAGTTGACCTTGCCGGGCGCGTTCTTGATCGCCTCCGGGCCGACCAGCGCGGCGGCGCCGTAGCCGAGGACGAGGGTGAACAGGTAGAAGATGCCGATCAGGACGATCGCCCAGACCACCGAGCGGCGGGCCTCCTTGGCCGACGGCACGGTGTAGAAGCGCATCAGGATGTGCGGCAGGCCCGCGGTGCCGAGGACGAGCGCGATCGCCAGCGACAGGAAGTCGAGCTTGCTGATCCCGCTGGCGCCGTACTGAAGGCCCGGGCCAAGCACCCTCTCCCCCGCGGCGGGACTGTTGTCCACAGCCGCGCCGAGCAGGGTTGACAGATTCATCCCGTACTTGGCGAGCACCCACACCGTCATCACGGCCGCGCCCGAGATCAGCAGGACGGCCTTGATGATCTGCACCCAGGTGGTGCCTTTCATGCCGCCGATGAGCACGTAGAGGATCATCAGCGCGCCCACGATCGCGATGACGACCGCCTGCCCGGCCTTGCTCTCGATGCCGAGCAGCAGCGCCACCAGACCGCCCGCGCCCGCCATCTGCGCGAGCAGGTAGAAGAACGACACCGCCAGCGTCGAGGTCGCCGCCGCGGCGCGCACCGGGCGCTGGCGCATCCGGTAGCTCAGGACGTCGCCCATCGTGTACTTGCCGGTGTTGCGCAGGAGTTCGGCGACCAGCAGCAGCGCCACCAGCCAGGCGACGAGGAACCCGATCGAGTAGAGGAAACCGTCGTAGCCGTAGAGCGCGATCGCCCCGGCGATGCCGAGGAACGACGCGGCGGAGAGGTAGTCGCCGGAGATGGCGATGCCGTTCTGCGGGCCGGTGAAGGCCCGCCCCGCGGCGTAGTAGTCCGACGCGGTGCGGGTGTTCTTGCTCGCGCGGAACACCACCACGAGCGTGACGGCGACGAACGCGGCGAAGATCCCGCCGTTGAGCAGCGCGTTGGAGTTCATCGCCGGTCACCTTCCAGGCGCTCGCGGAGTTCCTCGGCGAGCGGGTCGAGATTGCGGTCGGCGTGCCGGACGTAGAGGAAGGTGATCAGGAAGGTGGAGGCGAACTGAAGCAGCCCGAACACCAGTCCGACGTTGATGTTGCCGACGACCTTGGTCGCCATGAACCCGTGCGCGTAGTCGGCGAGGACCACGTAGAGCAGGTACCAGCCGAGGAACGCGAGGGTCATCGGGAAGACGAAACGGCGGAGCCTCCGCTTGAGTTCGACGAACTCCGGGCTCTCCTGAACCTGTATCCAGTCGGTCTCTTCTGAACTGGTCACTGGTGACCCTCCGCACGTGATCGACTCCGTAGCGGGCACACAGTCCCACGGCAGCACACGTGCGACTACCCGTCGGACCAGCTTATGACTCGAAAGGGTGAAATTCCCACCACCCAAACGGGTTTACAGTGATTTCGCGGCGAGTCAGCGGCGGTGTCGGCCATTGGCCAGCCGGGCGCGGTCCTCAGCTGCCCCGAAGCGGGCGATGTCGCGGTCGCGGATGAATCCGAGCCGGTCCGGGGCGTGCATCCGCATCCGGATCCGGTTGGCGTCGAGCGGCAGCTGGCTCTGGGTCGCCTTGCTCATGATCAGCACCGCGAGGAACGCCGCGGGCACCGTCACCAATGCGGGTTGCTGGAAGAACGCGGGCGCCCAGCCGCCGGTGTACCCGCTGACGATGTTCGCGATGAGCGCGGCGAGCACCAGCCCGCCGCCGAGGAGCATCCCGGCCGCGGCGCCGACCCAAGTGATCTTGCGCCACCAGATGCCGAGCAGCAGCAACGGACAGAACGTCGACGCGGCCAGGGCGAACGACAGCCCGACCGACAGCGTGATGTCGGTCGGGCGAAGCAGCCAGGCGATGGTGAACGGCGCGGCCACCGCGATGAACGTGGCGAACCGGAAGTCCCGGATCTTGCCCTTGAACACGTCGGTCGACAGCACCCCGGCGACGCTCACGACCAGCCCGGACGACGTCGACAGGAAAGCCGCGAACGCGCCCGCCGACGTGACCGCACCCAGGATCTGCCCGAGCAGGCCGGGCGCGATCTTCATCGGCAGCGCGAGAACCGCCGCGTCCGTCCGGCCCGTCACCAGCAGCTCCGGCACGTACAGCCGCGACAGCGCGCCCAGCATGATCGGGAACAGGTAGAACAGCCCGAGCAGCATCAGCACGTGCAGCGTCGTGCGGCGCGCGGCGCGGCCGTCGGGGTTCGTATAGAAGCGCACGAGGACGTGCGGCAGGCCCATCGTCCCCAGGAACAGGGCCACGATCAGCGAGTACGTGGTGAACAGGTCGCCCGAGCCGGACACCGGCCGCAGCCAGGACTCATTGTCCGACGGCGCTCCCCGCACCACCGGAACCGGCGACCCGGCCGTGAAGCGAAGCTCGGTGCCCTCGCCGACCGTGTGCTGTCCTGCGCCCCAGTAGACCCGTCCGCCGAGGGCGCCGTCGACCCGGCCGCCGGTCGCGGTGAGCGTCACCGGTTCGGTGACGGTGAGGACCACGGGCGTCTCGACGGTGATCACTACGTCGGTCGGGAACCGCGGCGGCAGCGGCTCGGTCAGCCCCGTCACGCCCGCACCCCGCACACCGCCGTCGCCGAAGAACAGGGCCACCATCACGAAGGTCGGGGCGGCGATCGCGAAGAGCTTGAGCCAGTACTGGAACGCCTGCACGACGGTGATCGCGCGCATGCCGCCACCGAAGACGTTCACGAACACGACACCCGAGACCACCGCCGCGCCCACCCAGACCGGTGCGTCCGGCAGGATCTGGTGGACCGTCAGACCGGCGCCCTGCAGCTGCGGGACCAGGTACAGGATGCCGATGAAGATCACGAAGACGGCGGCGAGCTTGCGCATCCCGGTCGACCCGAGCCGGGCCTCGCAGAAGTCGGGCAGCGTGTACGCCCCCGACCGGCGCAGCGGCGCGGCGACGAACAGCATCAGCAGCAGGTAGCCCGCGGTGAAGCCGATCGGGTACCAGAGTGCGTCGGCGCCGTCCTTGAGCACCAGGCCCGCGACACCGAGGAAGGACGCCGCCGACAGGTACTCACCGGAGATCGCCGCCGCGTTGCGCCGGGACCGCACGGTGCGGCGGGCGACGAGGAAGTCCTGGGTGGTGTTGGCCAGGCGGGAACTGCGGAAGCCGATGGAGAACGTGGCGAGACCGACGAGCAGGATCCCGGCCATCGCCCAGGCGTTCAGTTCCAAGTCGACCGGTCTCTGTCTTGTCCGGGAGCGCTACTTCTCGACCATGTCGACGAAGTCGCGCTCGTGCCGTTCGGCTAGCACGTTGTACCAATACCCGATGCCGAACAGCACTGGGAAGGGCGCGATTCCCAACAGCACCCACGGCAGGGCGACACCCGCGACGCTCACCTGCGACATCGTGGGGATGAGGAAGAACAGCAGCGGCAGGCTGCCGAACAGCAGCAACACGAGCAGGGCGAGCGCGACGGCGGTGCGGAACTGGGTGCGGATGAAGCCGCGGACGACTTCCTCGGCCCAGCTGGTCTGCTCTTCGAGTTCGGTAACCGTGCGCAGAACCGTTACCGGGGCGCGCGAATCCGCGAGGACGACCCGCTTGCGGCGGGGCCGGGGAGTCGGCGGTTCGCCGTCCGAGGGACCGGTGGCCGCGTGCTTGCTCACGGCCCGGCGCCCCGCACGAGGCGGTCCTTGAGTTCGCGGGTGTGGCGGCGGCTGACCGGGAGGATCTTCTCCTCGTGGCCGATCACGACCGAGTAGCCGGACCCGCCCATCCGCAGCTCGGTGATCAGCGCGAGCGGGACTAAATAGGAGCGGTGGATGCGGACGAAGCCCGCCTTCTCCCAGCGTTCCTCCAGCTGCGCCAGCGGGATGCGCACCAGGTGGGAGCCGTCGGAGGTGTAGAGCCGGGCGTAGTCGCCCTGTGCTTCGACCCAGCGCACGGTGGCCCGGGACACCAGCTTCGTGGTGCCCGCGAGTTCGACGGGGATCACCTCGTCGTCGCGGGTCTCGGGGACCGCGGCCGAGGAGCCGTTGGCGCTGTTCTGGTGGATCTTGGCCAGCACCCGTTCCATGGCCTTGTTCATCCGCGGCTGCTCGGCGGGCTTGAGCAGGTAGTCGACCGCGCCGAGCTCGAACGCGGCGACGGCCTCATGGCTGTGCGCGGTGACGAAGACGAGGACGGGCGCGGGCTTGAACCCGGCGAGGAGCTTGGCCAGCTCCATGCCGGTGAGGCCGGGCATGTCGAGGTCGGCGAACACGGCGTCGACCACCGGCATACCGGCTTCCTTGCGCGCGGCCAGCTCCGTGTCGTCGCCCGCGAGCACCTGCAACGCCTCGGTGGCGTCGAACGCCTTGAGGATGCGCCGCACGTGCCGGTTGCCCTCGAGGCGCTCCTCGAGCATGGCCATGCCGTCCTGCTCGTCGTCGACGGCCAGGACGACGAGCCCTGAGGTGTTGTTTGTAGTACTCACTGTGAGCAGCATCTTGCCCACCGCGTCGGGCACCTGTCCATGGTCAATCCACAGGCCAACCCTCCGGGTGAATTTCCGTGACCGAGCGTTCGATTCAGGCCCGTTTTACAACCCGAAGCGTGACCAAATCGCCCGCGTTTCCATCGCTTCCATAGCGGCGAGTACCCGATCGGACGTTGACATGGTGGAGCCCGCCATCCCCAGCCGGGCCAGCAGTGGCCGCTTCGGCTCGGCCACGGCGATCTCCGCGTCCGGGAACCGCTCCGCGATGACCCCGCGCAGCGAGCCGACGCCGTCGACCAGTCCGAGCTCCAGCGCCTTGCCCCCGGTCCACACCTCACCGGAGAAGAGGTCCTCCTCGGCCCCGGTCAGCTTGTCCCCGCGGCGCTCCTTCACCCACCCGACGAACTGGTCGTGCAGCTGCGACTGCAGGCTCTTGAGCCACACCACGTCCTCCGGGTTCTCCGGCTGGAACGGGTCGAGCCGCACCTTGCGCGTCCCCGCGGTGTGCACCCGCCGCTCCACCCCGAAGCGCTCCAACAGGCCGGCGAGCCCGAACCCCGCCGACACGACCCCGATCGACCCCACCAGCGACGACCGGTGGGCGAAGATCTCGTCGCCCGCGCAGGCCAGCCAGTACCCGCCGGACGCGGCCACGTCCTCACAGAAGGCGAGGACCGGGACGCCCTTCTTGTCCGCGAGCTCCCGAATCCGCTCGGCCACCAGGGCGGACTGCGTGGGCGCGCCACCGGGCGAGTTGATCGCCAGCGCGACAGCGGAGAGCCGGTCGTGGTCGAAGGCCCTGGTCAGCGCGGACTCGACGGTGTTGATGTTGATCGTGCCGCGGGCCAGCGGAGAGGGCGTGGGCGTGATGACGCCGTGCAGCTTGATCACGGAGACGACCGGGGACCGGTCCCCCCGGTCACCGATGCGCGGAAGTTTCGCTGCCAGCCTGTCGGTCACACTCATGGCCCCAAGATACGTTCGGGAAGCTGAGGACGCGGCGGCGACGCGTCAGCTTCCCGGCTGCGGCATGGGCAGCGGACTCGGCAGCGGAGCCAACGGCCCAGGCTGCGGCGGCCCCGAAGGCCCGTCCATCTCCTCGGAGTCCTCACTGAAGTCCGGAAGATCCGGCCGCACCCCGGGGAAGTACTTCGGCACCCGCAAAGTGATCTTCATGCCCGCGTTCGGCGCCGTCTCCACCATCAGCGCGTACTCGTCGCCGAACACCTGCCGCATCCGCTGGTTGATGTTCCCGACACCCACATGTGACCCGGTCTTGTGCGCGTCCCGTAAGTCCTCGAACAGCCGATCGGCGTCCATCCCCACGCCGTCATCCTCGATGACGATCAACGCCTCGGACCCGTTGTCGTGCGCGAACACGCTGACGGTCCCGCCCCCGGGCTTCTTCGCGATCCCATGCCGGACCGCGTTCTCCACCAGCGGCTGCAGCACCAGGAACGGCACCACGACCGACTGCACCTCGGGCGCGATCCGCAGCCGGACGTTGAGCCGTTCCTTGTACCGCGCGCACTCGATGGTCAGGTAGCGGTCGATGTTGCTCAGCTCGTCGGCCAGGGTCGCGAACAGCCCGGACGACCGGAACGAGTACCGCGTGAAGTCGGCGAAGTCCTGCAGCAGCTCACGGGCGTGCTCGGGGTCGGTGCGGATCAGCGACGAGATCGTGTTGAGCGTGTTGTAGATGAAGTGCGGCGAGATCTGCGCGCGCAGGGCCCGGATCTCGGCTCGGGCCAGCTGCTGCTTCGACTCGTCGAGCTTGGCCAGTTCCAGCTGGATGCAGAGGAAGGTGGCGACCTCGTCGGCCGCGCGGATCAAGCGCTTGCTGTCGACGCCCCCGACGACGATCAGGGCGCCCTCGACCTGGCCGTCGATGATCAGCGGCACGATCACCGCGGTGCGCATCGGGCAGCTGCCGCGGTGGCGGCACTGCAGGTTCTCGTGCTGGATGTGCGCCCGCTGGCTGCGCCGCACGGCCTCGACCGTCGGCTCGGCGAGGTCCACGTAGTGCTCGTTGGCGGCGCCGTCCCAGGACAGCAGCCTGCCCTCGGCGTCGGAGATGCCGATGGCCACGCACTTGAGCATCTCGAGCAGGTGTTTGGTCGCCTCGTCCGCGGCCTGTTCGGTGAGACCGTTGCGCAGCTCGGGCGCCGCCTTCGACAGCCGCTGGACCGCGTCCAGGACGGCGTCGTGCACGGAGCCGGACTTGCGGGGTCGGCACAGGACCACGAACAGGCCGAGCACGAGAAGCGTCGCGAGCACACCGACGAACGCGCGCTCGGTCAGCAGCTGGGCCACCGGATCATGCTCCCTGTTCCACCGAAGGTGTGGCAAGGCTACTTGAGCAGCCGGGACATCCTGCGATCAGCGAGCGGCTTGCCGCCCGTCTGGCACGTCGCGCAGTACTGGAACGACTTGTCGGCGAACGAGACCTCCCGCACGGTGTCCCCGCAGACCGGGCACGGCAGCCCGGTCCTGGCATGAACCCGCAGGCCGGAGCGCTTCTCGCCCTTGAGTCGGGCGGCGTCCTGGCCGACCGAGCGGTCGACAGCGTCGGTCAGCACCGACCGCATCGCGGCGTACAGCGTGTCGACCGCGTCGTCGTCGAGCCGTGCGGGCGTGGCGAACGGCGACAGCTTGGCCACGTGCATGATCTCGTCGGAGTAGGCGTTGCCGATGCCGGCGATCACCCGCTGGCTGGTCAGGACCGTCTTCAGCCGCTCACCGCGATCCGACAGCAGCTCGGCGAACTCGTCGCGGGTCAGCGCCAGGGCGTCCGGCCCGAGGGTGGAGATCTGCTCGATCGAGGCGAGGTCCTCGACGATCCACACCGCGAGGCCCTTCTTCGTGCCCGCCTCGGTGAGGTCGAAACCCGGCCCCTGCCCCGGTGGCCCGAGGTGCACGCGCAGCGCCAGCGGGCCCTTGCCGGGGCGCGGCGGCGCGGCCGACATGGTGTCCGCCCAGCGCAGCCACCCGGCGCGGGCTAGGTGGGTGACCAGGTGCACGCCCTCGCAGTCGAGATCGAGGTACTTGCCGTGGCGGGTGGCCGCGGTGACCTCTCGGCCGTGCAACGCGGTCCACGGCGGGCTCACGGTCTTGAGCACACTCAGCGACGCCACGTCGACGCGGGCGACCGTGCGACCGACCGCGTTCTCGCGCAGATGGTGGGCTAGAGCCTCGACCTCGGGCAGTTCCGGCACGGCACCAGTCTTGCCGGTAACCGCGGTCCTGTCATGCCTGAGGCTTGAGGACGCCCTCGTAGCTGGGCTGGGTGTCCTGGGTGATGCTCTTGGCCACCTTGGCGATCTCGCCGCGGGCGGTGAAGTAGCCGCGGACCGTCCCGATCCACTTCTCTACCGGCTCGCCGTCGCCGTCGTCGCCGGTCTCGGCGACGAGCTTCCACGGCCTGCGCAGCGCCCAGCGGACCGGGAAGAACAGCGCGATCATGAGCAGCAGCAGAATCACCCAGCCGGGAACGACCACGTCGCCCGGCATCCAGGAGACCAGCACGATCCCCAGCGCGGCGATCAAGATGATCATCACGATCCCCGGCACGTACCCGGCGGCGACATCGTGCTCGAAGTCGTCCTCAGTTGCCGGGGTACGCCATTCCAGCGTGCCGTGCACCGTCCACAGCCTGCCGTTCACGTCGCGAACCTGGCGCGTCATGTCCTGCCTCTCGGCGTTGGTAACCGGGCCACCACATTCAGTCACTACACCGAGAGACACGTTACCGCGTCAGCGGTGGACTCAACGGGTGAATCGATCCCGCGGTAATCACCCGACCGATTGTCCCACCGGGCCAAGCGATGATCAACTGGCTGTGATCATCGTCGGCTTGGGATCGGCCGTGGTCGAGGACGGCTCGGGCTTCGTCGAAACCGGTTCCTCGGAGGTCTCCGCGGGCGCGGGCGGCTTCGTCTCCTCCGGCGTGGTCTCGTCGACCGGGGGCGGCGGCGAGGACATGAGCGCACGGGGGTCGCCCGTCTCCGTCGGCGTGCGGTAGACGGTGTACTCCGTCGTCTTGGTCACCACGGTCGTCTGCTCGGCGGCGTTGACCCTCGTCGTCGTGGTGCTCTCGTTGACGACGTCGTACTGGTCGTAGACCGCCCACTTGCGCTCGAAGGTCGACCGCTCGTAGACGACCGGCAGGGTCTCGTCGTAGGGCTCCGAGGCCATCTTCGGCGCGATGCCCTGGTCGACGACCGGTTCGGGCTCGTCGGTGCGCAGCACCGCGGGCACGTCCGGGTTCTGCGTACCGGTCACGGCCGCGTTGGCGGGCTGCCGCTCCTGGACCGCGGCGCGCCCGGGCGTGCCCGGCTCGTGCGTCGCGGCCTTGGTCGAGTCCTTGACGGGCTGACCGGGCTTCGGCGGCACCGTGGCGCCGCGCGTGTCGGTGATCACGACGTCGGGCAGCGGGCGGCCGTCGAAGTCGTCGAACGCGGCGTTGGTGGTCGACGAGGTGCCCATCGCGACCATGATGAAGCCGAAGGCGCCGACCGCGGCTGCCGACGACGCGGCCAGGGCGACCTGCACCTTGGCGTTGGCCAGCAGGCCCTTGACGGTCCACCCGGCGGCCGAGGAGGCCGTGGAAGCCACGGTGCCCATCTGCTGCCACAGCGCGACCCCGGCGACCGGGGCGGCGAGGACGGCGGCGTGGGCGCGCAGGCCGGAGCAGACGTCCTGGAGTTCGGCGAACATCGCCGAGCAGGACGGGCAGGTGGCCAGGTGGGCGCGAACCTTGCGCCGCTCGACGCCCTTGATCGTCCCGGCGGTGTACGCGCCGAGCTTCTCCAGGACCGACCGGCAGCCCGTCGAGCCGCGGTCGATCGCCAGGTGGGCCTGCAGGTACGCCGCGCGCAGACCCTGGCGGGCGCGGCGGGCGAGGGCGGCGGTGGCGTTGGGGCTCAGGCCGAAGTTGACGGCGACGACCGCGGGGCGGGCGCCTTCGACCTCGACCTCCCACAGCACGCTGCGCCAGCGCTCGGGGAGGCTGGTGAACGCGCGGGTGATCAGGTTGCGCTCGGTGGACTGGTTCGTCCGGTCCGGGTCGGCCCCGACGCGGTGGTTGAGCTCCTCGTCGGAGATCGGCACGTCACGCCTGCGGCCGTTCCACTCCCAGGCGACCCGGCGGGCGACGATCAGCAGGTAGCCGCGCACATTGTCGGTCGGGCCGGACCCGCGGCGGATCGCCTGCAGGACCCGGAAGAAGGCTTCGGCGGTGAGGTCCTCGGCTTCGGCGCGGTCGGCGGCGAGGCCGAGCGCGAGCCTGCG
The DNA here is from genome assembly GCF_004362515.1 of Actinokineospora alba. Lineage (NCBI taxonomy): Bacteria > Bacillati > Actinomycetota > Actinomycetes > Pseudonocardiales > Pseudonocardiaceae > Actinokineospora > Actinokineospora alba. The sequence goes on along the minus strand of NZ_SNXU01000001.1, from coordinate 1,770,163 downwards.
GACGGCGTCGCAGTGGCGGGAGAACAGCTCACCGAACGCGGCGTCCTCACCGGCGCGAAGGCGCTGCAGGAGGGCTTGGTCCTCGGCATGAGCGTGGTCCTGTGACAAGTCCAGTTCCTCGACTTGATCGCGACGCCCGCCGATCGCAGGCCGGTGAATCCCGGTCATCCGGCCTGGTACCTCCTCCTGGCCGCCGTGACAATGTGTTCAAAGATGCCACATCACGCTGTCTTACGGTCGATAAACGTGAATAACGTTAATGGGAACCCATCAGTCGGCGTCGGCCAAACGGGTGAAGGGTGACCTCCAAATGCCGGGACGGCACTAGGCCCGACCCGCCCGTCCACAGCCGCCCCGCGATCCGATATAGTGGTCCAGCACCACGCGGACGTGGCGCAGCTGGTAGCGCATCACCTTGCCAAGGTGAGGGTCGCGAGTTCGAATCTCGTCGTCCGCTCGTAGCCGAAGAGGCCCGCATCCCCAGGATGCGGGCCTCTTCGCTGTTCAGCGCCTCAGAGTGCGTTGGGTGCGAACGGGTCGTGCTCGGCCAGCAGCTTCTCCACCCGGGCCCGGTCGACCCGCCGGGCGACGGTGGTGTCCTCCTGGCGGTCCCGGACAACCTTGGCCAGGGTGAAAGCCGCGGTCACGGTGTAGAGGGCGCCCACCGCGAGGAACGCGCGGACCCACGGGTCCACGGGGAGCACGGCGATCCCGATGGTCAGGCTGACCAGGGCGATCGCGAACGAGATGGCGGCCTGGGCGAAGAACGCGGCCGTCGTCGGGGAGCTCGGGGTCTTGGCATCGGCGGTCATGCCCACAACATCGCGCGAGCGTGACCCAAGGCACATCGGTAGTACTACTCGACTTCGCCAAAGGCGGCCCGCACCGCGGCTTCGAGCCGGGGCAGCAGCGCACGGTCGGCGTCGGCGGTCAGCAGCCGGGCGAGCGCGATGACTTCGCGGGCCGCGGGCGTCGCCGGGTCCGGCAGCGGCAGCCGCGCGACGTACTGGGTGATCCAGCGGCGCCTGCCCGCGTAGAGCCGGTTGCCGCAGACCTCGTCGTAGAACCGGGTCCCGAAGCCGGAGTTGGCGACGCCGAGGACCAGGTGGGCCACATCCTCACCGAGTTCCGGCACGGCAATCCAGTAGCAGTCCCCGTTGACCACCGAGCCGGTGCGGTCGATGGCGAACCGGGGCTCGGGGCTGATGTCCGGGAACACGATCTTGGGCTCGCGCCAGAGCGCGGGCCGCTGCGGTACCCAGATCTCGAACCACTCGCGGCCCGCGTCGATCAGGTACCGCCGGGCCTGCAGCCGCTCGCGGTGGCCCAGCAGGTACGCGGCGGCGCGGGGGTACTCCTCGAGCCGGATCACCTGGCGTCTGGGCTGGTCAAGGTAGGGATAGAGGACGCGCATCCGGGATTCGCGCGGCGGTGTCCACGCGCTGAGGTCCTCGTGGGTCAGCAGCGGGCGCAGCAGCTCGGGCTCGACGTCGGCCCAGTCCTCGCGGATGAAGACGGGGTCGGCGGTGGTCTTGATGCCGACCCGGACCCGGGCGAGGTCGCCGAGGGTGTGCCAGGTGCGGTCGGCGACGCGGATCAGCCTGCGCTCACGCTCCGGCGTGCTCAGCCGCCACGGGTGGCCGCCGCCGTGCGCGAGCGTCCCGACGTCCACTTGGAACGAGCGGCCGCCGACGCTGAGCCGGGACGCGGTGTCCTTGGTCAGCGCGGTGAACAGGTCGCCGTCCGGGGACTCCACATCGGACTCGTAGACGCTGGCGAACCAGGCGGCCCCGGCGGGCGGCCCCTTGACCGCCACGACGACGGCGGGCAGCACGGCCGCCTCGAACAGCCGGGTGTCGCCAAGGTCGAACACCTCCCGGACGTCGAGTTCGCCGGTCAGCAGCTCGCGGACGTTGGCACCGGCCTTGGTCGTGAGGAACCGGTTCGAGCAGAGCAGCCCGAGCACGCCGCCGTCGGCGAGCAGCCGGGGAACCGAGGCGACGAACGGGTGCGTGAGGTCGATGCGGCCGCGCAGCCCGAACCGCGCCGACAGCTCGGCCGCCGCCGCGCCGAGGACCTGGGTGCGGACGTAGGGCGGGTTGGTGATCACTACGTCGAACGACCCGGCGGGCAGGGCGGCGCCCGCCACGGTGAAGTCGCCCGGCTCGATCACCGCGCCGGGCAGTCGGGCCCGGGCGGCGTCGACGGCGTCCGGGTCGAGGTCGTAGCCGACGAGTTCGGCGTCGGGCACGAGCTTGGCGAACGCGGCCAGCAGCTCACCGTCGCCGCAGGCCGGGTCGAGCACCCGCAGCGCCCGCTCGCCGGTCTGCCGCGCGACCCGCTCGGCGAGGAAGGAGGCGAGCGCGACCGGCGTGTAGTGCACGCCGTGGCGTTTGCGCAGGTCAGCCATCCTCGGCCGCCGCCGTGAGGAGTCCGGCGCGCACGGCCTTCACCAGGTCGGCGTGGTCGGCCTCGGTCTGGTCGGCGTAGTCGACGGCGTAGGCGGCGAACGCCTCGTCCAGGCCGCCGCCGAGGTAGCCGGCGAGCAGGCGGGGGTCGATCGAGCGGGTGTGCGCCCGGGCGAGCAGGGCGCCGGCGAAGCGGCCGTAGTCGTCGAGGTGGTCGCCGTCGAGGGTGGTGGCGTCGATCTCGCCCTTGCGGTTGCGGAACTGGCGGACGATGTAGTCGCGCCCGTGAACCGACGTCCAGCCCAGCAGCATGTCCGACTCGGCTTGCACCATCCGCGCGCCGTGCACGATCCGCTCGCCCTCATGCTTGGCCGGACCGATGCCGAGGTGCTCGCCCAACGCCGAAGGTCGAGCCTCTTTCACTTGCAGGACAAGGGCTTCGTCGCCGTTGCCGTGGAGCAGGACGAGGTAGTTGCGCAGCCCGACGCTGCCGGTCCCGACCACCCGGAAGGCCACATCGGACACCGCGTAACGCGTGATCAAGTTCCGCCGCGACTCCCTGAGCGTGTCCACATAGGACTCCAAGGCGTCGGTCACCGCGGCCGCGGTGTCGTCATCCACGGCACTCATCACCGGCGGCTCGGTGACGAACCGCCACCGCTCGTCGGCGCCCCGCTGCGTCCACTTCGCGGCCACCTTGGCACTGGTGTTCTTCCGCGCCTTCTTGGCCGCCTTCGCGAAGTCGTCGAGCAGTTCCTCGGCCTTGACGTGGTTCAGCACGGACTCGTCGCCCAGCGCGGTCCAGGATTCGAGGAACGGCTGCTTGGCCAGGTGATCGATGGTCAGTCGATAGGAGCGGACAACGTCCTCGGCGGCGTCCAGGCACCCCTTCTCGGACACCCCGCCCTCGCGCCCGGCCAGCACCAGACTGGTGGCCAGGCGCTTGAGGTCCCACTCCCACGGCCCGGGCAGGGTCTCGTCGAAGTCGTTGATGTCCATGACGATCTGCCCGTCGGACGTCCCGTAGAGCCCGAAGTTCGCCGCGTGCGCGTCCCCAGACAGCTGCGCGTCCAACCCACTGCGCGCCCCGGCGGCGAGATCGCCCGCCATCAGCCCGGCACTGCCCCGGAAGAAGGCGAAGGGCGAGGCCATCATCCGCCCGACCCGCAGCGGCACCAGATCGGCCAACCGCCCGGCGTTGCTCGCGTCGACGAACTCGGCAACGGTCGGCCGCGCGTCCGCGAGCACCACCTCACGATGCGACCGGTGTGGACTGCCGTCCCGCAGCGCCCGCCCCTGGGCGAACACCGCCTCGGGCTCCACCCAACCGCCCAACGATCTCTCACCCATGCCGCCATCATGCGCCCTCACGGGCTTCAGGTGGCGCGATCTCGGATCAGGGGTCGGTCGAACTCGGGGTCGCTGAGCAGTTGCAGGCACAGGGTTCGGTAGAGCCAGGCTTTGAACTCGGCCACCGACCACCCACACTCCTGCGTCAGCCCGAGGAACGTCTCATGGCTGTTGACCACGACGAGGATGTCGGCGGCTCGCTGGGGTGTGAGGCCGGGAGCGAGTTGGTCATGGTGGGCGAGGTGCTCGATCAGACGCTCCATCCCCGCGCGCCGGCCCGCGGTGACGGCACGCCAGTAGGCGTCGATCTCCGGGTCTTGAGCAGTGGCCACCTGCACGGCGGGACGCAGCGGAGCGACGCGGGCGTAGATGTCCACGCCGTGTTCGACCACGATCGCGAGCGCCCGGGCTCCGCTCTCCTCGGCCAGCGCCTGCGCCATCCACGGCCTGCTCATCACCGGCGGCGGGTCGTGCTCGCCCGCCGCGGCGAACTCGACCACGTCGCGCAGGAGTTGAGCCTTTGTGCGGAAGACGTAGTAGACGGTCTGCACCGCCACGCCCGCGGCCTCGGCGATGGCGTCCATGGTGGTGGCCGGATAGCCCAGCTCGCAGAAGAGGCCGTACGCGCTCTCCACGATCCGGCGGCGCGTCGCCTTCGCCCGGTCGCTTCTGGTTCCACGATTGACAGCCGTCATGGTGAAGCGCAGCATACTAGATGCCGTCACTAGTGACGACCACTAATCACCTCGGGCAGAGGAGTGGACATGGCAGTCCTGGAGAACTCGGTCGAAATCGCGCGCCCGCCCGAAGAGGTCTTCGACGCGCTGGTCGACCTGCGAAACGAACTCGAGTGGAACCCGGACGTCCAGTCGATGGAGAAGATCACCGACGGGCCGATCGGCGTCGGGACGCGGTTCCGGGCCAAGTGGAAGCAGAGCAAGACGGTCATCGTCGAGTGCACGAAGTACGACCGGCCACGGACCTGGGGCTATCACAACGGCGGACCGGTCGAGGTCGACTTCGACGTCGTGGTCACCCCGCGCGGGGACGGCTCGCTCGTGGTCGGCCACTTCGCCGCTCGTCCGCGCGGGTGGTTCAGGCTCGTCTTCCCGCTCTTCCTGATCGTCATGAGGCGCGCGGAGAAGGCGAACTTCCGGTACATCAAGGCTTACCTGGAGGGCGCACCGGCCAGGAGCCGGGAGAACAGCTAGCTCTGGATCGTCGTGCTCAACGGCCGGGCGGTCGTGATCGGGTCCGCGTGCCGGTGGGCCACCTTCCACTCGCCCTCCTCGCGGCGGTAAATCATCGTGACGCGGAGCGCGATGACAACGGGGTCACCACTGGCGGCCACGCGGCCCTCGACGCGTTCCAGGTGGTGTTCGTAGGCGAGGTCCGGCGTGACGAATCTTGAGATCTCCTCGACCCGGAACGTCACCTGGTCGAAACGGAGTGGGCCGCCCTCGGCGAAGCCCGACGCCGCTTCCGCGATGGCCGCGCGGACGTCGGACGGTCCCCGGCGCGGCGGACCCAGGGGGTTCGCGAGTGTCACGTCGTCCCGCGTCGAGTAGAACCCGGTGACGGGCTCGGGGTCGCCTTCGACGAACTTGGTGAGCGCCTCGCGGTAGGCCTCGATCACCTCGTCGACGGTCGCGTTCGCCATGTGAGCCTCCTGAGCTCTAGCCCTCGGCGCTCTCCACACCGGTGCCGATCGGGCAGCTCACACCCGTGCCGCCGATGCCGCAGTAGCCGTTGGGCACCTTGTGGAGGTACTGCTGGTGATAGTCCTCCGCGTAGTAGAAGTCGGCGAGTTCGGCGATCTCCGTGGTCACCGGGCCGTAGCCGCTCGCGCGCAGGGCCTGGTCGTACTCGCGGGCCGTGGCCTCCGCCGTCGCTTTCTGCTGGTCGTCGGTGTAGTAGATCGCTGAGCGGTACTGCGTGCCGACGTCGTTGCCCTGCCGCATGCCCTGGGTCGGGTCGTGGCCCTCCCAGAAGGTGCGCAGCAGGGTCGCGTAGGAGATGTGGGCGGGGTCGAAGACGACCAGGACGACCTCGGCGTGTCCGGTGCGGCCGGAGCACACCTCCTCATACGTGGGGTTGGGCGTGCCGCCGCCCGCGTAGCCGACCGCGGTGGAGTAGACGTGCGGGAGCTGCCAGAACAGTCGTTCCGCGCCCCAGAAACAGCCCATGCCGAAGACCGCGCGCTGGGTTCCGGCCGGGAAGGGCGGCACGATCCGCCGGTCGGGCAGGGCCGCGTGGGCCGGGCTGACCACGATGGGCGTGTCTCGGCCGGGAAGCGCGGTTTCCGAGTTTTCCCGTCTGAAGAGTGGCATGCCTCCACTGTACGTAGCGGCGACCCGACACGGGCTGGTCACACGTTGGGCGAAAACCAGGCGAAGCCGACCGGCGATCCCGCAGGATGTGCGAGTGGCCGCGTCGACTGCAGGGAGCGTCCCGATGGACTGGCACGAAGAAATCCGGAGACTCGACACGGCACTGAGCCGTGGCGAGATCACCGCCGCGGAACACCGCAAACGACGTGACGAGGTCCTCGCCGAGGCTTCCGGCGGCGCGAGCGGCCCAAGGCTGCTGCACCGCCCCGGGCAGGTGGCCGCACCGGAGGCGCCTGAGCACACCGTGGTCATCGACGCCGCGCAGGCCGCGGGCAACCCCCAGCCCGAGCTGCACCACCCGCCGCGCTCGGACCGCTCGTGGTCCGGGCCCATCGACGGTGCCGACGTCTTCTCCGTGCAGTCGAAGTCCGGCACCGGGCGCGGGGTGCTCACCTCGATGGTGGTCTTGCTCGGTCTCGCGATCGTGGGCGCCGGACTCTGGTGGTTCCTCCTCGGCAACGACCGCGCCTCCTCCGCTCCCCCGCCCGCCTCTGCCCCGCCGACCAGCGCGGCGCCGTGGGGGACCGACCGGCTGCCGAACCCGACCGACGCCCTGTTCTCCACGACCGCGGTGCTGACCCCCCAGCAGGCGCTGGACAACGGGTTCGTCCGCGCGGACGACGTCGAGTCGATGAAGGCCGCGGGTGTCGAGAAGGTGTATTTCCGCGCGGTCACCGAGAACGGGCTCGTTTACCACCTGTTCGCGTTCCAGACCGCGGGCAAGACCGGCGGCGGTGACCTCGCGGCGAACCTTCTCCAGGGCGCCAAGGCCGACGTGGACGGTCTTCCGGACGGTGTGAACGCGGCGAGAGCCGAAGCGCCGGGGGCGTTGGTGCTGGAGGCGACGTACGGCACCGACCAGGGCGCCGTGCGGATCGTCGTGGCACGGCAGGGCGAGATCGACGAGCCGCTGATGACCACGGAACTGCGCGACGCGGTCCGGGTCACCGTGGGTTCTCTAGGAGTGCGGTGACAAAGACAGGCTTATTCGCGGGGAAAGGGCACGCGCCAACGGGCGCGACACCCTCGCGGTGCACAATGTGGCCATTCGTGGCTGACCGCCGACCAGCACTCCGGCGCGGGGTTTGGTTTGTCGAGGAAGGGGACAAGATTGTCCTGGCAGGATGAACTCCGCACGCTCGACGAGGAGCTCGCCGCAGGGCGGATCTCAGCGGACGACTATCGAGTTCGGCGGGATCAAGCGCTCGCCGCGGCCGTGTCTCCCGGGACCCCTGGTCCTGAGCAGCGTCCGGCCGAAGCCACCCAGTTCGTGACCCCGGTGAGCCCGCCTGCCGAGCACGCCGACCGGACCCAGGCGGTGAGCCACCAGCAGCCCGCCCAGGACCGCACGCAGGTCGTCGGCAGCCAGGGCGGCAACCAGGTGCCCAACCCGGAGGACACGCAGATCGTGTCGTCGCAGGACCGGACGCAGGCGGTGCAGTGGCACGCCACCCGCCCCGGCGACGCCGAGCGGACGCAGGTCGTGCCGGGAGTGCCGCCGCAGCAGCACGTCGGCGGCTACGCCCCGCCGATGGGCCACCAGCAGCAGCAACAGCACGGCGGCTTCGGCCAGTACGACGACGCGATCTCCCCGCCGTGGGCGGGTTCGGACTTCCCGCCGCTGGCGGCGACCGGCAACCCGGACTGGATCCGGCAGGGCCCTGAGGTCTTCGAGACCGAAGGCAAGTCCAGCGGCGGCAAGATCGCGCTGATCGCGCTCGCCGTGGTGCTCGTCCTCGGGCTGGGCGTGGGCGCCTACTTCATGTTCTTCAACAAGAAGAGCGAAACCCCGGGCCCTGGACCGTCGACGTCGGCGGCGGCGCCGACGACCACGCAGCGGCCGAAGGACGACCTGGAGATCGCCGATCTCCCTGGTTCGCCCGAGATCGCGCCGGAGATCGCCGCGTTCAGCGACGTCGAGACGGCGAAGCTGCTGACCGAAGGCGAGCTGAAGGCCTACCAGACCGCGACGGCCACGAAGGCCCGGCTCGCGGTGTCGAAGCTGGGCGAGGGCTCGCAGGCGCTGGTCCTCACGGTCCTGACCGGTTCGCCGGATCTGGGTGCGACCGCCGTGGAGGCGTTGGTCCAGTTGCAGGCCACGTACGGCATGCAGCCCTACACCGGCACCGCGCCGACCGGGGTCAAGGTGACCCAGATCGACGCGTCCGGCACCTCCCCGGCCACGATCCGCGGGCACTACATGCACAAGAAGACGCTGGTTCGTGTCCAGGTGTACGCGCCGACGATGGCGGAGGCTTCGAAGAAGTTCGACGACATCATGACGACCCAGCTCGAGGAGCTGCCCGCTGATGGGTGATCCTCGCCCGCGGCGGGTCCTCGGCTGCACGGTGGTCGCGAAGTTCGCGCTACCCGCGGCCGAGGTACTGGCTCAGTCCTACCTTGAGCACCACCGCGACCACGGGTTCGTCATCGTCGTCACCGACGATGACGAGCCCGTGCTCCGGGTGGGTCCGGCCGGGTGCCGGGCCCTCGGCGCTCGCGGCCTCCTCAGCGACGAGGCCGAGTTCTTCCGGATGGCGACGGCGTACACGGCGGACGAACTCGTCGACGCGGTCAAGCCGTTCGTGTTGCGCGCGCTGCTCGCCGACAACGACGCCGTCGTCTGTCTGGACGCGATGACAAGGGTGTTCGCGCCGTTCACGGAAGCCGCGGACCACGCGCTCGACCACGGAATCGTGCTCACGCCACACTTTCTGGCGCCTTTCCCCGCGGACGGCCGCGAGCCGGGCCACGAGGTCCTCGAGCCGCTCGGCGCGTTCGACACGCGGTTCATCGCGGTCGGCCGGGAAGCGCAGCCGTTCCTGGACTTCTGGGCGGAGCGGTCCCGCTTGGGCTCCGCCGCGCCGAAGCCGGGCCGGGTCAGCCGCAACCAGGCGTCGCTCGATCTCGTGCCCGCGCTGTTTCGCCACACGGTGCTCCGCGATCCCGGTTTCGCGGTGGCGTACTGGAATCTGCACGACCGCAAGCTCGCGACCGACGGCGACGTCCTCACCGCAGACGGCAAACCGGTGCGGTTCATCCATTTCGACGGCTACAGCACGAAGTCGCCGTGGCTGCTCACCACCCGCCTCCCGAGCCGCCCGCGCATCCTGCTGTCCGAACTTCCGGTCCTGCGCGCCGTATGCGACGACTACCGCGACGCCTTGATCGCGGCGGGCCACACCGAGCGCCTGCGGGACGACTACCGCTTCGGCACGTTCGGTTTCGGCACCAAGCTCACCCCGGCCATGCGGAGCCTGTTCCGGCACGAGTGGTCCCGGTTCGCGCGCCGCGAGCTGGCGCCGACTCCGTTCGCCACAACGAAACCCAAGCTGCCGCCGCACCCGTTCGGCGACGACGCCGGCGACGAATTCCGCCGCTGGCTGAGTTCGCCCGCGACCCCGGCGGAGCGGTCGGCGGGCTTCAACCGGCTCACGACCTGGGTCTGGGGCAAGCGCAAAGACCTCCAGGTGGCGTTCCCGCAGCCGTTCTCCGCGAGCGCCGAAGGGTTCCGCGGCTGGTGCCGCGACCACGGCACGCGTGAGGCGCGGTTGCCGGAGTGGGCGCTGCCCGGTGACCCGGCGGCGCGGGTCGCGCCGGTCGACGAACTCGGCGTGAACATCGCGGGCTACCTGACCGCCGAACTCGGCCTGGGCGAGATGGGCCGCATCGTGCTCAAAGCCGTTGAGGCGGCGCAGATCCCGGTGGTCTCGGTCGTCGAGGAGGAATCGCTCAACGGCAACGTCCGGACCGGTCTCGACCACCCGGAGACGGCGGGCGCGCCCCGGTTCCCGGTGAGCATCCTGGCCGTCAACGCCGACTACACCCAGCTGATCCTCGACAACCACCCCGACGTCGGCGGCGGCCGGTACGTGATCGGCCTGTGGGCGTGGGAACTCGAAGACTTCCCCTCGACGCTGCACAACGCTTTCGGCTTGGTCGACGAGATCTGGACGGTCAGCGACTTCTGCCGGACCTCGATCGCCCAGCACACCTCGGTGCCGGTGCGGACGATTCCGGTCCCGGTCATCGCCCCGGCCACGAACCACCGGCCGGAGCGCGCCCCTGGCGACCCGGTTCAGTTCTTGTTCGTGTTCGACTTCAACAGCACCGGGCAGCGCAAGAACCCGTGGGGTGCGGTGACCGCCTTCCAGCGGGCATTCCCGAACCGGTCCGATGTGCGGCTGGTCATCAAGGCGACCAACGGACATCTGCACGCGGGCGCGGTGGAGCGGCTGCGCGACGTGATCGGCGCCGACGACCGCGTCGAGCTGATGGAGCGCTACCTCAGCGTCGAGGAACTCGACTCGCTCTACGCCGACAGCCACGCCTACGTCTCGCTGCACCGCAGTGAGGGTTTCGGGCTCACCGTCGCCGAGGCCATGGCGCGCGGCATGGCGGTGATCGCCACGGATTACTCGAGCACCACGGAGTTCCTCGACGAGACCGTCGCCTGGCCCATCCCGTACCGGATGACCGACGTCGGCCCCGGTTGGCTGCCCTACCACGCGGAAGGCCGCTGGGCCGATCCCGACTTGGACGCCGCGGCGGAGGCGATGCGCCACATCGCCGACGATCCCGCGGAAGCCAAGCGGCGCGGGGAAGCGGCCCGCGAGCACATCCTGCGCACCCGTTCCCTGGACACGGCCGCGCAGTGGATGCGCGACCGGATCACCGCGGCGCACGAGGCGTGGCGGCTGGGCGAGCGCGAGACCGTCGCTCGGCCCCACGTGACCGATCCACTGGCACAGGCCCACCGGATCCTGCACTCGACGCCGGACGCGGGCGCGCCGTCGCGGCTGCCACTCGCCCCGGCGATGCGCAAGGTCGTCCTGCGGGCGATGGCGCACTACGACGCCCACCAGCGCAAAGTCGTCGGCGCGGTGCTGACTGCCGTCGGTGAGGCGGTCAAGGACCTGAACACCCGCTTCACCCGGACGACAGCCGCGCAAGCGAACCGGATGGAGGCCATCGAGGCTGAATCCGCGAAGCGGATCGACGCGCTCGCCGACCGGATCGAACGGATCGAGCGGTCGGTCAGGCGAAACGAGGAACCGTGACCGCCGAGCAGCGCGACTGGACCCTGCCCAAGCTGCACGAGGCCTGGCTGCCGCGCGAACATCCGCTGCACCGGCCGCGCCACGGCGGCAAACAGGTGGGGGCGCTGATCTGCGCCGCCATCTTCTTCGCGGCGCCGCTGCTCTCGCTCGGTGTCGGCGCCCGCCCGGCCGAGATCGAGAACCGGCCGCTGGCGCAGTTCCCGAGCCCGCTCGCCGGGTGGAGCTTCTTCACCAGCCTGCCCGCGTGGGCGACCGACCACCTGGTGTTCCGCGACGACGCGATCGCCATCTCCGACGGCGTCAGCCGGGGTGTCTTCGGCGAACCGCCCGTCCTCGGCAAGCGCGGTGGCTCGGACAACCCGCTCGACACCGGGCAGGTTCCGCGCACCGACTTCGACACCAGCACCATCCCCCGGGTGGTCGAGGGCAAAGAGGGCTGGCTCTACCTCGGCGAAGAGGTCGTCGCACGGTGCAAGCAAAGCCTTCCCATGCACGAAACCCTCGCGCAGGTGCGCAAACTGAAGGATGGGATCGAGGCGAGCGGGCGCGAGTTCGTGCTGGCGATCGCCCCCGACAAGCTCACCATTTCGCCCAAGTACCTGCCCGAGCGCTACCCGGGCAAGGACTGCGTCCAGCGGACCACCGACGAGTTCTGGAATCTCTACCGCAACGAGGACTACGTCCTGGATCTGCGGGAACCGCTGCGGAACAGGGAAATCGAACTCGGCTCGCCCGTGTACCCGTCGCTCGACGCACACTGGGGTGACGAAGGCGGCCTGCTCATGACGAAGGCGATCGCCGAACACCTGCGGCCCGGCATCAGCAAGGGCTGGGTGGTCAAACCCGGTGAGCCTTGGCGCGCGCCCGCCGACCTCCCGCCGCTCATCGGCCGGTCCGGCGATATCGATGGCCGCTTCTACACGGTGAAGCCCGACGGAATCCGTGACCAGGCGCGAAACATTCCGCAGGATTTCAACACACCGCTGCATCTGGCGACGACTTCCGGCCCCGGGACTTTCGGGCGCAAGGTCGGCATGCTCGGCGACTCGTTCACAATTCGGTCGAAGCGCTATCTGGGTGCCGTTTTCGGCGATATCACCCTTTTGCACTACGGAACGCTGCACAATAAGGGCAGGCAGCAGGCGATGGAGATGTTGGCCGATTCGGACGTCGTCGTGCTCGAGATCGCCGAACGCGTGCTGACGACCGGCAACGTCGTGGTGTTCACCCCCGAGGTGGCCGACGAGATCCTGAGCGAACTCTCGGCCCGCCCGAAGCGCTGACCGGCTGCAAGCCGTGCCGCGCGAACCTTCTAGACTCCTGACGACTGGCGGGAAGACACCGCCCGGAACCCCTGGACGACACGATGTCGGAAGCACGCTTCGCCGAGGCTCTGTCCCGGCTTGACGAGAACAAGCAGTTGCGGCTGCCGCTGCGGCGTGGCGACATTCTCGGCAGGCTCGCGTTGCGTTTCCTGTGGCGGCGCGGCATCAAATGGCAGGTCGAATCCAACCTCGCCATTCGCGACGCGTTGGGAACCGTCCGTGAAATCGCGGACGAGCAGCGGTCGGCACTCGCCGGGGTTTCCGCCGCGGTCACGGAGATCAACGATCACAGCGCGGCGAGCCGGGACGGGCTGCGGGCCGAGATCGAGGACCTGCGCCGCAGCGACCAGAACATGATGGCCGGGCTGAACCAGCGGCTCTACGCCGCGATCGGCAGCGTTCGTTCGGAGATCGGTGACCTGCGGCTGCGGGTGGCCGACAAGCAGGAGCACGCCGGCCAGGTCGAGGCGCGGCTCGACGCCATCGAGAACGACCTCGCGACACTGGTCGCGACCGCGCGCGAGTCGGCGCTGCGGCACGCCCGGCTCGACTCGTTCCTGGACGCGGCCCGCACGAACTCGGTGCGGGCGGAGACGCTGCCCGGCAGGCCCGACTTCCTCGAGCTCTCGGTGGCGGCCCTGCTCGACGGACCGGCCGACCTGACCCGGGCGCGGCGCGCGGAGTACCTGCCCATGGTCCGCGACGCCCGCGGCCAGGACGCCGGGGCAGCCGTCTTCGACGTGGCCCCAGGGCGCGGCGAGTGGCTCGAAGTGCTGCGGGGCGAGGGAATCCCGTTCGTCGCGGCGTCGACGAACCCGGTCGTGGTCGACCACTGCGCCGAACTCGGCCTCACGGTCCGCCCGGACTCCGCGCTCGACACGCTGGCCGCGACCCCGCGGCGGACGCTCGGCGCGGTCACCGCTTTCCGTTACGCGGAACGGCAGACACCCGAAGACCTCGCGAGGTTCGTCGAGGCGGCGGCGCTGGCGCTGCGCCCCGGTGGGGTACTGCTGGTCGAGACACCGTTGGCGGGGGCCGACTTCCACGTCGACCCGTTCGCGATCCGGCCGGTGCACCCGACTTTCGCCCGGTACCTCGCCGAGGCCGCGGGCTTCACAAAGGTCGAGATCCGTGAGATCCCACGCACCGGGGTCGAGCACTACTGCCTCATCGCATGGGCGTGACGTCGACCGGGCACCACGTCATGTGGTCGCCCCTCCCGCCCGCGCGCAGCGGCATCGCGGACTACACCTACGAGCTGCTCACCGCTCTCGCGAACGAGATCGACGTCGACGCGGTCGCGGACAGCGCGGCGGCGCGAGTCCCGTCCGGCGTCCGGCTGCTCAGCCCGGACGACGCCCGGTCAGCTGACGCGCTTCCCTTGTACCACATGGGAAATCACGCGCCCGCCCACGAATGGATCTACGAAGAGGCGCAGGCGCGGCCGGGGGTCGTGATCCTGCATGACACCTCGCTGATGGACTTCCACGCGCAACTGCTCGGCGGAGTCCACACCGAGGGGTTCCGCGACGAAGTCCGCCACTCGCATGGCCCGATCTGGGGAGCCGCCGACGATCCCGCGCTGATCGACGGGTGGCCCGCGATCGATGTCGACGGCGTCCGCACCCTCGACCGTGCGACGCTGACCATGGAGCGGCGGCTGATCGAGCGCAGCCACGGGGTCATCGTGCACGACGAGTTCGCGGCGCGGTGGCTGCGCGAGCGCTACCCGGACGTCCCGGTCGCCGTGGTCCCGTCCGGCGCGCCGGTGCTGACCGACGACAGCAGGCGGTCGGCGACCCGCGCGAAGCTCGGCTGGCGCGACGACGACGTGGTGTTCGGTGTCTTCGGCGGGTTCAACCGGATCAAGCGCGCACTCGTCGCGGTCCTCGCGTTCGCGCAGATCCGGCGGCGCTGGCCGCAGGCGCGGCTGCTCATCTGCGGGCACGCCGACGACAAGGCCGTGCTCGCCGACGTCGAAGCGACGATCGCGCAACTCGGTGTCGACAACTCCGTCCACATCGCACTGAGCCCGGCGATGGATGAGTTCGAGGACTTCTTCCTCTGCACGGACACGGTCATCAACCTCAGGTGGCCGACCGCGGGTGAGACGAGCGCGGTGATGATGCGCGCGTTCGGCGCGGGCCGAGCCGTGATCACCAGCGACCTGCCGCAGCACCGGCACCTCGACGAGACGTTCTGCACCCGCGTGCCCACCGAGCCCGCCGCCGAGGCCGCGGCGCTGCTGGCGGTCATGGAACGCGCGATGCTGGACCCGGAAAGCACTCGGGCCGCGGGTGCCGCCGCCCAGCGGTACGTCGAGTCGTCGGCGTCGTGGCCCGTTGTCGCGCGCCGCTACCGCGAAGCTCTCGAGGCGATGCGGGCCCACCGGACCGACACCGAACCTGCCCCCGTCGGCGTGAACGTGTTCGCCGACGCCCGTGCCACGACCGGGCTCGCCGAGTCGGCCCGCAGGCATTCGCTGGCCTTGGTCGAGGCAGGCGTCCCGATGACCTTCACCGAGTTCAACACCCGCGCCCCCAACCGGTCGCTGCCCGTCTCGCGCACGCTCGCCGATCTGCGCAGCGGCAAGGACTACCCGATCGACCTGTGGCTGGTGAACCTCAACGAGTTCGCGCTGATCCCGCCGAGCGCGCTCGACCGGTACACGATCGGCCTGTGGGCCTGGGAACTGCCGGAAGTGGTGAGCCAGACGCTCACCCAGCTACCGCGGCTCGACGAACTCTGGGTGCTGTCGTCCTTCGTCGGCGAGGCTTTCCGCACGGTGACCGACATCCCGATCACCGTCGTCCCCTGTGTCGTCCCCGAGATCACGGGCGTCACCGCCGACCGCGCGCGATTCGGGATTCCCGACGACGGCATCGCCGTGCTGTTCACCTTCAGCGCGTCGTCGAGTGACGCGCGGAAGAACCCGTGGGCGGTCGTCGAGGCCTACCGGCAGGCGTTCCCGCCGGAGGAACGCGGCACCAAGGCGCACCTGGTCGTCAAAGTGGTGGACCTGGAGGTGTTCCCCGAGCTTGGCGCCGCGCTGACCGAGGCGGTGAACAGTGTCGGCGGCACGATCATCAGCGAGCACCTGACCCGGCACGAGATGGACACCCTGCTGGCCACGTGCGACGTCTACGTCTCGCTGCACCGCTCGGAGGGCTTCGGCCTCGGCATGGCGGAAGCGATGTCGCTGGGCAAGGCGGTCGTCGCGACCGGGTTCGGCGGCAACACCGACTTCATGCCACCGGGTTCGGCCGCGGTCGTGGGCTACCGGCCTCGGGTCATCAGCGAGCGCGACCACCGGTTCGGCGCCGCGTTCGGCGACTGGTACCAGGTCGGCCAGATGTGGGCCGATCCGGACGTCGGCCAGGCCGCTCGCTGGCTGCGCAGGCTGGCCACCAACGAGCCGCTGCGCCAGGACATGGGTGCGCGGGCGGCGCGGGCCATCCGGGAGATCTGCAGCCCGCAGGCCGTGGGCGCGGTGATGGCCCGGCGTCTGGCCGAGATCAGGCTCGATCAGACGTAGGCCGACATCACCACGTGCGGCACCGAGTAGTCGACCCGGTCGTCCTCGGTCCGCAGGGTGAAGTGGTCGATGTCCTCGACCCGGGAGAACCCGGCGGCGAGCAGCATCTGCCGCAGCGCGACCGCGCCGACGGTCCAGTAGGCCCAGTAGTCACCGTCGTCGGCGTGCCTGCCGACGAAGTGGCAGACCGGCTCCGCGGACTCGGCGCTGTCCGGGGTCGCCGCGGTCGAGATGACCAGCCGGTTGCCCGTGACCGCGCGCAGCGCACGGAGCGCGCCGACCGGGTCCGGCAGGTGCAGCAGCAGCGACCCGCAGATGACCAGGTCGAACTTGCCGAACGTCGGGTCCAGGTCGTAGATGTTCTTGGAGACGTAGGTGAGGTCGAGGCCCATCGTCTGGCTGATCTCCGCGAGCAGACAGTCGTCCGCCCAGATATCGATCGCCGTCACCGTGGCGCCGCGCCGGTGCGCCTCCAGGGCGAAGAATCCGCTGGAGGTGCCCACGTCAAGGACGGTCGTGCCGTCGAGCCGGTCGGCGATCTTGTAATACGACAAGTACTTCCGCATGTCGTAGTCGCCCTTGATCACCAGGCCGGGGCCGAGCTCCAACTGGTGATAGGAACCGCCCGCGGCGTTGACCCGGTCGACCATGTTCCTGGCGTGCTGAAGGGTTTGTGCGTCGGTAGTCGTCGTCACGCAAACGATCGTAACGGCTTCAGTGCGTGTTCGTCGGACGAGCGGGGGCGCTCGCGGCCAGCAGGTTCTCGAGTTCGGCGATCCGGCTTTCCAGCGCGGCGGAGTAGCGGTGGGACTTCACCAGGTCGGCCCGAAGCGCGCTGATCGCCGCCTCCAGCGACTGGTGGTGCTCCGCGTCCCGGGCCGCCGCCTCGCTGCTCTCGCGCAGCGATTCCTCAAGCCTGCGGATGTACCCGGACTCCGCCGCCCGCACGGAAGCGATGTCCGCGAGGGTCTTCGCCTGCTGGTGGGCGGCGTAGGGCTGGTACTTGTCGAAGACGTTGGCGGGCACCGAGAGCTTGTCGAGCGCCTCGGTGTCGTCGGCCTGCGCGTAGAACCGGTTGAGGCCGTCGAACAGGGCGCACCGGTAGCCCGCGGCGAGCAGCGTCGGCTCCCACGCCTGGTGCGCCGGCGTGGGCGAACCGGGTTCGGTGGCCTCCACGACGAGCACCCGCGGGCGGTGCCGGGTCCAGTCGCCGCCGTCGATCACGTCTTGTTCGGCGCCTTCGACGTCGACCTTGAGGAAGTCGACCGGCCCGGGGTACTGGTCGAGGATGTCGGCCAGCGTGAGCACGTCGACCTCGATCTCGTCGACCCGCCACGAGCGGTCGTCGCGGTAGTGCCCGGCGAGATCCTGGTCGAGGGTGGACCAGCCCCACTCCTCGTCGACGACATGGAGGGTGGCCGTCCCCTTGCCCGCGCCGACCGCGACGCCGAGGGTCACGTCGTCCGGTCGGGCGGCGCGCAGGGCCGCGCCCAGCGCCGGGATGGGCTCGATGTTGATGCCCCGCCAGCCCAGGTCGTAGAAGGCCTTGGTGACCGAGGCCTCGACCGGGTCGCCCGCCCCAATGTCCACGTAGCGCCCGGACGCCTGGCCCCCGAAGAGTCGGGCGAGGACCACATCCTCGGCGTTCTGCGCGTAGGAGATCACGGGACCTTCAGACCTGCCTTGGCCGCCTCGATCTGCAGGTCGTTCTCGACCATCATCGCCACGAGCTGCTCGAAGTCGACTTCAGGCTTCCAACCCAGCTTCTCGTGCGCCTTCGTCGCGTCGCCGACCAGCAGGTCGACCTCGGCGGGGCGGAAGAAGCGCGGGTCCTGGGTGACGAAACCCTCCCAGTCGTCCAAACCGACGTGGCAGAACGCGGCGTTGACGAAGTCGCGGACGCTGTGGGTGTGGCCGGTGGCGACGACGTAGTCGTCCGGCTCGTCCTGCTGCAGCATCAGCCACATCGCCTTGACGTAGTCGCCGGCGAATCCCCAGTCGCGGCGCGGGTCCATGTCGCCGAGGACCAGCGTCTCCTGCAGGCCGAGCTTGATCCGCGCGACGGCGTTGGTGACCTTCCTGGTCACGAACTCGATGCCGCGGCGGGGGCTCTCGTGGTTGAACAGGATGCCCGAGCAGGCGTAGAGGCCGTAGCTGTCGCGGTAGTTGACCGTGATGTCGTGGCCGAACACCTTGGCGCAGCCGTAGGGCGAACGCGGGTAGAACGGCGTGGTCTCCACCTGCGGCGATTCGCGGACCTTGCCGAACATCTCGGAGCTGGACGCCTGGTAGAAGCGGATCGGGTTGTTGACGCTGCCGCCGACCATCCGGATGGCTTCGAGGAGCCGGAGCACGCCGAGGCCGGTGACGTTGGCGGTCAGCTCGGCCTGCTTGAAGCTGAGCGCGACGAAGGAGATGGCGCCCAGGTTGTAGACCTCGTCTGGCTGCACCTGTTCGAGGGCGGCCACCAGGCTGGAGAGGTCCTGCAGGTCCGCCGCGACGAACTCGACGAACGGCAGTTCGGCCTGAACCATGTCGCTGCGCGGGTTGTTCTGCCCCTTGAGCAGGCCGAACACCTCGTAGCCCTGGCTGTGGAGGAGCTCGGCAAGGTATCTGCCGTCTTGACCGGTGATACCGGTGATCAACGCACGTCGCATTGCCCAAGAATAGAGAACGCCCGCAGCTCACATACCCCGGATGGCGCATGTCGGGGCCTGGGACCCACACCGCGATGTAACCCGGATGGGTGGCTGGTGGGCGTGTCGACGCGGGCCTCGCTGTGCGGACGGGTGAACGGAGGAGCATCGGTCGAATCACAAGCCCTTGGAGGCGATGATGTGGTTTCAGATCTTGTCGTTGGTCACGGTCGCGATCGTGTTCGTGGTGCGGCTGGTGGTAGCGCTGACCGATAGGCCGACCCGGCGCTGATCAGTGAGCGCCAGGTGGAGGCGGCACTACCCCCTTGAGTACCGGCGCGAATTTTCCAAGTACGAACGTGTGCTCCTGTACATCGAGAAGGCCGACGGCAGCGGATTCTGCTTCCACAAGAAGGGCAGGAGCCGCACCCAATGGCACCAGGATTACGCCCGTCCGCGCGCCGCCGACTTTCTTGATCGAAAAGCCGCCGAACCCGGCATTTGGCTGGTCACGACCGTGCGTGTACTCCCGGACAAGCGGTTGACCTTGTGCACCGCACGCTTTCGCCGGACGCCCGAACGGGTCATTGACAAAAATTGATCTCGTGATTGCGCAAAGGTGAGCATCTCGGCGTCCGGGAGCTTCCGCATTGCCTCTAGCCCTGCTATCTACTTGTCAGTAGCATCGCTTCGCATGGATGCATCGGAGCAGCTCGCGGCCCGCAAGGTCCGCTTCGTCGATGTCCTGCGCGCCTTGCCGAAACTCGCGCCGGATGGACTCAGGATGGCGCGCGGAGCGGTCGGCCTGGTCACGCTCAAGCCGACCACTAAAGACTCGATCGGCCACATCTTCCAGCGCGCCGCCGCTGAGCACCCCGAGCGCCCGTTCCTCCGCTTCGAGAACACCGAGATCACCTATGACCAGGCGAACCTGCTGGTCAACCAGTACGCGTCGGTGTACGCCGCGCACGGGGTGGGACCGGGCTCGACGGTCGCGGTGATGGCAGGCAACCGGCCGGAGACGCTGCTCGCCGCGCTCGCGGGGGTGAAGCTCGGGGCCGCCGTCGGGATGATCAACACCAACCAGCGCGGCGACGTGCTCGACCACAGCGTGCGGCTGCTCAACGCCACGGTGCTGGTCGCGGGGCGCGACTACCGCGAGGCGCTCGACGAGGTCAACACGCCGACGATCCTTGATCTGGAGACGCTGGCGCACGGCGCGACCTCCACCGCGAATCCCGCGGTCACCGCGACGCTGGCCGCATCCACCACGGCCTTCTACATCTTCACCTCGGGCACGACCGGGATGCCCAAAGCGAGCTCGATGTCGCATTTCCGGTGGCTCAAGAGCATGGCCGGAATCGGCGGACTCGGTGTGCGCCTGCGGGCCGATGACACGCTCTACTGTTGTCTCCCGCTCTATCACAACAACGCTTTGACGGTTTCCCTCTCCTCCGTCCTTTCCGCGGGCGCGACGCTCGCGCTCGGCCGGTCGTTCTCCGCGTCCCGCTTCTGGGACGACGTGGTCCGCACCCGTTCCACCGCGTTCTGCTACATCGGCGAACTCTGCCGCTACCTGCTCAACCAGCCGCCGCGCGCGATCGAGCGCGAGCACAAGGTCCGCGTAGTCGTCGGCAACGGTCTTCGACCCGAGATCTGGCACGAGTTCACCGAGCGTTTCGGCATCAAGCGGGTCGCCGAGTTCTACGGCGCCAGCGAGTGCAACCTGGCCTTCATCAACGCGCTGAACATCGACCAGACCGCGGGCACCTGCCCGCTGCCGTTCGCGGTCGTCGAGTACGACGCCGACACCGGCAAGCCCAAGCGGGTCGGCGAGCGGCTGCGCAAGGTCAAGTCCGGCGAGGTGGGCCTGCTCCTGACCAAGGTCACCAGCCGCGCCCCGTTCGACGGCTACACCGACGCCGAGGCCTCCGAGCGCAAGCTCGTGCGCGCCGCCTTCAAGAAGGACGACTGCTGGTTCGACACCGGTGACCTGGTCCGGATGCAGGGCTTCAAGCACGTCGCGTTCGTCGACCGGCTCGGCGACACCTTCCGCTGGAAGGGCGAGAACGTCGCCACGACCGAGGTCGAGGGCGCGATCGGCGAGCGGCCGGACGTCGAGCAGGCCGTGGTCTACGGCGTCGCCGTGCCGGGGACCGACGGCAAGGCCGGAATGGCCGCGGTGAAGTTGCGTGACGGCGCCCAGTTCGACGGCGAGGTCCTGGGCAAGCACCTCGCCGAGCGACTCCCGACCTACGCGATCCCGCTGTTCGTGCGGGTGATCAACGAGGTCGAGCAGACGTCGACGTTCAAGTCGCGCAAGGTGGACCTGCGCGACGAGGGCTATGCCCGCTCGGTGACCGATCCGCTGTTCGTCTTCACCGGCGACCAGTACGTGCCCTGGTATCCGTCGTATCCGGACGAGGTGGCAGCGGGCAGAATTCGGGTATGACCCGAATTGCCGCTCTGCTGCGCGGAGTGAACGTCGGCGGAAACAAGAAGATCGCCATGGCCGACTTTCGCACCGTGCTGTCCGACTTGGGCTATGACGACGTTCGGACGCTGCTGCAGAGCGGCAATGCCGTGTTCTCCGCCAAAGGCAACGCCGCCAAGCCCGCCGCGGTCGAGAAGCGGATCGAGAAAGCGCTCGCGGACCTGGGTCTCACCACGCGCTGCCTGGCGCGGACGGCCGACGAGCTCCAGGCCGTGATCGACGGGCACCCGCTGGTCGACCTGGCCGACAACGGGTCTCGGATGCTGGCTGTGTTCCTGTCGGAGGACTTGGATCCGGCGTTGGCCGACGAGGTGGTCGCGCTGGCGCCGGACCACATCCGCATCGGTTCGCGGGTCGTCTACCAGTGGTGCCCGGACGGCATTCTGCAGGCGCCGGAACTCGTCCCGCTGGTCGCGAAACGGACCAAAATCGCGGCCACCGCCCGCAACTGGAACACCGTGGTAAAGATCGGCGCGGCTCTCTGAGCGGTGTGAAACGTTCCGAATGTCGAACTCATTGGCCTGAACGGGCGACTCGCTTGCCGGAAGGGGCGACTCGCGTTCGAACACTTGTGCACACTGTGGACAAGTCCTGTGGATAACTCAGCGGCGGGTGGGCGGGCAGATCTCGTCGATGGCGTCGAGGTCTTCCTGGGTGGGGCTCCAGTGCAGGGCGTTGGAGTTGGCGATCACCTGGTTCGGGGTGGTGGCGCCGGCGATGACCGAGCCCACTGCGGGTTGGGTGGCCAGCCAGCCGATGGCGAGGGTCGCCATCGTGATGCCGCGCGAAGAGGCGAAGGCGCGGAGTTTCTCGATCTTGTGCCAGGGGGCGTCGTCGATCAGGCGCTGGCGGTTGGCCAGCCGGGAACCGGCAGGCGGTGGCTGGTCGCGGGTGTATTTGCCGGTCAGCAGGCCGTTGGCCAGCGGGAAGTACGGCAGCAGGCTCACGTCGAACCGTTCGCACGCGGGCAAGAGCTCGCGCTCGGCGTCGCGTTCGAGCAGCGAGTAGTGGTTCTGCGCGGTCGCCGGGGCGACGACGTTGTTGGTCTTCGCGATCCAGGCGGCGTCGGCGATCTGCCAGGCCGCCAGGTTGCACACCCCGGCGTAGCGCACGTGGCCTTCGCGGACCAGGTCGTCCAGCGCGCCCAGGGTCTCCGCGATCGGCGTGCCGGTATCGGGCCGGTGCAGCTGGTACAGGTCGATCCAGTCGGTGTTGAGCCTGCGCAGCGACGCCTCCACCGCCCGCCGGATGTACCCGCGCGAAGCGCGGGCGCCGAAGTCCGGGCCGCTCCCGCCCTGCATGTCCATGCCGAACTTCGTCGCGATGACCGCGTGGTCTCGACGACCTGTCAGCGCCTGGCCGAGAAGCTCCTCGCTGCGGCCGCGCGGGGCGCCGTAGACGTCGGCGATGTCGAACAGCGAGACCCCCGCGTCGAGCGCCGCGTGGACCAGGGCGCGCGCGCCAGCGATCGACTCGGTCGGGGTGCCCGGCCTGCCCAGGTTGTTGCACCCCAGTCCGACCGCTCCCACCACCAACCCGGACGCACCCAGGTGCCGCAGCTCCACCCTGCAGACAGTAGGGCGGCCAGGCGATGTGATCTAGATGCCAAGGCCGATCCGATATCGCTGTCCTGCCAGGCGGTAAGGCAGGCTATGACCATGAGCACCACACCCGAGGACGATCCGGGGGCGGTGTCCGCCCCCGGGTGGACCGCCGCCGATATCCCCGACCTGGTCGGCCGCACCGCCATCGTGACCGGTGGCAACAGCGGCCTGGGCTTCCAGACCAGCCGTGAGCTGGCCCGACACGGCGCCCACGTCATCCTGACCGCCCGCGACGCCGCCAAGGGCGCCGAGGCGGTCGAGGCCATCCGCACCGAGCAGCCCGAGGCGAGCATCGAGACCCGCCTCGTCGACCTCGCCGACCTGGACACGGTGACCGCTTTCGCCGACACCGTCGACCAGGTCGACATCCTCATCAACAACGCGGGCGTGATGATGCCGCCGCGTTCGGAGAGCGCCCAGGGTTACGAGCTGCAGTTCGCCGTCAACCACCTGGGCCATTTCGCACTCACCGGCCTGCTGCTGGACAAGCTGAAGTCGGGGCGCGACCCGCGGGTCGTGACTGTCAGCTCGTTCATGCACAAGCGCGGCCGGATCCATTTCGACGATTTGCACGGCGAGCACAAGTACTCGCGCAGCGGCTACTACTCGCAGTCCAAACTCGCCAACGTGGTGTTCGGTCTGGAGTTCCACCGCAGGCTGCGGGCCAACGGGTTCACGGTGGCCAGCGTGCTGGCGCATCCGGGGTATTCGGCGACGAACCTGCAGACCTCCGGGCCGACCGGCGTGGCGAAGCTGGCCTTGAAGATGTCGAACAAGTTCATGGCCCAGGAAGCCGAGATGGGGGCGTTGCCGCAGCTGTATGCGGCGACCCACCCGGACATCGAGAGCGGGCAGTTCGTCGGGCCCAACGGGCGGCGCGAGCAGAAGGGGTATCCCACCCTGGTGGAGCCCCTTGAGGCCGCCCGCGACCGCGAACTGGCCAAGCGCCTGTGGGACGTGAGTGAAGAGCTGACCGGGACTGATTTCGGTCTCGCTCGATAACCTGCTGAGCCCCGGCCGCACTGGGATGTCGCGCACATCCAAGTGGGGCCGGGGCTGAACGGGCGTTAACCTTCCCGGCGGTAGCCGTGCGGTGGCGCACGGCAGGGCGTGAAGGGATATCGGGATGCAGATCGACGGCACCGCGGCCATCGTCACCGGAGGAGCGTCCGGCCTCGGTGGGGCCACCGCGCAGGCGCTCGCCGCGCAGGGTGCGAGTGTCTTCGCGCTCGATCTGCCCGCCGCCATCGAGACCGCGCCGCAGGTCGAGGGCATCACCTACGTCCCCACCGACGTGACCGACCCCGAGCAGGTCCAGGCCGCCGTCGACGCCGCTGTGGCGTCCGGCAAGCCGCTGCGTGTCGTGGTCAACTGCGCCGGGATCGGGCCTTCGGCTCGCATCCTGTCCAAGAAGGGCCCGCACGACCTCAACTTGTTCCGCAAGGTCATCGAGGTCAACCTGATCGGCACGTTCAACGTGGTCACCCTGGCCGCCGCCGCCATCGCGCAGACGGAAGCCCTCGACCACAACCAGCGTGGCGTCATCATCAACACCGCCTCGATCGCCGCCTTCGACGGCCAGATCGGGCAGGCCGCCTACTCCGCGTCCAAGGGTGGTGTCGTGGGCCTGAACCTCCCGGCCGCGCGCGACCTGGCGACGTCGGGAATCCGGGTGCTCACCATCGCCCCCGGCATCATCGACACCCCGATGCTCGCGACCGTGTCCGACGAGTTCCGGGCCGCGCTCGCCGAGGGTGTGCCCTTCCCGAAGCGCCTCGGCAAGCCCGAGGAGTACGCGAAGCTCGCGCTGTCGATCATCGACCAGGACTACCTCAACGGCGAGGTGATCCGTCTCGACGGCTCGCTGCGCATGGCGCCGAGGTAGGTCTCCACTTCGTCGAGGTGGCTCCGCACGGTCGGCATGAACGTGCGGAGCGCCTTGTTGAAGTCGTCGGCCTCATCGGCGGACGCGGTGGTGAACATCAGCATCTCGGTGAGTTCGAGCCGCCGGTTGACCGAGCTGACCTCGCCGCGCCACTGGTGCAGCAGCGAGATCAGCTCCGTGTCCTTGCGCGGGCTCAGCGCCCCTGAGGTGAACGCCGAGTCGACGGCCGAGTGCAGCAGCCGCGGGTAAAGCTTGCGGCCGCCGGGGGCGTCGTCGCTGAATTCCGCGCCCGCCAGCACTTCGCGGTTGCGGGCGAGTTCCGACTCGATGGACTCGATCGCCTGCTGCCGCCGTTCCCGTTGCGCCGCCCAGCGTTCGGCGAAGATGCCGGTGATGCCCGCGAGCAGCGCCAAGGTGTTGACCGCGGGCTCGAAGCGCTGGCCGGGCTCGGAGATCACGAACCACGTCACGCCGAGCGCCAGCGCCACCGCGAGCGCGGCGAAGGTGACGACCGTGATCGCTACTCGGGTCACTTAGTTCGCCCAGATCTCGTCCGCCCTGGTCCGGCGTTGCGTGGGCGCCGGTTCGCCGCCCTGGGCGCGGCCGAGCAGGACCAGTTCCATGCCGAACCCGGGCGAGGCCCGCTGGGTCCGGAAGTCGGAGTGGGTGGCCGCGACCCGGCGCAGGCCGCAGCGGGTGAGGATCTCGTCGAGGGCCTTGCGGGCGTACTTCCTGGTGACCTGCAGCAGGATCGTGTCGTTGTCCGGGAACAGCACGCGGGTGCGGTCGGGCAGGGTCATCTGGATGTCGCCGCCGCTGCGGTTCTGGTAGATCACCTTCACCTTGAGCGCACGCCCGGGCTCGACGGAACCGCGGAACTGCACGGACTCCATGTCGATCGTCAGGTCGGAGTTGTGCAGCAACGCGCTGGTGACGAACTCCTTGTACGCCCGGCTCCGCGCGTACTCCTCGACCACCTGGCGGGCGAGATCGTCGGTCACGTCGTCGGTGGTCGCGACCTCCAGCAGGAACCGGTCCTGCGGGCGCAACAGCGACGTCAGGCTGGACAGGATCTCGGAGTCGTCGTCGAAGTTGGCCATCGTGTTGCCGAGCAGCGAGTACAGGATCGGCTCGTCGCCGACGATGCTGCGCAGCAGTTTGCCCAGTTCGCGCAGGTTCTCGATGATCGCGAAGTCGAGGTGCACCGGGATGATCTGGTGGCCGGCCATGCCCAGGCCGCGGGTCGACTCGTTGGTGCCCAGGCGGAGCATCTCCGAGCTGATGTCGACCGGGAAATAGAACATGTCCGGGTTGTCGGCGAGCAGGGTCTCCAGGATCTGCCGGTCCTTGTGGCCGGTGCCCGCGCCGAGGCAGACGTAGTGGAACGGCGACCCGCCGACCTTGCCGCTGATCCGCCGCCAGCGCCGGGTGAACGACTCCAGGCTCTGCTTCATGACCTGGTAGAACGGGTCGGAGCAGGCGTGCGCCCAGGCGATCGTCGGCCCTATCCCCCAGTACTGGTAGCCCGAGGTGATCTGCTTGCCCTCGCCGTTGGGCGACGGCTTGCCGCGCAGGTCCGAGGTCAGCGACGCGAGCTTGCTCGACTGGTCCTCACCGACGAGCACGAGCGACCACGCGAAGTCCGACTCCTCGATGGCCTTGGCCAAGTCGCCTGGCAGTGGTCTCTCATCAGCGGTCACGGACGGCGCCTCCCCGGAGTCAGAACTTGCCGTCCGTAGCCTACTGACTACTAGTGGCCGCGTTGGAGCCATTCGTCAAGATCAGGGGCCTCCTGGCCGATGGACGTCGAATCACCGTGGCCCGTATGGACGATCGTCTCCGACGGGAGCTCGAAGAGCCGCTCGGTGATCGAGTCGATGATCGTCGGGAAGTCGCTGAGCGAGCGGCCCGTCGCCCCCGGCCCGCCGCGGAACAGGGTGTCGCCGGTGAAGACGGCGTCGAGTTCGGGCGCGTAGATGGAGATGCCGCCTGGTGTGTGGCCCGGCGTGTGGATGATGTGCAGCTCGATGCCCGCGACCTCGATGACCTCGCCGTCGAACAGCGACTCGAAGTCGTCGTCCGGGTAGAGGTGGCGCCACAGCTCCTCGTCGGCGGGGTGCAGCATGACCAGCGCGTCGGTCACCTTCGCCAGGTCTTCGGCGACGTTGATGTGGTCGTCGTGGGCGTGCGTGCAGATGATCGCCTTGACCCGGCGGTCGTCGACCGCGGCGAGGATCTCGTCGGCGTCGTGGGCGGCGTCGATGATCACCACCTCGTCGTCGTCGCCGATGATCCAGACGTTGTTGTCGACCTCGTGGGTCTCGCCGTCGTGGTTGAACGTGCCGGAGGTGACGACGTAGTCGATGCGGGCGCTCATCAGAACACCACGACCGAGCGGAGCACGTCGCCGTGGTGCATGCGGTCGAACGCGTCCTCGACACCGTCGAGCGCGATGGTCTCGGAGACGAACGCGTCGAGGTCGAGGCGGCCCTGGCGGTAGAGGTCGACCAGGTACGGGAAGTCGCGCGAGGGCAGGCAGTCGCCGTACCAGCTCGACTTGAGCGAGCCGCCGCGGGAGAAGAAGTCGATCAGTGGCATCTCGATCGTCATGTCCGGAGTCGGCACCCCGACCAGCACGACGGTGCCCGCGAGGTCGCGCGCGTAGAACGCCTGCTTCCACGTCTCCGGGCGACCGACGGCGTCGATAACGACGTCCGCGCCGAAGCCGCCGGTGAGTTCCTTGATGGCTTCGACCGGGTCGCCGGACTTGGCGTTGATGGTGTGCGTGGCGCCGATTCCCTTGGCCCACTCCAGTTTCCGGTCGTCGACGTCGACGGCGATGATCGTCGTCGCGCCGGCGAGCTTCGACCCGGCGATGGCCGCGTCGCCGACGCCGCCGCAGCCGATCACCGCGACCGTGTCGCCACGCGAGACCCCGCCGGTGTTGAGCGCCGCGCCCAGCCCGGCCATGACACCGCAGCCGAGCAGACCCACAGCGGTCGGACTCGCTTCCGGGTCGACCTTCGTGCATTGTCCACTGTGGACCAGCGTCTTCTCGGCGAACGCACCGATCCCCAACGCGGGTGACAGCGGCGTGCCGTCTTCGAGGGTCATCGGCTGGGCGGCGTTGTGGGTGTCGAAGCAGTACCAGGGCTTGCCCTTGAGGCAGGCGCGGCACCGGCCGCACACCGCGCGCCAGTTCAGGATGACGAAGTCGCCGGGCTCGATGTTGGTGACACCCTCACCGACGGTCTCCACGATCCCCGCGGCCTCATGGCCGAGCAGGAACGGGAACTCGTCGTTGATTCCGCCCTCGCGGTAGTGCAGATCCGTGTGGCAGACGCCGCAGGACTGGACCTTCACCACCGCTTCGCCCGGACCCGGGTCGGGAATCACGATCGTCTCGACGGAGACCGGCTGGCCCTTCGCTCTTGCGATGACACCGCGAACGTTCTGGGCCATGCCTGCTCCTAGAGGTCTCCGACGAACGGGATCTTGTTGACTTCCGGCGATGACATCCAGCCGCGCAGCACCGCCGTGGCGCGCACGTCGTCCTCGTTGTACTCCAGGAGCCGGGTGCGCTGCACGGTATCCGGTTCGTCGCCGTCCATCCCGACCGCCGCCCGGTACCAGCGCATCGAATTCTCGCCGCTCGCCTCGGCGTCGCGCCAGGCGAAGCCCGCCGCGGGCGCGATCGTCTTGAGCCCCTTGCCGTGCGAGCACAGGAAGTGCTCGCGGACGCTGCCGAACAGGTCGACCCACTCGTCGGACTCGATGAACGTCAGCACCTCGCGCCGGGTGGGGATGCCGGGCTTGCCCGCGAAACGCTTCGCCGACGCCAGCAGCCAGCGGTTCTCCGCCAGCTCGTTGTAGCAGTAGGCGCGGAACGTCAGGCCGCGCGCGACCGCCGCCTCGCGCACCGACGCGAACCACTGCCAGAACTCGGCGAACGAGCGGGCCTCGTCGTCGGTGGGCAGCGGATCCCACGTGACGAACGCGCGGTAGCCGTGCTCGATGCCGATATCGGCGCCGGAGAGCAGCGCGCCCCACAGGTAGGCGCCCGCGTCACCGAAGCTCTCCATGTCGACGTCGACCTCGACGTCGGCGCGGGGCACGTGCACGGACTCGTTGCGGCGCACGACGGTGAGGTCGGCCAGCCAGGCGCGGGCCAGCCCGACGGCGTCCGGCAGCGGCATCCCGACCAGCGGCGCGACGTCGGCGTCGTCGACGTCGAGCGCGGCGAGGGCGTCGACCGTGGTGACCCCGGCGGCGCGGAGGAACCCGGCGTCCTCGCCGCGCACCACGAGACTCACATCGCGGGTGTCGAGCAGCTTCTGGCTGCACACCGGCCACCACGGGCAGCTGCGGCACTCGACGATGCGCGACGGCTGGGCGAGCGGCTCGCCGCCGGTCGCGGCCGCGGTCGCCACGGCGACGCGGTCGGCGAAGCGGACCTCATACTCGGCGAGTGCGGTCCGCCCGCCGGGCCAGGTCGGCGCGGTCAGGTCATGCCAGACGACGACGTCGCCGTCGAGGCCGATGACCCCCGCGAGGGCGTGCCGGTCGTCGGCGTACCCGGCGGCGCTCAGCAGCCGCAGCGTGTGCGCGAGCCGCAGCTGATCGCGCGGCTGGGGACGGACTTTGCGGGTCTGGTCGGGCTCGCCGCCGATGTTGGTGATGTCGGCGATCGGCGACGTGCGGGCACCGGTGCCGGGATCGCTCACCTTGTGCCGGACCACGAGAACCGGGACATACCCGTGTTCGGTGCGCACGAGCAGGTCGATCGCGCCGCGCCTGCCGCCTTCGGGGTCACGCGGGAGCTGGGCGGACCAGATGAACCGCGCACCGGCCTCCAGCGCGACGGCGGTGGCGGCCTCACGCTCGACGCTGCGCCCCGCCGGGATCTCAACCCAGTCGTCGCCGAACTTGGCCGCGAGCTGGTCGGCGATCTCCCGCCGGTGCGCCGCCGCGTCGGCTTTGCGCAGCTCAGCGGTGGGGTCGGGCGCCCCGCGCGGCGAGTCCCGGGCGGCCGGATCGTGTTCCAGGTGAACACGGCGCCTGCAGCGGCTCACCACGCCGGCGTCGAGTAGCACCGTTGTAGTCACGCTTTGCAGCTTAGTTGTCGCAGCGCGCCTCCCCGGAATTCTGGGTCCTGGTCGCCTACCAGGTGATGGTGCGGGCGGGTGGGCGACCGTGGTCAGGATTCGTCACGGTCCCCTTAGGTGCGGTCCGGCGGGTGGTCGCCGGACCGCACGGGGGCGTGACTAGATCGGGAGGAGCGGGCCGCGGAAGGTGACGGTGCCCAGTTCGAGCTTCAGGCCGGCGATGCCGCCGTACTGCTGCGCGTAGGCCAGTTCGTGCGACAGGTCGCCGACGCCGTTGCTGCCCGCGATCGGGGCGATGGCCAGGGTCGACAGCGTGCCGAGCGCCTTGCCGGTCGAGTCGAGGAACGCGCTGCCCGAGTCACCCGGGATGCCGGGCGTGACGGTGTAGACGCTGTGGCTCCAGCCGTTGCCCTCGGTGCCCAGGCTCTTGCCCTGCTTCGGGCTGAGCTGGGTGATGCCGCCACGCAGCGACGAGTTGCCGTAGGACAGGACGGTCTCGAGCGTCGTGGTGCCGTTTGTGTCGAGTGCGGTGGGCCCGCCCCAGAACGGCACGCTCGGGTTGGTCTTGGACACCGCGGCGGCGGGGATCTTGACCAGCGCGAGGTCGTTGTAGGCGCAGGCGTCCGCGTTGGTCTCGCCGCGGCCCTGCATCGTGTTCCAGGAGCTGTAGGCGATCTCGCCGGTGACCCCCGAGCCGACCAGGGTCACCTTGGTGCCCAGCGGGAGCGTGCCCGCGTCGCAGCCGTTGGTGTCGGTCGCAGCCCCTGTGCCGGAACAGTGCGCCGCCTGTCCGATGTAGACGTTGCCGGAGCTGTCGCTGAAGACGAAGTTCGCCGTGCACTGACCGGAACCGTCGGTCTCGGTCTGGATGCCCGGGTGGATGGTCGCCTGGGCGGCGGGCGCCCAGACCGGTGCCGCCACGGCCGTTCCCGGCGCCGCGAGCATCAGCGCGCCGAGCAGTGCGGTGCCCGCGGCCAAGGAGGCACTCCGGCGCAGGGTGGTACGGATCGCCATCTTTAGCTCCAATGAGTGAACGAGAGAGCCGTTTCTTGTCCAGACAAACGAAACATCTTCAGTTCAGTCACGCTTGATTGTTCTATCCGTCACATCCGTACTCCGTTTGGGCTAACCCGTTCGGGGCACACCACCGGCGGCCAGGCGGCCGTTC
The DNA here is from genome assembly GCF_004362515.1 of Actinokineospora alba. Lineage (NCBI taxonomy): Bacteria > Bacillati > Actinomycetota > Actinomycetes > Pseudonocardiales > Pseudonocardiaceae > Actinokineospora > Actinokineospora alba. The sequence continues at coordinate 1,739,203 of NZ_SNXU01000001.1, read as the reverse complement.
GGGTGGTGCGGCAAGCTGTGGGGCATGACGCGCAAGAAGGACGGGTTCACGCCCGCCCGGGCGAAGAACGCGATCGCCGTGGCGAAGGTGCTTGGTCCGGTGGTGCTCCCGGTGGTCACGCCCTACGTGGTGCAGGGAGCGGCGGCGGTCCGGGACCGCTGGGACCGCAGGCGCGCCCGCAAGCTCGGAGTCTCCGTCGACGACCTCGGCCAGTACTCGGGCCGCGGCGGCACACTGCACGCCCGCATCGCGGGTGCGGCCACGGGGCTCAACGAGCTGCGGATGAAGGACAGCGCGACGGCCGACGAGCTCGCGTTCGCCGACTCGGCCGAGAGCACCCTGCACCAGCTGGCCGCGGCCGTGCGCGCCGCCGAGCGGATGCCGACCCCGCGCCGCAAGGCCGCCCACCGCGCCGTCGCCACCGAGTTGGACCGGATCGAAGACCGCCTACTCACCGCTCTAGGCATCTAGCGGAGAACAGCTTCTTCGAGCGTGCTGAACAGCCCGCTCACGTTCAGCGCGTTCACGTCACGGTGACCAGGGTTAAATCCCGCAGGGCCCGGTCGGCTATACCCTTTGTCCTTGTGGCCCCCCGTCGAGTGACTCGTCCGCGGGCGTTCCGCGTGGCGCGGGGCGCTCTGTTGGCGACCACCTCGACCGCCCTGACCATCGCCGCGCACGGCATGGCGGGCGGGGGTGTCCCGGAGACAGCGGTCACCGTGGTCATCGCCGCGCTCATCGCCTGGGCGGGAACGGCCGTGGCGAGCCGCGCGCGGTCCCTGTCGACGATGGTCGCGCTGCTCGGCATCAGCCAGCTCACGCTGCACGTGCTCTTCGCCTACGTCTCCCACGGCCACGACTCCGTCGCACTGACCCCGGCGATGCTGACCACGCACGTGGTCGCCACCGCGATCACCGCCGTGCTGCTCACCCAGGCCGACGCCGCGCTCGACGTGGTCGCCGCGGCGATCGCCGGGCTGATGCGCGCGCTGGTGTGGACCCCACGCCCGCCCGCCCTCGTTGTCCACAAAGTCCAGGTCAGCGCGGTCGGCCACCTGCTCGGAGTCGTGTTCCGCCAGGTCTGCGCCCGGCGCGGACCGCCCCAGTTCTCCTGAACCCCACCCTCATACGGGCCCCGACGGGGCCCGCCCTTTGCCATCTCAGGAGAACTCAATGTCGACCCATCGCTTCTTCGCGCGCGCGGGTGTCCTGCTCGCTGTCGCGGGCTCCGCCGCCCTGCTCGGCACCGGAATGGCGTCCGCGCACGTCACCGCCAAGGTCATCGGCGAGACCGCCACCCAGGGCGGCTACACCAAGATCACCTTCCGGGTCCCGAACGAGGACAACGCCGCGGGCACGACCAAGCTGGAGATCAAGCTCCCCGCCGAGTACCCGCTGACCTCGGTGCGCACCAAGCCCATCGCGGGCTGGACCGCCGTGATCACCAAGACCAAGCTCGACAAGCCCGTCGAGTCGCACGGCACCCAGATCACCGAGGCGGTCAGCTCGGTGACCTGGACCGCGGCGGCGGGCACCCGGATCGGCCCGGGCGAGTTCGGCGAGTTCGAGGTGTCGGCGGGCAAGCTCCCGGAGAACACCGACACCCTGGTCATCCCCGCCATCCAGACCTACGACAGCGGCAAGGTCGTGGCCTGGGACCAGCCGCCCGCGGACGGCACCGAGCCCGAGAAGCCCGCGCCGGTCGTGAAGCTGGCCAAGAAGGCCGCCGGTGGCGACCACCACGCGGAGCCGGCGGCGAACGAGACCAAGGCGGACGACCACGCCGCCGAGGCCAAGGCCGCGGGCACCGACGACACCGCCCGCTGGCTCGGCGGCGCCGGTCTCGCCGTCGGCGCCCTGGGCCTCGGCCTCGGCGCGGGCGCGACGATCCGGGCTCGTCGGACTGTCGCGAAGGCGGGAGAGTAAGCACCATGCGCACCATCAGCAGGCTGTTCACGGCGTTCGCCGTCGCGTCGTTCGCCCTGGTCGGGATCGCCCCGGCCGCCTTCGCCCACAACCAGCTGGTGAGCAGCACCCCCGCCGACAAGGCGGCGCTGGAAGCCGGTCCGTCGACCATCGAGCTGACCTTCGACCAGCCCGTCCAGGGCGGCAAGGGGCTCAACTCGGTCGTCGTGGTCGGCCCCAACGGCGCCGACCAGTGGCAGGAGGGCGAGGCGTCGGTCCGCGGCAACGTGGTCACCGCGCAGGTCCGTGAACTCGGACCGGCGGGCGACTACCGGATCGGCTACCGAATCCTGTCCGCCGACGGCCACCCGGTCGCGGGCGAGCTCAAGTTCAGCCTGACCAAGGCAGGCAACGGCACCCCCGCGCCGGTCGAGGCCACGCAGAGCACGGGCTCAGCCCAGGCGGGCGAGCCGCAGGAGAACGGCGGCGTGCCGGTGTGGGTGTGGATCGCGGGCGCGGTCGTGCTGCTCGGCGCGGGCGTGTTCTTCGCGATGCGCGTCGGCGGAGGTGCGCAGCAGTGACCGAGACCCGGACCACCGCACGGCACCGGTATCACCTCGCGACGGTTCTGGTCGCGTCATCGCTGGTCGGCGTGCTCATCGGCCTGGCGATCATCGCGACCGAGCCGATCCCGGGGCTGCCCACGCCGGACGCGGTGGTCCGGGTCGGCCTGCCCGTCGTCCGCGTGCTGCTCGACATGGCCGCCGTGGTGACGGTCGGCCTCTGTCTGCTGCCGCTGCTCGTCGGCTTCGAGCGACCCGTGCTGTCCGAGCCGGTGCTGTCGGTCGCCCGGCGGGTGGCGATGGCGAGTTCGCTGGTCTGGGTGGCGACGGCGCTGGTGGCCATCGTCCTGCAGACCGCCGAACTGCGGCCCGAGCAGGACGTTTCGCTCGGCGCTGTCGGCGAGTACATCGGGACCGTCGGCGCGGGCCGGGCGCTGATGTTCGTCGCGGTCTTCGCACTGCTGACCTTCGTGTTGTCGCTGGTCGCGGTCCGGGTGGGCGAGAACATGCCCGCCGAACTGCGGGCCGCGGTGGCGCTGTTCGCGCTGCTCCCCCTGCCGGTCACCGGCCACGCGACGAACTGGCGCTGGCACGACTTCACGATGATCTCCATGGAGCTGCACGTGATGAGCGCGGCGGCCTGGACCGGTGGGCTGGGGGCGGTGGTCGCCCTGCTCGCGGCCAACCGCACGCTCCTGGGCTACGCGCTTCCCCGGTTCTCGAAGCTCGCGACGATCTGTTTCATCGTGGTCACCGCGACCGGGCTGTTCAACGGTCTGATCGAGCTGGGGGTGAACCCCACTCGCACGTTGTGGGCGGGCCTGTTCGAGACCAGCTACGGCATCCTGGTGCTCCTCAAGATCGCCTGCCTGGTCGGGCTCGCCGGACTGGGCGCGCACATCCGGTGGCGGCTGATGCCCGCCGTGATCGCACACAAGCGCACGGCCATGCTGGGCTGGGTGGCGGTGGAGCTCGCCGTGATGGGACTCGCGTTCGGCTTCGCGGTGATTTTGACCCGGGCCCCGGTCAGCTGAGTTGTCCACACCTGTGGATCGTTGTCCACAAGTGCCTGTGGATAACTCGCGCTCATCGACGTGGACGCCCGTTCGGCGGACAGCCGCTCTACTCTGACAACCTCTTCGGCGAGGATCGCCACCCGAACAGGGCAACGGCGAGCGGTCAGTCCTGTTCGGTGAGATGCGCCGTCGCGGGCCGCGACAGTCGCATTTCGGCCAGGCGATCCGTTGTCGCCCGGCCCCGCAGCGCCAACTCGTTCCGGCTGATCCAGCCCTGGGCATAGTGGCGGTATGCCTGCGCCAGCATCACCAGCTCGGCGAGGTAGTCGGCGGCCCGGACCCGAAGGTCCTCCGGCAGCGCCGCCACCACGGGGAGCTGGTCGGACACGACGTCATCAAGCGCCCGCGCGGAGGCGAGTGCGCGCTGGGCGCCCCTGCCCAGCCGCACCGCCTCGCGCAGCGATCTGATCACCCGTACCGCCCTGCCCCGCCGAACACCGAGAGTTGACCGACGACCCGGACGAGAGCACCCGTTCCGCCGTTGACCGTGCATTCGTTTACCGAGCGCCAACTGTTACCGGACTTGAGCGGCCATCCGGGGGTAATTCGCGGATCAGGTGTAGCGGGACCACGGCGTGGAGGTTTCTCCTGAGCGAAAATCGCGGAGACGTCTGAGCAGCTCAGGACGCACTTCCGGACTGCTTTTCATGATCGGCAAAGCGCTGGTGATCAGCTTCAGTTCACGGACTTCGCAGAGAACCGGATATCCCACCCATCGGGTGACGTCGAAGCCATACGCCTCGGCGAGTTCGGCGTAGGTCGCGGCGTCCTCGCCGAACCGGCGGACACCCACGGCGAGCGGCGTCAGATCCCACTCGGGCGGGCCCACGCAGCTGGAGTCGAAGTCGCACAGCACCGGCCCGAGCGGGCTCGGGATGAGGTTGCCCAGGTGCGCGTCGCCGTGCACGAACCCGGCGGGCAGGGCGTATTCGAGCTCGGCCAGCCGCGATTCCACCAGGTCACAGCGCTCCCGCAGGAACACCAGCTCGTCGAAGTCGAGCCCGTCGGCTTCGCCGAGCCTGCGCCGGACGTCGTCGAGCGGGTTCCAGACGGGCAGGGCCTCGGGCGGGGGCAGGCCGTGGACCCGGCGCAACAGGCGCGCCAAGTCGGCGGGCCGGGGCGTGGAGGCGTGGGCGGGAACCGAGTGCCAGACCGTCGCCGTGTACTCGCCGACGAGGACGGGCTGGCACAGCCCCGGCAGCAGCCGCACCGCGGGGACATCGTGCTCGGCGAACCAGGTCGCCACCCGCACGACCTTGGCCACGCGGTGGCGCAACGCCACGGACCCGACGATCCGGACCACCACGGGCGCGGTGGCTAGTTCGAAAACGGCGTTGTTGGTGAACCGCAGCAGCCGGGCGCCGCGGTCGTCGAACCCGATCTCCGAGCAGACAGCGGCCAGGGCGTTCCTCAGGTTCTCCCTGGTGAACAGCCCGCCGGTGACCATCAGCTGTGCGACCTACGAGTCGCGTCAGGCCACGTTGAGATTCGTGATTTGGTCGGCGAGGTCTCGGGCGTCGGGGTTGTTCCGACGCTTGCTCGCCTCCTGGAGCAACGGCTTCAGACGGTCCTTCACGCGGCTGGACTTGAGGCTTTCCGCCAGGTCCACCGCGGTCCGGCCGACCCTCGCGCCGTGGTCGATATCGCCTTCCAGCAGGTGGTTCGTCGCCAGGGCGCTCAGGTTGAACGCCTTGGACCTGGTCATCTCATCGCCGTAGGAATCGATCGCCCTGGACAGGGCCGGGATCGCGAACTTCGTGTGCATGGGATCGACGGTCTGCGCCAGCACCGTGTGCACGGTGCCGATCATCGCGTAGACATCGGTCTCGTTGAAGAACTTGACCCAGTCCTCGGCGTCATCGAGGTTGGCCCGCGCGAACTCGTCGCGGGTCCGGCCGATGAGCTGCATCGTCTGTTCCTTCTTGCCCATCAACGCGTAGGCCCACGCCTGGTTGGCGCAGATCACCGCGACGGCGAGCTCGGAACCCGACTCCTGGGCCGCGATCTGACCGAGCTGGAACATCTTCAGCGCGTCGTTGGGGGACTCCTTGTGCAGGTAGACCCGGCCCATCCGATAGAGGATGTTGGCGACGAGCGGCTCGCTGCCACCCGCCTTGGCCAGCTCCAACGCCTTGCCGAAGTGGGTTCGGGCGGAATCGGTGAGTCCGATGTCGAAGGACGTCCATCCCGCCAGGTTGTACAAATCGGCCAGTGCGACCTGAAGTCGCGTTTTCACGTGTTCCGGACCGGAGGCGCCAAGCATCTGCTGTCCCCAGGACAGCTGCGCCACGACTGCGTCGCGGCAGAAGCCCCCGCCATATTGGTAGTCAAGTGACCGAAGCGCCCTGGTGGCGGCTTCCACCTGGCGCACATCGGTCATCCCGATCCGGCCGGGTGCTGGGGTCTGGACGGGGTTGGCGACCCACGACCCGGAGTTGGTGCCCAGCACGTTCGCGCCCACCGTGACGGCGGCCGCGTGTGCCAGGAACTCCCGACGCTTCACCTCTTCGCTCTCCTCAGGCTGTGAGGGCTCGCGGGTGACAGCGACACGTATCGCCGTGACCTCGTCATATGCGAGCCCCATGTATCCCCTTGGGACACCCAACCCGTCGGCGATCCGTGCGAGCACGTCGTAGGCCATGACCTGACGGCCTTTGAGGATCTCCGACACTTCGGACTGCGATTGACCGGTCATCGCGGCGATCTGGCGCTGTGAGACACCAGTGCGACGAAGCAACCGATACACGGAACTGACCTCCCGCGCGGCAAGCGCGGTTCGCATCTCGGGTTCCTCCCAACTGTCCGGAGTAATGGGAGATCCCGAAGATCCGATCGAGTTCATTCCGCCCCCTCACAGTTCGCTGGGCGTCCAACGCAGAGTAAGCGCACTTCACAAGCCGCGAGAAGTGCTGATCGGCGAACCTGATCGGTCCGACCGAACTCCGGTGACCGCTTAACGTGGGACGGCCGCCGATCGGCGCTATGACGCTCCGTTTTCGATTGAGACGCCTCAGTGTTGTTCGTTGTAAGCGTACGACCACGGAGGGACACGGCAGCGTGGACTTGCTCAGGACGGCACCGCACCCGGGACAGAGTCTGCCCGGCGGGCGGCCCGCTGGGCACCCCAGAGCCGATGTCCTGCACGGATCGGTCGCAGGCAGGCGCGTCTGGCGCGTCAGCTGCGGCGATGTGATCAACCGGGATCGGTCCATCACCGTTCTCGTGGAGAAGAACAAGGTGGTCCTTGTCGGGCCGCCCGGAGAGACCGCGGTGTTGACATCGGGCCAGCTCGGCCAGTTGCGCACCGCACTCAAAGAAGCCGCCGAGCAGGCGGAAAGGTCACGGTGACGTTGAGGTGGACGAGATACTCGGCCAGGTCCTGCGCAGTGCCGTCTGGGAGCGACTGGACATGCTCTCCGAACTGGCCACGCGGGCCGATGCTCCGTCTCTGCTGTCCGTCGCGCGGTCTGAGCTGCCGCGCCTGACGGAGGGCTGGCGTTCGATGCTCAGCGCCCACGAGCCCGACGACCGGGGGAACTGCCCGGTCTGCTCGACTCGCTGGCGCCAGCAGAAGGCCCCGTGCTCGGTGTGGCGCGCGGCGTACGAGCACTTGGTCGCGGGTGGCCTCGCCCCGCAGCCCGCCGCTCGCCACGCGCTCGACCCGGCCTCGCTGCGCCCGCCGCGGAAACTTCCCGCGGGCGTTCGCTAGTAGGCCACGGCCCCGTGCGTCTCCAGGCGCGCGGGGCCCACAGACCCGCGGACCGGTGCTGCTGTACTCCCTCCCCCGACCAGCACCGGTTCGCGGTTCCACTTGTCTCCACTTGTCACTGTCCACAAGCTACCCAGGGGTAGATTTGTGAAATATGTTCCCGATAGTGGGAGGTCGGCGCTCCGAGCCGCTTTATCGGTCGTTGAACGGGCAAGATGTACCGCAGCGACCAGGAGGAGATTCAGTGGCCAGCCCTACCCCACTCCGCCGGCAGCCGGTTCAGCAGCGCAGCGCCAAGCGTGTGGAGAAAATGCTTGAGTCGTGCGCCCAGCTGATCGACGAGCTCGGCTACGACGGGGTCACCACGACCCTGATCGCCGAGCGGGCGGGCGTCGCGGTCGGCTCGCTGTACCAGTTCTTCCCGGACAAGCGGGCGGTCGTGCAGGCGCTGACCCAGCGCAACCTCGACCACTTCATGGCCGAGATCGGCCGCAGGCTCGACGAGGCCCCGCTGGAACGCTGGGGCCAGGCCGCGGACCTCATCTTCGACATCTACGTACAGATGTACCGCGAGGTGCCCGGCTTCAGCCGCATCCGCTTCGGTGACGTGGTCGACCTGCGGCTCATCGACGACCAGCGCGACAACAACACCGTGATCGCGGACAGCATCGCGACGTTCCTCGCCGAACGGTTCGACGTCTCGTTCGACGAGCTGCGGCTGCCGGTCGCGGTGGCGAACGAGATCGCCGACTCGATCCTCAACCTGGCGTTCCGGCGCAAGCTGTTCCCCGAGGACGTCGTCATCGCCGAGGCCAAGCAGGTCGTCCGCGACTACGTCTCAAGCAAAAACTTCGGCTCCTAGCTGTTCCGCCTCCCCGAAATTTTGGGTTTTGGTTCCGACTGGCGACACGCGCCGGTTCGGCGGTCACCGTGGTCAAGTGCCGTCGCGGTCCCCTAAGGCTGCGGTCGGCCGCGGCACGGGTTTGTCCCTAGCCGAAGGACTGGTCCTCGCCGCGGTACGTGGGGACGGTCATGGTCAGCTTGTCGCCGTCGAGCACGTGGTACTCGCTGAACCGTTCGGCCAGCTCACCGGCCTTCGCGTGCCGCATCCACACCCGGTCGCCGACGCGCAGCGAGTCCGCGGCCGGTCCGGTGACCGGGGTCTGCACCTCGCCCGCGCCTTCCATCGACAGCAGCTTCAGGCCTTCGGGCAGGTACGGCCGCGGCAGCCGGGCGCTGTTGGCCGGGCCGGACGCGAGGTAGCCGCCGCCGAGCAGGGTCGCGAAACCAGGTCCGGGCTTGCGGACCACCGGCACCGCGAACAGGACGGCGGGCTGCGGGGTGAACCGGCTGTAGTTGTCGAACAGGGTGGGCCCGATCAGGCCCGATCCCGCGGCGATCTCGGTGACCGACGAGTCGGCCCTGGTCACCTCGATGCTGCCGGTGCCGCCGCCGTTGACGAATTCCAGCTCCTGCACGGCGACGACCGCGCGGACCGCCTTGCCCCGCCGGCGGACGAGTTCTTGCGCCGAACGGCCCTGCATCCAGCGCCGAATGACACCGAGGACCGGGTTTCCGGCGGGCGTATCGCCCAATCCGGCGATCTGACCTTCGTAGCCCATCACCCCGACGAGCCGGAAACCCGGCCGCTTGCTCACGTCGACGGCGAGGTCCGCGGCCTGTTTCGGGGTGAAAACCGGAGACCGGTAGGGCCCGATATGGACGTGGCGGCTGCCCAGCGGACGCCACGAGACGTCGAGTTCGATGCAGACGCGGATCTCCGGGTGGTCCTCACCGAGGGTGGCGTCGATGAAATCCAGGTGGCTGACCGAGTCCACGATGACCGAGATCCGGTCGCGGGCCTTGTCGTCGGCGGCGAGTTCGCGCAGCGCGGCGCGGTCGGCGGTCGGGTAGGCGACCAGGATGTCCGTGTCGGCCAGGTCGGTGCCCGCCCATTCGCGGTTCAGCCAGAGCGCTTCGCGAAGCGCGTAGCTCATGACTCCCTCGAAACCAGGCGTCCGCAGCGCCCGTTCCAGCAGGAACCGGCAGCGCACCGACTTGCTGGCGATCCGGATGGGCCTGCCATCGGCTCGCCGCGCGAGATCGGCGGCGTTGCGGTCGAACGCGTCGAGATCCACGACCGCGACCGGTGGGTCGAGGTGTTCGGTGGCAGCATCGAGCCGCGTTCGTTGACTCTTCAAGGGCACAGCCTCAACCGTACGGTCAAAGTCTTGAAATGTGAAGCCGATTCACTTAACGTTTTCCTCGCTGACTCGACGGCCAGGAGGTCACGCATGACCGGTTCGACCGCACCGCGGGTCGCATGGCGCAACTGGGCGGGCACCGCGTCCGCCGTGGCGAGTGAGGTGCGCAGCCCGCGCGACGTCGCCGAGATCACCGCCGCGGTCAAGTCGGCGGGTGAGTACGGCATGGGGGTTCGCGCGCGCGGGAGCGGCCACTCCTTCACCGCGGTCGGCGCCGCCCACGGGATGGCTCTCGACTTGTCGCGGTGGACCGGCATCGAGTCGGCCGACCTGGACACCGGTGAGGTTGTCGTCCGTTCGGGTACGACGCTGAAAACCCTCAACGCCGAACTCGACCATCTCGGTCTGGCGATGACCAACCTCGGCGACATCGACGCCCAGACGGTGTCGGGCGCGATTTCCACCGGCACGCACGGCACCGGCGCCCGGCTCGGCGGCTTGGCCACCCAGGTGGCGGCGCTCGAGTTGGTCCTGGCCGACGGTTCGGTCGTGTCGTGTTCGGAGTCGGAGCGGCCGGAGCTGTTCGCGGCGGCGCGGGTCGGCCTCGGCGCGCTCGGTGTGATCACCACGGTGACACTGGGGACGGAGCCCGCGTTCGTGTTGTCGGCGCAGGAGCGGCCGGAGCCGCTGGACGCCGTCCTCGAGTCGCTCGATGAGCAGTGCGTGGCCAATGACCATTTCGAGTTCTACTGGTTTCCCTATGGTCAGCAGGCTTTGACCAAGCGGAACAACCGGTTGCCGGCGGGGTCGGTGCCGGAGCCGATGAGCGGGGTGCGGCGGTTCGTCGAGTACGAGGTGGTCGAGAACGCGCTGTTCGGCGCGTTGTGCCGGTTGGGTCGGCGGGTGCCGAGTCTGGTGCGCCCGCTCAACAAGTTGTCGGCGTCGGCGATGTCGGCCCGGGAGTACAGCGACCGGTCGCACCGGGTTTTCGTGACGAGCCGGAAGGTGCGGTTTGTCGAGTCGGAGTACGCCATTCCGCGGGAGGCGTTGAGCGGGGTCCTCGCGGAGCTGCGTGAGCGGGTGCCGTTGCTCAGGGACCCGGTGATGTTCCCGGTCGAGGTGCGGGTGGCGGCGGCGGATGACATCTGGTTGTCGACCGCGTATGGCCGGGATTCGGCGTATCTGGCGATCCACCAGTACCTGGGGATGCCGTATCGGGAGTATTTCGACTTGTTCGAGTCGATCGTCGGCGAGGTCGGCGGGCGCCCGCATTGGGGCAAGATGCATTCGCTTGACGCCGATTCGCTGCGGGCCCGGTATCCGCGCTTCGACGACTTCCTCGGTGTGCGGGACGCGGTCGATCCCGAGCGTCGTTTCCAGAACCCTTATACGGAAAGGGTTCTGGGCCACTGATCGGCTAGACGGTGACGCTTTCCAGGATCGAGTCGTAGGCCAGTTCGCTGATCCAGCGGTAGAGGCCGTCGGTCTCGGGGTAGGCGCGGTCGCAGCGGCCGGGCAGGTCGAGGTCGACTTCGCCGTTGGGTTCGGCGCTGACGATGCCGACGCCGTACGCGCGGGCGCGGGGCAGGCACTTGGCGAGGTAGTCGTGGGTGAGCACAGCCGAGGTGGGCAGGACGACCGCCGCGTCGCCGTAGCGCAGGAACGGCACGGCGTTGGCCAGCCCGGTGCGCCAGTGCCGGGCGACGGCGATCACGCCGACGATGCGGGCGGCGGGTTCGGGGACGCGGCCCGCGAGTTCGGGGAACGCCCAGGTGGCCACGCTGGCCCGGTCGGTGACCGGTTCCTGGCCGAGGCAGATCCGTTCGGCGTGCACGTCGGCCCGGAGTTCGGCCACGAGGCACACGCGGCGCCCGAGGAGGGTCATCTCGGGGAGCACGGTCCCCGCCCAGCCGAGCGCCGGTAGTGCTGCCGCGGCGAGGTCGTCGACGGGAGCGGGCAGCTCGACCGGCGGGGCCAGCTGTGCGGGCATCGCCTTGAGGTTCTCGGTAACCGCGATGCGCCCTGGAATGCCGGTCACGAAACTTCCGCCCTTCTCCTCCACCGTCGCCGCTCGCCGCACAGTGGTCAGCGAATCAACGCGGTGTCGATTGGTACATGTCTGGAGTACCAGGCCGAGACGGGCGATTAAGAGAGTGTGAATGCCCTTGTGCGACCGGCGGCGCTAGGCGGGCGTTAACCGGTCGACCAACGGTAATCAGACTTCGCCCCGACTGTGCCGCCGACCGGGTGACGCCCAAGGTGGACGGCGCAACGCCCCCACCCCAAGTACCCACCCAAACGCCCACAGTGAACAAACCCGCAGCTAGAACCCCGATTCACTTTTACGCACCCACCCACCAAACGGCCCCTTCCCCCACCCCCGAACGCCGCATTTTTGTTTCCCCCACCGCGGCCAACCAAGGCAAGCGAGCAAGGTCGAACCCGACTTCAGAAAGTTGTCCCGACCGATGCGAGCGAAGCGAAGCGCCAACGGGCGACGAAGGGCGAGCGCAGCGAAGCCGAACTCCGGCAGGCCTGGGTCGAGCGGCAGACGCCACCATCGGCTACGAATCCCGATGCGCGCAGCGCGAGCCCCCATCGCCACGGCTCCGATGCGCGCAGCGCGAGCCCCCATCGCCACGGCTCCGATGCGCGCAGCGCGAGCCCCGCTGGTTCAGGCCTGCTGATCGCACCGTGGGGGTCCGGGGGGCTCGGCCCCCCGGAAAGGCACTGACACGCAAAAACGGCGAGCGCTCTCCGCGAGCACTCGCCGTCCATTTGCGTGGGCGAGGGGGGAGTTGAACCCCCACGTCCTTTCGGACACACGGACCTGAACCGTGCGCGTCTGCCATTCCGCCACTCGCCCGAGTGACTGTTCCAGGGACCTTGGTCTCTGGGAACGTGCGGAAGCCTAGCACGCACTCAGAACGGGTTGGCACATACCCGTGTCCTGGCGGGCGCACCCGGATACGATCGCACCAGGAGCACGCACGGGAAGGAGGGTCATGGGCATCGGACAGCGCTTAAACCGCAAGCTCGAGGATGTCGTTGGCAACACCTTCGCGCGTGTCTTCGGTGGCAACGTGGTGCCCCAGGAAGTGGCACAGGCGCTGCAGCGTGAGGGCGAGGACAACGTCCGCGAGTTGGCGGGTGGCAGGCTTTTGGCGCCGAACCACTATGTGGTGCAGCTGGGGCCCGCCGACCACCAGAATTTCGCGGGCGATGAAGATCGCATGAAGTCGCTGTTGGCGGACTGTGTGGCGGAACATCTCGCCGAGCACGGTTGGGACACCTATGGTGACGTCGTAGTCTCCCTGGAGCGCTCCGAAGCACTGCACACCGGACAGTTCCGAACCCGCTCAGCCGTCGACCCTGATGTGAAGCCTCATGTCAGTGGTGCAGGCCATCAGGCAGGCAGACAGCAGGCACAACCCCGCAACGCAGGAGACCCATCCATGAGCCAGCCTCCCGGCTACGGCCAGCCGCCCGAGGGCGACCCGTACGGACAGCAGCAGTACGGGTACGGCCAGGGCCAATACGGCAATGATCCCAACTACGCCCAGGGTTATGGCCAGGCGCCGCAAGGCGGCGCGGGCTACGACCAGGGCTATGGCCAGCAGCAGGGCGGCGGCTACGACCAGGGCTACGGCCAGCAGCCGCAGGGCGGCGCGGGCTACGACCAGGGTTACGGGCAGCAGGCCGGCTATGGCCAGCAGGCAGGTTATGACCAGGGCTACGGCCAGCAGCAGGGCGCGGGTTACGACCAGGGTTACGGGCAGCAGGCGGGCTACGGCCAGCAGGCGGGCTATGACCAGGGTTACGGCCAGGCGCAGCCGCAGGGCTATGGGCAGGACCCGTACGCGCAGCAGGGGTACGCCCCGCCCGCGGTGCAGACCGGTCCGCGCACGCTGTCCGCGAGCCTTCAGCTTGATGACGGCTCCAACCGCAATTACGCCCTGAAGCAGGGTGGCAATGTGGTGGGTCGCGGTCAGGACGCGGATTTCCGGCTGCCGGACACGGGTGTGTCGCGCCGTCATCTGGAGATCACCTGGGACGGTCAGAGCGCCACGCTCGCCGACCTGGGGTCGACGAACGGCACCACGGTCAATGGCACGCCTGTGCAGACCTGGCAGTTGGCGGATGGCGATGTGGTCCGAATCGGGCATTCGTCGCTGGTGTTCCGCACGCAGGGCTGAGCGGTCGATTCGCCGGTCGAGTAAGAGTCGGGTCGGGGCAAGCAACGTTCGAGGTCGACCGGACGTCCTGAGGGCTGTCCAGGGTTTAATCCCCCGGGCAGTCCTCATTGCGATCCACAGCGCGATCCCATCCGGGGTCGCGGCGGTTCGCGGGCGGGTCGGACGCGGCAGAAGCGGGAGCGGTCACAACAAGTGCCAGAGTTGGTTATGCAGCTGACCAGGGCAGGGTTTCTCGCCCTGCTCTGGCTGTTCGTGCTGGCCGCGCTTCGGGTGGTCCGCTCCGATCTTTACGCGGCCTCCGGGCTGCGGGTCGCGGTGCCCGGTTTCCGCCGGTCCGCGGCGGGCAAGGTGCGCGGTAAGGCACCTCGGCAGCTCGTGGTGACTCACGGCGCGCTGTCCGGTACCCGGATCTCGCTGGACGGCAGGCCGATCATGATCGGCCGGGCCGATGATTCGACGTTGGTTCTCGACGATGACTACGCCTCGACCCGGCATGCCAGGCTGTCGATGCGCGGAACGGACTGGTACGTGGAAGACCTGGGCTCGACGAATGGGACGTACCTCGACCGGGCTAAGGTCACCGCACCCCTCCGGGTGCCACTTGGTGTCCCGATCCGTATCGGCAAAACGGTGATCGAGCTGCGCTCATGACCCTTGTTCTTCGCTACGCGGCCCGAAGCGACCGGGGCCTGGTTCGTTCCAACAACCAGGACTCCGTGTACGCGGGTCCCCGCTTGTTGTCCTTGGCCGATGGCATGGGTGGCCATGTGGCGGGCGAGGTGGCCAGCAAGGTCGTCATCGCCGCGCTCGCGCCGCTCGATGACGACGAGCCGGGTGATGATCTTCTCGGCCAGTTGCGTGAGGCGACGTTGGCGGGCAATGGCGCCATCGCCGAGCTTGTCGCGGGCGACCCGGATCTCGACGGCATGGGCACGACCCTGTCCGCGATCCTCTTCGCGGGGAACCGCATCGGGCTGGTCCATGTCGGCGATTCGCGGGTCTACCTGCGGCGCAATGGCCAGTTCACCCAGATCACGCATGACGACACGTTCGTCCAGTCGCTGATCGATGAGGGCCGGATCACCGAGGACGAGGCCGCCACCCATCCGCAGCGTTCGCTGCTGCTCAAGGCGCTGACCGGCCATGAGGTCGAGCCGAGCCTGACGGTGCGCGAGGCCCGCGCGGGCGACCGCTACCTGTTGTGTTCCGACGGCCTGTCGGGCCCGGTGAGCCACGAGACCATGAGCGAGGCCATCGAGATCCCGGATCCGCAGATGTGCGCGGACCGGATGATCGAGCTGGCGCTCAAGGGCGGTGGCCCGGACAACGTCACCGTGATCGTCGCCGACGTGATCGACGTCGACTACGGCGACAACAACCCCATCGTGGGTGGCGCGGCGGGCAACGGCATGGACGAGATGCCGCCCGGCGACTCCCCCGCTTCGCGCGCGGCCACGATCACGGCGCCGAGGCTGCCGCGGGTCGAGGCGCCGCCGGAGCCGCCGGACCCGAGGATCAAGCGCCGCAAGCGCGTGCGGCTGATCCTGGCGAGTCTGTTGGTGCTGCTGCTGCTCGTGGCGGGCGCCATCGCGGCCCGGCTGTGGGTCAACAACCAGTACTTCGTCGGTGAGGGCGAGAACGGCGAGATCGCGATCTTCCAGGGTGTGCGCGGCAGCGTGCTGGGGTTGTCGCTCAACAGCCAGCGTGAGGGCTCGTGCGACCCGGCCACGGCGGCGACGTGCGACAAGTTCTACGTCGACGACCTGGAGCAGTTCGGCAAGGACGAGGTCCGCTCGGGCAGCATCACGTTCGACAACATCGTCGGGGCGCGCGAGTTCGTCCGCGAGCTGCGCAGCAAGTTCGGCCTGCCCGACTGCGCCGACCTGGCGAAGACCACGACCACGCAGCCGCCGCCCACGACTCAGCCCGCCCAGCCGACGGGCGCGCCGACCGAGCCGAACGTGGCCACGTCGAACATCGCTCCGCCCACCACGACGACCGCTGGTCCTACTGGTCAAGTCACCCCGGAACCGGGTGTGAACTGCCGCAAGCCGCGCGACGAGGACAAGGGCGGCGGCTGATGGGATCACCGGTCCAGGGCGCGGTTGGTCCGGCGGCCGGGCTGAGCGGCGTCGGGCCCGACGGTGCGGCGCCGACGCGCCGGGGGACCGAGCTGCTGTTGCTCGGGTTCGCCGCGTTCGTCGTCTCCGCGGCGCTCATGCTCGTCGAGGCGAACCAGAATGAGCAGCTCACGCTGCGCATCGTCTGGTACGGGCTCGCGTTCCTGGCCCTGTTCGGCGCCGCGCACTGGGCTGTGCGCAAATACGCGCCCTACGCCGATCCGCTGATCCTGCCGTGTGTGGCGCTGCTCAACGGCCTCGGCCTGGTGATGATCTACCGGATCGACCTGGCGCTGACCGAGAAGGCGCTGCGGGCGGGCGAGGAGATCAACAACGACGTCCCGAAGCAGATCCTGTGGACCGCGCTGGCGTTGGTGTTGTTCCTGGCGGTGCTCATCGTGATCCGGGACCACCGGACGCTGACGAAGTACAACTACACGTTCGGCCTGGCCGGGCTGTTCCTGCTGGCGCTGCCCGCCGTGCTGCCGAACGCGATCGCGCCGACGATCAACGGCGCGAAGATCTGGCTGCGGTTCGGTCCGTTCTCCATCCAGCCGGGTGAGTTCGCCAAGATCCTCTTATTGATCTTCTTCGCCGCGTTCCTGGTCTCCAAGCGCGACCTGTTCATGGTCGCCGGGCGCCGGGTGCTCGGCGTCGACCTGCCGCGGGCACGCGACCTCGGGCCGATTCTGTTCGCCTGGGGCGTCTCGCTCGCGGTCTTGGTGTTCCAGAAGGACCTCGGCACGTCCCTGCTGTTCTTCGGCACGATCCTGGTGATGCTCTACGTCGCCACCGAGCGCGGCATCTGGGTCGTGGTCGGGCTGACGCTGTTCGTCGGCGGCTGCTTCGTCGCCTACCAGCTCTTCACCCACGTCCAGCAGCGCGTGGCCAACTGGTTCGACCCGCTGAGCACCTACGCCGACGCGGGCGGCGGCTACCAGATCGCGCAGGCGCTGTTCGGCCTCGGCACCGGCGGCGTCGGCGGCACCGGGCTCGGCGCGGGCCGCCCGGAACTGGTCCCGCTGGCCAACACCGACTTCATCGCCGCCGCGATCGGCGAGGAACTGGGCTTCATCGGCCTGGCCGCGCTGCTGATGGTCTACACACTGCTCGCGATGCGCGGCATGCGCAGCGCGCTGGCCGTGCGCGACACCTTCGGCAAGCTGCTCGGCGGCGGCCTGTCGTTCCTGCTGGTCATGCAGGTGTTCGTGGTCGTCGGCGGGGTCACCAAGCTGATCCCGATGACCGGTATCACCGCGCCCTTCCTGTCCTACGGCGGTTCGTCGCTGCTGGCCAACTACGTGCTCGTCGCGCTGCTGCTGCGGATCTCCGACGCCGCGCGCCGCCCGCAGACCGGCGTGCGGCCGCGTCCGGTGGCGCAGGTGCCGATCGCCGAGGACCGCACGGTGATGGTGGAACGACCCCCGACGGAGCGGCCGACATGAACACACCGCTGCGCCGAGTCGGCCTGGCCATGCTCTGCATGATCGTCCTGCTGCTGGCGAACGCCACCTACATCCAGATCATCAAGGCCGACGACTACCGCAAGGACTCGCGCAACCAGCGGGTCCTGCTGGAGGAGTACTCGCGCGAGCGCGGCAAGATCCTCGCCCGCTCGTCCAACAACCAGATCCAGGTGCTCGCCACCGTGCAGCCGACGAACAACCGGCTGCGGTACCTGCGCCAGTACACCAACGGGCCGCTGTACGCGCCGGTCACCGGGTTCTACTCGACGCGCTACGGCGCGGGCGGGCTGGAGCGGGCCGAGGACGAGATCCTCAACGGCTCCGACGACCGGCTGTTCGTGCGCAGGCTCTCGGACCTGATCACCGGCCGCGACCCGCGCGGCGGCAACATCGAGCTGACGATCAACCCGGCCACCCAGCTCGCCGCCTACCAGGCGATGGAGAAGCAGGGCTTCGCGGGCTCGGTGGTCGCGCTGAACCCGAAGACCGGCGAGGTCCTCGCGATGGTCAGCACCCCGTCCTACGACCCGAACCCGCTCTCGGCGCACAACGGCGCCGCGCAGGAGAAGGCGTGGCGGGAGTACAACGCCGACAAGCGCAAGCCCATGCTCAACCGGGCGATCGCCGAGACCTACGCGCCCGGCTCGACATTCAAGCTGGTCGTCGCCGCGGCCGCGCTCGAGGACGGCAAGACCAAGGACGACCAGGTCACCGCCACCGACCGGATCGGCGTCGGCGGCTCCGAACTGCGCAACTACAACCGCGGCTTCTGCAACGGCAGCCAGACCACGGTCACCATGGAGACCGCCCTGTCGCTGTCGTGCAACACCGCGTTCGCCCAGCTCGCCCACGACCTCGACGAGAAGCTGCCCGAGCAGGCCGCGAAGTTCGGCGTCGGCGAGAACGACCTGCGGGTCCCGATGAAGGTCACGCAGTCGTGCGTCGGTCCCGCCGCGGGCGATCAGTGCATGACGATCAGCGACCCCAACGCGCTCTACCAGAGCGGAATCGGCCAGCGCGACGTCCGGCTCACCCCGCTGCAGAACGCGCAGATCGTCGCCACCATCGCCAACGGCGGCGAGCGGATGAAGCCGCAGCTGGTGAAGTCGGTGCTGGCCCCCGACCTGTCGGAGATCGCCAAGCTCGACGAGGACAGCCTGGGGCGGGCGATGTCGCGCTCCAGCGCCGACCAACTGCGCGACATGATGGTCGCCTCCGAGGCGAAGACCGGTGGCGACGGCAAGACCAACGGCCTGACCATCGCGTCGAAGACCGGCACCGCCGAGACCGGCAACGACCCGAAGAACACCCCGCCGTTCGCCTGGTACGTGGCGTTCGCCCCGGCCGAAGACCCGAAGATCGCCGTGGCGGTGCTCGTCGAGAGCCGCGACGTCGCGGCGACCGGTGGCAAGCTCTCGGCGGCCGTCGGCCGCGCGACGATCAACGCTTTCCTCGCCGGGGGGAGCTGACGTGCTGACCTCCGGCCTACTCCTCGCCGACCGCTACCGGCTCAGCAGCCGCATCGCGGTCGGCGGCATGGGCGAGGTCTGGGAAGCCGCCGACACCCGGCTCGACCGCAAGGTCGCGGTCAAGGTGCTCAAGCCGGAGCTTTCCGGCGACGCCGAGTTCCTGCACCGCTTCCGCACCGAGGCCCGGACCACCGCGTCGATCAACCACCCGGGCATCGCCGCGGTGCACGACTACGGCGAGACGGCCGCGATCGTCGACGGCCCGCAGGACACCGCGTACCTGGTGATGGAACTCGTCGAGGGCGACCCGCTGGCCGCGATCCTGGCCAAGGAGGGCCGGATCGGCGCCGAGCGGACGCTCGACATCCTCGAACAGGCAGGCCAGGCGCTGCAGGCGGCCCACGAGCGCGGGTACGTCCACCGCGACGTGAAGCCGGGCAACATCCTGATCACCCCGACCGGCACGGTGAAGCTGACCGACTTCGGCATCGCCAAGGCCGCGGACGCGGCACCGGTCACCCGGTCCGGCATGGTCATGGGCACCGCCCACTACATCGCCCCGGAGCAGGCTTTAGGACACGAAGCCGAGCCCGCCAGCGACGTCTACTCCCTCGCCGTGGTCGGCTACGAATGCCTCACCGGGCGCAGGCCGTTCC
The DNA here is from genome assembly GCF_004362515.1 of Actinokineospora alba. Taxonomy (NCBI): domain Bacteria; kingdom Bacillati; phylum Actinomycetota; class Actinomycetes; order Pseudonocardiales; family Pseudonocardiaceae; genus Actinokineospora; species Actinokineospora alba. Next base: position 1,719,839 of record NZ_SNXU01000001.1, on the reverse strand, counting down.
TGTCGGAGAACGCGGTGACGGTCGCGATGATGCACATCCGCGACATGCCGCCGCCGCTGCCGCCGGACGTCCCGCCGGGCACCCGCGCGGTCATCGAGGCGACGCTGGTGAAGGACCCGAGGCAGCGCTACAGCAACGGCGGCGAGTTCGCCAACGCCGTCGCCGCGGTGCGCGCGGGCCACCCGCTGCCCGCGCCGACCGGGCTGGCGATGGCCGCGCACCGGATGGGTCCGCCCAGCGGTCCGGGGACGCATCCCGGGATGATGCCCGTCCGACCGCCGGGCCCGCCGTCGGGCGCGTTCCCGATGCGCATCCCGCCGCGTCAGCCGATCCGGGAGAGCCGGACCGGGCTGTGGATCACGATCGTGGTGCTCGCCGTGGCGCTGATCGCCGCGCTGGCGTTCCTGCTGCCCGCGCTCTTCGCGTCGGAAGGCTCGAACGAGCGGCCGAACGGCGACACCAAATCCGAGACTGCCGAGACCACGGGCAAACAGCCCGACAGTCGGCCAGGTAGCGGTCCCACGTCGATCTCACCGAAACCGTCCGACGCGGGTACCGAAAGTGAGATCGTGACGGTCATTCCGACTCGGTACATCCACCGGCCTGCCTCGGACGTCGCCGCTGAACTGGAGCGCGACGGCCTTCGGTCGACCGTGGTCACCGACTCGGATGTCCCGCCGGAAGACCCAGCGGCCTGTTCGGTGACGGAGATCACGCCGATCGGGAAACTGCAACGCGGCGACCGCATCACAATCGTGTGCCGGCCGCAGCAGAGTCCACCGAGGTGAGCAGGATGAACGAGCCAGACAGCGAACAGCCGGCTCGGAGGCAGACAGCAGGCATGATGGGACAGGAATTGACTAGGAGCGGGACGACGCACCGATGACCACACCGCGACTGCTCTCCAACCGCTACGAGATCGGCGAGACTCTCGGGTACGGCGGCATGTCCGAGGTCCACCGCGGCCGGGACGTCCGACTGGGACGCGAGGTCGCCGTGAAGGTGCTGCGCGCGGACCTGGCCAGGGATCCGCAGTTCCAGGAGCGGTTCCGCCGCGAGGCCCAGAACGCCGCCGCGCTGAACCACCCCGCGATCGTCGCCGTGTATGACACCGGCGAGACCAGGATCGAAACCGGTCCTCTCCCCTACATCGTCATGGAGTACGTCGACGGACGAACCCTGCGCGACATCGTCAAGTCAGAGGGACCGCTCTCGGGCCAGCGGGCGATGGAGATCATGGCCGACGTCTGCGCGGCGCTGGACTTCAGCCACCGGCACGGCATCGTGCACCGCGACGTCAAGCCGGCCAACGCGATGATCACCAAGTCCGGCGCGGTCAAGGTGATGGACTTCGGCATCGCCCGCGCCGTCGCCGACGGCCAGGTCGCGGTCACCCAGACCGCCGCGGTGATCGGCACCGCGCAGTACCTGTCCCCCGAACAGGCGCGCGGCGAGTCGGTCGACGCCCGCAGCGACGTCTACGCCGCGGGCTGTGTGCTGTTCGAGCTGCTCACCGGTGAGCCGCCCTTCACCGGCGACTCGCCGGTCGCGGTGGCCTACCAGCACGTGCGTGAGGACCCCCGGTCGCCGTCGCAGGTCAACCCCCGGGTCAGCCCGCAGCTCGACGCGATCGTCCTCAAGGCGATGTCGAAGGGACCGGCCAACCGCTACCAGTCGGCCGCCGAGATGCGCACCGACATCGTCCGGGTGCTGTCCGGCCAGCGGCCGTCGGCGCCGATGGTGATGACCGACGAGGACCGCACCGCGGTGCTCGGCGCGACCCGTCAGTCCGACACCCGCGGCCGCCACCGCCCTGAGGCCCTCTCCGACGACTACGACGACTACGACCGGTTCGCTGACGACGAGGAAGACCGCAGACGCAAGCAGCGCAAGACCTGGATGATCATCCTGGTGGGCCTGCTCGTCGCCGGGCTCGCCGGGCTCATCTTCTGGCTGATGTCGGAGAAGGGCGGACCGCCCGCCGGGGCCGAGACGTTCCCCATGCCCGACGTCACCAACCAGATCGAGTCACAGGCGATCCAGACCCTCGACGAGAAGGGTCTGAAGATCAACCGCACGGTCGTCCCCTGCCAGCCTGCGCCGGACGGCAGTCCCACCTGCGGGCCGGACAGCATCGGCAAGGTGATCGGGACTGATCCGACGCCAGGCTCCACGGTCCGCAAGGGCGACACGGTGATGCTCCGCGTCGGTGGCACCCCCGGCAAGGTCACGGTGCCCGACCTGACCGGCAAGACCAAGGAAGAGGCGACCGCGGAGCTGCAGAAGCTGCAGCTGCAGGTCTCCGGCGTCGAGGAGGAGTCGACCGACGACCCGGCCGCGGTCGGCAAGGTCACCGGCCAGACCCCGACCGGTGGCCAGAGCGTCAACGTCGGCACCCAGGTCAAGCTGACGATCGGCAAGGCACCGGAGTCCGTCGAGGTGCCGAACCTGATCGACCAGGACTACGAGACCGCGGCGGCGAACCTGACGAAGCTGGGCTTCAAGCCGCAGCGCAAGGACGTCTCGTCCGAAAAACCCGCGGGCACGGTCGTCAACCAGTCGCCGAAGAGCGGCAAGTTGAAGCCCGGGTCGACGGTGACCCTGGAGGTGTCCAACGGCGACCAGGTCTCCATCGAGATGCCCGACCTGGAGGGCAAGACGCCGACGGAGGCCGACCAGATCCTCAAGGCCTTGGGCTGGACCGGCACGCTCAACGTCAACGAGACGCTGACCAACGACGAGGACAAGGTCGGCAAGATCATCGACCAGCGGCCGAACAACGGTCAGAAGCTGGACAAGAACGCCACGGTGAACCTGCTGGTCGGGCGCAAGCCCGGCGTGGGGATCCCGACGTCCTAGTGGCTCAACGAGAACGGCCCCTCCGCTTGGAGGGGCCGTTTTCGTTATGCCAGCGCTTGGGTGAGCGCACGCATGTCGCGCTCCAATTCGGCGACCCGGGCTTCCGGCACCACGAACCCGGCGGTGGCCAGCCAGTTGGCGAGCATCCGGTGCCCGCCGTCGGTCAGTACGGATTCCGGGTGGAACTGCACACCCTCGATCGGCAGCTCGCGGTGCCGCATCGCCATGACGATGCCGGTCTCGGTGCGCCCGGTGACCTCGAACTCGTCGGAGATCGTCTCCGGCACCACCGTCAGCGAGTGGTAGCGGGTCGCGGTGAAGGGATGCGGCAGCCCGGCCAGCACCCCGGTGCCGGTGTGCACGACCTGGCTGGTCTTCCCGTGCAGCAGCTCCGGCGCCCGATCCACGGTCGACCCGTAGGCGACGGCGATGGCCTGATGCCCAAGACAAACCCCAAGCAACGGCTTCCGCGCCTCGGCACAGCGCCTGACCACGTCGACACTGAGCCCGGCCCGCTCCGGCGTGCTCGGCCCAGGACTGATCAGGACGGCGTCGAACCCACTGAGCGCCTCCGGATCACCCAACTCGTCGGCGTCGTTGCGCCACACCTCGCACTCCGCGCCCAGCTGGGCCAGGTACTGCACGAGGTTGTAAACGAAGCTGTCGTAGTTGTCGACGACCAGTACGCGCATGCCCACAACCTACAGTCCGCCACCACCTGATTTGAGCCTGAGCCTGCTGAGGACGCTGGTCTCCTCAGGCCATAACGTGCCGACTGTGCGCATCCGGCAATACGTGTACCTCGGCCTGGTGAGTCGTCAGGTGTCGGCAGCCGAGGTCACGGCACGCCTCGGTGTCGAACCGGACCGGGTCAGGGTCCGAGGAGCCCGTTCGACCAGGCCGCCGATTCCCGTCTTCCACGCGTGGGAAGTCGTCTGCGACGAACCTCGGCTCAGGGTGGACGAACAGCTTGCCCGGGTAGTCCACCGGCTCACTCCGCACCACGCCGAAATCGTCGCCCTCGCCCGGGAGCTAAGGTCCGCGGACCCGCAGCACGGCGGCGCGGTCATGAGAGTCGTTCGCTACCTCGCCGCCGAAGACGGCGCGGAGGAAGAACTGAGCTCACCTGATGCGCGGCTGCAGAAGCTGCCGGGACAGCACCACTTGCTCAGCTGGACAGTCGATCGCGAGGTCCTGGAGTTCCTATCGGCCGTCGAAGCCACCCTCGACGTCGACGAATACGGATGACCAACGGCCACACCGGTTGCCCACCAACCCACTCATCCCAATTTTCGCCGCCGCCCCTACCAGCGCAAACCCCCACCCACCCGGGGGCACTGCCCTTGGCCAGTCTATCGGCGAGGGGTGACATTTCGGCCGATGTCGATCTTGCTTGTGGACAACTCGACCATGGCAGCATGGTCGCCGTGACTCAGTTGACGCGCAGGCTCGGGACTGTGGACGCGACCGCGATCGGGCTTGGGTCGATGTTGGGGGCGGGCGTCTTCGCGGTGTTCGCGCCTGCCGCGGCCAGTGCGGGTGGGGCGGTCCTGGTCGCGCTGGTCATCGCCGGATTCGTCGCCTACTGCAACGCCACCGCGTCCGCGCAGCTCGCGGCGGCCTACCCCGCTTCCGGCGGCACCTACCTGTTCGGGCGTGAAGTCCTCGGGCCGTGGTGGGGGTTCCTCGCCGGGTGGGGGTTCGTCATCGGCAAGACCGCCAGTTGCGCGGCGATGGCGCTGACGTTCGCCGCCTACGCGGCCCCGGGCTGGGAGCGGCCGATCGCCGCCGCGGCGGTCGTGGTGCTGACGGTGGTCAACTGCTTCGGCATCACCCGGACCGCGCTGCTCACCAAGGTGCTCCTGAGCGTCGTCCTCATCGTGCTGGTCGGCACCGTCGCACTCGCCCTTCCCGCCGCCGCCCCGGCGGGCGACTGGTTCACCCGCGGACCCCTCGGCGTGCTCCAGGCAGCAGGTCTGCTGTTCTTCGCCTTCGCCGGCTACGCGCGAATCGCGACGTTGAGCGAAGAGGTCCGCGAACCGACCCGGACGATTCCCCGGGCCATCCTGGGCGCACTCGGCGGGGCGATGGTGGTCTACCTCGCGGTCGGCGTCACCTTGCTGCTGGTCCTCGGCCCGGACCGGCTCGCGGAGTCCAAAGCCCCACTGGCCGACGTGCTCACGGTCGCCGGACACCCCGGGCTGACCATCGCGGTCCGCATCGGCGCCGCGGCCGCCAGCCTGGGCGCGCTGCTGGCGTTGATCACCGGCATCGGCCGGACCGCCATGGCGATGGCCCGCAACCGGGACCTGCCGCCGTTCCTGGCCACCGTCGACTCCCGCTTCGGCGTCCCGCGCCGCGCCGAGGTGGCGGTCGGGGCCACCGTGTGCGTGCTCGTGCTGCTCGCCGACCTGCGCGGGGTGGTCGGGTTCTCGTCGTTCGGCGTGCTTGTCTACTACGCCGTCGCCAACGCGAGCGCGTACCGGCAGCCCGTGAGCGAACGACGGTGGCCGCGCTGGCTCAACGTCGCCGGGTTCGTCGGCTGTGTGGTGCTCGCCGTGACCCTGCCGTTCGGCTCGGTCCTCATCGGCGCGGGCGTGCTCGCGGTCGGGCTGCTGGCCAGGCTCGCTATTCGGTCGTGACCTCGTTGAACGGCAGCTTCGGCTCGATCCACGGGAACACCACGAACATCAGCAGTGCCACCACCCCGGCGATGAGCAGCAACGCGGTGATCGCGCGAACCGCCATCGGGCCCGGCAGGTGCCGCCAAATCCACCCGTACATCAGGAGGTCTCCTTCAACTCTGGCGGCCTGAACTCAGGATGGGCCGGGTCCTTCGCCCAATGCTGCACGAACACAGCGTGGACGATGAGGCGCTGGCGGTCGGAGAACCGCGGATGACAAGTCGTCAGCGTCATCAGCGTGACCTGCTCACCGACGCTGCCCTCGGCGCCCGGGCGGTGCGGGACGGGCGCGATGACCGAGCTGTCCCTCGGGTTGACGATCTCCTGCCCGACCACCTCGTCATACGGCGCGCCCAGCGGGGCCACACCCTTGCACCTGGGGTCGGACGCCTTCTCCGCCCACCTGCCTGCCTCGTCCTTCTTGGGCATGACCCGGTAGACAAACCAGCTGAACCGGGTCTCGACCACGATCGCGTCGCACGAGTTGAGCAGGTCGATGTCGTTGAACGGGGCGCCCTTGCCGACCCGGTGGCCCGCCACCGCGAAGTTGCCGGGCTGACCGGGGTACGCCGTTCCCTGGTAGTGGCCGGGGCCGACCTCCAGGGTCTTCTCGGTGGTGCCCTCGAGAATGGTGAACGCGTAGTCGCTGCCCAGGGCCGGGACGAACATCTTCGCGAAGCCCGCGCCCTCGCCAAGGCCCTCGAAGTGGTCGACCCGCTCTTCCTCGGGCGGCCCCGCCTTCCAGGTGTCCTCAAGCGCCGACGTGGCCTCCCGCTGCTTGCCGGCGGAAACCAGGTCGGTGACGTAAACCTCGTATACGACGAAAAGCAGCACCACGAGACCCGCCGTGATGAGTAATTCGCCGAGCCCGCGAACAACCGAGCGAACCCGATCGGAATCTCCCGAAACCGGGCCCTGACCAGGGCCGACCGGGGATTCCGCTGGGCTGTCGCCGCTGTCGAGCGTGCTCACGCGGGCTCCTCTCGCGGGTGTTGCCCGACCACCCTCGCGCTAACGAACTCAGAACGTTGGCGACTGGTGATTCGGCTACGTGCTCAGCTACGTTAACGTGTTGCATCGGCGGGAGTTGCGCCCATGCCTTAGAACAACCGCACCCAACGCTCCACGTCAGGCGAGGACAGCATGCCTAAGTCCAAGGTCCGCAAGAAGGACGTCTACACCGCGCCGAGCGATCGCCGCACGCCGGTGAAGGTCAAGTCAGCGGGACCGTCCCACCCGATTTACGTCGCGGTGATGCTCGGAGTGATGCTGATCGGCCTCGCGTGGCTGGTCGTGAACTACATCGCGGGTCAGAAGATCGGGTTCATGGCGGACCTGGGCAACTGGAACTTCGCCATCGGATTCGCGCTGATGATCGCCGGCCTGCTGATGACGATGCGCTGGCGCTGACCCGCGCCCACGGAGAGTCCTGCCGTTTCACCCCATCGTGTTCGGCGGGATACATCCATTCAGCCCACACGACTGAACCACATGGATGTAAGTCATCCCCAGTGTGGATAACTACTGTGGATAACCGTGCCAAGCCTTGAACCCATGAGTTGGGCGCCCCAGCCCGCCGTCGTCGGCATCGGCTGGGTCATGACCGCGCTCGCGCTGCTTGGCGCCCTTTTCGTGGGCGACGCCCGGGGCACGATCCTGCTGGTCATCGCGACTTTCACTCTGGGTTTGCTGTCGCTGTTCGGCACCGTCGCGCGCCCTCGCCTCGCCGCGGACCAGTCCGGCGTCACCGTTCGCGGCATGTTCCACACGCGGCATTGGTCGTGGGGCGAGGTCAACATCCGCGTCGCCCGAACGCGCAGGCTGGGCCGCGAGAGTGAGGTCGTCGAGATCGACGCCGACAACGCCGAGGACCCCGCCCTCGTGCTCCTGGGCAGGCTGGACCTCGGCGCGGAGCCGTACGACGTCACCGACGCCCTGCTGCGCCTACGGACCTAGAGCCGGGTCGCGTAGTAGCACTCAAGCGTGGTCGGGTTGACGCAGAACGTCTGGTCTTTGACCTGGGGCGTGCGGACCACGAACAACGCGACCAGCACGACGACCACAGCCACAACCGTCCCGATCTGTACCGGCAGGCGCCGCGCGGTCGGGGCGTAGACCATGCCCGCCGTGACCACCGCGCCGACGACCAGGCCGCCGAGGTGCGCGAGCAGGGAGATCCCGGGCACGGAGATGCTGAACGCGATGTTCAGCGCGATGATCCCCAGCACCGACATCAGGACGTGCTTGTCGCGCTTGAGCCGGATCACGGCGACGAGCAGGCCGCCGAGCATGCCGTAGACCGCGCCGGACGCGCCCGTGCTCCTGGTTTCGACGGCGTCGAACAGGTAGACCGTCGCGCTGCCGCCGAGCATCGACAGGAAGTAGACCAGCGCGAACCGCAGGCGGCCCAGGAGCAGCTCGATGTCACGCAGGAACCACAGCGCGACACAGTTGACGAGCACGTGGAGCGGTCCGTAGTGCAGGAATCCGCTGGTGAGGGTGCGCCACCACTCACCTTCGGCGATCGACGGCGCGTAGGCGAGCAGAGCCGCGAACAACTCTGACTGCTGGTTGTTGAAGAGGTCCCGCGCCAGGGCCACCGTGATGACGAACATCGCCACGTTGACCGCGATGAGCGCGGGCACGAGGACCGGTTTGTCGGACAGCTCGGCACCGGCGACGGTGGTCGCCCGCCGCACCTCGCTGCGCCCTTGCCGGACGCAGTCGACGCACTGGAAGCCGACCGACGCCTCGACGAGGCACTCCGGGCACGCGGGCCGGTCGCAGCGCGTGCAGCGCAGCCCGGTCTGCCTGCCGGGGTGACGAACGCAGGCGGGCAGGCCCGCCTGCGTTCCTGTCGGTTCGGACGGAGTGGACACTCAGCCCTCGGAGCGCTCGACGATGACCTTTTCGATCACCACATCTTCGAGAGGCTTGTCGTTCGGGCCCGTCGCGATGTGGCCGATCTTGTCGACCACGGTGCGCGATTCCTGATCGGCGACCTCACCGAAAATGGTGTGCTTGAAGTTCAGCCAGGTCGTCGGGCCCACCGTGATGAAGAACTGCGAGCCGTTCGTGTTGGCCCCGGCGTTGGCCATGGCCAACAGGTAGGGCTTGTTGAACTGCAGTTCCGGGTGGAACTCGTCGGCGAACTCGTAGCCGGGACCACCGCGGCCGGTACCGGTCGGGTCACCGCCCTGGAGCATGAAGCCGTCGATCACCCGGTGGAAAATCGAGCCGTCATAGAACGGACCGGACTCGGAGCCCGACGCGTTCTTCTTCGAATATTCCTTCGTGCCCTCGGCGAGGCCGACGAAGTTGGCCACGGTCTTGGGTGCATGGTCGGGGAAAAGGTTGATCCGGATGTCACCCTGCGAGGTATGCAGGGTGACCTTCACCTTCGTCCCAACGAGGGATGCGTTGCTGTCTGCCACCGCCCCATCGTGCCATCTTCGGCAGGATCTGTCGGGAAGGGGCAGGATTGATGGTCTGAATCAGTTCCACAATCAGTCCCACGATGAACGAGGTGAAGCCATGACCCGGGCCGGAGAGACGGTGGGCAAGGCCGTCGGCACCGGCTGGCGCGCGGCGCGCCAAGGTGCCGCACGCGCCGGTGAGGCGGCTCAGGCCGCCGAGCACAAGCTGGCCGCGAAAGGTGTCGCGCCAAAGCAGGTGGCAGATGTGATCGCCGAGACCGCGCACGTCGCTCGGGACGAGATGGCCGCGCAGACCCGGCGCGCCCGCAAGCAGCTGGCCAAGGCCGCGAAGCGGGCAAGCCAGTCGCTCGAGATCCCGGAGCAGGTGTCGGTGCCGGTCAAGCAGCTGAAGAAGGACCTGAAGCCGCAGGTCAAGGCGTACAAGAGCGAGCTGCGCGACCAGATCAAGGCCGCGAAGGCGGCGGCCAAGAAGGCCGCGAAGGACCCCGGCAACAAGCGCCGCAAGTGGCCGCTGTTCCTGCTGCTCGCCGCGGCGGGCGGTGCGGCCGCGGTCATCATGCGGGGCCGCTCGGAGCAGGCCCCGGCGGCGCACACGCCCAAGCCGGAGCCCGTGCCCGCGCCGAAGCCGAAGCCTGCCCCCAGGCCGGAATCAGCCGAGCGCAACGGCCAGGCCAGCCCGGCCGAGCCGATCACGTCCGACAAGAACTAGGCGCGCACATGGAAGGTGGCCCCCTCGCGGGGCCACCTTCCCCCGCGTCAGAGGCCGAGTTCGGTGACGACGGCCTCGACGATCCGTCGGGCCTTGATGGTCTGCGCCTGGTTCGAGGTCACCACGACGGCGACCTTGTCCTTGGCGACGGCGTACACGGCGCCCTTGTCACCCGAAAGGGAGCCACCTTTCCACCCTTGGGGTGACCGAGCCGGATCCGACGTAGCCCGCGGTGCGGCTTCGTCGACGATCGCCGTGGCAACCGCGGCCTCGCCGACGTAGATCCGCACGGTGAGCTGGACGGTCCCGTCGGGCCGGTAGAAGAAGCACGCCGGGTGCGGCTTGTCCGCGGAGATCCGCACCTTGGTCACCCGCTGCCCGTTGGCGTCGGCGACCGCGGCGGACTCCAGGTAGGGGCACGGCCCATCCGCCACCGGCTCCGGCGCGGGCGGAGCCTGCGCGGACGTGGGCGCGGCGGCAGTGCTCGCGGGCGGCTCGACCGTCTGGTCCGGCGCAGTCGACGGCACCGGCTCGGCGGTGCACGCGCTGAGAGCGAACAGGGACGCGGCGAAGATCACGACTCGTCTCATGGCCCCGCAAGTCAACCAGACCGCCGAATGGCGCAGTGATCCGCCATGTTCCACGTGGAACATGGCGCGGCAGTCAGGCGGAAACACTCACCACGAGCGCGGGTTCAAGCCGAATCTCGTGCGGGGTGTAGCAGTCGTTGATCTCGGTGGCGATCTCCGCGCCGCACTCGCACCTCAGCTTCGGGCCGTCCGATCCGCCCGGCCCGCAGCACCCGTAGCTTCGGTCGCCGATCCGAGATCGTGGGACGAGGAAGTCCTCGGGGTGCAAAACGATCGTGTGTCGAGGCCCAGCCGCCACCTGCACGAGGAAGCCGGCGCAAGCGGGCCCGTCGCCCAAAGCCCGATGACCCCGAGGGGCACGCGCGGTGATCTTGCGAGTTGACGCACAAGGCCCAGACAGCGGGGCAACCCTGCTGACCTGGGCTTTAGCGTGTGTTGATCGTGGTGGAGACGAGGGGAATCGAACCCCTAACCCCTGCCTTGCAAAGGCAGTGCTCTGCCAATTGAGCTACGTCCCCGTGCAGCGCGGCCCGCGGGCCGCGCCGTGCTGGGTCAGGCCTTCTTCACGCCGTTGTTGGCGACGGGCGTGGTCGCCTCGCGCCACAGGTCGGCTTCTGCCTTCGCCGAGTTCTTGCGGCGCACCACCAGGAGGACGCCACCAGCAATTGCGGCGAGCGCGAGAAGCTTCTTCACTTCGAATGCCTCCTTTGGCACTTCAAGTCCGTCCACGTCACACCCGACGTGACCCGCCCAGTCTGCCACAACACCCACTCACGCCGTCGTGGCACCCGAACACCTGTCGATCACCGCAAGGCCCGTGCGCGCGTCGGCACGCGAGCGCTCAGGGCCGGGGGTGGGACGATGGGGCATGGCGAGGTCGTGGCGTCATGGGGTCGTTCTGGTCGGGTGCGGGGCGATTCTGCTCGTGCCCGCACCCGAACCGAAACCCACTCCGCCCGAGGTGATCTACCACCGCGGGATCGTGCTCACCATGGAGGCCGGGCTGCCGCGGGCCGAAGCGATCGCGGTCCGGGACGGGCGGATCCTGGCGGTCGGCGACGACGAAGACGTGCTGGCCCTGCGGGAACTCACCACGCGCGTGGTGGACCTCGGTGGGCGGACGGTGCTGCCGGGCTTCATCGACTCCCATGCGCACTGGATCGGCGACGGAGGCATGGTGGGGCACAACGCCGACTCCGCGATCGACGCGGCCCTGCGCCGGGGGTGGACCAGCGTCAACGAGCAGTTCGTCAACCAGCAGCGATTGGCGGACCTGCGTGCGCTCGACGAGGCCGGTCGGCTCCGATTGCGGGTCAACGCCTACCTGCCGGTGAACTTCGACGACGAGAAGTTCGGCGAGTGGTTCCGGGAGTTCGACCCACGGCACGCCTACAGCCCGCGGCTGCGGGTCGCGGGCATCAAGCTGTTCCTCGACCACGACTGGGGCACGAGGTTCCACTGGGACCAGGTCGAGCTGGACAGGTATGTGCTTTCCGCGCACCGCGACGGATGGCAGGTGACGGCGCACGCGATCAGTGCCGAGGCGCACGACCAATACCTGACGGCGGTGGCGCGGGCGCAGGCCACGCACCCGACCGCGGACGCACGCCACCGGGTCGAGCACGTCGTCCAACTCCGCGACGACCAGCTCACCAGGATGGGCGAGCTGGGGTTGATCGCCTCCATCCAGCCCGGGATGCCGGGTGATCTGGCGGCGGAGGCCGGGTTCCCGGAGTTGGTGGCCCGCGGCCAGACCCGGTGGATCACCCGCTGGCGGGACCTGGTGGAAAGCGGTGTCCGCACCATCGGCGGCACCGACATGCCATGGCTGGTGCTCGGCTTGGCGGGCCGCGCCATCGAACTGCCCCACGGGTCGCCCCTGGAGGCAGTCCACCAGGCGGTGACCCGGCAGAGCTACCTCGGCCGTCCCCCAGAGGACTGGCAGCTGGCGCAGCGCCTGACCGTCGATCAGGCGTTGCGGTTGCTCACCGTCGACGCCGCGTACGGCACGTTCGAAGAGGACGTGAAAGGCACCCTGGCCAGCGGAAAGTACGCGGACATCGTGATCCTCTCGGATGACCCGACGACCGTCGAAGTACACCGGTTGCCGACCATCGAGGTGCTCGCGACCATGGTCGGCGGACGAACGGAGCACTGCGCCCACACCGCACCGTGTTGACGCCGCGATTCGTCTGGCCGTGAGCAGCTTCGTGCGAAACGATTGGCGCCGTGGCAGCGGACGGAACAGTCACAGCGCATGACGGTGTACCGATCGCGTACCGCGACTATGGCGGCAGCGGTCGCGCGCTGGTGATGCTGCACGGCATCGGCGGAAACCTGGAATCGATGGACGGTCTGGCCCGGCGCCTCGGCGCGGGCAGGCGGGTCGTCACGGTCGACATCCGGTTCTGCGGGCAGTCCGGCGACGCCGAACTGTTCAGCTTCGACGACACCGTCGCAGACCTCGAGACGATCGCGGCCGAGCTCGCACTGGGGCAGGTCGACGTGGTCGGGGCCTCGCTTGGCGGCATCGTGGCAGGCCACTACGGCGGCAGGCACCCGGAGTCGCGGATCGTCAGCATCGACGGCTTCGCCGCGGGAACCGTCCGGCATGCGACACCTCAGGACGCCGCCGCGTTCGAGGTGTGGTCGGCCACTACCCGCGCCGGTTTGGCAGCGCTGACCGCTCCGCCTGAGTCCGGTGACCGAGCCTGGATGGAGAGCCAGGTCCAGCAAGTCCTGGCGTTCTTCGACCGGTTGAACTACGGCTCACCACACGCCGAGGTCGAAGCCCGCAGACAGTTCGTGGCGCGGTCGGACGGAACCTTCCGCCGACATCCGGCCCGGCGACTGCTGGACGACCAACTGGCCGACCTGTCTCGCAGCATGGTCCACATGTTCCACGAGTGCGACGGGCCGACGCTGATCATCTTCTGCACGGAGGCACAGTGGCCCGCCGGTCTCGAGCTGGAGCTCAACGACCTGGTGGCGGCGAAACCCAACGTCGAGCTGATCCGGCTTCCGCTCACCCACCTCGCCCCCATGTGGAACGCCGCGGACCACATCGCCGAGCTGATCGACCGGTTCCTCACAACCCATCGTGCGAGTTGAGAGGCTTACTCGTGGCCGTAAAACCCTCAGGGCCGGTACGCGACTCGCGTACCGGCCCTGAGTGTTTGGTGGGCCTAGGAGGACTTGAACCTCCGACCCCTTCGTTATCAGCGAAGTGCTCTAACCGCCTGAGCTATAGGCCCCTGGGAACGCGAGAAGGTTACCGCAGAGGGGTTCGCGGTCCCAAATCGGTATCCCCTTCGGCCTACTCCCGTTCGGCGAGGGTCACTTCGAGGCCGCCCGCCAGGTCGGCGGACACGTTGTAGATGAAGGCTCCGACGGTGGCCAGGGCGCTGAACAACACGATGTTGATCGCGCCGATGATCGCCGCGACGCCGAATACGCGGCCCGCGCTGATGAGGTCTCCGGTGCTGCCGCCTTCGGCGCCGGCGTTGAGGAGCTCGCTGGAGATGCCGTTGAGCTTGTCCCAGACGCCCATGCCGTCGAGGACGGCGTAGAGGGCGCCGACGGCGACCAGCCAGACGAAGAACAGGGCGACGCCCAGGACCAGGGACAGTTTCAGCACCGACCACGGGTCGAAGCGCTTGATCTGCAGGTTGGCCCGCCGCGGGCCCCGCCCTGGCCTGCGCAGGGCGCTGGGGGGCGGGGTGGTGCGGACACCGGGGTCCAGGTGGACCGCGGTGCGGTGCGGGGTCTCCGGCTCCTGGTGGCCGCCGAACAGGCGTGACGCGGCGGTGCCGGTGACGACCGGGCGCTCGTTCGCGGGGGCGGCGACATGCGGCTGGTAGGCCGCTTCGGCGATCCCGTTGATCGGCAGCGCCTGGGTGGTGTCGCCGTCGGTGGAGAGGTTCTCCGTAGTGCTGCCGCTGGTGTCGCCAGTGTCGCCGTACGCCTCGTCGGCGGTGACGCGCTGCCATGGCGGCGGGGTGACCGAGGTGGTCTCCGCCGCCGGGGCCTCGGGTTCCGCCGCGGCGGGCTCGGCCACCGGCTCAACCTTGCTGGTCGCCACGGAGGCCCGCTCCTCGGCGGACTGCTCCGGTGCGTTGGTGTCCGGCTTGTCGGGTGGTGTCACGAGCGGAATCCCCTAGGTCTGCGCGTTCGCATTACTCGGTCGGCGCCTCTGGCGCTTCTTCGTCGTCGTCGGTCTCGGCGACGCCTTCCGCGCTCCGTGCGATGGCTACCAGGGTGGTCCCTTCACCCAGGTTCATCAAACGGACGCCCTTTGTCTGCCTGCCTGCCTTGCGTACCTCGGCGGCCGTGGTCCGGATGACCCCGCCCGACGAGGTGATCGCGAACAGCTCGTCTTCGAGTTCGACGATCACCGCTCCGACCAGCCTGCCACGCCGCGAGTCGTACTGGACGGTGAGCACGCCCTTGCCGCCGCGCCCCTGCACCGAGTAGTCCTCGATGGGCGTGCGCTTGGCATACCCGCCGTCGGTGGCCACCAAAACAAAGGTGCCCTCCTTGACCACGCCGAGGGTCAGCAGTTCGTCGCCCGCGTTGAAGCGCATCCCGAGGACGCCCGAGGTGGCGCGGCCCATCGGGCGCAGGGCGTCGTCGCTGGCGTGGAAGCGGATGGACTGGCCACCCGCGGACACCAGGAGCAGGTCGTCTTCGGCGGAGCACAGGACCGCGCCGACGAGTTCGTCGTCCTCACGGAGGTTGATACCGATCAGACCCCCCGCGCGGTTGCTGTCGAAGTCGGAAAGCTTCGACTTCTTGACCAAACCGTCACGGGTGGCGAGGACCAGGTACGGCGAGACCTCGTAGTCCTTGATCTCGATGACCTGGGCGATCTGCTCGTCGGGCTGGAAGGCGAGCAGGTTCGCCACGTGCTGGCCGCGGGCGGCGCGGTTGGCCTCCGGCAGCTCGTAGGCCTTCGCGCGGTAGACCCGGCCCTTGTTCGTGAAGAACAAGATCCAGTCATGCGTGGAACACACGAAGAAGTGCTCCACGATGTCGTCCTGTTTGAGCGCCGCCCCCTGCACGCCCTTGCCGCCGCGTTTCTGCGCGCGGTACAGGTCGGTCTTGGTGCGCTTCGCGTAGCCGGTGCGGGTGATCGTGACGACGACGTCCTCGACCGCGATCAGGTCCTCGATCGACACCTCGCCGTCGAACGGCAGGATGCGGGTGCGCCGCTCGTCGCCGTGCTTGTCGACGATCTCCTTGAGCTCGTCGCGGATGATCTCGCGCTGCTTGACCGGGCTCTCCAGGATGGCCTGCAGTTCGGCGATGTAGCGCTCGATCTCGCCGAGCTCGTCGATGATCCGCTGCCGCTCCAGGGCCGCGAGGCGGCGCAGCTGCAGTTCGAGGATCGCGCTCGCCTGGATCTCGTCGACGTCGAGCAGCGACATCAGGCCGGTCTTGGCCTCGTCGGCCGACGGGGAGCGCCGGATGAGGGCGATGACCTCGTCGAGCATGTCGAGCGCCTTGGCGTAACCGCGCAGGATGTGGGCGCGCTCCTCGGCCTTGCGCAGCCGGTAGCGGGTGCGCCGGACGATGACCTCGACCTGGTGCTTCACGTAGTGCCGGATGATCTGGTCGAGCCGCAGCGTGCGCGGCACGCCGTCGACCAGGGCCAGCATGTTGACACCGAAGTTGTGCTGCAGCTGGGTGTGCTTGTAGAGGTTGTTCAGCACGACCTTCGCCACGGCGTCGCGCTTGAGGCCGATGACGATGCGCATGCCGCCGCGGTTGTTCGACTCGTCGGCGATCTCGGAGATGCCGGTGAGCTTCCCGTCGCGCACGAGCTGCGCCATGTTCTCGATCAGGTTGTCCGGGTTGACCTGGTAGGGCAGCTCGGTGACGACCAGGATCGTGCGGCCCTTGGCGTCTTCCTCGACCTCGACCACCGAGCGCATCCGAACCGAGCCGCGACCGGTCCGGTAGGCGTCCTGGATCCCTTGTGTGCCAAGGATAAGTCCCTTGGTCGGGAAGTCGGGGCCCTTGATCCGGGTGAGCAGCGCGGCGAGCAGTTCGTCGTCGTCGGCGTCGGGGTTCTCCAGCGCCCAGAACACACCGTCGGCGACCTCCCGCAGGTTGTGCGGCGGGATGTTGGTCGCCATACCGACGGCGATTCCGCTGCCGCCGTTGACAAGCAGGTTCGGGATGCGCGACGGGACGACGACCGGCTCTTCGGTCTTGCCGTCGTAGTTCGGCACGAAGTCGACGGTGTCCTCGCCGATGTCGCGCAGCATCTCCATGGCCAGCGGCATGAGCCGGGCCTCGGTGTACCGCATGGCGGCGGCCGGGTCGTTGCCCGGGGAACCGAAGTTGCCCTGGCCGTCGACCAGCGGGTACCGCATGGACCACGGCTGGGCGAGCCGCACGAGGGTGTCGTAGATCGACGAGTCGCCGTGCGGGTGGTAGTTACCCATCACGTCGCCGACGACGCGGGAACACTTGACGTAGCTGCGATCCGGGCGGAGACCGGTGTCGAACATCGAGTACAGCACCCGGCGGTGGACCGGCTTGAGGCCATCGCGCACGTCGGGCAGCGCGCGGCTGACGATCACGCTCATCGCGTAGTCGATGTAGGAGCTTTGCATCTCCTGCTGGATGTCGACCGGCTCGATCCGGTCCCCCGTCGGCGGCAGGGTTTCAGTCACGACGCAAAGTTCCTTTCATAGCTTCCATCCGGGTGATCATGTGGGGACCGATCACACGTCGAGGAATCGAACGTCCTTGGCGTTGCGGGTGATGAAGGACCGGCGGGCCTCGACGTCCTCACCCATCAGCACGCTGAACAACTCGTCCGCGGTGGCGGCGTCGTCCAGCGTGACCTGGAGCAACAGTCGGTGCGCCGGGTCCATCGTGGTCTCCCACAGCTCGTTGGCGTTCATCTCGCCGAGACCCTTGTAGCGCTGGATGCCGTCTTCTTTGTTGATTTTCTTGCCTGCCGCGAGCCCGGCTTCGAGCACGCCGTCGCGCTCGCGGTCGGAGTAGGCGTACTCCGGCTCGGCGCGCTGCCACTTGATCTTGTACAGCGGGGGCTGCGACAGGTAGACGTGTCCGTGCTCGATCAGCCCGCGCATGAAACGGAACAGGAGGGTGAGCAGCAAGGTGGTGATGTGCTTGCCGTCGACGTCGGCGTCGGCCATCAGCACGACCTTGTGGTAGCGCAGCTTGCTGACGTCGAAGTCTTCCTGGATGCCGGTGCCCAGGGCCGTGATCAGGCTCTGGACCTCGGTGTTCTTGAGCACCCGGTCGATCCGGGCCTTCTCCACGTTGATGATCTTGCCACGGATCGGCAGGATCGCCTGGAACCGGGACTCGCGGCCTTCCTTGGCCGAGCCGCCCGCGGAGTCGCCCTCGACGATGTAGAGCTCGCACTCCTCCGGGTTGGTGGAGCGGCAGTCCTTGAGCTTGCCGGGCAGGCCGCCGATGTCGAGGGCGCCCTTGCGGCGGACCAGCTCGCGCGCCTTGCGGGCGGCCATCCGGGCCTGCGCGGAGCCGACCGACTTGGTGACGATCGTCTTCGCCTCGACCGGGTTGCGCTCGAACCAGTCGGCCAGCCACTCGTTGCAGGTCTGCTGGACGAACGTCTTCGCCTCGGTGTTGCCGAGCTTCTGCTTGGTCTGGCCCTCGAACTGCGGCTCCGCCAGCTTGATCGACACGATCGCCGCCAGGCCCTCGCGGACGTCCTCACCGCTGAGGTTCGCGTCCTTCTCCTTGAGCAGCTTCTTGTCGCGCGCGTAGACGTTGACCACTCGGGTCAGCGCGGCGCGGAAGCCCTCTTCGTGCGTGCCGCCCTCGGGGGTGTTGATCGTGTTGGCGAAGGTGTAGACCGACTCGCTGTAGCCGGTGTTCCACTGCATCGCGACCTCGACCTCGATGCCCTTGCCCTTGGCCTCGAACGCGACGACCTTCTTGTGCAGGGCTTCGCGCGCGTGGTTGATGTGCTTGACGAAGTCCTCGAGGCCACCCGGGTAGCAGTAGGTGCGCTCCTTGACGCGGGCCGCGAGGCCGCTCGCGTCGGCCTCGGAGTCCTCGTCGGACACGCGCTCGTCGCGCAGGACGATGGTGAGGCCCTTGTTGAGGAACGCCATCTCCTGCAGGCGACGGGCGACCGTCTCGGCGTTGTATTCGGTGGTCTCGAAGATCGTGGGGTCGGCCCAGAAGGTGATCGTCGTCCCGGTCTCGCGGGTCGCCTCGCCCTGCTGGACCGGGGTGACCGGCTTGGTGTCCTCGTAGCGCTGGCGCCAGACGTGGCCGTCGGTCTTGATCTCGGCTTCGAGCACCCGGGACAGGGCGTTGACCACGGAGATACCGACGCCGTGCAGACCACCGGAGACCGCGTAGCTCTCGCTGTCGAACTTGCCACCCGCGTGCAGCATGGTCATGACGACCTCGAGGGTGGAGCGCTTCTCCTCCGGGTGCTCGCCGACCGGGATGCCACGGCCGTCGTCGACGACGCGGACGCCGCCGTCGGCCAGCAGGGTGACCTCGACCTTGGTCGCGTGGCCCGCCATCGCCTCGTCGACCGAGTTGTCGACGACCTCCCAGATCAGGTGGTGCAGGCCGCGCTCACCCGTGGAACCGATGTACATACCGGGCCGGAGCCGAACCGCCTCCAACCCCTTGAGGACGGAGATCGAGCCAGCGCCGTACGAGTTTTCCTGCTTGTTGGCTGCCACGTGCTCGGTATCTCCTCGTGCGTCGGATCGACTGCGACGGCGGTGCGCGGACGTCGCCCTGCGCACCCCTCGTCACATACTACTGGTGCGGTCGTCCAGAACCGGGTCAAGGACACCCCTGGTTGAGTCACAGGGCGGCGGATGCGATCAGGCACGAGTCCCGACGCCATCCCGGAGATCTCGACCCGCGACACTCAGCCGTAGGTGTCTCGCGGACCTCGGCCGGAAACGTGCCTCGGCCCATAGCGCCAACTGGGCGCCGTCGGGCCTTGGACTTTGAGTTTCTTGACCACTCCCTTGCCGACTCCCGCGGCTATCTGGCCGAGGAGTTGGCGTTGGAGCAGGCGGAGCTGAGTCGCCCACGCCGTGGATTCGGCCGCGACCGTGAGTTCGCCGTCCTTGAGGGAGACCGGCTTGGCGTGCTCGGCGACTTCGGCACCCACCAGGGCGGCCCATTTCCCGAAGACCTGGCCACCCGCCAGGTGCTCGTTCCAGCCGCGGTCGACCGCGAGCCGGGAGGCGAGCCTGCCCAGCGGCTGCGGGTCTCGGTCGTCCGCACCAGGCCCGGACCAGCGACGACGGCGCCGGGATCCGGTGGATGTTCCACGTGGAACATTGCGGCCGCGCTGACCCGCGCGCTTGGAGTCGGCGGCCTTGCGGGCGGCGTCGAGCGCGGCCCGGGCAAGATCCGATCCACGAAGCGGGGCGTTCTCACCCTCCGTAGCACCTGTGGATGAATTGTTTTCGCGACCACCCTGAAGTGTGAATTCATCCCCGGATCTGGCGGGCTTTACTACGCCGGACGGACGCTTAGTCACGGTGTTATCCACACTATCCACAGGTTTATCCCCAGATGTGGTGCCACGCACCTTGCTTGGGGTAACCGATCGTGGAGGGTCGTTAGGCCGAATGGTGCCGCCGAAGAGATCGTCAGACACGTCGTACCTCCCCGTCCGCCACGGAATACCGCGCCCCGGCCAGCTCGCTGGGCACATCCTCCTCCACCGCGGCGGTCACGAGGACCTGTTCGGCCCCCACCGCCACTTCGGCGAGTCGCTGCCTGCGGCGGCGGTCCAGCTCGGCGAACACGTCGTCGAGCACCAGGACCGGCTCACTGCCCTCGGACCGGAGCAGCTCGTAGGACCCCAGCCGCAAGGCCAGCGCGAACGACCACGACTCGCCGTGGCTCGCGTACCCCTTGGCAGGCGCCTCGCCGAGGATGAGGTCCAGCTCGTCGCGGTGCGGACCGACCAGACTGACCCCGCGGTCCAGCTCCGCCTCACGCCGGACGACCAGCTCCGCGAGCAGCGCGTCGGCGACCACCTCGATGTCCGCCCGCTCACCGTCGGGCGTGCCGTAGCCCTCGGGGAGGCTGTTCGCGATTCCCGCGCGGTACGCGATCTGCGCGGGCCGCGACTCGGGAGCCACCCCGGCGTACGCGGCCGAGACCAGCGGCCCGATATCGGCGACCAGGTCGAGCCGCGCGGCGAGCAGCTGCGCGCCGTGCGTGGCGAGGTGCCCGTCCCAGACGTCGAGCGTGGACAACGCGTCGGGGTCGGCCCGGCGCGCGCGCCTGCTCGTCGCCGCGCTCTTGAGCAGCGCGTTCCGCTGGCGCAGCACCTTGTCGTAGTCCGCGCGGACACCGGCGTACCGCGGCGCGCGCAGTACTAAGAGGTCGTCGAGAAATCGGCGGCGCTCGCCGGGGTCGCCGCGCACCAGCGAAAGATCCTCGGGCGCGAACAACACCGTGCGCAGGATGCCCAGCACGTCCCGGGTCCGCGGGACCGGCCCGCGGTTGACCCGGGCACGGTTCGCCTTGCCGGGCGTGACCTCGAGTTCCACCGTCAACTCGCGGCCGTCGTTGACCACGGCCGTGCGGATGATCGCTCGCTGCGCACCGTGCCGGACCAGCGGCGCGTCGGACGCGACCCGGTGCGAGGACAGGGTCGCCACGTAGCCGATCGCCTCGACCAAGTTCGTCTTGCCCTGGCCGTTCGCGCCGACCAACACCGCTGGTCCCGGCTCCAGTTCCAGGTCGGCGAGCTCCCAGGAGCGGAAGTCGACGACCTGTAAGTGCCGGACGTGCACTACTTCACTTCGCCTGCCCCGGACGTCGGTCCGGCCTTGTGCACCGCGTGCCCGCCAAACTGGTTCCGCAGCGCCGAGACCGCCTTCATCGCGGGCGAGTCGGTCTGCCGAGACGCGAACCGGGCGAACAGCGCGGCGGAGATCACCGGCGCGGGAACCGCGTGGTTGATCGCCTCCTCGACGGTCCACCGGCCCTCGCCGGAGTCCTCGACGTAGCCGGTCAGCTCGGCCAGGCCCGGGTCTTCATCCAGGGCCTTGACCAGCAGGTCCAGCAGCCAGGACCGCACGACCGTGCCGCGGGTCCACGCCTTGAGCACCGCGGGCACGTCGGTGACGGCTTCCGCGGCGGTCAGCAGCTCGTAGCCCTCGGCGTAGGCCTGCATCAGGCCGTACTCGATGCCGTTGTGGACCATCTTCGCGAAGTGGCCCGCGCCGACAGCGCCGGCGTGCGCGAAGCCTTCCTCACGCGGACCTTCCGGACGCAGGCTGTCGAAGATCGGCATCGCCCGCTCGACATCGGCCTCGGCACCGCCGACCATCAGGCCGTAGCCGTTGTCCTTGCCCCAGACGCCGCCGGACACACCGCAGTCGAGGTAGCCGATCCCGTTCTTGGCGAGCAGGTCGGCGTTGACCGTGTCGTCGGTGAAGCGCGAGTTGCCGCCGTCGATCACCAGGTCGCCGTCGCTGAGCAGTTCACCCAGTTCGGTGACCGTCTGCCGGGTCGGCTCGCCCGCCGGGACCATGACCCACACGACCCGCGGCGCGTCGAGCTTCGCCGCGAGGTCGGCGAGCGAGTCGGTGTCGCTGACGTCGGGGTTGCGGTCGTACCCGACGACGTCGTGGCCCGCTACGCGAAGCCGCTCGCGCATGTTGAAGCCCATCTTGCCCAGGCCGACCAGTCCGAGCTGCATGTGTGGAATCTCCTCAGTCGCGGGTCAGCCCGGGAGGCGGACCGGCATCAGCAGGTAGAGGTAGCCCGGGATGACCTCGCCGTCCTCGCCGACCGGCTTGATCAGCGCGGGGCGGTTGGGCGTGGTGAACGACAGCTCGGCGCGGTCGCAGTGCAGCGCGGCCAGACCGTCCTGCAGGTAACCCGGGTTGAACGCGATCGTCACCGGGTCGCCGGTGAACTCCACGGGCAGCTCTTCCTCTGCGCTGCCCTCGTCGTCGCCACCGGCGGACAGGCGCAGGCCGCCATCGGAGAACTCGAGCCGCACCTGCGTCCCGCGCTCGGCGACGAGCGACACGCGCTTGATCGCCTCGACGAGCGGGGCGACGGCGATGATCGCCGCGGACGTCTGCTCGGACGGCAGCAGCTGGCGGTACCGCGGGAACTCGGCGTCGAGCAGCCGGGTCGTCGCGCGCCTGCCGGAACCGGACAGACCGAGCAGACCGTCACCGGGCGAGAGGGCGAGTTCGACCGTGCGGCCCGAACTGCCGAGCGCCTTGGCCGCCTCGGCCAGGGTGCGGGCGGGCACGAGCACCGCGGCGTCCTCGACGTCGCCGGACGGCTTCCACTCGAACTCGCGCATCGCGAGCCGGAAGCGGTCGGTCGCCACGAGGGTGAGCTTGTCGCCGGCGATCTCGACCCGGACGCCGGTCAGCATCGGGAGGGTGTCGTCCTTGCCCGCCGCGACCGCGACCTGGCTGACCGCCTGGCCGAAGACCTCACCCGCGAGTTCACCCGCGTGCTGTGGCATCGCGGGCAATTGTGGGTAGTCCTCCACCGGCATGGTCGGCAGGCTGAACTTCGCGTTGCCGCACGCGATGGCGACCCGCGAGCCGTCGACCGAGATCTCGACGGGCTGGGCGGGGAGGGATTTGGTGATGTCGGCGAGCAGCCTGCCGGACACGAGAGTCCGTCCACCGTCAGCGACCGTCGCGGGGATGCCGACCGTGGCCGACACCTCGTAGTCGAAACCGGAGACGGTGAGTCCTTCGGAGCCGTCGGCTGACCCGGCATCGAGAAGAACCCCGCCAAGGACGGGAACGGGAGGCCGGGACGGGAGGCTGCGCGCGACCCAGGCGACGGCGTCGGCCAGGCCGTCGCGCTCGACGCGGATCTTCATGGGAGTCCTTTCCAGGCCCGACCGGTCCCCCTCACCGATCCTGCGAGGCGGGTCCGTCGAGCTGTCCACGCTGTAGGGCCCAACCGTAGAGCGTGATCCGCGTCCGCGTCATCCGGGGCGGTGTGGCGGCGGGAGGCCGTGGAGCGAGCTGTCCCCAGATTTCGCCGCCCCCTGTTTCTAGCTTTTTCTTTTCCTCTAGGGAGAACAAAGACAGCAGTAGTAATAGGTGCTGTGGATTGTGTGGACAACCCCCGTTGACGCAGGTCCAGTGCCGTGCCGGCCTGTGGGCAAGCCTGGGGTTGGACCGGTGGACAGATCGGGCCATCGGTGGATGGTTTCGGGGGTCCCCAGTTTCGTCCACAGGGGGGCCAAGTTGTCCACAGATCGCTCCCCAGATGTTGGTCGAGTTGTGCCCAGGCAGGCGTTCCGCCGCCCACAGGGTTGTCCACAGGTAAATCCCCCGTATCGGTGACGCAGACCACGTCATTTTCGAGGCTCGCGAGGTTTCTGGGGGTGGGGAAGGACGCTCCACCGCCCCAGAAAAGATGCGAACGGGCGGACTTGGCGGTCTGAACGGGTGGCGACGCCTGTGCCGAGCGACTCGGCCGGCGGGGGTGATGGGGTCGCGGGCGGGCGGATCGGGCGAAGTTTTCTGGGGGTGTGGGCGGGCGTCCACGGCGGCAATAAAGATGTGGATGAGCGCGCACGGGGAGGGTGGAAGTACCGGGGGCGCCGCGGCTCGCTCCGCGGGGTCGGGGGCTGCCGACCTCTGGGCGCATGTCCACCTCCTAACTTGAGTGCCGCTCCGACCGCCGACCACGACCCGGCTGCCACCGCTCAGGGCAGTGGTCGGCCATCACGATTTCGGCCACCGCGCTCCGTCGATCCGCTGCTTCAGCCCGCTCCGCTTTCGCGGCCGCCGACCGGATCGAGGGACCACGCGGCCGAGTCGCCGGCACTGCCGCGCGCGTCCGGAGCAAGTCGCGGTCGACTTCAGCGGGTGTCGGCTCGACGGTCACGTGCCGACGAGCCCACAAACGCGTGCGTTGACCACCAACTCGCGCTCGGACCGAGCCCGGCCGGGCTCCCGATCACGCGGCGGCGGCCAGTCCATCGCCGCGCTCGTTGAAGATCGCTCGCTGAAGATCCGCGCCGAACTTCGTTCGCTGAACCCGATCACCGAACCCGATCACCGAGTTCCGGCAGCCGAGTTCAGCAGCCGAACTCGCTCACTGAACCCGTTCGCTGAAGATCGCTCGCTGCCCATCCGCGCGGAACCTCGTTTGCCGAACCTCGTTCGCGGAACCCCGTTCGCCGGACCCGTTCGCCGGACCCGATCGCCGAACCCGATCGCCAAGTTCGGCAGCTGCGTCCCGCTTGCTGAGTCCCGCTTGGCGAGCGCTGAGCCCGCGGCCGAAACTCGCTCGCCAAGGTCGACGGTCGAGTTCGCTCGCTGAGCCGGACTGCCGAGCCCCGATCGCTGGTCCTTGATCGCCGAATCCGTTCGCCGATGGTCGGCGTCGGACCCGTCGCCGGAATCCGTTGCCGAACTGCGCTGGGCCCGCCGGGTTCCGTTGCCGGATTTCGGCGTGCCAAACGCTTCGGTGTGGATCCCGGGCAGCCAAAGATCGAGCTTCTCCAGCCGGACGTGCCGAGGTCAGGCGTGCTCGAATCCCGTTTCCCGATCGCTCGGGCATACGAAACTCAGGCGTGCTGGTTGCTCGTTTGTGCCGGCTGGTCGCGCGAAGTTGCCGGGCGTGCGCCGTGTGGTCGTGGTCTGGGCAAAGCACTTAAGCCCTTCGCGATCGCTGATCGTCGAAGGGCCGGGTGTTGCCAGCCTTGTTGTTTAGGTGCGTTCTATCGCCTCGACCGCCCATCTCCGGTGAACAGGGACAGGTATCGGTGCCCGCCTGCGAGGCGGGGGCGGCCGTCAGCCACGCCGCGGGGGTGCAGGCGGGCGTTCAGCGGCGTCAGGCGCGAGCGCGCTGTTTGATGCGGGAGGTCAATTCCTGGACCTGGTCATAGATGCGCCGCCGCTCGGCCATCTCCTTGCGGATCTTCTTGTCCGCGTGCATGACCGTCGTGTGGTCGCGGCCGCCGAAGGTCTGGCCGATCTTCGGCAGCGACAGGTCCGTGAGCTCCCGGCACAGGTACATGGAGATCTGGCGGGCTTGCGCAAGCGCTTTCGTCTTGCCGGGGCCGCAGAGGTCGTCGATGGAGACGCCGAAGTACTCCGCGGTCACAGCCATGATCGTGGGCGCGGTGATCTCCGGGGCCTGTGAGTCCGGGATCAGGTCGCGCAGGACGATCTCGGCCAAGGTGACGTCGACCGGTTGGCGGTTGAGCGAGGCGAACGCCGTCACCCGGATGAGGGCGCCTTCAAGTTCGCGGATGTTCGCCTCGACCCTGGCGGCGATGAACTCCAGGACCTCGGCGGGTGCGGCTAACCGGTCCTGGGCGGCTTTCTTCCGCAGGATGGCGATGCGGGTCTCGAGCTCGGGGGGCTGGATGTCGGTGATCAGGCCCCACTCGAACCTGGTCCGCAGCCGGTCCTCCAGCGTCTCCAGACGCTTCGGCGGGCGGTCGGACGACACCACGATCTGCTTGTTCGCGTTATGCAGGGTGTTGAAGGTGTGGAAGAACTCTTCCTGAGTACCTTCCTTGCCCTCGAGGAACTGGATGTCGTCGACCAGCAGCACGTCGATGTCGCGGTAGCGGCGCTGGAACGCCACCTTCCGGTCGTCGCGCAGCGAGTTGATGAAGTCGTTGGTGAATTCCTCGGTCGAGACGTAGCGCACCCGCATGCCCGGGAACAGGCGTTGGGCGTAGTGGCCGACCGCGTGGAGCAGGTGGGTCTTGCCCAGGCCGGACTCGCCCCAGATGAAGAGCGGGTTGTACGCGCGCGCGGGCGCCTCGGCCACCGCGACCGAGGCGGCGTGCGCGAAGCGGTTGGACGCGCCGATGACGAAGGTGTCGAACGTGTACTTCTCGTTCAAGCGCGTCTTCGACGTCTGCGGCTGCGCCGGGGCGGTGAAGGGCTGGCCGCTGGTCGTGGGCTGGCCGGTGAAGGTCGGCCAGATCTCGTGGACCGTGGCGAGCGCGTCGCCTTCCTCGTCGACCTCTTCGCCGTCGTCCTCGGCTTCGCCCGCGTACTGCGAGGCGGGCGGCGCTTCGACGGCAACGGCCATCGGGGCGTCCTGGCCGTCGACGCTCTGTTCAAGTGTGGGGTTGTGCTGCACGGGCGGGGCGGGCTTCGGCGGCGCCAGCGCGACATCGACCTTGACGGCCAGCGACACGGCACGGCCAAGCCTGCGGGACAGGGCCTCGGTGATCGGCTCGCGCAGGGCGCGTTCGATGGCTTCCTTGGCGAAGTCGCTGGGCGCCGACAGCAGAGCGGTCCCGTCGAGAAGTCCGATCGGCCGGGTCATGCGCATCCAGGCGCGCTGCGACGGGGACAGTGTTCCCGCGGACAGCTCTCGAACTACTTGTTCCCAGACCACAGCCAGATTCAGCTGATTGTCGGACATCGGTGCCGCTCCCCTCCCCTCGTCGGCTTGTGGTCCAAGGCTGGTCCCGTCCGCGGGTGCCGTCAAACGTGCATCCACAGGGTTGTCCACAACTGTGCACGAAGGTACGGCGAACCGCAGAGGAAACCCCCGGTGGGGGGTTCACGGTACTCAGTGGCTCGGCGACGACGGCTCAGCAGGGCTCCCATTCCCCGTCCGTCCAGCCAAGGGAACGCACGCTAACAAGGCGGGCCCGATGCCACAAGACGAGGTCGTAGGCAACAATGTGGACGACCTCGGCGTGTCGCCGAGCGGTCGCCCCGCGTCGACGACAGGCCCCGGGTTTGGCCCGGCCCAACCCAATGCGTACCCTCATAAGGTCTCCCGCTTGCGGCGGGCGAGTTCTGCGTGCCCGTCACTGGTTGTCGCGCGAGTTCGTCCAGCCGTGCCCGGCAGGGGGCGCGAGACAAGAACTCAGCCGGAACCACCTGGCCAGCAAGTATCGGGAGAACGAGCCGTGAGCAAGCGCACCTTCCAGCCGAACAACCGTCGTCGGGCCAAGACCCACGGCTTCCGTCTGCGTATGCGGACCCGCGCGGGCCGCGCGATCATCGCGTCCCGTCGTCGGCAGGGCCGCAAAGAGCTGTCGGCCTGATTCCAGGCCGCCGTGCTCCCCGCGGCCGCTCGGCTGACCAGCAGCGCGGACTTCCAACGGGTGACCCGGAAAGGTCGCCGTGCTGGACGTCCCCGCCTTGTGGTGCATGCCGTGACGGAGCGGATGCAAGCGACTACCGAAGCCGACCCTTGTGCGGAGCGGAACACCGTGCCGCCGAGGGTCGGTTTTGTCGTGAGCAAGGCCGTCGGCAACGCGGTGGTCCGCCACCGGGTCGCACGCAGGCTTCGGCACCTCGCGGGGGCCCGGCTCGGAACTCTCCCGCCTGGTACCGCGTTGGTTGTTAGGGCTCTTCCCCCGGCAGCGGGCGCGACGAGCGCCGAACTCGGCCAGGACTTCGACGCCGCGATCCGCAAACTGCGACTGGTCGCGGATGACAGTGGTGGTGACCGGTGAAACAGGCTACGGCGGTGCGCGACGACGTCGCGACCGATCGGCCGGGCCCGGTCGCGCGCGTGTTGCTGGTTCCCGTGCACGTCTACCGGCGGTGGATCTCGCCGGTGCTTCCGCCCGCATGCCGCTTCTATCCGAGCTGCAGCGCGTACGCCGTCGAGGCGCTGACCGTCCACGGTGCGGTGCGCGGCTCGTGGCTCGCGTTACGCAGACTGTTGCGGTGTGGTCCGTGGCACCCAGGCGGCCTCGATCCGGTGCCGCCCCGAAAGCCGAAGAACGAGTCCGGGTCCCCTAGCCCGGCCGAACCGAATGTTGCCGAGGAGTAGTCCGTGCTCGATTTCATCTACTACCCGGTGTCCTTCATCCTCTGGTGTTGGCACTGGGTCTTCGGCCACGTGTTCGGCGAGGCGAGCGCCGTCTCCTGGGCGCTGGGCATCGTGTTCCTGGTCTTCACGCTGCGGGCGATCATGTACAAGCCCACGGTCAAGCAAGTGCGCTCCATGCGGAAGATGCAGGAGTTCGCGCCCGAGATCAAGAAGCTGCAGACGAAGTACAAGAACGACAAGCCGAAGATGCAGCAGGAGATGCAGAAGCTGCAGCAGCAGCACGGCGTCAACCCGCTCGGCGGCTGTCTGCCGATGCTGCTGCAGATCCCCGTCTTCCTCGGCCTGTTCCACGTGCTCCGCTCGTTCGGCAACAGCCCCACGGAGAACTACTTCTTCGACGAGCGCGGCGTCAGCTCCTACCTCGCCGCCGACCTCTTCGGTGCGCGCCTGGGCAACTGGATCACTGAGCCCGCCGCCGAGCTGGCGAAGTTCGATGTGTCCCGTGGCGCTGTCATCGCCGTCGCCGTTCCGCTGATGATCGCGGCGAGCATCCTCACGCACCTCACCGCGCGGCACTCGGTGGCCCGGCAGAACCCGGAGTCGGCCACCCCGCAGACCGCGATGATGAACAAGCTGACGCTGTACATGTTCCCGCTGGGCGTGCTCGTCGGTGGCTTCTTCTTCCCGATCGGTCTGCTCATGTACTGGCTGAGCAACAACGGCTGGACGCTGGCGCAGCAGCACTTCGTGTACCGCAAGATCGACGCGGAGGAAGAGGAGAAGAAGGCCGCGGTCATCGAGAAGCGCAACGCGCTCGCTCCCAAGCCCGGCCAGAAGCCCGCGGCCAAGAAGCGCCCCGCTGCCCCGACCGCGTCGACTGCCTCGACCGATTCCGCCGCTCCGAAGCCTGCCGCTTCGACCGAGAAGCCTGCTGACGCGGTCAAGCCGCCCGCCGACAACGGCACCGAGATTCCCGGTCTGATCTCAGACCGATCCCGTAGCAAGAAGTCAGGTCGCAAGAACCGCTGAGGCGTTGCTGGACCTGGAGAGGAGAAACCGTGCCGGAGACGGTGCAGGAGTCCGAGAAGACCGTTGTCGAGGTTGAGGGCGGGGAGGCCCCGGCCGAGGGGACGACCGAGACCAGCGGGCGTGGGTCGACAGAGGAGCTGTTGGTCCAGGAAGGCGACATCGCCGGGGACTACCTGGAGCGGCTGCTCGACATCCTCGACTACGACGGCGACATCGACCTCGATGTCGAGGCCAGCCGCGCGGTCGTGAGCATCGACGGCGGTGAGGACCTGGAGAAGCTGGTGGGCCCCCGCGGCACGGTGCTCGAGTCGCTACAGGAACTGACGCGGCTGGCGGTGCAGCAGGAGACCGGCACCCGCAGCAGGCTGATGCTCGACGTCGCGGGATGGCGGTCCGACCGCCGCGAGGAACTCCGTGACCTCGGCCGTGCCACGGCACAGAAGGTGCTGGAAAGCGGCGAGCGGGTTCGGCTGCAGCCGATGACCCCGTTCGAACGCAAGGTCGTCCACGACGCGGTGGCGTCGGTCAAGGGCGTGCACAGCGAGAGCGAGGGCGAGGATCCCCGCCGGCGTGTGGTGGTCTTCCCGCAGTAGTTCGTTTGGCAGTTCGTTTGGCTTGAAAGGCGCGGCCCGTCGATGACGGGCCGCGCCTTTGTGTTTCACGTGAAACATCGCGGTGTGCGGTGCTGGCGGCGTCGGGCGGGGTGCCGCTGGGGATCGGCTAGATGCCGCCGATGGGCGCGCATCTGTGGAGGCCTTGCTGAACGCCGGCAGCTGCCGCGAGTCGAGGTGCGAAGCTTGGGGCCACGAGCGCCCTCCGCCGCGTCGAGAACGCGGAGCGGTTCGTGAGCCGAGGGTGGGAGTCGGCCGGGTGCCGGGTTCTCGGCTGGAGGATGGAGCGCGGGACTGACCCGGAATGTGAGCTGAGTGTCGGAGGACTCGGCCTCGGGGTACAGACGGTGAGTGCGGATGTCGGAAGCTGACAGCGCACCGTGTGCGAGCTACGGCAAGTGGGAGCACCGTCGGCAAGCAGCACACGGAGCACGGGCGAGCCGCGGGAGCGCTGCCCAAGTTTGCCGATGGGTCGGTAGCCGCAGCGAACCTTCGACGCGCGCTGGATGCGGACGTGTCGTGGCTTGAGGCGGAGCGGCGAGCGGTTGAAAGGGTGGACCGCCTGCCAGGGGTCCGTGGGGCTGTCGCCGAACCGGGCGGGAAAGGGCGCTGGGTGCACCCCAGGCGGCGGGGTGTGCGATTGGGCGAGATCAGGTCGATTGGGCCCCAGTGAAACCTTCGCGGAAGTCGTGCGGCGGCGGACCGGTGCGGACCACGAGGGGATGGGCTGGTCCGGTTGGGCCGCGCTGGCTGGGCCGGGTTGGGCTGGGCCGGGTTGGGCCGGGCCGGGCCGGGTTGGGCTGGGCTGGGTTGGGCTGGGCTGGGTTGGGCTGGGCTGGGTTGGGCTGGGTTGGGTTGGGCTGGGTTGGGCTGGGTTGGGTTGGGCTGGGTTGGGTTGGGCTGGGCTGGGCTGGGCTGGGCTGGGTTGGGCTGGGCTGGGTTGGGCTGGGCTGGGTTGGGCTGGGTTGGGCTGGGCTGGGTCGGGCCGGGTCGGGTCGGGCCGGGTCGGGCATTGCGGGACGAGCGGGGATCTGCAAGCTGGGATCGGGGTTGGCGGAACCCGGGTACCGCGTTGCTGCGTGGGGCGGAATAGGCGTCGCTGGCTGGTTGGCTTGACTGTCGGGTGGGTCGGCGGGGTCGGCCAGAGGGATCCACCGGTAGGTCCGGCATAGCGGGATCGGGCCGGTGGGCCGCGGCGACGGGAACAACCGGCGGATCTTCGTGGCGAGACGGCAGTTGGGCTGGGCCGCAACTTGGGCGGCCGCATTTGGGCCGCAGGGACCGCGTGGCCAGGCTCGGCGGATGGACTTGAGTGGCAAGGCGCGGCCGGCGGTCGGAGCGACGCGACTGCGGCGAGGTTGCCCAAGATCGCGCGTGAAGGGACCCGGGCAGCCGGGGCTGGTTCGTGGCCAACCTGGACCGCTCCCCCGGCGAATCTCGATGTTTCACGTGAAACGTGCGGAGCGCCTGCGGAGGCGTCCGGGGGCATCAGCGACAATCTGGGGGCACGGTTTCACGTGAAACATCGGGATGGGACTTATTCGGTATGACCAACGTTGACCGGACCGTCGCGGCTAGTGCTGCCGCTGTGTTCGGAGATCGGCTGGAGCTCGCGGAGCGGTTCGTCGGGTTGCTGACCGAGCACGGGGTGGAGCGCGGTCTTATCGGGCCTCGAGAGGTCGAGCGGCTGTGGGATCGGCACATCCTCAACTCCGCGGTGGTCGGTGAGCAGATGCCGAACGAGGCCCGGGTGGTCGACGTCGGGTCCGGTGCCGGGCTTCCCGGCATCCCTCTCGCCATCGCTCGGCCGGATCTTCAGATAGTTCTTGTAGAACCAATGGCAAGACGGGTGGCGTGGCTGGACGAGGTCGTGGAGACTCTCGGACTGACGTCAGTCATCGTGCTCCGCGGCCGGGCCGAGGAATCGAGCATCAAGGACGACGTCGCCGGTGCCGATGTGGTCACCGCCCGGGCTGTCGCCCCGCTTGCCAAGTTGTGTGGGTGGTGTCTCCCGTTGCTTCGAGTCGGTGGTCGGCTGGTGGCGCTCAAGGGCACCAGCGCGGTCGAGGAGATCGAACGGGACCGGCAGGCCGTGGCCAGACTGGGTGGCGCCGATCCGCGGGTCGAGACCTGCGGGGCCGATGTCCTCGACGTCCCGACGACCGTGGTGGTCGTCGATCGGGTGGCGACGACGCGCAGGCGGACAAGGAAGGATCAGGGTGCATACCGTGCCTGAGAACGGAGCGAGGATGTTCCACGTGAAACAACGGCTTTCGAGGGGGAAGAACCAGTGACTCAGCCGTCGCCCGCATCCGTCGCAGGCTGGACGCCCATAGCTGAAGAGGCCGCCAGGGCCACCCGGATGAAGCACCCGGAGGCACCATTCCCCCGGCCCACCCACCGTCGAGTGATGACCGTGGCGAACCAGAAGGGCGGGGTCGGCAAGACGACCAGCACCGTCAACCTGGCCGCCGCGCTGGCCATGCACGGGTTGCGTGTCCTGGTCATCGACCTCGACCCGCAGGGCAACGCCAGCACCGCGCTCGGTGTCGACCACCGGTCCGGGACGCCTTCGGTCTACGAGGTGCTTCTCGGTGAAGTCACCCTCGCCGACGCCGCGCAGACCAGCGACCAGTCCGATCTCCTCTTCTGCGTGCCCGCCACGATCGACCTGGCGGGCGCCGAGATCGAGTTGGTGTCCATGGCGGGCCGCGAGTCCCGGCTGAAGGAGGCGCTCTCGGACGAGGCGCTGGACCAGCTCAACCCGGACTACGTCTTCATCGACTGCCCGCCGTCGCTCGGTCTGCTGACCGTCAACGCGATGGTCGCCGCCCAGGAAGTCCTGATCCCCATCCAGTGCGAGTACTACGCACTCGAGGGACTCAGCCAGCTGCTGCGCAACATCGAGCTCGTGCAGAGCCACCTGAACCGGGCGCTGACCGTCTCGACGATCCTGCTGACGATGTATGACGGCCGCACCAAGCTCGCCGACCAGGTGACCTCCGAGGTCCGCCACCACTTCGGTGACACGGTCCTCAAGACCGTCATCCCGCGCAGCGTGAAGGTCTCCGAAGCCCCCGGCTACGGCCAGACCGTGCTCGCCTACGACCCAGGTTCCCGCGGCGCCATGTCGTACCTGGACGCCGCACGTGAAGTCGCCTTCCGAGGAGCAGGGGTAGAGCAATGACCGGACCAGCCGGACGCAAGGGCGGCCTCGGCCGCGGCCTGGCCGCACTCATCCCCCAAGGCCCGCCGCCGCCCCCGATCGACGTGTCGACGCCGCGGGTGCCGGTGCGGGTGGACGGGCTGAACAACAACCACCAGGCGCCCAGCCACACCGGCGCCGTGGCGGGCGCGGTCTACCGGGAGATCGACACGGCGTCGATCGTGGCGAACCCGAAGCAGCCGCGGCAGGTGTTCGACGAGGACGCGCTCGCCGAGTTGGAGCACTCGATCCGCGAGTTCGGGCTGATGCAGCCGATCGTGGTTCGCGAGCTGGGTGACGACAAGTTCGAGCTCGTCATGGGCGAGCGCAGGCTGCGCGCGTCGCAGCGGGCCGGGCTCAAGCGCATCCCCGCGATCGTCCGGCAGACGGCCGACGACGCCATGCTGCGCGACGCGCTGCTGGAGAACATCCACCGGGTTCAGCTCAACCCGCTCGAAGAGGCGGCGGCCTACCAGCAGCTGCTCGAAGAGTTCGAGGTGACGCACGAGGACCTGGCGGCCCGCATCGGGCGCAGCAGGCCGGTCATCACCAACACGATCCGACTGCTCAAACTCCCCCTCCCCGTTCAGCGCCGAGTGGCCGCGGGCGTGCTGTCCGCCGGACACGCGCGCGCTCTGCTCGGGCTTGAGGAGCCGGGCGAGCAGGAAGAGCTGGCGACCCGCATCGTCGCCGAGGGGCTGTCGGTCCGCGCGACCGAGGAAGCGGTTACGCTCGCGAAGAGCGCGCCCGCCGCCAAGCCGAAGGCCGCGCCGCGCAAGCCGATGGTCGCCCCCGGTCTCCAGGACGTTGCCGAGCGGCTGTCGGACAAGTTCGACACCCGGGTCCGAGTCGAACTCGGGAAGCGAAAAGGCCGGATCGTCGTCGAATTCGGGTCGGTTGACGACCTTGAGCGCATCGTCGGCATGATGGCCGAAAATGGGACAATTCAGACATAGAAATCCCGCAAGGGATCACACCGGGTACTTACGTCACGGTGACGATGGCGCTCAGTGGCTTAAATCTGACTCACCGTGAGCGGGCGATGGCCCGGTCGATCAGCCCGGCATAGATCGCGCCGAGCGACCGACCGGCCGCCTCGACCGCCATCGGCACCAGCGAGGTCTCGGTCAGTCCCGGCGAGAGGTTCACTTCGAGGAAGT
Source organism: Actinokineospora alba (assembly GCF_004362515.1). Taxonomy (NCBI): domain Bacteria; kingdom Bacillati; phylum Actinomycetota; class Actinomycetes; order Pseudonocardiales; family Pseudonocardiaceae; genus Actinokineospora; species Actinokineospora alba. Next base: position 1,685,792 of record NZ_SNXU01000001.1, on the reverse strand, counting down.
GGACCGCGCCGGACGAATCGATGACGGCGTCGGTCCGCGAGATGTCGCGGAGGCCGAGGAGCTTGTGCGCGGTCACCGCGAGTTCGGCGACAGCGTCGGCGGCCTTCGGGTCGAGCCGAGCCGGGGTGTGGAAGGTCGTGAGCCCGGCGGTGTAGCGAGCGGTGTAGTCGTAGACGCCGCTCTCCGGGACGATCTCGACGGCGGGCAGCGCCTCGGGACCATCCGGCCCGTCGATCACCGTGACCGCGACCTCGACCCCGTCGACGAACTTCTCGGCGAGCACCGCGTCGCTGTAGGCGAGGCAGCCGACCATCGCGGTCGGCAGGTTCGCCGCGTCGCGCACGACCTGAGCGCCGAGCGCCGAGCCGCCCTTGTCCGGCTTCAGCATCAGCGGCAGACCCAGCCGCTGCACCATCGACTCCAGCACCGGCGCCGCGCCCAGTTCGCGGAACGTGCTGTGCGGCAGCACGACCCAGTCCGGGGTCAGCACGCCCGCGCGCGCCAGCTCCGCCTTCGCGGTCGGCTTGTCCCACGACCGCCTGCACGCGTCCGGATCGGTGCCCACGTACGGGATCGACAGCAGATCCAAGATCGTCTGGATCGAGCCGTTCTCCCCCTCGCCGCCGTGCAGCGCGACGACGACCGCGTCGGGCCGGTGCTCGCGCATCCGGTGCAGCAGGTTCGCGTCCGCGTCCCACTCCTCCACTGTGACGCCGACCGTCCGCAGCGCCGCGGAGATCCGCCTGCCGGACCGCAGCGACACATCACGCTCGTGGGACAGGCCTCCGGCGAGTACGGCCACGAAGCGATCGGTCACTGCGAACTCCTTGACTATCGGTTGGTCACGCGGTGTCGGGCGTGGGCGTCTGCGGTCCCGAGAGCGAACGGCTCGTCGACGGACCAAAGGTGTTGAGCAGTTCGATCTCCTCGGTGAGCACACCGGCGAGCCTGCGCACGCCCTCGGAGATCCGCTCGGGCGGCGGGTAGCAGAACGACAGCCGCATCTGCCTGCTGCCGAATCCGTCGGCGTAAAAGCCGGTTCCGGGCACATAGGCGACTCGGGCGGTGACGGCGCGCGGCTGCATCGCTTTGGTGTCAACGCCTTCCGGCACGGTCATCCAGACGAAGAACCCACCGTCGGGCCGGGTCCACGTGCAGCCCGCGGGCATGTGCTGCTCCAGCCCGGACAGCAGCGCGTCGCGGCGTTCGCGGTACATCGACTGGAAGGACTTGATCTGGCCCTTCCAGTCGTGCGTGGCGAGGTAGCGCGAGACGATCAGCTGGTTGAGCGTCGGCGGGCACAGCGACGCGGATTCGGCCGCCAGCACCAGCTTCTCGCGGACGGCGTGCGGCGCCAGCGCCCAGCCGACGCGCAGCCCGGAGGCGAAGGTCTTGGAGAACGAGCCGAGGTAGATCACGTTGTCGGCGTCCATCGACCGCAGCGCCGGGTAGATCTGGCCGTCGAAGCCGAGCAGGCCGTACGGGTTGTCCTCGATGACGAGCACGTCGTGGCGCGCGCAGATGTCGAGCACCTCGGCCCGCCGCGAGACCGCCATCGTCACGCCGGCGGGGTTCTGGAAGTTCGGGATCGTGTAGAGGAACTTGACCCGGCGGCCTGCTTGGGCAGCGGCGCCCAGCGCGGCTCGCAGCGCTTCGGGGACCAGGCCGTGCTCGTCCATGGCGACATGCCGGACGTCGGCCTGGTAGGACGCGAACGTGCCCAGGGCGCCCACGTACGACGGCCCCTCGGCCAGGACGATGTCGCCCGGGTCGCAGAAGATGCGGGTCACCAGGTCCAGGGCCATCTGCGAGCCGACGGTGACGACCAGGTCGTCGGGGTGGCCGGTGACGCCCTCCAGGGCCATCACCTCGCAGATCTGCTCACGCAGCTGCGGGACGCCGTGCGCCGAGCCGTACTGCAGCGCGGTGAGACCGTCGTCGGTGATGATCGACGCGACCTGCTCGGACAGGAAGTCCAGCGGAAGCGCGGCCAGGTTCGGCATGCCGCCCGCGAGCGAGACGACCTCCGGACGGCTGGCCACCGCGAACAGCGCACGCACCTCGGATGCCGTCATCCCCGTAGCTCGCGCGGCGTAGCGCTGCAGGTGCGGGTCGAGGCTGCGCGCGCCGAGTCTTTCCGGCGGCTGTCCAGGCGTCATCGGGCGCTCCGTCGGTGCAGGTCGATCAATCGAGTGTAACCGGACAGGTGACTTAGCCCTGATTATCGCTTCAACGGTTCCCGCGCAGGGCACATGGTCCTATTCTGGGTTGGGTATCACGCCGTCCTCCTGCGGACGGTGAGTCCGCGAGGCATTGCATGTGTGCGGGAGGTTGGGTGTCGCGACGCGTTGTAGGCGTCACGTTGGACAACCTGGAGCACCTTCCGAAGCACTGTCGCGGATGCGTGTACTGGGAACTAGCGCCGCATCTCAAAGAGCAGGCTGAGGAGTTCGGCACCTGCGAACTCGAAAAGGAAGCCTGGGTTTCGAGCGTCCTTTTGGAGTGGGGTTCCTGCGGGCGCGTCGTCTACAGCGACAAGCTGCCCGTCGGGTTCGTCCTCTACGCGCCGCCGAACGCCGTCCCGCGGGCTTCCGCCTTCCCGACGTCGCCGGTGAGCGCCGATTCGGTCGTGCTGACCGGCTTCCACGTCGTGCCGGAGTTCCGCGGTGGCGGACTTGGCCGGATGCTGGTCCAGGCCGTCGCGAAAGACCTGACCAGGCGCGGTGTGAAGGCGATCGAGGCCTTCGGCGACGCCCAGCCCGACGAGGAGCGTTCCTGCGTCGTGCCCGCCGACTTCCTGACGAGCGTCGGCTTCAAGACCGTGCGCCCGCACCCCCGGTGGCCCCGCCTGCGCCTTGAACTGCGCTCGGCCATCACCTGGAAGGAAGACGTCGAGGCGGCGCTCGAGCGGCTGCTGGGGACGGTCTCCGTCAGCACCGCCAGCCCGGTTCTCCAGCGGTAGGTCCTGTCCGCGCAGGACAGGACCCAACTACTCCGCTTTGGCCAGGAGTTCGTGGGCCAGGACGTCGGCGAAGGTGAAGCTGCCGGTCGGCTGGTCGTTCTCCCCGAGCAGGTAGAGCCGCTTGACCGCGACCAGGATTCCCTCGGCGACAACGTCGCGGAAGGCCGGGTCGGACAGCCGGGCCCGGTCGTCGACGTTGGTGAGGTAGCCGATCTCGATGCGGACCGCCGGGCAGCGGGTGAGCCGCAGGATGTCCCACGTCTTCGGGTGCGTCCCGCAGTCCCGCAGGCCCGTGCGCATGGCCAGCTCGCGCTGGATCAGCCCGGCCATGGCCTCGCCGAGGGTCGACGTCGTGCCGTTGCCGCTGCCGAAGTGGAAGCTCGCGACACCCTGGGCGTGCGGGGAGGCGTTCGAGTCGGTGTGCAGCGAGAGGAACAGGTCGGCGCCCGCCTCGTTGGCGAACGCGGCGCGGGACTCGTCCGGCGGGCACTGCTCGCGGCCACGCGACAGCAGGGCCTCCATGCCGGTGGCGACCATCCGGCCTTCGAGCCTGCTGGCCAGGTCCCACATCAGGTCGGACTCGTTGACCCCGCCGACCGACAGCCCGGTGTCGGCGCCGCCGTGGCCCGGGTCGATGACGATGCGCTTGCCGCGCAGGCGCGGACCGGCCTTGCGGACCCGCTCCTGTTCGCGCAGCAGGACCGGACGGCCGCCGCGGGCGCGCGGGGACAGCTGGCGCAGGGCGCGGACCGTCTCCGGGCCGCAGATCCCGTCGACGGTCAGGCCGTAGTCACGCTGGAAGTTGCGCAGGGCGGACTCGGTCTGGGCGCCGAAGACGCCGTTGGGCCGACCCGCGTCGTAGCCGAGCTCCAGCAGGCGTTCCTGCAGGGTGAGCACGTCGTCGCCGGTGATCGGGGCGGAGACCATGAACGCGAGCGGACGGCCACCGAGCTGGTGGGTCGCGTCGCGCAGGGCGCGGTAGGTGGCCGGACCGACCAGTCCGTCGGTGATCAGACCACGCTGCTGCTGGAAGGCGCGAACGGCGTGTTCCATGGCCTGGTCGAACACCCCAGGTTCAGTCATGCCGGTGACCGAAGGCAGCAGGCCCAGCGCAAGAAGCGTGGACCGGACCTCGGTTACAGCAGGACCCCCATCGCCGCGGCGGAGTACCCGCATGCACCCTCGCTCTCCGGTTGGGCTCCGGCGGAGCCGGAGCGGTTCCTGACAGCTCATCATTGTGCCCTGTCAGCCTGGCCACTTCGCGGAAGGGGCGTGGGTGGGTCAGAGAAACGCCGAACCCGGGGCCCCGCGTCCTTAACGAGACGCGCGTACCCCGGGTTCGGGTTGCTTCGCCGACCGCCTTTATCAGGCGAGATAGTCCTCGAGGTCCTTGAGGATGGCCGCCTTGGGCTTGGCGCCGACGATGGTCTTCACCGGCTGGCCCTTCTCGAACAAGATCATGGACGGGACCGACATGATCTTGTAGTCACGGGCGGTGCCGGGGTTCTTGTCGATGTCGAGCTTCGCGATGGTGATCTTGTCGGGGTTGTCGCGCGCGATTTCCTCCAACACCGGGGCAACCATCTTGCACGGGCCGCACCAGGTGGCCCAGAAGTCGACGAGAACGGGCTTGTCGCTCATCAGGACATCGTCCGCGAACGAGCTGTCGGTCACGACGACGGTGTTGCCTGCCATCTTGTCTCCCTGTGGTGTTGGTTGGTGATCAGTTGGAGGAGGCGTAGCCGCCACCGACGAACTCGGAGGCGATCTCGGCCTTGGCCTCACCGTGCTCGGCGAGCCAGCGCTCGGCGTCGATCGCGGCCGCGCAGCCGGAGCCCGCCGCGGTGATGGCCTGGCGGTATTCGTGGTCGACCAAGTCACCGGCGGCGAACACACCGTCGATGTTGGTGTAGGTGCTCTGCCCCTTGACCAGCACGTAGCCCGCGTCGTCGAGGTCGACCTGGCCCTTGACCAGCGCGCTGCGCGGGTCGTGGCCGATCGCGACGAAGAAGCCGGTGACCGGGAGTTCGGAGACCTCGCCGGTGACCGTGTCGGCGATCTTGAGGCCGGTCACGCTGGTGTCGCCGAGGACTTCGGTGACCGCGGTGTTGAGCTGCCAGCGGATCTTCTCGTTGGCCTTGGCCCGCTCGAGCATGATCTTCGACGCACGGAACTCCTCGCGTCGGTGGATGATCGTGACCGACTTGGCGAAGCGGGTGAGGAACGTGGCCTCCTCCATCGCCGAGTCGCCGCCGCCGAGGACGGCGATGTCCTGGTCGCGGAAGAAGAACCCGTCGCAGGTGGCGCAGGCGGAGACGCCGCGGCCGAGGAGCTCCTGCTCGCCGGGCACGTTGAGGTAGCGGGCGGCCGCGCCCATGGCGAGCACGACGGCCTTCGCCGCGTAGCGCGTCCCGTTGGCGGTCACGTACTTGATCTCGCCGGCGAGCTCGACTTCCTCGACGTCCTCGGGACGGAGTTCGGCGCCGAACCGCTCGGCCTGCGCGCGCATCTGCTCCATCAGGTCCGGGCCCATGATGCCGTCGCGGAAGCCCGGGAAGTTCTCGACCTCGGTGGTGGTCATCAGGGCACCGCCGAACTGGGACCCCTCGAAGACCAGCGGTTCGAGCTGGGCGCGCGCGGCGTACACGGCCGCGGTGTACCCGGCTGGACCGGAACCGATGATGATCAGGTTCCGGATCTGGTCCACGTCCGCAGGCATTTGCCCTCCATCGACTCCGCCGGACGTCTTGCCCGGTCGCATTGGATGTCAACGCGATCGTAGGGGCCAGTTGTTCCGCCGCCGTCGGTGACAGGGCACACGAGTGCGGGGGACCTCGGCAGAGATCCCCCGCAAACGTTTGCGATCAGGTGGTTCAGCGGCCGATCGTGCCGTTGAACAGCTCGGTGCAGTTGCCTTCGACGACCAGGATGCGGAACTTGGTGGCCTCGCCGGTGGTGAGCATCGCCATCACGCCCGGCTTCCCGTCGAGCGTGACCGGCCGGACGCCGATGGTCTGCGCCTTCGCCGGGTCGAGCCCGCGGGCCACGATGCACTTGTCGAGACCGGCCTGGTCCTTGAGCGGGCCGTACTCCTTCTTGCCGCCGAGCTGTCCCGCGACGCTGCCGATGTCCTCACTCTTCACCGCGAGCGGCGGCTCGGCGTTCGTGCCCTCCGACGCCGACGGCACCGGGGCCGCGACACCGTCGGTGGTCTGCTTCGCGCCGGGCAGCACCGTGACCGTCACCGCGACAGCGGCAGCCGCCGCCGTCAGGGCGCCGACACCCCACGCCATGCGGCGGGAGCGCTTGCGCCTTGCCTCGGCCAAGTCGATGACCGGGGCGCCTGCCTGCTGACCGCCGAACGCGCGCCGGGCCTCAGTGTCGAGCGCGGCGTCGAGCCGAGCGGCGAACTGCGCGGGCATCGGTGGCGCCGGGGCGTCCCGCAGCTGCTCCAAACCGTCCTTGACCGAGTCGAGCGCGTCGATGATCGCCCGGGCCTGCGGGTCGGTGTTGACCTGGGCCCACAGCTGGGCGCTCTCGCGCGGGTCCAAGACCCCCGCGTGCAGGTCGGCGAGCAAGTCGACAGACCACGGCGACCTGTCGGGGATGCCAGTGCCCCGAGTCCCGTCCGTCATCGTCCCTCCAAGTGGCGCCGAGTCGGCGCGTCTCGCCGTTCGATAGCGTCACCTGGGACGTTCGCATCTGCACTCGGGTTCCGCAGATGGCCGAGAACTTTCGCCAACTTGGCACGGCCACGTGCGCATCGGCTCTTCACCGTGCCCTCGGCGATGCCCAGCATCTTCGCCGTCTCGGCCACGGAATAGCCCTCGACGTCGACCAATACGATCGGCACCCGCTGCTCCTCGGACAGCTCGGCCAGCGCGGTGCGCACGACCAGGCTGGTCTCCCGGTCGGACATCGCGTCGCGCGGGCTGACCGGCTCACCCGGCCCGGTCTCGGGGAGCGGCACCGTGGGCCGGGCTTGGCGTCGACGGACGCGGTCCAGGCAGGCGTTGACGACGATCCGGTGCAGCCAGGTGGTGACCTGGGACTCGGCCCGGAAGGAACCGGCGGCGCGGAACGCGGAGATGAACGCCTCTTGCAGGGCGTCCGCCGCTTCCTCGGGGTCGCGCAGCGTGCGCAGGGCGACTGCCCAAAGTCTGTCGCGGTGCCGGTGGACTAGCTCGGAGAAGGCGCGCGGATCCCCGGCGGCATGGGCCGCGATGAGGTCGGCGTCCGAACTGGCGGCGGCGGTCACGCGGACAGCGTATCGGGCTCGTTCGTGATCGTCGTGACGTGCTCCGACCGGCGCATTTTACTGGGCGCGGAGGAAGCGGATCTCGGTTAGTTCGGAGACGTTGCCCTCGGCGAGGGTGGTGATCCAGATGAGCACGTGCTGGGTGGGCTCGGCGCTGTCGAGTTGCAGCTTGGTCTGGCCTGCCTGCAGGGTCGCGCGGCCGATGACCTTGGTCTCGTCGAGTTTCGGGCGCTCCGTGGGCGCGGTGCGGATCTCGACGACGGTGCCGTCACTGGGCGAGTCGATGATGACCTCGGCGAACGGGACCGGCTCGGCGAACGAGGCCATGATCCCGATTCCGGGCTTGAGCGCGGGGAACGGCTGCGCGTAGGCGTCGGTCTTCCACGCGGTCTTCGGGTCGCCGTCGACGGCGAAGGTGGCCCGCCGCGGGTTGTCGGCGGTGCCCTTGACGTTGTAGACCCGCACGCCCGCGGCCTGGATCGGCTCACCCGGCTGCGGTGGCGGCGGACCGTTCTGCGGGTTGCCGCCGGGGGCGGTCGCCACGATCGTCGGGCCGCCCGCGCCGGGCTCGGTGTCGCCGAAGAAGCTGATGAGCTGCATGCCGAGCCACGCCAGGACGCCGACCGTGGCCACGGCCAGCGCGGTCACGCCGACGGCGAGCTTGCGCCGGGTGGCGCGGTCGTTGCTGGGCCGCCGCGTGGTCCAGACGGTGCCGTCGTCCTCGTACTCCTCGTCGTCGGAGATGGCTTGGAGCTGGTGGGTCTCGTCGTCGATGAACTTCGCCCGCTCCAGGACCCGGATCAGCCCCGCGCTGGTGCGGATGCCGCCGATCGAGTCGCCGGACAGGCAGCGCAGCGCGACCTCGGACAGCTCCTGCGGAATGTACGAGTACAGCGCGCGGGGTGCGACGACGTGGCCGTCCGGGCCCAGCGGCGCGGCCGGGACGCCTTCCGGTCCGCCGGGCAGCGGCCACCGGCCGGTGAGGAGCAGGTAGAGGATCGCGCCGAGGCCGCGGACGTCGTCGTGCAGGCTCGCCTCCGCGGGCGCGCCGAGGAACGCGAGGAACAGGGCGCCCTGCGGGGTGACCCGGATGCGCTGCGGGTGGTCGAGGCCGAGCACCAGACCCGTGTGGTGGGCCGTTTCCGCCGCCGCGGCGAGCGGTTCGAGCAGGCTCGCCGCGATCGCCGACGGCACCGGGTACTCGGCGACGAGGTCGATCAGGTCGGTGCCGCGGACCCAGTCGGCCACGATGATGCCGATGAGGCCCTCACCGGCGCCGATCCCGCTGCCCTGGCTGAGCACGTCGAGCACCCGGGCCTTGCCGGGGTGGTTCAGCGTGGTGGCGTGCGCGGCGCGCTCCAGGGTGCGCCGGGCGGCGGCCACCGCGGCGGCGTCGCCTTGGTCGCCCGCCAGCAGGGTGAGCGCGACATCGCGGCGGAGGTAGCTGTCCTGGGCCCGCCAGAAGTGGGCGTTCATCCGCTGGTCGACACCGAACTGGGCGACCAGCCGGTAGCGGCCGTCGCCGATCACACCGCCGGGGACGAGGAAGCCCGGGCCGGCACTGCGGCCAGCCGCATCCTCGCCCGTCGGGTACTCGGTTCGCCTCGTCGTCACTCTGTCTCCAGCACGCCGGTCGACCCGAGGGTACGTGAAAGCACGCCAAGACCGGTGGTCATCTCGTTACCCACGGCGCACGAGTCGGGTGATTCGGCTCGTCGCGGGCTTGAGCTCGGGCACCTTCAACGCCATCAGCAGTCCGACCATAACCGGACCCGCGACAACCGACTGGACGATGAGCACCAGCCAGGCCCGACCCATCGAGCCGATCGTGCCGGGCAGGACGAACCTGCTGACCAGCCAGGCTGCCGCGACCCCACCAAGACCAGCGAGAACGCTCTTGCTGATCACCGCGATGATCTTCTTGCTGTGCAGGTTCCCCAAACGCACCCACAGCCACATCTGGCCGAGTACCGCGCCGACGACGAACGTCAGTGAATTCACCAGCATGACGGCGATCACTACCTGCCTGGGATCCACCACCGCGCCGCACATGTAAAGCAGCGGAACCTTGACCACGGTCATCACGAGCATGATCAGGGTGGGCGTGCGGGCGTCCTTCATGGCGTAGAAGACCCGCAGCTGCAGCATCACCAGCGCGTACGGGAGCAGACCGAACGCGGAGAACGCCAGCGCGGTGCCAAGCCGGTTGGCCTGGGCGAGGTCGGTTGCCCCGGCCCTGAACAACGCGATGCCGATCGCGACACCCGACACCGTGAGGATCGCGCTGATCGGGACGAGCATGACCGCCGAGAGCCTGCTGCCGGTGGACAAGTCGTCGACCACCCGTTGGGTATCGCCGTCGGCGGCGGCCCGACTCATTCGCGGCAAGATCGCGGTCAGCAGCGAAACGCCGATGACGCCGTAGGGCAGCTGGAACAGCAGCCACGCCTGCGCGTAGATACTCACCCCGCCGGCCGAGGCCGCGGAGAGCACCCGCTGCGTGACCACCATGCCGACCTGGCTGATCAGGACGTATCCCAGGATCCACAGGGCGAGCCCACCGAACTCCTTGAGCCGGGCGTCGAACCCCCACGTCCACTTGAACTTGAAACCGCTGCGTTTGAGTGCGGGCAGCAGGATCGCCGCCTGCACGACGATGCCCATGGTGACGCCGATGCCCAGGACCAGCAGCTTCGCGTCGCCCATGTGCACCGGGTTCAGCGAGAGCTTGCCGGGGACGATCGCGTAGACGAGCAGGGTCGCCATGACGACGAGATTGTTGACCACCGGTGCCCACGCGGTCGGACCGAACACGTGCTTGGCCTGCAGGACGGCCGACAGCAGGGCGAAGAGTCCGTAGAACAGGATCTCGGGTAGCAGCAGGTAGGCGAAGGCAGTGGCGAGTTCGGGATTCGCGTTGCCGGTTGAGCCGTCGATGTAGATCCGGGTGAACACCGGGGCGAGCGCCACCGCGATCACCGTGGCGACGGCCAGACCGGTCATGCCGACCGTCAGCAGGCGGTTGATGTAGGTCTGGCCGCCGTCCGGATCGTCATGCGACCGCACCAGGAGCGGCACGACGATGCTGGCGAGCACCCCGCCGAGCAACAACTCGAAGATGATGTTGGGCAGCGTGTTGGCGATGGTGAACGAGTCTTGGACGACGCCGAAGCCGATGATCCAGCCGAGCATCAGTTTCCAGAAAAACCCCGTGATCCGGCTGACCATCGTGGCGATGGCCATCGACCCGGTCGCGCGGGCCAGTGAGGGCACCGCTTTCTTCTGTGCGCCCTGCTCCACCGTCGTCGTCCTCGCTCTTTCGCGCCTATAGATCGTTCTCGGCGGCCGCGGCCATCCGCTTGGCGCGAATGCGGCGGAACAGCCGCAGGCTGACGAGCAGCACCAGCGCGCCCGCCGCCGTGCCGGTGACCGCCAGGGTGATGCTGCCGTAGGAGGTGGAGTTGAGTTTCACCTGGGAGGTGGCACCGAGAGTGGTGCCACTTTCCGTGGTCAGCCAGACGTCGACGGTGAAGCGGCCCGCGCGGCTCACCGAGACCGGGAGGAACTGGGTCATCGAGTGGCCCGCGGGGATGCGGACATAGACCGACTGGTCGGACCGCAGGCCCGGGGTGTCCCCTACGTTGACCCTGGCCCGCACCGCGACCGGCAGGCCGTTGGTGATGTACGCCGGGATCGGGCTGTCCGACGACGCCAGCGACAGCGGGACACCGGAGTCGTTGATCGTCACCCGGGACAGCAGCGCCTTGAGCTGTCGGCCCGCGTGCCGCGTCGCGTTCGACGCCTCGGCGGGCCGCGAGCGCCACGCGGTCGAGGACGCGCGGATCAGGTCGTCGCGGATGGGAGCGAGCAGCTCGCTCGGGTCGAGCAGGACGGTGGCGTCCTTGGTGAAGACGTTCTTGATCAGTTCACGCTGGACGGTGTTGATCCGGGCGATCTCGGCGGTGACCGGCGCGGTGACCTCGGCGCCGCTGTCCTGCGCGGAGTAGTCCAGACCGCCCGCCTTGCCCTGATCGGGAAGCTCGACGAGGGAGGGCAGCGGCAGCGGCAGCGTGTAGCCCTGGCTGTGCAGCGACCGCAGGGTCTGCAGGAACACCCGCAGCTCGCCGATGGACGCCGACCACCGGCGCGGGGGCGCGACCAGGACGTTCTGCCCGGCGGTGAACGCACCGCGGAAGACCAGGGTCGCGAGCCCGTTCTGCACCGACGACGTCTTCACCGCCGAGTCGCCGCCGCGCGGGGCCAGGGAGGAGGCCACGAGGGTGTCGTACGGGATGGCCCGCGCCGAGTCGCCGTTCAGGCTCAGCGGCGCCTTGCCGACGACCTGCTGCAGCTTGGCGGAGTCGGCCAGCACGGTCGTCCGCCGGGCGCTCGACAGGTCGGCGAGGGTCCGCTGGTCGAGGGTGCCGCCGTCGGGCCAGACCACCCCGGCCTGCGGCTTGACCTCGAGGATCTTCTCGATGACGTCCGACGCCGAGATCGCGACCGTCTGCAGGTCGACGGTGTCGGAGCGGGAGAGGGCGACCAGGTCGGCGTCGGCGAACGGCAGCGACACCACGCACTGGCCCTTGGTGAGGTCGCGGAGCACCGAAAGCCACAGGGCGGCCGTCTCCTGGCCTCTGCCCTCGCTGACCACACCGTCGCGGCCGACGACGTAGCCCTTGGACATGAGGTCGACCTGGTGGACCAGGTCGGGATCGATCGCGAAGCACAGCGACCGCAGCAGGGTGTTGTCCGTCACTGCCGCCTGCTGCACGGCGTTGAGGAGGCTGAACAGCCTGCCGCCGCTCAACGAGTCGGCCAGCCCCTCGTCGGCGAAGACCGGTTTCCCGCCGCCCGCCGGGATCTCCACGGGCCGGGGCTGTTCGTCGACCAGCGGCCACAGCATCCCGACCTTGGACGGGTCCGCGGGCCGGGCGATCGCGTCGCCACCGGGCACCGACAGGACCGGCAGCAGCGCGCTCAGCGCGCCGATGCGCTCGGCCGTGCCGAAGTCGGGAACGCCGTTGAAGTTCAGCACCAGCTGGTAGATGCCGGGCTTGTCGACCTTGAGGGAGCCGCGTTCCTGCCCGAGGCCGACGGTCAGCTCGAAGCGCGACGACTGTCCCCGCTCCAGTTTGCGGCTGACGTCCTTGAACACACTCGTCGTCGGCTTGGTCAGCGCGGTCGACTTGTGTGGCTCGTTGAGGGCGCGGCGCAGCGCGGACTCGTCGCCGAGCAGGTCGCCGCGTTCGAGGCGGACCTGAATGTCGTCGATCCGGCGATCACCCGTATTGGTGATCGTTCCGGTGACGGTGACCGTGGGAGTGGTCGCGTCGGCGACTCTCGGGGTGAGCTGATCCAAGTCGACCCGGATGCGTTCGGTGGTCTGGGCGGTCGCTTCGCCGAGTGGCGCACCGAGCACGACCAGCACCGCGGCCAGCGTCGCCAGTCCGGCGCGACGCAGTCGAGTGATCACGAAGTCTCTCCAGCCATGGGGTCAGCCTCGGCCGACTTCGTCGCGCTCGACCGGACCGGGTGAGAGTGGATGCTCGGAGAGTAGTTGCCTCGCCTTTCGGACCAGACGGCGCTCGTCCGCATAGGCGAGTCTCGCCTCCAAGTCGTCGAACGCCACCCACGCGACCTCGGTCACTTCCAGGTCTTCGTCGGAGAGCTCATAGGAGTGGGCGACCAGCAGGAAGTGGTGCACCGTCTTGTGGATGCGCTTGGCGCCGTCGGCGATGAACCAGTAGTCGATCGTGCCCAGCGGCTGGACGACCTCGCCGTCGATCCCCGTCTCCTCGGCGACCTCGCGGACCGCCGTCTGCTCCGGGGTCTCGCCTGGCTCGATATGGCCCTTGGGCAGCGACCACAGCAGCCTGCCCCGCCGGTCGAGGCGGCCGATCAGGGCGACCCGGTCGGTCTTGGCGTCGAGCACCAGCCCGCCCGCCGACGTCTCGTCGACCGTCGCCAGCTTCGGCCCGCGCTTGCGGAAGCGACGCCCGGTCCGGGCGCCTCGGGACCTTCCGGACGACGGGGGCATATTCGCGATGGTAATGCGATCGGCGACCTCGGGGACGGGCGTCGCTCGACCCTGTGGATAACCGGTTACGCTCGTTCATTGTGTTCGCCTCAGTGTCGCGGTCTGTCTCATCAGCGCAGGCCGCCCAGAACGCGGTAGTGGAACTCATGCGGGTTTCGCCGATCGCGGATGATCTCGCCACCCGGTTCACCCGGGCGGGCCATCGCCTCTACCTCGTCGGCGGCCCGGTCCGCGACGCGATGTTGGGTCGGATGGGCAACGACCTCGACTTCACCACCGACGCGCGGCCCGAGCAGATCATGAAGATCGTGAGCGGCTGGGCCGACGCGATCTGGGACACCGGCATCGCCTTCGGCACCGTCGGCGCGACCCGGCAGGGCACCACCTGCGAGATCACCACGTTCCGGTCCGACGCCTACGACCGGGTCAGCCGCAACCCCGAGGTCCAGTTCGGCGACTCGATCGAGGCCGACCTGGTCCGCCGCGACTTCACCGTCAACGCGATGGCCATCGACTTGTCGACAAAGCAATTCATCGACCCGCACGACGGCATGTCCGCGCTGGCCGAACGCAGGCTCGACACCCCGGCCACCCCGCAGGAGTCCTTCGCCGACGACCCGCTGCGGATGATGCGGGCCGCGCGGTTCGTCAGCCAGCTCGGCTTCACCCCCGCCCCGCGCGTGGTCGAGGCACTGTCGTCGATGAGCGGCGAGATCGCCCGGATCACCCCGGAGCGGATCCAGACCGAGCTGTCCAAGCTGCTCTGCGGCGCGCACCCGCGCGAAGGCATCGTCCTGCTCGTGGACAGCGGGCTGGCCGACCACGTGCTGCCGGAACTGCCCGCGATGCGGTTGGAGATCGACGAGCACCACCAGCACAAGGACGTCTACGAGCACTCGCTGGTCGTGCTCGACCAGGCGATCGACCTCGAGGAGAAGGGCGCCGAGCCGGACCTGGTGCTGCGACTCGCCGCGCTGTTGCACGACATCGGCAAGCCCGACACCCGGCGCCTCATCCCCGGCGGCGGCGTCAGCTTCCACCACCACGAGGTCGTCGGCGCGAAGATGGTGCGCAAGCGCATGAAGGCGCTGCGGTACTCGAAGGACCTCACCGAGTCCGTCGCCAAGCTGGTGTTCCTGCACCTGCGGTTCCACGGCTACGGCAACGGCGAGTGGACCGACTCCGCCGTCCGCCGCTACGTCACCGACGCCGGTGACCTGCTCCCCCGGCTGCACAAGCTCGTCCGCGCCGACTGCACCACGCGCAACCGGCGCAAGGCGAACATGCTCCAGCGCACCTACGACGGTCTTGAGGAGCGCATCGCGCGAATCGCCGCCGAGGAGGATCTGGCCAAGGTCCGGCCGGACCTCGACGGCAACGAGATCATGCGGGTACTCGGACTGCCGCCGGGCCCGATGGTCGGCAAGGCGTGGACGTTCCTCAAGGAGCTGCGCCTCGACCGCGGCCCCCTGGAGTACGACGACGCCGTCGCCGCGCTCCACGAGTGGGCCGCCGAGCAGGGTCTAGTGGCCAGTGATTCGGGTGATGGTGACGAAGCCGGCGAAGCCGATCAGGTAGCAGATCCCGGCGGCGGCGAACAGTCCCGGTGAGGCGCCGTCCGGCGCGACGACCAGCGCCGCGAGCGACACCGAGACGACCTGCGCGACGTTGAACAGCGTGTCGTAGAGGGCGAACACCCGGCCGCGGACCTCGTCGCCGATGTCGCGCTGGACGGCGGCGTCGACGCAGAGCTTCACGATCTGGCCCGCGTAGGACAGCACCAGCGCGGCCGCCAGCGTCGTGATCATCGTCATCGGCATCCCGAGCGCGACGACGGCGACGCCGCCGACGACCAGCGCCGCGCCCATGGTCCGGCGCCGGTAGAACTTGGCGACGATCCGGGCGGTCGTCATCCCGGCGAGCAGAATGCCGAGCCCGACCATGCCCGCCACCTCGCCGAGCCCGGCCATCCCGGTGTCGAGGCGGAACCGGACCAGCAGCACGGTCAGCAGCAGCAGGATCCCGAACGCGGCCCGGTGCGCGAGCAGCGCCACGAACCCGGCGAGCACGGTCGGTGTGCGCACCGCGGCGCGGGCGCCGTCGAACAGCCCCCGCGCGATGGCGACCAGCGTCTGCGGCGGCTCGTCGACCTCGTCGGGTCCCAGCGCGCCCTTCGCGAACCGGATGGCGACCAGCGCGGCGGCGATCGAACCGAGTGTGGCGGCGGCGGTGGTGATCCCGGAGCCGACGTCGTCGGCGCCGACCAGCGCCCGCAACCCGACAGCGCAGCCCGCGCCGGTCACGGCGACGACCGCGCCGAGGGTCGTGGCCAGCGCGTTCGCCTCGACCAGGTTGCGCACCGGCACCACGTGCGGCAGCGACGCCGAGAGTCCCGACCCGACGAACCGGCTGATGCCGACCACGATCAGCGCGAGCGTGAAGAGCACCGGCTCGTCGGCGCCCATCGCGACGGTCACGGCCGCCACCAGGATCAGCAGGCCGCGCAGCGCGTTGGCCACGACCAGCACGTTGCGCCGGTCCCACCGGTCGAGCAGGGCGCCCGCGAACGGTCCGACGAGCGAGTACGGCAGCAGCAGGGCGGTGAACCCGGCGGCGATGGCGAGGGCGTCGGCTTCGCGTTCCGGGTTGAACAGGACGGCGCCCGCGAGACCGGCCTGCAGCATCCCGTCGCCCCACTGGGCGGCGAAGCGGCTCAGGAGCAGGCGGCGGAAGTCGGAAATGGACAGCAGCCGCCGCACGCCGATCCGAAGGTGGTGTGCCTCGTGATCGGCGGGATGGCTGGTATCGGCACGCGTGCTCACGACGGCTCAGCCTACGTCTCCGGGAAAGCCCCCGAACGCCGGAATGGGCGGCCCCGAAAGGGACCGCCCACCCGACACCGGCACCGGGTCGCCTCACGGCGAGTTGCACAACGTGGCTCCAGCCGTGCGGTATTCCACGAAGGCGGTTCTAGTTGAGCCCGGGGGACACACAGTGCCGACCTCATCATCAACGACGGATCCCCCGCTTTCGTTCCCGTCGGCCGCGAAGGAGGGTCGGGCCGTTCACACTCGCCGCGCGGATGGGATCATGGCGGGGTGTCATCCGACGCCTCGGTCGAGCCAGGGACGCTGCTGGTAGCCGCGCCCAGCCTGCTCGACGACAACTTCCGTCGCACGGTGGTCTACATCATCGACCACCGGAGTGAAGGCACGCTCGGGGTCGTCCTCAACCGACCGAGCGATGTCCCCGTCGACGACGTGCTGCCCACGTGGGGCAGGCACGTGTCGGAGCCGAACTCGGTGTTCGTCGGCGGCCCGGTCGAGCAGAAGACCGCGCTGTGCCTGGCCGCGATGCGCACCGGCGAGCTGGTCGACGGGGTGACGGGCCTGATCGGCGTGCGCGGACCGGTGGCGTTGGTCGACTTGGACGCCGACCCGGACGTGCTCGTCCCCAAGTTCCGCGGGATGCGCGTGTTCGCCGGCTACGCGGGATGGGACCTCGGCCAGCTCGCGGGCGAGATCGACCGCGGCGACTGGATCGTGGTCCCGGCCCTGCCCAACGACGTGTTCGCCCCCGCCGAGGAAGACCTCTGGGGCCGCGTGCTGCGCCGCCAGGGCATGCCGCTGGCCCTGTTGGCCACCCATCCGGGCGACGTCAAGGCGAACTAGGCGGTCTTCGCCTTGCCGAGGACTCCGCAGCCGCCGCACTGGCAGCCCGCGCAGCCCGCGGGGAGTTCGGGAGCGGGTTCCGGCATGGCCGCGGCGGCGCGGTGGCCGAGGGCGCCCGCGGCGACGGTGATGACCAGCAGGCCGATGGTCGCGATGATCGCCACCGTCATCGCACCCGCCGTGGTCGACAGCAGCAGACCGACGACGCCGCCGATCAGGCCGACGAGACCGGCCACCATCGTCGGCAGGCCCGCGACCTTGTTGGCGAGGCGGAAGGTGTCGTCGTCGCGCAGGGTGGCGGGGGTGCGGACACCGCCGAAGCGATTGCGCGGCAGCCGCTCGGTCAGGCCGAGGAAGCCGACGGCGAGCAGCGGCAGACCGGCGATGAGCGGCACGAGCGGCGCGAGGTTCACCACTCGATGGTAGGAGATGGCTCGCGGGGTCCTAGCCGGGCACCTGACCTGTGTGTTCCCGGTCATCCGGGAAAGCGGTTCGCGCCCGTGCGCTATTCTCTGGACATGAGTACGGCCCGCCTGCTCCTTAGTTGGCCGCGCTGACCGACCGGTCACGCGCGGCGACCCCTCATGCCCAAGCGGGCTGGGGGGTTTTCGTTTTTCCTCAGGAGCACGCACCCCCGGAAGGAAACTGATGAGCCCCGATCCTCAGACACCCAGCGCCGCCGATGCCGTGCCGAGCCACCGGTACACGGCCGAGCTGGCCGGTCGGATCGAGAAGCGCTGGCAGGACCACTGGGAGGAACGCGGGACGTACCACGCGCCCAACCCCGTCGGGCCGCTGGCGGGTCCGGTTCCCGCCGACAAGCTGTTCGTCCAGGACATGTTCCCGTACCCCTCGGGCGCGGGCCTGCACGTCGGCCACCCGCTGGGCTTCATCGGCACCGACGTCTTCGCCCGGTACCACCGGATGAACGGCCGCAACGTCCTGCACACCATGGGCTTCGACGCCTTCGGCCTGCCCGCCGAGCAGTACGCCGTGCAGACCGGCCAGCACCCGCGCAAGACCACCGAGGACAACATCCAGACCTACCTGCGGCAGATCCGCCGCCTGGGCCTGGGCCACGACGAGCGGCGCCGGATCTCCACGATCGACCCCAACTACTACCGCTGGACGCAGTGGATCTTCCTGCAGATCTTCAACTCCTGGTACGACGCCGACGCGGGCAAGGCGCGCCCGATCGCGGAGCTGGAAGCCGAGTTCGCCCAGGGCAAGCGGAACACCCCGGACGGGCGCGGCTGGTGTGAGCTGACCCGGGCCGAGCAGTACGCCGTGCTGAACGAGTACCGCCTGGTCTACCTGTCCGACGCCCCGGTCAACTGGGTGCCGGGCCTGGGCACGGTCGTGGCCAACGAAGAGGTCACCGCGGACGGCCGCAGCGAGCGCGGCAACTTCCCCGTGTTCCGCAAGAACCTGCGCCAGTGGATGATGCGGATCACCGCGTACTCCGACCGCCTGATCGACGACCTGGACCGCCTGGACTGGCCGGAGAAGGTCAAGGCGATGCAGCGCAACTGGATCGGCCGGTCCAACGGCGCCCGGGTGAGCTTCCCGGTCGGCGAGCACCTGATCGAGGTATTCACCACCCGCCCGGACACGCTGTTCGGCGCGACCTACATGGTCCTGGCGCCGGAGCACCCGCTGGTCGACGTGATCACCACCGCCGAGCACATCGACGCCGTCGCCGAGTACCGCAGGGTCGCGGTGAACAAGTCCGACCTGGACCGCCAGGAGAGCAAGGAGAAGACCGGCGTCTTCACCGGCGCGCACGCGGTGAACCCGGTCAACGGCAAGGAAATCCCGGTCTACGTCGCCGACTACGTGCTGATGGGCTACGGCACCGGCGCGATCATGGCCGTGCCCGGCCAGGACCAGCGCGACTGGGACTTCGCCACCAAGTTCGACCTGCCGATCATCCGGACCGTCCAGCCCACCGAGGGTTTCGACGGCGAGGCGTTCACCGGCGACGGCCCGGCGATCAACAGCGGGTTCCTGGACGGCATGGAGATCGACGAGGCCAAGTCGACGATCATCGCCTGGCTGGAGGAGCACGGCCACGGCCGCGGCACCATCCAGTACAAGCTGCGCGACTGGCTGTTCTCGCGGCAGCGCTACTGGGGCGAGCCGTTCCCGATCGTCTACGACGAGGACGGCCAGCCGATCGCGCTGCCCGAGTCGATGCTGCCGATCGAGCTGCCCGAGGTCGAGGACTACTCGCCGAAGACGTTCGACCCGATGGACGCCGACACCGAGCCGTCGCCGCCGCTGTCGCGGGCGAACGAGTGGGTCGAGGTCGAGCTGGACCTGGGCGAGGGAAAGAAGAAGTACCGCCGCGACACCAACACAATGCCCAACTGGGCGGGTTCGTGCTGGTACCAGCTGCGCTACGTCGACCCGACCGACACCGAGCGGTTCTGCGAGCCCGAGAACGAGCAGTACTGGCTGGGCCCGCAGAGCGACGGGGATCCGGGCGGTGTCGACCTGTACATCGGCGGGGTCGAGCACGCGGTGCTGCACCTGCTGTACTCGCGCTTCTGGCAGAAGGTCCTGTTCGACCTGGGCCACGTCAGCGCCGACGAGCCGTACCGGCGCCTGTTCAACCAGGGCATGATCCAGGCCTACGCCTACGTGGACGAGCGCGGTGTCTACGTCGACGCCTCCCAGGTCGTCGAGCGCGGCGGCAAGTACTTCTTCGGTGACCAAGAGGTCAAGCAGGAGTACGGGAAGATGGGCAAGAGCCTGCGCAACGTGGTCACGCCCGACGAGATGTGCGAGACCTACGGCGCCGACACCTTCCGCATGTACGAGATGTCGATGGGCCCGATGGACGTCTCCCGCCCCTGGGCGACCAAGGACGTCGTCGGCGCGCAGCGGTTCCTGCAGCGGCTGTGGCGCAACATCGTCGACGAGGAGACGGGCGAGGTCCGGGTCACCGACGCCGAACCCGACGAGACGACCCTGCGCGCGCTGCACAAGGCGATCGCGGGCGTGCACGAGGACTACTCGAACCTGCGCTACAACACCGCGGGCGCGAAGCTGATCGAGCTGAACAACCACATCACCAAGAACTTCACCGAAGGCTGCCCGCGCGTGGTGGCCGAGGCGATGGTCCAGATGCTGGCGCCGATGTGCCCGCACGTGGCCGAGGAACTGTGGTCGAAGCTGGGCGCCGCCGAGTCGCTGGCGCACGGCCCGTTCCCGACCGCCGACGAGCGCTACCTGGTCGAGGACACGGTCGAATACCCGATCCAGGTCAACGGCAAGGTGCGCGGCCGGATCACGGTGGCCGCGGACGCGAGCCAGGATGACGTGAAGGCGGCGGCGCTGGCGGAGGAGAAGGTCGCGGCCCTGGTCGCGGGCGGAACCCCGCGCAAGGTGATCGTGGTGCCGGGGCGTCTGGTCAACATCGTGCTGTAGCGAGGATCGGGGCTGTCACTCGGACAGCCCCACCTCGCGAACCAGATCGGCGAGCATCGACTCGAAGATGGGTTCGGCGTCGGTCACCGGGAACGGGAACTGCCCGAACACCTCCAGCGCGACCTGACCGTAGAGCCGCACCCAGAACCGCAGCATCACGTACGCCGTGGCGATCCCGAGCCGACTGTCCGCAATGGACACTCCGGTGGCGGCCATGCTGTCGAGCAGGTCGGAGCGGAACGCCGTCAGGTCCGCGACCAGCGCCGCCGGGATGTCCTGTTCCGGCGGGGTGATCAGTTCCCCGACCGCGAGGATGCGGCCCGCGACGCCGAGGAAGATCCGGCCGAACGAGTCCCGGACCGGGTCCTTCCTCGGGTCGTGCGGCGGGGTGGCGAACACGAGGGTGAACTCCTGCGGGTGCGCCAGCGCCCACCGCCGGAAGCCGCGGCACACCGCGAGCACCTGGGCGAGGTGATCTGACTCGGCGACGTCGGCCAGGTCTCTGTCCAAGTCGTTGCCCAGGTCCGCGCAGACGTCGGCGCGGAGGTGTTCGATCAGGTCTTCGCGCGAGGCGTAGTACCGGTAGAGCGCGGGCGCGGTGATCCCGAGTTCCCGTGCGATCGCGCGCAGTGTCACCGCCTGTGGACCGTCGCTGATCAGCAGCGCACGGGCCTGTCCGCGGATTTCGCGATCCGTTTCCGCGCGGGCCCGGTCGCGACGAGTCCCCTGCGTCATGTGGTCTCCGCGATGTTGTGAACAGCGTTCACGGACTGTAGCGTCCTGCTCCGTTGAGGGGACAGGGTTTGCTCGCATCGTGGGGTTCGTTCACGCACCGCAGACGGTGGGTGGTCCTGGTCGTCACCCTGCTGGTGACGATCGGCGCGGGCGGCTGGGGCCTCGGCGTCTTCGACAAGCTGACCCAGGGCGGCTACGAGGATCCGGCCAGTGAGTCCATGCGGGTCAAGGAGATCGTCACCGAGACCTTCGGGCAGCGCCCGCCTGACGTCGTGGTCGTCTACACCGCCCCGGACGAAAAGACCGTCGATGACCCCGCCCTCGCCGCCCAGGTCACCACCGCTTTGCGCGGCCTGCCCAGGGACAAGGTCGTGGCTGTCTCCGACTACTGGAGCACCGGTCTGCCCGCCCTCGCGAGCGCCGAGAAGACCATGGCGATGGCGACGATCACCCTTGCGGGCACCGACAAGGACGACCGTCGTATCGCGTACCAGTCTGTTCGGGACCTGCTGCCGGTTCCGGGCGTGCGCACCCAACTCGGCGGCACGGTGCCGACCGAGCAGGCGATGAACGAGCGGTCCGCGGACGACCTGACCGTCGCCGAGGCGGTGTCACTGCCGGTGACGCTGGTTCTCCTGGTGATGATCTTCGGCAGCGTGCTCGCCGCGTCCATGCCGGTGCTGGTCGGCTGCCTGTCGATCTTCGGGTCGCTGGGCGTGCTGCGGGCGCTGAGCTACGGGTTCGAGGTCAACTCGTTCGCGCTGAACGTGGCGATCCTGCTCGGCCTGGGCATGGCGATCGACTACGGGCTGTTCATGGTCGGCCGGTTCCGCGAAGAGCTGGGCGCGGGCGCCACGATCGCCGACGCGGTGAGCCGGACCGTCGCCACCGCGGGCCGCACTGTCGCGTTCTCGGCGACCCTGCTGGTCATCGCCCTCTCGGGGCTGGTCGTGTTCCCGATGGACTACTTGCGCTCGATGGCCTACGGCGGCATGTCGGCGGTGGCGATCGCGGCGATCATCTCGCTGACCCTGCTGCCCGCGCTGCTCGCCGTCGCCGGGCACCGCCTGCGCACCCCGCTCGGCGGCAGGCACCGCCGGATCGAGCGTGAGTTCCTCGCCCGGGTCGCCGACGCCGTCATGCGCCGCCCGGTGCTGTTCGCCCTGCCGATCACCGCGGTCCTGGTCGCGCTCGCCCTGCCGCTGGGCGGCCTGACTTTCGGCGGGGCGGACGAGAAGCAACTCCCGCCGGACGACCCGAGCCGGGTCACCGTGGAGACCATCGCGGCGAACTTCCCAGCGGCGAGCACCAACCAGGCCACGCTCGTCGTGCGCGCCGCCAACCCGGGGTCCGTCGCGCTGCTGGTGGAGGACTTGAAGCGCGTGCCCGGGGTGCTCGACGCCGTGCCGACCGGCGCCAAGGACGACATCGCGCTGCTCACCGTGCCGCTGGCGGGTGAAGCGAACACCGACGCGGCGGCCTCGATCATCCGAGCGCTACGAGAGGTGCCCACCGACGCCGACGTGCTGGTCGGCGGCTATCCGGCCGAGGTCGCCGACACCATCGAGGCGATCTCCGACCGGATCCCGTGGATGATCGCCATCCTCGTCGCGGCCACCCTGGTCCTGATGTTCCTCGCGTTCGGCTCGGTGCTGCTGCCGGTCAAGGCGGTGCTGATGAGCGCGCTGAGCCTGTCGGCGACGTTCGGGATCCTGGTGTTCGTCTTCCAGGACGGCCACGGCGCCGGGCTGTTCGGGGTGACCCCGCAGCCGGTGCAGGCGGGTCTGATGGTGTTGATCGTCGCGATGGTGTTCGGCCTGTCGACCGACTACGAGACGTTCCTGCTCTCGCGCATGGTCGAAGCCAGGCACACCGGGCTCTCGACCCACGCCGCCGTGCACGCGGGCCTGCTGCGCACCGGCCGCATGATCACCGCGGCCGCCCTGCTGCTGGTGGTCGTGACCGGCGCGTTCGGCCTGTCCGCGCTGGCCAGCATGCGGTTCCTTGGCGTCGGCATGATCATCGCCCTGGTGCTCGACGCGACCGTCGTGCGGATGCTCCTGGTGCCCGCTGTGATGCGGTTGCTCGGCGACGCGGCCTGGTGGGCCCCCGACTCGCTGCGCAGGCTGCAGGAGAAGGCCGGGCTGTCCGAGGTCGAGCCGGACGCGCCGACGCTGGTGATGGATCGGGCCTGGTAGGCGCGTCACCGGTGACGATCGCTCGGGGGGCCACACGACCGGCACCGGTGACGCTCAGCCGGCCTTGGCCCCCTGGCCCTGACCGGCACCCGGGGCGAGCCCCGGGATTCACCGCCACGCACCCGCCGGATCGCCCGAGGAGTACGCAAATCAGCTGACACATTGTGGCACCGGAGATCGATTCCACTACTGAATCGTTCACACTTGCGCATGTTTTTCACGACTAAGCTTGATCGGGTGGATGTCGTGGTGGTGGGTTCGGCCAACGCCGACCTGGTGGTGTCCGTGGCCCGCAGGCCGTCCGCGGGTGAGACGGTGTTGGGCTCCGACACCCGTGTCCTGCCTGGTGGCAAGGGTGCGAACACCGCTGTCGCGGCGGCGCGCAACGGTGCCGCGGTGTCGCTGGTCGGGGCCGTCGGCGACGACCCCTATGGTGAATTCCTCCTGAAATCACTTGGTTCGGCGGGCGTCGACACGACCCGGGTCCGCAAAGTCACAACGCCCACCGGGCTCGCGTTCATCACGGTCACCCCGGACGGCGAGAACTCGATCATCGTCTCGCCGGGCGCCAATTCCGCGCTCACCGAGGCCGATGTCGACCTGGGCGACGCCCGGGTCCTGGTGGCCTCGCTGGAAGTGCCGATCACCGTGGTGGAGCACGCGGTCGCGCTCGCGGCCCGCTCCGGGGTGCGGGCTGTGGTGAACCTGTCGCCGGTGGCGGAGCT
Source organism: Actinokineospora alba (assembly GCF_004362515.1). NCBI lineage: Bacteria > Bacillati > Actinomycetota > Actinomycetes > Pseudonocardiales > Pseudonocardiaceae > Actinokineospora > Actinokineospora alba. Next base: position 1,661,771 of record NZ_SNXU01000001.1, on the reverse strand, counting down.
GTCCCCGGACACCCTCGCCGTGCTCGACCCGCTGATCGTCAACGAACACGAAGCCCGCGCGCTGCCCGGTTTCGACTGCTCCCGCTCAGTCGTCGTCACCCTCGGCGCGCGGGGAGCCGACGTGGTCACCCCGGAGGGCACCCGCCGGATCCCCGCGCCCCAGGTCGACGCCGTGGACACGACCGGCGCGGGCGACGCCTTCACCGGGGCCCTCGCCGCCCACCTCGCCCGCGGCGCCGACCTGGTGGCCGCGACCGAACACGCCATCGCCTACGCCGCGCGGTCGGTCACCCATCAAGGTGCCCAACCCCCGCGAGTCGCCCCTCCAGGCAAGTGAGTCGCCCCCGCCGGCAAGTGAGTTCACCCCTCAGGAGCGGGTCCGTACCTCGTTCGCGCGGCCGACGTAGGCCATCAGCTCCGGCGAGAGGCCCGTGTCGAACTGCTGGTTGAGCTTGTCCCCCTGCTCGTCCCACATCTTCCCCAGCGACTCGCGGACGCCGTCGTCGCCGCCGGTGAAGGCCTCGACCAGGCCGAACCAGCGCGCGGTCAGGGCCTGCACGTCCGGGTCGTCCACCGGGGTGCCCGCGGCCAGGTGCTCCTGCATCGCCGAGATGACCTGTGGCCAGGCCTGCTCGACCTCCTTGATGGCGTTCTCCCCCAGCTCCTCCCGGCGCTTGGCCAGGTAGTCGAGCTGCTCAGGGGTGTAATAGCTCTCGATCATCTGCATCGTCTCCAGAATCGTCAGCACCTCGCCGGGATCGGCGACGGTGTTCATCCGCTCGAGCAAGTGCTGGACCTGCGCCCGCAGGTCGTTCATCCGGCGGGCCTGGGAATCGAGGTGCGCGAGCTGGTCGACGAGCACCGCCCGCAACGCCTCCCGGTCCCCTTCGGCCAGGGTCGCCGCGATGGTGTCCAGGCCCAGCCCGATCGACCGCAGCGCCCGCACCCGGTACAGCCTGCGGATGTCGGCCTCGGTGTAGCGGCGGTGCCCGGCGTGCGTGCGCTCGCTCGGCGACACCAGGCCGATCTCGTCGTAGTGGTGCAGCGTCCGCACCGTCAGGCCGGTCGCCCCGGCCAGTTCCCCGACTCCCCAGCGCTTCTCGCTCATGGGAATGACGCTAAGACCTCACGTCGCGTGAGGTGCAAGTCCCGATTGCGATAACGTCCGGATCATCCGGCCGAGCGGCCGTCTGGGGTTCAAGGCAAAGGTTTGTATCGTGATCGTCTTCTGGATTTTCGTCATGGTGGTCGCCCTCTTCGGCGGGCTGAACGTCTTCACGCTGCTGTTGCCGCGGCAGTTCCTGGTGCAGCGGCAGAAGTTCAAGAACGGTGAGCGCGGCCAGCTGGCGGTGAGCCAGGGCTGGCAGTTCGCGCCGTACGCGCCGGAGCTGCTCAACCAGTGGGGCAACATCGCGCCGTTCAACCAGCGCGGTGACCGCCGGGTGGCGTTCGGTGTCATCCGCGGCTCGCTCAACGGGCTGGAGTTCACCGCGTTCGACTACCAGCGCCGGACGCTGACGCGAAGCCACAACGCGATCATCTTCTCCGAGGACAACACCGTCGTGACCGTGTGGGCGGTGCGGCTTCCCGTTTCGCTGCCCTATGTCGAGGTGGCCAAGCGCGGGTTCTTCAACAACACCGACCAGGGGCAGATCCCGGTCCCCCACCGCGACTTCAACCGGCAGTACCTGGTGCAGGGGCAGAACCCGCAGCTGGTGACCGAACTCCTGACGCCGCAGGCGGTCGACCTGATCATCGACGCGAAGCTCGAGGGCTGGACGATCATCGGGGCCGACCTCGTCTACTACGAGGACAACAAGCTCACCCGCAACACCCCGCAGGAGATCATGCAGAAGCTGGAGGCGCTGAAGTACCTCGTCAGCGTTGTCCCGCAGCACGTGTGGGAGAAGTACGGAACGCCCGCGCCGCCGATGCCGCCGCTGCTCTCGGCGCAGCAGCCCGCGATGCCGCAGTTCCCGCAGCAGCCCCAGTTCCCGCAGCAGCAGATGGTGCCGCCGCAGCAGATGGCGCCGCAGCCGCAGTTCGCCCAGCCCCCGTTCGCGCCCCAACAGCAGCCCTACGCGGGCCAGCCTTCCGGCGGGTACGCCCAGCCTCAGCAGGGATATCCGATGGGACAACAGCAGTACCCGCCGCAGGCTTACCCCCAGCAGCAGCAGTTCCCGCCGCGCTACTGAGCTGACCTGGTCGCGCGATCGAACAGGTCGGCCAGTTCGCGGCCGTAGCCATCCAGGGGCAGCCCGGAGCGGGCCGCGCCCTCGATGGCCGACGAGATGGTGTTCGCCATGACCGCGGGGTCGAACTCGGCGAACACGCCTTCCCGCTGTCCTTGGCGCAGTTGGCGTTCCATCCGGCCGACGCGGAAGTCGGTCAGCAGCGGCGCGAACATCGCCGAGCCGTCCTCGGCGCGGTGGTTGTCGGCGACCTCGGTGATCGCGCGCAGGTGCTTGGCGTGGGTGCGCAGCAGCTCGACCCGGACCTCGATGTAGGCCCGCAGCATCTCCGCGCGGCCCGTGCGACCTTCCAGTCGCGCGTCGAGCAGCTCGTCCAGGGTGCCGACGGAGGTGATCAGGACGGCCATCATCAGGTCGTTCTTATCGGCGAAGTGATACGAGATCAGCCGCGTGCTGCTCAGCCCGGCCCGCTCCACGATTCGCGCGAAGGAAGTCTTCGCGTAGCCGAGGTCGGCGATGACCTCGATCGCGGCGTCGACGATCTGCTTGCGACGGGCGGCTTCAGTAACTGTTACCTGCATGAGTAATTATTAACACGAGTGAGTAACCGCTTTTCGCAACGCCGACTGGACGGCCACGATCAGCGGGTGGTTCTCCCGGCCGCGGCGCACCGCGGCGAACACCCGGCGCGTCGGCGGGTCGACCGCGATCGGCCGGACCCGGGCGGGTTCCACCCCCGCCAAGGCGGTGCGCGGGATCAGCGCGACCCCGCCGCCCGCGGCGACCAGCGCGGCCTCGGCGTGGAAGTCGTCGGAAGTGTGGGTGATCCGCGGGGTGAAGCCGACCCCCTCGCACGCGACCACCAGCACGTCACGGCACGGGTTGCCCGGCAGCGGCGCGACCCAGTCGTCGGTGGCGAGGTCGGACAGGTTGACCTCCGCCTGGTCGGTCAGCCGGTGGCCGGGCGGCAGGACCGCGTCGAACGGTTCCGCGTAGAGCGGTGTGCGCACAACCCTCTGGTCGTCGTCTCCCGCACTTGCCCAGTACTCCACGGTGACCGCGATGTCGATCTCACCGTCGAGCAGCATCGGCAGGCTGCGCTCGGCGTCGTGCACGACCACGCTCACCCCCGGCGCCGACGCCCGCAGCGCGACGATCGCCGGGGCGACGACCTGGGTGATCGCCGAGGCGAACGCGGCCACCCGGACCCGTCCGGTCTCCCCGGCGGCGTAGGCGGCCAGCCGCGCCTCGGCCCGGTCCAACTCGGCGATCACCGCGGTGGCGTGCTCGACGAGCAACTCACCGGCGGCGGTCAGCCAGACCCGCCGCCCCTTGCGGTGCAGCAGGTCCTGCCCGACCTCGGACTCCAGCGCGGCGAGCTGCTGCGAGACCGCCGACGGTGTCAGGTGCAGCGCCTGGCCCGCGGCGGTCACGGTGCCGTGGTCGGCCAGTGCGCGCAGCACCCGCAGCCGCCGGGGATCTATCACCCGTCCATCTTCTCCCGAGCGGCGATGAAGGCGTCGACCGCGCGGTTGACGTCGTCGGTCGAGTGCGCCGCCGACATCTGGGTGCGGATGCGGGCCTTGCCGTGCGGCACGACCGGGTAGGAGAACCCGATGACGTAGACGCCCTGGTCGAGCAGCAGATCGGCCATCCGGCCCGCCTTCGCGGCGTCGCCGATCATCACCGGGATGATCGGGTGCTCGCCGGGCAGCAGGTCGAAGCCCGCCTCGGTCATGCGCGCGCGGAACAGCGCGCTGTTCTCGCGGAGGCGGACCAGCAGGTCGGCCGAGGAGTCGAGCAGGTCGAGCGTGGCCAGCGCGGCGGCGGTGATCGACGGGGCCAGCGAGTTGGAGAACAGGTACGGGCGCGAACGCTGGCGCAGCATCTCGACGATCTCGGCGTGGCCGGAGACGTAGCCGCCGCTGGCGCCGCCGAGGGCCTTGCCGAGGGTGCCGGTGTAGATGTCGATGCGGTCGCCGACGCCGAAGTGCTCCGGGGTGCCGCGGCCGGTCTCGCCCATGAAGCCGACGGCGTGCGAGTCGTCGACCATGACCAGCGCGTCGTACTTCTCCGCGAGGGCGACGATCTCGTCGAGCGGCGCGAGGTAGCCGTCCATGGAGAAGACGCCGTCGGTGGCGATCAGCCGGTAGCGCGCGTCCGCGGCTTCCTTGAGCTTGGCTTCGAGGTCGGCCATGTCGCGGTTGCGGTACCGCGCCCGCCCGGCCTTGCACAGGCGGATGCCGTCGATGATCGACGCGTGGTTCAGCTCGTCGGAGATGACCACGTCCTGGTCGGTCAGCAGGGTCTCGAACAGACCGCCGTTGGCGTCGAAGCAGGAGCTGTAGAGGATGGTGTCCTCGGTGCCCAGGAACTGCGACAGCCGGGCCTCCAGGGCCTTGTGCGGCGCCTGCGTCCCGCAGATGAACCGCACCGACGCCATCCCGAAGCCCCACTCGTCCAGGGCGTCCTGGGCGGACTTCACCAGCGTCGGGTGGTCGGCCAGGCCGAGGTAGTTGTTGGCGCAGAAGTTCAGCACCGGCTCGGAGGAGTCGACCCGGACCGACGCCTGCTGCGGGGTGGTGATCACCCGCTCCGCCTTGTAGAGACCGGCCGCCCGGATCTCGTCGAGTCCCGCCCGCAGGTCTTCGCGCATAGCGCCGAACATCAGCTCTCCCAATCCATGATGACCTTGCCGCACTTGCCGCCGCGGGCGGTGTCGAACGCGGCCTTGTGTTCGGTGTGGTGGAACCGGTGGGTGATCACCGGGCTCAGGTCCAGGCCCGCCTGCAGCAGGACCGACATCGCGTACCAGGTCTCGAACATCTCGCGGCCGTAGATGCCCTTGATCGTCAGCATCTTCAGCACGACCGCGCTCCAGTCGATCGCGATCTCCTTGGCGGGCAGCCCGAGCATCGCGATCCGACCGCCGTGGGTCATGTTGCCGATCATCTCGCGCAGCGCCGAGGGCTGGCCGGACATCTCCATGCCCACGTCGAAGCCCTCGGTCATGTTCAGCTCGCCGTAGACCGCCGACACCGGGGTCGCGCTGACGTCCAGCGCGACGTTGACGCCGAGCTTGCGGGCCAGCTCCAGCCGGGCCTCGCTGATATCGGTGATCACCACGTGCCGGGCGCCCGCGTGCTTGGCGACCGCGGCGGCCATCAGCCCGATCGGGCCCGCGCCGGTGATCAGCACGTCCTCATTCAGGACCGGGAACGACAGCGCGGTGTGCACGGCGTTGCCGAACGGGTCGAAGATCGCGGCGACGTCCAGGTCGATCTGGTGGTTGTGCACCCAGGCGTTCGACTCGGGCAGCACCGCGTACTCGGCGAACGCGCCGTTGGTGTGCACACCGAGGCCGATGGTGTTGGCGCACAGGTGACGGCGGCCCGCCCGGCAGTTGCGGCAGGTGCCGCAGACCAGGTGTCCCTCGCCGCTGACCAGGTCGCCGACCCTGACCTTGGTGACCGCGGCACCGATCTCGACGACCTCGCCGACGAACTCGTGTCCGAGCGTCAGCGGCGCCTTGATCGTCTTGGCCGCCCAGTCGTCCCAGGCGTCGATATGCAGGTCCGTGCCGCAGATGCCCGTGCGCAACACGCGCAGCAGGATGTCGCCCGGGCCGGGCTTCGGGTCCGGGACGTCGACGAGTTCCAGACCGGGGCCCGGGGCGACTTTGACCAGAGCCTTCAAGGTTCCTCCGATGATGCGGGTTGTGCTCCCCGCGCGGAGTCTGCTGCCGCGCCGCTGTGAAGTCCATCGGGAGTTTCTGAACTGCTTTATCAGCAGAGCTTCACAGCAGAGCCTACGCGTCCCAGCTGATCCTCCACGGTCGGCGGATGGTCAGCGACCCGATCCGCACGTACGTGGGCCGCCGGATCGTCAGCGAGCCTGCGCGCACCGACCCGGTCACCACAAAGTGCGGCCCACCTGCGCGCGAGCCACTGGCCTTGTCGGTCTTGCTGCCCAGCTCCACGGTCACCGCCGACGCGTCGACCGACGACCGCTCCGGCATCAGCAACTCCACCGACCCCGCCGCCACATCGACCTCGATGCGGATCTCTGGGAAAGAAATGACCGCATCGGAGAAGTCCAGGACGGTCGAGCCCATCTGGCTGCGGATGACCATGTCGCGGGGCACGACCCACTCGCCCTCGCGCTTGAGCGCCGACATCGTCGCCCGGAACTCCACCGGCTTGACCGGCGCGACACCGGACTCCGGGTGGACCAGGCCGGGGAGGTCGACCAGGACGGTATTGAGTTCCGCCCGGGTGCGCGCGGCCAGCGCGACATCGGTGCGGGCGGTGAACTCGTCGAGGCTGAGCAGGCCGTGTCCGATGGCCTTCTGCAGCACGCCGACCACATGTGAGCGCTCGGCGTCGGAGACTCGAAGTTCGCGGGGACTGATCGGGGTGGTCACACCACCCAAGATAGGCGCGAAACCGCGCGCTAGTCGGGCTCTCCGTCAAGCCCGTGCTCGATCGCGTACCGGGCCAGTTCCACCCGGTTGTGCAGCTGCAGCTTCCGCAGCGTCGACTGCACGTGGTTCTCCACCGTCCGGTGCGACAGGACCAGCCGGTCGGCGATCTGCCGGGCGGTCAGCCCCTTGGCGACCAGCCGCAGCACCTCGGTCTCCCGGTCGGTCAGCTTCGGCGCGCCGCTCTCCTCCGGGCCCGACGCCATCCGCCGGTACTCGCCGAGCACCAGGCCGGCCAGCCCCGCGTTGAAGACCGCGTCACCGGCCCACGTCCGCCGGACCGCCGCCACCAGCTCCTCCGCCGAAGCGGACTTCACCAGGTAGCCCGACGCGCCCGCCTTGACCGCCTCCAGCACGTCGTTGTGCTCGCCGCTGGCCGACAGCACCAGCACCCGGGTGCCGGTCAGCTCGCCGGTGATCTTGCGGGTCGCCTCCACCCCGGATTCCTCGCCGAGGTTGAGGTCCATCAGCACCACGTCCGGGCGCACGGTTCGCGCGATACGCACCGCCGAAGCGGCGTCGCCCGCGGTCGCGCGGACCTCGAACCCCCGCTCGGCCAGGTCGCGCGCCACACCGTCCCGCCAGATGGGGTGGTCGTCGACCACCATGATCGAGATCGGCTGTTCCGTCACCGCGTTGCCTTTCTCGCCGGGACCCGGATCTCCCACTCCGTGCCCGAGTCGGGCGCGGTCTCCAGGGTGATGGTGCCACCGAGGTCGCTGACCCGACCGCGAATCGACCGGGCGATACCCAAACGCCCCTCGTTCTCGGCGGCCGAGATGCGGCCCGCGGGGATGCCCACACCGTCGTCGCGGATGCTCAGGACCACCTCGTCACCGAGATCCTCCAGCAGCACCCAGGCCCGCGCACCCGGGCCCGCGTGCCGGTCGACGTTCTCCAGCGCCTCCCGGACCAGGTAGGCGAGCTCGCCCGCGGCCGACGCGGGCATGGTCACCGCGGTCGGCGGGACCGACACCTGGAACCGGTCGGTCGCCAACACCTGCAGGCGTGGGCGCAGATCAGCGGTGCCGTCCTCGGCGGACTCCAGCGGCGCGGCCGAGACCAGCGCCCGCAGCGCGACCTCCTGCCTGCCCGCCTCCTCGGCCAACTCGGCCGCCTCGCCGCCGACCTCGCGCCCGCGCTTGCGGACCCGGGCCAGCACCTGCAGGACGCTGTCATGGATCGTGCGGGCCAGCCGCTCCCGCTCGGCGGTGGCCGCCTCGACCCGCAGCGCCTTCGCCAGCCGCTCCGCCGACTGCCGCGACGTGGTCGCCGCCAGCCCGAGCACACCGCCGATCGCCACCAGCAACACCATGTCGCGGGTCAGGTCCGTGTCGACGTAGCCGCGCACGGCGTAGTTCGCCACTGCGACGACCAGCCCGAACAGCGTCCCGCCGGACAGGCCCGCACGGACCGCGCCGACCGCGACGACCGCCGTCACCCACACCGTCGGCACCAGCGGCACCGCCAGGACCGTCAACTGCTCGTGGGTCAGCACGAGACGCGACATCGCCATCGCGATCACACAGACCAGCAGGTCGACGAAGATGAACCAGACGGCCTTGCCGGTGTCTCGCAGGTAATAGACCGAGGTGACGAGGGTCCAGACCGCCATCCCGCCGACGGTGGCATAGGCCAGCCCGGTGTTCGCGTACTCATCGTGGTGATTGACCACCACGCCGATCGCGAAGATCAGCGTGATGATCCGCAGCAACACAGCCGAGAGCCACAGCGGCGCCGCGGGGTCCTTCGTGACGGGGCCGCGGTACCGGTCGCCGGGCAGCCGCACCCTGCGCGTCATGGCTTGCTGGGCTCCGGTTCGTCGTCCTTGAGGTTCGGCACCGAACCGGTGTCGTCGAACACGTCGACCGCTTCCGGCTCGGGGTCCTGCTCGCTGACCAGGGACCGGATGCCCGCGTTGAGCACCGCCAGCAGCGGCACCGCCAGCAGCGCACCCGCGATGCCCGCCGCGATCAAGCCGACGCCGATCGCCAGGACCACGGCCAGCGGGTGCAGCTTGACCGCGCGGCCCAGCAGCCACGGCTGCAGGATGTGGCTCTCGATCTGCATGACGGCCACGACCACGGCCAGCACGATCAGCGCCGCGACGAACCCGTTCGCCACCAGGGCGACGAGGACGGCCACGGTCCCCGCGATCAGCGCACCGATGATCGGGATGAACGCGGTCAGGAAGACCAGCGCGGCCAGCGGCACCGCGAGCGGCACACCGATGATCGCCAGGCCCACGCCGATGCCGACGGCGTCGAAGATCGCCACCGCGGCGGTGGCCCGCACATAGCTGACCAGCGACGAGAAACCGCGCCTACCGGCGACATCGACCCGCGCGCGCACGGGAGCGGGCGCCGCACGGGTGACGAAGCGCCACATGCCTTCGCCGTCGTAGAGGAAGAAGATGAGGATGAACAGCGTCAGCAGCAGCCCGGTGAGGACCTCGCCGATCGTGGCGGCGGTGGTGATCGCGCCCGAGGTGATCGCCGACTGGTTGTCCTTGATCGCGGTGATCGCGTTGTCGAGGAACGTCTGGATCTGGTCCTGACGCAGGTGCAGCGGGCCGTTCGACAGCCAGTCGCGGATCGTCTCGAGGCTGTCGGCCACCTGCGCCTGCAGCTGCGGCAGGCCGTTGCTGAACTGGATGATCACGAATGTCAGCACGCCGCCCACGACGGCGATCCCGCCGACCATGGCGATGGCGGCGGCCAGCCCTCGGGGCACCCGCCACTGCACGAGCTTGCCCACGCCGGGCGCCATCAGCGCCGCGAGCAGCAGGGCGATCGCGATCGGGATGACCACGTGGGCGAAGTAGCCCAGCAGCCAGATGATCACGTAGAGCGCACCGATGATCATCAGGAAGCGCCAGGCGAGCGCGGCGCTGACCCGGAGACCCTTCGGTACCAGCGTGGTGACGTCCTGTGGCGCGGCGGCGCGGGTTCTGGTCATCACGATCACCGTATCCGTCGAATGGCTCCTCGGCGACCACTCTGTCTGATGTGATGGCGCTGTGATGGAAGCCGGGGCCCAGTACGTTGGTTTGTCGTCGCTGACCGACACCGAGCGCGAGGTCCATTCGGCGTTCACCACCGGCGGCAGGCTCGACCTCGGCGGCAGGCCGGTCCGCGGCCCGGTGCTCGCCGCCCTGCTGACCGGGGCCTACCCGCTCGACGCCGGGGCGATGCCCGCGCTGCGCCTGGACAACGCCACCGTGACCGGCTCCTTCGACATCGAGGGCCGGGTCGTCGACCACGTCATCGCGCTTCGCCGCTGCACGTTCGAGCGGCCGCCGATCCTGCGGATGGCCCGGCTGGTCGGCCTGACCATGCCTGGCTGCCGGGTTCCGGGGGTCAAGGCCCGCAACCTGCGCGTCGGCAGCGACCTGGTCCTCGAACCGGGCTTCACCTGCACCGGTGTGCTCGACCTCACGGACGCGACGATCGAAGGCACCCTGCGGCTCGCGGGGGCGGTCCTGCGCAACCCGAACGGCGCGGCCCTGCTCGGCGCCCGCCTGCGGGTGTCCGGCTCGATCCAGGGCGTGGCCGCCCGCGCGTTCGGCGAGGTCCGGCTGCGCGGCGCGAACATCGGCGGCAGCGTCCACCTCACCGGCGCGCGGATGGCGAACCCCGCGGGCCCGGTGCTGGAGGCCACGGGCATGGCGGTCGAAGGCAACCTGATGTGCGACACCGGCGGCGGCCGCTTCGACGCCACCGGCACCGTCCTGCTCTCCGGCGCCCGCATCGGCGGCGACGCCGTGTTCTCCGGCGCGCACCTGCACGACGGCACCTCCACCGAGAACCAGGTGCTTGTCCTGCCGCACGGCACGGCCGAGGACCACACCGTCCTCGACGCCGACCGGCTGCGGGTCGACGGCGACGTCAAGCTCGACGCCGGGTTCACCGCCGCGGGGGCGGTCGCGCTGCGCGGAGCCCGGATCGGTGGACACCTCTTGTTGTCCGGCGCGACCATCGGTCGCCGGGACGTCATCGCCCGACTGGCCGCGGCGTTCGCCTCGGGCACCGCCGTCGACCGGGTGCCGGTCGCCCTGATCGGCGACGGCGTCGAGGTGTTCGGCGACGTCGAATGCCGCGGCGCGGTCGACGGCAAGATCGACTCCGACGGCGACCAGCGCACCGCCCTGCGCACCTACGGCCAGGTCCGGCTCGTCGACGCCCACGTGCACGGCAGCGCCAGCCTGTCCCGCGCGCGCCTGTGCGGGCCCGCGATCGATGTGCTCTTCGCGGACCGCCTGCGTGTGGGTGGCACCTTGTTCCTGCGCAAAGTCCGGATCAGCGGATCGGTGCGCCTGCAGAACGCGCACATCGGGTCGAGCCTCGACTGCTCCGGCGCCCGGCTCATCAAGCCGCGGCTGCGCCCCAACGGGACGGTCAAGCCGTCGCTGGACGCCCGGGTCGCCACCATCGGCAAGGACCTGCTCTGCAGCTACGGCTTCCTGGCGATCGGCGGTGTCCGGGTCCGGCTGGTCGAGGTCGGCAAGATGGCCACCTTCGGCGGCGCCCGGCTCGGCGGCCGCACGCACCCGAGGCACCCGGCGACCGACAAGTCGCTGTCGGCCTACGGGCTGACCGCGCAGGAACTTGTCCTCGCGTTCCCACCGCGCCGACCCCCGCGCGGGCAAGTGGTGCTCACGCGCGCGTCCGTCGTGTCGGTCATAGACGGACCCGGACTGTGGGCCGCCCGCGGCGGAGTCGATCTCGAGGACTTCAGCTTCACCGCCATCACCTCGCACCCCGAGGTCTCGGTCGGCACCCGCCTCGCCTGGCTTCGCGCGGTCCAACCGGACTTCGCGCCGGGACCGTACGAGCAGTTGGCCGCCGTGTACGCGGGCGCGGGCGACGAGGAGCGGGCGCAGCTGGTCCAGCTCGAGCGACAGCGCAGGCGCTACGCCGAGCTCAACGTCGCCGGGCGGATGTGGGGCAGGCTCCAGGAGTGGACGGTCGGCTACGGCTACCGGCCCTGGCTGGCGATGGTGTGGCTGCTGCTGTTCTGGCTGCTGGGCCTGCTCTGGTTCAACACCCATGTGATGGAGAAGCTCGACGCCGACGTCAACCCGGTGTGGAACCCGCCGCTGCTGGCCACCGACCTGCTGCTTCCCATCGTGGACCTGGGCCAGGACAACAAGTGGCGGATGGTCGGGGCGTCGCAGTGGATCGCGGGCGCGTTGATCGCCGTGGGCTGGATTCTGGCCACGACGGCGGCGGCCGGAGCGACTCGCGTGCTCAAACGCGGTTAACCCACAGGTGTGGACAATTTCATGATCTTGAGTCTCTGACCTGCACCACTACTTATTGTGATCTGTGGAGACACTCTGTGTTCGTCACACGATCAGGTGGGCCTCCTGTGTCACACGTGCATAACGAGCCCCAAGGGTGCCAATGTCTGCGGTGCACGGTGATCGCCGTGCGGCCCAAGATCGGAAAGTGACAGGTACCCGCACGTGGACCGAGCAAAGACGGAGAAGGCGACCGCAGCGATGCGGCGTGCCCTTTCCCGTTCGCTCATCGTCCTCGGCGGCGCTGTCGCGACGACCGCGGCGGCCTGGGCCATTTCGTCGGCCTCCGCAACGGCGGACACGTCGTTCGACTTCCCGAAGTTCCCGTCCGAAGGCACTCAGTCCGCTCCCGCGCCCATGGAACTCCCGGTGGTCTCTGACCTCGCCGGCAGCATCGGCCGGATCATCGGCGAGCCTGACCCGCACTTCGGCGAACACGCGAAGGAAGCGTTCGACGAGTTCGGCCAGAAGATCACCCAGCACTTCGAGAACGCGGCAACGCTCCCGGTCGACGCGATCGACGACGTGGACGATGTCGAGTTCCCCGGAGTGACCAATCCCGGCGTCGACGCGCCTGACGGTTCCGCCGTCACCGCGCCCGTCGTCGGGGCGCCGATCGCCAAGGCCACCACTCTTGTCGGGGTGCGGCCTGGTGCGATCGACCAGAACGCCGTGGCGGGCGCGGTTGACCGCGCTCTCGCCGACGGTATGAACCGGCGAGGTTCGCCGGAGCCCTCTGACGAGGCTCCGGTCATGCCCCGTGGCACCAGTCCGCTGGCGCCGCTGAGCATCCCCGCCCCCGTTGGCACCGGACACACCGGAGCCAACTCCGTGGACGCGCCGAGTTTCGGCTTGCTCTCCTCGGTTCCGTCGGGCACTGACCTGAACACCGCCGATGCTTCGCGCTCGGCCCAGGTCCACGTCCCCGTCACCGTCGGCCAGCAGCCCGGCGTCACTCCCGACTGAATTCCCGCGCGACCGCGAAGCCACTAGCCGCTTCGCTGGGTTCATGCGCGTAGATCGGCATGCCCAGGTCGTGCCTTCACCCCCCGCGGGTTAGTTCCCGCACCCCTTAACGCAGGTGGCCGCTGCCCCGACGCGGTTTCGCGTCCGGTCACCCGCATTTAGCCCCAGCAATGGGAAACCGAGAAGGAGAACACCAGATGCATATCTGGGCGAAGCGCGGATTCCAGACCGCGCTGGTCACAGGCGGAATGCTGATGCTGGGTACCGGCATCGCGTCCGCTGACGAGAGCTTCAACCCCGACCTCCCGCCGTCCGCCCTGGACGGCTCGGTCAGCGTGCCGATCAGGATCGACAACAACGCGCTGGGCACCCCGTTCGGGCAGCAGAACCTGGGTGGCGTCAACCACGACATCACGGTTTCGCCGCGCGACCTGGCAGGCGCCACCGGCGGTGCCACCCCGGCCCTGCCCACGAGCGGCCTGACCTCCGGTCTGCCCACCGCGGGCGGCATGCCCCCGGCGCTGACCAGCACCAACGGCGTCGCCCCGCTGTCCACCGAGGCGCTGCCCGCGGCGGACCAGCTGACCGGCGCACTGCCCACCACCGGTGGACTGCCGACGACGGACACGCTGTCCGAGGCCCTGCCCGCCACGGGCGGCCTGCCGAGCACCCAGGGGCTGCCCACGACGGGGCTCCCCACCACGGGCCTGCCCACCGAGCTGCCCACGGAACTGCCCGCCACGGGCGGCCTCGCGCCGGTCAGCGGTGCCCTCCCGGCAAACCCGCTCACCGGGCTGGTCCCGACCGACGGTGTCTCGCCGAAGGCCGCCACCGCCGAAGGTGACCTCTTCCGCGGCAACAAGATCGTCGGCGACCTGGTCGTCCCGATCGACATCTCCGGCAACGCGATCGCCATCCTCGGCGACGCCTCGGTCGAGAACTCCTCCGACCAGACGGCCCACCACGGCACCCCGATCGTCACCGACGGCTCGGACAGCACCCTCGCGGGCAACGTCGTCGCCCTGATGTGGGCCGCCCCGGTCCAGATCACCGGCAACGCGGTCGCCGTGGGCGGCACCGCCGACTCGTACAACACCTCGTCGCAGTCGGCGGCCGCCGAGGGTGACATCGTCACCGACGGCGAAGAAGGCGTGCTGTCGGGCAACGTCCTCGCGGGCCACGGCGCCACCCCGGTGCAGCTCAACGGGAACGCGGTCTCCGGCGGCGGCATCGCGACCACCGACTCGGCCAGCTACTCCGAGGCCACCTCCGGCGGCACCATCGTCACCGACGGCGAAGAGAGCGTGCTGTCCGGCAACGCGGGCGCGGTTCCCGTGGCTGTCCCGGTGCAGGGCAACGGCAACGCCGTCACCCTCGTCGGCATCGCCGACGCACTCACCGCCAGCGACGCCTACGCCCAGGCCGGTGACGCCCAGTCGAGCGACACCTACGACGAGCCCGCCTACATCAAGACGGACGGCGACGAGGCTGTCGGCTCCGGCAACATCCTGCAGCCCGCCCTCGCGGGCCCGGTCGCCGTGGACTGCAACGCGGCCGCGGTCGTCGGCATCGCCACCACGATGTGCGCCACCAGCGGTGACGCGGTCGCAGGCGGCTCCAACCTCACCAACGGTGAAGAGTCCGTGATCGGCGGCGCCATCGGCCACGCGCCGGTCGCCATCCCGACCCAGGCCACGGGCAACGCGGGCTCGCTGATCGGCACCGCCGTCACCGAGACCACCACCGACGTCAGCTCCGACGCGGGTGGCAGCTCCTACACCGGTGGCGACGACAGCGTCGGCGGCGGCCTCGCGGCTGTCCCGGCGGTCACCGCCCCGATCGACGCCTGCGGCAACACGGGTGCGGGCGGCGGCCAGGCCGACGCGACCTGCATCGCGACCAGCACGTCCGAGTCGGGCGGCTTCACCGGCACCACCGGCAACGACAGCGTCGTCGGCGGCGACGCCGCGACCGTCCCGGTCGCCGTTCCGGTCGAGGGCCTCGCGAACACCGTGGGTGTCATCGGTGGCACCAACTCCACCGTGACCGAGACCAAGACGGCCAGCGCGGGCGGCGACAGCAGCACCAACGACGACGCGGGCGTCCTGGCCTCGAACCTGGCGAACGTCCCCGTCGCGGGTCCGGTCCAGGCCGCGGGCAACGGCGGCGGCGTCGTCGCCGACACGTTCGCCTACAGCGACACCGACAGCACTGTCGACGCGGGCGGCTACTCCAAGGCCAAGGGCAACGGCGGCACGCTGGCGGGCAACATCGCCCAGGCTCCCGTCGCGATCCCGACGCAGGTCCTGTCCAGCGGTGCGACCGTCGTCGGCGACGGCGACCAGGCAGGCCGCAACACCGTCGACTCCGAGGCGGGCGACTACGCCCAGACCTCGGGTGAGGACGGCTCGGGCACGGGCAACGTCGTCTCGGTGCCGGTCGCCTCGGCCGTTCAGGCCTTCGGTGACTCGGCCGCGGTGCTCGGCCACAACGACGCCGCTTCCCACAACACCACCATGTCGGACGCGGGCGGCACCGTCGACACCAACGGCGACAACGGTTCGCTCGCGGGCAACGTCGTCGCCGCGCAGGCGCTGCCGATCGTGCAGGCCTTCGGCGACGCCGCTTCGGCCGCCGGTGGCATGGCCACGGGCGCCGCGACCAACGACACCGACGCGACGTCCGGTGGCGACATCACCACCAGCGGCGACAACGCCAACCTCTCGGGCAACCTGCTCGACGTTCCCGCCGCCGCCGTCGTGCAGCCGCACGGCGACGCCGTGGCCGCGCTGTTCAGCGACTCGATCGCCGCCTCGGACAGCGTCACCAACGGTTCCGTGGGTGGCACCTCCACCACCTCCGGTGACATGGGCAGCCTGTCGGGCATCGACGGCGACCTGCCGATCGGCGTCAACGCGCCGATCTACGACGTGCCGGTCGAGGTTCTGGCCGAGGCGATGACCTTCGCCACCAACGAAAGCAACATCACCGTGGGCGAGGACACCCCGCAGCTGGACCTGCCGCAGGCCGGTGGCCTCGAGGCCACCACGCTGCCCTCGATGCCGCGTCTGGGCTCGCTGCCCATGGCGGGCAACGCCCGCACCGGTGCGGCCGACCCGATCTCCGGCCTGCTCGGCGGCCTGCTCGGTGGCGGCATGCTGGGTGGCCTCGGCACCGACTCGCTCTCCGGCATGACCGGTGGACTCGGCGGCGCGCCGTCGATCCAGGAGCCGCTCGCCGGTGACCCGCTGTCCGGTGTGTCCGGTGTGACCGGCCAGCTGAACGGCAAGAAGGTCAACCTGCCCGCGCCGACCGCCCCCAAGACCACCCCGCGTTTCGCTGCCCCGGCCATGCCCGGCCTGGACAACCTGCGCGGCGTGTTCACGGGTGACCTGTTCCAGGCTCCGAAGCTGGACAAGCTGCCGGTTCAGACCCCCGCCCTCGCGGGTCTGAAGACCCCGGTGGCCCTGCCCACCGCCGCGGCCCCCCGCACGGGTGCCCCGGCTCTGCCCTCGCTGGACGACACCAAGGCGAAGCTCGCCGGCGTGTTCGGGCACTTCCCGATCGGCTGACCACTGATCGGTGCGATGGGCCCGGGGTTTCCTACCTCCCGCCCCGGGCCCATCCCCCACTAGGAAATGAGAAAGGCCCCGCCACCCAGGCGGGGCCTTTCTTCTGTGTCCGTTCAGCTTTCGCGCAGTCGGGTCTCGGCTTGGGACACCAGGCGGTGCACCGTTCCGTCGCCGCCGCTGGTCGACCACCCGGTCCGAAGCTCCGGCTCGATCTCCTGCTCCCCGATGCACGCGGCACCGGCGGCGACCTCACGGATCCTGGCGGCGAGGTGTTCGCCGGTTCCCGACGAATGATCAGTGACCACGGCGAACGTCCCGCCGGTGTAGCGGGCCACGGTCTGATCGGCCCGCAGCCCTGACCGCAGCCGGTCGGCCAGCAGCGCCAACAACTCGTCGCCGCGGTCGAAACCGAGCTCCCGGTTGACCTTGCCGAGACCGCGGAGATCCGCGAGCACCAGGGTGGTCCGCGTCCCGTGGATCCGGGCTCGCACCAGGCTCTGCTCGATCCGGTCGAACAGCAG
This sequence comes from Actinokineospora alba, assembly GCF_004362515.1. Classification (NCBI taxonomy): domain Bacteria; kingdom Bacillati; phylum Actinomycetota; class Actinomycetes; order Pseudonocardiales; family Pseudonocardiaceae; genus Actinokineospora; species Actinokineospora alba. The sequence goes on along the minus strand of NZ_SNXU01000001.1, from coordinate 1,644,738 downwards.
CGCGCGGTGCGGCAGTCCGGTGGTCGGGTCGAGCAGGCACCGCACCGGCTCGGACTCGACCGGGCGGATCACCATCAGCGTCATCCCGCGTCCCCGGTGGGTGACCGGGTGGATGTCGGCCCACAGCCTGCGGTACGGCGTGTTCACGCGGGTCACCACGAACGGCATCGTCGTCGACGATCCCGCGCGACCGATCTGGCGGGCCAGTTCCGGCATGCTCGGGACCGGGGAACCGGAGTCGTCGCACAGCCGCCAGTCGGGCGGGTTCGTCCCCGCCCGCAGATGGTGCGGCGGCAGGTCGAGCAACTCCGCGGCGCTGGCGTTCGCCACGACGACGGACCCGTGCTCGTCGTGCAGGACCAGCCCATACGGGAGTTCCGCGACGAGGTCGTCCCAACCGGAATCCGGCACGAGAGGTGCCGCTAGGTGAACCGCGCTCATCGGCCCGCGCCTTCCGTCGCTGAGACTTGCGCAGAACCCTTCCCTGTCCACCTATGCCAATTCAAGCACCGGATACCACCCGTACCGGTGATCTTTGGTCAATCGAATTGCCAAGAGCGCTTGGCCAACCCGAACCAGTACCCTTCGATCACCGAACGCTGCGTACGAAGAGTGTCCATAGTGGCGCCGAGCGCGACGAACAGCGGCGCGAAGTGCTCGGTGCGCGGATGCGCGAGCCGCGCGGCGGGCGCCTTGCGCTCGAAGTCGATCAGCGAGTCGAAGTCGCCGGACTCGATCACCCGGTCACCCCAGTCGTCGAACTCGCTCGACCAGGATGGCGGCGCGTGGTCCGGGCCGAGGTGCGGGGTCATGGCGTGCAGATTGTGGGTGAAGAAGCCACTGCCGATGATCAGCACACCCTCGTCGCGCAGCGGCGCGAGCCTGCGGCCGATGTCGACGAGCGCGGCGGGCTCGAGCGTGGGCATGGAGATCTGCAACACCGGAACGTCGGCGTCCGGGTACATCTCGACCAGCGGGACGTATGCGCCGTGGTCGAGTCCGCGGTGCGGGTCGTCGGCGGTCGGGGTGCTCGGGCCGCGCAGCAGCCCGCGAACCTTCGCGGCCAGTTCCGGTGCGCCGGGCGCGGGGTATTTCACCTGGTAGTAGCGCTCGGGGAAGCCGCCGAAGTCGTAGACCAGCGGGACGGTCTCGGTGGCGCCCAGGGTCAGCGGCGCCTCTTCCCAGTGCGCGGACACGATGAGGATCGCTGTCGGCTTGTCGATGGTCGACGACCATTCGGCGAGCTGGCGGGTCCACAGCTGGTCATCGGCCAGCGGTGGCGCACCGTGGCTGAGGTAGAGAACCGGCTGCCTGCTCGACGTCATCATGTCGCCCATCCCCGTGAGGTTGAATATTCAACATACCATGACGCAGGCGAGGCCCGCAGTATTCCGACCAGGTCAGGAGCGGGTTTACCTGCTCGTAGAGTGATTGGGTGCGACGCGTCCTGATCGCCGGTGTGTCCGGTTCCGGCAAGACCACCCTCGCCCGACGGGTCGCGGCCGGGCTCGGCCTGCCCCGCTACGAACTCGACGCGCTGCATCACGGCCCGGGCTGGGTCAAGCGCCCCGAGTTCGAGTCCGACGTCGCCGCGTTCGCCGCCACCGACCGCTGGGTCTGCGAAGCGCAGTACCAGCGGTTTCTCGGAACCCTGCTGTGGGAACGCGCCGACACCCTGCTCTGGCTCGACCTGCCGCGCCGGACCGTCATGCACCGGGTGATTCGCCGCAGTGTCGCCCGAGCGGTCACCGGCCGCGAACTCTTCAACGGCAACACCGAGAACTGGCGCGAGTGGGCCGACCCCGAGCACCCGATCCGCTGGGCGTGGTCACAGCACGCCGCGACCAGCGCCAAAACCCGCGCGCTGGCCGAAGCGCACCCGAACGTCGACGTCGTCCGCTTCACCAGCGCGGGCGACGTCCGGCGCTGGCTGGGCGCTCAGCCCTGGGCGAGGTCGGCGAACCGGCTGTAGTGCAGCTGGTGCGCGACGACCACGGTCGCCGTCGGTCCGGCACGGTGCTTGGCGATGATCAAGTCCGCCTCACCCGCACGCGGGTCGTCGCGCTCCCAGGCGTCCGGCCGGTTGATCAGCAGCACGATGTCCGCGTCCTGCTCCAGCGAGCCGGATTCACGCAGGTCCGACAGCATCGGGCGCTTGTCGGTCCGCTGTTCGGGACCACGGTTCAGCTGACTGATCGCGATCACCGGCACCTCGATCTCCTTGGCCAACAGCTTGAGCTGCCGGGAGAACTCGGAGACTTCCTGCTGCCGCGACTCGACCCGCTTGCCGGAGGTCATCAGCTGCAGATAGTCGACGACGACCAGCTTCAGGTCATGCCGCTGCTTGAGCCGCCGAGCCTTCGCCCGGATCTCCATCATCGTCATGTTGGGCGAGTCGTCGACAAAGATCGGCGCCTCACTGATCTCACTCATCCGCCGCGCGAGCCGCGTCCAGTCGTCGTCGCTCATCCGACCACCGCGCATATCCCCGAGCCGAATACGCGCCTCGGCGGAGAGCATGCGCATGACGATCTCGGTCTTGCTCATTTCCAGGGAGAAGATGACGCTGCTCATGCCGTGCTTGATCGAGCAGGAACGCGCGAAGTCCAAACCCAGGGTCGAATTGTGCGTCGGGATCATCGATCGACCCGCGAGATACAGGTGGTCGGCGTTGTCCACCTCGACACACCGCACCGGCACTGAGGCGATCGGGCGGACATCCACGATGTACCGAACGCCGGGACGGCTCGGGCGGTCCATCATGCGTTCCTTGTGCAGAAGGTGCTTCCGTTCGAGCCGGAACACGCGGTCCTGCGGGGTGAACGTCATGATGTAAGCGGTGGAACGATCTTCGTTTCGTCCTGCGACTCGTTTGGTCCGGATCCGGCAGCGGTAGCCGAGGCCGATGATCAGCTCGTGGATGTCGTACGCGAGCCTTCGGTCAGTGACGGAGATCTGCGCCGAACCCGTCGCCGTGACGGTGCCGTCGGTGTCGAGCAGACCGGCTAGGAGCGCCCGGCGCTGCGATTCGGAAGCGCGCAGGTACGACACCGGGATGTGCTTGTCGCCCAACACGCCGGTCGTTCGCAGGATGGCCTGGAGTGACCCGTGTTCCCAAGTGCACGGCTGACAGAGGCGCCCACCTGTCGACGGCTTGCCGCAGTCTCGGCAATGCGGCGGCGGAACGGGCGCGGACACGAAGCGCGACTTGCCCCCGCAGCTTCGCCCGCACGTCTTCACCTCGCTTGTTCGCGGCACGAACGTCTCCCCGCAGACGACGCACGATTTCGCCGCCACTGGCTCCGGCGTCGGAAGCCGCAGGTGGTAGCGCATGTTGCCGTACTCGTGGGCCTCGATCCCGGTCGCCTCGATGTGGCAGATGATCTCGGGATCATTCGTGGTGAACCGGGCCCCGGCGGAGTCGCCATCGCCCAGCCACGCACCCAAGACATAGGGCGGAACCGGCAGGTCGGCTTCGGCGAGCGACAAGGGCGCGGTGAGAGCGACGGCATGGTTCGCTCGGCGATCACTGGTCTCGCACCGGACAGATGCGGCGAGTTCGGCCGTGGTGCGAATCGCGGAGGACGGGCCTGCGGCAGCCCGGCGGGAGGCGCGGGTGCTGGTCAGCCACTCGTGTTCGGCGTCCGCGACGATCACGGTGCCATCGCTGAACTCGACCTCGAAACACGGGCGGCCGACCATCACGTCGGTCGCGCCGACGACCCGGGTGGCTTTGCCATCGGCGTCGATCAGCTCGTCACCGACCTTGACCTCGCCCATGGTGGTCCAGCCGGTGGGTGTGGGCAGTGGCGTGTCGAGGGCCAGCGCCTTGCCGACACCAGGTCGTGCCGCGACGATGATCATCTGGCCGGGGTGCAGGCCGTTGGTGACCTCGTCGAGGTCGGCGAAGCCGGTGGGGATGCCCAAGGAGTTGCCGCCGCGGGAGGCGATGGCGTCGATCTCGTCCATGGTGGGCTGCAGCAGTTCCTCGAGCGCGACGTAGTCCTCGCTCATGCTGCGTTCGGTGACCTCGTAGATCGACGCCTGCGCGCGGTCGACGATCTCGGTGACGTCGGCGCCCTCGGCGCCCTGGTAGCCGAGTTGGACGATGCGGGTTCCCGCTTCGACGAGCCTGCGCAGGATCGCCTTCTCCGCGACGATCTCCGCGTAGTAGCCGGCGTTGGCCGCGGTCGGGACCGTGGCGATCAACGTGTGCAGGTACGGGGCACCGCCGACTCGGCGGAGTTCGCCGCGGCGTTCGAGTTCGGCGGAGACCATGATCGGGTCGGCGGGTTCGCCGCGGCCGTACAGGTCGAGCACGCAGTCGTAGATCATCTGGTGCGCCGGGCGGTAGAAGTCGCCGGGGCGCAGGGCTTCGATCACGTCGGCGATGGCGTCCTTGGACAGCATCATGCCGCCGAGCACGCTCTGTTCGGCCGCGAGGTCCTGCGGCGGCTGCCGGTCGAGACCGTGCTCGGGGCCGCTCGGCATCGGCGGCAAAGAGCGGTCATCGGTCAGCGCCACGCGGCCCTCCTTCGTACATCTGTTCGGTCCGACGGTACGTCGGCACGGCGACATTTCGGTGCCGCCGGGCCGACGCTAGAACCCCCGATCGGCCGCTTGCAAACGACCTTGGGGACACAACTGTGGATAACCTGTGGATGGTTTGAGCCACCTGCGTACAGCTGCCCGCGTACCTGTGTACAACTTGGGGACAACTACATCAGTCTCATAAGAACGCCCAGGTCAGAGGCTGTGTACAAGGTGTGGAGAAAACTCTCCCACGATCGTCCGGCGTGTCGCGATTAATCGCCGCTTCGGCGTGTCGCCGTGGCTGTCACCCCGGTGGGTGAACACGACCTGTGGACAACTTGGGGACAGCGGGTGCGGACACGAAACCGCCCCTCCCGCTCGCGGCGGAAGGGGCGGTTTCGGTTGGACGGGGTGTCAGCCCGCCGCGTTCACCTCGACGGTGAAGGCGGCAGTGACGTCCGGGTGGAGCCGCACGTTGACCGAGTGCTTGCCGACCGTCTTGATGTGGCCTGCGAGGTCGATCGCGCGCTTGTCGAGCACCGGGCCACCGGCCGCCTTGACGGCGGCGACGATGTCGGCCGTGGTGATCGAGCCGAACAGCTTGCCCGAGTTCGACGCGGCCTTGGCGGCCAGCGGCACGCTGCCCAGTGCGGTCAGCGCTCCCTTGACCTCCTTGGCGTGGTCGAGGTCGCGGATCCGGCTGGCCTCCTGGGCCCGGCGGATGACCTGGACCTGCTTCTCGGCGCCCTTGGTGGCGACGATGGCATAGCCCTTGGGCAGCAGGTAGTTGCGGCCGTAGCCGTCCTTGACCTCGACGGCGTCGCCGGGGCCACCAAGTCCACTCACGTCAGTGGTGAGGATGAGCTTCATGATGCGTCTCCTCCTGATCAGCGAGCGGTCGAGGTGTAGGGAAGCAGGGCGACCTCGCGAGCGTTCTTCACCGCGATGGCGACGTCGCGCTGGTGCTGGCTGCAGTTGCCGGTCACCCGACGCGCGCGGATCTTGCCGCGGTCGGAGATGTACTTGCGCAGCAGCGTGGTGTCCTTGTAGTCGATGTTCACCGGACGGTCCTTCTTCACGTCCTTGCAGAACACGCAGACCTTCTTCTTGGGCTTGCGAATCGGTGGCTTGGCCACGTCTTACTCCTGGGTTCTATCTAGTGAAAGAGTCTGGGGTGAGCGCGGTGCAGTGCGCTTTAGAAAGGAGGCTCGTCGTTGAAGCCGCCGCCGCCACCGCCGCCTGACGGAGGTGCGGAGCCCCACGGGTCGTCAGCGGGCGGAGCGGACTGGCCGGAGCCACCGCCGCCGTAACCGCCGCCACCACCGGTGCCTCGGCTGACCTTGTTGACCTTGGCGGTCGCGTACTTGAGCGAGGGGCCGACCTCGTCGACCTCAAGCTCGATGACCGTGCGCTTCTCGCCCTCGCGGGTCTCGTAAGACCGCTGCTTGAGCCGTCCGCTCACGATCACCCGCGAACCACGGGTCAGCGACTCGGCCACGTTCTCGGCCGCCTGTCGCCAGATGTTGCACCGCAGGAAGAGCGCTTCGCCGTCTTTCCACTCGCCGCTCGCCTTGTCGAACGTGCGGGGGGTGGACGCGACCGTGAAGCTGGCCACGGCAGCACCCGACGGGGTGAAGCGCAATTCAGGATCGGCGGTCAGATTTCCGACCACCGTGATCGTCGTGTCACCAGCCATCGTTTGCCTCCCTGTCCCGTCAGGCGTTCTCGCGCCGCATGACCTTGGTCCGCAGCACGGATTCCTGCAGGGACAGCTGGCGGTCCAGCTCCTTCACGGCCGCGGGCTCCGAGATGATGTCGAGCACGGCGTAGATGCCTTCGGCGTGCTTCTTGATCTCGAAGGACAGGCGGCGCTTGCCCCAGATTTCGACCTTCTCGACGTTTCCGCCCGACGTGCGGATCACGTTGAGGAACGTGTCGAGCGACGGAGCGACAGTGCGCTCGTCGAGTGTGGGGTCGAGGATGACCATAACCTCGTAATGACGCATGAAGACCACTCACCTCCTGTGGACTCGCGGCCACGGACGTTCCGTGGCAGGAGGGTCTGCGGACAGAGCGTAACAGCGGCCGGTCAGGCCCTGCGCAGCACCCACGTGCGGACCAGTGCACCAGTGACCACCGACAACGCGAGGACGGCCAGCAGGATCGGCAGGCCGACGGTGTTGCCCGCGCCCACCGGGAGCGCCTGGGCGTCACCGGCGGTGCGGAAGTCGGCAGTGTCGCTCAGCAACCCGAACTCGGGGCTGTAGCCGGGAACGCTGCCGTAGCGGGCGCTCGGCGAGGGCACGAACAAGCCCGCCTTGGCGAACGGGATCGACCCGTAGTCGCGCTTGGCGGCCCCGGCGAGCGCGGCGCCGTCGTAGAGCCGCAGCTGGTCGGGAACCGTGTAGCCGCCGACGGGCTGCGCGTTCGGGGTGAGCGGGTTGGTGCCCGGGCCGCCAGGCTTGGTGCCGGGAGCGGTTTTGGACGGGTTGAGCGCGCGCACTGTCATGCCGCACTTCTCAGTGACAAGTTGGTGGACGCGCGCGACCGCGGCGTCGGTATGCGGGACCAGTTCTCGCATCGGCCGCACGACGGTCGCCACGGCGTCCGCGATCACGGACCCGGGGATCTCGCCGGTGCCGTCGGGGACCTCACCGACGGGGATCGACGCGCCGAGCGGGAAGGCGATGCCGACCGAGGTGCCGCGCAAGGCACCCAGGCCCTCGGTCTCGCGGACCGCCTGGCTGACCAGTCCCGCGACCGCGAGCCGAGCGAGCGTGACCGGCTGCCCCTTGAAGGCGATGACGGTCTGGGAGCAGTCCACGGCGACGAACGGGATGGGGGCCGCACTGGCCTGCGCCGGTCCGAGTGAGACCGCGGCACCCGCGGCGAGCAATGCGAGAGCCGAGCAGATCAGTCGCCGCACCCGGTGCACCCTTTCGTGTCGTACGCCACTACCGGGTGAACGATAGACCGGCGATCAAGTCACGCGGTCATGCGACGAAGAACCCAGGTGCGGACCAGTGCCGCGGTCACTCCGGACAGCGCCAGCACGGCGAGCAGGATCGGGAACGCGATGCGGTTGCCGCTCACCGGGGTGAGCGCGTCGGCGTGGCCCGCGGCCTGGACGCCGTCGGTGTCATTGTTCGTGCCGAGGATGCCGAACTGCGGCGAGTAGCCGGGGACGCCGCCGCCGTACCGGACGCCGGGCGACGGGGCGAACAGCCCGGCCTTGGCGAACGGCAGGTTCGAGTAGTCGGCCATCGGCGAGCGGCCGAAGTTGTAGTTGGGGCTGAAGAACATGCCGCCCCCGCTGGGGACGCCGCCGATCACGGACTGGTTCGAGCCGGGGAGCGCGCCGGTGTTGCCGCCGCCGTTGGTGCCGCCCGGACCGCTGCCGCCGGGGGCGCCGGGGTTGGTGGTGCCGGGGGGCTGCGTCGGGTTGGTCGGGTTGCCGGGCAGCGGCAGTGCCGCCGCGCCCTTCTCGATGGCGCCCGCGACGGTCTTCGAGCCCTCCTGGACGGGGGCAGCAGCCGTATTCACCACGGTGACGACAATCCCGCAGCCAGAGGTCAACGAGGCTTGAACTTTGGTCATGATGCCGTTGAGCACGTCGCCGATCAGCGGAATGCCCTGGATGGCGCTGCGGATGCGCGGCGTGGCCGCTGCCGCGATGGTCGCACCGGAGATGGTTGAATTGGCGCTGGGGACGGTGCCGATGGGGATGTTGCCCATGCCGGATACCGCGCTGCTCACGCCGCCCGCCAGGGTGCCACCGATGAGGGGCACGGCCCGCACGATGGAAAGCACCGGATCGAGGACGGCGCTCGGGCTCAGGGAGATAGGCGTGCCAGGTGTGCCTTGAACGCTGGTTGAGCAGTCGCCCACCACGATGGGGTCGGCCGCGGCCGCGGTGCCCGACGACATGACCAGGCTCCCCGTCGCCGCGCTGATGGCGAGAACGAGGCCGGTGGCGAACGTCTTGTAGCGGCGTCGCATGGTCACCCCTTCGGATACCGACAAGTAGCTTCAGTGAAAGTAACGACGGTAACCCCTCATCGTGACGGCGACCAGGCCCGATTAGGTGCGAATCACCCGTGGCGGGCATCGGCTTGCCACCGAGAGTCCTGTCTGTCTGTGCTGACGACTACGCTCGCGATCCATGAGCATCGGTGCCCATGTCCGCGACGACGACCCCGTCGGTGCAGCGCGCGAGCGCGAGGCCGAGGTCGTCCAGTTCTTCCTGTCCGACCCGCAGAGCTTCAAGGCACCGCAGCCCCACCCGCAGACCGCGGAGTTGCTCGCGTCCGATCTGACGGTGTTCGTCCATTCGCCTTATCGGGTGAACATCGCTTCGACGAACAATCGTATTCGCATCCCGTCGCGAAAGCTCGTCGTGCAGCACGCGGAGGGCGCGGCCCAGGTCGGAGCCAAGGGCCTGGTCGTCCACGGCGGTCATCTGGGCGCCGATGAAGATCCCGCGATCGGCATCGACAACTGGCGCAAGTTCTTCGAGCGGCAGCAGGCCGACGGCGGTTTCGCGGTGCCGATCCTGATCGAGAACACCGCGGGCGGCGACAACGCCATGGCGCGCCGCTTCGACATGCTCGCCCGGCTGTGGGACGCGGTCGGCGAGTTCGGCGCCGGGTTCTGCCTCGACACCTGTCACGCGTTCGCGGCGGGCGAGGATCTGGTCGACATCACCGATCGGGTGATGCGAATCACAGGGCGGATCGACCTGGTGCACCTGAACAGCTCCCGCGACGAGTTCGGCTCGACCCGCGACCGGCACGCCAACATCAAGACTGGCACGATCGACGCCAAGCAACTCGTCGACGTGGTCGCGGCGGCAGGCGCCCCGGTGGTGGTCGAGACCCCGTCCGACGGCCAGGCGGAGGACATCGCGTTCCTGCGCGAGGCGCTCGGCCGGTGAGCGTGCCCGCGGGGGTGACGGTGTCAGGGAAGGCGGAAAGCGCAGTGCCCGAGGCACCGCAGGACCGTTCGTCGACGGTGCTCCGGCTCGGTCGCGCGTCACTCGCCCTGCTCGTGCTCCTCTGCGGGTTCACCCTGCTGCTGGGCTTCGCGAACAAGGACCGGTGTGCGGGTCCCGAGTTCGACGACTGGGGACGCAGCGGGCCCGACTTCCACGAGCGCAAGTACGCCGACGTCTGCTACTCCGACATCCAGTTCCTCTGGATCGGCCGCGACGTCGACCGCCATGTGTTCCCGTACGTGCACGGGTCGATCAACGAGAACGGCGAGCTGGTCGGCGGCACGGTCGAGTACCCGGTGCTCACCGGGCTGATGATCTGGGCGGGAGCGCTGTTCGCCGACACCGACGCGGCCTTCCTGCTGGCGTCCGCGCTGCTCATGGCCCCCTTCGGCCTGGCGACGGCGTGGCTGCTCGGGCGGCTCTCGCGCTGGCGGGCGCTGATCTGGGCGCTGTCGCCGCCGCTGGTGCTCTACGCGTTCCACAACTGGGAGCTCCCGGTCGTGCTGTGCGCGGTCGCGGCGGTCTACGTCGTGCACCGCGGCTGGGGCAAGCGCGGTGTCGACCGCCCGCTGATCCAGCGCGCGTCGGTCAGCGCGGTGCTGCTCGGCCTCGGGTTCGCGTTCAAGCTGTATCCGGCGATCTTCGTTCTCCCGCTGATGCTCTATGTCCTGACCGGCGGGCGCGGCGGCAAGGAACTGGTCGAGGGCAAGACCCGTGACGTGGCGGGCATGGTCCGGGTGGCGCTGATCGCGATGGGCACGGCGATCGCGGTCAACATCCCGTTCGCGGTCGCGGGCTTCGAGGGCTGGCTGGCGTCGTTCGTCTTCCAGGGCCAGCGCAAGGCCGACATCACGGCCAACTCGATCTGGTTCTGGGGTTTCCGGCCGGACTCCGACCCGGGCAACGACTCGGTGCAGGAGTTCATCAGCTTCGCCTCACCGGTCCTGGTGTTCGCGTCGTTCGCCGCCGCCTGCGCCATCGGCTGGGTTCGCTACCAGCGGGAACGCACGTACCCGTGGGTGGCCGTGTCCGCGGCGATGCTGTGCGGGTTCCTGCTGCTGCACAAGGTCCACTCGCCGCAGTACACGCTGTGGCTGGTCCCGATGTTCGTCCTGCTGAGGATCCGCTGGGGCTGGATCGCGGCGTATTTCGTCGCCGACTTCGCCATGGGCGTCGGCATCTTCCTGTGGTTCGCGCGGATCGCGGCCCGGCTGCCCTCCGGCGTCTACGACAGCTTCAGCGCCCAGCTGGTCATGATCGGTGTGTGGGGACGCGCCGGGCTGCTGGTGGGCTTGTTCATCGCGTTCCTGACGGCCGACTTCGCGGTCGACGAGGACGAGGTCGAGCTCGAGGAGCCGTCCCGGGTCTAGACCAGCTCGGCCTGGCGCTCGATCGGGCGCAGCGCGGTCCGGCGCCTGCTCACCAGGGATTCCACGGTGATCACGGCCAGGGCCAGCCACACCAGGCCGAAGCCGACCCAGCGCGCGGTCGTCATGGCTTCGTGGAAGACCAGCAGGCCGACGGCGAACTGGACGATCGGCGCGGTGTACTGCAGCAGGCCGAGCGTCGTCATGGACACCTTCGTCGCGGCCGTGCCGAACATCAGCAGCGGGATCGCGGTGATCACGCCGGTGCCGACGAGCAGGACGGCCTGCAGCCAGCCCGCGTGGCCGAACGTGCCGCCGCCGCCCGCGAGCAGGAACGTCAGCGCGAGGGGTGCCAGCACCATCGTCTCGATCGTGAGGCCCTCGGTGGACCCGACGTCGGCCTTCTTCTTCATCAGGCCGTAGGTGGCGAACGAGAACGCCAGCGTCACCGCGATCCACGGCACCCGGCCGTAGTCGAAGGTCAGCTCCACCACCGCGGCGAAGGCGATGCCGAGCCCGATCCACTGGCCGGGCCGCAGCCGTTCGCCCAGGACGACCACGCCGAGCAGGATCGTCACCAGCGGGTTGATGAAGTAGCCGAGCGAGGTCTCCACGACCTGCCCGCTGTTGACGCCATAGATGTAGACGCCCCAGTTGACGGCGATGACCACCGCGCCGACACCGATGAACGTCAGGCGACGGCGATCGGCGAAAACCGCTTTGAGCCGAGTCCAGCGGCGGGCGACGATGGTCAGGGCCGCGACGGCGACGAGCGACCAGACGATCCGGTGGGCGAGGATCTCGACCGGACCGGCCGGGGCCAGCAGCGGCCAGTAGAGCGGGAAGAAACCCCAGGCCAGGTACGCGCCGAGGCCGAGGAGGAAACCGCGTCGCTGTCCGGACACCAGGTTCCTCCGATCATCCCACCATTTGTCGCGAGTCTCGCATGGGAGAGCGCGAAACCCCGCATCCTTATTCCACGAGGGCGGGTGCGCGGCGGGGAAGGGTGAACCGGTCGGGGGCGCCGTCGAGCACGCCACCTGCCGGGTCGTCATCGCCGTACTGGCGGACCAGGTCGCGGGCCGGGTGGTAGATCTCATAGATCACCAGGGCGCACAGGGCCAGGACGGCGATGTCGCGGGCGACGACGAAGCCCAGGAACCAGTCCTCGGGCAGACCCTTCTGGCCTTCACCGAGGTAGTAGGCCATGCGCGGGGCCCAGACCAGGGCGTCGATCGTCATCCACGCGAGCAGCGGTTTCCAGCGCGGGACGGCCAGCACCGCGATCGGGACCAGCCACAGCGAGTACTGCGGGCTCCACACCTTGTTGGTCAGCAGGAACGCCGCCACCACCAGGAACGCCAGCTGGGCCACCCGCGGCCGCGTCGGCGCGTGCCAGGCGACGAACGCCACCCCCGCGCAGCACAGCAGGAACAGGGCCGCGGTCACCAGGTTGAGGATCGTGGGCGACTCGCCGAACGCGAGCGGACCGTCGAAGCCGGACCAACCGGTGAAGTGCATGATCACGTTGTAGATCGAGTCGGGGTCGGCGCCCCGATCCGAGTTGCGCCGGAAGAACTCGCCCCAGCCGCGCCGCGTCGCCTCCGGCAGGAAGATCGCCGCGTTGACCGCGGCCCACGTCACCACCGCCGCGACCCCGGTTCGCAGCCACACCTTCGTGTGGCCCGACCGGATACACAAGACGAACAGCGGACCGAGCAGGAACAGCGGATACAGCTTCGCCGCGCCACCGAGCCCGAGCAGGATGCCCGCGAGGACCGGCTTCTCGCGCGCCCAAGCGAGCAGGCCAGCGGCGGCGAACGCGGTCGCGAGGGTGTCGAAGTTGGTGAACGCGTGCACGATGACCAGCGGTGACAGCGCGATGAACGCGGCGTCCCACGGTCTGCGCCGGGCCGTCCGGGCGACCGCCCAGATGGTCACCAGCCAGGCCAGCGCCAGCCAGAACGCGCTGATGTCGAAGTAGACGACCACCGGCAGCCCACTGGGGAGCCACCCCGCGGCGGCCAGCGACACCCAGCCCTGCGCGAGCTTCGCGTTGAACCACTGGAACATCCCGGTGATCACCGGGTACTCCATGAACCGCTCGTGCTGGGTCGGCTTGCCCTCGTCGTCGAACCAACTGGTCAGGTACGGGAAGCCGCCTTGGTCGAGCCGCTCGGCGGAGTACAGCGGGACGATGTCCGAGTAGCACATGGCGACGAACTGGCGGCCGGAACGCCAGTCCAGCTCCAACTGCCCGTTGCCCGCGTCGTACTGCTGGATACAGGGCGCCTTCGCGAACCACCCCAGGGTCAGCGCCACTACCCCGATGAGCAGCGCGGCGCGCAGCGGCGTCCAGAACCAGTGTCTGCCGACGGCCGCGTGCCTGCCCGTGACCCCACCGAACGGCGCGCTCGCGTGCCTGGCGAGGGACTCCCCCCACGTCGGCCGCACCCGCTCCCGCGGCCCCAGCGACGCGGTGTCGTCCGTCCCCACCAGCCCTGACCCGGGCGACTCACCCTCTTCGACTGACACGCGCGCGATGCTACGGGCAAACCCCGCCGGAGGGACGTGGCAACGGCGATCTACTCATCAACAGACAACGGACGGGTGGGCGCCTGAGGCGCCCACCCGTCCGTTGTGCTGCTCAGCTACCAGTTGCTGCCGGGAAGCGGAAGCCCGGGTTCCGACGTCGGCCGGGTCGGCCGCGACCGGGTGGTCGTGGTCGTCGGCTCGGTCGACTCGCTCGGGTCCGTCGACTTCGTCGGCTTGGTCTGCTCGGTCGGCGGCGTCGTGGTTGTCGGCGGGTTGGTGGTGCTCGGCGGCTCCTTGTACTCGGGCTTGCCGATCGCTACGAACTTGCCGAAGTTCTCCTTCGGAAGCTTGAACTGCTGGTGATAGCTGTCCATGAACTTCTTCCAGATCTTGCCCGGCAACCCGCCGCCGTAAATGATGCCGTTCTTCGCGTCCCTGAGTTTGTAGCCGTTGTCCTTGTCACCGCTGAGCGACACCGCGGTCGAAAGTTGCGGTGTGTACCCCACCATCCAGGCCTTCGAGTTGTCCGGCGTGTCCTGGTACTGGTGGGTTCCGGTCTTGCCCGCGCACAGCCGGTCGCCCGCGCACGGGATGCCCGAGGACTTCGGGATCGGCAGCAACGCCTCGGTGACGTTGCGGGCGATCTTCTGGTTCTTCTCCTGGTCCTGGTCGAACGCGAACGTCTCCTGGTACTCCGGGCGGTTCTTGTCGTCGAGGACGATCGTGCCGTCCGGCTTCTCCACCTTCGAGACAAGATGCGGCGCCCGGTAGACGCCGTTCGCGGCGAACGTCGCATAGGCCGAGGCCATGTCGACCGTGCTGACCTGGGTGTCGCCACCCCCGATCGCGATGTTGATGTCGCCGACTGCCTTGTCCAGCGGTGAGCGCACGCCTGCCTGGGCGGCCGCTTCGGCGACTCCCTTGGGCTTGACGTCGTTGTAGACCATGTCGCTGAACACGACGTTGAGTGATTCCTTCATCGCCTGCGCGACGGTGCACTCACCACAGCCCGGCCTCGAGGCGTTCTTGATGACCTTGCTTCCACCGAACGCCTTGGGCGAGCTGTCGTATGTCTCGTAGAGGCCCTTGTCCTTCTTGAGGAGCCCGACCAGGTCGAACGGCTTGAAGGAGGAGCCCGGTTCCTGGACCGCCGCCGCCCAGTCCGTGCCTGACCCGTTCGAGTTCGGGTAGTACGCCCTGATGTGTCCGGTCTTCGGATCGACCGCGACCAAGCCGGGGTGCAGCGCCGCGGGCTGGCCCTGCATCACGTCGGTGACTGCCTGCTCGGCGAGCGACTGAGCGGTCTTGTCGAGCGTGAGCTGGATCTTGTAGCCGTGCCTGCGGACCGTGTCCTCATCGATGCCGAGCTTCCTGAGCTCCGCGAAGACCAGGTCGGGGAGTCGACCCTTGAGCGGAGCGGACAGGCCCTCGCCCTTGGTCTCCTCGAGCGGCACCGGAGGCGTGAACGGCATCTCCTGGCGCTCGGCCTCGGTCATCCAGTTGTTGGCGATCATCCGGCCGGTCACGTACGTCCAGCGGTCGAGCTGGTACTGGGTGTCCTTGTGCCGCGAGGGCGTCTGGATCATGCCCGCGAGCAACGCGGCCTGCGACTTGTTGATCGTCATCAGGTCGTCGATGTTGTAGTACGCCTTAGCCGCCGCGGCCACACCGTAGGCGCCACGACCGAAGTAGATCGTGTTCAGGTACGCGGTGATGATGTCCGGCTTGGAGTACGTCTCGTTCATCTTGTAGGACTTGACCAGCTCGGTCCACTTGCGGGTCAGCGTCTTGTCCTCGTCGCCGCTGGCCTTCTTGACGTACTGCTGCGAGATCGTCGAACCGCCGCCCTCGCCACCGCTGACCTGGTTCCAGACCGCGCGCAGGATGCCGGTCATGTCGAAACCGGCGTTGGTCTCGAACGACGCGTCCTCGGCCGCGTAGACGGCCTTGCGCATGATGTCCGGCATCTGGTCATAGGTGAGCAGCTGCCGGTTGGCGCCCGACGCGGCGAGCTTGGTGATCTCGCTGCCGTCGGCCCAAAGCAGCGTGACGGCCTGGTCCTGCTTGGCGGCCAGTTCCTGGGGGCTCTCCACCTCCACCATCTGGTAGGTGATGAAGAAGGCCAGCACCGGGATGATGATCCCGAGCGCCGTGCCGACGTAGGCCGTGCGCCGGACCCGTCGCCAGATCTTCTTGCGACGAAGTGCGCGAGCCTCCGTGTCGGTCAGCGGGTCTTCGTCCTCGGGGCCGTAATCGTCGTCGTAGTCGTCTTCGTAGTCCGGCTCGCGGTGGGTGAGCAGCGCGGGCTCGCCCCGGGAGTGGCCGGGGTTCTGGTGCAGGTAGATGGTCGGGTCCTCGCCTGGATCATGTGGGGGTATCGGGCGGCTGCCGGGAGGCAGGCGGCGGTCGCCGGACATGGGGGGAACGGCCATCGTGGGCTGCTCACCCGGTGCGTTCAGTGCACGCGTCGCGCCGGGACCGCCGGGGAACCCGCCACCGGGTCCGTCGGGACCGGGGAAGTTGCCGGGCCCGTTCGGGCCGTTGGGACCACCGGGCATGCCGGGACCACCAGGTCCACCGGGCGCGCCGGGGATACGCGGAGCGCCGCGACCCGCCGCACCGGGGATGCCCGCGCCGGGTCCGGCCGCGCCTGCTGGCCCGCCTGCCGCCAAGCCACCCGCGGCGGCGGCGCCTGCCGCGCCGAACCCACCGGGTCCGCCGGGGCCACGCCCGCCCGGTGGCACCGGGCCGCCTGGGCCACCGGGTCCACGGCCGGGCGCGCCGAAGTCGTCGCGGGGACGGACTGGTGCCCCGGGTGCGTTGAAGTCCTCAGGTGCCGGACGGCCCGGGAAGTCCTCGTGTCCGCCAGGGCC
The DNA here is from genome assembly GCF_004362515.1 of Actinokineospora alba. Lineage (NCBI taxonomy): Bacteria > Bacillati > Actinomycetota > Actinomycetes > Pseudonocardiales > Pseudonocardiaceae > Actinokineospora > Actinokineospora alba. The sequence continues at coordinate 1,628,437 of NZ_SNXU01000001.1, read as the reverse complement.
CGGGTAGGGGCCTGGCCTGCCCGCGGCGTCGGGGCCGCCGCCACGGGGGCGGCCCGCTTCGTCCTCTTCCTCCCACAGCGGGCTCCAGAAGCCCGTGCGCTCGACGGACTGCTCGGCGCCGGTGCCCCGGTCCGGTTCGTCCCCGGAGGGCCACTCGGGCTCGCGGCGGCGGTGGTCACTGTGGTCGTTCACGAAAAAGCCTCCCAAACCGGCGCCCCGATCTGGGGCGTCGTTCGGTGGTCATGCGCAGCGGAATTCCAGGGAAGCCTCGGTCGAGACTCTCCGATTCGCAACCCGTTCACTCCGCCGCCGTCCTCCTACGGGGTTTGGGCGCGCGCACGCCCCCCTTACCCAGGACGTATGACTGCACCAGGTGGTTCCATGAACAGGTGCGGCAAACTTCGACCGTGTAGACGCTGAACTCCTCGAACATGGTCGACATCTTGACCAGTTCCTCCGGGGCCCGCGCCGAGCCGGACGCGTGTTTCAGTTCTTCGCCGTAGACCCAGTTGACGTGGGTCAGCTGTTCTTTGCGGCAGACCGGGCAGGTCACCTCGGTCGGTACGCCGTGGAACTTGGCGGCACGCAGCAGGTACGGGTTCGCGTCGCACACCTCGAAGGTGCCGACACGACCCGAGTGGACTCCCGCCAGCAGCGCGCGGCGCTGCAATGCGTAGTCGACTACCTGCCGTTGCGTTCGCACGGGGACAGCGTACGCGGGCCCGTTATCACGGGGGTGCTCCGTTCAGCGCAGCGGACATGCGTCGTGCGTCGGATTTGTGATCTCCGGGCCCGCTGACCACCCGATATCGGCATACCGCCCGCCACCTGCGGCGTTGACGTGTCGATAGACACAGGCCACCGAGTTGTCCGGCGCCTGATGTATCGGCACGATATAGTTGTTCAGTAGGACATGCTCCGTGCCGGAAGGGGGCTCCGCATGCTCGAGTTCGCGATTCTCGGGCTTCTTCACGAGGCCCCGATGCACGGGTACGAGCTCCGCAAGCGGTTGTACGACCTGCTCGGCACGTTGCGCACGTTCTCTTATGGCTCGCTCTACCCGACTCTGCGGCGGCTGCTGCGGGCCGGGCTGATCGCCGAGGAGACACCGGACGACGAGGCCGCGAGGACGTGGAACAGGCGCGCGAAGCGGGTCTACAAGCTCACCGCGGAAGGCAAGGAGCGGTTCGCCACGCTGCTCGCCGACGCGGGTCCGCAGACCTGGGACGACGAGGGATTCGGCGTCCACATGGCGTTCTTCTCGCGGACTCCGGCCGAGGTCAGGATGCGAATCCTGGAAGGCAGGCGCCGTCGGGTCGAGGAGCGCAGGGAAGGTCTGCGCTCGTCGATGGCCCGCGCGGGCGAGCAGATCGACAGGTACACCAGGGAGCTGCACCGGCTCGGCCTGGAGACCAGTGAGCGCGAGGTGCGGTGGCTCAACGAGCTGATCGCGCATGAGCAGCAGGAACAGCGCGGCTCCGACTGAACTTCCACCACAGGCATCGGCCTGTCCCGAGATCCGCGCCGGACAGGGTGCGGCGTGAAACGAGAAGGAGAACCGGCATGGGCGAGAACCGCCAGAGCGTGCGGGTGGCCATCGTCGGCGTCGGCAACTGTGCGGCGTCGCTGGTCCAAGGCGTGCATTACTACCGTGACGCCGACCCTGCCGCCCGCGTGCCAGGTCTTATGCACGTGCAGTTCGGGGACTACCACGTGCGCGACATCGAGTTCGTCGCCGCGTTCGACGTCGACGCCAAGAAGGTCGGGCGCGACCTGTCCGAGGCCATCGTGGCCAGCGAGAACAACACGATCAAGATCTGTGACGTCCCGCCGACCGGGGTGACGGTCCAGCGCGGCCACACTCTCGACGGGCTGGGCGAGTTCTACCGCGAGATCATCACCGAGTCCGACGAGGAGCCGGCCGATGTGGTCGCGACGCTGCGCGAGGCGGAGGTCGACGTGCTGGTGTCGTACCTGCCGGTGGGCTCCGAGGACGCCGACCGCTTCTACGCGCAGTGCGCGATCGACGCGGGTGTCGCGTTCGTCAACGCCCTGCCGGTGTTCATCGCGTCGGACCCGGAGTGGGCGGCCAAGTTCACCGAGGCGGGCGTCCCGATCGTCGGCGACGACATCAAGTCCCAGGTCGGCGCGACGATCACGCACCGGGTCATGGCGAAGCTGTTCGAGGACCGCGGCGTCGAGCTGCAGCGGACCTACCAGCTGAACTTCGGCGGCAACATGGACTTCATGAACATGCTGGAGCGCAAGCGCCTGCAGTCCAAGAAGATCTCCAAGACGCAGTCGGTCACCTCGCAGATCCCGCACGAGATGGCCAAGGCCGACGTGCACATCGGCCCGTCGGACCACGTGCCGTGGCTCGACGACCGCAAGTGGGCGTACGTGCGCCTCGAGGGCCGTTCCTTCGGTGACACCCCCCTGAACCTCGAGTACAAGCTCGAGGTGTGGGACTCGCCGAACTCCGCGGGCGTCATCATCGACGCCGTGCGCGCCGCGAAGATCGCGCTCGACCGCGGCATCGGGGGCCCGATCCTGTCGGCGTCCTCGTACTTCATGAAGTCGCCGCCGGAGCAGTACTCCGACGACGACGCGTTCGAGGCGGTCGAGGCCTTCATCAGGGGCGACGTCGAACGCTGACCCATTCGGCGCAACGGCCACCACCGGATTTCCGGTGGTGGCCGTTTCTTGTTCCGGGCCAGGGTTAGGGGTTGATCTGTTCGCCTGGCGTTCATTTGGATGACCTCTGTGGCTGGTTTCGAACTCTTACGGTCACGCCGTTCCCACCAACCGCTTTTGGCTGTCCACATTGGGCAGACCGTAGGAGGCTCCCGTGCCTGACGGCCGCATCGATCTGCCGCTGTTAACCACGAACCACCCGCTCGGCCGACAGGCGGTGACCTGTGAGTACCGCTGCGGCAACGCCTGCTCGCACGACGCCCCCAACACCTCGGGCAACGCCTACTTCGGCGATGTCGTCCGTTCGATCGTCAGCCGCCGCGGCATGCTCAAGGCGGGCGCCGTGCTCGCCGTCGCGGGCGCGGGCGCGGCTGCCCTGGGCGGGGCCGCCGCCGCCGACGACGACAGCGCGGAGCAGGCCGAGAACGGCGACCGCCACCGCCGTCCCCGCGGCATGGACTTCAAGCCGGTCGCGCCGAACACCGCCGACCAGGTGACCGTCCCCGAGGGCTACGTGCAGTCGGTCGTCATCGGCTGGGGCGACGCGGTGCTGCCGGGGGCGCCCGCGTTCAAGTTCGACGAGCAGTCCGCCGCGGCGCAGGCGAAGCAGTTCGGCTTCAACAACGACTTCTGCGGACTCGTCCCGCTGTGGCGTGACCAGTACCTGATGGTCTCCAACCACGAGTACAGCACCGAGTCCTTCATGTTCAAGGGCTACGACTCCGCCAAGCCGACCGAGGAGCAGGTCAAGATCGGCTGGGCGGCGCATGGCATGTCCGTCGTCGTGGTGGAGCGCGACCGGCGCACCGGCAAGATCACGCCGAAGCTGGACCGCCGCTACAACCGTCGGATCACCGCGACCTCGACGTTCGACGTCGACGGACCCGCGGCGGGCAGCGACTTCCTCAAGACCAAGGCCGACCCGACCGGGCGCAAGGTGCTCGGCACGCTGAACAACTGCGCGGGCGGCGTCACGCCGTGGGGCACGGTCCTGTCCGGCGAGGAGAACTTCAACCAGTACTTCGCCAACGGCAAGGACGTCACCGACCCGGCCACCAAGGCGCGGCTGGCCCGCTACGGCCTCGCGAGCGGCCCCAGCGGCCGCAAGTGGGAGCGGTTCGACGACCGGTTCGACGTCGTCAAGGAGCCCAACGAGGTCAACCGGTTCGGCTGGATCGTCGAGGTCGACCCGCTGGAGCCCGGCGAGAACCCGGTGAAGCACACCGCGCTCGGCCGGTTCAAGCACGAGGGCGCCAACATCCACGTCGCGCGCGACGGCCGCGTGGTCGCGTACATGGGTGACGACGAGCGCTTCGACTACATCTACAAGTTCGTCTCCAAGGAGCGGATGCGCCCGGGCAACAGCCGCTACGCGCGCGCCCACAACAAGAAGCTCCTCAGCGAGGGCACGCTCTACGTCGCGCAGTTCACCGGCGACAGCCCGGACTTCACCCCGGGCGTGCTGCCCGCGGACGGGGCCTACGACGGCGTCGGCAAGTGGATCCCGCTCGCCGCGGGCGACAAGTCCTTTGTGGACGGCTTCACCGCCGAGGAGGTCTACGTCTTCACCCGGCTGGCCGCCGACAAGGTGGGCGCCACGAAGATGGACCGCCCGGAGGACGTCGAGGCCAACCCGCGCACCGGGCTGGTCTACGCGGCGCTGACCAACAACACCGACCGCGGCAAGCCCGGCAAGGAAGGCCCCACGGAGATCAACCCGCGCGGCCTCAACCGGCACGGACACGTGCTGGAGTGGGAGGAAGCGGGCGGCGACAACACCGCGCTCACCTTCTCCTGGCGGCTGCTGCTGGTCTGCGGCGACCCGAACGCGTCGGACACCTACTTCGGCGGGTACGACAAGACCCAGGTCAGCCCGATCTCCTGCCCGGACAACCTGGCGTTCGACCGGCACGGCAACCTGTGGATCTCCACCGACGGCAACCAGCTCGGCTCCAACGACGGCCTGTTCGCCACCGCGACCAGCGGCCCGGAGCGTGGTCACCTCAAGCAGTTCCTCACCGTCTCGACGGGTGCGGAGACCTGTGGCCCGGTGATCGAGGACAAGTTCGTCCTGGTGTCGGTGCAGCACCCGGGCGAACTGGACGACGCCAGCGCGGACAACCCGCTCGCGCACTGGCCCGACGGTGGCAACAGCCAGCCGCGGTCGGCCGTCGTGGCGGTCTGGAAGCCCGGCCACCGCATCGGTTCCTGACCCCGGACAACGCACCCGCCGCCCAGCTCGCGGCGGGTGCGTTGTCGTAGGTTTGCACCATGACCGAGCGACCTCTGGCCCTGATCACCGGCGCGTCCCGCGGCATCGGCGCCGCCATCGCCCTGGCCCTGGGGAACACGCATTCCCTGCTGCTGGGCGGCCGCGACACCGAGGCACTGGACGCCGTGGCCGACCACCTGCCCGACGCCCGCCCGTGGCCCGTCGAGCTGACCGACGACGCGGCGGTGGCGAAGGCCGCGGCGGACATCGACCGCCTCGACGTCCTGGTCCACTCCGCCGGAGTCGCCCGCGTCGCCCCGCTGACGGAGTCCCCCGCCGACCTCTGGCGCTCGATGTACGAGCTCAACGTCGTCGCCGTCGCGGAACTAACCCGCCTGCTCCTGCCCGCCTTGCGCGCGGCCAAGGGCCACGTCGTCCTGATCAACTCCGGCGCGGGCCAGAACGCCAACCCCAACTGGGGCCCTTACGCCGCAAGCAAGTTCGCCCTCCGCGCCTACGCCGACGTCCTGCGCGCCGAGGAGGAATCGGCGGGCCTGCGCGTCACCTCGGTCTACCCGGGCCGCACCGCCACGGACATGCAGCGGACCGTCCGCGCGGACGAGGGCGCCGCCTTCGAGCCGGAGCGCTACCTGACCCCGGAGTCGGTGGCCGAACTGGTCCGAACCGCGATCGCCGCCACCCCGGACGCCCACCCGACGGACCTGGTGATCCGCTCCCGCCCGGTCCGCTGACAAGGATCGAGGCTGGGCTGTGGATAGCCCGCCGGGGTGTGGACAAGTCAGCCCAGCAGCCGCTTGGTGACCTTTCCGGCCGTCGCCTGGGCCTCGCGGCGGTCGACGCGGGTGGTCTCGCCATCGGCCACCACCTGCTCGCCCGCCACCCACACATCCCGCACCGTCCGGGAGCCCGCGGCCCAGATGAGGTTGGCCAGCAAGTGGGTGTCCGGCACGTCCAGGCCCGCCGCGAACGCCGGGTCGTCCAGGCCGACATGCACGACGTCCGCCCAGCGGCCCGGTTCCAAGGCGCCGATGTCGTTGCGGTGCAAGGCTTCGGCGCCGCAGCGGGTGGCCAGCAGCAGGGCGTCGGCGGCGCCCATGGCGGTGGAGTCCATTGTGGAGACTCGGGACAGCATCGCGGCGAGGCGGACGTCCTCCCAGAGGTCCAGGTCGTCGTTGCTCGCCGGGCCGTCCGTGCCGACGCCGACCGCGACGTCCGCCGCGCGCAGGTCTCGTAGGCGGGCGATGCCGGAGGCCAGCTTCATGTTCGAGCCCGGGCAGTGCGCCACGCCGACCCGGTTCGCCGCGAACAGCGCGATGTCCTCATCCGACAGGTGCACCGAGTGCGCGGCGAGCACCCGGCCGCCGAGCAGGCCGGACGACGCGAGCAGGGCGGGGACCGACCCGTGGTTCGCCCGCTGGACCTCGTCCTCCTGCGTCGACTCCGCGACATGGATCTGGATGAGGGCGCCGCGCTCGCGGGCGGCGGCGCCGACCTCGGTGAGCGCCTCCGGCGGCAGCGTGTACGCCGAGTGCGGTCCATAGCCCAGTTCGACGCGCTCACCTGGGCCGAAGCGGACACCGTCGGCGTCGATCCAGGCGGAGATGTCGGCGAGCATCTTGCGCCAGTCCATCCCGAGCCCGTCGAGGATCGCGGGCGCGAGCACGACCCGGGCGCCGGTGTCGAGCGCCGCCTGGGCGACCTCTTCGCCGTGGAAGTACATCTCGGCGCTGGTCGTCACGCCCGCGCGGAGCATCTCGACCGAGCCCAGGACCATGCCGTCGTGCACGTCCTGGCGGGTCATCTTGCCCTCGGCGGGCCAGATGGCCTCGGTGAGCCAGCGGATCAGGGGCAGGTTGTCGCCCATGCCGCGCAGGACGGTCATCGGGCTGTGCGCGTGGGTGTTGACCAACCCGGGCAGCAGGATGCCGGTCAGCTCGCGCACCGGTGCGTCGAACGCGGGCGCGTCGGCGAAGGGTCCACAGTGGACGATCCGGCCGTCCGTGTCGATGTCGACCACGGCATCGCGCAGCACCGAGCAGGCGGCATCGCAGGGCAGGACGATCGGGGCGCGCAGACGCAGGCTCATAGCCGACAATCCTGCCACTCGACCGTCAGTGCCCACGCAGGAACGCCGGGTGTCCGGGGTAGTCGGTGGCGGGGGCGTAGACATCGGCCGAGTGCTCGATGGTCACCCCGGCCTGGTCGAACGAGTGCAGGACCGCCCGGTTGCACTCGACGGCGACCCGGTCGCGCCACAGCGTCCGCTCGCTCGACGTGTCGAGCCCGAGCCGCGCCGCCACGACCCTGGCCAGCCCGTAGGCGGCGTCGTCGGCGAGCACGTCCTCGCCGATGGCCCGGCAGATGTAGACGCCGTTGTAGGGCGCCGCCGGGTAGTCGATGCCGCCGATGTGCAGCCGCTGGTTGCTGATCACCGGCACCGCGTGCCAGCGCAGCCCCAGCTCGGCGAACCACGGCAGCGTCGGGTGGGTCAGCGCCACCTCGCGGATGACCTCACGCGGGAGCATGTGCAGTCGGACGCCCTCGCCCTCGGTCTCGATCACCAGCGGCAGCTGGTCGAACGCGCCGCGCCGCAGCGGCGGGCGCCAGCCCAGCCTGCAGACGCCGGTGGTGAAGTCGACGTAGCGCCGGTCGCCGAGCACGCCGCCAGACGGGTCGCCGCGGTATCCGGCGTAGCGGACGAGTTGGTCGTTGCGGATGCGCGGGCCGCGCCGCCACGGGGTGTCCGGCGCGAACACGCTCACCACCGGGCGGATCGAGCCGTCGCCCAGGGCCATGCGCAGGTGGTGGCCGCACTCGGCGGCGACCTGGGCGGAGTCGCGGATGTCGCGCAGGTCGCGGACCAGCAGCCCCCGCCACGGCACGCCTTCGGGGCACCAGCCGCTTTCCTTGAGCGCGACGCGCGCGCCAAAGGCCAGCTCGGCGGGGGTGTGCCGGTAGGTTCCGGTGGCGGCGATCTCCGCACGCACCTTCGCCAGCCTCGGCTCGACCGGGCCCGCCTTGGGCCGTGCGGCGTGGAACTGTCGGAGGAACGCTTCGGCGGCGTGGCGCAGTTCGGCACGGGCCGGCAGCGGGGTGATGTCGTCGCGCAGTGCGGTCACATCACTGATATCGGTACTTCAGCTCCCCGACTCGACTACTCGGACGTGTGGTTTCTACTGCAATTGGGTCACGTTCCGTCAGGTGTTCACTCGTTCGAAGATCAGGTCGCGGCTGATTCGGCCCTCTTCCCGAGCCCTGGATTCGAACTTCGTCACCGGCCGCCACTCCGGCCGCGGCGCCCAGCCGCCCGGCTCGTCGGGGTAGCGGTTGCGCAGGGTGGGCTCCGCGGAGAGGACCTCCATCATCTGCTCCGCGTAGTTCTCCCAGTCGGTCGCCAGGTGCACCGCCGCGCCCGGCGCGAGCCGGGAGGCGACCAGCGCGATGAAGTCCGGCTGGACCAGCCTGCGCTTGTGGTGCTTCTTCTTCGGCCACGGGTCGGGGAAGAAGATCCGCACCCCGGCCAGCGAGCCCGGCGGGATGTGCTCGCCGAGCAGCACGACGGCGTCGCCGCGCAGCAGCCGCAGGTTGGTCAGCTCCAGCGCCTCGGCGCGCAGCATCAGCTGGGCGAGTCCGGGCTGGTAGACCTCCACCGCCAGGTAGTTCAGCTCCGGGCTGGCCTTGGCCAGCTGCGAGGTGGTCTCGCCCATGCCCGAGCCGATCTCCAGCAGCACGGGCGCGTGCCTGCCGAACCACGAGTCGAGCTCGATCGGCCCCGGCGGCAGCTGTGGGACCTGCTTGCCCAGCTCGTCCCAGCGCCGCTCCCAGGCCTTCGCCTGACCGACCGTCATCCGGCCGCCGCGGTGCACGAAGCTGACGATGCTGCGCTTGCGGGGCTCCTGCTCTGTCGGTGTCACCCGGACAGCCTGCCAGGTCAGGGCGTCAGCGATTCCATCCGGGCGAGGTTCGAGCGCAGGTCGGCCGGGCCCGCGACGGCGATCGGGAGCGGTGCCGGGCCCGCGTGCACGGCGACGACGTCGATCCAGCCGGGGTGGCGGTCGGTGTGCGCGAGGGTGGTCGGGATGCCCGGCGTGCTCAGCGCGCGCTCCGAGGGCATGTACTCCCAGTACCCCGGCTCGCCTTCCTCGCCCCACGGCACGAACACCCAGCCGGGGCGCGCGTCGAGGAGCTTGGCCACCCGGTCCTCCAGGCGGAAGCCCTCGAGTCTCGTGCCCAGCAGGCCCGCGGCCATCGCCCGCAGCCACCACGGCGCGGACACGCCGGGGTCGGCCGCGCGTGCGGCGCGGTAGAGGGCGAGCACCTGGCGCTCGGGAGCACGGTGCACCCACGACAGCCGCGCGTCGGCGGGGGCGGCCGCCTGCCCGTTGTTGGGCTGCTCCAGTGCCTCGGCCCATTCCAGGCTGATCATGGGCTCGACATGGAGACCGCGGTTCACCACGCGGTCGACGGACATGGTGCGCCGCGGTGCGCTCGAATCAACCACCGTCAAGGTCCACCTCCAAGGGCTCGCCCGAGACGGGAAGGGACTTTGATCAGACCTCGAACAGGGGACCCCTGTCCGCGTGCTGTGTCGAAGGTCACAGCTACTTAACGTGGTCTTAATCCGCGTGGTTGTTGTAAGACACCGGGCCCGAATGGACAGTAGGGCGCCAAACTCCCTAGTCGCGTCGATCCAGTCATGGCAGAGGACCCGGGTCACCCCCCGAAAGGTGACCCGGGCCCGCTTTCCCCGAATGATCGCCGCCATCCCCCGACGACGGGCGATCACGTCCTTATGCGTCCCGCTTGTTCGCCGTCACCACCGCGGCGACCAACAGCACCGCGCAGACGCCGGCGAAGTAGGCCAGCGACCCCCACGGGCTCAGCGGCGGGTTGCCGGTCGGCCCCCCGAGGAACTGGTCGGCCGCGGTGAACGGCAGCCATTCCGCGATGTCGTCGCCGACCCGCGGGATCACCGGGACCAGTGTCTCGACCAGCAGCGGCCAGATCAGCAGCACCGAGATCGCGCCCGCCGACTGCCGCAGCAGCACGCCCACGGCCACGGCGAGGACCGCCGAGAGCCCGTAGACCAGGCCGGTGCCCGCGACCATCCGCCAGTCGGCGGCCGACGTGATCGCCAGGTTCGCCTCAGGCTGGATGAGCGCGGCGATGCCGTAGGACCCGAACGCCGCGATCTCGCCGATGACCGCCGCGAGCAGGGCGACGACCAGGGTCTTCGCCAGCAGCGCCGCGGTCCGGTTCGGGATCGCCTGGAAGGTGGCCCGGATGGTGGAGAAGCGGTACTCGGTGGTGATCGCCAGCGCGGCCATCACCATGACCACCATCAGCCCGAACATCCGGCCGAACTGGGTCATCGCCAGCGTCAGCGGGAAGTCGTCCGGCTTGGTGCCCGTGGTCAGCGCGGCGAACCCGACGGTCACCGCGAGGGCGGTCAGCAGGCACCACCAAGGCGATCGCGTGGTGAACAGCTTGATGCGTTCGACTGCGAGCAGCGTCATCAGGCGTCCCTCCGGTTCGCCACGACCAGCGAGATCGCGAGCATGACCAGCCCGAACCCGGCGAAGATCGCCAGCGCGGGCCACGGGCCGACGGTCGCGTCGGACAGGCCGGGGCCGTACTGGTCGCCTCGGCCGGTCGGGTCCGGGTTGCCGGTCAGGAAGTGGTGCGCCAGGTTGAACGGCAGCCACTGGTGGATCTTCGGGCCGATCGTCGGGATGAGCGTGATCAGGTTCTCGACCAGGTTCGTGTAGATCAGCAGCAGCGAGATCGCGCCCGCCGAGTGCCGGACCAGGATGCCGACGGAGACCGCGATGACCGCGGCGATGGCGTAGACCAAGCCCACGCCCGCCACCGCGCGCCACTCGAAGGCGGTGTTGATGGCCAGGTCGCCCGGCGACATCGCCGTGGCGATGCCCCAGGAGCCGAACGCGGCCGCCAGGCCGATGACTCCGGCGAGCAGCGAGACCACGACGGTCTTGGCCACGAGCGCGGCCGTGCGGTTCGGAATGGCCTGGAAGGTGGCCCGGATGGTGGAGAAGCGGTACTCGGTGGTGACCGCGAGCGCCGCCATGACCATGACCACGACCATGCCGAAGCCGTAGCCGAACTGGGAGGCGCTGACCGTCATCGGGACTTCCGCCTCGGCGGTGCCCGCCATCAGCGCGGCGAAGCCGACCGTGACGCCGAGGGCGATCAGCGTGCACCACCACGGTGAGCGGGTGGTGAACAGCTTGATGCGTTCGACAGCGAGAAGTGTCATGACGTCACTTCCCCGTCGCGACGAGGTCGATGGTCTCGGCCAGGCCCGCGTGGTACTCGACGGAGTCGCCGGTGAGCTGCATGAACGCCTCTTCCAGCGAACCGCGCTGCGGGCTGAGCTCGTGCAGCACGGCGCCGGTCGACGCGGCCAGCTCACCGATCTCGGCGCAGTCCATGCCGCTCACGACCAGGCTGTCGCCCTCGTCGCGCAGCGAGACCCCGGTGCGGCCGAGCGCGGTGCGCAGGGCGGACAGGTGCGGGCTGCGGACCCGGACGGTGTTCTCGGTGGCCTGGGCCACGAAGTCCTCGGTGGAGCTCTGCGAGATCAGCTTGCCGCGGCCGATGACGACGAGTTCCTGCGCGGTCAGCGCCATCTCGGAGAGCAGGTGGCTGGAGACGAAGACCGTGCGGCCCTCATCGGCGAGCCGGTGCATGAACTTGCGGATCCACAGGATGCCCTCGGGGTCGAGGCCGTTGACCGGCTCATCGAAGAGCAGCACCTGCGGGTCGCCGAGCAGCGCGGCGGCGATGCCGAGGCGCTGCGACATGCCGAGCGAGAAGCCGCCCGCGCGCTTACCGGCGACCGAGGTCAGGCCGACGATGTCGAGCACCTCGTCGACGCGCTTCGGGTTGATCTTGTTCGACTTCGCCATCCACTGCAGGTGCGCGCGAGCGGAGCGGTTCGGGTGCACCCACTTCGCGTCGAGCAGCGCTCCGACCGTGCGCAGCGGCTGGTGCAGGTCGCGGTAGTGCTTGCCGTCGATCAGCGCCGAACCCCCGGTCGGCGAGTCGAGGCCGAGAATCATCCGCATCGTCGTCGACTTGCCCGCGCCGTTCGGCCCGAGGAAGCCGGTGACCCGGCCGGTCGGGACGGTGAACGACAGGTTGTCCACGGCGAGCGTCTTCCCGTACCGCTTGGTGAGGCCCACTGCCTCGATCATGATTTCTCCCTTTGCCTTCGGTGCCGGTGCGCTCGTCCGCGACGGCTCCCCCACGTCAACCATCCTGGGCCTCGCCGCGAGATTCCGCGTCGTGCTGAGGTCTCGCGTACGGGTCACCTTGTGGGACTACGGTCCATCAGCCTTAGGTCTGATCCAATCCGTGACGACCCTGAGCCGACCCTGATTCGTTCGAGCGACCCCGTCGGGGTGACAGGGTTAATGAATAGTGGTTCAATAACTGGGTGGCCAGACCCCAGACCATCACTGACCAGCGGTTGCTCGTCGCCACCGGCGACGTGATCGGCCGACATGGGCCCGGGTTCACCCTGGCCCAGGTGGCCGCGGAGGCCGGGGTGTCGGTGGGCACGGTGGCGCAGCGGTTCGGGTCGAAGAGCGGACTGCTGCGAGCGCTGACTGTCCACTTCACCGGTGAGGCGGCCGTCACCATGCGGGCGGCGGCCGAGTCGGCGGCGTCCCCAGTGGACGGTCTGCGGGCGGCGGCGATCGTGACGCACGTCGGACTCGGGGACGCGACGACCGCGGCGAACCACCTGGGGCAACTCGGCGTCGATCTCGTGGATCCGGTGTTGCGCGGACTGTTGGGCGAGCACTACGCGGCGATGGAGAACGAACTGCGCCGCGCCTTCCGGGCGGCCGCGGCCGATCTGCCGCGCGCTCCGAGTGCGGCGCGGGCCGCTCAGGTGCTTCTGGCGGTGGTGAACGGAGTGTCGATGGACTGGTCGATCCGGCCGAACGGGCGACTGGAAGACCGGTTGACGGCGGACGTGGACGCCGTTCTCGATGGATGGAGGGGATGATCATGAGTCTTGCGGGCAAGGTGGCTGTGGTGACCGGGGCGACCCGGGGATGCGGTCGTGGGATCGCGGTGGAGCTCGGCGCGGCCGGGGCGACTGTCTATGTGACCGGGCGGACGACTCGCCAACACCAGTCGCCGATGGGGCGCAAGGAGACCATCGAGGAGACCGCCGAGCTGGTGTCCGCGGCCGGCGGTGTCGGGATCCCGGTCCAATGCGACTTCTACGTGGTGTCCGATGTGGACGCCTTGCGGGATCGTGTCCTGGCCGATCACGGGCGGATCGATGTGCTCGTGGACGACGTGTGGGGTGGGGACAAGTTCGTCGAGTTCGGGACGCCGTTCTGGGAGTCGGACCTGGAGAAGGCGCTCGGGGTCGTGCACAACGGGCTCGACACGCACCTGATCGCGCTGCACCGGTTGCTGCCGTTGGTGGTGTCGCAGCCCGGTGGGCTGGTCATCGAGGTGACCGATGGGGATGTGGACGACTATCCCGGGCCGGTCGGGATTCCGTACCACCTGGTGAAGTCGGGGATCCGGTCCATCGGGCGGGCGCTGGGTGCCGACTTGGCCGCGGTCGGATGCACCGGGATGGCTGTGACTCCGGGATTCCTGCGGTCGGAGATGATGTTGGAGCACTTCGGGGTCACCGAGAAGAACTGGCGTGAGGCCAAGGAGCCCGACTACGTGATGTCGGAGACGCCGCGCTATCTCGGGCGTGCGGTCGCCGCGCTCGCCGCCGATCCTCAGGTGTCACGGTTCGCGGGGAAGACCCTGGCGAGTTGGACTCTCATGCGGGAGTACGGGTTCACCGACATCGACGGCAGTCAGCCGGACTGGGGCCGCTGGTCCGAAGACGTCCACGGCGGCGGCCTCGATCCATCCACAGTGGACGCTGCCGCGTACCGCTAGGCGTCCCCGGGGCGGACCAGGCCCGTTTCGTAGGCGAGGACGACGGCCTGCACTCGGTCGCGCAGTTCGAGTTTCGCGAGCACGCGGCCGACGTGGGTCTTCACCGTCGCCTCTGACAGGAACAGCTTGCGGGCGATCTCGGTGTTCGACAGGCCCTGGGCGATCAGGACGAGGACCTCGCGCTCGCGTTCGGTCAGCGCGTCCAGGACCGCCGCGTCGCGGGGTTCGCCGCCGCCTGGGCCGAGGAATCGATCTAACAGCCTGCGGGTGACGCTGGGTGAGACGACGGCGTCCCCGCTCGCGACCGAGCGCAGCGCGGACACCAGCTGCGCGGGCGGTGTGTCCTTCAGCAGGAAGCCGCTGGCGCCGTTGCGCAGGGCGGACAGGGCGTATTCGTCGAGGTCGAAGGTGGTCATGACCAGGACCTTCGACGTGCCCTTCTCGGTGATGACGCGAGTCGCCTCCACGCCGTCGAGGATGGGCATGCGGACGTCCATCAGGACCACGTCGGGACGCAGTTGTTCCGCTAGGTCGATGGCCGCCCGGCCGTCGCCCGCCTCGCCGACGATCTCCATGTCCTCCTGTGCGCCGAGGACCATGCGGAAACCGACACGCATGAGTTCCTGGTCGTCGACGAGCACCACCCTGATCACGCGACCCAACGTAGCCTCCTCAGGCCGTCGACACTGGCAGAACCGCGTGGACTCGCCAGCCGCCGGTGGGCTCGGGGCCCGCCTGCAGGGTGCCGCCGAAGACGTTGGCGCGTTCCCGCATCCCGATGAGGCCGTTGCCGCCCACCACGTTCGCCAGCGCCTTGCCCGAGCCGCGGTCGGAGATGTCGAGCTCGACCCGGTCGCCGATCCGGGCGACCCGCACCTCCGCCGACGCGCCGGTGCCCGCGTGCTTGATGGTGTTGGTCAGCGCTTCCTGGACGATCCGGTAGATCCCCAGGCCGACGCCCGCGGGCAGGTCGTCCAAGTCGCCGGTCAGGTCCAGGCGCACCGGGACGCCGATCGTGCGGACCCGTTCGGCCAGTTCGGCGAGGGACTGGGTGCTCGGCTGAGGCACCAGTTCGGACTCGTCGCCGTCGCTGCGGAGGACGCCGAGGAGCCTGCGGAGTTCGGTCAGGGCTTCGCGGCCGGTGGCGGAGATGGTGTTGATCGCCCGCTCCGCCAGCTCCGGCTGGGTGCGCACCGCGTAGGCGGCGCCGTCGGCGTGGACGACGATCACGCTCACCGCGTGCGCCACGACGTCGTGCAGTTCGCGGGCGATGCGGGCCCGTTCCTCGCCGACCGCCAGCCGCGCCTGCTGGTCGCGCTCGGTCTCCAGCAGCGCCAGCCTGCGCTCGACCTCCAGGTGGTAGGCCTTGCGGGCGCCCATGAACTCGCCCAGCACCCAGCACAGCGCGAAGATCACCACGATCACGAGCGTCGGCAGGACCGCGTCCGGGTAACCGATCCGCCAGGTCGCCCACGCCGCGATGCCCAGCGCGAGCCAGAGCGCGTACAGCGCGGCCTGCTTGCGCCCGACGTAGGTGACCAGGGTGTACAGCGCGATGCCGAGCGCGAAGTCGGCCAGCCGCACCCGCGCGTCGGTGCCCACCCCGGGCGCGCCGTGCGTGAGCAGCTGGGCGAATCCGGCGAGCAGGATGAGGTACGCCGAGAGCAGCGGGTCGCGCCTGCGGATGACCAGCGGGCCCAGCATCGCGGCGCCGACCAGCCAGAACACCCACGCCTCGACGCCGCCGGGCATCTCGAACAGCGACAGCAGCTCTAACAGGACGAGGAAGGTCGCGATGACGATGTCGCCCGCCATCGGGTGCTTCTTCATCCACAAGCTCAGCCGTCGCACTTGATGAGCGTAGGCAGGTTCACACCGCGCGCGCGTCAGCCTGCCGTCGCACCCGGTCTCCTCCTGGGGGCGGATCCGACGGTCCGGGCACGCGGCCACCGCGCTCATGGCACGATTCCTCACGACCGAGGGAGGAATCGGGCTTTGACAACCGCGACCGAGCAGCAGCATCTCGCCGGGCCGCTGTCGGCGGCGGTCGCCAACCTGTGCCAGCGCCTGCAGCCGCAGGTGTCCGCGCGGACGGCGGCAGGCTTCCGCGAGGTGCTGCGCAGACTCTCGGCCCCGTTGCAGGTCGCCGTCGCCGGCCGGATCAAATCCGGCAAGTCGACGCTGGTCAACGCGCTGATCGGCCGCCGGATCGCGCCCACCGACGTGGGCGAGTGCACCCGGCTGGTCACCCGGTTCCAGTACGGCACGGTCGACCGGGTCGAGCTGATCTTCTTCGACGGCACCAAGCAGGTGCTGCCCTTCGACGTCGGGGGCATGATCCCCAACGACCTCGAAGTCGACTTCGACAAGGTCTCGCACCTCGAGGCGTACCTGACCAACGCCGTCCTGCGCGACCTCACCGTCATCGACACCCCTGGCCTGGGGTCGCTGGACCTCGCGTCGGTCAAGCGCACCGAGCAGCTCCTCGGCGCCGCGCAGCAGGAGGAAGACGAGGAGTCCGGCGACGGCGAACTCGACGACACCTCGCGCAACGCGGTCGCGGGCGCCGAAGCCGTGCTCTATGTCGTCACCCAGGGCGTGCGCGCCGACGACCAGCAGGCCCTCGCCGCGTTCACCGCGGCCACCGCCAGCCGCGAGGCGGGCCCGGTCAACGCCATCGCCGTCCTCAACAAGGCCGACACCATCACCCCGGAGTCGGTCACCGGCAGCGACGGCGACGTGTGGAAGGCCGCCACCCTGCTCGCCGAGAAGCAGGCCGCCACCCTCAAGCCCCGGGTCGCCGACGTCATCCCGGTCATCGGCCTGCTCGCCGAGTCCGCCGAGTCCGGCGGCTTCACCTCCGCCGACGCCGACGCGCTGCGCGCGCTGTCCAAGCTCGACGACGCCACCTGGGAAACCATGTTGCTGTCGGCGGACATCTTCACCACCTGGGACTGCGAGGTCGCCGCGGGCACCCGGGTCAAGCTGCTGGAGAAGCTCGACCTCTACGGCATCCGCACCGCCGTCGACGCCCTGCGCGCCGACCCCGACCTCACCGCGGGCGCCCTGCGCCGCAAGCTCCTCGACGCCTCCGGCCTCGCCGGGCTGCGCAGCAGGCTCGACGCCGTCTTCCGCGCCCGGGCCGACGGGATCAAGGCCGCCGCCGCGCTCGCCTCCGTCACCGCCCTTGCCCACGCCTCCGGCGACCCGGGTGAACGCCAGCGCGTGCACGACGCGATCGAGGTCCTGCTCGCCAAGCCCGAGGCCCACCAGCTGCGCCTGCTCGAAGCCCTCACCCTGGTCACGTCGGGTGCCGTGTCGATGCCCGAGGACCTGGCCGAAGAGGTGCTCCGAGTCGGCAGCAGCCCGGACGTCCCAGAGCAGCTGGGCATGAAGGGCAGGCCGCACAAGGAGCTGTCGGCCTACGCGCTCGAACGCGCGGGCTGGTGGCGCTCGTTCGCCTCCTTCGGCGCCACCCCGGCCCAAAGCCGGGTCGCCCACGTCGTGCACCGGGCGTACTTTCTTATCTGGCAGCAGCTCAAGGCCCAGGACACAGCCGGATAGCCAGCCCGTGGAGACGCCATGCCAGGCGACGCGAAGGTCCCTCCCGCTCGGCTCGTGCGTCTCGTCGAGGGTGTTCGCGCCCGGGTCGGGTCGCTGCACCGCAAGATGGTGCCGCCGCAGGTGGCCATGATCGACCTGATCAGCGGCAGCATGGTCACGCAGGCGCTCTACGCCGCCGCGAAGCTCGGCATCGCCGACGTGCTCAAAGACGGACCCCTCCGGGCGAAGGACATCGCCGACCGGGTCCACGCGCATCCGGACGCGGTGAACCGGCTGATGCGCGCACTCGCCAGTCAGGGTGTGTTCCGGGTGGACGGCCAAGGCCGGTACTCGCTGACCGCGTTGGGCCGCACCCTGCGCTCCGACGCCGAAGTGCCCATGGGGTCGATGGCGATGATGGTCGGCTCACCCGAGCACTGGGAGCACTGGGGACACCTGCTCGACTCGGTGCGCGACGGCGGCGACGCCGTGTCGAAGGTCCGGGGAATGGACGTCTGGGCGTACTTCGAGCAGAACAGGTCCTACGCGGAAGTCTTCAACACCGCGATGACGAGCATGTCGGCGTTCGCCAAGGCCCCGGTGCTCGCCGCCTATGACTTCTCCGGATTCCGCAAGATCGTCGATGGCCGCGATCCTGCAGCGGTCGCCGGACTGAGACCGTCCCGGCGGGTGGCGACGCCTACCTCCTGAAGAACATCATCCACGACTGGGCTGACGACAAGGCCCTGCCGATCCTGCGCAACATCCGGGACGCGATCGATCCCGCGGGCAAGCTGCTGCTCGTCGACTTCGTCGTGCCGGAGGGGAACGCACCCCATCCCGCGAAGCTGATCGACCTGGAGATGCTGGTGATCGTCGGCGGTCGGGAGCGCACCGAGAAAGAGCACCGGGAGTTCTTGGCGCGGGCCGGATTCCGGCTCGACCGGGTGGTCCAGACGGTCTCCCCGCTGTGCGTGCTCGAATCGACTCCCGTCTGAGTGCGCTGCCTGTACTCTCCGGAACCGTGGCTTCCTGGTTCAAGGGCAAGAGCAAAGATGGCGGCAACGAGGACTCGACCATCCAGGTCGAAGCGCAGGTGATCGAGAACGCCGACGCCGCCGCGCCGGTGGAGCTGGTGGACGACTTCCGGGTCGAACCGGCGCTGGTCAGCATCGCGCCGGAGCTCTACGACCAGGCGCTCGACGAGCGCCGGGCGCTGGTGACGCTGTGCCTCTACGCGCACGACCGCGCCCGCAGTTCCGGTGTCGCCGAACGCATCGAGGAGGGGCTCGCCGCTGTCGGTGTCGACGCGGTTCGCCCCGACGGCGCGAAGTTCGACCCGTCAGTGCACGAGGCGGGCGGCACCATGGGCACCGAGGACGAGGCGCTCGACGGCACGGTCGCCGAGACCGAGGTCGTCGGCTTCAGCGACCGCGGGCAGGTGCTGCGCCCGCCGATCGTCACCGTCTACACGGCCAAGGCGACCACCGCATGACCCAGCCCCAGCCGCTGTCGCTGCCCAAGCAGGTCGCGCTGGCCAGGGAGAAGCTGCTCGCCCTGCTCCGCGAAGCCGAGCCGGAGTCCGCGCAGTGGGTCGAGGAGATCCGCTCGCGGCGCAAGAAGAAGCCGTCGGTGGTGGTCGTCGGTGAGACCAACCGAGGCAAGAGCTCGCTGGTCAACGCCCTGATCGAAACCCCCGGTCTGTCCCCTGTGGACGCCGACGTGGCCACCGCGACCTACCTGATCTTCGGCCACGCCGACGAGTGGGAGGCCCGGGCCTGCTACCCCGGCCAGCTCGCGCCGGTCCCGGTCGACCTCGGCAAGCTGATCAACTGGGTGTCCGCCGCGCACGACCTGCCCGACGGCGAGCTGCCGCCGCGCTACGTCGAGGTCGACGGACCCGTGCCGCTGCTGGAGAAGCTCGTCCTCGTCGACACCCCCGGGGTCGGCGGGCTCGACTCCGTGCACGGCGAACTGGCCATCGAGGCCGCCGCGTCGGCGACCGCGCTGCTCTTCGTCGTCGACGCGTCCGCCCCGTTCACCCTGGGCGAGCTGAACTTCCTCGCCAACATCGGCGAGCGGGTGGAGACGGTCGTCTTCGCGCTGTCCAAAGTGGATCAGTACCGCGGCTGGCGGCAGGTGCTCGAAGCCAACCAGGCGCTGCTGACCGACCACGCCCCCCGCTTCGCCGGCGCCACCTTCCACCCGGTGTCCTCGCGGATGTTCGACATGGCCGGGAAGGCGCCCAGCCCCGAGGCCGCGACCATGCTCAAGGAGAAGTCCGGCGTCGTGGAACTGCAGCAGGCGCTGCAGACCCTGCTCGTCGGCCGCTCGGCGATGCTGTCGGAGGCGAACACGCTGCGCGCGCTGTCCTCGGCGCTCGGCGAGCTGAAAGTGAAGCTGGACAACGAACGCCGCGCGCTGACCACCGGCGAGGCCGAGGCCGAGACGCTGCGCGCCCGCAAGGAGGAGCTGACCTCGGAGCGGCGGTCCTCGACCAAGGGCTGGCAGGTCAAGCTGCGCAGCGAGATCCAGCGCGCCCGGCTGGAGAACGCCCACGAGGTCAGCCGCCAGATGCGCGACCTGCAGTCCTGGTTCCGCCAGGCCATCGACACCGCGGACCGGGAGAAGCTCGCCGCCCTGCCCGGCCAGGTCGACGCCGCCATGCAGATGGTGTCCGGCCGGATCAGCCAGTCGGTCAGCGCCCGGCTCAACCAGGTCGCCGACACCGTGCTCAGCGAGCTGTTCAGCCCCGACGAGCTCGAGGTCATCCGGTCCCAGTTCGCCCGCTCCGGTCAGTCCCAAGTGGTTCTGCGCGCCGCCGAGAAGCGGATGCCGACCGCGGAGGACAAGCTCCTGGTGTTCATGGGCATCTCCGGCGGCTTCGGCGCGGGCAAGATGGCGGTGCTGCCGATCGCGGGCGCCGTGGCCGCGCCGATCTTGTTGGTGCCCACGATCATCATCGGACTGGGCGCGGGCTGGTGGATCGCGCGCACGCGTAAGCACTCCGCCGACAAACAGCACATGAAGCTTTGGCTCAACGAATCCATCGCCGATTCACGCTCCACCTTGGACCAGTTGGTGTCCGAACAGCTCATCGACGCCGAGTCGCAGCTCTCGCTCGCGCTCGATGAGGCACTGGGCAAGCGGATCGCCGGAATCGAAGAACAACTCCGTGAGGTCGACAAGGCATTACGACTTGACGTGAGTGAGCGCCAGAAGCTGGTGACCGTGGTAAACAAGCGCCTGACCGACGTAGTCGCCGGACGCGACCGCGCGGAGAAGCTCCTAGCGAGCATCCGCTCCGTGCGCGACAAGGGTTGACCCGATCAGCGGTACCGAAGTTCTTTGGTAACGCCGGGAACCGGACCGACGGGTCGTCAGTCATACCCACAACAAAGACGGACAATCCCGAAAGGGATTCAGTAAGGGGGTTCCACGTGTACGTGGACGAAACGGGCGCCGACGACACCACCGCCGACGACACGTCGAGCCAGGACGAGCTGACCGTCGAGGTCGGGGGCGAAGAGTACGAGGTCGAAGAGAACTACGACTACGACAAGGACGGCTCCAACGACACCGCCGTCGTGCAGACCGAGGACGGCTACATGGCGTTCACGGACACCGACGGCGACGGCACCGCGGACACGATGGTGCAGCTCGACGAGGAAGGCAACGTCACCGGCGCCGCCGAGTACGACGAGTCCTCCGGCGAGTGGACCGAAGCCGACCCCGACTCCGTCGAAGCGCCCTCGGGGGATGGCGCTGACGCGGGTGGCGCCTCCTCGAAGGACGACTCGGACAAGGACGACAAGGGCACCGACGCGACGTCGACCTCGACGAAGGACGACAACGCCGACGACTCCGCTGACTCGAAGGGCACCGGCGGCGAGGAGATCACCGTCGACACCAAGGACGGCGACCAGTCCGCGGGCAAGGCGGAGTACGACGCCGACGGCGACGGCACCAACGACACCGCGGTCGTCACCGACGAGGACGGCAACACCTACGCGTTCACCGACTCGGACGGCGACGGCGAAGCCGACCAGGCGATCGTGGTCGAGGCCGACGGCGACGTCACCATCTCCGAGCACACCGGCGAAGACGAGTGGACCACCGTCGAGACCGGTCACATCAACTCCGACGGCACCTACGAGTCCGAGGGCTCCGGCGACAAGACCAGCGCCTCCGACTCCGCCTGGCAGGGATGAGCTAGTCACGAACAGTCAGCTTGAAGAGATCCCGGTGCGCGCCCGCGTGCCGGGATCTTTTCTTGGTCAACACCTGTGACGTGGGAAGACTCACGTTTCGCGGGCCGAGTTCGCAGAACGGACAGGTGGATGTCCGATTTGTGACTACGCATCCGTGTACTGAATCGATTCCCTTATCGTTCCTGTGAGAGAACCGACAGGACAGGTCTCGGTTACCTGGCAGTCACTTCGCTAGCCTCAATGCATTCCTTCATGGCACGGACCCGCTTCATCCGAAGCGGGCGCGCAGCCATTCGATGAGGACGCCGTCGGTCCCTCCAGGACAGATGGCGTCCTGATCGGCATTTCGGCGTTCAGTCAGGAGACGAGGCGAGATGACGGCAGTGACAATCCCTGGCGTTGACCAGGCACCGACGACGCACCAGCGGCTCCTGGCGTGGGTGCGCGAGGTGGCAGAACTGACCGTTCCGGACCAGGTGGTCTGGGTCGACGGCTCCGAAGAGGAGTGGACCCGGCTGACGGACAAGCTGGTGGAGGCAGGCACCTTCACCCGCCTGGACAAAAAACCGAACTCGTTCTACGCGGCCTCCGACCCCAACGACGTCGCGCGCGTCGAGGAGCGGACCTACATCTGCTCGCAGGATGAGGCCGACTGCGGTCCCACGAACAACTGGATGGACCCGGCCGAGATGAAGGCCGTGATGACCGAGCTCTACCGGGGCTCGATGCGCGGCCGCACGATGTACGTGATCCCGTTCTGCATGGGCCCGCTCGACGCGGAGAACCCGATGCTGGGCGTCGAGATCACCGACTCCGAGTACGTCGTGGTCTCGATGAAGATCATGACCCGGATGGGCACCAAGGCGCTGAACCGCTTCGTCGACGCCGACGGCACCGAGCGCGACTTCGTCCCCGCCCTGCACTCGATCGGCGCGCCGCTCGAAGACGGCCAGGCCGACGTCGCGTGGCCGTGCAGCGACACCAAGTACATCGTGCACTTCCCCGAGGAGCGGCTGATCTGGAGCTTCGGCTCCGGCTACGGCGGCAACGCGCTGCTCGGCAAGAAGTGCTACTCGCTGCGCATCGCCTCGGTGATGGGCCGCGACGAGGGCTGGCTGGCCGAGCACATGCTCATCCTCAAGCTGACCTCGCCGGAGAACAAGGTCTACTTCGTCGCGGCGGCCTTCCCCAGCGCCTGCGGCAAGACCAACCTCGCGATGCTCGACCCGACCATCCCCGGGTGGAAGGTCGAGACCATCGGCGACGACATCGCCTGGATGCGTTTCGGCAAGGACGGCCGCATCTACGCCGTCAACCCGGAGAACGGCTTCTTCGGCGTGGCGCCGGGCACCGACTTCCACACCAACCCGAACGCGATGAAGACGATCGCCAAGGGCAACTCGCTGTTCACCAACGTCGCGCTGACCGACGACGGTGACATCTGGTGGGAGGGCATCGGCGACGCGCCGGAGCACCTCACCTCGTGGAAGAAGCAGGACTGGACCCCGGAGTCCACCGAGAAGGCCGCGCACCCGAACTCGCGCTACTGCACCCCGATCGAGCAGTGCGACACCAAGGCGCCCGAGTGGGACGACCCCAACGGCGTGCCGATCTCGGCGATCTTCTTCGGTGGCCGCCGCGCCACCACGATCCCGCTGGTCACCGAGTCGCGCAGCTGGCAGCACGGCACCTTCATGGGCGCCACCCTGTCCAGCGAGACCACCGCGGCCGCGGTCGGCCAGGTCGGTGTCGTGCGCCGCGACCCGATGGCGATGCTGCCGTTCATCGGCTACCACGCCGGTGACTACTTCAAGCACTGGATCGAGACCGGCAAGAGCGCCGACGCGACCAAGCTGCCGAAGATCTTCTACGTCAACTGGTTCCGCCGTGGCGACGAGAAGCAGTTCCTGTGGCCTGGATTCGGTGAGAACTCCCGCGTGCTGAAGTGGGCCATCGAGCGCATCGAGGGCAAGGCCGCGGCTGTGGAGACCCCGATCGGCTACGTGCCGACCATCGACGACCTCGACCTTGAGGGCGTCGAAGGCGACCGTGCCGACATCGAGGCCGCGCTGAAGGTCGATGTCGACGAGTGGAAGGCCGAGCTGCCCCTCATCGAGGAGTGGTTCGACAAGATCGGCGACAAGCTGCCGACCCCGCTGCGCGACGAGTTCGAGGCGCTCAAGCAGCGTTTGGGCTAGCAACTGGCAAAACCGGGAAGGCCACCACGAGATTCGTGGTGGCCTTCCGGCGTTTTCAGCGTCACCATCAGCGTGTTGTCCTGTCCCCTTAGAAGGACGATCACGATTCAGGGAGGCTGAGGACAATGGGCGAGGCGGATAGATGGCGGTGGCGGCGATCGGGATACGACGAACGGGTGCACGCCTTTCCCAGCGATGAGCGGCCTGCGAGTTTCGTCGAGGCCGCGTGCACGCACAGCGTGCCGTTCGGCAAGATCGGCTCCACGCACGAAGGGCCCCGATGCCTGCCCTGCCTGTTGATCATCGGTGATCGACTCGCCGAACAGCACAGCGTTTCGGCCTTCGACCTCTGAAGTTACTGTCCACAGCCTGTGGATAAAGTTGTGCACAGCCTGTGGACGCTTGCCCTGCCGTTGGCGAATCGCGGCATGAATTCGTTACCAGTTAACTGGTGACGCGAACGCCCTCGCGCTCTACTGTTTCCCGGCAACACTCCCGCGAAGCGAGCGAGGTATGCCAATGGCCCTGCCTGGGAAAAGGGGCTCCACACTGAGGTGGAGCCCATGGAACCTGCTGCTGGCGGTTCCGCTGCTCTGGTTGATCACGCCGCTCTTCAACCGAACCGGCCCTGAGCTGTTCGGAATGCCCTTCTACTACTGGTTCCAGTTCGTCGGGATTCCCGTCGGCGTCCTGTGCACGACGCTCGTCTTCTTCAAGACGGCGGACGAGCCGACGAAGCCCGCGCCAGGCGTCGGCCTCGACGTGGACGACCTGGATGAAGGGACGAGCCGGTGAACGACCTGCACTGGACCGAGCTGATCGTCTTCGCCCTGCTGTTCGGCGTGGTCACCGTCATGGGCTTCGTGGCCGCCAAGTGGAAGGCCGGGGAGACGCTCGAACACCTCGACGAGTGGGGACTGGGCGGGCGCAAGTTCGGCTCGTGGATCACGTGGTTCCTGATCGGTGGCGACCTCTACACCGCGTACACCTTCGTCGCGGTCCCGGCGCTCATGTTCAGCGCGGGCGCCGCGGGCTTCTTCGCCCTGCCGTACACGGTGATCGTCTACCCGATCGTCTTCATGCCGCTGCTGCGCATGTGGTCGGTCTCGCGGGTCCACGGCTACGTCACCCCGGCCGACTTCGTCCGCGGCCGCTACGGCTCGCCGCTGCTGGCGCTGCTGATCGCGATCACCGGCATCGTCGCCACCATGCCGTACATCGCGCTGCAGCTGGTCGGCCTGGAGGCGGTGCTGCGCACGCTCGGGTTCAACGGCTCCGGCTTCCTCGGGCACCTGCCGCTGCTGATCGCCTTCATCGTCCTCGCGGTCTACACCTACCAGTCGGGCCTGCGGGCACCCGCGCTGATCGCGTTCGTCAAGGACATCCTGATCTACGTGGTGATCATCGTCGCGGTGATCTACCTGCCGATCAAGCTCGGCGGCTGGAGCGAGATCTTCAGCTCCGCCGACGAGAAGTTCAAGGCGACGCCGGCGGCGGGCGATGGCCTGCTGCTCAACGCGAACAACCAGCTGCAGTACGCGACCCTGGCCCTTGGCTCGGCGCTCGCGCTGTTCCTGTACCCGCACTCGATCACCGGTGTGCTCGCCTCCCGCGGGCGCAAGGTGATCAAGCGGAACATGTCCGCGCTGCCCGCGTACTCGCTGGTCCTCGGCCTGCTCGCGCTGCTCGGCTACATGGCGATCTCGGCGGGCACGAAGCCGATCACCAACCAGGCGACCGGTAAGGCCGACACGAACACCATCGTGCCCGTCCTGTTCCAGGAGCAGTTCCCGTCATGGTTCGCGGGCATCGCGTTCGCCGCGATCGGCATCGGCGCCCTGGTGCCCGCCGCGATCATGTCGATCGCCGCGGCGAACCTGTGGACGCGCAACGTCTACAAGGAGTTCATGCACAAGGACGCCACGCCCGCCCAGGAGGCCAAGCAGGCCAAGCTGGCGTCGCTGGTGGTCAAGTTCGGCGCGGTCGCGTTCATCCTGTTCATCGACCCGCAGTTCTCGATCGACCTGCAGCTCATCGGCGGCGTGATGATCCTGCAGACGCTCCCCGCGGTGGCCATCGCGCTCTACACACGGTGGTTCCACATGCGCGGCCTGATCGCGGGCTGGACCGTGGGTATGGCCTGGGGAATGTGGCTGCTCTACAACATCCCCAGCGCGGACGGGAAGCGTCAGCACTTCGGGTCGTCGGCGCTCAAGCTCAACGACCTGGGCTTCTTCGGCTGGCACCCGTTCGCGGGCAACAGCATGATGATCTACGCGGGCATCCTGGCGCTCGCGGCGAACCTGGTCGTCGCGGTGATCGTCACGGTGATCGCACGGCGGATGCGCACGTTCAACGGCACGGATGAAACCAACCTCGGCGACTACCACGTCGACGAGGGCGACAAGAAGCTGAAGAAGATCGGCGCGCACTAGGGGCGAGGTGCGCGCGGGCACTTGACCCGCGCGCACCTACCTCTGCAAGTACGCCACCCCGGCCAAGACGACGGCGACCACGCCGGCGATCGCGATGCCCGCGGTGAGCGCGACGATGACGAGCCCGCCCACGGCGACGCCCGACATCATCAGCGCCTGGCGCAGCGTCGGCGCCAAGCCGCCCAGCACGCGCTCGGCGGCGAGCATGAACTTCTCCCCCGCGGAACGGTGCGCGGGCGTGGGTTCCGACCTCGGCGACGGGATGGTGCGGTCAGCCGGGGGCGGCACGTAAGTCAGGTGCACGGCGCGGCGGTGTTCCGCGCTGGTGGACTCTGGTCCTTTAACGGCCAAAGCTGTCGAACTCCTTAGGTCTGCCCGAGTCGCCGTTAAGTCTGCCGCCATTCGGCCGAAGAACTCGCTCCTACTTCGAAGTAGACGGTGAGCGGAGCGTGTTCAGCGACGAACGGAAGGCGCGCGACAAGGCACGCCGATCGAGTGATTCGCTGACCGGAAGCGATCACCGGAGTCGACTGTTGGCCTATTCGGGTGGAGTTGGCATCGTCGCAGGTCGCGCCACGAGCGACGCGGCGCCGACGATCCCCGCGTCTTTGCCCAATTCGGCGGGAACCACCCGCAAATCGCTCACATACGTCAACTTGGCGTGCCGGGCGACCGCCGAACGAATGGGAGCGAACAGCAACTCACCGGCCTGGGCCACCCCGCCGCCGACCACCGCGAGCTCGAGATCGAACATCACGGCGGTCGCGGCGATCGCCATGCCGACCGCCTGCCCGCTGCGCTCGAACGCGGCGTTCGCGATCTTGTCGCCCGCCATCGCCGCGTCCGCCAGTGCCTTCGCGTCGGCGTCGTCCGGGGCCTTCCAGCCCTGTGATCGGGCCCAGGTCACCAGGTTCGGCCCGCTCGCGCGAACCTCGACGCAGCCCACGCCGCCGCAGGGGCAGTCCGGCTCGACGTCGACGGCGGTGTGCCCGATGTGCCCGGCGTTGCCGGTGCGACCCGGGTACGCGCGGCCGCCGAGGACGAGCCCGCCGCCGACACCGGTGGAGACGACCAGGCCGATCAGGTCGTCGGTCCCGCGGCCCGCACCCACCCAGTGCTCGCCGAGCGCCATGCACAGGCCGTCGTTGGCCAGGACGACGTTGTTGTCGGGGAAGAGCTGTCGCACCCGGTCGCGCAGCGGGAAGCCGCGCCACTCGGGGATGTTGACCGGCGAGACGGTGCCTGCGCGCAGGTCCAGCGGTCCCGCGCTGGCCACGCCGACACCGTCGACCTCGGTGTCCAGCTGCCGCACGCACTCCTCGATCGCCGCGAACACCGTGTCGGCGTCGCCTTCGGGCGTCGGGACCTGCAGGCGTTCCAGCACTTCACCGTCGCCGTCGACGATTCCGGCCGCGATCTTGGTCCCGCCGACGTCAATACCCAGGTAAGCCACCCGAGAAGTATGCCGTCGATGGTCGTCTCCGCTGGTCTAACAAGATCTAGAGATTTTGCTAGATCGGCCGATAGGCGGGTAGGGCGGCATCGCGTGACCCTTGTCCGGCGTTAGCCGGGTGTCCGCCGGGTCACACTTCAAGCCGGACAGCCGCCGGGAGTCATCAGTAGTTGACCGATGATTCATCGGGATGTGCGCCAGTTCACCGGACAAACGGGTGCATTTGCCGGGCGGAAGGTGCATACTTGAGTCATGCCGGTCAGCCAGAACGGCAAACAGCTTCCGAAGGGGATGCGACCACCATGAACATCGCTGCGAAGATCCGAGCCCGCCGCGTCGAGGCCCGTACTCGCAAGGCGGTGACTCGCGCGATCGAGCAGGCGGCTACGCCCTCGATGCGTCACGAGCTGATCACCCTCGCTCAGACGCAGCACGTGACCTGGCGCTAAGCCCTTCCTGCTCCACCCTGAAAGCCCTCAATTACACAGAACCAAGAATGTGATGCAGGGCACAGTTTGGTTCTGTGTAACACCACCGGGACTAAGCACGATGTTCCGGTTGACCCCGTAGTGCTGGCGGACCCCCGACCTGGCAGCACTACGGGGTTTCCATTTGTCCGGGGTCAGGCGCCCTTAGGCCGTACGACGGCGCAGCGCCAAGAGCGAGTGCCCTGGGTGGTCAAGGTTTCGTCCAACACCGTGTGGTGCCGAAGGACGTGCTCCAACACGCTGCGCGCGCGGCGGGAGCCCTGGAACATCGACACGAGGAAAATCCCGTCCGGAGCCAAGACCTCCGCGTACCGGGTCATCACGGCGAGTGGGTCCTCGAAGTAGTACAGGCTCTCGTTGAACACGATCACGTCGAACTTGCCCTCGGGCACCGTGCTTTCCGCGTCCCCTTGGACGAACGCCGTGCGCTCGTCTTCCCGGTCCTTCAACTTCTCGACCGCGACCGCCGAGATGTCGACGCCCACATAGTTCGAGTAACCGTGCGGCAGGTACCGCTCCTGCAGGACACCTTCCCCGCAGCCGACGTCGAGGACGCTGCCCCCCGGCTTCAGGTAGGTGCCGTAGCCGACGATCACCGCGTAGTGCGAGATCTCGGCCACCCCCGCCAGGTAGTCCCACTCGCCCCGCGCGTATTGCCCGTCCCAGGCGGCTTGCGCCTTCGGAGCGTCACCCTGGCCCGCGCGGGACTCCCATTCGCGGACGATCCGCTCGACCCGCGCGCGGAACGGGAACTTCCGCCCGTACCCCGCGATGTAGTAGCCGGCTCGAAGCCACCGGGTCAGTCGATCGGTCAACAAGAGTCACCTGCTCATATTCCGGTCCCGGCCCGGGGATGCCGGATGACGGTGATATCGGGCGATCCGCCCGCGGCGTTTCGAGCCCTCACCAGCGGTAACGGTCACACACCTGAGCGCGATGGTCCAGGTAGCGCGCTTGAACCAGTCGGAGCAATCCACCCATGTGTTCTGTTCGAGGTGCGCCATGGTGCGTTGGTCTCGTCGCAATCGCTGTCTTGCCGCGGTTCTGCCCCTCGTCGTCGCCGCCGGATGCTGGCATGACGACGATCCGGTGGTCACGACAACGGTGACTACCCCATCGACAGCAACGGTGTCGCCGACACTGCAAGCGATCTGCCAACCGCTCATCCTGGAAGGGCGCCTGCCCGCGTTCATCACCGCGTGCCAGTACCCGGACACCGAGATGAAAATCGAGAACGTATCCACGGTGATGCTGACAGTCTCGGCACCGAATGCGGTAGTTCGCGTCAGCTCCGGCCAAATCGAGTCCTTGGCCGACGCGGTCCGTGCCGACCTCACGGTGTCGGCGACCTTGCCTTTCGGGGTCCACCGGCTCCCGCCGAGAGCAACGGCGCGCGTCACCTTCATCAACGGACCTCCCCGGGTTCATATCGACTTCGACCAGGTCGCGTTTTCGCAGTACGCGGCGGACGTGCTCGTGAAGTGGGTCGAGAAGCGGTTGTCCGGGCCGGGGCTCGCGCTGTCGAAGTCCTTCGCTTCGTGCGCGAAGGAGATCGGCGAGGTATGGGAACGGGAAGCCCGGCAAGGCAAGCAGTACACGCCGATCGAGGTGTTCATTTTCGACGCGGCCCTGATTTATCGAGCCTGCTCGTCATTCGTGAGGGACGTGGAGAAGCACGCGCAGGTGCCGCCGCCTGCCACCTGGACCGCCGAGTTGCGGTCGGTGGCGAAGGAGTATCCGACGACTTTCGTCGACGACGCGTTCAAGTACGTTCGCAGGCTGCTTCTGGCCTGGAAATGACTACTCGTCCATTCCCAGGAGGTACCGGCCGAAATGCGGCACGGTGAAGGCGATGCGCCCGCGTTCCGCCGAGTAGATCAGCCCCTTCTTGATCAGGCTGTCGCGCGCCGGTGAAAGCGACGAAGGTTTGCGGCCCAGGTAGACCGCGACGTCCGAGGTGCCCGCCCCCTCGTCTTTGCCCTCGGTCAGTTCCGCCATCGCCCGCAGGTACTCGCGCTCCGCCGGTGTCGCGCGTTCGTAGCGGGAGCCGAAGAAGCCGACCGCCAGCTCCGCCTCCGCTTCCGGTGCCGCCACGGCGACGTCCTCGACCGTGATCGGGTCGTCGGGCGCCGCGTCCCATGCCGCTTTGCCGTACGCCTGGATGAAGTACGGGTAGCCGCCCGAGCGCTCGAACAGCGCGTCCAATGCCTCGGGCGTGATCCCGGCGTCCTCGCGGTCGACGGGCGCGAGCACGGCTTGATCCGCGTCGGTGCGGTCGAGGCGATCGATCCGCACGTACCGGAACAGCCGCTCGGAGTAGGACTTGCTGGCCGACAGCACCGCGGGCAGGTGCGGCAGGCCCGCGCCGACGACCACGAGCGGCGCACCCGACTGGGAAAGCTCGTGGCAGGCCGCGCACAGGGCGGAGATGTCGTCGGGGTTGATGTCCTGCATCTCGTCGATCAGCACCGCCACACCGGTGCCGACGTCCTGGGCCAGCTCGGCCACCTCGGTGAACAGCTCCACCAAGTCGATCTCGATGTCGCCGGAGTCCGCGCGGCCCTGCGTGGCCGGGACGTCGATGCCCGGCTGCCAGCGCTCGCGCAGCTTCGCGTTGTCGGGGTTTGCTTTCAAAGCAAAGGCTTTCAACACACCCAGCACGGACTCGACACGGTCGGGGGCCCGGTGGCGGACCGCGAGGTCGCGGACGGCTCGGTGCAGTGCGGCCGACAGCGGTCGGCGCAGGTCGGCGTCCGGTCGGGCCTCGATCTTGCCCGCGCCCCAGCCGCGGCGGACGGCCATCGAGCGGAGTTCGCCCAGCAGCACGGTCTTCCCCACGCCGCGCAGGCCGGTGAGGACGAGGCTGCGTTCCGGGCGGCCGCGGGCGACGCGTTCGAGGACCACCTCGAACGCCTTGAGTTCCTTCTCGCGACCGGCGAGCTCGGGCGGGCGTTGGCCCGCGCCGGGCGCGAACGGGTTGCGGACCGGGTCCATCATCCGACGGTATCGGCGTTTCTAGCGTCGACCCGATATTGACTGAGAATCCCCTACGGCGTGTCGACCGTTGGGGCCTCTACGGGTCTCTAGCCAGCTCGCTAGAGACCCGTAGAGGAGCTGCTACTTCTCGATGATCGCCGTGACGCCCTGGCCGCCGGCCGCGCAGATCGAGATGAGGCCCTTGCCGGACCCCTTCTCGTTCAGCAGCTTGGCCAGGGTCGCGACGATCCGGCCGCCGGTCGCGGCGAACGGGTGGCCCGCGGCGAGCGAGGAGCCGTTGACGTTGAGCTTCGCCCGGTCGATCGAGCCCAGCGGCTCGGTCAGCCCCAGCTTCTCCTTGGCGAACGCCACGTCCTCCCACGCCGCCAGCGTGGCCAGGACCTGCGACGCGAACGCCTCGTGGATCTCGTAGAAGTCGAAGTCCTGCAGCGTCATGCCCGCGCGGGCCAGCATGCGCGGCACGGCGTACGCGGGCGCCATGAGCAGGCCCTCGTCACCGTTGACGTAGTCGACCGCGGCGGTCTCGTAGAAGGTGAGGTAGGCGAGCACCGGGAGCTTGTGCTCCTTGGCCCACTGCTCCGAGGCCAGCAGCACCGCGGACGCGCCGTCGGTGAGCGGGGTGGAGTTGCCCGCCGTCATGGTGCCGTCCGCGCCGCCGAACGCGGGCTTGAGCTTCGCCAGCTTCTCCGCCGTCGACTCCGGGCGCAGGTTCTGGTCGCGCGAGAGGCCCTGGAACGGAGTGATCAGGTCGTCGAAGAAGCCCCGCTCGTAGGCGGCCGCGAGCTTCTGGTGGCTCGACGCCGCCAGCTCGTCCTGCGCCTCGCGGGTGATGCCCCAGGTCTTGGCGGTGATCGCCATGTGACCGCCCATGGACAGCCCGGTGCGCGGCTCGGAGTTCTCCGGGCGCTCCGGCATGAAGTGGCTCGGCCGGATCTTCGCCGCCAGCGCGAGCCGCTGACCCACGGTCTTGGCGTTGTTGAGCGCGATGAGGATGTGCCGCAGGTCGTCGTTGACCGCGAGCGGGGCGTCGCTGGTGGTGTCGACGCCACCCGCGATGGCCGAGTCGATCTGGCCGAGGGCGATCTTGTTGGCGACCTGCATGATTGCCTGGAGACCGGTGCCGCACGCCTGCTGGATGTCGTAGGCGGGGGTCTCCGGCGAGAGCTTGCTGCCGAGCACGCACTCGCGAGCGAGGTTGAAGTCGCGGCTGTGCTTGAGGACGGCACCGGCCGCGACCTCGCCGATCCGCTCACCCTGCAGGCTGAACCGGGCGACGAGCCCGTCCAGCGCGGCGGTGAACATGTCCTGGTTGGAAGCCTTGGCGTAGGGCCCGTTTGACCGCGCGAACGGAATCCGGTTCCCGCCGAGAATCGCTACGCGGCGGACGCGAGTGGGGGCCATCTCTCCTCCTGAGCACAGGTTTACATCTGCGGGTAGCATCATAACCTACTCTAGAGTAGGTTTACTAGCGAGTAGGGAGGCGTAAAACGGATGACTGACCGCTACCAACAGTTCAGCACTTCCGGCGTCGGACGGCTTCTCGTGAAGCGTCTCGGACTGCCGAACCCCGAGCCGCTGCGCCGGTACAAGAGTGGCGAGCCCGCTCTGACCGGCCCGGCGCTGGTCGGGGGCACCGGACGACTGGTCGACGCCATCGGCTCGGTGTTGAAATCGGCAGGTATAGAGGTCCTGACCGCACCGGCCGGGGGCGACACCCAAAAGTACGGCGGACTCGTCTTCGACGCGACCGGAATCACTGACCCCACCCAGCTGCGGGCGCTCTACGACTTCTTCCACCCGGTGATGCGCTCCATCACGCCGTCGGGTCGGATCGTCGTCCTCGGCACGCCGCCGGAGAGCGCGACCGCCGCGGGCGAGATCATCGCCCAGCGTTCGCTTGAAGGCTTCACGCGCTCGCTCGGCAAGGAACTCAAGCGCGGCGCCACCGCCCAGCTTGTCTACGTCCAGCCCGGTGCGGAGGACAAGGTCGAGTCGACCCTGCGCTTCCTGCTCTCGGCCAAGTCGGCCTACGTCGACGGCCAGGTCATCCGGATCGGCACGCACGGCGGCGCCGTCACCGAGCCGGAGAGCTGGACCGCCCCGCTCGCGGGCAAGGTCGCGCTCGTCACCGGCGCCTCCCGCGGCATCGGCGCGGCTATCGCCGAGGTACTCGCCCGCGACGGCGCGCACGTCATCGCGCTCGACATCCCGGCCCAGGGCGGCGACCTCGCGAAGGTCGCCAACAAGGTCGGCGGTTCGACGTTCCAGCTCGACGTCACCGCGGCCGACGCGCCCGCCAAGCTGATCGAGTACCTGAAGACCCGCCACGGCGGCGTCGACATCGTGGTGCACAACGCGGGCATCACCCGGGACAAGACGCTGGCGAACATGAAGGAAGGCGCCTGGGACTCGGTCCTGGCCGTCAACCTGACCAGCCAGCTCAAGGTCAACGAGGCGCTGCTCGCCGAGGGTGTGCTCCGCGAGGGTGGACGCATCATCGGGGTGTCCTCGATCGCCGGTATCGCGGGCAACCTGGGGCAGACCAACTACGGCACCAGCAAGGCCGCCGTGATCGGCATGGTCAACGCCTACGCCGACGAGTACGCCGCCAAGGGCATCACGATCAACGCCGTCGCGCCGGGCTTCATCGAGACCCAGATGACCGCGGCGGTGCCGCTGTTCATCCGCGAAGCCGGTCGCCGGATGAACTCGATGCAGCAGGGTGGCCTGCCGGTGGACGTCGCCGAGACGATCGCCTGGTACGCCAGCCCGGCCTCCGGCGCGGTCAACGGCAACGTCGTGCGCGTCTGCGGCCAGAGCCTGCTGGGGGCGTGATGGTGGAGCTGAAGGAGTCGCCGAACCTGGGGCTGCTGTTCCCCAAGGCGGTGCTCGCGGGCTTCACGAAGAAGGGTGGCCCGCTGCCGGAGCGCGACTACGTGCGCACCGGTGTCTCGGTGGACCCGCTGCACCTCGCCGCCTACAACCGGGTCTGCGAGTTCCGGCTGACCGACGAGCTGCCCGCGACCTACCCGCACATGCTGACCTTCCCGATGCAGGTCAAGCTGATGACGGACAGCGATTTCCCGTTCCCGCTGGTCGGGTCCGTGCACATCGCCAACCGCATCACCCAGACCCGCTCGCTGCGCGTCGACGAGAAGTTCGACCTGCGGGTGCACGTGGAGAACCTCCGCGACCACCCCAAGGGTCGGCAGTTCGACATGATCAGCGAGGCGTCGATCGGCGGCGAGGTCATCTGGCACGACGTCAGCACCTACCTCAACCGCGGTGGCGGCTCGGGCAAGTCCGAGCCGAACGGTGAGCGCACGGAGCTGCCGGAGCCGACGTCGTTCTGGAAGGTCCCGGAGGACATCGGCCGGCGCTACGCGGAGGTCTCGGGCGACCGCAACCCGATCCACCTGCACCCGCTCTCGGCCAAGCTGTTCGGCTTCCCGCGCGCCATCGCCCACGGCATGTGGACGAAGGCGCGCTGCCTGGCGGCGTTCGAGGGCAGGCTGCCGGACGCGTACACAGTGGACGTCCGGTTCAAGCTGCCGGTGCTGCTGCCCGCCAAGGTGGGCTTCGCGGCCACGCCGGTGGGCGCCGGGTGGAAGTTCGACCTCGTGAACGCGCGCAAGCCGCAGCCGCACCTCGAGGGCACCATTACCGCTCTCTAGTAGCCGCATGAAGAACGGCCCACCGCTTCGGCGGTGGGCCGTTTCTCAGTTCTGGAGGGTGATCCCGGCGGGGACGTGCCGCAGCCGGTGTCCCTTGCGCGGTCCGCCCGCGCCTTCGAACGGGGTCAGCTCGTGGTTGCTGGAGATCCACACGTCCGTGCCGGTCGCGACCTGGGCGAACCGCGGCGGGCGGCGCAGGACCTTGGAGATCAGGTCCGTGCGCGGCGACGAGACCCAGATCGCCGTGCCCGCGAGCTTCGGGAACGCGGTCACCGAGTACGCGGGGCCGGTGAACAGCTCGACCCCGTCGACCTGGACCCGGAGGTCCACCGGGTCGTCGGAGTGCGGGTAGAGGGTCAGCTGGAAGCAGGAGGCGGTGCCGTCGTCGCTGCGCACCGCGGGGACCGGGCGCTCGGGGCCGGGCTCGTCCCACTGGATGAAGGGGTCGGTGTCCTCCAGGTGGAAGGACGTCTCCGGGCACTCCAGCAGCGTGATCGGGGTCGACGCCATCTCGCCGTCGAGCAGGCCGACGAAGTGGTCGAAGGACTCCTCGTCCTCGACCAGCACGCCGATAGGCCGGTCCGCCGCCTGGGCGAACGCCGCTTCGAGGTCGGCGCGCTCGGGCCTGCTGCCCAGCCGGACCGTGTCGACGCCATCGTCGAGCACCGTCTCCGGGCACTCGCACAGGATGATCGCGAGCATCTTCGTCACTCCGGGGTCGGGGTCCACACGGTGCCGGTGACCAGGTCGCCGAAGCCCATCCAGACCAGGTTCATCAGCCAGGAGGCCACAGTCTTGTCCGACACCTCGGGATGGTCCAGCCACCAGTCGGCGAGCGACTCGCTGGCGCCGACCAGGGCGGCCGCGAGGGCTTCCGTGGACTTCGCGGGCGCCTCACCGCGGGTGGTGGCGGATCGCACGAGCAACGCGTCGACAAGGTTGATGGCCCGGCCGCGCATCGCGAGGAGTTCCTCGCTGAACGGTCCGCCCTGTGAGGTCGCCTGCCGGTGCAGCACCCGCCAGCTCTGCTTCTGCTCGCCGACGAACTGGAAGAACGCCCGCAGGCCGTGCCAGAGCTGCATGTCGGGGGCCTGCTCGGTGGTCACACCGGCGGCGATGGCCTCCATCAGCATCGTCGCCTCGCGGCGGATGCAGGCGGCGAACAGGTCTTCCTTGTGGCCGAGGTACGCGTAAATCATCGGCTTGGAGACGCCCGCGACTTCGGAGATCTCGTCCATCGAGGCGTTGTGGTAGCCGTACTGGGAGAACACCCGGACCGCGGCGTCGAGGATCTGGCGTTCGCGGACCTCGCGGGGCAGTCGCTTCACCCGCGTTGACCTGCGCTCTTCGTCGACGCTCACCCTGGTCCTCCCGATTCCTACTTGCACGTGAATCTACCCGTCCGCAGCCTACTGCGGAGTAGGTAAGGAGGGCTGATGTCTGAGTCACCCAAGGGCGCGATGAAGCCACGGGATCTGGTCGCGTTGCTCGATCGGATGACCGTCGCCGAAGCGACCGCCATGGACATCGACGTCGATGCTATCGGGCGCGCGATCGATCCGAGGAAAGTCGGACGATCCGACCTTTCGACAATGCTGCGCGCGTTCCACCGCCTCGCCTCCGAGGGCGCGGACATCAAGCTGTCCGGCATGGGCGCGGACACCTTCGCCAAGCTCATCTCGTCCGCCTCCACCGAACAGGTCCAGTCGATCATGGTCGACCCGGACCTGCGGGCCAGGATCCTCGACGAGGTGTTCCGGCGGATGAGCACCCACCTGCGCCAGGAACGCGTCCGCGACCTGCACGCCGTCATCCACTGGCGCCTGACCGGCGGTGCGGGCGAAGGCGGCTACGACCGCTACGAGACGGTCATCGAGAACGGCACCTGTGTGGTCAACCGGGAGATGACCCAGCAGGCGAAGGTGACCATCACGCTGTCCCCGGTCGACTTTCTCAAGCTCATCTCGAACAACGCCTCGGCCCCAGTCCTGTTCATGACCGGCAAACTGAAAGTGCGCGGCGACCTGGCGTTCGCCGCCGGACTGGCGGGCCTGTTCGATTTGCCACGGGCTTGACCAGGCACACTGCCAGAATGGGCAGACGACTGGGCAGGAGCCAGCGACAGTGGCGCCGCAAGCAGAAGTGGCACCGCATCGAGCCGCGCACGGTCCACGACCTCGACAGCTTCGCCGAAGCGATCGACCCGGCAAAGCTGGACGCCGAGCAGTTCGTGCAGCTCATCTCGACCCTGGACATGCTCGGCACGGCGGGCACCGGCCTCGAACTCGCCGGGATGCGCACGGACACCTTCATCGGCTTCCTGTCCCGCGCCTCCCGCGACCAGCTCGACGCCCTCATGGCCCACCCACGGCTGCGGCAGGTGGTGTTCGAGGAAGTGTTCAGCCGGATGGCGACGCACCTGAACAAGGATCGGGCGGCCGGCCTGTACGCGGTCATCCACTGGCGCTTCACCGGCGGTTCCGGTCCCGGCGATTTCGACCGGTTCGAGACCGTGATCGAGAAGGGCCGCTGCGAGTCCGGCGATGAGCCGACGGACGACGCTCGGGTCACCGTGACCATCTCGCCGACGGACTTCCTGCGGGCGGTGACCGGAGTGGTGAACCTGCCGATGTTGTTCTTGTCGGGGAAGGTGAAGGTCAAGGGTGACATCGCTTTCGCGGCAACCCTGATCTCGTACTTCGACCTGCCGAAGCCATAAACCCGCTCCGGGCCACCGCCTGCTCTGAGACACCAACTTCGTTGGCTTGGGGCGATACAAAAGAACCCTGGCCCGCCTTGTGTGGCGGGCCAGGGTTCTTCACTGCTTGATCAGTAAGTGATCGCCAGTGCCGGGTCGGCCAGAAGTGCGCCGACGTCCGCCAAGAATTCCGAGCCCTGCTGGCCATCGACCAGACGGTGGTCGAAGCTCAGCGCGAGTTGGCAGACCTTGCGGACCTTGATGTCACCATCGACAACCCAAGGCGTGTCCCGAATCGCGCCGAAGGCGAGGATCGCGGATTCGCCCGGGTTGATGATCGGGGTTCCGGTGTCGACGCCGAAGACGCCGACGTTGGTGATCGTGATGGTGCCGTTGACCATGTCCGAGGGTGGGGTCTTGCCCTCACGCGCGGTGGTGGTCAGCAGTTCCAGCGCCTCCGCCAGCTCCCGCAGTGACAGGGTGTCGGCGTCGCGGATCTTCGGCACGATCAGGCCTCGGGGCGTGGCCGCCGCGATGCCCAGGTGCACGTAGTCCTTGTAGACGATCTCCTGTGCGGCCTCGTCCCAGGACGAGTTGACCTCCGGGGTCCGCTTGATCGCCATGGCGATCGCCTTCGCGCAGAACGCCAGGGGCGTCAGCTTGACGTTGCGGAACTCCGGGTGGTTCTTCAGCTTCGCGCGCAGTTCCATCATCGGGGTGACGTCGACGGTCAGGAACTCCGTGACGTGCGGTGCGGTGAAGGCGCTGGCGACCATGGCCTGGGCGGTGACCTTGCGGACGCCCTTGATCGGCACCCGCCGCTCACCCCGGACCGGGGCCTTGACCTGCCCCTCCTCCGCCGGACTGGACGCGGCCCGCTCGACGTCGGCGCGGGTGATCACGCCGCTGTCGCCGGTGCCGGTCAGCGACCGAAGGTCGACGCCGAGGTCCTTGGCGAGCTTGCGGACCGGCGGCTTGGCCAGCGGGACGTACCCGCCGGGCAGGTCGATCAGGCCCGCTGGGCTGTCCGGGACGATCGGCGTCGGGTCGACCGGGGGTGCCTCTTCGGGGATCGGGCCCTGGTGCCGCTCGAACGCCGCGCCGACCGTGCTCTGGGCGGCGGCCGCGTCGGCGGTGGCCGGGACGGCCGGGCCGTTGCGCGTGCGGCGCTTGGCGGTGACCGTCTTGGAGCCGTAGCCGACCAGCGGCTTCATCTCCTCCTCGGCCTCGGCGGGCGCGGACCCGTTCGTGGTGGCGGCGGCCGGTTTCGCGGCGCCGCCCGGGTCGACGTCGATGGTCAGGATCGGCGTGCCGACGTCGACGGTCTGACCCGGCTGGACGTGCAGCTCGGTGACCACACCCGCCCACGGGCAGGGCAGCTCGACAGCCGCCTTCGCGGTCTCGATCTCGCAGATGATCTGGTTGACGGTGACCGTGTCGCCGGGCTGGACGTGCCAGGACAGGATCTCGGCCTCGGTCAGGCCTTCCGCGGTGTCGGGCAGCGGGAAGCTCTTGAAGTCAGGCATCTCTCACCACGCCAGGGAGCGGTCGACGGCGTCGAGCACTCGGTCGAGGTCGGGCAGGAAGTGCTCTTCGAGCTTGGCAGGCGGGTACGGGACGTCGAACCCGTTGACCCGCAGCACCGGCGCCTCCAGCGAATAGAAGCACTCCTGCTGCACCTTCGCCGCGATCTCCGAGGTCAGCGAGGCCTCCGAAGGCGACTCCGAAACGACGACGAGCCGACCGGTGCGCCGCACCGAGTCGTAGACCGGCGCCAGGTCGAGCGGGGACAGCGTCCGCAGGTCGATGACCTCCAGCGACTTGCCCTCTTCCTGCGCGGCGGTCGCCGCGTCCATGGCCACCTTCACCGAAGGGCCGTACGCGACGACGGTCGCCGTCGTGCCCTGACGCAGCACGCGCGACTGGAACAGCGGCATGGGCGTCGCGTCGGTGTCGACCTCGGCCTTCATGTTCGCCGAGTGGTAGTACCGCTTCGGCTCGAAGAACAGCACCGGGTCGTCGCACTGGATGGCCTGCTGGATCATCCAGTAGGCGTCCACGGCGTTGGAGCACGAGACGACCTTGAGGCCCGCGGTGTGCGCGAAGTACGACTCCGGGGACTCCGAGTGGTGCTCGACCGCGCCGATGCCGCCGCCGAACGGAACGCGGATCACCAGGGGCATCTTGACTCGCCCCTGCGTGCGCGCGTGCAGCTTCGCGACCTGCGAGACGATCTGGTCGAAGCCGGGGAAGATGAACCCGTCGAACTGGATCTCGCACACCGGGCGGAAGCCGCGCACGGCCAGGCCGACCGCGGTGCCGATGATGCCGGACTCCGAGAGCGGCGTGTCCAGCACGCGGTGCTCGCCGAAGTCCTTCTGCAGGCCGTCGGTGATGCGGAAGACGCCGCCGAGCTTGCCGACGTCCTCACCCATCATGAGGACCTTCGGGTCGGCTTCCATCGCGGCCCGCAGGCCGAGGTTGAGCGCCTTGCCGAGGGTGAGCGACTGGACCGTGTTACCGGCCGAGTCGGTACCCGGCTTGTTGATAGCGGGTGCGGCCATCAGTGCTCACCTCCGAAGCTCGCGTGGTAGGCGAGGAAGTCGTCGCGCTGCGCGTCGAGCACCGGGTTCGGCTCGGCGTAGACGTTGTTGAACATCTGCTCGATGGGCGGTTCGCCCATGTTGAAGCAGTAGTCGCGCAGCTCCGCGGCCAGCGCGTCGGCGTCGGCCTGCACGGAGTCGAAGAAGGCCTGGTCGGCGTTCTCGTGGCGGACCAGGTTCACCCGCAGCCGCTCGATCGGGTCCTTGAGCTTCCAGGCCTCGAGTTCATCGGAGAGCCGGTAGCGCGTCGGGTCGTCGGTCGTGGTGTGGGCGTCCATCCGGTAGGTGAACGCCTCGATCAGCACCGGGCCGTTGCCGTGGCGGCACGCGTCGAGCGCCCAGCGGGTGACGGCGAGCGTCGCGAGGACGTCGTTGCCGTCAACCCGGATGCCGGGGAAGCCGTAGCCGCGGGCCCGCTGGTAGAGCGGGAGGCGGGTCTGGCGTTCGGTGGGCTCGGAGATGGCCCACTGGTTGTTCTGGCAGAAGAAGACAAGAGGCGCGTCGTAGACCGCCGCCCACACGAAGCCCTCGTGCACGTCGCCCTGCGAGGTGGCGCCGTCGCCGAAGAAGACCATCGTGGCCTCGCCGTCGTCGTCCCCGACCTTGCCCTCGAACCGCTGTCCCATCGCGTAACCGGCGGCGTTGAGCACCTGGTTGCCGATGACGATGCAGTACGGGTGGAAGCGCGTGGCGTTCGAGTCCCAGCTCCCGTTGTCGGTGCCGCGGAAGATGCCCAGCAGCTCCTTGGGGTGGATGCCCTTGGTCCAGGCGATGCCGTGCTCGCGGTAGCTCGGGAACGCCATGTCGGTCGGGCGCATCGCGCGACCGGCGCCGATCTGGGCGGCCTCCTGGCCGAGCAGCGGGACCCAGATGCCGAGCTGGCCCTGGCGCTGCAGTGCGTTGGCCTCACGGTCGGCGCGGCGGACAAGGACCATGTCGCGGTACAGATTCCGCAGGTCCTCGGCGGTGACGTCGGCGACGTAGCGGTCGAATTCGGGGTTCTCGACCCGTTCGCCTTCCGGGGTCAGGAGCTGGACCAGCTCCGGACCGCCTTCGCTTGTCGCTCGCAATCCCGCGATCACCTGCTCTGCTGTGGGTGCGGCAGCGGTGGCGGCTGGACCTTCCCGGGGCTCCGGGTGCGTCCACGTTTCTGGGGACGACATGCGCGTTCTCCTCGTGTCTGGGCCGCACAGTCGCTTGTGGCGACGGCATGCAGCCGCGCCGCCGGTACCCCGCCACCCGGTTTGGGCAGGAGGTCACCGTCGGCGCTGACGGTTCTCTCCCACATCCTGACACGAAGCTACCCGGATTGGTGAAGGGCCCGTGCCCCACCGAAGTCGATCACGGGCCGCTGAGCTGGGAAAACACTTGGATCCCCGACGTTAGGGGATCAAAGCTGAGTCCGGTCGGAGCAGTTCAGCGCGCTCGTGTGGACACTCCGCGGCCGCGGCATGTACCCACAGTGACCTGCGTCACTCGAACAGTGGGAGCCGCTCGATGTCGCCCTTCGCGAAGGCCGCGATCACGGTGCCCGCGGCGGCGCTGGTCGAGGTGATCCGCACGGTGTCGCCGACGACGTCGACGGTCGGCTTCGGGACCACCCGGGACCAAGGTGTGCCGGAGGAGGTCTTCGCACCCTTGAGCGTCGCCTCGATCTGGATCTTCATCTCGGCCGCGTCCTCGGGCGAGTGCGCCTTGAGGCAGATGAGGTCGGTCGTGTCGTCCTTGCCGTCGATCCGCACCCCGGCGGAGGCGATCGGCCCGATGGCGGCCGCCGCGACATCGCCCAGGCAGCCGGCGTGCGCGGCCATGGTCTTGTCCTCGGCCAAGCTGCCCGCCCCCTCGGCGAACCAGTCGAGTTGAGCCGCGGCCGACGAGTAGAGCAACTCGGAACCGGCCGCACGGACCGCGGAGAAGGCCTCAGGCTTGGCGGCCTTGTTCGCGATGGCGGAGTTGACGGCGGCGCTGTCGAAAGGACCGCGTAAACGCCCCGCGGCAGCCGGAGCCTTGCCCGCGGTGACAGCCTCCTCGAACGCGGCGA
Source organism: Actinokineospora alba (assembly GCF_004362515.1). Lineage (NCBI taxonomy): Bacteria > Bacillati > Actinomycetota > Actinomycetes > Pseudonocardiales > Pseudonocardiaceae > Actinokineospora > Actinokineospora alba. The sequence continues at coordinate 1,586,226 of NZ_SNXU01000001.1, read as the reverse complement.
GGTCGAGCGCAAGGAGGTCCTTGAGCTTCTTGGGAGACTCGGTGATCTGCGAACTTCCGACCATGCCGAAGTTCTTGGTGTCCTTGAGCTGCTTGATCTTGGTGAGATCGGCGTACTCGAACCGCTCACGGGTGCTGTCGTTCGCCCGGACACCCGCGAGCGCACCGGTGAGACCGGTGGCCTTGGGTGCGGCGGTGGAACTCGGGGAAGCGTTGGGGGCAGCGGGTTTCTCACCACAGGCGGTGAGTGCGAGACAGGCGATGGCGAGGACACCCACGGAGCGCTTCATGGGCGGCAGGTTAGCGGGTGAGGCCGTGACCGTGTGCGGGAACTTTCACGGCCACGGCCTCACCGACGAGCGTGCCCGACAAGACCTGATAGCGACCTCAGCGCGCAGTGCCGGGAGGTTTCACTGACCGAGAACTGCCCGCTGTGCGGTGCTATGGAATCTGGCTTCAAGGCAATCCGTTTCGGATCCACTGAAACTCGACCTCCGCCACGGTGCGTCATGCTCATCCGCGCTCATGATCGGTGGCCATTCGAGCCAGAAAGTCCACCGACTCCTCAGCACTCAACGCGATCTTCAGCATCGTGTCGGTGTAGTGCTGGTAAGCACAGGTGTCATCGGGTTTGTGCAGGAACGCGCCAACCTTGCGCTGGTCGAGGAACACAATCGGCGTCGCCTTGCTGAAGTTCAGCAGCGAGAACCCTCCGGCGGCGAGATATCCACCCCGGCGAAACGGGATGGCCCTGATCGTCACGTTGGGCAACTCGGACATCTCGATCAGCTTGCGGATCTGGTCGGCCATCACCAGGGAACCGCCAATGGGCCTACGGAGGGCGGCCTCATCGAGGATCGCCAAGTACGACGGGCCACGGCTCTTGGTCAGCACGGTCTGCCGCCGCACCCTGGTCGCGATCCGCACCTCCGCGTCTGCCTCCGGAATGCCGCCATAGCGCATGACCGCGCGTATGTAATTGTGGGTTTGCAGCAGTCCGGGGATGAGTAGCGGGCCGAAGTTGACGATCCGGGTTGCCTGCGACTCGAAGGTGATCAGTGCGGGCAATTGCACTTGGCGTGGAAGGTCTCCGGTCTCCCACCAGCCCGGCGTGTTCGCCGCACGGGTGAGTTCGAGGATCCGCGCCCGCTTCTTGCCCACCACCGAATAGACAGCGAGCAGTGCCCCCACCTCTTCCAGGCTGGGTACCCGCTTCCCCAACTCCGATCGGTTCAAGCCGGCGCTCGAGAAGCCCACCCGGGCGGCGACCGCCCGGGTCGTCAGTCCCGCCTGTACCCGGAGGTCCTTCAGCTCGGCGGCCAAGGCGCGCGTCCGAGCTGTCCCCTCAATCCGGCTCACGTGATCACTTCACCAGGTCTCGCGGCCAGGGAAAATGACACGATGAGATGAGTCGTCTCCACTCCCGAAACAGACCGGAAGGCGCTATCCCTCCACCCCGCCTGCCGGTATCGTTCGCCTCCAATACTGGGGTTCGGAACTGGGGAAACATGTCTTACTCAACTCTGTCCAGATACAGACGCGCCCTCTTCGCGGCGACTGCGGTGGTGGTCGGTTCCGCGGGACTGGCCGTGACCACCGTCGGCACGGCCGCGGCGGCGCCGCACTACGCGACGCCACCCACAGTTCAGTTCGGCTACACCGATTCGGCCGACCACAAGACCGCTTTCAACCTCGCCCCCGACCAGCGCGAGGTGCCGCTCGGCGCTTGGGCTGACGCGAGCGGCCGGATACATGTGTCGAGGATCTACGCCACCTTCGACGTCACCCAGTTCACGGGAAAGACCGTGGATGACGGCAAGGTCTTCATCCGCGAGGTCAGCGCCGCCGACTGCGCGAAGCGGGCGATCGAGATCTGGTCGACCGACACCATCGAGCAAACCCCCAGTTGGGCCGACGCGCCCGCGGCCGAGCAGAAGCTAGACGACATCACCACGCCGAACTTCTGCCCGGCGAGCATCACGTTCGATGTGAAGGCCGCCGTGGAGAAGGCGGTCGCCAAGGGCAAGCCGCGGGTCAGCTTCGAGATCAGGGTTCCCGAGACCGCGGAGAAGGACGTCACTTTCGGCCGCATGCTCTCCGCGTACAGCGGTGTCCAACTCTCGGTGCAGTACAACTCCGCGCCGTCGATCGACCCCGCGCAGCGCTACAACGGCGGCTTCCCCTGCGCACAGTCGGCGCCCTTTCCGAGGATCAAACGGAACCTCCTGCAAGCGTTGGCCACCGACGCCGACGCGCACGATCAACACAACGTGAAGTACAGCTACGCGGTGTGGCCGCAGGACGACCCGGCTGCCCGGGTCGAGCTGTCGAACGACTACGGCAGCACCACTGCGGCAGGCCGAGTGGAACTCCCCGCAGACTCCTTTGTAGACGGCCGGACGTACCTGTGGCAGGCCCGGGTCACCGACGGCGTCGCCACCTCCGCTTGGTCCGAACCGTGCGGCTATGTCGTCGACCGGACGGCGCCGTCGGCGCCGCAGGTGACCTCGTCCAACTACCCGCCGAGCGGCTCGGAGCAGCCTGGTCCCATCGGTCAACCCGTCAAGTTCACCTTCTCGGGCAACGGCGACGCTGACACCGCGGGCTTTGAGTGGACATGGATGGAGTTCAGCGTCCCTGGCTGTCCATACGGGGACTTTGCCGTACTCATGTGCTCCGACCCGTTCGAAAGTCCGAACACCGTGCGGGCCGATGCTCCTGGTGGTAGCGCCACCGTAGCGCTGACCACGCAGTATTCGGGTCCTGCCCGGTTGCAGGTCCGCGCGGTCGACGCGGCGGGTAACCGATCCGCGCCGGTGTCGTACGAGATCGTGGTGCCCGAGGGGGCGCCGCGCATCACGGTTGTCGGGGATGAGCCGGAGTGGGGCAAGCCAGTCACCCTCCGCTTCGAGCCGTACCCGGGTGTTGAGGGCGTCGTCGACTTCGAGTACAGCGTGGACAACGCCGCTCCGCAGATCGTCGCCGCGGGTGCGGACGGCACCGCGACCATCAGCTTCACGGCGGGCAACGTCAATGGGCACTACGTGACGGCGCGCAGCAGGAGCGCGAGCGGGTGGATTTCGCGCGATGGCTCGTGGCGCCACCAGTTCGACCTTCGGCCGACCGTGCGGTCCGAGGTCTATCCCGGCGGTGCGGAGCCCACGGGTGGCGTGGGCGTCCAGGGCACGTTCACCATTTTGCCCGCGCCGGGAATGACCGATGTCCAGGGATACTCGTACGCCATCGGTTGGGACCAGGAACTGACTTTCGTCCCAGCAGCCGCGGACGGCAGCGCCACGGTCACGTGGACGCCGTCGGAGAGCGGTTTCCACAACCTGGAGATCATCCCGGTCCGCCATGACGGCTCATGGAACTTCGACGGCTACCGGAACCATCGGTTCTTCGTGGCGTAACACGCGGGTTCACGGCCCGGTGCCGCCTAGTGGCAGTATCGGGCCGTGGACACGACAGCAGCGGCGCAGACCGTCCGGGCCCTGTGGGACGCAGAGATCCTGCCCAGCCTCCAGGACTTCATCACCATCCCCGCCCTCTCCCCCGCCTTCGACGACGCCTGGGCCGCCAACGGCAACCTCGACGCGGCCGTCGAGCACCTGCGGACCTGGATCGCGAAACGCAACATCCCCGGCGCGACCATTGAGGTCGTGCGGCTTCCGGAACGCACGCCGCTGCTCTTCGTCGACATCCCGGCGACCGACGGGGTCGACAACGGCACCGTCCTGCTCTACGGCCACCTCGACAAGCAGCCGCCCGTCGGCGGCTGGTCCGAGGGCCTCGGCCCCTGGACGCCCGTCCTGCGCGACGGCAAGCTCTTCGGCCGTGGCGCCTCCGACGACGGGTACGCGGGCTACGCCGCGACCGCCGCGATCGAGGCCGTCCGCTCCGCCGGTGGCGCGCACAGCCGGTGCGTCGTGCTGCTGGAGACCTGCGAGGAGTCCGGCAGCCCCGACCTGCCCGCGTACCTCGAACACCTCGACGACCGCCTCGGCGCGGTGTCGCTCGTCGTCTGCCTCGACTCGGGCGGCATGGACTACGACCGCCTCTGGCTGACCACCTCCCTGCGCGGCCTCGCGTCGGTGACCGCGACCGTGCGGGTGCTGACCGTCGGCCAGCACTCGGGGACGGTCAGCGGGGTCGTGACCAGCTCGTTCCGTGTTCTGCGGCAGCTGCTTGACCGGATCGAGGACTCGGCGACCGGCGAGATCAAGCTGGCGGAGATGAACGTCGAGATCCCCGAGGACCGGCTCGCCGAACTGCGCGCGACCGTCGAGTCCGCGCCCGGCTCGGTCCTCTCCGCGATCCCGTTCGCGCCCGGTGTCCGCCCGGTCACCGACGACGAGGTCGAGCTGTTCCTCAACAGCAGCTGGCGTCCCACCCTGTCGATCATCGGCGCGTCGGGCATGCCCGAACCGGCCGACGCGGGCAACGTGCTGCGGCCGTTCACCACCCTCAGCCTGAGCTTCCGCCTGCCGCCCACGGCCGACGCCGCCGCGTCCCTCGAAGCGGTTCGCAAGATCCTGACCACCGACGTTCCCGACGGCGCGCAGGTCGAACTCACCCGGTTCGAGGCGGCGGGCGGCTGGAACGCGCCCACGCTGGCGCCGTGGCTGCGGTCCTCTTTGGACAGCGTGAGCGACACCGTGTTCGGAAACCCGTGGCGCACCATGGGGATGGGTGGTTCCATTCCGTTCATGGGTCTGCTGGCCGAGCGCTACCCCGACGCCCAGTTCGTCATCACCGGCGCGGTCGGGCCGGACAGCAACATCCACGTGCCGGACGAGTCCCTCGAGGTCGCGCACGCGGTCCGCGTCACCGAGGCCATCGTCCACATCCTCGACGCCCACGCCAGGAGCTGACGTGCACGGCCACTACATCGCTTCTCCTCCGCCCGCCCACTAGCGGGCGGCGCTCTCCACAACCGACCTGGCCTCTGACGCCGGGTAGGTCGTCGCTGCCCGCACACGGTTCCCGTGTCGGCAGCGATCTCCCTGGAGAAAATGATGTCTCGCACCACCCTGCCCACGTGGCAGGGCCTTTCCCTTGTCGTCACCGCCGCCATCGCCTGGGGAACCGGCGGAGCGGCGGCCGCGGTCCTCTACCGGACCACCGACCTCGGTCCCGTCGCCGTCACTTTTTGGCGGTTCCTCTGCGGCACACTGCTCCTCGCGTCGGCGCTGGGTGCCCGCAAGCTGATCACCGGGCAGCCGGTCGTCGCGGGCCCGCGCTCGGTCGCGACCGGTGTCTGCCTGGCCGTGTCGCAGTCGGCGTACTTCGCCGCGGTGGGCGTGTCCGGCGTCGCCGTCGCGACGGCGGTGACACTCGGCGCGACACCCGCACTGACCGCGCTGGGCTCGCGTTCCTGGCTCAGCAGGCGTGGTTCCCTGGGCGCGATCAGCGGTCTGGTCGGACTGGTGTTCTTGTGCGGGCCCGCCGGTTCGTCGCCCACCGGCCTGGCGTTGGCGCTGCTGTCCGCCGTGGGCTTCGCAGCGGCCACGATCCTCGGCCGCGGGTCACTCGGCGAGACACTGGCCGCGCTCGCGGTCGGGACCGTCCTCCTCGCGCCGTTCGCCGTAGTCCCGGTGGTGACGCCGGAGACGCTTGGCTTGATCGGCTTCCTCGGCGCGGTGCCCACAGCCTTGGCGTATGCCCTGTTCTTCTCGGGTTTGAAGACCGTCCACGCGACTACCGCCTCGGTGATCACCCTGGTGGAACCGCTCACGGCGACGGTGATCGCGGTCGGCTGGCTCGGTGAGGTGCTCACGGTGTCGACCGGTATCGGGATGGCGTTGCTGCTGGTCGCCGTGGTGGTGGCGAGCGGCTAATCGAGGCCGCGGCTGAGCCGGTCCGCGCGCCGTGTCGTCTCCGGGAGGCGGTACTTCGGGGTGAGCGTGAGGACCAGCTCGGTCGCGGTGTCGATATCCATCTTGTGACCGATGGAGAGGAACACCGGCTTCACGCCTTCGCGGGTCCGCAGCGTGCGGCCGATCGGCCTCCGCTCGTCCTCGATCCGCGTCCAGTCCCCGCGGTTCGGGCCGGGCATCTCCCAGCCGCCGTTCGCGCTCTTGCTCACCCCGATGGACGGAATGCCGGTCAACACCCCCGCGTGACACGCCAACCCGAACCGTCGCGGATGCGCGATCCCCTGCCCGTCGCAGACCAGCACGTCCGGCGTGACCGACAGCTTCTCCAGCGCGGGCAGCAGCAGCGGGAGCTCGCGGAACGCGAAAAGGCCTGAGATGTAAGGGAAATCCACGGACCCGGTCACCACGGCCTGATCGACGACCTCAAGCGTCGCCAAGTCCAGCACGCACACCGCCGCGGTCCCGCGATCGGTGTAGTGCACGTCGAGACCCGCCGCGGTCTTCGGAGCGAACCCCTCAGGCGTTTCCTGGGAGACCTGATCACGCAGGCGGAGCTGTTCGGCGATGGCTTCGTCCTCTGTGGACACCTTCACCGTCGAGCGGTCCACTCCGCGTACAACAGGTCCGCGTGGTGTTCACGGAAACGGCTGAGCTCGTGCACGCTGACGTTCTTCGCCCACGTCCCCGGGTCGACCTGGACGAACCCGTCCGCGGCCGCCTTCGCCTTGTCCGGTCCGAGGTAGAACAGCCCGACCGAGCCCTCTTCGCTGATGCCGACGACCTGGCACTCGTGGCCGCGGTAGTCGGCTCGGGTCGTCACCTCGTCGACCCGGGAGCACTCGGCTACCGGCACCGATCCGCCGCCACGCAAGGTCACGAAACCGTTGGCGGGAAAGGACTCCGCCTCCCGCTCCGAGCCGTCTACCAGCACGAAGACACCGGTTCGCGGTCGTTGAAACGTCATCGCTGTCCCTCCCAGCCCATGCTCGCTCCGCGGAACACCGCGACGATCGCGCCGTTGGCCACGATCCGCGCGCCCACCGGCACGATCCCCGGGCGCTTCCACCATTCCGGCATCGCCAGGTCACCGCCCGCCGTCAGGCCCGTGCCGGAGTACGGCCACGGCGCGATCTCCTGGCGGTAGGTGTTCGGGTCGACGCCCGCCATCTTCACCGCGTCGACCATCGCGTATGCCGCCTCGCGGACCGCGCGCTTGTCCGCGGTCGGCACGGAAGGAGCGCCGAACGGGACGACGTAGTGGTCGGGGAACAGCGCCGGGAACTCCATCGTGTGCAGCACGGCCAGGTCCGGGCGGAACGGGCTGCCCGCGTAGTCCAGCCGGAACGCCTTGACGAAGTCGCCCGGCGAGCGCAGGTTCACGCAGTCCTGATGGCGGGCCACCGTGCCGCCGACCAGCCGGAAGTCGAACGGCGGCCGTGCGCCGACGACACCCGCAGAGACCTCGCCACGCAGGTACCGGTCGACCGAACCCGGCGTCAGCGGCTTGACCATGACGGTGTCCGGCGCGAGGCCCACCATGGTGTGGACGCGCGCGGTCAGCACCCGCTCCTGCGGGCTCAGCGTGCCGGAACCGGGGACAGTCATGACCGCCAGCCCGTGATGGCCACGCCGTCCGGCACCGGGAACCGGGTCCGCCACTGCTCGAACAGCAGGTCCGTCTGGACCTCGTGCACGTCGACCAGCTCCGCGGCCGGGACCTCGCGCTGGTACTCGTACTTGTCGACCTGGGTGAACCCGTTCTCCGCGGCCCACGCGCCGCTGCTGTCGGCGTAGGTCACCGCGGCGACCTCGGAGAGGGCGTCGATCGCCACCCGGTGGCCGCGCCACATGCCGTACCAGCGGGCGGAGAAGACGCGCTCGCACTGCTCGACCGGCACCTTGGCCGACCACACGCTGTGCGTCTCGTTCCAGGCGAACAGGGTCGGCTCAGGGTTGTCCGACTCGGTGGACTTGAGCATCACGTGGTCGGAGTTGGCCGGGTACAGCCCGGGCCGCGCGACCCCGCCGATCACGGCGTAGGTGCCCGATCGGACCTGCGGGTAGCTCACGGCCTCACCCATCCCGTTCCGTCGAAGGTCGCCACGAGCTCCTTGTTGCCCGCGGCGTCATAACGGTAGATGGCCGAGCCCGGCGGCAGGTCCATCCGGCCCTGGATCTCGAACTCCGGCACACCCTGGGTCGGGTGCGCGGTGACGCCCGCGCCGGAGAACGGCCACTGGTTGGTCGCCGGGTGGTAGGTCGTCGGGTTGACGCCGGCGTTCTCCACCGCGTCGATCATCTCGTCGCGGGCGCGCACGACAGGCGGCGAGCCGTCGGGGATGTCCGGCGTGTGCGGGGCGCCGATCGGGGTGCTGTACATGCTCGGGTCGGACGCCGGGAACTCCATGACGTGGATGTTCGGCTGGCTGGTCGAGTACGGGCTGCCCGTGTAGTCGAGGCGGTTGCCGTTGATCAGGTCAGCCGGGGTGTTGAGCACGCCGGCGTCCTGGTTGCGGGCGACGAAGCCGCCGACCTGCGGGCCCCAGGTGCCGTCGAGGTAGTTCTGCACGGCGTTGTCCGGGATGACCTTCTGCATGGTCGTCGACGGCGTGATGTCGACGGCGTTCATCGCCCGGGCCATCAGGTCGCGCTCGTGCGGGGTCAGCGCGCCGGAACCCGGGACGTCGGTGCCGCCGGGCACCGGGTCGGTGGCGAGCCGGTCCATCGCGCGCTCGAAGTCGGCGAACTCGTCGGGGGTGAACTGGCTGCGGACCTGGTCACGCCAGTGCGGGCCGCTGCCGGGGCTCGCGGGCGTCGGAGTCCGCGGGGTCGGCGGTGTGGGGCTGCCGGTCCCGGGTGTCGTCGGCGTCGCCGAACCGCTGGGAGTGGTGGTGGTGCTCGGGGTGGCCGGAGTGGCGCTCGACGGCGTGGTCGGCGTGGCCGATCCCGACGGTGTGGTCGTCGCGCTCGGCGTCGTTGGGGTGGCGCTCGACGGTGTCGTCGGGGTGGCGGAGCCGGACGGTGTCGTCGTGGCGCTCGGCGTGCCGGGAGTCGCGCTGGACGGGGTGGTCGGGGTGGCCGAACCGGACGGCGTGGTCGTGGGCGTCGCGGAGCGCACGGTGCTGGGCGCGTTCGGGGACGCGGTGCCGCCGGACGGGCGCAGCTTCTGCAGGCCGCGCTTGATGGCCTCCCAGATCTCGCCGAGCTTGGCCATGATCGGGCGCAGCTTCTCCACCGAGCGGGTCAGCTTGGCGATGATGTCGGTGATCCGGCCGACCCACTTCGACACCAGCGCCGCCACCGAGGCGGCGACGTGCGGCGTGGCCAGACCCAGGGTCAGCCCCAGTTCGGCGAGCCACTGCGGCAGCCGGATCAGCAGCGTCGAGATGCATTCGGCGACCAGGTCGCGGACGATGCCGCGGACCACGCCGACCAGCACGCCGACGACCTCGACGACCGTGCCGATCGTCTCCGCGCCCGTGCCCGCGGCGGTGATGTGCTCGTTCTGCTGACCGGCGTTGGTCCGGTAGGCGTCGGCCGCGGGGCCCACCCAGCCCGCGGTGCCGTTGGTGACCTCGGTCTGATGGTCCGCCGCGACACCGGCGACGGCCTGCGACACGTTCTTCCACGTCTGCGCGTAGGCGGCGATCTGGTCGGCGTCCCCGGCCAGCCAGTTCAGCGCGTCGCGCAGCGGGGCCACGTGTTCGATCACCCACGAGACCGCGTACTGGCCGAGCGTGCCGATCGGGTCGATCACCAGCGACAGGACTTCCAGCCCGCCGCCGAGCGCGCCGATGCCGCCCTCGACCCACGAGCCGCTCTGCACACCGTTGTAGATGTCGACCGCCGACTCGGCGATGCCGATGCCGGTGACGGCGGTGGTCGAGTCCTTGCGTTCGGCGATCAGCGGGTTGGTCATCGCGCACCGCCCGCGAACGGCTTGGTGTTGGCCTGCTCGACGTTGTCGTAGGACGTCGTGTTGTCCCGGATGCCCTGGGAGGTGTCGGTCACGGACTCCGCCGCCTGCCGGATCGCCTCGACCCCCGGGCCGCTGACCGCGTGCACGATCGGCACGAAGAACTGGCAGATCACGCCGTAGGCCTCGGTGCCCATGTGCACCGAACTCGCCGCCTGCAGCGCCTGGTCCAGGCGGTCCTGCAGGGCGTCGAGCCTGCCGGCGTGACCGGCTAACTCACCGGTCAGGACGTCATATCCGTTCGGCACCGGGACTCCTTCGATCAGGTCAGGATGGGCGGTCCGCCCCAGTCGTCGTCATCGTCTTGCGGCGGGCGCGGACGGGACCGGCGGGTCGGGGGCCGGTCGTCTTCCGGGACGTCGCCGAGTTGCATCTCCTCGACCACGCTTCCGGTCGGACGCTCAGGTTCGGGCTCCGGTTCCGGGAATCTCTGCCGATACGAATCGACCACCGCGGTCACCGTCTGCTGATCGTCACCGACCGTGCGGGTCATGACTTCCGCGACGTGGTCGGTGATCCTCGACTGGGCGCGGCGCATGGTCGTCACGACCATGGTCGAGAGCTCCGCGCCAGCCAGGTCGCGGTGCTTGTCGCTGATCACCAGGTCGGTCACCGCGCCGGTGGCGTCGACGGTCACCCGGACGACGTCGTCGCGCGAGGACTCGGTCACCGACACCCGGGCGACCTCGGCCTGCATCTCCTGGTAGCGCTGGGCTTTCTCCTCGACCGCGGCGGCCCAGCGGCGCATCTCCTGCTCGGTCTGGTAGCCGTCCCCACCGAAATTCGGCTGGTTCACCCGTTTCCCCTCTCGGACTGCCGGGAACCTACCGTCACCAGGCCGGATACCGCACCTGCCACTCGGGGTCCTCGAGCGAGTTGTGCCTGCTGAACTCGATCAGCGCGTCCCTACCCAGACGCTCGATGACGTCCCGAAGTTCCAATTCCGCCAACCAGTCCGCCGGAATCGCGGCCACGCCGTGCGCCGCGCCCAGCAGGTTGCCGCAGATGGACCCGGTCGAGTCGCTGTCGCCGGAGTGGTTGACCGCCAGCAGCAGCCCGTCGGCCAAGTCGTCGGCGGCCAGCGCGGCGCACACGCCGATCGCCAGGGCCTCCTCGCCGACCCAGCCGCCGCCGAGGCCCGCGAGCGCCTCCGGCGAGGGCCTGCCGCGCTCGGCCAGCGCGACCGCGCCGTCGAGCGCCGCCACCGTCTCGGCGGAGTCCTCCCAGGTGACCAGCTCCGCGCGGACGTCGGCGATCGCGTCGGGCAGGTCGGCGTCGTCGAGCAGGCGGTGGACCAGGAACGCGAGCGCGCCCGCGGCCAGGTAGCCGCTGGGGTGGCCGTGGGTGAGCGCGCCCGCCTGCGCGGCGATCACGAACCCGTCCAGCGGGTCCTCCGACCACAGCGCGCAGGGCGCCGCGCGCATCACCGCGCCGCAGCCCTTGGAGTCGTTGAGCCGGTGCGACAGCGTCCCGCGCTCCGCGCCCGCGGCGTAGCCCTCCAGGGCGTGCAACACCGTGGAGCCGGGGGCGCGGCGGTGGAAGAGGTCGCGCTCGCCGATGAGCCAGCCGTCCGGCTCGGCCTGCATCGCGTACGACCCGGCCGCCTTGTGCCACGGCACGCCCTGGGTGTGCAGCCACCGCTGGTAGGCGTGCTGCAACACCGACGACGGGTGCTGCTCGAAGTACAGCAGCCGCTTGGCGATGTGGCCGCGGATCATCGCTTCCAGGGTGAACAGCGTCAGCTGAGTGTCGTCGGTGATCTTCCCCCGCCCGCCGTACGCGTCGGCGTACCCGGTCGTCCCGTCCGGCCCGAACCGCGCCCGGATGTCGGCGATCGAAAGGAACTCGACCGGCCCACCGAGCGCGTCGCCCACCGCGCCCGCGAGCAGGCAGCCGAGCCACTGATCGACCGGAATCACCCGGTCGTAGGGGAAATCACCGTCCACGGCCTCAGAGGTTAGTTGAGGGGCTCGTTTCGAGAACGCATGGTCAACGGATCGATTCCTGCAGTTCGCGCATCCGCGTGGCGATCAGCTGCGGCGTGCCGGGGACCGCGGTGACCGAGCTTTCGCCGCGGCTGGTCTTGTAGACCGCCCACCGGCCCTGCTGCACATCGATCGCGGTGATCCAGTCCGCGGCCCGCAAACGCTTTCCGCGCTGGTCACGTTTGGCGGTGTAGAGCTTCCCGCCACTGAGCCGGGGCTGCTTCATCAGCTCCTGCAGCCTCCGCGCCTGCGGCGGTGCCGAGGGCCGGGAGAACCCATCGGACTTGGGGGCGTCGAGGTCCGACAGGCGCACCGAGATCGACTCCCCGCGCGCGGCGGGCACGTTCGGCAGCCGGAACAGGAACGCGTCGAGCAGCCTGGTGGGCTCCACCCGCTCGAAGGTGATGGTGTTCTCGACCCGCTCGGCCAGAACGGCCTGCTTGCCGAGCGCGGCAGTAAGCACCGAATAGGGCCCCTCGGCGTCGTGGAACCAGCCGAAGTACTCCACACCCGCGCGCTGGATCACCGAGAGCAAGTCCAGGAAGTCCGGGTCCACCCCACGCGGCCCATTGATCCCGGCCGCGTCAAGCTCCCGCCGCAACCGCGCGTCGGTCTCCTGCTGAAACCGCGGCGAGTAGTACCGCGCACCGCCCGCGAAGATCACGTGCGGCTCGCCGAGGTTCGCCTTCTCCAGCAGCCGGAACAGGGTGGTGACCGAAAGCTCGACCTTCATCGCTAGCCCCCGATGACCGGGGGTGCGGTGATCTGGTCGGTGCCGAAGATCGCTTCGGGGTCGTCTTCCTGCAGGAAGGACGCGCGGGTGTGCTCTTCGTCCTCGCCACCCTGACCCTTGCCGCCGCCGCCCATACCGCCACCCATGCCCGCGCCGCCGCCACGACCGCCCGCGCCCGCGCCACCGCGACCACCCGGCCCGTGGTCGCCACCGGCGCCGAGCGCACCCGAGCGGCCACCCGCGCCGTGCTCACCGGCACCGCTGCCGAGACCGCCGCCGCGCATGCCCGAACCACCGGCACCACCCGCACCGCCACCGCCGCCGCCACCGCCGCCGCGGAGACCGCCCGGCCCGCCGCTTCCACGCCCGGTGCCGTCGGCACCGCGGCCGGTCCCGGTGCCGCCGGGACCGTAGATGTTGTTGTTGTTGTTGTTGTTCTGGTTCGACGGCCCGGGGTGATCGGTGGGCAGGGGGCGCACCTGAACCGGGTCGGGCTTGGTCTGGATGTGCTGGTTGGGCCTGGTCTCGTCCGTCTGCGGCTTGGTCGGGTCGACCGGCTCGATGGGCCTGGGATCCACCGGCTCGATCGGCTTGACCGGCGGCGGCGTCCACTCGTCACGGCCTTCATCGATGCGCCCCGGCGGCGTGTACGGATCCTTGTCACCGCCACCACCGGGTTCGACCGGCGGCGTCTTCCCGGGTGGCTCGATGGCGATCGAGCCACCGGGGTCCTGGATGTACGAGTAGTCCATCGGCAGCGCCTCATCATGCGCCATCGACTGATGGTCGTACGCCTCGTACACCCGGATGTTGTTGAGCGAGTCGGCTTCGTATTGTTCCGACTCGCTCGGGGTATCCGTGGCCCACGGCTTGATGTCGTCGAAGAACCCCGTCTCCGGCGGATTCTCAGCGACTGGCCGCACCGCCGAAGAGGCGGCGTGGAATCCGTCCGACTGTGATTCGAGGATCTTGGTGGTCTTCTGGAGGTTCTCCGCACCGATCTTGGACACGTCGATCAGCGGCTTCGCCGAACCAAGCGCGGCATCTCCCGCCGCACCCTCCCAGCCCGAAGCGATCTTGACTGACAGCTCAAGAACTCGGTTCGCCCTCGCCGCTTCGAGGACGGACTCGCTATGAGCAGCTGACGACGTCTGTTGAAGGCTTTCGGTTCCCTGAGCATGGACTTTCAAGGCTTGATAGATCTCGTAGGCAGAAAGTCCGTCAACGCCGAGGTGCGGATCCGTCATGTCAGGCCCCCGCCTTCATGCTCGTCGCAGCGTCAGTCGCGACCGTGGCAGCCACCCCACAGGGGTCGTGAGTCTGGCGCTTCGACTTAGACAGAGCGAGTGACACCATAAACATCCTGTTATCGGCGACACCGACGGCGACAGTGCAGATACCATCTCTCCGGTAATCCTTGGTGGAGTAAGACACTGCGGGAAATCCTTCAATGTCAGGCAAGACGTCGAAGAACGCGTAATCCTTATTCTTGTTCCCCTGATAAAAGCGGGTGATCCCGCGTGGCTTCAGCGTGTCCCACCCGAGATCGATGGCACCCGCGTCATCGGTTTCCCACGTGCAGACCTTGCCACCCTCGTCGGTGTTGACTTCGCCTTGGCCGACACCGTATTCGCGCAACTTTTCCTGCGTGAACACGGAGCAAGGGTCTGTCTCGAACTTGTCTGTCTTCAAGGGTGAGGAGACCTTTGGTGCCCCATACGCAGGCAAATCCGACGTCGGTTCGCTCGATTTCGTCGGTTTCGCGGAGGAAGGCGATGTTTCGCCTGATCCTTTAGACGCGATGGGTGTCCCCGACTGAGAGCTCTCGCACGCCGAAACTCCGATCAGGACCGCCACGACCGCAAGCGCGATGCGCATCCTCATCGTCAGATCCCTCCGGTAGTGCTGCGACTGGTGGGCTGATCATTGATTTGTGGCATCTCGTCTCCCCGATGCCGCAATTTGATCTTGCCTGCCTCGTCGGTCTTCTGGTAGCTATCGAGAGCTTGCTGGAATTTCACAGCCTGCTCCACGCAGTAGTCGTGCTTCAGCCTGACTGAGTCGAAATAGGAGCTGAATGAGGCGCTTGCGGTCATCGCGTGTCGCTCGCTCGCGTACTCCTGGCCTGGGCCGGAGACAACGGTGGCTCGTTCGGATAGACGCATGGACTCTCTGTACCCGTCGGCGAGTTCCTCCCAAGCCTTGACGATGGCACGGATCTCGTCCGGGGCGAATTTGAACTTCCCGCCGCTTCCCGGCGGTGGAGGCATGACCCCCCGCAAGCCTGCGCCCGCGCTCCCACCCAGTGCCGATGCGCGGTCCAGTGAACCCGCGATGCTGTCGAATGCGTCCATGCCGTCTCAGTCCCCCGCCCACTCCGCTGCGTGACGACCATACCGGCCCCGGCCGACGTCACGGGGGCGTTTCACCGCATTCCACCGGCTGCCGCACACTGTGGAGTGATGAGTGAGCACGAGAGGTTGGCCCAGTCCCCGACCGCCGACGCACCCTGGCGGCAGTGGGGCCCCTACCTCGCGGGTCGCCAGTGGGGCACGGTCCGTGAGGACTATTCCGCCAACGGTGACGCCTGGGGTTATTTCCCCTTCGAGCAGGCCAGGTCCCGCGCCTACCGGTGGGGTGAGGACGGGATCGCCGGGATCTGTGACCGGTTCGGGTTCCTCAACCTTGGCTTGGCCCTGTGGAACGGCCAGGACGAGATCCTCAAGGAGCGCTACTTCGGCCTCACCAACGAAGAGGGCAACCACGGTGAGGACGTCAAGGAGTACTGGTGGATCACCGACGGCACCCCCACCCACTCCTGGATGAAGTCCGTCTACCGCTACCCGCAGGCCGCCTACCCCTACGAGCGCCTGCGTGAGCTGGCCCGGGCCGCGGGCCGCGACGGGCGGGAGCCCGAGCTGGCCGACACCGGTGTCCTCGACGGCAACCGGTTCTTCGACGTCGAGGTGACCTACGCCAAGGCCGCGCCCGACGATATGTGCATAGAGATAACGGCGACGAACCACGGGCCCGACCCCGCGCCGCTGCATCTGGTGCCGCAGGTGTGGTTCCGCAACACCTGGTCGTGGGGGCGGGACGCCCGCAGGCCCGCGCTGATCGCCTCGACGGTCGACGGGTGGTCGCGGGTGGTGGCCGAGCACTCCAGCCTGGGCCGGTACACCCTGCATTTCGATGGCGACCCGCAGCTGCTCGTGACCGACAACGAGACCGACGAGGCTCTCCTCTTCGGCCGCCCCGCCAACCCGAGCCGGTACACGAAGTCCGGCATCGGCGACCACATCGTCAACGGCGACCCCGACTCCTGCCAGGTCGTCCAGGCCGCCTCCCAGCCCGGCACCAAAGCCGCCGCCTGGTACCGGTTCGACGAGGTCGCGCCCGGTGAGTCCGTGACCGTCCGGCTGCGACTCATTGCCGGTGACGGCCACGGCCGCGCGTTCGGCCGCAACTTCCAGGCGACCCTCGACGAGCGCCAGGCCGAGGCCGACGAGTTCTACGACCGCGTCCCCCTCGGCGACACGCCGGAGGAGAAGAAGGTCGCCCGCCGCGCGTACGCCGGGTTGCTGTGGACAAAGCAGCACTACCGCTTCCGGGTCCGCGAGTGGCTCGAAGGCGACCCCGCCCACCCACCCGCGCCCGATGAGCGGAAGGGGCCGTGGGCGCGCAACCGGCACTGGACGCAGATGGACGTCGCCGACATCGTCTCGATGCCCGACGAGTGGGAGTACCCGTGGTTCGCCGCGTGGGACCTGGCCTTCCACATGGTGGCGTTCGCCCAGGTCGACCCCGCTTTCGCCAAGGACCAGCTGATCCTGCTGTGCCGCGAGTGGCTCATGCACCCCGACGGCAGGCTGCCCGCCTACGAGTGGGAGTTCGGCGACGTCAACCCGCCCGTGCACGCCTGGGCGACGCTGCAGGTCTACCGGGCCGAGCAGCGCGCGACCGGGCACGGTGACCGGCTGTTCCTGGCCCGCGTGTTCCACAAGCTGCTGCTGAACTTCTCCTGGTGGGTCAACCGCAAGGACCCGGAGGGCAACAACCTGTTCGAGGGCGGCTTCCTCGGCATGGACAACATCGGCCCGGTCAACCGCTCCGAGCAGCTGCCCGACGGCTGGCGGTTCGAGCAGTCCGACGCCACCTCCTGGATGGCCACCTACGCGCTGCACCTCATGCAGATGGCGTTGGAGCTCGCCCGCCACGACGAGGCCTACGAGGACGTCGCGACCAAGTTCGTCGAGCACTTCCTGGCCATCGCCCAGGCGTCGACGCATTTCGGGTCGGCCGGGACGCCGATCTGGGACGAGGAGGACGGGTTCTGCTACGACCTGCTCTCCCGCGGCGGCGGGGAGTCCCGGCCGGTGCGGGTGCGGTCGATGGTCGGCCTGATCCCGCTGCTCGCCTCGGCGTCGCTGGAGCCGTGGGTGTTCACCGAACTGCCCGCGTTCGCCGACCGGCTCAACTACGTGCTGCACCGCCAGCCCGAGTTCGGCCAGTTCCTCACCTGGCGTGAGGACGACGGCAAGCGCAGCGCACTGCTGTCCCTGCTCGACGAGTCGAAGCTGCGCCGGGTCCTGACCCGGATGTTCGACGAGGGCGAGTTCCTCTCCCCGCACGGCATCAGGTCGCTCTCCGCGGCCCACCGCGGCGGCATCGAGGTCGACATCGCGGGCTACGGCCACCGCGTCGACTACGAGCCCGGCGAGTCCCGCACCCCGATGTTCGGCGGCAACTCCAACTGGCGTGGCCCGGTCTGGTTCCCGACCAACGCCCTGCTGGTCGAGGCGCTCACCGTGCTCGACGAGTTCCACCGGGGCGGCATCACCGTCGAGCTGCCGACCGGTTCGGCGAACAGGGTCACCGCGGGTGAAGCCGCCCGCGAGCTCTCGCGTCGGCTGTCGGCTCTCTTCTTGCCTGGTGCGGACGGCCACCGGCCCGCCGACGGCAAGCGGATCGAGGCGAGCGGCGGACCGCTGTGGGCCGAGCACATCACGTTCAGTGAGTATTTCGACGGCGACACCGGCGAAGGTCTGGGTGCGTCGCACCAGACCGGGTGGACGGCACTGGTCGCCGTCCTCATCGCGGGATGGCCGAAAGCTGCCGGCTGAGTGGACTTCTTTCGGTCTTGACCTTCATAGGGCGCAAATGATGCGTGCCGGGTCAACGTCGCGCAACAACTTGGCTGCGGTGACGTGACAAACAAACTAGTACTGCACATCACGCTGTGACGGTGGCAGTATGCGGGCACTGATCTGAACAAAGTTACGAGGAGTGACACCGTGGCGCACCGTTCCAAGCTTGCAGCGCTGGCGCTGCTGCCTGCGTTGACTCTCGTGGTCACCGTCGGCGCATGTGCCAAGTCCGACACCTCTGGTGGCGGTTCCGGCAGCGCGGCGCCCGGCGCGCCCGCCGTGAAGCTGGTCAAGACCGGTCAGCTGAACACCTGCACGAGCCTGCCCTACCCGCCGTTCCAGACCGAGGAAGGCGGCAAGATCGTCGGCTTCGACGTCGACCTCGTCGACCTCGCGGCGAAGAAGCTCAACGTCAAGCAGGAGTTCCAGGACGTCAAGTTCGACGTCATCAAGAGCGGCGCGGCCCTGAACTCCAACCAGTGCGACGTCGCCGCCGCCGGTATGACCATCACCGAGGAGCGCAAGGCGAACCTCGACTTCTCCAACCCGTACTTCGACGAGGTGCTCGCCATCCTGACGAAGAAGGGCGGCGCGAAGACCCTCGACGACGCCAAGTCGCAGAAGCTGCGCCTCGGCGTGCAGACCGGCACCACGAGCCTCGACCTGGCCAAGGCCAAGGGCATCGAGGCGACCGAGTACGACGACGCGGGCAAGCAGCTCCTCGCGCTGCAGTCGGGTCAGATCGACGTGATCCTGCAGGACCTGCCGGTCGTCAACGACTGGCTGAAGAAGCCCGAGGTCACCGAGAAGTTCGAGCTCGGCGAGAGCATCGAGAGCGGCAACCAGTACGGCTTCGCGGTCAAGAAGGGCAACGCCGAGCTGCTCAAGGTCATCAACGAGTCGCTCGACGCCGCGATCAAGGACGGCACCTGGGCCAAGACCTACAAGCAGTGGATCGGCTCGGAGCCCAAGTCCACGCCCAAGACCAAGTAGTCATGACCGATCCTTCGACCACACTTGCGGGCCCTGCCTCCGGCGGGGCCCGCAAGTTGTCTCCCCGCAAACGCCGCCAGATAAGCCTTGGCGCCCAGTCCCTGGTGCTGCTGGGCGTCGTCGCGGTCCTCATCCTCACTGTCGACGGCCAGCGGATCCAGGAGTCGTTCTTCGACTTCAAGGCCGCGAAGAACATGTTCCCGGTGATCTTCACCGTGGCGCTGAAGAACACGATCATCTACGCCGTCTCGGCGTACGTGCTCGGGTTCGTGCTCGGGTTGATCCTCGCGCTCATGCGCCTGTCGTCGTTCGCGCCGTACCGGTGGATCTCGCTGGCCTACATCGAGATCTTCCGCGGCCTGCCCGCGCTGCTGGTCTTGATGATCATCGGTTTCGGCCTGCCGATCGCGTTCGACGGCATGCAGTACCCGCTCGACCCGTACGACAAGGTCGCGCTCGGCCTTGGCCTGGTGGCCGCGGCGTACATGGCCGAGACCTTCCGGGCCGGTGTGCAGGCGGTGCCGCCCGGGCAGTTGGAGGCGGCGCGGTCGCTGGGCATGTCCCACACCCGCGCGATGATCTCCATCGTGCTGCCGCAGGCGGTCCGGCTGGTCATCCCGCCGCTGACCAACGAGCTGATCGTGCTGTTCAAGGACTCGTCGCTGGTCTCCGCGCTCGGGATCACGCTGGCGGCACGGGAACTGACCAAACTCGGGTCGGACGAGGCCATCAAGTCGGCCGACTCCACCCCGTTCGTGCTGGCGGGCGCCGCCTACCTGCTGATCACGATCCCGCTGGGGATCCTGGTCCGCCGGTTGGAAGCCAAGCAGCGGAAGAGCAGGTGACCCCGGTGAGCAACGCCGTCGAGATCGTCGACCTGCACAAGTCGTTCGGCGAACTCCAAGTCCTCAAAGGAATCAACGCGTCGGTCAAGACCGGTGAGGTCATCTGCATCATCGGCCCCTCCGGTTCCGGCAAGTCGACCCTGCTGCGCTGCGTGAACCTGCTCGAGCAGCCCAACGCGGGCCAGGTGATCGTCAACGGCGTCGACCTGACCCACCGCGACGTCGACATCGATGCGGCGCGGCGCAGGCTGGGGATGGTGTTCCAGTCGTTCAACCTGTTCCCGCACCTGTCCGTGCTCGACAACGTGACGATCTCGCAGCGCAAGGTCCTCGGCCGCGGCCGGGCCGAGGCGGAGAAGATCGCCAGGGACAACCTGGAGAAGGTCGGCGTCGGCGAGAAGGCCAGGGCGTTCCCGGCCCAGCTCTCCGGCGGCCAGCAGCAGCGCGTCGCCATCGCCCGGGCGCTGTCGATGGACCCCCAGGTGATGCTCTTCGACGAGCCGACCTCGGCGCTGGACCCGGAACTGGTCGGCGAGGTGCTCACGGTGATGCGGCAACTCGCCGATGAGGGCATGACGATGCTCGTGGTCACCCACGAGATGCAGTTCGCCAAGGAGGTCGCGGACAAGGTGCTGTTCATGGACGGCGGCTACGTCGTCGAGCAGGGCCCCGCTTCGCAGGTCATCGGCGCTCCGCAGCATGAGCGCACGAAGACGTTCCTCCGGCGCGTGCTCGACCCGACCCACCTCGATATAGCCGAGTGATCCCGCCGTCCCGTTCGCCCCGCCCACGCGCGGCGAACGGGACGGCGCACCGCTGGGGATGACCGGAAACCGCTGGTCCATCCGGAGGTTTCGCGCACTCAATGCAACCAACTTGGAACCAAGCGTGACCGGAATGCGTTTTACTTCTTGGGGTTGATCAACCGAGGAGAAGCGCATGGCGATCGCGGACTGGGCCGGGGAACCGGGCAGTGCGGTGTTGGATCCGCACCGGCCGAACCCGCCCGAGTGGTCGCACCTGCTCGCCGCGGACGTGCTCCGCGCGGTCGAGCCGGACACCGGGGGCGTGCTGCGCAGGCGCAAGCCCGCCACCGCGCCGGTGTTGACCGTCTCCGACAAGTTCCTGATCGGCGAACTCGACCTGCGCGGGGTCGAGTTCCCTTACCTCCTGGAGTTCGTCCGCTGCCGGTTCGAGTCCGCGCCCGATCTCCGGCAGGGCAAGCTCGCGGGCGTCGAGTTCCGTGACTGCGCGCTTCCCGGGCTCTTCGGGCGGAACCTGCACACCGACAACGACGTGCTGCTGGTCGCCGGGACCGTCGTGCAGGGCACGGTCGACCTGGTCGACGCCGAGATCCACGGATCCCTTGTGCTGCGCGGAAGCAAGCTCTTCGGCGCGGGTGGTCCGGCGCTGCACGCCAACCGGCTGCAGCTCGCGGGCGCCATGCTCGCGGCGAACCTGCAGGCCGAAGGTGAGATCCGCATCCCCGGCATGCGCACCGGCGGCAACGTCAACTTCGCCGGCGCGCTCCTCAACAACCCCAAGGGTTTCGCGCTCAACGGCAACGGACTGCAAGTCGGCGGCAACCTGCACCTCACCCCGGACGGCGCGACCGGCGCCCCGTTCCGCAGCGTCGGCCAGGTGCTGCTCGCCAGTGCCCGCATCGACAGCGACTTCTCCTTGCGCGGCGCCAAACTCGCGCCCCGCACGGAGCACTCGCGCCCGGTTCCCCCGGACGACCCGTTCTACGACCCCAACGCCACTCTGGTCGCCGACCGGTCCAAAGTGGACGGCAACGTCAATCTGGACCGAGGCTTCGCCAGCAGCGGCACGGTCCGCATCGTCAACGCGCACATCGGCGGCTCGCTTCGGCTGGCGCACGCCAGGGTCGACCTCTCCGGCGGCCGCGAGACGTTCCGCGACGACGCGGACGGCCCGCGGCCCGGTCCCTACACCGACCGGTCCCTGCACTTCGACGGAACCGAGGTCCGCGGCGGCATCGACGCCCGCGACGCCCGCATCGCGGGCCAGGCGCGGTTCGTCGACGTCAAGGTCCAAGGCAGCGTCCTGCTCGACCGCGCCGTGTTCAGCAACCGTTCGGGCGACGCCTTCGAGGGCAGGCGCTTCACCGTCGGCGGCAACCTCGATGCCCGCTCGGTCACGGTGTTCGGCTCGCTGCTGCTGCCCGGCATCACGATCGGCGCCAACGTCGACCTGCGTGGCAGCAAGCTGCTGGCACCCGGCCACTACCACCGCGACCGCTCCCCGAAGCCGTCGCTCGACCTGCGCGTCGCCCACATCGGCCGAGACCTGATCTTCGCCGACAGCCACGCCGAGGGCGAGATCCGCATCCGCCGCGCCGAAGTGGGCCGGGAGACCAACTTCCAACGCGCCTGCCTGGCGAGCGGCACCAACGGCGTCGCGCTCAACGCCTATGGCCTGCAAACGCAGGAACTTCGCATCGACGTCGGCACACCGCCGGGCGGTCGGGTCGACCTGCGGCACCTGCACTGCGCCGCCCTCGCCGACAACGAAGCCCTGTGGCACGCGGCGGGCGGCATCGAACTGCAGGACTTCCGCTACGACGCCCTCACCGCCCCGGTCGGCCTGGACGACGACGGCCGCATCGCCGAGCGGCTCGCCTGGCTGCGACACGGCATGCGCGACGTCTACCGCCCCGGCGCGTACGACCAGTTCGCCGCGATGCTGCGCGCTTCCGGCAACGAGGAACAGGCCGCCACCGTGCTGGTGGAGAAACAGCGCCGCCGCTACGTCGCCCTCGCCGACGGCGCGCGCTTGACCCGGCCGGGAATCCACGCGTGGAGCTGGTTCCAGCGGTCCATGGTCGGCTACGGCTACCGGCCCACCCGCGCGTTGGCCTGGCTGATCGCCTGCCTGGTGGCGGGATCGGTTTGGTTCGCCACCATCGAAACGCCCCATGAGTCCAACGAGGACGATCACCTCGTCTGGAACCCGGTCCTCTACACCCTCGACCTGATCGTGCCCATCGTCGACTTCGGACACAAGAACAAGTGGACGGTCGGCGGCGCCTCACAATGGATCGCGGCCGCGTTGGTCGCCGCGGGCTGGATTCTCGCGACCACGGTCGCGGCCGGTGTCACGCGAATGTTGCGGCGCAACAATTAGCTCTTCCACTGAGCGCCCGCGCGGGGCAGGATGCAGAAACCGTGCACCTTTGGCCATTGGAGATCCGATGCGACGCCGCACCGTCCTTGCCCTGACATTAGGGCTCGCCGTCACCGCCGTACCCGCCGCGGAGGCAGCACCGACCACCGGCGTGGGCCAGGTGTTCATGGTCAACCCCGTGCAGTCCAGCGGAAACCAGGCGCTCACCGACGCCAAGGACGCCAACTCCGCGGTGCCCGCGTCGGCGTACGCGACTGTCCCGCTGCGCAACCTCGACGGCTCCGGCACCCTCACCGGTCGCTGGGTCAACGTGCGCGCCGAAACGGGAAACCCGGCCAGGGCCGACGACGGCCGATTCGTCTACACCCGCAACCAGGACGAATTCGAACAGGTCATGGCGTATTTCTGGGGCAATGAGGCCCAGGAATACCTGCAGTCCCTCGGATTCGGTTCGGAACTGCGCCCGGTCAACGCCGAATCGCAGGACATCCGCACCAACCAGTGGGGCCAGGACAACTCGTACTCCTGGGACAAGCACGACATCATCCGCATGGGCAAGGGCGGCGTGGACGACGCCGAGGACGGCGAGGTCATCGTCCACGAGTACGGCCACGCGGTGCACGACGCGCAGGTCGCGGGCTTCGGCACATCGCACGAGGCTGGCTCCATCGGCGAGGCGTTCGGCGACTACCTCGCCGTCACGGTCGGCTTGGCCGCCGCCCAGAACTACAAGTGGCCGGTCAACGCCCCCGCCGCCTGCGTCGCCGACTGGGACGCGGTCAGCTACACCTCCACGGAGCCGCACTGCCTGCGTCGGATCGACACCGACCGCAAGTACTCGGACATGACCAACACCAGCGTCCACCGCGACGGCATGATCTGGTCGCGCGCTCTGTGGGACATCCGCAACGCCCTAGGCGCCAAGGTCGCCGACCGCATCATCATCAACGCCCAGTTCGGCTTCGCCCCGGACACCACGTTCTCCGCGGCGGCCCTGACCACCATCGCCACGGCCGACTTGATGTACGGCTCCGGCGCGGCGGCCACGGTTCGCGCGGCCTTCGCCGCTCGTGGCATACCGTCGGTATGACAAATCGTTTAATGTGAGGCCATGAACTCACCGGACGCCCGCGCCCAGGTCGATGTCGAAGCCCCCGCCGACCAGGTGTTCTCCCTGGTCAGCGACCTTCCAGGCCTGGCGCGGGTGTCCGAGGAGTTCGCCCGCGGCACCTGGCTCGACGGCGCCGCGGGACCGAAGGTCGGGGCCCGCTTCCGCGGCACGAACCGCCGCGGCCCCCGCGCCTGGTCGACCGTGTCCACCGTGACCGACGCCGACCCCACCCGCTTCGCCTTCGACGTGAAGTTCCTCGGCCTGCCGGTCTCGCGCTGGCAGTACGACATCGAGCCCACCGAGAGCGGCTGCCGGGTCACCGAGAGCACCTGGGACCACCGCCCGGGGTGGCTGCGCCCGCTCACCGTGATCGGCACCGGCGTCAGCGACCGCCGGACGCACAACCAGCGCAACATCGAGCGCACCCTGGCCAAGCTCAAGCAGGCCGCGGAATCCTGATCAAAGCGTGCGGTACACCTCGCGGCGGTGGGCGACCCGCACGACCGTCACGATGATTCTGTGGTCATCCACCTGGTAGACGACGCGATAGTCGCCTATGCGGATCCGCATCACGCCGGGAGGCTGCCCGGCGAGCGCTCGTGATCCGGGCGGCCGTGGTTCCTCGGCTAGGGCCGTGACGGCCAGCGCGATCCGGCGGCCTGCCGGGCGATCAATTTTCCGAAGTTCGCGGACCGCCGCCGCGGTCCACTCGATCTCGTACGCCACGGTTCAGGCGACGCCGAACTCGCTGAGAATGTCGCGATGCGACACACGTGGCTGCTGCTCTGAGAGTGCCGCTCGGGTAGCGGCGAGATCAGCCTCGTCTTCGACCCGCTCCAGCGCCCGAAGGTCCTCGATGGAGATCACCGCCGCGACCGGCCTGCCGTGCCTGGTCAGCACCGCCCGTTCATGGGCGTGCTCGACCCGGGAAACCAGCTCGCCCAGATGATCCCTGGCCGCGCTGATGGGCATCTCAGTCATACCTCAGATTGTACAAAACGTGTCAATCGTTGAAACTGGCACCGCAGGAACAGCTTGCCCCCAGCCGGTGTTCACTTCGCATGTGACTTCTCAGACCCGCGGCCGGGTGCGCGCCGCCGAGCTTGTCGGGCGTGGCTGGCTCAACACCGGCGGCAAGACCCTGCACCTCGGCGACTTCCGCGGCAAGGTCCTCCTGCTCGACTTCTGGACCTTCTGCTGCGTCAACTGCCTGCACGTCCTCGACGAACTGCGTCCACTCGAAGCCGAGTTCGCCGACGTCCTGGTCACCGTCGGCGTGCACTCGCCGAAGTTCGTGCACGAGGCCGACGCCGACGCGCTCGCCGCGGCCGTCGAGCGGTACGGGGTGCACCACCCGGTGCTCGACGACCCCGACCTGACGACCTGGCAGGCCTTCGCCGTGAAGGCATGGCCGACTCTCGTGGTCATCGATCCCGACGGCTACGTCGTGCACGTCGCCGCGGGCGAGGGGCATGTCGAGGCGCTGCGGCGGGTCATCACCGAGGTCGTGGCCGAGCACGAGGCCAAGGGCACCCTGCACCGGGGCGACGGCCCGTACGTGCCGCCCGTGCCCGCCGACACCGACCTGCGCTTCCCCGCGAAGGCCATCGAGACCGGCACCGGCACGCTGCTCGTGGCCGACACCACCCACCACCGGGTCGTCGAGCTGGACGGTGACGACATCGTCCGGGTCTTCGGCACCGGTGAGCGCGGCCGCCAAGACGGCGACAAAGCCACCTTCTCCGAGCCCTCCGGCCTGACCCTGCTCCCGGCGCACGTCGCCGAGGAGGTCGGCTATCACGTCGTCGTCGCCGACACGGTCAACCACCTGCTGCGCGGCATCAACCTCGACACCGACGTGGTCACCACGGTCGCGGGCACCGGCGACCAGTGGCTGGCAGGCGAGACCGACGGACAGGCGACAAAGATCGACCTGACCAGCCCCTGGGACGTGGCCTGGTGGGAGCCCGCGGGCGGGGTCGTCGTCGCGATGGCGGGCAACCACACGCTCGGCCGGTTCGACCCGGTCGCGGGCGAGGTCTCCCGGTTCGCGGGCACGACGGTCGAGGGCCTGATGGACGGCGCGCCGACCGAGGCCTTCTTCGCCCAGACCTCCGGTTTCGCCGCCACCGCCGACCGCCTGTGGCTGGCCGACTCCGAGACGTCGGCCCTGCGCTGGATCGACGCGGAGGACTTCGCCGTGCACACAGCCGTCGGCAAGGGCCTGTTCGCCTTCGGCCACCGCGACGGCCACGCCGACCAGGCGCTGCTGCAGCACCCACTGGGTGTCGCGGTCCTCGACGACGGCACCGTCGCCATCGCCGACACCTACAACGGCGCCGTCCGCCGCTACGACCCGGCCACCGGCCAGGTCAGCACGCTGGTCACCGGCATCGCCGAACCCTCCGGCATCGTCGTGCGCGGCAGCGAGCTGATCGTCGTCGCCTCGGCCGCGCACCGGCTCGAACGGCACACCGCCGCCGCCCTGCACGTCGACGGCGAGGCGCACGAGGTGCGCAGGCCGCCGTCGGACATCGCACCGGGCGAGTTGGAGCTGGTCGTCGTTTTCGCACCGCAGAACGGGCAGAAACTCGACGACCGCTACGGCCCGTCGACCCGGCTGGAAGTGACCTCCTCCCCACCGGAACTGCTGGTCGAGGGCGCGGGCGTCGGCACCGACCTCACCCGTCGACTGGTCGTGGCGCCGGACATCCCCGAGGGCGTGCTGCACGTCGTGGCTCAGGCGGCCAGCTGTGACGACGACGGCTCCGAGCACGCCGCATGCCACCTGACCAGGCAGGACTGGGGTGTTCCAGTCCGGGTCACGGCCGCGGGCAGCAGCCGCCTACCCCTGATGCTGGGCGGGCTGGACTCCAGTCCATAGCACGCGTGCGGGTCGAGCGCGAGTAGACGGTTACCATTCGTCGGTGCCGGAACAGAAACTCGAGATCCAGATGCTGCACGACCGGCTGCTGGTGGAACTCACCCCGGAAGAGGGCGAGCGACGCAGCACCGGTGGCATCGTCATCCCCGCGACCGCGCAGGTGGCCAAGCGGCTGGCGTGGGGAGATGTTCTCGGGATCGGCACCAACGTGCGGAACATCAAGGTCGGCGACCGGGTGCTGTTCAACCCCGACGACCAGCTGGAAGTAGAGATCCACGGTCGGGGGCGACTGGTGATGCGCGAACGGGACGTGCACGCCATCGCGAGTGAACGCATCGAGCACGGAACCGGTTTGTATCTGTAGCGCGGGGATTGTCAAGGGGAAGGTGTAGGGCGTGCCGGACGACCACAAGTGGCCGCAGGAGCACAGCTGGCCGGAATCGCATGGGGAGCTCACCGAGCTGATCCCCACGGTCCCGGGCGGCCCATGGGACGCGGGGACCGAGCAGTTCCGGCCCGCCGAACCCGCTGAACCCGCCGTAAACACAGCTCCCGAGGGCCGCTCCTGGCGCAAGCCCGCGATCATCGCGGGCGCGGTCGTCGGCGCGCTCGGCCTGCTCTACGGCGTCGACCTGCTGATGAGCAGCGGCGAAGTCCCCCGCGGTGTCACGGTGGCGGGCGTCGAGGTCGGCGGGATGTCCCAGACCGAGGCCGAGCGGACCTTGCGCGAGCAGATCGAGCCGCGCCTGTCCAAGCCGGTCCAGGTCCGCGCGGGCAGCGTCGAGGACGAGATCGACCCGACCAAGTCCGGGCTCACCCTGGACTGGCCCGGCACGCTCGACCAGGCGGGCGACCAGCCGCTCAACCCGATCGTCCGGCTCACCTCGCTGTTCAGCACCCGCGAGGTCGGTGTCGTCACCGGCACGAACGACGCCGCCCTGGACGCGGCCGTCGAGCAGCTCAAGGGCAAGGTCACCCGCCCGCCGGTCGAGGGCGGCATCAAGTTCGACGGCGCGACCCCGGCCATGGTCGACCCCGTGCCCGGCCAGGAGCTCGACGCGGGCAAGGCACGCGCGGCGCTCGTCGCCGACTGGGCGGGCGGCAAGGCCGTCGAGCTGCCGGTCACCGAGACGCCGGTCAAGACCACCCCCGAGGGTGTGAAGGCCGCGTTCGAGGAGGTCGCCAAGCCCGCCGTCGCCGCGCCCGTCGTGGTGAAGGGCGAGGGCAAGGACGCCAAGATCGAGCCCGCCGTCATCGCGTCGGCGCTGACCTTCGAGGCCGCCGAAGGCGGCGGCCTGACGCCGAAGCTGGACACCGCGAAGATCGTCGAGGCGGTCAAGCCCCAGCTCGCGTCCACCGAGAAGGAAGGCAAGGACGCCGCCGTCGTGTTCGAGAGCGGCGCCCCGACCGTGACCCCGTCGGTCGACGGCATGGGGATCAAGTACGACACCGCGTTCGCGACCCTGCTCGACGTCCTCAAGAAGCCGGACCCCCGCGAGATCAAGGTCGAATACGCCAAGACCCCCGCGAAGGTGACCACCGAGCAGGCCAACCAGCTCGGCATCAAGGAGGTCATCGGCGAGTTCACCACCAAGGGCTTCGCCGCGGACTCCGGCGTCAACATCCGGGTCACCGCGCAGAAGGTCAACGGCGCCATCGTCAAACCGGGCGAGACGTTCAGCCTCAACGGCCACACCGGCCCGCGCACCGCGGCCCAGGGCTACGTCGAGGCGGGCGTGATCAAGGACGGCGCGCCGGGACGCGAGGTCGGCGGCGGCATCTCCCAGTTCGCCACGACCCTCTACAACGCGAGCTACTTCGCCGCGCTCAAGGACGCCGGGCACAAGGAGCACAGCTACTACATCAGCCGCTACCCGGCCGCGCGCGAGGCCACGGTCTTCCAGGACCACGCGGGCAACAGCGTCATCGACATCAAGTTCACCAACGACTCGGCCACCGGCATCGCCATCCAGACGATCTGGACGCCGTCGTCGATCACGGTGAAGATCTGGGGCACCAAGAAGTACACGGTCGAATCGGTGACCGGCGGCCGCACGGCCGAGACGCCGCCGTTCGAGAAGCAGGGCCCGGCCACCAACTGCAAGCCCAGCAACGGTGCCCCGGGCTTCACCACCTCCGACACCCGGATCATCCGCGACGCGGCGACCGGCGCGGAGGTTCGGCGCAGCACCCGGACGGTGAAGTACAACCCGCAGCCGAAGATCATCTGCCCGGGGCCACCACCCGCGGGCTGAGTCGGCACGACGAAAAGGGGCCCGGTGGATTTCACCGGGCCCCTTCGTCGTCTCAGTGGGTCAATGCCGTGCGGTTGTCCCGCCGCGCATCTTCGCCCAGATGCCTGCCACCAGTGTGACCGCGATGACCGCGACGATCACCTGGAGGATGATCTCCAGGAAGTCGATCCCGTCCGTCTTGTCCCAGCCGAACGGCTTGGCCAGCAGCGTGCCGACGAACGCGGCCGCGATACCGGTCAGAATGGTCAGCCACCACGGGATCTTCTGCTCGCCGGGCGCGATCGCCCGGCCCACGACGCCGAGAATGGCCCCGACGATGATCGCGCTGATAATGCCGCCTACACCCATGTCAGCTCCTCGCTTCGAGGCGTGATCGAACGCTTCACGAAAAGCCTGGCACCGTCTAGTTGACCTCGCCTGTCGTGGCACAGTGATCGCCGACGAAATATCACTCAAGTGGGTGAAGTTCTTGCCGGTGTAACCCGTTTGACGGACCCCCGTGTTGTGCCCGACGAAAAACGGCGGCGGCCACCCGAGGGGTGACCGCCGCCGTCCGCGCCGCGGGAAGCGCTCGAATCAGAAGACGGACTCGTCGATGTCCATCAGGTCGTTGTCGGCCGACTCGACGATCTTGCGACCGGCGGTCAGCTCGGGCAGGACGTTCTTCGCGAAGAAGGACGCCACGGCGACCTTGCCCTCGTAGAACGGCTTGTCCTTGTCCGAGGCGCCCGCGTCCAGCTTGGCCAGCGCGATCTCGGCCTGACGCTGCAGCAGCCAGCCGACCATCAGGTCGCCGGTCGCCATCAGCAGGCGGACGCTGTGCTGGCCCACCTTGTAGATGTTGCGGGAGTCCTCCTGCGACGCGGTCAGGTACTGGATGAGGGCGCCGAGCATGCCCTGCACGTCCTCCAGCGCCTGCTTCAGCAGCTCGCGCTCCTGCTTCAGGCGACCGTTTCCGCTCTCGCTCTCGATGAACTTGGTGATCTCACCGGCGACGAACGCGAGGCCCTGGCCCTTGTCGCGGACGATCTTGCGGAAGAAGAAGTCCAGCGACTGGATCGCCGTGGTGCCCTCGTACAGCGAGTCGATCTTCGAGTCGCGGATGTACTGCTCGATCGGGTAGTCCTGCAGGAAGCCGGAGCCGCCGAGGGTCTGCAGCGACTGCACGAGCTGCTCGGTGGCCCGCTCGGAGCCGACACCCTTGACGATCGGCAGCAGCAGGTCGTTGACCCGCTCGGCCAGCTTGATCGAGGCCTCGTCGCCCTCCTGGGTCCAGACCTGGTCCTGGAAGGTGGCGTTGTAGAGGTACACCGCGCGCAGGCCCTCGGCGTAGGCCTTCTGCAGCATCAGGCTGCGGCGCACGTCGGGGTGGTGGGTGATGGTGACGCGCGGGGCGGCCTTGTCGACCATGTTCGGCAGGTCGGCGCCCTGCACGCGCTCCTTGGCGTACTCCAGGGCGTTCAGGTAGCCGGTGGACAGCGTGGCGATGGCCTTGGTGCCGACCATCATCCGGGCGTACTCGATGACCTGGAACATCTGCGCGATGCCGTCGTGCACCTCGCCGAGCAGCCAGCCCACGGCCGGGGTGCCGTGCTGGCCGAAGGTGACCTCACACGTGGTGGAGACCTTCAGGCCCATCTTGTGCTCGACGTTGGTCACGAAGGCGCCGTTGCGCTCACCGAGGTCGCCGGTCTCGCTGTCGAAGTGGAACTTCGGCACCAGGAACAGGCTCAGGCCCTTGGTGCCCGGGCCGTGTCCCTCGGGACGGGCCAGCACCAGGTGCATGATGTTCTCGGTCAGGTCCTGGTCACCCGAGGTGATGAAGCGCTTGACGCCGTCGATGTGCCACGAGCCGTCGTCCTGCTTGAACGCCTTGGTGCGCCCCGCGCCGACGTCCGAACCGGCGTCCGGCTCGGTGAGGACCATCGTCGCGCCCCAGGCGCGGTCGATCATGATCCGGGCCCAGCGCTGCTGCTCTTCGGTGCCGTTGTTGTGCACGACACCGGCGAAGCTGGGGCCCGCCATGTACATGAAGAGGGCGGGGTTCGAGCCCAGGATCAGCTCGGCGGCGGCCCACGACACCGACGGGGGCAGGCCGAAGCCGCCCAGCGTGTCGGTCAGGCCCAGCCGCCACCACTCGCCGTCCCAGAGCGCCTTGTACGACTTCTTGAAGGCCTCGGGCAGCGTGGCGCTGAAGGTCTTGGGGTCGTAGACCGGCGGGTTGCGGTCGGCTTCGGCGAAGGAGTCCGCCAGCGGTCCGACGGCGAGCTTGTTCAGCTCGGCCAGCACACCGCGGGCGGTGTCCTCGTCGGATTCGGCCAGAACGCCCTTGCCCAGTCGGTCCTGGACGTTGAACACCTCGAACAGGTTGAACTCGAGGTCTCGGACGTTGCTCTTGTAGTGACCCATCTGGATGCTCCGTGTCTTCACGCGAGAGAGTGCTACTCACCGGTAACAACAGGATATTACTTGTCAGTAACCTCGGCAAGTGAATTCGCGAACGCGGATGGGTGATGAGTCGGTGGTTCCGGTCACGTGCCCGTTCGCGAAGGGGTGTTCGGTGCCGGCTGACGTGGGGATTCCTGCGTGAGTAGTACACCGGACCGGAAGCCCACGGCCACCGCGTGCGTGCGGTCACGGGCGCCGAGTTTTCGAAGAATGCTCTTCACATGGGTCCGCACGGTTTCCACGGACACGTAGAGGATCTTCGCGATCGCCTGGTTCTCCAGCCCGTCGGCGATGAGTTGCAGCACCTGGAACTCTCGCCGGGACAGCGGCAGCGTCGCGTCCGGCACTCTGGTCAGCCGCCCCCGGGGCGCGGCGACGGTCTGGGCGAGCGCCGGATCGACGTAGCGGCGGTCGGCTCGGACGGCGCGGATCGCGTCGATGATCTGTGGCGGCTCCGCCGAGCGCAAGATCACACCGTGCACCCCCGAGGCGATCGCGGTCGCCACGTACTGGGTTGTCCGGTGCGCCTCGCGGATCATGACCAGCGTGGTGAGGCTCGGGTTCGCCGCGGCCAGCATGTTGCTCAGGTGGCTGCGGGGGTCGAGTCCGGAGTCGATGAGCACGACGTTCGGGTGGTATCTCTCGGCGAACTGCACCGCCCCCTGTGGTGTGTCCGTGGCACCCAGCCATGTGAAGCCCGCGGTGCGCATGATCAGCGCCGACAGTCCCTCGCGGAACAGTGGTACGCCGTCTACTAGCGCGACCCCTAAGCCGCCCTCCAGCGGCCTGGCCATCCCCGGTGGGGTGAAACTGCGTGGCATTCGACGTCCTCCAGACTTTCCCCGTCCGGGATTGGACGCGCGGGTGCGTACGTCGTGACGTGCTGCGCGGTATTCGTTTCTATGGCCGTTGACAAAGTCACCCTGCAGGGTGATAACCCTGTGATCTAGATTACACTCCAGTACGGTACTCCCGTCGACCGTCGAGTGGGACAAACTTCCTTACCCGTCAGTAGTGCAAGGAATGTTTAGGGAACGGTCGCCTGTCCGGGATAGGGTCAGCGAGGGTCAGATCAGTAATCGGTCGGACGCGGTGCGTGATTCCAACCCAGGGGCTAAGGGGGCGGCGGTGGAACCAGGCGCGGTGCGCAACGCGGACGAGTGGTTCCGGCTGATGGTCGAAACCGGGCTCGCACCAGGTCTGCGTGCTTTGGGGCTGGCGGGCAAGGGCCGTCGCTACCGGATGGTCCGAGACTCCCACGTCGGCCAGGTGTCGATCTTGCAGTCCAACCTCGGTCCGCGCGCCACCAGGTTCACCCTCGCCCTGAGTGTCTCCGCGACCGACGAGTGGAGCAGTCAGCTCCGGATCCGCCCCTACCTGCGCGGCGCGGGCCACGCGGGCGCGGGCTGGCAGGAGCGCATCGGCAACCTGATCCTCGTCGGTGCCGGAGTCCCGATCGGCGACCTGTGGTGGCAGGTGGATGTCGGCAAGCCCTTCGGCTCCCTGTCCCGCGAGGTCCTCACCACGGTCCGCGAGTTTGGCCTTCCCGCGATGTACGACGAGATCCGCAGTCGGGTCGGTTAAATCGCTCGCCGCCCCGGCCGGGCGGTGGCTACCTTGATCGCATGACGATGAAGGTGCAGGTGGATCTGCGCTCGGCCAACCGCTACCTCACCTGCTGGGTGGAGCCGCGGGTCAAGGTCGGCGACCAGATCACGCTGAAGAACTCCGCCGAGCCCGCGCTTCGCTGGGACGTGCTGCGCGTCAGCGCGCCAAGCAAGGCCTCGGACATCAATCGGACTTGGAACAACAACTACTGACGGTCTCGCGGCCGCCGCTCCGGCGGCGGCCGCTCACCGTATGAGGTTCCGGCCGGTGAGGCCGAGCAGGCGGTCCTCCAGTGGAGCGTCGGGTTCGACCTCCACCTCCGGCCCGAACACCCCCATCTCGCGCAGGTCCTGCGCCTTCGGGGCGATCACCTCGTAGAGCGCGGTCACCGTCTCCTCCGGCACCCGCGGCTCGACGCCGATGAACTCGGCGATGTCGTAGAGCCCCATCCCGCGGAACACCGTCACGTGCAGCAGGTACTCGCTCGCGGGGAAGTCGCCGTAGCTCAGGTGCACGGTCCGGTCGAAGTCGTGGAACCGCTCGACCGCGTCGACCGCGATCTCCACCCACCGGGCGAACCCGGCCCGCGGGTCGGCGCCGAGCAGGTCGCCGTCGTACTGGTCGCCCACCTCGTCGATCGTCCGGCCCGCCAGCACGTCGGGCACCCAGGCATCGTCGCGGGCGTGGTGATTGACCAGGTCCCTGAGCGTGACGAGCTGCGATATCCAGCGCATCGTGTCCGGCAGCTCGCGGTCCCACTGGTCGTCCTGGATTCGGGCGACGACGGCGGCGAGCCCCCGGTCGGCCTGGACGAAGACTTCGGGCTTGCGCATGTCGGTCCCCCGGGAGAGTCCGCCACGGTCGCCACTGGCCGCGGTCTACCCCAGCTTCTCCTGTTCGGACCATTTCCGCAGCCGGGCCACGATGGCCCGCAGCGCGCCGTTCTCGATGGCCTGCTGGATCGCCCCGTCGCTGAACCGCTCGCCGCGCAGGTAGGTGGTCGCGAGCCGCACCGCGTCGGCGACCGGGCGCTCGTCGAGTCCCGACCCTTCGGGAAACACCGGGTTGTCCTGGATCCACTTGGGCCAGTCGAAGACCGCGATCGGGAGCATGCCCCTGATCTCCTGGATGGCGTCGCTGTAGACCGGGTACGGCAGCTGCGTGACGCCGGGTTTGACCTCGTTGCCGCCGCCCCACTTCACTTCGCGGTCGGCGTTGGTCAGCCCGTCCATCCGCGCGAAGAGCCGCCGCCAGTGCGCGTCCGGCAGGGCGGCGAGGTCCGCGGTGATCGCGGCGTCCGTCGGGCCCGCCTTCCGGACAGCGTCTTGGAAAGCCCGAAGGACGGTCTCGTCGAACAGCACGAAGCGCGCTTCGGCGACCTTCGTGTCAGCCGCCCAGACCGTCTCCACCGCGACTCGGGCGGCCTCCTCGGCGGGCCAGCCGTACGACCCGGCCGACACAGCGGGGAACGCCACGGTCGCGGCGCCCAACTCGTCGGCGACCCGCAGCGACTCCCGGTAGCAGGACGCGAGCAGCTCGACCCGGTCGTCGGCGCCGTAGCCGGGGCCGACGGTGTGGATCACCCACTGGGCGGGCAGTTCGCCTGCCGTCGTCGCGACCGCCTGGCCCGTGGGGAGACCGCGGCCGTACTTCGAAGCCCGCAGCGCGCGGCACTCGTCGAGGATCGCCTTCCCGCCGCGGCGGTGGATGGCGCCGTCCACCCCGCCCCCGCCGAGCAGCGAGGAGTTCGCCGCGTTGACCACGGCGTCGACGTGCTGCTCGGTGATGTCCCCGTGAACCGTGGTGATCTTCAATGTCGCCCCAAAGTCGTCAGACCTCGAAGATAAGGCAGCTGGAGGTCGCGTGGGCCAGTAGCCTGCCCGCTTCGTCGGTCAGCTGGGCCTGGGCCAGGGCGGTCCGGCGGCCCCGAGAGATGACGGTGCCCTCGCAGCGCAGCAGGCCCGACGCCACGGAAGCGGGACGCAGGAACTTCGTCGTCAGGTCCAGCGAGGTGTAGCCGGTCCGCGCGGGCAGCGTCGTGTGCACCGCGCAGGCCGCGGCGGTGTCGAGCAGCGTGGCGATGACCCCGCCGTGCACACCGCCCAGCGGGTTGTAGTGGAACTCCTGTGCGCGCATCTCGACGACCACGCGGCCTTCCTCGGCTTCCATCCGCTCCATGTCCAGCAGCCGCATGATCGGCGGTGGGGGGATCTCGCCGGAGATCATCGCCTGCATCAGTTCCAGCCCGCTGAGCTGCCCGAGCGCGGCGGCGTTGAGCTGCGGGTCGTCCCAGCTGAAGGTGCGGGTACGCGTCTGAGTCTGTGTCATGGACTCAGCCTCGCACCGGCTTGCTGAGTCTGTCAACGAGACCTAGGCTGAGGTGATGGACCCCTCCACCGCGACGCGGCCCCCGGCACTGGACTGGTCCGTCGACAACTGCACCATCGCCCGCGCGATGGGCGTGCTGGGGGAACGCTGGACGTTCGTAGTCCTCCGCGAGGTCTTCAACGGCATTCGCCGGTTCGACCAGATGCGGGAGCACACCGAGATCCCCCGCCAGGTCCTCACCAACCGCCTCGCCATGCTCGTCGACGAAGGCGTCCTCCACCGCAGCCCCTACCGCGACCCAGGCGAACGCGAACGCCACGAATACCGGCTGACGGAGAAGGGCTTCGACCTCTACCCGGTCCTGGTTGCCATCTGGTCTTGGGGCAACAGGTACCTAGCCGATCCCGAGGGCTCGCCGCTGGAGCTGTCCCACCGAGACTGCGGATCCCCGGTGGCCGCCCACCTGCACTGCGCCGAAGGCCACGAGATCGCCTCCCCCCGCGACGTCGT
The DNA here is from genome assembly GCF_004362515.1 of Actinokineospora alba. Taxonomy (NCBI): domain Bacteria; kingdom Bacillati; phylum Actinomycetota; class Actinomycetes; order Pseudonocardiales; family Pseudonocardiaceae; genus Actinokineospora; species Actinokineospora alba. Next base: position 1,550,378 of record NZ_SNXU01000001.1, on the reverse strand, counting down.
CGCCCGCCCGGGCCCCGGCGCCCGCCGCCGGATAGTCACGTGAACAGCACGACCAACGCAGAAGGGGTGTCACCGATGATCCGGTGACACCCCTTCTGAGCTGCGTGAACGGCGTTGGAGCGGATGACGGGAATCGAACCCGCATATTCAGCTTGGGAAGCTGATGTTCTACCACTGAACTACATCCGCAGTGATCGACAGGATACACGCTGTCGTCTGGGAGCCCAGGTGGGGCGGTTTCATTTTATCGGAAGCTGGGAACTCTCGAGTCCCTGCGTCAACTCCGCCGGACGGGGGTTAGGGTGCAGCGTGCTGTTGAGTGATTGTGATCTTTACAAGGAACTTTCTTCCGAGCGATTGGGGATCGAGCCCTTCGATCCGGAGATGGTTCAGCCGTCGAGTGTCGACGTGCGGTTGGACCGGTTCTTCCGTGTCTTCAACAACACCAAGTACACCCACATCGATCCCCGTCAGCAGCAGGACGAGCTGACGTCGCTGGTCGAGGCCGACGGTGACGAGCCGTTCGTGCTGCACCCCGGTGAGTTCGTCCTCGGCTCCACCTATGAGCGCGTCACCCTGCCCGACGACCTGGCGGGCCGCCTTGAGGGCAAGTCCTCCCTCGGACGCCTGGGCCTGCTGACGCACTCGACCGCGGGTTTCATCGACCCGGGCTTCACCGGACACATCACCCTCGAGCTGTCCAACGTCGCGAACCTGCCGATCACCCTCTGGCCGGGCATGAAGATCGGACAGCTCTGCCTGTTCCGCCTGACCTCCCCGTCGGAGCACCCGTACGGCTCGGAGAAGGCGGGCTCGCGCTACCAGGGGCAGCGCGGCCCGACACCGTCGCGCGCGTACCTGAACTTCCACCGGGTGGACACAAACCGCTGACGCCTTCCGCTACCTAGGTGAGCGCGCGTTCCGGTTGGGCCTGCGCGGCCCCGCCGGAACGCTCACCGCGAACCGGTGTCAGCCCGACCGCGACCAGCGGGAACACCGCCGCCGCGGTCAGCGCGAGCGGCCACCCGATCGCCGTGACGACCGCGGCGAACACGGGCGCGACCGTCATCGCCATCGAGTTCTGCCCGGTGTTCTGCACGCCCATCGCCCGTCCCGCCCACGCTGGACCTGCGAGTTCGGCGGTCGCGGTGAACGCCAGGCCGTTCGGGCACGCGGCGATGACCGTCACCGCGACCAGCCCGAACAACGCCAGCGCGGGCGCGAACACGTCGCCCAGCGCCCACACGATCATCGACACCGTGCCCGCGGCGGCGATGATCCGCATCGGCCGCATTCGGCTGTCCACCCGGTCCGACCAGACCCCCACGCCGATTCGTCCCCCGGCTCCGAGCAGCTGGACCACGGCGAGCAGCGCCCCGGCCGACACCGGATCCCAGCCCTGCTCGCTCACCAGGTACGTCAGGGCGAACACCCCGCCGACGAACTGCGGCCACACCAGCAGGGTGCTGGCCAGGTGCACTCGCCACAGCCGCATGTCCCGGTAGGGAGACGGTGCCCGTACTCGCGAGCGCTCTTCGCGCGGGTGGCTGGGCACGACCACGGCGACCACCACGCCCATCACCAGGCAGATCCCCGCGGGCACGAGCAGCGCCTCGCGGTAGCCCCAGGCGAGTCCCACCGGCGGCAGGATGACCGCGGCCAGGCTCAGCCCGAGCGGCTGCGCGCTCTGCCGGATACCCATGGCCAGCCCGCGCTGGGAGACGTCGAACGCGGCCAGGATCGCCCGCCCGCTGGTCACGTTGATCGACGACCCGAACGCGCCCGCCGCGACCAGCGCCAAGCCGAGTGCGGCGGTCCCGTCGGTCAAGGTCGCTCCGGCACCGCAAACACCGGTGCCCAGGATGCCGATGGTCATGATCAGACGTTCGCCGAACCGGTCGGCCAGGGCGCCCCAGATGATCAGCGTGGCCAGCAGGCCCAGCAGCGGTGCGGCGGCCACGGTGCCCGCCTGGGTCAGCGTGATGCCTTCGGTCTCGCGCATCAGCGGGATCAGGAACGGAACGCCGAAGAGCAGCGAGATCGACCCGGTCTGCGCGACGACGATGACCGTCAGGATTGACCACCGGGACCGGGACATATGCTTAACATAGCTAACTGTTCCTGAATCGCGGAACCAAATTTCCATATGTTGGACACAACAAAGGGGCGCGACCGGTCGCGCCCCTTCGCTTCGAGATCAGACGGTCGAGTTGTCCTCGTCCGGCAGCGGCGTGCCCGTCGGGGTCACGTCGGTCGGGATGTCCTGCACCGGCTCGGGTGCCCGCTTCACCGACGACAGCAGCAGCTGCGCGACGTCGATGACCTCGACGTGCTCACCCGCGAGGCCGTCGGCCTTGCGCGCGGTCACGCCGTCGGTGAGCATCACGCGGCAGAACGGGCAGCCGGTCGCGATCTTCGAGGGCGCGGTCCCCAGCGCCTCGTCGACTCGCTCGACGTTGATCCGCTTGCCGACCCGCTCCTCCATCCACATCCGGGCGCCACCTGCGCCACAGCACATCGCGCGGTCGGAGTTGCGAGGCATCTCCCGCAGGTTCGCGCCCGCGGCGCCGACCAGCTCACGCGGCGCCTCGTAGATCTTGTTGTGGCGGCCGATGTAGCACGGGTCGTGGTAGGTGACGTCCTCGGCGACCGGGGCCACCGGCACCAGGCGACGCTCCCGCACCAGCCGGTTGAGCAGCTGCGTGTGGTGCACGACCTCGAACTGCCCGCCGAGCTCCGGGTACTCGTTGGCCAGGGTGTTGAAGCAGTGCGCGCAGGTCACGACGACCTTGCGCTTGCCCTTCTCCCTGCCCTCGAACACCGAGTTGAGGACCTCGACGTTCTGCTGCGCCAGCATCTGGAACAGGAACTCGTTGCCCGCGCGGCGGGCCGGGTCACCAGTGCAGGTCTCCTCGGTGCCGAGCACGACGTAGTTGACCTCGGCCATGTGCAGCAGCTCGGCGACGGCCTGCGTGGTCTTCTTCGCGCGGTCTTCGAACGCGCCCGCGCAGCCGACCCAGAACAGGTACTCGGTCTCATCGGCCAGCTCACCGTCGAAGACCGGCACCTCGAAGTCCAGGGCCTCGGTCCAGGCCAGCCGGTCCTTGGCGTTCTGGCCCCACGGGTTGCCCTTGTTCTCCAGGTTCTTGAACATGCCGCCCAGCTCGGACGGGAAGTTCGACTCGATGAGCACCTGGTAGCGGCGCATGTCGACGATGTGGTCGACGTGCTCGATGTCCACCGGGCACTGCTCGACGCACGCGCCGCAGGTGGTGCAGGACCACAGCACCTCGGGGTCGATGACGCCGAGCTCGTCGACGCCGCCGATCAGCGGGCGCTCGGCCTCGGCCAGCGCGAGAACGTCGACGTTCGAGTGGTCGGTCAGGCCGATCTCGTCGCCCGCCATGTCCCTCTTGCCGCCCGCGAGCAGGTACGGCGCCTTGGCGTAGGCGTGGTCGCGCAGCTGGGTGATCAGCAGCTTCGGGGACAGCGGCTTGCCGGTGTTCCACGCGGGGCACTGCGACTGGCAGCGGCCGCACTCGGTGCAGGTGGTGAAGTCGAGCCAGCCCTTCCAGGAGAAGTCCTCGACCTTGCCCGCGCCGAACGCGTCGACCTCGGGGTCGGCTTCCTCCAGATCGAGCACCTTGCCGCCGGACATCATCGGCTTCATCGCGCCGAGGGCGACGCCGCCGTCGGCCTCACGCTTGAAGTAGATGTTGAAGAACGCGCTGAAGCGGTGCCACGCGACACCCATGGTCATGTACTTCGCGACCACGTAGACCCAGATCATCGCGCCCATGAGCTTGACGAACGCCAGGACGGAGATCAGGTTCGGGCTGGCGGGCAGCAGGTCGCCGATCGGGTTGGTGACGAACGCGGCCCACAGCGGCACCTCGTGCGCGCCCAGCGCCGCCTTGGCCGCGCGGACACCGAGGATGCCGATGCCCTCGAAGATCACCACGGCCTCGACGAAGTACGCCTGCCAGAAGTTCGAGCCCTGGAATCGGGACTGCCGGTCGGCCCGGCGCGGGTGGTTGACCTGGCGGATGATCGCCAGCGCGACGCCACCGAGGATGGTGCCGATGCCGAGCAGCTCCATCAGGAGGTGCCAGAGGCTGATGTTGTCGAGGATCGGCCAGCCCCAGGTCGGCACGAACACCTCGCCGTAGGCCTCGAACAGCGCGGCGGAGCCGATGAGGAAGCCCCACATCACCAGCCAGTGGGCCAGGCCGACGTGCCGGAACTTGTTCATCCGGGTGTGAGCGGCGAACTCGACGAACATGTTCTTCAAGCGCGGCACGAACGGGCCGTTGCGCGTGGCGTCCGGCTGTCCGAGGCGGACGATTTTCACCATCCGCGCGACGGTGCGAACGAACATGCTCCAGGCCACGAGGCTGATCGCGACGGCGACCAGACCCAGTGTCAATTGCACGGCACCCATGTGGCGTGACCTCTCCTCGATTCCCGATCGACTCGGGACCTTAGCTGTTCTTACTCGCCGGTAACCGACTTAGCGAAGCCTAAGTCGGCCAAGTGTGGCGCACACCTCGGCAACTACCGGGACGTTTGTTCAGGTAGTTTGGCGGAATGCATCCGCTCATCTTGCTCGCCGTGGCGATCGTCGGCGAGGTGACAGCGACCATCTCGCTCAAGATCTCGGACGGTTTTACAAAACTGTTCCCTTCGGTTGTCGTGATCGTCGGATACGGCGTGGCGTTCACCGCGCTGGCCCGGTTGCTCAAGCAAGGGTTCCCCGTCGGCGTCGCCTACGCGATCTGGGCGGCGGTCGGCGTCGCGGCCGTCGCCGTCATCGGCGCGCTGTTCCTGCACGAGCCCTTCAACCTGACGATGGGCCTCGGCCTCACGATGGTCATCGGCGGCGTGCTGCTGCTCGAACTCGGGCGGACGCACTGACCCGCTCGTACCGCCGGGTCGACGGCCGCAAGGCGCGCGGCGACCGGCGGCGCACGGAGATCGTCGAGGCGACCCTGCGGGTGATCGAGGCCGAGGGCGTCGTCGGCGTGAGCCACCGGTCGGTCGCGCGCGAGGCGGGCGTGCCCCCGGCGTCGATCACCTACCACTTCGCCGCTCTCGACGACCTGCTCGTGGGCACGCTGACCTGGTCGGCCGAGAGCATGGCGGCGGAGGCGCGCGACCTCATCGAGTCGAGCCGGATCAAAGGCAGCAACCCGGCCGCTGCGGTCGCCGAGATGCTGGCCTTCGCCGTCGGACCCCGGCGCGGGCGCACGATGGCCGAGTACGAGCTGTACCTGCTCGCCGCCCGCCGTCCCGAGCTGCGCCCGGCCGCCCGGATGTGGCTCGACGTCCTCACCAGCCTGGCCCGCCACCCCGACGAGGTCGGCTTCCGCGCCTTCCTGGCAGGCGTCGACGGGATGCTCATGCAGGGCCTCATCGACGACGAGCCGCCCACCGCGGCCGAGTTGCTGCCGGTGGTCGAGCACCTGCTCGCCCCGCTGCGCTAGATCCACGAGGTCCTACTGGGTCCTACTGGGTCCTACGACCAAAGGCCTACGCCGACTCAATCCAAGGACCGATGTGGGCGCGTCTCGATCTGCCTAACGTTGATCAGGTGATCAAGAAAGCCCTGATGGGCGCCCTGCTCGCCGTCATCGCCCTGGTCAGCCCGGCCACCGCCGAGCCGGCCCGGCTCGAGCTGTCCCCGCCGACCGGTCGCTACCCGGTCGGCCTGGACACCCTGCATCTCGTGGATTCCTCGCGTGTCGACCAGTGGGCGGGCGGCCCGCGCGAGCTGATGGTCTCGGTCCATTACCCCGCGCTCGCCCGGCTCGGGCAGCGCGCGCCGTACCTGAGCGAGGCCGAGGCGAAGGCGGTGATCGAGATCCAGGGCCACGCCGGGATCGACCCGGCCGTGGTCGCCGCGACCCGAAGGCACGCGCGGGTCGACGCGGTCCCGGTCCCGCGGCGGTTTCCGCTGGTGGTCCTGTCGCCGGGGTTCACCCTGCCGCGGGCCACGCTGTCGGCGCTCGCCGAGGAGGTCACCTCCCAGGGCTACGTCGTCGCGGTCGTCGACCACGCCCATGAGGCGGCGGCGATCACCTACCCCGATGGTCGAGTCCAGCCGTGCCTCGCGTGTGACGCGGTGAAGGAGGGGAAGTTCGCCGCGGTCGCCGAGGGCCGCGCGGCGGATGTGTCGTTCGTGCTCGACCGGCTCCGGTCCTGGCGGCACGCCCGGGTGATCGACCGCTCGCGAATCGGCATGGCGGGCCACTCCATCGGCGGCAACGCGGCGGCCGAGACCATGCGGACCGATCGGCGAGTGCTCGTCGGCGCCAACCTCGACGGCACGTTCTTCGCCCCGGTCACCGGCTTGGACCGCCCGTTTCTGCTGGTCGGTACCGATGAGCACACTCCGGCCGCGACCGAGGACCCGACTTGGCCGCGGGCTTGGCAGGTGCTGACCGGGCCTCGGCGCTGGGTGACGCTGCCGCGTGCCGGGCACCTGTCGTTCACCGACTTCCCACTGCTGGGCGAGCAGCTCGGCTTACCCGGCGACCCGGAGCTGAGCGGCACGCGCAGCGTGGAGATCACCCGTGGGCTGTTGGTCGCGTTCCTCGACCGGCATCTCAAGGACCGTCCGGTGACCCAGCCGGTCTACCCCGAGATCCAGGAGTGGAGGTAGGGATAACCCCAGGGTCGATTCGGGGGCATTCCTGATACCCGCGGCGGCCGCTGATCAATAGCGTTCTCCGCAGTCGAGGCACGAGATTCGAGGGGGACGGGATGGCGCGGAAAGCGTTGTTGCAGGGGGTGTTCGCCATGGGGGTGGCGGGCGCGGTGCTGCTGTCGGGGGCCTGTGGAATGGTCACCGAGCAGTTCGCGGACAACGAAGCCGTGGGCCAGACCATCCGCTCCGTCCTCGTGGCCAACGACTCGGGGGCCGTCAAGATCCGGACGGGCGGGACCACCCAGGTCCAGCGCCAGGTGCACCACAACGCCGACCGGCCGGGTGTCACGCACCGGGTCGACGGCGACGTGCTGATCCTGGAGTCCTGCCCGGTCCGGAACTGCTGGATCGACTACGACGTGGTCGTCCCGGAGGGGGTGACGGTCAGCGGCAAGGTCGACTCGGGGGAGGTGGAGATCGAGGGCGTCGGCTCGGTCAACGTGTCCGCCGGGTCGGGGGACGTGACGGTGCGCAAGGTGGCCGGGAAGGTGACGGTGGCGGCCGACTCGGGTCGGGTCGAGCTGGTCGACATCGGGGACAACGTGGCGGTCGACGTCTCGTCGGGCAGCGTCAAGGCGGTCGGGCTGGGGGGCTCGGCCGACATCGGGACGTCGTCGGGGAGCATCGAGGTGGCACTGGTCGAGGTGGGGAACGTCCGGGCCCGGGCGGACAGCGGCCAGGTCCAGGTTGTCGTGCCACAGGGGAAGTACCGCGTCAACGCGGTGGTGGACAGCGGTGACCTGGACAACGCGATCGGCAGCGATGTCGGGGCGGCCAACTTGGTGGACGTGGCGGCCGACAGCGGAGACGTCTCGATCCGGTACGGCTGAGCCGCGTCGCGGGGGAACACACGCACCACCGTCACACCCGTGGCGGTGGTGCACCCGTGTGTGGGCGGGGCTGCGCGAGGCGGCCGTCACACCGGGAACAAGGCGGCCAACCCGCTCGTTGGGCCTGCAGGAAGGTTGAGTGGGGACGGCTCAAGTCTGGAAACTGAGTCCGGTACGCTCAACTCTAGAGAACGCACCACAGCTACTGCAGGAGGAAACACCATGGCGCGAGCGGTCGGCATCGACCTGGGGACGACCAACTCCGTCGTCGCCGTCCTTGAGGGCGGTGAACCGACGGTTATCGCCAACTCGGAGGGCTCCCGGACGACCCCTTCCATCGTCGCGTTCGCCAAGAACGGCGAGGTGCTGGTCGGCCAGCCCGCCAAGAACCAGGCCGTGACGAACGTGGACCGGACGGTCCGTTCGATCAAGCGGCACATGGGCGAGGACTGGAAGACCGCCGAGATCGACGGCAAGGCGTACACCGCGCAGGAGATCTCCGCGCGCGTGCTGATGAAGCTCAAGCGTGACGCCGAGGCGTACCTGGGCGAGACCATCACCGACGCCGTCATCACCGTTCCCGCGTACTTCGAGGACGCGCAGCGGCAGGCCACCAAGGAAGCCGGTCAGATCGCCGGCCTCAACGTGCTCCGCATCGTCAACGAGCCCACCGCGGCCGCCCTGGCCTACGGCCTGGACAAGGGCGCCAAGGAGCAGACCATCCTGGTCTTCGACCTCGGTGGCGGCACGTTCGACGTCTCGCTGCTCGAGATCGGCGACGGCGTCGTCGAGGTCCGCGCGACCTCCGGTGACAACCACCTCGGCGGCGACGACTGGGACCAGCGCATCGTCGACTGGCTGGTCGAGAAGTTCAAGGCGAGCAACGGCATCGACCTGACCAAGGACAAGATGGCGCTGCAGCGCATCCGCGAGGCCGCGGAGAAGGCGAAGATCGAGCTGTCCAGCTCGAACAGCGCCAACATCAACCTTCCTTACATCACCGTCGACGCCGACAAGAACCCGATGTTCCTGGACGAGAACCTGACCAGGGCCGAGTTCCAGCGCATCACCGCCGACCTGCTCGACCGCACCCGGGCGCCGTTCAACAACGTCGTCAAGGACGCGGGCGTCTCCGTCGGCGAGATCGACCACGTGGTGCTCGTGGGTGGTTCCACCCGCATGCCCGCCGTGGCCGAGCTGGTCAAGGAGCTGACCGGCGGCCGCGAGGCCAACAAGGGCGTCAACCCGGACGAGGTCGTCGCCGTCGGCGCCGCGCTGCAGGCCGGTGTGCTCAAGGGCGAGGTCAAGGACGTCCTGCTGCTCGACGTCACGCCGCTCTCGCTCGGCATCGAGACCAAGGGCGGGGTGTTCACCAAGCTCATCGAGCGCAACACCACCATCCCGACCAAGCGCTCGGAGATCTTCTCCACCGCCGACGACAACCAGACCACCGTGGGCATCCAGGTGTTCCAGGGTGAGCGCGACTTCGCCGCGGACAACAAGAAGCTCGGCACCTTCGACCTGACCGGCCTGCCGCCCGCCCCCCGTGGCGTGCCGCAGATCGAGGTCACCTTCGACATCGACGCGAACGGCATCGTGCACGTCGGCGCGAAGGACCTCGGCACCGGCAAGGAGCAGTCGATGACCATCACCGGCGGCTCCGCGCTGCCGAAGGAAGACATCGACCGCATGGTCAAGGACGCCGAGGCGCACGCGGAAGAGGACAAGAAGCGCCGCGAGGAGGCCGAGGTCCGCAACCAGGCCGAGACGCTCGTCTACCAGACGGAGAAGTTCGTCAAGGACAACGACGAGAAGATCCCGGCCGAGGCCAAGGAGAAGGTGAACGCCGCCATTCTGGAGGCCAACACCGCGCTCGCCGGCACCGACATCCCGGCCATCAAGGCCGCGATGGAGAAGCTCGCGACCGAGTCCCAGGCCATGGGTTCGGCCCTCTACGCCAACACCGGCGCGGACGCCGCCGCGGGCGACGGCTCGACCGAGGCCCCCAAGTCGGACACAGCCGATGCGGCCGATGACGTTGTCGACGCCGAGATCGTGGACGAGGACAAGGAGAAGAAGTGACCGGTCAGCACAGCTCTGACGGCGAGGAGCCGCAGGTCGTGGTGCGTGATCGGCGACGGATCGACCCGGAGACCGGGGAGATCCGCACAGCCTCGGACGACGCCGCGGCACCCGCACACGCCGCGGCCGATTCCGGGCCCGAGTCTGTGCCCGAGCCCGTCCAGGTCGACGAACTCGACCCGGCCGCGGAGTTCAAGGCGCAGCTCGACGAGCGCACCGCCGACCTGCAGCGCCTGCAGGCCGAGTACGCCAACTACCGCAAGCGCGTCGACCGCGACCGCGAGGTCGTGGCGACCGCGGCCAAGGCGCAGGTGGTCAACGAGATGCTGTCGGTCCTCGACGACATCGAGCGGGCGGGCGCCCACGGCGACCTGACCGGCGCCTTCAAGGCGGTGGCCGAGAAGCTGGCGGCCGCGCTGCAGAAGGCAGGCCTCGAACCGTTCGGCCACGAGGGCGAGCCGTTCGACCCCTCGGTGCACGAAGCCGTCCAGCACAACACGTCCCCGGACGTGGCGGGCCCGACGGTCACCGGCGTTCTGCGCCGCGGCTACCGCTTCGGCGACCGGACCCTGCGCGCGGCGCTGGTCGCGGTCACCGACGCGGAGGCCGGACCTGTGATCGTCGACCAGCCGGCCGACGAACAGAACTGAGCGAAAGGAGGAGACGTCCGGTGAGCGCTAGGGACTGGATCGACAAGGACTTCTATCGCGAGCTTGGCGTCTCCTCCGACGCCGGTGACGCGGAAATCAAGAAGGCGTACCGAAAGCTCGCCCGCGAGCTGCACCCGGACGCCAACCCGGGCAACACCGACGCCGAGGCCAAGTTCAAGTCGGTGTCGGAGGCCTACGGCGTCCTCGGCGACCCGGACAAGCGCAAGCAGTACGACGAAGCCCGGTCGATGTTCGGCTCCAGCGGCTTCCGCCCCGGCGGTTTCGGCGGCGGTGGCGGCGGGTTCGACTTCGACTTCGCGGGCCAGTCCGGTCAGGGCGGTTTCGGCGGCGGGGGCTTCAGCGACCTGCTCGGCAACCTGTTCGGCCGCACTCGCGCGGGAGCGACCACCGCGGGCAACCGCCCCCGGCGCGGCGCCGACGTGGAGACCGAGGTCCGCATCGACTTCGTCGAAGCGGTCAAGGGCGCCACTGTCCCCTTGCGACTGTCCAGTCCGTCCACCTGCGACACCTGTCACGGCTCCGGCGCCCGACCGGGCAGCAGCCCCAAGGTGTGTGTCACTTGCGGTGGCGTCGGCCTGGTCAGCCGCAGCCAGGGCGCTTTCGCCTTCAGCGAGCCGTGCCGCGACTGCCGTGGCACCGGCCGCACCATTGACGACCCTTGCCCCGACTGCGGCGGCGAGGGTGTCAGCACGAAGACCCGAACCCTCACCGTGCGGATCCCCGCGGGCGTCGAGGACGACCAGCGCATCCGCCTGGCGGGCCAGGGCGAGCCGGGCAGGCAAGGCGCCGCCGCCGGCGACCTGTACGTCCGCGTACACGTCACCCCGCACCCGGTCTTCGGCCGCAACGGCAACGACCTCACCTTGAAGGTGCCGGTCACCTACCCCGAACTGGCCCTCGGCACGACCCTGACCGTGCCCACGCTCGACGCCCCGGTCTCGCTGCGGGTCACCCCCGGCACCACGCCGGGCCGCGTCCTGCGTGTCCGCGGCAAGGGTGTGGTGAAGCGGGACGGCCAAACCGGAGACCTGCTGGTCACCCTGGCCGTCACCGTCCCACCGACACTTGACGACGCCGCCAAGTCCGCCCTCGAGGCGTACGCCGCGGCAACCAACGCGCACGACCCGCGCCCGGAGCTGACGGCGATGGTGCAGAAGGCGAGGGAGTCATGAACCCCTTCCCACCCGGGGCCGACGAGGACACCCCGGTCTTCGTGATCTCGGTGGCAGCACAGCTGTCCGGCCTGCACGCCCAAACCCTGCGCAGCTACGACCGCCAGGGCCTGGTCTCCCCCGGCCGAACCTCCGGCGGCGGCCGCCGCTACTCGATGCGCGACATCGCTTTGCTCCGCGAGGTCCAGCGACTGTCCCAAGAGGACGGTGTGAACCTCGCGGGCATCAAGCGCATCATCGAACTGGAAAACGAAGTCGACGCCCTGCGCGACCGCATCTCGGAACTGACCCAGGAACTGGCCTCGGCCTACGCCGCCGCGGAACAGGCAGCCGCCGCCATCCACAAGTCCTACCGAAACGACCTGGTCCCGGTGCGCCAGCAGACGGCCCTGGTAGTCTGGCGCCCCCAACCCCGTCGCTGACCACCCGCCTGGGATCAGAACGGCCAGTTCTCGCTTCGCCCCGCTTCCAGGAGTGGGATCATCCGGAACCCGGCGTCGGTGAGTCCGCCGAAGGTGTGCCGGTTACCGCTGCCGCTCGGCGCGTGGCCATGCTGGTAGCCGGCCAGGTTCCACGTGTAGAGCGGCATCGTGTCGGGAACGACGGCGTTGACGTCCCCACCCGCGGCCTGCTCGTCGGTGATGATGACGAGCCGGTTGTGGAAGCGTGGACGCAGGTGCTTGGCGATGGCGCCGGGGGTGTCCGTGCCACCGCCGAGGAAGTAGCCATCGCTCTTCCACCGGTCGACCGACCGCAGCAGCGACTCGCCTTTCCGCATCGCGAATGGCTTGGTCTTCGGTCCGGGCGGCTCGTTCAGGTAGGTGTGCGCGGACGAGAACGACACGACCTCGGCGTTGCGGCAACGCCCGCCCAGGGCGATCCCGAAGACCGCCGCCGCGTCCCACCGCTTGAGGGTTCCGTCCTTGGAGAAACCGGAATCCATGGAACTCGAGGTGTCCACCAGGATCAGGGTGCGCCCGTCGAGCGTGGGCACGTTTGCCAGGGACGCGGTGAGCGCCTTGTCCAGGGCATGGCCCCACCGCAGGCTGGGCGCGGCGCGGTGCGCGGACAGAAACCGCATCGGCAGTTGGCTCGAGCGGGCGACCTGGACGGGGTCGGCGAGTCGAGCGGCGACCCCCTCGGCGACACCGTCGGACACCCCGGCCTCATCGAAGTTGCGTAGGTTCCGCAGCAGCGCCATGTAGCCCATGGTCGGGATGATTGCCTCCCAGGCGCGGGCGTCGAGCGGTCCCTGCAGCCACCCGGCCAGCGACTCCCACGTCATGCCTGCCTCGCGCAGGACCTCTGTGGCGTTGTCCGCGTGCAGCAGGCCGCGGCGTCCCGAAATGGGGACTGCGGTGAGCTTCGCGCGCGCCCGAAGCAGGGCAAGGCTTTCGGGAATGGGGTTGGCGCGGTTGTGGCGCTTGTCGAGGGCGTGCTTGTACAGCTCGCCTTGAGCGGGCGTGTCGCTGTTCGGGTGGACGAGATCGATGACGTCGCCCATGCGGAAGCCACGGGCGGCGCTGTCCCACTTCAGCAGCGCGCGCTCGTCGTAGAGCCTGCGGACCGCGTCGGCGATGCCGCGCTTGACCGGCTTCGGAACGTTGCGGCCGTGCACGGAAGTCCAGTAGGCCAGCAGCTCTCCTGGCTCGTCGGCACGCAAGAGCACACTGTCGATGACCGAACGGTTGCTGGGCCCCTGATCGCTGGGCTGATCAGTGGTGAGCCGGGCGTGGACGAATTCGGCCGCGCCCACAAGGGATGCGGTGCGCAGGTTGGCCTCGGCCCGCAGCCAGCGCAGGAACCGGGCCGTCCACGCCGGGTCGGTCAGCGCGGCTTGGCCGACGAGCTGGGCGTAACGCTCGTCGCGCTTGCCGCCAGGCTCGTAGAAGGTGTTCTCGCCGACCATGTTCGTGACGGCCAGCAGGAACAGCTCGGACTTGGTGTTCCGCGCGTACCCCGCGCCGCCCTGGTGGGTGACGCCCGACGGCGTGTGCTCGCCGGTGATCGGCGAAGTGACCGCCGGTCGCGCGGAGGTGATGTTGAACTTGCTCACGATAAGCCCCCATAAAGCGGGAGCGGACAACGTCAGATGTGGCCCGAGATCGAAGTCGGTGACGGTGACAAGCTGCTCTGCCAGTTGAGCTACCTCGACCCGAAGTCGAGAACGGGACTCGAACCCGCAACCCGCCCATTTAGGAGATGGAAGTAACCGCTACCTGCGCACCGGGCACATCTGAAGTCGCCGCCCCCGAGATCAAATCGCCTGCGGTGTGATTCTTTGGAGGAAGTAACCGCGGGCTACGCACCGGGAGTGCGGTGGAACCGTAGCAATGCGCCCGATCAGTCCGCGCCTGAATTTCGGCCTCGGCTAGTCCACGGTAAATGGATCGTAAGTAATGCGGTCCAGCGGAGTCCCAGCCACAAGCATGCGGGAAACAGTCGCCCGGATCATCCCCGGAGACCCAGACACAAGTACGTCCCTATCGCCCCAAGCCCCATAACGGGTCACCACATCAGCCAATGTCCCTTGCTCTGTCCCAGGAATCCCGGCTTCCTCCACCACCGGCACCACGGTCAGCCAAGGATTCACCGCGGCGATGCTCTGCAGCGCGGGAACGTCGTAGAGGTCCTCTTCGATCCGCCCACCGATGAACAGGTGGACATGCGGGTTCTGCCCCCACTGCGACAGGTGGTCAATGATCGCCCGCATCGGCGAGACCCCCGTCCCGCCCGCGACCATCAGCACATCGCGCGAGGTCTCGCGGGAGACGCTGATCCGCCCCATCGGCGGACCCATCTTCCAGGTGTCGCCCACATTCGCGTGCGCCACGATCGATCGGCTGACCCAGCCGCCGTCGACGCCGCGGATGTGGAAGTCGATGGTTCCGTCGGGTCTTGGCGCGTTGGCCGGGGTGAGGTAGCGCCATAACCGGGGGCGTTGCGGAACTTCGACGCTCACGTACTGCCCCGGCAGGTACGGCACCGGGTAGTGCGGCCGGACCCGCACGATCGCGATCTCCCAGCCGATCCGCTCGTGCGAGATGACCTCGGCGGGCCAGTACGCCGGCCCCTCGTCGGCCGCGGCCGCGTCGAGCATCGAGCGGGCCATGATCGTGTACGCCTCGGCCCAGGCGCGTTCGACCTCGTCGGTCCACGCGGGGCCGGCGAACTTCTTGACCGACGAGATCAACGCCATCCCGACGGCCTCGTAGTGGGTGCTGACGACGCCGAACTTGCGGTGGTCCCGCCCGAGTTGCTGCAGGAACGGCACCAGGTCGTCGGGCCGGTCGACCATCTGCACGACGTGCACCAGGGCACGCAGCAGGCGGGACCGCTGGACCTGCATGTTGGCGGGGAACATCTCCCGCGCCGACGGCTCGATGGTGAAGAGCATCCCGTAGAAGAACTGTGCGACCTCTTCGGCGTGCGGCTCCACCACCGCGAAGCTCTCCCGGACCAGACGCACCATCGTCGACACAGCGGTGGGCGAGTCGGTCCGAGGTTGTGAGCTCGGGATGGGGCTCACCAGGGCGTTGGCTGTCATGATCGGGGGGAGACTCCACCTCTCGGGCGCCGGCTGAGCGTGGCAACACGGTACTAGAGCTACATCCCCCGACGGAGTGTTCAGCCTAGTCCGATTCCATGAAAGAGCCGCGAAGATCACCCTAAGGTGTGCCGTATCCTCACTTTCGGTGATCAAACTTCCGCCTAATGGGGGACGTTTGATTGGCGGATGGCGCATTCGGCTGATGCCGGGTCGACGGGGACGAGACCTGGGTTCACGAGCGAGCGATCGGACGATAACGTTCCGCGACCAAACCGGGACGGAAAGGCCGCACGTGACCGAGAACGCGCGCGAACAGGCGGCACAGGCGCTCGAATCCGAACTGTCGAAGCTGTTCGGCCGCGCCCGCAGCGTCTCGCTGACCCTCGCGGCCAAGGTGCACCCGGGCCTGGACGGCGCGTCCTACGCGCTTCTCTTGCACCTCAACGACATCGGCGCGGTTCGGGCGGCGGACGTGGTCGAGCGCACGGGACTCGACAAGTCCACTGTCAGCAGGCAGATCGCCCGACTGACCGAGTTGGGTCTGATCGAGCGGGTGCCCGATCCGTCCGACGGCCGTGCCCGGCTCGTGCAGCTGACCGAGACCGGCTCGGAGCGGCTGGCGAAGGTGCGCAACGACCGCTGGCAGAAGCTGCGCGCCATGTTCGGCAAGTGGTCCACCGACGATCTGAGCGAGTTCTCGCGCCTCCTTGGCAAGCTGAACGCCGACCTGTGATCAGGTCCACTTCTCGGCGACCTCGCCGACACCTGACGTTTCCGCTGCGTACAGCCGGTTTGATCGCCACAGTGTGATCGATTGCCGCCGGGATACCACCCACTTGGCGGCTTCCTTTATCCGGGTGCGTCCGGTCGGGGATGAAACCCACAGCCGCCTGTGGATAGCCTCCTGGGCTTTGTGGATAACTGGGCATCGGGTGTGGACAGCGTCGTTGCGACGGGTGGGTGACCTGTCGGTCCCCTGATCGGCAACGGTCGGGGCGGCCGTTTCGGCATGACCGGAAGTGGTCCACGTCCTAAGGTTGAGTGGAACTGACTCAAGTTTCCGCGCGTTGGATCCGGTGACAGGCGAACGTACGACCCGAGGTGGCAGATGGACGCGTTCAATCCGACGACCAAGACCCAGCAGGCGATCTCCGCGGCGGCCCAGGCCGCCTCGACGGCGGGCAATCCCGACATCCGCCCGGTGCACCTGCTCAGCGCCCTGCTCGCGCAGAGCGACGGGCTCACCGCCCCGCTGCTCACCGCCGTCGGAGCCGATCCCGAGACCGTCCGCAAGGAACTGGAGCCGCTGCACCGCGCCCTTCCTTCGGCGACCGGGGCGACCGTTTCCTCCCCGCAGCTCGCGCAGCAGGCGCTGCGGGCGATCACCCACGCGCAGAAGCTCGCCACCGAGATGGGCGACGAGTACGTCTCCACCGAGCACCTGCTGGTGGGGCTCGCGGCCGAGGGCGGCGACGTCGCCGAGGTCCTCAAGCGGCACGGCGCGGGCGCGGACGCGCTGCGGGAGGCGTTCGCCAAGGTGCGCGGGTCCGCGCGGGTGTCGAGCCCCGACCCGGAGGGCACCTACCAGGCGCTGGAGAAGTACGGCCTCGACCTGACCGAGCGGGCCCGCAAGGGCGAGCTCGACCCGGTGATCGGCCGCGACGCCGAGATCCGCCGGGTGGTGCAGGTGCTTTCCCGCCGCACCAAGAACAACCCGGTCCTCATCGGCGAGCCCGGTGTCGGCAAGACCGCGATCGTCGAGGGCCTCGCCCAGCGGATCATCGCCGGTGACGTGCCGGAGTCGCTGCGCGGCAAGCGCGTCATCGGCCTCGACCTCGGGTCGATGGTCGCCGGCGCGAAGTTCCGCGGCGAGTTCGAGGAGCGGCTCAAGGCCGTGCTCAAGGAGATCACCGACTCCGCAGGCCAGGTGATCACCTTCATCGACGAGCTGCACACGATCGTCGGCGCGGGCGCGACCGGCGAGGGTGCGATGGACGCCGGCAACATGATCAAGCCGATGCTCGCCCGCGGTGAGCTGCGGATGGTCGGCGCGACCACCCTCGACGAGTACCGCCAGCACATCGAGAAGGACCCGGCGCTGGAGCGCAGGTTCCAGCAGGTCCTGGTCGGTGAGCCGTCGGTCGAGGACACGATCGGCATCCTGCGCGGCCTCAAGGAGCGCTACGAGGTCCACCACGGTGTCCGCATCACCGACACCGCGCTGGTCGCCGCCGCCACTCTGTCCGACCGCTACATCACCGCGCGCTTCCTGCCGGACAAGGCGATCGACCTTGTCGACGAGGCGGCGTCGCGGCTGCGCATGGAGATCGACTCCCGTCCGGTGGAGATCGACGGCGTCGAGCGCGCGGTCCGCCGGTTGGAGATCGAGGAGATGGCGCTGTCCAAAGAGGACGATGCAGCCTCCCGGGAGCGGCTCGTCGCGCTGCGGTCCGAACTGGCCGAGAAGCGGGAGGACCTGGCCGGTCTGACCGCCCGCTGGCAGAACGAGAAGGGCTCGCTGGACCGCGTCCGCGAACTCAAGGAGCAGCTGGAGTCGCTGCGCGGCGAGTCCGAGCGCGCCGAGCGCGACGGCGACCTGGGCCGCGCCGCGGAGCTGCGCTACGGCCGGATCCCCGCGCTGGAGAAGGAACTCGACGCCGCGACCGAGGCCACGGCGACCCAGCCGGGTGAGCAGGTCATGCTCAAGGAGGAGGTCGGTCCGGACGACGTCGCCGAGGTCGTCTCCGCCTGGACGGGCATCCCCGCGGGCCGGATGCTCGAAGGCGAGACGCACAAGCTGCTCCGGATGGAGGACGCCCTCGCCTCGCGGGTCGTCGGGCAGGCCGAGGCCGTGCGCGCTGTGTCCGACTCGGTTCGCCGCGCGCGTGCGGGCGTGTCCGACCCGGACCGCCCGACCGGCTCGTTCCTGTTCCTCGGCCCGACCGGTGTCGGCAAGACCGAGCTGGCCAAGGCGCTCGCGGAGTTCCTGTTCGACGACGAGCGGGCGATGATCCGCATCGACATGAGCGAGTACTCCGAGAAGCACTCGGTGGCCCGCCTGGTCGGCGCCCCTCCCGGCTACGTGGGCTACGACCAGGGCGGCCAGCTCACCGAGTCGGTCCGCCGTCGCCCGTACAGCGTCGTGCTGCTCGACGAGGTGGAGAAAGCCCACCCGGACGTCTTCGACGTGCTCCTGCAGGTCCTCGACGACGGCAGGCTCACCGACGGCCAGGGCCGCACGGTCGACTTCCGCAACACGATCCTGGTGCTGACGTCGAACCTCGGCTCGCAGATCATCGCCGACGCCAACCTCGACGAGGTGCACCGCAAGGACGCGGTGATGTCGGTGGTGCAGCGGCACTTCAAGCCGGAGTTCCTCAACCGGCTCGACGACGTGGTGGTGTTCCACTCGCTGGCCACCGAGGAGCTGACGTCGATCGTCGACATCCAGGTCGCCAAGCTCGGCCGCAGGCTCGCGCAGCGCAGGCTGAGCCTGACGGTCACCCCGGCGGCGCGGGAGTGGTTGGCGCTCAACGGTTTCGACCCGGTCTACGGCGCCCGCCCGCTGCGCAGGCTGGTGTCCTCGGCGATCGGCGACCAGCTGGCGAAGGCCCTGCTGTCCGGCGACATCCGCGACGGCGACACGGTCAAGGTCGACATCGCCGACGACAACACCGCCCTCACGGTCGGCCGCGAAGACTGACGACAGCACGAAAGGGCCGCCCCCCACGGGCGGCCCTTTCGTTCGTCAGCCGATCACCTGACGCAGCAGGTACGCCAAGCCGTTGGCGTGGCCGCTGCGCGTCGGGTGGTACATGTCGGCCACGCTCCAGCTCTTCCCGTTGAGGTACGGGTCGGCCGCGCACACATCGTGCCCGGTGAACCGGGCGATCGAGCTCTTGTACGTAAAGCCGGCCGCGGCGACCCGGCCCGCGATGGCCGCGTCCAGGTTGTCCGCCACACCGTTGAGCAGCACCGCTTCGTCGGCGGTGATCCCGTTCGCCGCCGCGCACGAGACAGTCGACCCGGCGAAGCGGCCGTAGCCGAGGACGACGATCCGGGCGTTCGGCGCGCCCGCCCGGATCGCGGCGTAGGCCCGGTCGAGCTTCGCCGGGAGTTCCTCGCGGATCTTGCGGTTCGCCTCGTCGACCGTGCCCTGGCAGTTGGTGCTGTTGTTGCCCGCGCAGCCGAAGATCAGGTCGGCGAACCCGATGTCGTTGCCGCCGATGGTGATCGACACGAGATCGGTGCTCGCGGTGAGCGCCCGGCTCTGGCCGCTGATGATGTTGTCGGTCTTCGCGCCCTGGCACGCCTGGAAGTTCAGCTGCGTGTTGGGCCGGGCCTTGGACACCAGATACGGGTAGGCGTAGGTGCTCTTGTAGCAGAACGGGTCGAGGTTCGCCGCGTACGTGCCGTTGCCCGACGAGTACGAATCACCCAGGGCCACGTACTCGTCGACCTCGGCCGCCGACGCGCCTGGGGCCAGTGCCACCGCCGCGGTCACCGCGACCGCGCTTGCCAACACTTTTCCGAACATCCGTGCCTCCTAGTGGATTGCGGGGTTCTTGACGGCGTTCGCGATGGCGGCGCCGAACGCGGCCATGCCCTGCGCGTTGGGGTGCAGCGGTGCGGCGGCCGTGGTCGGGATCAGGCCCTCGAGGTACCGCTTCGACGGCGCCGCGCAGGTGTCGTGGCCCGCGGACACGGCGGCGAGGTCGACGAAGGTCGCGCCGCGCGAGGCGGCCTGGTCACGCAGGGCGGCGCTGAGCTTGTCCACCGAGGCCTGGATGTAGTTGGCGTCGCGGGCCCAGATCGGCTGGACCGGGTAGCAGCCGTCGCGCTGGATGTAGGTGCCGTAGCCGGCGACGACGATCTTCGCCTTCGGCGCCTTGGCCCGGATCGCGTCGAGCGCCTCGCCGATCTTCGGCGCCCACGCGGCGATGGCCGTGCCCAGTGAGTCCTTGCCGCCCGCGTTGAGCCGGTCGGCGCAGGAGAAGCCGAACGGCTCCGGGAACAGGTTGAGACAGCCGAGCGCCGCCTGGACCAGGCCGATGTCGTTGCCGCCGATGGTCAGCGTGACCAGGTCCGTGCCCGCGTTCAGCGCGTCGTACTGCGGCGGGAGGAAGCCGAACTGGCGGCCGGTGAAGTCGGTGATCTTCGCCCCGGAGCACGAGACGTCGGTCAGCCGGGCGCCGAGCGCCTTCGCCGCGACGGCCGGGTAGTTGTTGTCCGAGCGCAGGCAGGCGAGGTTGAGGTCCTGGTTCGGGATGAGCGGTCCGGCGGCCGCGGAGTCACCGAGGGCGACGTAATCGATCGTGTCGTCAGCCACCGCGGGAATGCCGACCGCGAGGGTGGCGGCGGTGACCGCCAGAGCCAGGCTGAGCCGTCGCACCAGCATTGGGTGCTCCATTCTGTATTACTAGCGAGTAATCTGTTGGTCACATGGTGGAGGACACAATCCCTGGTGGGCGCTGGGAGATTGGCCCAAAGTTTCGGAGGAAACTTGTGACCGATCACAACAGAATCGTCTTCGGCGGCATGCCCCTGCACTTGCGGCTGGGCTCCCAGCTCCCGGAGCTGACCGCGTTTGTGATCAAGCGGCTGGTCGACGGGCTCGACGTCTACAACCGGCTGCCCGCCGAGGAGCTGTCCGGCGACGTGGCCCGGATCATCGAACAGGCGATCCGCCTGTTCCTCGGCGTCCTGCGCACCGGGACGCTGCCCGATTCCGCGGAACTGGCGATCGTGCGCGAGTCGGCGGCCCGCCGCGCCGAGGAGGGTTTGCCGATCGACGCGGTGATCGGCGCGTACCACCTCGGTGCCCAGGCGTGCTTCGAGTTCGTCGAGCCCGAGGTCCAGCCGGACGAGCTGGGATCGGTGTTCGAGGCGCACCGGCTGCTGTTCAACTACCTGCGCCTGACCACCGGCGCCGTCGCCGCCGGCTACCTCAGCGAGCGCCAGTCGATGTTCGGCGACGAGCACGGCGCCCGGCAGGCGTTGCTCGCCACCCTGCTCGACGGCGGCCGGTCGGCCGACGTCGCGGGCACCCGACTGCCCCCGAGTTACTTCGTGGTCAGCCTGTCCATCGGCAAGCACCCCGACGAGACCATCGCGGGCGTCGACCCCGGCGTGGCGGGGCGCCGCAAGCTGCGCAGGCTCCGCACGGAACTCGACCGCCGCTCACGGGAGCCGGTGCTGTCGATGCTGTCGGCCGACGGCGGCCTGGCCCTGATCCCGCACCACACCGCGCCTGCCTCGGTCTCCCTGGAGGACTGGTCGCGGCTCGAGGCGCTCGCCGCCGCCCTGAGCAAGGCCGCGGGCGCGCCGGTGGTCGCCGGTGTTGTCGCAACCGAGCCCGCGGGCGTACCGGACGCGGCCCGCCTCGCGGGCGAGGTCCGCGAGGTCGCGATGATCTACGCGAAGCCCCCGGGCATCTACCGGCTGGCCGACCTGCTCCTCGAATACCAGCTCACCCGGCCCAGCCCGGCCCGCGACCACCTCGCGTCGCTGCTCGCCCCCGTCGCGGGCAAACCGGACCTCCTGCCGACCCTGCGGGTCTTCCTCGACACGGGCCTCAACCGCCGCCAGACCGCCACCCAGCTGCGGGTTCACCCCAACACGGTCGACTACCGGCTGCGCAAGATCGCCGGCCTGACCGGGCTGCAGGTGGCTCGGCACGAGGATCTCCTGTCGATCCGCGCGGCCCTCTCCGCCCTCGACGCGACCAAGGTTCACGGATAAACCTTCAGCCACACCACCCGTGATCTTGAACCCGCGCGCCTGACGACTACGCTGCAAGACGTGGGCATACCCGCGTGGGTCTGGTTCGTCATCGCCGCGGTCGCGTTCGTCGCGGGCGGCCTTTTCTTGCTGCGCGATCGCGCTCGTCTCACCTCGAGAAACCGTGAGCGACGCCGTTGGGCGGCCCTGCGCGGCTGGCAGTTCGCCGAGACCGACCACGTCCTGCCGAGCAAGTGGAACGGCGGCGCCATCGCCTACTACGGCGACGGCGTGGCCCGCGACGTCGTCACCGGCTCGACGTTCACCGCCGACGGCAGGCGCCGGGTCTACGTCTTCGACCTGGAGATGGGCGGCCGGGTCAACACGGTCATCGTCGCCGTCCAGTGCCGCCGGGTGCATCCGGTCGTGGTCGAGCTGTGGATCCCGAGCACGCCGTTCCAGCGTGAGCACATGCCGGAGCTGCTCGGCCCGGTCGGCCAGCGCTACGCCTTCGTCTCCGACATCGCGGGCGCCCGCGCGCTGATCACCCCGGACCTGGTCGACGCCACCGAGGAGATCGGCCCGGACATCGCCGTCGCCTGGATCGAGGACGGCTGGGTCCTGGCCGCCGCCGCGCCCAACTCCAGCCCGTCGCGGCTGGAGCGGCTGCTGCGCGGCATCGGCGAGATCGCCGACGTCGTCGACCCGTTCGACGCCGAGACCGAGCCGTCGCCCGGACTGCACAGCGTCCGGCAGATCGACGACAACAGCTG
The DNA here is from genome assembly GCF_004362515.1 of Actinokineospora alba. Classification (NCBI taxonomy): domain Bacteria; kingdom Bacillati; phylum Actinomycetota; class Actinomycetes; order Pseudonocardiales; family Pseudonocardiaceae; genus Actinokineospora; species Actinokineospora alba. Next base: position 1,527,874 of record NZ_SNXU01000001.1, on the reverse strand, counting down.
AGCCTCCCACATAGCCATTACCACCCAGTAGGTTGATCGCATGCCTACCGCGCTCATCACCGGTGCCACCGCGGGCATCGGCGCCGCATTCGCCCGCAACCTCGCCAAGGCCGGATACGACCTGGTGCTCGTGGCCCGCAACACCGAGCGCCTCAAGGCGACGGCGGCCGAGCTGACCGCCGCCCACGGCATCCAGACCCAGGTCATGACCGCGGACCTGGCCACCACCCGCGCGCGCAAGCGGGTCGAGGAACGCCTCGCCGACGCGTCCCGGCCGATCGATCTGCTGGTCAACAACGCCGGGTACGGCACGGCCACCCCGTTCGCCGAGGCGGAGATCGACGTCCTGCAGTCGCAGCTCGACGTCAACGCGACGACGGTCATGCGGCTGAGCCACGCGGTGCTTCCGGGCATGATCGAGCGCGGTCACGGCGGGGTGATCAACGTGTCCAGCGTCGCCGGGTTCTTCCCTTTCACCGGTCCGGCCTATGCGGCGACGAAGGCGTATGTGACCGCGCTGTCGGAGGGGCTGTCGTCGTCGCTGGCGGGCACCGGCGTCCGGGTCGTGGCGCTGTGTCCCGGCTTCACCCACACGGAGTTCCACCAGCGGGTCGGCGAGGACGTCTCGGCCATCCCGGAGTTCCTCTGGCTCGACGCCGACCGCGTCGCCGCCGAGTGCCTCGACGACCTGGCCTCCGGGCGGTCGCGGTCCATCCCGGGTTTGCAGTACAAGGCGCTGATCGGCGCCGCCAAGATCCTTCCGCGCGGTCTGCTGCGCGTCCTGCAGAAGCGGGCCGCCAAGGGACGCCGCCGCGGCTAGGCTCAGGCCATGACGAACCCGCAGCCCGGCTGGTACCCGGACGGCCCTGGCTCGCCGCTCCTGCGCTGGTGGGATGGCACCCAGTGGACCGCCAGGACTCAGCCCGCCCAGCAGCAGGCGCGCAGCGACGCGAGCGCCTGGGAGCTGTCGCTCGAAGGCGCCCACGACCCGAACCGGATCAAGGAGCAGCAGCGCAAGGCCGGGGTCGGTCAGACCGCGCAGGGCGGCGGGACGCTGTTCACCGAGCCGGTGCTGGTGGTGAACCAGAAGGTCAAGCTGATCGAGCTGGCGTCGGAGTACTCGGTCTTCGACCAGCACGGGCGCCCAGTCGGGTTCGTCGCGCAGGTCGGGCAGAGCACGCTGAAGAAGGTCGTGCGGTTCCTCGGCGAGTACGACCAGTTCTTCACCCACCGCTTCGAGGTGCGCGACGCCAACCACCAGCCGGTGCTCGCGCTGACCCGGCCGCGCAAGGTGTTCAAGTCGCGGATGATCGTCGAGCGGCCCGACGGGCAGCCGGTCGGCGAGATCGTCCAGGACAACGTCTTCGGCAAGATCCGCTTCTCGTTCATGGTCAACGGTCAGCAGATCGGCGGCATCCAGGCGGAGAACTGGCGGGCGTGGAACTTCGCCGTGCTCGACCACTCCGGTGCCGAGGTCGCGCGGATCACCAAGACGTTCGAGGGCATCGCCAAGACCATGTTCACCACCGCCGACAACTACGTCCTGCAGATCCACCGCCCGCTCCAAGACCCCCTGATCAGCATGGTCGTGGCGTCCGCGCTCACCGTCGACACGGCGTTGAAGCAGGACACCAGGGGCCTGGGCTGAACCACGTGAGAGACTGACGACCTGTGCGAACCGCTCCGAGTGTCGACCTGACCGCCAAGCGCGAATTGGCCCGTCTCGTCACCGAACTAGCCGTTGTCCATGGACGCGTGACCTTGGCTTCCGGCAAGGAAGCCGACTACTACGTCGACCTCCGCCGGGCCACCCTCCACCACGCCGCCGCCCCCCTGATCGGCCGCCTGCTGCGGCAGGCCACGGCCGACTGGGACTACGTCGCCGCAGGCGGCCTCACCCTGGGCGCCGACCCGGTGGCGCTGGCGATGATGCACGCCGCCGCCAACGCGGGCGAGGTCCTCGACGCTTTCGTCGTGCGCAAGGCGCTGAAGGAACACGGCATGCAGCGCCGCATCGAGGGCATCGAGGTCGGGGGCCAGCGGGTCCTGGCGGTCGAGGACACTTCCACGACCGGCGGCAGCGTCCTGACCGCCGTCGACGCCTTGGAGGAGGCGGGCGCGATCGTCGTCGGCGTCGCCACGGTCGTCGACCGCGGCACCGAGGCCCGCGAAGCCATCGAGGCCAGGGGACTCCCGTACCGTTCGCTGCTCGATCTTGCCGATCTAGGCCTCTGACCAGGCGCGTCCTCCCGATCCGCAGGTACCGTGGTGGGTACTGGGGTCGGGAGGATGCGCATGGCCGGTGTTCTCGCCGCGGCGACGATGGTCGTGCACTTCATCGCGCTCCTCTACATCGGCCTTGGCGGCTTCCTCGCCTGGCACTGGCCCAAGTCGATCTTCGTCCACGTCTTCTTCGCCGCTTGGGGCGTGATCGTCAACGTCCTGCCGGTCACCTGCCCGCTGACGGCGATCGAGAACTACTTCCGAAGACAGCAGGGCCTCGGTGATCTGCCAGGGGGTTTCAATGAGCACTACATCATCGGGGTCCTCTTCCCGGAGGACTATGTTCAGGCCGTGGCAATCGGAGCGTTGATCGTGTTGGTGGTGTCCTACGTCGGTGCTTACGCCCGCTGGCACCGACCGCTGGTTCCCGCGAAGTGAGCGGTCCCCCCGAAGACCCGGAGAGCGGCCCCACCGAATGGGTCTTCGGCGAACCGGTCGGCGTCGGCCCGTGGGAAGGCCCCTGGCCCACCGACGACCGCTACGACCCGGACTTGCTGGCTGATGGCGACCGCCGCAACGTCGTGGACGCCTACCGATATTGGCGACGGGACGCCGTCATCGCCGACCTCGACACCCGCAGACATGACTTCCATGTCGCCATCGAGAACTTCCAACACGACCACAACATCGGCACCGTCGTGCGAACCGCTAACGCCTTCGCCGCCAGAGCGGTCCACATCATCGGCAGGCGTCGGTGGAACCGACGGGGTGCAATGGTGACGGACCGGTACCAGCACGTCGACCACCACGCCACGGTTGATTCCCTGCTGGCCTATGCGAAAGACGCCGGCCTGGCGGTCGTGGGCGTCGACAACACAACCGGCTCGGTCCCGATCGAGACGACTGAACTACCCCGGAAATGTGTGCTCGTCTTTGGACAGGAAGGTCCCGGCCTGACGGCCGAAGCCCGGGAGGGCGCGGATCTGCTGGTGTCGATCGCCCAATTCGGCTCGACTCGGTCGATAAACGCGGGAGTGGCAGCGGGCGTGGTCATGCACTCTTGGGTGCGGACACACGCGGACCTGTCAAAAGCCTGGTGACCAAATGGGTTATGAGTTGGCGGCCGTCATCGCCGCTGAGGCACTGTTCCGCACAATCGGCGAGCTGACCGGAACCAAGATCGTTCCCATCGCACAAGGACTGGCGCTGTTACCCATCACTGACGACTTCTTCGATTCGGTCACCGATCCAACGGCACCGCGAGACCCCGACTTCTGGAAACTGCCGTGCGGATTCACAGACCGGCTGGCCACATGGTCGCAGGTCGGCCCGACCGCCTATGTCGAAGCCGAATACTTCGGCGGCGTCGGCTCACAGACGGCTGCGGTGTGGATCGACGGGACCATAGTGTTCGGGCCGCTCCACCTGGCGGAGGACGAGCCGACCCCCACAGCGGGAACCCCGATCTCCCAGGCACTTCGACACCTCGGCGTCCGACAGGCAGGCAAGTCGGATGAGTTCGACGCGGCCGGACTGGGTAGACACCGACACCTGAAGGACTGGCTCGACTAGCAACCGCCATTACCAACTCCACCAGTCGGCCGCATCATCCACCGGCCCAACCGAGCGCACAGCCCAACCAAACCGCCCATAGCCCCACCCCGGACGAGGAAACCCGAAGGGGATAGCCGGGTGCACTGGGCGAGTGGGCAATGAGCATGCTTAATCCCTGCTCTACCCCCTGCCCCCTCGTCCTGGCCATCTTTAACTCTCGATCATCGGTGTCAAGGGTCGGCTTGCCGATCGCGAAGCGACGGCGCTTGCGCCGCCCTTGACGCCGATGATCGAGAGTTAAACAATTATGGCCGAGGGGGACTCTTCTTGTTGGTACCAAAGAGAAGTGGGTGGGCCCCTCTGGCGCGATTGTTTAATTCTCGATCATCGCTGTCAAGGGCGGCCGTAAACGGCCGTCGCTGCGCGATCGCTGCGCGACCCTTGACACCGATGATCGAGAATTAAAAGCGGCCAGGACGAGGGGCAAGGGGGAACTGCAGGGGCGGAAGGCCGTCCCTGAGGGTGACAACGTCTGGAGGTCCAAGGACAAGGGCATCGCTGGAGGCGACCATTGCGGGGTGCAGGGGTGGAGCCGTCCCTGCGGCCTAAGGGGAAGGCTCTTCTTGAGGGGTGGCCCGGCCGGGGCCTTGCGCGAAGCCCTTAGCCGGGACTTACTTCAACCGGGATGCCGTTCAGGACCGCGTTTCCTGACAAAGCGTCGATGAGTAGTTCGTCGGCCAGCAGGTTTGAATTGACGCCCGCATGGGCCTTCGCCACCGCCATCCGTGCGCCGTCCGTGTCGTGGCCCCAGCCGTGGGGGATGCTGATCACGCCTGGGCGGATCGTGTCCGTGATTTCCACGGGGACCTCGATCTTCCCTGTCCGAGACCGGACGGTTGCCGTGCCGCCCTCGGTCAGGCCGAGTCGTTCGGCGTCGTCCGGGTTCACCTGGGCTGTGCAGCGGTTCTTTCCTCGTACCAACGGTTCCAGGTTGTGCATCCACGAGTTGTTCGAGCCCAGTTGCCGCCTGCCGATCAGCAGCATCTGTCCACTCTGGACGTTCGTCAGTTCGGCGACCAGCCTTGGGACGTCCTCGGTCAGGGGTGGCGGTGCGAGTTCGACTCGGCCGCTCGGGGTTGCCAGGACATCGGGAATCCTCGGCTTCAGCGGGCCCAGGTCGATTCCGTGGGGAGCGTTGAGGAGGTCCGCCAAGGTCAGGTCATACGGTCCGCCGCGCAGGAGGATGTCGATCAGGCGTTCCGGGCCCGTCAGGTCCGCTGCCGGTTCGACGCCTGTCCTGGCCGCGAACTGGGTCGCCACGAAGTCGTCCATGGCGGCGATGTCGGTGCCCGCTCCGGTGATGATTCCGGTGAGCCGCAACAAGGTCTGCCACTCCTGTGGCTGGTCCGTCGGCAGTGCGGCCTTGGTCCAGTTCGCCACGTTCCGTACAGCGAACTGGTAGAGGGCGACGTCGTAGTGGGGGCGTTCCAGGGCGGTCGGGCCGGGGAGGATGACGTCCGCGTGCCGGGTGGTCTCGTTCAGGTAGACGTCCAGCGAGACCATGAAGTCCAGCTGTCCCAACGCATCCGCGAGCCTCGCGGAGTTCGGGGTGCTCAGGCACGGGTTGCCGCAGACGGTGACCAGCGCGCGCACCTGGCCATCGCCCGGGGTCAGGATCTCGTCGGCCAGGGTGGCGACGGGGAGTTCACCCATCACCTCCGGCAGGTCCCGGACGCGGCTGCGCCAGCGGCCGTGGGCGAAGCCGCGGCGTCGGCCCGACTGGGCGTTCGCCTGGCCTGCGGCGGCCAGCGGGAACATCGCGCCGCCGGGGCGGTCGAGGTTGCCGGTCAAGACGTTGAGCACGTCGACCAGCCAGCTTGAGAGGGTGCCGAACGCCTGCACGCAGGTGCCGATCCGGCCGTACACGGCCGCGCTGGGTGCGGCGGCCAGATCATGGGCCAGCTGCCGGATGGTGCCTGCCGCGATCCCGGTGATCGGCTCGACCGCCTCCGGGGTGAACGGCTGGGCCAGCGCCCGCACGTCCTCGACGCCGGTCACGTGGTCGGCCAAGTGGTCCAAAGTGACCAAGTCGTCCGCGAACAGGGTGTTGACCAGCGCGAACAAGAACAGGGCGTCGGTGCCGGGGCGGATCGCGTGGTGCTCGTCGGCCAGCTCGGCGGTCCGGGACCGGCGTGGGTCGAGGACGACGATCTTGCCGCCGCGGGCCTGGATCGCCTTGAGTCTGCCGCGCATGTCCGGGGCGGTCATCAGGCTGCCGTTGGACACCAGCGGGTTCGCGCCGAGAAGCAGCAGGTAGTCCGTCCGGTCGATGTCGGGCACCGGGATGCTCATGGGATCGCCGAACAGGTAACCCGAGCTCAGGTGCTTGGGAATCTGGTCGACAGTGCTGGCCGAGTAGAAATTCCGGGTCCCGAGCGCCTTGAAGAACACCCGCCCGTACAGCGCCGTCGACGTGTTGTGGACAGACGGGTTCCCCGCGTAGACGGCCACGGCGTCCTTGCCGTGTTCGGCGATGATCGGGAGCAGCCGCGCCGAGATCTCGGCGAAGGCCTCATCCCACGTGGCCGACTCCCACACACCGTCGCGTTTGATCATCGGCGTGCGCAGGCGGTCCGGATCATGGTGCAGCGCGCCCAGGGAGGCGCCCTTGGGGCAGATGAACCCCGCGGAGAAGACATCGGCCGCGTCGCCACGGACGGAGGTCACCCGATCACCGTCGAGGGTGACGTCCAAGCCGCAGGTGGCCTCACACAACGGGCACGTGACCTGCTCGGTTCGCATCACCCCACCTTTCCACGACCCGGTGACATCTCCCCTCTCGCGGGACTTCGGAAACGATTCAGCCGTCACGATTGGTGTGTGACCCGGGGTACGGAGTACGCGGAGGGGGCTGCCGAGCAGTCACCTCAACTGTGGGCGGCCCGCGCCGCCTTCGCCGAGCAGGGTGTGCTGGCCCGCCACCTGCGCAGACTCTGGGCGATCCCCGGCACCCGGCTGGGCGTGGCGACCTGGCCCGCGTCCCCGCGCCACCGGCTCCTGGTGAACTGGAACTACTGGTGGCAGGCCAACCTGCTCGACTGTCTCATCGACGCCCAGGTCCGCGCGCCATCGCCCAACCGGCTGCGCACCATCCACCAGCACGTCCGCGGAATCCGCCTGCGCAACTTCCGCCAGTGGACCAACGAGTACTACGACGACATCGCCTGGCTCGGCCTCGCCCTGCTCCGCGCGTCCGACGAGCTCGGGCTCGACACCGAGGACGCCCTCGACGCGATCACCGTGCGCCTGCGCGAAGGCTGGACCGACCACGGTGGCGGCGGCATCTGGTGGCGGCGCGGCGACAACCTCAAGAACGTCCCGGCCAATGGCCCGGCCGCCATCCTGCTCGCCCGCTTCGCCCAGGACCGCGCCGACCGCCAGCGTGCCCGGTCGATCACCGACTGGATGGACGGCTACCTCCGCGACCGCGAGACCGGCCTGCTCTTCGACGGCCTGCGGACCTCCCCGGACGGCGGCATCGCCGGGCTCGTCGACATCGTCTACACCTACAACCAGGGCACCTTCCTCGGCGCCTGCGTCGAACTCGCCGCCGACGACCGCTCCGGTATCTGGGCCGAGCGCGCCGAGCGCACCATCCACGCCGTCGCCCACCACCTCGCTGTCGAAGGCGTCCTGCCCGGCAGGCGCGGCGGCGACGGCGGCCTGTTCGCCGGCATCCTCGCCCGCTACCTGGCCCTGTCGGCCATCCGCCTGCCGGAGGCGTCCGGCGACCTCGCGTCCTGGCTGGTGTTCACCACCGCCGACGAGGCCTGGCGCAACCGCGCGGTCGCCCCCAGCGGCCCGCTGTTCGGCGACGAGCCAGGCATCCCGGCCATCACCCCGCGCGGCCCGCGGGACGGCCGGGTCGAGCGCGACCTGTCGGTGCAGGTGTCCGGCTGGATGGTCATGGAGGCCGCCGCCGCGTTGGAAGGCCATGCCAGCATGAGGTCATGAGCGTTCTTCTTGTCACCGGCGGCAGTAGGGGAATCGGGGCGGCGGTGTGCCGCCGGGCCGCCCGCGACGGGTTCGACATCGTGGTCAACTACGCGGGCGACGCCGTCGCGGCCGAGCAGGTCGCCGAAGAGGTCCGAGCGCTCGGCCGCAAGGCGCTCGCCGTCCAGGCCGACGTCTCCGACGAGGCCCAGGTCCGCGCCCTGTTCGAGCAGGCCGACACCCTGGGCCCGCTGTCCGCCCTCGTCGCCAACGCCGGGATCACCGGCAACACCCCCGGCAGGCTCGACGAGCAGAGCGCCGACACCTTCCGCCGCGTGTTCGACGTCAACGTCACCGGCGTCTTCCTCTGCGCCCGCGAAGCGGTCCGCCGACTGTCCACACGCGACGGTGGTCCCGGTGGCTCGATCGTGACGATCTCCAGCACCGCCGCCCGCCGCGGCTCTCCCGGCGAGTGGATTCACTATGCCGCAAGCAAAGCAGCAGTCGAAACCCTGTCCTACGGCCTGGCTCAGGAGGTCGCGGCGGAGGGCATCCGGGTCAACGTCGTCGCCCCCGGCCTGGTCAACTCCGACCTGCACGCCGCCGCCGGCATGCCCGACCGCCCCCAACGACTGGCACCGAAGATCCCGCTCGGACGCGCCGGTGAGCCGGAGGAGATCGCCGAGGGTGTGGTGTGGCTACTCAGCCCGGCGGCGTCCTTCGTGACCGGCGCGGTACTGCCGGTGTCAGGCGGATTCTGAGCGGGGTAAGGGAAAACTCGCGATCACCGTCGTCCGGTCGCCCTCGCGCACCAGCTCGAACCGGTCGACCGACGCCCGCAGCATCGGCAGCGCACCCGGCGGAATAGGGCCGTGCCCGACGATCCGCAGCACCACATCGGTCTCCGACGCCTCGACGACGATCGACACCGGACCGGCCAACCCGAGTGCCTCCTCGGCCGCCATCACCACATCGCAGGTGAGCAACTCCGGCACGTCGCGCCGCAACAGCCACTTGCTCAGCGACCGGCGAGCCACCGGCCACTCGTCCGCGGAACTGATCGCCAGCTCAGCCAACACCCGTCTCCTTCGGACCGGAGTCGACGTGGTTGCCGGACCCTTCGGAGACGTCGCGCTGTCCACTGTGGCCGTTACCGCCGTTTTACGACGTGGGACCGCACCCGCAAGATCCCCGGTGCATCAGCTCCGGCGGCAGCAACACGGTCTGTGGCGGCCGGTCGCGGTCGTCGAGGCGGGCGAGCAGCAACCGGACGGCGGTGCGCCCGATCTCGTCGACCGGGTGCGCCATCGTGGTGATCGGCGGATGCACCAACTCGGCCCACTCGACCTCGTCGTGGCCCACGATGGCCAGGTCGCGGCCGATCTCCAGGCCATGCGCCCGCGCCTCCCGGAACGCGCCCGCAGTCATCGCGCCGTTTCCGGTGATCACCGCCGTCGGTCGTTCCGGCACGGTCAGCAGCCTGCGCAGCGCCAGCACGCCGTCCTCCGGGGTGGCGCCACCGCCCGCGACCAGGTTCGAATCCCAGCGCAGTCCCGCCCGCCCCAGGCCGAGCCGATAGCCGAGCGTGCGTTCCTCGCTGGCGGTCATCCACTCGACACCGCTGATGAACCCGATCCGGCGGTGTCCGGCGGCGGCCAGATGCGAGACCAGGGTGGAGGTCGACTGGATGTTCTCCGGCCCCACCTGGTCGAGCTTGATCTTGTGTGACACCCGGTCGACCAGCACCGCGGGCACATCCGTGCGGGCCAGCTGTTCGAGCGTCGCCGTGTCGCCGGGCGCCGGGGTCAGCAGCATGCCGTCGACCCGGCGGGCCTGCAGCCTGCGCACCGCGGAGCGCTCACCGTCGGGCGAGTCGAGGGTGTCGCCGAGCAGGACGGTGTAGCCGGCGGCGCTGGCCTCGGCCTCGATGGCGTGGATCAGCTTGGCCAGGTGCGGGTTGGCCAGCAGGGACATGGCCACGCCGATGGACTTCGTGCCGCCGGTGACCAGCGACCGGGCGATCGCGTTGCCGGTGTAGCCGGTCGACTCGATCGCCTCTAAGACCCGCGAGCGCGTCGTGACGGCGACCGCGCGGGTCTCGTTCACGACATGTGAGACGGTGCTGATCGAGACACCCGCCAACTTGGCGACGTCCTCCATTGTGGCCACAGCGTTGTCCTGTCCGACTCCATCTGCAAACGCTTGCGCGCGGACCCTATCGGCAGTTAAGGAGTCATTATGCGGGGAGAGCCGATCTTTGCCGACCTGGTCCGGCGGGCGCAAGCGCTGGCGCTGCCAGGGCACCGGCGTGTCCTTGGCATCTGCGGACCACCGGGCTCCGGAAAGTCGACTCTGGCGGCCCGGATCGTCGCCGCGCTGGATGGGCAGGCGGCCCTCGTCGGTATGGATGGTTTCCACCTCGCCCAGTCCGAACTCGACCGGCTCGGGCGAGCCGACCGCAAGGGTGCCCCGGACACCTTCGACGCCGACGGGTACGTCGACCTGCTCCGCAGACTAAGGACGAACACCGACAAGATCGTTTACGCGCCCGAGTTCCGCCGCGAGATCGAGGACTCGATCGCCTGCGCGGTCCCGATCACCTGTGACGTTCCCCTCGTGGTCACCGAGGGCAATTACCTGCTGCTCTGGCCGCAGGTGCGGCCGCTGCTCGACGAGGTCTGGTACCTCGACCCCGATCCCGGTCTGCGCCGGAAACGCCTGTTCGAACGCCATCTGGCCCACGGCCGTTCACCCGAACAGGCGGCGGCGAGAACGGACGGATCGGACGAGCGCAACGCCCGTCTGGTCGCGACTACCGCGCGAACAGCGGATCTCGTCCTGCGAAAGATCGAATAACGACGGCACGGACCGTGACCTGACTGGGGCAGTATGGCGGAAGGCCGCCGCCCGAACGGCGCCGAAAGGAAGGTCGTCCGATGCCCGGCGTTCGCCAGGTCGCTCTCACGGTGACCGACGTGGACCGCAGCGTCCCCTGGTACGAACGCGTCCTCGGGTTCGCCACCGCGGTGCACGAAGACCAACCGGGCCTGCGCAAGGCGTTCCTCGACGGCTTCGGCATCACCCTGACCCTGGTCCAGCACCTCGGCGCCGAGCGCGCGTCGTTCGACGAGAGCCGACCGGGCCTGGACCACCTGACGTTCCACGTCGATGAGCTGGTGTCGTGGGAGTCCAGGCTGGCCGAGTTCGGTGTCCCGTTCACCGTGGAGACCGACGAGATCGCCGTGCGCGACCCGGACGGCATCCTGCTGGCGCTGCGCTCTACTCCGTGATCAGCACGGTGTCGACCGGCTTGTGCATCTCCTGGCGGTAACGCCAGATGCCCCACGCGGTGCCCAGCACCATGAATGCGATGCTGCCCCACAGGGCGGCGGTCTGCAGCCAGGGCAGGTCATCAATCAGGCCGGCGGCGTAGTACCCAGCCAGGACCAGCGTCGGCACCCAGGCCAGCCCGCCGATGAAGGTGGCCAGCGCGAACCGGCGGGGGTCCATCTTGGCGGCGCCCGCGATGAGCGGGGCGAGGGTGCGGATCCACGGGATCCACCGGGCGAACACGATCGCCCAGAACCCGCGCCGGTCCAGGAACTCCCTGGCCCGGGACAGGTTGTGCTCGTTCATGACCTTGCCACCGCGCCGGGTGATGATCGCGTGGCCGGTCTTGTGGCCGATGTAGTAGCCGAGTTGGTTGCCCGCCACCGCGACGATCGTCGCGGCCAGCGACAGCCACCAGGCCTGGTGCTCGTGGGCCCCTTGCGCCAGCACGACGCCCGCGGCGAACAGCAGGGAGTCGCCGGGCAGGAACAAGCCCACGATGAAGGCGCACTCGGCGAAGACGAAGCCGAGCACGATCGCCCAGACCAGCAGCGGGCCGGCGGAATCAAGCAGACCTGTAGCCAGGGTCACGCCGTCACCCTACGTGCGAGGCAGGGGGTGTCGCAGGGGAATGAAGACCTATTCATCTGGCCTTGTCGCATCCGCAATCGCCGGGTCAGACGCCCCACCCACCCCGCTCGAGAACGTTGCGCGCCTCCCTGACCTCGGCATCCGCGTCAGCGGCGACACTGGAGTCCTGGGCGGACGTCTCAACCTCGACGACCCAGCCCTCAGGCAGGACCCGCTCCGGCAGCTTCTCCCATTTGCTCATCCTTCGATGATGCCTGAACCGGGTGAAACGCGAATTTCTCCGCGACGAACCGCCAGAACAATGGCACGGCTTGGTCGCTCGGCCGGTAGATCCGATCGTCGGGCCCCGTGGTCGATCGGTGCTCGATCAGCACGCCGCCGGTGCCCCCATGACCAGATGACGGCGACCAGACGACCAGGACGTCGATCGGCGGCCTTTCCGGCAACGGCCGGGCGGCCACGACGAGGTCGTGCATGGAAGTGAAACCGGCCAGTCGGTCTTCGGCCCTGCGGGCGATCACGCTGTCGGCGATGTCCGCCATGTGCTGGAACTCGGGGTGTTCAGCGGCCATCTCCTGACAGCGCTCCGCGATGGCCGACCATCCGACGGCGGGAAACGGATACGGCGCCGACCACGCCGCGGAGTTGATGCGCACGGCTCACTGTTGTCCGTGGACGGCTTCCGGCACAAACCTGATTCGGATCGAGCCCAACGGGCCGCGGTCGCCGTCGCGGCTGTGGCCGGTGCGGTAGACGGCGACGACGCAGTCACCCGGTGGGGCGTTCTTGCGCGGAGGAAGTCCTCAGCGCCGGCGTGGATAGGTGACGAACCACTTCTCGCGGGTCAGGCCGGTTTGTCGTCCCTTGCCATGGATGCGGCGGTATTCGAGTCGGTGCCAGGGCTTCCAGAGGACCATGTGGGAGAAGGGGCCGTGCGGATCTCGGACCTGGATACGCGGTCGCGGAAGTTTCGCTCGAGCACGACGATGCCCCGGTCGAGATCCACGCCCAGGCCGGGAGGGGCGCCTTGGGCGTCGTCCTCGCGCATGAGGGACATGGAGTCGCGGTGGTCGAGTTCCGTGCGTTTGGTGCCGTAGAAGATCGCGGTGAACTCGTTGACGTAGGTCGCGGAGATCGGTGTCCCCGGCCGCTTCCGCCACCGCTGCGCGCGCAGTTCGTAGACGCCGACGGCGACCAGGAGCAGCACGGGGATCGGGATCACCCATTCCATACCCGGCGAACGGACGCGCCGATGCGGAAGTTCCGATGGCGGTCCTGCACTCAGGCCGCGAGTTCCTCCGACAGTGCTTCCCGCAGGAACTCGCCCGCATAACGGATCGCCTGCCTGCCCTCCGGCACGATCGGGTAGAACGCCGGGAACACATGCACCTGCCCCGGCCACACCTGCAACTCGCAGTGCGCTCCCGCCATCCGCATGGCCGTCGCGAGCCGCTCGGAATCGCCCAGCAGACACTCCGTGTCGCCCACCTGGATCAGCATGGGCGGCCAACGCCGCTTGCTTCCTTTGAGGACCGTCAAACGCGGGTGCGTCACCGCCACCTCGCCCGCGTAAGCGGCCGCCGCTTCGCGCGCGCGGTTCGGTGGGATGTACGGGTCTCTACGCCGTGCGTCGCGTTCGTCGAGTTGGGTGCAGGTCAGGTCCAGGAACGGCGACAGCAGCACCGCCGCGCCCGGCATGACGATGCGCTGACGAGTCAGTTCGGCCAGCAGTCCGGCCGTCAGGTGACCGCCTGCTGAGTCGCCCGCGACGACGATCTTGCTCGCCGGGATGCCCTGGTCAAGCAGCCAGTGGTAGCCGGCGAGCGCGTCGTCGGCGGCGGCTGGGAAAGGGTGTTCGGGCGCCTTGCGGTAGTCCAGCAGCAGCACCGGCAGACCCGAGGTCGCCGACAGCGCCGCCGCCAGGTGCTTGTGCGTGCGCACCGACCCGAAGACGAAGCCGCCGCCGTGCAGGTACAGCACCGCACCGGCCTTCTCGTCGGCCTCCCGCGCGCAGATCCACAGCCCATGGACGTCGCCATACCCGTGCGGTTCGGACACCGCCCGCACCTTGGTGCCACGCGGAAGCGGAGTCACCCCAAGCGAGTCGAATGCCTCACGCACGATGCGCAGCTGCGCTCCGCGAAGTTGGATCCGGTCGGCGATCGGGCGGATGGTTCTGGTCATGAACAGCGATAGAGCACGAGCCTGCACGCTGGGACCTGGCATGACAGCCATGGCACACCGCCCCTCCCCGACGTGGGCGGTCCACAGTGACGCAACCCACTTGACCAACTGTAAGTCAGCGAATGGCGTCGGCTCTTCGTCCGAACGCTGTAACTGTTAACCGTTACTAATCCCACCGGCGACTACCGTGGATATGTGAGCACCGACGCCCTGCTGACCAGGCTCAACGGCATCCTCGGCGACGGCCTGGCGGTCGACCCCGACGTCACCGCCGCGTACCGGCGTGACGTCATGCCGCTGGCGCCGTTCGGCGAGCCGCTCGCGGTCGCGTTTCCCACCGACACCGCCCAAGTCCAGGAAGTAGTGCGGGCCTGCGCTGAGCACGGCGTGCCGATCGTTCCTCGCGGCGCCGGTAGCGGACTATCGGGCGCGGCCAACGCCATCGACGGCTGTGTCGTGCTGGTGACCACCCGGATGAACGCGATCCTGGAGATCGACCCGGACAACCGGCTGGCCGTCGTCGAACCCGGCGTCGTCAACCTCGACCTGCGCGGCGCGGTCGAGAAGCACGGGCTCTTCTATCCGCCCGACCCGTCGAGCTACGACTGGTGCACTATCGGCGGCAACCTCTCCACCAACGCCGGCGGGCTCTGCTGCGTGAAGTACGGCGTCACCACCGACTCCGTGCTCGGCCTGCACGTCGTCCTCGCCGATGGCGAACTCCTCAAGACCGGCCGCCGCACCGTCAAGGGCGTCGCGGGCTACGACCTCACCAAGCTCTTCATCGGCAGCGAAGGCACCCTCGGTGTCATCACCCAGGCGACCCTCGCCTTGCGGCCGCTGCCCCAGGCGCCGGGAACCATGGTGGCCGCGTTCGGCTCCACCGAGGCCGCGGGCGTCGCGGTGACCAGGATCGTCCGCGAGGGCATCGTGCCCTCACTCATGGAGATCATGGACGCCACCTCCATCGAGGCCGTCGAGCGACACCTCAAGACCGAACTCGGCGCGGGCAAGGGCTGCGCGGCCCTGCTGATCTGCCAGTCCGACTCCGGTGGCGAGGCCGCCCGCCGCGAGCTCGGCATGATCGAACAGGTCTGCACCGACGCGGGCGCGGAAATGGCGTTCACGACCTTCGACCCGGCCGAAGGACAGGCACTACTCACCGCGCGCAGGGCCGTGCTCACGGCCCTGGAGGTCTACGGCGCCTGGCTTACCGACGATGTCTGCGTTCCCCGCACCCGTATCGCCGAGTTGATCGCGGGCTGCGAGCGGATCAGCGGCGAGGTCGGCCTGCGCATCGCCGTCGTCGGACACGCGGGCGACGGCAACATGCACCCGACGATCGTCTACGACCCGACGTCGGAGGACGAGTTCGCCCGCGCCCGCCAAGCCTTCGACGACATCCTCGCCGTCGGCCTCAGCCTCGGCGGCACGGTCACCGGCGAACACGGCATCGGCAAGATCAAACGCGACTGGCTGGCCCGCGAGATCGGCCCGATCGGCCTGCGCACCCACCGCGCCATCAAAGCCGCGCTGGACCCGGGCAACCTGTTCAACCCGGGTTCGATGTTCCACTGACCCGGAACCAGTCGGCACGCACTCTCGTCCGACGCGCAGGAGACGGACGAAAGGCACAACGTGGTTGGCATGCAGTCGCGCCGCAACGCGTTCATCGCAGCCGGGTGCGCGGTCGCGTTGCTCATCGCCTGCGTGATCGCCATCGGCCAGGTGAACGACTCGCGCGGTCCCGCGCAAGCCGTGCGGGAGTACGTCGACCTCATCGCCCGCGGTGACGCGACAGCGGCGAACGCGCTCGTCGACCCCGGGCCGGACCGGGCCTTCCTCACCGATGAGGTGCTGGCGGGGTCGCAGCGGATCAAGGTGACCGAGGTGTCCGGCGACGATTCGGGCGTCGAGCCAGGTCAGACCGCCGTGGCGACCGTGCGCTACGAACTCCCCGGACACTCCTACTCCGCGGATCTGCGGGTCAAGCGCGAACCGAACTCCTTCGGTGGCCTCGAACAGTGGCGCGTCATCGACCCGCTGGTGGTGCCGGTCGTGGTTCAAACCAACGTGCCGACCTTGGACTCCGGTTCCCTTGGAGCGGCAAAGATCCCGGTGAGCGGCCCTCGCCTCAACGGGTTTCCCCAGCGGCGTTTCCTCATGTACCCGGCGTCCTACCAGCTCACGGGGATGACGTCGAAATACGTGCGAGCCTTGCCGCAGGCCGTGTCGGTCGCCCATGGCCAGTCCATGGAGATGAACCCCGCGGCCATCGGCTACCAGCCTGAGCAGGAGCTGTTCCGACTGGCCACGGCCAAGATCGACGAGCTGTTGGCTCGGTGTCTCGGCACCGGCGCCATGCCGCCCGCCGACTGCCCGCGCTACCTGCGGCCGTATGCCGAAGGCGCGACCGACTTCCGGCTGGACCGCAGTCCCCCGATCGAACGGCTGCAGGTCTACCAGACCGAGTACAAGGCCGACGGCACCACGAAACCGGCCATCCACTTCGCCACCACGCAGGGCCAGTTCAGCTTCAACGACGGCCGCACCCGCAGCACGGACTTCACGATCCGCGGCCTCGTCGACATCTCGCGCGACGACGCCGTGACCGTCACCTTCGAGGACGACGATTAGGCGGCGGTGCGCTTCTTCTCGCGGCGGGCCTTCAGCACCTCGAAGATGATCGGGAGGATCGAGACGAACACGATCAGCAGGATCATCGCTTCGAGGTTGTCGTGCACGAACGGGATCTGGCCGAGGAAGTAGCCCAGCACTGTCACACCGGTCGCCCACAGCACCGCGCCGATGCCCGAGTAGACGAAGAACTTGCGCTTGTCCATCTTGCCGACACCGGCGATAGCGGTGATGAACGTGCGGATGATCGGCACGAACCGGGCCAGGACGATCGCGCGCGGGCCGTACCTCTCGAAGAACTCGTGCGTCTTGACGACGTGTTCCTGCTTGAACAGCTTCGAGTCCGGCTTGTTGAACAGCGCGGGCCCGACCTTCTCGCCTATCCAGTACCCGACGACGTTGCCGACGAACGCGCAGATCGTCAGCAGCAGGCAGACCAACCACAGCGGCGGCGAGATGTAGTCCAGGGCGACGAACAGGCCCGCGGTGAACAGCAGCGAGTCGCCCGGCAGGAAGAACCCGAGCAGCAGGCCGCACTCGGCGAAGATGATGAGGCACAGACCCGGCAGCAGGAACGGGCCCAGACTCCGGAGGATGACCTCGGGGTCCAGCCAGGACGGCAGCAGGGCGAGATTGACGGTCAGATCGGCGCTCATCACGCCCACAAAGGTACCGGTCTCAGATAAGCGTGAGCAGGCCCACCAGGGACCCGGCGGCCAACCCGAGCAGAACAGCGATCAACAACACCCAGCCGACCCTCGGTCGGGTGTCCGGTTCGAGCCGGGTCGTCGGCTCCGGCTGGGCGATCAGCGGCAGGTCACTGCCGGAGAGCAGGCCGAAATGCGCGACCGGGCTCGTCGCCGACTCCGACAGCGGCGTCCGTGCGGCCTGCGCGCGCAGCGCCTCGGCGAGGAGGCGCTCCGGGTCGTCGGTCATGCGTCGACGTTAACCCACTCACCGCGTCGCAGGACGGCGTCGAGGCACAGGTCCGGGTCGAGCAGCACCACGTCGGCCGCCAGACCCTTGGTGAGGCTGCCGGTCGTCTTGGCCAGGCCCAACAGCTCGGCGGGCCGGGTGGCGGTCGCGTCCACGGCGTCGAGGATGCCCATGCCGCAGATCTTCACCAGGTTTCGGAAGGCGGCGTCCATGGTCAGGGTGCTGCCCGCCAGCGAGTCGCCGCCGACGATGAGCGGCACGCCGTCGAGGACCTCCACGGTGATCCCGCCGACCAGGTAGCGGCCGTCGCCCGCGCCCGCCGCGGCGATGGCGTCGGTCACGAGGACGGTCCGGTTGGGGCCCGCGTGCTGGGCGGCCAGCCGGACGACCGTGGGACTCAGGTGCACCAGGTCGCAGATCAGTTCGACGGACACGCGCTCGTCGTCGAGCAGCGCGCCGATCGGGCCCGCCTCGCGGTGGTGCAGGGGCCGCATGCCGTTGAACAGGTGGGTCGCGACGGTCGCGCCCGCGTCGACCGCGGGCAGCACCAGGGCCTCGGTGGCGTCGGTGTGGCCGATGGCGGCGATGGCGCCCGCGTCGACGATCTGGCGGACCGCGCGGACCGACCCCTCGAGCTCAGGCGCCAGCGTGACCATCCGGACCGGGCCGGTCGCGAGGAGCGTGTCCACGGCGTCGCGGTAGGGCGGCTGCAGGATCGCCGGGTCGTGCGCGCCGCAGCGGGCCTCGGCGATGAACGGTCCTTCGAGGTGGATGCCCGCGAGCAAGCCGTCCTCGACGTGCTCGCGCAGCGCCGCGATCTGCTCGACCAGATCCGGGACCGTCGCCGAGACCAGGCTGGCGAGCAGTGTCGTGGTCCCGTGGCGGGCGTGGGTGTGCGCGGCACGCAGGATGTCGGCCGGGTCGAGGCTGGTGAAGGCCGATCCGCCGCCACCGTGGCAGTGGATGTCGATGAACCCGGGCACCACCCAGGCCCCGCGCGCGTCGTGCACGCGGTAGGTCGCGGGTGGCGCGCCGGAGCCGAGGTCGGCGATCAGGCCGTCCTCGATGAGCAGCCAGCCGTCCTCCAGCACGCCGTCCGGCGTGACGAGCCTGCCGCCCGAAATCAGATGTGCGCCCACGCGCGTATCCCTCCCCGAGATCACTTCCCAGGGAGAGTCTATTGGTCTAAACCACTTTTGCGGGAGTCTAGGTGTTCATGATCTTTTGGAGGGCTTCGAGCGCGCGGCTCGCCGTCGACTTCACCGTGCCCTTGGAAATGCCGGTGGCCTCGGCGATCTCGGCCTCGGACAAGTTGCCGTAGTAGCGCAGGACCAGGACCTCGCGCTGCCTCGGCGGCAGCTGCGACAGGGCCTTGACCACCTGCTGGTGCTCCGCGGTCAGCATCGCGAGGCTCTCGGCGGACCGCGCGTTGACCGCGTGCGGCGGCGTGTACTCCCGCGCGGTCTTGCGTCGCCGCAGCACACTGCGCGAGCCGTTGACCACGGCTGTTCGCAGATAGCCGACCGCGGCGGCCGCGTCGCGCAGACCACCCCAGTTGCGGTGCAGCCCGGTGAACGCCTCCTGCACGACGTCCTCGGCCGTCGCGGGCTCGTCGACCAGCAGCAGCGCCAGCCGGACGAGACGCATCCGGTGGGTGCGGTAGAGGTCTTCGAGCGTCAGCGGCGCCTCAGGCGTCGGCGGTGGCGCGCTTTTGAGGTCGATAGCCCGGAGTCGGGTCAGCGTCTGCTCGACGCTGCGCTCCGCGTTGCCCTCCACGGGCGTGTTCGCGGGCTCGACATTCCCGCGCGCCGGGGGGTAATCACCCGGTTGCACACCATCCCCTGCCACGGCCAAACCTTACCGGGCGGCGATCAGAAGCACATCGGCCGACGGTCGGAAAAGACGGACTGCGACGATGGGCGCCATGACCTGGTTCACCGTGGACACCACGTACATCGACGACGCCGACCGCCTCGCCGAGGTCCGCCCGTCCCACCGCGCCTACCTGCAGGAGCTTGCGGAGACGGGCCACGTGCTCGGCGGCGGGCCATGGGCGGACGGGACCGGCGGATTCTTCGTGGTCAAGGTCGCCGACCGCGAGGAACTCGACAAGATCCTCGCCGTCGATCCGTACACGACCGAGGGAATCGCCGCCGCCCGCATGATCCGGGAGTGGACGATCGCCCTCGGCCCGTTCGCGGGCTAGTAAGTCCCGCCGAGTTTGCTGTGGTCCCAGGAGACGATCTTGGTGGGCTTGAAGACGAGCCCGATGCGCTTCGCCGCCTGGGCCCGCACGAACTGCGACGCGGCCGCCGCGACTTCCTCGCTGCCCGTGTAGCGAAGCGTAAGCGCGCTGCCGATCTGGGTGATCCGCTCGGTGTCCTCGACGAGTTCGACGTCGCACTCCAGCATCACGCCGACGAGTTCCTCATAGCTCTCGCCGCTCTCCACGAGCACCGTGGCCTGCGGCAGCCTGCGGAGGTTGGCGACCTTCTGCGACGACTCGTAGGTCCACGTCGTCAGGATGTCGCCCTCGGGCAGGTACCAGAGCGAGACGAGGTGCGGCCGCCCGTTCTTGCCGATGGTCGCCACGTTCGCGGTCTTCTGGTTCCCCAGGAACGCCTGGATCTCCTCCGGCGAAAGCTTGATCTGGTCCCGTCGCGACATCCGCGCCTCCTCGCTGGTTGACGGCAGGCTAGCGCGCTTCGGCGTCGGCCTGCCCGCCCGCGCCGACGGGTCGCGAAGAGGCTTCCGCGCCACGCTTGGCGATGTCCTCGAGCGCGGCCTTGTCGGCCTTGGCCACGATGTTGCCGCGCAGCTTCGCGCCGATCTCGATGATCGGCGGCAGGAACGTGCGGACCAGCTTCAGCGCGCCGACCCAGCCGGGCACATGGATGCTGCGGTCGCGCCGCAGGATGCCCTTCTCCAGGGCGTCGAGGGCGAACTCGACCGGGTACGTCTTGCCCATCGGGCCGGGCATGCTCGCCCGCAGCGGGCCGAACACGGGGTGCTCGTCGGCGCCGTTGACCAGGTCGGTCGCGATCCACGACGGGTGCGCGACACCGACGCGGACACCGAGGTGCCGCATCTCGGCGCGCAGGCTGTTGGTGAACGCCTCGACGCCCGCCTTCGCCGCCGCGTAGGCCGCCATCGCGGGCGCGTGCGTGATCGCCGCCAGCGAGGACACGACCAGGATGTAGCCCTTGCGGTCGATCACGTGCGGCAGCGTCACCCGGACGGTGCGCCACACGCCGAGCAGGTCGACCTCGATGGTCCGCTCGAACGCCTTCGGGTCGATCGACCGGACGAAGCCGGCCGCCGCGATACCCGCGTTGGCCACGACGATGTCGATCCCGCCGAAGCGCTCGACCACGCCCTTGGTCGCGGTCTCCAGCGCGGCCCAGTCGGTCACGTCCGCCTCGAACACGGCGGCGTCGGGCCCGCACTCAGCGGCGACCTTCTTCATCACGTCCGGTTCCAGACCGACGAGCGCGACCTTGGCACCCCGCGCGGCGAACCGCTTGGCCAGGCCCGCGCCGAAGCCGCGGGCGGCTCCGGTGATCAGGATGACCTTGCCTTTGACGTCTTGCTCGCGGGCCAGCAGGTTCGTCACACCCATCGGAAGTCCTCCTCGATCGCGTTCCTTACCGCGAGTAAGCTACCACAAGTAACCGTAAATTGGAGTAACAGTTAGCTGGTTGGCGGACTAGCCCGACACGCCTGACACACAACCCTCGTAGGATGCGGCGGAACGGCGCAGGCCACCCCGAGGAGGACCCACCGATGCCCATCGCCACACCCGAGGTCTACGCGGAGATGCTGGATCGGGCCAAGGCGAACGAGTTCGCTTACCCGGCCATCAACGTGACCTCGTCGGAAACACTGAACGCCGCGCTCCGCGGCTTCGCCGAAGCCGAGAGCGACGGCATCATCCAGGTGTCCACCGGCGGCTCCGAGTTCGCCAGCGGCACCAAGGTCAAGGACATGGTCACCGGCGCGGTCGCCCTCGCCGAGTTCGCGCACGTCGTCGCCGAGAAGTACCCGGTCAACGTCGCGCTGCACACCGACCACTGCCCCAAGGACAAGCTCGACGGCTTCGTCCGCCCGCTGATCGCGATCAGCCAGGAGCGGGTCGACGGCGGCCGCGCGCCGCTGTTCCAGTCGCACATGTGGGACGGCTCGGCGGTCGCGCTCGACGAGAACCTGCAGATCGCCGCCGACCTGCTCGAGGCCGCGGCCAAGGCCAGGATCGTGCTGGAGATCGAGGTCGGTGTCGTCGGCGGCGAGGAAGACGGCGTCGACAACGAGATCAACGACAAGCTCTACACGACGGCCGAGGACTACCTCAAGACCGTCGACGCGCTCGGCGTGGGCGAGAAGGGCCGCTACCTGCTGGCCGCGACCTTCGGCAACGTGCACGGCGTCTACAAGCCGGGCAACGTCAAGCTCAAGCCGTCGATCCTCAAGCAGGGCCAGGACGTCGTGGCCGAGAAGCTGGGCCTCGCGCCCGGCTCGAAGCCGTTCGACCTGGTCTTCCACGGCGGCTCCGGCTCGCTGCTCGAGGAGATCCACGAGGCGGTGTCCTACGGCGTCATCAAGATGAACATCGACACCGACACCCAGTACGCGTTCACCCGTCCGATCGCGGCGCACATGTTCGCCAACTACGACGGTGTGCTCAAGATCGACGGCGAGGTCGGCAACAAGAAGGTCTACGACCCGCGCAGCTACCTCAAGGCCGCTGAGCAGGCCATGGCCGCGCGCATCACCCAGGCGTGTGAGCACCTCAAGTCGGCGGGCCGCATGATCGCGGGCTGACCCCGGACACGAGAACGGCGCCTCCCGCTCGCGGGAGGCGCCGTTCTTCGTCTGTCAGACGGAGACCTTGGCGGCCGTCTGCCGCTTGTCGAACCACTGCGCGACCGGCTTGCCCAGCCACCAGAACCCGGCGAGCAGCACGAAGGTGATCGGCGCGGACCACCAAGCGATCGGCGGTGCGGAGATGGTCACTTCCTGCGCGTAGAGCGCGACGTGGCCGAGCACGGTCACCACACCGGCGCCTGCCACTGCTTCGAGTGAATGCGAGAGGTTCATCCGGCGCACCAGGTCGATCGCGAGGCCGACGAACACCAGGTAGAACGGCACGGTCGACGGCGGGAAGTCGGCCACGACCAGCATCGGCCAGATCACCGCGCGGTAGGCGACGTACGCGGCGGCCACACCGGTGGCGGCCCAGCGCAGGCCGATCGTCTTGGCGGCGACGGCGAGCACGAGCGCAGCCACGCCGATCCCCCACATCGGGTACACCCAGTCCGGGATCGGCAGCGCGAACTGCTTGATCGCCACGTAGTCGACCGGGCGGCCGATCTGCTCGGCGGCGAACTCCAGCAGGCTGCGCTCGGCGTAGCAGGTGTCGATGTTCAGCACGCCGTTCGGCATGCAGGACCGCAGCTCCAGGACGCCGTACTCCTGCTGCCCGTTCGCGAAGAGCACGTTCTCCAGGAAGAAGAACCACAGCGCGCCCAGGATCCACGGCCGCGACTTGCCCCGCGGCCCGGCCGAGACCCAGGCGTCGATCAGCGCGGCGATCATCAGCGCGGTGCCCAGGTACAGCAGCGCGTGTGACGCGCTCCACGCTGTGAGATCGAGCCCGTTGACCCGGTGATTGATCACATCAAGCGGGGCGGCGATGAGGAAAACAGCCAAACCGACCTGCAGCAGCCGCTGCGCGCGTTTCGTGACAGCCATGCCGGTGAACGTGTGAATGGCCACCAGAACCACAGCGATACCCGTGCCGACGCTGTTGATGAGGTGCGGTGCGGCGAGGTCGTCACGCTGGAACTTGAAATGCCACGACTCGTCCCACGACGACCCGAGCACCTTGAACAACAGGGCGATCAACCAGGTGCGATAGGCGAAATGCCACACCCACTCCGGCGTCTCGGTACCCGCGTCGCCGCGCGTCCAATGCAGCCGAAAGAAATCCTTGAACTGCCCGACAGGACCTTTGCCCGCAGGGTCGTCGATCGATGCTCGCCCCATGTTCACCCAGTCATCATGGCGGCGCGACGCTGAGAACGGATAGCCGCCCCCACTCCTTCGTGGGAAAAACCCGGGTAATCCCCTACGGGTTGGTGACCTTTCGAATCAGGGTCGTCACCTAGTGCGATATCTGGATGTATTCGTCTCAAGGGTCACCGACTCGGGCGATGGGGCAGGATGACCCGTATGGACGGCAACCTGCTAGGACCTGACCCCACAATGCTCCCCGCCCGCGACGAGCCGCAAGGTGCTTTGGACTCTGGCACCGACCCGGCTGACGTAGCCGCCCGCTGGCCGGACTTCAGCGCCGCCTGGGCCGCGCTCGCCGAAGCGGCGCTCAACTCCGGCGAGAACGTCGCCGCCTACGCCTACGCGCGCACCGGCTACCACCGCGGCCTCGACCAGCTGCGCCGCTCCGGCTGGAAGGGCTTCGGCCCCATCCCGTGGTCGCACGCCCCCAACCAGGGCTTCCTGCGCGCCCTCGCCGCACTGGCCCGCGCCGCGAAGGCCATCAACGACACCGAGGAGTACGAGCGCTGCTCAACATTCCTCGCCGATTCCGACCCCGCCGCCCCCGCGGCCCTAGGCCTCTAACCGCGAGTCGCCCCTCCAGGCAAACGAGTCGCCCCGCCCGGCAAGTGAGTTCGACATTCACTCGCTGGACGGGGCGACTCGCGTTGTCTAACCGATCGGTCGGTTGAGGACGCCGACGAGGATCGAGTGCACCGCGCTGTGGTCGCCGTCGTGGACGAGCTTGCACTGGCCGCCGCGCAGCCGGTACCACTCGTCCGTCCCGGCGTAGCGCACCTTCGCCGTCACCGCGCCACCAGGAGCGCTGACCGTGCGCAGCTCCAGGTCACCGGTCAGCACACCGGCTTCCTCGGTCATCACGCCCGGGCCGGCGGCGAACGGTGAGGTGTACTCCGACATCGGCGTCCTCTCAAGTCGTCAGCAGTAGTTCAGCATGCTCGACAGCGCGGATTTCTCCGCGGAGTTCACGCGAAGTGAGTACTTGTACTTCACGTGCGTCCACATCTTCGCGTAGGTGCACCAGTACGCGCTGCGCGGCGGCTTCCACGTCGCGGGCGTCTGGTCGCCCTTGGCCTGGTTGACGTTGTCGGTGACCGCGATGAGCTGCGGGTAGCTCAGGTCGTTGGCGAACGCCTGCCGCTGGCTGGTCGTCCACGAGGAAGCGCCGGACCGCCAAGCCGCCGCGAGCGGGACGACGTGGTCGATGTCCACATCGGACGCCAGCGTCCAGGTCGCGCCGTCGTACGGGCTGTACCAGCTGCCCGAGGTCGCCGCGCAGGACGAGTCGGTCACCACGTTGCTGCCGTCGCGCTTGAGGACGGTCTCACGGGTGTTGCAGGTGCCGGAGATGGTGCTCCAGTGCGGGAAGAGGTCCCGCGAATAGCCGGTCATCGACCCGTCCGCCGCGACCGTGAGGGCGGCGAGCTCGGAGCGGGCGGTCGTCTCGGTGGGGATGTTGGGCGGGGTGGCGCTCGCGACACCGGCGAGGCCGACGGTGAGGACGACGGAGAGGGATAAGGAGCCGAGCAGGGTGCGGATCTTCGACAAGGTTCCTCCAGGTGCGGATCAGGAGAACGCCGGGTAACCGTGTCTGCGCAGGGTGGAGCTCATGGAGCCATTGGGTGACACACTGACGACTTACAGTAAAAGTTCTTCACCACTCTCCGCTAGAGCCCGTGAAGATCCGCTGGGTGGCGGTACCACTGTCGTGGCTAGATCGCTCCGCGTATGACCCGCAGGTCGGCGGTGTGGCGGTACCAGGTCCACCGCGACACGTCCCGCTTGTAGGTCACCCCGTCCGACTCGGGAATGACCGGCAGACACCCCACCTGGAACGCCCGCCCCCGCGTCGTCTCGACCCGGTTGCGGAGCAGGCCGCGGTGGATCACCCGGACGATCAGCCCCTCCCCGCCCTGCGGATCCGGCGTCACCTCGACCCGGCTCGCTCGCCCACGCAGGACCGTGGCGTCGTCGCAGTAGGCCACGCCGCGGACCGACCGCAGGACTCCCACGCCGAGCAGCACGCCGCCCGCGTCGTCGCGGATGAGGGGGATCGGGTCGACCTCACCGGCGACGGCGACCCGCGCGGCTTGTTCCGGGTCGGCCGGGATGCCCCACAGCTTGGGGATCACCGAGCGCTCGGCGGGCACGAAACCGACCGCGGTGCCGCCCAGGAGGTCGAGCCGCATGATTCGCAACACGATGGCTGCCAGGTCCGCGTCGGTGCCGTGCACCACCAGCCTGCGCCCGCCCAGGCCTCTGAGCAGGGGATCTACGACCGATTTGGCCGGTTTCGCGGCCACTTCCCGCACTTCGGCGTCGACGTCGAACAACGCTTCGGTGTCGGCCTGGTTTCCGCAGGCCAGCACGAGTGCACCCACCACACGCTCCTGGTCTAGTCTCAATCACCGGCATTCGCCCGCATCAGCCCGGGTTCGGGTGTCCACGGTTCCACTGCCAACACCTGGAGTCTCACATGCCGGCAATCGTGCTGATCGGCGCCCAATGGGGCGACGAAGGCAAGGGCAAAGCCACCGACCTGCTCGGTGACCGCGTCGACTGGATCGTGCGTTACCAAGGCGGCAACAACGCGGGCCACACGGTCGTCCTCCCGGACGGCCAGAAGTTCGCCCTGCACCTGATTCCGTCCGGCATCCTGACCCCGGGGATCACCAACGTGATCGGCAACGGTGTCGTGGTCGACCCGGCGGTGCTGCTCACGGAGCTGGCCGGACTGGACGAGCGCGGAGTCGACACGTCCCGCCTGCTGATCTCCGCCGACGCGCACTTGATCATGCCGTACCACGTGGCGATCGATAAGGTCACCGAGCGCTACCTGGGCAAGGCCAAGATCGGCACCACCGGTCGCGGCATCGGCCCGGCCTACCAGGACAAGGTCGCCCGCGTCGGCGTCCGCGTGCAGGACCTGCTCGACGAGAAGATCCTGCGGCAGAAGGTCGAGGCCGCGCTCGACATCAAGAACCAGATGCTGGTCAAGATCTACAACCGCAAGGCCCTCGACCCCGAACAGGTCGTCGACGAGGTCCTCGCGTCCGGCGAGCAGTTCGCCCACCGAATCGCCGACACCCGCCTGCTCCTGAACCAGGCGCTCGAGCGCGGCGAGACCGTGCTCCTGGAAGGCTCGCAGGGCACCCTGCTCGACGTCGACCACGGCACCTACCCGTTCGTCACCTCGTCGAACCCGACGTCCGGCGGCGCGAGCGCGGGCTCGGGCATCGGCCCCACCCGCATCACCACGGTGATCGGCATCCTCAAGGCCTACACCACCCGCGTCGGCTCCGGCCCGTTCCCGACCGAGCTGAACGACGAGATGGGCGAACGCCTCCGCAAGGTCGGCGGCGAGATCGGCGTCACCACCAAGCGCCTGCGCCGCACCGGCTGGTTCGACGCCGTGATCGCCCGGTACGCCAGCCGGGTCAACGGCATCACCGACTACTTCCTGACCAAGCTCGACGTCCTGTCCGGCCTGGACACGGTGCCGATCTGCGTGGCCTACGAGGTCGACGGGCAGCGGATCGACGACATGCCGATGACCCAGACCGACGTCCACCACGCGGTGCCGGTGTACGAGGAGATGCCGGGCTGGTGGGAGGACATCAGCGAGTGCCGGACCTTCGAGGAACTCCCGGCGAACGCCCGCGCGTACGTCGAGCGCATCGAGGAACTCTCGGGCGCCCGCGTGTCGGCCGTCGGCGTTGGTCCCGGCCGCGACGAGACGATCGTCCGCTACCCGATGACGTAAGCGCTGCCGGGCGCCCTTCGCGGGGCGCCCGGTCAGTCGTCGGATCCGCTGGTGAGCAATCGGGGTGTCTCCACGGCGAGGATGCGCAGGAACTGCCCGATCTCGACGAGGATCCGGAGCGCCACCTTCAGCGCGGTCCGCTGCAGTCGGCGTTCCAGGTCGTCGACCAGCACGCCGATCTCGATGATCAGGTCGAAACTCGCGTGCGAGGTCATCCGGTAGCCAGGCAGATCCGGGAGATTCGCGAGGATCGCCTTCTGCCTGCTCAGCTTGCGTTCGATTTCGGTGTGGTTGCGCGGATAGTCGAACCGCCTCAGCCGCACGGACAGGTCCTGGAGTTCGGTCTTCACCTGGCTCAGCCGTTCGAGGATCTTCGGCGTCGGCAGGGCGTGCCCGCACCCGCCGCACCGGATGCCGCGCACGCCGACCGCCGCCGGGATGCGGTTCCGCTTCCCGCACGCGTCACACCGGTAGAAGTCTTCGCTGCCCACGGTCGCCCATTCGTCGTGTCGAGTGTCTGCTTCACCCAGGTATCTCGTCACGATCTTGAAGGGTTACCGGCCGACGCTTATTCCCTGGCCAGGGCGGCTTCCTCCAGGTCCAGCTCCCGCAACACCTTCCGCAGCGCCTCGTCGTCGATGTCGCCCTTGTTCCGCGCCTGGATGAACACCGACCGCTCCGCCGACAGCATCTCCCGGCGCAGGCGGCGGAAAGCGGCCGCCGGACTCTCCAACTCCTGACGCCCCAACCGTTCCCACGCCGCGTTCCCCCGGTGCTCGGCGATCGCGCGCAGCCGGTCGGCGAGGTGGTCGGGGATCTCACCTTCCGACAACACCTCGTCGAGCCGGTCGATCGCCGCCCGCGCCGCCGCGTTCTGCACCTGGGCTTCGGCGAGCGCGCGTTCCTGTCCGTCGGACGCCTCGACCCGCAGCGCCCGGATCAGCGCGGGCAAAGTCGTGCCCTGCAACAACAGTGTCCCGACCGTCACCACGAAAGTCAGCAACACCACCACATCGCGCCCCGGCATGTCCGCCGGGATCGCCGCCGCGGCCGCCAGCGACACCACCCCGCGCATGCCCGCCCACGAGATCACCGTGATCTGCCGCCATCCCGGCGCCGGTTCCCGCGCCCGAATCCTCGACGACAGCCAGCGCGGGATGTGGGCGGCCGGGAACATCCACACGAACCGCACCACGATCACCGCCGCCAACACCACCGCGGACGCGGCCACCAGACCCCAGCCCGGCCGTGCGTCCGAGATGACCGTGCGCAGCTGCAGCCCGATCAGCGCGAACACCAGCGACTCCAACAGCACGTCAGCCGACCGCCACACCGCCGTCTCCTGCAGCCGGGTGGAGAACCCCGCCGCGGGCGCGTTGTGCCCGAGGTAGAGCCCCGCGACGACGACGGCCAGCACACCTGAGGCATGCACCTCCTCGGCCAGCAGGTACGCGCCGAACGGGACCAGCAACCCGAGCGCGCTCTCCAGCACACCATCGCGAAGCCGCAGGCGGATGGCATGGACGAGCACCGCCAACACCAACCCGACCAGCACACCGCCGACCGCCGCGACGGCGAACGTCAGGACGCTCTGACCCCACGAGAACGCCGCCGCACCCGTGGCCGCCGCGACCGCCACCTTGAACGCTGTCAGCGCCGTCGCGTCGTTTCCCAGGCTCTCCCCGGTCAGCAGCGTCATCGCCCGCCGCGGCAGCCCCAGCCTGCGGCCGATCGCCACGGCGGCCACCGCGTCCGGCGGGGCCACGATCGCGCCGAGGACGAGCGCCGACGCCAGCGGCAGTTCGGGGACCACCGCGTGCGCGACCACCCCGACGACGGCCGTGCTGAACAGCACCAACCCCACCGCGAGCAGCCCGATCGGCCGCAGGTTCGCCTTGATGTCGAGGTACGAGCTGTCCAGCGCCGCCGAGTAGAGCAGCGGCGCCAGCACCAGCAGCAGCACCACTTCCGGGTGCAGCCGGAACTCCGGGACTCCCGGAATGAACGACACGGCGAGCCCGACGGCGACGAGCACCAGCGGCGCGGGCCACTCGACCCGGCGGGCGAGGGCGGTCACGGCCAGCGCTCCGGCCAGCAGCAGAAGTATCTCCACTGCGTCAGGATTACCCGGACACCGAAGGAGTGCGCGATGAGCTGCGAACACCTGGCCGACCTACCGGGCGAGGTCACCCCCGACGCCGACGACTACTGCGCCGACTGCCGGGCCATGGGCGCCACCGGCTGGGTCCACCTGCGGCAGTGCCTGACCTGCGGCCACGTGGCGTGCTGCGACTCCAGCCCCCGCAGGCACGCCACTGCCCACTTCACCTCGTCGGACCACCCGGTCATGCGCTCGCTGGAGCCGGGAGAGACCTGGCGTTGGTGCTTCGTCGACAGCCGGGTGGTCTGAGCGACAGAAAATCTCATCTGGCTGAGGTAGACATTCGTCGCCAGCTGTGTGTAATGTTCTCCTCGTACTGAGAGAGACAACGTCATACAGGCGCGGGAGATGACGGAACTACCCGCGAAGTGGGACGAAGACCGGGACCGGGAAGTGAAGACGAAGTTCGAGCAGTGCCGGTCCTGAGGAATCAAGGCAAGCGGTAATCAGCAAGACAGCAAGAGGCAAGGCAGTTAGGCAAGACGGTTAGAGGCAAGACGGTCAGGTGGCCGGAACCAGTCGGTGAAGGGGTTCCGTGTCAGTGACCGAGGCGTCTGCGTGCTGGGACCGATCAACGTAAGGGGTTCCACGCGAGATGCCGGAAGTGCAAGGCAAGTTGATAACACCGGAGAGAAGGGAAGGGGCTCGTCATTGGATCGCCCGCTGTGGCTGGGTTTCGCCCGGCGGGTACCGCAGTTCCATCAGATTGGAAGGTGGTTCTCGGTTACGGAAAAGCGATCCTCGCGGCGCTCGCATTTCGGGCGCGCGCGAGTACGGAAAGTCGGCCTCGCGGTCGGCTGACAGTGATGACACCCAAAACCCTGGGGCCCCGGTGCGAACGCACCGGGGCCCCTCGTGATGTGGAGGCGCGATGATCCCAGACCCACGCGAGACGGCCTCGAATTCGACCGCGGCCGACAAGTTCGACGACGAGCACTA
The DNA here is from genome assembly GCF_004362515.1 of Actinokineospora alba. Classification (NCBI taxonomy): domain Bacteria; kingdom Bacillati; phylum Actinomycetota; class Actinomycetes; order Pseudonocardiales; family Pseudonocardiaceae; genus Actinokineospora; species Actinokineospora alba. Next base: position 1,497,491 of record NZ_SNXU01000001.1, on the reverse strand, counting down.
CCCGGCCTACACCATGGGCCGAGCGGCCGAGATCCTCGGCACGACACCGAATTTCCTTCGCAGCCTCGATGAGGCCAAGCTGATCGAGCCGCAGCGCTCCGCGGGCGGGCACCGCCGCTACTCCCGCGAACAGCTGCGCCTCGCCGCCCGGGTCCGGGAACTGGTCGACCAGGGCACCGCCCTGGAGGCGGCTTGCCGCATCGTCACCCTCGAAGACCAGCTCCACGAAGCCCAGCAAGCCAACAGCGAACTGCGCAAGCAGGACTGAGCCGAGTGCGGTGCCGCGGGAATCCCCGGCGGCACCGGCAGCTCACCTCTACCGTTCCGAACGTGACGCCACCGCGAGATCCGGGTTGTCCGTGAACACGCCGTCGACGCCCGCCGCCCAGAACGCGGACAGCTCACCGAACAGGTTCCCGTACTCGGCCGGGTTCGCCGACGAGCGCAGGTTGACCGGCAGGAAGTTGTTCTCCGCCCGGAACGTGTACGGGTGCACCTTGAGGCCCGCCGCGTGCGCGTCGCCGACCAGCGCGGTCGGGGCGGCCAGGTTGCCCGCCGCGTCACGCGGGATGACCTGGTCCTTGGCCGGACCGATGCCGTAGGCGTACGACGCGACCTCACGCAGGCCCGCCGGCGTCAGCAGGTCGGAGTACTTGCGCGGGTCACCGGAGTCGATGAAGTCGAACGGCGCGCCGGAGGCCGAGGTCAGCTGGATCAGCGGCACCCGCAGCCTGCTCTTGAGAGCTTTGAGGTTGCCCACTTCGAAGGACTGGACGAACACCTTGGCGTTCGGCCGGTTCAGCCCGTTGCGGGTGAGCACATCGACGAGCTTCGGCTCGAGTTCCAGCCCGAGCTTGCGGAAGTACGTCGGGTGCTTGGTCTCCGGGTAGATCCCGATGTCGCGCCGCAACTCGCGGGAGAGCCGCTTGCTCAGGTCGATGACCTCCTGCAAGGTCGGCACCTCGTACCGGCCGTTGTAGACCGTGTTGCGCTGGCGAAGCTGCGGGATGCGCTCGACCGCGCGCAGCGTCTTCAGCTCGGCGAGGGTGAAGTCCTCGGTCCACCAGCCGGTGACCTGCACGCCGTCGAGGTTCTTCGTCGCCTTGCGCGCGGCGAACTCGGGCCGGGCGGACACGTCGGTGGTGCCGCCGATCTCCGGCTCGTGCCGGGCGACCAGCACACCGTCCTTCGTGGACACCAGGTCCGGCTCGATGTAGTCGGCACCCATCCGCGCGGCCAGCTCGTAAGAGGCCAGCGTGTGCTCCGGGCGGTACCCCGACGCGCCGCGGTGCCCCAGCACCAGCGGGCCCGCCGAGTGCTCTTCGGGGGACGCGCTCGCGCTGGTCAACACCCCGCCGAACAGGGTGAGCACGCAGAGGGCGACGCCGGCTAACCGGGCCTTTCGGACCATGGTGACCTCCAAGATGTGGGTGACCGGGCAACACTCGCCGGGCGGCAAGACGCCCGGACCGCTGTTGGGCGAAGGGCTGCCGACCTGCGGGTGAACGTGGAGAAACTGACCAGGTGTGCCTTGATCGTCGCGTTCGGTGATGGGCGGGTCAACATCCCCTCTTCTGTGGACCGGTGACCAGCGGTAGCGTGCGTCAGAGATCAACGCACCTGGCAGGAGGATGGTTGACCAGCACCATTGACCCGACCGAGGTCGTCGGCGCGCACGACGAGGAACGTCCGGCACGCAAACTCACCGGCCGCTGGGACCTGGGGGTGTGGGCCGCGTCGGTCGCCATCGCGGTGCTGGTGCTCAAGCAGGTCTTCTGGCCGTTCCCCGAGGGCAGCCAGTTCTACCTGGTGATCTTCCTCGGGCTGACGCTCCCGCTGGTCTTCCTCTGTTATCGGCCGACGTCCAAGAGCCCGCGGAATCCGGGCGTTGTCGACTGGGTGTACGCCACGATCGCACTGTTCGTCGGCCTCTACCCGGTGCTTCCCTTCGGCGGCAACGGCTTCGCCGGTGGGTACGACGCCTTCCTCGACCGGGCCGAACTGTCCACACCGGACATCATCGCCGGCGGTCTGCTGCTCCTGCTGATCCTGGAGGCGACCCGGCGCACCACGGGCTGGGTGCTGCCGATCGTCTGCCTGGGGTTCCTGGCGTTCGCCTATTACGGCGGTTTCCTGCCGCAGAACTGGGACTTCGCGCACGCGGGCATCGACTTCGGCCAGATCGTCAACGCCCTCTACAACGAGCAGAGCGGCTTCTACGGCATCCCGCTCAACGTCGCCGCCACGTACATCGTCCTGTTCACCATCTACGGAGCGGTCCTCAACACCTCGGGCGCGGGCGGCTTCTTCGTCGACTTCAGCTTCGCCCTGTTCCGCCGCTCCCGCACCGCCGCGGGCCGCACCGCCGCGACGTCGGGATTCCTGCTCGGCACCGTGTCGGGATCGGGCACCGCGACCACCGTCAGCCTCGGCGCGATCACCTGGCCCGTGCTGCGGAAAGCGGGCTACCCCAAGGAAAACGCCGGCGGCCTGCTCGCCGCCTCCGGCATCGGCGCGATCCTCTCGCCCCCGACACTTGGGGCGGCGGCGTTCATCATCGCCGAATACCTGCAGACCTCGTACCTGAGCGTGTTGGTGTGGGCGATCGTCCCGACTTTGCTCTATTACTTGGGGATCGGCCTGGCCGTCGAAGCCGACGCCCGCCGCTTCCACGTCAACGACACCGGCCTGGACCTCGCCCCACCAGCGGAAATCGAGCCCCCAGACCCCAGCGCCGAACCCACAAGTTCCGCCACTGAGCCCGCAAACCCCGCCACTGAGCCGATAAACCGCAGCACCGAGCCCATAAACCCCGGCGCCAAACCCACAAACCCCGAACCCCCAAATCCCGAAAACGCCCCCAGCGCAGCCCCCGCCCTTCCCCGGGGGGACGGCCCTTGGCCAGTCTATCGGGGAGGGGTGTCAGAAAGGGGGCTGCAAGGGGTGGCTGTGGATAAGCCCCTTCGCCTGTGGACAGTCCTGCGGCACGGGTGGTTCCACTTCGCGTCGCTGGGGATCATCGTCGTGTTTCTGGCGATGGACATCCCGCCGTTCACGGCCGTCGTCTACGCCACCGGCGTGGCCGCCCTGTTCGCCCTGATCCCGCGCCGCCACAACGTGAGCGCATGGGTGCGCGACCTCGCCGACTCCCTCGCCGAAGGCATCCGGGGCGCCCTGCCGGTGATCGCCGTCTGCGCCGCCGCCGGGATCATCACCTCGACGATCACCAAGACCGGCCTCGGTCTCGCCCTCGCCGACGCGCTCGTCGACGCCGCCAAAGCGCTCGCGTCCGACCCCACCGCGGTGCTCGTGCTGACCGTCGTGTTCGCCGCCGTCGCGGTCTGCGTGCTCGGGCTGGCCGTGCCGGTCACCGCGTCGTTCATCATCTCGTGGGTCATCCTCGGCCCGGCGCTGATCAACCTCGGGGTGGCGCCCGCGGAAACGGCGATGTTCATCTTCTACTACGCCGTCCTCTCCGAGGTCACGCCGCCGACCGCGCTCGCCGCCGTCGCCGCGGCCGCGATCACCGGCGGGTCGGTCATGGGCACCATGTGGCAGACCTGGAAGTACACGCTGCCCGCGTTCCTCGTCCCGATCGCGTTCGTCCTCACCGACAACGGCGCCGCGCTCCTGCTGCAACGACCCGTCGGCACCGTCCTCTGGGTGGTCGCGGTCTCCGCGGTCGGCATCGGCGCGCTCGCCGTGGTCACCGGCGGCTGGCTGTTCGGCCCGGTCCGGCTGCCCGCCCGCCTCCTGTGCGTCCCCGCCGCGCTCCTGCTGCTCTACCTGCACCCGGTGTCGATCGGCATCGGCCTCGGATTCCTCGCCATCGCACTCGTCGTCCACCTGCTCACCCGCGTCAAGGAGAAAGCACATGCGTAGCCGCATCCTGATCGTCTCGCTCGCCCTGCTCGCCGCGGGCTGCGGCGGCAAACGGTCCGACACGGCCACCACCGGCGGCGCGGGCGACTGCGAGGCGGGCGACGGCCGCATCACCATCGCCACCGGCAACACCGGCGGCGTCTACTACACACTCGGCGGCGGCCTCGCCAAGCTGATCAGCGACAACTCCAAGCTCAAGGCCACCGCCGCCGAGACCGGCGCGTCGGTGCAGAACATCCAGCAACTCGTCGGCGGCGACTACGACGTCGCCTTCTCCCTCGCCGACACCGCCGCCGACGCCGTCAACGGCAAGGGCGCGTTCGAGGGCAAGCCGGTCAAGGTCCGCGCCCTGGCCCGCATCTACCCGAACGCGACCCAGGTCGTCGTGCGCACCGGCAGCGGCATCAAGTCGATCGCCGACATGCGTGGCAAGAAGATCTCCACCGGCTCCCCGAAGTCGGGCACCGAGGTCATCGCCACCCGCCTGCTCAAGGCGGCGGGCCTCAACCCGGACACCGACGTCTCCGCCCAGCGCCTCGCCCTGCGCCCCACCGTCGACGGGATGAAGGCCGGCCAGATCGACGGCCTGGTGTGGTCCGGCGGCCTGCCCACGCCCGAGCTCACCGACCTGTTCACGTCGATGAAGGGCCAGGTCGAGTTCATCGACGTCACCCCGCACCTCGAAGAGCTGAAGAAGATCAACCCGGTCTACGACACGGGCACCATCCCGGCGGCGACCTACGGCGCGGCTGAGACCAAGACCATCGTCGTGCCGAACGTCCTCCTGGTCCGCGAGGACTTCCCCGCCGCCAACGCGTGCGCGATCACCAAACTGGTCGTCGAAAAGAAGGACGAGCTGGTCAAGGTGCACCCCGCCGCGGGCGGCATCGACAAGGCCACCGCCGCCGACACCGACCCGGTGCCGCTGCACGACGGATCCCGCAAGGCCCTCGGCGGCTGACACCGATTACCGGTCGCGGGCGCCCAGCATCTAGTCTCAGTCCTCGTGCGTGTCCTGGTTATCGGGTCTGGCGCCCGCGAGCATGCCCTGGTCCTTGCTATGTCCAAGGACGCCGAGGTGACGGCGCTGGCGTGTGCGCCCGGGAACGCGGGCACCGCCTCGCTTTCCGAGAGCTACGGGGTCGACCCCGCGGACCCGGCGGCGGTGATGGTGCTGGCCCGAAAATGGGAGGCCGACCTCGTCGTCATCGGACCTGAGGGCCCGCTGGTCGCCGGCGTCGCGGACGCGGTCCGCGCGGCGGGCATCCCCGTGTTCGGTCCGAGCGCCGCCGCGGCCCGCATCGAGGGCTCCAAGGCGTTCGCCAAAGACATCATGACCACGGCGGGCGTCCCCACCGCGCACAGCGAGATCGTCGACAACCCGGCCCGGCTCGACGCCGCGCTGTCCCGCTTCGGCCCCAACTGGGTCGTCAAGGACGACGGCCTCGCCGCGGGCAAGGGCGTCGTCGTCACCACCGACCTCAGCAAGGCCCGCGCGCACGCGATGACCCTGCTCGACGGCGGTCACCCCGTGCTGCTGGAGTCGTTCCTCGACGGTCCCGAGGTCTCCCTGTTCTGCGTGGTCGACGAGGCGGGCACCGTCGTCCCCCTGCTCCCCGCCCAGGACTTCAAGCGAGTCGGCGACAACGACGCGGGCCCCAACACCGGCGGCATGGGCGCCTACGCGCCGCTGCCCTGGACCCCCGACGGCATGGTCGACGACGTCGTCGCCCGCATCATCCAGCCGGTCGTCGACGAGATGGCCAAGCGCGGCGCGCCGTTCTCCGGCCTCCTCTACGCCGGGCTCGCGCTCACCAGCAACGGCCCCGAGGTCATCGAGTTCAACTGCCGCTTCGGCGACCCGGAGACCCAGTCGGTCCTCGCGCTGCTCCGCAGCCCGCTGTCGGCCCTGCTGCTCGCGTCCGCGCGCAACGAACTGGCCGCCCACCCGCCCCTGGAGTGGGCTGAGGGCTCGTCCGTGACGGTTGTCATAGCGGCCGACGGCTACCCCGGCCGCCCCCGCACCGGCGACCTGATCACCGGAGCCGAGGCCGAAGGCGTCCTGCACGCGGGCACCCGCCGCCGCGAAGACGGCGCGCTGGTGTCCGCAGGCGGCCGGGTCCTGGCTGTGGTCGGCATGGGCGATGACCTGGAATCGGCCCGCGCCGACGCCTACCGCAAGGTCGACGCCGTGCACCTCGCGGGCTCCCACCACCGCACCGACATCGGCCTGCGCGCCCAGCGCGGCGAGATCGGCATCCCCGTCGCGGGCTGAGGGAACCGAAGGGTCGATTTCTCCGTCAAAGTTCAGGTGGGCCTTACCGCGCCATTGGTAGCCTGCGAAACGAGACGACATCGTCACGATGCGTACGGGGGTGCGTGAAGATGGACATCGGCGCTTCATTGAGCGGCACGGTCAACGCGATAGCGGGCGCCGCGATCGAGGCCGCCCGCACGCTCATGGGCGGCAGCCCGGCCAGCGGTCAGTTCGTGGTCAACCACGACAACGTCCTCGCCGCCGCCAAGATCATCCATACCCAGGCGGAATCGCTCTACGAGCTCGTGCGTGAGGCGCGATTCAACCTCCCGATCGATCAGCCCGGCGACGACATCGTCAGCACCAAGGTCGCCGAGGCATGGAATGACCTTCTGATCTACAACGACGACTCGTATGCGACCAGAATCGACGAGTACGTCATGGGTCTGAAGAACCTTGTTCAGCAGTTGACGGACAGCGCGAAGGCCTACGGCTACAACGAAGAAGAGATCGCCGCGGCTCTCGGAGGCGGGCAGAGTGCGTAGTCGGGCCGCGTTTTCCCTGCTGGCTTTGCTCGTGGTCGCGGGATGTACCACCAGCGAAGCCGGAAACCCGAGGACCTCGGAATCTTCGGCGGACGTTCCGACGACGACCAAGTCGTCGTCCACGTCGAAGACCGCCACCATCCCGCCGCGACCGAAAGCGCTCAAACTCGATTCCGCTGATCCCTGTGCACTCCTGACCGCCGCTCAGCGCGCGGAGCTGCGGATCACGCGGGTCGAGGCATCCACAAACGGGACCGACATATACAAGGGCGCCAAGCAGTGCGAGCTTGAAGTCGCGGCCACCGGACTCGCCTACGAGTACACGATCAACCTGATCACCACCGAGGGTGTCGAGGCATGGCTGTCCGGCAAGCGCCGCGTCGACACGACTGTGGTCTCGGTCAACGGCTACGCCGGGGTCATTCATGTCCTCAAGGGTGCGGGCGGCGCGAAGAACAGTCACGAGTGCTACATCGGCGTCGATGTCGCCGACGGGCAACAGCTTCAGGTCGGACTGGGCGAGATCAGCCGGACATTCTCGCAAGAACAGATCTGTCAGATGACCGAGCAGGCCGCGGGAATGGCCATGACCACGTTGCAGACGCTGGGGTGAGGGGCTGACATGGCAGGCGACAACGGGCTGAGCGACCTCCGTTTCGAGGGCTACACGCACCACCAACTGGCCGACGAACTCGACAAGCTGCGTCAAGGCCCAGGCTCCGAGAGCATCCATAAGTCGGTGACGGCACTCAAGACGATCGCCGAAGGGCTGGCCGAGACCGACCAGGTTCTCCGCGAAGAGCTCGGCAAGATCGGTGTCACCTGGGAGGGCAGTGCCTCCGAGGGCGGCATGGACGCGACCAAGAACGCGGCCATCTACGCCGAGGACGCGACCCCCGCGGTCGAGCAGTCCGCCGGTGGTGTCAGCGAGCAGGGCGACGCCTTCTCCACCACCCGCAACGGTGCTCCCGACGGTGGCGACCTGCGCGGCCCCACCAAGCTCGACGGCATGGACCGGTTCCTCGGCGCGTTCGGGCACACGACCGACAACGCCAAGCAGGTCCAGCAGACCAACGCCGCCCGCGAGCAGGCCGTGAACTCGATGAACGGCTACAGCCAGGGCAGCCAGTCCGCCCTCGGCAACTACCAGTCGCTCCCGGTGCCGCCCGGCATGAACCTCGTCGCCACCCCGTACGAAGGCCAGGGCACCACCTCCGCGCAGACCTTCAACGGCAATCCCAACGCCTACACCCCGACCGGAAACCCGGGCAATCCGGGCGTTCCCGGCCAGACCGGCCTGCCCGGTGGCGGCGGCCCTGGCCTCGCGGGCATCCCCGACGGCCCCGGTGGCGGCGGCGGTACTGGTGGCACGAACAACAACCAGCCCGGTGGCGGCCGGCTCAGCACTGTCGGCCCGCTGGGCCCGAACTTCGGCGGACTCCCCAACCCCACCAACCTCCCCGGCGGACTCCGCCCCGGCATGCCCATGGGCATGCTGAACGACATGTCGACCCTCGCCGGCCTGACAGCCGCCGGGGCCGGTGGTGCCGCCGCGGGTGAGAACGCGCGGAAGGACCGGCTGGTCCGCGGGGCGGGCGCTTTCCCCGACACCCCCGAGGGCCGTGCGGCTCGGGCGGCGGCCCGGGGTGCGGCGCCGATCACCGACCTGCCCGACGAGCAGTCCCGCGCCGCCAAGAACGCCGAGCGCATCGGGGCCAAGCCGGGGAAGGCGGGCGCGTCGCTCATGCAGCCCGCGGCCGCCGGGGCGAAGGGCGAGGACGACGAGGAGCACGTGCGCAAGTACGGCATCGACTCCGAGGACGTCTTCGGTGACGAACGCATGGTGGTCTCGCCGGTCCTGGGGCAGGACGACTGACCTTGTCCAACAGTGTCGTCCTCTCCACCCTCGAGTTCGACGTGCTCTGGGAGTCCGAGCGACTCCCGGAGCGCCACGTCGCGCTCGACGTGCCGAGTCCCGGCCGCACCCACACCGAGCGCCGCGACCTGGTTGCGGCCGCGTTCGCCGGTCTGGAGCAGCGCGGGCTGGCTGAGGGGGGCCGCGCGGTGCCCGAACTGGCCGACTCGCTCAGCCTGGTCGCCCACGCGCCGGTCACCGTCGACAGCTGGGTGTGGACCGACCACGAGATCACGGCCCTCTCCGTGGCGAACGGCGACCAGGGCATGCTCGCGGTCGTCGACGGCGCCGAGGTGTGGCTCATCCCCGCCCGCGGCACCGCCATGGCCGAGGCCGCCGTCTCCATCGCGGGCGACGTCCCGGCCGGTCCCGGCCGGTCTGTCAGCCTGCCGACCGACATCCTGACCAAGTCCGACCACGCCGACCCGCAGCAGATGATCAACGCGCTGACCGAGCACGGCGTGAGCCTCAGCGACGCGCAGATGCTCGGCTCAATGGTCACCGGCATGACCACCCGCGGCCAGTTCGGCGCCGAACGCGCCCAGCGCGGCAGGCGGCGCGACCGGGCCGAGCGGGTCGTCTCCTTCCACGACACCGACGCGGGCCGCTACCTCTACCTGACGCGACCGAGCGCCGACGGCCGCCTGTGGAGCACCATCACCCCAGCCGACAACGCGCGCCTCGCCACCTGCGTGCGGGAGTTACTCGACGAGCTCTGACGGAACCACCGCGGACCGTCAGGCGTCGAACCGGACGAGCTGAGGGATGGGGACAGTGGACTACAACCTGCGGGCGATCGAGCAGTGCCGCACCGCCGTCGGCGGCCAGGCGGGCCCGATGGCCGCCGCGGGCGACACCCTCCCGCGCGACGCCGACGCCGGTGTCTTCGGCGGACTCCCCAGCTCCGCCGCCCTTGCCCAAGCCGTGCAGGCCATCGCCCGCACCGCCAGTGACGAACTGGACCGCGCCGGCGCCCTGCTCGGCAACATCGACCGGGCGCTCGACTCGATCGGCCAGTCCGTCGATGGCACCGAGCAAGCCGCGACACAGTCGCAGACCGCGATCTAGAGGGGGACAGCCGTGACCGCGAGGGACGCTGTCGCCAGCCTGGGCGGCACGGCCGCGCAGTTGGCCGCGCAAGCGGAGCCGGTCTACCGGGCCCAACCCGGCGCCATCGGCGACATCGCGGGCCAGTTCACCGCCTCGGCCACGGGCGCCACCGACTCGGCGAAGACCGTGACCACGTCGGTCGACGAACTCGACGGCGCCTGGCAGGGCGCCTCCGCCGACGCTTTCGTCGCGTACATGGCGAAGTTCGGCCAAGCCGCCACCTCGCTGTCCGAGGCGATGACCGCTGTCGCCGCCGACCTGGCCACCGCGGTGACCGGGCTCCAGGGCGCCAAGGACGCGCTGGAAGGCGTCTTCGGCGAACTCCACGACAACGCCACGGCCTGGCTCAACGCCAACCCCGACAAGACCGCCGACGAGAAGCGCCAGCACGTCGACAGCCTCGCCGCCGGCTACCAGGGCCGCGTCACCACGCAGGTCGATAACGCCGAACAAGCCGTCAGCACCGCCGCCGCGGCCGTGCGCGGCCGCACGGTCGACCCGAAGTTCAGCGCCATCCCCGACCCCGGCACCCAGACCTTCACCCCGGCGCCGGGCAAGCCGATCGAATGGACCCCCACACCGCCCCAGCAGACCTCGCCATCGTCCGCGGACAAGCAGCCCGCCGGGAGCAGCGGCACCGGCTCCGGTGATTCGGGCGGCGGCTCGGGCTCCGGTGGCGGAGGAGGCGGTGGCGGCGGCATGGGATCGAGCGGTGGCCCACCCGCGGGCCCACCACCCGGAAACGTGCAGGAATGGATCAAGGAGGCGATCGAGGTCCTGCGCGCCCGGGGCATCAACGTGTCCGAAAAGGACGCCCAGTTGATCTGGGAGATCATCCAGCACGAATCGGGCGGAAACCCAAACGCCCAGAACAATTGGGACTGCCTGACGACGGACGCGATGATCCTGACCCGGCGGGGCTGGCTCAAGCACGAGCAGGTCCGGGCAGGCGACGAGACCATCGGCTACAACCAGGCCACCGGCTGCAGCGAGTGGACCCGGGTGACCCAGGTGCACCACTACGAGGACGCGCCATTGGTGACGATCTCGAACTCACGCTGGAGCGCGACGGCGACCCCGAACCACCGATGGCTCCGCGTCGAATCACGTCGCGTACCCGACGCGGAGGAGTGCGGGCTGTGCGAATGGCCGACCGGGGTCCGGCGACGCGGCAAGACCACCAAGGGAGGGCTGCGGCTGCACCTCGCGAAGATGCACGGAACCCGGCTGCCTCCCGCTGACGCGACGCCGGCTGCGGGATTCGTGACGACAGACCGAATCGCGTCGCACACTCGTCTCATGGTGGCGGCACCTGCCAAGACCGAACAGGGCCTCGACGTCACTGTCACCGAAGCCGCGATCCTCGGCTGGATCGCGGGTGACGGGCATGTCGAGACACGCAAGCATCGCCCATCGATGTCCATCGCCCAGTCGAAACCGACGTTCGTCGTCAAGCTGCGTCAGCTGCTTGATGGAGTGCCACACGCCGATTACATCGACGACCGCGGAGGCAACAGCTGCGGACCTCGGCACCAGTTCCGGCTGGATCCGGACTACGCGGTGGATCTATTGCGCAGGGCGGGCAACCCGAAGACCGATGCGGTCGCCCAAGTCCTCGCGATGTCCTCCGAGCAGCGCGCCGCGTGGTTGGAAGCCATCACCGACGCCGAGGCCAACGCGGCGGGCTACATCTACCAGTCGCCAGGCGAGATCCTGGAGGCGATCACTCTTGCGGTCTACCTCACTGGCAGGAAGCCGCGAGTCGGTCACGTAACCAGGAAGAACGCTCCGACGGCGTGGGCGCCCGAGGCGTACGTGCGCGCCAATCTCCCGACCGTATCCGGCAACTCCCTGACCAAGAAGCCCGCGGGCCGGGGCGCGGTCTGGTGCGTGACTACCGACCTGGGCACGTGGACAGCTCGCGACGGCGACGATGTGTTTCTGACCGGCAACTCGAATGCCGCCAAGGGAACACCGTCCAAGGGCCTCATGCAGTGCATCGATCCGACGTTCCAGGCGCACAAGCTGCCCGGGCATGACGACATCTGGAACCCGGTCGACAACATCTGCGCGGGCGTGAACTACGCGATCTCCCGGTACGGCTCGCTGGCCGACGTTCCTGGCATCAAGGCCACGCACGGCGGCGGCGGATATGTCGGGTACTGACAAGTCCTAGTCTGGCGGCATGCACGCTCGCCTGCTCAAAGTCGCCAACCGCGCCGCCGTCCCGCCATTCCATGTGATGGATGTCCTCGCCGCCGCGAACGCGCGGCAGCGGGCGCACGGCGACGTCGTGTCGCTCGCGGCGGGTCAGCCGTCGACGGGGGCGCCGAAGGCCGTCCGGTTCGCCGCCGCGGAGGCGCTCGGCACGCAGGCGCTCGGGTACACCGAGCAGCTGGGCATTCCCGAGCTGCGCGAAGCCATCGCGGGCCACTACGAGCGGCTGCACTCCCTCGACGTGTCCCCGCAGGACGTCGTGATCACCACCGGGTCCTCCGGCGGTTTCCTGCTCGCGTTCCTCTCGGCGTTCGACGCGGGCGACCGGGTCGCGCTCGCGCGACCCGGCTATCCGGCCTACCGCAACATCCTCACCGCGCTGGGCTGCGAGGTCGTCGAGCTGCCGTGCGACGAGACGACCCGGTTCCAGCCGACCGTGGCGATGCTCGACGAGCTGGGCCCGATCGACGGCCTGATCCTCGCCAGCCCCGCGAACCCCACCGGCACCGTCCTCGACCCCGCCGAGCTGGCCGCGATCGCCGGCTGGTGCGCCGAGCGCGGGGTGCAGCTGGTCAGCGACGAGATCTACCACGGCATCTCCTACGGCGCCGAGACCAGCTCGGCCTGGCAGTACTCCCGCGAGTCGATCGTGGTGAACTCGTTCTCCAAGTACTTCGCGATGACCGGCTGGCGGCTGGGCTGGCTGCTCGTCCCGCAACGCCTGCAGCGCGCGGTCAGCGCCCTGACCGGCAACTTCACCATCTGCGCCCCCGCGATCTCCCAACTCGCCGCCGTCGCCGCGTTCGAGCCGGAGAGCTACGAGGAACTCGACGGCCATGTCGCCCGCTACGCGACGAACCGCGAGCTGCTGCTCACCGGCCTCCCCGAGCTTGGCATCGACAAGATCGCCCCCGCCGACGGCGCGTTCTACGCCTACGCCGACGTCACCCACCTCACCCACGACTCGATGAGCTTCTGCCAGCGCCTGCTCGCCGACACCGGCCTCGCGATCGTGCCCGGCATCGACTTCGACCCGGTCGACGGCAACCGGTTCGTCCGCCTGTCCTTCGCGGGCGCGACTGCCGACATCGAGGAGGCGCTGCGCCGCCTGCGCGCCTGGGAACCGGTGGCCGCCACCAGGCGTTGACCAGGAAACAGCTTGAGGGGGCGGCATGGTTATCAAGATCATCGGCGCGGTGCTCGCGATCTGGTTGGCGTTCTGGCTGATCGGAGTCCTGTTCAAGGCGGTGGTGTGGCTGCTCGTAGCCGCCGCGATACTCACCGTCGGCGCCGCGGCGTACGGGGCCATCAAGGGCAAGGCGGATCGGCCCCGAATCGGCCGGTAACCCCTAGCGCATCAGGCGCGGTCGGCGATGATGTCGGTGTGTCCGACACCTACGCGCCCGGCGTGCGCCACAGCGACCCGCTCGAGCCCAGGTTAAGCGCGTGGGAAGAGCGCACTGATCTGCCCCTGACCGCGCTGGCCGTGGTGTTCCTGATCGGCTACGCCTGGCAGGTGCTGCACACGTCGGCGTCGCCGACGGTGGTGCTGTGGCAGGAGATCGGGCTCTGGGCGATCTGGGCCGTCTTCGCCGTCGAGTACGTCATCCGGTTCACCCTGGCGCGGCGCAAGGGCCGGTTCATCTGGCGGCACCTGTTCGACCTGATCGTGGTGGCCCTGCCGATGGTCCGCCAACTGCGGGCGCTGCGGCTGATCACCATTCTCAAAGTGCTCAACCGCCGGGTCGGCACCACGTTCCGCGGCCGCATCGGCGTCTACGTCGCGGGGACCATCCTGCTCGTGGGCCTGTCCGCGTCGCTCGCCGTGCTCGACGCCGAACGGCACGACCCGGACGCCAACATCACCACCTTCGGCGACGCCGTCTGGTGGACCATGACCACCATCTCCACCGTCGGCTACGGCGACCGCTACCCGGTCACCGTGGAGGGCAGGCTGGTCGCCGCCGCCCTGATGATCGGCGGCATCGCCCTGCTCGGTGTGGTGACCGGTGTGATCGCGTCCTGGTTCGTGCAGAAGATCGCGGGCGCCGAGGAGTCGATCGAGGAGTCCATCCGCAGCGAGGTCAAGGGCCTGCGCGCGGAGATCGCCGAACTGCGGACCGAACTCAAGCAGGCAGGCGGCCAGATCAGCCGGCCTTGATCCGGTCGAGTGCCTCGGCGATGTCGGTCGCCGACACGTCCCGGTGCGTCACGAACCGCACCCCGCCCGGCACCGCGACGGCGGGCACCGCGACCCGGTCGAGCATCCGCAGCGTCGTCGGCACGTCCGGCACCGAGGCCAGCACGATGTTGGTCTCCGGCGCGGTCACCTCCCAGCCGAGGTCCGCGAGTCCCGCCGCCAGGGTGGCCGCGTTCGCGTTGTCGGCGGCCACATCGCCCATGCGGTCCAGCGCGACCAGCCCGGCCGCCGCGAGCACTCCGCCCTGGCGGACCCCGCCGCCGAGCATCTTGCGGACCCGCCGCGCCTCCGCGACGAACGACGCCGACCCGCCGACGAGCGATCCGACCGGCGCGCCCAGGCCCTTGCTCAGGCAGACCTGCACCGTGTCCACCCCGACGGTCAGCGCCGCGGGCGGGACTTCCAGCGCCGCCGCCGCGTTCCACAGCCGCGCCCCGTCGAGGTGCACGCGAATCCCGGCCTCGCGGGCGGTGGCGACCAGCAGGGCGTGATGGTCCGGTGGGGTGACCGTCCCGCCGGCGAAGTTGTGCGTGTTCTCCAGGCAGAGCAGCGCCGTCCGCAGCGCGTAGTACGGCGCCCCGGACGCGGCGAACGCGCTGACGTCGTCCGCGGAGATCCGCCCCGGCCGTCCGGTCCACTCCAGGGGGTGCGGCATGCCGCCCGCCAGCCAGGCGGGCGTGCCCAGTTCGGCCTCCAGCACATGTGACCCGCGCGCGGCGAGGAACCGGTCGCCGCGGCCCAGGTGCAGCATCAGCGCGATCAGATTGCCCATGCTCCCGCTGGGCACCCACAGCATCGCCTCGACGCCGAGCAGCCCGGCCGCGCGCTCTTCCAGCGCCCGCATCGTGGGGTCGTGGTCGAGGACGTCGTCGCCCACCTCGGCGGCCGCCATCGCGGCCCGCATGGTGTCGTCCGGCTTTGTCACGGTGTCCGAGCGGAGATCAATCCGACGCAGTGTGGTCACGATCCGATCACACCACAACGGGCAATACCGCTACGCCCCGACCACGGATCGCGGGGGTGGCGTAGATCTCGTCTCGTCCCCATGCAACCGTGGTGCCGGTCAGATCCGTCCCTAGTCCGTACAGACGAGTGGAGAGCGTTCGCGTGGATCAGCGCGACGAGCAGGAGTTCGCGGAATACTTCGCCGCGCGGCGCGACGCCGTGCGACGAACCGCGTACTTGCTGTGCGGCGACTGGCACAAGGCGGACGATCTCGCGCAGACCGCGTTCGTCGCACTGCACCGCAGGTGGCGCAAGGTCCGGGACCGTCAGGCCCTGGACGCCTACGTCCGCCGGTCGGTGGTTCGCGCGATGATCGACGAGACGCGCAGGCCGTGGCGGCGAGAGCGCCAGACGGAGGTCTTGCCGGAATCGGCGAGCACCGAAGGCGACATCGGCACCACGGTCGCGACCAGGTCGGCGCTCCTCGACGGACTGTCGAGGGTGCCACCGCGGCAGCGGGCGGTGCTGGTGCTGCGGTTCCTGGAAGGCTTGGACGTGGCGGCCACGGCCGAGACGCTCAAGTGCACCGAGGGAACGGTCAAGAGCCAGACCTCACGGGGACTGGCCGCCTTGCGGGAATCGCTTGGCGACACGCTCGATGACCTGAGGTCGGGACTGTGAAGACGGCGACGATGACGATAAGGGCGAGGGGGTGGAGGTAGTGGACGAGCGCAAGTTGGCGGAGCTGTTCAACGACGCGGTCCGTGACGTTCCGCCGCCCTCCTTCGACCAGTCGGATATCAGCGCAGAGTCATCGAGGTTGACCCGAAAGAGGAACACCCTTCTTACAGGAACAGCGCTAGGCTTTGCGCTGTTGGCGGGCGTAGTCGTCGCCGGCGATGCGTGGTGGCCGAGCAAGAACACCAGCGATTCGGCGGCGGTCGGTTCGGCTGAATCGCCTGCCAGCGGTAACGAACTGTCGACGCCGTACGAGGTTACGACTGACGGACCGTCACAGAAGGCCGCGGAGGCCCAAGACTTCCCGTCGGCGACGCCAAGCAGGGGGCGTTCGTCGGATGGGAATGCCGGCTCTAAGGCCGGTGGCACCCCTAGCGGGTGCGGAACGGCGGACCGGGAGCTCGCTGCTGCCCTCGCGGGCGAGCTCCCGGCCGCCACTTCCCGCGGCGAGTACGTTCCTTCCCCCCTTGGCTGCCCCATGGGTGGCCGCTCCGCGAGCTTCGGCGTCGAAGAGGGGTCCCGCCGCGGCCTGGTGTCGATCATGTTGGTGCCCGCGGGCGTCAGCGCGCCGCTGCACCCGCCCTGGATCGACCGCCCGGGCGCCCTCGGCGCCGTGGCCGTCGCCCCCTCGGGTGGCCAGCTGGTCGTGGCGGTCGAGCCGTTCCCGGAGTCCCCCGACCTCCCGCTCGACGACGATGACGTGCGCGAACTCGCCCAGGAGCTGGCTGCCAGGTACTGACCTGGCACCATTGCTCCACCATGACCACCGCCAGCACCCCCAAGGGCGAGCGCCGCAAACACGCGCTCGTGGAGGCCGCCGCGGCCCTGCTGATCGAAGGCGGGTTCGACGCGGTCCGGCACCGCTCGGTAGCCGAGCGCGCGGGCCTGCCGCTGGCGTCCACGACGTACTACTTCGAATCCCTCGACGACCTGATCGTCGAAGCGCTGGAATTCCACGGCCGCCAGGAACTGGCCCGCGGCCGGGAACTCCTCAACGCCCTGGCGACGAGCCCGAAAGGCCTGGAAGCGCTGGTGGAGCTGGTGCTCGACCAGCTGCTCGGCCCCAAAGCCCGTGACAACGACGCCCAGGCGATCCTGCTGCGCTACGAACGGCTCATCGCCACCGCCCGCAGGCCCTACCTGCGCCCGCTGACCCTCGAACTCGGCGGTGAGCTGCGGTCACTGCTGATGGACACCTTCGCCAAGTCCGCGGCGGGCATCGACGAGGCCCGGCTGGAGCAGCTGATCGCCCTGGTCGACGGCGCTGTCGTCAACGCCCTCATCGAGGTCGACCCGGACCCCCGCTCCGCCGCCCGCAGAATGCTTCGCGAAGCGCTCGCCTGATCGACGCAACCTTTTCGGCCCCCGCGGCGTGAGTAATAGGCGGAAGGGGGCGCTGTGCGAGACGACGAGGACTTCCGGGTGTTCGCCCACGAACACGCCAGAACACTGCGGAGATCGGCCTACCTGTTCTGCGGCGACTGGCACACCGCTGAGGACCTGGTTCAGACGACGCTGGTGAAGATCTACCGGTCGTGGTCGAAGCTGGGCAAGCGCGACACCGTGCACAACTACGCCCGCACCGTCCTGCTGCGCACCTGGCTCGACGAGAAGCGCAAGCCGTGGCGCCGCCGGGAGCCGGTCGGCTCCGAGGTGCCCGACACCGCCGACCCGAACATCGACATCGCCGAGGGCGTCGGCCGCTCGTGGGACCGCGATCTCGTCCACCAGGCCCTGCTGACGTTGGCGCCGCGCCAGCGCGCGGTGCTGGTCCTGCGGTACTTCGACGAGCTGAGCGTCGCCGAGACCGCGCGGGTCATGCGGTGCACCGAGGGCACGGTCAAGAGCCAGGCAGCGCGCGGGCTGGACTCGCTGCGCGCGGCCGTCGCCCGGTTGTCCGAGGGGGAGTTGGAACATGCATGACACCGACCTTCGAGACGACTTGCTCGGGGCGCTCGAGTCCGAGCCGCCACTGAACCTCGATATCGACGACGTGATCGCGAGCGCGCGCAAAGAGACGTCCCGCAAGCGCGCGCTCGTGGCTACCGCCGCGGCCACCGTCGTGCTGGTCGGGGCGATCATCGTGGTGCCGACCACGGCGAAGGCGATGGATGATGTTCAGGCGATGACCTTTCCGGGGCCGTCGTCGACGACCTCGGTGGCGTCACCCACCACACCCACGTACCGGCCCGCTCAAATCGCCGAGCGGTCGGCGGCCTTGGCTGCCGCCTTGCCCGCGCGGATCGCCGCCGCCATTCCCGGTGCCACGAACATCGTGACCAGGGCTGGTGTGGCACCAGATCTTCTGGGGTTCGTCGGAATAGCGCAGTTCACGACCTTCACCCTGAACGGTGCGCAGCATGGGATCCACTTCACGGTGATCGCGACCGGTGCGGAGGACCTGTCCGACTGTGTGGGCGCCGAGACCGAGTGCCGTTCCGGAGGGATGGGAGTAGGTGGGCGCTTTCGGCTCAGCCGGTCGGTGGATGTCGTCCGTCCCGACCTCTCGGTTGTCACTGCGCAGTGGCATGCGGGCGAGTCCGGGGCGCCATCGGCCGAGGTCATCGACGGCTATCTGACCGCGCTCGCCAACGACCCGGCTCTGCACTTCTGAGCCGCGGGGTACCGGGGGCACTGGGGGTGCCTCCGGTACCCCGGTAAGCTGGGCAAACGTGACCGCCGCGCAGAAGCCCCGCATCCCCAACGTCCTCGCAGGCCGCTATGCCTCCACCGAGTTGGCCACCCTGTGGTCGCCCGAGGAGAAGGTTCGGATGGAGCGCGAGCTGTGGCTCGCCGTGCTCTCCGCGCAGGCCAAGCTGGGTATCGACGTTCCAGAGCAGGCCATCGAGGACTACCGCCGGGTCCTGCCCGACGTCGACCTCGGCAGCATCGCCGACCGTGAGCGGGTCACCCGCCACGATGTGAAGGCGCGCATCGAGGAGTTCAACGCGCTGGCCGGGCACGAGCACGTGCACAAGGGCATGACTTCGCGTGACCTCACCGAGAACGTCGAGCAGCTGCAGGTCCGCCGGTCGCTGGAGCTGATCCGCGGCCGGGTCGCCGCGGTGCTGTCCCGGCTGGCCCGGTTGGCCGCCGAGCACGGCGACCTGGTCCTGACCGGCCGCTCGCACAACGTCGCCGCGCAGGCCACCACCCTGGGCAAGCGCTTCGCGACCGGCGCCGACGAGCTGCTGGTCGCCTTCCAGCGGGTCGACGAGCTGATCGCCCGCTACCCGCTGCGCGGCATCAAGGGCCCGGTCGGCACCGCGCAGGACATGCTCGACCTGCTGGGCGGCGACCAGGACAAGCTCGACGAGCTGGAGCGGGTCGTCGCCGAGCACCTCGGCTTCGAGAACCGGTTCACCAGCGTCGGCCAGGTCTACCCGCGCTCGCTCGACTACGACGTGGTGTCCGCGCTGGTCCAGCTCGCGGCGGCGCCGTCGAGCGTGGCGAAGACGATCCGGCTGATGGCCGGGCACGAGCTGGTCACCGAGGGCTTCAAGCCGGGCCAGGTGGGCTCGTCGGCCATGCCGCACAAGATGAACACGCGCTCCTGCGAGCGGGTCAACGGTCTCGCCGTGATCCTGCGCGGGTACGCGTCGATGGTCGGCGAGCTCGCGGGCGACCAGTGGAACGAGGGCGACGTGTCGTGCTCGGTGGTCCGCCGCGTCGCGCTGCCCGACGCGTTCTTCGCGCTCGACGGCCTGCTGGAGACGTTCCTGACCGTGCTCGACGAGTTCGGCGCCTACCCGGCCGTCGTCGCCCGGGAACTCGACCGCTACCTGCCGTTCCTGGCGACCACAAAGGTGCTCATGGCGTCCGTGCAGGCCGGTGTCGGCCGCGAGACCGCGCACGAGGCGATCAAGGAGCACGCGGTGGCCGTGGCCCTGGCGATGCGCGAGGAGGGCATCGAGCGCAACGACCTGCTCGACCGCCTCGCCGCCGACGACCGCATCCCGCTCGACCGCGCCCGCCTCGACGCGCTGCTCGCCGACCGGCTGCCCTTCACCGGGGTGGCGGGCGCGCAGGTGGCGGCCGTCGTGAAGCGGGTCGAAGAGGTGCTGGGCCGCTTCCCCGAGGCCACCGGTTACGTGCCGGGGGCGATCCTCTAAGCCCGATCGGGCGAATTCCGGCTGGACCCGTCACGTCGGTCCGACCGTTGTCGATCTCTCTCACGCCGTTTGTGAGAGGAGCGATTGATGAGCGGGGATGGCAGGAGCGGCTGGGGTGCGGCGGCGGCCGTGATCGGCGCGGTGGCCGCGTTGATCACGGCCTTGGTGGGCGCGTACGCCTTGCTCGGCCCGAAGAAGTCCGAAGCGGGTGCGGCGTCGACTTCGGTCACCACCACCACGACCACGACCACGACCAAGTCCGGTGGTGGTGGCGGTGGTGGCAACAGCGGCGGCGGTCGGATCACGACCACGACCAAGACCACCAAGAAGGACACGAAGCCGCCCGCGTTCGCCGTCACCGAGGTGCAGCTCAACGTCGAGCCGTCCGGCGGCACGGTCGCCTGCGACACCGAGAGCAAGGTGTTCACCTTCCGCGGCGCCATCGTCGCCAACGGCGCGGGCGAGGTCCGCTACCGCTGGATCCGCTCGGACGGCGCCATCGGCCCGAACGACTCCGGGACGCTCCGGTTCGACGCCGCCGGGACCAAGCGGCTCGACGAGATCACCTGGCAGTTCGGCGTCCCCGCCGAAGAACGGGTCCGGGACGGCTCGTACACCCTGGAAGTGGACATGCCCAACACGATCAGCAAGAAGGCCACCGCGCGCCTTGCCTGCGCCTAGCGGCCGATCAGCACGACCGCCGGGCTTCCCGCGCCCGCGCGCAGTTCGTCCGCCGCCGAGCCGCCGTTGATCGCGAGCGCGAGGTGCCCGGCGGAGTCGACGAGCAGCACCGCGCCGCTGGGTTCGGCGTCGGCGAAGGTCTGTCCGACAACGGCTTCGACGGACCGGTCGCCGACCTGGGCGTGCACCCGGGTGCGCGCCTTCGCCCCGGACGCGGCCAGGTCCAGGGCGGTCGCGGCGAGCTGCAGGTTGCCGAAGGTGTCGGAGCTGAGCACCTCGGTGGCGAGCCTGCCCGGCGTGGCGACGGTTTCGGGTTCGGGGAGCCGGACCAGGGTGCCGAGGTCGATCTCAGGCCCGAGCCGTTCCGGGGACAGGCCCGCGGCGAGGTGGGCGGCGGCGGGGGCGAAGATGTCGCGCCCGTGGAAGGTCGCCGAGACCGGGTTCAGCCGGTACTCGGTCAGCTCGAACGCCGCGGAGATGCCCAGGGCGATGGCTGCGGGGATCAGCAGGCCGTTGTCCGGTCCGACGAGCATCCCCGCCCCGGTGGCGACGCACACGGGCCTGCGCGTGGTGCCGACACCGGGGTCGACCACCGCCAGGTGCACCGCGGACGGCAGGTGCGGGACGGTCTGCGCGAGCACGGCCGCCCCGCGCCGGATGTCCTGCGGCGGCACCAGGTGCGTCACGTGGATGACCCGGGCCGCCGGGGCGATCCGGGCGATGACACCCTCGCAGGCCGCGGGAAAGCCGTCGGCGAGGCCGTAGTCGGTGGTGAACGAGATCCAGTCGTACGCCATTGACGAAGTGTCGCCGACCAGGGCCACCGCGTCACCCCTGATCGGGTGAGGTGGGGCCCGGTGGCGCCGAGCCTGCCACGTAAGCTTCCGCAGCGTGCCGACGCTCGCTGAGTACCCCAAGATCGCCGCAGGCAAAGTCCGCGAACTTTACGCCGTCGACGACGACCATCTCCTCCTCGTCGCCTCCGACCGGATCTCCGCCTACGACTTCGTGCTGGACGTGCCGATCCCGGACAAGGGCCGCATCCTCACCGCGATGAGCGTCTTCTGGTTCGAGCTGCTCGGCGACCTCGTGCCCAACCACCTCGTCTCCTACGACGACGACCGCATCCCCGCCGAGGTCCGCGGCCGGGCGCTGATCGTGAAGCGCCTGGAGATGCTGCCGGTCGAAGCCGTGGCGCGCGGGTACCTCGCGGGCTCGGGCACCCGGGACTACGACCGCACCGGCGCCGTCTGCGGTGTCACGCTCCCCGGCGGCCTGGTCGAGGGCTCGAAGCTGCCTGAGCCGATCTTCACCCCGGCCACCAAGGCGGAACTGGGTGAGCACGACGAGAACATCAGCTTCGACGCGGTGGTCGCGGAGATCGGCGCCGACCTCGCGGGCAAGGTCCGCGAGCTCACCCTCGCCATCTACTCGAAGGCCGCCGACTACGCGCACGGCCGTGGCGTCATCCTGGCCGACACCAAGCTCGAGTTCGGGCTCCTCGACGGCGTCATCGTCCTCGGCGACGAGGTCCTGACCCCCGACTCCTCGCGCTACTGGCCCGCCGACACCTACGAGCCGGGCCACGCGCAGCCGTCGTTCGACAAGCAGTTCGTCCGCGACTGGATGACCTCGCCGGAGACCGGCTGGGACCGCGAGGGCAACCAGCCGCCGCCCCCGATGCCCGCCGAGGTCGTCGAAGCCACCCGGTCGCGCTACGTCCAGGCCTACGAGCAGGTCACGGGACGGAAGTTCAGCGACTGGATCGGGTGATTATCCACAAGTGACACCTGGCCGTCACCGGGATGCGCTGAGCTTGATAGGTGACGGCAAGACTCGTGGTTTCGCTGGCCGGGATCGACACCCGAACCCTGCACCGCTGCGCCGACCTCGCCGAGGAGATGCAGAAGCGACAGGTCCCCCTGTCCCTTCTCTTCGCCCCTCGCCGCGACGGCGCGGTCGCCGACTGGGTCCGCACCCGCCGGGCCGCGGGCGACGCGGTGCTGATGCACGGCTTCGACCATTCCCCGGAACCCCGCGCGCGGCGCACGGTGTCGCTGGCCCGCCGGGCCGAGTTCGGCGCCCTGCCCGCGCATGAGGCAGGGCTGCGCCTGACGGCCGCCGTGTCGGCGATGGAGCGGCTCGGCCTGTCCACCGACAGCTTCGCCCCGCCGCGCTGGCACGCCTCCCGCGGGACTCTCACCGCCTTGCGCCGCAAGGGCTTCAGCCTCTGCGCCGACCTGCACGGCGTGCACGACCTCACCACCGAGGGCGTCCACCGCGCCCGCGTCCTGGGCTTCGCCCAGACCGAACGCGGCGAAACCCTCTGGTGCTTCACCTACGTCCTCGCCGCCGCCCGCACCGCCCGCCGCGGCGGCCTGATCCGCCTCGCCGTCGACGCCGCCGACCTGGTTCGTCCCGGCCCCCGGCAGGCGGTCCTCGACGCCATCGACATCGCCCGCCACCACGGCGCCACCGGCGTCACCTACCCCGAAGTGCTGAAAGCCCCCGCCGAGAGCCGGAAGGCCTCGACGGGGGCGGTCACAGTTCCCGCGGGGATCTAGTTAGAAGGTCAGCTTCCAGGAGTTGATGTGGCCGGTGTCGTACCGTGCCACGTCCTGGACCTTGAGCTTCCACGTGCCGTTGGCGACCTCGGTCGACGCGTTCACCGTGTAGGTGGCGATCACGTTGTCCGCCGAGTCGTTCGACGACGACGCCTTGAGCCGGTAGGCGGTGCCGTCCGGGGCGATCAGGTCGATGACCAGGTCACCGCGCCAGGTGTGCACGATGTTGACGTCGACCTTCAGCGTCGCCGGGGCGTTGCCCGTGACACCCGAGACCACGATGTTGCTGTACACAGCCGCGCCCGCGTCGGGGATGCTGACGTCAGCGGTGTTCTCGAAGACCGTGCCGGTGGGCGGCGGGGTGGTGCCACCGTCGGAGACCGCGGCCAGGGCGTCGACGCGGCCCTCGCCGTAGAAGTTGTTCAGCGCGGTCGTGCCCGAGCAGCGGCTGTCACTGCAGGTCAGGTCGTCGGCCTGGGTGGCCAGCTTGGAACGCAGGTCCGCCAGGGTGGCGGTCGGGTTCACGCTGACCAGCAGCGCGGCGACACCGGCGACGTGCGGGGACGCCATCGACGTGCCGGACTTCGCGCCGTACTTGCCGCCGGGGACGGTGGAGTACACGTTGTCGCCGGGGGCCGCGACGGCGATCTTGCCGGTGCCGTAGTTCGAGAACGACGACTTGACGTTCGACGAGTTGATCGACGAGACCGACACCATACCGGGCAGCTCACCCGGGACGCTCAGGCAGTTGTTGCTGATCGTCCGGTTGGCCGGGGTCGAGTCGTTCGGGCTGGTGCTGTCGGAGGACTTGCTCGCCAGGTTGTAGTCCTCGTTGCCCGCGGCGGAGACGTTGAGGACACCCTTGCCCTCGGCGTACTGCTGGGCGCGCTTGACGCCTTCGAGGATCGCGGCCTGGTCGGCGTTGTCCGGGCAGTTGAACAGCCACGGGTCGGTGTAGTAGCTGTTGTTGGTGACGTCGAAGCCCTTGTCACCGGCGAAGACGAACGCGCAGATGGTGTTCTCCGGGAAGAACAGGCCGCTCGGGTTCTCCGCGATGCGGACCGACGCGATCTTCACGCCCGGCGCCACGCCGACCATGCCCTTGCCGTTCTTGGCCGCGGCGATCGTGCCCGCGACGTGCGTGCCGTGCGAGCCGGTGTCGCGCCACGAGCCCGCGCGGGTGTCGAGCTTGCCGTAGGCGCAGGACGCCGACTTGGTGGCGTCGAAGTTGGCCTTGAGGTCGTAGTGCTGGTCGTCGACACCGGTGTCGAGCACGCCGACGGTGACCGCGGAGGAGCCGGTGTTGACGGCCCACGCCTTGTCGGCGCCGATCTGGGTCATGTCGACCCGGGCGGTCTCGCTGGTGGTCGGCGTGACCTGCGCGGGGGCGGGCGGGATGGCCGGGTTGGTGGCCTCGGCGGGCACGTCGCTGGTGCGCGACGCGCCGACCTGCTGGACGCCGGTGACCGTGCGCATCTTCGACGCGAAGTCGGCGGCGGCCGAGTGCGCGACGATGACGCCGATCGCGTCGTACGAGGCGAAGACCGAGCCACCGTTGGTGCCGACGGCGGTCTTGGCGCCCGCGGTGTCGTTCGGCGCGGTGATGACCAGGTACGACCGCGTGCCGGCGGCGACCGGGCTGGAGATCGAGCCCAGGCTCGAGATCGAATCCGAGCCGTAGATGGAGCCAGGGGCGGCAGGGGCGCCCGGGGCGGCGAACGCGGTGCCCGCCGTGGCGATGAGACCGGCACCGACCAGCGCGACGGTAGCCGCGCGGCCAAGCCGGTTGCGTGAACGCAGGAACACGATTCCTCCGGACAACTCAGGGGGCATACCCGCGCCGGTCGGCACGGGGTGCAGGAGCCCGTTACCCAGTGAAGAGGGCGTCCGGCCCCTTTCGGGACGGCGTGTGACGAAGTAATTCGCGGAATTGCGCCAAGCGGGCTATCAGAGTTCGACCGACTCGGCCACGACGGGGAAGTGCACCCTGGACTGCGGCGGGTGCATCGTCGCGAACCGGTGGAAGGTCGAATCGATGCCGCCCTGGGCTAACCAGCGCTCATGCACCGGCACCGCGACCCGGGGAGCGACCGCCCGGAAGTACCCCACCGTCTCGGCCAGCTTCATCCACGGCGCGCCCGTGGGCAGGGCCAGGATGTCGATCTCCTGCGCGGGCACGAACAGCGAGTCACCGGGGTGGTAGAACGCGCCGTCGTCGACGACGTAGCCCAGGTTGGCGGGCGCGGGGATCTCCGGGTGGATCACCGCGTGCGCCCCGCCGACCGCGTCGACGGTCGCGCCCGCCACCTTGAAGGTGTCGCCTTGGCGCACGGTCCTGGTGGGCAGGTCGAGCTTCGCGAGTTCGGCGGCGGTGTCCGGGTCGACGATCAGCTCGGCGTGCGGGTTGGCGGCCATCAGCGGCCCGACGCGGTCGGCGTCGATGTGGTCGCCGTGCACGTGGGTGATGAGGACCGCGTCGAGGTCGCGCACGTCCTCGAACCCGTCGGACCAGACACCCGGGTCGAGCAGGAGGCGGGCGGACCCGGTCTCCACCAGGACGCACGAGTGGCCGAAGTGCGTGATCTTCACGCGGGCAACCTTAGGCTTTTTGGCCGCTTTTCTCTCGCTACTGAGTACTACTGGCGGGTACGTTTTGTGTCATGACCACCATGCAGACGAAGTTCGACTCGCTCAATCCGGCGACAGATGAGGTCGTCGGCAGCCACCCGATCCACACCGCGGAGGAAGTCCAGGCCGCGGTCGAGCGGGCGCGGACGGCGGCTGCCTGGTGGGCTGACCTGGGCTTTTCCGGTCGCGCGGAGCGGCTGCAGCGGTGGAAGGGCGTGCTGACCCGCCGCGCCGCGCAGCTCGCGGGTGTCGTGCACGCCGAGACGGGCAAGCCGCACGCGGACGCGATGCTGGAGATCATCCTCGCGATCGACCACACCGACTGGGCGGCGAAGCACGCGCGCAAGGTCCTCGGCCCGCACCGGCGGTCGTCGGGGCTGCTGATGGCCAACCAGGCCTCGACCGTCGAGTACCAGCCGCTGGGCGTGGTCGGCGTCATCGGGCCGTGGAACTACCCGGTGTTCACGCCCATGGGCTCTATCGCCTACGCGATGGCGGCGGGCAACGCTGTGGTCTTCAAGCCGAGTGAGTACACCCCCGGCGTGGGCCGCTGGCTCGCCGACAGCTTCGCCGAGATCGTGCCCGAGCACCCGGTGTTGCAGGTGGTCACCGGCTACGGCGAGACCGGCGCGGCGCTGTGCCGGGCGGGTGTAGCGAAGATCGCCTTCACGGGTTCGCCGGGCACCGGCAAGAAGATCATGGCCGCCTGCGCCGACACGCTGACCCCAGTGTTGATCGAGGCGGGTGGCAAGGACGCCCTCATCGTCGACGCCGACGCCGACCTCGACCTGGCAGCCGACGGCGCCGTCTGGGGCGGCTTCTCCAACGCGGGCCAGACCTGCACGGGCATCGAGCGGGTCTATGTCCACGAGCAGGTCTACGACGAGTTCGTCGCGAAGGTCGTCGAGAAGGCCAAGTCCGTCCGCCCCGGCTTCGACGCCGACGCGAACATCGGCCCGATCACCATGCCCAGCCAGCTCGACATCATCCGCCGCCACATCGCCGACGCCGTCTCCCGCGGCGGCCGCGCCCTGGTCGGCGGCGAGGTCGGCGACCGCTACGTGCAGCCGACGGTGCTGGTGGACGTCCCGGAGGACTCCTCGGCGGTCCGGGAAGAGACGTTCGGCCCGACCATGACCATCGCCAAGGTCCGCGACATGGACGAGGCCATCGCCAAGGCCAACGACACCACCTACGGCCTCGGCGGCTCGGTGTTCTCGAAGAAGCGCGGAATGGAACTGGCGCGGCGGCTGCGGTCGGGCATGGTGGCCGTCAACTCGGTGATCAGCTTCGCCGGCGTCCCCTCCCTGCCGTTCGGCGGCAGCGGCGACTCGGGCTTCGGCCGCATCCACGGCCCGGAGGGCCTGCGCGAGTTCGGCAAGCCCAAGGCCATCACCCGCCAGCGCTTCCGCGCCCCACTGACCCTGACCAGCTTCGCGCGCGGCCCGAAGGTCGACGCCCAGGTGGCGAAGCTGATCACCCTGCTGCACGGCAAGCGCCGCTGACGTTATCCACAGCCCGTGCGGTTATCCACAGACGGCCCGCCATCAAGATCATCCGTCACCCGCGGCCGGTAGACTGGCGTAGGGCAGCCCCCCCAGGGCGGGTGGGGTCTGCTTCACCCGGCTTTGATCAGGTCGGCCGCCTTCTCCGCGATCATGATCGTCGGCGCGTTGGTGTTGCCGCGCGGGATCACCGGCATCACCGACGCGTCCACCACGCGCAGGTTGTCCACACCGCGGACGCGGA
Source organism: Actinokineospora alba (assembly GCF_004362515.1). Classification (NCBI taxonomy): domain Bacteria; kingdom Bacillati; phylum Actinomycetota; class Actinomycetes; order Pseudonocardiales; family Pseudonocardiaceae; genus Actinokineospora; species Actinokineospora alba. Next base: position 1,469,948 of record NZ_SNXU01000001.1, on the reverse strand, counting down.
GTTGGGGGTCTACGACGGACAGGTCGTCCTCGCCCATCGAGCAGGTGCCGACCGGGTGGTAGAGCGTCTGCGTCCACTGGCGGGCGCTTTCGGCCAGGTCATCGGTCTTCGGGATGAACGGCTTGTCCAGGTACCGGCTCAGGCCGGACTCCTCGGCGATGTCGATCAGCGTGCGGCAGCCTTCGACGATCGCGTCCAGGTCCGCGGCCTCCGCGTAGTACGCCGGGTCGATCAGCGGCCGCCAGTGCGGGTCGGCCGACCGCAGGCGCAGGGTGCCGCGGCTGTGTGGCGCGACCAGGGTGGCCGCCGAGGTGAAGCCTGGGGCTGAGGATTCCCGCAGGCCGTTGTCGTAGAACATCGTCGGCGCGACGTGGAACTGCATGTCCGGTGCGTCCAGGCCGTCGCGGGTGCGGGTGAAGCCGCCCGCTTCGCCGATGTTCGACGTCAGCGGGCCGCGGCCGGTCGTCTGCCACTGGATCAGCCGCCGCGGGGTGGAGAAGTCGGCGAGGTCGGTGGTGCCCTTGGTGGTCCAGATGACCGGTGCCGCCGGGTGGTCGTGCAGATTGCCGCCGACGCCCGCCGACGCCACCGCGACGTCGATGCCGAGGTCCCGCAGGTGGTCGGCGGGGCCGATGCCGGAGAGCATCAGCAGCTGCGGCGAGTTGATCGCGCCGCCCGACAGCAGGACTTCGCGCGAAGCGCCGACGGTGTGGGTGACGCCAAGGTGCTCGTACTCGACCCCGGTCGCCCGTGTCCCGTCCAGCAGGACCCGGGAGGTGAACGCGCGCGTGCGCACGACCAGGTTCGGGCGGGTCATGGCCGGGCGCAGGTAGGCGTCGGCGGTCGACCAGCGGCGGCCGCGCCTGCAGGTGACCTGGTAGAGCCCGGCGCCCTCCTGCTCGGCGCCGTTGAAGTCGTCGTTCGGTTTCAGGCCCGACGCCTCCACCCACGCGGCGCTCAGCTCGTGGGTGTACCGCCGGTCCTCGACGTGCAGCGGACCGCTCCGGCCGTGCAGCGGCCCGTCGAGGCGGGAGTTCCGCTCGGCCCTCACGAAGTACGGGAGCACGTCGTCGTAGCCCCAGCCGGTGGCGCCGTGCTGGTCACGCCAGGTGTCGTAGTCGGCGCGGTTGCCGCGGATGTAGATCATCGCGTTCATCGACGAGCACCCGCCGAGCGCCTTCATCCGCGGCCAGTACGCCGTGCGGCCACCCAGGTGCTTCTGCTCGACGGTCTCGTAGTTCCAGTCCCACCGGGTCTTGAACAGGGTGGAGAACGCCGCCGGGATCTTGATCTCGTCGGCGTCGTCCGCCCCGCCCGCCTCCAGCAGCAGGACCCGCACGCTCGGGTCCTCGGTCAGCCTCCCCGCGAGGACGCAACCCGCACTGCCCGCACCGACCACGATGTAATCGAACGACTCCATGCGGTCGAGCTTGCCGCTTCGCGGGCTAAAGCGCAGCCAGCAAATCGGTCTCTTCTCGCGGCGAAAGTCCCGCCTTGCGCTCGCGGTCGAGCCCCAGGGAACGCTCGTGCTCCAGGGCACCGGCCACGGCGTCGGCGAGCGGCATCGGGTTCAGGCCCGCGGCCAGCGCCGGTCCGGGGTCGCGGGCGCCCATCATTTTGAAGTCCTCGGGCAGCCACAGCGGCAGCGACCGCGGGCCGGACCACGGAGCGATCTTCTGGTCAACGAGGACCGACTCCGGCACCGGCACCAACTCGACGTCGGTGCCGACCGCGTCCGCGATCCCGCGCAGCAGCTCACCGAGCGGGACGGCGGGACCATTGCCGTCGAACGTCCCCTTGAGCCCCTTCACGGCGGCGTCGACGATCCACGCGGCCAGGTCCCGGGTGTCCACATAGCTCATCTGCTGGTCCACCTCGGGCACCGCGACCCGACCGCCGCGCGCCATCCGGGCGGGCCAGTAACCGAAGCGGTCGCTGCCGTCACCGGGTCCGGTGATCAAGCCGGACCGCAGGATGAAGGCGTCGGGACGTGCGGCGAGGACGGCGTTCTCGCTCGCGACCTTGATGTTGCCGTACAGCTCCTGGACGTCGTCCACCTCGCGCGGAGGAAGCAGTTCGTCGCTGCCGGTGCGGTGGTCGGCGTAGGCGCTGATGGAGGAGACGAACGTCCAGTGCCCCGCCCGGCCGCCGAGCGTGTCGAGCGCCCGCCGCACCCAGGAGTACGACAGCCGGGCCACGTCGACCACGGCGTCGAAGTCGCCGGTCAGCGCGTCGAGGCCGTCGTCGGCGTCCCGGTCCACCTTGACCAGCTGGGCGCCGTCCGGCACTCGGCCCGACTCACCTCTCGCCGCGCACACCACGTCGAACCCCCGCCGCACACCCTCCGCGGCGACGGAATGGCTGAGGAAACGGGTACCACCGAGAACAAGGAGTCGCATGGGCCCACCATTGCCGCACTCGCCTGCCGCTGCCACCGTTCTCGCCCAGGGCGAACACCCGTTCTAGCGATCCAGCCGAAAGGGCCGCAAGTCGATCTATCTTGGGTGACGTTGCACGTCTTCGCTGACGAATCCCGCAGAAACCGCCATTACCTCGTTGCCGCCGCCTTCGTCGATGCGCGGGACCTGCACAGGCTGCGCAAGCTGTTGCGCGGAATGTTGCTGCCAGGGCAGTACGAACTGCACTTCAAGAAGGAGACTCCCGCGCGACGTAAAGCGATCATTTCCCGTCTGGCCGCGGAACGGCTCGCAGTTCGGGTGTACCTCGCGACCTGCGGGCAAGGTGAGGAACGGGCTCGGCGCAGCTGCGACCGTGTGACGATCCTGTCCGCCCTCAGGAAACACGTGACCGGGACGGCTCTCGCTTACGAACACCGGAACAGCACTCAGGACGAATTGCTCTGGATCGCGGATGCGGTGGCCTGGTGTTATGGCGCGGGCGGCGACTGGCACCGTCGTCTGGAGCCGATCTTGCAGAAGGTGATTGATCTGGGTGGCGCGCCCTAGACAGCGCGAAGCCCGGTTGCCGACCGTCCGGACGGGAACCGGGCTCACTTCCCTGGCTTACCGCCAGAGCTGACACCAGGTTAGTCCACCCTCCAATCCCAGTCCACCGGGTTCACTCGGTCGTGCTCAGTGGCCCAGGTCACCCGGGAGCCCGCGAACGTCAGGTGAACTCGCAGCTCAGGTAGGCTGCGGCAGTACCGGCCCGCTCGAACTCAGGAGTAGCCCGCCGTGGCCCGAGTCGTCGTCGATGTCATGCCCAAGCCGGAGATCCTCGACCCCCAGGGGCAAGCCGTGGCGCGCGCGCTGCCGCGCCTGGGATTCGATGGTGTGTCCGATGTCCGTCAGGGGAAGCATTTCGAGCTGGAAGTCGACGACTCAGTCGACGACGAGACGCTCGCCAAGATCGCTGAAGGCTTCCTGTCCAACCCCGTTGTCGAGGACTTCGTCGTCCGGCGGGTGGACTCGTGAAAATCGGGGCCGTCACCTTCCCGGGAACGCTGGACGACAGCGACACCATCCGGGCCATCGAGGCGGCGGGCGCTGACGCCGTCGCCCTGTGGCACGGCGACGCCGACCTGCGCGGTGTCGACGCGGTGATCCTGCCTGGCGGGTTCTCCTACGGCGACTACCTGCGGGCGGGCGCCATCGCGCGGTTCGCGCCCGTCATGGACGTCATCATCGACGCCGCCCACAAGGGGATGCCCGTCCTGGGCATCTGCAACGGCTTCCAGGTGCTCTGCGAGGCCGGGCTGCTGCCGGGCGCGCTGCTGCGCAACGCCGGCTTGCACTTCGTGTGCCGCGACCAGTGGCTCAAGGTGGAGAACAACACCACCGCGTGGACGTCCCGGTTCGAGAAGGACGCCGAGATCATCATTCCGGTCAAGAACATGGACGGCCGCTTCACCGCGAGCAAGTCCACTGTGGACGAACTGGAGGGTGAGGGTCGCGTGGTGTTCCGCTACGTCGGCACCAACCCCAACGGCTCGCTCGACGACATCGCGGGCATCAGCGACCCGACCGGTCGCATCGTCGGCCTGATGCCGCACCCCGAGCACGCCATCGACGCGCTCACCGGCCCCAGCGACGACGGTCTGGGCCTGTTCCTGTCCCTCCTCGACTCGGTGGTGACCGCATGATCGACTCGGTCGAACACGCCGCGGCGACGCCGGAGCAGGCGCAGCCCTTCCGCGAGCTGGGCCTCAAGGACGACGAGTACGCCCGCATCCGCGAGATCCTCGGCCGCCGCCCCACCGACGCCGAGCTGGCGATGTACTCGGTGATGTGGAGCGAGCACTGCTCGTACAAGTCGTCCAAGGTGCACTGGAAGCACTGGTCGGCCAACACGACGCCGGAGATGAAGGCGAAGATGCTGGCGGGCATCGGCGAGAACGCCGGTGTCGTGGACATCGGTGACGGCTGGGCGGTCACGTTCAAGCTGGAGTCGCACAACCACCCGTCCTACGTGGAGCCCTACCAGGGCGCCGCGACCGGTGTCGGCGGCATCGTCCGCGACATCATGGCGATGGGTGCCCGCCCGCTCGCGGTGATGGACCCGCTGCGCTTCGGCGCGGCTGACCACCCCGACACCAAGCGCGTGCTGCCCGGTGTCGTCGCCGGTATCGGCGGCTACGGCAACTGCCTGGGCCTGCCGAACATCGGCGGCGAGGTCGTCTTCGACTCCTCCTACCAGGGGAACCCGCTGGTCAACGCGCTGTGCGTCGGTGCGATGCGGTCGGAAGACCTGCACCTCGCGCACGCCTCGGGCACCGGCAACAAGGTCATCCTCTTCGGCGCGCGCACCGGCCTCGACGGCATCGGCGGCGTCTCGGTCCTGGCGAGCGAGACGTTCTCCGGCGACGAGGGCGGCACCGGCCGCAAGAAGCTGCCCGCGGTCCAGGTCGGCGACCCGTTCACCGAGAAGGTGCTCATCGAGTGCTGCCTCGAGCTGTTCCGCGAAGGCATCGTGGTCGGCATCCAGGACCTCGGCGGCGCGGGCCTGTCCTGCGCGACGAGCGAGCTGGCCAGCGCCGGTGACGGCGGCATGCACGTCGAACTCGACCGGGTTCCCTTGCGTGCCACGGGAATGACCCCGGCCGAGATCCTCTCCAGCGAGTCGCAGGAGCGGATGTGCGCGGTGGTCAAGCCGTCCGATGTGGACGCTTTCATGCGCGTCTGCGAGAAGTGGGACGTCATCGCCACCGAGATCGGCGAGGTAACCGAGGGCGACCGGCTGATCATCACCTGGCAGGGTGAGACCGTCGTCGACGTGCCGCCGCGCACCGTCGCGCACGAGGGCCCGATGTACGAGCGCCCGATCGCCCGCCCGGCCGATCAGGACGACCTGATCGCCGACGGCGCCGAGAAGCTCGCCCGTCCGTCCACTTCGGACGAACTGCGGGCCGAGGTGCTGCGGATGATCTCCTCGCCGAACCTGGCCTCGCGCCGCTGGGTCACCGAGCAGTACGACCGCTATGTCCGCGGTGGCACGGTTCTGGCGCAGCCGTCGGACTCCGGCATGATCCGCATCGACGAGGAGACCGGCCGCGGCGTGGCCCTGGCGACCGACTGCAACGCGCGGTTCGTCAAGCTCGACCCGTACACCGGCACCCAGCTCGCGCTGGCCGAGGCGTACCGCAACGTCGCCGTCTCCGGCGCCACCCCGCTCGCGGTGACGAACTGCCTCAACTTCGGCTCCCCCGAGGACCCGGGCGTGATGTGGCAGTTCGAGCAGGCCGTGCGCGGTCTGGCCGAGGGCTGCAAGGAACTGGGCATCCCGGTCACCGGCGGCAACGTCAGCTTCTACAACCAGACCGGCAGCACGGCGATCCTGCCGACCCCGGTCGTCGGTGTCCTCGGTGTCATCGACGACGTCCGCCGCCGCATCCCCACCGGCATCGGCGCGGAAGCGGGCGAGACCCTGCTGCTGCTGGGCGACACCCGCGACGAGTTCGGCGGCTCCGAGTGGGCGCACGTGGTCCACGGCCACCTCGGCGGCGTGCCGCCGAAGGTCGACCTGGCCCGGGAGAAGCTCATCGGCGAGATCCTCGTGGCGGGCTCCCGCGACGGCATGATCTCCGCCGCGCACGACCTGTCCGACGGTGGCCTCGTCCAGACCCTGGTCGAGACGTGCCTCATCGGCGAGGTCGGCGCCCGGGTCTTCCTCGACCCGGACCAGGACCCGTTCGTCCAGCTGTTCAGCGAGTCGGCGGGTCGCGTCCTCGTGGCCGTCCCCCGCTCGGAGGAACTCCGCTTCACCGAGATGTGCGCCGCGCGCGGGCTGCCTTGCCGCCGCACCGGCGTCGTCGACCCGGAGTCGGAGGCGCTGGAAATCCAGGACGTGGCGACGTTCCCGCTGGAGGAACTGCGCACCGCCTGGGAGGGCACACTTCCCGCCCTGTTCGGCTGAGTCGCAGAGTTACAGCGGCCGGGTCGCGAACCGCGACCCGGCCGTTCTCAGCCCGCGGTCACGAGTGCGCACTCCGAGGACTGAGCGGAGAATTCGAACTCGAACACCTTCGACCCGTCCTCCTGCTTCTTCGGGCTGATCGACACACTCAAACTCACGCCCGAAGCCTTCGCCTGAAAATATCCGGGCTGCCCGGGACGCTCGTCGACCGTGAGGCCGGACGGCAGCCGGTCGATGATCTTCCGCTCCAGCGCGGCCGGGTCGGTGGCGGCGTCGAGTTGATGTTCGGTCGACCCGGACCATTGGACACCACGTGGACCGTTCTTCTCACCGCACGTCGACAGCGACAGGCCGCCCGCGCTTTCGATCTTGCCCGAGGCCGGGAATTTCCGGTGGTCCAACGCTTTCCCGATGACCTCGTGAACCGCCTCCGCTGCCGCCACGGCGGGCCCGAGCTGCGCCGACAGCGCCGATTTCTGGCCGGGTGTCAGCTCCGGGCGGACGTCGACCGACAGCTCCTGGTGCCGACCGGAGATAGAGCACTTCGCTTGTTCCGCCCGGACTTTCGACCCGCGCAGGGCGAACTTGACGTTGTTCGGTCCGACGAGGAACAGGTCGAACCCCTCCGCCCGCTGCGGCTGCCATCCGGCGGAGATACCCGCTGACCGCAGCTTGTCCGCCGATCCCTCGGGAACCTGCGCGTCCGCCCACATCGCGACCTGCTCGTCGCCCGGCGCGTCCAAGACGCTGCCGCACGTGAGGGCCTCGAAGGTCGGCGAAGAGCCTGATCCCACGGTCGACAGCATGCTGTTGACCGCTGACTTGAAGTCCTCGGAAACGGTGGCGGGCTTCGATTCGGCGCACGCGGCACTGGTCACGACGACCAGTGCCGCGATCACCGCGACGTTCCTCAAGGCTGGCGCTCCACTTTGTACTGGTGTGAGTCGGCACTCTTGCCGTCCAGAAATGCTCCCGCACTGTCGATGAACCCGCGGACGGACGGGTCGTTGCCGCCGTCGAGCTGACGGGCCGCGGCCTCGTAGTTGCCGTCCTTGCCGTCAGGGCCGCTGATCGCGTGGTTGCCGCCCGCGGTGTTGGTCTGGTTGTCGAACTTCACCGTGGTGCGGTTGTCGGCGTCCGGGTTCTCGCGCGCGTCGAGGTGCGGGACGACGTCGCCGTTGTTCTCCAGCGACAGCATCTGCACGCTGTCGGGGATCGGGATGTTGCCTACCGGCGAGCCCGCGGTCACGACGTGGGTGACGTTGTAGGTGCCGTTGTTGACGAAGTCGTTGGCCGCCCGCGCGGCGACGATGCCGCCCTGGCTGTGGCCCACGAGCATGACCGGCGCGTCCTTCGGCACTCCGGCGTCGCGCAGCGCCTGCTCGATGCCTTCCTGCAGCACGGTTTCGTTGCCCGCGATGCCGTCGATGTTCGTGCCGAAGTCGTTGGCGTTGTTCTTGTCGTCCATCAACGGCGCGTTCCACACCTTGGTGCCGGGAATGTCGACCACGTACCCGGTGATCTTGCCGTGCTCGTCCTTGATGGTCCGCACGTCGATATTGCTGCCTTCGCCGGGCTTGTCGCTGTTCTGCCCGTTGCGGTAGTCAAGCCCGTCCATCAGGTCGCCGAGGTTCTGCGGCGCCGTGGCGGTGCGCGGGTCGAAGTCAGGACCCTGATCGATGAGTTTCGGGTCGCCGTCCGGATAGAGCGCTGCCAGGGACTCGGTCAGCGTCGCCAAGGTCGAGGGCAGGCCCAGCGCGCTCAGGGCGCCAGGGGACATGCCGAGGATCGTGTCGATCATGCCCGGGTGCGCGACCAGCCATTTCTGCCAGTCGCCGTCGTAGTTCAGGTAGACGTCCGCCGCGATCGCACCTGCGCTCGCAACACCGAGAAGCGGGTTCGTCGCGACCGCCGCGCCCGCCAGCCAGCGGCTGGCTTCCAGGGCCTTGGCGTTCAGGTCGTCGACGAACTGGTACGCCTGGTTGGTGGCCTGCAGCGTCAGCCCCCGCACGCCGATCGCGGCCGAGGTGGCGGTGAGGCCGCTGGGGCCGTCGAGCGCGCCGAGCATCGTGGCCTCGAACTTGGCCAGGCCACCGGGGTTGAGGATGCCCGACGCCAGCACATCCGGGTCCACCAGGTACTTGTGGCTGGTCATGGCGATCGTCAGGGTGGAGCCCGCGACGTCGTCGGTGAGGTCGCCCATGGCGGCGAGGTCCTCGTAGAACGCGTCGGAGCCGCCCGCTCCGCCGGTGACGCTGAGGTTGCTGACGCCGGGTCCGGTCTCGCTCATGCCAGCGCCTCCGCCACGAACGGGGTCAGCCAGACCCCGAGGTCTTCCCGCGCGACCGGCGTGAGGTCCACGAGCTTTCGTTCCGATCCGGTCGCCGAAGGCGCGACGCCGACCCAGCCCGCGTCGGTGTGCAGCCACGTCACCTGCGCGGTGCGGACACCGTCGCCGACCAGCGCGGTGACCAGGCAGCGCAGCAGGCCGTCGGTGCGGCGGACTACCTCGGTGGCGAACTTGGCCTCCGCCTCCGGCAGCTTCAACTCCGCGAGCACGTACGCGGGCGCGTCCGGGTCGCCTTCGCGCAGGAGGTCGGCGACGCCCAGTTCGTGCAGGGCGGCCAGGGGGACGGAACCGCGCAGCGGCTCGACGCCCTCCGGGTCGTCCAAGGCGGACCCGATGCCCTCGGACACCTCGGCGGGCACGGCCCGCACAAGTTCGCGGCCGAGGTCGACGGCGGTGAACATCGACAGCTCCACACCGCCGTCGGGCAGCATGAACAGTGAGGCGCCGACGGGTCCGGCCAGCGCGTGCAGGCTGCGGGAACCGCGGGTGCCCGCGGTCGCGGTGGTGTCGAACATGATCTTCGGCGCGGCGAGGACCCGCAGGTTCGACTCGACCGACGGGTGGACCTTGAGCAGATCTCCCGACCCGGTGAAGACGCCCTTGCCGACCAGCGCGTCGCCCTCGGCGCCGGTCGCGATCTCGGGTGCGGGCTCCCACTCGGGAGGCAGGCTGACGCCCAGCTTGGCCACCAGGAAGGCGAACTCCCCGGCGGTCAGCGTGAGCCGGTGCGGCGCGACGGTCGTGGCCATGGTCACGCGACCCCCTGCGCCTGCATGAACTTGCCGACCTCGAGCCACTGCTTGTCGCCCGCGGGCGGCAGGTTGTCGGGCTGGTAGCGCCAGCCCTCCCACGGAGGCCGCGGCGGCGACGGGGCGTCCCCGCCCCCGCCGAACACGCCGGTCACCGTGTCGACCATGTCGCCGACCATGTTCTTGAAGCTCTCGACGGCCTTGTTGAACCGGTCGATGGCGCCGTTGAACCAGTTGACCACCGATTCGGCGATCCGCTTGATGGCGGCGATCAGCTCGCGGACCTCCTGGGCGTGCTGACGCAGGACGGCGGCGGCCTCGTCGAGCTTGGTCGCGGTGCCGTCGAGGGTCTTGCGGTCGCCCGCGATGGTCTCCCGGCAGCGGTCGGCGGCGATGGACTTCCACCGCATTTCCACGGCCTGCTTGTCCATGCCCTCGCCGTGCGTGCGGACCTCGTCCGCCCGCCGCTCGATCTGCCCCGCGAGCCGGTCGAGCTCGTCGGGGTCCCCGTAGAACGCCATGCCGCTACCCCCAGGGTGCCGGGTCGTCACCGAACCTTACGAGACGTGTAGACGGTGGCGCGGTTGTTTCGGTTCCCTATCGCTCGGCTGGCCCGGGTTCGGTGCCGAAGCGCAGCCACTCGTGGAATCGGGCACCGTCGAACTTCGTGGGGCCGAGAAACTCCGTGGCGGTCAGGTCGACCGGCCCCCGCGCCCGGAATCCGGAGAACCATGCTTTGCGGTGGAAGACCATGTGGTGGGCGTGCAGGATTCCGTGGCTCACCGCGCCGGTGAACCACACGCTGCCCAGCATCTCCGAACCCCACAGCGAGTTCGAGTTGTGCAGCTTGGCCCACCGCAGCACCAGGGTCCCGACGACCCGTTCGGAGATGTCGAAGTACTCCAGGTCGGCGCCGGTCAGGTCGAGGTTGTAGCGCTCCGGCTCGGCGGTTCCCCGCTTCGGCAGCAGGTCTTCGATCACCCGCTGCGCGGTCAGGCGCACCTGGCTCTCCCGCAGGTCCACATTCGTGCGGTCGAACGGCATCCGCAGGTAGGAACAGACGACGTCGAGCACAGTCTGCGTGTAGTACGGCCGGCTTCGCGCCAGACCGGTGAGCGCGTGCAGGGCGCCGACACGAACCTGGTCGGCCGGGTTGCCCAGCAGTTCGACCGCGCGCGCGAACCGCTCGTCGGCCACACGTTCGCGATCGTGGTCCGCGCGCGCGAGTTCGAGTTCCTGCCTGCCGCGCTCGATCACCTGCCGCTCATCCTCGACTTGCCGCTTGCGGTCGTTGAGCCACAGGGCATAGAGCGCCACGACCGACCCCGCCGCCAGGCCGCCGGTCTTCAGCGCCTCCCCGCGGTCGGGGTTGGCGCCGGTCAGCAGCCAGCCGGTGACCAGGGCGAGCAACCCGGCCGCGACGAGCACGGTGCCGACGAGCGGCAAGCCGGTCTTCCCCCGCCGCGCGGCCAGGCGGGACAGGGCGAAGGCGGCGAGACCCGCCACCAGGGCGCTGAGGCCCGCGACTACGAACACTGTGCTGTTCATCGCGCGACAACTTAGCTCCCCGGTGGTGGGCCTGGGGTCAGCCCAGCGCGAGTGCCCTCAACCGGTCGTACGCGCCGTTGAAGTAGTCCTGGTCGATCGGCGAATCCGAGTACTGCCAGAAGGTCCAGTAACCCCAGTTGTACGGCAGGGTCCCCACGGTCGTGTTGTAGCGCGCCACCCACAGCGGATTGGTGCTGGCAAACGCTTGCGCGGTGCCGACGCACTGCGACCACCAGCTGGTGGAGGTGTAGATGACCACGTCACGGCCCGTTCGGGACCGGTAGGTGTTGCTGAAGTCCCGGATCCACGCGGCCATCCCCGCCTGCGTCTTGCCGTAACAGGTGCCGCCGTAGGGGTTGTACTCGATGTCGAGCACTCCGGGCAGCGTCTTCCCGTCCCGGGACCAGCCGCCGCCGTTGGACGCGAAGTACCCGGCCTGGGTCGCGCCGCTCGACTTGTCCGGCAGCGCGAAGTGGTAGGCGCCGCGGATCATGCCCACGTTGTAGGAGCCGTTGTACTGCTGGGCGAAGTACGGGTTCTTGTAGCCCGTTCCCTCGGTCGCCTTCACGTAGGCGAAGCGCTTTCCCTGGTTCCACCAATGGTTCCAGTCGACGTTGCCCTGCCAGCCGGAGACGTCGATTCCGGCCACCACGGCCATCGTGCCCACGTCCGTGGGTTTGCCGTGCACCCCTTCGTGTTTGCGGATCTGCGAACCCATCGGATGGTCGTCGGGTGGAGCGGCGCTCGCCGGCATGGTCAAGCCGGTGACCAGTAGCAATGTCGCCAGAACGGTTAACAGGCCGCGCAGGGTGGGGGTCATGTGGAGGTTCCTTCCGAGTCGCCCTCTCGCGGTGATCACCGGCACGTGATCACCGTTCTCGGCAGTGTGATCCAACAACTACCCACTTGTCATGGCTCCATGTGAATGATTCACCATTACCCGTATGGCCTCAGTAATCACCGCATACCAAGGTCGGGAGCGGAGGAAGACCTACTCCCAGTGGTAGTCGGTCGATCGCGTCAGGTGAACACCTCTGTCCGGGGTGGCTACCTGGCGTTGAACAGGGGAAACTGTGCGTCTAGCGAGCAAGGGGTGATGGGTGGACTGCGCACCGGGCGAGCGCGACGCATTCGCTGAACTGTGGGCGACCGCGCTGACCGCGACAGGCTATGTGGCGTTGACAAGCGGCGAATTCGTTGTCCAGGTCGGCCGCTACGCCCAATCCCTGGTGGCGGCGCTCGGCTCCGACTCGTTCGACCCGGCCCCGGTCGCCCGGGTGGGCGCCTCCCTGGTCGAACTCGGCCTCACCTCGCCGGAGACCCTCGCGGGTTCCGTCCAGCTCATCGGTGAGCGGCTCCCTCGCCTCGTGGGCGAAGACCGCGCACATCTGCTGCCCGCGCTGCTGTCGGCGTTCGCCGGGGGCTTCACGACCGCCATGCGGCAGCGGATCTTCCGCGACCAGGAGGAGATCCGCCAAGCGGTGATGGACGCCCGGCGCGGCGCGGAGACCGCGCTGCTGGCCAGCGAGGCCCGGTTCAAGGCGATGTTCACCCAGACCGCCGTGGGCATCGCGATCACCGACTCGAACGGCACGCTGGTCGAGGTCAACTCCGCGTGCGCCCGGATGTTCGACTACCCCGTCGAGAAGATGCCCGGCATGCACGTCGACGACCTGCGCTACCCCGACGAGCCCTCCGCGATGCGCAGGCCACTCAAGGAGTTGCTCACCGGTCGACGCGACAGCTATCGGATGGAGCGCATGCTGCGCAAGTCCGACGGCAGTCCATTGTGGACCGACCTGTCGGTGACGCTGGTGCGCGACGAGGCCGGGGCGCCGCAGTTCGTCGTCGGAATGCTGGAGGACATCACCGAACGGCACCTGCTCGAACAGCGCCTCCGACACCAGGCCAACCACGACCCCTTGACCGGCCTGGGCAACCGGGCGCTGTTCACCGAGCGGCTCAACGCCGCGTTCGCCAAGGGCGGCGACCACCGCGTCGGCATCTGCTACCTCGACCTCGACGGCTTCAAGGTCATCAACGACAGCCTCGGCCATGACATCGGCGACGAACTGCTGGCCGCGGTCGCCATCCGCCTCGAAGGCCTGGTCTCCGGACCCGACCGGCTGGTCGCGCGGATGGGCGGCGACGAGTTCGTCGTGCTGATGGAGCACTGCGAGAGCATCGACGAGGTCATCGCGCTGGCCGAGCGGATCCTCGCGGCGTTCGCCGTGCCGGTGCGGATCGGCGGCCACCGGCTGTCGGTCTCGGCCAGCATCGGCCTGGTGGAGCGGCCCGTCGCGGGCACCACGCCCGCCGAGACCATGCGCGACGCCGACGTCACGCTGTACTGGGCCAAGGCGGACGGCAAGAACCGCTGGGCGGGCTACAACTACGAGCGCAACGCGCGTGAGGTCGCCCGGTTCACCCTCGCCGCCCGGATGCCCGCGGCGGTGGAGAGCGAAGAGTTCTATGTGGACTACCAGCCGATCGTCCGGCTCGCCGACGGCAAGCTCGTCGGCGTCGAAGCCCTTGTGCGGTGGTCACATCCGGAGTTCGGCAGGCTCGGGCCCGACCAGTTCATCGGCCTGGCCGAGGAGACCGGGCTGATCGTGCCGCTGGGCCGCTGGGTACTGCGCGAGGCCACCAGGCAGGCCCGCCGCTGGCGGGACATCTACGGGGACCAGGCGCCGTGGGTCAGCGTCAACGTCGCCGCCCGGCAGACCGTGGAACCCACCCTGGTCGACGACATCGCGACGATCCTGCGCGCCGCCGAGCTTCCACCGTCGAGCATCCAGCTGGAACTGACCGAGTCGGCCATCATGGCCACCACCGGAGTCCCGCTGGAAGCCCTGCGCGCCTTGTCGGACATGGGGGTGCGGATCGCCATCGACGACTTCGGCACCGGCTACTCCAACTTGGCCTACCTGCGGCACCTCCCGGTGCACTCGATCAAGCTCGCGGGCCGGTTCATGGAGGGCCTGCGCGCCGCGCCGGACGCCGACGAGGCCGACGCGCGCATCGTGTCGACGCTCGTCGAACTGGCGCACGCGCTGGGCCACGACGTGGTCGCCGAAGGCGTCGAGGACCCGGAGCAGGCCGAGCGGCTGCGGCTGATCGGCTGCGACACCGCTCAGGGCTGGCTGTTCGCCAAGCCCGGCCCGCCGGAGGAGATCGAGCGCTGGCTCGAATCCTGAGTCAGTCGCTCGATCCCGATGACCCGCAACAGATCCAGTGCGACCGAGCCCGGTGATCCCGGCTCCGCTGAGTAGATCACGATCTTCTGGTCGGTCTCCGGGACCACCAGTGCGTCGCAGTTCAGCTCGATCCGGCCCAGCTCCGGGTGGACGATCTGCTTGGTCGCCGTGTGCCGGTAGGCCGGGATCTGCTGTTCCCACAGCTCGGCGAATCGGCGGCTTCCCTTACGCAGCTTGGTGATGAGCAACCTGAGGTCGGGGTCGTCGGGGTACCTCGCGGCGACGGTCTGCAGCTCGCCGACGAGCACCAGGTCCGTGGCCGCCTCGTCGGCGTGCGCGACGGGATCGTGGTCACCGAGAAAACGTTGCCAGAGCAGGTTTCGCTCCTCGATCGGCCACTTCGAGAAGTCGCCCAGCAGGGCGGCGGCGAGCGGGTTCCACGCCAGCACAGTGCCTTTCGCGTCGAGCAGGACGGCGGGCAGGTCGGCGAAGCGGTCGAGCAGCCTGCGGACACTGGGTCGGACAAGGCTGGGGACGCTGTTCGCGTTCGGGGCGCGCACGCCCGCGAGGGTGTGGAGGTGGTCGCGCTCGGTCTCGTCGAGCCGCAGGGCGCGGGCCAACGCGCCCAGCACCGACGCCGAGGGGTGGGCGCCGCGGCCCTGTTCCATTCGGCTGACGTAGTCCACGGAGATGCCTGCCAGCTGGGCCACTTCCTCGCGGCGCAACCCGGGGGTCCGCCTGCGCGTGCCCGCAGGCAGCCCGACGTCGGAAGGGGTGAGCCGGGCCCGCCAGGCGGCCAGCGCGGCGGCGAGTCCCTGTCTGTCCATCTCCCCATCGTGCCCCAGCCGATGCCCGGCAGGCAGGGACAACCTGTCCCTGGCTGCCCGGCACGGGGGGATCGACAGTGGAGTCATGACCACGACCGCGCTGATCACCGGCGCCAACAAAGGACTCGGCTTCGAAGCCGCCCGCGTGCTGACCGGCCGGGGCTGGACCGTGCTGCTCGCCGTGCGTGACCCCGAGCGCGGCGCGGCCGCCGCGGCCAAGCTCGGCGCGTCCGCCCACGTCGTCGCGATGGACGTGACCTCCGACGCGTCGGTCGTCTCCGCCGCCGACCTGGTCGCCGACCGCTTCGGGCTCATCGACGTGCTCATCAACAACGCGGGCATCGGCGGCCCGTGGTCCTCGCCCGAGGAGATGACCGCAGACGAGGTCCGCGGCGTGTACGACACCAACGTCTTCGGCCCGATCCGGGTGACCCGCGCGTTCCTTCCCTTGCTGCGCAAGTCATCCGCGCCGCGAATCGTCAACGTGTCCAGCGGGATGGGCTCGTTCGCCATCACCACCGACCCGGAACGGCTGGAGTCGACGCTGGTGTCGATCGGCTACCCGACGTCGAAGGCGGCGCTGAACGCGGTGACCCTCCACTACGCGAAGGCGCTTCCCGGCATGCGGGTCAACGCTGTCGATCCCGGCTACACCGCCACGGACATCAACGGGCACAGCGGAACGCAGACGGTGGCCGAGGGTGTCGAGTCCATCGTCGCGATGGCGACGGTGCCACCGGACGGCCCGACCGGCGGCTACTTCGACCGCCACGGGCCGATCCCTTGGTAGGGATCAGCTTCCGAGCGCGTCGACGACGGTGTTCATGACGCCCTTCCAGTACGCGCGCTGACGCTCCCGCTCCTCGGCGTCGGCCAGCCACTCCTGGTGGAAGCGCAGCACCGTCCGATCGCCGTTCGCCGTGACGGCGACCTGGACGGTGCTGTCATGGTCCCAGTCCGCCGGTCGCCAGGTGAGCCGAATCCGGTCGTGCTCGTGGAAACTGCGGACCTCGCCCGCGACCCCGGTGGCCGTCTCGTACCGGAAACCCTTCTCCGGCTTGAGTTCCGCGTCGGGGCCCAGCCACACCGCCGTTCCTTCGGGGCTCGCGATGAAGTCCCAGACCCGGGCGACCGGGTGCGGAACCGTCTTGGACACGCCGATCTGCCAGCCCGCGTCCTTCGTCTGCCCGACCATCACAGTGCTCCCCGTCTCGCATGTAACCGCTATTACCGGTCCTACGACACCGACTATAGTGGTTACATGCGGACGCTGACCAGTCTCACCGGGACGACGTACCAGTTCGAGCCGGGCTGTTTCGGCCTGGAACTGCTGGTCACCGGCGGTCCCGGGCCGGGCGCGGCCTACGAGATCCTGCACACCGCCGACGACCTGGCCGCCTGGCTGCACGACTCGCGCCTGGCCGAGTTGGCGCCACTGACGGACCTGCGCGTGAGCCCAGCGGAACTGGCCAGGGTCAAGCACTTCCGCGACACGCTGTGGTCGGTGGCCAAGGCTGTGGCCGATGGGCGGGCGCCCGCCCCGGCCGAACTCGAAGTCCTCAACGGCTGCGCCGAAGCACCACCCCGCCCGCGCGTGGACCCCGCGACCGGTCAGCGCGCATGGGTCGCTCCGGTGACCGGCACCCAGATACTCGGCGCGGCCGCGCGGGAGGCGATCGACCTGGTCACCACCGACCTGGGGGAGCGGGTCCGCGAGTGCGGCGGGGAGAACTGCTACCTGATCTTCCTCGACACCTCGCGGCCCGGTACCCGCCGCTGGTGCTCGATGCAGCGCTGCGGCAACCGGCACAAGGTCAAGGCCTACCGCTCCCGCCCGTGATCACCGGCGTTTCCGTCACATCGGCTTCGTTTCGAACGTCAGTGGCATGACGGACCGCGACGGAGGAATGGACCGATGGACAAGAACGACCAGCTCGCACGGCGTTTCGAGGCCGACCGTGACCACCTGCGGACGGTCGCCTTCCGCATCCTGGGCTCGATCGCCGAAGCCGACGACGCCGTGCAGGAGTCCTGGTTCCGGCTCACCCGCGCCGACGTCGACGAAGTCGACAACCTGACGGGCTGGCTGACGACCGTCGTCGCCCGCGTCTGCCTGGACATGCTGCGCACCCGCAAGTCCCGCCGCGAGGAACTCGGCGAGGACCTGCCCGAGCCGGTCGCGGGCGACGATCCGGCACGAGAGGCGCTGCTCGCCGACTCGGTGGGTCCCGCTCTGCTGGTGGTCCTGGAGACGCTCGCGCCCGCCGAACGCCTCGCCTTCGTCCTGCACGACCTGTTCGCCGTGCCGTTCGACGAGATCGCCGAGATCGTCGGCCGCACCCCGGCCGCCACCCGCCAGCTGGCCAGCCGCGCCCGCCGCCGGGTCCGCGGCGCCGACCCGGTCACCGACGCCGACCTGCCCCGCCGCCGCCAGATCGTGGACGCCTTCCTGGCCGCCTCCCGCGGCGGCGACTTCGACGCCCTGCTCACGGTGCTCGACCCCGACGTCGTGCTCCGCACCGACAAAGCAGCCCTTGTCGCGGCCGCGGCCAGCCCCGGAGCGCCCGAGCTGGCGAGCGAGGTGCGCGGGGGCGCGGCCGTCGCGAGCTCGTTCCTCGGTCGCGCCCAGGCGGCGCTGCCCGCGCTGGTCGACGGTGCTCCCGCGGCCGTGTGGGCGCCGGACGGCACGCCGCGGGTCGTCTTCGGCTTCACGATCGCCGAGGGGAAGATCGTCGGCATCGAGATCATCGCCGACCAGGAGCGGATCAGCTCTTTCGACGTGGTGGTCGGCTGACTACCAGGTCAAGGCGTTGGCGAGGTCGGCGGCGGGCACCAGGGCGGTGATCGGGCCGATCGGGTTCACCACGAGCGGGTGTCCGTAGAGCAGCTTGGCCAGGTCGCGGCCGCGCACCTCCCGCCATCCCGGCCAGTTCGCCGGGACATGCGCGGCGGAGGTGCAGGCCGGGACCATCACCCGCCCGTCATGGTTCGGGAAACCGGTCACCCCCTGGTCCTCGGCCGACGCGGAGTACAGCAGCAGGGTCGCGTCCAGCACCGCGGGCAGCAGGTCGCGCTGCTCGCGGTGGCGGGTCTTGATCAGCTGGAGCATCTTCTCCAGCGGATTCGACGGCACCGGCATCCGCAGCGCCGCGGGCGAGGGTCGGTAGTCGGCGTTCGGGCGGAACGCCTCACCGATCTCCCCGCGGTCGTCGACCGGGTACGCCCCGACCACACCCCACGGCGGCACGTCCTCGTCGTGCCCGAAGGCCGGGTCGATCACGTAAAGCCAGCTGTTCGGGTTCGCCCGCGCGCCCGCACGCATGTCGAGGGTGATCTCCGGCTCCTCCATGCGGCTCATCGTAGGTTCCCGAGTCACCGCTGGTCACCCTTCGGTACTTTGCGGTCATGGGGACCAACGCAGCACGCCTGGCCGTCAGCAGCGTCACAGCCTTCGCCGCACTCGCGCTGACGGCCTGCTCGGAGCCGACGCCCGCTCCGGTGACCACGACGCCGAAGACCAGCGAATCGACGGAGACGACGGACAAGCCGAGCCCGACGAAGAAGACGACCGCGCCGCCCAAGGTCGACCGCCCCGCGGACAAGGACCTGTCGGCGGTCAACCCGTGCGACGTCATGAACACGCTCAAGCTCAGCGACTACGGCATGGATAACCAAGTCCCCGGCTTCCAGAAGGAATCCTCGATCTTCCCGGGGTCTCAGGGCTGTACCGCGGCGGGGATCACGTCCAATCTGACTGTCGGGATCGAGTCAGTTGTGACCCAGGGAATGAAATCGTGGGTCGAGGGCGCCAATGGGGAGACCAAGCAGATCAAGATCGAGGGGTATCCCGCGGCGACCGTGGCCCCCAAGCGGGGGATCTCCTGCTACGCGGTGGTCGACACCAAGGACGGCCAGATGATGTTCTTCCAGCTCCTGGTGTCCAACGACAGCCGTCAGCCCGTCACACCGCAGCCGGAGTTGTGCACCAGGGTGGTCAAAATGGCGGAAGCGGGCATGAAGGTCGTCCTCGCGCGCTAGCGTCATACCGGAGGCTCGGGGGAGTCTGAAAATTAAGTCAAAGATTCACCCGATGTCGCGGAACCATTCCGCGACCTCACGCATCACAGATACAGTTCGTTGCAAGAGCACAGGACTGAGGGAGTCGAACGGTGTTTCTAGCCGATGGCGGCGGGGGTTCATCCGCACCTGTGGGGCCCACCTATTCCGGTACGCAGACGCTCAAGGTCGAGCCGTCGTCGATCCCGGCAGCGCTGGCCGCATTCCGAGACGCGCAGTACCGGGTGGCCGAGAAGCTGCGAGCCCTCGACGCGCTGCAGATCCCGAAGTGGGCCGACGACCCGGTCAGTGGTGAGACTGCCGAGCAGTTCGCTGAGCGGACCAACGGTGGAGGCGCGGATTCCGCGATCGCCTGCCTGAAGGGTTACGACAAGCAGCTCACGGCCGCTTGTGACGCGCTGCAGCGGTCCTACGACGCTTACATGCTGGTCGAGGGCGACAACACGGCCCGCTGGGGCAAGCACGACAACGGCTAGTAGGCCGCAGACTTTCGCTTGACGACCTGAGGGTGATTCCTATGGTGATGCACCGGTGGCAGGGGTATGACCACCCCACGCTCCACACGATGATCAACAACGGCCCGGGTGCGGCCGCCTCCACTCCGCAGACCACGTACTGGGAAGCGCTGACCACCGAGCTGGCCGAGATCGACGCCGATCTCAACCGCAAGCTCGGCGAGCTCGGCGCGGCCTGGGAGGGCGCGGCGGGCGAGAGCGCCACCGCCGGCCTGACCCCGCTGCAGGCGTGGGCGGCCGACGCCCAGTCCGGCACGAACATGATGAAGTCGTCCACCGAGTACCAGGCCGACATGATCTCCCGCGCCCGGGCCGAGATGCCCGAGCCGGTCGAGATCTCCACGCCCGCGCCCTCGGGCTGGGCGAAGGTCGCCGCCGGTGCCGCGCTGCTGACCGGCAACGCCGGTCCCGCCGCGGCCGTCGCCGGGCAGGCGATGGACCACGAGGCCCAGGAAGCCGAGCAGGACCGGGCTTCGCAGAAGGCCGTCGACACCATGGACTCGTACCAGAACAGCAGCGAGTTCAACCGCAACACGCTGGGCACCTTCGTCCCGCCGCCGGACGTGGTCGTCTCCACGCCCGAGCCCGCGGGCACGTCGGGTTCGGCTGTCGGCAACTTCAACTCCGGCTACTCGGGCAACAACGGCAACGGCAACTACACCTCGCCGTCCGGTTACTCGGGCGCGCCCAACACCGGCAGCGGTTACGTCGCCCCGGCGGGCACCGGCGGCGGCCAGTACGTGGGTCCCCCGTCCGGCACGCCCACGCTGCCGAGCGGCTACGTCCCGCCCACGGGCACCACGCCGCAGGGCTACGTCCCGCCGACGGTCACCCCTGGTGGACCGCCCGCGCCGAACCAGCTCGTCCCCGGCGGCACCAACGGGCCGAACAACCCGAGCTTCACCGGCAACCTCCCGCCGACCAGCAACCCGTCCTCGCCGAACAGCACCAACAACCCCGGCGCGGGCAAGTCCGCGACGGGCGGTGCGGGCGGCAAGGGCGGCCTCGGCCAGGGCGGCATGGGCCAGGCGGGCGACGCGTCGCGCCAGGCGGGCCAGATGGGCAAGGGCGGCATGGCGGGTGCCGGTGGCTTCGGCCAGGCCGGTCCCGGTGGTCCGGGCGGTGCTCGCGGCGGTGCCGCGGGTGCGGGCAAGGGCATGGGCGGCGGCATGGGTGGCGCTCGCGGTGCCCAGAGCGAGGAAGACGAAGAGTACGAGTTGGCGAACTACCTCGTGGAAACCGAGGACGTGTTCGGTGACGACCGCATGGTCGCCCCCACCGTCATCGGCGAGACCAGCGAGCAGTGATGCCGTTCGGAGCCATGATCGAGGTGGAGAGCGAGCCCGTCTCGCTCTCCGCCCTCGAATTCGACGTCCTGTGGGAGCACCTGTCGCCCGGCGCCATGCCGCTGATCGTCAAGGTGCCGTCCCCGGGCAAGACCTACGAGGAACGCGCCGCCATCGAGGAGCGCGTCTGGGCTGATCTCGACGCCCGGGGCCTGGGCCGCAAGGTCGACGTGCACCCGGAGATCGAGCACCTGTTCGGCATCATCGCCCGCCCCGACCGCGAGGTCGACGGCCGTGCGTGGGCCGGGCGCGGTGTGCGGCTGATGACCGGGGTGGCCGGTCCCAACGCGGCGCTGGCCGTGATGCGGGACAACCAGATCACCCTGAGCCGCATCTCCCCGGAGTCGCTGGCGTCGGCCGCGGTCGGTGTCCTGCCGAGCTGGCAGGGCGGCCCCGGCCAGTCCGTCACGCTGCGGACCGACGACTTCGAGGCCGCGGCCAAGTCCACCGACGGCACCCAGAAGAGCTTCGAGGCGGCCCTGCTCGGCCGCGGCGTCCGCACGGACGACGCCCGGGCCCTCGCCACGATGATCGGCGACGTCCAGGGCACCGGGAACTTCGGTGCCGCCGTGCGCGACCGCCTTGGCCGCCGCCAGCGCGCCGCCCGGGTCGTGTCCTTCTTCGACACCCCCGACGGCCGCTACGTCCAGGTCCGCAAGGCCTCCTCGGACGGCAACTTCTGGACCACCATCTCGCCCGCCGACACCCGCAAGCTCGTGCACCTGGTGGACGAGATGCTGGCCGAGGCGATGCGGTCGACCGAGTCCTGAGTTGCCCGGCCGCAAACGTGTCGATCCCGCCGAGCTCCGCACCGCGGTGCGGGCTTGGCGGGACGCGGGCGACCAGCCGCCCCGACCGGTCCTCGCGGCCGCGGTCCGGCTGAGCCTGCGCACCCTGGAGGACATCGCTCCCGGCCGCAGCGTCGAAGTGCGGGTACCGCCCTTCGCCGCCGTCCAGTGCGTCGAAGGCCCACGCCACACCCGAGGGACACCGCCCAACGTGATCGAGACCGACCCGACCACCTGGCTCGCCCTCGCCACCGGCGAACTGTCGTGGCCCGACGCGGTGTTGACCGGCCGGGTCACCGCCTCGGGCGCCCGCGCCGACCTCTCGGCGCTGCTCCCGTTGCTCAGCATCGAATGAGCACCCTGTTCACCGCCGCCGATGGCACCAAGCTCGCTTATCACCGGCGTGGGACCGGGCCGGTGCTCGTGTGCCTGCCCGGCGGGCCCGGTCGGGCCTCGTCTTATCTCGGTGATCTCGGCGGCCTGACCGACAGCCATGAACTGGTGTTCCTGGACCACCGGGGAACCGGGGACTCGGCGGAGTCCGCAGACCCGACCGCGTACCGCTGCGATCGTCTTGTCGACGACGTGGAGGCGCTGCGGGCGCACCTCGGGCTTGAGCGAATGAACCTCGTCGGGCACTCGGCGGGCGGCAACGTCGCCACCCTCTATGCGGCCCGCTTTCCACACCGGCTCCACCGGCTGGTGTTGGTCACGCCCGGTCTCCGCGCGGTCGGACTCGACACAGTCGGGTTCGAGGAGGCGATCGAAGCCAGGTCCGCCGAACCGTGGTTCCGCACCGCCCGGCCCGCCATGGACGCCTGGCAGCGGGCCGCCGCCGAGGGCCGGGACTACGCGGAGATCATGCCGCTGAGGATGGCCGCGGCACCGTTCGCCTACGGGCAGTGGAACGCGGTCACGCAGGCCCATGCCGCGGCCGAGCCGAAGCAGCGTGGCCGCGCCGCGGCCGAGGGGTTCTACGCGGGATTCGAGCCCGACACGGGCGCCGTCCGCGAAGCGCTGCGCGCGGTGACGGCGCCGGTCCTGGTGGTCGCGGGTGCGCTGGATCCGGCGCCGACCCCAGCCGCCGCGCGCGCTCTTGTCGATCTCTTCCCCAACGCCGAGCCCGCGGTGCTGCCGGATGCGAGCCACTTCCCCTGGGTGGACGACCCGAAGGCGTTCACCGAAGCGGTCGGCGAGTCAGTCCGCTAGGTCCGGTCCTGCGAGTCCGGTACGTAGGCGCTGCCTGCGCAGGACCGCGTACAGCCCCACCGCTCCGACCAGAGCCAATCCCGCGTACACCGCCAGCAGCGCCGGCGGAGTCGTGCCCGTGAGGGCGTCGCCCAAGGTCACCACGGCGATGGTCCCGGGGAGGCTGCCGACCACTGTGCCCGCCAGGAACGGCCCGAGGCGGACGGTCGAGATGCCGCAGCAGTAGTTCATCGGGGCGAACGGGATCATCGGGATGAGCCGCAGCGAGATCATTCCTGCGATCCCGCCCCCGCTGAGCCGCGCGTTCACCGTGCGCACCGCGTCGCGTTCCAGGTGGGATTCCATCCACTTGCGGCCGAGCCCGCGGGCCAGCAGGAACGCCGTCCACGCCGCCAGGCCCGTCGCGAGCATGGCCACCGCGACGCCCAGTGCCTCGCCGAGGAGGAGTCCGGCCGAGAGGTTGAACACGGTCCGCGGGATCGGCACCACGGTCAGGACGGCGTAGACCGCCAGGAACACCACCGGGGTCGCCCACCCGGCTGCCGCCGCCCAGCCGCGCACTTCCGCCGGACTGGGCACGGGCGCCAGCGATCCCGCCACCACCAAGGCGACGAGGCTCGCGAGGGCGATGATCAGTGCTTTTCGTCCGGACACCGGACACACGGTAATGGCAACGCGGGACACGTGACGCGGGCCACCGTCCGATTGTCGGCATCACACGATCGAGCACTTACACTTGGGTGCAGCCTCACTCCATCCACAGGGAGCGCTCCGGTGGTCACCGACCAGTTCTCGACTGGCCCAGTCACATCCGACCCCAACATCGACCAGCCGGAACCTGAGCCCCGCGAAGAATGCGGAGTCTTCGGCGTCTGGGCGCCTGGTGAGGAAGTCGCGAAACTCACCTACTACGGCCTGTACGCGCTGCAGCACCGTGGGCAGGAAGCCGCGGGCATCTCCGTCGCCGACGGCGCGCAGATCGTCGTGTTCAAGGACCTCGGGCTCGTCAGCCAGGTCTTCGACGAGCAGGTCCTGTCCTCCCTTCGCGGCCACGTCGCCGTCGGGCACTGCCGCTACTCGACCACCGGGTCGACCACGTGGGAGAACGCCCAGCCGACGTTCCGGACCACCGCCATCGGCAGCGGTCTGTCCCTGGGCCACAACGGCAACCTGGTCAACACCGCCGAACTGCGCGACCGCGCCACCGAACTGGGCGTCGCCACCCGCAACGGCGCGACGACCGACTCCGACCTGCTGACCGGTCTGCTGGCCGCCGCGGCCGCCGACAAGGGCATCGAGCAGGCCGCCATGGAGCTGCTGCCGACCGTGCGCGGCGCCTACTGCCTGGTCTTCTCCGACGAGTCCACCCTCTACGCCGCCCGCGACCCGCACGGTGTCCGGCCGCTCGTGCTCGGCCGCCTCGAGCGCGGCTGGGTCGTGGCCAGCGAGACCGCCGCCCTCGACATCGTCGGCGCGTCGTTCGTCCGCGAGGTCGAGCCCGGCGAGCTGATCGCGATCGACGCCGACGGGCTGCGCTCATCGCGCTTCGCCACCCCGGAGCCCAAGGGCTGCATCTTCGAGTACGTCTACCTCGCCCGCCCGGACACCACGATCTCCGGCCGCGGCGTGCACGCCACCCGGGTCGAGATCGGCCGCAAGCTGGCCGCCGAGTTCCCGGCCGAGGCCGACCTGGTCATCCCGGTCCCGGAGTCCGGCACCCCGGCCGCGATCGGCTACGCGCAGGCCAGCGGCATCCCGTACGGCTCCGGCCTGGTCAAGAACGCCTACGTCGGCCGGACGTTCATCCAGCCGTCGCAGACCATCCGCCAGCTCGGTATCCGGCTCAAGCTCAACCCGCTGCGCGACGTCATCCGCGGCAAGCGGCTCGTCGTCGTCGACGACTCGGTGGTGCGCGGCAACACCCAGCGCGCGCTGGTCCGGATGCTTCGCGAAGCGGGTGCCCTAGAGGTGCACGTGCGGATCGCGTCGCCGCCCGTGCGCTGGCCCTGCTTCTACGGCATCGACTTCGCCTCCCGCGCCGAGCTCGTCGCCAACGGCCTCGACCTCGACGGCATCCGCCGCTCCATCGGCGCGGACTCGTTGGGCTACGTCTCGCTCGACGCGTTGGTCGCGGCGACCGAGCAGCCCAAGAGCAGGCTCTGCTCGGCCTGCTTCGACGGCAAGTACCCGATCCCGCTGCCGGAGGACATCCACATCGGCAAGCACCTCCTGGAGGGGATCGAGAAGGGCGTCGCGGGCTCCGCTGCCCCGGTCCTCACCACCGGGTACGGTGCCGAGGACGCATTGCGCCGTCCCTGATCTCGCGTTCCTACAAACAGTGATTCGAGTTATGACTGACACCAGCGAGTCCCAGCCCGTCTCCGCCAGTGCCACTTACGCCGCCGCGGGGGTGAGCATCGAGGCCGGTGATGAGGCCGTCGAGAAGCTCAAGCCGTGGGCGGAGAAGGCGATCCGGCCCGAGGTGATGGGTGGCATCGGCGGTTTCGCCGGGCTGTTCAAGCTCAAGCTCGACCGCTGGAAGGAGCCGATCCTCGCCTCCTCCACCGACGGTGTCGGCACCAAGATCGCGGTCGCCCAGGCCCTCGACATCCACGACACCGTGGGCATCGACCTGGTCGCCATGGTCGTCGACGACCTCGTGGTCTGCGGCGCCGAGCCGCTGTTCATGCAGGACTACATCGCCGTCGGCAAGGTCATCCCCGACCGCGTCGCCGCGCTGGTCAAGGGCATCTCCGAGGGCTGTGTCCTCGCGGGCTGCGCGCTGCTGGGCGGCGAGACCGCCGAGCACCCCGGCCTGATGGCCGACGGCGCCTACGACCTGTCCGGCACCGGTGTCGGCGTCGTCGAGGCCGACCAGCTGCTCGGCCCGGACAAGGTCCGCCCCGGCGACGTGCTGATCGCCATGGCGTCCTCCGGCCTGCACTCCAACGGCTACTCGCTGGCCCGGCACGTCCTGCTGGAGATCGGCCGGATGCCGCTGGAGGGCCACGTCGAGGAGTTCGGCCGCACCCTCGGCGAGGAGATGCTCGAACCTACCCGGATCTACGCCAAGGACTGCCTGGCGCTGTGCGCGGAGACCGAGGTCCGCACCTTCGCCCACGTCACCGGCGGCGGCCTCGCGGCCAACCTGGCCCGGGTCATCCCGCACGGCCTGCACGCCGACCTCGACCGCGGCACCTGGACGCCGAAGCCGGTGTTCTCGCTGATCGCCCAGCGCGGCCGGGTCGAGCGGGTCGAGATGGAGCGCACGTTCAACATGGGCGTCGGCATGGTCGCCGTCGTCGCGCCCGAGGACGTCGACCGGGCGCTGGCGGTCCTCACCGCCCGGCACGTGCCCGCGTGGGTGCTCGGCGATGTCCGCCCCGCCGAGGACGCCGACGCCCCGCGCGCGGTGCTGCTCGGAGATCACCCCAGGTTCTGAGGCAACCCGCGGTCCCGCCCGGCCGTATTAACAGGTGAGGGCGGGAGGGGCCGGTGTCCGATCGCGACGCGGAATTCGGGGAATACCTGGACAGCCGTGCCGTCGTCATGCGCCGAACCGCTTACTTGTTGAGCGGGGGCGACTGGCATCGCGCGGAGGACCTTGTGCAGACCACGCTGGCGAAGATCTACGTCGCCTGGCCGCGGCTCAACCGCGCGGGCAACGTCGACGCCTACGCGCGCAAGATCATGGTCCGCACCGCCATCGATGAATCCCGCCGCGCGTTCCGCAGACGCGAGAACGTGGTCGGTGACCTCCCGGAGATCGGCGTCCCACCCGCCGGGGTGGACGACGCCGTCGACGTCCGGCGGGCGCTGGCGCAGCTGCCGCCGGGGCAGCGCGCGGTAGTCGTCCTGCGGTACTGGGAAGACCTCTCCGTCGCGGAGACCGCGCAGGCGCTCGGGAAGAGCGAGGGCACGATCAAGAGCCAGGCGTCCAAGGGACTCGCCGCCCTGCGTGAACTGCTGGCGGCAGGCCGTGTCGCGCTGGAGGGATCACCATGCCCGACGACGTGAGGGACCTGCTGGGCCGCGCCCTCGACGGCGAACCGCCGCTCGGCATCGACCGCGACAAGGTCTTCGCCGAGGGCCGGGCGCGGCTGCGACGCAGGCGCTCGATCGCGATCAGCGGGGTGGCCACCGCGGTGGTCGCCGCGGCTCTCGGCACCACGGCGCTGGCAGGCGGGCTGCTCAGCCAGCCCGCGGGTGACGTCAGCCCGGCCGCGTCGCCGAGCGGGCCCGTGCCGCCGCTGAACCCGTCCACCACCCAGTCCCCGAGCCGGTCGGAGGGCGCCGGGTCGATCGTCGTCTGGCGTGAGCTGTCCGACGCGGTGCGCCCGGGAAGCCCGCTGTGGCCGAGCGAGGTCACCGGTGTCCGCGGGACCGGGCAGGGTCCCGGCGAGTTCCAGTTCCGCGGACCGGTGCTGACCGTGCACCTGGCCAGTTCCACGGGTGCGCGCCGGTTGACGATCACCCTTGAGCCGTCGGGCACCCTGCGCCTGTTCTGCCGCTCGGGTGAGGACTGCCACCTCCAGGAGAACGTCGACGGCACCGTGATCAGGACCAAGATCGAGCATGACGGCGACCGCGAGACCGTGCTGGTCAACATCCGGCGCTCCAACGGTCGCGAGGTCTCTGTAGTCGAGAGCCCCGCCGCCGATCATGGGCGGCCCGGCAGGCTGCTCTCCGTCGAACTGCTCGCGACAATCGGCACCTTCCCGGGCCTGGCTTAAACCGGTTCCGCGTGTCAGAGCCGGTACGGCATGCTTTGTGGCGTGGCTGAAGAACTGGTGGTGTCCGGAAAGCTGGTGATTCCGGCGACCGAGCTGCGTGAGCGGTTCTCTCGGTCGTCCGGTCCCGGCGGCCAGGGCGTGAACACCGCCGACAGCCGCGTCGAGCTGTCCTTCGACGTCGAGCGCTCGCCGTCGGTCCCCGACGACCTGCGCCCCCGCCTCCTCGCCCGCCTGGGAAACCGGCTGGTCGACGGCGTGGTGACGATCGCCGCCAGCGAATACCGGGCGCAACTCGCCAACCGTGCCGCGGCCCGCGAGCGGCTCGCCACGCTGCTGCGGCAGGCCGCCGAACCGCCACCGCCCGCGCGCAGGCCGACCAAGCCGTCGCGCCGGGCCAAGGAGCGGCGGATCACCGCGAAGAAGCAGCGCGGCGAGACCAAGCGTGGCCGCCGCGCGCCCTCCGCCGAGTGATCTGAACCACAACGGGAACACGGGTCGGGTGACCGGTGCTGAACAGTTCGTAGTCATACGAACTAGCCCGGAGGATCCCGTGAGCCTGCTGTTCAGCCCGCTGACCTTGCGCTCGGTCACCCTGCCCAACCGGGTCGTGGTCAGCCCCATGTGCCAGTACTCCGCGCGCGACGGCCTGCCGAACGACTGGCACCTGGTGCATCTGGGTTCCCGGGCGGTCGGCGGGGCGGGCCTGGTGTTCGCCGAGGCCACCGCGGTCGAGCCCGAAGGCCGGATCTCGCCGGAGGACACCGGGCTCTGGTCGAGCGAGCACGTCGAGGCGTGGCGGCCGATCACCGCGTTCATCGCCGCGCACGGCGCCGTGCCGGGCATCCAACTGGCGCACGCGGGCCGCAAGGCCTCCACCTACAGCCCGTTCGCCGGTCACGGTGGGGTGGCCGACGCCGACGGCGGCTGGACCCCGGTCGCGCCGACGACCGACGCCTTCGTCCCCGAGTACCGCGTTCCCGTGGCGCTCGACGAGGCCGGGATCGCCGCCATCGTGACCAGGTTCGCCCAGGCCGCGCGGCACGCCGTCGAGGCGGGGTTCAAGGTCGTCGAGATCCACGCCGCCCACGGCTACCTGCTGCACGAGTTCCTCTCGCCGCTGTCCAACACCCGCGCGGACGGCTACGGCGGCTCCTTCGAGGGCCGGACGCGGTTCGCCGTCGAGGTGGTGCGCGCGGTGCGCGAGGCGGTCGGCGAGGACGTGCCGGTGTTCGTCCGGATCTCCGCGTCGGACTGGACCGAGGGCGGGCTGACCGTCGACGACAGCGTGGAGATCTCGCGGGTGCTGGCCGAGGCGGGAGCGGACCTGATCGACGTCTCCAGCGGCGGCAACGTCCCGCACGCCAAGATCACCACCGGACCCGGCTACCAGGTGGCGTTCGCCGACGCGATCAAGCGCAAGGCCGACGTGCTGACCGCGTCGGTCGGGGAGATCACCGACGCGCGCCAGGCGGAGGGGGTGCTGGCGGACGGATCGGCCGACCTGGTGCTCGTCGGACGGGAATTGCTTCGGGATCCCTACTGGGCGCTCCGTGCGGCCACCGAACTCGGTGACAGTGCGGCCGTGCCCGCCCAGTACCGGAGTGTCTCGTACTGAGGGTGCGCCGAACCGAGCTGTGTGCTCCGATGTCGAGCCATGAAGACCGCCCCGGTCAGGGGGCGGTCTTCATGGCTTTACGGAGGGGGATGCGGCGTGGTGGGTCCGTCACCAAATGCGGTGTGACGGACCCTGAGTCATCGCCGGTATTCGTCGTACTCGTCGTCGGACGAGTCGTCGAATTGGTCACTGCTGTCGTGACCGTCGTCTTTGCCGCCCGACAGCTCACGCTGTAGGGCGTCGAAGTCCGTGGCGTGTGAGCTGTACTTGAGCTCCCGGGCCACCTTCGTCTGCTTGGCCTTAGCTCGGCCGCGCCCCATGGCTCGACCCCCTCGCACAGTGACGGGGCGGCCGGGGGAACGGCGGCCCCGTAGATGTCGACAGTTGATTCCTGGTAACTACCGTACCGTGCCGAAGGGGTTCGATGCGACGCGGCATGGTGTGCAGAACCCGACACCTGGCCGAACACTCGCCCGAGGGCGTCGATCGCCACAGTCCGTGAAACCATGAGCGCGTGCCTCGTCCGTTCGTCGCCTACCTCCGGGTGTACGAGCCGTTGTCTTCTTTCGGTGGATCACTGGGGGATTTGCTCCGCGCCGTGATCGAGGACGGCGCGGTCGAGCACGCCCAGGCAGGCGTCCGCGAACGCGAGGTGTGGTTCCGATCACAGCTCGCCAACGCCACCCTGCCCGGCGAGCTGCCTGACGGCCGCCCCTCGCCCAGTTCGGTCCGCGACGTCCTGGTGATCGACCCGGCCGAGGTCCACTGCGAGGACGCCACCGTGGGGCCGGGCCCGCTCGTGTGCCCGATGGACGTCCGCGCACGGTCCGCGGCGGCCCTGATGGGCTTCCTGGAGACGTCCACGCCGATGCTGCGGGCGGCGATGCTGTCGGACTCGCCGGAGCGCCTGCGGGCGCGGGCGGCCACCATCCTTGGCGACCAGCCCAACGGGTCGGTGCACATCGTGTCGACCACGTGGACGGTGCCGCTGCCGTGGTTCTCGCTGGTCGACCCCGCCCACCGGCACATCGTCGTGGCGCCTCGGGACGACCCGCGGCGGCAGGTGTTCTGGCGGGTGGCGATGGGCGACGCCCGGCGGCGGATCGAGCGGGCGGCGACGCTGGCTGAGCAGACGTTCGGGGATGCCGGGCCTACGCGGGTGTTGATCGACACCGCTGCTTGGTTGGAGAACTTCGACGACGCGTCGGCGGTTGAGCTGGACTATGGCGGGTTGGTGCAGCTGTTCTCTGATGAGGAGCTGTTGGAGGACACGTCGGCCGATGACGTGAACGGGATCTTGGACGCTATTGAGGCTTCTGATGCTGGGGAAGTTGCTGAGCGGTTTACGAAGCTTCGGGATTTTTGGGCTGGGATGGCTATTCGGGAACGCTTCAACTGAGCCGTCTTGCCTGGCTGGGGTGCCTGTTCGGGTGGTTCGCCTTGATTTGGGGACCCCTAGAAATGGGCCTGCGCGGGTAAAGCGGGCAGGATAGGGAAACTGCCCCGCGCCGCGAAAGTTTAGGCCCATTTCACCCCAAATCAAGGCGAACCACCCGAACAGGCCGTTGGGTTCGGCCCGTTGACGTTGGGGGGAGTGAGGGCGGGGGTCAGCCCAAGTCGTCGAGCAGGCCTGGGCGCAGTCGCGCGGAGCCGACGGGGACGCCGCCGCCCAGGATTTCTCGTTCGGCCATGTCGGCCAGCGCGGGAGCGTCGTAGCCCAGTGCTCGTAGGACGCCCACCAACAGCGGAGTGCGCGGTCGTGGTGCGCCATCGTCGATCTTCATTGCCGCCGACGTGCCGTCCGCCAAGACCATCGCGTGCACGCCTTCCGCGCCGCCCTTGACCAGGACGCCGGGGATAGCCTGCATCAGTTCCGTGTCGTCGCGGTCGGTGCCTCCGACCAGGTGTGGATACGCCCGCATCGCGTCGGCTACGCGCCTGCGGCGGGTGCCGGGTTCGGCGAGGACCAGCCTGCGGTAGCCCGTGGCCAGGCCTTCCAAGGTCAACGCGAACAGTGGGGCACCGCAGCCGTCGACGCCGATGGTGCTGATGTCCTCGCCGGTCATTTCGGCGACGGTGTCGGCGATCGCGGCCTGGGCCGGGTGGTCCGGGTCCAGGTACGACCGGACATCCCAGCCGAGTTGGACGCTGGTGGCCAACATCGCCGCGTGTTTGCCCGAGCAGTTCATCGCCGCGGACCGCTTGCCGCCGCCGCCGGCGATCACCCGGTTGCGGGCGGCCTGGTTGAGCGGCCAGTCGGGTGGGCAGCCCAGGTCGGACTCGGTCAGGCCGTTCTTGCCCAGGATTCCGAGGACCTGCTCCACATGCTCGGTCTCACCGCTGTGCGACGCGCAGCCGACGGCCAGGTCGGCGTCGTCGGGCAGGTCCAGGCCGGCGCGGAGCAGGCCGAGGCCCTGCAGGGGCTTGTTGCAGGAGCGGGTGAAGACCGGTTCGCGGACCTCGCCCAGGGCAAGGAGGATCTCGCCGCCCGGATCGAGCACCACCAAAGAGCCGCGGTGCACGGATTCCACGAATCCGGAGCGGAGGACTTCGACCAGTACGGGATTCAGCTGGGCTCTCGTTTCGCGCGTTCGGCGGCCAGGAGATCGTCGACCGAGGCGCTGCCCGCGCGGTAGCGGCTGCCGATCTGCTCGTTCAGCAGATCCATCACCACCTGCACCTGGCGCCGCCGCTGCGACACCGAGGCCTCTTCGGCCTGGTAGGTCCGCAGGGCGAGGTCGAGGCGCTCGTCCGGCAGGCTGACCACGTCGGTCAGGTCCGCGTCCGAGACCAGGGCCTCGACGTGCCTGCGGTGCGCTTCGGCGCGTGAGGGCTCCAAGGTCTGGTAGCGGCCCGAACCCATCGCCGGGCCCACCGCGTTGTCGGCGAGGATCGCGGCGAGTTGGTCGACCACCGACTGGGACCCGCCCGTCGCCCGGCGCTTCTGCTCGGCCTTGACGATGTCGATCCGCCCGTGGAGCAGTCTGCGCATGTAGGAGAGGTCGGTCTCCTCCTGCGCGGCGTCGTCGCGTCGCGCACGGACCTCGACGAGGTCTAGCTGGTCGAGGTTCTCGACATAGTCAGGCGACAGCACTCGGTCGATGCGCCTGCGCCCACCGGGGCGGACTTCGATCACGCGCACATCCTCCGATAAATCGTGCCTCGCCGCCATACCGTGACTAGCTAATCACTCCCTAGCTTGTCACCCCGAGCAGCACTCGCGCGTCATCGGGCTTGATCGGCGGACGCTGGGCGATCCGCGCGAGACCCGACGCACGTGCGACCAACTGGGCGTTGTCCTTGACCCGTTCGCCACGCGCGTAGGAGATGGTGTCTTCCATCCCGACCCGGACGTGCCCGCCAGCCGACAGGGCGGCGAACAGGATCGGCAGGGTCGAGCGGCCCACGCCGGTCGCGGAGAAGGTCGCGCCCTCGGGGATCAGCCGCAGCGCCGCGGCGAACGTCTCGGTGTCGCCGGGCATGCCGCCGGGCACGCCCATGACCAGGTCCAGGTGCACGTGGCCGCCCGCGGGCAGGCCGTGCTGGTCGAGCAGCCTGCGCAGGGCGGTCAGGTGGCCGAGGTCGAAGATCTCGTACTCGGGGACGATGCCCCGGTCCTGCATCCGCTTGTGCAGCTCGACGATGAAGTCCCAGCGGTTGAGGAACACGTCGTCGCCGAAGTTGAGGGTGCCCATCGAGCACGACGCCGAGTCGGGCATCGCGTCGAGGACGCGCAGCCGGTGCTCCTCCGGATCGGTGACCGCGCCGCCGGTGGAGAGCTGCACGATGAGGTTCGTGCTCTCCCGCACGGCGGCGACCGTGTCCTTGAGCCGCTGCAGGTCCAACGACGGCTTCGCGTCGTCGTCGCGGATGTGGATGTGGATCATCGCGGCGCCGACGCGCTCACAGTCGCGCGCGGTGGCGACGAGCTCGTCCAGGGTGACCGGCAGGTTCGGCACGTCGGATTTGGCGTGCTCGGCACCGGTCGGGGCGACCGTGATCAACGTGCCCGGAGATGTCGACATGGCGCCGATCCTGGCATACCGAGCCTCTGGTGCCTTAATGCCGGAGGCCCTGAGCCGCCACTCGGCCCAGCGCGGGCGTGTCCGGCGGGATGGAGTCCGGGTCGACCGAGGCCTGGGTGGACTCGCCCGCGACCAGCTCGGCCCCGGCCCCGACGGACCGCTTCAGCAGGGCGAGCGCGATCGGGCCCAGTTCGTGGTGCTGGGCGACCGACCCGACCCGACCGACGACCTTCTCGCTGCTGCGGACCGCATCGCCGGTGTCGGGCAGGCTGTCCGCGCTGCCGTCGAGGTGGAGCAGCAGCATCCGGCGCGGCGGCCTGCCGACGTTGTGGACCTTGGACACCGTCTCCTGGCCGCGGTAGCAGCCCTTGGCCACGTGCGCGGCCGACGGCACCCAGTTGACCTCGTGCGGGATCGTCTTCTCGTCGGTGTCGACGCCGAGCCGGGGCTTGCCCGACTCCACGCGCAACGCCTCGAAGCCGAACGTGCCCATCGGGCGCGCGCCCGCGTCGGTCAGCTTGGTCCACCACGCGACCAGCTCGGCCCGGGGAACCAGCAGGTCGGCGGCGTCGTGGCCGGGCCACGGCATCCGCCGGACGACGACGTCAGCACCTTCCGCGACGGCGTACTCGCCCGCCGCGACGGGCAGTCCGACGCGTGCCAGCAGCTCCGGGGTCTCCGGGCCGACCAGCGACAGGACCGCGCGCTCGGCGCTCGCGTCGCGCGGCTCGACCTTCGACCAGAAGACCATCTGCTGGAAGTACTCCAACAGCGAGACCTGACCACCGCGCGCGCCGGAGGCCTGCGCCCCGCGCTCGGTGTCGATCCACACCGTGTCGCCCGCGTGGGCCAGCAGCATGTGCGCGTCGACCCGGCCCTGGCTGTCGAGCACCAGCGCTTCGGTGCCCGCGCCGTCGGCCAGGGCGGTGACGTGCTGGGAGATGACCAGGTGCAGCCAGGCCAGCCGCTCCTCGCCCGGGACCGCGATGACCTCGCGGTGCGACCGGTCGACGACGGCGACCTTGCGGGCGGCGGCCCGCTGCTCGGCGAACGGGTCGCCCCAGTGCCAGGCGACACCCGAGTCCACCGCCCCGTCCGGCGGGGAGATGGCCCCGGGCAGGTCGAGGATCGGCGAGCGAGGTGTCACGAAGACTCCTGGGTGCAGGTGCGGCAGGTACCGGACAGGGCGAGATGGCTTGCGTCTAGTACGAACCCGTGGGCGGCCCGGACTGTTCCGGCGAGCCCTTCCATCATCGACCGCGGGATCTCATCGATGTGGCCACAGCGGTGGCAGACGAGGTGGACGTGCTGGTGTTCGTGCACCGAGTAGGTCGGCGCGCCGTGGCCCAGGTGGGTGTGGCGGACCAGGCTGAGACTCTCCAGCAGCTCCAGCGTGCGGTAGATCGTGGTGATGTTGACCGACGGCGTGGTCCGCTGCACATGCTGGCAGACCTGCTCGGGCGTGGCGTGCTCGAGTTCGATCAGGGCGTCGAGGACCAGCTGCCGCTGAGGGGTCATGCGCATGCCGCGCTCGTGCAGCGTCGTGCGCAGTTCCTCGCGGTTTCCCAGGGTCTCCACCCAGCCGATGTTAGGCCCTCGGCGGGCGTAAAGTGCGGCCATGCGCGTGTTGGTGATGCTTGACGGAACCCATGCCGACGCGGACCACCCGCACATCCGGGTCGACGACCTCGGCTTGCTGCGCGGCGACGGCGTCTTCGAGACCGTCCTCGTGGTCGACGGGCAGCCCCGCGAGCTCGGCCCGCACCTCGACCGGCTGGCCCGGTCGGCGGCGATGCTGAACCTGCCCGCGCCGGACCTGGCCGCCTGGGAGCGCGTTTCGCGCCAGGTGATCGACAGCTGGACCGACAGCGGTGAATTCGCGCTCAAGCTCGTCTACACGCGTGGTCCGGAGTTCGGCGACGGCAGCACCACGGCGTTCGCCCTGGGCATGGCCATCGGTCCCAGGACGTTCACCCACCGCGAGGCGGGCGTGGCGGCGCTGACGCTCGACCGGGGGTTCGACCCGTCGATCGTGGAGCGCGCGCCCTGGCTGCTGCTCGGCGCGAAGACGCTGTCGTACGCGCTCAACATGGCCGCGCTGCGCTACGCCGAGGCGCACGGCGCCGACGAGGCGATCTTCATCGCGTCCGACGGCTCCGTCCTGGAAGGCCCCACGGCGACGATCGTGCTCGTCGAGGGCGACACCATGCGCACCACCCCGCCGACCATCGGCATCCTGCCCGGCACGACCCAGGCCGCCCTGTTCCGCGCGGCCGAGCGGTCCGGCTGGACGACGAAGACCGAACCGATCCACCGCGACGAACTCGAGAACGCCGAGGGCCTGTTCCTGGTCTCCAGCGTCCGCAAGATCACCCGCGTGCACACCCTCGACGGCGTCGAACTCCCCGACTCGGTCAAGCTCCACACCGAACTCAGCGCCCTCTACGAGTCCGAATACCCCTGACCCGCGAGTCGCCCCGTCCAGCAAGTGAGTCGCCCCTTCGGGCGACTGAGTTCGACCTTCGCTACCCGGTGGCCCGCAGGCGGATCTTGGTGCCCGGCCGCGCCTGCGCCAGCGCGGGCATCCCGCGCGGGTCGACCACGCCGATCACCGGGTAGCCGCCGGTCGTCGGGTGGTCGTTGAGGAAGATCACGGGCTTGCCGTTCGCGGGCACCTGGACCGCGCCGGTCACCACGCCTTCGCTGGTCAGCTCGCGCCCGGCGAACTCGGGCGCGCGGGTCACCGGGTCGCCCAGCAGCCGCAGGCCGACGCGGTTGCTCTCCGGCGAGACCGCCCACGTCAGCTTCGCGAACTGGGCCGACGGGTCGGTGAACCAGTCGTCGCGCGGGCCGAGCAGGACCGGGATCGTCAGGTGGTCGGCGGGGCTCGGCGGCGGCACGGCGTCCTCGCCGACCGGCGGGCCAGTCGGGGTGCCCAGCGGCAGCACGTCACCGGCCCGCAGCGGTTCCGGGCCGATGCCCGAGAGGACGTCGGTCGACCGCGACCCCAGTTGCGGAGCGACCTCGATGCCCCCGGAGACCGCGACGTAGCAGCGCAGCCCGGACCGCGGTGAGCCCAGCTCGATGACCTGGCCCGCCCGCAGGTGGACGGGGGTGTGCGAACCGGCGTCGCGGCCGTCGACCGCGACCGGCACGCTCGGCCCGGTCACCGCCACGGTGCACGACCCCTCCGCGCGCAGCCGCAGCCCGCCCAGCACGGATTCGATGCCCGCCGCGTCCTCGGAGTTGCCCGCGAGCCGGTTGGCCAGCCGCAGCGACGGCTCGTCCAGCGCACCGGACGGCGGGACGCCGAGGTGGGCGTTGCCGGGTCGGCCGAGGTCCTGGATCAGGGCCTGCGGTCCGGTGGCGAGGACGGTCACGGCTCGGGTCATCGCGCCTCGAAGCGGACACGGTCGCCCGGGGCCAGCAGCGACGCCGGGGTGCGGGCCGGGTCGAACAGCGCGTCGGTGTCGTCGGCGAGCCTGCCCAGCAGCCGCCAGCCACCGGGCGAGGACCGCGGGTAGACGCCGGTGAACTCGCCCGCGACGCCGATCGCGCCCACCGGGACGCGCGTGCGGGGCGTGTCGAGCCGGGGCTGGCGCAGCGGTTCGGGAAGGCCGGTCAGGTAGGCGAAACCGGGCGAGAAACCGCAGAACGCCACGGTGTACTCGGCGCTGGTGTGCAGGGCGACGGTGTCTTCGACAGACAACCCGGCGGTCTCGGCGACGAGTTCCAGGTCCGGCCCGTCGTACACCGACGGCAGGACCACGGTCCGGGAATCCGAGACCGGCGCGTTGGACAGGTCGGCGTTGTCCAGGAGTTCGCTGACCTGCTTGAGCCTGCCCGCGCCGGACGCGAACGACACGAGCACGGTCCGCGCGGCGGGAACCAGCTCGACGACACCGGGCAAATCGGCCAGTGCGGCCCGCGCGGCGGCGACCTCGGTCAGCGAGTCCAGCTCCACCAGGACCGCGGCCGCGCCGCACCGCCGCAGCCGCACGGCCCTAGCCGACGATTCTCTGCAGGTAGGCCGAAGTGTGCGGCTGCATCGGCTGGCCCATCATGGCCCGCTCCTCGACGTAGGCGAGGTCGCCGTTGTTGACGAGCCCGTAGAGCCGCTTGGCCGCGGTGACGTCCTTCGCCGAAGCGGTCCGGCTGACCAGGTCGGTGCCGATCTCCCACGACGTCTGGGTGCGCGGGGTGCCGTAGTACAGCTCGAGGATGCCGGACGAGTGCGTCAGCAGGACCTCGATGGTGTCGTCGGCCTGCGGGCGCCAGAAGCCGGTTTCCCGGGCGGCGGGCCGGATGACCTTGCCTTCGTCGTCGAGCAGCCAGGACCGCGCCTCGTAGTACAGGAACGGCCTGCCGTCGTGCGCGAAGGTGACCTGCTGGCCGAACTTGTACGGCCCCTCGATCGTGGGATAGACGACCTCGCCCTCACCGCGCCACACCCCGACGAGCGGGAGCAGCGCCAGGCAGGCGTCGTGCAGGTTGGGGCCCTCACGCAGGTTCGCGGTGTCCGCCGGGATCGGCAGGTCGTCGAACTGCGGGAGGTTGAGGTGCCGGGTCTGCTCGGCCCGCTTCTCGGCGGCGTTGATCGCCGCGTCGCCGCTGCCGGAGACCGGGTCGTTCGCCGTCATATCAGCGCTGGTCAGCGTAGATGCGGTACACCACGTAGCCGGCGAACCACGTGGTCAGCACACCCATGAGCACGAGCAGCGTCGTGAAGAAGATTTCCACAGACCGGAGGATAACGGCACGGGCCGCCGCGGACACGACCGCGGCGGCCCGAGCGTGGCGGGTGTCTCAGCGGCCCCAGCCGCCGGAGACGGAGATGACGTCGTACATGGCCGACCAGGTCTTCGGGCCGACGATGCCGCTGGCCTTGATCCCGGCCGCGCGCTGGAACCGCTTGACCATGTCGACCATCTCCGGGCCGTAGAGCCCGCCGCGCACCGCCCAACCCGACTCGGTCGGGTAGAGCCGCTTCAAGGTCGCGCCGAGGTGGTTGACCTTCGCGACGTCCCGCTCGCCGGGCTGGATGCCGAACTTCGGCGTCACCGCGGGCCCCAGCGTCAGCCCCAAGTCCATTCGCCCGAACAGGGCCTGCCAGGTCTTGGACCCGACGATGCCGCTGTCCTTGATTCCGTGCGCGCGCTGGAAAGCACGCACGGCGGCGAGCGTCTTCGCGCCGTAGAACCCGGTGCCGGTCAGCTGGTAGCCGCGGTTGCGCAGGTTGAGCTGCAGCGCCAGGACATGCTTGCCGGTCGCGCCGGGACGGACCTGCGGCTGCCTGCTCGCGTAGCTGTGTGAGTTCGTCGACGAGCTCGCGGTCGACTCCGGGCACGCGGCGGCGGTACCCGCGCCTGCGGCCATGCCGCCCGCGAGCACGCCCGCTGCCAGCAGACCGATGATGGACGTGCGGAAACAAGCCTTGATTCCCATGGTTTCTCCCCAGTTCGGCGGCCTTTCGGCCTCGCTGCCAGGTACACGCCTGAACCCGGGAATCGGTTGGTCACAAGGAAGTCACGGATTTCTTGCCCCGAAAACACCGATGCCCCCGGGAGATCCCGGGGGCATCGGTGAGCTGACGGATCAGGCGACCGCGATGGCCACGTCGTGCAGGCCGGGGCCCGCCGCGCTGACCGTGGCCTCGCCGTTGCCGGTGCGGTGCAGGGCGCGGACGGTCCAGTCGCCGGGGGCGGCGAAGAACCGGAAGTCACCGGCGTCGGAGGCGACGACCTCGGCGGTGAACTCGCCGGTCGAGTCGAGCAGGCGCACGAAGGCGCCGCCGACGGGCTCGCCGCCCTTGGTGACCTTGCCGGTCAGGACGATCTCCTTGCCCGCGTCCACGTTGGCGGGCAAAGACTGGTCGGGGGCTCCGCAAGAGCTCATGTCAGGTATCTCCCTAAGTGGTGCGGCGGGTCAATTCTGGGCGCCGATTTCGACCGGCACGCCGACCAGCGAGCCGTACTCGGTCCACGAGCCGTCGTAGTTCTTGACGTCGCTGTAGCCGAGGAGCTCGCGCAGGGCGAACCAGGTGTGCGAGGAGCGCTCGCCGATGCGGCAGTAGGCGATGGTCGCCTTGCCCTCGTCGAGCCCGGCCTCCTTGTACAGCTCGCGCAGCTCCTCGTCGGAGCGGAACGTGCCGTCCTCGTTGGCGGCCTTGCTCCACGGCACGTTGATCGCGCTCGGGATGTGGCCCTTGACCTGGGCCTGCTCCTGCGGCAGGTGCGCGGGGGCGGCCAGCTTGCCGGAGAACTCGTCGGGCGAGCGGACGTCGACCAGGTTCTTCGCGTTGATCGCCTCGACGACCTCTTCGCGGAAGGCCCGCAGGCTCAGGTCCTGGTCCTTGGCGGAGTAGGTGGTCTCCGGGCGCGACACGGCGTCGGCCTCGAGCGGGCGGCCGTCGAGCTCCCACTTCTTGCGGCCGCCGTCGAGCAGCTTGACCGACTCGTGGCCGTAGAGCTTGAAGTACCAGTAGGCGTACGCGGCGAACCAGTTGTTGTTGCCGCCGTAGAGGACCACGGTGTCGTCGTTGGCGATGCCGCGGGCGGACAGCAGCTTCTCGAAACCGGCGCGGTCGATGAAGTCGCGGCGCACCGGGTCCTGCAGGTCCTTGCGCCAGTCGACCTTCACCGCGCCCGGGATGTGGCCGGTGTCGTACGCGCTGGCGTCCTCATCGACCTCGACGAACACCACACCGGGCGCACCGAGGTTCTCCTCGGACCAGGCGGCCGTCACAAGCACGTCTTCGCGGCTCATCGGGTGGTTCCTACTTTCTTATTCGTGATGGACAAGCGGTTGAGCAGCAGATACGCCTCGCAGCCGAGGCAGAACCCGAACGCGGCGTTCAGGAAGGCGGCGGCCAGGGCGGCCGCCGTGGCGACGATCCCCAGCCCCACCAGCCCGGTCGCGTACCCGAGGGTGCCGACGACGGCGAAGCCGAAGCCCACCGCCTGGGCGAAGCGGAGCGGAGCGGCGTCCTCCCGCTCGTCGGTCGGGCCCAGCCGGGGCGCGACGAACACGCGGTAGAGCACGCCATAGGGCGAGTAGTTGAGGCCGGCGAACGCGCCGAGGGCGAACACGACGGCCTGGGCGGCCAGCAGCGGCCACCACCCGGTGAGCAGCACCGCGACCAGGACGGCCGTGGTGAGCCAAGCGCTGAATCGGGGACCGCGGGGGTCCACCTGGGGTGTTGCCTGGGCTTGGGTGACTGGTTCGGTCACAGTGCCTCCTGACCTGGACGCGCGGGAAATGGAGTCCGGTGGGGGCGGAGCGGACGCTTGCGCGATCCTGGGCTTACCGCCCGATCAGATCGTTTCCCGACACAGCGAACTGTCGACACGGCAGAAATCCACCGCGCGTCGCCTGGTCAGAGTGCTGGTCACGGCGGCGAGTTTACCGGCGATCCCTCGGTACGGGACTTCTGTCCAGCCAGTGGGACTGATCATGCCGACAGATGCGGCCGCAACGCGGCCAGCAGCGACTCACGCTGAGGAACCCCGCCGACCCGCAGGATCTCGGCGCCCCGGGAGTCCACCGCGAGCGTGGTCGGCGTCCGCAGAACGGCGAGCCGCTGCGCGAGTTCGGGCCGGTCGGTGAGGTCGATGTCGGTGTGCGCGAGCCCGTCGGTCTTGTCGGCGAGGTCGGCCAGGATGACCCGGGCGTGCCTGCAGGGGGCGCAGAAGGTGGTGGACAGCTGAACCAGCGTGACGGTGGCACGGGGGTCGAGCACCGCCCTCACGTCCGCGGGGACGGTCGCGGTGTTCCTGGTCCGGACCTGACCGTCGCGTCGCCGCAGCCAGACTCCGATGAGCGTGGCGAGGAGGAGGGTGCCGATGGCTACCAAGCCGCCGATCATCCGGTCTCCTTCCGTCGGGCGCTCCCAGCATCGACCCGCTCGGAGCTGCGCGCATCTATGTCCAACCAGTGGAACCGGGCGGTGGATCGGGGCATTCCCGTGGTGACGGGGATGACCTATGTGGGTGAACGCGGCTTGCCCGGCTTGCCCGGCTGTCTGCTTGGCGCCTGCCTGCCTGCCTGCCCGCCTGCCCGCTTGGCACCTTGCCTGGCCCGGCTGCCCGCCTGCCCGCTTGGCACCTTGCCTGGCCCGGCTGCCCGCCTGCCCGCCTGGCACCTCGCCTGGCCCGGCTGCCTCGCTCGCCTGTTTGGTCGGGCTTGCCCGCCTGGCTGCCCCCGCCCGCCCGGCAGCCTCGCTCGCTTGGCTCGCCCGGCTGTCTGCTTGGCGCCTTGCCTGGCCCGGCTGCCGGGCTGTTTGCCTGCCTGGCTCGCCTGCTTGGTCCGGCGTGCCCGCCTGGACCGGTTGCGTGGCTTGTCCGGCTTGCCGGTTGCGCGGCTGGGCCGGGTTGGGGTGCGGGTGCCTGTTCGGGTGGTTCGCCTTGATTCGGGGACCCCGGAGAAGGACCTGCGCGGGTAAAGCGGGCAGGGTGATGAAACTGCCCCGCGCCGGGCGAGTTTAGGTCCTTCTCACCCCGAATCAAGGCGAACCACCCGAACAGGCTGTTGGGTTCTGCCCGTTGCGTTTGTGCTGGTCGGGGCTGATCCGGCAGTCGTCCTCGGTGGTCCCGCGCTCGGGCGGGACCACCTGTGTCAGACAGTCATCCTTCGGTTTTGGCGGCCGGGAGGTAGATCTGCAGCGGCACGTTGGGGCCGAAGGGTGCGGTCGGGTGGTCCCTTGGGAATTCTCGGCAGGTCGGCAGGTCGGCAGGTCGGCAGGTCGCCGGCCCGCCGGGCAGGTGGGCAGGTGGGCAGGTGGGGCACGTCGGGTCACCGGGCAGGTCGGGTCACCGGAGGTCGGCAGGTCCCCGTGCAGGCCTCGGGCGGTCAGCAAGGTCCCTTGGCAGGTGCCCGGGCCGGTCCCAGAGATCCCCCAGCGCCGCGCACTAGCGGAGGCGAAGCCCTACACCAGCACCGTTGCGAACAGTTCGAGATGTCCGCACCGATTGCACCGGTAGGCGTCGATCTGCATCCGGGCCCTCCGCA
This sequence comes from Actinokineospora alba, assembly GCF_004362515.1. Taxonomy (NCBI): domain Bacteria; kingdom Bacillati; phylum Actinomycetota; class Actinomycetes; order Pseudonocardiales; family Pseudonocardiaceae; genus Actinokineospora; species Actinokineospora alba. The sequence goes on along the minus strand of NZ_SNXU01000001.1, from coordinate 1,427,591 downwards.
TCTTCTTCGCGCTCCCGAAGATTCCGCGCTCCAGCGGACCACGGATCCATCGGGCGAAGCCACGGGAGTGTCCGATGTCCTCGATGAACCCCGGCTCCAACTTCCCGGTGTCGCACCACCGGCACGCGGAGCCGACGATCACTTGCCGAGCACCAGGTTCGTGGCCTTGCCCTTGACCGACAGCACGCCCGGCTCGACTTTCACCGACGTCGGCGTCACCGCGAACGGGAGGTCGCCCGGGTCGAGCTTGACCGCGAAGAACGGCAGCACCTTCTGCTGGATCGCGGGCGGCAGCTTGACGTCGGCTTCGCCGTTGCGCAGTTCGATCCGCTTGGGTGAGACCGAGATCAGGTTCTCGGTGAGGGTGATGATCGAGAAGACGCACAGCTCGGTGGACTCGCCCGCGATCTCGGCGGTGCCGCAGAGCTTGACGCCCGCGGTGCTGCCCTCGGTGTCGGCGGTCTCCGCGGTGTCCTCCGCGGGCGCGTCCTCGGCGGGCTTGGTGGCCACCGTCTTCTCGCTGACCGGGTCGATCGTCAGGTTCGTCAGCGACTTGATGACCTGGTTCTCGTTCGCGGCCATGGCCCGGGTGACGTCGGCCGCCTTGACCTTGACCTGGCCGACGACCTCGCGAACCGGGACCTCGGTCAGCGAACCCGACACCAGGTCCGACAGCGGCGCCTGCACTCCGCGCAGGTCGGCGTGCACCTCGACGTCGCGCAGCTGGTTGACCGGGACGCCCTTGGCGTCGACGGTCACCAGGTCGTACTCCCCGGACACGGCCTGCAGCAGGAAGGAGAACCCGCCGACCTTGACCGACGGGTGGTCGGTGAGGTTGAACTGCCTCTGCGCCCGCTTCGAGACCTCGTGCTCGAAGACCGCCGCCGCACCGAAATCGGCCGCGACCAGCAGGCCGAGCAGCACGACCAGGGTGATCACCAGCCGTCGCACCGCCTTCGAGCGGCGCTTGGGTCCGGCGCTCGGCCGTCCCCCGTTGGTCACCATGGTTGCCCCGCCACCTGTCATCTCGTCATCCGTCCACGCCGGTGTCATTCGGTCTCCAAGCCTACTGAGGACGTCCCGGCGGTGGATCGGGTTGTCCACAGGCGGGTCGGTGAATGGTGGGATGAATCCGCGTAACACGCCATTCACACGTCTGTCGAAACCACCCTCACGGCACCCATAAAGCGCAGCCCACCTTAGGTTTTACTTCCCTGTAACACGACGTCAGACCCGCCGGGGCATCATCGGAAAGATGCCTCCGCTCGTGTGACGCGGGCGGCATGACCAGGACATATGCCGTTCCCACTGGTTAATCTGTGTGCACGTCGCAATCGAAACCCCCGGATGGGGGCCGCGCCTCAATGAAGCGGAGCGGATCAACAGAGAGGCGGACTCGGATGAGCCTCGATCTGCTGCTGCTTACCGCTGACCCAGAGCCCGGTTCCGTGTTGCCCTCGCTGATGCTGCTCCCGCACACCGTGCGGACCCAGGCTCCCGAGGTCACCGCCCTCCTCGAGGCGGGCTCGCGTGACGCCGTGATCGTGGACGCCCGGACCGACCTCGCCGCCGCCAAGAGCCTGTGCAGGCTGCTGACCAGTGGCGGCGACAGCTGCCCGGTCATCGCGGTGGTCAACGAAGGCGGCCTGGTCGCCATCACCTCCGACTGGCGCATCGACGAGATCGTGCTCCCCGCCGCGGGCCCGGCCGAGGTCGACGCCCGACTGCGGCTGCTCACCTCGCGTGGCCCGGCAGGAGCCGCCGTGGACGGCGCGCTGCGGCTGGGCGAGCTGGTCATCGACGAGGCGACCTACATGGCGCGCCTGCGCGGCCGCCCGCTCGACCTCACCTACAAGGAGTTCGAGCTCCTCAAGTACCTCGCGCAGCACGCGGGCCGGGTGTTCACCCGGGCCCAGCTGCTGCAGGAGGTCTGGGGCTACGACTTCTTCGGCGGCACCCGCACCGTCGACGTCCACGTCCGGCGCCTGCGCGCCAAGCTCGGCCCCGAGCACGAGCAGCTCATCGGCACCGTCCGCAACGTCGGCTACAAGTTCGTCCAGCCGCCGAAGTCGGGCTCGCGCCGCGACGCGGAGATCTCGGCCGACGAGCTTCGCTACTCGATCGACGCCTAATGTCGGAGGGGTGGACCACACCCCATCGACGTCTGCGACGTATGCCTGGCTGAATGGCGCCCCCGAGGGGCGCCATTCGGCGTTGATCCGTTCCTTCCTGCTCGCGGTCGCCGCCGTGGACGGCAGCCCCGAGGTGTCCGCGGACGGCCCGCTGCCGCGCGACTTCCGTGGCGGCGCGCACCTGCTGGCGACGGTCGGCGACGAGCTTGTCGGCTACGCCCACCTCGACACCGAGGGCGACGCCTTCGGCCGCCAGGTCGTCGAGGCCTTCATCCACCCGGACGCCCGCGGCCGGGGCATCGGCACCGAACTCGTCCGCACGGTTCTCGACCGGGCTGCCGGCGGGGTCCGGTTCTGGTCCCACGGCAACCACCCGGCGGCCGCGGCCATCGCCGCCAGGTTCGGCCTCACCAAGGTCCGCGAGATGCTCAAGATGCGCCTCGACCTGTCCACCGCGGACCTTCCCGAGCCGCGCTGGCGTGACGGTGTCCGCGTTCGCACGTTCGTGCCCGGCCAGGACGAGGCCGCCCTCGTCGAGGTCAACCGCCGCGCGTTCGACTGGCACCCGGAGCAGGGCGCGTTGACCGTCGCCGACGTCGAGGCCACCGAGAAGGAGCCCTGGTTCGACCCGGCGGGCTTCTTCCTCGCCGTCGACGCCGACGACCGCGTGCTCGGCTTCCACTGGACGAAGGTCCACCCGGGAGGCGAGGGCGAGGTCTACGTCGTCGGTGTCGACCCGGCCGCACAGGGCGGCGGGCTCGGCAAGGCGCTCACGCTCGCGGGCCTGGCGCACCTGGTCGACCTGGGACTGTCCGAAGTGATCCTCTACGTCGAATCCGACAACGCACCCGCGGTGACCGTCTACCGGGGACTCGGGTTCGAACGCGCGGAGGCCCACGTCCAATATTCCTCCACTGTGGACACTGACCGGGGTTAGCCGGTTACGCACCGCGTACGCGCAGGTCACGCGCTGGACACGGACGGGCGACTACTAGGTCGCTCTGGTCACAATCAGGTGCTTGTTCACCCGTCGTTCATTTTGTTGGGGTGAAGCGTCAACCACCGCTGCCTAGCGTCCCCTCACGAGAGGCGGCGCCACTTGGTGTGCCGCGACAATGAAGACTCCTGGTGGAGGAATCCAACGTGAACATCAAGCGGCACGCGTCCGTGTTGAGTCTCATCGCCGCCGGCGCCCTCGCGCTCACGGCGTGCGGCAGCGACTCGAACACCCCCGCGGGTTCGAACAACTCCGCCGCTCCCGCGCCCACGCAGACCGCCGCGATCGAGTGCGGCGGCAAGAAGGGCCTCGTCGCGGAGGGCTCCAGCGCACAGAAGGGCGCCATCGAGGCGTTCACCGCCGCGTACGTCACCGCGTGCCCGGACCAGCAGCTCGCCTACACCCCGTCCGGCTCCGGCGCGGGCGTCAAGCAGTTCAACGCGGGCATCGTCGACATCGGCGGCTCGGACTCGGCCCTGAACAAGGACAAGGGCGAGATCGAGGCCGCGGCCAAGCGCTGCCAGGGCAACCCGGCGTGGAACCTGCCGATGGTCTTCGGCCCGGTCGGCATCGCCTACAAGGTCGACGGCGTCACCGACCTGGTGCTCAACGCCGAGGTCACCGCCAAGATCTTCAACGGCGGCATCGCCAAGTGGAACGACCCGGCCATCGCCGCGCTCAACTCCGGCAAGACCCTGCCGGACACCGCCATCACCGTGATCTACCGCGGTGACGAGTCGGGCACCACCGACAACTTCCAGAAGTACCTCAAGGCCGCCGCCAAGGACGCCTGGGGCAAGGACGCCGGCAAGAAGTTCAACGGCGGCATCGGCCAGGGCGCCCAGGGTTCCGCGGGCGTGGCTGACGCCATCTCCGCGGGCACCGGCACCATCGGCTACATCGAGTGGTCCTACGTCCAGGACAAGAAGCTGAACGCCGCCAAGATCGACAGTGGCGCGGGTGCGGTCGAGCTCGGCGCCGAGGGCGCCGCGAAGGCCATCAACGCCGCCAAGATCAAGGGCCAGGGCAACGACCTGGTCATCGACCTCGACGCTCTCTACGCGAGCAAGGAAGCCGGCGTCTACCCGCTGGTCCTGGCGACCTACGAGATCGTCTGCTCGAAGGGCTACGACGCCGACACCGCCAAGGCCGTGAAGGCGTTCCTCACCACCGCCGCCACGACCGGTCAGGCCACTCTCGCGGACGCGGGCTACGTGCCGCTGCCCAACGAGTTCCAGACCAAGCTGCTCACCGCCATCAAGGCGATTTCCTAGTCGGCAGCCGGCACACTTCGAACGGGCGTAAGCGATGAGCGAACCCGTCTCGGTCGGACGCCCCGTGGCCCCTCGTGGGCCGCGGGGCGGTTCGGCTTCCAACACTGCCGCGGAGGCCACGATTTCTTCCAACGAGCAGGGTGCGGGCGGACCCCCTCCAGGGCCTGCCGCGCCTGCCAAGGTGATCACCCGCCCGGGCGACCGGATCTTCAAGGCGCTGACCGTCGGCTCCGGTGTCTTCGTGGTCGCGATGATCGTCCTGATCGGCGTCTTCCTGCTGATCCAGGCGATCCCGTCACTGATGGAGAACCAGTCCAACTTCCTGTTCAGCCGCGAGTGGAACGCCGAACCGGGCGACCTGGCCTTCGGTGTCCTCGACCTGCTGCTGGTGACCGTGTTCAGCTCGGTCTTCGCCCTGCTGATCGCGATGCCGGTCTCGCTGGGCATCGCGCTGTTCCTCACCCAGTACGCGCCGCGCAGGCTGGCCCGGCCGTTCTCCTACATCGTCGACCTGCTGGCCGCGGTGCCGTCGATCATCTACGGCCTCTGGGGCGCCTACGTCCTCGCGCCCGCGATCGCGCCGTTCAGCGTCTGGCTCAACGCGAACCTGGGCTTCCTGCCGATCTTCGCCAAGGGCAGCTCCGACCTCGGCATCGGGCAGACGATCTTCACCGCGAGCATCGTCCTCGCGGTGATGCTGCTGCCGATCATCACCGCGATCAGCCGCGAGGTCTTCGACCGCACACCCACGATGCAGGTCGAGGGCGCGCTCGCGCTCGGGGCCACCAAGTGGGAGGTCATCCGGACCACGGTCCTGCCGTTCGGCAAGGCGGGCTACATCAGCGCGTCGATGCTGGGCCTGGGCCGCGCCCTCGGCGAGACCATCGCCGTGATGATCATCCTCAGCTCGACGACGACGAACTTCAGCTTCAGCCTCTTCGACGGCGGCGACACCATCGCCTCGAAGATCGCGCGCGCGGCGCAGGAGTTCAACGACCCGCGCGGCGCGGGCGCGTACATCGCCGCGGGCCTGGTGCTGTTCGTCCTGACCTTCATCGTCAACGCCTTCGCTCGGTCCATCATCGCGGGTCACAAGGAGTACGAATGATGACTACCGCGACCAGCCTGGACCGGCCCGCGAAGGCGCCGGCGTTCCAGCAGCTCAGCACTGGGCGCAAGCTGAAGAACCAGGCCGCGACGATCCTCGTCGGATCGACCTTCGTCCTCGCCCTCGCGCCGCTGGTGTGGCTGCTCTTCACGGTCATCTCGAAGGGCTTCCAGCACGTCCTCACCGCGGACTGGTGGCAGAAGTCGCTGGCGGGCCTGACGTCGCGCCAGTTCGGCGGCGGGGTCTACCACGCGATCCTCGGCACCCTGCTGCAAGGACTGATCTGCGCGGTCATCGCGGTCCCCATCGCCATCATGGTGGCGGTGTACCTGGTGGAGTACGGCAAGAACTCGCGCCTGGCGCGCGCGGTCACCTTCACCGTCGACATCCTCTCGGGTGTCCCGTCGATCGTCGCCGCGCTGTTCATCTACGCCCTGTGGATCACCACGATGGGCATGCCGCGAAGCGCCTTCGCGGTGTCGCTTGCCTTGGTGCTGCTGATGATCCCGGTCGTCGTGCGGACCACGGAAGAACTGCTGAAGATCGTCCCCGACGAACTTCGCGAAGCGTCGTACGCGCTGGGCATCCCGAAGTGGAAGACCATCGTCAAGATCGTCATCCCGACCGCGATGTCCGGCATCATCACCGGCATCTCGCTGGCCATCGCCCGCGTCATGGGCGAGACCGCGCCGGTGCTGGTGCTCGTCGGGTACACGACCTTCATCAACTACGACCCGTTCGGCGGCAGCATGTCCTCGCTGCCGCTGCTCATGACCTCCGAGCGGCTGACCACCAACGAGGTCGGCGAAGCGCGGGTCTGGGGCGCGGCGGTCACCCTGATTCTGATCATCACCGTGTTCAACCTGCTGGGATCCCTGATCTCGCGGCTGACGTCTCTGAAGACCAAGTGAGCGGGCGGTAAGCAACCATGGCCAAGCGCATCGACGTGAAAGACCTGAACCTGTACTACGGCAAGTTCCACGCCGTGGACAAGGTTTCGCTGGCAGTGCCCCCGCGCAATGTCACCGCGTTCATCGGCCCCTCGGGCTGCGGCAAGTCGACGGTGCTGCGGTCGCTCAACCGCATGCACGAGGTGATCCCCGGCGCCCGCGCCGAGGGCAAGGTCCTCCTCGACGGCGAGGACATCTACGCCTCGACGGTCGACCCGGTGTCCGTGCGGCGCACCATCGGCATGGTGTTCCAGCGGCCCAACCCGTTCCCCACGATGTCGATCCGCGACAACGTCGTCGCGGGCCTCAAGCTGGCGGGCGAGCGCGACAAGCGCAAACTCGACGAGGTAGCCGAACGAGCCCTGCGCGGCGCCAACCTGTGGGCGGAGGTCAAGGACCGCCTCGCCAAGCCCGGCGGCGGCCTGTCCGGCGGTCAGCAGCAGCGTCTGTGCATCGCCCGCGCCATCGCGGTCCAGCCGGACGTGCTCCTGATGGACGAGCCGTGCTCGGCCCTGGACCCGATCTCCACGCTGGCGATCGAGGACCTGATCGGGGAGTTGAAGAAGGACTACACGATCGTGATCGTCACCCACAACATGCAGCAAGCTGCCCGTGTGAGTGACCAGACCGCGTTCTTCAACCTCGCGGGCGTCGGCCAGCCCGGACGGCTGATCGAGATCGACGACACCGAGCGGATCTTCTCCAACCCAGGTCAGAAGGCCACCGAGGACTACATCTCGGGCCGCTTCGGCTGAGTTTTCGCGCACGAAGGTCCCCCGCATGGTCCGTGCGGGGGACCTCGCGTTTCCGGGGAACCGGACGTCAGGCCATTTCGTCACACACAAGACGGACACCACGGGCGATTGGTACCGTGCCCTTGGGGTCTGGCAGGCGATCGGACTAGGGGCAAACATGTACATCGACGACGCGGGCGGCGCTTCGATCGGCAGCACGATCGGCAAATCCATGTCGGATTTCGCGACTGGGGCGGCGAGTGGGGCGTTCTCGGTCAACGAAGAGGGCGGCGAGGCCCTCCTTCGTGCCATTCGAGACATGGTGAAGTGGGTTGACAGCGAGGCCAACCAGTTGAGCAGGCTCAACGAGCAAGCGATGCTGGGCGACAGCAACGGTGCTCGTGTGATGAAGCCCCACCTGCAGCAGGTGGCTAATGACGGTCAGGGATTCAACACGCAACTGAAGGAATTCCGTGCGTCGCTGACAAAGGCGGAAGAAGGCATCATGCAGGCCATGGCCAACTACCGCAACACCGACGAGGCTGCTGCGAGCAAGCTCAAGTGAACGAATGCTCAACAGATGCGAAGGTGAAGGAAACCACGTGAAGCGCCCGCTCGTCCTAGTCGCCGTACTCACTCTGATGCTGGCCGGTTGCTCGGACAAAACCCCGGGTTCGCCCACTGCTCAGCCCGAGCCGACTTCCAGCGGTAGCCCGTCGCCGACGACGAAGTCATCGGCGACTAAGCCAAGCACCGACGAGTCCCCCCTGAAGTCTGTCGACCCTTGTGACCTTCTTGACGCGTCGGCTATGCGCACTCTCGGAATCGCTGAGCCGGGCGAGGATGCCACCGTGGGGAAATCACGTGGATGTCAATGGCGTGTCGACAAAGGGACCACCACCGACAGCTACTCGATTGATGTCGGCTTGTTCGAAACGCTTGGCATCAAGGATGTTCGCGGAGACGGGGCCCCCAAGCCCGTGACCGTTGGTTCGCGCAAGGCCGTGCAGACCCTTCGTGGTGGCGGCTCAGGCTGCGCGATTTCCATCGAGGTCACCGAGAAGTCGCGGGTCGATGTGCAAGCTGCCGGCGCCTCCGGTGAGAAGCTCTGCCCGGCCGTGCTGGAAGCCGCGAAGCTTGTCGAGCCGGAACTGCCCTAGGTATCGGAGGGATTGACCAATGCCTGGACCAGTCAGGACCGCGTACACCCCGCCGCAGGGGAATCAGACCACGGTGGATGTGTCGCGCAATGGGCAGCGCGACCACCCCTCATATGACCCCACCTACGATCCCAACAGCCGCTACTACATCGAGCGCAAGGGCACCTCCGACAGCGATGCCGAGGTGCGGGAGCACGCTGAGCAGCAGGTCGACCAGGAGATCGAGAACGCCGAGTGGTGGGAGATCTGGAAGCGGTTCACCCGCAACAGTGAGGTGAACGAGCAGTACAACCAGGAGATGAGCGCCCAGGCCGCCCAACTCGCGCAGGGCGTCGACACACGCCCGCCGCCTGGGATGCCTCCGACGAACTACATGAGCTATGAGCACGGCAACCTCAGGACCATGGTCACTGAGGGCGTCGACCCTGACCAGGTCGGCGACATGGGGGCGGCCTATACCGAGGCTGGCAACAAGATGGTCCAGTTCCAGACGGATGTCGCGAACGCCATCAACAACAGTCAGGCCGACTGGCAGGGCAAGGCGGGCGACCAGGCCCGGCAGTTCATGGCCGACATCGGCAACTGGGTCGGCAAGTCCGGACAGAGCGCCCAGCTCGCCGGGACGCAGACGAGTTTGCAGGCCGCCGCGCTGGCTGAGGCCAAGAACTCGATGCCGGAGGAGAAGCCCTTCGACATGGCGGCCGCCAACCGCGACCTCATGACGACGACCAACCCGCTCGACCTGGCCCGCAAGTCCGCCATCTACATGAACGACTACCGCGAGAGCCAGACCGCGCACCAGGAAGCCGCGCGGGTGGTCGGGTCGTACGACGGGGCGCTGGGCAGTGCGTCGACGATGCCCGCGTTCGCGCCGCCGCCGACCATGGGTGGTGGAGGTACGGGACAACCGGGGGATCCCGGCGACGGCACCGGCGTGAAGAAGCCGACCAACCACGACGTCAACACCGGCGGCACCGGCGACCGTGACGGCTCCGGCTCCTACAACCCTGGTGGAAATGGCACGGGCACTGGCGGCGGGTACACACCCCCGTCGGGCACAGGTGGTGTCCCCCTGCCCGGTGGCGGTGGCACCGGCGGCGGCAGCACGACCCCAGGTGGCTTCGTCGACCTTCCCCCAGGCCCCGGTACCGGTGGCCCTGGCCAGAACCCCGGCGGACACCCGCCCGTCGGCCCGTACCCCGGCGGCATGCCGCCGATGGGCCCGGGTCCGATGGGACCCGGCATGGGCGGCGGCGACACCGACCGGCCGGGCCGTGGTGGCGGCGGTGGAGGTGGCGGCGGCGGCGGTGGCCGCGGCGGCTTCGGGCCCGGCGGAGGCGGTGGCTCCGGTGGCAGTGGCTTCGGCGGCCGGTCGGGCATGGGCGGACCGGGCGTGGGCGGCGCGGCGGGGGCAGGCGCCCTCGCGGCCGAGCATGCCGCGGGCGGTGGACGTGGTGGTGGCGTGGGCGCCGCGGGTGGTCGCGGTGGCGCGCCCATGGGCGGCGGCATGGGCGGCGGCGGACGTGGCCAGGGGGGCGAGGACGACGAGCACAACCGGCCGTCCTACCTGGTCGAGGCCGACCCCGACCAGGTCTTCGGCACCGACGAGATGACCGCACCTCCTGTGATCGGCGGCTAGTGGATGCCTAGGTCGTTCTCACTGTCGCTCGCGGCGGTGGACATGTTGTCGCAGCTTCTGAAGACCAGCTGCAGGCAGTTTCCGTTCCAGATCCCGAGTTTCGGGCAGCTTGAGGAAGACCGCAATCGCATCGCGAAGGCGGTCTTCACCGACCTGGCCAACCGGGGTCTGGTGCGGCGCAACCAGCTCGATCCCGACCTCGAGGCGGCGCTGGTCGTCACCGGTGATTACGACGTCGGCATCGGCATGATGGGCACCGTCGAGAAGGACCGGCCGGTGCGCGCCCGCGCGTCCGCGGCTGGGACGACGGCGGTGCTGGCCGTGCAAGAGGGGCAGACGATCCGGTTCGAGCTGATCAGCCCGGCCGGGCTCGCCCGGTCGCTGGTGGGCCTGCTGCCGGGCATGGCGGCCGGGCCGGGACAGTCCGTGCAGGTCGTCGAGGCCCCGCCGCAGCCGAAGTCCGACGACGGGTTCGTCCAGCAGGTGCGGGCGCCCCGGTCGACGTCGGAGGCCCAGCTGCGGATGGCGGCGGCCATGCTTGAGCGGCCACGCACCGGGTTCGGGATGTTCACCGTCACCACGCGCGGCAGGCGTGGGCGGCAGGCCGACGCGGGCACCGTCAGCTGGATCGACACCGACGCCGGGCGCTACCTGTCGCTGTCGCGGCCCAGCCCCGATGGCGGGATCCGTGCGACGTACTCGCCCGCGGACAGCGTTCGGCTGACCCAGCAGCTCGGTGAGCTGATCGAGTCGGTGGCGCCGCGGCCGTGAGGCCGCGGCGCGGCGGCGCTACAGGTCGTCGTCTTCGCTGACCGAGCCGGGCATCCGGCCGGTCACCACGAACACGACCCGCTTGGCCACGGACACCGCGTGGTCGGCGTAGCGCTCGTAGAAGCGCCCGAGCAGGGTGACGTCGACCGCCGACGGCACGCCGTGCTGCCACTCCTTGTCCATGATCACCGTGAACAGGTGCCGGTGCAGGTCGTCGACGACGTCGTCGTCGTCCTCGAGCGCGCGGGCGGCCTCGACGTCCTGGGTGCGGATGATGACCTCGGCCTTGCGCGCGAGCTGCACGGTGACCCGGCCCAGCTCGGCGAAGTAGCCGCGCACGTCGTCGGGGAGCACCGGCGCGGGGTGCCTGCGCCGCGCGGCCTTGGCCACGTGCAGCGCGAGGTCGCCCATGCGCTCCAGGCTCTCGGCGGCGTGGATGGCCGCGAGCACGGTGCGCAGGTCGGTCGCGACGGGCGCCTGCAGCGCGAGCAGCGAGTAGGCGTGCTCCTCGCAGGCGGAGCGGGCGTCGTCGATCTTCTCGTCGCCGCTGATCACCTGTTCGGCGATGGTCAGGTTGGCGTCGAGCAGCGCGCGCGTGGCGAGCTCCATGGCCTCGGCGACCATCGAACACATGGCCGCGAGCTGGTCGGCGAGTACGCCGAGTTCGGAATGGTAAGCCTCACGCATGCGCACAGCCTAGAGGGGCGCGCAGCGGCGCACCCCATCGTCAGGTGAATCCATGGTGAACCACGCGAGAACGCCCCTATGCGCAGGCGACGTCGCCGCCGTTCACCGTGGACAGGTTGGCGGGCAGCTTCTCCGGCGTGGGCTGGGCCTGCCCGGTGGGGGCCACGACCTCGCCCTTGTACTCCGGCCCGATGATCAGCACGATCGCGCCGACCGAGGCCGCGTCCTCCTCGAGGACCGCACCCGGGACCGATGACGCCAGCGTCTTCGCCTCGGCTTCCTTGCCCTTGCCGTAGCGCACCACGGTCTTCGGCACGGCGGGCCCGGCGTTGACATTGACGACCTGGTAGCCCAGCGCGGTGAGCTTGTCCGCGGTCTTGGCGGCGATGCGCCCGGTGGTGTTGCCGCCGTTGAGGACCTGGATCTTGAGGGTCTTCGGGTCGACGGGCCCCTGCTGGCGCAGCGGCGCGGACTGCGGCAGCGCCTGCTGGCTGCCGGAAGTGGGCGGCTGGCTGCCCGCGGGCTTCTCCCCGGGCAGCGGCTGGTCGTTGACGATGGCCCGGAACAGCGCGTTGGTCGGCTCCTGCAGGAGCACCTCGTTGCCGCGCTCGTTCGCGTCACCCACGGTCGGGACCGTCACGAACGTGACCCGGCCCGCCTCAAGGCCCTGCATCGACTGCCCGAGGCCGAGGAGCGCCTCGATGTCGATGTTGTCGCCGAAGGTGGCCTCGGCGAAGGAGGTGGCGAAGTCCGTCAGCTTGCCCGGGTCGAGCAGGACCTGGCTCGACATGGCCTTGCGCAGCAGGGACGAGAGGAACCGCTGCTGGCGCTTGATCCGGCCGTAGTCGGAGGTGATGTCGCCCTGCACGTGGCGGGCCCGGACGAAATCCAGTGCCTGATCGCCGCGCAGTTCGACGGCCTTGCCCGCGTCCTTGACGATCCACTTCTTGAGGAACGTGTCGTACATCGGCTTCTCGACGCACACGTTCACGCCCTCGACCGCGTCGACCATGCCCTTGAAGCCGTTGAAGTCGATGCCGACGAACCGGGTGATCCGCAGGCCTGAGATCTCCTGCACGACCTTCGTGGCGCACAGCGGCCCACCGACCTGGTAGGCCGTGTTCATCTTGGCGATCTTCTGCCCGGGCACGCGTTCGCCGGTGTAGGTGGCCGTCTTGGAGTCGAACCGCTCGCACTCGGGCCGCTTGATCTCCAGATCACGCGGGAACGACACGATCACCACCCGCGACCGGTCGGCGGGCACGTGCGCGATCATCATCGTGTCGGAGCGCGCGCCGGGGACCTTGTCCGCGCTGCCCACGCCGTCCTCGCCCGCGGCACCTTCGCGCGAGTCGGAGCCGACGAGCAGGAAGTTCTCGTCGCCGCGCTGCGCTTCCGGGTTCTGGATCGACTTGGAGTTGAGGTCGAGGCCGCGGACGTTCGGGATCTTGTCGTCGGCCCACTTCTGGAAGCCCCAGCCGACGGCGCTCGAGAGGAAGACCAGCGCGGCCATGACGCCTGCGACGATCTTCGCGATCTTGGACGACTGGGTCTGCTTGCGGACCTTCTTCTCCTGCAACCGGGTGCCCGCGGGCGGCTCGTCGCCTGCCTCGCCTGGGTCGGCTGTGTTGGTTGCGTCAGGCCCGACGACCCCTACCGACGCGACCAGCGCGGTCGGCTCGCCGGGGACCATCGCGAGTTCCTCGAGGTGCTCGTCGAGTTCGGCGTCCTGCGCGGCCCAGGGGTTCAGCTTGCTGAACTTGGACTTGCGGGCGCGCTCCTCGGCCTTGAGTTCGTCGTGCACCTTGGAGAAGCGGGCCAGCGTCTGGTCGACCCGCCTGCGCTTCTGGGTGTGCTCACCGATGGCTTCCATCTCGGTCGTCATGCCGATGAGCTCTTCGGGCGGCACGGCGGGAGCGGAAGGCTTCGGCGCTTCGGCGACATCGGGCCGCGGCGGCATCGACGACTGCCCGGGCGGGAGCTGCCGCGGGATCATCGGCCGTGACTGGTTTCCGGGCAGCGAGTCCTGGCCGGGGGGCGGGTAGTGGCCGGTGGCCTGGCCGATGTCCGCGTCGGGCCGGGGCCGGGGATGGCTGCCCGTGTCGCCCGCGGGCTGCCTGCCGGACAGGATCGCGTCGACCGAGCCCGCACCGGTCGGCATCGGGCCGCGCGGGGGCATGCCGTCGGCGGGCCGGGGGCCGCGCGGGTCGACGGGAAGCGGGCGGGAACCCCGGCCCGCGGGGTCCATCGGGTGCTCGCCGCCGCGGTTCCCTGGCGCCTGTCCGGGGAACGGGCCGCGCCTGCCGCCTGGCTCGCCCTCGTGGGAGGCGTCCGGCCGGTAGCCGGGGTTCTGCGGGGCCGGACGGTAGCCCTGGGGGGAATCGCTCGGCACGGGCCGCTCGTGGCCGCCAGTCGGCTGGTAGCCGCCTTGCGGGGCGGGCCGGTACCCGTTGCCCTGCTGGGCATTCGGATCGGCGGGTCGGTACCCGTTGCCCTGGGGGCCGGGAGGCAGGCGGTGGCCGCTGTTCTGGCCCGGGGGACGGTGGGGCTCCGCGGGGATCGGCCGGGCTCCGGTGCGGTGGGCCGGGTCGACAGCGCCGGTCGGCCGCGGTCCGCGCGGAAGCGGGCCCGAGTCGCCGGGCCTGCGGCCGGGCGCGGGGTCCATGGGAATCGGACGGGCGCCGGTGCGCTGGACGTCGCCGGGCTGCTCGCCGCGGTGGTTCACGTCGGGGCGGGGCGCGGGGTCCATGGGGATCGGACGGGGATCGGCCTGCCGGTGGCCCTGGGGCGGGTCCACCGGGATGGGCCGGGAGCCGGTGCGCTGCTCGCCATAGGGAACGTCCGCGGGCCGGGGCGCCGGGTCCATCGGGATCGGGCGGGGTTCCGCCTGCCGGGGACCCTGCGGGGACGCGACCGGCCGCGGTGCGACGACGGGCGCCATCGGGATCGAGTGCTGGCCGACGTCGGCGCGTCGCGGCTCTGGTCGCCGCGTGGGTTCCTCCGGCTTGACCTCGACGATGCGGTGCACCTGCTCGACCGGCAGCGGCCTGCGCGGGTCGGCGCCGGTCGGCGGGACGGCGAGGTCCGCCGGGATGGGGGCGTGCAGGATCGCGCGCGGCGGTGCCGGCGGCTCGACCGCGCGCGGCGGCGGCTCGGGCTGGGGGCGGCCGAAGGCGTCGGCGAGGTTGGGGCGGGGATCCTCCTCGACGGCGCGGCGGCGGCCGGTGCGAGGGGCGTGCGGTGCGACATCGGCGGCGGGGCCTGCCGGGAACTCACCTGTGCCGTGCTTGGCCGGGGGCTCAGGAGGTGCGACGTACTGGGGTGCGGGCGGGTCGGCGGGTTTCTCCGCCGGTCTGTGCGGCGGCGGCACGGGCTGGAGATTCGTTCGCGACCCGGTGTGCCGCTCTACGAGGTCCGAGACGCTGACCCCGCCGGACGCCTCCATCGACCGGCGCCTGCGGCGGGGCGCCTCGTCGGGTTCGGGAGCACGTCGTTTGCCACCCTGAGTCGCACGTCCGGAGTCGGGGTCGAGATCGTCGCGCACCCGGGCTCCTTCCGAAGTTCTGCTCGAACCGTTGTCAGGTGGTTATCAACACGTTGTGGGACTGCGTGCGGTTGCCCACCTAATCGTGGCAGGCGGAGGCGATAGTACGGCCGCAGGGGCGGTCGTGACGACCGCAAGCCGGGATTTGTTCACTAACGGTACGCAATTACGCGGATACCACTAGCCCAATCGGGCGAGCATCGCCCTCTGGGGGCGGTCTCAAGGCTGAATTGCTCGCGGAACAGTGACCGCACGCCTGCCGGAAGCCGGTCCGGCCAGGTGAGCCTTGCCGTCGAGCAGATAGGCGACGGCGTTGCGGCCCGACTGTTTCGCTGTGTAGAGCAAGGTGTCGGCGTCGCGCAGTTGCCGCTCGGGAGACGCGGGTGTGTTGTGCGCCACGTGCGTCGCCGGTTCGTGCGAGAGGCCGATGCTGACCGTCACGCGCAGCCCGAGGACCAACGACGACCACGCATAGGTCTCTACGCGCGCGCGTGCGGTCTCGGCCAGCGTGACCGCTGTCGGGCGGTCGACACCGGGCAGGACGAGAACGAACTCCTCCCCGCCGTAGCGGGCGCAGAACGCGCCCTCGGGCAGGCCTTGCTGCAGCAGCTCGACGACGCGCTGCAGCACCCGGTCGCCGACGAGGTGGCCGAAGGTGTCGTTGACCTGCTTGAACCAGTCGAGGTCCACCAGCGCGACACCGAGCCCGTGGGCGTGGCTCTGCTCGCTGACCACCTCCACCAGCCGCTGGTCGAGGTAGCGGCGGTTGTAGCTGGCGGTGAGGCTGTCGCGGATGCTCTGCTCGTGGGCCTCGGCGTGCTCGCGGCGCAGCCGGTCGACCTCGCGGCGGAACTGTTCGGGGATCTGCGGGGGCGCGCTGAGTTCGGACATAAGGTCCAAAGCGGACCGCAGGTGTTGGTAGGCCTGGCGGTACTGCCCGCGCGAGGCGAGCAGCGCGGCGATCGACTCGTGCAGACTCACCAGGTTCGCCGCGTCCGCGGGTGGGCCGGCGGCGGCAGAGTCGGGATCCTCGGCGTCGGCGAGCGCGGACCGACGCAGGGGAACCGTCGGCTCGTTGCGCCAGGCGCTGTCCCGTGCCCGCTGGGCGGGCTCAGATTCGGCGACGCCTCGTCCCAGTGCGGCCACCGCGGTCACCTCCTACCTACGTGGTGTGTCGTCTGTAATGACGCGAGGCTTGAGCGGACGGGACGACTGGAGCCGGGAATTCCCCCTACTGGTGGACTGAACGCTGGGCCAAGCCGGTGACGATCACTGAGCGCTGTTGCGGTACGCGCCCGTTCGGGTACCCCGAATGGATCAGCGGGTGGGGCACGGAGCGAAACCATAGGCGCGGCCGTCGAGCACGACGACCCGCTGTGACCCGATCTGCTCGGCCAGGGTCGCGTTGTCGCGGCGGATCCGAACCGACACGCCGACTACGTAGACCGAGCCGCGCGGGCGCTTGCTCGCGTCCTCGGGCTTCCACTTGGCGTCCGTGCGCAAGGTCGACAGCGCGGGCTCCACGGTGAGCACGAGGTCACCCAGGTCGCAGGTGCGGTCGGTGAAGTCGGGGTGCTGGGTGCGCCGCAGGAAGTCGCGCTGCGTCTCCGGGCCCTCGTCGGCGGCGTCGTTGAAGTCGGTGAAGTAGCGGCCGACGAGTTCGCGTTCGACTTCCGGCGCGCCCGCGCCGCCCGCGGGCACCGCTTGCCCGGCCACCGTCGTCGAGCAGGCCGACGCTGTGACCGTGACGAGTAAGACCCCCAGTACCCACCGCATGTTCAGCCCCCGGAGTGCATCAGTTCCGCACCGACCGGCACAGCGGCGTCGTCGGGATCGTCGAGCCACCCCTCCGGCAGCACGACCTTGCCCGGCGACCCCTGGCGCCCGCGCGGCCCTTCGGCCTCCTCGGGATAGGGGGCGGTCGGGTCGAGTTGTCCGATCAGGTCGGCCAGTTCGCCGAGCCCGGACACCATCGCGAAGCGGGTGCGCAGGTCGCCGCCGATCGGGAAGCCGCGCAGGTACCAGGCCATGTGCTTGCGCAGGTCGCGCAGGCCCTTCTCGGGGCCGAGGTGGTCGGCGAGGAGGGTGGCGTGCCGGAAGAGGATCCGGCCGACGGTGCCCAGGTCCGGCCCGTCGGGGATCGGGGCGCCGGTGAAGGCGGCGTGCAGCTCGGCGAACAGCCACGGCCTGCCGAGGCAGCCCCGGCCGACGACTACGCCGTCACACCCGGTCTGCTCGACCATCTTGATGGCGTCGGTCGCGCTGAAGATGTCGCCGTTGCCCAGCACCGGGATGGTCGTCACCGCTTCCTTGAGCCGCGCGATCCGCGACCAGTCCGCCTGACCGGAGTACCGCTGCGCCGCCGTCCGCGCGTGCAGCGCGACCGCCACGGCGCCCTCGGCCTCGGCGATGCGCCCCGCGTCGAGGTAGGTGATGTGCTCGTCGTCGATGCCGACCCGGAACTTCACGGTGACCGGCAGGTCCCCGGCGTTGCGCACGGCGGCGGCGACGATCTCGCCGAACAGCCGTCGCTTGAACGGCAGCGCCGCCCCGCCGCCCTTGCGGGTGACCTTGGGGACGGGACAGCCGAAGTTCATGTCGATGTGGTCGGCCAGGCCCTCCGCGACGATGATCTTGACCGCCTCGCGCATGTTGGCCGGGTCGACGCTGTAGAGCTGCATGGACCGGGGGTGCTCGTCGGCCCCGAAGGTGATCATTTCCATCGTCTTCGGATCGCGCTCGACGATCGCCCTGGCGGTGATCATCTCGCACACGTAGAGCGACGTCGGACTGCCGAACTCGCGACACAGCGTCCGGAACGCGACGTTGGTGATGCCCGCCATCGGGGCGAGCACGACCCGAGGATCGACCTTGTACGGGCCGATCATGAGGGGCGGGACCTGGGACATCACGCCTCAAGGCTAACGGAGTGCCCGCCGGGCCCAGGAATCGTGACGTGGCCTACAGCGCCGGGTGCGCCCGACTGGCCCTGTGCGCACTCGGCCGTTTCTGAGATCATCGAGGGGTCCGAGGTCGTCTGTCCCTGACTCGGTGGGCCGAATCGCGTATTCGGGCCGGCCGTGGAGGTACAGGCGTTCCTTCTTCCAGTGGTCGAAGGGGACGCCGATGGTGTTCGCGCGCGTTTCTCCCGGCCCGACGAGGGAGAACGCTTCATGCCCACGCTTGTCCAGGTGCTGACCCAGCTGCCGGTGCCCTTGCTGGCGATCGTCGTGCTGCTCAGATACGCGCCGTCCGCGCTGCTCGTTCTCCTCGCCGGGGTCATCGCGGTGGCGGTGCGCGGCGAGCGCGGCGAGCGGGCGCTCACCGTCCTGCGAATGCTGCTCCAAGCGCGTCGGACGCGGGTGGGTCGACCGCGCCGAACTCGATCAGCCTCAGCGCAGGTGGACGAACCGGGTTCCGGCGGCCAGTAGCGGCGGCAGGGCGGCGGCCATGCCCTGGGCGGTGGCGCCGCCGGGGCGGTTCATGTGGGCGATGACGATCGAGCCCGGCCGCACCCCGGCCATGGCCCGGGTGATCTGGGGCAGGCTCGCCCGGGCGCCGCTGTCGGCGTTGACGTCGAAGCCGATGACCTGTTCGCCCAGCTCGGCGACGATCTTGGTGGCGACGTCGTCGTAGTGGGCGGTGCCGGAGCGGAAGAACGCCGGTGGCCTGCCGAGCGCGCGCGTGAGCAGCTCGTGGTTGCCGGCGATCTCGTCGTAGACCTCGCCCGCGTCGCGGGTGCCCGCGATGCCGTACGCCGAGCGGCCCGCGACCGAGAGCGGCAGGTGCCTGGTGCCGTGGTTGGCGATGTCGAAGAGCGGGTCGGCCGCCAGGTCGCGGAAGATCGCCGGGTTGGCCTCGATCCAGCGGGCGTTGAGGAACAGCGTCGCGGGGGTACGAAGGTCGCGCAGGGTCTTGATCAGCGCGCCGTCGTACTGGGCGCCGCCGGGGCCGCCGCACGCGTCGAACGTCAAGGCGACGCCCGCCGAGGGCAGGCGGTTGATCACGCCGGGCACGGTCAGGCCGAACTGGGTGGGCCGGACCGCCTGATAGCGGCGCACCACGGCCGCCCGCGCGGTCGGAGCGGCGGGCGTCGTGGTCGGTGCCGTGGAGACCGGGGCCGGTGCGGACGCCGACGTCGTGGGGACGGCGTACGAACTCGGCGACGGGCTCGGCGCTGAACTGGGCTCGGTGGCCCGCGTGCGCGGCTCCGGGGGCGTGCACGCGCTGAGGACGCCCACCGCCCCGGCGGTGAGCAGGGCGCGCCTGCTGAGTGTCATCCCCACACCATCAGGCTAGGGCGTATCCAGTGGATCTTGCCGGAGACGCCCTGGTCCGGGCTGCGAAGTCTGCGAGGTCTGCGAAGTTCTAGTACCAGTCCGACAGTCCGGCGTCGGTGGTGTCCTCGGCCTGGAACAGGTCGGCGTCGGCGAACGCGCCGTCGTCGAGGGTGTCGTCCTCCGCGGGCGGCTCCTCCTCGGCGGTGGGCTCTTCCTCCTCGGCGGCGGGCGGCTCTTCGGACTCCCCGGACTCCCCGGACTCGTCAGACCCCTCAGACCCGGACTCGTTCTCGAACTCGACATCCGTCGGGATGTTCTCGAAACCCGAGTCCTCCCCGGCCGACTCGCCCTTGGAGCCGTCGTCCTTGGCGTCGCCCTCGTCCCGGGGCTCGTGGTCCTTCGGCTCCTCTTTGTCCTCGGTGGGAACGTTCTCGCCCTTGTCCTCCACGGGAGTGTCCTTCGCGGGCGTGTCCTCCTCGGGCACGTCGGACGGCTGGTCCTGCGACTGGTCGTCCGGCGCGGCGTCCTTCTTCTCCTCCGGGACGTCCTCGGCCTGCGGTTCGGCCTTCGGCTCGCCGCCCTGGCCCTTGGCGTTCCACGTGCCCAGCCCGGTCGGGTCGGAGTACGCCGACTCCGCCACCCCGTCGTTGTCGTGGTCGAGCAGCGCGGTGTCGGCGACACCGTCGCCGTCGGAGTCCCACATGGCGTCGTCGTAGCGGCCGTCACCATCGAAGTCGACGGCGATCGCGTCGGTCGTGCCGTCGCCGTCCACGTCCACATTGGCCTGGCCGTGGTGCACGTTCGGGTCGCCCTCGCCGGTGCCGAACCGATACTCGATGTCCGCCATGTGTCGTCCCCTCTGAGATCTAAGTCGACGGGTAGACGTCCATGTCCCCGTCACGGTTCCAGCTCGCCCACGGGTTCGTCGCGAGGTAAGCGTTGCGGTACCGCTTGTCGTCGGTGACTTCCTCGCCCAGCCATGGCGGGCGGGGGAACTCGGCGTCGGCAGTGTCCAGTTCCAGTTCGGCGAGCACAAGCCCTTCGTTGTCGCCGAGGAACACGTCCACTTCGAACAGATACCCGTCGACGTCGACGACGTGGCGGTCCTTCTCCACCGGTGATCCCTCGCACAGTCCCGAGGAGCGCACGCCTTCGACGAAGTCCACCGGCACCTCGGTCTCGAACTCCGGCCGGGAGATCCCCTTCGCCTGGCCCTTGACCGTCACCCACGCCTTGTCGCCGGAGCTGCGCACCCGCACCTGCGCGCGTTCGCCGATGGCGAGGTACGCCTGCACCATCCGGTTGGTCGAGATCACCGACGACCGCCACGAGTCGTCCGCCACCAGGAACTTCCGCTCGATTTCCTCCATCGCGCCAGGCTGTCAGGCGCGCCGCGCGCCGTCCACCGCGGTCAGAAGTAGGACTCGGCCAGCAGGCTCATCAGCGTCTCCCGGGGCGCGTCGGCCCACTCGCCGGGCGAGACGGCGACAGCGCGAGCCCAGACGAGGGTCCGCGCGACCTTCGCGACCCGGCACGCCAGGTCCAGCTCGGCCGCCAGTTCCGCGTGCGATCCCAGGTCGGCGAAGACCTCCAGGTAGGCGTCGCGCACCCGCAGCACGCCGGTGGTCTGCTTGCCGAGGATGTCGGCGAGGACCTTGAGCGGGACGAACATCGCGGCGAACGGGTGCGCGATGACCGCGTCGCCCCAGTCGTAGAAGCGCACCGCGTCGGGATCGGCCAGGTCGGCGAGCAGGATGTTGTTCGCGTGCAGGTCGTTGTGGTCCAGGCTCGGCGGCACCGGGGACACAGCCAGCCGGGCGCACCAGTCGGCGAACTCGCCGGACTTCGCGGCGACGGCGGGCAGGTCGCCCACCACGGCGAGGGCTTCGTCGAACCGCTGCGGCATCACCGTGGGCCGCATGTCGGTGACCCCCGCGGCGAGCATCCGGTCGACGTGCGGGGCGAGGTCGCGCTGCAGCAGGCCGTAGCGCGGTATGACCTCGGTCAGCACTTTGACCAGGTCGTCGTCCGCGAGGTCGCGGTCGGCGATCGTGCGGCCGCCGTCGGGCAGCAGCATCCAGCCGCGCTCGGCGTCGGTGGCGATGGGGGCGAGGACGCGGTGCGGGACCAGTTCGTGCAGCACGTCGTACAGCCCGGCCTCGAAGGCGTTCGGCGGGTTGACCGCCTTGAGCCACACGGTTCCGACCGTGGTCGGCGCGGTCAGCTGGGTCGACCAAGGTCGCACGCGCGGCTGCTCGGCCGGGCCGGTCCGCTCGATGCCCGCGTCGGCCAGCCGCTCGTCCAGCCACGCCGTCGCCAGTTCCACCCATGCCGCCGACGACCACGTTTCGACTCCCATGGCCACCAGCCTTCCAAACGACGGTCGAAACGCCCAGGGGTGCCGCGGCGGGCACCCCTGGGCGGTGGATCAGCCGGTCACCGAGAGGCTGTAGCCCGCGACACCGTTCTGGCAGTGGTACGAGGTGAAGACGCCACCGGACTTGCCGTTGTTGCCCACACCCTGGCAGTCGGCCAGCGACGGGAAGGTGTTGATGTAGACGCCGCTCACCGAGCCGGACTTCGCGGTGACGGACAGGCTGTAGCCCGCGATACCCGCCTGGCAGGTGTAGGAGGCGAACACGCCGCCCGCGACACCGTTGTTGCCGCTGGTGGCGCAGTGGCCGCTGGTGCCGGTGTAGAGGAAGACCGAGTTGGCGGGTGCGGCCTGCGCGGTGCCCGCGGCGAGCGCGAACGCGGCGGCGGTGCCCGCTAACACGGTGGTCACTGCGCGCATGCGGTTGGTCATGTCTGTTCCTCCTGAGTCGGGTGGATGCCATGTGACGGCACCGAAATCGACGCTAACAGCAGGAATCAGTCCACAGTGGATAGAGCAAATGCCGATGCTCGACTCTCGGTAAACGAGTTGACAGGGCAAGATCAGTTGATCACTTGCCGACCGGCAGGTCCGCGTCTTGAACGCCGTTTTCGCTTGACAGCCAAGGGATTTCTCCCTTGTTAGCGCACAGTGAGGCCTGTGATGTCGATCATGTGTCCGCGCTCCAGCCGTCGCCCCACTCGACATCGCGGGCCCGCTTGTAGGCGGCGGGGTCGCGCTTGGTGATCTTGACTTCGGCGAGCCCGTCCGCGTCGGTGCACAGCTTCAGCGACACCAGTCCCTTGCGCTTGAACGGGTGGCGCAGCACGCGGTTGTCCACGTGCGGCAGGTCGGCGCGGGTGAGGGCGACGTAGGAGTACTTCTCGTCCTCGTGCGCGAGCGTCGCGGACTTGATCCGCCGGTGCAGCGCGGTCCGGTTGAGCCGTTCGGCGAAGTGGCACCAGTCCTGCCCGCGCGGGATCGGGCACGCGCGCTCGTGCGGACACGGCGCCAGCACCTTCATCCCGTCGGCGATGAGCAGGTCGCGGGCCGCGACGATCCGCTCGTAGCCCGCGGGCGTGCCGGGCTCGACCAGCACCAGCAGACCCGCGTCCTGGGCAAGCGAGCGCACCACCTCCGCCCGCGACGACTCCGCCAGCTCGCCGAGCACGTAGGACAACGTCACCAGGTCGGCGGCGGGCTTGGCCACGCTGCTCCCGATGACGGCCCGCTCCCACCGCGCCGATCGCACCGCGAGCGCCGACGAGCGCTCCGCGAGCTTGCGGCCCAGGGCGATCGCGGGCGCAGACTGCTCCAACACAGTCACCTCCGCCAGCGACGGCCACACTGACTGGGCCGCCCACACCGACGTCCCCGTGCCGCCGCCGACGTCCACCATCGACGTCGGCTGGAACTCGGGGGCCAGGGCGGCCGCGTGCCGCAGCGCGGCCGACACGGCGGCGAAGGTCGCGGGCATCCGGTACGCCGCGTAGGCAGCGACCGTGAGGTCTTTGTCCAGCACCAGCGACGACGGGTCGACACCACCGCGGTAGAGCTGGATGAGCGCCTCGACGGCGTCGGTGACCTGCGAGGTCGGGAACCGCCCGAGGGCGTCGTCGAGGGCGCCTGCGAGTTCGGCGGGGAGGGTGGACACGGCTTCGAATCATGCCTGGTCAATCCCGGTCGGCTCAGCTGGGTGGTAATGACCGGGCCTTGACCTCCCCCGGCTCTGGCACGACCATCGGCACGACCAGATCAGGAGCCCGCGATGTTCAGTGAGCCCGACTTCGCCTACGACAGCACCATGCCGTCGTTCGCGGCCGCCCTGCGTTCGGCGATCGATGCGAAGGGCCTCGGGCTGGTCCGGATCCAGGACCGGCTGAACAGGCGCGGGGTGTCGGTCAGCCTGGCGACGCTGAGCTACTGGCAGACCGGCCGCAGCCGCCCGGCCCGGCAGTCCTCGCTGGCCGTGGTCCGTCACCTTGAGGACATCCTGGACGTCCCACGCGGCGCGCTGACCGCCCTGATCGACCCGCACCGCCCGGCGATGGGCGCGTTCTGGCCGCGGGAGACCCCGGTGGAGGACGCGGTCAGCGGGGTCGACATCGGCTGGGACGACCGGCTGACCCGGCTCAGCCAGCACGACCGCGTCGTCGTCGGCGGCGACCGGGGCGAGCGGACGTCGACCTCGCGGCAGGTGCTGCGCGCGGAGGCGGACGGCCCGGACCGCTGGATCGTCATCAACCACATCGACGAGCACGACCGCGCGCTGCCCACGATCCGGCCGCTGCGCAACTGTCATCTCGGCCGGACGATCAGCAGGCCGGAGAGCGGGCTGCTGGTCGCCGAACTCGTCTTCGACACGGTTCTTCGCCGCGGCGAGACGATCGTCCTCGAACACGAGTTGGTCAGCAGGCCGCCGCATCCGCTGGCCACCAACTACGAGCGCAAGTTCCGGCTGCCGGTGCGCGAGTACGTGCTGGAGGTGTGCTTCGACCCGGCCGCCGCGCCCGGGCGGTGTGAGCAGTTCGCTCGGACGGCGGGCAACGCCGAGCGGGTGCGGCCGATGGCTGTCGATGACCGGCATACGGTGCATTCCGTGGCCCTGGACTTCGGTCCGGGCTGTTTCGGCTTCCGCTGGGACTGGGACTGACCAGCCCATTCTCGGGTCGCGCTCAACCTTCGCCCAGGTCGGACGTCTTCAAGTGAAGAGATAACCGATACCTGGGGGCAGTGCGTATGAGCATGGGGCAGGACGCCGACCTGGCGGAACGAATACTGAACCAGCCGTTGGTGGCGGCCGCGATGGTCGCCGGGTGCGTGGTGATCGGGTTCGTGGCGCTCGTGCTGGCCAGGTGGCGGGGCTGGCGTCGGGTTCCGGCCGTGCTCGCGGGCTTCGGGCTCGCGCTCGCGCTGGCCGTCACGCTGGGAAGATCCGGCGTCCTGGATCCGGACATCGCCACGCTGGACCCGTTGCGGCGGTGCGTCGAGAACGACTTCGCGTTGGCGAGCACGAAACAGCGGCTGAACTTCTACATGCTCATGCCGTTCGCGTTCTTCGCCACGCTCGCCATCCGCCGCGCCTGGCCGGTGATGATCGCCTGCGCCGTGCTCAGCGCGGGCATCGAGCTGACGCAGGCCCTGATCGCGGTCGGCATCTGCGACTCGCAGGACTTCTACAACAACACCGTCGGTGGCCTGATCGCGGTGGTCGCCGCATGGGGGATCGACAAGATCGTCTCCACCCACGAGCCGGATGCCGCCACCGCGCGGCGGTGACGGCATCCGGGATCATCCGCGACCGGTCAGCAGGAGCCGAGGTCGCGCCAGTTGCTCCACGGGGACGATCCGGGAGCCTGGCCGGTGGTGTACCAGGTCGCTTCCCAGCGGTGGCTGTTGTAGGAGACGCGGTTGCCCGGCGAGTACCAGGCATTCGGGTTCCACGGCTGCACGTCCGAGCACGACGGTGTCGGCGTCGGTGTGGTGCCGCCGCCGGTGGTCTGGTTGATCCAGTTCTTGTAGGCCGGGACGTTCATGTAGATCGCGGGCGCGGTGCCGCAGGTGTCCTGGCCCTGGCCCGCGCGGCTGGTGGCGCCGGTCAGTTCCCAGCGGCCGTTGACCTGGCGCACCGACGGGCCGCCGGAGTCGCCGTAGCAAGCGCCGGTGTTGGGCTTGTCGCCGAGGCAGATCTCCTTGGTGGAGTCGAAGTTGTCGGTGCAGCCGGAGCTGAGGACCTTGACGTCGATCTCCTGCAGGTTCGTCGGCGCGCCGCCGCAGCCGCGGGTCGGGCAGGTCTGGCCCCAGCCGATGAGCCGGGTGACGGTCCCCGCCGGGCCCGGGTCGGCGGCGATGGTGATGGGTGCCTGCTGCACGGCGGAAGCGAGCTTGACCAGCGCGAAGTCGCGCCCGTCCGGGCTCTTCGTCTGCGACGCGATCCGCACGAGCGTGCCGCCGGAGTTCCAGGTGGTGGTGCCGACCCGTGCCTGGGTCAGGCTGCCGACGCAGTGCGCGGCGGTCGCCACCCACTGCGGGGCGATCAGCGAACCACCGCAGTGGTGACCTTGAGATGTCTGCAGGGACACCATGAACGAGTAGGTCTGGCTGGCGTTGCCGCCGCCGATGATCATCGGCTGGGCCACGTTGTCCTCGGGCGGCGGCGGCGCGGCGAACGCGGACGGCGCGGCGATGGCCACACCGATCGCGGACGCGGCCAGACTCACCGCGAGCACGGCTTTCTTGAGCCGCATGCGGGCTCCTCTCGAAATGCAGGGTTTAAAATCACGGACGCAGGTATCCGTGCAGCGAAATATGACCCAGCCTTCTGGCCAAGGCTCATCTAAACGGGGTATTAATTGCGGTTATGGCGAACTTGGAACTGAGACACCTGCGGACGATCTGCGCGATCGCCGAGGAAGGAAGCGTGTCCAAGGCGGCGGCGCGAATCGGCGTGTCGCAGCCCGCGATGACCACGCAGCTGCGCTCCATCGAGCGGTTGATCGGCGGCGACCTGTTCGAGCGGTCCCCGACGGGCAGCGTGCCGACCGAGCTGGGCCGCAGCCTCATCCGCTCGGCGCGGGTGGTACTCGACGACGTCAAGACGCTGCTGAACATGGGCGACCCGAAGGCGCGCTCGGCGGCCGACACCTCGCTGGTCTTCGCCTCCATGCCGATGCTGTTCACCGGGACCGTGGTCTCCGAACTGGCCGCGTGGATCCGCTGCGCCGAGGTGCGGGTGCAGACCTACACGGCAGGCTCGGGCGTCCTGGACCTGGTCGCGTCCGGCCGCGCCGACGTTGCCGTGTTCGAGTGGTTCGAGGGCGTTGACCAGCGCAAACTGTCCGGTGTCGAGGTCCGCTCACTGGTCCGCGAGCCGCAGTTCGTCGGCCTGAGCGAGGACGACCCGCTCGCCGGAGCCGACGAAATCGATCTGGCCGACCTCGCCCGCCGGGACTGGGTGGTGCCGCCACCGGAGGAGGACGGCCTGCGCATCCAACTCCGCCACGCGTGCGACGCGGCGGGCTTCCTGCCCCGCCTCACCCACCAGGTCAGCGACGCCCGGACCGCCATGACCCTCACCGCGGACGGCGCGGTCTGCCTGCTCCAACCCGCCTCGATCGACGGCTACGGGGTCGTCGTGCGCCCGCTGCGCGGTACGCCGCTGATCACCCCGGTGCTGCTGGCCATCCGCTCGGACGGTCCGTGGGCCGACCGCAGACACGAGCTCACCGCCTGCGTCGCACACGCCTACTCGACAATTGTCGCGCGCAATCCGTATTACGCGAAGTGGTGGATCGATCACCCGGAACACCACGCCGAACTCGATGCCGCGCTGCTTCTGCCAAGGCCTAGCCGACCGCAGTAGGGGGATCCACGAAATGTCTGCTACTCGCCAATTCATGCCATTACCAGTTGCGCTCATCAGGAAATTTGATGGCCGAATGGGATGGGTGGCGCGGGCCCTGTCCCCCGCTGATCACCCAGTCTCGCCTCCCCGCCGTCTGACACCCGGTACACTCGCGCAGCGGAGGGGCGTTAGCTCAATCGGTAGAGCTGCTGACTTTTAATCAGTAGGTTCCGGGTTCGAGCCCCGGGCGCCCCACAACTTCCCCCTCGGGCTTGGTCGATCCGGTTTCCACGTGCGTTGAATTTGCTACGGTGAGGTCGACTTCCGGGGGGAACGATGATCACCGACATCCGTGCGCGCCAGTCCGGCCGGTGGGCGGGGTACGCGACCGCGGCGTGCGCGTTTCTGTTCGCCCTCACCAGCTTCTACTGGGGCTTCGGCGGCACCTTCGCCCTCGACACGGTCGGTCGTGAGGCGGTGGAGCTGATCGAGGCGGGCGATCCGGGCATCTACTTCGCCGTGTGGTTCGCGGGGTTCGTCAAGGTCGCGGGCGGTGTCGTGGCGCTGGCACTGGTCCAGCCGTGGGGCCGGAAGCGGTTCCCGCACTGGATGCTGATGCTCGCGGGCTGGGGCGGCGCGGCCGCCCTCATCCTCTATGGCGCCGCGCAAATCGGGATCCAGCTGCTGGTCCGGGCCGGAATCCTTGTGCCGCCTGGGGATATGGACTGGCGCGGCTTCTACGGCCACCTCTACCTGTGGGCCCCATGGTTCGTCGTGTGGGGCGTGCTCATGGCCATCACCGCCTTCCACTACACCCGCGGGCGGTCGGCACAGGTCGCGGAAAGCGTTGGCTGACCGCCTATGCGTACAAGCGCGCCAGTTCGCTGGTCGTCTCGGCGAACAGTTGTCGGAGTTCCGGTGGCTCGATGACCTCGATGTCCGCGCCCATCCGCAACAAGTCGCTGACAGTGTGGCTGGGGGATTCCACCGGGATCACCGCACGAGTCCATAGTGGACGCTCGCCGGGTTCGCCGGTCTCCTCGATCGCCCGCACTGCCTCGGTGGACAGGATGTCGGGCATCCGCTCCATCCCGCGCGGGGACAGTGCCACGGTCGCGGTGCCGCGCAGGCGCCAGGACAGGAACTCCTCCACGTAGGACTTCCAGTAGGCGACGAGGTCGAAATCGGGGCGGTCGAACGTTTCCGTGGACACCTCGAGGTCCAGGATCGCGGAGACCCGGTACGTCGACACCGTGGTCGAGCCGTGAGCCACCAGGTACCAGCGGCCCGCCTTCAGGACGACGCCGTACGGCCGCAACGTCCGGGTCACCTCGCGCGGGGTCTTCCAGCGGCGGTAGCGCACGTCGATCACCCGCTGGTTCCACACCGAGCCGGCGACGGCGGCCAGGTGCGGGGTCTGGTCGGAGTCGTACCAGCCCGGGGTGTCCAGATGGAACCGCGAGGAGATGCGCCCCGCCCGGTCGCGCAGTTCTTCGGGAAGGGCGGCGACCATCTTGAGCTGCGCGGCGGCGACCACGGAGCCGAGCCCCAACTCGGCGGCAGGCCCGGGCATGAGGAACAGGGACTCGGCTTCGTCGCTGGTGAGTCCGGTGAGCTTGGAGCGGTAGCCGCCGAGGAGTTGGTATCCGCCCGCGGGGCCCGCGCTGCCGTAGAGGGGAATGCCCGCGGCGTGCAGGGCGTCGACGTCGCGGTAGACGGTGCGGATCGAGACTTCGAGTTCGGTCGCGAGTTCCTGGGCGGTCAGCCTGCCGCGAGTCTGCAGAAGCAGGAGGAGGGACACCAGTCTGCTCGCGCGCATGGGGGAAGTTTCGCAGGTACCACTGACAGAAGATGTCAGTGATACCCCTCTAGCGTCCGGGACATGACCAAGGGGTTCGATTTTCTGCATGGCAGTTGGAATGTCGTCAACCGGCGGCTCCTCGACCCGCTGACCGGGAGCGACAAGTGGGACGAGTTCCCCGCGGTGTCGACGTGTCGGCCGTTCTTCGGGGGCAACATCGACGAGGTTTCGTTCCCCACCAAGGGGTCCGCTGGGTTGACGTTGCGGACTTGGGATGTGGAGCGGGAGCACTGGGCGATCTACTGGATCAGCAGCCGGGACGGAGTGCTGCAGGCGCCGGTGTTCGGGAACTTCGCGTCCGATAGCGAGGGGGAGTTCTACGGGTGGGACGAGTTTGAGGGGCGGCGGGTGAAGGTCAGCTACTTGTGGACGGTGCACTCGCCTGACTCGGCTACTTGGCGGCAGGGGTTCTCGGTGGATGACGGGGAGACTTGGGAGATCAACTGGGTGATGGAGTTGTCTCGTTAGTTCTCCGTGGCTCCGCGGCTTCCGGCTTCGTGGCTCCGGCTTCTGGCTCCGTGGGTTCCGGCTTCTGGCTCCCGGGTCCGTGGCAGGTGGGGTCTCCCTCGGCTTTGATTGTTTAACTCTCGGGCGGCGGTATCAAGGGCGGCCGTAAACGGCCGTCGCTTCGCGATCAGCGGAGCTGACCCTTGACACCGCCGCCCGAGAGCTAACGATTGCCTGGACGAGGGTGCAGGGGGAAGTGCAGGGACTAAGGGCATCGTTGAGGTGATCTCTTCCGGGGTGGGTGCTGTGGGGGAACTGCTTAGTTAGTGGGGGCGGTGGGGTGGTTGGGGTGGGTCTCTCTCCGCTTGGCGGTGGCAGGCGCGACCTGGTGCTTTGAGTTGGGCGGCAATGGTTATGGGGTGAGTAGCTGATCGTTCTTCTGCCTTGCTTGCCTGCCAGCCCTGCCCGCGTTGCCAGCCCTGCCCGCGTTGCCAGCCCTGCCCGCGTTGCCCGCGTTGCCCGCCCTGCTTGCCCGCCCGCCCTGCCTGCCTGCCTGCCTGCCCGACTTGCCTGCCCGACTTTGCCTGCCCGACTTGCCTGCCCGACTTGCCTGCCTGCCTGCCCGGCCTGCCGCCCTGCCAGCCTTGCCTTGCTTGCCTTGCCGGCCCGCCTTGCTTGCCACGCCCTGCTTTGCGTGCCGTGCCTTGCTTGCCGCACATGCTTGCCCCTGCTCGCTTTGCCCTGACTCTTCCTCCTCCCCCTGCTGGGCCGCCGGGGCGATGAGGTGGGACTGGGCTGCGGCAGGGGGAAGGGGGGACAAAGAAAAGGGCGGCTGCCACCGGGCGTGGTGGCAGCCGCCCTTTCGGGGGCTAACTCAGGTGTTTCAGATGTTCGCGATGGTCTTCGTCGCGTCGATCAGGCCGGAGCCGCAGCCCTCGGCGCACACGCCGGCGAGGGGGCGGACGTTGGCCTTCAGCGCTGCCTCGACCTGGGCGGGCGTCAGCGGCTTCTCGCCGAGCATCAGGGCGACCAGGCCTGCGACGTGCGGGGCGGCCATGCTGGTGCCCATGAACGTCTTGTAGTCCTCGGTCGTCTGCGTGGTGGTGCCCGCGTTGATCGTCGAGAGGATGCCGTCCTGGGGCTTGGTGCGGGTGCCGGGAGCGTCAGTCTCGTTGCGGACCTCGCCGCCGGGGGCGGTGACGTCGATCAGGGCGCCGTAGTTCGAGTAGAACGCGCGGTTGCCCTCGCGGTCGCTGGCGGCCACCGACACCACGTTGTTGCAGTTGGCCGGGGTGAAGCCCGAGACGTTGGAGTTCGAGTTGCCCGCCGCGATGACGACGGTCGTGCCGCGGGACACCGCACCGTCGATGGCGCGCTGGTAGGCGCGGGCACAGGTGCCGCTGCCGCCGAGGCTGAGGTTCAGGACCTTGGCCGGGTTGGCGTTGGCGGGCACGCCGCGGACCTTGCCGCCGGACGCCCAGGTGATGGCGTCGGCGATGTCGGAGGTGCGGCCACCGCACTTGCCGAGGACGCGGACGGGGACGATCTTGGACTTCGCCGCGATGCCCGCGATGCCGTTGTTGTTGCCCGAGACCGCCGCGATGGTGCCCGCGACGTGGCTGCCGTGCCAGCTCGAGTCGCTCGGCTTGGCGGCGCCGCCGCACTCGCCCGCCGCGTACCAGTCACCCTCGTCGTTCGGGTTCGCGTCGCGGCCGTTGCCGTCGCGGGCGCTGGTGGCGTCGCTGATGAAGTCGTAGCCGGGCAGCACGTTGCCGTCGAGGTCCGAGTGCTTCACGATGCCGGTGTCGATGACCGCGACGGTCACGCCCGCGCCGTCAGCGGTGGTCCACGCGCCGGGGGCGTTCATGCCCGCGGTGGCCTCGAAGAGGTCCCACTGCTCGCTGTAGCGGGTGTCCGCCGAGGTGGCGGTCATGATCAGGTCGGGCTCGACGCTCACGACACCGGCCTGCTTGCGCAGGTCGTTCATCAGCGCGGCCGTGCCGTTGCGGCCGAGGCCGCGGGAGGGCTTGACGACGACGCTGCCCGAGGTGAGCTCGCGCACCTGGGTGACACCCTTGTGGGCGAGGCCACGGGACGTCGCCGAGTCGGCGAAGGTGACGATGAACTGGTCGTAGCCAGCCTCGATCGCCGCGTCCTGACCAGCCTGGGCCGTTCCTGCCAGCGTCGGAACCGCGAACCCGGCGATGGCCAGGCCCAGGGTGGCGAGCGCGGCGGTGTACCGCTTCTTCATCAAGAGGTCCTCTCGTGAATGCGCAACCGGTGACGGCATGCACCTTCGGGTGAACATTGCCTTCACCATTCGAGAGGGAACGTAGGTCGGGTTATGACGCTCCGAAAGCGTTAACAGTTGCCAGTTAACCGCCGGTCTAGACCCTTTCCAGAGGACGATTCGCCTGGTCGAATCGATCCAGTAGACCAAGAATCCGCTCTTGATAACGATTGATGGACGCGAGCTTGATGTCCTCGTAGCCGCGCACCGAATCCGGCAGCGCCGCCAATTCGCAGGCCACGGCGTGGCTCTCGGTGGTCATTTCGCCCGCGATCCGCTCGATCATCGCGACGTATTCGCTGATCAACGCACGTTCCACCTTGCGCAGGTGGGCGTGGCCGAACGGGTCGAAAGCGGTGCCGCGAAGTCCGCGAAGAGCCCGCAGCACCTTGAACGCCGGACCGGCCGTCCGCTTGAGCGTGAGCTTCCGCTTCATCCCCATGGCCCGCAGCATCGGCGGGTGCAGCTGGTAGCCGATGGTGGCGCCCGCGCCGAACTTCTCCTCGACCGACGCGCGCAGCTCCGGGTCGAGGTGCAGCCGGGCGACCTCGTACTCGTCCTTGTACGCCATCAGCTTGAACAGGTTCCGCGCGACCGCCTCGGTGAGCGGCGTGCCGGGCAGCCCCAGCGCACGCTCCGCCGCTTCCACAGTGGACACGACGTCGGTGTACCGGCGCGCGTAGTCGGCGTTCTGGTACGCGGTCAGCTCCGGCACCCGGATCGCCAGCAGGCGCTCCAGTTCGGTGCCTTCCACCGGGGCCGCGGCGGGCTTCGTCGAGCTGATCCAGGTCGGGTCCTGCACGACCTTGCGGCCGGCGCGGAACGCCTGGATGGTCGTGGCCACGCCGACGCCGTTGAGCTCGATGGCCCGCTCGATGGCCGACGCGGTCAGCGGCAGCAGCCCGGCCTGGTAGGCCGCGCCGACGACGAGGAAGTTGGCCGCCGCCGTGCTGCCGAAGAGCCGTTCCGCCAGGTCGAGCGCGTCGAAGGCGTGCACCGACTTGGTCCGACCGGAGATCTTGCCGAGCAGGTCCTCACGCCCCGGGTAGGACGCCGCCGGGTCGACGACCATCTTCCCGGTCGGAACCTCCGAAGTGGACACGACCGCGATCGTGCGGTCGGAGCACCGCGAGAGGTTGACG
Source organism: Actinokineospora alba (assembly GCF_004362515.1). NCBI lineage: Bacteria > Bacillati > Actinomycetota > Actinomycetes > Pseudonocardiales > Pseudonocardiaceae > Actinokineospora > Actinokineospora alba. Next base: position 1,394,857 of record NZ_SNXU01000001.1, on the reverse strand, counting down.
TCGGTGGTCGCGGCCAGCGCGTCGAAGGCGAGGTAGCCGGTGGCGGTCCCCGCGGGCACCAGCCCGGGTAGCGACGTCGGCTCCGGCGTGATGCGCAGGTGGGAGACCACCGCGCCCGCCTTCTGGCTCAGCCCGGTCTGGTCCAGCGCCCGCGCGTCCAGCCCGCTGATCAGCGCGGCGGTGGCGAGCACCTGGTTGGTCGTGACGACACCGGTGCCGCCGATGCCGACCATCACCAGGTTCGCCGAGGTCGGCCGCGAATCCGGCTCGGGCAGGTCGGCGGGCAGCTCGTCGCGGACCAGGCGCTTCTTGCCGGTGCCGGGGATGACCGTCAGGAACGACGGGCAGTCGCCGAGCAGGCAGGAGTAGTCCTTGTTGCACGAGGTCTGGTCGATCTGGGTCTTGCGGCCGAACTCGGTGTCGGTCGGCTCGACGCTCAGGCAGTTGGACTTCTGTCCACAGTCGCCGCAGCCCTCGCACACCGACTCGTTGATCATGACCCGCTTGGCCGGGTCCGGCGCCAGCCCGCGCTTGCGCTTGCGGCGCTTCTCCGCGGCGCACTCCTGGTCGTAGAGGATCACCGTGACGCCCTCAGTCTCGCGCAGCTCGCGCTGGACCTTGTCCAGGTCGTCGCGGTGACGCACGCGGACGCCCGGCGCCCACTTGGTCGAGCGCGGGTACTTGCGCGGCTCGTCGGAGACCACGACGGTCTTGACGACGCCCTCGGCGTGCAGCATCCGGGTCACCGCGGCCGGGTCGACCGACCCGTCGGCGTGCTGGCCGCCGGTCATCGCGACCGCGGCGTTGTAGAGCAGCTTGAAGGTGATGTTGGTGTTCGCCGCGACGGCCTGGCGCACGGCGAGGCTGCCGGAGTGGAAGAACGTGCCGTCGCCGAGGTTCTGGAACAGGTGCGTGGTGCCGGTGAACGGCGCCGCGCCCACCCAGCTCACGCCCTCGCCGCCCATCTGCGTGAAGCCGACGCTGCGGTCCATGAACGTGGTCATCGCGTGGCAGCCGATGCCCGCGCCCGCGAGCGAGCCGTCGGGGGTCTCGGTGGAGCGGTTGTGCGGGCAGCCGGAGCAGAAGAACGGGGTGCGGTTGATCGGCGTGAGCGTCAGCGCGGGCAGCCGCGGCTTGAACGCCGGGTGCCGAAGGTCGACGTGCTCGCGGCCGACCCGCTCGGCCAGGAAGCGGCCGAGCGCGACCAGGATCCGGTCGGCCTCCAGCGCACCGTGCACGGGGATGAGCGTCTTGCCCTCAGGTCCCTGCTTGCCGTAGACGCGCGGCCGGACGGCCTTGTCGAACAGCGCTTCCTTGATCAGCGTCTCGATGAACGGGCGCTTGTCCTCGATGACGACCAACTCGTCGAGGCCGTCGGCGAAGCGGAACAGCAGGTCCCGGTCGAGCGGGTGGACCATGCCCAGGCGCAGGACCCGGATCCCGCGCGCGCGAAGCGCGTCCTCGGTAAGGCCGAGTCGCTGCAGCGCGTCGCGCAGGGAGGCGTAGTTGTGGCCGGAGGCGACCAGGCCGATCCGGGCGTCGGACACCGCGCCCTCGATGCGGTCCAGGCCGTTGGCCGCGCCGAACGCGACGGCGGCGGCGAGCCTGCCGTCGAGCACCTCGCGCTCCATCGCCAGCGCCTCGGGGATGCCGACACCGGGCTTGTGGGTGGGCCGCCACGGCCGCCCGTCCCACTCGAACTCGGGGACCACGATCTCCGGCGTCGCGCCCAGGTCGACGATCTCGTAGGCGTCGCCGATGTTGGTGACCACGGTGAACCCGGTCCACGCGCCGCTGAACCGCGACATCTCGAAGCCGAAGCGGCCCAGCCGCAGCACGTCGGCGACGTCGACCGGCGCCAGCACCGGCATCAGCGACTCGGCCAGCGCCATCGTGGAATTGGACGGCAGCGACGAGGACTTGCTGGCCGGGTCGTCACCGGCGACGACGAGCACGCCGCCGCGCGGGGTGGTGCCCATCCACGTGCCGTGCTTGAACGCGTCGACGGAGCGGTCCACACCGGGCGCCTTGCCGTACCAGAGGCCGAAGACGCCCTCGAAGCGCGGATCGGGCAGCTGCGGGGCGAGCTGGGAGCCGTAGACGACGGTCGCGCCCAGCTCCTCGTTGACGCCGGGGATGAACTTGATGTCGTGCTCGGCGAGCAGGTCGGCGTTGCGGTCGAGCACCTGGTCGAGCCCCGCGAGCGGTGACCCCCGGTACCCGGAGACCAGGCCCGCGGTCTTCCAGCCCCTGGCCTGGTCGGCGCGGTGCTGGTCGACAAGCAGCTTGCCGAGGGCCTGGACCCCGGTCATGGCGCCCAGACCTGAGGTCCGGCGCACGACGTCAGCGGGGCGGTACCCCTCGAACAGCTCCGTCATGGTCGTCGACACCTCTCATTCGCCTGCGCGTCGCGGGCAAGGAGACGGCCCACGGTGAGCGTAGTGCAAGACTGTGAGGTGGAATTTGAGCGAAATGCTCAAATCTGGTTCGTGTCCAGTGAGGAGGTTGCGCAGCATGGGCATGCTGAACCGGCTTGACCTGCGGGTCATCCGCGAGCTGGTCGCGAGTCCGCGCATCGGCATCACCGAGCTGGCCGAGCGGTTGGGCATCGCGCGCAACACCGCGCACGCGCGTGTCGCCCGGCTCGAACGCCAGGGCGTTGTCGGCATGCGCGGTCGCTCGGTGGACTACACGGAACTGGGCGTCGAGGTCACCGCGTTTCTGACGGTGCAGGTCGCACAGGGCAGGCTCGGGTCGGCGATCGAGGACCTCGCCGTCGTGCCGTTCGTGTTGGAGGCGCATGGCATCGCGGGCGACGGCGACCTGCTGGTCCGCGTCGCCGCCCGCAACACCAGGCACCTGCACGAGGTGATCAACGCGGTGCTGGCGTGCCGCGGCGTCATCCGCAGCACGACAGCCGTCGCGATGACCGAACAGATCCCGTATCGGGTCGCGCCCCTGCTCGACGCCTTGGAGCGCGCGATCCCGTGACCCGGGGGCGTCAGTAACCGTCCTCCCAGATCTGCTGCAACTCGCGGTCCATGGCGTCGTTGAGCGCCTGCAACCCGCCCTGCATCGCCTGCAGGCGCGTGAGGGCCACCTCACGCATACGCATCGCCGAGACCTGCATGGCCAGCGTGGCCACGGAATCGGCGTCGAGCTGGTTGACGATCTGCTGCTGCAACTCCGTGGGGAGCGTGTCGAGGTACGAGGTGGGGTTCATCGCGAGCCTCCCGCCTGGTCGATGTACTGCGGCAGGGACTCGAGCAGATAGGCGATGCGGGTCTTGACGACCTCGACCTCCTGTTTCAGCGCCTCGTACTGCTCGCCGAAGAAGGTGAGGATCTCTTCGTAGTTCTCCCCCGGCCCGGGTAGCTCCGAGTTGTCGGAGATCTCCAAGTGGGCTCTGAGCTGTTCCTGGACTTCGGGGTCGAGCTGTTCGATCGGTGCGGACATCGAGTGCTCCCTGTGGGCCGACATGGGTGCCGTCTCACAGCGTCGACCGCCGGTCACCGAGAGTCGATGACCTTTCGGGCGGACGAAGGGGAGCTACGCGACAGCCTTGGTCCGTTCCCGCACGGGCTGCGCCGCCGAGGCGTAGAGCCAGGCGAACAGGGCCCAGGCGAGGGCGAAGATGCCGCCGACGAACAGGTAGGCGATCGACCACAGCACGGGCGGGGTGTCGGACTTGCGCTCCCGCTGCAGGAAGTCGATCTCCTTGACGAACGGGTGCGGCCCGTCGACGGCGGCGATCGCCGGGGCGTTCGCCGCCGGGTCGGCCGGGGCGTAGACCGGCGCCAGGGTCAGCACGCGGTCGCTGGTGTGCAGCCGGATGCCGGACTTCCAGTTGCCGAACACCGGCAGCGGCTCGCTGGTCCGGTAGACGCCGTCGCCCAGCGGGACCAGGGGCGCGCTGTTGAAGCCGCCGCCCTGCCAGGAGAACCCGTTGAGCCACACCGCGTCCTTGGTGATCTCCGCGGGCGTGATCTTGATGGTGGCGTTGACCCAGCGCTCCGGGGCGCCGTCCGGCCGCTCGACGTGCAGGCCGGTGGGGGACTCGGTGAGTTGGACTTCCGCCGTCCAGCCCGGGTCCGGGTCCTGCGGCGGCACGACGAAACCGAGCACCGCCGTCGCGCCGAGCGCGCCGACGAGACCCAGGGCGTGCCTGCGGCGGAAGCCCTGCGGCCGGACAACCGTGTGCGGTTGGGCGATCTCGGTGATCCGCTGGTGCTGCCACGCGCCGATGAGGCCACCGGAGACACCGGCGATCACGCCGACGATCATCGTGTCGAGCAGCATCGACGTCGGCCACGGGTCGGGCATGATCCACTGGCTCAGGCCGGTCTCGGCGAGCATGCCCAGGGTGCCGACCGCGAGGCCGGACACCGCGCCGAACGCGTAGCCGGGGCGCAGGAACAGCGCGACGATCTCGATGACGATCGCCTCGGCGATGCACGGCAGCAGTACCGCGACGTGGAAGTCCTGGGCAAACGGGATGGCCACGAACACCAGCCGCGAGACGATCAGCACCCCGACCGTGATCAGCGCGCCGCCGGGGCCGAAGCTCGCCCGGGCGACGACCATCGGCCACGTGGTGGTCAGCGCGACCAGCCCGACATGGGCGAGCATCGGGAACTGCGGCACGCCGAGGTCGAACTCCATCAGCATCGCCGAGGTGCCCATCAGCCACGCGCCCGCCGTGATCACGCCGAGCCAGCGGGTGACCTTGGTGTCCCCGGTGACCCGCCGAGCCTCGGCGAGCAGGAGCTGGATGCCGATCACCACGATGATGCCGCCGCAGATCATCAGCACGTGCGTGGGACCCCACTCGGTGACGTCCTGGCCGAAGAGCCGGTGCCACAGGTCGTCGAGGGGGAAGCCCATCAGGCCGACGGAGCCGGTGGCCATCATCAGCACGCTGCCGCGCGGGATGCGCAGGTTCGGCCCGATCTTCAGGCCGCCGGGCGGCATGTCGCGCACGGACAGTGCGGCGCTGATGATGCCGGAGGCGAAGATGCCGACGAGTCCGAAGTAGATCGGGTAGTGCGAGGGGTTTGCCAGCGGGCCTTCGTCGCGGCCGAGTTCCATGTGGATCGGCACGTCCCAGTACACGCCGATCAGCGCCGACATGCCGGAGGCGAACGCCACGGCCATCGGCAGCGGCGCCCAGCGGGGCAGTCCGGTGATCCGGGCGGCGAAATCGGCCAGTCCGCCCAGCGCGGTCTTGCGGCCGCGCACCTCGCGCACGGCGAAGATCGTCAGCGGGATGAACACCGCCGCGAACATGCCCAGCGCGATAAGGATCTGCAGGACAGGCGCGCCCCCGGCGGGCGGTGTGTCGGCGTGTGCCAGCGTCATGGTCCTTGCCTCTCTCGCGGCTGTTCGAAGCCATGATAGCAAGTAACAGTTACTTCCGGTAACACTAATCTGCGGTCCGCTGTGGACGGGTGGAACTTCGGTGGTCTCCACCGCGTCACATTGTCTCGCGGAAACGCGAACTACACAGGGGAAGACCGCTAGGGTCGGCCTCGACAACTCGGTGATGGGGGCGGTAAATGGGTGAGTTCGTCGCGACGACTCTCCGTTTCCCCGTCGTGTTGTTCACTTTCCTCTTGCTCGTCGTGATCCTTTATTGGCTCTTCGTCGCGCTGGGTGCGTCCGAAGTGGACGCGGCGGACAGTTTGGATGGCGGCGTCGCCGACGGGTTCGGCCTCGGGGGTGTGCCCGCCAGCATCGCGTTCACCCTGGTGATCGTGGTGGCCTGGTTCGTCGCCTTCGTGGGCACGGTCCTGCTTGGCGATGTCGGATTCGCCGCTCCGCTCAAGATCGCGCTCCTGATCGGCGTGCTGCTCGCCGCGCTGCTCATCGCGCTGCTCGTGACCCGGATCGTCGTCGTCCCGCTGCGCCGGATGTTCGGCGACGAGGTCGTCGCCTCCCGGATCGACTTCGTCGGCAGGCCGTGCGTGGTGCGCACCGGCGTCGTCGACGAGACCTTCGGCCAGGCCGAGGTCACCGCCGACGACGGCTCCTCGGCGATCATCCAGGTCCGCCGCGCGGGCGGGCCCGTGCTGGGCACCGGCGACACCGCGTTCATCTACGACTACGACCCGACCGGCGAGTTCTTCTGGATCTCCGCCGTCGACGTTCCACTTTCCTGATCTGACCTTTACTGAGGGGCACCAAGAATGGACCTGATCTCCACCGGTCTGGGCATCCTGCTCGGCGTGATCCTGCTCGTCATCATCATCATGCTGTTCCTGGTCAGCAGGCTGTTCCGGAAGGTGGAGCAGGGCAAGGCGCTGATCGTGTCCAAGGTCAAGAAGGTGGACGTCACGTTCACCGGCGCGGTCGTGCTCCCGGTGCTGCACAAGGCCGAGCTCATGGACATCTCGGTGAAGACCATCGAGATCAACCGTGCGGGCAAGGACGGCCTGATCTGCCACGACAACATCCGCGCCGACATCCGGATCACGTTCTTCGTGCGGGTCAACAAGACCGTCGAGGACGTCATCAAGGTCGCCCAGGCGATCGGCACCCAGCGGGCCAGCGACGAGCACACCCTGCAGGCGCTGTTCAACGCCAAGTTCTCCGAGGCGCTCAAGACCGTCGGCAAGCAGCTCGACTTCGTCGACCTCTACACCCAGCGCGACCACTTCCGCGACCAGATCATCCGGGTCATCGGCACCGACCTCAACGGCTACAGCCTTGAGGACGCGGCGATCGACTACCTGGAGCAGACCCCGATGACCCAGCTCGACGCGGCCAACATCCTTGACGCGCAAGGCATCCGCAAGATCACCGAGCTGACCGCGATCGAGCACATCCGCACCAACGAGTTCCAGCGCAACGAGGAGAAGGAGATCACCCGCCAGAACGTCGACGCGCGGGAGGCCATCCTGGAACTCGAGCGCAGGCAGGCGGACGCGGAGATCAAGCAGCGTCGCGAGGTCGACACCATGCGCGCCCGTGAAGAGGCCGAGACCGCCAAGGTCCAGGCCGAGGAGCGGCTCAAGGCCAACACCGCGCACCTGCGCACCGAGGAAGCGCTCGGCATCCAGACCGAGAACAAGGCCCGCGAGATCGCGGTGGCGGAGAAGAACCGCGAGCGGGTCATCGCCATCGAGACCGAGCGCATCGAGAAGGACCGGATGCTGGAGGTCATCGCCCGCGAGCGCGAGACCGAGCTTTCCACCATCTCCAAGAACAAAGAGGTCGAGGCCGAGAAGCGCGCGGTCGCCGAGGTCGTGCGCGAGCGCATCGCCGTCGACAAGACCGTCGCCGAGCAGGAAGAGAACATCAAGCGCCTGCGGATGGTCGAGGAGGCCGAGCGCAAGCGCCAGGCGCTGATCATCGGCGCCGAGGCCGAGGCGCAGGAGAGCCTGGTCAAGGACATCAAGGCGGCTGAGGCGTCCGAGGCGTCGGCCAAGCACAAGGCCCGCGAGGAACTGGTGCTCGCCGAGGCCCGCCAGCAGGCTGCGGAGCTCGACACCCGGGCGATGATCCGGCTCGCCGAGGGCGCTCAGGCCGAGGCGGCCGCGAAGGGGCTGGCCGAGGTCCAGGTCCGTGAGCGCGACGCGGCGGCGATCGAGAAGGTCGGCCGCGCGGAGGCGGCGGTCTACCGCGAGAAGGCGATGGCCGAGGCCGAGGGCATCAAGGAGAAGCTCAAGGGCGAGGCCGAAGGTCTGTCCGACAAGGCGGGCGCGCTGGCCGCGATGGACGACGCGACCCGCGGGCACGAGGAGTACCGCCTGCGGCTCGAAGCCGACAAGGAGGTCCGCCTCAAGGGCATCGACGCGCAGCGCGAGGTCGCCGAGGCGCAGGCCATGGTGCTGGCCGCGGGCCTGGAGAAGGCCGACATCGACATCGTCGGCGGCGAGACCATGTTCTTCGACAAGATCGTCGGTGCGATCTCGATGGGCAAGGCCGTCGACGGGTTCGTCGACCACTCGTCGGTCGCGCAGCAGCTCGGCGGCGGGTGGCTCAACGGTTCGGCGAGCTTCACCGACGACCTCAAGGGCATCCTCGGGTCGTTCGGCACCAACGACGTCAAGAACCTGACCGTGTCGGCCCTGCTGCTCAAGCTGATCAACACCGGTGGCGGCGACTCGACGAAGCTGCAGGAGCTGCTCGGCCACGCGCAGCGTCTCGGCATCGCCGACCAGCCGGTCGCCGCCCTGGCCGCCGCGCAGAGCTGACCCGACAGCGGTGACGACGACTGAGGTGGCCACGCAGGCCCCCGCGCTTGACGCGGGCACGTACGAGGTGCTGCGGGCCCGGCTCGGCGAGCAAGCCGCCGAGCTGGCCCGCCGGGCCGAGGCGCTCAACGTCGAACGCCTGCGGGTGTTCGGCGGGACCGAGCTGCGGCTGGTCGGCAACGACCGGATCCGCACGGAGAACAACTGTGTGCCCAGGGACATCGTGTCCGTGGGTGGGCAGATGTTGTTCGGTTACAACGTGTTCATCGGCCTCAAGCCGGAGACCACGATCGACGACGTCTTCTCCCTGCACAGCTTCGTGCGCGACGGCGAGGCGTTCCGGTTCGACGCGGCGGGCGCGGAGGAGCTGCCGGAGCTGTTGCGTGACGAGCAGTTCGTCCGCGACTTCGGCGAGCTGTACCGGTACTACCGCGAGACCCGGCTGCTGCAACTGCGCCGGGTCGAGGGCAAGCTGCTCGCGGTGTTCCAGACCGGTCCGCGCACCGAGGACATCAAGGTCCTGCGGTGGAAGATCACTCCCAGCGGACTGGTGTCCTATGAGGACAACCGTGGTGAACGGGACCACGTCTTCCCGCCGTCGCACGACTTCGAGTGGGTCGAGACGACCCGCGACAACCACGTGCTCGGCCGGTTCCCGCACATCTCCATCCTGGACAAGGTGTTCGTCGAGACGATCCACGGCGACCTCACGCTCAAGATCGAGAACAACACCGAGACCGGCGAAGGCATCTACGCCGAGTCGGTCGCGGAGCCGTTGCAGAGCCTCGCCGACGCCGACGTGCACTACGCCGAGGTGGGGCCGCTGATCCTCCTCCGCGTCCGGCCGTACAACGAGACCGCCTGGCGGCACCTGGTCTTCAACACCCACACCAAGTCCGTGGTGCGGCTCGACGGCATCGGCCAGGCGTGCAGGCGGCTGCCGGAGGACCAGGGCCTGATCTTCCCCGGCGGCTACTACCTCGCGACCGGCGTCCACAAGACGTTCGACACCGACGTCACCGACCTGGAGTACGAGCGGGTCATCCGCTCGCCCAACGGCGAGGACGTGCTGTTCGTCTTCCACGCCCGCGGCGACGGCCGCTCGCTTCTGCTGCCGTACAACCTGATCCGCAAGGAAGTGGCGAACCCGCTGGTCTGCCACGGGTATTCGCTCTTCGACGACGGCACCCTGGTGGTGTTCCGGGCCGTCTCCGAGGAGCCGACCCGCGTGCATCCCATGCAGGTCTGGCAGACGCCGTACCTGTCGGACACCTACGCGGCCGCGCAGCCGGTCGGGACCGGGCCGCTGGAGCGGGTCGGCAACCCGGAGCTGGTGCGCGGGATCTCCGACTGCCTGTCGGTGGCGCACATGGTCGACGACATGGCTCCGTCCGCCGCCGTCTTCGAGTCGCTGATCGCGTCCTGCTCCCGGGCGTTCGACATCTACCACTGGCTCGACCTCGGCGACCTGCGCGAGCCGCTGACCGAGGTGCGGGCCACCGCCGAGCAGGTGCTCGACGAGTTCGAAACGGTCACCGCGCTGACCAAGCAGGCCGCCGACGTGCTGGCCGAGACCTCGGCCCAGATCACCACGCTGGTGCGGACCGTGCGCGGCGAGGCGCCGAAGTCGGCCGCCGCCTGGGTTTCCCAGCTCGCCGAGCTGCGCCGCGCCCAGGGCAGGCTCATCACCCTGCGCGAACAGCGATATGTCGACTTGTCTACTGTGGACTCGCTGGACGCGATGGTGGCCGAGGAGCAGACCTCGGCGGGCCAGCGCGCCGTCGGCTTCCTGCAGGGCGCCGACGCGTTCACCGGCTACCACGAGCAGGTCGCCAAGCTGGTCGCCGACGCCGAGTCGATCGCCACGGTCGCCGAGGCGGCGCCGATCAGCGAGCGGCTCAGCGAGCAGTCCGAGGGGCTGGAGGTCGTCACCGAGGTCGTCGGCTCGCTCGACATCGCCGACGCCACCGCGCGCACGTCCATCCTGGAACGGATCGGCGAAGTCCTCGCGGGGGTCAACCGGGCCCGCGCCACCCTCACCGCGCGCCGCAAGGAACTCCTGGCTACTGAGGGCCGCGCGGAGTTCGCCGCCGAGTTCGCCCTGCTCGGGCAGGCCATTACGGGAGCGCTGGCGGTCGCGGACACCCCGGAGCGCTGCGACGAGCAACTCGGCCGACTGATGCTCCAGGTGGAGAACCTGGAGTCGCGCTTCGGCGAGTTCGACGACTTTCTCACCGAGCTCAGCAAGAAGCGGACAGACGTCTACGAGGCGTTCTCCTCGCGCAAGCAGGCCCTGCTCGACGACCGCGCCCGCCGGGCCGACCGGCTTGTCGAGTCGGCCGAGCGGGTGCTGGCCAGTGTCACCCGCCGGGTGGCGAGCCTGGCCTCGATCGACGAGGTCAACACCTACTTCGCCTCCGACCCGATGGTCGCCAAGCTCCGCTCGGTGACCGCGGACCTGCGCGAACTCGGTGACCAGGTCCGGGCCGAGGAACTGGCGGGCCGGGTGAAGGCCGCCCGGCAGGACGCGGGCCGCTCGCTGCGCGACCGCCTCGACCTGTTCAGCGACGGCGGCGACACGCTGCGCTTCGGCAAACACGCCTTCGCCGTCAACACCCAGCCGCTCGACCTGACGCTCGTCCCGCATGGCGACGAGATGGCGTTCGCGGTCACCGGGACCGACTACCGCTCGCCGGTCCGCGACCAGGACTTCCAGCACACCAGCGTCTTCTGGTCACAGCTGCTGGTGTCCGAGTCGCCTGCGGTCTACCGGGCCGAGCATCTCGCTGCGTCCATCTTGGACTCGGGCGACGCGGTCGCGCTGCGCGAGTCGGAGAGTTTGCTGGCCGAGGTGCGCAAGGTCGCCGAGAGCCGCTACGACGAGGGCTACGAACGTGGCGTGCACGACCACGACGCCACGCAGATCCTCGACGTGCTGCTGCGCCTGCACGCGGGTGCCGGTCTGCTGCGCTATTCGCCCGCCGTCCGCGCGGCCGCCCAGCTGTTCTGGGCTTATGGCACCGATGAGGCGACCCGGAACCAGTGGACGATTCGCGCGGGCTCGCTGGCCCGGGTCCGATCGGCCTTCGGGCCGCCACCCGCCATCGCCGCCCTGAGCGCGGAGCTTTCCGGTGCGGCGTCGGAGTTCCTGGCCGGAGCCGGTCTGCCGGTCGAGGATGTCGGCGAGTACCTGTTCGAGGAGTTGGCGAGCGCGCCGCTGGGATTCGTGACCAGTGCCGCCGCCCGCACGCTCGTCGACCGCTTCCGTGCCGCCTGTGGGCAGCAGTTCGACGAGGACATCCGTTCGCTGGGCGACGATCTCGGCACCCGGCACCAACTCGTCCTCGCCTGGCTCGGCGCGTTCCAGGCGACCACCGATCTGTCCGATGTGGACTTGCCGGAAGCGGTCGCGATCGAGCTGTGCGCGGACCTGCCGCGGCACGACTCGTCCGCCGCTCTCACCGAGCGGGTCGAGGGTCTGCTCGGGGCGCATCCGCGGATCGCCGACCGCGCGCTCGACCTGCGGCTCGATGAGTTCCTGGCCCGCACCAAGCGGTTCCGGGTGGAGCAGGTGCCCGCTTTCCGCGCCTACCAGCGCAAGCGCGAGTCCTTGGTCACGGCGGAGAAGTCTCGGCTGCGGCTCACGGAGTTCCAGCCGAAGGTCATGAGCGCGTTCGTCCGCAACCGGCTGCTCGACGAGGTCTACCTGCCGCTCATCGGCGACAACCTGGCCAAGCAGCTGGGTGCGGCGGGTGACGCCAAGCGCACCGATCAGATGGGCCTGCTGCTCCTGATCTCGCCGCCCGGCTACGGCAAGACGACGCTGATGGAGTACGTCGCGAACCGTCTCGGTTTGGTGTTCGTCAAGGTCAATGGCCCGGCGCTGGGTCACGAGGTGACGTCGATCGACCCGGCGGACGCCCCCAACGCGACCGCCCGGCAGGAGATCGAGAAGATCAACTTCGGGTTGGAGATGGGCAACAACGTCCTGCTCTACCTCGACGACATCCAGCACACCAACCCGGAGCTGCTGCAGAAGTTCATCTCCCTGTGCGACGCGCAGCGGCGGATGGAAGGCGTCTGGGATGGCCGCACCCGCACGTACGACATGCGTGGCAAGCGGTTCGCCGTGTGCATGGCGGGCAACCCGTACACCGAGTCCGGCAAGCGCTTCCGCGTCCCGGACATGCTCGCCAACCGGGCTGACGTGTGGAACCTGGGTGACGTGTTGTCCGGCCGGGAGGAACTGTTCGCGCTGAGCTACGTGGAGAACTCGCTCACGTCGAACCCGGTTCTGGCTCCACTGTCCACTCGGGAACGGGCGGACATCGGCCTGTTTGTTCGGATGGCTCGCGGGGACGACTCGGTTCGGTCCGACCAGCTTTCGCATCCCTACTCGGCGGTCGAGGTCGAACAGATCCTTTCGGTGCTGCGCAAGCTTTTGCGGGTGCAGGAAGTGGTGTTGGCGAACAACCAGGCTTATATCGAGTCTGCTGCTCAGGCTGATTCCTCGCGGACTGAGCCGCCGTTTGGGTTGCAGGGGTCGTATCGGAACATGAACAAGCTCGCGGAGCGCATTGTGCCGGTGATGAATGATGCTGAGCTGGAAGCGGTCATTGATGACCACTATCAGGGTGAAGCTCAGACTCTCACTTCTGGCGCTGAGGCCAATCTGCTCAAGCTCGCTGAGTTGCGGGGCAGGTTGTCGGCTTCGCAGGGTGAGCGGTGGGCTGTGGTCAAGGCGGCTTATCTGCGGGAGAAGGCGTTGGGTGGGGACGGTACTGATCCGATGAGTCGGGCGGTGGGGGCTGTGGGGCTGCTCGCTGATCGGGTTGGGGATATTGGATCGGCTATCCGTTCCCGGACGTAGGCGTCGTGGGGCGGGCTTTGGGGTGTGGTGCCGGTCGGGTGGTTCGACTTGATCTGGGGACCCCGGAGAAGGACCTGCGCGGGTAAAGCGGGCAGGGTGAAGAAACTGCCCCGCGCAGCGCAAGTTTAGGTCCTTCTCCCCCCAGATAAAGTCGAACCACCCGACCGGCGCTTTCGCTGGGTCCGTTGCGTATGTGGATTCTTCTTTCAATGAAACTGCCCGACCGGATGGCCGGTCGGGCAGTTTCGTGTCAAGCGAACCTCAGCGGCGGACCGCTGTGGTGCCGGTGTACTTGCGGTAGATCGTGATCTTGCCGGTGCTGTTGCTGATGAGGACGGTGCCGCCCTGGAAGTTGGCCCGTCGCCCGCCGTCGATGGTTTCCTCGTCGGTGGTGGGGTAGCCGAGGAACGACTTTTCCGCGCCCAGGGAGTTCCAGGTGTCGCGGATCGGGCCGAGCACCGCGTGTGCGCCGGTCGTCGGTGTGTAGTAGATCGACGCGTTGCCGGTGAAATGGTTGAAGCGGCCCTGGCCGTCGGTGGTGCCTGACTCGTCGTTCGTCGGGTAGCCGAGTTTGGCGAATCCGCCCAGTTCCCGGAACTTGGCGTTGATCGCGCCGCTCACCAGGTGGGCGCCCACGTCGGAGCGGTAGGCGATGGTCGACACGCCTTGCTTGAACTCGGTGGACCGCCCGCCGCCCGCCTCCGACTGCTCGACGCCGTAGACCGGGCCGATGGAGGTCGTGCCCAGTGCCTGCCACTTCTGGTGGATCGGGCTGGCCTGCCAGTCACCCATCAGCGCGGTGACCCGAGCTCGGATGGTGTCGAGCTTGTTGTACGCCGTGGTGCCGGGGCATTCGGTGAAGACGACATCCCGGTGGCCGAAGATCTTTGGCAGGGTCGCCTGCTTGCCGATCGGGTACTTGGCCTTGTCCGTGCCCGCGCCGCTGGTCAGCGTGATCGTGCCCGCAGGGTCGATGTAGCCGTTGCCCATTTTCCACGCCGCCATGGTCGCGACCGATTCCAGCGTGACATCCGTGGGCGGGGTGGTCGTGTGGTCGCCGATGATCGAGATGCCGAAGGTGTGCCGGTTGAAGCCGTACGCATGCCCTGCGACCACCGGGTAGCGCTGGCCGCCCGAGCGGCCTTCGAAGAAGATGCCGCACTTGTCGACGAGCACGTTGTAGCCGATGTCGCCGTAGCCCTGGGCGACGGTGTGGAACTGGTAGACCGAGCGGACCATCGCCGCGGAATCGGCGCAGGTGTAGTTGTTGGTCTGCGCGGTGTGGTGGATCGTGACGCCCTTGATGTCGTCGACGTACTCCGGCGTCCAGTTCATGATGGACTCATCCGCGCCCCACTGCGCGCGGGTGACCAGGGTCGGCCTGTCCGGGACGGCGTTGACGCTCGCGATGAGCGAGTCGTTCGGCGACTCGCCCGGGTCGACGGCCACCACTGTCAGCGCGTCGGTCGCGTCCGCGCCCGCGCGGGTGGCCCGCACCTGCACCCGATCGGCCCGCCCGGTCCAGATCGGCTCTGTGGTGACGACCGGCTTGCCGTCGCGTCCGCCCTCGGCGGGCTCGTTCTCCTGCCAATCGCTCCAGGTGCCGTCCGTGCGCCAGCGCACCTCCATCACCTCGGGAGCCGCGCCGCTCCACTTGAGCCCCACCATCGAGAACCCGCCGTCCGGCGCCACCTCACGCACACCTGGCGCCGTGGTCTTGCCGGACTTCGCGGCCAAGGTCGCGGCCTTCGCCTTGACCGGGGGACTCGCGGGCAGGTCGGCCGTCTGGATCGACGGCAGCTTCGGCGCCCGGGTGGGCTGCGCGGCGTTCGCGCCCGGAATGGTGACCAATAACGGAGCGACTATCGCGAGGACAGAAAGGGAAACAACGCGCTTCATCTACACCCCAAGTATTAGGAAGCGGCACGCCCCCAGACGTGCTCTTCCGGCAGACTACCTGGCCCGCGCGGATTCAGACTGTGACTCGGGTGTCCCACGGCGAGCGGTAGTCGTACATCCAGTTCAGGTCCGGCTTGGGCAACACCTTGAAGATCACCGGCAGCAGCATCCGGCCGATCCGGCCGAGCCCCTTCTGCGACCCGTTGCGCTTGCCCGTGGCCACGATCCGCTCGACCCGTTCGCGCCGGAAACCCTCGTAGGCGGTGAAAGCGCGGGTGTGGTCGGGGAGGTCACGCAGGCAGCGGGCCAACTCCACGGCGTCCTCCAAGGCCATCGACGCGCCCTGGCCGGACGACGGTGAGGTCGCGTGCGCGGCGTCGCCGATGATCAGCATTCGGTCGCGGTGCCAGCGCGGCGCCGAGGGGAAGTCGTAGGTCGCCCAGCACGGCGGGATCACCGGGGTGGCCCTGATCAGCTCCGACGCCACCGGGTCGTCGCCGTCGAACAGGTCCAACAGCCGGGCGCGCCACTGCTCGGAGGTGATCGCGTCCAGTTCGGCGCGGGAGAGTTCCTGGCGCTGCGCGGGGTTGGCGAACCACCAGACCGAGCCGTCGGGCGCGGGGGTGTAGCCGAAGAACGCGCGCCTGCCGAACATCATCTGGGTCAACCCGACGGGCACGTCCACGCGCACGCCCTCGGCGAAGCCGCCGGTGTTGAGGAACGGCACGTAGCGGGGTGCGGGCGAGGTCGGGTCGATGAGCTGTCGGACCCGCGACTGCAGGCCGTCGGCGCCGATGAGCAGGTCGCCCTCGGCGGTCGTGCCGTCGGCGAACCGCGCGACGACGCCGGTGCCGCTCGACACCGCGTCGACCAGGCGTTTGCCGTAGACGAGGTCGATCCCGCGGCGGACGGCCTCGTCGCGCAGGGTCGCGTAGAGGTCGGCGCGCTTGATCGTAATCGGCGGCAGCGCGTCCGCGCGGGTGCCGGTGAACGACGTCTCCAGCAGCGTTCGACCACCGCTGAGGGTGAGCCGCAGGCCAGGGCTGTCGAACCCGGCGGAGCGCACCAGCTCGTCCAGGCCGAGCACGCGCAGCGCGTGCAATCCGTTGGGTGCCAGGCCGAGGAACGCGCCGACACCATCGGCGGCCTGGTCGTAGGCCTCGTAGACGGTCGAGTCGATTCCTGCTTCGCGGAGCGCCATCGCGGTCACGGGACCGGCGATGCCTCCGCCGATGATCAGAACAGGTGAGGTCATGCCATGACTATACATATTATGACTATGGCGAGACAAGCGATTAGGCTTGGTCCATGTCGAGCCGGTCGCACCGCCCATCGCCGCTGGCCCTCGTCCTGCTGGTCCTCCTGGCCGAGCAGCCCATGCACCCGTACCGGATGCGTGAGCTGATCAAGGAGCGGGCCAAGGACCGGGTCGCCAACGTCGCGCAGCGCAACAGCGTCTACCAGACCGTCGAGCGCCTCGACCGGGTCGGACTCATCCGCGTCCGCAACACCGCCCGCGACGAGGGTCGCCCTGAGCGCACGGTCTACGAGCTGACCGAAGAGGGCTCGCGCACGGTCGTCGAGTGGCTGCGCGAGTTGCTGAGCACACCCGCGACCGAGTTCCCCGCCTTCCCCGCCGCGCTGGCGTCGATGCTGATCATGGAGCCGACCGAGGTCGCCGAGTGCCTTCGGACCCGCGCGGACGCCCTGGAGCGGTCACTGGACGCGGCCCTGGCGGAGGTCACCGGGCTGCCGCGGATCTTCGGGCTGGAGGAGGAGTACGCGCAGGCCGTCGGCCGCGCCGAACTCGCGTGGCTGCGCTCGGTCCTGACGGACTTCGAGAGCGGCGAACTGACCTGGTCCCACGAGAAGTTGCTCTCCTATGCGGCGGGTCTGACTGACTAATCTGGCCCGATGAAGCGAGTGTGCGTCATCGGGGCAGGGTCGTCCGGCATCGCGGCCGCGCAGGTGCTCAGTGACCGCGGGATCGACTTCGACTGCTTCGAGGCCGGGTCCGAGGTCGGCGGGAATTGGCGCTACCTCAACGACAACGGCATGTCGTCGGCGTACCGGTCGCTGCACATCAACACGTCGCGGCAGGTCATGGAGTACGCCGCGTACCCGATGCCCAAGCACCTGCCGGACTACCCGAACCACTTCCAGATCGCCGAGTACTTCGACGACTTCGTCGACTACTTCGGCCTGCGCGACCGGATCACCTTCCGCACCGAGGTCGTCGCCGTCGAGCCCGCGGGCGAGGGCTGGCGGGTGACCGTGCGCGACCGCGACACCGACGAGCGCCGCACCGCCGAGTACGGCTCGGTGATCGTCGCGAACGGACACCACTGGGACGCGCGCTGGCCGGAGCCCGCCTTCCCCGGCGCGGACACCTTCGAGGGCGGGCAGACCCACGCCCACAACTACAAGGTCCCCGATCCCTATGTGGGCAAGAAGGTTCTCGTCCTGGGCATCGGCAACTCCGCCACGGACATCGCCGTCGAAACGTCCCGGGTGGCCGAGCGAACCTTCCTCGCGATGCGCCGCGGCGCGCACATCGTGCCGAAGTACCTGTTCGGCCAGCCGTTCGACCGGCTCGCGAAGACGCCGCTCGCCCTGCTGCCGCACTGGTTCCAGCGGCAGACGATGCGGATCGCGCTGCGGATGACCCAGGGCCGGATGGCGGACTACGGGCTGCCGGAACCGGACCACAAGGTGCTTTCCGCGCACCCCACGGTGTCCAGCGACCTGTTGGTCCGCCTCGGGCATGGGGATATGACGGTCAAGCCGACCATCACCCGGCTCGACGGCACGGTCGTGCACTTCGCCGACGGGTCGAAGGAGGAGGTCGACGAGATCGTCTACTGCACCGGCTACCGGATCAGCTTCCCGTTCCTGGCGCCGTCGGTGTTCAGTGCGCGGGACAACGAGGTGGCCCTGTACCGGCGAGTCGTGGCCCCGGACCACGCCGGCCTGTACTTCCTCGGGCTGGTCCAGCCGCTGGGAGCGATCATGCCGATCGCGGAAGCGCAGGCGCACTGGGTCGCGGACCTGATCACGGGTGCGGCAGGGCTGCCCACCAGCGCGGCGATGCGGCGCGAGATCACCGCCTACCAGCGGTCAGTGCGCAAGCGGTACCTGTCGTCGAAGCGACACACCATCGAGGTCGATTTCCTGCCCTACCTGCGGGAGTTGGCGCGCGAGCGAAAAACGGGCGCGGATCGCCGGTGACAGATGCTTGGGTGTGCCATATGGACTCACAGCGCTACCTCGACTGCCTCGCCTCGGACTACGCCCGCCTGCGCACCATCGCGGCGTCGGCGCCCGATGCCGAGGTGCCCACCTGTCTTCCCTGGACGATGTCCGACCTGGTCCGCCATGTCGCCCAGGTCTACCTGCACAAAGCGGCCACCATGGAACACGACGCTCGGCAGCCGCAGCCGGACGTGAGCGCGGAGGACCCGTTGGCGGCCCTCGACCGCGGCTATGCGAGGTTGCTGGCCCAGTTCAGCCACCGCCAGCCCTCGGACGTCACCGTGACCTGGTTCCCACCGGATCAGACGGTCGCGTTCTGGATCCGGCGGATGGCGCAGGAAACGGTGATCCACCGCATCGACGCCGAACTCGCCGCGGGCGTCGAGTCGGCCCCCATCCCGGAAGACCTGGCGGTGGATGGGGTGGACGAGGTCCTGGAGCGGTTCCTGGCGTTCGCCTCCCACCACTTCCGTGAGGACTTCGCCGGCACCCTGGACGACCTGACCGGCCAGCGCGTCCAGGTGGAGACCGCGGGCTCGGCCTGGCTGGTGAACCTGGACTCCAAGGTCATCACCCTCACCGCCCCGGACGGCTCCCCCGACGCCACCGTCCGCGCCGACCCGGAAACCCTCCTCCGCTGGCTCTGGCGCCGCACCGACGAGGACGCCGTCACCGTCGAAGGCGACCAGTCCGCAGTGGACGCGCTCTACACGGTCCTCAAAGGCGCGACCCAGTAACCGCAAGTCGAACGCCCACCCCATCCACACCCACCCCGACTTGTCCACAGCCCCAGCGCACCCCTCCCACCCACCCCCACCAGCCGATAGACTGGCCAAGGGCAGCCCCCCGAGGTGGGCGGGGGCTTTGTGTGGAGGGGTCGGCGCCGAAATTTGTGCCGTGGTGCCGTGGTGCCGTGGGGTCAGGCGGTTCGGAAGCGGACGGTGAAGGCTGCCCCGCCCTCCGGGGCGGGCCCAGCCTCGATCACTCCGCCCATCCGGCTCACCAACCCATGCACCAGCGCCAGCCCGATCCCCGTCCCCACCGGCCTGCTCCCGCTATAGCGCGCATTCAGCACCCCGCGTTCGAAAGCCACCTGGTACTCCTCCGGCGCCAACCCCGGCCCTCCGTCGCGCACCTGCAACACCGCCGCCCCCGGCGCGCGGGACAACGCGAGCACCATAGGGCGGCCGGAAGGGGTGGCGCGCAAAGCGTTCTCGGCCAAGCCGTCCAGTACCTGCCGCAGTCGGCGGGGGTCGGCGTGGACGATGACGGGGTCGGGCGGCGCCTCCAGGGTGAAGCGGATTCCGGCCGTGGCGCAGCGGGCTGACCACACCGTCGCCGTCTCCGCCACCAAAGCGGTGAGGTCGACGGCGACCACGTCGAGGCGGAAGTCGTCGGCGCCGAGGCGGGCCAGGTCGAGTAGGTCGGTCACCAACCGGTCGAGTCTGGTGGCCTCCTGGTCGATCGTGCGGCCCGCCGCGGCGACCGCGTCGCCGGTGACCACGCCGTCGGCCAGGGACTCGGCGAAACCCTTGACCGCCGTCAGCGGCGTGCGCAGCTCGTGCGACACCGACAGCAGGAAGTCCCGCTGCCGGGCCTCGCTTCGGTGCAGGGCGTCCGCCAACTCGTTCACCGCCGCCGCCACCTCCGCCACCTCCCGCGGCCCGTCGACCGGGGCCCGCAGGTCGCGCCTGCCGTGGCTCATCGACGTCGCAACCGCCGCCGTGCGGCGCAGTGGCCGCGACAGCAGCCGCGCCAGGACCAGCCCGGCCACCGCGGCCACCAGCAGGCCAAGGCCCAGGGCGAAGGCGATGTTGCGGACCAGCGTCCGCCCGACTCCCTTGGCCGTCTCCGTCTCCCGGACCAGCCCGATCGCCCCGCGCGGATCGGCGGGCCGCAGCTCGACGAGCAGGACCCGCCCGTTGAGCTCGACCGTCGTGTGCACCGGCCCCGTCAGCTCCGTGATGCCCGCCTGCCGCGCCGCCCGCTCGGCGGTGGCGTCCGAGCTGACGACGTTCCCGTTGGGCCGCACCTGAACCACCGCCACCCCCTGACCGCCGAGCACCTCCACCACCCGCCGCAGCCCAAGCTTGCTGTCGGAGAGCTGGCCCGCCACCACGTCGGCCTGGTCGGACAGCGTCTGCCTCGTCACCTCACGCGCGGTCTGCACGACCAGCCGCGCCGAGACCAGCCCGCCGATCACGGCGACGACCCCGGCCACCGCCAGGGCCAGCGCGGTGATCCGGACCGCGATCGACGCCCGCTTCACTGCCGCTCCACCGAGTAGCCGACACTGCGGACCGTCCTAATCGGACACTGTGCTCCCAGCTTCGCCCGCAGCTGCGCGATGTGGACGTCGACGGTGCGGGTCCCCGCCGCCGCGGCGTATCCCCAGACCGCGCTCAGCAGCTGGGCCCGGTCGAACACCTGACCCGGCCTGCGCATCAGGTGGGCCAGCAAGTCGAACTCCGTCGACGTCAGCGCGACCTCGCCCGCGTCCGTCCACACGCGACGCTCGCCGAGGTCGAGCCGCGTCCCGCCCGCCGAGAGCACCTCCCCGGCGCCAGGTCCGTTGGCCCGCCGCAACACCGTGCGCACCCGCGCCACCAGTTCGCGCGGGCTGAACGGCTTGGTCACGTAGTCGTCGGCCCCGAGTTCCAGGCCCAGCACCCGGTCGACCTCGTCGTCGCGCGCGGTCACGAACAGCACCGGGGTCCAGTCGCCGTCCTTGCGCATCGCGCGGCAGACCTCGATGCCGTCCATGCCGGGCAGCCCGATGTCGAGCACCACCGCGACCGGCTTGACCCGGCGGGCCGCGGCGAGCGCCGCCTGCCCGTCGGTCTCCACCTGCACCCCGAACCCGTCGCGGCGCAGGTAGAGCGTGACCAGTTCGGCGATCGCCGGGTCGTCCTCGACCACGAGCACCAGCCCACGGGACTCCATGGACGTCAGGCTAATCCCCGGCCAGCTCGGATTCGATGGCGTCCAGGGTGGACTCGATCTGCTCGATCTCAGAAGTACTCGTGGTGTCCGATGACCCAGGCTGCTGCTCACACGCGACGCAGGCCAGCAGCAGCGCGGCCATGGTCAGCGCGCGCTTCACTTGGCACCACAGTGCTTCGACTGGAACTCCGCCACCCGGTCCTTCGCCTTGTTCAGCTCATCGACCCGGCCCGCCCGGCGCTCGGCCCGCTCCTCCAGCAGCTGGGCGGTGGTCTCCCGACCCGCCGCGCGCTCCTTCTCGGCCCGCGCCTTGAGCCACGCCACGGACCCCTTGACCTGCGCGTCCCCATTGATGCGCTCCAGCAGCTTGGCGATCCGCTTCTCCGCCTTGGGCAGCCGCTTCTCGCACAGCTTCTGCACCTGCTCCGGGCTCAGGGTGATGGTGACCGGCGCGCTCGGCTGCGCCGCCGCGACCCCGCCGCCGACCAGGCTGACCCCGCTCACGATGGCCGCGACCACGGCCCACTGCTTGACCCGCATGGCAGTTCCTCCCTTGACGACCTGATGACATGACTGTCACAGACCAGAGTCAAGGAGACGCCAGGAAAGGGTTCGAGTTGTGTAAGCACTTCACAGCATGGCCAGGATCATCCCGCCCGCCCCCACCGCCATGACGCCCTGGCAGCCCGCCGCCACCCGGTGCGCCTCCGACCGCAGGCTCACCCGGGCCAGCCGCGCGGCCTGCACGGCGAAGTAGCCGACGAAGATCCACCCGAGCACCGGCAGCGCGGCCTCCCCGGCCATCCGGGGACTCCAGGCGGACGCCATCGCGTGGGCGCTGTGCGGGACCGCCGTGAGCATGTAGAGCATCGCCAGCCCGCCGACGGCGTGGTGCAGCCCGCCGCCGTGCCACCCGGACACCGGCTCCCTGCGGACCAGGAACCAGGCCGTGAGCAGCAGGAACACGGTCTGCCATCCGGCCATCGGCAGCGGCCCGCCGACCGGCGAGCACATCACCGCCATCCCCAGCGCCATCAGCGCGTGCGCGGTGTCGACCGTGCGGTGGCACCCGGTCGAGCCGGGCGTGCGGCACGCGACCACCAGCCGGGCGATCGCGTACCCGGCGACGGCCAGGAAGGCCGCCGTGCACGTCCACCCGAGCCAGGTGGCCACAGTGGCTAGCTCGGGATGAGCAATTCGTCGAGGACACCGTTCTTGACGTCGGCCACGAGGTCGGTGAGCTGTCCGACGCTCATCTGGATCCGCTGGCCGAAGTCGTCGGTGATGACCACCCGCTTCTCCTCGGGTGCGTCCGGATCGATCCACAGCTCCGGGCAGCCACAGCTGCACTGGCCGCAGAACGTGGCGACATGCCGCATGTTGTGATCACTGGTCATACAACGACGGTCCCAGAGGCGCGCGGGCAGAACCAGAGGGCAACCAGGCGATTGACCTGCACGCAAGAAGGACTTTTGGTGACTCACCGTCGCCATTGGGACGCGGCAGGTTAAATCCAGCCGTGGTGGCTCGCCGGGTGGCGGTCGACTAGGTTCTTTCCGACAAGGTGCCGGCGTCACAGGCAGATAACCGCCGGGGGAAAGCGGGCGTCGTGGGTGGGTTTGTGTTGTTGACTGTTGCCCCGTGGACGTATCCGTGGTGACCGCCGAGGCCAGGCAGGCTTCGCCGTTGCGTCGAGTGACCCACTCGGCGACGACGACCCCTGGCAGGCTGAGCCTGATCGCGGTCGGCCTGCTCCTGTTGACCGTGGTCACCGGCCTTTTCGCCGCCGTGACCCTGCAGACGAAGCAGTCCACCCTCGACGAGCTGACCGACCACCGTGAGCCCCTGGCCGCGGCCGCGCAGCAGATCTACCGGTCGCTGTCGGACGCCGACGCCACCGCGGCCAGCGCGTTCCTCTCCGGCGGTGTCGAGCCCGCCGCGCTGCGGTCACGCTACGAGTTCGACATCGCCCAGGCGGGCGCCGCGCTCGGCAAGGCGTCCTCGGACGTCGCGGGCGACTCGCTGGCCGAGCAGCAGGTCAGCACGCTCTCGCAGCAGCTGCCCGTCTACACGGGACTGATCGAGACCGCGCGCACCAACAACCGCCAGGGCTTCCCGGCGGGCGCGGCGTACCTGCGCGAGGCGTCGGGGCTGATGCGGTCGAAGATCCTGCCCGCCGCCGAGCAGCTCTATGCGATCGACTACGACCGGCTCAAGGCAGGCCAGGCCGAGGCCAGGTCGTTCCCCTGGTTCACCCTGCTGCTCACCGTGGGCCTGCTCGCCGCGCTCGTGATGAGCCAGCGCTACCTGACCCGCAAGACCAACCGGCTGCTCAACGTCGGCCTGTTCGGCGCGACGCTCGCCGTCGCCCTGGCCCTCATGTGGGGCGCCGCGGCGCTGATCATCAGCGCGACCCAGGTCGGCGACGGCGAACGCAACGGCTCGCAGCAGGTCGACGTGCTGGTGCAGGCCAGGATCAACTCGCTGAAGTGCCGCGCCGACGAGACCCTGACCCTGGTCGCCCGCGGCGACGGGCCCGGGTATGAGAAGGAGTGGCAGGAACTTTCCGTCACCTTCAGCGGCGGCGACCGGGGCAACCTGCTGCGCCAGGCCAGGGAGCTGGCCTCCAGCCCGGCGATCGCGGGCGAGGTCGACCAGGCCCGCGCCAACGCCGACGCGTGGGTCGCCGCGCACAAGAAGATCCGTGAACTCGACGACGGCGGCCAGTACGAGGAGGCCGTCGCCACGGCCATCGGCGCCGCGCCGGACAGCTCGGCCACGGCGTTCGGCAAGCTCGACAAGAACCTGATCACGGCCCTCAACGCGGGCCGCGAGGAGTTCTTCACCCAGACCAAGTACGCCGGTGCGGCGTTGACCGGCCTGGTTCCCGGCGTCGTCGTGCTGGCGATCATCGCCGTGGCCGGGATCCTGCTCGGCATCCGGGAACGACTGCGGGAGTACCGATGAGGCGTGCCACAGCGGCACTCGTAGCGGCGCTGGCCATGCTGGCCACCGCCTGCACGGCCACGGGCAAGCCGGTCGACCTGGCCGCCGTGCAGTCCGCCCAGCGGCCCGAGCCGGTCGGCGTGGTCGTGAACCCGCCGACGACCACCGGCGCGGCCACCCAGGTCCCGCCGTGCGACCCCACCGCCAGCCTGCGCCCCGGCGCGATGCCCGGCCCCGGCGCGATGCCGGAGGGGTCGACGATGAAGAAGATCCAGGACCGCGGCAGGCTCATCGCGGGCGTCGACCAGAACACCTTCCTGTTCGGGTTCCGAAACCCGACCAGCAACCAGATCGAGGGCTTCGACATCGACCGGGTCCGCGAGATCGCCGCGGCCATCTTCGGTGACGCCAACAAGGTCCAGTTCAAGGTCATCACCTCGGCGGAGCGGATTCCCGCGCTGCAGAGCGGCGAGGTCGACATCGTCGTCCGCACGATGACCGCGACCTGCGCCCGCTGGGTCGACATCAACTTCTCCGCGATCTACTACGTCGCGGGCCAGCGCCTGCTGGTGGACCGCGGCTCCGAGATCACCGGCGTCGATCAGCTCCGCGGCCAGCGCGTCTGCGCGGCCAAGGGGTCCACGTCGCTGAACAAGCTGCGCGACTCCCCCGCGCCGCCCGAGGTCGTCGCCGTGGACAACTGGACGGACTGCCTGCTGATGCTGCAGCAGGGACAGGTCGTCGGCGTGTCCACGGACGACACGATCCTGGCCGGGATGGTCGCACAGGACCCGAACGTGAAGATGGTCGGACCGCGGTTCACCGAGGAGCCCTACGGCATCGGCATCCCGAAGGCGAACGTGGACATGGTCCGGTTCGTCAACGGCGTGCTGGAGAAGTCGATCGCGAGCGGCTCGTGGACGGCCAGCTACGGGCGCTGGCTCACCCAGGCGGGCGAACAGGCCGCGCCCCCGACGGTCAAGTACCGGGACTGAGGCCGAGATGACACAGTGGACACCCCCCGGCGACGAGCCCCGCGAGGAGCCCGAGCCGCGCCCGGAGAAGCTCCAGTGGCAGATCCAGCGTGACGCCGACCCGAAGCGTTCCGGCTCGGCGCCGCGGACGCCGGCGGACTCACCGGGCAGGCCGCAGGCCACCACCGGCGGCACGGAATCCGGACCGGGCAGGCACCCCGCGTCGACCGGTGCCACCGAGCCGCCGTTCGCCGGGCAGAGCCAGCCGCCCCGCCCGCACGCGCAGCCACGGCAGGCAACCCAGGCGCAGCAACCGTTCGCCGCGAACCCCCAGCCGGCGGGGACCGCGCAGTACCCCGTTCCGGGTGCGCCCGGTCAGGCCGGCGCCTTTGCCGCGGGGCAACCGCGGCCGCACGCGCCCGGCACACAGGGGCAGCCGCATCCGCAGGGCGCACCGCCGCAGACACCTCCCCGCGGGACGCAGGGCCAGCAGCAGGGTTGGCGGCCCCAGGGGCAGCCGCCGCATCCCTCGGCCACCCAGGGCAGGCCCTACCCGCAGGGCACGCCCACGGGCCACGGTCAGGGGCCGCAGGGACCTCGTGGTCAGCAGCCTCCGGCTCAGGCCCCGCAAGGCCGCAACACGCAAGGCCACCAGCTCGCCGGCGCCCCTGGTTCCCAGGCGCACCAGCCGTTCGGCGCTCCCGGCTCGCAAGGCCAGCCGTCGCAAGGCCAGCCCGTGCACGGCGCACAGGGTCACCAGGCCGCGGGTTCCAACGCCCAGCAGGGCCAACCTCAGCAGGGCCAAGCTCCGCAGGGCGAAGCTCAGCAGGGTCAGCCTCAGCAGGGCCAAGTCCAGCAGGGTCAGCCTCAGCAGGGCCAAGTCCAGCAGGGTCAGCCTCAGCAGGGCCAAGTCCAGCAGGGTCAGCCTCAGCAGGGCCAAGCCCAGCAGGGCCAAACCCAGCAAGGGCAACCTCAGCAGGGCCAGGCTCAGCAGGGCAGGGCCCCTGGTTCCCAGGGCCAGTCAGGTCCGCCGTCGCAGGGCGGGCAGCCCCAGTCCGGTCAGCGCCGTCAACCCCCATCCGCCGCCCACGGCGATCCGCGCCGCACCGGATCCGCACCAGGTGATCCGTCGCGTTCCCCGTTCCCCGGCGCCCCTTGGCCGCAGGAACTGCCGCAGGTCGCCCCCCGCCAGCCCGGTGTCCTGCCCGACACCGCCCTGAGCGACGGCGACCCGCAGCCCACCAGCGTGCTCGGCATGCACACGCTCACCCAGAGCATCGTGCCGCCGAAGCCGCCGGAGGAACCCCAGCAGACACCCCATCCGCTCGCGACCCGGACCGAGTCCGGGCCGATCACCACCGGGTCCAGTTCCTTCCCCGGCACCAGCAGGCGCACCGCGTCGCGGGCCAGTGGGCGGGGCAGGCTGGGCGCCGGTCTGGTCGACGTTCCCGTGGTGCCGGTCAAGGACCCGGCGAGCGCGGTCCTCGACGACCCGTCGGTGTCGGAGAACAAGCGCTTCTGCAACAACTGTGGCGCCGAGGTCGGCCGCGGCACCGACGGTGCGCCCGGCCCGGCCGAGGGCGAGTGCCACAAGTGCGGCCAGGCGTTCAACTTCCGCCCCCGGCTGTTCCGCGGCGACCTCGTCGGCGGCCAGTACGAGGTGCTCGGCAGCATCGCCTACGGCGGCCTCGGCTGGATCTACCTGGCCAAGGACCACAACGTCAGCGACCGCTGGGTGGTCCTCAAGGGCATGATCGACACCGGCGACGCGACGTCCATGGCCTCGGCCGTGGCCGAGCGGCGGTTCCTCGCCGAGGTCGAGCACCCCAACGTCGTCAAGATCTACAACTTCGTCCAGCACCCGGACCCCAACACCGGCAACCTGGTCGGCTACATCGTCATGGAGTACGTCGGCGGCCAGTCGCTGCGCCAGCTCGCGCTCGAACACCACCGCGAGGCGGGCCGGGCCGAGCCGCTGCCGATCGGGCAGGTGATCGCCTACGGCCTGGAGATCCTGCCCGCCATCGGCTACCTGCACAGCATCGACATGCTCTACTGCGACCTCAAGCCCGACAACGTGATCCAGCACGGCGAGCAGCTCAAGCTGATCGACCTCGGCGCCGTCCGCAAGACCGACGACTACGAGAGCCCGCTGTTCTTCACCTCCGGCTACGCCGCGCCCGAACTGGCCACCGAGGGCGCCACCGTGGCCTCCGACATCTACACCGTCGGCCGCACCCTGGCCGTCCTGTCGATCGAGTTCGCCGGCTACACGAGCCGCTACAAGCACACCCTTCCCGCCCCGGACGCCGAGCCGCTGTTCGCGCTGTTCAGCAGCTACTACCGGGTCCTCAAGCGGGCGACGCACGCCGATCCGGTGCAGCGCTTCGCCTCCGCGGAGGAGATGGCCGACCAGCTGACCGGCGTGCTGCGCGAGGTCATGGCGCTGGGCACCGGCAGGCCGCGGCCCGGTCTGTCCACTGTGTTCGGTGTGGAGACCAGGACGTTCGGCTCGGTCGTGTCCGAGGGCCCGGAGCCGCTGCCGCTGCCGAGCCCCGCCGACGTCGCCTCCGTGCTGCCGCTGCCGCTGATCGACACCGACGACCCGGCCGCCGCCGTCCTCGCCAGCATCACCGCCACCGAGCCCGCCGAACTCGTCGCGGCGCTGACCGCCGCTCCGCAGGACTCGATCGAGGTGCGGCTGCGACTGGTCAAAGCCCGCATGGAGCAAGGGGATCTGCGTGCGGCGTCGTCGGAGCTCGACGCGGCCCGCAGGCTCGTCGCGGACCCGGCCGACTGGCGCCCGAACTGGTACCGGGGCCTGATCGCCCTGGCGGGCGGGCACCCGAAGGCCGCCCGCGAGTCCTTCGAGCACGTCTACGACGCGGTGCCCGGCGAGATCGCCCCCAAGCTCGCGCTTGCCGCCAGCGCGGAGCAGGAGGGCGACCACTTCTCCGCCGCCCGCTACTACGAACTGGTCTGGCGCACCGACCACTCGTACGTCAGCGCCGCGTTCGGCCTGGCCCGGGTGTACCTCGCCCAGACCGCGCGCAACGGGGCGATCGAGGTCCTGCACTCGGTGCCGGACACCTCGAGCCACCACGTGGCCGCGCAGGTCGCCGCGATCAAGGTCAAGACCCGGCCGACCGGTCAGACCCCGGTCGCCGAGCCGGACATCCACGACGCCGCCAAGCGGCTGGAACGGCTGGTCCTCGACGCCGAGCGGCGGACGCGGCTGTCCGCCGACGTGCTGGAAGCCGCCTACGGCTGGGTCAAGGCGGGCAAGCCGGGCGCGCACCCGGCGACGCCGAACCGGCAGGTCCTCGGCTGCGACCTGTCGGAGCGCGAACTCCGCTTCGGCTTGGAACGCTGCTACCGCGCGCTGGCCCGGCTCGCGGGCACCGCGGAACAACGACACGCGCTGGTGGACAAGGCCAACTCCATCCGGCCCCGCACCTTCACCTGATCGAGCGACGTCTTCGGTAGGTGCCAGATCGCCGTGCGCGGCGGCTCGCGAAATGCCAGTCGGGGGAACCCGCGACCCGTGATGTCGAATGAATCCCGACATTCGCGGATCTAGTCGTCCCGAATGGGTGATGCCTCGGCTCTGACGGGTGAGCTGGTTGATCATTAAGTGGCTCACCGTCAATGGCGGGGCGCGATTAATGCCGATTCGGGTGGTTGTTCTGTTTCGCCGTGGTTTCGCGCGGAGTTGGGCACCCACTTTCGGTAGGTTCGCTGCCGGGCATTGGCGGAAGACCATTTCCGATCCATCCAAACCCTCGATCAAGGAGTGATCCAGTGCTGAAGCAGGCAGGATTTGTCGCGTCCGCTGTCGCGGGCCTCATGATGATCGGCAGCGCGGCGTTCGCGTGCACGGACTGCGACGACGAGTGGGGTGGCCCCAGCGACTTCCCGGGTCACCACGACGGCCAGGTCGGCGTCGTGAACGTCGACAACGTCGACGTCGCCGAGAACGTCAACATCCCGGTCTGCGCCACCAACAACACCATCGCCGGTGGTGTCGTGGCCGTCGCCGTGAACGCGCTCAACCCGACCTACATCGATCGCTGTGTCAAGGGTGTCGTGCACACCGGCGACGAGATCGACGACTGAGGTTGATGCGATAAACGTGGCCCCTGGGCCCGCGGGATCAGTTCTCTTTCCGCGGACCCAGGGGTTTCGTGTTTCGGCGGTCATGATGGAAACGAATGCGTCCGATTCCGAATTCGACCGGTTCTATCGAGAGCAATGGCCCCGAGTGGTCGACCTGTTGGTTCGACTCGGCGCAGGCCACCTGGCGCCGGACTTGGCCCAGGACGCGATGACGGCCATTTACCGAAGATGGACGACGGTCGACCATCCCTGCTCTCTCGTGCGGGGCATCGCGGCCCGGCTATGGCGTGACCATGACCGCCACGGCTGCTACCGGCCGCTGGTCACCGAGTGCTCGGTGGAGCATTGCGCGGTCGCCGGGATCGACTCCGCGACTCCGCTGGACCACCTGGTGCGGCGGGAGGAACTGCTCGACCTCACGAGCGGCCTGCGGGAGCACCCGCCCCGGCAGCGTCAGGTGATCGCGTATTCGATGCGCGGATATCGTCCCTCGGAGATCGCGCGCGAACTGCGCATCTCTCCCGCGGGTGTCCACCTGCACCTCTATCGGGCCCGGCGGGAGCTGCGGTCCCGGTTGCCCTGGTAGCGGCCCTCAGCGGATGATCGGCGCGCTCGCCAGCTCCAGCACCGTGATGTCCGGTGCCGCGCCGACCCGCACGGGCGGACCCCAGAAGCCCGCCCCATTGGTCACATACAGCCAGGTGTCGTCCACTTTGGACAGGCCGGACACGGCGGGTTGAGCCAGTCCGACGACGTGGTGGAACGGGTACAGCTGCCCGCCGTGGGTGTGGCCCGACAGCTGCAGGTCCACCCCGGCGCGCGCCGCGTCGGTCACCTGGACCGGTTGGTGTGCCAGCAGAACAGCCGGGGTGGTCTCGTCGCGGCCGCGCAGGGCGCCCACGACGTCCGGACCGTCGTCGAACTGCTTGCCGGTGACGTCGGTGATGCCCGCCAGGTCGAACGTCTTGCCCGCCCGCGTGATCGGGGTGCGGGTGTTGCGCAGGTAGTGCAGGCCGAGCCGTTCCAGTTCGGTGATCCACTGCTGGTGGCCGGAGTAGTACTCGTGGTTCCCGGTGACGAAGAACGTCCCCTCGCGCGACACCAGGTCGCGCAGCGGCTCCGCCGCGTGGCCCAGTTCCTCGACCGTCCCGTCGGCCAGGTCGCCGACCATGGCCACCAGGTCCGGCTGGGTCTCGTTGATCATCCGGACCAGCCGCTCGGTGTGCGCGCGGCCGAGGATGGGGCCGAGGTGGATGTCGCTGACCACCGCGATCCGGAAGCCCGCGAACGACGGGTCGAGCCTGCGGATCGGCACCGTGAACCGCTTGACGTCGGGAGCGCTCAGGGCCGAGACCATGCCCGCGCCGACCGTGGCCGGGGCCGCGACCGCCGCCACGACCGCCGCGCCGCGGGCCAGGAACAGCCTGCGGCTCTCGTCGGTGGCCTTCGCCTTCGGCCACCGGTTCGCCACGAGCCGCGGGATCTCCAGGACCAGCAGGACGACGAACAGATAGAACAGCACCGCGAACCACAGGTACCCGGGCCACACGATCCAGCGGGCGGCGTCGATCCCGATCCGGCGCGGCAGCACCAGAGCCGCGACCAGCAGCACGGCCAGGACCGCGAGCGCGATGGTGCCCGCCTTGCGGAACCGTGGGGTCCGGGCGACGTCGAGCACCAGCCGCTTCCACACGTAGGCGTGCAGAACCGCGACGACCAGCAGCGCTATGAGGAGGAATACCACCCCCTCAGCCTACGGATTGATCTCGAAGGGACGGTGGCTGAGCAGGCTCGGGTCCTTCGCCACGGCGACGAGGTCTTCCTTGCGGCCGTGGGTGACGAAATGGCTCAGGTCGACCAGCACGAACAGCGCCCGCGCGCGCACCGCGATCGGCCCGTCCGGGGCGTCGAGGCGGCCGTCGGCGCTGACGTAGATCTTGCGGCCCGCGCTGCCGTCGAGGTGGGCGTCGATGAACAGCGTGGTGCCCACCGGGACCGGCCGCAGGAAGCTCGTCTCCAGCTTCGCGGTGACCGCGGGCGCCCGCAGCAGGTTGCCGACCGTCGTGCCCAGTGCCTCGTCGAACGCGCAGGCCAGCAGGCCGCCGTGGGCCAGGCCCGGGGCGCCCTGGTGGGCCTCGGTGACGGTGAACTGCGACAGGATCGTGTGGCCCTCGCCGACGGTGGCCCGCAGATGCAGGCCGTCCTCGGCCTGGTCGCCGCAGCCGAAGCAGTGGGCGTAGTGCGGCGGGAGGTCGGTGCCCGGGTCCGGGGCGTCCTCATGCCGCTGCGGCAGGTCGGTCTCCACGGGCGGCCACGGCTCAGGTGCACGACTCATGCCGCGAGCGTAAGCCGGGCGTCCTCTGTGGCCTGGCACACGGTGTGCATAGACAGCCACCGCCGAAGCGGCGAGCGCTTCGGCGGTGGCCACCTTGGAGGAAAGTGTTAGGGGGCTTCGGCGGAGAGAGCCTGCCACTTGTCCCAGGACAAGGCCCAGTCGTAGTAGTCGCCGTCCTGTGCGCCGAGCTGCTGGGTGCTGCCGATGATCTCCACCGGGTCGCCCGGAAGAACCGTCTCGAAGTAGAGCTTCGCGTTGGCGGGGGCCAGGTTGATGCAGCCGTGCGAGACGTTCTGCTTGCCCTGGGCCCAGATCGACGGGGCGTAGCCGTGGATGAACTCGCCGTTGTTGGAGATGCGGACCGCCCACGGCACGACCACGTTCTCGTAGTTGTACTTCGGGTTCGTCATCCCGTAGCTGGCGTGCTTGCTCATCACCACGTGCGTGCCGCTCTTGGTGACCCGGCCCGGGTCGGACTCGAGGCCGAAGCTGGCGGGGAAGTCGTGCGTCTGCCCGGCCTCGGTCTTCACGACCATCCGGTGGGTCTGGGTGTTGCCCTGGACGACCTGGTACCGGCCGATGGTGAACGTCGACGTCACGTCGTTGCGGCCGTAGGCGCCGTTGCCGAAGGCGATGCCGTAGGTGTCGGCCTTCACGGTGACCTTCGTGCCGGGCTTCCAGTACTCCTTGGGGCGCCAGTGCGCCGACCGGTCGCTGAGCCAGGCCCACGCGCCCTCGGTGTCGACCGAGGTCTCCACCGTCAGCGCCTTCTGCACGGCCGCCCGGTCTTTCACCGGTGCGTCGAAGGTCAGCGCGATGGGCATGGCGACGCCGTAGGTCTGGCCGTCGCCGGTGTTGAGGCTCGCCTTGATCTGGCTCTTCGGCTTGACGGTGGTGAAGGAACCGGAAAGCGGGACGCTCTTGCCGTCGGCGCCCAGCGCCGAGCCGGACCAGGTGTAGGTCTTGGCGTAGCCGAGGTCCTCGCCGAGCTTCCAGGACTTCTTGTCCGCGGCCAGCTCTCCCTTGACCTGCTTGCCGTCCGGGTTGGTGAGCGTGACCTTCTCGAGGGTGCCGTCGGCGACGCTGACCGCGATCGGTCCGCCGGGTCCGACGTCCTTGGCGCCCGCGGCCGGGCTGACGGTGATCTTGGCCGGCTCGGGCTGCTCGACCAGGCCGCCGCCCACGGAGGTGGCCGTGCCCGCGCCGGTCGTGGTGCAGCCGGTCATGGCGAGGACCGCGACCAGTCCGGCACCCACCAGCGTGGCGGGAATCCACCGTCTCCCCGAGAGTTTCGTGCCGCCCATGTCGCTTCCCTTCCCCCAGCACCCCTTGACACCCATTACGACGCTGTAGTGGGTTTCGAAGTTGGCTGAATAGGGGTGTGACTCACGTCACATCTGTTGCTTTTGGGTGGCGGTTCAGGGACGGCCGGAAGATGTTCGGAGCGTGTCGATGTAGATCACCCGCTTGGGCTAGCGGGGTGCCCGTCAGGCAGTAGTGCGGCCCACGACATCTCGATATTCTTTGCCCTGCAGGCCGTAGCTTCTGTGTTCGTGCTTTCCACGCTCGCGGAACGACAACGCGGGCGCGCTGCTTTCGTCGGACTGGGCGGGAGCACCGCCCGAGGGCGGCCCGGGGCTGCATGGTGCAGCCCCAAGCTCCTGCGATGGAGGCAGGTTTTATGGCACAGGGCACAGTCAAGTGGTTCAACGCCGAGAAGGGCTTCGGATTCATCGCGCAGGATGATGGCGGCGCCGATGTCTTCGTGCACTACTCGGAGATTCAGTCCAAGGGATTCCGGTCCCTTGAGGAGAACCAGCGCGTCGAGTTCGAGGTCGGCCAGGGCACGAAGGGCCCGCAGGCAACGAACGTCGTCCCGCTCTAGTCCTCACACACGAGAGCCCCGGTCGCCCACGACCGGGGCTCTCGTGCGTGTGGGTGTCAGGACCGCTGCAGTTGCTGCGACTCCCACTCCAGGCGCTGCATGACCCATTCCTGGGCGAGCGCCATCGGGGAGGTCTGGCGGTAGGCCGCCAGTTCGCGCAGCTGCTCGTTCGCCATCAGCGACAAGCGCAGCTGGTAGACCTCGGCGCTGCCGAAGCGGCGGCCGGTGGCCGTCGTCTCGTTGTCCGATTCGGGGGAGAGAGCCGCGAGGTAGTTCTCCAGCTCTACGTCGGGCAGGAGTTCCTCACTCTGCTCACGGTGCGGGGGACGGTGGCGTCCCGTGTTGGTGCCGACCGCCTTGAGGTCGGTACGGCTGCGTCCGAAAGAGGGAAAAGGCACCGGGAGAGGATAACGAATCGGTTGCGGTGCCGCCTCCTCTGTGAGGGGCGACACACCACACGATGTGATTAACGAGCGGTGACCACTGTGACAACCCAGCTGGGCAGGCCGCTGACCTGCGGACATGGAGAGGCCCCCGCGCCAGGGGGAGGAACGCGGGGGCCGGAGGGGATCTCCACAGGCGCTGACCGGGGGTATGTCAGCAAGTCGATTGTTGCACGCGCACTCGTCCTGCGGGAGGGGCAAGGTGGGAAAATTCGAGGGAAAATGTTCACCTGATGTTCGCCTTGCGCCTCGGTAAATCTCGCGGTAGGTAACCCGCGCGGGGGAGCGATCAGGCCGTGACCTGGTAACCCGCTTCGGTGACCGCGGTCACGACGGCGTCCCGCTCCAGTGTCGTGGCGCTGGTGACGGTCACCGCGCCACTCGCCAGATCGACCGCGACGTCGGTGACGCCCTCGATTCCGGTGAGCTCCTCGGTGACCGAGCTGGCGCAGTGGCCGCACGTCATGCCGGTGACGGTGTAGACGGTCTGAACAGACACGGAGGGATCCTCTCGACGATGGTGGTTCGCGCAGGCAACGATACCCCTAGGGGGTAAAGGTTTACATGGGTGGGGCCTCGTTGCGCCGTTCAGGTGATCCCAAAGTTGGTGACCTACTGGCCAAACCCGGCAGGGATCAAGAAAATCGATCACGTTCGGCTACCCGGCGTGTACTCGGTTCACTCTCCGGGGGGCTGTGACCGGGACGAGATCTCTCATAGCCTCACGCCAAACAATTCGGGGAGGCGATATGAGCGGGTCACTCGAAGTGCGGTCCTTCCTTCTTCAGCAGGACAGCCTCGGCACGTCCGGCCAATTCTCGACAGGAGTGCCTGCGCCGCGGTCCGGCGACTCGGCACGCGTGTCCGACGAGCAGGTGCGGCGAGCCAGGCTGGCTGTCGCGCGCGGCTCGATCGACGCCGACGACTGCCGTGAGCTGCTCGAAATGCTCGGACTCGTGGAAGGTGACGACGGCCTGCCTGCCGTCCGCCGGTAGTCGCCGACCCCGGTCGCGCGCGGGCCGTCGGCCGGCGCGCGACCGTCGTCAATGACGTTCGGGTGAATTGTGAGCACCATTCAGTTCTGAATTTCCACGCCTTCTTTTGTCGATCTTGTCCGTGTGTCCGGGAAGCACTCCGAGTCGGACATGATCGACAATTCCGGCCGCTTTCTCCGACGTTCCCGGCCCCGGTCGTCCCCCCGCGTGGGGCGGCGCCGAAGGCCCGGGACGCACGCCGCGAACTCGATCGCGGTCCCGGGTCGTGCCCGACCCGGGGCTTGATCGGCTCCGTGGCCGCCGAAAAGCCGCGTTTCCGCAGCTCAGAGGCATAATGGATAACCCGTTTTGGAGTACCGAGGGGGTGTGCCCTAAGCTATCCATGCTCCCAGCGAATACCAGCAAGCAGAACCGGTAGCCTCTGGAAGCGCAGTCGATCGGTCCGCCCGAGCGGTCGGGCTCCCATCGTCTAGCGGCCTAGGACTCCGCCCTTTCAAGGCGGCAGCGCGGGTTCGAATCCCGTTGGGAGTACGTAGTAGCTAGTGCAGTCGCAGTACAGTGTTGATCAGTACAGCAGTAGAGCAAGGCCCAGTGGCGCAGTTGGTTAGCGCGTCGCCCTGTCACGGCGAAGGTCGCGGGTTCGAGTCCCGTCTGGGTCGCTCGCTTTGGGTGGCCCCTCTCCACGGAAACATGGAGAGGGGCGCTCGGCGAAGCACAGGGGGGCAACCCCCAACCCCCACGGTGCGGCGGCCGGCGGAACCAGCTTGGTTCTGTTGGTAGGTCGCACCTTTCGGTATCGGGGTGCGATCCCTTGGGGATCGTGGTTGTGTTGGTCAGGCAAGTAGTACGGCCAGGTAGCTCAGTTGGTACGAGCGACCGCCTGAAAAGCGGTAGGTCGGCGGTTCGACCCCGCCCCTGGCCACAGTGTCGAACAGAACGCCCCTCCCGGGATCCGGGAGGGGCGTTCTGCGTTTCCCCCCGGGGGCGGATCCGGCACCGCCACGGCCACCAGTGGAGGCCGGGTCCGTCGCCGGACCCGAGGGGGCATTTTTCGGGGCGTGGGCGCGGTTAGGGCCGAATGGCCTTACCCCGGATGGGTGAATGTGATGGGGGTTACCTATTTGTGGCCGGCGGTGGGCGATTTGTGAAGGGTTCACCGGGACTTCGTGTCGTCTGCCGGGCGCTCGAGGGGCAAAACGGCGGAGGTCGAGCGGGTGAGTTGATCTGCCCGCGGGCCACTCGATCGGGTGTGGTGCGAGGCACAGGGGGCGGGTAATTGCCGGAACTCTGGTTTGTGATCGCTGTGCGTGAGCGTCGGTCAGGCGTCCGGGTGATCGTCGGAGGGCTGGGCTCTGCCTGCGGATGTCCTGGTGGATGGGCATAAAGCGGGCACTTGGCGGTTCGAAATTGAGCAACCCCCGGAATGCCGGTCGGGAAATCTGATCACGGAACAGGCGGCGGGCCCGTCGGCCGGGAAATGGACCGACGATCATCATTTGCCGGTTGATCAACGGCGGGACCTACGGTGAGTCAGGTCGCCAACTGTCCTAATGCGACTGTCGAGAGTGTTCGCCGCGACGCTGTGACCTGGGGTGTTGATCAGCGGCTGGTGAACAAAAGGCAACGGTCAGTGCTACGCACGGTATAGAAAGGCAAGCGGCAACTGGCTGTGCGTGCGAACGGGTTACCAAGAAACTAACCCTCCGTGTAACGGTCCCGGCGAGGGAAACGAATCACGTAGCGCGGCCAGAGCTCGATCAAAGCGTTCGAGCGAGTGGCTCGTCCAACACATTTAGACGAAGGCACGAGGGACCTCGGGGACGCCCCTGTGCCGGTGCATGCCCAAACCGGCTGAACCGGGGGATACACGATGCGTGACCAAACGGGGTTCCCGCGACGAAGATCGACCATGTGGCCCGCGCCCGTGGCGCCGCGTCGCGCGCGAACGCCGAGACTCGACCTGCCCGCGGGTGAGCCGTCCTTCCCGCCGGTCGCGGGCTGGGAACCGCGTTACCGCACGGGCGTGCTCTTGGGTGACCTCTTCGCGCTGGTCACCGCCGTCCTGATCGTCGGCAGCCTGGTCTCCGACGACTCCGTGCCGGGCCCGGCCGCCGAACTGATCGGCATCGCGACGATGCTGGTCCTGCTCGGCTCGCTCATGGCCAACCGCGCGTGGAACCTCGCGGTCCTGGGCCAGGGCGCCGAAGAGTTCCGCAGGCTCGGCCGCGGCTTCGCCGCCGCGGCGATCATGCTGGCGTTGAGCGGCCTGCTGTTCGACATCGAGCAGATCCGCCCGTGGGTGTTCATCGTGGTCCCGAGCGCGGCGATCATCGCGTTCCCCATGCGCTACGCCCTCCGCCAGTTCCTGCACCGCGCGCGCCGTGAGGGCCGCTGCCTGCTCCCGGTCATGGCCGCGGGCAGCGTCGACACGGTCCGCGACCTGATCACCCGCACCCGGAACTCGCCGCACCTCGGCTGGCGCGTCGACGCGGTGTGCACCCGCGACGGCCTCGGCGTCGCCGACGGCGACCTCGAAGGTGTGTCCGTCGTCGGCAGGCTCAGCGACCTGGCCAGCCACGTGCGCCGTGGCGGCTACCGGATCGTCGCGGTGACCCCCGACCAGTACTGGACTCCCCAGCGCCTGCAGCAGCTCGCGTGGAAGCTCGAAGGCAGCGGCACCGAGATGGTCGTCGCGCCCGTGCTGATGGAGGTCGCGGGTCCGCGGCTGCACGTCGACGCCGTGCTCGGCATGCCGATGCTGCGGGTCACCGCGCCGTCCTTCACCGGTGTGCGCCGGGTGGTCAAGGACGTCGTCGACAAGATCGGCTCGAGCCTGCTGCTCGCCGTCCTCGCGCCGCTGATGATGCTTGTCGCGCTCGCCATCGTGATCGACAACCGTGGCCCGGTGTTCTACAAGCAGCGCCGCGTGGGCAAGGACGGCCGCGAGTTCACCATCATCAAGTTCCGCACCATGGTCAAGAACGCGGACCGGATGCTGACAGATCTCGCCGACCAGAACGAAGGTTCGGGCCTGCTGTTCAAGCTGCGCCGGGATCCGCGGATCACCCGGGTCGGCTCGACGCTGCGCCGCTACTCGATCGACGAGCTTCCGCAACTGCTCAACGTGCTGACCGGATCGATGTCGTTGGTCGGGCCGCGGCCGCCGCTGCCGGAGGAGAGCGCGCGGTACGCGCCGGACGTGCGCCGCAGGCTCTTGGTGAAGCCGGGGCTCACCGGGCTCTGGCAGGTCAGCGGGCGAAGTGATCTGACGTGGGCGGAGTCGGTCCGGCTCGACCTGCGGTATGTGGAGGACTGGTCGCTGGCGCTGGACGCGGTGATCCTCTGGAAGACCTTCCGTGCCGTGTTCAGCGGCTTGGGAGCGTACTGAGAACCGGTTCGGGGAACCGGACTCGTCACATCGTTTGAAGGGGATTCACCGCGTGGGAACCATCGGGCTCGCCGTAATCGGGGCAGGCTATTGGGGGCCGAACCTGGTCCGCAACGCGCAGGCCACACCCGGTCTGCGGCTGGAATACCTGTGCGACCTCGACCTCGCCCGCGCCCGTCGCGTGCTGGGCGACTACTCGACGGTCCGGGTGTCCGACTCGCTCGACGAGGTGCTCGCCGACCCGGCCGTGCAGGCCGTCGCGATCGCGACGCCCGCCAAGACGCACCTGCCGGTCGCCATGGCCGCCCTCGAGGCGGGCAAGCACGTGCTGGTCGAGAAGCCGCTGGCCGCCACGTACGCCGAGGGCAGGCAGCTCGTCGAGGCCGCGGACAGCCGTGGCCTGACCCTGATGCTCGACCACACCTACTGCTACACCCCCGCGGTCGCGCACCTCCGCGAGCTGGTTCGCGGCGGTGGCATCGGCTCGGTGCAGTACCTGGACTCGGTGCGGATCAACCTCGGGCTCGTGCAGCCCGACGTCGACGTGCTGTGGGACCTCGCGCCGCACGACCTGTCGATCTTCCTGTCGATCCTGCCGGACGACGTGCGGGTGCTCTCGGTCGCCGCGCACGGGTCCGACCCGATCGGCGCGGGCCACGCGTGCGTCGCGCACCTGACCATCCAGCTCACCGGCGGCGCCATGGCGCACGTGCACGTGAACTGGCTGTCCCCCACCAAGATCCGCACGATGGTCATCGGCGGTTCGACGCGCACGGTCGTCTGGGACGACCTGAACCCGACCCAGCGGCTGTCGGTCTACGACCGCGGTGTCGAGCGCACCGAGGCGGCGGACCTCGGTGAGGACCGCCGCGCGCAGACGATCGTGTCCTACCGCACCGGTGACATGGTCGCCCCGGCGCTGCCGGAGAAGGAGGCGCTGCGCGCGGTGATGACCGAGTTCCACGCGTCGATCACCGAGCGCCGCGCACCGCTCACGGACGGTCGGTCCGGCTTGCAGGTGCTGTCCATTTTGGAGGCCGCGTCGGCCAGCCTGGCCCAGGGCGGGGTGTTCATGCCGATCCTGGGTGCCGACCTCGACCTGCTCGACGCTGACAGTGAAGGGGTTTCCGCATGACCGCCCAGCCGATCGAGGGTCAGCGGGCTCTGGTGACCGGCGGTGCCGGGACCATCGGGTCGGCGGTGGTCGACCAGCTTCTCGCCGCGGGCGCGCGTGAGGTCGTCGTGCTCGACAACTTCGTGCGTGGCCGCAAGGAGAACCTCGCCGACGCCTCGGCCGTCGCGGGCGACCGGCTCCGGGTGGTCGACGGCGACATCAACGACCGGGCCGTGGTCGGCGAGCTGACCGCGGGCATGGATCTGGTGTTCCACCTCGCCGCGATCCGCATCACGCAGTGCGCCGAGGAACCACGGCTGGCGCTGGAGTGTCTGGTGGACGGCACTTTCACCGTCATCGAGGCGGCCGCCGACGCGGGGGTCAAGAAGGTCATCGCGTCGTCGTCGGCGTCGGTGTACGGCCTCGCCGAGACCTTCCCGACCGACGAGCGCCACCACCCGTACAACAACGACACGTTCTACGGCGCCGCGAAGGCGTTCAACGAGGGAATGCTGCGCAGCTTCAAGGCGATGCGCGACCTGGACTACGTGGCTTTGCGCTATTTCAACGTTTACGGCCCGCGAATGGACGTCCACGGTCTGTACACGGAGGTCCTTATTCGCTGGATGGACCGGGTCGTCGACGGCAAGGCGCCGCTGATCTTCGGCGACGGCGCGCAGACCATGGACTTCGTGCATGTCCACGACATCGCCAGGGCGAACGTGCTCGCGGCGCGGGCGGACGTGACCGACACGGTCTACAACATCGCCAGCGCGCACGAGACCAGCCTGCTGGACCTCGCCAACGCGCTGTTGTCCGCAATGGACTCCGACCTCGTTCCCGAGCACGGTCCGGACCGCAAGGTCAACGGCGTCACGCGCAGGCTGGCCGACATCGGCGCCGCCGAGCGCGATCTTGGCTGGCGCCCGGAAATCAAGCTGGAGGACGGCTTACGCGGCCTTGTCCAGTGGTGGAAGTCCCAGCCTCGGCCCGCCGAGTAACGCTTTTCTCACGTGGCGATCACGCTGTGTGGGCGCTAGGGCAAGTGGGTCTTTGTTCACCCCCCAAATGGTCGCGGAACCTGTAACAGAGCGTGGAAACCCGCGATTACGACATTGAGTGGTATCCAACGTGTCCCGCGGTGTGCCGAAGAACTCGGAAAACCGCGGGAGTGCGTGTCGTGTCGTGATTCGCGAACCGGCCGCCGCGGTGGACCGTCGAGGTCGACTACCCGCACCAAATGCCCTGGGGACAACTGGAACGCCGGCCGTGCCTGCGTTCCGCACCGATGACGAAGTGCTCATCGGCTGGACGGCTTGAGAGGAATTGGCCGTGTCCGCTTCCGCACCCACCGGCTTGATCGCCGGTAGTGGTCGTCGCTTCGCGCACCGCGTTCGCAGAGCGGTCGCCATGTCGACCGCGGCGGCGTTGATCGCGGCGGGACTCACCGCGCTGGCGGTGGTGCCCACCGCCGTCGCCGCCGGACCCTGTGACGCGCCCATTGTCAGCCCCGTGGCTTGTGAGAACTCCAAGCCCGGCACGGCCAACTGGGACGCGACCGGTGGTGGCGACCCGAGCATCGAGGGCTTCGGCACCTCGATGAGTGTCAACGTGGGACAGTCGATCTCCTTCAAGGTCAAGACTTCCGCGCCGTACAAGATCGATATCTTCCGGCTCGGCTACTACGGCGGCCTCGGCGCGCGGAAGATGACCGCGACGCCGATCACGCCGACGCCGCGCACCCAGCCCGCGTGTCTGAGCCAGTCGGCGACCGGCTTGATCGACTGCGGCAACTGGCAGGTCTCCGCTTCGTGGGCGGTACCGTCCACCGCGGTGTCCGGTGTGTACATCGCGAACCTGCAGCGCACCGACACCGATGTGAACAACCACATCGTGTTCATCGTCCGAAATGACGCGAGCACGTCGAAGATGGTCTTCCAGACCTCCGACCCGACGTGGCAGGCCTACAACGTGTGGGGCGGCAACTCCTTCTACGGCGGCCAGCCCGATAGCCGTGCGTACAAGCTCAGTTACAACCGTCCATTCTCCACTCGCACCGACGTTCCGGACGGCCGCGACTTCGTCTTCGGGTCCGAGTACCCGATGATCCGGTTCCTGGAGCGCAACGGCTACGACGTCAGCTACATCTCCGGCATCGACGCCGACCGCAGCGGCTCGCTGCTGCTCAACCACAAGATGTTCATCTCCACCGGCCACGACGAGTACTGGTCGGGCGCGCAGCGGGCCAACGTCGAGGCCGCCCGCGACGCTGGGGTGCACCTGGCGTTCTTCAGCGGCAACGAGGTCTTCTGGAAGACCCGCTGGGAGAACAGCATCGACGGGTCCAACACGTCCTACCGCACCTTGGTGACCTACAAGGAAACCCACGCCAACGCCAAGATCGACCCGAACGTGGCGTGGACCGGCACCTGGCGGGACCCGCGGTTCAGCCCGCCGTCGGACGGCGGCAAGCCCGAGAACGCGCTGACCGGTCAGATCTGGACGGTCAACTGCTGCAGCTACGCGATCAAGGTTCCCGCCGACGACGGCAAGATGCGCTTCTGGCGCAACACCTCGGTCGCGACCCAGCTGGCCGGTGCGACCGCCACCCTCGCACCCAACACGCTGGGATACGAGTGGGATGAGGACCTGGACAACGGGTTCCGTCCCAACGGGATGATCCGGCTGTCCAAGACGACCGAGACCGTCGCGGCCAAGCTGATGGACCACGGCTCGTCCGTGGCGCCCGGCGAGGCCACCCACCGCATGACGCTCTACCGCGCGGCAAGCGGCGCTCTCGTCTTCGGCGCGGGCACCGTGCAGTGGTCGTGGGGCTTGGACGACAACCACGACGGCGCGGTGGTCAACACCGACCAGCGGATGCAGCAGGCCACGGTCAACCTGTTCGCGGACATGGGTGTGCAGCCCACGACGCTGATGGCCGGGCTGGTCGCGGCGACCGCGTCGAGTGACGTGACCGCGCCCAACACGACGATCACCTCGCCCGCTCCAGGCGCGACGGTCAACAGCGGCGACACGATCACCGTCACCGGCACGGCCGTCGACGGCAGCCGCGTCGGCGGCGTCGAGGTGTCCCTCGACGGCGGTGCCAGCTGGCACCCGGCCAACGGCCGTGAGACTTGGTCCTACACCGGAAGCATCCCGCGCCGGGGATCCATCGACATCAAGGCACGGGCGACCGACGACAGCGTCAACACCGACAGCACGCCCGCGTCGGTGACGGTCAACAGCACCTGCCCGTGCACCCTGTTCCCGGACCTGGCGGTCCCGAAGACGCCCGCCACCAACGACACCAGCTCGATCAACGTCGGCACCCGGTTCACTGTGGACACCGCCGGCTACCTGACCGGCGTCCGCTTCTACAAGGGCGCGGGCAACACCGGTGTGCACGTCGGCGGTCTGTGGACGGC
Source organism: Actinokineospora alba (assembly GCF_004362515.1). Taxonomy (NCBI): domain Bacteria; kingdom Bacillati; phylum Actinomycetota; class Actinomycetes; order Pseudonocardiales; family Pseudonocardiaceae; genus Actinokineospora; species Actinokineospora alba. Next base: position 1,352,071 of record NZ_SNXU01000001.1, on the reverse strand, counting down.
CTCGGGCCAGCAGCTGGCGACGGCGACCTTCACCAACGAGACGGCTTCCGGCTGGCAGACCGCGGGGTTCAACCCGGCGGTCGCGGTCCAGCCCAACACGCAGTACATCGTCTCCTACAACGCGCCCAATGGGCATTACGCCGCGGACGCGTACTTCTTCGGCAACTCCGGCTATTCGGCGCCGCCGCTGCACGCCCCCGCCACGCAGGAGACCGCGCTCAACGGCGTCTTCGGCTACGGCTCGTTCGGCTTCCCGTCCGAGAGCTACAAGGGCGGCAACTACTGGGTGGACGCGGTCTTCGACACCGTCGCACCGCCGGACACCATCGCGCCGTCGGGCACCCCGGTCACGCCGCAGCCCAACAGTTCCAGCGTGTCCGCGTCGACCACGGTGGTCGTGGGCTTCGATGAGCCGGTGCAGCCCGCGACGATCAGCTTCGTCGTGCGCAACCCGAGCAACGTCACGGTTCCCGGCAGTGTCGCCTACGACGCCGCGACCCGCCGCGCCACCTTCACCCCGACCTCGCCGCTGGCGAACTCGACCGCCTACTCCGTCACGGTTTCCGGGGCGAAGGACACCGCGGGCAACACCATGACGACGCCTGTGCAGTGGTCGTTCACCACGCAGGCCACACCGAAACCGCCAGGCGTGTGCCCCTGCACGGTCTGGGATGAGACCGCTACGCCGACCATCGTCACGGTCAACGACGCCAGCGGTGTCGAGCTCGGCATGCGGCTTCGCTCCGACGTCAGCGGCAAGATCACCGGCGTGCGGTTCTACAAGGGACCGCAGAACGTCGGCACCCACAAGGGCACGCTGTGGTCCAACACCGGAACGCAGCTGGCGACCGTGACCTTCAGCAATGAGTCCAGTTCCGGCTGGCAGCAGGCCAACTTCTCCACCCCGGTGCAGATCAGCGCCAACACGACCTATGTCGTGTCGTACCACACGGGCGGCTTCTACTCGGCGACCCTCGGTGGGCTCAACGCCGCGGTCGACAACCCGCCGCTGCACGCCATCGCGAACGGCACCGACGGCCCGAGCGGTGTCTACCGCTACGGCAGCGGCGGCGCCTTCCCGATCAACGGCGGCGGCGCGAACTACTGGGTCGACGCGGTCTTCGTGCCGGACCCGGACCTGACGGCCCCGACGGTCAGCTCGGTGACCCCAGGCAACGGCGCCAAGAGCGTGCCGGTCAACGCCGCGCTCACGGCGACGTTCAACGAGGCGGTCAACGCGGGAACCGTGCAGTTCACGCTGAACCCGGGCAACCGCACGGGCACGGTCACCTACGACCCGGGCTCGCGCACGGCGAAGTTCCAGCCGACCACCGCGCTGTCGCCCGCGACCGTCTACACCGCCACCGCGAAGGCGACCGACACCAGCGGCAACGCCATGCTGACAGCGTTCAGCTGGTCGTTCACCACCTCCGGCATCGGCGCCTGCCCCTGCACGCTGTTCAGTGACAGCGCGGTTCCGGGCACGGCGTCGACCAACGACAGCAACGCGGTCGAACTCGGCATGCGGGTCATCCCGGACACCAACGGCTGGATCTCCGGCGTCCGCTTCTACAAGGGCGCGGGCAACACCGGCACGCACACCGGCAGCCTGTGGTCCAACACCGGCGCCAAGCTGGCGGGCGGGACGTTCACCGCCGAGACGGCGAGCGGCTGGCAGACGCTGAAGTTCGCCAACCCGGTCGCGGTCACCGCGGGCACGACCTATGTGGTCTCGTACTTCGCGCCGGTCGGCCGCTACTCGTCCAACCTGGACTACTTCGTGTCCGGTGTGGACAACGCGCCGCTGCACGCGCCGGCGAATTCGGCGCAGACCAACGGGCTCTACCGGTACGGCACCTCGGGCTTCCCGATCGACAGCTACCGGTCGTCGAACTACTGGGTCGACGCGATCTTCACCAACGTCGCGCCGCCGGACACCACGGCGCCGACCGTCACCGCGACGAACCCGGCCGACGGGGTGAGCAGTGTCCCGCCCACGGGCGCCATCTCGGCGACGTTCGACGAGGACATCCAGGCGAACACCCCGGTGTTCTCCGTGGCCCCGACCGCCGGTGGCACCGCGGTGCCCGGAACCCTGAGCTACAACGCGGCCACCCGCACGGCGTCCTTCCAGCCGTCGGCGCCGCTGCAGAGCGCGACCAGCTACCGGGCGACGGTGTCCGGGGCGAAGGACACGACGGGCAACACCATGTCGGCGTCGGTGACGTGGACGTTCACCACGGCCCAGCCCGCCGGGTCCGGCTGCCCGTGCACCTTGTTCCCGGACACGGCGACACCGTCGATCCCGTCGGCCAACGACAACGGCCCGCTGGAACTCGGGGTGCGCTTCACCGTGGACACCGCGGGCACGGTCAGCGGAATCCGGTTCTACAAGGGATCCGGCAACACCGGAACGCACGTCGGCCACCTGTGGACCGACACCGGAACCCTGTTGGGCACCGTGACGTTCAGCGGTGAGACCGCGGGTGGGTGGCAGCAGGCGAACTTCGCGTCGCCGATCGCGGTCAGCCCGGGCACGACGTACATCGCGTCGTACTACGCGCCGAACGGGCACTACTCGGTCACCTACGGCACGTTCGAGTTCAACGGTGTCGACCGGGCGCCGCTGCACGCGCCGCGGGCCCAGGCGGGTGCGCCGAACGGCGTGTACCGCTATGGCTCCACGGGCTTCCCGACGTCGGGCAACGACACCAACTACTGGGTCGACACCGTGTTCTCGCCATCGGTGGGCGGCGCGGGCGGGGCGCAGACGCTGAACGCGGGCCTGCAGAGCACGGACAGCGAGGCTGCCGCCCAGCCGGTCGCGTTCGGCGCGCCCGCTCCGGCGGCGAAGTCCACGAAGGCCAAGGGGTCGCGGCAGTCCGGAGCCGACCTGACCGAGGAAGCGGTGTTCCGGCGATACACCACGTTCGCCGCTGAGACGCACACGCTGATGACGCGGAAATTCTTTGAGCCGTGGAAGTCACTCGGCAGCCCTGCAACGTAGAGCCGCCGATGACCGACACAGGAGGAGGGACTGTCCAGGGACGCAGGGGATCGGAGTCGACGGTGGGCATCGAGGGCACGGGGGACGGTCGGAGACCGGATCCACTGGTAGTGATGATGTCGGGCAAGCCGTGGGACGGCGTGCGCGGCGCGGACCGCCAGCAGGCCGAGCAGCTGACCAGGTACGCCACGGTGCTGTGGGTCGACCCGCCGATCTCCCCGGTGACCCCTCGGCGGTTCCGCCCGGGTGTCGGCCCGGGCGTGTGGCCTCGGCTCGCGCGGGCCGCGGACGGGATCATCCGGCTGACCCCGGTGGCGCTGCCGGGCCTGTCCCGGCCGGGAATCCGGGCCACCACGTGGCCTCTTGTCCGCTCCCAGATCCGGTGGGCGCTGCGCAGGCTCGGCAGGCAGCCGCACGCGGTCGTGTCGTTCTCCTTCGACGACGTCCTCGGCTGCTGGGGTCCGGACGTTCGCGACGTCCTCTACGGCACCGACGACTGGGTCGCGGGCGGTCAGCTGATGGGCTTGGACCCGGAGTGGCTGCGCGCGGTCGAGCAGGTGGCCTTGCGCCGGGCGGACACCGTGATCGCAGTCACACCCGCGTTGGTCGAGCGCTGGAGCGGGCTCGGCGCGGACCCTGTGCTGATCGCCAACGGCGTGCACTCCGCGGCCTATCTCGACGTCGACTCCGCACCGCTTCCGCCGGGCCTGCCCGACCTGCCGTCGCCGGTGGCGGGCCTGGTCGGCCGGATCACCGCGCGCATCGACATCGAGCTGCTGGAGTCCGTTGTGGACGCCGGTGTCTCGCTGCTGATGGTGGGGCCCCGCAACCCTTCCTGGGAGCCGCAGCGGTGGGCGCTGCTGACTTCGCGGCCCACCGTGGCGCACGTCGACGAAGTGCCGTTCACCGACCTCCCCGGGTACTTCCGGGCCATCGACGTCGGCCTCACCCCGTACCTCGACACCCCGTTCAACCGGGCGTCGTTCCCGCTCAAGACGTTGGAGTACTTCGCCGCGGGGAGGCCCGCGGTCAGCTCGGACCTGCCCGCCAGCCGCTGGCTCGCCGACGGCGCGGGCGAAACGCTTCCGCTCGATTCCTCGATGTTGTCCATCGCGAGCACCGCGGCGGACTTCGCCGCCGCGGTCACACAAGCGGCGGCGCTGCCGCGCACACCGGAGGTCGTTGAGGCCCGACAGCGCTTCGCCGCGCGGCACTCGTGGTCGCGGCGCGGCGACGTCTTCGCGGCGGCGATCGGACTGATCCCGGCGGGATCGAACCAGGGAGGGCCCATGGCGGTCGGCACGGCGCGCGCGGAATCAGGAGAACGCAGATGATCCCCGTGATGCGCCCCCTCCTCGGCGAGGACGAAGCCGAGGCGGCCGCGGAGGCGGTGCGCTCCGGCTGGGTCGCCCAGGGACCGCGGGTCGCCGCGTTCGAGGAGCGGTTCGCCGCGCGCGTGCGCGCGAACCACGGTGTCGCTGTCTCGTCGTGCACGACCGCGCTGCATCTCGCTGTGCACCTGCTCGACATCGGCCCGGGCGACGAGGTGGTCGTGCCGTCGCTGTCGTTCATCGCCACCGCCAACGCGGTCCGCTACTGCGGCGCGACCCCCGTCTTCGCCGATATCGACCCGGCGACCGGCAACCTCACCGCCGACACCGTCCGCGAGGTCCTCACCGAGCGGACCCGCGCGGTCATGGCCGTGCACCAAGCGGGCGTGCCCGCCGATATCGCGGCGCTGCGTGCTCTGTGCGACCCGCTCGGCCTGCCGGTGATCGAGGACGCGGCCTGCGCCGCGGGCTCCACCTACCGGGGCGCGCCAGTCGGCGCCGAAGCGACGCTCGCCGCGTGGTCGTTCCACCCGCGCAAGCTGCTCACCACCGGTGAGGGCGGCATGCTCACCACCGACAACCCGGAGTGGGCCACGCGGGCGCGGCGGCTGCGTGAGCACGGGATGAGCGTGAGCGCGGCCGACCGGCACAGCGGCGGCGGCGTGGTCATCGAGCAGTACCTGGAGACCGCGTTCAACTACCGGATGACCGATATCCAGGCAGCGGTCGGCCTGGTCCAACTGTCCAGATTGGACGCGATCGTCGCCCGTCGCCGGGAGCTCGCCGCCCGCTACCACGAGGCGTTCGCCGACGTGCCCGGACTCGGGATGGTCCGCGACCCGGAGTACGGCACCACGAACTACCAGTCGTTCTGGATCCGGCTGCCCGACGACGCGCGGATCACCCGCACGGAGCTGCTCGCCGACCTCGCCGCGCGCGGGGTGTCGGCCCGGCGCGGGATCATGGCCTCGCACCTGGAGCCCGCGTACGCGGGCCACCCGCACGGCGACCTCTCGGCGACCGAGGCGTTCACCGAGCGCACGCTGATCCTGCCGCTGTTCCACGACCTCACGGCCGAGGACCAGGCCACCGTGGTCGACGCGGTCAAGGCGGCGCTCGGCCTGCCGGTCCCGGCGGGGAGTCCACTGTGACCAGGCCGCTGCTGCTGATCGGGGCGGGCGGGCTGGCCAGGGAGACCATGGCGGCGGTCGCGGCGGTCAACGCCGTGTCTCCGCGCTGGGAGTTGCTCGGCCTGCTCGACGCGAACACGGCCAGACACGGCGCCGTGGTGGACGGCGCGACGGTGCTCGGCCCGGTCGAGGCCGTGCACGACCACCCGGACGCCGAGGTGCTGATCTGCACCGCGAGCAGCCGCGACGCGGGCAGCAGGCTCCGCATCGCCGCCGAACTCGGTCTCGCGAACGGCCGCTACGCCACCCTCGTGCACCCGGCGGCCAGTGTCGCCGCGGGCACCGAGATCGGTGCGGGCACCATGCTTTTCGCCGGCTGCGTCGTCACCGCGCCGCAGCGGATCGGCGAGTTCGTGCTGGCCATGCCCCAGGTTCTGCTCACCCACGACGACGAGGTCGGCGACGGCGTCACCCTCGCGGGCCGCGTCGCGCTCGCGGGCGCTGTCCGCGTCGGCACGGGCGCCTACCTGGGTGCGGGCGCGCTCGTGCGGGAGGGGCTGCGGATCGGGGAGCGGGCCTTGGTGGGCATGGGAGCCGTTGTGCTGCAAGACATTCCGGACGGCGAGACCTGGGCGGGCGTGCCCGCGCGCAAGCTCCCGGCCCGGATCGGGGTGGCCGGATGAAGATCCTCGTGTTCGCCCACCGCCTCGAACTCGGCGGCACCCAGACCAACGCCATCGAGCTCGCCGCGACCGTGCGCGACCAGTTCGGCCACGACGTGGTGCTCTTCGCCGCCCCCGGGCCCGCCGTGGCCCTCGCCGAGCAGAAGGGCCTGCGGCTGATCGAGGCACCGGATGCCCAGTCGCATCCGTCGCCCGCCGTCATGCGGGCGCTGCGCGCGGCGGTGCGCACCGAGCGGCCCGACCTGATCCACGTGTGGGACTGGCCGCAGTGCTTCGACGCCTACTACGGCGAACATCTCCTGCGTGGCGTTCCCATCCTCTGCACCATGATGGGGATGGTCGTGCCGCGCTTCCTTCCGCGCCACCTGACCACCACTTTCGGCACCCGCCAACTCGTCGACGAGGCCAGGGCGATGCGCGCGGGCCGGGTCGAGCTGCTCGAACCGCCGGTCGACACCGACTTCAACGCCCCCGGAGCCGTCGACTCGGCGCCCTTCCGGGCGAAGTTCGGGCTCGACGACGGCAAGCTCAACCTGGTCACCGTGTCCCGGCTGACCGAGTGGCTCAAGCTGGAGAGCCTGCAGCGCAGCATCGCCGCGGTCGACCTGCTCGCCGAGGACCTGCCGGTGCGGCTCGTGCTGGTCGGCGAGGGCACCGCGGCCGAGCGGGTCGGTGAGCTCGCGAACCGGGTCAACGACCGCCACGGCACCGATGTCGTCGTCATGACCGGCGGGATGATCGACCCGCGCCCCGCCTACGACTGCGCTGACCTGATGCTCGGCATGGGCGGCTCCGCGCTGCGGTCGCTGGCCTTCGCCAAGCCGATCGTGGTGCTCGGCGAGCGCGGGTTCTCCCTGCCTTACGACGAAACCAGCGCGGGCTACTTCGGGCAGTGGGGCTACTACGGCCTCGGCACCGGCGACCTGTCGGCCGAGCCGCTGGCCGAGCAGATCCGGCCGCTGCTGCTCGACCCGGACCGGCGTGCGGAACTCGGCGCGTTCGGCCGGTCGGTGGTGACCGAGCACTACGGGCTGGCGCCCGCCGCCCGCGGCGTCGAACGGCTCTACCGCGAGGTGGCCGCGGCGAAGGTGTCGCGGTCCACCGCTTTGCGCGAGGGCGTTCGGACCGCGGCGTTGCTGGCCGGGCGCCGACTGCCCGAGCCACTCAAGAACAACTTGCGGGGCAAGGGTTTCGCTCCGCGCAAGACAGCACCTGAAGGGGCCGTTCGATGACCGTTCCACTTGTCGACCTCGGTTGGCAGCGCGACCAGATCGCCGACGAGGTCCGCGACGGCTTCGCCCGGGTGCTGGCGACCACCGGCTTCGTCGGCGGCCCGGAGGTCGCCGCGTTCGAGGCGGAGTTCGCCGAGTTCACCGGCCGGACACACTGTGTCGGCGTCGGCAACGGCACCGACGCCCTCGAACTCGCGCTGCGCGCGGTCGGCGTCGGCCGAGACGACCGGGTCGCCTTGCCCGCCAACACTTTCGTCGCCACCGCCGAGGCCGTGCTGCGCGCGGGCGCGGTGCCGGTGCCGGTCGACGTGGATGACGAGCACCTGCTGATCGACCCCGACGCGCTGGCCGAGGTCGCCGCGACGTGCACGGCCGTCATGCCGGTGCACCTGTTCGGCCAGCTGGCCCCGATGGGCCGGGTCGGCGCGGTCGCCCGCGAACACGGACTCGTCGTCATCGAGGACGCCGCGCAGTGCCAGGGCGCCACCCAGGACGGCAAGGCGATGGGCGCGTTCGGCGTCGCCACGGGCACCAGCTTCTACCCGGGCAAGAACCTCGGCGCGTTCGGCGACGCGGGCGCGATCACCACCGACGACGACGAGGTGGCTGAGCGGGTCCGGCTCCTGGCCAACCACGGCAGCGACCGCAAGTACTCGCACCCCGTGGTCGGCTTCAACTCCCGCCTCGACGCACTGCAGGCGGTCGTGCTGCGCGCGAAGCTGCGCCTGCTCGCCGACTGGAACATCGAACGCGGGCTCGCCGCGGACGCCTACGCCGACCTCCTCAAAGGCGTCGACGGCGTGCGCGTCCCCACGACCGCGACCGGCAACGAGCACGTATGGCACCTCTACGTCGTACGCGTCGCCAACCGCGACGCCGTGCTCGCCGACCTCAACGCCGCCGGGATCGGCGCGGGCATCCACTACCCGACCCCGGTGCACGAGACCGGCGCGTTCGCCCAGTACGGCGCGCCGGGCGGCTACCCGGTCGCCGAGCGCGCGGCCGCGGAGATCCTGTCGCTGCCGTTGTTCCCCGGCATCACCCGCGACCAGCAGGAGCGGGTGTGCGCGGTCCTCGCGGAGGCGGTGGCCAGACATGGCTGAGCCGGAAGGCGTGCGAGTGCACCCACTGGGGCTGTGCGAGTCCGACCAGGTCGGCGCGGGCACCCGGGTGTGGGCGTGGGCGCACGTGCTTCCCGGCGCGGTCGTCGGCGTCGACTGCAACATCTGCGACCACGCGTTCGTCGAGGGCGGTGTGCGCCTCGGCGACCGGGTGACGGTCAAGAACGCGGTCCTCCTCTTCGACGGCGTCACCACCGGCGACGACGTCTTCCTCGGCCCGAACGTCGTGTTCACCAACGACCTCCGCCCACGCGCGCACATCAAGAAGGGCCCGGAGGCGCTGAGCGGCACCCGAGTCGAGTCCGGCGCGACACTCGGCGCGGGCACCACCGTCGTGTGCGGCACCACGATCGGCGCGTACGCGTTCGCCGCCGCGGGCTCGGTGATCACCAGGGACGTGCCCGCGCACGCGTTCGTCGCGGGCAACCCGGCCGCCGTGCGCGGCTGGGTCTGCGAGTGCGCCGAACGCCTCGACGCGGAGGGCGAGGACACCCTTGTGTGCCCGGCCTGCGGGAAGCGCTACCGGCGTGACGGCGACGTGGTGGAGGCGAAATGACCGAGCGCGCGACCGAGATCGCTGCCCCCGCCACGGCCGACCGGCCGAAGCCGCGCCTGTCCTACCTGGACGGGGTGCGCGCGGTCGCCGCGCTTTACGTTGTCCTGCACCACATCTGGTTCACCGTCTACCCGAGCTACCCCGTCAACACCGGCCCCGCCGCGCTCGGTTGGCTCGTCTACGGCCACCTGGCAGTCGCGGTGTTCATCGTGGTCAGCGGGTTCTCGTTGACTGTCGCCCCGGCCCGCCGCGAGTTCGAGTTGGGTGGGACCCTCCGGTTCCTGCGCAGGCGCGCTTGGCGAATCCTGCCGCCGTACTGGGCGGCGCTGGCGCTGTCGGTGATCGTCTTCGGCCTGATCACCCCCGAGCTGACCGGCCGCGCCATCACGCTCAAGGGTGTGATCGCGCACTTCTTCCTCGTCCAGGACGTGATCGACAGCCCCAAGCCGAACGGCGCGTTCTGGTCGATCGCCGTCGAATGGCAGATCTACTTCCTGTTCCCGCTGGTCCTGCTGTTCCGCCGCAAGCTCGGCCCCGTGTGGATGGTCGCGATCTTCACGACCGCGGTCATCGGCGCCCAGCTCGTCGGCGAGAACGTCGGCGCGCTCGACGGCATCCTGAACCTGACCCCGCAGTTCCTCGCCCTGTTCGTCTTCGGGGTCGCCGCCGCCCAGGTGGTGCGCGACGGCCGGTCGCCGCGCGGCCTGGCCACGCTGGGCATCGGGTGTTTCGCCGCCTTCGGTGTGCTGGCCGCGGTCAAGGGATCGGTGTGGGTGGACCACGCCTACTTCTGGATCGACCTGCTCGTCGGTGTCGGCACCGCCTGCATCCTGGCCGCGCTGGCGGGCGGCGGGCTCGGCCCGCTGCGCTCGCTGCTGGCGGGCCGGGTGCTCAGCGGGATCGGGCTCTACTCCTACAGCGTGTACCTGGTGCACCTGCCGATCCTGTGGCTCATCGGCCACTTCGCGGTCGAGCCGGTCGTCGCCGACCCGCTCACCAGGTTCGTTCTCCTGCTGGCGGTCGGGATGGCCGCCGTGCTGGCCGGGTCGTACCTGTTCCACCGGGCCTTCGAGCGGCCGTTCCTGGAGAACCGTTCGCTGTCCGCGGTCACCGCCGCGATCCGCGGGCGCCGGGAACGCTTGTGACGACCCAGGACGAAGACCTCGGCGCCCTCGTCCGCAAGGGCGTGCGCTGGAGCTTCGCCAGCACCCTGGTGTCGCGGCTGGCCAACCTGATCTCCGGGATGATCCTGGCCCGGCTGCTCACGCCCAACGACTACGGCCTGTTCGCCGTGGCGACCGTCGTGCTCGTCATCCTGATCAACATCAACGACCTCGGCATCGAGCAGGTGCTGGTGCGCTGGCCCGGCGACGTGTCGAAGGTGGCGCCGACCGCGACCACGGTGATCTTCGGGTTCAGCTGCGTGATGTTCCTGGTCTTCTTCGGCGGCGCGGGCCTGTTCGCCACCGCGCTCGGCGCGCCGGAGGCGACCGAACTCGTCCAAGTGCTGTCGGTATCCCTGTTGATCAACGGCGCGCTGGCCGTGCCGTCGGCGATCCTGACCCGCTCGTTCCGCCAGGACCTGCGGCTCTACGCCGACATGTCCGGGTTCGTCATCACCACCGGGCTCACCCTCGCGCTCGCGCTGGCGGGCGTCGGCGTGTGGAGCCTGGTGTGGGGCAGGCTCGCGGGAAACCTGGTCAACGGTCTGATGCACCTCGCTCTCACCCCGGCCCGCTACAAGCCGGCGTTTGACCCGAAGATCGCCAAGGAACTGCTGCGCAACGGCATCCCGCTCGGCGGCGCCACGCTGCTCACCGTGCTGATGGTCAACCTCGACAACATGGTGATCGGCCCGATCCTGGGTCCGACCACGCTGGGCCTCTACGTGCTCGCGTTCAACTTGTCGAGCTGGCCGATCACCCTGCTGTCGATCCCGGTCGCCCGGGTGAGCGTCCCCGCCTTCGCCCGGCTCCAGCACGATCTCGACGCCGTGCGCGTCGCCTTCACCCGCTCGATGGGCCTGCTCATGGCCGCCGCGGTGCCGATCTGCGGCCTGCTGGCGATCATGGCGGTCCCCACGATCCGGCTGATGTACGGCGAGAAGTGGGTCGGCGCGGCCACCGCGCTGGTGTTCCTCGCCGTGCTCGGCGTCGCCCGAGTCGCCTTGCAGCTGTGCTTCGACCTGCTCATCGCGCTCGGCCACGCCCGCCGCACGCTGGCGCTGCAGGCCATGTGGGTCGTCGCGCTGCTGCCCGCCCTGGTCCTCGGGGCCTCAGTGGGCGGCGTCGCCGGAGTCGGCGTCGCGCACATGCTGGTCGCCGTGCTGATCATGGTGCCCGCGTTCCTGTGGACCCTGGGCAGGCTCGGCATCCCAGCCGCCGGCCTGGCGAAGGCGGTGGCCCGGCCGTTCGCCGGAGTCCTGCTGCTGTGCGTGGTGCCGTTCCTCGCCACCCGCCACCTGAGCCCCGACCTGCTGATCCTCGCCGTCGGTGGGATCGGCGGACTGCTGCTGTACCTGCCGGTGGTCGCTCCGATGCGGTCGGGGTTGGCCGAACTCACATCCGTCGGAAAGAAGGAAGCCGCTGGTCAGCACCCTTAACAGCGCCAGTGTGGCGGGCGTCACGCCTGCGAATGCAAACGATTCTCGCTGCGATCGTCTTCGCGGGGCGGATGTTGGCGAGTTCGCGCAGGTCAGCGGGAATCGCCGGCGGGTCGCCGGGCTGACCTGCGAGCGGCGTGGTCGTATCCGATCATCACCTCGGCCGGACCGGATCACGATCCGGTCGAGCAGGGAGCAGCCGGCCCTGCCCGTGCGACCATGGGCTGGTCTGAATGGACTAATGCACCCGCCGGAACCTTGGGTTACCGTTCGGGCGCCAATTGGTCACATGAAGATAACGAGACCACTTCCACCTGGCCGGACTACGGGGGATTCGAAGTCCGGCTTGGACGCGGTCAGACGAAAGGTAGGCATTGCTCGTGCATCCCCGCACGGCCACGCACCGTGGCTCTGATTTACCCGGCAAGGCTCGTCGCCGCGTCCTGGCGGTAGGCGGATCGCTGATCGTCGCCGCGGCCACGATCGCCTGCGCTCCCGCCGACGCGACACTCCCAGTCGAACCCACCGTCTCGTCCTCCTCCCCGCCCAGCTCGACGAGCAGCCCGGTCCCCACCTCCTCCGCGTCCGTGGCGCCGAGCTCCTCGGCTTCGAAGACCGCCACCGGCACGGTCGCGCCCAAGCCGTCCGCCTCCACCACCGCGACGACCACGCCCGGCCTGTCCGGCTGGCCTAACGCCGCGAACACCGGCGTCAAGGCGACCGACCTGCGGCGCGTCAGCGGCACCCAGCTGGTCAACGCGACCTGGCTCAAGGACAAGGGCATTCCCGGCGCGGGCACCGCGGCCAACCCGTACAAGATCGAGAAGTTCCTGATCGACGGCATGCTGCACGTCAATGTCGGCGACAGCGTGCACATCACCGTCTCGCAGAGCCGCATCTACGGCGGCGACCACCACGCGGTGTGGCTGGAGAACGGCACCGTCACCATCCAGGACAGCACGATCGCACCCGAGTCCGGTGGGCTCAGCGGCAACGGCATCTTCGCCTACGACCGCGGAACCTTCGTGCGCAACAACATCTACGGGTTCAACATCCACATGATCATCCAGGGTCAGGGCCCGTACCTGATCCAGGACAACTTCCTGCACGACACGTACTTCCGCGATGGCGACCACACCGACGTCATCAACATGAACCCGAACGCCAGCAACGGCGTCGTCCGGCACAACTACATCGACGGCGGCCGGATGGACGGCGGCTACACCCACAACGGCATCGGCATCTACAACGACGCCACCCCGGGTGCGGGCACCGCGATCAGCAAGAACTGGCTGATCGAGGGGAACTACATCAGGCGCTCGAACCACCTGATCTTCGCCGCGGCGTCGCCGCCGTTCGTGGTCAAGGACAACGTGCTGACCGAGTTCAAGTACGCGCCGTTCCACAACGCCCTGTCGGGCACCACCGATGGTGGCGGCAACGTGGACGCGAACGGCAACCCGGTCCCGATCCGGGGCTGAACAAGCACCGATGCGCGCTCGACGGGCCGCGATGTGGACACCAAGTCACATCGCGGCCCTTGGCGTGCCGGGCTAATCACTCCGTGTGACTAGTCGGCGTGAAGACATGGTGAATAAGTAGACCGAGAGTAACGGTCATCCGGCTGCCGTCGATCTACCAGGCAAGTGTTCTGTCGCCGGGACCGCCGGCGCGTCGTGGGTTGTCGAGGACGTGGCCGTGAAGCAGTCTCCGCAGGAATCTAGACCGGATCAGCGACGCCCATTGGCCGTGGTGATCGTCACCTACCAGAGCGCGCAGGTCATAGCGGGCTGCCTGGAGGCTCTTCCGGAAGCGCTGCTCGGTGCGGGCGAGTCGCGGGTGATCGTCGTGGACAACGCGTCGACGGACGGCACCGCCGACGTCGTCGCGGCCACCGCCGCCAAGCTCGGTCTCGACGTCCCGTTCGTGCGCAGGCTCGGCAACGAAGGCTTCGCCGCGGGGGTCAACTCGGGCATCGCCGCCGCCCCCGGCTGCGACGTTCTTGTTCTCAACGCCGACATCCGGCTCGCGCCGGGCTCGGTCGCCACGCTGCGCGACACGGCCGCGGCCACCGGGGCGGGCATCGTCGCCCCCAAGCTGACCGACGAGCACGGCGTCGTGCACAAGTCGCTGCGCCGCGAGCCGACCGTCCTGCGCGCGCTGGGTGAGGCCGTCCTCGGCGGGAACCTGGCGGGCCGCGTGCCCGTGCTCGGCGAGACCGTCACGGACTCCAGCGCCTACGAGGGCGGCACCGACGCCGACTGGGTCACCGGCGCCGCGTGGCTGGTCACCCGCGACTGTCTGGACCACGTGGGGGACCTGGAGGAACGCTTCCTGCTGTACTCCGAGGAAACCGACTTCATGCTGCGCGCGCGTGCACGCGGGTTCGCCGTGCGCTACGAGCCCGCCGCGGTCGCCGTGCACCTGGGCGGCGAGTCGGAGTCCTCGGCGACCCTCTGGTCGCTGCTCGCCGCGAATCGGGTCCGGCTGCACCGGAAACGCCACGGCCGGATCCGCTCGGTGCTGATGTGGTTGGCCGTCGCGCTCAATGAGGGCCTGCGCGCGGTCCGCGGCGCGGGGACTGCCCGACACCGGGCCGCACTGCGCGGCCTGGTCGGCATGCGGCGCTGGCCCGAGTCGCTCGATTCGGCCAAGGGGCCGAGCTACCTGTGCTTCTCCGCTCAGGACTGGTGGTATCACAATCGCGCGCACTCCGACTTCCAGCTGATGCGCCGGGTCGCCAAGCGGCGCAAGGTGCTTCTCGTCAACAGCATCGGCATGCGGATGCCGCTGCCCGGGCGCAGCACGCAGTTCCTGCGCCGGATCCTGCGCAAGGCCCGCAGCGTCGCGATGCTGGTGCGCCGCCCGCTGCCCGATGTGCCGGGCTTCCATGTCATGACCCCGCTGCCGCTGCCGTTCTACGGCAAGCCGTGGCTGCGCAAGCTCAACGCGGTGCTCGTGCGCGCGCAGGTCCGCGCGGTATGCGCGGTGCTGCGGATGGGCACACCGGTCGTCGTCGCGACCATCCCCACCGCGTGGGACGTCGTCGAGCCGATGCCGCGCAAGAAGCTGCTGTTCAACCGCTCCGACCGGCACTCCGCGTTCCCCGAGGCGGACACCGCGGCCATCGAGGCGCTGGAGGACAAGCTCCTCGCGCACTCCGACCACATCCTCTACGTGAGCCGCGCGCTGCAGTCCGACGACCGCGCGGTCACCGGCGAGCGGGGCTACTTCCTCGACCACGGCGTCGATCTCCAGCACTTCACCCCGACCGCCGAGCTGCCCGCGGACCTGGCGTCGATCCCCGGCCCGCGCGTCGGTTTCTTCGGCGGGCTCGATGACTACGTCGTTGACTTCGACCTGATGGAGCGGGTCGCCGCCGAGCTGCCGGACGTCTCGCTGGTGCTGATCGGCGACGCGACCTGCTCGATGGAGCGGTTCGAGAAGTACGAGAACGTGCACTGGCTCGGTTTCCGTCCCTACGAACAGATTCCGGCCTACGGCTCGGGATTCGACGTGGCGATCATGCCGTGGCTCGACAACGACTGGATCACCCACGCCAACCCGATCAAGCTCAAGGAATACCTCGCGCTCGGCCTTCCCGTGGTGAGCACGGACTTCCCCGAGATCGCGCACTACACCGACCTGGTCCGGGTTTCCACCAGCAGCTCCGAGTTCGTCGAGCTGATCGCGAAGAGCCTCGACGACGGTGGTCTGTCCACTCCGGACCAACGAAGAAGGTCTGTGCTGCCCGAGTCATGGGATGCCCGCGCCCGTCAGCTGATGGACCTCGCCGAGGACACGCCATGTGCGGAATAGCGGGGATCCGCAGGCTCGACGGCGGGCCCGTCGACCCCGAGCTGCTCGCCGCCATGGGCGCGACCCTGCACCACCGCGGCCCGGACGACAGCGGTGTCTGGTTCGAGGGATCGGTCGGCTTCGCGCACACCCGGCTCTCGATCATCGACCTGGACGCGTCCGTGCAGCCGATGGAGTCCGCGAGCGGACGTCAGCACCTCGCGTTCAACGGCGAGATCCTGAATTACCGCCAGCTGCGGACGGAGCTGCCGGACTACCCGTACCGCACCAAAGGCGACACTGAGACGTTGCTCGCGCTGTACGACAAGCACGGCGTGAACGGGACCAGCAAGCTGCGTGGGCAGTTCGCCTACGCGCTGCACGACGCCGAGACCGGCGAGCTGCACCTGGTCCGCGACCGCATGGGCATCCTGCCGCTGTACTACTACGCCGACGACAAGGTCTTCGCCTTCGCTTCGGAGATCAAGGCGCTGTACCCGGTCATCGGCAGCCCCGAGGTCGACCAGGAGAGCCTGCACGACTACCTCGCGCACCGGTCGGTCCCGGCGCCGTTCACACTGGTCAAAGGCGTGCGCAAGGTGCCGCAGGGCCACCGGCTCACCCTCGGCCGTGACGGCCAGCTCCGGCTGCGGCAGTACTGGGAGGTCCCGGTCCGGCCGGCCCGGGTGGGCTGCGGACCGGCCGAGGCGGTGGAGTTGGTCGCCGAGGCGCTGGACGAGGCCCTGCGCGACGCGCTGGTCGCCGACGTCCCGGTGGGCGCCTACCTGTCCGGCGGGGTCGACTCCAGCCTGATCACCGCGCTCATCGCGAAGGCCCGTGACGGCGCCGACCTGCACACGTTCTCCGCCGGTTTCGGCGACGCGCGGGTCGACGAGGTCGAGTGGGCGCGCAAGGTCGCGGACATCGTCGGCAGCAAGCACCACGAAGTGATCGTCACCGCCGAGGACTTCCGCGAGTCGTGGACGAAGCTGAGCTGGCACCGCGACGCGCCGCTGTCCGAACCCGCCGACGTCGCGGTGTTCAAGCTGGCCGAGCTGGCCCGCCGGGACGTGAAGGTCGTGCTGTCCGGGGAGGGCAGCGACGAGCTGTTCGGCGGCTACCCCAAGTACCGCTTCGCGCGCGCGACCCGCTGGGCCGGGCTGCTGCCCGCGTTGCCGCGCGGCGCGGTCCTGCGCAGGCTTGAGCAGTCGCTGCCCGCCGCGGGCGCCCGCCTCGGCGTCGCCATGCGGGCGATGGCCGAGCCGAGCACCGCCGAGCGGATGCGCGGCTGGTTCGCGCCGTTCACCGGGGCCGAGCGCACCGCGCTGCTCGGCGAGCCCGCCACGCGCAGCGTCCTGGGCCCGTACCAGCGCGGCCGTGGTGACGCCCTGCACCGGATGCTCTACGCCGACTCGCACTCCTGGCTCGCCGACAACCTGCTCGAACGCGGTGACCGGATGTCGATGGCCGCTTCGCTGGAATTGCGGCCGCCGTTCATGGACCATCGGGTGGTGGAACTGGCGTTCTCGCTGCCCAGCTCGGTCAAGGTCCGCAACGGCGTGACCAAGTGGGTGGTCAAGGAGGTCGCCCGCCGACACCTGCCCGCCGACGTGGTCGACCGCAAGAAAGCCGGTTTCCGGGTGCCGCTCGACGCGTGGTTCCGCGGCGGGCTGCGCGACATGGCGCACGACCTGCTGACCGGCCCGTCGTCGTTCGCGGCGAGCGTGCTGGAACCAGGGGCCGTGCGCAGGCTGCTCGCCGAGCACGACTCGGGCAGCCGAAATGAGCAACCGAGACTCTGGACGCTGCTGTCGCTGGAAGTGTGGCATCGGGGACTGGGGAACAGCGACGAGTTGACCGGCACGAAGAGATCGGAGGTACTGCGATGAGCGAGACCAGCAAGAACAAGCGTCGCCTCGTGATCGCCCGCGCCCGCGAGAGGGCAGGCCAGGAACTCGACTTCGTCAGCGCGCTGAAGGTCCTCGGCAGACACTGGGTGGTCGTCGGTACCGGCCTGGGCCTGATGCTGGTGGCCGCCGTCGGGATCTTCGTCGCCATCCCGCCCACCTACGAGGCCAAGGCCTCCGACGTGCTGCTCGTGCCCGCGCAGGTCGGCTCGACCCAGGCAGGCCAGGCCAACCCGTACCTCGGCTTCGGCGGCGCCCTCGGCATCGTCGCCGAGATCACCGCCCGCCGGATGAACGACCCGGTGTCGGTCGAGGACATGAAGAGCAAGGGCGCGACCGCGGAGTACCTGGTCGACATCGTGCCCGGCGAGGCCCCGGTGCTCCAGGTCACCGCCAAGTCCAAGGACGAACAGGAAGCGCTGAACACCGCCCGGATCGTCGAGAAGGCGATGGGCGAGCTGCTGCAGCGCAACCAACTCGAACTCAAGGCGCCGCAGAACCTGCTGATCGTCCTGAGCCCGGTCACCACCGCGACCCAGGCCGAGGCGTCGCGGGGCAGCCAGATGCGCGCGCTCGCGGGCATGCTCGCCGTCGGCCTCGCCCTGACCGTGCTCGCCGCCTTCATGGCCGAGAGCGTGCAGGCGCGCAAGCTGCAGGAAGAGGCCGCCAAGGCGATGGAGGAGAGCGGTGTCGACGAGATCCTGCCCGTCGAGATCCCGCCTGTCGACCTGGCTCCCGGCAACCGCAGACCCCCGGTCCCGCCGCAGGATCACCGCCGCCCGCCGCCCGGGTTCATCGACCCCGCCGCGCACGGACGGCAGCCCCGGCAGGCGCCCCCGGGATCGGCCGAGAAGACCCAGCGGGTCCAGCCGGTCACCCCGCCCAAGCCGGACCCGGACTGGCCTCGGGTCGACGAGACCAAGCGGGTCAAGCCCGTGACGCCGCTGCAGACCGAGCAGCGGCCGACGGAGACCCCCGCGCCGAAGCGGGTCGACTCGACCCCGGCGGGGGCACGTCCGTTGCGGATGTCGCCGACGAACGGGTCGACGCCCGGAACCAAGTGAGCGGGCGGTGTCCTCCTTCCTCCCCGCCAGACAGGAGCGGGGCGACGCGCGCGGTCTGCTGACCGTCTACGCCGTCCTGCTGTTCTGCCTGCCCGCCCAGCTGATCATCGGCCCGCTGGGGGCGAGTGGCACCCCCGCCGGGGTGCTCGGCATGGGTTTGCTGCTGTTCTGGCTGGTCGTGCGGATGCGGCCGGGGTCGGGGATCGTGACCGGCCTGCAGCCCGCGCGGGTCGCGGTCGGCCTGCTGGCCATCGCGATCCTGGTGTCGTACTCGGTCGGGATGCTGCAGCCGCTGCCCGCTCCGCAGGTGTCCGGGGCCGATCGCGCGATGCTGACCCTGATGTCGTGGTGCGGCATCGCGTTCGTCGCCGCGGACCTGCTGCGCACCCGCAAGAGCGTCGAGCTGCTGCTGCGGACGATCGTCATCCTCACCGGTGTCATCGCCGTGATGGGGCTGCTGCAGTTCGCCACCGGGCTCAACCTGGCCGAGCTCTACAAGATCCCCGGCCTGGAGGTCAACTACACCATCGCCTCGGTCACCGACCGCTCCAGTTTCCGCCGGGTCTCGGCCACCGCCTCGCACGCGATCGAGTACGGCGTCGTGCTCGCGATGGTGTTCCCGATCGCGCTGCACCTGGCGTTCTACGTCAAGGAACGCCGCTGGCTGTGGTGGGGACTGGTGGCGCTGATCGGCATCGCCAGCCCGATGTCGGTGTCGCGGTCGGCCACGCTCGGCATGTTCGTCGCGTTCATCGTGCTCTTCGCGGGCTGGAACGGATTCCGGCGGATGGTCGCGCTCCTGGTCGGCCCGGTCTTCGTGGTGTGCCTGCGGCTGCTCATCCCCGGCCTGGTCGGCACGATCACCGGACTGTTCACCGGCTGGCAGGACGACCCAAGCATCCAGGGCCGCACCGACGACTACGTGGTGGTCGGCGAGTTCATCAACGACTCCCCGTGGTTCGGCCGCGCGTTCGGCACGTTCCTGCCGGAGGACTTCATCACCCTGGACAACCAATACCTCGGCCAGATCATCGAGACCGGGTTCTTCGGCCTGACCGCGTTGATCCTGCTGTTCGTCATCAGCTTCGCCTCCGCGCGCGGCATCCGGGCCCGCGCCCGCGACGAGGACCTCCGCCACCTCGGGCAGGCCCTGGCCGCCTCGATCGCGGTCGCGGCACTGGCCTTCGTCACCTTCGACGGACTCGGGTTCCCGATGATCAGCGGCCTGCTGTTCCTCGTCATCGGCATCATCGGCGCCCTGTGGCGGATGGCCCGGCGCGACGAGATCGACGCCATCGAGGACCCCGAATCCGCTGACCAGCCGAGTGTGAGGTCGTCGACATGAGACTGGGATTCGCCTGCAGCTGGGACCCCGTCCCGGAGCTGACCTGGTCGCACACGCCGTGGAACCTGCGCGCCGCACTGCGCAACCGGGTGGACGTGGTCGACCTCGGCGTGGAACACCCCGCGGCGGTGCGCACCGCGTTCAAGGCCGCCTACGCGCGCCGGGTGGACGGGCGGTGGGTGAGCATGTGGCGGCACTCGAAGGTGGCCCGCAGGTATGAGGAAACCTTGCTGCGCAAGGCTTCCCGCACGTCGGACTGCGACGCCGTGCTGCAGATCCAGGACCTCGCGGTGCTGGATAAGCCCTACTTCCTGCTCCAGGACCTCAGCTACGACGTCCTCACCGAGCTGATCGACCAGCCGGGCGGGCTGAGCCACTTCCCGTCGCTGACCCGCGAGGCAGTTCGCTGGTCGGCCGAGCGGCAGCACCGGGTCTACGCGTCGGCGGCGGGCGTGCTGGCGATGAGTGGCTGGTTCGCCGACCACCTCGTCCGGGTCAGCGGGCTGCCGCCGGAGAAGGTGCACGTGGTCAACCCGGGGGTGTCCACCGGCGCCCCGGATCCGGCCGCGACCCGGGCGGCGCACGCGCGGCGCATGTCCGGCCCACGACGCCGGTTGCTGTTGGTGGGCAAGGACTTCCACACCAAGGCGGGCGACCAAGTGGTGGCGGCCCTGGAGGTTTTGCGCCGCGACGTCGACCCGGAGCTCACCCTGACTGTCGTCGGCCCGCGGGAATGGCCGCTGCCCGGTCCCGTCCCACCGGGCGTGGAGTTCCTCGGCAGGCGACCGGTCGGCGAGCTGGCCGCCCTGTACGACGCGCACGACCTGTTCGTCCTGCCGTCGCGGTTCGAGGGTTTCGGGATCGCTTTCGTCGAAGCCCTTTCCCGCGGCCTGCCGTGTGTCGGCCGCGACGCCTTCGCCATGCCGGAGATCATCCAGGCGGGCCGGACCGGCGACCTGGTGCGCGGCGACGACCCCGCCGACCTGGCGAAAGTCATCGCCGAGGTCCTCGCCGACGACGACATCTACCGCCACACCCACGCCGACGCCCCGCGTGTCGCCGAGCACTACACCTGGGACCGCGCCGCGCGCCAGGTCGCCGAGATCGCCGCTGGGAGTATCGGATGACGTCGCTGGGAGCACTGACCTCCGGTCTGGCACAACGGCTTTCGCCGCGCGCCCGGACGAAGGTCCGCCAGGCGACCGACCGCCTCCTCACCCCCATCGGCTCCCTGCGCGCCGCCCGCACCAGCGAGCGGATGGTCGCCCTGACCTACGACGACGGACCTGACCCGGACGGCACCCCGGAGGTGCTTGAAGCCCTTGCCGCCCTGGGGATCCACGCCACCTTCTTCATCCTCGTCGAACGCGCCGAACGCCACCCCGACCTCGTGCGGCGAGTGGTCGCCGAGGGTCACGAGATCGCTTTGCACGGAATCGACCACGCACGCCTGACCGGTTTGCCCGCGTCCCAGGTGCACCGGCTCATCGCGGACGGAAAGCGCAGGCTGGCGGCGGTCAGCGGCACCGACATCCGCCTGTTCCGCCCCGCCTACGGCTCCCAGTCCCTGTCGACGTTCGCGGCGGCCCGCCGCGCGGGGCTGGAGGTCGTCGTGTGGGGCCCGACCGTGTCGGACTGGGTCGACGGCTCGGCTCGCGAGGTCGCCCGCCGCGCGCTCCCGCAGCTGCACCCGGGCGCGATCGTGTTGCTGCACGACGGTTTCGAGGTCCCGGAGGGCGACGACACGCCTCGGCCGACGTTCGACCGGGGCGAGGTCACCAGGGAACTGGTCGCGGCTTTGGGCGAACAGGGCTACCGGGCGGGCTCAGTCGCCGAGGTCCTCACGACCGGCAAACCCTGGCGAACAGCCTGGTTCCGCCCGTAGCCAGTCCGCCTGGGTTCATCAACCAGCCGGGACCGGGGAGGATGCGTCTTTCGCCAGCAGCACCGGGTCGCTGGAACCGTCCGCCGCCACGCGGAACACCGAAGGCACCCCCGTCGAGCTCGACGGGGCTCCGTAAGCCAGGGTCGAGTCGTCCAGCCAGGCGGCCTGGTCGTCGATGCCCTCGGTCTTCGGCAGCACAGTCTCCTTGCCTGCGGCCAGATCCAGCACCGCCAACTCCCACCGCCCGACCCAGCGGCCCGCCTTCTTGTAGGCCACCTTCGTCCCGTCCGGTGACAGCGACGGACACTCCGGCCCCGGCCGGACCGTCGCGACCGTGCGTGCCGACAGGTCGCCCTTGACCAGCCACCGGCGGCCACCGGTCCCGAGCGTGGCGTAGAAGGTGGTGTCGTCGGCGGCGACCGTCAGGCCCCAGAAGTTCTCGTCCACCGCGTCGTGCGGCGCACCGTCCACAGTGGTCGAGAAGCTCTCCAGCGACTCCACCAGCGTCCCCGACCGCAGGTCCAGGAACCCGGTGCGCGTGGAGAATCCCCCCGGCGCCGCATACGAATCGCCGGTCACGAACACCGTCCACGACACGATCCGCCCCGACGCGGACACCCGCGCCCGGCTCGGCACCCCCGGCAGCGCGACCGAACGCAGCGTCTTGCCGCCCGCGTCGAGGACCGCTGCCTCGAAGCCCACCCCGGACGGTCGCAGGCACACGGTGGTGCCGCCCGCCGAGTACACCCGCTGGCAGCGCAGCCCGGTCGGCGTCCGCTGCCCCTCCGGATCTCCGTCCAAAGTGGATACGGCGTCGCCGCCCGCGCGCTGGTCGATCACCAACACGCCGCCGTTCTGGCCGCCCGCGCCGGCCTCCGGGCGCGCGGTGGTGATCACGTACCACGACGTCAGTCCCGCGACGACCACGATCAGAACCAAACCGATCGCGATTCGATACCGCGACACCAGGTCTCTCATGCGCTGGTCCTCGTCACCTGCGCCACCACGAGCAAGGCCGCGGCGAGCGTTCCGACCGCGACGAGAACGGCGGTGCCGATCGCGGTGTACTGCAGCAGAAAGCCGAAGGCTACCGAGGACGTCAGTCGGGCGAGCGCCTGCCCGGTCTGTACGACGGACAGTCCGGAAGCCCGCAGGCTGGCCGGGATCATCGTGCTCGCCCACGCCGACAGGACACCATCGGTCGCGGCGTAGAACAGCCCGTGCAGCACCAGCGCCGCGACCGCGACGACGTACCCGCCCGACGGCGCGAGCAGGAGGAGGTAGACGCCGAGGAGCAGCAGGTGGCCCGCGAAGAACATCGGCCACCGGCCGACCCGGTCGGCCAGCCTGCCCAGTGGGGCGGCGGCGAGCAGGAACGTGCCCGCCGTCAGCAAGGGCAGCAGTGGCAGCGCGCCGATCGAGATCTCCGTGGTGCGCTGCACAAGCACGAAGACGAACACGTCCGACAGCGTCGCCAGCCCGAGCAGCCCGGCGACCGCGCAGGCGCGGCGGAACCTCCGGTCGGCGAGCAGCGCCAACCCCGCTCGAATCGACGGGCGGGGACCGGCGGGGACCTCGGCCACGGGCCGTTCCCGGACGAAGAACATCAGCACGATCAGGCCGACCGCCGCGAAACCGAAGCTCACGACGAAGATCGGCGTCGGGGCGCTGCCCAGGTTGGCCAGCAGCAGGAACGTGACGATCGGGCCGAGCAGGGCACCGATGGTGTCCATGCCGCGGTGCACGCCGAACGCGGTGCCGAGTCGCTCCGTGGGCACGCTCAGTGAGATCAGCGCGTCCCGAGGGGCCGTGCGCAGCCCCTTGCCCGCCCGGTCCACCGCGATGAGCGCGCCGATGCCGAACGTCGACGCGCCGACC
Organism: Actinokineospora alba; assembly: GCF_004362515.1. Classification (NCBI taxonomy): domain Bacteria; kingdom Bacillati; phylum Actinomycetota; class Actinomycetes; order Pseudonocardiales; family Pseudonocardiaceae; genus Actinokineospora; species Actinokineospora alba. The sequence continues at coordinate 1,328,532 of NZ_SNXU01000001.1, read as the reverse complement.
GCCGGGAACAGCAGCTTGGTGGACGCGGACAGTCCATAGCCGACTCCGGCGATCAGCTTGGGCCTGCGCAGCCGGTCGGCGACGTGGCCGCCCACCAGGCGCAGGATCGCGGTCGCGCCCGTGTAGATGCCGTCGATGAGTCCGAACTGGACGTAGCTGAGATGGAGGGTGAAAAGCAGGTAGACCGGCATGAACGCGGTGATCATCTCCGCGGAGATGTCGGTGAGCAGGCTGACCGTGCCCAGCGCGACGACCGTGGGGGGCACCGAGCCCAGTCGAGAGCCCCGGCCTGCCCGCGCTGACGCGATGTACACCCCGGCATCACCTCCCGACACGGCGGCGGCCACGACGGGGACACCGGACCATCGCATTCTGTATCGACCGCACGGGCACTCCGCGTTACACCGAATGGGTGCTCTGACCAGGTCAAGGGACTGTGATTGAGCACATCGTGACCTGCGATCCGTAACTCTCGGGGCCGTTTCAGCGACTACGAAGCGTCAGCTCACCTCAGAAAGAGGTCCGCGTGAGTGCTCGGCCCCCTCATGTCCTGATCATCGTGCAGAACCTGCCGGTCCCGCTGGACCGGCGGGTCTGGTTGGAGTGCCAGGCGCTGGTCAACGCGGGTTACCAGGTCTCGGTGATCTGCCCCAAGGGCCCAGGCGATCCCGCCTATGCCGAACTCGACGGTGTGCACCTCTACAAGTACGCGCCGCCGCGGCAGGCCGACGGTCTCCTCGGTTACGCATGGGAGTTCGTCTATTGCTGGCTGCGCACGGCCCGGCTGACCCTCAAGGTCCGCCGCCGCGCCCGGTTCGACGTCATGCAGGCGTGCAACCCGCCGGACACCTACTGGGCGCTGGCACTGTTGTGGAAGCTCGGTGGGGTCAAGTTCGTCTTCGACCACCACGACCTCAACCCCGAGGTGTTCCGGTCGCGCTTCGGCGAGCCGACGTCGCTGCCCGGCAAGGCGCAGCTGGCGGTGCTGAAGTGGTTGGAACGGCGCACGTTCCGCACCGCGGACCGGGTGATCTCCACCAACACGTCCTACCAGGACATCGCGGTCAACCGGGGCGGCGTGCCCCGTGAGCACACCACCGTCGTGCGGTCCGGCCCGGACACCTCGGTCATGCGGCCCGCGGTCGTCGACGACGGCCCGCGGCGCGGCGGGAAGCACCTGGTCGCGTACCTGGGCATCATGGGCCCGCAGGACGGCGTCGACGGGGTTCTCCTGGCCGCCGACCGCATCGTGAACCTGATGGACCGCAAGGATTTCCGTTTCGTTCTCCTCGGCTTCGGCGACTGCCTGGAGGATCTCAGGCGGCAGAGCACCGACCTCGGGTTGGACGACTATGTGGAGTTCACCGGACGGGTCGGCCCCGAGCAGATCACCCGGTATCTGTCGGCGGCCTCCATCGGTCTCTCCCCGGACCCGCGCAGCCCGCTCAACGATGTGTCGACAATGAACAAGACCATGGAGTACATGGCCTACGCGCTTCCCGTGGTCGCCTACCGGCTCACCGAGACGGTCGTGTCCGGCGGCGACTGCGCGGTGTACATCGAGCCGGGGGACAGCGACGGCCTCGCCGACGCCGTCGTCGCCCTCGCCGACGACCCGGAGCGGCGCGCGGAACTGGGCACCGCGGGCAGGCGCCGGGCGGAGCAGGTGCTCGACTGGCGGCCGCAGGCGCTGGCCTACATCGGTGTGTACGACGACCTTCTCGGCTTCGCTTCGCGGGGCCCGTTCCCGCAGGGCTGGCCCGCGACCGACCGCAGGTCGGGTCCCGCTGACGGGAACCTGCAAGACCAATGGGGCAACCCACTTGTCGATCTCCGTGACGACAAGGCTTTGCGGGCGTTCGCCGCGGCCCGCAGGATGACCACGCCGCAGGCGAACTGACCGAAATGGGAGGGGAATCGGTGTTCGTACGACGGATCGCCGTGATCGGGACCGGATATGTGGGACTGACGACGGGCGCGTGCCTGGCCTCACTGGGCCACGACGTCGTGTGCGCCGACGTCGACGCCGACAAGATCAAGCGCCTGACCGCGGGCGAGGTCGACATCCTCGAACCGGGTCTCGCCGAACTCGTGGCCGGGGGCATCGCCGCGGGCAGGTTGACCTTCGTCCTGGGCGCGGCGGCCGCCGTCGAGCGCCAGCCGGAGGTCATGTTCCTGTGCGTCCCGACGCCGATGGGCGTGGGTGGCGTGGCGGACCTGAGCATCGTCGAGTCGGTCATCGAGGAAACCCGAGACCTGCTGCCTTCGGGCTGCGTCGTGGTCAACAAGTCCACGGTCCCGGTCGGCACCGCGGAACGGACCGAGGAACTCCTGGTCCGGGACGATGTCGCAGTCGTCTCCAACCCGGAATTCCTGCGCGAGGGCAGCGCGGTCTACGACTTCCTCAACCCCGACCGAATCGTCGTCGGCGGCAGCAAACAGGACGCCGCCGAACGAGTCGCCGCGCTCTACTCGAGGCTCGGCGCCCCCACCGTGCTGACCGACGCCCCCAGCGCCGAACTGGTGAAGTACGCCGCCAACTGCTTCCTCGCGATGAAGCTGTCCTATGTCAACGCCGTCGCCGAACTGTGCGACCGCCTCGGTGCGGACATCACTGATGTCACTGAGGGCATGGGCTACGACAAGCGCATCGGCCAGGCGTTCCTGCAGCCCGGCCCCGGCTGGGGCGGTTCCTGCCTGCCCAAGGACACCTCGGCCATGCTCCAACTGGCCGACGCCGCCGACTTCGAGTTCCGCCTCATCCGGGCCACCATCGACACCAACACCCGCCAGCGCCTGCGCATGGTGGAGAAGATCCGCCTCGCCGTCACCGGCAAAAAGGGCGGCTCCCTGTCGCACGTGAAGATCGGCCTACTGGGCCTGACCTTCAAGGCAGGCACCGACGACCTGCGCGATTCCCCCGCACTGGCAGTGGCAGCCCTCCTGCGACAGGCGGGAGCGACCCTCACCGGCTACGACCCGGCCCTGAAGCCGGGGGTCACCCACCCGGACCTGAACTCGATCACCATCGCGGAAGACCCATACCAGGCAGCGCAGGACGCCGAAGCCCTGATCGTGCTGACGGAATGGCCGGAGTTCCGCTCCCTGGACTGGCCCCGGCTGGCAGGAGAGGTGCGAAAGCCGATCGTCGTCGACACCCGCAACCTCCTGGACCCGGCAGTCGCCCGCCGCGCGGGTTTTGAATGGATTGGTGTGGGCAAGCACTAGACCAATCGCAATCACCCCGAGTCGCAACGGGCGAATTCCGACCACCCTGATTTGCAGGAGGTCGATCCCGGCCATCTCAGGTCGCAGGAGGTCGTGCCGGACCGAGGAGGTCGCTCCGGACCGCCCCCGGGTGCAGGAGGTCGGTCCCGACCGGCCCGAGGTCATTCCCTGGCACTTCCGGGTTGCAGGAGGTCGTTCCGGACCATCCTGATTTGCGGGAGGTCGATCCCGGCCGCACCGGGTCGCAGGAGGTCATTCCGGACCACCCCGACTTGCAGGAGGTCGATCCCGACCGCCCCGAGTCGCAAGTGGTCATTCCCGACCGCCCCGAGTCGCAAGTGGTCATTCCCGACCGCCCTGAGTCGCAAGTGGTCATTCCCGACCACCCCGAGTCGCAAGTGGTCAATCCCAGCCACCCCGAGTCGCAACGGGCCGATCCCACCTGCCTGTTTGGGTGGTTCGCCTTGATTTGGGGTGAAATGGGCCTAAACTTTCGCGGCGCGGGGCAGTTTCCCTATCCTGCCCGCTTTACCCGCGCAGGCCCATTTCCGGGGTCCCCAAATCAAGGCGAACCACCCAAACAGGCCCCCAGCCGAAGTTAGCGAAAGTCCAGATGCACCAAGGCTTGATCATCGTGCACCTTCGTCCGAGGCCACCGAACCCGATCCACATCAGCCAACTCAGCCGCCCGAACCGCCGCGAGAACCGCCGAAGGCCCCTCAGCCTCAACCATCCGCCGCATCTCCTCCCACCCGGAGAACACGCCGTACTCATCGACCCCGCAAGAAACCCCATCGCTGGCCATCAGCACCGCCTGCACCTCCGAGCGAGCCCACGAAGCCCGCATCGCCTGTGAAGCGGCAGCGGGAACAGCCTCCGCGACCCAGAACCCGCCCTCGCGGTTGCGCCATTCGACCACTGTGTCCACCGACCGCCGCAAAGCCCGAAGCCGGTCATCGGCCACAACCTCCACAGCGTCGGTGAGGAAAGCCGCGACCGGGCTGTCCGCCAAGACAAGCGCCTCCACCGTCGTGTCGTCCCACCGCACGATCGACACGGTGCTCGACGGGCTGTCGCCCGGGGTGAAGCCGTTGTGTCGCACCACCGACCGGATCGACCCGGCGACCAGGTGGGCCAGGTCCAGTTCGGGCGCGGCCGACAGCCGCGCGGCCAGTTGTGCGCCCAGTTCGCGGGCGTAGTCGCCTCCGCTGGGCAGGTCCGTCCGTGAGCTGGTGGCGCCGTCGAGCAGGATCACCGCCTCCGGCAGCACGATCACCACGTCCTCGCTGGGGCGTTCGACCCCGTCGAGGCCCACCCCCGCGGCTTCAGCGATTCCGAATCCCGGCATGCCCTGATCCTGCCTCCGTCAACGAAGGTTGACAACCCCGGTGTCGTCAACCTATGTTGACGACATGGCTGAAGCAACCCAGTTGGCCACGGCGGCGGGCGACAAGGACCCCAGGGTCGGTCTGCGCGCGGTGGCCGCCTTGCGTCGACTACTCGAACAACTCGAGGCCGTCCAGGTCCGCAGTGCCCGGATCGACGGCTGGTCCTGGCAGGAGATCGCGGACGAACTCGGCGTGAGCAAGCAGGCCGTGCACAAGAAATACGGGAGGAAGTAGATGTTCGAGCGATTCACCAAGTCCGCCCGCGTCATCGTGCGCGACGGCGTCCACCTGGCCGAACAGGAGCGTGCCGCGCTGATTCGGCCCGAGCACTTCCTGCTGGCCATGCTCAAGGACGCCGACACGGTCAGCGCGAAGATCCTCGCCGCGCACGGCGTCACCACCGCCGCGGTCACCGAAGCGATCGCCAAGGTCCACCGCCGCGGCGGACTGTCCCAAGCGGACACGGCGGCGCTGAGCGAGGTCGGCATCGACGTCGACGCGGTGGTCGAGGCACTCGAGTCCGCTCATGGTGAAGGCGCCCTGGCTCCGGCCAAGCGGCGGCGCACGTTCGGTCCGCGGTGGCGCGTCCCGATCGCTCCGGAGTCCAAGAAGGTCATCGAGGGAGCCCTGCGGGAAGCGTTGGCCCGCAAGGAATCCACGATCGGCGACCAGCACGTCCTGCTGGCGCTGCTCGCCGAGCCGGGCGTAGTGACCGATATCCTGGCGGACTTCGGCGTCACGCACCGTGTCGTCAGCGCGGAGTTGGCCCAGGCGGGCTAGCTGCCCGCCTCCCCGGAATTGATGGTCGGGTCAATCGTCTTCCACGAGACCAGCGGCAGGAACAGCTGCGCGAGCGGCCCGATCGCCACCGCGTAGAGCGCGGTCCCGATTCCGACAGTGCCGCCGAGCAGCCAGCCGGTGGCGAGGACCGCCACCTCGATTCCCGTTCGGACCCAGCGGATCGAGAACCCGAACCGGTTGGCGATCCCGGTCATCAGGCCGTCGCGCGGCCCCGGTCCGAGCCGGGCGCCGATGTACGCGGCGGTGGCGAGTCCATTAAGGACGATCCCGGCGGCGAGGAACGCGATCCGAACCGGTAGGGAATCCGGTGTGGGCAGCAGGAACAGCGTCACATCCACCGACACCGAGATCAGCACGATGTTGGCGATAGTCCCCACTCCGGGTCGCTGCCGCAGCGGGATCCAGCACAGCATCACGATCGCACCGGTAATCGCGGTGATCGTGCCGAAGCTGAGCCCCGTGACCTTGTTCAGCGCCTCGTGCAGCACGTCCCACGGCGCGAGGCCGAGCACCGCCTCGATCTGCAGCGCCATGCTCGCCCCGTAGAGCGCGAGTCCGGCGAACAGCTGGGTGAGACGGCGTCCGGGCGCGACCCGGACCGGGACATGCTGGAGGTTGACTACGGCCATGCGGCCATCCTGACAATGATTGGACTTCCTATCGAGGGCCAATCTGCGACAATTGGCCGCATGGCGTCGAGTGTTCCACCCAGTGGGCGGGTGTCCAAGCAGCAATTGGTCCGGTTGTTGGGTGAGTGGCGGGCCCACGGCAGCAGGCAGGGCTCGGCCGGGCTGGCCGCCGGGATCAAGCTGCTGGTCCTCGACGGGCAGATCCCGCCCGGCACCGTCCTCCCCGCCGAGCGCGAACTCGCGGAGGCCCTGGGCGTCAGCCGCACGCTCGTCGGCACCGCGTGGGACCTGCTGCGCGCCGACGGCCTGATCGTCAGCAGGCGTGGGTCCGGGTCGTGGACCGCCCTGCCCGTCCCAGCCGACCGGACGTGGGAGTCGCTCGACGAACAACCCCTCGACCTTGCCCGCGCGGCGCCCGAGGCGGTGCCGGGCATCGCCAAGGCCATCGACGCCGTGCGCTCCCGGTTCGCCGCGGAACTGGCGGGTCACGGCTACCACGACTACGGCGTCGACATCCTGCGTCAGCGCGTCGCCGAGCGCTACACCGCCCGCGGCCTGCCGACCTCCCCGGCCGAGGTGCTGATCACCAACGGCGCCCACCACGCGCTCGCGCTTGTCCTGCGCACGATGACCGACCCCGGCGACCGGGTCCTGGTCGAACTCCCCACCTACCCCAACGCCATCGACGCGATCAAGGCGGCGCACGCCATCCCCGTCGCTGTCCCGCTGGCCGAGGACGGCTGGGACCACGAGGGCATCGAGGCCGCGTTGCGCCAGGCGTCGCCGCGCCTGGCCCACTTCATCGTCGACTTCCACAACCCGACCGGCCGCAGGCTCGACGCCGAGGGGCGCGCCCGGCTCGTCTCGGCGCTGCGCCGCGCGCGGACGCCCGTCGTCGTGGACGAGACCCTGGTCGAACTCGACCTCGACGGCGACCCGCTCGACGGGCCCGCGCCGCTGCCCGCGTTCGGCGGTGGCATGGTCATGGCCGTCGGGTCGGCCAGCAAGTCGCACTGGGGTGGGTTGCGGCTGGGCTGGGTGCGCGCGTCGGAGCAGGTCATCCGGCGGATCGCCGCCGCCCGGCACGCCTACGATCTGGGCTCGCCGGTGCTCGAACAGCTTGTCCTGGCTGAACTTTACGCCGATGCGGACCCGGTTCCGCGGGAGCGCCGCGCGGAGCTCGCGGCCCGTCGCGACGCCTTGGTCGAGGCCGTCCGCACCCATTGTCCACAGTGGACTTTCGAGGTGCCCTGCGGCGGGCTGAGCCTGTGGTGCCGATTGCCGGAGCCGATCGGCACCCGGCTCGCGGTGACCGCCCAGAACTTCGGGGTCCGGGTGGCGCCCGGATCGCGGTTCGCCGCCCACGGCGGCCTCGAACGCTGGCTCCGGCTGCCCTACACGCTGCCCCCCGCGCAACTGGCCGAAGCCGTGCGCAGACTGTCGCTGGTGGCCGAGAATGTCACCGGATCGCCTGCACCGATAAGTCCGTATGGGCACATTCCGGTCGCTTGACTAGCTTTCCTACCCCTTTACCCGCTAAAAAGCGCAGTGCGCTGGATGGCGTAACGCGTTGACCCTTCCGGGTCTGTCGCCATCCAGCGCACTTCGACCTGGTCGTCCACCATGAAGGTCATTCGGCACAGCCCCTCGTTGTGCCGATCAAGGTGGACGGCCAGTGGGTGCCCCGGCGCCGCGGGGGCATCGCGGCGCCGGGGCCAGGGTCCCGATCTGCACGGGCGCGGTCGGCAGATCGGGCTGTGGAGATGGTTCGAGAGCGGACACGGGCGCCCTATGGGCACACCTGTCCCCGAGAAAGGTGCTGGGTCAGTCGGGGGACGACGCGGGAAGCCCCGCACATCTGCCTGCCGCGTCCGTGACGCGCGTACCCGCCACTCCCGCCGACGCGGGCGGGGTGAGCGGGGCGCGACCGGCGAGCATGCCGGTCAGGCCGCGGGCGTGACCGCCGCCATCGGAGGCGGCGGAGGCGGTGGACCCCGGAGCGGCCGGTGCCGCGGGCGCGGCGGGCGGTTCCGGGGTGGTGCGCCTGTCGGCTTCTTCATCCGACGAGCCGGACACCAGTTGGAAAGTGGGTTTGGGGGCGGGGGCCTTCGGGATCACGACTGGCCGCGGCGCCTCGACGGGCGCCTCGACCTTGGGTGCGGGCCGCACCGGAGCGGCCTTGATCGGCGCGGGCGCGCTCACCGCGGGCTTGCGCGGCGGCGCGGGCGGCTTGACCGACACCGCGGCGGGTGCCGAGAACGTCTCACTCGACTGGCTGACGCCTGCCTGGGGTTCCAGGAGCGGCAGGTCGACGGGCTCGTCGACCAGGGGGACCTCCGACACCGTGCCGACCAGCCCGCTCACCAGCGGGCGTGTCACATCGAGGGTGCTGAGGGTGTTCCCGACGAGACCACCGATCAGCCCGGAACCGGTCCGGGGCGGTTTCGGCGGCAGCGGCTTGTCCTCGGCGGAGGCGTTCGACGCGAGCAGCACCATCGCGACCCAGACCGCCATCAGCAGCCCGGCGACGGCGGCGACGCGGAGCAACAGCACGCTCACTGTGCGATCCACGCTCGTCACCACCATCCGCGACTCGGTCCCGACTACCCGGCGCAACCAAGCCACTATCCACGACTCAGCCGCATTTCTGCACCCTAACCGGGCTCGTTCCACCCGGAAAGACGGTGAACGGCCGCACTCCGGGCCGTCGAACATCACAGAGTGTGGAAATCACCACTCCGGGTGACGCGGGGCCTTCCCGCGAGCGCCTGTCCCCTTGCGACGGGAGCGTGTCCCTTGTGCACACCGATGAGATCGCCGAGCGCCATCCCGCCTTCCAGCACCACGACCCGGGCGGCCCCGCCGAGTGCCTGGTCCACCGCGGCCAGCTCCTCGTCCCGCTCGGCGGCCTCGACGCCGCCGTCGACGCGCTCGGCCGCTGGATCGACCGCGTGGACTCGGCCGACCACGCGACCCTGCGGCTGCGCCCGACGGCGGACGCCGTCCGGATCGCCGCGGACTACGCCGACCGCCTCAAGGTGTCGGCCAACCACGTCCACACGGTCATGGTCGGCGCCCCGATCATGCACGGCACCGGCGCCAAGCCCGAGCCCGTCGAGCTGCCGCCGGAACCGCCCGCCGAGGAGTGGGCCAAGCCGGTCACGGTGCTGATCCTGGACACGGGCGTGGACCCGCACCCGTGGTTCACCAGCCGCCCCTGGTTCGGCGAGTGGGGTCCGACCCCGGAGACCCTCGACTTCGAGGGCGACGGTGTCACCGACGCCCAAGCGGGCCACGGCACCTTCGTCACCGGGGTGGCCCTGCGCCATGCGCCCGGGGCGGTCCTGCGCCACCACCGGGTGCTGAGCTCCCACGGCCTCACCGACGACCGCACGGTGGCCATGGCCCTGCGCCGCACACGGCAACACGCGGCGGCACGCGGGGAGCACCTCGACGTCATCGTCCTGACCGCCGGCTGCCACACCGCGGACGACCGCTGCCCGCCCGCGCTGACCCACGAGTTCGCCCGCTTCACCGACACCGTGGTGGTCGCCGCCGCGGGCAACAACGGCACCTCCCGACCCTTCTGGCCCGCGGCCCTCCCGTCGGTGGTCGCGGTGGGCGCCACCAAGCCGGACGGCGGCCCGGCCGCGTTCTCCGGCCACGGCCCCTGGGTCGACACCGCCGCGCCGGGTGTGGACGTCGTCAGCGCCCACGTCCGCCAGTCGGAAACCGGCCGGACCTATGGCGCTGCCCGCTGGAGCGGCACCTCCTTCGCCGCGCCCAGGGTGGCGGCTGAGATCGCCAAGGCCATCAACGACGGCCTGACCCACACCGCCGCACGGGAACAGGTGTCGCCGGTGATGTCCCGGTGAGCCGTAGCGGGTGAATCCGAGCCGCGATCAGTCCTGGCGGCAAGCAAGGAGCGGGGCGGCGACCGCTGGCCCGCATCGTGCTCAAGGGCGAAACAGCCTTGGGTGAAGCGGGGGTCTCGCAGGGCTTTGAACATGTCTCCACCTTGCCTTGGTGGCCGGCGTGGAGCATCGGTCGAGAGTTCAGGATCGGGGCATCGAACGATGCGGACGAGACTCAATCAAAAGTTGCAGGCGCCCAACTGTCATCCCGGCTTGCCGTAGCAGGCGAACCCCAGGTGTCCGTGCGCCAGTTGGGCGTCCGCGAGTGCCTTCGCCGGCCCCGCGCCCGCCGCGAGGTGCTCGTGGAGCGCGGTCATGAGCGGAACCGCCAAATCGTCGGGGACCGGCAGGGTGCTGGCGATCACCGTGCTGACACCCAGGCCGAGCAGAACGGCGATCAGGCCCAGCAGGTCCGCCTTGCCCGATTCGCAGGACGACAGCACCAGCCGTCGGGGAGGCTCGGGAAGGCGCTCGATGTCGTAGGCGTGCAGCGGGCCGTCGGCCAAGGCCAGCGTGGAGTACCGCGGCGCCGCCGCGTGGTGGCGGCCGTGGGCGGCGATGTGCACGAGACCGGCGCCGGACATCGCGCCGAGCACGTTCGCGACGGTCGACTCCTCGCCGGTCACCAGCGTGCCGCCGTGCCGGGCCCGCAGGGCGGCCACTTCACCCGCCGCGTGGGTCAAGCCAGGGCAGGCGATCCACGCGGTCGGCCCGGTCCGCTCGGGGGCGAGTTCCGCGCGCAGCCAGGCGGCGGCCGAGGGCGCCACCGAGACCGGCCTGCCCACCAGGCTCGGCAGCGCCGCCCAGGGAACCGACGACAACTCCGCCGACGGAAGCACGACCAGATCCCGGATCACCGGCCCCGCGAACAGCATCGCGTCAAGTACCCGTGCCGCGCGCTGAGAAGCCGTGGCGCCGCCGGTTCTGGCGTCCAGTGTGGACGAAACGCGCAGGCTCTCGGCGGCTTCGACGATCGCGTCCGCAGGGCCGACGACGTGTGAGTGGAACCGCCCTCGGGAAACGGAAACCATCCGCATCTGTCCTTTGTGGACAAAAAAGTCGAGCAACACGCGGTCGCCGAGCGCCGCGCTGATTTCTCGAAACCCAGGGGCTTGCACGCCACGCGAGCGTTCGACCCAGCTGAAGATCGTTCGGGGCCTGCCACCCGCGACGGCGGCGTCGACCCCGACCGCGGCGAGCCGTGAGTCGCCGAGACCGCCCGCGCGGCAGGCGGCGAAAGCGGCCCGCGGATCGCGCGCCGCGCGGGCCCGGGCCAGCCAGCCCAGCGCACGCAGACCGGGTTCGGCCGCGAACCGGTGTGGCTCGACGAGATCCAGCCGCCCGGCGAGCAACCGCAGTTCAGCGGCTTCGGCCACCCAGCCCGCCCGCTCGCACCGGTCGGCGACGTCGGTCGAAGTCCGGCCCATGGCCCGCAGGCGCACGGCGTGGGCGTGCGCCGACCACCCGGGATTGCGCTGCTCCTCGAACAGTTCGGCCGCGGTCCCCGCTGCCTTCGCCGCGGTGTCGGGATCGCCCGCCAGCAGCGCACGGCGCGCGTGGGCGAGGGTCGCCTCGGCGAAAGCGGGCCCACGCCCGTTGGCGCCGAGTGCCACCGCCGCCCGGGCGAGCGCCCGTCCGGCGCTGTTGACCAAGCCGACGCCGAGCAGCGCGTTAGCCCGGTCCACCAGGACTTCCGGCCGCTTGGTCTCGTCGATGGCCGCGGCGTCGTAGAGGCGCAGGGCGCGGCTGAAGTCGCCTGCCTGGGCGGCGACGAATCCCTTGTTGTGCAAGCAGGTCCGGGCCCGCTCCGGTTTGCCGTGGGCGAGATAGAGGTCGTGCGCGCGGTCGAAGGCGTCTTCCGCCACGGCGGACCGCCGCAGGTAGCCCGCCGAGATGCCGATGCCGACCAGGGCGTTGGCCCGCCAGTGGCCGTCGTGCAGCCGATCCGCCGCTCGTGCCAGGACGGTGAGCGCCGATTCGTGCTCGGCCATCATGGAGAGCGCCAGCCCGTGCAGACAGTCCGCACGCGCGAGAAGCTGGCCGGACAACGCGGGCCGAGCGTCGTCGATCAGCGCGACGGCCGTGCCATGGTCGCCGACCTGATGCGCGATCCAGGCCATGACCAGCGCGGACTCCGCCGCCTGCGCCGCGGTCGCCGCGTGTTCGCGGGCCAGCCGCGCGTGCGGCCGGGCCCGCAACGGCTCGCCGCGTTCCTGATGGGCGAGCGCGGCCTGGTGATGGTGTTCCCAGGTCACCGGAACCATCCCGTGACCAGCGGAACCTCGCCGGCCCGGTGCAGTACGAGCCGCATCCGGCCGGTGGGCACCCGGACGGAGAAAGCCCCCACCGAGTCCACCGCGACGGCCACCACCCCCGCGGCGCTGTGCAGTTCGGCGCGGGTGACCGGGATGGTCAGCAGCCCGCGGACCCGGTCGGCGATCTCGATGACACCAGCCCCGCACCGCCACATCCGCGCCTCGCCCCGAACCGCGACCCCGGCCAGCGGCGAGAGTTCCAACCAGTCCCAACGCGCGCCGACGAACGTCCCCGCCAACATCGCCGCGGTGCGAACGGTGGCGGGCACGGGATCGATCCGGTCCAACATGCCCGCGAGCTCGGCGAGCAACTCCGCGTCGGTCATCACGCCACCTCGCCCGGTAGCCCGAGTGCGATCAGCTTGCGCCGCAAGGCGTCGAGGCATCTGCCCCTGGTCTGACCGATGCTGCCGACCGCGATACCGACCGCCCGACCCAGTTGGGCGTAACTCAGGTCCGGGGCGAAGGCGAGCAGGCCCAGCAGGGACCGGCAGCGGTCCGGCAGCGCCGCGAACGCGCGCCACAGGGTGTCGTCGCGTTCGCCGCGCAGGGTGGCGGTTTCCGGCCAGCGGTGCTCGCCTTCGTGGTCGACGACGTCGGACCACTCCGACGCCCGCACCTCGCGGCCGCGGTCGGCGATCATCCGCAGACACTCGCGCCGCGCCGTGGTCGCCAGCCATGCCGACAGCCGCTCCGGCGACCGGAGCGTGGGCAGGTGCTCGGCGAGGGCGATCCAGGTGCTCTGGCTGACGTCGGCCGCGTCCGCGTCGTCGAGCCGGTGGGCGCGGGCGATCCGCCAGACCAGGCCCGCGTGCCGGTCGACCAGGTCGCGCCACGCCGTCTGGTCACCCGTGCCCGCCCGGCGGACGAGCTCGGCTGTGTCCACTTGGTCCTCCCGGTGATCGTCATCGCCGGTCGGACGACGATCACCGGGAGCCGGATCCGGGTGACCCACCAAAGAGGGACAGTGGGAACCGGACTCAGGCGAGCTTGTGCAGCCTGCTGATGGCCTCGTCCAGGATGTCGTCCTTCTTGCAGAACGCGAAGCGGACCAGGTGCCGCCAGCGATCCGGGTTGTCCGTGAACACCTGCACCGGCACCGCCGCCACCCCGATGCGCCCGGGCAGTTCGCGGCACAGCTCCAGGCCGTCGCTGAAGCCCAGCGGCCGCACGTCGGCGCAGACGAAGTACGTGCCCGCCGTCTGCCGCACCCCGAAGCCCGCCTCGGCGAGCCCGGCGGAGAGCCGGTCGCGCTTGTCCTCCAGCGAGGCCCGCAGCTGCTGGACCCAGGCGCCCTCGTGGTTCAGCGCGTGCGCGACGGCGGGCTGGAACGGCGCGCCGCCGACGAAGGTCAGGAACTGCTTGGCCGCGCGCACCGCGGCGACCAGCTCGGCGGGCCCGCAGACCCAGCCGATCTTCCACCCGGTGCAGTTGAAGCTCTTGCCCGCGCTGGAGATCGTCAGCGTCCGCTCCGCCATCCCCGGCAGCGACCCCAGCGGCACGTGCGCCAGCCCGTCGAACAGCAGGTCCTCGTACACCTCGTCGGTGATCGCCAGCAGGTCGTGCTCGATACAGACCGCGGCCACCGCTTCCAGTTCCGCCTGGGTGAAGACCGTCCCGGTCGGGTTGTGCGGGGTGTTGACCAGGATCGCCTTGGTCGCGGGCGTGACCGCGGCCCGCAGCGCGTCGACGTCGAGACCGAAGCGGCCCGACGGCTCCTCCACCAGGGACACGACCCGCCGGGTGGCGCCCGCCATGGCGACCGAGGCGGCGTAGGAGTCGTAGTACGGCTCGAAGAGGATCACCTCGTCGCCCGCCTCGACCAGGGCCAGCAGCGACGCCGCGATGGCCTCCGTGGCGCCCACCGTGACGAGGATCTCCGAGTCCGGGTCGAAGGGCGTCCCGTACCGCGACCGCTGCGCCGCGATGGCCGCGCGCAGCTCCGGCCGCCCCGGCCCCGGGGGGTACTGGTTGATCCCGTCGGCGATGGCTTTCTGGGCTTCGGCCAGCATGGCGGCCGGACCGTCGGTGTCCGGGAAACCCTGTCCGAGGTTGACCGCGCCGTTGGCCACCGCGAGGGAGGTCATCTCCGCGAAGATCGTCGACGTGAACGGACGCAGCCTGGGTACAAGCGTGGTTCGAGGCATGGATAGGAATCCTCACGGACAATGACGTCGTGGAGCAAGTACCGGGCGAATTTGAGAAGCGTCGCGCACTACGGAAGATGAAGGGCGTCGCCCTGGGCTTCCTGCTGGGGGCGACGGCGATCTTCATCGGCCTGACCCTGTGGCCGGACGCGCCCCCGTGGGTCGGCTACGTGAAGGCGGCCGCCGAGGCGGGCATGATCGGCGCCCTCGCCGACTGGTTCGCCGTCACCGCGCTGTTCCGCAGGCCGATGGGCCTGCCGATCCCGCACACGGCGATCATCCCGAACAAGAAGGACGTCCTCGGCGACAGCCTCGGCGACTTCGTCGGCACGAACTTCCTCTCCGAACAGGTGGTCCGCGAACGCCTCCGCCGGGTCGGGGTGGCGAACAGCCTCGGCGGCTGGCTCGCGCAGCGCGACAACGCCGAACGGGTCACCTCGGAACTGTCCACGGTCGTGCGCGGCGCCGTCACGGTCCTGCGGGACGAGGACGTGCAGGCCGTCATGGAACAGGCCGTCGTCAACCGGATCGTCGGCACGCCGTGGGGACCGCCCATGGGCAAGCTGCTGGAACGGGTCATCGGCGACGGCGCCCACCACAAGCTGGTGGACCTCATGTGCGACCAGGCCTACGACTGGGTCAAGGCCAACCACGCCCAGGTCCTGGGCGTCGTCTCGGGCCGCGCGCCGACGTGGTCGCCGAAGTTCGTCGACGCCCTGGTGGCCGACAAGGTCTACGGCGAGGTCCTGTCCTTCGCGTGGAACGTCAAAACCGACGTCAACCACCCCATGCGGCTCGCCCTGGACAAGTTCCTCACCGAGTTCGCGGGCGACATGCAGACCGACCCCCGCGTGATGGAACGCGCGGAGCAGGTGAAGCACCAGGTCCTCGAACACCCGGACGTGCAGACCCTCATCGGCTCGGCCTGGACCACCGCCAAGAAGATGCTCCTCGACGCCGCCGAGGACCCGTCGAGCGAACTGCGCACCCGCGTCCGCGCGGGCCTGATGACCCTCGGCACCCGCCTGATGAACGACGAGTCCCTGCGCACCAAGGCCGACGGCTGGGTCGAGGGCGCCGCCGCCTATATCGTCCTCAACTACCGCGACGAGATCACCACCCTGATCACCGACACCGTGCAACGCTGGGACGCCGACGAGACGGCCCGCAAGGTAGAACTTCAGGTAGGCCGCGACCTGCAGTTCATCCGCATCAACGGCACGGTGGTAGGTGCCCTGGCAGGCCTGGCGATCTACACAATCGCCCAACTAATCACCTAAAGACCACTCCGCCGCCCCACACCGCCCCGCCCCACCACCCACGAACCCAATCCCCGAACTGATCGGGCCAGCCCAACCGAATCCCCACAGCCCCACCCCGGACGAGAGCACCCAAGCGATGCTCTTAATCCCTGCACTTCCCCCTGCTCCCTCGTCCTGGCCGCCTTTAACTCTCGATCGGCGGTATCAAGGGTCGGCTTGCCGATCGCGCAGCGACGGCCGTCTACGGCCGCCCTTGATACCGCCGATCGAGAGTTAAACAATCAAGCCAGAGGGAGACGCCCCCGAGGGATCAACCAAGCTTCGAACGTTCCCGCCACGCTCGAGCCTTCTCCCGATTCCCACAAACCTGCATCGAGCACCAAGTCCGAGACCGATTCCGCGACCGGTCGAAGAATGCCCACTGGCACTCATCAGCCGGACAGATCTTCACCCGCTCCCACTCCCCAAGCACCGCCAGCCGACTAGCCGCCGCCAAAACCGCCCCGGCAACGTCCGCAGCCGACACCCTCGGCACGCCCCCGACCACCGACACCCGCACCTCCGCATCAGGCGGAGCCGCCGCCGGCGCACCGCCGATCAGCCCCCGCAACCCATCGCGGACAGCGCGAACCTGCGCGGGGTCGCCCGCGGTCAGACCGCGCGAGGCCAGCCAGGCGTGCCATTTCAGGTCGTCGTCGAGCAGGTCGGCGTTCTCTTCGACGTCAAGGGTGTTCAGGAAGTCGAGGACCAACTCCACGTCGTGGGTAGAACTCACAAAACCACTGTAGGCCCTTTACCGGTTGACGG
The DNA here is from genome assembly GCF_004362515.1 of Actinokineospora alba. Lineage (NCBI taxonomy): Bacteria > Bacillati > Actinomycetota > Actinomycetes > Pseudonocardiales > Pseudonocardiaceae > Actinokineospora > Actinokineospora alba. The sequence continues at coordinate 1,312,041 of NZ_SNXU01000001.1, read as the reverse complement.
GTCCGCGCCTAACCGGCATGCTCATATCACCGGTTACGCATCTGGGAGGAAATCATGTCTGTACCCACACTCGGCTCGGTCGTCCTCGACTGTCCCGACCCGCTGGAGCTCTCGAAGTTCTATGCCCGCCTGCTCGACTGGCCCGAGCCCGACGCCGCCGCCGACAACTCCTGGTCGACGATCGGCAACGGCGGCACGCTGATCGAGTTCCAGGCGGTGGCGAACTACGAGGCGCCGACGTGGCCGGAGGGCGAGCGGCCGCAGCAGTTCCACCTCGACCTCAAGGTCGAGGACCTGCCCGCCGCGCACGAGCGGGCGGTCGAGATCGGTGCCAAGCTGCTCGACGAGCAGAAGACGTTCCGCGTCTACGCCGACCCCGCCGGGCACCCGTTCTGCCTCTGCGCCTGCTGATCTCCGCAGGTCAGTCCTCTATTCGCAGTGTGTATACACATGCGGTACAGTTCGGGTCATGTCAATCGGACACGCCTTGCTCGGACTCCTGGAAACAGGACCCAGGCATGGATATGACCTGAAGCGCACCTACGACGAGCACTTCGGCGCCGACCGCCCGCTGGCATACGGGCAGGTCTACTCGACGCTCTCGCGGCTGCTGCGCAACGGACTGGTGGAGGAGAGCGGTGTCGAACCTGGGGGCGGTCCGGAACGCAAGCGGTACGCGATCACGGACGCGGGCGTTACCGATGTCGCGGAGTGGCTCGTGACGCCGGAGAAGCCGGAGATCTACCTGCAGAGTGCGCTCTACACCAAGGTGATCCTGGCTCTCATGTCCGGCCGCAACGCCGCCGACGTGCTCGACGCCCAGCGCGTCGCGCACCTGCGGGCGATGCGCGAGCTGACCGTGCGCAAGCAGCGCGGCGACCTGGCCGACCAGCTCATCTGCGACCACGCGCTGTTCCACCTCGAGGCGGACCTGCGCTGGCTGGAGCTGACCACGGCCAGGCTCGCCGACCTCGGCAAGCAGGTGGCCTCGTGACCGAGCCGGTCCTGGTCGGCACCGATCTCCGCAAGACCTACAGCCAGACCGCGGCGCTCGACGGCGCGTCGATGACTGTCGGCGCGGGGGAGATCGTCGCGGTCATGGGCCCGTCCGGCTCGGGCAAGTCGACCCTGTTGCACTGCATGGCGGGGATCGTCGCGCCCGAGTCCGGCACGGTTGTCTACAACGGACAGACGTTGTCGGCGATGTCCGACAAGGACCGCAGTGCGTTGCGCCGCACCGAGTTCGGCTTCGTGTTCCAGTTCGGCCAGCTCGTCCCCGAGTTGACCTGCCTGGAGAACGTCGCCCTCCCGCTGCGTCTCGGCGGCCTGGCCCGCGCCAAGGCCGAGGAGTCCGCCCGGGAATGGTTGGCGCGCCTGGAGGTCGACGGCACGGCGGACAAGCGTCCGGGTGAGGTCTCCGGCGGCCAGGGGCAGCGGGTCGCTGTCGCCAGGGCGCTCGTGACCGGCCCGAAGGTGATCTTCGCCGACGAGCCGACCGGCGCCCTGGACTCGCTCAACGGCGAGCAGGTCATGCGCCTGCTCATCGACACGGCCAAGGAGACCGGCGCGGCGATCGTCCTCGTCACCCACGAGCCGCGCGTCGCCGCGTACTCCGACCGTGAGGTCATCGTCCGCGACGGCCGCGCCCGCCAGGTGGAGATGGTGCAGTGAAGGCCTGGTTCAACGACCTGGTCATCGGGGTCCGGCTGGCCGTCGGGGGCGGCCGGACCTCGGTGGCCAGGCTGGTCCTGAGCACGGTCGGCATCGGGATCGCCGTCGCGGTCCTGCTCCTGGCATCCTCGGTCGGCCCGATGATCGACGCCCGCTACGAGCGGGTGGAAGCGGCCCAGGCCCGCGAATTCCCCAAGATCGACGGCGTCGACCCGCTGGTCCACGCCCACAGCGGCACCGAATTCCGTGACCGGTTCATCGAGATCAGCTACGTGTGGCCGAGCGGTCCCACTTCGCCGGTGCCGCCTGGCCTGCCGTCGGTGCCCCTCGCGGGCGAGATGTACGTGACGCCCGGACTGGCCGACCTGTTGTCGGCGCCTGGATCCGAGTTGCTGCGCGAGCGACTTCCGTACCACACGGCGGGATTGATCGACGCGTCCGCGGTGGCCGATCCCGGTGACGCCCGCGCCTATGTCGGGGTCGGACCGGAGATCGTCGGCAACGGCCGAGAGGTGTACGGCTTCGGCGTTGGCCTGGGGGGTGTCCCGCTCGACCCGGGCCTGCTTCTCTTGCTGCTCTTGGGATCCGTGGCGCTGCTCGTTCCGGTGTTCATCTTTGTGGCGTCCAGCACCAGGATCGCGGGCGCGGAACGGGATCGAAGGCTTTCCGCGTTGCGGCTGGTGGGAGCCGACAGTGCCCAAGTCCGGCGCATCGCCGCCGCCGAGAGCCTGGTGAGCGCCGTGGCCGGGTTGGTGGTCGGCGCGGGACTGTTCCTGGTCGGCCGTCAGCTGGCCGATGGCGTTCGCCTGATGGATGTCAGCGTGTACCCGGCGGACATGATTCCCGTGTGGTGGATGGTCGTCCTGGTCGTGCTGGCGATCCCGGTCCTAGCTGTGCTCACCGCGCAGTTCGCCTTGCGCCGCACGATCATCGAGCCGCTGGGCGTGGTGCGGTTCAGCAAGCCGGTCCGGCGCCGGATGGTGTGGCGGTTCGCCACAGTCGGTGCCGGGGTCGCGCTCCTGCTGGCGGCCGATGGCCTCAGCGCCAACAGCCAACTCTGGTCCTACGTCATCGCCACCGGCGCCACACTTGTCCTCATCGGTGTGCCGCTGCTGTTGCCGTGGGTCGTCGAGCGCACGGTGGCGGGGTTGCGCGGCGGTCCGTCTTCGTGGCAGCTGGCGATCCGCAGGCTGCAACTCGACAGCGGGACGTCGGCCAGGGTCGTCGGCGGTGTCGCGGTCGTGCTCGCGGGCGCGATCGCCCTGCAGTCGGTTCTCATGTCTCTGTCCGTCACGTTCGACGTGCCCCGGGAGCATGGGGGGCCGTCCGTCCCGTCCCACGCGACCGTGATCGGCACTCCCGCGGGGATCGACAAGGTGGTCGACAACTTGCGGCGGCACGACCCGGCTCAGTCGGTCGCGACGTTCCGGGAAGTCGAGGTCAAGTTCCCGGACAGCGAGTCCACCACGGCCGTCCGAGTCGTCGACTGCCCGACGATCGAACGCCAACTCAAGATCACCAACTGCGCCGATGGTCAGGTCTTCGTCCATCCGGGCGCGGACCGGCCGGACGACGGCATGACCCCGGGCCGAGTGCTCTCCACCGTCTACCACGACCAAAGCGGCGCGCTGAAGGTGTACGGCACCTGGACCGTGCCCCCGACGCGCAGGGTGCTCGAATACTGGCCCAGCACGCTGTCCTGGGCGCTGATCACCACCCCCGCCTCCGGTCCGGCCGCGCCACCCGTCGGGTCGACTTCCGGGATCGGCGTCGACACCAGTTCGCCGGAGTCGATGGAACGACTTCGGACGGCGGTGGCACTGGCGCGCTGGGAGGTGGGTATGTCGTCCTACACCTCCACCCGCTACGAAGATCCCAACCAGCAGATGTTCGTGACGGCCCGGCGCGGGCTGCTCATCGGGTCGCTGTTCACCTTGCTGCTGGCCGGAACCAGCCTGCTCGTGCTGGCGCTGGAACACATCCGGGAACGGCGTCGCCCGCTGGCGATCCTCGCGGCGAGTGGTGTCCCCACCGGGGCGCTGGCCCGGTCGCTGCTCTGGCAGATCGCGGTGCCGATCGGCCTCGGAATGGTGTTGGCGGTGGCGATCGGGGTCGTCCTCGCCGCTCTGGTCATGCGCCTCGCGGGGTCGTCGACCCTGATCGTCGACTGGGCGGGGGTGGCGACGATGTCGCTGGCCGCGGCCGTGCTGGGCCTGCTCGTCTCCCTGCTGACGCTGCCGTTCCTGCGCGGCGCCACCAGGTTGAGCTCCATGCGAACCGAATAGCCGGGGGTTGTCAGCTGGGGACCGTTTTCGGGGGCGGTCCCCAGCTGACATTTTTCACATCAAGAGGTACGCCGCGCTGCCGAGTCGCTCGATGGTGCCGTCCGACGGCGAGGTGTCCAGCAGTGCCGCGACACCTCGACGCTGGAACCTGGTCAGCACCGCGTGGCGGACCTGGCCGGTCTGGTTCTTCGTCCCCGAGTGCCATAGGTGCGAGTTGAACAGCCAGCACGTCCCCGCCGGGCCCACGAGCACCACCTGGTCGGGATGGTCCTCGTGCCCACGCGGGGCCACGAAGCCGTAGTCGAGGTGCGACCCGGGGACCACCCGCGTCGCGCCGTTGTCCGCCGTGAAGTCCGTCAGCGCGACCACCGCGTTGCAGACCTGCCACCGGCCAGGGCCCGCGCGGTCGATGGTGTCGATGTGCAGCGCCTGGCCGCCGTGGTCGGGGGTGCTCGCCCGGTAGTGCATCTCGCTGATGCGGAACTCCGGCCCCAACAGGTGCCGGACCGCCGCGAGCAGGTGCGGGCGCAGCCAGAACGCGTCGAACACCATGCCCGCTTCGAGCAGTCCGCGCAGGTGCAGGGTTCCGCCCTGGGTGCCGCTTTCCCGCAGCCGGACCTCGACGTCGGCGAGCGCCGCGGCGACCTGGACCGGGGACAGGAATCGGTCGAACCGGCAGTAGCCGAGTTCGTCGAGTTCGCTGAGCTGTTGCGGCGCGAGCAGGTCGGCACGGACTCCCAGTTCGGCGAGCACCTCATGCACGGATTCAGGTGTAGCCCAGCGATCGGCGCCCCGCCACCGGATTCACCTGTTGGCTCCATCGCCCAAGGTCATTCTGTGTCCGGGACCACACTTTCGGCTGACCGGACGCTCACGGTGATCACCACTACATCTGGCGGCCGGATTGTGTGGATCACCCGGATATCGGTGCCCTCGCCCGCTCCCTACGTTGGCCTTCACCCCGACGACGTGGAGGCCTCCCGATGTTCGCCCGCATCGCCCTGACCGCGGTCTGCCTGGCTCTCACCGCCGGGCCCGCCGCCGCGACTGAACACAGTGGACACTGCGCGGCCGACCGGCTGCGCGTGCCCGGCGCGCAGCGGCAGCTGGCCGCCTGCCTCGACGACCTCACCACTGCGGGCACCTCGGTCACCGGTCACACCGTCGCCGCCGACTGGGCCGGGCTGACCTCGGCGGGCCTGCCCAGGCCCGCGGCCGTGCCCGGAGTCCAGCTCGACGGCCACTTCGCCGACACCTCCACGAGCAACACCCACCACGGCTGGAACTCCGACGCCCAGTTCGTCCTGCGGATGCCCGCCCGGTGGAACGGCGGGCTCGTGATCTCCGGCGCCCCCGGGGTGCGCAGGCAGTACGCCAACGACCGGGCGATCGCCGACCACGTCCTCGCGGCCGGATACGCGTTCGCCGCGACCGACAAGGGCAACACCGGCACCGGCTTCCACACCGACGGCCGACGGCCCGGTGCCGCGGTGGCCGAGTGGAACACCCGGGTCACCCAGCTGACGATCGCGGCGAAAGCCGTTGTGGCGCAACACTATGGCCGTCCTCCGGCGCGCACCCTCATGGCCGGGCTGTCCAACGGCGGGTACCTGGTGCGCTGGCAGTTGGAGAACCGGCCCGGCCTCTACGACGGCGGTGTCGACTGGGAAGGCACGCTGTGGACCGAGGAGGGGCCGAACATGTTCACCTCGCTCCCCGCCGCGATCCGCCACTACCCGGCCTACGCGGCGGGTGATCCCGCGGCGCACCAAGCGATTCTCGACGCGGGCTTCGCGCCGGGCTCGGAGTTCCTGTGGCCGTTCCACCACCAGGTCTACTGGGATCTCACCCAGCGCATCTACCGCGAGGAGTTCGACCCCGCTTTCGACGGCGACCTCCAAGCCGGTATTCCCTTCTGCGTCAGCGGAACCCCGAACTGCGACGCCGACTACGACTACGCCGCGCGACCGAAATCGGTGCACCGGGCGGTGGAACGGATCTCGCTGACCGGTCGGATCCACAAGCCACTGATCACGCTGCACGGCACCCTCGACGCCCTGCTGCCGATCTCGCGCAGCTCGGACGTCTACGCGGATCTTGTGACCACACAGGACCGAAGCGCGCTGCACCGCTACTACCGGATCGACGGCGGGACCCACGTCGACGGCCTCTACGACGTCTATCCCGACAAGCTTCGCCCCCTCGGCCCGTGCTTCCGGACCGCGTTCGACGCCCTGGAAGGTTGGCTGGATGGCACCCCGCCGACCGGAACTCTTGTTTCGATATCGGCTTCTACCTGCGGGTACTCCCGAGAATGAACCAATATATGGGAATACGTTAATAGGTGACCCAGGTCACAAATGCCCCAGTGCGCATGCGGCCCCGGTGAGGATCCAGGCGTCCCACTCCCCTGCATGGAGGACATATGACTCAGGATCGTTCTTTGCGTGCGCGCACCGTGATGCTCGCGGCGACGCTCGCGCTCGGTGGCCTGACCCTGGCCGGTGGCGCGGTCGCCGACACCGGCACCCCCACCGCCGCACTGCGCCCGGAACTGTGCGCGGGCACGCTTTCCTCCGACCGCGTGAAGCCCGGCACCGCCCCCGGCGTCGAGCGCAACGAGATCACGCAGGACGAGGCGCAGCGGATCAACCGTGAGCTGCGGTTCAAGGTCGCCTCGCTCAAGGCGAACGGCGCCTACGCCGCGGGCGCGACCATCCCGGTCGTGTTCCACATCATCACCGGCAACGGCGGCGTCGGCTCGATGTCCGACGCCACGGTCGCCGCGCAGATCAAGGTCCTCAACGACGGCTTCGCGGGCGCCGAGGCGCCGGGCGTCGCGGCGAACACCGGCTTCACCTTCACCCTGCAGGAAACCAAGCGCTGGTCGAACCACACCTGGTTCACCAGGGCGGACCGGTCCAACGTCGAGAAGCAGATGAAGTCCGCGACCCGCGTCGGCGGTGCCAGCACCCTCAATGTGTGGTCGGCCGACATCGGCGGCCTCGGCTGGGCCACCTTCCCGTCCAGCTACTCCAGCAACCCGACCGTCGACGGCGTCGTGATCGACTACGCCAGCGTTCCCGGTGGCAGCGCGACGAACTTCGACAAGGGCAAGACCCTGACCCACGAGGCCGGTCACTGGATGGGCCTGTGGCACACCTTCCAGGGTGGCTGCACCTCGACCAACGACGAGGTCGCCGACACTCCGGCGCAGTCCAGCTCCACCTCGGGCTGCCCGACCGGCCGTGACTCCTGCAACCTGCCGGGCCTGGACCCGATCCACAACTACATGGACTACTCCTACGACGACTGCTACAACCAGTTCACCCCCGGCCAGTCGACCCGCATGTCGAACGCCTGGGCCGCCTACCGCGCGGGCAAGTAGTGCTTTGACGGTCGGCTGTGTGAGGCAGCCGGTTGTTTCCGGAGGGGCTCGTCTTGTGACGGGCCCCTCCGGGCTGTCTAGGGCATGACGTCGTGCAACCGCAGGGCCAGCTGGATTTCCAGCGAACGCTCCGGGCTTTGCCAGTCATCGCCGAGCAGTGAGCCGATCCGCTCCATCCGCTGCGCCACGGTGTTCACGTGCACGTGCAGCACCTCCTTGGCCTTGGTCAGGTTCGAGCCGCTGGAGAAGTACGCCCGCAGGGTCCGCAGCAGCTCGGTTCCCCGCCGCTCGTCGTAGTCCAGGACCGGGCCGAGGGTCGATCGGACATAGGCGTCGAGATCGGTGGCCTCGCCCAACAGCAGGCCGACGAACCCGAGATCGGCCATCGACCCGCCCTGCCCGGACCGGCCGAGCGCGAGCAGCGACCGCAGGCACCTGGCCGCCTCCGCGTGCGCCTCGACCAGGGCGCTGACGCCCGCCACCGGACCAGCGGCGCCCACCGTGACGTCGGTGTCCAAAGTGGACCCGAGCACGGTCGCCATCCGTGCCGCCAGCTTCCCCGGCGCGGATTCCCGGCTCAGCACGACCACCTGGTCCGCGTGCACGCCCACCAGCGCGCCATAGCGCGCGGCGGCGAGCGCCAGCCGGCGGCGCGGAACCTGGTCGGCGGTGGCCACCAGCACCGCGTGCGGCTCGGTCAGGTCGACGCCCAATCGCCTGCCACGGGCCAACAACGCGCCCGGATTGCGGTCGGGGGCGGTCAGCAGGTCGGTCAGCAGCTCGCCCCGGACTTCGTCCTCGGCCTGGGCCACCGACCGGCGCAGCATCAGCAGCAGCGCCGTCACCACGCCCGCGCGTTCGAACAGGCGCCGGTCCGCGTCCGCCAACTCGGGCCTGCCGGTGAGCACGAGACTGCCCAGCAGTTCCTGGCCCGCGTGCACCGCGCAGACCCAGTTGTCCTGAGTGGACACCGCCCGGCCGGAAGAGCGGGACTTCCCCACGGCTTTCGCCGACAGCCGGGCCGATCCCGCGCCAACCCGGGCCAGCTCGACTCCAGCGGCGTCGTACACGGCGATGCCGCCGTGCAGCACTTCCGCGACCGCGGCGGCGACATCAGGGACGTCGCCGCCGCGCAGCACGACGTCCATCAGCTTGTCGTGGGCCTCCTCGGCCCGGCGCATGGCGGCGTTGTGCGCGCTGATCGTCTCGTTGGCGCCGTTGAGTTCCGCCAACGCGAGCCGGGTCTCGTCGAGCAGGTGGGCGTTGTCGATGGCGATCGCGGCGTGGTCGGCCAGCGAGGCCAGCAGCGCGACCTCCTCCGCGGCGAAGTCACGCGGTGTCCGGTCGGCGGCGTAGAGGACGCCGATCACCTTGCTGCCCAACAGAAGCGGCACACCCAGGATCGCCGCCAAGCCCTCGTCACGCACGGAGGTGTCGATCGGGTTGGTGTGCCGGAAGCGCTCGTCGGCGAAGTAGTCGCGGGTCGCGTACGGCCGGGCGGTCTGCGCGACGAGTCCGCCGAGACCCTCACCCATGGCCAGCGTGACCTGCTGGAACAGCGCCGACACCGAGCCGTCGGTGACTCGCATGTATGTGCGGCCCGCGACCTCGTCGTTCATCGTCAGGTACGAGACGTCCACACCGAGCAGCATCCGCGCCCGGTGCACGATCGACCGCAGCACCGCGTCGGTGTCGCGCAGCCGGGCCAGGTCGCTCGCCGTGTCGAACAGGGCCGTCAGCTCGGCCTCACGCCGCCGGTGCTCGGCGACGGTGTGCCGCACCCGCAGCGCGTTCTCGGTGGCTTGCTCGATGAGCGCGAGGTCGGCGCCGTCGAGGCCCGAGGCCCGTGCGGTGGCGGCCACCTGCGCCAGCTGCTCCCCGCCCGCCCCACGGGCGAGCAGGTCGAGCAGCGTGCGCACGGCGTCGTCGGCCATCACGGTCGCCATCGTCGCACCTCACGCAATCCCCAGGTGGAAACCCCGGGGCCACCCGTGGTGGCGGATGGCCCCGGGGCTGGTCAGGACGCGCTCGGAACCGGCTCGCGGGCCGTGCCCCCGGCCCGCTCGCCCAGCGACTCGCCCTTGGACTCGCGGGCCGCGAGGACCGCGACCGTGGTGATCACGCACATCGCGACCACATACAGCGACACCGGAATAGTGCTCTTGTACTCCCGGAACAGGGCCACCGCGATCAGCGGGGCGACCGCGCCCGCGGCGATCGAGGACAGCTGGCTGCCGACCGACATCCCCGTGTAGCGCACGTGCGTCGGGAACTGCTCGGCGAAGAACGCGGCCTGCGGCCCGTACATCGCACCGTGCAGCACCAGGCCCACGGTGGCGGCCAGGATGATCGTCGCGGGGGACTTGGTGTCGAGCAGCGCGAAGAACGCGAAGCTCCACACCGCCATGCTGACCGCGCCGATCAGGTACACCGGCCTGCGGCCGATCCGGTCGGAAAGCGCGCCCCACAACGGAATCGACACGAAGTGCACGGCCGACCCGATCAGCACCGCGTTGAGCCCGACGCCCTTGGCCATGCCGAGACCGGTCGTCACGTACACCAGGATGAACGCGGTGATCACGTAGTACGACACGTTCTCCGCCATCCGCGCGCCGATCGCGATCAGCACCCGCCGCCAGTGGCCGCGGAACACCTCGACCACCGGGACGTGCTTCTCCTCGCGCTCCGCGGCCTTCGCCTGCGCGGCGAGGAACACCGGCGACTCGGTGACGGTGAGCCGGATCCACAGGCCGATCACCACGAGGACACCCGAGAGCAGGAACGGGATCCGCCAGCCGTACGACATGAACGCCTCGTCGGTCTGCACCGCGGCGAGCACCGCCAGAACGGCGGTGGCCAGCAGGTTCCCGCCCGGCGCGCCGCACTGCGGCCACGACGCCCAGAACCCGCGGCGCTTGTCGTCGCCGTGCTCGGACACGATCAGCACCGCACCGCCCCACTCGCCGCCCAGCGCGAAACCCTGGATCAGCCGCAGGAGCGTGAGCAGGATCGGCGCGCCCACGCCGATGGCCGCGTAGGTGGGCAGCAGACCCATCGCGAACGTCGAGCCGCCCATCAGCAGGAGGCTGACGACGAGCAGCTGCTTGCGGCCGATCTTGTCGCCGAAGTGGCCGAACACCAGCCCACCGATCGGCCGGGCCAGGAACCCGATCGCGTAGGTGAGGAACGCCAGCAGGGTGCCGGTCAGTGGATCGGTGTTGGGGAAGAACAGCTTGTTGAATACCAGGGCCGCGGCGGAGGTGTAGAGGAAGAAGTCGTACCACTCGATCGTCGTGCCGATCAGGCTCGCGCTCACGATGCGCACGAACGACTTGTCGGATGCCAAGGGGAGTCACCTCTTTCCGGAGGTTATGGGGATCAGGTCGCGGTCCAGCCGCCGTCGACCGGGACCGAGGCCCCGGTCAGGTGGCCCGCGTGCGGTCCGCAGAGCCAGCGCACGAGTTCGGCCACGTCCTCGGGCTCGATCAGCCGCTTGACCGGGGCGCGGTCGAGCAGCACCCGCTCGACGACCTCGTCGGCGCCGATCCCGTGCTCGCGGGCCTGGGCGTCGATCTGGTTCTGCACCAGCGGGGTCCGGACGTAGCCGGGGCTGACGCAGTTGCTGGTCACCCCGTGCGGGGCGCCCTCGATGGCGGCGACCTTCGAGAGCCCCTCCAGCCCGTGCTTGGCCGCGACGTAGGCGGACTTGAACGCGCTGGCCCGCAGGCCGTGGACGCTGGAGATGTTGACGATCCGGCCCCAGCCGCGGGCGTACATGTGCGGCAGGGACCGGCGGATCAGCAGGAACGGCGCGGTCACCATGACCCGCTGGATCAGGTCGAACCGCTCCGGCGGGAACTCGTGCAGGGCGGCCACGTGCTGCAGCCCGGCGTTGTTGACCAGGACGTCGACGTCGGTCGGCAGGGTGTCGAGCGCGGCGGGGTCGGACAGGTCCACCCCGTGCGCCCAGCCGCCGACCTCGGCGGCCACCAGTTCGGCGCCCGGCAGGTCCCGGTCGACGACGTGCACCTTCGCGCCCGCCGCCGCCAGCGCCCGCGCGCACGCCCGGCCGATCCCGCTCGCCCCGCCGGTGACCAGCGCGGAGCGACCGTCGAGGGGGTCAAGGGGATCACTGCTCATGGGTGCCGACGTTAGGTTCGGCGGCCGGGGCGGACCATGTGCGAGCAGGCCACAAAGCGCCACGTTCGGATGTCTGATCAAGCTATGCGGACACCGGCATGCGACTTTGCGTAGGCTGGCGACGTGATTTGTCCGAAGTGTCAGAACGCGATGCGTACGGTGGATCGTCTCGGCATCCACATCGACCAGTGCGACGGCTGCCGCGGGATCTTCCTGGACCGCGGCGAGCTCGAGCAGATCGTCGGTGCCGAGCAGCGATACACGACGGCTGCGGCCCCGCCGCCTTACCAGGGTGCGCCTGCTCCGCATGTGCCACCCGCACAGCACTACCCGCCGCCCGTGCAGCAGCACGGCGGTTACCGGGACTCGCCTCCCGGATACCGTGACTCGCCCCCCGGGTACGGCCACGCCGGCTACGGGGGCCACGGCGGTCACTACAAGAAGAAGCGCAAGAGCTTCCTCGAAGAGCTCTTCGACTGAACCCGATGATCTGCGCGGCCTGCGGTGAGTGGGCCGACGCACCCGCGGTCGAAGACTCTGTCCTCGTCTGTGCGCGATGTGGGCATCGGGAGCCGTTCCGGCGGCTCCCGATGTTCGCCGTGACCGGACCCAGCGGGACGGGCAAGTCGACGGTCTGCCGGGGTCTCACGAAACTGCTCGGCGACCGCGCGGTGGTGCTCGAGCAGGACCTCCTCTGGGTCGACGCCCTCCACGACCCCGAAGACGACTACGCCTCCTTCCGGCGAATCTGGCTGCGCATGGCGGCCACCATCCACCAGAGCGGCCGCCCGGTCGTCCTCTGCGGCACGGTGGCGCCCCCACAACTGGAACACCGCCCGGAACGCGTCCTGTTCTCGGAGATCCACTACCTGTCGCTGGTAGCCGATGACGACGTGTTGAGCAAGCGTTTGCGAGCCCGCCCGTCCTGGCGCGGCTGGGACGACGAGCAGCGCATCACCGACATGCTCGGCTTCAACACCTGGGTCAAGGAGAACGCGGCCACCACCTCGCCGCCGATGGACCTCCTGGACACCACCACCGCCACCGTCGAGGAAACGACCGCCGCGGTCGCCGACTGGCTACTCGCCCGCCTGCCCTGACCGGCCCGGGCCAGAGTTATCCACAGATCCACCCCAGTTGCCCACAGGTGTGCCCCCAGCCTGTCCACAACCATCTTCGCTGGTTGCCCACAGTTTCCGCCCCGCTGTCAACAGCAGTCCCAAGGTTATCCACAGCCTGGAGGGTGTTATCCACAGCATTCCGCACACCCGCCCCGCACACCCCCACCCCCGATAGAGAACGCCTCATCGACACCGCGCTGGACCAAGTGGCGTCGGCCGTCCAGTCCGCCCCAACAGCCACGCCGACGCGGGTGAGCTGTGCTGTCCACGAGTGCGGCGTGATGGTGGCCGAACTCGGCGACGGCGGCTCGGCCCCGGTGAAAATGCAGGGCTACGACGACGACTGGCCAAGGGCAGCCCCCCGTGGTGGGTGGGGACTTTGTTCAGGGTCGGTGCGGGCGGGCGATCCACGCTCGCATCAGTGGGCTGCTGAAAAGTGCCCACAGACGTCAAGGCCCCGGTTCGATTTCTCGAACCGGGGCCTTGCCGTCGGGGGATTTACTTGGTGGTCTTCGTGGTGGAAGCCGTCGTGGTATTGCGGGCGGCGGGCTTGCGGGCCGGGGCCGTCTTGTTCGCCACGCGGCGGGTGGTGCTGCGGACCTCCGAAGCGGCCTCGTCACCGGCCTCCTCGATGGCCTCCGCGACCTCGGCGGCGACCTTCTGGGTGCGCACGGCGGTCTTCTCGCCGACCGAGCGGGTCTTGCGGGTCACCTTGGCCAGGATGTCCTCGGCCAGCGCACGGGCGTCGCCCGCGACGTCTCCGGCGCGGTGCTGGGCGGCCTCGATGGCCTCCTCGAGCTGCTCGACGACCCTCTTGACCTGCGGCTGCGCCTTGAGCTTGTCCAGCGCGTCCTCGCCCTGGTCGGCCAGCTTCTGGTACAGCTTCACCGCGGCCTCGGTGTACTCGTCGACCAGCTTGCGCAGCTCGGCCGGGTCCAGCTTCTCGCGCAGGCCCGAGAGCTCGGTCGGGAGGTCGGCGGCGGCGGTCTTGGTGGACTCGGCACGCACCTTGGCCTTGTTCACCGCGTCGGCGACGGCCTTGGCGGCCAGGTCACCGGCGCCCAGGGCGGCCAGCAGCGGGGTGCGGACCTGCTCGACGGCGGTGTTCACCGCGGCGGCGGCCTGCTCGCCGGCCTTGCGGACGTCAGGGCTCTTGGTCATGGAAAACTCACTCCTTGAAGGTGGGGTCCGTCTTGAGAGTTTCGTCGTCCACATCAGACCCCTCCACTGTGGACTGGTTGGCGTTCTCGCGCCGGAATGACTCATAGATGTCAAGCAGGACTTGCTTTTGCCGCTCGGTCAGCTCGTCGGCTGCCCGCACGGCGTCGACCACTGGGCCGCCCGCCGGGAGATCGAGGATCCCCGCCTGGACGTAGAGCGCTTCGGCGGAAATCCGAAGCCCCTTGGCTATCTGCTGCAAGATCTCGGCACTGGGCTTGCGCAGACCACGTTCGATCTGGCTGAGGTACGGGTTGGACACACCAGCGAGCTTCGAGAGCTGCCGCAGCGAGATCTTCGCCGAGTTGCGCTGGTGCTTGATGTATTCACCGATGTCGCGTCCGAGGTCGGCGACCTTGTCGATCGCCCTGGCCTCGCCGGTTCCGACCTCGTCCATCCAGCCTCCTTGTGACAGTTCCGACGCTACGCGCTACCGCTAGCAGTTGCAAGCACTCTGCTTGCAACTGGTCCGTGCGGTCTGTCACAACTACCGGTTACCCAACTAGCGCGAAGCGCTAACAGACACGTGTGTGGTGGAGCGGCCGGTCGCGCACGTAGGCTGGGCACGTGCCGGAGACCGCTTTCTGGATCTTGCGAGTCATCGACTGGGCCGCCGTCCCCGTCGGTGTGTTCGCGCTCGTCCACGCGCTGATGCAGCGGCCGGACGCCTATTCCGCCGCCGACCGGATGACCAAGGTCGCCTGGGTCGGCATCACCGCCGCCGCCACGGTCGCCTTGCTGCTGTTCAGTTTCGCGGGCAGAGGCTGGATCTTCTGGATGGCGGGCCTGGTCGCCGCGCTGGTCTACCTGGTGGACGTGCGCCCGAAGCTCATCGAGGTCCAGCGCGGCCCACGCTGGTGATTCGCCGGGCCTACGGGTCCGGCGACCCGGTCACCCTGGTCGTGCCCGGCCTCGGCGCCACCGCGGGCGAGGCGCGCATCCCCGCGTCCGGCCTGCCGGGCACCCGAATCGTGCTGACGCTGCCCGGCCACGCCGACGCCCCCGATCCGCGTGCCGACTACTGGACCTACCCGACGCTGGCCAAGGCCATCGGCCAGACCGAAGCGCCCCAGGCCGTCGGCGTCTCGCTCGGCGCCGCCGCGCTGGCCGCGCTGGTCAGCACCGAGCCGGACCGCTTCGACCGGCTCGTCCTGATGTTCCCCGCCGCCCTGTCGCGCCCCCGGACCAACGCGCACCTCGTCGAGGCGATGGCCGCCGCCGTCGACGCCGGTGACCGCGCGGGCCTGCGCGACCTGCTGGGTGTCCTCCCGGGCGCGGGCTCCTACCTCGAAGACCGCGCCGACGCACTCATGCGCCTGGGCCCGGCCCTGCACGCCGTCGCGACGCAGGTCCCCGTGCCTGACCCGGCAGCGTTGCGGAACGTCCGGGCGGAAGTCCTGATCATCGCCGCCGAGGACGACCCGCTGCACCCGCTCGAAGTCGCCCACGAAGCCGCCGAGGCCTTCCCGAACTCCCGACTCGAGGTCCTGCCCTCGGCGTATCCGCTGGTCACGCACCGCAAGGAGCTCCGCGCGCTGCTGACCGGCTTCCTAGGTGATCAGCACCAATAGCGTCCCCACCGCTATGGCCGCCCCGATCACCAGCGTCGCGCAGCCGCCCAGGACCACCCGCTGAGCGGTCCGCGCCCGCAGCGTCAGGAAGATCGCCAGCGCCACCGTCAGCACCGTGATCGCCATGAAGGCGACCGCTCCCGAGTACGGCCAGCCGCGCATCGTGGGCGCGAAGAGCGCGACCAGGAAGCACACCACCCCGGCCGAGGCGAACAGCACGGCGGAGGCGATCAGGACCAGCACTTTGGCGGTTCCCGTGCGGTCGGTCACGCGTCGAGATCTTAGGCGGTTTCCTCCGGCATCAGGATCCAGCAGGCCAGGTAGATCAGCGCGCCGGTGCCGAAGCCGAGGATCGTGGCCACGACGAGGCCGATCCGCACCAGGGCGGCGTCGATCCCGAGCATCTTCGCGATACCGCCACACACACCGGCGACCATCTTGTCGGTCCGGCTGCGGCGCAGCGTGCGGGTGGTCTTGGTGTGTCCATCGCTGTAGTTCGTCATACCTCAAGGTTGCTCGACCGCGGCCGCCCGGACATCGGGGAACGACCCTGGTTTTCGTCTCGGGGTCGTCCCCGGGTGCCCGCGCGGATACTGTGGCTGGATGGAGCAGCCGCGTGACGTCGCCGCCGCGCTCGACGGTGTCGGCTACCTGGCGGACGAGGGTTTGGCCACCGCGGCGTTCCTCGCCATGCGGATGGGCCGCCCGCTGTTCTGCGAGGGCGAGCCCGGCACCGGCAAGACGTCGCTGGCCACCGCGCTGGCCGAGGCACTGGGTGTCGAGCTGATCCGGCTGCAGTGCCACGAGGGCATCGACGCCACCCAGGCCCTCTACGACTGGGACTTCCCCCGCCAGCTCCTGCACCTGCGGGCCCTGGAGGCCGCGTCCCCCGGTCGGCTGGACCCCGACGAAGCGGAGAAGTCGCTGTACAGCCGCCGATTCCTGCTCGCGCGGCCGTTGCTGCGGGCTCTGGAGGAAGCGCCGTGCGTGCTCCTGGTGGACGAGGTCGACCGGGCCGACGACGAGTTCGAGGCGTTCCTGCTGGAGGTCCTCAGCGAGAACGCGGTCACCATCCCGGAGCTCGGCGAGATCCGCGCATCCGTGGCGCCCCTGGTGATCCTCACCTCCAACCGCACCCGTGAGGTGCACGACGCGCTGAAGCGGCGGTGCCTCTATCACTGGCTGGAGCACCCGGATCTGGCGCGTGAGGTCGCCATCCTGCGCCGCCGGGTGCCGGGCATCGGCGAGCGTCTGTCCACACAGGTCGCTTCCGCGGTGCGGAAACTGCGGGCGGCGGAGCTGCTGAAGCCGCCCGGTGTGGCGGAGTCGATCGACTGGGCGCGGGCGCTGCTCGCGCTGAACCGCACGGAACTCGACGCGGCGAGCGCGGCCGTCACCCTCGGTGCGGTCCTCAAGTACCGCGAGGACGCCGACCGGGTCGTCGCAGCCGGGCTCGACGCGCTGCTCTCGTCCTAATTCGCTCGCGTTCACGGCACCCGCCGGCGCACCATTGACCCAGGCCAGCCCGGACGACGAGTGGCGGCGTCGAATGGGATGTGGAGCGGAGCCGCTCGGTGAGGCGGCTCCGCTACTTACTCGGCAGCGGCGGCAAAGTGGCGTCGAACAGCCACCTGGCGAACAGCTCGGTGAGCGGCCACGGCGTGTGCCGCTGGGCCATCGTCGTGAACGCCTCCGTGGTGACCACGCCGTGTCGGTGGGTGGACGTCCATTCGCGCAGTAACGCGAAGAAAGCGCCGTCCCCCAAGCGAATCCGCAGCGCGTGCAGCGCCATGGCGCCGCGCAGGTAGACACGGTCGTCGAAGATCTTCTGCATGCCGGGATCGGCGAGCCGCAGATCTTGTGGCTGGGCAACGACTTCGCGCCAGGACCGGCGGGCGTGGGCGTCGGCGCTGTCCCCGCCGGAGACCTCCGACCACAGCCATTCCGCGTACGTCGCGAAGCCCTCGTTGAGCCAGATGTGCCGCCACTCCGCGACGGTGAGGCTGTTGCCGAACCACTGGTGCGCCAGCTCGTGCGCCACCAGGTTCTCCGAGCCGCGCTTACCGTCGACGTGGTTCGATCCGAAGATCGACAGCGCCTGCGCCTCCACCGGCGCGTCCAGCTCCGCGTCCACGACCACCACGCCGTAGCGGTCGAACGGGTACGGGCCGAACAGTTCGCCGAACTCCGCCAGCATTCTCGGCTGCCTGCCGAAGTCGTACTGGAAGGGCACCATCAGCCGCGCGGGCACCGCCGCGTGCACGGTCCCGGCGCCGCTGAGCACATACCGTCCGATTTGGACACTGATCAGGTACGCCGAAGTCGGCTGGGCCAGCCGGTACACCCAGGTGGTCGTCGACGCCGACGTCCGCCGCGACTCGAGCACCCCGTTGGCCACCACCTGGTACGGCGACGCCACGGTCACCGCGATCCGGTACGTGGCCTTGTCGCTCGGGTGGTCGTTGCATGGGAACCACGACGGCGACCCGATCGGCTGGCTCGCCACGATGACCCCGTCGTCGAGGTAGTCCCAGCCCAGCTCACCCCACACCGTCGGAACCGGCTCGGGCGAGCCGACGTAGCGGACCTCCACCGCCACCGGGCTCAGCGCGGGCAGCGGCCGGGCGGGCGTGATGTGCAGCTTCGTCCCGCGCTGGGCGTAGCGGACGGCCTTGCCTGCGACGGTCACCTTGGTGACCCGCAGCTTGCCGAAGTCGAGGCTGAACCGGCTCAGCGCGTGCGTCGGCGCCAGCGTCAGCCGGGCCAGCCCGTCGAGCCTGCCAGGGCCGACCCGGTAGTCCAGTTCGAGGTCGTAGTGCGTGACCCGGTAGCCGCCGTTGCCGTGCTGCGGGAGATAGGCGTCGGCCGACGTGGTGGCGCCGGGCTCCCCGGCGCGAGCCGGATCAGCCTTGGCGCTCATGGCCCCATTCAACAGCAGCCGGGCCACGCCGCGATCGGGTTGCCCAGCCAGCGGCTCCCGCCGGGCACCGACTCACCCCGCATGACCAGCGACGCCGGGCCCACGGTGGCCTGGTCTCCGATCGACGCGCCGGGCAGGACGATGCCGTGCGGGCCGAGCGTGCCGCCGTCGCCGACGGTCACCGCCGACATGCTCATGATCCGGTCGTGGAACAGGTGGGTCTGCAGCACGCAGCCCCGGTTGACCGTGGCGCCGTCGCCGATGCGGACCAGGTCGTACTCGGGCAGCCAGTACGTCTCGACCCAGGCGCCGCGGCCGATCTTGGCGCCCAACCCGCGCAGCCACACGGTCAGCAGCGGCGTGCCCTGCGCGGAGGTGGCGAACCACGGCACCGCGAGCATCTCCACGAACGTGTCCGCCAGCTCGTCGCGCCACACGAAACCGCTCCACAGCGGACGCTCGATCGCCGTGAACCGGCCCACGAGGACCCACTTCGCCATGATCGCGACGGCACACGCGGTGATCCCTGCCCCGAAGAGCAACACCCCGCTAAGCGCCAAAGCCACGCCGAACCCCGTCGAAGCGGCGAGCGCCTCGAACCCGGCCGCCACCAGCACCGCGAGCGCCAGCGACGCCATCACCGGCACGATCCGGCACAGCTCGACCAGCCCCCGCGCGATCTTCAACCGCGTCGGCGGGTCGAAGGTCGTGCTCTCATCGCCCGTCTCGACCGTGCGCGGCAGCTTCATCGGCGGCATCCCCAGGTAGGACGAGCCCGCCTTCGCCTTCTTCGGGGTCGACGACAGCACGCCGACCAGGCCGCGCTTGGGCACCTTGCGCCCGGGCGCGGTCATGCCGGAGTTGCCCAGGAACGCCCGCTTGCCGACCCGTGCGGCCGCGATCCGCAGCCAGCCGCCGCCGAGTTCGTAGGACCCGATCATGGTGTCGTCGGCGAGGAACGCGCCGTCGTCGATCGTGGTCAGGCTCGGCAGCGCGAGAACCGTCGACGCTTCGACACCGCGGCCGACCTTCATGCCCAGCGCACGCAGCCAGACCGGGGTCAGCTGACTCGCGTAGAGCGGATAGAGCCCGACCCGCGCGATCCCCATCAGCCGCTCGGTCGCCCACGCCTGCCACGCGATCCGGCTGTGCACCGGGTGGCGACCCGCGCGCAGGCCGATGCTCAGCGCCCGCACCGACACCAGGATCAGCAGCGCGTACGCCACCAGCCAGGACAGCGTCGCGGGCGCCACCGCGAGCAGAGCCTGCCCCAGCGCCGCGCTGAGGGTGGCCGTGCCGGAGACGAACGACGACAGAATCAGCAGCGCGGGCACCGCGGCGACCACCGGCAGCAGGCTCAGCGCGAACGACGCCACCGCGTACGCCGCGACCCAGCGCTTGCGCCGAGGCGGCCGGGTCGCGCGATGCGACGCCTTGCCCGTGCGAGTCGCCGGCGACCCGGACCACTGCTGGCCCGTGGGCACCGATCCCTGGACGCCGGAACCGGGCGCCACCTCGGCACGCTTGCCGATCCGAGCGCCGGGGAACAGCGTGCTGCGTGAGCCCACGGTCGCGTCCGCGTCGACCCGGATGCGGCCGATGTGCAGGACGTCGCCGTCGAGCCAGTGGCCGGACAGGTCCACCTCCGGCTCGATCGCCGCGCCCCGGCCGAGCTTGAGCAGGCCGGTGACCGGCGGCAGCGAGTGCAGGTCGACGTCCTCAGCGACGCGTGCGCCCAGAGCGCGCGCGTAGTGTGCCATCCAGGGGGCGCCCGCCAGGTTGGTCGCGCCGCTCAGCTCGACCATCCGCTCGGCCGCCCACAGCCGCAGGTGCACGCCGCCCCCGCGCGGGTAGCGGCCGGGTCGCACGCCCCGCAGCAGCAGCCGCGCGGTTCCCGCGGCGATCGCCATGCGGCCCCACGGGCTCAGGAACGCCAGCCAGCCCGCGAAGACCAGCCACCACGACACCGTGGGCGCCCAGGGGAGCTGGATGAGGTTGTTCAGCGCGGCGAGCGTGACCACCCATCGCGCGCCGACCACCGACAGCATCGGGATCGTCGCGAGGACCTGGATGACCTGCGCTTTGCGCGGTGTCGGGGCCACGACCCGCTCGTCGCGGACGCTGCCCGCGGTGGCGTCGATCAGCTTCGCCAGCGCGGACAGCCTGGAGTGCTGGTAGACGTCGGACACCGAGATGGTCGGGTGCGTCTCCCGAATCCGGGACACGAGTCGAGCGGCGGACAGGCTGCCGCCGCCATGGGTGAAGAAGTCGGCGTCCGGGTCGCCGATGCCGATGCCGAGCAGTTCGGTCCACAGCCCGGCGAGCCAGGCCTGGGTGGGTGACATCGCCCCCAGGTCGACCGCGGTGGTGTCGAGAGCCGGGAGCGGCCAGGGCAGCGCCGCCCGGTCGACCTTGCCGGACGTGCGCGTGGGCAGTGTGTCGACCTTCGCGAGCAACGGCACGAGGGCGGCGGGCAGCGCGGTGCGCAGGCGCTCCACCGCGGCGCTCTGGTCGAACTCCTCGCCCGCCACGACGTAACCGACGAGCAGTTGGTTTCCGGCCTTCGTGGTGCGCACGGCGGCCGCGGCGCCCGCGACCCCGGGCAGCGCCTGAAGTGCCGCGTCGACCTCGCCCAGCTCGATGCGCCTGCCGCCGAGCTTGATCTGCTCGTCGGCCCGGCCCAGGAACAGCAGGCCCTCGGGCTCGGCCTTGACCAAGTCGCCGCTTCGGTACGCGCGCGACCAGGACAGGGTGGGCAGCGGTGCGAACTTCTCCTGGTCTTTGACCGGGTCGAGGTAGCGGGCCAGGCCCGCGCCCCCGATGACCAGCTCGCCGGAGCCGCCCATCGGCACCAGTTCGCCGTCGGCGTCGACCACGGCCAGTTCCCAGCCGTCGAGCGGCAGCCCGATCCGCACCGGGCCCTCGCCCGTCATCCGCGCGCCGCAGGCCACCACGGTCGCCTCGGTCGGCCCGTAGGTGTTCCAGACTTCGCGACCCGGCACCGCGAGGCGCTCGGCCAGCTCGGGCGGGCAGGCCTCGCCCCCGAAGATCAGCAGCCGGACGTCGTCGAGCGCGTCGGACGGCCAGAGCGCGGCGAGCGTGGGAACCGTGGACACCACGGTGATCTCCCGCTCGACCAGCCACGGGCCCAGGTCGACGCCGGTGCGCACGAGCGCGCGGGGTGCCGCGACCAGGCAGGCGCCGTTGCGCCAGGCCAGCCACATCTCCTCGCAGGAGGCGTCGAACGCGACGGACAGTCCGGCCAGCACCCGGTCGTCCGGGCCGATCGGCTCGTCGGGCAGGAACAGGTCGGCCTCGGCGTCGACGAACGCGGCGGCCGAGCGGTGGCTGACCGCGACGCCCTTCGGCTTCCCGGTCGATCCCGAGGTGAAGATGATCCAGGCGTCGTCGTCGGGCGACGGCGTGCCGAGGTGGCCCAGCGGGGTCCCGCGCGGGGTCAACGCGCGGCCCTCGCCGAGCACGGCGGCGACGTCGGCCTCGGTGAAGACCAGGTCGGCGCGCTCGTGCGGGTCGTCGAAGTCGACCGGGACATAGGCGGCGCCCGCGGCGAGGACGCCCAGGATCGAGACATACAGGTCGACCGAGCCGGACGGGACCCGCACGCCGACCCGGTCGCCGAGGCCGATGCCCGCGTCGTTGAGTGAGCGACGCAGCGTGTCGACCTCCGCGAGCAACTTGCGGTAGGCCAGGACCGTGGTGCCGTCGTCGAGCGCGGGGGCGTCCGGGTGCAGGGCGGCGGTCGTGTCGAGGATGTCGATGAGGGTGCGGGGAGCGCTCTCGGGGCCCGCGCGGAACACAGCCAGCCCGCGCACGGCGGCGCCGGCGAGCGGGTCTGTCGGGTAGTGCAGGGGTGGGGAGTGGTCGGCCAGCGTCATTTCTCGCACCGCTTGGTCGGACGCATCTTCCACCTTTCGCCGAGGCTGTGACCTGGGTACTTTACGCGCGGTGACCAACTTTCCGCGCGTTCTTAACTCCTCCGCGTGGCGGGTTTCACACCGTCGTGTCAACGATTCAGTACTCGGGTTCTGATATCGGATCACGATTTCAAGGCTGGTTATCTTGCTGCCAACGCAGATCGCCAAAAAGTCGGATTCCGATATCGAGGTGCGATATCGTGAGCCGATGGATGTGGTCCGAGACTTCAAGAACGGCGCGCTGCGGCTGCGCGTGCTCCAGTACGCCGCCGGCGACGAGGTGCACGGCGCCTGGCTCACCGCCGAACTGACCAACCACGGCTACCGCGTCTCACCCGGCACGCTCTATCCGCTGCTGCACCGCATGCAGGAAGCCGGCCTGCTGAAGTCGCGCGGCGAGATCGCCGACGGCAGGCGGGTGCGGCTCTACCGGACCACCAAGCGGGGCAAGAAGGTGCTCGCCGACTGCCGTGACGTCCTCACCGGCCTCGTCGCCGAGGTCGCCTGAGGCGCAGACTGGGTGGGTGGACCCACTTCCGGGGCTGGTCGGCTTCGCCGCCGCGGTGCGCGAGGCCGGTGTGGCCTGCGGTCCTGGCCGGGTCCGGGCCTACCTCGACGCCGTCGCCGAACTCGACCCCGCGCAGGTCGGGCAGCTCTACTGGGCGGGCCGGGTCACCCTGTGCGGTGAGCCGGACGACCTCCCGCGCTACGACGCCGCGTTCCACGCCTGGTTCACCGGGGCCGCCCCACGCCCGCGCGCGCCGGGCCCGCCCGCGATCCAGCGCAGCCGTCTCAGTCCGCTGGGTGATCTAGGAGCGGGTTCCTCCTCGGAGGTCCGCGACGTCGACCGCACGGCGAGCGACACCGAGGTCCTACGCCACCGCGACGTGTCCGAACTGACCGCGGCCGAACGCGCCCACCTGCGCGAACTCATCGCCCTGCTGCGGCCCGACCCGCCGCTGCGCCGGGCGGCGCGCTGGCGGCCCGACCGGCGCGGCCCGATCGACAGCCACCGCACGCTTCGCGCGATGCGGGCCGCCGGTGGGGAGACCGTCCGCCTCGCGCGCAAACGCAGGCGCAGCCGACCGCGCCGGATCGTCCTGCTGATCGACGTCTCCGGTTCGATGTCGCCCTACGCCGACGCGCTGCTGCGCTTCGCCCACGCGATGGCCCGGCGCTCCCCGGTGGAGGTCTTCACCCTCGGCACCCGCCTGACCCGTCTGACCAGGCAACTCCGCCAGCGCGACCCCGAGTTCGCCCTGGCCGCGGCGGCTCGCGCGGTGCCGGATTTCGCGGGCGGAACCCGGCTCGGCGAGACCCTCCGGGCGTTCCTGGACCGCTGGGGACAGCGCGGTGCTGCCCGGCAGGCTGTCGTCGTCGTGTTCTCCGATGGCTGGGAACGCGGGGATCCGCGGCTGCTCGGCGAGCAGATGGCGCGGCTGGGCAGGCTCGCGCACCGGGTGTTCTGGGTGAACCCGCACGCGGGCGCGGACATGTACCAGCCCGTGCAGTCCGGGATCGCCGTCGCGCTGCCCCATGTCCACCGGTTGCTCGCGGGACATAGCCTGGCCACATTGGACCGTCTGCTCCAGGAGGTGCGCCGTGCGTGACGTGCTCGACGAGGTCATGCGTCGCTACGAGGCGGGCGAGGCGGTTGCCGTCGGCACCGTGGTGGCCACGTTCTCCTCCGCGCCCCGCTCCGCCGGGGCGTCGATGATGGTCGCCGCGGACGGCACGGTCACCGGCAGCGTGTCCGGCGGGTGTGTCGAGGGCGCGGTCTACGAGGTCGGCCGCGAGGTGCTGGAAACCGGTCAGCCCATGCTGCAGCGCTACGGGGTCAGCGACGACGACGCGTTCGCCGTGGGTCTGACCTGCGGCGGGATCATCGACATCTACGTCGAGCGGATCGACCGGGACAGCTTCCCGGAGTTGCCCGCGCTGGCCGAGGCCGTCCACGCCGAGGTGCCGGTCGCCGTCGCGACTGTGGTCGCCCACCCGACTCTCGTGGGCGCGCGCATCGTCATCTGGCCGGATCGCGTAGCGGGTTCCACGGGGTCGGCGCGCATCGACGACGCCATCGCCGACGACGCGCGAGGGCTGCTCGCCAGCGGCCGCAGCGGAACCCTGGTCTACGGCACCGACGGCGAACGGCGCGGCGAGGGCCTGTCGGTATTCGTGAACTCCTTCGAGCCGCCCCCGCGCATGCTCGTCTTCGGCGCGATCGACTTCGCCGCCGCCATGGCCCGGCTCGGCACCTACCTCGGCTACCGCGTCACCGTCTGCGACGCCCGCCCGGTCTTCGCCACGACGACCCGGTTCCCGGGCGCGCACGAGGTCGTCGTCGACTGGCCGCACCGCTATCTCGCCGCCGAGCTGGCGGCGGGCCGGGTCGACTCGCGGACCGTGGTCACGGTCCTGACCCACGACCCGAAGTTCGACGTGCCGGTCCTGGAGGTCGCTCTCCGGGGCAAGCTCGCCTATGTCGGGGCCATGGGCTCCCGACGCACCCACGACGACCGGATGAACAGGCTGCGCGAAGCGGGCCTGACCGAGAGCGAGCTGTCTGCGCTGTCGTCCCCGATCGGCCTGGACCTCGGTGCCCGCACCCCGGAGGAGACGGCGGTGTCGATCGCGGCGGAGATCATCGCGCTGCGCTGGGGCAGGCAGGGCCAGCGCCTCGCCGAGCTGTCGGGGCGCATCCACTAAGTCACCTCGATCCGGTGACGGCGGGCGGAGTTGTCCACAGGCAGGCCAGGTGGGGTTGTGAGGCGCAGGGAAGAGGGGCACGCTCGGATGTGAGCCCAGTCACGCACATCTGGGTTCGGTCCGTTCTCCGCCAGCCCAGCCCCAGCGGGCGTGTTCGCTTGGAGGCACGATGCGCATCACCGTCACCGTCGACGGCATCGAGTACGCCGACGACGTCGAGCCCCGCCAGCTGCTCGTGCACTACCTGCGCGACAAGCTCGGCAAGGTCGGCACCGTCGTCGGCTGCGACACCAGCAACTGCGGCTCCTGCACCGTCCACCTGGACGGCCACAGCGTGAAGTCCTGTTCCGTGCTCGCCGTCCAGGCCCACGGCAGCGAGGTCACCACCATCGAAGGGCTGGCCCGCGACGGCAAGCTCCACCCGGTCCAGCAGGCCTTCCACGACAACCACGCGCTGCAGTGCGGGTTCTGCACGCCCGGAATGATCATGCAGGCGATCGACCTCCTCGCCGACAACCCCGACCCCGACGAAGCCGCCGTCCGCCACGGCCTCGAAGGCAACCTGTGTCGCTGCACCGGGTACCAGAACATCGTCAAGGCCGTCCGCGACGCCGCCCACCAGATGCGGCCGGGCGCCGGACCCGACGTCGAGCGGGTCTCCGAGCCGCACGTCAGCCGCACGAAGAGCCAGGTCTCCGGAGGCGAGCGATGACCGCGACCGTCGAACCGGAGGTCGGCCGGTCCCGCCTCCGCAAAGAGGACGCCCGCCTGATCACCGGCCGCACCCGGTGGACCGACAACGTGACGCTGCCCGGGCTGCTGCACGTGGCCTTCCTGCGCAGCACCTCCGCCCACGCGCGAATCGCGTCGATCGACACCGCCGCCGCCAAGTCCAAGCCGGGCGTCATCGCGATCCTGACCGGCGCGGACATCGCCGACGAGCAGGGCAGCCTGCCGTGCGCGTGGCCGATCACCGAGGACCAGAAGGCGCCGCCCGCGCCGTCCCTGGCGGTCGACACGGTCAACTTCGCCGGCGAGGCGGTCGCCGTGGTGATCGCCCGCAGCAAGGCCGAGGCGCACGACGCGCTGGAGGTCATCGACGTCGACTACGACGAGTTGCCCGTGGTGCTCGACCTGGCCACCGCCATCGACGACGCCGACCTCGTGCACCCGGACCTGGACACCAACAAGTCCGCGCTGTGGGTGTTCGACTCGGCCGAGGCGGGCACCGGGTCCGACGTCGAGGAGGCCATCGCCGGCGCGGAGGTGCTGATCGAGCGCACCTTCCGCCAGCAGCGGCTGATCCCGTCGTTCATGGAGCCGCGCTCGGTCGTGGTCGACCCGACCGGCGAGCAGCTCACGATGTGGTCCTCGACGCAGATCCCGCACATCCTGCGGCTCATGCTCGCGCTGACCACGAACACGCCCGAGCACAAGATCCGCGTCATCGCCCCCGACGTCGGCGGCGGCTTCGGCGGCAAACTCCAGGTCACGCCCGAAGAAGTCGTCTGCCTGCTCGCCGCCAAGCGGCTGGGCAAGCCGGTGAAGTGGACCGAGTCCCGCTCGGAATCACTGGTGTCGGCCCACCACGGCCGCGACCAGCTCCAGAAGCTCACCCTCGCCGCCCGCCGCGACGGCACGGTGACCGGCCTCAAGGTCGAACTCCTCGCCGATATGGGCGCCTACCTGCGCCTGGTCACGCCGGGCGTGCCGATCCTGGGCGCGTTCATGTTCAACGCGATCTACAAGATCCCGGCATACCACTTCGCCTGCACCAACGTCTTCACGAACAAGACCCCGACCGACGCCTACCGCGGTGCGGGCAGGCCGGAGGCGACCTTCGCCATCGAGCGCCTGATGGACGAACTCGCCGCCGAACTGGACCTGGACCCGATCGAGGTCCGCGAGAAGAACTGGATCAAGAACGACGAGTTCCCCTTCACCACCGTCGCCGGGATGACGTACGACTCCGGCGACTACGAGGCGGCGACCGCCCGCGCGAAGGAACTCTTCGACTACGACGGCCTGCGCGCCGAGCAACAGGAACGGCGCCGCCGCGGCGATGTCGTCCAGCTCGGCATCGGCACGTCGACGTTCACCGAGATGTGCGGACTCGCGCCCTCGCGGGTCCTCGGCTCGCTGGCCTACGGCGCGGGCGGTTGGGAACACGCGGCGATCCGCATGCTGCCCAGCGGCAAGGTCGAGGTGGTCACCGGCTCGTCGCCGCACGGCCAGGGCCACGAGACGGCGTGGAGCCAGATCGTCGCCGACCAGCTCGGCGTGCCGTTCGACGACATCGAGGTGCTGCACGGCGACACCCAGATCTCGGCCAGGGGGATGGACACCTACGGCTCCCGCTCGCTGACCGTCGGCGCGATGGCCGTGCTCAAGGCGGGGGAGAAGGTGATCGCGAAGGCCCGCAAGATCGCCGCCCACCTGATGGAGTGCGCCGAGGACGACCTCGAGTTCGCAGGCGGCCAGTTCACCGTCCGCGGGACCGCCAAGTCCACCGGCATCACCGACGTCGCGCTCGCCGTGTTCGCCGCCCACGACCTGCCCGACGGCATGGAACCGTCCCTCGACGCGGAAGCGACGTTCGACCCGGAGAACTTCTCCTTCCCGCACGGCACCCACCTGTGCGCCACGGAGGTCGACACCGAGACCGGGCACGTGAAGATCCGCAAGTACGTGTGCGTGGACGACATCGGCAAGGTCATCAACCCGATGATCGTCGACGGCCAGGTCCACGGCGGTCTCGCCCAAGGGCTGGCGCAGGCCCTCTACGAGGAGGCCATCCACGACGAGACCGGCACCCTCACCAC
Organism: Actinokineospora alba; assembly: GCF_004362515.1. NCBI lineage: Bacteria > Bacillati > Actinomycetota > Actinomycetes > Pseudonocardiales > Pseudonocardiaceae > Actinokineospora > Actinokineospora alba. The sequence continues at coordinate 1,284,264 of NZ_SNXU01000001.1, read as the reverse complement.
GGGCACCTTCGCCGACTACCTGGTTCCGTCCGCGGCCGACCTGCCGTCGTTCGTCACCGACCGCACGGTGAGCCCGTCGACGACGAACTCGTTGGGTGTCAAGGGAGTCGGCGAGGCGGGCACCATCGCGTCGACACCGGCGGTGGTCAACGCCGTGATCGACGCCGTCCGGCACCTGGGTGTCCGCGACATCCCGATGCCCTGCACCCCCATGCGCGTCTGGTCGGCGATCCACGGCGCGTCCACGGCCGAGAGCGGCATCCGCGGCGAAGCGGGCGGCGGGCTCGGCTCGATCGACACGGCTGGAGGTTCGCGATGATCCCGGCGGCTTTCGACTACGTCGCACCCACCACGGTCGACAGCGCCGTGCGCGCCCTGGCCGAGGCGGGCGACGAGGCCAAGGTGATCGCGGGCGGCCAAAGCCTGCTGCCCGTCCTGCGCATGCGCCTGGCCGCGCCGACCAAGCTCATCGACCTCGGCCGGATCCCGGAGATGCGCGGCGTCCGCGACGGCGGCGACCACCTCGTGATCGGCGCGATGACCACCCACTACGACATTCAGAGCGATCCACTGGTCGCCGAACACGCCGAACTGATCAAGCTCGCCACCGACACGGTGGCCGACCCGCAGGTCCGCCACCGCGGCACGTTCGGCGGGTCACTGGCCCACGCCGACCCGGCCGGGGACCTGCTCGCCCCCGCGCTGGCCCTCGACGCGCGCTTCATCGTGTCCGGAATGGACGGTCGACGCACGGTCTCTGCGGCCGACTTCTTCGTCGACTTCTTCACCACCGCCTTGCACCAGGACGAAATCCTCGTCGAGGTCCACGTCCCGAAACACACCGACTGGACCGCCCACTACGAGAAGTTCCACCGTGTGGCCCAGGCATGGTCCATCGTCGGCGTCGCCGCCATGGTCCGCGCCGAGGCGGGAAAGATCGCCGAGGCCCGCATCGCCTTGACCAACATGGCGTCGGTCCCGATCCGCGCCACCGCGGTGGAGGACGCCTTGATCGGCAAACAGGCCACCGCCGAGAACCTCAAGGCAGCCGCCGAACACGCCGCCGAAGGCACCTCACCCACCACCGACGGCAACGCCGATCCCGCCTACCGCCAACACCTCGCGCGCGTCCTCACCTCGCGCGCCCTGACCGCCGCAGCGGGCGTCTAGGAGGAAAGTCTCGTGCAGTTGGAGCACCGGTTCACGGTCCCAGCCGACATCGACACCGTCTGGGCCGCCCTCATGGACCCCGAACGGGTGGCGCCCTGCATGCCGGGCGCCACCCTGACCGAGTACTCGGGCACCACCTTCACCGGCACGGTGAAGGTGAAGGTGGGCCCGATCTCGTTGCTGTACAAGGGATCGGGCGAGTTCGTCGAGACGGACGAGGACGCCCACCGGACCACCATCAAGGCGTCCGGAAAGGACTCCCGGGGCAACGGCACCGCCACGGCGACCGTCACGGTCACCCTCGTCGAAAACGGAACGAACACCGACGGGGAAGTCCGCACCGACCTGGCCATCACCGGAAAGCCCGCCCAGTTCGGCCGAGGCTTGATCTCCGAGGTGGGCACCAAGATCCTCAACACCTTCGCCGACTGCCTCGCGAAAAAGCTCGCCCCCAAACCCGCACAGCCCACCCAGGCCGGGCAGTCCGCCCAACCCGCCCAGGCCGGGAAGTCCGCCCAACCCGTCCAGTCCGCCCAGGCCGGGAAGTCCGCCCAACCCGTCCAGTCCGCCCAGGCCGGGAAGTCCGCCCAACCCGCCCAGGCCGGGCAGTCCACCCAACCCGTCCAGTCCGTCCAACCCGCCCAGGCCGGGCAGTCCACCCGATCCGGGGAGCCTTCCCGATCCGCGCAGCCCTCCGGACAAGCCACGCAGGCTGCCCAAGCTGGGCAGCCCGCCCAGCCCGCCGACCTGCCGGTATCCGCCACCATCCCCACTGCACCATCCGCCCCCAACCGACCTTCAACCGTCGCCACCCCATCCGCGACCGGTCAACCGCGGCCCACCGCCGCCACCTCATCCCCCACGAAGACCGACGAGCGAGAAGCCCCAGAGATTCCCACCCAACCAACCCCATCCCGCACGCTGCGCGCGGTCCCCGAGTTCGAGACCGAACCCATCGACCTCATGGAGATCGCAACCCACTCCTTGAAGAAACGCCTGCTCCCCGCCGCGGTCGCCGCGCTGGTGGTCGCATTGGTGGTGATCCTCCGCCGCAGACGCTGACCATCCGCACTGCGCGCCGCGCCAACCCGAGCAGGCTGGGCACACGAGCGTGCCCGCGTGCCCCCAGCCGTTCGTCCGCCGCGACCACAGGTCCAGTACCGTGCCGACCGTGCGCAGGAGCCGAGTCACCGCTGGCCTGATCAGTTGTGCCCTGCTCACAGTGGCCGGGTGCACCGAGGTCGCCCCCGTCCCCTCCGCGGCCTCCGCCCCTTCGTCCGCGCCTCGGCCGACGACGTCCGCGGCCGCTCCCGTCGACTCCTTCACCCTGATCGCAGGCGGCGATGTGCTCATCCACCCCGCCCTCACCGAGCAGGCCACCGAGGACGGCAACGGCAAGCGCGACTACGCGCCCCTCTTCGCGGGGATCAAGCCCGTCCTCGACCAGGCCGACCTCGCCCTCTGCCACCTCGAAGTCCCCATCGCCACCGCCAAGGGGCCGTTCAAGGGCTACCCGACTTTCTACGCCCCGCCCGAGGTCGCCACCGGGCTGGCCGACAGCGGATTCGACGTCTGCTCGACCGCCTCGAACCACACCATGGACCAGGGCGCCGAGGGCGTCGCCACCACCCTCGACGCCCTCGATGAAGCCAAGATCGCGCACACCGGGTCAGCCCGCTCGGCCGCTGAGGCGGCGAAACCGCTGGTCCGGGACGTCGCCGGGGTCAAGGTCGGCTTCGTGTCCTACACCTTCGCCTTCAACAAGGGCACGACCCGCCCCACGCCCTGGATGGCCAACCTCCTGGACCCCGCGGCGGTCATCGCCGAGGCCAAGCGGGCCCGGGAAGCCGGCGCCGAGGTGGTCGTCGCGAGCATCCACTGGGGCACCGAGGGCAAGCACGAACCGAACGCCGACCAGCGCAAGATCGCCCAGCGGCTGCTCGGCGACCCGTCGATCGACGTGATCATCGGCCACCACGCGCACGTGGTGCAGCCGTTCGAGCGGATCAACGGCAAGTGGGTCACCTACGGCCTCGGCAACCAGGTCGCCAAGCACGAGGAGCCGAAAGGGACGACCGAGGAAGGCGTCCTCGCCCGGTTCCGCTTCGTGAAGTCGGCCCAGGGCTGGACCGTCGACAAGGCCGAGTACCTGCCGACGCTGGTCGACCTGGGACCGCCGATCCGGCTGCGCGACCTCACCAGCGACACTGAGGTGTCGGCCGCGCGCAAGGAACAAGCGATCGAACGCACCGACGGTGTCGTGCTGAGCCGGGACGCGGCCACGGACGGATTGACCCGACCCGGCGGCTGAAATAGCGGAATAGTCACGCTATATTTGACGTTCGCACAAGAATGGCACCCATAAGGGTGCCGATGAAATGAATTATATGGCAAGTGGAGGGCGTTTGTCAACCGAGATCGACGGTGAGCAGGAATACGTATCCCTGCTCTACGCGCACCTCGACGATCTCCGCGCTGACGCGGACACCCGCCTGGCCAAGACCCTGCGTGAGACCAGCAGCAATCCGCAGGCAATGACCCAGCGCGACGCCGCCACCGTTCATTACGGTGAGCGGCTGGCGCATTACAACGCCGTCGAGAACGGCCTGTGTTTCGGCAGGCTCGACTTCTCCGATGAAAGCCGCAGCTATATCGGCCGCATCGGCCTTTTCGATGAGGAAGACGATTACGAGCCGCTCCTGCTCGATTGGCGCGCCCCCGCCGCCCGGCCGTTCTACCTGGCCACCGCCGCCTCCCCGGACGGCGTGCGCAGGCGCCGCCACATCCGGACCAGCCGCCGCAAGGTCACCGGCGTCGACGACGAGGTCCTCGACCTCGGCGCGGGCGAGCAGCACTTCCACGAGGGCGTGACCGGCGAGGTCGCCCTCCTCTCCGCCCTCAACGCGAGCCGCACCGGCCGGATGGGCGACATCGTCGAGACCATCCAGGCCGAGCAGGACGAGATCATCCGCTCTGGCCTCAACGGGGTCCTCGTCGTCCAGGGCGGCCCCGGCACCGGCAAGACCGCGGTCGCCCTGCACCGTGCCGCGTACCTGCTCTACACCTTCCGCGAGCAGCTCTCCCGCCGCGGCGTGCTGATCATCGGCCCCAACGCGACCTTCCTGCGCTACATCGGCCAGGTGCTCCCGTCCCTCGGTGAGACCGGCGTGCTGCTGCAGACCGTCGGCGAGCTCTACCCCGGCGAGAACGGCACCCGCCCCGAGCCCGCCGAGGCGGCCGAGATCAAGGGCCGCCTGACGATGGTCGACGCGTTGCGCCGAGCGGTCAAAGACCGCCAGGAGCTGCCCGAGGAGCCGATGGTCCTGGTGGTCGAACGCGAGGAGATGGTCCTCGACCGCGACACCGTCGCCGCCGCCCGAAACCGCGCCAGACGCTCCCGGCGAACCCACAACGAGGCCCGTCCGATCTTCGCGGGCGAGATCATCGCCGCGCTGGCCCGGCAGGAGGCCGAACGCCTCGGCGCCGAGTTCCTCGACGAGGCCGACCTCGCCGACATCCGCCGCGAGCTGGGCGAGGAACAGGCGGTGCGGGACGCCATCGAGCAGCTGTGGCCGCAGCTCAGCCCGCAGCAGTTCCTGTCCGACCTCTACGCGAGCCCCGACCGCCTTGCCACCGCGATGCCCGACGTCCCCGAGCGCGACCTGCTGCTTCGCGACCCCGGTCTCGGCTGGACCGCCGCCGACGCCGCCCTGCTCGACGAGGCCGCCGAACTCCTCGGTGTCGACGACGCCGCCGAGCGAGCCGAGGCCGCCCGCCGCCGCCGCGAGGAGCAGGACTACGCCCAGGGCGTCCTGGACATCCTGCAGATGGAGGACGACGCCGACCCCGACATCCTCACCGCCTACGACCTCATCGACGCGGGCAGGCTCGCCGCCCGCCACGACGACGAGGACCACCGGACCGCCGCCGAGCGGGCCGCCGCGGACCGCAGCTGGACGTTCGGCCACGTGATCGTCGACGAGGCCCAGGAACTCTCCGCCATGGCCTGGCGGGTCCTGATGCGCCGGTGTCCCTCGCGGTCGATGACGCTGGTCGGCGACGTCGCCCAGACCGGCGACCTGGCAGGCGCCGACTCCTGGTCCGACACCCTCGCCCCGTACGTCGAGGACCGCTGGCGGCTGGCCGAGTTGACGGTCAACTACCGCACGCCCGCGGAGGTCATGGCGGTCGCCGCCGACGTTCTCGCCGAACTGGCCGCCGACGTCGAGCCGCCGCGCTCGGTCCGCGAGACCGGTGTGCCGCCGTGGACGCGAAAGGTCGACGCCGACGCGGTAGCGGAGACAGTGGCGCGACTGGCGGCCGACAACGTCGGGCCCGGCACGCTGGCCGTCCTCGCTCCTGAGTCGTTGGTCGCCGAGATCGGCGCGGCCGTGGTCGCGTCCGTGCCGGACGCGGCGGTGGGGGACCAGCCCGACCTGGAGAACAAGGTCGTCGTGCTGACCGTGCGCCAGTCGAAGGGCCTGGAGTTCGACTCGGTGCTGCTGGTCGAACCCGCGAAAGTGGTCGCCGAGTCCCCGCGCGGCCTCAACGACCTCTACGTCGCGCTGACCCGGGCGACGCAGCAGGTCGGCGTGATCCACGCCGACGAGCTGCCACCGTCGCTGGTCAAGCTGTCATAGACGAGTCAGAGAACGACCGTCGGCGTGACCACCGTGCGGGGCTTGCCGCCGTTCATCCGCACGAGGATCTGCGTGGTCCCACGCGGCACCTCGGTCAGCACGAACCGGCCGCCCTCGTCCGCGGTCGTCGCCGTCGACCCGTGGTCGGCGACGCGGACCTCGACACCGTGCTCGCCCGCGGGCACCAGCCAGCCGTCGATGCGCTGACGCTCGCCGGTGCGGGTCACGTTGACCATGACGGTGAGGTCGCCGACGAAGAACGTGATCGTCCCCGGCGCCCCGCTGCGCACCCCGACCAGCGGCCGCTGGTCGGCCCAGCGCGCGGCCTCCAGCTCGACCTCGGCGTCGATGTCCTCGATGGCGATGGCGAACTGGGCCCGCTCGACGAGACCGACGGGCACCGGGTCCAGGTCATCGACCAGATGGGCGACCTGGGCCAGCCAGTAGTCCCGCTCGGCCGGTTCCATCTCGTACTCGTCCTTGGTTCTCATTTGACCCCGTCCCCATTGTCGTACATGTCGCGCAACGAGTTCAGGCACCGACCGCGGGTGGGGCCGATGCTGCCGTGCGGCATCCCCATCCGGTCGGCGACCACTCGGTATTCGGCCCGGCCCGCCAGCACCGTCAGACGCAGCAGCTCCTGGCAGCGCGGCGGGAGCTTGCGGAAAGCCGCCCACAGCTTGTTGTCGCGTTCGCCGCGCAGGACCTCGGCCTCGGGCATCGGCTCGGTGCTGAGCACGTGCTCGGCGATCTCCGGCGACAGCTCGATCTGGCCGTTCCCGCGCTGCCGGGTCCGGTTCGCCTCACGGCGGGCGGTCGTGATGAGCCAGCCCACCAGGGCGCGGGGTTCAAGCAGGCGGTCGACGTGACGCAGCAGCGCCAGCCAGACCGTCTGCACAACGTCTTCGGCCGCGGCCCGGTCAAGGCCCGTTCCGCGCGCCACATGCCAGACCAGCGGAGTCAGCTCGGCCACGAGAACGTCGAGTGCGCCCTTGTTGCCGTCGCGTGCCGCGATCATGCAGGCCGCGTGCCGGTCTGACCCTTCCAGCCCTTCCCAGGGCGGATTGGTCCCTACCGTGCGGAGCTCGGTCACCGCTCCCACCCCATCTTCCGTCTGCCGGGGTTGTGCATTCTCGTGCCAATGGTTACATCGCTGTGAAGTGGGCCGATGCGTCGCATCCAGATTCGCCTCACCCAAACTGATGAACCCATCCCGGACATTCGTCACAGTGCGTGGAGGATGAAGGTGAGCGCCTGCTGCGCCTCGCCCTCCCATGGCCGGGCCAGTTCGGCCCGGAGTTCGTGCGAACCCGCCGCGGTCACGTCGAACGCGAGCCTGCGCACGCCCGCCGAACCCGCTATGTCCACCTTCGCGCCCGCGTGCGTCACATGCTCGTCGGCCACCATCCGCAGCGTCACCGGCAGTCGCCAGCGCCACCGGTAGCCGGTGCTCAGCGACTCCGGCAACCGGAGCTCCACCGTGTCGCCACGGCGCAGCTCTGTCGGCCCGTCGGCGTCCGTCGCCGACAGGTGAACCAGTGCCATCAATGGCTCCTCTACACATGCTGAGTGTTTCTACGCACAACTACTAAGAGACGGCTCCCGCCCGGTGGATACATCCCAGGTTTCCGATCGTCTCCACGCCCGTGGCTAATGTGGAGTCGTGAGCTGGAACATCGCCGGAAGCCTGACCGTCGTCCCCGCCCTCGACCACGCCGACCTGCTCGCCGAACCGGTCGCGAAAGCGCTTGCGTCACTGCCGGGCGCCGACCGCGTCGGCGTGGCCCGCATCGATCCCGACCTGGCCGACACCGCCGCGTTCTGCGACGCCTACGGCTCCCCGCTCACCGCGTCGGCCAACTGCGTGGTCGTCCTCGGCAAGCGCGGTGGCGACGAGAGGCTCGCCGCCTGCCTGGTGCTCGCCACCACCCGCGCCGACGTCAACGGCGTCGCCCGGCGCAGGCTCGACGTGCGCAAGGCCTCATTCGCGCCGATGGACCGCGCGGTCGAGGCGACCGGCATGGCCTACGGCGGCATCACCCCGATCGGCCTGCCCGCCGACTGGCCGCTGCTCATCGACGCCGCTGTCGCCGCCGCGCCCGAGCTTGTCATCGGCAGCGGAATCCGCGGCAGCAAGTTGTTCGTCCCCGGCGACGTGCTCGCCGCGCTGCCGGGCGCGGAGGTCATCGAGGGCCTCGCCCGCTGAAGAACCTACGAACGTCGGTAGCCGAGAACATGCCTGGTCAGGTCCTATTTGCCAGAGAACCTTGAAAGGGGCGTGCCGTGACGGCGCAGTTCGATGTGGACGGTCTGACCGCGGAGCGGGCCACCGTGCGCGTAGGCGTGGTCGACGACGAGCCGATGGCGCGCGCGTTCGTCTCCAAGATCCTCAGCTCGGCCCCCGACCTGCAGGTCGTCGGTGAGGGAGCCGACGGCGGCGAGGCGCTGCAGCTGGCCCGCACCCAGGACCTCGACGTCCTGCTGCTGGATTTGAAGATGCCCCGGATGGACGGCCTGGACGCGCTCCGCGAGCTGCGCAGGCTCCCCACGATGCCCGCTGTGGTCGTGCTCACCACGTTCCACGCCGACCAGGCGGTCGCATCCGCGCTGCGGCTCGGCGCGAAGGGCTTCCTGCTCAAGCACGTCGACCCGGCCGAGCTGGTGCGCGCGGTCCGCGTCGCGGCGCGCGGCGGGGCCGTGCTCGACCCGACGCTGACGCACGACCTGATGGGCCACCTCGCCTCCCACCACCTCGACCGCATCGGCGCCGCCGCCGAGGTCGCCCGGCTCTCCGCGCGCCTGCGCGACGTGCTGCGGCTGGTCGGCATGGGACGCAGCAACAACGAGATCGCCGAGGAACTGCGCTTGTCGGACTCGACGGTGCGCGGCTACGTCTCGGAGATCCTGGCGGCCACCGGCTGCTCGAACCGGGTCACCGCGGCGGTCCTAGCGCAGCGCGCCGGCCTGCTGGACTGACTCGGCGTAGCTCCGCAGCAGGGTCACGGCCTCGTCGATGTCGTCGGTGACCATGATCCATGGCTCGGCCTCGCGTCCGCGCGCGAGCTTGCGGACCAGGGGAGCGGCGGGCACGTCCTCGTTCCAGAACCGGCTGCCCAGGAAGATCATCGGCGCCGGTGGGCCGATCGACGAGTAGTGGTTCTGGGTGTAGTCCTGGAAGACCTCCTGGACCGTGCCCGCGCTGCCCGGCGTGTAGACGATGCCGCCGGTGGCGATGGTCAGCAGGCCGTCCTCGCGCACCGAGTTGGCGAAGTACTTCGCGTGCAGCTCGCAGAACGGGTTGGGCGGCTCGTGGCCGTAGAACCACGTGGGGATGCCGATGGTGCGCGGGGTGTGGTCGATGGGCAGGTCGACCGCCAGGCCCGCGGCCAGCCAGGTGCCGATCTCGCTCGCGTCGACCGTGGCGCCGCTCGCGAACTTCGGCGCCATGGCGAGCGAGCGCACCACGTCGTTCACAGAGTCCACAGAGGACATGTGGGAGAGCCGCACGCCCAGCGGGACGGCCTCCATCGCGCCCGGGCCGCCGCCGGTCAGGACGGTGAAACCCTCTTGGCCGAGGGTGACGCCGAGTTCCACCGCGTCGCGGTAACCGGGGGAATCGCGGGTCAGGGCGTGGCCGCCCATCACCGCCACCGGGTGGCCGGTCATGGCGTCGGCGAGCGCCTCGGAGATGCTGTGGTCGTGCAGCCGCTCGGTCAGCGCGTGCAGCGGGTCGAGCTTGGTTTCCCTGGTGTGCCGGTAGATTCGCGCGTCCGGGGTGTCCGCGTAGGACTCCGGGCGGGCGGGGTCGAAGCCGTCGAACAGTTCCGTGGCGGTGTAGAGGGTCGACCGGTACATGTCGTAGGGCAGGTCCGGCACGGCGGGGAACGCCAGCGCGCCCGCCGCCTCGGCCCGCCTGGCGGCCTCCGGGGTGAGGAGGCAGCCGAGCAGAAGGGCGCCGTCCAGCGCTGTGCGCAGCAGCGCGTCGTCCGCGCGGGCGGTCAGGTCGAGCCGGACGAGCACGACTCCCCGCAGGTCGCGGTTCTCCGCGCGGTGGCGGCGCAGCGTGTCCAGGTCGGTGATCTCAGTCCGCACGCGAGTAGCGTACGGGCGTCGCCGATTCGAGGTACGGAGAACGATGAACCAGGTCCAGGCTGTCGCCGAACAGGTGATCAATGTCCCCGTCGAGCAGGCTCGCGCCGCCGTCGCGGACTACGCGGGCGTGCGCGGGAAGATCCTCACCGAGCACTACCGCGACTACGAGGTCCGCTCCGGCGGCACCGGTCCGGGCACGGTCGTGCACTGGACGCTGCAGGCCACCGCGAAGCGGGTCCGCGACGTCCTGGTCGAGGTCAGCGCGCCGCAGCCGGACGTGTTGGTCGAGGCCGACAAGAACTCCACGCTGATCAGCACCTGGACCGTCGAGGGGTCCGGGGACACGAGCACCGTGCGGGTCGTCACGACGTGGGAGGGCGCCAACGGCGTCGGCGGGTTCTTCGAGCGGATCTTCGCCCCCGCGGGCCTGCGCCGCATCCACGGTGAGCTTCTCGCGAACCTGAAGCGGGAACTGGAGGGCTGATGACCACCGCCCTGGAAGTGCATCTCGCCAGCAGGCCCAAGGGCGTGCCGAGGCTGGAGAACTTCGCCTTCGTCGAGACCGCACTGCCCGCTCCGGCGGCCGGTGAGGTCCTGGTGCGCAACCACGTGATGAGTCTCGACCCGTACATGCGGGGACGGATGAGCGCCGCGAAGTCTTACGCCGAGCCGTATGCGCTCGGCGAGGTGATGCACGGCGGGGCGGTGGGGGAGGTACTTGAGTCCACTGTGGATTCTTTGGTGCCGGGCGATTTCGTGCTGCACGGATTCGGGTGGCGCGACCACGCGATCGTCCGGGCGGACGCGGTCGCCAAGGTCGACCCGGCTGTCGCACCGTTGGGTGCTTACCTTGGTGTGCTGGGAATGCCGGGCCTGACCGCGTACGCCGGTCTGCTCGACGTCGCGGAATTTCGTACGGGTGACACGGTTTTCGTCTCCGCCGCCGCGGGAGCGGTCGGGTCGCTCGTCGGTCAGATAGCCCGGCTGCGCGGTGCCAAGCGGGTCATCGGCAGTGCGGGCGGGCCGGAGAAGGTCCAGCACCTGTTGGACCTCGGCTTCGACGCGGCACTCGATTACAAGGCCGCGCCGATCGGCGAGCAGCTGGCCGCGGCGGCGCCCGACGGCATCGACGTGTACTTCGACAACGTCGGCGGTGACCACTTGGAAGCCGCGATCTCGGCCATGAACGTGCACGGCCGCATCGCCGTCTGCGGAATGATCTCGCTCTACAACGCGACCGAGCCGACGCCCGCGCCGCGCAACCTCATGCAGCTCGTCGGCAAGCGCATCACCATGCGCGGCATGCTGGTGAGCGACCACGCGGGCCGCCGTGCGGACTTCATCCGCGAGGTCGGCGGCTGGGTCCGCTCCGGTGAACTGCGCTACACGGAGACGGTGGTCGAGGGCCTGCGCAACGCGCCGGAGGCGTTCCTGTCGCTGCTCAGCGGCGGCAACACGGGCAAGATGCTGGTGCGGTTGGTCTAGCCGATCGCCTGCAACAGCGGGGCGAACAGCCGGGTGCGGTCGCCTGGCAGGGGTGTGCCGTCGACGACCATGGAAGTGGCCTGGAAGACGACTTCCAGGCCATTTTCCTTGCCCCACGCGAGCAGATCGGGCTGACGTGGGTCGAGGTCGACGCGGATTCGGCCACCTGCCGCCAGGTCCGCGATGAGCGCCCGCGCGTCCGCTTCGTCGTCGGCGACCACCGGCCCCACCTGGGCGTAGTCCTGCGTCGACATGGCGCGGCTGGCGGCGGCGTACCCCGTGACGGCCCCGCCGCGCTCGACGACCCGGATGCGGTCGGCGTACTCGGGCAGCCTGGCCAGGACGTGCGTGCGGTCGACACCGAGCACCTCGGCGTCCAACCGGAGGATCGCCGGGAGGTCGTCCGCCGTCGCCAGGCGCGTGGTGTGCGGAGCGGTCCCGGTGAAGCCGCCGAGGAGAACTTCGCAGCCGGAAACCGCTTGGAAGCCAAGCTTTTCGTAGAGCGGCCTGCCCTTATCGGTCGCGTAGAGCGTCACGACGCTGTCGCCCGCTTCGCCCATCACGTGCCGCATGATGCGCTTGCCGAGACCGCGTCCCTCATACCGGTCGGCCACCAACACCATGCTGATCGCCGCCACCCCGCCAAACCGCGTAAGAACGGCCGACGCGGCCAGTTTCCCGGCCGCGTCGACGATTCCATATCCCTGGCCTACCCGCAGCAGGAAGTCCCACTTGCGGTCCTCGTACGGCCATTCGCGGTTGTCCGCGAGCTCGAGGCAGGCAGTCAGGTCCACAAGGGACAGTGGGCGAGGATCGGTGGTGGGAACCTGGTCGACGGGTCGGATGGTCATGGGGAAAGCATGGCGACACCCGGCGGTGGTCGGCAATCGAATTAAGCGGGGGAGCACACGAAAGGCTGGTCGTCAAACGTCCATCCCCACGCTAAAGGGGCAATGACAGGGTGCTGCCCGCCACCTAACCTGGAATCGTCAAGTCAGGAGGCCAGCCATGAAAACCGTTGAGACACAAGCATTCTCGCCATTCCTTGTCGACGCACCCGCGGACCCTTAGCCACCGCACCCGCTGTTGCCACGCCGCCCACATTGGGGTCGACACATGGCGGTACGCCACTCGCGAGTGTCGTCATTCCGCCGGCGTCGTGAGTGTGAAGTCCCATCAAGCCCCAGTGCCCGAGCGCAGCAGTCCGTATTGGTAGATGCCGCCAGCCGCCGGCCGCCGGATATCGCACCGCCGTGTCGCGGGCCGCCGCCCGTCAAGCCTCGTTGTCATGTCGGTGTCGCGATGAGCCGCCCCATCAGTTGTGAGCTGTTGGCCGCCTAGTCGTCAGTCGCCCGATCGCTAACCCTTGGAGTCGCCCGATATCGCACCGCCGTGTCGCGGGCCGCTGCCCGTCAAGCCTCGTTGTCATGTCGGTGTCGCGATGAGCCGCCCCATCAGTTGTGAGCTGTTGGCCGCCTAGCCGTCAGCCGCCCGATCGCCAACCCTTGGAGTCGCCCGATATCGCACCGCCGTGTCGCGGGCCGCCGCCCGTCAAGCCTCATTGTCATGTCGGTGTCGCGAGCAGCCGCCCATCGGCCGTGAGCGTCTGCCGGCGGTGTCGCCGAACGCACCCTCGTCCGCTCGCGGGTGCCACGCCTGCCGGCGCGGCATCACCACGTGGCATGCGGCGTCATTCCCCGCCATCGCGTCCATGGGGCGGATCGTCGCCGCCTACAGGAAGGAGCAAGATCCGCCTGGGCCGTCAGGTCAGAACACCACGGTCTTGTTGCCGTGCACCAGAATCCGCCCCTGCAGGTGGGCGCGAAGCCCGCCCGCGAGCACGACCTTCTCGATGTCCCGACCCTTGCGCACCATGTCGGCCACGGAGTCGCCGTGGTCGACCCGGATCACGTTCTGCTCGATGATCGGCCCGGCGTCGAGTTCGGCGGTGACGTAGTGGCACGTCGCCCCGATCAGTTTCACCCCACGCTTGTGCGCCTGGTGGTACGGGCGCGCACCCACGAACGACGGAAGGAAGCTGTGATGGATGTTCAGCGCGCGCCCCGCCCAGCGTGCGCACAACCCGGCGGGCAACACCTGCATGAACCGCGCCAACACGATCGCGTCCGGTTTGGCGGCGTCGACCAATTGGCTCAGCTGGGCGAAAGCGGCAGCCTTGCCCTCGGGGTCGCCTGGCGGGAAGGGCACGTGGTGGAACGGGATTCCGTGGGCCCGGGTGATGTCGGCGAGATCGGTGTGGTTGCCGATGACCGCCCGAACATCGACGTCGAGTTCGCCGCCGTGCACGCGGCCGAGCAGGTCGTAGAGGCAGTGGCCTTCCTTCGACACCAGGATCACCACCCGCCGCTTCACGCCGGTGTCGATGATGCTCCAGTCCGACAGGGCGCTCAGCTGCCGGGCGACTTCGGCGAACCGCGTCCGCAACTCCTCCACCCCGAAAGGCAGCGAGTCCGCCCGCACTTCCTGCCGGGTGAAGAACCAGTTCGTGTCGGGATCGGAGTGGTAGTCCGCCTCGACGATCCACCCACCCGCCTCGGTCAAGAACGACGCGATCCGCGCCACGATCCCGGTCCGGTCCGGACACCCGAGCTTGATCACATAGCGACGTTCGTTCGACGGCACCCCCCGATTCTGTCAGGCGGTCCTGGACCCGCGCGGGCCGGTGGGAGAGGGCTCACAGCCGATGAGTCCGTTTGGGTACCCGCCTGACCAGCAACAACATGAATCTCCCTCCCAATCCGTCGCCCACCACGAAGCCGCTCGACCCCGGCTCCCCAAGATCGCTCGTACAGTCGAACCGTGAGGAGACACATCGATTTCGCCCGCCTGCACAACTTCCGCGACGTGGGCGGCTACGCCACCGCCGACGGCCGCACCGTCCGCTGGGGACAGCTCTACCGCTCCGACTCACTGTCCAAACTCGGCACCGACGACTGGGACCGCTTCGCCGAACTGGGCATCCGCACGGTCATCGATCTCCGCTACCCCTGGGAAATCGACCGCGCCGGCCGCGTGCCGCACTACGACGGTCTGGAGTACCACAACCTCAGCATCGAACACCGCCCCTACGACCAGCCGTCGTTGACGCCCACCGTCGACCCCGGCCCCTACCTGGCCGACCGCTTCGCTGAGGTGGCCGAGGACGGCACCGCCGAACTACACCAGGCCCTCACCCTGCTGGCGGCCCCGAACGCCGGCCCCACCGTGATCCACTGCGCCTCCGGCAAGGACCGAACGGGCCTGCTCGCAGCCCTCGTCCTCACCCTCCTCGGCGTTGCAGAAGAGGACGTAGTCGCCGACTTCGCCCTGACCGAGCGGGCAACCACCCGCCTCATCGACGACTGGAAGGCGGCCCATCCCGACCAAACCCTCACCTGGCCTGGCTACGGCCAAGCCCCGGCCCAGACCATGACCCTGTTCCTGGCGAACCTCGCCACTCGCCACGGCTCGGTCCTCAGCTACGCCCAGACCCAGCTGACGGCGGACGACGCACTGCTCAACGGGCTCCGGGCCAACCTGACAGTCTCACCCGCCGGCTCCGCCTAACCTGCGACCCCGCCGACCCCGCCGACCCCGCCGACCCCGGCGACCCCGGCGACCCCGGCGACTCCGGTGGCTCTGCCGACCCCGCCGACCCCGCCGACCCCGGCGACGCGGGCGACCCCGCCGATCCCGGCGACCCCGCCGACCCCGGCGACGCGGGCGATTCCGCCGACCCCGGCGCCAGGGGGCGACCCCACCGAGCTCCGGCGACCAAGTTCCCCCGGCACGGCATCGACGAACACGCCGTCCATCGAGCGGGCTGGCAGCGCCAGGGGATTATGAGTCCCTTGCTCCGCGATCCTGTTCAGACATTCCCACCGCTCATCCCGTGCCGCGGGCTCAACGCCTGCCGCCTACCCCTCCGACAAGCCGGTGTTCCACGCCCACCTAGGGGGCCTTGAGCTGGTTCAGCAGGAGTTGATCGCCGGTGATGATCGCGGCGCTCGGTCGGCGCCACAAGGCTCGGTAGATGGCGTCGGCGGTGCCGACCACGGCGGCGTCGACGTCCAGTGCGGGGTCGTTGTCGGGACCTAGCTCGATGCCGTGGTCCGGGGCCAGCAGCAGGTTCCACACGCGGCCGGCGTCGGCGGCGTGCAGGAGGATCTGGGCGGGGGCGGCCACCGTGCAGCGACGTGGGGCGATCAGCGACAGCAGTTCGTCGACGCCGTCGGCGGCGAAGGCCGGGTCGAAGAGCAGTGGCGGCACCGGCATGCCACGGGCGTGCTCGGCGTCCAGGCGGTGGATGGCGGCCTCGTGGGCCGACCTTCGGGCCCACCACCGCAGCGTCGTGGGCGGCCAGGTGGTCTGGGCGGCCAACAGGGTGTCGCAGAACGACTCCGGGTTCCACCAGGCGAGGAGCTCATCCCAGTCCTCCGGCGGCCTGCCGACCGCCGCGGTCTGGTTCGCGCCCGGCCACGACTGGGCACGAGCCACATGCGACACGAGCTGGTGGACAGTCCATTCCGGACAGGTGGGCACCGCGGCATCCGGCCCCGCTTCGACCGCCGCCGCGCGGAGGGCGTCGGAGTGGAGTCGGATCTGGTCGACTGCCTGGGCGAGGTCCACTGTCCGACTTTAGAGCCAGGGGCGGGGGATCTGCAGCTCCCCCGCCGGGTCCCCAAGGGCTTGCCGGGCACTCCGGCGATCACTGTCGCCGGGTTGGCTGGGCCTTGGACCGACTTGGCGTTGGCCGCTCAGGCCAGTCGGGCCGACGTGGCCTTGGTGCCGGAGGTTCGTCGCGCCACTGATCCCCGGCTTGGCGTTCCCCTTGGGCCCGTGGGGTCGCCCCCGGAGCTCTGTCCAGACTCGACGTTCGCTCCGGTACTGGTCGGCTGTCGGCTCGGCTCGGCGTACCCGTTGGACCTCGCCCGGCTTGGCGTTTCCCGCTGGGTGTCGCCGGACCTTCGCCCGCCGGACTTCGATCGGCTCGGTGTTCGCGCCGGAAGGTCGCTGGACCTTCGCCCGGCTCGACGTTCCCGCCGCGGCCGGCCAGGCCGTGGGCCCACCCGGCGTTCCACGCCGACCGCTACTCGAGGCGGGTGCGGGCGTACTCGGCCATTGCCGCGCGGAGGTATTCCGCGAGGCGGGGGTCGGTTGCGTCGAACTTTGCCCGGAACCTCGGGTCGTCCGCGTACACGTCGGCCAGGCCGGTGTAGGACTCGCGGTTGGGGGTCCAGAAGTTCATCAGCCACCGGTGGTGGCCTGCGATGGTCTCCTGCACCACCGGGTCCGCGACGTCCCGGCCCGCGTCGATGTGCTCGACCAGTGCCTCCAGGGCCGCCACCCAGGCCTGCCCCTGGTCACGCCACCAGTCCGCACCCTTGCCCTTGACCCGCTCGGTCGCGGCGTCCACGTTGGACGCTCCCCAACGCGACCGGGCCTCTTCCTGCAACGCCTTCTGCTGGGGCGAGTCGAAACCCTCGAACCAGTGCTCAGCGGTCGTCATCTTGTGTCCTCCCTCCACATCCTCAATCGTCCGGGAGACGGTCCGCGCCAGCCGGTCGAACCGGTCGCGCTCGGCCAGCAGCCAACGGTGGTGCCTGCGCAGCGCCTCGACCTTGTCGGTGCCGTTGTCGAGGATCTCGGCGATGGCGTCGAGGCCAAGGCCCAGTTCGCGCAGGACCAGGATCTGCTGCAGGCGCAGCAGTTGCTCCTGCCCGTAGTAGCGGTAGCCGTTGTGGCCCACCGACTCCGGCGGCAGCAGGCCGATGTCGTCGTAGTGCCGCAGCGTCCGTGAAGTCACCTTCGACATCCGCGCCACCTGGGCGATCGACCAGCTCATCCCGCCTCCCTCACTGTCGAGGTCAACGGTAGAAGTTGACGCAACGTCAATGTCAAGGCGCGACGGCGGACCAGTCGACCGTGACTTCGCCGAGCCGCCAGCGCCGCCGGTTGTCCAGCACCGGCCACCCCGACGCGGCGAACGCCCGGATGGTCTCCACCCAGCGCGCCCGCGGGCCGAACGGGGCGAACGACGACGCCGTGGCCCAGCAGCCGTCCAACGCGGCGAGCAGGTCGTGGACCCGCTCACCCGGCACGTTCCGGTGGATCAGCGCCTTCGGCAGCCGCTCCGCCAGATCCGACGGCCGCTCGATGCCCGACGGCAGGCAGGACAGGGTGAACGTCCTCGGCCCGGAAGCGTCGAGGGTGACCCAAGAGCAGCGGCGGCCGATCTCGTCGCACGTGCCCTCGACCAGCAGACCGCCCGGCGCGAGCCGCGCGAGCATCGTCGCCCAGGACGCCGCCGACTCCTCCTCCGTGTACTGCCGCAACACGTTGAACGCGCGCAGCAGCACCGGGCGGGTGCCCGCCAACTCGAACCCGCCGCGCCGGAACTCCAGCGCGGGCGGGTCCGCGACCGGCAGCGCGGCGGCCACTCGCTCGGGGTCGATCTCCAGACCGAGCACGCGCACATCCGCCCGCACAGTGCGGAGCCTGGCCGCCATCTCGACCGTGGTGATCGGCGTCGCGCCGTAGCCGAGGTCGACGACCAGCGGGTCCGCGGCGGCCATCAGGGCCGCCCGCACCTCGGGTGATCCGACCATCCACCGGTCGATCCGGCGCAAGCGGTTCGGGTTGGTCGTGCCGCGCGTCGGGCTGCCCAACGCTCGGGCTCGGCCCGCGGCCAGGCGGGGGGTACGGGCCACGCGCTACTTCCCGGCGAGCCACTTCGCGGCGAACTCGGCCTCGGCGGCGAGCAGCCGGGTGACCTGCTCGGCGATCACGGACTCGATCTTGCCGCCGATGAACGGGATGCTGACCTTCACCTCGCCGCGGGTCGACCACTCGCTGCCGCCCGCGGTGTCGGCGAGCCGGAACGCGCCCTTGATGTCGCCCGGCACGGCCGAGACGTTCGCCGAGGTGGAGCCGGTGAACGCGGCGCGGTCGGGCCGCCACGACTCCGTGCGCTCGACGATCAGGTCGCCCTTGATCACCGTGCGCACGACCGAGGGCAGGCGCTGGGCGTCGACGCCCTGGCGGAGCTTGAAGGTGACCGTGTCGCCGTCGACGGAGTAGTCCAGCAGAGTGGCGTCCTTGCCGCCGAGATCGCGCAGCCGCGCGTCGAGAAACGCCCGGTCGACGAGGGCGGCGTGGACCTCGGAGGCGGGTCGGGTGAACGCGGCGCGGTGCTCGATGCGGCTAGCCATGGCCAGGAGGTTACCGTTGGGTCTCGTGACCAGCCTCCCACTCGGTGCCGGCGTCCGGACGGACGTTCCGCTCAGCGGCTACACCACCCTGCGCCTCGGTGGTCCGGCCGCCGACTTCGTGGCCGCCGCGACCGCCGCCGAGGTGGTCGACGCGGTCCGCGCGGCCGACAGCGCGGGCACCCCGCTGCTGGTCCTCGGCGGCGGATCCAACCTGGTGATCGCCGACGAGGGCTTCGACGGCACCGTCGTGCGGGTCGCCAACCGCGGCAGCAAGATCGACTGCACCTCGCCCGGCCGGGTCCAGCTGACCGTCGAGGCGGGCGAGGACTGGGACACCGTCGTGTCCGGCACGGTCGAGGCCGGGCTCGGCGGCCTGGAATGCCTCTCCGGCATCCCCGGCTTCGTCGGCGCCACCCCGGTGCAGAACGTCGGCGCCTACGGCGTCGAGATCGCCCAGGTCCTGGTCTCGGTCGACCTGCTCGACCGCGAGACCACCGAGGTGCGCACGCTCGACGTGTCGGAACTCGGCCTCGGCTACCGCACCAGCATCCTCAAGGGCACCGACCGCGCCGTCGTGCTGCGCGCCCGTTTCGAACTGGTCGACGACGGCATGTCCGCGCCGATCCGCTACACCGAGCTGGCCCGCGCCCTCGGCGTCCGCCAGGACGAGCGGGTCCCGGTCGCCGCCGCCCGCGAAGCGGTACTGAACCTGCGGCGCGGCAAGGGAATGGTCCTCGACCCGCTCGACCACGACACGTGGAGCGCGGGCTCGTTCTTCACCAACCCGATCGTCGCCGACGCCGACATCGAGGGCGTCATGGCCCGCATCGTCGAGCGGGTCGGCCCGGACGTGTCGGTGCCGAAGTACCCGGCGGGGCCGGGCGCGTCAAAGCTGTCGGCGGCCTGGCTGATCGAGCGCGCCGGGTTCGCGAAGGGCCATGCGGGACCGGGCGGCCGCGTCGCCCTCTCCGCCAAGCACACCCTGGCACTCACCAACCGCGGCACGGCGACGACCGCGGACCTGCTGGCGCTGGCCGCCGAGGTCCGCGACGGCGTCCGCGCGACCTTCGGCGTCGACCTACACCCCGAGCCGGTACTCGTGAACTGCGAGCTCTAGACCCGGTGGGCTCGGGTCGCTGAGGCTTGGGCGCGCGGCTTCATGACGATCTGGTCCAGGTTCACGTGCGGCGACCGGGTCACCGCGAACGCGATCACCTCGGCGACGTCGTCGGCGGTGAGCGGCTCGATGCCCTCGTACACCTTCTCCGCGCGCTCCTGGTCGCCGTCGAACCGGTTGGCCGAGAAGTCCGTCTCCACCATGCCGGGCAGCACCTCGGTGAACCGCACGGGCTGCCCGAGGTGTTCGCCGCGCAGGGTCCGGTGCAGCGCGGACTGGGCGTGCTTGGCCGCGGTGTACCCGGAGCCGCCGTCGTAGATCTCGGTCGCCGCGATGGACGTCACCGTGACCACGTGCCCGTCGCCGGACGCGATCAGCTTGGGCAGCAGGGCCTTGGTCATCCGCAGCGTGCCCATGACGTTGGCGTCCCACATCCACTGCCAGCGGTCCTCGTCGGCGTCGAGGACGCGGTCGAGCCCGCGGGCGCCACCGGCGTTGTTCACCAGAACGTGGCACGCTGGAACACGGGAGCAGAAAGACTCGATCGACGCGGGATCGGTCACGTCCAACTCGATGGCCTGGCCGCTGATCTCGGCGGCGACCTTCTCGAGCAGGTCGAGGCGCCGGGCGCCCAGGACGACGTCGAACCCGGCGGCCGCGAGGTGGCGGGCGGTGGCCGCGCCGATCCCCGCGCTGGCGCCGGTCACTACCGCGATGGCGTTGTTCACGGGCCAATCTTTCCCCACCCGCCGACAACCATGTATGAGCACGGTCACAGCAGGCCCACCCCGACGGTGGGTGGCGCGTCTCCATCGATGGGGACGAGACTCGACAGAGGAGGCAAGACGGTGAGACGCAGTCGGACGGCAGTGGTTCTGGGAACCCTGTTCCTGGCCTTGGCGCTGGTCGCCGGGTGCACGTCCGAAGCCCCGGGTGGCGGCGGTGGTTCCACCGGCGGCGACGAGCCGCCCAAGGCGAAGGTCGTCGCGACCCCGGCGGTCGACGCCAAGGAGGTCCCGCCCACCGAGCCGGTAACCGTCTCGGTCACCGAGGGCACCCTCGACGAGGTCGAGCTCACCAATGAGGGCGGCAAGCCCGTCGCGGGCGAACTGGCCGCCGACAAGCTCAGCTGGAAGTCCAGCGAGGTGCTCGGATACGCCAAGAAGTACACCTACACGGCGTCCGCGACCGGGACCGACGGCAAGAAGGTCGAGCTCAAGGGCACCTTCACCACCCTCAAGCCCGCGAAGACCCCCCGTGCCACGGTCAACCCCGGCGATAACGCCACCGTCGGTGTCGCGATGCCGATCAGCATCAAGTTCCCCGAGGGCAAGGTGACCGACAAGGCCGCCGTGGAGAAGGCCCTCAAGGTCGAGACGTCGCAGCCGGTCGAGGGCTCGTGGGCGTGGCTGCACGACCAGCAGGTCGACTGGCGGCCCAAGGAATACTGGCCCGCGGGCACGAAGGTCACGGTCACTGCGAAGCTCTACGGCCTGGCCTACGGCGGCGGCGCCTACGGCAAGGCCGATCTGTCCTCGAAGTTCACCATCGGGCGCAACCAGGTCGTGAAGATCAACACCCCCGACCACAAGATGAACGTCTACCGCGACGGCAAGCTCTTCGCGAGCTACCCGGCGAGCAACGGCAAGGACGCCGACCCGAACCTGAACACCCCCAACGGCACCATGATCGTGATGCAGAAGGACCCGATCGGCGACTTCTCCAACCCGCGCTACGGCTACACCAACGTCAAGAAGAAGTGGGCCGTGCGGTTCTCCAACCACGGCGAGTTCATCCACGAGAACGAGGAGAACCGGGCCAACATCGGCAAGGTCAACTCCTCGCACGGCTGCGTGAACCTCTTCGAGGCCGACGCCAAGGCGTACTTCGACAGCGCGATCATCGGCGACCCGGTGGAGGTCACCGGCTCGCAGGCGAACATGCCCACGACGTCGGATGTCTACGACTGGCTGATCCCGTGGGGCCAGTGGCAGCAGATGTCCGCCCTGCGCTGATCCACCCGGGCGGGACGCTAGGTTTTTCGGCGTCCGAACAACGCTGGGGGAGATCGACAGTGAGCATGCCGCAAGGTGGTCCGCAGGGCCCGTACAACGGCGGGTATCAGGGCGGCCCGCAGTTCCCGCCGCCCGGCGGACCTGGCTACCAAGGTGGACCCGGCTTCCAGGGCGGGCCGGGCTTTCACGGCGGTCCGCCCGCACCGCCGAAGCGCAACACCGCCCTGCTCGTCTCGTTGATCGTGGTGGGTGTGGTGGTCGCCGTGGGCGCCGTCATGACCATCCTGTCGGTCACCGACACCACGGAGTTCGGGCCCATCCCGACCTACTCCTCGACAGCGACCGCCGACCCGTCCGTGCTGGTCACGACCACGCCGCCGCCCGTGTCGGCCGCCGAGGTCGAGCAGGCGAAGGCGCACGCGGAGCGGTACCTGGCCGCGGTGAACGCGAAGGACGAGACGACCGCGACCAGCCTCACCTGCAAGAAGGAGCGGCCGGGCCCGGCGTACACCGCCATCGTCGACCGCCTCCCCGCCAGCCTGCTGCCCGAGCCGTACATGGTGGAGAGCTACCGCGTAGTCCTCTCCGTCAAGATCAGTCGGGGTGGTCCCGTGCTGATGGAGGTGTACCTGGAGGGCGGCAAATGGTGCGTCTTCACCTGATCGAAGCGTCGGTGTGACTTAGCTCACCGATCGGTTGGGGAAGACCGCACTCGGGAAGATTCCGGGGCCGTCGGCGCGTTGGATCTCCCGGGTGGGTCTCCGCCCTTCGCCGAACGCGTCGACGAGGTACCGCGTCCTCCGCCAGCCATGCGGCGGACCGGAAGGGGTGAACCGGGGTGACTCCCACTCAGCTGCGCAAGCCGCGCCGGGTCGCGGTGCTGTCGGTGCACACGTCCCCGCTCGAACAGCCCGGCACGGGCGACGCGGGCGGCATGAACGTCTACATCACCGAGACCGCCACCCGCATGGCGCAGCGCGGTATCGCCGTCGAGGTCTTCACCCGGGCCACCTCCTCCGGCCTGCCCCCGGTGGCCGAGCTGGCGCCGGGCGTCCTCGTCCGCCATGTCTCCGCCGGCCCGTTCGAGGGGCTCGACCGCGCCGAGCTGCCCGCCGAGCTGTGCGGCTTCACCGCCGGTGTGCTGCGCGCCGAGGCCCGCCACGAACCTGGCTACTACGACCTCGTGCACTCCCACTACTGGCTCTCCGGCCAGGTCGGCTGGCTCACGCGCAAGCGCTGGGGCGTGCCGCTGGTGCACACCGCGCACACCCTGGCCAAGGTCAAGAACGCCGCCCTCGCCGCGGGCGACACCCCCGAGCCGCGGGAGCGGGTCATCGGCGAGCAGCAGATCGTCGACGAGGCCGACCGGCTCATCGCCAACACCGACGTCGAGGCCGCGCAGCTGGTCTCGCTCTACGACGCCGACCCCGAGAAGGTCGACATCATCGCCCCCGGCGTCGACCTCGAACGCTTCCGGCCCGGTGGCAGGCACGCCGCCCGGCGCAGGCTGGGCATCGCGCCCGACGCGGTCGTGTTCGCCTTCGTCGGCCGCATCCAGCCGCTCAAAGCCCCCGACGTGCTGCTGCGCGCGGTCGCCGCGCTGCTCGCGCGCGGGGAGATCGCCCGCGAGCGGCTCGTCGTGCTGGTCGCGGGCGGGCCGTCGGGAACCGGCCTGGAGCAGCCCGCCGCCCTGCAGGACCTGGCCGTCGCGCTCGACATCACCGACGTCGTCCGGTTCCTGCCGCCGCAGTCGGGCGAGGCGCTCGCGGATGTCTACCGCGCCGCCGACACCGTGGCCGTGCCCAGCCACAACGAGAGCTTCGGCCTGGTCGCACTGGAGGCGCAGGCCTGCGGCACGCCGGTCGTCGCCGCCGCCGTGGGCGGTCTGCCGGTCGCGGTGGCCGACGGCTTCTCCGGCCTGCTTGTCGCGGGCCACGCGACGGACGACTGGGCCGACACCCTCGGCAGGCTCGCCATGAGCCCCGTCCTGCGCGCCCAGTTGGCCGCGGGCGCGGTCCAGCACGCCCACCGCTTCTCCTGGGACCGCACCACCGACGCCCTCATCGCGGGCTACATCGACGCCGACCACGCGCTGCGCTACTCGCTCGCGCGTGCTGAGGTGGCGGTGTGAGCGAGCTAGACACACTGATCCAGAAGACCCTCGACGAGCGCGAACTGGTCTATGACCACCCCGCGCCGGGCCGTTTCCTGGTCACGCTGCCGGGGATCAAGAAGCAGCAGACCAACACGTGGCTGATCGTCGGCAACCACGGCCTGGTGGTGGAGGCGTTCGTCTGCCGCCGCCCGGACGAGGCGCACGAGGACGTCTACCGCTACCTGCTGCGCCGCAACGCCAAGCTCTACGGCGTCTCCTACACCGTCGACAAGGTCGGCGACATCTACCTGATCGGCCGGGTCGCGCTGAGCTCGATCACCGCCGACGAGCTCGACCGCCTGCTCGGCCAAGTCCTCGAAGCCGCCGACGGCGACTTCAACCCGATCCTGGAGATCGGCTTCGCCACCTCGATCCGGCGGGAATGGGACTGGCGGGTCTCCCGCGGCGAGTCGTTGGCGAACCTCAAAGCGTTCGAGCACTTGGTGCAGCCCGAGCACAAAGACCGGCCGGGGCTGACCGAAACCGAGTCGTGACCAGCATTTCGGCAACGTAAGGAACCCCGGCCGACGTCTGATGAGGACGACGGAACTGGGAGGCACCGAATGCGTTCGACCAAGCAGAGACGATTAGCAGGACTGTTGCTCGCCCTCGCCGCGACCGGCGGGCTGACCGCCTGCGGGTCGGCGTCGGACTCGGGCAGCGCCGCCGATATGCGCGGCGAGCGGCCGGCCGCGGCGCCGGAGGCGGCGAGCACCGGCTCCTACGGCACCTCGGGCGGCTCGGGTGGCTCGGGTGGCTCGGACAAGGCCGCGACCGGCGAGAAGCCCCAACAGGCCGCGCAGGTGGGGCAGCCGGGCGTCGACCGCAAGCTCGTCCGCACGGCCACGATTGTCCTGGTCACGCCGGATGTGCGCGACAGCGCCGAGCGGGCGCGCGCGATCGTGGTCGCGACGGGCGGCTACACCGGTCAGGCCGACGTGGGCAGCCGCAGCGCGACGATGACCCTCTACGTCCCGAGCGACAAGCTCGACGACACGCTGGGCAAGCTGTCCGCGCCCGAGTTGGGCAAGGAGGAGTCGCGTAGCCAGGCCGCGGAGGACGTCACCGAGCAGATCGTCGACGTCGAGAGCCGCATCCAGACCCAGCGGGCCAGCCTGGAGCGGGTGCGGGCGCTGCTGGGCCGGGCCCAGCAGATCTCCGAGATCGTCCAGCTCGAATCCGAGGTGACCCGCCGCGAGGCCGACCTGGAGTCGCTGCTCAAGCGTCGGGAGCGACTCGCGGGCAGCGTGGCCATGTCCACCGTGACCCTGCGCCTGTCCCGCGACAGCGCGCCGGCGCCCGTGGCGGACGACGACACGCTGCTCGGGGCACTCGCAGGCGGGTGGAAGGCGTTCGTCGACACCACGTCGTTCGTCGTGCGGGCCGTCGCCCTGGTGCTGCCGTTCGCGGTGGTGCTCGGCGTGCCCGCCTACCTGCTCTGGCGCCGCTGGCGGCGGTCGGCCCGGCCGGCGCAGGCGCAGCCGGTCGCCCAGGAGCCGGTGACTCAGGAGTCTTAAGAGGGTCGCGGGGCGATTCAGCGAGGGGGGGAGTCGCATATCTGGACCGCCCCGCGACCAAAACCCGCTCCGGTCACGTGGCGGGGGAGGCCACGGACACCCAGCGCGGGGGTGCGGCTCGGCAGGGGAGTCGAGCCGCACGGGGCCCCATCGGATCAGGGAGTGCGTGGGAGCAGACCCGATGTGGCTTGAGCCAACTTGGCAGACCCGAGCAACCGGCACAAGGCCACGTAGTACGCCGATCGTGGAAATAGCTGTCAGTAAGTAACAGTTTTGTCACGGAATCTCATACTTTCGCGACTATCGGTTGCTGCTTGCCCTGCTCTGCCCACTTGATTACTCCGATTGGGGCATAGTTCAGCGCGAGTGTGGTTTCGGTTACATCATCTGGCCCATCGGTCGCGGACACCTGGCCCACGCCCCCCGGCGGGCGGGGAGACGTCCTTCACGGCCGCGACGGGCGCCGGATCTGGCAGGCTCATCGGCATGGCAATTGGAACCTTGGTGCTCATCCGGCACGGCGAGAGCGTCTGGAACGCGCAGAACCTGTTCACCGGCTGGGTCGACGTTGAGCTCTCGGAGAAGGGCGTCGCCGAGGCCGCCCGCGGCGGTCACCTCCTGCGTGAGGCGAACCTGCTGCCCGACCTCGTGCACACCTCGCTGCAGCGGCGCGCGATCTCGACGGCGAACCTGGCCCTCGACGCGGCCGACCGGCACTGGATCCCGGTCAAGCGCGACTGGCGGCTCAACGAGCGCCACTACGGCGCCCTGCAGGGCAAGAACAAGAAGCAGACCCTCGAGGAGTTCGGCGAAGAGCAGTTCATGCTCTGGCGCCGCTCCTACGACACCCCGCCGCCGCCCATCGAGAAGGGCAGCGAGTTCAGCCAGGACGGCGACCCGCGCTACGCGGGCATCGACGCGCCGCTGACCGAGTGCCTCAAGGACGTCGTCGCCCGGGTCGTGCCGTACTGGGAGAACGAGATCGTCCCCGACCTCAAGGCGGGCAAGAACGTGCTGGTCGCCGCACACGGCAACTCGCTGCGCGCGCTGGTCAAGCACCTCGACGGCATCTCCGACGCCGACATCGCGGGCCTCAACATCCCGACCGGCATCCCTCTGCGCTACGACCTCGACGACTCCGCCGCCCCCACCACCCCCGGCGGTCTCTACCTCGACCCCGAAGCCGCCAAGATCGCCATCGCCAAGGTGGCCAACCAAGGCCGCTAAACCCGCGAGTCGCCCCGTCCGGCAAGTGAGTCGCCCCCCGGGGCAACCGAGTCGCCCCTTCCGGCAAGTGAGTTCAACCTTCGCGAATGTTGAATTCACTTGCCTGGAGGGGCGACTCACTTGCTGGGGCGGGCGACTCGCGGTTGACCTGGGGTTACTGGTGGGTAGGACACGAATGGGTGAACGGGGGTCGGCTGGGGCGCGAACAAGCGGGCCGATAGGTGTCACCACGGTCACTGAACGGCTTGTCGGGCTGGTCCAAACCCCTCCCCACCTGCTTACGATCCTCCTGTGGCCGCGTGGATCGCACTGTCGTGTGGAGTGCTCGTCGGTCTGTTCGTCGGATACCTGGTCGGGCGCGCCCGACACGGGGATCCGGCCCGCAGGCCGGCCGGACCGACCGTTTCGGATCTCGTCCAGCGCTGGGTGCACTCGTCGCACTCCGGTGTCGTCGTCCTGAACCACTTCGGCGACGTGGTGATCTACAACCCGCGCGCCGAGCAACTCGGTTTAGTCCGCAACCGCCAGGTCGATGAGCGCGCGCGCAAAGCCTCCGAACTGGTCCTGGAGACCGGCGACCCGGTGGAGATCGACCTCTCGCCGCTGGAGTCGCGTGGCGGGCGGACGCCGGAGGCCGTGCTCGGCGAGGTCCGGCCGCTCGGCGAGGGCTACACCGTCGTCGACGCCGACGACCAGTCCGATGCCGTGCGCCTCGAAGCGACCCGGCGTGACTTCGTGGCCAACGTCAGCCACGAGCTCAAGACCCCGGTCGGCGCGATGGCGCTGCTGGCCGAGGCCGTGCTCGACGCCGCCGAGGACCCGGTCGAGGTCCGCCGCTTCACCACCAAGATCCTCCACGAGGGCAACCGCCTGGGCACCCTGGTGACCGAGCTGATCGCGCTGTCGAGGCTGCAGGGCGCCGAGCGGCTGCCCGACATGAACACCGTCGACGTCGACGCGGTCGTGCGCGAGGCCCTCGGCCGCGCGCGGCTGGTCATGGAGTCCACCGGCATCGACGTCACCACCGACGCCGACAGCGGCCTGCTCGTCGAGGGCGACCGGACCCTGCTGGTCACCGCCCTGTCGAACCTGCTGGAGAACGCCCTGGCCTACTCGCCGCCGGGCAACCCGGTCTCGCTGAGCCGCTCGCTGGTCGACGGGTTCATCGAGATCGCGGTGACCGACCGCGGCATCGGCATCGCCGAGGAGGAGCAGCAGCGCGTGTTCGAGCGGTTCTACCGCGTCGACAAGGCGCGCTCGCGGGCCACCGGCGGCACCGGACTCGGCCTGGCCATCGTCAAGCACGTCGCCGCCAACCACGGCGGCGAGGTCAAGCTGTGGAGCAAGCCCGGTCTCGGCTCCACGTTCACCCTGCGCATCCCCGCGCACCTGGACGCCCCGGCCCCGGCCGGGGCGGACACCCTCAACGGCGCGGAGAAGACCAGGTCGGGCCGCGCCGCGGTCGCGTCCCTGGCCGCGTCCGCCGCTCCGTCGAAGTCCGACGGCGCCGGTACCGATCACGGAGGAATGGCATGACGAGAGTGCTGATCGTCGAGGACGAGGAGTCCTTCGCCGACCCGCTTGCCTTCCTGCTCCGGAAGGAAGGGTTCACCGCCGCGGTGGCCGCCACCGGGCAGCAGGCGCTCGAGGAGTTCGACCGCAACGGCGCCGACATCGTGCTGCTCGACCTCATGCTCCCCGGGATGAGCGGCACCGACGTGTGCAAGGCACTCCGCCAGCGCTCGGCCGTCCCGGTGATCATGGTGACCGCCCGCGACAGCGAGATCGACAAGGTCGTCGGGCTCGAACTCGGCGCCGACGACTATGTGACGAAGCCGTACTCCGCCCGTGAGCTGATCGCCCGCGTCCGGGCCGTCCTGCGCCGCGGCGGCGAGGCCGGCGGCGACGGTGAGCTGCTCCCGCAGGTGCTCGCCGCCGGACCGGTCCGAATGGACGTCGAACGGCACGTGGTCACTGTGGACGGTGAGGAGATCCCGCTGCCGCTCAAGGAGTTCGACCTCCTCGAGTACCTGCTGCGCAACGTCGGCCGGGTGCTGACCCGCGGCCAGCTGATCGACCGGGTGTGGGGCGCGGACTACGTCGGCGACACCAAGACCCTCGACGTCCACGTCAAGCGGCTGCGCTCCAAGATCGAGCCCGACCCGGCCTCCCCGCGCCACCTGGTGACCGTTCGGGGGCTCGGCTACAAGTTCGAGTCGTGACCTGAGCGGGTAGCGTTCCCCCGGTGCGCCTAGGGGTATTGGACGTCGGATCGAACACGGTCCACCTGCTCGTGGTGGACGCCCATCGGGGTGCCCACCCGACCCCGGCACGGTCGGAGAAGACCGTGCTGCGGCTCGCGGAGCGCATCACGCGCTCCGGCATGCTGTCCAAGGCCGGTGCGGACGAACTCGTCCGCACCGTCGCCTTGGCCAAGGAGTCGTCGGTCCGGCTGGGCTGCGCCGAGATGATGGCGTTCGCCACATCGGCGGTCCGCGAGGCGGGCAACTCCGCCGAGGTCCTCAAGCGGGTCGCCAAGGAGACCGGGGTCGATCTGCAGGTCCTCTCCGGCGAGGACGAGGCCCGCTACACGTTCCTCGCCGCGCGCCGCTGGTACGGCTGGTCGGCGGGCAACCTGCTCGTCCTCGACATCGGCGGCGGCTCACTGGAGATCGCCGCGGGCATCGACGAGGACCCGGATTTCGCGTGGTCGCTCCCGCTCGGCGCGGGCAGGCTCACCCGGACCCGGTTCACCAGCGACCCGCCGCAGCGCGGTGAGATCGAGTCGGCGACGGAGTGGCTCGCCGAGCAGTTGGCCCCCGTGGCCAGGCGGGTCGCGAAGTTCGGCCAACCCGATCGGGTGGTCGCGACCTCCAAGACGTTCCGCACCCTGGCCCGGCTGACCGGCGCGGCGCCGTCGTCGGCGGGACCGCGGGTGCGCCGCACGCTGACCGAGGCCGGGCTGCGCCAGTTGATCGCGTTCATCTCCCGCATGTCCGCGGGTGATCTCGCCGAACTGGAGGGCGTCAGCCCCAGCCGGGCGCACCAGTTGGTAGCCGGTGCACTTGTGGCGCAGGCCACTATGCGAGCGTTATCACTGCCGGAACTGGAGATCGGGCCGTGGGCCCTGCGCGAAGGCGTGATCCTCCGGCGGCTGGACCAGACGAACGGTGGGGACCACACTGTCTCCTCGGACTGAGAGAAGTCGGGGACTTCCCGCCCGGGAAGCCTCCGCGGAGCGTGCCGGCACTGGACGGATCGGCCAGCACGGGGCACGGTGGAGTGGATGAGTCAAGAAGGCGGGTCGGAGCGCACCCAGCGCACCGTTGCCGAGTTGCTGGCCAAATACGGCGGCACCTCGGGCGAAAGCGCACCCAGGCGACGGCGCCGCAAGCCCGAGGACGGCTCGGACACGGCGCCGCAGGCGATCATCGAGCGGGTGATGTCCGACAGCGGGAAGATGCTGCCGATCACCGAGGAGCAGACGCCGCCGGAGCGGGTGTCGCACCGGCAGGGCCGCACCACGCACGCGCCCAAGCCCGCGCCGCAGCGCCGTCAGCCCGCGTCGACGCCGCCACCGGAGCTGCTCGGCCGCCCGCCCATGGGCGAGCCGCCGCGTCATGACCCACCGCGGCATGACCCAGCGAGGCACGAGCCGCCCAGGCACGAGCCGCCGCGATCCGAGCCGGTCCGACCGGAGGCCGTCCGCCCTGGGCTGCGCCGACCCGAGCCGGTCCACCCGGAGCCGCCCCGGCCCGAGCCCACCCGGCCGGAGCCGCCGAGACCGGACGTCGCCCGGCCCGAGGCCGTGCGCCACGAGCCGACCCGGTCGGAGCCCGTGCGCCCGGAGCCTCCGCGGGCCACACCTGAGTCGCTGCGCCTGCCGCGGCCGGTCGCGCGACCGGTGCCCGCCGAGGGCCACACCGAGCAGATCCCGCGGGTCACCGACGACGGTCCCGACCCGAGCGAGCCGCCCGCGGGCCTGGCGGGCGGGCCGAACCGCCTCCCGCTGCTCCCGCGCCGCGGGCAGCGTCCCGAGCAGCCGCAGCCCGGCCAGCGGATGCCACAGCCTTCGCAGCAGCTGCCCAAGCCAGTGACGCCACAGCCGACACAGCCGTCGCAGCCGATCCCGAAGCCGCAGCCCTCGCAGCCGATACCCCAGCCGCAGGTCTCCCAGCAGCTCCCGCAGCCGTCGCAGCAGCTGCCGAAGCCGCCGCTGCCCGCAGGCGAGGCGCGGCCGCTGCCGACCTTCCCGCCCGCGCCGAACCGGGGAGCCCGCGAGTTCCCCGGCGACGCCTCCGAGACGGCCATCGATCCGCGCGGTCCGCGGCCGGAGTTCCTCGAGGAAGTCGAGTCCTTCGACGACCGCGCGGCGGTCCGGTTCAACGAGTACCAGGCGCACGACGACCTCGACGAGGACTTCGACCGCGCCCCCGCAGGCGCCGACCGCGACTTTGATGACAGCGACTTCGACGAGGACTTCGACCCGGACCCGCGCGATCGGGACGACGACGATGACGAGATCGATGAGGACGCCAACCCCGGTCGCGAGTGGGCGATCATGGCGGGCCAACTCGCCCTCGGCGTGGTCGGCGGCGCCGCGGTCTGGCTGGCGTTCAACTGGCTGTGGGGCTTCCTCCCCGCCGCCGCGCTGGCCGCCGCCCTGGCCGTGATCGTCGGGCTGGTGCTCATCGTCCGCAAGATCCGCAAGGCGGAGGACCTGCAGACCACCGTGCTCGCCGTGCTCGTCGGGCTGGTGGTCACGGTCTCGCCCGCGGTGTTGTTGCTCCTCGGTCGGTGACCGCGATCCCCGTCGGCCTGTCGACGGCATCCGTGTGGCCGCAGACCGCGGCGACCGCGTTCAAGCTGGCCGACGAACTCGGCTACGACGGCGTCGAGGTCATGGTCTGGGCCGACCCGATGAGCCAGGACGTCCCCGGCCTGCGTCGTCGCTCGGCGCGGATCGGCGTGCCGATCATGGCCGTGCACGCCCCCTGCCTGCTGATCACCCAGCGCGTCTGGTCGCCGGACCCGGAGGTCAGGCTGCGCCGGTCGGTCGAGGCCGCGCAGGACCTGGACGCGCGCACGGTGGTCGTGCACCCGCCGTTCCGCTGGCAGCGCCGCTACGCCGACGCTTTCCCCGACCTGGTCGCCAGCCTGGAGGAACGCACCGGGGTGGCGATCGCGGTGGAGAACATGTTCCCGGTCCGCCGGGGCCTGGGCACGAGGTCGATGGAGATGACCGCGTTCCGGCCGTCGATCGACCCGACCGATGTCGGCCACCGCAACTACACGCTGGACTTGTCGCACACCTCGGCCGCCCACATGGACGCGATGAAACTCGCCGAGCGAATGGGCGAGGGCCTGACCCACGTCCACCTCGCCGACGGTTCGGGCCTGTCGAAGGACGAGCACATGGTCCCCGGCCGCGGCGACCAGCCCTGCGCCGAACTGTGCGAGACGCTCGCCGCGAACGGCTTCAAGGGCCAGGTGGTCCTGGAGGTGTCGACCCGCCGCGCCCGGGGTCCGGCGGAGCGGGCGAAGGACCTGGCCGAGGCGCTGCTGTTCGCCCGGCTGCATTTGATCTCCCCGGACGGCCGGTAGCGAACCACCCGGATAGCACTCCGAGGCGGGCAAATCCGAGCGGAAACGTAGGACGACCGGATGCCTTGTTCTCCCCTGGCGAGCCGCGTCGTACATTGTGCGCGTGAACCCGTTGCGCACGTTGATCCTGGCCGCCGCCGGCAACGACACCATCCGCCGTGTCATCGCGACCGCGCCCGTGAGCCGGGACGTGGTCCGCCGCTTCGTGGCCGGTGAGACCACCGAGGAAGCCGTCGCCGTGACCCGGCGCCTGGTCGAGTCCGGTCTCACCGTCACCCTCGACTACCTGGGCGAGGACACCACGGACGCGGCCCTGGCCGAGCAGACCGTGCAGGCCTACCTGGAGCTGCTCGACCGGCTCAAGGCCGAGGGCCTGTCCGACCGCGCCGAGGTCAGCGTCAAGCTCTCCGCCGTCGGCCAGCTCCTCGACGAGGACCTCGCCCTGACCAACGCCTCGCGCATCTGCCGCGCGGCCGAGGAGGCGGGCACCACGGTGACCCTCGACATGGAGGACCACACCACCACCGACTCGACGCTGCGCATCCTCGCCGAGCTGCGCACCACCTGGCCTTGGGTCGGCGCGGTCCTGCAGTCGTACCTGCACCGCACGCTCGACGACGCCGTCCGCCTCTCCGGCGACGGGTCCCGGGTCCGGCTGTGCAAGGGCGCCTACAAGGAACCCGGCACGGTCGCCTTCGACGAGATGCCCGAGGTCGACCGCAGCTACGTGCGCTGCGCCAACGCGCTGCTCGCGGGCACCGGCTACCCGATGTTCGCCACCCACGACCCGCGGCTGGTGCGGATCATCGGCGAGCGCGCCGACCACCACGGCCGCAAGCCCGGCGAGTTCGAGTTCCAGATGCTCTACGGGATCCGCCCCGACGAGCAGCTCCGATTGGCCCACCAGGGCCACACCGTGCGGGTGTACGTCCCCTATGGCGGCCAGTGGTACGGCTACCTGATGCGCAGGATGGCCGAGCGCCCCGCGAACACCGTGTTCTTCCTCCGTGCGCTCATGAGCAAGAAATGAGTGACGCTCATCCCGCGGAGCCGCGCGGGATCCGGTAGCTCGGCGTGGCAGGCTGTTGCCCATGAGTAGTGCGACAGGCCACGGCGATGTGCGGGCGTCCGGACACGTGCCCGCGGGTGGGGCGTTCGCCGCCGCGGTCAAGGTGCGTCCGCTGGGAGACGGCACCTTCACCGCGGATCTCCCGGCCCAGTGGACCGTGGGAGGGCGACCGCACGGCGGATTCCTGCTGGCCCTGCTGGCGCGCGCGGCGGTGGCGGGCCAGACCGGCGCGGGGGCGCCGCTGGTGGACCCGCTGTCGGTCAGCGCGCAGTTCCTGCGGCCGCCGGGGGTGGGCCCGGTGCTGCTGCGCACCGACGTCCGCAAGACCGGCCGCCGAACCACGGTCGTCTCGGTCCATCTTGAGCAGAGTGGCCGCGCGTGCGTCGAGGGCATGGTCACCACCGGCAGGCTCCCGCGCGAGCGGGCCGCCTGGGCCGACCTGCCCAACCAGCCCGCTGAGCCGCCGGGCAACGCGATCGACCTGTCGACGGTCCCGTCGGCGTCGGTGTTCCGGCTGACCGAGACCTGCGACGTGCGGCTCGACCCGAACGGCGCGGGCTTCCTGCACGGCCACGTGGGTGACCCGCTGCGCCTGCGGCTGTGGGCGCGACCGCGCGGCGAGCACGCCGACCCGCTGTTCGCCCTGGTCGCGGGGGACATCTCGATGCCGGTGACGTTCAACCTGGGCAGGCTCGGCTGGTCGCCGACCGTCCAGCTGACCGCCCACCTGCGCTCGCGTCCCGCGCCCGGTTGGCTGCGCATCCAGGTCGAGTCCAAGGCCGTGCACGGCATGTGGTTCGACTCCGACGCCACCGTCGTGGACTCCACCGGCCGCCTCGTCTGCCAGGCCCGCCAGCTCGCCCTCACCGCCACCGCTTAATCGACGAGCGTGGGTCGTTAGCCTTGTCCCATGACTGAGGCGAACGCGCGGCCCACGATCGCGGTGCTCGGTGCGGGCAAGATCGGCGAGGCGCTGCTGTCCGGGTTGCTGCACGGCGGCCGCAGTGCCGACGACCTGTTGTTCACCGAGCGCTACCCGGAGCGCTCGGCGGAGCTGACCAAGACCTACGGCATTCGCTGCACGGACGTGCCGACGGCGGCCAAGGACGCCGACGTGCTCGTCGTGGCGGTCAAGCCGCAGGACATCGAGCCGCTGCTCGACGAGCTCGCGCCGGTGGTCGACCCCGAGACCCTCGTGGTGTCCCTGTGCGCCGGTCTGCCGACGTCGCTGTTCGAGCGCAGGCTGCCCGCTGGGGTGCCCGTCGTCCGGGTCATGCCGAACACCCCGATGCTGGTCGGCGAGGCCATGAGCGCCATCTCTCCGGGCAAGCACGCCCGCCCGGAGCACCTCGCGACCGTCGAGGACATGCTCAGCGCCGTCGGCAAGGTCGTGCGCGTGCCGGAGTCGCAGCAGGACGCCGTGACGGCACTGTCCGGGTCCGGTCCGGCGTACTTCTTCTTCCTGGTCGAGGCGATGATCGACGCGGGCATCCTGCTCGGCATCCCGCGCGCGGTCGCCGAGAAGCTCATCATCCAGTCCGCCGTGGGCGCGGCCGCGATGCTCGTCGAGACCGGGGAGCACCCGGTGATCCTGCGCGAGGCTGTGACCTCGCCCGCCGGGACGACCATCATGGCCATCCGCGAGCTGGAGAACCACGGGGTCCGTGCCGCCCTGCTGGCCGCCATCGAGGCTGCCAGGGACCGTTCCAGGGAGCTGGGCGCCGAACACGAAGCGCACTGACCCGGTCTGCACTTTGCAGATTTGAGCCAAACGTGGCGTCGCTTTAGTCACACGTGTCCCGCTACTCTCGACAGAAGCACGTGCGTGTCGAATCCGTCGGTGGGGAAGCCGACGGCGCGACGCGTGTTGAAGGACGCGGTGATGATGCCGGCGAACAAGCGCGACCCGGGCGCACCCGGACTTCCGCAGGTGCAATTCCTGACGGTGGCCGAGGTGGCGACCCTGATGCGAGTGTCCAAGATGACCGTTTACCGACTGGTGCACAACGGCGACCTCCCCGCGGTGCGGGTGGGCAAGTCCTTCCGTGTGCCGGAGAAAGCGGTGCATGACTACCTGCAAAACGCCTATTTCGACGCGGGCTGAGGCCCCCGGTCGAGCCACGAAGGCCGACGGGTACGCTGGATAACCGTTGTGCCTGGTGTTTTGGCGTGCGTTCCGTGACGTGGCCACACCGGAGCGCCGGAACACCTGGAACGACCCACCTGAGAGTTGAGGACACACATGGGCTCGGTCATCAAGAAGCGCCGCAAGCGCATGTCGAAGAAGAAGCACCGCAAGCTGCTCCGCAAGACGCGCGTGCAGCGTCGCAAACTGAAGAAGTAGTTCGACGTGTCCGGCGACGCCCGCACCTCCACGGTGCGGGCGTCGCCGCGTTTCGGGCAGTGGACCAATCGGGTGACATTGCCTAACAGCCCATGTGACCTGCGTTAAGAGTCTGTTGCCTGGGCTTTTTCGATCTTGACTCGCGAGTAGAGTCGGCCATTCCCAAGCGCCCACCCTAGGGAATCGCATGACGCCAAAAGTCGTCCTCGTCACCGGTGTCGGCGGCTACCTCGGCGGCAATCTCGCCGCCCGCCTGGCGGCGAACCCCGACATCGACCGCGTTCTCGGCGTCGACACCGTGCCTCCGCGCAAGGACGTCGTCCGCTCCATGGGCCGCGCGGAGTTCGTCCGGGCCGACATCCGCAACCCGCTCATCGCGAAGGTGATCACGTCCGCGGGCGTCGACACCGTCGTCCATGCCTCCACGACCACCAACCCGGCGGGCCCCGCCCGGCGCACGGTGCTCAAGGAGCTCAACGTCATCGGCACCATGCAGCTGCTGGCCGCCTGCCAGCGCGCGCCCTCGGTGCGCAGGCTCGTGGTGAAGTCCACCGCCTCGGTCTACGGCGCGAGTTCGCGTTCGCCCGCGGTGTTCTCCGAGGACGACACCCCCAAGGACATCGGCTCCAGTGGCTACGCCAAGGACGCGGTCGAGGTCGAGGCCTATGTCCGCGGTTTCGCCCGCAGGCGCCCCGACGTGTCGGTGGCGACCCTGCGGCTGGCCAACCTGATCGGGCCGAGCGTGGACACTGTGCTCACCAGGTATTTCGCCCTCCCGATCGTGCCCACGGTGCTGGGCTTCGACGCCCGCATGCAGCTGCTGCACTCCGAGGACGCCCTCGCCGTGCTGGAGCTGGCGAGCCTGGGTGAGGTCGCGGGGGTGTTCAACGTGGCCGCTGACGGCGTCCTGATGCTGTCGCAGGCCATCCGGCGGGCGGGCAGGCTCCCACTGCCGGTGCTGCGCCAGGCCCTGCCCGCCGCCGGCAGGCTCCTGCGCGGCGCGCGGCTGGTCGACTTCTCACCCGATCACGTCCGCTACCTCAACTACGGCCGGGTGCTCGACACCACCCGGCTCAAGGCCGAGCTGGCGTTCACCCCCCGGTGGACCACCCGGCAGGCGTTCGACGATTACGTATCCGGCAGCCAGCTGCGTCCCGTATTCACCCCCGCGCTGCTCGCCGCCGCCCGCAGCCGCGTCCTGGAGACGCGTACCTAGATCTGCCCTTGGAAGGTGCCACAGGCATGCAGGAAGCCCGTGTGATCCCGTTGCAGAGAGCGGACCGGCGTCGTCCGGCCCCGAACCCCCCGAAGGCCGACGGCCCGATCGTCGAGCCGACGCCGCTGCACCCCACCCGCGAACACCCACCGGTCTCAGCGGTGCGCCGCGGCATCGGCGACGCCCTCGGCTTCGCCGTGCGCAGGCTGACCGGCGACTACCCGATCGACGAGTTCGGCTTCGACCCGGACCTCACCGAGCGGGTCCTGCTCCCGCCGCTGCGGCTGCTCTACAAGAACTGGTTCCGCGTAGAGGTCAGCGGAATCGAGAACCTCCCCGTCAACGGCGGCGCCCTGGTCGTCAGCAACCACTCGGGCACCTTGCCCCTGGACGCCCTGATGACCGCGGTGGCCGTCCACGACAACCACCCACGGCAGCGCTACCTCCGCATGCTGGGCGCCGACCTGGTCTTCCAGGTCCCCCTGCTGGGTGCCCTGGCCCGCAAGTCCGGACAGACGCTGGCGTGCAACCCCGACGCCGAACAGCTGCTCAACGCGGGCGAACTGGTGGGAGTCTGGCCCGAGGGCTTCAAGGGAGTGGGAAAGCCGTTCGCGGACCGCTACAAACTCCAGCGCTTCGGCCGGGGCGGCTTCGTCTCGGCGGCGCTGCGGACGGGCGTCCCGATCATCCCGTGCTCGATCGTCGGAGCCGAGGAGATCTACCCCAAGATCGGCGACCTGAAGACGATCGCGAGGCTGTTCGGGCTGCCGTACTTCCCGATCACCCCGTTCTTCCCGCTACTCGGACCACTGGGCGCGATCCCACTGCCCTCGAAGTGGCACATCCGCTTCGGCGAACCCATCGCCACCGACTCGTACGACGCCGGGGCCGACGACGACCCGATGCTGGTGTTCAACCTGACCGACCAGGTCCGGGAGACGATTCAGCAGACCCTTTATCGGATGCTGAGCCAGCGCGGAAACCCGTTCCTGGGCTGAGTTTCCGCTGAGCCCCACACTCCCCGCAATGCAAGGGGCCGTGCCCAACCCCTTGAACACGAGGGTCGTGCCCACTGCCTGCGCATATGGGCCGTGGGGCTGAGCCCAAACCCCCTGAACGCAACGGGCCAATCCCACCTGCCTGTTTGGGTGGTTCGCCTTGATTTGGGGTGAAATGGGCCTAAACTTTCGCGGCGCGGGGCAGTTTCCCTATCCTGCCCGCTTTACCCGCGCAGGCCCATTTCCGGGGTCCCCAAATCAAGGCGAACCACCCAAACAGGCACCAAAACCTAGCTCCGCATAGGCAGCGATCGAAGACCCCGAATCACCGTCGTAGACCGCCACCGAGGCCGCCGCAACACACGCACAGCGGGAAGCCGCTCAGCCAACGCGGACAAAGCGATCTCCGCCTCCATCCGAGCCAGCGGCGCCCCCAGGCAGTAGTGGATCCCGCTGGAGAACCCAAGATGGTCGCGTTCGGGCGTCCGCGAGATGTCGAATGTATCCGGGTCCGAGTACGCCCCAGGGTCTCGCCCAGTAGAGCCGAGCGCGACGATCACCATCCGGTCCGCCGGAATCTCCACGTCGCCGATCACCGAGTCGGCGTGGGTGATCCGCTGGGTCAGCTGAATCGGCGACTCATACCGCAGCACTTCCTCGACCGCCCCCAAAGCCATCGACGGATCCGCGCGGAGCAGCTCCCACTGCTCCGGGTGCTGGGCGAAGGTCCACATCCCGTTGCCGATCAGGTTCGCCGTCGTCTCGAAGCCCGCGATCAGCAGCAGTTCGCAGGTCGTGACCAGTTCCAGTTCGGTCAGCTCGCCCGCGTCGAGGGAGTGCACGAGAGCGCTGATCACGTCGTCGCCGGGAGTGGCCCGCCGCACGGCGATCAGGGATCTGAACAGGGCCTGGAGGTCGACCGTCGCCGCCCGCAGCGCCCGCGCCTGCCGAAGGGTGGTGGTCCCGTCCAGGGAGGCGCCGAGGACGCGGCCGTAGCGGGCGAACCGCTCGGTGTCGACGTCCGGGATGCCCAGCAGGTCCGAGATCACCGCGATCGGCAGCGGCGCCGCGAAGTCGGCGATCAGGTCGAAGGTGCCCTTCGCCATGGCGTCGTCGAGCAGCCGGGACGTGGTCTTGCGGACCACCTCCCGGTAGTTCTCGATCTTGCGCGGGCTGAACGCGGGCCGGGCCAGCGCCCGGAGCCGGGTGTGGTCGGGCGGGTCCTGTTCCAGGAACGTGGGGATCACCGCCGTGGCCATCGGCAGCGGCGACTGGGTCGCGGGCGGCGGCTCCAGCCCGTCGCGGGTGCGCACGCCGAAGGTGCGATCGCGCAGGATCCGCGAACACAGGTCGTAGGTCGCGACCGTGTGGAAGCCGAACCGGCTGCGGTGCACGCCGTGCGCGCGCAACCCCGCGTAGATGGGGTACGGGTCGTACCGCCACGGCGCGGTGGCCAGTCGGGCGAGGGGGTCGCCCGCGAGCGCGAACCCGCGGGTGGCCAGCCGCTGCACGGCCAGCCGGGCACCTACACGCAGCTCAGGCAGCATGCTTTCCAACGTATGCCTTGATCACCCGCGCGTCGATGGCAACCGGAACCGCGATCTGTTACGTCTGGGAGATATGTCCTGGATTCGTGTCATCGCCGCCGCCGCCCTGTGCGCCTCCGGGTGCGCGGGCGGTCAACCACCCGTCGCGCCGCCCAGCCCCGCGCCGGTCGCGCCCGACACCTCGGCCACCGACGGCGAACGCCGAGCCGACGTCGTCCCGGTCGGCTGCGGCGAATCGATCGGTGCTTCCGGCCCGGTGAAGATGACCGGTGAGTTTCCGGCCACGACCACACCCGACCAGTTCACGGGCAAGGTCACAATCATCGCCGGCACGGCCAAGATCACCGGAGTCACCACCCCAGGCGCGGACGTCTACCTCGCCCGCGACGGCAAGATCGTCTCCGTTCCCGTCCCGAAGGACCTGGTCGGCAGGCAGGTCGACATCGAACCCGGCGGCAGCGCGGCGTTCGACGCACCGGGAAGCGCCCGGGACTGCGCCACCGACGGCCAACTAGCGCCGGGCCGGTATGAGATCTACGCCAAGATCGTGCTGACCGAAGCCGAGGGCTCCTCGATGGAGGCGACCGGCGGACCGTGGCCCCTCGAGGTGATCGCGGAATAGCCCGAAACGCTCAAACCGCGCGCTTGCGATACGCGAGCCCCGCCGCCACCGCGCCCGCTACCGCCCCAGCCCCGAGAACCGACGGCACGCCGATCTTCGCCGCCTTGCGCCCGGTCCGGAAGTCGCGGATCTCCCACCCGCGCTTGCGGGCGACCTCGCGCAGCCCGCTGTCCGGGTTGACCGCCACCGCGGTGCCCACCACCGACAGCATCGGCACGTCGTTGGACGAGTCCGAGTAGGCGGTGCACCGCCGCAGGTCCAAGCCCTCGCGCGCGGCCAGCGAGCGCACCGCGTGCGCCTTCGCCGGGCCGTGCAGCATCTCGCCGACCAGCTTGCCGGTGAACACGCCGTCGGTGCTTTCTGCGACCGTCCCCAGCGCCCCCGTGAGGCCGAGCCTGCGCGCGATGATGGTGGCCAGCTCGACCGGCGTCGCGGTGACCAGCCAGACCCGCTGGCCCGCGTCGAGGTGCATCTGGGCCAGCGCCCGGGTGCCGGGCCAGATCTTGTCGGCCATCAGCTCGTCGTAGATCTCCTCGCCGAGCCTGCTCAGTTCCTCGACGGTGTGGCCCGCGACGAACGAGAGGGCCTGTTCGCGGCTGCTGCGGATGCCGTCGGCCGATTCCTTGCCGCCTACCCGGAACATCACCTGCTGCAGCGCGAACTTCACCAGGTCGGAGTTGCTGAAGAACTTGCGCGCCGCCAGGCCGCGGGCGAAGTGGAAGATCGACGCGCCCATCATGATCGTGTTGTCGACGTCGAAGAAGGCGGCGGCGGTGAGGTCCATCGCGATGTCGCGGTCGTCATCGGGCTGCTCCAGCGCGACGGCCGCCTCGGCACTGGCCGCGCCCGCGAGCGCGGCGAGGCGCTCGAGTTCGGAGCCCTTGTCAGCCCCACGCCGTACTGACACCGCTTGCCTCCCGGGGGGTCGGATGTGTCATCCGTTCCGTGGTCACCAGCCTAGTGGTTCCACCGACAACGGTGCCCTCGGTATGCGCTGGTCCAGGCCGCGTGTCAGGCGCGGATCAGCCGATCTGCACGCCGGGCAGGCCCGGGAGCAGCGGCGCGAGGGCGATCGTGGGAAGGGGCAGCGGTAACGGCAGCGAGACGGTCGGCGCCGCCGAAGAGGTGCTCTCCGGCGGCGTGGTGTAAGTCGGTCCACCAAGGATCGGCGGGACCGTCACCAGCGGCGGCCGTGTCGTCAGCACGGGCGCGCCGGGCTCCGGCTGCCCCGGCGTGCTCGGCTGCGCCGGTGGCGGCGGGACGGCGGTGCCGACCGAGGGCGCGTTCGTCGAGTTCGTCGACGGGGCGTTGCCCGCCTGGGTCCCCGGTGTCGGCAGCAGGTCGGCGTCGGCCCGGCGCTCGCAGGTGGCCGTGGCGGGCAGGGCGCCGATGTCGTCGATCGAGCCGGACGTGATCTGGTAGCAGGACATCCGGGCGGACAGCGCGGTCGCCCGCGCCTCGATCTTGTCCAACAGCGCGACGGACGCGTCCTGGCTGATGGCTGCGGCGCTCGGCAGGCGCGGGCCCAGGGCGTCGAGCCTGCCGCCCTGGATGTCGGCCCAGGAGCGCAGCGTCTCGAGCTGGGTGCCGTCGCCCGCCGTGGCCAGCGCGATGAGCTGGCGTGAACCGGCGGAGGCGTCGTTGTCGAAATCGCGCAGCGCGGAGAGGTAGCCGCCGACCGGCGCGTCGGCCGGGTCCGGGTAGCGCTGGGTGAGGGTCTCGATCTCGGTGATGCGGGCGGTGGCGAACTGCAGGTGCTTGAACGCCTTCTCCTCATCGCCGAACGTCAGTCCGAGCGCCGCGGCCTCACCGGTCCGCTTGACCGCGTAGAGGGTGTCGCCCGGCAGCGCGTCGCGGGCCAGCAGCAGGCTCATCCCGGCCAGCGAGAACACCAGCGCCAGCACCGCGATGGCGGCCACGGCGAACCGGCCCCGCGCCCCGGACCCAGGTCTTGCGGATTCGGGGCGGTTGCTTGGGGCGGACTCCGAACGGCGGCCGCGGGGCGCTCGGCCCGCGCGAGTGGGTCGGACCGGGCGGGGGCCGTGCGTGGTCGTGGCGGGCTCGGCGATCCCGGCGAGCACCTTGGCCCGCATCCGGGCGCGGGCGTCACCCGACGGCGCCGTGAGCGGGGCCATGGCCGAGAGCAGGTCGACGACCGCGAGGTCGTCGTCGGTGAACCCGGGCAGCTCCGCGCGCGACTGACCGGCACGAGCGTCGCGCTCGTGCCGACCCTGCGGGCTACGCGGCCCCGATCCGCTTTCCACCATCCCACTCCGACTCGTGTTGGCCCTGCTGAATCCCCAGGAAACCGGATATTGATCCCCGCTGTGTGAAACGAGTGCCGGTGCCCGGGGTTACGGCATCGATGCCGTCCTGGGCAGGTCCACTCTGCAGGGTGAACCTTTTACCGAATTTCCGAGGGCAACAATTGTGCGAGCCTGCGCACGGCTCGGTGCTGGAGGGCCTTCACGGCCCCCTCGTTGCGGTTCATGATGTGCGCCGTCTCGGCGACCGACAGGCCCTGCAGGAACCGCAGCACGATGCACTCGCGCTGGTCCTCGCCGAGCTGCTGGACGCAGACGAGCAGCGCCTCGCGGGTCACCTTCGACATCACCTGCTGTTCGGGACCGGCCTCCGTGCGCTCGGAGTCCCGGATCTCCGACGTGGTGA
This sequence comes from Actinokineospora alba, assembly GCF_004362515.1. Classification (NCBI taxonomy): domain Bacteria; kingdom Bacillati; phylum Actinomycetota; class Actinomycetes; order Pseudonocardiales; family Pseudonocardiaceae; genus Actinokineospora; species Actinokineospora alba. Next base: position 1,241,565 of record NZ_SNXU01000001.1, on the reverse strand, counting down.
TCTCCAGCCGGAACCGGCTGGACTTCACGTGGTCGAGCACGAGGTTGCGCGCGATGGTGACGAACCACGCGCCCACGTCACGGCCCTGGTAGCTGACCGACGTGATCCTGCGCAGCGCGCGCAGGAAGGTCTCACTGGTGACGTCCTCGGCCAGCTCACGGTCGCCGACCCGGAACAGGACGTACCGGAACACCATGTCGACGTAGCGGTCATAGAGCAGGCCGAAGGCGTGGGTGTCCCCGCCCTGGGCCGCGCCGACCAGCTCCCACGCCGCCGCGTGCGCCGCGTCGGTGTCGGGAACGTCCGGGCCCGCGGGGATGGCGTCCGGTTCAGTCATCGGTTCGGCCTCGGCATCGGCGTCGACCGGCAAGGTGTCGTCGCGCGGCGACAGGGCCCGATCCGTCGAGGGGCGGGCCTGCGGCACGGCGGGCGCCGTGGTCGGTCGCGTCTGGCGGGTCATCAAGCAGCCGCACACTCCTCACGCGGTCTTCGGCGGCCGTGTCCGCCGGAGGTCGTCAATCAGGGCCTCAGTGGTAGTTACTTTGTAGTAGCCAACAAGCTTGAGGTCCAAGAATGTGACGCAGTGGGTAGTTAACCGTGACGTTGGTGACCCGTGCCACACTGCGTATCCCTGTGATTTTCCCCCTGCTTCCCGCGGAGATGAGGTCGAACACATGGCCCGTACGCCGACCGGCACGGTGGCGGATCTGATGGCGCGAACCTGCGAAAAAGTACCCCGGCACTTGGCGCTGGTCGATATCTCGGGCGCGCGTTCACTCACTTGGCAGCAGGTCGGTGAGCTCGTCGAGCGGTTTGCCTCGGCGCTGGTGGGAGCGGGTCTCGCCGCGGGCGACCGGGTCGCGCTGCGCCTGCCCAACACCGCGGAGTCCGTCGTGGCCCTCTTCGGCGTGCTTCGGGCGGGTGGGGCGGTCGTGCCGATCGGCACCGATGCGGCACCACGCGAGATCGAGCGGGTCCTGGCGCACAGCGGGGCCGCGTTCACGGCTGGCGACCTGAGTTCGCCCGACGTCACCGCCGTCGCGCTGCCCGACCTCGACGCGACCGACCCCTTCGAACCCGCGCCGAAGACCACCCGTAGCGGGGAGGACCTCGCGGTTCTCGCCTACACCTCGGGCACCGGCGGAACCCCGCGCGGCGTGATGCTGTCGCACCGGGCGCTGCTGACCAACGTCGAGCAGTGCGCCGCGCTGCACCCGGCGCCGGTCATCTCCGGCGACCGCGTCCTGCTGACCGTCCCGCTGTCGCACGCCTATGGCCTGTCCGGGCTGTGGCAGGTCGCCGCCGCGGGCGCCACGGCGGTGCTGCTCGACAAGTTCGGCGTCGAGACCGCCCTGACCGCCTGCCAGGAGCACCGGGTCACCACCGTCATCGGTGTCCCCGCGATCTACCAGGCGTTCGTCGCCGCGGGCCACGAGCGGCTGGGCGAAGCGCTGTCCACCGTCCGGGTCTGCACCTCCGGCGCGGCCCCGCTCGACGCCGCCACCCTCGCGCTGTTCCGCCAGGAGACCGGCCTGGCCGTCTTCGAGGGCTACGGCCTGACCGAGACCGGCCCGGTCCTCACCTCGACCCTGGTAGGCGGCGTCGCCAAGCCCGGCTCGGTCGGCCGCGCGATCCCGGGCGTGGAGCTGCGGCTCGTCGACAGCGAGGGCAACCCGGTCGTGGCGCTCACCGACCCCGACGAGTTCACCGCCGACCTCACCGACGAGGCCACCGACACCGGCCTGGTCTCCGCCCGCGGCGCCAACCTGTTCAGCGGGTACTGGCCAGACGGCGAAGGCGGTCCCGACGCCGAGGGCTGGTTCCGCACCGGCGACGTCGGCTACTTCGACGAGGACGGCGACCTGCACCTCATCGACCGGGCCAACGACCTGATCATCGTCAACGGCTTCAACGTCTACCCGCACGAGGTGGAGCAGGTCGTCGCCGAGCTCGACGTCGTCGCCGAGGCCGCCGCCGTCGGCGAGCCCGACGAGCGCACCGGCGAGCACGTCAAGATCGTCGTGGTCCTCGTCCCCGGCGCCGAACTCAGCGAGGACGCCCTGCGCGCGCACTGCGCGGAGCGGCTCGCGAAGTTCAAGATCCCGGCCACCGTCGAGTTCGCGAAGTCCCTGCCGCACTCGGTCATGGGCAAGCTCCGCCGGGCGGGCCTGCGAGGTAGCGTCACGCCGTGACCAGGGTGACTGTGATGACGAGGCAGGACTGCCACGCCTGCGACGTGGCCAAGGCCGACGTCGAGCGGATCTGCGCCGACCTGGGGGTCGAGTGGGACACCGCCGACGTCGACAGCGACCCGGAGCTGCGCGCCGAGTACGGCGACCGGGTGCCGGTGATCCTCGTCGACGGCGAGGAGCACGGGTACTGGAAGGTCGAGGAGCCGCGGCTGCGGGCCGCTCTGACGTAACCCGTTCGAGTCGTAAGACTCTGATAAGTCCATCCGGGGGCCGACCGGGTTCGAATAGTCGGTATGAACGAGGACACCGCTGACCGCACCCTGTCGCGCCGGGTCGCCGCACTCATCGGCGTCGTCTCCGTCGCCGCCGCGCTCGCCGCCGGGCACCTGGTCGCGGGCTTCGTCGGGCCGAACGCCTCGCCCTACCTCGCTGTCGGCAACGCCGCGATCGACCTGACGCCGCACCCGCTGAAGGATTTCGCGATCCGCACGTTCGGCGTCTACGACAAGCTCGTGCTGCTCGGTGGGATGGCGCTGACGCTGCTCGCCGCCGCTGTCGTCGCGGGTCTGCTCTCCCGGCGGAGCCCGCGGCCGGGTCAGGTGTTGGCCGCGGTGCTGGGAATCCTGGCGGTGGTGGCCGTGCTCGACCGCCCCGACTTGGGCCAGTTGGCCATCCTCGCGCCCGCCGCGAGCCTGCTCGCCGGTGTGGGCGTGTTCACCTGGTTGCACGGTCGGGCGTCCGAGGCCGAGTCCGACAGCTCGTCGCGCCGCGATTTCCTGTTCATCACGGGTGGGGTGGCGGCGGGCGCGGCGCTGATGGGCGTGGCCGGGCAGTTCCTCACCCGCCGCGTCGACGTCGAGGCGTCCCGGGCCGGGGTGGGAAAGCTCGTTCCGCGCACGCCCGCTCCCGCGATCCCGGCGGGCGCGGACCTGGCGGCCACGGGCACGCCGACGTTCATCACCGCCAACCGCGACTTCTACCGGATCGACACCGCGCTCACCGTGCCCCGGCTGCGGGCCGAGGACTGGCGGCTGAAGATCCACGGGATGGTCGACACCGAGCTCGACCTCGACTTCGACGACATCCGCGGCCGCCCGCTGGTCGAGAAGACGATCACCATGACGTGTGTGTCCAACGAGGTCGGCGGCCCGTACATCTCCACCGCGAACTTCATCGGCGTGCCGATGCGCGACCTGCTGCTGGAGGCGGGCGTCAAACCCGGCGGCGACCAGCTGTTCTCCACCAGCGTGGACGGCTGGACCACCGGCACCCCGATCGCCGACCTGCTGGACGAACGGCGCGGCGCGCTGCTCGCCATCGGCATGAACGGCGAGCCGCTGCCGCTCGAACACGGCTTCCCCGCGCGCGTGGTCGTCCCCGGCCTCTACGGCTACGTCTCGGCCACCAAGTGGGTCGTGGACATGGAGGTCATCAAGGCGGGTTCCAGAAGCTTCTACTGGGAGGACCGCGGCTGGGCGCGGGAGGCGCCGATCAAGACGCAGTCGCGCATCGACGTGCCGCGCGGCTTCGCCACGGTCCCGCCCGGGAAGGTCACCGTCGCCGGCATCGCGTGGGCGCAGAACGTGGGCATCGACAAAGTCGAGGTCCGGATCGACGGCGGCCAGTGGCAGCAGGCCACGCTCGCCGACGAGGTCAACGACCAGACCTGGCGCATGTGGAGCGTCGAATTCCCCCTGGGCCCGGGCAGCCACCGCGCCGAAGTGCGCGCGACCGACCGAAATGGACAGACGCAGACCGACCGGCGCGTGCCCCCGATCCCGGATGGCGCCACCGGCTGGCACTCATCGCTTTTCACTGTCGCCTAAGACTTTCGAGTCATCCGATCGTGGACCCACCCCTGCGGCGATCAGCTCCGAAGAACCGATGAATGTCCAAGTCGAAACGGAGTGATCCAGTGCTGAACCTCAAGCTGATTTCCGGTGGTGCGGCCCTCGCGGCGGCGGCGTTGACCTTGACGGCCTGCGGCGGCGCCGACCAGCCGTCGGCGAACAGCTCGGCGGCTTCCGCGCCGGTGACCACGACCACGGCGGCGAGCGCCCCCGCCGCCGACAACGGCGTCACCACGGCCGCCGACACCTTCGGCCCCAACTGCAAGGACCTCCCCCAGGGCGACACGCCCGGCGGCCTCAACGCGATGGGCCCGCAGCCCGTGGCCACCGCCGCGAGCACGAACCCGCTGCTGACCAAGCTCGTCGCCGCCGTCGGCGCCGTCCCCGGCCTGGCCGACACGCTGAACACCACGGACAACCTGACCGTGTTCGCCCCGGCCGACCCCGCGTTCGCCGCACTGGGCGACGCCAAGTTCAAGGAACTCGCGGGCAACCCGTCGGCCCTGGCGCCGATCCTGCAGTACCACGTGGTCCCGAAGCGCTACGACGCCGACGGCCTCGCCTCGGCGGGCACCCTCAAGCCCCTCGCCGGCGGCGACCTCAAGATCGAGGGAAGCGGCGACAACCTGACCGTCAACGGCGCCAAGATCCTCTGCGGCAACATCCCGACCAAGAACGCCACCGTCTTCGTCATCGACAAGGTCATGACCCCGGCCATGTAACCCGCGAGTCCAACGTTCCCGACACCGAGTCCAACGTTCGCGGTGGGCGAGTTCGGGTTCAGGACAGCGCGAGTCGCCCGTTCAGAACAATGAGTTCGCATTTCAGGCACGTGAGTTCGCGGTTCGGCCGCGGGTCTCTTGGTTCTTCGTGCCTGAAATGCGAACTCATTGTTCTGAACGGGCGACTCGCGGGTGGGGGTTGGCATGGGGGGAGATGAGTAGTCGGGGTCTGGGGAGGAGGTTGGGGAGTGAGTTAGGGGGTGCCACGTTGGGTGGTTGCTTGCGGATCGGAGTGGGTGGTTGGCGGTCGGTGTTGGCGGCTGGTTGCCGGTTGGGGGAGGTGGGTGGGGCATCGGGCTTGAGTGTGGGCTTGGTCAAGCGGGTGGCCAGCGACTTTGTGCATGCGTTCACAAGCGGTACCGTTAGCCCATCCCGGAGACGAAATCTGTCGAGGAGTACCAGCGTGGCGGCACAGCGAGGCCAGCGGAACGGGGTCGGCGACACCCCGCCCGCCCCGACAGCCGCCGAGATCACCGCACCCATCCCTCGGGTGGTCGCGGAGGTCCCCGCCGCGCGGGAACGAGCCAGGGCCATCCCGGAAGCCGCCGTCGCCCGACTCGCCGTCTACCTGCGGGTCCTCTCCGGAATGCAGGACCAGGGCTCCGGCACCGTCTCCAGTGAGGAACTCGCCGTCGCGGCGGGCGTCAACTCCGCCAAGCTCCGCAAGGACCTCTCCTACATCGGCTCCTACGGCACCCGCGGCGTCGGCTACGAGGTCGCGGTCCTGATCGAGGAGATCGAGCGAATCCTGGGCCTGACCAGGAAGCAAAGCGTCGCGGTCGTCGGAATCGGTAACCTCGGACATGCCCTTGCCAACTATGGCGGGTTCCCCGGACGAGGCTTCCCCGTGACCGCACTGTTCGACGTCGACCCCGACCTCATCGGCGTGCCCGTGGGCGGCCTGCCGGTGGAGCACATCGACGACATCCCGACCATCTGCGCCGAGCGGGAAGTGTCCATCGGCGTCATCGCCACACCCCCTCCCGCGGCCCAGACTGTGTGTGACCGTTTGGTCGAGGCGGGAGTTCAGTGCATCCTGAACTTCGCTCCAGTCGTGCTGCAGGTTCCCGACCACGTCGAGGTCCGCAAGGTCGACCTCGCGGTCGAGCTGCAGGTCCTGTCCTTCCACGTGGCCCGGCGGGCGGACAACGCGGCCGCCACCAACGGTGTGGCGCCGGAGTTCAACGGCAAGGTCGGCGGCAAGATCAATGGGATGGTGGTGTCGTGAGCATTCTCGCAGTGGGCATGTCGCACCACACCGCTGACCTGCGCGTTCTCGAGCGCGTGACGGTCCCCGCGGTCGACGTCCCCAAGGTGCTCGCCGACCTGCTCAGCCGCCCCAACATCTCCGAGGCGCTGCTCGTCTCCACCTGCAACCGGGTCGAGGTCTACGCGGTCGTCGACGCCTTCCACGCCGGCCTCAACGACGTGGTCGACGTGCTCGCCCGGCACTCCGGCGACGACGTGAGCGCGCTGCACGAGCACCTCTACGTCCACTACGCGGGTGCCGCCGCGCAGCACTTGTTCACCGTCTCCGCCGGGCTCGACTCGATGGTCGTCGGCGAGCCGCAGATCCTCGGCCAGGTCCGCCAGGCCTACAACGTCGCCCGCGAGCAGGGCACCGTCGGCCGCGTCCTGCACGAGCTGGTCCAGACGTCGCTGCGCATCGGCAAGCGCGTGCACACCGACACCGGCCTCGACCAGGCGGGCGGCTCGGTCGTGTCCGAGGCGCTGGCCGACGCCGAGCAGGCCCTGGGCGGGCTCACCGGCCGCAGCGCGCTGATCATCGGCGCCGGGTCCATGGGCGGTCTCGCCGCCGCGGCGCTGCGGCGCGCGGCCATCGGCGAGGTCGTCGTGGCCAACCGCACCGAGGCCAACGGCGCCCGGCTCGCCGCGTCGCTCACCGAGCAGGGCGTCCCGGCCCGGTCCGCCGGTCTGGCCGAACTGCCCGAACTCATCGCCGCGGCCGACGTCGTGGTCGCCTGCACCGGCGCCGTCGGCTCGGTCGTCCCGGTGTCCGCCGTGGCTGCGCGGACCGACCGGCCACTCGTGATCTGTGACCTTGGCCTCCCGCGCGACGTCGAGGACGGCGTCACCGCCATCGCGGGCGTGCGCCTGGTCGACCTCGACAGCCTGCAGCGCAGGCTCGCCGACGCCCCCAGCGGTCTCGACACCCGCCGCGCGGGCGAGATCGTCGCCGAGGAAGTCCGCGCCTACCTGGCCGCCCAGCGCTCCGCCGAGGTCACCCCCACGGTCACCGCGCTGCGCAAGCGCGCCGCCGAGGTCGTCGACGCCGAACTGCTGCGCCTGCACTCGCGGCTGCCCGACCTCGACGGCTCCACCCGCGACGAGCTGGCCCGCACGGTCCGCCGCGTCGTCGACAAGCTGCTGCACACCCCGACGGTCCGAGTGAAGGAACTCGCCTCGGGCCCCGAAGGCACCGGCTACGCCGAGGCCCTGCGCGAGCTGTTCGGGCTCGACCCGCAGGCGCCCGCGAGCCTGACCGCGACCCACGAACCCGTTGTGGACGGTGGTAGGTAATGGTTCGCACCATCCGGATCGGCACGCGCGGCAGCGCGCTCGCCCTGGCGCAGACCGGCACCATCGCCGACGCGCTGGAGAAGGCGGGCGCCAAGGTCGAGATCATCACGGTCTCCACCCCGGGCGACCGCTCCTCCGCGCCGATCGCCGAGATCGGCATCGGCGTGTTCACCTCCGCGCTGCGCGACGCCCTCGCCGACGGCGAGGTCGACGTGGCGGTGCACTCCTACAAAGACCTGCCGACCGCGCCCGACCCGCGCCTGTCGATGGCGGCCGTGCCGCAGCGGCAGGACCCGCGCGACGCGCTGATCGCCCGCGACGGCCTGACCCTGGGCGAGCTGCCCGTGGGCGCCAAGATCGGCACCGGGTCGCCGCGCCGTGCCGCGCAGCTCGAAGCGCTGGGCCTTGGCTGGGAGATCGTGCCCATCCGCGGCAACGTCGACACCCGGATCTCGATGGTCACCGACGGCAAGCTCGACGCCGTGGTCCTGGCCCGTGCGGGCCTGGCCCGGCTCGGCAGGCTCGCCGAGATCACCGAGACGCTGGACCCGATCCAGATGCTGCCCGCGCCCGCGCAGGGCGCGTTGGCCATCGAGTGCCGAGTCGACGACGTCGACGTCGAGCACCTCCTCCGGTCCACTGTGGAGGATGAATACACGAGGGCCGCCGTAGTCGCGGAGCGCGCCATGCTGGCCGCGCTCGAAGCAGGCTGCAGCGCCCCCATTGGCGCACTGGCCGATGTCGTCGAGGACTTCGACGCCGACGACAAGGTGATCTTCCGCCTGTCGTTGCGTGGAGTCGCGGCGACGCCCGCGGGAGAGATCCTGCGCGCATCGGCCACCGGAGACCTGACCGCAGGAGAGCAGCTCGGTCGTGCGTTGGCCGCCGAACTGTTGGAACTCGGGGCCGGGGTGCTCTCCGGTCCCGAGGCGTAGTTGATGGGAAGTGGCCTGACATGACCACCCGTGCACGAAAGTCCCCCGGCCGCGTCGCGTTCGTGGGCTCGGGCCCCGGCGACGCCGGACTGCTCACCGTTCGCGCCAGGGAACTGCTCGAACGTGCCGAGCTCGTGGTGACCGACCCGGACGTCCCCTCGGGCGTGCTGGCGTTCGCCCGCGCGGACGCCGAGGTGCGTCCGGCCGTCGGGCAACCCGCCGACGTGGCGAAGGACCTGGTGACCGAGGCCAAAGCCGGACGCGTCGTCGTCCGCCTGGTCGCCGGTGACCCGCTGACACATTCCGCGGTCGTCGCCGAGGCGCAAGCCGTGGCGCGCACCAGCGCGGTGTTCGACGTGGTGCCCGGCGTCTCGGCCGCGACCGCTGTCCCCGCGTACGCGGGCATCGCGCTCGGCTCGACGCATACCGAGGTCGACGTCCGCGGCGACATCGACTGGGCGGGCCTCGCGGGGGTGCCCGGCCCGATCGTCCTGCACGCCACCTCGAGCCACCTGGCCGAGGCGGCGTCCTCGCTGGTCGAGCACGGTTTGGCCCCGCAGACCCCGGTCGCGGTGACCGCGGACGGCACGGGTTCGAGCCAGCGCACCATCGACACCACGCTCGCCTCGCTGGCCGCCGACGCCGGTGAGGTGTCGGGCAGCCTGGTGGTGACCGTGGGTGCCGCGGTGGCGCAGCGGTCGAAGCTGTCCTGGTGGGAGTCGCGCGCGCTGTACGGCTGGCGCGTGCTGGTCCCGCGGACCAAGGACCAGGCCGGTGAGATGAGCGAGCGCCTGCACATGCACGGCGCCATCCCGTCGGAGGTGCCGACGATCTCCGTCGAGCCGCCGCGCAGCCCCGCGCAGATGGAGCGCTCGGTCAAGGGTCTCGTCGACGGCCGCTACCAGTGGGTCATCTTCACCTCGACCAACGCGGTCCGCGCGGTGTGGGAGAAGTTCGCCGAGTTCGGCCTCGACGCCCGCGCGTTCAGCGGTGTGAAGATCGCCTGCGTCGGCGAGGCGACCGCGGAGAAGGTGCGGTCGTTCGGCATCAACCCGGAGCTGGTGCCCTCGGGCGAGCAGTCCAGCGAGGGCCTGCTGGCCGACTTCCCGCCGTACGACGACATCCTCGACCCGGTCGAGCGGGTCCTGCTGCCGCGCGCCGACATCGCCACGGAGACCTTGGCGGCCGGCCTGCGCGACCGCGGCTGGGAGATCGACGACGTCACCGCGTACCGCACCGTCCGGGCGGCCCCGCCGCCCGCCGACACCCGCGAGATGATCAAGACCGGCGGCTTCGACGCGGTGTGCTTCACCTCGTCGTCCACCGTCCGGAACCTGGTCGGCATCGCGGGCAAGCCGCACACCCGCACCTTGGTGGCCTGCATCGGCCCCAAGACCGCGGAGACGGCTCGCGAGTTCGGCCTCCGGGTCGACGTCCAGCCGGAGCACGCGACAGTGCCCGCCCTGGTCGACGCTCTGGCCGAGCACGCGGCCAGGCTGCGTGCCGAGGGCGCGCTCCCGCCACCGCGCAAAACCAAGCGCGCACGGCGCTAGACCACCCGCGGGCGGTGTGCTTCGGCACGCCGCCCGCGTTTGTTTCTTCGGAAAGGGTGCTCGATGTTCCCGAACCACCGCCCCCGCAGGCTCCGCACCACCCCCGCCATGCGGCGTCTGGTGTCGGAGACGGCTGTGCGCCCGAACCAGCTGGTGCTGCCCATGTTCGTCAAGGAGGGCGCCACCGAACCGGTCGCCATCGCGAGCATGCCCGGCGTCGTCCAGCACACCCGGGACAGCATGCGGAAGGCCGCGCTGGAAGCGGTCGAGGCAGGCGTCGGCGGCATCATGCTCTTCGGCGTCCCCACCACCCGAGACGCGGTGGGTTCGGGCGGCACCGACCCGAACGGCGTGTTGAACCTGGCCCTGCGCGACCTGCGTGCGGAACTGGGCGACGAGACGGTGTTGATGTCGGACCTGTGCCTCGACGAGTTCACCGACCACGGCCACTGCGGAATACTTGACGCCAAGGGAAACGTCGACAACGACGCGACTCTCGCGGTGTACGCGGAGATGGCGGTGGCCCAGGCCGAGGCGGGCGCCCACCTGCTGGGCCCGAGCGGCATGATGGACGGCCAGGTAGCGGTAGTCCGCGAAGCCCTGGACGCGGCGGGTTATCTCGACACCGGAATCCTCGCGTACTCAGCAAAGTACGCCTCGGCCTTCTTCGGCCCGTTCCGCGAGGCAGTGGAGTCGCAGCTCACCGGCGACCGCATGACGTACCAACAGGACCCGGCGAACATCCGCGAAGCCCTGCGCGAGACCACTTTGGACCTGACCGAGGGCGCGGACCTGGTGATGGTCAAGCCCGCTTTGGCCTACCTGGACGTAATCCGCGCGGTAGCGGAAATCGCCGACGTTCCCGTTGCGGCTTACCAGGTGTCGGGTGAGTACGCGATGATCGAGGCAGCGGCAGCGAACGGCTGGCTGGACCGCAGGCGCACCATCCTGGAAACCCTGACCTCGATTCACCGGGCGGGCGCGGACGTAATCCTTACGTACTGGGCAGTCGAAGCAGCAGGCTGGCTACGCGAGAACTAAGCCACACCAGCACTACGGCCCCCGCCGACAACGGCACAGCCTCCGGAAACCGCACCACCCACAGCCCCACCCGCAGATCACCCGCAACCCCACCCGCAAGTCACCCGCAACCCCACCCGCAAGTCACCCACAGCCCCACTCCAAGTGGGTTGCCTTTGCGGTCTTTGGCTTTTAATCCCTGCTCTACCCCCTGCCCCCTCGTCCTGGCCATCTTTAACTCTCGATCATCGGTGTCAAGGGTCGGCTTGCCGATCGCGAAGCGACGGCGCTTGCGCCGCCCTTGACGCCGATGATCGAGAGTTAAACAATTGTGGCCGAGGGAGACTGATTTCCCTTGGGAGCCAACAAGAACTCGGGGATCAACGTGGTGGGCCCCTCTGGCGCGAGTGTTTAATTCTCGATCATCGCTGTCAAGGGCGGCCGTAAACGGCCGTCGCTGCGCGATCGCTGCGCGACCCTTGACAGCGATGATCGAGAATTAAAAGCGGCCAGGACGAGGGGCAAGGGGGAAGTGCAGGGGCGAAGAGCCGTCCCCGAAGGTGACCACGTCCGGAGGTCAAGGACCAAGAGCCGTCCCTGAAAGCGACCACGTCCTTGGGTGCAAGGTCAAGGGCTGTCCCTGAAAGCGACCACGTCCTTGGATGCAAGGACAAGGGCTGTCCCCGAAGGTGACCACGTCCGGAGGTGCAAGGACAAAGGCATCCCTGGAGGTCTCTTCGGCCGGGGTTCGTCTGCCGGGGTGGGGCTGTGGTGGCGGATCAGCCCCGATTCCCAATTAGAGGGTGACCGACCGAATGGCCGTCGTCCAAGGTTCGCTCTCCAGGTGGGTCAAGTCCGGGTTCGCCCCCAGCTTCGCCGCCGCCGCCGACACCAACCGCTGGAACGGGACCACCGCCACAAGCGGCCGTACCAACGGGTCCACAGCGGCGAACGTGATGTCGTCCTCCGGCGAGTCCCCGACGGTCAGCACCGCTGAGCCCAGTGCCCTGAACAAGCCCAGCAGGTCGTCGGTCCGCCCGCCCTGGTTGCCGTGCCGAATCAGGAATGCCGCTGTCTCGCGGGAGAACACCGCCGGTGTCCCGTGCAGGGCGAACTCGGTGTGCATGCCCTCCGCCCACCGGTACGTGCCTTCCTTGAGTTTCAGCGCCGCCTCATACGCGGTGACAGCGTCCAGGCCCGTGCCCGTCACCAAAGTCATCGAGGAAGACGCGACAGCCGTCACCGCGCGCACCGGGATTTCCCGGGTCAGGGTTTCCGCGATGGCCTCCGGGACCGTTCGCAGCGCCGCGGTGAAGTTGTCAGCCCCCAGGGTCGCCGCCACCATCCGCCCCAGGATCGTCAGGGAAGCGGTGTACGAGGCCGTGTGCGTGCTCGCCTTCTCCTGCGGGCAGGTGCGCACGATGTGGTCGGCGGCTGGCTCGGCAGGCCCGATCCCGGTGACCGCGTAGCTCGTCGCCCCCGCCGCCCTGGCCTTCGCGAGGACCGCGTTGGGGTAGCGCTTGGTGCCCCGGTGGCTGACGACCACCACCTGGTCCTCGGGCCGCAGGGTCTCCGTCAGGGCGACGTCGTGTGAGTCGAGGGCGGCCGGGCGGATCTTGCCGTCCGACAGCAGGCGCACCCAGGCCGCCGCGACCCGGCAGGCGTGCAGTGAGGTCCCGTTCCCGGTGAACACGATCGGCCGCGCCGGGTCCAGGGCGGGCACGTCGTCGCGCTCCAGCAGCCCGGCGATGATCTCCGGCTGCTGGGAGACGTGCCGGTCCAGTGCGAGGCCCGTCATTCGTGCCACTTCCTGTTCAGTCGGTGAACCCGGCGCCGGGGCGCCGCGTTCCGCGGGAGAGTCGGGACAAAGCCAGGTCTGCGAACCAGAGCGGTCACGTCGCGCTCGGGCGAGGGCCATGACGAATGCGAACAGCAACGTAGTGGCTACTCAACGGAAGGACTAGGGGCTGTGGCGTAGGTCATGAGCCATCTGGACGAGTGCACTCACTCGGTCTATCACCGTCTCACGAAGGGGCGATCACAGCAGGCAGGGTTTGCGCCAGTCGGAGCATTTACGCAGGTAGTGCTCCCTGTCCCGAAGACGATCACGGCGCCGGTATATCGTCGCCCGGTGACGGAAGACGAGCCCAAGCGCGAAGCCCCGATCATGCCCACCGCCGACGAGGCGTTCCTGGCGGGCGAGGACCGCGCGGACGCCCCCGGGGTCGTGCGGGCCGCGTTCTGGGTGTGGGTCGCCGCCGGGGTCGTCGGGGTGCTCGGCGCGTTCAGCTTCTTCTTCCTGCGGTCCAAGATCGTCGAGGAGACCCTGCGCCGGCAGCCCGGGCAGAACAAGGCCGAACTCGAACAGATCGCCACCGGGCTGTCGTGGTGGCTGGTGCTGGGTTCGCTGATGTTCCTCGGCTTCTTCGTCCTCCTCGCCTACAAGGCGCGCGGCGGCACCCGCAAAGCCCGCACGCTCCTGGTCGTCGTCGGCGTCTTCGCCGCCCTGTTCCAGTACTCGGTGGGCCGCGTCGGCATCCTCGGGCTGCTCAGCACCCTGCTGATCATCGTGGCGCTGGGCATGATGTTCATGCCCGCGTCGCGGAAGTTCTTCGCGGTCAGCGACGAGCGGTGAGCGACGACGTCGACGGGCCGGTGCTCTACGCCGAGCCCGGTTCGACCTGGTGGCCGGTCCTCTGGGGCCCGGTGTTCGCCGCCACCGGCGCGATCGTCGAGCTGGTCACCGGCCCGGTGCACTGGGTCGCGTGGCTGGTCCTCGCGGTCGTGCTGGCCGGGATGACCGCGGGCTGGGTCAACGCCCGCCGCCGGGTCTGCTCCCTGTCGCTCACCGCCCGAACCCTGCGCCAAGGCCAGGAAGACCTCCCCGTCGACCGGATCGTCGCCGTCATCGACGACGAGGACGCGCTGGGCAGGCCCCTGGGCGGCGGCCTGACCGTCCCGCGCAAGACCTATGAGATCCCGCTCGAACTCGACGACGGCACCACCGTCCTCGCCTGGGCCCGCGACGGGGCCGCACTGCGCGCGGCGCTGACTCCGCTGGTCGGAGCAACTCCCGAGATCTGAGGTGCGAGCACCCCTGCTCGGGCATAGTTTCGACCCATGACGAGCAACTATCCGAATTATCCGGAGTACTCCTCCTCGAACCCGGATCCGGTCGCCCCCGTCCGGCCCAAGCCGGTCGACACCTCATTCATGCTGTGGATCGCCAACGCTGCCCTCGGGCTGCTCGGGTTCCTCCTGACCGTCTCGGTCGGCCGGGAGGCCACCCGCACGCAGATCATCGATCAGCTCCGGCAGCAGGGTGAGACGTTCACCGAGTCGCAGGTCGACAGCCTGGTCACCGCGGGCATCGTTTTCGCGGGGGTCATCGCCGCGGTGTTCTTCGGCCTGTACCTGTTGTTCGCGTTCAAGATGCGCGCCGGCCGCAACTGGGCCCGGATCACCCTGGCGGTCCTCGGTGGCATCGGCCTGATCTTCGGCCTGATCGGTCTCGCGGGCGGCACGGGCAACGCGCTCGAGATGATCCTCTCCGTGCTGCAGATCGCCCTGATCGGTGGCGCCATCTATTTCATGTACACCAAGGAAGCGAGCGCCTACTTCGACGCGGCCAAGCACCGGCCGTGACCAAGACCGCGTAACACGCAGAAGGGTCGCGGGGACTTACCTCGCGTGAGTCTCCCGCCCCTTCAGCGTCCCCGTGCGGTCGACGGCGCTTTCGCCTGCGCGGTGGCCGGTTCCGCGCTCGCCGCGGTCCTGCTCGGCGTCGCCGACCGCTCGATCAGCTACTTAGGCATGGGCGCGGCGGTCGCCGCCGTCGCGTCCCTGGTTCTCGCGTTCCCGATGCGTGTCGGGCGGCCCTGGGCCCGGATCGGCTTGTTCGTCAGCGCCCTCTTCGGCGTCCTGTGCGCCCCCGCCGTGGCCAACGCCGTGGGATCTTCCGCGGCGCCGGTGCTCGGCGCGGTTCTGGTGGCCGCGTGGGCTGTCGTCATCGCCCTGCTCGCCCGCGCCGACGTCCGCGATTACGTCGTGGTGTGTGACATGAGAGGCTGACCGGGTGACCGCCTCCGACCCGACCGTCACCGACGACGAGTCCGACCTGACCTGGCCCGTCCGTGAAGGCGCCGTGCATGAGCCGCGCCGGGCCGTGTGGGCCCTGGTCGAGGTCGTCGCCGCCGCGCTCCTGCTGTGGCTCGCGGTCTGGCTGTGGGGTGAGGGCGTCGACACCGTCGGCGGCGTGCGCGACCGCCCGGACCTGACCATCGAGCGCTACCAGGGTGGCTGGATCGGCGCGTCCGTCGCCGTCGCCACCCTGGCCCTGATCCTCGTGCTCGACGCCCTGCGCCAGCTGATCCTGGCGGTCCGCTCCCGCTCGAAGTGATCCTCGCGCCGTTTGAAACACTGACAGCGTGACTTCCGAGGTCAGCCAGGCACACGTCAGCAGCTCCGCCGCGCTCTTCGACCGGGCGAAGGCCGTGATCCCGGGCGGGGTCAACTCGCCGGTCCGCGCGTTCAACGCGGTCGGCGGCACCCCGCGGTTCATGGTCAGCGGCGCGGGCCCGTACCTCTGGGACGCCGACGACAACCGCTATGTCGACTTGGTCTGCTCGTGGGGTCCGATGATCCTGGGCCACGCGCACCCGGCCGTCGTCGACGCCGTGCGCACCGCCGCGGGCAACGGGCTCTCGTTCGGCACGCCGACGGCGGGGGAGATCGACCTCGCCGAGGAGATCATCCGCCGGGTCGCGCCGGTCGAGCAGGTGCGGCTGGTCAACTCCGGCACCGAGGCCACGATGAGCGCGATCCGCCTGGCCCGCGGCTTCACCGGCCGCAGCCGGATCGTCAAGTTCGCGGGCTGCTACCACGGCCACGTCGACGCGCTGCTCGCCGAGGCGGGCTCCGGCGTCGCCACGCTGGGCCTGCCCACCACGCCCGGCGTCACCGGCGCGCAGGCCGAGGACACCATCGTCCTGCCCTACAACGACCTCGACGCGGTCCGCGCGACCTTCGCCGAGCACGGTCCGACCATCGCCGCGGTGATCACCGAGGCCGCCGCGGGCAACATGGGCGCCGTCGCCCCCAGCGCTGGCTTCAACGCGGGCCTGCGCGAGATCACCCGCGAGCACGGCGCGCTGCTGGTCATGGACGAGGTGATGACCGGTTTCCGCGTCTCCGCCGCGGGCTGGTTCGGCCTCGAGGGCGTCGCGGGCGACCTCTACACGTTCGGCAAGGTCATGTCCGGCGGGCTGCCCGCCGCGGCGTTCGGCGGCCGCGCCGACATCATGGCCGCGCTCGCCCCGTCCGGCCCGGTCTACCAGGCGGGGACGCTGTCCGGGAACCCCGTCGCCGTCGCCGCGGGCCTCGCGACCCTGCGCGCCGCCGACGCGCAGGTGTACAAGGCGCTCGACGCGAACGCGGCCCGACTCGGCGCGCTGCTCACCGAGACCCTGACCAAGGCGAGCGTCCCGCACCGCGTGCAGTTCGCGGGCAACCTGGTGAGCGTCTTCTTCACCGAGGATGAGGTCACCGACTACGCGGGCGCCAAGGCCGCGCAGACCTGGCGCTTCCCGGCGTTCTTCCACGCCCTGCTCGACCACGGGGTGTACGCCCCACCCAGCGCGTTCGAGGCGTGGTTCGTCAGCGCCGCCCTCGACGACGCGGCGTTCACCGAGATCGCCGCCGCCCTTCCCCACGCGGCCGCGGCCGCTGCCGCCGCTGAGGAGCCCTCGTGAGCAAGACGATCGTCCACTTGTTACGGCACGGCGAGGTCCACAACCCGACGGGCATCCTCTACGGCCGCATCCCGGGCTTCCGCCTCTCCGCCACCGGCGAGCGCCAGGCGCTGACCGTCGCGGAGTACCTGCGGGAGCACGACATCACGCACGTCGTCGCCTCGCCGCTCGAGCGCGCCCAGCAGACCGCCACCCCGATCGCGGCGTCGCACCGGCTCGAACTGGCCACCGACGACCGGCTGATCGAGTCGGAGAACGTCTTCCAGGGCCAGCGCGTCTCGGTCGGCGACGGCGCGCTGCGGTCGCCGAAGAACTGGCCGCACCTGCGCAACCCGCTCCGGCCGTCCTGGGGCGAGCCGTACCTGCAGATCGCCCACCGGATGCTCGCCGCGGTCTACCGCGCCCGCGACGCCGCCGACGGCCACGAGGCGGTGTGCGTGTCGCACCAGCTGCCGGTGTGGACGCTGCGGCGCTACCTCGAAGGCAAGCGGCTGTGGCACAACCCGGCCAAGCGGGAGTGCTCGCTGGCCTCCCTGACCAGCCTGGTCTTCGACGACGAGCAGCTCATCGACATCCGCTACGCGGAACCGGTCGGCGGCAGCGACCCGAAGGCGACCGGAGCATGAGAGCCCTGGTCGTCGGTCTCGCCGCGTTGTTGGCCCTGGCAGGCTGCACGGCGGAGAAGGACGCGGCCTCCTCGGGCGCCGAGTTCGTCTTCGTCTCCCCCGGCGGCAAGACCGAGATCCGCTACGACGGCGCGGACCGCAAGGTCCTGCCGGAGGTCTCGGGCCCGGACCTGATGGACGAGTCCAAGCAGCTCAAGCTGAGCGACTACCGGGGCAAGGTCGTAGTCCTCAACGTCTGGGGCCAGTGGTGCGGCCCCTGCCGCGCCGAAGCCCCGGAACTGCAGCGGTTGCAGGATGACTACGCGGCCAAGGGCGTCCAGGTCCTCGGCATCGACGTCCGCGAACCGGGCCGCTCGGAGGCCCAGGACTTCATGCGGGACCGCAAGATCACGTACCCGTCGATCTTCGACCAGGGCGGCCGCAGCCTCCTGGCCCTCAAGGGCTACCCGCGAGCCGTGGTCCCGGCCACCTTCGTGATCGACAAACAAGGCCGAGTAGCCGCCGCCTACATGCGCGAACTCCTCGCCAACGACCTCACCCCGGTCCTCGACGAACTGATCAAGGAGTAGTCAGCTCCTCGATGAGGGCTTTGGCGTGGCCGCAGTCGCTGTCGTCGCCGCCGCCGAAGTCCGCGCTGACCACGGTGCTCTCGATCTCGAGCAGCACCGAGCACCCCTTGTCGTTGCGTGCCAGCACGGCCGGTCGGTCTCGTATCACAAGGTCCTCGGACGTGCCCGCGTTCAGCTTCCGCCAAGCCGCGAGGTCGCCCTGTTGGAGGGCGGCAAGCAGCACCCGGTCGAGTGGATTGCCCGCAGCGGCACTCCACGAGCAGTTCAGCCCACCCGGAGCATCCGCGCGGTAGGTCGCCACGGCACCGGGTATCCGCTTCGAGACGGCCTCGGGCGTCGACTGGCATGCCCGCTCCACGAACTGCCGCGCCCCGTCGGACACCCGCGGTGAGGAACCACCTGGGACCTCAGGCTCACCACAGCCGGCGACCGCCGTGGACGCCGCCAGCAGAGCGGTCCAGACCCAAGCCTTCGTCACCATGTGTCTCGCATCCAAGTCGTCTGCCCAAAATCGGCTCCGGTTCGTCCTGGATCCCCAAGCGCTGGGGGTCGAGTAGAAGTACTCATGTGTCGTGCTGTGAGCCGGCACGCTTTACTGACTACCGCTTACGGCGTGCCCACGCTCACTCCTTACCCTGATCGGGTGGACCCCACCGAGCTCGCCACGTCCGGCCCGCTGCTGCTGGCCGCCGCTGTCGCGCTGCTCGCCGGGGTGGTCTCGTTCGCCTCCCCCTGCGTGGTCCCGCTCGTCCCCGGCTACCTCGCCTACCTGGCCGCCCTGGTCGGCGCCGAGGCCCCCGCCGTCACCACCGACGAGGGACGTAAACAGGGCCGCTACCGGGTTCTGGGTGCCGTCGCCCTCTTCGTCCTCGGCTTCACCGTCGTCTTCGCCGCCACCGTCGGCAGCCTGGTCTGGCTCGCCGACGCCCTCCTGGTCAACGAGTTGCTCCTGCAGCGCATCGGCGGCGTGATCACCATCGCGATGGCGCTGGTCTTCATCGGCCTGGTCCCCGCCATGCAGAAAGACCTGCGCCTGCACAAGGTCCCGCGTATGGGACTCGCGGGCGCGCCGGTCCTTGGCGGCATCTTCGCCCTCGGCTGGACACCGTGCCTGGGCCCGACCCTGGCGGGCGTGCTGTCCATGGCCGCCGCCACCGGCGGGAACGCCGCCCGCGGCTACCTGCTGGTCTTCATCTACTGCATGGGCCTCGGCATCCCGTTCCTGCTCATCGCGCTCGGCCTGCGCTGGGCCGTGGGTGCCTCCGACTGGCTGCGCAGGCACGGCCGGACCATCCAGTACGTCGGCGGCGGCCTGCTCCTTCTCGTCGGCATCCTGCTGGTCACCGGTCTGTGGGCCGAGGTGGTCGGCTGGCTGCGGGTGGCGTTCATCAGCGACGTGAAGCTGCCGCTGTGAGCCTTTCCTTCCTGCGCAACACCTGGCGCGGACTCACCTCGATGCGCACCGCGCTGATCCTGCTGTTCCTGCTCGCCCTAGCCGCCATGCCCGGGGCGCTCCTGCCGCAGCGCTCGCTCAACCCGCCGAACGTCGACACCTACATCGCCACCCACGGCTGGTGGGGCCGCGCGCTCGACCGGCTGCAGTTCTTCGACGTGTACGCCAGCGTCTGGTTCTCCGCGATCTACCTGATGCTGTTCGTCTCCCTGGTCGGCTGCCTGCTGCCGCGCACCCTCGAATACGCGAAGCAACTCACTGCTAAGCCGGTCCTGACCCCGCGCAACCTCAGCAGGCTGCCGCACCACGAGACCGCGACCCTCGACGGCTCGCCCGACGACGCGATCGCCGCGGCCCGGACGCGGCTGCGCGGGTGGCGGCTGGTCGAGCGCGAGGAGGCCGACGGCGCCCGCAGCGTCAGCGCCGAGCGCGGCTACACCCGCGAGGCGGGCAACCTGGTCTTCCACTTCGCCATGCTCGGCCTGATCGTGACGCTCGCGCTGGGCAAGATGGTCAACTACGAGGGCCAGGTCATCGTGCTGGCCAACGGCTCGGAGTTCTGCAACTCGGGCACCCTCAACTACGACTCGTTCCGCCCCGGCCTGCGCGTCGACGGCACCGACCTGAGCCCGTTCTGCGTGCGGGTCAACAAGTTCGACGCCGAGTACCTGCCCAACGGCCAGGCCGACACGTTCCGCGCCAAGATCGACTACCAGGCGGGCGACGACCTCACGGCCAACACCTGGCGGCCCTACGACCTCGAGGTCAACGCCCCGCTGCGCACGGCGGGCGACCGGGTCTACCTGCTCGGCCACGGCTACGCCCCGACGTTCACGGTCACCTTCCCCAACGGCGAGTCCCGCACCCAGACCGTCCAGTGGCGCCCGGTCGACAACCTGACCCTGCTGTCCGAGGGTGCCACCAAGTTCGACCCGCCCGGGGTGACCGACTCCGCCGAGCGCCGCACCAAGCAGATCGCCGTAACCGGCCTGTTCGCACCGACCGCGCTGATGCACGACAAGATCCTCACCTCCGGCTTCCCCGACCTGACCGACCCGGCCGCCGCCATCGACGTCATGCGCGGCGACCTGGGCATCGACTCCGGACGGGGTCAGTCGATCTTCGAGATCGACCGCTCGCTGGTCGACAGCGGCAGGCTCACCCGGGTCGCCCGGCAGAACCTCAAGCCGGGGGAGTCGATCAGTCTCGACGACGGCACCAAAGTCACCTTCGACGGTGTCGTGCGCTGGGTGTCGCTGCAGGTCTCGCACGACCCGACCCAGGTGTGGGTGCTGGTCAGCGCCATCCTGATGATCCTCGGGCTCGGCGCGTCGCTCACCGTGAAACGCCGCAGGCTGTGGGTCCGCGCGGCGCCCGACGACGAGGGTCGTACCGTGGTCCGCGTCGGTGGGCTGGCCCGCACCGACCAGGCGGGATACGGCGAGGAGTTCCACCGGATCGCCGCCGAGCTGCTCAGTCCCAGGAGGGATACCTGATGCCGGTCAACGACACGCTGTCGACCTACAGCGACTGGACGTTCGGCGCCGCGACGCTGGTCTACGTCATCGCGATGGTCTGCTACGCCGTCGAGCAGGCGTTCAACCGCGCGGCGAAGAAGTCCGAGCAGGCGCTGGTCGGCGCGGGTGCGCCGGCCTACGGACTGATCGAGGAAGCCCCCGCGCGGAGCAGGCCCGACCGGTTCGGCCGGATGGCCGTCGCCCTGACCGTCCTGGGCGCGGCGCTGCACCTCTCGGCGCTGGTCCTGCGCGGAGTCGCGACCGGCCGCGCCCCCTGGGGCAACATGTACGAGTACGGCATGGCCGTCACCCTGGTCGCGGTGGTGAGCTGGCTGGTGCTGATGCGCAAGTTCGAGGTGCGCAGGCTCGGTGTCTTCGTGCTCACGCCCATCGTGATCCTGATGTTCCTCGGCGGCACGGTGCTCTACACCGAGGCCGCCCCCGTGCAGCCGGCGCTGCGGTCGTACTGGCTGGTCATCCACGTCTCCGCGGCCATCCTGTCCAGCGGCCTGTTCCTAGTCCCCGGCGTGGTCAGCCTGCTGTACTTGGTCAAGGCGAGTCACGACGCGAACCCGGCGAAGTTCACCCGTTTCGGGCCGAAGCTGCCGGACGCGGACATCCTCGACCGCCTCGCGTACCGCACCACGATCTTCGCGTTCCCGATCTACACCTTCGGCATCATCTGCGGCGCGATCTGGGCCGAGGCGGCCTGGGGCCGGTTCTGGGGATGGGACCCGAAGGAGACCGTCGCGTTCGTCGCGTGGGTCGTCTACGCGGGGTATCTGCACTCGCGGGCTACCGCGGGCTGGCGTGGAAAGCGGGCCGCGGTCATCAACTCGGTCGGCTTCGCGATGGTCGTGTTCAACCTGTTCTTCATCAACCTGGTGATAGCCGGACTGCACTCCTACGCGTAGTGCCCCTCACCTGCGGTTGCTCGTGCGAAGTGCGTTACCGTCGACACCGAGAACGGGGATTTCCCGCTGTCGGGTGCAGGAGGAGTCGCACGGGTGACTGGACGCCGAGAAGAGTCGGACCTGGCCTGGCGGCCGCCGAACAACGGTCCTGAGACCCAGGGCGACGGGCACGACTTCGGCCCGTCCGCGGAGCTGGGCGTGAGCCACCTGGACGAGGACGCCGCGACGGACTCGACCGGCCACCCGGAGGCGTCGTCCGCCGCCGAGGCGAGCCAGTCCGGTCCGCACCAGGTCAACGCCGGTCAGTCGGGGCCGCACCAGGTGAATCCGAGCCAGTCGGGTCCCCATCAGGTGAACCCGGGACAGTCGGGTCCGCACCAGGTGAGCGCGAGCCAGTCCGGCCCCCACCAGGTCAACCCGAGCCAGTCCGGCCCCCACTATGTGAACCCGAACCAGTCGGGCCCGCACAACGTGAACCCGGGCCAGTCGGGTCCCCACCAGGTGAGCGCGAGCCAGTCGGGTCCGCACTATGTGAACCCGAACCAGTCGGGTCCCCACAACGTGAACCCGAGTCAGTCCGGTCCGCACCACGTGAACCCCGGACAGTCCGGCCCGCACCAGGTGGGCCAGTCCTACCCGCAGGGCCAGCAGTACGGCTACCCGCAGGCGGGCAGGCCCCAGGACGGCGGCCACGGCCACGACCTGTCCTCCGCCCGCCTGATCAAGCAGAACAAGCGCGCGCCGCAGTCCGGTTGGCGCAAAGCTGTCTTCGTGGCCAGCGGCCACCTGATCAACCCGGGCGAGAGCCCGACGGACGTGCGCAGGCGTGAGCTCATCGGCCGGGTCAACCAGCCGCTGCGCGGGTGCTACAAGATCGCCATGCTCAGCCTCAAGGGCGGCGTCGGCAAGACCACCACGACGACCACCCTCGGCTCGACGTTCTCGTCGCTGCGTGGCGACCGGGTCATCGCGGTTGACGCCAACCCCGACCGCGGCACCCTGAGCCAGAAGATCCCGCTGGAGACCACCGCCACCGTCCGCCACCTGCTGCGCGACGCCGACCGGATCCGCCGCTACAGCGACATCCGCGCCTACACCTCGCAGGGCCCGTCGCGCCTTGAGGTGCTGGCCAGCGAGCAGGACCCGGCGGTGTCGGAGGCGTTCAGCGAGCAGGACTACCGGCGCACGGTGACTCTGCTGGAGCACTTCTACAACATCGTCCTGACCGACTGCGGCACCGGACTGATGCACTCGGCGATGAAGGGTGTCCTCGACATCGCGGACTCGCTGGTGATCGTCTCGTCCGGTTCGGTCGACGGCGCCCGCAGCGCCTCGGCCACCCTGGACTGGCTCGACGCCCACGGCTACCGCGACCTGGTCTCCCGCTCCGTCGCGGTGATCAACTCGGTGCGCCCGAAGTCGGGCTCGGTCGACCTGGACAAGCTGGCCCAGCACTTCGGATCCCGCTGCCGCGCGGTCTGCCGCATCCCGTTCGACCCGCACCTGGAAGAGGGCGCGGAGATCGAACTGGACCGCCTGGCCCCCGAAACCCGCCTGGCCCTCCTCGAAATGGCCGCCACCGTAGCCGACGACTTCCCCCGCTAACCGCGAGTCGCCCCACCAGGCAACCGAGTCGCCCCGCCAGGCAAGTGGTTTCAACGTTCGCGCCCCCCGGCAAGCGAGTCGCCCGCCGGGGCAACCGAGTGGCCCCTTCCGGCAACTGAGTTCACCCGCCAAGTAACTGAGTCGCCCCCTCCGGCAAGCGAGTTGCTCGCCGGGGTGAGCGGGCGGTCCCTTCCGGCAACTGAGTTCACCCGCCAAGTAACTGAGTCGCCCCCTCCGGCAGGTGGGTTGCTCGCCAGGGGTGAGCGGGTGGTCCCTTCCGGCAACTGAGTTCACCCGCCAAGTAACTGAGTCGCCCCCTCCGGCAGGTGGGTTGCTCGCCAGGGGTGAGCGGGTGGTCCCTTCCGGCAACTGAGTTCACCCGCCGAGCAACTGAGTCGCCCCGTCCGGCAGGTGGGTTGCTCGCCGGGGTGAGCGGGTGGTCCCTTCCGGCAACTGAGTTCACCCGCCGAGCAACTGAGTCGCCCCGTCCGGCAGGTGGGTTGCTCGCCGGGGTGAGCGGGTGGTCCCTTCCGGCAACTGAGTTCACCCGCCGAGCAACTGAGTCGCCCCGTCCGGCAGGCGGGTTGCTCGCCAGGGGTGAGCGGGTGGTCCCTTCCGGCAACTGAGTTCACCCGCCGAGCAACTGAGTCGCCCCGTCCGGCAAGCGGGTTGCTCGCCAGGGGTGAGCGGGTGGTCCCTTCCGGCAACTGAGTTCACCCGCCGAGCAACTGAGTCGCCCCGTCCGGCAAGCGGGTTGCTCGCCAGGGGTGAGCGGGTGGTCCCTTCCGGCAACTGAGTTCACCCGCCGAGCAACTGAGTCGCCCCGTCCGGCAGGCGGGTTGCTCGCCGGGGTGAGCGGGTGGTCCCTTCCGGCAACTGAGTTCACCCGCCGAGCAACTGAGTCGCCCCGTCCGGCAAGCGGGTTGCTCGCCGGGGTGAGCGGGTGGTCCCTTCCGGCAACTGAGTCGCCCCTCCGGCAAGCGAGTTGCTCGCCGGGGTGGGCGGGTGGTCCCGTCCGGTAGGTGAGTTGGTCGCCAGGGGTGAGCGGGTGGTCCCGTCGGCAGGTGAGTCGCCCGCCAGGGCAACCGAGTCGCCCCCTCCGGCAGGTGAGTCGCCAGGGCAACCGAGTCGCCCCCTCCGGCAGGTGAGTCGCCAGGGCAACCGAGTCGCCCCCTCCGGCAACTGAGTTCACCCGCCAAGCATCCGAGTCGCCCCCTCCGGCAAGCGAGTTCACCCACCAGGCAACCGGGTCCACCGTTCGCGCAGCACAAGTGCCCGGCAACCAGTCCATCGGTTGCCGGGCACTAGTGCGCGAATGTCGAACTCACTTGCCCGAAGGGTGCACTCAGTTGCCGGAAGGGGCGACTCGGTTGCCTGGAGGGGCGACTCGCGGGTTAGGCGGGTGGGTCTTCGGCGGGGGGCTTGCGGTGCTTCTCGCCCAGTTTGCGGAGGAAGTCGGGGTCGTCGTCGGGGGCGATCGAGGTGCGCGTGGTGGTGGCTTCGGCCGCGCGTGGGCCGAAGGCCTTCCACATCAGCACCGCGATCGTGATCGCGCCGACAGCAGCCAGCAGGTAAGTCATTGAGGCACCTCCGAAAAGCCTAGAACACGAGGTTAGCCGGTTTGTCCGGATTTTGGGGACGCGCAGGTCACGCGTGCTCCACGTGCTCCGTCGCCTCGGTCGTCAGCTCGGCCAGCAGTGCCTGGACCTCGGTCTCGCGGAACCGGCGGTGTCCGCCGGGGGTGCGGATGGACCCGATGCGGCCCGCCGTGGCCCACCGGGTGACGGTCTTGGGGTCGACCCGGAACAGGGCCGCCACTTCCCCCGGGGTGAGCAGGCGTTCCCCCACGTGGCCAACGGTCACCTTCGCCGCCTCCTTGATAGTCGACCAACGGGATCATCGTGGCATCTCGCCCGTCGGGTACTCGAACGGTTGGGTGATGGTAAAGAGGTAGTAAGGGACAAAACGGCCGGTTCGGACACCCGGGGCCGGCATCGTAGGCTTTCGCCGTGGACACTGTCGATCGCCGAATCATCGCGGCCCTGCGTACCAACGGCCGCGTCACCTACGCCGATCTCGGCAGGCAGGTGGGCCTGTCCGCGTCGGCTGTGCACGAGCGGGTCGGCAAACTGGAGTCCGCGGGCGTCATCACCGGCTACCACGCCATGGTCGACCCGCGCGCGGTCGGACTCGACGTCACCGCCCTGGTCTCCATCCACCCGACCGACACCGCCGACGACGAGGACGTCGCCGACGCCCTGGCCGAGCTGAACGAGGTCGAGTCCTGCTACCGGGTCGCGGGCGACGAGTCCTTCGTGGTCAAGGTCCGCGTGGCTACTGTGGACGACCTGGAGCGGTCGCTGAGCAGGCTGCGCCGGATAAAGGGTGTCGCGCGCACCAGGTCGACCGTGGTGCTGTCGACCCGGTTCGAGGGCAGGCCGAACACCGTCGATGAGGAAAGCGCCCATGCCGAGTAACGTCCAGCCCGTGCAGGACAAGCCCGGCGCGCACCTTGGGCGCGACATCGCTCTCTACACCCTCGCGCGGGTCGCCCTGGTCGGCGCCGTGACGGGGATCCTGGTGCTTTTCGACCTCCCGCTGCTGGTGTCGGTGGCCATCGCCGTGGTCGTCGGGTTCCCGCTGGGCATGCTGCTGTTCCGAAGCCTCAACGACCGGGTCACCGCGGGCCTCGCTGACCGCTACGCAGAACGCGACCGCCTCCGGGCGGAGCTGCGCGGCGAAGAACCGGATGAGGACTGAGATGGACACCGCCGCGAAGGTCATGGTCGGGCTCGTCGGCCTGATCCACGTCTACATCCTCGTGCTGGAGATGTTCCTCTGGAACACCTCGCTCGGCCGCCGGACCTTCGGGACCTCGCACGAGTTCGCCGCCGAGACCGCCATGCTGGCGGGCAACCAGGGGCTCTACAACGGCTTCCTGGCCGCCGGCCTGTTCTACGGCCTGGCCGCGGGTTCGCTGTCGTTCCAGGTGTTCTTCCTGATCTGCGTGATGATCGCCGGTCTCTACGGCGCCGCGACGGTGTCCTTGCGCATCCTGTACGTCCAGACGGTGCCCGCGGCCATCGCGCTCGTGCTCGTCCTGCTCGCGCGATGACCGCCGTCGACCGCTGCAGCGCCAAGACCCGGGACTGGGTCTGCCGCTCCATCAAGATCATCGAGGCGGACGCGAACCGCAGCGCCGACACGCACCTGCTGCCGTTCCCGCTGCCGCTGGAGTGGAACGTCCAGCTCTACCTCAAGGACGAGTCCACCCACCCGACCGGCTCGCTCAAGCACC
The DNA here is from genome assembly GCF_004362515.1 of Actinokineospora alba. Lineage (NCBI taxonomy): Bacteria > Bacillati > Actinomycetota > Actinomycetes > Pseudonocardiales > Pseudonocardiaceae > Actinokineospora > Actinokineospora alba. The sequence goes on along the minus strand of NZ_SNXU01000001.1, from coordinate 1,214,960 downwards.
GCCTCGCCCGCTCGCTGTTCCTCTACGCCCTGTGCAACGGCTGGATCGTCGACGGCACCCCGGTCATCGAGGCGTCCTCGGGCTCGACGGCGGTGTCGGAGGCGTACTTCGCCCGGATGCTGGGCCTGCCGTTCATCGCGGTCATGCCGCGCACGACCAGCCCGGAGAAGATCGCGCTGATCGAGCGCCAGGGCGGGCGCTGCCACTTCGTCGACGAGCCCGGCCAGATCTACGCCGAGTCGCGCAAGCTGGCCGACGAGCTCGGCGGGCACTACATCGACCAGTTCACCCACGCCGAGCGGGCCACCGACTGGCGGGGCAACAACAACATCGCCGAGTCCGTCTTCGAGCAGATGTCGAAGGAGCCGAACCCGGAGCCCGCGTGGGTCGTGGTCGGCGCGGGCACCGGCGGCACCAGCGCGACCATCGGCCGCTACATCCGCTATCGCGCCCTCGACACCCGCCTGGCCGTGGTCGACCCGGAGAACTCGGTGTTCTTCGACGCCTGGCGCGACACCGAGCCGGACCTGACCGGCAGCCGCGGCTCGCGCATCGAGGGCATCGGCAGGCCGCGGGTCGAGCCGTCGTTCCTCGGCCAGGTCATCGACCGGATGATCAAGGTGCCGGACGCGGCGTCGATCGCGGTCATCCGGGTCGTCGAGGAGCTGATCGGCCGCCGCGCGGGCGGGTCGACCGGCACGAACCTGTGGGGCGCGTTCCAGATCATCGCCGAACTGCGGGCGGCCGGGGTGTCCGGCAGCGTGGTGACCCTGCTGTGCGACGGCGGCGAGCGCTACTCGCACACCTACTACGACGACGCGTGGGTCGCCGCCCAGGGACTCGACATCGAGCCGTATCAGGAGTTCCTGCGGCACTTCCTGGCCACCGGCGAGTGGCATGAGGACAGTCTCCCGCCAATTCGCAACTGAAAAGCCCTGACACCCGGTGGGAACCGACGTCCGGAGGCGGCCGTCAACCCTGGGACACACGCCGAGCGCGGGACACGTCAGGAGCACCACCGATGGGCGAACAGTTCAAGGTCGAGCCGGAGCAGCTGCGCGGCTACGCGGGTCTGCTCGGCCGCAACGCGGGCCACTTCAAGACGATCGAGGACCACGCCCGGAGCAAGGGTGGCGACACCAGCGGCTTCACCGGCCTGCTGAGCCTGCTCGTTCCTGTGGTCGACGGCGTCGTCGGCCTCTACGGCGAGACCCTCCAGTTCGCCAACGACAAGCTGGGCAACGTCCAGTCCTCGCTGGAAAGCGCGGCCGCCGCGTATGAGACCGCCGACCGCACGTCCTGCGGTCGAATGACCACTGTGGACGGTCAGCGGTCCGCCGCCGCCAGTGGCGTCCCGACGGTAGGTGCGCGATGAGCTACGACGACGCGGTCGACCCGACCGTCGCGCTGAACAACGCCGACACCATCGCGGGCGGACTGAAGATCGAGGACGCGATCCGTGACGCGGGCGCGCAGGTCCAGGTCGTCAACTGGATCTGGGAGCAGGTCGTCGGCGACGACCTCGTGAGCTCGATCATCACCCCGATCACCGGCGACTTCGAGAAGATCTCCGCCACCGGCAAGCAGTGGGAGAACATCTCCGAGGCGCTGCAGTCGGTTCGGGACAACCTCAACACCGGCCTCGACGAGCTCGACCCGCACTGGGACGGCGACGCCGCGCAGAAGTTCGAGCTGCTGATCCGTACTGTGTGGACGGTCGGCATCGAGGCCGACGCGCAGGCCGCGAAGCTTGTCGGCACCGCGTTCGAGAAGGTCGCCGAGGCCTCGAAGAAGGCCTGCGAGCTCGCGCTGAAGCTGATCAAGAAGCTGGTCAACAAGCTGATCGAGGCGATCGCGCTGATGCCGATCCCGGTCGTCGGGTGGGCGCGCGCGGTCAAGATGGTCATCGACGCCATCGAGATCTACAACGCGGTCATGCAGATCATCCGCGGCATCGAGCAGATCATCGAGGGCTGCCAGACCGTCGTCAGCGGTGTCCGCGACCTCGGCTCGGCTTTGATGAAGATCAAAGACGTCCGTAACCTGAACGACGCCATCAACTCGGCCAACGACATCTCCGACGCCAAGGGCGACATCAGCGACGGCGCGGCCTCGGTCTCCGGGGGCGCGAAGGACGTCGGCAAGGGCGGGGTCGGCGCGGCCAAGAACGGCTACAAGGGCTACCAGCACTACGGCCAGTACCAGGACGACCGGGCGGAGGCGAACCGCCCGGACCCGTCGACCCAGAACCGCCAGGGCACACCGGTGCCCACCGGAGGAACGCGATGAACGACGACTGGAAGAGCGTCCGGCTCCGCGAGGCCGAGGCGAGCCTCGACGTCGCGCTGGCGACGCTCGACGCGACGTTGGCCAGCGTCGAGAAGCAGTTCGCGGACAAGCCGCAGGACGGCCTCAGCGATGAGGACATCAAGGCGATCTCCGAGCACGCCCGCGGCGCCGACGCGCCCCAGGCGCTGCGCGACCTGCAGGCCCGGATCGACGCGGGCGAGCTGACCTGGCGCGACATCACCAGCGGCCGGGCGGCGGGGGAGCCGGGGGTGCGGGAGGCGCTGGAGTCCGGGCTGCCGCAGCTGCGGCAGGCCTACGCGCTGTTGGAGGAAGGCCACTCGGTCGACGAGGTCATCGAGGCGGGCCGGTCGCGTTCCGGTCGCTCGGACGATGACGGCGATGAGGGCATCGTGCTCCGCGAAGACGCCTGGTGAAGCGGGCACTCGCGCTGACGGTGGCGTTGCTGGCGCTCTATGCGGCGGTCTACGCCGTCGGAGCGTTCAGCGGGACGTACGTGTCAGGCACCGTGCGTGACCCGGCGATCTACCAGTGGACCGGCGACACGATCGCGGTGCAACGCAAGGCCGGAGCGCGCGGCTGCACGGTCACGCCCGACGGCGGCGCCGAGGAGGCCGTGGAGATCGGATCGAGCAAAGGCGCGTTCGGCGCGGTGACCGAGTTGCGCCCCTGGTTCCCGGGTGGCGCGATGATCAAATGCCAGGGCGGTCTGACGGTGTGGACCGGGCGGGCCGCCGACCTGCGGTTGATCACCCGGCACCCGCTGTTCTTCACCGGCGCGTCACTTCTCATCTCCGTTCCCATTCTATTGCTGGTAATTCGTAGAAGACGGAATCAGCCTGCGCGCAACCCCTAAACGGCGGGAGTGGGCAGTAATCCCGGTCACTTTCCGGGCGGCGCGGGCGCGTTCTCGCTAATAAGTCGATAATTGCGCATAGTGACATGCTTTAGCGCTGATAGTCCGATCGGGTGAGATCCACTGTCCGGTGCCTGGTCGCCGGTCCCGTACCCCGTTAGGGTTCGGTACGGCGGAGGTTCATCGGGTTGGACGGGGATGTTTGATGACGGAGTCCGGCGTCGACTCTAGTGTGGACGAATGCATTCCCACTTCTTCCCAGAGTGAATTGCTGTATTTCGCCGCGCGATAGTCGGCCGACTAGCCGCCGTTTCCGTTCGTCTTCCCCTGGAGTGCGCAGTGAAGTCCAGTTCGGCCCGCAGGCTGATCGCCGCTGTCTTATGCCTGTTCGTCGCGTCCGGCCTGACGGCGTGCTCGTCGCCCGCCGCCGAGTCGGGGACGAAGGTGACGCTCGGCTTCAGCGCGTGGCCCGGCTGGTTCCCGTGGCAGGTCGCGCAGGAGCAGGGGTTCTTCGCCAAGAACGGTGTGAACGTCGAGCTGAAGTACTTCGACAGCTACACCGACAGCCTCAACGCCCTGGCGACCGGCGCGATCGACGCCAACAGCCAGACCCTCAACGACACGCTGGCCTCGGTCAGCGGCGGCGCCCAGCAGAAGATCGTCCTGGTCAACGACAACTCCACCGGCAATGACAAGATCATCGCCGCGGAGGGGATCGTCAGCGTCGCCGATCTCCGCGGGAAGAAGGTCGCCGTGGAACAGGGCACCGTCGACCACTACCTGCTCCTCCTCGCGCTGGCCGAGGCCAAGCTGACCGAGAAGGACATCGAGTTGGTCCCGCTGGCCACCGACGCCGCGGCCGCCGCGTTCGCCGCGGGACAGGTCGACGCGGTCGGCGCGTTCGCGCCCTTCACCAGCGTGGCGCTCGAACGTCCGGGCAGCCGGGCCGTCGCCAACTCCGCGGAGTTCCCCGGCGCGATCCCGGACCACCTGGTGTTCACCGCCGAGTTCGTCAAGGACCACCCCACCGAGGTCCAGGGCCTGGTGAACACCTGGTTCGAGACGGTCAAGTGGATCAGGGACAACAAGGGCCCGGCCACCGACATCATGGCCAAGCGCGGCGGGGTGACCGCCGACGAGTACCGCACCTACGACGCGGGCACCACGATCTTCACCCGGCAGCAGAACCTCGACGCCTTCACTCCCGGCACCACGCCGTCGCACCTGAACTACCAGGCGGGCAAGATCATCGACTTCATGCTCGCCACCGGCCTGGTCAAGGAACGTCCGATCCTCGACGGCCTGCTCGACGACCGGTTCGTCAAGGCGGTCCCCGAGTGAGTCCGCTCGTCGTCGGCGCCGAGGCGACCGACACCAGCCGTCCCTCCCCGTCCGGCCGGGAGGGATGGCGCCCGCTGCCGCGCAGGCCGCGCCCCGGCCGGACCTCGCCGCTGTTCACGATCCGGGCCCCGATCTCCCGCCGGTCGCGGCTGACCCTGGCGGTGCTCTCGCTCGCCGTGCCGTTCCTCGCGTGGGTGGTCCTCGCGGCGACCGGCGTTGTCCCGTCGCGGTTCCTGCCCTCACCGGGCGCGGTGCTCGCGGCGGGCATCGGCATGGCCGAGTCCGGCGAGCTCTTCGCCGACCTCTGGGCCACCGTCCAGCGGGTGTTGTTCGGGTTCGGCCTGGCCGTGGCGGTGTCGGTGCCGATCGGGATCGTGATGGGAACGTTCCGGGCGGGGCAGGCGCTGTTCGAGCCGCTGATCAGCGTGCTGCGCTACCTGCCCGCGAGCGCGTTCATCCCGCTGCTGATCATCTGGATGGGCCTGGGCGAGCCGTCCAAGGTCGCCCTGCTGTTCATCGGCACGGTCTTCTTCAACACGCTGATGGTCGCCGACGTCGTGCGCGGCGTGCCGCGCCCGCTCATCGACGTGTCGTACACCCTCGGCGCCCGCCGGGGCGAGGTGCTGCGCAAGGTGATCGTGCCGCACTCGCTGCCCGGGATCATCGACGCGGCCCGGGTCAACGCCGCCGCCGCGTGGAACTTCGTGGTGGTCGCCGAACTCGTCAACTCGACCGAGGGCCTCGGCTACCGGATCGTGCGCTCCCAGCGGTTCCTGCAGACCGACAAGATCTTCGCGGTGCTCGTCGTCATCGGTCTCTGCGGGGTGCTGATCGACGTCGTGCTTCGCCTGCTGCGCAACAAGGTCGGGCGGTGGACCGGATGAAGTTGGAACTCTCGGGCGTCGGCAAGTCCTATGGGAACCTCCGCGCGCTCCACGGAGTCGATCTCCGCGTGGCCTCCGGCGAGTTCGTGTGCGTCGTCGGCGCGAGCGGCTCGGGCAAGTCCACCCTGCTCTCGCTCGTCGCCGGGCTCGACGTGCCGACCGAGGGCCAGATCACCCTCGACGGCGCCGACGTCACCGGCCCCGGGCCGGACCGGGGGCTGGTGCCGCAGGCGGGGACGCTGTACCCGTGGCGCACGGTCGAGCGCAATGTCGCTTTCGGACTGGAGCTGCTCCCGATCACGCCAGAGGACCGCGCCGCCCGGGTCGACTGGCACCTGGCCGAGACCGGCCTGACCGACTTCCGGCACGCGCTGCCCAAGCAGCTCTCGGGCGGTCAGCAGCAGCGGGTCGCGATCGCCCGCGCGTTGGCGTGCGAGCCCGAGGTCCTGCTGCTCGACGAGCCCTTCGGCGCGCTCGACGTCCAGACCAAAGAGGACATGCAGGTCCTCGTCCGCCAGGTGTGGAAAGACACCGGCACCACCGTGCTCATGGTGACCCACGACGTCGAGGAAGCCGTGTTCCTCGGCGGCCGGGTGGTCGTCCTGGCGTGCGACCCCGGCCGGGTCGCCGCCGACATCACCGTGGCGCTGCCCGAGGACCGCGACCTCGATGTCAAGCGCCACCCCGACTTCCTGGCCCTGCGCGCGTCGATCGAGGACATCGTCCGCGCCCAACACCGGGCCTACACCGCCCGGGCGACGGCAGGTGGACGGTGACTCTAGGAATCCTGAGCAGGCTCGGCATCCGCGGCAGGCTCAACGTCCTGCTCCTGGTCCCGCTCACCGCGGTGGTCCTCGTGGCCGTCCCGTTCGTCGCGGGCGGGGTCGACGACGCCCGCTCCGCCAGCCGCACCGCCGATATCGCGGGCCGGGCAAGGGACTTCGGTGGCCTGGTGTGGGAGTTGCAGCGCGAACGCCTGCTCACCGCCGGCTACCTGGCGTCGGCGAGCGGGGACAACACCGACCTGGTCCGCCAGCAGCGGGCCGTCGACACCGCGGCCGCCGCCGCTCTCGACTCGCTGCAAGGCGAGAACACCGAGGAACTCGCGTCCGCCTTGGTGCGCATCGGCTCGCTGCGTGAGCTGCGGCAGAGCGCGCTGCGCCGGGGCGTCTCGCCGGACGCGGTGGCCCGCACCTACCACGCCGTCATCGGCGCGATCCTCGACGCGCTTCGCCTGGTGCCGCAGCGAACCAGCGACGCCGAGGGCACCCGCCAGCTCACCGTGCTGGACTCGCTGCTGCGGGCCAACGAGGAGAACGAGCTCTACGGCATGGCGATCATCGCCACCGCGCTCGACCCGACCACCGGGCAGGTGTTGCTGGACAAGGCTTCCGCGCAGGCCCGGATGCTGACCGAGCGGTTCGTCCAGCAGGCCGACGTCGAGCACGCGGGCATCGTCGTCGCCGTCGACCAGGGCGACGTGGCCCGCCAGGTGGCCGCCTTGGCCGCGCGATTGCCCTTGGACCCCAACGCCAACGCGGGCGAGTCGTTCATCTTCGACGCCCTCGCCGCCGTGCAGAACCACTCGCGGATGCGCCGGGTCGCCCAGGACAAGGTGACCGAGCAGGTCACCACGGCCGCCACCGACCGCGCGTCGGACGCCGGGCTGCTGGCGCACAGCGTCGGCCTCGGCGCGGCACTGCTGTTCATGCTGGTCGCCGTCCTCGCGATCCGGGTCAGCCGCTCGATCTCCGACCCGCTGCGCAGACTCACCGACGCCGCCACCTCCGTTGCCGACCTGGCCGAGACCGAGCTGGTCCGGGTCACCGACACCGAGGTCGCCGAGGTGCAGGCGCCCCGGCTCGCCGAGATCGAGGTCGCCAGCGACGACGAGATCGGCAAGCTCGCCGTCGCGTTCAACCGCGTGCAGACCACCGCGTCCTCGCTGGTGGAACGGCAGGCCCTCACCCGCCGCAACGTCAGCCTGATGTTCGTCAACGTCGCGCAGCGCACGCAGAACCTCGTCGGCAGGCAGATGGCCCTGGTCGACGAACTCGAACGCGACGAGCAGGACGTCCGGCTCCTCGAACGGCTCTACCGGCTCGACCACGTCTCCACCCGACTGCGCCGAAGCGCCGACAACCTCCTCGTCGTCGCGGGCACGGCCGACCGGGGCAGGCTGTCCGGGCCGATCGAGCTGTCCACCGCGCTGCGGTCCGCGCTGGCCGAGATCGAGGAGTACCAACGGGTCCAGCTCGGGTCGATCTCCGACGTCACCCTCGCCGCGGACATCGGCGCCGACCTGGTGCTGGTGTTCGCCGAGCTGATGGAGAACGCGACGTCGTTCTCCCCGCCGGACACGACCGTCGAGGTCGGCGCCAGGTTCCAGACCGACGGCACCGCCGTGATCGAGATCGTCGACCACGGCATCGGCCTGCCGCCGGAGAAGCTGGCCGAGGAGAACCGGCGCCTGGTCGAGCGTGAGCGGCTCGACATCGTCCCGACCACCGTGCTCGGCCTGTTCGTGGTCGGTCGGCTCGCCCGCAGGCACTCGCTGCGCGTCGAGCTGGACTCCACGCCGGGCGGCGGTGTGACCGCGCGCGTCTACATCGCGGTCGACTCCTATCTGCGCCGGGTCGTGGAACCGGAGCCCGCGCACCAGCCGGTGGTCCCGCTGATGCCGGACTTCCAGATCCCGCCCGCCACCCCGACCGACGGGTTCTTCTGGTTCCCCACCTTCCCCGGCGACCAGGCCCAGCCCGCGCCCGAGCCCGCACCGCCCGCACTGCGGCCCGCGGAAGCGGAGCGCGGCGGCCTCCGCCGCCGAGTCGCGGGCGCCCAGCTCGCCGGCGACACCCCGAACCCCGTGCCCCCGAAGCCCGCGACCCAACCCGCCCAGCGGGACCCGGAAGCCGCGCGCGCCGCGATGGACGACTTCCACACGGGCTTCATCCAGGCCGACGCCCGACCCCCCGAGTCGCGCGGCGGCCTGAACCGCCGGGTCGCGGGCGCCCAGCTGCCCGGTGCGCCCCCAGCGCCCCCCGCGCCCCGACAGACCAGACCGGTGCACGACCCGGACGCCGCCCGCACGGCGCTCGACGACTTCCACGGCGCGTTCGCCCGCGCCGCCGACCCGCCGCCGTCGTCCGCGCGCGGCGGGCTGAGCAGGCGGGTTCCCGGCGAGAACCTCGCGCCGGGCCTGCGTCCGGCCGCCTTCGCGTCCGCGCCTCCGGCGGTGCGGGCCTGGCGCAGCCGAGACCCCGAGTCCGAACGGGCCGCGTTCGACAAATACGCCATGGGACTGGCGAAAGCGGCGATAGTTACGGATAACGTCACCCCCCAGGAAACCGCCCGACACCCAGGGGCGAGTCCGAGGAGAGAGAGCACAAGATGAGCAGGCCGCCGGCCCCCGCGATCAGCGCAGACGCGCAGAACTTCAACTGGCTGGTCAGCAGGTTCACCCAGAACACCGCGGGCGCCATCGGCGCCATCGCGGTGTCCGCCGACGGCCTGCTGATCGCGATGTCCGCGGACTTGATGCGGGCCAACGCCGACCGGCTCGCGGCCATCTCCTCGGCGATGCTCGGGCTGGCCAACGGTGTGTCCGACAGCCACCCGCTCGGCCAGCCGGACAAGGTGATCATCGAGTTGGAGCGCGGCTACCTGCTGGTCTGCACGATCAGCATCGGCTGCTCGCTCGGCGTGCTCGCCACCAAGGAGGCGAGCCTGGGCACGATCGCCTACGAGATGGCGATGTTCGCCAACCGGGCCAGCGCCGTGCTGACCCCGCAGCTGATCGAAGAGCTCAAGAACAGTGTCGGATAGCCGACCGGACGTCTCGCCGCTGCGGCCCTACCTGCTCACCGCGGGTCGGGCCAAGCCGGTGGACGACACCTTGGAGATCGAGGCGCAGGTGATGTCCAGCAGCCTCGGCACCGCGGCGCACTCCGACCTCGCCTTCGAGCGGCGGGAGATCATCGCGCTGTGCCGCAAGACCATGTCCGTCGCTGAGATCGCCGCGTCGCTCAAGCTGCACATCGGGGTGGCCAGGGTGTTGGTGGCCGATCTCGCGGAACTCGGATACGTCGTCCTCCGGCGGCCGGGCGCGACCCCGGCCCAGGATCTCAGCATGATCGAAAGGGTCATTCGTGGACTCGAAGCCATCCGCTGAGCGCCAGCAGCGTCCGCCGGCACCGGTCAAGATCGTCATTGCCGGCGGGTTCGGCGTCGGCAAGACCACCGCGGTGGCCGCCATCTCGGAGATCTCGCCGCTGACGACCGAAGCCGCCATCACCTCTGTCGGCGCGCAGGTCGACCAGGCGGGCGCGGTCCCGGCGAAGACGACCACCACCGTGGCCATGGACTTCGGCTGCATCACCATCGACGAAGAGGTGAAGCTGTACCTGTTCGGCACCCCCGGCCAGGACCGCTTCGGCTTCATGTGGGGCGACCTCGTGCGCGGCGCGTTGGGCGCGTTGGTCATCGTCGACACAAGACGGATGGACGACTGCTACCCGGCGGTCGATTACTTCGAGAAGGCCGGCCTGCCGTTCGTGGTGGGGGTCAACATGTTCGGCGGCGAACTCGCCCACGACCCGGACGACATCCGCTGGGCGCTGGCCATCGCCGACGAGGTCCCACTGATCATGTTCGACGCCCGCGAGAAGCTCTCCGTGCGCGACGCGCTGTTGGCGGTGCTGCGCAACACCTTCGCCAAGGCGCGGGCCGCGGCTAGCTGAGCCCGACGGCCAGCGCGGTGATGACCGCCCAGGCCAGCATGGCGAGCCCGGTCTGCTTGAGCACCGGGATCAGCGCGGGCCCGGTCGCCTTGCCGAGGACCAGTTTGAGCGGGGCCACGATCAGGACCGCGGCGAGCAGGCCCGCGAGCGCCGCCGGGGTCTGGATCACCTGGACGATGCTGATCAGGAACGGGATCGCCACGAGGATCGCGTAGAGCACCCGCGTCCGTGGCTCACCGAGCCGCACGGCCAGGGTGGTCTTGCCCGCGACCCGGTCGGTCGGCACGTCGCGGAGGTTGTTGGCGACGAGCACCGCCGCGGAGAAGGTCCCCATCGAGACCGCGCAGGCGAGACCGGTCCAGCTGACCGTTCCGGCCTGGATGTACTGCGTGCCAAGGACAGCCACGAGTCCGAAGAACAGGAAGACCGCGACCTCGCCGAACCCGGAGTACCCGTACGGCTTCGAACCGCCGGTATAGAACCAGGCCCCCGCGATGCAGAGCGCGCCGACGCCCAGCAGCCACCACTGCCTGCTCGCGATCACCAGCACCAGTCCGGCCACCGCGCCGATGCCGAAGCACGCGAACGCCGCCAGCTTCACCGAGGACGGCGTCGCCACCCCGGATCCGACCAGCCGCAGCGGCCCGACCCGGTTGTCGTCGGTGCCCCGCACGCCGTCGGAGTAGTCGTTGGCGTAGTTCACCCCGACCTGCAGCGACAACGCCACCACCAGCGCGAGCAGCGACTTCCACCAGGAGAACCCGTCCAGCGCCGCCGCCGCGCCCGCACCGACCAACACCGGTGCGACCGAGTTCGGCAGCGTCCGCACCCGTGCGCCCTGGACCCATTCCGCGACTGTCGCCATGTCCCCATCTTTGTTGACGGGTCGGAAGAGGGGGGCGACAGGCCCGGGTTTATCGATTATCGTTGTTATCGACAAACGATAACCCGGGGGTGGCGATGACCAAGAATCCGCTGGATCCGATCCAGACGTGGGTGACGATCGTGTTCGCTTTCATCGTGGCCGTCACCGCGATCACTGTGGCCGCGACGATCTGGGGGTCGGGTTCCTTGTTCGGCCTCGGGAGCGACAGCGTGTGCGCGGAGGCGAGTCAGGGTGTCCCGGTCAGGTCGACCGAGGAGAGTCTCGTGCCCGAATCCGCACCGGGCGTGCGGGCGAACGTCGGCTCCGTGAACCTCTGTACGCAGTCCCCGTCGGCCGGCCAGCGTGCCCTGCTGGTCGGGACGCAGTTGCCGTCTTTCCTCGTGTTCGCGGGCGCGCTTTCTCTTGCCATGGCCATGTTCCGCGCCGGTCGGCGGCACGGCGTCCTCACCGACCGGTTCGCCACACGGCTGCGGATCATCGGCTGGGTGGTGATCGGCGGCAGCGTCCTCGCCGCCGTCGCCGAGGCCTGGGCCCGTCGCGGTCTGCTGCAGTCGATGCTCGAATGGCCGCTCACCGGGACGTGGGTATGGGACGCCGAGCTCTCGGTGTTGGCGATCTTCCTGGGCACGCTGCTGATCTCGTTCGCCCGCGTCCTGCGGATCAGCGCCCGGATGCGGGAGGACCTCGCGTGGACGGTGTGACGGACCACCACGAGATCACCGTTCACCTCGACCGGGTTCTGGCCGAGCGCGGCATGACCCTGACCGAACTGTCGAACCGGGCGGGGATCTCGCTGGTGAACCTGTCGGTGCTCAAGAACGGCCGGGCGCGGGCGGTCCGGTTCAGCACCCTGAGCAGGCTGTGCGCGGTGCTCGACTGCCAGCCCGGTGACCTGCTCAGCCACGGCCAGACCCGGTGACATCCCGGCGAAGGTTCGCGATCATCGAACTATGGAACGAAGACCGCGGACCTTCGAATGGACGACGCTCGCGTCGCTGCTGACGGCGATCGCCGCCATCGCCGCCCTGTACTTCACCAACCAGTCGCTCCAGGCGAGCGGCACCCAGCAGGTCACCGACCGGTTCGGCAAGGCCGTCGAGCAGCTCGCCTCCGAGAAGCTCACCGTGCGCCACGGCGGCATCTACGCCCTCGAACGGCTCGCGCAGGACTCGCCGCGCGACCACTCCACGATCATGGAGATCCTGACCGCGTTCGTCCGCACCCAGGCTCCGCTGTCCTCGTGTCCGCAGGTGCTCGTCGCGGAACCGGTCCTGGCCGTCGATGTCCAGTCGGCCCTCACCGTCATCGGCAGGCGTGCCACGAAGTTCGACAGCGTCAATCGGCTGGACCTGTCGAAGACCTGCCTACGCGGAGCGAACCTCAGCAGCCTCGACTTCGGCAACGCCAACTTCAACGACGCCGACCTCGGCCGGTCCCTGCTGTGGAGAACGAAGCTGCGCGAGTCCATCTTCTGGAACACCGTGTTCACCAGCTCGAGCATGATCGGCGCGGACTTCACCGGGGCCCAGCTGGCGTCGACCAAGTTCACCTCGGCCGAACTCGACACCCGCACGGGCGGCAAGTACACGATGGCGACCAACTTGGCCCTGGCCGACTTCACCCGCGCCGACCTGTCGAAGGCGGACTTCACCGGCGCGAACGTGGAGGGAGTCGCCCTCACCGAGGCCCAGCGGCGGGAGGCTGTCGGCCTCAGTCACTGATCCTTATTCGACCCATCGGAGGAGGGCCTGCCAGGTTTGGGCGTTCACAGCGAGGATTGGCCCGGTCGCGTTCTTCGAGTCGCGCACGCGCGCGTGTTCCACTGCTAGGGACACCTCGACGCAGTTGTTCTGCGAACCGCTGCTAAAGCTGCTCTTGCGCCACCTGGCACTCGTCATCCCAGCTGCCTTCCGCCCGGTCGTACTCGTCCGCCAGTTCGGCGAACAGCACCCGGGATTCTCCCGCACTCAGCGCCGCCTTGGCTATCTGCGGAAGGAGTGAACGGTAGGCAGTCACATACTCGGGATCTTCGATGAACAGGCCCGTCACCAGGCCATCGAGGAAGACGAGTGATCGGAACCGGGGGTAGGTGAGCAGCAGGAACGAACCTCCGAAGAGTCCCCGATGCCGGGTCGCCGAAGGCACCACGCGGATGGTGATGTTGCGTTGGTCGGAGAAGAACACCATCGCGAGCAGTTGCTCCGCCATGGTCCGGTAGTCGCCGACCTCCAGCCGCAACGCCCGTTCGTGCACGAAGAACGTGAACTTCGCCGGGTTGTTGCGGAACAGGATTCGCTGTCGTTCCATCCTCGCGCGCACCCATGCGTCGCGATCGGATTCCGAGATGTCCTCCCGCGCGAAGAGCGAGCGGATGTAGGGCTCGGTTTGGAGGAGTCCCGGGATCACCTCGGGTTCGTAGTTCACGCACCGCTCGGCTGTTGCCTCATGGAAGATCAGGGATCGCAGCGAGTCCGTCATCCACTGGCCGTGCGGCGCGATCCAGTAGCCCCGGTCATCAGCGGCCTCTCGGCACACCTTGATCAGCCGTTCCACGTCCTGATACCGCGCCCCGCAGGTCGCCAGGTAGTGCACGACCTCCGTCTCCGAAGTGCATCCGCGCACCCCCGTCTCGATCCGGTGCAGATGCGCGATGGACCGCCCCAACTTCGGCGCGAGGTCCCGCAGCGTCAGCCCCGCCGCCTCCCGGTGTTCCCGCAACAAATCGCCCAGCTCGCGCACGCTAGCCCGGTTTCTCGCTCCCATTCCCCACACGCTAGGGACTTCTTGTGCCGCCCGGTGTCCGCGCGCGCCGATTCCACCCCATCGCGCTAGCCGTTCCCGCCCTGGGAACAGAACATCTCGACCAACGCCCGCCGGTCCGGTTTCCCCGGCCCGATCAGCGGTAGCGCGTCCATGGCTCGGAATTCCTTGGGTGCCGCGGGGGCACCGAGTTCGGCCCGCACCGCAGACCGCAGCTCGTCCTCATCCACCGCGCCCGTCAGCACCAGGGCCGCCACGACCCGCTGCCCCCACTCCGCGTCCGGCACCCCGACGACACAGGCTTCGGCGACATTTCCCTGCGCGGTAAGGACATTCTCGACAGCGGCCGCCGCGACCTTCACCCCGCCGGTATTGATCATGTCGTCGACCCGGCCGAACACGCGCAGCACTCCGTCGCGGAACTCGCCGGTGTCCGAGGTGCGAAACCATCCGTCTACAAAGGACTCTGCGGTGGCCGTCGGGTCCAGTCGGTAGCCGTTCGCCAGCATGGGGCCGCTCAGCTCGATCACCCCGTCGGCGATCCGCACGCCCACGCCTGCCAGCGGGAGTCCGTCATAGACACAGCCGCCCGCTGTCTCGGACATGCCGTACGTGGTGCGGACGCGGACGCCCGCGTCGAGCGCACGCAGCAGCGTTGCGGCGGACACGGCGGCACCGCCGACCAGAACGGCGTCGAAGGCGCGCAGCGCGGCCAGGGCGTCGCCGCCGTCCTCGACGATCCTGGCCAGTTGGGTCGGGACAAGCGCGGTGTAGACCGGGCCGAGCGAACCGAGCGCGTCCGAGGCCGACTCGGTGAAAACCTTGGGGCGAAACGCGGTCCGGGGCATCCGCACCGGTTCGGTGCCCGCCACGATCGACCGCACCAGGACCTGCACACCGGCGATGTGGTGGGCGGGCATCGCGAGCAGCCAGGTCCCCGACCCGCCGAGGCGCTCATGGGTCGCCTCCGCCGAGGCCCGCAGCGCCGCCGCCGACAGCAGCACGCCCTTGGGTGTCCCGGTGGAGCCGGAGGTGCGCACGATCAGCGCCGTGTCGGGTTCCAGCGGGTGGTCCGGCGCCATGTCCACTGCGGACTGCCCCGCGGCGACCGGCAGCACGGCGGGCCCCGACCCGTCCAGCGCCGCCCGCAGCGCCTTCATGAACTCGGATGTGTCCGGATCGAGAACTCGCAGGTCGTGCATATACACAGTTTCCACCACTAGCCTCTGGCGATGACCAAAACCTGGGGGCGACAGGTGAACGAGCCGCTGCGCGATGCCTATCTCACAAGGCTCGGCTTACGCACCCCGCCGCCTGCGACCCTGGACACCCTCTTCGAATTGCACCGCCTCCAGGTGGAACGCGTGCCGTACGAGACGGTGTGGATCGCCCTCGGCGAGCAGCGAACGGTCGAGCCACTGGACTCCCTGCGCTACCTCCTGCGCGGCCGGGGTGGCTACTGCTACCACCTCAACGGCGCTTTCAGCACCCTGCTCGACTGGCTCGGCTTCGACGTCCACTGGCGGGTCGGCGGCGTCCAGGGCGCTGTGGGTGACGCGCCCGGCGCCAGCGCCAACCACCTGGTGATCGAAGTCCAGGGCCTCGACGGCGGCCCCTGGATGGTCGACGCGGGCCTGGGCGACGGCCTGCACGAGCCGATCCCGTTGGTGGAGGGCGTGTACGAGCAGGCGCCGTACACCTTCGCGCTACGCCCATCCGAGGTCGTCCCCGGCGGCTGGCGCCTCGACCACGATGGGCGCGGGTCGTTTCTCGGCATGGACTTCGCGCCCGCGCAGGCGAAGGTCGAGGACTTCCTCGCCAAGCACGACCACCTGTGCACGTCCCCGGAATCCGGCTTCGTCCGCGTGGTCACGGTGTCAAACCGCGACGCCAAAACCATCCGCGAACTACGCGGCCGCCTGTACAAGGAAACCACCGCGACCGGCGTCACCCACACCACGATCGACGACCGGGCCGACTACTTCGGTCTGCTGGGCAACGTCTTCGGCCTGTCCCTCCCGGAAATCGGCGCGGACCGCCGAGACGTCCTGTGGTCCCGCCTGTGCGTGGACCACGAGCAGTACTTGGCAGGCAAGGCCGCCCACCGTCGAGCAGCCACCGCCGACTAACCCACCCCCGCCGCCGCCACGCCCGCTCGCGCCGGTCACAGCCGTGCCGGGTCGATCAGTAGTAGTACGGGAAGCGTGACCAGTCCGGGTCCCGCTTCTCCAGGAACGAGTCGCGGCCCTCGACGGCCTCATCGGTCATGTAGGCCAACCGGGTGGTTTCGCCGGCGAAGATCTGCTGGCCCACCAACCCGTCGTCGATCGCGTTGAACGCGTACTTCAGCATCCGCTGCGCCGTCGGCGACTTGCCGTTGATCTCCCGCGCCCACTCCAGCGCGGTCGCCTCCAGCTCCGCGTGCGGCACCGCCTGGTTGACCGCGCCCATCTTGACCATGTCATCGGCGGTGTACGTCCGGCCAAGGAAGAAGATCTCCCGCGCGAACTTCTGCCCGACCTGCCGCGCCAGGTACGCCGAGCCGAAGCCGCCGTCGAAGCTGCCCACGTCGGCGTCGGTCTGCTTGAACCGGGCGTGCTCGGTGCTGGCCAGGGTCAGGTCGCACGTCACGTGCAGGCTGTGCCCGCCGCCCGCGGCCCAGCCGGGGACGACCGCGATGACGACCTTCGGCATGAACCGGATCAGCCGCTGGCACTCCAGGATGTGCAGCCTGCCCGCGCGCGCCGGGTCGACCGTCTCGGCGGTCTCGCCGGAGGCGTACTGGTAGCCGGTGCGGCCACGAATGCGCTGGTCACCGCCGGAACAGAAGGCCCAGCCGCCGTCCTTGGCGGACGGGCCGTTGCCGGTGATGAGGACGCAGCCGACATCGGAGCTCATCCGCGCGTGGTCGAGCGCGCGGTACAGCTCGTCGACCGTGTGCGGCCGAAACGCGTTGCGCACCTCGGGCCGGTCGAACGCGATCCGCACGGCGCCCGTGTCCACGGCGCGGTGGTAGGTGATGTCGGTGAAGTCGAACCCGTCGATCTCGCGCCACTGCGCCGGGTCGAACAGCTCGGATACATCGCGGTCAGCCACACCGCGAGCATGCCGGCGCACCTGTGGACAGTCGTTCGCGGGGTTCGGGGTCGCCGTGTAAAGCTGGGGGTGTGCACGACCTCGACTCGGCTCTGGAAGTGATTCGCGCGCGGGACGACACCGCGGCGAAGCACGCGCACGCCCTCTGGCAGGTGATGCGCGCGACAGCGGCCCACCCGACCAAGGTCACCAAGTACGAGGTCCAGCAGATGGTGTGGGGCACGCTGCCGCTGGCCGCCCGCCGCCCCGACGGCGCCGAGGCCTTCGACGACCTGCACGACACCTGCGAGGCATTCGCCGAGCTGCTCGACCTCCTCGGCCACCGCGACTACGCCTGCCTCTGCCGCGACGAGACCACCCACGCCATCCTCGACGCCGCCCGCGACGACGACCGCTACCGCGGCCTGGTCGAGCGGGCCTGGCGCTCCTCCGGCGTCTACCCGCCCGACCCACCCACCCTGACCTGGTCAGACCACGCGGGCGACGTCGAACAGGCCCTCCGCGCCGCCGCCGGGCGCATGCTCGAGGAAGCCATCGACGCGGGCACCCTGCGCGCCGACGCCACCGACGACCCCGAACGCGTCGAGCTGGTGCTGCGGCTGCTGATGAGCCCGGACACCAGCGGCGAGGACACCTGGTTCGGCAAACTCCTCGACGAACGCCTCGACTCGTGGATCCTCGGCCGCGGCAGCCAGACCCGCCGCGAGGTCCTCGTCAGGTTGCGCCCCGAAGTCCGCAGGCCACCCGAGGCCGCGGGCTACGACCTCCCAGCGTTGGAAACCCTCCTCGACGCCTGCCGCGGCAAGGGCGCCCGCCTCACCGAACGGGGCTACCTGCCCACCGCCCTGGTCGCCGAACTCGCGGCCGTCATGCCCACCTGCCGCGAAACCCCGGCGTCGGGCCGCGGCGAGTCCGCCTGGCCCCCGATCCGCCTCCTGCGGGAACTGGCCACCGACTTCGGCCTGGTCGAACGCGCGGGTCCCAGGCTCCTCCTCACCGACCGCGGCGACACCGTCGTCGACGACCCGGACGCCCTGCTCATGGCCGTGGGGGAGACCATCGTCGCCACCGACCGCCCCGCCATGGCCGTCATCCAGGAAGTAGCCCTCGGCGCGCTGCTCCTGGAAGACCGGATGGCCCCGGACCGCATCTTCGCCAAGATCGCCCACGTCTTCGCCGAAGACTCGTGGACCGACCCAGCGGGCCTCCCCCTGGGCGAAGCCCACGCCCGCGAAGCAGGCTCCCGCTTCCTCAGAACCCTACGAACCCTCGACGCCCTCGACGCCGACTGGAACGCCCGCCGCGTAGGCCTCACCGACGCCGGCACCTCCATAGCCCGCTGGGCGTTGCGCACGCAGGTCCTGTTCCCAGCCCCCACCCTCCCGTGACCCCCACCCCACCCGCGAGTCCCACCTCCGCGACCCCGAGTCCCACGCTCGCGACCCCAAGTTCACCATTCGCGACCCCGAGTGCCCGGTCGGCACCCGCGAGTCCCCCCGCCAGGCAAACGAGTCGCCCCTCCCGGCAAGCGAGTCGCCCCTCCCGGCAAGCGAGTCGCCCCTCCCGGCAAGCGAGTCGCCCCTCCCGGCAAGCGAGTCGCCCCTCCCGGCAAGCGAGTTCACGATTCGCGGGGGCTCGCCCGGCACCGCCTCACCGCTGGTCAGCGAACCTTCGACCGGATGCCGGGGCCTCTGGGGTTGTGATCGCGAGTCGCCCTGTCAGGCGAATGAGTCGCCCCTCCCGGCGAGTGAGTTCACCATTCGCGGCGGCTGGTCGCTGGTCAGTGAACCTTCGTTTGGGTGCCGGGGCCTCTGGGGTTGTGATCGCGAGTCGCCCTGTCAGGCGAATGAGTCGCCCTTCGGGGCGAGTGAGTTCAACATTCGCGCCGGCTAGTCGCTGGTCAGCGAAGTCTCGGTCGGATGCCACGGGCTCTAGGGTCGCGCCTCCGAGTCGCAAGTCAGGGATCGCGGGCAGGCGGCTCGTGGTCGATCGGAATGGAGTCGAGTGAACCCGTCCACCGCGATGGCGACCGTCGTCGTCGACGAGCTGGTGCGCAACGACGTGCGGCACATCGTCCTGTGCCCCGGCTCCCGCAACGCCGCCCTGTCCTTCGCCCTCCACAAGGCGTCGTTGGCCGGGGCGCTCACCCTGCATGTCCGCGTCGACGAGCGGTCGGCCGCCTTCTTCGCCCTCGGCATCGGCAAGGCCACCGGCCGCCCCGCCGCCGTGGTCTGCACCTCCGGCACCGCCGTCGCGAACCTGCACCCGGCCGTCCTCGAAGCCCACCACTCCGGCATCGGCCTGCTCCTGATCACCGCCGACCGCCCACCGGAGCTGCACGGCACCGGCGCCAACCAGACCATCGACCAGCGCAACATCTTCGGCAGCTCCGCCGTCGCCGTCGACTTTCCGGTCGCGGAGGCGCGCGCGGGGCTGAACCCGGTGTGGCGCGGGCTGGTCTGCCGTGGCGTCGCGCGCGCCGAGACCGGGCGGCCGGTGCAGCTCAACATCCCCTTCCGCGAGCCGCTCGTCCCCACCGACGCCGCCGACTGGCCCGACACCCTCGACGGCCGCCCCGACGGCTCCCGCTGGACCACTTCCTCGGCCGCCCGCACCGTCCCCGGCAACCGCGTCGACTTCCCCCTGCCCGCCCGTTCCCTGATGGTCGTCGGCAGCGGCGACCCGGCCCGCGCCGCGTCGGCGGCGGCCGTGGCGGCGAAGGCGGGCTGGCCGGTAGTCGCCGAACCCGTGGGTGCGGCAGCCGCGGTCATCGGCGGCGCCCACGTCCTGCGCCGCGGCCCGCTGCTCCTCGGGAGCGGCGCCCTGCCCGAACACCTGCGACCGGACGCGGTGATCGTCGTCGGCAGGCCCACCCTGTCCCGGGGGGTGCGCGGCCTGATGGACCGGGCGCCGGTCTACGGCATCGGCGACCATCCACAGTGGACGGACCCGCAGTACGTCGCCACCCATGTCCGCGGCTGGCTCGACGACGATGACCTCACCCACGTCACCGACTACGACCCCACCTGGCTCGCAGGCTGGCGCGCCGCGGAGAAAGCCGCCGTCAAGGCCGTCGACTCCGTCCTCGACGACCAGCCCTGGCCCACCGGCCTGCACGTCGCCCGCGACGTGGTCGCCGCCCTCCCCGCGGGCGCGACCCTGTTCCTCGGCTCCTCCAACCCGGTCCGCGACGTCGACGTCGCCGCCGACCACCGCGCCGACCTCACCATCCACGCCAACCGAGGCGTCGCCGGCATCGATGGCAACGTCTCCACGGCGGCGGGCACCGCCATCGGCACCGGCGGCCCGGTCTACGCCCTCATCGGCGACCTGACGTTCCTGCACGACCTCAACGCCCTGCTCCTCGGCCCCGAAGAGCAACGCCCCAACCTGACGGTGATCGTCCTCAACGACGACGGCGGCGGCATCTTCTCCCTGCTCGAACAGGGCGCCGACGAACACGCGGCCAGCTTCGAACGCGTCTTCGGCACCCCGCACGGCGCTGACCTGCGCAGCCTTTGTGCTGGTTATCACGTGCCCCACACGGTGGCCGACTCCGCGGCTTCCCTCGCCGAGGCCCTCACCCCGACCCCCGGCTTACGCGTGATCGAAGTGCGCGCCGACCGGGCGATCCTGCGCCCACTGCACGCCCACCTCCGCGCAACCATCGCCCAGCTGCACACCCCATAGCGCCTCACCTGCGACGACGCGTCGTCTGTGGGGAAACGCCGACCAGCGAAATCCGGTGCGGATAGGCTCGGGGGGTGGCAAAGATGGAGGAGCGGGGAGCCCCCGTCCGGGCCTTGGACGGCACCGGGCCGGAACTGGCGACGCCCCTGCCCGCCCAGACCCCACACCGGCCGACCGGCGCGGATTCGGTGAACGCCCAGCTCAAAGCCCCCACCGACCCGCTTGCGGCTGCCCAAGCCGACCCACGTGGGCCTGTCGCCGCAGAGATGTCGCGGGATATCAGCCACACCTGGTCGGCTGCCGAGGCGCACGAGGTGAAGTTCGAGATCGCCGAGCTGGCGGACCTGGCTGGTGCTGCTGTCGGGTCGCAACCCGCCGCTGATCACGTCATCACGGCCAACCCCGGTGAAACCCGCCGCGCCCAGGCTGAGTCCGAGCCCGCCGAGTCGCTCTTGGGCGGGCTTGTGGGCGACGGTGTCGAGCCGCCGCCTGCCGATCGGCACGGTGATGGTGAGCCTCACGGCAGCGCTGAAACACGCGGCGACGATGCCGAGTTCCAGTCTGCTGAGTCGTACTCAGTCGGGAAGCTAGGCGACGGTGCCGAGTCGCCGCCTGCCGATCGTCCTGGCGATGGCGACCTGCCCGGCCCCGCCGACGCCCACCGTGACGGCATCAAGCCCCAGCCCTACAAGCTCCGCCGGGCCGCCGCCTGCGCCATCCTCTTCATCGCCGTCATCACCACGCTCCTCGGTGTCCTCCTCGTCATCGCCGCCGTCACCGAGGACTCCGCCATCGAGAGCCACACCGGCCGGGCCGACGCCGAGGTCGTCGATGTCACCACCCATCGCACCCTCGTCCGCTTCCAGACCCCCGACGGCGCCGAGCACGTGCCCAACGTCGGCGTCCTCTACCCCGAAGCCCTCGAAGAGGGCCAGGTCGTCCGGGTCGAGTACGACCTGCGCGAACCCGACCTGGTGCGCGTCGCGGGGCGGGGGGCGACCCTGACCTTCCTGCCCGCCTTCACCACCCTCTTCGCCGTCTGGGCGGTGACAGTGGGGCTGGTGTGGTGGCTGCGTAAGCCGGGACCACTGCACCTTCGCTCCCTGCGCGCACGTCGCAAGCTCGCGGTGTAACACCTCTCTTCAAAATTTGCTTCCAGGTGTAACATTCACCCCGTGGACCTGGAACGCGAATTCGAGCGCGTCGTCGCCGCCGACCATCGGATCGAGCCGCGCGACTGGATGCCGGACGGCTATCGCAAGACGCTGATCCGGCAGATCGCGCAGCACGCGCACTCCGAGATCATCGGCATGCAGCCCGAGGGCAACTGGATCAGCCGCGCCCCCAGCCTGCGGCGCAAGGCGATCCTGCTGGCCAAGGTGCAGGACGAGGCGGGCCACGGCCTCTACCTCTACGCCGCCACCGAGACCCTCGGCGCCGACCGCGAGGACCTCACGACCAAGCTCATCGAGGGCCGCCAGAAGTACTCCTCGATCTTCAACTACCCCACGCTGACCTTCGCCGACGTCGGCGTCATCGGCTGGCTCGTCGACGGCGCCGCGATCTGCAACCAGGTGCCGCTCTGCCGCACCTCGTACGGCCCGTACGCCCGCGCCATGATCCGCGTCTGCAAGGAAGAGTCCTTCCATCAGCGCCAGGGCTACGAACTCCTCATGACGATGATGCGCGGCACCGACGCGCAGAAGGCGATGGTCCAGGACGCCGTCAACCGCTGGTGGTGGCCTTCCCTGATGATGTTCGGGCCGCCGGACGCCGAGTCGTCCAACACCGAGCAGTCCATGGTCTGGCGCATCAAGCGGCACACCAACGACGAGCTGCGTCAGCGCTTCGTCGACATGTCCGTGCCGCAGGCCGAGAAGCTCGGCGTCACCCTGCCGGACTCCAAGATCGCCTGGAACGCCGAGCGCGGCCACCACGACTTCGGTGAGATCGACTGGGACGAGTTCTGGCAGGTCGTCAAGGGCAACGGCCCGTGCAACGCCGAGCGGATCGAGAACCGCCGCAAGGCGCACGAAGACGGCGCGTGGGTTCGGGAAGCCGCTGCGGCGTACGCGGCGAAGAAGGAGCAGGTGGCATGACTCAGCCCAGGTCGTCTTGGCCTCTCTACGAGGTTTTCGTTCGCGGCAAGCGCGGGCTGAACCACGTGCACGTCGGCTCCCTGCACGCCCCCGACGACGAGATGGCGCTGCGCAACGCGCGCGATCTCTACACGCGTCGCAACGAGGGTGTGAGCATCTGGGTCGTCAAGGCCGACGCCATCACCGCGTCCAGCCCGGATGAGAAGGACCCGTTCTTCGCCCCCGCGGGCGACAAGGTCTACCGGCACCCGACGTTCTACGCCATCCCCGAGGATGTGCCGCACCTATGAGCTTCGACAACGCTTACGAGTCCCTCGTCGAGGGCCACGAGGAGAAGCACTGGGCCTTCGGCACCGGCTTCACCGACGCGCTGTCCGGTGTGGACCGCGCCATCCCGTCCACTGTGGACCGTGACGACCTCGCCGCCTACTGCCTCATGCTCGGCGACGACGCCCTGATCTACGCCCAGCGGCTCGCCGAGTGGTGCGCCAAGGCGCCCGAGCTGGAAGAGGACGTCGCGCTGGCGAACATCGCGCTCGACCTCCTCGGCCAAGCCCGCATGCTGCTCTCCCGGGCGGGTGAGATCCAGGGGACCGACGAGGACGCGCTGGCGTACCTGCGCGACCCGGCCGAGTTCCGCAACGTGCACCTTGCCGAGATCGACTGCGGCCCCGGCCCCGGTGGCGACTTCGCGACCACGATCGCCCGCCTGCTCGTCTTCTCCGCGTGGCGCCTCGCGCTGCTGCACCGGCTGACCGGCTCGGCCGACCCGGTGCTGGCCGCGGTCGCCGCGAAGGGCGTCAAGGAGCTGACCTACCACCGCGACCACGCCGCCCAGTGGGTGCTGCGGCTCGCGGGCGGCACCGACTACTCCCGCGAGCGCATGGTCGCCGGCCTCGCCGTGGTCTGGCCGCACCTCGACGAACTGTTCACCGCGCACCCCATCGAGCACCGCCTGGCCGAAGCGGGCGTCGCCGTCGACCCGACCGAGCTCAAGTCCGAAGTGGACAGCGTGCTCGACACCGTCCTGGGTGCCGCGGGCCTGACGCGTCCCGACGTCCAGAGCGTCCCCGCCGGCGGTCGAGGCGGCGTGCACACCGAGGCCATGGCGCCGTTGCTGGCCGAGATGCAGGTGGTCGCGCGGGCCCTGCCGGGAGGCGTGTGGTGAGCGCGCGTCAGGTCGCCGAGCAGGTGCTCGACCCCGAGCTCCCAGTGCTCACCCTGGCCGACCTCGGCGTGCTGCGCGAGGTCAGCGAGGTCGGCGACCGCGTGGTCGTGACGATCACACCGACGTACTCCGGCTGCCCCGCGCTCGACGAGATGCGGTCGGACCTGCACGAGAAGCTGACCGACGCGGGCTACCGCGACGTCGAGATCCGCACCGTCCTGCACCCCGCGTGGACCACCGACTGGATCAGCGACGACGGCCTGCGCAAGCTCACCGAGCACGGCATCGCCCCGCCGTCCCGCATCGGACCGCGGGCCGTGGGCCCGATCCCGCTCACCCTCGAACCCCCGAAGCGCCGCGTGAGCTGCCCTCACTGCGGCTCCGCGCGCACCACCGAACTGTCCCGCTTCGGCTCCACCGCATGCAAAGCCCTGCGCCGCTGCGAAGACTGCCGCGAGCCGTTCGAACAGATCAAGGAGATCTAGTTGACCGCCGCAATGACCCGCCGGTCGACCTTCCACTCGCTTCCCGTGAAGCGCGTGGACCGGCTCTGTGACGACGCCGTCGCGGTCACCTTCGACGTGCCCGAAGGTCTGGCCGACGAGTTCGCCTTCCGCGCGGGCCAGTACCTCACGCTGCGGCAGGACGTCGAAGGCCGCGAGGAACGCCGGTCGTACTCGATCTGCGCGCCGGTTGGCGACGCCCCCCGCATCGGGGTGCGGCGCGTCGAGGGCGGGTTGTTCTCCAGCAAGCTGGTCGACGACCTCGCGCCCGGTGACACCCTCGAAGTCCTTGCCCCGCAAGGAAACTTCACCCCCGACCTGACCACCCCGAGCCATCACGCCTTCGTCGCCGCCGGTTCGGGCATCACGCCGGTCATCTCGATCGTCGGCACGGTCCTGGCCGAGCCGGGCAACCGCGTCACCCTCCTCTACGGCAACCGCCGCTCCGACACGGTCATGTTCGCCGAGGAACTCGCCGACCTGAAAGACCGCTACCCGACCAGGTTGCAGCTCGTGCACGTCCTGTCCCGCGAGCCGGGCGACGTCGAGCTGTTCTCCGGCCGCCTCGACGCCGAGCGCTTCGCCGCGCTGTGCGACCAGGTCGTGCCCGCGACGGACATCGACCACTGGTGGCTCTGCGGCCCGTTCGGCCTGGTCCAGGACGCCTATGCGGTCCTGACCGAGCGTGGTGTTCCGGGCACCAAGATCCACCGCGAACTGTTCTATGTGGACGAACCGCCGCCCGAGCCCAAGCGCGCCGAGGACCGTCGAGTCGATGGACCCACGTCCGCCGTCACGATCCTGCTCGACGGCCGCGAGACCACCCTCGCGCTCCCGTACGACGAGCCGATCCTCGACGCCGCGCAGCGGGTCCGCGCCGACCTCCCGTTCGCCTGCAAGGGCGGCGTGTGCGGGACGTGCCGAGCGAAGGTCGTCGTCGGCGAGGTCGAGATGCGCCGCAACTACGCCCTCGAACAGCACGAACTCGACGCGGGCTTCGTCCTCACCTGCCAGGGCCTGCCGGTGACGGATTCGGTGACGGTCGACTTCGACGCTTAGTGATCAACGCTGGTAGGCGTGGTGCAGACCACGTCGACTGGGTTCCGATTTAGGTTAGCCTAACCTCCATGTCAGCTGGAGGACTCGTCGCGCTGGCCGGGCACAGCCTGGTCCTCGCGCACCACGACCGGACCGTGGTCGAGAACGTCTCACTCGACCTGCGGGCGGGCACGGTCACCGCACTCGTCGGCCCCAACGGGTCCGGCAAGTCCACGGTGCTGCGCTCGCTGGCCCGGCTGCACCGGCCCGCCGCGGGCGCTGTCGAACTGGGCGGCCGCGCGGTGTCCGCCTTGTCCGCCAAGGACTTCGCCCGCGAGGTCACCCTGCTCACCCAGCACCGCCCGGTCCCGGCGGGGGTGTCCGTCCGCGACGTCGTCGCCTTCGGCCGCTACCCGTACCGCTCCGGCTGGCGCGGCGCGGACCTCGAGGGCACCGCGGCGATCGACCGCGCCATGGCACTCACCGGCGTCGAGCCGATGGCGAACCGCGGCGTCGACGAACTGTCCGGCGGCGAACTCCAACGCGTCTGGCTCGCTTCCTGCCTGGCGCAGCAGACTTCCGTGCTGCTGCTCGACGAGCCGACCAACCACCTCGACCTGCGCTACCAGGTGGAGATCCTCGACGTGGTCCGCGACCTCGCCGACGACGGCGTGGCGGTCGGCGTGGTCCTGCATGACCTCGACCACGCCGCGATCATCGCCGACCACGTCGTCCTGCTCGCCGAGGGCCGCGCCGTCGCGAGCGGCGACGTCGCCGACGTCCTCACCACCGAGCACCTCTCGCGCGCCTACGGCGTCACCGTCCACGTGGCCACCGACCCGGTGACCGGCGCGGTCCACTGCCGCCCCGTCGGCAGACACGCGCCGCGTGCCGTGTCCACCGTCTGACTTCCCCCTCCCCGATAGAAAGCCGAGCACATGCGCGCACTGCCCCTGATCGCCGCCGCGATCCTCCTTTCCGCCTGCGGCACAACCGAAACCCCCGCGACAGTGACCGTGAACGCCGACGCGCCGGTCACGGTCACCGACGCCCGCGGCAAGCAGGTCACCCTGAAGTCCGCGGCCAAGAAGGTCGTCGTGCTGGAGTGGGGCGAGGCGGAGATGGTCGCCTCCCTCGGCGTGATGCCCGCGGGCGTCGCCGACCCCGATGGCTACCGGACCTGGGACACCGCCGCCACCCTCGACAGCACCGTCAAGGACGTCGGCAAGCGCCAGGAGCCCAGTGAGGACGCGATCGCCGGCCTCGCCCCGGACGTGATCATCATGGCCGAGGAGCGGGACTCCACCCTGGTGCCGCGGCTGGAGAAGTACGCCCCCGTCGTGGTCACCAAGAGCACCGACGCCACCCGCAACGTCGACCGCCTGCGCGAGGACTTCAAGCTCATCGCCGCCACCCTCGGCAAGACCACCGAGGCCGACAAGATCCTCGCCGACATGGACGCCAAGCTCGCCGAGAGCCGTAAGGCCGTCGAGACCAAGGGCGCGACGGGCACCCCGTTCCTGATGGCCGACGGCTGGAAGGAAGGCAGCACGATCAACCTCCGCCCCTTCGGCAAGGGCTCGCTCGTCTCCGACATCGCCGAGAGCGTGGGCCTGAAGAACGCCTACACCGGCAAGGTCGACCCGCAGTGGGGCCTGGGCCAGACCGACGTCGAGGGCCTGAGTTCGATCACCGATCCAAAGACAATCCTCCTTTACAGTGCTTCCGGCGAAGACGTGTTCACCGACGGCCTCGCGGCGAACCCGGTGTGGCAGCGGCTCCCGTTCGTGGTGTCGAAGAAGGTCACCAAGCTCGCCGCGGGCACCTGGACCTTCGGCGGACCGAAGTCGGTCGTCGCCATCGCCGAGCAGGTCGTCAAGGCCGCCACCGCCTGATGCCGACCGATCACGCTCGTCCAGTCCGCGCCGCCGGCCAGCCCGCGGCTGGTGTCGAGCCACCGAGTCCCTTGGTGCGGCGGACAAACAGCACCCGCGCCGGCGTGGTGACGGTCGGAACACTGGCGGCGATCGTGGTGCTCGCGGCCGTTCACCTCACCCAGGGCACCTCCTCGGTTGATGTGTTCGACGTGCTCAAAGCCGTTGTCGGCCAAGGAGACCCGGCGACCCTGGCGGTGCTGGAAGGGTCGCGGATCCCACGGCTGCTGACGGCGCTGCTGGTCGGGCTCGCCCTGGGCGTGGCGGGCGCGGGCATGCAGTCGGTCGCCCGTAACCCGCTGGCGTCACCGGACACCCTCGCGGTCAACGCGGGCGCCCACCTGGCCGTGGTGGCGGCCGCGGTGACGGGCATCGCCCTGCCGACCGTCCCCGCCGGCGCGGTCGCCTTCCTCGGCGGCCTCGCCGCGGCCGCCGCCGTGCTCGGGATGTCCGGCGGCGGAACGGCTAGTCCCCGCCTGGTGCTTGTCGGCTCGGCAATCGCTCTCACCCTCCATTCCGCGACGATCTTGCTGCTGTTGCTGTTCGAACAGGAGACAACCGGCCTGTTCGCCTGGGGAAGCGGATCGCTGACGGTCAGCGATCTCGTGGCGACCCAGCAGATGACCCCGGTCGTGCTGGTCGCCCTCGTGGCCCTGATCGCGATGGGCCCCTCCCTCGACGTCCTCGCCCTCGGCGACGACACCGCCACCGTGTTCGGCCTGCGGGTCCGCCGCACCAGGATCGGCGCGGTCCTGCTCACCGTCGCCCTCACCGCCGCCGCCGTGACGGTGGCGGGCCCGGTCGGCTTCGTCGGCCTGTGCGCGCCCGTGATCACCCGCCTGCTCGCCCCCAGGATCGGCGGGCACCGGATCACGCTGCCCCTGTCCGGCCTGGTCGGCGTCGTCCTGGTGCTCGGCGCGGACGTCGCCCTGCGGGCCGCCATGGGCTCGGCCGAGGCCCTGCGCGTCCCGACCGGCGTGGTCACCACGATCCTTGGCGCCGCCGTCCTGGTCTGGCTCGCCCGCCGCGGCCGGTCAAGCGGCCCGGCACCGAGCGCGCCCACGGGCCGGGTGGCCGTCGCCGGATCGCGGCGCAGGCTCATCGTGACCGGGGTCGTGCTCGCGGTGCTGCTGGCTGTCACCCCTCTCCTCGGACTCATGCTCGGCGACCGCCTGGTTCTGCTCGGCGACCTCGCGAACTGGCTTTCCGGCCGCACCGGACCGGCCCTGACCTTCGTGCTGGACCAGCGACTCGCCCGGGTTGCCGCCGCCCTCACCGCCGGAGCCGCGCTGGCGATCGCCGGCTGCGCCGTGCAGTCCGTCAGCCGCAACCCACTTGCCGAACCCGGCCTGCTCGGGATCACCGCGGGCGCGGGCATCGGCGCCGTCACGCTGATCACCGCCGTGCCGATGGCGGGCGCCTGGCACATCGCGGGTGCAGCGGGACTCGGCGCCGCGGCCGCGTTCGCGCTGGTCTACGGCCTGGCGTGGCGATCGGGCCTGGACTCGGACCGGTTGGTGATCATCGGCATCGCGACCTGGTCGGGTGGGATGGCCGTGATCACGCTCCTACTGGTCACCTCCGATCCGTGGAACACCGCGAAGGCCCTGACCTGGCTGTCGGGCTCGACCTACGGGCGCACGCTGGAACAGCTCATTCCCATCGCCATGGCGTTGGCCGTGCTGACTCCTCTGCTGTGGTCCCGGCATCGGGAACTCGATCTGCACGCCCTCGATGACGACACCCCTCGGGTGCTCGGTCTTCGGGTCGACCGCTCGCGGTTGCTGCTCCTTGCCGCGGCAGGCGTGCTGGCCGCGACCGCGGTGTCGGCGATCGGGGTGGTCGGGTTCGTCGGCCTGGTCGCGCCGCACCTGGCCCGGTCGCTCGTCGGTGGGCGGCATGGTCGGGTGATCCCGGTGGCCGCGGTGCTGGGTGCAGGGTTGGTCAGCGTCGCGGATACGTTGGGGCGCACGGTGATCGCACCCGCGCAGGTGCCTGCCGGGCTGGTCATCGCGTTGATCGGGACGCCGTACTTCGTGTTGGTGCTGTGGCGGACTCGTTCTCGGGTCGGGTGAGTGGGCATGCCTTAACCCTGCCGTCGCGACGGCAGGGAGACATCCGTCGAAGGTTCAGGATCAGCGAGTCGAAAGACGGAGCCGGACTCAATCGAAAGTCGGTCACCCGTTCAGGCGTTGGCCGACTCCTGCCACCACGACAGCACCTGGTCGGCCACCCCAGGCGCCGCCACAAGCAGCCCGTCGACCGGCAGCGCCAAGTCCTCGCCACGCCGGTCCAGCACCGCCGCCCCCGATTCCAGGGCCAGCGCGACCGAGCCCGCGACGTCCCACTCGTGGTAGCTGTGCAGGACCGCCGCCGCCGCGTGGCCCAGGGCTACCTGGGCGATCGCCAAGGCCGCCGAGCCCAGCACCCGGACGCCGGCGCGGGCTGACGCGGCCCGTTCGATGAAGCCGCCCATTCCGGGCCACGGCCCGGTGCGGGTCAACTCCGTGCACACGATCGCGCCCGCCGTGGAGGTCCGGTCGGTCAGCGAGACCCGCTTGCCGTTGGCCCGGGCCCCGCGTCCCCGCGCGGCGGCGTAGATCTGGCCGCGGAACGGGTCGGCGACCACGCCGACGACCGGCCCCTCGGCGTCCACCAACGCGAGGCTGTAGGCGCACCAGGGGACCCCGGCGACGTAGTTGGCGGTGCCGTCGACCGGGTCGACGACCCAGCGGTACTCGGCGTCCTCCGAACCGACGTCCGCGCCGAACTCCTGGCCCACCACCGGAATCCCCGGGAATTCGGCGGTCAGGATGCGGCGGGTGTGGCGTTCGAGGGTGCGGTCGGTGTCGGTGACCCAGTCGAAGGGCGAGTCCTCGAATCCGGGCCTGGCCCCGCGTCCTGCTGTCGCGGTGATGACATCGGTCGCGTCGTTGGCGAGGCGTCCAGCGACCTCGAGGGCCCTGGACAGCAGACCGGGCTCGACCGGCTTGCGGGGACGAGAGGACAAGAGCGTCATGCCAACCTAGAGTGACCACTCCGGGTGTCCGTGGTGCGACGCTGAGATGACAACGGGCGGATGACCAGGCCAAGCTTGGCCGCGCCCACTCCACTCACAGGGAGTTCCGGCGCAGTTCGCCTCTCGGTCATTCGGGTGACCCCTCGCGGGCAATGGCCGGGTGCGACGTTGCTGGTGTGCGCGTCGCCATCGTCACCGAGAGCTTCCTGCCGCAGGTCAACGGGGTCAGCAACTCCGTGCTGCGGGTCGTGGAACACCTCCATCAGCGCGGGCACCAGGCGATGGTCATCGCGCCCGGTGCCGGGCCCGACCGCTACCTGCACGCGAACGTGAGTCGTGTGCCCGCGGTCGACCTGCCCGTCATCACGTCCCTGCCCATCGGCGTCCCGACGCCGAAGATCCTCACCGACCTGGCCGATTTCGACCCCGACGTCGTCCACCTCGCCTCGCCGTTCGTCCTCGGCGCGGGCGGCCTCTGGGCGGCCAGACGACTCGGCGTGCCGACCGTGGCGGTCTATCAGACCGACGTCGCCGGGTTCGCCGCCGCGTATGGCCTCAGCCGTGGTTCACGGGCCGCCTGGCGGTGGATCCGCCGCATCCACGCCAACTCCGACCGGACCCTGGCGCCGTCCACCGCGTCGGTCCGCGACCTGACCAGCCACGGCATCCCGCGCGTCCACCGGTGGGGCCGCGGCGTCGACACCAAGCGCTTCGCCGCCGAACACGTCGACCGCGCCCTGCGCGCGGAACTCGCGCCCAACGGCGAGCTGCTCGTCGGCTACGTCGGCAGGCTCGCGCCGGAGAAGCAGGTCCAACACCTGGCGGTGCTCAACGACCTGCCCGGGGTGCGGGTCGTCGTGGTCGGCGACGGACCCGACCTGGACAACCTGCGTGCCCGCCTGCCCGGTGCGGCGTTCCTCGGCTTCCGCGGCGGCCACGAACTCGCCGCGGCCTACGCCAGCCTCGACGTCTTCGTGCACACCGGGCCGCACGAGACGTTCTGCCAGGCCGTCCAGGAGGCGATGGCCTCCGGGCTGCCGGTGATCGCGCCGGACGCGGGCGGCCCCCGCGACCTGGTCGACCACGGCCGTACGGGTTTCCTCCTCGACCCGGCCCGCTTCGGCCCCGACCTGCGCGCGGCTGTCGAGCGGCTCGCCGACACCCTGCTGCGCCGCCGGATGGGCGCCGCGGGGAGGGCCGACGTGCTCAGCCGGACATGGACCGCGGTGTGCGAGGAACTGGTCGGCCACTACGACGACGTCGCCATTGGAAGGCGACGGTCCAAGGCCGCCTAGTGCGCATCGTCCAGTTGGCCAACTTCTACGGGCCTCGCTCCGGCGGTCTTCGAACCGCGCTGCATCACCTGGGCGCGGGGTACGTGGCCGCCGGGCACGAGGTCACCCTCGTCGTCCCCGGCCGCCGCCGCGATGACGAGTGGCTGCCGTCCGGGGTCCGGCGGATCACCCTGCCCGCGCCCGCCATCCCCGGCACCGGCGGCTACCGGGCCGTCGACCCGCTGCGGGTGAAGACGCTCCTGCCGTCGCTGCGCCCGGACCGCCTCGAGGTCTCCGATCGGCTCACCCTGCGCGGCATGGGCCGGTGGGCCGCCGACCACGGCGTCCCCAGCGTGGTCATCTCCCATGAGCGGCTCGACCGGCTGCTGGAGCAGTTCCTGCTGCCGGGCCCGGTCGCCCGGCGCTGCGCGGACGCCGCCAACCGCCGGATGGCCGCCTCCTACGACACCGTGGTCTGCACGACCGAGTTCGCGCGCGGGGAGTTCGACCGCATCGGCGCGGACAACATCCGCCGCGTCCCCCTCGGCGTCGACCTGAACACGTTCGCCCCCACCCGCCACGACGGCGCTCTACGCGCGACCCTGGCCGCGGGCGCCGACGCGCTGCTCGTGCACTGCGGCAGGCTCTCCCCGGAGAAGCACGTCGAACGCAGCGTCGACGCCCTCGCCGAACTCCACGGCTCCGGGCACCGGGTGCGGCTCGTCGTCGCGGGCGACGGCCCTCGGATGTCCGCTTTGCGCAGGCGCGCGACCGGGCTGCCGGTCACCTTCCTGGGTTTCGTCTCCGACCGCGCCGACGTCGCCGCGCTCCTGGCCACCGCCGATGTGTCGCTCGCCCCCGGACCGCACGAGACGTTCGGCCTGGCCGCGTTGGAAGCCCTCGCGTCGGGCACCCCGGTGGTCGTGTCCGAGTCGTCCGCGCTCGGTGAGCTGGTGCGCCCGGAATGCGGCGCCGCGGTCTCAGACCACGCCCCCGCTTTCGCGGGCGCGGTCGAGGGATTGCTCTCCGTACCGGAGCCCGATCGCCGGGCCGCCGCGCGGGCGCGTGCCGAACAGTTCGACTGGCCCACGTCGGTGCGCGGAATGCTGACCGCGCTGAGCCTGAACTGACGCCTTCTCGTACAGTTCGGCTCATGGCTCGCGCCGGTTTGGACAAAGATCCGCACGACATCGCCGAGATGTTCGACGGGGTCGCTAAGGGTTATGACCGCACCAATTCGGTGATGACCCTCGGCTTCGATCGGCGATGGCGCGAACAGACCCGCCGCGTGCTCGACGCGGGACCGGGGGAGAAGGTGCTCGACCTGGCCGCGGGCACCGCGGTCTCGACCATCGAGCACGCCCGCACCGGCGCCTGGTGCGTGGCCGCCGACTTCTCCCAGGAGATGCTGCGCGGCGGCAAGTCCCGCGCGGTCCCCAAGGTCGCCGCGGACGCCTTCCACCTGCCGTTCACCGACGACGCCTTCGACGCCGTGACGGTGTCCTTCGGGCTGCGGAACATGAACGACACCGTCTCCGCCCTGCGCGAGATGGCCCGGGTGACCAGGCCCGGCGGCCGACTGGTGATCTGCGAGGTCTCCCAGCCGCCCGCCAAGGTCCTGCGCTGGCTCTACCACAACACCGTGCTGCGCGGCCTGCCGCTGGTGACCCGCCCGTTCTCGTCGAACTCCGAGGCCTACGCCTACCTGGCCGAGTCGATGCGCGACTGGCACGACCAGCGCGCGGTCGCGGAGATGATCGCCGAAGCGGGCTGGGGCGAGGTCGAGTGGCTGAACCTGACGTTCGGCGTCGTCGCCCTGCACCGGGCCGTCAAGCCGTAGCCACGGCCAAGTCCTGGTTCTGCTCCTGCCAGCGGCTGATGCGGACGATCACCACGATGATCAACGCGCCCGCCACGGTCATCAGCACCGCGCTCACCGACTTGGCGATAGCCAACGGGTAGTACTTCTCCAGCGTCGGCGAAACCAGCTGGTCATTGACCAGCGCGGACACCCGGCCCGCCACGAAGCTGCCGACCCAGCACACCCACCACACCCGCAGCAGCGCGCTGCCCGGCACCTGCCTGAGCGACTCCAGCCGCCACGGCACGTCGGGCCTGCTGGCCTTCCACACGTCGGACATGACCTGGTACGGGAACCAGAGGTTCACCACCGGGCAGAACCACGACCCGCCGACCCACGGCCGCGAGTGCCGGGCAGGCGCGTCACAAAGCAAGTCGGCGTTCGCGCGGGCGCGATAGAGCCACAAGAGGAACGCGACAGCGGCGGCGGCCGACACGAAGAAGTAGGTCATGCCGTACTCGATGGTCAGATCACGCGCGGCGAGCGCGTCCTCGAACTCCGCGTCCTGACGCTTGTAGTCGACCACGGCGAGATAGGCGTTCCAGTTCGCCACCGCCGACGCGATCGCCAACAGCACCGAAGCCGCGATCAGCACTGACGCGACGAGACCGCGCCTGCTCAGCGGTCGGACCGACAGATAGCGGCGCGGCTGCGACTCGGCCATGGCTCCCCAGAACGTGATCGGCGTCGCACCCAGATTAGGCGCGGGGGACCGTCGGCAGCCGAGTGATTTCACCGCGCCGGTGATCAGTTGCTGGCGCCGCCAGGAGTGTTAGACGTGCCGCGAGACATCGGACACGGCGGACGGGCTGTTTCGCCCCTCTAGACTCGCGTGAGTACGTGAAGGCTTTCACAAGGAGCGTCATGAGCACTTCGATCAGTCGCCGCAAGGCGGGCGAGGACGCCGAGGTCATCGTGGTGGGTGCGGGCCCGGCCGGGTCCACCGCCGCGACCTACCTGGCGCGCGCGGGTCTGGATGTGTTGCTCCTGGAGAAGAGCACCTTCCCCCGCGAGAAGGTCTGTGGCGACGGTTTGACTCCGCGCGGGGTCAAGCAGCTCATCGACCTGGGGATCGACACCCGCGAGGAAGCGGGCTGGCTGCACAACAAGGGCCTGCGCGTCGTCGGTGGTGGGGTGACCCTTGAGCTCGACTGGCCGGACCTGGCGTCGTTCCCGCCCTATGGTGTGGTCCGCACCCGGCAGGACTTCGACGAGATGCTCGCC
The DNA here is from genome assembly GCF_004362515.1 of Actinokineospora alba. Taxonomy (NCBI): domain Bacteria; kingdom Bacillati; phylum Actinomycetota; class Actinomycetes; order Pseudonocardiales; family Pseudonocardiaceae; genus Actinokineospora; species Actinokineospora alba. The sequence continues at coordinate 1,180,281 of NZ_SNXU01000001.1, read as the reverse complement.
CGCACCGCCCAGCGCGCGGGCGCCCGGCTCGCCGAGCAGACCACCGTCATCGGCGCGGTCACCGACGAGCGCACCGGCCGGATCGTCGGGGTGACCGCGAAGGCGGGCCCGGACAAGACTCCGGTCACTTACCGCGCGCCGATCATCCTGGCCTGCGACGGCGTGTCCGCGCGGCTCGCGCTCTCGGTCGGCATGGAGAAGATCGACGCCCGCCCCATGGGTGTCGCGGTCCGCCGCTACTACGCCAGCCCCCGCAGCAAGGACGACTACCTGGAGTCGCACCTGGAGCTGTGGGACCGCTCCGACCCGGCCAACCCCGTCCTGCTCCCCGGCTACGGCTGGATCTTCGGCATGGGCGACGGCACGGTCAACGTCGGCCTCGGCATGCTCTCCACGTCGAAGGCCTACGGCAAGACCGACTACCGCAAGCTCATGCGCTCCTGGCTCGACGGCACCCCCGAGGAATGGGGCTTCCGCGAGCACAACGCGCTGGGCAAGATCGGCGGCGCGGGCCTGCCCATGGGCTTCAACCGGACCCCGCACTACCGCGACGGCCTGCTGCTCGTCGGCGACGCCGGCGGCATGGTCAACCCGTTCAACGGCGAGGGCATCGGCTACGCGATGGAGTCGGCCCGGCTGGCCGCCGAGTGCGTCATCCAGGCGATGGCCCGCAGGGAGGGACCGGCCCGCGAGCGCGCTCTCGCCGGGTACCCGCTGGCGCTGCGGCAGTCGCTGGGCAGCTACTACCGGCTCGGCAACGTCTTCTCCAAGCTGATCGGAAATCCGGTCGTCATGCGGACCGCGACCAAATACGGCATGCCGCGCGAGACGCTGATGAAACTCGTGCTGAAGCTTCTCGCGGGCCTTTACGACCAGAAGGACGGCGACGCTTTCGACCGCGTGATCACCGCGGCCACGCGACTCGCTCCTACCGTCAAGTAACTACTGATTGCATCCGCTAGCAGCGTGTTAGCGCAGGCCGCGGCCCTCTCGGACGCTCTGTTGTGGACATCACTCGTTCACGGAGAGTTGTCGAGGGGGCCGCGTTTCGCGTTGTGAGCCAGGTCCTAGACTGGCGCCGATAAGTTGTGAACCCCTTCACATCTGAGCGATTTGGCTTGTGAATGTTTTCACAAACTACGCCCGAATTAGTTAGGTCATCCTAACCAGCTCGGGTGTGACCGAGGACCCATAGGGTTCCGGCCGTAGGCGGCGGGAAAGGACAGCGGCGGTGTCGATGCTCCAAGCACAGTCAGCGGATGTGTCGTCAGGCTTGGGGATCTACTTCCCCTTGGTCGTGATGTTCGTCCTGGCGGCGGGCTTCGCGGTGTTCTCGGCGTTGCTCGGCCCGCTCCTGGGCCCGAGCCGCTACAACCGGGCGAAGTTCGAGGCCTACGAGTGCGGCATCGAGCCATCGCCGCAGCCGGTCGCGGGCGGTGGCCGCGTGCCGGTCGCCTACTACCTCACGGCGATGCTCTTCATCCTGTTCGACATCGAAATGGTGTTCCTCTACCCGTTCGCGGTCTCGGCGGACGCCCTCGGCCTGTTCGGCCTGGTGGAGATCTTCTTGTTCATCGCAACGGTCGGCTTCGCGTACGCCTATGTCTGGCGTCGCGGCGGCCTCGACTGGAACTGACGGGGGAAGGAGGCAGACGTCATGGGTATCGAAGAGAAGCTCCCCAACGGAATCATGTTGGCCAGCCTGGAAAAGCTGGTGAACTGGGGACGCAAGAACTCGCTGTGGCCTGCCACGTTCGGACTGGCCTGCTGTGCCATCGAGATGATGACCACCGGCGGTCCGCGCTACGACATCGCCCGCTTCGGCATGGAGGCGTTCCGCGCCTCCCCGCGCCAGGCCGACCTGATGATCGTCGCCGGCCGGGTCACCAACAAGATGGCCCCGGTGCTGCGGCAGATCTACGACCAGATGGCCGAGCCGCGCTGGGTGCTGGCGATGGGCGTGTGCGCCTCATCGGGCGGCATGTTCAACAACTACGCCGTGGTGCAGGGCGTCGACCACATCGTGCCGGTCGACATGTACCTGCCCGGCTGCCCGCCGCGCCCGGAGATGCTGCTCGACGCGATCCTCAAGCTGCACGCCAAGATCCAGGACGAGCCGATCAACGCCACCCGCGCCGCGATCCGCGCCGCCAGCGGTGAGCGCACCGAGCTGATCGCGTCCTCCATCAAGTACGGCAAGAAATAGAGCCATGGCTGACGAACCCACCACCGGCGGCGAGCAGTCCAGCGCCGACCGTCCCACGCCCGGCCAGGAGCCTGAGAAGGACCTGGCCCGCCCGGCCGAGCACCAGGAGCCCGTCCCCGCGGAGCCCGTCGTCCTGGGCCGAACCCGCAAGGGCATGTTCAACGTCGCGGGCACCGGCGACACCACCGGCTTCGGCGGGCTGAGCCTGCCCGGGTACGCCCCGGCCCCGGCCGAGCGCCCGTACGGCGGCTGGTTCGACGAGCTGACCGACGACCTGCGCGCGGCCATGGCCCGCCGGGAGATCCCGGCCGAGGCGATCCAGCAGGTCACCGTCGACCGCGGCGAGATCACCTTCTACGTCCGCCGCGAAGACCTGGTCGCGCTCTGCTGGACCCTGCGCGACGAGCCCGCCCTGCGCTTCGAGCTGTGCAGCTCGGTGTCCGGTGTGGACTACGGCGTGGACATCCCGCAGCGGCTGCACTCGGTCTACCACCTGACGTCGATGACGTTCCGCCGCCGCATCCGGCTGGAGGTCGCGGTCGATGTCGACGACGCGCACATCCCGTCGGTCGTCGAGGTCTACCCGACCGCCGACTGGCAGGAGCGCGAGGCCTGGGACATGTTCGGGATCGTCTACGACGGACACCCCGCGCTGACCCGGATCCTCATGCCGGACGACTGGGACGGCCACCCCCAGCGCAAGGACTACCCGCTCGGCGGGATCCCGGTGGAGTACAAGGGCGCGGAGATTCCCCCGCCCGACCAGCGGAGGTCTTACTCGTGACCACGAACGACATCCATCCCGCAGACGAGCGCGACACCACTGAGGGTCGCGTCTACACCGTCACGGGTGGCGACTGGGACGAGATCCTGGACGACGCCATCCACGACGAGCGCATCGTCATCAACCTGGGCCCGCAGCACCCCTCGACGCACGGCGTGCTCCGCCTGGTGCTCGAACTCGAGGGCGAGACGGTCACCCAGGCCCGCTCGGTCGTCGGCTACCTCCACACCGGCATCGAGAAGAACTGCGAGTACCGCACCTGGACCCAGGGCGTCACCTTCGTGACGCGCATGGACTACCTGGCGCCGCTGTCCAACGAGGCCGCGTACTGCCTGGCGATCGAGAAGCTGCTCGGCATCGAGGCCCCGCGCCGCGCCCAGGTCGCCCGGGTGATGCTGCTGGAGCTCAACCGGATCAGCTCGCACCTGGTGGCCCTGGCCACCGGCGGCATGGAGCTCGGCTCGCTGACCGCGATGACCGCGGGCTTCCGTGAGCGCGAGGAAGTCCTGCACCTGCTGGAGCACCTCACCGGCCTGCGGATGAACCACGCGTTCATCCGGCCCGGCGGTCTCGCCCAGGACCTTCCGGCGGACTACCACCAGAAGGTCACCGACTTCATCAAGGTGATGGACTCGCGCCTGCCGGACTACGACAAGCTGCTGACCGGTCAGCCGATCTGGCGCAACCGGCTCGTCGGCGTCGGGTACCTGCCGGTCGACGCGTGCCTCGCGCTCGGTGTCACCGGTCCGATCCTGCGGTCCGCGGGCCTGGCCTGGGACCTGCGCAAGACCGAGCCGTACCTGGGCTACGAGGAGTACGACTTCGAGGTCCCGACCTCGAACGCCGCCGACTCCTTCGCCCGGTATCTGCTGCGCGTCGAGGAGATCCACCAGTCGCTCAAGATCGTCGCCCAGTGCCTCAAGAAGCTGGAGCCGGGCCCGGTCATGGTCGCCGACCAGAAGATCGCGTGGCCGGCGAAGCTGAGCATCGGCGCCGACGGCATGGGCAACTCCCTGGAGCACGTCCGCAAGATCATGGGGCAGTCCATGGAGTCGCTGATCCACCACTTCAAGCTGGTCACCGAGGGCTTCAAGGTCCCCGCGGGCCAGGTGTACGTGCCGGTCGAGTCCCCGCGCGGCGAGCTGGGCTACCACCTGGTCTCCGACGGCGGCACCCGCCCGATGCGCGTGCACGTGCGCGAACCAAGCTTCATCAACCTGCAGTCGATGCCCGCGATGTCCGAGGGCGGCATGGTCGCCGACGTGATCGCCGCCGTCGCCTCGATCGACCCCGTGATGGGAGGTTGTGACCGATGAGTGCGGAACCCATCGCCGTCACCGAATCCGTCGACCTCAGTGTCTTCGGCGAGGACATCGTCACCAAGGCCCAGGAGATCGTCGCCCGGTACCCGCAGTCGCGGTCGGCGCTGCTGCCGATGCTGCACCTCGTGCAGTCGGTCGAGGGCAGGGTCAGCCAGGCGGGCATCCAGTTCTGCGCCGGCCAGCTCGACCTGACCGCCGCCGAGGTCAGCGCGGTCGCGACGTTCTACACCATGTACAAGCGCAAGACCTGCGGTGAGCACCTGGTTTCGGTGTGCACCAACACGTTGTGCGCGGTGCTCGGCGGCGACGCCATCTACAAGGCGCTCGGTGAGCACCTCGGCGAGGGCGGCAAGCGCCTGGGCCACAACGAGACCGTGGGCGAGCCGGGTGCGCCGGGCTCGATCACCCTGGAGCACGCCGAGTGCCTCGCGGCCTGCGACCTCGGCCCGGTGCTGCAGGTCAACTACGAGTTCTTCGACAACCAGACCCCCGAGTCGGCCGTCGCGCTCGTCGACGCGCTGCGCGCGGGGGACAAGCCCCAGCCCACGCGGGGCGCGCCGCTGCGCGACTTCCGCACCGCGGAGCTGGAGCTGGCCGGGTTCTGGCCCGAGGACGAGGTCGACTACCGCTCCACTGTGGACGGCCCGTCCGCCGCCGTGGAGACGCTGCGCGGAGCCAAGCTCGCCGAGGACCGCGGCTGGACCGCTCCCGCGATGACTGATGTCGCGCTGCCGGAGGTCGAGAAGAAATGACCACTCCCAACAAGCCCGCGCCGGTCACCCCCGTGCTGACCAAGCGTTGGCTGTCCCCACAGTCCTGGTCGATCAAGACCTACGAGCAGCTCGAGGGCTACACCGCGCTGCGCAAGGCGCTCAAGGGCACGCCCGAGCAGCTTGTCCAGCTGGTGAAGGACTCCGGTCTGCGCGGCCGCGGCGGCGCGGGCTTCCCCGCTGGCATCAAGTGGTCGTTCATGCCGCAGAACGAGGACAAGCCGCACTACCTCGTCATCAACGCCGACGAAGGCGAACCGGGAACCTGCAAGGACATCCCGCTGATGATGGCCGACCCGCACTCGCTGATCGAGGGCTGCGTCATCGCCTCGTACGCGATGCGGTCGCACCACTGCTTCATCTACGTGCGCGGCGAGGCCCTGCACTGCATCCGCAGGCTCAACGCGGCGGTCCGCGAGGCGCACGCCGCCGGGTACCTGGGCAAGGACATCCTCGGCTCCGGATTCGACCTGGAGATCACCGTCCACGCCGGTGCGGGCGCCTACATCTGCGGTGAGGAAACCGCGCTGCTCGACTCGCTGGAGGGCCGCCGAGGCCAGCCGCGACTCAAGCCGCCGTTCCCCGCCGCGGCCGGCCTCTACGCCGCGCCGACCACGGTCAACAACGTCGAGACCATCGCGAGCGTGCCGTTCATCGTCAACGGCGGCTCCGACTGGTTCCGCACCATGGGCACCGCGAAGTCGCCCGGCCCGAAGATCTACTCGATCTCCGGGCACGTCGAGAAGCCCGGTCAGTACGAGGCCCCGCTCGGCACGACGCTGCGTGAACTGCTCGAACTCGCGGGCGGCATGAAAGACGGCATCCCGCTGAAGTTCTGGACCCCGGGTGGCTCGTCCACGCCGATGTTCACCGCCGAACACCTCGACGTCCCCCTGGACTTCGAAGGCGCGGCGGAGGCCGGCTCCATGCTGGGCACCACCGCGGTCATGGTCTTCAACGAGACCGTGTCCGTGCCGTGGGCGGTCATGAAGTGGACCGAGTTCTACGAGCACGAGTCCTGCGGCAAGTGCACCCCGTGCCGTGAGGGCACGTACTGGCTCGCTGGCATCCTGCAGCGCATGGTCGAGGGCCACGGCACACCCGCGGACATCGACACGCTGCTCGACATCTGCGACAACATCCTCGGCCGCTCGTTCTGCGCGCTCGGCGACGGCGCGGTCAGCCCGATCACCAGCGGCATCAAGTACTTCCGCGACGAATTCCTGGCCCTGTGCGAGAAGAACAGGGTCGGCGCGCACGCACTGGCAGGAGCGCAGTCATGACCATCGCGCCCGAGAACCCCACCACGGTCGAGAAAGCACCGGTCCCCGAAGGACATGTGCGGCTGACGATCGACGGTGCCGAGGTGATCGCGCCCAAGGGCGAGCTGATCATCCGCACCGCCGAGCGGCTCGGCATCCAGATCCCGCGGTTCTGCGACCACCCGCTGCTCGAACCGGCGGGCGCCTGCCGGCAGTGCCTGGTCGAGGTCGAGATGGGCGGGCGTCCCATGCCCAAGCCCCAGGCCTCCTGCACGATGACCGTCGGCGACGACATGGTCGTCAAGACCCAGCTCACCTCGCCGGTCGCCGACAAGGCGCAGCAGGGCGTGATGGAGCTGCTGCTCATCAACCACCCGCTCGACTGCCCGATCTGCGACAAGGGCGGCGAATGCCCCCTGCAGAACCAGGCCATGTCGAACGGCCGCACGGACTCGCGGTTCGTCGAGACCAAGCGGACCTTCCCGAAGCCGCTGCCGATCAGCACCCAGGTGCTGCTCGACCGCGAACGCTGCGTGCTCTGCCAGCGCTGCACCCGGTTCTCCGCGCAGATCGCCGGCGACCCGTTCATCGAACTGCTCGAACGCGGCGCGCAGCAGCAGATCGGCATCGCCGAGGAGAAGCCGTTCCAGAGCTACTTCTCCGGCAACACCATCCAGATCTGCCCGGTGGGCGCGCTGACCAGCGCCGCGTACCGGTTCCGCTCCCGGCCGTTCGACCTGGTGTCGACCCCGAGCGTGTGCGAGCACTGCTCGTCCGGCTGCGCCGAGCGCACGGACTGGCGGCGCGGCAAGGTCATGCGCAAGCTCGCGGGCGACGACCCCGAGGTCAACGAGGAGTGGATCTGCGACAAGGGCCGCTTCGCCTTCCGCTACGCCACCGCGACCGACCGGATCACCCGGCCGCTCGTGCGCGACGCGAAGACCGGCGAACTGGTCGAGTCGAGCTGGACCGAGGCGCTGCAGATCGCGGCCGAGGGCCTGGCGAAGGCGCGTGACGGCAAGGGCGCCGCGGTGCTCGCGGGCGGTCGGCTGACCGTCGAGGACGCCTACGCCTACGCCAAGTTCGCGCGCATCGCGCTGCGCACCAACGACATCGACTTCCGCGCCCGCCCCCACTCGACCGAGGAACTCGACTTCCTTGCCTCGACCGTGGTCGGCACGACGCCGGAAACCGGTGTCACTTTCACGGGCATCGAGAAGGCTCCCGCGGTGCTCTGCGTGGCCTTCGAGCCCGAAGAGGAAGCGCCGATCGTGTTCCTGCGGCTGCGCAAGGCGGCCCGCAAGAACAAGACCAAGGTGTTCCACGTCGGACAGTGGACGAGCCCGAGCGTCGAGAAGACCCAGGGCACGCTGCTGGCCTGCAAGCCCGGTGCCGAGCCCGGCGCGCTCGACGGCCTGGCCACCCACGCCCCGGACGTCACCGAAGCCCTTGGCGCTGACGGTGCGGTGATCCTCGTCGGCGAACGCGCCGCGCAGGTCCCCGGCCTGTTCAGCGCGGTGCTGCGGCTGGCGAACTCCACCGGCGCCAAGGTCGCGTGGATCCCGCGTCGCGCCGGTGAGCGCGGAGCACTCGACGCGGGCGCCGCGCCGACGCTGCTGCCCGGTGGCCGCCTGGTCACCGACATCTCCGCCCGCGTGGACGTCGAGCAGGCGTGGGGCCTCAAGCCCGGCTCGCTGCCCGCCGCCCCCGGCCGCGACACCGACGGCATCCTCGCCGCCGCCGCGGACGGCCGCCTCGACGGTCTCGTCGTCGGCGGTGTCGACCCGTTCGACCTGGCCGACCCGGCGCTCGCCGAGCGGGCGCTGACCGCCGCGGGCTTCGTCGTCAGCCTGGAACTGCGGCACAGCGCGGTCACCGCGCACGCCGACGTGGTGTTGCCGATCGCCCCGGCGGTCGAGAAGTCCGGCAGCTACCTCAACTGGGAGGGTCGCCGCCGCGAGTTCGCCAACACCATCGAGGGCACCGGCGCCATGCCCGACGGCCGGGTCCTCGACTCGCTCGCCGTGGAGATGGACGTCGACCTGTTCACCCAGACCCCGGCCGCCGCCGCGGCCGACCTGGCCCGGCTCCCGGTCGTGCCCCGCACGGCCACCGCTCCGGACGTGGCGGCCAATGCCGCGACAAACGGTGCGATCGTGCTGGCGTCCTGGCGGATGCTGCTGGACAACGGGTCGATGCAGGACGACGAGCCGAACCTGGCGGGCACCGCCCGACCGGTCTTCGCCCGTCTGTCCCTCAAGACCGCTACGGATCTCGGTATCGCCGTGACCGGCACCGCCAAGGTCGCCACCGACCGCGGCGCGATCACCGTGCCGGTCCAGGTCGCCGACCTGCCCGACGGCGTGGTCTGGCTGCCGGGCAACTCCGGTGACTCGGCCACCCGCCGGGTCCTGGGCGCGGGCCACGGCTCCGTGGTGACCGTGGAACCTGGAGGCAACTCATGAACCGGGCGCAACTGCTCGCCGACGACCCGATCTGGCTCATCGCGATCAAGTGTGTGGTGCTGCTCGGCCTCGGCGCGATCGCCACCACCGCGATGATCATCCTGGAACGCAAGATCGTCGCCAGGATGCAGCAGCGCCCCGGCCCCAACCGGGTCGGCCCGAACGGCTGGTTCCAGTCGCTCGCGGACGCGATCAAGCTGCCGTTCAAGGAACAGATCATCCCGGACACGGCTGACCGGAAGGTCTACTTCCTCGCGCCGGTCATCGCGACGATCCCCGCGTTCCTGGCGTTCTCGGTGATCCCGTTCGGCCCCGAGGTCTCGATCTTCGGTGAGCGCACCGTGCTGCAGCTGGTCGACCTGCCGGTCGGCGTGCTGGTCGTGCTGGCCTGCTCGTCGATGGGCGTCTACGGCATCGTGCTCGCGGGCTGGGCCTCCGGCTCGCCGTACCCGCTGCTCGGTGGTCTCCGCTCGGCCGCGCAGGTGATCTCCTACGAGATCGCGCTCGGCCTGTCGATCGTCGCGGTGATCCTCTACACCGGGTCGCTGTCCACCGGCGACATCGTCGACGCGCAGCAGACCGGTTGGTACTTCTACCTGCTGATCCCGAGCTTCCTGATCTTCATCATCTCCATGGTCGGTGAGACCAACCGCGCTCCGTTCGACCTCCCCGAGGCCGAGTCCGAGCTGGTCGGCGGCTTCCACACCGAGTACAGCTCGATGAAGTTCGCGCTGTTCTTCCTCGCCGAGTACGTCAACATGGTCATCGTCTCCGCGATGGCGACCACGCTGTTCCTCGGCGGGTACATGGCGCCGTGGCCGCTCTCGCTGATCGGCGACAACTACCTCAACACCGGCTGGTGGCCGCTGCTGTGGTTCCTCGGCAAGGTGTGGCTGTTCCTCTTCGCCTTCATCTGGCTGCGCGGCACGCTGCCCCGCATGCGCTACGACCAGTTCATGCGCCTGGGCTGGAAGATCCTCGTCCCGGCCAACCTGGTCTGGATCGTCCTGGTCGTCGCGCTGCGGGCCTTCCGCAACGAGGAGGCCATCTCCGCGCCGACCATCCTGATCGCGGGCGGTGTGGTGCTGGTGCTGCTCATCGGCCTCAGCTTCCTGCTGCCCGAGCGCAAGGTGCAGATGGACGACAACCGCGTGCCGGTCACCGGCGGCGGCTACCCGATCCCGCCGCTGGACCTGCGGGTGCCGGACAAGAACGCGAAGCCCGCCCGGGTGCGTCGCGCGCGGCGCGAGCCCGCCGCTGTCGCCGCGGGTGACAAGGAGTCAGCAGAATGAGCGTCTTCGATCCCCTCAAGGGCTTCGGAGTGACCTTCTCGACGATGTTCAAGAAGGTCGTCACCGAGGAGTACCCGGAGAACTTCCCCGGCACCGCACCGCGCTACCACGGCCGCCACCAGCTCAACCGACACCCGGACGGCCTGGAGAAGTGCGTCGGCTGCGAGCTGTGCGCCTGGGCGTGTCCCGCCGACGCGATCTTCGTCGAGGGCGGCGACAACACCGACGACGAGCGCTACTCGCCCGGTGAGCGCTACGGCGCCGACTACCAGATCAACTACCTGCGCTGCATCGGCTGCGGCCTGTGCATCGAGGCCTGCCCGACCCGGTCGCTGACCATGCTCAACGACTTCGAGCTGGCCGACGACGACCGGCAGCGGCTGATCTACACCAAGGAGCAGTTGCTCGCGCCGCTGCTGCCGGGCATGGAGCAGCCGCCGCACCCGATGCGCCTTGGCGACAACGAGCAGGACTACTACGTCAACGCTCCGTTCCTGGCGCGCAAGCACGGCTACCCGGACTCCGTCGGGGAGGAACTCAAGTGAGCGCGACGCTCCTCGCGGTCCAGCAGACCGTGTCCACCGGTGAGGCGATCACCTTCTGGGTGCTCGGCCCACTCGCCCTGGCGGGCGGGCTCGGCATGATCTTCGCCCGCAACGCGGTGCACTCGGCGCTGTTCCTGGTGCTGACGATGCTCAGCCTGGGCGCGCTGTACATGGTCCAGCAGGCGCCGTTCCTCGGCTTTGTGCAGATCATCGTCTACACCGGCGCGATCATGATGCTGTTCCTCTTCGTGCTGATGCTCGTCGGACGTGACTCCTCGGACTCCGTCGTCGAAGTGCTGCGCGGTCAGCGGCTGTGGGCGGGCGTCCTCGGCGTCGGTCTCGCGGTGCTGATCGTGGCCGCCATCGCGCGGTCGCTCAACGAGGTCACGATCATGGGGCTGGCGGGCGAGCAGGCCAACGGCGGCGACGGCAACGTCGCCAACATCGGCCGCCTGATCTTCACCGACTACTTGTTCCCCTTCGAGCTGACCTCGGCGCTGCTGATCACCGCCGCCGTCGGCGCGATGATCCTGGGCTACGTCGACCGGCACCAGAAGGGCCGCAAGACGCAGAAGGAACTGGTCGAGGCCCGCTTCCGCGGCGAGCACGACCGGCCTTCGCCGCTGCCCGGCCCCGGTGTGTTCGCCACGGCGAACTCGGTGGCCACCCCGGCCCTGCTGCCCGACGGCTCGGTCGCCCCGGAGTCGCTGTCGCGGCTCATCGAGGCCACCGCGTCGCAGAAGCTCGAGCGGGAGCGCAAGGCCGTCGCGGGCACGCTGCCCGAGCCCGACGCCCGCGCGCTCGCCCCCGGTAAGGAGGACGGGTCATGACCCCGACTTACTACTTGCTGCTGTCGGCGCTGCTGTTCACCATCGGCGCGGTCGGCGTCCTGGTGCGCCGCAACGCCATCGTCGTGTTCATGTGCGTCGAGCTGATGCTCAACGCCGTGAACCTGACGCTGGTGACGTTCGCGCGGATCAACGGCGACCTGTCCGGCCAGGTGATGGCGTTCTTCGTGATGGTCGTGGCCGCCGCCGAGGTGGTGGTGGGTCTGGCGATCATCATGTCGATCTTCCGCACCCGCCGCACCGCCTCGGTCGACGACTCCAACCTGCTGAAGTACTAGGGAGAACTCGGTGTCGGGAACTATCAACCTCGCTGCTGAGGTCCAGCAAGCCAGTGGCGCGGCGAGCGCTGCCTGGCTGCTGCTCCTGCTGCCCGCCTTCGGCGCGGCCGTGCTGCTGCTCGGCGGCCGCCGCACCGACAAGTGGGGCCACCTGCTCGGCAGCGCCACCGTGATCGCGGCCTTCGTCTACGGCCTGGTCCTCTTCTTCGGCAGCACGTCGCTCGCCGCGGACGACCGGCTGCAGAACCTGAGCCTGTTCGAGTGGATCAACGTCGGCGCGCTGCAGATCGACTTCGGGCTGCGCCTCGACCCGCTGTCGCTGACCTTCGTGCTGCTGATCACCGGTGTGGGCTCGCTGATCCACATCTACTCGATCGGCTACATGCACGACGACCGCGACCGCAGGCGGTTCTTCGGGTACCTGAACCTCTTCATCGCGGCGATGCTGCTGCTGGTCCTGGGCAACTCGTTCGTGACGCTCTACTTCGGCTGGGAGGGCGTCGGTCTCGCCTCCTACCTGCTCATCGGCTGGTACCAGGGCAAGGACTTCGCGGCCACGGCGGCGAAGAAGGCGTTCATCATGAACCGGGTCGGCGACGTCGGCCTGGCCCTGGCGATCTTCCTGATGTTCAAGACCATGGGCAGCACCCAGTTCGACGTGGTGTTCGACAAGATCGGCGAGCAGTCCACCGCGACCGTCGTCGCGATCGGCCTGCTGCTCCTGCTCGGTGCCTGTGGCAAGTCCGGCCAGTTCCCGCTGCAGGCCTGGCTTCCGGACGCGATGGCGGGCCCGACCCCGGTCTCGGCCCTGATCCACGCGGCAACCATGGTGACCGCGGGCGTGTACCTGATCGCCCGGTCCAGCCCGATCTACTCGCTGCCGCAGGCCGCGGACGCACGCTTCGGCGTGATGATCATCGGTGCGCTGACGCTGATCATCGGTTGCATCATCGGCTGCGCGTACGACGACTTCAAGAAGGTCCTCGCGTACTCGACGGTCAGCCAGATCGGCTACATGATCCTGGCCGTGGGCCTCGGCCCGGCCGGGTACGCGCTGGGCATCATGCACCTGCTCACGCACGGCTTCTTCAAGGCCGGGCTGTTCCTCGGGGCCGGTTCGGTCATGCACGGCATGAACGACGAGGGCGACATCCGCCGCATGGGCGGGCTGGCGCGCAAGATGCCGATCACCTTCATCACCTGGACCCTCGGCTACCTCGCGCTGATCGGCTTCCCGTTCCTGTCCGGCTACTTCTCCAAGGACGCGATCATCGCGGCGGCCTTCGGCGAGCACGGCTGGCGCGGCTGGGTCTTCGGCGGCGTGGCACTGCTCGGCGCCGGGATCACCGCGTTCTACATGACACGCCTGCTGATCCTGGTGTTCCTCGGCAAGCCGCGCTACGAGAACCTCAAGTCCGAGGACGGCCGCGACTACCACCCGCACGAGTCGCCGTCGACCATGACGATCCCGATGATCGTGCTGGCCGTCGGCTCGGTCGGCGCGGGCGCTTTCCTTGCCCTCGGCGACCGGCTCGCCGGCTGGCTCGAACCGTCCCTCGACGCGACGCTCGCCACGCACGGACCGCTGTCGCACGGCATGATCGCGGTCCTCACGGTCGCGCTGTCCGCGCTCGGCGCGCTCATCGCGTTCCTGCTCTTCGGTCGCCGCGAGCAGCCGGTCACCCGGCCGGCGCGGGTGTCGTTCCCGGTCCGCGCCGCGCGTGCCGACCTGTACGGCAACCACCTCAACGAGGCGCTGTTCGGTCGTCCGGGCATCTGGCTCAGCCGGGCGCTGGTCTTCGTCGACAACCGGGGTGTGGACGGTTTGGTCAACGGTCTCGCGGCGGGTCTGGGCGGTAGCTCGGGTCGCCTGCGGCGCACCCAGACCGGTTTCGTCCGCTCCTACGCGCTATCCATGCTCGGAGGATCGATCATCGTGATCGCCGCGTTCTTGATGGTGAGGTTCGCATGACCCCGACAGTGTCCGGGGACGGCTCCTGGGTCATGGCCGTCCTACTCCTGCTGCCGCTCGTCGGCGCAGGCGTGGTGATGGCGCTTCGCGGGAACGCGAAACTCGCCAAGCAAGCCGCACTCGCGTTCTCCCTCGGCGAGCTGGCCATGGCCGCCTGCGCCTGGGGCAAGTTCGAGGCGAGCGGGGCGCGGCTGCAGCAGTCGTTCTCGTTCGACTGGATCCCGTCCTTCGGCGTGCACATCTCCTTCGGTGTCGACGGCATCGCGCTCGTCATGATCGCGACCATCGCCGTGCTGACCCCGATCGTGATCGGCGCGGGCTGGGCCGACAAGCTGCCCGAAGGCCGCACGGCGGGCGGGTTCTTCGCGCTCATCCTGCTGGAGCAGGCACTCACCATCGGCGTGTTCGCCGCGACGGACGTGTTCCTGTTCTACGTCCTCTTCGAGCTCATGCTGATCCCGATGTACTTCCTGATCGGCTCCTACGGCGGCGCCCGCAGGCAGTACGCGGCGGTGAAGTTCTTCCTGTACTCGTTCCTCGGCGGCTTGATCATGCTGGCGTCGGTGATCGCCTGCTACGTCATGGCGGGCGACGAACTGGGCCAGGGCACCTTCGACTGGCAGACGCTGGTCGGCGTGGTCTCCGACGCGCCGCTGAGCACGCAGATCTGGCTGTTCCTCGGCTTCTTCGCCGCGTTCGCCTTCAAGGCGCCGCTGGTGCCGTTCCACACCTGGCTGCCCGACGCCACCGCGGAGGCGCCCATCGTCGTCGCCGTGCTGCTCGTCGGCGTGCTCGACAAGGTCGGCACCTTCGGCTTCCTGCGCTACCTGCTGCCGATGTTCCCCGACGCCAGCAAGGAACTCGCGCCGTGGGTGCTGGTCCTCGCCATCGCGGGCATCGTCTACGGCTCGCTGCTGGCCACCGGGCAGACCGACATGAAGCGCTTCGTCGCCTACGTCTCGATCGCCCACTTCGGCTTCATCGCGCTGGGCATCTTCGCGTTCAGCACGCAGGCCATGGCGGGCTCGGTCACCTACATGGTCAACCACAGCATCGCCACGGGGATGCTGATCCTGGTGATCGGCATGGTGGTCAGCCGCGGCGGCTCGACCCGCATCGCCGACTACGGCGGCATGTCGAAGCTGACCCCGGTGCTCGCGGGCATGTTCCTGATCGCCGGTCTGAGCACGCTGTCGCTGCCGGGCACGAACTCGTTCATCAGCGAGTTCCTGGTCCTCATCGGCTCGTTCCCGAACCGGCCGGTGTTCACCATCATCGCCACCGTCGGCATGGTTCTGGCCGCGATCTACGTCCTCTGGCTCTACCAGCGGATCATGACCGGCCCGCTGCGCGGCAACGCGCTGACCGCCCAGGAACCGCCCATCGACGCGCCGGTCGACACGACCTCCGGCGGGCCCGGCGCGGTGAAGGTCCAACTCGAACCCGAGGTCAGCGCGCACAAGGCGATCTTCGACCTGAACGGCCGGGAGAAGCTGGTGCTCGCACCGCTGCTCCTGCTGATCATCGGCCTGGGTGTGTACCCGAAGCCGGTTCTCGACATCGTGGGTCCCACCGTGGACGCCACGATGTGTGAAGCGGCCCTGGTCGACCCGGTTCCCGCAGAGAGGCAACTGCAGTGTCAGTGATGTCTACGGTCCTGCTGCTCGCCCAGGACCAGCCGTTGCCACCCGCCCCCAAGGTGGAGGCCCCGCCGCTCACCGCGATCTGGCCCATCCTGATCGTGCTCGGCGCGGCGTGCGTGGGTGTGCTGTTCGAGGCGTTCCTGCCCCGCCACCAGCGCTGGCCCGCGCAGGTCGTGCTCACGCTGCTGACGCTGGCGGGCGCCGGGATCTCCCTGGCGCTGTACCTGACGGACGCGCCCGCGGCCGGTGAGCTGGCCATGTTCGGCACGCTCGCCGTCGACCGCCCGGCGCTGTTCCTGTGGGGCACGCTGCTGGCGCTGTCGTTCGGCGCGGTGCTGATGATCGCCGACCGGTCGGTCGAGCCCGGTGGCGCGTTCGTCGCCACCGCGGCGATCCGCCCCGGCACCATCCAGGACCGGGCCCAGGTCACCGCGACCGGCATGCAGACCGAGGTCTTCCCGCTGACGCTGTTCGCGCTCGGCGGCATGATGATCTTCTGCTCGGCCAACGACCTGCTGACGATGTTCATCGCGCTGGAAGTGCTGTCGCTGCCGCTGTACCTGATGTGCGGCCTCGCCCGTCGTCGCCGCCTGCTCTCGCAGGAAGCGGCGGTCAAGTACTTCCTGCTCGGTGCGTTCGCCTCGGCGTTCTTCCTCTACGGCCTGGCCCTGCTCTACGGCTACGCGGGTTCTGTCCGGCTGTCCGACATCGCGGGCGCCGCGGCGGGCACGGACCGCTCCGACACCCTGCTGTTCGCCGGTATGGCGCTGTTGATCGTCGGCCTGCTGTTCAAGGCCTCCGTCGGCCCGTTCCACACCTGGACCCCCGACGTCTACCAGGGCGCGCCGACGCCGGTCACCGCGTTCATGGCCGCCTGCACCAAGGTCGCCGCGTTCGGCGGCATCCTGCGCGTCCTGCAGGTCGCGTTCGAGGCCACCAGCTGGGAATGGCGCAGCGTCCTCTGGGGCGTCGCGATCGTCTCGATGATCATCGGCGCGGTCCTCGGCCTGACCCAGACCGACGTCAAGCGGATGATCGCCTACTCCTCGGTGGCCCACGCGGGCTTCCTGCTCGTCGGCGCGATCGCGCTGACCGAGAAGGGCCTGTCGGCGACGCTGTTCTACCTGCTGACCTACGGCTTCACCACGCTGGCCGCGTTCGGCGTGATCAGCCTGGTCCGCGACTCCTCGGGCGAGGCGACGCACCTGTCGCAGTGGGCGGGCCTGGCGAAGCGCTCGCCGCTGGTGGCGGGCGTGTTCACCTTCATCCTGTTGGCGCTGGCCGGTATCCCGCTGACCAGTGGGTTCGTCGGCAAGTTCGTCGTGTTCGAGGCCGCCCTGGCCGATGGCATGGCCCCGCTGGTGGTCATCGCCCTGATCGCCTCGGCGGTCGCGGCGTTCTTCTACCTGCGGGTGATCGTGCTGATGTACTTCAGCGAGCCCGCCGCCGACGGCCCCACCGTCACGGTCCCGGGCGCGTTCACCACGGCCGCCATCACTCTCGGCGTCCTGGTGACCCTGCTGCTCGGCATCGCCCCCTCCTTCGCCCTCGACTGGGCGGCGGGCGGAGCGTTCGCCATCCGCTAGACCGCTTCGTGAACGGGCCCCGGCGCACCGCGCCGGGGCCCTTTCTCATTCGCCCAGCTTCACCGGGAGTTCGAGCGCCAGCTCCCTGGCCCTGGCGCTCCCGACCGCGACGCAGGTGCTCTTGACCGCCACGCTCGCCTTCGCGCCCGCCACCGTGGCCTGGCTCGCCACCACTTCGTGCCCGTCGCGGGTCTTCGCGTGCCAGTACGACCAGTTGTCCACTCGCTCCCACCGCGACGACTCCATCCGGTCGTCCAACTGGTTGTGCACGTCGCTCACGTCCCCGGAGACGCCCATGCTGACCACGAACTGGGCGCTCTTGGAGTCGGCACAGACTTCCCAGACGCCCGACATGCGCTCGGGCGCGGGCCGCAGGTCCGCGCGCAGCGTCCGGCCCGCCGACTCCGCCGCCGAACGAGCCGCCGCGAGGTCCTCATTGCCCGCGTTCGACGACGCCTGGACGAGCGGTGGGACGACGAGCACCGCGGCGATGGCCGCCACCACCCCGCCGATGATCAGCGCACCCTTGCGCGTCACCGGCGCCGGTTCGGCGGCGCTCACCGCCACGAAGATCCACACGACCGAGCCGACGAACCCCAGCACGAAGAGCCAGCCCAGCGAGTCCAACGCCATCAGCGCACTGCCACTGCCTACCAAGGTGTCGCCGAGAACCGGGATCGATCCCCACGCCGAGTCGCCGAAGTCGGCCACCAGCAGCCCGGCGCCGACCAGGGACACGGCCGCCGTCACGAACGGAGCGGCGACGCCGCTCGGCAGTGTCTCCCGGCGGGCGGTCTTGATGGCGAAGAAAAGCGGCACCAGCGTGACGATCGGGCCGATGATCGAGAAAAGGTAAATCACCAGCAGCCAGCCGCCCGCGGACAGCCGCAGGGCGAGGAAGAGCACCACAGCCGCCAGCTGCACAGTCACATTCACCGAGGTTCGCACCGGGTGATCCTGACCCATCGACCCCGGATCACGAATCCGGACAACTACTCAGGACAACCACTCAGGCGCGAACGTTGCGCGGGTCACGTCCATTGCCTGACGTCGGAGTTCAACCGCCAAGTAGGCTCATTTTCACCAACCACGCTGATCAGGAGCGCCGCGAGTGACTGACACCGAGAACTCGGCCATTTCCGAGGTGCCCGCGTCGCTGGGGCTCGACAACGCCGACCCGGCGCTCGTCGAGGCCGTCGTCACCGGCCTGGCGACGGTCGAGGAGCTGCTGCGCTCCGTCGTGCACAGCGACGTCGACTTCGTCGACCAGGCCGCCCTGCACCTGGTGAAGGCGGGTGGCAAGCGTTTTCGGCCGCTGTTCACCCTGCTGAGCGCCCAGTTCAACGACGGCAACACCGAGCAGGTCATCGCCGCCGCCGCCGCTGTGGAGCTGGTCCACCTGGCCACGCTGTACCACGACGACGTCATGGACGAGGCCACCATGCGCCGCGGCGACGCGAGCGCGAACGCCCGGTGGGACAACTCGATCGCCATCCTGACCGGCGACTTCCTCTTCGCCCACGCCTCCATGCTCGTCGCCGACCTCGGCGCGTCCGCGACCCGGATCATCGCCGAGACCATGCGCGAACTGGTCACCGGCCAGATGCGCGAGACCGTCGGACCCCGCGACAGCGACCCGATCGAGCACTACCTCTCGGTGATCGGCCAGAAGACCGGCTCCCTGATCGCCACCGCGGGCCGCTACGGCGCGATGTTCTCCGGGGCCACCCCCGAGCAGACCGAGGCGCTGTTCAAGTACGGCGAGATCATCGGCGCCGCGTTCCAGCTCTCCGACGACGTCATCGACATCGCCTCACCCGCCGCCGAGTCCGGCAAGACGCCCGGGACCGACCTGCGCGAAGGCGTGCTGACGCTGCCGATGCTCTACGCGATCGACGACGGCGGCGACCCCCGGCTCACCGAGCTGCTCGGCGGCCCGATCACCGACGACGACGACGTCGAGGACGCCCTCACCCGGCTGCGGAAGTCGCCCGGCCTGGAGCGCGCGCGCAAGACTCTCGACGAGTACGCAATTTCGGCGCAGAACGAATTGGCGGCCCTTCCGGAATGCGCGGCACGCGAGGCATTGGATCTACTGACACGTTATGTAGTCGCCCGTACCCGATAAGGCACGGTAGGCGACGCGAAACTGTGATGTGTCCGGGAAATCCCGGGGAGCATCCCTGTCGTGAACTCGACCGCAGTAGCCTCCTCTAGGCTCGAACAACGGTCTTACGCGCCGCGACGGCGCGGCCGGGAGGGAGAAGTGGCAGATGCCGTTCTTCGGTCAGGTGTGGGTATGGAGCCTCGCCGGATTCCTGGTCGGCGCGCTGCTGTGCTGGATCCTGATCGCGAACCCGGCACGCAAGCGCGTCGCCGATTTGCAGAACAGGCTCGCCGCTTCCCGCAGGCGTGAGGCCCAGGCGCCCGCCGACGACTACGCGACCCCGTACTCCGATCCTTTGCCGCGTGCCGCGGACTTCGGCGACGATTACGAATCGCACGAGTTCCGGTCGACGCCCGCTCTCGTTCCCGGCTTCGAGTCCCAGGGCCACGGCGATTACCGCGACGGTTTCGCCCAGCACGACCAGCGCGACGAGCACGACGACCGCCGCGACGACGAGCACGACGACCAGGACACTCGGCGCAGCGACAGCGGCGAGTTCGACCAGGCGCTGTTCGCCGCCGAGCACGCCCGCCTCGACACCGAGGACGACTACGACGTCGAGCAGGACCGCGCGGACAGTGACCACGCGGACCACGCGGACCAGGACGACTACGACCGCGCCGAGGACGAGCAGGACCAGCAGGACACTGCCGACGAGCGCGGCGCGCTGCGCTTGGGCGGGGTCGAGGAGACCCGGCACGCCGGGTCGCTGCTCGGCGAAGCCAACGGGGCCACCGAGACCACCCAGTACATCCCGGCCGACCGCGTGGCGGAGCTGAGCGAGGCTCCCGCCGAGCAGTGGTTCGCCGGGCAGCCCGAGACCGCCGACGAGAACCTCGTCGACGACCTGGCCGAAGCCGAGGCCGAGGTGGCCCGCACCCGGGCGGACGAACGGTCCGACACCGGCGGCGGCACGATCTTCACCCAGCACACCACCCCGATCCCCGCCGAGTTGATCCGCCGGATCGACGCCGAAGGCGAGCAGGACAACACCGACGACGCTCTCATCGACGATCTCGATGAAGAGCAGGAGGAGCAGGCCGCACCAGACCGGACCGAGGTCGTCCCGGCGCCCGCGGCGTCGATCGACGCCGCCACGCAGTTCGTCCGTCCCGTGCCGCCCGCGCCTGTCGTCGAGCCGGAACCACTGCCCGCGCCGCCAGTCGCGCAGCCAGTGGTAGCGACCGAGCCCGCGGAGGAACCGAACTTGGCGTACGGAGAGGTGCGCGCCACCACCACGACCAGCGCTCTGCCCAAGCGCATTCCGGCCAAGCCACAGGGTCGGATCCCGTTCGGCATCCAGCCCGCGCCGCCCGCGCCCGCCACCCCGGCGACCGCCACAGCGCCCGCGGCTGAGGCCGAGCGCTCGCTGTTCGAGCCGATCCGCCCCGCGGACGAGACCGTGGCCGCGACGTCGGTCCTGCCCGAGAGCCGCCCGCGGCGCTCGCGCACCGCGCTCAAGCAGGCGCCGATGGGCGGGGTCGACCCGTTCGTCCCGCCGGGGCCGTTCGGCCCGGGATCGGCGATGCCGTTGCCCGGTGGGGAATCCCCGTCGAGCGACTACGTCATCAAGGCGAGCGTCACCGCGCTTCGGTACTGCTCACCCGAGTCGCCGAAGTTCGACCGGACCATCGCCGAGGTGTGGTTCCGTTCGGTCGCCGACGCCGAGCGAGTGGGATTCCGACCGCTCGCCTGACGCGGGGGAGTCAGCCGTTCACTCCAAGTGGCGGCTCTGTTGCGGGAATGATAAAAGACACCGTGCGCTTTTCGGAGTGCTAGAGGTCGTCCAAATGGACGACCGGAGGTGTTTGTCCCGTTCGGAGCGGCCATGCCAGGTTCCGTATCAGATTCCCTTCAACCAGGCGAAACTCTGATTCGTCGCACGAAGACCACGAACTACGATCGACGCGGCGGAATACTGCCCTGGCTGTTGGGGCTGGTGCTGATCCCGGCCCTGCTCGCGCTGCTGGCCACCGTCACGCCGTTCGGCAAACGCGACGACGTCGAGTCCGACCTCGCGCTCAAGTCGCAGAACGCCCTCGCGGCGGCGGGAATCTCCGGTGCCGACGTGCGGATGGACGGCGTCGTCGCCAACGTCTCGGGTGTCCCGGCAGGCCAGATCGACGCCGCGCGCGGCGCGGTCGAGTCGGTCGACGGCGTCTGGTCGGCGGACATCGCGGGTGGGCCCGCGGGGGACAACGACAGCGCGAACCCCAATGATCCCAACGCTTCCGGTGTGCCGTCGGCTTCGGCGAACCCGGTGCCGCCCGCGCCGAGCGTGCCGATGACGGCTGACCTCAAGGACGGCTCGGTCGTGCTGGGCGGCAGCGTTCCCGACGAGGCGGCCCGTGCCGAACTCATCGCCTCCGCCACACAGGCGGCAGGCGGGCGGCCCGTCGTCGACCAGCTCACCGTGACCCCGGGCGCCACCCTGCCCGCGCCCGCCGCCGAACTCGGCAAGGCTGTCGCGATCCTGGGCACCGCTCCCGGAAACCGGGGCCTGAGCTGGGATGGCGACACCGTGACCCTGTCGGGTTCGGTGCCCACCGAGCAGGACAAGGCGGCGGCCGCGAAGGCCGCTGCCGCGATGGCACCGGGCGTCAAGGTCGACGACAAGCTGACCGTCGCCGCCCCGGCGGTCGACAAAGCGGCTGTGCAGCAGCAGATCAACGCGCTGATCGCCGCCCAGCCGATCACCTTCGAGCCCAACACGGCCACGCTCACCCCCGCGGGGGAGAACACGGTGCAGCAGATCGCGCCGCTGCTCAAGGGCGTGTCCATCGAGGTGGGCGGCCACATCGCCGACGCCCCGGGCAACGACAGTGTCGACGGGCAGCAGCTCAGCGACCAGCGCGCCGCCACCGTCCACTCGCGACTCACGCAGCTCGGAGTCGCCGCGGACCGCATGACCGCCAAGGGCTACGGCAGCACCAAGCCCGTGGCGCCCAACAACACCGCAGCAGGCCAGGCGGCCAACCGCCGGGTCGAAATCGTCGTCCTTTAGGAGACCAGACCATGAAATATCTCTTCGGGCAGGTGTGGCTCTGGTTGCTGCTGTCCTTTCTGCTGGGTGCGCTTTTCACCTGGCTGGTTCAGCGGTTCTTCCGCAAGCCGAAGGTCGAGGTGACCGAGGAACGCATCGGTGGCCCCGCCGTCCAGGACAGCGACCGCGAACCCAAGCGCGCCGCGAGCACGGACAAGGCGAGCGCCTCGGCGCGGCCACGTGCTTCCGCGCTGGGCGCCCTCGACGACGATGAACGCACCAGCGCCCTGCGGGTGGACGACACCCCGGGCGACGACACCCCGACGGGCCGCATCCCGGTCCAGACGCTCGACGACACGGGCCGCTCCGGCACGCTGAAGGGGTCGCTGGACGACGAGCCCAAGTCCGACGAGCCCAAGTCCGACACGGCCGCCATGCTCGGCGCGGCCGGTCTCGCGACTGCGGGCGGCGCCGCGGTGGGCAAGGCGAAGGGCAAGAAGGCCAACAAGGACACGGCAAAGGACACGGCAAAGGACACCGCCGAAGACACCGCCGCTTCCACGGCCGGAGAAACAGCCACGGCCAAGGACACAGCCACCGTGGGCACTGCGGGTACTGCGGGCACCACGGCCAAGCACCACCTCGCCGACGATGGCGACTCGGCGGTCTCGGCCGACCCGGCCAAGACGGAGTGGATGGCCGCCCCGCCGCCCTCGATGGAGGAAGGCAACCGCGACACCCTTCCCGCCAGGTCCGACGAGGACGCCGTCAGCGACGTCAACGTGAGCGGCTCCGCGACCAGCGGCGCGGCCGCGGGCGCGGCGGCCGGGATGGCGGCACGGCGGGCGGGTGCGTCCGACAAGAACGGCGCTCCGGCTGACACGGACGGCGAGTTCGGTTCCCTCGCGGGTTCGGGTCCGATCGCCGGCGCGGCCGCCACGGGCGTGGCCACCGGCTCGGGTGCCGATGGTCTCGCGGGCACCGGTCCGGTCGCCGACACGGACCCGGCATCCGACAAGGGCCTCGGCTCGCACGTCGTCGGTTCCACCGGGTCCGGCGCGGACCGCGGCCTGCCCGTCGAACCGGAGTCCGACGCGGAATCCGGTTCAGGCAAGGGAACCCCGATGTTCGCCACCTCGGCTGCCTCGGCCCCCGCCGCGTCCCCGGCCACCGACGAGCCGTACGGCCCGGGCTCGGCGCGTCCCGGCCCCGGCGGGGCGTCCCCGTCGCCGGAATACACCATCAAGGGCAACGCGGACTCGATGCTGTTCCACACCACGGACTCCCCGTACTACGGCCGCACCAAGGCGGAGGTGTGGTTCAAGTCCGCCGCTGACGCCGAACGGGCGGGCTTCACGCCGTGGACCCGCGCCAAGCGGGACGTGCGGCCTGTGGTCTCCCAGCCGACGTGGGAGCCGGGTGAGTACGCGGGCTCGGCCAAGCCGAAGGCCGACGGCACGGCGCCGTCGGACGAGTTCAAGGTCAAGGGCAACGTCGACTCGATGCTGTTCCACACCGAGGAGTCAGCGTTCTACTCGGTGACCCAGGCCGAGGTCTGGTTCCGCGACGCCGACGAGGCTGAGGCAGCGGGTTTCCGGCCCTGGAACCGGGTTGGTGGCGCCGAACGGGGGCAGACGGAGATTCCCCAGCAGGCGGTCGCCCGCGTGCCTGAGGGGCCGTTCGGGCCGAACTCGGCGAATCCGAAGGCTGATGGCTCGGCGCCGTCGGATGAATTCACCATCAAGGGGAACGCGGACTCGATGCTGTTCCACACGACTGAGTCGCCGTACTACCCGCGGACTCGGGCTGAGGTCTGGTTCAAGACCGCTGCGGACGCTGAGCAGGCCGGCTTCACGGCTTGGAACAAGCGGCGCATCGAGAAGAGCTAACCCTCGGCAGGCGCACGGATCAAGAACAAGGGCCGCTACCCACTGGGGTAGCGGCCCTTGTTTGCTTGTAGCTCAACTCAAGGCGCGATGGTCCAGGTGTCCTTGCCGTGCAGCAGGCTCCGCAGGTCCGCGGGCTTGCTCTCCACGGCCTGCGCCACCTGCGCCCGTGCCAGATCGTCGTACGTGTCGCGGCGCACCGAGCGGAAGACGCCCGTGATCGTGTGGCTCAGGTCCTGAGTGGACAGCCGGGACAGCGCGAACGCGTAGGACGGGTCCTCGATGTGGGCGTCGTGCACCACCAGCGCCTCTTCACCCACCTCGCTGACCTTCGCGACCTCGAGCGACCCGAACCCGCTGCGGATGACGCCGTATTCCTTCTCGGCGCCGAAGCGGATCGGCTTCCCGTGCTCCAGGTTGATCAGGCGCTGCTCGGCCTCGCCCGGCTCCTTCAGCACGTCGAACGCGCCGTCGTTGAAGATCGGGCAGTTCTGGTAGATCTCGACCAGGGCCGAGCCTCGGTGTTCCGCCGCCTGACGCAGCACGTCGGTGAGGCCCACCTTGTCGGAGTCCAGTGCCCGGCCGACGAACGTCGCTTCGGCGCCCAGTGCGAGGGACACGGGGTTGAACGGGTGGTCCAGCGAGCCCATCGGGGTGGACTTGGTGACCTTGCCCGGCTCCGACGTCGGCGAGTACTGGCCCTTGGTGAGGCCGTAGATCCGGTTGTTGAACAGCAGGATCTTGAGGTTCACGTTGCGGCGCAGCGTGTGGATCAGGTGGTTGCCGCCGATCGACAGCGAGTCGCCGTCACCGGTCACGACCCAGACCGACAGGTCGGGACGCGCGGTGGCCAGGCCGGTGGCGATGGCCGGGGCGCGGCCGTGGATCGAGTGCATCCCGTAGGTGTTCATGTAGTACGGGAACCGTGAGGAGCAGCCGATGCCGGAGACGAAGACGATGTTCTCCCGCTTGAGGCCCAGCGTCGGCAGGAACGACTGCACCGCGTTGAGCACGATGTAGTCGCCACAGCCGGGGCACCAGCGGACTTCCTGGTCGGACTTGTAGTCCTTGGCCTTCTGCGGCTCGTCGGTCGTCGGCACCCCCGCGAGGCCGGGCAGCCCAAGATCAATCGCGGTCATGCGTCGACCCCTTTCACGATGTCCGTGAGGACGTTCTGGAGTTCCTCGGCCATGAACGGCAGGCCCGCGACCTTGGTGTAGCTGATCACGTCGACCAGGTAGCGCCCGCGAAGCAGCAGCGAGAGCTGGCCGAGGTTCATCTCCGGAACGACGACCTTGTCGTAGCTCCGCAGAACCTCACCGAGGTTGGCGGGGAACGGGTTCAGGTGGCGCAGGTGCGCCTGGGCGACCGCGTGGCCGAGCTTGCGCACCCGCCGCGACGCCGCGCCGATCGGGCCGTAGGACGAGCCCCAGCCCAGCACCAGCACCCGCGCCTTGCCGGACGGGTCGTCCACCTCGAGGTCGGGCACGTCGATGCCGTCGATCTTGGCCTGACGGGTCCGGACCATCTTGTCGTGGTTGTCCGGGTCGTAGGAGATGTTGCCGGTGCCGTCCTGCTTCTCCAGGCCGCCGATGCGGTGTTGCAGGCCCGCGGTGCCGGGCAGCGCCCACGCGCGGGCCAGCGTCTCCGGGTCACGCAGGTACGGCCAGAACTCGCCGGACCCGTCGGGGGCGTTGGGCTCGGTGGCGAACTCGACGGTGAGGTCGGGCAGCGTGTCGAGCTCCGGGATCAGCCACGGCTCGGAGCCGTTGGCGATGGCGCCGTCCGAGAGCAGCAGCACCGGGGTGCGGTACTTCAGCGCGATCCGGGTGGCCTCGACCGCCGCGGCGAAGCAGTCCGCCGGGGACTGCGGGGCGATGATCGGGACCGGGCACTCGCCGTTGCGGCCGTACATGGCCTGCAGCAGGTCGGCCTGCTCGGTCTTCGTCGGCAGACCGGTGGACGGGCCACCGCGCTGCACGTCGACGACCAGCAGCGGCAGTTCGGTCATCACGCCGAGGCCGATGGTCTCCGACTTCAGCGCCACACCAGGGCCGGACGTCGAGGTGACACCCAGCGCTCCGCCGTAGGAGGCGCCGAGCGCGGCGCAGATGCCCGCGATCTCGTCCTCGGCCTGGAACGTGGTGATGCCGAACTGCTTGTACTTGCTCAGCTCGTGCAGGATGTCCGACGCCGGGGTGATCGGGTACGTGCCCAGCAGGACCTGCAGCTTCGACTGCACCCCGGCCGCGACGATGCCGTACGCGAGCGCGGTGTTGCCGGTGATCTGCCGGTAGGTGCCCGCGGGCAGCTTGGCGGGCGCGACCTGGTAGGTGACCGCGAAGGCCTCAGTGGTCTCGCCGTAGTAGAAGCCCGCGCGGAACGCCAGGACGTTGGCCTCGGCGATGTCGGGCTTGCGGGCGAACTTCTCGCGCAGGAACGCCTCGGTGCCCTCGGTCGGCCGGTGGTACATCCACGACAGCAGACCCAGCGCGAACATGTTCTTGCAGCGCTCGGCGTCCTTTTTGCCCAGACCGGTCTCCGACAGCGCGCCCTGGGTGATCGTGGCCATCGCGACCTCGTGCACCTGGTAGGACGACAGCGACTCGTCCTCGAGCGGGTTCGCCGCGTAGCCGACCTTGGTCAGGTTGCGCTTGGTGAACTCGTCGGTGTTGACGATCAGCGTCCCGCCCGCGGGCAGGTCGGCGATGTTCGCCTTGAGCGCCGCCGGGTTCATCGCGACCAACACGTCCGGCCGGTCGCCCGGGGTCAGGATGTCGTAGTCGGCGAAGTGCACCTGGAAGCTGGAGACACCGGGGATCGTGCCCTGGGGGGCGCGGATCTCGGCGGGGAAGTTGGGCATCGTCGAAAGGTCGTTGCCGAACGCGGCCGCCTCTGAGGTGAACCGGTCACCCGTCAGCTGCATGCCGTCGCCGGAGTCGCCCGCGAACCGGATCACGACTCGGTCGAGTTTGGTCCCGGCCTGACGGGAAGACCCGGCGGAGTCAGCGCCTCCGGCCACGTCGCCGTCCACACTTGTGCTCATGAACTCGCCGATCCCTCTCTCCTGACAGCGTGCTTGGCCAGTGCCGTCCGCTACTGCCAAGGGTAGTCTTCCGCCCCCGGCGAAGCTGGCGTTCGATTGCTCAACCCGGCCTGGTCGCCGACCACTTCCGCCTTCCACGGTAGGCATCGAAATCGGCAGGTCCCTCGCAACGCGCTACACATCACAGTCGGGAGACTGCGATCGCCCTCCGAGTGTCCACAGGGTGGCCCGGAAACCCCAAATTTAACTGTAACTCATGGTTACAGTATCCCAGATGCCGGCGGTTCGAGTTCGCTGTGTGGTACGCCACGTAGGGTCTAGGCGCTGCCGCTGATCTTGGCTCGCATCTTGGCCAGGAGCTGGGCGAACTCGGGGGTGTCCATGGACGCCACCTGGGTCACCAGCTCGGCCTCGACAGCGTCGGCGTGCGCGTCCATTGACGCGGTCGCGCGCATCGTCGCCTTGATGGACAGCACCAGCTCCCGCGGCCCCGCGGCGGCGGGCGCGGCGAGCGCCACGGCCGCGTCCACCAAGGCGTCGTGGTCGCCGTCGACCGCCCGCAGGACCAGCCCGACCCGCTCGGCCTCGGCCGCGTCCGGGATCTGGCCGAACAGGGTCATCGCGGTGGCCGTCTGCGGGCCGACGATCCGCTGCAGCATCCAGGTCATGCCGCCGCCCGGGTGGATGCCCAGCTGCAGGAACCGGGCGTCGAACCGCGCCTTGGGTCCGGCGAGCCGCACGTCCGCGGCGAGCGCCAGGTTCAGCCCGGCGCCGACCGCCGCCCCACCCACCGCCGCGATCGTCGGCAGCGACGACCGGGCGACCGCGAGGAAGCCCGCGTAGATCGCCCGCAGCCCCTCTTCGCGCGACTCGCCGAGGACGGTGAGGTCGGCCCCCGCGCAGAACGCGGGGGGCGCGCCGGTGATCACGATGGCGGAGGTCTGGTCGTCGGCCTCGCACTCGCCGACCAGCTCGGCCAGCCGCGCCGACATCGGCAGCGTCAGCGCGTTGCGCCGGTCGGGAGCGTTGAGCGTGATCACGGCGACGCCGTCGCGGCGGTCGAGGAGAACGTCGGTCATGCCTGCGGACCTTATCCGGGCTCAGGCGCAGGGGGACGTTCGAGCAGTGTCGACAACACCACAGTGGAGACCGTGCGGGACACCATGTCGATGGCCCGCAGCCGCTCCAGCGCGTCCTCCAGGTGATGGATGTTCGCGGCGCGGAGGTGGACGATCGCGTCCGCGGCGCCGGACACCGTGTACGCGGCGACGACCTCGGTCAGCGGTTCGAGCTTGCGGCGAATTCGGTCGGGTGAGACGTTGCCCTGGCAGTGCACCTCCACAAAGGCCTCGGTGCCCCAGCCCAGCGCCTCCGGATTGACCACCGCGGTGAACCCACGCAGCACACCTGTCTCCAGGAGACGGTCCACCCGGCGCTTGACCGCCGGGGCCGACAGCGACACGACTTTCCCGATCTCGGCGTAGCTCGACCGGGCATCGGCCACAAGCTGCGCAATGATTCGCTGATCTATGAGGTCCACACGCAACATTGTGCATGCTCAAGAGCAATGGAGCGACATTGATGTGTGTCGAATGTGGCCATACATTTCGATCCATGACGCTGCTCTCCGAAACCGCGGCCCACCCGGCCGCGGTCGAGCGGGTTCCGACGACCCGCCGCTACCTGATGTGCGAACCCAAGTACTTCACCGTCGAGTACGTCATCAACCCGTGGATGGACCCTGACCAGCCGGTCGACACCGCCAAGGCGGTCGAGCAGTGGACCGCGCTGAAGGAGACCTACGAGCGGCTCGGCCACAAGGTCGAGACCATCGAGCCGGAGCCGGGCCTGCCCGACATGGTCTTCTCGGCGAACTCCGGAACGGTTGTCGACGGCCGCGTCCTCGGCTCCCGCTTCCGCGCCCCCCAGCGAGCGGCTGAGGCCGACCACTTCCGCCGCTGGTTCCTCGACAACGGCTACCGGGATGTCGTCATGCCGGAGCGGATCAACGAGGCCGAGGGCGACTTCGCCTGGACCGGTGAGGTCCTGCTCGCGGGCACCGGCTTCCGCACCGACCCCGGAGCCCACGCCGAAGCCCAGGAAACCCTGGGTGTCCCCGTGGTGTCGCTGCACCTGGTCGACCCGCGCTACTACCACCTCGACGTGGCCCTGTTCGTCCTCTCGGAAGCCCACGACGGCCGCCGCGCCGAGATCGCGTACTACCCGGCGGCGTTCTCCGAAGGCACCCAGCGAGTCCTCGCCCGCCTCTTCCCGGACGCCGTCATCTGCACCGAAGAGGACGCGGCCTGCCTCGGCATCAACGCGGTGTCCGACGGCCGCAACGTGGTGCTGCCCGTCGAGGCCACCCGCCTGGCCGCCGTCCTGACGGCGCGCGGGTACGAGCCGGTCATGGTCGACATCTCCGAACTCCGCAAGTCCGGCGGCGGCCCCAAGTGCTGCACGATGGAGTTGCGAGGCTAGGTCGGTCTTCACGGAACAGAGAGCGGCTCCCAGTGCCCACACTGGGAGCCGCTCTCATTCGTCCCGCCTGAGTTTCGGGGTCTTCGGGTGCCTGACACCTCCGGTTGGCCTGTCAGGCATGCTGGCGCAACCGCGTTGGGGGCGCGTAAGGCGCCCACTTTGATCAAGGGGAGCCCGTGGCACAGCTGGTAGACGGCATATCGCGAACCTTCAACGAATTCCTGCTGCTGCCCAATCGGACCTCGGTCGATTGCACCCCCGCCACCGTGGATTTGCGGGCGCCGCTGGTTCGGCACGTGGCCGGAGAACCGTCCGCGATCGAGCTGCGGACGCCGTTCACCTCGGCGATCATGCAGGCCGTCAGCTCCCCCGAACTGGCGATCGCCCTGGCGCGTGAAGGCGGGCTGGGCTTCCTGCACCACAACCGGCCGGTCGAAGACCAGGTCGCCGACATCCGCGCGGTCAAGAACTTCAAAGCGGGCTTCGTCTTCAGCGACACCAACGTGCGCCCCACCGACACGCTCGGGCATCTGTGGGAGCTGATGGAGCGAACCGGGCACACCACCGCCGCGGTGACCGACGACGGGACGGCGTCCGGCCGGTTGCTCGGCCTGGTGACCTCCCGGGACTTCCACCCGCAGCGGCACGACGCCGCCGCGCTGGTCAGCACCCGCATGGTGCCCATCGACAAGGTCCCGCACAGCGGCGACGACATCGCGCTCTCCACGGCGAACGCGCGGCTGTGGGAGGAGCGGCTGGACTGCCTGCCCACGGTGGACGAGTCGGGGCGGCTGCGGCACCTCGTGTTCCGCTCGGACTACACCGACAACAAGCGCTTCCCCACCCAGCTGGTCGACGACGGCAAGCGGCTGCGGGTCGGCGCGGGCGTCAACACCCATGACTACCGCGACCGCATCCCGGCACTGGTCGAGGCCGGAGTCGACGCCTTGGCCTTCGACTCCTCCGACGGATTCAGCGACTGGCAGGCCGAAGCGCTGACCTGGGCGAAGAAGCACTATCCCGAGGTGCCCGTCGGCGGCGGCAACGTCGTGGACGCGGAGGCGTTCACCTTCCTCGCCGACGCCGGGGCCGACTTCATCAAGGTCGGTGTCGGCGGGGGCTCGATCTGCATCACCCGCGACCAGAAGGGCATCGGCCGCGGACAGGCCAGCGCCGTCCTCGACGTCGCCGCCGCCCGTGACGCCTACCGCGACAACACCGGCCAGTACGTGCCCATCTGCTCCGACGGCGGGCTGGTGCACGACTACCACGTCGCGCTGGCCCTGGCGATGGGCGCGGACTTCGTGATGATGGGCCGCTACTTCGCCCGCTTCGACCAGGCCCCCGGCGCGAAGGTCCCCACCCGCGACGGGTTCGTCAAGGAGTACTGGGGCGAGGGCTCCAGCCGGGCCCGCAACTGGCAGCGCTACGGCCAGGGCGGCCGGGGCCTGCAGTTCGAGGAAGGCGTCGACGGATACGTGCCCTACGCGGGCGACCTCCACGAGGGCCTGGCGACGACGATCGCCAAGATCAAGGCCACCATGGTCTCCTGCGGCGCCGCGGACCTGCGCGCCTTCAAGGACACCGCCCGCCTCACCTTGGTCTCCGAGCAGAGCTTCCAGGAAAGCCACGCCACCGTCATGGTCAGGGAGACCGCGGGCCTGGACTAGGCGTCGAACCGTCACAACCGAGCCACAACCGACGGTCTCTACAAAGAGGTCCGGTTCCTGACATGAGGGGGAGACTCGATGAGATCTCTGTTCGGTGTGGCGGTCATCGCCGCGGCAATGGTGGTCGGGGCGGGCCCGGTGGCGGCCGCGCCCGTCTGTGGCGCGCCCGAGGTGCGGGTGCAGGACGGTGTGATCGACGAAGCCGGTGAGACCATCTCGTTCCTGGTCACCGCTTCGGTGGCCTCCGGGTGCTCGGTGTCCGGCGAGATCGATTATTCGACGGACGACTTCGGCACCACCGACCCACACCGGGCGACCCCGTGGGACGACTACCTGCCTGTGCAGAACGGAACGCTTGAGCTGACCGCGGCCGAGCAGGAGATCAAGATCCGCGTCGACGATGACGACAAGGACGAGGGCTCCGAGCGGTTCGGTCTCGCCGTCGTCGGTGGCACCGGTGTCGACATCCGGACCGAGGCGGCGGTCGGCTGGATCCTCGACGACGACAAAGGCGTCAGCAAGGAGCCGGAGTACTGGATCCTCGGCGACGGGATCTGCTGGGAGCCCGACGAGGTGCTGATCACCGTCGTCCTGGATCGGGCCGCGGCCGTCGACACGACCATCCACCTGCGCACTCACGACGGGTCCGCCATCGGTGGGCTCGACTTCGACGCCATCCGCGACCGGACGCTGACGATCCCGGCCGGGGCGTCCAGTGTGTCCACGACGGTCAAGGTGTTCGAGGATCGGGTCGAGGAGAAGGACGAGAACTTCTTCGTCGAGATCTTCAACCCCGCGACCGGCACGGTCGTCGACGCCACCGCCGAGGTGACGATCAAGTCCGTCGAGTAGCGAGTTCCGCGGCCTCGGCCGTCGCGTTCGCCTGCTGGTAGAGCCGCATCGCGCGGTCCCAGTGGCGGGTCGCGGCGGCCGAGTCGGCGCGGCGGGCGGCCAGGTCGCCGAGGTCTCGGTGCAGGTGCGCCTCGGCGAAGACGTCGGGGACGCGGGCGCGGGCGGCGACGGCGAGGGTCAGGTGCTGGTCGGCTCGCTCCAGGTCACCCGCGTGCAGGTAGGCCCGGCCCACCGAGTCGAGCGCCATCGCCTCGCCGTGGCGGCCGCCGACCTCGCGGGTGATGGCCAGCGCCGCCTCCAGGGCCGCCAGCGCCGCCGCGACAGCGCCCCGGTCCAGGTGGGCGACGCCCAGGTCGTGCAGGATCTCCCACTCCAGCCACCGGTCGCCGATCTCCCGGCTGATCGCGAGCGCGGCGGTGAACTCGGTGATGGCGCGGTCGTGTTGTCCTCGTTGGAGATACGCCTCGCCGAGGGT
The DNA here is from genome assembly GCF_004362515.1 of Actinokineospora alba. Lineage (NCBI taxonomy): Bacteria > Bacillati > Actinomycetota > Actinomycetes > Pseudonocardiales > Pseudonocardiaceae > Actinokineospora > Actinokineospora alba. Next base: position 1,147,748 of record NZ_SNXU01000001.1, on the reverse strand, counting down.
GTCGAGGGTTCCCGCTTCCAAGCGGCGGTTGCCGAGATCCCGCAGCTGCGCGAGGGCGTCGTTGAGCGGCTCGACGCTCAGGTCGGCCTGGCCCATGCGGATGTACGTGCGGCCCAGGTTCCGCAGCGACAGCGCGCGGCCGAGCCGGTTGCCCGCATCGGCGCAGCGCGACACCGCGAGCCGCAGGGCCGCGACGGCCTCGTCGAACCGGCGCAGTTCGGCGTAGGCGTTGCCGATGTTGTTGTAGACGTGCCCCTGACCGGCCAGATCGCCGCCGCGCTCGACCACGGCCAGCGCGCGCATGTTGGTCTCCAGCGCGTCGTCGAGTCGGCGGGACATGTAGAACGCCACGCCGAGCGCGCGCAGCATCTCCCCTTCGGCGAGCGGGTCGCCGAGATCGCAGGCCGCCGCCGCGCCCTGGCGGCACAGCTCGATCCGCTCGTGCCAGTGCCCGGTGGCCTCGTAGAAGCTGGTGAGCAGGTAGGTCAGCTCCCAGGCCTGCCTCGGCCGCCCGGTCTCACGCGCGTGCTGCACGACCGGCAGGAAGTTGTCGCGCTCGGCGTCGAGGAACGCGATCGCGGCGCGCTGGTCGTCGCCGAACGGGACCACCGCGTCCGGGTAGCGGATCGACGGCGTGACCACGTCGCGGGCTGGGTTGATCAGCTGGTTGGCCTGGTGCGCCACCAGCAGATACCAGTCGAGCAGCCGCTCGCCGACGTCGTCGGGCTCGTCCGCGGTGGCGCACTGGCGGGCGAAAACCCTTGTCAGGTCATGGAAGCGGTACCGGTCGGCGGCGACGGCGGTCACCAGGTGCGCCGTCGACAGCTCGTCGATCGCCTGCCCCCCGACCGACCGTGCGACACCGCAGACCGCCGCGCCGAGGTGGGTGCTGAACGTCGGACCCGGGTGCAGCCCGAGCCTGCGGAACAGCCGCGCGGGTTCCTCGGACAGCGGGCTGTACGCGCTGGCGAGCACGGTCCGGACGGTGCGGGTGTCCCCTTCGACAGCGAGGTTGTCGAGCCTGCCCGCGCTGTTCAGCTCCGCGGCGAACTCCGCGATCGGCCGCTTCGGGTGCCCGATCAGCCGGGCGGCGGCGATCCGCAGCGCCAGCGGCATCCCACCGCACAGCCTCGCCAGCCGGGCGGCGGGCCCCGGCTCGCGGGCGACCCGGTCGGCGCCCAGCACGCTGCCCAGCAGCGCCACCGCGGCGTCGTGGCCCAGCGCGTCGACGGCGATCACCCGCATGGCGTGCCGGGTCGACAGCGCGGCCAGGCTGTTGCGGCTGGTGACCACCAGCAGGTTCCGGCCGCCGGGCACCAGCGGGAGCACGTCGTCGGCGCGGCAGGCGTTGTCGAGGACGACCAGGAAACGCTTGCCGTGCAACAGAGTCCGGTAGAGCGCGGCCTGCTCCGCGGGTGAGCTGGGCATCCGGTCATCGGGGACGTCGAGGCCGCGCAGGACGTGGGTGAGCGCGTCCTCGGCGGACAGCGCGGACTTCGGGTCGTGGCCGCGCAGGTCGAGAAACAGCTGCCCGTCGGGGAACCGGCTCGTCGCGGTGTGCGCCCACTGCACGGCCAGCGAGGTCTTGCCCATCCCCGCGGGTCCACAGACCACGACCACCGGCAGGTCGTCGTCGGCCGCCGACACCGCTTCGAGCGCTTGGAGTTCCTCGTCGCGACCGGTGAAGTGGCCCACCCGCGCGGGAAGCTGGGCGGGGACGACCGCGGCGGGGATCGGCTTGGGCGCGGGTGAGTCCAGCGCCGGGTCACGACGCAGGATCGCCAAGTGCAGCCCGGACAGCTCCGGTCCCGGATCGACGCCGAGGTCGTCGGCGAGCCGGTGCCGAAGCCGCTGGTAGGCGTCCAGCGCGTCGGTCTGCCGACCGGCTCGGTAGAGCGCGAGCATGTGGATGCCGGTCAGCCGCTCCCGGCTCGGGTGTTCGGCCAGCAGGCCCGACACGGCCCCCATGACCTCGTGGTGTCGGCCGATCCGCACTTCGATGTCGTAGAGCTCCTCGAACGCGGACAGCCGCAGCTCGTGCAGCCGGTCGACCTCGCCCGCCGCCCACCCCTCGACCGGCGCGTCGGCCAGGGCGTCCCCACGCCACAGCGCGACCGCCGCGCGCAGCTGGACCGCGGCCTCGTCCAGCGCGCCGCCCGCGCGCAGCGCCCGACCGCGTTCGACGCCCGCGATGAACTGGTGGGCGTCGACCGCGTGGCGTGGCGCGGCGAGCACATAGCCGGGCTCGCGGGTGAGGACCAGCTGCGGCAGGCCGCCTGCGGTGAGCGCCTGCCGGATCCGTGCGACGTGGCTGTGCAGGGTCTTCACCGCGGTCCGCGGCGGATCCTCACCCCAGACGGCGTCGACCAGCCTGCTGAACGGCAGCATCGTGCCGGGGTGCAGGGCGAGCGCGGCGATCACCGCCCGCTGCCTGGCGCCGACCAGCGCGGCCGGTCCGTCGGGCCCGACGATCTCGACCGGTCCGAGAACCCGCAGGTCGGGTAAGCCGCCGTCGCCTTGCTGGGTCATCTGGTCTCCCGGCCGGTGTGATCACGTGGAGCTTAGGCCACGCGCTTGCACTGGTCAGATCGCGAATCGGGGCCGATTCGTGCCGGGTCACAACCGTTCCGCAGCCGGTCCACAGCCGTGCGGGCGTCTGCTGTGCGCAGCGACGAGCGGGCGAGGGGCCCGCTCGGTGACCAGGGGAGAGTCCGATGTCGACCTTGAAACGAAGCCGCGGTGTCGCGGCGGTCGCGGCGCTGGCCGCGGCCTGTCTCACCGCCACTCTGGTGCCTGGGCAGGCGATCGCGCAGGACCGGGACTTCATCGAGTACCCGCCCGCGCCAACTGCGGGAAGCCTCCGGGAGACACCCGCATTGGCGCGCGTGGCCGACGACGCCAACAACGCGTTCAAGTACGCGCTCGCCACCGTGGCGGCCAACCAGGATCCCGCGGCGTACCGGGAAGGCAGCGTCGAAGCCGACCTCGCCGCCGCGTTCGCCGCCGCGCCCGCCGACGTGCGGGACAAGGCGAAGGCGGCCTCGACCCGGCTGCTCGACTCGCCCGAGTCCCGCAAGGCCGAGTTCGGCAGACACGCCGCGCACAGCCCGGAGGAGTTCGCCCGCCTCGGCTTCGACGGCGCGTTCACCGCCGACAGCGCGATGGCGGACAAGGACGCGCTGACCGCCGAGATCCGCGCCATCGCCGACCGGATCGAACAGGAGTCCCGCGCCGAGGACGCGGCTCACCTGAGGTACCTGAAGTACAGCGGCATCCCGGTGTCGCAGTGGTCGGCGCTGCCCCAGGTCACCGACCTGCGGCTGCGCCTGGAGAAGATCAAGGTCGTCGAGGAGACCGACAACAACGCCTTCGGCTCCGACGAGATCGCGCTGGGCGGCGTCCGCGTCGACAACGACGGCACGACGGAGAAGATCGCCCGGTTCGTCCCGCCGTTCGCGTTCGACCAGGGCGAGGTGTTCACCTACGCCGCGCCTGGCAAGTCCTACACCCGGTTCGACATCAACCCGGGCGCCTACCCGCGCAAGTACCTGGTCACGATGATCATGGCTGAGGAGGACGACGGCGGCTTCGCCGAGGTGCTCAACGCGGCGTGGGCGAAGGTGAAGGACAAGGTCAAGAAGGTGATCGAAGAGGCCATCGAGGGTCTGACCAGCGCGTTCCTCGGCGCGGCCCTCGCCGAGGCGCTCGGGCAGATCGTGGCCTGGCTGGTCACCACGTTCGTCGGCTGGATCATCAACCTGTTCTACGACGACCTGTTCAAGCCGGTCACCGTCGCGGTCAAGCTGCCGTCGAAGTGGGCCTACCGCTACGACAACGGGGTCACCTCGGGCTGGGACAACTGGCGCACGGGCACCCACACGTCGACGTTCTACCAGGAAACCGGCGACTGGAGCGCGGACGGCATCTACAAGGCGAACATCCACTGGGAGCTCGAGACCAGCTGATGATCGGCGAGAAGCCCGGGTGGCCATCGGCCACCCGGGTTTGCTGTTTCAGGGGTGCCGTTCCACGTCCACGGTGAGATCCGTGTCGGCGGAGATCCACCGGCGGGGCGCCCGCAGCGTCTCCGCCGCCGCGGCACACAGGAATTCGCCAAGATCGATGGTCACCAGTCCACGCCGATCGAGACCGCGTCGGGATCGCCCTGGTCGAAGACGCAGGTCATTCGCGGAACTCTAAATGGCCGGCCACGGGGTGGCGGTGACAATTATCCCGACCCTCGGTGAACGGCGGCGCGGCGCGCGCGTGAGGATGGCACCGATGAACGCGAACGAAACCCCCGCCCGCCGCCGCTCCCGCAGGCAGGAGACCCGCCTCTGGCGCGTCCCCGTGGTCCGGGTCGAGCGGATCACCCCGCACATGGCGAGGGTCACGGTCCAGGGTGACTCCCTGGCCGACCTCGCGGGCGCCGGGACCGACCAGAACGTGATGCTCTACTTCTACCCCGACGACGTCGTGCTGCCCGAGCCGCTGACGCTCGAATCCGCGCGTGGCCTGTGGTCGCAGGTCCGCCCGCTGACCCGCACGTACACCATCCGCAGGCACGACCCGGCGACCAACGAGGTCGACTTCGACTTCGTCCTGCACGGCGACTCCGGCCCCGCGTCGGCCTGGGCGGAGCGGGCCAAGGTCGGCGACGAGCTGATCTTCGTCGGCCCCTCGCCCGCCTACCAGCCCGACCCCGCCGCCGACTGGTACCTGCTCGCCGGTGACGAGACCGCGCTGCCCGCCATCACCGCCATCCTGGGCGCGCTCCCGGAGGGCAAGCAGGCACTGGCGTTCGTCGAGGTCGCCGACGCCGCCGAGGAACACCCCGGCCACGCCATCACGTGGCTGCACCGCGACGGTGTGCCCGCGGGTGAGAGCACGGTCCTCGTCGACGCCATCCGGGCCGCGGAACTGCCCGACGGCCTGCCCGAGGTGTGGATGGCGGGGGAGCGCACCGCGATGCTCGCCGTCCGTGCCCACCTGCTCGACGAACGCGGCTACCCGAGGCAGCGTGTGCGCCCCACCACATACTGGCGACTGGGCGAGAGCGGCAACTGAGGAACTTCTCAGTAGGCACGGGCGTTTGTCTTCCGGACCCAACAGCAGCTTTACATCGGGGAGGCGACAACGTGCACTCGCATGGCAACGGGCTCAAAACCGTCCTGCTGCTGGGTGGCATGAGTGCGCTGATCCTGCTGGTCAGCTCCCTGTTCGGGCGCACCGCACTGATCATCGGCGGCGGTGTGGCGGTCCTCCTGAGCGTCCACGCGTTCGTGAACTCGGACAAGATCGCACTGCGGGTGATGCGCGCCCGACCGGTCTCCCAGGCCGAGCACCCGGCGCTGTACCGAATCGTCGCGGAGTTGGCCACGGCCGCCCGCCAGCCGATGCCGCGCCTCTACCTGAGCCACACCCTGGCCCCCAACGCCTTCGCAACCGGTCGCAACCCGCGCACCGCGGCCATCTGCTGCACCACCGGGCTGCTGGACCTGCTCGACGAACGTGAACTGCGCGGCGTCCTCGCCCACGAGCTGTCCCACGTCTACAACCGCGACATCCTCATCTCCTGCGTCGCGGGTGCGCTGGCGGGCGCCGTCAGCATGATCGCCGGCATCGCCATGCTCACCGGCTTCTTCGGCGACGATGACGACGACAACCCGATCGCCCTGCTGGTGGTGGGCATGCTCGGCCCGGTCGCCGCCACGATCGTCCGCATGGCCGTGAGCCGCTCCCGCGAGTACCAGGCCGACGAGTCCGGCGCGAAACTCACCGGCGACCCACTGGGCCTCGCCATGGCCCTGCGCAAGCTGGACGCGGGAACCCGGGCGGCGCCGCTGCCCGCTGAGCCCGCCTTGGTCTCGCAGTCACACCTGATGATCGCGAACCCGTTCCGCACCAACGCCCGCTTCGCCCGCAGGTTCACCACGCACCCGCCCATGGACGACCGCATCGCCCGCCTGGAGGCGATGGCCGAGGCTTAGCGTCGGCGGTCTAGCGAGCGCCCGCGGCCTTGGCCACGGACATCACGTACTCCCCGTACCCCGACTTGGCCAGCTTCTCGCCCAGCGCATAGCACTCGTCCGCCGTGATGAACCCGCGCTCCAGCGCGACCTCCTCAAGGCAGGCGACCCGAACCCCGGTCCGGTGCTCCAGGACCTGCACGAACTGCCCGGCCTCCAGCAGCGAGTCGTGCGTCCCGGTGTCGAGCCACGCGAACCCGCGTCCCAGGTCGACGAGCTTGGCCCGCCCCTGCCGCAGGTACTCCAGGTTCACGTCGGTGATCTCCAGTTCCCCCCGGGCCGACGGCCGCAGGTTCTTGGCGATCTTGACGACGTCGTTGTCGTAGAAGTACAGCCCGGTGATGGCCCGGTTCGACTTGGGCTTCGCCGGCTTCTCCTCGATCGACACCAGCGTGCCCTCGGCGTCGACCTCGCCGACGCCGTAGCGCTCCGGGTCCTTCACGCGGTAGCCGAACAGCACGGCCCCGTTCAGCGACGCCACGCATTCCTGCAGCTGGTGGGAGAAGCTCTGGCCGAAGAAGATGTTGTCGCCGAGGATCAGCGCGACCGGGTCGTCGCCGATGAACTCATCGCCGATGATGAAGGCCTCCGCCAGCCCGTTGGGCTCCGGCTGCACGGCATAGGAGAAACGCACACCCAGTTGGCTGCCGTCACCGAGCAGCCGCTCGAAGTTGGGCAGGTCGGTGGGGGTCGAGATGATTAGGATGTCCCGGATCCCGGCCAGCATCAGCACCGACAGCGGGTAATAGACCATGGGTTTGTCGTAGACCGGGAGCAGCTGCTTCGACACCGCCTGGGTGATCGGATGCAGCCGCGTCCCGCTTCCTCCGGCGAGGATGATGCCCTTCATCGCGGCTCCTGTCGTGTCTCGTCCAGCATCGAGCCTTGGCCGCTTTCGTTAACCGCTTTCGCCCTCAATGTGAGCAAGTCGCGCCGCAGCGCGCACGCCCGGTGGAACCGCGCCCGGTCGCGCAGCGCCAGCGCGACATCGATCGACCGCATCACGAACGAGAGCCGACGCTCGATGTCGTCGACGTCAATGGTGCCCGCGGTGTGCTCACTCATGGCGACCTCCGGCAGGGGGACGGGGTGAAACTCCACCTTGCCGCCGAGACACCCTGCCGGGGTCTCCCATCGTGCTTACCGGTAGTTCGTGAACTGCAGCGCGATCCCGAAGTCGCCGGTCTTGAGCAGGGTGATGACGTCCTGCAGGTGGTCCTTCTTCTTGCCGGTGACCCGCAGCTGGTCGCCCTGGATCTGGGCCTGGACGCCCTTGGGGCCTTCCTCGCGGATCTTCTTGGCGATCTCCTTGGCCTTCTCCGAGGTGATGCCCTGCACGAGGGTGCCGGTGACCTTGTAGACCTTGCCGGAGAGCGCGGGCTCCTCGACGTCGAACGCCTTCTGGGAGATGTTGCGCTTGATCAGCTTCTCTTTGAACACCTCGATCGCCGCCGCGCAGCGCTCCTCGGTGTCGGCCTGGAAGGTGATCGCCTCGTCACCGCTCCAGCTCACCTGAGCGCCGGTGTTGCGGAAGTCGAACCGAGTGGACAGTTCCTTCGCGGCCTGGTTGAGCGCGTTGTCCACCTCCTGCCGGTCGACCTTGCTCACCACGTCGAAAGACGGGTCCGCCACGTGTCTCGCACCTCCACATCAGGGGTTCTGGTGGCCAGGATGCTACCGCCGCGCGGCACTGGGGGTACCGATTGGAACCCGGTGGAGGGCGTTAGGTATTGTTCCCTCCGTCCAGCGGCGCTGGACGAACCCGGCGGGTTGCCCGAGCGGCCAATGGGAGCGGACTGTAAATCCGTCGCGAAAGCTTCGAAGGTTCGAATCCTTCACCCGCCACACCTGCGAAAACAAGCCCGTGACCTGCGTAAACAGGTCACGGGCTTGTTTTCGTTTGTCCGGCTGCGTCCGGTCGTCAACGACCGTCGTCGGGCGTCTGTGCCGAATGCGTGCCGAAGTTTTCCGTGGCGTTGTTGAGGGCTACTCCGAGCCTGGCGCGGGCTGCCTGCTCCCCTGCGTCGGTGCAATCGGCGTAGACCTCCAGCAGCACACGCAGGCTGTTGCCACCCCACTTGGCGACCCTGGTGGGCTCGATACCTGCGTTCAGGTGCATGGACAGGCACGAGTGACGGAGGTCGTAAGGCCGCTTAATCAGCGGGGAGGCGGCCACCTCGGCCGTGAACGCCGCCTCTCTCGCAAGCGCCCAGATCCGGCCGTAGGTGCTGCTGCTGATCCGACCGCCCCGCTCAGCGACGAACAGACGCCCATCCGGTGCTGTGCCGAACTCATCCACGTGTTCGTAGATGAGCAGGGCTAGTTCCGGGGGACATGGGGCCGTGCGGTCGTCGGATTCCTCGCGGTGCTTGAGGCCGCGCTCCTCGTTGGCCTGGCCACTGTCGGTCCACTCCGCTCCGACTTCTGGCCGCGCGCCGCTGAAGACGATGTCGCCCCACTCCTTGACCTCCCATGCACCCGCGGCTTGGTTCCACGCCCGTGGCGGAAGCTTGCAATCGGAGAGGCGAACATTGACGGCTTCCTCTGGCCGAGCGCCGGTCAAGTACATGAGTCCGAAGAAAGCCACCAGCTTGCGTCCGGTTCGTCCTATGGACCTGACCTCGTTCAGCACTGTACGAATCTGGATGGCATTGGCGACACAGCGTCGGTCGACCTTGCGCACCACGGTGGTGGTCTTTTTGACCTTGATCTGACTGAGCGGGTTAGCGTCCAGCAGTTCCTTTTCCGCCACCGCGAAATCAAGTGTTTCCCGTAGTGTGTTGCGCCGGAGCCTGGCGGTATCGTAGGCGACCGTACCGCCATCAAGTTTCCGCATGATTGCGGAATAGCGCTGTCGGAATACGTCTGGCTTTGCTAGATCCGAAACCTGGATACTGTTGCGCTCAAGCTCACGTATCTGTTCAGCATCTGGCCGCTTCGTGACGCTGAACGCCATTCGTAGACGAGAGCGCAGCTCGCGGGAAACCTCAGTGCTGGACGGTTCCACGCGTAGCATCGCCATACTGATTGGCACAAGAGCGTCGGCGATAGTCCTTCGGTGGCCGGGCGCGGCATCCGGCCATTTCATGTCTACGTACGAGCAAGCGAGCGCGAACCATGACATTGCTTTGGTCTTCCGCACCATCGACGGCGGCAGGCCGGATGCAGTCTCAAATGCCTCACCCTTGCGGGAAGCGGTAACCAGCTCGGACCTGAATCCGTCCGCCAATGCTGAACTCTTGAATGGCTCTTTGAACGTTTCTCGTGCCACAGACCATCGCACCCACCACGTGGTGGTTCTGGCACCCTGATACACGTCTGTCTTGTGGATGCGCACATCAAACGACGTTTCGCCCATTATGCCGCCACCTCAAGCTGCTGGAGCCACGCCTCGTAATCGGCCTGGCGGATTCGAAGTTTTCCATTGGGGAGTCGAATGATGCGCGGTGCTTTTCCTTTTGCGCGCCATTCGTAGAACGTGGAGCGAGAAATGTCGAGGTCGGCACAGATCTCATCGACAGTGAGTCGCTTTGCGGTGGCCATGCTCAGCCCTCCCCGTTCTCGTCGTTGTCGGCGTTGGCGGGTGGGAGATATCGGTCCCATGCGTCGATGAGTCCGACCTGCTCTTTGGTTGCGAAGGTGACGTAGCCCTTGCTTTTGGTTCCGTCTGGATTGGCAAAGGTGGTCGGCTTGACGCTGAACCTGCCGAGTTCCTTGGCCATGCGTCGGGCGTCGAGCTGCTTGCCGTCAAGGTCTCCCCAAGGGGCCTCCTCCATCTGCGCGAGATCGGCCAGCAGCGTCTTGGTCGGAAGCCGGTCGGTGTTGTGCTTGGTGAAGAGGTTGCGCAGGTCGGCCAGCAGGCTTACGCCGGTCGACGTGCTCTCGGTCGAGGTGTGGAGGACGAAGTGCTCACACGCCGCGCGGGCGGTGTCGGGCCAGTGGTCGCCTGCTGCGTCGGCGATGGCGAGCAGCGGTTCCCAGATCTCGGCAGCTCGGTCGGTCACACCGTCCGGGAGGATCGGCGCGGCTTCGCCGACCTGTTCGGCGATGCTGGCCACCCACGCGGCGAGCGCATCCCGCAGGGGCGCGGACTCGCGTTCGATGGTGCGTTGCCGGAACTGGTCGACCCGTTGGTCGTGGCGGCGCTTGCGCATGTGGATCGTGATGGCGCGGGTGGTGATGGTCGGCGGCATCCCCCCGGCGATCCCAGCCAGCGCGGCCGGGGCAAAGACAGGGAACCGCTGAACCTTCATCGCCTTGGCGTCGCCGACACAGCGGGCCACGGTCGCGCCGTTCTTGTACCCGGCATTGAGCAACCCGCGCAGGTCTTCCGAGCTACCCCCGGACTTGGGGTTGAACACGGCGTCGACTTCGTCGAACAGGATCGTGATCGGCCCAGCGGAGACCATGCGGAACAACGCAGCGGACGTTGCGGAGATGGTCATCTCCGGTGCCGCACACAGCAGCGCCGCCACTTCGAGCACCCGCGTCTTGCCAGACCCTGGTTCGGCTGAGTCGAGGATGAGCCGCGGGGTGACGTAGAACTGGGCTGCTGCGTGGGTGTGGGCGTACCAGAGCGCCAGGGTTGGCACGCAGTGCTCATCCGGGAAGACGTTGAACCGCGCCACGAACGTGGCGACCTCGTCGAGGACTTCCGCCCCGGTTTTGGCGACCGCGCCAGGCGGCGGGTCACCCAGGAAGGAAGCCAAAGGCCGCTCCGGCGTCGTCTCCGGCACGGTCGGGTCGGGACCCTGCCCGCGGTCGACCGGTGGCGGCTCGCACCGTGCGGCCAGCCATGCGGTCTCGCAGTCCTCGCAGCAGAAGTCGTCGGACACCGATCCGGCCATGGAGCGGCCGCAATGGTGGCACGCGGCGAACGTGTCGCCGATGACGTCGTCGATGGCCGACAATGTGGTGTCCACTGTGGATTCGGTCATGGTGGTCATGCCGCGCTCCTGTTCGGTCGGATCGCGCTCGGTCCGGTCGGTCGCGGGTCGGTGATGCGTGCGCGGTGCTCGGTGAGTTGGGCCGTGAAGTGCGCGCAGTGGGCGTCCAACTCGGCAAGGGTGCTGCTCTCGGCAAGCTGGGCCAGCCGGGCTGCGTTGGCGGCCACTGTGCGGCGGTAGCTGTGCTCGATCAGCCGGGCGATGTGGAAGTCGAGTGCCACGAGCGGCACGGTGACGCTGTAGGCGTTGAAGACCCACCGGGTGAGTAGGTGCGCGTGGTTGGTGTCGCGGAACGCGCCGATCCGGTCGGCGAACCCGAGCAGCGTTGCCGGGTCGAGGCTGGGCACGTTGTCGGTGACGAACGCGGCCATGAGGTCGAAGACGTACCGGCCGCGCGGGTCGGCGAAGTCGCGGTAGTGCAGTCGGGCCAGGATCGGGCGCGCGTTGGCGGGCGTGGCCTGCATGAGCGTGCCTAGGACGATGGTTTCCGGGTCGATCGTGGGGCTAGGCATGTGAAGTCCTTTGGTAACGCTGAGTAGCAGCGTGTGGGCGTGCGGAACCAGGGAGGGAGGCGCGGCGTGCGTCGCCTGTCCTCGTTTTCTGGGGTTTTCGCTGGTTGTGGCGTTGCCGTGGGAGTGGGTCCCTGTCGGATATCAGTCCTGCTCAGGACAGGGACCCGGTGTCAGGGACCCGGCAGGGAGAACTCCCTGCCTCCCTGCCGGGGTCCCTGGCTAGATCCCTGCCCGTTCGTCGCCGTCTTCGTCACGCTCAGTGAGTGCCGTGGTGACGTCTTCGGCGCGGATGACCTTGTAGCCGTCAGACTTGCGGGGCTCGATCCCGTGTTCGGCCAGTGCGGCGGCGAGATCGGTGAACGACCAGTCTTCGTATTCGGCGGAGTTGGCCTCGGCGAGCCGACCGAGCACTACCTGAGTGCGGACCCGGCGTTCCCCGCGGAGCGCGTCGGCGATATCGGCCAGGTGGTCGACCTGTTCGATCTCGTCGTCGGCCTGGTCGGTGTGTCCGGTGCGGTTGAGTTCACCGATCTCAGCCATGGCGCGGTTGATGACGGGGGTGACCTGGTCGTTGCCGTCCTCGAACGGCACATAGAAGGTGCGGACGAGTTCGAACACGTTGTCGGTGACTCCGACCGCGACGCAGGTGCCTCGGTCGGTCTTCATGCGCAGGTCGGTCGCCCGGATTCCGGCCTTGTACTTGCCGGAGCCGAGCAGCCCGTCGTTGGCGACGTGGTCGGCCACGGCGAACGCGACACCACAGCTCACGTTGCGGGTGACTTCCCGCGGGATGCTGTCCTTGGTCGGCGACTGGGTTGCCAGGACCAGGATGATCCCGTACTTGCGGCCACGCTTGATCAGGCGAACGGCGAGGTCGGCGATTTCCTTGCCGTACTTGGGATGCATGAACGCTTCGTGGCACTCGTCGATGGCGCAGACCAGCGGGTGAAGACCCAGCTTGGGGTTGTTCGCCAGCTTGCGGGAGACCTTCGGCGGCTTGCCGGGCTGCTGCCCGAGCACCTTGCCGCGTCGCTCCATTTCGGACAGCAGGTCCCGCAAGCCATCGAGCACAGCTAGGGCAACGGAGTCGTCCATGCCCATGGCGTAGCGGGACAGGCGCGGGGTGAACGGGTCGAAGTCCGGGGACTGGCCCATCACGTAGACCCACAGCTCAGCGGTCGGGTCGAGCCCGGCACCCAGCAGCAACGTGCGCATGGCGGCGGACTTGCCCTGGCCAGGTCGGCCACCGATGAGCCAGTTCGCTTCGAACAGCGGCGCGTTGACGACCATCCCACGCTGGGTCAGGCCGAACGGGACACCGTCGAACAGGTCCACGATGCCGTCATGCTGCAACGGCCACATCCCAGCGCCGCCACCAAGTTTGCCCTTGTCAGCAACCCAAAGGTCAAGGACACCGTCTTCGTCGCCCTGGGTCGGCCAGGTCTCCAGAGACGCACGGCCCAGGTTCGCTGCGAGGGTCTTGCGCTTGCTCGCGACCATCTCCGCAGTGACGCCCATGGGTAGCCGGACCTGGGCGAACGTACCGTCGCCGTCGACGCGGGCAGGGACGCTGTAGACCAGTTCCCCACCGGACTTGAAGAACCGGTCCAGCGGCGGGACACCCAGGTGCGCCAACGCCTGGGAGATCATGCGCTCATCCACCCATGAGTCAGCGTCGTCGCGGTCGGGGCGGTGCAGCCAGCCAACACCCGGCGTCTTGTCGCGGCCTTCGTACACGGCGGCTGCGACCCAAGCGATGACGATCGGCCAGAACAGCCACACCCACACGAAGTTTGCCGCAGCGGCGATACCAGCGGGCACGGTGTAGAGGAACGCCAGCCATGGCCACATCTGTTCACGCGGCATCACCTGACCCAGCAGCCACAACACCGCCACCACACCAGCGACGACGGCCAGCGCCACGGCCGTGCGGCGGGCGGCGACACCAAGCCGCTCCCACCGGGCGCGGCCATCCGCTTTGAGCATCTCCTGTGCCACGCGGCGGGTCTCCCGGTCCTGCGACAGCTTCGCCGCGCGGGCGTCGGCACGAAGGTCCGCGTGCGTGGCCCAGTCCCATCCCTTGCGGAACCAGCGGGCATGCCCGCGCACCGTGTACTTGGTGATCTGCCAGGCGTCCCGGTGAGCGTGGCGCGCCCGGTACGCGGCGACCTGACGAACCTTGGCGAGTTGCTGAGACTGCCGGACGGCGGTGACCAACGCGACCGTGCGCGGCGTCGCTCGCTCGATCTCGGTGCCGGGGACACGGCCCCAACCGGGCGCGTCGTCGTCGACGATCTCAGCGTCGATGATCTGCGGTTCGATCTCGTTCGTAGGTTCGGTGGCCGGTCGCAGCGGTACTACGTTGCCCATGTCGTCGTCGGGCCGGTTGTTCAGGTTCGGGGTGCTCATGCGGAGACCTCCTGTCCGTTGCCGTCCTCGTCGGCGTTAAGCGCGTGGGTCACCGCGACGGCGACTTCGGCGCGGCAGCGCAGCAGCCGTTGGACGTCCTTGCGGGTGGGGTGGGCGGGGAGTTTCCCGGCGTCGATCGCGGCGCGCACGCGGGCGAGCAGGCCCGGTACACGCTTGGCGATGGCGGCCGGAACGGGCTCTGTTTGTGCTGTTCCCGGTGTGTTCCGGGTGTTCCCCACGGGAAGCTCGGAGAGGTACAGAGCGATCTCGTCAGCGAGGGAGTCGCCGATCGGGTCGACCTCGTCCACTGGGGCCAGGCCGGGGACGACGGCTTCCACCAACCGGGTGCGGCGGGCCAGGCCGTGGTGGGTGATGGTGACCAGGCCGGGGCGGAACACCAGGCGCGCGGTGCCGTCCTCGGCAAGCTCGGCCACGGCCTGCCGAACCGCGGCTCGGCGCACGGCGTCGGTGCGTTTCTGCGTCAGCCGGGTCAGGCGGGCGGCGGCCCGTTCGGCCTTGGTCCGGCGCGGCCGGGCGGGACCTGCGGTCACCAGCTGGTGGACCAGGACACCGCCTACGGACACGGTGGCCATGACGACCCCGGCAGCCGCGCCACCGGGGGTGGCCGCACCGTGGACGTAGTTGAGCAGCCCGGCTACGGCGGCGAAGAGCCACACACCGGCCTTGAGCCAACCGGTCGGCTTGCCTGCCCGCACGGCCATCGTGACGGCCATGGCGAACGCCCACATGGCCGCTTCGGAGAACAGTGGCAGCAGCACACCGACCGGGCCGAACACGGTGTGCCCGTAGTCGGCCATTGCCGTCCACGCCAGAACCGCGGGGACCACGATCACCGGGACGAACAACAGGTCCATGAGGTGCGCACGCACCCAGGCGGACCTAGCGGCGCGTCGTGCGGTGGTCCGCTTGGCGCGGTCGGCGCTGGCCGCGCGCTTGCGCTTCATCTTCGCTTCGGCGTCGACCCGCTTCTGTTCTGCGGCGGCGACACGGTCGGCACGACGCTCCTCGGCGTCCAACTTCGTGGCGGCCAATTGCTGCGCGGCGGCGGCAGCCTTGTCGGCTCGGATCTCCTCACGCCAGCTCATCAGTGGTTCCCCCCGTCGATCTCGTGGCGAAGCTCGGCAATGGCGTCTTCGTGGGTGGTGCATTCGGCGGCGAGGTCGTCGACCTCAGTGCGCAGGGCGAGGACGGTGCGGGTCTGCTCGCGCAGCAACGTCCAGAGGGCGGCCCGCTGGCGGCGGACCCGGTTCAGCTCGAACCGCAGGTGGGAGTTGTCGAGGGAGACACCGGCAGCCCAGTTCACGGTGACCCGGTGCGCGTCGCGCTCCGACTCGTACATGGCAGCCAATAGATCTGCGCTCACGGTTGTGCCTAGCATTGGGGTTCTTCCTTCTCAGTTGGTGTGGGTTGGGAGACCCACCCCCGGTGGGGTGTTCTTGGCGGGACAGCCACCGGGGGCGGGGCTTACTCAGGCGGTTCGGTTCAGTCGTAGTAGCAGTCGCAGTTGTCGTTGCAGACGCCTTCTTCGTAGTGGCCACAAGGCAAACGGTCCGACGCGCGCCTGCTCGGCGGGCGCTTGTCCTGGCTGCGCCGTTCGGCGCTCTCGTCCGTGTTCTCGCTGTTCGTCGACATCGGATACGTTCCTTTCGGGGCTCTCAGGCGGTGCGCTTGCGGGCGGCGCTGGTGGCGCGTTCGCGCCAGCGGTGCCCGCACTGGGTGCAGCGCTTGTGGACGGTGGTGTTGACCAGGCGGGCGACGAACGACCAGTGCAGGCAGGCGATGCGTGCGGCCATGACGGTGTTTCCTTCCTGGGTTCAGAAGCGGATGAGCAGGTTGTCGCCGGGGGTTCCGACGCGGGCGCCGGTGGCGCGGCCGTCGATGCTGTGCAGGTCCAGGCGGATGCGGCCGGTGTCCTCGGGGCGGGTGCGGGACACCACCCACCAGCGGCCGGAGTGCTCGACCACATCGCCCTCGTGGATCTGGATGAGCTTGCGGCGTTTGGTGCGGAAGCTGGTGCTCACAACGGTTTCCTTCTCGATTGGTGTGGGTTGGCAGACCCGGCCCGGTGGGGTGCTCTTGGCGGGACAGCCTCCGAGCCGGGGCAGACCTAACGGTCCATACGGATGGGGCGCTTGTAGTCAGCAGCGCCGCTGATGTAGCGAAAGCTCTTCCGGCCCTTGGTGATGGGCCAGGCGACGACCCCGAGGCTCACGAAGCCGCAGTCCGCGACGGTCTTCTTCAGGACCTGCCACCAGCTCCCCTTGACCTCAATGACGTCGCCCTTGCCAATGTCGATCATGTTCACGTTCCGAGTGCGGACGTTGTTGCCGGTCATCTACGAACTTCCTTTGCGAACGGTGGGCGGGTAGGTCGGTCAGTCGTTCTCGTTGTCCCAGCGCTTGGCTGCGGCCTTGGCGCAGCGGGTGGAGCAGACGTTGGACTTCTTGCTGACGTGCTTGCCGCACCCGAGGCAACGGCCCTGGGCCTCGATCGGACGGACGCGGATACCGGGGTTCTTGGTCTTGCCGAACATCAGGTGGTTCCTTCCATCGGGGTGAAACGGTTGTCGGAAAACAGGTGTGCGGGTTGGTCAGTGGTGGCCGACCCACCGCACCGAGTGGTAGGTGGTGCGGGAGACGGTCAACGCGGCCGCCGTGTCCGCAGCGGATACCGACCGCTCTCGGCGCAGCTCGATCTTGTTCTCGCGGAACATGCGCGTCAGGTGCTTGTCCTGCGCGGCGCGGCTGGTGCCCTGCCAGGACAGGCCAGAACGCACCTTGGTCAGTCGCACCCATCCGCCGCTCGTGTACTCGCGAACCTGGGCGTCCCAGCGGGTTTCCGTAGACATTCCGTGTGTCCTTCCCGGACAGTCAGCGATCGTGAAACGGTTGGTGAAACAGGTGGGGTGCTCAGAGGTGGCCGCGCTCAGCCAGCCGCGGGGCGAGACGGCTGATCTCGGACCAGTGGGCGCGGACCAGGCGGCGGGCGTCGGCGCGCAGCGAGCTTTCCGACCACTTGCGCGATGGGGCGTGTTGGCGGCGCACTTTCTTGAATTTGGCCAGGTCGGCGGACCACCCGCTGGTGTCCAACTTGGTGCCGGTCTTCTCCGAGTGCAGCCGCTGCGCCTCGCACCCGGCCAACCAGAACAGCAGGTAGGCGTGATCGAGAGCGCCGTCGTCGTCATTCGGCCACCGCACCCGACACAACCCGTTCGTCCCCGCACCGCTACCGCTGAGGCGGACCTTCAGCACGCGGATCGACGCGTCCTTGGCGACGACCCAGTGCCCCAGCTCGTGCACGGCCACCGCGAGCCGATGCGGGTGAATCTCACGACTGGCCATCAGGCCACCGCCGTCACGAACGCGGCCACACCCAGCCACAACCAGTGCCACGACTGGTCCAGCGCATAAGCCCCGGTCCCCAGCGACGGGTTGTCGTCACGGTTCTCGCGCGGTGCGCCCATGCGGTAGAACTGGGCGCGGCCGACGATGCGGGCCAGCCACGCCAACGTGGTGCGCCGGTCGGCCCAGTAGTGCGTCACCGCAGAGATCACCTGTCCCAGCAGGAAACCCGGCAGAGAGATCGACAGATCGAACGCCACCCACAGGCCGACGACCAACCACGCGGTGACGACCGTGTAGCCCAGGACGTGAGCCGCACAGGCACGACGACCCGCCCAACCCGGCAGGCCCTTACAACCCGCCTGGTGGCTCGACTGCACCCAGTGGTCCGCCACGTTGTGTGCCACCAGCAACCCCGGCAGCAACACCGCGAACGTCAACCCGGAAGCCGACATCACGCCGCCTCCAGGTCCGACACCACACGACGAACTGGCAGTGCGCGAACAACAGCGTCCAACGCCCGACGCGCCTCACGACGCTCCCGACGCTCCAACGCCGAACCATCCAGCAACGCCGACGTCGGAGCCGCAGGCGGCGACACTCGCAACTCCAGGTAGACCTCCATCAGCAACCTGTCCACCAGGCAAGAACCCGGCCTGAACCGCCCCTGCACCTTCTTGATTCGCTTCTTCATGAGTGCTCCAACCTTGGCGGGCTGTCTAGCCTGAACGCATTGACTAGACAATCTGACAGTCAGGACTCTGCCCGGCCCGGCGTCGGCGTGTCAAGCGGTTGGGCGCATTGAATAGACAAAGCGTCCATCTGGGTGAAGACTTGGGGTATGGCAGCACGAGGCGCACCCCAGGCCGTGTACGTACGGATCGCGAACGCTCTGCGCGGGCAGATCGAGAGCGGGCAGCTCGAACCGGGGCAGCAGCTCCCCACGGAACATGCGCTCGGCGCGGAGTACGAAGTGGCGCGGGCCACGGTCAGGCAAGCACTGACACTCCTAAAGAACGAGGGCCTGATCATTCCCGCTCGACCGCGCGGCTATTTCGTCCGCAAGATTCGACGGTCAATCTATCGACCTCAGGCGGAGTTTCGGCCACGCCCGCACTTCGCTGAGATGGATCAATGGATGGAAGAACAGGCTGAGGACGGGCGAGAGCCATCGCAGACCATCAACGTTGAGATCGTCAATCCGCCTCACGAGATCGCAAACAGACTTGGCCTCAAGCCAGACGAAATGACCGTTGTTCGTCGCCGTATTCGGTATCTTGACGGCGAACCATTTAACGCAAACGACAGTTACTTCCCGCTTTCCCTCGTAAGCACGTCAGAGATCATGGTTCCACATGACATTCAGCGCGGCGCAAATGAGGTTCTGGCGGAACTTGGTGCGCGACAGGTACGCGCAATTGACGAGATTGAAGTGAGGATGCCCACGCCTACAGAGGCAACACAACTCGATTTGGGTCCAGGAACGCCGGTTGCTGTGATCCGCTCGACCGGCTACACGGCAGACGATCGGCCTGTCAGGGCCGTGGTGACCGTACTGCCAGGAACTAAGCACGTGATCGTGTTCGAGCGCGACAGGCTGGACCCCGATGACTGACTATTCGAGCCTGGAAATGCGTGTGGCGGTGCCGGGCGAACTTAATATTGTGCTCGACCTGATGGGTGAGGCTGCCAGTTGGCTGAAGTCCATAGGTGTCGACCAATGGCAAGGCCCGTTCCGTGTGGAGCGAATTGCTGACGGAATCGCGGCGGGTCGCGTCTGGTTCGCGGAAGGCAAACGGGGTGTTGATCGTGAAGTCGTGGGAACAATAACCGTCGACGAGTTCGCAGACATGGATTTTTGGACAGAAGCCGATGATTTGGACTCTGCGCTGTACGTGCACAGGATGGCTGTTCGACGCGAAGATGCCGGACGGGGCATTGGGGCCTTCATGCTCGAATGGGCGGCGAAGCTCGGTAGGGATCATGGCAAGTCACGCTTGCGACTGGATGCCAATCGGGACAACACGTCATTGCAGCGGTACTACCAACGGCTTGGATGGCAACACGTGCGTACGGTCTATCGGTCGTGGCGGCCGTCCGGGGCGCTGTTCGAGCTGCCGTTGGGCCCGCGGGGAAGCTAGCGAGAACGGGTTGCCCTTGGCTGTCCCGGAGGTGACGAGCGCGAGCGCGTCGCTCTGCGATCGCTCCCACGGCTGCTGATCGAGATTGGTCTACATGTGCGGCGTCTTCGCGCTGGAGCCTGATTTTGCGGTAACTGCGGTAACTGCGGTAACCATGCAGGTCAGATGGTTACCGATCGAGGGCTGGTTACCGCAACATCGGTAACCAGGTCGTGGGTTCGCTCCGCTGGTTACCGCAACATCGGTAACCACAGTTCTTGCGGTAACCATCTGACCTGCATGGTTACCGCAGTTACCGCAGTTACCGCAAAATCAGGGTCCGTGAACCCGGTCCGGGTGAGATCGCGATTGGTCTACCGGCCGTCACTGATGGGCCTGCGCCGGGAACGCTGGATCGGATGGGATCTCGCCGCCTTCGCCGTCCAGCGCGACGTCGTACGCGCCACCGGGGTCAAGGTGGTCGAACTCGGGGAGCATGTCGAGCTGCTGCACGACGGTGCCGTTGCGTCCAGCCCAGGGGGCTGAACGACGCTGACACTGGAACCGGGGGAGAGGGCAGCCATGAGAGGCGCGCTAGGACTGGCTGCTCAAGGCGCGGAAGTTGCCCCGATCGGGGCGTAGTCGGGCTGCTCGTGGGGGCCTGAGGCGGTGCTCCTGTGCCGAATGTGTGCCGAAATGGCGGGCGTGAGACCTAAACACGCAGGTCAGAGCGGGTGCGTGGAATGGCCTGTAAATCCGTCGCGAAAGCTTCGAAGGTTCGAATCCTTCACCCGCCACACCAACGAAACAAGCCTATGACCTGTCCGAACGGTCATAGGCTTGTTTCGTTGTGTTCCGGCCCGGTGGGCCCGTTGGGTGCCGCATGCCAATTGCCACTTATGTCGGCACCTGACCCGCTGAATTAAGGCGGGCCCGGCCGCATCCCTGCAAATGCGGCCGGACCCGGTCCCCATCGCGCGCGAGGGCAGCGCGATCGGGAGGTGCCGCCGGGTTTTTCACTTCCCGGCGGACGTCTCTTGAATTTCAGCCCCCATGGTTCGTCGCTGAAATTCTATGAATGACAGGTGTCCGCGAAGCGTCGGGCAGGATGTCGCCCGGCGAATGCGGGGTCGGGAGTCCCCCGTCGAGGACGCGTTCGCCCGCGGTCCCGCCACGGGGCGCCCCTGCCGGCCAGTGGCGGGACCGTGACTTCGGCGTCCCCCGGGTATGCCGGATGCGTCCACCCGTTGCTCCCTTTGGACTGGATGCCTGCGGCCATTTGTCGCACTTTCCGGCCGACGCACTCCGCGCCGACCTGGTGTCACCCGAAAGATGGACGTGTACCACCATGCTCTGTGACTAACTTTCCATTCCTGACTCCGGGAGGGAGTAATGGTGTTGTCTTCGAAAATGAAGCGTCTTTTGCTGGTTGGGCTGTCAATACTGTCTATTACGGTGTCGGCGCCCAGCGCGGTCGCCGATGATGGTGGAAATCGCCGTGACCGGCCGGATGCGGCGAAACCGGTACCCGGCCGCCCCGATCCGAACGCGCCCTGGCTGGAAATGGTCCCGGACGATGGGAAGGATCGTCCGGGGGCCACGACCCAGTACACGGTCGCGGCCTACTACCTGCCGTTCAACTTCTCGTACGACTTCTCCACGAGCCTGGCTTCCCGCTCGTTCTGGCCGTCGTACAACGGCACCGCCTGCGTGAACCTCCGCGCGACCGGCAGCACCGACCCCAGCTACTGGTCGCGCGAAATCAAGGTCGAGATGTGGAACGCCTACGGCGTCGACACCCGCATCGGCCTGCCCGTCCGGTACAAGCTCGACGGGTACTACTACGGGTACTGCTGGTACGGCCTCAACCCGTACAACGAGCACTACTTCCGCCTGACCAAGGACTGGGGCCCCTCCAGAGTCTGGGGCGACGGCTGGGCGTCGCCGAACTGACGCGGTATGGCGGGGGTGGGGCTGGCGCCCCACCTCCGTCGCGGTTGTAAGCCTGTTCATCGCTGCCTGACCCGCATCGCGGTCGTGACCGTGTTCGGGTCGACCATCCGCTCGACGGCCAGGCGGTCCGCGGCGATCTTGCCGAGGTTGACCACCAGGTCCCCGTTGGCCAGCACCACCCGGTTGCCGGGCAGCACGTCTCCCGGCCCGGTCGCCGCGAAGGTCAGCACGCCTGCCCGCTCGACCAGGTCGCCGGGAATGACCGACCGGGCGATCTGGACCGTGCCGATGGAGCCCAGCCCGGTGAGCCTGGTGTCCACCGTCCCGTCCGAGCCGACCACGCCGACCAGCCCCTGCGGGGTGACGATCAAGTCACCCTCGCGCACGTCGCCGAGCGCCTTGGTCGTCTGCCCCGACGTCGTCAGCGTCACCGCTTCGACACTCGCGTCGGTCAGGGCCGGAGCCAGCCGCACCGAGATCGACGCCAGCGCGGCCACCTCGATGGTCGAGTTCCACGCCGCGACCCCGGACTGGCTGATGATCCACACGGCGCCGTCCGACGTGATCGGCTGATTTTCCTCAAGGTGCATGTCGTATATCGACGACCGGAACTTGACCGCCGTCGCCCCCGGCGTGGCCAGCGCGAAGCCGACCGCGCCGCCGCCGCGCAGCTCCTCGTCGCCCGACGCGGGCTTGGCCACGATGAAGCCCACGGCCCGCTGCCCCGGCTCCACCGTCGTCACCGACCGCAGGAACAGCTTCGTCTCGTCGGCGATGCCCTGGATGCTGACCGCGCTGGTGACGAACGCCACCCGGCTGCGCCCGGCGTCCATCGGCGCCACCATGGCGATGACCACCATGCTCGCCGTCCGGTCGACCCGGTTGCCCGCGTAGATCGTCCGCACGGGCCCGGTCGGCCCGTTCTCCCCGGCGCCACGCCAGAGCGCCTCGGCCCGCTCGTGCAGCGCGAAGTCGCCCACCAGGTTGCCGCGCATCGGCCACTCGACGACCGGCGCCGCCGGTGTCGCCAGATCCGGCTCGGTCGGCCGCCAGCTCACGACGAACGCGCCCGCCACCGCGATCAGCACCACGGCCAACGCCGCCACTATCTGCACCGTGTGCTGCCGCTGTTCCCGCCTGCGGGTGTGCACCCTGCGCAGCATCCGGTCGACCTGATCGACGTGCGCGTGCACGTCCATGGCCCCCAGTTCGTGGCGGAGCCGGGCCACGGTCCGGTCCTGCTCGTCCGCGATCATGCCCACCTCCTCTCCAGCGAGGTGACTGCCTGCGCGTGTTGCACGGCCCCCGCCTTCCACGTTTCCCTGACCTTCGCCAGCCCCCGGCTTGTCAGTGATTTGACGGTGCCGACCGAACACCCCAACTCGATCGCGGTCTGCGCCTCGGTCAGATCCAGCCAGAACCGCGCGACCACGGCGGCCCGCTGCCGCGGCGGCAGGATCTGCAGGACCGCGAGGACGTGTTCGCGCGCCACCACGGCACCGGCGAAGTCCTCGAGGTCCAGCTGTCCGGCGATCTCGTCGAGCGTCACCAGCGGTTTGCGCTTGGCTGAGCGCAGAAACTCGTGGTAGATCGCCTTGCGGGCGTAGGCCACCGCGTTGTCCGCGGGCACCTTGCGCCATCTCTTAAGGCAGCGCACCAGCGCTTCCTGCAGGACCTCTTCGGCGTCCCAGCGGCGGCCGGTGAGCATCACGGCGTACCGCAGGAGCTGGTCGTACCGCTCCCGGACGAACCCGTCGAAATCCAGGTCCTCCCGCACACCGCCACCCCCCATCCGCCGCCGATTTCCGTCCCGATCCACCCCCTAGACCGTGGGGAGCGCCGAAAGGTTGCCGCGATCGTCGAACTTTCCCCGATCGGACCCATGACCGCTACCTTCTGGCCCATGACGACGGTGAATCCGCTGGTCGCCCGCACTGTCGCCCAAGGGCTCGCGGGCCGTCGACCGGCGTCGACGGCCGACGCGGTCCGCCGGGTCGTGGCCTTGCAGGCACAGGATGTCCGGGCCAACCGCCTCGCCGTCCGCGCCCGGACCGACGGTCTCACCCGCGCAGACGTCGACTCGGCGGTCACCTCCGGGGAGGTGGTCCGCACGTGGGCGATGCGCGGAACCCTGCACCTGCTCGCCGCCGAGGACGTCGGCTGGATCGTCGCGCTCCTCGGCCCGCGGTTCGCCCACGGCCTGCGCGGTAGGCGGTCCCGGCTCGGCCTGGACGACGACCTCTCCACCCGCGGCGCCGAGCTGATCGCCGACGCCGCGGCCACGCCTCGGACCCGGGCCGAGCTGGTCGAGACCCTGCGCGCTGAGGGCATCGACCTGGACCCCCGCACCCAGGCACCCGCCCACCTGATCGCCTACGCCGCGATGACCGGCCTGATCCGCCGAGGTCCCGACCGCAGTGACGACGAGCCGACCTACGTGCGGTTCGGCGGTCTCCCCGCGGTGGACGAGCAGCGCGCGCTGACCCGGCTCGCGGAGCGGTACCTAGCAGGCCACGCGCCCGCCACCGCCGAGGACTTCGCCACCTGGTCGGGACTGCCGCTGGGGAAGGCCCGGGCCGCGTTCAAGGACGCCGAGGAGCCGCCCGAGCCCGCCGATCCCGGCCGGACGGTCCGGCTGGTCGGCCACTTCGACGCCTACCTGCTGGGTTACCGCGAGCGGCCGGTGCCCGCCGAGCACACGCGCAAGCTCCAGGCGGGTGGCGGGTTCATCATGCCCGCGGTGCTGGTCGACGGCCGCGCGGTCGCGACCTGGCGCCGGACCCGCGGCGAGATCGACGTCGAACCGTTCGGGAAGCTGCCGAAAGGCATCGGCGACGCCGTCGAAGCCGAGATCGTCGACATCGCGCGGTTCCTCGAGGGCTGAACTGCGAACTCGGTGTCCTGGATTGCGAACTCGTTGTCCTGAACGTCGAACTCAGTTGCCTGAGGGGGCGACTCGTTTGCCTGGCGGGGCGACTCGCGGGGTGGGGAGGGTGGGGCGGCGGAGCCAGGTGGTCCACAGGGGGCGGTAGCCGGCCGAGTACCAGAACGGGGTCGAGTACGGGTTGGCCAACGCGTGGTGCAGGAGCGTCACGGGGACGCCCGCGGCGTCGATGACGGCGTGCGCGTGGGCGGTGAGCGCGGCGCCGATCCCGCCCCCGCGCTCGGACTCGACCACGCCGAGACACCCGAGGTAACCCACGGCGGGCGCGGCGACATAGCGGCCCGCCCAGTTCGACACCGGCGGCAGCTGGATGTGGACGAGGCCCACCACCCGGCCCGCGCGCTCGGCCAGCCACACCAGGGGCTCCGGCTGGGACAGCAGGAACACCAGCTGGTTGCGCAGCACCTCCTCGGTGCTGTCGCGCGGCGTGATCTTGCCGAAGGCGGCGTCGAAGCGCACGACCGTCAGGTTCAGCTCGGTCGCCACCGCCAGGTCATCGGCGGTCGCCGCCCGGATGCGCACCCCCGGGTCGCCCGCCTGACCGCCGCGGCCCGCCTTGCGCACCGCGACCACGCTGCACGGCACGAACCCGCGGTGCACCAGCGCCGACACCGCCTCGGTATCGCGACTCGGCATTTCGACCACGGCCGCGGAGTCGCTGTCGCCGGGCGTGACCGTGTCCCTGATCAGGTCCAGCCACCGGTCCAGAAGCACGCCGAGGGTCGCTGCCCGGTCGGCGCCCGCCAGCCGGACGTCCAGGTGGTGCGAGCGCGCGGGCTCCCAACTGCGGGCCGCGAGCCCCTCCGGCAGGTGCTGGAACCAGGTCACCGCCTCCCCACCGTCGACCGACAACCGCGTCCCCGCCCGGAACTCCGCGGGGACGGGAAGCAGGGGATCGGACGCGCCGACGCGGGCTGCGTGCTCGGCGATGGTCGCGGCAGGGTCCACGCCGCTCATCAAAGCGCAGGGGAAAAGATCACCCGCACGGGGTGACCGTAGTCATTCGATGACAATCCGCCGATCGCGTCGGACAGTGTCCACGCGCACGTCACGGTCGGCGCAGTGTCATCAACCTGCGGGGAATGTGGCCGGATCATGGTGTCGGCGGGTAACTAGCACACGTGCCTCTTTCGCCTGATCGGGGTACAGTCAGCGAGCCGTCGGGGGACCCGCCATGTGCGGGGTACACCAACCGGGCCCACCATCGGCCGTCCGAGGAGGTTGCATGCCGGACCACTCAGGCGCGGCCGAACCGGTGGCGACACCGCCGCCGCCCGCTGCTGAAAGCCCGCAGTCTGAAGTCCCGCAGTGGCCTGCCGAGGATCCGGCTCCAAACCGGCGCTTCCTGGTCTTCTCCCTCCTCGTTCTTGTCTCCGCCGTCACCGCCGCCTGCCTGGTGTCGTGGTGGCTTCCCTCGTACCCGCGCCCGCAGCTGATCTGGATCGGCCTGCTGCTCGCCCTCGGGTTCCTGATCGCCGAACAGCTCGCGATCAACATCGACGTCCGCAGCGGGGTGTCGTGGTCGATCTCCTTTTGTGAGATCCCGTTGGTCATCGGCCTGTTCGTGGCGCCGTTCGAAGTCGTCCTCGCCGCGCACCTGGCCGCGGGCGTCGGCACGCTGCTCGTGCGCCGGGTCCACGACCGCATCCTCTACAACGCGGGCGCGATGATCTTCGAGATCTGCTCCGCGTTCGCCACGCTCACCCTGGTCAACCAGCTGCTCGGCGGCTTCGGCCCCTCCTGGGCCGGAGTGATCGCGGGCGCGCTCGTCGCACCGCTGTCGAGCACCCTGCTCGCCCTGGTGTGCGTGCGCATCCTCGGCCGCCGGATGCGCGTCGGCGCGGCTGTCCGCCTGGTCCTGCGCACCCTGGTCCTCGGCATGGTCAACGCCTCTGCGGGCGTGATCGGCTACCAGGTCGCGGTGCACGCCGAGTCCGGCGCGCCGCTGCTGGTCCTCGCGCTCAGCGGCCTGTCCGCCCTCTACCTCGCCTACTCCGGCATGCTGCGCGAACAGCGCGACCTCGAAGCGCTCTCCGAGGTCAGCCTCATCGTCGCCCGCGCCGGGCACCAGGCCGCGGCGAAACCGTCGCTCGGGGTCAGCGAGTCCGCGCGCGTCGAACAGAGCACCGACGACGAGTGGCAGGTCATCGCCGACCGGATCAAAGACCAGCTCGGCGCCGCCCGCGTCGTGCTGCGCCTGCGGTTCGACGCCCAGCAGCCGCTGCACACCGTCGTCTCCGGCGAGGACCTCCCGGCCGAGATGTACGGCGTCGACGCCACCGGCTCCCGCGCCGACGCGCTGCTGCGCCTGCCCGGCTCACAGGTCCGCCACTTCCGCCGCGGCGACGCGGCGCCCGAGATCCGCCACGCGCTGATGCGCCGCGGCGCCGACGAGGCCCTCGTGGTCCCGCTGCGCAGCGGCAGCCACCTGCTCGGCATCGTCGAGGCGCACGACAAGCTGTCGCGCTGG
Organism: Actinokineospora alba; assembly: GCF_004362515.1. Taxonomy (NCBI): domain Bacteria; kingdom Bacillati; phylum Actinomycetota; class Actinomycetes; order Pseudonocardiales; family Pseudonocardiaceae; genus Actinokineospora; species Actinokineospora alba. Next base: position 1,121,003 of record NZ_SNXU01000001.1, on the reverse strand, counting down.
CGCGGCTTCGGCAGGCCCGACGTGCGGCTCATCGGCACCATGGCCAGCCACCTCGCCACCGCCATGGACAACCGCAGGCTGCTCGCGACCCTGCGCCACGACGCCTACCACGACCCGCTGACCGGCCTGCTCAACCGCCTCGGCTTCCGCCGGGCCGCGGGCGACCAGCTGCGCCGCCACCCCGACTCCGTAGTCCTGCGCATCGACCTCGACGTGCTCGCCACCGTCAGCGACGCCCTCGGCTACGCGTGGAGCGACCGGATGGTCGTCGCCGCGGGCCGCAGGCTGCGCGACGAACTCGGCTCCGCCGTGGCCCTGGCCCGGCTCGAGGGCGGCGCCTTCGCCGCGCTCCTCGTCGACACCGACGACGACCGCGCCCACGCCATCGCCGAACGCCTGCGCGCGTCCGTCGCCGCGCCGTACCCGGTCGACCGGCTCACCGTCGAGGCGGGCTCGGTCGTCGGCTACTCCACGCCGAAGTCGCTGGAAGGCGAGAGCCTCGCCGCCGACGTCGACGTCGACGCGCTGCTGCAGCGGGCCGACGTCGCACTGCGGGCCGCGCGGTCCAGCGGCGACAACGTCCGCGTGTACCTGCCCACGATGGGCCAGATCTTCCTGCGCCGCTTCCAGCTCGTCACCCAGTTCCGCCAGGCGCTGGAGACCGGCCAGGTCAAGGTCCACTACCAGCCGAAGGTCGCGCTGCCCAGCCGCCAGGTCCTCGGCGTCGAGGCGCTGGTCCGCTGGCGCCACCCCGAGTTCGGCAAGCTCGACCCCGACGAGTTCGTCCCCGCCGTCGAGGCGGCCGGGCTGATCGACGCGCTGACCGGGTTCGTGATGGACCAGTCCCTCATCCGGGTCCGCAAGTGGCTCGACCGGGGCCTGCGGATCTCCGCCGCGGTCAACCTGTCGGTGCGCAGCCTCGACGACGCCGCGTTCCCCGACCGGGTCGCCGAGGCGCTCGACCGGCACGGCGTGCCGCCGGAGCTGCTCACCCTGGAGCTGACCGAGTCCGGCGTCATGGCCGACCCGCAGCGGGCCCTCCCGGTGCTGCGCAGGCTGCACGCGCTCGGCGTCGTGCTCGCCGTGGACGACTTCGGCACCGGCTACTCGTCGCTGGCCTACCTGCGCCAGCTGCCGGTCGACGAGGTGAAGATCGACAAGAGTTTCGTGCTCGGCATGGGCACCGACCTCGGCGACCACGCGGTGGTCCGCTCGATCGTCGAACTCGGCCACTCGCTCGGCCTCACCGTGGTCGCCGAGGGCGTCGAGGAAGATGTCGCGCGTGATCAGCTCGCGGCCATGGGCTGCGACGTCGCGCAGGGCTACTTGATCTCCCGCCCGCTGTCGGAAAGTCGGCTGGAAGCGTGGCTACAGGCCAGAACCATGCAGGCCAAGGGCTTGCGCGACGAGACCGTGTTGACCTTGCTCTCGTGATGCCACCCCCGGTTTTGGAGCTTTCCGGGAGGCTGTGTAAAGTTACGCCCGTCCCCAGGGACAAGCCCCTTTAGCTCAGTCGGCAGAGCGTCTCCATGGTAAGGAGAAGGTCTACGGTTCGATTCCGTAAAGGGGCTCGACAGATCGGCCGCGTTGCACCGAGATATCCTTGCGGTGTGTCGCGGCTTGATCCATGTCAAAGCGGTGTAGCTCAGCTGGTAGAGCAAGCGGCTCATAATCGCTGTGTCGCCGGTTCAAGTCCGGCCACCGCTACGCGATGGGTCTGAACCCCCACCCGATTTGGGTGGGAACCTGGGCTGGGAAATGGCCCGCCTGGTTGTGATGTGAGAAAGGTACTGCTGTGGCTTCGACGGACGTGCGGCCCAAGATCACGTTGGCGTGTGAGAGCTGCAAGCACCGGAACTACATCACCAAGAAGAACCGGCGTAACGACCCGGATCGCCTGGAGATGAAGAAGTTCTGCCCCAACTGCAAGACTCACCAGCTCCACAAGGAAACTCGCTGACGCGGGTCCAGGACTGATCACCGAAGACCGCCCTACCCGCTGGTAGGGCGGTCTTCGGCATTTGCGGACAACCCTTTGGGTAGCCTTCGCCGGTGGCCTTGGATCAATCATTTGTCGGGCGGTCGTATCCGCCGTCGTCGGTGTACGAGGTAAGTCGGGAGAAGATCCGCGAGTTCGCCCAGGCGATCGGGGACTCCAACCCGCTCTTCGTCGATGTCGAGGCCGCGCGGGCCGCCGGGTATCCGGACGTGATCGCGCCGCCCACCTTCACCACCATCGTGAACCTCGCCGCGATCAACAGGATCGTCAGCGACCCCGAACTCGGCCTGGACTACAGCCGGATGGTGCACGGGGACCAGCGGTTCACCTACCACCGCCCGCTCGTCGCCGGTGACCAGCTCCTCGTGACGGGCTACGTGGACAACATCATGAGCCGCGCGGGCAACGACTTCATCACCCTGCGGGCCGAGATCGCCGACGCGAACGGCGACCCGGTCGTCACCGCCAAGGCCCAGCTCGTCGTGCGCGACGCCGAGGAGGCAGGCGAATGAGCACCCCGCAGGTCGGCGACCCGCTGCCGACGATCGAGGTCACCCTCACCCGCGCCGACCTGGTGCGCTACGCCGGTGCCTCGCTCGACTTCAACCCCATTCACTGGAACGAGCGCTTCGCCCGCGAGGTCGGACTACCCGACGTGATCGCGCACGGGATGCTGACCATGGCCATCGCGGGCCGCGTGGTGAGCGACTGGGGCGGCGAACTGGTCGACTACTCCGCGCGCTTCACCCGGCCCGTCGTCGTGCCCGATGACGACAAGGGAGCGCTGGTCGAGGTGTCCGGCAAGGTCGGCGCGGTCAACGACGACGGCACCGTGCGGATCGACCTCACCGCGAAGTTCGACGGGAAGACCGTGCTCGGCAAGCCGGTGGCGGTTATCCGACCGCGTTCATGAGCTGTTTCAGGGAAGGTCATCGCCAGCCATTGCGGTGACACCTCGACGGGTGCAGGCTGGGCACGCTTCGTGACTGTCGTGACACGCTCCAGGAGGATGTTCGTGGCCGTGAACCTGAACAAGCTGGTCGACAAGGCGTATGAGGACAAGAGCCTGAGCGAGCTGCTCGACGCTCCGCCCTCGGCGCTGGAGGGTCTGACCCCCAAGCACGACGAGCTGCTCGCCGAGCTGGGCATCAAGTCCGTCGCCGACCTGGCGAAGTGGAAGTACGCCGAGCGCGCGTCCGCCATCGCCGCCCTGGCGCCGTTCCAGGCCTGAGCGTCACCGCGCTGGGGAGCCCCGACCGGGCTCCCCAGGCGCGGCTCATCTAGATTTCACAGGGTGACGGCCTCAGAAATGATCTCCTTCGCCCGCGGTGCCCCGTCCCTCGACATCATCGACGTCGACGGCCTCAAAGCCGCCGCGGACGCCGCACTCACCACCGACCCCGGCGGCGCGCTGGGCTACGGCACGGCAGTGGGCTACGTCCCGCTCCGCAAGTACCTCGCCGACCTCCACGGCGTGCCAGTCGAGCAGGTGCTGGTCACCAACGGCTCGATGCAGGCCGACGCGTTCCTCTTCGACGAGCTGGCCAAGCCCGGTCAGCCGGTCATCGTGGAGCGCCCGACCTACGACCGCACGCTGCTGGGCCTGCGCGGCCGCGACGCCGACGTGCGCCCGGTGTCGCTCGACGTCGACGGCATCGACACCGACGAGCTGGCCGCCCTGCTCGAAGGCGGCCTGCGCCCGACGTTCGCGCACATCATCCCCAACTTCCAGAACCCGGCCGGCTACACGCTGAGCCTGGCCAAGCGCAAGCGCCTGCTGGAGCTGGCCGAGCAGTACGACTTCACGATCTTCGAAGACGACCCGTACCGGCTGATCCGGTTCGCGGGCGAGGCGCTGCCCTCGATGCTGGAGCTCGACGAGGGCCGCGGCCGCGTCGTGTTCGCCAGCTCGTTCTCCAAGACCGTGGCACCGGGCACCCGCGTCGGCTACCTGGTCGGGTCGGCCGCGCTGATCGACAAGATCCGCGTGCGCGCGACCAACACCTACATCTCGCCGAACATGCTCGCGCAGGCGATCGTGCACCAGTTCTGCGTCAGCGGCGGCATGGAGCGCTCCATCGCCACCGTCAACGCGGCGCTGGCCGAGCGCGTGGGCGTGCTGTGCGCGGCGCTGGAGAAGCACATCCCGGAGGCGAAGTTCACCGCCCCCGAGGGCGGCTACTTCATGTGGGTGGAGCTGCCCGAGGGCGTGGACGTGGCGAAGCTGCTGCCCGCCGCCGAGGAGCGCGGTGTGACGTTCGTCAAGGGCACCGACTTCCTCATCGAGGGTGGTCAGTCGACCCTGCGCATGGCGTACTCCGGCGTTCGCGTCGACCAGATCGAAGACGGCATCACCCGGCTCGCCGACGCCCTGAAGTCGCTTCAGGTCGCCGCGGGCTGAGCCCACGGCCGGGCTCGAGGTACTCGGTTGCGGTACCTCGGGCCCGGTGCCGTATGCTTCCGTGCTTGAACGCCCTGACGCTCCCCGCTTGGTTAGAGTGGGGATAGTCAAAGGCGTCCGAACGCGGTCCAGCGGCTCGCTGGTGGGCAGCGAAGGGGTGTAGCTCAATTGGTAGAGCAGCGGTCTCCAAAACCGCAGGTTGCAGGTTCAAGTCCTGTCGCCCCTGCGTTTGACGTCCAGCCCGGGTGAACCTCCGGCTGGGCGGTGAATACACACCGAGTTGGAGGAACTGGCGTGGCCGAGGACAAGGAACGGGAAGAGGGGCAGCAGGAGCGCCCTTCTCGTCCGGTCACCGCCGCTGCGCGGCGGGAACGCCGTGGCACGGCTCGCCCGGCCGCCCGTAAGGACGCGGACAGCAAGTCGGACCGGGCGAAGGCCCGGGCCGCGAAGTCCGGCGCCAAGGCCGACTCCGACGCGGCCGACCGCAAGGGTCGGCCCACCCCCGCCAGGGACCGCAAGGAGTCGAAGGGCTCGATCTTCGCCCGCATCTCCCGGTTCCTCCGCGAGGTCGTGGCCGAGCTGCGCAAGGTCATCTGGCCGACGCGCAAGCAGATGATCACCTACACCACCGTGGTGCTGGTGTTCGTGGCCTTCATGGTCGCCCTCATCTCGGGCCTCGACCTGGGTCTCGGCAAGGGCGTGTTCTGGCTGTTCGGCTGAGCTTGCGCCCAGCGGGGCGCGCCGGTCGAATAAGCGGAATACGTGTTGTATGAAAGGAAGCGAGACCAACTGTGACCTCCGAGAACGGCGCCGCGGGCGGCAGTGAGCTGACCAGCCTCACCGACGACGAGGTTGTCACCCCGTCGCCGGAAGGCGATGTCGAGCCCACCGAAGCCACCGAGTCGGACGCCGTGGAGACCGCCGAAGCCGAGACCGCTGTGGAGTCCGAGGACACCGCGAGCGCTCAGGCCGACGCCGCCCCGATCGACGAGGCCCCGGCCGACCCGGCCACCGAGATGCGCGACGCCCTGCGCCGCGCTCCGGGCGACTGGTACGTCGTGCACTCCTACGCGGGCTACGAGAACAAGGTCAAGACCAACCTCGAGACCCGCATCCAGACCCTCGACATGGAGGACTTCATCTTCCAGGTCGAGGTGCCGACCGAAGAGGTCACCGAGATCAAGAACGGCCAGCGCAAGCTGGTGCAGCGCAAGGTGCTGCCCGGCTACATCCTGGTCCGCATGGAGCTCAACGACCCGTCCTGGTCCGCGGTGCGCAACACCCCGGGCGTGACGGGTTTCGTGGGCGCCACCTCCAAGCCGTCCCCGTTGACCATCGACGAGGTGCTGAAGTTCCTCCTCCCGCAGGTCGAGGAAGCCAAGCCCGCGAAGGGCTCGGCGGCGGCGCAGTCGCGCGGCCCGCAGGTCGAGGTGGACTTCGAGATCGGCGAGTCGGTCACCGTCATGGACGGCCCGTTCGCCACGTTGCCCGCCACGATCAGCGAGGTCAACGCCGACGGGCAGAAGCTGAAGGTCCTGGTGTCGATCTTCGGCCGGGAGACCCCGGTCGAGCTGTCGTTCACCCAGGTCTCCAAGATCTGACCGGTCCGAGCACCGGACCGGCCGGCCACCCGGGCGCAGCCATTCGCCCGCGGTGGACAACGCGATAACAGGAAGCACGGAAATGCCACCCAAGAAGAAGAAGCTTGCAGCGATCATCAAGCTGCAGATCACGGCGGGTCAGGCCAACCCGGCGCCGCCGGTCGGCCCCGCGCTTGGTCAGCACGGCGTCAACATCATGGAGTTCTGCAAGGCCTACAACGCCGCGACCGAGTCGCAGCGTGGCACCGTGGTGCCGGTCGAGATCTCCGTGTATGAGGACCGCACGTTCGACTTCAAGCTGAAGACCCCGCCCGCCGCGAAGCTGCTGCTCAAGGCCGCCGGTGTGGACAAGGGCTCGGCCGAGCCGCACAAGGTCAAGGTCGCCAAGGTGACCTGGGACCAGGTCCGCGAGATCGCCGAGACCAAGAAGTCCGACCTCAACGCCAACGACGTCGAGCAGGCCGCGAAGATCATCGCGGGCACCGCTCGCTCGATGGGCATCACGGTCGAATAAGCACCACCCGCTAGACCAAGCAAGTGTGGGAGGGCCAGGCGCTGGTCCGCACCACGACTGATCCGTAACGCCGGGGACGGTTTCCTGCCCCAGGTGTGCAATGAATGTGAAGGAACAGCAATGGCAAAGCGCAGCAAGGCTTACCGTCAGGCGGCCGAGCTGGTCGACCGCGAGCGGCTCTACAGCCCGCTCGAGGCCGCCCAGCTGGCCAAGGAGACCTCCAAGGTCAAGCTCGACGCGACCGTCGAGGTCGCCATGCGACTCGGCGTCGACCCGCGTAAGGCCGACCAGATGGTCCGCGGCACCGTCAACCTGCCGCACGGCACCGGCAAGACCGCCCGCGTCATCGTCTTCGCGACCGGCGACAAGGCCGCCGAGGCCGAGGCCGCGGGCGCCGACGCCGTGGGCTCGGAAGACCTGATCGAGCGCATCCAGGGCGGCTGGCTCGACTTCGACGCCGCGATCGCGACCCCCGACCAGATGGCCAAGGTCGGCCGCATCGCCCGCGTCCTGGGCCCGCGTGGTCTGATGCCGAACCCGAAGACCGGCACCGTGACGCCCGACGTCACCAAGGCGGTCAACGAGATCAAGGGCGGAAAGATCAACTTCCGCGTCGACAAGCAGGCCAACCTGCACTTCGTCATCGGCAAGGCGTCCTTCGACCACGCGAAGCTGGTCGAGAACTACGCCGCCGCCCTGGACGAGGTCCTGCGGGCCAAGCCGTCTTCGGCCAAGGGTCGGTTCCTGAAGAAGGTCACCTTCAGCACCACCATGGGCCCCGGCATCCCCGTCGACCCGGCGCGCACCCGCAACCTCCTCGAGGACGACGCGAACGCCTGATCGACAGCGACATGAAGAAAGGCCCCGCCTCGGCGGGGCCTTTCTTGTTTGTGAAGAGGTTGTGGTGAGGAGATGGCAGCGCAGCCACCAGCATGAACGCAAGGGGCAGAACAGAACGGCCTGTTTGGGTGGTTCGCCTTGATTCGGGGCAAATGGGCCTAAACTTTCGGCGCGGGTGGGCTGTACTTCGCCCACCTTTTGAGCCCGCGCCAGGCCCATTTGGCGGGGTCCCCGAATCAAGGCGAACCACCCAAACAGGCACCCCCGCGCCCGGGCGCCCAGTGCGAAACCTGCTCGCGCCACCCGAGCGGCCCAGCCCCCGCTCAAGCAGCGCGCTTCTTGGCTTTGTCCAACACATCCAGCACCACGACCGCCACAACGATCACCGCGGCCGACACGATCCACCACCAAGGCGAAGGCAGCCGCAGCGGAAACGCCAAGAACGGTTGCCACCCGAACACCTTGGAGACGAACGGCACGACGCCTTCGTAGATCCCCACCAGAAACACCGCCGAAGAAGCACCGTCATACGCACTCATGACGAGCAAGCTATGAGGCGCCTGTCTCAGCGCGCGTCCACCTCAAGTCGGATCAAGGGGTAGGACATGCGGGTTCGGAAGCGAACCCCGAGATCGTCCACTGTTCGCCCCGGGCGTTCGGGATCTTGCGCAGGGTGAACCGTCCCAGCCGCGGGCCATCGCGAACCACCATGTCGCACGAGCTGATCACGACTGTCCCGTCCGCGTTCGGGAGCATCTTCGCGGGAGACGGGAACGAAGGTTCCGCGTACTCATTGGCCGTGCCGACCTGTTCGTTCAGCATGTGCACGGCCGCGTCGCAGTTCGCGGCCCCGAAGGCGTCCGCGAACTTCAGCGCCACCGCCTCGGTCTCGAAACGGGTACAGGCGTCGGGCAGGACGTCTTGGGCGATGTTGTCGTACAGCGCCCGCACCGCCTCCTTGGGTGAGGACGCGAACAGCACGGTCCGCTCGGTCTTCCCCCCGCCGGTCTCCGAAGCGGGCAGCGCCTCGTCCGGTCCGCCCAGGTAGTGCTGGTAGGCCCACATCGCCGCCAACGCCAGCACCAGCAGGAAGATGAGCCGCCGGGCCCACTTGCCGAGCAGGATGCCCAGCCACTTCGGCTTCTTCCGAGGGGGCGGCGAGTTCCGCTGGAATTCCTGGAAGCGCTGGAACTCCTGGAACTCGCGCCACTGCTGGTCCGGCACCGGCCCCGGCGGCACCCCCGGCGGGACGAACGGCGGAGGGGGCAGGTCGGGCTGCTTGCCCCGGTCACCGGACGCGGGGGTCAGTCCCTTGGGCTCTTCGTCGTCGGCCACCTGACCATCATGCCGTGGACCCGATTTGGAGACCGCATAGAGCACCACGTACTCTCATCGGTGGTTCTACCGAAGACCGCTGGTTCCCCCGAGGCGCAAGCCGAGGAGGGCGAAGGTCCCGCGACAGGCGGGCGGCCCGCGCAGGAGGACGAGGAAGTGTCAAGCGCTCGCGCGCTTTTTACGCCCCGTGCCACTGCGCCGGGGCGTTCTGCGTTTCCGGGGCCCTCGATGCCGGCGAATACCCAATGCACATCGAGAGGAGGCGACCATGGCGAAGCCTGACAAGGTGAATGCAGTCGCCGAGATCGCGGACAAGTTCCGCAACAGCTCGGCTGCCGTCGTCACCGAGTACACGGGCCTCACCGTGTCGCAGCTGACGAAGCTGCGTCGCGCTCTCGGCACTGGCACGACCTACCGCGTCGCGAAGAACACCCTCGTCAAGCGGGCAGCCGACGACGCCGGTGTGGAGGGGCTTGAAAACCTCTTCATCGGTCCGACCGGCATCGCCTTCGTCGAGGGCGAACCGGTTGACGCGGCGAAGGCCCTGCGCGATTTCGCGAAGGAAAACAAGGGTCTGGTCATCAAGGGCGGCTACATGGATGGCCGCCCGCTCACGGTGGAAGAGGTCGCGAAGATCGCGGACCTCGACTCCCGTGAGGTGCTGCTCGCCAAGCTGGCGGGCGCGATGAAGGGCAACCTGGCGAAGGCCGCTGGCCTGTTCAACGCCCCGGCGTCGCAGGTCGCCCGCCTGGCCGCTGCTCTGCAGGAGAAGAAGGCCGCCGAGGGCGAGTCCGCCCCCGCCGCCGAGGCTCCCGCCGAGGACGCTGTCGCAGCCGAGAGCTGAACACAACCACCCGGAAATACACCGCGCCCGTTCTACCGGGTGTGCAAGTGAAAGGAACCGCCAACATGGCGAAGCTCAGCACTGACGAGCTGCTCGACGCGTTCAAGGAAATGACGCTGCTGGAGCTCTCCGCGTTCGTGAAGCAGTTCGAGGAGACCTTCGAGGTCACCGCCGCTGCCCCCGTCGCCGTCGCCGCCGTCGGTGGCGCCGCTGCTCCGGCCGAGGCCGCTGAGGAGCAGGACGAGTTCGACGTCGTCCTCGAGTCGGCCGGTGACAAGAAGATCCAGGTCATCAAGGTCGTCCGTGAGGTCGTCTCGGGCCTGGGCCTGAAGGAGGCCAAGGAGCTGGTCGAGGCCGCTCCGAAGGCGATCCTGGAGAAGGTCAACAAGGAGGCCGCCGAGGCCGCCAAGGAGAAGCTGGAAGCCGCTGGCGCCAAGATCTCCGTGAAGTAGTTCTCACTTCACTCCAAAGAGGCCCGGTACCTGCTGGTACCGGGCCTCTTTTGTGTTCTAGCTCATACCCGATTTCCTGTGACAAGGGCCATCCAGGTACGTTCCCAACTCAGCGGTAACTTCGGCAGTAACCCGAAGGCCCCGCTGTCGTTGCATGGAAGACACCGTCCGCACTCGAAGCGGCAGGTAGAACCACAGGTCGGGAGGTTCGATGGGCGCCGAGGTGGTCATCGAGGGTCTGACGAAGTCCTTCGGTAAGCAGGCCATCTGGCGGGATGTCACGTTGACCCTGCCGCCGGGTGAAGTGTCGGTCATGCTCGGGCCCTCGGGCACCGGCAAGTCCGTCTTCCTCAAGTCCATGATCGGGCTGCTCAAGCCCGACCGTGGCAAGTGTGTGATCAACGGTGTCGACATCGTCACCTGCAGCGAGGCCAAGCTCTACGAGACGCGAAAGCTGTTCGGTGTCCTGTTCCAGGACGGCGCGCTGTTCGGCTCGATGAACCTCTACGACAACGTGGCGTTCCCCCTGCGTGAGCACACGAAGAAGTCCGAGGCCGAGATCAAGCGGATCGTCTTGGAGAAGCTCGAGCTCACGGGTCTGTCGGGCGCGGAGAAGAAGCTTCCGGGCGAGATCTCCGGTGGTATGCGCAAGCGCGCCGGCCTGGCCCGCGCCCTGGTGCTCGACCCCGAGATCATCCTGTGCGACGAGCCGGACTCCGGTCTCGACCCGGTCCGCACGGCGTACCTCTCGCAGCTGCTCATCGACCTGAACGCGCAGATCGACGCGACGATCCTCATCGTCACCCACAACATCAACCTGGCCCGGACCGTCCCGGACAACCTGGGCATGCTCTTCCGCAAGGAACTGGTCATGTTCGGCCCCCGCGAGGTGCTGCTGACCAGCGACGAGCCGGTCGTGGAGCAGTTCCTCAACGGCCGCCGCCTCGGCCCGATCGGCATGTCCGAGGAGAAGGACGCCGCCCAGATGGCCCGCGAGCAGGCGCACGCCGACGCCGGTCACTCCGACGGCTCGTCCGAAGAGGACGTGCGTGGTGTCGTCCCGCAGATCGAGCCGACCCCGGGCATGCCCGAGCGGGCCGGTGTGCGCCGCCGCAAGGACCGCGTCATGCGGATCCTGAACACGCTGCCGCACGCCGCGCAGGAAGGCATCATCGAGTCGCTGACCGACGAGGAACGCGCCCGCTACGGCGTGCACTCGCACATGGTCCCGGCCAATGCCGCGGCGCGGCCCCGGCTCGACCAGCCGACCCAGAACTTCCAGCCCGTGCAGCCGTCGCCACGGCCGCGACCGGTGGAGGATCCGCCGCGCGGTTTCCAGGGCGATCTGGCTGATCCCCAGGTGGCCCGGCTCCCGGAGACCAACTGGAAGCCCCCGGGCGGCGCTTCATGACCACGCGCACCGCTCCCGCGAACTTCCCCGGTGCCGGTGCGCTCCGCGAGACCGGTCGGCTGTTCGCGCTCGGTCTCGACGTCGTCGTCAACGTCTTCCGGCGGCCGTTCCAGACCCGCGAGTTCATCCAGCAGTGCTGGTTCATCGCCAGCGTGACGATCCTGCCGACCGCGCTCGTCGCGATCCCGTTCGGCGCGATCGTGGCCCTGCAGCTGGGCACCCTGATCGTGCAGCTCGGCGCGCAGTCGTTCACCGGCGCGGCCAGCGTGCTCGCGATCATCCAGCAGGCCGCCCCGCTGGTCACCGCGCTGCTGGTGGCGGGCGCGGGCGGCAGTGCGGTGTGCGCCGATATCGGCTCACGCACCATCCGCGAGGAGATCGACGCGATGGAGGTGCTCGGCGTCTCGCCGATCCAGCGCCTCGTCGTGCCCCGGGTGCTGGCCTGCATGTTGGTGGCGGTGCTGCTCAACGGCCTGGTCAGTGTCGTCGGCGTGATGGGCGGCTACTTCTTCAACGTCGTGCTGCAGGGCGGGACGCCGGGCGCCTACCTGGCCAGCTTCTCGGCCCTGGCCCAGCTGCCCGACCTGTGGATCAGCGAGCTCAAGGCGCTGATCTTCGGCTTCATCGCGGGCGTCGTGGCCTCCTACCGCGGCCTCAACCCCAAGGGCGGCCCGAAGGGGGTCGGCGACGCGGTGAACCAGTCCGTCGTCATCACCTTCCTGCTGCTGTTCTTCGTCAACTTCGTGCTGACCGCGGTCTACCTCACGGTCGTCCCGGCGAAGGGGAGCTGACCATGGCCTCGGTGACAGAGACCGCCAAGAAGGCCGTCGACCGTCCCTTGCGGACACTCGACGACCTCGGCGAACAGCTCTCGTTCTACATCCGCGCGCTCGCCTGGATCCCGCGCGCCCTGCGCCGCTACATGCGCGAGACGATGCGCCTGCTCGCCGAGGTCAGTTTCGGCAGCGGCGCGCTCGCGGTCATCGGCGGCACCATCGGCGTCATGGTTGGCCTGACCGTGTTCACCGGCATCGTCGTCGGCCTGCAGGGTTACGCCGCGCTCGACCAGATCGGCACGGCCGCCTTCTCCGGGTTCGCGTCGGCCTACATCAACACCCGCGAGGTCGCGCCCCTGGTGGCGGGCCTGGCGCTCTCGGCCACGGTCGGCTCCGGCTTCACCGCCCAGCTCGGCGCCATGCGCATCTCCGAGGAGATCGACGCGCTCGAGGTCATGGCGGTGCCCAGCCTGCCGTTCCTGGTGACCACCCGGATCATCGCAGGCTTCATCGCGGTCATCCCGCTCTACATCATCGGGTTGCTGTCCTCATATCTGGCTTCGAGGACGATCACCGTGTACTTCTACGGCCAATCCGCCGGTACGTACGACCATTACTTCAATCTGTTCTTGCCACCTGAAGACGTGTTCTGGTCGTTCGGCAAGGTGCTGATCTTCGCGATCATCATCATCCTGACGCACTGCTACTACGGCTACAACGCCAGCGGCGGCCCCGCGGGCGTCGGCGTGGCCGTGGGCCGCGCGGTGCGGACCACGATCGTCACGGTCGCGCTGGTGAACTTCTTCATCGGCTTCGCGATCTGGGGCACCACGACGACGGTGAGGATCGCGGGATGAGCGGGCGGGAGACGACCGGGAAGGTCATCAAGCGCAGGCTCCTCGGCCTGGGCTTCATCGTGGTGATCGCGGCGCTCGTGTCACTGAGCATCGCGATGTACAACAAGGCGTTCACCCCGGTCGCGAAGGTGTCGCTGACCACGGACAAGGTCGGCAACCAGCTCGCGGTGCACTCGGATGTGAAGGTCCGCGGCCTGATCGTCGGCGAGGTCCGCAAGATCACGCCCACGGCCGACGGCGCCACGCTCGACCTCGCGATCAACCCCGAGATGATCGACGTCATCCCGCGCAACGTCTCGGCGCGGTTCCTGCCGAAGACGCTGTTCGGCGAGCGCTACGTCTCGCTGCAGATCCCCGAGGAGATCGACGACCAGGCGCTGCGCGCGGGCGACACGATCAAGCAGGACCGCTCGATCCGCGCGGTCGAGCTGGAGCAGGCGTTCGAGAGTCTGCTGCCGGTGCTGCAGGCGGTGCAGCCGCAGAAGCTGTCGAGCACGCTCACCGCGATCTCGACCGCCCTGCAGGGCCGCGGCGACGACCTCGGCAAGTCGCTTGCCGACCTCGGCGACTTCGTCGGCGAGCTCAACCCGCACCTGCCCAAGCTGCGTGAGGACCTGCGCCTGCTGGCCTCCGTCAGCGAGACCTACGGCGACGTCACGCCGGACCTGGTCCAGGCGCTGACCGACCTGACGGTGACGTCGAAGACCGTCGCCGAGCAGCGCGCGAACCTCGACGCCCTGTTCGCCACGGCGACCACCGCCTCGCGTGACCTGGAGTCGTTCCTGCGGGCCAACTCCTCGAACCTGATTCAGCTCGCCGACACCTCCCGGCCCACGCTGGAAGTCCTGGCGCGGTACTCCCCGGAGTACCCGTGCCTGCTGCAGCTGATGACCGAGGCCGTCAAACAGGTCGACACCACGCTCGGCAAGGGCACCAACAAGCCCGGTCTGCACGCCAACATCGAGGTGGTGGTCAACCGCGGGGCCTACAAGCCGGGCAAGGACGAGCCGCGCTACGAGGAAGACCGTGGTCCTCGCTGCTACGACTTCACCCAGTTCCCGAACCCGTTCCCGCAGGCGCCGCCGGACGGCCCGCTCAACGACGGGTCGAGCTTCCCGCCGCCTGCCCGCTCGTCGTCGGACGGCCTGCTGCCGCCCGCGAACACGACGCAGTACACCGCGCCCAGCGCGGCGGGCGGCGAAGGTCTTGGCCTGCCCAACTCTCCCGGGGAGATCGCGTTCGTGTCGCAGCTGCTCGCGCCCGGTATGGGCGTCGAACCCGACCAGGTCCCCAGGTGGAGCACACTGCTGCTCGGCCCGGCCTTCCGCGGCGCGGAGGTGAGGTTCGAATGAGGGGAATGGCCGCTCCGCTGATCAAGCTGGCGCTGTTCATGGCGATCACCATCGCCGCGACCGGTGTGCTCGCGATCAGCATCGCCAACACGAACCTGAGTTCCACGAACTCCTACTCGGCGCGGTTCTCCGACGCGACGCTGCTGCTTCCCGGCGACGACGTGCGCATCGCCGGTGTGCGGGTCGGACAGGTCGAGGAGGTCGCGATCGCCGACCGCAACCAGGCCGAGGTCAAGTTCTCCGTCGCAGCCGACCGCAAGCTGCCCGAGTCGGTGATGGCGCAGATCAAGTTCCGCAACCTGGTCGGCCAGCGCTACATCTCGCTGACCCAGGGCGCGGGCTACGACCCGAACTCGGTGCTCGACCCGGGGGAGTCGATCCCGCTGGAGCGCACCCGCCCGGCGCTCGACCTCACCGAACTGTTCAACGGCTTCAAGCCGCTGTTCCAGGCACTCTCGCCCGACGACGTCAACAAGCTGTCGTACGAGATCATCACGGTCCTGCAGGGCGAGGGCGGCACGGTGGAGAACCTGTTGGCCCACACCGCTTCGCTGACCACGACGATCGCCGACAAGGACGCGGTGATCGGCGAGGTGATCACGAACCTCAACGGCGTGCTGGGCACGGTCAACAGCCGCGGCGAGCAGCTCTCGCAGCTCATCGTGCAGATGCAGCAGTTGGTCAGCGGCCTGGCCGAGGACCGTGAGCCCATCGGCGACGCCATCGAGGCGATCGGCGGCCTGGCCACCACGACCACCGGCCTGCTGCAGGAGGCCCGCGAGCCGCTCAAGCAGGACATCGCCGCGCTCGGCACGTTGACGAAGAACCTCAACGACAACGAGAAGACGGTCGAGCACTTCATCCAGTTCATGCCGACCAAGCTCAGCACCCTGACCCGCACCGTGAGCTACGGCTCGTGGTTCAACTTCTTCCTGTGCGAGGGCTCCGGTGAGGTCAGCGTGCCCGGTCTGATCAGCCACCCGATCAACATCACGCCGCTGCCCGCGACCCAGGAAAGGTGCACGTCATGAAGCCTTTCCGGTCACGCAACCCGATCCCGATCGGCATCGTCAGCATCCTGGTGATCGCGCTCGCGCTGGTCGCCGCGGTCAACTCCGACGACCTGCCGGTCATCGGCGGGGGCACCAGCTACAGCGCCGAGTTCAGCGAGGCGTCCGGCATCCAGGCCGACGACGAGGTCCGCATCGCGGGCATCAAGGTCGGCAAGGTGTCCGATGTGGAGCTTGACGGCGACAAGGTCCTGGTCACCTTCAAGATCAAGGACGCCTGGATCGGCGACCGCACCCGAGCCGAGATCAAGATCAAGACCTTGCTCGGGCAGAAGTACCTGTCGCTCGAGCCCGAGGGTGCCGAGGTCCTCAACCCCGACGTGCGCATCCCGCGCGACCGGACGATGGCCCCCTACGACGTCCTCGAAGCCTTCCGCGGCCTGGCCGAGACGGTCAACGAGGTCGACACCGTGCAGCTCGCCAAGAGCTTCGAGGTGATCTCCGAGACCTTCGCCGACACCCCGGACGAGGTGAAGGGCGCGCTCAACGGCCTGCAGTCCCTCTCGCGCACCATCTCCTCGCGCGACCAGGAGCTGGCGACCCTGCTCAGCAACACCCGGCAGATCAGCCAGACCCTCGCCGACCGCGACGCCGAGGTGGCCAAGCTGCTCGCCGACGGCAACCTGCTGCTCGGTGAGCTGAACAGCCGCAAGAAGGCCATCTCCGCGCTGCTGACCGGCACCAAGACGCTCTCGCAGGAGCTGCAGGGCCTCGTGTCCGACAACAACGCGCAGCTCGGCCCGGTGCTGCAGAGCCTCGACCAGCTCACCGCGATGCTGCAGCGCAACCAGGACTCCCTGGCTGAGGGCATCAAGAAGTTCGCGCCCTTCGCCAGGCAGTTCAACAACGCGGTCGGCAACGGACGCTGGTTCGACAACTACATCTGCGGGCTGCTGCCGCCCTCGTTCGGCCCGCTCAACCAGACCGGCTGCCTGGGGGACCCGTCATGAGCAGTTTCTCCACGAAGCTGGGCAAGGACGCCGCCCGGACAGTCGCGATCGTGTGCGTGCTCGGCCTGGTCATCGCCGCCGCGCTGTGGTGGCTGCTGAAAGAGGCGAACGAGAAGCGCTACACCGCGATGTTCCCCGGCACGGTCGGCCTCTACGAGCACAACGATGTCCGCGTGCTCGGGGTCAAGGTGGGCACCGTCGAGGAAGTGACACCGAAGGGCGACGTCGTCGAGGTGACGATGCTCGTCGACCGCGCAATCAAGATCCCCGCGGACGCCAAGGCCGTCATCGTCGCGCCGTCGCTGGTCTCCGACCGCTACGTCCAGCTCACCCCGGTCTTCACCGGCGGCGAGCTGATGGCGACCGGCACGGTCATCCCGCGCGAGCGGACCGCCGCGCCGCTGGAGGTCGACGACCTCTACGCCAGCCTCAGCCGGGTCAGCCGCACCCTGGGCCCCAACGGGGTCAACAAGGACGGTGCCCTGTCCGACCTGCTCAACACCCTCGCCAAGAACCTCGACGGCAACGGCCAGGCGGTCAACGACACGGTCACCGACCTGAGCAAGCTGACGTCCACGCTGTCGGGCAACTCCGAGGACCTGTTCGCCACGGTCGACAACCTGCAGAAGTTCACGACGACCCTCGCGGGCAGCGACGACCAGGTCCGGCAGTTCAACCAGCAGCTGGCCGAGGCGGCCAGGTTCCTGGCGGGCGAGCGCGGCAACCTCGCCGCGTCGGTCGACCAGCTCGGCATCGCGCTCACCACGGTCCAGCAGTTCATCAACGACAACCGCGGCCGGATCAAGTCCAATGTGGACAAACTGGCCACGGTGACCCAGGTGCTCGTCGACCAGCGCTCCGCGCTCGCCGAGACACTCGACATCGCGCCCCTGGCCCTGAGCAACCTGGTCAACACCTACAACGCCTCGTCCGGCACGAGCGACGCGCGGGCCAACCTCAACGAGCTGACGCAGCCGCCGATCGTCACGGTCTGCAAGCTGGTCCGCCAGGGCACCCCGGGCGCGCTGCCGCCCGCCCTCGCCGATGTGTGCGACCAGCTCGCGCCGATCGTGCAGGGCGCGGTCCCGCTGCCGTCGCCCGCCCAGGTGATCGACGGGCTCCGCAGCGGCCACATGCCGTCCCTGCCGCTGCCGATGGCGGGCGACCCAGTCGGATCGGGAGGGGGGAACTGATGACCACCAGGATCAAGCTCGCCAGTGTGATCGTGACCGCGGCCGCCGCGGTGTCGCTGTCCGGCTGCGGGTTCACCGGCATCTACGACCTCCCGATGCCCGGCGGCGCCGACCTCGGCGACCGGCCGTACACGGTCAAGGTCCAGCTCCGCGACGTCCTCGACCTGGTCCCGCAGTCCGGGGTCAAGGTCAACGAGGTCACCGTCGGCCGGGTCGACAACATCGCGCTGGCCCCCGACGGCTGGACCGCCGAGGCCACGCTGCTGGTCAACGGCGATGTCGAGCTGCCCGCCAACGCGCTGGCCAAGCTGCGCCAGTCCAGCCTGCTGGGTGAGAAGTACATCGAGCTCGGCCCGCCGCCCGGCGGCAAGGGCGAAGGCGTGCTCGCGGACAACGCGTTCATCCCGGTCGAGCGGACCAACCGCAACACCGAGGTCGAGGAAGTCCTCGGCGCCCTGTCGCTGCTGCTCAACGGTGGTGGTGTCGAGCAGTTGCAGAGCATCACCAAGGAGCTCAACAACGCGCTCGCGGGCAACGAGACCAACATCCGCGCGCTGCTCGACAACGTCAACGTGATGGTCACCGAACTCGACGCGGGCAAGGCCGACATCACCCGGGCGCTCGACGGCATCAACCGGCTCGCCAGCACGCTCAACGCCCAGCGCGACCAGATCGCGGGCGTCATCGACAACATCGGCCCCGGCCTCAAGGTCCTCACCGACCAGCGCCAGCAGCTGGTGACGATGCTGCAGAGCCTCGACTCGCTCTCCGGCATCGCGGTCGACACCGTCAACAAGAGCCAGGCCGACCTCGTCGCCGACCTCAAGGCGCTCGCCCCGACCCTGCAGAAGCTGGGGGAGGCGGGCAACAACCTGCCCAACGCGCTGGAGCTGCTGGTGACCTACCCGTTCACCGACCAGGCCGTGAAGGGCGTCAAGGGCGACTACTTCAACCTCTACGCCACCCTCGACCTCAACCTCGGCGAGATCGTGAACAACCTCGGCCGCAGCAGGCAGAACCCGTTGCAGGACCTCGGCCTGCCCGGCGGGCTGAGCGGTGGCCAGGACGGCGTGCCCGGCAACGCCCCGCCGGTGTTGCCGCTGCCGCAGCTCAACAGCGGCCAGTCCACGCCGGTGCAGCCCGGTTCGCCGCAGTCCGGCGGCGGCATGGGCGGCATCTTCGACGTGCTCCTCGGAGGCGGTTCCTGATGCTGACCAAGACCGTCCGCCTCCAGCTCGTGGCGTTCTTCGTGATCGCCGTGGTCGCCGTCGTCTACGCGGCGTTCCGCTTCACCGACCTCGGCCGCGTCTTCGGCGCCGACGGCTACCGGGTCAAGATGGACCTGGTCCAGTCCGGCGGGATCTTCACCAACGCCGAGGTCACCTACCGCGGCGTCAACGTGGGCCGGGTCGGCGAGATCAAGCTGACCCGCGAGGGCATGCGCATCGACCTCGAGATCGAGCCGTCGGCCCCCGACATCCCGGCCGACCTCGACGCCGTGATCGCCAACCGGTCCGCGGTCGGCGAGCAGTACGTCGACCTGCGTCCGCGCAAGGACGGCGGCGAGGTGCTCAAGGAAGGCTCGCTGATCGCGGCCGACCGGACCAAGACGCCGATCAGCACCGACGAGGTCATCCGCGATCTCGACAATCTCGCCACCTCGGTCCCCACCGACTCGCTGCGCACCGTCGTCGACGAGCTGGAACGAGCGTTCTCCGGCACCGGCGACGACCTCCAAGTGCTGCTCGACAACCAGATGGCGTTCACCCAGACCGCCCGCGAGCACCTGCCGCAGACGATCAAGCTGATCGAGGACGGCTCGATCGTGCTGAACACGCAGCTGCAGCAGTCGGGCAACATCAAGTCCTTCGCGGGCGACCTCAAGGCGCTCTCCGCGCAGCTGCGCCAGTCCGACCCGCAGATCCGCACGCTGATCGCGGCCACGCCCGGCGCGGCCGACTCCATCACCGGCCTGCTCCGTGAGTCGGGCAACGGTCTCGGCGCGGTGTTCGCCAACCTGCTGACCGTCTCCAACATCATGGTCAGCCGCACGGACGGCCTCGAACTGGCGCTGGTCGCGTACCCGCTGGTCGCGGTGGGCCCGAAGACGGTCATCGACGAGAAGGGCCAGACGCACCTGGGCCTGGCGCTCAACCTGTTCGACCCGCCGCCGTGCACCCGCGGCTACGAGGGCACCGAGCGCCGCGACGGCAACGAGACCGCGCCGGCGCCGGTGAACGAGCAGGCCTACTGCGCCGAGCCGGTCGGCAGCCCGATCAACGTGCGCGGTTCCGCGAACGCGCCGTTCGGCGGCAAGCCGGTGGCGCCGACCCAGGAGCAGCTGGCGGCCAACCAGAACCGCGGCTCCGAGCAGCTGCAGGAGCTCGCGACCAACAGCGTCCCCGGCACGGTGACCCAGCCCGGCATCGGCGGTCTGTCCAGCCTGGCGGGCCTGCTGGGCCTGCCCGCCTGACCGTTTCGCACCCGTCTACCCTGGAGTGTCATGACCAGCACGGACCCTGAGATCGACGACGTCACCGACGAGCAGCCCGCGCGCAGAAGGCTGAACCCGTTCGTGCTCGTCGCCCTCGGTCTGGTGGTCGTGAGCGCTGCCGCAGCGGTCTGGTTCGGCGTCGCCTGGATCAAGGCCGCCAACGACGACGACCTCGAGCTGTCGCGGATGCGCGACGAGGTCACCCGGGTCGGCGAGCAAGCGATCATCACGTTCAACACCCTCGACTACCGCAAGGTCGACGAGGACCTCGACCGGTGGCTCAACGCCTCGGTCGGCCCGCTGCACGACGAGGTCGTCGGCAGGCGCGAGACCAGCAAGACGGCCATCCAGCAGGCCAAGACGGTGACCAGCGCGCGGGTGCTCAAGTCCGCGGTGACCGATCTGCGCGACCGTGAGGGCAAGGCGGTCATCATCGCCGCCATCCGGATCGACGTCACCCCCGACGGCAAGCCGACCACGTCCAAGTACCAGCGCATCCAGGGGTCGCTGGAGCGGACCGACGCGGGCTGGAAGCTCAGCGGCGTCGGCTTCGTCCCGTTCACCCCCGCCTGATCGCCGAGAGGACTGTCCACACAGTGCCCACGCCCCCGTCGCGCCGCCGCCCGGTCACGCCCCCGACGACGCCCGTCCGCCGCCCCAAGGTGGCGGGCCTGCACCGGCCGCACCACGACGCCGAGCAGGCGGACAGCAAGATACTCGAGCCCACGGACCCGACCACCGAGTCGTCCACAGCCGCGCCCACTGATCCACAGCCCACCAAGCCGGACCCGAAAACCCCCGCCACGCCGATAGACTGGGCAGGGGCAGTCCCCCCGGAGAGGGTGGGGGCTGCGCGGGGTTCGGTCGAAGCGGAAAACGCTGCCGATGAGTCCACTGTGGCGGATGAGCCCGAAGAGTCCACTGTGGTGGATGCGGCTGGTGAGTCCGAGCTGGGTGCCGAGGCGCGTCGGGTGGGCGGCGAGGGCGATGTCGACGTTGTGAGCCCGGCCGTGCTGGGTGTCGACGAGGACGACCAGGCCGCTGAAGCCGCAGTGCCCTCCCCGCGGCCCTCAGGCAAGCGACGGGCCACCGGGATCCGCGTTCCCCAAGACCTCGAGGCCGCCGAACGCGGTCGCGACGCCGACGATGAGGACGCTGTCGACGAGCGGTCGCCGGAAGAGGTGGCCGCCGCCGCCCGCAACCGGTCCATCAACCTGGCCATCACCCTCGCCGTGCTCGCCTTGGTGCTCGCCGGGCTGGCCCTGTGGTTCCGCGGCGAGGCAGGCTCGCTCACCGGCGGCGCCGACGGCACCAACCGCGCCCTGACCGACAGCGCGGCCACCAGCGAGGTCCAGGGCAAGCTCACGGTCGCCATCGAGAAGACCCTGTCGTACAACTTCACCGCCCTCGACGACACCGCCAAGGCCGTCAAGGAGCACCTCGCGGGCAACGCCGTGTGCGAGTACGACAAGCTCTTCGGCCAGCTCAAGGAGCTCGCACCCGCCCAGAAGTTGGTGCTGACGACCAAGGTCCGCCAGCTCGGCGTGACCCGGCTCGACGGTGACAAGGCCGACTTGTTGGTCTTCGTCGACCAGTCGACCACCCGCACCGACCAGAACCAGACCACCGCCAGCGGCGCCCAGTTCGGCATCCGCGCGGAGAAGCTCGACGGGGCCTGGAAGATCACCGATTTCGACATGCTTGATCAGCCACTACCCGACGGCAAGCCTGCTCCATCGTGCTGAGTCCCTGCTTGTAGCAGTCAAGTTTCCCCAGGTCAAGCGGCTATCTGTGAGCGGCGTGGCGCTGCTGCAAAAGTGGATTCTCAGGCGTGGCATCTTGACTACGCGACCGTCCGGGGTCACGCTGATACCCAGCACGTACTGAGCGGGAGGACCGATTGAGCGGCGGGCCTCGACAGTCGCCCATTTAGTGGCTAGACTGCCCCTTTGCGCTGCCCACTTTCCGCACGCCCTTTGCCAAGAGCTAGGATGTTGGGCACCACGGCACCCTTGACAGGCGCGTATTCAGCTTGCTAGCGCGAGCAGAGCATGTGACTGTCAACCGCTCATAGTCCTGGAAGGACGCATCTTGGCAGTCTCCCGCGCGACCAAGGCCACTGCTGCGACCAACTCCGCCACTGCTTCGAACTCGGGTATCCCGGGAGCGCCCCGTCGGGTCTCCTTCGCGAAGATCCGCGAGCCCCTGGGAACGCCCAACCTGCTGGACCTGCAGATCCAGTCGTTCGAGTGGTTCACCGGCAACGAGATGTGGTTCCAGCGCCGCATCGATGCCGGTGACGAGAACCCTGTCGGCGGCCTTGAGGAAGTCCTCAACGAGATCTCCCCGATCGAGGACTTCTCCGGCTCCATGTCACTGTCCTTCTCCGACCCGCGCTTCGACGAGGTCAAGGCCTCCGTCGAGGAGTGCAAGGACAAGGACATGACCTACGCCGCGCCGCTGTTCGTCACGGCCGAGTTCACCAACAACACCACTGGCGAGATCAAGAGCCAGACGGTGTTCATGGGTGACTTCCCCGTCATGACCAACAAGGGCACGTTCATCATCAACGGCACCGAGCGTGTCGTGGTGTCGCAGCTGGTCCGTTCGCCCGGTGTCTACTTCGACACCGCGATTGACAAGACCACCGACAAGGACGTCTTCAGCGTCAAGGTCATCCCCAGCCGCGGCGCGTGGCTCGAGTTCGACGTCGACAAGCGCGACACCGTCGGCGTCCGCATCGACCGCAAGCGCCGCCAGCCGGTCACCGTGCTGCTCAAGGCCCTGGGCTGGACCACCGAGGCCATCCGCGAGCGGTTCCACTTCTCCGAGACGCTGCTCGCGACCCTGGAGAAGGACCACACCGCCGGCACCGACGAGGCGCTGCTCGACATCTACCGCAAGCTGCGCCCGGGCGAACCGCCGACCAAGGAGAGCGCCCAGACGCTCCTGGAGAACCTGTTCTTCAAGGAGAAGCGCTACGACCTCGCCAAGGTTGGTCGCTACAAGATCAACAAGAAGCTTGGCCTCGCGATGCCGACGAACACCGGCGTGCTGACCGAGGACGACATCGTCACCACCATCGAGTACCTGGTCCGCCTGCACGCGGGCGACACCTCGATGATGGCGGGCGAGGGCGAGAACCAGCGCGAGATCCCGGTCGAGGTCGACGACATCGACCACTTCGGCAACCGCCGCCTGCGCACCGTGGGTGAGCTGATCCAGAACCAGATCCGGGTCGGCCTCTCCCGCATGGAGCGCGTGGTCCGCGAGCGGATGACCACTCAGGACGTCGAGGCGATCACGCCGCAGACCCTGATCAACATCCGCCCGGTCGTCGCCGCGATCAAGGAGTTCTTCGGAACCTCCCAGCTGTCGCAGTTCATGGACCAGACCAACCCGGTCGCCGGTCTGACGCACAAGCGTCGGCTCTCGGCTCTGGGCCCCGGCGGTCTGTCCCGTGAGCGCGCGGGCATGGAGGTCCGCGACGTCCACCACTCGCACTACGGCCGCATGTGCCCGATCGAGACGCCGGAAGGCCCGAACATCGGCCTGATCGGCTCGCTGTCGAGCTACGCGCGGGTCAACCCGTTCGGCTTCATCGAGACCCCGTACCGCAAGGTCGTCGAAGGTCAGGTCACCGACCAGATCGACTACCTGACCGCGGACGAGGAAGACCGGCACGTCATCGCCCAGGCGAACGCGCCGCTCGACGACGAGAACCACTTCGCCGAAGAGCGCGTGCTCGTCCGCAAGCGTGGCGGCGAGGTCGAGTTCATCGAGCCGTTCGACGTCGACTACATGGACGTCTCGCCGCGCCAGATGGTCTCGGTCGCGACCGCGATGATCCCGTTCCTCGAGCACGACGCCGCGAACCGTGCCCTCATGGGCGCGAACATGCAGCGTCAGGCGGTCCCGCTGCTGCGCAGCGAGTCCCCGCTGGTCGGCACCGGCATGGAGCTTCGCGCCGCGGTCGACGGCGGCGACCTGGTCACCGCCGCGAAGGCCGGTGTCATCGAGGAGCTCTCCGCCGACTTCATCACCGTGATGGCCGATGACGGCACCCGCCAGACCTACGGGATGCACAAGTTCCGCCGGTCGAACCAGGGCACCTGCATCAACCAGAAGCCCATCGTCGCCGAAGGCGACCGGGTCGAGGTCGGACAGGTCATCGCCGACGGGCCGTGCACCGAAGACGGCGAGATGGCCCTCGGCAAGAACCTGCTCGTGGCGATCATGCCGTGGGAAGGCCACAACTACGAGGACGCGATCATCCTGTCGCAGCGCCTCGTGCAGGACGACGTGCTCACCTCGATTCACATCGACGAGCACGAGATCGACGCGCGCGACACCAAGCTCGGCGCCGAGGAGATCACCCGGGACATCCCGAACGTCTCCGAGGAGGTCCTCGCGGACCTCGACGAGCGCGGCATCATCCGCATCGGTGCCGAGGTCGGCGCGGGCGACATCCTGGTCGGCAAGGTCACGCCCAAGGGCGAGACCGAGCTGACCCCGGAGGAGCGCCTGCTGCGCGCCATCTTCGGTGAGAAGGCCCGCGAGGTCCGCGACACGTCGCTGAAGGTCCCGCACGGCGAGACCGGCAAGGTCATCGGCATCCGCGTCTTCTCCCGTGAGGACGAGGACGAGCTGCCCCCCGGCGTCAACGAGCTGGTCCGGGTCTACGTGGCCCAGAAGCGCAAGATCCAGGACGGTGACAAGCTCGCGGGCCGCCACGGCAACAAGGGCGTCATCGGCAAGATCCTGCCCGTCGAGGACATGCCGTTCATGCCGGACGGCACCCCGGTCGACGTCGTGCTGAACACCCACGGTGTTCCGCGTCGTATGAACATCGGGCAGATCATGGAGTCCCACCTCGGGTGGATCGCCAAGCAGGGTTGGTCCATCGAGGGCAACCCGGACTGGGCGAAGAAGATCCCCGAGGAGCTCTTCGAGGTCGAGCCCGACACGAACACCGCCACGCCGGTGTTCGACGGCGCCCGCGAGGACGAGATCACCGGTCTGCTCGGCTCGACGCGGCCCAACCGCGACGGCGAGCGCATGGTGGGCTCGGACGGCAAGGCGGTCCTGTACGACGGCCGCAGCGGCGAGCCGTACCCGTACCCGGTCTCGGTCGGCTACATGTACATCCTGAAGCTGCTCCACCTGGTCGACGACAAGATCCACGCGCGTTCGACCGGCCCGTACTCGATGATCACCCAGCAGCCGCTCGGTGGTAAGGCGCAGTTCGGTGGCCAGCGCTTCGGTGAGATGGAGTGCTGGGCGATGCAGGCCTACGGCGCGGCGTACACGCTGCAGGAGCTGCTGACGATCAAGTCCGATGACGTGCTCGGCCGCGTGAAGGTCTACGAGGCCATCGTCAAGGGCGAGAACATCCCGGAGCCGGGTATCCCGGAGTCCTTCAAGGTGCTCCTCAAGGAGCTCCAGTCGCTGTGCCTCAACGTGGAGGTGCTGTCCTCGGACGGCGCTGCCATCGAGATGCGCGACGGGGACGACGAGGACCTGGAGCGCGCCGCCGCGAACCTGGGCATCAACCTCTCGCGCAATGAGTCGCCGTCCGTGGACGACGTCGTCAATTAACCTCGCTGCCGCCGCCGGGAGGAACCGGAAACTCCTCCCGGCGGGCAGGCACTGATCCCCCCATTTTCGTGCTGTAACCAAGAAGGGGAGAAGGAACCGACGTGCTGGACGTCAACTTCTTCGACGAGCTCCGCATCGGCCTTGCGACCGCAGACGACATCCGTCAGTGGTCCTTCGGTGAGGTAAAGAAGCCCGAAACGATCAACTACCGCACCCTGAAGCCGGAGAAGGACGGGCTCTTCTGCGAGAAGATCTTCGGTCCGACCCGGGACTGGGAGTGCTACTGCGGCAAGTACAAGCGCGTGCGCTTCAAGGGCATCATCTGCGAGCGCTGTGGTGTCGAGGTCACTCGCGCCAAGGTTCGCCGTGAGCGCATGGGCCACATCGAGCTGGCCGCGCCGGTCACCCACATCTGGTACTTCAAGGGTGTCCCGAGCCGCCTGGGCTACCTGCTCGACCTCGCGCCGAAGGATCTCGAGAAGATCATCTACTTCGCCGCGTACGTGATCACCACGGTGAACACCGAGCTGCGCCACAACGACCTGCCCACGCTCGAGAACGAGATGGGCGTCGAGCGCAAGCAGGTCGAGAACAAGCGCGACGCCGACATCGAGGCCCGTGCGCAGAAGCTCGAAGCCGACCTCGCGCAGCTTGAGGCCGAGGGCGCCAAGAGCGACGTCCGCCGCAAGGTCAAGGAGGGCGGCGAGCGGGAGATGCGCCAGCTCCGCGACCGCGCCCAGCGTGAGCTGGACCGGCTCGACGAGATCTGGTCGACCTTCACCAAGCTCGACATCAAGCAGCTCATCGCCGACGAGATGCTCTACCGCGAGCTCATCGACCGCTACGGCGACTACTTCACCGGGTCCATGGGCGCCGAGGCGATCCAGACCCTGGCGCGCGACTTCGACGTCGACGCCGAGGCCGACATCCTGCGCGACACGATCCGCAACGGCAAGGGGCAGAAGAAGCTCCGCGCGCTCAAGCGGCTCAAGGTCGTCGCGGCGTTCCAGGCGACCCGCAACTCGCCCATGGGCATGGTGCTCGACTGCGTCCCGGTGATCCCGCCGGACCTGCGGCCGATGGTCCAGCTCGACGGTGGCCGCTTCGCCACCTCCGACCTGAACGACCTGTACCGCCGCGTGATCAACCGCAACAACCGCCTCAAGCGACTGATCGACCTCGGCGCGCCCGAGATCATCGTCAACAACGAGAAGCGGATGCTGCAGGAGGCCGTCGACGCGCTGTTCGACAACGGCCGCCGCGGTCGCCCGGTGACCGGACCGGGCAACCGCCCGCTCAAGTCGCTGTCCGACCTCCTCAAGGGCAAGCAGGGCCGGTTCCGCCAGAACCTGCTCGGCAAGCGAGTCGACTACTCCGGCCGTTCGGTCATCGTCGTCGGCCCGCAGCTCAAGCTGCACCAGTGCGGTCTGCCCAAGGCGATGGCGCTCGAGCTGTTCAAGCCGTTCGTCATGAAGCGGCTGGTCGACCTCAACCACGCGCAGAACATCAAGTCCGCCAAGCGGATGGTCGAGCGTGCGCGCCCGGCCGTGTGGGACGTGCTCGAAGAGGTCATCACCGAGCACCCCGTGATGCTGAACCGTGCGCCCACGCTGCACCGTCTCGGCATCCAGGCCTTCGAGCCGCAGCTGGTGGAAGGCAAGGCCATCCAGCTGCACCCGCTGGTCTGTGAGGCGTTCAACGCCGACTTCGACGGTGACCAGATGGCGGTCCACCTGCCGCTGTCGGCCGAGGCGCAGGCCGAGGCCCGCATCCTGATGCTGTCGTCGAACAACATCCTGTCCCCGGCGTCGGGTCGCCCGCTGGCGATGCCGCGTCTGGACATGGTGACGGGTCTGTACCACCTGACCCGCCTCAAGGAAGACGGTCTCGGCGCCGGGCACGCGTACTCCTCGCCCGCCGAGGCGATCATGGCCTACGACCGCAAGGTCCTCGGCCTGCAGTCCATGGTGAAGATCCGCATCTCGGACCGGACCCCGGGCCCCGGCATGCAGCCTGAGGACTGGGCTCCCGGTCAGCCGTGGCTGGCCGAGACCACCCTTGGCCGCGTGCTGTTCAACGAGCTGCTCCCGCCGGACTACCCGTTCATGAACGAGCCGATGCCGAAGAAGCGTCAGGCCGCGATCGTGAACGACCTCGCGGAGCGGTACCCGATGGTCAAGGTCGCGCAGACCCTGGACAAGCTCAAGGACGCGGGCTTCTACTGGGCCACGCGTTCGGGCGTCACCATCGCCATGTCCGACGTCATCGTGCCGCCGGCCAAGGTCGGGATTCTCGAGGACTACGAGAAGAAGGCCGACACCGTCGAGAAGCGCTACCAGCGTGGTCAGCTCTCCGCCACCGAGCGGAACAACGAGCTGGTCAAGGTCTGGAGCAACGCGACCGAAGAGGTCGCGAAGGCGATGGAGGACAACTACCCCGACGACAACCCGATCCCCACGATCGTGAAGTCGGGCGCGGCGGGCAACATGACCCAGATCCGTCAGCTCTCGGGCATGAACGGTCTGGTCACCAACCCGCGTGGTGAGTTCATCCCGCGACCGATCAAGGCCAACTTCCGTGAAGGCCTGTCGGTGCTGGAGTACTTCATCGCCACGCACGGTGCCCGCAAGGGTCTGGCCGACACCGCGCTGCGTACCGCCGACTCGGGTTACCTGACCCGTCGTCTGGTGGACGTCTCGCAGGACGTCATCGTCCGCGAGGTCGACTGTGGGACCACCCGCGGCATCGTGATGACGCTGGGCGACCCCATCGAGGGTGGCAAGGTCCTGCGCGACCAGCACGTCGAGACCAGCGTCTACGCGCGCTGCGTCGCCGACGAGGTCAAGGACGCCGAAGGCAACGTCCTGCTCAACCGGGCGGACGACCTGGGCGACCCGGCGATCGAGAAGCTGCTGGAGTCGGGTGTCTCGAAGGTCAAGGTCCGCTCGGTCCTGACCTGCGAGGCCGCGGTCGGCGTCTGCGCCACCTGCTACGGCCGCTCCATGGCGACGGGCCAGCTCGTCGACATCGGCGAGGCCGTCGGCATCGTGGCCGCGCAGTCCATCGGTGAGCCCGGCACGCAGCTGACGATGCGTACCTTCCACCAGGGTGGTGTGGCCGGAGACGACATCACCACCGGTCTGCCGCGTGTCCAGGAGCTGTTCGAGGCCCGCGTCCCCAAGGGCAAGGCCCCGATCGCCGACGTCGACGGCCGCGTGCGCATCGAGGACGGCGACCGTTTCTGGAAGATCACCCTCACGCCGGACGACGGCAGCGAGGAGATCATCTTCGAGAAGCTGTCGAAGCGTCAGCGGCTCGCCGCGACCCCGACCGGACCGCTCGCCGACGGCGACCACGTGTCGGTCGGCCAGCAGCTGCTGGAAGGCACCCGCGACCCGCACGAGGTCCTGCGAGTCATGGGTCCCCGTGAGGCGCAGCTGCACCTGGTCGAGGAAGTCCAGAAGGTCTACCGCGCCCAGGGTGTGTCGATCCACGACAAGCACATCGAGGTCATCGTCCGGCAGATGCTGCGCCGGGTCACGATCCTTGACAGCGGCACCGCCGAATTCCTGCCCGGCGCCCTCATCGAGCGCGCCGTGTTCGAGTCGGAGAACCGCCGCGTCGTGGGCGCCGGTGGCGAGCCCGCTTCGGGTCGCCCGGTCCTGATGGGTATCACGAAGGCCTCGCTGGCCACGGACTCGTGGCTCTCGGCCGCCTCCTTCCAGGAGACGACCAGGGTCCTGACCGACGCCGCGATCAACGGGCGCAGCGACAAGCTCGTGGGTCTGAAGGAGAACGTCATCATCGGTAAGTTGATCCCGGCTGGTACGGGCATCAACAAGTACCGCAACATCCAGGTCCAGCCGACCGAAGAGGCGCGAGTGGCGGCCTACGCCATCCCGTCCTACGACGACGGCTACTACACGCCGGACGTGTTCGGCGCGGGCACTGGTGCGGCGGTTCCGCTGGACGACTACGACTTCGGCCGCGACTACCGCTAGTCCGAAGTAGACAGACAGGGAACGCGCCCCCGGCCACTCGGCCGGGGGCGCGTTTCGTTCCGGGTCCACCCCTGACGATCCACAATGGACGAGGGCGGCGCCCCCGTCGACTGACCGGGGGTGCCGCCCTTAGATGTCCATCCGCGACTGTCAGGTCTTGCGGATCTCGGCCGTGCTGCGTCCGCCCACTCCCCAGTCGGTGAGCGCGACGTCATCGATGATCACGTGGGTCAGCGCCGGGTCTTTGTCCAGGACCTCGACCAGCAGTTCCGTCACGCCCTTGATCAGCAGCGCCTTCTCTTCCACCGTCGCGCCTTCGGTGATCTTGATGTTGACGTACGGCATCAGGCCCGCCCGCCCACGTAGCCGCCGTCCACGTTCAGCACGTGGCCGGTGACGAAGTCCGCGTCCGCCAGGTACAGCACCGCCGCAGTCGTGTCCGACACCTCGCCGACGGTGTTCAGCAGGGCCAGGCCCGCCAGGTCGTCCACGTTGATCCCGTCGTGCAGGGGAGTGCGGATGATGCCGGGCGCCACCATGTTCACGCGGATGCGCTCGGGCGCGAGTTCGGCCGACAGGCTCACCGTCAGCGAGTGCACCCCGCCCTTGGCGGCCAGCGGCGCCGACGCGGGTACGCCCGACTTGGCGTGGTCGACGAAGACGGTGCCGATGTTGACGATCGCGCCGCCGTTGCCCTGGGCGATCAGCCGGCGGACCACGGCCTGGGTGACCAGGTACGTGCCCCGCAGGTTGATCGACAGGTACTGGTCGAGCTCTTCCTCGGTGACGTCGACGAAGGGCTTGACGCCGAAGATGCCCGCGCTGTTGAGGAGCAGGTCGACACCGCCGAAGCGGTCGACGGCCGCGGCGACCAGGGCCGCGCCGGTCGCCGCCGAGCCGATGTCGCCCGGCACGGTGGCGACCTGGGTGGGGGAGCCGAGGTCGGCGGCCGCGGCGGCGAGCTTGTCCGCGTCGCGGCCGTTGATGACGACGTTTCCGCCTCGCTTGACGTATTCGCGGGCGACGTCGAGGCCGATGCCGCTCGATGCTCCGGTGATGATCGCGGTGCTCATGGAACTCCTGTCAGAACAAGACGACCAGTCGTCTTGGAATTGGGGCAAAAAAAAGAGACCGGCTCAGGGCCGGAAGTAACCGTCGAGCAGCCTGCGCAGGCACTTGTGCAGCGGCTCGACCGACCGCTCCACCTTCATTCGGATCACCGCGCCCTCCCACGCCTCGATGAGCATGTCCGCCAGTTCGGCGGCGTCCTCATCGGCCCGGATGAGCCCGAGTCGCTGCGCGTCGGCGATGGCGTCGCGGACGCCGTCGCGCCAGTGCAGGAAGGCGGTGAACAGCGCGACCCGGCAGGCCTCGCTCTCGTCGAGCTCGCCCGCGAGGTTGGCCAGCAGGCAGCCGCCCTCGAATCGGGTTCGCTCGAACTCGGCGGCCTGGGCCTGAAAGAACGCCCGCAGCCCGGTGACCGGGTTGGGCGCGTTCTCCAATGCCGCGGTCAGGCTTTCGGCGGTGCATCGCTGGGTGTGCTCGATCGTGGCCACGGCGAGCGCTTCCTTGCTGGGGTAGTAGTTGTAGAACGAGCCCTTGGGGATCTCGACGCTGTCGAGCAGGTCCTTCAAGCCCGTGCCGTGGTAGCCCTGCCGAAGAAACGCGTGCGTGCTCGCTTCGAGCAGCCGCTTGCGGGTGCCCTCACTGAGTCGCGGTCGCGCCATGCCGGGAACAATACGACCAGTCGTCTTGGAACACAAGGCCCTTCTTCCCCGACTGTCCACAAGGTAGTGTCCGCTCGTCGCCCACTCGGTGGGCCTGGGATCTTGGGGACGTCACGTGGATAGTCGGGGTTCGCCGCCGCCGTCGTGCGCGATTTTGGCTCTTCTCATAACGGAAACGACGGCTCAACCGATCTTGTCGTTGACGGCACCGGTTACCTGAGCAACAGCTGACTCCTGGGGGAGCATCCATCGTGACCACACTTTCGCGTAGAGCGTTAGCCATCGCCTGTGCGGTAGGTGCCGCCGTGGGCCCACTGGCGGTACGGCCCGCCATGGCCGAGTCGTCGGTGCTGTACGTCAGCAACACCTCGGGCTGTTCGGACTCCGGCGTGGGCAGCAGCGCGCAGCCGTTCTGCACAGCGCAGGCCGCGGCCGATGTCGTCGAGCCGGGGCAGACGGTCAAGCTGGACCGGTCGGACATCGGCAGGCTGACGATCACCCGCTCCGGCACCGAAGCCGCGCCCATCGTGTTCGAGGGCGGCTTCATCCGCGGCGCTGCGAGCGACACGGTCCCCGCGTTGCTGATCCACGGCGCCCACGACATCGTCGTCCGTGGAACGGAGACGGAGTCCAGCAGCGACACCCAAGGGCTCGCCCTGCGGGTCGCGCGGTCGAGCCGGGTGATGCTGGAAGCGCTCACAGTGCGAACGAGTTGGAACACTTCCACCGCGCGCGGATTGTTGATCGACGACGGGTCCAGCGCCGTGACTCTCCGCCGCTCGTCCTTGTGGGCCAAGGAAAAGACGCTGGTGGTCAACGGCGCGAACGACGTGACGATCGCGGGAAACGTGACCGGAGACCATGGGACGGGGATCGAACTCGTGAACGCCCCACGGGTCGCGATAGCCGGGAACACGATCAAGAACGCGTGCTACCGGGCCATCGGCGTCTTCGGCGACGCCACCGGGACCTCGATTCAGAACAACATCATCAACGGCATCGCCACCAGCGGGAACACGTCCTGTCGGCCCGCTTCGACCGAGGTACATGGCGTGGTCGTCGACATCGCGGCGGCGCAGGGTGTCATCACCGACTACAACATCGTGTACGCCTGGGGCAAGGCGTACGCGTGGTCGGGCCGCACCTACCCGTTCTCGAAGGATCTGCACGCCGTCACCGGGCAGGCCGCCCACGACTTCAACAACGGCCCCGACACAAACACGAACTGGATCGACTCGGCCAACGCCGACGCGCCCGGCCAGTTGCCGACCGACCGCTCCGGCGTGCGCCCCGTCGACCAGCCCCAGGTGGCGAACACCGGAGTCGGCAAGGTCGCGACCCAGGACCGCGGCGCGACGGAGTCGACAGACCGGGTGACGGGCTCGTTTGCCCAGTCCGCCACGAAGGCGCCGGTCGGTGGCCAGGTGAGGTTCGAAGGGTCGTTCACCAGTTCCTGGAACATCCCCGTCACGTGCGACATCGACTTCGGCGACGGCACCCTCATCGAGGGCGCGTGCTCGGCCACCCACGCATACACGCAGCCCGGTACCTACACCGTGCGGGCCACCGCGTCGACTGACGGCGGGAGTGTCGAGCACCGCTCCAGCACGATCCAGGTGGTGCAGGCGGGCGGCGCCTTGATGCCCACGTTGACCGTGACCGCCAGCAATGTGATGGGCGTCGTGCTGCGCGCCGACGGCGGCGGTACCCCGTGGAACATCGCCAAGGTGGAGTTCCAAACCGGCGAAAGCACGCGGACGGTGGAGGGCACGGCGCTCCATCACCGTTACTACATGCCCGGCACCTACACCGTGCGCGCCACGGTGACCGACGCTGGCGGCAACACCGCGACGACGGCGGCCACCGAGTTCACCACCGTGGGATCCGGGCTCGTGCCGTACGGGCCGACCCGTCTGCTGGACACCCGCGTGGGCACCGGCGGTACGACGGGCAAGATCAAGCCGTACTCCGGTATCCGACTCGCCGTGGCGGGGCAGGGCGGAATTCCGGCGGGCGTCACGGCCGTCGCCATGAACGTCGCGGTCACCGACCCCACGACCTCCGGGCACATCATTGCCTATCCGTCGGGCGCCGCAAGGCCGCTGGCCTCGACGTTGAACTTCGTGGCTGGGCAGACCGTGCCGAACATGGCGATCCTCCCCGTCGGCCCGGACGGCGCCGTCGAGTTCTACAACGCCGCCGCGGGCACGGTGCACCTGATCGCGGACGTCACCGGCTACTTCGCGCGGACCGCTGGCGTCTCCGGCTTCGAATCAGTTGTCCCGTCACGGGTTCTCGACTCTCGGACCGGGCTGGGCACGCCGGATGGCGGCGCGAAACCGTTGCCGGGCGGCGGCACGTGGACGCAGGACATCACCATTCAGAACGTGCCCGACTCGGCGACGGCGGTGCTGCTCAACGTGGCCGTGACGAACCCCGCGGCAAGCGGTCATGTGACGGTCTTTCCCGCTGGTGGCGGCAAACCGCTCGCGTCGAACCTGAACTACGTCGCTGGGCAGACCGTATCCAACGCGGTCTTGGTGCCCGTGGGCACGGGCGGAGCCATCAGCTACTTTTCCACCACCCGTACCGACTTGGTCGTCGATGTGGTCGGTTACGCCACCGAGAGCAATGCGTACCGCAAGTTCTTCGCCCCACTGACTCCCACCCGAGTCGTGGACACCCGGATCGGGACCGGGCAGTCGTCGGCCCATGCGCTTGCCCCACGCTCGAGTGAGGCCTTCGATCTCGTACCCGGCAGCCAGATCGACATTCCCGAGCACGCCGTGGCCAACGTGACGGTGGTGAACCCGAAGGCGGCAGGCTTCCTGTCCGCGTATCCGTCTGGCCTGACGCCGCCCACGGCTTCGACACTGAACTTCCAGCCCGGCGCGGTCGTGGGGAATCTGGCCGTGGTCCGCGATCCCGTGGCTTTCCACAACGGAAGCGACGGGTCACTCGATCTTGTCGTCGATCTCACGGGATATCTGAGCTACAACTGACCTCTGGGGGTAATGATCATGACCTCGTTCACCAGACGAGGCTTAGTGGTGGTCTGCGCGTTGAGTCTCGCCGCAGGACCCCTGGCCGTCCGGCCCGCTCTCGCGGAGCCATCCGTTCTGCATGTCAGCGACAAGAGTGCCTGTTCCGACACCGGTGCCGGAACCGTTGAACAGCCGTTCTGCACCGTCCAGGCAGCCGCGGACATCGTCACGGCGGGCCAGACCGTGAAGATCGAAGGTGACCATCGCGAGACTGTCACCATCACCCGCTCCGGCACCGAAACCGCGCCCATCGTGTTCGAAGGCGACGCGACCGTGCGCCGCGCCGAGGGCGATACCGTTCCCACGATCACCGTGCGCGAGGCACACGATGTCGTGCTGCGGCGCATGCGAGTGGCGGGTGCCGTCGGCATTCCCGCGGTCCACGTCGCGGGGGCGAGCCGGGTGACGGTTGACCGCCTCACGACCTGGGGGCAGTTCGAAGGGAGCCCGGGAAGCGACGGGATGCGGGTCGACGGGGGATCCTCCGCGGTCACGCTCAGCCGCAACTCGATCTGGGGCTACGGCAAGCGGATCGTTGTCGACGGCGCGAGTCACGTCACGATCACGGGCAACGAGCTGCCATCGCGGGCGCCGCACCGGGGCGTCACGCTGAACAACGCACCGGGGACCGCCTTCACCGGCAACACCGTGCGGGGCTCCTGCAACAAGGCGGTCTCAGTGACCGGCGACGCCGCAGGGACCTCGATCCAGAACAACATCATCTCCCACCTGACAAGTGCGTCGTCCAGTTCGCTCTGCGAGAGCGGATACACCTACCCCCTCGCGGTCGACGCCGCCGCCGCGCCCGGCGTCACGGTCGACTACAACATCGTTCATACCTCGTCGAATCGCGTGTACCTGTGGGCTGGTACGACCTACGCCTCGCCCGCGGAACTGACCGCCGCGACCGGGCAGGGCGGGCACGACTACAACGTCGATCCGGACACGGTCACCGCCTGGGTGGACTCCGCGAACGCGGACGCGCCAGGACAGCTCGCGGACGACATCGATGGACACCCCAGGGTCGACAATCCCCACGTCGCCGATCTCGGCGGTGGCGCGGTCACCTATCACGACCGCGGCGCCCGCGAGACTCAAGATCAGCTCGATGGTCATCTCTCGTTCAGCGCCACCAGGGCCCCAGTGGGCGGCGAGGTGAAGGTCGTCAGCACACTCACCAGTCGCTGGGGCCTGCCGGTCACCTGCGACATCGACTTCGGTGACGGCAGCAAACTCGATGACGCGCCATGCGAGACCCCACACGCGTACTCGGCCACGGGCACCTACCAAATCTCCGTGACCGCGAGCACGGCGTCGAAGCTCACTTACGCACTGCCCTGGCGAATCGAGGTAGTGGCCGCGGGCGGCGCACTCACCCCGTCGGTGACCGCCACCCAGAACGGAGTCATGAGCGCGAACTTCCAGGCCGATGGCGGCACGTCGCCCTGGAATGTCGTCAGCGTGGTCTGGGACTACGGGGACGGGGTCACGGAGAACCAGTCGTCCGACCGTGGATGGCACAGCTACCGCACGCCGGGCACGTACACCGTCCGGGCCACGGTCACCGACGCGGGCGGCCGGACCGCCGTCACCTCGACGGTCTTCGCCACCCGCGGCTCCGGCATCGTGCCGTTCGGTCCGACCCGCGTGCTCGACACGCGGACCGGCGTCGGGCAGGGCGGCGCCGTGCGCAAGATCGACCCATTCAAGTCGATTCGGCTCGCGGTCGGCGGCCAGGCG
Organism: Actinokineospora alba; assembly: GCF_004362515.1. Classification (NCBI taxonomy): domain Bacteria; kingdom Bacillati; phylum Actinomycetota; class Actinomycetes; order Pseudonocardiales; family Pseudonocardiaceae; genus Actinokineospora; species Actinokineospora alba. The sequence goes on along the minus strand of NZ_SNXU01000001.1, from coordinate 1,084,804 downwards.
GGCATCCCGGTCGGCGTGACCGCGGTGGCGGTGAATGTCGCCGTCACCAATCCCACCCAGCCGGGACACATCACCGGGTACCCGGCGGGAGAGGCGCGCCCACTGGCGTCGATCGTGAATTTCCGGGCCGGTCAGACCGTGTCCAACCTGGTGATCCTGCCGGTCAGCGCGGGCGGTGCCATCGACTTCCACAACGGAAGTTCGGGGACGGTCGACCTCGTCGGGGACGTAGCGGGGTATTTCGTCCGGGAGCGGAGCGAGGGGTACGCGCCGATGGACGCGTCGCGCGTGCTCGACACCCGCCAGGGCACCGGCACGCCCACGGGCGCACCAGCACAGCTGCCTGCCGGACAGACTTGGTCGCGGCGGATCGTCGGCGGGAACGTGCCGACGTCGGCCACGGCCGTAGTCCTCAACGTGACGGCCGCCGGTCCTGCTGGGAGTGGACATCTCACCGTGTTCCCCACGGGCAAGGCCAAGCCGCTGGCGTCCAACCTGAATTATGTCGCGGGTCAGATCCTCACCAACGCGGTCGTCGTGCCGGTCGGAGTGAACGGGGAGATCAGCTACTTCACGACGACGACCACACACCTGGTCGTAGACATCGTCGGCTACGTGGGCGGCGATACCTACTTCGTCCCGGTGACGCCGGTGCGCAAGGTCGACACCCGCATGGGGACGGGACAGGGCGCCCCGAAGCCGTTGGATCCCCGGGTCAGCACGTACTTCCCGGTTCTCGAGGGGGTCAGCCCGCCCGGGACCTTCGTGCCGGACGCAGCGGTCATGAACGTCACCGTGGTGAATCCTCGGACGAGCGGATATCTGACTGCCCACGCCCCGCAAGCGCCGTGGTCGGCCACCTCGACCTCGACGCTGAACTTCACTCCAGGGGGGATCGTGTCCAATCTCGCGGTCGTGGGCAGCGGGACCGTGGCCTTCCATAACGGGAGTGATGCCACCACCGACCTCGTCGTCGACGTCACCGGCTACTTCGGGAGGTACTAGGCAGCGGGCTCGGGTGTCGCGGCACGGGACCGACCGTGCCGCGACACCCCACTTTCATCGGCGGTTCACCCGCGCGCCCGCGCACCCCTTGGTGTGCGGCGATCGGACCCCTAACAACGTCGTGGTCCATTGACCGCCGCGAATGTGCCTGACGACGCTGAGTGAGTCCTGTCGCTCGGATCAGTGAGGTGCCGTGTGAACCGACGCTTGGCCCGACTCTTATCCACCCTGCCCATCCTCGCCGCCGCCATCCTGTCCACCCTCGTGCTCACCGCCGCCCCGGCCCAGGCCGACGGCTGCTACACCTGGGGCCGCACCCTGTCCGAAGGCATGTCCGGTGAGGACGTGCGCCAACTCCAGATCCGCGTCTCCGGCTACCCCGGCTACGGCGGCGTGGTCGCCATCGACGGCCAGTTCGGTCCCGGCACGAGGGCGGCGGTGACCAGGTTCCAGCAGGCCTACGGTCTCGGCGCCGACGGGGTCGCGGGCTCCGCGACCTACAGCAAGATCTACGCGTTGCAGGACGACGACTGCACGCCGGTCAACTTCTCCTACGCCGAGCTGAACCGCTGCAACAGCGACTGGTCGGGCGGCGCGGTCTCGGCGTCGACGGCGAAATTCAACGCCCGGGTGACGATGTGGAAGCTGCAGGCCATGCGTCATGCCCTGGGTGACCAGTCGATCACCGTCACCAGTGGCTTCCGCAGCCACGCGTGCAACAACGCGGTCGGGGGAGCCTCGAACAGCCGTCACCTGTACGGGGACGCCGCGGACCTCGGCTCCGGCCCGCACTCGCTGTGTCGCCTGGCACAGCAGGCCCGAAGCCACGGCTTCACGGGCATCCTCGGGCCGGGCTACCCCGGCCACAACGACCACACGCACCTCGACGGCCGCTCCAGCCGCTTCTGGTCGGCGCCCAACTGCGGCATCTGACCTGGGAAGACCGGGCCGCGGCGGGCCGACGCAGCACCTGTGTCGGCGCGTCGCGGCCCATTTCATGAGATCGACTGGACGCTCCGACTACCATCGGAATCAAGTACCCCCTCCGGGTCGACACAGTGCGTGTCCTGGCGTTGAGCGCCGTAACAGGACCCCGATTTGTCCCCGTGCCAGTCGGGAAGGTATCTTTGCTACTCGCGCCCGACCCATGTCGGGTCGATCCGTGTGCCTGTGCCGCGCGGTCCGCGAACTGGATGGTCGTTTACCCGATCGCCACGAAGCGGGCTCCTGTCAGTCACGCCGGAGTTCCTTCCGAACCCCGCTGGGATGTTTCACTCCCGCGTGGGGTGCTGCCGGGAACGGGCGACACGCCCGACCTCGGGGGACGGGCGGAACAGCAGGAACCGTAAGTACACAGTGCATATCGGTGCCCGATACCGGGTGTCGACATGAAGCAGAGAAAGCCGGTCTATGCCCACGATCCAGCAGCTGGTCCGCAAGGGCCGCCAGGACAAGGTCGCCAAGCAGAAGACTGCGGCTCTCAAGGGGAGCCCGCAGCGGCGTGGCGTGTGCACCCGTGTGTACACAACCACCCCGAAGAAGCCGAACTCGGCACTGCGCAAGGTCGCACGCGTGAAGCTGACCAGCGGCATCGAGGTCACCGCGTACATCCCGGGTGAGGGTCACAACCTGCAGGAGCACTCCATGGTGCTCGTTCGCGGTGGCCGAGTGAAGGACCTGCCGGGTGTTCGTTACAAGATCATCCGCGGCTCGCTGGACACCCAGGGCGTGAAGAACCGCAAGCAGGCCCGCAGCCGTTACGGCGCGAAGAAGGAGAAGAGCTGATATGCCCCGCAAGGGACCGGCCCCTAAGCGGCCGCTGATCTCCGACCCGGTGTACAGCTCGCCGTTGGTCACGCAGCTCATCAACAAGGTGCTGAAGGACGGCAAGCGTTCCGTCGCCGAGCGTATTGTCTACGGTGCCCTCGAGGGTGCCCGCGACAAGACCGGCACGGACCCCGTGGTCACGCTCAAGCGTGCGCTGGACAACGTGAAGCCGACCATCGAGGTCAAGAGCCGCCGCGTTGGTGGCGCCACCTACCAGGTGCCGATCGAGGTCAAGCCCGGTCGTTCCACCACCCTGGCGCTGCGCTGGCTCGTCTCCTTCTCGCAGGCTCGCCGCGAGAAGACCATGATCGAGCGACTCATGAACGAACTCCTCGACGCCTCCAATGGCCTTGGTGCCAGCGTCAAGCGTCGCGAGGACACCCACAAGATGGCCGAGTCGAACAAGGCCTTCGCCCACTACCGCTGGTGACAACCAGCCTCGGCCTCCCGGCCGGGGCTCCAGCGGCGCCGTAGCTGCAAAGACAGGGGAAGAAACCCGTGGCACTCGACGTGCTCACCGACCTGGCCAAGGTCCGCAACATCGGGATCATGGCTCACATCGACGCGGGCAAGACCACGACGACGGAGCGGATCCTCTTCTACACGGGGATCAGCTACAAGATCGGCGAGGTCCACGACGGTGCCGCGGTCATGGACTGGATGGAGCAGGAGCAGGAGCGCGGCATCACGATCACGTCCGCCGCGACGACCTGCTTCTGGAAGAACCACCAGATCAACATCATCGACACGCCCGGTCACGTCGACTTCACCGTCGAGGTCGAGCGCTCGCTGCGCGTCCTCGACGGCGCTGTCGCCGTCTTCGACGGCAAAGAGGGTGTCGAGCCCCAGTCCGAGCAGGTCTGGCGCCAGGCGACCAAGTACGACGTCCCGCGTATCTGCTTCGTCAACAAGATGGACAAGCTGGGCGCGGACTTCTACTTCACCGTGCGCACCATCTCCGAGCGCCTCGGCGCGAAGCCGCTGCCCATCCAGCTGCCCATCGGCAGCGAGGGTGACTTCATCGGCGTCGTCGACCTGGTGCAGATGCGCGCGCTGACGTGGCGTGGCGAGGTCTCGAAGGGCGAGGACTACACGGTCGAGGAGATCCCGGCCGACCTCGTCGACAAGGCCAACGAGTACCGCGAGGCGCTCATCGAGGCCGTCGCCGAGACCGACGACGACCTGATGGAGCTCTACCTCGCGGGCGAGGAGCTGTCGGTCGAGCAGATCAAGACGGGTATCCGCCGGATCGTCACGAACCGGTCGGCCTACCCCGTGCTCTGCGGCTCGGCGTTCAAGAACAAGGGCGTCCAGCCCATGCTCGACGCCGTGATCGACTTCCTCCCGTCCCCGCTGGACGTGCCGCCGGTCGAGGGCACCCTGCAGGACGGCGAGACCAAGGTCCTCCGCGCGCCGAACACCGAAGAGCCGTTCTCCGCGCTGGCCTTCAAGATCGCGTCGCACCCGTTCTTCGGCAAGCTGACCTACGTCCGGGTCTACTCGGGCAGGCTCGCCTCCGGCTCCCAGGTCATCAACGCGACCAAGGACCGCAAGGAGCGCATCGGGAAGCTCTTCCAGATGCACGCCAACAAGGAGAACCCGGTCGAAGAGGCCATCGCGGGTCACATCTACGCGGTGATCGGCCTCAAGGACACCACGACCGGTGAGACCTTGTGCGACCCGGCCAACCCGATCGTCCTCGAGTCCATGACGTTCCCCGACCCGGTCATCCAGGTCGCGATCGAACCGAAGACCAAGGCCGACCAGGAGAAGCTGGGCACGGCGATCCAGAAGCTCGCCGAGGAAGACCCGACTTTCCGGGTCAACCAGGACGACGAGACCGGTCAGACGATCATCGCCGGTATGGGCGAGCTCCACCTCGACATCCTCGTCGACCGCATGCGTCGCGAGTTCAAGGTCGAGGCGAACATCGGCAAGCCGCAGGTCGCCTACCGTGAGACGATCCGCCGCACGGTGGACAAGCTCGACTACGTCCACAAGAAGCAGACCGGTGGCTCCGGCCAGTTCGCGAAGGTCATCATCAAGCTCGAGCCGCTGGCCACCACGGACGGCGTGCTCTACGAGTTCGACAACAAGGTCACCGGTGGTCGCGTGCCGCGGGAGTACATCCCGTCGGTCGACGCCGGTGCGCAGGACGCCATGCGTTACGGCGTGCTCGCCGGATACCCGCTCGTCGGGTTGAAGCTGACCCTGCTGGACGGCGCGTACCACGAGGTCGACTCCTCGGAAATGGCCTTCAAGGTCGCCGGTTCGATGGCGCTCAAGGAAGCCGCGAGGAAGGCCGACCCGGTCCTGCTCGAGCCGATGATGGCGGTCGAGGTGACCACGCCCGAGGACTACATGGGTGAGGTCATCGGCGACCTGAACTCCCGCCGTGGCCAGATTCAGGCCATGGAGGAGCGCAGCGGTGCCCGGATCGTCAAGGCACTGGTGCCGTTGTCCGAAATGTTTGGGTATGTCGGCGACCTGAGGTCCAAGACCCAGGGCCGCGCGAACTACTCGATGGTGTTCGACTCCTACGCCGAGGTTCCCACGAACGTCGCCAAGGAGATCATCGCAAAGGCTACGGGGGAATGACCCCCAACCGGAGCACCGCACGATAGGTGCGGGCTCTCCGGGGGGTCTCCCCGGGGTCCGCACATTTGACCCTGAATAGCCGCCACCGAATGTCCGGTCAGGCGGGAAGTACTAGTCCAGGAGGACACAAAGTGGCGAAGGCGAAGTTCGAGCGGACCAAGCCGCACGTCAACATCGGGACCATTGGTCACATCGACCACGGCAAGACCACGCTGACCGCGGCGATTTCCAGGGTCCTGCACGACAAGTTCCCCGACGTGAACCCTCTGATGAACTTCGATCAGATCGACAAGGCGCCGGAAGAGAAGCAGCGCGGTATCACGATCTCGATCGCACACATCGAGTACGAGACCGGCAAGCGTCACTACGCGCACGTCGACTGCCCGGGTCACGCGGACTACATCAAGAACATGATCACCGGTGCCGCCCAGATGGACGGCGCGATCCTCGTGGTCGCCGCGACCGATGGTCCGATGCCGCAGACCAAGGAGCACGTGCTCCTGGCCCGTCAGGTCGGCGTGCCGTACATCGTTGTCGCGCTGAACAAGGCCGACATGGTGGACGACGAGGAGATCCTGGAGCTCGTCGAGCTCGAGGTTCGCGAGCTGCTGACCGAGTACGAGTTCCCGGGCGACGACCTGCCGGTCGTGCGCGTCTCCGCGCTCAAGGCCCTCGAGGGTGACGCCGAGTGGGGCGAGCGCCTCATGGAGCTCATGACCGCGGTCGACGAGAGCATCCCGGAGCCCGAGCGGGAGACCGAGAAGCCGTTCCTCATGCCGATCGAGGACGTCTTCACGATCACCGGCCGCGGCACCGTCGTGACCGGCCGTATCGAGCGCGGCATCATCAAGGTGAACGAGACCGTCGAGGTCGTCGGAATCCGCGAGAAGGCGCTGTCGACCACGGTCACCAGCATCGAGATGTTCAAGAAGTTCCTCGACGAGGGTCGGGCGGGTGACAACGCGGCGCTGCTGCTCCGCGGTGTCAAGCGTGAGGATGTCGAGCGCGGCCAGGTTGTGGTTCGCCCCGGCACCACCACCCCGCACACCGACTTCGAGGCGCAGGCGGTCATCCTGAGCAAGGACGAGGGTGGACGTCACACCCCGTTCTTCAACAACTACCGCCCGCAGTTCTACTTCCGCACCACCGACGTGACCGGTGTCGTTACCCTCCCCGAGGGCACCGAGATGGTCATGCCGGGCGACAACACCTCCATGACCGTGAAGCTGATCCAGCCGATCGCCATGGACGAGGGTCTGCGGTTCGCCATCCGCGAGGGTGGCCGCACCGTGGGTGCCGGTCAGGTCACGAAGATCATCGCTTAGTTCCGATCCGGGGTGTCCGAGTTAGCTCGGACACCCCGGTTTGGATTGCCGCACCCTCGTGTGGCATTCTTTATGGGTTGCTCGTTGCGGGGCGGCCGGTCAGCTTCTTACCGGCCGCCTCGGCACGAGTGCCGGGGTCTATTACGACCCTCGGATCTTTGGTTTGGCCCCCGTGGCGATGAGTCCTCCACCAGTGGAGCTCGGAATCGACAAGGGACCCGCATGTGGAGTCGGCGCGACACGCCCGACCGCGTGGACCGGGGAAGCCAGGGATCCGAACACCGAATTGACTTATGAACAGGGAAGCGGCGCGGCACGGCCTTTGCGGGCCCGCCGGGGATCGCAACCGCACCGCAGCGGTACGAGACAGAGGAACGGCAAGCCATTATGGCGGGACAGAAGATCCGCATCCGGCTCAAGGCCTACGACCACGAGGCGATCGACGCGTCCGCGCGCAAGATCGTGGAGACCGTGACGCGCACCGGCGCGCGGGTCGTCGGGCCAGTGCCGCTGCCCACCGAGAAGAACGTCTACTGCGTCATTCGCTCGCCGCACAAGTACAAGGACTCGCGCGAGCACTTCGAGATGCGTACGCACAAGCGTCTGATCGACATTCTCGACCCGACGCCGAAGACGGTCGACGCGCTCATGCGCATCGACCTGCCGGCCAGTGTCGACGTCAACATCCAGTAAAGCGTGCGTGGCGAGAGCGGCGGAGAGTAACGATAGCCATGTCTGACAGGCAGATGAAGGGAATCCTGGGCACCAAGCTCGGGATGACCCAGATCTTCGACGAGAACAACCGGATCGTTCCGGTGACCGTCGTCAAGGCGGGACCCAACGTGGTCACGCAGATCCGTAACCAGGAATCCGACGGCTATGTCGCGGTCCAGCTGGCGTTCGGCGCCATCGACCCGCGCAAGGTCAACAAGCCTGAAGCCGGCCACTTCGGCAAGGCGGGTGTGACGCCGCGCCGCTTCCTCGCGGAGCTGCGCACCACCGACGCCACCGAATACGAGCTCGGCCAGGAGATCACCGCTGAGGTGTTCGAGGCCGGTCAGGTCATCGACATCACGGGGACCACCAAGGGCAAGGGCACCGCGGGTGTCATGAAGCGGCACGGCTTCAAGGGTCTGGGCGCCTCGCACGGCACCCAGCGCAAGCACCGCTCCCCGGGTTCCATCGGTGGCTGTGCCACCCCGGGCCGCGTGTTCAAGGGCCTGCGGATGGCGGGCCGGATGGGCAACGTCCGGGTGACCACCCAGAACCTCAAGGTGCACCAGGTCGACGGCGAGTCCGGCCTGATCCTGATCAAGGGCGCCGTTCCGGGGCCCAAGGGCGGCCTCTTGTTCCTGCGTTCCGCAGCTAAGGGTGGTGCCTGATGACCAGCATTGACATCAAGACCCCCGCGGGCAAGACCGACGGCACTGCCGAGCTTCCCGCAGAGATCTTCGACGTGCAGGCGAACATTCCGCTGATGCACCAGGTGGTCACGGCGCAGCTCGCCGCGGCCCGCCAGGGCACGCACTCGACGAAGACTCGTGGCGAGGTCTCCGGCGGCGGCAAGAAGCCGTACCGCCAGAAGGGCACCGGCCGCGCCCGTCAGGGCTCGACGCGTTCCCCGCAGTTCGTCGGCGGCGGTATCTCGCACGGCCCGCAGCCGCGCGACTACGCCCAGCGGACCCCCAAGAAGATGAAGGCCGCCGCTCTGCGCGGTGCCCTCTCCGACCGGGCCCGCTCCGGCCAGGTGCACGTGGTGACCGGCCTGGTGGACGGCGACAAGCCCTCGACCAAGACCGCCCGCAACCTGCTGGCCACGCTGACCGACGCCAAGCGCGTTCTGGTCGTGCTGACCCGTGACGAGGACGTCGCCTGGGTGTCGGTGCGCAACCTGCAGAACGTGCACGTGATCGCGCCGGACCAGCTGAACACCTATGACGTGCTCGTCAACGACGACATCGTGTTCACGAAGGCCGCGCTCGACTCGTTCCTGTCCGCCCCGACCCGCGGCGCCAAGGCTTCGGCCAAGGGCTCCGAGGTCCAGGGCCTCGTCGGCGACTCGCGCTTCGGTGCGGGCAGCCACGACGCGCTGGAGGACGGCTCGCAGCCGGAGGGTTTCCCGATCAAGGGCAACGCCGACTCGAAGCTGTACCACGCGCCGGGCACCGCTTTCTACGACCGGACCGTTGCCGAGGTGTGGTTCGCCACCGCCGAGGACGCTGAGAAGGCTGGCTTCCAGTTGCCGCCGTCGCAGCGGAAGTCTGAGGAGGACAAGTGATCCCCGATCCCCGCGACATCCTGCTCGCGCCGGTGATCTCCGAGAAGTCCTACGGGCTCCTCGAAGAGAACAAGTACACCTTTGTGGTGTCTCCGGACGCCAACAAGACCCAGATCAAGATCGCGGTCGAGAAGGTCTTCGGCGTGAAGGTGGTGAGCGTCAACACGCTCAACCGCAACGGAAAGCGCAAGCGCACCCGCACCGGGTTCGGCAAGCGCAAGGACACGAAGCGCGCGATCGTCACGCTCTCCCCGGAGAGCAAGCCGATCGAGATCTTCGGCGGCCCGGCCGCGTAAGGGACTGACTAAAACATGGGCATCCGCAAATACAAGCCGACCACCCCGGGCCGTCGTGGCTCCAGCGTGTCGGACTTCGCCGAGATCACCCGGTCGACGCCGGAGAAGTCGCTGATCCGTCCCCTGCATGGCAAGGGCGGGCGTAACGCGCACGGCAAGATCACCACCCGGCACAAGGGTGGCGGTCACAAGCGCGCGTACCGCCTCATCGACTTCCGCCGCAACGACAAGGACGGCGTGCCGGCCAAGGTCGCTCACATCGAGTACGACCCCAACCGCACCGCCCGCATCGCGCTGCTGCACTACGCGGACGGCGAGAAGCGCTACATCATCGCGCCGAACAAGCTGTCGCAGGGCGACCCGATTGAGAACGGCCCCCGCGCCGACATCAAGCCGGGCAACAACCTGCCGCTGCGCAACATCCCCGTCGGCACCGTGATCCACGCGATCGAGCTCCGCCCCGGTGGCGGCGCCAAGATCGCCCGGTCCGCCGGTGTCAGCGTGCGACTCGTCGCGAAGGACGGCCCCTACGCCCAGCTGCGTATGCCGTCCGGCGAGATCCGCAACGTGGACGTTCGCTGCCGCGCCACGGTCGGAGAGGTCGGCAACGCCGATCACTCCAACATCAACTGGGGCAAGGCGGGCCGCATGCGCTGGAAGGGCAAGCGCCCGACCGTCCGCGGTGTCGCGATGAACCCGGTCGACCACCCGCATGGTGGTGGTGAGGGTAAGACCTCCGGTGGTCGCCACCCGGTGAACCCGGCTGGTAAGCCCGAAGGCCGCACTCGCCGCAACAAGCCGAGCGACAAGCTGATCGTCCGCCGCCGGACCACCGGCAAGAACAAGCGCTGAGCAGGGAGGTAGAAGCAATGCCACGCAGCCTGAAGAAGGGCCCGTTCGTGGACGACCACCTGCTCAAGAAGGTGGACGCTCTCAACGAGTCCGGCAAGAAGACCGTGATCAAGACTTGGTCGCGTCGCTCGACGATCATCCCCGACATGCTGGGGCACACGATCGCCGTGCACGACGGCCGCAAGCACGTCCCGGTGTTCGTCTCCGAGGCCATGGTGGGTCACAAGCTGGGCGAGTTCGCCCCGACCCGCACGTTCAAGGGCCACATCAAGGACGACCGCAAGGCCCGTCGCCGCTAGCAGGCGGCTCGAACTAACAGAGCAAACTCTCCCCGCGTGAGCGGGGCTAGTCCTAGCAAGGGGAAGCAGCGATGAACGCCCGTAACGAAGCTCCGGCGCAGGAGGAACTTCCTCGCGCCGTTGCTCGGGCTCGCTACGTTCGCGACACGCCCATGAAGGTGCGCCGCGTCGTCGAGCTCATCAGGGGCCGTAGCGCCAGCGAGGCCCTGGCCGTGCTCCAGTTCGCGCCGCAGGCAGCTAGTGAGCCGGTCGCGAAGGTGCTCGCCAGTGCCATTGCCAACGCCGAGAACAACCTCAACCTCGACCCGGACACCCTCTGGGTGTCGACGGTGTACGTGGACGAGGGTCCGACGTTGAAGCGTTTCCGTCCGCGTGCCCAGGGGCGCGCCTACCGGATCCGCAAGCGCACGAGCCACATCACGGTCGAGGTCGAGTCCCGGCCGAAGCCCGCAGCCAAGGCTGCCAAGAAGGGTGGTGCCCGCTAATGGGGCAGAAGATCAACCCACACGGCTTCCGGCTTGGGATCACCACCGACTGGCGGTCCCGTTGGTACGCCGACAAGCAGTACGCCGAGTACGTCGCGGAAGACGTGAAGATCCGCCGCCTCCTGTCCAAGGGCATGGAGCGCGCCGGCATCTCCCGCGTGGAGATCGAACGGACCCGTGACCGGGTTCGCGTCGACATCCACACCGCGCGTCCCGGAATCGTCATCGGCCGTCGTGGCGCTGAGGCTGACCGTATTCGCGGCGAGCTCGAGAAGCTCACCAAGAAGCAGGTCCAGCTCAACATCCTCGAGGTCAAGAACCCCGAGGCCGACGCCCAGCTGGTCGCCCAGGTGACCGCCGAGCAGCTGTCCAACCGTGTGTCGTTCCGGCGCGCGATGCGCAAGGCCATCCAGTCGGCCATGCGCTCGCCGCAGGTCAAGGGCATCCGGGTGCAGTGCGGTGGCCGTCTCGGCGGCGCCGAGATGTCCCGCTCGGAGCACTACCGCGAGGGTCGCGTCCCGCTGCACACGCTGCGCGCGGACATCGACTACGGCTTCTTCGAGGCCCGCACCACCTTCGGCCGTATCGGCGTCAAGGTGTGGATCTACAAGGGCGAGGTCGTCGGCGGCCGCCGCGAGCACGAGGCGCGTTCGGCTGCTCCGTCGGCCGACCGTCGCGAGCCGCGTCGTGAGCGTCCGAACCGGGCGCGTCGCTCCGGTGCCTCCGGCACCACCGCTACCAGCACCGAGGCGGGCCGTGCGGCCGCCGAGGCGCAGCAGACGAAGGCAGAAGCCCCCGCGGCAGAAGCCTCTGGCAACGGGGAGAGCTGAGTCATGCTTATCCCGCGCAGGGTAAAGCACCGCAAGCAGCACCACCCGAAGCGATCGGGCGCTGCCAAGGGCGGCACGCGCGTCACGTTCGGCGAGTTCGGCATCCAGGCGCTCGAGCCCGCGTACGTCACCAACCGGCAGATCGAGTCCGCTCGTATCGCCATCAACCGGCACATCCGCCGTGGCGGCAAGGTGTGGATCAACATCTTCCCCGACCGCCCGCTCACCAAGAAGCCTGCCGAGACCCGCATGGGTTCCGGTAAGGGTTCCCCCGAGTACTGGGTGGCCAACGTCAAGCCGGGTCGCGTCATGTTCGAGATGAGCTTCCCGAACGAGACCGTGGCGCGCGAGGCACTGCGCCGCGCGATCCACAAGCTTCCGATGAAGTGCCGCATCGTCACGCGTGAAGGTGGTGACTTCTGATGGCAGCGGGAACCACCGCGGCAGACCTCCGCGAGCTCAACGAAGAAGAGCTCGTGCTGCGTCTGCGTGAGGCGAAGGAAGAGCTCTTCAACCTTCGTTTCCAGATGGCCACCGGGCAGCTCGACAACAACCGTCGGCTGCGCACGGTCAAGCACGAGATCGCCAGGATCTACACCGTGATGCGCGAGCGCGAGCTCGGCCTCTCGTCGGCCCCCGACGCGTCTGCTGAGGGCGCAGCATGAGCGAGAACACTGTGAACGAGACTGAAACCGAAGTCCGCAACAACCGCAAGGTCCGCGAGGGCCTGGTCGTGTCCGACAAGATGGACAAGACCGTCGTCGTCGCCCTGGAAGACCGCAAGAAGCACCCGCGGTACTCCAAGGTCCTGCGCTCCACCACCAAGGTGAAGGTGCACGACGAGGGCAACACCGCGGGTATCGGCGACCGGGTCCAGATCATGGAGACCCGCCCGCTGTCGGCGTCCAAGCGCTGGCGGCTCGTCGAGATCCTCGAGAAGGCCAAGTAACCACAAGCTGTTCCAGGTAAGACCGAGCTTGTCAGGTCGGAAATCTGGCGAGCCAAGAATGGTCAGGAGTTGAAGTGATCCAGCAGGAGTCGCGGCTGCGTGTCGCCGACAACACCGGTGCGAAGGAAATCCTTTGCATCCGTGTTCTCGGTGGCTCGGGCCGTCGCTACGCGGGCATCGGCGACATCATCGTCGCCACCGTCAAGGACGCGATCCCCGGTGCGGCGGTGAAGAAGGGTGACGTCGTCAAGGCGGTCATCGTTCGCACCGTCAAGGAGCGTCGCCGTCCGGACGGGTCCTACATCAGGTTCGACGAGAACGCCGCCGTGCTGATCAAGCCGGAGGGTGAGCCCCGTGGGACCCGCATCTTCGGCCCGGTCGGCCGCGAGCTGCGCGACAAGAAGTTCATGAAGATCATCTCGCTCGCGCCGGAGGTGCTCTGACTCATGAAGACCAAGATGAAGATCAAGAAGGGCGACACGGTCGTCGTCATCGCGGGCAAGGACAAGGGCGCGAAGGGCAAGGTCATTCAGGCCTACCCCGAGACCTCCAAGGTCCTCGTCGAGGGTGTGAACCGGGTCAAGAAGCACACCCGGATCTCGCAGACCCAGCGCGGCGCCCAGTCCGGCGGCATCGTCACCCAGGAAGCGCCCATCCACGTGTCGAACGTGATGCTGGTGTCCGAGGGCAAGGCGGTCCGCGTGGGCTACAAGTTCGATGACGAGGGCCGCAAGGTCCGTATCGCTCGCGGCAGCGGCAATGGGAAGGAGATCTGATCATGACTACCACTGAGAAGATCATCCCCCGTCTCAAGACGCGCTACCGCGAGGAAATCACGGTCGCTCTGCGGGACGAGTACAACTACGCCAACGTCATGCAGATCCCCGGCGTGGTCAAGGTCGTCGTCAACATGGGTGTCGGCGACGCCGCCCGCGACGGCAAGCTGATCGAGGGTGCGGTCCGCGACCTCGCCACGATCACCGGCCAGAAGCCCGAGGTCCGCAAGGCCCGCAAGTCCATCGCGCAGTTCAAGCTGCGTGAGGGCATGCCGATCGGCGCCCGGGTCACCCTGCGCGGCGACCGCATGTGGGAGTTCCTCGACCGCCTGCTGACGATCGCGCTGCCGCGTATCCGCGACTTCCGCGGCCTGTCGGGCAAGCAGTTCGACGGCAACGGCAACTACACGTTCGGCCTCAACGAGCAGTCGATGTTCCACGAGATCGATCCCGACTCGATCGACCGCCAGCGCGGCATGGACATCACCATCGTCACCACCGCGATCAACGACGAAGAGGGCCGGGCGCTGCTGAAGCACCTGGGCTTCCCGTTCAAGGAGAACTGAGCCGATGGCGAAGAAGGCTCTTGTCCACAAGGCTTCCAAGAAGCCGAAGTTCAAGGTGCGCGGCTACACCCGGTGTAACCGCTGCGGCCGTCCGCACTCGGTGTTCCGCAAGTTCGGCCTGTGCCGAATCTGCCTGCGCCAGATGGCCCACGCGGGCGAATTGCCCGGCGTCAGCAAGTCCAGCTGGTAGGACCGTCCGGTCCACAGTCCGCTGTGGACCGGGCTGCCTAGCCCGCTTTACCCCCAGTTCGCCGTAGGCCTGAAAGGGAACCACGGCGAGAAAGGTTGACAGGTCACCATGACGATGACCGACCCGATCGCAGACTTCTTGACCCGTCTGCGTAATGCCAACTCGGCATACCACGACGAGGTCGTGCTGCCGCACTCGAAGCTCAAGGCGCACATCGCCGAGATCCTTCAGCGTGAGGGCTACATCACCGGCTTCCGCGACGAAGACGGCGAGAAGGGCAAGAACCTCGTCGTCGAGCTGAAGTACGGCCCCAATCGCGAGCGCAGCATCGCCGGTCTGCGCCGGGTGTCGAAGCCCGGTCTCCGGGTGTACGCGAAGTCGACCAATCTGCCGAAGGTTCTCGGTGGCCTGGGCGTGGCGATCATCTCCACGTCCGGTGGCCTGCTGACCGACCGTCAGGCAAACAAGCAGGGCGTGGGCGGAGAAGTCCTCGCCTACGTCTGGTAAGGGAAGGGGGAGCAACGTATGTCTCGCATCGGAAGGCTTCCGATCCCCGTCCCGGCTGGGGTCGACATCAACATCGACGGTCAGAACGTCAGCGTGAAGGGCCCCAAGGGCACCCTGGCACTCACCGTCTCGGAGCCCATTGTCGTCGAGCGCGCCGAGGACGGCACGCTTGAGGTCAAGCGCCCCAACGACGAGCGGCAGAGCCGTGCGCTGCACGGTCTGACCCGTTCGCTTGTCAACAACCTGGTCGTCGGTGTCACCGAGGGCTACGAGAAGAAGCTTGAGATCCACGGCGTCGGTTACCGCGTCATGGCGAAGGGTTCGGACCTCGAGTTCGCGCTCGGCTTCAGCCACCCGGTGAAGGTCGTCGCCCCCGAGGGCATCACCTTCACCGTGGAGAGCCCCACCAAGTTCTCCGTCTCGGGTATCGACAAGCAGCGAGTCGGCGAAATCGCCGCCAACATCCGCAAGCTGCGCAAGCCCGACCCGTACAAGGGCAAGGGCGTCCGGTACTCCGGCGAGAAGATCCGCCGCAAGGTCGGAAAGACGGGTAAGTGATCATGAGCGAAGCGACTATCACGAAGCGCAAGCCGGTGGGCACCGATGTGTCCACCAAGCGCCGCGTCTCGAAGACCCGCAGGCACTTCCGGCTCCGCAAGAAGATCAGCGGTACGCCGGAGCGTCCTCGCCTGGTCGTTCACCGGTCGGCGCGGCACATCACCGTGCAGATCGTCGACGACCTCGCGGGCCGCACGCTCGCGTCGGCAACCTCCCTCGAGGCGGATGTCCGCGCGGTCGACGGCGACAAGAAGGCCCGTTCGGCCAAGGTCGGCGAGCTGGTTGCCGGTCGGGCCAAGGACGCCGGCATCTCCGCGGTCGTGTTCGACCGCGGCGGCAACAAGTACACCGGCCGTATCGCGGCGCTGGCCGACGCGGCCCGCGGCGCGGGGCTGGAGTTCTGATCATGCAGAGCAACAAGGGAAGGAACGCCTGATGCCGGGACGTACGCGGCAGTTCGGCGGCCAGGGCGGACCTGGCGGCCAGGGCGGCCAGGGCGGTGGCCAGGGCGGCGAGCGTGGCGAGCGTCGCGGTCGCGGCGACCGTCGCGATGGTGGCGGTCGTGGTCAGGCTCAGGAGAAGAGCCCGCACCTCGAGCGCGTTGTGGCGATCAACCGCGTCGCCAAGGTCGTGAAGGGTGGTCGTCGCTTCAGCTTCACCGCCCTGGTCGTGGTCGGTGACGGCGACGGCATGGTCGGTGTCGGCTACGGCAAGGCCAAGGAGGTGCCCGCCGCGATCGCGAAGGGTGTGGAGGAAGCCAAGAAGAACTTCTTCCGCGTCCCGCGTATCGGTGGCACCATCCCGCACCCCATCCAGGGCGAGAAGGCTGCCGGCGTGGTGCTCCTGCGCCCGGCCAGCGCCGGTACCGGTGTTATCGCCGGTGGCCCGGTTCGCGCCGTGCTGGAGTGCGCGGGCGTCCACGACGTGCTGTCGAAGTCGCTGGGTAGCGACAACGCCATCAACATCGTGCACGCCACCGTTGCGGCCCTCAAGGGTCTGCAGCGTCCGGAAGAGGTCGCGGCCCGTCGTGGCCTCCCCCTCGAGGACGTCGCTCCGGCAGGCATGCTCCGCGCCCGTGCGGCGGCCGCGGCCGCTGGGCAGGTGGGATGACATGGCACAGCTCAAGGTGACCCAGATCAAGAGCACCATCGGCACGAAGCGCAACCACCGTGAGTCCCTCCGGACTCTCGGCCTGCGCAAGATTCGTCAGTCGACGGTGCGCGAGGACACCCCTGAGGTGCGTGGCCTGATCCACTGTGTCCGCCACCTCGTAGTCGTTGAGGAGGTCGACGCCTGATGTCGATCAAAATCCACCACCTGCGTCCGGCCCCCGGCGCCAAGCGCGACAAGATCCGTGTCGGTCGCGGTGAAGGCTCCAAGGGCAAGACGGCTGGTCGCGGTACCAAGGGCACCAAGGCGCGCAAGAACGTCCCCGCGCGCTTCGAGGGTGGCCAGATGCCGATCCAGATGCGGCTCCCGAAGCTCAAGGGCTTCAAGAACCGCTTCCGGACCGAGTACCAGGTCGTCAACGTCGGAGACGTCGCTGTGGCGTTCCCCGATGGCGGCGCCGTCGGTATCCCGGACCTGGTGCAGGCCGGTCTCGTCCGCAAGAACTCGCTCGTGAAGATCCTCGGCAACGGGGACCTGAACGGCGTCAAGCTGGACATCACTGCTGACAAGTTCTCCAGCAGCGCTGTGGAGAAGCTCAACGCCGGTGGCGGTTCCGCCATCGCGCTGGTCTGATCCAGCCAGAAACACCCGACAAAGCCGGGCACGCACTCGCGTGCCCGGCTTTGTCGTGCCTGGATAAGAGTTGGCTCAGCGGCGGGTGAGGGACACACTCCTCGGTGTGATCGTTCGACTGACCCCGCTCGACGAAGCCCTGACCGAGGACCTCCTGACGGTCGCCGTGGCCTACGCCGAGCCCGATGACGTGATGCCGCCCGTCGAGGGCCCACCCGGTTGGACCGACGCCCGGCGAACCGCGTTCCGCGCCTTCCACCGCTCCCACGCCGACGGCGCCAAGGGCACGCTGATGTACGCGATCCAGCTGCGCGGGGAAACGGTCGGAATGATCCGCCTCCGGCGCCTGGAGGAACCTGGGACGGCCGAGACGGGCATGTGGCTCGGCAGGCACATGCGCAGCCAGGGAATCGGCGTGGACGCCCTGCGCATCCTGTTGGACATCGCCGCCGAGGCGGGCATCCAGAAGGTCCGGGCGGACACCACACCGGACAACACAGCGGCCATCAGGGCCCTCACTCGCTGCGGGGCCACCCTGACCACCACCCCGACCAAGGTGACCGCCGAAATCCCCACCCACCCCACGGCCTGACCCACTGCCGCGCCCGCTGGACGCGTGAGATGGGGTGGCGCGTGCGATGGGGCGAGTGGAATGCGGTGAGAGGCGGGGAGGGGCGAGGGAAGGCGAGTAAGAGCGTGCGGGGAGGGCGAGGGAAGGCGAGTAAGAGCGTGCGGAGAGGGCGAGGGAAGGCGAGCCAACCCGCCTAGGCAAGGCAATGGCTCCTGGTCCTAAACCAGCCCCCCACTCACCGCCACCCGAAGCAGGCCACCTCCAGACAGTTGGCTTCTTCGACGCAGAGCCGTTCGGCTTTATCTGGGGGGAGAAGGACCTAAACTCGCGTGGCGCGGGGCAGTTTCATCACCCTGCCCCTTTTCCCGCGCAGGTCCTTCTCCGGGGTCCCCAGATCAAGCCGAACGGCCCCCGGACTCGCACCCGACCACCCGCATCCCTCGGAACCCTCACGAAAGCCGGGGACGCAGCAGGAACCCGCGGCAAGCCCGAACAGTGAGATAGCCGAAATCCACGCGCGCCGCCGGCATCGCCCCTGGTAGGCATGGCCCTATGTGGCTGCTCGTCTTCCTCGGCGCCGCCTTCCTGGTCGCCATGACCCCGGGGGCGAACAACCTGCTCGGCATGCACCACGGCATGCGCTACGGCCCCGCGAGCGGTGTCACCGGCCTCTTCGGCAGGCTCACCGGCTTCGCCATCCTTATCGCCGCCGTGGCCGCGGGGCTGGGCAGCCTGCTCGCCGCCTCCGAGCACGCCCTCACGGTCATCAAATGGGTCGGCGTCGCGTACCTGGTCTGGATCGGCGCCCGGATCCTCTACACGAGCTTCCGCGCAGGCGCCTTCACCGCGGCCGACGACGTGACAACGGCACCGAGCCTCTTCGCGCTCGCGAGGAAAGAGTTCATCACGGCGGTCACCAACCCGAAGGCCGTCTTGATCTTCACCGCGTTCGTCCCGCAGTTCATCGACCCCGCTCGCGGCCAGGTCACGGCCCAGGTTCTCACCCTGGGCGCGGTCTACCTGGTGGCCGAGTTGGCGGCGGGAAGCATCTACGTCGGCATCGGCGCGATCGTCCGCGCGGTCCGCATGAGCAAGCGTGCCCAGCGCAACCTGGACCGGGGCACAGGTGTGATTCTGCTGGGAATGGCCGGGATGTTAGCTTCATCACCGCGTTAGGGCCATCCGTGTGGCAGGTTTGGCCACCCCATGGGTGATAGATGCCCCGGTAGTGCTGTTACAGTCGTCAGCACGCTTCGGGGTAGGTACCCCGAAGCGTTCCTGGCTTGCCAGCACCTGGCAGTCGGGACATGTTCCCTGCCGGCGACCAGCCGGTTAAGCCGTTCACCGGCACTGAGTTGCCGGTGACGCCGATGGAGGTTCCTGCGTGCTCAGCGCCTTCCGCTCGGCTCTCGCGACGCCGGACCTGCGCCGCAAGATCCTTTTCACGCTCGGCATCATTGCGATCTACCGCGTGGGCGCGGCCCTGCCGTCGCCCGGTGTGTCGTATCCGAACGTCAAGAAGTGCATCGAGGGCGTCCAGACCGAGGGCATCACCCAGCTGCTGAACCTGTTCAGCGGCGGCGCCCTACTCCAACTTTCGGTGTTCGCGCTGGGGATCATGCCCTACATCACCGCGAGCATCATCATCCAACTGCTCACCGTGGTCATTCCACGGTTCGAGCAGCTCAAGAAGGAAGGCCAGGCCGGTCAGGGCAAGCTGACGCAGTACACGCGCTACCTGACGATCGCCCTCGCCGTCCTGCAGGCGACCGGCATCGTGGCCATGGCCAACGGTGACCAGCTCTTCGGCAACTGCCCGGACGACGTCATCCCCAACGGCAGCACCTTCACCCTGATCGTCATCGTCACGACGATGACCGCGGGCACCGCGGTGATCATGTGGTTCGGCGAGCTCATCACCGAGCGCGGCATCGGCAACGGCATGTCCCTGCTGATGTTCGTCAACATCGCCGCCCGCATCCCGTTCGAGGGCAAGACCATCCTCGACAACCAGGGCGGCGTGACCTTCGCGGTCGTCTGCGTCTTCGCGCTGCTGATCATCGCCAGCGTCGTGTTCGTCGAGCAGGGCCAGCGCCGGATCCCGGTCCAGTACGCCAAGCGCATGATCGGGCGCCGCATGTACGGCGGCACCTCGACCTACCTGCCGCTCAAGGTGAACCAGGCGGGCGTCATCCCGGTCATCTTCGCCTCGTCGCTGCTCTACCTGCCGGACCTGATCACCAAGCTGGTCGGCACCGAGAGCGGCTCCTGGTGGAACCAGTTCGTCGCCAACCACCTGACGAAGCAGTCCAGCTGGGTGCACATCGCGGTGTACTTCGGCTTGATCATCTTCTTCACGTACTTCTACATCACGATCACGTTCAACGTCACCGAGCGTGCGGACGAGATGAAGAAGTTCGGCGGCTTCATTCCGGGCATCCGCCCGGGCCGCTCCACCTCCGACTACCTGAGCTTCGTGCTGAGCCGGATCACCCTGCCCGGTTCGCTCTACCTCGGCACCATCGCCGTTCTGCCGAACTTCTTCCTCGACATCACTGCCGAGGGGCAGAACCAGAACTTCCCGTTCGGCGGCACCGCGGTGCTGATCATGGTCGGCGTCGGTCTGGACACGGTGAAGCAGATCGAGAGCCAGCTCATGCAGCGAAACTACGAAGGGTTCCTCAAGTGACTCGTGTTGTTCTCGTTGGCCCGCCCGGAGCGGGAAAAGGCACCCAGGCGACCGCTTTGAGCCACAAGCTCGGCGTACCGCACATCTCCACCGGTGACCTCTTCCGGGCGCACATCGCGAACAACACCGAACTCGGCCAGGACGTCAAGCGGTACCTCGACTCGGGGCAGCTCGTGCCCGACGAGGTCACCAACGAGATGGTCCGCGAGCGGCTCGCCCAGCCGGATGCCGTCGACGGCTTCCTGTTGGACGGCTTCCCGCGCAATGTCGGTCAGGCCGCGGTGCTGGGAGAGATCCTCAGCGCCGCGGACACCAAGATCGACGCTGTGGTCGAGTTCCGGATCGACGAAGAGGTCGTGGTCGAGCGGCTGCTCGCCCGCGGCCGCGACGACGACAACGAGTCGGTCATCCGGCACCGCCAGCAGGTGTACCGCTCGGAGACCGCCCCGCTGCTCGACTACTACGCCGACGTGCTCATCACGATCGACGCGGTCGGCGACGTCGACCAGATCACCGGTCGCGTGCTGGACTCGATCCGCGCTCGGACGTGAGCGGCGGTGGCATGTTCGGCGGCCTCCGCATGGCGATCTCGACCTGGCGTTCCCGCATGATCGAGATCAAGTCCCCTGGCGAGCTCGACGCGATGCGCGCCGCGGGCCTGGTGGTGGCCAAGTCATTGGCCGCCGTCGCGGCCGCGGCGCGCGCTGGCGTCAGCACCGCCGAGCTCGACGAGATCGCCGAGCAGACCATCCGCGACGCCGGGGCCGTGCCGTCCTTCAAGGGCTACCACGGCTTCCCGGCGAGCATCTGCGCCTCGGTCAACGAGCAGATCGTCCACGGCATCCCCAGCAAGTCCCAGGTGCTCGCCGACGGCGACCTCATCTCCGTCGACTGCGGCGCCATCCTCGACGAGTGGCACGGCGACTCGGCCGTGACCCTGTTCGTCGGCAGCATCAGCGACGCCGACCAGGCGCTGTCCGACGCCACCAAGGCGTCCATGCTCGCGGGCATCGAAGCCATCCGCCCCGGCAACCGGCTCACCGACATCTCCCACGCCGTGGAGACCTCGGTCCACGCCTCGGAGCGCGCCGACGGCCGCACGTACGGCATCGTCCGCGAATATGGCGGCCACGGCATCGGCAGCTCCATGCACATGGACCCGTTCCTGCCGAACTACGGCAAGCCCGGCAAGGGCCCGCGCCTGCGCGTCGGCATGGCCATCGCCATCGAGCCGATGCTCACCCTCGGCGCCGAGGAGACGGTGGAGCTGGAGGACGGCTGGACCGTCGTCACCGCCGACGGCTCCCGCGCCGCCCACTGGGAACACACCGTCGCGGTGACCGACGACGGCCCCTGGGTCCTGACCGCCCCCGAATAACCCGTAACCCCTCGCCGCCTGGTCGCGACATACTTCGCGAAGGTCATTTCCGGCGGGAGTTGGGGGGACGATGCCTGGTGAGGATTCGCCGTCCTGGCGGTTGACCAGCGCGGAGAAGCGCAAGGGCGTGTTCGCGTCGCTGGAGATCGTCTCGGCGCTGGCAGGCCCGCTCGGTCCGCTGGCTTTGTGGGCGTTCGAGTACCTCTACGACCGGCGCGACCTGATCTTCACTCAGTCGGGTATGCCGGTGCAGGCGTTCACCGCCAGAGGCGCACCGCTGCGCCTCGGGTCGCTGGACGACCGGGGCTCGTCCCAGCTGGGATCGCTGTCGATCAACCCAGCGCTGACCCCGGCCGCCCGTGCCCTGGGTTTGCGCGCTGGCGACCCGGTCAGTGTCGTCGTCTCCGGACACCGGTTCGTCCAAGGGCGCAGCGGCTTGGTGATCCCGGCGCGGATAGGCAGCCCGCTGACTGTCGCCGTGCCCCGCGGGAGCTACTCGCTCAGCGCGTTCGGCGGCACCCGGAACTCGCTGTTCACCCTGGCCGATCCCTACACCGGCGTGTCGGGAACCACGGTCCAGGTCGGTCAGCACAGTTCGCTGGACCTGCCCCTGCGGTCCCGGATCACCGCGGTGTCCGCCAGTCCCGGGAAGCCCGACTACAGCACGTTCTTCGCCACCAAGCCGCAGGTCACGCGTCCCGCGGCCACGACTGACTTCAAGAAGCTCCTCGCTACCCGGCCGCAGCCCACCCGTCCTGCCACGACCAACTTCGGCAAGCTCGTCGCCAACCAGCAGGCTTCGATCGCGCGCCAGACCCCCCAGCCCTGCGTGTGGTGTCGCCAAGCGATTCCCGACGACCAGCGCTATCTCCACATCCTGGGCTGCCCGAGCCGCCCGGCCGCGCAGCAGCCCAGCAGGCCTGAGACACTGTGGGACCGGATCCTGAGGTTCATCGACGAGTTCTGACGACCCGATTTGGGCGCCAAGTGACCGGCGCGTACACTTGACCGCTGGCACTATTCGAGTGCCGGTTTCGCCGTGCGTGTCACTCAGTGGTGCAGGTCGTCGCCGTGTGTCATGCCCGTCGATGCAAAGTCAACACGTCACGAAACGCGGAGGACATGGGCAAGAAGGACGGGGCCATCGAGGTCGAAGGCCGCGTGGTCGAGCCACTCCCCAACGCGATGTTCCGCGTCGAGTTGGAGAACGGCCACAAGGTTCTCGCGCACATCAGCGGCAAGATGCGGCAGCACTACATCCGTATCTTGCCTGAGGACCGGGTCGTCGTAGAGCTTTCGCCCTACGACCTGTCCCGCGGCCGCATCGTCTACCGCTACAAGTGACTCCCCAGTCGCTCTGACTGGGATGCCACTATCGGTGCCCTCGGCTTCTCGGGGGCACGCGGCCGAAGCAGGAGAAAGCAGACGTGAAGGTCAACCCGAGCGTCAAGAAGATCTGCGACAAGTGCAAGGTGATCCGCCGTCACGGCCGGGTCATGGTGATCTGCGAGAACCTGCGCCACAAGCAGCGCCAGGGCTGAGCAGTTCCCCGTCGTAGTTCGGACGACGACAGCTACACAGACGAACTTCCCGCACCTGCCAGGTCAGACGGACCTGGTTCACGCCCGGACTTCAGGCCGGGTCTTGAGACCATCGAGTCGGTCTCAGGGCGGTAGGGGAGCAGACCTGAAGACGAATCAGAGGAGAAACCGCCGACATGGCACGACTCGCCGGCGTAGACCTCCCCCGCGAAAAGCGGATGGAGATCGCGCTGACCTACATCTTCGGTATCGGCCGGACCCGCTCCAAGGAGCTCCTGGTCGCCACCGAGATCAGCCCGGACCTGCGCGTCAAGGACTTGTCCGACGACGAGCTCGTCAAACTTCGTGAATACATCGAAGAGAACTTCAAGGTCGAGGGTGACCTGCGCCGTGAGGTTCAGGCCGACATCCGCCGGAAGATCGAAATCGGCTGCTACGAGGGCCTGCGGTGGCGCCGCGGTCTGCCCGTCCGCGGTCAGCGGACGAAGACCAACGCCCGTACCCGCAAGGGCCCGAAGAAGACGGTCGCCGGCAAGAAGAAGGCCGGAAAGAAGTGAGCAAGAGCTGCGAGACCGTGGTCGCCGTTGTTCCACAGAGGCGACGCAACAGGCCATTCGTGGCCCTCATGGTCGCGCCCAAGTGCGCCCGTCCGGCTGCACTGCGCGACCTCTACACGGACGCCGGAACTCGAATCCGGCACGCAGCTCCAGTCATCACCACCTCGCGAAGCAGCTAGGAGAAACCCAGAGACATGCCACCGAAGTCGCGTACCGGCGCCGGAGTCAAAAAGGTCCGGCGCAAGGAAAAGAAGAACATCACGCACGGCCACGCTCACATCAAGAGCACCTTCAACAACACCATCGTGTCCATCACGGACCCGACCGGTGCTGTCATCGCGTGGGCCTCGTCCGGCCACGTCGGTTTCAAGGGCTCTCGTAAGTCGACGCCGTTCGCCGCCCAGATGGCCGCCGAGAACGCGGCCCGCAAGGCCGCCGAGCACGGCGTCAAGAAGGTCGACGTGTTCGTCAAGGGCCCCGGCTCCGGCCGGGAGACCGCGATCCGCTCGCTGCAGGCGGCGGGCCTCGAGGTCGGCACCATTCAGGACGTGACCCCGCAGCCTCACAACGGCTGCCGCCCGCCCAAGCGGCGCCGGGTCTGAGGAACGGGGAGGAGTAAGAAGAGATGGCACGCTACACCGGCCCCGCGACCCGCATCTCGCGTCGGCTCAAGGTCGACCTTGTCGGCGGAGACCAGGCATTCGAGCGTCGTCCTTACCCGCCCGGCCAGCACGGCCGCGGTCGGATCAAGGAGAGCGAGTACCTGCTCCAGCTGCAGGAGAAGCAGAAGGCGCGCTACACCTACGGCGTCCTCGAGCGTCAGTTCCGCAAGTACTACGAAGAGGCGGTTCGCCGCGAGGGCAAGACCGGTGAGGTCCTGCTCCAGCTGCTCGAATCGCGTCTGGACAACGTGGTCTACCGTGCGGGCCTCGCCCGCACGCGCCGCCAGGCCCGCCAGCTCGTGAGCCACGCTCACTTCCTGGTGAACGGCAAGAAGGTGAACATCCCCAGCTACCAGGTGTCGAAGTTCGACATCATCGACGTCAAGCCGAAGTCGCTGGGCACCCTCCCGTTCGTGGCCGCCAAGGAGTCCTTCGGTGACCGCCCGATCCCGGGTTGGCTGCAGGTCGTGCAGTCCAACCTCCGGATCCTGGTGCACCAGCTCCCCGAGCGCGCGCAGATCGACGTTCCGGTGACCGAACAGCTCATCGTCGAGTACTACTCGAAGTAATCGTGACCGGGCCGGCGGCCAATGCCGCCGGCCCGTTATCCCATTTCAGTGACGTCAAATAGCGGGCGTCCTCGGGAAGGAAGAACCAAGAAGTGCTCATCTCACAGCGACCCACCCTGGCTGAGGAGCCGGTCAACGAGACCCGCTCCCGCTTCGTCATCGAGCCCCTCGAGCCCGGCTTCGGCTACACGCTCGGCAACTCGATCCGGCGCACGCTGCTCTCCTCGATCCCCGGCGCCTCGGTGACCAGCATCCGCATCGACGGTGTGCTGCACGAGTTCACCACGGTTCCGGGCGTCAAAGAGGACGTCACCGACGTCATCCTCAACCTCAAGGAGCTTGTCGTCTCCTCGGAGGAGGACGAGCCGGTGACGATGTACCTGCGCAAGCAGGGACCCGGTGAGGTCACCGCGGGGGACATCGTTCCTCCCGCCGGTGTCACGGTGCACAACCCCGACCTGCACATCGCCACGCTGAACGGCAAGGGCAAGCTGGAGATCGAGCTCGTTGTCGAGCGCGGTCGCGGCTACGTCCCGGCCGTGCAGAACAAGCAGGCAGGCGCCGAGATCGGCCGGATCCCGGTCGACTCGATCTACTCGCCGGTCCTCAAGGTGACGTACAAGGTCGAGGCCACCCGTGTCGAGCAGCGGACCGACTTCGACAAGCTCGTTCTCGACGTCGAGACCAAGCCGTCGATCACCCCGCGCGACGCCGTGGCGTCCGCGGGCAAGACGCTGGTCGAGCTGTTCGGTCTCGCCCGCGAGCTGAACATCGACGCCGAGGGCATCGAGATCGGCCCGTCGCCGCAGGAGGCCGACACCATCGCCGCCTACGCGATGCCGATCGAGGACCTCGACCTGACGGTGCGTTCCTACAACTGCCTCAAGCGCGAGGGCATCCACACCGTGGGTGAGCTTGTCTCGCGCAGCGAGGCGGACCTGCTGGACATCCGCAACTTCGGTGCGAAGTCGATCGACGAGGTCAAGATGAAGCTCGTCGGCCTCGGTCTCGCGCTCAAGGACAGCCCTCCCGGGTTCGACCCGACGGCTGCCGCGGCGGACTACGCCTCCGACGGCTGGTCGGAAGGCGCGGACACCGGCAACGACGACGGCCAGGACTACGCAGAGACGGAGCAGCTCTGATCCAGTCCATTCCGGACTGGCTGAGCAGCGGAATTCCACAAGGAGCAAGGAATGCCCACCCCAACCAAGGGCGCCCGTCTCGGCGGGGGCCCGGCCCACGAGCGGCTGATTCTGGCCAACCTGGCCACCGCGCTGTTCCAGCACGGCCGGATCAAGACCACTGAGGCCAAGGCTCGTCGGCTGCGTCCGTTCGCGGAGAAGCTGATCACCAAGGCCAAGCGCGGTGACCTGCACAACCGTCGCGAGATCATGAAGGTGATCCGCGACAAGGACGTCGTGCAGCGTCTCTGCGTCGAGATCGGCCCGTTCTTCAGCGACCGCGCGGGTGGCTACCTGCGCATCACGAAGACCATGCCGCGCAAGGGCGACAACGCCAGCATGGCGGTCATCGAGCTGATCAGCGAGAAGACGGTCACCGCGGAGGCCGAGGCCGCCCGCAAGACCAAGTTCGCCGAGAAGCCGAAGAAGGCCGACAAGGCAGCTGACGTCGAGGCGACTGAGGTGTCCGAGGAGACCAAGTCGTACGGCGAGGGCAGCCACCTGCCGCTCGAGGACGGTTCGCAGCCGGAGGGTTTCCCGATCAAGGGCAACGCCGACTCGATGCTGTACCACGTGCCGGACAGCGCCTTCTACGACCGCACGGTCGCCGAGGTGTGGTTCGCCACCGCCGAGGCCGCGGAGGCCGCTGGTTTCCAGCTGCCGCCGTCGCAGCGGGAAGAGGAGTCGGACGAGTCCGCCAAGGACGAGTCCTGACACCGCAGAACACCTCGGACGAGCCCGTCACCCCCGCTGGGGGCGGCGGGCTCGTCCGCATTCGCCTGGACATCGCCTACGACGGCACGGACTTCTCCGGCTGGGCCCGCCAGCCCGAGCGGCGCACGGTGTGTGGTGTCCTGGAGGACACGCTGTCGCTGGTGTTGCGCCACGACGTCCGCCTGACTGTCGCGGGACGCACGGACGCCGGGGTGCACGCGACCGGCCAGGTGGCGCACGCGGATCTGCCGACGGAAACGGACCCGGACGCCTTGGTCCTGAGGCTGGCCCGAGCCTTGCCCGCAGACGTGCGGGTCACCGCGATGCGGCGCGTCCCCGCGGAGTTCGACGCGCGGTTCGGCGCCCTGCGCAGGCACTACGTCTACCGAATCTGTGACACGGCCTGGTCCGCCGACCCTCTGCGCCGAGGCCACGTGGTCGCCTGGCCGCGCAAGCTGGACCTGGACGCCCTGAACGAGGCATCGCGCAAACTCCTGGGCGAACACAACTTCGTCGCCTTCTGCAAACGCCGCGAGGGCGCCACGACGATCCGTGAGTTGCAGCGGTTGGAATGGACGCGGGAATCCGACGGCCTGTTGGCGGCCTGGGTCTCCGCGGACGCCTTCTGCCACTCGATGGTCCGCAGCCTCGTCGGTGCCCTCCTCGCGGTCGGTGAGGGCCGCAAGGGCGCGGACTGGCCCGCCTCCATGCTCAGCGCCACCGAACGCCCCAGCGCGATCACCGTGGCCCCCGCACACGGCCTGGCCCTCATCGGCGTCGACTACCCCGCCGATGAGGACCTGGCCACGCGCGCGACGCTGACCCGCAACGTCCGCACCCTCTGACCTAGAGCGTCAGGCTCCAGCTGTTCAAGGTGCCGGTGTCCGCACGGTAGATGTCCTGCACCTTGAGCTTCCACACACCATTGCGGGCTTCCGACGAGACATTCACGGTGAACGTCTGCACCACGTTGTCCCCGGAATCATTCGACGATGCCTTGAGCCGGTAGCTGCTGCCATCCGGCGCCACCAGGTCGATGACCAGGTCGCCGCGGTACGGGTGGGTGATGTCCACGGCGACCTTGCTGGTCGACGACGCCGTTCCCGAGCAACCGGACACAGTGATCGGGCTGGTCACCGCCGCGCCGGCGTCCGGGATGGCGAGGTCGGCGGAATTGGTGACCGTCGCGCAGCCCGTGGGCGGCGGGGGC
This sequence comes from Actinokineospora alba, assembly GCF_004362515.1. NCBI lineage: Bacteria > Bacillati > Actinomycetota > Actinomycetes > Pseudonocardiales > Pseudonocardiaceae > Actinokineospora > Actinokineospora alba. The sequence continues at coordinate 1,056,648 of NZ_SNXU01000001.1, read as the reverse complement.
TCGGTGGTGCCGGACCCGATGTAGAGCAGCTTGTTCGGCGATCCCGTGCCGATCGCGGTGAGCACGCTCGGCGTGGTCGCCCCGACCAGGGCGTCGCGGACCTGCTGGTTCGTCGCCTGCGGGTTCGCGCTCAGGTACAGCGCCGCCGCGCCCGCGACCTGTGGGGCGGCCATCGAGGTGCCGCTGGTCGAGAACGAGCCGCTGGTCGTGCCCCACTTCGCCGACAGGATGTCCTGGCCGGGGGCGAACAGGTCCAGGCAGGTTCCCCAGTTCGAGTACTGCCACCGGGCGTCGTTGATGTTGGACGCGCCCACGGTGATGGCGGTGGCCAGGCTGGCGGGCGAGTTGCCGCAGGCGTCCTCGTTCGAGTTGCCCGCGGACACGACCGCGGTCACCCCGGAGTCGATCAGCCGCTGCACCGCGTCGTTCATCGCCTGCGACTTGCCGCCGCCCAGGCTCAGGTTCGCCACGGCGGGCTTGACCGCGTTCGCCGTCACCCAGTCGATCCCGGCGATGATGGCGGTGTTGGTGCTGCCCGAGTCGCAGCCGAACACCTTCACCCCGACCAGCTTCACGCCCTTGGCGAGGCCGTACTTGGTGCCGCCCACGGTTCCGGCGACGTGCGTGCCGTGGCCGTTGCAGTCGCTGGAGTCGTTGTCGTTGTCCACGGTGTCGCGGCCGTGCACCGCGCGGCCGCCGAAGTCCTCGTGGGTGATGGTGATGCCGGTGTCGAGCACGTACGCGGTCACGTTCGACGCGGTGGTCGAGTACGCGTACTTCTGGTCCAGCGGCAGGGCCCGCTGGTCGACCCGGTCCGTGCCCCACGATGGCGGGTTCAGCTGGTCGGTGGTCGTGCGCACAACCTGGTCGGCCTCGACGTAGGCGACCGCGGGGTCGGCGGCGAGCCGCCGGGCCTGCCGGTCGGTCATCGCCGCGGCGAACCCGTGCAGGGCCGCGGAGTAGGTGCGTTCGACCTTTCCGCCGTGCCGGGCGGTCAGTGCGGCGGCCGCGTCCGCGGAGGACTGGCGGGCGCCGTCGGACTTGAGGACGACGATGTACTGGGCTTCGGCGGACGGCTCCGCTTGCGCGGATAACCCCGCGGCCGTGGTGGCGATGGCCGCGCAGGCCGCCACCGCGCCCATCTTCACGAGAACGTTCATGAAAGCTCCCTCGCTGGCGCGCCTGCTTTGCAGGGGACAGGCGTCGACCGCGGACGCTAGAGCCGCGCTGAGCGAGGGGTAACCGACGATCATCCTGGGCCATTCGGGCACACCGGCGTGACCTGGACGGATGGCGTCGAGCTGGGAAAGGGTAAAAACCGGGCGCGGCTGATTGCCGCGCCCGGCGTGTGAAACGGGCCTTGCCGGACTCAGGCCCCCGGTCGGCCCCCAGCAGGGAGGAGCCGACCGGAGCTCAGGGCCTACAGGTCGAGCGTCCAGCTGTTGATGTAGCCGGTGTCGTAGGTGTAGGCGTCCCGGACCTGCAGCTTCCAGGTGCCGTTGGCCACCTCCGACGACAGGTTGGCGGTGTAGGTGGTGATCACGTTGTCGGCCGAGTCGCTCGAGCTCGAGTTCTTCAGCCGGTACGCGGTGCCATCCGGGGCGACGACGTCGATGACCAGGTCACCGCGCCAGGTGTGGCGGATGTCCACCGCGATGGTGGCGGCCGTCGACGGGGTGCTGCTGCAGCCCGAGATGGTGATCGAGCTGCTCACGGTGGTGTTGTCCGGGATGTTGACGTCGGTGCCGTTGGTGACCGCCGCGCAGCCGGTGGGCGGCGGGGGCTCGGTGCCGCCGGTGCCGGTGAAGAGCAGCTTGTTCGCCGATCCGGTGCCCGGGTTGGTGATCTTGCCCGCGGTGGCCGCGTTCACGATGGCGCTGTGCACGGTGGCCGGGCTCGCCGACGGGTTGGCCGCCAGGTACAGCGCGATGGCGCCCGCGACGTGCGGGGAGGCCATCGAGGTGCCGCTGATCGTGTTGGTGGCCGCGCTGCCGCCGATCCACGCCGACTTGATGCTCACGCCGGGCGCGAACAGGTCGGTGCAGGTGCCGTAGTTGGAGAACGACGCGCGCGCGTCGGCGCTGTCGCTCGCGTTGACCGACAGGGCCTCCGCGACCCGGGCGGGCGAGTAGTTGCACGCGTTGGCGTTGGAGTTGCCCGACGCGACCGCGTAGCTGACGCCCGCGGCGACGGAGCGGCGCACCGCGTCGTCGAGGGTGGTGGACGCGCCGCCGCCGAGGCTCATGTTCGCGACAGCGGGCTTGACGTGGTTGGCCGTCACCCAGTCGATGCCCGCGATGACACCGGCGTTGGTGCCGGAGCCCTGGCAGTTCAGCACCCGCACGGCGATCAGCTTGACGCCCTTGGCGAGGCCGTACGCGCCGCCGCCGACGGTGCCCGCCACGTGCGTGCCGTGGCCCTGGCAGTCGGTGGCGTCGGCGTCGTGGTCGACCGTGTCGCGGCCGCTGACCGCGCGCCCGCCGAAGTCGGAGTGGGTGAGGTTGATGCCGGTGTCGATGATGTACGCGTTCACGTTCGACGCGGTCGTCGAGTACGAGTACTTCTGGTTCAGCGGCAGGGACTGCTGGTCGACTCGGTCCAGGCCCCACGACGGCGGGTTGAGCTGGTCAACCGACATGCTCATGGTCTGGTCGGCCTCGACATAGGCGACCTGGGGGTCGGCCGCGACTCGCTTGGCCTGCTGCTCGGTCATCGTCGCCGCGTAGCCGGTCACCGTGGCGGAGTACCGGTGGTTGACCTTGCCGCCGTACCTGGCGGCGAGGCTGTCGGCGCTGGCGCCTTGAGCTTGGGCGCCATCCTTTAACACGACGATGTAGCTGTCTTTGACCACGTTTGCCGCGTCGGCGCCCAGGATCTGGGCCTCGGCCGCCGTCGCGGGGGTCGCCAGCGTGATCACGGACGCCACACAGGCGGCGGTCGTGATGCCCGCGGCGGCGAACCGCCGCAGCGCTTTGGCGCGAGACATACCCATTGCACGTTCTCCTTTGGCCAGGGGCACGCCAACCTGCCTCACAACAGGTCGGGTGCTGCTCGAGAGGGTGCTGAAGGTGTTCGCGCGAACGCGGATAACATTGAGACAGCGACACTTGGGCGCGCAAGAGAATTACCGTGTTTAAGAAGTCCTCTTTTCGCCAGTTGACCGTTCTTGGTAACGAGTTGGACCGTTCGGTGGATTTACCGCCGCCGAACAGTCCTGGTCAAAGCTACAGTTTGGCCGGACGTTGTCCGTTTGGTCCGGTTTGCCCCGCCGGACGCGCCGGTGTCCATTCAGTGCCAGAATTCATTCACAGGACCGTTTCGGCCATTCTTTGGAAATTGCCCGACGTATTGTTCGGGGAATCGCGGAAAAGCGACTTGGCGGCTGAACCCGTTGGTAGCAAGGCAGACCACGTCCGGGATGTGTCGTCGGGCAGGTGTTCGCCATCCGGCTTGAGGTACTTATGAGTAGATATCGCGTTTGGTCAGTCGATGGGCCGTTCGGATGCGCTGATTACACCGATTCGCGGCGATCCAAGACCTCCGAACGGTCCAGTATCGCCGGAACGGTCGAGCGCCCAAACCGGACAACGGTCACCCACATGGCTCCGCCCCGGCACCACATGGGTGCCGGGGCGGAGATCGAGCCGGATCGAGCCTGGTCAGTCGCCTCGGCGGACCGGACCCAGGATCTGCTGTTCCTTCGCCGTGGTGACCAGCCGCAGCGGCCGCCACAGGTTGCGGCCAAGAGCGACGACCTGGTCGTCGGCCAGCGTGGTGAGCTGCTGGACCATCGGCGGCGGCAGCCGCCAGATCCGGGCCGCGAGCTGCGCCTGGCCCACGGGGAGCCGCTGCAGGAGCACGAGGTCGGCAGCGTTGGCCGTTGCCCCGGCCTGCGGGTGCATATAGGGCAGCACGTACACCGTGGTCTGCCACGGTGAGCGCGGCGGGAAGAGCTCCTGCGGCGTCGGGCCGCCGTCGTGCACGACGAGCAGCGGACCGTCCTCGGACGGCCGCGGCAGCTCGACCGGGCTGAGCCTGCGGATCTGCACCAGCGGAGCGGGGCGTCCGTCGGGACCGTTGCCCGCCGCCTTCTGCAGCACCTGCCACGCGCCAGGACGACCGGTGGCCACGACCACCCACGCGCCGACCGCCATCGCCCGCAGCGCCACCTGGCGAGCCAGGTAGAGCCCGCCGACGAGCACGATCCTCGTCGGCGCGGGGCGCAGCGCCGAGATGGTCAGCGGCTCGCCCTGCAGGCCGGAGCCCAGGACCATGCCGCCGCGGTCGCCGGACGGGCTGACCGCGTCGAGCATCTCGGGCGAGACCATGAACTCCGGCGCGATCCCGCCGTTGCCGCCCTGGGTGTCGAGAAGCCTGCTGGAACCACTCACGCTTGTCCTCCCAACGGGAGCGTCGCCGCGAGCCCGGCGACCTGGAGCCCGCGCAGCGGGGTCAGGGTGATGCCGAGCCGGTCGGAGATCGCCGAGAGCCGGTCGTCGGCGTCGCTGAGCTCGTCGGGGTTGCGGGCGCTGACCCGGACCAGGCCGCGCAGGCCCACCTTGCCCTCGTCGCTGCCGGGCGAGATCGACATCGCGACCGTCGCCGACATCGCGCGCACACCGGTGAGCGAGTTCAGGCTCGTCGCCAGCTTGCCCTGCGGCCAGCCGGTGATCGCGTAGCTGGCGTGGCCGATGCCCGCCGCCGTGACCCCGGTCCACCGCTCGCGCAGCGACACCCGGGTGTTGGAGCCCGCCACCGAGGTGAGCTCGGCGGCGGAGATGCCTGCCTTGAGCAGCTCGTCCGGATCCAGCGGCCGCGTCGGGACGCCGCGCGACTCGAGTGCGTTGCGCACCCGGGACAGCGCGCCGATGAGCGCGCGGTGGGCGCCGACGACGCCGCCGCCACGTTCGCGGACCGCGGCCGGGCAGCGGCGCGGGTCGAGCCGGACCGCGACCCAGGTGGTGCGCCGGGCCGCCGCGGGCAGCGGGCCGAGCACCTCCAGGTAGGACGCCAGCGCGGGCGAACTCGGTGGCAGCGCGACACTTCCGGGGTAGCAGTGCCAGATGACCTGGATGGCGTCGAGTACCACGCCGCGGTCTTCCAGGCAGGGCGCCAGCGCGCCCAGCGGCAGGCTCGGGGTGGACCCGACCTGGCTGACCAGCGCGGGCGCCGGGTCGACCAGCAGGACCGCGGTCCACGTGCCCTCGTGCCAGGCCAGGCCCAGCGGACGCTGCTCGTGGTCGACCGCGTGCGCCACGACCAGGTCGGGCACCGCCAGCCGCAGCAGGTTGACCCGCGGGTCGTCCGGGCCGGTCACCGCGGCTTCGTCCTGCGCCGCGACGGCCTCCATGGTCACCGGGCTCGGTGGCCTGGTGACGCGAGCGTGTGAACGCACTGAATAGCGGGCGGTCAGGCCGATCCACTGGGTGAACCAGCGGCCGCGCCAGCGCAGGAACGCGAGAACCAGCGCGGCGACGACGATGCCGATCGACACGTAGAGGAGTTTGAGGTCGATGGCGAGCAGCACCAGCCCGAGTGCCAGGCCGACTTCGAGCACGACAAGGTTCGACACCGGCAGGCTGCCGAGGCTCGACCCGCGGTGGCGCCTGCGCGCCGACACGCGGACCCGCGGTCCGGCGGGCGGCTGCGCGGCGGCGGCCGGGCCGGGACCCACGGGCGGAGGCCCACCGGGACCGCCAGGCCCGCCGGGTCCCCCAGGACCCCCTGGTCCGGGAGGTCCGCCGGGTCCACCGGGACCGCCTGGTCTGCCGGGTCCGCCTGGGCCGGGAGGTCGACCCGGGCCACCGGGAGGTGGCGTCCGGCCCTGTCGCGGAGGAGTGGTCACGGACATCCGCTAGATCTCTTCCCCTCGGTTGGTGGAGAACCCCACATACGGCGACGGCCGTACGGCTATCCTCCGGAACCGTACCGCGACGGGGAGAGCAGCAGGCCGAGAATGCCATCAACACCGACTACCAAGTCTCAGGTTCAGGCATACCGCTTCGTACTGCGCAGGATGCAGTCGGCGTTGGTCCGCAAGGACGCGGTGATGCTCCACGACCCGATGCGCACACATTCCAGAGCCACGATCGTGGGTGTGTGCATCGCCGCCATCGGGATGATCGGCGTGCTGATCTTCGGGCTGCTCAAGCCCGCGCCGAAGGCGCCCAACCAGGACGGCATCGTCATCGCCCAGCCTTCGGGGGCGATCTATGTGCTGTTGACGAACACCGATCGGGGCAAGGTGCTTGTCCCGACGTTCAACCTCGCCTCCGCGAGGCTGCTGCTGCTGGCTCGCGGCAGCAACGGCGGTGAGCAGGAGCAGCCCGGCAGCCAGACCGACGACGGTGGCGGCGGCGCCGCGGGCGGACCGGCCAAGGTCGAGGTCGTTCCCGACTCGAAGCTCGTCGACATCACGCGTGAGCGGCTGACCGGCATTCCGGACGGACCGCAGATGCTGCCCGGCGACGACCAGCGGATCAACAGCGACTGGGCGGTGTGCGACGAGTACCAGCTCGACCGCAGCCTGAACAAGCCCGCGAGCGAGAACAAGATCGAGACCACGGTCGCGGCGGGCCACACCGACTTCGGACCGGAACTCGCGGTCAACGAGGCGCTGCTGGTCCAGGCCGAGAACAAGAAGGTCTACCTCGTCTATCGCACGCCCGAGACGGCGGTCAAGAAGAACGCCAACACGGTGCGCGCCGAGGTCGACATGGGCGACAACCGGGTGACGACCGCGCTGAACCTGCGGACCGAGAACATCCGGCAGATCACCACTGGACTGCTCAACGCGATCCCGGAGGCGCCCCGGCTCGCGTCGCCGGAGATCCCGGGCCACGGCACCGTGGGCCAGGTCGACATCGAGGGCCTGCCGGTGGGCTCGATCGTGTCCATCCAGCGTGCGGGCGCCGCGGCGGTCGAGAACGACTACTACGTGATCCTGCGCGACGGTGTGCAGAAGATCAAGAAGACCACGGCCGACCTCATCCGGTTCAAGTCGACCGCGGGCGGCGACAAGATCACGGAGGTGCGCCCGGACCAGATCCCCGGCGCGTCGCCGTCGAACGAGATCGACGAGAGCACCTTCCCTAAGGTCGTGCCGGAAGCACTCGATCCGGTGAACTTCCCGGTCGCCTGCCTGCGCTGGAACGTGGTGGGCGAAGGCCCGGACGCCGACGAGCACACGCAGGTCCACGTGGGCACGCAGCTGCCGCTGCCGCGCACCCCGCGCGGCGAGCCCGCCACGGTGCCGATCAGCACCCCGAGCGCCGACGGTCAGCGCCTCGACCACTTCTACATGCCGCCGGGCCGGGCCGCGGTCGTGCGCGGTGCGACGTCCAAAGTGGACTTCGCGACCGGGCCGATCTACCTGGTGTCCGACCGGGGCGTGAAGTTCGGCGTGCCGGACGCGAAGACCGCGACGGCACTCGGCCTGGCGAACCAGCGCCCGGCGCCGGACGCGATCATGCGCCTGCTGCCCAACGGCGCGTCGCTCAACACCCGCGACGTCAGGCAGACCTTCGACTCCGTGGCCGTGCAACCGGGGCAGTTCCCGTCCGCGACCCCTAAAGCTCCAGGCGGCTGAGCACTTCGGGAACCGGCTCGCGCGCATTACCGTCAGAACGTGACAAGGGCGTGCGAGGAGGTCGGTAGTCGATGACTGCCATCAAGGTCGATCCCGACTGGGTCAGTGGTTACGCGAAGAAGGTCGCCGAGAACGCGGAAGCGCTCGGCGCGGGAGCCGACGTGCTCAACACCGCGCCGCTGACCGCGGAGGCCTTCGGGTCGCTGGGCCGGACGGTGCGCATCGCCGAGTCGTACGGTCGCGCCGCGGAGGTGCTGCGCGGTCAGCTCACGCGGGCCGTGGAGGCGTTGGAGTCCGCGGCGGACAGCCTCGGCCAGGTCGCCGAGCGGTACGCCGTCTCCGAGGGCGACAGCGTGCGCGAGATCAACCGCAGCGGCCAGGCGTAAGGGGCTCCGATGGACAAGCGCAGCGCGGCCGAACGACCGGAGCGGGTCGTCGCGGAACGAGTCGACCAGGACGGGTTCGCCGACGGGCGGCCGGTCGCCGACCGGCTGGTGGCGGAGCGGTCCGGCGTCGAGCGGTTCGGCACGGAGCGGCCGGTGGTCGAGCGGTTCGACCAGGACCGGCCCGGCAGGCCGGTGGTCGAGTCGGACCACTTCGCGGCCCCGGCCGGTCCCGAGCGCGGCGGCCCGAACGGCGCCGACGTCGAGGCCGACGTCAGCGGCTACCTCGACTACCTGAGCAGGCTCTGCGGCGAACTCGGCGTGCCCGACCCGGTCGAGGAGTACTTCGCCCCGGTCGTCGGCCGCTGGAGCGACATGCACGACGAGGCGGTGCGCTGGCGCACGGTCGGCCTCCGGGCGGACAAGGTCGCCGACAACCTCACCAAACCCCTGGGCGGGCTCGACGCCGCCTGGGAGGGCGCCGACGCGGACTCCTTCATTGACTACATGAACGGCATCGGCCTCGCGGGCCACGACATGTCCGACGCGATGGTCGCGATGTCCGAGGTGCTCGACGACACGGCCGACGCCCTGCGCGAGATCGTCACGGACATGGCGGGCCTGCTCGCCGACGCGGCCGACACGGCGTCGTCGGCCATGGCGATGCCGCTGCAGGGCGAGGACCGGACCCGGCTCTACCTCGACCACATGAAGCGGCCCACCAAGGAGCTCTTCGAGTCGGTTCGCCAGGTCCTTGAGGCGCTGGTGCGGCTGTGCGAGGGGATCGACGGCTCCGAGGTCTTCGACAAGATCACCATGGCGCACCCGATGCCCGTCGACAACTGGGCGTTCAGCCAGGAACTGCCTGCCATCCCGGCGAAGGTCGGCGCGGCCGAGGAACCCGCCCCCGAGCAGGTGGATGCGATCAAGGGCGGCGGCGGTTCCGGCGGCGGCGGCGGTGGTGGTGGCGCTGCGATCAGCGGCGGTGGCGGCGGCGGTGGCGCCGCGAATCCCCCCACTCCACAGCCAGGCGGCCATGTCATGGCGGGAGAGGCCCTTCCCGCCCCCGCGACAGGCATGCCGCCCGCCGCGGCGGCGAACGCGGCCGGCGGCGGTGACGGCCGAACGGGCGGCGGCATGATGGGCGGCATGCCGATGATGGGCGGAATGGGCGGCGGCCAGCAGGGCGGCGACTCCGAACACAAGACCCGCAACCGCGTGATGGCCGACCCGGTCGACATCTTCGGCAAGCCCACCAAGACTTCCCCGTCGGTAATCGGCGAGGATTAAAGATCTGAACCCACGCGGCCCCGCTGTCGGAAGACGACGGCGGGGCCGCGTGCAGGTGTCAGCCCTACGCCGAACCGCGTGGCTCGGCTGTGTCGCCGTTGTTGCGGCGCACGGTGCGCACGATGAACAGGGTCAGCAGCAAGGCCACCACGCCCGCGCTCGACCCGATCACCGCCACCCGCATCGGCAGCCAGTTCGTCTCCACGGCGGGCGGCAGGTCGAGCTTCATGTCCAGCTTCGAGTCGGCCGCGATGCCGTGCTCGCTGGGGATGGTCGCGGTCAGCGCGCCGATCGGGTTGATCACGCCGTGTCCGACGAGGTTGTCCCGTCCGCCCGGCGCCGCCGGATGCGACGCCGTGATCTTGATCCGGTCCATCACCTGCTTGGCCGTCAGGTGCTTGTGGCGGTCGCGGATCAGCGCCGCCAGCCCGGCCACGTAGGGCGCGGCGAAGCTGGTGCCCTGGATCGGGGCCGTTTTGCCGTCCTTGAGGACCTGAAGGTTGGCCAGTCCGTCGCTGCCCAAGGCGGGGTCGAGCGAGATGATCTCCGTTCCAGGCGCGGCCACCGACACCCAGGGGCCCTGCACCGAGAACTTGGCCGGGTCGCCATTGCGGTCCGTCGCGGCGACCGAGAGGACGTACTCGGAGAACCACGGCGGCGTCACCAGATGGGTCGGGTTGTTCGGGTCGTCCCCGTTCCTCGCGTCCGGGCACAAGTTCTCACCGGAGTTGCCTGCCGAGGCGACCAGCACGACGTCCTTCTCGAAGGCATATCGCAGGGCGGCCTGAAGGTTCTTCTCCGCCTGCTTGATCCCCCCTTGCGAAACAGGTCGGCAACTGTCCACCGACATGTTCAGGACCCGGACACCTTGGTCGGTCGCGTGCACAACAGCTTGGGCGAGGGAGTCGATCGACCCGGCGCCGTGATCCTGCTGCTCACCCGCCCGCCTGCCCTGGTAGTTCGTACTCGACTGTCGGATGGAGAGGATCCGGGCATCCGGGGCGATTCCCTTGAATCCGATGCCCTTCTCCACCGGCGGTTTGGCCGCGATGATGCCCGCGACCTCCGTGCCGTGCCCGTCGCAGTCCTCGAGGCCGTCGCCGCCCTTGACGAGGTCGCCGCCGCCCTTGATCCGGTCCTGGAAGAACGGGTGCGCCTTCACCCCCGTGTCGATGACGCCGACCAGCACGTCCTTGCCCGTGGAGAACTTGTGCAGCTCGTCGAACCGCAGCTGCTGCTGGCCCCACGGCTTGTTCTTGAGGTCGACGCCCTTGTCGAGCGAGGAGATGCACTGGGTCTTGATCTCGTAGTTCGTGTCGGGCGCGATACCCCGGGGAACGGGCCAGCCCGGCTCCAGCGGCGGTGGGGTCGCCATCGACGTCGGCTCTTGGTTTTCCTGCTGCGCCGCCGCACCGGGGGCCGCGACCACGGTCACCAGCAAGGCGGCCGTGAGCGCGGCTGTGCCCCGCTTCTTTCCCACTCGCATGCTTTCCCCTAGATCGAGATGTGGCGCAGCGTGCTGTACAGGTCCATCACGGCCAGGGCGATGGGCAGCACCGACGCGATGCAGATGGCCTCGACGATCTCGACGGTGCGCCGCAGCGGCGGCGAGAAGCGCTGGTTCGGGAAGATCACGCCGAGCACCAGCGCCGTGGCGCCGAGGAGCACCAGGACGCCGAACACCCACAGCAGGCGGGAGAACGGGTCGGCGGTCATCAGCCAGCCCAGCAGGATGCCCGACGCGCTGATCAAGCCCGACGCGAGCAGTGCCACCGCCTGGCTGCCGTTGGCGTACGTGCGGGCACGCAGCAGCAGCACCGCGGTCGCCACGACGCCGAGGATCACACCCCAGATGCCCGGAGAAGCGGCCGCCACGATGGCGCCGATGGCCGCGGCGAGACCGCAGCCGATGATCATGCCGGTCATGTACTCGTGCGCCAGGCCCGCGCGCCGCTCGATCGAGCGGTAGTCGGGGAACCCGGTGTCTTCCTTGAGGTCCTCGGCACTGCCCGGAACGTTGGGCAGCGGCAGTCGGGCGAGCTGGATCGTCAGCCGCGGCAGCACCGACAGCGCGCCGAGCGCGACCGCGACCGTGCCCGCGGCGATGCCGTGCGCCGGGTGCGCGATCAGGGTCGCCACACCGAACGCGACGACGCCGAGCGTGGCCGCGCTGCCCGCGGCGACGAACGTCGTGATGCCCGCCCCGATCAGCATGATCGAGGCCGACGCGACGATCAGCACCAGGGTGCAGGCGAGCAGCAGACTCGCCCGGCCGGGCACGCCCGGCACGATCGACAGGCCGCAGGCGAACGCCATCGGCAGCCCGCCGGCCGCCGCGATCAGCACGCCGGTCGACTGCGCCTGGTACGCCCGCGCGATGGTCGCGCCGAGCGCGACCGCGACGACCGCGGCCACACCGGCGGTGATCGCCGGGCCGATGTTGCCGCCGCCCCACATCGGGCCCGCCATGAACACCGCCAGCGCACCGGCGATCAGCGCGAGCGAGCCCGCGATGTGCCCGATCCGGTTGGCGGTCTCCTTGGTCCACGGCCGGTAACTGTCCGGCGTGGACTCCGCGATCGCGTCGACGACGTCGTCGTAGAGCGCGGGCGGCGGGTTCTCGGCCCGCTTGCGCAGCTGCAGCATGTCGCCGTCGACGATCCCGAGGGAGCCGAGCGTGCGGCTCGGGTCGAGCGGGTTGTCGCCGAGCTTGGCCAGACACCAGCCGCCGTGGCGCGCGCCGCCGTCGGGAGTGGCCTCCTTGGCCATCTCCAACAACATGGGCAGCAGGTCCGCGACGGACACGTCCGCCGGCAGCGCCACGTCGATGCGTGTTCTGGGCGCCACCACCGTCACCCGGCTGAACACGGTCGTCCCGGTTGCCACGCCTGCCCCCTTTGAGTTATCCACAGGTATGCGCGAAGGGTCCCGGCCGTGCCGGGACCGCCCCTAGTATGGCCGCACCGGGATCGGCGAGTACGGCGGTTCCGAGAAAGCGTGTCGAGTTGGGGGATGATCTTCGATGGGCGACGGTTCAGTCGTGCCTGGAAGCAGTGCTTTGCGGTTGCTTTCCGTCCTGATGTGTCTGGGCGCGCTCGGGATGGCCGTGTTCTCGTTCACCGAGGCGGGCAGGCATCCCGCCGCTGTGGTCCCCGGCCTGGTCCTCCTCGCCGCGACGGTGGCGCAGAACTGGACTCCCATGGGCGGGACGAAGGTCGGCCGGGTCGGCCTCGGCGGCGCGGCCCTGGTGGCCCTTTTAGTCACGCTCAACCTGGGCAAGGCACGGCAATCGACCGATCCGGCCGCCGGTGACCTTGCGGTTCGGTAGGTTCTCCCCAGCAGCTGTCGAGATAAAAGAGGTGTCCGACCGGTGAGCACGCTGCAGTTCAAGCGTTCGCCCCGCCTTGCCGCGCCCCGCCAGCCGGGCGGTGAGGTTCACCTGGAGCCGCCACCCGAGGTGCCCAGGGTCATTCCCGGCAGCATCGTGATGAAGATGCTGCCCGCGGTCATGATCCTGGCCTCCGTCGGGATGATGGTCTTCATGTTCACGACGGGCGGGAGGAATCCCACCTCGTTGATGTTCGGCGGCATGATGGTGATGTCGACGGTGGGCATGATGGCCGGCGGCATGGGTGGCAAGGGCGGCGGCCAGAAGAAGGCCGAGATGAACGAGGACCGCAAGGACTACCTGCGCTACCTCGGCCAGATGCGCGACCGGGCCCGTGAGGCCTCGCTCGACCAGCGCGCCTCCCTGGAGTGGACCCACCCGGACCCGCAGGCCCTGTGGTCGATCGCGACCAGCAGGCGGATGTGGGAGCGCCGCCAGGCCGACCCAGACTTCTGCCACCTGCGCGCGGGCCGCGGCTCGCAGCGGCTGGCCACCCGGCTCGTGCCGCCGCAGACCGGCCCGGTCGACGAACTGGAGCCGATCGCCACGCTCGCGCTGCGCCGGTTCGTGCGCGCGCACTCGATCGTCCCCGAGCTGCCCATCCAGGTCGCCATCCGCGGCTTCGCCGCCGTCGGCCTGACCGGCGACCGCGAGCTGACCCGTGGCCTGGCCCGGGCGCTGATCGCCCAGCTGGTCACCTTCCACACCCCTGAGGACGTGCTCGTCGCGGTCGTCACCGCGGGCAAGGCCAAGCAGGAGTGGGAGTGGGCGAAGTGGCTGCCGCACGCCCAGCACCCGACCATGGCCGACGGCATCGGCCAGCTGCGGATGATGGCCGGGTCGCTCGCCCAGATCGAGGAGTGGCTCGACGAGGAGCTGCGCGACCGGCAGCGGTTCACCCGCAACGCCCCGCCGCAGCCCGACCAGCCGCACATCGTGATCGTCATCGACGACGGCGAGGTCACCCGCGAAGAGCAGATCATCCTCGAGGAGGGGCTGGTCGGCGTCACGCTGATGGATCTCTCCGACAGCCTCGGCAACCTGACCGCGCGGCGTGGTCTGCGCCTGGTCGTGGAAGAGGAGCGGCTCGGCGCGCGCAGCGCCAGCGGCGTCGAGTGGTTCGCCAACCCCGACACGCTCAGCGTGGCCGAGGCCGAGGCGCTGGCCCGCAAGCTCTCGCCGTACCGGCTCGGTGTCGGCGCGTCCGACTCCGGCGACGACGAGCCGTTGAACGCCAACCCGACGCTGCTCGAACTGCTCGGCATCCCGGGCGACCCGATGACGTTCGACGTCCAGCAGGCGTGGCGGCCGCGACCGGTCCGCGACCGGTACCGGGTGCCGTTCGGCATCGGCGAGTTCGGCCAGTTCGTCGAACTCGACATCAAAGAATCGGCCATGGAGGGCATGGGCCCGCACGGCCTGTGCATCGGCGCCACCGGTTCCGGTAAGTCCGAGTTCCTCCGCACCCTGGTGCTCGGCATGCTGGCCACGCACTCGTCGACGACGCTGAACTTCATCCTCGTCGACTTCAAGGGCGGCGCGACCTTCCTCGGCCTCGACGACGCGCCGCACGTCGCCGCGACGATCACCAACCTGCAGGGCGACCTGACGTTGGTCGACCGCATGAAGGACGCCCTCGCGGGCGAGATGAACCGCCGCCAGGAAGCGCTCAAGAACGGCGGCAACTTCAAGAACGTGTGGGAGTACGAGAAGGCCCGCGAGAACGGCGCCGACCTCGACCCGCTGCCCGCGCTGTTCATCGTCGTCGACGAGTTCTCCGAACTCCTCGCCGCGAAGCCCGACTTCATCGACCTGTTCGTCGCCGTCGGTCGACTGGGCCGCTCGCTGCAGATGCACATGCTGCTCGCCTCGCAGCGGCTCGAAGAGGGCAAGCTGCGCGGCCTCGACTCGCACCTGTCCTACCGGATCGGTCTCAAGACGTTCTCCGCCGCCGAGTCGCGCGCCGCGATCGGTGTGCCGGACGCGTTCGAACTCCCGTCGATCCCCGGCTCCGGCTACCTGAAGTTCGACACCAGCACGATGGTCCGGTTCAAGGCCGCCTACGTCTCCGGGCCGTACCGCCCGGCGGGCATGCAGGTCGCGGGCCCCGCGGCCGCCGTGTCCGGCGACCGGCGCGCGAAGCTCTTCGTGCCCGACTACGTCGAGATCCCCAAGGAGCCGGAGAAGCCGCTGGTTCCGGTCGTCGAGGAGAAGAAGCCCGAGGGCGGCACCGAGGCCAGCGAACTCGACGTCATCGTCGGCAGGCTCGTCGGGCAGGGCCCGCCCGCGCACGAGGTGTGGCTGCCCCCGCTCAACGAGCCCAACTCGCTCGACACGCTGTTCCCGCCGCTGCAGCCCACCGAGGACCGCGGCCTGTCGCCGGTCGGCTTCTACGGCAACGGCAGGCTCCAGGTTCCGCTGGGCATCATCGACAAGCCGTTCGAGCAGCGCCGCGACCTGCTCTGGGCCGACTTCTCCGGCGCGGCGGGCCACGCGGCGATCGCCGGCGGCCCGCAGTCCGGCAAGTCGATGATGCTGCGAACGCTCATCATGTCGATGGCGCTGACGCACACCGCCGAGGAAGTCCAGTTCTACGTGCTCGACCTCGGTGGCGGCACGATGGGCACGCTCGAAGGGCTGCCGCACGTCGGTGGTGTCGCCGGTCGTATCGACCCGGACAAGGCGCGCCGCATGGTCGCCGAGGTCAGCAGCCTGATCGGCGAGCGGGAGCAGCGCTTCCGCGACCTGGGCATCGACTCGATGACCGACTTCCGCAACCGCAAGCGGCAGGGCGGGATCCCGGAAGACCAGTTCGGTGACGTGTTCCTGATCGTCGACGGCTGGCTCAACTTCCGCCAGGAGTTCGAGTCGCTGGAGTCGCAGGTCGTCAACCTCGCCGCGCAGGGTCTGTCCTACGGCATCCACGTCATCGTGGCGGCCAACCGGTGGGCCGAGATCCGGCCCGCGCTCAAGGACCTGCTCGGCACCCGGTTCGAACTGCGCCTCGGTGACCCGAGTGAGTCCGATGTGGACCGTCGAGTGGCGGTCAACATCCCCGCCGGACGACCGGGCCGCGGCCTCTCCCGCGACAAGCTGCACTTCCTGACCGGCCTGCCCCGCATCGACGGCTCAAGCAACGCCGACGACGTCGCGACCGGCGTCCAGGACGCGGTCGCCAAGATCAAGGGAGCCTGGCGTGGCCGCGGCGCACCCAAGGTGCGGCTGCTGCCCGAGGTCATCAGCTACGAGGACCTGCTCACCCAGGACACCCGCCGCGACTCCAAGCTGGTGCCGATCGGCATCGACGAGAACGACCTGGCCCCGGTGTACCTCGACTTCGACGCCGAGCCGCACTTCATGGCCTTCGCCGAAGGCGAGTCGGGCAAGACGAACCTGATCCGCACGATCGTGCGCGGCATCATGGACCGCTACACCCCGCAGGAAGCGGTCATCCTGCTGGTGGACTACCGGCGCACGATGCTGGGGTTCATCGACACCAACCACCTGCTGGGCTACGCGGTCTCGTCCAACCAGCTCGGCGACATGGTCAAGGATGTCCGCGGGTCGATGCTCAAGCGGCTGCCGGGACCGGATGTCACGCAGGACCAGCTCCGGAACCGGTCGTGGTGGAAGGGCCCCGAGCTGTTCGTCATCGTCGACGACTACGACCTCGTGGCCCCGCAGGGCAACAACCCGCTGCAGCCGATCGCGGAGTTCCTGCCGCAGGCCAAGGACGTCGGCCTGCACGTGATCGCCGCCCGTCGTTCCGGTGGTGCCAGCCGGGCGATGTTCGACCCGATCCTCGGCAAGCTGCGCGAGATCGCGAGCCCCGGCATCGTGATGAGCGGCAGCAAGGACGAGGGCGCGCTGCTCGGCACGGTGAAGCCGTCGGCGATGCCGCCGGGTCGTGGAACGCTGGTCAGCCGCAAGGTTGGGCAGGCGTTGATGCATGTGGCGTGGATCCCGCCGGAGTAGTCCGTGGCGTGTCTTCCCGGTTGGCGGCGCGGTTTTGTGCCGCCAACCGGGATTTTCTTTGGTGGGTGCCTGTTTGGGTGGTTTGCCTTGATTTGGGGCCCCTCGAAATGGGCCGTGCGGGTCAAAAGGCGAGGTCAAGGAACCTCACCCGCACCGCGATTTTGGCCCATTTCACCCCAAATCAAGGCAAACCACCCAAACAGGCCGTTGGGATCTGCCCGTCGCCTGCGCTGGGGGGCGGCAATGGCCGGGCCGACCCGGGCCCACCGGGCGCCGTAGGGGCTCACACCGAATCACGGGGCACTCCAGAGCCCTTGGCTGTGGGTGGATTCATCCGCGTTGGCGATCACGTAGGGTGACTCGGGCAGTATCAGGCGGGTCGAGATCAGGCGGGTCAAGGGGCGAAGAGAGTGGCACTGCGCGTCGCGGTCGACTTTGGGACGTCGAGCACGTGTGTCGCGGTGTCCGTGCACGGTCGGGAGCCTCAGGTCGTCGTGGTCGACGGGCAGCCGCTGCTGTCGTCGTCGGTCTACGCCGCGTCGGACGGAACTCTCTTCGTCGGTCAGGAAGCCGACCGCCAGGCCGCGCTAGACCCCTCGCGCTACGAGCCGCATCCGAAGCGGCGGATCGACGAGAAGGAACTGCTGCTCGGCGACACCGTGCTGCCCGTCGGCTCCGTGTTCCGGTCCGTGCTCGGCCGCGCGGTCAACGAGGCCCGCCGGGTCGCGGGCGGCGTGCAGGTCGCGCAGTTGGTCCTGACCCACCCCGCCGACTGGGGCGGCGTCCGCACCCAGGTTCTCCGGCAGGCCGCCGCCGGTCTGGCCGAGCGGATCGCGCTGGTGCCCGAACCGGTCGCGGCCGCGGTCTTCCACTCGGCGAGCTACCCGGCGCCGACCGGTCCCCATGGCCGCACCCTCGCCGTCCTCGACCTCGGCGGCGGCACGGTCGACGTCAGTGTCGTGCGCACCACCCGGGCCGCCCGCCCTGGGCTGCCGCCCGCGTACACGGTCCTCGCGACCAGGGGCGACCCGCACTTCGGCGGCGCCGACATCGACGAACTGCTCCTCGGCCACGTCGGCGACATGGTCTCCACCGACGACCCGGATTCCTGGCGTGCGCTCGTGGAAGGCCGCGACCTGGCCGACCGCAGGCGCAGGCGCGTGCTGCGCCAGGACATCCGCGGCGCGAAGGAAACCCTGTCCCGCCACCCGTACACCGACGTGCCGCTGCCCTCACCGTTCCCCGACGCGCACGTCACCAGGACCGACCTCGAACGGCTGATCGGCGTCCCGGTCGGCCGGGCGGTCGACCTGACGCTGGCCACCATCCGCGAGGCGGGCCTGGCGCCGCAGCAGCTCTCGGGCATCTTCCTCGTCGGCGGTTCCAGCCGGATCCCACTGGTCGCACGCCTCGTCGCCGAGCGGACCGGCATGGTCCCGGTGACGCTCGACCAGCCCGAGACCGTGGTCGCCCGCGGCGCGCTGCGGGCGGTGGCCGTCGAACCGGACAACACCGGCGCCATGGCCGCGAATCCGGGCCGAACCGTGCCCGCGGGCGGTGTCCTCGCCGCTGAGCCGACCATGCCGGTCGCGCACCGGCCGCCGCTCCCGCCCCGGCCGATGGGACCGCCGTCCGGACCGCTGCCGCTGCCGCGCCCCACGCCGCCGCCGCCGAAGCCGCGACGCACCGCACTGCTCATCGGCGCCGCGGTCGTCGTGATCGCCGCCGTCGCCGTGACCATGGTGGTGCTGCTCGGCCGTGAGACCCCACCCGCGGAGACGGGGCCGGTCATCGCGCAGTACGAGTACCGCTTCACCCGGCCCGACGGCTGGACCCAGACCGGCGGCAACCCCGGCCTGCTGCGCACCGAGATCAAGCCGGTCGGCGCCGAGCGGGGCGACGACCTCGTGCTCGTCGAGGAGAAGCGGCTCGTCTTCGACAGCGACACCGATCGCGCGCGAGCCGTCGACAAGCTGCGCAGCGACTTCGAGTCCGGCGGCGACGAGTTCTCGGACTTCACCGAGAAAGTGACTTTCGGCGGCCGCGAGGTCGTCAACTACCGCGAGCGGCTCGATCGCAAGGACGCGACTGTCGACTGGTACGTACTGTTCAAGGGCAAGTCGCAAGTCAGCGTCGGCTGCCAGTACACCGAGAGCGGCCGCGACAAGGTGCGCCAGGCCTGCGAATCGGTGGTCCGCACGATGGCCATCGAGGGATGAGGTGGAGATGACCGGTCAGAACCAGGGATTCGCCGAGGCGGTCGCCCGCTACCGGGCCGAACTCGCCGCCGCGGTCACCCGCTCCCGCCGGGCCGCCGCCGAGGCCCGCGACCAGTCCGCGAACTTCCGCGCCGAGAACGACGACCTGGCGAAGCGGATCGGCAAGTCCAAGGTGGACCCGGCCGAGCGGACCGACGAGGACCGCCGCGCGGCCGCCGAGGAATGGCGCCGCGCCCAAGGACTCCCGGTCACGGAGTTCCCGCCCGACGCCGACCGCGTCGCGGAACCGGCTGAGCCCGAACACGCGCCCCGCCCGGATGACGATGATGATGACGAGGACTTCTCTCAGCACTCCGTGCTTTTCCGCGGCTGACTTCGCCGCGGAACGTCGCTGAAAGCTCCCACCGGCCCGTCGAATCAGGTCCGAATTCGCCATTGTGAACCACGTTCGGGTGCGTTCGCGATGGCGGAACCCGCTGTGACCTGCGGGTTCCTGAAAAGAGCGTTCACTAGAGCAACTACCTGACTGATCCCGGCACCGAGTCGGAACCGAACCTGGCAGGGTTCCGTCGTAAGGGTTGTACGAACGAAGAACATGTACGACCAACTACTAACCAGGGGGTTACTTCCCAATGGCCGGTTACGGAATTTCGCCCGAAGAGATGGCTAAGGCCGCTGTCGACGTCGACAACGTGAACGAGGAGTCGCGCGGCGTGCTGTCCAGCCTCCGCAGCGCCCTCGTGCCGCTGGAGGACAACTGGAACGGTGAGGCCGCTCGCGCCTTCCAGACGCTGATGCAGCGCTTCGACGCCGACGCCGCGAAGCTGGCCGATGCGCTGCAGGGCATCTCCGAGCAGCTCAAGTCGTCCAACGAGGCCTACGTACGCCAGGAAGAAGAGGCCGCGCAGTCGATGTCGAACATCGCCAATGTGCTCGGCGGCTGACCTGCCCCGCTCTTCGCTTCTCAGCTTCGTTCCGCATATCCAAGACTTGATTCCAAGGGAGCATCGCAATGCCTAACGACATCATCAAGGTCAACTTCGCGGAGGTGGCCAACGCCTCCCAGGCCCTGTCCTCGTCCGCCGGGAAGCTCGAGACCCTGCTCGGCGAGCTCCAGCAGCGCCTCGCGCCGCTCGAGGCGGGCTACGAAGGTGCCGCCAAGGAGGCCTGGCACGCCAAGCAGCAGGAGTGGAACCGCGCGCAGGACGACCTGCGTCAGGTCCTCGCCTCGATCGGTTCGGCCGTGCAGCAGTCCGGTGACAACTACGAGGCCACCGAGAAGGCGAACGCCGCCAAGTGGGGCTAAACCCGCTTCGCTGATTTAGTGCTACACCACCCGAGTGGGGCCCGGAGGCGACTCCTGGGCCCCACTCGGGTTTGTTCCATCCGCCAGCCTGCCCAGAGCTTCAGTCGATCGTGGACTGCCGGTGCGCTCGAACAAGTCCAGCGCCGCCCGCCAGCACTCGCGCGCGGATCCGTCCTGACCGAGGCGGTGGTGCACATCGCCGAGTTCGAGCAGGGTGTCGCCTTCCAGGTAGGGGACGTCCAGCTCGCGGTATGCGAGGAGGGCCAGTTCGTACTCGGCCACGCTTGACGCGAGGTCGCCCTGCCCGGCGAGGGCACTGGCGATCGTTTGGCGGGCGGAAGCCACTGCCAACCGCAACCCGACCTCAGTGCACAGCGGGAGCGCCGCCCGCGCTTGTTCGATGGCTTTGGCATAGTTCTGACCCAGCAGATACGCACTGGCCATGGTCACGCGTGCGCTGCCTTCGTTCCTGGGATCCCCTGTGACCCATGGCGAATTCAGCAGTTCCGTGCCGTAGCGCAGAGACTCGCCAACATTTCCCGAGCGCAGATGCGCTATCACGAGGTTGTTCAGCGCCAGGTATAGGCGCGATGTGTCGCCTTCCGCACGCGCGATACGCAGCATGTCTTCGAGGCACGTGATGGCCGCGTCGTGGTCGCCGGACACGCTATGCGCGATCGCCAAACCATTGAGGGAAAGCATCTCGTGATCGGGCATGCCGACGGCGGCGGCCGCGGCCCGCGCGTGCACATGGAGCGCGATCCATTCGGCCGACTTGTGCGCCCGGGCGACCATGTAATCGAAGATGGCCTTCGGGAAGCGCATCACATAGTCGAGCAAAGTCACGTCGTGGGTGTTCGTGACCAGTGCGACGATGTTCTGACTCTCGTCGTCGCACCAGGTGATGGCTTATTCTAGACCGCTGAATGGCGTGTCCAGGACGTCTGTTGGATACGGGAGCGTCAAAGGGGGCTTATTCGAGTTCATCCGCGTCCCGGCATTGGTCAGCCCGGACAGGTAATACCCGAGCAGGCGCCGCGTGGATACCTGGATTGCGTCCGGTGCATCGGTTTCCCGGGCCAGCGTGCGCGCGAAATCCCGCATGAGGTCGTGGAATTGGTATCTGCCGGGATTGGGTTGTTCCACCAGGTGCCTGGCAACCAACTCGTCCAGCTGAGCCGCCGCGCCCACCTCGGTGATCCCGCCGACCGCCGCCGCTGAGGCCGCGGTGAAGTCGGCGACGTGCTGCGCGCCCAGCAGCCGGAACAGTCGGGCGGGCCGCTCACCCAATGCCTTGTAGGAATGCAGGAACACCGAGCGCAGGTCGCTGTCCTCGTCGTCCTCCAAGTCGAACGCGGCCAGCCTGCCCGTCTCGTCGCCGAGTTCGTCGAGCAGGCCGGTCAAGCCGAGTTCTGGGTCGAAGCCGGCGCGCTCGCCCAGGATGCGAATCGCGAGCGGCAGCCGCGCGCAGACGTCCAGAATTTTCCTGGCCTCGGTCCGCGCCTCGGCGACCCGGCCGGGCCCGACGATGCTGCGCAGCATCTCCAAGGCGTCGTCGGTCGGCATCCGGTCGAGCCGCAGCTGGTGGGCGCCCTCACGGACCACGAGCCCGCGCAGCCGGGCCCGGCTGGTGACGATGACGACGCTGCCCGGTCCCGGCAGCAGTGGCCGGACCTGTGTCGAGTCGGCCGCGTTGTCCAGCAGGATCAGCAGCTTTCGGCCTGCGGTCTGCGTCCGCCACAGCGCGGCGCGGGCGTCGAGCCCCGCCGGGATGTGGGCGCCCGCGACTCCGACTCCGTGCAACAAGGTCGCCAGTGCGGCATCCGGTGAGATCAGCGAGCCCAGCCCGTAGCCGCGCAGGTTGAGGAACAGCTGGCCGTCCGGGAAGGCGTCGGCGCCGCGATGGGCGAAGCGCACCGCGAGCGCGGTCTTGCCGACACCCGGCGTTCCCTCGATCGCGCAGATGGTGACCCGGCTGCTGTCGTGGTCGCGGACCGCGCGCGCCAACTCGTCCAGGTCGGCCGCGCGGCCGGTGAAGTGGGCGGCGTCCGCGGGCAGTTGGGCGGGCGCCTGCCGAGCGGGCGGATCCGGTTTCGAATCGGCGAGCAGGATCCGCTGGTGGAGGTCGCGCAGGGGCTTGCCCGGGTCGATGCCCAACTCTTCGGATAGCCGACGGCGGAGTCGGTCGAAATGGGTCAGCGCGTCGGCCTGTCTGCCCGATTTCCAGAGGGCGAGCATGAGCTGCCCCGCGACGCGCTCGTCCGTCGGATGCGCCGCGGAAAGGGTGGACAGCCTGGCCAGGAGGGACCCGTGGCCGTCGCCGCGCAGTCGGATGTCGTTGTGGTCCAGCTCGGCGGCGAACCGTTCGCGCTCCAGTTCGTCGCGGACCCGGTCGAGCCACGGCGTCTCGAGGTCGCCGAACGGGCGCCCACGCCACAGCCCGAGCGCGCGCTCGAGCCGGGACTCCGCGTTCGCGTCCTTCGCCGCCGCGACCAGTGCCCGGAACTCGTGGAGATCGACCTTCTCTGGGTCGACCCGCACCACGTAGCCGCCGGACTGCCTGGAAAGGGAGACGTCATCGGCACCGGCGAGGGCTTTGCGCAGCCGGGACACATAGCTGTGCACGCTGCTCTGGGCGCTGGAGGGAACCCGGTCGCCCCATACCCGGTCCGTCAGCGCACCGGTCGAGACCGGCCGGTTCGGTTCGACGAGCAGTGCCGCGAGTACCGACCGCTGGCGGGCATGGCCGAGGTCGGCGGGTTCACCGTTCACGGTGGCCTCGATCTCACCGAGCAACCGGAAGGTCGTCACCATCGCCGCTCTGCCACCGCCCCTATCAGTGTCCTGAGACACAGGTCCAGGTCCGTTCAAGGTTTTCTCATGGTCCAGTCCGCACCCTAGGGGTGTCAGGTGCCTGCCTGGTCGTGGGATTCGGTTTTCGCCCGCACTGGGGGTGCGGGCGAGAACCGGGTCGCAGTCTGGTCACAATCCGTGGCAATCGCCATGTCGGAGCCTGGTCGGGGGACCCGTTTTGACCCTTCGGTGGGCCACCCGGTATCTTCTTACTTTGTTGTGCGGCGCGGGGCGCATTGCTCGACTGGTCGAACGCGAGTCGAGCCGCGTTGCGCGCCTCTGGGTGACCCCATCCAGAGGTGAGGCCCGCACGCACACCCATGACGCAAGTTGACGATGAGGTAGACCCGTGCCCACGTACAGCCCTAAGCCCGGCGAGGTCGACCGCGCCTGGCACGTGATCGATGCCGAGGACGTGGTGCTCGGCCGTCTCGCGACGCATGTTGCCACGCTCCTGCGAGGCAAGCACAAGCCCACGTTCGCCCCCCACATGGACACTGGCGACTTCGTCGTCATCGTGAACGCCGAGAAGGTCCTCCTGACCGGCAACAAGCGGGACCAGGCGTTCGCCTACCGACACAGCGGTTACCCGGGCGGTCTGCGCAAGCAGTCGTTCGGTGAACTGATCGACACTCGCCCCGACCGGCTGCTGGAAAAGGTCGTCAAGGGCATGCTGCCGAAGACCAAGCTCGGCCGCGCCCAGGGTAAGAAGCTCAAGGTCTACGCAGGCCCTGATCACCCGCACGCCGCCCAGCTGCCCAAGCCGTTCGAGATTGCGAAGGTCGTCAAGTGAGTGAGGACGCCGTGACCCCCGAGACCGACGAGGCCGTCGCCGCCGTCGAGACCGACGAAGCCCCCGCGGCCGTCGAGACCGAGGCAGCGGAGACCGAGGCCGTCGAGGCCGACGCCCCCGCCGCTGACGAGGAAGCCCCCGTCGCGGACGAGGCTCCTGTCGCCGAAGACGCCACCGAAGAGGCCGCGGACGCTCCGGCGATCCCGCACCTGACCTCGGAGACCGCGCAGACGGTCGGCCGCCGCAAGCAGGCCATCGTCCGCGTCCGGTTCACCCCGGGCACCGGCAAGTTCCTCCTCAACGGCAAGTCCCTTGAGGAGTACTTCCCGAACAAGGTCCACCAGCAGCTCATCCGTGAGCCCCTGGTGCTGGTCGAGAAGCCCGAGTCCTTCGACATCCGCGCGAACCTGCACGGCGGCGGCATCACCGGCCAGGCCGGTGCGCTTCGCCTGGCGATCGCCCGCGCGCTGATCGAGCTGGACAGCGAGGACCGCCCGCCCCTGAAGAAGGCCGGCTTCCTGACCCGTGACCCGCGGGCCAAGGAGCGTAAGAAGTACGGTCTGAAGAAGGCCCGCAAGGCGCCTCAGTACAGCAAGCGCTGACCCTGCGCGTCAGCCACACGCACGACCCGGCGGGAGCAGCACGTTCGATGCTGCTCCCGCCGGTCTTTTCACCGCTCTCTTCCTCTCCCCAGCGCAGCGGAGGTTTTCCGACGATGGCACGGCTGTTCGGTACCGATGGGGTGCGTGGACTCGCGAACTCCGACCTGACCCCGGAGCTGGCGCTCACCATCGCCGCGTCCGCCGCCCGGGTCCTCGCGGGACACGACGGCTCCCACCGACCGGTGGCCGTCGTCGGCCGCGACCCGCGCGCCAGCGGTGAGATGCTGCAGGCCGCCGTGTGCGCGGGCCTCGCCTCCGCGGGCGTCGACGTCATGCAGGTCGGCGTGCTGCCCACGCCCGGCGTGGCGTACCTGGTCAACGAACTGGGCGCCGACCTGGGCGTGATGATCTCCGCCTCGCACAACCCCATGCCGGACAACGGCATCAAGTTCTTCACCGCGGGCGGGCACAAGCTCGCCGACGCCATCGAGGACGAGATCGAAGCGGGCCTCAACAGCGCCGCTCCCCGTCCGACCGGCGCGGCCGTCGGCCGCGTCTACGACATCGCCGACGCGCACGACCGCTACGTCGCCCACCTGCTCAAGTCCATCCCGAACCGCCTCGACGGCCTGCGCGTGGTCGTCGACTGCGCGAACGGCGCGGCCTGGGCCGCGGCCCCGCAGGCCTACCGCGAGGCGGGTGCCGAGGTCATCGCCATCCACGCCCTGCCCGACGGCGAGAACATCAACGACGGCTGCGGCTCCACCCACCTCGACCAGCTCCGCGAGGCCGTTCTCGCCGAGGGCGCCGACCTGGGCATCGCCCACGACGGCGACGCCGACCGCTGCCTCGCCGTGGACAGCGCGGGCAACGTCATCGACGGCGACCACATCATGGCCGTCCTCGCCCTGGCCTTGAAGGACGCGGGCGAACTGGTCGAGGACACCCTCGTGGTCACGGTCATGAGCAACCTCGGCCTCCACCTGGCGATGCGCGACGCGGGCATCGCCCTGCGCACCACGGCCGTCGGCGACCGCTACGTCCTGGAGGAACTCCGCAACGGCGGCTACTCCCTCGGCGGCGAGCAGTCCGGCCACGTCCTGCTCCCCGGCTACGCCACCACCGGCGACGGCCTCCTGACCGCCATGCGCCTCATGGCCAGGGTCACCGCCACTGGAAAGTCTTTGGCCGACCTGGCGGGCGTGATGACCCAGCTGCCCCAGGTCCTGATCAACGTCAAGGTCGCCGACAAGGCAACGGTCGCCGCGTCTTCGCAGGTCAGTGCGGCCGTGGCCGCGGTGGAAGCCGAACTCGGCGACACCGGCCGAGTCCTCCTGCGCCCGTCGGGCACCGAGCAACTCGTTCGGGTGATGGTCGAAGCCCCCACCCACGAGGCCGCCCAGTCCGCGGCCGAGCGCCTGTCCAAGGTCGTCGCCGACGTAGGGTGAGTCCATGAGCCTGGGCCTGAGTGAAGCGCTGATCCTGATCGTGCTCGGGATCTTCATCGTGGGCGGGATAATCGCCGCCCGTCGAGCCTCCCGCCGCTGACCCACTGCGACACTGGGCCCATGACGCCGCTCACCCTGCTCATCATCCTGGTCGTCACGGCGATCGTGGTGCCGATCGTGATCACGTCGAACAACAAGTCCAAGACCAGGCAGCCGCCCGGCTACCCGCCGCCGTACCCGCCCACGGGCTACCCCCAGCAGCAGCTGTACCCGCCGCCGGGATACCCGCAGCAGCAGCCATACCCCCAGGCTGGTTATCCCCAGCAGCCGTATCCCCAGCCCGGATACCCGCAGCAACCGCCCCCGGGGTACCCGCAGCAGCAGTACCCGGGTCAGCCGCCGATCCCGCCGTCCGGGCACTAGACCCGATCGAGTAGTTCACAGTTGCAACGTGCCGGGAACCGCCGCAGGTGACGGGCAGTCGGATGTCTTGAGCGACGGGAATCGTGCCATTCCGGACTAGGTGAACCGCCAGTCACGGTGGTCGGTCACGGAGTACTCTGCGTTCTCGTCGGGTGACTATGAGGGGAGTTCCTGTGGGGAAGGGCAAAGGCGGCGGGTTCGACTTCGATCCCGAAGCCGTCCGGGGGTTCGCCGCCGTATTCGCGGACGCGCAGGCGCAGGTCACCCAGATTCAGGCGAAGATCGGCCAGACCGAGGCGAAGTCGGCCGACTTCGGCAAATCGTTCGTCGAGCACGGCGCCAAATTCGAGCAGTACATGGCCGCTCTGGCCGCTGATCTGGCTCACCTGGCCACCCACCTCGGCGAGGTCCACGCGAAGCTGAACGAGGGCACGGAACTTGTGGTCACCTCGGACTCCAGCGGCTACACGAGCATGAAGACTCTCGATGAGCGCCTGCAGGGCAGCAAGCCGTCCACCGGATCGAGCTCGAGGACGCAAGCCGTTTAGGCGCGCGAGAGGCTACAGGGGGTAGGACATGAAATTCGCGAATTCGACCGCGCACGACGTGTTTGTCAGCAAGCATGTGGGGGTCGGAACCGACGGCGAAGCCTGGGATGTCATCGGTGAGCCGCTGAACCACGGCGTCGAGCAGACACTGCCTGCCTATGACGCCAAACTCGAACTGAACCTGCGGCCGAAGCCCGGCGAGAAGCGCACCGAGATCAACGAAGTCCGCTGGGGCAAGATCAAGAAAGACGCGGCCAAGATCGACGCCCTCGGCGCGGCCATGGAGAACATCTCCACAACTATCAAGCAGGGCAAGGACCAGCTCGCGCACGACTGGAAGGGCGAGTCGTTCGAGGCGTTCAAGGTCGCGGTCGAGCGGGTCGAGAAGACCCTCAACGACTACGCGACCGCCGCCAAGACCACGGCGAGTGGCCTCACGACGGCGATGACCCGGATCGAGTCGCTCTACAAGCAGTACGAGACGACAAGCCAGAAACAGCTCACCTTCGGCCCCGAATATGGCAAGCCCGAGGACTGGCACAAGGTCACCCAGGGCGACATCGACGGCCACCTGGTCGACGTGTGCCCCTGTGACATGGGGTGCAACAAGGACGAAGACGAAGAAGCCCGGATCGTCCGCGACAAGGTCTTGAGTCCTGGCGCGTACAAATTCTACGAGAACGTCTACTGCGGGTTCGGTGGCAATGACTGCATCAACCATGCGAATCTCGCCGTGCGCATTTCGAAGGAAGTAAAGCAAAACATCGAGGCCAAGATCAATGAGTGGTACCGCGGTACCGACTCGTTGCGTCATGGAGTCGACGGCCTTTACTCGGCCAGCCTGGAAAACCTGCGGATCATGGCCGAGATGGCCGTCTTCGGCCGCATGCAGGTGCCCGGTGCGCCGAAGCCCGGCGACAAGGGCGGCAACGGCAACAACGGCAATGGCAATCAGGGCAACGGAAACCAGGGCGGCGGCAGCGGAACCGGCGGCGGTGGCGGCGGGACTCCGGGCGGTAGCGGCGGCCCCCCGGCCGGGTACACGCCCCCGGAGCTGCCCAAGATGCCCGAGCCGGAGCTGCCGAAGCCCGAGGACGCGACCACCCTCCCTGGCGCGGCTGACCCTAACGACCCGAACAACCCGCTCGGCCCGAACGGCAAGCCCGGCGAGACTGTCACCATCGAGGAAGGCGACCGCAAGATCTCGGTCACCAGCCCCGACAGTGAGGGCCAGGTCAAGGTCACCGTCGACGACGGCACCGGCAAGCCCAAGACCTACACGATGGACTTCGGCGAGGCCGGTCCGAGCGGACTGCCCGGCGGGCCGGGATCGCCGCAGCCTGGTGGGCCCGCCGCGGTCGGCCCCGACGGTCAGCCGATTCCGGGTGGACAGCAGGCATTCGGCCCTGATGGTCAGCCCGTGCCGGGCGGCGAGGGCGGTGGCGAACTGGTCGAACCGGGTCCGGACGGCAAGTGCGTGATCTCCGATCCGCCGATGACCATCACGGCCGAACGTCCCGGCGACGGTGACATCGTGCTCGTGACGGTCGATGACGGGTCCGGCAACCCGACCTCTTACACGCTGGACTACTCCGAGGCGAACGCGTCCGGTGAGACGCCGGCTTCCGGTGTCACCGGTCAGCCCGGAGCGGGCGGCCAGCCGGGTGTGGGCGGCCAGCCCGGAGTCGGCGGTCAGCCCGACGGCGGTGTCGGCGTTGCCGGTGGCGCGACGGGTGGTGCCGACGCGATGGCGGGTGGCGCCCAGAGCGGTGGCGCTCAGGGCGGTGGGTCCGGGACGAGCGGGGAGACGGCTGGGGCCTCGTCGGGCTCGGCCGAGTACGGGCGGCACAGCCAGCCCGCGTCCGAGGCGTTCGCGACGGACACGAGTGCGGCCGCGCCGGTCGTCGAGACCCAGATGACCACAGCGCAGTCGGTCGACGGCGGCGTGGGATCGGGGTCGCTGGGATCGGCCGGAAACTTCCTGGATGCGCAGCCGTCTTCGGAGTTCGGGCCTGCCGATGTGCAGGCCGCGGGCGCGGGCGAAGCGGGCCTGTCGAGCGCGTCTGGGGAATCCCATGGCAAGGCGGACGGGCAGTCCGGTGGCGCGATGGGATCGGGCATGGGTGGCGGCATGATGGGCGGCGGGGGCGGTGGAGGCGGCCAGGGCGGCGACTCCGAGCGCGCGGGCAGCCAGTGGCGCACCACCGGCAACCTGTTCGACGACGACTTCGCGGCGACTGACACCAGGGCAGGCGCCAGTCTCTTGGGCGACGGAAGCTGAGCGGGGGCGTCTCTGTGTACTTGATGGACGAGATCGACGAGGGCGCGACGCAGCGCAAGATCGACGAAGCGGCGGCGGCGAGCCAGCAGAAGCTCGAAGACCTCGCCGATGAGGCTGCCGAGATGGACAAGGCGTTCGCGAAGAGCAGCGCCGAGAACGAGGCGAAGTTCGCGTCGACGATCGAGGAAGGCAACCGGCAGTTGGCCGCTTTGCGCGAGCCGGAGCCGAAGCCTGAGGCGCAGCCGGACTGGCCGGTGCGTGCCAAGAACACGACGTTGAGTTTCGTGAACGACGACGAGGACGAGGCGCCACCGCCGCCTCCGGCCCCGGCAGGCGGCGGTTTCTCACCGCCGCTGCCTCCGCCTCCGGCACCCGCGGCGCCGGAGCCTCCGGTGCGGGCCAGTGAGCGGTTCCTGTCGTTCGATGTGGCTGACGACGATGAGGCGCCTGCGCAGTCGGCACCACCTCGCGCTCCGAGGCCCGCGCCGCGTCGTGCGGCGCCGCCGCCGGAAGACGATGACGACTTTTCCGGGCACAGCTGGGTGCGCTGACCCGCACAGATGACCAGGGGGAGCCATGACGTCCGGTGAACTCCGGGTCGATCATGAAGCGGTGGCGGTGGTGGTCAGGGAACTGACCGCTATCCGGTCCGCGCTCGACGCCGTGACGCGATACGCGCGCGAGGACGATGTCGTGCCCGCCATGTTCGGTGTGCTCGGTGAACAGCTGGGTGCGGCCACGGCGTTCGCGCAGGCGCGCGATGGGTTGCGGGCGTCGTTCGAGCGGGCGGTTCCGATGATCGACGAACTCGCCCGCGCGGTGGAGGAGTCGGTGAAGACAGCGACGGCGGTCGACGAGGAAGCCGCCGCGCTGATCAGCAGGGCGGGTGGTGAGCTGACGTGAGTGCGACCTCGGATGCCGTCGTGGCCGCACTGACCCCGCCTGAGCTGGTCGACACCGCCCACACCTCCACCGCGCTGATCGCGGACACCCTGACCCCATGGTGTGAACAGCTGTCCATTCAGAACAGTGGGTCGCTCTTCGAGCGCTGGCGGACGCATCCGGCCGCGCGCGGCGGATGGCAGGAGCGCGCCTGGGGCACGCAGGTCGATGAGCGGGCGCTGCAAGACTTGCGTGGCAGCGAGTTCGGCAGACTGGACGTGTGCCGACACCGGCTCGCCGCGCTGGCGGGTGCGGCGGCCGCGCTCGGCAACGCGACCCTGAGCGATGACGGCCGCAGTCCCGCCGTGAGCGTGGCCGTGGACCGGCTGGGCCGGTTCACCGTGGCGGTGCGCGCGTGGCAGGACGGCCTGACGCAGTTGGCCACCGCGCTGGACGGTGCGCACAGTATCGCCGCGGATGGGCTGCGGGCCTGGGTCGATGAGCTGAAGTCGGTCTCGCCCAAGGACATCACGGTCGACGACCCGGCCAAGCGCACCCTGCAGATCGCGCGTATCGACGATGCGATGAACAGTGGAACCCTTTGGGGCAGAACGTTTCCCGTCGACGCGTTGCGGACGCCGGGGGTGTGCGACTTGAATCTCGCTCCTGGTCAGATCGGTGAGGCGTGGCCCAGCAACGAGGTCATCAACTACCTCGACGACTTCTGCGCCCGCTACGACGCCATCGTCGGCAAGTTTCGGCGCAACCTCCGCGATGTGCATGAAGCCACCGCGCGGGCTTGGTTGACGTTGGGGGACTTGGCGCGGGCGGTCGACGCCGATCCGTTCGCGGGCTTGGGAAGCACGGCCAGCGGGTCCACTGGGGAGAGTGTGACGATCCACCAGGCGGGCCATGCGATCAGGGTGACCGAGCCTGATGCCGACGGCCGGGTCGCGCTGAATGTGGATGGCAAGCAGTACGTGCTGGGCACGCAGCCCGAGCCTGCGGCGCAGCCCGCGCCTGAGGCGGTCAAGGGTGGCGGGCCCGCGGCCGAGCCGGGCACCGGGAGCGCGGGTGCTGGTGGCGCGGGCTCGGGTGGTGCGGGCTCGGGTGGTGCGGGCTCTGGTGGTGGAGGCGGCGGCGCCGAGGCACTGGGCGGCGGCGGTGGTGGTGGCGGTGGTGCTGCCGGCCCGGCGACTCCGCCTGCTGAGGGGATTTCGGCGGGCGCGCAAGCTCCTGACGATGACGCCGAGAAGTCTCGCTCCGGCGGCGCGCCCGCGGGTGGAGCCGCGGCGGGTGGGGCCCCGCCCGCCGGTGGTGCGCCGATGGGCGGCGGTATGGGTGGTGCGGGCGGCGGTGGCCAGGGCGGCGACTCCGAGCGCAAGGCGAGCAAGTGGCGGTTGGCGGGCACCCTGTTCGACGACCGCGACCCGATGGCGAGCTTCGACGGCGTCGTCGGCGAAGACCCGGCAGCACGCGCCAAGAAGTAGGGAGGCGACCGTGATCGACGAGACCGACCCGGCGGTGCGCGCGGCTCGCGCGGCGTTCCAGCAGATCCGCGCCGACCTGGGCGACCGCCTCGACGCGTCCCGCGCCGCCTATCAGGCAAAGCTTGCGGCGCACGAGAAGTACGTCGCCGAGCGCGCGGCGAAGGAAGAGGCGCAGCGGGCCGAACAGGTCAAACCGCAGGAGCGGAAGAAGGCGGTTCCCAGGGACCGCAAGGGAAAGCCGCCCGTCCAGGAGAAGCCGGTTCGCGCCGTTGCGCCCAAACCTGCCCGGCCCGAACCGGTCGACCCGTCGGACACCGGGGTGTTCTCCGTGAGCTGGATGACCAAGAACTGACCTAGCGCCCGTACCCCTGCGGCGGGAACGGCGGCGGCGGTGCGGGTGCGAGCAGCGCCGCGCTCACCACGGGACGCATCACCAGGATCAGCAACACCACCGCGCCGATGAGTCCGGTGATCGGGATCGCGATCCAGTAGGCGTCGTCCCAGCCTTTGCGCCACGCGCGGGGAAGTTGGACGGCGACCTGGAATCCCAGGAACGCCAGCAGGCCGATCCCGCCGCTCAAGACCAGGGCGCGGCCCGCCGCGCGGCGTTGCCGCAGCTGGATACCGCCCGCGATCAGCAGTCCGGCGCAGATGAGGTAGCCGATCATGAACAGAACACCGGCTCGGCCGAGGATCGACATCGGCAGCGCCACGACGGCCATGACGATCGCGAACACCCCGGTCGACTGGGCCGCGGCCACCGGGTCCTGGGGCGCTCGCATCGGATACGGCTGCTGCTGCCCGTAGCCCTGGGGTGGGCCATAACCGGGCTGTTGGCCGAATCCTGGACCGTTCACCGGTGGCGGGCCGTACCCAGGACCGTTGCCCGGTGGCGGGCCGAACCCGGGTGGACCTGGCTGCTGCGGCGGACCGTGGTTCATGTCGCCAAGCGTAAGGGGTCAGTCGTTCACCGCGAGGTGTTCGCTGAACACCAGGACTACCAACACGAGCAGCGCCGCCACCATGACGCCGTTGAACGCGAACACCAGCGGCACGGTGGTCTGCAGGGCGGGCACCAGCAGGGTCATCGTCGCCAGGACCAGCGCGATCGGGGCGCAGACCAGGCACAGCAGTCGCCCGGCCCGCCGTCCTTTGAGGACGAGCACACCGCCGGTGATCATCCCGAGGTCGCACAGCAGCGTCACGACTCCGGTGAGCTGCAGGTACACCGAGAGCAGCCAGGCGAACCCGACCACGATCGAGAGCACGCCGATGGCCGTCGAGCGGTGAGACCTATGCGGTGGTGGCCAGATCGTCATCGCCGTCGAAGGTGATCTCGGCGCCCTTGATGTCTTCCTCGACCAGCGGCAGGTACTCGGCCTCACCGGTGAGGTGGACCAGGAAGAACGCGGTGAGCAGCGCCCGCGAAACCCGCTGGGTGGCGTGCTGGGCCTTGCCGTCGATGAGCAGGCCGCTCCAGTGCCTGCCCTCGGCGAACCCGAGATGGGTCGCCTTGGGCAGCGTCCGCACCTGCACCGGCCCGGCCCACGACCGGGCGATCAGCTCGGAGTTGCCCACCGGCGGCGCCACCCGGTCGGCGCCCGCAGCCAGGTGCAGACCTGGCATGCCGCAGGAACGGGCCGCCTCGGAGGCGAACGGCTTGGTCTGGGAGGCGGCCATGGTGGCCACCGCGCGGATCCGGTTGTCCTCCGCCGCAGCGAGGACCGCGCAGCCGCCGCCGGTCGAGTGGCCCGCGAGGCCGAGCTTGTCGCCGTCGACGCTGATCGCGCCCTCGCCCAGCCGGACGCCGACGCAGACGTCGAGCGCGGTGCGCAGGTCGGAGGCGAGCAGCCGGTGTGAGCCCAGCGGCCCGGTGTGGGTGCCGGGCGCGGCCACGACGATGCCCCACGACGCCAGGTGGCGGAACAGGCCGCGGTACCGGTCGGGCGGCTGCAGCCAGCCGTGCCCGAACGCGACGGCGGGCAGCCCGAGGCCCGATTTCGGCGTGAAGACCAGCCCGGGCATCCCGATCAGCGCGAGGTCGCCGCGAAGGACCTCGTTGGGACCGGGACGCGACAGCTCGTCGAGCAGGTGCTTGGCCTTGCGTGCCATGTGCGCAGCCTATCGGTGGCCGGGCTTCGGGGTGTGGCGGTGCCGGCTACCCTGGTGCGCGTGTGCGGAATCGTGGGATATGTGGGTCATCGGCAGGCACTCGATGTCGTCATCGGAGGGCTGCGCAGGCTGGAGTACCGCGGGTACGACTCGGCCGGGATCGCCGTCCTGACCGGCGGTGACCTGGTCGTGGAGCGCAAGGCGGGCAGGCTCGCGAACCTGGAGGCCCGGCTCGACGAGGTCGGCCGCGAGGGTTTCGCGGGCACCGCGGGAATGGGCCACACCCGCTGGGCCACCCACGGCGCCCCGATCGACCGCAACTCCCACCCGCACCGTGACACCACCGGCCGGGTCGCGGTCGTGCATAACGGCATCATCGAGAACTTCGTCGCCCTGCGCGGTGAGCTGGAGTCCGCGGGCATCGAGTTCAGCAGCGACACCGACTCCGAGACCGTCGCGCACCTGGTCGCCCGCGCGTACGCCGACGGCGAGACCGCCGGTGACCTGCCCGCCAGCGTCCGGGCCGTCTGCGGCCGCCTGGAGGGTGCGTTCACCCTGGTCGTGACCCATGTCGACGAGCCGGACCTGATCGTCGCCGCCCGCCGGTCCTCGCCGCTCGTTGTCGGCATCGGCGACGGTGAGACGTTTGTCGCATCCGACGTCGCCGCGTTCATCGAGTACACCCGTGAGGCCGTCGAACTGGGCCAGGACCAGCTCGTGGTGATCACCCGCGACGGCTACGAGGTCCTCGACTTCCACGGCGAGCCCGCCCCGGCCAAGCCCTTCACCGTCGACTGGGACCTCTCGGCCGCCGAGAAGGGCGGCCACGAGTACTTCATGCTCAAGGAGATCGAGGAACAGCCCGAGGCGCTGGCGAACACGCTGCGCGGGCACTTCGTCGACGGGCGGATCGTGCTCGACGAGCAGCGCCTCGCCGACCAGGACCTGCGCGACATCGACAAGGTCTTCGTCGTGGCCTGCGGCTCGGCGTACCACTCGGGCCTCGTCGCCAAGTACGCCATCGAGCACTGGACCCGGCTGCCCGTCGAGGTCGAGCTGGCCTCGGAGTTCCGCTACCGCGACCCGGTGCTCGACCGCGACACGCTGGTCGTGGCGGTCTCGCAGTCCGGTGAGACGGCCGACACCCTGGAGGCCGTGCGCCACGCGCGCGAGCAGAAGGCGCGCGTCCTCGCGGTGTGCAACACCAACGGCGCGCAGATCCCGCGTGAGTCCGACGCGGTCCTCTACACCCACGCGGGCCCCGAGATCGGGGTCGCGTCCACCAAGGCCTTCCTCGCCCAGATCGCGGCGAACTACCTGGTCGGCTTGGCCTTGGCGCAGGCCCGCGGCACCAAGTACCCCGACGAGATCGCCCGCGAGTTCCGCGAACTGGAGGCGATGCCCGAGGCCGTCCGCCGGGTTCTCGGCACGATCGAGCAGGTCCGCGCCCTCGGGCGGGACCTGTCGGACTCCAAGGCGGTGCTGTTCCTCGGCCGCCACGTCGGCTACCCGGTGGCCCTCGAAGGCGCGCTCAAGCTCAAGGAACTGGCGTACATGCACGCCGAGGGCTTCGCCGCCGGTGAGCTCAAGCACGGCCCGATCGCGCTGATCGAGGAGGGCCTGCCGGTCGTCGTGGTCATGCCGTCGCCCAAGGGACGCGCCGTGCTGCACTCCAAGCTGGTGTCCAACATCAGCGAGATCCAGGCCCGCGGCGCGCGCACGATCGTCATCGCCGAGGAGGGCGACGAGACGGTCCGCCCGTTCGCCGACGAGCTGATCGAGATTCCCGCGGTGCCGACGCTGCTGCAGCCGCTGGTGTCGACCGTTCCGCTGCAGGTGCTGGCCGCCGAGATCGCCCGCTCGCGCGGGTACGACGTCGACAAGCCGCGCAACCTGGCGAAGTCCGTGACGGTCGAATAGCCGTGCGGGGCGTCTGGACCACCGCGCGCGTCCGGGAGGCCGAGGACAAGGTCCTCGCCCGGACGCCGGAGGGCGCCCTCATGCGCCGCGCCGCCCATGGCGTGGCGCTTCACACCATGCGGCTGCTGCGCTCGACGACCGGCGCAGTGGCTGGTCGGCGGGTCGTGCTGCTGGTCGGCGCGGGCAACAACGGCGGCGACGCGCTGTGGGCGGGGGCGTTCCTGCGCAAGCGTTCCGTGGGCGTCACGGCGGTGCTCCTCGCGCCGGAACGGGCCCACGCCGAAGGTCTGGAAGCCCTGTTGTGGGCTGGTGGTCGGATCGGCACGGCCGAGGATCTCGACTCCGCGCACGTGGTGGTCGACGGGATTGTCGGGCTGTCCGCGCGCGGCTCTTTGCGGCCGGACGCCGCCGCCCTGGTCTCGCGGGTGCGGGCGCCGATCGTCGCGGTGGATCTTCCCAGCGGCGTCGACCCGGACACCGGAGCCGTCGACGGACCTGCGGTCGACGCCCAGGTCACGGTCACTTTCGGCGCGCTCAAGCCGGTCCACTTCCTGAGCCCGCGCTGTGGCGAGGTGCACTTCGTCGATCTAGGGCTCGACCTGGCCGACCCGGACTTCGAGGTGTTCGACACCGAGGACGTGGGCCGGGCGTGGCCGCTGCCGGGTCCATCGGACGACAAGTTCACCCAGGGCGTGGTCGGGATCGCGGCCGGGTCGACGACCTATCCGGGTGCGGCGGTGCTCTCGGTCGGTGCCGCGGTGCGCGCCACCTCGGGCATGACCCGCTACGCCGGGCCCGCCGCCGACGAGGTCCGGCAGCGCTGGCCCGAGGTCGTCGCGACCGGCTCGGTCGAGGACGCGGGCCGCGTGCAGGCGTGGGTCGTCGGACCGGGTCTGGGCACGGGCAAGGCCTCCCGTGACGTGGTGGCCTCGGTCCTGGGCGCGGGGGTGCCGACCGTCGTGGACGCCGACGGCATCACCTTGCTCGCCGAACACCCCACGCTCTGGGACGCCCGCGACCCCGAGGTCCCGGTGCTGCTCACCCCGCACGACCGCGAGTTCGCCCGCGTCGCCGAACCGCTCGGTGTCGACCTCGGCGCCGACCGGGTCGCCGCCGCCCGCGCGCTGGCGGCGAAGCTGAACGCCACCGTGCTCCTCAAGGGGCACGCCACCGTCATCGCCGCGCCCGACGGGCGGGTCGCGGTGAACGCCGCCCGGTCGCACTGGCTGGCCACGGCCGGGTCCGGCGATGTCCTTTCCGGACTGAGCGGAGCCCTGCTCGCGGCCGGTCTGGAACCGAGGCTCGCGGGCGCGTGCGCGGCCTTCGTGCATGTGCGCGCCGGTGAGCTGGCCGCGTCCGGGGCTCCCACCTCCGCCTCGGCCATCGTGGACGCGCTGCCCGACGCGATCCGCGGTGTGTCACGATTCCGTCATGCCTGACCAGCCGCGCGCCGAGGTGACGGTCGATCTCGACCACATCCGGCACAACGTCGCGCTGCTGTCCGCGCGCGCCGCGGGCGCGGAGACGATGGCCGTGGTGAAAGCCGACGGCTACGGCCACGGCGCCGTGCCGGTGGCCCGCGCCGCCCTCTCGGCCGGGGCGACCTGGCTGGGTGTGGCGTCCGTGCACGAGGCCGCGGTACTGCGCGCGGCCGGGATCACCGCGCCGATCCTGGCCTGGCTCGATGTCCCCGGGGCCGAGGCCCCTCCCGACGTCGACCTGTCGGTGTCCTCTGTGGAGCAGTTGGCAGGCCTGTCCGGCAGGCGGATCCACCTGAAGATCGACACTGGCCTGAGCCGCAACGGCTGCCCGCGCTCGGCGTGGCCCGAGCTGGTCGCCGCCGCGGCCGCGTCGGACAACGAGGTGTACGCCGTGTGGTCGCACCTCGCGTGCGCCGACGAACCTGGCCATCCATCGGTCGACCGTCAGGCCGAGCGGTTCGCCGAGGCGTACCAGGTCGCGCTCGACGCCGGTCTGAAGCCACGCAGGCACCTGGCGAATTCCGCGGCCACCCTCGACCGCAAGGACTTGCACTTCGACCTGGTGCGCG
Source organism: Actinokineospora alba (assembly GCF_004362515.1). Taxonomy (NCBI): domain Bacteria; kingdom Bacillati; phylum Actinomycetota; class Actinomycetes; order Pseudonocardiales; family Pseudonocardiaceae; genus Actinokineospora; species Actinokineospora alba. The sequence continues at coordinate 1,019,097 of NZ_SNXU01000001.1, read as the reverse complement.
TGGGCATCGCCATGTACGGGCTGAACCCGTTGCCGTACCACGAAGACCTGCGTCCGGCGATGACGTTCCGCTCGTCGGTCGTGCTCGTCAAACGGATCGACGCGGGCGAATCAGTCTCTTATGGGCACACCTGGACCGCCGACCGGGCCACGAATCTGGCCCTGGTGCCGGTGGGTTACGCGGACGGCGTCTCCCGGTCGCTGTCCGGCCGGTTCGACGTGTTCCTCGGCGGCAGGCGTCGTCCGGTGCGCGGCCGGGTCTGCATGGACCAGATCATCGTCGATTGCGGCGACGACGAAGTCCTTGTGGGGGACGAAGTCGTGCTGTTCGGCACCGGCGATCGCGGCGAGCCCACCGCGCGCGAGTGGGCCGACATCATCGGGACGATCGACTACGAGATCGTGACCGGCATGTACCGCGCACGCGTGGCCCGCAGGTATCTGGGCGAGTCGTCGTGAGCGTGACCAACCGGGTTCTGGCTGGCGTCGGCATGGCGATCGCGGGCGGCGCCGTCGTCGCGGGCGTCATCCGGGCCCGCAGGCCGGAGGAACTGCACGCGGGCGAAGCTCTGGGAGCGCTGCCGCCCACTCGGGTCAGCACCGTCGCCGCCGCTGACGGTGCGGCGCTGTCCGTCGAGGAAGTCGACCCGGACGACGGCGGGAAGCCTGAACTGACAGTCGTTCTCGTGCACGGGTTCGCCCTTTCCCGCCGCTGCTGGCACTTCCAGCGCCAGGGTCTCGCCGCCATGACCGAACCCCGTGTGCGGCAAGTGCTTTACGACCACCGAAGCCATGGCCGCTCCGCGCTGACCGACGAGGCGTCGAGCACGATCGAGCAGCTCGCACTCGACCTGGACGACGTCATCCGCGCCATGGCGCCGGATGGCCCGCTGGTGCTCGTGGGGCATTCGATGGGCGGCATGGCCATCATGGAGCTGGCCGAGAAGAACCCGGAGCTGTTCGCCGACCGGGTCGAAGGCGTCGCGCTCATCGGCACGTCCGCGGGTGAGGTGGGCAAGAGCGGTCTCTCCCGTCCGCTGCTGTCGAAGTACAACCCGCTGACCCGCTACCTGGGCCGTTTCGCCGACTGGCAGCCAGGTCTGGTCGAACTCGTGCGCGCGAGCGGCGGCCAGCTCACCCGGCAGGCGGTGCGCCGACTCGCCTTCGGCTCACGCAGCGTGAGTCCCAGCCTGGTCGACTTCCTGATGGACATGCTCAATGTGACGCCGGTGCGGGTGCTGGCCGACTTTATCGACACTTTGGGCAGCCACAACAGATATGCGGCTCTGGCGGGGTTGAAGCACAGCCGGGTGTTGGTGATCGGCGCCGACGAGGACCGGATGACGCCGTTCGAGCACACCGAGCGCATCGCGTTAGAACTGCCCGACGCCGTGCTGGTCCGAGCCCGCGGCGCTGGGCACATGGTCATGTTGGAACAACCCGATTTCGTGAACGAACACCTGGCCGACCTGCTGCGCGACTGCGCGCGCGGCGCGGGCGCCGGGCGGAGGAAGTGGTGGCGTCGTGGCTGAGACGATCGAACTGCCCCAGGTCGAGGACACCCTCGACTTCGGCCGCAAACTCGGCGAGATGGTGCGCCCCGGCGACCTGATCCTGCTCGCCGGCCCGCTGGGCGCGGGCAAAACCGTTGTCGCCAAAGGGATTGCCGCCGGACTCGGGGTGCACGGCCGAGTCAGCAGCCCGACTTTCATCATCGCCCGCGAACACCAGGCAGGCGACCGCGGCATCCCCCTGGTCCACGTCGACGCGTACCGCCTCGGCGGCGACCTCACCGAGTTGGACGATCTGGACCTGGACACCGAGCTGGTCGACGCCGTCGTCGTCATCGAATGGGGCGAAGGCGCCGCCGAGCGGCTCTCGGAGGACCACCTCCTCATCCGCCTGGACCGCCGCCCCGACGACAGCCGGGTGGCCACCCTCGAACCCCATGGAAACTGGACCGACCGCCGGATAGGCTGACCCGCATGCGAGCGGTGATCTTCGACTGGGGCGGCACCCTCACCCCTTGGGTGACCATGGACATGCGCGCCGGCTGGCAGATCTACGCCGACATCATCCACGCCGACGACCCGGAGCAGGCCAAGGCCATCGCCGAGGCGCTGTTGGCCGCCGACAACGCGGCCTGGTCGCGCTGCCGAGCGGAGGCCACGGCGTTCACACTGAGCCACGTGTTGACCGAGGTGGGCGTGCCGGAGCACGAGGCGGCTTGGGCTGCGTACCGGGCTTTCTGGGACCAGGCCACGTACACCGACCCCGAAGTGACCCCGCTGCTGACCGAACTCCGCGCTCGCGGCCTGCGCACCGGCGTCCTGTCGTCCACATCCTGGCCCGGCACCTGGCACGAGGAAATCCTGATCCGCGACAACGTCCGCCACCTCTTCGACGCGTGCGTGTGGAGCAGCGACCTGGAGTACACCAAGCCGCACCCGAAGTCCTTCGAAGCCGCCATGCACGCCATCGGCATCGACGACCCGGCGGACTGCGTCTACGTCGGCGACCGCCCCCACGACGACATCAACGGTGCCAAGTCGGCGGGGATGAAGGCGATCTTGATCCCGCACAGCGACATTCCCGTGGACCAGCAGGTCCCGGTGGACGTCGAACCGGACGCGATCCTGCACCGCCTGTCGGACCTGCCGAAGATCCTCGACAGCTGGAAGTAACTTGAGCTAGTCCGCGATCCCCCGAACCACCCCAAGCTCGACAAGATCCGACGGCCGCAACCGCAACTGCTCCGCGGTACCCGGAACCTCCTCCGGCGACCGTTTCAAAATCGCCGCACACAACTCCGGGGCGATCACCGAGAAATAGGCGTCCGGAGTGATCCAGGTCCGATCCGGCGCCGCCAACGCCAATGCTCCGCCCGACCCGCCTTCGCCAATCACCAGAGTTGTCACGGGCACCCGCGCCGCCGCCACGGTCGCGAACAATTCCGCGATGGCAGGCCCGGCTCCCGCCCGCTCAGCAGCGGCATCATTCGCTGCCCCTGGCGTATCGACCAAAGTCAGCACAGAGATCCCCAACCGCTCGGCCAACCGAATCAGTCGAGCCGCTGTCCGGAACCCGGCGGGCGTGGTGGCGGTCCCAGTCTGTGCCGCGTAGGCAACGGCATGCCGCCCTCGCAGCCCGATCCCGCACAACATCCCCGCATCCACGCCACCGCAACGATCCCCGGAAATCGGCCGCCGCACGTCGAAGTAATCGTCCAAATAGGATTCGGCATGCGGCCGAGCCGCCGACCGGGCGTGCCGAACCGCCGACCAAGCATCGGAAGCGGGCTCGGCAGATCCCAGCGCCCGCGGTACCTCGGCAGGCTCAGGCGCCCCAGAACTCAGCAGCAGCAACCATTCCGTCAAGACTGAATCGACATCTTCGAGGGCGCACACCTCATCGATATGCCCGTTGGCAAGCTGCCCCTCAGCCGTATAAGCCGGGTCGTCACCGATTGGCCGCACCCGCCGACCGGCGAACCCAACCTGTGCCTCCTCGACCCCGATGACCACATCCGCCCCCGCGCCGAGCGAAGCCCACAGCCCGCCCGTCGTGGGGTCGCGGAGTACCGAGATCTGCGGAACGCCCGCTTGGTGCAGCAGGGTCGACTGCCGTGCGACGCGCTGGAGTTGGTGCAGGGAAAGCATTCCCTCGTGCATCCGACTGCCGCCGGTGGCGATCAGCGAGACCAACGGCGTCCGGGTTTCCCTGGCCCGAGTGAACGCGTACTCGATTCGGTCACCCGTCGCACTGCCGACCGACCCACCCAGGAATCGGAAGTCGAACACCACGAGCACGGCCGCGACGCCACCCACGCGACCTTCACCGCACACCACGGACTCGGTTTCACCTGATGTCTGCGAAGCCCGTTCACGTGCCTCCCCATAGCCGGCCCATCCCAACGGTCCGTCACCAGGTGCCAGGGCTTTCGGGGGGAACTCGGTGAAGTCGGTGGTGATGGCGGCGATCAGGTGCCGCGCTCCCTCGTCAGGCATGCAGCGCTCGCTTGGTGACCTTGCCCATTTCGTTGCGCGGCAACGCGTCCAGGTAGTGAACCACCCGCGGGCGCTTGTGTGGTGACAGCAGTGCGGCCACGTGGTCGGCCAACTCCTTCGCTGACGGCGGCTCACCCGAAGGCACCACCCACGCCACGATCCGCTCGCCCAAGTCCTCGTCCGGCTCACCCGTCACCGCGACCTCCGCGACCCCCGGGTGCTCCAACAGCGCGTTCTCGATCTCGCCCGCGCCGATCTTGTAGCCGCCGCTCTTGATCAGGTCCGTGGCCCGCCGACCGACGATCCGCACATACCCGTCCGGCGACCGCACCGCCATGTCCCCGGTCCGGAACCACCCGTCCCGCAACGCTTCCGCCGTCGCGTCCGGGCGGTTCAGGTAGCCCAGGAACAGGTTCGGCCCCCGCACCTCGATCTCGCCGATCTCGCCGTCGGGCACCAAGGCGCCGGAGTCGACCAGCCGCACCTCCACGCCGTCGACCGGGGGCCCCACGAAACCGGGCCGCCGGTCGCCGGACGCGCGCACGGCGCAGTTCATCAGGGTCTCGGTCATCCCGTACCGCTCGACGACCTCCTGACCCGTCGCCTTCGTGATCCGCGCGTGGTCGGTCGCGGGCAGCGCCGCCGAACCGGACACCAGCAGCCGGGCCCGCCCGACCGCCGCGGCCAGGTCGGCGTCGGCCTCGCAGTCCGCCGCGAGCCGGTGGTACATCGTCGGGACGCCGAACATGACCGTCGCCGAGCCGGACAGGGCCGCCGCGATCGCGTGCGTGTCGAACTTGCCTATGTGGTGCACCGCGCCGCCCAGCCGCAGGGGGCCGAGCACCCCGAGGATCAGGCCGTGCACATGGAATAGCGGCAGCGCGTGCACCACCGTGTCCGCGGCCGTCCACTCCCACGCCTGCGCGAGCGCGTCCAGGTTCGACGCGATGGCCCGGCGGGGGAGGAGCACGCCCTTCGGCGGCCCGGTGGTGCCCGACGTGTAGACGACGAACGCGGGCGACTCCGGGTCGGCTTCGGCGGGCAGCGGCCCGTCGAGCCGGGCCGTCACGTCGACCGTCACCCCATCGGGGCCGCCGATCACCAGGTCGGGTGAGCTGTCGCCCAGGATGTGCGCGAGTTCGCGCTCGCCGATCTTCGGATTGATCGGCACCACCGCCGCCCCCGCGAGCAGGACGCCGACGACGGCGACGCAGGTCTGCAAGGTCGGAGTGGCCCACACGGCGACCCGGCGGGCCCCGCCCACCTGGGCCGCGACCGCCTTGGCCGCCGCGGCGAGCTCGGCGTGGGTGAGGACGTCGGACCCGAATCGGAGCGCTTCACGCTCGTCCGGAACAGCCAGGGTGGGCAGCAGCACGACGCCAACCCTAGTGCCGCCGAACGCTCACTGGCAGTTATCGCCGTCACGTGCGCAAGCGTTTGCGACCGCGCCCCACGTGCCCGAAGGCACGCCTCGTACTCTTGACAACCGTGCTGGTACTCGCTGTGGACACCGCTACGCCCGCGGTCACCGCCGGTGTCGTCGAACTGACCGACGGGCGCCCCCGCGTGCTGGCCGAGTGCGTCACGGTCGACGCCAAGGCCCACGGGGAACTGCTCACCCCGCACGTGCGCGACGCCCTCGCCGCGGCCGGTCGAACACTCGCCGACCTCGACGCGATCGTCTGCGGCATCGGCCCGGGCCCGTTCACCGGTCTGCGCGCGGGCATGGTCACCGCCGCCGCCCTCGGCCACAGCCTCGACCGGCCCGTGTACCCGGTCTGCTCGCTCGACGCGATCGCCGCCGACGCCCCTGGTGAGCCGCTGCTGGTCGTCACCGACGCGCGTCGCCGCGAGGTCTACTGGGCCGCCTACGACGGTGCCCGGCTCACCGAGCCCGCCGTCACCCCGCCCGCCGAACTCGCCGAGCGGATCGCCGAACTCGGCGTCGTCCGCGCCGCGGGCTACGGCGCCAAGCTCTACGCCGAGGTCCTGGGCCTGCCCGTCGTCGACCCGGACCACCCGAGCCCGCTCGGGCTGGTCGCCGCCGCCGACTTCACCGCCGACCCCGGCCCGCTCACCCCGCTGTACCTGCGCAGGCCCGACGCGGTCGAGCCCGGCGCGCGCAAGCGGGTGAGTCCGAGGTGACCGTGCGCCTCGAACCGCTGCGGCGCGAGGACCTGCGCCGCTGCGCCGAACTGGAGAAGATCCTGTTCTCCGGCGAAGACCCGTGGAGCGAGTCCGCGTTCGCCTCGGAGCTGGACTGGGGTCACTACTACCTCGGCGCCTACGTCGACGACAAGCTCGTCGGCTACGCCGGACTGTCCGTGGCCGGGGCGCCCGGCGACATGGAAGCCAGCGTCCACACCCTCGGCGTCGACCCGGCGTTCCAGCGCCAGGGCATCGGCGAGCTGCTGCTGCGCGCCCTGCTCGCCCGGGCCGACGAGGAGTCCGCCGCCGTGTTCCTCGAAGTGCGCACGGACAACAAGTCCGCCATCGCGCTCTACGAGAAGCACGGCTTCACCACCATCGGCCTGCGCCGCCGCTACTACCAGCCCTCGGGCGCCGACGCCTTCACCATGGCGCGGCCCGAGAACGCCGGAGTCCCCGTGGAGGAGACCACGTGACGATCATCCTGGGCATCGAGAGCTCCTGCGACGAGACCGGCGTCGGCATCGTCCGGCTCGACCGCGACGGCGGCGTCGAGCTGCTCGCCGACGAGGTCGCGTCCAGCGTCGACCAGCACGTCCGGTTCGGTGGTGTGGTGCCGGAGATCGCCAGCCGCGCGCACCTGGAGGCGATGGTCCCGACCATGCGCCGCGCGTTCGAGGTCGCGGGCCTCGGGCTGTCCGATGTGGACGCGATCACCGTCACCTGTGGACCTGGGCTGTCCGGCGCGCTGCTAGTGGGTGTCTCGGCCGCCAAGGCGTACGCGATGTCGCTGGGCGTACCCCTCTACGGCGCCAACCACCTGGCGGGCCATGTCGCCGCCGACACGCTCGACCACGGTCCGCTGCCGTCGCCGTGCCTGGCGCTGCTGGTCTCCGGTGGCCACAGCCAGCTCCTGCGGGTGGACGACCTGTCGGGCAAGATCACCGAGATCGGCTCGACCATCGACGACGCCGCGGGCGAGGCCTACGACAAGGTCGCCAGGGTCATCGGCCTGCCCTATCCCGGCGGCCCGCCGATCGACAAGGCCGCCCAGCGCGGCAACCCCAAGGCGATCGCCTTCCCGCGAGGCCTCACCGGTCCCCGCGACGCCAAGTACGACTTCTCGTTCTCCGGGTTGAAGACGTCGGTCGCCCGCTGGGTCGAGGCCCGCGAGCGCGACGGCGAGGAAATCCCGGTCGACGACGTCTGCGCGTCCTTCCAGGAAGCCGTCGCCGACGTCCTGACCGCGAAGGCCGTGCGCGCCGCCACGGAACTCGGCATCGGCACCATGGTCATCTCCGGAGGGGTCGCCGCGAACTCCCGCCTCAAGGTCCTGGCCGCCGAACGCTGCGCCGCCGCGGGCATCGAACTGCGCGTCCCGCGCCCTCGCCTGTGCACCGACAACGGCGCCATGATGGCCGCCCTCGGCGCCCACCTCGTGGCGGCGGGCGTCCAACCGTCCTCTTTGGACCTCTCGGCGAACCCGGCCCTGCCGGTCTCGACGGTCTCGGTCTAAATCGCGTTGCCCTGGGGGCGGCTGTCGGACATAGTTCCGTTCGACAGCAACGAAACCCGGAGGTGACCGTGCACAGCAAGTCCAAGGCCGACAGGTCCCTGGAGTGCGCCCGCCGCCGGGGTTCCCCATGATCACCTGATCGTGAGGAGCCGCCGTCCGCAGTGTCGAACGGCGGCTTTTTGTTGTCAGCGCCCGGCTTCCTGGGGGAGTCGGGGGCGTCCCGCGCACGGGCGGTCCCATCCCATCAACCATTCGGTCCGGTGCACCGGGCGGAAGTGCTTCCGTGCGAGCACTTCCGCCCGAACCGATCATCGCCGCATGCACACCCGCAGCGCCGGATCCAGCCCAAGCCCGGCCTCGTGCGCCACCAACGCGGCCAACCCGGGCGTCGGCTCCACGACCTCGAACCCGATCTTCGCGTAGTAGACCCCGTTCCACGGCAGGTCCCGGTAGGTCGTCAGGGTCAGCCCCGCCAGCCCCCGCGCGCGTGCCCAAGCGTCGAGGTGATCGATCAGCCGCGCCCCGAGCCGCCGCCCCCGAAACCGCGGATCAACACTCACCTGCGCGACATGCGCGCACTCGTCGACCACCTCGGCGAGCAGATACCCACCGACGACCCCGTCCTCGACGGCCACCCAGCACCGCCCGTCCCCGGCGAACTCCGCGAGCACCTCGACGGGCGGCGGCGGCATGTCGGCGATGAAGTCCATCCCGACCGTCCGGAACACCTCACCCGCGAGGACCTCGATCTCCCGCAGCCGCTCGAAGTCGCCTGCCACCGCTTCGCGAATCATCCGCGGATTGACCCACAACCCGGCGGTCGCCCGCCACGGGTTTAGGTCGTTGACCCACACCACACCAGGGGCGCGTTGCACGGTTAGCACTCGCGTGGGTAGAAACCCGGCGCTTCAGGCGGTTACACAGCGTGTTCATTGGCCTCGCAGCTCGGAGGGGATTTCCGTTGTGTCCCAATGGATATCCCTTCGGCGGGAGTCGGGATGCGTCTGGGACTGTCTGTGATCGCGAGGGGCTTGCCGGCGGTGTCCACGGAACAGACGCGGAACAGATCCCGAGCGCGGAAGTGCCACCGGACCTGGGGTTTTCCCGGCCGAGGGCACTTCCATCGTAGGCGCATTCAGTCGCGGTCATCGTCCGCCCGCAGGAACGCCTCAATGCGCTGGTTCATCTGGTCGGACGCGCCGTAGATCACCTTCGCGTAGACGGCCGTGAGCATCTGGACCGTGTGGCCCGCCCGCTTGGCCACCTCCGGCAGGGAGACCCCCGCCGCGATCCACGAGGACACGGCCGCGTGCCGCAAGTCGTACGGTCGGCGTGCCAGCGGCGAGGCGACCTGTCGAGGAGCGAGCCCGTAGGGCCGTGCGAGCCTCCAGATGTCCGTGTAAGACGCGCTCGGCACCGGTCCGCCCCCATTACCCCGGAACAGCCGCCCGTCCTCTGCCGTCCCGATCTGGTCGATATGCGCGGACAGGATGCGCACCAGCTCGGGAGGAATCGGCACGCGGCGCGTGATGCCCTCGGCGCGATGCTTCAACGATCGAGCCTCGAAGATGTGGCCGCCGTTGTACCGAGCCGCCGTGCTGCTCAACGAACCAGGCAGCACAAGTTCACCCCAACCTGTGTTGGGTAGGTGACAGTGCTGCTCAGCGAGCATCCGGGCCTCACTCGGTCGCATTCCCGCGTAGTAGAGCGTCGCGAAGAACGGGAGCCAGGACGGATTCGTCCCGCGCGGACGCGCATAGGTGACAGCCGCCAACAACGCCCGAGCTTGCGCGGGATTGACGACCACACCCGGATCAATCGCGATCCCACTCCTGAACCGCGACAGGCTCATGTTCTTGAACGGGTTATCGGATACGTACGACCGCGTCACCGCGTAAGAAAGCGCCTGCACGAGTGCGCCCTTGCGGGTGTCAATCGTCGTCACCGCCGCTTTCCGGCCGTCCAACCGTTCGCCCAGCTTCCGCCCGAGGCGGGTCACCTCGACGTCGTCGACCAGCTCGGCCACTTTCCGCGAATGCTCGGTGAGCCAGCTCGCGATCCGCGCTTGTTCGTCGGATGGAGCGAGAGCCGCGGAGCGAGGAGGCAGGACGACGGTGGTCAACGTTCGACGAACCAACGCAGGGTCAGTGTCAGGCTCGGAGTCGAGAAATCCTTGCACCGCAACGGCAAGCCCGCAGACAAGCCGATCCCGAGAACTCGGCGACATATCCGGCCAAACCTCACCAAGGAACTCCCGCGCGACCTGCAACAGCGTCGGAGCGTGCGCATCTCGATAGAGCGATTGCGGCAGTCCGGTGGTGATATCGAACGCCTCACCCCGATTCGCCGCCAGGACCAGCTTGCCAAGGTGCGACTTGGCAAGAGCCTTCGTGGTGAACCACTCGGAGTGCTCGCGTCCACCGGTCACCCAACGAACGCCGTAGGGCCGTTTCCGACGCTTTCCATTGGCATCCGGTTTGAGCGTCTTGATCTCCCAGAACCGGACCTGATGCGTGGGCTTCATGCCGCCCTCCCACGTTGTTTGGCTATCCAGTCCAGGAGGTCAGCCATCGGGAACCGGAGGTGCCCGTTGGGCAGCTTGAAGGCAGGCGGAGCCGCGTTGATCTCCCGCCATTCGTAAAGCGTGTCTCGCGTGATCTTGAGGTAGGCGCAGAGTTCCGGCGTGCTCAAAAGCTGATCAAAGGTGTCGTGGTCCATCTCGTTCCCCCAGGTCAGGCCGCTATGGGCGGAGTTGCTGAAACATTGGCCGCGAGGAGCGCGGCGTCGTATTCGGCCCGCCATCGGATGCGTTCGGAGATGGCGTGCATGAGCAGGTGCGCCCGTGGTGGAACGGTCGGGTCGCCGGGTTTGACCTTGTGCCAGACCAGCCGCTTCGGATCTGGCTGTTCCTTGACGACGCCGACTTCGGCGAGGGCCTGGACCACGAAGGCTTTGCGGTCGGCCCGGTGGTCGGCCAGCGTCTTCCCGGACCACTTCCGCGACACCAGCACCCGCCGTCCAGGAAGCCCGAGGGTTGATCGGCGGTGCGCCCGCCCCTTGCAGTGGCCGGGAGTGGTGCGGCTGGTCGCGCCGAGGGGTTGAACCCCGTAGAGCAGCCAGACCGCGCAGCGCGGCGAGCATGGAGTGATCTGGAGTTCGTCGTGGAGCCGGTCGTGGTGTTCGCGCTGCCGGTCCCCGGTGGACTCGATCACCTCACCGGTCGATTTCATGAGGTACTTGGTCAGGTAGCCGATGTGTCGCCCGGCTTGTTCGGTGCCGCCGAGGATGCCCTTGGAGTGCACCTGTGCCCCGAAGGTGGACACGTGCGCCGGGGCCTCGACCTGGTCGACCGCGTCCGCCCAGGCCGTCAACGGCTGTCGGGTGGTCGGGTCGACGAATTGCTCGCCGTTCCAGACCGGGACCACGCTGCCCGGGTAGACCAGCTCGTCATGCGGGGGCCACCACACCTGCAAGTAGGTGGCTGCCGTGACCTGCCGCAGGACCTCGTGCGGGATCGAACCGCGGATCGCGGTGTGCAGGTGCGGGGCGGCTCGTTTCTGTGGTTCGACGGTGGCGAAGTACTGCACGTCCCAGCCGACGACGCGGCGCAGGTTCTGCCACCACCGGTCGATCAGGGAGGCGAAGTGCACCGCGTCGCGAGCCGCCCGCCGGTAGTCGTAGGTGCGGAAGTCCACCGGTGTCCCGTCCCCGCGGACCGGACCGTAGGAGTCGCAGGTGAGCGTGACGAACATGGAGGGCCGGAACCCACCGGCGTACTGCCGCCCCACGGTGCGCTTCTCCACCTTCCGGCGTGGCAGGTTCGGTGCGTCTTGGCGCCGCTTGGTGGACCGTTTCGGAGCCCGCTTGCCCACCGCATCGGGGGAAGGCAGCCGACCCCGCACCCCGAGTGCGCGCAGTTCGTCGTCAACGGAGTGGATCTCATCGCGGAGTTCGTCGGCGTCGCCCGCCTGGCTCTGATCGACTGCCTCCCGGTAAGCGGCTACGAGGTCGGCCCGGTATGCCATCAGTTCTGTCTGATCGGCGGAGGGTGGCTCGGGGGCGAAGTCGGGTTCCTCTGCCATGTGCCAGCCCTCACGACACTGGACCATCCGCAGCGCCCGAGCCTTCCGCGCACACGGCCCACATACCGATTCCACGGTCGACCCGCACGGGACCGCCACGTGTCGGAGTTCGCCGGTGTCGAGGTCCCCGACTTCCATGGTGAACGGCCGGACACAGACCCCGTACTTCTCGGCCGTCGCGGTAACCACGTCGAAGGCAAGGGGTTGGCGCATCCGTTGCGCCCGAGTGCCTTCCGGTGCGGAGGCGATTGCGGTGCTCATGCCGCCACCCCCGCACCGTCAGCGGCCCAGGCCCGAAGGGTGGTCATGCCGACGCTTTGCTTGCCGCCGGGTTCCAGGTCGGGGAACACCGTTGGCGAGTAGGTGAGGCCGTCGAAGATCTTGACCTGGGTGCCGTCGGCGAGCGCACCGAACAGGTGCAGGTGGACCGAGTCTGGTCCTGCCCGCCAGGCCGAGGCCGTGACGTTGGTCAGGGTCGCGGCCCAGGACAGCAGTGCTGATGCCACACCGGCCAGCGTGTGGGCCTGGAGTTGGATCGTGACCGCGTCTTCCCGGCAGGCGTTGACCGACACATCCCATGGACCCGGGAGCGCCGGGTGTGTTGCCAGGTGATCCCGGATCGCGTCCAGCCTTGTCGTGAGGGTGTTCATGCCGTGGCCCCTTCCACGACGAACGGCACCGGCGCAGGCACCGGGGTGCGATCGGTGACGTAGGCGACGAGTGCGGCCAGGTCGTCATCGGTGACGTGGAACGCCCTAGCGCGCACCGGTTCTCGCTTCCCGTCCTCCTTGATCCAGGCGACACCGGGGACGTGTTCGCTGATCTCGTGCGCCGCAGCTCCCCGTTGGCGGACTCCGTCGCCGAGGACCATGTCGACCTGTGCGGGTTCGTCCAGGCGCATCGCGACGCGGGTGGAGAACAGGTGCCGGAACGGCACGATCTCCTTGCGTGGGTCCTGCAGCAGGCCGAGCACGCACACCCCCGGTGCCCGCCCTTGTGAGGTGATCGCCTGCAGCGCCCGGGCCGCTCGTTCCCGCAGGCCCTTGTCGGTTTGGTAGGCCACGACGTCGGCCAGTTCGTCAATCACCAGGAGAAGGAACGGGTCGCCGGTCTCCGCGGTCCAGGTGCGGCGCAGACCCCGGTAGGACTCGGCGCGGCGCTTCACCTCAGTGGCAATGTCTTCGAGCATGGTCACGGCCTTCTCGCCGTTGTCGAACACGACCCGATGGAACAGCTCCGGTGCCTGCCCCAGCTCCATCCCGCCTTTGGGGTCGATGCCGTAGAGGCGCACCGCCCCGGACTTGATCGCAGGTGCCAGCGCGTTGATCACCGACCAGAGCAGCGAGCCTTTACCGGCCCCGGAGACGCCGACGTTGAGAACGTGGGTGCCGAGCAGCCGCAGCCGCCACGGACGCCCTGACTCGGTCCGCCCGATCACCACCCGCTTCAGATCGACCGCGGACTCCTTCGCCCGGTCCGGCAGCGCGATCGGGGCCGCCAAGGGATCGGAGTGCACGAAGTCCAGTTCGAGCCGCCCAGGCTTCAACACTCGGACGCGACAGGAGTGAGCGTGGAAGGAATGCGCTAGCCCGGAGGCGTGCAGCTCCCATTGCTCGGGTGCTTGTCCTTTGACCATGCGGACCCGGACCCGGTCGCGCCACCCATCGGAGCGGACACGGCCGAGGCGTGGCCGGTATTCCTTGCCCCGCTTGTCTTTCACGAGATCAGCCAGGCGCATGACCGTCCGCCATTGCCAGGTGTAGATCATGCAGCGGCGGTACTCGGTGCGGATCTGTGGCATGGCGAACCGCTCGAACGAGGGCTCGTGCAGCCACCGCCACACCCCGAACAACATGAACACCACCGCGAGTCCGCCCGCGAACCACCATGGGCCGAACCCGGAATACGACCACCAGCCAGCGATCAGAACCACGATCGAGAGCGGGTAGCGCCAGACAACCTGGACCAGGTGCACGAGGCCCCATCCGAGCAAGCCGGTCAGGACGATCGGGGAGATGGCGAGCTTGACCCAGTGGGGCAGCAGCGTCCACCAGGGCAGGCGAGGCCGGGCGATCTCCAACGGTGCCGGGTCGACCCAGCGGGATTCCTTGCGTCCCATCAGAGCCCACCCCCGACCGTCGAGGCGCGACCCTGCACTAGCAAGACGTTCTGTGGATGTACTAGCGTGTTCACTGTCTACTCCGATGTCTGGTGTGGACAGCACGGAAGCGGGAAAGGTTGGTAGCCGGGTCCGCTTCTGTGCGCATGGTTTCCTTGCACCGCAACATGGGCGTGCGTCATCGCCGCACCACCCAAGCGCGTTTGTTTGTCTACAGTGGACTTATCGGGTCAGGTGATGAGCGCCGGATCAGCCTCCCCGGAACCCCGCAGCTTCACGACCTTGTCTTTCGCGAGCCAGGCTTCCGCCCCGGCTTCGTACCGGTGGCGGGTGTCGATCGCGGCGACGTGACGGAAGACCTCGGCCCTGTATTCGTGGTAGGCGATCCACTCTTCCCGCGGAGCGTCGAACGCCGGTGCCCGCCACAAGTACTCCCGCGCGGTCAGCAGCGTCGTCGGCAGCGGGTCAGTGTTGCGCCAGTCCTCTACCTTGGAAGCCACCACGGAACCTCCCTTCGGTTGGTTGTTGTGGGAGGCACGACGGCGGGCACCCGGGCCGCCAAGCAACGGAGCACCCGCCGCCGTGCCGGACTCAATGACCGGGCCCGGACAACCCAGGCCCGGCAGGGTTGATCCAGTGCCGCCCGGACCGTTCCACCGGCGCGGGCTCGCCGTCCGGGTCGATCTCCGCAGCCAGCCGAGCGGACTCCCGCGCCAGCACCCGGCAGAAGTTCGCCATCGCGACCAGCCCGTCAGGAAACGGCGCGACACTCAACAACACGTCCACCGTGTCCAGGCTGATCACCAACGCCGGGGGATGCCCTTCTCCGTACCGCACGACACCGGCAGACGACCCATGCCCAGGCGAACCCGACGCGGTGAACCGCAACGTTTGCCCGCTCATTGCCCACTTCCTTCGGATTGCTGAACGCGCAGGACCTCCATGCCCGCGCGACGTTCGAACTCCTCGGCCGCGACCACGGCCGCATGGCGAGCCCACAGCGGGATTGCCAGCTCTGCCGCAAGCACCCTCCAGGCACCCGCGACCTCAGCATACGCGCGAGACAGACGACGGATCGCGTCGAGGTCCACAGGCTGTGGACGAGACGCAGCGAACAAGGCCGCCGTCTGTTCGGCGTAGGCGACGTTCCAGCGGGCGACCGCATCCCGAGACGCCCGCCCCGTCATCACGCGGCGTTTTTCTGCTCAGCGGTAGCCGCAGGCTTGGCCGCCCGAGCACCGCCAGGAGCACGCATCCCGCCAGCCCGGAAGCTGTGCGCGATCCGCCCCTTGTTGTTCGCATACGGGGTGATGGTCAGCCGCTCGAACTCCACCGCCGCGTACGGGAACCCGTTGGCCTTCGGCGGCGGAACCGGCTGGTAGTCAGCAGCGATCTTCACCTTGAACTCGGCACCGAACCGAGCGGCTTCCTCGTTGGCGTCCAAGGCGCGGACGGTCCAGACGAGCTGGTTGGTCTCCTTGTCCCGCTCCTGCATCTTCGGAGCGGCCGGGTTGTCGGAGAACGCCATCGACGGCTCCACACCCAGCACGAACGCACCCAGCGGAAACACCTCACCGAAATCCACCGCGAACCGCGTCGGAATGACCGGCATCTCTACCTCCAGAGCTTGTCTAACCGGACTAGCCATGTCGTACAAGTAACAAGGTAGCCAGCTTGGCTAGACATGTCAACGCCAGGAATGGAGGGAGCTAGCTCGCTAGGTGAGCTAGACAAGATTGCCGATCCTGGTTGACACTTAAGTGTCAGCAGGAGTCATCAAGGAGAGGCGACATGGCACTGGACCCGGACGACCCGCGCCCGCCATACGTGCAGGTCGCGAACGCCCTAAGGGCGGCGATCCTGACCAAGAAGTTCACCGCGGGGGACAAGCTCCCATCCCGCAACGAACTCGCCAAGACCTACAACGTGGCACCCATGACCGTTCAGAACGCCCTCCGCGAACTACGCGACGAGGGCCTGATCGTGTCCCGTCAGGGCAGCGGCGTCTTCGTCCGCGAACGCACCGAGCGCCCAGTCGGCCTACGCCCCCACATCGAACGCGCCTTCGAAGCCGAACACGTCACCGTGGACTTCGCAGGCTTCTCCGGCGAAACCCTGCACGGAGCCATGCAAGAACCCCTCGACAAGATCCGAGCAGGCCGCCTTCGCCCCGAATCCCTCACGGTGCGCATCCTCATCCCCGACACGACAGCACCCCTGGCCATCCCGTGCCGCGTCGAGGACCTAGGCGACAGCCCCGAGTTCCGAGCCCGCGCAACCGCGATCATGCACCGCCACGTTGGCGCCATCACCGACACCGTCAACGAGCTGGGCTCACTCGGCATCGTCAACAAGGCCACGGCCACCGTGCGCGTCCACCATGCCGCCCCGCTATTCAAGCTCTACATCGTCAACAATGAAGAGGCATTCTTCGGCTTCTATCCAGTCCGGGAACACATCCTCACGTTCGGCGAAACCCCCACCCCGATCTACGACCTCATGGGTAAAGACGCCATCCTGTTCCACCACTCCACCACCGACGACGACACTTCCACGGGTTCTCAATACGTCGACCAAGCGCGGACTTGGTTCGACAGCATGTGGGGTACAGTGTCCAAGGAGTTCATTCCGTGACTCCTTCAGTCGATGAGCCAGCCAACCTCGGTAGCTACCTTAAGGATGTCCAGGCGCTTCTGCTCGATTTCGACGGACCGATTTGTAACGTTTTCGCCGGACTCTCAGCTGGCGTAGTCGCTGGCCAGTTACGCGGCGTCCTCGCCGACGGCGGCTGGCACGATCTCCCTGAGCATGTTTGTGAATCGCAAGATCCATTCACCGTTCTGATGTATGCTGCACAAATTAGCGCCAGGGACGCGGCTTATGTGGAAAGCGCATTTGCTGCTCACGAAGTGGAGGCCGTCCAGTTTGCGAACCCAACGCGCGGTGCGCATGACTTTGTCAAACTGTGGGCCGAAAGCGGTCGCACTCTCGCAGTAGTGAGCAACAACAGTCAGCAGGCGGTATCTGCATACCTCCATATGCATAAGATCGACAAATATGTAACGCATGTCTCGGCAAGAACTGGGCCGGATATGGCGAAGTTGAAACCGAACCCTTTCTTGCTCGAACAAGCATTAAATCTCCTGGGCTGCCGGTCCGAAGATGCGGGAATCATTGGTGATTCTACGACGGATATGCAAGCCGGACGTTCCGCTGGAATCCTTTGTGTCGGATACGCGAACAAACCGGAGAAACTGGTTACCCTTCGGCCATTCGCGCATGTCATCACCTCGACAATGGAAATAACATTCTAGTTCAGCGCGAGCCTATTTGGTCGCCGAGCCTGGACGTGGGCCGTTCAGGAGTTCGTCAATGCGCAAACCGAACCTGTCGAGTGAAGTGGGACGGCAAGCTCCTTGGGCAAAAGTTCCCGCGAGGGCTGCAATAAGGTGATCTTTCGAACGGAACGGGCTTTTGGACACAAGTCGACCCAGAAGGCCTTTTCCGTGAGCTAAGGTGAGCCACTCATTGTCCCAACGCTCCTCTATTTCGGCGATAACGCTAGCCTTTGCGGAATCAAAGTTCGCCAATTTGTTCGTAAACGATGCAACTTTTAGTTCGTAGTAAGATTCCAGTTTATCGAACGGATCTTTCGACTTGTGGTTGGGTTCAATCAAGACCTTGCCGAGTTCCTTCTTTGTAAGCTCTACCAGGACCTCATGTTTCAACTCTCCCGCAATCTCGCGGAGGCAAGCAGTAATTTCGTCAGTCGTTTGTTCCGCGCCCGCCCTCTTGAATGTTTCGCCTATTAGTTCGAAATCAAGCAGCTCATTTTCGATCATGCGGCGATCCCATACGTGCAAGTTTGGATGCTTAGCCCTCAATTCATCGAGTTCTGCATCGTCAAGAAGGTCGCGATCGCGTACGCATAGCCATGGTAGGAGGTTGTCGACCCCTTCGAGGGTTCGGCAAGCATTCATGGCTTCATCGACGTCTCCGGCCACCATAAAGCGGCAGCGGCTGGCTTCAATTGGAAATAGGCTATTGAGAATTAGTTCGTCATCGTTGCCCTCCACAACGATGAGGGCATCACTCTGGACGAGTGCGGACGGCCGCAAACCTAGTTCGTGTAGGAGCTCTGCTCGTTGTCGGTCCTCTGATACCCGGCTTAGCTGGCTCGTCTTCTCCGTGTTCGCCAGGGACATATCGAAAGTTGAACTTGAGGGGATCGAGGCTATCAAGCTCGGCGAATGGCTGACAGTCAATATCTGAGCCCGGTCCGCCATAGTAGTCATGGTCTCAAACAGGGCAACCTGAAGTGTTGGGTGGAGATGCTGTTCGGGTTCATCCAGTAAGAGTATGCCGCCACGAGCACTCAGGCGGCGGACGAGGTACATTAGATTCAATACCTCATGCTCGCCGACCGATAGCTCTGAAATCGGATGCTCACCCATATGGGGAGCATTCACCGAAATGGTGACTCCATGGTTTGCGTCAAGTTTGGGCTTGTCGATCTTCTTTCCTGTAGCGGCGTGGAAGTTCGTGGCGATACGCTCGTACTCATCCGTCGATTCGCCACCCGATCTGGTGGCAATCTGATCCAAATAGTCGATCGTTGCAAGATAGGTTAGCGCATCACCAATATTGTATGGGTGACGCCATTTTGTAATTGCCTCGAATTGACTCTCGCGTTGCTCGGTGAGGCGCTTTTCGCCGAACATGCCTAGATCCACGCTAGGTAATGACCGGGATATGGAAACATTACGGTTGGCTTGGATGATGTCCATCTTCGAAAAGCCGTAGAGGGCGGTGAATCGAGGGTGTTGAAGCATCTCGATCGCAGGCGATCGGTTCATGTGGCCGTAGGTGTTGCCGTCCTTGCCCCAATAGCGCGAGATTGTCGGGTCGTCTTCTATTTCACCTGTATTGCCTGGAATGGTGGCGCCCCAATTCTTCAGCGCCTTCCGTTCTTCCTCGGTGAGGTGGATTTTGAGCTGCACGGATGAGTGGTCTCCCCATGGCCCAACCGGCGACTCGTCAAAGGTGCTTGATGACCATACCGCCACCACGGCTTCGAGAATTAGAGATTTCCCCGTTCCATTCTTGCCGCTAATTACCGCCACGGCATCGTTCGCCAAGCCTGTGACGTGTATGTTCTTGACCCCTTTGTAGTTTGATATCTTGATTTCGTCGATGCGCATAAGTCCTCCGGGGGTATGGTCGGCGTACACCTCAGCGCATTGCTGCCGAATTTGGCTCTATGGGATCAAGGCGCGCCGCCCGTGGCGGCGCGCTCGGTGGGCCTGTTGCGCTGGCACCGGTGCTACATCCATCGCGGCACGGTCCGACCTGCCGCTTCGCTACGGCCGGACGGCCGCGCGGCGCAGCCACGGTCGCCGCGCGAGTCCGCGAGCCGCCACGGGCGGCGCGTGCGCCAGGAGAGCCGCATAGCCCCATGGGCACAGGGTCGCGCTCCGCCAGCAGGGCGTTACGCCAAGTGGACGGCGACAAGATGCCCTCGCCGGGCAGGCTGCCTCCAGGGAAGCCACCTCAGCAGCTCGGCCGCCGGTTCGGGATAGGTCCGCGGTGCCTTCCCCGACGACCGGCAGGTACCTACCCGAATGCTCACCAGGCCACAACCGAACAGCATGGTTGCAGCCTGGTGAACAGTCGGGTCGAGACGGCACCAGCCGACGGGGAAGACACCGAGGCCCCACCCCTTAGAGGGATAAGGCCAGCTAGTGTCACCTGCAGTGATACGTGCACGAACAGCGAGGCCCGCGCGGAACCATCACGGAACAGCGATGAGGCGAGCGACCCGGCTAGGGCTGTTGACCCAGGCCACACCAGGGGCGCGTTGCACGGTTAGCACTCGCGTGGGTAGAGTGCCAAATGTACGGCACCAGACGCCCCGACACCCGCGACGGCGGGGTGGCAGGAGCCGTCAGTCATAGGAACCTGCCAACGCTTTCGACGACCCGTGGAGGTCACAGCGGTGAGCGTCAACATCAAGCCGCTCGAGGACAAGATCGTTGTCCAGGCGAGCGAAGCCGAGGCCACGACCGCGTCTGGTCTGGTCATCCCGGACACCGCCAAGGAGAAGCCCCAGGAGGGCAAGGTCCTGGCTGTGGGTCCGGGCCGGATCGACGACAAGGGCAACCGCGTCCCCGTGGACGTGGCTGTCGGCGACGTCGTCATCTACTCCAAGTACGGCGGCACCGAGGTCAAGTACAACGGCGAGGAGTACCTCATCCTCTCCGCCCGCGACGTGCTGGCTGTCGTCAACTAGACACCCGGCTGACCTAGTCGAACGCCCCGGCGGCCCCGTTCGGGGCACCGGGGCGTTCTTCATTCGAGTGCCCGCGTATATCGAGAGGTAATCAATGCCCAAGCAGATCAGTTTCGACGAGGACGCTCGTCGGGCCCTTGAGCGCGGGGTGAACAAGCTCGCCGACGCGGTCAAGGTCACCCTCGGCCCGCGTGGGCGGCACGTCGTGCTCGCCAAGAAGTTCGGTGGGCCGACGGTCACCAACGACGGCGTCACCATCGCCCGCGAGATCGAGTTGGAAGACTCGTTCGAGAACCTGGGCGCGCAGCTCGCCAAGAACGTCGCCACCAAGACCAACGACATCGCGGGCGACGGCACCACCACCGCCACCGTGCTGGCCCAGGCGCTCGTGCGCGTCGGCCTGCGCAACGTGGCCGCCGGTGCCAACCCGACCGCGATCGGCCGGGGCATCCAGGCCGCCTCGGACGCCGTTGTCGCCTCGCTGCTCTCGAAGGCCACGCCCGTCAAGGGCCGCGACAACGTCGCCCAGGTCGGCACCGTCGCCTCGCGCGACGCGTCGATCGGCGCGCTGCTCGGCGAGGCCATCGAGAAGGTCGGCGAGGACGGTGTGATCACCGTGGAGGAGTCCTCCACGCTGGCCACCGAGCTCGTCATCACCGAGGGCGTCCAGTTCGACAAGGGTTACGTGTCGGCGCACTTCGCCACGGACCTCGAGTCGCAGGAAGCCGTGCTCGAGGACTGCTACGTCCTGCTGCACCGCGACAAGATCTCGGCGCTCGCCGACCTGCTCCCGATCCTGGAGAAGGTCGCCGAGTCCGGCAAGTCCGTCCTGATCGTCGCCGAGGACGTCGAGGGTGAGGCGCTGTCGACGCTGGTCGTCAACGCCCTGCGCAAGACGATCAAGGCCGTGGCGGTCAAGGCTCCGTTCTTCGGCGACCGCCGCAAGGCGTTCCTCGACGACCTCGCCGTCGTCACCGGCGGCCAGGTCATCGCCGCCGAGGTCGGCCTCAAGCTGTCCGAGGCGACCCTCGACTCGCTGGGCACCGCCCGCCGCGTCGTGATCACCAAGGACGAGACCACGCTGGTCGAGGGTGGCGGCTCCAAGGCCGACATCGCCGGTCGGGCCGAGCAGCTCCGCAAGGAGATCGAGGCCTCCGACTCCGACTGGGACCGCGAGAAGCTGCAGGAGCGGCTCGCGAAGCTCTCCGGCGGCGTCGCGGTCATCAAGGTCGGCGCGCCGACCGAGACCGAGCTGTCGGAGCGCAAGCACCGCATCGAGGACGCGGTCGCGGCCACCAAGGCGGCTGTCGAAGAGGGCATCGTGCCCGGCGGCGGTTCCGCGCTGGTGCACGTCGCCAAGGAGCTCGAGGGCAACCTCGGACTCACCGGCGACGAGGCGACCGGTGTCGCGATCGTCCGCGAGGCGCTCGCCGCGCCGCTGTTCTGGATCGCCACGAACGGCGGCCAGGAAGGCGCGGTCGTCGTCAACAAGGTCGCCGAGCTGCCGTGGGGCCAGGGCTTCAACGCGGCGAAGCTGACCTACGGCGACCTGCTCGCCGACGGTGTCGTCGACCCGGTGAAGGTCACCCGCTCCGCGGTGGCCAACGCGGCGTCGATCGCCCGGATGGTGCTGACCACCGAGGTCTCCATCGTCGAGAAGAAGGCGGAAGAGCCCGCCGGTCAGGGACATGGCCACGGCCACGGTCACGGCCACTGAGTTTTCCCGCACGGAGAAGGCCCGTTCGCCTCGGCGAACGGGCCTTCTCGCGTATGCGCTAGTTGGCGACGGCCAGGGTGCGTTTCTCGGTTTTGATGATCGCCTCCCGCTCGGACTCCGAAAGCCCGCCCCAGATCCCGTAGGGCTCGTGCACGGCGAGCGCGTGGGTCCGGCAGAGGGATAGGACCGGGCATGCCTGGCAGATCGCCTTGGCCTTGGACTCGCGACGCGCGCGGGCGGGTCCGCGCTCCCCATCCGGATGGAAGAAGAACGCGCTGTCCATGCCTCTGCACGAGCCGTCGAGCTGCCAGTCCCACACATCGGCGTTCGGACCGGGGAGCCTGCGAGTGTCCGCCATGATGGCCGCCTCCATGTCTGTGGGAAGGGAGTCAATACTCCATTCGGTGCAGCGGCTTACACGCTAGAACCGCGTCAATACTTGTTCAAGGGTGATCGACTCATTCGTACCGCGATTCAGCCGATCGGCATCACCCAGTCGACGCAGCGTGGTCATGTATCCAGTTGCCGGACACTCGGCGTCACCCGACGATGGTGCTGTGGTGACCAAATCCGAGCAGGCGACACCGAGCGGTTCCACGGACAGTGGGTCGCCGGGTGAGAGTGAGCCCGATGAACCCGACGAGTCCGGCGAACCGACCCTTCCCGTCGCCGCCGTGGCCCGCAGGCTCGGCATCGCGCCGTCGACCCTGCGCACCTGGGACCGCCGCTACGGGGTCGGCCCGAGCGGGCACACGACGGGCAGCCACCGTCGGTACGCGCCGTCGGACATCGCCCGCCTGGAGTTGATGCAGCGGGCCCTGCTCAAGGGGGCGGCGCCCGCCGAGGCCGCCGACTACGCCCGCCGGGTGTCCGCGGAGACCGCCGCGGGCCGCACCCAGCCGGAGCGGCAGGCCGAGCCCGCCGCGCCTGCCGACCAGGACGGCGACTGGCTGTCGGACATCGCCGATCAGGCCAGGTCACAGGGGTCGCCGGACCCGCGTGGACTGGGCCGGGCGGCGCTGGCGATGGACGACGAGTCGATGCAGGTGATGATCGCCGAGGCGATCGAGGGCTACGGCGTGGCCGCCACCTGGGACTCGATGATCCGTCCCGTGCTGTCCGCGGTGTCCAACCGCTGGGTGCACGCGGGGGACTGCGTGGAACTCGAACACCTCGTCGACGAGTGCGTGCTGGCCGCCATGATCCGGGCCACCCCGCTGGTGCCCGCGCCGCGCAACGCCCGGCCGATCCTGCTCTGCTGCGCACCCGGCGAACGGCACTCGCTGCCCCTCTACGTCCTGCGCGCGGCGCTGGCCCGCCGGGGCCTCGGCACCCGCATGCTGGGCGCCGCGCTGCCCGCCGCGTCCCTCGCCGCGGCCGTCCGGCGCACCGCCCCGGCCGCCGTGGCGCTCTGGGCGCAGGTCGCCGCGAACGGCGGCGCGGACGTGATCGAGCAGATTCCGCGCACGAGGCAGCACATGCGGATCTTCGCGTGCGGGCCCGGATGGTTCGACACCGACATGACGGGCCGGGTCGAGCACCTCGACGATCTCGCGGGCGCGGTGGACCGGATCGAATCCGTGGTGCTCGGCGAGGCAGACTCGTCCAGGTGAGTGACCCCGATCGGGCGGCCCGGTGGACCGCCGCATTCGGTGAAAACCCGAACGCGTTAACCCCATGGCGGTCGCGCGAGCCGCTCGACGGCTGGCTGGAGGCGGTCGCTCTCGGTGGCCGAGGTCAGTACGCGCGAGCCGCTGACCTGCTGCGGAGGTTGATCTCCAGCCCGGATCCGGTGATCGCCGCGCTGGCCGCCGCGACCCGCGCGTCGCATCTTCGCCAGGTCGGCGGACACGCCCTCGCCCGGTCGTTCGACGCGGCGGGTCTGAACCGGCTCGCCCAAGCTTCCTTGATCGGGCCCGGCGGCATCGACGGTGATCATCCCGACCGGCCCGGACCGCCCGGCGCCGACGTTCGCGCGGCGCGGTCCGACGTCCTCCTCGGCCTCGCCGCGGACGCCATCGGGCTGGGCCGCACGGCGCAGGCCCGGCGCCTGTTCGGAATCGAGTCCACCTTGGGGGACGGGGGCTGGCGCACGGAGATCCGGCGGGGCTGGGTGGCCGCGGAGACCGAACTCGGCGCCGGGTCCGCCCGGGCCGCCGTGGCGCCCGCTGAGGCAGCCGCGACCGCCGCTGCGAACTCCGGGTCGGTGCGCCACCAGGTCAAGTCAGCGCTCGTCCTGGGGGCCTCCCTGGCCGCCGTCGGAGATCGCGAACGGGCCCGCGTCCTGATCTTCGACGCCCTCGCCGACGCCACCCGGCACGGGCTGCTGCCCCTCGTCTGGCCCTGCGCCATGGTGCTCGCCGACATCGACCCGGACGAGGCGCGAGCGCACCGGTGCACGGCGGCGCACGCCCTGCACTGTGTGTTACGAAACTGCGACCCGATCGCCCGGAGCCTCGCGATGGCGTCGCCATGGGTTCCGACCTGGCTGTTCTCGAGTTGGTCCGATTAGGTGAACGCACCGAGACGGGCATCCGGCGGATTTGTTGACAGATTTACCACCGGATCGTGTCAAGGTTCGGCGCGCAGCGTCCGATAGGGGAATTGGAACGTCACTCGGCTGCAGGAAGGAGTCCCCGTGACGACGGTCTTGATCTGCGATGACCGACGCAGCGTGCGGGAGGGTTTGACCCGTGTCATGTCCGCTGTACCAGGGGTCAGTCGCATCGACTGCGTAGCGCACGGTGACGAGTTGCTCGCCCGCTTCTCTAGGCAACCGGTGGACGTTGTCCTCGTCGGTACCCAGCGCGCCGTGCCCACCGGTGTGGAAGCAACGCGACGCCTCGTCTCCGCGAACCCGCAGGCTAACGTCATCGTCTTCGGCGCGCCTGACGACGCGGGAAGCATCGCCGCCGCTATCGCGGGTGGCGCCCGCGGATACCTCCGCTGGGACGCCTCGCGTCCGGAGCTTGTGGCCGCCCTCGCCCACACGCTCGCCAGCACGTCGGTGCCCGCCCCGCGGCAGCCTTCCGACCCGGGCGTCCAGCTCACCGACCGCGAACTGCAGGTTCTTCGCGGCATGAGCCAGGGCAAGAGCAACGGACAGATCGGCCGCGAGCTGTACCTGTCCGAAGACACCGTGAAGACCCACGCGCGGCGGTTGTTCCGCAAGCTGGGTGTCCGTGACCGCGCCCAGGCGGTCGCCCACGGATTCAGGCGCGGCCTGGTGTCGTAAGCCAGTGTCGGCGGCGAGCCGTGCGTGCCCGTGGCAATACGGGCACGCACGGCTCGCCGTGTTTTCCGTGACCGTGACGCTGCCCACTCCGGGAACCCCCGGCACCGGGCGGTACCGTGGGTGCCGACGCACTGAGGTGAGTGCCTTGGACCGTGTCCATCAATCGACCGCACTAGTAACGCCAAGGCTGCAATCTGCGATGACCACATTGGGGGACGGACTGGACGCTTCGGTAAGCGCTGCCGTCGAGGGCGACCCTCAGGCGATCGGACGAGTCCTCACGTCCGTTCGGCCCCTCGTAGTGCGCTATTGCCGTGCCCGTGTCGGAAGGCAGGAACGCTCGTTCGCCTCGGCGGACGACGTGGCCCAGGAGGTGTGTCTCGCGGTGTTGACGGCACTGCCTGGCTACCGCGACCAAGGTCGGCCATTCCTCGCGTTCGTCTACGGGATCGCGGCGCACAAGGTGGCCGACGCCCATCGGGCCTCCGCGCGAAACCGCGCCGAGCCCGTCGCCGACGTGCCAGACGAGCCTGAGCTCGACGCGGGCCCCGAACAGCGAGCCATGCAGGGAGAACTCAGCAGGCGGATGAGTGATCTACTGCGTGTCCTGCCCGACAAGCAGCGTGAGATCGTAGTGCTGCGCGTCGTGGTCGGCCTCTCGGCGGAAGAGACCGCCGAGGCCGTGGGCTCCACCCCGGGCGCTGTCCGGGTGGCCCAACACCGGGCGCTGGCCCGGCTGCGCAAGACATTGTCAGCGGAGGAGGTGGTCTGAGTGTCCGACCAGGGCAAACACGACAGACGTCGTGACGACGAGGCAGAACTCACCCTGCCCCGCTCCCAGAACCCAGAGCACGGCACCGTCGTTCCGGTCGACTTCGGTCTGCGGTTCGGCGACGACTTCGACCTGAACGGGCCGGACCGCGACCCGTTCGGCAGGCTCGACGCCTCCGACTTCGATGACGACGCCGTCGACTTCTCGCTCGTGCACGCCGACGACGCCTTCCTCGACGCGCTCGGCGCCGCGATCCGCGGTGAGGTCCCCGACGAGGCGGGTGTCCGCGACGACGAGCTCGCCGCGCTGCTGTCGTCCTGGCGCGACGACGTCGACGCCGAGCCCATCAAGGAGCTCGTCGACACCAAGTACGCCGTCGCCACCGTCATCGCCGCCAAGGCCCGCAGCAGGCGCAGGCCGCGGCTGCTGGTGCCGTTCGCCGCGGCCGCCGCGGTCCTCGCCATCGCCTTCACCGGCGCCGGTCTCGCCGCCAAGGACGCCCAGCCGGGCGACACCCTCTGGGGCCTGACCCGCGTCCTCTACGCCGACCACGCCCGCTCGGTCGAGGCCGCCGCGTCGGTCCGCCAGGACCTGAGCATCGCCCAGACCGCACTGGCCGAGGGCAAGCTCGCCGAAGCCAAGGACAAGCTCGACGAGGCCCAGAAGGGCCTGCCGTCGGTGTCGTCGGAGGACGGCCAGGCCGACCTCGCGGCGCTGCACAGCGACCTGGTCTCCCAGCTGCCCGGCAGCCCGGCCAACGAGGCCGCGCCGCCGCCGTCGGCCAACCCGACCACGGCCGCGCCGTCGAGTGCCGTGCCGACCACCGAGACGACCACGCCTGAGCCCTCCTCGCCGAGTTCGCCGCCGTCCACGACCCCGAGCGCGCCGTCGAGCACCACCGAGGCGCCGACGACGTCGGTCACCGAGCCGCAGACCGAGCCCCGCTCGGATCCCGCGACCACCGACGGCGGCAGCGGCGGGCCCATCCCGAACACCGGTCAGGGCGGCACGCAGGCCGACCCTCCGCTCACCACCCCGTGACCAGCTGAACAGAAGGCCCCCGCCGATCCGGCGGGGGCCTTCTGCGTTGGTCAGCTCAGTGCGCGGTCTCCGAAGCGGTGACGCCATCGGCGTAGCCGCGGCAGTACTCCCAGCTCACGTACGCGTCGGGGTCCGGGTCGAACGCGGGCTCGTGCGGCCGCATCCGGCCGTCGTTGAGCAGCTGTTCGAGGCTGGCCGCGAGCAGCGCCCAGTCGTGGAAGTGCGGCTCCTGGCACTCGCCGCAGTCCACGACGATCCCGCGCACGCCACGCGGCTGCAGGAGCGCCTGGTAGACCGCGAGGTCGGCCAGGTCGTCGAGGAGCTCGACCCGCTCTTCACCGGACATCGGCGTCCCCGACTCCTCCTGCGGCTCGTCCAGCGCGCGGGCCGGGTCGTCGGGATCGCCCGCGAACGGGTCCGGCGGGAGCGCCCCGGAGGGTCTGTCATCCCACGGACCACCCGGGAAGGGGCTCGGCGGAACTGCGTCATGCGGCACGACCACGCACGGTACCGGGCCAACCCGCGCCCGCGCCCGGATACCATGGTGGAACCGTGCACTTCGCGACCCCGAGCGACCCCGCCGCGCGGCCGCAGGCCACCCCCGAACCCCCGGTCCGGCCACCGGGTCCGCCAGCCATGCAGGAAGGTCCGTCACCCACCATGACCAGCGAGCTCAACGCTGACGGAGTCCCCCACAAGTTCGCCACCCTGGGCCTCACCTTCGACGATGTCCTGCTCCAGCCCGCACAGTCGGATGTGATCCCGAGCACGGTGGACACGGGAACCCGGATTTCGCGCAATGTCACGCTGCGCATCCCGCTCGCCTCGGCCGCGATGGACACCGTCACCGAGGCCCGCATGGCGATCGCGATGGCCCGGCAGGGCGGCATCGGCATCCTGCAGCGCAACCTGTCGATCGAGGAGCAGGCGCGCGCGGCTGAAACGGTCAAGCGGTCCGAGGCGGGCATGGTCACCGACCCGGTCACTTGCTCCCCGAACGACACGCTCGCCGAGGTCGACTCGATGTGCGCGCGCTACCGGATCTCCGGCCTGCCGGTGACCGACGCCGAGGGCACGCTCGTCGGCATCATCACCAACCGCGACATGCGCTTCGAGGTCGACCACACCCGCCTGGTCAGCGAGGTCATGACCAAGGGTCCGCTGGTCAGCGCCCAGGTCGGGGTGTCGGCGGAGGCCGCGCTGGGCCTGCTGCGCAGGCACAAGGTGGAGAAGCTGCCGATCATCGACGGCGAGGGCAAGCTGCGCGGCCTGATCACGGTCAAGGACTTCGTCAAGACCGAGCAGTACCCGAACGCGACGAAGGACCCGGACGGCAGGCTCATCTGCGGCGCGGCGGTGGGCGTCGGCGACGACGGCTACAAGCGCGCGATGACCCTGTTCGACGCCGGTGTCGACGTCCTGATGGTCGACACCGCGCACGGCCACTCCCGCGCGGTCCTCGACATCGTGACCCGGCTGAAGAAGGAACTCGGCGACGCGGTCGACGTGGTCGGCGGCAACGTGGCGACCCGCGCGGGCGCGCAGGCGCTCATCGACGCGGGCGCCGACGGCGTCAAGGTCGGCGTCGGCCCCGGCTCGATCTGCACCACCCGCGTCGTCGCGGGTGTCGGCGTCCCGCAGATCACGGCCATCTACGAGGCCGCCCAGGCGTGCGCGTCGGCCAAGGTCCCGGTGATCGGCGACGGCGGCATCCAGCACTCCGGCGACATCGCCAAGGCGATCGCCGCGGGCGCCAGCGCCGTCATGCTCGGCAGCCTGCTCGCGGGCACCGCCGAGTCGCCGGGCGAGCTGATCCTCGTCAACGGCAAGCAGTTCAAGAGCTACCGCGGCATGGGCTCGCTGGGCGCCATGCAGTCCCGTGGTGAGGCCCGGTCCTACTCCAAGGACCGCTACGCCCAGGACGACGTGCTCGCCGAGGACAAGCTGGTGCCCGAGGGCATCGAGGGCCGCATCCCGTTCCGCGGGCCGCTCTCGAGCGTCGTGCACCAGCTCATCGGCGGGCTGCGCGCGGGCATGGGTTACACCGGTTCGCGCACCATCGCCGAACTGCAGCAGGCGCAGCTCATCCGGATCACCGCCGCGGGCCTCAAGGAGAGCCACCCGCACGACGTCACCATGACTGTCGAAGCGCCGAACTACACCACTCGCTAGCCAGTGCACTGAGAGGAACACCCAAGTGCGGGATCTTGTCGACATCGGCATGGGTCGGACCGCCCGGCGGGCCTACGGGCTCGACGAGGTCGAGATCGTGCCCTCGCGGCGCACCCGGTCGTCCAAGGACGTCTCCACCGCGTGGCAGATCGATGCCTACCGGTTCGACATCCCGCTGATGACCCACCCGACGGACGCGATCGTCTCGCCCGCGATGGCGGTGGCGGTCGGTAAGCAGGGCGGGCTGGGCGTGATCAACGCCGAGGGCATCTGGGCGCGCCACGCGGGCGCCGAGAAGGTGCTGGCGAAGCTGGTCGAGGCCGCCGACTCCGACGACGACGGCGACCCTGGCCTGGTCGGCATGCTGCAGGAGCTGCACGCCGCCCCGCTGCAGCTCGACCTGATCACCGAGGCGATCAAGCAGGTCCGCGAGTCGGGGGTCACGGTCGCGGCGCGGGTCAGCCCGCAGCACGCCGCGGAGCTCACCCCGCACCTGGTCGCGGCCGGGGTCGAGATCCTCATCGTGCAGGGCACGATCATCTCGGCCGAGCACGTGGCCCGCGAGGAGACCGAGGAGCCGCTCAACCTCAAGGACTTCATCGCCGATCTCGACATCCCGGTCATCGCGGGCGGTGTGCACGACTACCGCACCGCGATGCACCTGATGCGGACCGGCGCGGCGGGCGTGATCGTCGGCTACGGCGACTCCGGCGGGGTCACCACGACCGACAGCTCGCTGGGCATCGGGGTGCCGATGGCGACCGCGATCGTCGACGCCGCGGCCGCGCGCCGTGATTACCTCGACGAGACCGGCGGCCGCTACGTGCACGTCGTCGCCGACGGCGGGATCTACACCAGCGGCGACATCGCCAAGGCCATCGGCTGCGGCGCGGACGCGGTCATGCTGGGCGCGCCGCTGGGCATGGCGAGCGAGGCGCCCGCCAAGGGCCTGTACTGGACTCCGGCGGCCGCGCACCCGTCGCTGCCGCGCAGCAGCGTGGAGCGGGTCAACTACCGCGAGCCGGTCGACCTGAAGACCCTGCTGTTCGGGCCGTCGTCGGACCCGGACGGCGTGGTCAACCTGTTCGGCGCGCTGCGTCGCGCGATGGCGAAGACCGGCTACTCGGACCTCAAGGAATTCCAGAAGGTCGGTCTGACGGTCCGCTCGTGAGGAAGGTCGTCGCGGCGGTCGGCCGGGTCGTCCTGGCCGACCAGCTCGACTCGGACATGGTCGCCATGGCCGAGGCGAGCGACGGCGCTTTCGACGTCGACCCGGACGACCGGCCGAAGGCGCCGCCCGTGGGGTTGTCGCGGGTCTCGGTGCTCGACGCCGAGACCGGCGAGCTCCTCGGGGTGTTGAGCTGGCACGAGACCGGGTGGGGCCGCACGCGCGCGTGCGGCGCCTGGAATCTGGGCATCATGCTGCTGCCCGCCGCCCGGGGTCGAGGAGTGGGCGCGACCTCGGTGCGGCTGCTGGTCCGGCATCTGTTCGCCACGACCGACCTCGACCGGGTCGAGGCGGCCACCGACGTCGACAACGTGGCCGCGTGCGCGGTGCTGGAGCGGGCGGGGTTCCTCCGCGAGGGCGTCGTGCGCGGCGCGCAGCTTCGCGGAGGAGTCCGCAGGGACGTGGTCCTGTACGGAGTTTTGCGCTCTGACCTCAAGGAAAGCTGACTGTTACCCACAGTCACAGGAAATCTTGGGTCAGACTCTGGCCACTTGCTGTTCAGCCCCTTAATCTCTGCATATGGCTACGCAACTCACCGGTAACAACCCGGACTTCGATGTCGTTGTCGTCGGTTCGGGCTTCGGCGGCAGCGTGGCCGCGCTGCGTCTCACCGAGAAGGGGTACCGGGTCGCGGTGATCGAGGCGGGCCGCCGCTTCGCCGACGACGAGTTCGCCAAGACCTCGTGGGACGTGCGCAAATACCTCTGGGCGCCCGCGGTCGGGTGTTACGGCATCCAGCGGATCCACCTGCTCAAGGATGTCGTCGTGCTGGCCGGGTCGGGTGTCGGCGGTGGGTCGCTGGTGTACGCGAACACGCTGTACAAGCCGCTCAAGCCGTTCTACAACGACCGCCAGTGGGCTGACATCACCGACTGGGAGTCGGAGCTGGCGCCGCACTATGACCAGGCGTCGCGGATGCTCGGCGTGGTCACCAACCCGACGGTGACGCCGTCGGACGAGGTCATGCAGAAGGTCGCCGCCGACATGGGCGTGGCCGACAGCTACCACCCGACACCGGTCGGCGTGTACTTCGGCGAGGCGGGGGAGAAGGCCGCCGACCCGTACTTCGGCGGCGCGGGCCCCGAGCGCACCGGCTGCACCGAGTGCGGCTCCTGCATGACCGGCTGCCGCGTCGGCGCGAAGAACACGCTGGTCAAGAACTACCTGTACCTGGCGGAGAAGGGCGGCGCCGAGGTGCTGCCGCTGACCACGGTCACCGCTTTGCGTGAGCGCGAGGACGGGACGTTCGAGGTCGACGTGCACGCGACCGGCAAGCGCATCAGGAAGGGCCGCCGGACCATCACCGCGGGCAAGGTCGTGCTCGCCGCCGGCACCTGGGGCACCCAGAACCTCCTCCACAGCATGCGCGACAAGGGCGCACTGCCCAAGCTCTCGCCGAAGCTGGGCGAGCTGACGAGGACCAACTCCGAATCCATCATCGGAGCGGCGCGCAACAAGGTCGACCCGTCGAACAACTACAGCTCCGGTGTCGCGATCACGTCGTCGATCCACCCGGACGAGATCACCCACATCGAGCCCGTGCGGTACGGCAAGGGCAGCAACGCGATGAGCCTGATGCAGACCATCGCCACCGACGGCGGC
Organism: Actinokineospora alba; assembly: GCF_004362515.1. Classification (NCBI taxonomy): domain Bacteria; kingdom Bacillati; phylum Actinomycetota; class Actinomycetes; order Pseudonocardiales; family Pseudonocardiaceae; genus Actinokineospora; species Actinokineospora alba. Next base: position 987,170 of record NZ_SNXU01000001.1, on the reverse strand, counting down.
TCGACCGTGCCCCGGTGGCGCCAGGCCGTCCGGTTCCTCGTGCGGCACCCGATCAAGTCGATGGGCCTGCTGCAGGGGTACCGCTGGAGCGAGCGGACCGTGATCCTGCTGGTGATGCAGAGCCTCGACAACTCGATCACCACGTACACCAAGCCCGGCTTGTTCGGCAGGCGGAAGTACACCTCGAAGCAGGGCCACGGCGAGCCCAACCCGACTTACATCCCGGCTGGCCAGGTCGCCAACGAGCTGACCGCCAAGCACATCGGCGGCACCGCGGGCGGAACCTGGGGCGAGGTCTTCAACATCCCGCTGACCGCCCACTTCATCGGCGGCTGCGCCATCGCCGACGACGAATCCCGCGGCGTCATCGACCCGTACCACCGGGTTTTCAACTACCCGGGAATCTCGGTGGTCGATGGGGCCGCCATCACGGCCAACCTGGGTGTGAACCCGTCGCTGACGATCGCCGCCCAGTCCGAGCGCGCGTTCTCGTTCTGGCCCAACAAGGGCGAGGCGGACCCGCGTCCGGCGCAGGAGGCGGGCTACCAGCGGATCAAGCCGGTTCCGCCGGTGAACCCGGCCGTCCCCGCCGAGGCCCCGGGCGCGCTGCGGCTCAAGATCGTGGACGTGCGCTGACGGCCGAGTGCACGGCGGGTTCAAGGCACGGCTGATCCAGAACCCGGTTTCGCAACCTGTGGACCGGCGTTAGCCGTAGTTCGAGCCGGTCAGGATAATCACGTTCCATGAGCCCTGTCAGCCGTGGACGCAAGCGCAAGAACAAGGGCAAAGGCACCCGGCCGGCAGTGCTGTGGTCAGGTGAGCCTGAGCCCTGTGACTGTCCCGCCTGCACCACCCTGGAGCTCGACGGGCCGGTGCTCGACAGCTTGATCGCCGGTGGCGCCGACCTGTTCGACGCCGAAGATCCGATCGACGCGGAACTGTTCGGCGCCGGCATGACCGCGGTCGGCGGCGCGGACCCGGTCGCGTTCGGCGAAGCCCTGGTGGAAGGCCTGATCCCGGATATCGAGGCCCGGTCGGGTGCGGGTGCGGTCGCGCTGCTCGCCGCGCTCGGGTCGGTCTCCGACGAGCCGGTCACGCGGGCCGCGTGGCTGGCCGCCGACCGGTTGATCGAGTCGGGTTCACCGAAACCGGGCTGGGTCGACGACCTGCGGGCGCCGGTGACCGCGACGGAGTGCTGGGTATTCGAGCCTGGTGAAGGCGACACCGTGCTCGCCGCGTTGTTCCGGCGCGCGGGGCGTTCGCACGGAGTAGTCATCGCCGTGGATGAGTTCGACTGCGGCGAGGCGTCCGAGATCTTCCTCGTCGACGGCGAAGGCATTCCGCGGATGCTGGCCATGATCGAGTCCGAGCATTCGCGCGAACCGCTGGATTCGGCCGAGTTCAGGTGGCGGGTCGAGGCGGCTCTGGACGCGCGTGCTGTCCACGACGAGGAAGACGCGGCCGCGGGCAAGGAGCCCGTGGAGATCAACGAAGACGGCCCGCCCTACGCGGTCCTGGCCGCCATTGTGCGGGCTCGGATGAAGGCGTTGCCCGCGCCGGACAAGCCGAAGCCACCGCACAGTGAGGCCGACCCCGGTCCGGTGATGCCCCGGCCGAAACCGCCGAAGCTGTTGAAGAAGCGGACCAAGGCCGCGGGTCCCGCCCCGGTGTACCAGCTCAAGGTCGGGTTGCGCGGGGCGAAGCCGCCGATTTGGCGACGCCTCGAAGTTCCCGCTGACATCCCGCTGCCCCGACTGCACCAGGTCATCCAGATCGCGTTCGACTGGGACGACTCCCATCTGCACGTGTTCGAGACACCGTTCGGCGACTTCGGAAACGCCGACCCCGAGGTCGGCCACCAGTCGTCGCGTTCGGTGACGCTGGAACAGGTGGCGCCCGGAGCAGGGAGCAAGCTCGGCTACCTCTACGACTTCGGTGACGCCTGGGACCACGAGATCGTGGTCGAGAAGGTGCTCGAACCCGGCAAGGCAGGCACGCTGCCGCGGTGCACGGGAGGTCGCCGGGCGGCTCCGCCCGAGGACTGCGGCGGCATGTGGGGATACGCCGACCTCCTTGAGATCCTCGCCGACCCCACTCATGCGGACCACGCGGACCGGATCGACTGGCTCGGGCTCGACGAGGCCGCCGACTTCGACGCGGCGGCGTTCAGCGCCTCCGAGGTGAACGAGGGCCTCTCCGGCTTGCGGTGACCTTGGAGTTGTCCACAGGCGCGGCAGAGGATCTTTTGCCGGACGCCCGCGGGTGGCACTGTGGAGATGTGACAAAGGCATTCGCGTCCAGTGCGGACCTGCGACAAAAGGTCGAGACGTTCACCGATCTCGCCGACGGCGTCTACGCGCTCACGGCCGAGGGAGACCCGAACGTCTGCGCCGTCGAGGGCGAAGACTTCCTGGTGTGCTTCGAGGCCCGGGCGACCCCCGTGGCGGCCCGCCGCTGGCTCGACCAACTCCGCGAACGGACCGACAAGCCGGTCCGGTACCTGGTCCTGAGCCACTACCACGCCGTCCGCACCCTCGGCGCCAGCGCGTTCGACGCCCAGGAGATCGTGGCGCACGAGGTCACGCGGAAGCTGATCGCCGAGCGCGGGGAAGCCGACTGGGCCAGTGAGTTCGGGCGGATGCCGCGGCTGTTCGAGGAGCCCGAGAGCATCCCCGGGCTCACTTGGCCGACGATCACCTTCACCGACCGGCTGACCATCCCGCTCGGCGGCGACCGGGGCGACCTCGTCCTCGCCTACTGCGGCCGCGGCCACACCGCGGGCGACATCGTCGCCTGGCTGCCGAAGCACAAGATCCTGTTCGCGGGCGACCTGGTCGAGTCCCACGCCGCCCTCTACACCGGCGACGCCTTCCACGACGACTGGGCGACGTCCACTTTGGACACTGTGGCCGCTTTCGGCGCCGAGACCGTCGTCGGTGGTCGCGGCGAGGTCGCCCAAGGGCGGGCCGCTGTCGACGCCGCCATCGCGCAGAGCAGGCACTTCCTCGACGAACTGCGCCGCATCGTCGGCGAAGTCCACCGCCGCAAGGGAACCGTCGCCGAGGCGTTCACCGCCACCCACGCCGCGCTCGAACCCGAGTACGGCCGGTGGCCGATCTTCGAGCACTGCCTGCCCTTCGACGTCCAGCGCTACTGGGACGAACTCGACGGCATCGACTGGCCGGTCGTGTGGACCGCCGAGCGTGACCGTGAGGTCTGGGCGAGCCTGCAGGGGCAGACGTGAGCGACCCGGTCCTCATCGTCGGCGCCGGGCCGGTCGGCCTGACGAGCGCGATTCTCCTTGCGCGCCAGGGCATTCCCAGCATCGTCCTGGAGTCCAGGCCCACCCGGACACTCATCGGCAGCCGAGCCATCTGCGTCCAGCGCGACATCCTCGACATCCTGGAGCGCGCGGGCGTCGGCCGGAAGGTCGTCGACGCCGGAGTCACCTGGTACTCGGGCCGGATGTTCTACCGGGAGCACGAGGTCGTCGTCATGACGTTCCCCGAGACGCCGCCCGGCCTGTTCCCGCCGTTCGTGAACACCCCACAGAACATCGTCGAGCAACTCCTCGAAGACCAAGCCGAACAAGAACCCCTGATCGACGTGCGCTACGGCAACACCGTCGCCGCCCTCACCCAGGACGACGACGGCGTGAGCCTCTCAGTCGACACCGCGACCGGCAGGCACGAAGTCCGCGGCACCCACTGCATCGCCGCCGACGGCTCCCGCTCCACGTTGCGCGAACTGCTGGGACTCCCCTTCGAAGGCCGCTCGTTCAACGACAGGTTCCTGATCACCGATATCCGCGCCAAGCTCGATTTCCCGGTCCCCGAGCGCCGCTTCTACTTCGACCCGGAGTGGAACCCGGGCAGGCAGGTGCTGCTGCACCCGCAGCCCGACTCGGTGTGGCGCATCGACTGGCAGGTCCCGGAGGACTTCGACCTCGAGACCGAACGGGAGAACGGCGGCCTGCACGCCAGGGTCCGCCAGATCATCGGTGAGAACACGGCCTACGACCTGCTCTGGGCGTCGGTCTACCGCTTCCACCAGCGCCGCGTCCCCCGGATGCGGGTCGACCGGGTGTTCATGGCGGGCGACGCCGCCCATGTCATGAGCCCGTTCGGGGCCCGCGGCATGAACTCCGGCCTCGCCGACGCCGAGAACGCGGCCTGGAAGATCGCCGCCGTCCGGTCCGGCTGGGCGGGCCCCGCCCTCCCCGCCACCTACGACACCGAACGCGGCGCCGCCGCCGACGAGAACCTAGCCGTGACCGCCACCACCATGCGCTTCCTGGTCCCCGCCGACGACACCGAACGCGCCCGCCGTAGGGACGTCCTGGAACGAAGCATCCACGACCCGGCGGCCCGAGCCGAGATCAACTCCGGCAAGCTCTCGGAACCCTTCTGGTACCTGGATTCCCCACTGACCACCCCCGGTGCCGACACCACGGCCTTCCCCACGGAACCGAGCACCCCCCGCCCACCCATCCCCGGCGTCCTCTGCCCCGACTTCCAACTCGGCGAAACACGCCTACGCGCCACTTTCGGCCCCACCTTCACGGTGCTACTCGGCCCGAAAGCCGCCACCCCGACCATCCCCGATTCGGTCCCCGGGACGAAGGTGGTCCGCCTGTCCCCAGAAGCAGCGGTCGCCCTCGACCTAGCCCCAGCGGGCCTGGCACTAGTCCGCCCCGACGGCTACCTGGCCGCCACCCTCACCGAAACCACCGCCGCAGCGTTACCCAACGCCCTCCGCCGCGCCTGCGGATGGGCAGACCAGGAGGCCGCACGCCCGTGACGGTGACGGCCGGGGGAACTTTGGCGGTGAGGGCTCGGCTGCCCGTGACGGTGACGCCCGGGCGAGCCGAGAAAGTGATGGCTGAACCACCCAAACAGGCACCCGACCGCTCAGGCCGCCGGACACCCGCATGGCTCGGTCCGTAAGAAGCCGAAACCCCACCAACTAGCACCACCACCCACCAAATGGTGCAATCGCACCGGGAGGTGCCCGGTTTGGGGATCAACAGGCGCACGCTTTTCTGGGCTGCCGGGGTGGGAGCAGCGACCGCCGCCTGCTCCAAACCAGCCACCCAACCACCCGCTAACCCCCCGACCCCGACCACCACAACGTCCACGGCTGGACCAACGGCGACACCTCCCGATTGGGAAGGACTCAGGCGCAAAGTCGCGGCCCTGAGCCAACCCGGTGCCCCCGACTACGACACGGCCCGCCGTTCCTACAACACCTTCTTCGACCGCAAACAGCCCGTCGCGGTCGCCACCGTCCAGACTCCCGAGCAAGTCCAGGCCTGCGTGGAGCTGGCCCGCCAGTCCCACCTCCCCATCGCCGCCCGCTGCGGCGGCCACAGCTACGCCGGCTACTCCGTCCCCGACTCCGGCCTCGTCGTCGACCTCAAAGGCATGAACAAGGTCGACCTCCAGGGCACGACCGCCACCATCGGCGCGGGCGCGCGGCTGTTCGACGTCTACACCGCCCTCGCCCAGGCGGGCCGCTGCATCCCGGCCGGGTCGTGTCCCTCCGTCGGCATCGCCGGGCTGACCCTCGGCGGCGGCGTCGGGGTGTTGTCCCGCAAATACGGTCTGACCTGCGACAAGCTGACCGCGATCCAAGTCGTCACGGCCGACGGCGTGCTCCGCGACGTCAGCGCCGACGCCGACCCGGACCTGTTCTGGGCCTTGCGCGGCGGCGGTGGCGGCAACTTCGGCATCGTCACGTCGTTCACCTTCGCCACCGACCCCGCGCCCGACCTGGTCGTCTTCCAGCTCACCTTCCCCGCCGGGGCCGCCCCCGCGGTCGTCGGGGCGTGGCAGAACTGGGTGGCGCAGGCGCCGGTCGACCTGTGGTCCAACTGCATCATCGCCGGCGGCTCCCCGCCGCACGCGAGGGTCGGCGGCGCTTTTGTCGGCTCCCAGGCGACCCTCAACCAGCTGCTCGACACCCTGGTCAGGGCCGCCGGCACCCGTCCGACGAACCGGATGGTCGGTCAGCGCCGCTACCTGGACGCGATGCGCTACTTCGGTGGCTGCACCAACCGCTCCTGCGCGCCCGAAGCCCAGCCGCGGGAGGCGTTCGTCGCGTCCTCCCGCATCCTCACCAAGCCGATCAGCGACCCCGCCGGGCTGACCAACCTCCTCCAGGGCCGCGTCGACCTGGACATGCTGCTCGACTCCCTCGGCGGCGCAGTGAGCGCGGTCAAACCCGCCGACACCGCCTTCCCACACCGCGACGCCCTGGCGACCGCGCAGATCTACCAGAAGGCCACCCCAGACGGGCAGGAAACGGCCGCCCGGGCCGTCGCCGAAGTGCGCGACGGCGTGGGCAAGCTCGGCGCACGCGGCGGGTACGTCAACTACATCGAGGCGGCCATGCCCGACTGGGGCGTCCTCTACTACGGCGCCAACCTGAGCCGCCTGCGCGCAGTCGCCCACCAGTACGACCCCGACCGGGTCTTCACCTTCGCCCAGTCGATACACCGCGCCTAAAGATCAATCCCGGACAGCACCATCGTCTGGTCCTCGGTGTAGTCGTCCATCGCCGACCGCACGCCTTCGCGCCCGGTGCCGGAGCCCTTGACCCCGCCGTACGGCATCTGGTCGGCCCGGTAGGACGGCACGTCGCCGATGACCACGCCGCCCACCTCAAGCTCCGCCGCCGCCCGGAACGCCACCCGCAGGTCGGACGTGAACACGCCCGCCTGCAGCCCGTACTCCGTGCCGTTGGCCAACTCGAACGCCTCGTCCACCGAGTTCACGACCGACACCACCAGCACCGGCCCGAACACCTCTTCGCAGCTCACCTTGGCCGTGGCAGGCACATCGATCAGCACTGTCGGCTCGATCGTCGTCCCCTTGCGGTTGCCGCCGGTCAGCACCCGGCCGCCCGCCGAGACGGCCTCGGCGATCCAGTCGGTGACCCGCGCGGCGTTGTCCTCGTCGATGACCGGCCCGACCTCGACCTCCGGGTCGTGCGGGTCCCCGGTGCGCAGCCCGGACACGGCGTCGACGAGCTTGGGCACGAAGGCGTCGGCCAGGTCCCGGTGCACGATCACCCGCTGCACCGCGATGCACGACTGCCCGCCCTGGTAGTTGCCGAACAGCGCGATCCGCTTCGCCGCGTGGTCGAGGTCGGTCCAGTCCGGGCAGATGATCGCCGCGCTGTTGCTCCCCAACTCCATCACCACGTGCTTGCGCGGCGCCGACCGCATGATTCCCCAGCCGACCTTGGTCGACCCGGTGAACGAGATCACCGGCAGCCGCGGGTCCTCCACCAGCGCCGACATCTCCGACCCGCGAACCGGCAGCACGGAGAACGCCCCGGCGGGCAGATCCGTCTCCGCCAGGATCTCCCCGAGCAGCAGAGCCGACAGCGGCGTCGCCGACGCGGGATTGATGATCACCGGCGAGCCGACGGCCAACGCGGGCGCGACCTTGTGCGCGACCAGGTTCAGCGGGAAGTTGAACGGCGCCACCGCCAGCACCGGCCCGCGCGGCCGCCGCCGGATCAGGCCCAGCCTGCCCTCGCCGTTCGCGTCGGTGTCGAGTCGCTGCAGGTCGCCGACGAACCGGCGCGCCTCCTCCGCGGCGAAGCGGAACGTCGACACCGCCCGCGCGACCTCGATCTCCGCCCACTTCAGCGGCTTGCCGTTCTCCGCGGTGATCGTCTCGGCGATCTCCTCCGACCGCTCGGCCAGCGTCCGGGACACGTGGTCCAGCGCGGCGGCGCGCACATGCGCCGGGGTGGACCGGAATTCCTTCACCACGGCCGCCGCCGCCGCGATCGCGCGCTCGACCTGGTCGGCGTCCGGCACGGACACCGTCGCCACGTCGGTGCCGTCGTACGGGTGGTGCACCTCGAGGGTCTGTCCGCTGCTCTCCGGCCTGCCCGCCACCCAGAACGGGCGCGGCTTGGCCGAGATGACATCCCCGTCATCGTCGTCTGTGATGTCGCGCGTGGTCATGTCACAACCGTAGGCCCGAGCCCTGCCCGAGGCTCGCCAAGCTACGATGGCCGTGGCTGACCGACGATGGTGGCTAGGGTTCCGCCGCTCCTACCAGGGGCGGGTCTGGTTCGAGCGCCACGGAAAACCTGCGCGGCACGGTGCGCAGGCAGGCATCTCCGGGAGAGAAACCCAGGGAGGGACCGGTCGGCACACAGTGCTGCTTGCTGTGTGCCGAGAAGGTTCCACAACCCCTTCCCGGCTTCCGGCAACTGACGGAAGGTAGCCAATGACTGACACCCGACCCGTTCTGGTGGTCGACTTCGGCGCGCAGTACGCGCAGCTGATCGCCCGCCGGGTCCGCGAGGCCCAGGTCTACTCCGAGGTCGTCCCGCACACCGCGACCGTCGACGAGATGCTCGCGAAGAACCCCGCCGCCATCGTCCTGTCCGGCGGCCCGTCGAGCGTCTACGCCGAGGGCGCCCCCAAGGTCGACCCGGCCCTGTTCGAGGCGGGCGTCCCCGTCTTCGGCATCTGCTACGGCTTCCAGGCCATGGCGGGCGCGCTCGGCGGCACCGTCGAGCACACCGGCACCCGCGAGTTCGGCCGCACCGACCTCAACGCGACCGGCGGTGAACTCCATGACGACCTGCCCGCGCGCCACCCGGTGTGGATGAGCCACGGCGACTGCGTGACCAAGGCCCCCGAGGGCTTCACCGTCACCGCGTCCTCCGAGGGCGCCCCCGTGGCCGCGTTCGAGAACGTCGAGCGCCGCTTCGCGGGCGTGCAGTACCACCCGGAGGTCGCGCACTCCCCGCACGGCCAAGAGGTTCTTCGCCGCTTCCTGCACGACATCGCCGGTGTCCGTCCACAGTGGACGACGTCGTCGATCGTCGAGGAGCAGGTCGCGCGCATCCGCGAGCAGGTCGGCGACGGCAAGGCGATCTGCGGCCTGTCCGGCGGCGTGGACTCCGCGGTCGCCGCGGCCCTGGTCCACCGCGCCATCGGCGACCGGCTGACCTGCGTCTTCGTCGACCACGGTCTGCTTCGCGCGGGGGAGCGCGCCCAGGTCGAGCGCGACTACGTCACCGCGACCGGCGTCCGGCTGGTCACGGTCGACGCCCGCGAGCGCTTCCTCGACGCGCTGGCCGGGGTCACCGACCCCGAGGAGAAGCGCAAGATCATCGGCCGCGAGTTCATCCGGGTCTTTGAGCAGGCCGAGCTCGACCTGCAGGCCGAGGCGGGCGGCGACAAGTACCGCTTCCTGGTCCAGGGCACCCTCTACCCCGACGTCGTCGAGTCCGGCGGCGGCGCGGGCGCGGCCAACATCAAGAGCCACCACAACGTCGGCGGCCTGCCCGACGACCTCGACTTCGAGCTGGTCGAGCCGCTGCGCGCGCTGTTCAAGGACGAGGTCCGCCGGGTCGGACTCGAGCTGGGCCTGCCCGAGACGATCGTGCACCGCCAGCCGTTCCCCGGGCCGGGCCTGGGCATCCGGATCATCGGCGAGGTCAACGCCACGAACCTGGAGATCCTGCGGTCGGCCGACGCGATCGCCCGCGAGGAACTCACCGCCGCCGGTCTCGACCGCGACATCTGGCAGTGCCCGGTCGTGCTGCTCGCCGACGTCCGCAGCGTCGGCGTCCAGGGCGACGGGCGCACCTACGGCCACCCGGTCGTGCTGCGCCCGGTGTCGAGCGAGGACGCGATGACCGCCGACTGGACGCGCCTGCCCTACGACGTCCTGGAGCGCGTGTCGACCCGCATCACCAACGAGGTTGCCGAGGTCAACCGGGTCGTGCTCGACGTGACGAGCAAGCCGCCGGGCACCATCGAGTGGGAGTAGAACGTCGAACGGCCCGGTCGTGAGACCGGGCCGTTCGCGTGTGAGTGGCTATCTGTCCGCCTACTTGTTCTTGCCGTTGCGAAGTGAGTGAAGTCTGGTGAGCTCACCGCTCGCAGCCCACCGTTACCAGCGGGCGGTCCTCGCCTTACCCGGTCGCCCGGTGCGGGGTAGACGCTTCACAGGCGATTGCCTGGCCAGGCCAGGGCTGACATCGCCTCCACGTCCGTTTTGCGTCTCCCGGCCACTCCGGGCGACGTAGCTGCCGGACGGGACACCCGAACCGGCAGCCGACAGATTTCGAAACGACAAGATTCCAGTCACGGGACCAGTGGCTTGGTTTTCGCCGCCATCGAAGACGCTAGCGGCAGGCACCGACAATCTCTGTCGCACGGCATTACTCACTCGACCCATGACGGTTCTTGCCCCGCATGGTCGATCCCAGCAGCAGCGTCAGCCCGCCGAGGACCGCAACTCCCGCGATGAGCCACCGCGCGTCCGGCAGGGCGTTCCAGATGGCGCCGTCGGTCAGCACGAACGCCGACACCAGCAGCGTGGCGATCCCGGCGATCAGGGCCAATGGGTCAAACCGCTTCCCGCATGACTGCTCAGCCACGACGCACCTCCACGCTTCCCGGTCCACTGACGATCGCGTCGAGCTCGATGACCAGACCACCCTTGCCGTCAGGTCCCAGATCGACGGTGGTGACCTTCGAATCCGGACCGTTGCGCTCCTCGTTCAGGCACTTCACCGAGCCCACTCCGGCGGAGCACTTCACCGTGACGTCCGCCGTCTCCGGCACGATCACCGTCACGTCGCCGACGTCGACCTTCGCCTTCGTCTTCACCTCGCCGCTCGTGGGCAGCTCCCGCAGGTCCAGGTTCACCGAGCCCAGGTTGCGCTGGTAGCTGTTCTTCACCTGCTCGATGGTCAGCGGCCTGTCGTCCACGTCGCCGACGCCCTCCGCGGTGATCCCGGTGGGCCAGACGATGGTCATCGCGATGCCCATCGCGGCCAGCGGAACCGCCAGCCCGATCAGCCCCCGACCGCCGCCGCTGAACGCACCGGCCACCAAGCCGAGGCCGAGAATTCCCAGGACCACGCCGATCCCGTGCTGGAAGGTCAGCCAGCCACCGGTGTCCGGCCCGAGGATCACCCCGACGCCGACCGCGAGCAGCACGAACGCCATGGTCACCAAGCCGACCTTGGACCGCCGCCTGCGCGGCGCGGGCGGCTGCGGGTCGGGCTCGCGCAGGCTCGGCTCCGGCAGGTCCCACGCGAACGGCGCGGCGCCCAGCGGATCCCAGGCGGGCGGCTGCTGCTGCTGCTGCTGTGCCTCGTAACCGGGGTTGATCGGATCCCACACAACGGTCGGGCCCGTCTCCATCTCCGACGTCTGCGCCGTGGCCGGGGGCCGGGCGGCACCCAGGTGCGACCGGTGCCGGTGCAGCAGGAACAGCGACCCGCCGATGAGCGCGACGGCGATGAACCCGCTGAAGTCGCGGTCGAAGAACCACCAGAACGCCGGGAACATCGCCACGCAGAGCGCCACGGTGAACGCCGCCGAACTGGAGCTGCGGCCGTGCCCCGCGAGCGCCTCGATGGGGGAGGCCTCGTCGTCCTCCTCGGCCAGGAACAGCCAGCCGAGCAGGTAGGCGAGCACGCCCGCCCCGCCATAGAAGGTCGCGACCACGAAGGCCACCCGGACGATGACCGGATCGATGCCGTATCGGGCGCCGATGCCCGCGGCGACGCCCGCCACCTTGCGGCCCTGTCGAGGCCGCCGAGGGCGGGTCGCCCAGAAGTCTTTGAGCGTGTCCTCCACGCTCGGTGCGCTGTGCGCTTTAGTCGATTCGCCACTCACAAGGGAAAGCATGGCCGCCGGGCCGGGCCCCGCACATCCGGGAACGACCCTGACTTCGGCTTCAGGGTGGATCCCCGATGTGGCCCTGGCTTGCGCATGTGAGCATTCTTGGTGTGGAAGCACAGATCCTCGAGGAGGTCGACGCGGACCAGCAGCGGGCTCAGTCGAACACGGTGGCGGTGCCGGACCAGGTCCGGCTGCATCGCCGCCGGTCCGGGCGCGCGGTCGCGGGCGTCGCGGGCGGTGTCGCCGACCACCTCGGCGTCGACGTGCTGTGGGTGCGGATCGCCTTCGCCCTGCTCGCCTCGCTCGGCGGCGCGGGCGTGCTCGCGTATGGCCTGCTCTGGATCTTCGCGCCGCAGCAGCCTGACGACGCTCGGTCCATCTCGACCAGGGAACGCCAGCAGGCCTACGGCCTGATCGCGCTCGGCGCCGGCCTCACCGTCGGCGCGGGCACGCTGTCCGGTGTCGTCAGCGGCTGGGTCGCGGGCGGCATCGGGGTCGCCCTCGTCGGCGCCGCCGTCGTCTGGCGGGAGGCCGACCAGTCGCAGCGCCGCCGGGCCAAGGGCGCCCTGCTCGGCGCCGGTGGCAGGCCCGCGCTGTTCCGGGTGCTGACCGGCGCGACCCTGGTGATCACCGGCATCGTGCTGTTCCTGATCAGCAGCATCGGCCTCAACCAGGTGCAGTTCACCCTGCTCGCGGTGCTCGCCGCCCTGATCGGCGTCGGTGTGCTGACCGTCCCGTGGTGGCTCAAGCTGGTCCGCGACCTCGGCGAGGAGCGGCGGGCCCGCATCCGCACCGAGGAGCGCGCCGAGATCGCCGCACACCTGCACGACTCCGTGCTGCAGACCCTCGCCCTGATCCAGAAGCAGGCGGAGGCCCCGCGCGAGGTCCTGCGGCTGGCCCGCGGCCAGGAGCGGCAGCTGCGCAGCTGGCTCTACGGCCCGTCCGGCTACGGCCGCGCGGTCGACGGCCTGGCCCACGGCACGCTCTCCGACGCCGTCGCGCGCGCGGCGGGCGAGGTGGAGGACACCTTCGCGATCAAGGTCAGCCATGTCGTCGTCGGCGACTGCGAACTCGACGAGCGCCTGGTGGCCGTGGTCATGGCGGCCCGGGAGGCGATGGTCAACGCGGCCAAGCACGCCGGGGTCGCCGAGGTGTCGGTCTACGCCGAGGTCGAGCCCGAGACGGTCACCGTGTTCGTCCGCGACCGGGGCAACGGGTTCGACCCGGACACCGTTCCCGATGACCGGCATGGGCTCGCCGACTCGATCAGGGGCAGGATGGAACGCAACGGTGGTGAGATCCGGCTGCGAACCGCGCCCGGGGACGGCACCGAGGTCCAGCTCAACATGCCGCGCGCGAAGGTGACCACATGACCGAAGAGACCCAGTCCCGCCAGCCCGTGCGCGTGTTCCTGGTGGACGACCACAGCATGTTCCGGGCGGGTGTGCGCGCCGAACTCGACACGATCACCGACGACATCGAGGTGGTCGGCGAGGCGGGCACGGTCGGCGAGGCCGTCGCCGGGATCGGCCACCTCAAGCCCGACGTGGTCCTGCTCGACGTGCACATGCCCGACGGCGGGGGCGCCGAGGTGCTGCGCCAGTCCCGCAAGGCCACCCCCGACGTGGTGTTCCTCGCGCTGTCGGTGTCCGACGCCGCCGAGGACGTCATCGCGGTGATCCGCGCGGGTGCCCGCGGCTACGTGACCAAGACGATCTCCAGCCAGGAACTCGCCAAGGCGGTCGTGCGGGTCGCCGACGGCGACGCGGTGTTCTCCCCGCGGCTGGCAGGCTTCGTCCTCGACGCCTTCGCCGACCGCCCGGGCGCGGCGCCGATCAGCGACCCGGAACTCGACCTGCTGACCCCGCGCGAACGCGACGTGCTGCGCCTGTTGGCCCGCGGCTACGCCTACAAGGAGATCGCCGCGGAGCTGTTCATCTCGGTGAAGACAGTGGAGACCCACGTGTCCAGCGTCCTGCGTAAGACGCAGCTGTCGAACCGCTACGAGCTGTCCCGCTGGGCGTCCGACCGAAGGCTCGTCTGACCGCTTTTCGGGCCATGGACGCGACGGTTAACGTGTGCTGGTGAGTGACTCCGCCTTCGCCACCGCCCTTCGTGAGGCGATCCGGGCTCGCGGAATCAGCATGGAGCGGATCCGCGACCGGCTGCGGGAGCGCGGCACGCCGGTCAGCGTCGCCACCCTGAGCTACTGGCAGTCCGGCCGCAGCCAGCCCGAACGCCAGTCGTCCCTCGTCGCTGTCGGACACCTAGAGCAGGTCTTGGAGCTGGACGCGGGCGCGCTTATCAGCTTGTTGGGGGCGCCCAGGCCCCGCGGCCGTGCGGCCACCCGGGAGGTGATCGGCTTCGGCGAGCTGTGGCCCGAGCCGCTGAACAACGTGCTGACCGACGTCGACACGAGCTGGGACACCCGGCTGAGCCGGGTCAGCCTGCACGACCGCGTCGAGATCGGCCCGGACCGCACCGAACGCACCCAGTCGATCCGCCAGGTGCTGCGCGCCGAGGAGGACGGCGTCGACCGGTGGGTGGGGATCTTCGAGGTCGACGAGCCCGGCACCCCGCTCCCGGTGACGCGCGCGGTCTGGAACTGCCGGATCGGCACGGTCAGCGTCGATCTCGAAGCGGGCCTGAGCGTCACCGAACTGGTCTTCCCCAAACCGCTCGCGCGCGGGGAGACGATCCTTACCGAGCACGCGCTCGACAACCCGCCACCGCAGCCGCAGTCGGTCATGTACGAACGCCGGTGCAGGCTGCCGGTGAAGGAACTGCTGCTGGAGATCCGGTTCGATCCGTCGGCGCTGCCCAGCAAGTGCGTGCACTACACGGTGGTCGACGGCCACGAACGCCCCCGCGTCCTGACGTTGGACGCCGAGGGGTCCGTGCACGCCCTGGCCAACGACTTCGGCCCCGGCCGCTTCGGCATCCGCTGGGAGTGGGACTAAGTCGCGAGCGCGGGAACCGGTGCGACCGGGACCAACGCCGGCTTGCGTTGCCAGCGCGTCATTCCCACACCGATCAGCACCACGACCATGCCCGCGACCACCCGCGGCGTGATCTGCTCGCCGAGCGCGACCGCGCCCAGCAGCACGGAGACGACCGGCAGCAGATAGCCGACCGTGGTGGCGTTCGTCGCGCCCACGTCGGCGATCAGCCGGTAGTTGAGCGCGAACGCGAAGCCGGTGCCGAACACCCCGAGGATGCCCACCGCGATCAGGGCCGTGGCGTTGAGGTCGACCGGCTGCAGTCCGCCGACCGGCACGGCGACGGCGGTCAGACCGGTCGCGGTGACCAGTTGGGCCGCCGACAGCGCGATCGGAGCCGTGCCGCGGCCGGAGATCTTGCGGCCGATGTAGGCGTAGCTGACCGCGTAGCTCACGGCCGCGCCCAGGATCGCCAGGGCGTCCCAGCTGGCCACGCCCGCCTTCTCCCACGGCGCGAAGATCAGCAGCGTCCCGACGAAGCCGAGCAGCAGACCGCCGAGGCGCACCGGGCCCAGGTTGCCGCGCTCGGAGCCGATGACGATGCCGATCAGCAGCGCCCACAGCGGGGTCGTCGCGTTCAGCACCCCCGCGATACCGGTGTCGACGGTCCGCTCACCGACCGCGAACAGCACGAACGGCAGCGCGTTGCCGAAGAACGCCGCGAACACCAGGTGCGCCCACACCGTGCGGTCGGTGGGCAGCCGGTGCCGCTGCGAGTAGCAGAGGACGAGCACCACGATCGCGCCCAGGGCGCACCGCGTCACCGCGATCTGCATGGGTGACAGGCCGGTCAGCGCGAGCTTGATCCACAGGAAGCTCGATCCCCAGAGCAGGGCCAACAGGCCCATCCGCACCAACGTCGCCCGGCCACCGCTGATCACTGGCTTCCTCCCCCTGCTCGACAGCGATTACGTTGCCTGAGACAACTAGGCAGGACAAGTGAAATGTTGTGCATCGACCGTTAAGCTGAGCTACATGCTTGATGTCCGACGGATGCAGGTCCTGCGCGCGGTGGTCACCAGCGGGTCGGTCACCGCCGCGGCCACGAATCTGGGCTACACGCCCTCGGCGATCAGCCAGCAGATCGCCGCCCTGGAGAAGCAGGCCGGGCTGGCCCTGCTCGAACGGGTCGGCCGCGGCGTGCAGCCCACGGCCGCGGGCAGGCTGCTCACCGAGCACGCGGCGACCATCAGCCAGAACCTGGCCGAAGCCGAGACAGCCCTGGCCGACCTCCGCGACGGCCGCACCGGGCGGCTGGCCATCCGCTACTTCGCCACCGCCGGCGCCGCGCTCGTGCCGCCCGCACTGGCCAAGCTGCGCCGAGACCACCCGGGCGTGCAGGTCGACCTCAAGCTGATCGACCCGGAGAGCCCGCTGCCCGAGGTCGAGTCCGGCCGCGCGGACCTCGCGATCGTCGTGCATCCGCGGCAAGGCCCGCTACGCGGCGGCGTCCGGCTCATCCACCTGCTCGACGACCCGTACCGGGCCGTCCTCCCACGGGGGCACCGGCTCGCGAGCAAACGCGTCCTGGACCTCGTCGACCTCGCCGACGAGCCGTGGATCGGCAACGAGTGGCCCGCGGGCCCGTGCCTGCAGGTGATGTTCGACGCCTGCGCCGCCGCGGGTTTCAGCCCGAACCTCGTGGTCGAGAGCGAGGACTACACAACCGCCCAGGGCTTCGTCGCCGCCGGTCTGGGCATCAGCGTGATCCCGCAGATGGGACTGGGCAGCAGGCACCCCGGGGTGGTGGTGCGCAAGCTGCGCCGACCCGAGCCGATCCGGGCGATCCACGCCGCCGTGCGCGAGTCGTCGATGAGCCAGCCCGCCCTGCGCGATCTGATCGAGGCGCTGCGGGAAGCCGCCGAGTCGCGCTGATCAGCCGTCGGAGCGACCGCGGCGGGCGAAGTTGTCGATCATGATGGTGCCGTTGACCTCGGTCATGACCCACGTGTACCGCTCGGTCGCACCCTTGCCGTCCTTGCTGAACCGGACGTCGCCCTCGATTTTGTTGTCCTCGGCTTTCGCCGATAACAGCTCCACCTTGTCCATCGCTTCGTAGAACTTCTTGAAGCTCTCGTACCCACTGGACTTGGCTCGCGCGCGCTCGGTGAGCAGCGCCCACGCCGCCTCCGGGTTGTCGGGCAGCAGCGCGTAGTAGGCCCGCAGGGCCTCCTCGTACTGCGCCGCGGTCGGTTTGTCCGGCGTCGTGGTCGTCGTGGTGGTGGTCGGCTCAGTCGTCGTGGTGGTCGGCTTCGTGGTGGTGACCTTGCTCGTCGTCACCGGGACGGGCTTCGTGGTGGGGGCAGCCTTCGGCGGATTGTTGTTGGTCAGCAGGCTGGCCACCAGGATCCCGATCAGCGCGGCGCCGATGATCGCCAGCACGGTCAGGATGATCGAGCGGGCGTCGTGCTTGCGCGTGGGCTCCGGCCGCCGTGCGGCGGGCCGGGACCCACCAGGGGGCGTGCGCGGACCTTGCGGGCGCGGCCCTCCGCCCGGAGGCGTGCGGGGCCCGGAACCACCTGGAGGAGTGCGCGGACCCGACGACATGGCCGACATCCGCTGCGGCTCGGCCCGGTTCATCGGCCCCGACGGGTGCGGCTCGGCGAACGGGTTGACGTCGAGCCGGGTGCCGGGCGGGAAGCCGCCCGCGGGCGTGGGTGGCGGGCCCATTGGGCGCTGCTGCTGCGGGGGCTGTTGCTGTTGCTGTTGCGGCTTGGGGTACGGGTCGGTCCGCTGGTTCGCCAAGGCGATCGACGGCAGCGGCTTGCCCGCGGCGACCGCCGCCAGCGCGTCCCGCGCCGCCGTCATCGTCGGCCGCTCGTTCGGGTCGGCGCGCAGCAGCTGCATCAGCAGCGCGGTGAGCACACCGGCCTGCCGTGGCGGCTGCACCTTGCCCGCCGCGACGGCGTACAGCAGCGCCAGGGTGTTCTCACTCAGCCCGAACGGCGAATGCCCCTCGACCGCGGTGTACAGCGTCGAACCCAGGGAGAACACGTCGGCGGCCGACGTCGGGTTCTCGCCCTTGGCCACCTCCGGTGCCAAGTAGGCGGGGGTGCCCGCGAGCATCCCGGTCGCGGTGACGGTGATGTCGCCGGTCGCCCGGGAGATGCCGAAGTCGGTGATCTTGACCGTGCCGTCCTCGCCGAGCAGGACGTTGGCGGGCTTGACGTCGCGGTGCACGATCCCGGCCGCGTGCGCGGCCACCAGGGCCGCGGCGATCTGCGATCCGATCCGGGCGGCCTCGACCGGGGCGAGGTACTCGCGCTCGTTGAGCACCGTCGCCAGGCTCTTCGACGGCAGGTACTCCATGATCAGCCACGGCTCGCCGTCGTGTTCGGCGACGTCGTAGACGGTGATCGCGTTCGGATGGGCGAGCCGGGCCGCGATCCGGCCCTCCCGCATCGCCCGCTGCCGCGCCTCTTCGGCCTGCTCGGCCGACAGACCGGGCTGGGAGAGCAGTTGCTTCACGGCGACGGTGCGGTGCAGCCGGTCGTCGTGCGCCTGCCAGACCACTCCCATGGCGCCGCTGCCGATGCGGGAACCAAGCCGGTAGCGCCCGGCGACCATGACCTGCTCGTCGGTCATCGGGGCTCCTGAATCAGCGGGTCGTCGTGACCGCGACGGGTTCCGAGGAAGTCGTCGTTGTCGTCGTCGTCGGGTTCGAGGACGGAGTGACCGTATCCGAGGTCGATGTGGGGTTGCTCGGCGCAGTCGTGGTCGTTGTGGTGGGTGTCACCGAGCTGGAGTCCTTGGCGGATGTGGACGTCGGCGTCGGGTTCACCTTCACCGGCGGCTTCACCGAGGTCAGCTCCGGTTCCACGAACGACGTCACCGTGACCGTCGACGACGGCACGTTGTTGAGCCGGGTCGGGCCGTCGTTGATCTGGTCGGCGGCGCCGCGGTTGTTGAGCACCATCCACGCGCCCAGGGCCAGCGCGACCGTGACCGCGGCGCTGGCGAACACCAGCGGCTTGGCCGACTTGCCGGTCGGCTCGGGCTGCTCGCGCTCACCGGTGGGGCCGGTGGCGACCACCAGCCGTGTGGCCACGTCGGGCTCAGCCGCGGCGAGCTTCGGCAGGTTGGGCTCCTCGCCCCGCGCCACCGTCGCCAGCAGGTCCCGCGCGCGACCGGCGCTGGGCCGGTCCTCGACCTCGGAGGCCAGCAGCGCCATCAGCACGCCGGTAAGCGCGCCGGACTGCTTCGGCTCCTTCACCTTGCCGGACGCGACGGCGTGCAACAGCCCCAGCGTGTTCTCGGAGAGCCCGAACGGGGGCTCGCCCTCGGCGGCGGCGTAGAGCGTCGAGCCGAGGGAGAACACGTCGGAGGCGGCCGAGGGCTCGCGGCCGATCGCCACCTCGGGGGCCAGGTACGCGGGCGTGCCCGCGATCAGGCCGGTCTTGGTGACCGTGACGTCGTCGGTGGCCCGGGAGATGCCGAAGTCGGTGATCTTCACCGAGCCGTCGTCGCCGAGCAGGATGTTTCCGGGCTTGATGTCGCGGTGCACGATGCCGGCGGCGTGCGCGGCGGCGAGCGCGGCCGCGACCTGGCTGCCGATCCGGGCGACCTCGACCGGGTTCATCGGCCCGTCGTCGGACAGCGCGATGGCCAGGCTGACCGACGGCAGGTACTCCATGATCAGGCAGGGCACGCCGTCCTCGTCGACCACGTCGAACACCGCGATGGCGTTCGGGTGGTGCAGGCGCGCGGCGATGCGTCCCTCGCGCAGACAGCGCGCGACGGCCTCATCGGCTTCCTCGGGCGGCAGGCCGGGCGGCAGCAGCAGCTTCTTGACCGCGACCGAGCGGCTCAGCCGCTCGTCGACGGCCCGCCAGACCACGCCCATGGCGCCGCTGCCGATGCGTTCGACCAGCCGGTAGCGCCCGGCGACCAGCCGGCCCTCGTCGCTCATCCCGACCGGAACCTCCCTCGCCCACGAAGCGCCTCGTGGGGTTCACGTCGCACGCGCAGGGTGCGCGCCATCGGCCTGACCAGGGAACCAGCGCGGACGACGCGGTGGGATCCAAGTGCCCGACCGTTCAAGGCTAGGCGTTAACGCTGCGCGCACAAACGCAGCCCTGTTCCCCCGGAGCCCCGATGCAGCGGCTACATATTGTCACAGGAGGGCGTCGAATTGGGCCGTTCGTGGCGAACTAGTTGAGTTGAGCCGACAGCAGCTCGGCTCCGATGATCCGCTGCGGGACGGTGTCGCCCACCGTCAGCAGCTGCTTGATCCGCAGCTGGGAGCCGCCGATCAGGTGCATCCGGACGACCGCGACGACGCCGTCGGCCTGCTCGACGACCTCGAGCACCTCCACCTTGCTCACCCTGGACCACGAACCGAGGAACTGGCCGAGCGTCGTGGTGAAGACGTCGCTCGAGAGCAGGGCGTAGGCCCGACTCGGGTCGCTTTCGATGAGCCGGTAGTACTCGATGACCAGTTCGCGGTTGGTCGTCTTGGGCCGCACCTGCTCCGGGATCGGCACCCGCTGCGGGGTGTCGCCCGACGCGGCGCGGTCCGCGCCCTGGGCGCCGCTGTGGGTCCCGCCGGTGCGCGCGGGCGGAATCGCGGGTCCCACGTCCTGCCCCTTGTTCAGGGTCGCGGACGCGCTGCCGGTCTTCGGGTCGGGCAGCCGCGCCCCGGCGACCGCGCGGTTGAGCTCGTCGGGCAGGAGGGCGCGCTCGCCGGTGATCTGGTTGCTGGGCCGGGCGCTCGCGTCGGCCGCCTCACGGTCACGGGTGATCACGGTGGCGGCGGCCACGGCCCCGCACAGCGTCGCCGTGGCCACGCTCAGCACGGCGATCTTCGCCATCGTCGCGGCGCGCGACTGCGGCGGCCGGTGCGAGGTCGGCTCGTGCGGCACGAGGTCATCGATGTCGGCGGGCAGCTCGATCCGCTTGCCGATCAGCTCGGTGACGTGAACGGAACCGGAGCGGACGTGCCGCTTGCCGGTCGTCGGACGATCCACTGACGCTTCCTCCGCCTGAGTTTCGCTGTTCGGGGCAACTCGTACCGTGCCGCTGCTGCCCTACACCACTCTTTCTCGGCTGATCACCCGATCGAGGCGATAGGCGGCGCCAAGATTCACTCAATAGGAGTAACCAGTCACCCCGTGCGAGTGTCGCTGGTGATCTTCGGGTCACTGCTATAGGTGAAAACAAGCTCACGTTCTTCGGTGACGACGCTGCCGTCCTTGCGGATGAGCCGCAGCGTCGAGAACGTCTTCGACCGGTTGGCGTCGATGGTCATCCGCTGCACCTCGATCCGGGTGACATCGGCGTAGCGCCGCTCCAGTTCCTCCTGGCCGTCGTAGCGGGCCTGGCCGGTGGTCATCGAGTACGCCGCGTCCGGGTCCTGCGTGACCTGGGCGAAATAGGTCTCGGTCCGGTCGCCGATCTTCTCCGGGTCGGCCACCGGACCCACCAGCACCGGTGTCTGCACCGTCGTGCGGGTCGGAGAGGCGGCGGCCGTCGTCGTCGGGGGCGCCGCGGTCGGAGTCGCGGCCGGTGGCGCCTGCGTGGGTCGGCCGGGAGGCGGCGCGGTGAGCTGCTGGCGGTCCGACGGCTTGGCCGACGCGGTCGTGGGCGCCGCGCTGCTCGGAGCGGGCGCGGACGGGCGTTCCGACACCAGGGCGTCGCCCGGCAGCTCCAGGGGAAGCCCCGGGTAGCTGGGCAGACCCGGCAGCGCGTCCACCACCTCGGGCTTACGGGGGTTGGTGACCAGCGTGACCGCGGCGTAGGTCAAGCCGACCATCACCAGGAGCGTGGCGGCGACGGCGAACCACGCCGCGTGCCGCCAGGTGCGTGGCGGTGTGACCGAGGCCGGGATGCTCCCCAGGTCGAACTTGGCCAGGCCGGTCGCGGGCGCGTCCGGGAACAGCCCGGCGATCACCGGCAGGACGTCGGTCTCCTCCTCGGGACCGGCCGGGTGGATAGGTGTCCGCGGCGGCCGAGACGTCGCGCTAGTGCCTCGCCGGTGTCGCCCTCGGCCTGGTCCGTCCTGCGCGGTGTCCCGCCCGCTCGCCATGTGGTGGAGACTCCTGTCCTAGCCGGTCGTGACGCGGTGTCGCCGACCGATTACCGGTCAGCTGGTGTCGACGACCTGGAACTCCTCGGCCAAGTGTCCGTCGGGAAGGCCATATTTGCTGGCCACAGCGGCGAAGAAGGGCCGCATCCGCTCGTCGAGGTTCGGGTTTTCACCCACTTGGGACACGTGCGCGCGCAGCGCCGCCATCCGCTTGTCGAAGCAGTCGGTGATGTCGACCGCGTGGTTGCGCAGCGCGGATGGCCCGTCGGCCAGCCAGAGTTCGCGGACCGTCCACGGCGCCAGCCCCTCCGCTTGCAAGAGCTCGGGATGCGCGTGCCCGTTGCGCGCGTCCGGGTAGATCGCGGCGAAGGCGGCCATCCCGACGGCCCGGTGGTCCGGGTGGGCGGTGACGACCATGTCCCAGTTGATCTCGGGGGACCAGGTCAGCACCCGCTCGGGGCGGACCTGGCGGATCACCCGGGAGATGTCGCGGCGCAGCTGGATCGAGGCGACCACCGCGCCGTCGGGGTGGTCGAGGAAGGTCACCGAGCGGACGCCGAGCAAGTCGGCGGCGGCCCGCTGCTCGGCCCTCCGGGTCTCGGCGATGTCGTCGCCGCTGGCCTCACCGGACGTGCAGACGCAGTAGTGGACCTCGATGCCCGCGGCCGTCCACGTCGCCACCGTGCCCGCGGCGCCGAAGTCGACATCGTCCGGGTGCGCGGTCACGACCAGTGCCCTGCGCACTTGGGTGGATGGTGTAGCCGTACTCACTCAGCAAAGAGTAAGCCGTTGCGCAGCGTTCGTGAGCCAGGGCGCGCCACTCGTCGCGACCTCACACGTTCGGGTGAACGCGGGCTTATTTCTCTGCCGTGCGTACGAATCGACCCGTTCGAGTCACTCGCCGCTGCGGTATTTGGCCATCGTCGTCGACAGCGAACTGCCCGCGACGGCGCCGGACCCGCCCGCGACCAGGATGGCCAGAACGTCGGCGAAACCGCCGCCGCTGGTGAGCAGCCAGCCGAGCAGCGCGCCCGCGGTGGTGACACCCGCGATCGGCCACCGGCCCCGCACGTACTGCGCCACCGGCGCGCCGCTCACTCCGCGCTTGCGCGCCGCGGAGTTGAGCAGCGCCAGGTAACCCACGAAACCGAGTGCCGCGAAGAAGGCGACGATGGCCACGATGACAGCGATGAGATCGAGCATGCGCCCAGTCTGCCCGAGCGCGCGTCGAATCGACTCAGGGATCGCCCTGAGTCACCCCCTGATCTGACTACCTGCCGAGTCGGCCGCGGCCGAGGTCGAGCAGCGCCATCGCCAGCGTGCGGCCCGCGGGACCGAGTTCGCGGTAGCGCGCGACGACGTCCATCTCACGGTTGACCACGATGCGCGGTCCGCCCGCGGCCATGCGCGCGGCGCCGATCGTCTGCGAGACCTCGGCCCGGCGTTTCACCAGGCGCAGGATCTCTCGGTCCAACTCGTCGATTTCCTTGCGCAGCTCGGCGACTTCCTCGGGGGCGGGAAGCTCGATGCTGGGTTTGACCGTGTTCTCGGACATCGTGATCCTCAGCGGTTGGCGGAGATTCTCAGCTCCCGAGCGCACAAAGCCCCGGGGTCCGAGGACTCCGGGGCTTCGTGGTGGTTTTCGGTGCTATGCCACAACGGGAGCCGGAGTCCGGTTCCCGTAAAAAAACTCGTAGTGGCGCTGCACGGATCGAGTGTGACACACCGTGGCCGTGAGGTCGACCTGGTGTCCGGCCTGTGGGATCGGCACTTTTCGTCTTAGTCGGTGGCCCCCGGTACCGTTGCTCGCACGATGGAAGCACTCTTCGACCTCCCCACCACCGAGCCCGCCGCGCCCCGCCGCCAGTCCGGCTCCGCAGCGCTCCTCGACGACCTCAACGACCAGCAGCGGCGCGCCGTCGAGCACATCGGCAGCCCGCTGCTCGTGGTCGCGGGCGCGGGCTCGGGCAAGACCAGGGTGCTGACCCGGCGTATCGCGTATCTGCTCGGGGAACGCAACGTCCATCCCGGCCAGGTCATGGCGATCACCTTCACGAACAAGGCCGCGGCCGAGATGAAGGAGCGCGTCGCCGACCTCGTCGGCAGGCGGGCCAACGCGATGTGGGTGTCGACGTTCCACTCGATGTGCGTGCGGGTGCTGCGCCGCGAGGCCAAGACGCTGGGGATGACGTCGAGCTTCTCCATCTACGACGCCGACGACTCGCGTCGCCTCATCACGCTGGTCGCGCGCGACCTCGACCTCGACCCGAAGCGCTACCCGGCGCGCACGCTGTCGATCCACATCTCGAACCTCAAGAACGAGCTGATCGGCCCCGAGCAGGCGTCGTCCGCCGCGGCCAACGACCTGGAGCGCCGCGTCGCCGAGGTCTATGTGGAGTACCAGAGCAGGCTGCGCCAGGCCAACGCGATGGACTTCGACGACCTGATCATGCGCACGGTCGAGCTGCTGCAGGGTTTCCCGGACGTCGCCGAGTACTACCACCGGCGTTTCCGTCACGTCCTTGTCGACGAGTACCAGGACACCAACCACGCCCAGTACACGCTGGTGCGCGAGCTGGTCGGCCGCGGCACCGACGGCCTGCCGCCCGCCGAACTCTGCGTCGTCGGCGACGCCGACCAGTCGATCTACGCCTTCCGCGGCGCCACCATCCGCAACATCGTCGAGTTCGAGCGCGACTACCCGAACGCGACGACGGTCATGCTGGAGCAGAACTACCGCTCCACGCAGACCATCCTCAACGCCGCCAACGCGGTCATCTCGCGCAACCCGGACCGGCGCGACAAGCGCCTGTGGACCGCGCTCGGCGACGGCGAGAAGATCGTCGCCTACGTCGGCGACAACGAGCACGACGAGGCGTCGTTCGTCGCGCGCGAGATCGACCAGCTGGTCGACGCGGGCATCGCGAACAACTGCGATGTGGCCGTGTTCTACCGGACGAACAACCAGTCCCGGGTGTTCGAGGAGATCTTCATCCGGATGGGACTGCCGTACAAGGTCGTCGGCGGCGTCCGCTTCTACGAGCGGCGCGAAGTCCGGGATGCCTTGGCGTACTTGAGGGTTCTCGCGAACCCGGAGGACACGGTCAGCCTCCGCCGCATCCTCAACGTTCCTCGCCGCGGCATCGGCGACCGCGCGGAAGCGTGCGTCTCCACCCATGCCGACCGCGAGCGGATCTCCTTCGCCGCCGCGCTGAACGACGCCGCCGTGGGCAAGGTGGCGCTGCTGAACCCGCGCTCCCAGCGCGCGATCGCGGGCTTCGTCGAGCTGATCGACGGCCTGCGCCGCTTCGTCGACGACGGCCAGGACGTCGCCGAGATCCTCGACGCCGTCCTCGACCAGACCGGGTACCGCGCCGAACTCGAAGCCAGCGACGACCCGCAGGACGCCTCGCGGCTGGAGAACCTCACCGAGTTGGTGACGGTCGCCCGCGAGTTCACCGAGGCCCCAGCCGACGAGCCGCCACCGGACGCGGTCGACTCCGCCACGGTCGGCCCGGAGGCGGGCTCGCTGGCCGCCTTCCTGGAGCGCGTGTCCCTGGTGGCCGACGCCGACCAGGTGCCGGACCCGGACGACGAGTCCGGCGGCATGGTCACGCTGATGACCCTGCACACGGCCAAGGGCCTGGAATACCCGGTGGTGTTCTCCACGGGCTGGGAGGACGGCATCTTCCCGCACATGCGCGCGTTGAGCGATCCCACGGAACTCGCCGAGGAGCGCCGCCTCGCGTACGTGGGCATCACGCGCGCCCGCGAGCGCCTCTACCTGTCCCGCGCGATCGTCCGGTCGGCCTGGGGTCAGCCGATGACCAACCCGGCTTCGCGGTTCTTCGACGAGATCCCCGCGGACTTGATCGACTGGCGGCGGATGGGTCCGGACCGCTCAAGTCCGAGCCGGGCCACCACGTGGGGCTCTCGGGCCACCGGAGCGGGCCGCGCCGGGCTGCGTCCGGCGCCGTCCAAGGGCTGGCAGGACACCGCGGCGCTGACGCTGGACGTGGGCGACCGGGTCAACCACGACAAGTACGGCCTGGGCACTGTCGTCGCCACCGACGGCACCGGCCCGCGCGCGACGGCCACGATCGACTTCGGCACCGCCGGAACGATCCGCCTGATGCTGATCGGCAGCGTCCCCTTGGTGAAGCTCTAAGCCTCAGCGGCCCACTCGGTCACTCGATGGTGTCACGTTCGAACTGATGTTCGAAAATTGTCGGTCCCCTGCGGTTCACTATCCCCATGACGCAAGCAGGGGGGAACAGGGAATGGACGAGCTGCTGCACCGGCTCCTCGCCGAGGCGGTGGGCCGCTACCTCGACGCGGTCGACCGCCTCGCGGCCGGGCAGCAGGCGGTTGTCAGCACCGAGCTGCGCAGGCTCACGGCGGCGTGGCGGAGTGTGCTGGGGCTCCATCGGCCCTCGGGGGCCCGCACCCGCTGTGCGGGGTGCGGGCGGGCCCACCTTCCGGCGCCTGGGCGCAGTGGCTCCCTGTGCACGGTGTGGCGCGTCGCGAGCGCCTATTTCGTGCGGGCCGACCCGGAGGGCGGGGTGATGCTCAAGCGGTGACGCTTCTCGAAGACCTTGGGGAGGTCTCCGAGACTCAGAGGCTGATGCCGCGCGCGGTCAGCCAGGGCAGCGGGTTCATCTTGCGACCGCTGGCGTCCCAGACCTCGAAGTGCAGGTGCGGACCGGTGGACTGGCCACGGTTGCCCATGTGGGCGATCAGCTGACCGGCCTTGACCCGCTGGCCCTCGCGCACCACGTAGTCGTTGACGTGGCCGTAGACCGTGACGGTGCCGTCCGCGTGCTGGACGCGGACCCAGAGGCCGAAGCCGCTGGCGCTGCCCGCCTCGATCACGGTGCCGTCGGCGACCGAGACGATCGGCGTGCCGATGCGGTTGGCGATGTCGATGCCGTAGTGGGTGGTGCCCCAGCGGGCGCCGAAGCCGGAGGTCAGGCGGCCGACGGTGGGCTTGAATGCCTTCGGTCGGGCCGCTTCTTCCTTCTGCTTCTGCACCTCGGCGGCACGGGCGTTGCGGGCCTGCGTGACGCGCTCGGAGGAGGCCATCTTCTGGGCCTCGAGCGTGCCGTCGGAGGTCTTGGCGAGCGTGAGCAGCTCGGGCGCGATCGGCCCGTCACCACCCATGCCGCCCATGTGGGAGGAGGCGTCGCGGGTGCCTGCCAGCGGAACGATGTCGTCGCTCGACGAGCCGGCGGCGGATTGGAGGGTCTGCCCCGCCGCGGCCGCGGCGAAGGCGCCGACGGCCACAGCGGCCACGACCACCCGCCCGCGCAGCACTGACGAGGGTGGAGCGATTCGGTGCGCACCGCGATCTCGAGGGGCGCGATCGAGCGCTTCGTCGAGCACGGTGAACTCGCGTTCACCGCCGGTGGAGCGATGTCGAGACAAAGCTAGCCTTCCGCCTTCGGGGAGTCAGATCCGGACACCGGCTCGCGGGGGACGAGCTCTCGGTGAGGACGCCGGGCGGGGGACCCGGATGGGGTGGCGGTGGAGCAGGTTGCCAGCCCCAGTCCATTCGTGATCGGACTGTGACAACGGACTCCGGGACAGTAACGGGGAGATACCGGGATGGGCAACATCCACGCGTGGAGTCCGCCAACCGTGGCGAGGGGCGAAAGTTCCTGTACAGCGGTTACTACCCAAAGTTAACCCCACTTCACACCCACTAGTGTGACCTGGGTCTCGTTTCAATAGGCCATTTAGGTGGTCCAGCCTGAGTTGATCGCTCACACAAATCCGCGACAAACCGACACGAACCGCGCAAACCCCACCAGCCCCACCCCGCAGGGATTTGGAGTTCCGCCCGACTCGCTCCAGCCCGACCGGGCGCCCAACTCCGCGCCGGCGCCACAGGTCTCGCCCACTCCTGCATCGAGCCTGCACGTCAAGCCCGTCGGGCGGCGCAAGGCCAACCTGGGTTCGCTGGAGCTTTGTCCCGCTGACTCGCCCTCGTCGGCTGTCGGTCTGACCGTCAGCGGGGCGCGGCCTGCCGGGGTCGTCCGCGCCCAGCTCGCCCTGGTCCGATAGGTCGCGCTGGTCTCGCCCATTTCGGCGACCTCGCCCGGTCGTCAGTCCGCGCCATTCACCGGCGAACCCGTGTCGGCAGGCTTGGGCCCGCCGGCTTGTCTTGGGTCAGCTGCTGGTTCGACCGTCAGCGGTCTCGCTGATTCCGGCGGCGGCCTCGCCCGGCCGTCCAGTCCGCGCCACTCACCCGGCAATCCCCGTTTCGCCGGGCTTTCGACCCGCCGGCTCGTCCTCGGTCAGCTGCTGGTCCGACCGTCAACGGCAGCGCCCACCCGACTCAGCCTCAACCGGGCCCCCAAGCCCGGCCGTCGCGCGCCCGCCGTCGCGCACCTCGGACCGACCCGGTCCCATCCCCGAATCCCACGGCCCGCCGACCCCGAACGCCAGCCCGGCAACACAGATGTGCCACCGCCCGCCCGGCCCCAAACCCCTTTCCCGTCCGCCAACCGATCCCACCGCGCCCCGCCCATCTGGTGGATCCCACAACGCGGACAAGGTCCGACCCCGCCGTCCTTGCTAGCGTTGCCCGCGATGACCTCGCGGATTCGAACGTCGCTCCTCCGCCACGCGGACCAGGCCGACGGCGCACTTCCCGTTGTTCGCATCGGCTGGGCCGACGTGCCGGGCAGGCTCCGGGTCGCACTGTTCCTCGGGGTTGTCGGCGCTGCTCTCCTGGTCGCCGGGCTCGCGAGCGGGCTGGTGAAAGACGGGCCGGACCCCGGTTTCGGCGCACTGCCCCTCCTCGCGGTCCTCGCCGTCGTCCCGCCGCTGCTCGCGATCGGCTTCGTGGCCGCCAAAGCCCCCGCCACCGGCGCCGCCGTCCTGGTCGGCTCAGCTTTGCTGGCCCCGGGCCGCGCCTTGGTGGACGCGCAGTTCGCCGTCGACCCCCTGCTGACCTCGCGCCCCGAGATCCTGGTGCCGACGGTCCTCGCGCCCCTCGACCCCGCGCCCGGCCTGTGGCTGCTCCTCGCCGGACACGGCGCGGTCGCGCTGGCTGGGCTCCTGGCGGTCGGCCGGGCGGGCGCCATCCCCGGTACGCCCTACGCCGCCGAGTTCGACGACCACTCCGCAGACCGCTCGACCAAGGCCCAGGGCACTTCCCTGGTCCTGGCCCTCATCGCCGCCCTGCTCGCCGCCGTCGGCCTGCTCCTCGCGCCGTTCCGCTCGGACAACGCCTTCGTCCTGGCCAGCAGCGTGATCGACGCCCCGCCGCTGGCCCGCTTCGGTGTCCTGCTCCTCGCCGGTGCGGCCGCGGCAGGCGCGGTCTTCGGCTCCGGGTCCGCCCGCCCGCCCGTCGCCCGGGGCGTGGTTCTCGGGGTGACGGTCGCCGTCGCGGGCGTCACCGTCCCGCAGCTCGCGGCCGCGACCGCGGTCGACCGCCTGCACCCCGCCCCCGGCCCGGTCATCGCCCTGTCCGCGCTGATCGCCCTGACCGTCGCCGTCTGGCTGCTCAACCGCCAGGAGAACCCCACCGACGACCGCGCGACCGAACTCGACACGGGCCGCCTGCACCTGAGCGCCGGAATCCTCGGCCTGGCCTCCGCCGCCGCCGCACTGGTCGCCGCGACCTCCGTGCAGCTCGTGGTCACCGGCGGCCTCGACCGACCCGTCGCCTACTCCAGCAGGCTGTTCGTCCCCGCCGCGATCGTGGTGCTCGCCCTGGCCGTTCCCCTCCTCTTCGACCGCGCCGCCGCCGCGACCCGTCCCGCGTTCGCCGTCGCCGTCATCGCGATCCCGCTGGTCGCGGCCAGCTCGAGTGACGCCGTCTTCACCGCCATCAGCGCCAGCGAGGCCGTCAGCGCGGGCCCCGGCGCCTGGTTCGGCGGGATCGCCGCCGTGCTCGCCGTCGCCGCGGGTTGCGTCGCCGCGCTGGCCGGGGTGGTCGAACGCGACGACGTCGACCTCACCCAGCGCCAGGCCAACCTCACCCTCGCCGCCCCGCTCGCCGCGGCCGCCCTCTTCGCCATCGGCGCCTTCGGCCTGCCTGTCCTCAAGGCCCCCGGCTTCGTCGCCCCCGGCGTCTGGTCGCACTTTCGCCCCGCGTCCTGGGGTTTGCTCCTGGGCGTCGTCGTGGTCCTCGCGGTCATTGCAGTCGCCGCCTTCTCCCGCCCACCCCGCGGCGGCGCGCTCCTGGCCGGTGCCGCGGCGCTGGTGGCGGTCCACGCGCTGGAGTTCGCGCTGACGTCCGACCGCGCCGAAGGGGCGACCGCGGGCCCCGGCACCTGGCTGTCACTGGCCTGCGTGGCCGCGCTGCTCGTCGCCGCCCTCATCGCCGCCACCGCGCGACCCGACGTGAAGAAGCGCCGATGACCGCCCGCGTGGTCCTGGCCGAGTTCGGCCAAGCCGACATGCACGCCGTCGCGAGGCTGCTGCGCGACAGCGGGATCGAGGTCGTCTTCGCCGGACACGGGAGCCCCGATCAGGTGGTGACCATCGCGATCCAGGAGGACGCCGACGCGATCGCGGTCGACGAGCACGTGGGCATGGTCACCGCGCGGCTCAAGGAGCAAAACGCCGCCGACATCGAGGTTTACGACTACATCGACGTGCTCACCTGGGCCGCGAAGGCGAAAGTGGTGACAGACCTCACCGTCATAGTGACCCTCTGGTGACAGACTTCACCGGGTGTGAAGTTTCGGGTCAATCCGCAGGTCGCTAGGGTCTTCACGTCTGACAGCATCGCGTCGAAGACACCGTAGTCAGGAGACTGTCGAGTGGACCTGTACGAGTACCAGGCGAAGGATCTTTTCGCCGCCCACGGGGTCCCGGTGCTGCCGGGCGACGTGGCTGACACCCCCGAGAAGGCCCGCGCCATCGCGGAAGAGCTCGGTTCGACCGTGGTCATCAAGGCCCAGGTCAAGACCGGCGGCCGGGGCAAGGCGGGCGGCGTCAAGCTCGCCGACAACGCCGACGACGCCCAGGTCAAGGCCGAGGGCATCCTCGGTCTGGACATCAAGGGCCACATCACCCGCAAGGTGCTGGTGACGGTCGCGTCCGATATCGCCGAGGAGTACTACTTCTCGTTCCTGCTCGACCGCGCCAACCGCACCTTCCTCGCCATGGCGTCGGCTGAGGGCGGCATGGACATCGAGCAGCTCGCCGTCGAGCGCCCCGAGGCCCTCGCCAAGATCCCGGTCAACGCCATCGAGGGCGTCGACCTGGCCAAGGCGCAGGAAATCGTCGCCGCGGCCAAGATCCCCGCCGTGGTGGCCGACCAGGCCGCCGACGTCATCGTCAAGCTGTGGGAAGCCTTCGTCGGCGAGGACGCCACGCTGGTCGAGGTCAACCCGCTGGTCCGCGACCCGCAGGACAAGATCATCGCCCTCGACGGCAAGGTCACCCTCGACGAGAACGCGGGCTTCCGCCACCCGGCGCACGCCGACCTGGTGGACCAGGAGGCCGAGGACCCGCTGGAGGCAGCGGCCAAGGCCAAGGACCTCAACTACGTCAAGCTCGACGGCGAGGTCGGCATCATCGGCAACGGCGCGGGCCTGGTCATGTCCACTCTGGACGTGGTGGCCTACGCGGGCGAGAAGCACAAGGGCGTCAAGCCCGCGAACTTCCTCGACATCGGTGGTGGCGCGTCGGCCGAGGTGATGGCCAACGGTCTGCACATCATCCTGAACGACCCGGCCGTGAAGTCGGTGTTCGTCAACGTCTTCGGCGGCATCACCGCCTGTGACGCGGTCGCCAACGGCATCGTCGCGGCGCTGGAGATCCTTGGTGACGAGGCCACCAAGCCGCTGGTCGTGCGCCTCGACGGCAACAACGTCGAAGAGGGCCGCCGCATCCTGGCCGAGGCCAACCACCCGCTCGTGACCGTGGTGGACACTATGGACAACGCTGCCGACAAGGCCGCCGAACTCGCGGCTGCGGGGGTCTGACAATGGCTATCTTCCTGACTGACCAGAGCAAGGTCATCGTCCAGGGCATGACCGGCTCCGAGGGCACCAAGCACACGGGCCGCATGCTCAAGTCCGGCACGAACATCGTCGGCGGTGTCAACCCGAAGAAGGCGGGCACCAAGGTCGAGATCGAGGGCGTGTCCCTGCCGGTCTTCGCCACCGTCGCCGAGGCGATGGAGGCCACCGGCGCCGACGTGTCGGTGATCTTCGTTCCGCCGAAGTTCGCCAAGGACGCCGTCATCGAGGCGATCGACGCGGGCATCGACCTCGCCGTCGTCATCACCGAGGGCATCCCGGTGCACGACAGCGCCTACTTCTGGGCGCACGCGGTGGCGAAGGGCAACAAGACCCGCATCATCGGTCCGAACTGCCCCGGCCTCATCAGCCCCGGAAAGTCGAACGCGGGCATCATCCCGGCCGACATCACCGGCCCGGGCAAGATCGGTCTGGTGTCGAAGTCCGGCACCCTGACCTACCAGATGATGTACGAGCTGCGCGACATCGGCTTCTCGTCCGCGGTCGGCATCGGTGGCGACCCGATCATCGGCACCACCCACATCGACGCCCTCGAGGCGTTCGAGCAGGACCCGGAGACCGAGCTGATCGTCATGATCGGCGAGATCGGTGGCGACGCCGAAGAGCGGGCTGCGGCCTACATCAAGGACAACGTCACCAAGCCGGTCGTCGGCTACGTGGCGGGCTTCACCGCGCCCGAGGGCAAGACCATGGGTCACGCGGGCGCGATCGTGTCCGGCTCTGCCGGTACCGCGCAGGCGAAGAAGGAGGCCCTCGAGGCCGCCGGGGTCAAGGTCGGCAAGACGCCGTCCGAGACCGCCGCCCTGGCTCGCGAGCTGTTCCAGGCGAAGGTCTGATTCAGACACGGCGAAGGCCGGACGCGTTCGCGCGTCCGGCCTTTGTTGTTTTCAAGTTGTTTCCAGGATGGGGAACCACAACCTGCCGGTGTCCGTCGGATCACCGCAATGGGCTAGCGTCTCGCTGGCTGAAAGATTGTTTCTGTGCGTCGAGCTAGCTGAGGAGAGCACGCGATGACCTATCCAGGCGGGGCACCGGGTGGTTACCCGGGTCAAGGTCCGCAGCAGCCCACGATGGGCTACGCGCCCACGCCGGCCGGGCCGAAGCTCGAGCTGGCACAGATCCTGCACCTCGCGGTCGCGGGTCTCGGTGTGCTCAACCTGTTCCTCGGGTTCGCCCCGCTGAGCTCGGGCGTCAACTTCTACGAGGCGTTCAGCGGCTGGATTCCGGGTCTGCTGCTCCTCGGCGGCCTGCTGTCGCTGCCGGTGATCCTGCCGGGTGACAAGAAGGTCGGCCTCACGCCACCCGCGATCATCCTGTCGGTCGTGTTGGCGTACCTGTTCATGATCTTCTCGATCGACGGCTCGCTCAAGGCGGGTGGCGTCATGGTGCTGATCTTCGGCATCCTGCAGGCCGGTGCCGCCGTGGCCGCGTTCCTCTTCGACAACGGCATCATCAAGCCGCCGCAGCCCGCGCCTGCCAACCCGTACGGCCAGCCCGGTGGCTACAACCCGCCGTCCGCGCCGTTCCAGCAGCAGCACCAGCAGCAGGCGCCGTTCGGCCAGCCGCAGCAGCCGCAGGCCCAGCAGCCGCAGCAGCCGCAGCAGACCTTCGCGCCGCCGCCGGGACAGTTCGGCCAGGCGCCGGGCACCCCGCCGGGCGGCTACCCGCAGCAGGGCTGAGCACGACGTTCTTCACGGGGCGGCACCGTCATTCGACGGTGCCGCCCCGTTCGTGTGTGAAGGTGTTCACCGGATCGGCTGATGGCGGCGTGGCACCCCAGGGGTGTCATCACCCGAATGCCAGAGTGGGGCCATGGCGCTGCTGGAGACCGACCGGATCGCACCGGTGGCGCGCGCCCGCGTGTTGGCCGTCGCCGCACTGGGACCGCTGCTCACTGGGTACGCCGCCGTCGCCGCGGTGATGGCACTGGTCACGGCGATCGCCTCCAGATCCCATTTCTCCACGGTCGGCGTGCTCATCGCCGCGCTGCCCGGGTGGCTCGCCGCCCACCAGGTCCCGCTGATCGTGCAGGGCCATGAACTCGGTGTGCTGCCCCTGCTGCCGACGCTGCTGCTGATGGTGCTGGTGTCCCGCACCGCCGCGGGCGCCGCCGAGCGCGTCGACGCGGTCGGGCCGCGCGAGACCGGTCACGTCATCCTCGCTGTCGTCACGGCCCACGCGGCGTTCGGACTCACCATCGCCCTGGTTCTCGGCGGCGGTCCGGTCGCCGTCGACCCGCTGGCCGGGTTCTACTACCCGGCGCTGCTCGCCGGGCTCGCCGCGTACGCGGGCTTGCTGCGCAGGTCCGGAACCCTCGACTGGTGCGCCGAACGCGTCGACGACTTCGCCTGGGCCGGGCTGCGGGCCGGGTTGCTGGCGGTGGCCGCGCTGGTCGCCGCGGGCTCGCTGGTGCTGACGTTCGGGCTGGCGGTGTCCTATGGCGCGGCGAACACGATGTTCGCCGCGGACGGCCCCGGCAGTGCGCTCGGCATGCTGCTGCTGTCCGCCGGATACCTGCCCAACGCCGTGATCGCGGGCACCGCGTTCATCGCGGGACCCGGGTTCTCGATGGGCTCGGTGTCGATCGCCCCGCTCGACTTCGACGGCGGCCCGGTGCCCGCGCTGCCGTTGCTCAGCGCGCTGCCCGAGCAGGCGGCGGCGTGGTGGCTCGCGTTGTTCCTGCTGCCCGCCGCCGTCGGCGCGTTGGTCGGCTGGGTGCTGCGGTCTGTCGCGGAGTCGCCTAAAGACCGGCTGCGCTCGGTCGCCGTCGCCTCGGTCGTGGTGGCGCTGAGCTTCGCGGTGCTCGCGGGCAGCGCGGGCGGCGCGCTCGGCGGTGGCCCGTTCCACCCGCTCGACCTGCGCGCGGCGCTGGTGTCGTTCGCCCTGGCCTGCTGGGTCGCGGTGCCGGGCGGCTTCGTGGCCTGGTTCGCGGGGGAGCGGCCGGTCGTCGAGGGGCCGGTGGGTCTCATTGATCCCGAGGACCCGGAGGACGACGAAGACCTCGAAGACTCAGAAGATTCCGAAGCCTCTGAAGACGAGCCCACCGACGAAGCTGTCGAAGAGGTTGTCGAGGAGCAGGCTGAGGAGTCCGAAGAGGAGTCCGCCGACGAGGAAGACACCGACGAGGACACCCCGGATGAGACCCCCGACACAAACGAGTCGACCGAGGTCGAACCGGGCGTGGGCCGCTGAACAAGATCGACTGCGGACCGCCTACGCTGGGCCTATCCCGTTCCGGCGCCGCAGGAGACCACGCTGAGTTCCCAGTTCCAGCCGGCAGTGCCTGCCAGGATCGTCGTCCTGGTGTCGGGTTCGGGCACCCTGTTGCAGGCCTTGCTCGATGACGCCGCGATACCCGCCCGCATCGTCGCCGTCGGCGCCGACCGCAAAGGCATCGAGGGACTGGCCCGCGCCGACCGCGCGAACGTCCCCACTTTCACCGTCCGCGTCGCCGATCACGCCGACCGCGCGGCCTGGGACGTCGCTCTGACCGAGGCCGTCGCCGCCTTCGAGCCGGATCTGGTCGTCTCCGCCGGGTTCATGAAGATCCTCGGGCCCGAGTTCCTCACCCGCTTCGCCCACCGGGTCATCAACACCCATCCCGCGCTGCTGCCGTCGTTCCCCGGCGCGCACGCGGTCGATGACGCGCTCGCCTACGGCGTCCAGGTCACCGGAAGCACGGTGCACCTGGTCGACGGCGGCGTGGACACCGGCCCGATCATCGCCCAGGAGCCCGTCCCCGTGGCGCCGGGCGACGACGCGGCCACCCTGCATGAACGGATCAAGACGGTGGAGCGACGGCTCCTGGTCGACGTGGTCACCAGGATGGCGCGCGACGGATACACCGTGGACGGACGAAAGGTGAGCATCCCGTGACTGGGCATCCCGAGACTGGGCAGCAGCGGAAGCCGGTTCGCCGGGCGCTGATCGGCGTGTCGGACAAGGCGGGCCTGCTGGAGCTGGCCACCGGCCTGCACGCGGCGGGCGTGGAGATCGTCTCGACCGGCGGCACCGCGAAGACCCTCGCCGACGCGGGCGTGCCGGTCACCCCGGTCGAGGAGGTCACCGGCTTCCCCGAGTCGCTCGACGGCCGGGTCAAGACGCTGCACCCGCGCGTGCACGCGGGCCTGCTCGCCGACACCCGCAACCCGGCGCACGTCGCGCAGCTCGAAGAGCTCGGCATCGCCGCGTTCGACCTGCTGGTGGTCAACCTCTACCCGTTCGCCAAGACGGTCGCCTCGGGCGCGTCGGCCGACGAGTGCGTCGAGCAGATCGACATCGGCGGCCCGGCCATGGTCCGCGCTTCGGCGAAGAACCACGGCAGCGTGGCCGTCGTGGTCGACCCGTCGCGGTACGAGTGGGTGCTCGCCGAGGTCAACGCGGGCGGCTTCACCCTGGCCGACCGGCAGAAGCTCGCGCTGGAGGCGTTCCGGCACACGGCGTCCTACGACGTCGCGGTCGCGTCCTGGATGGGCAGCGTCCTGTCGCCGGACGACGAGGGCTCGGGCTTCCCCGGCTGGGTCGGCGCCACCTGGCAGCGCTCCAACGTGCTGCGCTACGGCGAGAACCCGCACCAGCGGGCCGCGCTCTACACCCAGGGCGACGGTTCCAGCGGCCTCGCGACGGCCACGCAGCTGCACGGCAAGGAGATGTCGTACAACAACTACGTCGACGCCGACGCGGCGTGGCGGGCGGCGTACGACCACGAGGCACCGTGCGTGGCGATCATCAAGCACGCCAACCCGTGCGGCATCGCGGTCGCCGAGATCGACATCGCCGAGGCGCACCGCAAGGCCCACGCCTGCGACCCGTCGAGCGCGTTCGGTGGGGTCATCGCGGCCAACCGTGAGGTCAGCGTGGACATGGCCGAGCAGATCGCCGAGGTGTTCACCGAGGTCGTGGTGGCCCCGGCCTACGCCGACGGTGCCGTCGAGGTTCTCACCCGGAAGAAGAACGTCCGCATCCTGACCGCGGAGCCTGTCCGCCGTGGCGCCGAGCTGCGCCCGGTGTCGGGTGGGTTGCTTTTGCAGACTGTCGACACCATCGAGGCCGACGGCGACGACCCAGCCAAGTGGACCCTGGCGACGGGCACGGCGGTCGACGACGCCACCCTCGCCACCCTCGCCTTCGCCTGGCGAGCCTGCCGCGCGGTGAAGTCCAACGCCATCCTGCTGGCCAACGACGGCGCCACGGTGGGCGTGGGCATGGGCCAGGTCAACCGAGTCGACGCGGCCCGCCTCGCGGTGGCCCGAGCGGGCGAGCGGGCGGCGGGTTCCGTGGCCGCGTCGGACGCGTTCTTCCCGTTCCCCGATGGCCTGGAGGTCCTGCTCGAAGCGGGCGTCCGCGCGATCGTGCAGCCGGGTGGCTCGGTCCGCGACCCCGAGGTCATCGCGGTCGCGGAGGCGGCCGGGGTGCCGGTGTACCTGACCGGGACGCGCCACTTCGCGCACTGAGTAGTTCAAAGCAACTGACCGTGTGGCCTGGCCTTTTGGCCAGGCCACACGCATGTGTGCGGACCGGTTGACAAGGCTGCGGGAGGCTCGTATGGTTTGCCGTGTCGAACATTTGTTCGAACGGGGTGGGCGGAGTCGAGGCCACTCGCCCCGCCGCCGTCTCCCCACGGCACTCGCGTAACTGAGCGGTACGCGCAGCAGGCGCGGGGAGGTGTGAGCGGTGCGGTCGCTGGCTGCTTTCGGCGCGGGGAAGAACCCGGAAGCAGCCGGCGACCCTGCCCAGGATCGCCCGGCCCTGAGTCGCGCCGCTCTGGACCGCCAGGTCCTCGATCGCTCGCCCCTGGGGCACCCTGCTCTGAGTCGGTCGACCCTCGGTCACCCGGTCCTTGATCACCCCACTCTGGATCAGCCCGCCCTCGATCACCTCGACCCCTCAGTCCTTGATCCAGGCGGTCGCCCCAGTCTCTTCACCCCCGACGACCTCCGCGCCGCCCTGGCCGCCTTGGATCCTCGATCCGTGCGGCGAACCGCCCGCGTCGAGGGCGTCACCTTCGACCCCGCTTTAGTCGATCCAACAGTGGGCACCCTTGACTTCGGCGACCCCGACGACCGCGTCGGCGATCTTCGATCGGCCACCGGTCTGCGCATTTTCTCCGCCGGTCCTGCCGGTCCTGCCGGTCCTGCCGGTCCTGCCGGTCCTGCCGGTCCCGCCGGTCCCGCCGACTCCGCCGGTTCTGCCGGCCCCGCCGACTCCGCCGGTTCTGCCGGCCCTGCCGGCCCTGCCGGCCCTGCCGGCCCCGCCGACTCCGCCGACTCCGCCGGTCCCGCCGGTTCTGCCGGTTCTGCCGGTCCCGCCGGTTCTGCCGGTTCTGCCGGTTCTGCCGGTCCCGCCGGTCCCGCCGGTCCCGCCGACTCCGCCGGTCCCGCCGACTCCGCCGGTCCCGCCGAGTCGGCCGGTCCCGTCGAGCCCGCCGACCGTGATGCCCCCGCTGACCGTGATCATTCGCGAAATCTCCCAGCAGGCCGCTTGGCCCACTTGCGCCCACACGATCCGAGCCCCCCGTCGGCCCGCCTCCGCCGCCTCGCCCGAGACGTCGATCCCGGCACCGAAGGCGCCGTCGCCCTCGATTCCTCCGTTCGCCTCACGTGGTCCGATCACGCCACCCGCGAGCGCGTCCTCCCCGTCCGTGAAGACCTCGCGCACCTCTTCCCCTGGGGCGGTCTCCGCCGCGGCGGCACCGTGGCCGTCCGCGATTCCGCCGCCCTACTGCTCACCCTGCTCGCCGAACCCACCGCGAACGGTTCCTGGGCCGCGGTCATCGGCATCCCCGACCTAGGTGTCCTCGCCGCCGCCGAACTCGGCGTCGCGGTGGACCGGCTGGCCCTGGTGCCCAATCCTGGCAACGACATCGTCACCATCGCCGCCGCCCTCCTTGACGGCTTCGACGTGGTCGCCCTCGCCAGCCCCAAGGTCACCGACGCGCAAGCCCGCAGACTTTCCGCGCGGGCGCGCAGTCGTGGCGCGGCGCTCGTCGCGTTCGGGGCGTGGCCGGGTGCCGACCTCGAACTGCGCTGCACCCGCGCCCGCTGGTCCGGCCTCGGCGACGGGCACGGCCACCTCCGCGCCCGCCAGGTCGAGGTTTATGCCCAAGGTCGAGGGTCCGCCGCCCGACCGGTGCGCGCCCGCCTCGCCCTCCAGGGCACCCCGTTGCCGCGCGCCCCTTATCCACAGCTGAGCAAGACCGGTTGACACCCCAAGCGTTCGAACGTATGTTCGAGTCAAGCGAATCGTCTCCCCACGATGAGCACCTCCGATCAACCCTGGGGAGAGCCATGTCCCGCCTGCTCGTCGTCTGGTGCCCCGACTGGCCAGTCGTCGCCGCGAGCACGGTCGCCGGTCTGCCGCTCGACACCCCCGCCGCCGTCTTCGCCGCCAACCGCGTCGTCGCCGCCAACGCCCGTGCCCGCGCCGACGGCGTCCAGCGGACGATGCGCCGCCGGGAGGCGCAGAGTCGCTGCCCGGACCTGGTCGTCTTCCTCGACGACGTCGACCGCGACGCCCGGATGTTCGAGCCGGTGGCCATGGCGGTCGAGGAGTTGGCCGTCGGCGTCGAGGTGATCCGGCCCGGAGTCGTCGCCGTCCCCGCGCGCGGGCCGGTCGGCTACTTCGGCTCCGAGGAGGCCGCCGCCGAACGCCTCATCGATCAGGTCGCCGCCCGGACCGGCGCCGAATGCCAGATCGGCATCGCCGACGGCCTCTTCGCCGCCACCCTGGCCGCCCACCGAAACCGGCTCGTCCCCCCGGGCGGCAGCCCCGAATTCCTTGCCCCGCTGACCATCCGCGAACTCGAATCAGGCAGGCCGGACCTGGTCGACCTGCTGCGCAGACTCGGTATCCGCACCCTCGGCGCGTTCGCCGCCCTGGACCCAGGCGATGTCTCCACCCGGTTCGGCGCCGACGCCAAGCTCGCCCACCGCCTGGCGAGCGGCCTGCAGGAACGGCCGCCCTCCCGCAGACGCCCGCCGGTCGACCTCTCCGTCACCCACAACCCCGATCCGCCCATCGACCGGGTCGACGCCGCCGCGTTCGTCGCCCGCACGCTCGGCGAGCGCCTCCACGCGGGCCTGGCCGCGCACGGTCTCGCCTGCACCCGCCTGGGCATCCACGCGAGCACAGCCAACGGCGAGACCCGCGACCGCGTGTGGCGCTGCGCCGACCCGCTCACCGCCTCCGGCATCGCCGACCGCGTCCGCTGGCAGCTCGACGGCTGGCTGCGCGGCGGCACGGGCCGCCCCTCGGCGGGCATCACGGTCCTGCGTCTCGAGCCGGAGGAGACAGTCGACGGCCGAACGCTCCAACTCGGCCTCTGGCAGGGCGGCCACGACGAACAAGCCGAACGTGCCGCCCGCGCCATGGTCCATGTCCAAGGACTCCTCGGCCCCGAGGCCGTCCTCACCCCGGTCCTCACTGGCGGCCGAGGCCCCGCTGATCAGGTCCACCTTGTCCCGTGGGGCGACGAGCGTGTCCCGCCCGCACCTCCCGACCGCCCATGGCCCGGCCGATTACCCGCGCCCTCGCCCGCCGCCATTCCCGTCCGCCCACTGCCCGCGTCGGTGTTCGACGAGGCAGGCGTGGAAATCGGGGTGACCGGCCGGTTCCGCCTCACCGGCGAGCCCGCCCGTGTGGCCTACGGCGGCGGACGTCCCCGCGCGGTCGCCGGTTGGGCAGGGCCATGGCCCGCCGACGAACGCTGGTGGGATCCGGACTCCGCCCGCAGGCGCGCCCGCCTGCAGGTGCTGTTGGCCGAACAGTCCGAAGAGGACAGCCAGGAGGCGCTCCTCCTGGTGCGTGAGAACAAAAGCTGGTCCGTAGAAGGGATATACGCCTGATGCCATACGACGAAGACCCGCTCACCGCCATCGATGGGGCCGACTGGATCGACTTGACCGACCTGATCCCGCTGCCGCGCCGCTCGCCCGAATCCCTGTCTCCCTGACCGGCCGCCCGAATGGGATGGAACAACCCACCGGTTCGGTGGTCGGAACTCGAGCGCATCCTCTCCGGCAGGCCGCCGGAGGTCGGCGACGGTGGTGACAGCCCGGGCTGGACCCGCCGCCGCGACCGCTATGTGCCGCCGATGGGGGTCGGGCCGCCCGGCGTCACCGACCAGGCCGACGGGGATTCGCGGGTGCCGTACGCGGAGCTGCACTGCCATTCCAACTTCAGCTTCCTCGACGGCGCGAGCCATCCGGAGGAGCTGGTGGAGGCGGCGTCGCTCCTCGGTCTCGACGCCATAGCGCTGACCGACCACGACGGCATGTACGGCGTGGTCCGGTTCGCCGAGGCGGCCAAAGAGCTGGGCATGCGCACGGTCTTCGGCACCGAGCTGAGCCTCGGCCTCACCGGCCCGCAGAACGGTGTCGCCGACCCCGAAGGGGAGCATCTGCTGCTGCTCGCCGACAAACAGGCCGGCTACCACAGCCTGTGTCGGGTGCTCACCGCCGCGCACCTGCGCGGTGAGGAGAAGGGCAAACCGGTCTACGACCTTCTCGAGGTCGTCGAGGAGACCCGCGACGACTGTGTCGTGCTCACCGGCTGCCGCAAGGGCGGTGTCCGGCTGGCGCTCGCCAGTGGTGGGCCCCAGGCCGCGTTCGAGCAGCTCAGGCTCCTGTCCTCGGCATACGGGCCCGACCGCGTCTATGTCGAACTCGTCGACCACGGCATGCCCGACGACACCGACCGCAACGACCTGCTCGCGGGCATGGCCGCCGACCTCGGCCTGCCGACCGTCGCGACGAACGCCGTGCACTACGCGCACCCGTCGCGCGGGCATCTCGCGGCGGCGATGGCCGCGGTGCGGGCCCGGCGCAGCCTCGACGAGCTGGCGGGCTGGCTGCCGCCCTCGCCCACCGCCCACCTGCGGACCGGGCAGGAGATGGCCGACCGGTTCGCCCGCTACCCGGGCGCCGTGCAGCGCGCCGCCCTGCTCGGCGTGCAACTCGCGTTCGACCTGCACCTGGTCGCGCCGAAGCTGCCGCCGTTCGACGTGCTCGACGGGCACACCGAGGTCACCTTCCTGCGGAAGCTGACCTACGAGGGCGCCGCGGTCAAGTACGGCTCGTCGGCCGAACGTCCCCGGGCCTACGCGCAGCTCGCTCACGAACTCCAGGTCATCGAGGAACTCGGTTTCCCGGGCTACTTCCTCGTCGTCTGGGACATCGTGAAGTTCTGCCGCGACAACGACATCTACTGCCAGGGCCGAGGCTCGGCGGCGAACTCGGCGGTCTGCTACGCGCTCGGGATCACCAATGTCGACGCCGTGCGCTGGGAGCTGCTCTTCGAGCGGTTCCTGGCCCCGGCCCGCGACGGCCCGCCCGACATCGACCTCGACATCGAGTCCGACCGCCGCGAGGAGGTCATCCAGTTCGTCTACGACAAGTACGACCGGCGCCACGCCGCTCAGGTGGCGAACGTGATCACCTACCGCGCGAAGTCGACGGTGCGTGACATGGCCAAGGCGCTGGGCTACTCGCCCGGCCAGCAGGACGCCTGGAGCAAGCAGATCGACCGCTGGGGACCGTTGCAGTCCACTTTGGACGACAACCACCTCGATGTTCCGACCGCGGTCCTCGAACTGGCCGGGCAGTTGGAGAACTTCCCGCGCCACCTGGGAATCCACTCCGGCGGCATGGTCATCTGCGACCGCCCGGTCAGCGAGGTCTGCCCGGTCGAGCCCGCGCGGATGCCCAAGCGCACGGTGCTGCAGTGGGACAAGGACGACTGCGCCGCCGTCGGACTGGTCAAGTTCGACCTCCTGGGCCTGGGCATGCTGTCCGCGTTGCACTACGTGGTCGACCTGGTCGGCAAACACCACGGGGTCCCGGTCGACATCGGTGCGCTGAACCTCGCCGACCAGCGGGTCTACGAGATGCTCTGCCGCGCCGACTCGGTCGGCGTGTTCCAGGTGGAGAGCCGCGCGCAGATGGCCACGTTGCCCCGCCTGCGCCCCACGGAGTTCTACGATCTGGTCGTCGAGGTCGCGCTCATCCGGCCGGGGCCGATCCAGGGCGGGTCGGTGCATCCCTTCATCCGCCGCAAGAACGGCAAGGAGGAGCCCACCGTCGACCACCCGCTGCTGAAGAACGCGCTGCACAAGACGCTCGGTGTCCCGCTCTTCCAGGAGCAGCTCATGCAGATCGCGGTCGAC
Source organism: Actinokineospora alba (assembly GCF_004362515.1). Lineage (NCBI taxonomy): Bacteria > Bacillati > Actinomycetota > Actinomycetes > Pseudonocardiales > Pseudonocardiaceae > Actinokineospora > Actinokineospora alba. The sequence goes on along the minus strand of NZ_SNXU01000001.1, from coordinate 944,311 downwards.
GTCGCGGACTTCAGCCCAGCCGAGGCCGACGAACTGCGCCGCGCCATGGGCGCCAAACGGTCCACGCGCCGGATGGAGCGGCTGCGCGAACGGTTCTACGCGGGCGCCGCGAGCAACGGTCTCGACGAGGCGCTGGCCGCGCGCATCTACGAGAAACTCTTGGCGTTCGCCAACTTCGGCTTCCCGGAGAGCCACGCCCTGAGCTTCGCCTACCTGGTGTTCGCCAGCGCCTGGTTCAAGCTGTACTACCCGGCCGCCTTCTGCGCCGCCCTGCTGCGCGCGCAGCCGATGGGCTTCTACTCGCCGCAGTCCCTGGTCGCCGACGCGCGGCGGCACGGGGTCACCGTGCGCGGGCCGGACATCAACGCCAGCCTTGAGCACGCCACCCTCGAACCGGTCGAACCGGGCAGCGACGAACAGGCCGTGCGCCTGGGCCTGGGTGCGGTCCGCCTGATCGGCGACGACCTGGCCGAACGCATCGTCGCCGAACGCGGCGAGGGCCCGTACCTGGACATGGTCGACCTGGCCCGCCGCGTCCAGCTCACCCGTCCCCAGGTGGAGGCGCTGTCGACCGCGGGCGCGTTCGGCTGCTTCGGCCTGCTCCGCCGCGAGGCCCTGTGGGCAGCGGGTGCAGCGGCCGCTGAACGGCCGGATCGCTTGCCGGGCACCGCTGTCGGCGTCAAGGCCCCGGAGCTGCCCGGGATGGACGAACTCGAACTCGCCGTCGCCGACGTCTGGGCCACCGGCCTGTCGCCGGACAGCTTCCCGACCCAGTTCATCCGCGAACGCCTGACCCGCCTGGGCGCGCTGACCGCCATCGAATTGTCCAAAGTGGACACCGGCTCGCGGGTCCTGCTCGGGGGCGCGGTCACTCACCGGCAGCGCCCACAGACCGCGGGCGGGGTCACGTTCCTCAACATCGAGGACGAGACCGGCATGGTCAACGTGGTGTGCTCGCCCGGACTGTGGGCGCGCTACCGCAGGGTCGCGCGATCCAGCTCGGCCCTGCTGGTGCGTGGTGTGGTGGAGAGCGTCGAGGGGGTGGTGAGCCTCTATGCCGACCGGTTGCAGCGACTCGACATGCGCATCCCGGCCAAGTCGCGCGACTTCCGGTGAGTGGGGCATGACAGGCTGGGGAGGTGGAGACCGGCGAGGACTACAGCGACAGTGATCTGCACGGGCAGCAGTGGGACCAGCGGCACTTCACCGACTGCGACTTCACCGACGCCGACCTGCGCGGCCTGGTGACGACCGGCTGCACGTTCACCAAGTGCGACTTCACCCGCGCCGACCTGGGGGAGTCCCGACACCGCTCTACGGCGTTCCGGACCTGCACGTTCGACCGCGCCACCCTGATGTTCAGCGAGTTCGCGGGCTGCAGCCTCATCGGCTCGACGTTCCTCGACTGCAGGCTGCGTCCCTGGACCGTGACCGACACCGACCTGACCCTCGTCGGCCTGGCCGGGGCCGCGCTGCGCAAGGCCAAGCTCACCGGCCTGCGTTTCCGCGAGGCCAACCTCACCGACGCCGACCTAAGGGAAGCCGACCTCCGCGAGGCGGACCTCACGGGCGCCCGCCTGCGCGGCGCCAACCTCGAGGGCGCCGACCTCCGCGACGCCCGCATCACCGCCGACGGCCTCGTCCAGGCAAGCCTGCGCGGCGCCCGCGTCGACCTGCACACCGCGGTGGCGTTCGCCGCCGCCCACGGCCTGCAGATCGACTAGGGCTACGGCCGCGTCGGCGGTACCTGGTTGGGGATCTCGACCAGGTGGCCGCTCTCGATGAGTTCCGCGATCGACCGGTTGAGCACGAACGCGGTCCCGCCACCGGGCTGCTCGAACCACGGGATGGCGACCCCGGTCAACGCCTCCGTCGGCCGCTGGACGCGGTACACGCGGTAGGGCCGCGTCACCCAGTCTGGCACCAGCGACCGCCGCTCGAACGGCGTGCCCGCGGCGTAGGTCAGGTTGCCGGAGGGCTCGCCGTAGCGGTCGATCTCGGTACCGGGCGGCAGTTCGGTCAGGGTCTTCCCCCGGAACAACGTCAGCGGCGGGTCACCCGGCCGAGGCTGGATCGCCCAGTCCTGTGGCTTCACACCGGAATCAGACCCAGGGGAGGAGGAACCACCCCCGGCGCCGGACTGCTGCCCACCACCGGCTGGGGCCCCGACCCGACGGGGAGAGGCCACACCGGCGGACTCCCCGCCAAACCGGTTGCCACCGGCGGCCTCGCCGCCACCGGGGCGTGCGTCACGGGAAGCCACCAGGTCCGCAGCTGAGTCGCCACCACCAAACCGCGCTCCACCCGAAGCCGCCGCGTTTCCAGCGTGGCTGCCACCAAAGGGTGCGCCTTGCGTAGTGGTCGCGTTGTCGGCGGCGTCGTTGGCACCGAACCGCGCTCCACTCAAGTCCGCCGCGTTTCCAGCGTGGCTGCCACCAAAGGGTGCGCCGTGCGTGCTGGTCGCGCTGTCGGCGGAGTTGTCGGCACCGAACCGCGCTCCACTTGAGGCCGCTGTGTTCTCAGCGGTGTGGCTCCCATCAAAGGGTGTGCCGTGGGTGGTGGTCGCGTTGTCGGCCGGGTCGTTAGCACCGAACTGCGTGCCATGCGCGGAGGCCGCGTTGCGGTTGGGTTCGTCGCCACCGAACTGCGCGCCATGTGCGGAGGTTGCGTTGCGGGTGGGGTCGTCGCCACCGAACTGCGCGCCATGCGCAGAGGTCGCGTCGCCGGTGGGTTCGCTGTCGACCTGAGTGCCGTGCCCGGACGCCGTGTCCTCGGTGGTTTGGCTACCGAACTGTGCCCCACGTGGGGCGGCCATGTCGCCGGGCTCGCTGCCGCCGAACGGTGCCCCGTGTGGAGGCGTCGTGTCGCCTGCGCGTTGGTTGCCGAACTGTGCGCCATGTGTGGAGATCGGGTCGCCGGTAGGTTCACCGCCGAACTGTGGGCCCTGGGGAGAAGTCATGCCCCCGGCAGGTTCTTCACCGAGCCGCGACGAGTCGTCGCGCCCGAACGGCACACCCTGAGTGTCTTCAGGTGCGGGTCGCCGGTCGGCGAAGGGTGACCCAGCCGCGCCGTCGCGGTCGCCGAACCGGATGCCGCGCGGGTCCGTGGGCGCGTCTTCGGGACGGGTACCCATATCGCTTGCGGAATCCGCGCGAGTGAACAACGAGCCCGGTGTGCCTGCGGCTTGCCCACCAGCTCCGGCGACGCTTGCGGAATCGTCACGGGTGAACAACGACCCCGGCGCCGATTCCCCACCCGCGTTGGAAACCGCGGCGGCGGGCTGCCCGCCCGCGAACGCCGAGTTGGTGTTCGACTCTCCTTCAACCCCACCGTTGGCGGGCGCATGCCCACCAACGAATGCGCCGTCGCCTGCCGACTGCCCGCCGTCGAACGTGGCGTTGGCGGGCTGGGCGGCGAAGGTCTCGTCGCCCGCCGAGTGCCCACCGTCGAACACGCCGCTGGCGGGCTGGCCGGCGAAAGTCTCGTCGCCTGCCTGCTGCCTGCCGTCGAACGTGGCGTTGGCGGGTTGACCGGCGAAGGTTTCGTCGCCTGCCGAATGTCCACCGTCGAACGCGCTGTTGGTGGGTTGACCGGCGAAGGTTTCGTCGCTCGCCGAGTGTCCACCGTCGAACGCGCTGTTGGTGGGTTGGGTGGCGAAGGTTTCGTCGCCTGTCGGGTGTCCGTGGTCGAACGTGGCGTTGGCGGGTTGGCCTGCCGAGTGTCCACCGTCGAACGCGCTGTTGGTGGGTTGGGTGGCGAAGGTTTCGTCGCCTGTCGGGTGTCCGTGGTCGAACGTGGCGTTGGCGGGTTGGCCTGCCGAGTGCCCACCGTCGAACGCGCCGTTGGCGGTCTGGCCGGCGAAGGTTTCGTCGCCTGCCGAGTGCCCGCCGTCGAACGCGCTGTTGGTGGGTTGGGTGGCGAAGGTTTCGTCGCCTGCCGAATGTCCACCGTCGAACGTGGTGTTGTCAGGACCGTGACCACCAGCGGCCGTCCCATCGGCCACAGACCGCCGACCGAACGCGTCCTGCGCACCGCCGAAGCCGCCATCAGTCGCCGACTGCCCGTCAGCGATCGCGTGCTCGGCCGCCGACTGGCGGTCGGCGGCCGCATCCCCGGCAGCGGAGTGCCCCTCGGCGAACACCCCTTCAGCTGTGTTCTGGCCTGCGGCGAACGCACCGTCCTCCGCGGAACGCTCATCGCTGACCGTGGTTCGACCTTCATCACCGCTGGCTGAGGCGGGTCCGCCGAATGAACCGTCGGCCATGGCCCGTTCTTCATCGAACGCGCCGCCTGCCGAGGATGGTCCGTCGAAAGCGCCATCCGTTGCGGTGCTTCCATCACTGAACGAACTCTCGTTCGCCGAGTGTTCGTCGGTCGTTCGTGGGCCGGTGGCCGACGACGGTTCATCGCCGCCGAACGAGTCGCTTGGGGCGGTCTGGCTGCCGAACGCGGCCTCGGTCGGTCCACGTCCATCGTCGAAGGGACCGTCAGCGGTGGCGGACGCCTCGGTCGTCGGCTGTCCAGCGAACGACATACCGGGTGCCGCTACCGGGTCGGGCTTGGCGCCCACGCGCGGCGTGGGGCGGGGCGCGGCGCGCCTGTGCTGGTACTCGTCTTCGTCTTCGTCGTCGAAATCCGGGGTGCCGGTGTGCCGCGGCCGGAACAGGTCGTCGGCGGGGCGCGAGGGGCGGAACAGGTCTTCACCCGCGGGCCCCGGTGGGGTCACCGCCCTGCGGGGGCGGTGCTCGTACTCGTCATCGTCGTCGTCTTCCAGGTCGGCCAGCGACGCTCGCATCGTCGACTGCGGGGACTCGACCGGCTCGAGCAAAACCTTGCCCAGCAAGAAAGCCGAGGCGTCCGCGAAGTCGTCGAACTGCCGCGGAGCACTGAACCCGCCATCGAACCAGCCGACCCGCCACGCCTCGCCGGACTGCTCCAGCACCCACGCGGCCGACTCCGGCAGCGCACCGATCCGGTACCGGGACTCGGGGACGCCGAGCGCGCTCAGCCGTGCCTGCAGCTGATCGAACTGAGCCGCCACCCCCGGCGCCACCGGCGAAGGCGGGTTGGCCGCCGACACCACATCGGCGCCCGCGGGCGTGGGCGGTGTGACATCCCAGTCGTCCCGCGCGGGCACGCCTGCCGCGCCGACGTCAGGCAGACTTACCTGCTCGTACGGGCCGGAAGACGCTTTGGCGGCCGACGACTCGTCGGCACCAGACGGCACCGCGTCGTCGGCGGACCACGGCCCGGCCTCCGCGTTCTGGCCGGAAGCCTCCTGCGGTTGCCCGGCAACGGGATTGGACCAGCCCGCCGCGGACTGGGCGGAAGGTTCGCCCGCCGCCCATTCAGGGGCGGACTCGGCTCGCGCGGAGTCGCCAGAGTCCGAGGCGTCGCCGGACGCCCACGCGGAGCCATGATCGGAAGACGCCGCCGGTGCCTCGGTGTCGCTCGTCTCCGAGTTCGGGGTCTCGGTTTCGGTGGAGCCCTGGTTGGCGGCGGGAGCCCCGTCGGCGTTGCTCGCCCAGTTCGGGGATTCGGTGGGGCTTTGGTCGGCCGCGGAAGCGCCGTCGGCGCCGGTCGCCCAGTTCGGGCGTTCGGTGACGCCTTGGTCGGCCGCGGGAGCCTGATCTGGCGCCCAGTTCGGGGCCTGCGAATCAGCGGAGGCCGGGTCGGCCGGGGTTCCGGCAGCCGCCGAAACCTCCTCCGAGACCTCAGCCGGTGCCGCGGCAGCAGTCGCAGGCTCCGGGAACCAACTGCCCGCCGGAGCCGCGGGCGCCTCAGCCGACCAGTCGAACGCGGGTGGCCGAGCCGAATCCGAAGCACCAGGACCAGCAGCGGGTTCAGGGAACCAACTGTCCTTCTCCCGCCCGATCGGCGCCGTCGCGTGCGTGCCCGTCGGCTCCGTCGGGGCGTGCGTCGGCGACCAGGCCGCCGTCGTCCCCGGGGCATCAGCAGGCGTGCGGTCGATCGGCTCGGTTGTGTGCACCGGCCCTTCGACCGGCGGCTTCGCCCGGTTCCCGAATCCGACCTGCACCGGGATCGGCGGCACCGGCCCATCCGGCCCCATGATCGGCGGCGGCCCAGCCGGAGCAGGCGCAGGCGCGGGCACGGGAGCGGGCGCCGGGCGCACACCGTTCGGTGGCCTGCGCGGCCCGCGCCCCAGGAACGACGCCGCCGCCGCCCGGGTCGAGTCGTCGACCTCGGGCAGGGTGAACTCCACCCGCCGGAGGTGTTCGAGCAGGTCCGGGTCCGGCGGCACGCTGTGGGTCCGCAGGTAGTAGTTGACCGCCGCCGGCCAGATCCAGGCGCCGTCGGTGTGGAACGCGACCGGGACCGACTGCCGGGCCTCGTCGTCCAGGTGATCGGTGTCGAACCCGCGCGCCGGAAGCGCCAGGGGCGCGCCGTCGAGGTAGCGCAGGATGTCCTCGCGCTCGCCCTCGTCGATCGGCGGCCGGTTGATCACCGGACGCCCACCGGCGCCGGGTCCGTCGAAGATCCGCGCGACCCGGAACGGCGGCTTGAGCCCAGCCATCCGGCGCATCAGCCACTCGGGCACGTTCTGCTCGTCGCGGGGGAAGGTCCGCAGGTCGTCGGCGTACGCGGGCGGCGGTGGCGGGTTCGTCCAGCGCGGTTCGTCGCGGTCGTACTCGAGGCTGTACGCCGAGGGCTGGTCGAGCTGGTAGCGGGCGTTGTACCAAGTCCCGCGCCCGTCCCGGTACATCCCCGACCGCAGCCGCCCGAAGAGCACGGCGATCTCCGGTGAGACTTTCAACTCCTCGGTGGTCTCATCAGCGAAGATCACTTTGCCGACCGCTTCCGCGTACCGACCCAGCGCGCGGTAGTCGACGGTGATGGAATGCCAGTCCGCGGGTGCCGCCCGGAGCAACGCGAGCCCGATCTGCTTGACCAGGGCATCCTGTTCCGTTGGGTTCAGCTGCGTCGGTTGTGCCACGTGGACATCTTCTCCTGTCGACAGGCCCTTGGCATACGGTGGATCGTGCGTCGAGCCTCTGCCTGCGACGATGACGGACGGTTACCATCCTGTCCGGTAGCCCGGCAACCTGTTTGTGTCACCGTCACAGTTGTGCCAACCTTCCCGGCATGTCCGAGGGCGATCTCGCGCCGCACCTTTCTCGACTCGGCCTGCCCGAAGACGAGATTCGCAGCTACCTCTATCTGCTGCGCACCGGCCCCTCGACGGCCGAGGAGATCGCCGTCGGCGCGGCGGAGCCGCTCGAAGTCGTCCAGCACAGTCTGCGCACCCTCATCGACGCCGGTCTCGTCGGAGCCGGTGGCCCGGACGGCCGGACCATAACCCCTGTGCCGCCCGCGTCGGGTCTGCAGATCCTCAGCAGGCGCCGTGAGTCCGAACTCGAGCAGGCCCGGGTGGCCACGCTCAACGCCTACGACACCTTCCGCCGCGCGATCTCCCCGCAGCGCACCGACGACCTGATCGAGGTCGTCACCGGCACCGCGATCGCCCAGCGCATCCAGCAGATGGAGCTCAGCGCGCGCAAGGAGATCCGGCGGCTGGACTCGCCGCCGTATTTCACCGAGGGCCACATCAACAACGCCGAGCTCGAGCAGCTCAACCGCGGTGAGGTGACCTACAAGGTCGTCTACGCGCGGGCCGCCGTCGAGGACCCGGGCCGCTACGCGCAGAACATCCAGCCGTGCGTGGCCGCGGGGGAGCAGGCGCGGGTGCTGCCCGAGGTCCCGGTGAAGCTGACGATCATCGACCAGCAGTTCGCGACCGTCTCGCTCCCGGTCGCCGAGGCCGACGTGAACCGGTCGCTGCTGGTGGTCCGCCCGAGCAGCCTGCTCTCCGCGCTGGTCGGCCTGTTCGAGGCCTCTTGGCGGCTCGCGGTCCCGTTGCACGGCGCCGCGCGCGCGTCCTCCGCCGTGCAACCGATCGAGCAGCGGCTCCTCGGGCTGCTCGCCGCGGGCGCGAACGACGACTCGATCGCCCGCCAACTCGGCGTCAGCCGACGCACCGTGTTCCGACACCTGCAGCGGCTGATGGACCACGCCGGGGCGACCACCCGGTTCCAACTCGCCGTCCACGCCGTCCGGCACCGCTGGATCTGATCGGATGTCACGTCCACTGGGTGCCGTCGTCGCCACCCTCGGCGGTGTCGTGCTCGCGGCCCAGTCCCGGATCAACGGCCAGCTGGGCAGCCACCTCGGCGACGGCCTGATCGCCGCGCTGATCTCCTTCGCCATCGGCCTGGTGATCCTGCTTATCGCCGTTGTCTCGATGCCGACCGCGCGCGCGGGCATCGGCCGGTTTCGCGAAGCAATCTCCACAGGGCAGCTCCGCCCTTGGCAATGTCTGGGCGGCGCGGCGGGCGCTTGGTATGTGACGTCGCAAGGCCTGACGGTGACCCTGCTCGGCGTCGCGGTCTTCACCGTCGCCGTGGTCGCGGGCCAGGTCGTCAGCAGCCTGCTCGTCGACCGAGCGGGCATCGCTCCCGGCGCCGCGCAGCCGATCACCGTGACCCGCGGGATCGGCGCCGCGCTGGCGGTGGTCGCGGTCGGCATCGCCGTGTCCGACGAGTTCAACCGCCCCGGCCACCTCTGGCTCGCGCTCGTCCCGGCCCTCGCCGGCGTCGGTCTCGGCTGGCAGCAGGCGGTCAACGGCCAGGTGCGCGCGGCGTCGGGGAGTGTGGCGTTCGCCTCGATGCTCAACTTCGCCGTCGGACTCGTCGCGCTGGTCATCGCGTCCACTGTGGATGTATCGATCCGCGGCCTGCCCAACTCGCCGCCGACCCAATGGTGGCTCTACGTCGGCGGCGCGCTCGGCGTCGTGGCCCTGTCGACGGCCGTGTTCGCCGTGCGCCTGGTCGGTGTCCTGATGGTCGGCCTGTGCGCGGTCGCGGGCCAACTCGTCGGTGCCCTGCTGCTCGACGTGGTCGCGCCGCCACCCGGCGAGGGGGTCGAGCCGACGACCGTGATCGGCGTCGCGCTGACTCTCGCCGCGGTGGGTATCGCCGCCGTTCCGCGCCGCGAGTGAGAGGATGGGGTACGTGACCGCGACGATCCTTGACGGCAATGCCACCCGAGACGCCATCCTCGCCGAACTGCGCGGGCGGGTCGACGCGCTCGCCGAGCGAGGGGTGGTCCCTGGCCTGGGCACCGTGCTGGTCGGCGACGACGCCGGCTCGCAGTCCTACGTCCGCAGCAAGCACCGGACCTGCAAGAAGATCGGCCTGAACTCCATCCGCCGCGACCTTCCGGCGCACACGACGCAGGCCGAGCTCGAAGCCGTCATCGACGAGCTGAACGAGAACCCGGACTGCACCGGCTACCTGATCCAGCTGCCGCTGCCCGGCCACCTCGACGCGGGCGCCGCACTGCAGCGGGTCGACCCGGCGAAGGACTCCGACGGCCTGCACCCGACCAACCTCGGCAAGCTCGTCCTCGGCGACGCGGGCCCGCTGCCGTGCACCCCCGTCGGCATCGTCGAGCTGCTCCGCCGCTACGACGTCCCGCTCGCGGGCGCGCGCGTGACCGTCGTCGGCCGCGGTGTCACGGTCGGCCGCCCGCTCGGGCTGCTGCTGACCCGGCGCAGCGAGAACGCCACGGTCACCCTCTGCCACACCGGCACCAAGGACCTCGCCACCGAGGTCCGCCGCGCCGACATCGTCGTCGCCGCCGCGGGCAACGCGGGCCTCATCACCGCGGACATGATCAAGCCCGGCGCGGCCGTGCTCGACGTCGGCGTCACCCGCACCGACCAGGGCCTGGTCGGCGACGTCCACCCCGACGTGCGCGAGGTGGCGGGCTTCCTGGCCCCGATGCCCGGCGGCGTCGGCCCGATGACCATCGCCATGCTCATGCGCAACACCGTCGAAGCGGCCGAGCGGAACCTCTCGGCGTGACCGGGGGCCCGCAGCGCACCGGTAAGCACCCGGCCCTCGTCCACCTGCCGTTCGGGCTGGTCATGGCCGTGGTCGTGCTCGGCCTCGTGCGCATCGCGCAGTACTACTGGCGCGAGGGAACGGTGTGGATCGGCCTCGCCCTGCTCCTCGCGGCGGGCCTGCGGGTCCTGCTGCGCGACGAGCAGGCGGGCCTGATCGCGATTCGCGGGCGCGCCGTCGACGTCCTGAGCTACGGCTTCTTCGGGGTGATGGTCATCGCCATCGCCATGACCATCGAGGGCGGCCCGCTCTCGCGTTGAGTCAGGACAGCTTCTCCAGCAGCGTCATCGACTCGTCCCGCGTCAGCGCGACACTGAGCAGCTCGACAACGATCCGGTCATAGACCCGCACCTGCGCGGTGTCCTCGATCACCACGCTCGACGTGCGGTTCTCCAACACCACGACCGCCCCGCGCGAACGGAACTGCATGCGCTGGAACGGCCCGCCCAGACCCGGGTGCCCGTGGGTCAGGTCGGGGACGATCCGGATCGTCACGTTCGGCCTGCCCGCGGCCTCGCTGAGGTAGCGGATCTGCTCGCGCATGACGTCCTGACCGCCCACCGCGGTGTGCAAGGCGGTTTCGGCGATGATCGCGAAGAACCGGGGCGGATGCGGGCGCCGCAGGATCGCCTGACGCCGCAACCGGTTCGTGTACTGCTCCTCCAACACCGCCTCGTCGACCATGTTGACCTCGCGGAGCGCGGCCTGCGCGTACGGGACGGTCTGCAGCAGCGCGGGCACGATCGCCTGCTCGTAGTCGACGATCATCGTCGCCTTCGACTCCAGCACCCGCAGCGACGCGACCTGCGACCCCTCGGCTCCCCGTGCGAGCGACAGCAGGTCGTCGCGGCGGCACCCCTGCACCCCGTAGACCTTCAGCAGGGCCGCGACGTCGTCGGCCTTCTGGGCTTTGCGCCCGTTCTCCATCCGGCTGAGCTTGGAGGTGCTGATGCCCGTCCGCGCGGTGACCTCCGACAGGCTCAGTCCGGCTTCCTCCCGATGCCCGCGCAATTCCTCGCCGAGCAGTTCGATAACCATGGTTCGTCATGATCGACCTCACCGCCGGGTGATCCACGAAGTCAGGTCGCCTGTCGGCGGAAACCACCCGATGGGGAACACCGAGACCCTGCTCACCGCGCGCGGCGATCACCGGCAACGGCTTGGTAGCCTCCGGTTCATTCGCCTTGTCTCGGGAGGGATCCGCCAAGTGGCACCCGTCAACGTCACCGTCACCGGTGCAGCAGGCCAGATCGGCTACGCCCTGCTTTTCCGCATCGCCTCCGGCCACCTGCTGGGCCCGGACACGCAGGTCAACCTGCGGCTGCTGGAGATCCCGCAGGCCGTCAAGGCCGCCGAGGGCACCGCGATGGAACTCGACGACTGCGCGTTCCCGCTGCTCAGCGGCATCGAGATCACCGACGACGCCAAGAAGGCGTTCGACGGCGTGAACGTCGCCCTGCTCGTCGGCGCGCGCCCGCGCGCCAAGGGCATGGAGCGCGGCGACCTGCTCGAGGCCAACGGCGGCATCTTCAAGCCCCAGGGTGAGGCCATCAACGCCGGTGCCGCCGACGACGTGCGCGTGCTGGTGGTCGGCAACCCGGCCAACACCAACGCCCTCATCGCCCAGGCGCACGCCCCGGACGTCCCGCGTGAGCGCTTCACCGCGATGACCCGCCTCGACCACAACCGCGCGATCTCGCAGCTCGCGGCGAAGCTGAGCGTGCCGGTCACCGAGATCAAGAAGCTCACGATCTGGGGCAACCACTCCGCCACCCAGTACCCCGACCTGTTCAACGCCGAGGTCGGTGGCCGCAACGCCGCCGAGGCCGTGAACGACGAGGCCTGGCTGGCCGACACCTTCATCCCGACCGTGGCCAAGCGCGGCGCGGCGATCATCGAGGCCCGGGGCGCGTCCTCGGCCGCGTCGGCCGCCAACGCCGCCCTCAACCACATCCACGACTGGGTCAACGGCACCCCCGAGGGCGACTGGACGTCGATGGCCATCCCGTCGGACGGCTCCTACGGCGTCCCCGAGGGCCTCATCTCGTCGTTCCCCGTGGTCTGCAAGGACGGCAAGTACGAGATCGTGCAGGGCCTGGAGATCAACGAGTTCTCCCGCGCCCGCATCGACGCCTCCGTCGCCGAACTGGCGGAGGAGCGCGACGCGGTCAAGGGCCTCGGCCTGATCTGACCTGAGGATTCAACGACGGGGCCCCACATCGGTGGGGCCCCGTTTTTGTTAACTCCGAAGCCGCATTTTCCGGCCAGAGTCCCCCAATCGCGTGAACATGAAGGCACTGGCATCACAAACCGCCACAGGCGGCGTTTCCCACCTGACGGGTTCGCGAATACCAGAAGCGCAAACCGGGATCAGGGAGGCGACGAGATGAACAAGAACGCAGAGCACACTGAGCAGCTCATCTCGCTCTACGGCGGCAGCACCCCGGTGCGCTCCCGGTGGACGTATCGAGCGAGTGAGCCATTCACGGTCACCGCGGCGTTCCAGACCGACCGCGACCGCTGGGTGGAGTGGATTTTCGCCCGGGACCTGCTGGTCGCGGGCCTGATCGGCCCCACCGGCGAGGGTGACGTCCGGCTCAGCCCGGAGCACACCGAGGGCCGCGCGTCGATCATCCTGGAGATCGAGTCCCCGGAGGGCCACGCCCTGCTGGAGATGGAATACGAGGCCGTCGAGCGGTTCCTCACGGCCACCGCCAAGCTGGTGCCGATCGGCAAGGAGAGCGACTTCTTCGACGTCGACGCCCTGATCGAGGAAATCACCAACGTGTAATTCACCGTTCCCGCGGCGTGCGACGGCCGCCTGCCCCGACCAGGGCAGGCGGCCGTTCTCGTCGCTACAGGCAGGCCTGCGTGAGCGCGTTTGCGGCGCTCACCTTTTCCTTGGCCCACGCCGTCACGCTCGCGGGGTCGATGCTGTTCGGGGTGAGCTCGCCGATCTTGGCGGACATGTCGGTCAACGCGCCCTTGAGGGTGGTGTCACCGGTCTTCTCGGCCAGGGCCTGCAAGTCGGCGGCGGTCTTCTCCGCGTCCTTGACGGCCTGCTCGGGGTTCGAGAGGTCCGGGTTGAAGCCCGCCAGCTTGGCGGCATCCAGGCAGATGCTCGCCTTGTCGGTGGCGGAGTCGGCCGCGCTCGTGGCTTCACGCACGGCGTCACACGCGGTCAGCCCGCACGTCATCGCCGCCGTGACCAGAATGATCGCCAGCCGAGTTCGCATAGTGCCCCCTTGAGAGTGGAAGAGGACACAGGTTAGCGAGTGGAGCTATTGGGGCTCGTGCTCGACCACACAATCGGGCCCGGGGAAGACCAGGCTCTCGTGGCCGTCGTTGAATTTGACCAGGTAGGGCGGCGCGCCGTCGGCGCCGCGCACTTCGAGGATCTCGCCCAGATGGTCGGCGTTGCCGACGTTGCGACCGTGGACGTGTAGCCGGTCACCTACCGCTGCTCGCATGGGGCCACCTCCGCGTCCCCAGGGTAAGCGCAGGTAGCCAAGGCCTCAACCGCTCTTGGCCGCGGCCTTCTTGGCTTTCTTGTAGGCGCGGACCGCGGCGAGGGAGTCGGCGCCGGTGACGTCGGCGACGGACATGCGGGTGTTGGCGCCGCCGTAGTCGCCAGCGGCCTTGCGCCAGCCGTAGGGGGTCACGCCGTACTGCTTGCCCAGCAGGGCGAGGAAGATCTTGGCCTTCTGCTCGCCGAACCCCGGGAGGGCCTTGAGCCGCTTGAGCACCTCGGCGCCAGTGGGCTTGTCCTTGGTCCAGATCGCCTCGGTGTCGCCGTCGTAGTGCTCCACGATGTACTGGCACAGCGCCTGCACCCGCTTGCCCATGCTGCCGCCGTAGCGGTGGATGGCGGGCGGCGTGGTCGACAGGGTGGCGAACTCGTCCGGGTCGTAGTCGGCGATCAGGTGGACGTCGAGCTTGTCGCCGAGGCGGGTGTAGAGCTTCTTCGGCCCGTTGAACGCGACCTCCATCGGGATCTGCTGATCCAGCAGCATCCCGATCAACAGGGCCAAGGGGTTCTCCGCCAGGAGGGCGTCCGCCTCCGCGTTCTGCGCGATGCACAGCGTGCGACTCATGGACGTCATGGTGACATCGATACTCACCGCCGCGCTGCCGTGTCCACCTCGAAGAAGGCGCGCCACACCGAGTCGACCCTCTCGGTTATGCGCGAAACGCTAGTGATCTAGTTCGAAGTAGGCGCGCCATACGGTATCGACGTGGTTTCCCATACCAGTGAGAATGCCTTCGAAGTGAAGGTTTCCCCGCTGGATGCGCGGCTTTTTCCCCAGATTGACCGAAATCCAATCAGTTTGCTTTCGCTGTGAGACCAAGTCTAGCGACATCTCTGCCCACAGTGGCACCGAAGGCATCTTTCCGTCGAAATATACGCCGAAGTCCAGGGATATGTAGCCGTTCGCAATTTCCTGTGCGAACGCCATTTCCGCCTTGCGTAGGCCCATAAGGTTGTCGGTAGATCGAAGGACATACCAAACCACATCGGCGAACTCTGTGCAGCGCTCGATCGGTGGCGGCAGTGCATCTTCGTGTTCTATCTCGTTTCGAAACCTGGTCAAGGCGCGGAGCATGTGCGGTCTGATGATGCCAAATCGTGCCAACAGAGCCGCATTGGTCGGTCGTTTTCCTTTCGGGTCTTCGAGGATATCGAAAAGCCGATAGCGCTCAGCCAGTGATTTCATTCGAACATTTACTGCTCGATTTAGCGCATGGACTGCGTCGCCGCGGTCCAGTGCGCTTGCGGAGTCGCTCAGCTTGCACTCCGCGTGTCGCCACAGTTCGTATGATCGCCTTGTTGTCTCACGCTCGTAGATGTGTGAGGTGATGCCATCCGGTTCCCAGGTGAGGCAGACTGGGTCCAAGTAGATCGGTGCCGCTTGCCAAGGACTATTCATGTATCAGCCAATGTGCTGGTGGTCCAATTCGAAGAAGGCGCGCCACACGGAGTCGATGTGGTTCTCCGCCGGGCTGAGGATGCCCTCGAAGTACAGGTGCCCGTACTGGATGCGCGGCTTCACCTTCAGGTCGATCGAAATCCAGTCGCCCGTGGCCTGTTGGGAGACCAGTTCGAGGGGCAGGATTCCCCAAGCCGCCACCGAGGGCGACTGTTTGGTGAAGTACTGCCCGAACTCGAACGACACATAGCCGTCGCGGTTCGCCTGTTCGTGCGCGAAGGCCATGTCGGTCCGCTGGACGTTCATCAGGCTGTCGGTCGACCGGAGGAAATACCAAACCGTGTCGACAAGTTCCGCGCAGTGTTCGGGCGGCACCGGGGAGACTTCCAAGGCTCGGTGCAATTCGGTGAGCGCGCGGTGCATATGGGGTCGGATGATGCCGATTCGCGCCAAGATCTCCGTGTCCTGCGGCGGTGGGTCGCGGAGGATGGAACGCATGTTGTAGCGCTGGGTCAGGAGCCGCATCCGCAGGTTCACCGCCCGGTTCAGCCAGAGGACGGTGTCGAGTCCGGTCTTGGACTCCGCGAGCCGCCACATCTCGTACGAGCGCCTGGTCGGTTGGTGGTCGGAGACCTCCGAGGCCCCCGCGTCCTGCTCCCAGGTGAGGAAGATCGGGTCCAGGAAGATCGGCGCGGCCTGCCATGGACTGGTCGTGCGTGGGCTCTCCGGGTCTTGGGCCAGGCACAACGTCTCCGTCATGGCGACCATCGTGGCACGGCCGGTGACCTTGGTCATCCCACGCTGTAGGCCAGCCATTGCGTGTCGCTGTTCTGGAAGTGCACCCCGTACGCCCGGCCGTCCTTGAACGTGAACCCGTAGAACGTGATGGTCGGCGGCCCGTCGTTCGGCGAGATCACCTCGGTTGTCTTCTTGTCTTTGACCTTGCCGTCCTTCAGGTCGAGCTCGACGACGGACTGGTCGAAGTCCTTGGTGTTCTCCAGCGCCGACTGCAGCGCGTACACCTTGTCGCCCTCGATGGCGAGGACCTGCATGAACAACAGTGCGGGCTCCTCGGTGGCCCACAAGTCCTTGCCGGTCTTCAGGTCCGTGGCGACGATCCGGTTCGGCTTTCCCTTGTTCGGCGCGGTGAGGCTGACCATGGTGTTGCCCGAGACCAGGGAACGTGACTGCTCCTGGTAGGCGCCCACCGGTGTCGTGGCGAAACCGATCGGCACGGTCGCCAGCACGTAGTCGGCCTTCGCGTCGCCGCGTTCGTCGTGGATGACGCTCTGGACTTTCCAGTCGTCGTCCAGGGTGACGATGGACATCCGTTCGTCCGGGCCCGGTTTCGGCGTCACGTTCAGCACGACGGGTGAACCGGCGAGCAGCTTCATCGAGCTGATCGGCGCCCCCGCGTCCGCGTCGGTGATGTTCGCGCTGCGGCCGATCGTGCCTTTCGCGGTGAGCTCGGCGACGCTGAACAGGGCGTCGCCATTCGGCTGGATGCAGGTCGTCTTGACCACCACGCTGTCGGGGCCCGCGGGCAGCATCCCGTTGACCGGGCAGTTCGGTTTGCCGTTCGGGTCGCTCTTGAGCTTGACGTGCCACTTCGAGTCGCCGGTCGCGAGGTCCAGGCCGAAGACGTTGAAATCCCAGGTCGCCACCACCACGTCGTCGACGATCTCGACCGGCATGCCCCTGGTCTTCTCCGAGATCGCGCCCTGGGCGTAGGCGACGGTTGTCGACCAGCCGAGTTCGCCGGTCTTCAGATCGATCACCGTGACGATGCCGCAATTCGCGCTGATCGGCTTGGACTTGTTCTCGACCAGCCCGAGCGTCAACGCGAGCTTGTTGTCCGAGGACGGGGTGTTGCCCGCTCCGCAGAAGGCGCCTTCCGCGGCCTCGATGTCCGGCGCTTTCGTGAACCATTTGACTTCGCCGTCTTCGCGGCCGATCGCGGTGACATCCCGCGCGGTAACGATGATCAGGTCTTTGTCGGAATTCAGGATTCGGAGAGCGTTGTCTTTGCTGTCCTTTTCGCCTTTGGTGGTCCACGGCTTGAAATCGGGCTTGCTCTGTTCGGTCGGCTGCGTGGCCGTCGGAGCCTCGTCTTTCCGGGTGAGCAGGACGACGCTCACCGAAGCGGCGGCCACCACGGCGACGATGGCGGCGACCACGACCCAGACCTTGCCGCGACGACGCGGCGGCGGAGGCGGTGACCACCCGCCCGGCTGGAACTGGGCGCGCGGGTCGTACGAAGGCGGCTGCTGCTGCCAAGTCATGCGTCATTCCCCCAGGAATGTTCGGAAATCCACGTCGAAGATTAGTCGGCGCGACGTCGGGTCAAGGCCGAATCGGCCGAGGTCCCCGCGAAAGTGTCTCGGGTTGCCGCCTCCCGTCGCCGGGCGCAGGCTGCAGTGGTCACCGAGAGAGGAGATCGCACTATGGGGACCTGCGACACCTGCGGCAACGACTACTGGATGGCCTTCGAGGTGAAGACGGTCAGCGGCGACGTCCACACGTTCGACAGCTTCGAGTGCGCGATCACCAAGCTCGCCCCGGTCTGTGAGCACTGCAAGTGCCGCATCCTCGGCCACGGCGTCGAGGTCGAGGGCCGGTTCTTCTGCTGCGCCCACTGCGCCCACAGCGGCGACGCCGACCTCGGGTCGCAGATCAAGGACGCGGTCGGCGCGCACCCAGGCTAGGCCCAGGGGATCAGCGGAATCCCGTCGAGGAACGGCAGGGCGCCCGCGTTGTGCAGGGCCACGGCGGACATCCAGATGGCGACGGCGGTCAGCAGCGGGCCGACGACGGCCATCTCGACGGTGCCGCCCGTGCGCATCCGCATGATCTTCGGCGGCGCCACCGGGTACCAGGTCTTGAACGCGATGGGGACCGGCCACAGGATCGGGCAGCCCTGCTCGGTGATCGCGTCGCCCAGGTAGTGCGCGATGCAGCCGATGCCGACCGCCACCCCGCAGGCCGCCGCGTCTGCCGAGGCCTGGTCCGTCCATTTGAGACACGCGTAGGTCAGCAACAGCGCCGTGCCGGTGATCCACAGGGCGTCGTTGCGGGGGCACCACTTGTGCATGATCCCGCGCACCGCCAGGCCGCTGAAGAAGAACATCAGCAGCGGCAGCGCCCACGACTGGCTGGTCTGCACGATGGCGGTGGTGATGATCGAGGCCAGGATGGCGAAGACCAGGGTGTGGGTGAACCCGCGGTGCCCGCCGTCGCGTTTGCTGTCGCGCTTGGTGCGGGTCACCTGGTAGATGCCGTGGCTGATGGCGTTGATCAGCTTCGACCCCGCCGCCGTCACGGGCCCGAACGTGCTCGACACCGTCGACTCCGGGTGGTCGAGGTCCGGTAACAGCGCCGCACCGGCGCACAGGACCGCGCCTACGCACCAGCCCTTGACCGACAGCGTCCCCAGCGAGCTGTCGCCTGCCAGCGCCGTCGCCGTCGCCCACGCCGTGAGCCCGCTCATGGCGTGCGTCGGTCCAGTCGACATTCGTGCCCCCCTCGTGCCAGTGGGCGGTATTCGATCACAGGCGTACGCTCGATCGGGTGCTGCGTCCCACATTTCCCATCACCACCCGCCGGCTGATCCTGCGGCCGTACGTCGAGTCCGATCTGGACGCGCTCTACGCGATCCAGTCCCGCGAGGACGTCTGCAAATACCTCCTCTTCGAGCCGCGCACCCGCGCCGAGGTCGAGGTCGCGCTGCAAGAGCGGATCGAGGTGACGTCGCTGGAGAAGGAGGGCGACGCGATTCGGCCCGCGGTGGTTCTCGCCGAGACCGGCGAGCTGCTCGGCGACGTGATGCTGATGTGGGTCAGCGAGCAAAACCAGTGCGGTGAGCTCGGCTTCGTCTTCCACCCCGACCACCACGGCAAGGGCTATGCGGGCGAGGCCGCCACCGAGATGCTGCGCCTGGGCTTCGAGCAGGCGGGCCTGCACCGGATCATCGGCAGGCTCGACGCCGACAACCGCTCCTCCGGCAGGCTCCTCGAACGCCTCGGCATGCGGTTCGAGGGCCGCTTCCGGCAGAACGAGTTCGTCAAGGGCAAGTGGGCCGACGAGGCCGTCTACGCGATGCTCGCCGACGAGTGGCGCGACCTGAACGAGTTCTGACGGGCAGCTCAGGCCTACGATCGCTGGTGACTGTGCACACAGGTTCACACCACGCGCCTCGCTACCAGTACGCTTGTACCGTTTGAAGGCGCGCGCATTAACGGCGAAGGGAGCACCGCGGCTCATGGCCAAGATCAAGGTCCAGGGAACGGTCGTCGAACTCGATGGCGACGAGATGACCCGCATCATCTGGCAGTTCATCAAGGACAAGCTGATCCACCCGTACTTGGACCTCAACATCGAGTACTACGACCTGGGTATCGAGCACCGGGACGAGACCGACGACCAGGTCACCATCGACGCCGCGAACGCCATCAAGAAGCACGGTGTCGGCGTCAAGTGCGCCACGATCACGCCGGACGAGGCGCGCGTCGAGGAGTTCGGCCTGAAGAAGATGTGGGTCTCGCCCAACGGCACGATCCGCAACATCCTCGGCGGCGTGGTCTTCCGCGAGCCGATCATCATCTCCAACATCCCGCGGCTGGTGCCGGGCTGGACCAAGCCGATCGTCATCGGCCGTCACGCCCACGGCGACCAGTACAAGTCGACGAACTTCAAGGTCCCCGGCGCGGGCAAGGTGACCATCACCTTCACCCCGACCGACGGCTCGGAGCCGATCGAGCACACCGTGGTCGACATGCCGGAGGACGGCGGCGTCGTCATGGGCATGTACAACTTCAACAAGTCCATCGAGGACTTCGCGCGCGCCTCGTTCTCCTACGGCCTGCAGCGCAACTACCCGGTCTACATGTCGACCAAGAACACCATCCTCAAGGCCTACGACGGTGCCTTCAAGGACATCTTCCAGGCCGTGTTCGAGGCGGAGTTCAAGGAGAAGTTCGACGCCGCGGGCCTGACCTACGAGCACCGCCTGATCGACGACATGGTCGCCGCCGCGATGAAGTGGGAGGGCGGCTACGTCTGGGCGTGCAAGAACTACGACGGTGACGTCCAGTCCGACACCGTGGCGCAGGGCTTCGGCTCGCTGGGCCTGATGACCTCGGTGCTGATGACCCCGGACGGCAAGACCGTCGAGGCCGAGGCCGCGCACGGCACGGTGACCCGGCACTACCGCCAGCACCAGGCGGGCAAGCCGACCTCCACCAACCCGATCGCGTCGATCTACGCCTGGACCGGCGGCCTCAAGCACCGCGGCAAGCTCGACGGCACCCCCGAGGTGATCGAGTTCGCGGAGACGCTGGAGAAGGTCGTCATCGAGACCGTCGAGAGCGGCCGGATGACCAAGGACCTGGCGCTGCTGGTCGGACCCGACCAGGAGTGGCAGACCACCGAGGACTTCCTCAACACCCTCGACGAGAACCTGCAGAAGAAGATGGCGGGCTAACCACTCGTCCGGGAAGCCCCTCGCCGTTCTGGCGGGGGGCTTTTCGCTGTCCGGGGTGACACGCCGTGATCTGCTGTCGCCGCCGTTGGCTCCGTCGGGTGTTTCCGGTCGCGATCACTGGCGCGGATACCGGTGGGTACGGGACTGTTCACCTAGGGACCGTGGGTGACAAGGAGCGTGTGACGTGCTGACGATGCTGTTGCCGAAGCGGACACTGCTTATCGGCGGCGCGCTGGTCGGGGTGGTCTCGATGTACTCGATGGGAGTCGAGAGCCCCAACGCGCCCGCCAGCAGCGCGGCGAAGTGCCGGATGTCGGTCACCGCGGACGTGCTCAACGTCCGGGCGGCGCCGGACGGCCACGCGGACATCGTCGGCAAGTTCAAGCAGGGCGCGGAAACCGACGCCCTGCCGACGGTCCAGAACGGTTTCCGGATGCTCGGTCCCAACCGGTGGGCGTCGACGCAGTTCCTGCAGCCGCTGCCCGGCCGAACCTGCTAGCCACTTAGGGTTGCGCGGTGCTGACGGTTTCCACGATAAATGTCAACGGGCTGCGCGCGGCCGCCAAGAAGGGCTTCGTCGAGTGGCTCGCGGCCACCCCGGCGGAGTTCGTGTGCCTGCAGGAGGTCCGCGCCTCGGCCGACGACCTCCCCGCGGACCTCGCCGCCCCGCCCGGCTGGCACACCGTGCACGCCGACTCCCGGGTCCTCAAGGGCCGCAACGGGGTCGCGGTGTACTCGCGCCAGGAGCCCACGGCCGTCCGGGTGGGGTTCGGCGTCGACGAGTTCGACGCGAGCGGCCGCTACGTGGAGGCGTGGTTCCCCGGCGTCGTCGTCGGCAGCGTGTACCTCCCGAGCGGTGAGGTGGGGACGCTGCGGCAGGACCAGAAGGAGCGCTTCATGGCCGCGTTCCTGCCGTACCTGATCGAACTGCGCGAGAAGGCCGCCGCGAGCGGCTGCGAGGTCATCATCTGCGGCGACTGGAACATCGCCCACCAGGAGATCGACCTCAAGGCGTGGAAGGCCAACCGCAAGAACGCCGGCTTCACGCCCGCCGAACGCGACTGGATGGGCCGCGTCTTCGACGAAGCCGGCTACCGCGACGTCCACCGGCTGCTGCATCCGGAGGGCCCCGGCCCGTACACGTGGTGGTCCTACCGTGGCAAGGCGTACGACAACGACTCCGGCTGGCGCATCGACTACCAGGTGGCCACCCCGGGCCTCAGCACCCGCGCCCACACAGCGGTGGTGGAACGCGCGGCCACGTACGCGGAACGCTGGTCCGACCACGCCCCGGTGACGATCACCTACGACTGGCCCGGCGCGTAACCACCGGAGTGTTTGAGTCGAACTAAGCCGCCATCGGGCACACTGGTCGTAGGAGGTGAGCACGGTGCATGAGCTTGTCGAGTCGAAGAGACAGGAGATCGACGCGCTGTGTCGCCTGCTTGATGTGCGGCGCCTCGACTTGTTCGGTTCGGCGGTCGGTCCCGCGTTCGACGAGATCTCCAGTGATGTGGACGTGCTCGTGGAGTTCAAGGTGCATCCAGGTTTCGACTATTTCGGCACTTACTTCGCCTTGAAGGAAGGGCTTGAACAAATCCTCGGCTTGCCGGTCGATCTTGTGAGCAGTTCGAGCATCAAGAACCCTTACTTCCGGCGGCAGGTCATGGCGACCAAGGAAACGCTCTATGCCGCGTGATCCCCGCGCGTACTTGTGGGACGCGCAGCAGGCATTGAACCTGCTCCAAGAATTCAGCAAAGGTAAGAGCTTCGACGACTACAAGTCGGATGCGATGCTTCGGTCTGCTGTGGAACGGCAGTTCGAGATTATCGGCGAAGCGTTCAATCAGCTGTCAAAAGTTGATGGAGCGCTCGCCGCCGCGATCCCCGACCTTGGTCGCATTGTCGCCTTCCGGAATATTCTGATCCACGGGTATGCCACCGTCGATGATGACTTGGTGTGGCAGGTGCTGTCTGCCAAGGTGCCTGATTTGGACAGAGTGATCCGAGGCCTGCTCACCTGACGTTACAAACGCGCCTGGTCAGGTCAGTGGCGGAGCATGACCGCGGCCATCGCGGGCAGCATGATCACGTGTCCGATCATCATCACCGTGCCGCCCGACATCCAGCCCGCCCAGTAGAACGGGTACAGCACGACGAACGGCACGTACATCGCCGCCGCCATCTCCGCGATGGAGCGCCACGAGTGCTTGCGGAACGCCATCCACGCGGTCATCCCGATGGTCATCGTCGTCGCCATGAGCAGGGTGGCCGGGACCACCGCCGATTGCTTGCCGAACAGCAGGTCCGTGACCGGTGTCAGCAGGAACATGCCCGCGAACATCGCCACGACCATCTCGATGTAGTGCTTCCAGAAGTGCTTCGTCCGCAGTGGGGCGATGATCGCCATCAGGTCCTCCATACCTCTAGGGGGTATGGCTACCGTACGGCTCCCAAGGTCGACACCTCACTGTCTGATCGGACAAGGTTCCCAAGTTTTCGGACATCCCCACCCCCAAACCCCCGCGACCCCCGCGAGCGCCGGGCCACCGTGGCACCCATGCTCACCAAGGCACTTCCACCGCTCCTCGGCGTCGCCTCCGCCCTGCTGACCTTCGGCGACGGCGTCCCGTCGGTGACCATCCTCGCCGCGATCCTCGCCTCCATGCCGGTGATCTACCTGGTCTTCGGTGTCGCCCGCCGCCGCCTCGGCGACCCCCGTGTCCTGGCGCTCCAACTCGTGGGCCTCGTGGTCTTCGGCGGCCTCGCCCTCGCCTCGGTCCTGGTCGCGCCGGACGTCGCGCGTTACCTGCTCGCCGCCGGGTGGCTCGGCCACGGCGTCTGGGACCTCCACCACCACCGCGCCGACCTCGTCGTGCCGGGCGCCTACGCGCACTGGTGCGCCGCCGTCGACATTTGCGGCGGGGCGGCGATCCTGGCGCTGGCGTGACATCCACGCAAGACTGTCCAGCCGTGGAAGATCGCCATGTCGTCGTCGTCGCCTACGACGGCTCGGAACTGCTCGACATCGCCTGCGTGACCAGCGCGCTGGACGCCGCGAACCGGCTCGGCGGCCGGCCCCGATACCGCGTCGACGTGGCGGTCCTGGGCGGCCACCCGATCGCCTGCGACTCCGGGCTTTCCCTGCGCAGCACCGCTTCCCTACAGCGGATCACCGGCCCGATCGACACCCTGGTCATCTCCGGCGGCCTCGGCCACGAGGCCGCCGCCGACGACCCGGTGATCGTCGCCCACGTGCGCAGGCTCGCCGCGACCAGCCGCCGAGTCGCCTCCGTGTGCACCGGCTCGACGGTCCTCGCCGCCGCCGGCCTGCTCGACGGCCGCCGCGCCACGACTCACTGGTACTTCGCCGCCGAGTTCGCCCGGCGCTACCCGGCCGTGCGGGTCGACCCCGCCCCGATCTTCATCCGCGACGACGGCGTCGACACCGCCGCCGGGGTCACCAGCGCCCTCGACCTCACGCTCGCGTTCATCCAGGAGGACCACGGCGAGGCCCTCGCCAACCAGGTCGCCCGCGTCCTCGTCACCTACCGGCAGCGGCCCGGAAACCAGGCCCAGGTCAGCATGTTCGTCGCCGACGACCCGCCGGACCACCGGCTGGTGCGAGCCGTCGCCGCGCACATCGCCCAGCATGTCGACGGCGACCTCGACGTCGCCGGGCTGGCCACCCGGTTCGGGGTGAGCGAACGCCAGCTTGGCAGGCTGTTCCTGGAACACCTCGGCGTCACGCCAGGCCGGTACGTCCGCAAGGCACGGACCGAGGCGGCGGCCGGGCTGCTGTCCGGCACCGGTCTCCCGGTCGCGACCATCGCCACGCGCTGCGGTTTCGGCACGGCCGAGGCGCTGCGGCAGGCGTTCACGCACCACTACGGCATCGCGCCGTCGCGGTACCGGCAGGTGCACCGCGCGGCGGGATGATCAAGACGGGACACCCGCCCACGGCGCCCGGCCAGGCGGCTGCCAAGATCGCGTGGATGATCGACTACCCCCCTCCGGTGCGCGTCGCCGGAGGGGCTAGGGTCGATCCGCGCCAACCGATAGTGCGGTTTCGGGGACGCAGGGTTGACACACTCGGTAGCTTTTCCAGAGTCCACGCAGTGTGCTTAGTCCAATCGAGGGACGGTACAACGGTGTCAGGCGGTGTCAGTTCGTGAACACGGAAACTCTGCGCGACCACACTCGCCGAGTCGCGGTACTCGGCACAGTGGTCGCCGCGCAGTTCGTGTGGTCGGCGCAACCCGCGATCGCGGAGACCGTCATCGAGAGCGGCAGCCCGATCATGTCGGGCCCTGGCGTCGCCGCGGTGGCCGTCGGCATCGGCGGCTTCATCCTCGGCCTGATCCGCCGCCGCAAGAGCGTGGCCGCGAAGGCCCAGCAGACTTCGGCCGTGCCGCTTCCCGGCCCGCGTCAGCCGGTCGGCGTGGCCGCCCACCAAGACTGAAGATCCCAAGAACGAAGCGGGCCCCGCAGGAAGTCTCCTGCGGGGCCCGCTCTCTTCGATAAAGGTCCTACTTCACCGCGTCCAGCGCGTCGATCAGGCCCGCTCCGTAGAAGCCGCGCCCGGTCTTGCCGCCGTCACAGTTCGCGGTCCAGGTGCCGGTGCCGTCCGGGTCGTACGTCCCGGTCGGGCACGCCAGCCGGTCGGCGTCGTGCATCAGGGACGCGACGACGCGCTGCGCCGACCAGCCCGGGTGCGCCGAGCGGATCAGCGCGACGACGCCCGCGGCGTGCGGGGACGCCATCGAGGTGCCCTGCTTGTAGCCCCACTTGCCGCCAACGACGGTCGAGAGGATGCGGCCGTTGGCGTCCGGGGTGGACGGGACCTGCATGCGGTCCCCACCCGGCGCCGCGACCTCGGTCTCGGTGCGGCCGTAGTTGGAGAAGTACGACTTCAGACCCTTCACGCCCACCGAGGACACACCGACCACGCCGTGGATCTCGGCGGGGATCTTGGTGCAGGTGTTGTCGGTGTCGCGCTCGATCGGGGTGCCGTTGTTCGGGCTGCCGTCGTCCATGATGTTGCGCGACAGGTCCCAGTTGCTGTTGCCCAGCGCGGCGACGTTCACAACGCCCTTGCGGTGGGAGTACTGGATCGCGCGGTCGACGGCCTCGGCGACGGCCTTCTGGTCGGCGTCACCCTTGCACCACAGGTACCACGGGTCGACGAAGTACGAGTTGTTCGTGACGTGCACGCCCTTCTCGGCGGCCATCATGAACCCGCAGATCGCGTACTCGGGGTAGATGTAGCCGTCGTCGTTGACGACCTTGATCGACGCCAGCTTCACGCCCGGCGCGACACCGACGATGCCCACGCCGTTGCGCGCGGCGGCGATGCTGCCCGCCACGTGCGTGCCGTGGTCACTGGTGGTCGGGTTCCACGCCGCCGGCGAGGAGTCCGGCACACCCTGGTTGGTGCAGCCCACCGAACGCGAGGCGTCGACGTTCGCCGCCAGGTCCGGGTGGCTCGCCTCGATGCCCGAGTCGAGCACGCCGACCACGACGTCCGAGCTGCCCGCGTTGATCGCGTGCGCCTCATCGGCCTTGATCATCTTCATGTCCCACTGGTTCGCGGCCAGCGGCTCGGGGTCGGCGAGCGAACCCTTCGCGCTGTCGACGACCTGCTCGGTGTCCTCCAGCGCGCGCTGGGCCGCGCCCGCGCCCCGGGCCGCGGAACGCTCGGTGGACATGGTCGTGGCGGCGGGCGGTGCGGCCAGTTCGGCCAGGTTCTGGGTCGCCCCAGCCCCCTGCACGCCGGGCATGCCCCGCACGATCTTGGCGAACTCGGGGTTGGACGAGGTCGCGATGACCACGCCGATCTCCGGCCAGCTCTTGACGACGGTGCCGCCCGCGTCGGTGACGGCCTTCTCGGCCTGGCCGAAGGCGGGACCCTTCGCGCCGAGCACGGCGAAGTGCGCGACCGCGCCGGTCTCCGCGACGGGCGCGGCGGTCGCGGGCTGGATCGCCACCGCGGCGACACCGGTGGCGGAGGCGATCACCACCGCTGCGCCGAGCATGCGGAGTCGGGAACGCTTTTGCACGTGGAACCTCCAGATGTGACTGAGTAGGCCGAGCCACACGCCGGTCAGGCGTCAGGGGCGGACCCGGCTCCGCAGAAACCTGTCACCGACGGACCCTAAGGGGCAATCCACCGAATGGCCCAGCGTGGCCCCGGCCCGGTCACGCCCGATCGGAACTGGGAGAATCACCGTGTGTCGACCGAGCAGAACGCCCCCGTCGCCCCCAAGCCGCGAGTGCTGTCCGGCATCCAGCCCACAGCCGACTCATTCCACTTGGGGAACTACCTGGGCGCGGTCCGCCAGTGGGTGGCGCTGCAGGAGACGCACGACGCCTTCTATTTCATCGCCGACCTGCACGCCATCACCGTCGAACACGACCCGAAGCTGCTGCGCAAGCGCACCCGGGTGTCGGTGGCGCAGCTGCTCGCGCTGGGGCTCGACCCGGACCGCGCGACGCTGTTCGTGCAGAGCCAGATCCCGGAGCACGCCGAACTCGGCTGGGTGATGCAGTGTCTCGCGGGCTTCGGTGAGGCCAGCCGGATGACGCAGTTCAAGGACAAGTCGGCCAAGCAGAGCGTCGACCGGGTGACCGTGGGCCTCTTCGCGTACCCGGTCCTGCAGGCCGCCGACATCCTGCTCTACCGGCCGCAGTACGTCCCGGTCGGCGAGGACCAGCGCCAGCACCTGGAGCTGACCCGCGACCTCGCGCACCGGTTCAACACCCGCTACGGCAAGGCGTTCCAGCCGCCGGAGGCCTACATCCTCAAGGGCACGGCGAAGATCTACGACCTGCAGGAGCCCTCGGCGAAGATGAGCAAGTCGGCGTCGAGCCCCGGCGGCATCATCGAGCTGCTCGACGACCCGAAGGTGTCGGCCAAGAAGATCCGCTCGGCGGTCACCGACACGGGTCGCGAGGTCGTGTTCGACCAGGAGAACAAGCCCGGCGTCAGCAACCTGCTCAGCATCTACTCGGCGCTCACGGGTCGCGAGATCGACGAGCTGCAGACGGCGTACGAGGGCAAGGGCTACGGCGACCTGAAGAAGGACCTCGGCGAGATCGTCGCCGACTTCGTCACCCCGGTCCGCGACCAGGTCAAGTCCTATATGGACGATCCGGCGGAGCTGGACAAGGTCCTCGCGCGCGGCGCCGAACGGGCCCGCGAGGTCGCGGCGGGCACGCTGGCGCGGGTCTACGACAAGCTCGGCTTCCTCGCCGGACGCGGCTGAGGTCCCGTCCCACGATCGTGTTCGCGTTGCGGCCCCGCTTTCCGGCCAATAGTTTTCAATGGTGACGGAGAGTGTGGATAAGCCGGAATCGAAGATCGCCCGGCTGCGCAGGCGCAGGCCGGGCATAGATCACCTGATCAGGGCATACGACGCCTTCACCGAGCGGTACGGCGAACACTTCGCCGCGTCGATCACGTACTTCAGCGTCCTGTCCCTGTTCCCGCTGCTCCTGATCGGCTTCGCCGTCCTCGGTTTCGTCTTGGCCGGGCAGCCGGACGTGCTGCAGGAACTGCGCGCGTCGATCACCTCGGCCGCGCCCGGCAACCTGCGAGACCTGTTGACCGACCTGGTCGACACCGCCGTCAGGGAACGCAGCAAGGTCGGCATCATCGGTCTGGTCGCGGCTGTTTACACCGGGCTCGGCTGGATGACGAACCTGCGGGACGCGCTGACCGCGCAGTGGGGGCAGAAGCCGGTCCAGCAGCCGTTCCTGCGTGGCCTCGGCGTGGACCTGCTGGCGCTGCTGGGCCTGGGCGCGGCGATGGCGATCTCGTTCGGCCTCAGCGCGCTCGGCGCCGGCCTGGCGGACACCTTGCTCAACTGGGTGGGCCTGGGCGGCTACGGCTGGGCCAAGGTGCTGCTGTTCCTGATCACCACGCTGCTCGGCATCGGGGCCAACTGGCTGGTGTTCCTGTGGGTGATCTCGCGCCTGCCCCGAACGGCGGTGACGGCCCGTAGCGCGATGCGCGGGGCTTTGGCCGCCGCGGTCGGGTTCGAGCTGCTGAAGATCGTTGGAACGATCTACCTGAACACGGTGATCGGCGGCCCTCTCGGCTCAATCGTCGGCCCGATCGTCGGTCTGCTGGTGTTCGCGAACTTGGTCTCCCGGTTCCTGCTGTTCATCACCGCGTGGACGGCGACGGCGAAGGAGAACATGATCAAGGAACCGGTCGAGCCGCCTCCGCCCGCCGTCATCCGCCCGACCGTTCAGGTCGCCCGCACCCCGAAGGTCAGCGAGGCCGCGGGCCTGATGGGCGTCGGCGCCGTGCTCGCCCTAGCCTTTCGCAGGCGCCGCTGAGCTTCCCGGGTAAATCTTGTCGATCCGGTGATCGTGCACGGGCCGAGCCTGGGATCGTGGCGTGGTGAAAGGTGATCAACGCTCCAGCGCCGTAGACGAGCGCACCCTGGAAGTAGGGCAGGTGTCCCCGCCGCAAGCCGGGCCCGGGTTGTCGAAGCCGTTGACCGGGCGTTTCCTGCTCGCGGTGGCCGTGGCAATCGTGCTGGTCACTGCGGCGGCGGTGGGGGCGTTGCTGTTGTTGAGCCGCGGCGGGAACGCGGCCGCGCAGCTCGACGCGGTGCGGATCGGGCTCACCGTGGGTCTGGGTGGGGGCGGTGGATTCGCGCTGTACCTGGCGTGGCGGCGGCAGCGGTCGGCCGAGGCTGACCTGGACAACAGAGAACGGGCGCTGGCCCATCAGCGGCAGGTGTCGACCGACACGAAGGCGCACCAGGAGCGGGTGGCCACTGCCACCGAGGCTGATGCCGTGGAGCGCCGGATCACCGACCTGTACACCAAGGCCGCTGATCAGCTGGGCTCCGACAAGGCCGTGGTTCGCCTAGCGGGCCTGCACGCCCTGGAACGACTCGCCAACAACAATCCAGGTCAGCAGGAGGCGATCGGGGCGCTGATCTGCGGCTACCTGCGGATGGTTTACCACCCACCAAAGGACCTTCCCGAAGACGCCGATCAAGAGGCGCGCGATCGCCGCGACGAGCGCGTCCAGGAACGCGAGACCCGCCAGACCGCCCTGGACATCCTCAGCCGCCACAACGACCCGCGCCTCCGTGCGAAATCGCACTGGGCTGCGCTTGGCATCAGGCTGCAACGAGCGAATTTGAGCGGCGCGCACCTGACTTTTGCGAATTTGATGGGCGCTAACCTGGATGACGCGGACCTGAGTGGTGCGGACCTGTCCGGCGCTGACCTGTCCGACGCACATCTGTCCGGCGCGTACCTGGTCCGCGCGGACCTGTCGGGTGCGGACCTGTCCGGTGCGGACCTGACTCGCGCGAACCTGACTGCCGCGTACCTGGAGGTCGCGAACCTGCGCGGCGCGAACCTGTCCGGCGCGGACCTGTCCGGTGCGGACCTGACTCGCGCGAACCTGTCCGGCGCGAACCTGGCTGGCGCGTACCTGGAGGGCGCGAACCTGATCGGCGCATGTCTGGAGGGCGCGAACCTGGAGGGCGCGGACCTGGACGGCGCGGACCTGGCTGACGCGAACCTGGCTGGCGCGTACCTGGAGGGCGCGAACCTGGACGGCGCGGACCTGACTGGCGCGAATCTGACCGGCGTGGTGCGTTCGACGCCTCCGCGATCGCTGACCTCGGAGGCTGAGAGCTAGGCGGCGGGTGGCCCGGCGGCAGCCTGAAGCGCATTGAGCCAATCTGGATCGGCGTGGTCGAGGGTCAGGCGGCGCGGGCGGCGCGGGCGCGCTTGCGGCGGATCCACAGGGCGAACGAGATCAGGATGGCCACGCCCGCGAGGGCCACCAGGGGCGCGCCGAAGGTGCCGAAGGCCGACCGGTTCGCGTCCGGGCTCAAAGCCGCTGCCTCAGACGATGAGGACGATCCTTCAGCCGAAGGCGCCCCATTGGCCGTGTCGTGTTTGCGCTGGGCCTCCGGGGCCTTGTCGACCAGCTGGCCGACCGGCTCGGTCTTCGCCTTCGCCAGCGCGAACCCGTAGTCGAGCAGCTTCGCCGCCTGGTCGCCCAGCGGCGCCGGGGTCGGCTCGCCGCGCAGGAGGACCACCGACAGGCGTCGGGTGCCCTGCTTCGCGGTGCCCAGGTACGTGTGGCGGGCGTCGTCGGTGAAGCCGGTTTTGCCGCCGAGGAAGCCCGGGTACTTGCCGAGCAGGCGGTTGTCGTTGTTGACCTTGTAACCGGGCTTGGTGCCGTAGCCGGGGAAGTCGATCGACTTCGTGGACACGGCCTCGGCGAACTCCTTGTGCTTCATGGCCGCCCGCACCAGCAGGCTCAGGTCGTACGCCGACGTGCTCATCCCCGGCCCGTCGAGCCCGGACGGCGTGGCCGCGCGGGTGTCGAGCGCGCCCAGTTCCTTGGCCAGCGTGTTCATCTTCGCCAGCGCCACCTTCAGCCCGCCCAGCTCCCGCGCCAGCGCGAACGCGGCGTCGTTGCCCGAGCGCATGACCAGGGCGAACAGCAGCTGCCGGACGGTGTACTTCCCGCCAGGGCCGACACCGACCTTGGTGCCCTCCTGCGCGGCGTCCTCCGCGGTGCCCTCGACGACCTGCTCGAGCCGCAGCTCGCGGATCACCACGATCGCGAGGAGCACCTTGATCAGCGAAGCGGGCCGCTCACGGGCGTGCGGGTCCTTCGCCGCCAGCACGTCGCCGTTGTCGAGGTCGGCGATCACCCACGACGCCGACGCGATGTCCGGGACCTGCGGTGCGGCGTTCGCCGGCTGGACGAGTCCGCACTCACCCATCCGGGTGCCACCGACCGGCTCATCGGGCACGGGCAGCGGCGCGGGGCTCGGCTCGCCCGGCTTGGGCTGCTCGGAGGTGTCGATCGGCGGCGGCGGGCGGTCGTGGTTCTGGCACTGGGCGCTGTTCGGCGCGGGCTTCTGCCCCTCTGTCGTGGTCGGCTGCGCGGCGGCGATCGGTGTGGCACCGAAAGCCGCGAGGATTACTGCGCACAACGACACGAGGAGGGCGGGCACGGTTTGGCGAGCTGCGAAGCGCACAAGCTCAGATTAGGGCCTGCAACGATCAGGCCACGATCCGGCCTGTCACCCGGTGGTGGCGCTCAGTTGGTTCCGCTGGTCGCACGGCGTGTCACGGTGCGTGTCACGCGTCACGACCGGGTGAGTTGTCGTTCTGGATCAAACTGGGGCTTGGCTATCAGTTACCGATGAGTAATATCGCTGGCATGCCTACCGGCCGCACATACGACATCGTCCTGTTCGGCGCCACCGGCTTCACCGGCGAGCTGACCGCGCACTACATCGCGCGCAACTCCCCGGCCAAGCTGCGGTGGGCACTCGCCGGCCGCAACAAGGCGAAGCTGGAGACCGTGCGGGCCAAGCTCGCCGCGATCGACCCCGCCCTGGCCGAGATGGACCTGCTCACCGCCGACATCGGCGACCCGGAGTCGCTCAAGGCGGTAGCCGAGGCTTCCCGCGTCGTCATCACCACGGTCGGCCCCTACGTCAACTTCGGCGACGCCTTGGTCGCCGCCTGCGCCGAGGCCGGCACCGACTATGTCGACCTGACCGGCGAGCCCGAGTTCGTCGACAGCACCTACCTGCGCCACCACGCCCGCGCCGTCGAGACCGGCGCCCGGCTCGTCCACTGCTGCGGCTTCGACTCGATCCCGTACGACCTGGGCGTGCTCTTCACCGTCGACCAGCTCCCGGCGGGCGTCCCGGTGACCGTCAACGGCTACGTGCGCGCGTCCGCCGAGTTCTCCGGCGGCACGTTCCACTCCGCGATCACGGCGTTCTCCAGGCTGCGCGCCAGCGCGAAGATCGCGAGCGAGCGCCGCAAGGCCGAGGGCAAGCCCAAGGGCCGCAAGGTGCGCGGGCTGACGGGCAAGCCCCACTTCGAGAAGGACGCCCGCGCGTGGGTCCTCCCCGCGCCCACGATCGACCCGCAGGTCGTCCTGCGCAGTGCCCGCGCCCTGGAGCGCTACGGCCCGGAGTTCTCCTACGGCCACTACATCGCCGTCAAGAAGCTCCCCATGGCCGTGGGCTTGGTCGGCGGCGTGGCGGCGTTGTTCGCCCTCGCGCAGGTCCCGCCGGCGCGGAACTGGCTGCTGAACCGCAAGAAGCCCGGCGACGGCCCGACAGCGGAGAAGCGCGCCCGGTCGTGGTTCAAGGTCACGTTCGTGGGCGAGGGCGGCGGCAAGCGGATCGTCACGGAGGTCGCGGGCGGCGACCCGGGCTACGACGAGACGGCGAAGATGCTGTCCGAGTCGGCCCTGTGCCTGGCGTTCGACGAGCTGCCGGAGACCTCAGGCCAGGTGACGACGGCCGTGGCGATGGGCGACGCCCTGACCAAGCGGCTGGTGGCGGCCGGGATCGTGTTCAGCGTCCTGGAGAGCTGAGGAGGGAACGCCAAGCGCTTTCGGGGAGCAGAAGTGTGCCCCCGCAAGGGTTCTTGGAATCCCGCACGGCTGCCTCCCCAGGCACGAACGCAACCTCGACACACTCGCCGCCACCGCTTCGGGTGGAAGTTCGCCACCGTGCGTGATCAAGATCCATTTTGTTTCACTCCCGGCCGTATTCGCCTGCCAAGCGCCGCAGAAACTTCACCGATTCGGCTGAACTGAGTGCGACCTTCATCAGCTTATCTGTCGTATCCAGATACGGTCGGACCTCGCGTTCGGCATCGCGGAACATCGATGACTGCACCAGCTCCAGGTAGATGATCGGGCTGGCCTTGGCGAACTCCATCTGCACGTAGCTGCCGTCGAGGCCGGCATGCGACCCGCGATCGAACGGGATGATCCGTATATCGATGCGCGGGCGCTCGGCCATCGCCACCAAGTGGTGGCACTGCGCCGCCATCAGTTCCCGGCTGCCAGTCGGTCGACGAAGCGCAGCTTCGTCGATGATCGCCAGGTAGTTCGGCGCGGTGCGGCTAAGCAGCACCTTCTGCCGCTGCAAGCGGGCGGCGGCCATCGACTTCCGCTTCTCTGCGGGGAAATCCACCGCGATCAGCGCGGTGCGGATGTAGTCGGCGGTCTGGAGGAGTCCTGGGATGCGCAGCATCGCCACGTGAACGATCCGGCTGGCATCCGCCTCGAAGCAACCGAGGGCGGGCAGGTGGACCGGGAGGTCCCCATCATCGGTCTCCCACCATCCCGAGAGGTCGGAATCCCTTGCCAGAACAAGGATTCTGGCCCGCGCCGCCCCCGTTACGCCGTAGACCGCGAGTAGGGAAGCGGCATCCTCCGGGGTGATCCGCCGTCGTCCGTTCTCCATCCGATTCACCGTCGCGATGGAGAAACCCGTCCGCTTAGCCACTTCCCGAGTGGTCATTCCAGAGCGGGCGCGCAACTCCTTCAACTCTGCCGCGAGTCCGCGCGTCCGGGCGCCGCCGTGCTTGTGCATGAGGTGATCTCACCAGGGGGAACGGTAATCAGCCACCGCATGATCGTCCGAACCGTTCCCCCTTTGGATACATCTCGCGCTCCGGCACCGTTTCCCCTATGAGCGTCCAGGGCCTGACCCACCCCTACACCGGAGCCACCGCCTGCTCCCGCCTCTTCGCCCACGGCTTCACCTTCCGCTGGGCCAAAGGCGACCGCTACATCGCCGTCATGCGCGGCAACTGCATCGAGCAGAAGCGCTACCTGATCATCAAGGACAGCCTCCCCAGGCCGGTCCTCGAAGGCGCCCAGCCCCTGGTCGATTTCATCCCCGCCGCCCACGGCGACTGGTCCGACAACCACCTGCTGAGCCACCTCGCCGACATCTGGGCCCGGGGCCGCCACCGTGCCTGAGCATCTCTCGCTCGAACAGACCGACCTCGTCTACGCCTTGGTCCTGCTGCGCAACAAGATCAGCGAACTGGTCGTCCGCGCGACCACGGAAGGCCCCACCAACTGCCCGTGGGCCGACCTGGCCGCGCTCCTCGACACCGCGGCCACGCTTTGCCGCAGGGAAGCCATCTTGGAGCCCTAGCGCAGGCTCAGCGCGTACGCGAGTCCCGGCTGTCCACTCAGCACAGTCTCACCGGTCTCGGTGAACCCTGCCTTGGTCAACACGGCACGCGATCCGGCGTTGGTGAGAGTCGCCGCGGCCCGCAGGCTGCTCAGCCCGTATGCCTCGACAGCCAGCGCGCAGACCTCGGCGACCGCCTTCGTGGCAAGACCCCGGCCCGCCGCCTTCTCCGCGATCCGGAACCCGAGTTCGGCGCAGCCGTCCGCGAGGTCGAACAGGTTGACCCGCCCGAGCACCTCACCGTCGTCCATGAGGAGGTGGAACCGGCACACCCCGGCGTCCTGCTCTTCGAGCAGGGCACGGTGCCGCTCGTCGAAATTTGCGAAATAGTCGTCGCCGCGATCGGGGACCGACGCCGCGAAGTACGTCCGGTTCTCCCGTTCGAACGCGAGAACGGCCGGTGCGTGATCAAGGTGGAGACGGACGAGTTCGGGCACGTGCGCGACCGTAACGCGGCTAGCCGGGCAACTCCACCGCGATTTCCACCGCCGCCTCCATCAGCGCGGGGTCAGGCTTGCCCGACGCCACCGCGGCTTCGGCCACGACCAACACGTTCCCCTTCGGGTCCGATTTGAACGGCACCCCAGTGAACCGGACACCCTGGCTCTTCAACACCGCGAACCCAAGCGGCGCAACACTTCCGGTGCCATCGGTGTCGATCAGCGTCTTGAGCTCGCTGACATCGCCACGGTCCCGCATGCGCACCCACGACACCGAGACCACAAAGTTGTTTCCGGCCGTGTCCGCCAACGTGAAGAGCTGCCGGTCAAGCGTCTTACAGGGATTGCGGAGGAAGAAGTTCCTAACCTGCCCATAGGAGTTGACCGCGCAATCGAGGGCCTTCTTCGCCGGGTCCTTGAGCTTGCTCACGTTCAGGTCCCGCCAGGCATCGTCGGCTTTCCCTTTGCGCGCCGACTTCTTGCCCTTGCTCACCCGCGTGGCGAAATTTCCCGGCAGTCCTGCGGACTCCGCCGCGACCCCACCCGCACCCGCGCCGCCGCTGGCGGCGGCACCGCCGCCGACGGCACTCATCGCGATGGCGCCGGCTGTTCCGAGGGCAACGAGACCTGCCGCGGCTTTGCCTTTGCCGTTGCCCTCGCCGTCCGATTCCCCGAATGTGCCGTCGTCGTTTCGGCTTTGCCCCACTCGTGTCCCCCTCGTCACCGCTGATCACCAGCGGCAGTAGGGAGTCGTCGAGGAGATCGAGAACGTGAGCGGAAACCCGCCATGATCACCCAATCGGATGATCATGGCGGCGGAGACTCCTACGTCACCCCAGATCCGACGATTACCAGACAGCGATGATGGTCTTGTCGCCTGCCACGTAGCCGGCGGTGGACAGGGTCGAGGGCTGGCCCACCGGCACGGTCTTCGAGCCCACCGTGGTGCATCCGCCGGAGCTGCAGGCCTTCATCGTGAAGTAGTAGTAGGGGCGGTCGTTCACGTAGTTGCACGTGATCCCGGCGCTGTGGCCGTCGGACGCGGTCCAGTTGTTGTAGCAGACCATGTCGGCCTGCGCGGTTCCCGCGCCGCCGACGAGCAGCGCACCGGCGAGCGCGATGGAACCGACAGTGGCTGAAAGCTTCTTCATCATGGTTCAGGACGGTAATAACTAACCAATTCAGGGTCAGGCGAAAACTGGTGATCTACGCCACTGGAGATCAGGGCGCGTCGAAAAGTGCGCTGACCGACTCGCCGTCGTGGATCCGCTGCATCGCCTCGGCCAGGGCGGGGGCGATGGACAGGACCTTCAGCTTCGGCGTCCGCTCCTCATCCGGGATGGGCACGGTGTTGGTGCAGACGATCTCCAGCACGTCCGGCTGGTCCCCGATCCGCGACAGTGCGCCCTGCGCGAACAGCCCGTGCGTGCAGGCCACCCGGATCGACCGGGCGCCGAGTTCGCGCAGCCGGGCGAGCAGTTCGATCACCGTGCTGCCCTTGGCGATCTCGTCGTCGAGCACAATGATGTCGCGGTCGGTGACGTCACCGATGATGGAGCTGATCCGCACGTCGTCGTCGGCGAACCGCTGCTTGGCCCCGGCCGCGACCTTGACGTCGAGCAGGCGGGCGAAGTGGGCCGCCTCCTTGGCGTTGCCGAGGTCGGGGGAGACGACGGTGGTGTTGCTCAGGTCGTACTGGCGGAAGTGGCCGGCGAGTTCGCGCAGGGCGTGCAGGTGGTCCACCGGGACGCTGAAGAACCCGTGCACCTGCGGCGAGTGCAGCGTCATCGCCAGCACCCGGTGGGCGCCCGCGGCGACCATCAGGTCGGCCACCAACCGCCCACCGATGGAAATCCGCGGCGCGTCCTTCTTGTCCGACCGCGCGTAGGCGTAGTGCGGCATGACGACCGTGATCCGCGCCGCCGAAGCCCCACGGGCCGCGTCCAACATGAGGAGCAACTCGACGAGGTGCTCCTGGACGGGCTTCACCAGCGGCTGGATCAGGAACACGTCCCGCTCGCGGCAGTTGGCCTGCAGCTGCACCTCGAGACAGTCGTTGGCGAACCGCTGGACGCGGACCGGGCTCAGCTCGACTTTCAGCTGGGCACAGATCTCACGGGCCAGATCGGGATGGGCACTACCGCTGAACGCAACGATGTCTCGCACGGGCTGAGGGTAGCGCTTTACCTGCGAGGTAATCGCTTTCCCGCAGGTGACGCGCGACGCTGGTGACAAGCGCAACCAAGGGAGAAGCAATGACCACCGCCAGCCTCACCGCCACCCAGCCCGCCACCCTCCTCCGCCGCTTCCTCACCCTGGACGCCCTCGTCTCGGGCGGAAACGGCCTGGCCTACGTCATCGCCCCGGTGTGGATCGGTGACCTGCTCGGCGTCTCAACGGGGGCGTTGGTGCCCATCGGCATCGCCCTGGTCGTGTTCGGCCTGGCCGTGGGCGCGATCGCGATGAGCCGAAACCCGCTTCGGGGTGCGGGCTTCGTCATCGAGTTCAATCTCGCCTGGGTCGTCGCCAGCCTGGCCGTGGCCGCTTTCAACCCGTTCG
This sequence comes from Actinokineospora alba, assembly GCF_004362515.1. Lineage (NCBI taxonomy): Bacteria > Bacillati > Actinomycetota > Actinomycetes > Pseudonocardiales > Pseudonocardiaceae > Actinokineospora > Actinokineospora alba. Next base: position 906,970 of record NZ_SNXU01000001.1, on the reverse strand, counting down.
GCGCCAACACGATCGGCGTGGTGTGGACGGTCATGCAGGCGGGGACCGTCGCCGTGTTCGCCGGACTCCAGTGGATGGCGGTCCTCAAGGCGAAGTGAGTACGGCACAACGAAGGGGTTGTCCAAGGAGGAGGACAACCCCTCCGCCGATCGCAGTGGCGATCTGTGGCCTGCCTGGCTGCGGATGGTGCGCACTGAAGCGCTTTTAATTGTGAGTATTTACTAACGGCGGATTGCCTCCATCTTCGAGTCGATTCTTAGTCCGCCCGAGGTGCGCGGCTATCCTTCGTTGGCCCTCGTATGAGACGTGATCGAAAACCGTACACGAGATTGCATCCTCGGATAATAGGTACCCAACGAAGATGGACGTCTTTTCTTTCCACCATTTTTTCGTTGGACCCAAAGAAGTTTCCATATGTACATACGTCTCTTCGTCTAGAATTGGAGTCACGTCAGCCATTGCTGACAAGTATTCAAAGTTTCCTATGGCCCAAAAATGATGTTGCTCGCCAGAGGGGCTGATTTCGACTTGTCGAACATCTGCGACGGCATCGATAGTGGGGTCATTAGGCAAGACTAGGCCACTTTTGAGCATGAGATCGAGGCAGGAAGTAGTAGCCCGAGAGTCGATCCCCATCAGGGCCATGTATTGGATTATCTCTTCGATCCCGATCTGGTAATCATCATCGTCCACAGCTGCGGAAGCGCGGTCTTTCAAAAGTTGCAGGATGCGCAGTCCAAGCAACGGCGAGGCGTCGGAATCAGCAGACAGTGTGAATACATTTTGAACGAATTTATGATTTCCTGCAGGGTAGTTCCGATAGTTACCACGGATTAGTGCTGCCGCAACGCGGTTCCGACTTACCGGCGCCGCCGTCCCTGTCAAGTACGCCTTGAGCAAGTCCTCGACTCGGAGGTTGGCTGATGTCACGAGAGATCTCGCAATTTCCAATGCTCGCCGCACGTCTCGATTCGCTAGACAGCCGATCCAGTGGGAGGTTTCAGCAGTCTCTAGGAATATTGCCGTCAAGGATTTAGAGAACGCGACAAGGTCTTTAAGGCTGAGACTGATCCCATTCTTGACAAAGTAGCGGTCGCTAGGCTTCTGGCGACCGTTCTCAATCTTTTCGTGAAGATATTGCACCCGTTTGTTCAAGACGTGCTGCGTTAGTGGCGTCGGTAGAAATAAGGTCTCATGCTCGAATGATTGGAACGCGCCATGCTTTGATAGCTGCCAACTAGTACGGTCTGTAATGGGCATTATGACGAGACAGACTTCGCGCTCGTATATTGACCGCGCATACTGGTAAACTCGTTGCTGAAAATCCACGTCAAAATGGTCGGCATTGTCGAGAACGATGACAGGGAGTTTTTTTCGACTGTTGACCGCGTGACGAACCAAACCGACGATGTATTCGTTAGGATTTGCGGTTCGGAGAGCTTCCAGCCACCTTCCGAACTCGATCTTGAATTCATTCTTGTCTTTTCGGTACAGCGCCGCATATGGTCCAGCAATCAGGCGCTTGTACTCGTCGAAGAAAATTCCCTGAAGTTCGTCGAACTCAGGTGCGTCAACTCCAAAAAGGGCCCGCTCCAACTCGGTCAGGAAGTGGCGATCGAGCCACTCGACTATTGACGCCCCATCCCCAGTGCTATCGGCTAGGTTTACTCTTAGTGATATGCATTCTCGCGCAATCTCACGGCGAAGGACTTTTTGGAAAAACCTAGTAATGAAGGTGCTCTTTCCGGAACCTTTGTGGCCTACAATGACCACAAATTCGTGTCGCTTGACCTGTGTGGCCCTTTCAATTACGCGACTGAGTGCCCCGCCCTCTCCAGTGTCCAAGCTCCGAATCTTGCCGATCAAGTCCTCGGAAACTTTGGCTAATTGCGAGTCGGCCGCTCGACTTTCAGCGGTTTCAACAAAGCATTCGACTATGAGCTCTGGGTCCTGGGCGCCAGTCAACCGGTCAAAAAATGTTGCCATTACTCTGTCGACGTCCGCCGCCAAGTCGCCTACCGGGATTCGTCGGGTCACGCCTGGTTGGATTAACGAGCGACTGAATTCAGACGCTCGAATCCGAATTCCTTCCACCTCTTGGAAGTGTGGTCGAAAATTGAAGGTCCTTACAGAATCGCGCGAAAGAAGGTCAAAAAACAGTGCGAAGTTATTCGAAATTTGAGATAGAGAACCGAAGATAAAGGCGCACCCTTGATCCGTGTCGAGTCCATCTCCGAGTCGAGTTCCACGGAATACAATCCATTCGGCACCGTTTGTTACGCACGCTAGTTCCGCGTTTTTTGCACCACAATATCGTATAGCCTGTGCGATGCCCTCTCGGGCGGCTTGCTCGGCGAATACAGGCCCCTTGATTAGAAAGCCACGCTTAGCGGGCTTGTTGGAAACGCCCAGCGGCCTTTCATCTTTTTTCGCCTCAACGATAAGTCGCGACCGATTCTCCACTTGAAAGTTGTAGTCGAGAAAACCGGCGGATGAGGTGTCTTCGGTTAGGATCGAGCCATGCGGCCATCCCAAAACTTCGGTGAAGATCCGGTCGATTACCTTGAGCCTGGTATCAGCTTCTGTGATGATCGAGGTTCCGTAGTCGGCGATTTCGGTCCGCAATTCCTCGAACCGAGAGAAGGCAGAATCAACAGGCTCCATGCATCCTCCTCAAGTTGGCGCATCTCATGTCACATCGCTGCGCAAGCTCCACTCGTTGCAACGATCATCCGTTCGGCGTGTCGCGATCGGCGGATTCCGATGTGGTGACTTCGACGGGTCGAAGAAGCTGCGGACCAAACCTGCAGCGGCCCCGCCAGGTGGCTCGCTTAGTTCGATGCGGAGAAGCTCGCCGTGATCGCAACGGACGCCCCTGGAAGCCCGCCCCCTAGGGTCGATTGCGATGTGCATTGACGCGTTTGTGCCGGTTCACCCTGAAGATCTGCGTCCGCAACGCCCAGGAGATATGGACCGACGGCTGGGCCCCAGCCGTCCGCAACAGCGCGAGGGCATTGGCCTGGGTCGGTTTCATGTCATGGCGAGCGCCACTCGCCGACGTCGACTAGCTCGTCAACTGATCTAACACCCTTTGATGCTCCACTTCGTACTCGATGACGTCGTACGCGTTTGAGTGGACGAGGAAGTCGCGAAAGCACGCGCTGACGTAAGAAACCACCGGGACCCGACCCTCTAAATACGCGATGAGGGGCCGCCGAAAATCGGCGGCCCCTCATCAACGTCGCGCAATCAGCGCCGGAACAGCAGCGCCCGCTTGACTTCCTGGATCGCCTTGGTGACCTGGATGCCACGCGGGCACGCGTCCGTGCAGTTGAAGGTCGTGCGGCAACGCCACACGCCCTCCGCGTCGTTCAGGATGTCCAGGCGCTCCTGGGCACCCTCGTCACGTGAGTCGAAGATGAAGCGGTGGGCGTTGACGATCGCCGCCGGGCCGAAGTACGAGCCCTCGTTCCAGAACACCGGGCACGACGTCGTGCAGCAAGCACACAGGATGCACTTGGTGGTGTCGTCGAAGCGCTCGCGGTCCGCGGCCGACTGGATGCGCTCGCGGGTCGGCTCGTTCCCGTAGGTGATCAGGAACGGCTTGACCGCCTTGAACGCCTCCATGAACGGTTCCATGTCGACGAGCAGGTCCTTGTGGACCGGGAGGCCCTTGATCGGGGCCACCGTGATGGTGGTCTGCTTCCCCTTGGCCGCCATCAGGTCCTTGACCAGCACCTTGCACGCCAACCGGTTGACGCCGTTGATCTGCATGGCGTCGGAGCCGCAGATGCCGTGGGCGCAGGACCGGCGGAACGTGAGGGTCCCGTCGAAGTACCACTTGATGTAGTGCAGCAGGTTCAGCACCCGGTCGGTGGGCAGCGCGGGGACGCCGAAGGTCTCCCAGCGCGGCTCGGAATCGATCTCCGGGTTGAAGCGCAGGATCTTCACCGTGATGGTGACGGCACCCTCGGGCACCGGCGGCTGGTCGCCCCGGGCGCCTGCCGATTCAGCAACAGTTGCGGCGGTCATCAGTACTTGCGCTCCATCGGCTTGTACCGGGTGAAGGTGACGGGCTTGTAGTCCAGCCGGATGTCCGACTTCAGACCGTCGCCCTGCTTGTAGAACATGCTGTGACGCATGAAGTTCGTGTCGTCGCGGTGCGGGTAGTCCTCGCGGGCGTGGCCGCCGCGCGATTCCTTGCGGGCCAGTGCGCCGACGACCAGGACCTCGGCCAGCTCCAGCAGGAAGCCCAGTTCCACGGCCTCCAGCAGGTCGGTGTTGAACCGCTTGCCCTTGTCCTGCACGGTGATGTGCGCGTACCGGTCCTTGAGCGCCTGCACGTCGTGCAGGGCCTGCTTCAAGGTCTCCTCGGTGCGGTACACCGAAGCGTTGGCGTCCATCGTGGCCTGCAGCTCGGTGCGGATGTCGGCCACCCGCTCCTTGCCGTGCTCCGACAGCACCAGTGCGACCTGGGCCTCGACGGCCGCAGCGGGGTTCTCCGGCAGCTCGACGTGCTCGTGGTTGTTCGCGTACTCAGCCGCGGCCAGACCCGCCCGACGCCCGAAGACGTTGATGTCGAGCAGCGAGTTCGTGCCCAGCCGGTTCGCGCCATGCACCGAGACGCACGCGCACTCGCCCGCGGCGTACAGGCCGGGGACCACGTTGTCGTTGTCCCGCAGCACTTCGCCGTGGACGTTGGTCGGGATGCCGCCCATCGCGTAGTGCGCCGTCGGGTACACCGGGACCGGCTCGGTCACCGGGTCGACCGCGAGGTACGTGCGGGCGAACTCGGTGATGTCGGGCAGCTTGGTCTCCAGGACCTCCGCGCCCAGGTGCGTGCAGTCGAGCAGCACGTAGTCCTTGTTCGGACCCGCGCCCCGGCCCTCCAGCACCTCCAGGGCCATCGACCGGGCGACGATGTCGCGCGGCGCGAGGTCCTTGATGGTGGGGGCGTAGCGCTCCATGAACCGCTCGCCGGAGGCGTTGCGCAGGATCGCGCCCTCGCCTCGGGCACCCTCCGTGAGCAGGATGCCCAGGCCCGCCAGGCCTGTCGGGTGGAACTGGTAGAACTCCATGTCCTCCAGCGGCAGGCCCTTGCGGTACACGATGCCCATGCCGTCGCCGGTCAGGGTGTGCGCGTTCGAGGTGGTCTTGAAGACCTTGCCGAAGCCGCCGGTCGCGAAGACGACGGCCTTCGCGGAGAACACGTGGATCTCGCCGGTCGCGAGCTCGTAGGCGATCGCGCCGGTGCAGACGGGCCCGTTCTCCGTCTCGGTGAGACAGATGTCGAGCACGTAGAACTCGTTGTAGAACTCGATCCCGTGCTTCACGCAGTTCTGGTACAGCGTCTGCAGGATCATGTGACCCGTGCGGTCGGCGGCGTAGCAGGCGCGGCGGACCGCGGCCTCACCGTGGTTGCGGGTGTGCCCGCCGAAACGCCGCTGGTCGATCTTGCCCTCGGGCGTGCGGTTGAACGGCAGGCCCATCTTCTCCAGGTCGAGGACCGCGTCGATGGCCTCCTTCGCCATGATCTCGGCGGCGTCCTGGTCGACCAGGTAGTCGCCGCCCTTGATCGTGTCGAAGGTGTGCCACTCCCAGTTGTCCTCTTCGACGTTGGCCAGCGCGGCGCACATGCCGCCCTGGGCCGCGCCCGTGTGGGACCTGGTCGGGTACAGCTTGGTGAGCACCGCCGTGCGTGAACGCTGGCCGGCCTCGATCGCGGCACGCATGCCCGCGCCGCCCGCGCCGACGATGATGACGTCGTACTTGTGGAACTGCATGAAGAAGTCCAGTTCTAGTTGGCGCTGATGTCCGGGTCGAAGGTGAAGATCACGTACGAGCCCAGCGCCAGGATCAGCACCATCGACACGTAGAGCATCATCTTCAGCCAGAAACGGGTGCTGTCCTTGCGCGCGTAGTCGTTGATGACCGTGCGCAGGCCGTTGCCGCCGTGGATCTCGGCGAGCCACAGCATCGACAGGTCCCAGAACTGCCAGAAGGGGCTCGACCAGCGGCCTGCGACGAAGGCGAAGTTGATGCGGTGCACGCCGTCGTCGAGGATGTTCATGATGAACAGGTGGCCGAGCACCAGGACCACCAGCGCCATGCCGGAGATCCGCATGAACAGCCAGCTGATCATCTCGAAGTTGCTGCGACGGGCGGCCGGGCGCCGCGGCGACCGGGGCTTGTCCAGTGCGAGCGTCATGGCTAGTGCCCCCCGAACATCTCGGTCACCGTGCGCACCAACATGAAGTACGTCCCGGGAATCATCACGAGCACCCAGACGCCGAGGATCGTCCACAGCATCTGCTTCTGGTAGCGGGCGCCCTTCTCCCAGAAGTCGACGAGCATGACCCGGATGCCGTTGAGCGCGTGGTAGAGCACCGCGCCCACGAGGCCGACCTCGATGAGGTTGACGATCGGGGTCTTGTACGTCTCGATGATCTCGTCGTACGCGTTGGGCGACACCCGCACGAGGGCGGTGTCGAGCACGTGCGCGAAGAGGAAGAAGAAGGTGAGCACCCCGGTGATCCGGTGTGCGACCCAAGACCACATCCCCGGGTCTCCCCGGTAGAGCGTCCCGGTGCGCCGGGATCCGCGCGCAGCCACCGTTGCGGTGGCGCTGGCCGAGTCGGACACGGTTGACGGCCTCCAGCGTCGCTGATGGGACTCCGTTCGCTGGAAGTCCACACCGAACGGGCCTTGACTAACCGGATGCTAGACCCGGATCGCGGAGCACACCCAACCCGCGAACGCTCTCTGTGACAGACGAGACACGGCCGCCGGAACGCACAAGGGCCGCCCGGGTGTCGTGAGGGAGCCCGTATCCGCACGCGCAGTGTGGAACCCCTATCACTGTGCGTGATCGTTCACAGTTAAGACAAACGATTGGGTCACGGCGAGCGCGCTTGGGTCGCGAGCGCCTTACCGCGGAGTACGGTCCTGCGAATAGTCATCGCGATCCGGCCATCCCGGGCGCGACCGTCTGGGAAGGAGAAAGCCTTGCGTCGAATGCGAGGAATTCGTCTCGCCGCGGGGCTGCTCGCGCTGGGCCTGGGCCTGGCCGCGTGCGGCTCGGAGACAACGCCAGGCACCGGCGGTGATACCACCAGTGGCACCGCCCCGAAGGCCTCGAACGTCAAGGTCGGACTGGCCTACGACATCGGTGGCCGCGGTGACCAGTCGTTCAACGACTCGGCGGCGCGTGGCCTGGACAAGGCCAAGGCCGAACTCGGCATCGAGGTCAAGGAACTCGAAGCCGCCGCGGGCGAGACCGACGCGCAGAAGGAAGACCGGCTGATCCAGCTCGCCGAGGGTGGCTACAACACCATCCTGGCCATCGGCTTCGCCTACGAGGGCGCTGTGAAGAAGGTCGCGCCGACTTTCCCCGAGGTCAAGTTCGCCATCATCGACAGCGAGGCCCCTGAGGCCGCCAACGTGGCGAACCTGGTGTTCGCCGAGCACGAGGGCTCGTTCCTCGTCGGCGCGGCCGCGGCCATGAAGAGCACGACCGGCAAGGTCGGCTTCATCGGCGGCGTCAACGTCCCGCTGATCCAGAAGTTCGAGGCGGGCTTCACCGCGGGCGTCAAGGCCGTCAAGCCGGACGCCACTGTGGACGCCAAGTACCTGACCCAGCCGCCGGACTTCACCGGCTTCAACGACCCCGCCAAGGGTGAGACCGCCGCCAACGGCATGTTCGACGCCGGTGTCGACGTGGTCTACGCCGCCGCGGGCGGCTCCGGCAACGGCGCGTTCAAGGCCGCCAAGGCCAAGGGCAAGCTGGGCATCGGTGTCGACTCCGACCAGTACAACCTGCCGTCGCTCGCCGACGTCAAGGACGTGATCATCACCTCGATGGTCAAGCAGGTCGACGTCGCGGTGTTCGACTTCGTCAAGTCGGTCAACGACAACGCGTTCAAGTCGGGCAAGAAGGTCTACGACCTGAAGGCCGGTGGCATCGACTACTCCACCAGCGGTGGCAAGGTCGATGACATCAAGGCCAAGCTCGACGAGTACAAGCAGAAGATCATCTCGGGCGAGATCAAGGTTCCGGCGACCAAGTAAGCCGGAAAGGGCCGTGCCACGGGCCCGGGAGACCGCGACACACGCGGCTTCCGGGCCCGTCGGCACTCCACGTGAATCACCTCGATCGACAAGGAATCGACCGTGGCCACACAGGACACCGGCGAGCCAGGCGGACACCCCGCCGTTGAGCTGACCGGAATCACCAAGCGCTTCCCCGGCGTGATCGCCAACTCGGACGTGAACATCGCCGTCCAGCCGGGCACCGTGCACGCCCTCGTCGGCGAGAACGGCGCCGGGAAATCCACCCTGATGAAGATCCTCTACGGGATGCAACGCCCCGATGAGGGCACAATCTTCGTGGGCGGACAGCCGGTCGCCTTCACCTCTCCGGCGGACGCCATCAAGGCGGGCATCGGCATGGTGCACCAGCACTTCATGCTGGCCGACAACCTCACCGTGCTGGAGAACGTGGTCCTCGGCAACGAGCCGCGCTCCGGGCCCGGGTTGGACTTCGACACCGCCCGCCGCCGCATCCGCGAGATCTCCGACAACTACGGGCTCAACATCGACCCCGACGACCTGGTCGACGACCTCGGTGTCGGCGCCCGTCAGCGGGTCGAGATCCTCAAGGTCCTCTACCGCGGCGCCCGCACCCTGATCCTCGACGAGCCGACGGCCGTGCTGGTCCCGCAGGAGGTCGACGAGCTGTTCGGCAACCTGCGCGAGCTCAAGGCCGAGGGCCTGACGATCCTGTTCATCTCGCACAAGCTCGACGAGGTGCTCTCCGTCGCCGACGAGATCACCGTCATGCGCCGCGGCACCACCGTGGCCAGCGTGCTGCCCAAGGACGTCACCGCCCGCAAGCTCGCCGAGCTGATGGTCGGCAGCGCGCTGCCCGTCCCGGAGCTGCGCGAGTCCACTGTGACCGACCGGCCGGTGCTGGAGGCCCGCGGACTCACCGTGACCAGCGCCGACGGCCGCAAGCTGCTCGACAACGTCTCCTTCACCATCCACGCCGGTGAGGTCCTGGGCATCGCCGGCGTCGAGGGCAACGGGCAGGCCGAGCTGGTCGAGACGCTGATGGGCATCCGCGAGCCCGCCTCCGGCACCGTGCACCTCGCGGGCAAGGACATCACCCGCATGTCCACCAAGCACCGCCGCGAGTCCGGGATGGGCTACATCCCGGAGGACCGCCATCGACAGGGGGTGCTGTTGGAGGCGACCCTGTGGGAGAACCGCATCCTCGGCCACCAGACCCGCAAGCCCAACGCGCGTGGTCTCCTGCTCGACCGGCGCGGCGCGCGCGCCGACACCCAGCGGATCGTCGAGGAGTACGACGTCCGCACGCCGAGCATCGACGTGAACGCCTCGGCGCTGTCCGGCGGAAACCAGCAGAAACTCATCGTCGGCCGTGAGATGAGCAGTAAGCCGGACGTCCTGATCGCCTCGCACCCGACCCGCGGTGTCGACGTCGGAGCGCAGGCCGCGATCTGGGACCACGTCCGCAGGGCCCGCGCCGAGCAACTCGCTGTGCTGCTGATCTCCGCCGACCTCGACGAGCTGATCGGCATGTCCGACACCCTGGCGGTGATCCTTCGCGGCGCGATCGTCGCCCACTACGACCCGGCCACCGTCACGCCGGAGGAACTCGGCTCCGCGATGACCGGCGCTGGGAGGGAAGGCTGATGGGCAGGTTCTCCGCCCGCGCGATCGTGCTGGGACTGGCCGCGCCACTGGGCGCACTGGTCTTTTCCGCGCTGATCTGTGCGTTCATCCTCATGGTCACCGACCACTCGCCGATCGAGACGGTCGACGCCATGTCGGCCGCCGCGCAGCGGCCGCGGACGCTGGTCAACTCGCTCAACACCGCGACCACGTACTACCTCGCCGCGGTCGCGGTCGCGGTCGGCTTCAAGATGAAGCTGTTCAACATCGGCGTCGACGGGCAGTACCGGCTCGCCGCGATGCTGTCGGCGACCCTCGCGGGCGCGGCCTTCATGGACAGCCTGCCGTCGTTCCTGCGGATCACGATGACGATCCTCGCCGCCATGCTGGTCGGCGCCGCGTGGTCGGGCCTCGCCGCGCTGCTCAAGGTGACCCGCGGGGTCAGCGAGGTCATCTCGACGATCATGCTGAACGCGATCGCCACCTACCTGGTGTCCTACCTGCTCAACCCGGCGCGCCTGGCGCAGAACGTGCCGGGCAGCAACAACATCAGCACCCGCCCGATCACCGAGGGCGGACGCGTCGACGGTCTCGTGGTCACCGGGTCGACGTCGAAGATCTTCGCCCTGGTGTTCCTGGCCGTCGCGGTCGGATTCCTCTACTGGTTCGTGTTGACGCGCACCCGCTTCGGCTTCGAACTCAAGACCACGGGCCTGTCGGAGTCGGCGGCGGTCGCCAGCGGGGTCAGCGTCAAGAAGATGGTCGTCTACTCGATGCTCATCTCGGGCGCGGTCGCCGGCCTGGTCGGGATGCCACAGCTGCTCGGTGCTTCGTACTCCTACGCACTCGACTTCCCCGCCGGTATCGGGTTCACCGGCATCGCGGTGGCGCTGCTGGGCCGCAACCACCCGGTCGGCATGGCCGTCGCCGCACTGCTGTGGGGTTTCCTCGACAACACCGCGAACTCGCTCGACGTCGCAGGCGTCCCGCGCGAGATCGTCCTGATCATGCAGGGCGTCATCGTGCTCTCCGTCGTGGTGGCCTACGAACTCATCCGGCGCTACCGGGTCCGAGCCGAACAACATGAAGTCGGCCGTGCCCTGGGTCGGACCAAGACTCTTGAAGAGGTGTCGTCATGAGCGCCGGCGGGTTGACGGTCGGGATGGAGATCGCACCGGCCGCCAAGCGTTCGAAGCGCTTGTCGCCCATGGTGTACGTCCTCATCGCGGTGGGTGCGGTCCTGTTGCTGTCGCTGGTCCGGCTGCTCGCCGACGCGCGCGACCTGACCTCGGCGGGCACCGTGCAGGCCGCGATCACCGCGGCCGTGCCCCTGGCCATGGCCGGTCTCGCCGGACTGTGGTCCGAGCGCGCGGGCGTGATCAACATCGGCCTCGAAGGCATGATGGTGCTCGGCACGTTCGGCGCCGGGTACGCGGGCTACCAGTGGGGCCCTTGGGCAGGTGTCGCGTTCGGCCTGCTCCTCGGCGCCATCGGCGGTCTGCTGCACGCGATCGCCACGGTGACCTTCGGTGTCGACCACATCATCTCCGGTGTCGCGGTCAACCTGCTGGCGCCTGCCGCGGCGCTGTTCCTGTCGAAGCTGTACTTCGCCAAAGCGCCGGGTGGCGGGCAGAAGCAGTCACCCCGAGTCGAGGACGCCGCCAAGGTATCGGTGCCGGGCATCGCGGACCCGCTGGGCCGGGTCGAGGAAAAGGGATGGTTCTTCATCTCCGACCTCGCCGGAATCCTGCGCGGACTGCTCACCGAGGTCTCGCTGCTGTCGGTGCTGGCGGTCGCGCTGATCGTCGGCACCGTCTACGTCCTGTGGCGCACGCCGTTCGGCCTGCGGCTGCGCTCCTGCGGCGAGGCCCCGACCGCGGCGGAATCGCTCGGTGTCAACGTCTACAAGTACAAGTACTACGCGGTCGTCGCCTCCGGCGCGTTCGCCGGTCTGGGCGGCGCGTTCCTCGCGGTCAGCTCCGGTCAGTTCCGTGACGGGCAGACCGGTGGCCGCGGCTTCATCGGCCTCGCGGCGATGATCTTCGGCAACTGGCGGCCCGGCGGGCTCGCCACCGGCGCGGGCCTGTTCGGCTACACCGACGCCCTCGCGCTGCGCGGTTCCACGGCGGTCCACGCCCTGTTGCTGCTGCTGGGAATCGCCCTGATGTTCGTCGCCGTGATCCAGTTCCGGGCGGGCCACAGCGTGCTCTCCGGTGTGGCCGCTGCCCTGGGCGTGCTGTTCGGCTGGTGGTACTTCGTCAGCGACCAGGTCCCGGCGGAACTGGTCGGCGCGGCGCCGTACGTGGTGACCCTGCTGGTCCTGGGTCTGGCGTCGCAACGGCTGCGGGTCCCGCGCGCCATCGGCGAGGTCTACCGCAGGGGCGAGGGCAAATGATCGATTGGGACGCGCTTCGGGCCGAAGCCGTCCGCGCCGCCGCGTCGGCCTACTGCCCCTATTCGGGGTTGCGGGTCGGCGCGGCGGCGGTGGTCGACGACGGGCGGATCGTCACCGGCTGCAACGTCGAGAACGCGGCCTACGGCGTCGGCCTGTGCGCGGAGTGCACGATGGCCGGGCAACTGCTGATGACCGGCGGCGGCAAGCTGGTCGCCGTCGCCTGCCGCAGCGGCACGGGCGAGCTGCTCATGCCGTGCGGCCGGTGCAGGCAGGTCATCTTCGAACTCGGCGGACCGGACTGCCTGGTGGACACCCCGGCCGGTCCGGCGCCGATGTCGGCGGTACTGCCCGACGCGTTCGGGCCGGACCAGCTGCCTTAGGCCTTCTTCATCGTGACCACGACGACGTCGACCTGCCCTTGGTCGATCGCCACCGTGACGGTGTAGCCCTTGCCCGCGAAGTCGATGCTGACGACCTCGTCGCCGCTGAGCTGCGAGGTGTTCTCCCGGACGACCTGATACCCGGCCGGCGGCAGGGAAGTCCGGTAGTAGCCGAGTGCCTTCTCCGGCAGCACGCCGCTGACCAGCATCGACAGCTGTCCGTCGCGGCTCGCGTCGGTGACTTTGCCGCCGGGTGGAACCGGGAAGTCCTGGGGCATGCCCGGTGGTGGCACGGCCGCGACCGAGGTGGTCGTGACCGGCGTGCCATTCGGCGGTGGTGGCGGTGGCGTCTCGGTTCCGGAACCGGTGACAGCGGGGGACGAGGTGCCTGCCGCCGTGGTCGTCGTGTCCGAAGTGCCTGCCGCGGGCGGCGCCTCCTGGGCGCCGGAGCAGCCGCTGAGTCCGATCACCGCCACGACGGCGGCGACGAGGGCTCGTGACATGGAAGGTCCTTCCGTGCGACATCGGCACGCGGGTCAGGAACCGCGCGCACGTCCTCGGGAACGGTCAGCGGCCGTGGGCGGGCCGAGCCCGCCCACGGCCGGAGGTCACTTGCTGATCGTGACGGTGACGTGGTCGCCGTCCACCGCGACCTTGCCCTTGCCCGCGGCGCCCTCGAAGCCCACCGCGGTCGGCTCATCGCTGGTGATCTTGTATCCGGCGTCGGGCAGGGCCTTGCGGTAGAAGGCCAGGACCTTCTCCGCGCCCTCCCCGGTCACCGAGAACGAGCCGTCCGCGCCGACCGCCGACACCTTTGCGCCGCTGGGGACCGGGAAGTCCTTCGGTGCGCCCTTGGGCAGCGCGGGGTAGCTCAGCGGCGGCTCGGGCTCGGCGGCGGGCACCGACGATGGCGCGGGGGCCCCGGTGGCCACCGTCGCCACGGAACCCGACTGGGGCGCGCCGCTGGCGGGAGCCGCCTCGGTGGAGTTCGAGCTCGACGGGGCCTGCTCCGCGGGGGTTTCCCCGCTGCAGGCGGCGGTCGCGAGACCGAGGCACACCAGCGCCGTGGCCAGGGCCATCCGGTTGTTCTTCATCTTGATGATCTCCATGCAGGGTGTGGGAGCGGGAACCAGGTCGACCGGGCCGACGGATTTCGTCGACCCCGCTCCCCGGCGGTTCCCTTCCATCGAGACCGGAGAGTGTGGCCGAGGATACGGTTGACGAAGTATCGAGACTGTGGAGGCATGTCGGTGGAACGGTTCAGTGCGGTCGACGTCATCCGGGCCAAGCGCGACGGCGCCCGGCTCAGCGACGACCAGATCGACTGGGTGATCGACGCCTACACCCGTGGCGCGGTCGCCGACGAGCAGATGTCCGCCCTGGCCATGGCCGTTTTCCTCAACGGCATGGACACCGACGAGACCGCCCGCTGGACCGCGGCGATGGTCGACTCGGGGGAGACGCTGACCCTGCACAGCGACCGCCCGACCGTCGACAAGCACTCCACCGGCGGGGTCGGCGACAAGATCACGCTCCCGCTGGCGCCGCTGGTCGCGGCCTGCGGGGCGGCCGTCCCGCAGCTGTCCGGCCGCGGCCTCGGCCACACCGGCGGCACCCTCGACAAGCTCGAATCCATCCCCGGCTGGCGCGCGCGCCTCACCACCGAGGAGATCCTCGCCCAGCTCCGCGACGTCGGCGCCGTGGTCTGCGCGGCCACCGAGGGCCTCGCCCCCGCCGACCGCAAGCTCTACGCCCTGCGCGACGTCACCGGCACGGTGGAGTCGATCCCGCTGATCGCCAGCTCGATCATGAGCAAGAAGATCGCCGAGGGCGCCGACGCGCTGGTCCTCGACGTCAAGTTCGGCTCCGGGGCCTTCATGAAGACCGCCGACGACGCCCGCGCGCTGGCGAAGGCGTTGGTGGGCATCGGGGTGTCGCGGGGCTTGAAGATCTCGGCGCTGATCACCGACATGTCCATTCCGCTTGGTCGCGCGGTGGGCAACGCCGTGGAGGTAGCCGAGTCGATCGAGGTCCTGCGGGGTGATGGTCCGGCGGATGTCGTCGAGCTGACTCTGGCGCTGGCGCGCGAGATGCTCGACCTCGCCGGTCTGTCCGATGTGGACCCCGGGCGGATGCTGGCGTCCGGCGAGGCATACGAGACGTGGGCGCGGATGATCCGGGCCCAGGGCGGTGACCCGGAGGCGCCGCTGCCCGAGCCGAAGCACGTGCACGTGATCAAGGCCGACCGCGATGGAGTCGTCACCAAGCTCGACGCCTACGCAGTGGGTGTCGCCGCCTGGCGGCTGGGCGCGGGCCGGGCCCGCAAGGAGGACCCGGTGCAGGCCGCGGCGGGAATCCTCTGCCACGCCAAGCCGGGCGAGTCGGTGCGTGCCGGGGATCCGGTGCTGGAACTGCGAACCGACACGCCGGAGGCCGTCGACGCCGCACTGTCCACTTTGGTGGGTTCGTACGAGATCGGCGACACCGCCCCGGAGATCGGGCCGCTCATTCTCGAGACGCTGCGCCCTTAGGGAGCAGCGCGGCGACGCCGTCGAGGATGCGGTCGAGCCCGAAGTCGAACTCGGCGGAGTGGTCGTCGTCGGCGTCGAAGATGCCTGAGTCCACGACAGCGGTCAGCTCGGGGAAGGTGTTCGGGTCGATCAGTTTGCGGATGACGGCGGCGTAGTCGGGCATGATCTGCTCGCCGGGCGGCGCGACGACCTGGATCGCGAGCGTCGCGGCGTTGCGGGAGTAGCCGGTCACCAGCAGGATCGCCGACATCTTCTCGGCCGCGTCCAACCCGGTGCGGGACAGTGACTTCAGCCCGCTCTCCAGCCAGCCGAGCTGGTTCGGCGTCACGGGCGGGCCGGCGATCGGCACCTGGACCAGCCAGGGGCGGGTGATCAGCGCCAGGAACTCCGCCCGCGCCCAGTTCGTCAATCCCGCGCGCCAGTCGTCGGGCGACGGTTCGGGCGGGGGGCCGTAGCCCGCGTCGACCATCAGGGTCAGCAGCTCGTCCTTCGCCGTCACGTAGCGGTACAGCGACATCGCGCTGGAGCCGAGCTCTTTCGCGACCCGGCTCATCGACAGCGCGTCTAGGCCCTCGGTGTCCGCGACCGTGATCGCCGCCGCGACGATGCGGCCCAGGGTCAGGCCGGGCTTGGGGCCGCGGCTGGGCCGCTCGCCCAGCCCCCATGCCGCCTCGATGCTCCGGGGCAAGCCGGTGCTCGTCTGCTCCGCCATGTCCTCCGCTTTCCGGTCCGGGTTGACTCCACATCCTAGTTCTGCGTATAACTTACGCAGAAGCGCGTATGACATACGCAGTTAGAGGGGGATGCCCAATGAACGACAATCTCGTCGCCGGACGCAAGGAATGGATCGGGCTCGCGGTGCTCGTCCTGCCGTGCCTGCTGGTCTCGATGGACGTCAGCGTCCTGTTCTTCGCCCTGCCCTTCATCAGCGCCGACCTCGGACCGACGGCCACCCAGCAGCTCTGGATCATGGACGCCTACGGCTTCGTCCTCGCCGGCCTGCTGATCACCATGGGCGCGGTCGGTGACCGGATCGGCCGCCGCAAACTCCTGCTGATCGGCGCGGCGGCCTTCGGCGTGGCGTCGGTGGCGGCGGCCTACTCGAACTCCGCGGAACTGCTGATCCTCACCCGCGGCCTCCTCGGCCTGGCGGGCGCGACGCTCATGCCGTCCACCCTGGCCCTGATCCGCAACATGTTCCATGACGCCGCGCAGCGCAAGACCGCGATCGCGGTCTGGACCGCAGGCCTGACCCTGGGCGCGACCATCGGCCCCATCGTCGGCGGCTTCCTGCTCGACCACTTCTGGTGGGGCTCGGCGTTCCTGATCAACGTCCCGGCGATGGCGCTGCTGCTGGTCGTGGGCCCGCTGCTGCTCCCGGAGTTCCGCGCCCCGGAGTCCGGTCGCTTCGACCTGGCGGGCGCGGGCATGTCCCTCGTGGCGATGATCGCGGTGATCTACGGGATCAAGCAGCTCGCCGTCGACGGCCTCGCTCTCGACTCGGTCGCGGCGCTCATCCTCGGCTTGGCACTCGGCGCCGTGTTCATCCACCGGCAGCGCACCACGGCGAACCCGCTGGTCGACCTGGCCCTGTTCGCGAACCGGACCTTCAGCGCGGCGGTCACGGTCAGCGTGGTGAGCATGTTCTGCTTCATCGGGATCACCTTGTTCACCAACCAGTACCTGCAGCTGGTGCTCGGCATGAGCCCGATCAAGGCGGCGCTGTGGTCGCTCGCGGTGATGCCCGGGGTGATGGTGTGCATGACCATCTCCGGGATGCTCGCCAACAAGGTGCACGTGTCGAAGCTGGTCACCTCCGGCCTCGTCGTGCTCGCCTCGGCGTTCGTAGTGCTCACCCAGGTCCGGGCGGACTCACCGCTGTGGCTCGTCTTGGTCGGCTCAGGCCTGGTCGCGGGCGGCGTCCTGATGACGGTGTCCCTGCTGGCCGACCTGATCCTCACCGCGGCCCCCGCCGAACAAGCCGGTGCCGCATCGGCGGTATCGGAAACCGGCAGCGAACTCGGCGCCGCCCTCGGCATGGCCATCCTCGGCAGCGTCGGCGCGGCGATCTATCACGCCGACATGGCCGGGCGGGTGGGCTCGCTGCCCGCGGACCTCGCCCGGATCGCCCAGGAAACCCTCGGCGGAGCGGTCGCGTCGGGCGATCCGACGGTGATCACGGCGGCCCGCATCGCCTTCACCGAGGGCTTCACGATCACGGCGATGTTCGGTGCCGTGGTGGTCGCCCTGACCGCCGCCTTCGCCTACCGCACGCTGCGGCACGTGCCCGCACCGGCGAAGAAGGCGGAACCGGTCGCAGCCTGACTCGTGCGCCCCCGGTCCCGGCGACCGGGGGTCATTCGGGGGTCCCGGTGCGGACGTGCAATGGGAGCCCATCATGGGCTGCTCCCCGCCAGCGGAGTTGCGTCGGCGCCCGCTTCGGCGGCCATCGCCCGATGGGACGTGAGCAACCGCCTGCCCGGCACTACCCCTCGGCCTTTCCACGCTTACGCGCGTTCCAGGTGCCGCGAAGCGGGCATAAGGGTTGTGCGACTGGTGACCTGAGCGCGGTGTGAAACGAACAAGGCCCACCTCTCACGAGGTGGGCCTTGTCGTGTGTAGGAACCTAGGCGCCCGCGGCGATGTCGGTGTCCTCCGAGTTGTCGTCACGCACCTTGTCGGCCGACTTCGGGCCCTTGCCGTTGGTACGGCGGCGGTTTCCCTGGCGCGGCAGCGCGGTGGGCGGGGGCGGGCTGGGGGTGCCGCCGCCCATCATCAGCTCGGCGAACGTGGCCATGGCCTCGTCCAGGTGGCCGCCGATGCGGCGGACCGACTCCTCGTTGGTCTTCTTCATCATCGACTCGACCGACGTGTTGTCCGGCTGGTTCGACAGCGTGCCCTCGACCTTGGTCAGGCTCTGCTGGATCGACCCACGCAGCTCGTTGAGGCGGGCCGTGAAGCCGTCCTCGACGGTGTCCAGGCGGGTCGCCATGTCGTCGAGGTTCGCCAAGGCCTTCTCCAGGCGCTGCGCGAGCGCCTCCAGGCGGTCGCTGGCGTCCACGGTCTCCTTGGTCTCCCGCAGCGCTTCCTGCAGGGCCACGGTGGCCTCCTCAAGCTTGAGCGCGACCGCGTCGCGGGACTCGCCGAGGGAGGTGCCCAGTTCGAGGCGGGTGTTGTCGAGCTGCTGGACGCTGGTGTCGAGCTTGCCGTGCAGCGAGTCCGAGGTCTCGGTGAAGCGGCCGTGCAGCGCCTCGGTGGACGCCGCCAGCTTGCCCTGCAGCGCGGTCGCGGACTCCGCGACCTTGTCGATCACCGACGAAGAGGTCTCCGTGACCTTGCCTTCGATGGCCTGCGCCGACTCCGCGACCTTGCCCTCGACCGACGCCGAGCTCTCCGCGACCTTGCCGATCACCGACGAAGAGGACTCGGTGACCTTGTCGTGCAGCGAGGTGGACGTCTCGGCGAGCTGCGCCTGCAGCGACGCCGACGTCTCGACCAGCTTGCCCTCGAGCGACGAGGACGTCTCCAGCAGCGCGGTCTGCAGCGAGTCGGTGGACTCGGCCAGCTTGCCCTGGACGGCGTCGGTCGACTCGGTGACCTTGCCCTGAATCGAGGTGGAAGCCTCGGCCAACTTCCCGTGCAGCGACGAGGAGGCGTCCGCCAGCTTGCCGTGCAGCGACTGGGAGGTTTCGGTGACCTTGCCGGTCAGCGCCGTCGCGGTCTCCGCGAGCTTGCCCTGGACCGCGTCGGTCGAAGCGGTGATCTTCGTCTGCACCACGTCGGACGTCTCGGCGACGGTCCGCGCGAGGATGTCCTTGGTGCCGTCGAGGTGCTCGTGCACGCCCTCGTCGACCTCGTCGAGGCGGCCGCGCAGCGCGGTCTCCATGAGCTCGATGCGCTCGCGGACCGGGGTGCTCGCCAGGGACGGGACCTGGTCGATCTTGCCGTCCTGCTTGTCCAGGTGGTGGTCGAGTTCGTCGATGCGGCGGTGGATGTTGGAGAGCTTGTCCTCCAGCCCATCCATCCGGCCCGCGACACCCTCGAACCGCCCGGACATGCCGTCGAGACGGCCGTCGAGCTGCGCGAACGGGGTGGCGAGCTTGTCGACGATGCTGTCGACCGCGCGGGCGATGGCCGCGATCGCGTTGTCCTGAGACTCCAGCTTCGACATCGCCGCGTCCAGCCGGTCGGCCAGCACCGCGACCTCGGTGCGGTCCGGCATCTCGGACAGGCGCTTGCGCACCGACCCGATGGATTCCAGCGGCGACAGCCTGGCATGGATCTCATCCAGGGCGTCGAAGATCTGCTGCTGTTCGCTCTCACGGATCTCGGCCGCGCGCGTGAGCATGTTGCGCATCCGGTCGAACGACACCGTGGGGTTCGTGCTCTCGTTCACGGAGGTGACCTTCGTCCTGGGGAGGGGAGATGCAGACGACTGTGGGGAGCCTAGCCAGTCCCAAAAGGCGTCCATACACCACCCGTTGCTAGTTCGTCGGTCCAGACACGGACGATTGGACCGTTCGGCGTACAGCCGCGTTGCTTGATTCGCGACCGGGCCGAACCATACGTGACCGCGTGGCTACCCGATCGGGTGAGCCCACATTGTGAGTACCGTGTCTGCATGTCGAAGCATGTCGAAACTCCGGTGACCCCGGAGGCCATAGTCACCGCCCCCAAGGTCCTGCTGCACGACCACCTCGACGGCGGCCTGCGGCCGGGCACGGTTATTGATCTTGCCGAGGCCAACGGCTATTCCGATCTTCCGGCCACCGACGTCGACGCACTCGGCACCTGGTTCCGCGACGCGGCCGACTCCGGATCGCTCGTCCGCTACCTGGAGACGTTCGCGCACACGTGCGGTGTCATGCAGGACGAAGCGGCACTCGTCCGGGTGGCAGCCGAATGTGCGGAGGACCTCGCCGCCGACGGCGTCGTCTACGCCGAAGTCCGTTACGCCCCGGAGTTGTTCACCGAGCGCGGCATGGAACTCGACGCGATCGTGGAGGCCGTGCAGGCGGGGTTCCGCGAGGGCGAGCGCCGGGCCGCCGCCGCGGGCCGCACGATCCGCATCGGGACGCTGCTGTGCGCGATGCGGCAGAACGCGCGCTCGCTGGAGATCGCCGAACTGGCCGTGCGCTACCGCGACGCCGGTGTCGTCGGGTTCGATATCGCCGGCCCGGAGGCGGGCTTCCCGCCCACCCGAAACCTCGACGCCTTCGAGTACCTGCGCCAGCAGAACGCGCACTTCACCATCCACGCCGGTGAGGCGTTCGGCCTTCCGTCCATTTGGGAGGCCATCCAGCACTGCGGCGCCGAGCGGCTCGGGCACGGCGTGCGGATCGTCGACGACATCAAGGTCTCCGCCGACGGGTCCGTCCACCTTGGACGGCTGGCGTCCTATGTGCGCGATCGCCGGATCCCGCTGGAGATGTGCCCGTCGTCCAACCTGCAGACCGGTGCGGCGACCTCCATCGGCGAGCACCCGATCGGCCTGCTGACCTCGCTTCGCTTCCGCGTCACGGTCAATACAGACAACAGGCTGATGAGTGGCTGCTCGATGTCGAGCGAGATGGCGGCCCTGGTCGAGGCGTTCGACTACGGCTGGTCCGACCTGCAGTGGTTCACCATCAACGCGATGAAGTCCGCGTTCATCGGGTTCGAGGAGCGGCTGGCCATCATCAACGACGTGATCAAGCCCGGTTACGCGAAGCTCATGGGGCACTGAGACGAAGATGGCCCCGGCTCACAGGGAGCCGGGGCCATCGTCAGGTCAGTGCTTAGTGCGTACGCAGGCGGTCCTCGAAGTCCTGGACCAGCTTGTTCCAGGTCGCCGACTCCTTGTCGAACGGCGCGCTCGGCGCCATCCGGGTCGGGTCCGGGGCCAGGATGAAGCTGACCAGCCAGCCGAGGCTCTCGGACTGGTTGAGCGCCTCGCCGACCGACTCGTCGCCCGCCCAGTCGGCGGTGTCGGTGAGCAGCTCCACCGCGAGGTCGAGCTGGACCGGGTCGACCGCGTCGACGCCCTCGGCGAGGTCGTCGCCCAGGCCCTGCAGCACGTAGGTGTTGTCGGTCTCGACCTCCAGGTCGAGGCTGCCGTCGGTCGCCTTCGCGGCCACCGCGTCCCACGTGGACACCTCGGCGATGTCGTTCTCCGAGTGGTCGCCGTTCGCCAGGAACTTGGCCAGCCCGCGCGCCGACGTCGCCACGTCGATCTTGCCGTCGGAGCCCAGGAAGATCGGCTCGTCGTCGAGGTAGCAGCGCAGCGTGTAGTACTCGGACCCGTCGGTGATGATCTTGATCGGGTCGATGCCGACCTCGGACCAGAACGTCGGGGGAGCCTCTTCCTCGGCGGCCTCGACAGCGTCATCGTCGGCTTCGGCGTCGACCGGCTCGAGGTCGTCGTCCTCGGCGGCGGCCTCAGCGGCCTCGGCGTGGAACGCGACCAGTTCCTCGGCGCTCTTCTCCAGCGCGGTCTCGTCGACCTCCGGCGCGGTGACGACCGAGTCGAGCGCGTCGAGGACCTCGTCCCAGCGCTCGGCGATCGTCTCGGCCAGGTCGGTCCAGAGGCGCTCGCCGTCGCGGCCGGTGAACGGGAAGGTGCCCTGGTCGAGCACCGAGAACCCGTCGGCGGAGTTGAGGACCTCGTGCACCTCGTCGAGCTCGCACACGTCGGCGAGCGAGCGCACGATCGCGACGATGTCGGCGAGCTCGCTGATCACCCACGTGTCGGGCTCGTCGGCGACCAGCTCCGGCACGCCCACCAGGTCGTACTGGTGCGCGTCGTCGGGCATCAGCTCGGCCACCGACAGCGCGGGCACCAGGTGCCAGGCCGGGTGGTCGGACAGGTCGTGCTCTTCGGTGGTGCGGACGAAGGCCGCGAGGTGGGCGGCGTCGGGGAAGCCGTAGAGGTCGTCCTCGTGCCCGAGGAACGCCTCCCACTCCTCACCGTCTTCCCGCCAGCGCGGCGCCCACAGCGTGACGACGTCACCCTGCGGCAGCCCGAGCTCGATCGGGACGATGTCCTGGGCCATTGGAGGTCCTCCTGGTCGCGCAGCCATCGGCGTACGTTCGGGGTGCGTCGGGCAGCCTACGGGGTCGGATCAACGATCCGAACGTAGGGATGACAGGTCGAAGGACAGCGGGTCGTCCGGGTCGAACCCGTCGTCCTCCACCGGTTCGGCCTTCGTGGGGCCGTTGGCCATCCGTTCGTCGCGCCTGCGTTGGAATTCCTCGGCGGTGATGCCCCTGGCCTGCGGGTTTCGCGCGGGCGCGGAGCGGCCGGAGATCAACTCGATGGCGTAGGTCATGTTGTCGCCCAGAATGGGGCCCAGCTTGTTGTAGCCGGCCTGGGTCGCCTGGTCCATCGCGGCCTGCGCGACCATCACGATCAGCCTGCCGAGCTGGTCGGCGCCCCAGCGCACGGCGTCCTGGCGCAGCCACAGCTCCAGCAGCTTGCCGCGGCCGTCGACGGTGACCCGGACGCTCTGGTGGTTGTCGTACGCGGTGCCGCGGACCCCCGCCAGGACGGTGTCGATGTTCGCCATCGCCTCCTGGCGGGCGCGCCCGTCCTCGATCAGCTGCTTGGTGCTGCGCCGGATCGGCTCCCGCTCGGTCATCGGACCCGCCGCCGCTGCTGGTGCCCGAGCGGGGTGTCGAAGGCCTCGTCGTCGTCCTCGTCGTCGGGCTCGTAGCCCAGGGACGTCAGGTGTTTCTCACCCTCGGGGCCCAGCACCGGGGCGAGCGCGGCGTGCATGTTCGCGCCCGCGCGCCGGGTCGCCCGCTCGGCCAGGGCCATGATCTGCGCGGCCAGGGCGTCCGACCCGCTCGACAGTGCCGCGGGCGTCAGCTTGACCTCGGACAGCAGGCCGCCCGGCCGGACCTCCACGGTGATCGCGCCGTCGCCGCTGGCGGCCTGCCCGGTGACCGGGCCGATCCGCTGCGCGCGCTGCTCGGTCTGCTCGACGCGGCGGACCACCGTGTCGAGTTCATGATCGATGTCGATCTCCACTCTTCCAATCCTAGAGCGTCAGTCTGTTTTAACCCGAATATCAGCCCGTAGGCCTGTAGAACCCGACGAACGGCATCCCGGAGTTGGTCGTGCGCAGCGGCCCGACCTGGACCGGGTCGCCCGCCTCGCAGATCTGCCCGTTGCCGATGTACATCGCGACGTGGCCTTCCCAGCAGACCAAGTCGCCCGGGAGCAGCTGGTCGGCCGACGGGACCTCGGCGCCGATGTCCTGTTCACGCGAGGTCCGGGGGATCTCCAGGCCGCCCTCGCCATAGGCGTACTGGGTCAGGCCGCTGCAGTCGAGGCCCGAGCCCGGGGAGGTGCCGCCCCAGACGTACGGGACGCCGAGCTGGCTCAGCGCGGCCCGCACGGCCTTCGCGGCGGTCTCGTTGGGGGCCATGACCGAGCTGCCGTCGGGCAGGTTGACCTGCACGCCCGTGCCCGGCTGCGGCGGGATGGCCATCGGCAGCCTGCGCTTGGTCGCGACACCGCCACCACCGCCTCCGCCGCCGTCTCCTCCACCGCCGCCGCCTCCGCCCCCACCGCCGCCTTGGCGGTCGTTGTAGGCGGTCGGGGTCTCCGCGCTCGCGGCGCTGGTGCTGCCCGCGCCGCCGGTCAGCTTGGTGACGACGCCGGTCAGCTGGGTCATCACGGCGTCGAGATTCGTCGAGGTGTCACCGGTCAGCTGGGCGGCGTACCGGGCCAGCTCGGTGAGCTTCTGCTGCGCGCCCGCCGGGTCGCCTGCCTGGCGCAGCGCCGCGGCGGCCTGCAGCAGCTCGGCGGCCTTGCGGTTGAAGTCGTCGATCTGGTCCTGGTTGAGCTTCTGGCCGACCTTGAGGATGTCGCTGGCCTCGCGGACCGCGGTCTGCACCTCGGCGCTGTAGGAGCTCAGCTCGGCGCCGGTGTTGGCCTGCGTGGCGGCGTCGGACTCGTGGCGCAGGCTGGCCTGGCCGGTCCAGCCCTCGCGCAGCGTCGTGGCCTGGCGGGAGGCGTCGTAGCCGACGGTGTCGAGGGATCCGCTCAGGGTCGCGTGGGCGCCGCCGATCTGGTCGATCGCGGCGTCGTTGGTGGCCAGGTGGCGCTGGGCGGTCGCGGCGGGCTGGATCATCGGCTCCAGCAGGTCGCGCACGGGGGCGGTCATGCGATGTCACCCGCCGCGCGGCGCAGCCTGGCGGCCGCGTCGTCCTCGGTGCCCTGCAGGTTGGTCCACGTGTTGCGGACGGCCTCGGCCGTGCCGCCCATGCTGTCGGCCAGCCCGTTCACGCGCCTGAGCTGCCGTTGCGTGGCGTCGCGGATGGCCTGGCTGAGGCCCACCTCGCCGCCGATGATGGAGAACGCGTCGTCGCCGAACTCCCCCTGCGGCGCCAGATTGCCCGCGACGCTCCTGAGCTGCTCGGCGAGCGGGTTCACCCCCGCCGTGTAACTCGCGAACGCGTCCTCTTCGCCGCGGTAGCCCCCGACGTCCGACTCGGTCATGTCGCCCCCTTGTATCGACAGTGGGACGCACGTCCCGCCCAGTTCGCTCCCTCGATCCCGAATCAGGTTATGACAAGGTGCCGACTGGCATGTGTGATTGCGCGCAAGTTGTCCACAGCGCACCCTGAACGGGGGACATTCGCTGGTAGAACCGGTATTCTTTGACAAGGAAGCAACGCCGAACGGACTGGAGGCCAGTGTGGCCGACGTGCACGACGTCGCAGCCGCGATCCTGGCGGAGACCGGTCCGGACTCCCCGATGCGCCTGCAGAAGCTTCTCTACTACGTGCAGGGCTGGCATCTCGCGATGACCGGCGAGCCGGTGTTCCCCGATCGGATCGAGGCCTGGCGGGCCGGTCCGGTGGTCCCCGAGGTGTACCGACACCACGAGGGCAAGCGTGCGGTCGCCGCGTGGGACGAGGGCGACCCGAAGCGGCTCGGCGACAGCGACCGGGCGACCGTGCGCTGGGTGGTCGAGCGCTACGCCGGGTTCGACCGCCACCAGCTCAGCGCCATGACCCACGACGAGGAACCCTGGCGCGCCGCCAGGCACGGTCTTGCCGACGACGAGCCCAGCACCGAGCCGCTGTCGCGGAAGGTGATGGCGGAGTACTTCGGCAGACTGATCTGCGACTCGGAGACAGCGATCACCCAGGCCGTGGCCAACGCCCGCCTGGAGGGCCTGACGGTCTCCGCCGACGCCATCGCCGACGCCCGCGCGGTCGACCGGGGCGAACTGACCACCGACGAGGCCGTACGCAGGCGGATTCGGCAGTTCACCAAGCAGTGACCCAAGACGACCCGTACACCGATCCAGCGACCGGTGTCCTGCTCAACCTGCTCGGCATCGCGGACCGCCCCACCCTGATCGAGGTCGAACGCGACCTCGCCTTCCTGCGCGACCAGAGCTTGCGCAGACGGCCCCCGCCCGGCAGCTTCGACTTCGCCCACCTGTGCGACTACCACCGCCACCTCTTCGGCGACATCTACGCGTGGGCAGGCACCCCAAGGCACGTCGACATCGCCCGCGACGTGTCGCCGTTCGCCCACTGGCGCTACATCGAGCAGTCCCTGACCAGCCTGCTCGCCGCGCTCCGCAAGGAGAAGCTGCTCGCCGACCTCGACCGCGCCGACTTCCTCGACCGGTTCACCTTCTACTTCGTCGAGGTCAACGTCATCCACCCGTTCCGCGAGGGCAACGGCCGCACCCAGCGGGCGTTCTTCCGCCACCTGGCCGCCCACGTCGGCTGGGACATGGACATCTCGCGGGTCACGGGCGAGCGCTACATCGAGGGCTGCAAAGCGGGCATGGTGGGCGACCTGCGCCCACTCACCGACCTGTTCGACACCGTCCTGCGCTGGTACTAGACACCCATCGGGTGCCACACGGTCTTGGTCTCCAGGACCGCGCGCAGCCTGCGGATGTCGGGCTGCTTCGCCCAGTCCTCCTCAGCTGCTCGCAGCACCCGCTTGACCGTCCCCGAGGCCGACGCCTCAAGGTCCGCACGCAGTTCGTCCGGCGCTCCGGTCAGGTCCAGGGCATTGACGTCGGCGTGCGAGGCCAGCCAGGGAGCCAACTCGGCGGTGTGGCCGGTCAGCAGGTTCACCACGCCGCCCGGCACGTCCGAGGTCGCCAGGACCTCCGAGAGGGTGATCGCGGGCAGTGGCCGGTCCTGGCTCGTCACCACGACCGCCGTGCACCCGGTCGCGATCACCGGGGCGATCACGCTGATCAGCCCCAGCAGCGACGACTTCTGCGGCGCCAGCACCCCGACCACCCCGGTCGGCTCCGGCACCGAGAACGAGAAGTACGGCCCGGCGACCGGGTTCGACGCGCCCAGGACCGTGGCGATCTTGTCGGTCCATCCCGCGTACCAGACCCAGCGGTCGATGGCCGCGTCCACAATGGACTGCGCCTTCTTCGCTTGAATGCCCTCGCTTGAAGACACCTCGGCGATGAACTGCTCGCGGCGCCCCTCCAGCAGCTCCGCCACCCGGTACAGCACCTGGCCCCGGTTGTAGGCGGTCGCGCCGGACCACTTGCCGAAAGCCTTGCGGGCGGCCACAACCGCTTCGCGAACGTCCTTTCGGGACGCCTGCGCCGCGTTCGCCAGGAACTTGCCGCGCGAGTCCGTCACCGGGTACGTGCGGCCCGACTCCGAGCGCGGGAAAGCGCCGCCCAGGTACAGCTTGTACGTCTTGGCAACGCTGAGTCGCTCAGACATCGAAGTACGCCTCCAGACCCGTGCGGCCGCCCTCGCGGCCGAAGCCCGACTCCTGGTACCCGCCGAACGGCGCGGTCGGGTCGAAGCGGTTGAACGTGTTGGCCCACACCACACCCGCGCGCAGCTGGTTCGCCGCCCACAGGATTCGGGAGCCCTTCTCGGTCCAGATTCCGGCCGACAGCCCGTAGGGCGTGTTGTTCGCCTTGGCGATGGCCTCGTCCGGCGTGCGGAAGGTCAGGACCGACAGGACCGGCCCGAAGATCTCCTCACGGGCGATCCGCATGGCCTGGCTGACCCCGGCGAACACAGTGGGGGCGAAGAAGAAACCCTTGTCCGGCAACGGACACGCCGACGTCCAGCGCACCGCGCCCTCGGCCTCGCCGGTCGCCACCAGGTCCTGGATCTTGGTGAGCTGGTCGCGCGAGTTGATCGCGCCGACGTCGGTGTTCTTGTCCAGCGGGTCGCCGATGCGCAGCGTGGAGACGCGCTTGTGCAGCTTCTCCAGCAGTTCCTCGGCGATCGACTCCTGCACCAGCAGCCGGGAGCCCGCGCAGCAGACATGGCCCTGGTTGAAGAAGATCCCGTTGACGATCCCCTCGACGGCCTGGTCGAGCGGCGCGTCGTCGAAGACGATGTTGGCCGCCTTGCCGCCGAGTTCGAGCGTGACCTTCTTCCCGGTGCCCGCCAGCGACTTCTGGATGATCTTGCCGACCTCGGTGGACCCGGTGAAGGCGATCTTGTTGACACCCGGGTGGTTCACCAGCTCCGCGCCGACGTCTCCGGCGCCGGGCAGGATGTTCACCACGCCCGGCGGCAGCTCGGCCTGCTGGATGATCTCGGCGAGCACCAGCGCGGTCAGCGGTGTTGTCTCCGCGGGCTTGAGCACCACGGTGTTTCCGCAGGCCAGCGCCGGTGCGATCTTCCACGCGGCCATCAGCAGCGGGAAGTTCCACGGGATGACCTGGCCCGCGACACCCAGCGGGCGCGGGTTCGGGCCGTAGCCCGCGTAGTCCAGCTTGTCGGCCCAACCGGCGTGGTAGAAGAAGTGCGCGGCGGCCGTGGGCACATCGACGTCGCGGGATTCCTTGATGGGCTTGCCGTTGTCGAGGCTTTCCAGCACCGCCAGCTCACGCGAGCGCTCGGCCATCATCCGCGCGATGCGGAAGATGTACTTGGCGCGCTCGGCGCCCGACATCGGCCCCCACACCTTGTCCTGCGCGCGTTTCGCGGCTTTCACCGCACGGTCCACATCGGACGCACTGGCGGTGCTCACCTCGGCGAGGACTTCCTCCGTCGCCGGGTTGATCGTCTTGAGCGGCTCGCCGGAGCCCTCGACGAACTCGCCGTCGAGGAACATCCGGTAGCTCGGCTTGAGGTTCGCGATCGCCCGCGACTCCGGCGCGGGCGCGTAGTCCCAGGTCATCTCAGTCCACCGTCACATAGTCGGGGCCGCTGTAGAAGCCGTCGAGCTGCGTCCGGCGCTGCATCAGCAGGTCGTTGAGCAGGCTGGAGGCACCGAAGCGGAACAGGTGCGGGTCGAGCCACTGCGGCCCGGCCACTTCCTGGACCGCCACGAGGTAGCGGATGGCGTCCTTCGTGGTGCGGATGCCGCCCGCGGGCTTGACCCCGCGCAGCTCGCCGGTCACGGCGTGCCAGTCGTGCACGGCCTGCAGCATCACGTGGGTCACCGGCAGCGTGGCCGCGGGGGAGACCTTGCCGGTGGAGGTCTTGATGAAGTCGCCGCCCGCGAGCAGCGCCAGCCAGGACGCGCGGCGCACGTTGTCGTAGGTGGCCAGTTCGCCGGTCTCCAGGATGACCTTGAGGTGGGCGTCCCCGCAGGCGTGCTTGATCGTGCGGATCTCGTCGAAGACCTGCCCGTACCTGCCGGACAGGAACGCGCCCCGGTCGATCACCATGTCGATCTCGGTCGCACCCGCCTCGACGGCGTATTCCGTGTCGGCGATCTTGATTCGGAGGCTCGACCGGCCGGAGGGGAACGCGGTGGCCACGCTGGCGACCCCGACCCCAGTGCCCTCGACCTCGGCGACGGCCGTCTCCACCATGTCCGGATACACACAGACCGCGGCGACGTGCGGCACCTCCGGCCGCTCCGGCTCGGGCCTGCGCGCCTTCGCGCACAGCGTCCGCACCTTGCCCGCCGTGTCCGCCCCTTCCAGGGTGGTCAGGTCGACCATGGAGATCGCCATGTCGATGGCCCACATCTTGCTGGCCTTCTTGATACTGCGCGTCGCCAACCCGGCAGCGCGCTGCTCGACGCCCACCTGGTCCACCCCGGGAAGCCCGTGCAGGAACCTGCGCAACGAGGTCTCGTCGCGGGTGGCGTCGGCGAACTCGGGGGGTGACCCGGACGTCGTCGTCGTGGATGCGGCCATACCCGCGAGTCTAGGCCGCGTCCCGGCCCGTCCGCCGTCTCCGTCCGGGTGCGTTCGGCGGCGGGCGAAATCAGGGGTGGGTGATCTTGACCGGCGTTAATGTGGCCGCATGAGTGAGCACCTGGCGGCCGTGCCGTTCGGCGAGACCGGCACCCTGCCCCCGTTCGCCGAGTGGGAGACCTTCCCGTTCACCGGCGACCTGCGGGTCAAGCCGTTCGAGACCCCCGTGCTCCCGGAACCCCCGCGCGACGGTGCGGGCGGCGTCGACTGTGAGGCCTGCGACAAGCCGGACGAGGACTTCCTCTGGAGCGACGACCACTGGCGAGTCGGCTCCACCCCCGAGCCGAGCGGCTTGCCCGCGGTGCTGTTCCTGTTCCCGCGCGAGCACTACGACCTGGCCGACCTGCCGCCCGCACTGGCCACGTCGTACGGCCCGATGATCCAGCGGGTCGAGCGCGCCTACTTGTCGCTGGGCGGCATCGCCCGCGTCCACCAGAACAAGTGGGGCGACGGCGCGGAGCACCTGCACCTGTGGTTCTTCGGCCGCCCCGAGGGCATGCTCCAGTTCCGCGGCTCTTTCCTGACGATGTGGGACGACGTCCTACCGCCGATCCCCACCACCCAGTGGCGCGACAACCTCCACCGCATCGCCGCTTCACTCGCCGAGGGCGGAGGCACGGCACATGCCTGAGAGCGCGTTGCGCTTCCTGGGGCACTGGTACGAAGCTCAATGCGATGAGGAATGGGAACACGAGTTCGGTGTCAAGATTGGCACACTCGACAATCCACTGTCGCTCGAAGACGTGCGCTTGTCGGGTTCCGCGAATTCATCGAGCGCGAATGATCACCCGCGAATTCTCGATGCACGAGGATCCCGGCGGCATCATCCGGTTGTGCCAGGTGTTGGCCACGATTCCGGCCAATACGTGGCAGTGGTCAATGCTGGATTACGAAGGCGAGGGGAGGGCGCCGGGCGGACAGCCGTACGAGCAGTTCGTGAGCTCGGTCCGCGACGGTGGCTACCCATTCGATTGGCCCGCTCTGACCGCGTTCGCGGCGGATCTGGGGCAGACCATTTGGTGCTTGGTCGTAGCGGTTCACACCTGGGATGGCGTCGCCCTAGACCGGGTTATGGCCGATGACTACGAGCAGTGTCTAGTGGCCGTGGAAGCGTTCGACAGTTCGACGTGGACCGTTTCCGTCAATGATCAAGCACTGCCCACGGTGGTCGTGCGGAGGATCTGCGGGGGCATTGATCGCCTGGTGGCGGACGGGCCATCGTGATGGGCCACCATCGGTGGCTCCGAACGTACGACTTTCTCAGTCCTCGATCTCCTGGTGCCCGTGCCTGCCCTTGCGCCGCCGCGGCGGCTTCACGTCCACCCCGCCCCACATCGCGAAACCGGTGATGCGGACGACCGGCGAGCCGGGAGGGCCCTGGGTGCGGACCGAGTTGGCGAAGCCGCCCATGAAGCCGATGCCGTCGACCACCACCGTGATGCCCTCCGGCACCCGGATCTCGACCCCGCCCATCAGGGCGTACGCCTGGATCACCGTCTCCGCCGCCTCGAACGTGGCCTGGGTCAGGTCGATTTCGACCCCGCCCATGATCGCGATGGCGTTGAACGTCGGCGGGACCACCCACGGCCCCCTGCGGTCGGAGCCCGACATGATCGCGATGGCGCTGGACGACGTGCCGCGACCACCGACGCGGTTCGGCGCCGGTGTCGCGAGGGGCTGCTGGAGTCGGGGGACCACCTGGTGGCCGGGCAGGTCGCGGACCACCGGGATCAGGTCCCCGTAGGTCTTCGCGGCGTAGACCTGGTCCAAACGCTCCTCGAGTTCCCCCACGGTGAGCCTGCCCTCGGACATGGCGTCGTGCAGGATCTTCGAGAAGCGCTCCCGGTCGGCGTTGGACGCGCGCATCTCGTGCGGACCTGGGATTCCTGGCTGCTCGCTCACGCGACGCAGCGTAGCGCGATCGGGTGACGTCATGACCAGCAGTCGAGTCGATCCGATCCGGTTACCGTGAACCCATGCCCGAAAGCGAACCGTCGTTCCGCACCGAGCGGATAAATCCGGCCGACCTCGACCGCCTGGTCGGGCTCCTCGACCTGCAGGCCGCCCTGCCCGGCATCCAGCGCCTGCGCCAGTGGGCACTGCTCGCCCTCGACCTCCACCCCGGCGAGAAGGCGCTCGACGTCGGCGCCGGGACGGGTGAGGATGTGCAGGCCTTCGCCGCCGCGGTCGGGTCCGCGGGGGACGCTGTCGGGGTCGAGCCGAACGCCGGGATGCGTGCCGTCGCCGAGGAACGCGCCCGGGAGAAGGCTTCCGTGGCCCGGTTC
Source organism: Actinokineospora alba (assembly GCF_004362515.1). Taxonomy (NCBI): domain Bacteria; kingdom Bacillati; phylum Actinomycetota; class Actinomycetes; order Pseudonocardiales; family Pseudonocardiaceae; genus Actinokineospora; species Actinokineospora alba. The sequence continues at coordinate 875,524 of NZ_SNXU01000001.1, read as the reverse complement.
GTCGACGGTGACGCCTACGCGCTTCCCTTTGGGGACAACACTTTCGACGCCGTCCGCTGTGAACGGGTCTTCCAGCACCTCGCCGAGCCCGAGCGCGCTGCCGCCGAGATCGCGCGGGTGCTGCGGCCGGGCGGGCGCGCGGTGGTGATCGACTCCGACTGGGCGACCGCGATCCTGCACCCGGGCGACCCGTCCGTCCTCGACGCCCTCACCACCGCCATGCTCGCCACCACGCCCAACCCCTACAGCGGGCGCAGGCTCGCCGGGCAGCTCACGGCCGCGGGCCTGAAGGTGACCGACATCGGCTCGCAGGCGCTGATCCAGGACAACACCGCCGCCGACGGCTCGCTCGTGCGCATGCTGGCCGCCACCGGAGTCGGTCGCGGCGCCATCACCCAGGAGCAGGCCGACAAGTTCCTCGCCGACCTGGCCGCGGGCGCGCAGTCCGGCGACTTCCACATGTCAGTGACGATGTTCGCTGTCCTGGCCCACAAAGGCTAGGTGCTGACCGCGCCGCTCCAGTTTGTGCCAGGGCAGCCGAACCCCGGAGACGGCCGTGGCCAGCGACTGGATCACCACCAGGTACATCAGCTGCCGGTACACGAACTGCTGCAGCGGCAACGCCCACAGCGGGCCCAGCCGCTCCCCGTCGAGCCGGAACGCGATGACCGCCGGAATCGCCTGCATAAGGAGGAAACCGAGCCACGTCAGCACCGTCGTCTTGGCGTCGCCCGCGAGCAGGCCGAACACGGCGGCGACGTCCACGATCGGCGCGAGCACCGGCAGCAACACCTGGAACAGCAGCAGGTACGGCAGCCCGCGCCTGCCGAGCTTGCCCGACTGCCCGGGCTCGATGACCGCCCGCCGGTGCTTCCACACGGCCTGCAAAGTGCCGTAGCACCAACGGTATCGCTGCTTCCACAGCTGCCCGAGCGTCGCCGGGGCCTCGGTCCACGCGACCGCGCCCTCCGCGTAGATCACCCGCCAGCCGTCGCGCTCCAGGGCCATGGTGAGGTCGGTGTCCTCGGCGAGTGTGTCCTCGCCGACGCCGCCCACCTCGAGCACCGCGGACCGCCGGAACGCGCCGATGGCGCCGGGCACGGTCGGCATGCACTGCAGCACGTCGTACATGCGGCGGTCGAGGTTGAAGCCGATCACGTACTCGATGTGCTGCCAGCGGCCGAGGACGCCACCGCGGTTGCCGACCTTCGCGTTGCCCGACACCGCCCCGATCGTCGGGTCGGCGAAGTGCGCGGCCAGCGTCGCCACCGCGTCCTCCTCCAGCACGGTGTCGCCGTCGACCATGACGATCAGCTCGGTCCGCGCGGCCGCGACGCCGGTGTTCAGCGCCGCCGCCTTGCCCGCGTTGGCCTGCCGGATCAGCCGGACCCTGGGCAGGGCCAGGTCCCGCACGACGCGCGCGGTGGCGTCGGTGGAGCCGTCGTCGATGACGATGACCTCCAGCGGGTGCCGTGAGCGCAGGATCGACCGCAGGGTCGCCTCGATGCCCTTCGCCTCGTTGTAGGCGGGCACCAGGACCGTGACCGGGTAGCGGACGGGACGCAAACGCTTTCCCCGGACCCGGCGCACGTGCATGCCGGTTGTCAGGAGCACCAGCAGAGTGCGCAGCGCGGCCACCGCGGTCGCGGCGATCAGCACCACCTCAAGCGATCCCGCGACGAACTCGGCGAGCTGCACGATGCCCACGAGCAGCAGCCCGCCCAGCTGGGCCAGCAGCCCCGGCACGGCGCCCGAGTCCTGCAGCCCGGTCGTCGTCGACACCGTCCCGATGGTCCAGCCACGAGCGTGCAGGTCGGGGATGAGCCGGTCGAGCGCGGCCACCGTCTCGCTCCGGTCGCCGCCCGCGTCGTGCATGAGCAGGATCGCGCCCCGGTCGTCGCGCGGCGTGGAGTTGGCGACGATCGCGTCGACCCCGGGCTTGCGCCAGTCCTGCGAGTCCAGGTCGGAGAGCACCACCAGCCTGCCGTCGGCCCCAAGCCTGCGCGCGGACTGCCAGGCCAGGTCGTCGACGGACTCCGGCGTCGCGGCGTAGGGCGGGCGGACCAGGGCGGTGGTGCGGTTCGCGGTCCACGCCAGGGCCAGGTCCGTCGCCCGCAGCTCCATCCACGTGCGCGACTCGCCCGCTGTGCGCAGGTCCGTGTGGGTGGTGGTGTGGTGGCCGACCTCGTGGCCGCGCAGGATGATCTCCTCGACGAGGCCGGGATGCTTCGCCGCGCTCGCGCCGGTGATGAAGAACGTCGCCCGGACGTTGTGCCGGGCGAGTGTCTCCAGGATCTTCGGCGTCCACTCCGGGTCCGGGCCGTCGTCGAAGGTCAGGGCGAGCATCTTGTCCTTGGGGCCCACCGTGACCGGGGTGTCCCCGCGCGGATCGATGACCGCTCCGCCTTCCCTCGCGGCGGCGGGGACGTTGTTCGCCGTGCCGTTCGGGGACGCGCCTTCCGCCCCGAGCCCGCCGTTCATGACCGCTTGCACTGTGAGCAGGCCCGCCACCGCGACGAGTACGGCGACGAGCAGAACCCAGTGCGCACGCGGCTGGCGTGCCCGGAGATGCCGGGCCACTAGCGCGGCGGCTTGGTCGGCCGGGGCAACTCGCTGGGGCGGCCGGGAGGCGTGTTGCCGGGCTTGGTCGTGGTGACCGCGGCCGACGAGCCCGCCGCTGTCGTCGTCGATGCCTTGGCGGCCTTGGTCGTCGTCGTGCTGGTCGACGCCGCGGACGTCTTCGGGCGGGAGGTGGGGTTCGCGGGCTTGGCCGTGGTCTCGACCGGCACGGGCTGTGCGGGCGCCGACGGCGGCGGCGGGATCGGCAGCGACGCCGTGGGTCCGAGCGGCGCGCCGAACAGCGCCGCGACCAGGAGACCGCCCACGGCGACCAGCGCGGCGACACTCAGGACGGCGGTGGTGCGCACGTGCTTGCGGCGCTTGCCGGTCGGGTCGACGAACACCGGGGCGGCGGTGGATAAGTCGGGCATCGCTCACTCCAGCTCGGCGGACCGCGTCACCCTATCGGGCGACGACGATCGGCGGTACGCCGAACTTGTCACCCAAGCCACAGTGGTCGCCCAACCGCTACCGTGTGCGTCCATGGACGTCTTGACCGTGGATCACCCGCTCGCCAAAGCCCGTCTCACGGTCATGCGCGACGCGCGCACCGACAGCGCGAATTTCCGGGCGGCGCTGCACGAGCTGACGGTGATGCTCACCTACGAGGCGATGCGCGCCGCACCGCTGCGGGTCGAGCGGATCCACACCCCGGTCGCGCGCACCGACGGGCACTGGCTGGCGAACCCGCCGCTGCTCGTGCCGGTCCTGCGGGCCGGGCTGGGCATGGCCGACCAGGCGCACAAGCTGATCCCCGACGCGCAGATGGGCTTCGTCGGACTGGCCCGCGACGAGGAGACCCTGCAGCCGACGCCGTACATGGAGTCGCTGCCCGCCGACCTGTCCGACCGGGCGGTGTTCGTGCTCGACCCGATGCTCGCCACCGGCGGCTCGATGGTCTACACGATCAAGCTGCTGGTCGACCGCGGCGCCACCGACGTCACCGCGATCTGCGCGCTGGCCGCACCGGAAGGCGTCGAGCATCTGCGCCAGTCCGGTCTGCCCGTCCGGCTCGTCACCGCCAGCATCGATGAGCGGCTCAACGACTCGGGCTTCATCGTCCCCGGCCTCGGCGACGCGGGCGACCGGCAGTACGGCGCGGTCTAGAGCAGCCAGCCGACGAGCTGGTTGCGCAGCGCGCGCTCGTAGGTGCGCTCGACGTCGAGGTCCGGTGGCAGGTTGCCGGACAGCTCCAGCGACACCAGCCCGTGCACGATGCCCCAGCAGGCCACCGCCAGGTCCTGGGTGGGCCCGGCGAACACGCCCGCGTCGACGCCCGCGTGGATGAGGTCCCGCAGCGGCGCCAGCGCGGCCAGGGCCTCGGCGTGCGCGTCCTCGTCGGGCTCGAACCCGGGGATGACGTCGCCGAACATCACGCCGTAGAGGTGCGGGTCGGCCAGGGCGGCCTCCCGGTAGGCCAGGCCCAGGCGGACCAGGTCCTCTTTCGGGTCGTCGGACGGCGTCACCGTGCGCAGCCTGCGGCCGAGCCGGTCGAACGCCTCGACGTACAGCTCACGCACCAACGCGGGCTTGCCGCCGAAGAGGGAATAGACCGCCGTGGTCGAGGTGTCGACGTCGGAGGCGAGTTTGCGCAGGCTCAACGCGGACGCGCCCTGGGCGGAGACCAGCTCACCGGCCCGGTCGAGCAGTCGGACCCGCAGCGCGTCGTCATGGGTCTTCGGTCTGGGCACGCGGCCCAGCCTAGCGCGGGCTAATTTGGTAACAGTGTTTTTGGTACCGTGGTGATACCATGGCCCCATGGCGATGACACTGCGCTTGACCGACGAGGAGAACGCCCACCTCGACGAACTCGCGGCCGCGGAAGGGCGCTCCAAGCAGGAGATCCTGCGGTTGGCGCTGGCCGACCGCTGGGCCCGGCTGCACCGCGAGGAGCAGCTCGGCGAGGTCCTCGGCCGCGTCCTGCCCCGCTACCGTGGCCTGCTCGACCGCATCGGCACGGTGTGACGACTTATCTCGACGCCAGCGACCTGCTCGTCCTGGCCGCCGCCGTGACCGGGGGCGACTTGGTAGTCCGCGATCTTGGCCTGCTCGACTCCGCCGCGCACCGTCCGCGCGCGACCGTGCTCGGTGTCGAGGCCTACGACAACCTGTGGCTCAAGGCCGCCGCCCTGCTCGACTCCATCGTGCGCAGCCGCCCGCTGGCCGAGGGGAACTGGCGCCTGGGCTGGGTCGCGGTGGTGACCTTCTGCGACCTCAACGGCTGGTGGATCGACGCCGAGACCGACGACGCCCTCGACCTGGTCCGCGAAGTCGGCCGGGGCGCGCTGGAGGTCCCGAAGCTCGCCGAACACCTGGAAGCGTGGGCTTTGCCGAAGGAAAGCGATTTGTAGTTGACCTGGAGCGCACTCCAGGTCATACGGTCGGAGGCGTGACATACGCGATCGCCGAGGCGGCCCACCGCAGTGGGCTGTCGATCGACACCCTCCGGTACTACGAGCGCATCGAGCTGATCTCGCCCCCGGCACGTGATTCCGCGGGCAGACGCGCCTACTCCGACGACGACCTCGCGTGGCTGGAGTTCCTGACCAAGCTGCGCACCACCGGCATGCCCATCCAGCTGATGCGCGAGTACGCCGCGCTGTGCCGCGAGGGCGCGGTCACCGCGGCCCCGCGCAAGGAAATCCTGGAACGGCACCGCGACGACGTCGCCGCGCGCATCCAGCAGCTGCTGGCCTGTCTCGACGTCCTCGACTACAAGATCGACAACTATGACCGCCTCGCGCGGTCCCAGGAGGCTTCCGCATGAAGACCCGCTTGTTGCGCGACCTGCGAGTCGGCGCCCAGGGCCTCGGCTGCATGGGCATGAGCGAGTTCTACGGCAAGACCGACGACACGGAGTCCGTCGCCACCATCCACGCCGCCCTCGACGGCGGCGTCACGCTGCTCGACACCGCGGACATGTACGGCCCGCACACCAACGAGGTGCTGGTCGGCAAGGCCATCGCCGACCGCCGCGACCAGGTCGTGCTGGCCACCAAGTTCGGCATCGTCCGCGACCCGGCCAACCCGATGGCCCGCGGCGTCCGCGGCGACGCCGACTACATCCGCGCCGCGTGCGAAGCGTCGCTGAAGCGGCTCGGCGTCGACCACATCGACCTCTACTACCAGCACCGGGTCGACCCGGACACCCCGATCGAGGAGACCGTCGGCGCGATGGCCGAGCTGGTTTCCGCGGGCAAGGTCCGCCACCTCGGCCTGTCGGAGGCGGGCGCGGAAACGATCCGCCGGGCGAACGCCGTCCACCCGATCACGGCGCTGCAGACCGAGTGGTCACTGTGGACCCGCGACCTGGAGGACGAGGTCCTGCCAGTCGCGCGGGAGTTGGGGATCGGCATCGTGGCGTACTCCCCACTCGGCCGCGGTTTCCTCACCGGCCGTTTCACGTCCCGCGCCGACCTCCCCGAAGGCGACATGCGCGACAAGTTCCAGCCGCGCTTCGCCGAGGGCAACTTCGAGGAGAACGTGGCCATCGCCGAACGCCTGCGCGCCATGGCCGCCGAACGCGGTGTCACGGCGGGCCAGCTCGCCTTGGCGTGGGTGCACAGCCGCGGCGAGGACGTCGTCCCGATTCCGGGGACCAAGCGCCGCACCTACCTGGCGGAGAACCTGGCCGCCGCTGACCTGGCCCTCACGCCCGAGGACCTCAAGGCCCTGGAAGCAGCCGTCCCCACCCCCGCGGGCGCCCGCTACTTCCCCGAGTCCCTCAGCACCACCAACCGCTGACCGCGAGTCCAACCCCCAGAACAACGAGTCCAACGTTCAGGCAGTCCTGAACGTTGGACTCGTTGTCGGGAACGTTGGACTCGCGGGTCAGAGGAGGTGGGCGGCGACGGTGGCGCCCAGGTCCCAGCAGCGCTGGAGGTCGGGCTTCTCGGGTTGGCCGAGGATGACCACGGGCTCGGCCACCGGCGTCCAGCCCATGCCCTTGGCGATGGACTGGACGCTGGTGACGGCGCCCTCGGTGCCCTGGTTGCCGTGGACGTAGAAGCCGAAGGGCGTGCCCTTCCCGGCGTCCAGGCACGGGTAGTAGACGGTGTCGAAGAAGTGCTTCAACGCACCCGACATGTACCCGATGTTGGCCGGCGTGCCGAGCACGATGGCGTCGGCGGCCAGGACGTCGGCGGCGGTCGCCGAGAGGGCGGGCTCGCGGACGACTTCGACCTCGGCCAACTCGGGATCACCGGCCCCGGACACCACGGCCTCGAACATCGCCTGCAACGCGGGCGACGGGGTGTGGTGGACGATCAGAAGTCTGGGCACGGCCCCCGAGTCTGCCAGATCAGCTGGTGAACCCGCCGTCGATGGTGAGCGTCGCGCCGGTCACGTATCGCCCGTCGGGCCCCGCCAGGAACGCCACCGCCCCGGCGACCTCCGAGGGCTCGGCGAATCGGCCGAGCGCGGTGAACCCGCGGATCGTGTCGGCGTACGGCCCGTTCGCCGGGTTCAACTCCGTGTCGGTCGGGCCCGGGTTGACCAGGTTCACCGTGATTCCCCGCGGGCCGAGTTCGCGCCCCAGTCCCTTGGTGAGCCCGATCAGCGCGGTCTTGGTGGTGGCGTAGTGCGTGTAGTTCGGAAACGCGACCCGATCGTTGACCAGGGTGCCGATCGAGATGATCCGGCCGTCCTCGGTCATCTTCGCCGCGGCCGCCTTGGCCGCGGCGAAGATCGTCACGTCCTGTCCCATGCTCGGTCGGGACACGGTGAAGTCGATGTCTTCCAACAGTTTCAACGTAGTGGCTGTGGTGTGGCCAACGCGGCTGAACTTGGTGGCGGGCTGGTTCGCGGGCCGTTCTCTTGGCGGAGCAAAGACAGCCCAGCCACAAACGGGAGTGGCGAACCACCCAAACAGGCACCCCAGCGCTGTACCGCAAGAGCTACCGCAGGAGCCCGGCCACCTCATCGGCCAACGCGTCCAGCGATCCCGTTGCCCGAGCCCGGACGTCGGCCAGCGTCGAACGGTTCGCCACCGGTTCCACGATCTCCAGATATGCCTTGATCTTCGGCTCTGTCCCGGATGGACGCACGATCACCCGCACACCCTCCCCACTGAACCGCAGCACATCCGCCGCGGGCAGCAGGTCCTCGCTGGTCACCGGTACCCCCGCCAGCTCGGCGGGCGGATCTACCCGAAGGTCCGACATGAGCTTCCCGATCCGCGCCAAATCCGTGACGCGCAAGGAAACCTGCCGGGTCAGGTGCAGCCCGTGCGTGACGGCGAGGTCGTCCAAGGCGTCCAGCAGGGTCCGGCCCGCGGCCCGCAGCGTCGCCGCCAGGTCGCACACCAGCACGGCAGCCGAGATGCCGTCCTTGTCCCGCACCGAGTCCGGGTCGACGCAGTGGCCGAGGGCTTCCTCATAGGCGTAGACGAGTCCGGTGCCGTTCCCGTCGCCCGCCCGCATCAGCCACTTGAAACCGGTCAGGGTGGCGTCGTACCGGACGTTCGCAGCCGAGGCGATCGACTTGAGTAGTGAAGACGACACGATGGTGTTGGCCACCAACGCGTCCGGGTGCATCACCCGGTCCAAAGTGGACAGAATGTGCACCCCGAGCAGTGCGCCGGTCTCGTCGCCCAGCAGCATCCGCCAAGCGCCGTCAGCGCCGCGGACGCCCACGGCGCACCGGTCGGCGTCCGGGTCCAGTGCGATCGCGACATCCGCCTCGACCTCGGCTGCCTTGGCCAGCAACAGATCCGTGGCGCCCGGCTCCTCCGGGTTCGGAAACGGCACGGTCGGGAAGTCCGGGTCCGGCTGGGCCTGCTCCGAGACCATCCGCACATCGACGAACCCGGCCTGGTTCAACGCCAGCGCCAGAGTCCCCGCGCCCACGCCGTGCAGGGCCGTCGCCACCACCCGCAGTTCCCGGGCAGTGCCATGCGGCAGTGACGACACCCGGTCCAGGTATGCCTGCAGGACGTCTTCGCCCAGGGTGGTCCAGCTGTCCGAGCGCGGCACCGACACCGCCGGCGGGCTCACCGTGACGGCGGCCTCGATCTCCCGGTCCGCGGGCGGCACGATCTGCGCACCCGAGTCGAGGTAGAGCTTGTACCCGTTGTCCGCGGGCGGGTTGTGCGACGCGGTGATCTGGATTCCCGCCACCGCGCCGAACTTGCGCACGGCGAACGCCAGCACCGGGGTCGGCAGCGGACGGGGAAGCACCCGCACGTCGAACCCGGCCGCGGCGAGCACTCCGGCGGCGTCCGCGTAGAACGCCTCCGACCCGCGCCGCGCGTCCCGGCCGACGATCACGATGCCCGAACCGCGGCCCTGCGCCTTGAGCCACTGCGCGAGACCGGCGGTCGTGCGGATGACCACCGCGCGGTTCATCCCGTTGGAGCCCGCGCGGACCGGCCCGCGCAGCCCGGCGGTGCCGAACTCCAGCGTGCCCGCCATCCGGTCGGCCACCTCGTCGACCGCCGCCGGGTCGCCGCCCATGGCGGCCGCGACGACCTTCTGCAGCTCCAGCTTGGTGTCCGGGTCGGGGTCGTCGGCGATCCATCGGAACGCGCGGTCACGCAGGTCCGAGGTCAGCCGGGTCACGAGCGCAGGGCCAGCCCGCGCAGCAGCGTGCCCATCGAACTCGCCGCGACCCGACCGGCTTCCAGCACTTCCAGGTGGTCGAGCGGCTCGCCGGTGATGCCCGCCGCCAGGTTCGTCACCAGCGACAGCCCCAGCACCTCGACACCGGCCGCGCGGGCCGCGATGGCTTCGAGGACCGTGGACATGCCGACCAGGCCCGCGCCCATGACCCGCAGCATGTGGATCTCCGCCGGGGTCTCGAAGTGCGGCCCGGGCAGGCCCGCGTAGACGCCGTCGACCAGCGTCGGGTCGATGCTCCGGGCGACCGCGCGCAGCCGCGACGAGTACAGGTCGGTCAGGTCGACGAAGTCGGCGCCCACCAGCGGGGAGCGCGCGGTCAGGTTCAGGTGGTCGCTGATCAGCACTGGCTGGCCGACCTGCACGCCCTCCATCAGGCAGCCCGCCGCGTTGGTCAGCACCACGGCGCGCACACCGGCGGCCGCCGCCGTGCGAACTCCGTGGACCACACGGGCGACCGGGTGGCCCTCGTAGAGGTGGGTGCGGCCGAGCACGACGAGCACCTTCTTGCCGTCGACGTCGACCGACCGGATCGTGCCGCCGTGTCCCTGGACGGTCGGCGCGAGGAAGCCGGGCAGCTCGTCCATCGGCACCTCGGCGATCGGCTCGCCGAGTTCGTCGGCGGCGGGTCGCCAGCCGGAGCCGAGGACGAAGGCCATGTCGTGCTGGTCGACCCCGGTCCGTTCGGCAAGCGCTTTCGCCGCCTGCTCCGCGAAGGCCGTCGGGTCTGTCTCGATGTCGATTGCGGTCACTCCCGTGAGCCTACGCGCGCGTGCGCGCCCGAAGCACGAGGAACACCGGCAATCCGATGGGAGAGAGCAAGATGGCGAGCACCAGCAGGGGTCCCATGATCAGCGGGTGGATCCCGAGCCTGCGCGACTCGAGGTACATCCACCGCCCGATGAACAGGTCCCACGCGATCACCTGCGCCCAGATCAGCGTGATCCCCGCGCCGTCGGCGGCGAACTCGGTGAGCTTCTCCACCGTCGGCGTGGTGAACAGCGCCCACAGCTCGGGCAGCCGCGGTATGCCCAGGACCGCCCAGACGCCCAGCGGCGGCAGCACGATCCACGGCGACGAGATGATCCGGTGGGTCCACGACCAGGTCGGCGCGAAGATCATCAGTGCCCAGAACGGGACGGTGACGAAGAAGGCGAGGTCGAACAGCAGGGCGTTCACGCGGACACCAACGTCCGCGCCGCGGCCTTCGCCCACGCGACCCCGGCAGCGCCCGCCGCGACGATCCCGGCGAACGCGAGCAGCGTGACCGCGTCCGGCTCGACCAGGGCCTGCCCGCGGAACGCCTGCCAGGTGACCAGGCCGAACAGTCCGATGTAGACACCACTCGCGGTCCACACCAGCCGGGTGCGCACCTCTTCGTGGGCCAGGATCGCGTACCGGGTGACCAGGGCCGCGAGCACGATCGCGACCAGCGGAAGCACCTGCAGCGCGTGGATGCCGATGAAGTGCCCGACCCGCAGGTCGCCGCCGACCAGGTTCCACCCGGTGATCGGCATGTGCGGCCCGCCGTCGACCACCCCGATGGAGTGCATTCCCGCGATCTCCTTGACCCCGGTGTCGCGCTGCGACATCAGCGGCCCGATGAGCATCCCGGCCAGCGACGTCGCCATGCCGATGACCACCGCCAGCCGCAACGGCCGGGGCAGGGTCACGTTCCGGGCGACCGAGACCGAGACGACCAGGGTCGCGGTCCAGATGATCGCCACCGTGACGCCCATGACGACCCACAGGGTGGCGTCGAAGGGTGTCTCGGCGTTGAAGTGGCTGCGCCTGCCGCGAAACGCCTGGCCGGTGATGGCCACCATCTCGATGGTCCCGGCGACGACCAGCAGGGTGCCGGTGTTGTGCAGCCAGCGCGGGCGGCGTGGGTGTAGCGACATCAGCCAGGCCCAGGTCACGCTGTAGGCGATGAACGACACGGCGAATTTGAACGACTTGAGCCAGTTGGGCGCTCCGACGATCATGCGATCGTCCACGATGACCCCGACGAGGGAGAGAGCCGCCACACCGACCATGGCGACGGAGAAGAGCATGAGCGGTCGATGCCAGTCGATGGCCTGGGCGAGTCTGCTGCGCACGGGATCCCCCTGAATGGATAGCGGTACTTCCTACTATCGATAAGTACACTATCTATCTGGCTCGATGGCAAGGACAATCTCGGAAGGAGATGCGGTGCGGATCGCGGAACTGAGCAGGCGCAGCGGCGTGGCCGTGCCGACAATCAAGTTCTACCTGCGCGAAGGCATGCTGCCGCCGGGTGAGCGCACCCGCCCCAACCAGGCCCAGTACGACGACGACCACGTCCGCAGGCTGCGGCTCGTGCGGGCCATGGTCGAGCTAGGCGGCCTGTCCGTCGCGGCGGTCCGCGACATCCTCGCCACCGTCGACTCCCCAACCGACGACCTCGACGCGCTGATGGGCACGGTGTCGAAGGGGCTGACGCAGGCACCCGAGGAGGTCGACGAGGGGGCGTTGGACGAGGTCATCGCTCTCATCGAGGAGATGGGCTGGACCTGCACCCGAGAACACCCGGCGGCCCGCTCGCTCGCGATGGTCTACACAGCGGCCCGCGAGATCGACCACCCACAACTCATCGCCGCCATGCGCCAGTACGCGGAGGCGTCCGTACAGATCGCGCGGGCCGACTTGGACTACGTGGAGAACTTCACCGGCATCGACCGCGTCCTGGAAAGCGTCGTAGTCGGCACCGTCCTCGGCGACTCAGCCTTGGCCGCGTTGCGGAAGTTGGCCCAAACCTCCGAATCCCACAGCCGCTACCGCCAGGACGACCCGCCGCCCGAGTGATCCCCCCGGACGCGGTCACCGCCAGAGGGGCCACCTCGGTGTACCCCCGACGGATCAACCAGTAGCGCGAAACTCCGAGACAGTGCGAGTGAACAGCCCCCGCTTCCCGCTGTCCTCCTGCTCAATAGGCACCGTCAAACTCACCACCCAAAGATCAGACCCCGACGGCACCAGATTCGCGAACGTCGCCCGGTTGAGATCAACCGTCACCGGCCCAGGCGCGTCGTCGGCAACATCCACCGTCCGATAAGTCAGCTGCAGCGACGGCTCAGGCTCACCCGCCGCCAGCTCAGACGTGCCCACCAGCCGGTATCCGGGCGCACGCGTCGCCAACACGCGGAGGTACTGGTCGATCACGTGGTCGGGATAGAAGTTCGGAAACCGCTCCACCACCAACTCCGACGTCCCATCCGGCGCCACCCAGTGCACCCGCGTGCTGTTGGTCAGCGTCTTCTCCGTGCGCTGCTCGACGAACTTCACCCAGTCGCCCGGCACGGGGATGGAGAAGCTGCCGCCCTGCTCGCCCGCGAGGGTGGCCGCGTCCGCCGTGCGCACCTCCACATCCCGAACGGGCGCCGAGGCCTGCGACGTCTCGGTCTGGGTCCGCGGGCCGATGGGTTCGCCGCCGACGTACCGGGTCAGCGCGAACCCGCCGCCCGCCGCAGCCGCGAACAGCACGACAGCGGCGACGCTCGCGGCGACCGCGCCCCACCGGGACCGGGTCGGCGCGGGCTCGGTGAAGGGCAGTGGGCCGGGCGCCGGCGCCAGCGGCGCGCTAGGGGAGGACACCGGGTCCGCGGCGATCGTGACCGTCGGGTCGCTCGGCGCGGCGGCGGCTTCCACCGGTGCGGGCGGTGTCGTCTTCAAACCGGCGAACACGGGGGTGCCCGGCACTGGCTGCAGCGGGTGCAGCCGCGCGCGGACCTCGCTCAGTGAGATCCGCTCGTCCGGGTCCTTCACCATCAGCGCCTCGATCACCGACCGCAGCGGGCCGTCGACCGTCGGCGTGGGGACGTCGCCGTGCACGACCTCCGAGACGATGGCGAGCGCCTCGCCCTCGGGGTCATAAGGCGCCCGACCCTCGACCGCCGCGTAGAGCGTGGCGCCCAGGCCCCACAGGTCGGCGCGGGGACTGACCGCCGCGCCGGAGGCGATCTCGGGGGCGATGTAGGCCGGGGAGCCGAGCATGATCCCGGTCCGGGTGAGTGTTTTCTCCGAGACATTGCGCGCGATTCCGAAATCGGTGAGCTTGACCCGGCCGTCGAGACCCACCAGCACGTTGCCCGGCTTGACGTCGCGGTGTGTGATTCCCGCCTCGTGCGCGGCCTGCAGGCCCGCCGCGATCGCGTCGCCGACGACGGCGGCCTGGGTCTCCGTGAGCGGTCCGTTGGCCCGCAAAATCTGCGCCAAGCTGGCCGCGGGCATGTATTCCATGATCACGAACGGTTCGCCGTCGACCCGGACGACGTCGTGCAGGGTGATGACGTTCGGATGCGACACCCCGGCGATGGCCCTGGCCTCGCGCATGGTGCGTTCCCGCAGCTCATCGGCCTCACCCTGGGGGATTCCCGGGTCGAGCCGGACCTCCTTCACCGCGACCGGGCGGTGGAGATGCTCGTCGTAGGCCTCCCAGACGGTCCCCATGGACCCCTGCCCGAGCAGTGCGCGCAGCCGGTAACGGCCTGCGACCAGGCGCTGCGGTGGATCCTGGGTGGACACTGCGCCATTGTCGCCGAAACTTCCGGCTCGGCGGTGGCGAAAGCTGACAAGACCCCGGGCGTTTTGTGAATCGCGATTAGCCTCACAACGTCCTCGCCTGGTGTTGACGCTCGGTTTCCGTAGCATTTCTGGGCATGACATCCCCCACTGCGAGGGCGAGCACGGTGCCGGACGACTTGGTTCTGGCGGGCGAGTTCGCCGACGCCGCCCGCGAGCAGTGGCAGGACCTTGTCGCGGGCGTGCTCCGCAAGTCAGGTGCCCTGCCCGAGGAGTTCGACGGCGCGGTGGAGTCGCTGCTCGCGACGACCACGTACGACGGCATCGTCCTTGAGCCGCTCTACACCGCCGAGGACGCGCCGCCGCCCGCCGGATTCCCCGGTCTGCCGCCGTATGTGCGCGGCGGCAAGCCCCAGGGCAACGTCGCGACCGGGTGGGATGTGCGCCAGCGGCACACCGATCCTGACCCCGAGTCCGCCCGCAAGGCGGTGATGGCGGATCTGGAGAACGGCGTCACCTCGCTCTGGCTGACGGTCGGCGGCAGCGGGCTTCCCGTCTCCGCCCTGGCCGACGTGCTGCAGGACGTCTACCTGGACCTCGCGCCGGTCACCCTCGACGCGGGCGCCGACTTCCGCGCCGCAGCCGACGAACTGCTGCGCGTGCACGCCGACAAGGGCATCCCCGCCGGTGAGGTCAAGGGCAACCTGGGTGCCGACCCCATCGGCCACCACGCCCGCACCGCGGCGGGCGCCGACCTCGACGGAGCCGCCGCGCTCGCGGTCAAGGTCGCCGCCGAGTACCCGGCCCTGCGCTCGATCGTGGTCGACGGCCTGCCCTTTCACCACGCGGGCGGGTCCGACGCCGAGGAACTGGGCGCGTCCATCGCCGCCGGTGTCGCCTACCTGCGCGCCCTCACCGACGCCGGGCTCGGCGTCGAGGCCGCCGCCGCGCAGCTGGAGTTCCGCTACGCCGCCACCGCCGACCAGTTCCTCACCATCGCCAAGTTCCGCGCGGCCCGTCGACTCTGGGCGCGCGTCGCCGAGGTCACCGGGTTCACCGCGCCGCAGCGCCAGCACGCGGTCAGCTCGCCGGCGATGATGACCAGGCGCGACCCGTGGGTGAACCTGCTGCGCACCACGCTCGCCTGCTTCGGCGCGGGCGTCGGCGGCGCCGACTCGGTCACCGTGCTCCCGTTCGACGCCGCGCTCGGCCTGCCCGACGGCTTCGCCCGGCGCATCGCCCGCAACACCCAGTCGGTGCTGCTCGACGAGTCCAAACTGGCCGGTGTGATCGACCCGGCGGGCGGCTCCTGGTTCGTGGAGCGGCTCACCGACGACCTGGCCCGCGCCGCGTGGGACTTCTTCACCGAGATCGAGCGCGCGGGCGGGATCGTCGCCGCGCTCGACACCGGCGTCGTCGGTGACCGGCTCGCCGCCACCTGGGCGGCCCGCTCGGCCAACATCGCGAATCGGACCGACGCGATCACCGGCGTCAACGAGTTCCCGAACCTCGCCGAGAAGCCGATCGTGCGCGATCCGGAGCCCGCCGCGCCGACCGGCGGCCTGCCGGTCATCCACTACGCCGAGGCCTTCGAGGAACTGCGCGACCGTTCCGACCGGACACTCGCCCAGACCGGTGCCCGGCCCAAGATCTTCCTCGCCACACTCGGACCCGTCGCCGCGCACACAGCGCGGGCTTCCTTTGCCGCCAACCTGTTCCAGGCGGGCGGGATCGAGACCGTCGCCGGACCGGCTGAGGACTTCGCGGCGAGCGGTGCGACCATCGCGTGTGTCGCCGGGACGGACAAGGCCTACGCCGCCGATGCGGCCACGGTCATCGAGACCCTGAAATCAGCGGGCGCCCAGCGCGTCCTGTTGGCAGGCAAGCCGAACCCGGAATTGTCCACTGTGGACGAGTTTGTGTTCGCGGGCTGCGACGCGCTGGCCGTTCTGCGAGCTACCATGGAGACGTTGGGAGTCAAGGCATGAGCATCCCCGATTTCTCCGGAATCGACCTGGGCGGTCCCGCCGCGGGGTCGGCGGCCGACTGGCAGGCGGCGCTGCACGAGGCCACCGGCAAGGGCGCCGACGCGCTGTCCTGGGACACACCCGAAGGCATCGGCATCAAGCCGGTGTACGGGGCCGAGGACCTCGAAGGCCTCGACTTCCTCACCACGTACCCGGGCATCGCGCCGTACCTGCGCGGCCCGTACCCGACGATGTACGTCAACCAGCCGTGGACCATCCGCCAGTACGCGGGATTCTCCACCGCCGAGGAGTCCAACGCCTTCTACCGCCGCAACCTCGCGGCAGGCCAAAAAGGACTGTCGGTCGCGTTCGACCTGGCCACCCACCGCGGTTACGACTCCGACCACCCGCGCGTGGCCGGTGACGTCGGCATGGCGGGCGTCGCCATCGACTCGATCTACGACATGCGCCAGCTCTTCGACGGCATCCCGCTGGACAAGATGAGCGTGTCGATGACGATGAACGGCGCGGTGTTGCCCGTTCTCGCGCTCTACGTCGTCGCGGCCGAGGAACAAGGCGTGGCGCCGGAAGCGCTCGCCGGGACCATCCAGAACGACATCCTCAAAGAGTTCATGGTCCGCAACACCTACATCTACCCGCCGCGGCCGTCGATGCGGATCATCTCCGACATCTTCAGCTACACCTCGCAGCACATGCCGAAGTACAACT
The DNA here is from genome assembly GCF_004362515.1 of Actinokineospora alba. NCBI lineage: Bacteria > Bacillati > Actinomycetota > Actinomycetes > Pseudonocardiales > Pseudonocardiaceae > Actinokineospora > Actinokineospora alba. The sequence continues at coordinate 859,053 of NZ_SNXU01000001.1, read as the reverse complement.
CGATCTCCATCTCCGGCTACCACATGCAGGAAGCCGGGGCGACCGCCGACCTGGAACTGGCCTACACCCTCGCCGACGGCGTGGAGTACATCCGGGCCGGTCGCGACGCGGGCATGGACGTCGACCGGTTCGCGCCGCGGCTGTCGTTCTTCTGGGCCATCGGCATGAACTTCTTCATGGAGGTCGCCAAGATGCGGGCCGCCCGCCTGCTCTGGGCGAAACTGGTGAAGGGCTTCGAACCGAAGTCGTCGAAGTCGCTGTCGCTGCGCACGCACTGCCAGACCTCGGGTTGGTCGCTGACCGCGCAGGACGTCTACAACAACGTGATCCGCACCTGCGTGGAGGCCATGGCCGCCACCCAGGGCCACACGCAGTCGCTGCACACCAACGCCCTCGACGAGGCACTGGCGCTGCCCACCGACTTCTCGGCGCGCATCGCCCGCAACACGCAGCTGCTGCTGCAGCAGGAATCCGGCACCACCCGCGTCATCGACCCGTGGGGCGGCAGCGCGTTCGTCGAGCGGCTCACCTACGACCTCGCGCGCAAGGCGTGGGGCCACATCAGCGAGGTCGAGGCCGCCGGCGGCATGGCGCAGGCCATCGACGCCGGCATCCCCAAGCTGCGCATCGAGGAAGCCGCGGCGCGCACCCAGGCTCGCATCGACTCCGGCCGCCAGCCGGTCATCGGGGTCAACAAGTACCGGGTCGAGACCGAGGACCACATCGACGTCCTCAAAGTCGACAACAAGGGCGTGCGCGGGCAGCAGATCGAGAAGCTGCGCAGGCTCCGCGAGGAACGCGACTCCGACGCCGTCGAGAGCGCCCTGAACGCCCTGACCAACGCCGCCGACGCCGGCGGCAACCTGCTCGAACTCGCCATCGACGCGGCCCGCAAGAAGGCCACGGTCGGTGAGATCTCCGAGGCGCTGGGCAAGGTCTGGGGACGCCACTCCGCGCAGATCCGTACGATCTCCGGTGTGTACCGCGATGAGGTCGGCCAGTCGTCCACTGTGGACGACGCGCGCGCTGTCGTCGACGCGTTCGCCGAGGCGGAGGGCCGTCGTCCGCGCATCCTGGTCGCCAAGATGGGCCAGGACGGGCACGACCGCGGCCAGAAGGTGATCGCCACCGCGTTCGCCGACCTCGGCTTCGACGTCGACGTGGGCCCGCTGTTCTCCACCCCGGACGAGGTCGCGCGCCAGGCCGTCGAGGCCGACGTGCACATCGTCGGGGTCAACTCCCTCGCCGCCGGTCACCTCACGCTGGTGCCCGCGCTGCGCGAGGAGCTCGCGGCACTGGGCCGCGACGACATCATGATCGTGGTCGGCGGCGTCATCCCGCCGCAGGACTTCGACGAGCTGCGCGCCGCGGGCGCGGCGGCGATCTTCCCGCCCGGCACGGTCATCGCCGACGCGGCTGCCGAACTGCTACGCAAGCTCGCTGAGCAGCACGGGCACTCGCTTGGGTAGAAGAATTGATGTCGGCGAGTACGCCAAGGGTGTGCTCGCCGGCGACCGGGGGCTGCTCTCGCGGGCCATCACGCTGGTGGAGTCCAAGCGGGCCGACCACCGCGCGCTGGCCCAGGAGCTGCTCGTCGAGCTGCTGCCGCACGCGGGCGGGGCGCACCGGGTCGGCATCACCGGCGTCCCCGGCGTGGGCAAGTCGACGTTCATCGACGCGCTCGGGTCGAACCTGACCGCCGCGGGCCACCGGGTCGCGGTGCTCGCCGTCGACCCGTCGTCGACCCGGACGGGCGGCAGCATCCTGGGCGACAAGACCCGGATGTCACGGCTCGCGGTCGACCCGGCGGCGTTCATCCGGCCCTCGCCCACGTCGGGCACGCTCGGCGGCGTGGCCAAGGCGACCCGCGAGACCATCGTGCTGATGGAGGCGGCCGGCTACGACACCGTGCTCGTCGAGACGGTCGGTGTCGGGCAGTCCGAGGTCACCGTGGCCAACATGGTCGACTGCTTCCTGTTCCTGACCCTGGCGCGGACGGGCGACCAGCTGCAGGGGATCAAGAAGGGCGTCCTGGAGCTGGCCGACGTCATCGCGGTCAACAAGGCCGACGGCGACCACGCGCGAGAGGCCCAGAAAGCCGCCCGAGAGCTCGCTGGGGCGCTCCGGCTGCTGCGCGCGCCCGAGGGGGCGTGGACTCCGCCCGTGCTGACTTGCAGCGGCCAGGAGAACCTGGGGCTCGACACGCTCTGGGAGCAGATCGAGCTGCACCACAAGACGCTGTCGGAGTCCGGCGAACTGGCCGACAAGCGGCGCCGCCAGCAGGTCGACTGGACGTGGTCGATGGTCCAGGACACCCTTCTCGGCCGACTTCACGACCACCCGGCCGTGCGCGCGCTGGCCCCGGACCTGGAACGACAGGTCCGCGACGGCGAACTGACCGCCACCCTGGCCGCCGAACGCATCCTTGCGGCCTTCGCGGAGCGTGAGCGGTCCGACTAATCTGGTGACGACTTCCCACCTTTGGAGGGCTCGGATGCCGGTGACCAGGCTGTTGCTCGGACTTCTGCTCAGCGCGCTAGTCGTGCTTGGCGCGGCCCCGACGGCGGGCGCCGAACCCTGGGCGCAGCCGACCGACAGCGTCGCGCCGACCGGGCCGACCCTGGAGCCCGCGCCCACCGAGGAAGATGCGGCACGTTCGAAGAACAAGCTCGTGATCGGGCTGACCGCGGCTGTCCTCTTGGGAATCGTGATCTACGGCAACCGGGTGCGGGCCAAGCGGCGCAAGAAGGGATGACCGCAGCTCAGCGCCGGTAGACGGTCCTTCGTCTTGATCATCGAACTGCCCGGCCGAACACCGGGTGCCGTTCGTCGCAGGGTCACTACCGGCGGTCTTGCGATGTGGTCGCCGTAACGGATCGTGGCGGGGGATGATGCACTATGGGACAGGAGATGGAAACCGAAACGACAGCCGGAGGGGTCGCGTGACTCTGCTGGACTCGCGACCCGAACTCCCGTCGGAGGGTGGTCGCAACGGACACCTCGCCGTCTCCGGAGAGGATTCAGCCGTGCTGATCACGTCCAGTGGGGTCACTATGCCCACTGTGGAGGATCTCGCGGCCGGGCGTGGACCTGCCTGGCTCGACCAGTGGCTCGACGCCAACGCGTCCGACGTCTTGGCGTGGTTCCGGCATCTCCACGAGCACCCGGAGCTGTCCCGGCAGGAGTTCGCGACCACCGAGCTGGTCGCCGGACTGCTCAAGTCCTTCGGCCTGCAGCCTGAGCTGCTCCCCGCGGGCAACGGCCTGATCTGCGACGTCGGCGAGGGCGACCGCTGTGTCGCGCTGCGCGCCGACATGGACGCGCTGCCGATGACCGAGGCCACCGGCCTGCCCTATGCGGCCAAGGTCCAGGGCGTCTGCCACGCCTGCGGCCACGATGCCCACACCACGATCCTGCTGGCCACCGGCATCGCCCTGGCGTCCGCGCCCGAGCTGCCCGGCCGGGTCCGGCTGATCTTCCAGCCCGCCGAGGAGGTCATGCCCGGCGGCGCGCTGGAGGTCATCGACGCGGGCGGCCTCGACGGCGTCGACCGCATCTTCGGCCTGCACTGCGACCCGCGCCTGGAGGTCGGCCGCATCGGCACCCGGGTCGGCGCGATCACGTCGGCGACGGACCTGCTGGAGCTGCGTCTCACCTCGCCGGGCGGCCACACCTCGCGCCCGCACCTGACGGCCGACCTGGTCCACGCTCTCGGCACGGTCATCACCGGGCTCCCGGCCCTGCTGTCCCGCCGCATCGACCCGCGCTCCGGCACCGTCCTCGTGTGGGGCGCGGTCCACGCGGGCGAGGCGGCCAACGCGGTCCCCCAGGACGGCGTCCTGCGCGGCACCCTGCGCACCGGCGACCACGACGTCTGGGCCGATCTGGAGCCCATTGTGGCGAGCCTGGTCGAGTCCCTCCTGGCCCCCACGGGCGTCGGCTTCGAACTGATCCACACCCGTGGCGTGCCCCCGGTCATCAACGACCGCGAGAGCACCCAAATCCTCCGCGCCGGCATCGAGTCCGCCCTCGGCCAGGACGCCCTGGCGGGCACCAAGCAGTCCTCCGGCGGCGAAGACTTCGGCTGGTACCTCGAAAAGGTCCCCGGCTCCTTCATGCGCCTCGGCGTCTGGTCCGGCCAGGGCCCCATCCACGACCTACACCAGCCAACGTTCCAATTGGACGAACGCGCCCTCCTAACCGGCATCCGCACCATGACCCACACCGCCCTAACCGCCCTCTCCTAACCCGCGAGTCGCCCCTCCAGGCAAACGAGTCGCCCCGTCCGGCAAGCGAGTTCAACATTCGCGACGGAGTTATCCACAGCGGGGCCGAGGGGTGCTGACAGCGGCGGGTCGGGTGGCCACAGTGGATACATGATTGATCATCCGTATGGCCTGCATGGCGTGTTCCGGCGGGATGACCTGGTTCGCGAGATGGGCTTGACGGCCGTCCGGGCGTTGCTGACTACTGGGCAACTCACGGCGTTCTCTAGAACGATCCTCGTGGATCGGCGCCGGGCGCTGGACTTTCCAACCAGAGCTGCCGCCGCCCTGTCGTGGGCAGGCGACGAGACGGTGCTGACCAGCCACACGTCAGCCTGGCTCCATGGGTGCACGGCGGCTGATCAAGGCACGATCCACGTGCTTTCCAGCTACGACCGGCGGGCGCGGAAACGACCGGGGATCGCATTCCACAATGGATCGCTCGACACCATCGGCATCGGCAGAATCCATGGACTGCGTGTGGTCGACCTAGCCTTCGCTATCGCGGAAATCCTGTGCGCCGCACCGCGAGCGACAGCCCTGGCCTGTGCCGATCAGGCATTGGCGCAGGCGTCGGATCAGGACAGGAAGGGTGTCCACGACGCAATCGGGTACCGCCTCGACACTCGCGCGGACTCACGCGGGCGCTGGCGCGCTTGGGCCCTGTTGGATCTCGCGACCGGCAGGCCCGAATCGCCCGCGGAAAGCGCTCTCCTCTTGGCTGTTGTCGATGGAGGGCTCCCGGTCCCGGTCGCACAGCATCCGATCCTCGACATCGATGGCCGAGAGCGTTATCGACTGGACTTCGGCTGGCCGGACCCGAAGATCGCGCTGGAATACGACGGATACGCCGCACACGAGGGTCGGCTGCAGCGCGACGCGGCCCGCGATCTTGACCTCGCTCGGCGAGGCTGGTTGGTGATCAGGGCGACCGCAGCCGATCTGCGTGACCCTTCGCGGTTCATGAGCGAACTCCGGGTGGCGTTTGCCGCCCGGAGATTCGCCTGTGCCTGACTCCGTGTCTGAATGTTGAACTCACTTGCCGGTAGGGGCGACTCGTTTGCCTGGAGGGGCGACTCGCGGGTTACCAGAAGTGGGCTACGTCGATTACCAGGCGGGAGCCGCCGTCGGGGTTGTTGAGGGTGAAGGCGCGGAACGGGAGGCGGGCTCGGACGCCGAGACCGATGGTGGTCTGGCCTTCGAAGCTGCCCGCGTACGCGACCTGGCGGAACGTCTGCCAGCCCGCGACGTTGACGAGTTCGTTGCGGTTGGCCGGGTTGTACGTCGAGTTGCCGGACCCGTCGTACGCGGGCGCGATCGCGACGATCTGCAGCTTGGCGCCGCCGCGCAGGGGCACGACGTGGCCGGAGCCGTCCTGGGTGACCTGGCTGACGTACTGGACGCGGTAGCCGTCGGCGCCGCCTGCGCGCATGTCGATGACCAGCCGGTCCCAGCAGTAGTGCCTGCCGCCGCGTACCCCGACCAGGGGCGCGACCTCGGTCGATGACGCGGTCTTCGCCAGGGAGCCCCAGCTGATCCCGCAGTAGCCCTCAGTCGCCGCCGCCGACGACGGGCCTACTACCGCGACCGCGGCCGCCGCGCCGAGGGTGACCGCCAGAGTGGTCAGTCGCTTGGTCCATCTTCGAGCCTTCATCGCCATCTCTCCTCGCACCGGCCGAATCGTTCGGCGAGCGTCTGACCGTGATTTCGGTCATATCCGAGAAGACGTGTGGCGGTCCCGCTGGTTGCGGTCAGCCGCCGTTTGTCGGGCCGATTCCGTCGCATGGCCGAACCCGCAGGTCGGCGACGTAGTCCGCGGGCGCCCCGGCGGCTTCGGCCGCGTCGGCGACCACCCCGAGGTACCGGGCCGATGGCAGGCCGCCCTCGTAGGCGTCGAGGACGTAGAGCCAGGCGAGCACGGAGCCCTCCAGGGTCTGCACCCGCAGCCTGATTTTGGAGTGAAGGCCCAGTTCAGAGCCCTCCCACCGGTCGAGCAGCGGCTCGTCGTCGGTGACGTCGTAGAGCACGACGAACACCTGCGAGTCCGGGTCCTCGACGATGGTGGCCAGGGCGCCTTCCCAACCGAGGTCTTCGCCTCCGAAGGTCAGCCGCCATCCCACCAGCCATCCGGTCCCCGCCATCGGCGAGTGCGGGGCTCGCTGCATCATCTGGGCCGGGTCCATGTTCGACCCATAAGCGGCGTATAGCGGCACTCCGACAGCGTAGCGACACAACGGATCATCGGCAGGGAAGCCGGGCCTTTTCCATCCGACCAGATGTGACCTGCGTCCCGCGCGTACCGTATTCGCGGACGTCAGCGCGCATATGAGGAGGACGCACGTGAGCCGGATCGTGATCATGGGTGGAGGTCCCGCGGGTTACGAGGCGGCCCTGGTCGCGGCCCAGCACGGCGCCGATGTCACCGTGGTCGAGCGGGACGGCCTCGGCGGGGCCTGCGTTCTCTACGACTGCGTGCCGTCGAAGACCTTCATCGCCTCCGCGGGCGCCCGCTCGGCCTTCCGCGACGCCGATGAGCTGGGGATCGGCGTCGAGGACGTCGACTCCTCGGTCAACCTGCCGGTCGTGCGCGGCCGGGTGCGCGGGCTCGCGCTGGCCCAGTCCGCCGACATCCGCAACCGCATCCAGCGCGAGGGCGTGCGCCTGCTGACCGGCTACGGCCGCTTCTGCAACGACCGCCCCGGCATGGCCGCCCACCGCGTCGCCGTGACCACCAACGAGGGCACCGAAGAGGTGCTCGACGCCGACGTCGTCCTCATCGCCACCGGCGCGAACCCGCGGGTCATCGCGGGCGCCGAGCCGGACGGCAAGCGGGTGCTCGACTGGCGCCAGATCTACGACCTCCCCGAACTGCCCGAGCACCTCGTGGTCGTCGGCTCCGGCGTGACCGGCGCCGAGTTCGCCTCCGCGTTCATCGAGATGGGCGTCAAGGTCACCGTCATCTCCAGCCGCGACCGCGTCCTGCCGCACGAGGACGCCGACGCCGCCGCCGTGTTGGAGGACGTGTTCTCCGAGCGCGGCACCACGCTGGTCAAGCACGCGCGCGCCGAGAAGATCGAGCGCGACGACACCGGCGTCAAGGTCCACCTCAAGGGCGGCGAGATCGTCGAGGCGTCGCACGCGCTGATGACCGTCGGCTCGGTGCCCAACACCGGCGACATCGGCCTGGACAAGATCGGCATCGAGCTGGGGCCGGGTGGCTTCATCAACGTCGACCGGGTCTCGCGCACCAGCGTTCCCGGCGTCTACGCGGCGGGCGACTGCACCGGGGTGCTGATGCTGGCCTCGGTCGCGGCCATGCAGGGCCGCATCGCGATGTGGCACGCGCTGGGCGAGGGCGTCGCGCCGATCAAGCTCAAGACCGTGGCCGCCAACGTCTTCACCCACCCGGAGATCGCGACCGTCGGCATCAGCCAGCAGGCCATCGACTCCGGCGAGGTGCCCGCCCGCACCGTCATGCTGCCGTTGGCCACCAACGCCCGAGCCAAGATGGAGGGCCTGCGGCGGGGTTTCGTGAAGCTGTTCTGTCGTCCGGCGACCGGTGTGGTCATCGGTGGCGTGATCGTGGCGCCGAGCGCGAGCGAGCTGATCCTGCCTATCGCGCTCGCGGTTCAGAACCAGCTGACGGTGGACGACTTGGCGCTGACCTTCTCGGTGTACCCGTCGCTGTCGGGTTCCATCACCGAAGCGGGTCGCCAGCTGATGCGTCACGACGACCTGGACTGACGGGCTGAGCCGCCTCCCCGGATGCCACGACGCGTTCAACCTGGCGGCCCGGTCGCCCGGGCCGCCAGGTCGCCGGGTCAGCCGCCGTTGGACGGGTGGTACTGGGGAACGCTGAACGTGCGTGCGCTCGGGGTGCTGACCGGGGGCACCGAGTCGAGCAGGGTCCGGCCGATCACCTGACGGGCCCGCAGCGCCGGGTGGGTGGCGCTGTAGTTGTCCTTGTTCGCCGTGGCGTCCCCGGCGAACTGCCCGGAGGCGAACAGGGCGAACGTGATGGCCGCCTTGCCCGCGGTGTCGAAGACGATGCCCGCCTCGTTGCGGCCGTCGGCGAACCAGCCCGCCTTGGTCGCCACCCGCACCCGCTCCGCGGAGCTCATGTTGAGCCGGATGCCGTCGGTGAACGAGGTCAGCGAGCGCAGCACCTTCAGCATGTGCGCGCTCGACGTGGCCGAGAGCAGCGTCCCGTCGACGAGCCGCTGCAGCATCGTGTGCGTCTCACGCGCGGTCGTCTTGCCCAGGTAGAACCGGTTGGGGTTGGCGACCGGCTTGACCTGCGTGTGGACGAAACCCTTGGCGCGCAGGATCTCGTTGAGCTCGGCGGCCGGGACGACCAGCCCGCACAGGCGCACGGCGGTGTTGTCCGAGACCGTCAGCAGGTTGGCCAGGACGTGCCCGAGGGTGACCGAGCTCGGGTAGGCGCCGTCGTAGCCGAAGATGCCGTCGCCGTCGTGGCTGACGATGTCCGCGGTGACGTCGACGCGCTGGTCCAGGGTCAGCAGACCCCGGTCGACCTTGTCGAGCACGGCCGTGGCGACAGCGATCTTGTTGACGCTGTACGCCTCGACGACCTCGTCGGCGCGCGCCGCGACGGCGGGAGCGGCCTCCCCGGTCACGGTGATGAAGGACGCCCAGGTGCCGGCGGCCTTGGTCGTCTCGCGGTCATAAGCAGATTTGATCTTGGAGCAGGCCTGCGCTGCCGTGGCAGGAGTGCTCGCCGACGCCTGTGTGGTGGCGCCGACCCCCAGTGCGGTGGCGCCGACTACGGCGCCGAGGCCCAGAGCGGACCTTCGTGTGACGTTCATGATCCGAGTAAACCAGAATGTGATTTACCGACATGGCGTTTGGTGTGAACCCAGCCGAGCCCGCAGATTGACACTGTCCGTCATGACGGCGTCGAGGGGCCTGCGAGAACGGGTGAACATCGCCGGATTAGCTGGGGTTCGACCTACTGAGGCGGTACGTCTGATAGCCCGGGCCAAAACAGGCCCGGAATCCCTTGGAGGCGCGATGTCTCGCCGAATCGAATGTCCCGAATGCCTGGGCTCGGGTCTGGCCCCCAACCGCCGCGACTTCTGCCCGCGCTGCGGCGGGATCGGCCAGATCCCGCGCCTTGCCGGATTCAGCCATACGGCGATCCGCAGATAGCGCTCTGCGGAACCACGAGCCCGCCGGTCGCGCGCCGCGGAAGGAGCGGTGCGCGACCGACGGGCAGACAATCCAGAAAGCGGCAGGCCGCTGACGAGTGGCCCTACTTTGCCGTCTTTCCCCGCCGGACACTTGGCCTGTGAGCGTCCCAGTGGCATTTCGGGTGGCGTCGGTCCTGCTGTGGTTCACCGCGCTCGGCTTCGGCCTGCCCTGTGTCTGGGTGATCAGGAACCTGCTCACCGGGCGGGGCTTGCCGATCCTGTTCGGCTTCCACGCCTACGGCGGCGGACCGTTCGAGCGTTGGGGTCCACGCGGCATGGCCGTGATGCTGTTCGTGTTCATGCTGGTGTGCGGGGTGGAAGGGGTAGCGGGCTGGCTGCTGTGGGGTGGCCACACCGCGGGCGCGGTCCTGGCGCTGGCCCTGCTCCCGGTGGGGGCGTTGTTCTGGTGGGGTTTCGCGCTGCCGATCCCGCCGCTGCTCGCACTCGTCCGGACGGCCCTGATCCTGCTGAACTGGCGCGCTTTGAAGTGACGACTCCTGGTGTCCGGTAACGATGATCATCGGGCTCGTCCGAGGGCGCCGTCAGTCCCGGGTCGGGTACGGCGGACGCGCCCGTGGGCGGCGAGTCGAAGAGCACGACCGCGACCTGGGGCGAGCGGTACACCTGGCCCGATGGTCTCGCCGTCGAGGTCAGTGCGCCGAAACCGTGCAAGCCGAGTGAGTATTCGATGCCGCAGAAGACCGAGCGTGCCGTGAAGATCACTCTTCTCGTCACCAACGGCACCGAGGAGCCGTTCAACGCGGGCGTGCTCTCAGTCGGCGGCGACGCCCAATTCGCGGGCAGGAAAGCCGAAGCGGTCTATGACTCGGGCGGCGAGTGCGGTGGCGGCATGGATTCGGTGACCGTGTTGCCCGGCAAGACGTTCGAGATGTCTCAGGCTTTCGCGGTCGGTGCCCAGCCGGGTGAGTTGCAGGTCGTCCTGCAGCCGAATTTCGGTGCGGCGAAAGCAATATTCGTGGGGCAGGCGTAAGGGGGCCCGGGTCGGATCATCCCGACCCGGGCCCTGGCACTCAGTCGTCCTGCTCGACCCAGTCGAAGGTGCGAGTGACCGCCTTCTTCCACTGCCCGAACGTCTTCTCGCGCGCCTCGTCCGCCATCGCCGGGGTCCATTCCTTGTCCTTGGCCCAGTTCTTGCGGATGTCGTCCTCGCTTTCCCAGAACCCGACCGCGAGACCGGCCGCGTACGCCGCGCCCAGTGCGGTCGTCTCCGCGACGACCGGGCGGATCACAGGGACGCCGAGGATGTCGGCTTGGAACTGCATCAGCAGTTCGTTGCCGACCATGCCGCCGTCGACCTTGAGCGCGGTCAGCGGCACGCCGGAGTCGGCGTTCATGGCGTCGATGACCTCGCGGGTCTGGAAAGCCGTGGCCTCCAGGACCGCGCGCGCGAGGTGGCCCTTGTTGACGAACCGGGTCAGGCCCACGATCGCGCCGCGGGCGTCGGAGCGCCAGTAGGGGGCGAACAGGCCGGAGAACGCGGGCACGAAGTAGCAGCCGCCGTTGTCCTCGACCGTGCGCGCGTGCTCCTCGATCTCCGCCGCCTCGCTGATCATCCCCAGGTTGTCCCGGATCCACTGGACCAGCGACCCGGTGACCGCGATCGAACCTTCGAGCGCGTACACCGGCGCCTGGGTGCCGATCTTGTAGCAAACCGTTGTGAGCAAACCGTTCTCGCTCATCACCTGGTCCGTGCCGGTGTTGAGGAGGACGAAATTGCCGGTGCCGTAAGTGTTCTTGGCCTCCCCCGGCGACAGACACGCCTGGCCGAAGGTGGCCGCCTGCTGGTCGCCGAGGATTCCGGCGATGGGGACACCGGCGAGCGCGCCGCGTTCGCGGACCTTGCCGTACTCCTCCGACGACGACCGGATCTCCGGCAGCATCGACAGCGGAACGCCCATCTCCGAAGCGATGTCGGCGTCCCACGACAGCGTCGACAGGTCCATCAGCAGGGTCCGGGAGGCGTTGGTCGGGTCGGTGACGTGCGTGCCGCCGTCGACGCCGCCGGTCATGTTCCACAGCACCCAGGTGTCCATGTTGCCGAACAGCAGGTCGCCCGCCTCCGCCTTGGCGCGCGCGCCGTCGACGTTGTCGAGGATCCAGCGGATCTTGGGGCCGGAGAAGTACGTCGCCAGCGGCAGGCCGGTCTTCGCCCGGTAGCGCTCCTGGCCGTCGCCGAGGTTGCCGAGGTCGGTGGCGATCCGGTCGGTCCGGGTGTCCTGCCAGACGATCGCGTTGTACACCGGCTCGCCGGTCTTGCGGTCCCACACGACCGCGGTTTCGCGCTGGTTGGTGATGCCCACCGCCGCGATGTCGGAGGCGTGCAGGTCGGCTTTGGCGAGCGCGCCCGCCGCGACCGCCCGGGTGTTCTCCCAGACCTCCTTCGGGTCGTGCTCGACCCAGCCCGCCTTGGGGAAGATCTGCTTGTGTTCGCGCTGGTCGACCGCGACCACCTCGCCCGCGTGGCTGAAGATCATGCAGCGGGTGGACGTGGTGCCCTGGTCGATCGCGGCCACGTACTTGGTCATCTGTGTTTCGCCCTTCGTAGCTGATCGATCAGGAAGGCAGGATCTGCGAGAGCAGGCCCGCGAGCACGGCGCCGACGATCGGGCCCACGACGGGAACCCACGAGTAGTTCCAGTCCGCGCCGCCCTTGTTCTTGATCGGCAGGATCGCGTACGCGATGCGGGGGCCGAGGTCGCGGGCCGGGTTGATGGCGTAACCGGTGGGGCCACCGAGGGAGGCGCCGATGCCGATGACGACGAACGCCACGGCCGCGTAGCCCAGGGCGGAGTTGCCGAACTGCGGCACGCCGCCCTCGTTGGTCATGGTGGGGCTGGTGAGGATCCAGAAGACCAGCACGAACGTGCCGATGATCTCCGTGACCAGGTTCCACGCGTAGTTCGGCACCGTCGGGCCGGTGGAGAAGATCCCGCGGGTGTTCTCGGGCTCGTCGTGGGTGTCGAACTGCAGCTTGTAGGCCGCCCAGGCCAGCACCGCGCCGAGGAAGGCGCCCACGAACTGGCCGACCAGGTAGGCCGGGACCTTGTCCCACTCGAGCTTGTCCGCCGCCGCCAGCCCGAGCGTGACCGCCGGGTTGATGTGCGCGCCGGTCGGGTTGGCGATGCTCGCGCCGACGAACACCGCGAAACCCCACCCGATCGTGATCAGTAACCAGCCGCCCGCGAATCCGAGCGACTTCTTGAGCACCACGTTCGCGACGACACCGCAGCCGAGCAGTATCAGCGCCGCGGTGCCCATCAGTTCCCAAAGGACTATCTCGCCGAAGTTGAGGTCCATGGCTGATCTCCCTCTCGCTCCCAGTAGCGAAGGGGCAGGCAGCCGAGTTGCCTGGCACGGGCGCGGCGGCGATGCCTACCCTGAGGGGTTCGGACGCTACCCGTGGGCGATGTGGGCTGTCCATCAGTCGAATGCCCCAGCGGTCCGAACGCGGTAGCGTGATCGTGGTCGTGTTTGCCCGCGTGATCAGGGAGGCGGACCGTGGCGACTCGCAAGCCAAGAACGGCCGAAAATCGTTCCGATTCGGACCCGTTCGGCGGCAGACTCGACGCCGCCGCCCGCGAGCACGCCTGGGAGCGCCTGGGCTCGGACCCGTTCGACGTGGTGATCATCGGCGGCGGTGTCGTGGGCGCCGGGGCCGCGCTCGACGCGGCCACCCGGGGGCTCACGGTCGCGCTGGTCGAGGCGCGCGACCTGGCGTCCGGGACGTCGAGCCGGTCGAGCAAGCTCTTCCACGGCGGTCTGCGCTACCTCGAACAGCTGGAGTTCGGCCTGGTCCGCGAGGCCCTGCGCGAACGCGAGCTGATGCTGACCCTCCTCGCGCCGCACCTGGTGAAGCCGGTCAGCTTCCTCTACCCGCTCACCAAGCGGATCTGGGAGCGCCCGTACACCGCCGCGGGCCTGCTGCTCTACGACAGCCTGGGCGGCGCCCGGTCGGTGCCCGGGCAGAAGCACCTGACCCGCGCGGGGGCCCTGCGGATGGTGCCCGCCCTCAAGCGCAACGCCCTGATCGGCGGCATCCGCTACTTCGACGCCCAGGCCGACGACGCCCGCCACACCATGACGGTCGCGCGCACCGCCGCCCACTACGGCGCGGTGATCAGGACGTCCACCCAGGTCGTCGACTTCCTGCACGAGGCCGACCGGGTCCGCGGTGTCCGCGTCCGCGATGTGGAGAACGGCCGCGAAGTGGATGTCAGCGCCAACGCGGTGATCAACTGCACCGGCGTCTGGACCGACGAGCTGCAGCGGGTCTCGGGCAGCCGCGGCCGCTTCCGGGTGCGCGCGAGCAAGGGCGTGCACATCGTGGTCCCGCGCGACCGGATCGTCTCGGAGTCGGGGCTGATCCTGCGCACGGAGAAGTCGGTGCTGTTCGTGATCCCGTGGCGCAACCACTGGATCGTCGGCACCACCGACACCGACTGGAACCTCGACCTCGCGCACCCGGCGGCGACCAAGCGCGACATCGACTACATCCTCGACCACGTCAACTCCGTCCTCGCGACCCCGCTCACCCACGCCGACATCGAGGGCGTCTACGCAGGGCTGCGCCCGCTGCTGGCGGGCGAGAGCGAGGAAAGCTCCAAGCTTTCCCGCGAACACGCGGTCGCCCGCGTGGCGCCGGGCCTGGTCGCCATCGCGGGCGGCAAGTACACGACGTACCGGGTGATGGCGGCCGACGCGATCGACGCGGCCTCGGTGGACCTGCCGGGCAGGCTCCAGCCGTCCATCACCGACCGGGTCCCGCTACTGGGCGCCGACGGCTACCACGCGCTGGTGAACCAGGCGGACCTGCTCGCTGCCCGGCACGGGCTGCACCCCTACCGGGTCCGGCACCTGCTCGACCGGTACGGCTCACTGGTGCACGAGGTGCTCAACCTGGGCGCGGGCAGGCCGGAACTGCTCAAGCCGCTGGACTCGGCCCCGGACTATCTGAAGGTGGAGATCGTCTACGCGGCCAGCCACGAGGGCGCCCTGCACGTGGAGGACGCGCTGGCTCGCCGAACCCGCATCTCGATCGAATACCCCCACCGGGGAGTGGACTGCGCCAGGCAGGTCGCGGAGCTGATGGGCGAAACCCTGGGCTGGTCACCGGAGGACGTGACCCGCGAGGTGGACGTCTACCTGTCCCGTGTGGAGGCCGAACGCGACTCCCAAACCCAACCCGACGACCAGGCCGCCGACGCGACCCGGTCGGCGGCTCCGGAGGCTCGGCCGCACTTGGTGGAGCCGGTGGTCTAGGCGGCGTTCAAGCCGGCGAGCAGGGCCCTGAGCGCGCCGAGAAACTCCGCCTCCGGCTCACTGCCGCGCGCCGACTCCGCGATCCCGGCCAGACAGGGGTACCGCGAGCCCTCTGCCTGAATCCGTTCGATCACGTCCCCAGCGGGTTCCACGGCGAGCGGACTCGTCAGTTCGGCCTGCGCGAACCCGCCCACCATCCCGATCACGGCGCGGAAGGCGACCAGCAGGTCCGCGCCGGTGCGCCCGCCGCGGGCCAGCGCGCAGGCGAGTGCCTCCGACACGTCGAGGACCGCGGCCGAGCGGCTGCGCCGGGTGAGGATCAAGGGAATGGCCTGCGGATGCGCCCGAGCGGCCTGCCAGAGCGCGCAAGCGATCCCCTCGACGTCGACCCTCCAGTCATCGGACGGCTCCGGCAGCCGCACGCTCGCGGTGACGGCGTCCACGACGAGCAGGTCGAGGTCGGCCCGGTGCTCGACGTGGTTGTAGAGGGTCATCGGGCCGGTGCCGAGCCGCGCGGCGAGTGAGCGCATGGTCAGCGCGGCGAGGCCTTCCTCGTCGACGATCTCGAGGGCGGCAGCCTGCAGCCGCTCGCGGGAGAACTTGGGTGGGCGCCCCATGGCACTTGACCTCCTTCGAGCCGCCATCCTATATTTAAGTACAACGTACTTAAACGGAGGCCTCGATGACCGAGCAGACCTATTTCCTCTCCGCGGGCGAACGGTGCGCGGCCTGGGTGACCCTGCCCGCCACGCCGGGGCCGCACCCGGTCGTCGTGCTGGTCCACGGCGGTGGGGCGGTGCATGACATGAAGCTGCCGGACTACGAGGCCGCGTTCAGCGCGGCGGGGCTGGCCGTCGTGGCATTCGACTACCGGCACTTCGGCGCCTCCGAGGGCGAGCCGCGCCAGCTCATGAGCGTTCGGCGGCAGCTTCAGGATGTCGACGCGGCCCTGGCGTTCGTGGCGTCACGGCCGGAACTGGACTCCGACCGGGTGGCCCTGTGGGGAACCTCGTTCGGCGCCAACCATGTGCTCACCGCGGCCGCGCGCCACCCGGAGCTGGCCGCGGCCGTGGTCCAGTGTCCGATCGTGCGCGGCCGGGCCGTGGCCTTCGCGTCCGGGTGGCGCACCATCGCGGCGCTCTTGTGGCCGATCGTGTCGGACCTGCTGCGGATCATCACCCGCAGGCCGCGGCGCTACGTGTCGCTCGCGGCCAAGCCGGGCGAGCTCGGGTTCGTGACGGTGCCGGGCGCCTACGAAGGCTGGCACGCCGTGGCCCCGGCGGACTCGGCCTTCGACAACCGGATCGCCGCCGCCTCGGCGCTCGGCGTGCTGGTCTACGACGCTTCCCGCCGGGCGCCGGACATCGGCTGCCCGCTGCTGGTGTGCGTCAGCGACAACGAGACGCTGATCGACGTCTCGCTGGTGGAGCGGGTAGCTGACCAGGCGCCCCACGGCGAGATGATCAACTACCCGGCCGACCACTTCGAGGTGTACTTCCCGCCGCTGTTCGACCGGATCGTCGGCGACCAGATCGCTTTCCTGGCAAGGCATCTGCGGGTGGCGACACCCGCGCGCTAGCCGCCGATCACGTTGGGCGGCAGGTGGTGATCCTCCCCGTCCACCACAACCGACTCGGTCACCTGCTCGACCGACCCAAGGTCACGCCGCCGTCCGGAGACATCCCGGCTCGGCGTCGACTCCGTCTCGGCGAACCACTGGCTGGACCCGAGTGCCTCAGTCCCGAAGCGCCGCAGCGCCGGCTTGTCGGCGGTCGTCGGCGCGGCCCCCGTGGGTGAGACCGGGGCGCCGGTTCCGCCCGTGCCCGCCATCGGCGCGGCGGCAGGCGTCCCGGCGAGGTCGCCGATTGCCGTGGGGGCAGCGGGAACCGCCGGTGTGGCTCGGGCCGAGCTGCGGCCGTCCCGGGGCTTTGAACCAGGACCGGGACTCGGAGCCGCTCCGATCGCCGGGTGCGCCTCCATCGGCGCCGCCCCCGACGAGATACCCGGGGACACCGCTCGCCGGGCGGGCTCGGCTTCCAGCGTCGCGCCCGAGAGGACGACACCCTGGTTGCCCGCCACCTCGCGGACATGCGGGGAGTGGTGCCCGCGCGGCTTGTCGACGACCGAGGGCAGCGCGCCCGCGACGGCCGACGCGATCGTCGACACGACAGCGGACAGGCCGATGCCCTGCCCGCGGTTGCTGTGCCGGTCCCGACCGCTGTCGAGCAGCTCCGCGGGCTGCTCGAACGCCGACAACGCGGTCAGGTTCACCGCGGTGGCCTCCTCGTAGGCGGCCATCACCTCGAACGCCCGCAACTCGCCGCTCGACTGGGCGGCCTCGATGGGCTCCGGGTCGGTCTGCGCGCCGACGACCTGGATCGCGGGTGCGATCGTGGGGTCCGGCTGCTGCTGGGGGAGGTCCTGGGGCACGGGCATGTCGGCTCGCGCCTTGGCGACGTAGTCACCCTGGTTCTCCACCGCGGTCCGCATCTCGGCCGCGGACTCCCCGGCGGCGGTCGCCCAGGCGGCCAGTGGGGCGAGCCGCTCGTAGGCCCGGCCCGCCGCCCGGCCCACCCAGGTCGCCCCGGAGCTGTCGAGCGCCGTGGCGAGGTCCTGGCCGACGTCGGACAGGGTGCTCGCCAACTCGGCCCACCGGCGGCCCGGGTCGGCCGACGCCTGCGCGCCCGGACCCTCGTGTAAGAGGCGGTAGAGCTCTTCGTGGGTGAAGCCGCGCCAGCGCTTGGTCTGCTCGGTCATGTCGTCCCCCTCAGCCCTGGCCGGTGTGACTGACGTTCGCCTTGTTGTCGTCCTCGAGCAGGCGATAGTGCTCGGCGATCTTGTCGAGCGTGTCGACCGCCGTCCCCAGCTGCCTGCGGAACGACCGCAGCTGTTCCAGCGCGGCCGTGTCGGTGTCGACCGACAGCGCGTTGATCCCCTCGGTGGCTTCCTGGCTCACCGGGTCGTTCGCCCACGCGGCGACCCTGACCTCGGTGGCCGCCAGTTCGAGTTGGCGGTCGACCTGGTCCAACGCCGAGATGAACGCGCCGCGCAAGGCGGGGACGGCGTTCGGTTCGACGTCGAGCAGGTCCTTGTGGTTGTGCCCGTGCTTGTCTGGCACGTCGCGCCTCCCCGTCCCCTACCTGTGCTGCGTCCACCTTATCGAGAGTCGATGCTCGGATTCGACTGTTCGATACCCCTGTTGTGGACGCGCGGGAACCCCGTTGGGTTCCGATCTAGGTACCGCTGGGGGCCGCTCAGGCGTTACGCAGCACCAGGACCGAGCTTTCGGCGTCCTCGGAGAGCACGGTGAAGCCGAGCTTCTCGGCGACCCGCCGCGACGCCAGGTTGTCCGGGTGGTGTTTGTAGAAGACCTCACGCAGTCCCAGCGCCCCGAAGCCGAAGCGCAGGACCGCGCCGAGCGCCTCGGTGGTCATGCCGCGGCCCCGGGCCGACGGGTGCGCCCAGCAGCCCGCTTCGGCGGTGTGGTTGTCGAAGTCGACGTTCTTGAGCAGCACCTCGCCGAGCAGGTCGCCAGTCGTCGGCTCGGCCACGGCCCAGGAGAACCGCGTCTCCTCGGCCCACCCCTGCGCGCGCCGGGTGATGTACGCCGTGGCCCGGTCCAGGTCGGAGATGTCGACGTGCGACATCCAGCGCCTGCTTTCCGGGTCGGTGAAGGCCTCGATGATGGTTTGCCGGTCATCGATCCGGTCGTCCGCGCGCAGGGCCCTCAGGTAGTACTTGCCCGCGTTGATCTCCACCATTTCCACGCGCGCCACGCTAGCTGTTCAGCCGAGCAACCCATGCACGGACAGCGCGGTGCGCAGCGAATCGGTGTCCGGCACGTGGGCCGCGGCGAAGCCGAGCGCCTGTGCCGCCAGCACATTGTCCTCGCTGTCATCGCAGAACAACGTCGCGCTCGCCGTCGCGTCGAGCAGGGCCAGGGCGGCCAGGTAGGCCTCGGGTTCGGGTTTGCGCGCCCCGGTCTCGGCCGACGAGATCACCCCGTCCACCTCGCTGTCGAGCCCGAGGAGGGCCATATCGTGCGGGAGCCGGGTGGTGGCGTTCGTCAGCAACGCGACCCGGCATCGCACGCGCGCGGCCCGGACCAGCGCCAACGCGGCCGTGATCACGTACCCCGGCCGCGACCAGGCCGCCACCGCCGCCGCGGCCGTCGACATGGACACCGCACCGCCGGAGAGTTCACGCGCGACCGTGGCCAGCCAGCGGTCGTGGCTGACCAGGCCGGTGATGGCTGGGGTCAACAGCTCCGGGGAGAACGCGGCGTCGGCGACGGACCCGGCGGCGAGCCCGAACTCGGCGTCGTCGAAGGAGTGGAACCCGCGCAGGACCCCGTCGAGGTCGAGCAGCAGCAACTCCGGGCCGCTCAGCGCCTGCCCCGACCGAGATGCCTGCGCCGCCAGTCGTTGTTGGACCGGTTGACGAGGACGGCGACGATGATGGGCAACACGATGAAGGGGAAGAACCCGAACCGGAACGCCATGAACACGCCCGCGACGATCGCGATGGGGACCAGGGCGGAGGAGAGGCGGAGACCAAGGGGGCGCGAGGGGAGGTAGGGCATCGGCATCGGTGGTGGGGCGGCGAAAGCCGGTGGGGGAGCGTGGAACCTTGGGCGCGGGTCGGGGAGGTCGGTGAAGAGCGATAACAGCTCGCCGCGAGTGCGGGCTGTGGCGACCTTGGCGCTTCGGTCGCCGTATTCGTCGACGGTCAGTCTTCCGGCGGCCATGTGCTCGCCCAGTGCGCGCAGACCGTCCTCACGCTCGGCGTCGCCGATGCGCATCTCGGGCTGCGGTTCGTGGGCCATGTGTCGATCCTACGGAAACGTTTGGGGGGTGAGCTGAGGTCGTTCTCAGGGGGCTTCCTCGGCGCTGCTGGCTCCGTCGGCTCCGTCGGCTCCGTCGGCCCGGCAGGGGATCTCCCTCTGGCTTGATTGTTTAACTCTCGATCGGCGGTATCAAGGGCGGCCGTGAACGGCCGTCGCTGCGCGATGGCTGCGCCACCCTTGACACCGCCGATCGAGAGTTAAAGGCGGCCAGGACGAGGGAGCAGGGGGAACTGCAGGGATTAAGAGCATCGGTTGGGTGCTCTTGTCCGGGGTTGGTGCGCGGGACGGGTGGGTGGTGGGGTGTGGGGTGTGCGGGACGGGTGGCGGTGGGGTGGGCCTTGCTCCCCTCACATCGCACCTGATTCCTAACACCCGTCCATTCCGCATTGCTGACATTCGTCCCATTCCACACTGCTGATCTCCGTTCCATTCCGCATTCCCAGCACCCGTTCATTCCGCGCCCAACACCGCCTTGCTGATGGCGCGGCTGTGTTGGCTGGCTGGCTGGTCTGACCGGGCCCGCTGCCACGCCCTCCCACGGCTCTTGCCCTGGCGAGTTCACTCCTCGGTGCGGGCGGTATCAAACGAAAGTGGGGACCTGCCGTGTGGCAGGTCCCCAACTTCCTAGCGGTTGTGCGAACTGGGTGTCAGTCCTTGATCTCGCAGATGACCGTGCCGGTGGTGACGGTCTCGCCGACCGCGATGCCCAGGCCGGTGATGGTGCCCGACTTGTGCGCGGTGACCGGGTTCTCCATCTTCATCGCCTCAAGCACCAACACCAGCTCGCCCGCTTCGACGGTCTGGCCGTCCTCCACGGCGATCTTCACGATGGTGCCCTGCATCGGCGCGGTGACCGAGTCGCCCGAGGCCGCTGCTCCGGCCTTGCCGCCGGAACGCTTGCGGGGCTTGGCTTTCGCCGCCGCGCCGGCGCCGCCGCCGGTGTTGAGGGAGAAGGTGCCGGGCAGGGAGACCTCAAGCCGCCTGCCGCCGACCTCGACGACGACGTTCTGCCGGGGCTGCTCCTCCTCGGCCGCTTCCGCACCGCCGGTGAAGGGTTCGATGGTGTTGTCGAACTCGGTTTCGATCCAGCGGGTGTGCACGAAGAACGTCTCGCCGTCGCCGATGAACGCCGGGTCGCGCACGATCGCGCGGTGGAACGGGGTCACGGTGGCCATGCCCTCGACCACCAGCTCGTCCAGGGCGCGGCGGGAGCGGGCGATGGCCTCGTCTCGGTTCTCGCCGGTGACGATGATCTTCGCCAGCAGCGAGTCGAACTGGCCGCCGATGACGGTGCCGGACTCCACGCCCGCGTCGACGCGGACGCCGGGGCCGTCGGGGGCGATGAACTTGGTGACGGTTCCCGGGGCGGGCAGGAAGCCGCGGCCCGCGTCCTCGCCGTTGATGCGGAACTCGATCGAGTGGCCGCGGGGTTCCGGGTCCTCGGTGAAGCGGAGCTTCTCACCGGCGGCGATGCGGAACTGCTCGCGGACCAGGTCGACGCCCGCGGTCTCCTCCGAGACCGGGTGCTCGACCTGCAGTCGGGTGTTGACCTCGAGGAACGAGATGGTGCCGTCCATGCCGACCAGGTACTCGACCGTGCCCGCGCCGGAGTAGCCCGCTTCCTTGCAGATGGCCTTCGCCGACGAGTGGATCTCGGCGCGCTGGCTGTCGGTCAGGAAGGGGGCCGGGGCCTCCTCGACGAGCTTCTGGTGGCGGCGCTGCAGCGAGCAGTCGCGGGTGCCGACGACGACCACGTTGCCGTGCTGGTCGGCGAGCACCTGCGCCTCGACGTGCCGGGGCCGGTCCAGGTAGCGCTCGACGAAGCACTCGCCGCGGCCGAACGCGGTGACGGCCTCGCGGACCGCCGAGTCGAACAGCTCGGGGATCTCCTCGATCGTGCGGGCCACCTTCAGGCCACGCCCGCCGCCGCCGAACGCGGCCTTGATCGCGACCGGGAGACCGTGCTCCTCGGCGAACGCGACGATCTCCTCGGCGCCGCCGACCGGCTCCTTGGTGCCGGGAACCAGCGGCGCGCCGGCGCGCATCGCGATGTGCCGCGCGGTCACCTTGTCGCCGAGGTCGCGGATAGCCTGTGGGGTGGGTCCGATCCAGATCAGACCCGCGTCGAGCACCGCCTGGGCGAACTCGGCGTTCTCTGAGAGGAAGCCGTAGCCGGGGTGCACGGAGTCGGCGCCGGAGCGCTTCGCCACGTCGAGCAGCTTGTCGAAGGACAGGTAGCTCTCACCGGGAGTGTTGCCGCCCAGCGCGAATGCCTCGTCGGCCAGCCGCACGAACGGGGCGTCCCGGTCGGGCTCGGCGTAGACGGCCACACTGCCCAGACCGGCGTCCTGGCAGGCACGAATCACGCGGACAGCGATCTCGCCGCGATTGGCGATGAGAACCTTGCTCAGCGTCTTTGCCGACTCGGGCACGCCGTTCCTCCTAGTTCGCGGGCTTGGGGGGAGTTTACGGACCCAAAGCCATTAGTGAACCGAGAGCAACCCCACATGTGTGGGGATACTGTGCCGTGTTCCCAGCGCACCGCAGGAGGTGACAGCGCCATGGCCCGACGGATGCCCCGCTCGGTGGTGGTGACGGCGCTGCTCTGCGGTGTGGTGACCGCCGCGTCGCTGGCCGGTGCCGCGGTGCTCAAGGCCAGGTCACAGCGGGTGGCGACACCCCCGTCGACCAGTGTTTCCGTCCCTCCGACGACCCCCAGCGTGGGCCTTTCCGGGTGCCTGCGGGAGCCCTGCCAGGTGCTCGCTTCGACCACCGTGGCGGGCACTTTCGTCGAGCTGATCGCCGACGCCGGGGCCACTTCGGGGCGGTTGCGCATCGGCGGACCGTCAGCCAGTCAGGTGATCGAGACGACAGTCACCGACCTGGGTGTGACGCTCACCGCGACCTCGCTGCAGTGCGTGCCCGGTTCCGCGTCCGCCTGCCTGATCCGCGGCGAGGGCCCGGACGGCATGACGGGGCAGGTCGTGGTCGGGCGCTCGGACAAGTGGAACGCCCAGGAGCGCGCCTACCTGTCGTCGGCGGGTCTGCTGGTCCTCAACAACGTGGTCAGCGACTCCTCGCCGGAGGTCATCGCCGCCCAGTACGACTGCAAGGGCAACCAGGTCTGCGACAAGCGCCCGGTCTACGCCCAGGTCTTCGGCCTCAGCGGCCAGGAGATCGGCTGCACCCGCACCTACACCCGCCTGGAGCAACTCCCCGGCTACCCCCAGGTCACCGTGCCGTCCGCCCAACTCCGCGACTGCCCCTGAACGTCCAACTCACTTGCCTGAACGTCGAACTCACTTGCCTGAGCGGGCGACTCGTTCGCCGGAAGGGGCGACTCGCGATGCGCGCGAGTCGCCCCTTCCGGCAAGTGAGTTCGACACTCGGGCAAGTGAGTTCGACGGTCAGACGAGGGCGGGCTCCTTTACCGGGGTCGGCTCGGGGGTGTCGAGGAGGGGTGGGGCGGCCAGGACCTCGTCGTCCAGCAGGCCTTCGCCGCGGGCGACCAAGACTGGGACGGTGATTTGGCCGGCTACGTTGGTCGCGGTGCGGATCATGTCGAGGATCGGGTCGATGCCGTAGACGATGGCCACACCGGTCGCGATGACCTCCGGTGGCAGGCCGATCGTGCCCAGGGTCAGCGTCAGCATGGTGAACCAGCCGGTCGTGCCCGCCGTGGCGAACGCGCCGAACACGGCGACCGCGACGATGCCGACGTACTGCCAGCCGCTGAGCGAGATCCCGAACAGGTTCGCGATGAAGATCGTCGCGATCGCCGGGTACAGCGCGGCGCAGCCGTCCATCTTCGTCGTCGTGCCCAGCGGCACCGCGAATCCCGCGTAGCCGGGGTCGACGCCGAGGTTCACCGCGCTCTGCCTGCTCAGCGGCAGTGTCGCGCCGGAGGAGCGGGACACGAACGCGAACTGCAGTGCCGTCCATGACTTGGCGTAGAACGTCTTCGGGCTCACCTTGCCGTAGAACCGAAGCAGCACCGGGTAGACCACGAACAGCACCAGCGCGGCGGCGACGTACACCGAGGCGATCAGCGACAGCAGCGGCTTGACGAACCCGTTGCCGTACGTGGCGAACGCCGTGCCGATCAGGCCCAGCACGCCCAGCGGCGCGAGCCGGATGATCCAGCCGAGCACCTTCTGGATGATGTCGAAGATCGCCTTGTTGAACGCCACGAACGGCGCCGCGCGCTCGCCCAGGCTGTAGGCGGCGATGCCGACCAGGACCGCGACGAACACGACCTGCAGCACCTCGCCCTCGGTGAAGGCGGAGAACAGGTTGCTCGGCACCAGTCCATTGAGGACGGTCAGCCAGTCGCCGTGGTCGCGGGTGGCCAGCTTGTCCACGGCGGTGGCGCTCGGCTCGACGTCGACGCCCTTGCCCGCGCCGCCGATCAGGCCGACCGCGATGCCGATGAGCACGGCGATCAGCGAGGTCACGCCGAACCAGAGGAGCGTCTTGCCGCCGAGGCGGGCGGCGGTGCGCGCGCCACCGAGGCCGCGAAGGCTGGTGACGCCCACGACGATCGCGGTGAACACCAACGGGATCACGGTGAACTGAAGCAGGCTGGTGAAGACGTCGCCGATGGTCTTGAGCGTGGTGGTCAGCCAGGCCGTGTCGGTCTGCTTGGCGACGAACCCGAGTAACGCGCCGAGGACGAGCCCGGCGAGGACGGCGATGCCGAAGTTGCGGGAACTCCGGGACTTGGGCGTGGACATGCGGAAACTCCAGGGAAGAACAGGGAAGTGTGGGCGCGGTCAGATCAGCGCGTACACAGCGATCCGGCCAGCAGGCACAGATCGATGTGCAGGCGCACGGTCAGCGCGACTCCACGGTTCGTCCCCATCACAGTTGATTCAACCGCGGTGCCCCGTGGGCTTCTTCCCGATCCGGAGTGTGATCCGGCGGACTCTCACTCGGTGGGAGCACTCCAGAAATCGACGACACTGAGGCCCACCTCGTTGAGCAGCCGGCGCATCAGCGGCAGGCTGATCCCGATGACCCCGGACGAGTCGCCGTCGATGCCGTCGACGAACCAGCCGCCGCGCCCGTCGAGGGTGAACGCCCCCGCGACCCGCAGCGGCTCACCGGAGGCGAGGTAGGCCTCCAGTTCGCGCTCGGTCGGCTTGCCGAAGCGCACCACGGTGCTCTCGGTGCCGGTCGCGGTCGCGGTGACCTCGCCGCCATCGACCCGCAGGACGGCGTGCCCGGTCATCAGGTCGCCGGTGTTGCCCGCCATCCGGCCCCACCGCTCGCGCGCGATGTCGACGGTCGCGGGCTTGCCCATCAGCTGCCCGTCGAAGTGCAGCATCGAGTCGCAGCCCACGATCAGCGCGTCCGGGTGCTCGGCCACGACGTCGGCCAGCACCGCCCGCGCCTTGGCCTCGGCGAGCGCGACGACCACCGTGTCGGGCTTCGCGTCCGGCAGCGACGCCTCGATCGCCTCCTCGTCCACACCCGACACCCGGACCACCGGCTCGATCCCGGCGTCGCGGAGCATGCCGAGGCGGGCGGGGGACTGGGAGGCGAGGACGAAGCGCATGCCGGTAAGCCTAGAAGGACCCTGTCATCGGGATCTGCAGGACCGTCTTGGTCAGGTCGACGGCGATCTTCGGATAGCTGCCCGCGGAGCCGATGTACGAGCTGTCCGTGCTGCCGATCACCAGCGCGAGCTTGTGGCCCGCGGGGATGACCTGGTCGGTGCTCGCCAGGTTGAAGGTGATCTTGTAGGGCGTGTTGGGGGACAGCGTCTTGCGTGAGTCGAGCGACGCGTAGTGGCCGAGGTCGGCCCACCCGCGGCTGATGATGTTGGCGCTGGTGCTGGTCTTGTTGGTGGCCGTGTCGAGGAAACAGGCGCTGTCACCGGTCCCGCTCTCGCCCCAGCAGGACCGGGTGGACAGCGTGGTGATGCCCTCGCCGGAGGCCCGGTAGTTGCGGATCGTCGACGGGCCAAGGTCGACCAGGACGGCGGTCAGCCGGGCGGCGCCGGCCGACGACGTCGCGGTGACCGTGATGCGCGGTGTGCCCGAGATGCGGTTGTCGGCGGTGAGCGCGGGCGAGCTGTAGATCAGCCGGGCCGAGGACGTCGACGTCGGGTTGGTGATCCAGGTGTACTCGCTGCTGCGGTTGTCGGTGAACCGCGCCCACACGGGGATCTCGGTGGGCGGCGGTGGGGCGGAGTTGAGCGTGCCGACGCCTGCGGTGCTTGAGGCGTGCGCGTAGAGGTGCTTCGGGGTGGTGACGACCGGCCAGCTCACGTCGTCCTTCCACACGTCCGGCTGGTGCTCGACGGTGGATCGAGGGTCGTTCTGGATGCCGTTGTCGATGCCCATCAGGTAGTGGTCGAACCAGCGGTGCAGGGTGTCGACCCACACCGAGCGGCGGAAGTCGAACGGGTCGACGTGGCCCGCCTGGGTCAGCCAGAGCTTGCGCTCGACGGTCGCGGGCAGCGCGTTCCACCACTGGCCGAAGTTGATCGACTTCACGTTCAGGTCGTTGACGCCGTGCACGACGAACACGCTCGCCTTGACGTTGGCGGCATTGGGCACGTAGTCGCGCTCGCGCCACATTGTCGTCATGTCACCGCTCGACGGTGAACCGCTGTCCAAAGTGGACTTGACGGTGGCACAGTTGTTCGCCGCGGCCGAGTTCTCCACGCGCGAGACGAGCGCGGACGGGGTGCCCATGGTCAGAGTCGCGCCGTGCGCCCGGTAGTAGTCGTACCAGGAGCTGATGGCGCCGATCGGCACGACGGTCTTGAGCCCGTCGACACCGGTGGCCGCGACCCCGTTGGCGATCGTGCCGTCCCACGACTTGCCGATCATGCCGACCGCGCCGCTCGACCAGGTCGCGCTCGCCTGCGTCGAGCCGGTGGCGGAGGTGTAGCCGGTGGCGCGGCCGTTGAGCCAGTCGACGACGGCCTTGCCGGAAGCGACCTCGGAGCGGCCGCCGACGTCGACGCAGCCGTTGGACCGGGCGGTGCCGGACAGGTCGACGAGCACGACCGCGTAGCCGCGTGGGACGAAGTAGTTGTCGTAGAAGAGGGGGAACTGGATCGGGCGACCCGCTGAGTCGTAGGTCTTGCGCTGGCCCTCGTTACCCCGGCCGAGCGAGGTGTAATACGGGCTGGCGTCCATGATCACCGGGACTTTGACGCCCGCGGTCTGCGCCTCGCGCGGCCGGATGATGTCGGCGGCGACCCGCACCCGCGCGCCCTGCGGCGAGGTCAGACCGGTGTCGACCCAGACCGTCTCGCGCACGGCGTCGGCGTAGGAGTAGATCGGCGTGCTCTCCAGCGGCTCGGCCGCGGCGGGGCTGAGCGGGACGAGAACGGCGCCGACCGCGGCCACGACAGTGAGCAGGGATCGCCTGATCGTCATGGGGCGACGCTACGGAGTCGCGCCTTCCGGGCGATAGTCCAGATTCTTCGCGTTCCCACTTGGGGGTTGGATGCCGGCGGCGCAGAGGATGCCGAGGACCAGCACGACGACGGGCAGCACGAGGGTCGCCTTCGCGGCGTTGGTGAACCCGAGGGCGTAGGCGTCCGTCGCGAGGTCACGCACGCGCGCGGCGATTGACGGCGACCAGTCGGCGGGCACCTCCGGGCCGTTCTGGCGGAACTGGCTGGCCGTGTTGGCCGCGTCACTGACCCGCCGGACGAACTCCTCGACGTAGCGCGGCGGCAGTGACCTGGCGGTCTGCCGGGCCGCCTCCGGCACGGACACACTGAGCCCGACCTGCAGCAACAGCCCGGTCGTCGCGCTGCCCAGGACGCCGCCGACCTGCCGCGACGTGTTGAACACCCCGGAGGCCGCGCCGACGAGGTGACCCGGCAGCCCGAACGTGGCCGCGGCGGTCAGCGGCGAGTACACCAGCCCGATCCCGACGCCGGCGATGACCAGTCCCGGCACCAGCACCATCGGGACGGTGTCCGGCTCGGCCAGCGCCGCGATCAGCACTGTTCCGCCTGCGAGCGCACCCAACCCGCTCATGATCAGGTGCTTCCCGCCGACCCGCCCCGCCACGATCGCCGCCGCACCCGCCGCCACGGCCATCGGCGCGCACAGCAGGCTCGACTCGACCGGCCCGAGGCCGAGGACGGACTGCACGTAGATCACCAGCGGCAGGAACATCCCGGTGACGGCGAACCCGAGCGCGCCGTGGGTGAGGTTGGCGAAGGCGAAGGTGGGGTTGGCGAACAGCCCGAGCGGCACCAGCGGCTCGTCGGTCATCCGCCGCTGCCAGATGATGAAGCCGCCGAGCAGGAGCAGACCGATCCCGATGATGTGCAGCACGCCGAGCGGCCCGATGACCGTGCCCCAGTGGTAGTGCTGGCCGTTCTGCAGGCCGAAGACGAGCGCCCCAAGCCCGACGGAGGCCAGCACCGCGCCCAGGGTGTCGAACCGGATCCGCCCGTTCGGCAGCCAGTCGGGAAGCACCACCAGCCCGACGACGAGCCCCACGGCACCGATCGGCAGGTTCAGCAGGAAAATCCACTGCCACCCGAACTGCTCGACAAGCAGTCCCCCGACCACCGGCCCGGTGATCGTCGCGACCCCGGCGACAGCACCCCACACCGCGATCGGCGTCCCCCGCTTCTCCGGCGGAAAGAGGCGGGTGATGAACGTCAACGTCTGCGGCGTCATCGCCGCCGCCCCAAGCCCCTGGACGGCCCGGGCCGCGATCAGCGACCCGGCGGAGGTGGCGAGCCCACACCACAGGGACGCGGCCAGGAAGATGACCAGCCCTACGATGAGAACCCGCTTGGGCCCATACCGGTCGCCGAGGCGGCCGGTGAGGAGCAGGGGGACGGTGTTGGCCAGCAGGTAGACGCTGTTGACCCAGATGACCTCGTTGAGGTTGGCGTCGAGGCCGGTCAGGATGGCCGGGATGGCCACGGTGACGATCGTGGAATCCAGCATCACCATGAAGAAGCAGGCACACAGCGCCATGAGGGCGGCCCACGACCGCCGCTCAGTGCTCACCATGGTCGCTCCCGCAGGTACCGCCGCCCGATTTCACTCGGAAGTGAAGCATCCGACCCGAACCGCCTGCCCACGGGGACGCTTGGCCCAGTTCGACGAGCCGTCAATCCCGAGGCTGACCCCGGATCGCTTCCCGCCGGTGCCTTGCCAGGCATCCTTTGAGCCCGCACCTCACACGGCTAAGCCTCGAACCAGTCCGAAAGCGCCACACGCGCTCCCACCCCGGACCTCCGGACGCGGGTCACCTTTAGCGATCGCTCTTGGTCCTTGACCTCCGGACGTGGTCGCCTTCGGGGACGGCTCTTCGCCCCTGCATTTCCCCCTTGCCCCTCGTCCTGGCCGCTTTTAATTCTCGATCATCGGTGTCAAGGGTCGCGCAGCGATCGCGCAGCGACGGCCGTTTACGGCCGCCCTTGACAGCGATGATCGAGAATTAAACAATCGAGCCAGAGGGGCCCACCGCATTGATCCCCGAGTTCTTGTTGGCTCCCAAGGGAAATCAGTCTCCCTCGGCCACAATTGTTTAACTCTCGATCATCGGCGTCAAGGGCGGCCGTAAACGGCCGTCGCTGCGCGATCGCTGCGCGACCCTTGACACCGATGATCGAGAGTTAAAGATGGCCAGGACGAGGGGGCAGGGGGTAGAGCAGGGATTAAAAGCCAAAGACCGTTAAGGCAACCCACTTGGAGTGGGGCTGTCCGGGGTGAGGCTGTGGGGGCTGTCGCCAGTCGATTCGCTTGGGATAGCGCCGAACGGGCGTGCCAGCTTGGGTTTGGTGCCGAATTGGGCGGGCTCGCTTGGGTTTGGTGCCGAAATTGGGCCGGCTCGCTTGGGTTAAGCGCCGAACAGGGGCGGGCCCGCTTGGGTTAGCGCCGAACAGGGCTGGCCAGTTCGGGTTTAGCGCCGAACAGGCCAGCCCCCTTGGATTAGCGCCAGATCAGCGGGGCAAACCCGAAGCCCGCCAAGCACCAGGGCCATGGTCCAACTGCCTGCGGACCAACGTCGTCCTGGCCGACCACGCCGACGACGCCGGTGTCTCTTCCTCCCCCGAAGCGGTGGCCGCGACCGCGACCACCGCCGTCAGGGCGGCCAGTTCGACGTCATCCGGGGTGCCACGCACGACGCGCAGCAGGGGTTGGTCGCTCATGGGCTGCTCCTGATTCACAGCGGGATGTTGCCGTGCTTCTTGGGAGGCAAAGTCTCCCGCTTGTCACGCAGCATGCGCAATGATCGGGCGACGTAGCCGCGGGTGTAGGACGGCGGGATGACCGAGTCCACATAGCCGCGTTCGGCCGCCACATACGGGTTGAGCAGGGTGTCCTCGTACTCGCGGTCCAGTTTTGCCCGCAGGGCGTCGACGTCCTCGCCCGCGTCCATAGCAGTTTTGAGGGTCTTGCGGTGCAGGATGTTGGACGCGCCGGAGGCGCCCATGACGGCGATCTGGGCGGTGGGCCAGGCCAGGTTCATGTCCGCGCCGAGGTGCTTCGACCCCATCACGTCGTACGCGCCGCCGTAAGCCTTGCGGGTGATGACCGTGATCAGCGGGACCGTCGCCTCGGCGTAGGCGTAGATGAGCTTCGCGCCGCGGCGGATGATGCCGGTCCACTCCTGGTCGGTGCCGGGGAGGAAGCCGGGCACGTCGACGAAGGTCAACACCGGGATGTTGAAAGCGTCGCAGGTGCGGACGAACCGGGCGGCCTTCTCCGAGGCGTCGATGTCCAGGCAGCCCGCGAACTGGGTGGGCTGGTTGGCCACGATGCCGACGCTCTGCCCCTCGACCCGGCCGAAGCCGACCAGGATGTTCGGCGCGAACAGCGGGTGGACCTCCAGGAACTCGCCGTCGTCGACGACCCGGGTGATCACCTCGTGCATGTCGTACGGCTGGTTCGCGGAGTCCGGGATCAGCGTCTCGAGTTCGCGGTCGGTGTCGGTCAGGTTGTCGTTGACCGAGCCCTCCTCGGCGAACCCGCTGAACAGCGGCGCCTCGGACAGGTTGTTCGACGGCAGGAAGGACAGCAGCTCCTTGACGTAGGAGATCGCGTCCTCCTCGTCGGCGCCCATGTAGTGCGCGACACCGGACTTGGTGTTGTGCGTGCGCGCGCCGCCGAGTTCCTCGAGGGTGACTTCCTCACCGGTGACGGTCTTGACCACGTCCGGGCCGGTGATGAACATCTGCGAGGTCTGGTCGACCATCACGATGAAGTCGGTCAGCGCCGGGGAGTACACGTGCCCGCCCGCGTTCGCGCCCATGATCAGCGAGATCTGCGGGACCACACCGGACGCGCGGACGTTGCGGGTGAAGATCTCGCCGTAGAGGCCCAGCGACACCACACCCTCCTGGATGCGCGCGCCACCGCCCTCGTTGATGCCGATGATCGGGCGGCCGGTCTTGATCGCCAGGTCCATGACCTTGACGATCTTCTCGCCGTACACCTGGCCGAGCGAGCCGCCGAAGACGGTCACGTCCTGGGAGAACACGCACACCGGGCGGCCGTCGACGGTGCCGTAGCCGGTCACCACGCCGTCCCCGTAGGGGCGGTTCTTCTCCAGGCCGAAGTTCGTCGACCGGTGCCGCGCCAGCTCGTCGAGCTCGATGAACGAACCCGCGTCGAGCAGCATGTCGATGCGCTCGCGGGCGGTCATCTTGCCCTTGGCGTGCTGCTTCTCCACCGCCCGCGCCGACCCCGCGTGCACCGCTTCGTCGTTGCGGCGATAGAGGTCCGCGAGCTTGCCCGCCGTGGTGTGGATATCGGGCTCGTCCACCGGGGCTTTTCCGATCGGCTCGGTCGCGCTGCTCATGAGGCGGCAGCCTAGCGATCCGGAGCAGGTCGGAGGGGCTTGGCGTATTCGACATCACGCCGTTCGCGTCGGCTGGACGACATCACCGGGTAACGGCGCAGACACAGAACGACCCTCTATGACCGCGCGTCCCGGAGGCCGGACCTGGGGAACGGATCTACGCTGATCGGCATGGCAGCTCTCGATGCGGAGGCTCTGCGCGCGGCTCTTGTCGCGCCCGCGGGCGCGTACGCGGCACTCGATGTGGTGGACACGACCGGGTCGACCAACGCCGACCTGCTGGCCACCGCCGACGCGGCCGACCGGACGGTCCTGATCGCCGAGTCGCAGACCGCCGGGCGCGGTCGGCGCAGCCGTGAGTGGGTGTCGCCGCCGGACTCCGGGCTCTACCTGAGCGTGCTCCTGCGCCCCGACGGCGTGCCCCCGGCCCGCTTCGGCTCGCTCGCACTCGTGGCAGGCATCGCCCTGGTGCGCGCCGCCCGCCACGCGGGGGTGACGGCGTCGCTGAAATGGCCGAACGACCTGCTCGCGGGCATGTCCATGCGCAAGTGCGCGGGCGTGTTGGCCGAGGTCGACGGCGGGCAGCACACTGCCGTGGTCCTCGGCATCGGACTCAACGTCGGCCCGCTGGGCGCCGACGTGCCGCCCGGCCCGGGCGGGCTGCCCGCGACGTCCCTCGCCGAGGAGGGCGGGTCGGCCGACCGCGCCGAGGTCGCCATCGCCCTGCTGCGCGCCTTCGACGAGGCCGAACGCTCCTGGCGGGGCGCCCAGGGCGACCTGGCCGCCTCCGGGCTGCTCGCCGAGTACCGCAGCCACTGCTCGACGCTCGGGCAGCGGGTTCGCGTGGAGATGCCCGAGGGCCACGACCTGCAGGGCACCGCCATCGATATCGACTCCGACGGCAGGCTCGTGGTCGACGCGGCGGGCACGGCGAAGACGGTCTCGGCGGGCGACGTGGTGCACCTGCGCGGCGCATGATGACAGTTTGGTGCGTTCCGCGCGCGTGAGAGCCGCGCGCCGGTACGGTAGCCGCGTCATCAGTGATCGGGAGGAAACCGTGGCATATCCGGACGACCTGCTCAGCGACGGCGAGCGCGTCGTGCTGCACAAGCACCCGCACTGGAAGATGCTGCTGCTTCCCTACCTGGTCCTGGCGGTCGTGATCGGCCTCGCCATCTGGGGCGCCATCCTGGTCCAGGACCTGTCGTGGGCGATGATCGCGCAGATCATCATCGCCGCGGTGGCGGTCCTGCTGATCGCGTGGCTGTTCATCGCGCCCTTCATCCGCTGGCGCACCACCCACTTCGTGGTCACCACCGACCGCGTGATGTACCGCGTCGGCGTGGTCAACCGCACCGGCATCGACATCCCGCTCTCGCGGATCAGCAGCGTGCGCTTCGAGCACGGCCTGATCGACCGGATCGTCGGCTGCGGCACGCTGATCATGGAGTCCTCCGCGCAGGACCCGCTGACCTTCGACGACATCCCGAACGTCGAGAAGGTGCAGACCCTGCTCTACCGCGAGGTCAACGACAACCCGAACGACGACTTCCACCGCCCCGGGGCACCTGGCTTCCCGGCCACCCAGCAGTTCCCCGACGCGGGGGACGCCCGCGGACGCCGGTAATGGGCGCGTGCGAGGTCGGTCTGCCGACGGTCGTTCCCGCTGACGGTCTCCCGGCCAGGGTGACCATCTGGGAGGTCGGCGCGCGCGACGGGCTGCAGAACGAGCAGTCGGTCGTCCCGGTCGACGTCAAGATCGAGTTCCTCGACCGGCTCGCCGCCGCAGGGCTGTCGATCCTGGAGGCGACCAGCTTCGTGCACCCCAAGTGGGTGCCGCAGCTGGCCGACGCCGAGGACCTGCTGGCCGCGCTGTCGCGGGTCGACGGTGTCCGCTACCCGGTGCTCGTGCCCAACGACCGCGGCCTCGACCGTGCCCTCGCGGCGGGCGTACGCGACATCGCGATCTTCGGCAGCGCCACGGAGACCTTCGCCAACAAGAACCTCAACCGCTCGCTCGACGAGCAGTTCTCGATGTTCGAGCCGGTCGTCACCCGCGCCCGCGCCGAGGGCCTGGACGTGCGCGCCTACGTCTCGATGTGCTTCGGCGACCCCTGGGAGGGCTCGGTCGAGCCCAAGCAGGTCGCCGCGGTCGGCAAGCGGCTGATGGACATGGGCTGCTCGCAGCTCTCCCTCGGCGACACGATCGGCGTCGCCACGCCCGGCCAGGTCGAGGCCGTGATCGCGGCCGTCGCGCTCGACGGCGTCCCGGTCGACGCGGTCGCCGTGCACTTCCACGACACCTACGGCCAGGCGCTGTCCAACACCCTGGCCGCGCTGCGCCTCGGGGTCACGACCGTCGACTCGTCCGCGGGCGGCCTTGGCGGTTGCCCATACGCCGAGTCCGCGACCGGCAACCTCGCCACCGAGGACCTGGTGTGGATGCTCGACGGCCTCGGCGTCGAGACCGGGGTGGACCTGGACAAGCTCGCCGACACCAGCGCGTGGATGGCCGAGCGGCTGGGCAGGCCGAGCCCGTCGCGGGTCGTGCGAGCACTGCGCGGGTAGCCATGCGGATCGCCGAGCTGACCCAGGACAGCTGGCCCGCGCTGGAGCGGCTGTTCGGGCCCAACGGCGCGCAGAGCGGCTGCTGGTGCACTTGGTTCCTGATGACCGCCGCGGACCTGCGCGGCCGGAGTTCGGCGCAGAACCGCGAGTTCCTGCACTCCCGGGTGTGCTCGGGCAAGCCGGTCGGCCTGCTGGCGTTCGACGGTGACGATCCGGTGGGCTGGGTCGCCGTCGCGCCCCGGCTCGACTACGTCCGGCTGGCCATGAGCAAGGTGGCAGAACCCGTCACCCCGGATGAGGACCTGGCCGGGACCTGGGCGGTGACCTGCTTCTTCATCCACCGCACCGCGCGCAGGCGCGGACTCGGCGCGATGCTGCTGGAGGCGGCGGTCGAGCACGCCCGCGACCAGGGCGCGTGGATCATCGAGGGCTACCCCGTGGACACGGCCGGGGAGAAGAAGGGGTCGGGCGATCTCTACCACGGCACCCTGAGCCTGTTCCTCGGCGCGGGTTTCGAGCTGGTCGAGCGTCGCGGGCCCCGGCGCGCGTTGGTGCGCAAAGTGTTCCACTGACGGGGATGCGCGTCCTCCGGGCGCGCCGCTCGTTAGGCGGTGGCGGAACCGGTGATCCTGGTTTCACCCGAACGGATGGGAACCGGGCTCGCCGCCCGACCGTCCAACGCGCGAATGTGACGACTACACGCGGAGGTGGCTTAGGTGGCCGACCACCGAGCCCAGGTCGAAGACCTGCTAGCGGACTACCGCCGCAGTCGTGATCAACTGGCTGGCGTGCACCGCGCGCTCGCCGGCATCAGCGAGTCGGCGACCAGCCCGTGTGGGCTGGTCACGGTGACCGTGTCGGCGCAGGGCGCGCTGACCGGCCTGGAGATCGCCGACACCGCGTACCGCACCTACCGGCCGCACGAGTTGTCCACCGTGATCGTCCGCGCCGCGGCCGACGCCGCCCTCAAGGCGAGTCGCGCGATGAGCGACGTCGTGGCCCCGGTCCTGCCCGCGGGCACCGACCCGGAGGCGCTGATCAAGGGCACCGCCGACCTCACCCCGGCCGAGACCACACCGGATCCCGTCATCGACGACGAGAGCTTCGAGGACGTCCACTGGCTCGAATCGGGGCGCTCATGACCGAGGGTTTCCGCGTCTCCGCCGACGAACTCGCCACCAACGCCGGCCAGTTCGCCGGTCTCGCCGAACGGGTCGACGGCATCCACCGCGACCTCGCCGACCGGCTCAGCGCCCTCGGCGAGTGCTGGGGCGCCGACGCGATCGGCCAGAGCTTCGGCGCCGTCCACGCCGCCCCCGCCGACGCGACGCTCACCGCATTGGGTGGTCTCGCCGGGAAACTGGGTGATGTCGGCGAGCGCTTCACCGGCAACGCGGCCGCCTACGCCGAGGGCGAGCAGGACAACGTCGGCAGACTCGGCTTGTAGGGGGACGCGTGGGAATCGAACTGCCCCCCGAACTCGCCGCCGTCGCCACGGCCGCGGGCGTCACCTGGCCGCAGGCCGACGAGGACGCCATGCGCGAGGCCGCCCAGGCCTGGCGCGACGCGGGCACCCAGATGTCCACCCTCACCGGCGACGCCGACACGGTGGCCCGAACGACGCTGTCGGCGGTCGAAGGCGAGACCGGAACGGCCGCGGCGAACCACTGGACCCGGTTCGTGGCACCCGACACCGGCTACCTGACCGCCACCGCCCGCGACTGCCTGGGCGCGGCCGACCGGCTCGACCACGCCGCCGAACAGGTGGGCGCGGCGAAGGTCGAGATCGTCCGCGACCTGGTGGCCCTGGCCAAGAACAGCGACGCCGCGAACCAGGCCGCCGCGGCCGGGAACCCGACCGCGCTGCTCGGCTTGGACACGGCGATCCGGGGGACGGCGGTCAACGTCGCCGCCATCACGGACACCCTGATCAGCGCGGTGCAGCCGGCCTCTGGGCAGGACGTGTCGGCCGTGCGGGACGTGGTGAACGCGAACCCGGGCGCACAGGGCGGGTCGCTGCTCGGCGGGGTCGTGGACGGCCTCGGGCAGACGGTCCTCGGCACCACCGGCGCTTTGGTCGACACGGCCACGAACGCGACGGCGGGTCTCACGGAGACGGTGGGCGGTGTCGCCCAGAGCGCCACGGGTCTGACGGCGGGTGTCGTCGGGACCGCTGGTGGCGCGGTGGACGGGCTGGCGCAGACGGCGGTCGGGGTGACAAGCGGGGTGACTGGGACGGTCGCCGGCGTGGCGGACACGGCGGTCGGTGGTGTGAGCCAGACCGTTGGCGGGGTGACTGAGGCGGTCGCCGGTGTGGCGAACACTGCCGTCGGTGGCGTGAGCCAGACCGTGGGCAGCGTGACCGACACCGTCGCGGACGCGACCCATGGAGTCGCGGAGACAGCCAAGGGGGTGGCCCCCGGCCTCATGCAGGCGGCGGACGGCGCGACCAACGCCGTTGCCGAGACCGCGGACCCGGCGAACGTGGTCGACTTCTACGGCGGCGACGCCAACGCGGGCACCGGCCCGATCCGTCTCCCGATGGACGCACTCGCCGACGCCCCTACCCCGGCGACAGGTTTCCCCGCGGTCGCCAACGATTCGGTGCAAGCCGCCTCCGCCGCCGTCCTCGACGCCCCGGCCCAGTCACCCGCCGCGCAGCCACTGCCCGGTCAACCGGCGGCCCCGAACGCGCCCGGAGTGGGGCTTCCGGGCGCCGCGCCCGCGGGCCCCGGCGCGCCCGCGGGTGGACTTGGCGGTGGGCCGGTAGGCGGCGGTGTGCTCGGTGGTGGTGCGGTCGGTGGTGTCGGTTCAGCGGCGGGTGGCGGTCGTCAGCCGCAGTCCGGACCGGGCCGGGAGAGCGCCGCGGTGCCCGTTCCCGACCAGCGTGGCAGGCCGGGTGCGGGCCCGGGAATGCCTGTCCGGCAGGAGGGATCGGGCAGGCAGGCGGAGGAAGCGGCAGGCTTCGGCGGAATGCTCGGCCTAGGCCAGTACGGCGCGGGCCAGCCCGCGGGCAGCCCG
The DNA here is from genome assembly GCF_004362515.1 of Actinokineospora alba. Taxonomy (NCBI): domain Bacteria; kingdom Bacillati; phylum Actinomycetota; class Actinomycetes; order Pseudonocardiales; family Pseudonocardiaceae; genus Actinokineospora; species Actinokineospora alba. The sequence goes on along the minus strand of NZ_SNXU01000001.1, from coordinate 822,064 downwards.
CCCATGGGCGGAGCGCCGGGAGCCCAGCAGGCGAACCGGCAGCCGCCCGGCGGTCAGGCCGCCGCGCAGCAACCCGGCAACCACCAGGATGCCCAGTCGCGGAACCTGGCCCAGCAGCTACAGACCGGCGCACCCGGCGGGCACGACGCCCAGTCGCGGCTGGGGTCGGGCCAGCCCGGTCAGCCGGGTGGCGCTCAGGACATCCAGTCTCGGCTCGGCGCCGGTCACCCGGCCCAGCAGCCGCCTGCGGGCGCTCCCGGTACGGGTGCCGGATACCCGAACCAGCCGCCGTCGGCGGGCGCTCCCGGGACCAGCACCGGTCACCCGCCCCCGCATGCGGGATCGCAGGACGCCCAGGCACGGCAGGGGGCGAGCCCCTCGACCCAGCAGCCCGGTGGATCGCGGCCCGCCGGGTTCGTCGCCGCCGTCGAGCTGCCCGCGCCCGACCAGCATGATCACGAGCCGCCGGTCTCGACCGGCTCGCTTGCCCTGTTCCTGGTCCACATGTTCCCCATCGGCCACCTCCCCAAGGCCACGAGCCACCCCGTACGCCAGCTCCCGGCGCCTGACGCCGAACTGGACTACGCGGCGGGTCTGCGGTTCGAGGCCGACGACCACCCCGAGTCCGCCCTGATCGACATCACCACCCGCGCACCGGTGACGCCATCCGACGGCACGCCCGCCCCCGCCGCGCTGACCGAGGGGTACGACCCGCTCGGCGGCGAGCACGAGCGGGACTGGGACCGGCGCTTCCTCGTCCGCGACACCCACCCCGTCGAGTACGCGTGGCCGCCCGGTGAGCTCTACCCCGAAGGCGGCAGCGCCGAGGGCGAACCCGAAGTCCTCGCCGAGGGCACCGAGCTCGACCGCTTCGGCACCCCCGAAGGCCGGGTCTTCTCCGCCGCCGCCACCAGGTTCGGCGCCCGGTCGCTCCCGCCCGCGCACCTCGAAGCCGGCTACCGCCGCTACCGCGTCCTGCGCCCGATCCCGGTCTGGCGCTCGGTCTCGGCGCCCTGGTTCGGGCAGTTGGGCGGCGGGGAGCGGTATCGCGCGACCCAGTCGGCCGCGGACCTGCTCGCCCTCGGCTACCTGGCCGACACGACCCACGGAGACAAACAGTGAACGCCGAGTCGATCACCGAACTGCTGCGCGCTGTCGGCATCCCGAACGGGATCGTCTCGATCGGCGTCGAAGCCGACAACACCTGGTGCCTGCTGCGCGACAGCGACGGCGACGGGTGGGAGGTGTTCTGGCGCGAGCAGGGCAACCGCTACGACTGGGCCCGCTTCACCAGCGAGACCGTCGCCTGCCACTACCTGTTCGGCAGGCTCACCTGGTCACAGGTCGTGCGCGGGGTGGTCGGCGTGCTTGAGCAGGGCGAGCGCGGCGTCGTGGACGAAGCCGTTCGTCGACAGGGCTGACCCGCCGTCGAACGTCGGGACGCCGTCCAGGTCGGTGAACCGGCCGCCCGCCTCCTCGACCAGCACCTGCAGCGGCGCGACGTCCCACGGGTTGACGATGGCCTCGGCGGCGACGTCGAGCGCGCCCTCCGCGACCAGGCAGTGCTGGTAGAAGTCGCCGAACGCGCGGCTCTCCCAGCAGGCGTCGACGAGCGCGAGGTAGCGCTCCCGCGAGTGGTAGCGCACCCAGGAACCCAGGTCCGTGGTCGACAGGTAGGCGTCCTCCAGGTCGCGCACACCGGACACACCGATCCGCCGCTGGACCCCGTCGGTCGACATCCAGGCGCCCTCGCCGCGCGCCGCCCACCAGCGCCTGCCCAGCGCGGGCGCGCTGACCACACCGACGGTCGGTGAACCGTCCTCCACCAGCGCGATCAGGGTCGCCCACACGGGCACGCCGCGAAGGAAGTTCTTGGTGCCGTCGATCGGGTCGAGCACCCACGCCCGGCCCGCGCCGACAGTGCCGCCGCGTTCCTCGCCCGCGACGGTGTCGGTCGGGAACTCCTCCGCGAGCAACCCGCGCACCGCGTCCTCGACGGCGGTGTCGGCGTCGGTGACGGGCGTCCGGTCGGGCTTGCGCTCGACCACCAGATCGGTGGCCCGGAAGCGCGAACGGGTGATCGCGTCGGCCGCGTCGGCCAGCCGCAGGGCGAAGGTGAGGTCGCTTGACACAGGCGCGATCGTGTCACGCCTACGCTGAGCCCCGTGAGCGTGGTGCTGCTGGCCGAGGACGATGCCTCCATCGCCGACCCGCTTTCCCGGGCACTGCACCGGGAGGGCTACGAGGTCGAGGTGGTGGGCGACGGACACCGAGCGCTCGAGGTGGCCTCCACCAGGCACCCCGACCTGCTCGTTCTCGACTTGGGGCTGCCCGGAATCGACGGCCTGGAGGTGTGCCGCAGGCTGCGCGCCGCAGGCCGGAGCATCCCCGTGCTGATGCTGACGGCCCGCGCCGACGAGGTCGACTTCGTCGTCGGGCTCGACGCGGGCGCCGACGACTACGTCGCCAAGCCGTTCCGGCTGGCCGAGCTGCTCGCCCGGATCCGCGCGCTGCTGCGCCGCCAGGCGCCGGGCGCGATCGACGTCAACGGGGTGCGGATGGACCTCGCCGCCCGCGTGGTCACCGTGGACGGGGTGGAGATCACGCTGGCCAACAAGGAGTTCGAGCTGCTGCGGGTGCTGATCCAGCGCGCGGGCAAGGTCGTCACCCGCGACGAGATCCTCACCGAGGTGTGGAGCGACCCCGAGCTCAAGAGCAGCAAGACGCTCGACATGCACATGTCCTGGCTGCGCCGAAAGCTCGGCGAGGGCGGCCCCGGCCCGACGGAGCGGCGGATCGCGACCGTGCGCGGCGTCGGCTTCCGGTTCAACGCCGAATAGCCATGCGCCGCCGGATCCTTCGCGCCATCCTCATCGCCGTCCTGGTCACCGCGTTCGTCCTCGGCATCCCGCTCGGCTACACGGCACTGCAGATCGTCGAGTCGCTGACCAGGGAGGACCTCGCCGGTCGCGCCCAGCAGATCGCGGCCACCCTGGACGACGAGATCGCCCACGGCCGCGGGATCGACCTGACCGCGGTCCAGCTCGCCGTGCCCGCCAACGGCAGGCTGACGGTGGTGCTGCCCGGTGAGGGGGAGTGGACGCTGGGGCCGACGCTGCCCGCGGACATCGTCTCCGAGGTCGTCCCGATCGTCGGGCAGGGCCAGGTCCGGCTCTCGGTCGACGCCGGGCCGATGCGGACCAGGCAGACCCAGGTGGCCGTCCTCGTGGCGTTGGTCGTGGCGCTCACCGTGGCCATCGGCACGGTGGTCGCGACCGCGACGGCCCGCAGGCTGGCCCGGCCGCTGCGGCACGTCGCGCAGCGCGCCACCCGGCTCGGCGCGGGCGACTTCCGGCTCGACCCGACCCGCTACGACCTGCAGGAACTCGACCTGGTCGCGGAGGCCCTCGACGCCTCGGCCACCGCGCTCGCCCTGCTCGTGCAGCGGGAACGCGACCTGGTCAGCGACGTTTCCCACCAGCTCCGCAGCAGGCTCACCGCGCTGCAGCTGCGGCTCGAGGCCCTGGCCGCGGCCCCGGACGCGGAGACCTCCGCCGAGGCCGGGGCGGCCCTGGAGCAGGCCGAACGCCTCGCCGACGTCCTCGACGAACTGCTCGCCGCCGCCCGTGAGGCCCGCGCGGTCGACGCCGAGCCGATCGACCTGTCCACCGAGCTCGCCGCCATCGCCGACGAGTGGCGCGGCCCGCTGCGCTCCGAGGGTCGGTCGCTGCGGCTGCGGCTGCCCGCGGGCCTGCTCGCCAAGGCCACCCCCGCCCGGCTGCGCGAGGCGATCGGCGTGCTGCTCGACAACGCGCTGCGCCACGGCGGCGGCACGGTGACCCTGTCGGCCCGCAACGGCGACCACACCCGCGCGGACACGGTCGTGGTGGAGGTGACGGACGCGGGCGCGGGGGTGCCGCAGGAACTGGCACCGCACATCTTCGACCGCGGCGTGTCCGGGGCGGGCTCCACCGGGTTGGGGCTGGCGCTCGCCCGGGCGCTGGTCGACTCCGACGGCGGCAGGCTGGAGCTGTCCACCGCGCGCCCGGCGACGTTCACGGTGTTCCTGCCCGTCCCGAAGGCGGGCGACGTGCGGGGTGTCCGCTGGTCGACGGACGGGGCCCCGCGCTAACTCACGAGTGCCCTAGGGCTTCTTCGGGCTCGGTGTCGGGCTCGTCCTCGTCGTAGACGCGGGTGCCCGCGCGTGCGCCCAACTCGTCGGGGAAGACCCACTTCCGGAAGCCCCAGAACCGGAAGAACATCGCGAGCAGCATGCCGAGGATCGATCCGCTGGCGAAGTCGGCGATCTCCTGCACGAGCAGGCTGACGTGCGGGGTCTCCAGGTCGAGCACATAGCGCGAGATGTACGGCGGGATCAGATTGATCGCCACGCCACCGCCGCTGATCAGGAAGAACAGCGCGGCCTCGTGGTGGGTCTCCCGGCCGCCTCGGGTGCGGAACGACCACTCGCGGTTGAGGATGTAGGACACGATCGTCGCCACGATCACCGCGATCGCCTTGGCGGTGATCGGCTTGTCCTCGAGCACCGTGAACTTCAGGACGTACCAGATCGCGTTGTCGATGACGAACGTCGTGCCGCCGACAATCGCGAACTTGAGCATCTCGCGGTGCTTGATCAGCACCTTGCGCAGTGGCCCCGGGACGCGGGCCAGCACGGACTCGACGACGGTCACCCCAGCAGTCTACGGAGCCTCGCGCGGCGCGGTCCCGGCGGTCCAGGCCAGGTCAGCTCGGGCAGGGCACGTCCCAGCGCTTCGGCTTGTGGTCGCCGCCGGTGCAGATGGGGGTCGGCATGCCGCCGGGCTCGGTCGACGGCGGGGGCTCCGGCGTGGGTGTCGGGACCACCACCACGGGCGGCGTCGGCGCGGGCTTGGGACTCGTGGTCTTGGTCGGCACGTGGTGCTTCGTCGGCTCGACGGCGTCGGTCGTCGGCTTGGTGTTGGTCACCGTGGCCGAGTTGTGGCCGGGCCAACCCGGGCCGTGGCTCCAGGGGACCCGGACGGTGTCCTGGTCGGTCGCCGTGCCCAGGACGGCGGTGACGGTGATCCGGCGCGCCTTGCCGTCGTGCGGGTGGTCGTGGCCGCGGCCGAGCCGGAACACCACGTTGACGCCCTGGTTCGGCGCCAGCGGCTCGGTCGCGCAGTCCAGCTGCGACGGCGTCTCCGCGCACTGGACCGGCCGGGTCGAGGTGATCAGGTGTCCGCCCTCGTCCACGCCGAGCGAGACCGCCTTCGTGCTCGTGCCGGTGTTGACCACCCGGACCTTGAGCAGCACTTCACGCTCCCACGGCCACAGCAGGGAGAACCAGCCGTCGGCCGTCGCGTTGGCGCGCACGTCGACGCCGTCGGTGGTCGCGGGTTCCTGCACCACTACCGGCACGGAGACGGAGACGGTGAGCTGCTGCCCGGCGCTCACCGTGCCGGTGATCTGCCCGCCGCTGGCGCCGGAATCGGCGACCAGGCGGAACAGCAGCGTGACCGAGTCGCCCGGGTTGAGGCCCTCGGCGGTCCCACAGGTGACCGACCCGGTGCCGCCCGGGCAGCGCACGGAGTCGCTGCGCTGGGTGGACTGCCGCGGCGCGTCGAAGCGCAGCAGGGCGTTGTGGGTCAGCTTGCTCGGGCCCGAGATCGCGCGGACCCCAGGCGGCAGGTTCAGCGTCGCGCTGATCGGCTTCGAGACGCTGCCGCCGGTGTTGCGCACGGTGATCGGCAGGTCGGCCGGGTCGCCGCCGGGGACGAGGGAGAGCGCCTGCGCGGGCCCCTCGGCGGACAGGTCGGCCGGGGCCGGGGTCGCCGTCGGTGTCGGCTCGGGCGGCGGCACCGCCTGCTCGGGCACCCGCTCCGGGATCGGTGCGGCAGGCGGGACCTGAGCGGGCGGGGCGGGCGCCTGGGTCGCGGGCGGCGCGGGGGGAGCGGGCTTCGGCGCCTGGGTGGTGGGCGCGGGCGCGGCCGCGGGGATCTGCTGCCCTGAAGGCGAGGACGCAAGGCCGACAGCGACGGCGGCGGCCAGCGCCACCCCGGAGGCGGCGACGCCGAGGAACTGCCGGGGCGCGCTCGCGGCGGCCCCCGCGGCCCCGGCGCCCGCGCTCGCGGTGGCGACACCGGCGGTGGCGAGGACAGCGGTCCCGGCGGCGGCTTTCGCGGCGGCCAGGTAGCCGGCCGTGGCGCCCAGACCCAGCACGAGCGGGGCGACGCTGACGCGCAGGCCGGTGTTGATGTCGGACAGTTCGGCGGCCAGGGTGCGGCAGCGCTCGCACTCGTCGAGGTGGGTCTCGACCTGCGCGGTCTCCCGCTTGGACAGCCCGCCGCGCACCCAGGAGCCGAGCCGGTCGGCGGTCGAGCGGCAGCGGTCGGCGGTGGTCTCGGCCAGGTGGACCTGCAGGTAGGCCTGGCGCAGGCCCTCGCGGGCGCGGTAGGCGAGCGCGGACACGCCGTTGGCGCTGAGCCCGAGCAGCGGGGCGACCTGGGCGGGCGACTGGCCTTCGATCTCGGTGTGCCACAGCACGGCCTGCCAGCGCTCGGGCAGCATCGCGAACGCCCGCGCGGCGAGGCTGCGTTCGAGGCCCGCGACCGCGGTGTCGGTGAACGGGACGCTCACCGCGTCCGGGTTGACCCCGCTGACCTGGCTGACGTCGTCGGACAGCTCGACCTTCTTGTCGCGGCGGGTCTTGTCGTAGGCGGTGTGGCGCAGCGCGGTCAGCAGGTAGGCGCGGAAGGCCGAGTCCGGCCCGCGGCCCTGGCGCAGCGTGTCGAGGACCTTGGCGAACGCCTCGGAGACGAGGTCGTCGGCCTCGGCGGGCGACCGGGTCAGCTGACGGGCGAGGTTGCGCGCGGCGCCGACGTGCCGCTCATAGAGCGATCCGTAGGCCGACACGGTCCCGGTACGGACCGAATCGATCAGTTCGGCATCGCTCGGGCCGTCGAGTTCAGCCGGGACGGTCGACACGGTCCTCCCTAAATCGCACTGCGCGCAAACAGCATCGCGACCAAGTGTGACGGATGAGTAGGGAACCGTCACCTCCTCACTCACACGGGGGAGGGCCACTGGATTCGCCGGAATGGCGTCACGGAACGCTGTCGGTGGCGTTTCTTTCGTGGACCACCGAAGAAGGGACTCTCAGCGTGGCTGTACGAGAAGCGGGTTCACGGTGGCACCGTGGCGACGCGGACGGTACGGACCGCCAGCTCAGGGTCCTGCGGGCGCGCTGGCGCACGGCCAGCCTCGCCGCGGGCTGGCGGTTCCCGAACGACTGGGGAGTGCCCGAGGTGGACGAGGTCTGCGCGAGTGTCGTGACCGAAGCGGAGGTCGTGAGCGCCCTCGCCGAGCTGGGCCGGGCCCGGGCGCGTTCCGGGGCGGGTCTCGAGGAGACCCTCACCGACCTGGCCGCCCTGCACGCCGTGGTGGCCAACCCGGCTGACGTCGGGGGCCTGATCGCCCCCGACCCGGACGCGACCCCCAGCAGGCTGCTGCGGGCCGTGGCGGTCGCGTGGGCCGACGCCACCCTCGGCGACCTGCGCGGCGTCGAGGCGGGCGAGTCGCTGACCGGGCTGGCCACCGAGGAGTACCTGCGGGTGCGGCTGGGTGAGCTGTACCGGCTGGGCAGGCGCAAGGGCTTCCACCCGGCCGACCGGTACGTGCTGCTCGTGGTCACCCTGGACCTGACGGAGGTCGTGGGCTGGCCCCGGCTGATGGCGATGATCCTGGTCGGCGACGTCCTCCGCTCGGTCTTCGACGGCGGCGAGACCCTGGCCGTGATCGGCCCGTCGGTCGCCGTGGTCCTCGCCGAACGCGATGCCGCGCTGCCCAAGCGGACCTTCGAGGCCCGCACGCAGATCGCCGACCGCCTGGCCGTCGACCCGGACCTCCGCAGCGCCCGCCGCGCCGAAATCCGCGCCGAACGCCTCCCGTGCGCCGAGGAAGCCGCCCAAACCCTCGTCCACACCGTCCGCCGCGCCTGACCCCGCGAGTCGCCCCTCCCAGCAAACGAGTCGCCCCTCCGGGCAAGCGAGTGGCCCCTCCGGGCAAGCGAGTGGCCCCTCCGGGCAAGTGAGTTCGACATTCGCGGCGGGCCGCACGGTTCTGACTCGATGCATCGGGGCTCGGGCGGGCGGTGCTGCCCTATCGCGCGGCCTTCGTCACCGGCATTGGACGCGCGCACCGCACTCCGGTGCGGGGGCGCGGCGGTGCGCGGACGCGGCCTGGTGTCGCGTGGATGGAGGCTCCCGCCGCGACTGTCGAACTCACTTGCCCGGAGGGGGCACTCACTTGCCCGGAGGGGGCACTCACTTGCCCGGAGGGGGCACTCACTTGCCCGGAGGGGGCACTCACTTGCCCGGAGGGGGCACTCACTTGCCCGGAGGGGGCACTCACTTGCCCGGGAGGGCGACTCGCTTGCCCGGAGGGGGCACTCACTTGCCGGGAGGGGGCACTCGCTTGCCGGGGAGGGTGGCTCGCTTGGCCGGAGGGGCACTCACTTGCGGGGAGGGGCCGTTCGCTTGCTGGGAGGGGCGGCTCGCGGGGGATGGTGGATGGGGTTGGGTGGTGTGACCGGGACGACCACTGGTCCATGCGGTGTGCGGGGCTTGATCGGCTCCATGATTTGCTCTCGCCCGTGACCGCCTCTGCCTTGGATGTCCGGCCGCGATCAGCCGCAGCGGTGTCGATCTTCCCCATCGTGTGTGTGGTCGCCGGCGTCGTCGGGTGGCTGCTCGGCTGGCATCTCGGCGTCGACAACGCGGTCTACCGGTCCGGGGCCGTCGCCCTGTTGCACGGCGAAGCGCTCTATGACCTGCCCTTCCTCAGCGACGAGCCCTCCTGGGCGCGGTTGCCGTTCACCTACCCGCCGACCGCGACGCTGATGTTCGTGCCGCTCGCGCTGGTGCCCACCCAGGTCGCCTGGGGGCTGCTGGGCGCGGTGTCGATCATGGGGATGGCGTGGGTGATCAAACTCTCCGTCGAAGCGCTGCCCAACCGTCCACAGTGGATGGACCCGGCCCGGACCACCGCCGTGCTCGGGATCGTGCTGCTGGGCATCGAACCCGTGTGGCGCACGGTGTTCCTCGGCCAGATCAACCTCGTCCTGATGGCGCTCGTCGTGGTCGACGTCCTGCTCGTGGGCGCCAAGAGCACCCGGTTCGGCGGAATCCTGATCGGGGTCGCGGCGGCGATCAAGCTGACCCCGCTGATCTTCGTGCCGCACCTGATCGCGATCGGCCGCAAAGCCGACGCCGTCCGCGCGGTCGTGACCTTCTTCGTGTTGCAGGGCTTGATGTTCGTCCTCGTCCCGCACGACGTCTTCCAGTTCTGGGGCCACGCCGTGCGCGACCCGCAGCGGATCGGGCCGATCTACTGGGCGGGCAACCAGTCGGTCAACGGTCTGCTGCTGCGGCTGACCGACAACGCCGACTGGACGCTGCGGGTGGCGCTGCCGATCGGCGCGCTGCTGGCCATCCCCTGCCTGGTGTGGGTCCGCAGGCTGCACTCGCAGAACCGGGCGCTGCCCGCGCTGCTGGTGACCGCGTTCCTCGGGCTGCTCGTGAGCCCGGTCTCGTGGTCGCACCACTGGGTGTGGGTCGTGCCGCTCGTCGTGTTCCTGCTGTCGCGACTGCCCGACCGCGCCCCCACCTGGCGGGAGGCGGCGGGGGTCGGCTCGGTCGTGCTGGTCTTCGCCAGCTGCGTGCTGCTCGCCATGCGCAACGGCAAGGCGGTCGAGTTCGACTGGACCCCGCTGGAGTACGTCGTCGGCAGCGCCTACCTGCTGGTCCCGCTCGTGGCGGGGGCGATTGTGCTGATCAGACAAGTTCGGCATTAGGGTTCTCGGTCGTGGACTCACGTACCGGTTTCCCCGTTGTCGGGATGGTGGGCGGCGGACAGCTGGCCCGCATGACCCATCAGGCGGCCGTAGCGCTCGGCCAGTCGCTGCACGTCCTCGCGGTCTCCGCGGACGAGCCCGCGCCCCTGGTGTCCCCCAACGTCACGCTGGGCCACCACACCGACCTCGACGCCCTGCGGTCCTTCGCCCAGGGCTGTGACGTGCTCACCTTCGACCACGAGCACGTGCCCACCGAGCACCTGCGCGCGCTGATCGCCGACGGCGTCACCGTGCGACCCGGCCCGGACGCGCTCGTGCACGCGCAGGACAAGCTCGTCATGCGGCACAAGCTCGCCGAGCTGGGCCTGCCGATCCCCGCGTTCGCCGAGGTCACCTCGGTCGAGGACGTGGTCAAGTTCGGCACCCCCTGCGTCCTCAAGGCCGCCCGCGGCGGCTACGACGGCCGCGGCGTGTGGATGCTCGACTCCGACGCCGACGCCGCCGCGCTGGTCCCCGACCTGCTCGCCGCGGGCACGCCGCTGCTGGTCGAGGAGCGGGTCGTGCTGCGCCGCGAGTTGGCCGCGCTGGTCGCCCGCTCGCCGTTCGGCCAAGGCGCCTGCTGGCCGCTGGTCGAGACCGTCCAGGTCGACGGCATCTGCGTCGAGGTGCTCGCCCCCGCCCCCGAACTGGCCGAGGCCGACGCGATCGCCGCGCAGGACCTCGCGCTGCGGGTCGCCACCGAGCTCGACGTGGTCGGCGTGCTGGCGGTCGAGCTGTTCGAGACCGAAGCGGGCATCGTCGTCAACGAGCTCGCGATGCGCCCGCACAACTCGGGCCACTGGACCATCGAGGGCGCCCGGACCTCGCAGTTCGAGCAGCACCTGCGCGCCGTCCTCGACTACCCCCTTGGCGACACCGACCCCCTCGCGCCCGCCGTCGTCATGGTCAACGTCCTCGGTGCGCCGGAGGCCCCGGCCATGGGCGCCGATGAACGCCTGCACCACCTCTTCGCGCGATACCGCGACGCCCACGTGCACTACTACGGCAAGCAGGAGCGTCCGGGTCGCAAGATCGGCCACGTGACCATGCTCGGCGAGTCCATGGCGGACGTGCGCACGCGCGCGAACCTGGCTGCCCACTGGCTCTCGCACGGCGAATGGCTTGACGGGTACGAGATCCACTAGGAGTGAATGTGTCTTCCACCCCCTTGGTCGGCGTCATCATGGGCAGCGACTCGGACTGGCCGGTGATGAAGCTCGCCGCCGAGGCGCTCGCCGAGTTCGACGTGCCCTATGAGGTCAGCGTGATCTCCGCGCACCGCACCCCGCAGCGCATGCTCGACTACGCCAACTCCGCCGCCGAGCGCGGCCTGCGCACCATCATCGCCGGCGCGGGCGGCGCGGCCCACCTGCCGGGCATGGTCGCCTCCGCGACGGTCCTGCCGGTCATCGGCGTGCCGGTGCCGCTGAAGTACCTCGACGGGATGGACTCGCTGCTCTCCATCGTGCAGATGCCCGCGGGCATCCCGGTGGCGACGATGTCGGTCGCGGGCGCGCGCAACGCGGGCCTGCTGGCCGTGCGCATCCTCGCGGCGGCCGACCCGGCGCTGCAGCAGCGGATCGCGACGTTCCAGTCGGACCTGGAGAAGCTGGTGCTCGAGAAGGACGCCGCCCTGCGCGCGTCGCTCTAAGAGGTCCTAAGACGCGCGGGTGGCGCGGAGGTTGTCCGTGCGGCGGCGAAAGCCCCCGCACGGAGCAACTTGTGAAATCGAGGGCAACCGGGAAACCGGTGTGAGCGTGACCTTGGCGAATCACCAAGACGCCGAATCGGCGGTCCGCACACACACCTCGATTGGAAGACAGCCATGTTCCGCACCGCCATCTCGGTCCTGCTCGCCTGCGCCGCCATCACGCTCACCCCGCTGACCGCCGTCGCGCAGTCCGAGCCGACGCTGTCGGTGGACACCGCCACGGGCAAGCCCGGATCCAAGATCACCCTCCGCACGGGGTGTGACGGCGGCACCTACCTGACCTCGTCCGCAATGGACATCGTCAAGGACCAGATCGTCGGCCACAGCGACGAACACATCTTCATCAAGTACGCGGGCACGGTTCGCGACGTGCCGCCCGGCCAGTACACAGTGGACCTTCGCTGCGTGGACAGCGCGACGAAGCGGGAGACCGGCCGCACTTCGATCAAGTTCACCGTCCGCGGCGCCAAGCCCGCAGTACTTGGCCGTATCGGTGAAGGCACCTTCGCCCACACTCGGGCGCGGTGACCACAAAAGCGCCCGAGTCGCGTGCCCGGAGGGCACGCCATGTCACCGCCTCAATCCACCGTCGACGTCAGCGAGGCTGATCGACGGGGCCACCGCGGCCTTGCGCGCCTGGGGGTGTGCAAGGCCGCGTCGGCACGTCCGCTACGGCCGCATCTCGTAGGCGCCGGACAGGTTCTCCACCTGCGACCACACGTGCGCGAAGCGCTCCGCGTCGACGACCGGCTTGCGGATCTGGCCGACCGCCCACTGCTGCTGCGGCAGCGTCGTCGACGGCTTGCCGTGCAGGGCGACCGCGTAGCCGGAGAAGTCGCGCACGAAGGTGTCGAAGATCTGGTCGAGCACCAGCGGGTCAACCCCGGTCAGCTCGGCCTGCTCCAGGATCAGCTGCCCGTAGACGACCAGCGTGAACAGCTCGCCCAGGGTCAGCAGGAAGTCCAGGTCCTGCTGCTGCTCGGCCGACGGCGGCGCGGTCATCAGCAGCTCGGCGAGGCCCTCGGCCTGCAGGGCGAACCGCTCGACGTTGGGCACGTGCACGAACGTGCGGTACGCCTCGCGCCAGTCGTGGAACTGGACCTTGCCCAGGCCGCGGGCCGGCCCCTGGCGGAACAGGAACTCGTCGTCCGCGGCGTCGTGGCGGGTCGGGACCGGCGGGTACTCGGTGGGCGCGAACAGGTAGTTCGGCATGAACTTCAAGATCAGCGCCAGGTTCACCGCGACGGTGCCCTCGAGCTTCGGCAGACCGCGGATGTCGGTCGCGGCGACCGTCAGATACGTGTCGGCCTCGAAGCTCTTCGCCGCGACCACCTCGGTCAGCAGCGCGATGATCTTCTCCGCCTCGGTCGTCGCCTTCATCTTCGTGACCGGGTTGAACAGCAGGTAGCGGCGGTCGTCCGGGTTCGCCGAGCGGAAGTAGTCGACCGCGCGGTCGCAGAAGAGCTTCGAGGCGACCAGGCGCGCGTACGCGTCGACGAACTGGGCCCTGACGTGCGGGAAGTCGGTCACCGGGTTGCCGTAGAGGATCCGGTTGTGCGCGTGTGTGATGGCCTCGTAGAAGGCGTGCTCGGCGATGCCGATGCCGCCGAAGCACAGGTTGAACTTGCCGACGTTGACCGTGTTCAGCGCGGCGTCGAACGCGGCCGGGCCGGTGTGCAGGATGTCGTCGGCGGTCACCGGGTAGTCCTCTAGACGGAACTCGGAGACGAAGATCTGCGACGGCACGACGTTCTTCACCAGGTGGTAGTTCTCGTGCCTGCTGTCGGCGACGAAGAAGACGTACCCGTCAGGCCCGTCGACACCGTCGATCCGGCCGAACACCGAGACGACGCCCGCGACGTTCCCGTTGCCGATGTAGTACTTGCCGCCGGTGGCGCGGTAGCCGCCCTGGCCGTCCGGGGTGAGGACCATGTCGGTGGCGTAGATGTCGGCGCCGTGGTCCTTCTCGGACAGACCGAACGCGCACACCCCGCCGTCGGCGAGCAGCTTCGCGGCGCGCTCGCGGGCGGCCGGGTTCGCGCTCTGCCAGACCGGGCCGAGGCCGAGGATGGTCACCTGCCACGGGTACCAGTAGGACAGCCCGTAGAAGCCGAGGATCTCCGACAGCGCCGCCACCCGGGCGGTGTCCCAGCGCTTGTCCGGGTCGCCTTTGGCGTCGGCCGCCGGGGTCAGCAGGGTCGCGAAGAGGTTCTCCTTGGCGGCGAACTCCAGGAAGTCCGCGTGGAACTCCTTCGCGTGGAACTTCTCGACGAGCGTCCGCTTGCCGCGCTGCTCGAACCAGTCGATAGTCGCGCGCAGCAGCCTGCGGGTCTCCGCGTCGAAGTGTCGCGGGTCATAGTCCGAGGGGTTGAACAGCAGACTTGTCATAGGGGTCAAGTTACCCGGTGGTAACTTTGTTGGGAAGCGGTGCGGCAAGACACAAGGACATCCAAGTAAACGCGTACTAACATCGTTCGTGGACTCAACCATTTCCTGGAGGTAAGACGTGGACGCGGGCTTCGGTCTCTACCAGCTCGGCGACGAGCACAACGCGCTGCGCGAAGCTGTGCGCGACCTGGCGGAGAAGGAGATCGCGCCGCACGCGGCCGAGGTCGACGAGAACGAGCGGTACCCGATCGAGGCGCAGAAGGCGCTGACCAAGGCGGGCTTCGCCGCCCCGCACATCCCCGAGGCCTACGACGGCCAGGGCGCGGACTCGGTCGCGACGAACATCGTCATCGAGGAAGTCGCCCGCGTGTGCGCGTCCTCGTCGCTGATTCCCGCGGTCAACAAGCTGGGCACGATGAACCTGATCCTCGGTGGGTCCGAGGAGCTCAAGAAGATCGTTCTCCCGTCGATCGCCGCCGGTGAGATGGCCTCCTACGCCCTCTCGGAGCGCGAGGCGGGCTCGGACACCGCGTCGATGCGCACCCGCGGCAGGCTCGACGGCGACCACTGGGTCCTCAACGGCACGAAGTGCTGGATCACCAACGCGGGCGAGTCCAGCTGGTACACGGTCATGGCCGTGACCGACCCGAACGCCGACCGTCCGGCCAACGGCATCTCCGCGTTCATGGTCCACAAGGACGACCCGGGCTTCGTCGTGGGGCCGAAGGAGCGCAAGCTCGGCATCAAGGGCTCGCCCACCCGCGAGATCTACTTCGAGGACTGCACGATCCCGGAGAACCGCATCATCGGCGACCCGGGTCAGGGCCTCAAGCTGGCGTTCAAGACCCTGGACCACACGCGGCACTCCATCGGCGCCCAGGCTCTCGGCATCGCCCAGGGCGCACTGGACGCGTCGATCGCCTACGTGCGTGACCGCAAGCAGTTCGGCAAGGCCATCGCCGAATTCCAGGGCGTCCAGTTCATGATCGCCGACATGGCCATGAAGATCGAGGCCTCCCGTCACCTGGTCTACGCCGCCGCGGCCAAGGTCGAACGCGGCGAGCCGGACGCGTCTTTCGCCTCGAGCGCCGCGAAGACTTTCGCCTCGGACACCGCCATGTCGGTCACGACGGACGCGGTCCAGCTGTTCGGCGGCGCGGGCTACACCCGCGACTTCCCGGTCGAACGCATGATGCGCGACGCGAAGATCACGCAGATCTATGAGGGCACCAACCAGATCCAGCGCATGGTGATGGCTCGACAGCTGCTCAAGGGCTAAGAGAAGCAAACTTCGTCAGCCCCGGCCCAGGATCTTCGGGCCGGGGCTGACGCATATCCAAGCCAGGACGGCGCGGCTCTCAGGGGCTAGGGGGTCGCCTTCCAGGTAGTGACTATTTCCGGATTCTCCTGCTCTTTAGGACCGAAGCTGTCCGGAAGACCTCCTATCGTTTCCAGTAACAGGCAAACGAAGAGAGGCAACGAGATGACCACCGCTCAGATCACCCCCATCCTCACCGGCGAGCGCGCGGACCTGCTGCAGACCCTGGCCAAGCACCGGGGTTTCCTGCTCTTCACCGTGCAGAACCTCACCGAGGAGCAGGCCAAGCAGCGCACCACGGTCAGTGAGCTGACGCTCGGTGGGCTGATCAAGCACGTCGCCGACGTCGAGGAGAGCTGGGCGCGGTTCATCGTCGACGGGCCGATCGCGATGGCCGGTGGGGGCGAGGACTGGGCGAACGGACACCGGTTGGTGGAGGGGGAGACCCTCGATGGTCAGGTGGCCCGGTACCAGGAGGTCGCCCGCAAGACCGACGAACTCGTCGCCTCACTGCCCGACCTTGATGCCGCCCACCCGCTGCCGGAGGCCCCGTGGTTCGAGCCGGGTGCCAAGTGGTCGGCGCGGCGGGTGTTGTTGCACATCATCGCGGAGACGTCGCAGCACGCCGGGCACGCGGACATCATTCGGGAGGCCCTCGACGGTCAGAAGAGCATGGGCTGAGGTCTGCGGGAGCCGCACCGCGAAGCCGGATGCGGGAGGGGTTGTCCACAGGCATGATCCACTTCGACCCGAATGTCAGGCATCGCCGATAGACTGGCTCAGGGCAGGCCCCCAGGGCGGGTGGGGTTTGTGCAGGTGGGTGGCGTGTGGGTTTGCGCTTCTGTGTGGGGTTGTTGGCGGTGTGCCAGAGGTGGGTGGACGGGGGTCGGTTCGGGGGCGAGACTGGGGGCGTGGCGGAGACCAGGTTTGGCAGTTGCACGCTCTGTGAGGCGCTCTGCGGTCTGGAGTTCCAAGTGGACTCCGGGCGGGTGCTGTCGATCAAGGGTGATACCCGGGATCCGTTGTCGCGGGGGCATATTTGCCCCAAAGGGGTTGCTCTGCAAGACATCCACGAAGGGGACCGGCTGCGGACGCCGGTCAGAAAGACCGACGGCGGGTGGGAGGAGATCTCCTGGGATGACGCCTTCGACCTGGTTGTCGACCGGCTGGCCGCCATCCGCGACGAGCACGGGCGGAACGCGGTCGGGGTTTATCTCGGGAATCCGACGGTCCACAGCCTTGGCGCGCTGACCCACGGGACGACGTTCCTGTCCTTGCTGCGCACCCGCAACCGGTTCTCCGCCACCTCCGTCGACCAGTTGCCGCACCAGCTGGTCGCGTCGCTGATGTTCGGGCATCAGTTCCTGATTCCCATCCCGGACATCGACCGCACCGACTTCTTCCTCGTCATCGGCGCGAATCCGATGGTGTCCAACGGAAGCATCATGACCGTCCCCGACTTCGCCCGTCGCCGGGCGGAGTTGCGGGAGCGGGGTGGGCGGATGGTGGTGGTCGACCCTCGGCGCACCGAGACCGCCAAGATCGCCGACGAGCACCACTTCATTCGGCCGGGGACCGACGCCGCGCTGCTGCTGGCGATGGTGAAGGTCGTCCTGGAGAAGGTGGAGGGCTACGACGAGGTGCGGGACATCGTCGAGCCGATCACCGTGGAGTGGGCGGAATCCATCACGGGTGTGCGGGGAATCCGCGAGCTGGCGCAGGACTTCCAGGCGGCGGACACCGCGGTCGCCTACGGCCGCACGGGTGTGTCGACCCAGGCCCATGGCGCGGTGTGCCAGTGGGCGATCCAGGTCCTCAACCTCATCACCGGCAACCTCGACCGGCCCGGCGGTGCGATGTTCACCAAACCCGCGGTGGACTTGCTGCGGCTCACAAGCGCGGGCGGGCGGGACCGGTGGCGAAGCTCGGTGAGAGGGTTGTCGGAGTTCGCCGGTGAGTTGCCAGTGGCCGCCCTCGCCGAGGAGATCGGCGGGATTCGGGCGATGGTGGTGTCCGCGGGCAACCCCGTTCTGTCCACTCCGGACGGCAGGAAACTCGACAAAGCCTTGGCCACCCTCGACTTCATGGTCGCCATCGACCCGAAGATCAACGAGACGACCAAACACGCCGACGTGATCCTGCCGCCGACGACCGCCCTGGAACGCGACCACTACGACCTGGTCTTCCACGCCCTCGCGGTCCGCAACACCACGAAGTTCTCCCCGGCACTGTTTCCCAAGCCCGCGACCAGTCGACACGACTGGGAGATCTTCCGTGAACTCGGCCTGCGCTACGCGAAGCGGTTCCGGGACAAGTGGTTCAAGGCGCAGCTGCTGCGGCTCTCGCCGACGCGGATCGTGGACCTGTTGCTGCGAACGGGATCGCACCATCTATCCATCAACAAGCTCAAGAAGCACCCGCACGGCCTGGACCTCGGGCCGCTGACCCCGCGCGGGTTGGAGAAGATCGAGATCGCGCCGAAGTTCCTCGCCGACGCCGCCCGTGAAGTCGCGACAATGCCCGTGCCGCAAGGTCTTCTGCTGATCGGACGCCGCCACCTTCGGGCCAACAACTCGTGGATGAACGACCTCCCCCGCCTGACCAAAGGCAAGGCGCGCAACCACCTGCTCATGCACCCCGACGACCTCAAGGCGCGCAGCCTCAGCGACGGCGACACAGTCAAAATCCGTTCCGCCGCAGGCGAAGTCACCGTCGCGGTCACCGCCACCGAGGACCTCATGCCCGGCGTCGTCAGCCTCCCGCACGGCTACGCGGCGGCCAGTGCCAACGACCTGACCGACCCCGCAGTGCTCGACGTGAGCGGGAACGCCGTGCTCAACGGCGTTCCCGTCACCGTGTCAGCGGCCTGAGTTCATCCGGCTCGACGCGATCCGCACGAGCGGCTGGTAGAACGAGCCGAAGATCCGCGGCAGCGCGTCGATCGCGTAGGCGTCCGCGCCGATCAGGATGCGGGCCTTGTCGCGCTTGACGCCGTTGAGGATCGTGCGCGCCGCGCTCTCCGGCGACGTCATGGCGACCTTGTCCAGCGCCTTCACGAAAGCGGCGGCGTCGTCCGGATTGGACACTCGCCCGTTGCGGGCGATGTTGGTCTTGATGCCGCCCGGGTGCACGCACGACACCCCGACCTTGGTCCCCTCGATCTGCATCTCCTGCCGCAGCGCCTCGGTGAAGCCGCGGACCGCGAACTTCGCCGCGTTGTACGCGCTCTGCGTCGGCACGCCGATCAGCCCGAACACGCTGGAGATGTTGACGAGGTGCCCGCGCGAGGCGACCAGGTGCGGCAGGAACGCGCGCGAACCGTGGGCGACGCCCCAGAAGTCGACGTCCATGATCCAGCGCATGTCCTCGTCGGACATCTGCGCGACGGTGCCCTGCAGCGCCACGCCCGCGTTGTTGATGACCAGGTCGACCTTGCCGAAGTCGGCGGCGACCTGCTCGGCGTGGGCGTAGATGGCGTCCCGGTCGGCGACGTCGAGCTTGTACGTGCGGACCTCGCCGCCCGCCAGGGTCGCCGTCTCCGCCAGCCCGGCCACGTCGATGTCGGAGGCGGCGACCTTCGCGCCCTCGGCGACCAGGGCGACGACGAGGGCGCGGCCGATGCCGGAGCCCGCGCCGGTGACCACTGCGACCTTGCCCGCGAACGACCTCACCGATGCCTCCCGAAGTTGTTAACTTTCGAGTAACTTACTCGAAGTAAGTTAGCTGGGCAAGGGCCTCGTCGACCGACGCCGCGGGGTCGACCACCGGAAACTGGACCGCGCGCACGGTCCGGGCCGGGTCGACGATGAGCGTCGCCCGCTTGAACCGGTCGACCCCCGCCGCCCGGAACGTCGGCAGTCGCAGCCCCGCCGCCAATGCCAGGTTCTCGTCCGAGAGCAGCGCGAACGGCAGGTCGACGTGCTCGGCGAACGCGCGCAGCTGGTCCGGTCGCTGCGTGCTCACGCCGTGGACGACGGCGCCGAGGCGATCGAAGTCGGCGAACCGGTCGCGATACGTCGTCGACTCCACGGTGCACCCGGCAGCGCCCGGAATGTCGGCCCACCCCGGCGGATACCCCTGGCCGCCGGGGGCGAACGCGCCGGGAAAGCAGTAGAGGACCGTCCAGCGGCCGCCGACGGGCTCCACCGGCTCGCCGCGGTCCGAAGTCAGCGTCAGCGCCGGGATCTTGCGGCCCACCAGGCCGTGCACCCGAGCAGCCTCCGCCGAGGTCGGCGTGGTGGTCGCGGTGAGCGAGCCGTCGCCGGTGACGTGCCGGGTTCCCCAGTCCTGCAACGCGATCAACACCGGGAGCAGTCCCCGGCCCGCGTCGGTCAGGAGGTATTCGAACCGCGGCGGGTGCTGGGAGTACTGCCGCCGCTCGACGACTCCGTGCTCCACCAACGACTTGAGCCGCTCGGTCAGCGTTTTGCGGCTGACCGCGAGCTCGCGCTGCAAGGCGTCGAACCGGGTGACGCCGCCCGCGATGTCGCGCACGACGAGGAGCGTCCACCAGTCGCCCACCACGCTGAGCGCCTGGGCGATCGCGCAGTCGGCGTCGGACAGCTCGGTGTGTTTCATGCTCCTCGCTTCGCGGATGCTGGCACCACTATAGTGCGTTCCGAATGTAAACTCACTGACTGGGGGTGGCGGTGTTCTGGCGATATTGGTCGGCCATGACGATCAGCAACCTGGGCACGGCGGTGACGACCGTGGCCCTGCCGCTGGCCGCGGTGACGACGCTCGGCGCATCCGCGTTCGAGGTCAGTCTCGTCACCGCCGCCTCCTACCTCGCGTGGCTGGTGATCGGCTTGCCCGCGGGGGTGATCGTCCAGCGTCTGCCACTGCGGGAGACCCAGGTGGCGATGGACCTGATCAGGGCGGTGGCGATCGGCTCGGTTCCCGTGGCGTGGTGGCTGGACCGGCTGACCCTGACCCACCTGGTCGTGACCGCGCTGGTGATCAGCCTGGCCAACGTGCTCTTCGACGTCGGCAACGTGACCTTCCTGCCCTCGATCGTCAGCCGCGAGGAGCTGACCGCCCGCAACAGCCTCGTCTCCGGCACGCACTCCGCGACCAGCCTCGGCGGGCCCAGCCTGGCCGGTCTCGTCATCCAGGTGCTCGGCGCGGTGCCGACGCTGCTGATCGACACGGTCAGCTTCCTGGCCTCGGCGGTCCTGCTGCGTGGTCTCCCCAAGGCGGACGCGCCACGCGAGGAGGGCAGGCCCGGGATGGCCGCGCTGATCCGCGAGGGCTGGCGGTTCGTCATCGGCCACCCCGTCATGCGGACCTGCATGTTCGGCGCGACGTCGATCAACTTGGCGAACGGCGCCCTGATGGCGCTGATCCCGGTCTACCTGATCCGCGACCTGCTCGCCTCACCCGCGATGGTCGGTCTGCTCATCGCCGCGGACGGCGCGGGAAGTCTCCTCGGTGCCGCCCTGGCGCCGCTGTTGGTCGACCGGTTGGGCAGCGCGCGGGCGATCATGGCCGCGTCATTCGGCGGCGGCCTGCTGGCCCTGCTGATGCCGCTGGGCACCGGGGTCTGGGGGATGGCGCTGTTCGCCCTGGCCAACGTCGGCTTCGGCATGGGCGTGGTGGTCTTCAGCATCGGCGCCCGTACGCACCGGCAGGTCGCCAGCCCGCCGGAGCTGCTGTCCCGGGTCGTCGCGACCGTGCGGTTCGTGTCCTGGGGAGCCATTCCGCTCGGCGCGATCGCGGGCGGTGTCCTCGCGTCGCTGACTGACACCCGCACCGCTCTCCTGGTGGCCTGCGGAATGACCTTGCTGGCTCCGGCGTTGCTGTGGTTCAGCAAGGTCCGTCACCTGCGCGAGCTGGCCGACGAGCCGGTTCCCGCCTGACATGCGAGGGGTGTGTCAGGCGACCAGGTCGACGGTGGTTCGCTCCGCTGCGCGGTGGGCGTCGAGTCGGGCCGGGTCGGCGTTGCTGACCTGGACGACCGAGCCGCCCACCGCCAGCGGCGCGACCAGCGCCGCGAGCAGGCCATCGGGCATCGCCCATTCCCGCGTGCACAGAATCCGGGCCCCGGCACCGTATTCGGCGCCGATCCGCCGCGCCGTCGCCAGCACCTCGTCCACAGTGGACCCCATCAGCGCGGGCGTCGAGCCCTCCACAGTGGACCCGAAGTAGTCGTCGCCGAACATCCGGGCCTCACCGACGAAGTCGGTCACCCCGTCGGTCGACCCGCCGAGGTCGCGCCCCATGGGGTCCAGCGACACCGCCGCGACCACACCCGCCCCCGTCTCGCCGGGCGCCACGAAGGTGACCACCGGGTCCTCGTCGGTGATGTGCGCGCCGCACCACCACGCGCCCAGCAGGATGCCCGCGGTCTGCCAGTGCGCGGGCAGCCGCACCGACACCGGTGTGCCCGGCTCGACATCGTGCTCCTCGACCAGCCAGTTCGCCGTCTTCGCCGCCCAGTTCGTCACCGTCGCCACCGACAGCTCGACCCGGCTGCCCACGGCGTCGTCGTAGTGGGTGATCAGCGGCTTCGCCGAGGCGGCGCGCAGCGGGCGCAGCAGGAGGTCGGTCAGGCTCACAGGAACGTCTCCGGTCAGTCGATGCAGTTCGGCGCCGCGAGCGCGGTGCGCCGCGGTGCGGGTGCGCCGAAGTCGAGCAGGCGACCCCCGCCAAGGTTCTCACCGACGGTCGACGGCTGCGCGGGGGCGGGCGGCGGGTTGGCCGTGGCCAGGCCGCTGATGTAGGCGTGCACGGCGGCGAGGTCGACGGTGATGATGCTCTGCCCGCGGTCGTTGCGCGCGCCCACACCGGTCACCGGGATCGTCACGAACTCCACCGCGCCCGACGCCAGCGCCTGCGCCTGGTTCACCAGGTCGAGGAAGTGCAGGCCCGGGTCCATGACCACGGTCTTGGCCACCGCGCCCTCCAGCGCGGTCAGCTTGCCCGGGTCGCCGAGCGTGCCGCCGCTGAGCACCTTGTTCATCGCCGAGGCCAGGAACGTCTGCTGGCGCACGATCCGGTCGAGGTCGCCGCGCGGCAGGCCCTTGCGCTGGCGGACGAACGCCACGGCGTCGCCGCCGCGCACGGTCTGCGGGCCCTTGCGAAAGTTCGCGCCGGAGTCCGGGTCGCTCGTCGAGCGGTTCAGGCAGACGTCGACACCGTCGATGGCCTCGGTGAGCAGGTAGAACCCGTAGAGGGTCACTTCGACGTAGTGGTCGACGCGCACGCCGGTGAGGCCCTGCACGGTCTGCACCAGCGCAGTGCGGCCCGCGTTGTCGGACTCGCGTTCGATCTTCTCCCGGTCGCCCTCGCCGCCGTCGACCATCCGCTGCGCGTGCCGGGCCTTGATGACCCCGTACGCGCCGTTGATCTTCTCTTCGCGGTAGTCCGGGACCTTCACGTAGGTGTCGCGCGGGATCGAGATGGCGAAGCTCTTGCCGCCGTTGCGCGGCAGCCGCAGCAGGATCAGGGTGTCGGTGTTGATCGTGTCGGTCGCCTCGGTGCGCAACTCGCGCAGGATCCGCGCGGACAGCGGACGACCCTTGAGGTCGGTCCGGGTGTCGTTGCCGACGACCAGGATGTCGTTCGCGCCGTCGTCGGCCGAGGGGGCGTCGGGCCCGGCCGCGGCGGCCGCGATCGCGTCGGTTGTGTTGACGCTCTCCTGCAGCGCGTCGACCCGGGACCACACGAGCCCGGTGGCCACCAGCGCCGCGGTCGACACCAGGGCCAGCAGGATCCGGCCGAGCACCAGCCACGGCCGTCGCCGCGTCCGCTCCGTCACTTTGTGTCCCCCATCGACCATCCCTGCGCCTGGTCACAGCCTAGATGGACACGTAGCGTGATGACCCCTAATTCACGCAGTTGAGGCCGCCCGCCTCGATTCTCGGTGGCGGCGCGGTCGAGGAGGTGCTTGACGGGCTTGACGATCCGGTCGTCGTCGGGGGCTGCAGCCGCAGCATCGGCGAGTGCCGCAGCGAGTCGCCGACCTGGTAGCTGGTGCCGAGCACGATCCGCACGTGGTGCGCGCCCAGCGTCCGGTCCTCCTCGAACACGAACGGGCCCGCCAGCACGGCCGCGACGCTCTTGGCCGTGGCGAGTTCACCGGTCGGGTAGCGGATGACCGAGCCGATCTGCTCCGGGCTGTCGCCGACCTGGCCGCGGCCGAAGCCGCGCTCGGCCAGCTCGTCGAGCACGTCGGACGCCAGGCCCTTGGTCTTCGACCCGTTGCGCACGTCGACGATGACGCCGTTGGTCGACGACGGCGCCGCCGACGTGCTCTCCGGGAACGGGTCGGTGCTGGTCGGGGTGGTGGTGGCGGTCGGCCTGCCCGAGGTCGGCCGGGTCGGGCCGCCGGTGCGCCGCTCGACGAACTCGTGCACCTTCGCCGGGTCGACCTTGATGACGTCCGCGCCGCCGATCTTGGCCGGGCCGTCGTTGGGGATCGTGTGGAACTCGATGTTGCCGCCGCTGAGGCCCTGCATCTGCGAGGCGAACTGGGACAGGTTCCAGTTCTTCGACAGCACCACCGAACGCTGCACCGCGCCGATGAGGTCGCGGGCCCGCGACGGGTTGGTGAGCATGTCCGCCGACAGCACCTTGTCGGCCAGGGCGGCGAGGAAGACCTGTTGGCGCACGATCCGGTCGAGGTCGCCGTTGGGCAGCTCGTAGCGCTGCCGCACGAACGACAGCGCCTCCTTGCCGGAGATGACCTGGCGGCCCGCGGCGAAGTTGGCCCCCGACTTGGGCTCGCTGACCGCGTTGTTCAGGCACACCTCGACGCCGCCGATGGCCTTGGTGACCTCGTAGAAGCTCGCCAGGTTGACCTCGGCGTACTTGTCGATGGTGACCGCGTTGCCGACCAGCCGCTCGATCGTGGAGATGAGGTTCTTGCGGCCGATGACGGTCGCCTTGGTCTCGATTTCCTTCGGGTCGGTGACACCCTGCTCGCTCAGCGTCTTGCGGGCGTCGGTGTAGGCGTAGACGAACGCGGAGTTGAGCTTGTGCTTGCCGAACCCCTCGCCGACGTCGACCCAGGAGTCGCGCGGGAAGGAGAACGCGATCGCGCGCCTGCCGTCGACCGGGATGTGCACCAGGATCATCGTGTCGGTGTTGCGCTCACCGTCGACCTTGCCGCCGTTGAGGAGCTGCAGGACTTCCTTCGGCAGCGGGTTGCCGTAGGCGTCGGTGCGGCTGTCCATACCGACCAGCAGCATGTCGATGGCGCCGTCGAGCGGTGTGGGCTGGTTGCCGACCTTCTCGGCGATCACATCGGTGGTGACGGTGTTGTCGTCGACGTCGCCGAAGGTCCACCAGCCGTACCCCATCGCGGCCAGGACGGCCATCGAGGTCAGCAGCGCGAGGGTCCGGCCGAGAATCGTGCCGAACCATAACCAGGGGCCCGGGGCTTGGGCGTCGTGGGACTCCGTGGGCGCCGCAGCGTTGTCCACGGTCTCCACGCCCCCTTGCGCACGCTCGGTCACGAGCTGCCCTCCCCAAACCATCCCGTCCATCCTCAGATTACCCAGAGGCCACCCGGATGGCTCTTGGCCCTCGCGTCGATTACCCGCACGAGTGGGCGCTCATGCCGATTCTCATGACAGACTCGGCACCGATAGGGCGACGGAGAGATGGGGAGCGACATGCGGGTGCTGGTCACGGGTGGTGCCGGATTCATCGGGTCGCATTACGTGCGGCAAGCGTTGTCCGGGGCCTATCCGACGCTGGCCGACGCCGAGGTCGTGGTCCTCGACAAGCTGACCTACGCGGGCAACCGGGAGAACCTCGCCCCCGTCGCCGACAGTGACCGGCTGCGCTTCGTCCAGGGCGACATCTGCGACGGCGACCTGGTCGCCGAGACGATGGCCGGAGTGGACCTGGTCGTCCACTTCGCCGCCGAGTCCCATGTCGACCGTTCGATCGCCGGGTCCGCGGAGTTCGTCCGCACCAACGTGCTGGGCACCCAGACGCTGCTGCAGGCCGCGCTGGAGGCCGAGGTCGGCCGGTTCATCCACGTGTCCACCGACGAGGTGTACGGGTCGATCGACGAGGGCTCCTGGCCCGAGACCCACCCGCTGGAGCCGAATTCGCCGTACTCGGCGTCGAAGGCGTCCTCGGACCTGCTGGCCCGCTCGTACTTCCGCACCCACGGGCTGCCGGTGTGCATCACCCGGTGTTCCAACAACTACGGGCCGTACCAGTTCCCCGAGAAGGTCATCCCGCTGTTCACCACGAACCTGCTGGACGGCAAGAAGATCCCGCTCTACGGCGACGGCCTCAACGTGCGCGACTGGCTGCACGTCGACGACCACTGCCACGGCATCCAGCTCGTCGCCGACCGCGGCCGGGCGGGCGAGATCTACAACATCGGCGGCGGCACCGAACTGACCAACCGGGAACTGACCGCCCTGCTGCTGGAGGCGACCGGCGCCGACGACTCGTTCGTGCAGCCGGTGATCGACCGCAAGGCCCACGACCGGCGCTACTCGGTCGACATCACCAAGATCACCGAGGAACTCGGCTACCGGCCGCGGGTTCCGTTCGCCGAGGGCCTGGCCGCGACCGTGCGGTGGTACTCGGAGAACCGCGGCTGGTGGGAACCGCTGAAGGCCGGAGGCTGAGCGTGGCTCTGGAACTGCTCGTACCCGGTGGCACCGGGCAGCTCGGCGCCGAGATCGCCGCGCTGGCAAGCGATTCCGTGTTCGTGAGCGCCCCCGGCTCGGCGACGCTCGACGTCACCAGCACCGGTGCGGTCATCCGGGCGGTCGCCGAACTGGCCGACCGGGCCCGCGCGGAAGGGCGCAAGCCGGTCGTGGTCAACGCGGCCGCGTACACCGCGGTCGACAAGGCCGAAAGCGACCACGCGCGGGCGGTCGCGGTCAACGCCGACGGCCCCCGGGTGCTCGCCGCCGCCTGCACGTCACGCGGGGTGCCGATGATTCACGTGTCCACCGACTACGTCTTCGACGGTGACGGCACGGAACCGTACGAAGTGGACAGTCCGACCCGGCCGCAGTCGGTGTACGGGATCACCAAGCTGGCGGGCGAGGACGCGGTCCTCGCGTCCGGCGCGCGGGCCTGGGTGGTCCGCACGTCGTGGGTGTATGGCGCGCACGGCAACAACTTCGTGAAGACCATGGTCCGGTTGGAAGGCCAGCGCGACACGCTGTCCGTTGTGGATGACCAGGTGGGTTCGCCCACGTGGACCGGTGACCTGGCGCGTGGGCTCGTCGAGCTGGCGGACAAGATCGCCGCCGGGAACGCGCCCGCGGGTCGGGTGCTGCACTGCACGGGTGCGGGCACGGTCACCTGGTGCGGCTTCGCCCGCGCGGTCTTCGAGGAACTGGGCGCCGACCCGGCCCGGGTCCAGCCGATCACGACCGCGGAATACCCGACACCGGCCAAGCGGCCCGCGTACTCCGTGCTGTCGGCCAAGTCGTGGGAGGCGGCCGGGCTCACCCCGATGCCGCCGTGGCGCGAGTCCCTGGCCCGGGCGTTCCGGGAGGACTCGGCGGCGTTCAAGCAGTAGCGGCGTGATGGTCGGCGACGCGGGTCAGCAGCTCGTTGAGCTGCGCGCGTTCGGCGGCCGAGAGCGGCTCCAGTAGCTCGTCCTGCGCGTCCGCGACCACCCGGTCAAGGGCGCGCAGGTGCTTGAGGCCCGCTTTGGTGAGCCGCACGATGTTGCGCCGCTTGTCGAGCGGATCCGGCGCGCGTTCGATCCACTCCCGCTCCGCGAGGTCGGTGACACACGCCGTGACGTCGCTGCGGTCCAGCCCGCACCGCCTGCCCAGGTCCGCCTGGCTCGCGGGCCCGAACTCGTCGAGCGCGGCCAGCATCGAGTAGTGGTAGCGGCGGGTCGCGGCGCCCGCCAGGTGGGCGGCGACGAGGTTGCGCGCGGTGACGGCGTTCTGGTTGATCAGCCAGCTCGTCAGCGAACGCAGCCTGCCCGGTGCCGAGCGAGTGTCCATGCCGCACACGGTAAACGCTTGACGGCTGCCGCGACCACTCACTAACGTTGGCGATACCAACGTTGGTGATACCAACGAATTGTCGCAAGGGAGCATCACGGCGGCGACGCCGGGTGGCGTGGCGCAGGGTCGGGACGCGGTGATCGAACAGGCGACCAGGAACCATGGCGAGTACCACCGTATCCAGCACTTGATCACCAACGTGGTGGTCGATCTCGACGGAGACCGCGCCGCTGTGCGGGCCAACCTGCTGGGGACCTTCGTCGACTCGGCCGCTCGGGTCGTGCTGGAGATGGGCGGGATCTACCGCTTCACCGCTCGCCGTGACGGAGACTGGCGGTTGGCGAGCATTGCTGTCGACCGGATCTGGCGCACCGAGTCCTAAGTGGACTGGTAGGCCGCGATCGTCAGCTCGGCGCAGCGCCGCCAGGTGTGTGCGGCCGCGTGGGTCCGCCGGGCGGACATGACCGCGGGCGAGGGCGGATTCTCGAGTGCGGCGGTGAGGGCGACGGCCATCGCCTCCTTGTCCCCAAAGGGAACCAGGGTGGCGTGGCCGCCAGAGACCTCGCGCAGCGCCGGGACATCGGAGCACACCACCGGTACGTCGCAGGCCATCGCCTCCAGTACCGGCAACCCGAAACCCTCATCCCGCGACGGCAGCACAAGCGCGCTCGCACCGGCCACCACACCGCGAAGGTCCACTTCGGACAAGTAGCCGGTGGAGATGACCCGTTCCGAGCCGACAGTGTGACCAGGGCCCGCCAACACCAGGGGCGGCAGTGACGGTGTGGCCGCGTGGGCGTCAAGCAACCAGCTCAACGCCTTTCGCGGCCCGGCCGCACCGACGAACAGCAGGTACTCCGAAGGCAAGCCCACCCGCTCCACCAGCGACTCATTCGGCGGGCGGGCGGCGAACCACTGCGGGTCGACGCCCAGTGGGGTGACCCGGACCTTCGAGTCCGAGACGCCCAGGCGTTCGACGACGCGTTCGGCGACGGCCTTCGTCGGGGTGCAGATGACATGCGCCCGCTTCGCCGAGAGCCGCACCAGCTCCGGGAGTTCGGCGTCGCTCGGTGGCAGGTCGCCGGGGTAGTCCAGGAATGCCAGGTCGTGGATGGTCAGCACACCCGCCGCCCGGAACGCCGCGGGCAGCACGAAATTGGTGCCGTGCACCACATCGGTGAGTCCGGCGAACAGCTCGACCGGCGGGAAGGAGCCGCGCAGCCACGCTTTGCGCAGCAGGCGAGCGGGTACGGGCATCCCGCGGGCCTGGGAGCCGTGGGGCAGGACGTGGCGCAGCTTGCGCCAGCCGCGCAGGGTGAATGCCACCGCGCGCATGTCCACGTCGGGTGAGGACGCCAGTTCCTCGGCCAGCGCGGCGGTGTAGCGGCCGATGCCGGTGCGGGAGCCGAGCAGCGGGGTGCCGTCGATGAGGACCCGAATCGGTCTGTCAGCCATCTCTGTGATCTCCCTGCCCCCCGCGTCCGGCCATGCGCTGACGGGCGACCCGGCGGACCCGGCCCGCGGCCCGACGGGCCAACTCGGTCGCGCCGCCGCCGTCGAGGTACTCGCGGACCAGCGCCAAATCGCGGCGAACCGTGCCCGCCGCGCCCAATGCGGGCTTGCGCACCAGTGGTTCCGAGCCGGGCAGGCGGTCCGTGGCCGGCCGCGGGTTCCGGCAGAACGCGGTCAGCGGGGCCAGCACGTTCTCCCAGGTGAACCGCTCGCGCACGGCGGCGATGCGCTCCTGGCAGGCGGCGGCGAACTCGGCGTCGTAGAGCACCCGCTCCAGGGCGTCGGCCAGCGCGTCGGTGTCCTCGGCGGGGACCACCACGCCCAGCTTCTCCTGGCGCACCAGGTCGGCGAACGAGTCGCCGTCGGTGGTGACGATCGGCAGGCCCGCCCACAGGTAGTCGAGCACCCGGGTGCGGAACGCGAACGTGGTCTCGACGTGCTCGAAGTGCGTGGTGACACCGCAGTCGGCGTCGAGCAGCCAGTCCTGCCGCTGCTCGTAGGGCACCCAGGTCTCGTTGAAGAAGACGTGCCTGCCGGTCAGGTCGAGCTGCCCGGACAGCGCGCGCACCCGGGCGCCGATGTCCATCTCCGGCACCTCGGGATTGGGGTGCTTCATGCCCAGGAACATCAGCCGCACCTCCGGGCGCCGCCGGGCGAGCACGCCGATGGCGCTGACCAGGGTCAGCGGGTCGAACCAGCTGTAGACCCCGCCCGCCCACAGCACGACCTTGTCGCTGTCGGCGATCCCCGGGATCGCGCCCTTCATCGGCGCGCGGCTCTGCTGCGGCGGTTTGCCGGACAGTCCGAACGGGACGACGTCGAGCAGCGAGCGCAGCGTCGGGTCGTTGTCGTAGAGCGCGGGGGTGAGCCTGCCCAGTGAGAGCAGGTGGCCCAGCCAGAAGTGTCGCTGCCGCTCGGAGGCGCAGATGAAGAAGTCGCCGCGGTCGAGCTGGTTGTTCATCACCTTCGTGACGCCGACGAGGTCGAGTTCGCGCTGCTCGGCGATCTCGTCTTTGCCCTGTTCCAACAGTTCCAGGTGCATCGGGTCGTAGACATCGCAGATGACGATCTTGCTGGAGTCGGCCTTCTTCAGCGAGGGCACCAGTTCCAGCGCGTGGCCCTGCAGGATCACCACGTCCGCCCAGGCCACGTGCGACTCCAGGTCGCGTCGCTTCGACTGCACCACCGGGAATGACGCGGGCGGCGGGGCGCACACCGGGTTGACCGTGACCAGCCGGACCTCGTGCTCGGCCGACAGCACGTCGGCCATGTTCCACGCGCGGATCGCCGGACCGGCCATCCGTTCCGACACGGCGTCGCCGGTGATCACCAGGATTCGCCTGCGCGCGCCGAACGCCTGCTCCAGCCCGAACGCCTCGACGATCGCCTCATGCGCGGCGAGGTAGCGCGGCAGCGGGTAGGCGGGCTCCATCGCCTTGCGCATCAACGGAACCAGGTCCGCGTCCGAACGCACTCGGGCCGCCTGCTCGACCGCGCGGGACGCGGCCAGCGCGGGCAGCATCTCGACGAACTGGTCGATGGCGAGCATCCCCGCGAGCGCTGTGCGGGCGATCGGGACTGTCGGCGAGCCGTCACCCTCACCGCGACGGGTGATCTCCAGCTGGGTCGGGTCGATCTCGCCGCGCGCGGTCGCCCGGCGCACCGACAGCGCGAGCGCGCCGGGCAGCGCCTTGGCCAGCGTGGCGTCGGAGAGGTTCTTGTAGAGCGCCGCCAACGCGTTGCGCTCCAGCAGGTACAGCTCGCGGGACTGGTCCTTGGTATCCACTTCGGACATCGAGGCGTGGTGGCGGTGGTAGGCCAGCGACGCGGGCTCGTAGCGCACCCGCCAGCCGCGCAGGTTCAGCCGCCAGCCGAGGTCGACGTCCTCGTAGAACATGAAGAAGCTCTCGTCGAACCCGCCGAGCTCGCGGTATACGCCCGCGCGGACGAACATCGCCGAGCCGGTGGCGAACAGGACGTCACGCGGGTCGTCGTGGCTGCCGTCGTCCGGGGTGCCCGCGTGGCGCTTGTAGCCCATGCCGAACCAGGTGAGGCCCGCGTCGACGAAGTCGATGTTCGCGCCGTCCCAGTCGAGGACCTTGCTGGCCACGGCGGCGACGTCGGGCTGCTCGGTGAGCACCCGCACGGCCGCGCGGGCCCACTGCGGATCGGGCCGGGCGTCGTTGTTCAGGAAGGCCAGGACGGAGCCCTTGGCGTGTTTCACGCCGAGGTTGCAGCCGCCCGCGAAGCCGAGGTTGTCCGGTGCCTCGACCAGCTCGACGCCGTCGACCGCCCGGATCTTCTCGGCGCTGCCGTCCCTCGAGGCGTTGTCCACGCAGATGATCTGCAGGCGGTCGGCCGGGTAGTCGAGGTCCGACTTCAGCGACCGCAGGCAGGTCAGGGTGTCGTCGACTCCTCGGTAATTGACGAGTACGACCGACAGTATGGGCAAGGCCCCCTCCGCCACGCTGCCTCCTCCCTGGTTGCTCCTGGGGACAGGGTGCCTTATCGGGGTGCCTTCATGTCGCCCGACTGGCGAACTGGTGTCGCCAGACCCGCGATCGGGTGGCGCGGTCGGTGTCGATCTTGTAGCGGGCGATGACCGTGCGCGGCAGCCGGGCCGCCACCTGGGCCAGCACGCGCAGCCGCAGACCCACCCGGAAGTTGTGCTCCGGCCCCACGTTTCGCCTGGTCGGGAGCACCGCGGTGAGCAGGGCGAACCGGGCCAGCTGGGTGAGCGCGACGCCCAGCGGGGCGCAGCGCAGCAGGGTGAGCAAACGGTTGCGCTCGTTCCACAGGTGGAACTGGGCCGACCCGGGCGCGGTGCTCGCGCCATGCAGATGGGTGACGTCGGCCTCGACCGGCACGATCGACCAGCCCGCCAGCCGCAGCCGCCACGAGGTGTCGGTGTCCTCGTAGTAGCAGAAGAAGTCGCCGGGAACCCCGCCCACGGCGGTCAGCGCGGCCGTGCGCAGCAGGGCGGCGCCGCCGCAGAAGCCGAAGACCGGGCCGGTGACGGCGTCGGCGCCGTGCCCGTCCGCGGTCAGCCGGACGCCGACCGACTGGACCTCGCCGGTGGGGCTGAGCAGGCGGGCGCTCGCGGCGGCGACGCCCTGGTCGGCGTCGAGGGCGTCCTCCATGCGGGCCAGCCAGTCGGGGCGGGGGGCGGCGTCGTCGTTGAGCCACGCCACGAACTCGGTCTCCGGCTCGACGGCCGCCAGCGCGCCCGCATAGCCCACGTTGACCGGCAGCCTGCGGATCTCCGGCTTGCTCGGGTGCCGGGCGAGCACGTCGGCGGTGCCGTCGTCGGAGGCGTTGTCGACCACCAGCGTCCGGTGCGGCCGGGTCTGCGCGGCCAGGGCGTCGAGGCAGGCGGTGAGGTGGGCGCGGCCACGCCAGGTGACCACGACGACCGTCGTGCGGGCGTTCACGGCCGCGACGCTACCGGTCGCGGCGGGCCGTGCGATTCTGGCCGCGTGCCTGAGCTGGTCGTCCTCACCGAGCAACTGCTGGCGCCGGTCCCGGGCGGCACCGGCCGCTACACCCGGGAGCTGGCCGCCGCGCTGGCCCGGACAGCGCCGGCGGGCTGGACCGTCCGCGGCGTCACCGCCCGCCACGGCGACCTCGCCCCGGCCATGGTCGACGGCGTCGCCGGGCCGAGCGCCCTCGCGCTGCCCCGGCGCGCGCTGACCCTCGCCTGGGAGCACGGGCTGCCGCTGTGGCCCGGCGGCGACATCGTGCACGCGCCGACCCCGCTCGCCCCGCCCGCCCGGCGCGGCAGGCGGCTCGTCGTCACCGTGCACGACACCGTGCCGTTCACCCATCCGGAGACGCTGACCAGCCGGGGCGCGGCCTGGCACCGCAAGGTCATCCGGCGCGCCGCCAGCTCCGCCGACGCGATCGTGGTGCCCACCCAGGCTGTCGCCGACGACCTCGCCCTGCACGCCCCGGGACCCGCGCCGGTCCACGTCGTCGGCCACGGGGTGTCCTCGGTGCTCAGCGACCCGCCTGCGGTGGAACTCGGTCTTCCCAGCACGTACGTCCTCGCCGTGGGGACCGTCGAGCCGCGCAAGGGGCTCGACGTGCTCGTCGAGGCGATGGCGGCGGTGCCGGGGGTGCCGCTGGTCGTGGCCGGTCCTGCGGGCTGGGGCGAGGTCAACCTTGCCGCCCTCGCCGCGCGGCACGGGTTGCCCCCCGAGCGTCTTCGGGTGCTCGGCAGGCTCAGTGACGAGGAACTCGCCGCCACCCTGCACGGCGCGACGGTGCTCGCCGCGCCCAGCCGGGCCGAGGGATTCGGGCTCCCCGTGCTGGAGGCCATGGCGGCGGGCGTGCCCGTCGTGCACTCCGACGCGCCCGCCCTCGTCGAAGTCGCGGGCGGTGCGGGAACGCAGGTGAAACGCGACGACCCGGCCGCGCTCGCCGACGCCTTGCGAACGGTGCTGGACTCCCCGGATCTGGCCGCCACGATGGTGGAGCGGGGCCGCGCGCGGGCGGCGGAATTCACCTGGAAGAGGGCGGCCGAGTCGCTGTGGCGGCTGCACCGGAGTCTGCTCGGTGGCGCGAGTTAATCCATTCGGTAAATCTGCGGCAATCGCACGTCGTACGCTGATCGCCGTGTCCGACCCCACCGTGCTTATCGACGCGACCGCGGTGCCCGCGGACCGCGGTGGGGTGGGACGCTACGTCGACTCGCTGGTCGCGGCCCTGGCCTCCGATGGCGCCGCCCTCAGTGTCGTCTGCCAGCCGCGCGACAGCAGGCTGTACGGCGAGCTGGCGCCCAGCGCGCGCATCGTGCCGACCTCCGAGTCGGTCACCACCCGCACGGCCCGGCTGGCCTGGGAGCAGACCACGCTGCCCCGGCTGGTGCGAAGACTCGGCGTCGACGTCCTGCACTCGCCGCACTACACGATTCCGCTGGCCAACCCGGTGGCGTCGGTGGTGACGCTGCACGACGCGACGTTCTTCACCGACGCGGGCCTGCACCACTCGATCAAGGCCCGCTTCTTCCGCGCCTGGACCAAGACCGCCCTCGTGCGGGCGTCGCGCTGTGTCGTGCCGAGCGAGGCCACCGCGGCCGAGCTGACCAGGGTCGTGCGCGCCGACCCGCGCTCGCTCGACGTCATCCAGCACGGCGTGGACACCGACCGCTTCCATCCGCCGTCACCGGCCGAGGTCAAAGCCGCTCGCGCCGCCATCGGCCTGGGCGATCAGACCTACGTGGCGTTCCTCGGCGCGCTCGAACCCCGCAAGAACGTCCCGGCCCTCATCCGTGGCTTCGCCGCCGCCTGCGCGGGCCGGGCCGACCCACCCGCTCTGGTGCTGGCAGGGCAGCCCGGCTGGGACCACCAGATCGAACGCGCCCTCGACGCCGCGCCGCACCGGCTGCGGGTCATCCGGGCGGGCTACCTGCCGTTCGAGCACCTGTCCGGCTTCCTCGGCGGCGCCGCGCTGGTCGCGTATCCGAGTCTGGGCGAGGGTTTCGGGCTGCCGGTGCTGGAGGCCATGGCCGCGGGCGCGTGCGTCCTGACGACCCGGCGGCTGTCGCTGCCCGAGGTCGGCGGCGACGCGGTCGCCTACTGCGGTGTCGGCGCGGGCGACATCGCCGCCACCATCAGCGACCTCCTCGACGACCCGGGCCGCCGCGCCGCGCTGTCGGCGGCGGCGCAGCGCCGGGCGAAGGAGTTCTCCTGGGGCCTGAGCGCCGAACGACACCGCGAGGTCTACGGGCGGGCCCACCACCTCCACCGCAGGGGTCGATGAGTCGCGGCCGGGTTGGCGTGGAGAATGTCTGGTCGTGACCGAAACCTACGGTGCCGAGATCGCCGTCGTGACCGTGACCTACTCGCCCGGCGAGACCATGGACCGGTTCCTCGACACGCTCGAGAAGGCCACCACCCGGCCGGTCCACGTGATCCTGGCCGACAACGGCTCGACGGACGGCGCCCCTGAGGCCGCCGCGGAGGCCCGCGCGAACGTCGAACTGGTGCGCACCGGCGGCAACCTGGGCTACGGCGGCGGCGCGAACCGCGGTGTTGCGGCGCTCGACTCCAGCTACGGCTGGGTGGTGATCTCGAACCCGGATGTGGAATGGGAGCCGGGGTCCCTCGACGAGCTGATCGCCGCGGCGGACCGGTGGCCGCGCGGCGGCGCTTTCGGGCCGCTGATCACCGAACCGTCGGGCGCGGTCTATCCGTCGGCCCGCGAGGTTCCGTCGCTGGGCAAGGGGATCGGGCATGGGGTGCTGGGGAAGGTGTGGCCCGGCAACCCGTGGACTCGCGCGTACAAGCAGTCCGCTTCCGATGTGCGGGAACGGGTCGCGGGCTGGCTTTCGGGCTCCTGCTTCCTGATCCGGCGGGAGGCGTTCGACTCGGTGGACGGGTTCGATTCCCGGTACTTCATGTACTTCGAGGACGTGGACCTCGGCGAGCGGCTTGGCCGGGCGGGGTGGCAGAACGTGTATGTGCCTTCGGCGAAGGTGATGCATGTTCAGGGGGTGTCTACGGCGAAGGCGTCTTCGAAGATGTTGGCCGCGCACCATGAGAGTGCTTATCGGTTTATTGCTGATCGGCATCAGGGGGCGCTGTGGGCGCCGGTTAGGGCTGTGATCAAGGCTGGGTTGGCTCTGCGTCTGAAGCTGGAAACCCGCTAGGCGCTGCTCGCGGCTGTGGCCGCGTCGGCTGGCGCTTTGGCATGGCTGTGGCCGCGTTGGCTGGTGCCTTGGCATGGCTGGGGTGGTGGCGGGCTGGCGTTGGGTGGTGCCTGTTTGGGTGGTTCGCCTTGATTCGGGGACCCCTCGAAATGGGCCTGTGCGGGTTAAAAGGCGAGGCGAAGGAACCTCACCCGCACCGCGAGTTTAGGCCCATTTCCCCCGAATCAAGGCGAACCACCCAAACAGGCCGTTCTGTTGGGCCCCTTGCGTTGGGTGGGCTCTGCGCCTTGTGTTGGGGTGGGTTGTGGGCCTTGCGTGGGGTGGGTTGTGCGCCTTGCGGTGGGTGAGTTGTGCACTTGCGGTGCAGCATCGAGGGCCGCTCGCAGATCGCGAGCCTCGCGGAAGACGGGTTCCCCGACGGCATCGCGGTCGACCGCGCGCGGGCGGCGTCTGGCCGGGTGGGTTGTGCGCCTTGTGTCGTGAGCCTTGTGTGGGGTGGGCTCTGCGCCATGTGTTCGGTGGGTTCTGCCCACGTGTTGGGTGGTGGTGGGCGCTCTAGCCGTCGAGCCGCTGGCCCAGCGTGGGCCGGTCCGGGTGCGGGCGCGGCTTCATGGTCGGCACCAAACCGTCCACTTGCTCCGGTGCCTGCGGCTGCTGCGGCGCCTGCTGGGGCCTGGGCTGCTGCACGGGCAGCCGCTCCGTGGGCCTGCCCGGCGACGCCACCGACGTGGTGGCGGCTTCCTGGGCGATCGCGGGAAGTTCCTCGCGCGCCCGGGTGACCGGGAAGACCATGGTCACGTCCGGGTCCTCATCGAGCGCGTTCACCACAGCCCGGGGGATCTGCAGGGTGGCGGAGGCGTCCATCGGCGAGATGGCGCTCTCGGGGGTGACGACGTAGGAGCCGCGTGCGCGAGCACGGGCCAGGATGGCGTCGGCGCGCTCACGGGGGTCCATACGGTGGCCTCTCCTGCGTCGCTCGATGTGCTCTGGTCAGAGTATCCCGCCAGTCGCGCCGCGTCATCGTTCCACGGCATCAGATGTAGTCGAGATCGCCCCGGTCGCGCAGGATCTCGGTCAGCCGCTTGATGTCCTGTGCCCGGTCGCGCCTGCAGACCAGCACCGCGTCGTCGGTGTCGACGATGATGAGGTCGTTGACCCCGAGCGTCGCGACCAGCCGGTGCGACGGGACCACGATGACACCGTCGCCGTCGACCACCACGACGTTCGCCTTGCCGCCCGCGGTGACGAACAGCCTGCCGCCGTCGCCGACGTCGGTGCCGAGCAGGTCACCGAGGGTCTCGAAGTCGCCGATGTCGCTCCAGCCGAAGTCGCCGGGGACGGTGGCGACCAGGCCGTCGGCGGCGGCCGGTTCCATCACCGCGTACTCGACGGCGACCTTGGGCACGGTCGGCCACAGCTCCGCGACGACCGCCTCCTGCTCCGGGGTGTCCCAGGCGGCGGCGATGGCGAGGATGGGCTTGGCCACATCCGGGCGGCGCGCGGCGAGTTCGGCCAGGAACACGTCGGTGCGCCAGACGAACATGCTCGCGTTCCACAGGTAGCTGCCCGAGTCGACGTAGCGGGTCGCCACGTCCTTGGCGGGCTTTTCCTTGAATTCCAACACCTTCTGGATGACCGAGCGCTGCGCGGGCTCGCTGCACCGCAGGTAGCCGTAGCCGGTCTCCGGGCGGGTCGGGGTGATGCCGATGGTCATCAGCAGCCCGTCGCGGGCGCCGTCGACGGCCCGGCCCACGGTGTGGGCGAACTCATCGCCGTCGGTGATCAGGTGGTCGGCGGCGAACGACGCCATCACCGCGCCGGGGGACCGCTTCTCGATCACGGCGGCGGCCAGCGCGATCGCCGCGCACGAGTCGCGGGCGAGCGGCTCGACCAGGATGTTGCGTTCCGGCAGGTCCGGCAGTTGGCGGGCCACCCCGGCGGCGTGCGCGGTGCCGGTGACCACCAGCAGATGCTCCGGTGAGGACAGCGGGGCCAGCCGGTCGAAGGTCGCCTGCAGCAGCGACCGGTCGGTGCCGGTCAGCGCGTGCAGGAACTTCGGGTTCCCCGCGCGGGAGAGCGGCCACAGGCGGGTGCCGCTTCCACCGGCGGGCACGACGATGTGCAGTTCGGGTGGCGTCACGTGAGCTGTGTCCTTGTCCCCGGCGTGAGTGGTGGGCCAACTCTAGCCAACCGGCCGGTACGGTCGTCGTGATGACCGCGATCCCGACCGGAACCGAGCGGACCAGGCACTGGGTGCCCGACGGTCCGCACGACGTCGCGGGCGCTTTACGGCCACTGCGGCGGGGCCCGCACGACCCGGCTTTCCGCGAGGACGCCGACGGCCTGTGGCTCGCCGCGAACACCCCCGAGGGGGTCGGCACCCTGCGGCTGCGCATCGCGGGCGAGGTCCACGCGTCGGCCTGGGGCCCAGGCGCCGACCTGCTGCTCGACGGCCTCCCCGCCCTGCTGGGAGCTTCGGACGACGACTCGGACTTCGTCGCGCACCACCCCCTGGTGGCGGAGGTCCGGCGCAGGCGACCGGGCATGCGGCTCGGCGCCACCGGCCGCGTGTGGGACGTCCTGCTCGCGGCGATCATCGAGCAGAAGGTCACCGGCACCGAGGCCCACCGCACCTGGCGCGACCTGGCCCGACGCTTCGGGACACCCGCGCCGTCAGGTTTGTTCGCCCCGCCAACGCCCCAGGCGGTCATGGGGATCGAGGACTGGGAGTGGCACAAGGCCGGCCTGGATGGCGCCCGCCGCCGAACGGTCCTCGCCGCCGCCCAGGTGGCAGGCCGCTTGGAACGCGCGGTTGAGTTGGGCGGCGCCGCGGGCCGGGAGTTGTTGTGCAAGGTGCCGGGGATCGGCGTCTGGACGGCGGCCGAGGTAGCCCAACGCGCTTGGGGCGACCCAGACGCACTGAGCGTCGGGGACTACCACCTGTCGAACCTGATCGGGCACGCCTTGCTGGGGCGGCGGATCACCGATGATCAGATGCTTGAGGAGCTGGCGGTCTACGAACCCCAGCGCCACCGGGCGGCTTTGTACGTGCTCGCCGCCGGCCTGGGCAAACCCCGTTTCGCACCACGGTTTTCCCCGCGCGACTACCGCCGCTTCTGATCACCCCTCACTGGCCAAATTTGGCTACATGCCTGCCGTGGTGCTACCTTGGTTCAGTAGCCAAATTTGGTCAGTGGGGAGATCGTCGTGTCAGTTACGCCGTACGTGATGGTCGACAATGCGAAGGCCTATAAGGAATTCCTCGAGCGCGCGTTCGAGGCCGAGGTGTCCAACGTGATCCCGCTGCCCGAAGATCCCGAGCGGATGATGCACGCGCAGGCGCGGATCGGGACCGGGGTGGTGTTCTTCGCCGACTCCGGCGAAGGGGGCATGCGCTGCCAGAGTTCGCCGGCGGAACCGGTGCACGTCCAGTTGTGGGCCGCCATGGCGGACCCCGAAGCAGCCTTCGCGCGGGCGGTCGACGCGGGAGCCACGCCTGCCATGGAAGTCATGGATCAGGGCGACGGCAACCGGATGGGCGGCGTCATCGACCCGTTCGGGACGCTGTGGTGGCTCAGCACGAACACGCCGGGCTGAGCGCGTGTCGACAGTTCGACTGCTGGTGCTGGGCGCGGTCCGGCGGCGCGGCCGCGCCCACGGCTACCAGGTCCGGGCCGATCTCGAGTCGTGGGGCGCGCACGAGTGGGCCACGGCCACCTCGGGCTCGGTCTACCACGCCCTCAAAGCCATGGCGGGACAAGATCTGTTTGTCGTCCACGAGACCGTCCCCAGCGAAGCGGGCGGACCGCCGCGGATGGAGTACGAGATCACCGTGAAGGGGGAGCAGGCCTATTTCACCCTGCTCCGCAAGGCACTTACCAGCCATGATCCCCGGCTGGACCTGCTCGCCGCCGCGGTCGGCCTGATCGACGACCTACCCCGCGCCGAGGCGATGGACCTGCTGCGGCAACGCGTCCAGGCGATGCGGCAGTGGCAGGCGAGCATCACCGGGCAGCTCCCGCCTGACGCCGACCTGGACACCTGGGGCCCGGTCGGCGAGGTCATCGGGTTGTGGCTGCACACCGCCGAAGAGCGCGTCCAATGGACCGAGCGGCTGCTCGTGCGCCTTCAGGAGGGCGCCTTCCGCATGGCGGGAGAGAAATAGGAGGAGTTCGGGGCAGGTCCTCAACCACGCGCGGTCAGGGCGGCTTCGGCGATCGAGAGCGCGGTGTCGTGGTCCAAACCGAGTTTGTGCATGGCTTCCGCGTAGGTGTCGGCGGCTTTGCGGGCGCGTTCCAGCGTTCGATCACCCGCAGCGCCGACGAAAGTGCCCGCGCGGCCGCGGGTTTCGACCAGGCCCGCTTCCTCAAGCTCCCGGTACGCGCGAGCCACCGTGTTCGCCGCCAACCCCAGATCCGTGGCCAGCTGACGCACTGTCGGCAGCTTCGTCCCCACCGCCAGCGTGTGGTCGTTGATCTGCTGCGCCAGCCCGCCCCGCACCTGCTCGAACGGCGGCACCGCCGAGTTCGGGTCGATGGTGATCACGACGGCACCGCCGCCAGCATCTCCCCGATCCCGGCGTTGCCATCCGGGTCGTCGGGCAGTGCGTCGATCGGCCACCAGCGCAAGTCCAGGGACTCCGAACTGCACACCGCTTCCGCCCCCACGGGCGCCCGCACGACGAAGCGGACGTCGAAGTGGCGGGTCGGCAATCCCAGTGAGCAGGTGATCGGGTGGACGTCCACATGCAGCGGCACCGGGTCGATCTCCAGCCCCTCGATGCCGGACTCCTCAGTCGCTTCCCGCAGCGCCGCGCCCGCCAGGGTCACGTCGCCCGGCTCGCAGTGGCCGCCCAGTTGCAGCCACCGGCCCACGCGGGGATGCAGCGTCAGCAGGACGTTGGAGCCGGTGTGGTCCAACAGCAGCGCCGACGCGGTGAGGTGGCCGGGTTCGCACGAGCGCTGACACGCGTCCGGCCGGGCCGCCAGGAAACCCAAGTACGCCTGGCGCAGTGATTCCTGGCCGCGGTCGGCCGGTTTCCACACCGTCATGGTGCGGACCGCGTCCGCGTGCAGGGTCACTTCTCGACCCAGCCCTCGTCGGTCGGGACCTCGCGCGGCGTCAGCTCGGTCAACGGATGGCCCACCGCGACCGCGCCCAAGGGCTCCCAGTCGGCGGGCAGGCCGAGCACCTCACGCACGACGTCCGCGCAGAAGATGGTGGACGACACCCAGCAGGAGCCCAGGCCCTCCGCCGCCAGCGCGACCAGCACACCCTGGACGGCCGCGCCGCCCGCGACTGTGAACATCGTCCGCTCGGCCTCGGCCCGACGCGGGTCCGGGTAGGTGTGGGCGCCCTCGCGCACGAGGAACGGCAGCAGGATCTCCGTCGCCTCGAAGAGCAGTTCGCCGCGGGTGACCCGGCGCTCGATCCACTCCTCGGACTTGCCGTCGGCGCGCAGGTCGGCCTTCCACGCCTCGCGCATCGCCTCCAGCAGGGCGTCGCGGTGCTCGGCGAGCCGGACGAAGCGCACCGGCTTGGTGTGGTGCGGCGCGGGCGCGGTCAGCCCGGCGGCCACCGCGCGGCGCAGCGCCTCCGGGTCGACCGGTTCGCCGGAGAACTCGCGCAGCGAACGGCGCAGCAGCACCGCTTCCCGCCTGCCCTGGGCGATGGACTCCTCGGTGCCCAGTCGGAACAGGTCCTCTTCCACCGGACGCAGGAGGTCCCGCGCGGTGGACGTCTCGTCGCCGATCTCCATGCCGCGCACGACCGCCACCGGCACGCCGCCGAGCTTGCCCTTCACCAGGTCGGCCGCCGCGGCGACCTCGTCGGCGACCGCGACCCGGGTGACCGAGAGCTCATTGCCCTGCGAGTCGATCTGACCCGCGTAGGAGTGCAGGACACGCAGCCCGGACGACCCGATCGCCGCGTCGGTCTGCCCGATCCGCCACGCCCGGCCCATCGTGTCCGTGATCACCACAGCCACCTCGACACCGAGGCGCTCCCGGAGCCCGCCGCGCAGGGCGCGGGCCGAGGCGTCCGGGTCGGCGGGCAGCAGGGCCAGCTCGTCGCCCGCCACATTGGACGAATCGATCCCCGACGCCGCCTGCACGATGCCCAGCCGGTTCTGCGTGATCAGCGACCGGAACTTCTGCGCGACCACGGTCACGGCCTCGTCGAGCACCAGCTTGCGCCGGACCGCGTCGCGGGCCTCCGGGTCGGACGGGACCGACACCAGCTGACCCTCTACTTTGGACACGATCTTGCTGGTGACCACCACGATGTCACCCGAGCGCAGCCACGGCGCCGCCGCGACGATCGCCCCGGTCAGGTCGTCGCCGGGCCGGAACTCGGGCAGCCCCCGGACCGGCAGGATCTCGACCGACCCGCGCGCGCCGTGTTCGATGCCGTCCATCTCTACTCTCCAGTGCTGATTCCGCCGAGGTCGAACGCCGCGCGCGCCATCGCGGCCGTGGCGTCCACATCGGACATCAGCAGCGGCACGGCGCGG
This sequence comes from Actinokineospora alba, assembly GCF_004362515.1. Taxonomy (NCBI): domain Bacteria; kingdom Bacillati; phylum Actinomycetota; class Actinomycetes; order Pseudonocardiales; family Pseudonocardiaceae; genus Actinokineospora; species Actinokineospora alba. Next base: position 780,159 of record NZ_SNXU01000001.1, on the reverse strand, counting down.
ACCAGCACGCCCGGCACGTCGGCGGTGTCGCCCGAGTGCACGAGCCACCCGTCGAGGATGCCGTTGTCGGAGCACCCGCGCGAGCCGTAGTGCCTGCCGACGGCCTCCGCCGACACGTCGAGGCCGATCGTGCTCAGGCACGCGTCGGCCATCCCGCGCACCGGGGCGTCGTTGATGATCGGGGAGATCCCCACCACAGGGGCCTCGGTCTTGCGCAGCGCCGTGCGCAGCCCCGGCACCGACAGCACGCTGCCGATGCTCACCACCGGGTTCGACGGCGCGAGAAGCACGATGTCGGCCTCGCTGATCGCCTCGACCACCCCCGGACCGGGCGCGGCCTCGTCGGCGCCGACCGCCACGATCGACCGGGCCTTCGGCTCCGCGTGGTAGCGCACCCACCACTCCTGGAAGTGGACCGCCTTGCGCTCGCCCGTGCCCGGCTCGTCGATGACGACATGGGTCTCGACCCGGTCGTCGGTCATCGGCAGCAGCCGCACTCCCGGCTTCCAGCGGTCGCACAGCGCCGTGGTGATGTCGGAAAGCTCATAGCCCGCGCGCATCATCCGGGTGCGCACCAGGTGGGTGGCGATGTCCTTGTCGCCCAGGCCGAACCAGTCGGGGTCGGCGCCGTAGGCGGCGAGTTCCGCCTTCACCGCCCAGGTCTCGTCCACCCGGCCCCAGCCGCGCTCGGTGTCGATGCCGCCGCCGAGGGTGTACATGCACGTGTCGAGGTCCGGGCAGACGCGCAGGCCGTGCAGCCAGATGTCGTCCGCGGTGTTCACCACCGCGGTGATCTCGTGCGGGGAGCCCTCGGGGGCGGGCCCAACCGGGTCGAGTCCGAGCAGTTTCTTCACGCCAAGCAGGAATCGGGCTCCGCCGACTCCGCCGACGACTACGGCAACCTTCACGGTCAGTGATCCTCGCACGGTCGGGTGACCCCGATGGGGTCGGGAGTGTTCAGCGCCAGAAGAAGAAAGCGTCCTGGCCGTAATAGGCCAGAAGTTCGTTGCCGCCGACACCCGCGTACAGCGAGCTGACCACGTCCCAGAACGCCTGGCTGACGCCCGGGATGCCGATCAGCGCGGCGAACAGGAACAGCGGCGCCCACGGCCGGGCCTTCGCGCCGAACCTGCGCGCCTCATAGGACAGGAACGGCTCGATCGCGCCCCAACCGTCCAGGCCGGGCACCGGAAGCATGTTCAGCACGAACGCCGCGAACTGCAGCAGCGCCAGGAACGACAGTCCCGCGGCCATCATCGGCGCGGGTTCGAAGATCTCGACGGAGAGCGCGAGCAGGATCCCGGCGATCAGGTTCGCGGCCGGTCCGGCCAGCGAGACAGTGGATTCCACTGCCTTGGAGCGCAACGCGTGGTGGTTGATCCAGACCGCGCCGCCGGGCAGCGGGATGCCGCCGATCGCCAGGAACAGCACCGGCATGAGCAGGCTCAGGACCGGATCGGTGTACCGGCGCGGATCGAGTGTGAGATAACCCTTGAAATAGACCTCGCGGTCGCCGCCGCGGAACGCGACGAGCGCGTGGCCGAACTCGTGCAGGCACAGCGAGACCACCCAGCCGCCCAGGACCAGCAGCACGATGCCTGCGTTGATGGCGGCCTGGTTCTCCACCAGGGTGAGCAAAGCGCCACCGATGGTGACACCGATCAGGCCGAGGAAGATGGGCGAGGGGCGAACCGCTGATCTCTGCACACACCCAGTGTGGCAATGTTCGTCGGTTGCGTGTTGGCCACCCCGCGAACGCGCACAGTTTCAGCCGGTACCCGAACGGGTACAGGCTGCTCATAACCCATCACCCACCTGGGGGCACCGCTTGACCCGCCGCCATGACACGGGTGTAATCACATCGATGTCATTCGCCGGGGGACGGCGTAACGGCATCCGCCAGCCGGGGAGTGCGGAAGGCGAGGAGGCGGGCGATATGCAGGGATTGAGTGACGGGGGTCGCGTCGTGGAGTGGGGCGAGCGTCCGACCGAGGAACTGGACGTGTTCGCCGGATTCTTCGACGAGGCCGATGAACAAGAGTGGCAGGAGCGCGCCTTGTGCGCGCAAACCGACCCGGAGGCGTTCTTCCCCGAAAAGGGCGGATCGACTCGTGAGGCGAAGCGCATTTGCCTGGGCTGTGAGGTTCGATCCGAGTGCCTCGAATACGCCCTTGCACATGATGAGCGCTTCGGCATCTGGGGCGGTCTGTCCGAACGGGAGCGAAGGCGTCTGAAAAAGGCGATGTAGATACCCGGGCGTCTCGACGCCCGGGTATCCACGCCCCGCGTGCCTGACCCGGACGCGCAACGATTTGTGCTGGGTTGCGCGGGTTTCGCGCGGTGGCATCGTACGGTGTGTGACCGGTGGCCGAACGTCATGACCACCGGCTCGTCCGCACGCGATGCCACGGGAGGTGTCCACAGTCGTGCCTCCTCGGTCGCGGCAGGTGCTGAGTCGTGGTGCCCCCGTGTTGCGCACCGCACCCGTGTTGGCCGTGCTCGTGTGTCACGACGGCGCGCAATGGCTGCGGCTGGCGCTTTCCGCGCTGCGCCATTCCACGCCGAGACCGCGGCACATCATCGCGGTCGACACCGGCTCCAGCGACGAGACGGCGACCGTGCTCGCCGCGGCGGCCCAAGGCGCGGATCGCATCCTCGACGGCGTCATCACCCTTGACCGCGACACCGGCTTCAGCGACGCCGTGCACGCCGCGGTCGACCACGCCGTGCAGCGCTGGGGCGACCCAGGTGGCTGGATCTGGTTGCTGCACGACGATTCCGCGCCCGACCCGGAGTGCCTCGCCACGCTGCTGCTGGCCGCCGAGATGTCGCCGTCGGCGGGGGTGCTCGGCCCGCTCGCCGTCGAGTGGCAGGACCCGCGTCTGGTGATCGAGGCAGGCCTGTCGACGGATGCGTCCGGCCACCGGCAGACCGGCATCGGTCCGTCCGAAGTGGACTGGAACGCGCTGGGCCGGACGGCCGACGACGGTCGGCGGTTCGAGCAGAGCACCGAGGTGCTCGCCGTGTCGTCGGCCGGAATGCTGATCCGCCGCGAAGTCTGGGAGCGGCTCGGCGGTTTCGACCGCGCCATCCCCATGATGCGCGAGGACATCGACTTCGGCTGGCGGGTCAACCGGGCGGGGCAAGTCGTCCTCTGTGTCCCGGCCGCCCGGATCCGGCATGTCCGCGCCGCGGCCCGCGACCTGCGCGGAGTCGACGCGCGCTCGGTCGTGGGCCCGTCGCCGCGCGCGATCGACCGCGCCCACGGGCTGCGTACCTTCCTGGTGAACTGCTCGACCCTGTCGTTCCTGATCGGCGTGCCGAGGCTGGCCACGCTGTGCCTGTTGCGCGCGCTCGGATTCGCGATGCAGCGCAGGCTCGCCGAGAGCCAGGCCGAACTGCGCGCCGTGGGCTACCTCCTCGGCGGCGGCGCGCGGCTGCGTGCGGCCCGCGCGGCGCGGTCGGCCACCGCGGGCCGCGGCAGCGTCCGCGGGCTGTTCACCAGCAGGCTGACCAGATTCCGCAACGCCGTGCGCGGCGTGCTGTCCACGATGGTCCGCAGGCGGGTCGCCGCCGACGCCGCGCTCGGCAGGCTGCCCGACCCCGGTGTCGTGTGGACCCCACCGGAAGCAGGCCAGGCGCCCCGGATCCCGCTAGGCCCCGACGGGCTCCCGGCGGGCGCGCTGGGCAGGCCCAAGCGGGCCGGTCTGCGCAGGCCGTCGGACGCCATCGCGGTGCCGGTGGCCGTCCCGGACGACGTGCCGGGCGGTCTCCGGCCGAGTCCCCGGCCACGGCCGTCGCCGGTGCCGCGCGACGGCAGCGGCCCGGAGCCCGCGGGCGACCTGATGCTCGTGCACGTCAACCGCGGCGCGGTGCTGCGCCAGATCGCGCTCTCCCCACCGCTGCTGCTCGTGCTCGGCCTGATCGCGCTCGCCGTCGTGGTCAACTCGGCGCGCTGGGGCAACGACCTCGCGGGCGGCAGGCTGCTGCCGGTCGGCGACCTCGGCCAGACGTGGGCGGACTACGTGGCCACCTGGCACGGCGTCGCGGGCGGCACCGCCGCACCCGCTCCCGCCGCCCTGGCCGTCGTCGGCACCCTGGGTGCGCTCTTCGCGCCGCTCGGCGGGCCGCCCGCCGCCGTCGCGTTCCTCTTCCTCGCCGACCTTCCGCTCGCCGGTCTCGCCGCCTACGTCGCGACCCGCCGGGCCCCGGTGCGCCGCTGGGTGCGCGCACTCCTGGCGCTCGGCTACGCGCTGCTCCCGCCCGCCACGGCCGCCGTCGCGCAGGGCAGGCTCGACGTCGTCGTCGTGCACGTCCTGCTGCCGCTCGTCGTCTCCGGGATCGCCTCGCTGCTGGTTCGCAGGCGCACCAGCGCGGGCGGGCGGGCCTGGCTGTCGACCGCCGCGGGCACGGCGCTGGGCATCGCCGTGATCGGCGCCTTCGCGCCGCTGGTGCACCTGGTGATCGTGGTCGTCGCGCTCGCAGGCTTCGTGCTGGTGCCGGGCAACGGAACCCGTCGCGGCGCGGCGCTGTTCCTGCTGGTGCTGATGCCGCTGGCGCTGCTGCTGCCGTGGCCCGCCGTGGTGATCCAACATCCCGCCGTCGTGCTGCACGGCGTCGGCACGCTGATCGAGAACCAGGCCGCGTCGGTGACCGAGCTCCTCACCCTCCACGCGGGGGGACCCGGTGCCTGGCCCTACGTCGGCGGGGCGATCGTCCTCGCGGTCCTGGCCGGTCTGCTGATCCGGCCGCACCGCAGTGCGCTGCCCGGTCTGGCCTTCGCGCTGCTCGGTGTGCTCGCCGTGGCGCTCGTCCGGGTCGTCGCGGCCACGCCGCTGGGCGCCACCGAACCCGCGCACGGCTGGGCGGGCGCGCCGATGCTGATCGTCGGCTGGGGACTGCTGTGGGCGATGCTCGGGCTCTGCCGAACCGATCCGACCGCCGCGCGCAGTCCGCTCGCCCGGCCCGCGGCGGTGGTGGGCGTGCTGATCCTCGCGGCCCTCGTCGCCAACGCGATGATCCCCGGCCGGGAAGGTCCGCTGCGCGAGGGCGGCGGGATGGCGCTGCCGAACACCGTCGTCCACGAACTTGCCGATACCCGGCGGTCGGTCCTGGTCAGCGCCACCGACGGTCCGGTCCGCCAGATCGCCGCCCGCGCGCCGCGCTTCGGCGACGACGACTACGCGCCGACCCCGGCCGCCCCGCTGCGGCTGGCCGACCTCGACGCGGACCTGCGCGCCGCCGACTCGCCGACCGTTCGGTCCGCGGTGGTCCGCGCGGCCGCGGGCGGTGTGCTGTTCGTCGTCCCGCCGGACCGGGTCGCGGGGGAGCAACTGCGCAGGCTGGCGGGTGAGCTCGTCGCCGACGCCCCGGAGACCTCCGACGGGCGGCCGGTGCTCCGGCTGCAGCCGGCGGCGGGATCGGCCGCGCTGCTCTCACCGGAACTGGCCCGCGCGGCCGTCACCGGCGGCGAACCCCCGACCCGGCTCGACGCGGGCGGCGTGGTCCCGGTCGACGCCGCGCCACCCAGCGTCGCGGTGCGGGTCTCCGATGGTCCGCAGGGCAGGCTGCTGGTGGTGGCGGCCGAAGAGGAACCGGGCTGGCAGGCGACGGTCGACGGCAAGCAGGCCGCGATCGTGCGGGCCTGGGGCCACCTCGTCGCCATCGTGATCCCGACCCGCGAAGCGGAGGTCCGGATAGAGCAGCCCACGGCCCTACGCAGCGTCCTGCTCCTAACCCAGGGCGCCGTAGTCCTCTTCATCCTCCTGACAGCCATCCCCGGCCGCAGAGAAGACGACTAACCCGCGAGTCGCCCCGCCAGGCAAGTGAGTCGCCCCGCCAGGCAAGTGAGTCGCCCCGCCAGGCAAGTGAGTCGCCCCGCCAGGCAAGTGAGTTCGACATTCGCGACTCACGAAGGTCGAACTCACTTGCCGGAGCGGGCGACTCACTTGCCGGAGCGGGCGACTCGCGAAGCTTAGGATTCGCCGTCGATTACGCCGGGGTCGAGGTTGAGGTAGTTGGCTACCTGCTCGACGAGGACGTCGTGGATCAGGTCGGCCAGGTCGGCGCCGTCCTTCGCCCTGGCCTCCAGGGGCCTGCGGTACAGGACGATGCGGGCGCGGGTCGGCTGTCCGCGCCGGTCGACACCGGCGGCCACCAGGCGCGCGAGCGGCACGCCGCTGTCGGCGAGCACCCCGTCGGGCGCGGTGCCGTCGGGGACTTCGGGCACGTCGTCGACGGCCACGTCGAGCTTGGTCAGCTCCGTGCGCCACCGGGCCTCGATCGGTTCCAGCGCGTCGAGCACGAGCGCGTCGAACTTCTCCGCGCGCGTGCTGGCCGCGGGCAGGGTCGACGGGAACAGCGGACCGCGCAGACCGCGGCCATGTCGATCGCGGTTGCGTCGTCCGCGCCGCCGGGAACTGCGAGCTGTCACCACGGAGAGCAGGTTACGCGGTCGCCCCACTGCGCCGATTGGGCGTGCCCGCGGCGACGACGGCGGGTAGGAGGGCGTGTCGTGGGCGCGTCTGCGTCGTGCGAACCCTCGGAGGCGCTATGGTCACCGATCGTGCGGAGCGTGAGACGGTGTTCGCGAACCGGGTGTCTCAACCCGGCCGTCGCCACGCTGACCTACGCCTATGCGGAGTCCACCGCCGTCGTCGGGCCACTGGCCACTTACTCCGAACCGCACAGCTACGACCTGTGCGAGGAGCACGCCCTGCGGCTGACCGTGCCGCGCGGGTGGGAGGTCGTCCGGCATGACGGCGAGTTCGCCCTGCCGGAGCCGACGGTGGACGACCTGACGGCGTTGGCGGAGGCCGTCCGCGAGGCTGGTCGCGTGGACCGGCCCATCGAGCCCCCCGACCCAGGCATGGGCTTCCGCCGCGGCCACCTCCGCGTCCTCCCGGACCCAGTCAACGATTGATTTCGCGGTCGGTACTGCCGGGATGTTCCCCGCCGGTAGGCTGCCGGAGGCATCGTAGGTGGCAGCGCAGCGCCGCCGATCCGACCCCTGGGAGCATCAGTGCGTGACCTGTCCGGCGTCTTCAAGGCCTACGACATCCGCGGCGTCGTCGGCGAGCAGATCGATGCCGACCTCGTCCGAGCCACCGGAGCCGGGTTCGCCCGACTCGTCGGCGGTCCGACCATCGTCGTCGGTCACGACATGCGCGACTCGTCCCCCGGTTTGGCCGAGGCGTTTGCCGAGGGCGCGGCGGGCGAGGGCGTCGATGTGATCAACATCGGCCTGGCCAGCACCGACATGCTCTACTACGCCTCCGGCAGCCTGAACCTGCCCGGCGCGATGTTCACCGCGAGCCACAACCCCGCGAAGTACAACGGCATCAAGCTCTGCCGCGCGGGCGCTTCCCCGGTCGGCCAGGACAGCGGCCTCACCGACATCCGCCGCGATGTCGAGGCGCAGACCCCGAGCTCCGGCAAGACCGCCGCCGTCGAGACGCGCGACCTGCTCGCCGACTACGCCGTCTACCTGCGCAAGCTCGTCGACCTCTCCGGCAGCCGTCCCCTCAAGATCGTGGTGGACGCGGGCAACGGCATGGGCGGCTACACCGTCCCGACCGTGTTCGAGGGCCTGCCCATCGAGATCATCCCGATGTACTTCGAGCTCGACGGCAACTTCCCGAATCACGAGGCGAACCCGCTAGACCCGAAGAACATCGTCGACCTGCAGGCCAAGGTCGTCGAGGTCGGCGCGGACGCGGGCCTGGCCTTCGACGGCGACGCCGACCGCTGCTTCGTCGTCGACGAGCTCGGCCAGCCGGTGTCCCCGAGCGCGGTCACCGCGCTGGTCGCGGTGCGCGAGCTGGCCAAGGACCCGGGCGGCACGGTCATCCACAACCTGATCACCTCGAAGGCCGTCCCCGAGATCGTCGCCGAGCACGGCGGCAAGCCGGTCCGCACCCGCGTGGGCCACTCCTTCATCAAGGAGGAGATGGCGCGCACCGGGGCGATCTTCGGCGGCGAGCACTCGGCGCACTACTACTTCCGCGACTTCTGGAAGGCCGACACGGGCATGCTGGCCGCGCTGCACGTGCTGGCCGCGCTCGGCGAGCAGGACGGCCCGCTCTCGGCGCTCACCCGCGAGTACAACCGCTACGCCGCCTCCGGTGAGGTCAACTCGACCGTCGCCGACCAGGCCGACCGGCTCGCCGCGATCAAGGCCGAGTTCGGCGGACGCGACGGTGTGGAGCTCGACGAGCTCGACGGCCTGACCGTGCAGCTGCCGGACGGCGCGTGGTTCAACCTGCGCGCGTCCAACACCGAGCCGCTGCTGCGCTTGAATGTCGAGGCCGCCGACGACGCCGCGGTGGCCGCGCTGCGCGACGAGGTGCTGGCCATCGTGCGGGCCTGACCGGCGCTGATCTTGACCGAGCGGGAGCCGCCCCGCCCTGGGACACTCAGACCACGAGGAGGACCACCATGGCAGTCGACCTGGACCCGCAGTTGCTCGACATCCTCGCGTGCCCGTCGGATGACCACGCCAAACTGGTCGTCGGCACGCCCGCCGACCCCGACGCCGACGCCTTGACCTGCACCGAGTGCGGTCGCCAGTTCCGAGTGGACGACGGCGTCCCCGTCTTGCTGCTCGACGAGGCCATCGAGCCGGGCGAGCAGCCGGCGGACCAGTGACCGCGCTGCCCGACGACAGCCTGCTGGACGACGCCGTCCGGCTGGCCGAGGTCGACACGCACGGGTTGCTGCGGGCCGCCGCGCTCGCGGGGGCCCAGGTGCGCGCGACCGCCGATGCCGCCGCCGAGGCGAAGATCGAGCAGCTGGAGGGGTTCAAGCCCCGCGCGATCGTGCTGGTCACCCGGCCCGGCCTGGGTCCGGCCGTGTCGCATCTGCTCGCCGCGCTGCTGCTGCCGTCGTGCCCGGCGCCGCTGGTGGTCACCGACCAGGTGCCGAACTGGATCGGCCCGCTCGACGTCGTGATCGCGCACACCGACGACGCGGGTGAGTCCGTGCTCGCCGAGTCGATCGCCCGCGCGGGCCGCTTCGGCGCGAGTATCGTGCTGACCGCCCCCGAGGAGGGGCCGGTCGCCGCCGCCGCGGCGGGCCAGGCGGTGCTGATCACCCCGCGTATCAGCGTGCCGCCGGGGTTCGGGTTCGCCAAGGCGCTCACGTCGGGTCTGCTCGCGCTGCGTTCGCTGGGCCTGCTCAAGGTCGACATCGACGCCCTCGCCGATGAGCTCGACAAAGAGGCCGAGCGCGACCACATGCAGCACGAGTCGTTCGTCAACCCGGCCAAGTCGCTCGCGCTGCGGCTGGCCGACCACACGCCGCTGCTGTGGGGACTCGACCCGGTCGCGTCCGCCGTGGGCAGGCACGCCGCGCAGGTCCTGGCCACCCACACCGAGGCGGTGTGCGACGTCGCGGGCTACCCGCAGGCGATGAGCCGAACCGCGCTGCACCGCGCCGCCGTCGCCGCCACCTCCGGCCGCGACGTGTTCGCCGACCCGGACGACGTCGACGGCCCCGCCGCCGCGCTGCGCGTGCTGCTCCTGGCGGTCCGCTCGGTCCCCGGTGACCCGGCGCGCGCCCACGCCGCGGCGACGCTGCCCGGGGCCGACCTGCTTTCCATCGCCGAAGAGGTGACCGGTGACGAGCCGACGCTCGCCGCCGTGCTCGCGCTCAGATTCGAGTTCGCCGCGCTCTATCTCGGCCTGGCGGCGGGTACCGCGGGGGGATCGGGGCCGTACGCGCCCACTAACGCCTGATTCGGATCAGGCGAGTTCTTGGTGGAATGAGGATGGAGTCGTAGTGGAGCTTTTGCGCAATGCTGTGCGCCCGTACGCCTGGGGGTCGCGCACGATCATTGCCGAGCTGCTCGGAAAGCCGGTGCCCGCACCGCATCCGGAGGCGGAGCTGTGGATGGGCGCCCACCCTGGCGACCCGTCGCACCTGGCGCGCACGGACGTCTCGCTGATCGACTGCATCGAAGCCGACCCGGAGCGCCAGCTCGGTGCGGAGAACGCCGCCCGCTGGGGCAACAAGCTGCCGTTCCTGCTCAAGATCCTCGCCGTCGAGGAGCCGCTGAGCCTGCAGGCCCACCCGTCGGCCGTGCAGGCCGCAGACGGGTACGCGCGCGAAGAGGCCCTCGGCATCGCGCGTGACGCGGGGGAACGCAACTACCCAGATCCGACGGCGAAGCCGGAACTGGTGTGCGCGCTGACCGAGTTCCACGCGCTCGCGGGCTTCCGCGACCCGCACCGCACGGTCGCCCTCCTCGACGCCGTGCGCACCCCCAGCCTGTCGCCCTACATCGACCTGCTGAGCGACCAGCCTGACCCCGATGGTCTGCGGGCGCTGTTCACCACGTGGATCACGCTGCCGCAGACCTCGCTGGAAAGCCTGCTGCCGGACCTGTTCGACGCGTGCGTGCGGCACATGAAGGAGCACGGCGAGTTCACCCTGGAATGCCAGACGGTGCTCGAACTCGGCGAGCGCTACCCCGGCGACTCCGGTGTGCTGGCGGCACTGCTGCTCAACCGGCTGGTCCTGCGGCCCGGTGAGGCGATCTACCTGCCCGCGGGCAACCTGCACGCCTACCTGCATGGCACCGGTGTGGAGATCCTCGCCAACTCGGACAACATCCTGCGCGGCGGGCTCACCCCCAAGCACGTCGACGTCCCGGAACTGCTGCGGGTTCTCGACTTCCGCTGCGGCGACATGCCGGTCACGACGGGCGACCACGACGGCGAGCTGCGCACGTACCGGACGGACGCGGCCGAGTTCGAGCTGTCCAGGATCGAATGGCCCGACGACGACCGGGCGGAGGTGGCGATGCCGAGCGGGCGTCCGCAGATCGTCGTCTGCACCGAGGGAGCTGTCACGGTGCGGGGCTACAGCGGCGAGATCACCCTGGCCCGGGGTCACTCGATCTGGGTGCCCGCCGCCGACCCGGAACTGAAGGTGCGTCCCGATGGGACGGGTCGGGCACAGATTTTCATCGCGACCGTGGGTGCCGAGTCACCGGCGCACGACACGCTTTAGTCTCATCCCGACATACCGGACTTAGTTTGAGGAGAGCCCGTGTCCGCAGGGGGTAGCACCAAGGCGATTCTGGCCGCGCTGTTCGCCAACGCCGGTATCGCCGTGGCGAAGTTCGTCGGCTTCCTGGTGACGGGATCGTCGTCGATGCTCGCGGAGTCCGTGCACTCCGTGGCCGACACGTCCAACCAGGGCCTGCTGCTGCTCGGGCAGAAGACCTCCCAGCGCGCCGCCACGAAGATGCACCCGTTCGGCTACGGCCGCGACCGGTACTTCTACTCGTTCATCGTCGCGCTGATGCTGTTCACCCTCGGTTCGGCGTTCGCGCTGTACGAGGGCATCCACAAGCTCAGCCACCCGGAGCCGCTGAAGTCGGCGATCGTCGCGGTGATCATCTTGGTGGTCGCGATCGGCCTGGAGTGCTACTCGTTCTACACGGCCATCGTGGAGTCCAAGAAGGTCAAGGGCGACGCGACCTGGTGGGGCTTCATCCGCCAGTCGCGCACCCCGGAGCTGCCGGTCGTGCTGCTGGAGGACGCGGGCGCCCTGTTCGGCCTCGTCCTCGCCCTCTTCGGCGTCGGCATGACGGTCCTGACCGGAGACCCGGTCTGGGACGCGATCGGCACGATCTGCATCGGCGTGCTGCTCGGGATCATCGCGATCATCCTGATCATCGAGATGAAGTCGCTGCTGATCGGCGAGGGCGCCACGGCGTCGGAGTCCGAGACGATCGAGGCCAGCCTGGTGAGCGGCAAGATCGAGCGGGTCATCCACATCCGCACCCAGTACGTCGGGCCGGACGAGCTCCTCATCGCCGCCAAGATCGGCTTCGCCGCGGACCTGACCCTGGCCGAGATCGCCCAGGCCATCGACCAGGCCGAGGCCCGCATCCGCGCCGCCGTTCCCGCTGCCCGCCTGATCTACCTCGAGCCCGACCTCTACCGCGCCCCCGTCTAACCCGGGGTCGGGGTAGTTCGACCGCCATAACGCAACGGGCGCTTTCGTGGGCCCGTTGCGTTTGGGTGGGAGTGGGCGGAGCTGAACGGCCCGACCGGCCCCCCGCAAAGCCCGTAGCCAGAATCACAAGCCGGACCCACCATCCTGCAACCGCATTCGCGCCGGCTTAGCCTCGTGGGCATGCCTGGGACCGGTTTGTGGCGCACGAAGTCGGTGGAGCAGTCGATCGCGGACACCGACGATCCCGACACCAGACTCCGCCGCACCCTCTCCACCTGGGACCTCACGGTCTTCGGCGTGGCTGTCGTCATCGGTGCCGGGATCTTCACGCTCACCGCCCGCACGGCCGGTGACCTCGCGGGCCCGTCGACCTCGTTGGCGTTCGTCTTCGCCGCGATCGCCTGTGCGCTCGCGGCCCTGTGCTACGCCGAGTTCGCCTCGACGGTGCCGGTCGCGGGCAGTGCGTACACGTTCTCCTACGCCACGTTCGGCGAGTTCATGGCGTGGATCATCGGGTGGGACCTGGTGCTGGAACTCGCGGTCGGATCGGCGGCGGTGGCCAAGGGGTGGTCGGTGTACCTCAACACCGTCCTCGGCTACGTCGTCGGCTTCGACTCTTCGGCGACGACGGCGACCGTGGTCAAGATCGCCGGTTTCGCCGTCGACTGGGGTGCGCTGCTGCTCGTGGTGACCCTGGCCATGCTGCTCGGCATCGGCACCAAGCTGTCCTCGCGGGTCAGCATGGTGATCACCGGGATCAAGGTCGCGATCGTGCTGTTCGTGATCGTGCTGGGGCTGTTCTTCGTCAAGGCGGCCAACTACACACCGTTCATCCCGGAGGCGCGGCCGCCGACGGACGGGTCGGGCGGGGGTGTGGAGCAGTCGCTGTTCTCGCTGATCGCGGGCCACGAGGGCAGCGCGTTCGGCGGGTTCGGGCTGCTGGCCGCCGCGTCGCTGGTGTTCTTCGCGTTCATCGGGTTCGACATCGTGGCCACCACCGCCGAGGAGACAGTCAACCCGCAGCGGTCGGTGCCGCGCGGCATCCTCGGGTCGCTCGCGATCGTCACCGTGCTCTATGTCGCCGTGTCGCTGGTGCTCGTCGGCATGGTGTCCTACCAGCAGCTGGCGACCACGGTGAAGCCCGACGGCACCGAGGACAAGAAGACCCTGGCCACGGCGTTCGCCCTCAACGACGTCGACTGGGCCGCCCAGGTCATCTCCGTCGGCGCGCTCGCCGGTCTGACGACGGTGGTCATGGTGCTGATGCTCGGCCAGATCCGGGTCATCTACGCGATGTCGCGCGACGGCCTGATGCCGCGCGGCCTCGCGCACACCGGCAGCCGTGGCACCCCCGCGCGGGCGACCATCGCGGTCGCGGCCCTCGTGGCGATCGCCGCGACGTTCTTCGAGGCCGACAAGCTCGAGGAGATGGTGAACGTCGGGACGCTGTTCGCGTTCATCCTGGTCTCCGCCGGGGTGATCGTCCTGCGCCGCACCCGGCCCGACCTGCCGCGCGCGTTCCGCGTCCCGTGGGTGCCGCTCGTCCCGCTGCTCGCGATCGGCGCGTGCCTGTGGCTGATGCTCAACCTGACCGTCCTGACCTGGCTGCGCTTCGGCATCTGGATGGCGCTCGGCGTGGTCGTCTACTTCGTCTACAGCAGGCGCAATTCCGTGCTCGGGAAGCGCGAGCTCGTCGACAAGTAGGATTCGCGCTCGTGCCCCTGCTCTGCCTGGACGTCGGCTCGACGTGGACCAAAGGCGCCCTGGTGTCGCCCGACGGCGACCTGCTGGGGACCGCCCAGCATGAGACGACGCCCCCGGAGGTGCTCGACGGCGTCGCCGCGGTGACGTCGGCCCTCGGCGCGGCGGAGGCGGAGGTGCTCGCGTGTTCGTCGGCGGGTGGGGGCCTGCGGCTCGCGGTCGTCGGCCAGGAGCGGCTGGTGAGCGCCGAAGCCGGCTACCGGGTGGCTCTTTCGGCAGGCGCGAAGGTTGTCCACGTCTCCAGCGGCGACCTCGACGGCGCCGGAATCCGGGCGCTGCGGGCGGACCGCCCGGACATCGTGCTGCTGGTCGGCGGGACCGACGGCGGCGACCAGCGGGTGCTGCTGCACAACGCGCGCAAGCTGGCGGTCAACCGGATCACGGTGCCGATCGTGCTCGCGGGCAACGCCGAAGCACGTGATGAGGCGCTGGCGCTGCTGGCGGGCCGCAGCGTCGTGGCGACCGACAACGTCCTGCCCGACGTGGGAGAGCTGGCCCCCGGACCGGCACGCAAGGCGATCCGGGCGGCATTCCTGAGTCACGTGATCGGCGGCAAGGGGCTCTCCCGTGGGCCGCGGTTCCGGTCGCTGGTCCGCACGGTCACCCCGGACGCGGTGCTCACCGGGGTCTCGCGGCTCGCGGGAGTGCTGGCGCGCGAGGAGGAACAGGGCGCGGTCCTCGTCGTCGACGTGGGTGGCGCGACGACCGACGTGTACTCCGCAGTGTCCACTGTGGAGGGTGAGCGGGTCACGACGGTGGCGCTGCCCGCGGACCGGCGCACGGTCGAGGGTGACATCGGCATGCGCTGGTCGGCGCCCGGGATCGTCGCCGAGGCGGTCGTGGAACGGCTGGTCAGCGGTTCGGAAGACCTTGCCGCGGCGGCGAAACACCGGGCGGCCGACGTCGACTTCATCCCGTCGACCGATGAAGAGTCCGAAGTGGACCTGCGGTTGGCGTCGCTGGCGGCGATCCTCGCCGTCCGGCGGCACCTGAGGCTGGTCGACGGGCAACTGGGTCCGCGCGGCGCGGGCCTGCTGGTGCTCTCCGGCGGCGTCTTCCGGCACGCCACCGCCGATGGGCTCGCGCGGGTGGAGGAGACACTGCGCGCCGACCCGATTCTGCGGCCGGTCCTGCGCACCGCGCGGGTGGTGGTCGACCGCGACTACGTCCTGGCACCCGCCGGACTGCTCACCGACGTGGGGCGTGGCGAGGCGGCCGACCGGCTGCTGGAGTCCAGCCTGGTCCAGGTCACTTCCCGGTGATCACGCCGACCGCGATACCCAGGGTCGCGGTGTTGTAGATGAACGACAGGACGCTGTGGGCAAGGATCCGCAGCCGCACCGCGGGAGTCCGCGTCTCGACGTCGGACACGGCGAACGAAGTGCCGACGGTGAACGAGAAGTAGGCGAAGTCCAGGAACCTGGGCTGCTCGGTGGCCGGGAACACCAGGATCCGCTCGGGCAGCGCCGCGTAGTAGGCCTGCGCGTAGCGTTCCGCGTAGCCGAAGTGCAGGATCGCCCACGCGAGCAGTACGGCGGGAACGGCGACCACCTTCGCCACCAGAGCGGTGTCCGCGTCCTCGGTGCCGATCACGATGGTCAGCCCGGCGGTGATCCCGACCAGGCTCGTGAACAGCGTGAACAACGAACCCGCCCGCCGTCCCAGGATGCTGTGCAGCCAGTCGAGGTTCTCCGCCCCGGCCCGCTTGTCGCGGATCAGGCGTGCGACGCGGATTCCCAGGTAGACCAAGGCGAGCAGATCCCACAGCGCGATGTAGGTGATGTTGTCCGAGACGAAGACGAGCACGCCGAGGACGATCAGCGCGCCCTCGATCAGCCGGGCCACCAGGAATGACACCTTTGTCGCCAAGACCGCTCCTTCCAGGGAAAGCCTCAGCGCGTCCCGGCGCTCGGCCAGGGCAGACCCGACGATTCCGGTTCCTCCGGGTCGAGCCCCGCAGCCATCGCGACCGCGCGGTCCCACTCCGGGTCCGCCGTGTAGTTGCCGTGCTTGAGCACCCCCGCCGCCCACCGCCGCGCCGGGAACGGGCCGCGCATCGGGTCCGGCAGCCAGTGGTCGCCGCCCAGAACCAAGGCGCCCGTCGGGCTTCGCGTGGCCGCGGGCAGCGGTCCGACCGTGCCGTCCGGGCGGAAACCTGTGCCGAGCAGCCGGTCGCCGCACACCTGCCTGCCCCACGTCGTCACCGCGCCGCCGACCGCGTCGGTGCCGCGGCACAGGGCGCGCCAGCGGGTGCCGAGTTCGCCCGCGAGCGTGCTCAGCGAGCTGTGGGGGACCACGGCGGGGAACGCGCGCGAGTAAGCCCATTGCAGCTGCGAGCCCACCGTCACGATCCCGACCCGCTGTCGCTCCGGTTCGTTGAGCGACTCCAGCAGCCGCGCGGCGGTGACCGCCACCAGCAGCCCGCCCTGGCTGTGGCCGGTCAGCACGACCCGCGTGTTCGGGTCCCGCAGGTGGTAGCTCACCCGCGCCGCCAGCTCCGGGGCGACTTTGAGCGCGTAGCACGGCGGCACCGTCGGATGGGCCTCACGCGGCCAGAAGCAGGCCAGGTCGGCCACCACGCCCAGCCGTCTGCCCAGCGCCGGGTCCGTCGCCGCGGTGTAGACCGCGCGCAGCAGCGACACCGCGAGCAGGCCGAGCGCGACGATCCCGACCGCGGAGAACGGCTCCATCCACACCGGCGGCTGCACGCCGAGAACGCGGGTCGTGACCGCGATGCCCGCGCCGAGCGCCAGGACGCTCGCCCCCGTCAGCAGCAGGCGGTGCAGGTTTCGGCGTTGCCACGTGGCGGTGTGCCACGCGCGGTCGGCGCGGACCCGGTCGCGCGGCCTGCCTTGGTGCAGCAGGTCGACCTCGTGCTGCCCGCGCCTGCGCAGGTACCTGATGACCACCCAGGCCACCACCGGCAGCGCCACGACGAGACCGATCGCCGCGCCCGCGCCCCACAGCAGCGTCACCTGCTCATACCCGGGCGGCAGCCGGATCCCCTCGGTCCCGACGAGTTTGCGCACCGAGATCGCCAGCCCCGCGCCGAAACCGCCACCCAGCAGCCCCGCGACCGCCAGCACCGGCGCCGACATCCACCCGCCCGCCCACGGCCGCAGGTCGCGCGGCAGTCCCGACCACGTGCGCCGGGCGATCAGGGCGGCGGGCACCAACAGCACCCCGAGCAGCACGACGGCGCCGATGAGCGCCCCGGCCACCGCCTCGACGGTCGCCCCCGCACCCGGCAGGCCGGTCGCGGGCAGTTCGACGAGCGCCCCCGCGCCGAGGACCAGCATGACGCCGACCGCCAGCAGCACCGCCCGGCTCACCGGGCCCAGCACCGCCCGCAGCAGCTTTCCCGCGCGCTCCGGCACGGCGCCGCGCGGATCGTCGAGGGTCAGCACCGCCAGCAGACAGAAGCCGAGCACGCCGAGAACGCCGAACCAGAGCACCCGGTCGGACTGCTGCGCGGGCATCGCGAACGGCCCGCCCAGGGCCAGCAGCGCCACCGTGCCCAGCGCCGACACCAGGTGCAGCGTCCGCAGGGCCGGGGTGTCCGGGTCGGCGACCAGGTTGCGCCCGGGAAGGACCACCTTGGTGTTCGGCCGCGCCGCGGGCGGGTTCGGCGAGTCGGCGGTCTCCCAGGCGACACCCGAGATGCGGTGCAGCACCAGGACCGCCAGCAGCACCGGCAGCAGCCCCGCGACCTGCCGCATCGGGTAGGTCTCACGCACCAGGTCGGGCACCGACGTCAGGCAGTCCGCACCCGGCGCGAGGCACTGCGCGGCCAGCAGGTCGAGACTCACCACGGCGGCCTGCCCGACCAGCAGCATCGTCAGCAGCACGGCGGCCAAGCGCAGCAGCGACCGGTTCAGCACACCCAGCAGCGTGCCCACCCGGCTCCCGCTCGGGATCGGCGGCAGCATCCAGTGCGCGACGTTGGCCAGCGAGAACGGGAACAGCAGCGCCCACGTCGCCTTCGCCCACCCGCCTGAGGTCATCGCGCCCCAGACGTATCCTTCGACAATGCGCGGCACGGATCTGCCCTCGGCCCGCAGCACCGGCCCGGGCGCCGGCCGCAGCAGCCGGTCGGCCGGGCGCACGATGCGGCCCACCCCGTCTCCGGCCACGTCGACCGCGGCGACGGCGGAAACCAGCGACTCGGCACTGGTGCCCATGTTCCCGTGCACGCGTAATTCGACAACGCGCGTTTCCGTGCCAGTCAGCAGCACTTCTCTCCCAGGTCGCCTATATACGCCGAACAGCCCTTTGGGCGATCCCCGCCACTGCCCACAACGGTAGTGTTCGGCTGGAACCAGAGTCTGGAGGATTCACTCGATGACCGCAGAAGACACGCGGACCACTACCGGGGCGAGCTACGCGCAGACCCGCAACGGCATTGATTTCGCGGTAGCCGATCTTTCGTTGGCCGAATTCGGCCGCAAGGAGATTCGCCTGGCCGAGCACGAGATGCCGGGCCTGATGGCGCTGCGCCGCGAGTACTCGGAGGTGTACCCGCTGCGCGGCGCGCGCATCTCCGGCTCGCTGCACATGACCGTGCAGACCGCCGTACTGATCGAGACACTGGTGGACCTCGGCGCCGAGGTGCGCTGGTGTTCGTGCAACATCTTCTCCACCCAGGACCACGCGGCCGCCGCGGTCGTCGTCGGCCCGCACGGGACCGAGGAGGAGCCCAAGGGTGTTCCGGTCTACGCCTGGAAGGGCGAGACGCTGCCGGAGTACTGGTGGGCGACCGAGAAGATGATGACCTGGCCCGACGGCCAGGGCCCGAACATGATCCTGGACGACGGTGGCGACGCCACCATGCTCGTGCACAAGGGCACCGAGTTCGAGAAGTCCGGTGTCGTGCCCGGCACGGACGAGGCGAACCCCGAGGAGTGGAACGTCTTCCTCGAGCTGCTCCAGGCTTCGCTCGCCGCCGACGCGGGCAAGTGGACGAAGATCGGCTCCCAGATCATGGGTGTCACCGAGGAGACCACGACCGGCGTGCTGCGGCTCACGCAGATGGCCGCCCAGGGAACGCTGCTGTTCCCGGCGATCAACGTCAACGACTCGGTGACGAAGTCGAAGTTCGACAACCGCTACGGCATCCGGCACTCGCTGGTCGACGGCATCAACCGCGGCACGGACGTGCTGATCGGCGGCAAGGTCGCGGTCGTCTGCGGCTACGGCGACGTCGGCAAGGGCTCCGCGGAGTCGCTGCGCGCCCAGGGTGCCCGGGTGATCGTCACCGAGATCGACCCGATCTGCGCGCTGCAGGCGGCGATGGACGGGTACGAGGTGCGCACCCTCGACGAGGTCATCGAGAAGGCCGACATCGTGATCACCACGACCGGCAACAAGGACGTCGTCCTCGTCGACCACATGGCGCGGATGAAGCACCAGGCGATCCTGGGCAACGTCGGCCACTTCGACAACGAACTCGACATGGCGGGCCTGACCCGCTACCCGGGGGTCAAGCGGATCAACATCAAGCCGCAGGTCGACGAGTGGGTGTTCCCGACCGGCCGCTCGATCATCGTGCTGTCCGAGGGCCGCCTGATGAACCTGGGCAACGCCACCGGCCACCCCTCGTTCGTCATGTCGAACAGCTTCTCGAACCAGGTCATCGCGCAGATCGAGCTGTACACCAAGCGCGAGGAATACGACAACGAGGTCTACCGCCTCCCGAAGAAGCTCGACGAGAAGGTCGCCCGCATCCACCTGGAGGCACTCGGCGGCTCGCTCACCAAGCTGACCAAGGACCAGGCCGAGTACATCGACGTCGACGTCGAGGGCCCGTTCAAGTCGGAGCACTACCGCTACTGAGTCACGGCGCTTTCCGGCCCCGACACGCGACCCGCGTGCCGGGGCCGGCGTCTGTCCGGAAGAAAAACCCGATCAAGGTGTAACGCGGCGGGCCGCCGTAGCGATCATGCAAAGTTCTGGCCTGAGCGAGGGGTGGGCCAGAGCACCTGCCGCCCGCGGGCGGATGACGCCGGTGGAGGGGACATTCCACGACTGGGGTACGGGGAACGTCTCGTCCACCGGCGTCCAGGTTCAGCGTGGCGACAGCGGGGCTGACACGATCCCGACACCGCAGGCCACGTAGGGTTTCCGGCGTGGGTCGACTGATCGTCATCGAGGGGCTGGACGGCGCGGGCAAGCGCACGTTGGCCGAGAAGCTGACCGCCGCTCTCACCGAGCGCGGAGCCAAGGTCATCAGCAGGGCGTTCCCCCGCTACGGCAAGTCCGTCACCGCGGATCTCGTCCACGACGGCCTCCACGGCAGGCTCGGCAAGCTCGGCGAGTCCGTCTACGGCACCGCCGTCCTCTACGCGCTCGACCGTCAGGGTGCCGCCGCCGACCTGCAGTTCGCCCTCGACACCTCCGACGTCCTCCTCCTCGACCGCTACATCGCCTCCAACGCCGCCTACGGCGCCGCCCGCCTGCACGAGGACGCCGACGGCGAGTTCGTCGAGTGGGTCCGGGCCCTCGAGGTCGACCGGTTCGCCCTGCCCGTCCCGCACGCGCAACTGCTGCTGCGGGTTCCGGCCGAGCTCGCGGTCGCCCGCGCGGAGCACCGCGAGAAGACCGAGGACCGCGCGCGGGACAAGTGGGAGGCCGACGGCGGGCTCCAAGCGCGTTGCGCGGCGGTCTACGACGGGCTCGCCGCGAAGGGCTGGCTCTCCCCGTGGCACGTCCTCGACGGGACCGCCGACACCGACTTCGCCGCCCTCGCCGCGACCCTGCTTGAGCCCTGATCCACGCGCTGACCGTGCGCAATGCGACGATGTGCACATGAAGGCACGTGTGCTGGTAGTGGACGACGACCCGGCTCTGGCCGAGATGCTCACCATCGTGCTGCGCGGCGAGGGCTTCGACACCGCCGTGGTGGCCGATGGTTCCCGTGCGCTGCCCGCGCTGCGTGAGCTCAAACCCGACCTGGTGCTGCTCGACCTGATGCTCCCGGGCATGAACGGGATCGACGTGTGCAAGGCGATCCGTGGCGAGTCCGGCGTGCCGATCGTCATGCTGACCGCCAAGAGCGACACCGTCGACATCGTCCTCGGGCTGGAGTCCGGCGCCGATGACTACGTCGTCAAGCCGTTCAAGCCCAAGGAGCTCGTCGCCCGGGTGCGCGCCCGGCTGCGCCGCACCGAGTCCGAGCCCGCCGAGACCCTCGGCATCGGCGACCTGACCATCGACGTCCCCGGCCACGAGGTCCTGCGCGACGGCAAGGCCATCCAGCTCACCCCGCTGGAGTTCGACCTGCTCGTCGCCCTGGCCCGCAAGCCGCGGCAGGTGTTCACCCGCGAGGTGCTGCTCGAGCAGGTGTGGGGCTACCGCCACGCCGCCGACACGCGCCTGGTCAACGTGCACGTCCAGCGCCTGCGCTCCAAGGTCGAGCGCGACCCGGAGCACCCCGAGGTCGTACTGACGGTCCGAGGTGTGGGCTACAAGGCGGGCCCTCCGTGAGAGCGCTGAGTTGAGCGCGTTCCTCACCCGGCAGCTGCGCGCGCTCGTCGTCGCGGCGACCAGGCTCGTCGCGACGGGCAGGCGCCGTTCCGCCGCGTTCGGCGACCTGTGGCGCCGCTCGCTGCAGCTGCGTGTCGTGGTCAGCACGCTCGCGCTCGGCTCGGCGGTCGTGTTCGTCCTGGGCATGGTGCTGCAGAGCCAGATCACCGAGCGGCTCGTCGGCGCCAAGGAGACGGCCGCGGTCGAGCAGACCCGGGCCGCGGTGCAGATCGCCGAGCGGGAACTCGTCGGCATCAGCGCCACGTCCGACGTGACCAACCGGCTCAAGGGCGCGCTCAACAAGCTGACCACGATCGCGCCCGACCAGCAGTCCGCCTCGGGCTCGGCAGGCGCGTTCGAGCCCGTGCTGGTGAGCGACTCGCTGGGCTCCACCGCGGCGGGCCCGGACGTCGCCGGGCCGTATGACGACGTGCCGAAGTCGCTGCGCGAGTTCGTGCTGTCGAGCAACAACAACACCGTCTCGCAGATCTTCACCGTCGACCGCGGCGGCGAGGCGGTCACGTTCCTGATGGTGGGCGCCCCGGTCACCAGCGCCTCACCGGCGGTCCAGCTCTACATGCTCTACCCGCTGACCGCCGAGCAGCGCACGATCGGCGTCGTGCAGAGCACTCTGCTGGTCGGCGGCATGGTGCTGATGCTGCTGCTCGCGGGCATCACCAACCTGGTCACCCGCCAGGTCGTGCTCCCGGTGCGCCGCGCCGCCCGCGCCGCCGAGCGGTTCGCCGACGGCGAACTGGACGAGCGCATGGTCGTGGCCGGGGAGGACGACGTCGCCCGGCTGGCCCAGTCCTACAACGAGATGGCCGAGAGCATCGAGCGGCAGATCCGCCAGCTCGAGGAGTTCGGCCAGCTGCAGCGCCGCTTCACCTCCGACGTCTCCCACGAGCTGCGCACCCCGCTGACCACCGTCCGGATGGCCGCCGACGTCCTGCACGCTTCACGCAAGCAGTTCCCGGCGGGCCTGGCCCGCTCGACCGAGCTGCTCGTCGACGAACTGGACCGGTTCGAGACGCTCCTCGCCGACCTCCTCGAGATCTCCCGGCTCGACGCGGGCGTCGAGGAACTGGTGTCCGAGTACGCCGACATGCGGGCCATCGCCCGGCGCGCGGTCGAGTCCGTCCGGGTCATCGCGCGGCGTTCCGGCTCCGAGGTGGTCCTCGACCTGCCCGACGAGGAGATCGTCGCCGAGGTCGAGCCCCGCCGGGTCGAGCGCATCGTGCGCAACCTGCTCGCCAACGCCATCGACCACGGCGAGGGCAGGCCGGTCGAGCTGTGCCTGGCCGCCAACGACGACGCCGTCGCCATCACCGTCCGCGACCACGGCGTCGGCCTGCGCACCGGCGAGGCCGAACTGGTCTTCAACCGCTTCTGGCGGGCCGACCCCTCACGCAACCGGCACACCGGCGGGACCGGCCTGGGCCTGGCGATCAGCTTGGAGGACGCGCGCCTGCACGGCGGCGGCCTCGACGCCTGGGGCGAGCCGGGGGAGGGGGCCTGTTTCCGGCTCACGCTGCCCCGACGCCAGGACGAGGAATATTCGAACAGTCCGCTGCCGCTGCCCCCGGTCGAGCCGTCGACCGCCGCGCCGCCGCCGCAGAGCGTGCCGGAGGAGGTCTCGCCGTGAACCGCTTGCTCGTAGTCGTCATGGTGTTCGCGGGCCTGCTCACCGGCTGTGCCAACATCCCCGACCGCACCCCGCCGAAGGTGGTTCTCGACGCCCCGGGCCCGCAGGAGCGGCAGGTCCGCAAGCCGACGCCGGACCTTGACCCGCTGTCGCTGGTGCAGGAGTTCGTCTTCCGCGCGGGCACCCCGGACGCGGCCCGGACCTACCTCACCGACGAGGCCAAGCAGCACTGGCCGCGCAATCCCGAGCGGCTGACGATCCTGCAGGACGGCATCAAGACCCCGCCCGCGCCGGTACAGGAGAACCAGCTGGTCCCGGGCGCCGACGCCCAGGAAAAGGTCGTGCTGCTGACGGCGACGCAGATCGGCAGGCTCATCGCCGACCGAGCGTTCTACCCGCTGGTACAGCCGGTGGAGTACCGCATCGTCGTGCGCCGCCAGCCCGACGGCCAGTGGCGCATCTCGACGCCGCCGGATGTGCTCGTCATCGAGCAGACAAAGTTCGACGCCGCCTACCGCCGGGTCAACCTGCAGTTCTTCGACCCGGAGCAGCGGGTCATGGTCTCCGACCCCCGCTACGTGGAAATCGAGCCGAGCGAGGGCATCGAGGGCCGGGTCATGCGCCTGCTGCTGGCGGGCCCGTCGGATTCATTGAAGGGCGCGGTCCGCAGCCAGCTCGAAGGCGTGGACCTGCGCACCAACGTCGTCCGCGAGAACGACGGCGCGGTCCTGATCAACCTGACCCAGGTCGACAAGTCGATCGAGGACCGCCAGCGGATGGCCGCCCAGATCGTCAAGTCGGTCTCCGAGGTCACCACCAGCCCCCTGCGCCTCAACACCGAGGGCCGCGAACTCGTCCCCCAACACGGCGACTGGCGCCAGGCCGACGTCGGTTCGTACGACGTCCTGGCGAACCCGAAACCGGACTTGCTGGGCTTGGTGGTCGCGGGCAGAACCATCCGCTCGATGCGCGACGGCAAACCCATCGAAGGCCCGGCGGGCGCGGGCGCCTACGACATCGTCAGCGCCGCCCAGTCCCTAGACGGCAGCCAGCTCGCGGTGGTGCACCGGACCCCCAAGGGCATGGGCCTGCGCATCGGCAAGATCAACGCGGACCTCCCGGACATCGATCTCCCACCGGCGGCCACCCTGACCCGCCCCACCTGGCTGCTGGGCGACGCCAACGGCGGCGGCGAAGTCTGGACAGTCCTGGACGGGACCGTGGTGGTGAGAGCCGTAAGAACCTCCCAGGGCACCTGGGAAGACCTCTCAGTGGACGCGTCGGAGCTGACGGCGGACGGCGGCACCATCACCCAACTCCGCCTGTCCCGCGACGGCGTCCGAGTGGCCGCCGTGGTCAACGGCGAGGTCAAGGTCGCCTCCGTAGTCCGCACCAACGACGCCGTGGCCATCCGCCTCCCGCGCACATTGCAGGGCGGAAAGGTCAAAGAGGTCATCAGCGTCGACTGGCTCAACAAGGTGGCCCTGATCGTCGCCACCGAAGTGAACACCATGCCCGTGGCGAGCCTGCCCATCGACGGCCTGACGGTGAACCCGTACAACAGCTCCACCCTGACCCTCCCCGTCACCGCCATCACGGCCGCACCGAGCAGACCAGCGATCGTCACCGACGGCTCCGGCATGTGGTCGACGCAGGAGGCCGGGAAGGTCTGGCAGGCCCACCAACACAGCCAGGGCCCCGGCTCACAACCCTTCTTCCCCGGCTGACAGAACACCCCTGCCGAGCCCATCCCTTAAGGCCACGGCCGCCCCACCGGATCAACCAGGACGTCCGAAGAACGCCCCGATCCGGCCACTCGTATGCCACCGCCCCACCGCACACGCACTCCCACACCGCACCCCCACCCGTCCCGCGCACCAACCCCGGACGAGCAAACCCCCACGATGCTCTTAATCCCTGCACTTCCCCCTGCTCCCTCGTCCTGGCCGCTTTTAACTCTCGGTCGGCGGTGTCAAGGGTCGGCTTGCCGATCGCGCAG
The DNA here is from genome assembly GCF_004362515.1 of Actinokineospora alba. Taxonomy (NCBI): domain Bacteria; kingdom Bacillati; phylum Actinomycetota; class Actinomycetes; order Pseudonocardiales; family Pseudonocardiaceae; genus Actinokineospora; species Actinokineospora alba. The sequence continues at coordinate 755,269 of NZ_SNXU01000001.1, read as the reverse complement.
CGACGGCGCTTGCGCCGCCCTTGATACCGCCGACCGAGAGTTAAACAATCAAGCCAGAGGGAGACCCGCCCCCTGGGCGCCGACGGCGGAGCCTGTGGACAACCCAGCGGAGATGCACCACTCCTGACGGTCCAAGAAGCGATCGTCAACCCATGAACTTCCTAGACCTGATCCTCCCCAAAACCTGCGCAGGCTGCGAAGCCCCCAACACCCGCTGGTGCCCCTACTGCGCCCGAACCACAACCCTCAGATCCATAGAAAGAAGCACCCTCACCACCCCCACCTACGCCCTATCCCCCTACGCGGGCCCAGCCAGAAGACTCGTCCTCCAATACAAGGACAACAGACGCGAACTAGCCGAAGTCCTCGGCAAATCCCTCGCCCAAGCGGTAATCCGACTTGCGGAGGACGGCCCACCATGGGCCGAAGACGTCTGGCTCATCCCCGCCCCCTCCAGAGCATCAGCAGCAGCGAGGAGAGGCGGCAACCACATGCTGAGAGCCGCCACCCACACCGCGAGGGAGCTAGCGAGGCACGGCATGAACGCCCACGTCGCGCCCGCCCTCCAAGTGACAGGAACCAGGGATTCAGTGGGCCTGACAAGGAACCAGCGAGCAGCCAACCTCCGCGGCGCCGTCACGGTCAAACCGCGCAACGCACCCCCGCCCGGCACCCCCACGATCCTCGTCGACGACGTGATCACCACCGGTGCGACAGCGGCAGCCTGCGTGCGCGCTCTCGACAAAGCAGACATTCCGGTGACCGCCATCCTCGCTTTCACCGCCACGGTCTGAGCCGAGCAATACACCCACACGGGTGAAACTGGGTCCGGGAACCAAGCCGCGCCGACAGCCGTTGGCCATGTATGAGGCGTTACGCGAACCGAGCCGAGACTCCATCGGAGGTACGTGCGCTTCAAGCGTTCGCAGCAACCTTCTACGCCGCTCAGTGGGCCACTTTGCGCCAGGTGGGTGAACGTTGCACCACCCATCCGGCGGCGTGTCGGAACCAAGGGCCTTGGCTACCTGCGGGGTCGTCGCACGCGGTGATTCTCGGTCGCTCAGGGATGTCCCCCGCCTCGGGGGCTGTTGCAGAACCGAAACCCGAGCTAGCGTTCAGCGCTATCAGCGTTCCCGTTCGCAGGGAGGAGGCGATCAGCCCATGACCCTGGCGCCGGTGGAGCGCTGAACCTCCCGGAGACGTCTCTCCCCAGGTCAGCCTCCCGTTCTGGACGTCGAATCCAGACATACCGGCGCCCAAGTTTCGGCGGATCCAAAGCTCGCAAGCAGCGAGGGAGGTCGTGTATGGACATCGTGGTTAAGGGCCGTAACGTCGAGGTGCCGGAGCATTACCGAGTGCACGTCGAGGACAAGCTGACCCGCATGCAGCGGTACGACCGCAAGGTCATCCGCTTCGACGTGGAGCTGTTCCATGAGCCCAACCGCAGGCAGTCGAAGAACTGCCAGCGGGTCGAGATCACCGGCATGGGCAAGGGCCCGGCGGTTCGCGCCGAGGCGAGTGCGGGCGACTTCTACGCCGCACTGGACCAAGCCGTGGCAAAACTCGAGAACCGGCTTCGCCGATCGCACGACCGCAGGCGGGTTCACCACGGGCGACGCAGCCCGGCCTCGGTCGCCGAGGCGACATCCGCCGTCATGAACGGCCCGCGCGAGACCAACGGCAGGCGAGCGGCGCAGCTCGCCGTGCTGGACGCGCCCGAATTCGAGGGGATGCCCGAACTCCCCGAGCAGCAGCGCTGGGAGGACCAGGCTGCCGACAATCTGCCAGGACGCGTAGTCCGGGAAAAGGAGCACCCGGCCAAGCCCATGACCGTCGACCAGGCCCTCTACGAGATGGAACTGGTCGGACACGACTTCTACCTCTTCGCCGACGCGGACTCCGGGACGCCCAGCGTCGTGTACCGCCGCAGGGGATTCGACTATGGCGTGATCAAGCTGGTCTGATCCGGCCCGCCAACGACCGATCGGTGCCCCGGAGCGTGTCGGCTCCGGGGCACCGGCGTGTCTGGGAACGTTCACGGTCCGGCTGCGGAACCTTCGAGGGTGCTGAGCCGTTTGTCCGGGGGTGGAGCCGAGCCGGGTACCCTGCGCGCTGCCGACAAGCGTCGGTGCACGCTGCGGCGTCGGTTGCCTACGATGACGTACAGGAGCGTCCGCAGCGGGCGCACGACTATCAGCTAGCGAGGTCGACCGGATGGTGCTGTCCCGAATTCTGCGCGCGGGCGAGGGCAAGATGCTCAAGCGACTGCGCAACATCGCAGCGCACATCAACTCGCTCGAGGACGACGTCGCCGGTCTGACCGACGACGAGCTGCGCGGCAAGACCGAGGAGTTCCGCAAGCGCTACGCCGAGGGCGAGACCCTCGACGACCTGCTGCCCGAGGCGTTCGCCGTGGCGCGGGAGGGTGCGAAGAGGGTCCTGGGCCAGCGGCACTTCGATGTCCAGCTCATGGGTGGCGCCGCCCTGCACCTCGGCCAGGTCGCCGAGATGCGCACCGGTGAGGGCAAGACCCTGACCTGCGTGCTGCCGTCCTACCTCAACGCGCTCGCGGGCGAGGGCGTCCACGTCATCACCGTCAACGACTACCTGGTCAAGCGGGACGCCGAGTGGATGGGCCGGGTGCACCGCTTCCTCGGCCTGACCGTCGGCGCGATCCTGTCGGACATGACCCCGGCGGAGCGCCGCGAGGCCTACAACTGCGACATCACCTACGGCACGAACAACGAGTTCGGCTTCGACTACCTGCGCGACAACATGGCGTGGTCCCTCGACGACATGGTCCAGCGCGGCCACCACTTCGCCGTGGTCGACGAGGTCGACTCCATCCTGATCGACGAGGCCCGCACGCCGCTGATCATCTCCGGCCCGGCCGACCAGTCCTCGCGCTGGTACCAGGAGTTCGCGCGGCTGTCGCCGATGCTGAAGAAGGACACCCACTACGAGGTGGACGAGCGCAAGCGCACCGTCGGCATCACCGAGAAGGGCGTGTCGCTGGTCGAGGACCAGCTCGGCATCGAGAACCTCTACGAGGCCGCGAACACCCCGCTGGTGGGCTACCTGAACAACGCGCTGAAGGCCAAGGAGCTCTACAAGAAGGACAAGGACTACATCGTCCGCAACGGCGAGGTCCTGATCGTCGACGAGTTCACCGGCCGCATCCTGGCCGGGCGCCGCTACAACGAGGGCATGCACCAGGCGATCGAGGCGAAGGAAAACGTCGAGATCAAGGCCGAGAACCAGACGCTGGCCACGATCACCCTGCAGAACTACTTCCGGCTCTACGAGAAGCTCGGCGGCATGACCGGTACCGCCGAGACCGAGGCGGCGGAGTTCCACACCACGTACAAGCTCGGTGTGGTCCCCATCCCGACCAACCGGAACATGATCCGCAAGGACCAGGCGGACCTGATCTACAAGACCGAGGAGGCGAAGTTCCTCGCGGTCGCGGAGGACATCGCCGAGCGGCACGAGAAGGGCCAGCCGGTCCTCGTCGGCACCACGAGCGTCGAGCGCTCGGAATACCTGTCGAAGCTGCTGGTCAAGATGGGGATTCCGCACAACGTCCTCAACGCCAAGCACCACGAGAAGGAATCGCAGATCGTCGCCCAGGCGGGCCACCGGGGCGCGGTCACCGTCGCGACCAACATGGCGGGCCGCGGTACCGACATCGTGCTCGGCGGCAACCCGGAGCACATCGCCGAGGAGGCGCTGCGCGCCCGCGGCCTCGACCCGGTGGAAACCCCCGACGAGTGGCGCGCCGCGCTGCCCGCGGCGCTGGAGAAGGCCGAGCTGGAAGTCAAGGCGGAGAAGATCGAGGTGCAGGCCGCCGGTGGTCTGTACGTGCTCGGCACCGAGCGCCACGAGTCCCGCCGCATCGACAACCAGCTGCGCGGCCGCTCCGGCCGCCAGGGCGACCCGGGCGAGTCCCGCTTCTACCTGTCGCTGGGCGATGAGCTCATGCGCCGGTTCAACGCGGGCATGGTCGAGCGGGTCATGGACACCCTCAAGGTGCCCGAGGACCAGCCGATCGAGGCCAAGATGGTCACCCGCGCGATCCGCAGCGCGCAGACCCAGGTCGAGCAGCAGAACTTTGAGATCCGCAAGAACGTCCTCAAGTACGACGAGGTCATGAACAAGCAGCGCAAGGTGATCTACGCCGAGCGCCTGCGCGTCCTCAAGGGCGAAGACCTGCGCGAGCAGATCGAGCACATGATCACCGACGTGGTGACGGCCTACGTCGACGGCGCCACCGCCGACGGCTACGCCGAGGACTGGGACCACGAGAAGCTGTGGACCGCCCTCAAGACGCTCTACCCGATCACGGTCACCTGGGACGAGCTGGTCGACAAGGCGGAGAACACCGGCCGCGACATGGACCACGACTTCCTCCAGGAGGAGATCGTGGCCGACGCCCTCCAGGCGTACAAGGACCGCGAAACCGACATCGACACCCGCGCGGGCGAGGGCTCCATGCGCGAACTCGAGCGTCGGGTCATGCTCTCGGTCCTCGACCGCAAGTGGCGCGAGCACCTCTACGAGATGGACTACCTCAAGGAGGGCATCGGCCTGCGCGCCATGGCCCAGCGCGACCCGCTGATCGAGTACCAGCGCGAGGGCTTCGAGATGTTCACCGTCATGCTGGACGCGTTGAAGGAGGAGTCGGTCGGCTTCCTCTTCAACCTGCCGGTGGAGGTCGAACCGGCCCCCCAGGTGCAGCTGAATGTGGCCCCCACGGCCCTGCCCGCGGTGGCCCAGCAGCCCCTCGACCCGGCCGCCGCCGCCCGCCAGGCGGAGCTGGAGCAGCGCCAGGCCAGGGCCATCGCCGCCCAGGAGCGAGCCCAGGCAGAACGCGCGGCGGCGGCGACCAAGACCGAACAGGTCCCGGTCGCGCTCCGCGGCAAGGGCTTGGACGCACCGCAGCAGCAGCGTTTGAGCTACAGCGGCCCCGCCGAAGACGGCGGCGTCGAGTCGCACAGCGATGGCACCGGTGAGGCACCGGGCGGCCCGACCCGCCGCGAACGTCGCGAGGCAGCGCGGCTTGAGGCGAAGAAGAAGAAGCCGCCGCGTCGCTGATTGATCTGCACTGATTGTTTGCGGAGAGCCCCGTCTGATCAGGCGGGGCTCTCCGTTGTTTGGTGGGACTCCCTCGTCCTGGCCGCGTGCCCGGCTGCCCAACGACCCCGATTCGCAACGGGCCGATCCCAACGGCCTGTTTGGGTGGTTCGCCTTGATTTGGGGCAAATGGGCCTAAACTCGCGGTGCGGGTGAGGTTCCTTCGCCTCGCCTTTTGACCCGCACAGGCCCATTTGGCGGGGTCCCCAAATCAAGGCGAACCACCCAAACAGGCACCCCCAAGCGGTCAGCCCGACCGCCGACCAGCCGACGAAGCCGGAGTGATCACCCGCAAGTACGTGAACACCCACCCCTCCTCCCGCAACTCCACCCTCCCCACAACAGCCACCGCCCGCCACGGCGCTCCCCGCCGAAACACCCGCACAGTCGCCGACACCTCCACAACCGACTCCGAAACCGCACACGACCGCAGCGAAGCCAGCCGATGCGTCCACCCCGAGGACGAGCGAACCCGGGTCACCATCGCCTCGTACACCCCAGCCGACATCGTGCCCCGAAGTTGGGCGACCGGCCGCCGCCCGTCCAGGGCCTCCAGCACCAGCCCGAACATCCGCCCGAGCGCCTCCCGCCCGAGTCCCGGGGTCGGTGATGGCACGGCAACGACTGACACCAGCCGGGGTGCCGGGGTGATCCACCGGTTCTCCTCGGCTTCGCCACACAGCGGCGGTTCGTATTCCGCCAACGCACTGATCCGCATGCGATACAGAGCGTCTCGGTAGGCGAAACAGGACACACGTCACCACTTGTGGTGAATCCCGGGCAAACCAAGGCAGTATCGGAACCTGTGAGGTACGAGGCCCTGGTCGTGGATTACGCGGGAGTCTTCACCGACCCCGCGATCGTCGACGTCGTCCGGTCCGCCCGCGCCAAGGGGTTGCGTACGGCCCTGTTGTCCAACGCCGACCGCAGGCCCTACGGGCTCCCCGACCTCTTCGACGCGGTGATCGTCTCCGGGGAAGTCGGTGTCGCCAAACCGAACCCCGCCATCTTCGAACTGACGGCCAAGTCCCTGAACACGACGCCGGACCGCTGCGTGTTCATCGACGACGTGGCCCGCTACGTGCGCGGCGCCGCCGAGGCCGGGATGACCGGCATCCACCACCGGACCGTCGAGTCCACAATGGACGAGTTAGCGGTCCTACTGGACCTGTGACCGCCGCACCAGTTCGAAGCACAGCACCGCCGCCGCGCTGGCCACGTTGAGGGACTCCACTCCGCCCGCCATGGGGATCGACACCCACCGGTTGATGTGCGGCCGCACGTCGTCGGTCACCCCGGACGTCTCGCTGCCCAGCACGAACGCCACCCGCTGCGGCAGTTCGGCGTCGAACACCGTGCGCCGGGCGCCCGCGTCCATGCCGTAGAGGGTGTAGCCCGCCGCCCGCAGGTCCGCCGCCGCCTCGGCCGCGGTGGCGCAGCGCAGGACGGGTGCGGTGAACGCCACACCGGCGGACGCCTTCACGACCATCGGGTCGATCGTGGCCACCCCGCGCCGGGGGACGACGATTCCGCCGAGGCCCGCGGCGGTCGCGGTGCGCAGGATCATCCCGACGTTCGCCGGCGTCGTGATGCCGTCGAGGAGCAGCACCGAGCGCGGCGCGGAGCGGCCCGCGAGGGCGTCGGCGAGCAGGCGCATCCGCGGCGCGACGACGTCGGCGAGGACGCCCTGGTCCTGCTTTCCGTTGCCCGCCAACACTTTCACCCGCTGCGCGGTGGCCCGCTGGACCGGCACGCCGCGGTGTCGGGCGGCGTCGAGGATCTCCCGGGCGGCGGCGCCGTGCGCGTTGTCGGCGAGCACCACCTTGTCGACCGAGAGCCGGTCGTCGGCGAGCGCCTCGAGCACGGGCTTGCGGCCGTACACGGTGACGAACCGGTCTTTGGGGGACGGGCCAGAGAAATCGCGGGACACAGCGACCAGCATCGCACGTCACCTCCGCGACATCGCGATGTGTCAGGATCGGTCGTATGCCCGAGCGCCTCTCCGCCCTCGACGCCTCGTTCCTCTACCTCGAGGACCAGGCGACGCCCATGCACGTCGCGGGGGTCGCCGTCTTCCGCCGACCGCGGTCGGGTTTCGCCTACGCCCAGCTGGTCTCGCTGATCGAGCAGCGGCTCCCGCTGGTCCCGCGCTACCGGCAGAAGGTCGCCACCGTCCCCGGCTACCTGGCCCGCCCGGTCTGGGTGGACGACCCGGACTTCGACGTCGCCTACCACGTGCGCCGCTCCGCCCTGCCCAAACCGGGCAGCGACGAGCAGCTCTTCGACCTGGTCGCCCGGCTGATGGCCCGCCCGCTCGACCAGAACCGCCCGCTGTGGGAGGCCTACCTGATCGAGGGGCTCGCCCAGGGCCACGTCGCCCTGGTCACCAAGACCCACCAGGCCATGGTCGATGGCGTGCGCACGATCGACTTCGGCCAGATCATCCTCGAGTCGTCGCCGCACGCCCCCGAAACCGATCCGGACGAGCCGTGGCTGCCGCGCCGGATGCCCGGGCCGACCAAGCTCGTCATGGACGCCGTGTCCGACACGGTCCGCAGCCCCCGCGAGGTCGTCGAGAACGTGCGCTCGGCCGTCTCCGACGTGGTCAGCACCAGCCAGAAGGTCGCCGCGGCCATCGTGTCGGCCATCGGCATCGCCACCCACCCGCCCACGGGTGGCCCGCTCAACGCCCCGGTGAGCAAGGCCCGGCTGTTCGCGGTGGCCCGCGCCCGCCTCGAGGACCTGCGCAGCGTGCGTCAGGGTCACGGCGGCACTGTGCACGACGTCGTCCTCGCCGTCATCTCCGGCGCCCTGCGCTCCTGGCTGCTTTCGCGCGGGGAGCAGGTCACGTCGTCGACGAGGGTGCGCGCGCTGGTCCCGCTCGCCGTGCGCGACGGCGACGCGGATGGCACCGTTCCAGGGATGCTGGGCAACAAGGTCAGCGCCCACCTCGTGGACCTGCCGGTCGGCGAGCCGAACCCGTTCGTGCGGCTGCAGCACATCAGCCACGCCATGCGCGCCCACGGCGACGTGGGCCTGGTCGCGGCCTCGGCGCTCCTCGGGGTCGGCGGGTTCGCCCCGCCGACGCTGCACTCGCTCGGCGCGCGCGCCGCCGCGTCGTTCTCCCAGCGGGTGTTCAACTTGGTGATCACCAACGTGCCGGGCCCGCAGGTCCCGCTCTACGCGGGGCAGGCGCGGATGACCGAGATGTTCCCCGTGATGCCGCTGAACAAGAACCAGGCCCTCGCTATCGGGGTCACGTCCTACGACGGCGGCGTCTATTTCGGGCTCACCGGCGACCGGTCGGCGATGTCCGATGTCGCCGCGTTGGCCAGAATGGTGGAAGAGTCTGTGGAAGAGCTGATGACGACAGTTCGAGTGTGACCGTGAGCGTGACTGTGAGGGTGCTGTGAGGGTGTACGTACCGGCGACGGTGGCCATGCTGGATGAGCTCAACTCCAGCGGGGAGCTGGTCGCGGTGGGCAACACCGCGTTCTCGCTGACCCCCGCCCTGCGTGAGTCGTACGCGACCGGCGGTGACGAGGAACTGGAGTACGCCGCCATGCTCGACGCCGCCCGGGCCTCGCTGCGCCTGCTCAACGCCGAGTTGGCCAAAGACCCGAAGACCGCCATGCGCCGCGCGGTCGTCTCCGCCGACGTCGACGGCGCGCTGCTGCGGCCCGACCTGGACTACGCGGTGGTCAAGCTGGCCGGTCCGATCCCGATGAAGGTGATCGCCGCGATCCACCTCGACACCGAGGACGCGCAGGACGCCGTGCGGGCCGCCGCCGCGGTCGTCGACGCCGCCGACCTGGGCGACCCGGACGCCGAATTCACCCTGGGCGACGCCGAGGACCACGAGTTGGCCTGGTACGCGCCGCAGGAGCTGCCGTTTTTGCTGGAGTTGCTGTAGAACGCTGAAACATCCCATGACAGGATGGCGCTCAAGGGCGAGTGGCCACAAGCGGGACTCGCCGAACCCAACTGCCGTGAGCCAGTCACAGGGAGGCGAGCCACACGATGGACGCAATATCGTCGGTTCCCGAGCCGTCGAACGAGCCGATCAACTCCTACGCGCCCGGAACGCCGCAGCGTGAGTCGCTGCAGCGCCGGATCGCCGAGCTTGAGGGCGAGCGGCTCGAACTCACCATGACGATCGACGGTGAGCAGCGCATGGCGGGCGGCGACCGCGTCGACGTGGTCCAGCCGCACGACCACCGCCACGTCCTCGGCACCACCGCCCAGGCCACCGCCGCCGACGTCGCCGACGCCGTCGCCGCGGCCAAGAAGGCCGCCCCCGCCTGGCGTGAGCTGCCCTTCGACGAGCGCGCCGCCGTGCTGCTGCGCGCCGCCGACCTGCTCGCCGGTCCCTGGCGCGACACCCTCAACGCCGCGACGATCCTCGGCCAGTCGAAGTCCGCCCAGCAGGCGGAGATCGACAGCGCCTGCGAGCTGATCGACTTCTGGCGCTACAACGTGTCCTTCGCGAAGCGGCTGCTGCAGGAGCAGCCCGCCTCCTCGCCGGGCATGTGGAACCGCTTCGACCACCGCCCGCTCGACGGGTTCGTCACCGCGATCACGCCGTTCAACTTCACCGCGATCGCGGGCAACCTGCCCACGGCGCCGGCGCTGATGGGCAACACGGTCGTCTGGAAGCCCTCGCCGACCCAGCAGCTCGCCGCGCACCACACCATGCGCCTGCTCGAAGCCGCGGGCATGCCTCCCGGCGTGATCAACCTGGTCACCGGCGACGGCCACGCCGTCTCCGAGGTCGCGATGACCGACCCGGAGTTCGCCGGCCTGCACTTCACCGGGTCCACGAGGACCTTCAAGGCGCTGTGGCGGCTCATCGGGGACAACCTCGACACCTACCGCTCCTACCCGCGCATCGTGGGCGAGACCGGCGGCAAGGACTTCATCGTCGCCCACCCGTCGGCCGACCCGGCCGCCGTCGTCAACGGCATGGTCCGCGGCGCGTTCGAGTACCAGGGCCAGAAGTGCTCGGCCGCCTCGCGCGCCTACATCCCCCGCTCCCTCTGGGACGGCGGTGTACGCGAGCAGCTCGCCGACAAGGTCAAGTCCCTGAGCTACGGCGACGTCACCGACTTCAGCCACTTCGGCGGCGCCGTCATCGACGCGCGCGCGTTCGCGAAGCACAAGGACGCCCTTGAGGGCGCGGCGGCGAACTCGTCCATCGAGGTCCTCACCGGCGGCACCTGCGACGACTCGGTGGGCTACTTCGTGCAGCCCACGGTCCTCGTCGGCAGCGACCCGCTGCAGGACGTGTTCACCACCGAGTACTTCGGCCCGATCCTCGCCGTGCACGTCTACGACGACGCCGAGTTCGCGAAGATCCTGGAACTGGTCGACAGCTCGTCGCCGTACGCGCTGACCGGCGCCATCTTCGCCACCGACCGCTCCGCCGTCGAGCAGGCCCAGAAGGCGCTGCGTTTCGCGGCGGGCAACTTCTACGTCAACGACAAGCCCACCGGCGCCGTCGTCGGCCAGCAGCCCTTCGGTGGCAGCCGCGCGTCCGGCACCAACGACAAGGCGGGCTCGATCTACAACCTGCAGCGCTGGGTGAGCCCGCGGTCGATCAAGGAGACCTTCGTGCCTCCGACCGATCACGCGTACCCGCACATGGGTTAAGACCAAAGAAGAGCGCCCCATGGAATCGCCGATTCCGTGGGGCGCTCTTTCTTAGGTTTCCCGTCAGCTACCGGGCATCTCCGCGACCTCGGCGGCCGGGGGAGCCTCGACCTTGACGGCCTTGCCCCAGTCGGTGTAGTCGGCCTGGACCTTGCTGCTCGCGGCACCCTTGCCCGGGACGTCGACGACGAAGCGAACCGGAAGGTTCTCCTCGTCGACCCAGACCTCGACCGGCATCTCCTTGATGCCCGCCTTCTCCATCGCCGCGATCGACTGCTCGTCCATGCCCAGCCCGCTGCCCTTGAGCTTGCTGGTGTCGACGAGGATCTTGTAGTGGGTGGTCGGCTTGCCGTCGAGCTCCACTTCCTCCGACGACTTGATCTCGCCCGCGTCGGCGAGCTGCTTGAGCGTCTGGCGCGGGTCGGCGTTCTTCATCGAGTCGACCGAACCGCCCATGGCCTTGACCATCGGGTTGTTCTTGTCGGCCAGGTCGACCTTCAGCCACGGCTTTCCGGGCTGCAGCGGCTGCGGCATCTTCATGTAGATCACGTTGTCGAGGAAGCGCATCGTGATGTCGCCCTCGGGCGTGCTCATGGTCATCTGCATCGCGGTCTTCTCGCCGGCGAAGTTGAAGTCACCCTCGCCCTCGAGCTTCTGGCCGCCCGCCTCGCCCTTGAACGTGAAGTGGGCGCTCTTCTCGCCGTCGCTCTTCTCGGTCACGGCGTCGCTGAGCGCCTTGAGGCTGTCGAAGCCCGACTTGGTCGGCTTGGCCGCGGCGGTGGTGGTTCCACCCGACCCGGCAGGCGCCGACGAGCTGTCGCCGGAGTTGCACGCGGTCAGGGTGAGGGCGGCAATGGCCGCACCGCACACCAAAAGGGTCTTCTTGCGCATTACGTCGATGTCCCCTCAAAGATGACTTGGTCTTCACCTAGGACGTTCGGCGCGTCCGATCGGTTGCGACCCCACTAATCCAAACGCTAGCCGGCTCTCGGCCCGCCGGTCAGGCCGGGTCGGGTATCGGCACGGCCGTGCCGGTCACCGAAATCCCGCCGGTCAGCGGGACCTTCAGGGTGATCACCCCGGGCCTGCCCATGTCCTCGCCTTGGTGCACGGTGAGGGTCGCGGGCGGCTCGATGAGACCGAGTTCACGCAGGTATCCGCCGAACGCGGCCGCCGCGGCGCCGGTCACCGGGTCCTCCACCACGCCACCGGGCGGGAACGGGTCACGCGCGTGGAAGACGGTTTCCGACTCCCGCCAGACCAGCTCGATCGTCGTCCAGTCGCGGGCCGCCATCAGCCCGGCCAGGAGGTCGAAGTCGTAGTCCAGCTCGGCCAGCCGCGCCCGGGTGGACGCGGCGACGACCGGATGCCACGCGCCCGCGTAGGCGACGCGCACCGGCAGCGCGGGATCCAGGTCGGCGCTGTCCCAGCGCAGCGCGGCGAGCAGGGCGGCGAGGTCGTCATCGCCGATCTCGACGGAGCGGGGCTCGACGCTGACGAGTGTCGCGGTCACCTGGCCGTCGTGGATCTCCGTCGACACCTCGACCGGTCCGGCCAAGGTGGCGAGCCGGAACGTGCCGGGGCCGTTGGCGTGCGCGTAGGCGACCGCCGCGGCGATGGTGGCGTGGCCGCAGAAGGGGACCTCGGCGAGCGGGCTGAAGTAGCGCACGTCCAGCTCGCCCGGCCCGCGCGGGATCAGGAACGCCGTCTCCGAGTAGCCGACCTCGGCCGCCGCGGCCAGCATCGCCGCGTCCTCGACGCCGGTCGCGTCGAGCACGACGCCCGCCGGGTTGCCGCCTTGTGGGTCGGCACTGAACGCGGTGTACCGCTGGATCTGCATAGTCCGATTTTGTCAGGCGGGGTGTTCGTCCGCGCCCGCTTTGGACGCGAGCAGCCTGCGCAGGCTGGTGAGCCTGCCGACACTGGCCTCGCCCGCCTCCACGACCGAGTCGAGGACGCAGTCCGGGTCCTCCGCGCCGCCCAGGTGACCGCAACCCGGCGGGCACTCCTCGGCGGGCGCGACGAACTCCTCGAACGCCGCCACGATGTCGTTGGGCTCCACATGGGCCAACCCGAACGAGCGGATGCCCGGGGTGTCGACCACCCAGCCGCCGTCGGGCAGCGGCAGCGCCACGGCCGTCGTCGACGTGTGCCTGCCCTTGCCGACCGCGCTGACCACGCCGATCGCCCGGAACGCGTTCGGGACCAGCCGGTTGACCAGGGTCGACTTGCCCACGCCGGAGTGTCCGACCAGCGCGGAGACCCGGTTGTGGAGCCGGTCGTGGATGTCGAGGGGGTCCTGGTCGTGCCTGCTGATGACCACCGGCAGGTCGAGTTCGGCGTAGGCGGCGAGCAGTTCCGCGGGGTCGGCCAGGTCGGCCTTGGTCAGGCACAGGACCGGCTTGAGTCCGCCGGAGAACGCCGCGACCAGGCAGCGGTCGATGAACCCGGTACGCGGGGGCGGGTCGGCGAGCGCGCACACGATCAGCAGTTGCTCCGCGTTGGCGACGACCACCCGCTCGAACGGGTCGGTGTCGTCGGCGGTGCGGCGCAGCACGCTGGCCCGCTCGGACACCCGCACGATCCGCGCCAGGGTGTCCGGCTTGCCGGAGGTGTCGCCGACGAGGTCGACCGCGTCGCCGACCACGACCGAGGTGCGGCCCATCTCTCGTGCGCGCATCGCGATCACGAGGTGGTCTGGATCGCGGTCGACCGCGCAGGTCCAGCGGCCCCGGTCCTTGCCCACGACCATCGCGGTCACCGCGTCGGCGTGCTCCGGGCGCCGCTTGCTGCGCGGCCGGGTGCTCTTGCCCGGGCGCACGCGCACATCGGTCTCGTCGAGCTTGCTCCAGTCGCCGCGCCTGCCGCCCACGTCAGTTGGCTCCCGTGAGCATCCGGGTCCAGCGCTCGGGGAAGTCGGGCATGGTCTTCGCGGTGGTGCCGATGTCGTCGACGGACACACCGTCGACGACCAGGCCGATGATCGCGCCCGCGGTCGCCATCCGGTGGTCGGCGTAGGCGCGCCACGGTCCGCCGTGCAGCGGGACCGGGCGGATGACCAGACCGTCGTCGGTCTCCTCCGCGTCGCCGCCCAGCCCGGTGATCTCGGCGGCCAGCGCGGCGAGCCGGTCGGTCTCGTGGCCGCGCAGGTGCGCGATGCCACGCAGCCGCGAGGGGCCCTCGGCCAGCGCCGCGAGGGCGGCGACGGTCGGTGTCAGCTCGCCGACGTCGCGCAGGTCGATGTCCACCCCCGAGAGTGTGGCCGGGCCGCGCACGGTCAGCGCGCCGTCGGCCAGGGTCACCTCGGCGCCCATCGCTTCGAGGATGCCCCGGATCTCGTCGCCGGGCTGGGTCGTGCGCGCGGGCCAACCGGTGATCGTGACCTCGCCCCCGGTGACGGCGGCGGCGGCGAGGAAGGGGGTCGCGTTGGAGAGGTCGGGCTCGATCACCCAGTCACGCGCGGCGATCGGGCCGGGCTCCACCCGCCAGGTGTTCGGCTCGGAGTCGTCGACGGTCACGCCCGCGTCGCGCAGCATGTCGATCGTCATCTCGATGTGCGGCATCGACGGGACCGGCTTGCCGTCGTGGTGGACGGTGAGTCCCTTGTCGTATCGCGCGCCGGACAGCAGCAGACCGGAGACGAACTGCGAGGACGCTGAGGCATCGATGGTGACCGTGCCGCCCGCGATCGCGCCGGTCCCGGCCAGGGTGAACGGGAGGGCGTCGCCGTCCACCGTGGCCCCGACGGCCCGCAGGGCGTCGAGCACCGTGCCCATCGGCCGCTCGCGGGCGCGCGGGTCGCCGTCGAACCGGATCTCGCCGTCGGCCAGCACGGCGGCGGGCGGGACGAAGCGCATGACCGTGCCCGCCAGCCCGCAGTCGATGGTCGCGGGACCGCGGAAGCCGCCGTGCGCGCCCACGGTGATCGTCGTGCCGTCGACGTCTATCGGCACGCCGAGCGCGCGCAGGGCGTCGATCATCAGGTCCGCGTCCCGGCCCTGCAGGGCTCCGGTGAGGGTGCTCGCACCGCCGCTGAGGGCGGCCAGGACGAGGGCGCGGTTGGTGATCGACTTGGAGCCGGGGACCGCCAGGGTGGAACGGACGGGGGCGGTCGCGACCGGGGCTGACCAGGGCTGCGGCATGCGGCAATCCTCCCGCACCTGGGCCGGGCTGTGGATACCGGCTCGCCACTGTCGGCCGGGCGTGCCACGATTCGGACATTCCATGCTGGAGGTGGGCGCTTTGTGTGGCAGGTACGCGGCGACGAAGGACCCGGCGACCCTGGCGGCCGAGTTCGACGCGTTGGACATCCTGGGGGCTGAAGCCCCCGACCTGGACTACAACGTCGCCCCGACCGACCCGGTCATCACGGTGGTCCAGCGCCACCCCCGCGACGACAAGGGCACGGTCGACCCGAGCCGGACCGAACGCACCCTGCGGGTCATGCGGTGGGGCCTGGTCCCGCCGTGGTCCAAGGACGCCTCCGGGGCCGCGCGCATGATCAACGCCCGCGCGGAGAGCGCGGCCACGAAGCCCGCGTACAAGAAGTCGCTCGCCGAGCGCCGCTGCATCGTCCCAGCGGGCGGCTGGTACGAGTGGCGCCGCGAGGGCAAGATCAAGCAGCCTTTCTATACGGCCCCCGCCGATGGATCGAGCCTGGCGATGGCAGGCCTGTGGACGACGTGGCGAGACGAGTCCAAGCCGGACGCCCCGCTGCTCATCACCTGCTCGGTCCTGACCACCGACGCGGTCGGCAAACCCGCCGAGGTCCACGACCGAATGCCTTTG
Source organism: Actinokineospora alba (assembly GCF_004362515.1). NCBI lineage: Bacteria > Bacillati > Actinomycetota > Actinomycetes > Pseudonocardiales > Pseudonocardiaceae > Actinokineospora > Actinokineospora alba. The sequence continues at coordinate 739,699 of NZ_SNXU01000001.1, read as the reverse complement.
GTGCTCGAGCGAGACGCCTGGGAGCAGTGGCTGGACCCGGACTCCGCGGACGTCTCCGCGCTGCTCGTACCGCCGTCGGAGGACTTCATCGCCACCTTCGAGATGCGCCCGGTGTCGACGGCGGTCAACAGCGTCCGCAACAAGGGCCCCGAGCTGCTGGCGCCCTACGAGGAAGCCCAGGAACTCGACGAACTCGACCTTTTCAACACCGCCGAGAACCCCCGATGACCCGCGCCGAGATCGACACCCCACACGGCCTGGCCAGGGCCGAGCTGCACTGCGCACCCGAGGGCGGCCGCGCCGCCCTGCTGCTGGGGCATGGCGCGGGCGGCGGAATCGGCGCCCCGGACCTGGTGGCCGCCACCCGAGGCGCCACCGCCGCGGGCGTGCACGTCGCCTTGGTCGAACAGCCCTACCGGGTCGCGGGCAGGCGAGCCCCCGCCCCCGCGGGCCAGCTCGACACGGCGTGGCTCGCCGTCGCCGACCACCTCTCGGCCCTCTGGTTCGCCGACCTGCCCTTGGTCTTCGGCGGCCGCTCCTCAGGCGCCCGCGTCGCCTGCCGGACGGCGCAGGAGGGCCAGGCCGTGGCCGTCGTCTGCCTGGCCTTCCCAGTCCACCCACCGGGCAAGCCGGACAAGACCCGCCAACCCGAACTCGACGCCGTCCCCGTCCCCACCTTGGTGGTCCAAGGCGAGTCCGACCCGTTCGGCAGGCCCGTCGAAGCCCACCACCGCGACGTCGTGCTCATGCCGGGCGACCACAGCCTGAAGAAGGAACTGCCGAGGATCTCGCGCACGGTGGAGGAGTGGCTGGACCGCATCCTCCGCCCATTGGACTGAGTCCCGAGACCCGAATGCCCGCACGCCCGACCAGTTCGCCCAGGCGCTCCGGCCGCTGCTCCTGACCCTCTACGCGAACTGACCGGCGACGCACCTGCGACGTACTGCAACACCGTCTCGAGCGCCCCGGACGATCAGTCCGCAGACGTCGGGGCGGCGAGGTCGGCCAGGTGGCGCAGCGAGTTGGTGAGGTGCTCCGGCCCGAACGGCGGGAACTGGATGCGCTCGCGGATGGACCGCGGCACCTCCGACCAGTCGTAGGTGAGCGTGACCGCGGTCTCGGACGGACCGAGCGGCACCAGGTCGTAACGCCAGAACCACCCACCGAACTCCAGGTTGCCCTCAGCCGTCTCGTACCCGGTCAGCCAGCCGATGGCGCGTGGCGGGTCGATCGCCTGGACCAGGTTCACCACCTGGTAGGCGCCGTCCGGATGGCTGTCGTGGTGCATCCCCATCCGGAAAACCTGTCCCACCTCGGTCAGCGGCGCCCGGTCGACCGGGCGCTGAACCCAGCCGGTGCCGTCGATCGCGGCATGGGTCGTCGGGTCCGCCAGCACCGCGAACACACTCTCGGCGGGCACGGCGAAAGTCAGGGTGGCGCTTACGTGTTCCTGGTCCTTCGTGGACTGGTCGTCCATGGCGAAATCCTTTGGTCGCTGGGGAGGCCTCTCACCCTGACGACGAACGCGTCGGACGCGATTCGACGTCACCGCGAAAATCAGAAGACGTACCGCCCCACCGGAAGCCAGATTCGGGGATCAGTTCGCCGCCGCGATCGGCGCCACCCGGGCCGACAGCAAAGCCACCAGGTCAGCGGGCGCGACCTCGATCTCCAGCCCCCGCCGCCCGCCTGAGCAGAACATCGTCTCGAACCCCAAAGCGCTCTCATCCAGCACAGTCGCCAGCCGCTTGCGCTGCCCGAGCGGCGAGATCCCGCCCGCCACATACCCCGTGGTCCGCTCCGCCAGCGCCACGTCCGCCATCTTCGCCCGCTTGCCGCCGACGGCCGCGGCCAGCGCCTTGAGGTCGAGCTGGTGCACCACCGGCACCACCCCCACCGTCAGCACCCCGTCGACCTCGGCCAGCAGCGTCTTGAACACCCGCTCAGGGGAGACCCCCAGCGCCGACGCGGCCTCCAGCCCGTACGACTCCCGCGGATCGTGTTCGTAGGAGTGCAAACGATGTGTGATCGATCGCTTCACCAACAGTGAAGTCGCAGGTGTCCCTCGTCCAGCCACGGGGAACACCCTAGATCCGGGAATGCGCGGCCGCGCACGTGTGTTGTCCGGGATGTGCTGACCGAGCTGATCCATGAGTCAAAGCGTCCGAACTCACGCCCCGCGCGTGGCTCGGGCCACAGCCGCCCGGGCGTCGGCCGCGTAGGCTCTGTGAAGCCGTATGCGCATCCGACGATCGAAGGGAGCACGGTGCCGCGCACCGAAGCGACCACTGCGGTCGAGACCTCCGCCCAGCGGGCCGAGCGGTTCGAGCGCGACGCCATGCCCATGATCGACCAGCTCTACTCGGCCGCGCTGCGCATGACGCGCAACCCCGCCGACGCCGAGGACCTGGTCCAGGAGACGTACCTCAAGGCCTTCTCCGCGTTCGAGTCCTTCTCCGCGGGCACCAACCTCAAGGCCTGGCTGTACCGGATCCTGACCAACACCTACATCAACGGCTACCGCAAGCGTCAGCGGCAGCCGCTGCAGTCGCCGACCGACGAGATCACCGACTGGCAGCTCGCCAAGGCCGAGAACCACACCTCCAGCGGGCTGCGCTCCGCCGAGGTCGAGGCGATGGACCTGCTGCCCGACGACGACGTCAAGCAGGCCCTGCAGGAACTTCCCGAAGAGTTCCGCCTCGCGGTATACCTGGCGGACGTGGAAGGCTTCGCGTACAAGGAGATCGCCGAGATCATGGGTACCCCCATCGGCACCGTCATGTCGCGGCTGCACCGCGGCAGGCGGCTGCTGCGCGACCTGTTGGCCGACGTGGCGAAGGAACGTGGGTTCATGCGCTCGGCGTCGCGAGAGGTGACGGGGAAATGAGCTGCGGGAACCACCACGAGACCGACTGCTCCGACGTCCTCAACGAGGTCTGGCTGTTCCTCGACCAGGAATGCGACGTCACCCGCCGCGCCGTCCTGGAACGCCACCTCGACGAGTGCAGCCCATGCCTGGAGCAGTACGGCATCGAAGAGCACCTGAAGATCCTGCTGGCCCGCAAGTGCGGCGGCGACCACGCCCCGGACGAGTTCAAGGAGCGCCTGCGCGCGTCCATCCGGCAGACCGTGATCAAACACGGTGGAGTGAACATCAAGGAATGACCTCGTGCATGACAGAGGCCCCGGCAGTTGCTGCCGGGGCCTCTGTCGTACGCGAGCGGATGCTCAGGCGTTGGGGCGCTTACCGTGGTTCGCGCCACCCTTCTTACGGTCACGACGCTTGCGGGCGCGCTTCGACATCGGAGTTCCTCCTACGTAGGGCTGAGCATGAGCATGGGCCGTCTAGCACACCGATGGCACTCGGACGGCACACCTTCGCCGACAATTTTGCCACGTGCTCGTTGTCGCGTTCGCCAGGGCCGATACGTGGTTGGATTGTGCCGAGCAGAACTCGCTTGAGGAGGAACGGTCGATGGGCCAGCTGATCGAGGCCGAGATCGTCGCCAACGTGCTGAAGGTCGTCGCCCACGAGGGACAGACCCTGGTCGCGGGTGACACGGTGGTGATCCTGGAGTCCATGAAGATGGAGATCCCGGTCCTGACCGAGGAAGACGGCACGCTGACCAAGCTCGCCGTCAAAGAGGGCGACGTCGTCCAGGAGCACGACCTGATCGCCGTCGTCGAATAACCTGCTCTGACCAGCGCTTTCCGCGAGTAGTCCGGAGCATATGTGTCCACTCTGGCTGACCTTCTCGCCGACCACACGGGCCTGTCCGTCGGCGCGATCGACCACCTGCAGACCGTCGTCGCGGAGTGGCAGCTGCTCTCGGACCTGTCTTTCGCCGACTTCCTGCTGTGGGTCGCCCAGACCGAGGGAGACGACGGCAAGCCGCTCCCGCCCGACGCCGAGGAGCGCTTCCTCTGCGTGGCGCAGGCGCGGCCGACCACGGCCCCCACCGCGCACCCGGACGATGTCGTCGGCAGCCACACCACGGTGCTCGAACACCCGCAGCTGCGCCGGGCGATCGCCGAGCGCCGGATCTGCCGCGAGGAGGACCCGCGCTGGCACCTCGGTGTCCCGGTCCGCCGCGAGGTCATCCCGGTGTCGTTCGGCGGCGAGATCGTGGCCGTGCTGTCCCGCGAGACCAACCTGGCCGTGCCCCGGGTGCCCAGCGCCCTGGAGATCGCCTACCTGGGGATCGCGGGCGACCTGTGCCAGATGGTCACCGACGGCTCGTTCCCGACCGCCGAGCCGTCCCCGGACGTGCACACCAGCCCGCGCGTCGGCGACGGCCTCATCCGGCTCGACCCGGCGGGCGCGGTGGTCTTCGCCAGCCCCAACGCGCTCTCGGCGTACCACCGCATGGGCCATGCCGCCGACCTCGTCGGCGTCCGCCTCGCCCCGCTGACCAGGTCGCTGATCGCCGACCCGTTCGACGCCACCGAGATCGCCCAGCGCATCCTGCTCGCCCTCGACGGCCAGACCAGCATGCGTGCCGAGGCGGAGTCCCGCCGCGGCGCCGCGGTCCTGTTCCGCGCGCTGCCGCTGCGCCCGCGCGGCACGTCGGCGGGCGCGCTGGTCCTGTGCCGCGACGTCACCGAGGTCCGCCGCCGCGACCGCGCGCTCCTGTCGAAGGACGCGACGATCCGCGAGATCCACCACCGGGTGAAGAACAACCTGCAGACCGTGGCCGCGCTGCTGCGCCTGCAGTCCCGCCGGACCAACAGCCCGGAGGCGAAGGAAGCCCTCGCCGAGTCGGTTCGCCGGGTCGCCGCGATCGCCATGGTGCACGAGACCCTGTCGACTTCGGTCGACGAGCGCGTCGACCTGGATGCGTTGGTGGACAAGGTGATCCCGGTCGTCGGCGACGTCGCGGTGGCCGAGAGCCACGTGAAGGTCCGCAAGACCGGCCAGTTCGGGGTCGTCGCCGCGGAGGTCGCCACCCCGCTGGTGATGGTGCTGACCGAGCTGGTCCAGAACGCTGTCGAACACGCCTACCCGGCCGGGCACTCCGGTGAGGTCGTCGTCGCGGCCGAGCGTTCGTCCCGGTGGCTCGACGTGGTGGTCGCCGACGACGGCCGGGGCCTGCCGAGCGGGTTCTCCCTGGAACGGCAGAACGGCCTGGGCCTGCAGATCGTCCGCACCCTGGTCGAGTCCGAACTCCGCGGCACGCTGTCGCTGCGCCGCCGCGACCCCAAGGGCACCGAAGCGGTCCTGCGCGTCCCGCTCTCCCAGCGCCGCTAGCGGTTTCGCGGCATAACCACACCGCGCGTCTTGACCATTGGCGCATGGTCATCGTCGAGGTCTCGGTGCGGTCTTATGCGGCGAGCCGCATCTTTATTCGCGTGAATAGTCTTGTGCGATAACGCGCAATTGCATACGAAAGGCCCCCGACCCTGCGCAATGGGGGTCGGGGGCCTTTCGGTGTAGCGGGAAGCTCAGGCGTTGCTACGTGCCCGGGTCCGGGCGTTGCGGCGCTTCAGCGCACGACGCTCGTCCTCGCTCATTCCGCCCCAAACGCCAGCATCCTGGCCGCTCTCGAGTGCCCAGGACAGGCAGTTGGAGGCGACGGGGCAGCGGTGGCAAACGGCCTTCGCCTCGGAGACCTGCAGGATCGCCGGGCCGCTTGTTCCCACGGGGAAGAACAGCTCGGGGTCCTCGTCACGGCAGGCCGCGCGGTGGCGCCAGTCCATTTCTACTTGCTCCTCGCATCGGGCGCGCAGATAGCGCGCCACTAGTCGTCATCCGGTCGTCGGGGTGCTTGTGAATGGTTTCACGAACCAGCCGTATGTCAAGGGTTCATCGAGGGCCGGTGAGTGAACTCACCCGAAAGATCGACGTCAGCGCACTATCGCTCCGGAGAGCAACGATTTGGTCTCACGCCCGGCTGGTCTGGACCGATAGATCAGATCGCGACCGCGAGCGCCCCCGGGACCGAGGTGAATTCGACCCTCGTACGGGCCCCGATGAGGTCTCCGTCACACTGCAGCCGCACCGGCTCCGCGGCGCTCACGATGATCTTGGCGACGTCGTCGCGGCGGACCAGGTTCTTGCCCTTGGTCTCGCCGTTCGCGCTGAACGCCTGGCTGATGTGCCGCACCACGGTGGGCATCCGCATGGTCCGCAGCGCGAACAGCCCCAGGCCGGTCTCGAACGAGCAGCCGTGGTTGAGGTGGATCGCCCGGGTGCCCATGTAGGTCCACGGGTCGGTGTTGGACACGAACGCCAGCCGCAGGCCCTCGATGGGGGCCTCACCGGGAATCTCGATCGTCAGGTCCGGCCTGCTGTGGCCCGGGCGGATATACCGTGCGGCGGCGACTCGCGCGTACAGCGCCGGGCTGGCCTTCTTCCCGCGTTTGCGGTCGACGTCGGCGACGACGTCGGCGTCCCAGCCCATGCCCGCGCTGAAGGTGAACCAGCGGTGCTGACCGGCTCCGATGTCGACCGACCCGAGCCCGACCCGGCGACTGCGGCCTTCCTCGAGGGCGCGCAGCAGGATGTGCGTCGCCTCGACGGGGTTGCGTGGCAGCCCCAGGGCCCGCGCGAAGACGTTCGCCGAGCCGCCCGGCACGACGCCGAGCATCGGTCGTGCCTCGGCGGCACCACCGGCCGCGAGCAGCCCGTTGACGACCTCGTTGACCGTGCCGTCGCCGCCGTGCGCCACGACCAGGTCGACGTTGTCGACCGCGGCCTGCGCCGCCGCGGCCATCGCGTGCCCGCGGTAGTCGGTCTCGACGACGTCGAGCTTCACCTGGCTGGCCAGCGCGTGCGCGAGCACGTCGCGGCCTGCCGGCGTGGTCGCCGTGGCCTGCGGGTTCACCACAAGGACTGCACGCATAACCGCAGCGTAAGGCAGCATGCGCATCCGCTCCGCCATCGCCCACCCCAATCGGGTGAGCTCGGCGTCATCCCTTCGGGTCGCCCGTGATCGAGTTCGAGCCCCTTCCGCACAACTCCCGCTCGGCCTCGGTCTCAACGAGTGCACCCAGACGACCGTCTGCTCGTCGATCCGCGAGGAACTGACACCCGTGATCATCCACCCTGGGTACGACAAAACACGACGGCCGTCCGGGTGGCATACGATCGGCGGTGTGCACGCACTGTCATCGTGCGTTAGATACCGCTCCTGAAAGGCCGCCGTGCGAATCGCTTCCGACGCCCCTCGGACCATCCTCGGCGCGGGCCTGCTGGTCGCCCTGCAGGGGCTCACGGGCCTCGTCTTCGCCGTCATCCTGCTGATCCACGCGGCGGGCGGCGGCTCCACGCCGGGCAACAACGTCTACGGCGAAGCCGCCTACTTCACCGTCCTGGCAGGCGGTGTCGCGGCCGTCGGCGTCGGGCTGCTGCTGGGCAAGCACTGGGCACGCGGACCCGCGATCGTCGTACAGCTGCTGCTGCTCGGCGTCGCCTGGTACGTCTTCGGCCCCTCAGGTCGCCCGGAATTCGGCGTGCCGTTCGGCCTGCTGGTGATCGGAACCCTGGTGCTGTTGTTCCACAACCAGTCGTCTGTGTGGGCCCAAGGCGACGACGAGGCCCAAAGCTGAGCATGCGCGTGCGCGAGGCTGTTTCGGCCGACTGGGAGCGAATCTGGCCGCTCTGGCACCGCGTCGTGGCCACGGGCGAGACGTACATGTGGGACCCCGCGACCGATGAGGACAGCGCGCGGTCGGTGTGGATGCTGCCCGCTCCCGCCCAGGTCTTCGTGGCCGAGGACGAAGGCCGGATCGTCGGCACGGCCTTGCTCAAGCCCAACCAACCCGGACTGGGCGACCACGTGGCCAACGCGGGCTTCATGGTCGACCAGGACCGTGCAGGCGAGGGCATCGGCCGAACCCTGGCCCACCACGTGCTTTCCGCGGCCCGGGCCCAGCGCTACCAGGCGATGCAGTTCAACGCCGTCGTCTCCACCAACACTGGGGCGATCGCATTGTGGGCGTCGCTCGGCTTCAAGATCGTCGGCACCGTCCCCGGCGCCTTCCGCCACCCCACCCAGGGCTACGCCGACATCCACATCATGTACCGCGGGCTTGTTGCTTGAAACGCAGAACGGGCCTGACCGCGGTGGTCAGGCCCGTCCTTCAGCGCTCTAGTAGACGCGCCAGCCGAACGTCGTGGTGCCCGTGCCGCCGCCGGAGTCCTTCGCGGTCACGGTGACCGTGTAGGTCCCCGAGGTCGTCGGCGTGCCGGTGATCCGGCCCGACGCGCTGATCGTCAGGCCCGGGGGAAGGCCGGTCGCGCTGAACGTCAGCGTGCCGCCCGCGGTGCTGCTCCCCTGCATCTGCAGGGGCTGGATCGCCCAGCCCTTGAAGCCCCACTGGTCCTGCGGACGGGTCACGGTGACCGTGCCGCCGGTGCCGTCGCCCTCGACGGTCCAGGTGAACGTCGTCGTGCCGGACTTGCTGTCGGTGTTCGTCGCGGTGACCGTGACGTTCGACGTGCCCGCCGCGGTCGGCGTGCCGGAGATCAGGCCGCTCGTCGAGTTGATCGACAGGCCCGCCGGGAGACCCGACGCCGAGTACGTCAGCGTCTTGCCCGCCGGGTCGGTCGCCTTGACCTGCAGCGATGCCGCCACACCGACCTTGCCGGTCTGGTTGCCCGGGTTGGTGACGGCCGGGCCGCCCACGGTGTCGCCGAGCGAGCCGACGGTCTTCGCGGCGTCGGCGATGCCCGCGCCGCAGCCGCCGGTGCAGGTGCCGGGAAGCGGCCGCGCGTTCTGCTTGATGGCCGCCTCGACCTGCGCCGGGGTGAGGTCGCTCTTCTTGCCGAGCATCAGCGCGGCAAGGCCCGCGACGTGCGGGGTCGCCATGCTGGTGCCCTGGTAGAAGGCGTAGGACTCGCTGCTCGGCGTGGTCGTGCCCGAGTTCAGCGTCGACAGGATGCCGTTGCTGCGGTCCGACGCGGTCCACGTCTCGCCACCGGGGGCGGCGATGTCGACGATCGTGCCGTAGTTCGACGACGCGCTGTTGTCCGAGCGGAACTGCGCCCGGTTGCCGTCGCGGTCGGTGGCCGCCACGACGATCACGTTCTTGCAGCTCGCCGGGGTGAAGCCTGCCGCGTCCTTGCCGGAGTTGCCCGCCGCCACGACGACGACCGAGCCGCGCTGCACGGCGCCGTTGATCGCGTTCTGCGTGTTGGTCGGGCAGGTCGCCTGGCCGCCGAGGCTCAGGTTGAGGACCTTCGCCGGGGTCTTGTTGGCCGGGACGCCGTTCACGGTGCCGCCCGACGCCCACACGATGCCGTCGTCGATGTCGGCGAACGAGCCGCCGCACTTCGCCAGCACGCGCACGTGCTGGATCTTCGCGTCGTAGGCCACGCCCGCGACGCCCTTGGCGTTGTTCGTCGCCGCGGCGATGGTGCCCGCCACGTGCGTGCCGTGCCAGCTGGAGTTCGCGGCGGGGGAGGTGGAGCTGCACTCGCCCGCGGCGGACCAGTCACCCTGGTCGGCCGGGTTCGGGTCGCGCCCGTCGTTGTCGCGCGCGGCCGAGCTGTTGCTGACGAAGTCGTAGCCCGCGACGGTGTTCGCCTCGAGGTCGGAGTGCTTGGCATAGCCGGTGTCGATCACCGCGACGGTGACGCCCGCGCCGGTCGAGGAGGACCAGGCACCCGGCACGTTCATGCCCGCCTTCTCCTCGAAGTAGTGCCACTGCTTCGAGTAGTCGGGGTCGTTGGGCGCGGCCATGGTGGTGGCCCGCAGCTCCGGCTCGACGAACGCGACGTTCGGGTCGGCCTTCAGCGCCGCGATCAGCGCCTTGCTGTCCGCGCCGCCGACGTCGACGAGCACCGCGCCGGTGCCGAGCCTGCGCTGCAGGGTGAGGCTCTGGGCCTTCGCCGCGAGGTGCGCCTTGACGGCGTTGTCCGAACCGGCCTGCTCGGCCTGGGACTTGTACCCGACGATCAGGCGGACCGGCGCGGACTGGGCCGCGGGCGCGGCCGGGGCGGGCTGGGCGGCGGTCGCGGTGAGCGACACGATGCCGGTTCCGGCGACAGCGGCCGCGCCGACCGCGACCACCGCCCAGGTCTTTTTACCCACGTGAACCACGGGGATTTCCTTTCGCAGGGAGAGTGCGCCACCCTCGGTGACAAAGAGTCACGAAGCGCACCTATCGGGTGAACGTTAACCCGAACGGGCCCTGCGGAAGAAGCTACGAACGTACCGGAGAATTCCCAGGTAGAAGTGGGTATATACAGCGAATTTCAGGCCTCGCTGGCCAGGTCGGCGAGCGCGGTGTCGGTGAGCCGGTAGACGGTCCACTCGTCCATCGGCACGGCGCCGATCGACTTGTAGAAGCCGATGGCGGGCTCGTTCCAGTCGAGCACCGACCACTCCAGGCGCTGCAGGCCGCGCTGGGCGCACTCGGCGGCCAGTTCGACCAGCAGCGCCTTGCCCAGGCCCGACCCGCGCTGCGACGGGCTGACGTAGAGGTCTTCGAGGTAGATGCCATGCACGCCGCGCCACGTCGAGAAGTTGAGGAACCACAGCGCGCAGCCGACGACCTTGCCGTCCACTTCGGCCACGTGCCCGAACAGTGCCGGCGCCTCGCCGAACAGCGCGGTGTGGAGCTGCTGCGCGGTCAGGTGGCACTCGTCGGGCGCGCGCTCGTAGTCGGCCAGCTCGTGCACGAGGCCCACCACGGCGTCCACATCGGACTCGCTGACGCGGCGGATCCTGGGGTCTGACAAGGGGTTCTCCTTACCGGGCGGGGACGTTGAGCCTGCGGACCTGCGGCACGCCGCGCTCGTCGCCGAGAACGCTGAGCCCGGCCGCTTCGAGTCCGAAGTGGACACCGAAGGTGGCGGACTGCCCGATCCAGGTGGACACCAGCACCCGGCTGAAGTGCCCGTGGCCGATCAGGACGACGTCGCCGTCGGTTTCGCGGATCCGGTGGATGACCTTCGCGGCGCGCTCACCCACGGCGTCGGCGGTCTCGCCGTTCGGGCAGGGGTGGGTCCACACGGTCCAGCCTGGCACGGTCTCGCGGATCTGGGGTGTGGTGAGGCCCTCGTAGTCGCCGTAGTCCCACTCGGCGAGATCCTCGGTCGTCTCGTCGACGGTGAGCCCCGCCAACTCGGCGGTGCGGGTCGCCCGGACGCGCGGACTCGAGAGCACCAGCGCGGGCCGGTCGCCACGCAGGTCGGCCAGCAGCGCGCCCGCCCGCCTGGCCCCCGCCTCGCCGACGCTGGTCAGTGGGATGTCCGTGCGGCCGGTGTGCCGCCCGTTCTCCGACCACTCGGTGGCGCCGTGTCGCAGCAGGTAGACCGCCGGCTCATGCATGACCTGGATCCTAAATGCTCACGCTTGCCACAAAACCTACTGGGAAGTAGCTTAATTCTCATGACGTCGACCAAGACCTACGTGATGTGGCGCAAGCTCGCCGAGCGTCCCCTGGGCAACCGCCTCTTCTCCGTGGCGATGTCCGTGCGCGTGCCCTACTTCGGCACGATCCTGCCGACGGTCGTCGACATGCGCCCCGGCCGCTGCGAGGTCCGCTCGCCGAAGTGGTGGGGCGTGCACAACCACATCCACACGTTCCACGCCATCGCCGCCTGCAACCTCGCCGAGTGCGCGATGGGCATGCTGGCCGAGGCCACCGTGCCGACGAGCCACCGGTGGATCCCCAAGGGCATGACGGTCGCGTACACGGCGAAGGCCAACACGAGCCTGCGCGCGGTCGCCGAACTCCCGGAGCTCCCGACCTTCGGCACGGAGCCGTTCGACCTGCCGGTGCCGGTGTCCATCGTCGACACCGAGGGCAAGGAGGTCGTGGCGGCCACCATCACGATCCGGGTGTCGCCGAAGTAAGCCGCACGACGCCGAATCGTGGCCGGTGCACGACAGCGCCGCGCGCGGGGCTCTTTGTCCGATGCGCACGGCGCTGTCCAACAGGTCGTCAGTACCCGCGGATTCCCACCCTGTTGTGCAGCACCAGCGAATTCCCCTCAGCCGACGGCAGGCCCAGCCGCTGGTCGATCATCCGGCTGAACGGCCCACACCCACTCGACCGCGGCACCGTGAACGCCGTGTCGGCGATGCTGAACCGCACCACCAGCGGGTTCGTCGAGATCACCTCGGTCGGTGTCTGCCGCTTCACCACGAACCGAAGCGGCTCCGCGTCCGTCCCGATAGTGCAGGTCGAAGGCACCCCGAACCCCTTGACCGCCAGCTTCAGGTGCACTTCGCCCATCCGCTGGTCGTTCGACTGGAAGTCCGAGAACCCGCCGTACCGGAACTCCAACGACAGGTGGCTGCGCGGCACCCGCACCGGCTCCGCGCGCAGCGCGCCGAAGGTTTGGGCGAAGCGGCCGTCGAGGGTGCCCTCGGCGAAGGTCATCCGCAGCATCGGTAAGTCGAGGGTGGGCAGGGTGCCGAACTTGACGGTCCCGGTGGCCGCCATCTCCTCGCAGCGCCACTTGGCCGGGTCGGCGCCGGTCGGCAGGACGGTGGGGCAGTCGGCGAAGCTGAACTCAGGTGTGGCGGCGGCCGGCGTGGCGGCGAGGCCGACCAGCACGGCGGCGGCGGCGAACGTGGCGGCAAGGCGTGAGGTCTTCATGCCGCCAAGCCTGTCCGCCGGTTACGGCAAGATCATCAGGTAAGACCCTGGCCGCAACCCCGAGCGGACCCTGACCGGGACGGCCGGCGTGGGCCCCGCCCGCGCGAGGAACACCGTGTGCGAACCTTCGCACCTGCATCAGGAGGTGGTCGCGATCAGCTCGCACCCGTGGATACGAACCGTGCCGTGTATCGACGCGGCTGGACGGCATCGTGAGATGTCGGTCTATCTCGACGCGGAGGGGAACATCGGGATCTCCGTCCCGCCCGGCGAAACCGCCCGGCTTCCCTCGGCCGACACCGCGCGCATATTGCAGGACGTGATCGCCGCCGCGGTCATCGAGCAGCGTCGGATGAGCGCGCTGACGGCGTAGCAAGGCAATACGAAACGGCGCAGGCAGGCGAGATGTCCTCGCCCGCCTGCGCCGTTTCGACGCGCTGCGGCGTCAGGCCTTCTTGGTCTCCCAGAAGATCTTGTCGATCTCGCCGATCAGGTCGAGCAGGGCCTGGCCGGTGGCCGGGTCCATCGAACCCTTGGTGCCGCCCGCGCCCGCGGCCTTGGTGGCGCGGTTGAACAGGTCGTGCAGTTCCGGGTACTTCTCGAAGTGCGGCGGCTTGAAGTAGTCCGTCCACAGGACCCACAGGTGGTGCTTGACGAGCTCGCTGCGCTGCTCGGCGATCAGGACCGCGCGCGTGCGGAACTCGGGGTCCTCGTTGTCCTGGTACTTCTGCTGGACCGCCTTCACCGACTCGGCTTCGATGCGGGCCTGGGCCGGGTCGTACACGCCACACGGAAGGTCACAGTGGGCTGTGGCCTCCAGTCGAGGCGCGAGAAAGCGCGACAACAGTCGCATTGTTCCTCCATGGGCGAACGGGGGTGCTCCGACGATTCGACCCTACTCCGGGCACGATGAGCGGGCAGGTGGAGGTGATCGTTGACTCTCTTCGACCGAACGCCGGTCAGGCGCGTGACGGTGCGCGGTGCGTCCATGGCGCCCGCGCTGTCGGGCGGTGACGTCGTCCTGGCGACGCGCGGAAAGCCCAAACCGGGCGACGTGGTGCTGGTGACCTGGCCGAGCAGGCCGGGGCAGCTCTCCGTCAAACGCGCCATCCGGCCCGCCGGCTACCTCTGGCACGTCGAAGGCGACTTCACCGAGGCCTCGACCGACTCCCGCTACCTCGGGCCCGCCCACGTGCACGCCGTGATCCGCTGGCGGCTGTGGCCTCGGCCGGGCCGGATTCAGCCCCGCAGGTCCGCGTAGCGCGCCAGGCAGGCGTCGTAGGTCGGCAGCAGCCCGGCGGCGGCCGCCTCGGCCAGGGTCGGCGCGGCGGCGTCCTTCTCCGACAGGATCGGCTCGTCGACCGACCAGGGCAGCGCCAGGTCCGGGTCCAGCGGGTGGATGCCGCGCTCCGAGCCCGGGTTGTAGCCGGTGGAGCACAGGTACGACAGCACCGTGTCGTCCTCCAGCGCCACGAAGCCGTGCGCGACCCCCTCCGGCACGTACACGGCGCGGAAGTCGACGGTGTCGAGCCGCACGGCGTCCCAGGCGCCGTACGTGGGCGACCCGACCCGCACGTCCACGACGAAGTCGAGCAGCGCGCCCTGCGGGCAGTAGACGTACTTGGCCTGCCCGGGCGGCACGTCGGCGAAGTGCAGGCCCCGGATGGTGGCGCGGTGGGAGCGGCTGTGGTTCGTCTGCGCGACGGTCAGCCGGTGTCCGACCGCTTTCTCGAACGCTTCCCCTTGGAACGGCGACACGAAAAGGCCCCGACTGTCCGGGAACGTCCGCGGGGAGAACTCGATCGCGCCGGTGACCTTCAGCTCACGTGCCTGCATGGTCCCGAGCCTAGTGATCGACCTCTCCGGAAAATGAGCACTATCCACGTGTAACGCTCCGAACAGGGCACCGTCACAAACCAAACCGGACGGACGTCTTGGTGAAACTGCTTCTGACGTGCGGCTTTGGCGGCCTTCGATGTGATCCCGGCCGCAGACAGGTCACACTTGTGCTGTCACACTGTGCGCACCGCAGCGTCCATCGGCCGCCCGCCCAACACCCCGGGCAAGCGACCGGAACCCCCGCCGTCGACCAGCTCCGCTGTCCCGTCAACCACGACGCAACCCCGCGCCCGTGCGACTGGAAGACCAGCCCGTGTCCGGACTCGGAGCCCCGTCCGGCAATCCGCTCGCGTGTGCCCGTGAGCACTCTGCGAGATCCTGGAGGACGCCACTCATGACCGCACTGAATGACTACCAAGAGACCTTGCGAGAAACCCCAGTGAGCGATTCAGCACCGATCACCGATGAGGAGATCTTCCGCGCCCACGAGGGCGGGAAGCTCGGTGTAGAGGTCACCAAGCCGCTGGCCGACCCGAGGTCGCTGTCGATCGCCTACACCCCCGGGGTGGCCAAGGTGAGCCGCGCGATCGCCGAGGACGCCTCGCTCGCGGCCCGCTACACGTGGGCGTCGCGCCTGGTAGTGGTCGTCTCCGACGGCACGGCGGTGCTCGGCCTCGGCGACATCGGCGCCAGCGCGTCGCTGCCGGTCATGGAGGGCAAGGCCGCCCTGTTCAAGGTCTTCGGCGGGCTCGACTCGATCCCGCTGGTGCTCGACACCACCAACGTCGACGAGATCGTCGAGACCCTGGTCCGGCTGCGCCCGTCGTTCGGCGCGGTCAACCTCGAGGACATCTCCGCGCCGCGCTGCTTCGAACTCGAAGAGCGGCTCATCGAGGCCCTGGACTGCCCGGTCATGCACGACGACCAGCACGGCACCGCGATCGTGCTCCTCGCCGCGCTGCGCGGGGCGAACACGGTCCTGAGCAAGGACATCGCGAACCAGCGGGTCGTCATCGCGGGCGCGGGCGCCGCGGGCATCGCCTGCGCGAAGATCCTGCTGGCCGCGGGCGCGGGCGACGTGACGCTGCTCGACTCGCGCGGAATCATCCACGAGGGCCGCGACAATCTGAACCCGATCAAGGAGCAGATGGCCAAGGTCACCAACCTCAACGGGCTGCGCGGCGGCCAGGCCGAGGCGCTCGCGGGCGCCGACGTCTTCGTCGGGCTCTCGGCGGGCACCGTGCCCGAGGACCTGGTGGCCACCATGGCCAAGGACTCCATCGTGTTCGCGCTGTCGAACCCCGACCCGGAGATCCACCCCGACATCGCCCGCAAGTACGCGGCGATCGTCGCCACCGGGCGCAGCGACTTCCCGAACCAGATCAACAACGTCCTCGCCTTCCCCGGCATCTTCCGCGGCGCCCTGGACTCCGGCGCGCGCCGGATCACCGAGCGGATGAAGCTGGCCGCCGCCGACGCCATCGCGGCCGTCGCCGAGGAGGACTTGGCGGTCGACAAGATCGTGCCGAGTGCCCTCGACCCCCGGGTCGCACCCGAGGTCGCGGCGGCGGTGGCAAGGGCCGCGAAGGAGGACGGGGTAGCCTGAGGCCGGCGGGATGCTCGGCAGCGGTGCCCCACCCGCCTACTCGAGGGTGGAGGGGATCGCTCCGTGGCCGAGCATGTCGTGCGCGTCGGGCTTCCCGGGGCCGTGATGCCCGCGGGAGCACTCGACGTCGACACCGGTCGCATTCTCGCGCCTGACCTGGGCGAATCGAGTGCCGCGGATGTTCTCGCGGACGTGGCCGCGGAACGCTCCTTGTTACTGGAGGCCCAGCGGATAGCCCGACTGGGCAGTTGGACGTTCGACATGGCCTCCGGTCTGGGCTACCTCTCCGACGGTTTGTGCAGGTTGTGCGGGTTGTCCCCGCGCGCCACGCTCGATGAGCTGCTCGCCCTCGTCCACCCCGATGACCAGCCCGCGGTCGCGCGCTTCCGCTCGCGGCTGTGCCGATACCGATCGGCCCAGCCCATCGAGCTGGAAGTGCGCGACCTCGCTGGTGAGCGCACCTATCTGGTGCGCGCCCGCACGGAATGCGACGCCAACGGCAAGCCGTCGAAGGTGCACGGCACCGTGCAGGACTTCACGAAGTTCCGCGCGATGGAGCGCCAGCTCACCCAGGACGGCAGGCTCTTCCGCGAGGCGCAGCGGGTCGCCCGGCTCGGCACCTGGGAGTGGAACACCAAAACTGGTGACTGTCTGTGGTCATCGATGCTCTACGAACTGGCCGGCGTGGAGCCAGGGACGAAGATCACATACGCGGATTATCTGGAGCTCTGCCACCCCGACGACCGCGGCTGGGTCGACCAGCGGTGGCAGGAACTTGCCGGCACGAAGCGGCCAGTGGAGTGCGAGCACCGGGTCATCCGCCCCGACGGCACGCGCCGGGTGTTCCGCATCCGCGGCGAGGCGGCCGGGCCCGACAGCGGCGACGCCGTGATGATCGGCACCGCCCAGGACGTCACCGAGCAGCGCTCCACGGAAACGCGGATGCAGCGCTCCAGCAAGCGGTTCACCGACCTGGTCGCCATCACCCCCGTCGGCATCGCCCTGTTCGACGACGCCGAACGGCTCGTCGACGCCAATGACGCCCTCTGCTCGCTGCTGGGCATGGACCTTGACCAGCTGCGCGGGATGACCGCCGAGCAGCTCACCCACCCCGACGACCGCCCCACGTCCCGTGGCGGCTCCCATTCGTTCCACAGTGGGCAGCGCGTGCTGGCCACCGCGACCGGCAAGCCGGTGTACTGCGAGCTCAACGCCACGGTCTCGGTGGCCGACGACGGGCAGCGGTTCTGGCTGGTCGTCTTCGCCGACGTCACCGACCGCAGACGGGCCGCGGAACGGCTGCGCTACCAGGCCACCCACGACGAGCTGACCGGCCTGCCGGGCCGCGCGGCGGTCAAGGAACTCCTGGCGAAGCTGCTCGGCGGCCGCGACTACGAACGCATCGCGCTGCTGTTCTGCGACGTAGACAACTTCAAGCGGGTCAACGACTCCCTCGGCCACGACGTCGGCGACGAGCTGATCACCGCCCTGGCCCGACGCCTGGAACGGGGACTGCCGCCGAGCTGCACGGTCGCCCGGATGTCCGGCGACGAGTACGTGGTCATCTGCTCGGATGTGGAGGAAGTCGGCGGCGTCGACGCGCTCGCCAACCTCGCCGCCAGCCTGC
Source organism: Actinokineospora alba (assembly GCF_004362515.1). Lineage (NCBI taxonomy): Bacteria > Bacillati > Actinomycetota > Actinomycetes > Pseudonocardiales > Pseudonocardiaceae > Actinokineospora > Actinokineospora alba. Next base: position 722,075 of record NZ_SNXU01000001.1, on the reverse strand, counting down.
TCCGCACCGCGGTCCCGGTCCGTGGCCAGTTGCTTCGCGTGTCGGCCTGTATCGGCGCGGCCGTCCCGTCCGGCCAGGACACCAGCGGCGCCGACCTGCTGCGCTTTGCCGACGCCGCGATGTTCGCCGCGAAGGCGCGGGGCACCGGCCGGGTCTCCTTGGCCAGCGACGCCCTCATCGCCTCGGCCAACAGCCAGATGCTCCTCGAGGGCCAGCTGCGTGAGGCCATCGCCAACGACCAGCTGATCCTGCATTACCAGCCGGTGGTCGGCCCGGACGGAACCGTGCTGTCGGCCGAGGCCCTGGTCCGCTGGCCGCACCCGGAACGCGGCCTGCTGCTGCCCGGCGAGTTCCTCCCCGTCGCCGAACAGGGCGACCTGCTGGGTGAACTCGACCGCTGGGTCCTGCGCGCGGCCCTGACCGAGGCGGCGGAATGGCCGCAGATCAACGGAAGCACCCTGGGCGGGGGAGTCGGCATCGCCGTCAACCTCGCGGGCCTGGTGCCCGGCGACCCGGAGTTCGTCGAGGTCGTCTGTGCCACCGTCGCCGCCACCGGCATCGCCTGGGACCGGGTGGTGCTCGAGTTGGTGGAGACCAGCCTCATCGACCTGCCGTCCCGCAGCCGCGAGGCCATGGCCGAACTGGTGGAACGCGGCGTCCGCTTCGCCGTGGACGACTTCGGCACCGGCTACTCGTCGCTGGCCCGGCTCAAGGAACTGCCCGCCCAGATCATCAAGATCGACCGCCGCTTCGTCTCCGGCGTGGCCACCGACGCGTCGGACTTCGCCGTCGCCCGAGCCCTGGTCGACATGGCCCGCGCCATGGGCCGCAGCTGCGTCGCCGAGGGCGTCGAGAACGCCACCCAGTTCCACGTCCTGCGCGGCGTCGGCGTGGACGCCTACCAGGGCTGGCTCCTCTCCAGGCCCCTACCTGCCAAGGACTTCCGCGAAATCCTCAAGCTGGGCCCCGTCCACATCCCCAGCGGAGCTTAGGGACCCCCGCGAGTCGCCCGCTCAGGCAAGCGAGTCGCCCCGCCAGGCAAGCGAGTCGCACGTTCAGGACAGTGAGTTCGACCTTCGCGTCGTCAGTCCTTGGCCGCGTCGAGGATCGCCGCGATCCGGTGCCGGGGAAGGTCGATCAGCCGGGCGCCGAGGTCGGCCTCGTCCGGTGCCAGCTCCGCGATCCGGTCCCGTGCTTCCCGCTTCGTCAGCGATCCGCTGTCCCGGATGAGCGCTTCCCGCCACACATTGCCCAGCTTGCCGTGGACACGTTCCAGCAGCGCCGACGCGACACCCTGAGCCGGGACGGGCTCGGCAATGACGACGGCGTGCTTCCCGTCCGGGGTGCTGCGGTGGAAGGTGAGCCGGTACTTCGCCCCCACCAACTCCCGCAGCGCCACCTGTCCGCGCTGGTCGGTGATGTCCGAGTGGTTGTTCCCCACCAGCGCACCCACCCGCGCCGGGGGACCGGCCAGCAGCGTGCGCGCCAGCCACGGGCCCGGGTCGGCGGTCAGGTCGAACGCGACCGGACCCGACGCCTTCACCGGCGCTGACCAGCCCGGACCGAGCAGCGTCGGCTGAACCGTGTCGTCGCCACGCGTCAGCCGGAGCAGGGCGGCGATGGCTTCCGGGTCCGGCCCGCCGGACTCGATCGACTGCGGTCCATGCGTGTAGATCCCGGTGTCCCCGGCGCGGACCGCCACCTCGGCCAGCTTCGGCGACTTGCCGGTCGGCTGCAGCACGTAGAGGTCACTCGCACTGCCCACCGCCTGCGCGCCCAGGTACCGGTTGAACCCCGGCAGCACCGCCTCGAACACCAGCCCCAGCCGCAGCACCTCCTGCTGCACCTTCAAGCCCAGCGCCGGGTTCCGCTCGCTGTACCCGTACGCGACGACCACCCGCCCTTCCGGCCGCAGCGACTCCACGCCCCGCGCCAGGAACAGCCGCATTCCCTCCGGCGTGTACGGCGGGTCGGTGAACACCAGGTCCGCTTCCACCTCGGGCATGCCGAACCGCAGGTCCGCGTGCAGGCAGCGGATGTCGAGCCCGCGCTCCCGGGCCGTCGCGTCGATGTAGGCCAGCAGGTCCTCGTCGAGGTCCAGGACCGTGGCCGACAGCTCCGGGCGCAGGGTGCAGGCGGCCAGCGCGGTCAGGTCGTGGTCGCCGACGCACAGCAGCCGCGCGCCCGGCAGGTGGTAGGTCTCGTCGAGCCACCGGGCCCGGCGCAGCATCGTGTCCAGGTCGGCCTGGACGTGGTCGAGCGCGCGCCGGGGCTTGGGTACACCGTCGAGGTAGCGCTCGAAGAGGGGCCGCAACTCGTCATCGCCGGCCGTGGGCAGCGGGGTGACTAGGGCCGGGTCGACGTTGTCGAGCCGCCACTGGTCCCCGTCGCGCTGGGCGCCAGCGGCGGCCAGGAGGTCTTCGACCGTGCGGCGGGGGACGGCGCTGGTGCGGATCAGCCAGTCCAGAGTCCGCGGGCCCTCGGTGAGCGCGGCGGCCAGCAGGCGCAGCGGGCGGGAGTGCACGCCGCGATCGGCGAGGAAGTTCGCGAGGGAGTCGGCCACAGTCAAGAGAGCCTATGAGGACGCTGACCGGCTCGAAGGCCAGGGTCCTCAGATCGTGGAACGACCTGCCACTGTCGGTCCTGCGGGCTAAGGTCGAACGATCAACGGCCGGCAAGGAGCCGTGCGACCCGAGGAGCTTCGAGTGATCGAGTTCCAGGCCGTGACGAAGCGGTACGACGACGGCACGGTCGCGGTGGACAGCCTGGACCTGGCGATCGAGGACGGCGGCATCACCGTCTTCGTCGGCCCGTCCGGCTGCGGCAAGACGACCTCCCTGCGGATGATCAACCGGATGATCGACGCCACCTCCGGCACGATCCTGCTCGACGGCGCCGACATCCGCGCGCAGTCCCCGGCGAAGCTGCGGCGCGGCATCGGGTACGTCATCCAGCACGCGGGCCTGTTCCCGCACCGCACCGTCCTCGACAACGTCGCCACGGTCCCGGTGCTCCTCGGCACCCGCAAATCCACCGCCCGCAAGCAGGCCGCGGAGCTGCTCGAACGTGTCGGCCTGCCCGTTGAGCTGGGCAAACGCTACCCGTCGCAGCTTTCCGGCGGGCAGCAGCAGCGGGTCGGCGTGGCCAGGGCGCTCGCCGCCAACCCGCCGGTGCTGCTAATGGACGAGCCGTTCAGCGCGGTCGACCCGGTCGTGCGCGACGGCCTGCAGGAGGAGTTGCTGCGCCTGCAGTCCGACCTCGGCAAGACCATCGTGTTCGTCACCCACGACATCGACGAGGCCATCAAGCTCGGCGACAAGGTCGCGGTGCTGCGCGTCGGCGGCAGGCTCGCCCAGTACGCCACGCCGGCCGAGCTGCTGGCCAAGCCTGCCGACGACTTCGTCGCCTCCTTCGTCGGCCGTGACCGCGGCTACCGCGCGCTCGGTTTCCTTTCCGCCCAAGGTGTTCCGGTCGGACCGGTCGCCACCGTCGCGCTGGGCGCGTCCGCCGAGCAGGCTCGGGGGAGTCTCGACAACGGCTGGGCCGTGGTGGTCGACGAGGCGAAGCGCCCGCTCGGCTGGGTGTCCGACACCTCTTTGTCCACAGTGGACCATGTGCGCGCCGAGGATCTCGTCTCCGGCGGCTCACTGTTCGAAGTGGACAGCGGCACGCTGCGAACCGCCCTCGACTCGGCGCTCAGTTCCCCTGCCGCCCTTGGTATCGCGATCGACGCCCAGGGCGCGGTGGTCGGCGGGGTCGTCGCGGACACCGTCGTCAAGGCGCTGGCCGACGCCCGCCGCACCGGCGAGGTGCCCACATGACCTGGATCCTCGACCACCTCGACGTCCTGTTCGCCACCAGCCTCGACCACCTGTGGCTGGCCCTGATCCCGGTGGTCGCCGGCCTGCTGATCTCGCTGCCGCTGGGCTGGATGGCGAGCCGCTGGCGGCTGGCCAAGTCGATCCTGGTGCCCACGGCGGGGATGCTCTACACGATCCCGTCGCTGGCCCTGTTCGTGCTGATGCCGCTCATCCTCGGCACCCAGATCCTCGACCCGCTCAACGTCATCGCCGCCCTTACCATCTACACGGTCGCGCTGCTGGTCCGGTCGGTCGCCGACGCACTGGCAGCCGTCCCGCCCGCCGTCACCGCCGCCGCCACAGCGATGGGATACCGGCCGCTGGGTCGGTTCTTCGCCGTGGAACTCCCGCTGGCGGTGCCGGTGCTGCTGGCCGGTGTGCGGGTCGCGACGGTGTCGAACATCAGCCTCGTCAGCGTCGGCGCGCTCATCGGCGTCGGCGGGCTCGGGAAGTTCTTCACCGAGGGCTACCAGCGCGGCAATCCGGCCGAGATCATCGCGGCGATCGTCGCGATCCTGGTGCTGGCACTGCTGATGGAGCTCATCCTCGTGATCACCGGCCGGGTGCTGACTCCGTGGGCACGGGCGGGAGGTACGCGATGAGCGTCTTCGCGCAGATCTGGGCTTGGCTCACCAGCCCGGACAACTGGGCTCCCAACGCCATCCCGCTGCGCCTGGTGCAGCACTTGCAGTACACCGCCACCGCGATCCCCATCGCCGCCCTGATCGCCGTCCCGGTGGGCGCCTACATCGGCCACACCCGGCGCGGCGGCACCCTCGTCGTCGGTCTCCTGAACTCGGTCCGAGCGCTGCCCGAGCTGGGCATGCTGGTCCTCCTGGTGCCCGCCATGGGTTTGCTGCTCGCCTTCGAGGCGCTCACGATCGTGCTCGTGCTCATCGCGGTCCCGCCGCTGCTGGCCGGAACGTACGCGGGCGTCCGCAACGTCGAACCGTCCATTGTGGACGCCGCGCGCGGGATGGGGATGAGCGAACGGGAAGTGCTGTTCAAAGTCGAACTCCCGAACGCCCTGCCGCTGATGCTCGGCGCGCTGCGGGCGGCGACGCTGCAGGTGATCGCGACCGCCAGCATCGCGGCATTCGTGGCGCTGGGCGGACTCGGCCGGTTCGTCATCGACGGCAACTCGTTCCGCGAGTTCGACCAGATGGCCGGGGGCGCGGTGCTCATCGCCGCGCTCGCGATCACCGTGGAGCTTGTTCTCGCGGGTGTGCAGTGGCTGGTGGTCTCGCCGGGACTGCGGCCGACCCGCACCAGGAAACGGAAAGCAACGACGTGAGGAGATCCCCGATGAAGCGCGTACTCGTCGGCGCGGCGACCACTCTGGCCGCGGCGCTCACCCTGAGCGCGTGCGGCGGCGGGTCCGACCCGCTGGGCAACGCGACCACCGCCGCACCACCGGCGCCGACGGACACCATCGCCATCGGCTCGGCGAACTTCCCGGAAAGCACCCTGCTCGCCGAGATCTACGCGAGCGCGCTGGAGGCCAAGGGCGTCAAGGTCACCAAGAAGCTCAACATCGGCAGCCGCGAGACCTACTACGCCGGTCTGCAGGACGGGTCGATCGACCTGATCCCGGAGTACACCGGGGTCCTGCTGCTGCACGTGAACAAGGAAGCCAAGGAAACCACGTCCGACGACGTCTACGCGGCGCTGCAGAAGTCGCTTCCGGGGAAACTGACCGTGCTGGCCAAGTCGGCTGCGGAGAACAAGGACGCGGTCGTCGTCACGAAGGAGACCGCGGACAAGCTCGGCGTCAAGTCCATCGCCGACCTCGCGGGCAAGGGCCCGGTCGTCTTCGGCGGCCCCCCGGAGTTCCAGAAGCGCGCCGACGGCATCCCGGGCCTGCAGTCCAGCTATGGCCTGCAGGTCTCGGAGTACAAGTCGCTCGACGTGGGCGGCCCGCTGACCGTGGACGCCCTCAAGAGCGGCGTCGTGCAGGCGGCTGACCTGTTCACCACCGACCCGGCCATCACCGCGAACAACTTCGTCGTCCTGGACGACCCGAAGTCCAACTTCGCCGCCCAGAACGTCGTCCCGCTGATCAACAAGTCCAAGGCGAGCGACACGATCAAGCAGGTCCTCGACGCCATCTCGGCGAAGCTGACCACCGAGACGCTGATCGAGCTCAACACCAAACTCAACGCCCCGGACAAGCCGGACGCGTCGAAGGTCGCCAAGGACTGGCTGGCCTCCGCCGGAATCTGAGCCGGTAACCGGGCAGGCGCCGCACCGGCGTCTGCCCGGTCACGCGGGCGGGTCCTGGTCGAGGAAGAACTCGACCTCGCCGCTCTTGGTGCGCCGGAAGCCGAGCGCCGTGGTCGCGTTCAGGCCTTCCCCGTGGTCGGTGGTCAGGTACTCCACCGCGTGGATCTTGGTCAGGGACAGCGCTTCCGGCATGCCGTACTGCTCGCTCATCTTGTCCAAATACTCGGCGAGCAGCTCGGCGGGCAGCGTGAGAACCGGCTCGTACCAGAACGCGCGCCGCGACCTGCCGCGCACCACGTAGTCGTCGGTGTCCCGGATCCGGTCCAGCACCAGGTCTTCCCGCTCCAGGCAGGTGCGGATGTCGTCGCGATAGTCGGTCAAGTCGCTCACCTCTCGTTCGCCGGATCGTGCCCGCCGATGCGTCCGCTCAGCTCGCCCGCCGCCCGCCGCGTCTCCGCCGCCAAGTCCGGCCACTGTTCCCCGCACTCGGTCTCGCAGGTGTGCCGGAACGTCGTGCTGATCGCCGCCACCGGATGCCCGCCGTGGTCGAACACCGGCGCCGCCACCGACGCGAAGCCGACCGTCACATAACCGTCCTCCACCGCCCACCCCCGCCGCCGCTCGGCGCCCAGCAACCCCCGCAGCGCGGGTAGATGGGCGGGCCCGCGCCCGGTGCGGTCGACGAACGCCCCCCGGTTCGGGAACAGGGCCCGCACCTGCGCGGCGGGCAGGTGGGCCAGCATCGCCCGGCCGGACGCGGGCAGGTGCGCGGGCAGCCGGACACCCACATCGGTCACCACGGTGTGCGGGTGCGCGGGCTGTTCCCGCAGCAGATACAGGGTCTCGCCGCCGTGCAGGACACCCAGGTGGGCGGTGTGCCCGGTGCGCTCGATCAGCCGACGCAGCAGCGGCCGGGCGAGGCGTTCCAGCGGGTCATGGCGCAGGTAGGCCGAGCCCAGTTCGAACGCCGCCAGCCCCAGCCCGTAGCGCCGCTCCTCCGGCAGGTGGGTCACGAAACCGGCGTCGGCCAGCTCGCCGAGCAGGTGATACGTCGTCGACCGGGGCAGGCCCAACTCCCGGGCGAGCGCCGCCGCCGTCACCGGGCCCGCCTTGCCCGCGAGCAGGCGCAACACCGCCAGGCCACGCCGCAGCGCGGGCACATCGCTGCTCGAACCCACGGACCCACGATACGCCGAGTCTGGGATACCAGACACTCTCACCCGATCCCCCCTCGTGCGCGGGCCTGCCACGCGTTGAGATGGGCCCATGCTGGAACTGGTTGAGATCGACGGCGGCCCGCTGACCCGCGCGGACGTCGTGAAGGTCGCACGGACCGCCGCCCGGGTGCGCATCAGTGAGGACGCGCTCGCCGGGGTCGCCAAGTCACGCGCGCACATCGAGGAGCTGGCCAACGCCGAGCAGCCGACCTACGGCGTCTCGACCGGGTTCGGCGCCCTGGCCACCCGCCACATCCCGCTCGACAAGCGCGCCGCCCTGCAGCGTTCGCTGATCCGCTCGCACGCCGCGGGCGCCGGTCCGCACGTCGAGGACGAGGTCGTCCGCGCCCTGATGCTGCTGCGCCTGCGCACCCTCGCCACCGGCCGCACCGGCGTCCGGCAGTCCACCGTCGAGACGATGCTGGAGCTGCTCAACCAGCGCATTCACCCCGTCGTGCACGAGTACGGCTCGCTGGGCTGCTCCGGCGACCTGGCGCCGCTCTCGGCCGTGGCGCTCGCGCTGATGGGCGAGGGCCTGGTCCACGACCGCACGGGCGCGCTTCGCCCGGCCGCCGAGGTGATGGCCGAGCGGAACGTGCGCCCGGTCGAGCTGGCCGAGAAGGAAGGCCTGGCGCTGATCAACGGCACCGACGGCATGCTCGGCATGCTGTGCCTGGCCCTGGCCGACCTGCACGCGCTGCTCGACGTCGCCGACCTGACCGCCGCGATGAGCGTCGAGGCGCTGCTGGGCACCGACCGCGTCTTCGCCCCCGACCTGCACGCGCTGCGCCCGCACCCCGGCCAGAGCGTGTCCGCGGCCAACATGTCCCGCTTCCTCGCCGGGTCGCCGATCGTGGAGAGCCACCGCGGCCCCGAGTGCAACCGGGTACAGGACGCCTACTCGCTGCGCTGTTCCCCGCAGGTGCACGGCGCCGCCCGCGACACCGTCGGGTACGCCGAGACCGTCGCCGACCGCGAACTGGCCTCCGCCATCGACAACCCGGTCGTGCTGCCCGACGGCCGCGTCGAGTCCAACGGAAACTTCCACGGCGCGCCCGTCGCCTACGTGCTCGACTTCCTGGCCATCCCGGTCGCCGACGTCGCCAGCATGGCCGAGCGGCGCACCGACCGGATGCTCGACGTCGCCCGCTCGCACGGCCTGCCGCCGTTCCTCGCCGACGACCCCGGCGTGGACTCCGGCCACATGATCGCCCAGTACACGCAGGCCGCGATCGTCTCCGAACTCAAGCGCCTGGCCGTCCCGGCGTCGGTCGACTCGATCCCGAGCAGCGCGATGCAGGAGGACCACGTCTCGATGGGCTGGTCCGCCGCGCGCAAGCTGCGCAAGGCCGTCGACGGGCTGACCACCGTCCTGGCCATCGAACTGCTGACCGCCGCCCGCGCGCTCGACATGCGCAAGCCCCTGCTGCCCGGCCCGCTGACCGGCGCGGCCGTCGCCGTCCTGCGCGAGCACGTCGAAGGACCCGGCGCCGACCGCCACCTCGCTCCCGAAATCGCCGCCGCCGAGGACCTGATCCGTTCCGGCGACCTGATGACCGCCGTCACCCGGAGGACCGCATGAGCACCGCCCGACCCGTGCGCGCTGCCCGAGGCACCACGCTGACCGCCCGCAACTGGCAGACCGAGGCCGCGCTGCGGATGTTCCACAACAACCTCGACCCCGAGGTCGCCGAGCGGCCCGACGACCTTGTCGTCTACGGCGGCACCGGCAAGGCCGCGCGCAACTGGGCGAGCTTCGACGCGATCACGCGTGAGCTGACCAACCTCGCCGCGGACGAGACTCTCCTTGTGCAGTCCGGAAAACCGGTCGGCGTCATGCGCACCCACGAGTGGGCGCCGCGGGTGCTGATCGCGAACTCGAACCTGGTGGGCGACTGGGCCACGTGGCCGGAGTTCCGCAAGCTCGAGGCCGAGGGCCTGATGATGTACGGCCAGATGACCGCGGGCTCGTGGATCTACATCGGCACCCAGGGCATCCTCCAGGGCACCTATGAGACCTTCTCGGCGATCGCCAACAAGCGGTTCGGCGGAACCCTGCGCGGAACACTGACGCTGACCGCGGGCCTCGGTGGCATGGGTGGCGCGCAACCGCTTGCGGTGACGATGAACGACGGTGTCGTGCTGTGCGTCGAGGTCGACCCCGACCGCGCCCGCCGCCGGGTCGAGACCCGCTACCTCGACGAGCTGGTCGACTCCCTCGACGACGCCATCGCCCGCGTCGAGCAGGCCAAGCGGGAGAAGCGACCGCTGTCGGTCGGCGTGATCGGCAACGCCGCCGAGGTGTTCCCCGAGCTCCTGCGCCGGGGCGTCGACATCGACATCGTCACCGACCAGACCTCCGCGCACGACCCGCTGGCGTACCTGCCGCGCGGCATCGACGTGGCCGACTGGCACGACTACGCGGCCAAGAAGCCCGACGAGTTCACCGACCGCGCCCGCGAGTCGATGGCCGAGCACGTCGGCGCGATGGTCGGGTTCCTGGACAAGGGCGCCGAGGTTTTCGACTACGGCAACTCGATTCGCAGCGAGGCCAAGCTCGGCGGGTGTGAGCGCGCGTTCGACTTCCCCGGTTTCGTGCCCGCCTACATCCGGCCGCTGTTCTGCGAGGGCAAGGGCCCGTTCCGCTGGGCCGCGCTCTCCGGCGACCCGGCCGACATCGCCGCCACCGACCGGGCGATGCTGGAACTGTTCCCGGAGAACGAATCCCTGGCCCGGTGGATCAAGATGGCGGGGGAAAGGGTCGAGTTCCAGGGACTCCCGGCGCGCATCTGCTGGCTCGGCTACGGCGAACGGCACCTGGCGGGCCTGCGGTTCAACGAGATGGTCGCCAACGGCGAGGTGTCCGCACCCATCGTGATCGGCCGCGACCACCTCGACTGCGGCTCGGTCGCCTCCCCGTACCGGGAGACCGAGGCGATGGCCGACGGCTCCGACGCGATCGCCGACTGGCCGCTGCTCAACGCGCTGATCAACACCGCGTCCGGCGCCACCTGGGTGTCGATCCACCACGGCGGCGGCGTCGGCATCGGCCGCTCGATCCACGCGGGCCAGGTCACCGTCGCCGACGGGACACCGCTGGCCGCCCAGAAGATCGAGCGCGTGCTCACCAACGACCCGGCGATGGGCGTCATTCGCCATGTCGACGCCGGGTACGACCGGGCGGACGAGGTCGCGGCGGAGCGCGGCGTGACTGTCCCCATGGCCCGCTCGTGACGGCCGCGGGCCTGCTGGGCGATATCGCGGGCGTCGGCGCGGATCCCCGGCGCGGCGGCTTCTCCCGGCACGGGTTCGACCGGTCGGAGCTGGAACTGCGCGAGTGGTTCCGGGCGGCGGCCGTCGCCCGGGGGCTCGACGTGGAGACCGACCGCAACGGGACGATGTGGGCCTGGTGGGGGCCGCCGGGTGATGGGGCGGTCGTCACCGGCAGCCACCTCGACTCGGTGCCCGGCGGCGGCGCCTACGACGGCCCGCTCGGTGTGACGTCCGCGCTGGTCGCCGTGGACCTGTTGCGAGCGCGCGGTTTCACCCCCGGGAAGCCGCTCGCAATCGCTGTGTTCGCCGAAGAGGAGGGCGGCCGCTTCGGCGTCGCCTGCCTCGGCTCCCGCCTGATGACCGGCGCGCTCGACCCGGACGCGGCCCGACGGCTCACCGACCCCGACGGCGTGACACTGGCCGACGCGGTGCGCGCGGCCGGGCTCGACCCGGCGGGACTGGGCCCGGATCCTGTTGCCATGGCTCGGATCGGTGTGTTCGTCGAGCTGCATGTCGAGCAGGGCAAGGGTTTGGTGGACCTGGGTGCGCCGGTGGCGGTGGCCAGCTCGATCCTGGCGCACGGCCGCTGGCGGTTCAGCTTCGCCGGTGAGGGAAACCACGCGGGCGCCACGCTGCTGACCGACCGGCGCGACCCCATGCTCCCCGCCGCCCAGGTAGTCCTCGCCGCCCGCCGCGCCGCGTCCGGCATCGAGGGCGCCCGGGCGACGGTCGGCAAGGTCGTCCCGAACCCGGGTGGCACCAACGTCATCGCGTCCACAGTGGACGTCTGGCTCGACGCCCGAGCCGAGGACGACTTCCGCACCAGGGCGGTGGTGGCCGACATCAGCGACGCCGCCCGGGTGGCGGCCGAGGAGGAGGGCTGCACGGTCACCGTCACCGAAGAGTCGTACGGTGACACCGTGATCTTCGACCCGGCCCTGCGCGACGACCTCGCGGCAACCCTGGGCGACGTCCCCGCCCTGCCCACGGGCGCGGGCCACGACGCGGGCATCCTCGCCGCCCACCGCCCCACCGCGATGCTGTTCGTCCGCAACCCGACCGGTATCAGCCACGCCCCAGCCGAGTTCGCCGAAGCCTCCGACTGCGCCGCGGGCGCGGCGGCCCTCGCCGACGTCCTGGCCCACCTGGCCCGATGACCACCTACCACTGCGAACGGGCCTGGCTGCCCGAGGGCATCACTCAGGACGTCCTGATCACCGTCGCCGCCGACGGCACCATCGACGCGGTCACCACCCCGGACAGGGCCCATCCACAGGGTTATCCACAGCCCCCGGTCGACCCCTCCCTTTTGTCACCCCCCACCGATAGACTGGCCAAGGGCCGTCCCCCCAGGGAAGGGCGGGGGCTGCCCGAGGGCGTGGTTTCGTTGCGTGGCTTGGTTTTTCCGGGTTTTGCCAACGCTCATTCGCATGCGTTCCACCGAGCGCTGCGGGGGCGGACCCATGGTGACGGGGGGACGTTCTGGACTTGGCGTGAGCGGATGTACGCCCTGGCCGCCAAGCTCGACCCGGATACCTACCTCGCGCTCGCGCGTGCCGCCTACGCCGAGATGGCGCTCGCTGGGGTCACCTGCGTCGGCGAGTTCCACTACCTGCACCACGCCCCTGGTGGCCGCCGCTACGACGACCCCAACGCCATGGGGGCCGCGCTGATTCAGGCCGCGAAGGACGCGGGTATCCGTCTCACCCTCCTCGACACCTGTTATCTCGCAGGGGGAATCAACACCCCGGTGTCGGCCGAGCAGCTTCGGTTCAGTGACGGTACGGCGCAGGCTTGGGCGAGTCGGGTCGCCGAGCTCAAAGCCGATGCCACCACGCGGATCGGTGGGGCGATCCACTCGGTGCGCGCGGTTCCCCGTGCGGCGCTGTCCGAGGTCGGTGCCTGCGCGGGCCCGCTCCATGTGCACCTGTCCGAGCAGCCCGCCGAGAACGAGGCGTGTCTCGCCGCCTATGGCCGCACGCCCACCGAACTCCTTTCCGACGCCGGTGTCCTCAGCCCCCGCACCACCGCCGTGCACGCCACCCACCTCACCGCAGGCGACATCGCCCTCCTCGGCGCGTCCGGCACCGGTGCCTGTTTCTGTCCCACCACCGAAGGCGACCTCGCCGACGGGCTCGGCCCCGCGCGCGAACTGCTGTCGGCGGGATCGCCGCTGTCCCTCGGCAGCGACCAGCACGCCGTGGTCGACCCGCTGGTCGAAGCGCGCGCCCTCGAACACGGCGAACGATTCCGCACCGGTGAGCGCGGCAGGCTGAGTCCGGACGAACTTCTCACCGCGATGACCACCGCGGGCCACGCCGCCCTGGGCTGGCCGGAGGTCGGACAGCTCAAGGTGGGCGCCCCCGCCGATTTCGTCGCCGTCCGGCTCGACACCCCGCGCACGGCCGGATGCCTTCCCGGACAGGCCATGTTCGCCGCCACCGCGTCCGATGTGGACACTGTGGTGGTCGGCGGTCGTGTGATCGTCCGCGAGGGCGCGCATATGCTCGGTGACGTCGGATCATTGCTGGGCAAGGCGATCGAAGGGTTGTGGGCGTGAGCATTCTGGTGACCGGAATCGCCGAACTGACCACCAACGACGACGAACTCGGCACCCTCGCCGATGCCGCGGTGGTCCTCGACGGTGACCGCGTCGCCTGGGTCGGTCCCGCCGTCGACGCCCCCGCGGCGGACGAACGGGTCGACGTCGAAGGGCGGGCCGTCCTCCCCGGCTGGGTGGACAGCCACACCCACCTCGTCTTCGCCGGTGACCGCACCGCCGAGTTCGCCGCGCGGATGGCGGGAAAGCCGTACACCGCGGGCGGAATCGCCGTCACGGTCGAGGCGACCCGCGCGGCCACCGACGAGGAGCTGAGCGTGGGCCTGCGCCGCCACGTCGCCGAGGCGGTCGCCCAAGGGACGACGTACCTGGAAACCAAGACGGGCTACGGCCTCACGGTCGAAGACGAGGTCCGCTCCGCCCGCCTGGCCGCCGAACACGCCGACGAGGTCACCTTCCTCGGCGCCCACCTCGTCCCACCCGGCACCGACCCGCAGTCCTATGTGGACCTCGTCACCGGCGAGATGCTCGACGCCGTCGCGCCGCACGTGCGCTGGGCGGATGTCTTCTGTGAGACCGGCGCCTTCGACGAGTCGCAGTCCCGCGCGGTGCTCACCGCCGCCGCCGCGAAGGGGTTGGGCCTGCGGGTGCACGGAAACCAGCTCGGACCTGGCCCCGGCGTGCGCCTCGCCGTCGAGCTGAACGCCGCCAGCGTCGACCACTGCACGTACCTCACCGAGTCCGATGTGGACGCGCTCGCGAACAGCGACACCGTGGCCACCCTGCTGCCCGCCTGCGACCTCTCCACCCGCCAGCCACTCCCCGACGCCCGCGCGCTGCTCGACGCGGGTGCCACCGTCGCACTCGCCTCCAACTGCAACCCGGGCTCGTCCTACACCTCGTCGATGGCCTACTGCGTCACCACCGCCGTCCTGCAGATGCGCATGTCCGTCGCCGAAGCCGTCCGCGCCGCCACCTGGGGCGGCGCCCGCGCCCTGCGCCGTGAACACGAAGTCGGCATCGTGCGCCCCGGCGCCCGCGCCGACCTGCACGTGCTGAACGCGCCATCGGCCACCCACCTCGCCTACCGCCCCGGTGTCCCCCTCACCTGGGCTGTGTGGCGGGCAGGGAAGCGCGTGTCCTGACGGGCGTAGGTTGGCTGTCATGGAGTACACCCACCTCGGCCGCAGCGGCCTGTCCGTGTCCCGGCTCGTCCTGGGGACGATGAACTTCGGTCCCGAGACGACCGAACCCGACAGCCACGCGATCATGGACCGCGCGCACGAGCACGGCATCAACTTCTTCGACACCGCCAACGTCTACGGCTGGAAGAAGGGCGAAGGCGTCACCGAGCAGATCATCGGCCGGTGGTTCGCCCAAGGCGGTGGCAGGCGGGAGAAGACCGTGCTCGCCACCAAGCTCTACGGCAGCATGAGCGACTGGCCCAACGACACCTTCCTGTCCGCGCACAACATCCGCCGGGCGGCGGACGCGTCGCTGCGGCGGCTGCAGACCGACTACATCGACCTCTACCAGATGCACCACGTCGACCGGCGCACGCCGTGGGAGGAGATCTGGGAGGCGTTCTCGGTTCTGCGGCAGCAGGGCAAGGTCCTGTACTTCGGCTCCTCGAACTTCGCGGGCTGGCACCTCGCCCAGGCACAGGAGGCCGCGCGCGAGCGGCACTTCCTCGGGTTGGTCAGCGAGCAGTCGATCTACAACCTGCTGACCCGCTGGATCGAGCTCGAAGTCCTTCCCGCCGCCAAGCACTACGGGCTCGGTGTCATCCCGTGGTCGCCGCTGCACGGCGGTCTGCTCGGCGGCGTGCTGCGCAAGCAGGCCGACGGGACGGCGTCGCGAGGGTTGTCCGGGCGGTCCGGGGAAGCGCTGGAGAAGCACCGTGAGGCGATCGAGGGCTACGAGAAGCTCTGCGCCGAGATCGGCGCCGACCCCGCGCATGTCGGTCTCGCCTGGTTGCTGCACCAGGAGGGTGTCACCGCGCCCATCATCGGCCCGCGCACGCTGGAACAGCTCGACGGCAGCCTCACCGCGCTCGACCTCAAGCTCGACGCCGACACGCTGACCCGTCTTGACGAGCTGTTCCCCGCCCCCGGCCCCAACGGCGCGAAGCCCGCACCCGAGGCCTACGCCTGGTAGTCAGTCGTCGATTTCATCGTCGTCGCGGGCCAGGAAGGTGGCCAGGCGCTCGATGGGGGTTTCGAAGTCGGGGTTGGCGTCGACGAACGCGCGCAGGCGGTCGGCCAGCCACGCGAAGCTGACTTCCTCGTCGCCGCGTCGCTCTTCCAGTTCTTCGATACCGCGGTCGGTGAAGTACACGTGCTACTCCTGTGGAAATGGCGGAGCCGCCGGTCCGTGAGGTCCGGCGGCTCCGCGAGGGTCTGACTCCTACGCGAACGCCTTCTCGATCAGCGCCCGCTGCTCGAGCTCGTGCACCTTGCTCGACCCCGCCGACGGCGCCGACATCGGCCGACGCGAGACGCGGGTGAGCTTGGTGACGTGCTCTGGCAGCTCCTCCGGCAGGTTGAGGCCGTAGAACGGCCACGAACCCTGGTTGGCGGGCTCCTCCTGCACCCAACGCACGTCCTTCGCGTTGGGGTAGCGCTCGAAGATCGCCTTGAGATGCTTGAGCGGCATCGGGTAGAGCTGCTCGACGCGGACGATGGCGGTGTCCGTGGCGGCCAGCTTCTCCTTCTCCGCGGCCAGCTCGTAGTAGAGCTTGCCGGAGACGAACAGCAGCTTCGTGACGCCCGCCGGGTCCGGCTGGGTCGGGTCGTCGATGACCGTCTCGAACCGGGTGCCCTCGAGGAAGTCCTCGACAGCGCTGGTCGCGGCCTTGTTGCGCAGCATGGACTTCGGCGTGAACACCACCAGCGGACGCTGCACACCGTCGAGGGCGTGGCGGCGCAGCAGGTGGAAGTAGTTCGCCGGGGTCGACGGCACCGACACGGTCATCGAGCCCTCGGCGCACAGCTGCAGCCAGCGCTCGATGCGGCCCGAGGTGTGGTCGGGACCCTGACCTTCATGCCCGTGCGGGAGCAGCATGATCACATCGGAGCGCTGGCCCCACTTCGCCTCGCTGGAGGCGATGTACTCGTCGATGACCGACTGCGCGCCGTTGACGAAGTCGCCGAACTGCGCCTCCCACAGCACCAGGGCCTCGGGGTTGGCCACCGAGTAGCCGTACTCGAAGCCCAGCGCCGCGTACTCGGACAGCGCCGAGTCGTAGACCATGAACTTGCCCTGGTCCTCGGACAGGTTCTGCAGCGGCAGGTACTCGCGGCCGGTCTTGCGGTCGATGATCGCCGCGTGCCGCTGGGTGAACGTGCCACGACGCGAGTCCTGGCCCGCCAGGCGGACCGTGCGGCCCTCGAGGTTGAGCGAGCCGAACGCCAGCAGCTCGCCGAACGCCCAGTCGATGCCACCCTCGCGGGCCATCTTGGCGCGGCGGTCGAGCACCGGCTTGACCCGCGGGTGCGGGCTGAAGCCCTCGGGCAGCTCGACGTGCGCGTCGGCGATGCGTTCGAGCACCGAGGCGGGCACACCAGTCGCCAGCTTGGCCGGGACCTGCTGCTCGGACTCCACCGACGGGCTGGCCACGATCGGGTGCTTCTCCAGCTCGCGCACCTCGTTGAAGACGTGCTCCAACTGGCTGGAGAAGTCGCGCAGCGCCTTCTCGGCCTCCTCGACGGAGATGTCGCCGCGGCCGATGAGCGCCTCGGTGTAGCCCTTACGCACACTGCGCTTGGTGTCGATGATGTCGTACATGCCGGGCTGGGTCATCGAGGGGTCGTCGCCCTCGTTGTGCCCGCGGCGGCGGTAGCAGACCAGGTCGATCACGACGTCCTTGTTGAACGTCTGGCGGTAGTCCATCGCCAGCCGCGCGACCCAGTAGCAGGCCTCCGGGTCGTCGCCGTTCACGTGGAACACCGGCGCCTGGATCATCTTCGCCACGTCGGTCGCGTACTGGCTCGACCGCGAGTGCTCCGGGGCGGTGGTGAAGCCGACCTGGTTGTTGATGATCACGTGCACGGTGCCGCCGGTGCGGTAGCCGCGCAGCAGCGCCAGGTTCAGCGTCTCGGCCACCACGCCCTGTCCGGCGAACGCGGCGTCGCCGTGCAGCGCGATCGGCAGCACGGAGAAGCCGTCGCCCTTGTCGCCCTTGTCGAGCAGGTCCTGCTTCGCGCGGACGATGCCCTCGAGGACGGGGTCGACGGTCTCCAGGTGCGACGGGTTGGCGGTCAGCGACACCTTGGTCTCGCCGTCGCCGAACATCCGGAAGTACTTGCCCTCGGCGCCGAGGTGGTACTTCACGTCGCCGGAGCCGTGCGCCTGACCCGGGTCGAGGTTGCCCTCGAACTCCTGGAAGATCTGCGAGATCGGCTTGCCGACGATGTTGGCCAGCACGTTGAGGCGGCCGCGGTGCGGCATGCCGATGACGACCTCGTCGAGCTCGAACTCGGCGGCCTTGTCGAGGACCGTGTCGAGCAGCGGGATGACCGACTCGCCGCCCTCGAGCGAGAACCGCTTCTGCCCGACGTACTTGGTCTGCAGGAACGTCTCGAACGCCTCGGCCGCGTTCAGCTTCGACAGCACGTACTTCTGCACCGCCGCGGCGGGCTTCTCGTGCGCGACCTCGACGCGGTCCTGGATCCAGCGGCGCTCGGTCGGGTCGAGGATGTAGGTGTACTCCACGCCGACGGTGCGGCAGTACGAGTCGCGCAGCACGCCGAGGACGTCGCGCAGCTTCATCCGCTCCTTGCCCGCGAAGCCGCCGACCGGGAACTCCCGGTCGAGGTCCCACAACGTCAGCCCATGCGAGCGGACGTCGAGGTCCTCGTGCTTGCGCTGGCGGTAGTTCAGCGGGTCCGTGTCGGCCATCAGGTGGCCGCGGGTGCGGTAGGCGTCGATCAGGCCGATCACCCGGGCGGTCTTGTCGACCGGGCCCTCGGCGAGGTCGGAGGTCCACCGGATCGGCTCGTACGGGATCCGCAGCGACGTGAAGATGTCGTCGTAGAAGCCGTCCTCACCGAGGAGCAGCTTGTGGATCCGGCCGAGGAACTCGCCGGACTCCGCGCCCTGGATGATGCGGTGGTCGTAGGTGGAGGTCAGCGTGATGATCTTGCTGATGCCCATCTCGACCAGCGTGGTCTCGCTGGCGCCCTGGAACGGGGCCGGGTACTCCATCGCGCCGACGCCCAGGATCGTGCCCTGGCCGACCGACAGCCGCGGCACCGAGTGGTTGGTGCCGATGCCGCCGGGGTTGGTCAGCGAGATCGTGGTGCCCGCGAAGTCGTCCGCGGTCAGCGCGCCGTTGCGGGCCTTGCGGATCAGATCCTCGTAGGCCTGCCAGAACTGCTGGAAGGTCATGCCCTCGCAGCCCTTGATGGCGGCGACGACGAGGTTGCGCGAACCGTCCTTGCCCGGCAGGTCGATCGCCAGGCCCAGGTTCACGTGCTCCGGCGTGACGGCGAAGGCCTTGTTGTCGGCCTCGGCGTAGTGCCGGTTCATGTTCGGGTACGCCTCGAGCGCGCGAACCATCGCGTAGCCGATGAGGTGGGTGAAGGAGACCTTCCCACCGCGGGTCCGCTTGAGGTGGTTGTTGATCACGATGCGGTTGTCCGCGAGAAGCTTCGCGGGCACCGCGCGCACGCTGGTCGCGGTCGGCAGCGACAGCGACGCGTTCATGTTCTTCGCGATCGCGGCGGCGGCTCCGCGCAGCGGCTTGCGTTCCTCACCCTCGACCGCGGGCACCTGGGGCTTGGCGGGCGCCGGGGCGGGCGCGGGCTTCTTCGGCGCGGCGGCCGCCTGCCCGTTGCCCGACGCCGGGGGCGCGGTCTTGGCGGGTGGCTGCTTGGCGGGCGGGGTGGCGGCGGGAGCGGTGGCCGTGGCGGTCGCCGTCCCGGTGTCACTCCCCGCGCTCTTCGCCGTCGCGGCGCTTTGGGTCGCTGCTCGCGGTGTGGGCTTGTAGTCGGCGAAGAAGTCGTGCCACGCGGGGTCTACGGAAGACGGGTCCGCGAGGAACTGCTCATACATCTCTTCGACGAGCCACTCGTTCGCACCGAACTGTGACGCGGGACTACTGCTGGACACGGCTGGCTCTCGCCTCTATCCATCTCGATCTCTTAGTAATGGCCATTCCCCGTCAGGCTAGTCCCCCGGTCAGGGCGTGTGTTAATCAAGTGGACCCGGGTGAGCCACCTCATGCGTAGCGTTCGGCACTGTATCGATTGAGCCCGGATGTTCTCACTGCTCGTGGCCCGGCCCGGTGAGGTTTCGGGCCTCATCGGGGCGCCGTTTCGGGCAGCTCGGAGCGTTGTCCGGCGTGCTCCGGTGATCCGTAGCGCCAGAGGCGCGCGTAGTGCCCGTCCGCCGCCAGCAGCTCGTCGTGGGTGCCTTGCTCGACCACCCGGCCCGCCTCCATCACGACGATGGTGTCGGCCCGGGCCGCGGTGGCTAATCGGTGCGCCACGACGAACGTGGTGCGGCTGCTCGTGACCCGGTCGCTCGCGGCGACCACCGCGGCCTCGGTCGCGGGGTCGAGAGCGGCGGTCGCCTCGTCGAGCAGCAGGATGTCGGGATCGGTGAGATCGGCCCTCGCCAGGGCGATGAGCTGGCGCTGGCCCGCGGACAGGCCCTGCCCCCGCTCGCCGACCTGCTGGCGGAACCCGTCGGCGAGACCGGCGACCATCGGCAGCGCGCCGACCGCGCGGACGGCGGCCTCGACCTTGGCGGGCGGCGCGTCCGGGTCGCCATAGGCGACGTTGCGCGCGATGTCGCCGCTGAACAGGTGGGCCTCCTGGGGAACCACGCCCAGCCGCTGCCGGTAGACGGCGAGGTCGTAGGCGCGCAGATCGGTCCCGTCGGCGAGGACAGCGCCCTCGGTCGGGTCGTAGAACCGGGCGATCAGCTTGACGACCGTCGACTTGCCCGCGCCGGTCGCACCGACCAGGGCGACGGTCTGCCCAGGCTCGGCGCGCAGCGACACGTCCTCGACGGCCGGTGTCTCCGTGCCCGGGTAGCGGAACGTCACCCCGCGCAGCTCGACCGCGCCGCTCAGGTGGGCCGGGACGGGCACCGGCTCGGCGGGCGGCTCGACGCTGCTCGGCGTGCGCAGCAGGTCGGAGATCCGGTGCAGGCCGATCCGGGCCTGCTGGTAGCCGTCGAAGATGCCGGAGAGCTGCTGCACCGGGGCGAAGAACAGGCCCAGGTACAGCAGGAACGCCAGCAGCACACCGGGAGTGAGGTCGCCCGCCGCGACCCGGTGGGCACCCGCGACCAGCACCGCGGCCTGCGCGAAGCCGGAAAGCATGGCGACGAACGGGAAGTACGTCGCGATGTAGCGCTGGGCGCGCAGCCTGCTGCGCCGGTAGGCGTCGCTGCGCTCGGCGAAGCGCTCGGCGGCCTGGCCCTCCCGCGTGTACGCCTGGGAGACCCGCAGCCCGGTCACGTTCTCCTGCATGTCCGCGTTGACCGCGCTGACCCGCTCGCGCGCCTCGGCGTAGGCCGCCGACGACAGCCGCTGGAAGATGATCGTCGCGACCGCGAGCACCGGCAGTATCGCCAACGCGACCAGGGCCAGCGAGAAGTCGGTGACGAGCAGCGCGACCGTGATGGCCGCGACGGTCAGCACGCTCGCCGCCGCCGTCGTGACGCCGGTCTGCAGGAACGTCGACAGCGCGTCG
The DNA here is from genome assembly GCF_004362515.1 of Actinokineospora alba. Lineage (NCBI taxonomy): Bacteria > Bacillati > Actinomycetota > Actinomycetes > Pseudonocardiales > Pseudonocardiaceae > Actinokineospora > Actinokineospora alba. The sequence goes on along the minus strand of NZ_SNXU01000001.1, from coordinate 701,239 downwards.
ACGTCGGTCGTCATCCTGGTCATGATCCGGCCCCCCAGCTCGCGCTCGTAGTAGTCGAGGCCGAGCCGCTGCAGGTGGGCGTAGCTGCGCACGCGCAGCAGGTAGAGGAGGCGTTCGCCCACGCGCGCGGTGAGGATCGTCGTCGCCGCGGTGTTGATCCACATGACGCCGACCAGGACGGCGGAGATGCCGGTCGCCACCCACAGTGCCCCCGAGGTGCCGGTCAGGATGCCGGAGTCGATGCCGTGGCGCACCAACGCCGGCATGGCCATGCCGGTCAACGCGTCGGCGATCACCAGGGCCGCCACGACCGCGAGGGACCACCGGACCGGCGTCAGCAGGCGGCGCAGCCGGAAGCCCGGATCGGGCGCGGTCGGGTCCTCCCCGGGCAGGTCGGGTTGTTCGAGCGCGGGCGGGAGCGCCTCGACCCGGGCGAGGAGCTCCGGCGTCGGTGGGAGCGCGGCCGCCGCGTCGCCGGAGTCCCCGCCCATGCGTCGGGAGACCCGCGGCGCGGGTTCCGCCGTCGCGGGGTCCGGTTCGGTCGGGGCGGGCCAGAGCGACTCGGTGATCCCGTCGGGGCCGGGAACCAGGTCTTCGTCCCGACCGCGGGTCGGGTCTTCGATCACGTCGCCGGGACCGGCCAGCAGCGACCGGTACAGCTCGCACCGCCCGGACAGCTCCGCGTGCGTGCCGACGTCGACCACCCGGCCCCGGTCGAGGACGGCGATGCGGTCGGCCAGGCTCAGTGTCGAGCGGCGGTGGGCGATGAGCAGGGTCGTGCGGTCGGCGGTGACCTCGCGCAGCGTGTCGTGGATGGCCGACTCCGTCGCCGCGTCCACCGCCGACGTCGCGTCGTCGAGCACCAGCACCCGCGGGTCGGAGAGCAAAGCGCGGGCAAGGGCGACCCGCTGCCGCTGGCCACCAGACAGCGTCAGGCCGCGTTCGCCGACCACCGTGTCGTAGCCCTGGGGGAGCGCCTCGATGAACTCGTGCGCCTGCGCGGCTTTCGCCGCCGCCCGGATGTCGTCCTCGGTCGCGTCCGCGCGCCCGTAGGCGATGTTCGCGCGCACGGAGTCGGAGAACAGGAACGCCTCCTCGAACACCACACCGACCGTGCCGCGCAGAGACGCCAGCCGCAGATCACGGATGTCGACGCCGCCGACCTTGATCGACCCCGCGTGCACGTCATAGAACCTGGGCAGCAGCAACGACACCGTCGACTTGCCCGAGCCCGCCGTGCCGACCAGGGCGAGCGTCTCACCGGGGGAGACCCGCAGCGACACCCCGTCGAGCACGGGATCGCTTCGCGTGTAGCCGAAGGTGACGCCCTCGAGCCGAACGTCGACCGGCCCCTCCGGCACGTCGGCGGCGTCGGGCTTGTCGGTGACGTCGGGCTGGGAGTCGATGAGCTCGTACACCCGCTCCACGCCCGCCCGGGCCAGCTGCGCGTTGATCAGCAGGCCGGACAGGAACCTTGTGGGGCCGACCAGATTCGCCACATACGTGGTGAACGCGAGGAAAGTGCCCAGCGTGACCTGGCCGTCGAGCGCCATCCAGCCGCCCAGCGCGAGCACCGCCACCTGGCCCGCCGACGGCATCGCGATCAACGTCGCGGCCGGTCGCGACGTCAGCGCCGCCGCCCGCATCCGCTCGGCGAACAGGGACCGGGCGGACTTCTCCAACCGGGAGATCTCGCGGAACTCCTGGCCGAACCCCTTGACCACGCGGACGCCAGTGACCGTCTCCTCGACGTGCTGCGCGAGATCGGCGGCGCGCTGCTGGGCCGACCACGTCGCCGGGAACAGCGTGAGCCTGCTGCGCATCGCCACGAACGCGACCGCCGGGGTGACCACCAAGGCGACGACGGTCAGCAACGGTGAGAGCCACAACATGGCGGCCAGGGCCATGAACGCGAACACGACGGTGCCGATCGAGAGCGGCACCATCATCAGCAGGCCCTGGACGAGCTGCAGGTCGGTGATCGACCGCGACACCACCTGCCCGGTGCGCATCGCGTCCTGCTTGCCGCCATCGAGCCGCTGCACCGCGCCGAACACCGCCTGGCGCAGGTCGTGCTGGACGTCCAAAGCCAGGCGCCCGCCCAGGTACCGGCGCAGGAACGCGCTGCCGAAGGTCAACAACTCCATGGCGACCAGCGCGACCACCAGCCAGACGAGGCGCTCGGTCGTGCCCGCGATGGCGTCGTCGACGACGAACTTGACCAAGAGCGGACCAGCCGCCTGGAAACCGACACCGATCACCGACGCGACGACCGACAACACCACCAGGCGGCGGTGTCGCCAGCACGCGGCGGTCAGTCTGCGAATCCAGCCAGGGTTGTGGGGCACCCCGCCAGATTAGGCGCGGGCCGCTCACCGATGGGGTGAACGGCCCGCTCCTGTGGACAACTAGGGGATCAGGTGATGTCGCGCGTCTGGTTGCGCCACATCCCGGTGCCGAAGAACAGGGCCGTCCAGGCGAAGAACACCAGGGTGCTCAGCCACAGCGACAGCGCGCCAGGGGCGCCCGCCACCGCGCGGATGGCCTGGTCGAAGGTCTCCCGCCGGTCCTCGGTGACCATTTCGCCGCCCAGGTTGAGGACCAGGGCCTGGATCTGCTCGAACAACAGCGCGCTCGCGGTCGAGCCGGTCATGCCGTTGGCGGAGCCGTTCGGCAGGAAACCGGGCAGGTTCGAGCCATCGGTGGCGGAGAAGAGCACGAACTCGCCGAACGGGCCGATGACGAGCGCGTAGACCAGCAGGATCACGATCGCACCCACCGGCGACCCGATGAGCGCGCCGACCCCGAGACCGAACAGCGTCCACAGGGTGCACATGATCACGCCCGCGAGGAGCACCAGGAACCACTGCTTGCCGTCGGGCAGGTGGTTGCTGTCCGACCCGAGCAGCGCGCCGAAGGAGACCGCGACGGCGATGACGAGCCCGTAGATCGCACCCCACACCGTGTAGACGATCGCCTTGGCGGTGAGCACACCGGGACGGGTGGACGCGGTCAGGAACGTGGTCGTGATCGTGCGGCGGTGCAACTCGCTGGCCAGGCCGAGCGCGCCGAACAGCATCGGGAAGATCGACGCGATGTTCATCGCGCGGGCCAGCGCGATCACCGACCAGGACACCTCGTTGATCGGGATGTCGAACTGCTGGATGACGTCTTCGCGCGACAGGTCGTTGGCGATCTCCGTGGTCAGCGCGGCGCCGCCGAGCGCCCAGCCGCCCGCCACCAGGAACGCGGGGATCATCATCGCCCACCACAGCTTGGTGGTCAGGATCTTGCGGAACTCCGCCTTGATCATGTTGCCCATCAGGCGTCGCCTCCCTGTCCGGTCGAGTCCTGCTGCGGCGCGGGCGTCGGATCCGACGCGGGCGGCTGATACGGCGAGGACTCCTGGACCGGTGGCTGGTACGGCTGCTCATAGCCCTGCGGCGGCGGCTGATACGCCTGCTGCTGGTAGGGCTGCTGCTGATATGCCTGCTGCGGCGGCTGCTGGTATTGCTGCTGCTGGTACGGGTTCTGCTGCTGGTAGGCCTGCGCGGGAAGCGCGTAACCACCTTGCTGAGGCGGCTGCGCGTAACCCGGCGCCGAGTACTGGCCGCTGGTCAGCCGGAAGAACAGCTGCTCCAGGTCGACCTTCTCCTCCTGCATGCCATACGTCGCGACACCGGCCTTGGCCGCCACATCGCCGATCTGCTGGATCGTGGCGTCGGTGACCGCTACCCGGCCGTCCGGCATGGGCTGGATGCCGGTGATCCCCGCCGCCTGCAACGCGCTGACGAACGCGGACGCGTCCGCGGGCTGCACAAGCACCCGCGACTGCTGCGACCGGCGCAGATCGTCGAGCATGCCGTAGAAGACGGTCTGGCCGCGGCTGATGATCACCACCTGGTCGATGGTCTGCTCGACCTCGGCCAACAGGTGGCTGGAGATCAGCACGGTCCGGCCGGACGCGGCGAACGTGCGCAGGAACGTGCGCAGCCAGGCGATGCCCTCCGGGTCGAGCCCGTTCGCGGGCTCGTCGAGCACCAACACCTGCGGGTCGCCCAGCAGCGCGGTGGCCAACGCCAGCCGCTGCTTCATACCCAGCGAGAACCCACCTGCCGCCCGATGCGCCGCACCACCCAACCCGACGAGCTGCACCACCTCATGAGCGCGCTGATCAGGCAACCCCATCGCCGCGGCATAAACCCGCAGATGGTTGAGCGCCGACCGCGTGGGGTGGAACCCCTGCGCCTCGAGCACCGCGCCGACAACCCGACCAGGGTTGCCCAACCGCTCGAACGGCTGCCCGTTGATCGTCGAGTGGCCCGCCGTCGGCCGCACAAGGCCGAGCAACATCCGAAGAGTCGTCGTCTTGCCCGCGCCGTTCGGCCCGAGGAAGCCGGTGACCGACCCCGGCTCCACATGGAAACTCAGGTTCTGCACCGCGGCGACCTGACCGAAGTTCTTGGTCAAGTTCTGCACCACGATGCGACCGCTACCGTCCTGCACAGGGCCCCTCCTGCTCGCCAGGCTGTCGTGGCGGCCATCTTGCCCCATGACGACTACACGGCGTCGCGACACGGGAAGACTGGTGCCCTTGTTCACCCAGCGTGACGGACGATCAGCGGTGGCGAATCACCGGGATCTCCGTGGTCACCTCGACGGAAGACTCCGGCGGAACCACCCGACCCGGCTTCCCGAACGGATTGCGCAACGGCTTCGTGCGCTCACGGTGCGGAACACCCTCACCGATCAAATGCTCATGAGCCATCTTCCACACCTGACACGGCCACCGCCTGCCCCGAAACCCGCCCCACCCCGGCGGACAAGCCTGACACCGCTGATCAGCCCCCTGCTGATGCACCGTGAGCAACAACCGCCACCCATCGGCCAACCGAGTGATCTCGCTGCGCGCCAACGGAAGCAACGTATCCGCGTCAGCATTGCCCGCGGCCTCGTCCAGCAGCGCCAACCGCCGCAACACGGCCTCACGCAACGGATCGCCCGCCATCAGGCCCGAACTTCGTCCGCGCGGCCCGCGGCCTGATCCAACACCAGGCCCAACGACCGCGTCTGCTGCGCCGACAACACAGCCGAAGCACCCGGCGGCGGCACCAACACGACACGGTCATCCTCGACCAACACCGTCAACGCCCGATCCCTGCCGAACGGGTCATGGCAACCGACGTACCACCGGGGCTCAGTCACAGAGGGAACATCGGTCCCACAGGGGGAACTCACTACCCCTACCGGGGGTATTCACCCGAATGTGCGCTGGTCGTGAACAGTTCACCGGAACGTACCCACTGTCCGTGGACAAATATTCACAACTCGCCTGCCCCCCGATGCGGCGCTCAAGACCGAATATGCCTAAGCTATAGATGGCGGCCCGCTCCCAGTGACCCCCAGGCTGGTTGAGCGGGCCGCCCTCAAATCCGCGTCCACATGCTCGCGGAGAGCGCTCGCCTGGGATTCTCGTCCGCTTGAACCGGGGGGCGACCCCCCGGACCCCCAGGCGACACGCCCATTGGTTACACACTCGTTACGGCCGGTCAGGCGATCTGTATGACCTCGCGGATGCGACTGTCCAGGCGTGCGGAGTTGATTCCGGCGCTGACCTTCCGGGCGCGGTTCAACGTGGAGCGTGCCGCATCCAGTTCTCCGGCTCGTGCGTAGGACTCGGCCAGCCACGACAGGTACAGCGCCACTTCTCGAACGTGCTCGGCTTCGTAGGTGTCGATCGCGCCGGAGAGCAGGGGTTCGGCGGCGGTGGGGTTGTTGAGTTCGATTAGGCAGCGTCCGGCCATGACGTCGATCTCGGCGCGGTTCATCCAGTACACCCAGTGTGGTTCGGCGATGGCTGTGGATCGGCGCTCGTATGTGTCGTCTACGAGATCCAACGTCCTTCGTGCCGCCTTGTGGTCTCGCGAGCGGGCTTCGGCCCACGCGACGCGCTCCAGTAGCAGGGTGCGCACGACAGGGGTTGCGTGTTCGGCTCCCTTGGCTGCCGACCGGGCGAGTAGGGCCGCGTCTGCGGGATTGCCCACGTTGGCCATTTGGTAGCTCAGCGACGACAGCAGTTGTCCGGCTAGTGCGCGGTCCCCGGCATCGCGCGCGGCGGACACGCCGGTGAGGTAGGCGTGCTCGGCTTCGAGGTGCCGTCCGGCGTCGCTGGCGACCCATCCGGCGAGCTGGGACAGCTCGCCGACAACTGTGAGAAGCCGTCGACCGGTGCCCTCTGTGTATGCACCGTCCTTGGCGACGCGTTGCGCGCCGCTAAGTTCCTTGCGTACCAAGGGGAACAGGTCTGTTCCGCCGATGAAGTCGTCCAGTAGCCGCAGCTCGATCACGCGGGCCTCAAGTGCCGCGACAAGGCTCGATCCCACGCGACGTCCAGACGCCGAATGCGTCTGGACGGGCGTGTCCGACACCAGCCATTCATGAGCTGTTCGCAGCGGGTCGCCCTGTGGGCCTAGCAAGGCGTCCACCGGCACGTTCAAGGCGCGTGAGTATGCGGTGACGTGCTCGGGCTTGACCGTGCGTTTCCCGGTCTCCAGCAGCCCAAGCAGGGGCTTGGAGTAGTGGGTTCTTGTGGCCATGGCGGACAGGCTCACAGCGGCGGCTTGGCGTGCGGCGCGGAGCAGTGAACCGAGATCGCTCACCGTTGCCCCCTCTTGTTGTAGACGCCTGTAGACCCGTGAGCCCTTCCCACTACGGGCTGCGATCACAAGGCTACTCGTAGGGGAATCGGACTTGAAGATGGCGACGGGAAGGAATTGCAGGTGCTGACGCTGGACAGGGTGAAAGCGGTGAGACCTCATATCGGATTGCGGCGCAAACCGATGTGGCCTTGTCCGCACCCGCCGCGCCCGCGTCCGCGTCCGACCACGGCCGTACAGGAGACCTTCGAGATAGGCGGCGTCGAATGACGGTGAATCTGGGGGAAACCGGATGAACACGGTTTACATCACGTTGGGTGTGGTTCTTATCGCGTTTGCGGTTGGCGGCTGGGCGTTGCTCCGAGTCTTCGACTGGATGGACAAGCGGGAAGAAGCGCGGTACGTCCGCGACGCCCCGACGTATCTATTGCCGCGCACAGACTATTCGGCGTGGCCAATTGCCGGATCGGAAGATGAAAAGGCGTTCGATGGCCTCAACTCTTCTGCGCATTTGCGAGTACGTGACCACAGTCGGACTTCTCTTGCCCGTGGGCCTCATCGCCAGGCAAGCGCAGCAGGAACGAGCAAGGCGGCAACGAATGCGTGTCTCGATCGCCCTCGCGAAAGCCAGGCGGGACCAGAACTTGTGAACAGCCAGTTTCGCGGGACCTTGTGATGCCGATATCTGAAATCGGCAATGTGGCGATAATATTTCTCGTTGCGATCGGTTCAGCAGTTGCGTTGGGGTTCGGCTTGTGGTGTTTGATCCGCCGTTGGCTGGACGAACGATTGAAACTCCAAGCAATACAGCATGAAGCCGAGCAGATAAGGCAACGGCAAGAACCGGGGTTCCGATGGAACTAACAACACTGGACGACTGTCTACGCGAACTTCGATACCGGCGGTGGTCTCTCACGTTTTACGGCCCGAACCGCGAAAGCCTGACAGCCATCGGCGCGGCCTACCGGTTCGGCCAATACATCGACGCGATAATACTTCGCTCGGAAGATGACTGCGTGGCGTATCGAATCCGGGCAGGCCAAGACGTGTGGAATCCCGAAACCGTCATCGCCTACTACGTTGGAAAGGCTATGCACACGCTCCGGTTTATCCTCACATTGGACCTTCCCTCAGGTTTTGAAGCGGAAACAATCGCACCTCCTGTGTGTCGAATCCCCGAAGATGAACGACGTCCGGTCACGATTCGAATGCCACAGTTTACCAATCGCCTTGAACTTCCATAGACGAACAACCAGTTTCGTCGGTCCTCACCTATAGCCTGCCCAATCAGGTCGGGCAAATTAACAGAAAGGGAGATCGTGTCAGGTCATCTGGAACAGGCCGCAGCGGCGTTGGGGGCGGCAAGTCAGGCGGTTCCCGTGGATCTAGTGATGGGTGCGAGCAACCAGATTGATACGGTCGTCGCCGCGATTCAGCAGGCGGGGGCGGAGATCGGGCAGGAATTGACCGGTGTCGCGCTGTCGCTTAAGGGTGACATTGACGCGTCCGTGGCTCGCCTCGCAGAACTGCGCCAACGCCTTGACTCCGCCGCTCAGACCGTTATGCGCGGGGGGTATTGAGACGACACGGGCAGCGGAAGTGCCCGTCCGCCACCTTCGAGCACCGAGGCGGCGACCCCAAAGAAACGCCGGTACTTTCCGCCTGAGCTTCAGAAGAAGATTGATGACGGAAACCGGTTCAACGTGGAGAACCATCACCGATATCCCGCGAACGAGGTCATCTTGGAAAACAAAAAAGTCCTTGATTCCTATAAGCCGAATCGGGAGATCGTCTCACGTAAGCACACCCAGATATCCGAAATTAAACCTGGCACATGGGAAGGCTATCTCAGCGAGCATGTGAACAAATACAGGCCGGGTAGGGTGGTCAAGGATTCCCCGTCTATGCGTGACAAGTACCCGGACCTTGTCGGACGTCCAATTTCGGGTCTTCCCTACATGGAGATCCCTGTCCAAGAGCATGACGTGCCCGAGTGGGCGCTACGCGCTGCGGCGGAGCGTGGCATTACAATCAGGGACGTTAACGGGCGGATCTACGAATTGCCTCCCAAGGAGGACCCGAAGTGACCTGGTCGTACTGCGAACAGTGGAACCGCGTACTCAACAAGCCCCTTGGGCCGCTTGATGAGAACATGGCTCGCCAATTCCACGAAACGGGCGAGACCTACACCGCGTTCCGGGATGATGCCGGAAGCGGCCGTGTACTTATCGAGATTCGTTTGGAAACCGGGTACGCGGCGACACGGTTTATTGACGAACAGGGGCGAGACGAGTTGGCCTATATCTTCATGCGGAATGGCGACAAGCTATTCCTGCAGGAGATCGTCTCGTATGAATACGGGCAGGACACGGGAGCGCGCGGACGTATTCCGCTAGTGGTGGAGAGTTACACTTTCACTCCTGGCGGAGTTGTCCGACATAGGACGGACGACTCTCGTGTCGACACCATCGCCGTAGAGGATATCGATTCGGTGGATGTGTCGGCACACTGGGAGGCGATTCCCGAGTTCGGACAGTATGACGCCATAGCCAAATACGGGCGTGCATAATTGAGTTGGAACCTGATTCCGACTTAGTGACTATTCGTCTGTGACCAGGTAGGGCCAGAGCTACAATCCCTGTCGGAAAACACAATGCCCCCGTCTAGCCAGTGGCTAGGCGGGGGCTTTGTCGTGTTGGTCAGATTTACTGACGTACGTTTGTCATTCTGCTGACGTACATCCGGGTTACCTGCACGGGGCGTATCCGGCGATCAGGTAGCCGTTGGGGTCGCCGGGTGGATGTTCGAGGGTGAGGCGTCCGATTCGGGGCCCGGGTGGGGTGGCGTGGGGTTGTCCAAGGATGGTCCAGGTTAGGGCGCATCCGTCGACGGTGACGCGTCCGCCGGCCGCTGGGGTGGCGGTGGTGGTGCCGCTGTCCGGGTTGGCGTAGCGGCGGGTGTCGGTGACGCGGGTCCGTAGCTCGGTGACTGCGGTCTCGCAGTCCGCCGCGCGTGCGGCGTGTGCGAATTGGGCACGCGCGGCCGGGGTGAAGTAGGCGCACAGGTAGGTGGAGCCGTCAGCGATGCGTCTGGCCACCATGGCGGGCACCGATGGCGGGTAGACGGGCAGCATGGAGGGCACGGCCGGGCTGGACGGGGCGGCCGGGGCGGTGGGCCGGGCGGTCATGGGCACCGAGCTGCCAGACGGTGTGGTTGGCGCGGGCCCGGTCGGACAGGGCTCAATGTGGGTGATGAGGTAGCCCCCGCCGCCGATTTGGCGCAGGGTGAGCCGCCCGATACGGGGGCCGGGGTCGCGCGCGGGGGCCTTGCCGATGCGGTGCCCGGGGAAGCGGATCGCGCATCCGTTCATGGTGGCGGTGCCGTCCGCGTGGATCTTCTGGTCCCCAGGGGCGAATGTGAATTCGGTCCAGTCGTTGATGTCATCGACCTGGGAGCGGATGCGGCGCGCGGCGGCGGCGCAGTCCGGTTCGCCGTACCGGGTGGCCAGTTGGGTCGCGGCATGGGTGTCGAGTCCTGCGCAGGCCGATTCCGGGATGCGCTGTGCGACTAGGGACATGAATGTGCGCAGCGCCGTGACGGGTGTGCGGGGTAGGACGCGGCCGATGTTGGCCTGTCGGTCGGAGTGCGCGGCGGCGCTCTGTTGGGCGGCGGTGGCGCGCGTCTGTGCGATGTGGTCGGTCACCAGGCTGGTACTGACTGAGATGGTCAGGACGAGGCCGGCGGCGGTGATCTTCTTGTTCATGGGGTGGGTCTCCGGGGGGTGCGTGTTCGGTCCCGGACGGCCACCCCCGTCCCTTGTGGAATCGACGGTACGCGACCACCCGCGTGGCGACGCTGCGCACAGGATCTTGCACGCACTGTCCACATTGAGTCGCTATAGGACCCACCAACTTAGTGAATTCTAAGTATTTTCACGGTGCCGTTTTCGCAGGTCAGGGGTATTGTGGGGGGTCACCGCGGCTACCTGGGGAGGATGGCCGATTGACGGGGGGATTGTTGGTATGGACGAGAATTGGGCTCTGCGGGGTACGGATGATGTTGCTCCGCAAGCGGATTTTGCGGCGCTGTCGGTGTTGACCCCGTTCATGGGCCGCAACGCCGAGTTGGATCACCTGCGGCGGGCGTTGCGCGGGGAGCGTCTGGTCACGGTGCATGGTCCCAGTGGGGCCGGGAAGACCGCGCTTGCGTTGCAAGTCGTCGGTTCAGACTGCGGTCGTGAAGTCGTCGTGGTGCGGGTTGGCCGGCTGCGGTCGCGGGATCACCTCGAAAGCGAGTTGATGTGCGCGCTTGGGTTGGCGGATCACGCATCCGGCGATCGGATGGCGCAAATCGCGGCGCACGTGGGTGAGCGGAAAATCCTGATCGTGTTGGACGGCTGCGAGCTTCTCGTGACCGGCGCGGGATCACTGACCGACGTGGTTCGGGCGTTGCTCACACACGGTCCGGGCGTGACGGTTCTGCTCACCAGTCAGGTTGTGCTGGGGATCGGGATAGAGCACGTGGTGCCGGTGGGGCCGATGCCGGCAGAGGATGCGCTTGCTCTGCTCACCGTGCAAGCCGCCTCGCGCGGCGTGACCATATCGGACAGTGACCGTGCAGGGGCGGACAGAATTTGCGCGCTGGTGGGTCGGCTTCCTGGCCCACTCGTGTTCGCGGCGTCGTGGCTCACGGTGCAATCCATCCCGGAAGCCCTCGCCCAAGCGCGCACTGACCCCACGGTGCTGTTGGATGCGACGCATCCGGCCGATGAACACCATCAGTGTTCGATGCGGATAGCGCTGGATCGCACCGCGATGTTGCTCACCGAGGAGCAACGTCGCTTGTGGTCGGTCCTCGCCCATTTCGGCGACGGTGCCCGGCAAGAAGCGATCGCGTCCGCGTGTGTCACGCTCGGTGTCTTCCCGGGTCTGCGACAGGTCGTCACCGTGCTGGGTGCACTCATCGACCGGGGGCTGATCACCCGCACCGAGGATGCGGGCGTATCGCGCTACTCGATGCACGCCCTTGCCCGTCTCTACGGCCAAGGCATGCGCTGGGAGGACCTGAACCCCGACGCAATCAGGGCGGCACACGCGCAGTACTACGCCGACGAGGCGGCACGCGCGGCGGTCGGGTGGCTCAACCCCGGGGAAGTCCCCCTGTTGCGGGCGGTCGTGTCCCAGCGGGCGGATTTGGACGCGGCGGCGGCCTTCTGGTTCGAGACAGGGCATCCGCAACGTGGGCTGGGAATGTTGGTCGACACCGCGCGGACGCGCGCGCACGTCTACGCCGCGCGTCTGCGGGTGCTGGCAGACTCGCTGGCCGATGGATTGGCCCGACATCCGGCGGACCCGTCGGATGTGCAGGTGACCGCTTTGGGCTTCCTGGCGTGGGTGAAGTTGGCGCAGGGTGAACCCGCTACCGGCCGGCAGATGCTCACCCGGGCGCACGACCTGTCCGCGCAACTCGGTGGTACCGCCATGCCCGTGTTGACCTTTGTGGAGGGTGCTTACGCCGCGCTGGCACCCGTGGACGCGGCCACGGCCACGGCATCGGTCGCCCTGTTGGATTCGGCGGCGGCGGCCATGAGCGCACCCACCGACAGGTTCGGGGTGAGCCTGTTGGCGACGCTGGCCGAAGCGGTGCACGGCGATCCGGCGCGCGCGGTCGAACGCTCAGCGGAAGTGCTGGCCATCGCCGAGACAGCGGGGGCACCGTGGGCGACGACGTGGGCGCACTGGACCCGCGCACTGACGCTTGTCACCAACGCCGACTACACCGAGGCGGCGCACCACCTGGGAATCGGCTTGGAGGGACAACGCGACTGCGGAGACCTCGGTTGCGTGTGCGGCTCACTGTGGTTGGCGGCGGTGATCCTCGCACCGAGCAACGCCGGCGACGCCGCGAGATTGTTCGGAGCGGCCGAACGCTGCCAGCGTCGCCACGGAGTCTGCCTCCACTCGGCGCACCCGCTACTCAAACTTCGCGTGCTGGCAATGGGGGCCTGTCGCCGAAAGCTGGGCGTCAGCGCGTACAACCGGGCTATCGCGGCCGGGGCCGAACTCATCGGTTCCGGTGTGGACGGAGCGACGACCCTCGCACTGTCCGCGCTGGACTCAACGAGACGGGCCCGCCCGCTGACCGGCAGCCCGGCCGCCGTGCTCACCCCACGTGAACACGACGTCGTTGCCCTGGTCACCGATGGATTGACGTACAAGGAAATCGGCTCACGCCTGCATGTATCGGCCCGCACCGTGGAGACCTACATCGGCCGTGCGGCAAGCAAAGCGGGCGTGTGCGGCCGGGTCGAACTAGTCGCGTGGTTCCTGGGGAGCGCCGACACCGTGGCCTGAACCCCGCCCCTCCATACCCGCCCCGGCAGGTGCCACATCGGCATCCGGCCGGGGCGGTCCCATGTCCGGGACCACTGTCCACCTTGTCGGGCGAACTCGGCGTAAGACGATCTAGCCAATCGGCGACCACGGCCCCCGGGGTGATCACCTCGGGGGCCCGTCTATGTCCACATGCGACAGTGCGGAACCGTCGAGTCGGAACAGTGGATTTCGAGACGGCCGCGACCCTGTCGGAAGATACCTGGCCGCTTTGCGGCCAGTATACCTCCTGAGTCGGCCGGATCGGTGGGCGAGAGCGATCACCCAAGATCGTTTCCACGCAACGAAATTCGCCGCCCCCACTTCCCCAGCGGGGGAGCGGACCGACCCCAAACCGGGGGACTGTCGACACCCCACGTCCCCACCGGACAGGCACCCGGTCACCCGCCCGCTTCGGTCATTCCCGCAGCATCTGTCGTATGTCTCTGGCCATTGCTTCGGTGAAGTGGCCGCGACGTTCCAGCGCGGTCAGGAAGCGATCGATCCAGGCTTGTATGTCGGATGTCACGCTGCCCGTGTCCGGCCGGGGTGGGTCGGGAGAATCGGTGTCCATCGGAGTCTTTCGGCTGGGGATGGCGGGCACGCGCTCCACTCCTTCCGAGCGGCCACACGGGACACAGGTCCACTTCGGACAGGGCTGGCACTCCCCCGGGCGACAACCCGTGTCCTCTGGCGCGTTACGCGCCAGTGTATCCGCCCCGTCGATCACGAACGCACGCCATTCACCGGACAAGATCAGTCACGCCATCGCGGCGCATTTGTTGGCATACTGGAAGAACGAAGGGGCGTCGGGGAGTGGCCGAACGCGCAAGGAATGGAGCGCGTGCCCGCCATCCCAGCCGAAAGAACACGCCGATGGACACCGATTCTCCCGAGGTGGGTGATTCCCGGCTCGACCATTGGCGGCGTGTGTGCGCGGGTCTTGAGCCGATGAGCGGCGATGCGGTGAACGCGGCGGCGGTCGTGCTCGACCGCATCGAACAGCGCCGGGAGGCCGACAGCTAGCGCGGCTTGGTCGTGGGCTTCAGCAGTCGAACACGGTTCGGGTCGAACATGTGCCGTACCTGCCCGGCCGGGTCCACGACCATGGTCATAGCGCTCAACGCCTGCACGAACATGGCGCGCTTCTCGGGTACCTCGGCGTCGCGCCACTGATCGGTGACCGCACCGGCCATCCCCGCCTTAGCGGCGTCGTCGCCCGCGTCCACGGTGTTGATCAGTGCGTCGCGTTCGGCGGTCAGCCGCTCAAGATCGGCGGCCAACGGGTCGTTGGCCTCATCGAACGCATCCAACGTGATCTTGCGTTTGCCCAACCGGATGGACAGGGCTTTGCTGATCTGCTTGCACGCGGCGATCTCTTCTTCCACCTCGGCCAGACGGGTGGACACCCGCGCGCGGGCGGCGCTCATCGCCTCCGCGACGCGCGGATCGGACAGGCGCGCGATGGTGAACGCCTCGATCTCCCGGTCTACGCCGCGTTGATCGGCGTAGACCTTCCCGCAACCCTTGCGCTGCCCGTTGCAGAAATACATGCGGCGCTGCGCCCCATCCGAGTACGTGCTTCCCCCGGACGGGCGGGCGGACAGCTTCGCCCGACACAATCCGCACCGCAGGATTCCGGTCCCCAGGTAGCGCACCCCGACCGGCGCGCCGGTGCTGCGGGAGGCGAACAACGCCCGCAACCGGTCGAACACCTGCGGATCGATGATCGGCTCACCCGGCATCCGACCCTCCAGCACACCGTTGTACTCGATCAGCCCGGCCAGCGACGGACGTTCCAAGGTCATCCGCACCGTCTTCTGTTCCCACAACACCCCGCCCGGCACCGTGCGCAGCCCGGCCGCGTTCCAGTCCCGCGCCACCTGCGAAATCGATACCCCCGCCAGGATCGCGGTCACCGCCTCACGCAACGCCTTGCGCTCCCGCTCCACCACATCGGCTGCCACCGGCAACCGCTCCCCGTCCGGTCCGGTGGGCTCCATTTCCAACCCGTCGAACCCGAACCGACGCGGACCACCGGTCTGCGCACGCCCCTTCGCCCGCATCGTCGCGAACCGTCGTCGCAACCGCCGCGACGTGTCATCACTGGACCGGGCCGCGTGCGCGACCTCGATCCGCAGAATGAACCGGTCATCAGGGTCCGACAGATCACGGGCACCGTGCGCGGACAACACCAGGAACCCCTTATCCGCCAACTCGATCAACCGCTCAAGATCACGCGGCTGACGAAACAAGCGGTCGGTGTGCCAGACCACGATCCCATCCGAGGCCCCCGACTCCACCCGCTCCAACAGGCGTTCCCACCCCTTGCGGCGCACCTTGAGCTTCCACGCCGACAACCCGTCGGACAGTTGCTCCCCCAACACCGCGCCGTGGCGCTCGATCACCTTCAGGTTGTCGGCCCACTGGGTCTCGATCTTCTCCAGTTCCCCAGTCTCCGGCACCCGCGACAACCGCCCATAGGAGTCATACACCGGGCGACGCCCATCCCGACCCGCCACACTCTCACCGTCACCGCTCATACAGCCAGAGTATGTAACCAATAGGCATGTCGCCCACGGTGCGATCGGTGGCCAATCCAGCCCTACCGGACCAGCAGTGTGGGCTCGCGCTGCGCGCATCGGAGTATGCGGACAAGCGATGGGCATGATCGCCCAGGTGCGTTGGTGGCTATCCGGCTCTGCCGGGCCACGGGTGGGCAGGCGCGCGACTTGCTTAGGCCCCACGGTGTGGGGGGCGTTACCGCAACGCTCCCTGGCCCGCGACGGCCACGGCCGTCCCCACGTGGCAACGGTGGACTCGGGGACCAGGGCGGTGCTCTTAATTCCTGCAGTTCCCCCTGCTCCCTCGTCCTGGCCGCCTTTAACTCTCGATCGGCGGTGTCAAGGGTCGGCTTGCCGATCGCGCAGCGACGGCCGTTTACGGCCGCCCTTGATACCGCCGATCGAGAGTTAAACAATCAAGCCAGAGGGAGACCCACCACCGGAGGCAGGGAGCGGCCAAGCGAGAAGACCCGGCCCACGCGAGGGCAGTGGGCCGGGTCGAAACCTCAGGCGAGGACCGTGTCCAGCGAGGTCGCGGGGAGGGAGTGGGCGGTCGCGACGGGAGCGTTGGTCAGCAGGCCATCGTGGGTGTTCAAACCCAAAGCCAGGGCGGCGTCATCGCGCAGGGCGGACTTCCAGCCCTTGTCGGCCAAAGCCACCGCGTACGGCAAGGTGACATTGGTCAACGCGTAGGTCGACGTCCTCGGGACAGCGCCCGGCATGTTCGCGACGCAGTAGAAGATCGAGTTGTGGACCGGGTACGTCGGGTCCGCGTGCGTCGTGGGACGCGAGTCCTCGAAGCAACCACCCTGGTCGATGGCGATGTCGACCAGCACCGAACCCGGCTGCATCTCCGCCACCAGCGCGTTGCTGATCAGCTTCGGGGCCTTGGCGCCCGGCACCAGGACGGCGCCGATCACCAAGTCCGCCTCACGGGCGGCCTGCTCGACGGCGTAACGGTTCGACGCGACGGTGCGGACCCGGCCGCCGAACTGGTTGTCGATCTGGCGCAGCCGGTCCACATTCGTGTCCAGGACCTGCACCTCCGCGCCCATGCCGAGGGCGATGGTGGCCGCGTTGACACCCGCGACGCCGCCGCCGATGACGACGACCTTCGCCGGGGTCACCCCCGGAACACCACCGGGCAGCACACCGCGCCCACCGGACGGCTTCATCAGGGCGAACGCGCCGACCTGCGGAGCCAACCGGCCCGCGACCTCGGACATCGGCGCCAGCAGCGGCAGCGCGCCAGTGCTCGTCTGCACGGTCTCGTACGCGATCGCGGTGACGCCCGAGTCCAACAGGGCCTTCGTCAACGCCTCATCGGCGGCCAAGTGCAGGTAGGTGAAGAGGGTCTGTCCCTTGCGCAGCCGCGGGTACTCGACCGCGATGGGCTCCTTGACCTTCAGGACCAGGTCGCCCTCGGCCCACACCTCGTCGGCGGTCGCGAGGATCTTCGCGCCCGCGCCCAGGTACTCCTCATCGGTGATCGCCGAGCCCAAGCCCGCGCCGGTCTCGACGAAGACATCGTGGCCGCGGCTGGTCAGCTCATGGGCACCCGCTGGCGTGAGCGCCACCCGGTACTCGTGGTTCTTGATCTCGCGGGGGACGGCGATCTTCAACGGGAAGTCCTCTCTGGGCCATTCGGGGTGTGCTGTACCACGGTCGGACACGCGTGCAGCGGTGTCATCGTGTCGCGAGCACGAGATCTGCAGGGGTCGGTTGTGCTACGAGCACATCACGCCCAGCGAATGGCTACTAACTGTGTGAGTAGGGCGAGCCGGACATCGGGCTCGGTCAGATCGGCGTCGAGGGCGGCGGTCACCCGGGACATCCGGTACCGCAGGGTGTTCGGGTGGATCCGCAGGGCCGCGGCGGCGGCGCGGGGGTCGCCGGGGTGGCGGAGCCACTCGTAGAGGGTGTCGACGTACCAGCCGTCGGACTCCTCGTCGGCGGCGCGGAGCGCGGCCAACGGCCCGAACGCGGTCACACCGGCCGCGGCCACGGCGGCCCGGTGCAGCACGAGCACCGCCCACACGTCGTCATGGACGGCCACCGGGCCCTCGACGAGGCCCGCGCGCAGGAGGCTGAGTGCCTCGTCGGCCTCGGTGCGCGACCGGGCAAGGTCGGCCACGTCCACCGGGGAGCCCGCCGCGACCAGGGCGCCGCTGGACGCGGCCAACGCGGCACGGACCTCGGTCCACCCGGTGTCGCCGGGTTGGTCGGGGACGACGGCGTAGAGGACGCCGTGCATGTCGGCCACGGCCGGGCGGCGGCCGATGCCGTCGGTCAGGCGCTGGACCAGGGCGAGGCGCGCGCCTTCGCCGCCCAAGGCGTCGTCGGTCTGCACGTCGATCGCCACCACCCGGTGGGCGGTGTCGGGGGCAAGATCCAGTTCGGCGGCGAGGAGACGCGCGCTGCCCGTGCCCTGCAGCGCCGAGCGGACCAGTTCCGCGGTCCGCCTGCGCTCGCTGTCCTCGCGGGCCCGCCGCCGCAGCAGGTGCAGCGCCACGACGGGGGCGGTGTCGGCGAACGCGGCGGCCCGCGCGTCCGGGACGGGACCGGGGACGACCGCCCACATCGAGCCGAGCAGTTCCCCACCCATGCGGATCGGGACGATCAGCCGGGGAAGCGTGCCGTCGCGCTGCGCGGGCACGAAGATCGTGGTCCGGCCGCGACTCAGTTCGCGGAACACACCGCGGGAACGGAACCGGGCCAGGACATCGTCCGGCACCCGTCTGCCCATGATCGTCGACACCCGGGCCGGGTCGGTCCGGTCCTGCCGGGCGGAATACGCGAGGACCCGGGAGTTGGCGTCCTCGATCGTGACCGGTGCGTCGATGACCGCGGCGGCCGCGTCGGCGAGCCGGAAGAGGTCGCCGAAGGGGCCCGCGTCGGTGACGGCGCCGGAGGAGTCGGACTCGTCGGCGGCGGCGTCGAGAACCGAGCGCAGGAGCCAGACGAGTTGGGCCCAGGCGGCACCGGAGTGCACCTCCACGACGGTCGTGCCGCCGCGCTGGGCGGCGGTCTTGACGGCGCTGCGGGAGGCGTGGGGCGGCTTGAGCAGGACGGCGGCGGCCGCGTGGGCACCGCTGTGGCGGACCAGCTCGACGGCTTCGGCGGTGGAGGAGACCGCGATGCCGAGGACGAGGTCGCCGGTGGCTATCTGGGTGCGTTTGCCCGCTTCGGCGATGATCACGTCGCTTACCTGGGGCGTGGGATCTTGTGGGGCGACTATGCGGAGGAGGGTGGGACCAACTCGGTCCACGACTCCTTGCACGGTGATCATGGCGCTCCCTTGGTTCTTTGCATCAAGGTAGCGCTCTTTGTCCTATGTGCACGGTGTTCGTGGATCTGTGCACGGTGTTCGTGGGTTCCGGCGGGGGTCTCGCTCTGGCTTGATTGTTTAACTCTCGATCGGCGGTATCAAGGGCGGCCGTGGACGGCCGTCGCTGCGCGATCAGCGGAGCTGACCCTTGACACCGCCGATCGAGAGTTAAAGGCGGCCAGGACGAGGGAGCAGGGGGAAGTGCAGGGATTAAGAGCATCGTGGGGGGTTGCTCGTCCGGGGTTGGTGCGCGGGACGGGTGGGTGGTGCGGTGTGGGACGGCGTGTGCGGTGGTGCGGGGGTATCGGGTGCCCAGACCAGGGGGCGATCTCGGTGGTGGGTGGGGTGGTTCTGGTTGTGGGGTGTCAGTCAGGTGGTGGCTGTGGTGGGGATGGCGGGTTGGGGTGTCGGTTGGGTCGGCTGTGGTGGGGGTGGCGGGTTGGGGTGTCGGTCGGGTCGGCTGTGGAGGGGTAGCGAGCTGGGCTGCCGGTGGAGTCGGGCTCGCTGCCTGCGCAGCCGGCACCTGGTGGTGGGGTCGGCTGTGCGGAGTCAGCGTCAGCGAGTGGTCAGCGGGTGAGTAAGTGGGTTGCCCAAGTCAGGCCTGCCACCACGCGCATGCCTGCGGCGTTGGGGTGGATGGGGGCGGCGGGGTTGGCGGGCTGTAACGGTTCCACCCAGCGGCGGTCGCGGGGTTGGCAGGCGTCGTGGTTGAGGGAGAAGTAGTACGGGTCGACGAAGTGGGCGCCTGCCTTGTGGGCGGTCGCGGCGGTGGTGGCGTTGAGGGCGCGTTCGACTCCGTCGAAGTACGCGGTGTCGCCGGCGGCGAAGGGGACCGCGGGCCAGCAGCCGGTGTGTGGGGGCAGGATCCTCAGGTAGCCGACCACCAGGATCTTGGCGTGGGGCGACCGCTTCTTGATGCCGTCGAGTGTCCGGGCGATCTTCGGGGCCACGGCGGCGACCCGGTCGGCGAGGACGTCGCGGCCCGACTGGGTGTAGTACCGCTGACACGGGTTGCCCGTGGGGTCCTTGGCGCCCTCTTGGCCGCAGCGGGCCAGGATCTCCCCGAATCCGATGTCGTTGCCGCCGATGGTCAGCGTGACCAGGTCGATCTTGGGGCTCAACGCGTCGAGTTGGGGTGGGTTGGGGCCGCCGGAGACCTGTTGGGGTGCGGTCATGTGCACGGTGGTGGCGCCGCTGCAGGAGACGTCCTGGAAGGTGTCGACCTTGAGCCAGCGGGCCAGTTGCGCGGGGTAGTTCTGGTCGGAGCGGGCGCAGCCCGGAGGGGTCGCGTTCTGGATCGGGATGCCGGGGCCCGCCGCGTAGGAATCGCCCAGGGCGACATAGTCCCTTGCCGGCGGCGCCGCTGACGCGGGGACCGTGAAGGTGGCGAGCACCGTCAAGATGAGGACCAAGGCTGCTGGGCGCATGCCTTGAATCGTCGTCCTCGGATCAGGGCACGTCAACGGCCCCGCGGCGGCCTGTGGACAACTGAATAGTCCACTGTGGACTTTTCAGCCGCGAATCCAGGCGGGCACCGGCAGGTCGCGGCTCACGCACTCGTCCGAAAGGCGCAGGGTCCACCGCAGTGCCTGGACCATCAGGGCCGCCATCTCGTCCGGGTCCGCGTTGGCCAGGGCGATCTCGATCTGGGCCTTCGCCCCGGCCTGGTCGCCGTGGACTTCCGCGAGCAGCGTGCGGACCGCCGTGCGGACCGGGGGGTCGGCCTCGTCGATCGGGACTTCCTGCCCGTCGTCGTCGTAGACCTGCATCTTCACCGGTGTCGAGCCGCCGTCGCCGAGTTCGGCCACCATCGCGCTGCACTCGTGGAACAGCAGCAGCATCAGCTCACGCGCGTCGGCGTGGCTGTTGGGGGCGGACTGGACGGCCGACGCCACGTGGTCCAGCGCGCCGTCGTCCTCGCCCGCGCGCATGGCGGCGAGAGCCGCGCACGCGGTGTCGATGAGGCGTTCTCTGCGGTTCGGGTCCGGCTCGCTGTCGGGTTCCACGTTCCTCATCCTGCAACAGCCCGCGGGCGCGCGGGGAGATCGACGCCGGGTGATTCGTTCACTTGGCGGACCGGACGCGGCTCAGCACGTCGTCCACCGCGAGTCCCAGACCGAACGCCGGACCCTCCCCGGTGTCGGCGCCCAACTCCGCCCACCACCGGGCTTCGGCCAGGTCACGCACGCCGCGCACGCCCACGGACACGCCGATCGAGCGCATCGTGTCGATCAGGCCGCGGGTGGTCTCCACCTGGACGCAGTCGTGCGGCAGCCAGTCCGGCCGCCATCCCTCGAACGGGTCGGCCAGCAGCACCGCGCCGACCTTGAACCGCTCGGCCATGGTGACCTCGCGCGGCCCGCCCGCGAACCCGTGCAACGCGGTGACCACACCGATGTCGCCGAGGGTGCGCAGGTTGTCCTGGGCGTCGCCGTTGCCTGTGACCGTGCCCGTGTGCAGTCCGACCTCCAGCAGCCCCGGCGGGATCGCGGTGGCCGCGATGGCCCGGTTGATCACCCCCGACAGCTCCGCGTCGGCCGACTGCAACGGGGAGAGCAGCACCCGGTGCACCGGCTCGGACCCGAACAGCGCCCGCCACACCGGGACGTGCTCGGTCGACCGGGACAGCAGCCACGGGCCCAGCGCCACCGAGAGCCCCGTCGTCTCCGCCAGGTCCGCCGCCGACGGCAGGCCCGCGGCGGGCCGATCGAGCCCGGGCACCGCCGTGACCCGCACCGGCTTGTGGTCGGCCAACCGGGCGACGACGTCGTAGCGCAGGTCCAGTTCGCCGTTCTCCCACGCCGCGGGCAGCGCGGTCGCCGCGGACCCGAGGGCGCGGTCGCGTTTGTCGGCGTCATGGTCGAACTCGACCCACTGCCGCCTGCCCGACGCGCGCGCCTGTCGCAGCGCCGATTCGCCCGCGCGGAACAGCTCGGCGCTCGACATCGCCGACGGGCCGGCCCGCACGACCCCGATGCTCGCGCTGACCGCGAGACCCACGCCGTCGGTGTAGTCCGGCTCGGACAGTTCGGCGTTGATCGCGTCGACGAACTCCGACACCGGCGGCGCGTCCAGGACGAGGACGGCGAACTCGTCGCTGCCGATCCGCGCGACGACCGCCTTCTCGCCCGCCACCGCTTCGAGCCGCTGCGCGACCGTGCGCAGCACCCGGTTGCCGAGCTCGTGGCCGTAGGTGGTGTTGACCATGGAGAAGGCGTCGAGGTCGAGGCAGCACAGGGTGAGCGTGCTGGTCGGCGCCGCCTTCCCGTGCATCGTCTCCAGTCGCGACTCGAAGCTGATCCGGTTCGCCACACCGGTGAGCGCGTCGTGCAGCAATTGGTGGCTGAGCCGGTCGCCCAGCAGGTGCAGCTCGCTGAGGTCCTGGACCATCGTCACCCGGTAGGCGGGCCCACCGGACTCGTCGGGCAGCAGCGAGGACTTCGCGTAGACCCACGCCGTCTCGCCGTTGAGTCTTCGCAGCCGCTGCCGGTCCGGCAGGTGCGCGAGC
Source organism: Actinokineospora alba (assembly GCF_004362515.1). Lineage (NCBI taxonomy): Bacteria > Bacillati > Actinomycetota > Actinomycetes > Pseudonocardiales > Pseudonocardiaceae > Actinokineospora > Actinokineospora alba. Next base: position 678,812 of record NZ_SNXU01000001.1, on the reverse strand, counting down.
GGGCTGCCCGAGACGTCGGGCTCGTTGGTGATGAACTCGGCCAGCGAGCGGCCCGCCAGGTCGCCGGTCTCGCAGGCCAGGATCGTGGCCAGGGCGGGGTTGGTCTCCACGAACCGGCCGTCCAGCTCGGTGATCGCGATGCCGACGGCGGAACTGGCGAACACCTCCCGGAACCGGCTCTCGGTGGCCCGCCGGTCGCGTTCGGCCTGGCGCATCGCGCTGTGCAGCGCGATCTTCATGTTCTCCTGCTGCGCCAGCGTCCGGTTCCGCAAGGCGTTCGCGTAGCCGGAGGACACCGCGACCAGGAGCGACACCTTCCGGTCCGCGGGCCCGTGCAGCCCTTCGGCGAGCGCGGCGACCGACTGCTGCAGCGTGTTCTCGCCGATCAGGCCCTCGGCCACCATCCGCTCGCCGACCTCGGTTCCCGGCGTGGGGTCGAAGGGCTCGGCCACCATCGCGGCGACGAGGGTGTCGACCATCTCGGCGAGGCCGGCGGTGATCTCTTGCGACGTCCGCGGCACGTAGGCCGTGGCCGCCACCGCGCGCAGCCACGAACGGACCAGGGTGTCCTGGTCCGCCCGGACGCGCACGGTGGGCTCGGCCATCACATCGGACTCAGCGTTTGCGTCCCACGCCCGCGAGGATGCCCGCCAGGTTCGGGTCCTGGCCGTCGTCCAGACCCGTGTCCGGGTGCCACAGCGCGGTGGGGACGATGCCCGGCTCGACGATCTCGTAACCGTCGAACAGGGCGATGATCTCCTCGCGGGTGCGGGGGAACATCGGGTCGCGGCTGGACTTCATGACCTCGACGACGCGGTCCATCTCCTCCGGCATCAGGTCGCGGGTGAACTGCGAGAACGACAGCATGCTGCCGTCGGCCGTGGCGTCGCGGTAGCGGCCGATGATCTTCGCCGGTTCCTTCGCGTCGGGCACGAAGTGGAAGACCCCGGCCATGATCACGCCGATCGGCTGGTCGAAGTCGAGCAGTCCGGTGGCCCGCGTCGCGGCCAGCACCTCCTCCGGGACGGTCAGGTCGGCCTGCACGATCGTCGCGTTGGGGTTGCTCGCCAGCATCAGGTTGCTGTGCGCGCAGGCGACTTCCTCGTAGTCGACGTAGACGACTCGGCACGCGGGGTCGGCGTTGTGCGCGATCTCGTGCACGTTGCCGACGGTCGGGATGCCGGACCCGAGGTCGAGGAACTGCCGGAGGCCGTTCTCGATCATGAACAGCACGCTGCGGCGGAGGAAGGACCGGTTGTGCCGGGCGATCTCCCTGGCGTGCGGCTGCGCCTTCAGGAACCGGTGCGCGAGTTCCCGGTCATGGGCGAAGTTGTGGCCGCCGCCCAGAAGGTAGTCATAGAGCCGTGCTGCGCTTGGTCTGTCCAGGTCGATGCCCTCGGGCACCCACGTAGTCGTCGATTCGGCCACGACACCCACTCTCCGCGATCGCTTGGTGACTCGTAGAGATTACTCACCCGACCAGGGGATCCGACAGTGGATCACGCGAGGTGTTGTGCAAATCCTTGACGGAGGGCGAGTTCGTGACGGTACGCGGATCGGGGTACGTGCGCATGACCCGATCGGCTGTACCCGTGGTGGTGACAGTGAACCAGTAGTGCTCGTTCTTGAAGTGGTGGAGCCGGTGGTTGCGCCACACCGCCCGGTACAGCCGGGATTTCGGCTGGTAGTCGCTGTGGATCAGGTAGTGCGTCCATTCGTAGGCGAGCCCGAGGGCCGCCACGAAGCAGAGGAACGTGAGCCCCAACGCGATCCGGCTGAAAGCGGTGAGGGCGATGGCGGTGATGACCGGCAGCAGCCACACGAGGACCGGCCACGGGATGAAGACCAGCGGGACATCGCGCGGATCGGCGTGGTGTTCACGGTGCTTGCGCGCGAGCAGCGGATCGATTGTCAGCGCGGCGATCTTGCGCGGGCGCCAGTGCAGGACGCAGACGTGCACGGTCCACTCGAAGAACGGGAACACGGCCAGCATGACGAACGGCAGCAGGGTGTCGCTCGACCACCAGTCGCCGACCACGACGCGGGCGACGACCGCGGCCACGAGCGTGCCGCCGATCAGCCACGGTGAGGGGTGGCGCGCGAACTCCCGCGCGCAGTCCGCCAGGGACACCTGCCTTCGGCTCATGTCAGCTCCTTGATGACGGTGAGGAACGCCTCGGTGGCCGGGCTCAGGAGATCGAGCGCGGCCGAGCGCGCGCGCTCGGGATCGGCCTCGGTGACCGCGTCGGCGAGCGCGCGGTACGCGTCGGTGCGCGACACCTCGGCGGCCATCAGCGGGCCGAGGAGGTCGAGTGCGGGTTCGTAGGCGGCGCGGAGGCTGTTGAACACCAGTCGGAAGACGATCGAGTCGGCGCCGTCGACGAGGTGGTCCCAGAACGTGAGTGCGTGCCGCTGCGACGCCACCGGGTCCTCGGTCGTGGCGAGCGCGTCGATCGCGTCCGACAGCGGTCGCGCCAGGCTCTCGCCCGCGCGTGCGGCGGCCAGGGCGGCCACCTCGGGGCCGATGAGCAGCCGGGCGTCGAGGATGTCGCGCACCACGGTGAGGTCGACCGTCTCGCCGCGCAGCAGCAGGCGCGGCAGCAGGTCCAGGCCCGCGCTGCGCCGGAAGTCCCGCACGACCGTGCCGTCGCCCTGGCGGACGTCGACCAGCCCGGCCTGCGACATCCGCTGCAGCGCTTCGCGAACCGCGGGCCGCGACACCCCGAGCACTTCGGCCAGCGCGCGCTCGCTGGGCAGGGCCTCGCCCGCCGCGACGCTGCCGTCGATCACCGCGTGCAGCATCTGCGCGAACACCTCGTCGGGCACGGACCGTCGGGCCACCGGCTGGAACACCATGCCGACGACGGTAGAAGCCGGACCGGTCAGAGGTCAAGTGGTCTTACCAATTAGCTGGGCGGCAGTGTCGAGGTGCCCGCGTAGGGGTCGGTCAGGAGACGGGTGTGTGGATCAGGGCGGTGAGGGCCATCGCGGTCAGCAGGTCGGCCATCTGGTCACGGTCGAGGTGCCTGCTGTGCGGGGTGGAGTTGATCAGGCCGAACACCGCGTGCGCGGCGGCGCGGGCGGTGGGTTCGGGGACGGCGGGGCCGGCGTCGCGGATGACCTCGACCCAGGCCTCGACGTAGCGGCGCTGCAGGGCGCGGACCTTGCGCCGGTCGGGGTCGGTCAGGTTGCCGAGGTTGCGCTCCTGCACCGTGATCAGCGACGGGTTGTCCAACGCGAAGTCGACGTGGAACCGCACGAGATCGCCCAGCGCCTCCTGTGCCCCCGCCGCGGAGCTGATCCGGGCGAGGCCGCCGTCGAGCAGCACTTCCGAGATCGAGGTGAGCATCTCGCCGAGCATCGCGTCCTTCGACCGGAAGTGCCGGTAGAGCGCGGGCCCGGAGATGCCGACGGCGGAGCCGATGTCGTCGATGCCGACGCCGTGAAAACCGTGCCTGGCGAACAGTTCCGCCGCGGCGGCGAGGATCTGCTCACGGCGGCTGGGGCCTGTTTTCGCTGGCTCGGCTGCTGGGGACACGGAGTCATCGTATTGCAGAGTGGTTAGCGACCGCTAACCACAGGGGTTCAGGATCCGTTGGGAAACTGGCAACCCTTAATAAGTTACCGAGCAGTTCCGTACGCGGTTGGTCGCTGGTAGTCATGACCTTGTCGGGAATCCCCTCCAACGGCGGAGGTTAGGCATGCGTGTCTCCAGGTCCCTAGTGATCACCCTGCTCACCCTGTTATCCATGGCCGGCTTCGCGGTGCCCGCTTCGGCCGCGACCGGCAAGTACGTGGCGCTCGGCGACTCCTACTCCTCCGGGTTGGGCGCGGGCAGCTACGGCACGAGCGGTTCGTGCAAGCGCAGTTCGAACGCGTATCCCCAGCTCTGGGCCAACTCCCACTCCCCGTCCGCCTTCTCCTTCGTCGCCTGCTCCGGTGCGCGCACCGGCGACGTCCTGGCCAACCAGATCGGCGCGGTCACCGCCGACACCGCCCTGGTCACCATCTCCATCGGCGGCAACGACGCGGGCTTCGCCAGTGTCATGACCGACTGCAACTTCGGTTCCGACTCGACCTGCGTGCAGCGCAACCAGGAGGCGCAGAACTACGCCCGCACCCAGCTGCCGCCCAAGCTGGACCAGGTCTACTCCCAGATCCGCACCCGGGCGCCCAACGCGCGCGTGCTCGTCGTCGGCTATCCGCGCATGTACAAGGTCCCCGGCTACTGCTACGCGGGTCTGAGCGAGACCAAGCGCTCCGCGATCAACCAGTCGGCCGACGTGCTGGCCGATGTCACCCGGGGTCGCGCGGCGGCCAGGGGCTTCACCTTCGTCGACGGCCGCACCGCCTTCGCCGGGCATGAGATCTGCGCGTCCGGGACCCGCTGGATCAACAGCTGGGCCTGGCCGGTCGAGGAGTCTTATCACCCGAACGTGGCTGGTCAGAGCGGTGGCTACTACGCCGCCGTGCGCGCTGTGACCGGCTGATTCCCGGATTCGACCCGCTGAAGGCCACCTCCGGTAGGGGGTGGCCTTCGTCGTAGGTGGACGTGGACGTTAGCGAGCGCTAACATTGGTCACATAGTTAACGGTGACTAACCTGCGATCGCGAGGACCTGAGATGGACGCGCCCGTCCTGCGCAGCGACGCCGATCCCGCCGACGAGGCATTCCAGCGCAACGTCAAAGAGCACCGGGTGCTCGTCGACGACCTGCGCGAACGCCTCGGCACGGCGGCGCTCGGCGGACCCGAGAAGGCCCGTACGCGCCACGTCGAGCGGGGCAAGCTCCTCCCGCGCGACCGGGTCGACTCCCTGGTCGACCCCGGGTCTCCCTTTCTGGAACTCTCCCCGCTGGCCGCCACCGGGATGTACGGCGACGACGCCCCGGCCGCGGGTGTCATCACCGGCGTCGGCCGGGTGTCCGGACGCGAGTGCGTGATCGTCACCAACGACGCCACCGTCAAGGGCGGCACCTACTACCCGATGACGGTCAAGAAGCACCTGCGCGCGCAGGAAGTCGCGCTGCAGAACAACCTGCCGTGCGTCTACCTGGTCGACTCCGGCGGCGCGTTCCTGCCCAAGCAGGACGACGTCTTCCCCGACCGCGACCACTTCGGCCGGATCTTCTACAACCAGGCCACCATGTCCGCCCAGGGCATCCCGCAGATCGCCGCGGTCCTCGGCTCCTGCACCGCGGGCGGCGCGTACGTCCCCGCGATGAGCGACGAGGCCGTGATCGTGCGCAACCAGGGCACGATCTTCCTCGGCGGCCCGCCGCTGGTGAAGGCCGCGACCGGTGAGGTCGTCACCGCTGAGGACCTCGGCGGCGGCGACGTGCACTCGCGCACCTCGGGCGTCACCGACCATCTGGCCGACGACGACGCCCACGCGCTGCGGATCGTCCGCTCCATCGTCAGCACGCTCGGCCCGCGCGCCCCACGCCCGTGGGACGTCGCGCCGGTCGAGGAGCCCGCCGTCGACCCGGCCACCCTGTACGGCGTCGTCCCGACCGACTCGCGCACGCCGTACGACGTGCGCGAGGTGATCGCCCGCATCGTGGACGGCAGCCGGTTCCGCGAGTTCAAGAAGGAGTACGGCTCGACCCTGGTCACCGGGTTCGCCCGGATCCACGGCCACCCGGTCGGCATCGTGGCCAACAACGGCGTGCTGTTCAGCGAGTCGGCCATGAAGGGCGCGCACTTCATCGAGCTGTGCGACAAGCGCAGCATCCCGTTGCTCTACCTGCAGAACATCACCGGCTTCATGGTCGGGCGCGACTACGAGGCCGGCGGCATCGCCAAGCACGGCGCGAAGATGGTCATGGCGACCGCGTGCGCGCGCGTACCGAAATTCACGGTCGTCGTCGGCGGCTCGTTCGGCGCGGGCAACTACTCGATGTGCGGCCGTGCTTATTCACCGCGCTTCCTCTGGATGTGGCCCAACGCGCGCATCTCGGTCATGGGCGGCGAGCAGGCCGCGTCCGTGTTGTCCACCGTCCGCCGCGACCAGATCGAGGCGCGCGGCGACGAGTGGTCCGCCGAGGACGAGGACGCGTTCAAGGAGCCGATCCGGCAGCAGTACGAGGAGCAGGGCAACCCCTATTACTCCACGGCCCGGCTGTGGGACGACGGTGTGATCGACCCGGCGGACACCCGCCAGGTGCTCGGCCTCGCGCTCTCCGCGGCGGCCAACGCACCGTTGAACCCTGTCGGCTACGGCGTCTTCCGGATGTGAGTGCGATGTTCACCAGCGTTCTGATCGCCAACCGCGGCGAGATCGCCTGCCGCGTCATCGACACGCTCCGCCGGATGCGCATCCGGTCGGTCGCGGTCTACAGCGACGCCGACGCGGGCGCCCGGCATGTCCGGGAGGCCGACGTGGCCGTCCGCATCGGCCCTGCCGCCGCGCGCGAGAGCTACCTGTCCATCCCGAACATCATCGCGGCGGCTCGCGAGACCGGCGCCGAGGCGGTGCACCCCGGCTACGGGTTCCTCGCCGAGAACGTCGAGTTCGCGCGCGCCTGCGCCGAAGCGGGGCTGGTCTTCATCGGCCCGCCCGCCTCGGCGATCGACGCCATGGGCGACAAGATCCGCGCCAAGCTGACGGTTATCGCCGCGGGCGTGCCGGTGGTCCCCGGTCGCACCGAGCCGGGGATGTCCGACGACGACCTCGTGTCCGCCGCGACCGAGATCGGTTTCCCGGTGCTGCTCAAGCCGTCCGCGGGTGGTGGCGGCAAGGGCATGCGCCTGGTCACCGAGCCGGAGGGACTGCGTTCCGCGATCGAGTCCGCGCGGCGCGAGGCGCGTGGCTCGTTCGGCGACGAGACGCTGCTGATCGAGCGGTTCGTCCAGCGGCCGCGGCACATCGAGATCCAGGTCCTCGCCGACGCGCACGGCAACGTGATCCACCTCGGCGAGCGCGAGTGCAGCCTGCAGCGCCGCCACCAGAAGATCATCGAAGAGGCGCCATCGCCGCTGCTCGACGCGGTGACGCGGGAGCGGATGGGCACGGCGGCGGTCGACGCGGCCAAGTCCGTGGGCTACACGGGCGCGGGCACGGTGGAGTTCATCGTCTCCGCCGACCGGCCCGACGAGTTCTTCTTCATGGAGATGAACACCCGGCTGCAGGTCGAGCACCCGGTCACCGAGCAGGTCACCGGACTCGACCTCGTCGAGCAGCAGGTGCGGGTGGCCGCGGGGGAGCCGCTGTCGCTCAAGCAGTCCGATGTGGAGCTTCGCGGGCACTCGGTCGAGGCCCGGGTGTACGCCGAGGACCCATCGACCGGCTTCCTGCCGACCGGTGGCCGCGTACTGGGCCTGTCGCAGTCCACTGAGGACTGGGCGCGGCTGGACTCCGGGCTGCTGGCCGGTTCTGTCGTCGGCTCGGACTACGACCCGATGCTGGCCAAGGTCATCACCTGGGGCGAGGACCGCGAGCAGGCGCTGATCCGGCTGTCCGACGCCCTGGCCGACACGGTGGTGCTCGGCGTCGGCACGAACATCGCCTTCCTGCGCGCGCTGCTGGCCGATGAGGACGTGCGCGCGGGCAGGCTCGACACCCAGCTCGTCGAACGCAAGCTCGACGCGCTGACCCGCGCGGAGCCGGTGCCTGACGAGGTCTTCGCCGCCGCCGCGCTCGACGAGCTGCTCACCATGCAGCCCGCGGGCGAGGTGATCGACCCGTGGTCGGTCCCCAACGGCTGGCGCCTCGGCCGGGCCGCGGTGGTCCCACTGCGCCTGACCTGCGGCGACCGGGACGTGAGAGTGAAGCTCTCGGGCAGTCCGTCGGCCGCGACCGTGACGATCGACGACGGCGACCCCGTCAAAGCCTCCGTGTCGCGTGTGGACGGTGAACTGCGGGTCACCTACGGCGGCCACAACCTGCGCTACACCCGGGCCCAGGACGGCGACGTCCTCTGGCTCGCGGCCGGTGGCCAGGCGTGGGCCGTCGCGGAGCACTCGATGCTCGAGGGCGCCGGATCGTCGGCCGCCGCGGGCGGACCGGTGACCAGCCCGATGCCGGGCACGGTCCTGGTGGTCAAGGTCGCCGTGGGCGACCACGTGACCGCGGGGCAGCCGCTGCTCGTCGTCGAGGCGATGAAGATGGAGCACACCATCACGGCCAAGGTCGACGGTGTCGTCTCCGAACTGAACGTCCATGCCGGCCAACAGGTCGCGCTGAACCAGATTCTCACCGTGGTGACCCCAACGGAGGACCAGTCATGATCAACTTCACGCTGGGCGAGGAGCACGAGGCGCTCCGCAAGACCGTCCAAGAGTTCGCGCGTGAGGAGGTCGCTCCCGTCATCGGGGACTTCTACGAGCGCGAGGAATTCCCCTACGAGATCGTCGCCAAGATGGGCCACATGGGCCTGTTCGGCCTGCCGATCTCCGAGGAGTACGGCGGCATGGGCGGGGACTACTTCGCCCTGTGCATCGCCCTGGAGGAGCTGGCCCGGGTCGACTCGTCGGTCGCGATCACGCTGGAGGCCGGTGTCTCGCTGGGCGCGATGCCGCTCTACCGGTACGGCACCGAGGAGCAGAAGCAGACCTGGCTGCCGAAGCTGACCAACGCCGAGCAGCTCGGCGCGTTCGGCCTCACCGAGCCCGGCGGCGGCTCCGACGCGGGCGCGACCCGCACGACCGCGCGCCTCGACGGCGACGAGTGGGTCATCAACGGCTCCAAGGCGTTCATCACCAACTCCGGCACCGACATCACCGGCCTGGTCACGGTCACCGCCGTCACCGGTGTGAAGGACAACGGCCGCAAGGAGATCTCGGCGATCATCGTGCCGTCGGGCACGCCCGGGTTCACCGTGTCGAAGAAGTACTCGAAGGTCGGCTGGAACGCCTCCGACACCCGCGAGCTGGCCTTCGCCGACGTCCGCGTGCCGAAGGAGAACCTCCTCGGCGAGCAGGGCCGCGGGTACGCCCAGTTCCTGTCCACACTGGACGAGGGCCGGGTCGCGATCGCCGCCCTGTCGGTCGGTCTGGCGCAGGGGTGCATCGACGAGTCGCTGCGGTACGTCGGCGAGCGCGAGGCGTTCGGGCGCAAGATCGGCGAGTACCAGGCGATCCAGTTCAAGCTCGCCGACATGGAGCTGCGCGCCCACACCGCCCGCCTGGCCTACTACGCGGCGGCGGCGAAGATGCTGCGCGGCGAGCCGTTCAAGAAGGAGGCGGCCATCGCCAAGCTGCACGCCTCCAACGCCGCGATGGACAACGCCCGCGACGCCACCCAGATCTTCGGCGGCTACGGCTTCATGAACGAGTTCCCCGTCGGCCGCTTCTACCGCGACGCCAAGATCCTCGAGATCGGCGAGGGCACCAGCGAGGTCCAGCGCATGCTCATCGCCCGCGAACTAGGCCTCAAGTAACGCGAGTCGCCCCGTCCGGCAAACGAGTCGCCCCTTCCGGCAACCGAGTTCGACACCGGCTGGGACATGGGTCTCACCTTCGTAACCAGGCGAAGTCGGGATTCGTTGTCCCGATGTTGAATTCACTTGCCTGAAGGGGCGACTCGTTTGCCTGGGCGGGCGACTCGCGGGGCGGGCAGACTTGGGGTGGAGGTGGGCGCGGTGGGCGTGACCGAGTGGGTGGCGGCGGCGGTTGAGAATGTGGGCGCGAAGGTCGCGCGCGGGGGGATCGCCGATCTTCGGCCGATGCCGCGGACTCTGATCGACAAGGGCCGGATGCGGTCGGTGTACCGGTTCGCCGAGGGAAACCTTCCCGCGTCCGGCGACCCGGTGCTGTTCGTGCCGCCGCTGGCCGCGCCGTCGCTGTGCTTCGACCTGCGCCGGGGCTGCAGCCTCGCCGAGCACATGGTCGCCCAAGGCCGCTCGACCTACCTGGTCGACTTCGGCACCGTCAGCTTCGCCGACCGCTCGCTGGGACTGGAGCACTGGATCGACGACGTGCTGCCGCACACGATCCGCGCGGTCAGCCGGGACGCGGGCGACCGGCCGGTGCACGTGGTGGCCTGGTGCCTCGGCGGGATCATGTCGCTGCTCACCGCCGCCGACCAGCCGGGCCTGCCGATCGCGTCGATCTCGACCGTGGCCGCGCCCTTCGACGTGACCGCCATCCCGCTGATCGCGCCGATGAAGCCGCTGGTCGACTTCACCCAGGGCTGGATCCTCACCCCGGCCTACCGCCTGCTGGGCGGAGCGCCGCGGGCGCTGGTGAAGCGCGCGTTCCAGCTCTCGGCGATCGACAAGGTCGTCACCAAGCCCTACGCGATCCTGTCGCACCTCGACGACGCCGACTTCCTGGCGCAGATCGAGGCGGTCGACCGGTTCACCGACAACATGATCGCCTACCCGGGGCGGACCTTCGGGCAGCTCTACCACCGGTTCTTCCGCGCGAACGACCTCGCCGAGGGCACGTTCGACCTGGGCGGACGGCGGATCAACCTGGCCGAGGTGAAGGTCCCGGTGCTGATCATCGCGGGCAAGGGCGACAGCATCGCGCCCGAGCGCGCGGTCCGGCATCTGGTCGACGTGCTCGACAACGCGGCCGAGGTCGAGTTCCACGCCTGCCCCGGCGGCCACCTCGGTGTGCTCGCCGGTCGGGGCGCGCGGGACACGACGTGGAAGCACCTCGACGACTTCCTGGCGGTCCACAACCCGGTGGCGTGAGCGGGTTCGCCCACGCCACCGGAGCTGTCACATGTGGATCGCGGGGGCGGCGGTGCCGAGTTCCTCAGGCACGCCGGGTCGCAGCACCAGACCGGCCACAACGGCACCGACCGCGAAGAGGATCGCGCTGCCGAGGAACGCCGCGCTGTAGCCCGCGATGGCGGCCGACGCCGGGGCCTGGCCCTCCATCATGGCGGTGGTCACCGCGCCCGCGGCGACCGAGCTGAACAGCGCGGTGCCGATCGAGCCACCCACCTGCTGCACGGCGTTGATCGCCGCGGACGCCGCACCGGAGTCGTCGGGGTCGACGCCCAGGATGCCGATGTTCATGCTCGCGGCCATGGTCAGGCCGATGCCCGCGCCCGCGATCAGCAGCCCGGGCAGCACACCGCTGGCGTAGGTGCTGGTCTCGTCGATCAGGGCCAGCAGACCGGTGCCCGCGCCCGCGATCAGCATGCCGCCCGCGATCAGCGGCCGCGGCCCGACGCGCGGCAGGAACACCGTGGTCGCCAGGGTCGCCGCGACCATCAGCGTGCCGATCATCGGCAGGAACGACACCCCGGACTTCACCGGGCCGAACTGGAGGTTGACCTGCAGGAAGTAGGTCAGGAACAGGAAGATCACGAACATTCCGGCGCACAGGATGAAGATCGCCAGGAACGCCCCGCCGCGGTTGCGGTGCAGCAGGATCCGCAGCGGCAGCAGCGGGCTCGGCGCCTTCGTCTGCCACCAGGCGAAGACCGCGAGCAGCACGACGCCGGTGGAGATGCCACCCCACGTCAGCCCGTGGCTCCACGACTCGGTCTCGGCGTTGGCCAGGCCGTAGACCAGCGCGAACATGCCCGCGGTCGCGGTCGCGACGCCGAACAGGTCGAGCTTGGGCCGGTGGTCGGCGGTGCTGCGGTCGAGCAGGGCCACGCCGCCGAGGAACGCCGCGCCCGCGAAGATCAGGTTGACGAACATGCACCAGCGCCAGTCGAGGTACTCGGTGAGCACGCCGCCGAGCAGCAGGCCGATCGCGCCGCCGCCACCGGCGATGGCGCCGAAGATGCCGAACGCCTTGGCGCGTTCCTTCGGGTCGGTGAAGGTGGTGGTCAGCAGGGACAGCGCGGCGGGCGCGAGCAGCGCGGCGAACACACCCTGGCCGACTCGCGCGGCCACCAGGATCTCGAAGCTGCCCGCCGCACCGCCGACCGCGGAGGCGAGCGCGAAGCCCGCGACGCCCGCGAGGAAGGTCAGCCTGCGGCCGAACAGGTCGGCCACCCGGCCGCCGATCAGCAGCAGGCTGCCGAAGCTCAGCGCGTAGCCGGTGATCAGCCACTGGCGCTGGTCGTTGGTGAACTTCAGGTCGAGCTGCGCCGACGGCAGCGCGATGTTCACGATGGTGGCGTCGAGCACCACCATGACCTGGGCGAGCGCGATGACGGCGAGGATGAGCCAACGCTTGTTGGACGCGGCCTGCAGCGGTGGCTCGGGCGCGCGCGTGTCCGAGAGAGTCATGAATGCCCCTGGGGAGAAAGTTGAGACCCGGTCTCCGGTTATGGTTTCGACGGTACCAAGGAAGCGGAGAGGCGTCCTCCGGATTTGTTATGCTGGGAGCGTGACGATCGCCACCAAGCCCCTGCGCGCCGACGCCGAACGCAACCGCGTCCGCGTCGTCAGAGCCGCGCGCGAGGTCTTCGCGGAGCACGGCCTGAACGTCACGCTGGACGACGTGGCCCGACACGCGGGCGTCGGCGTCGGCACCGTCTACCGGCGCTTTCCCAACAAGGAAGCCCTGGTCACGGCCGTGTTCGACCACGTGGTCGAGGAACTGGCCGTGGTGATCGACGCCGCCGCGGCGGAGCCGGACGCATGGGAAGGCCTGTGTGGACTGATCACCGAGATCGCCGAGCGCCAGTCGGCCGACCGCGGCCTGTTCGAGATCTGCACCCGGGCCGACTTCGGGCAGGTGGAGCGCATCTCCGAGCACTTCATCCCGGCGGTGGACGCCCTGGTCGCCCGCGCGAAGGCGCAGGGCGCGGTCCGCCCGGACTTCGAGGCCTCCGACATCGGCGCTTTCCTGATCATGGTCGCCGCGTCGGCGGAGCTGACGCGGGCGATCAATCCCGACCTGTGGCGGCGGTACCTGGCGGTCCTGCTCGACGGTATCCGCGCGAACAACCCCACCCCACTGCCGTGTCCCGCGGCCACGCACGACGAGATGGACCAGGCCATGCGCGCCGCGCACCTGTAGCCACCCAAGACAAAGCGGCGCCCCTCGAGTTCGAGGGGCGCCGCTTTCGTTGGCACTACATCACTTCAGGTCGGCCGACGACTTGTTCAGCAGGCGGCGGGCGACGATCAGCTGCTGGATCTGCTGGGTGCCCTCGAAGATGTCGAGGATCTTCGAGTCGCGGGCCCACTTCTCCAGAAGCGAGTTCTCGCTGTAGCCGATCGACCCGGCCAGCTCGACGCACCGCAGGGTGACGTCCGAGCCGGAGCGGCCCGCCTTCGCCTTGGCCATGCTGGCCTGCAGCGAGTTGGGCTTGCGGTTGTCGGCCATCCACGCCGCTTCCAGCGACAGCAGGTAGGCGGCTTCCCAGTCGGCTTCGAGCTGCAGGAAGGTCGCCGCCGCGGCGGACTGGGTGTTGGCGGGGCGGTCGTAGTCGATCTCCACGCCCGCTTCGGAAAGGATCCGCCGGGTCTCCTCCAGGGCGGCGCGGGCGACACCCACGGCCATGGCGGCGACCAGCGGACGGGTGTTGTCGAAGGTCTGCATGACCCCCGCGAAACCCTGCTCCGCGCTGACTTCCGGGCTGCCCAGCAGGTTGTCCTTGTGGACCCTGACGTTCTCCAGGCGGAAGTGCGCGGTGTCCGAGGCGCGGATGCCGAGCTTGTGCTCCAACCGGACCAGCTCGAAGCCGGGCGTGCCGCGGTCGACCACAAAGGACTTGATGGCGGCCTTGCCGAGCGAGCGGTCCAAAGTGGCCCAGACGACGACGCAGTCCGCGCGTTCGCCGGAGGTCACGAAGATCTTCTCGCCGTTGAGGACGTAGTAGTCGCCGTCCTTCACCGCGGTCGTGCGGATCGCGCCGGAGTCGGAGCCGGTGTCGGGCTCGGTGATGGCCATGGCGGCCCACTTGCCCTTGTAGCGCTCCAACTGCTCGTCGTTGGCGACCGACGCGATGGCGGCGTTGCCCAGACCCTGCCGCGGCATGGTCAGCAGCAGACCGACGTCGCCCCAGCACATCTCGATGGTGCCGAGCAGCAGCGACAGGTTGGACCCGTTGCGGTTGCCCTTCTCCTTGCTCGTGTCCGCCCGGACACCGCTCGCGCCCGCGCCGCCGCCCGAGGCCGACAGGCCGTCGAGGAGCGCGGCGAGCATGTCGAGTTCCTTGGGATAGGTGTGCTCCGCGTGGTCGTACTTGCGCGAGTTCGGGCGGAAGAACTCAGCGGCGGCCTGGTGTGCCTGGTCGACGAGCTGCTCGAACTTCTTGGGAACCTCAAGGTTGATCATCTGAAATCTCTCCCGTTGTCCTGAGCCCTCAGACGAGGACGACGCCCTCGGCCAGACCGATAACCCGCAGATCCCGGTACCACCGTTCCACCGGGTGCTCCTTGACGAAGCCATGTCCGCCGAGCAGCTGCACGCCGTCGTTGCCGATCATCATTCCCTTGTCCGAACACAGTTTCCGGGCCAGCGCGGCCTCCCGCGCATAGGTCTTGCCCTGCTCCGCGCGGCTGGCGGCGCGGTAGGTGAGCAGGCGCATGCTCTCCAGCTCGATGCCGATGTCGGCGACCTTGAACGCCACGCCCTGCCGGTGGCTGATCGGCTCACCGAACGCGACGCGGTCGTTGACGTAGGGGATCACGTAGTCGAGCACGGCCTGCGAGGTGCCGACGGCGAGCGCGCACCAGCCGATGCGGGCCAGGCGGACGCACTCGGCGTAGACGTCGCCCTTGCCCTCGGCGATCAGCGCGGTGGCGGGCAGCGAGACCTGGTCCAGGTGCAGCTTGCCGAGCGACGCGGCCCGAAGACCCATGGCGGGCTCGGACTCGACGCTCACACCCTTGTTGCCGGACTCGACCAGGAACAGCGCCGGACCGCGGCCGTCGAGGTCGGCGGCGACGATGAACAACTCGGCCTGCGCGGCGCGCGGAACCAGGGACTTCACGCCGGTGATGGTGAAACCGCCGGGCGTGCGGTGCGCCTTGGTCTGCAGGGCGAACGGGTCGAACAGCGCGCGCGGCTCCTGGATGGCCAGGGCGGCGGCGGGCACGTTGTCGCCGACGAACGCGGGCAGGTAGGTCGCCTGCTGGTCGGCGTCGCCCCACAGCACGAGCGCGTTGCTCACCGCGGACGGCGCGAGGCAGGCCACCGCGAGGCCCATGTCGCCGTGCGCCATGGCCTCGGCGATCAGCACGTTGGTGACCGCGGAGCGCTCACTGCCCACGCCGCCGAGGTCCTCGGGCACGCCGACCAGGGTCACGCCGAGCTCGGCGGTCTGGGTCAGCAGCTCCTGCGGGGTCTCGCACTTGGCGTCGGCGTCCGCGGCGACCGGGCGCAGCCGCTCGGCGGCGAACTCGGCGACGGTGTCGCGGATCATCTGCTGCTCTTCGGTCGGCGTCAGGTCGAACAGACCCTTGGCCGACGCGGACGGCAGCCGCTTGGGCTTGCCTGACTTCTGCGCGGCGACGAACGTGCGGCTCGCGGCGCCGATGGCGGTGAACCCGGTCTTCGTGGCCTGGTAGACGGTGTTCTGCATCGGCTTGCGCAACCCGAACCGGTCGAGCACCTCGGTGCTCGCCAAACGGTTCAGCACCGCCAGCGCCGTTCCCATGGCGTCGCGCCGCGGCGGCTTCGCGCCGACTCCCTCTTTCCCGGCCATGCTGCTCCCTAATCGGTTCGGACCTCTTACCTACTCTAGAGTAGCAAGTGGTTCCAGTCGACCCCTGTGGCCCGGGTCACCGACGGTAGAGGCGCTTGTCGACCACGTTGAGCAGCGGTTCTTCCCTGATGTAGCGATCGAGGTTGTCGGCGAAGAGCCGGACCAACTCGTCCCGCCAGCCCTTCACGTCGCCCGACATGTGCGGCGAGATGAGGACGTTGGGCATGTCCCACAGCGGCGAGGACGGCGAGAGCGGCTCGTCGGCGAACACCTCGATCGCCGCGCCCGCGATGGTCCCGGAATCCAGGGCGTCGAGCAGGTCCGCGGTGACGATCAGGCCGCGGCGGCCGATGGTGACCAGTCTGGCGGTCGGCCGCATGGCCCGCAGGGCGTGCGCGTCGATCAACCCGGTCGTGGCGGGCGAAAGCGGCAGGGCGACGATCACATGGTCGTGCTTGGGCAGCGCGGCGCGCAGGTCCGTGAGCGCGACGACCGAGTCGAAGTCCGGATCGGACTCCCTGGCCGCCTGGCCCGCGCCGGACACCGCCACCCCGACGGCTCGGAGTTTGCGCCCGATCGCCCGCCCGATCGGGCCGGTTCCGATGATCAGCGCGCTCGACCCGGCGAGGCGTTCGGTCTCGCGCTTCATCCAGGTGCGGCGCTGCTGCAGCCGCATCGTGGTGGGCAGGTCCTTGGCGAAGGCCAGCATGACGGTCAGCACGTACTCCGCGACCGGCTCGTCGAAGATCCCGCGCGCGTTGGTCAGTGCGACCTCGGAGTTGATCAGCTCGGGTATCGCGAGGTGGCCCACGCCCGCGGCGGCCGCGTGGACCCAGCGCAGGCCGTTCGCCGCTGGCCAGACCTGGGCCAGCGCGGTGCTGCGAAGGTCCCAGACCAGCAGCACGTCGGCGCCGGGCAGGGCCTCGGCGAGGTGGTGCGACGTGGTGTAGCGGACCGTCGCGTTCTGCTCGATCGTGGTCATCCGGGGCGGTCGTTCGGCGCCGTGCAGGACGACGACGATCGGCCGCCGGGTGGCGTCCATAGCGGGTGCATCCCCATTTCGGGTGGTTCGCTGCCCAACTGGACAACCCAGGCAACGCTAGAAACCTGGAGGCGGCACTGTCAACGCGGTGACAAATCCGGTCACCGCGTTCGACGCTACCCTCCGTGTGGACACAGTGACGAACGTCGATGCGTTCTGGCGGTTTCCCACAGAATCCACTGTCGGTGGATCAGCAACTTCGGAGAGTCGACCGGACGTCCACCGTTCGTGACTGATTTCCCGGGTTCACCCACGCAAGGTTGCGTCTCGGGACCTTGGACCCTTACCGGGCGAAGGTTGAATGAGAAAACATCTCCGGAGAAGTACTAGGGGAAACCCTGGTGCCGAAGCACTTCCCCCGCTAGCATCACTCTCCGTCAAGGGTCACCATCGAATCCGACGGTCCGAGACGGGACAGGGGACGCGAGTCGGGGAGCCCGCGCCACACCGGATCTCACCGGCGCACCTTGCGCCGCACACTCTGGGGGCTCATGTGAGTTCTGCCATCAAGCCGGTCGGGTCGGACCACGACACGACGGTTTCCGCTCCCGCCGCGCGGTCTCAGGGGACCGACGCGATCTTCACTCGACTCAAGAGCTCCGCGTTCCACGAGTTGGTCGCCGCCTCGCTGCAGGGCGACCGCGAAGCCATCGGAACGCTGTTCGCCTGGATCAACCCGGCGATCATCCGCTACTGCCGGGCCCGGATCGGCCGCACGGGGTCCGCGTACTCCTCCGCCGACGACGTGGCCCAGGAGATCCTGCTGGCCGTGCTCGGCGCCCTTCCGCGCTACCACGACAACTGCGAGTCGTTCCTGCCGTTCGTCTATGGGATCGCCTCGCACAAGGTCGCCGACTTCTACCGCCGCTCCGGGCGCGACCGCTCCGAGCCGGTGGCCGAACTGCCCGAGACCATGGACGTCGGACTCGGCCCGGAGCAGCTCACCTTGCGCGGCGAGATGCGCACCCGGCTGGTCTCCCTGCTCGACACCCTTGCCCCGCGCCAGCGCGAGATCCTGGTGCTGCGGCTGGTCGTCGGCCTCTCCGCGCAGGAGACGGCCACCGCGATCGGGCTGACCGCGACGGCCGTCCGGGTCGCCCAGCACCGAGCCCTCACCCGACTGCGCGGTGCCCTCCAGGCGGGGGACTGGCTCGGCTGAAGGGTCGAACTCACTTGCCTGAACGTTGAACTCACTTGCCTGAACGTTGAACTCGCTCGCCTGGCGGGGCGACTCGTTTGCCTGGCGGGGCGACTCGCGAGGTCAGACAGCTGCCGCGCGTAGGTAGAGCTGGACCTCGATGCGGCCGGGTTCGGCCATGGCTTCGACCTCGTGCAGGTGTGACACCTCGAAGCCTGCGTTGGTGACCACCTCGCGCAGCTGGTCGGGCGGGTAGGCCGAGACCGACGTCGGCGCGCCGAGGAAGTTCACCGGGAACGCGTCGAAATCGCCCTGCACCATGCTGATCAGCAGCAGTTTCGGGCCGCGCAGCTGCTCGCGGATGTTCGCCAGGGTCTTGGCGATGTCAGCTTTGGACAGCATCAGCAGCGCGAAGAAGGCGACGACGGCGTCGAACTCGCCCAGCTCCGCTGTCTCCCGAAGGTCGCCGCGCAGGTAGGTGCCGCCGGGCGCCTGCTCCTCGGCCAGATCGAGCATCGTCTGCGACTCGTCCACGCCGACGACCTCGAAGCCGGCGTCGATCAGCTGCTTGGCCGTGGGCAGGCCGCTGCCGCAGCCCAGGTCCAGCACGCGGGCGCCGGGCGGCAGTCGGTCGATCAGCCAGTTCGTCTCGGCGATCTGCGCGTCCCGCTCGACGAACGACTCGTCGTAGCGCTTGCCGATCAGGTCGAACGCGGGAGTGGTGTTCTCGGTAGGCACGCCGCACAGCATGCCGCTCCCCGGCTCCGCGGGCCAGCTACCGAATGGGTCAAGTGCGGGAATCCTTGCGCAGCAACAGCCGGACCGTCAGTTCGAGGCGGTCGGCGACGTCGTTCGCGGTGGCCCGCCTGGTCACCCAGGCGACCAGGTTGGACAGCCACACGTCGGCGATGACCCTGGCGATCGCCATGTCCTCTTCGGTCGGCTCGTCGTGCATGGCGTAGGCGAACATCCGGTCCATCAGCCTGCCCACCGCGTCGACCTCGGCGGCGGCGGAGGCGTCGGCGAACATGAACGCCCGGGTCATCGCCTCGGTCAGGTGCGGGTCGCGCTGCATGGCGCGGGTGACCCGGCCGAGCACCTGCAGGACGCGGTCGTAGGGCGTCTCACCGGGGATGGTCGCGCGGTCGAGCCGCTCCAGGCCGCGTTCGAGTTCCCGTGCCAGGCCGGTGACCAGCAGGTGGATCTTCGAGGGGAAGTAGCGGTAGAGCGTGCCGAGTGCCACGTCGGCCTTCTCGGCCACCGCGCGCATCTGGACCGCCTCGAAGCCGCCCTTGGAGGCCAGCGCGATGGTGGCGTCGAGGATCCGCTTGCGGCGGTCGCGCTGCGCGGCCGAGCCGGGCTCGTCCTCGGTGAGCAGACCATTCGCCGCGCGGGGCCGGTTCGTGGCGGTCATCCAACATTCCTGTCCGTCGAAAACTGAAACACGTTCTATAGTAGCTCGTGGTTCCGACACGAGGAGGTCAGCCCGTGCCGATCGCGGTCACCGAAGAACAGCGCGCGATCCAGGACGCGGTTCGGGCGGTCGCCGCCCGGGTCGCTCCCCATCGGTCGGTCCGTGAACACGTTCCACACTGTACCCGCGAGTTGATCGACCTCGGGGTACTCGGGATGGCCGTGTCCGCCGAGTTCGGCGGCGCGGGCGGGTCCGTGTCGGACCTGGCGGCCGCGCTCGAGCAGAGCGCCTACGAGCTGTTCGGCGGGCCCTTGCTGACCTCGGCGCTCGCCGGTCTGCTGCTGGCGGAGGCGGGCACCCCCGAGGCGAAGGAACTGCTGCCCGGACTGGTCGACGGCACGGTGTCGGTCACGGTCGCGCTGTGTCCGGACGGTGTGGCCGTGCGGGCGGACGGGACCCTGGGCGGCGAGGTCCTGGTCGCGGCGGCGGACCAGCTCGTGGTGGGTGCGGGTGAGCTGTGGTGGGTGGTGCCGACCGCGGGCCGCACGGAACCGGTCGAGACGCTCGACTTCTCCCGGCCGCTGGTCCGGGTCCGGCTCGACGGGATCCGGCCGGAGGCGGCCCTGCCGGGTCTCACGGCGGCGCGGGTCGCGGACCTGGCGGTCACCCTCGGCGCGGCCGAGGCGGCCGGGATCGCGCGGTGGTGCCTGGACACCGCGGTCGCCCACGCCAAGGTGCGCGAGCAGTTCGGCAAGCCGATCGGTTCGTTCCAGGCGGTGAAACACCTGTGCGCGCACATGCTCTGCCGGTCCGAGCGGGCCGCCGCCGTCGCGTGGGACGCGGCCAGGGCGGACGACCCGGTGGCCGCGGCCGTCGCGGGCGCGATCGCCTTGGACGCCGCGGTCGACAACGCGAAGGACTGCGTCCAGGTCCTCGGCGGTATCGGCTTCACCTGGGAGCACGACGCCCACCTCTACCTGCGGCGCGCGTCGGCGCTGCGGAGCCTGCTCGGCGGCTCCGCGCGGTGGCGGCAGCGAGCGGCCACGCTGGTCGTCGGCGGCGCGCGTCGGCGGCTCGGGATCGACGTGGGTGTCGATGAGGACGTTCGCGAGCAGGTTCGCCGGATCGCGGCGCTGCCGGTCGAGAAGCAGCGGGCCGCCCTCGTCGACACCGGCTACCTCGTCCCGCACTGGCCCAAGCCCTTCGGCCTCGGCGCGTCGGCCCGCACACAACTGGTGATCGACGCCGAACTGGCCGCCGCCGGGGTGCGCAGGCCGGACCTGGTGATCGGGGCCTGGGCGGTGCCGACCATCCTGCGGCACGGCACCGACGAGCAGCGGGAACGCTTCGCGTGGCCGACCTTGCGTGGCGAGATCGCGTGGTGCCAGCTGTTCAGCGAACCCGAAGCGGGCTCAGACCTGGCCGCGCTGCGCACCCGGGCGACGAAGGTCGACGGCGGGTGGTCGCTGAGCGGGCAGAAGGTGTGGACTTCGCGGGCGCGGGAGGCGGACTGGGGGATCTGTCTGGCTCGGACAAACCCGGAGGTGGCCAAGCACAAGGGGATCACGTACTTCTTGGTCGACATGACCGCTCCGGGGATCACGCTGCGGCCGCTGCGGGAGATCACCGGGGAATCGATGTTCAACGAGGTGTTCCTCGATGACGTCTTCGTGCCGGACGACTGTGTTGTCGGGGCGGTGGACGGTGGTTGGGCTCTCGCGCGGGCGACGCTGGCCGATGAGCGGGTGGCGATGGGCAGCGGTTCGGCGGTGGGCGAATCGGTGGAGAAGCTGGTGTCCGCCCTCGGTCCGGTGACCGATCCGGTGGTGCTCGACCGGCTCGGCGGGCTCGTCGCCGACGGCACGGCGGTGTCGCTGGTGGACCTGCGATCGACGCTGCGCACGCTCGACGGGCAGGGGCCGGGCCCGGAGTCCGGGGTGCGCAAGCTGATCGGCGTGCGGCACCGGCAGGCGGTCGCGGAGGCCGCTGTGGACCTCCTCGGACAACACGGGGCGGTCGTGGACGAGCGGTCCTCGGCGGCACTCCATGAGTTCTTGCTGTCGCGGTGTCTGACGATCGCGGGTGGGACGGAACAGATCCTGCTCACGGTCGCCGGGGAGCGGGTTCTGGGCCTGCCGCGCGACTAGGGCGTGGCGCCTGCGCACACGCCCTGGTCGCTCGCATCACCTACTCGATCGGGGTGTTCATGTCGGTGCTGATCTCAGGCTGGGTGAGCACCCGGCCGTAGACCCGCACGTCGTCGATCAGGCCGTTGAAGTATTCGCCCCACACCGCGTTTCCGCCGATGCGCAGCGCGCTGGTCGAGGTGGCGGCCGCGCCGGTCACCGCCGCTGTGCTCACCTGGGTTCCGTTGACGTACAAGCGCATCGTCGTGCCGTCGTAGGTCATGGCCAGGTGGGTCCACGCGTTCTGCGGCACCGCGCTCGGTCCCGTGACTCCCCGGTCGGATGACCCGACTCGGATGTACCCGGCCGGTCTGCTCGCGGCGTTGTCCGAGTACAGGGCGTAGTTCAGGCCGCCTGGCTGTTCCTTGAGCAGAACCGTTCGCCAGTCGGCGCTCCCGGCGGGGCGCACCCAGCCTTCCAGCGTCATCGCCGAGGTGAGGTCCAAGTCGTTCGCGTCGGCGATGGTCACCAAGTCGTTGGTGCCGTCGAAGGACAGGGCTCCGCCGTACCTGCCCGCCGCCGACCACAGGGGGCCGGCGAGGGTGCCGGTGTGGCCCTTTCCGGTGCGGTCGTTGAGTGTCGTGCCGCTGCCCTCGTCGAAGTTGTACGACGCCACCGGCGCGCCCGGCGGTGCGGCGGTGTTGGACACCGTCACGGTCACCGGGGCCGAAGTCGCCGTGTTGCCCGCGGAATCCCGTGCGACGGCGGTCAGGGTGTGCGTGCCATTGGTGCTGAGGCGGGTGTCCCAGGTGGTTCCGTAGGGCACGGCCGTGTCCTCGGCGCCCAGCGGTTGGCCGTCCAGTCGCAATTGGACACCGGCGACGCCGCCCGAGTCCGCTGCCGACGCCATGACCTGGACCATCCCGGCCAGCTCCGATCCCGCGGCCGGTGTGCTGATCGACACCGATGGGGGTGTGGTGTCCGCCGTGACCGTCGCGCTCGCCTGGGCCGAGGGCGGCGACAGGTTGCCCGCGCCGTCGCGGGCGATCACGCGGTAGTGGTAGGTGCCCGCGGCGAGGCCCTGGTCGGTGTGACCGGTGCCGGTCACCGTGGTGATCAGGGTTCCCGCGCTCGGGGTGAAGCCCGAGGTGGTCGAACGGTGGACCTGGTAGCCGGTGACGGCCACGTTGTCCGTCGCGGCGGTCCACGACAGGGTGGCCGTGCCCAGCGAACCCTGCGCGGTCAGGCCGGTCGGCGCGGTCGGGGGCGCGGTGTCACCGGCGACCGGGATGTCGCGGTCGGCGGCGATCTCCGCCGCGGTCAGGGCCCGGCTGTGGATCCGCACGTTGTCGAGCAGGCCCGAGAAGTACTCGCCCCACACCGTGTTGCCGCCCAGACGCAGCGGTGAGGTCGACGTCAGCGCGGCCACGTTCCTGGCCGTGGTGGCGACCTGGGTTCCGTTGACGTACAAGCGCATCGTCGTGCCGTCGTAGGTCATCGCCAGGTGCGACCAGGTGGCGGTCGGCAGCGTGGTGGGGCCGTTGACCGCGTGGTCGGGTCCGCTGGAGATGTAGCCCGACGGCTGGTTGGAACCCGCCGGGTACAGCGCGTAGGTGAGGCCGCCCGGGCGTTCCTTGAGCATCGCCGTGCGCCAGCCGGTGCTGGTCGTCGGCCGCACCCACGCCTGCAGGGTCATCCCGGTCGTCAGGTCGAGCTTGGCCGTGTCGTTGACCGTGACCAGGTCGTTGACGCCGTCGAAGGACAGGGCTCCGCCGTAGCGGCCCGCCGCCGACCAGAGCGGCCCGGCGAGCGTGCCCGTGTGGCCGTTGCCCGAGCGGTCGGTCAGGGTGGTGCCCGCGCCCTCGTCGAAGCTGTAGGCGGCCACCAGGGTCGGGTCGCTGCCCGAGATGGGGGCGAAAGTCGCCGTGTACGTGGTGTTCGACGCGGTGATGTTGTGGGCCCGCGGCCCGCCGTCGGACCAGCTCTGGAAGGCGTAGGTCGTGGTGCCCAGCGTCTGCTGCTCGGCGGTCGACAGCGTCACCTGCGAACCGAGGATGGCCTGCGTGGTGAACGGGGTCGTGCCCGATTTCCCGCTGACGGTGGCGGTCAGGCCCGGCGGTGAGCTGTCCACGGTGACCGTCGCGACCTTCGGGTCCAGCCGCCTGCTGACGGTGGTCTCCACGCCGGTGCTGTCGCGCGCGGTCATCCGGATCTCGAGGTAGGCGGGGTATTCGTGGTCGGGACCCTCGAACTGCCCGGAGGCGACCCCGTCGAAGCCGACCAGGGTGTGCTCGTGGCAGGCGTCGATCGTGACGCAGTGCTGCAGGACCACCCGCCAGCTCAGCGCCGACGCGGGCAGCGGGCCGTCCTCGGCGTCGGTCGCGGACCCGCTGAAGGCGATCGGATCCCCTACGCCCCAGGTGAAAGAGGTGCCTGGGGTGTTGATCGTCGCGGTCGGCGGGGTAGACCCGGCGACGACCACCGTGCGGGCGATGTCGGTCTGGCCGCTCGCGTCGCTGACGCGCACGGCGGCGTCGTAGCTGCCCGCCGTCGTGTAGGTGCGACTGGTGGTCGGGCCGGTGGCGTCGTCGAAGATGTCGTCGTCGTCGAGGTCCCAGGCGTAGGTCAGCGGGCCGCCCTCCGGGTCGGCCGAGGCCGCCGCGGTGAACGACACGGTGAGCGGCAGCGGACCCTGGCTCGGGTTCGCCACGATGGACGCGACCGGCGGCTGGTTGACCGCGTTGAACCGGAACCGCTTCACCTGGCCCAGCGCGATGTCCACGAAGTACATGTCGCCGTTGGGCCCGACTGTGAGGTCGACGGGGAAGATGCCCTGCTGGAACACCGCGCGCGTCGCCGGGTTCGGGACGCCACCCGCGCCGGCGAGCATCGTCCAGACGCAGCGGCGGCTGTAGTCGGCGAAGAAGTACGCGCCGTCGTAGCTGTCCGGGTACGCGCCGCCGTTGTAGAAGGCCGCCCCGGAGATCGACGAACCGGTGCCGGTCGAGCAGCCGTCGCCGCTCACGACGGGTTGTCCGTGCTGGTAGGTGTAGTGGGGATTCACGGTAGGCACGGTGTTGTTGTTGATCCGGGTGCACATCGTCAGGCCGTTGTTGTAGCCGTCGTTGGGCGCGGTGCCTTCCTTGCACGGCCAGCCGAAGTTGTCGACGGTGCCGTCGGTCGGGTTGGCGATCCGGTCGATCTCCTCCCAGGTGCTCCACCCGACGTCGCCGATCCACACTTCGCTGGTTCCTGGGCGCATCGCGAACCGGAACGGGTTGCGCAGGCCGTTGGCGATGACCCGGCGCGCGTTCGGGTCGGCGTGGCCCGCCATCGGGTTTCCGGGCGCGCCCTGGCCGGTGGCGGGGTCGATCCGGATGACCGTTCCGTCCAGGCCCAACGGGTCGCCCATGGTCTGGATGTCCTGCGAGCGCAGCGCGCCGCCCTCGGCGGTCGGGACGGTCTGCACGCCGCCGACGCCGGTGGGCGGGTCGCCGCAGGGGTTGCGCGGGTTGCCGTCCTGGCCCCAGTCGACGAAGTTGTAGCTCGCGCCGTCGCCCGCGCTGGCATAGAGGAAGCCGTCCGGGCCGAACGCCAGGTCGCCGACGGAGTGGCTGGGGTACTGCTGGCACCAGTCCTCGACCAGCACCTGCTCGGCGCCGCCGGGCACGGCCGCGTTCAGCTTGGACAGCCGCCCGGAGATCACGCAGCCGTCGGCGGTCTCACCGGGCGGGTTGGGGCAGACGTCGTTGGTGCCGTTGACCGTCCCCCAGCGGGGCGCGGTGCCGCCGATGACGGCGTCGTGCGCGTAGAGCACGTACACCGATGGGTCGGTCGGGAACGTCGGGGACAGCACGAGGCTCATCAGGCCGCGGTCGTGCTGGTTGAACACCTTGGTGCGCAGGTCGGCGAAGATCGTGGGCGAGGTGTCGGCCAGGCCGTCGAACACCTTGACCAGCCCGCTCTTCTCCGCGACGAACACCCGCCCGTCCGGGCTGAACTCCACCGCCATGGGCTGCACCAGGCCGCTGACCACCACTTGTTCGCTGAACCCGGTCGGGAGCGCGGCGGAGGCGATGGGCGCGGTGAGGGTCACCGCCGCCACCGGGACCAGGCCGCACAGCAGCAGGAGTTGGGTCGAGATGGCGGCGATCTTGGTCCTTCGCATGGCCCGCTGCCCCTCCGGCTGGGAGCGACTAAAAAGCGCTGCGCGCTTAAGCGGAGACTCGCGCCGTTTTGTGGGCTTGTTACAGATTGTGTCATTCGCCGATCCCAAGTTAGTCCATTCGGCCTAGCGGCTGGATCGTCCGGGTAAAACGCGTTCCTGGGCCAAAGCTCTTGCGATGGGCGGGCTGGTCGGCTAAAACTAGAACAGGTTCCAATTTCGGAGGCGGCGTGGACTTCGGACTCGACGAAACGCGGTCGGCGGTGGCCGCGCTCGCCGCGGAAGTGCTGGCCCGCGACGACACCCACTGGCCGGACCTGGTCCGGGCGGGGTTGGTCGCCCTGGCCATGCCGCTCCGGCTCGGCGGGGACGGCCTCGGCGTCCTGGAGACCTCGCTCGTGCTGACCGAGGTGGGCCGCCGCGCCGCGGCACTGCCCGCCCTCGCGACCCTGGCACTCGGCGTGCTGCCCCTGGCCCGCCTCGGCACCCATGCCCAGCAGGACGCGCACCTGTGCGCGGTCGCGACCGGTGATGCACTGCTCACCGCGGCGACGAGGGAGCCCTCGGTGTCGCTGCCCGCGGTGCCGACCACCGTTGCCCGGCGCGACGGCGACCGGTTCCTGGTGTCCGGCACCAAGATCGGCGTCCCCTACGCGGCCGAAGCGGCCCAGATCCTTGTCCCGGCCACCATCCGCGGCGGCGGTGTGGCGGGTGTCCTGCTCATCGCGCCGGACGCGGCCGGGGTGCGGCTCACGCCGACGTCGACCTCGTCCGGGATGCCGGAGTACACAATGGACCTGGCCGACGTCGTGGTCTCGGCGGGCGACCTGCTGGGCCGCGACCCGAGCGGTCAAGCCGCCCGGGAGCTGAACCGGTTCGCCCTGGCGGGCGCCTGCGCGGTCGCTGACGGGCTTGCCGCGGGAGCGCTGGACCTGACTACCGAGCACGTGCGGCGGCGCGAGCAGTTCGGCAAGCCGCTGGCCACCTTCCAGGCCGTGGCCCAGCAGATCGCCGACGTCTACACCTGCGCCCGGACCCTGCACCTGGCCGCGCGGTCGGCCTGCTGGCGGCTCGACTCCGGCCGCGACGCCGGGTATGACCTCGACGTCGCCGCCTACTGGCTGGCCGAGGAACTGCCCGCCGCGCTGCAGGTCTGCCACCACCTGCACGGCGGGCTCGGCGTCGACGCCGCGTACCCCATGCACCGGTACTACTCGACGGGCAAGGACCTGGCCCGTTTCGTCGGCGGCGCGGGCCAGCGGCTAGATCGCCTGGCCGCGGTAGGAGGGTGACCATGCTCCTCGACCTCACCGACACCCAGCGCGCGCTGCGCGACGAGCTGCGGGCCTACTTCGCCGGTCTGCTCACCCAGGCCGAACGCGACCTCATGCTGACCGAGCGGCACGGCGCCGTGTACCGCGACGTCGTCCGGCGGATGGGCCGAGACGGCCGGCTCGGAGTCGGCTGGCCGACGGAGTTCGGCGGGCGCGGGTTCGGCGGTGTCGAGCAGCAGATCTTCGTCAACGAGGCGGCGCGCGCCGACATCCCGCTGCCCTACGTCACGCTGCAGACCGTGGGGCCGACGCTGCAGCGGTACGGCACACCGGAGCAGAAGGAACGCTTCCTCCCCGCCATCCTCGCGGGCGAGGTGCACTTCGCCATCGGCTACACCGAACCGGAGGCGGGCACCGACCTGGCGTCGCTGCGCACCACCGCGGTCCGCGATGGCGAGTCCTATGTGGTCAATGGACAGAAGATCTTCACCACCGGCGCCCACGACGCCGACTTCATCTGGCTCGCGGTCCGCACCGACCCGGACGCGCCGCGGCACAAGGGGATCTCGATTCTCATCCTGGACACCACCGACCCGGGGTTCAGCTGGACGCCGATCATCACCTGCGACGGCGCGCACCATGTCAACGCCACCTATTACAGCGACGTTCGGGTCCCGGTGGACATGTTGGTGGGCCAGGAGAACGAGGGCTGGCGGCTGATCACGACCCAGCTCAACCACGAGCGGGTCATGCTCGGACCGGCGGGCAGGCTCGCCGGGCTGTGCGACCGGGTGCGTGACTGGGCGGGCTCGACCAAAGGCCCGGACGGTGCGCCCATCCTGTCGTTCGACGACGTCCGCACCACGCTGGCCCAGGTGTCGGCGTGGGTGCGGGTCAACGAGCTGCTCAACTGGCAGGTCGCTGCCGTCGACGGACCGGTCGACGTTGCCGACGCCTCGGCCACGAAGGTGTTCGCCTCCGAGCGCACCCAGCGCGCGTGCCGGATGTTGGAGGAGATCGTGGGCAGGCACGGTGATCCCGCCGACCCGGACACCGCGGACCTGGTGCGCTGGCTCGACGCGCAGGCCAAGCGCAACCTGGTGCTGACTTTCGGCGGCGGCGTGAACGAGATCCAACGGGAGCTGATCGCCACCGTCGGCCTGAAGCTGCCTCGGGTGCCGCGATGATCCGGGAAGTGGCCGACGAGGTCATCGCCCGCGGCGAGTCGTCGCGGCGGGCCGCCCCGGACCCGGTGAACGTGCCCATGGTCCGGCACTGGGTCGAGGCGCTCGGTGACTCCAACCCGGTCTACACCGACCCGGTGGCCGCCGCCGAGTCCGTCCACGGTGGACTCGTCGCGCCGCCCGCGATGGCCCAGGTGTGGACGATGTTCGGCCTGCGTGGCACCCGCCCGGCCGACGATCCCTTGGGCGCCATGGTGTCCGTGCTCGACGAGGCGGGTTTCACCTCGGTGGTCGCGACGAACTGCGAGCAGACCTACCACCGCTATCTGCGTCCGGGCGACGAGGTCACGGTCGGCGCGCGGCTGACCGAGGTGGTGGGCCCCAAGCGGACTGCGCTGGGTGAGGGCTGGTTCGTCACCACGGTCAGCACCTGGTACGTCGGCGATGAGCCGGTGGCGGAGATGTTGTTCCGGGTGCTCAAGTTCCGCCCGCCCGTCGAGGAACCGGTCGGCGAGGTGCTGCGGCCGGTGGTCAGCCTGGACACGGAGTTCTTCTGGGCGGGCACGCGACGAGGCGAGCTGCGGATCCAGAAGTGCGTGGCCTGCGGCGAGGTTCGGCACCCGCCCGGCCCGATGTGCGCTGCCTGCGGGTCGACGGAACTGACCTATGTCGTGGCGCAGGGCGTCGGCGAGGTCTACAGCTTTGTCGTGCACCACCACCCGCCGATGCCCGGCAAGCGGCTGCCGTTCGTGGTGGCGCTGGTGGAACTGGCCGAAGGAGTGCGGTTGTTGGCCGAGCTGATCGACGCGGACTCGGCGGACGTGCGGGTCGGATTGCCGGTGCGGGTGGACTTCCAGCGGATCGACGACGAGCTCACCCTGCCGGTCTGGCGGGTGCGGTCATGACGGTCGCCGTCGGGGACACCCTGCCCGAGCTGGTCGTCGAGGTGACGCCGACGTTCGTGGTCAGCACGGCCATCGCCACCCGCGACTACCAGGACGTCCACCACGACCGCGACGCGGCTGTGGCGCGTGGGTCGAAGGACATCTTCCTCAACATCCTCACCGACACCGGCCTGGTGCAGCGGTTCGTGACCGACTGGGCGGGCCCGAATGCCTTGGTGCGTGGCATCGCGATCCGGTTGGGCGTGCCGTGCTACGCCAACGAGACGCTCACGTTCAGCGGCCAGGTCAGCGAACGTGAGGGGAGTCTCGTCGTGGTGAACGTGGTGGGGCGCAACAGCATCGGCGACCACGTCACCGGGACGGTCCGGGTGGAGCTGCCATGAGCGAGCTTGCGAGCGAATCAATGTCACAGTGCCTTCGCGAGTGGAGCCACCGAACCTGTGAGGTGGCCTAGTGAGCACGCTGTCCGGCGCGGCCGCGATCGTCGGCATCGGCGCCACCGAGTTCTCCAAGGCCTCCGGCCGCACCGAACTCCGGCTCGCCGCCGAGTGCGTGCGCTCGGCCATCGCGGACGCGGGACTGTCGCCGTCCGATGTGGACGGTCTGGTCACTTTCACCATGGACACCAACTCCGAGATCGCGGTCGCCCGTGAGGTCGGAATCCCGGAGCTGTCGTTCTTCAGTCGGATCAACTACGGCGGCGGCGCCGCGTGCGCGACCGTCCAGCAGGCCGCGATGGCCGTCGCGACCGGAATCGCGTCGGTCGTCGTGTGCTACCGGGCTTTCAACGAGCGATCGGGTCAACGCTTCGGCCGGGTCCAGGCCGCCGCCGCGCAGCAGCCGACGTCGACCGGCGTGGACAACGGTTGGCACTACCCGATGGGCTTGGGCACGCCCGCGGCCACGGTCGCGATGTTCGCCCGGCGGTACATGCATGAGTACGGCGCCACCAGCGAGGACTTCGGCCGGATCGCGGTGGTCGACCGCAAACACGCGGCCACGAACCCGCACGCCTGGTTCCACGGCAGGCCGATCACCCTCGACGACCACCAGTCCTCACGCTGGATCGCCGAGCCGCTGCGGCTGTTGGACTGCTGCCAGGAGAGCGACGGCGGGGTGGCGTTGGTCGTCACTTCCGCCGAGCGGGCCCGTGACCTGCCGCACCGGCCCGCGATCGTGCGGGCCGCCGCGCAGGGCAGTGGGACCGACCAGTACGTGATGAACAGCTACTACCGGCCGGACCTCACCGGCCTGCCTGAGATGGGCCTGGTCGGCAGGCAGCTCTGGGGCCAGTCGGGCCTGTCGCCGGAAGACATGTCGGTGGCGGTGCTCTACGACCACTTCACCCCGTTCGTGTTGGTCCAGCTCGAAGAGCTCGGCTTCTGCAAACCCGGCGAGGCAAAGGACTTCATCGCCGACGGCACTCTGGAACTGGACGGCAGGCTCCCGCTCAACCCGCATGGCGGGCAGCTCGGTGAGGCGTACATCCACGGTATGAACGGGATCGCCGAGGGAGTCCGCCAGATTCGCGGCACGGCGGCGAATCAGGTCGCCGCCGTGCGCAACGTCGTGGTCACCGCCGGAACCGGGGTGCCTACCAGCGCGCTGATTCTGTCGCCGCCAGCGTGATCCCGCTCAGGACCGGAGTGTCGTCGCGGGAAGCCACGACAGAGGTCGCGTGGATCTTGTCGCCGTCCGCCCACATCGACGTCCGCAGTGTCTCGCCCGGATAGACCACACCGGCGAACCGCGCCTCGAAGGACCGCACGCGGGTGGCGTCGCCGTCGAGCGCGGCGTCCGTGATCGCCTTCGCCACGATCCCGTACGTGCACAGCCCATGCAGGATCGGTGCGGGAAAGCCCGCCGCGGCGGCGAACTCCGGGCTCGCGTGCAGGGGATTGCGGTCCCCGCACAGCCGGTACAGCAGCGCCTGCTGCGGAAGGGTTGGCGTGTCGATCACCAAATCGGGCTCCCGAGAGGGCTCGAACGCGACGGTGGCGGGCCCGCGTTCGCCGCCGAACCCGCCCTCACCCCGGGCGAAGATGCTGGAACGGGTCGTCCACAGCAGCACGCCCTCCGGGCTGGTCGCGGTCGCCTCCTGGACGATCACGGCCGCCTTTCCTTTGTCCCACACCTCGACGATCCGCGAGTCGATCCGGGCCTTGCCGTCGGCCGGGATCGGCCCGTGCACGGTGATCCCCTGGCTGCCGTGCAGCACCTTCGCCAAGTCGACCGAGATACCCGGAAACGACACGGACGGCGGCTCGAACACCCGCAGGCTCGGCGCCACGACACCGAACGTGGGGAGCACTCGGAGGTCGTCCTCAAGCGCGTACCGGAGTTCCCGAGGCGACGTCGGGTCGGCACCCGCGCCGAGGGCCAGGTGGTACAGCAGGACATCCGAGGCCGTCCAGGTGAAGGACGTCCCGGGCAGTTCCGCCCCGATCGCGACCTTGGGGTCAATTGGCATGCGACACCCTCATTCGTAGCTGATCTCGACCTTCGAGGTCACCGGCACCGACTGGCAGGCGAGACGGATGCCCTCGTCGAGGTCTTCCTGGTCCAGCACCTCGTTGTTCAGCAGCTTCACCTCACCCGACACCAGCCGGTACGCGCAAGCGCTGCACGCGCCTTCCCGGCAGGAGTACGGCGCGGGCAGGCCCTTGTCGAGCAGGACGTCCAGGAGTTTGCTGGTGACCGGCCAGTCGACGGTGTGGCGTCTGCCGTCCAGCTCCAGTTCGACGACCGCCTTCTCGCCGTCCGGATCGGGGGCGGCGGTCACGGCCTGGTCGAACGGGTTCGCGCCCAGGGAGGCGAACCGTTCCAGGTGGCGGCGTTCGCGGGGGAAGCCCAGCGTCTTCAGCGCTTCGGTGACGGCCTTCATGAACGGCGCGGGTCCGCAGGTGAAGGCCTCGTAGGTCGCGAACGGGCGGGCCAGGGTAAGGAGCTGGGCCACGCTGGGCAAGCCTTGCACGCTCTCCAGCCAGTGGATCACCGTCAGCCGCTCGGGGTGCTTGTCCGCCAGCTCCCGCAGCTCGCGGGCGAAGATCACCGAGGACTCGTCGCGGTTGGCGTAGATCAGCACGATTCGGCCGGAACCCGCTGCCAGGGCGGACTTCAGGATCGACATGACCGGGGTGATTCCGCTGCCACCCGCGAACAGCAGCAGGTCGGCGTCCAGTGACTTCGGGGTGAAGATGCCCGACGGGGGAAGCACTTCGATCGTCGAGCCCGCGGAGACGTTGTCGCACACCCAGTTCGACGCGTACCCGTCCGCGGTGCGCTTCACCGTGACCTGCGGTTTGCCGCCCTCATACGGGGAACTCGACAGCGAGTAGCACCGGGCGACCGAGCCGCACTGGTCGCTGGGCACCCGCAGGGTGAGGAATTGGCCCGGGGCGTAGGGGAAGTCGGCGTCGAAGACGATCGACCGGGCGTCGGCGGTCTCCTCGACCACCGCCGCCACCGTGAGCAGGTGGGAGGTCAGCTCACTCACCGGGCACCTCCAGCTCTCCGTCGCGGGCCGCGCGCTCGATCGTCGCGTGCAGGGTCCAACAGGTGTCGACCAAGGCGCTCACCGCGCCGCCCGCCACGGCCTCGGCGAACTCCGGGCAGGTCGCGGCGGGGTCGGTCGTCCACTGGACACTGGTGTGCCGGGCGCTGTTCTTTTTGACCAGCACCCGTGTCCCACACCGGTCGCAGGCCAGCGGCGCCAAGCCGCCCTCCAGGAACTCCCGCCGCTCGGACACCATTACTCCGTGGTCTCGCGAGCCGCCAGGTTCTCGGCGACCTCCTTGGCCCACACCTCGTTCGCCCTGGTGGTGTCCACTTCGAACTCGAAGCGCCTGGTCATGTCGTCGCTGACCTCGGCGGCGTCGACGTAGAACTGCTCGTACCAGCGGCGAAGCTGGTAGACCGGGCCGTCCTCCTCGCACAGCAGCGGGTTGTCGATGCGGGTCTTGTTCCGCCAGATCTCCACGTCCTGCAGGAACCCGACGCTGAAGCTCTTCGCGAACTTGCCCGCGATCCGGTCGGCGTCCTCCGGTGAGACGCCCGGCAGCCGCTTGACGATCACCCCCCACTGCAGCACGAACGAGTTCTCGCTGACCGGGTAGTGGCAGTTGATCAGCACGGTCTCGATCACCGTGCCCTTGTAGTCGTTCCACAGGTAATTGATCATGTACGACGGCCCGTAGTACGACGCCTCCGAGCGCAGCGCGAGATCCTCCGAGGCGTAGTTGGACTTCGAGTGCACGTCCGGCCTGCCGCGCGAGTTCAAGTACTGGGTGGCGATGTGGCCTTCGAAGATGTTCTTGAAGAAGGTCGGGAAGGCGAAGTGGATGTAGAAGAAGTGCGCCATGTCGACCATGTTGTCGATGATCTCCCGGCAGTTCGCGCCGTCGATCCGCACGCTGTCCCAGGTCCAGTTGCTCCACTCGTCGGAGAACGCGCCATCGATCTTCGGGATGACGACGTTCTCCGGCGGCGGGTTCCCTTCCGGGTCGTTCCAGACGAACAGCTGCCCGTTCTGCTCCTGGGTCAGCCACGACCGGGTCCGGGCGCGCAGCGGAATCCGCTTGGCGTAAGGAATCGCGGCGCACTTGCCGTTGCCCGCCCAGCGCCAGTCGTGGAACGGGCAGGCGATGTTGTCGCCCTTGACCGTGCCCTGGGTGAGGTCGCCGCCCATGTGCCTGCAGTAGCCGTCGAGCACGTTCAGCGTGCCGTCCTCGGCGGCGAACACCACGAGCTTGGTGCCGAAGGCCTCGATCGCGTGCGGCTTGCCGTCGCGGAACGACTCGGCCAGGCCGAGGCAGTGCCAGCCGCGGGCGAAGCGCGCGGGCGGGGCGCCCACGTCGATGGTCCGGACGGGCTGTTCGGCCTGCGTCATCGCGTTCCTCCAGTGGTACCTGCCCGGTCGGCGATATCCTGCGCCGCCAGGTAGCCGAAAACCATGGCGGGACCGAGCGTCGCGCCCGGCCCCGCGTACGTGTGGCCCATGACGGCCGCGCTCGCGTTGCCCGCCGCGTACAACCCCGGGATCGCCGTGCCGTCCCCGCGCAGGACCCGGGCGTGGGTGTCGGTGCGCAGCCCGCCCTTGGTGCCCAGGTCGCCGGGAACGATGCGCACCGCGTAGAACGGCGCCTTGTCCACCGGGCCCAGGCACGGGTTGGGTTTGTTGCGCGGATCGCCGTAATAGCGGTCGTAGGCGCTCTCGCCGCGCTGGAAGTCCTCGTCCCGCCCGGTCCTGGCGAAGCCGTTGAACCGCTCCACAGTGGACACCAACGCATCCGTCGGGACGTCGATCCGCTTGGCCAGCTCGCCCAGTGTGGCGGCCTTGTGCAGGGCACCGGACTTGAACCACTTGCCGGGGAGCGGTTGGCGGGGGCCGAGTCCGGCGAAGACGTACCGGTTGCGGTAGCGCTGGTCCAGGATCAGCCACGCCGGGATGTGCGGCTTGTCCTCGGTGTGGCCGTCATACATCGCGTGCACGGCGTCGACGTAGGGCGAGGCCTCGTTGACGAACCGCTCTCCGGCCTGGTTCACCAGGACGCAGCCCGGCAGCGTCCGCTCGGCGAGGCAGAAGTACGGCCCGCGCGGCAGTTCGATCGACGGACCCCACCACGCGTCGTCCATCAGGTCGACCGCCGCGCCCGCGCGCAGGCCCGCTTCGATGCCGTCGCCGGTGTTCTCCACCGCGCCCACGGTCCAGTCCGCCGTGATCGGCTCGCGCTGGTACTCCTTGCGCATCCGCTCGTTGCGCTCGAACCCACCCGACGTCAGCACCACGCCGTGCCGGGCCCGCAGCACGACTTTCTCCTCGCCGCGCGCGACTTCGACACCCGTGACCCGGCCGTCCTCGACGCACAGGTCGACCAACGGTGTCTCCAGCAGCAGTGGCACACCGGCCCGGCTCAGGCCGACCCGAAGACCGGCCGAAAGCGCTTGCCCCATGGTCAGCATCTCGCGCCGGCGCAGCAGCGACAGCATCCGCCTGCCCGCGACCCGCATCGTCCGCAGCAGTCCGCGCGGGTGCCGGGCCATCAGGTTCATCCACTTGTAGTCGGCCTGGGTGATCGCCATCCCCGTGGGCGCCTTGAGGTACGGCGGGTTGAGTCGCGCGCGGTCGGCGCCGAGCAGCTTGGCGTCCAACGGCTTCGGCTCCACCGACCGGCCACCGGGCAGTCCGCCGGGCGCCTCGGGGTAGTAGTCGGAATAGCCCGGCACCCAGGCCAGCTCCAGCGGCGTGTTCGCCAGCACGAAGGACACCACGGCGGGCCCATTGTCGAGGAAGGCCTGCCGCCGATCCTCGGGGACCACGTCGCCGACGATGTGCGCGAGGTAGTCCCGTGCCTGCTCCGGGCTGTCGGGCACCCCCGCGGCGAGCAGGGCCGGGTTGTTCGGCACCCACACCCCGCCGCCGGACCTGGCCGTCGAGCCGCCGTAGGTCGCGGCCTTCTCGACCAGCACCGTCCGCAGCCCGCGCCGGGCCGCGGCGAGTGCCGCGGTCATGCCCGCTGCCCCGCTGCCGACCACCACGACGTCATAGGCGGTGTCGTGGTCGATGTCGCAGTCGGCATCGAGGTCGGTCGCGTCGGGCATGTCCACCTCCGGTCGTCTCACCGTTCCGCACAATACTAGAACAGGTTATAGTTCTGTTCCGTCGAGCGCTACGGGAACTGCGGATTCGCAGGAGGAACGAGTTGCAAGAGTCGGCCGATGTCGTGGTCATCGGGTTCGGTGCCGCCGGGGCCTGCGCGGCCATCGAAGCCGCCGCCGGGGGCGCTGACGTGCTCGTGCTCGACCGCTTCGGCGGCGGGGGCGCGACCGCGGCCAGCGGGGGCGTGGTCTACGCGGGAGGCGGGACGTCGGTCCAGCGGGAGGCGGGCGTCACCGACACCGCGGAGGCCATGGCGGCGTACCTGCGGCTCGAAGTCGGCGACGCGGTCACCCCGGCCACCCTGCGCGCGTTCGTCGACGGCTCGGCCGAGTCGATCGAGTGGCTCAAGGAGCAGGGGGTCCCGTTCGAGGGCAGCGTGTGCCCGACCAAGACCTCCTACCCGACGAACGACTACTACCTCTACTACTCCGGCAGCGAGCGCTCCCTCAGCCCCGACCCCGCACCCCGCGGCCACCGCGCGAAGGGCTCCGGGACTTCCGGAAAGCTCCTTTACTCGCGCCTCGCGGAATCGGCTACGCGCGCCGGGGCGCGGGTCCTGCCGCAGACTCGGGTGACCGCGCTGACCAGCGAGGACGGCCGGGTCACCGGTGTCGAATGCCGCACGCTCGCCGAGGCATCCCGGTGGGCGCGGTTCAGGTATCGGCTGCTCGGCAGGTACGCGGCCAAACCCGGCCTCTACGTCCCGGCCCTGCGCCGGGCGCTGACCACGCGGGCCGAGCGGATCGAGCGGCGGCACGGCAAGACCGTCACCATCGCCGCTCGCCGGGGCGTGGTCATCGCGGCGGGCGGCTTCGTCGCCAACCGGGAGATGCTGCGCGAACACGCACCCGCGTACCGCGGCGGCCTGCCGCTCGGCACGTCGGGCGACGACGGCTCGGGCATTCGCCTCGGCCAGTCGGTTGGCGGCGCGGTCGGGGCGATGGACAAGGTGTCGGCGTGGCGGTTCATCACCCCGCCCTCGGCGCTCCTCGAAGGCGTCCTGGTGAACGAGCGCGGCGACCGGATCTGCGATGAGTCGCGGTATGGCGCGGCCATCGGCCACGAGCTGATCACCCGACACGGCGGCAAAGGCTGGTTGCTGATCGACGAGCAAGGCGTGCGCGCCGCTCGCGCCCAGGCCCGCTCGCAGTCGCTGTGGTTCCAGTACCTGCAGGTCCGCTACCTGCTGAAAGTCGCGCGGGTGCGCGGAAAGACTCTCTCCGAGGCCGCACGCGAAGCCGGTGTCGACGCTGACGGCCTCGCCCGCACCCTCGCCGCCTACAACGCCGCCGAGACCGACCCGCTTGGCAAGCCCGCCGACCTGGTCCGGCCGCTCACCACCG
Source organism: Actinokineospora alba (assembly GCF_004362515.1). Taxonomy (NCBI): domain Bacteria; kingdom Bacillati; phylum Actinomycetota; class Actinomycetes; order Pseudonocardiales; family Pseudonocardiaceae; genus Actinokineospora; species Actinokineospora alba. The sequence goes on along the minus strand of NZ_SNXU01000001.1, from coordinate 642,053 downwards.
GACCCTTCTCGCTGATCGATGTCTCCATCCGACCCTCGATCGGCTACCCCTGCCCGATGCTCACCCTCGGCGGCCTGCGCGTCGACGAGACCACCGGCCAAGTCCTGCGCGAGGACGGCGGGACCGTTGCCGGGCTGTACGCCGCGGGCCGGTCGGCGGTCGGCCTCTGCTCCGAGTCCTACGTCAGCGGGCTCTCGCTCGCCGACTGCGTGTTCTCCGGCCGCCGCGCCGGCCAGTCCCTCGCTGTCCCGATGGGAGATTCCCTTGCTCACGGCTGACGAACGCACCCAGCTGGCGGACCTGCTGCGGGCCGCCGAGACCGGGCGGGCGCCGATCGACCCGCTGGTCCTGGCCTACCCCGAGCTCGACCCCGCCGATGCCTACGAGATCCAGCTGATCAACATCCGGCGGCGCACGGCGGCGGTGGTCGGCCACAAGGTCGGGCTGTCGTCGGCGGCGATGCAGCAGATGATGGGCGTCGACGAGCCCGACTACGGTCACCTGCTCGCCGACATGCGTCTTGACCAGCGAACCCCGGTCGACGCCGGTCGCTACTGCTATCCCCGGGTGGAGGTCGAGGTCGGCTTCATCCTCGGTGACGACCTTCCCGGCGAGGACTGCACGGAGGCCGACGTCCTGGAACGCACCGAGGCTTTGGTCCCCAGCATCGAGCTGATCGACAGCCGGATCCTCGACTGGAAGATCAGCATCGCGGACACCATCGCCGACAACGCGTCCTCCGCGGGCTTCGTCCTCGGCGACGCCCGGGTCCGCCCCAGTGAGGTGGACACCAAAGGCATCGACGCCGTGCTGACCCGAAACGGCGAGGATGTCGCGGCGGGCAGGTCGGACGCGGTCCTCGGCGACCCGGTCGTCGCGGTCGCTTGGCTGGCGCGCAAGGTCGCGTCCTTCGGCGTCCGGCTCAAGGCGGGCCACGTGGTCCTGCCCGGCTCCTGCACCCGCGCGATCGACGCGCGACCCGGCGACACGTTCGTCGCCGCCTTCGCCGGACTCGGCGACGTATCCCTCCACTTCGGACGGAGTGCCCAGTGAGCAAGACGACCGCCGCGATCGTCGGGTCCGGCAACATCGGCACCGACCTGCTTTACAAGCTCCTGCGCTCCCCGGTGATCGAGCCGCGCTGGATGATCGGCGTCGACCCGGCGAGCGAGGGCCTGGCCCGCGCGCGCGACCTCGGTGTCGAGGCCAGCGCCGAGGGCGTCGACTGGCTGCTCGCCCAGGACCCCCTGCCGGACCTCATCTTCGAGGCCACGTCGGCGTATGTGCACCGGGCGAACGCGCCGCGCTTCGCCGAGGCGGGTATCCCGGTGGTCGACCTGACCCCCGCCGCGATCGGCCCGTACGTCGTGCCGCCGGTCAACCTGGGGGAGCACCGCGACGCGGGCAACGTCAACCTGATCACCTGCGGCGGACAGGCCACCATCCCGATCGTCGCCGCCGTGTCCCGCGTGGTTCCCGTGTCCTACGCGGAAATCGTCGCCACCGTCTCCTCCGCGTCGGCCGGTCCGGGCACCAGGGCCAACATCGACGAGTTCACCCGCACCACCAGCCGCGGCATCGAGGTGGTCGGCGGCGCCGAACGCGGCAAGGCGATCATCGTGCTCAATCCCTCCGACCCGCCGATGGTCATGCGCGACACCATCTTCTGCGCCATCCCCGAGGACGCCGACACCGACAAGATCGCCCAGTCGGTGCACGACATGGTCGCCGAGGTCGCCACCTACGTGCCCGGCTACCGGCTGCTGTCCGACCCCCAGTTCGACCCGACCGACGACGGCGGACCAGCCAGGGTCACCGTCTTCGTCGAAGTCGAGGGTGCCGGGGACTTCCTCCCGCCCTACGCCGGGAACCTCGACATCATGACCGCCGCCGCCACCCGCGTCGGCGAACTGCTAGCCACGCGAGGGGACTAGACCGTTGCTGCCCATCACCTTTTCCGACTCCCTCGACGTCCGCGTCACCGACACCTCGCTGCGCGACGGCTCGCACCACAAGCGGCACAAGTTCACCCTCGATGAGGCCCGCGCGATGGTGTCCGCCATCGATGGAGCGGGTGTGCCGGTCATCGAGGTCGCGCACGGCGACGGGCTGGGAGGCTCGTCGTTCAACTACGGCTTCTCGACCACCCCGGAACAGGACCTCATCAAGGTCGCGGTGGACACGGCCAAGCGCGCCAAGATCGCCTTCCTGATGCTCCCCGGCGTCGGGGTGAAGGACGACATCCTGATCGCCCAGGACAACGGCGCGTCGATCTGCCGGATCGCCACCCACTGCACGGAGGCGGACATCTCGGTGCAGCACTTCGGTTTGGCGCGTGAGCGGGGACTGGAGACCGTGGGCTTCCTGATGATGGCCCACTCGCAACCGCCGGAAGCATTGGCAAAGCAGGCAAGGATCATGGCCGACGCGGGCTGCCAGTGCGTCTACGTCGTCGACTCGGCGGGCGCCCTGGTGCTCGAACAGGTCGCGGACAGGGTGGCCGCGCTCGTCACAGAACTTGGCACCGACGCGCAGGTCGGCTTCCACGGCCACGAAAACCTCGGCCTGGGCGTCGCGAATTCCATCGCCGCCGCCCGTGCCGGTGCGGTCCAGATCGACGGCAGCACCCGCCGATTCGGTGCGGGAGCGGGAAACACGCCGGTGGAGGCGTTCGTCGGGGTGTGCGACAAACTCGGCATCCGCACCGACGTCGACTTCTTCGCGATAGTCGACGCCGCCGAGGACGTCGTGCGCCCAGCCATGCCCCAGGAGTGCCTGCTCGACCGGATGGCCCTGATGATGGGCTACGCGGGTGTCTACTCCAGCTTCCTGCGCCACGCCTACCGCCAAGCGGAGCGCTACGGCGTCTCCGGCGCGCAGATCTTGGTGCGCGCCGGAGAACGCAAGCTGGTCGGTGGGCAGGAGGACCAACTCATCGACATAGCCCTGGAGCTTCGGCGGGAAGCCTCATGACATGTACAGCTCGGGATCGAACCGCTCGGCAGGCGGCGACAGCCGCGCGGTGAGCGCTGCCCGGGCAGCCCGAGCTTCCTCGATCGCAGTGTCCGACTGGTCCAACGCGGTCGTCAGGTAGCCGAGGTCGACCGGCACGCGGATCGGCAAGGCGGCCCGTGGCGGCGTGCTGTCCGGCCGGGGGCTGGGAATCTCCACCGAACCCAGCTCCCGGGCCAGCAGAATCGCCCGATGCCTGCGGGCATAGCACTGGCCGACCCTTAGTTCCACCCGTCCGTAGTTCCTGCGGGCCCGGGCGTCGAGCCGCCGCGCCTTGGCGATGTCCCGATCCCCAAGCCGAAGCGCCCGGAACCGAGACTCGTCGGCGGCCTGAACAACCCGGGTCAACGCGCCTGCCCGCCGGGTGAGTGGAGAGCCGTCAAAAGCCTCCTGCTGCACCAGAATCCACGGCGCCGCGATCGCACACCCAGCCAGAACCAGCCCGACCACCGTGGCGACTCCGACCTGCCCGACAAGCTCGCCCTCATGCCGCACCCGCAACAGGATGGACAACGCCGCGAACACACTGACCAGCCCCAACACCGTCGCCGACACGGCGACCACGAACCCCCGCGGCGGAAACTCCTCCGCCGGGTCATGCGGATCGAGCCCGTCAGGCGCCCGGTGCGCGCTCGCCACCCGCCAGGACCAGATCCGCTTCCCCAGCTCCACCGCCAGTTTCGCCTGCACCCCGGCGCCGAACACGGAGAACGCGGCGGCGGTGACCAGCGGCGCGGTGGCGGGCGCGGCCCAGTCGATGTTGAGCAGCAGGCTGAACACCGCGAACAGCGCCACCGCGTCGACGGCTAAGAGCACGTAGGCGAACACCGTCACCACTGAACTGCGCGAATGCTGGTGCACGGTGACCCCCGCGTCCTGATCACGCTGGATCGTCCGCAGGGTCGACACGAGATCGCGCCGCGCGGTCCGGCCGGTCGCCGACCAGCCCTTCTCCGCGTTGGCGTGCCGTGCGGATCGCCTGCCACCGAGGATATGCGGGCGGTCATCGGCGATCAGCGCGTTCTCCAGGTGCCAGGTCGCGCGGATCGCGGCGGTCATCGAACGCTCGCACAGCCTGCCGATTCGCCTGCCGCGCCTGCCGACCACCCGGCTCGCGGCGGCCTGCCCGTTGGCTTCGTGTTCGATCTCGGCGTGGTCTTGCGCCCCCCGACGGGCCAGGAACGCGACCGCACCCGAGCGCACCGGGTGCCGCAGCCACATCGACAGTGGCAGGTGGCGGATTCGTCGTGTCATGGCGTACTCCTTTCACCGCAGACTGACCGTGACAGTCCGGTTCTGTTGCGCCGCGGCGGGAATCAGCGCTCCCGCCGCGTCCCGGTCGGCGACCAGCGGCTGGTCGTAGCCGACCCCGTCGACCGTGATCGCCGCCGTGGGCACGCCGAGCCGAACCAGCCCGTCGCGCACCGCCGCCGCCCGCTGCCTGCTCAACTCCCGGGCCGACTCCGCGGGCCCGACCGACGCGGTGTGCCCCACGAGACTCACCCGCGCCCCCGGCGGTGTCGCCGCCGCGAGCCGGGCCAGCAGTGGCTCCGCGGTGGGCAGCAGCACCGCCGAGTCCGGGCCGAACAGGATGTCGCTGGGCAGGTTGACCGCCTTCGGCTCAGCCGGGATCGGCGGCGGCTGCGGCACCGGAACCGTCGGCACCGGCGTCGTCGACAGCGGCGGCCCACCGACGGCCGGATCGCTGTCGCTGACGCACTCCCCGCCGCCTGCGCGGCAGAGCTTCAACCACATGTCGACCAACCGACTGCGCAGCGGCGGGGACAGCGTGTCCTGCGGGCGGGCGACTTCCCCGAGCCCGGCGAACACCACCCGCTTGCCTCGCAGATCCGGGACCAGGCCCAAGGACCGGGCCTGATCGGTCACCGAGTCGGCGCCGACGTGGTCCCAGTCGAGCCGGTCCACCGCGAGCGGTCCGGTGGTCTGCAGGCCGGACGAGATCACCACGGCGGTGACCCGGCCGGGCGTGCGGGCGATGTGGTCGAGCAGGGTGAGCAGGTCCAGGTGCGCGGAGTTGCTGGCACCGTTGGAAAGCACGCCAGCGACCCGGTCCAGTTCGCGCCCCGCGAGGTCGGCCCGTCTGCCCGGGTCGTGTTCGATCTGGGTGCCGCGCCGCAGCCGCAGGTCGCGCTCGTCCACGACCACGGGCCGCTCGGTCCCGCTGAGCACGATCCGCAGCGCGGCGCGGTCGCTGTTGATGGCCGCGGAGAGCTCCTGGCGGGCCAGGGTGGTGAGCGCGGGCCGGGGCTCGTTGGCCACGGCGGTCATCGCGATCAGCAGCGTCGTTCCCGCTTCGCCCGCCTCGGGGCCTGTGCATCCGGCCATGAGCGCGGCGGCGAGCGCGAGAGTGGTGATCCTTCTGGTGGTCATCGCGCGTCCTCCCCTCCACCGGCCGGGACCCGATTCCCGGCTTGGATGTGACGCGTGTCCACTCTCAGGTTGCGTTATGAGAGGGAACGAAGCAATGCCCTCATGCAATTGCATGACACAATCAGGTCAAATCCACCCGATCGGTGCAGCACGACGTGCGGATCTCCGAGGATCCTGGTGTACCGTCACGCGGCATCGGCCGAGGCAAACGCGTCCCGCAATTGCACGGTGACCGCAAGACGTTCGAGGAGGGGCGATGCCGTCCCAGGGGCCACTGATCCCCAGACGGCGACTCGGACAGCTCCTGCGCGAGCTCCGGGAAGCCGCCGGGATGCACCTCGAGGACGCCGCCGAGAAACTCGAGTGCAGCGTCTCCAAGGTCAGCAGGCTCGAAACCGGCCGCGGCATCCCCAAGCAGCGCGACGTCCGCGATCTGCTCGCCCTCTACGAGGTCGACGACCAGAAGCTGATCGACCGGCTGGTCCGGCTCGCGGGCGACGGGCGCAGGCAGGCGTGGTGGCAGGACCTCTCCGAGATCGTGTCCACCAACATGGACACCTTCATCGCGCTGGAGTCCGAGGCGACCAATCTGCGCTACTGCGTCCAGTCGGTCATCCCCGGCGTGTTCCAGACCGCCGAGTACGCGCGCGAGCTGTTCCGGGCGCTCTACCCGCGCGACACCGAGCAGGCCCTGCAGAAGCGGGTCGACCTGCGGCTCGGCAGGCAGGCTTCGTTCGCCGAACGCGAGGACAAACCGCGCGTCAGCGCGATCATGGACGAGGCGACGCTGCACCGGATGGTCGGCGGCCCCGAGGTCATGGACGGTCAGCTGCGTGCCCTCCTCGAGGCGAGCGAACGCCAGGACGTGACCCTGCGGATCTACCCCTTCTCCGCCGGGCCCGACCTGGGAAACCAGTGCACCTTCGTCGTTTTCACGTTCGAGAGCGAGTACGACCGCAACTCGGTCCACATCGAGCTCGGCGCGGGCGATCGGTGGCTGGAGCAGGAATCCGACGTCCTCCGCTACGCGCGGCTCTTCGACGACCTCGGTCGCAAGTGCCTCAGCGTGGAGGAAAGCCGGGCGAAGATCAGCTCAATGATCGGCACCTACACGAGCAAGGACCAACCAGCTCAATGATCATCTATCGGAAGAGCAGCTTCTGCTCTACTGGCGCCTGCGTCGAGGTCGCCGTCCTGGACAACGGTGATGTCTCGCTGCGTGACTCCAAAGACGAGTCGCTGCCGCCGCACGTGTTCACCCCGGATGAGTGGATCGCGTTCACCCAAGGCGTGAAACACGGCGAATTCGACTATCCCGCAGTGACAAACGGCCCCACTGCGATGCCCCGGTTGGTCGATAGCCCGCGCTAGTTATCGAACGCTAACCTGATTGTTCGAGGGTCGTGTCACCCTCAGTGACAGGTTCCTTTGGCGCGACCCCGTTCGGCACGTTCACCGAGCGAGGAGTCGTCATCATGGCTGTCGTCTATCGCAGAAGCAGCTTCTGCACGACCGGCAACTGCGTCCTGGTCGCTGTCCGCGGGACTGGATCGTCCCTGCGCGACAACGCGAGTCGAACGCTGTCGCTGCGTGCTGATACCTGGACCCGGCTGTTGACCTGGGTTCATGGCGGCCACTGGGACCGGGCCAGGGGCGGTGGGTCGCCGGTCTGACCGGCGACCTGTCGACACAAACGAGAACGTGTTCTAGTCTGACTGGTATCAGCAGAACACGTTTCAGTTTGGGGTGCGGTCGATGAGTGACGACGTCCTAGCCGCGGTGGGCGACCTGCTTCCCGGCCTGCGTGAGCGGGCCCAGGAGACCGAAGACGCCAGGCGAATCCCGGTGGAGTCGATCAAGGCGCTGCGCGAGGCGGGCTTCTTCAAGCTGCTTCAACCCGCCCGCTTCGACGGCCACGAGGCGTCGCCGAACACGTTCTACCAGGCGGTGCGGATGATTGCGGGCGCCTGCGGCTCGACCGGCTGGGTGGCGTCGGTGTTGGGCGTGCACCCCTGGCAGCTGGCCCTGTTCGACGACCGGGCGCAGCAGGAGGTGTGGGGCGAGGACACCGACACCCTGGTGTCCTCGTCGTACGCGCCGATGGGGCGGGCCAAGCCCGTCGACGGCGGGTTCCAGTTCAGCGGCCGGTGGAGCTTCTCCTCCGGCTGCGACCACGCGGGCTGGGTGTTCCTCGGCGGGCTGGTCCTCGGCGAGGACGGCACCCCGGTCGACTTCCGCACGTTCCTGCTGCCGCGCGCGGACTACGCCATCGATGACGTGTGGGACACCATCGGCCTGCGCGGCACCGGAAGCAACGACATCATCGTCGAGGACGTGTTCGTCCCCGAGCACCGCACCCTGAGTTTCATGGCCACCGGCAAGTGCGTCTGCCCTGGGCACGCGGTCAACACAGCGGCCATCTACAAGCTGCCGTTCGCCTCGGTCTTCTCGTGCTCCATCTCCGTGCCGGTCATCGGCATGGCCATGGGCGCCTACGACGCGTACATCGGCTACACCCGGGAGCGGGTCCGCGCGTCCACCGGTGGCAAGGCGGCCGACGACTCCTTCACTCAGCTGCGCATCGCCGACGCCGCGAGCCGCATCGACGGCGCCATCAGCGCGATCGAGCGCGATATCAACGAGGAACTCGCCTACGCCGAGGCGGGGGAGAAGATCCCGATGACGCTGCGGATGCGGGTGCGCCGCGACCAGGTCAACGCCACCGGCGCCGCGATCGGCGCGGTGGACCGGCTGTTCGAGAGCGCGGGCGGGCGCGCACTGAAGGCGGGCACCCCCATCCAGCGCTTCTGGCGCGACGCGCACGCGGGCCGGGTCCACGCCATCAACGACCCGGAGAAGGCCCTGGCCATGTACGGGCAGTCCGAGCTCGGTCTGCCGGTGCGGGACGCGTGGGTCTGATGACGTCCACTGTGGATATTTCCTCTGGCTTCGTTGACGCGGGCGGATACCGGGTGCACTACCAGGAATCGGGCTCCGGTGCGCCAGTGGTGCTGTTGCACGGCGGCGGGCCGGGCGCGTCCGGCTGGAGCAACTTCGGCCCGAACTTCCCGGTGTTCGCCGAGCGGTTCCGGACCATCCTCATCGACCAGCCCGGCTACGGGAAGTCCGACCGGCCCGAGGTGAAAGGCCAGTACTTCACCTTCAGCGCCGACGCGCTGCTGTCCACACTGGACGCGCTCGGCGTCGAGAAGGCCGACCTGGTGGGCAACTCCCTCGGCGGCGGAACCGCAGTGCGGTTCGCGCTGCGACACCCGGATCGCGCAGGCAGGCTCGTGCTGATGGCGCCCGGTGGGTTGAGCCTCAACGTGTTCTCACCGGACCCGACCGAGGGCGTGCAGAAGCTCGCCCGGTTCGGCGCGCCACCCGGACCGTCCAAGGAGAAGCTGGCGGAGTTCCTGCGGACCCTGGTGTTCGACCGCTCGCTCGTCACCGATGAGCTGGTGGCCGAACGGTTCGAAGCCGCCGCGGACCCGGACTCGCTGCGCGCCATGGCATCCATGGGCGCGTCCTTCATGCGGCCCGACACCTTCGAGGAAGGCATGCTCTGGCGCGAGGCGCACCGGCTGCGGCAGCGGGTGCTGCTGGTGTGGGGGCGCGAGGACCGGGTCAACCCGCTCGACGGCGCGCTGGTCGCCTTGAAGCTCATCTCGCGCGCGCAACTGCATGTGTTCGGCCGGTGTGGACACTGGGCGCAGTTGGAGAAGTTCGCCGAGTTCAACCGGCTGGTGCTGGACTTCCTTACCGATGGGAGCAAGTGATGGGCATCCGGTCCCTGGCGTACCTGCGCATCGAGGCCACCGACATGCCCGCGTGGCGCGAGTACGGGCTCAAGGTCCTGGGGATGGTCGAAGGCAAGGGAAGTGACCCGGAAGCGCTTTACCTGCGGATGGATGACTTCCCGGCCCGACTGGTGATCGTCCCCGGTGCGGCCGACCGGCTCTCGGCGTCCGGCTGGGAGGCGGCGAACGCGGCCGACCTGGACGAGGTGCGGGCGAACCTGTCCGCCGCCGAGGTGGCGTTCAAGGAGGGCACGGCCGAGGAACTCGCTGATCGTCGGGTGGCGGAGCTGATCCGGTTCGACGACCCGTCCGGCAACACCCTGGAAGTGTTCCACGGCGCGGCTTTGGAGCACCGGCGAGTGGTCAGCCCGTATGGCCACCGGTTCGTCACCGGCGAACAGGGGCTTGGGCACGTGGTTTTGTCCACAAAGGATGACGAGGCAGCCCTGCGGTTCTACCGCGACGTGCTCGGTTTCCGCCTGCGCGACTCTATGCGGTTGCCCCCGCAGCTCGTCGGTCGCCCGGCCGATGGGCCGCCCGCCTGGCTGCGGTTCTTCGGGTGCAACCCGCGCCACCACAGTCTCGCGTTCCTGCCGATGCCGACCCCGAGCGGGATCGTGCACCTGATGGTCGAGGTGGAGAATTCCGACGACGTCGGTTTGTGCCTGGACCGCGCGCAGCGGCGCAAGGTGCCCATGTCGGCGACGCTCGGCAGGCACGTCAACGACCTGATGCTGTCGTTCTACATGAAGACACCAGGCGGGTTCGACGTCGAGTTCGGTTGTGAGGGCAGGCAGGTCGACGACGAGGACTGGATCGCCCGCGAGAGCACCGCGGTTTCCTTGTGGGGCCATGACTTCGGCGTGGGCATGCGATGACCGTGGCCACCACCGTCGACTCCCGCACGTTCCGCGCGGCGCTCGGGCACTTCTGCACCGGGGTCACGGTGGTGGCCGCGATGGACGGCGGTGAGCCGGTCGGCTTCGCCTGCCAGTCGTTCGCGGCGCTGTCGCTGGACCCGCCGCTGGTGTTGTTCTGCCCGGGCAAGCAGTCCCGCGCCTGGCCCGCCATCGAACGGGCGGGCCACTTCTGCGTCAACGTCCTCACCCACGACCAGCGCGACGTCAGCACCGTGTTCGGCACCAAGGGCGCCGACAAGTTCGCGGGCGTGCCATGGCATCCGGCACCCTCCGGGGCGCCCGCGCTGGACGGCGTGCTGGTGTGGATCGATTGCGCCATCGAGGCCGTGCATGACGCGGGCGACCATTACGTCGTGGTCGGCCGCGTCACCACCCTGAGCGAACCTCGCGACGAGCGGCCTTTGTTGTTCTACCGCGGGCGTTATGCGGCAACGGAAACTTCCGAAGCCACGCCCGGCATCCTGGAAAACCTGATCACCTGGTCCCGCCATGACGACTGGATGTAAACGCGGCGAGATGGTCGCTGACCGGACCGAATAGCCGCGAAGTGCCGTGGGCGCGTTTGAAGTACAGGTGGGCGTCGTGCTCCCAGGTGATGGCGATGCCGCCGTGCAACTGGATCATCTCCGCCGCGACCGTTTGGAACGCCTCCGTGCAATGAATTCTGGCTGCGGCCGCGAGCACCGGCAGTGCACTCACATCCGCCTCTGCGGCGGCTTCAGCGGTGGCCCGCGCGGTCTCCACGAGCACGTGCAGGTCCGCCATACGATGTTTCAACGCCTGGAACGAACCGATCGGCCTGCCGAACTGGACCCGCTCCTTGCTGTACCTGACCGTCTCATTGAGACAGTGTGCCGCCGCGCCCGCCTGTTCCGCGCTCAACGCGACGCAAGCGAGGTCGCGGATTCGGGGCAGCGCCGAGGTCAGGTCGCCGCCCAACCGCACGGCAGGGGAGTCGACGGTGACAGTCGTCAGCCTGCGTGTCGGATCGAGGGTGGGGGTGCTCGTCCTGACCAAGCCGGGAGCGTCCGCCGTCACCTCGAACAGGCCGATTTCGGGGCCTGCCAAGGCGAAAACCAATACCGTGTCAGCAATGTCACCATCCAGCACATAATGCGCCTGCCCGGTTACCCACTGTCCCTTCGCTACGCAGGGTGGGTCACGCCAGGTTCCCTGTGCGTCGGACCACACCAGCGTCACGATCCGGCCGGTGGCGACTTCCGGCAGCAGCCGGGCGCATGCGTCGTCGTCGCCGGAGGCCAGCAGCGCGTGCGTGGCGAGAGTGGTTCCCAGCAGTGGCGCGGGTGTCAGCGTTCGGCCGAGTTCACCCAGGACCACGGCGGTTTCCGCGATGCCCGCGCCGAGCCCGCCGAAGCGCTCGGGGATGGCCAGCGCGGCGACGCCGATGTCCGAGCACAGGCGTTTCCAGAGGGCTGGGTCATACCCGAGATCGGACTCCATCGCCGTACGGACGTCCGAGGTGCGGGACAGCAGCAATCGCACGGTGTCACGCAGCGCGATCCGCTCTTGAGTCACGGCCCAATTCAACCAAACAATCGCTTGGTTGACTACCCGGACCAATGCGGTTGGTCCGACCGGGTTCGCTACTGTCACATGTCAACGTCGAATCCAAGGAGTGCCGGGTCATCGAAGAGGGTCAGCTTGTCGCCGATCGCTACCGGCTGCTGGAGACCATCGGCAGCGGAGCCATGGGAGTCGTGTGGCGTGCCAAGGACGAACGGCTGGGGCGGGTCATCGCGATCAAGCACCTGCACGTCCGGCCGGGCCTGAGCGCCGCCCAGACCGATGAGGCGCGCAGGCGCGCCATGCGCGAGGCGCGGATCGCCGCGCGGCTGCAGCACCGCAACGCCATCGCCATGCTGGACGTCGCCGAACACGACGGCGACCCGTGCCTGGTGATGGAGTACCTGGAGTCCCAGAGCCTCTCCGCGGTCCTGGCCGAGCGCGGCACGCTCCCGCCGGAGCAGGTGGCCTCCATCGGCCACCAGGTCGCCGCGGCCCTCGCCGCCGCGCACGCGGCCGGGATCGTCCACCGCGATGTCAAGCCCGGCAACATCTTGCTCGCCGGCGAGGGCACGGTGAAGATCACCGACTTCGGCATCTCCCGCGCGCTCGGCGACGGCACGATCACCGAGACCGGAATGCTCGCGGGCACCCCCGCCTACCTGGCGCCGGAGATCGCGCGCGGCAAGGACCCGGGCCACGCTTCCGACGTCTTCTCCCTCGGCGCCACGCTGTACCACGCGGTCGAGGGCACGCCGCCGTTCGGTTTGAACCCCAACCCGCTGGCCTTGCTGCACGCGGTGGCCTCGGGCCGCATCGACCGCCCACAGAACGCCGGGCCGCTCACGTCGACGCTGATGTCGTTGCTGCGCACCGAACCCGAGAACCGCCCGACGATGGCGGAGGCGGCGGCCACCTTGTCGACGCCGACCGACCAGCTGGCGCAGCTGGCGATGGCGGCGGAACCGCAGACCAGACCGGTGCGCCCGGTGATGCGCCCGCAGGCCCCACTGCCCGCTCGCCCCGCCGAACAGCACGACTGGCGCTCGTCCCGCCCCACAGAGCAGGACGACTGGCGCCCAGCTCGGCCAACCGAACAGGACGACTGGCGCCCGACCCGGCAGGCCGACCACGACACCCGCCCGGTCCGCCACGAGCCGCCCGCGACCGCTTACGTCCCCGAGCCCAAGCGGCCCGCGCCCGCCCGCAGGCAGCCCGACCCGGTGCGCACCAAGCTGATCGCGGCGGTCGTGGGTGTGCTGCTGCTGATCGGCGGCACCATCGCGTTCATCGCGATGAACGCCGCGAAGGGCGACACCGCCGACGCGTCACCCCCGTCGTCCTCATCGTCGGATCGGCCCAGCACCACACCGTCGACGGCGGTGACGGGTGCGGAGAAGGTCACCAGCTATCCGGCCGCGGGCGAGCTGGTCATCGCCTACTACGGCAAGGCGTCCCTCGACGACCGCTGGAACATGCTCGGCCCCAACGGCAAGGCGGCCTTCGCCGACCGAGCGGCATTCGACGAGTACTGGGGCCAGTTCAAGTACGTCAGCTCCCGCAACGCCCGAGGCGTGACCGCCAACTCGGACGGCTCAGTGAACGTGCCGGTCGACGTCACCACGAGCACCGCCGCGGGCGAGGAAATGAAGAAGCGGACCGTGAAGGTCATCCTGGTCGGCGGCAAACACCTCATCGACTCCGACTCGCGATAACCCGCTAGTCGCGCTGGGCGTCGGCGGTGCCACAACCGCGGTGCCCGCAACCCCGCGACCTCACAACCCGCAACCCCGCCACCCCGCGACCCGCAACCCTGCGACCCACAACCTCGCGACCCGCAACCCCACAACCCCGCGAACGCAACGGGCCAAGCCCAACGGCCTGTTTGGGTGGTTCGCCTTGATTCGGGGGAAATGGGGCTAAACTCGCGGTGCGGGTGGGCTTTACGTGCCCCGCCTTTTGACCCGCACAGCCCCATTTCGAGGGGTCCCCGAATCAAGGCGAACCACCCAAACAGGCACCCACCCACAGGAACCCGCGCACCCCGCGCACCCGCACCCCGCGCACCCGCACCCCGCGCACCCGCACCCCGCGCACCCGCACCCCGTGCACCCGTGCACCCGCGCACCCGCGCAGCAAGAACCCGCGCAGCAAGAACCCGCGCAGCAAGAACCCGCGCAGCAAGAACGTCATCGAGCAACGAGCGACTCCAACACCCGCGCCCGATGCACAGACGCCGCACCCCACGCCGATCGCAGCGCACGAACCTTAGTAAGCCACAACCCAAGATCACACTCCCGCGTGTAACCCACCGCCCCATGCACCTGCAACGCCACCCGCGCCGCCCGATCCGCTGCTTCCCCCGCAGCCACCTTCGCCGCCGACACATCACGCGGACTCATCGTCACCGCCGCACCGAACACCAAGGGCCGCGCCAGTTCGAGCCCCACGAGAACATCGGCAAGCTGGTGCTTCACAGCCTGAAACCGCCCAATGGGACCACCGAACTGCGTGCGCGCCTTGGCATAATCGACCGCCCGCTCCAGCAGCCCCTGCCCCAACCCAACCAACTGCGCCGACACAGCCAACACCCCAACCTCAAACGCGGGATGCTCTACTACGGGCGCGTCAACCCGAAACAGCCGCCGAGCCCCGTCCACAGAGGACACAACCCGCCCCCCACCGCCGTCGAAGTCGCCCAGCCGGCCCCCACCGCCGTCGAAGTCGCCCAGCCGGCCCCCACCGCCGTCGAAATCGCCAAGCCGACCTCCGAGCAGCCCCCGCCCTTCCCAGGGGGGACGGCCCTTGGCCAGTCTATCGGGGGTGGGGGGTGGAGGGGAGGGGGTTGGGGTGGGCTGTGGATAAGGCAGCCCTGCTGTGGACAAAGGTGGGGTGAGGATGACGTCGGCTATGTCGGCGTCCAGGGCGTGGGGGACGTGGGGTGGGAGGACTACGGTGGCGATCACCTTGCCGCAGGCCAAGTCCGGGAGCAGGGACACGTCGGCCAGGGATGGTGCGACCGCGACGGATTCCACCAAGGGGCCGGGAACGGCGTGCCTGCCGAGTTGTTCGAAGGCGACCACCAGGTCGACCGTGGTCGCGTCAAGGCCGCCGAAGCGTGCGGGGACGGCGAGGGCCATGACACCCAGGTCGGCGAGTTCCCGCCAAATCGCGAGGCCGGGAGCGTGGTCACCCGCGGCCCATGCCCTAGCCGCGGAAGGAACTGCGGCGGCGGACAGGAAATCGTCGAGGGACGCGGCGAACTGGCGCTGTTCCGCGGACAGGGTGAACTTCATCGCGGCAGCCCCAGCAAGCGCTCAGCCACGACGTTGCGCTGGATCTCATTGGTGCCCGCATAGATCGGGCCCGCCAGCGAGAACAGGTAACCGTCCTGCCAAGGCCCCGCCAACTCGCCGTCAGCCCCAAGCAGGTCGAGCGCGGTCTCGTGCAGCGCGACATCCAGTTCCGACCAGAACAGCTTGGTGACACTCGATTCCGCCCCCAGTTCACCGCCCTCGGCCAACCTGCTCACGGTGCCGAAGGTGTGCAGCCGGTAGGCCTGCGCCCCGATCCACGCGTCGACCACCCGGTCGCGGGAAGACAGGTCGCCCCGGGAAACCCACAGGTCGACCAACCGGTCCGCGGCCGCGAGGAAGCGTCCTGGGCTGCGCAAAGACAGTCCGCGTTCGTTGCTGGCCGTGCTCATCGCGACCCGCCAGCCGTCGTCGACCGCGCCCAAAACGTCGCAGTCCGGGACGAAGACGTTGTCGAGGAAGATCTCCGCGAAGCCGGGTTCGCCGTCGAGCTGGTCGATCGGGCGGACGGTCACCCCTTCGGCCCGCAGGTCGAACAGGAAGTACGTCAACCCCTTGTGCCGCGCCGCCTCCGGGTTGGTGCGGAACAGACCGAAGCCCCGGTCGGCGAACGACGCCCGCGAACTCCACGTCTTCTGACCCGACAACAGCCACCCGCCGTCCGTGCGCACCGCCCGGCTGCGCAGCGCGGCCAGATCGCTGCCCGCCTCCGGCTCGGACCACGCCTGAGCCCACACGTCGTCAGCCCGCGCCATCCGGGGCAGCAACCGGTCCCGCTGCTCCTGGGTCCCATGGGCGAACAGGGTGGGCGCCAACAGAAAGATCCCGTTCTGGCTGACCCGCCCCGGCGCCCCCGCCGCGTAGTACTCCTCCTCGAACAGGACCCACTCCAGCAATGACGCGTCCCGCCCGGTGTACTCGGCGGGCCACGACACCACCGCCAGCCGCGCGTCGGCCAGGGTCCGCTCCCACTCCCGATGCGCGGCGAAGCCAGAGGCGGTGTCCATCGACGGCAGACCCTCGGGCACGTGAGCCGCCAGCCACGCGCGGACCTCGTCGCGGAAGGCAGTCACGGCGGGTGACAGGTCAAGATCCATCAGCGGCCTGCTTCATCGAGCGGGCGTCGAAGCCGCCAAGGGAATCCTTCGACACCTCAGCGTTGTGCGCGTGCGCGAAGTGGTGCAGGCCGAACACCGAGTCCATGCCCGCCCGCATCCCCATCTGGTCCTCCGCCTGGTTGACGGCCTTCTTCGTCAACGCCAACCCGAACTGCGGCATCTCCGCGATCCGCGCCGCGAGTGCCTCCACTTCGGACTCAAGCGACTCCCGGGACACCACCCGGTTCACCATCCCGTGCCGCAGCGCCCAAGCCGCGTCGAAGCGGTCGCCGGTGAACAGGAACTCCTTCGCCGCGCGCGGACCCAGCACCCACGGGTGCGCGAAGTACTCGACCCCGGGAATCCCCATGCGCACCACCGGATCCGAGAAGAACGCGTCGTCCGAGCAGACGATCAGGTCGCACACCCAGGCCAGCATCAGCCCGCCCGCGACGCATGCGCCCTGCACCATCGCGATCACCGGCTTCGGGATCTCCCGCCACCGCCTGCACATCCCGAGGTAGACCTCGCTCTCCCGGGCGAACCGCTGGTCACCGCCCTCGCGCCCGACATGGTCCCACCACAGCACCGCCTTGCGCTCGAACGAGACGTCCACGTCCCGGCCCGGCGTGCCGATGTCGTGCCCGGCGGAGAAATGCTTGCCCGCACCGGCCAGCACGATCACCTTGACCTCGGGGTCATCCACCGCCCGGCCGAACGCCGTGTCCAGCGCGTAGGTCATCGCGGAGTTCTGCGCATTGCGGAACTCCGGGCGGTTCATCGTGACCACGGCCGTGGCGCCACGACGCTCGTAGAGGACCTCGCTCATCCGTCCCTCAGCATTCTCTTGAGAATCTTCCCGGTGGCGTTGCGCGGCAGCTCCGTCCGGAACTCGACCGAGCGGGGAATCTTGTAGTTGGCAAGCCGTTCCGCGCAGTGCGCCAGAACGTCCTCAGTGGACAATGAGGTGCCCGGGGCCAGGATGATGTGCGCCCGGCCGACCTCGCCGAGCCGCTCATGCGGCACCCCGACCACCGCGCACTCCGAGACCCCCGGCAGCCGGGCGAGCACCTGCTCGACCTCCGCCGGATACACGTTGAACCCGCCGCACACGTACATGTCCTTGAGCCGGTCGGTGATCGTCAGGTACCCGTCCGCGTCAAGCACGCCCACATCCCCGGTGTGCAGCCAGCCGTCGCCGTCGACGGCCTGCGCGGTGGCCTCGGGATCGTCAAGGTAACCGAGCATGACATTGGGCCCACGCACCAGGATTTCCCTTGTGTCCCCGGCGATCCGCACCTCAAACCCGGCGACCGCCCGGCCGGAGGTACGGGACACGGTCTCCGGCGCGTCACCGGGACGGCACATCGTCACCACGACCGCCTCGGTCAGCCCGTAGGCGGTCAACACGGTCTGGAAGCTCAACTCCGAGCGCATCCGCTCCACCAGCACGACCGGCACGGGCGCGGCCCCGGTCACCGCCAGCCGCAGCGTCGACGGCCGCTTGCCTGGCCGGTCGAGCATCGTCTGGTAGATCGTCGGCGGACCGGGAAGCACGGTGATCCGCTCGCGCTCGACCAGCTCCAGCGTCCGATCGAGGTCGAACACGGCCTGCGGCACCATCGTCGCCCCGCTGAGCAGCGCGGCCAGGATGCCCGCCTTGTAGCCGAAGCTGTGGAAGAACGGGTTGACGATCAGGTACCGGTCGGCCGAGGTCACCTCGCCGCACTCCACCCACGCGGCGGCCACCCCGAGCGCCTGCCGGTGCGCGGTCATCGCCCCTTTGCTGCGCCCGGTGGTGCCCGAGGTGAACAGGATGTCGGAGACCTGGTCCGGGGTGACCGCGTCGGCCCGCGCCCGCGCCACCTCGACCGGCACCCGTTCCGCGACCGCACCCAGCGCGTCCCACTCGATCACGTCCGGCGACGGCCGGTCGCCCTCGCCGGGAATCCGGATGACGGTCACCCCGTCAAGAAAGCCCTGCAACCTGGCAAGTCGGTCCACCCCAAGGAATGTGCCCACGACGAACAGTGCCCGCGCCCTGCTGCGGGTCAGGATTTCGGCCATCTCCGGCTCCGTGAACCGTGTGTTCACCGGCACCGCCACGCATCCCGCGTACTGCGCGCCCAACACCGCGGCCACCCAGTGATGGGTGTTCGGTGCGCACAACGCCACCCGGTCCTCAGGCGCAAGGCCCTCCGCGATCAAGGCCCGGGCCACCGTCTCGGCGGCGGTGAGCAGGTCGTGCCAGCTCAGCCGCACCGAGCCGTCCGCGACCGCCTCGCCGTCGCCGAACCGCTCGGCCGCCGCGCGCAACGCCGCCGGGGTGGTGGTCGTCACCGAACCTCCTCCAAAGCAAGTGCTTGGTAGGCTACTGTACCGACGGGAGCAAGAGCGGAGGTGCGCGTGGACGATTTTCGGGCATCGGCGCGGGAGTGGCTGGCCGACAACCTCTCCGGCGAGTACCGCCACCTGCGCGGACTCGGCGGACCGGGTCGTGAGCACGAGGCGTTCGACGAGCGCCTCGCCTGGGATCGCCACCTCGCCGCCGCGGGCTGGACCTGCCTTGGCTGGCCGGTCGAGCACGGCGGCCGCGCCGCGAGCCTCGCCGACCGGATCGCCTTCCACGAGGAGTACGCGCGAGCCGACGCACCCGCCAGGGTCAGCCACATCGGCGAGGAACTGCTCGGCCCGACCCTGCTCGCGTTCGGCACCGACGAGCAGCGCAAACGTTTTCTTCCAGGGATCCGGCACGTCCGCGAGCTGTGGTGCCAGGGCTACTCCGAGCCGGACGCGGGCTCCGACCTGGCGTCGGTGCGCACGTCGGCCCGCCGCGACGGCGACGACTGGGTGATCACCGGGCAGAAGGTGTGGACCTCGCTGGCGCACCTGGCCGACTGGTGCTTCGTGATCGTCCGCACGGACCCCGGCTCGCGGCGCCACCACGGCCTGTCCTACCTGCTCGTCCCAATGGACCAGCCCGGGATCGAGGTCCGCCCGATCGTCCAGCTCACCGGCACTTCCGAGTTCAACGAGGTCTTCTTCGACGGCGCCCGCACCGCCGCCGACCTGGTCGTCGGCGAACCCGGCGACGGCTGGAAGGTCGCCATGGGCACCCTCTCCTTCGAGCGCGGCGCCGCCACCCTCGGCCAGCAGGTCGGCTTCCGCCGCGAACTCGACGCCCTCGTCGCCCTGGCGACCAGGAACGGCGCCGCCGACGACCCGGCGATCGCGGAACGGCTCGCCCGGGCCCGCGTCGGCCTGGAAGTCATGCACGCCTACGCCATGCGCGGCACCGACGCCTCCGTCGCGAAACTCGTCTGGTCCCGCTGGCACCGCGGTCTCGGCGAACTCGCGATGGACGTCATCGGCGCGGCCTCGATGCTCACCCCGGACGGCCTCGACGAGTGGCAGCGGCTGTTCCTGTTCAGCCGGGCCGACACGATCTACGGCGGCTCCGACGAGATCCAGCGCAACATCATCGCCGAGCGTGTCCTCGGCCTGCCGCGAGAGGCCCGCTCATGAAGATTCCGCCGTACCCGGCCGGGCACGCCCTGCTCGACGGCAAGGTCGTCGTCGTCACCGCCGCCGCGGGCACCGGCATCGGCTCCGCGGTCGCCCGCCGCGCGCTGGAGGAGGGCGCCAAGGTCGTCGTCAGCGACTGGCACGAACGCCGCCTGAACGAGACGGCCGCGAAACTGGCCGCCGACCACCCCGGCAAGGTGCACTCACTGGTCTGCGACGTCACCGACGAAACCCACGTGCAGGCCCTCATCGACGGCGCCGCGGAGCACTTCGGCCGCATCGACGTCCTGGTCAACAACGCAGGCCTGGGTGGCACCAAGTCCATTGTGGACATGACGGACGACGAGTGGTCCCGCGTCCTCGACGTCACCCTCAACGGCACCTTCCGCTGCACCCGCGCGGCGGTCCGGCGGTTCATCGCCCAAGGCGGCGGCGGGTCGATCGTCAACAACGCCTCGGTCATCGGCTGGCGCGCCCAGCTTGGCCAAGCCCACTATGCGGCGGCCAAGGCTGGGGTGATGGCGCTGACCAGGTGCACCGCCGTCGACGTCGCCGAACACGGCATCCGGGTGAACGCCGTCGCGCCCAGCCTGGCCATGCATCCCTTCCTGGCCAAGGTGACCAGCGACGAACTGCTCACCGAACTGGCGGGCCGGGAGGCGTTCGGCAGGGCCGCCGAGCCGTGGGAAGTCGCCAATGTCATGGTGTTCCTGGCCGGCGACTACGCCTCCTACCTCACCGGAGAGGTCATCTCGGTCAGCAGCCAGCACCCCTGAGCGAAGGAACACCCCAGACATGCGAGAACGGAAGCCGTCCGAGGGCACCGGCAGACGCGCCGAGCTGCTCGCGCTCGCCGCCGACATGTTCGCCGAGCGCGGGTTCCGGGCCACCACGGTCCGCGACATCGCCGACCGCGCGGGCATCCTGTCCGGCAGCCTCTACCACCACTTCGACTCGAAAGAGTCGATGGTGGACGAGATCCTGACCGGCTTCCTCGACGCGCTCTTCGGCCGCTACGACGAGATCCTCGCCCGCGGTCTCGGCCCGCGCGAGACCCTGGAGGCCATCGTCGCCGCCTCCTTCGCCGCGATCGACGAGCGGCACGCCGAGGTCGCGATCTACCAGAACGAAGCCGGGTACCTGGCCGAGTTCGAGCGGTTCGGCTACATCGAGGAACGCAACGTCGAGTTCCGCAAGATGTGGTCGGCCATCCTCACCGACGGCATCGCCCGCGGCGCGTTCCGCCCGGACCTCGACGTCGAGGTCGCCTACCGCTTCCTGCGCGACACCGTCTGGGTCGCCGTCCGCTGGTACAGCCCCGGCGGCCCGCTCACCCACGACGACATCGCCAGGCAGTACCTGGGCATCCTCCTGGACGGGATCGCCACCAAGACGAAGGAGTGATCATGGCCGAGGCCTACATCGTCGACGCCCTGCGCACGCCCACCGGCAGGCGCGGCGGAGCGCTCAGCGGCGTGCACCCGCTCGACCTCGGCGCGCACGTGCTGCGCGCGCTCATGGGTCGGACGGACATGGACCCGGCGGCGGTCGACGACGTGGTCTTCGGGTGTGTCGACACCATCGGCCCGCAGGCAGGCGACGTGGCGCGGCTGTCCTGGCTGGCCGCCGGGTTCAGCGACGAGGTCCCCGGGGTGACCGTCGACCGGCAGTGCGGGTCGAGTCAGCAGGCCCTGCACTTCGCCGCGCAGGCCGTGCTCAGCGGCACCGCCGACCTGGTCGTCGCGGGTGGCGTGCAGAGCATGAGCCAGATCCCGATCGGCTCGGCGATGACCGTCGGGCAGCAGTTCGGCTTCCCCACCCCGATGTCCGGGTCCACCGGCTGGGCCGCGCGCTACGGCGCCGAGGAGGTCGACCAGTTCCGCTCCGCCGACCTGATCGCCGAGCGCTGGGCGATCGGGCGCGAGGAAATGGAGCGGTTCGCCCTGACCAGCCACCAGCGCGCGGTGACCGCCATCGACGAAGGCCGGTTCGACCGCGAGCTCGTCCCGCTCGGCGACGCGCGGGTCGACGAGGGCCCGCGCCGGGACACGTCACTGGAGAAGATGGCCGGGCTCAAGCCGCTGCGTGAGGGCGGGATCTCCACCGCGGCCATGGCCAGCCAGATCTCCGACGCCGCCAGCGCGGTTCTCGTCGCGTCCGAACGCGCGGTCAAAGACCACGGCCTTGTCCCGCGCGCGCGTATCCACCATTTGTCCGCGCGCGGCGACGACCCGGTCTACATGCTCACCGCCCCCATCCGGGCGACCCGGTTCGCCCTGGACAAGGCCGGAATGTCCATTTCGGATATCGACCTGTTCGAGGTGAACGAGGCGTTCGCCAGCGTGCCGCTCGCGTGGATCTCCGAGACCGGCGCGGACCCGGCGAAGGTCAACGTCAACGGCGGCGGGATCGCGTTGGGACACCCGATCGGCGCGACCGGGACCAAGCTGTTCACCACGCTGCTGCACGAGTTGGAACGCACCGGCGGCCGCTTCGGCCTGCAGACGATGTGCGAAGGTGGCGGTCAGGCCAACGTCACCATTGTCGAACGTCTCGGTTGATTGCGGTAACCACATCCGAGTGGCAGCGTTGACCCTTCGGGACGACCCGTACCAGGAGGAACGCGATGGCGATGATGCCCGTGACGGATTCGATGTTCCTGCTCGGCGAGTCGCGGGAGCATCCCCTGCACGTCGGCGGGCTGCAGCTGTTCCAGCGTCCGGAGGGCGCCGGGCCGGACTTCGTGGGCAACCTGCACCGCGAGCTGCTGTCCGAAGTCGACATCCGGTCGCTGTTCCGGCGCAGGCCGCGCGGGATCGGCACGGTCGGGCCGCTCGCCTGGGCCAACGACGATGACATCGATCTTGAATACCACGTCCGGCTGTCCGCGCTGCCCGCGCCGGGCCAGGTCCGCCAGCTGCTGGAGCTGGTGTCGCGGCTGCACGGCTCGCTGCTCGACCGGCACCGGCCGCTGTGGGAGGCGCACCTGATCGACGGGCTGTCGGAGAACCGCTTCGCCGTGTACACCAAGGTCCACCACGCGCTCGTCGACGGCGTGTCCGCGCTGCGGCTGCTGCAGAAGTCGCTGTCGGAGGACCCGGACGAGCGCGACATGCGTCCGCCGTGGTCCCCGCGGATGCGTACCGACGCGGCGGCGCCGCCACGGGGTCGCGAGGGCCCGCCGCTGAGCGGCATCGCCAACGCGTTCGGCGCGGTCCGCGACGTGATCAGCCTGGCCCCGGCGGTCGTGCGTTACGCCAATCAGGTGTTTCAGGAGCAGTCCGCGACGCTGCCTTTCGAGGCGCCGAAGTCGATGTTCAACGTCCCGATCACCGGTGCCCGCCGGTTCGCCGCGCAGGGCTGGCCGATGGACCGCATCCGCGCCGTCGGCGTCGCCGCGGGCGCCACGGTCAACGACGTCATGCTGGCCATGTGCGCCGGCGCGCTGCGCGAGTACATGATCGAACTGGGTGCGCTGCCGGACAAGCCGCTGGTCGCGGCCGTCCCGATCTCCCTGCGCTCGGACAGCGACGGTGAGGCGGGCGGCAACGCCGTCGGGCTGATCCTCTGCACGCTGGCCACCGACGTCGAGGACCCGGTGGACCGCCTCACCGCCATTTCGGAGTCCATGCGGCGCGGCAAGCAGTTCTACAGCGGCATGAGCCAACTCCAGATCACCGCGCTCAGCGCCATCCCGTTCGCCCCACTCGCGGTGGCCCTGGTGCCCGGCGCGCAGAAGCTCACCCCGCCGGCGTTCAACCTCCTGATCTCGAACGTCCCGGGCCCGAAGCGCCCGCTGTACTGGAACGGCGCGCGGATGGAGGGCGTGTACCCGGTGTCGATCCCGTACGAGGGGCAGGCACTCAACATCACGGTGACCAGCTACGACGGCAGCCTGGAGTTCGGCCTGACCGGGTGCAGGCGCACGGTCCCGCATCTGCAGCGGTTGCTCACGCACCTGGAGACGAGCCTGGCGGCGATGGAGAAGGAACTCGTCTGAGTGTCGCCAGCCGCTCGGCGGTCTCCTGGGCCTGAGCCATGATCGCGTCGATCAGGTCCGCGCAGGTCGGGAGATCGTCGAGCAGGCCGACGACCTGACCGCTGGCCAGCACACCCGCGTCGGTGTTGCCCTCGACCAGGCCTGAGCGGAGCAGCATGGGCGTGTTCGCGGCCATGATCACCTGCGACCAGCTCAACTCCTTGCCGTGGCGCATGGCCAGGCCCTCACGGACCATCGCCGACCAGCTCAGCTTCGTCAGCGCGCGGAACCTCGTGGCGTTTCGGACGGCGGCGGCCAGGCCCCGGATTCGGCCGGACCTCTCCAGCTTGTCCACCAGCTCGGTGCGCAACACACGATGCGGCATCCCGTCCACCCGGGTGCTGACGACCGTGCCGTCGAGCCCCCGCTCGAGATAGGCGCGCTTCACCTCGTCGGGCACGGTGCTCTCCTGGGTGAGGAGAAACCGCGTCCCCATAGCGATCCCGGCCGCGCCGTAGGACAAGGCGGCCATCAGCCCACGACCGTCGAAGAACCCACCGGCGGCCACCACCGGGATGTCCACACTGTCCACAACGGACGGGAGAAGAAGTGTCGTGGCCACCGGTCCCGTGTGCCCACCGCCCTCCCCGCCTTGCACGATGACGGCGTCAGCACCCCAGGCCGCGACTTTCTCGGCATGCCGCGCGGCACCGACGGAGGGGACCACGACGACGCCGTGGTCCTTGAGCTTGCTGATGAACTCCTTCTTGGGCGCCAACGCGAAGGAGGCGACCTTGACCCCTTCACGGATCAACAAGTCCACCCGCGCGGGGGCGTCCACCGCGTCGGCCCGCAGATTGACCCCGAACGGCTTATCCGTGCGGCCCTTGGTTTCCGCGATCGCCTTGGCCAACTCGTCGTAGGTCATGGTCGCCGAGGCAAGAATCCCAAGCCCACCCGCTTGCGCGACGGCCCCGACCAACCGAGGCCCCGCGACCCACCCCATCCCGGTCTGCACCACCGGGAACCGAACCCCGACCAACCTCGTGAACGCCGTTTCCATCAAGTTGTCCACACCTACCTCCGGCTATCCACAGGAAGATCCACAACCGCCCACCCAGCCCTTACCCCCGATAAACTGGACAAGGGCCGTCCCCCCGGGACGGGTGGGGGCTGCGATTTTTCGGGTTTCGGTCGCAAAATTGAGAACTTCGGGCTTGCTTTGTCGACCGAGTCCCGGGGCTGGCGAGCTGGATGCGCTCATCGGTGTGTCGCCGCCCGGACCGCGGGCTCGCGGGAGGGGACCTCGCGCTCGCGCAGGTTGTTGGGGTCGAGGGTGTGCAGCAGGGTCAGTTCCTCCGGCGTCGGCGTCCGGGTCTCCACTGCGTCCTCAACGGACAAAGCAAAACCCGTCGCTGCTTCCACCTCTGCGACCGTCACGCCCGGATGTACCGACACGAGCCTCATCGCGCGGGTCGGGGTGTCGAAGTCGAGTACGGCCAAGTCCGTCACGATCCGGTGGAGGTCATGAAAAGGGCCCGCCGCCTTGTCGTAGCCGACGCCCGAAACCATGTCGACCTGGTCGACGAAAACTCGTGGGCTGTGCTTCGGAACCCAGTAGCTGGTTCGGTGGTTGACCGTGTTGCCCGGCGCCCCGCGTACGCCGAGTAGTTGGCGTTGGGGTTGGGCGTGGTCGCCGATGCAGGAGATGTTCTGGTTGCCGAACCGGTCGAGCTGGTTGGCGCCCATGACGACGTGTCTGCGGCCCCACGCCAGGACGTCGAACACCGCCCGGTACGGCAGCCAGCCCTCGACCTGGCCGGGTGTTCCCAGCGCCGGTGTGTCGGCGAACAGCAGGGCTTCGCCGTCGGAGATGAGCAGGTCGGGGGCGAAGGTCAGGCGGGCAAGGCGGGCGCCCAGGGTGGGCATGGTTCCCATGGGGCTGGCCAGGATCTCGCCGTCCCCGCGGAACAGGTCGGCGCACGCGACGGCGCAGATGTCGGCTCTCATGCGGGTACCCCAACCTCGGCCTGGTACGCGGCCTCGTCGCCGGACAGGTAGCGGTTCGTGAACTCAGCCCACAGCGCCGGGTCGGCCGCCGACCGGGCGTAGGAGCGCTGGAAGGCTTCGTCGCGGCCATAGTCGGGAGCGCAGCTGGTGAAATGCGCACCACGCGGCGTTTCCACGACACCGTCGACCATCATTCGGTTGAGCAGCAACGTTTGCACTGGGGCCGTGGCGGTCAGTTCCGCTGTGTCGACGATCTGTTCGCAGGAGACATAGCGGCGTTCGGCGGCCAGGCAGAACAGGTCGTCGAAGTACGGGTCGGGGCCGAGGTACTGGGCGTTGCCGTGGCGGTCCGCCCGGTTGAGGTGGACCAACGCCGCGTCGAGCCGCAGCGCGGGCATCGCGACCAGGTCCTCGCCATCGTCATACGGCGACCGGACAGTGCGCAGCGTCGGGTCGAGTCGCAACACATCCGAGCCGAGGCCCGCGCGGATCGGCAGGAAAGGCAACCGGTGCGCGGCGGCCCGCAGGCCACACTGGAGCATCCCCTCATCCAGTTCGCGGACCTCGATCCGCGCGTTCTCCCTGGCGTGCTTGAACCACGGGTCGTAGGCGATCGTGTCCAGCGAGACGAACCCGAACACGACCTTGCGCACCTGCCCCGACGCACACAGCAGACCAACGTCCGGCCCGCCGTAGGACACGACCGTCAGATCCTTCAACTTCGACCGCAGGATGGCCCGCACCAGCGCCATCGGCTTGCGTCGCGAGCCCCAGCCGCCGATCCCGACCGTCATGCCGTCGGACAGGCAGGCCACCACCTCGTCGGCCGTCATCCGCTTGTCGCGCACCGTGATCCTCTCTAGTTCTTGCCGTCCAGAAAGGACTGGCGGGCGTGGTCGGACGCGCCGATCAGGTTGAGCTCATAGGTGAAGCCCTGCTCGAAGCGGTAGCTGCGGTGCACCGGCTGCGGGTCGATGCCGTTGATCGCTTCCTTGGCCCGCCGGATGACCCGGGTGTCCTTCGCCGCGATCTCCTTCGCCAGTGCCAAAGCGGCCGAGTCGAGCGATGCGCGCGGAACCACCTCGTACACCGATCCATAGTGGAGCAACGTCGCCGCGTCGACCGACCGGCCGGTGAAGTACAGCGTGCGCATCAGGTGCTGTGGGACGAGCCGCGCCAGGTGGGTCGCCGCGCCCAACGCGCCGCGGTCCACTTCGGGCAGGCCGAACGTCGCGTCCTCGCTGGCGATGACCACATCGGCGTTGCCGACCAGACCGATCCCGCCACCGAGGCAGAACCCTTGCACCGCGGCGATCACCGGCACCGCGCAGTCGTACACCGCGGCGAAAGCCGCGTAGCAGCCCCGGTTCGCCCCGACCAGCGCGTCGTACCCGGTCGCGCGCTGGATCTCCTTGATGTCCACGCCCGCGTTGAACCCGCGCCCCTCGGCCCGCAACACCACCACGTGCGTCGACTCATCCCGACCCGCCGCGGTCACCGCGTCGGCGAGGTCGAACCACCCCTGCACGGGGATCGCGTTGACCGGCGGGAAGTCGACGGTGACGACCGCGACGCCCGTGTCGACGCGGCTGGTCGTGATGCCCATGGTGGGCCCGCCTCCTTCCAAACCTAGCGATTGCTTGGTACGTTAGCAGCGGATCCCGACGACGGCTAGGAGGCGCCCGTGAGCTTGTCCCTGCCGGACTCGGTGGTGCTGGTGACCGGCGGCGAGCGCGGCGTCGGCGCGGGCATCACCAGGTCGTTCCACAAGGCCGGCGCCACCGTTGTGACCTGCGGAAGAACCCGCCCGGACGTCCCACTTGGCGAGTTCGTCCAGTGCGACGTGCGCGACGCCGAACAGGTCGACGCCTTGATCGAGACCGTCCGCGCGCGCTACGGCCGGCTCGACACGGTGGTCAACAACGCGGGCGGCGCGCCGTTCGCCAAAGCCGCCGAGGCGTCCCCGCGGTTCCACGCGAAAGTCGTCGAGCTGAACTTGCTGGCTCCGCTGATCGTCGCCCAGCGTGCGTACCCGCTGCTCGCTGAGCGGTCGGGGTCGGTGGTCATGGTGAGCAGCATCAGCGGCACTCGCCCCTCGCCCGGCACCGCCGCCTATGGCGCGGCCAAAGCGGGCCTCAACAACCTCACCGCGAGCCTGGCGATCGAGTGGGCGCCGGACGTGCGGGTCAACGCCTTGGCCGTCGGCATGGTGCGCACCGAAATGGCCGAACTCCACTACGGCACCGACGCCGGGGTGGCCGCGGTCGGCGCGACCGTCCCGATTGGACGGCTCGCCGAGCCGGACGAGATCGGCGCCTGCGCGGTGTTCCTGGCCTCGCCGATGGCGTCCTACGTCACCGGGGCGACGCTGTTGGTGCACGGCGGGGGCGAGGTCCCCGCGTTCCTGTCCGCGAGCGACACCAGGGAGAACTGATGGGGCTGTGCCAGGACCGGGTCGTCGTGGTCACGGGTGCCGGGCGGGGGATCGGCCGTGCCCACGCACTCGCCTTCGCCGCCGAGGGCGCGAAGGTGGTCGTCAACGACCTCGGCGCTGCCCTCGATGGATCGTCCGCTTCCGCGGGCCCGGCGGCCGAGGTGGTCGCCGAGATCGAGGCGCTCGGTGGCCAGGCTGTCGCTGACACCTCCGACGTCGCCGACTGGGCAGGCGCGGGCGACTTGATCAACACGGCGTTGGACGCCTTCGGCAGGCTGGATGTCCTGGTGAACAACGCGGGTTTCCTGCGTGACCGCATGCTGGTCAACCTGAGCGAAGCCGAGTGGGACGCGGTCATTCGCGTGCACCTCAAGGGGCACTTCGCCCCGATGCGCCACGCCGCCGAATACTGGCGTGGTCAAAGCAAAGCCGGATTGACGGTGGACGCGCGGATCATCAACACGAGTTCGGGCGCGGGTCTGCTGGGCAGTGTCGGGCAGGGGAACTACTCGGCGGCCAAAGCGGGAATCGCGGGGCTGACGCTGGTGGCGGCGGCGGAGTTCGGCCGTTATGGCGTCACTGTCAACGCGATCGCCCCCGCCGCCCGCACGAGGATGACCGAAGTGGCGTTCGCCGACTCGATGGCCGCGCCAGACTCGGGGTTCGACGCCATGGCGCCGGAGAACGTCTCGCCCTTGGTGGTGTGGTTGGGGAGTGCGGAATCCGCCGGTGTCACCGGCAGGGTCTTCGAGGTCGAAGGCGGCAAGGTGTCGCTCGCCGATGGCTGGCGGCACGGTCCTTCGGTGGACAAGGGCGCTCGCTGGGTTCCCGCGGAACTGGCCCCGGTGATCGCCGACTTGCTCGACAAGGCGGCCCCACCCACCCCTGTCTACGGCGCCTAGAGGCGTTCGATGATCGTGCCGGTGGCCAGTGCGCCGCCCGCACACATCGAGATCAGGGCGGTGGAACCGTCGCGGCGTTCGAGTTCGTGCAGGGCTGTGGTGATCAGGCGGGTGCCGGTGCTGCCGACCGGGTGGCCCAGGGCGATGGCGCCGCCGTTGACGTTGACCTTGTCCATGTCCGGGTTGTGCACCCGCGCCCACGACAGCACGACCGACGCGAAGGCCTCGTTGACCTCGAACAAGTCCAGGTCGCCCAGCTTCATCCCGCTGCGCTCCAACACCCGCCCGGTGGCCTGGACCGGGCCATCGAGGTGGTAGTACGGCTCCGCCCCCACCAGGCACTGCGCGACGATCCGGGCCCGCGGTCGCAAACCCAGCGACCGTGCCCGCTCAAGGTCCATCACCAGGACCGCGGAGGCGCCGTCCGAAATCTGCGATGACGTACCAGCGGTGTGCAATCCGCCCTCCAGCACCGGCTTCAGCCCCGCCAAGCCCTCGATCGTCGTGTCGCGCAGCCCGCCGTCTCGGGTCATGTCGCCGACGGGGATGACCTCGCGGTCATACCTGCCCTCGTCCCACGCGCGCTTTGCCAGCGCTTGCGACCGGACGCCGAAATCGTCCACATCGGACCGGGTGATTCCCCGGTTGGCGGCGATGCGGTCCGCCGCGATGTACTGGTTGGGCAGATCGATCGACCACGACTCCGGCCGCGGTGACGCGTCGCCGACGTTCGCGCGCAGGGGGACCCGGCTCATCGCCTCGATGCCGCAGGCGATTCCCGTGTCGATCGCGCCGATGGCGATCAGGCCCGCCACGAGGTGAGTGGACTGTTGCGCCGAGCCGCACTGGCAGTCGACGGTCATGCAGCCGGTGGTGTGCGGCAGACCCGCGTGCAGCCAGGCCGTTCGGGTGACGTTGTTCGACTGCTCGCCCGCCTGGGTCACGCAGCCGCCGATGACCTGCTCCACGAGCGCCGGGTCGATTCCCGCGCGCTCGACCAGGCCGCGCTGGGCGGCGCCCAATATCTCCGCGGCGTGCAGGTGGGACAGGGCGCCGTTGCGCTTGCCGATGGGGGTGCGCACGGCCTCGACGATGACGGGATTGCCCACGACCGCACTCCATCCACTCGGCTTCCGTCCCCCAAACTAGAACACGTTCCTAAACGAGGCAAGATCGGCCGAAGATCGATCTTGCTGCTGGGGTTCCAAAAGTTAACACCGTATGCTCAAATCGAATATAGAACCTGTTCCAGCATGGAGGTAGCCGTGGCTGAGATCCCCGAGGGCTTCGACTTCACCGACCCCGACCTCTACGCCCAGCGCGTGCCGGTCGCGGAGTTCGCAGAGCTGAGGCGTACCTCGGGGGTGTGGTGGAACGCCCAGCCGCACAACGCGGCGGGGTTCGGCGACGACGGCTACTGGGTGGTCAGCAGGCACGCCGACGTCAAGGAGGTCTCGCGCAACAGCGAGCTCTACTCGACCTGGGAGAACACCGCGATCATCCGGTTCGGCCCGGACATGGAGCGCGAGAAGATCGACCTGCAGCGCAACATCCTGATCAACATCGACCCGCCGCACCACACCAAGCTGCGCGGCATCGTCTCGCGCGGGTTTACGCCGAAGGCGGTCAACAGCCTCAAGGACGCCCTCGCCTGCCGGGCCGCGCGGATCGTGCACGCCGCCAAGGAGACCGGCACGGGCGACTTCGTCACCGACGTCGCGTGCGAGCTGCCCTTGCAGGCGATCGCGGAGCTGCTGGGCATTCCGCAGGACGACCGGCACAAGGTGTTCGACTGGTCCAACCAGATGATCGCCTACGACGACCCGGAGTACTCGGTGGAGCCCGAGGCCGCGTCGATGGAGCTGCTCGGCTACTCCTGGAACCTGGCCGAGGAGCGCAAGCGCTGCCCGGCCGACGACATCGTCACCAAACTGGTCAACGCCAACGTCGACGGCGGCAACCTGGGGTCCGACGAGTTCGGCTTCTTCGTCCTGCTGCTCGCCGTCGCGGGCAACGAGACCACCCGCAACGCCATCACCCACGGCATGCACGCGTTCCTGGAGAACCCGGAGCAGTGGGAGCTGTACAAGGCCGAGCGTCCCTCGACCACCGCCGACGAGATCGTCCGCTGGTCCACCCCGGTGGTCTCCTTCCAGCGCACCGCGACGCAGGACACCGAGCTGGGCGGCGTGGAGATCAAGAAGGGCCAGCGGGTCGGCCTGTTCTACAGCTCGGCCAACTACGACTCCGAGGTGTTCGACGCGCCGGAGAAGTTCGACATCACTCGCGATCCCAACCCGCACTTGGGTTTCGGCGGCACGGGCGCGCACTTCTGCGTCGGCGCGAACCTCGCCCGCATGGAGATCGACCTGATGTTCAACGCGATCGCCGACCACATGCCCGACATCCGCAAGGTGGGGGAGCCGCGCAGGCTGCGGTCGGGCTGGCTCAACGGCATCAAGGAATTCCAGGTCGCCTACAAGTGACCCAGCCGAAGCCGTAACAACGCGAGTCCCCAGTTCCCGACGATGACTTCTCACTTCACATGAGAACTCATCGTCGGGAACTGGGGACTCGCGCGGTTATGGCTTTTCGTTGCCCACCACCCACATCGAGAAGTACTGCGACCCGCCACCGTAGGCGTGGCCCAGCGCGCGGCGGACCCCGTCGACTTGGTGGTCGCCCGCGCGGCCCATGACCTGCAGGGCGGCCTCGGCGAAGCGCAGCATGCCGGAGGCGCCGATCGGGTTGGACGACAGGACACCGCCGGAGGCGTTCACCGGGAGCTGCCCGTCCATCGCGGTCGCGCCCGACTCGGTCAGCTTCCAGCCCTGGCCCTCCGCGGCGAAACCGAGGTTCTCCAGCCACATCGGCTCGAACCACGAGAATGGCACGTAGATCTCGGCGGCGTCGATCTCCTGGAGCGGGTCGCTGATCCCGGCCTCGCGCCACAGCGCGTGCGCGGCGTCGCGGCCCGCGCGCGGGTTGACCTGGTCACGGCCCGCGAAGGTCGTGGGCTCGGTGCGCATGGCGGTGGCCTGGATCCAGGCGGAATCCTTGTGTGCCGCGGAACTGTCGCCCAGCACGATGGCGCAGGCGCCGTCGGAGGACGGACACGTCTCGTCGTAGCGGATCGGGTCCCACAGCATCGTCGACGCCCGTACCGACTCCAGGGTGATGTCCGGCTGACGCAGGTGCGCGTACGGGTTGCGGGCGCCGTTGTGCCGGTCTTTCACCGCGACCAGCGAGCCGATGTGCTCGGGGGCGCCGGAGCGGCGGATGTAGGAGCGCACGTGCGGGGCGAAGTAGCCGCCCGCCCCGGCGCCCACGGGCATCGAGAACGGCGGCGCGATCGACAGCGCCCACATGGCGTTCGACTCCGACTGCTTCTCGAACGCGACGGCCAGCACCCGGCGGTGCACGCCGGAGTGGATCAGGCTCGCGGCGACGTTCGCGGTCGAGCCGCCGACCGAACCCGCGGTGTGCACGCGCAGCAACGGCTTCCCCACGGCGCCGAGGGCGTCGGCGAGGAACAGCTCGGGCATCATCACGCCCTCGAACAGGTCGGGCGCCTTGCCGACGACCACGGCGTCGATCCCGTCCCAGTCGACCCCGGCGTCAGCCATCGCGCGGTCGATCGCCTCCCGGCACAGCCCGGCCATCGACACGTCGAGCCGCTTGGCCCGGTGGTGGGTCTGGCCGACGCCGAGCACGGCCGCGGGCTGCTTCATCGGGCCTCCATGACGCAGACAAGGTTCTGTTGCAGGGCGGGGCCGCTGGTCGCGTGGGCGAGGACCCGGCCGTACAGCCCGTCGAACACCAGCCGGGCCGCTTCGCCGATGCGGGACAGGCCCGCGGCGAACATCGGGTTGCCCGCGAGCGGCCCGCCGGACGGGTTGACCGACACGGTGTCGTCGAGCCCGATCGCCTGGCGCAGCAGGATCTCCTGGTGGGTGAACGGCGCGTGCAGCTCCGCCGCCTCGACACCGTCGACTCCCGCGGCTCTGGCGGAGGCCACAGTGGACGGTGAGGTGGTGAGGTCACGGGCGCCGAGGCTGCCGGAGTCGATCCGGTGTTCGATGCCGGTGATCCAGGCCGGTCGTTCCCGCAGCTCGCGGGCCCGGTCGCCGGAGGCCAGGATGACGGCGGACGCGCCATCGGTGATCGGCGCGCAGTCGTGTCGGCGCAACGGGTCGGCGATGTAGGGCTGACCCAGCAGGTCGACCGCGTCACCGCCGCCTGCCCGCGCGGCGACCTCGGCCATCGCCAGCTCCGACCACAGCCCGGCGTCGATCCCGAGACGGGCCTGCAGGGCGGCGACGCTGACCGAGTCCGGCCACAGTGGAGCGACCGTGTACGGGTCGAGCTGCAAAGCCAAGGTGCGGCGCAGGTCTCCCGCCGACGACTTGCCGAACCCGTACACCAGGGCCGTGTCCACCTCCCCGGTCCGGATCTTCAGCCACGCCTCGTACAGCGCCCAGGCGCCGTCCATCTCGACGTGCGACTCGTTGATCGGCGGGATCGCCCCGATCGCGTCGACCGCGGCGATGAACGAGAACGCCCGCGCGGCAAGGTAATCCGACGACCCGGAACACCAGAAGCCGATGTCCTCCTTGGTCATCCCGGTCTCGGCGAACAGCTCGGCGAACACCGGCACGAGCATCTCCACGCCGTTGGTCGTGCCCTCGGTGGCGCGGACATGGGGGGCTTGGGCGAAGCCGACGACGGCCACCTCGGTGCTCATAGGTGGCCCTCGTAGGTCTCGTAGGCCGCGTCCGGCTCACCGGTCGGCGCGAAGTGGTCGATGTTCTCCAACGTCGTTCCCCAGTCCTCGGGCGGTTTCCATACCGCGCGCACCCGCATGCCCATCCGCACCTCGTCGGCCGCACAGCCGAGGACGAGGTGCAGAAACGCGATGTCGGCGCCGTCGAGCAGCACGTAGGCGGCGACGTAGGGCGGTTTGATCCGCTGGCCCAGGAACGGCACGTTGACCACGCAGAACGTTGTCACGGTCCCGATATCGGGCAGCTCGACCTCGTCGGTGGTGGGCACCCCGTCGACGGGGCAGGCGCCGCGTGGGGGGATGTAGACCTTGTGGCACTTGGGGCACCGCTGGCCGAGCAGCTTCCCGTGGGCGAGCGCACGCAGGTATTTGCTTTCCTCAGGGGAGACGGAGTGCACGACGTCGAGGTGAATGGGTGTCGTCACCATCGAGACATCCGCGGCTATGACGGGCGGCAGATCTGTCGTCGGGTTCGAGATAGGCTCGAAGCATGCTATATCCGTGATTCCGCCGACCGGCTCCGCCGTCCAGCGGACGCGCACGCGCATGCCGGTCGACATCGCCGAAGAGTCGGGCACGTCGACGGCGTGCAGCAAGGGTGTGTCCGCGCCGTCCAAGCGCACCATCGCCCAGGCGAACGGTCGGTCGAAGGGTTGTCCCGCAAGTGGTTTCGGCATCCAAGACCACGTCACCACCGTTCCCTCGGCCGCCACCTCGACGAACTCGCCCAGCGGCGCGGCCGTGACCGGGTCGTACTCGACCGGGGGGACGTGCACCCGGCCGTCCGAACCGCGAACGCCCACGATCCGCCGGGAGCGGAGTTCGGTCATGAAGTGGCCCAGCACCGGCCCGAGAGACCGGGTGTAGTCGAACCCCACACGCAGCGGGGCGCTCAGTGGCACCGTCACCATTCGAGTGGAACACGTTCTAAGATTGCGCGCAAGGAGGTGCCAGGATGAAGCTCGGACTTCAGCTCGGCTACTGGGGCGCGCAGCCGCCCGGCAACGCGGGTGAGCTCGTGGCCGCCGCGGACGAACACGGTTTCGACGCGGTGTTCGCCGCCGAATCGTGGGGCTCGGACGCGTTCACCCCGCTGGCCTGGTGGGGCTCGTCGACCAGCCGCGTCCGGCTGGGCACGTCGGTCGCCCAACTCTCGGCGCGCACACCGACGTCGTGCGCCATGCACGCCCTCACCCTGGACCACCTCAGCGGCGGCCGGGCCATCCTCGGTCTCGGCGTGTCCGGGCCGCAGGTGGTCGAGGGCTGGTACGGCCAGCCGTTCGCCCGTCCGCTCGCCCGCACCCGCGAGTACGTCGACATCATCCGCCAGGTCCTCGCCCGTGAGGCTCCGGTGGTCGCCGACGGCCCGCACTACCCACTGCCCTACACCGCCGAAGGCGCCACCGGCCTCGGCAAGCCGTTGCGCCCCATCACGCATCCGCTGAGGGCTGACCTCCCCATCTGGCTCGGCGCCGAAGGGCCGAAGAACGTCGCGCTCGCCGCCGAGATCGCCGACGGCTGGCTCGCGGTGTACTTCTCGCTGCGCATGGCCGACCAGTACAACTCCTGGCTCGACGAGGGGTTCGCGACTCCCGGCGCTCGGCGTTCCAGGGCGGACTTCGAGGTGGCGGCGGGCGCCCAGGTGATCGTCACCGACGACCCGGCCGCCGCCTACGCGGGTATCAAACCGATCCTCGCGCTCTACCTCGGCGGCATGGGCGCGCCCGAGCTCAACTTCCACGCCACGCTGTTCCGGCGTATGGGCTACGACGCCGTGGTCGACGAGGTCGGTGAGCGGTTCCGTGCGGGCCGCCGCGACGAGGCCGCCGCCGCCATCCCGGACGAACTGGTCGACGACATCGCGATCATCGGGACCGCGGAGGACGTTCGCACCCGGATCGGCCAGTGGGAGAAGGCGGGCGTGACGATGCTCGTCGTCGGCTGCGGGTCGACGGCCGAGATTGAGGCTCTCGCGAGCCTTGTCGCCGGTTGAAACACGTTCTAGATTGGGTGGATGCGCTCGATCGGTCTGTGGAACATCGCCAGCGACACCCCCGACGGTCTCGCGGTCGTCTGCCCGGACGGCCGCGAGGTCACCTACGGCGAACTGACCGCCGCTGCCGACCGCTACGGCAGAGGGCTGCAGGCCATGGGCCTGCGCCCGGGCGACAGTGTGGTCCTGATGCTGCCCAACGGCGCCGACCTGCTTGCGGTGTACTTCGCCGCCATGCAGACGGGGCTGTACGTCGTCATGGCGAACTGGCACCTGGTGGGCGCCGAAGTGGCGTACCTGATCGACGACAGCGGCGCGAAGGCGTTCATCGCCGACGCCCGGTTCGGCGAGACCGCCGCGGACGCCGCCGCGCGGAGTGGGCTTCCCGCGCAGGCGCGGTTCGCGGTGGGCGAGGTCGCCGGATTCCGGCCGCTGGACCAGCTCGGCGCAGACGAACCCGCAGGCCGCCCGGACGTCCGCACCCAGGGCTCGCCCATGCTCTACACCTCGGGCACGACCGGCAGGCCGAAAGGCGTCCGCCGGCCGCTCTCCGGGACCGACCCGGACGACGTGCCGCCCGCGGCGTCGTGGTTCTTCGGCATCTTCGGGCTCAAACCCTTCCATCACCACGTGCACCTGTGCGGGTCGCCGCTGTATCACACGGCGGTCATCAACTTCGTGGTCACCTCCCTCCAATTGGGACACTCCGTGGTGCTGATGGACCGCTGGGAGCCCGAGGAGATGCTGCGGCTGATCGAGCGGTACCGGGTGACGCACAGCCACATGGTTCCCACCCAGTTCCACCGGCTGCTCGCACTCCCGGACGACGTCCGGTCGAAATACGACCTCTCGTCGCTGCGGGTGATGATCCATGGCGCCGCACCGTGTCCGGTCGAGGTCAAACGGCGGATGCTCGACTGGTGGGGGCCGGTCGTGGTCGAGTACTACGCCGCGACCGAGGGCGGCGGCACGACCATCATGGCTGAGGAATGGCTGCGCAAACCCGGATCCGTGGGTCTGCCGTGGCCCGGATCGATCGTGAAGATCTTCGACGACGACGGTGTCGAGGCACCGACCGGCACGCCCGGGCTCGTCTATATGCGAATGGGCACCTCGA
This sequence comes from Actinokineospora alba, assembly GCF_004362515.1. Lineage (NCBI taxonomy): Bacteria > Bacillati > Actinomycetota > Actinomycetes > Pseudonocardiales > Pseudonocardiaceae > Actinokineospora > Actinokineospora alba. The sequence continues at coordinate 605,252 of NZ_SNXU01000001.1, read as the reverse complement.
CTTTCGAGTACCACGGCGACGCGGCCAAGACGCGGGCGGCGCGGATCGGGGAGATGTTCACCCTGGGGGATATCGGTTATCTCGATGAGGACGGCTATCTGTTCTTGTGCGACCGCAAGAGTGACCTGATCATCACCGGTGGCGTCAACGTGTACCCGGCGGAGATCGAGGGCGAGATCTCGTGTCACCCCGAGGTCGCCGACGTCGCCGTCTTCGGCATCCCGCACCCGGACTGGGGTGAGGAGATCAAGGCGGTGGTCCAGCCGGTCGACGGTGTGAGCGGGTCCGATGAGCTCACCGAGGACATCCTCGCCTTCGCCGCGGCTCGACTTGCGAAGTTCAAATTGCCCCGCACGATCGATTATCTCGCCGAACTTCCCCGAGATCCCAACGGAAAGCTCTACAAGCGGCGGCTCCGTGACCCCTACTGGGCCGGTCATGAGTCCGTGATCTGAGCTACTGGGAATGGCAACGGCGGAATGGGGGTGTTCGTCCCGGTTCCTTGGCGGTAAACCTTTTCGTGTCGCGATCGCGACACGAGAGGAGTTTCCCCTGCGATGACACTCCAACCGAAATCCGACAGGCGAAAGCGCTTGTTCTTGACCTTGGCCATGGCACTGGCCGCCGGTTCCGTCCTGGGAACCAGCGGTTCGGCCGTGGCCGCACCGGACGACGTGCGACCCGCTGTGACTGAGGGCGTCCAGCAGGTTCAGCAGGTCGGCGAGGAACACGCGGCCGACATTCGCATCGGCTACGCCGCGCGCTCCGCGCGGCAGGTGATCAGCAAGCCGGGTTCGGCCTACATCAAGGTGCACTTCGCGTCACTCGCGTTGGCCGACGGCGACCGGGTGACCGTCGCCAACCCGGCGGGCACCGAGGTCCACACCTACAGCGGCGACCCGACGAGGGCCGAGGCCGCCGCCACCGACTCGCTCTACACCAAGCAAGGCGACGGTTTCTGGGCGTTGTCGATTACCGGCGACACCGCTGTGGTGACGCTGCACCGGGCGGGCGGCAAGCCGTCCACTTCGGACACCGGACTGGTGGTCGACAAGTTCACCCGCGGCTTCACCGATGAGGAGCAGGCGCAGCATGACTCCGGGATCCTGTCGGTGTGCGGCACGGACGCCCGCAAGGACGCCGTCTGCTACCAGCAGAGCCACCCCACCGAGTACGCGAAGTCCCGCTCGGTGGCGAAGATCCTGAAGAACGGTGCTTCCCACTGCACCGCGTGGCGTGTCGGTTCGACGAACCGGTTGTTCACCAACAACCACTGCATCGCCAGCGCCACCGAAATGGCTTCCATGGAGATCTGGTTCGACTACGCCTGCGCGACTTGCGGGGGCAACAACCCGAAGCCCGCGGTCAAGGTGACGGGCGCGCAGTTCTTGAAGACCAGTGCCAGCCTGGACTACACCCTGTTCTCGGTGAACAACTTCGCCAGCATCGAGTCCTTCGGATACCTGCTGCTCGACGTCCGCGCGCCCGTGCAGAACGAGCGCATCTACATCACCGGCCACGGCAGCGGCGACCCGAACGAGCTGTCCGTCTACGAGGACACCCAGGGCGGCGCCACCTGCGACGTCGACAACCCCCGCAGTGACTCGATCAACATGGGTTACTACTGCGACACCACCGGCGGATCATCAGGTTCCCCGGTGCTCGCGGCGTCCTCGCACAAGGTGATCGCCCTGCACCACCTGGGCGGCTGCCTCAACGAGGGCACCCGGATCGAACTGATCTACCCGGAGGTCAAGGACCTCATCGACAACGGCGGCGGCACCGACCCGCCGCCCACGGGTGGCAAGTTCGAGAACACCAACAACGTCAACATCCCGGACGCGGGCGCCGCGATCACCAGCGACGTCACCGTGACGGGCCAGGCGGGCAACGCTCCGTCGACGCTGAAGGTGAACGTCGACATCAAGCACACCTGGCGCGGTGACCTGGTCATCGACCTGGTGGCCCCGGATGGCACGGCGTACCGGTTGAAGAACTCCTCGGGCAACGACTCGGCCGACAACGTGATCACCACGTACACGGTGAACGCGTCGACCGAGGTCGCCAACGGCACGTGGAAGCTCAAGGTCCAGGACGTGGCCCGGTACGACACCGGCTACATCGACGCCTGGAGCCTTCAGTTCTAGGCGAATGACCGTCGGTCGCCCACCCGGCCCCCCGGGTGGGCGACCCGCGTCAATGGCCCTGGAAGTTGGGGGTGCGTTTCTCCGCGAAGGCTGTGGGGCCTTCCTTCGCGTCCTGGCTGAGGAAGACCTCCACCCCCAACCGTGCGTCGACCTTGAACGCCTCGTTCTCCGGCATCCCCTCGGTCTCCCGCATCGTCCGCAAGATCGCCTGAACCGCCAAAGGCCCGTTCGCCGCGATCAGGCCCGCGATCTCCAGGGCCTTGTCCAAGGCCTGGCCGTCCGGGACCACATGCCCGATCAGCCCGATGTCCCGTGCCTCGGTCGCCTTGAGGTGTCTGCCGGTGAGGAGTAGGTCCGCTGCCACTGTGTACGGGATTTGGCGAGGTAGCCGCACGGCTGAGCCGCCCAGTGGGAACAGGCCCCACCGGGCTTCCGAGACCCCGAAACGCGCGCTTTCGCCGGCGATCCGGATGTCCGTGGCTTGAAGGATCTCGGTCCCGCCTGCGATCGCCGGTCCCTCGACCGCCGCGATCAGGGGCTTCGTGAGGCGGCGGCCCTTCAGTAGGGGCTCGATGACCGACAGGTCCCAGCCGCCCGAGGAGAAGGAATCGCCGGGGTGGGTGCTGGTCATGGCCTTGAGGTCGGCGCCCGCGCAGAACGAGCCGCCCGCGCCGGTGAGGATGCAGGCCCGGACGGAATCGTCCTTGTCGACCCGGTCCCAGGCGTCCCGCATGATCGCCATCATCGGGCCGGACAAGGCGTTCCGGGCCTGTGGGCGGTTCATCGTCACCACCAGGACCGGGCCTCGTTGTTCGACCAGACAGTGCGGCTGCGCTGAGTCCATCCGAAACCTCCTGGCGACAGGGGATTGTCACGAACGATAACACGTTCTACTTTAAGCCCATGGCGCTCACAATCGCGGATCTTTTCGAGCACGCGGTGGACCTCTTCCCGGAGCGGGTCGCGGTTGCCTGCGGCGAGCACTCCAGGACCTTCGCCGAACTCGACGCTCGGGCCAATCAACTGGCCCACTACCTGGCCGAACAAGGTGTCGGCAAGGGCTCGCACGTCGGGCTCTACGCACGCAACTCGATCGAGGCGATCGAGACCATGGTGGCGGTCTACAAGCTCCGGGCCGTGCCGGTGAACGTCAACTACCGGTATGTCGAGAACGAGTTGCGATATCTGTTCGACAACGCCGACCTCGTCGCCCTCGTCCACGAGCGCCGCTACGCCGAGCGGGTGGCGGCCGTGCTGCCCGACATGCCCAAGCTCAAAACAGTGGTCGTGATCGATGACGACACCGACCTCGACTTCACCGGCGTGGCCCTCGAGTCCGCGATGGACGGTCGCAACACCGAGCGGGACTTCGAGGAGCGCAGCCCCGACGACCTGTACATCCTCTACACCGGCGGCACCACCGGCAGCCCCAAGGGCGTGATGTGGCGCCAGGAGGACGTCTGGCGCGTCCTCGGCGGCGGCATCGACTTCCTCTCCGGTGAACCCCTGCCCGACGAGTACGCCCAGTCCCGCCAAGGGCAGGTGACCGGCGGGCTGACCCGGCTCGCGTGTGCGCCCCTGATCCACGGCGCCGCGCAGTGGGCCGCGCTCGCGGCGATGTTCGCGGGCGACACCGTGGTGCTGCTCCCGACCTTCGACGCGCACGAGGTGTGGAAGGCGATCGCCCGCCACCAGGTCCGGGTCGTCACCCTGGTCGGCGACGCCATGGCCCGCCCGGTCATCGAGGCCTTCCACGATGGCGACTACGACGCCTCCTCGCTGCTCGCCATCTCCAGCCATGCCGCGCTGTTCTCCGCGTCGGTCAAACAGCAGTACATCGAGGCGCTGCCCAACGTGGTGATCACCGACGCCATCGGCTCCTCGGAGTCCGGCTTCAACGGGATGGGCATGGTCGTCAAGGGCGCTGAGCCCTCCACCGGCGGTCCGCGGGTGCGCCGAGGCCCGAACGTGCTGGTCATCGACGAGCACAACCAGCCGGTCAAGCCAGGGGAGACCGGCCGCCTCGCCCGCGGTGGGCACGTCCCGCTCGGCTACTACAAGGACCCTGAGAAGAGCGCGACGATCTTCGTCGAGATCGACGGCAAGCGCTACGTCGTGCCCGGCGACTTCGCCCGGCTCGAGGACGACGACACGGTCACCCTGCTCGGCCGCGGCAACATGTGCGTCAACACCGCGGGCGAGAAGGTCTTCCCCGAGGAGGTCGAGGGCGCGCTCAAGGCGTACCCGGACGTCTTCGACGCGCTGGTCATCGGCGTCCCCGACGACCGGCTGGGCCAGCGGGTCGCCGCCGTCGTGCAGGTCCGGCCGGGCGCCGAACCGGACTTCGAGGCGATCAGCGCCCACATGCACAACGAGCTGGCCGGCTATAAGGCCCCGCGCAGCCTGTGGATCGTCGACGAGGTCGGCCGCCTGCCCAGCGGCAAGCCCGACTACCGGTGGGCCAAGGCGCACGCGGCCGAGCACGAGCCGACCTGGGCCGCCGCGCCCGCCCGGACCTGAGGAGACGCCCTGATGCGAACGGTCCTGTGCGACACCCTCGGCATCGAGCACCCGATCGTCGGGTTCACCCCGTCCGAGCACGTCGCCGCCGCGATCAGCCGCGCGGGCGGGCTCGGCGTCCTGGGCTGCGTGCGCTTCAACGACCCCGAGGAACTCGACGCCGTCCTCGACTGGATGGACACGAACTGCGACGGCAAGCCCTACGGCGTCGACATCGTCATGCCTGCCAAGGTGCCGACCGAGGGCACCCAGATCGACCTCGATTCCCTTATCCCGCAAGGCCATCGCGAGTTCGTCGACAACACGCTGCGCAAGCTGGGCGTCCCCCCGCTGCCCGAGGACGAGGCTTCCGGCGCGGGGGTCCTCGGCTGGCTGCACTCCGTGGCACGGTCCCATGTGGACGTCGCGATGAAACACCCCATCGCGCTCATCGCCAACGCCCTCGGCTCACCGCCGACCGACGTGATCGAGCAGGCGCACCGTGGCGGCGTGCCGGTCGCCGCCCTCGCGGGCAAGGCCGAACACGCCGTGCGGCACGTCGACAACGGCGTGGACCTGGTGGTGGCACAGGGATACGAGGCAGGCGGGCACACCGGTGAGATCGCGTCCATGGTGCTGATCCCGGAGATCGTCGCCGCCGTCGGCGACCGCGTGCCCGTGCTGGCGGCGGGCGGGATCGGGTCCGGCAGGCAGATCGCCGCGGCCCTGGCCCTCGGCGCGGTCGGCGCGTGGATGGGCTCGTACTGGCTGGCGACCAAGGAGTACCAGGAACTCAGCTCGGCGGGCACGCTGCAACAGGCCCTCGTCCGCGCGACGTCGAGCGACACCGTGCGCTCACGCGTCTACACGGGCAAGCCCGCGCGGCTGCTCAAGAACCAGTGGACCCAGGCGTGGGCGGAGGCCGACGCCCCGGCGCCGCTGCCGATGCCGCTGCAGAACCTGCTGGTCAGCGAGGCGCACCAGCGGATGATGCGGGCAGGCGACCCGTCGGTCCTGGCCATGCCGGTCGGCCAGATCGTCGGCTCGATGAACGAGATCCGCGCGGTGGCCGACGTGATGACCGAACTCGTGGACGACCTCGACGCCACTCTCGCTCACCTCAATGACTTGCGAGGTCACTGAGCCGTTCGGCGCAGGACGGTCCTCGGGTTCGGCCGTTCGGCCGATTGTCCCCCCAACACGGCTCGGGTTAGCTCGGAACCGAAGCCGAACCCAGTCGGTGAATCTCCACCTGCTGGGCCGTGTTGATTACTGGGGGATCAATGCGCACGTCGCGCCGCTCTGCCATGCCCGCACGCCTTCTCATCGTTCTCGCGCTGTTCGCGGTCGCCTTCACCGGCATACCCGCGGGCGAGCCGCACAGCTCCGGCGCCTGGCCCGGCATCAGCCGGGCCCTGGCCTGGCTGGACTCCCTGTTCGAGCCCCCGCCCGCCGCTGCCGAGCCGCTGTCGAAGCCCGCGCCGCCACGGCAGCCGCACGAGCGGATCCGCGAGGTGGCCGAGCTGCGGTCGGAGACCTCGAAGGTCTTCCAGCGCGCCGACGGCCAGTTCGAGGCCGAGGTCTCGGCCAGGCCGGAGCACTACCGCGACGCCAAGGGCGCCTGGCAGCCCATCGACACCGCGATCCGCGCGGCCGAGCGCGACGGGTACCGCTTCGGCAACGACACCAACGTCTTCCGCAGCTCCTTCGGCGACAAGTCCGACAAGCTCGTGCGCTTCGAGCACGCGGGCAAGCACGTCGCGCTGGGCGTCGACAGCGGGCAGAAGACGCTGACGCCCAAGGTCGAGCGCAACACGATCGTCTACCCGAACGCCTTCGACGGCGCCGACCTCGTCTACCAGGTCGGCGACTCGCTCAAGGAGAAGATCGTCCTCGCCAAGGCCCCGCGCGAGGCGGTCTACCGGTTCACCATGCAACTCGGCGGCGTTACCGCCAAGGCAGAGGCCGACGGCTCGATCCGCTTCTACTCCGGCGCCGAGGCCGAGGGTACCCCGCTGTTCACCATGCCCAAGCCGTTCATGCACGACAGCCGCGACGACCGGAATTCGGTCTACGGCAAGGCATGGAGCGACAAGGTCACCCAGACCGTCGAGCAGCAGGGCGCCAAGATCACCATCATCGTGCGCGCCGACCAGGCCTGGTTGTCTGCCGCTGAGCGTCAGTACCCGGTCGTTATCGACCCGACGATCACCATCCAGCCCACGGTCAGCCAGTCGCAGGACGTGATGATCGGCCAGGACACGCCGACCACGAACTACGACGGCAACTGGCGGCTCTCGACCGGCACCACGAACGCCACCACGACGACCGCGTACCGCAGCCTGGTCCGCTTCGGCCTCGGCACCGTGCCGTCGGGCACCACCCTGAGCTCCGCGCAGCTGCGGCTGTACTACGACCAGGACTTCGAGCCCTACGGCAAGACCGTGGAGATCGAAGCCCGCCGGGTCACCGCCGCTTGGGACGAGGCCACGGCCACCTGGAACTCCATCAACTCCGCGATCGCGGAGGCGGGAACGGGGACGCAGAGCAAGCCCGCGAACGTCACCGGCAACTGGCACTCGTTCGACATCCGCAACCTCGCCCAGGCCTGGGTGTCCGGCACCGCTGCCAACCACGGGGTGATGCTCAAGGCGAAGAACGAGGCCCCGCAGCTCGGCGGCGTGCGCTACGAGGCCGCGGAGTACGCCTACAACGGCGAGACCGCGAACACGCCGAAGCTCGTGCTCACCTACGGCAGGCCGAGCGCCGTTCTCCATGCGCCCACCACGATCCACGCCACCGGCGCCGAGCTGTCCTGGACCCCGTACACCGACCCGGACCCGGGCAACCAGGCCGACGATATCGTCGAATACCAGGTCCACCGCACGGTGTTCCAGTCGTTCACCCCGTCGCCGTGGACGCTGGTCGGGCCGCTTTCGGCCACCACCACCAGTTTCGTCGACACCACGGCCAAGCCCACGGCCGCCGACTCGGCCGACCCGTTCGGCTCCGCGTACTACTACATGATCGTGGTGAAGACCCGCGACGGCCAGCTCATCCCGTCGACCACCGAACTCGTCCGGCTGCCCAAGGCGGGCCGGGTCGTCAAGCTCTACCAGAACCTCGCGGGCGATCCGCACTCCGACACCACGCTGTCGAGCGCCCAGCCGACGTCGAACCAGAACAGCCCCACCGGGATGTCCTGGCAGCTCGTCGGCAAGCAGAGCAGCACCTTCGGCACCACCCGGTCCGTTGTGGACTTCGGCGACCTGACCGACATCCCCGACCAGGCAAGGATTCTCGACGCCGAGTTCCAGCTGTGGGCGACGTCGACATTCGGCTCGGGCGGGGTGTTCGACGCGCACCCGCTGAGCAAGCCGTTCGTCGAGTCCGAGGCCACCTGGCAGCGCGCGTCCGCCGCGGCGGCCTGGACCTCGCCGGGCGGCGACTTCGGGGCCGCGTTCGACAACGTCCCGAACATCACCAACGACCCCAGCTGGCGGATCTGGGACGCCACGTCGACGGTGCAGAACTGGATCGGCAACCGCGCCGCCAACAACGGCGTCATCGTGAAGCTCCGCGACGAGACCACCGCGGGCCCGACCCAGCGTGCGATCTTCAACTCCGGTGAGGCGGTGGAACCGCAGCTGCGGCCCAAGCTCGTCGTCACCTACACCGCGCCCACGCCGGAGCTGACCTACTACGCCGCCGACACCCCGTCGGTGCGGATGATCCCGGGCGACGAGTACACCTTCCCGGTCACCCTGACCAACACCACGACCACGACCTGGTCGGCGGCCAACCAGGTGCTGTCCTACCGCTGGTCGCTGCCCGACGGCACCGACGTCACCACCGGCGGCAACCGCCTGGAGACCGCGCTGCCCGGCGACGTCGCCCCCGGCGCCACGGTCACCGTGCAGGCCAAGGTGAAGACGCCGATCCAAAGCGGAGCGGGAAACAAGCGCGAGCAGTTCGTGCTGAACTGGGACCTGCTGAACCGCACGACCGGCCAATGGCTTTCGCAGACCGGGAACCTGCCCGCGCTGCCGCAGAACGTCACCGTCGAGGACCCGACGTCCGACCAGCTCGGTCTCGAGAAGTTCTACCAGTACGTCGCGACCGGCACCGGCTCCGGCAGCGGGCTCAAGGTCAATCCCTACGTGGGCAACGTGGTCTGGAACTACGACCCGATCAGCCTGCCCGGCCGCGGCCTCGCGTCGTTCGTCCGGATGACCTACAACAGCCTCGACACCGCCGCGACGTCCATGGGCTTCGGCTGGTCGCTGTCGGTCTCCAGCATCGTGCGCCTGGGCACCCCGCTCGACCTGCACCCGCGCGGCCAGGACTACCCGACCCGGGTCACCCTCGCCGACGGCGACGGCACCAGCCACGAGTTCGAGCTGAACAAGAACAACAGCACCGACCCGGCTCGGTGGACCTACGACCGGCCCGCGGGCGTGCACCTGCAGCTGCGCCGTGACGGCGGAACCGACCAGTCCCGCCGCTGGGTGATGACCCGACCCGACCGCACCCAGTTCTGGTTCGACGAGGCGGGCTGGCTCACCGCGACCCGCGACAAGAACGGCAACGAGCTGCGCTTCACCTACACCGAGCGCAAGTCGAACAACCAGCCGCGCAAGTTCCTCGCCTACGTCACCGACCCGGCCGGTCGGCAGACGCTGACCCTGGACTACTACACCAAGGCCGACACCAACAACCCGCACATCATCGACCAGGTGAAGTCCATCAAGGACCTCTCCGGCCGCACGATCACCCTGTCCTACAGCGACAAGGGCCTGATGGAGCGGATCGTCGACGGCGCGGGCACCCCGATCGCGAAGACGTTCGGCTTCACCTACGACGCGACCCAGGGCAACAAGAACGTCAAGCTGGTGAAGGTCACCGACCCGCGCGGCAACGCCACCGACCTGACCTACTACACCGCCCCGGTCGACCCGAAGGACAAGTGGAAGCCCGAGACCATCACCGACCGCGGCCGTGGCGTGTCGAGGCTGTCCTATGTGGACCCGGACGGCACCGCGGGTTCGGTGATCGAGGCGACCGCGGTGGACGCGGAGAACAAGACCACCAAGTACACGATGGACGGCTATGGCAGGCCGACCAAGGTGGTCAACGCGAAGAACGAGGTCACCGAACTCGGCTGGGACGCCGACAACAAGGTCGTCTCCTCCAAGGCCCCCAACGGCGCCCTCACCACGTGGACCTACGACGCCAAGACCGGTGTCCCCACCTCCGTCCGCGACCCGGAGGCCAACAAGAACAACACCCCGGCGGGCACGCTCGGCTACCAGTTCAGCCCCGACGGATACACCGCCGACCTGACGTCGAAGACCAGTCCCGAGGGCAGACGGTGGGCCTTCGCCTACGACGCCAAGGGAAACCTCACCTCCGTCACCGACCCCAAGGGCACCGCGACCCCGACCGCGGGCGACTACGAGACCACCTACACGTATGACCAGTATGGGCAGCTGCTCGTCGCCACCGACGCGAACGGGAACCCGACTACCTACGCCGACTACGACCCCGTCGGCTATCCGAAGTCGATCAAGGACGCCCTGAACAACGTCACCAACTCCAACTACGACATCCGCGGCAACGTCACCTCGGTCACCGACGCCAAGGGCAAGACCTCGACCTTCACCTACGACGTGTTCGGCCGGGACCTGGAATCCAAGATCCCCAAGGACGCCACGGCGGGCGAGTTCATCACCACCCCGGCGCCGGTCTACGACGCCAACAACAACACCACCGTCCGAACCGCCGCGAACGGCGCCGTCACCACCGCGGAGTTCGACGCCCGCGACCTGGTGACCGCGGTGACCGAGCCGAAGGACACCCCGACCGGCCCGGAGAAGCGGTCGACGTTCACCTACGACAAGGTCGGCAACGTCCTGACCGAGACGCAGCCGCTGGGGACACTGACCACCGCCAACCCTGACGACTACGTCACCAGGACGGTCTACGACGAGCTGTACCGACCGGCGCAGGTGATCAACGCGGCGGGCGACAAGCTGACCAACGCCTACGACTCGGTCGGCAACCTGGTCCTGGTGGTCGACGCCCGCAAGAACGCCACGGCGGACGCGAACGACTTCACCACCAAGTACACCTACGACCTCAACGGCCGGGTTCTCACCGAGACCGACGCCGACGGCCACTCGGTCCGCAACGAGTACAGCCGTGACGGTCTCGCCGTGGCGAACGTCGACCAGGACGGAAACCGGGTCGAGATCACCTTCGACGAACGCGGAAAGCCGGTCGAGGTCAAGGCTCCGCACAAGCTCGACGGCTCGACGCTGGTCACCCGCAGCACGAAGTTCGAGTACGACGAGGTCGGCAACCAGACCCGCAAGATCACCCCGCGCGGCGTGGAGACCGGCGACGACCCGGACGACTTCGTCGAGCAGACCGTCTACGACCAGCTCAACCGGGCCAAGGAGCGGATTCTCCCGTTCGACCGCGACGACGCCCGGTACAACACCCCCGACAAGATCATCAGCAGCTACGACGCCGTGGGCAACCTGGTGGAGACCAGCGCGCCGCCGTCGGGCGGGCAGACCGTCCGCAACGTCAGCAAGTACACCCACTTCGACAACGGCTGGGTGCGCACCTCGACCGACCCGTGGGACATCGTCTCCAGCTACGAATACGACGCGGTGGGCAACCAGACCAAGTCCACGCTGAGCGCGGCGGGCGGGTCGGTCACCCGCACGGTCGACACCGCGTACTACCCGGACGGCAAGATCAAGTCCAAGTCCGACGACGGTGTCCCGGTCGGCAAGCACGTGGCCCTCGTCGACAACTCCGACGCCGCCAACGTCGAGCAGACCGGCACCTGGGCGACCTCCGGCGCGGGCACCGGGTTCTCCGGCTACGACTACCGCACGGCGAACGCGGGCAGCGGCGGCGCGGTCTTCACCTGGAAGCCCGTCGTCGCCGCGGCGGGCACCTACGAGGTGTTCACCCGGTACGCGCCGGGCACGGCCACCAACGCGCCGTTCACCGTCCACCACTCGGGCGGGTCCACACCCGTCGCGGTCGACCAGACCAAGCGGGCAGGCGAGTGGGTCAGCCTGGGCCGGTTCAGCTTCGCCGAGGGCGCCACGCACAAGGTGACCGTCAGCGACGCGGCGAACGGCGTCGTCGTGGCGGACTCGGTGAAGCTGGTGCGCGACAACACGGGCGAGACCGACACCGAGAAGAAGACCTTCGCCTACACCTACGACGCCAACGGCAACCTGTCGTCGCTGACCGACACCGGCTCCGGCGCCAAGGTCGACACCTACAGCCTCGCCTACGACGGGCTGAACCAGCTCGCGAAGGTCGAGGAGAAGCTCGCGGGGACGGTCCGCAACACCACGTCGTTCGGCTACGACCGCAACGGCAACCCGCAGTCGCGCACGCACGACCGGCAGAGCGCGACCTTCGAGTACGACGCCCGCGACCTGGTCTCGAAGGTCACCACCACCGAGACCGGCGACAGCCCGAAGATCACCTCCTTCGCCTACACCCGGCGCGGCGAGGTCCTCAAGGAGATCAAGGGCAACGGCAACACCGTCGACTACGGCTACTACCTCGACGGGCAGCTCCGCACCCAGGTCGAGAAGACCGGCGCGGGCACCGTGGTCGCCCAGCACACGATCGACTACAACGCCAACGGCCACCGGGTGCGCGACGCCGCGAAGCGGATGAACGCCGACGACAACTCGGCCTACCTGGACCACGTCTACGACTACACCTACGACCCGCGGGACCGGATCAGCAAGCTCACCCGGTCCGCGGCGGGCGGCGGCGTCCAGGAGACCGAGACCTACGTCCACGACGCCAACGGCAACATCACCGAGGAGACCGTCGAGGGCAAGACCACGACGTCGGTGTACGACCGGAACCGGCTGATCTCCAGCAGCAGCCAGGGATCGACCTCCACCTACAACTACGACCCGCTCGGCAGGCTCGACACCGTCAGCTCCGCGGGCAAGATCCTGGAGAAGTACGCCTACGACGGCTTCGACCGGGTGTCCTCGCACAAGCAGACCAAGCCGGACAACACCACCGAGACGACCACCTACGTCCACGACCCGTTCGACCGCACCGTCTCCCGCACCGAGAAGGCGGGCGGCAGCGGCGCGGAGACCACCGAGTTCTCGTTCCTGGGCCTGTCCGACGAGGTCGTCGCCGAGGAAGTCGGCGGCGTGCTCAAGAAGACCTACACGTTCGGGCCGTGGAACGAGCGGCTCGGCATGGTCAAGCACGACGGCGGCAAGGAGTACTCGTACTTCAGCTACAACTCCCACACCGACGTCGAGGTCCTCACCAAGGAGGACGGCAAGGCCAGGGCCACCTACGGCTACACCGCCTACGGCAAGGACGACACGCAGGTCTACACCGGCGTGGACAAGCCGGACCCGGCCAACCCGGACAAGAAGCCGTACAACACCTACCGGTTCAACGCCAAGCGCTACGACTCGGCGACCGGCGACTACGACATGGGCGCGCGGGACTACAGCCCCGAGCGCAACCGGTTCCTCACCAGGGACATGTACAACGGCGCCCTGTCGGACCTGTCGCTGGGCACCGACCCGTTCACCATGAACCGGTACGCCTTCGCGGGCGGCAACCCGATCTCGGGCATCGAGATCGACGGCCACCTGTTCGGCATGAGCTGGTCGGACATCGGCCACCTCGCACTCGACGTCGTCGGCCTGGTGCCGGTCGTCGGTGAGGCCGCCGACCTCGCCAACGCCGCCTGGTACGCGGCAGAGGGCGACTACACCAACGCCGCGCTGTCGGCGGCGTCGGCGATCCCGTTCGCCGGGTACGCCGCCACCGGGACCAAGCTCGCGATCAAGGGCGCGGACGCGGTCAGCGGCGCGGTGAAGGCCTCCGACGAGGTGGTCGCCGCCACTACCAAGACAGCCGACGACGTGGCGGCGCCGGTGGTGAAGGGCGCGGACGAAGTCCCCGTGCCCGCGAAGGCCGCCGACACCCCGGCGCCGAAGGCCGCGCCCAAGCCCGCGCCCGCCCCGACGAAGGTGGCGCCGTCCAAGCCGCAGACGATGTACCACTACACCGACGCGGCGGGAGCGAAGGGCATCGCCGAGTCCGGGCAGCTCTTCGCCTCGAAGGGCGCCAAGAACGCCCGGTACGGCAACGGGCAGTACTTCACCGATATCGCGCCGGAGGCGATCGCCGGGCTGAAGAAGGCCGACCTGACCGCGGGTCAGCTGGCCGGTGGGAAGATGTCGAGGTACCAGTTGGTCCAGAAGCTGTTCGGCCGACCGACGAAGAAGGGGTACAACAAGACCACGCACTTCGTCGAGATCGACATCTCGGGCCTGAACATGATCAAGGGCCGGGAGAACGTCTTCGCACACCTGTCCGAAGGCAGCCTCGATATCGCGAGCCGGATCGTCCGCAGTGGAAAGACGCCATTCTGATGGGAACTGTCTACGTCAGGTTCGACATCGAGCCGATGTCCGCCGCCGAGGGGTACGCCGTCTGCGAGTTCGTCGACGGACTGCCCACCCGGCAGGTCACGGTCGTGGGCGACCGCCTGGTCAGCTCGCTCGACGCCGAGGAGGACCCGGAGTTCGGCCCGACGCTGACCGAGTCGGCCCTCGACGAGGACTGGCGCACCGAGGAACCCGAGCTGACCGAAGTCGGCGCCGGGGAGTTCGAGGAGCTGTGGGAGCGGGCCACCGCACGGTGACCCGATCGGGGCGGGCCTTCGGGCCCGCCCCTCATTCCCGCAGGTAGACGGTGCCGTGCACGCCGTGCTCGGCCAGGGCGTCGCGGATCATCGCCTCGATCCGGTCCCAGTCACCGCCCGCGAGCCCCGCGCCGATGCGGGGGAGGTGCACGCTCGCACCGAGGTCGGCCGCCTTCGCGGCAACCTCGTTCAGACACCGCTCAAGGGCGTCGTAGCGAATCGGCGGGCCCGCCTTGGTGGGCCGCAGACCGTGCTGGGCGACCATGTTGGCCACGCGCAGGCCCGGTTCGACTTCGACGAACTGGGTCGCGCCGAGCGCGAAGTCGTTCCCGGCCCGTTCCCGGTACCAGCGGCGGTACTCCCGCTCCGGCTCGGGCCAGCGGGCGGACAGGGCAAGCACGAAGCCCTTACCCCATCCGCCCGTGTCATTGCAGATGTGCGCGATGACGCGCGGCCCCGAACCCTCCGGAGCCGTCGCGTCACCCGGCACGGTCTTCAGCGACCCCATGCGGGGCGGCTCAGCCGCCGCTCTTGCGGCGGAAGGTGCGCTTGCCACCCTGCTTGCCGTGCGCGTCGCCGACCTTCGAGCCCGCGTTGGCGTGGCCCTCGCCGCTCTGCGACTTGGCCTGCTTGCGCTCCAGTGCCTCACGGAACTTGCTCTTGAGGTCCTTCGGCTCCGCGCCGTCCTCGGATTCAGGCTGCTCCGGTTGCTCGGACATACGGACCTCCACGTTTCGCGGTGTTGGTGGGGTCAGCCTCGCACGGTCACCGCGTCGGGTCGACTCGATTTGGCGGGGCCCCCACACCCGTGTCCCCACTCTAACGGCCGGTCACGGCCCTTCCGACGCCGCCTTCACGCCTTCGGCCTCCATCACCAGGTAGCGGTCGGTCAGCCCGGCGGCGACCTTGCCGATCAGCTTGCCGAGCGGCCCGCTCTGCTCGACGGTCGCGCTCATCAGCGTGCCGTTCTCATGCGGTTCCACCGTGTGGGTGGCGACCGTCTTGACCAACGGGGCCGTCGCCGCCCACGTCCACGAGCGGCCCGCGTCGAGTCCGGTGACGGTCCAGACGGCGGTCGGCAGCTTCGGCTGCTTGATCCGCACCCGCTGGGACAGGTGCAGCGGGCCCGGGTCGAGGAGCGTCACGGCGGTGACCGACGCGGTCCACTCCGGCCAGCGGACGAGGTCGGTGTAGACCGCCCAGACCCGCTCCGGCGGGGCGCCGATGATGATCGAGGTTCGGAACAACATGGCCTCGACACTAGCCACACCCGAAGCGGCCGGAACCGATTTCGCACCCGTGGCCTGCGTGATCGTTCCGGGAGGCGAAGCGTTACTCTATGTCGCCGGAGGGAACGGGTGAATCTGGTCGACCACATCGCATGCGTAGCGGCGCTGACCGGCTGCGTTGATCATGATCCGGCGGCACTGGCCGCCGACGAGCACCTGCGGTTCGATTGGTACCGCGACGCCCGGCCACGGGATGAGCGCGCGTTCCTCGAAACCGTGCTCCGGGATCCGGACAAGGCGATGGCGGTGTCCGCGGTCGCGGTCCGCATCGGGGCCAGGGCGACCGCCGCGGGCGACTTCTCCGCCTGGGCCGAGAAAGTCGCACCCGCGTTGGCACACAACAGTTTCCTCCGCGACCGCCTCGCCGAATGGCGATTAGTCCGTGAGGTGTTCGAGGGCAGGCCGGTGAACCCGGACGTCGTGCTCTCGGCATCGGACTGGGCACAGCGCAAACTCGCGGCCGTGGTCGACGGCGAACTGCTCATGCTGCTCGCCGAACATGGACGAACCCGCCGGGTGCGGGCCATGACCCGAATCCCCCGCCCCGCCCGCCCCCGCGACGCCGCCACCCTCCCCCCACTCCGCCGCCACTAGCTGTTCCGCCTCCCCGGAATTTTGGGGTGTTGGTCGCCTTGTGTGGGCACCTGGCGGAGGGGCGATCGCCGTGGTCGAGTGGCGTCTCGGTCCCCTTAGGTGGCGGTTGGTGGGGTTGTCTGGGTTGTGCGGGTGGTCGGGTTTGGTGGGTGGGGCACTGGTGGTCGGGTTTGTGGCTTGGTGGCGGGATTGTCAGGTGGGCCAGGTGCTCGAGGCTGCCGGGTGAGTGGCCTGGTGGTCGGAGTCGGTGGAGTGCGGGCGGTTAGCCGGCGCGGCGGTCGGGGGTGGTGGTGTCCGACAAGCGGTGGCGGGCCTGGGCGTAGCAGCGGGCGGTGTCGGCCAAGACCGTGGGCCACGTGCCGACCGTGGGCGGGACCGTGTGGTTGTGGCGGGCTATGCGCTCGCGTAGGGCACGGTCGGTGCACAGCAGCGCCAGAGCGGCCGCCATGTCGTCGAACGTGCCCGCGAGCAGGCCCTCGGTGCCGTGCCGGACGAAGTCGCCGACTCCGCTCTCGGTGCGCGCCACGATCGGCAGGCCCGCCGCTCGGGCCTCGAGCGCCGCGATACCGAAGGACTCCCGGGGCGCCGGCGCGACGAAGACGTCCCCGCCCGCCAGGATCTCGGCGACCTGGTCACGAGAACAGCGCCCGGGCATCGCGACCCAGGACGCCAGGCCATGTGCGGCGGCGAACCGCTCCATGGAACGCCGGGCGGGCCCGTCGCCGACGATCGTGGCCCGCATCGCCACCTCATCCGGGACCCGGTCGCGGGCGGCGAGCAACAGCCGCAGCAGTGGGACCGGTTGTTTGCGCGGGGCGAGCCGGCCCACGGCCACGATATGCACGGCGCCGTCCCCGCCACCGGCGGGACAAGTGGGCCGCCAGCGCGGAACGTCCAAGCCGTTGGCGACCACGTGCACCGGCACGTCCTGCCCGGCCACCGCGCGGACACCGGCCGCCGCGGCCGTGCTCACCGCTGTGACCACGAGCCCCCATCGGTGCCAATCGAACGTGGTACGCAGCGCGGCGTAGATACCGCGGGTCACCGGATCCCACATGCTGTGCACCGTCACGACGGTGGGCAGGCCCGCCCGGTCCGCGGCCCGCACCCCTTGCCAGCCGAACGGGGAGACCGCGCCGACGTGCACGTGCACCACATCGGGCAGACGCGCGGCCAGCAGCGACGTGATCCGCGCGCCGCCGAGCGGGTGAACTGGCAGGTCAAAGGGCAAAGGGACGGCGATCCGGTGCACGCCCGCCAGATCGGGACCGGTGGTGGCCGTGGCCACCTCGACCTGGTGCCCAGCCGCTCGCTGCGCCGCCACGAGGTCCGAGACCTGGACCTCGATACCTCCGAGCCTGGGCAGATAGCAGTCTGTCACGTGGAGGATCCTCACCCATTCAGCCTATTTTCCGGCGCCCGCCGATACCGTCCCCAACTGGCTGGAATCGCCCCCCGCCCGGGTGGACTTGCCGTGCCTGACGCTGGATCCGGCCCGGGGCGCTCCTTACGCTGATCGGGTGAACCCACGTGTCGCGGTCTTCTTCCACGCCCACCCCGACGACGAGGCACTCCTCACGGCGGGCACGATGGCGCGGCTCGCCGCCGAGGGCCACCGGGTGGTGCTGGTCGTGGCCACCGCGGGCGAGAGCGGCCTCGCGGAAACGCCACGGGGCGCTGCTCTCGGCGTGACCCGGCTGCGGGAACTGGACCACTCCGCGGCCGTGCTCGGCTGCGGACGGGTGGTCTGCCTGGGGTACGCCGACTCCGGGCTGGACCAAGACCGCCCGGCCGACGCGTTCGCCGACGCCGACCCGGGGCAGGCGGCCGAGGCACTCGCGGCGGTGCTGCGCGAGGAGCACGCCGACCTGCTGACGATCTACGACCCCGCGGGCGGCTACGGCCATCCCGATCACGTCCAGGTGCACCGGGTCGGCACGGCGGCCGCCCGGCTGGCGGGCACCCCGATCGTCCTGGAAGCCACCGTGGACCGGAACCTCCTGCGCAGGGCACTGCGCGTTATCGGCTGGTGCTACCGCTTCCCGCCCACCTTCGACATCAAAACCTTCGAGCGCGCGTACACCCCCGGCCGCCGGATCACCCACCGCGTGAACGTCCGCCGGTTCGCCGGACGGAAACGGGCGAGCATGGCCGCACACGCCTCCCAGGCGGGCGGCGCCGACGTGCGGACCCTGGCGATGCTGCTGAAGATCCCGGATCCGTTGTACCGCTTCGTGTTCGGCACCGAGTGGTACGTGCGCCGCGACCTTCCGGCCGGGGTGCGGCTGCGCCATCCGTTCGACGAGGCGCCGTGACTCGCCGGGTCGCGCTGTCGGCGGTGTCATTGGGGCTGGCGGTCCTGATCGTGGTCTACCTGCCGCGGATCACCCAGGCCCTCACCGGCAATCCCGTGTCGTGGCAGGAGATCGGCGCACGGTTCGCCCGCCTGGGCACCGGCATGATCGTGCTGATGACGGCGGTGTGGCTGGTCAGTCTGCTGGCATACACCGTCGTGCTGACCAACTCGCTGCCCGGCCTGACGACGGGCCGCGCACTGGCCCTCAACGCGGCGGGCAGCGCGGTCAGCAACCTCCTGCCGTTCGGCGGTGCGGCCGGGGTGGCGCTGACCTTCGCGATGGCCAGGAGCTGGGGGTTCCGCGGGCGGCCGATCATGGTGATGACGCTGGTCAGTGGCGTGTGGAACACCATGTTCCGGTTCGTGCTGCCCGCCGTCGGCATCATCGCCCTGCTGGTGGCCGGGCAGGCCCCGGATCCGATGGTGGCCAAGGCGGGTTGGGTTGGTGCGGCGTCGATTCTGCTGCTCGTCGCCGTGGTCGCGGCCGCGCTCTACTGGGATGCCGCGGCGGACAGGGTCGGCCGCGCCCTCGACGCCGTCGCCCGCCTCGCCCGCGTGCGGTTCCGCGCCTCCGCCGCCCTGGACCGGTTGCGCGCCGACACCGCCTCCATCGTCGGCACCCGCTGGCCCGGCCTGTCCGCGGGCATGGTCGGCTTCCTCGGCGCCCAGTGGCTGGTCATGCTGTGCTGCCTCTGGGCGGCGGGCGCCTACCCGGGTCTCGCCCAGTCCATCGCTGTCTTCGCGCTCTCCCGGGTCCTCACCGCCGTGCTGATCACTCCCAGCGGTGCGGGCGTCATGGAGGGCGGGGTGATCCTGATGCTCACCGCCCTGGGCGTCGACCCGGTCGCCGCGACCGTCGCCGCCCTGCTCTTCGGCTTCTGGACGTACACCATCGAAATCCCGTTCGGGGCGGTCGTCCTGGCAGGCTGGACCCTCGGCAACCGGCGCCAGGTCAGGGCGTGACGGCCAGGGTGGCCCCCAGTTTGCGCAGTTGATCGGTGGCGCCGCCCAACGTGAACTCCACCCGCTTCGCCGCCGTGAAGTACCGGTGCAGCCGGTGATCCAGGTCGATCCCGACCCCGCCATGGACATGCACCGCCGTGTGCGCGACTCGGTGTCCCGCGTCAGCGGTCCAGAACTTCGCGGTCGCCACCTCGGTGGCCCCGCTTAGCCCTTCGCTCAGTCGCCAAGCCGCCTGCCACAGGGTGAGGCGCACGGCCTCGACGTCGATGTAGGCGTCCGCCAGCCGCTGGGTGACGGCCTGGAAGGTGCCGATGGGCCGCCCGAACTGGACGCGCTCACCCGCGTACGCCGCTGTGAGCCGCAGCGCCTCGGCCAGCACACCGACCGCTTCCGCGCAGGTCAACACGGTCAGCCGATCGCTCACCCAGTCCGCGGCGTCCGGCAGGATCCGCTCCGGTGTCACGTTGGTCAGCGTCACCACCAGGGCCGTGCCGTCGACCAGCTCCTGCACCGCTGTGCTCACCCCGTCAGCCCGCACGACGAAGGCGTCCGCGCCCGCGGTCACCACGAACACCTCCCCGGTCGGCA
Source organism: Actinokineospora alba (assembly GCF_004362515.1). Lineage (NCBI taxonomy): Bacteria > Bacillati > Actinomycetota > Actinomycetes > Pseudonocardiales > Pseudonocardiaceae > Actinokineospora > Actinokineospora alba. The sequence goes on along the minus strand of NZ_SNXU01000001.1, from coordinate 585,086 downwards.
CCAGGGTCTTGGTCCCGTTGAGCCGCCCGTTCGAGAAAGTCACCGGGTCGAGCGGGTCGTCGGTCACCGCGCACGACATTCCGAGGTCCACCCGTGGATCGTCGCCGAACTCGGCGATCGCCGACGCGGCCACCGCGAAAGCCGCGTACGGGACCTGAGCGGCCGCGCGGCCGAGTTCGAGGGCGACCGAGCACTGTTCGAGCAGGCCGAAACCGCCGCCGCCCACCGACTCCGGCAGCGCGGCCATCAGCACCCCGGCCTCGTCCAACAACGTCCACAGTGGACGATCGCTGTCGACCAGGGTGCGCACGAGGCCGGACAGGTCGTCCTGGGCCTCGGAGAAGGCGAAGTCCATCGAAGTCCTCCAGTTCAGCGGCGCGCGGGCGGCAGGCCCAGGCCGACGGTCGCCACGATGTCGCGCTGCACCTCGTTGGTGCCGCCGCCGAAGGTCAGGATCAGCGACGACCGGTGCATCCGCTCGATCCGGCCGCGCAGCACCGCGCCCGGGGAACCCGCGCGGACCGGGCCCGCCGGGCCGAGCACCTCCATGAGCAGCCGGTAGGCCTCGGTGGCGAACTCGGTGCCGAACACCTTCGTCGCCGAGGCGTCCGCCGGGCTGATCGCTTTGCCGACGCCCCAGGCGATCTTCCAGTTGATCAGCTTGAGGAACTCCGCCTTCGCGTGCACCCGGGCGAGGTGGATCTGGACCCACTCCTGGTCGATCACCCGGTCGCCGGTCGGCAGCTTCGTCTCCCGTGCCCACTCGAGCACCTCGCGCAGGGCGTTCTGGATCGGGGCGGCCGAGGTGAGCGCGACCCGCTCGTGGTTGAGCTGGTTGGTGATCAGCTTCCAGCCCTCGTGCTCCGTGCCGACGAGCGACGACACGGGCACCCGCACATCGGAGTAGTACGTCGCGCTGGTGCCCGGTCCCGCCATGGTGTGCACCGGCGTCCATGAGAAGCCGGGGGTGTCGACCGGGACGATCAGGATGGACAACCCCTTGTGCTTGGCCGCGTCCGGGTCCGTGCGGCAGGCCAGCCACAGGTAATCGGCGTACTGGATGAGGCTGGTCCACATCTTCTGGCCGTTGATGACGTACTCGTCCCCGTCGCGCACCGCGCGGGTGCGCAGCGCCGCGAGGTCGGTCCCCGCCTCCGGTTCGGAGTAGCCGATGGAGAAGTGCAGCTCGCCGCGCGCGATCCGGGGGAGGAAGAACGCCTTTTGCTCGGGCGTGCCGTACTTCATGATCGTCGGCCCGATGGTGTTGATGGTCAGGAACGGCACGGGCGCGCCCGCGATGGCGGCCTCGTCGGTGAAGATGAGCTGGTCGAGCATCGAGCCGTCGCGGCCGCCGTGCTCGCTGGGCCAACCCAGCGCGAGCCAGCCGTCCGCGCCCATCTGGCGCACGACCTCCTTGTAGACGTCGCCGCCGCCGTACTCGCCGCCGGAGTTAGTCAGCGCCTCACGCCGCTCCGGGGTCATCAGCTCGGCGAAGTAGGCCCGCAGTTCGGCGCGCAGCCGTTCCTGTTCGGGGGTGTAGGTGATCCGCATGCGTTCTCCCATCGGACTGGAACGCGTTCTTGTCGAAGATAGCAGCTAGCATGGAACACGTTCTCTATTCGTTCTGGAGGCTGTCGTGCGTATCGATGTCGATCGTGACCAGTGTGAGGCCAACGGGCTGTGCGTGAACGTCGCGCCGGACTACTTCGAGCTTGACGATGACGACGAATTGCTGGTCAAGCAACCCGAGGACGCCGAGGCTGACCGTCCACGACTAGTCCAGGCTGTCGCGTCGTGCCCGAAGGTGGCCTTGGCCTTGCGCGACTGACGGGGCTTGCCTAAAACGAGAACAGATTCTAGTCTGGCGTTCCATTCACCCCCGGTGCCGAGGGAGATGCCTGTGGACGCCGTGAGCCTCGACGGCAAGGTCGCCGTGGTCACCGGCGCGGGCGCCGGACTCGGCCGGGCGGAGGCACTGGCGCTGGCGGCCGCGGGCGCCGACGTGGTGGTCAACGACCTCCCGGGCGGTCCGGGCGGCGGCGTGGTCGACGAGATCGAGGCGCTGGGCGGCAAGGCCGTCCTGGTCGAGGGCGACGTCTCCGAGCGGTCGACGGCGGACGCGCTGACACTGGCCGCGCTCGACAGGGGCGGACTCGACATCGTGGTCAACAACGCCGGCCTGCTGCGCGACAAGATGCTGTTCTCGATGTCCGACGACGACTGGGACCTCGTGCTCAAGGTCCACCTGCGCGGCCACTTCCTGCTCTCCCGCAACGCTTCCGCGCACTGGCGCACCGAATCCAAGGCCAAGGGCGGACCCGTCTACGCGCGGATCGTCAACACCGCGTCGGAGGCGTTCCTCGTCGGGTCGGCCGGCCAGGCGAACTACGCCGCCGCCAAGGCCGGGATCGTCGCGCTGACCCTGGCCACCGCGCGCGGCCTGGAGCGCTACGGCGTCCGCGCCAACGCGATCTGCCCACGCGCCCGCACCGCGATGACCGCGCAGGTGTTCGGCGAGGCCCCCGCTGACGGTCTTGACCCGCTCTCTCCCGAGCATGTCGCGCCGCTGGTCGTCTATCTCGCTTCACCGGCCGCACAAGCGGTGAGTGGTCAGGTTTTCGTCGTGCACGGCGGCATGGTGGCGCTGCTGGCCGCCCCCGCCGTCGAGCGCCGGTTCGACGCCGACCTCTGGACCCCCGCAACGCTGGCCGACCAGGTCGGCGGCTACTTCGCCGACCGTGACCCCAGGCTTTCCTTCGCCGCCAACGACATCCTCGAGCTCGGCCAGGAGGCGCAGTGACACTCTCCTTGCTCTCCCACGTGGGACGGCTGCCAGACCAGGGCATCCTCATCGACGGCCAGTGGCGGCCCGCCGCCGACGGAGCGTCGTGGACCCACACCCACCCGGCCACCGGCGAGACGATCGGCACCTTCCCGATCGCCACCGAGTCCGATGTGGACAAGGCGGTGCACGCCGCCCGTATCGCGTTCGACGAGGGCCCGTGGCCGCGTTCGCGGGCGGGGCAGCGGGTCAAGCTGTTGCACCGCTACGCGGATCTGCTGCGGGCCAACGCCGACGAGCTGCGCAGGCTGCAGGCGCTCGACAACGGTGTCCCGCTCTCGTTCGCGGGCATCTACGCGACGTCGGTCGAGGCCGCCGCGGACGTGTTCGAGCACCACGCGGGCTGGATCGACAAGGTGGGCGGGGAGACCCTGCCGCCGTACCAGGGCGGCGACCACCTCGCGATGACCTTCCGCGAGCCGATCGGCGTGGTAGCGGCGATCCTGCCGTGGAACGCCCCTTTCCTGCTCTACGCCCAGAAGGTCGCACCCGCGCTGGCGGCGGGCTGCACCGTGGTGCTCAAGCCGTCCGAGTTCGCCACGTTCACCGTGCTGCGCATGGTGGAGCTGCTGGTCGAGGCAGGCCTGCCGGACGGTGTGCTCAACGTCGTCACCGGACCGGGCAACCCGACCGGCGATGCCCTGGTCACGCATCCGTTGGTGGACAAGGTCAGCTTCACCGGCAGCCGCGCGGTCGGCAGGCACATCATCGAGGCGTCGGCGGGCACGCTCAAGCGGGTTTCCCTCGAACTCGGCGGCAAGAGCCCGACTCTGGTGTTCCCGGACGCGCCGGACGTGGGCCTCGCCGCGATGACCACGATGGGCACCGTCACCATGGGACTGTCCGGCCAGGCCTGCGTCGCGCACACCCGGGCGCTGGTGCACCGCGATGTCTACGACGACTTCCTCAACGCCGCCCAGCTTCTCGCCGGAATGATCACCTACGGCGACCCGTTCGACCCGGCCGTCCTCTCCTCGCCGCTGATCAACGCCAAGCAGCTCGACCGCGTCCTCGGCTACATCGAGCGCGGCAAGGACAGCGGCGCCCGGCTGGTGGCTGGTGGGTCCCGGGTGGATGGGGACCTGGCCGGGGGCAACTTCGTCCAGCCCACGATCTTCGCCGACGTGGACAACACCGCGGAACTCGCGCAGGAGGAAATCTTCGGCCCGGTCCTCGCGGTCGTGCCGTTCACCGACGAGGACGAAGCCATCCGGCTGGCCAATGCCACGGAGTACGGCCTGGGCGCCGGGATCTACACCACCGACAACCGTCGAGCCTTCCGGGTGGCCCGCGCGTTGCGGGCGGGAACCGTGGGCATCAACGGTTTCCAGGTCGAGCCGCACCTGCCCTTCGGCGGCTTCAAGCAGTCCGGACTCGGTCGCGAGGGCGGTCGCTCCGCGTTCGAGGCGTACACCGAACTCAAGACCGTGCTCATGCCACTCACCGATGAACTGATGTAGGAGTAGTCCAGATGGGACGGTTGGACGGCAAGGTCGCGCTGATCACCGGCGCGGCGCGAGGGCAGGGTGCGGCGGCGGCGCGGCGGTTCGTCGCCGAGGGCGCCAAGGTGGTCCTGGCCGACGTGCTCGACGACGAGGGCAAGACACTCGCCGACGAACTCGGTGACAACGCGTACTTCCGCCACCTCGATGTGTCCGAAGAGGACGAGTGGGCGGACGCGGTGGCCGACGCGACCGGGCGGTTCGGCCCGGTCACGGTGCTGGTCAACAACGCGGGCATCCTGCACTTCAGCCCGCTGGTGGACACCAAGCTCGCCGACTACGAGCGGATCATCCGGGTCAACCAGTTCGGCTGCTTCCTCGGTATGCGCGCGGTCGCGCCGGGGATGATCGCGGCCAAGGAGGGCTCGATCGTCAACCTGTCCTCCATCGAGGGTCTCGCCGCCGCGAAGATGGTGATCGCCTACACGGCGAGCAAGTTCGCTGTTCGTGGGATGACGAAGGTCGCCGCCATGGAACTCGGCGAGCACGGCATCCGGGTCAACTCCGTGCACCCCGGCGTGATCGACACCCAGATGCTGCCGACCGCGCTCGGCGGCATCGAGGTCGACACCAGCCGGATCGGCAAGCGGGTCGCCCTCAAGCGCAACGGCCAGGCCGAGGAGATCGCGAGCCTCGTGCTGTTCCTGGCCAGTGACGAGAGTTCCTACTGCACCGGCGCCGAGTTCGTCGCCGACGGTGGCGCCACGACTACGCACGCCCTGTCCTTCTAGTACATGTGGATTTTTCGCGTATCTGTTCCGTCGCGCCGTCGTTGGGTGACCAGCACGAACGCCTGAAGTCCCCGCCGAAGTGGATCAGCCGTTGAGCCTGCGACTCGAGTCCGACGCGGTGGTCATGCGCGGCCTTCGCCAGGTCGGCCGGGTCACCACGCTGGCGTGGGACGTGCTGCGCTTCATCCCGCGCAGACCGTTCCAGGGCCGCGAGTTCATCCAGCAGTGCTGGTTCTTCGCCAGCGTCACGATCCTGCCGACCGCGCTGGTGGCGATCCCGTTCGGCGCGGTCATCGCGCTGCAACTCGGCTCGCTGACCCAGCAGATCGGCGCGCAGTCGTTCATCGGCGCGGCGAGCGCGCTGGCCATCGTGCAGCAGGCCGCCCCGCTGATCACCGCGCTGCTGGTCGCGGGCGCGGGCGGGTCGGCGGTGTGCGCCGACATCGGGTCGCGCACCATCCGCGAGGAGATCGACGCGATGGAGGTGCTGGGCGTCTCGCCGATCCAGCGGCTCATCGTGCCGCGGGTCCTGGCCTGCATCGTGGTCGCAACCCTCCTCAATGGACTGGTCAGCGTGGTCGGCGTCGCGGGCGGCTACTTCTTCAACGTGGTCATGCAGGGCGGCACACCGGGCGCGTACCTGTCCAGCTTCAACGCGCTGGCCCAGCTGCCGGACCTGTGGATCAGCACGATCAAGGCGATCCTCTACGGCTTCGTCGCGGGCATCATCGCCGCCTACCGCGGCCTGAACCCCGCCGGCGGCCCGAAAGGCGTGGGTGACGCGGTGAACCAGACCGTCGTCATCACCTTCCTGCTGCTGTTCGCGATCAACGTCGTGCTGACCGGCCTGTACCTGCAAATCGTCCCGCCCAAGGGTTTGTGACCATGGCGATCCGGGAGAGGGCACCCCGCCAGGTCACCACGCGCGTCCTCGCGGTGGCGAACCAGCCGTTCGACGGCCTGGCCGTCCTGGGCCGGCAGCTCGCCTTCTACCTGATGGTGCTGCGCTCGGTGCCACGCACGATCGTCCGGTATCCGCGCGAGACCATGCGGCTGCTGTCCGAGGTGTTCTTCGGCAGCGGCGCGCTCGCGGTCATCGGCGGCACGCTCGGCGTGATGATCGGCATGACTGTCTTCACCGGACTGATCGTCGGCCTGCAGGGCTACTCGGCGCTCAACCAGCTGGGCACCTCCGCGCTGACCGGGTTCATCGCCGCCTACTTCGACACCCGCGAGGTCGCGCCGCTGGCCGCCGGGCTCGCCTTGTCGGCCACCGTCGGGTGCGGCTTCACCGCGCAGCTCGGCGCGATGCGGATCTCCGAGGAGATCGACGCGCTGGAGGTCATGGCCGTCCCGAGCGTGCCGTACCTGGTCACCACCAGGGTGATCGCGGGCGTCGCGGCCGTGATCCCGCTGTACGTGGTGGGTCTGCTCTGCTCCTATCTGGCTTCACGTCAGGTGACCGTCTGGTTCTACGGGCAGTCGTCGGGAACCTACGACCACTATTTCCACCTGTTCCTGCCGCCTGAGGACGTGCTCTGGTCGTTCCTCAAGGTGATGGTGTTCAGCGTCGTGGTGATCCTGGTGCACTGCTACTACGGCTACACCGCGAGCGGCGGTCCCGCGGGGGTCGGCGTGGCCGTCGGCCGGGCCGTGCGCACGGCGATCGTCCTGCAGACCCTCCTGGACTTCTTCCTCAGCCTGGCCATCTGGGGCGCGTCGACCACAGTGCGGATCGCCGGATGAGGCCCACTGAGAGGTTCGAGAAGGTCCGGTACCAGCTCTACGGGCTGGTGTTCCTGGTCGTCGTGGCGACGTTGGTGTGGCTGTCGATCGGATTTTACAACAAGGCTTTCACCACAGTCGTTCCGGTCAGCCTGGAGACCGATCGGGTCGGCAACCAGCTGCGGGTGGGCTCCGACGTGAAGCTGCGTGGGATGATCGTCGGCGAGGTGCGGGCAATCCGGCCTACTGGCGACCGCGCGGTGCTCGACCTCGCGCTCGACCCGGACTCCGTCGACCTCATCCCCGCCAACGTCTCCGCCCGCCTGCTGCCGAAGACCCTGTTCGGCGAACGTTATGTGGCCCTGCTGATCCCCACTGTTCCCGCGCCGCAGGCATTGCGCGGCGGCTCGGTGATCCCGCAGGACCGGACCTCGTCGGCGATCGAGTTGGAGAAGGTCCTCGACCACCTGATGCCCGTCCTCCAAGCCGTGGAACCAGCCAAACTCGCGACCACGCTCAACGCGATGTCCACCGCCCTGGACGGCCGCGGCGCGCAGTTCGGCCGGACCATCGCCGACCTCGACGCCTACCTGGAGCAGCTGCTGCCCAGCATGCCCGATCTCAAGGCGGACCTGGCGGCCCTGGCCACTGTCGCCGACACCTACGCCGACGCCGCGCCCGACCTGCTCCAAGCCATGAGCGACCTGACCACGACCACCAGGACGATCGCCGAGCAGCGGGCGAACCTCGACCTGCTCTTCAGCACCGCCACCACGGCGGCGGTCGACCTCGACCGATTCCTGGCCGTGAACAAGGGAAACCTCATCGACCTGGCCGACACCGCCCAGTCCACGCTGGCCGTGCTGGCGAAGTACGCGCCGGAATACCCTTGCCTGCTGGAGAACCTGGTCAAGGCGATCCCCGCGTCGGAACGCGCGTTCGGCAAGGGAACCGACCACCCGAACGTCTCCAGGGTCACCATCGAGATCGCGGCGAACCGGGGCAAGTACCTGCCCGGTGTCGACACTCCGCGCTACAACGACAAGCGCGGTCCGCGCTGCTACCGGATGGCCCAGCCCGGCGAGAAGTTCCCGCAGTACACCACGGACGGGCCGGTGAAGGACGGCACCTCCAAGCCGCCCGCGCCCAAGTCGGACCGGCCCGAGCAGTTCTGCCCGACCGTCCCGCAGGCCGCGGACGCGCCCGCGCTGGCCAACAGCCCGCAGGAGCGCGACCTGGTGAACGCCCTGATCGCGCCCGGACTCGGCGTCATGCCCGAGGACGTGCCGCGCTGGGCGGGTCTGCTGCTCGGCCCGGCGTTCCGCGGCGCGGAGGTGACGCTGCGATGAGGACAGTGCTCGCACCGCTGGTCAAGATCGCCGTGTTCGCGGTGGTCACCGTGACGCTGACCGCCATGCTGGGCCTCACGATCGCCAACAAGTCCCTGGGGCAGACGATGGGCTACGCGGCCCGGTTCACCGACGCGACCGGCATCGTCGTCGGCGACGACGTCCGCATGTCGGGTGTGCGCATCGGCCAGGTCACCGACGTGCGGGTGGTGGACGACCGGCTCGCCGAGGTCGCCTTCGACGTCGAGTCCGCGCGGAAGCTGCCCGGCTCGATCACCGCGACCATCAAGTACCGCAACCTGATCGGCCAGCGCTACATCGCGCTCGGCGTCGGCGACATCCGCGACCCGAACGACGTCTTCCAGCCAGGTGACACGATTCCGGTCGACCGGACGAAACCCGCGCTGAACCTCACCGTGCTGTTCAACGGGTTCCGCCCGCTGTTCCAGGCGCTCGACCCGGCCCAGGTCAACGAACTCACCGCACACCTCATCCAGGTGCTGCAGGGCGAGGGCGGCACGATCGACAGCATCCTGAGCCACACCGCGTCGCTCACCACCGCCATCGCCGACAAGGACAAAGTGATCGGCGAAGTGATCACCAACCTCAACACCGTGCTGGACACGGTGAACGGCCGCAGCGCGGAGGTGTCCGGGCTCATCGACCACATGCAGCGGCTGAGCACCGGGCTGGCCGAGCAGCGCGAGCCGATCGGCGACGCCATCACCGCGCTGGGCGACCTGACCACGATCACCTCGGGGCTGCTCGCCGACATCCGCCCGTCGCTCAAGCAGGACATCGCGGGCCTCGGCCAACTCTCCACCACGCTTGCCGCGCATGAGGACACTGTGGACCACTTCCTCAAGAACCTGCCCGGCAAGGTCAACGCCATCACCCGCTCCGCCAGCTACGGCGGCTGGTTCAACTACTTCCTCTGCAGCGCCTCCGGTCGAATCGGCGTGTCCGAACTCGGCATCGTCGTGGACATCCCCGCCCTGCCGCTGCCGGGAACGCAGCGACCGGAGAGGTGCGGGCCATGAAGTCGCTGCGCGAACGCAACCAGGCCGGGGTCGGCGCGGTCACCCTGGTTCTCGTCGTCCTGGTTGTGCTGGCGACGTTCTTCTCCGACGACCTGCCGATCATCGGGGGCGGCACGACGTACTCCGCGGAGTTCACCGAGTCCGCCGGGCTGCGGCCGGGCAACGAGGTCCGCGTCGCCGGGGTCAAGGTGGGCGCGGTCGACGCGGTCGCGTTGGCGGGCAACAAGGTGCGGGTAGACTTCACCGTTCGCGACGCCCGGGTTGGCGACCGAAGCACGCTGTCGATCCAGATCCGTACGCTGCTCGGCGACAAGTTCCTCGCCATCGCCGCCGACGGCAGCCGGCCGCAGGACCCAAACGAAGTCATCCCGAAGACCCGGACGCTGACCCCATTCGACATCGTCCCGGTGTTCGACCAGCTCACCAAGACCGTGCAGAAGATCGATACTGACCAGCTCGCCGAGAGCTTCCGCGTGGTCTCCGAGGCCATGTCCGGCAGCCCCGCGCACCTGCGCGACGCGCTCACTGGAATGTCCCGCCTCTCCGCGACACTGTCCACACGCGACGAGGAACTCGCCCGGCTGCTGTCGAATACCTCGTCCCTGTCCAAAACCGTGGCCGACCGGGACAAGCAGCTGCAGAAGCTGTTCGCCGACGCGGGCCTGCTGCTGGAAGAACTTCAGCTGCGCCGATCCGCGGTGAGCAAACTCCTGAGCGGCACCAAGGCACTCGCCGACGAGCTGCACGGGCTGGTGGCCGACAACACCGCGCAGCTCAAGCCGATGCTCACCCAGCTGGACAAGGTGACGACGGTGTTGGCCCGCAACCAGGACAACCTCAGCAAGGGGGTGGCCGCGTTGGCGCCGTTCGTGCGGGTCTTCAACAACACGGTCGGCAACGGCCGCTGGTTCGAGGGCTACATCTGCGGCCTGTTCCCGCCTTCCTCGAAGACCGCGCTGATCGACATCAACCCGGAGGGCTGCTACACGCCGCTGACCCCGGGAGGTGGCAAGTGATCCTGCGCTCCCGGTTCCAACGCGACGCCACGGTCGCCGTGACACTGCTGGCCGTGCTCGGCCTGATCGTCGCGGTCGCGCTGTGGTGGATCGCGGTTCCGATGGCGGGAACGAGACTCACCGCGCACTTCGCCAAGTCGATCGGCATCTACCCGGGCTCCGAGGTGCGGGTGCTGGGCATCGCCGTCGGACAGGTCGACACGGTGGTCCCGCGCGGCGACTTCGTCGAGGTCACGATGACCGTGGACGAAGGCGTGGACCTGCCCGCCGAGGTGTCCGCGGTGTCGGTCGCGCCCAGCCTGGTGAGCGACCGGTTCGTGCAGCTCACCCCGGCCTACGAGACCGGCCCACGGCTCGCGGACCGCGCGCTGATCCCGTTGGCCCGCACCGCGACGCCGGTGGAGATCGACGACCTGACCGCGAGCGTGCGGGAACTGGCGACCGCGTTGGGGCCGGACGGCGCGAACGCGGATGGCGCGCTGTCGGGCGTGCTCGACTCGGCCGCCGCCAGTCTCGACGGGAACGGCCGCCTGCTCAACGACACCATCAAGCAGCTGTCCACCGCGGCGCACACCCTCAGCGAGTCGCGCGGCGACCTCTTCTCCACAGTGGACAACCTGCAGAAGTTCACCCGAACGCTGGCCGAGAGCGACGCGCAGGTCCGGGGGTTCAACACGAAGCTGGCCGGGGTGACCGACTACCTGGCCGCCGACAGCGACGACCTCGGCATCGCGCTCACCTCGCTGGCCAACTCGCTGGGCGAGGTGCAGGGGTTCATCGCGGAGAACAAGGATCTGCTCAAGTCCAATGTGGACCGGCTGGTCGGCATCACCCAGGCGCTGGTCGACGAACGGGGCGCGCTCGCCGAACTGCTCGACGTCGGCCCGCTGGGGGCGACGAACTTCCTCAACACCTACGACGCCGCGTCGGCGTCGTTCTCCATCCGCGGCAACCTCAACGAGCTGACCTACCCGCCGATGGCGTTGCTGTGCCGGACGATCCAGTCGGGCACCCCGACGCAGCTCCCGCCCGCTCTCGGCGACGCGTGTGCGAAGCTGGCACCGGTCCTCGACGGTGTGGTGAAGCTGCCGTCGCCGATCGAGGCGTTGGCCGCGTTGCAGAGCGGCCAGATCCCGCCGATCGCGCTGCCCATGCTCGACCTGCCCGGCCAGAACGCGCCCGGGGGTGGCAGGTGATCAGGCGGCTCGCTCTCTTCGGCGCGATCGTGTTCGCGGTGTCCGGCTGTGGGTCGGGCGGGCTCTATGACGTGCCGCTGCCCGGCGGCGCCGACCTTGGCGACGATCCTTACCGGGTCACCGCGCACTTCGGCGATGTGCTCGACCTGGTGCCGCAGGCCTCGGTGAAGGTCAACGATGTCGCCGTCGGCCGGGTGGACCGCATCTCGCTGGCGGACGACAACACCACGGCGGTCGTGGAGCTGCTGGTCAACGGCGATATCCGGCTGCCCGCCAACGCGGCGGCCGACCTGCGGCAATCCAGTCTGCTCGGCGAGAAGTACATCTCGCTGCGGGCGCCCGCCGCCGGGCAGGGAACGCTCGACGACGGCGCGGTGATCCCGATCGACCGCACCAACCGGAACCCGGAGATCGAAGAGGTCCTCGGCGCGCTGTCCCTGCTGCTCAACGGCGGCGGCGTCGGCCAACTGCAGAACATCGTGCGCGAGGTCAACGCTGCCATGTCGGGCAACGAGGCCGAGATCCGGTCCTTCCTGTCCAATGTGGACTCGGTGGTCCGTGATCTGGACGGGCAGAAGGGTGACATCACCCGCGCCATCGACTCGCTCAACCGACTGTCCGGCACGCTGTCCACGCAGACCTCGCAGATCACCACGGCGCTGGACCACCTGACGCCTGGTCTGAAGGTCGTGACGGAGCAGCGCGATCAGCTGGTGACGATGCTCGGGGCGCTCGATCGGCTGTCCGCCACCGCGGTCGACACGGTCAACCGCAGCCGCGCCGACCTCGTCGAGGACCTGAAGCTGCTCGCGCCGACCCTGCAGAAGCTGGCTGATTCAGGGGCGAACCTCCCTAACGCGCTGCAGTTGCTGCTGACGTATCCGTTCACCGACTACACCGTCAACGCGATCAAGGGCGACTTCACCAACGTCGACGTCGTGTTCGACCTTGACCTGAGTGTGTTGCTGGACAACATCAACAGCTCCAGTTCGCCGTTCCTGACCCTTCCCGGCGTTGGTGGGGTACCGCCCGCGATTCCCCAGCAGCCCGGCCTTCCCGGTCTGCCTGGTCTGTCGGTACCGCAGGCGCCCGCTTCGGCCGGTGGACTCGGCCCGCTGCTCGGCGGCCTGATCGGTGGTGGTGGCTGATGCTCGCGCTGCCCGTCAAGGTCCGGCTGTTCCTGTTCTCGCTGATCGCCGTGCTCGGAATCGCCTACGTCGGCGGCACCTACGCCGGGTTGGACCGACTCTTCGGCCTGCGGGGCTATGTCGTGACGGCCCAGTTCGCCGACTCCGGCGGGATCTTCACCAACGCCGAGGTCACCTACCGGGGCGTGCCGGTGGGCCGGGTCGGCGCGCTGCGCCAGGCCGCGGGCGGCGTCGACGTCGACCTGACCATCAGCGACGACGCCCCGCCCATCCCGGCGGACACCCAGGCGGTGGTGGCCAACCGGTCGGCGGTGGGCGAGCAGTTCGTCGACCTGGTCCCCGCCCGCGACGGCGCGCCCTTCCTGGCCGACGGCTCGGTGATCGCCCGCGACCGCACCGAGATCCCCACCGGACCGGACGAACTCCTGTCCACAGTGGACCGCTTGGTGAGCAGCGTCCCCGTGGACTCGCTGCGTACCGTCGTCGACGAACTGGACCAGGCATTCCGCGACACGGGCCCCGCCCTGCGCACCCTGCTCGATGACACCGGCGCCCTGACCGCCGCGGCGACCGAGCACCTCCCGCAGACCACCGCACTGCTGTCGGACGGGCGCGTGGTCCTGCAGACCCAGGCGGCCCAGTCGGACCTGATCCGTTCCTACAGTGCGGATCTTCGCACCATCGCGGCCCAACTCAAGGCGTCCGACCCGGACCTGCGGTCGCTGCTCAAGGCCGGGCCCGCGGTGTCGGCGCAGGTCTATGAGGTGCTGCGGGACTCCGGCCCAAGCCTCGGCGTGGTCCTCGCGAACCTGCTCACGACCGCCCAGATCACCTCGACCCGCGTCGACGGCATCGAGGAACTCCTCGTCGCCTACCCGATCATGGTCGCCGCCGCCCCCAGCGCCAACCCCGACGGCACCGGACACCTGGGCCTGGTCCTGACCTTCGCCGATCCGCTGTCGTGCACCAAGGGATACGAGACGACGAAACAGCGGCCCGCCAACCAGGTCACGGACATCCCGGCGAACACCCAGGCCTACTGCGCCGAGCCGCCGGGCAGCCCGGTCGGCGTCCGCGGATCGCAGAACGCCCCTTACGGCGGCAAACCCCGCGAGGTCCCCGCCGCCCCCGCCTCGGCGCCCGGGCAGCCGGTGCCCGCATTGCCGCTGCCGGGAACGCTCGGCCTCCCCGGATCGGACCGGCCGCCCACACTCGCGTCCCTGCTCGGTCTCATGTCCGGCTGACACGGCCTATTTCATCGGGCCTCTGGGCTGCCAGGTCCGTGCCCACTGGTCGACCGGCTCCAAGCGCTTGAGCAAATCCGATCCCTGCGCCGTCAGTCGGTATCCGGCCTCGTTCTCGACGATTCCCGCCTCAGTCAGTTCCTTGAGGCGCTTGGCCAGAACGCTCGATGACAGGTCGTCGCACCGGGACTGAAGGTCGCGGAAGGTGAATCCGGCGGGGTCTCGCAGTTCCCAGATGACCCGTAGCGCCCAGCGGCGGCCGAGAAGGTCGAGCAGGGCCATGACCGGCCGCCCGGTCGACGATCCGCGCACTGGCGTGCCCGGCAGTGGTGTGGCGCTCATCATGCTTTCCTTTCCGAAGCAATCATCGTAGCCTGGCGGCATGCCTCTAAAAGAGAAGCAGCCGCGCATCCTGCCCGCCGAACCGCCGTTCGACGACGAGACCCAAGCCGTCCTGGAGCTCCTCGGGCCACCGATCAGCCTCTTCCGCGTCTTCGCCCGGAACCCGGCACGCGCCCGCGGCCTGGCCGGGTGGGGGCACTACTACTTGTCGCGCAAGCTGTCGCTGACGCTGCGCCACCGAGAACTCGTCATCGACCGGACGGTCGCGCTGTGCGGGGCGGACTACGAGTGGGGCGTCCATATCGCCGCCTACGCCGACAAAGTCGGCCTCACCGCTGCCCAGTCGGATTCGCTGGCCCATGGGAGTCCTGCCGACGAATGCTGGGACGCGGCCGACCGCGCGGTGATCGCCGGTGTCGACGAACTCCACGAAAGCCACGACCTCGGCGACCTCTCGTGGGCCACGCTCGTCGAGCACCTCGGCGAGGACGGGGTGATGGACTTGCTTCTGCTGGCGGGTTGGTACCACGCGATCGCATTCACCGCCCGCGCGCTCCGACTTCCCTTGGAGAAGGGCACGCGCGGCCTCGACGCACACCCGCGCGAGTAGCACGAAAGATCCGTCGTGATCCATTTCGGATGCGCTATCTCGACCATAATCGCTACCCATAACATGGTTGGCATGGAACTGGAGTTCCGCCACCTGCGAATCGTGATCGTGGTGGCCGACGAAGGCAGTATCACCAAGGCGGCCGCGGCGCTGGGGTTGTCCCAGCCGTCGCTGACGTCGCAGTTGCAGCGGATCGAGCGGGCGCTGGGGGCGCCGTTGTTCGAGCGGGTTCGGACCGGTGTCGTCCCCACGTCGTTCGGGCGGTCCGTGTTGGCCAAGGCGCGGTCGGTGGTCAACGAGATGGCCGACCTGCGCGGCGACGCGCCCAAGGTGGCCGCGGCGCCGAACCAGCAGGTGGAGTTGCGGATCGGCGGAATCCCGGGGGCGCTGCTCGCCCTGCTGGTTCCCCGGCTGATCGCGGGGCAGGCCAAGGCGACGCCCGAGGCGCCGCCGCTGAAGGTGGCGGTGCACACCGACCCGTCGGTGGCCGCGCTGCTCGCGAAGGTGCGGGCCGGGCGGATCCACGCGGCGCTGCTGTGGGAAGGCATCGGGTTCGAGGGCAGCGGCGGCGACGGGGTGCGCCGGGAGGTGATCGTGCCGGTCGAGCCGCAGTTCGTCGCCCTGGCCGAGTGGCACCCGCTGGCCGCCCAGGCGGCCGTCGAACTCTCGGCGCTGGCCGAGGAGAACTGGGTCGTCGACCCGCAGGAGGACCACGGCGGGATCGCCGCCCTTCGCTGGGCGTGCCGCAAGGCCGGGTTCGACCCGCGGATCACCCACGAGGCGGGCGACGCGGTGTCGGCCCGCGAGTTCGTCACCAGCGGTCAGTGCGTGAGCCTGGCCCAGCCCACCTCGAACGAGGGCATGGGCCTGGTGGTCCGCCCGCTGGTCGGCGACCCCATCGTCGGCCGGGTCGAGCTGGCCTGGAAGGACCCGTGCCCGGTCGACCCGGAGATGATGCGCGCGGCCGTCGCGGCGACCTACGCCGGGCTGATCGACCGCAACCCGAGCTACACGAAGTGGTGGGCCCAGCACGGTGTCCTGATTTCGTAGCATCCGGCCCACGATATTTGTTTTCCAACGCTCAACTTCGCCGACCGAATGGCGCAGTTAACTGTTAAGTCGCCGAATGCGTTGTGCGGGTGGAAGTTGTGGGTCATTCTGGCGTCGTGGGTTATCCCGGAGGCGAAGCGACGGCGGTGCTCGAACCCGCGCCGCGCCCGTTTCTGCGCACTGCGCTCGACGAGGTGTGCGAGCAGGTCCAGCCGCTGGTCGACCTCGGTCAGTCCACAGTGGAGAGTCACGGTTTCGGCATGGCTGTGGCCACAGTGGACGGTGAGCTGTGCGGTGTCGGCGACTACCAGGTCCCGTTCCCGCTGCGCAGCCTCGCCAAGGTCTTCGGCTTCGCTCTCGCCCACGCCGTGGACAGCAGGCCCGGCCCGCAGAACCCGTTCGACCCGCTGGGCGCACTGGTCACCACCGACCGCCTGCTGAGCCGCACCGGCGACGCCGCGGGCGCGCTGCGTGCCTTCCTGGCCGCCCAGTCCGGCAACCATTCCATCGCCGACGAGCCCGCTGGAACCTCGGCGAACTCCGCGCTGGCGCAGATCATCGCCGGCTCCGACGTCCTCGACAACCCGGTGTCGACCGTCGTCGACCACTTCAACCGCCAGGGCGCGATCGCCATGACCTGCGCGGACCTGGCGACCGCCGCGCTGTTCCTCGCCCGCGGCGGGGTCGGCGCGGACGGCACCCGGCTGCTGGCCCGCGAGGCGACCCGGCGGCTCAACGCGATCATGCTGGTCTGCGGCATGTACGACGGCGCGGGCGAGTTCGCCTACCGTGTCGGCCTCCCGGCCAAGAGCGGATCCGGCGGCGGCATCATCGCCGTGGTGCCCAACCGGTGCGTGGTGTGCGTGTGGAGCCCGGGACTCGACGCCTGCGGCAATTCCGTCGCCGGGGTCGCCGCGCTCGAAGCGTTTTCGACCGTGACCGGCTGGTCGGTTTTCTGAGTCGCGATTTCGCACTGAAACACAGCTTGCCGGGCAAAGTCCGCGACGCCATTGCCTTGCGGACGTGAAACCGCCACCATGTTGCTGGATGGCGCGCCGCAGTCGTGCAGGGTCGACTGCGGTCGGCCATCCTGCCTCGCCGCCAACGTTCCACTCGGCCGGGACACCGGGTGGCACGCCCTCGCACGGCGAGGCCGGAGGCCCGGCGCCGTCGGCACGCCGTCGGCGTCGTGGCCTCCACCTTCTGAACGCATGAGCCCGATCCCGACACCCGGCTCGACCGACCCGCGGCCACCAACCGGAAACGCAAGGGGCCCAACAGAACGGCCTGTTTGGGTGGTTCGCCTTGATTCGGGGGAAATGGGGCTAAACTCGCGGTGCGGGTGGGCTTTACGTGCCCCGCCTTTTGACCCGCACAGCCCCATTTCGAGGGTCCCCGAATCAAGGCGAACCACCCGAACAGGCACCCCGCACCCGAGCCGGCGCGGGTGGTGGTGGGCGAGTCGGTTCAACCGTTCAGTCGTCGGGAGTGGACTCGCTGGTGCGGGGTAGCAGCCTGCGGTCGTCGTCGTTGCCGCTCAACCGAGCGCCGTTGTCCCGCTCCGCTTGGGCGTAGTGCGGCGGCGGGTCGCGCAGGGCGTCGGTCAGTTCGGCGAACGTCGGCAGCAGCGCGGCGGCTTCCCGGACCTGCTCCGGGTGCCGCGCCAGCCACCAGACCGCGGCGCTGCCGGGGTCGGTGAAGACGTTCTCCGCCAAGTAGGCCCGGGTGCTCTGCTCCAGTTCGCGCTCCTGGTGCAGGACCTGCTTCTCCTTGCGCAGCTCCGCCAGCCGGGCGATCCGGGCGGCGTCGGTCTCCGGCACCGTCAGGCCCACCTCGTGCGCCCACGCGACGATCTGGCCGGACCGGTCCGGCAGTTTCGCGCCCAGTTCGGCGGCCAGGCGGGGCAGTGCGGCCTCGGCGTCGGCGGGGGAGCAGGTGATCGTGAGCTGCCGGGCCCGCTCCAGGATCGCGTGCACCGCCAGGCCGCGCGGGTTGCCGTGCTCGCTGCCCTCGCCGCCGGTCCAGCACACCTTGCAGGACAGGATGAACCGGTAATAGGGCTCCGCGCTGTCGATCGGGATGGCGGGGACGTGGTGCTCGTCCGGCACGGGCTCGACGACGGGCTTGGGCCGCGACCGGGCGACGTCGGCCAGGAGCGCCGCCTGCTCGCGCTGGAACATGACCTGCCGGACCCCCATCGCGCCCGCCGCGAGGGACAGCACCAGCAAGATCACCGTCAGCCAGCGCGGCAAGTCGAACGCGAAGGTCAGCATCAGCGGCAGCAGCAGGGCGGCGCCCATCACGAGGATGGGCGCCCGCCATCGCGCGGAAATCTCCACACGGACTACGTACCGTGTGCGGGCGCCCACGCGACAGCCCATCGACGGGGATTCGCTCGAACATACGAACGTCCCTGGGCCAAGCGGCTGAATCGATCCTGGGTCACCGCAACGCGGCACGGATCCGCTCGGCGAAGTCCTCGGCCCGGTGCTCGTCGTCGTACGGGTGCCGCGGGCCCAGCCAGAACCGCAGCCCGTCCTTGACCCGGCGCGGGATGACGTGCAGGTGCAGGTGCGGCACCGACTGGCTGATGACGTTGTTGATCAGGATCATCGAGCCGTCGGCCCCCAGCCCGTCCTCGACCGCCCGCTCCAGCCGCTGCGCGAGGGTGAAGAACGCCGGGACCTTCTCGCCCGGCAGGTCGCTGAGGATCCCCATGTGGACCTTGGGCACGACGAGGGTGTGACCGTGGAAAAGTGGACGGTGGTCCAGGAACGCGAGCGTGTCGTCGTCCTCATGGATCACCGTGGCGGGCAGCTCACCGGCGACAATCCGACAGAACGTGCACGGCTTGGACACCTGACCTCCGTGTTTGCGGGGGTTTCCTGGGCACAATGCTCTCGTGACCGCGCCCGACACGCCCTATCAGGTCCGCCGAGCCCCGACCCAGTACCGCGCCAGCCGCCAGATCGAACGCATCCTCGACGCCGCGTCCCGGGTGGTCCTGGACAAGGGCTACGCCGCGGCCACGACGGCGGACATCGCGCGGTCGGCGAAGGTGTCGATCGGCTCGGTGTACCGGTACTTCCCCGACAAGCCCGCGGTGATGAAGGCCGTCGTCGAACGCAACATCCTGCGCTACCTGCACCGCGTGCAGGCCGAGTCCGACCGGCACACGCACTGGGCCGCCGCGGTCGAGCACGCCTATGACATCTACATCGATATGTGCCGCACCGACGCGGGTTTCCGCGCGGTCGGGGGAGCCGGGCTCGCGCTCGGCGACCTGCAGGAGTCCGGCGAACTCGACGTCCCCCTCGCCGACGCCCTCTCGACCGTCCTGGTCGCCCGCTACGGCTTCGCCTCGACCGCCGCGCTGCGCGTGTCGATGCTGCAGTCGGTCACGGTCGGCGAGGTGATGGCCCGGCTCGCGTTCCGGCTGCGCGGTGACGGACATCCGGAGACCCTGCGGCAGGGCGGGCGCATCCTCCGCGATCTCATCGGCGCGCACGCGCCGCACTGACCGCCGAATTTAGTTCGGCGGCGCCCGGCCCGGAGATCGGGCCGTCGAATTCCGGTCGCCGTCCGCGGCCAAAACGGCCGCCCGGTTTCGTGACCCCGCGGTAGTCCTCACGGGACGGTCATCCTGTGCGCACCCCCGAAAATTGGAGTGCCGATGAGCCGTCTCGCCACGCTCGCCGTGCACGCAGGCCGCGAGGATCTCGCCGGTCTTGGTGTGCACGTGCCGCCCATCGACCTGTCGACCACCAACCCGGTGCCCAGCGTGGCGTCCGGTGGCGCGGCCTACGAGGCCCTCGCCACCGGCGGTCTCCCTCCGGCCGAGGGCGGACTGGTCTACCAGCGCCTGTGGAACCCGACCGTCGCGCGGTTCGAGGACGCCCTCGCCTCCCTCGAGATGGCGGAGCAGGCAGTGGCGTTCGGCTCGGGCATGGCCGCGCTGACCGCCTGTCTCATCGCGACGGTCGGGGAGGGCAAGCCGCACGTCGTGGCGGTGCGGCCGATCTACGGCGGGTCCGACCACCTGCTCGCGACCGGCCTGCTCGGCACCGAGGTCACCTGGGTCGAGCCGGACGGGATCGCCGCGGCGCTGCGGCCCGACACCGGGCTGGTCCTGGTGGAGACCCCGGCCAACCCGACCCTGGAACTGCTCGACCTGAACGCCGTGTGCGAGGCCGCCGGGGACGTCCCGGTCATCGTCGACAACACCTTCGCCACGCCGGTGCTGCAGTGGCCGATCGAGCACGGCGCGACGCTCGTGCTGCACTCGGCGACCAAGTACCTGGGTGGGCACGGCGACGTCATCGGCGGTGTCGTGGCGACGTCGGCGGACTGGGCGGCGAAGCTGCGCCGGGTCCGCGCCGTCACCGGCGGGCTGATGCATCCGCTGGCCGCGTACCTGCTGCACCGCGGGCTGCAGACGCTGCCGGTGCGGGTGAACGCCCAGCAGGCGACCGCCGTGGAGCTGGCCGGGTGGCTGGGTGAGCAGCAGCACGTCGAGCGCGTGTACTTCCCGTCCGGCGCGTTGGTGGGCAGGCAGATGGCAGGCCCGGGCGCGATGGTCGCGTTCTCCGTGGCGGGCGGCTACGACAGCGCGGCGCGCCTGGTCGAGGCGGTGCAGCTGATCACCCACGCCGTCTCGCTCGGCGGCGTCGACTCGCTGATCCAGCACCCGGCGTCGCTGACCCACCGGCCGGTGGAGGCGCACGCCAAGCCTGACGCGGCCGTGGTGCGGATGTCGGTCGGCTTGGAGCACCTGGAGGACCTGCGGGACGACCTCGCGTACGCGATCAAGGAGGCACACCGCTGACCGGCCGGTACATTCGGCCAATGGGCCAACCGAGTGACCTGGACGCGGTCGATGTGGCGATCTTGCGCGAGCTGCAAAAGGACGCCCGGCTGCAGAACAAGGAACTCGCCGCGATCGTCGGGGTCGCCCCCTCCACCGCGCTGGAGCGGGTGCGGTCGCTGCGCAGACGTGGGGTGTTCACCGGATTTCACGCGACGGTGAACCTGGCCGCGCTGGGGAGGCCGGTCAGCGCGCTGCTGTCGGTGCGGGTCCGCCCGCACCGGCAGCAGATCGTGGCCGCGTTCAAGACGTTCGTCCTGGAGCAGCCCGAGACCGTGTCGCTGCTGCACGTCGCCGGGCCGGACGACTATCTGATCCAGGTCGCCGTGCCGGACACCACCCATCTGCAGCAGCTGCTGATCAATCGCCTGCTCAGCAGGCCCGAGGTGGTGTCGGTGAACACCATGCTCGTGTTCGAAGCGGTGGGCCAACCGGTGCAAGGGCCGATCGGGTCATAGCTGTCACTCACATGGGTGATATGCCAACTGTGAATGACGCATTGGTGTCGATGGCGCGATTGGGTAGCCAACTGCTGGTCAGGTGCGGTAAACAGGCTAGGTCGAATACACCGTGTCACCAGATCGCAGCTCTGAGCGGCAGTGGCACTCGGCCAGTCGGGTGATGACGATGAGCCAACCCTGCGAAGAGTTACTGCCCGGCGACCTGGGCGAGATCGATGACCTCCTGCGCGCTGTCGTGGCCGATGGATTCACCGTGTACCTCTGCGGCGGCAGCGACAGCCCGGAGGCCATCGTGGCCACCTACGCCTGGGAGAACCACGTCGACTACGTGGTGATCAAGGACGCGCACGACGTGACGGCCGCCAGATCCCGGCAGGTCCGCGACTGGGACGTGTTCACCGCCGAATCGGTCGTCTGGTCCTACCACGGCCACGCCCGCTGGGCGCTGCGCGCGATCCTCGACCTGCTGCCCCCGGACCACCCGCAGGCCCCGGACGACGAATACCCGGCGCCCGCGAGCCTGCAGGTCGACGAGTCCTACCTGCGCAAGGTGTCGGTCCGGTCGCCGCGGCCGGGTCTCGTCGCGCGGCGGGCGATGCGGTTGCGCACCGCGACCTACGGCTGCCGCATCGGCTGAGGGCGCTCACAGGCGCGCGGTGGCACCATCGAGGGCATGAGACGCCTTCTTCTCGGCCTGAGCGGGTTGGCCGCCGCGGCTTGGGCCGTGCGCGACGTGCCCGTCGCCATGGGTGCCAAGGCCCGAGGCGACCGCGCCGACCGCGTGAGCCGCTCGCCCCAGTTCCGCGACGGCCGGTTCCACAACCGCGCGCGCACGGTCCAGTTCGACCAGGAAGCGGGCGGCGGACTCGTCCGCGAGCTGCTCTTCGGCAAGCAGCAGCGGACCCCGGTGGGCGAGATCCCCGTGGTCACGCCCGAGCCGCCGACCGACGACGGGCTGTTCCTCACCTGGTACGGCCACGCCACCACGCTCGTCGAGATCGACGGCGCGCGGGTGCTGTTCGATCCGGTGTGGAGCGAGCGCGTCTCGCCGTCGCAGCTGGTCGGTCCGCGCAGGCTGCACCCGATGCCGCAGCCGCTCTCCGAGGTGCCCGACGTCGACGCCATCGTGATCTCGCACGACCACTACGACCACCTCGACCTGCCGACCGTGCGGGAACTCGTCCGCACCCAGACCGCGCCGTTCGTGGTGCCGCTGGGTGTCGGCGCCCACCTGGAGCGGTGGAAGGTGCCCGCCGACCGGATCATCGAGCTCGACTGGGAGGAGAGCGCCGAGGTCGCGGGTGTGCGGCTCATCGCGACCGCCGCCCAGCACTTCTCCGGGCGGGGCTTCACCCGCGACGAGACACTGTGGACGTCCTGGGTCATCGCCGGGCCGACGCGGAAAGTCTTCTACACCGGCGATTCCGGCTACTTCGACGGCTACCGCGAGATCGGCGAGGCGCACGGTCCGTTCGACGCGACGCTCATCCAGGTGGGTGCCTACGCCGACGGCTGGCCCGACATCCACATGACCCCGGAACACGGCGTCGCCGCCCACGTCGACCTCCAAGGCGGGCTGATGATCCCGGTGCACTGGGCGACGTTCAAGCTCGCGCTGCACGCCTGGACCGAGCCCGCGGACCGCGTGTGGGCCGAGGCGAAGGCCCGTGACGTGGCGTTGGCGATCCCGCGCCCGGGTGAGCGGGTCGACGTCGACGCCCCGCCGACCGTCGACCCGTGGTGGCAGACCCTGGCTTAGGCTCGGGACCGTGCTGACTTTTCGCCGAGCGACCCTCGCTGACGTGCCCGTCCTCGTCCCGCTGATCGAGTCCGCCTACCGCGGCGACTCCAGCCGCACGGGGTGGACGACCGAGGCGGACCTGCTCGACGGCCAGCGCACCGACCCCGACGGCGTCGCCGAGGTGATCACCGCGCCCAAGAGCGCGCTGCTCATGGCGTGGCGCGATGACGACCTGGTGGCGTGCTGCCACGTCGCCGAGGAGGACGGCGCGGGCTATTTCGGCATGTTCGCCGTGGTCCCGGGCCTGCAGGGCGGCGGCATCGGCCGCGACACCCTGGCCGAGGCTGAGCGCTTCGCCCGGGACGAGTGGGGCCTGGGCGAGATGCGGATGAAGGTCATCAACGCCCGCGAGGACCTGATCGCCTGGTACGTCCGGCGCGGGTACACGCGAACCGGCGAGCTGACCCCGTTCCCCTACGGCGACGAGCGGTTCGGGGTCCCGCTGCGCGACGACCTCGCCTTCGAACTCCTGGTCAAGCCACTTGCCTAGTTGACGCGCGGCCTGGGGACACGGTCTGCTGTCGGTGTGTCCACACCCTCGTACCGCCAGCTCCGCTTCGTCGCCCCCGCCGGTTCCACCGAGTTCCTCCTGATCCGGCACGGCGAGTCCGCCGCCGCCGACCCGGACCGCAGGTTCGACCTGGTCGGCGGCCAGGGCGACCCGCCGCTCGCGCCCGAGGGTGAGCACCAGGCCGAGCGGGTCGCCGCCCGGCTGTCGAGCCTCGGGATCGACGCGATCTACGTGACCACTCTCCAGCGCACCGCCATGACCGCCGCCCCGCTGGCCCGCGCGGTGGACCTGACGCCGCAGGTGGAGGCCGACCTTCGTGAGGTGTTCCTCGGCGAGTGGGAGGGCGGGCTCTTCCGGCAGAAGGTGGCCCAGAACGACCCGATCGCGGTGCGCATGCGTGAGGAGCAGCGGTGGGACGCGATCCCCGGCGGCGAGCCGAATGAGGCGTTCGCGAAGCGGGTCCGCGGCGCCATCGAGCGGCTGGCCGCGCGCCATCCCGACCAGCGGGTCGCGGTGTTCACCCACGGCGGCGTGATCGGCCAGGCGATCGCCCTGGCCAGCGGATCCGCGCCGTTCGCGTTCCTCGGGTCGGACAACGGGTCGATCTCCCAGCTCGTGGTCGACGGCCCGGTCTGGCATGTCCGCCGATTCAATGACACAGCTCACTTGGACCACGGCAGGACCGTCGGGCTGACCTAGGGTGCTGCAATGGCACCACGTCAGGTCTCCGACACCCGCATCGTCGACGCGCCCGCCGCCGAGATCTTCGACCTGTTGGTGGATCCCGCGAACCACCCGCTGATCGACGGGTCCGGCACCGTCTTGGCGGCGCGCGGCACCGGGCCGCGCAGGCTCAAGCTGGGCGAGAAGTTCGGCATGGACATGAAGATGGGTCGGCGGTACAAGATCCTCAACACGGTCGTCGAGTTCGAGGAGAACCGGCTGATCGCGTGGCGGCACTTCTACGGCCACCGGTGGCGCTGGCAGCTGCGCGACCTCGGCGACGGTCGCACCGAGGTCACCGAGACCTTCGACTGGTCCACCACCCGCCTGGGCCTGCTGCTGGAACTGGTCAAGTTCCCCGGCAAGAACCTCAAGGCCATCCGGGCCACGCTCGACCGGCTCCAGCAGCGCTTCGCGGGCTGATTCGTCCAGCGGGGGGTCGTCGCCGGTGCGACCATGGATCTATGACGTATCCCGATAATGACCCTCGCTATCCCGACCCTCGGCGCGAGCCCGTCGTGCCGGGGATTCCTGCCGACGAGGAAGTCGTCCATGAACGGGTCACCGACACCGACGCGAGCCGCAATCGCGCCGTCGGCATGGTCTGCAGCCTCATCACGTTCCTTTGTGGACTGTTCGCGGTCGTGCTGGTCGCCAAGATTATCCTGACCTTGGCCGACGCCAACCCGTCGAACGGCTTCGCGTCCTTTGTGGACAAGTTCTCGTCCGCCGTCTCGCTCGGCTTCGACGGCCTCTTCACCCCGGCGTCGGAGAAGATCGGGGTGCTGCTCAACTACGGCATGGCCGCGATCGTGTGGCTGCTGATCGGCGCGGCGCTCACCTACCTCATTCGCCGGTTCGCCGCACCGGGACCGCGGCGCGAGGTCCGCTACCGCCGTTCGGTCGAGTGATCAGCGGTCCGACTTGCCTTTCTTCTTGCCCTTGCCGGACTTCGACGACTTGTCGGGCGGTTCCGCCGCCGGCTCCGCCGGCGCGGGCTCGGCCTTCGTCGTCGGGGGCGGCGGCACCGCCACGACCGGCACCGGCTTCGGATCCCGCACCTGCGTGGTCGCGGGCGGCGGGCTGACGGCGGTCCGCCCCGGCTCCTGAGTGGACATCGCGACCGCGGCCCCGCCAAGCAGGACCGCGGCACTCGCGGCGGCCACGCGCACTGCCGTCGCCCGCGTCCTGGGCCGGGCGAGCGGGGGGAGTTCGGCGGTCGCCTGCCGCGACACCGGCGGGGTGGACGGGCGCGCCGGGGGCAGCGGGCGCCCGCCCGTCAGCGCCGCCGCGGCGAGCCGCTGGGCGCAGTCCGCGGCGTCCGGCCGGTCAGCCGGGTCGCGGGCGGTCATGGCCGCCAGCGTCTCCGGCCACGGATCGGGCAGGCCGTCGGGAATCCTGGGGTCGCGGCGCAGTCGGGCGACGGCCGCCTCGATGTCGGTGCCGTCGTACTCCGGCTTGCCGGTCAGGCACTCGATCAGCATCAGGCCGAGCGCGTAGATGTCGGCGGGCGGGCCGCACGGCTCGCCCTGGACTTGTTCGGGCGCAAGGTAAGCGGCTGTTCCCACGCAGTGTCCGCTCAGCGTGACCCGCTCGTCACCTTCGGCGCGGGCGATGCCGAAATCGGCGAGGTAGCAGCCCACCGTCTCGGAGAGCAGCACGTTGGATGGCTTCACATCGCGGTGCATGATGCCCTGGGAGTGCACGTAGGCGAGGGTGTCGGCGAGCCGCGCGCCAAGCCGGGCCGCTCGTTGCGGGTCCAGCGGACCACCGTCGATCTCCCGGCGCAGCGTGCGCCCGCGCACCAGTTGCATGACCAGGTACGGGCGGTCGTTGTCGGGCGCGACGTCGAAGACGCGCAGCAGGCCCGGGTGGGACAGGCCACCGAGCAGCCGGGCCTCGGAGTCCAGTCGTGCGGCGGTTTCGCCCTCGGCGCGGCGCCGGAACAGCTTCACGGCGACCTCGCGGCCGAGGCGGACATCGGTGGCCTCGTGTACATCGGCCATACCGCCCGTGCCGACCAGCCGGCCGAGTCGGTAGCGCCCGTCGAGCAAGTCGCCCGGTCGCATGGCCCACCCTCCGCTCGATCGTCTCCCAGCCGACTTTGAACTACCCGGAGTAGATGGCGCATAAACGCTGGTCCGGAACGGGTGGTCCTGGTGAAAAGGTGGCATGGAAACCCCCGAATGGGGGTACCAGTTCCGCGTAGAAGCTCAACGCCGACAACACGGAGGACACCATGTCCCTGGACGACGACGACATCCGCAGCGGCGAGGCGGGCAATCACGGGGTAGCGGACGGGGGCGCGCAAGGTTCGCCCGGAGGTCATGACGGTGGCGCCGACGGCGGCGCGGACGGTGGCGCGGGCGGCGGCGGATTCGGCGGCGGAGGCAGCCATGGCGTGGCCGATGGCGGCGCTGAGGGAACGCCCGGCGGACACGACGGCGGCGCCGATGGCGGTGGGGCCGGTGGCGGCGGCTTCGGCGGTGGCTCCGGCGGTGGTGGTGCCGGCGGTGGTGGCGGCGGCGGGTTCGGCGGCGGCGGTTCCGATGGCGGTGCTGATGGCGGTGCCGACGGCGGCGCGGGCGGCGGCGGTGGCTCCGGTGGGGGCGGCTTCGGCGGCGGCGGCTCGGAAAGCGGTTCCGGTGGCGGCGGATTCGGCGGGTCGGACGGCGGCGCTGACGGCGGTGCCGATGGTTCGGCGACCGGCGGCTCCGGTGGCGGCGCCTACGGCGACACCGAATCGGGCGGCCGGGCGGGCAGCGGACTCGACGACGAATCCGGCCGCGGCCGTGGCGAGGAAGACTCCGGCGGCTTCGGCTCCAGGTGACCACTGTCCCCGGCGGGCGGGCCGGGCGGTCCACTGACCGCCCGGCCCTACGCCGCTGCGTGGCGACCGATCCCGACCACTTCGCCTCGGCCCACTGGGGCCGGTCCCCGCTGCTCAGTCCCGCGGCCGAGCTGCCGAAGGGATTCGACGACCTGCTGACCCTGGCCGGTGTCGACGACCTGCTGTCCCGACGCGGCCTGCGCGCACCCTTCCTGCGGGTCGCCAAGAACGGCGCCGTCGTCGGCTCGAACCAGTTCACCCGCGGCGGCGGGGTGGGCGCGGAGATCGCCGACCAGGTCGCCGACGACCAGGTGACCCGGCTCTTCGCCGACGGTCACACCCTGGTCCTGCAAGGCCTGCACCGGCTCTGGCCGCCGCTGATCGACTTCGCCGGGCAGCTCGGTGTCGACCTCGGTCATCCCGTGCAGGTCAACGCCTACATCACGCCCGCATCGTCGCGCGGATTCGCCGCCCACTACGACGTGCACGACGTGTTCGTCCTGCAACTCGACGGCACCAAGCGCTGGCACATCCACGAACCCGTCCACCGCGACCCGCTGCGCGACCAGCCATGGGACCGCCGCGCCGACGCGGTCGCGGCGCGGGCCGGGCAGCCGCCGCTGATCGACACGGTGCTCTCCCCCGGCGACGCCCTCTACCTCCCGCGCGGTTACCTGCACTCGGCGACCGCGCTCGGCGGGGTCTCCGCCCACCTGACCGTCGGCATCCACGTCCTGACCAGGTACGCGCTGGCCGAGGCCCTGCTCGCCCTCGCGGGCGACGACGTCGAACTCCGGTCGTCCCTGCCGCTCGGCATCGACGCCGCGGACCCCGCCCAACTCGCTCCCCACCTCGCCCAGACCGTCGCCGCCTTGGCCGATGTGCTCGCCAAGGCGGACCCGGCCGACGTGGCAAGGCGGGTGCGCGGCCGGGTGTGGCAGGGCAACCGGCCCGCCCCGATCAGCCCGCTGGCCCAGGTCGCCGCCGCTCAGTCGGTCGCCGAGGGCATGCGGGTGCGCGTCCGCCCGGGCCTGCGGTACCGGCTCGAGACCGAGGGCGACCGGGTGCGGGTCGAACTACCCGATGATCAGCTTTCGCTGCCGGTCTCCACGGCCCCCGCGCTGGCCGGGTTGCTCGGCGGAGAGCCTTGTGTGGTGGGGGAAATCCCCGGATTGCCCGTGGCCGACCAGATCGTCCTGGTGCGCAGGTTGCTCCGGGAGGGAATGCTGGTCGCCATGGGTGATCCAGTGTGACGCGGGAGCGGTGCTCGGACGGCTGCCTGCGCCGCGGCGACCTGATCGGCGCGAGCGCGCCGCCGGTCCACCACTGGGTGCTGATCGAACAACCCGGGCCGTGGGGTCCGGACGCGCTGTGGGAGTCGGCGCTGACGCCGAAGGTCGCCAGATCCGTGACGGAACAGGCCGCCGAGATCGGGGCGCGGGTGCTGCTGATCCGCCGCCCGGGCAGATCGGGTCCGGGCCCGCGTCAGTGGGCGTTGGTCGACGCGCGGCGGGAACGGTTGTGGTGGAACGAGTTCGACGACCACGACGAACTGCTCGACCTCGGTCTCGCCGACCCGCGCGGGGAACCGTCGGAGGAACCGGTCTACCTCGTGTGCACCCACGGCAGGCACGACACGTGCTGCGCGGTCCGGGGAAGGCCGGTGGCGGCGGCGCTCGCGGCGACCAGGCCCGGCCGAGCCTGGGAGTGCTCACATGTCGGCGGCGACCGATACGCCGCGAACCTGTTGGTGCTGCCGCACGGCTTCTACTTCGGGCAGGTCGAAGCCCGCGCGGCGGCGGGGATCGCCGACGAGTTCGAGGCCGGAAGGCTTGACCTGCCACGGTTGCGTGGACGGTCGACGTTTCCGCCCGCGGCGCAGGCGGCGCAGCAGTTCGTGCGGGAGCGCACTGGTGTGCGCGACCTCGATTCGTACACCCCGGTGTCGGTCGAGCGGGTCGCGCACGAGGAGTGGGACGTCGAACTGGCGGACGGCTGGCTCGTCCGGGTGCGCGCGGTCTTCGAACGCAGCGACACCCCGCTGACCTGCCGGGCCAGGGTCCCCGCGGCGATCCGGCATTTCGAACCGGTCAGTGTGCGTAGGCGCTGACCAGGGCCTCGCAGCTGCGGGCGATCACCGCCGCCGCCCGGCGTTCCCGGTCGGCCAGTCGGGGGTCCTCCGCGTGGCCGCGCCAGCGCAGCAGGGCGTCGTAGGCGTCGCCGGACATCGACAGCCTGCTCGACGGGTCGGTTCCGCGGCCGCCCAGCAGCGCGGTGGCTTCCTCCGCCGCTTCGCCGAAGGACACCCTGCCGGTGCGCAGGGCCGCGAGCAGGCGCAGTTCGCGGAAGTCGTGCGCGCCCGCCAGGACCCGCTCCAAGTCCGCCGCGATCGTCGCCGCGTCGGGGCGGGGTTCCATGCGCAGCACCATGTCCAGCGCCATCATCGCCGAGCGGGCGCGCAGGGCCGGGGCCCGGTCGACGAAGCAGGCGCCGATCGACTCGCGCAGGTCGGTGATGCCGCTGGCCCGGATCAGCCCGGTCGCGACGCCGTCGCGGTCGCGGATTCCCCGGCGTACCAAGCTGATCCCGATTCGGACGCCGAACAGTCCGAGCCGACGCAGCAGCGCTGTGTGGATCATCGGGTCCATCGCGATGAACCGGTCCACCGACAGCAGGGCCGCGTCCGCCTCCGGGCGGGGCAGCTGGCCGATCCGGTCGAGCACCGCGAACTCGTCGACCGAGAGCGTCGACCCGCCCACCGCGAGCAGGCCCGCGACAGCCACGACGTCCTGGCACAGCCCGGTCAGCTCCGGTGACTTGGCGTTGCGGCGGGCCACCTGCCGCGCCGAGACGAGTGCGTCGATGCGGCCAGCGCCGAGTTCGTCGGCCCGGGAGAGGACCACGATGGTCGAGATCGGGGTCGCCCGGGCGATCGGGTGGTCGGGACGCAGTTTGGCGAGGTCGGATCCGGGCTGCGGCAACAGGTACACGGTCGCGTCGGCGTCGACGTGGTGGTCGGTGCTCGGGTCGATCAGCTCGACCTCGCCGGGCCAGTCGACGACGAGCCGGTCGGTGCCGATGACGTCGCCGACGATCGCGCTGAGCATCGTGGTGCGGCCGGAGTCGGCGGGCCCGACGATGGCCAGCCGCAGCGGTCCGCGCAGCCGCGCCTGGTGCGCCCGCAGGAAACCGTCGGCGCGCGGGCTGTCCCGGTAGACCGCGAGCGCGCGGTCAAGCAAGCCCCAGGCCGACTCGTCGAGAGTCACGCGGTCAGTCCTCGCGGCGCGGGCAGCGACTGCGCGGCGTCGATCCGGCCGCTCAGCGCCGTCAGGCTCTCCAGGCCGCGGCGGACCTCGGCGGCGCGGCCGCTGCGCCGGGCCGCCGTCGCCTCCAGGTCGCGTTTGATCTCGCGGGCGGACGCGGTGGCCTCCTCCCGCAGCCGCTGGGCGACCTCGGCGAACCGGTCCCGCAGCGCGCGGTGGATCACCCGCATCGAGTCCTTCGTCTCCTTGCCGTAGGACAGGAAGAAGTCGTCGACATGGCGCTGCGCGGTGGTCTTCGCGATCGCCTGCCTGCGCTTGAGCCGGGCGCCGCGCTCCTCGAACACGCTGCGTGCGCCGAAGGCCGCGCCGGCGCCGATCGAGATCGGGTTGATCAGCGGCAGACCGGCGAGCGTGGTCGCGAGACCGGACATGAGCAGGCCGCTGTAAGACCCGCGCAGGCCGACGAACAGCTTCTGCACCGGCGTGAACTTCTCGATGTGCGGCTTGCGGAGTCCCTCGGTGTGCTCGCCGGTGAGCGCGCGCAGCACCGACGCGGGCAGCCGGTCGGCGTCGGGGACGACTTCGCGGGCGATCCGGTTGGCGATCCACTCGAACCGCTCCAGCAGCCAGTCGGAGTTGACCTCGGCCAGCGCGGTGAGGTTCTCGGTCATCCACTCCTCGAACTCGTCCCACACCTTCGCCGGGTCGGCGACCTCGAAGTAGTCGTCGACCTCGCGCAGGATCTTGCGGGTGCGGTCGCGCAGGTCGTACTCCACGTCCGACATCAGGTCGGCGACGTCGTCGCTGAGCTGGGTCTGCCAGCGGCTCGCCTCCCGCTGCAGTTCCTCGACCCGGCGGCCCGCGGCGTGCCAGTCGGCGAGCGCCGCGGCGTCGGTGGTCGGGGTGGCGGCCTCGAATTCCTGACGCAGCGGCGCGATCAGCTGGTCGAGCGCCAGCTTGCTCGTCGCGGCGGCCGCCTTGGCGACCACGGCGCCCGGGTCGGCCAGGATCGACTTCTGGAAGTGCGTGATCAGGTCGCCGAAGCCGGACTCGGCGTTGAGCCCGCGGTCATCGGCCCGCACGGCGGCCAATCGCAGCGCCGAGGACACGGGGATCACCGTCGAGGGCAGTCCGGCCTCTTCCAGGGCGCGCCGGTCGGCCTCGGCGACGTCCCGCCAGTCCGGCACGATGTCGATCTTGGTGAGGACGACCACGACGGTCGGGCACAGCCGCACGATCTGGCTCAGCACGTCCAGTTCCAGCGCGGTCAGCTCGCCGGTGGCGTCGGTGACCAGCACAGCGGCGTCGGCTTCGGCCAGCGCGCCCATCGCCCGGATGGTCCGGGGGCACCGCGCGTCGCCGACGGCGGGGGAGTCGACCAGGACCAGGCCCGCGCTGAGCAGCGTGCGGGGCAGGCCGATCTCGGAGCGAAGGACGTCGTCGCGGACCTTCGCGAGCTTGTTGGCCCGGGCGCTCACCGATTCGACGGGGGCGCCGGAGCGTTCGATGGAGCCGCCGAGCGCGGGTCGGACCGATCCGGTCACGACCGAGGCGGTCGGGGTCTCGGCATGGCGCACCACGGCGGGGACCACGGTGGTGACGTCGTCGCCGACCGCGCACACCGGGGCGTTGATCAGGGCGTTGACCAGCTGGCTTTTGCCTTGGCCCGCGCGGCCGAACATGACCACGCGTCTACCCGGTTCCAGCAGCCGGGCCCGGCGCAGCAGCAGTCTCTCGGCGAGATCCGAGCGGTCGTGCGCCGCGCAGGCACGGATGGTGTCGTCCAGGGTTGCGAGCCAGGGCGGTGCCATCACCCGGTCGAGTGTGCCGTGTTCGGCCATCAAGGTGAAGAAGGCGGGGTCCGTTGTGACCAGGACCCCGCCTTCACCGCACCCGGTGCTTAGAGACCGAGGTTGAGGTCGTTGACGAGTCCGCCCACGTCAGGCAGGCCGGCGTCGCCGGTCACGGCGCCCAGCGGGCTGTCGTTGACCAGGCCACCCACGTCCGGCAGCGCCGCGCCGAGGTCGGGCAGCGGGTTGGCGACCGGCAGGTCCGGCAGACCCGGCAGGCTGACCGGCAGGTCCGTCGGCAGGTCGACCGGGAGCTCGGTCGGCAGGTCCGTCGGCAGGTCGACCGGGAGGTCGGTCGGCAGGTCCGCCGGGATGGAGACCGGCACCGCGGGCAGGTTGGCGATCTGGTCGGCGACGGTCGCCGAGCCGGACTCGATCTGGTCGGCGACGTCGGCGCCCGTGGTGGTCAGGATGCCACCGAGGTTGGCCGAACCGGACGCGACCGCGCCCGCGACCAGGCTGCCGCCCGCGGAGACGTAGTTCGCCACGGTCGTGCCCGCGGTGTCGTCGCCGCGCAGCAGGTCCGAGTCGAGCAGGTCCGACGGGTCGGTGCCCAGCTCGGGCAGACCGGCCGAGGGCAGGTCGCCCAGCGACGGGACCTCAAGGGCCGGGAGGGCGGGGACCGCCGGGAGGGCCGGGAGGGCGTCGAGGGACGGGACCTCGAGGGGCAGGCTGTCCAGCGAGGGGACGTCGACGGGCAGGCCGTCGAGCGACGGGAGACCCGGGAGGGCGTCGAGCGACGGGACCTCGAGGGGCAGGCTGTCCAGCGAGGGGACCTCGACCGGCAGGCCGTCCAGCGACGGGATGCCGACGGGGAGGCCGTCGAGCGCCGGGAGGCCACCCAGCGACGGAGCCGACAGCTCCGGCAGGGACAGCTCCTGGCCGCCGACCGACACGGTGCCCGCGAGCTCGCCCGAGGCGGCCAGCGCCAGGTCGGCGGAACCGACACCCAGGTCGACTCCGCCCGCGGCGCCGTCGGTGCCCAGGGTCAGGGCGCCACCGTTGGCGCCGAGGGCCGACTCGCTGCCGAACGCGACGCCGACACCGTCGGTGCTCGCGGTCAGGCCGCCACCGAGGTTGCCGAGGCCCGCGACGTCGCCGCCGAAGACCGTCTCGACGCCGCCGGTGGAGCCGGTGATGCCACCGGACACCGCGGCCTGGTCGGTCTCGACGCCGAAGGCACCGCTGGCACCGTCGACACCGACCGACGAGCCACCGGAGACGGCGGCCACGGCCGAGTCGAACGCCGCGGCGGTCTCCACGCCCTGGGTCGAGCCCTCGACGAGGCCGCCCAGCGCGAACTGGTCGGTCTCGATGTTGAGGATGCCCGCGCCGCCGTCGAGGCCGAGGTTCGAGCTGCCGGTCACGGCGCCCAGGGCCGAGGTGCCGCCGAACGCGGACTCGACGCCATCGGTCGTCGCGGTGACGACGTTGGCGGTGCTGAAGAAGTCGGTGTCGAGGCCCAGGCTGCCGGTCACGCCGTCCAGGGTCGCGTCGACCACGCCCTCGCCCGCGAACTGCGCCGAACCGGCGGACACGGCGCCCGTGAGGCCGTCGAGGCCGTAGGCCAGCTCGCCGGCGCCGCCGCCGACGACGGTGTCGAGCGAGCCCGCGCCGACACCCTCGGTCAGGCCGCCGTCGAAGACCGCGGACAGCAGGGCGTTGTCGGTCCCCGCGACGAGGGAGCCGGTGATGCCGTCAAGGGAGCCGGCGACGTCGCCGGTGCCCGCGAGGCCGCCGAGGTCGGCGAGCCCGGTCAGGCCGCTGGTCAGCGAGCCATCGGTCTCGCAGTGGCCATCGGTCTCGGACCTGCTGCCCGCGACGTCGGCGACGGCGGTGAGCTGCTCGATCGCGCTGTCGCAGGTCGGCAGGTCCAGGCCACCGAGGCCCGGGGTGTCGACGACCAGCGGGATGACGTCCTGGACGTCCTGGGCGGTGACGTCACCGAGGCCGGCGCCCGCGAGGGCCGCGGCCGGGTCCTGCGCGAAGTCGGCGCGCGCGGACTCGTCGGTGAGCAGGGTCAGCACGAACTCGTGCAGGGTCTGCTCCTGCGGCTCGACCTGCGTGCTGGTCGTGGCGGTGGCGGTCGCGCTGCCGGAGGCGGACGCCTCGGCGGGGGCGGTGGCGGGCTCAGGGGTGACGCTCAACGACTTCTCCATTTCGGGGGACTTGCTGACGTGCGGGGAGGTCTGTCGCCCGAGGCCGGGGGCATCGACCTGGGCTGTCGACGATCAACTTATGGATCAAGGCCGGGACCTACATCGGGGATCACTCCGAGTCTCGGGGGCTCACTCGAACGGGTGATACGGGGATGCCCGTTAGGGGATTAGGGGGTCACGAAACGAACACCCTGGGTTGCCGTGCGGGATCGCGCGCCTGGTACGAACTGGGGCCTGAGTCGCCGCCATCCGGAGGAACGCCCATGCCCTATGTGCTCGGCATCGACGTCGGTCGCACCCGCGGCACGGCGGCGGTCTGTCGGCGCGTGGGCGGCGCGTTCGGGCCTCCCGAGGTGGTCCCGGTCGACGGTGGCAACCGCTGGGCCCGGTCCATGATCGCCATCTCCACCGCAGGTGAAGTGCTGGTCGGGCAGGCCGCGGAGCATCGGGCGGCGACCGAGCCGGACCGCGTCGCCCGCGACTTCATGGCCAGGGTCGGCGACGGCGTGCCGGTCCTGCTCGGCGGCGAGCTCTACCCCGCGGAGACCCTCGCCGCCGCCGTGGTGGCCTGGATCGCCGACGTCGTCGCCCAGGCCGAGGGCGCCCAGCCGGAGCGGGTCGCGGTCACGCACCCACCCGATTGGGGGTCATACCGTCGTGGGCTTCTGCGGGAGGCGCTCGCCGCCGCCGGTCTGCCGGGGGTGTTGCTGCTGCCCACCGTGGTCGCCGCCGCGGAGGCCGCCCACCTGCGCGAGCCGGTGCCCGCGGGCACGGCGATCGCGCTGACCCTCATCGGCGGCAGGCACTGCGAGCACGCCGTCCTCTACCGGGGCCAGGCCGCGTTCGACCTGGTCACCCACGTGCCGATGGTGGAACCCGACGCCGGGGACCATCTCGACGACCTGCTGGCCAGCCACGTGCTCGCGGTCAGCCCGGAGCACGCCGCCGACCCGGCCGCGATGATCGAGTTCCGGCAGGCCTGCGTCGCGGCGAAGGAACGGCTCTCGGTCGCCGCCGAGGTCCGCGTCCCGCTGCCCTACGCCCCCGGCGACCTCACGGTGACCAGGGCGTTCTTCGACGAACTCGCCCGACCCGCGCTCACCTCGGTGGTCGACGACCTCAGCCTGGTCACCGCGGGCGTCCCCGCCGACCAGCTCACCGCGGTGGTCTTGGCGGGCGGCACCGCCCGCGTCCCGCTGCTCGCGTCGCTGGCCACCGCGCGGCTGGACTGCCCCGTCGCGGTCGAGGAAGACCCGGCGTCGGCCGCGAGCCGGGGCGCCGCGCTGGCCGCCCGCCCGCGGCTGGGTTCCGCGCGGTTCGCGGGCGGCGGTCACCTCACCGCCGACGCCAGCCACCCCGGGTTTCGACCGACGGGCCCCGCGGGTGGGATAGTGCCCGCGGGTGATTCGTCACCCCTCGCCGTCGACGGGAGCCATCCGAGCTTCCGGCCGGTGACAGGACAAGCCAGCGATCCAGGGTTTCCACCGGCCAGGGCGCAGTCGGTGGAACCCGCGGCAGATGTGAAGGAGCGTGCGGGTGTGCGCCTTACCGAGCCCGTGTCACGCAAGCGCGGACGTGACGAGCCACCGCCGCCGCGGCCCCCGGTCGAGATCATCCCGTTGGAGCCGCCCGCGAAGCGTTTCGTCATCCCCAAGCGGTCCCGGCGCGGTGAGGACGACCGTTGATCCCCGGCTACCCGCTCCCGAGTGAACTCGTCCTCGACGACCCGACCCGGCGGCTGTGCGCGGCGATCGTCTCCGGTGGGCTCGCGCCCGTCCGGCTCGCGGTGATCGCCCCCGGCGGCTATGGCAAGACCGCCCTGCTCGACCTGCTGGCCACCGCCGAGGGCGCCAAGCGCTGGCGGCGCGGGGCCGACGGCGCGCCGCTGCTCCTCGTCGACGACGCGCATCTGTTGGGGGAGCAGGATTTCACCGAGCTCGCCGCCCACGCGGCGGACAGCGCGACCGGGCTGGTCGTCGCCGCCCGGCCGCGCCCACGACCCGATGGGCTGACCGCGCTGCTCGGGCGACTGCGCGGCCAGATCGTGCTGCGCCCGTTCGACCGCGACCGGGTGGCCGAGTGCCTGCGCGCGATCACGGGCGCGGCGCCGTCGCCCGCGGTGATCGACCTGGTGGCCGCGCAGACCGGTGGCGTGCCCGGCCTGGTCCACCGGCTCGCCCCGCACGTCGGCTCCGGGACAGTGCCCCGCGCCGCCGTCGAGGAGTTCCGGTTCGAACTCGACCGGCTCAGCCCGGACGCGCTGCGGGTGCTGGTCGCCGCCGAAGTCGGGATGGGCGAGGTCGACCTGCTCGCCGGGCTGCTGGCCCGCTCGCCCGCCGAGGTGGCCGACATCCTCGACGAGGTGCGTGGCACCGGCCTGCTCGATCTCACCGGTGAGCTGCTTCCCTTGGGCGCCAAGGTTTTGCGTGAACTCGTCCCGGCCGACCAGCGGGACGCGGTCTTCGGCGGGCTCGCCGACCTGCGGCTCGCCCGCGGTGGCCCACTCGGCGACGCGGCCCTCGCGCTGCTGGGCGCGGGTGCAGGCGGTCCGTCGGTGGCCGCGGTCTTCGAGGCCGCCGCCGCGCAGGCCGCCCCGGGGGTCGCCGTGCGCCTCTACGCCGCCGCGGCGGAGGCGGGTCATCCGGTCGACGCGGTCCGCCACGCCGAGGCCGAGGCCATGTCCGGTGACATCGATTCGGCGCTGCGCCGCGCCGACGCCGTCGTCTCCGCGACCGGGAACCCCGACGCCGCAAGGATCGCCGCCGCCGCACTGGCCCACCGCGGCCAACTCGCGCGCAGTGCGGAGCTGTACCAGTGGTCGGGTTCGGCGCTCGCGGCCATCGGCCTTGCGGGTACGGGCCGGGTCGACGACGCGCGAACCGCGCTCAAACAAGCCGACAGCGGCGAGCGGCCGACCCTGCTCGCCGGTGCGATCACCGCCCTGGCCCAGGGAATCCTGTCCTCCCTCGACGAGTCGTGGCCCACCGCACTGTCCACTGTGGCCCGTGCGGCGGAGATGCTGGAACCGGTCGGCGGCACGGCGCTGCTGCCCGACAGCCCGGCCGCCGTGGCCGCGATCATGGCCTCGCACAGCGGCGCCGCCGCCCTTGCCGAACCGCTGCTCGACCGCGCCATCGCCGCCGAGACCGGCGGAAAGGTGCTGGTCAACCGGCATCAGCTGCTGCGCGCGTGGATCGCGATGACCCGCGGCGACGGACCCGCGGCGGCCGCGGTCGTGGCGGGCCGCACCGACCTGACCCCGCGCGACGCGCAGTTCGCGCTCGGCATGGAACTCGGCATCGCCCGCCGTGGCAGCGATCTCGGGGCGCTGCGCCGGTCGTGGGACCGCGCCTGCGCGACACTCGTGCGCACTCCCGTCGACCTGTTCACCCTGCTGCCGCTGGGCGAGTTCGCCGTCGCCGCGGCCCGTCTCGGCGACCGCGACCGGCTCGTCCCGCAGCTCGACCAGGCGTGGGACCTGTTGCGCCGCTTGGGAAACCCGCCGCTGTGGTCGGCCATGCTGCACTGGTCGTGCCTGCACGCGGAGATCATCGCCGAACGGCCCGACGCCGCCGAGGCGCACGCGGCGGCACTGGCCGACACCGCGGCAGCGAGCCCGTTCCACACCACGATGGCGCACGCCGCGCAGAGCTGGCGGCTCGTCCTCGCGGGCACGGTGGACGCCGAACACGTCGAGTCCGCCGCCCGCGGCCTGCACGCCGCGGGCCTCGGCTGGGACGCCGCCCGCCTCGCGGGCCAGGCGGCGATCCGCACCGCCGACCGCAAGGCGATGGTCGGCCTCCTCGACTGCGCCCGCGTCCTGCAGGGCCCGGGCGCCGCGGCCCCGGTCGTCGAGGACAGCTCGGGCGCGGCCCGGCTCAGCGAGCGGGAACTGCAGGTGGCCGGGCTGGTGCTTGACGGGTTGACCTACAAGCAGGTGGGCGACCGGCTGTTCATCTCGGGAAAGACCGTCGAGCACCACATGGCCCGGATGCGCTCCCGGCTCGGCGCGACCAGCCGCAGCGACCTGCTCGCCCAGCTGCGGGCGCTGCTGGGCAACCGGGCCTAGGACATCATGAAGATGACGATGCCGATGATCAGCGCGGGGATCAGCGCCAGCCAGAACTGGGTGATGGCCACCACGACGACCGTGACCACGGCGGCGACGATGGCGAAGACGGTGATGATCGTGCGGTCTTTGGGGCCGGACCGGTCGACCAGTGGATCCTTCGGCGCGGGCGTCAGCGGCTTGGCCGACACCCGCACGGGAAGGTCGTCGAACAGTGCCGCGAGCTCAGCCTG
Organism: Actinokineospora alba; assembly: GCF_004362515.1. Lineage (NCBI taxonomy): Bacteria > Bacillati > Actinomycetota > Actinomycetes > Pseudonocardiales > Pseudonocardiaceae > Actinokineospora > Actinokineospora alba. The sequence continues at coordinate 546,527 of NZ_SNXU01000001.1, read as the reverse complement.
GGTACGCGCCGCCGCGGCGGCCCCACACCTCAACTCGTACTCCGCGACGTCGATGCGTCCCTCGGAGAAGTGCTCGCCGAGCTCGTCGATCGCCCGCTCACGCTCAGCGGTGCCGACGCGGATGTTCCCGTCCCGAGCCATGACGCTCACTCTACGGTGATGGCATGGTGACTGTCGGGGAGATCCGGGCGCTGGCGCTTTCGCTGCCGCGCACCGAGGAGGCGCTGGTCCATGACCGGGTGAAGTTCCGGGTCCGCGGCTTGGTCTACCTGGCCTTCTCCCGCGACGAGACCGAACTCGGCTTCGCCTACCCGAAAGCCGAGCGAGCCGCGCTCATCGAGGCCGAGCCGGACGTCTACTTCATGCCGATCCCGTCGGACGAGCGCTTCAACTGGGTCCGCGCCCACCTGTCGAAGCTGACCCACGAACGCATGCGCGAACTCGTCATCGAAGCCTGGTGCATGGTCGTGCCCAAAGGCGTGGCCGCGGCCTATCTCGCTCGCGAAGGGTGACCACGGGATCCACCCAAGAGTGTTACGACATTCGAGTGATTCCTGTGTGATCATGAAGCGCGCTGATCCAACTAAGTTCGGGGAAACATGGACGTCAGGCAGGACTGGCCCGAACGCGGCCGGACCGTCACCTTCGCGCAGTGGGACTTCGACGCGGGGAAGGCCCGGTTCATCGGGATCGGGGTCGTCGCCGGGCCCGCGCAGCAGCATCCGTACCTCGACCTCTACCGGTTCCCGATCATGCCCCGGCCGGGTGATGAGAGGGCCGTCCCCGAATGGATTAACGAGTCGGACATCATTGACGTCGTGCCGCGCTAGAACCGGCGGGCCACGAAACGGAGTGTGTGTCGATGAGCGCGACCCTGGTGGCCAAGGCCCTGGCCGCGGGGCACGGCGACCGTGCCCTGTTCTCCGGGCTCGACCTGGTCGTCGCCCCCGGTGACGTGATCGGCCTGGTCGGCGTCAACGGCGCGGGCAAGTCCACCCTGCTGCGCACGCTGGCCGGGCTGCTGCCCGCCGAGCAGGGCGAGGTCCGGCTCAGCCCGTCGAGTGCCATCGTGGGCTACCTGCCGCAGGAGCCCGACCGTCGCCCCGGCGAGTCGGTGCGCGCGTTCCTCGCCCGGCGCACCGGGGTCGCCGACGCGCAGGAGGCCATGGACGCCGCCGCCGAGGCGCTCGGCGCGGGCACCGCGGGTGCCGAGGACGAGTACTCCCACGCCTTGGAGCGCTGGCTGGCGCTCGGCGGGGCCGACCTCGACGAGCGGGCCGAGGCGGCGGTGGCCGATCTCGGGCTCGGGGTGCGCCTCGACCAGGAGATGGTGTCGCTCTCCGGTGGGCAGGCCGCGCGGGCCGGGATGGCCTCCCTGCTGTTGAGCCGCTACGACATCTTCCTGCTCGACGAGCCCACCAACGACCTCGACCTCGACGGCCTGGCCCGGCTGGAGGACTTCGTCTCGGGGCTGCGCGCGGGCACCGTCGTGGTCAGCCACGACCGCGAGTTCCTCACCCGCACGGTCACCGGTGTCCTCGAACTCGACCTCGCCCAGCAGCAGATCCGCGAGTACGGCGGCGGCTACGCGGCCTACCTCGAGGAACGCGAGGTCGCGCGCAGGCACGCCCGTGAGGAGTACGAGGAGTTCGCCTCCACCAAGTCCTCGCTGGAGGACCGGGCCCGCATGCAGCGCGGCTGGATGGACAAGGGCACCCGCAACGCCCGCCGCAAGGCGAGCGACAACGACAAGATCGGCCGCAAGCTGCGCTCGGAGTCCTCGGAGAAGCAGGCCGCCAAGGCCCGCCAGACCCAGCGCATGATCGAGCGTCTCGATGTGGTCGAGGAGCCGCGCAAGGAGTGGGAGCTGCGGATGGAGATCGCCGCCGCCCCGCGCACCGGCGCGGTCGTCGCCGCCCTGCGCGACGCCGTCGTCCAGCGCGGCGACTTCACGCTCGGGCCGGTGTCGCTCGAAATCGGCTGGGCCGACCGGGTCGCGATCACCGGGGCCAATGGCGCCGGGAAGTCGACCCTGCTGGCGGCCCTGCTCGGCCGGACCGAACTCACCTCGGGTGAGACGTACCTCGGGCCTGGCGTCTCGGTCGGCGAGGTCGACCAGGCCCGCGGCCTGTTCCTCGGCGACGAGCAGCTCTTCGACGCGTTCAGCCGCGAGATCCCGGACTGGCCGACCGCCGACGTGCGGACCCTGCTGGCGAAGTTCGGGCTCAAGGCCCACCACGTCCTGCGCCGCGCCGCGACTCTCTCACCGGGTGAACGCACCCGCGCCGCGCTGGCGCTGCTGCAGGCCCGCGGCGTCAACCTGCTGGTGCTCGACGAGCCGACGAACCACCTGGACCTGCCTGCCATCGAGCAGCTCGAGTCGGCCATGGCGGACTACCCGGGCACATTGTTGCTGGTCACCCACGACCGCCGCATGCTCGACGCGGTCGCGGTCAATCGTCGGTTCGTGGTGGACGAGGGGTCCGTCTCAGAAAAAGACTGACCACAGACTCCCCCCGGCGGCACGAGGGAAGTCCGTGGTCAGCCGGTCAGGCCGCCGGCGTCGTCGGGTGCGCGGGCAGCTTGGCGCGCAGCTTGCGCAGCGCACCATCGATCTGCGTGTGGTACTTGCCCTTGGTGCGCTGGTCGATCATCCGGCCTGCCTTGGTCGCCGCCCGGTCGACCTTCTCCGGGTGCTTGTTCGCGTACTTCCTCGCGGCCGCCGCCGCCCCGGCGAGGGCGGCGAGCTTGCGTAGCTTCGGCATCGGTACTCCTTTTCGGCTCGGCCGTTCAACGTTGCAAGTACCCAAGAAGGTTCCGCTCCATGCGCCTGTTCCAGCACCGATAGTGTTCGATGTATGCCGACTTACGCATCCGTGGACAAATCCCGGCCCAGATCACGGGACGCCGCGGGGCTGCCCGCGGTCACCGCGGAGCGGATCGTCGACGAGGCGCTGGCACTGACCAGGGAGCAGGGCCTGGAGAACTGGACGCTGCGCCAGCTCGCGGGCGCCGTCAGCGCCTACCCGGCCGTCGTCTACCACCACGTCGGCGACCGCGAGGCGGTGGTCGCCGGGGTGATCGAGCGGGTCGTCGCCGAGTTCGCGGTCCCCGAGCCGCGGGAGTGGCGCACCTGGTTCGAGGAACTGCTCCTGGGCATGCGGCCCGTGCTGCGGGCCGCGCCGGGAGTGGCCAGGCGACTGGCGCTGTACGGCCCGATCGTCGCCTCGGCGCGGCGTGTCATCGACCGCGGCGTCCGGGTGCTCGACGCGGCCGGGTTCGGCGAGGAGAGCGTCCTCGTGTGCAACGTGCTGCTCACCCAGGCCTGCCAGTTCGTGGCCCTGGAGGACGACCGCGAGCACAGCCCCCGGCTGCGCGCCGAGGCCGCGGCGGTCTTCAGCTCCTACCGCGACCGCGAGGACCTGCCGGGGCTCGCCGCGACCGGCCGGTTCGTCTACGAGATGACCCAGCGGCCGGGCGGCGTCGAGGCGTACTACGACGAGTTCTTCACCTTCGCCATCGCCCGCATCATCGACGGTGTCGCCGCCCGGCTCACCGTCCTCAGTGGAACAGGGCGTTGAGCTCCGACCACGTCATGCCGCCCGCCACGGACTCGTAGGTGCCCGACCCGAGCAGCTCCTCGGTCGCCCGGCGCGCCAGCCCGTAGGCCGCCTCCGCGACAGCCGCGCCCAGACTCGCCCGCGCCACACCGACGCCGCCGAGTTCGGCGATGCTCGGCGCCCCCGGACCGACCATGATGTTGACCGGCGCCGGGATCTCCGCCACCAGCGCCTTGATCGTGGCCAGGTCGGCCAAGCCCGGCACGAAGATGCCTGAGGCGCCCGCGTCCAGATAGGCCCGTGCCCGGCGCAGTGTCTCGTCGAGACGGAAGTCCTCGTCGCCGACCCCGCGCAGGTACACGTCTGTCCGCGCGTTGATGTAGAGCGCGATGCCCGCCTCGTCCGCGGCCGCGCGCGCGGCGGCGAGCCGCTCGGCCTGCGCCGCGGTGTCGCGCAGGGGGCTCGCGTCCGTCCGGAACGAGTCCTCGATGTTCACCCCGACCGCGCCCGCCGCGAGCACGCCGCGGACCGTCTCGGCGACCTCGGCGGCGGTGGCGCCGAAACCGGTCTCGATGTCGGCGGTGACCGGCACGTCGACCGCCGCCACCACCCGGGCGATCAGGTCGAGGGCGAGCGAACGGTCGAGCGCGTCGCCGTCGGCGGCGCCCAGACTCCACGCGACACCGGCGCTGGTGGTCGCCACGGCGGAACAGCCCGCCGCGACGCTGACACACGCGCTGGCCACATCCCAGGCGTTCGCCAAGGCCAGGACGGGTGTCGCTGTGTGCAACTCATGGAACCGCGCTGCGTGATCTTGCTGGGATGTCTTCATGCCGGAAAGTCAACCAGCAGCCACCGACATGGAGTAGCGAGAATGCGACAGTACTGGCAAGTGGCAGGTCAAGTCGATTTTTGGCTAGCCCCGCCACCTGCCGGACCTCCATCCTGTGCGGGTGCATGACGACTTCGACCGCTGTATGCGCGCCGTTAACGCCAAAGATTCCAGGTTCGACGGATGGTTCTACACCGCGGTCCGCACCACTCGCGTCTACTGCCGACCCAGCTGCCCCGGAATGCCGCCCAAAGCCGAGAACATGGCGTTCTTCCCCAGCGCCGCCGCGGCCCAGCAAGCGGGCTTCCGCGCGTGCAAGAGGTGTCGTCCCGACGCGAGTCCCGGTTCGCCACAGTGGAACGCCCGCGCCGACCTCGCCGCCCGCGCCATGCGGCTCATCGCCGACGGGGTGGTGGACCGCTCCGGCGTCCCCGGCCTCGCCGCCCATCTGGGCTACAGCGTCCGCCAAGTGGAGCGACAACTGCTCGCCGAGTTCGGCGCGGGCCCGCTCGCGCTCGCCCGCGCTCAACGGGCCCAGACCGCGCGCCTGCTGATCGAGACCACCGAGCTCCCGATGAGCGAGGTGGCCACCGCGGCCGGGTTCGGCAGCATCCGCACCTTCAACGACACCGTGCGGGAGGTGTTCGCGCTGCCGCCCACCGCCCTGCGGCAGCGCGCGGGCAGACCCGCGGCGGGCTCGGGTGTGCTGACGGTGCGGTTGCCCTACCGGGAACCGCTTTCCGCCGACCAGCTCTTCGCCCAGCTCGCCGCCACCGTGGTACCCGGGGTGGAGGAATGGCGCGACGGCGCCTACCGCCGCACCCTGCGCCTGCCGCACGGGCACGGCATCGCCAGCCTGCGCCCCGCCGCGGGCCACGTGCAGTGCCAGCTCACCCTCACCGACCTGCGCGACCTGTCCCGGGCGATCAGCCGGTGCAGGCGGCTGCTCGACCTCGACGCCGACCCGGTCACCGTCGACGACACCCTCGCCGCCGACCCGATTCTCGCGCCATCGGTCCGGAAGAACCCGGGCCGCCGCGTACCCCGCACCGTCGACGGCGCCGAATTCGCCATGCGAGCCGTGCTGGGCCAACAGCTCACGACCGCCGCCGCCCGCGCCCACGCGACCCGGCTGATCGCCGCACACGGCGAGTCGGTGCGCGACCCGATCGGCGGATTGACCCACCTTTTCCCGTCACCACAGACCATCGCCGCCCTCGACCCCGAACTCATCGCCCTGCCCCGGACCCGCCGCGACACGCTGATCGGGCTGGTGACCGCGCTGGCGTCGGGCACGATCGACGTCGGTGTCGGCGCCGACCGCGACCGGGCCAGGGCCAGGCTGGCGGCGCTGCCCGGCTTCGGGCCGTGGACGGTCGAGACCATCGCCATGCGAGCCCTGGGCGACCCGGACGCGTTCATCCCCAGCGATCCTGGACTGCGCGCGGCGGCCCGGGAACTCGGGTTGACCAGCAACACCAACAGCTTGGCGGTCCGGGCGGAGGCATGGCGCCCCTGGCGTGCCTACGCGATGCAACATCTCTGGGCCATCAGTGAACGCCTCGCACGCTGAGCTAGAGGCGTTCCACGTGTTCCCCGTCCATCCGGCCGCGGGTGTCCAGCACCGCCCGCGCCTGGCGACCGATCCTCGCCAGGTCCAGTGAGCGGTGATCCTGCAGCAACACCACCAGATCCGCCGCCCGCACCGCCGCGTCCACATTGGACTCGGCGCACACCGGTTCGCCGTCCACCAGGAATCCCGACACGTACGGGTCGTGGAAGCCGACCCGGACGCCTAGGGAGCGCAGTTGGCGTACCACGCCGGTGGCGGGGGTCTGCCGGGTGTCGCCGACGTCCGGTTTGTACGTGACCCCAAGGAGAAGCACGCGAGAGCCATACACCGTGCCGCCGTCGCGGGCGAGGATGTCCCGCGCTCGGCGGACCACGTAGCCGGGCATGCCGGCGTTCACCTCCTGCGCGGCGGTGATCATCGAGCACGGCAGCCCCTCGGCGCGGGCCCGGTTGGCCAGGTAGCGCGGATCGACCGGGATGCAGTGTCCGCCGACGCCGGGGCCGGGTGAGAAAGCCTGGTAGCCGAACGGTTTCGTCGCCGCGCAGCGCAGGACGTCCCACACGTCGACGTCGAGCCGGGCGCACAGGACGGCGAGTTCGTTGACCAGCGCGATGTTGACCAGGCGGTAGCTGTTCTCCAGCAGCTTCGCCGTCTCCGCCTCGCGCAGGCCCGCCGCGACCACGACGGAGTCGACCAGCTCCGCGTAGAACGCCTCGCATCGCTTGGCGCACAGCGGGGTCAGGCCGCTCACCACTTTTGGGGTGTTCTCCAGCGCGTGCTCGCCGTTGCCGGGGTCGATGCGCTCAGGGGAGTACGCCAGGTTGAAGTCGACGCCCGCGACCAGGCCGGTGCTCTCGAGAATGGGCAGCAGGACCTCCTCGGTGGTGCCCGGGTAGCTGGTGGACTCCAACACCACGAGCGTGCCCGGCCGCAGCCGGGCCGCTACCTCGTTGCCCGCGGCCATGACCGCGCGCAAGTCGGGCTCGCCGTCGACAAGACCGGTCGGGACACAGATCACCACGGTGTCCGCTGTGGACACCGTGGTGAAGTCTGTGGTCGCGGTGAACCCCTGGCGCAGCATGGTGGCTATGTCCGCGGCGGCCGCGTCCTGCACGTGTGATCGGCCTGCCATCAGCCCGTCGACGACGCCGGTGTCGGTGTCCACGCCGGTGACGCGAAGCCCCGCCGCGCAGGCCCTACGGGCGAGCGGCAGCCCTACGTAGCCCAGACCCACGACCACGAGATCCACTGAGAACAAGGAAATCCTTTCTCCGGTGGATCGCACTCAGGCCGAGAAGCTGCCGACTGCGCTGACGTGCGTTCCATAGCCGGGTTTCACCCGGGAGAACGGGTCGATCGGCACGACGCACAGCGGGTCGGCGTAGATCGTGATCGTCTTGTCGGTCTGGTTGAAGATCAGGTGGGTGCCCGCGGGCAGTGGCTGGCAGCCCTTGGGGTTGTTCCAGACCTTCAGCTCGGTGAACTCGTGGGTGAACGCCACGACTTGGCCGGGCAGGCTCGTGGTCTCCGACATCGACACTGTCGACGCGGTGGCGACCGTGGTGAGCGACGCGAGTGACGCTCCGACCGCCGCGGCGATCAAGGTCGACTGGACGAGCCGCATGGTTCCTCCTTGGTTCGAGTCCGATGACTCCATGCTCGACCTATTCCGCCGCCACCGCAGTCGCCGATTCGGGTACGTATTTTTCACCCTATTGATAGGTGGCGCGTATCGCCCCATTTTCCTTAACGTCCGCATCGTCATCTTCCTGTCGGGAAAGGGTGGACCGCAGATGAGTCGTTACGACTGGGCACTGTCGCATCCGGGGATCGACCGTATTCGCGCGACGATCGAGCCGATACGCACCGAAGTGGCCCGTCACCCGATTTACCGTCGGATGTCCACGACGGGGGACGTCGCAGTGTTCATGGCTCACCACGTGTTCGCGGTGTGGGATTTCATGTCGCTGCTCAAGAGCCTGCAGCGCGAACTCACGTGCGTCGAGGTGCCGTGGGTGCCGACGACGCAGCCGATCAGCAGGCGGCTCATCAACGACATCGTGCTGGTCGAGGAGAGCGACGAGTTCGGCGAGGGGTATGTCAGCCACTTCGAGCTCTACCGGCACGCGATGGCGCGGGCGGGTGCCGACACGGGGCCGATCGACGCCTTCCTCGACCAGCTGCGCGCCGGTGTCGACGTGGCGACGTCGCTGGTCAAGGCGGGTGTGCCGGAGCCCGCGGCCGACTTCGTCCGGTCGACCTGGCAGGTGATCACCGAGGCCCCGGTGCACTGCCAGGCGGCCGCGTTCGCGTTCGGCCGGGAGGACCTGATCCCCGAGATGTTCGACCAGGTGGTCGCCGCCGGGGGTGGTCGGCTGGACCTGTTCGGCGAGTACCTGGTGCGCCACATCGAGGTCGACGGCGAGCAGCACACGCCGATGGCGATGCAGATGGTCGCCGACCTGTGCGGCCCCGACGGCGCGAAATGGAGCGAGTGCGCGCGCACGCTTGTCGGGGTGCTGCGGGCCCGGGTCCGGCTTTGGGACGGGATCTGCGCGGCGCTTGACCGACAGCAGACGAGTGCCGCGACAATTGCGTGAACAAGTATTGATGTGAACATTCGTGTGACGGAAAAGCGTACCCCTCCGCCGCCGGTCACGGTGATCCCGAATGGTTGACGAATAGTCCACCCGAAAAGGGTCGACGAGAACCGGCGCCGAGTCGGCGAGCTTGCTAATGTCGAATCACGGAGCCGCCGAATGGGCGCGAACAACGCCGGGGCTCCCACCGCGGAATCCGTCAAGAATTCAAAGGAGCATGGTCGTGACCGCTAGCGTCCAGGACACCCGCCTGAAGCGTCGTTTCGAGCTGTGGGACAGCAACGGAGACGGCACGATCGACAGGTCGGACTATGAGACCGAAGCGCGTCGAATCCTCAAGGCCTTCGGTGAGCAGGAGACCTCACCCAAGGGGCGCGCGCTGCTGTCGGCATACCTCGGTATGTGGGACAAGCTCGCCACCCAGGCCAAGGTCGGCGCCCAGGGGAAGGTCACCCTGCAGCAGTTCACCGATGTCTCGGAGCGCGAGATCGTCGAGGGCGGCGACGCGGGCTTCGACCGCAACCTGCGCCCGACCATCGAGGCCATCGTCAACATGTGCGACACCGACGGCGACGGCGAGGTCAACCCGGCCGAGTTCAAGCGCTGGATGAAGGCCGTCGGCGTGGACGAGCGCCAGGCCGACTCGGCGTTCCGGCAGATCGACTCCAGTGGCAACGGTCAGTTGACCGTCGAGGAGCTGGTCACCGCTGTCCGCGACTATCACCAGGGCGTGAACGACATTCCGCTGCTGGGCCGCTGACACCGACCGCTCACAGCCCCCGGGGACAACCTCCCCGGGGGCTGCCCCATCCCCACCCCACCCCGCGAGTCCAACACCCAAAACCGCGAGTCGCCCCTTCCCGACAGCGAGTTCCCCGTTCAGGCAACTGAGTTCCCCGTTCCCGACAGTGAGTTCGCACTTCGCGAACCCGCCGGGCCTGCTTCGACCATGCCGACGACGGACCCCGACTGCTGCGAAAAGCGACCTCACTGTCCTGAACGGCGAGCTCAGTGCCCGGAACGGTGAACTCGTTGCCCGGAACGGTGAACTCGTTGTCGGGAACGGGGAACTCGTTGTTGGGAAGGGGGAACTCACTGTCCTGAAAGGGGAACTCGGTGTCGGGAAGGGGGAACTCGGTGTCGGGAAGGGGGAACTCGGCGTCGGGAAGGGGGAACTCAGTGTCCTGAACGGGGAACTCAGTGTCGGGAAGGGGCGACTCGCGGTTCTGGGTGTTGGACTCGCGGGGCTCGGGTGGGGGTGGGGGCTAGGAAGGCGCGGGCTAGGAGGGTGGGGTGGAGGAGGGTGCGGGGGTGGGCGCGCAGGTTGACCACGTCGAGGAAGCGGCGGGCCACGATCGGGTCGGTCAGGGTGGCGCGGTCGATGGCCTCGCTCACCGCACGCATCAGTCGGTGGCCGCGTGGGCGGTCGGCGCGCAGGTGGGGGAGGGCGAGATCGGCGACCACGGAGGTCTGCCAAGCGGCGTCCACCAGCACCCGCAGCCTGCGGAAGTAGCCGTGGACGTCCTCACCGGAAGCCAGCCACGCGCCCAGAGCCGAGGCGTGCAAGGCCGCCGACGGCATTCCCTGCCCGTACACCGGGTTGAACGACGCCACCGCGTCACCCACCGGCACCAGACCCTCGGGGAACCGGCGCAGCTCATGGAAGTCCCGCCGCACGCTGTGCGGGTACCGGTAGACCGACACCGGCCCCGCAGGCTCGCATTCCCTTGCCAGCGCGGCGAACCCGGCCGCGGGCTCGCGTTCGCAGCGGGCCCGGAACTCCTCCGCCGACCGGCCCGGCCGCTGCGCGCCGTAGGCGGACACCGTGCAGATCCACCGGTCGGGGCCCGCCGGGGCGACCACGCTCACCCCAGGCTCAGCTGACCCCGCCGACCGCAGCGAGTGGACGGCCACCAGGTCGTCGAGGCGCTGTTCCGGGAATCGGCGGTACAGCGTGGTCGCGTAGCCGAGGTCGAGGTCCATCCGCCGCTTCGGCGGTGGGGCGAAGTCCAGCCGCAGCAGCCAGTCGCCCAGGCGGGACGACCGCCCGGTGGCGTCGATGACGAGGTCGGCGGTGCCGACGCTTGCCCTTGATGCGAGGCGGACACCGTCCACCCGGCCCAGTCCGGCTGTCAGGCCGACCACCCGGTCGCGGACCAGCCGCACCTTCGGCAGCTTGAGCACGTCGCCGCGCACATGCCATTCCAGCAGCGGCCGCATGATCGGCATCAGCGGGTCACCAGGCACCGGCAGCCGCATCCGGCCGTCGACGAACATCCGGGTCTCGGCGTGGGAGTACCCCACCGCGCCGTCCAGCGCGAGCCGGTCGAACAGCGTCGGGAACCAGTGCGCGAACAGCTGTTGCGCCAGGCCGAGCAGCACGTGGAACTGGTCGCCGTGCGGCGTGCCCGCCCGGTTGGCCGCACTGTCGGGCAGGTCGTCCGGTTCGACGACCACGACCTCGTCGGCGACGTCGTGCAGCACCCGCGCGGCGAGCAGACCGGCGAGGCTGCCGCCCGCGACGATCACCCGCCTCATTTGCCCGCGGACTGGACGAAGTGGACGGCCGACTCCGGCCGCAACGCGATGTCCTGGCCGGTCACGGGCGTCTCGCGGTGGATCAGGATGTTGTAGTGGTTGGGGAAATGGCAGGCGTCGAACCCGAGGACCGTGCCGACGAGCTTCCCGCCGATGCGCACCTCGTCGCCCCGGTCGATGACGCCGCCGTGGGAGATCTCGGTGAACCCGAGGAAGCCCACCCGGTCGATGCTGGGGTCGTCGACGCCGTGGTCGGTGGTCACCAGTTCGTGCACCTCACCCTGGCGCACGCAGCGGCTGGCGAACTCCTCCAGCCGCATGCCCCGGTCGTCGCGGCTGTGCACCAGCACCTTGACCAGCACGCCCGCCACGGAACGCTTGTCGCCGTCCTCGACCATCAACGGCCCCTCACACTCAGCTCGGCGCGGTACACGGCGTCGACCAGTTCCAGGGCGGACAGGCCCGCGTCGTCCTCGCCGCCGACGTGCACCGCGCGGGCGAAGTCCTTAAGCACCCCGGAGTACTCGTGCCACAGCGACTGCTTTAACCCGGGGAACCCGGTGAGCATGTCCGCCCGGCGCACGGTGCCGTCGGCGAGCCGCACCTCGATGTCCTTCGTCTCGCCCTCGTGGCTCCAGTCGAGTTCCACGACCGCCTCGGCCCCGGACGCCGCGGTGAGCCGGATCTCCGCCTGCCGGTCCACCCCGGCCTCGTCGCGCCGGACATCGACGTCGGACAGGCTGAGCGGGCCGAGGAACAGGCGGGCGAGGTCGAAGGCGTTGGGCCCGTTGTCGGCCACGCACCCGCCGCCGCAGCGTGCCGGGTCGAGGTACCAGCGGTCGTCTCCCACATGGTCCTCGATGCGTTCGAGGTACCGCACCCGCACGGACTCGATCGGGACGTCGCCGGGGAGTCCGTCGAGCAGCGCCCGCACCCGCGCGTTGTAGCGCCGGTGGAACGCCGTGAACAGCACGGCCGCGCGGGCGGCGGCGAGCTCAGCCAACGCGCGGCCGTCGTCGAGGGTGATGGCGAGGGGTTTCTCCACGCACACCGGCAGTCCCGCGTCGAGCAGGTCGTGGCACACCGGGGCGTGCCGGTCGTTGGGCACGGTGACCACGACGGCGTCCAGCCCGCCCGCGGCCATCATGGCGCGGTGGTCGGACCAGCACGGCACCTCGTCGCGGTAGGGCGCCAGCGCCTCCGGCCGCACGTCGCACACCGCGCCCAGGCTCAACGGCCCGCTCTCGCGCAGCACCGCCAGGTAGAACCGGGAGATCACCCCGATTCCCACGACACCGATCCGCATCAGCACTCCTCCGGCAGGCGCAGGCCGAAGCGGTCGGCGACCGATCGCAGCTCGGCGTAGACGTCGTGGTCGAGCGGGACACCCAGTTCGGCGGCCTCGGCGGCGTGCTGAGCCTCGGGGCAGCCCGGGTAGGAGACGGAGTCGCCGGGGCGCAGCGGCGGGCAGCCCAGGATGGACCCGAACAGCGAACCGGCGTCGCGCTGGAACCCGCCGGGCTCGCGCAGCGCGCCGGGCGCGATGGCCAGCAGCAGCAGGCCGATGTCGTCGTCCGGCGCGCGGTCCGCGGCCAGCGCCGCGGGCGAGGGCCCCACGCCCGCGCCGGGCACCAGCGCGGCGAGCACCTCCACCATCAGCCCGAGCCCGAAACCCTTGTACTCGGCCGATCCCGTCCCGCCCAGCCACGTCAGGTGGGCCTCGCCGGTGTCGAACCGGGCCGGGTCGGTGACGGGGGCGCCGGTGTCGTCGGCGAGCCAGCCCGCCGGGATCGGCTCGCCCGCGCGCGCCGCCGCCCGCACCTTGCCGGTCGGCGCGGTGGTCGTGCTCATGTCCAGCAGGAACGGCGGGTGATCACCCGCGGGGGCCGCGACGCTGAGCGGATTGGTGCCCAGCATCGGGACCCGGCCACCCGGTGGGCGGGCGATGCGCTGGTGGCCGCAGTTGGCGGCGACCACGCCGATCATCCCGCGCTCGACCGCGCGCAGCGCGTGCGGACCCGCGCAGCCGAAGTGCGTCGCGCCGCGCACGGACACCATCCCGATGCCGTGTCGCGCCGCCCGCTCGGCCGCGAGGTCCATCGCCTCGCCCGCGAGCCACAGGCCGAGCGCGCCTTGGGCGTCGAGCAGAACCGTGGCGCCGAGGTCGGTGAGCACCCGCGGCTCGGCGTCGGGCCGCGACCGGCCCGACGACAGCAGCGGCAGGTAGATCCGGGTCAGGTTGGCCAGCCCGTGCGACGCCGCGCCCGTGAGGTCGCCATGACACAGCGCCGTCGCCGCCGCTCTCGCGCGTCCGCTGGGGACGCCGTTGGCGGTGAAGACCGCCGCCGTGAACGCCAGCAGGTCTTCCTTCGGCACCCTGACCCGGGTCGAGGGAGGCGCGAGGTCAAGGTCGGTCATCGGGTTCCGTTCCGGTCGGGGCATCGGCGAAGGCGAGCAGCACCCGCGATACCTGCGCGGCGAACGCCGACAGGTCGGCCAGCGCGGCGAATTCGCCTTCGGCGTGCGCGTTGTTGGCGGCCAGGTCGCCGGGGCCGAGCACCGCGGTGGCGGTGCCGGGCACCCCGGACATCCAGATGGCGTCACACGTGAACGCGGGCTCGTGGTCCGGCCAACGCGGCACGCCTGCGGCGGCCATGATCGCGTCGAGACCGGGCGCGGCGCCCGACAGCGTCGGCAGCCCGCGCTTGATCCAGTCCACTGTGGTCACCGAACGGGCTTCGGCGGCCGTGCGGGCGAACTCCGGCTGGTCGGCGAACAGGGCGCCGAACCGCTCCACCCCGCCCGCGACCGCGTGGTCGAGTGTGCCGGTGAGCCGGGCGCCCGCGGACTCGGTGGCGTAGGCCAGGTTCACCAGCAGCTCGCCCGAGCCGTAGACGCGGTTGTGCGCCGTGCCGGTGTGCAGGCCCGCGATGCAGGCGTGCCCGTCCTCGTCGCCGCGCAGCTCGGCGGCGAGGTGCTGGGCCAGGAACCCGAGCAACACGGTCGCGTTGTGCCCGTCGCCCGGTCGGTCGTCGATCGCGCCGAACCCCTCGACCCGGACCCGGGCGGTGGCCGACGCGGTGGCGCGCGGCAGGTAGCGCAGGCCGGTCGGCTCGCAGAACACGTTGAGGGCGCCGAAGTAGCCGCGCTCGACGAGCGGCCGGGTGCCAAAGGTGCCCATCGCGCCGCCCTCCTCGCCCGACACGGCCTGGACCAGAACCGACACGTCGCCGCCGATGCGCGGGTCGCGCGCGGCGGCGTCGCGGATGCCCGCGAGCAGCGCCACCGCGGGCCCCTTCGCGTCGATCGCGCCGCGGCCGCGGAACACCTCGCCGTCGAACGACACCGGCTCCATGCCGGAGACGGTGTCGAGGTGCACGTTGAACATCACCGTTCGCGCGCGTGGTCGCTCACGGCCCAGCCGCAGAACCAGGTTCGGCTGCCCGTCGAGGAACCCGGCGTGCCGCGCGGCCTCGCGCACTGTGGCCGGGACGTCCGGCTTGCGCAGCTCTGACAGATCCGCCGGCGCGTGGTGCAGGACCTCGAACTCGGGCGCGGACTCGGCGTAGGCGAACTGGGCGTCCCACAGCCGGGCGGGCTCGGCGGTCTCCAGCGGACCGGCCGTGGGCAGCTCCAGCAGCCGCACCAACAGCTTGTGGTCGGCGTCGGTCAACTCGGCCACGTCAGCGGTCCGCATCGAAGAGGAGCGACTCCAGCGCCAGCCCGGCCGCGATGAAGCCGTCGGCCGAGCCCGTGCCGCCGCCGTCGGAGTGCGGGACCAGGTTCAGGTGCGGCTCGATCGACAGCGCCCCCTGGTATCCGTTGGCGGCCAACAGCTCCAGGCACGCGGCCACCTGCGCGTCGCCCTGGCCCGGGATGGTCCAGGCCGGGCCGAAGAGTCCGTCGGCGCCGTCCTTGATGTGGACGTGCGCGACGTGCTCGACCAGCTCGGTGAGCATCGCGAGACCCGAATACCCGTAGGCCACGCCGTTGCCGGTGTCGAACAGCAGCCGCAGCGCCGGGCTGTCCGCCTCGGCCAGCAGGTCCAGCGCGTGCTTCGCGTTCGCGCCCGCCCAGCCCGCGCAGTTCTCGTGCAGCAGGACCAGTCCGTGCTGTTCGGCCCGCGCGGCCAGTTCGCGGACGCGGCGCAGCACCCGGCGCTCCCACTCCGCGTCGGCCAGTCCGCCGTTCGGGTACGACATGATCCGCACGTACCGGGTGCCTAGCGCGGCGCAGCGGGGGCCGAGGGTGCGCAGTTCCTCCAGGTCGCGGCCGAAGTCGCCGGTGATCGTGCTCGACCAGTCGCCGATGCGGGAGTCGACGCACACGGTGTGCAGGCCGCGCTCGGCGAGCGTGGCCGCCACCAGGTCGAACGCGCGGTCGTCGAGGTCGGCGATCGCGGTGCCGCCGACCGTGCGCAGTTCGATGGCGTCCCACTCCAGTGCGGCGATGGCGGCCACCTGGTCGGCGAGTTCGGGTCCGGCTTCGTCGCCGATCCCCGCGAGGACCGGCAGCGACATCACCGGCTCGCCCCTTCCGGCACGGCCACTCCGGAGAGCCGTTTCGCGGCGCTGATCAGCTCCACGACCGCGGCGCCGGTGTCGGGTTCGTCGGTGATGCGGTCCTCGCCGGCGAAGTGCCGGTAGGCGTGGGCGAGGAACGCGCCGAGTGAGTCGTCGCGGAACACCGAGCGCAGCTGCTGGCCCTGGGTGCTGACCCGCAGCTGCGCGTGGTCGTCGGCGGCGCTCACCGCGAAGTGGCCGACCACCGTGCCGCCGTCGAGGTCGATGGTGACCTTCCGCTCGCGGATCGGGGACGTGAGGTCGGTGCGGATCTCGGTGCGCACGCCACTGGCGTGGCTCAGCCGCAGCACGGCCCCGCCGAGCGCGGGGTACACCTCATCCCCGAGGAGCATGTCCGAGCAGTGCGCGCCGAGGACCTCGGCCGGACCGGCGAGCAGCAGCGCCAGCAGCACCGAGTGCGGCACTTCGACGTCGAACGCGCTGGGGTGCTCGTCGCCCAGCGCGGTGCGGGCGAACCGGGGCTTGCTCTGCACGATGGTGATCGACCGAGGCCTGCCCAGCCTGCGCTCGCGCAGGATCGAGGCCAGCCGCCTGGTCAGTTCGCTGGCCCGCCACTGGCCGACCGGCAGCAGGTCCAGGCGCGCGGCCTCGCGCAGCGCCAGCACCTCACGCAGGTCGCGGTCGTCGGCGGCGAGCGGCTTCTCGACCAGCACCCGGCGGAAGCCCAACTCGGCGAGCGCGGTCAGCGGGGCGACCCGGGCCGACGGCGGGGTGCACAGGTGCACGACCGTGTTCGCGGGGTCGATGAGCCGGGCGGCGTGCGGCAGCGAGTCGGCGACGGTGACACCGTCGGTCCGTGCCGTCCGGTGGGGGTCGAAGACGACCACGGGAGCGTCGGGGCGCAGCCGGCGCAGCACCGGCAGGTGCAGCTCCGTCCCCGCTCGACCGAGTCCCACGACGAGCGTGCCCAGCATCGGTTGCTGCCTCCTGCGCGGGATCGGGTGACGCCCGTCAACACTGGTGGCGGCCACCGGCGGTGTCAACGCGGACCCGACCGCGCCACACGTCCGTGTGATCTTTGGATTCCGTTGCGGTTCAACGAATGCCGTCTGGCTAGGTTGGAATGGGGTCGCGCCGCAGCCGAGGAAGTTTCACCACTGAGCCGCGTCTGCGAAGAACACGCAGTCCGGAAAGGACACGCATGGAGCACGCCGCGACCTTCGCGGATCCCGCCGCCGCGCAGGCCCCCGGCGCAGGCGGCACCGTCCCGTTCTTCACCCAGGCCGCGTCGTTCGCGGACCTGTGGCCGCTCACCGAGGCCAACCTCAACGCGGTCATCGACCGGGGCAAGTACTCCCACGGCCACCTCGTCGCCGAGTTCGAGTCGGTGCTCGCCGAGCGCATCGGCGCCGCGCACGTCATCGGAGTCAACTCCGGCACCGACGCCCTCGTCCTGCTCCTGCGCGCCGCGGGCCTCGGCCCGGGCGACGAGGTCGTCGTCCCCGCGTTCAGCTTCGTCGCGTCGGCGTCCTCGGTGGCACTCGCCCACGGGCGGCCCGCCTTCGCCGACATCGACCCGGTGACCTACGGCATCGATCCGGCCTCGGCGGCCGACGCCATCACCGACCGCACCCGGATGATCATGCCGGTGCACCTGTTCAGCCAGCTCGCCGACATGGCCGCGATCACGGAGGTCGCCGAGCAGTACGCGCTGACCGTCGTCGAGGACAGCGCCGAGGCGATCGGCATGCGCTGGGACGGCGTGCACGCGGGGCTGCTCGGCATCGGCGGTGTGCTGTCCTTCTTCCCGACCAAGACCCTCGGCGCGCTGGGCGACGCGGGCGCGGTCATCACCAACGACGACCGGATCGCCGAGACCGCCGCCGCGCTGCGCCACCACGGGCGGTACGGCCGCACGATCGATCACTTCCCCGGCATCAGCAACGAGACCGTGCTGCCCGGCCTCAACAGCAAGATGGACGACTTCCAGGCCGCCATCCTGCTCGCCAAGCTGACCCGGCTCGACGCCGACATCGCCCGCCGCGCCGAACTCGCCGCGGCCTACACCGAGCGGCTCACCGGCTGCCCCGGCGTGCGCAGGCTGCCGACCGTGGTCGAGCGCGAGGTCAAGACCGACGCGGTGTTCTACGTCTACCTGATCGAGGTCGAGCGGCGCGACGAGCTGGTCGCGCACCTCGCCGCGAACGGTGTCACCACCGAGACGTACTACCCCGTCCCGCTGCACCGCCAGCCGTGCTTCGCCGAGTTGGGCCACCGGGCGGGCGAGTTCCCCAACGCCGAAGCCGCCTGCGCCCACGCCGTCGCGCTGCCGCTCTACCCGGACCTGGCCGAGCGCCAGGTCGACCGGGTGTGCGAGCTGATCCGGGCCTTCTACAGCGGGAGCAGGCCGTGACCCTTCCCTTCTTCCCGCCCGACCTGTTCGACGACGACCGCGAGCTGCTGCTCGACACCGTGCGCCGGGTCGGGCTGGCTGAGGAGCAGAAGTTCATCCTCGGCGAGCGCACCGCCCGGTTCGAGGAGGCGCTGCGCGAGCAGATCGGCGCGGCCGACGTGGTGGCCTGCGGCAGCGGCACGACCGCGCTGATGCTGGTGCTGCGCTCGATGGACATCGGGCCGGGCGACGAGGTCGTCGTGCCCGCGTTCGGCTGCGCGCCGCTGGCCGCGTCGGTGGTCAACGTCGGCGCGACACCGGTGTTCGCCGACGTGCACCCGTGGACGATGGTGGTCGAGCCCTACGAGGTCGAGCAGGCGATCACCGGCCGGACCGCGGCGATCATGCCCGCGCACATGTTCTCGGTGATGGCCGACATGCCGACCATGCGCTCGCTGGCCGAGCGACACGACGTGCGGCTGATCGAGGACTCGGCGGTCGCCCAGGGCGGTGTCCTGGACGGAATCCCCGCAGGCCGCTGGGGCGAGGCGGGCGTGTTCTCGTTCGTGCAGGTCAAGACCTTCGGCTCGATCGGCGAGGGCGGCGCGGTCGTCACCGACGACGAGGAGATCGGGCAGCGGGTGCGGATGCTGCGCAACCACGGCCAGGACGGCAAACAGCGGTTCGTGCACCACTTCGTCGGCTTCAACAGCCGGTTCGACGAGATCATGGCCGAGTTCCAGCTGCACCGGCTGGCCGGTCTGGCGGCCAGGCTCGAACGCCGCGCGCAGATCGCCGACTACTACACCGAGCGGTTCAGCGGACTGGTCGAGCGCGGGATCCAGCCGCCGCCCACCGGCCGCGAGGGCCGCTGCTTCTACGTCTACTCGCTGCTCGCCGACCGCCGCGACGAACTCAAGCGCCACCTCACCGAGCACGGCGTCGGCACGCACGTCTACTACCCGTCGCCGCTGCCCGCGCAGCCCGCGTTCGCCGAGTACGCGCCGCCCGGGCGGTTCTGGCCGCACGCCGAGCTGGCCAGCTCCCGGATCCTGGCGCTGCCCATCTACCCGCACCTGACCGACGCCCAGGTGGAACACGTCGCCGACGCGGTCTGCGCCTTCCCGGGAGGACGACCATGACGGCGATCACCGACGTCATGCCGGGTCGGGCCGGGGTCTACGCCCGGCTGGCCAAGCTCGACGTCTGGGACTACTACCTCGCTCTGCCGCTCGCCTGGTCGATCATCGGGCCCGCGGCGTGGTTTCAGCCGAGCGTGCTCGGGATGCTCGCGCTGTTCGGCATCGGCACGGTGTTCGTGGTGGCCTCGGCGGTCACGTTCGACGACGTGACCGGGTTCGTCGACGGCAGCGACAACGCCAACTACGGGCCGGACGCGCCCGCTCGCAAGCTCGCGCGCAAGCCGCTGCTGACCGGCGAGATCACCGTGGTCGAAGCGGTGCGCTTCGGGTGGTGCGCGGCGGCTTTGGGCGCGGTGTTCTGGGCGTTGGCGGCGCTTGTCGCACCATTCAGTCTAATGTGGACGGTCGGACTGGCCACGCTGTGCCTGGTGACCGCGGTGCAGTACTCGTGGGGGCTGAAGATCAGCTACCGCGGCTGGCAGGAGGTGTTCCTCGCCGCGTTCGGCATCGGCCTGGTGCTCTGCGCGGTCGGGTTCGCCACCGGGACGGTCAGCGTCTTCGGCATCGTGCAGGCGGTCCTCTTCGGATTCGGGCCGCTCATGTTCGGTGTCTACTCCAACACCCGCGACGCGGCCGGTGACGCGGCGGTGGGTCGGCCCACAGTGGCCGCTTTGGCCACGGAGAACGGGAACCGGCTGTTCATCGCGGGCCTCACGGTCGCCGAGACCGCGCTGATCGTGGCCGCGGCCGGGCTCGGCGCGGCCCCATGGTGGTTCTCCCTGGTGATGCTGCCCGCGATCATCCTGCGGGTGGCCCAGCTGCACCGCGGCATCGGGTTGGGCGACCTGCTCGGGGCGCGCACGCTCGGCCTGCGCGTGCACCGGCTGACGACGGCTCTGCTCATCGCGGTCAACCTGGTCGGAGCCTGGTCGTGACCGCCGACCTCGACGTCGCCATCGTCGGCGCCGGCGTCGCCGGGCTGTCCCTGGCGTTCCGGCTGCGGCAAGCTGGCCGGTCGGTGCACGTGTTCGAGTCCACCGCGCATGTCGGCGGCCGGATGCGCAGCGTGCGCCGCGAGGGCTACCTCATCGACACCGGCGCCGAGATGATCGGCACCCACGGCTACCCGGCCACCTGGCGGCTGATGCGCGACCTCGGGATGTCCGAAGAGGACACACCGCTGATCGGCGGCGACCTCGCGATGTGGCGGGAAGGTCAGGCGCATCCTTATGTCGGCGACCCGCGCGGCATGGTCAGTGGCGCCGGGCTGACCGCGGCGGGCCGGGTGAGTCTGGCCAAGCTGATGGCGTCGGCGGCGGTGCGCAAGCGCTCTTTCGACGTCGACCGGCCGGAGCACACACCGCTGGGCGTGACGACGGTTCGGGAGTTCGCGCGGCGGTACCATCCCGATGTCCACGACTACCTGTTGCAGCCGCTGTGCGGCGGATTCTTCGGCTGGGACACCGATCGCGCCGCCGCCGGGCCGCTGCTGAGCCACCTGCTCGCCGTCGGCCCGACCAAGTCGTTCCGCACGTGGCGCGACGGCATGGACACCCTCGCCCGGACGCTCGCCTCGCGGGTCGAGGTGAGCACGGGTGTCGCGGTTCAGGAGGTCACGCAGACACCCGAAGGGGCACGGGTCACCGTCGACGGAGCGGCCCTGACCGCGCGGCAGGTCGTGCTGTGTGTGCCCGCGCCGGTCGCGGTCGACCTGCACTCGGGGGCGCCGGACTTCGTGCGCGCGTGCGAGTTCCAGCCGATGGTCAAGGTGGTGTGCCTGCTCGACCGGCCCATCGGCGTGGGCGGCGCGTCGTGGGCGGTGGAGGTGCCCGCGGTCGAGAACCCGGCGTTCGCGGGGTTCATCCTCGACGACCGCAAGCACCCGGACCGCGTGCCGCCCGGGCGCGGCATGGTGACGCTCTTCGCCGGGGCGGACGCGAGCAGGCTGCTCGACCTGTCCAACGACCAGGTCGTCGACACGCTGGTCCGGCAGGCGGGGCGCTACCTGCCCGACCTCGCCGCCGCGTGCCGGGTGTCGGTCGTCGTGCGCTTCCGGCACGGGCTGCCGATGCCGACCGCCGCCTCGCTGGCCGCGCGCGCGGCCTTCGTCCGCAGGCCGGTGTCGTCCATCGACTACGCGGGCGACTGGTGTGTTCAGCGGCCCAGCAGTGAGGGTGCGGTGCGGTCCGCCGAACTGGTGGCGCGCCGGATCATGGCCGACAACCCGTTGGCGGTGCTCCGTGGCTGACGCGGCGGCTCCCACCCGGTACGTCTTCGGCACGGCGTTCGACCGTGAGGAGGAGCGGCTCGCCCACGGCGAGGCGTTGTGGGACAAGGGAACGATCGAGAAGCTCAGCCACCTGGGCGTCGACGAGACCTGGCACTGCCTGGAGGTCGGCGCGGGCCGCGGGTCCGTCGCGGCCTGGCTGGCCGCGCGCGGGGCCGAGGTCACCGCGGTCGACCTCGACATCTCCCGGCTGGGCAGGCTCGGTGCGCTGGGCGTCGCCCTTTGGGAACTCGACATCAGCCGCGACCCGCTGCCCGAGGGCGCCTACGACCTCATCCACGCGCGGCTGGTCATGCAGCACGTCGGCGACCGCGCGGCGGCCGTGCGCGGGATGTGCCGGGCGTTGCGGCCCGGCGGCTACCTGGTCCTGGAGGACACGGACACGACGTCGCTGTTCAGTCACGTCGACGGCGAGTTCCACGCACTGGTGAAGCGTGCGGCGTACGAGGTCATGATCGACGCCGGTTACCACCCTCGGTGCGGGCTGCTCGACGTCGAACTCGTGGAGGCGGCGGGACTGTCGAGCGTGCACGCAGACGGGCGCGCGGAGGTGGTGCGCGGCGGCAGCGACGGCGCCCGGTGGTTCGCGTTGTGGCTGGAGCATTTGCGGCCCGCGATGGTCGCGCGCGGCACGGTGTCCGATGTGGACATCGACTTCGCGGTGTCCGACCTCGCCGACCCGAGGCATCGCTGGCTGTCCCAGGTCATGGTCACGGTCACCGGCAGGAAGGACGACCGATGAAGCCCACGGACCTCGGCACCCTGTTCGACGACCTGGTCGACCGCGGCGTCCGCACGATCGTCGAGCTGAGCAGGCCGCTGGACATCGCGCCCAACCACGGAACCCAGTACACCGTCGCGCAACTGGCCGCTTTGGTGCGGGGCGCGGCGGGCTGGCTGCACGCGGCGGGGGTGCGTCCGGGCGACCGGGTGGCGGTGGTCAAGGAGAACCACTGGGACTACGTACTGCTCGCCTGCGCCGCCGCGCGGATCGGCGCGGTGCCCGCCCTGCTGTCCGACCACGTGCCGCCGCCGGCGTTGCAGTTGCTGCTGAAGCGGCTCGACCCGGTGCTGCTGGTCACGACGTGCGCCGTGCTCGACCGCGCCCGCGACCACGAGACCGACCTGCTGGGCTTCGCCCGGCGCACCCTCACCCTCGACGGACCGCACCCCGGCGCCCTGGACCTGGAGAACCTGCGCGGCAAGGAGCCCCCGCCGCCGGTGCTGCGGGACATCGACGAACCGCTGGTGGTCAACCACACGTCCGGCACGACCGGCACGCCGAAGCTGGTCATCCACAGCACGCGCACCCTCATCCACGGCCTGTCCGCCACCGAGGCGACCCGACTGCCGGTGGTGTCGAGCCGCCCGACTGACACGGTGTGCACGTCGATCGCCTTCTGCCACGGCCGGGCCATCCCCTGGACCGCGAGCGTGTTGTGGTTGGCCCCGCGCAAAGTCGTCATCATCCCCGACGCTTCCGACGCCGAACACACCTTGCGCGCGCACCCACCGACCACCCTTGAAGCGCTGCCGTCGACCTTCGTCCGCTGGCAGCCCCTCGCCCGACGCCCGGACAACCCGTTCAGGAACGTGCGTCTCTACGTCAGCACCTTCGACGCGGTGCACCCGCCCACGATCCGCACCTTCCTCGACGCGACCGCCCGCAGGCCGCTGTGGGTGCAGGTCTGGGGTCAGACGGAGACAGGCCCGCTCACCTTCCGCTTCCTCACCCGACGATCAGTCGCCCACCGCGAAGCCCGCCACCCCGGCACCCGCAACCTCGGCAGGCCCGCGCCGGGCCGCGTCCGTTTGCGCGTGGTCGATCCGCGGACGTTCCGACCGGTGCCCCCCGGCCGCCCCGGCTTGGTCCTGGCACGCACGGCGGTGCGGTGCCTTGGGTATGTGGGCGAACAGGAACGCTGGCAGGACAAGGTAAGCGACGGTTGGTGGAACACCGGCGACATCGGTGTGCGCACCCGGACCGGGGCGTACCTGTTGCTGGACAGGGAAGTCGACGTCATCCCCGGCCAGAGCTGCGTGGAATTGGAAGACGTCATCGAGGACCGCCTGCCCGCTGTGACCGAATGCGTGGTCCTCGGCACGCCCGGGCAGCTGCCGGTGCCGGTGTTGGTCACCAACGGAATCAACCAGGGCGAGTGGAACCACGCGGTACGGGACCTCCCGGCCCTGGCCGACCCCGTGGTCCTGGCGTGGGACGACGTTCCTCGCACCGGCACGGGAAAGGTTCGCCGGATGGAACTGCGCACGCTGATCAGACGAGGCAACGACACCTTCGGAACGGGCCGCTGGACATGAGAATCCAACCGACGACACTCGCCCCGGACCTGTACCGCAGGCTGGTGGAGCTGCATATGGCGGTCGACAAGCAGGCGGTCGAGGCCGGGGTGGAGCGGTCACTGCTGGAACTGGTCAGAATCCGCGCCTCCCAACTGAACGGCTGCGCCTTCTGTGTGGACATGCACACCACGGCCGCAGTGGAGGCCGGGGAAACCCCTCGACGGCTGCACGCGTTGAGCGTCTGGGCCGGAACGCCCTTCTTCTCCGACCGGGAACGAGCCGCACTGGCCTTGGCGGAGTCGGTGACACTGCTGTCGGAGAGGCGGGTGTCGGAGGAGGTGTACCAGCGGGCTGAGGAGGAGTTCGACAAGGACCAGCTGGCACACCTGATCTGGGCGATCACGGTGGTGAACGCTTTCAACCGGCTCGCGGTGACTGCGGAACTGCAACCGCAGTAACACAACGGCGAAGGTCACCGCCCTGCTGCATCACTTGTGTTCCGCAACATTCCCTAAGACCCGGCCACCCCAGTCACCCGAACGACTCCCGGCACCCATACGACCGCATTCCTCGGCCCAGCCTCGAGCGAGCGAACCGGGCCTGCACCCTTGGTGCGTAGCCGATCAGGGACGGCTCATTGCGCTGCACCCCCGACCGAGTAGGCCGTCAGGGACAGCCCTTGCCGTGTAGTCCCGAACGATTATCCCTCGGGGACAGCTCTTTGCCCTGCCCCAGGGGCCGCCCTCGCCCTTGACCTCCGGACGTGGTCACCGTCGGGGACGGCTCTTCGCCCCTGCACTTCCCCCTTGCCCCTCGTCCTGGCCGCTTTTAATTCTCGATCATCGCTGTCAAGGGTCGGCTTGCCGATCGCGCAGCGACGGCGCTTGCGCCGCCCTTGACGCCGATGATCGAGAATTAAACAATCGAGCCAGAGGGGCCCACCGCGTTGATCCCCGAGTTCTTGTTGGCTCCCAAGGGAAAGTCCCCCTCGGCCACAATTGTTTAACTCTCGATCATCGGCGTCAAGGGCGGCCGTAAACGGCCGTCGCTGCGCGATCGCTGCGCGACCCTTGACACCGATGATCGAGAGTTAAAGATGGCCAGGACGAGGGGGCAGGGGATAGAGCAGGGATTAAAAGCCAAAGACCGCATAGGCAACCCCGTCCGGGGTGGGGGCTGTCGGTGGTGCAGTGAGTGGGGCTGTGGGTGACTTGCGGGTGGGGCTGTGGGTGACTTGCGGGTGGGGCTGTGGGTGACTTGCGGGTGGGGATGTGGGTGATCTGCGGGTGGGGTTGCGGGTGATCTGCGGGTGGGGCTGTGGGTGACTTGCGGGTGGGGATGTGGGTGATCTGCGGGTGGGGTTGCGGGTGACTTGCGGGTGGGGCTGTGGGTGACTTGCGGGTGGGGATGTGGGTGATCTGCGGGTGGGGTTGCGGGTGACTTGCGGGTGGGGCTGTGGGTGACCTGCGAGTGATGCTGTGGGTGGGGCAGTTGGTTCTGCGCCGGAATTGGCTGGTCCCACCGTCGGTCGACCTCGATCACCTTTGGGTGCCAACGTTTGCCGTCCCAAAGTCAGTCAAGTTCTCGCCGGTGCGCTCTTGCCGGATCTTCCCGCTCCAACCGCTCCAACCTCTCCACGGTTCAGTGGTCTCGGCGACCGATGAGGTGGGCCATCGCATCTAGTTCGGCGGTGGAGCGGGGGGTGACACCTGCGCTGCGGACGTGGTCCAAGGCTTCGGCGAGGACGTCGTCGGCGTGGGTTTGGGTCCAGGTTCGGGCGCCTGACTGGTCGATGAGGTCCGCGGCGCGTGCCAAGTCGGTGGGGGACAAGGGGGTTCGGCGGTGGTAGAGGGCTGCCAGTTCGCGGGCGGCCTGGGTGCCTGAGGCCAGGGCGGCGACCACGGGGAGGGACTTCTTGCGGTTCTCGAGGTCCGAGTAGACCGGCTTTCCGGTGGCCGCTGGGTCACCCCAGATACCTAGCAGGTCGTCCACCAACTGGAAAGCCAGGCCCAGGCGTACGCCGTAGATGCGGAGGTTGTCGACCTGGGCGGGGGTGCCGCCGCCGAACAAGGCGCCCAACGCCGTGGAGCAGCCGAGGAGGGCGCCGGTCTTGCCTTCGGCCATGTGGACGCACTCCGCCAGGTCGACGTCGGCGCGCTTCTCGAAGGCCAGGTCGGTGGCCTGGCCCTCCTGGACGGCGAGGACGGCCGCCGACATCAGGCGGGAACCCTCCTGGGCCCGGGGGTGCTCACTGGCCGCCAAGACGTCGTAGGCCAACGTCAGCAGGGCGTCGCCCGCCAGGATGGCCGGGCCCAAGCCGAAGACGCTCCACGCGGTGGGGCGGTGGCGGCGGGTCCGGTCGCCGTCCATGACGTCGTCGTGCAGCAGGGTGAAGTTGTGCACCAGTTCGACCGCGACGGCGGCGGGGACGGCCGTGGCCGCCGACCCGCCGACCGCCTCCGCCGCGGTCATCACCAGTGCCGGGCGGACCGCTTTGCCCGCGTCCGCGGTCGTCGCCCAGCCGTGCTCGTCCCACCACCCGAAGTGATAGCCGGCGATCCGCCGCATGGACTTGGGGAGCGTGTCCACGGCGGCGCGCAGAGCGGGGTCTAACAGGCTTCGGCTTTGGGCGAGCACCTCGCGTGCGGAGCGGAAGCCGGTGATCACCTCGGTGGTGGACATTGTGGTGGCGGATCTCCTCGTTAATGGTCCACTGTGGACGCTATGTTGGGTCGTGCCCGGTCAGCCCAGGCCGATCTGGACGTTCTCGAGTACGCCGAGCGCGTCGGGGACGAGGACGGCGGCGGAGTAGTAGGCGCTGACGAGGTAGGAGATGATCGCCTTCTCGTTGATGCCCGCGAACCGGACCGACAGGCCGGGCTGGTATTCATCGGGGATGCCGGTCTGGTGCAGGCCGATGACGCCCTGGTCGGACTCGCCGGTGCGCATGACCAGGATCGACGTCGTGTTGGTGGGGCTGATCGGGATCTTGTCGCACGGCAGCAGCGGGACGCCGCGCCAGGCCTGCAGCTGCCTGCCCTGGACCTCCACTGTGGACGGGTAGAGCCCGAGCTTGGTGCATTCCCGCCCGAACGCGGCGATCGCGCGCGGGTGGGCGAGGAAGAAGTTGGACCGCCGCCTGCGCGACAGCAGCTCGTCGAGGTCGTCGGGACCCGGGGCGCCCGCGCGGGTGTGGATGCGCTGACGCAGGTCGGCGTTGTGCAGCAGGCCGAAGTCGCGGTTGTTGACGAGCTCGTATTCCTGGCGTTCGCGCAGCGCCTCGATGGTCAGCCGGAGCTGGTGCTCGACCTGGTTCATCGGGTCGTTGTAGAGATCCGCGACGCGCGAGTGCACGCGCAGGACGGTCTGGGCGACGCTGAGTTCGTACTCGCGCGGCGCGCCGTCGTAGTCGACGAACGTGCCGGGAAGGTCCGGCTCACCGGTGTGGCCCGAGGACATCGCGATCTCGGCTTCGCCGTACTTGTTCTGCGCGGCCGTCGGGCTGGCGCGGACCGCGTCGATGTGTTCGCGCAGCGGCTCGGAGCGTTCGAGCATCGCCAGGAACTCCTGGCGGGGCAGGGAAAGCATCGTGCACGCGGTGTCCGTCGTGACGGTGAACTCCCACGCCGCGCTCGAATCGAGCAGGGCGTCGTCGCCGAAGTGCTCGCCGTCGGCCATCACGGCCAGCACGGTCCGGTCGCCGTAGTGGCCGGTGCCGCTCTTGGTGACCTTGCCGTGCGCGATCAGGTGGACCGCGTCGGCCGGGGTGCCCTGGGTGACGATGTTCTCGCCCGCGGCGTACTCCCGCTGGACGAACCGGCCCGCGAGGGCGTCGAGGGTGGCGTCGTCGCCGAGGCCGCGCAGCAGCGGCAGTTCGCGCAGTTCGGCGGGGATGACGCTGATCGTGGCGCCGACGTTGGTGAAGGTGAGCCGCCCGTCGCCCACGGTGTAGCTCAGGCGCCGGTTGACCCGGTAGGCGGCGCCCGCGGCGTTCACCCACGGGAGCATTCGCAGCAGCCACCGCGAGGTGATCTCCTGCATCTGCGGGACGGACTTGGTGGTCGTGGCCAGTTGCCTGGCCGCGTTGGTGCTCAGGCTCTGCTGTGCTGTAGCCGCAGGGTCGAGTACGCCGGTCACGTGGTGATCCGCCAATCGTGGTTCGGGTCGAGAGTCGTCAGAGGCCGATTTGGACGTTGTCGAGTACGCCGAGCGCGTCGGGGACGAGGACGGCGGCGGAGTAGTAGGCGCTGACGAGGTAGGAGATGATCGCCTTCTCGTCGATGCCCATGAAGCGGACCGACAGGCTCGGCTCGTACTCGTCGGGGATGCCGGTCTGGTGCAGGCCGACGACGCCCTGGTTCTGCTCGCCCGTGCGCATCAACAGGATCGACGTGGTGCGGGTGTCGCTGACCGGGATCTTGTTGCAGGGCAACACGGGGATGCCGCGCCAGGACGGCACCTGGTGGCCGTTCATGTCGACACTGGCCGGGTAGATCCCGCGCTTGCTGCACTCGCGGCCGAACGCGGCGATCGCGCGCGGGTGGGCGAGGATGAACTCCGGGTCCTTCCACACCTTGGCGAGCAGCTCGTCCATGTCGTCGGGAGTCGGCGCCCCGGTGCGGGAGTGGATGCGCTGCTTGGCGTCGGCGTTGTGCAGCAGGCCGAAGTCGGAGTTGTTGATCAGCTCGTGTTCCTGACGCTCGCGCAGCGCCTCGATGGTCAGGCGGAGCTGTTCGCCGACCTGGTCCATCGGCTGGTTGTAGAGATCGGCGACGCGGGTGTGGACCTTGAGCACGGTCTGGGCGACGCTGAGGTCGTATTCGCGCGGGGCGTCCTGGTAGTCGACGTAGGTGCCGGGCAGTTCGACCTCGCCGGTGTGGCCCGCCGCGAGGTTGATCGGCACCTCGCCGTCGCGGCCCTGCGCGTCGTCGGCCGCGAACGCGTCGAGGTGCGCCCGCAGGGCGGGTGCGCGGTCGGCCAGCGCCTGGAAGTCCGACCGGCGCAGGGCCAGCACGGTGCACGTGGTGACCGCACGGACGCTGTAGTCCCAGATTCGCTCGTCGACCAGGCCCCACTGGTCGAAGTACTCGCCGTCGGCGAGGACGCCCACCACGGCCTCGTCGTCGTACTCGCCCGCGGCCCGCTGCTCGGCCCGCCCGTGCGCGAGGACGAGGAAGCGGTCCTCGGCGTGGCCCCACTCCACGATGGTGTCGCCCGCGGCGTACTCCTCCTGCGTGAACAGGCCCGCGAGCGCGCCGAGCACGTCCTCGTCCTCGAAGTCGCGCAGGCAGGCCAGCTCGCGAAGGTCGCCCGCGACGACGCGGGCCGTGGCGCCGGACCGGTCGACGGCGATGCGGCCGTCGCCCACGGTGTAGCTGCGCCGCTGGTTGACGCGGTACGTACCACCGGTGACCTGCACCCACGGCAGTTTGCGCAGCAGCCACCGCGAGGTGATCTCCTGCATCTGCGGCGCGGATTTCGTTGTGGTCGCGAGGTTGCGCGCCGCCGCAGTGCTCAAGCTCTGCTGTGCGGCCTCCGGCCGGGCAGGGTTGAGGGGATGCACTGTCTCGGTCACGACTGGTACCGCCAATCCTTGTTCAGGGCATGGGAAATGGAATGAGGTGTGCGGGGGGACGTCGGTCCGAATTGTTGGGCTGCCGACGTTTTCGAAGTTAGCACCGGGGCGTAGTCACCCGACAGTCCCCGAATGGGATGGTGATAACCCGATGAAGTCCACTCGATGCGGTATTCATCATCGACTTGGAGTAGTCGAAAGTCGATCTTTCACTCGATCATGTCGGCGCGTCCGGTCCGCCCGGCGTGTCGCGCCCGCGGGCACCCAGGCAGACTGGCGGAATGGGACCGTTGGTGATCTTGGGTGGCCGCAGTGAGATAGGCGTCGCCGTCGCCCGGCGGCTGGTCGAGCGCGGCACGCGCACGGTCGTGCTGGCCGCCCGCCGCAGCGACGATCTCGACGTCGAGGAGTCGACCCTGCGTGCGGCCGGCGCGACGACAGTCGAGCGGGTGGAGTTCGACGCTGACGATCTCGCCTCGCACGAACCGCTGCTCGCGGAGATCACCCGCGCGCACGGCCCGATCGACACGATCGTGGTGGCTTTCGGCATCCTCGGCGACCAGAAAGTCGCCGAGCGGGATTCCGCGCACGCGGTCCGCGTGGTGCATACCGACTATGTGGCGCACGTCAGCGTGCTGACCCATATCGCAAACCTTTTGCGACAACAGGGGAATGGCATTGTCGTGGTGTTCTCGTCGGTGGCGGGTGTGCGGGTCCGGCGGGCCAATTATGTCTACGGCTCCGCGAAAGCGGGCCTGGACGGATTCGCCTCCGGGCTGGCCGACGCGCTGCATGGCAGTGGCGTGCGGCTGCTGCTGGTCCGCCCCGGTTTCGTCGTGGGCCGGATGACCGACGGCATGTCGCCCGCGCCGTTCTCCAGCACTCCCGACCAGGTCGCCGCCGCCACCGTGCGCGCGCTCGGCGGCAAGCGCGGTGAGGTGTGGGTTCCCGCCGTCCTACGGCCGATCTTCGGGATCATGCGAGTGCTGCCGCGCGCACTGTGGCGCAAGATGCCGCGTTAGCCCACCAGCCAGCGGTCGAGTGCGGCGACGAGTCGTGCGTCCGGCCAGAAGCCGCTGTGGTCGATGCCGTCGGCCGCCTCGAACACCTGTGGCTCCGCGATTGGGAACGCGCTCGCGCCGTTGGCCGCGAACACGCCCTCGGTGGGCACCACCAGGTCGTTGGGCACCAGCCCGAACACCACGTCGGTCGAGGCGTTGCGCGCGCTGCGCAGCAGCCCGGAGCCCTTGACCGGGTCGTAGTTCGACGCCACCGCCCGGTAGGTCACCGTGTGCTCAGCGGGCTTGTTGAGGCGTTCCACCAGGAACTGCCCCTTCGGGTCCATCGCCATCAGCCCGTCCAGACCACGCAACGCGCCGACAGCGACCTGCTTGGCGACCGTCAGGACAATGTCCAGAGCGTCGGTGAGACCGTTGTCCGGCACCCATTGCAGCAGGTTGGTCATCCGGTCGAGCCAGGCAGTGATGTTCGTCGGCGAGCACAGCGGCGTGCCCGCGTTGGGCGTGGCGACCATGACCAGCGTGCGCACGGTCATCCGGTCCGCGGTCAGGCCGACCTCGTCGGCCAATTCGCACAGCGCACGCGCGACCAGCCCACCGCGGGAGTGCGCCACGATGTCGACGGTCAGCCCGGCCCCCGCCGGTATCTGCTCGACCAGCCAGCGCGCGTTCGCCACCGGGTCGACCGAGAGCGTGTGGTGGTCGAAGGCGAACACCCGCCCGCCGTACCGGGCCGAGATCGTGCCCAGCGTCTCCGGTGCCACGCCGTGGAATCCGGTGTGGCTCTGGCTGGCGGTCCCGTGCACGAACAGCAGCGCGGGACCGGCGCCGAGGGCCTGCCAGTCGACCGGACCCGCTTCCGCGACCCGGTGGTCGACGAAGTCACGCAGCCGCACATTCCGGTTCTTCTGCTCCCACCGCCCGGCGAAGTGATCGCCGACCTTGCCCAGCACCGGGTCGATGAGCGGGAACACCAGGACCTTCAACAACTTCGACCCGACCGCCCCGATCAGCCCGCGGGAGCCACCGGGCTCCGCGGGCGGTGCGACGGCCCGGCGGAAGGTGTACGTGCGCCGGTCGCCGCCGCGGCTGGGCACCTCGTCGGGCGGCACGTCGTCGGGCAGGTGCCAGCTCAGCGCGCCTTCCTCGTCCGCGGCGAGCACGACCTGCCCGAGGCCGGACCCGGGCCCGGGGACCTCGACGCTGATCGCGGGCTCGCCGAGGCTGGTCGACCGGCTCGCGCCGGAGGCGAGTTCCGGGACCTCCACCGGGTCGATCACCCGCACCGAGAGCTGCTCGGTGAAGTCGCAGCGCGCCAACGCGCGCAGCAGCGCCAGCCGCGCGTCCTCCGCGCCGCGCATGCCGTCGGTGCCCGGCAGCAGCACCTCGACCTGCCCCGTGAGCCCTGGCGAGACGACGACGACGTCGCCCACCCGCACCTCGGTTCCGTCCGGCCGCAGCGGTTCAGCCATGGTCATGCCCCTTGATCGCGCCGCAGCCGCAGCCGCGGGTGTCCGAAGAACTGGTAGGCCAGCGTGGTCGCGGGCCAGGTCGGGTAGTGGTCACGGGAGACCTCGGCGCGGGCCCGGCGCAGGATCTCCGCGGGCGCCAACGCCTGCGGCCCATAGGCGTCCTGGTAGAAGGCGTCGGCGAGCGCGCTGGCCGCCTCGTCGTTGACATTCCACAGTGGAGCGACGACGCCCGCCGCGCCGGCCGCGAGGAAAGCCTTCGCCAGCCCCGAATAGTCGCCGAGCACCTCGCCCGCGGCGCCGACCTGGCAGGCGTTGAGGAAGACGAAGGGCGCGGAGCTGAACGCCATCGCGGACACCTGGTCCGGCTGCAGGAACCGGGGGACCAGCCGGTCCGGGTTGGCCTCCGACGGCGCCAGCAGGACCAGGCCGTCCTGGGCGTTCTCGGGGTCGTACTTGCCGTGCAGCGCGAAATGCAGGACACCGCCGTCCGGCCCCGCCTCCAGGCAGTCGAGCACCGCCGAGTGCAGCGGCTGGACCTCCACGGCGGGCGGGTAGGTGAGACGCAGCCGCTCGGCCTCGGCTTCGGCGAACGGCAGCCGCGCCCACCCGGGCACGCCTTCGTACCGGGCGGTGACCACGATGTGCCGGTCGGCGCGGACCTCGGTCGGCGGGGTCGGCCGCGGCCGTTTCCGGGCCAGCACCCAGCGCCCGATCGCCATGCGCGCGCCGAGGAACGGGCTGCCCTCAGCGGGCGGCGGGTCGAGAACCGCCAGTTCCCAGGGCACGTGCGGCTCGGAGCTGAGCAGCAGCACGGTGGCGGGAGCCGGGGCGCGGGCCGTGCTCACCGCGGTCAGCGCGGCGCAGACCTCGTCGGGGATGTGGTCGGCGATGGTCCGGCCGACGCCGATCAGCTTGAGGGTGCTGCCGCGCGCGTCGCCGCCGAACGCGCCGACGTCGAGCCGCACGCGGCGGGCGAAGGCCGCCGGGTCCTCGCCGATCTCGCTGCGGTACGGACCCGGCGCGGAGGCGACGCCGGGAACCGAGCTTCTGGTGCTCCACAGCAGGGTCTGGCCGCGCAGGTCCTCGCCGCGCTCCACCACGACGACCAGGTCCGGCGCCTCGTGCTTGAGCAGGGGTCCGATGTCGAGCATCGCGCCGCCGAAGAGCGGCACGGTGCCCGACGGCGTGCCCGTGACCTCGATGGCGCGGGAGGCGTATCCGCGCAGCCCGCCGTCGACGTAGAACGACGCGCCGATGTCGCGGCGGGAGCGCAGGCTCTCCCCGCGCAGCGCGGTCATCCGCAGGGTCGCCACCGGATACGGGTTCTCGGCGTCGACGGTCAGGACGACCGGGTTCGACCACCCGACCGGGGCGAACGCGGTCGGGTCGTACATCAGCACGATCTCCAGCCGCACCATGTTGTTCGGCAGCGTGATCGGGCCGGTGCCGAGCAGGGCCATGTCCTGTTTCGGGCCGATGCCGACGGTGAGATCGAACTGCGCGTCGATATCGACCGACGCCGGACACTCCAGAGTCGGCCACACCTCGCGTGCGCTCGGCGGGCCTGGGGAGAAGTCCTCGAAGGGCTCGACGTCGTCGGGGGGATTGGCGGGCGTGACCGGGCGCGTGGGGTCGTGCTTAGACGGTTGCTCGAGCCACGGTGGCCGCCACGCGCCCGTTCCCCACCCGCCGGATGGCGGGTCGCCCGATGTGAGGTCTCGGTTCGGCCGCTCGGTCACGAATGGCGGGATGTGCTCCCGCGGCGGAATCCGGGGACGCTTCCGGACCGGCGGATCGACCTGGCCCCAGTGGCCGCCATCGGGCCGGGGCTGGGTGGAGACGCTGTCGGATGGTCGCGTTCGCAGCGCCGTGAGCAGCAGATGCGCGGCCATGCCCGGATCGGGGCCGTCGGTGACCAGCGGCGCCATCGCGGCCACGACCACCTCCGTGTCGTGGCCGCCGAGCATCGCCACGATCGACCAAGCCGGGACGTCGCGGGCCAGTGCGTCGAGGACGGCTTGGCGCAGCCGTTTGGCCCGCCGCGCGGACAGCCAGCCGAGTTTGGGCAGCGAGCGGAGCATCGCGGCCGCGTCGGCGTGCCGTGCAGGCGTGGCCAGCGCGTTGATCAGCTGCTCCCGCTCCGAATGCCGCATCACGAACCCTTCCACACCGTTAGTCGTCAACGTAGTCAGTCGCGTGACCTTCGTGGGCCCTCGGGTGTGCCCCCCAAAGTGACGAATCGCGATCCGGCACCACTTACACACAGTGAGCAAAGTCCGGCCACTAAAAGGCGCAACCATGGTGCGCGATAGGCCACTCGGTGTCCCATTGAGCCGGATGCAGCAACCCTGTCCACACCGGACTTGATCTCTTCTTGAGGTTTGCTGTTGGAAACTGGCCAACGGTCGTTCCCATGTGGAGTAACCGGTCCCTGGTCGCGTCATCGGGTGTCGATCTGTCGGCGAAAGCCCTTGCGGACCCGCAAACCTGACTGGTGTTGTCCCGCTTCGGGGCCAGTGTGATGGGCCGAATGGGTCACCCTGGCCCTGGCGCGGGCGCTGGACCTCGCATTGTTCCAGCCTTCACTTGGCGAACCTTCCACAATGCGCGGAAATGCCGTTAGATTCAGGGTCGACCGTGGGGCAACGGCAAAATATGGTCACGATGAGTGACGCGACTGGGCTCTTGCGCGGGCTGCCCGGCCGCGTCCCTCGCAGGGGAGGGCGACGGGATGGCGCTGGTCGAACGCAATGAGGAACTGAAAACGCTGAATCGGCTGTTCGCCGAGTGCGCACGCGATCGGGGGCAGGTCGCGCTGGTCAGCGGCGGAGTCGCCAGCGGCAAGACCGAACTTCTGCACACCTTCGCCGAACACGCCAGGGGCAAGGGCGCGACCGTGCTGACCGCCACCGCTTCCCGAGCCGAGCACAGCCTGCCGTTCGGCGTCCTGAAGCAGTTGTTCAGCGGCCCCGCTTTACCCGAGGCCGTGGCCGAGACGATCGCCTGCCTGCTCGCGGGCGACGACCTCGCGGCGGCCATGGCTGATCCTTCCGCGGTGCGGCCCGACCAGGTGTCGGTCGGCCGGTCACGCGCGGTGGTCCTGGAGGGCCTTTGCGCGGCGTTGACGGAGGCGGGCAGGCGGCAGCCCGTCGTCGTCGCCGTCGACGACGTCCAGTTCGCCGACGCGCCGTCCCTGCAGGCCCTGCTTTATGTGCTGCGCCGGATGCGCTTCGCCCGAGTCATGATCGTCCTGACCGAGTGGGCGCTGCCCCGGCCCGCCCGCGCGGTGTTCCGCGCCGAGGTGACCCGCCAGCCCAACACCACGCACCTGCGGCTCGCGGCGCTGTCGAAGCGCGGTGTCGAGGAACTGATCCGCGCCGAGCTCGACCCGGTCACCGCCCGGGCGCTGGCCCCCGTGCACCACGCGCTGAGCGGCGGCAACCCGCTGCTCGCGCACGCCCTGATCGAGGACTACCGCGCCGAGGTGCGGTCCGGGGCGGGCCGGGAGAAGGAGATGGCCGTCGGCCAGGCCTACGACCAGGCCGTCATCGCCTGCCTGCACCGCTGGGAACCGGCGATGCTCGAAGTCGCGCGCGGGCTGGCGCTGCTCGGCGACGCGGGCACGCCCGCCATGGTCGGCAAGCTGCTGGACATGGGCGCGGACGCCGCCGCCCAGGTACTCGAGGTGCTCGAGACCGCCGGGCTGCTCGACGGCGGCCGGTTCCGCCACCCGGTGGCCCGCGCCGCGGTCTTGCGTGGGCTGGCCCCCGCCGACCGCGCCGCTCGGCACCTGCGGGTGGCCCGACTGCTGCACCGCGAGGGCGCTTCGGAGACCCAGGTGGCCGACCACCTCGTCGCCGCCGACCAACCCGACGGGACCTGGGCCGTCAGCGTCCTGCGGCACGCGGCCCGCGAGGCCCTCGCCGCCGACCGGCTCGACCTGGCCGTCGCCCGGCTCGACCTCGCCGCCCGCTGCTGCGCCGACGAGACCGAGCATGCCGACATCGTCACCCAGCTGCTGCGCGTCGAGTGGCGGTCCAACCCGACCGCCGCGCTGCGCCACCTCACCCCGCTGCTCGACGCCCGGGCCCGGGGCACCCTGGCCGACCACAACGCCGTGCATTTGGCCAAGCACCTGTTCTGGTCCGGCCACACCGAGGATCTGGCGGGCACACTCGCGGGCCTGGCCGCGTCGGTGGCGGCGGGTGAGAAGCCCAAGTCCGGCCACATCGGCCTCGTCGTCGGCTGGCTGTCGTTCGTCAACCCGGTGGCGAGCGCCCGGATCAAGGTGCTCCCCAAGCCGTCCGGCCGCAACGACCCGTGGAGCCGCGCGGGCGCCCTGCTCGACCGGATCAGGGCGGGGGAGTCCGACGCGCGCACCGCGACCGACGCGGAGCACATCCTGCGCAGCTGCCGGCTCGGCGAGCAGGCCTTCGGCGCCCAGGTGTCGGCCCTGGCCGCCCTGATCCACGCCGACCGCGTCGACCGCGCCGCCACCTGGTGCGCGTCCCTGCTGACGGAGGCGACCAAGCGCAGGTCGGTCACCTGGCAGGCCGTGCTCAACGGCGTGCGCGGCGAGATCGCGCTGCGTCAAGGTGACCTCCCCGCCGCCGCGAGGTACGGCCGGATCGCCACCGAGGGTCTGTCGGCCCAGAGCTGGGGCGTCGCCATCGGCTCGCTCCTGGCGACCCGGGTCAGCGCCGCCACCGCCATGGGCGACCACCAGCAAGCCGCCGACCTGCTGCGGCAGCCGGTGCCGGAACCGGTCTTCGAAACCCAGTTCGGCGTCCAATACCTCTACGCCCGGGGACTGCACTATCTGGCCACCGACCGCCCCCACGCCGCCCTCGGCGAGTTCCAGCGCGCCGGTGAGCTGCTGCGGGCCTGGTCGATCGACCTCCCCACCCTCGTCCCGTGGCGCGCAGGCGCGGCCCAGGCTCTGGTCGCCCTCGGCAACCGGGAGGCGGCACGCGGCCTCATGTCCGAACACCTCGCGCTCCCGGGCTGCCGTGGCCCCCGCACCAGGGGCATCGCCCTGCGGGTGCTGGCCGCCACGGTCGACCCCACCCACCGCGTGTCGGTCCTGGCCGAAGCCGTGGACTCCCTCCACCTCAGCGGCGACCGCTTCGAGCTGGCCCGGGCCCTCACCGACCTGAGCCACGCCCACAGTGAGGTCGGAGCGGCCGAGAAAGCCAGGGCAGTGGCCCGCCGCGCCTTACAGATGGCCAAGCGCTGCCAGGCAGAACCGTTGAGCCGCACTCTCCTACCGGGCCGCGCGAACGACGAGCACCGAATGCCGGAACCGGACCGCCCCAGCCTCGACGTCCTGAGCGAA
Source organism: Actinokineospora alba (assembly GCF_004362515.1). Lineage (NCBI taxonomy): Bacteria > Bacillati > Actinomycetota > Actinomycetes > Pseudonocardiales > Pseudonocardiaceae > Actinokineospora > Actinokineospora alba. The sequence continues at coordinate 509,378 of NZ_SNXU01000001.1, read as the reverse complement.
GCCGAGCGTCGGGTGGCGGTACTGGCCGCGTTGGGCCACACCAACCGGGAGATCGGCGGAAAGCTGTACATCACGGTGAGCACCGTGGAACAGCACCTGACCAGGGTCTACAAGAAGCTGAAGGTCACCCGCAGAACAGACCTTCCGACAGGCCTGCCACGGCAACTGCAAACCCAGGACGACCGATAGAAGGTCTCGCAAACCCCCGCCCGACAGGGCGGGTTCAGCTCCTACTCGGCCCGCCAATAATCCCAAAACGCAACAGGCTGAACAAAACGGCCTGTTTGGGTGGTTCGCCTTGATTTGGGGTGAAATGGGCCTAAACTTTCGCGCGCGGGGCAGTTTCCCTATCCTGCCCGCTTTACCCGCGCAGGCCCATTTCCGGGGTCCCCAAATCAAGGCGAACCACCCAAACAGGCCCCCAGTCAGAAGTCGGCCGGCGAGCCCAGGACCAGGCTAGGGAGAAACCCCCAGCTCAACCCGAATCCGCCCCACAACAGCCCCCATATGCTCATTGAGAAAGAAATGCCCCCCAGAATAAACCTCCAAAGAAAACCCAACACTCGTATGAGAAGCCCACCCCCGAGCCTCCTCAACCGACGTAGTCGGATCATCATCCCCAGTCAAAGCCACAATCGGCGTATCGAGCGGCGGGCCAGAACGCGCCCGATAAGTCTCCACCGCCCGAAAGTCATTCCGAACCGAAGGCAGAATCAACTCCACCAGCTCAGGCACGTCAAACAACGCGGTATCGACCCCACCGAGCCGCTTCATCGCCGAGATCACCCCCGCGTCATCGGCCTCATGAACCCGCTCGCCCTCACGCACCAGAGAGGGAGCGCGCCTGCCGGAGGCGAACAACCGGTGAGCGGTGATTCCCCGTTCCTGAAGCCGCGACGCCAGCTCGAACGCCACCGCCGCCCCCATGCTGTGCCCGAACAGCGACAGCGGCCGGTCCACCCGGGGCGCGATCACGTCGGCCAGCCGGTCGGCCAGCTCGTGCACCGAGTCGACCAGGGGTTCCGCGGCTCGGTCCTGCCGTCCCGGGTACTGCACCGCCAGCACGTCGACGTCCGGTGAGAGGGCTTTGGACAGCGGAAAGTAGTAGCTCGCGGCGCCACCCGCGTGCGGCAGGCAGACCAGTCGGTGGGCCGCGGCGGGGGCCGGATGGAATCCGCGGACCCACAGGTCGTCAGTCGGTAACGGCATACCAACTAGACTGCCCGCATCCCCGCCAGGCTTGTAGATGAGGTACCCACTGTGCTGACCATGCAGGACGCGTTGCTCGCCTTGACCAAGTACTGGACCGAGCGCGGCGCCATGGTGGTGCAGCCGTTCAACACCGAGGTCGGTGCGGGGACGCTGAACCCGGCGACCATCCTGCGGGTCCTCGGTCCCGAGCCGTGGCGGGTCGCGTACGTCGAGCCGAGTGTCCGGCCCGACGACAGCCGGTACGGCGAGAACCCGAACCGCCTGCAGACCCACACCCAGTTCCAGGTGGTGCTCAAGCCGGACCCGGGCAACCCGCAGGAGCTGTTCCTGGAAAGCCTGACCGCGCTCGGGATCGACATCCATGCCCACGACATCCGGTTCGTCGAGGACAACTGGGCCAACCCGGCGACCGGTTCCTGGGGTCTGGGCTGGGAGGTCTGGCTCGACGGTCTGGAGATCACCCAGTTCACCTACTTCCAGCAGGCCGGCGGCATGACGCTGGACCCGGTGTCGGTGGAGATCACCTACGGTGTCGAGCGGATCATGATGGCGCTGCAGGGCGTCGACCACTTCGCGAACCTCGCCTACGCGCCGGGCATCTCCTACGGCGAGGCGTTCGGCCAGGCCGAGTACGAGATGAGCCGGTTCTACCTCGACGACGCCGACGTCGACAGCCAGCGCACGCTGTTCGAGGAGTACGCCGCCGAGGCCCGCAGGCTGCTCGACGCCCGCCTGCCGGTGCCCGCGCACCTGCACGTCCTCAAGTGCTCGCACACGTTCAACATCCTCGACGCGCGCGGCGCGGTCAGCACCACCGAGCGCGCGAAGGCCTTCGCCCGGATGCGTGGCCTGGCCCGCGAGGTCGCCGCCCTGTGGGCCGAGCGCCGCACCGAACTGGGCCACCCGCTCGGCACCGCCGAGGTGCCCGCCGCGGCGCCCGCGCCGACCGAGTTCGCCGAGGTCAGCGGTGAGCACACACTGCTGTTCGAGATCGGCACCGAGGAACTGCCGCCGCACGAGGTCACCCGCACCGCCGAGTCCGTGCGCCGCGCGCTGACCGAGAAGCTGGCCGCGACCCGACTCGTGCACGGCGACATCACCACCTACGCCACCCCGCGCCGCGTCGTCGCGGTCGTCGACGGCGTGTCCGACCGTGAGCCCGACGCCGAGCGCACCGTGCGCGGCCCGCGCGAGTCCGCGGCGTTCGACGCCGACGGCAACCCGACCAAGGCCGCCGCCGGGTTCGCCCGCGGCCAGGGCGTCGACCCGGCCACGCTGCAGCGCGTCGACGTCGACGGTGTGACCTACGTGGGCATCACCAAGACCGACATCGGCCGCGGCGCGGTCGAGGTGCTCAGCGGCATCCTCGGCGAGGTCGTCTCCGAGCTGCGCTCGGACAAGAACATGCGCTGGAACGACCCGAAGCTGTCGTTCACCCGCCCGGTCCGCTGGCTGGTCGCGCTCCTCGGCGACACGCCCGTCCCCGTGGTCGCATCCGCGCTCGTCGCGGGTTCGACCACGCGGGTGCACCGCACCGCCGCGCAGTCCGAGGTCGCTGTCGCCTCCGCCGCGGACTACCCGGCTTTCCTTGCCTCCCACGGCATCGTGGTCGACCAGGCGGAGCGTCGCGCCCAGATCATCGCCGCCGCGCGGGAACTTGCCGCGACGGTCGGCGGCACCATCGACGTCGACGGCGAGTCGGCGCTGCTGGACGAGATCACCAACCTGGTCGAGGAGCCCAACCCGCTGCTCGGCTCGTTCGAGGAGCGCTACCTCGACCTGCCCGCCGAGATCCTCACGACGGTCATGCGCAAGCACCAGCGCTACCTCCCGGTGCGCGCCGCGTCAGGTGAGCTGCTGCCGCACTTCGTGGCCGTGGCCAACGGATCGTGCGACCACGACAAGGTGCGCGCGGGCAACGAGGCGGTCCTGCGGGCCCGCTACGAGGACGCGGCCTTCTTCTGGCGCGCCGACCTGGAGACCCCGCTCGACAAGATGAAGGCCGGGATCGCGAAGCTGGCCTTCGAGGAGAAGCTCGGCTCGGTCGCCGAGCGCGCTTCGCGGATCGGTGCCGTGGCCCAGGAACTGGCCCGCGGTGTTGATCTGTCCGAAAAGGACACCGAGACACTGGCCCGCGCGGCGGCGCTGGCGAAGTTCGACCTCGGCTCGCAGATGGTCATCGAGCTGACCAGCCTGGCGGGCACCATGGCCCGCGAGTACGCCCGCCGCTCCGGCGAGACCGAAGCTGTCGCCCAGGCACTGTTCGACATGGAGCTCCCGCGCGGCGGTGGCGGGGCGGTCCCGTCCACGGTGCCGGGTGCGCTGCTGGCCCTCGCCGACCGCTTCGACCTGCTGGCGGGCCTGTTCGCCATCGGCGCCAAGCCCACCGGCAGCTCCGACCCGTTCGGCCTGCGCCGCGCGGCCGCCGGTGTCGTGGCGATCCTGCGGGCCCACCCGGTGCTGCGTCCGATCAGCATTCCGGCTGGTCTCGCCGCCGCCGCGGACCGGGTCCGCGCCCAGGGCATCGAGGTCTCCGACGCGGTCCTCGCCGACGTCGCCGAGTTCGTGGTGAAGCGCTACGAGCAGCACCTGCTCGACGCGGGCAACGCCCATGACCTGGTGGCCGCGGTAATCCCGCTGGCCCATGCCCCGGCCGCCGCCGACGAGACCCTGACCGAGCTGTCGGCCCGCGTCACCGACCCGGACTTCGCCGCACTGGCCGCGGCCCTGCAGCGGGTCCGCCGGATCGTCCCGGCCGACACCGCGTCGTCCTACGACCCGGCCGCGTTGGTCGAGCCCGCGGAGTTGGCGCTGCACGAGGCGTTCGTGAAGGCGCGCTCGGCGGGATCGGACCTGGCCGCGTTCGTGGAGTCGGCGTCGGTGCTCACGGCCCCGGTGAACACGTTCTTCGACGAGATCCTGGTGATGGCGGAAGACCCGGCCATCCGCGCCGCCCGTCTCGGCCTGCTCGCCTCGATCCGCGACCTGGCCGCACCCGTCCTGGACTGGCAGGCGCTGACCACGAGCCTGGAGGGCTAGCCCCAAGGGGGCACGAGGCTGATCAGGCCCCGAGATCGGCCACCGCGTCGATCTCGACCCGGTACCGGGGGTCGATCAGCCCGCTGACCTCGACGAGCGTCGCCGCGGGCCGCGGATGCGGGATGACCTCGCGGAGAACCTCACGAACCGCGGCGAGATCGCCAAGGTCGCGCAGGAAGTACGTGAGCTTGACGACCGCACCCCACTCCACCCCGTGCTCGGCGAGGATGGCGTGGATCTTGCCCAGCACCACCCCGGTCTGCTCCGCCGCCGACTCGGGTACCGAACCATCCGCGGTGGACGGCACCTGGCCCGCGACGTACAGCGTCGGTCCGGTGGCCACCCGGCTCATCGAGTACACGGCATCGCTCATGCGGTCCATTCAACTCGATCCGGGCCTCAGTCGTCCTTGACGCGGGCGTGCAGGTGCATGTCATGCCGGCCGTCGGTGTGCAGAGCCTGCCTGCGCATGACGCCCTCCAGCGGAAACCCCGCGCGCTCCGCCACCCGGCATGACGGCGGGTTGGCAGCGGAATGGTGCACCTCCACGCGGTGGAACCCCGCCTCGTCGAAGACCCAGGTGGTGAGCACGCCCAGCCCGCTCCGGTCTCCTGCCGCCACCGGTCGGGCCAGTGGCGGATCCAGGTGAGGGACTCGGCCACGGGGTCAAGGAGAGGTGGCACGGCACCATTGTCGCTTGAGGCGGGGTCGTTCCCAGCCTGGCGTAACGGTTGCGGGGACGCTTCGCGGTGGTCTCCGACCGGGAGCGGCAGGTGGTTCGGGTAAGAATCTTGGTGGGGAAGTTGTCGATTCTCGCCTCGCCCGTTCGTCGTCCGTATGAGAACAAGAGAACTGGAAGGGGAGCCCGCCATGGCTCAGTACGCGATCCTGCTCTACTCGCCCGCGCCCGCCGACCCGATGGAGATCACCGAGGCCGAGTTGGCGGCGATCGACGTCTTCAGCAAGGAGATCGAGAAGCGCGGGACTCGGATCCTCAACTCGCAGGCATTGCAGGCGAGCACCACGGCCACGGCGGTTCGCGGCGGCGCGATCACCGACGGGCCGTTCATCGAGGCCAAGGAGGTGCTGGCGGGCTTCTTCCTGTTGGAGGCCAACGACTTGGACGAGGCCCTGGAGATCGCCAAGCTGGTCCCGACCGCACCGGGTGGCGGCGTCGAGGTGCGGCCGATCTTCGAGCCGCCCGCGGAATGATCGTTCCCCACGGGGCGTGATCAAGCCGGTAGCCTCCGCCGCATGACCCAGATCGAGCGCGCGGTGGCGGACGCGCATCGTCGTGAGTGGGCCTTCGTGCTCGCCGCGACGGCGCGTGTCGCCCGGGACATGGACCTGGCCGAGGAATGCGTGCAGGAGGCGTACGCCACCGCGCTGCGGGTCTGGGCGCGTGACGGCGTGCCCGAAAACCCCGGCGCCTGGCTGACGACCGTCGCCAAGCGCACCGCCCTCGACGCGCTGCGCAGGCAGAACGTGTTCCGCTCGAAGCTTCCCCTGCTCGTGGAACCGGACGAGGCCGACGTGAACCTTTCCGCTGAGTCGACCGGGGACGCCATCCCCGACGACCGGCTCCGGCTGATCTTCACCTGCTGTCACCCGGCGCTGGCGGGTGAGGCCCAGGTCGCGCTGACCCTGCGCCTGGTGTGCGGGGTCAGCACGGCCGACATCGCCCAGGCGTTCCTGGTCTCCGAGGCCACGATGGCCGCGCGGATTACCCGGGCCAAGAAGAAGATCTCCGCCGCCCGCATCGCATACCGGGTTCCCGCGGCCGGGGAACTCCCCGACCGCCTGGACGCCGTCCTCACCGTCATCCACCTGCTTTTCACCACCGGATACACCGCGCCCTCGGGTGACCAGCTGGTCCGCGCCGACTTGGTCGAGCGCGCCTTGGACCTCACCAAGATGCTCCGCGACTTGATGCCCGACGAACGTGAGGTGTGGGGCCTGCTCGCGTTGTTGCTGGTCACCGACGCTCGCAAGGCCACCCGGACCGACGCCGAGGGCCGCCTGTTGCTCCTGGAGGAACAGGACCGCACCGCCTGGGACCAGGACGCCATCGAGGAAGGCCACGGCCTGGTCCTCGACGCGCTGCGCGGTGGTCACCCGGGCCGCTTCGCCCTGCAGGCGGCCATCGCCGCTCTGCACGCGACCGCCCAGCGGTATGAGGACACGGACTGGCCGCAGATCATCACCCTCTACGACGCCCTGATGGAGGTGTGGCCGTCACCGGTGGTCGCCCTCAACCGCGCGATCGCCCTCACCATGGTGCTCGGCCCGGCCGTGGGGCTGTCCGAGATCGAAGCCCTGGAAAGCGACGGCAGGCTGGCGGGCTACCGCTACCTCCCCGCCACCAAGGCGGACCTCCTGCGCAGGCTCGGGCGCAACGGGGAAGCGGCGGAGGCCTACCAGGTCGCCATCGCCCTGGCCGACAACGACGCCGAACGCGCCTTCCTCGCCGCGCGCCTGGCGGAAGTCAGCTGACCTACTTCAGATCGCGGCCCAACCGGAGCGCGTCCCGGCTGACCCGCTTCAGCTCGTTGCGGTGCGCCTCGGGATCCGAGTCCTTCGTGGCGGTGTCGCTCTCGACGATCACGACGTCGTTCCCGTGCTTGTCGGCGGCGAACCCGCCCTTGCTGAGCCGGTCGAGCCCAGGGGCCGTGGCGGCGCGATCACGCACGATGTCGGCGATGCTGCCGGTGTTGTCCTTGCGCACCAGCTCGAACAGGGCCGTGGCGTCGGCGTCGGACCGCATGCGCACGACGGCGACGGAGCTGTAGGCCACGCGGCCGTCGCTCAGCGTCGTGGTGAACAGGGCGCGGGTCAGCTGCTGGCAGGCGGTCGTGGCCAGGAAGCGCTTGGTCTGGCCGTAGGCGTGGTCCGCGCAGTCGCTGTCGAGGACGGCGGCCGCGGGCTCGGCTGCGCGGGTGAAGGTGAACTCGTGCTGGGCGACGGGAGCGGGCGGCGCGGGCTCGGAGTCGGTCAGCGCCCAGACACCCAGTCCGACCAGGGTGGCCACGAGGACGACAGCGGCGACGATCTTGATGATCGCGGGACGACTCGGACCGGTGCGGCGCGGTGGGGGCGTCGGCTCCTCCCGGCGCAGCGATTCCGGCAGCACGTCGGGCAGTGCGCTCAGGATCAGCGAAGGGGTGCGTGAGTCATCGAGGGGCCGGGGCGGGAACGTCGGCGTCGCCCGGCGCCCGGATGAGGATTCGGGGAATGACACCGCCCCAACCTATCGGCAATAGGTGTGTGTGGACTGTGATCTATTCGAGATTGTCGGCCGGGCATGCGAACATATGTTCGTGTCGAGCCGCGCGACGATCCTGCATGCCGACCTGGACGCGTTCTACGCGTCGGTCGAGCAGCGTGACAAGCCGTGGCTGCGCGGCAGGCCGGTGATCGTCGGGGGCGGGGTGGTGCTGGCGGCCAGCTACGAGGCGAAGGCCTTCGGTATCCGCACCGCCATGGGCGGTGCCGAAGCGCGGCGGCTCTGTCCGCGGGCGATCGTGGTCCCGCCGCGGATGTCGGCGTACTCGGAGGCGAGCAAGGCGGTGTTCGAGGTCTTCCGGGACACCACGCCGCTGGTCGAGGGCATCTCCATCGATGAGGCCTTCCTCGATGTCGCGGGGCTCTGGCGGATCGCGGGCACTCCCACCGAGATCGCCACCCGCTTGCGCGCGGAGGTCCTGCGCCGAGTCGGCCTGCCGATCACCGTGGGCGTCGCCCGCACCAAGTTCCTCGCCAAGGTGGCGAGCGCGGTGGCCAAGCCGGACGGACTGCTCGTCGTCGAACCGGAGGGTGAGTTGGCGTTCCTGCACCCGCTGCCGGTCGAGCGGCTGTGGGGCGTGGGCAAGGTGACCGCGCGCAAGCTGCACGAACTGGGCCTGACCACGGTCGGCGAGGTGGCCGACTTGTCGGAGTCGGCGCTGATGTCCATGCTCGGCCGCGCCTCCGGCAGACACCTGCATGCCTTGGCGCACAACCGCGACCCCCGCCGCATCCGGGTCGGCGTCCGCCGCCGCTCGATCGGCTCCCAGCGCGCCCTCGGCCGCAGACCGAGGACCCACGCCGACCTCGACGCCACCGTGGTGTCCATCGCCGACCGCCTGGGCAAACGCCTCCGCGACGGCAAACGCGTCTGCCGGACGGTCACCCTGCGCCTGCGTTTCGACGACTACACCCGAGCCACCCGCTCACACACCCTCGCCCAGGCGACGGACGACACCGCCCAGATCATGGCGGCGGCGAGAACCCTGCTGCGCACGGCGATGCCGATGATCCACGACCAGGGAATCACCCTGGTCGGCTTGACCCTGGCCAACCTGAGCCGGGACAGCGCGGTGCAGCTGGCGTTCTCCTTCGAGGCATCGGACACCTCGGAACTGGATGTGACGATCGACGGCTTACGCGACCGCTTCGGCTCGGTGGCGGTGACGCGGGCGGTGCTGTTGGGCCGGGACCCGGGGATCTCGGTGCCTTTGCTGCCTGATTGATCTGTCTAAGTGTGTTGTCCTGGGAGGTTGGGATGCGGGTAGATGTGAGCATGCTGAGATCCGGGTTGAGTCGATACCTGGCTTTGGTGCGGCGCGGTGGCACGGTGACGGTGATCGATCGCGGTCAGGTGATTGCCCGGATCGTGCCTGCTCGGGCTCCGACCGTGCCGGAGCAACTCGTCGCCGAACGACAAGACCGCCTCACGAAGCGTCCGAAGCGTTCGGCTCCGACGCCGGTGCGAGCAGACGGTCTCGTGAGTGACCTGGTCGCTGAACAGCGCCGTTGATCGGCTTTCGAGTCATCCCTGGCCGATCGTCGAGCCAAGCGGCGGGTGGCGCCGCAGGTTCGGGACCTTCGCCCGAAACGCAAGGGGCGCAGCGCACCCCAGCAACGAATCCCGCCGAATCACCCGCGCAAACCCCCACCCGCGCAAACCCCCACCCGCGCAAACCCCCACCCGCGCAAACCCCCACCCGCGCAAACCCCCACCCGCGCAAACCCCCACCCGCGCAAACCCCCACCCGCGCAAACCCCCACCCGCGCAAACCCCCACCCGCGCAAACCCCCACCCGCCCTGGGGGGCTGCCCTTGTCCAGTTTATCGGGGTATGGCTCGACGAAGGGGTGAGCTGAGCGATCTGTGGACAGGTGGGCGGGCTGTGGATAACCCAAGCGTCCAACCGGGCCCCAAACGAGACCGGGGCCCGCCACGAAGGCGGACCCCGGAATCAAGCGAAGCAACCTACTTCGTCGGGAACACCCGAACAGTCATCGTGCTGTCCTGCTGCGAAAGCACCCGAATACCCACACCCACCGCGGGAAGCTTCACGCCCGCGGTCGGCTGCTGCGGCGACCAGAACGGCCTGCGGTCGTCGAACAGCGGCTGGGCCGCCTTGCCGCGCACGTAGCTCGGCTTGCCCTGCGCGTACAGGGTGAACGAGTCCGACTTCTGCAGCGAGAACGGCGCGTCGTACCCGGCGACCCGGGGGCGCCATGCGGTGCCCTGCAGGTTGTAGATCGGGTCCGGGTTGGCGTCGACGACCATCATCAGGCCCTCACCGGGGTGGGCGCTGGTGTTGTTGTCCACCTGCGAAGTGTCCCAGTAGGACACGAGCAGCCCGTTCTGGTACGGGAACCGGGTCGCCCAGTTGGGTTTGTCGGTGTGGCCGTAGTCGTACGGGCCGACCTGCAGGTAGCGGTCATACGACGTGTACGACCGGTAGCTCGCGATGTAGAAGTTGTCGTAGAACTTCGACTCCTTGCCGGTGGTGACCCGGAAACCCTTGGCGGTCCAGCCGTTGTCGCCCGCTTCCGCGCCGTCGGTGAAGATCGGCGCGCCGTCGGCGGTGATGGAGATCTGGTCGGCGCGGAAGCCGTCCATGATCAGGCCGCCGTCGGTCTGGTAGCGGAACCGCAGCTGGGCGTTCTTGCCCGCCAGGGAGTCCAGCGGCACCGACACGTCGACCCAGCGGCCGCCGGTGACGTTGGTGATGGCCGGCTGGCCGACCGCGCTGCGGGTGAACGGCTTGCCGTCGGCCACACCGTCAAGTGCCGTCCAGGTGGCGCCGCCGTCGACCGATCCCTCGACGTAGAGGAAGTCGCAGTCGCAGTCCTCGATGTCGTAGAGCGCCTTGAGCTTGAGCTCGGCGGCCGACTTGCCGGTCAGGTCGACCGTGCGGGTCAGCGTGTTCGACAGGTTGTCGCCGCGCTCGCTCCACCACATGTTGGTGCCCTCGACCGGGGTGCCCAGCAGGGTGGTCTTCTCCTTGTCCGGCAGCACGACGACCAGACCCTGCGCGTCAGCGGTGTTGTACGCGTGCGGGCCGAGCTTGAGCTTGGTGTCCTGGCCCGCCACGACGGTCTCGTAGTCCAGCCAGCCCAGCTGCAGCTTGTCCCAGGCCGAGAGGTCGTTGGCGCGCAGGCCGATGGGCTCGTTGCCCGCGGAAACGCGGCTCTGCCCCATCAGCGACCACCAGTTGACGCCGTTCTCCTTGCCGCCACCGGGTCCGACCGTGTCGTAGTGGTCCGGCAGACCGAGGTCGTGGCCGTACTCGTGCGCGAACACGCCGAGGCCGCCGTTCTCCGGCTGCATCGTGTAGTCGCCGACCCACAGGCCGGTGTCACCGATCTGCGTGCCGCCCATCGGGTTGCCCGCGGGACCGTTGGTGGTGCTGAAGAAGGCGTACCAGCGGTGCGCCCAGAGCGCGTCCTCGCCCTGTGCGGGGTCCGCGTCGGACTGGTCGCCGCCCGCGTGCACGATCTGGAAGTGGTCGATGTAGCCGTCGCGCTCGTTGAAGTCGCCGTCGTGGTCGTGGTCGTAGCGGTCCCACGTGTCGAACTCGGCGAGCTCCGTGCGGATCTGCTCGGTGGTCGCGCCCGCGGCCTGGCGGTCGGCGACCCACTGGGTCACCGCGTCGGAGACCAGGTTCCAGCTGTTGCCGCAGATCCGGCCCGGGCACGGGTATCCGTTGGACCGGCCGTAGCGGGCCTCGTTGTACTTGACCTTGACCCAGTCGGTGACGGTGCCCTCGACCGAGTAGCGGCCCGAGGACTGCCGCTCGTAGAACGTCTTCACCGATTCGACGCCGGGGGCGTCGGAGAAGTACAGGTCCTGGTAGTGCTCGCGGCCGTAGTCCGGCTGCCAGATCGTCTTGTTGTCCACGGCCCGGTTGGGCTGCGCGATCTGGTTGTGCCGGGGACCGTCGAACCGCGTGGGACCCGGGGTGGCCGGGTCGGTGTCCTTGTCCGGGAAATCGGGGTGCCGCTCGTCGCCGAATTCGGCGAGCACGACGAAGATCTTGTCGGTCTTCTCGCGGGCCAGCTCGACATACTGGGCGGGCGTGGCGTTGGCGGTCCGCGCCCCCGAGCCGTCGCTGAGCTTCACGACGGTGCTGGCGCCGCGCTTCTCCGCCTTGGCTTCGCCCTTGAGGACCTTGGAGAGTCCGTCCTGGCGCATTTGCCTGCGCTTGTTCTCGGCGGGCGAGACCAGCTCGTCGGGTGCGTTCTCGACGCCTCCCTGCGGTGCGGCGGCGGGCGCGGGAGCCGCGTTCGCCGACATCCCCGGTAAGAAGCTGATACCCGCGACCGCCGCGATCGCGACGACCATTCTGCGACGCACGCGTCCTCCTGTGGTGACTTCGGTGGAGATAGGTAGAAGCCGCAACGTAGGCGAGAACGCATGAGTCGGTTATCACGAATTGAATACAGGCCGACGTTTCGGCCATATCAATTGGCTATAGTGCGAGCTGATAGGCCGAATAGCGTAGGACGAATGTCGGAATGAATTTGTCGGGAATCGGATGACTAGCGGATGATCTCGCCGCCGTCGACCCGCCACAGGCTCTGGTGCTCGGCGTCCGGGCCCGCCAGCACGAACAGGGTGCCGCCGATGGTCGCCGCGGCCGTCACCATGCCGGTCGGGCCCGCCGCGCTCAGCACGGTCCAGTCGCCGCTGTCCGCTCGGGCGATCTTGACCTGTCCGCCGTCGGACACCACCTGGACCACGCGCAGTCCGATCTCCACCGGCGCGGCCAGCGGGTCCTTGTCGCCGACCGCGATCGGAGGAGCGCCCGGCAGTCGCGTCCATTTCCCGTCGACCAGTCGCCAGACCGCGAGCTTCCCGTCGACCTGGCCCGCCACCGCGCACGTGCTTGCCTTACACGCCAAGGAGATCGCGCTCGCCGCGGCTCCGGTGTCGGGCAGCGCGGTCTTCGTCCACCCGTCGACGCCCGAGGCCGAGCGCCACACCACCGGCGTCAACCGGTCGTCGGCGAGCTGCCAGCCCGCGACCAGCACACCCTGGTCGAGCGCGGATGCCGCCATGGGGAAGCCCAGCGCGGCCTGGGTGCTCTCCAGGGCCGTCCCGGCCGAACTCCGGCGCGTCCACGTGTCACCCTCGGCCGTCCACGTCGCGACGTCGAGCCCGACCTGCTCGCTGTTCCACGAGCCGACCAGCGCGGGCCCGCCCGGCGTGATCACCGCCGCGGTCAGGTCGCCCGCGCCGTAGCCGCCGAAAGTGCTGAAACCCTGCGGCTTCTCGATCACCCCGGACGCGGACCCGTCCCACACGCTCCACCGCACGTTGCCGTGCGCGCCGCCGCGCTCGCCGCCGACCGCCACGATCCGCCCGCCGTCGACGTCGATCGACTTCCACGTCGCGAGCAGGCCGTAGGGGCTGGCTCCGCGCACGGGGATCTCGGTGAGCGTGCCGTCGCCGGCGCGGCGCAGCAGGCCGGGCTTGGTCGCCTGCCCGTCCCGCCGCACGCCGATCACCAGGGCGTCGCCGTCCACGGCGAGCGCCACCGGCGCGGCGGGCAGGTCGACCTTCGTGAACACGACTGTCTTCGCCTGCGCGGGGGACGAGCATCCCCCCAGGAGCAGAGCCGAGATCACCACGAGTCGTGCCGCGCGTCCGCCCATGTCCGGCAGTATTCCGTTTTCCGCCGGTGAATCAAGCGATCATGAGCAGGCGGACCGTGCTCCCGGCGGTACCGCCCTCAGCTGAGTGTCGCCGCCGCCGCGGTCACGAGTGCGCGGGTCTGGTCGATGATGTCCAGGCGGTTCTGCTCGAATACCGGGTCGCTGATCTCCGTGGTGTTCCCGGGGCCGAACACGAGCACCGGCGTGTGCAGGTGCCCGCCCGGCATCGGCGCGCCGAGGGCGTCACGCAGCAGTGTCGTGCGGTACGCGATCTCGTTGGACAGGTAGTTGCCGCCGCTGCCCGCTCGGGCGACCGAACCCGGGGTCGGGCCGTTCGGCTGGAACACCGGGGCGGTCGCGCCCGCCGGGATCTCGGTCACGCTCGGGTTGATGTGCACCGGGAACCGCCCGGACGGCGCCGCGGCCATCTCGGCGGCGGGCAGCGTGCTGCGCACGAACTCGGGCGCGGGCGTCACGGTCGGCACGTGCGCGGGGATCGGGGCGACGCCGGTGTAGGAGATGTTGTCGTTGTCGGGGAACCCGCCCCGCCAGCGGCCGTTGTAGCCCTCGACGTCGAACCGGCCCGGCCTGCCCTGGCTCACGGTCACGAACATGTCCGCCCGGGCCCGGCCTTCCCGCAGGTGCGGCAGGAACGTGTCCTCCACCGTGCCCTGCTCGAACGGCCGCCACAGCACCGGGAAGATCGCCGTCTCGATCCGGGCGGGCCCGTTCGGCGTGCGCACGATCGCGCCGTCCAGCGCCAGCGCGGCGGCACCGGAGGGGTTGCTGCGCCGGATGTCGGCGTCGAGGATGAACGGGTCGAACCCGCTGACCACGATCCGCCGCATCCCGCCGCCGGTCGGCAGCCGCAGGGAGTCCTGCCCGCGGGAGGCGCGGTCGAACGTCAGGATCAGCGCTTCGCGTTCCCGCGCGTCCAGTCCGCGCGCCGGCGTCCACTGGCGCAGCAGGCTGGTGAACCGCAGCCGCGCCCAGTAGAGCGGGCGGTCGTCGGTGACGGAGAGACCGTCGGTCGGCACGGGGGACTGCGCGCGGGCCACGGCCGCGGTCCACAGCGTCTTGCCGGTCGCCGACACCAGCGCGTCCGCCGACGGCCCGCCCGCAACCGCGCACAGCGCGGCGCTGAAGGTGGTCGCGTACCGGTCGAAACCGCTGCGGCGCAAGATGTCCTGGGGGATCGGCCGGCTCAGCCGGTTCTCCTCGACGGTCAGCGGGACGGTCGGGTCGTAGCAGTCGCGCCGGTCCTCGGCGGCCGCCAGTGGCGCGCCCGCCACCAGCGCCGCGATCACGACGGCCCCGGCCAACACCTTGCTGATCACATCGTCTCCCAAGCAGGTCGAGGAGTCGGCGCCGCGCGCCGAGTCAAGACCATCCTGGTGGAGAGGTCGGGGTCGCCCCCTATAGCGACATGGGTATCAATCGCCGCTATACCGAGAATAGGGGTCAGCGTGGTCGCAGCGCGTCGAGCGTGACCGTGACCAGCCTGCGGGCCGCCGCCTTGGCCGGGGCCTCGGTCGCGGCGTTGAGAGCGTGCAGGCAGAACGACGCCAGTTCGTCCGGGGAGACGTCGGCGCGCACGTCCCCGCTGTCCGCGGCGGCGCGCAGCAGGTCGGCGATCATGGTCCGCAGCCGGGCGTGGCCGCTCGCGACCCGCGAGCCCGCGTGCAGGAACTCCGCGAATTCGGCGCCGTGGGGCTGCCTGCCGTGCAGCGACCGGTGGTGGTTGATCACGGCGTAGGCCTCGAGGACCGCGGCGAGCCGTTTGCCCGGGTCCTCGCCCGCCCGGTCGCGGATGACCGCCAGGTGCGCCAGGTGGTCGGTGACCTGCCGTTCGTGCCAGGCGAGCAGGATCGACTCGACGCTCGGGAAGTACTTGTACAGCGTGGCCCGGCCGATCCCGGTCTCCTTGGCGACCTGCGACATCGTCACGCCCGCCAAGCCGTGCCGGGCCACCAGCGCGGCCGTGGTGTCCAGCGTCGCGTCGCGCACCGAGCGACGGTGCTCCTCGATCGTCTCGCTCCACAGTTTGGGCACGGGCCCAGCATACGTTTCGCCGATGGCGATACAAGATGACTTGACAGCGACACAGTGTCTCGCAAAACTGGACCCATGGCGCACGACCCGGAAGACCACCCACCTGGCGTCCCGCGCTGGGTGAAGGTCTCGCTCATCGCGGTGGCCGCCCTCATCGCCCTGCTGGTGATCCTCATGGCGACGGGCGTCCTCGGCGGCGACCACGGACCAGGCAGGCACCTCTCCGCCGTGGCGGTGCTCGCATGACGATGGGCCCGCGGACGCGGAAGGCCGCGCTCACCCTGCACGTCGTGGCCTCGGTCGGGTGGCTGGGGGCGGTCGCGGCATACCTGGTGCTCGCCATCGCGGCTCTTCGGAGCACGGATGTCGCCCTGGTGCGCGGGGCGTATCCGCTGATGGAGCAGGTGATGTGGGCGGCGGTGGTGCCGTTGAGCCTCGGGTCACTGCTCACGGGGGTGATCTCGGCGTTGGGCGGGCCTTGGGGGTTGGTGCGGCACTACTGGGTGTTGTTCAAACTGGTGCTGAACTTAGTCGCGACCACCTTGCTTTTGCTTTACACCAGGTCGATCGGCCACTTCGCCGACCTCGCGCCGACGGTGTCGGACGTGGCTGTCCTGCGGGATTCGACCCACGTCTTACATTCGGCTCTGGCGTTGATGGTGCTGCTCGCGGCGACGGTGTTGGCGGTGTTCAAACCTCGCGGAGTGACCGGTTTCGGGCGCGCGCGTCGGGCGGTGCCATAGGTCGTTGCCGCGGCAGAAACAGGAACTCGATCGCGCGGCGGCCGTTGGTGCTGGGTCCATACGTTCTTGCCGATGGTGGCCGCAACGCGAGCACACCGCTGGCCGCGGCCTTCGGGTCCGTGGCGACAGGCACTGCGCACGGCGCTACTGGGCTCGCCCCGACCGCGCGCCGCCGTGGTGGGCTGCGAGAAAGTGGTGTGCCCGGCGGGCGCGACGGCCTTGGTCGGCGCCTCGGCGACCGGTGGCTTCGAGCGGCCGGGGCCTGGGCTGAGTTCGCCGTCTCCGACCCGCTGCTCAGGCTGACCGGCACTCTGCTGTTCTTGCGTGGGTGATTGGTGCCTGGGTCTTGGCGGCTCGATGTCTCCGGTCCGCTGCGGCCCTGGCTTATTGGTGCTCCGCTGTTCTTCCGTGGGTGAATGGTGCCCGGTCTAGGCGGCTCGATGTCTCCGGCTAGCCTCGGCTCAGGCTGACTGGCGCCCTGTTGTCCTCGCGTAGGTGATCGGTGCCCGGGTCGTGACGGCTCGATGTCTCCGGCCCGCTGCGGCCCTGGGTGACTGGCGCCCCGCTGTCCTTGAGGTGATCGGTGCCCGGGTCGTGACGGCTCCGATCCGCTTCGGTCCAGGCTGATTAGTGCCCTGCTGTTCTTCTGTAGGTGACTGGTGCCCAGGTCTTGACGGCTCGATCAGGCCTGGAGCAGCTCCTGCATCTGTGTCATCTCAGCGCGTTGGCTGTCGATGATCTGCTGGGCCAGCGCCTTGGCGACGTCGCTGTGCCCCATCTCCAACTCCACCTCGGCCATATCGATGGCTCCCTGGTGGTGCCGGATCATCATTTCCAGCCACCGACGGTCGAAGTCAGCGCCGGTCAGTGCTCGGAGCGCGTCCAGTTCCTCGGACGTCATCATCCCCGGCATGGATGGATGGGCCTCTCCGTGGCCCGCGGTGGGTGCGCCCCACTCGCTGAGCCACTCCCGCATCTTCTCGATCTCCGGGGTCTGCGCCTGCTCGACGCTGCCTGCCAGTTTCAGCATCTTGGGGTCCGTGGACCGCGACGGCACCAGTTTCGCCATGTCGATCGCCTGGGTGTGGTGGGCGATCATGTCGGTGGCGAAGGTGAGGTCCTGCTCGTTGTGGGTGCTCCGCGCGTCGGAGGGGGCCGAGTGGGGGCCTGTGGGCTCGTGCGGAGTGTCACCGCAGCCGCTGACCAGGGCGGCGAGGGCGATCGCGGCGAATGCCATCCCGATTCTGCTCATGTCCGCACTCCAAGACCGCGCTGTCGGCGACGCTGCTCGAATTATCCCCGCTCACCGCACCCGGCGCTCCGGGAAGCAAGTGGGAAGGATGCGCGGTTCCGCGCGCGACCCCGGCGCCCGTACCCTGGCGGGGTGTCCGCGGCGAAGATCAATCGACCCCGGCGAGCGTCCCTCGCCGGGCTGATGGTCACCCTCCTACTCGCCGCGGCGGCGACGCTGGGCTCGCACTGCGCAGCCGCCGCCGAGACCACCTTCCCCCTCGCGACGACAGACGCCGACAGCCACGGCGCGCACCACGGCGGGACCGCCCGAACGGGACACCGACCAACCGCCGAGCAGCCCACCCACCGCGCCGCGGCCGCTCTGGTGGCGCTCCGGCCGGTTGTCGCTCAGGCCGCCGGCCATGGTGGGGCCGGGTCGGGGAGCGAGTTGGTTGCCGGTCAGGCGGGGCATTACGGCGGTGCTGCTGGGAGAGTGTTCCGGTCGGTCGCCGATCAGGGCGCTCACCTCGGCGGCACCGATTCGATAAGGCACCGGTCGGTGGAGCACCGGCCGGTGGTCGATCCGGCCGCGCACAGCGGTTCGCCCGCGGAGTCCGGTTCGACCGGGCTTGTCGCCCTCTGCGTGTCCGTGGCGGTGGCCGTCCTGCTGGCGCTGGTGCGGCTCGGGCAGCCGCGCGCCGTGGAGGTTCGGGCGTTGATGGGCAGGGTCCCCACCGCCGTCGCGAGTCTGGCCTGGCCTAGTCCGGATCCGGTTCGCCTCTGCGTGCTGCGTACGTAGGAGAGGTCCGTCCGACACCTGTTCGGACCGCCGACCTCGACTCGACACGCAAACCCCGAAAGGCATTTCCGTGGACCTTCTCGCCGTACTCCTCACCGGCCTGCTGGCCGGTGGGATCTCCTGCGCCGCAGTGCAAGGCGGCCTGCTCGCGGGTCTCATCGCCCGGCAGCGGCCCGATGACGCGGCACCCGCTGGGCAGACCGCGCTCGCCCGCCTTGGTGACGACCTCGCGCCCGTCGGCGGCTTCATGGCGGGCAAACTGCTCTCGCACACCCTGCTCGGCGCCCTGCTGGGCGCGATCGGCGGCGCCGTCCAGCTCTCGCTCGGTGCGCGGACCACGCTGCAGTTCGTCGCCGGGGCGCTGATCATCGTTTTCGGGCTCTCGCAGCTCGGGGTGCCCGGATTCCGGCGGATCGTCGTCATGCCGCCCCTGCCCTGGATGCGCATGGTCCGCAACCAGTCGCGCTCGCAGGCCGCGTTGGCGCCCGCTGTCCTCGGGTTCGCCACGGTGGTCATCCCGTGCGGGGTGACGCTCTCGGTCGAGGCGTTGGCCCTGGCGTCCGGGTCAGCCCTCGCCGGTGCGGCGACCATGGCGGTCTTCGTCCTCGGCACCGGCCCGCTGTTCGCCGTCCTCGGCTACGCCGCCCGCAAGGCCGCCACCGCCTGGCGCGGCAGGCTGGCCATCGCCACCGGCGTGGTTCTGCTGCTGACCGGCCTGTACACGGTCAACGGCGGCCTGGAGCTGGCCGTGAGCAGGCTGATGAGTTCCGAAGAGCCGGTCGACCAGACAGCGGCCACCATCACCGACGGCGCCCAGGTCGTCGAGATCGTCGCCGTCACGGGCGCGTACCGCCCGCCCAACGTCGGTGCGCGGGCGGGCGTTCCGACGACCCTGCTGGTGCGCTCGGAGAACGCGAAGGGCTGCGTGCGGGCGCTGGTGGTGCCCTCCCGCGGCATCGAGCAGACGCTGCCGGTGAGCGGCGAGACCCGCATCGACCTCGGTGTGCTCGAACCCGGCACCCTCGAGTACTCGTGCTCGATGGGGATGTACACCGGGGTCATCACCGTCACCTGAGCGACTCTCAGTGGTAGGCGTGGACCACGGCGTGGCCCAGGCCGCGGCCGATCATCCACCGGTTGATCGGCCAGGTGACGACGAAGGCCACACCCAGGGCGAACGCGAGGGCGCCCCAGAACAGCAGGCTGTTCACGCCTGCCTCCATGGCGCCCGGCACGGCCACCATGATGGCGTTGTCGACGACCTCCATCACCGCGATGGACAGGGTGTCGGCGGCGAGCGCGACCTTGACTGCCTGCTTGAAGCCGACTCCCGCCCGCAGCACGCCGCGCATCGTCAGTGCGTAGCCGAAGAAGAAGGCGAGGACGACGGCGAGCACGATCGTGGCCACATTCCCCCAGCCCAGCGCGGTGCCGATCACCATGCCGAGCACCTCGCCGATGGCGCAGCCGGTGAGGCAGTGCAGCGTGGCGGACGCGGCCATCCGCCAGCTCACGGGGCCGTGCCCCATCGCGCTGTGGTCCATGGCGCCGTGGTCGTGCGCACCCATGTGCTGATGTTCTTCGCTGGACACCGGAGCCTCCTGAACTTGGTTGTGCATACCCTGAGGGGGTATCTCGAACCTAACACCGCGATGAGTCGTGGGCAAGCTTGTTTTTGATACCCCCTGGGGGTATGGTTGCGACCAGTTCAACCGAAGGAGAGTGCCGCGATGTCCGAGTCCACCACCTACACCGTCACCGGGATGACCTGTGGCCACTGTGTCCAGTCCGTTCGGGACGAAGTCGGCCGCATCGACGGTGTCACGTCGGTCAAAGTCGACCTCCCGACCGGCGCGGTCACCGTGGAGAGCACCCGCGACCTCGCCGAAGCCGAGGTGCGCGCCGCAGTAGCGGAAGCCGGTTACGAACTGACCGCCTAGACCGGCGGCAAAGCCAGAAAGCAGAGACATGAAGACTCCAGCGAAGCTCACCGCCTACGGTGCGGCGCTCGTCCTGGTCGCCACCGGCGCCTGGGCGATCGGCACCGCTGTCGGTCCCTTCTCCGCCGAGCCCGCCGCGCGGGCTCAGGCGCACGGGGAGACCCACGGCGACACTGTCCCGGCGAGCACGCCGCACGACCTGCCCGAAGGGCTGTCGTCGTCCAGGGGCGGATACACCTTCACGCCCACCCACGCGACGCTGCCCGCGGGCCCTGGCCAGCCTTTCTCCTTCCGGATCACCAAAGCAGGCGGACAAGCGGTCACCGCGTTCGACATCGAGCACGAGAAGCGGCTGCACCTCATCGTGGTGCGCCGCGACACCGCGGGCTTCCAGCACGTCCACCCGGAAATGGCTCCCGATGGAACCTGGGCCGTCCGGCTGAACCTGGCCAAGCCGGGCAGCTACCGGGCGTTCGCCGACTTCACCCCGTCCGGCGGCGAGGGGATGACCCTCGGCGTGGACCTCGCGGTGCCCGGCGCTGTCGAACCGGTGACGCACCCCGAGTCGCGAGTGGCCACAGTGGACGGCTACGAGGTGCGCCTAACCGGAGATCTGGTGGCGGGCTCGTCCTCGAAGGTGACCCTGTCCGTCGCCAAGGATGGCAAGCCGGTCACCGACTTGCAGCCCTATCTCGGGTCGTACGGGCACCTGGTCGCGCTCCGCGAAGGCGACCTCGCGTACCTGCACGTGCACCCGGAAGGCACGCCCGGCGACGGCAAGACCCAGCCGGGACCGGAAGTCGTGTTCTTCGCCGAGGTGCCGACCACCGCGACCTACCGGCTGTTCCTCGACTTCCAGCACGAGGGCAAGGTGCGCACGGCGGAGTTCACCGTGTCCACAGCGGACAAATCCCAAGGCGCCGTGCCATCCACACCGTCCACTGTGCCCAGTGCGTCCCATTCGGACGCGCCCGGCCACGGCCACAACTGACGCACGAGAGGAGCGGACATGACCACCAACGTCGTCACGGCTCGCCCGGCTGAGATCGAACTCGCCATCGGCGGCATGACGTGTGCCTCGTGCGCCAACCGGATCGAGCGCAGGCTCAACAAGCTCGACGGGGTGACCGCGACCGTCAACTACGCCACCGAGAAAGCAAAGATCGTCTACCCGGACGGGGTCGACCCGGCCGAGCTCGTCGCGCAGGTCGAGGCCGCGGGATACACCGCGACCGTGCCCCGCGCGGAGCCGGAGCCGGACTCGGCGCCGCCCGCGGACCCGTTGCGGCAGCGGCTGATCGGCTCGGTGCTGCTGTCGGTTCCGGTCATCGCGATGGCGATGGTCCCGGCGCTGCAGTTCACCTACTGGCAGTGGATCTCACTGATGCTGGCCGCGCCCGTCGTCGGGTGGGCGGCATGGCCGTTCCACCAGGCGGCGTGGGCGAACCTGCGGCACGGCGCCGCGACCATGGACACCTTGATCTCGATGGGGACGCTGGCCGCGTTCGGCTGGTCCCTGTACGCGCTGCTGTTCGGTTCGGCGGGTGTGCCCGGCATGACCCACCCGTTCGAGCTCACTATCCGCCGCATGGGCGGGGAGGCGAGCATCTACCTCGAGGTCGCGGCGGGCGTCACCACGTTCATCCTCGCCGGCCGCTACTTCGAGGCCAGGTCGAAGCGTCGCGCGGGCTCGGCGTTGCGGGCGCTGCTGGAACTGGGCGCGAAGGAGGTCGCCGTTCTGCGCGACGGCGTCGAGGTCCGGGTGCCGATCGGGCAACTGGCCGTGGGCGACCGGTTCGTCGTGCGGCCGGGGGAGAAGATCGCCACCGACGGCGTCATCGAGGACGGCAAGTCCGCTGTGGACGCCGCCATGCTGACCGGCGAGTCGGTCCCGGTCGAGGTCGGCCCGGGTGACGCCGTGGTCGGCGCGACGGTGAACGCGGGCGGCAGGCTGCTCGTGCGGGCCACCCGGGTCGGTTCCGACACCCAGCTGGCGCAGATGGCGAAGCTCGTCGAGGACGCGCAGACCGGCAAGGCCGCGGTGCAGCGGCTCGCCGACCGGGTGTCCGGCGTGTTCGTGCCGATCGTGATCGCGCTGGCCCTGGGCACGCTGTTCTTCTGGCTCGGCGCCGGGGTCGGCACCACGGCGGCCTTCACCGCGGCGGTCGCCGTGCTGATCATCGCCTGCCCGTGCGCCTTGGGCCTGGCGACGCCGACCGCGCTGCTGGTGGGCACGGGCCGGGGAGCGCAGCTCGGAATCCTGATCAAGGGCCCGGAAGTCCTGGAGTCCACCCGCCGGATCGACACGATCGTGCTCGACAAGACGGGCACGGTGACCACCGGCCGGATGTCCCTTGTGGACGTTGTCACCGCCGAGGGCGTCGACCGCGACGAGGCGCTTCGGCTGGCGGGCGCGGTGGAGCACGCGTCGGAACACCCGATCGCGCAGGCCATCGCGGTGGCCGCCCAGGACTTGGGCGACCTGCCGCCGGTCGAGGACTTCAGCGCGACCGAGGGCTTGGGCGTGCACGGCGTCGTCGACGGGCACGCGGTCCTGGTCGGCCGCACCGAGTTGTTGCGGGCGTGGAGCCTGGAGCTGCCCGCCGATCTGGCCGAGGCCAAGGCGGCGGCTGAGGCTCAGGGCCGAACCGCCGTCGCCGTCGCTTGGGACGGCGAGCCCCGGGCCGTGCTCGTGGTCGCGGACACCGTCAAGCCGACCTCGGCGGACGCCATCCGCATGCTGCGCGGCCTGGGTTTGACGCCGGTGCTGCTGACCGGCGACAACGCGGCCGTGGCCGAGTCGGTCGCCCGCGAGGTCGGCATCGACGAGGTCATCGCGGAGGTCCTCCCGCAGGACAAGGTCGACGTGGTCGCCCGGCTGCAGAAGGAAGGCAAGGTCGTCGCCATGGTCGGCGACGGCGTGAACGACGCGGCCGCGCTGGCCAAGGCGGACCTGGGACTGGCCATGGGCACCGGCACCGATGTGGCCATCGAGGCGGCCGACCTGACGCTGGTCCGGGGT
This sequence comes from Actinokineospora alba, assembly GCF_004362515.1. Taxonomy (NCBI): domain Bacteria; kingdom Bacillati; phylum Actinomycetota; class Actinomycetes; order Pseudonocardiales; family Pseudonocardiaceae; genus Actinokineospora; species Actinokineospora alba. Next base: position 486,411 of record NZ_SNXU01000001.1, on the reverse strand, counting down.
GACCTGCGCGCGGCGGCAGACGCGATCCGCTTGTCCCGCAGCACTTTGGCGACGATCAAGGGCAACCTGTTCTGGGCGTTCGCCTACAACGTGGCGGCACTGCCGTTGGCGGCGGCCGGACTGTTGAACCCGATGCTGGCGGGCGCGGCGATGGCGGTGAGTTCGGCCTTCGTGGTCGCGAACAGCCTGCGGCTGCGCCGATTCCGGTCGAGCGCGGTCTGACGGGATCGGCCCACCGGCGATACCGCCCCCGAACCAGCGGGGGCGGTATCGCCTTATTCGCACGGTTCGGAGAGCGGCACCGCCGCGAACTCGGCCCGCGAGCTCAGACCGAGTTTGCGCATCGCCTGGGCGACGTGTTTCTCCACCGTCCGGGTCGAGAGGTAGAGGGCTTCGGCGACCTGGCGGTTGGTGCTGCCCGCCGCGACCAGGTGCACGACCTCGCGTTCCCGGGGTGAGAGGTTGCCGCCGTAGCTCTTGCGGCCGCGCGGTGTTCCCAGGCGGAACCGGCGGCTCAGCCGGACGCACCGGGCGGCGTCCTTGGCCAGGCCCAGTTCGGTGAAGACGGTCGCGGCGGCGTCGAGCAGCGGCAGCGCGGTCTGGATGTCGCCCAGGTCGACCGCGGCGGTGCCCGCGAGTTCGTAGGCCGCGGCGGCCGCGTGCGGCTGCGGCAGGGCCTGGTACTGCTTGGCGGCGCGGGTGTAGCGGTCCACCGCCGCGCTCCCGGTGGCGAGCAGCCCCCGGCACAGGTCGAGCGCGGCGGCCGCCAGCGGCGCGTCCCGGCCCGACACCCCTTGGTCGAACTCGGCGACGATGGCCTCCGCGTGGGCGACCCGCCCCGTCCGCAGCAGCGCGCGGGTGGCGGGTGGGAGGAGGTCGGCCGCCCACAGCCAGTTGTCTTTGTGCCGGATGGCGTTCAGCGCCCGCTCCGCCCCGACCGCCGCCGCGGCCACGTCGCCGCGGGTCAGCGCCATGGTGACCCGGCCCGCCGCGATCGCCGCGCAGATGGGTGCGTGCTCGGGGGCCGCGGCGTGGGCGTGGTCGAGGTGTCGGATCGCGGTGTCGCGGTCGCCGCGGGCGATGGCCAGCCAGCCCAGGGCGACCCACGCGTCGGCGGCCAGGTAGGCCATGTCCCCGGCCTGGTCGATGAGCTGCGCCGCGTCCTGCTCCAGGCTCGCCCATCGGCCGCCCGCCGCGTCCAGCCGCAGCTCGGTGCCGGTGGCCAGCATCGACAGGAATGGCACGCCGGTGTCGGAGAGCAACTCGCGGCCGGTGACGAGGGAATCCCGGGCGCGGTCGTGGTGCCCGAGCCACGCGGCGGCGTCGGCGAGGTTGATGTGGGCGCGGGCGAGCTGCCTGCCGATCTTGACCGAGCGGCCGGGCCGGGGCAGCCGCTCGGCCGCGGCCCACGCGGCGGGATCGCCCAACTGCGCCAGCACGGTCACCTCGTTGGACCGCACGGCCATGAGCCGCTCGTCGTCGACCGTGGCCGAGTCCGCGATCCGCAGTGCCTCGGCGAGCCAGCGCTGGTGGTCGCGCACCGGCCTGGTCCCGGTGAACGGCAGGGTGAGCGCCGCGTAGCCGCGGGCGGCCAGGGCAGGCTGGCTGTCCAGGTCGTGCAGAGCCATCTCGATCTCGCCTTGGGCGTCCTCGATCCGGCCGACCTGGTTCATCAGCAACAGGCCCAGGTTGAGCCGCACCTCCCCGCGCGCGCGGGGGCCGAGCGTCTCCTCCCGCAGCACGCTGCGCAGCCGCTCGACGGTGCTGTTGCCCGCGATCCCGTTGATCACCACCCGGCTCAGCCGCACCGCGAGGGTGTTGCGGTCCCGCACGGGCAGCGCGTCGTCGGCGAGCGCGGCCTCGAGCACCTGCAGGGCGAGCGCCGTGTCGCCGACCTGGGTGGCGTGGTCGACCGCGGCCAGGGTGCGGCGCACCCAGGTCGGCAGGTCACCGGCCTGCCGGTAGTGGTGGGCGAGGCGGACCACCGCGGGCCCAGGGGCGGCGGCGAGCAGCTCGGCGGCCCGCGCGTGCATGCGGCGGCGCAGCGGGCCCGGGATCGACACGTACACCGCCTGCGTCGCCAGCGGATGGCGCAGCGCGTAGCGTTCGGCGCCGACCTCGTGCAGCACCGCGCCGTCCAGCGCGTGGGTCAGCGCGGACTCGACGCCGTCCTCGGTCAGCCCCGCGACCGCGGCCAGATCGGCTTCGGTGGCGGCGGTGTCCAGCACCGCGGCGGCTTGGACGACGACGGTGACCGACGGGCCGAGGCGGGCGAGGCGGTCGGCCAGGGTGTCGCGCAGCAGGATCGGGATGTCGACCTCGTCGAGCGCCCGCGGCCGCGGCACCAACCCGCCCTCGCGGACCTCACGCAGCAGTTCCTCCACCACGAACGGGATGCCCGCGGTCCGCCGATGCAGCTCCCGCGCGAAGTCGTCGGCCACCCGCTCGGTGCCGAGCAGGTCCGCGGCGAGTTGGCCGACGTGCCCTGGTTCCAACGGGCGCAGCCGGACCAGGGTGTTGCGGCCCTCGGCGAGCAGCACGTGCGCCCCGCCGGGGAGCAGCGACCCGTGCCTGCCGGGCTGGGTCTCCCTGCGGTAGGTCAGGACCACCGACAGGTCCGGGGTCGGCGGGCAGGTCAGGAACCGGAGCAGGTCCTGGGTGCCCTCGTCGGCCCAGTGCACGTCTTCGACGACCAGCAGCGTGGGCCCGTAGGCGGCGAGCACCTCGCGCACCGCGCGGAACACCTGGTGCCGCTCGGTGGCCACGTCGCCGCGCGCGGGCTCGGGGGGCAGCAGCGGCGCGAGCTCGGGCAACAGCCGACGCAACGCGCCCGCCAGCGGGCTCAGCTTCGAGGCGACCCCTTCGAGCAGCGTCCGGGTGTCGCGGAGGATGTCGACCACGGGGCCGTACGGCAGCGGCGCCCGCATCGGCTGGCAGGTCCCGAACAGCACGGCCCGCCCCTTGGGGTCGATGCCCCGGGCGAGTTCGCGGACCAGCCGGGTCTTGCCCACCCCGGCCTCACCCTCCACCAACACGACCGAGGGCGGTCTGCGGACGGTGAGCGCGACTTCGGCCAACTCGGCCGAGCGGCCCACCAGGGCGGCCACGTGCCGAATCGTGGGAATTCTCCTTCCGGCCATGAACGCACATTACGTGGGACATCGTGAATCCGGTATCCAAGCGTTTTCCCGTATTGGCACCCATAAAGAGGAGTCATAAAAGCGTGAATGGGGCCGCATTCTATGAATGCCGGATGGCCGTGGGAAATTGTGCCCGCAAGGGGCCCGGCAGAACGGCCTGTTTGGGTGGTTCGCCTTGATTTGGGGTGAAATGGGCCTAAACTTTCGCAGCGCGGGGCAGTTTCTTCATCCTGCCCGCTTTACCCGCGCAGGCCCATTTCCGGGGTCCCCAAATCAAGGCGAACCACCCAAACAGGCCCCCCAAAGCCGGCCGGCGAACGGCCGACGTCAGCGGCGCCGTCGTACGGCCCAGGCGGCGATCTGTGCCCGACTCGAGAAGCCGAGTTTCGTCAGGATGTTCCCGACATGGGTGTCCGCGGTCCGCCGGGCGATGACGAGTTTCGCCGCGATGTCCGCGTTGGTCATCCCCTCGGCCACCAACTCCGCGATCTCCGCTTCGCGCTGGGTCAGCGGGCTTTCCGGTTCCGCTGGTTCGGTCCCCAACGCGTACTGCCGTCGTTCGGCGGCGGACATGGCCCGGCCCGCCGCGTGGGCCTGGTCGAAAGCCAAGTCTCCCAGGGCTTTTCGGGTGTTGTCGCGATGAAACAGGTGGGGCATCGAGACGGCGGCTTCCGGGGTCGTGCCGAGGTCGGCCCACAGGGGCGCCGCCACGCCGAAGAGGGTCGCGGCGCGCGGGTGGTCGCCCTGGCGGTCGGCGACCCAGGCCATGCTCTCCAAGTGGAAGGTCTCGCCGAACGAGTTGTCCATGGCCAGGTCGGCCAGCAGTCCTTTCCGTGCCGCTTCGGCCGCCCGGTCGACGTCGCCGAAGTCGACTTCGACCATGGTCACGCCGAACATCGCCATGGCCCGGTGGTACTTCTCGCCGTGTGACTCGCAGAGTTCGATCATTCGGTCGAGCGCGGCGCGGGCGCCTTCGATGTCGCCGCCGTAGGCGAGTGCCACGCCTTGGATGAACAGGGGGTGCAGTTCCCGGCGGACCTCGCCGAGTTCGCGGAAGCCCGCGGCGGCGGCGGTGGCGAGTTCGGCGGTGCGCAAGTCCAGTGAGATCAACGCTGCCAGGCTGCGCACGTATCCCAGGTAGGTCACCAGGAACGCGTTGTCGCCACCCAGGTTCTCGGCCTGCGCCAGCTGGCCGGCTGCACTGTCCATATCGGACTGCCACAGCGCGTGCAGCGCGGCCACGCCCAGGGCGAACGGGCGGTCGGGGTGGTCTTCGGGTGTCGCCGCCAGGGCCCGGTCCAGCCACATCCGCGCCTCGGTGGTGAATCCGCGCAGGCTCCAGTACTCGTCGAGCCGCGACGCCATGCGCAGTGCGACCCCGGCCTCGCCGGGCTCGGTGAGGCACCAGTCGAGGGCGGCTCGCAGGTTCGCGTGGTCGTGCTTGAGTCTCGTGACCCACGCGAGCTGGTCAGGGCTCGCCCACTCGGCGTCCGCGGTGGCGGTCAACCGGTCGAACCAGTCGCGGTGCAGTCGCGAAACCCGGGCATGGTCACCGGACTCGGCCAGCCGCTCCTGCCCGTACTCGCGCAGCGTCTCCAGCATCCGGTAGCGCGCGTCGGTGTCCGTCGTGTCGCGCACCAGCACGGACTTGTCCAACAGTGCGTCGACGAGGTTCAGCACCTCGGCGCTGTCCACACCCGCTCCGGCGCAGACGAACTCGGCGGCGGACACGTCGAACGAACCGGCGAACACCGACGCACGGGCCCACAGGGCCTGCTCGGCCTCGGTGCACAGCTCGTGGCTCCAGTCGATGGTGGCCCGCAGCGTCTGCTGCCGCTGCGGCGCCGTGCGCGGGCCCGCGGTCAGCAGCGGCAGCCGCCGGGCCAGCCGCTCGACGATCTGCCCCGGCGACAGCGACCGAATCCGCGCCGCCGCCAACTCGATCGCCAGCGGCAGCCCCTCAAGCGAACGGCACAGGGACACCACGTCGGCGCAGTTCTCCACCGTCAGCCCGAATGTCGGCCACACTGCGACCGCCCGGTCGACGAAGAGGCACACGCTGTCGTAGCGCGCCAACTCCTCCGGCGCACACGGCCCGGTGTCGTCGGGCACGGACAGCGGGGGCACCGGGAACAGCCGCTCGCCCGCGATGCCCAGCGACTGCCTGCTGGTGGCCAGCACAGCGACGCCGGGGCACCCGGTCAGCACCTCACGGACGAACTCCGCGCACCCGTCGACCAGGTGCTCGCAGTTGTCCAGCACGAGCAGCAGCGAGCGCTCCCGCAGGTGTTCGACCACGGTCGACGTGACCAGCCTGGTGGACCGGTCGCCCAGCCCCAGCCGGTCGGCGACCACGTTCGCCACCAGCGCCGGGTCCCGCAACTCGGCGAGCCCGACGAACACGACGCCGTCGGCGAAGCCGCGAGCCGCGTCCCGCATGACCCGGGTCCCCAGCCGGGTCTTGCCGACGCCGCCGGGGCCGGTCAGCGTGAGCAGCGCGCCCGCGGCAAGCAACTGCCTGGCCCGCGTGCCTTCGCGCCGCCTGCCGATGTAGCTGGTCAGTTCGCTGGGCAGTGTCCACACCTCACCAGACGCGGGATTCCGGAACGACCCAATCTAGCGCCTAGGTTGGTCCACATGACCGACGCCGCGCGCACTCGCCGCAGCTACGACCTCGTCGCCGAGCGGTACGCCGCCGAACTGGGGGACGAGTTGCGCCACAAGCCGCTCGACCGCGCCCTGCTCGACGCCTTCGTGGAGCTGGCTGACGGTCCCGTCGCCGACCTCGGCTGCGGTCCCGGGCACGTCGCCCGCCACCTCGCCGAGCGCGGTGTCCCCGTCGTCGGCATGGACCTCTCACCGGCGATGTGCACCGCCGCCCTGAGGTCGGGCATCCCGGCCGCCGCCGCCGACCTGGCCGCGCTCCCCATCCGGTCGGACGCGCTGAACGGCCTCGTCTGCCTCTACGCCGTCATCCACCTCGAGACCGACCAGCGCGCCGCGGCCTACGCCGAGTTCGCGCGGGTCCTGCGGCCGGGCGGGCACGCGCTGATCGCCTTCCACACCAGCGACGCCGACCTCCCCACCGGCGGCGCGCGGCACCTCGACGGCTGGTGGGGTCACGAGGTGGACCTCACCTTCCACTTCCTCGACCCCGCCGCCGAAACGGAGGCGCTCACCGCGGCGGGGTTGGCCGTCGTGGCCCGGCTCGACCGGGCTCCGCACGGACCCGAACACGCGAGCGACCGCTGCTACCTGCTCGTGCGGCGGTCGCCGCGCTGAGGGCTTGGTCAGGCCTTGAACTGGCCCGGCCGCCTGCCCTCGCCCGCCGGACCGCGGTAGGCCTGGGCGATCTCGAGCCAGTACTCGGCGTCGCGGCCGACCGCCTTGAGCGCGAGGTCGTCGCGGTGCCTGCGGCGGGTGACCAGCAGGCAGAAGTCCTCGGCCGGGCCGGTGATCCGCTGCTCGGCGTCGGCGGGTCCGAACTCCCAGGTGGCGCCCGACGGCGCGGTGAGCTCGTAGCGGTACTGCACGTCGGGCGTGGGCAACGCGCGCGACTGGTAGCCGAAGTCCCAGACGAGGGTGGCGAACCAGGCGACGTGCCACAGCCGGTCGGTGTACTCCCGGGTGACGCCGACCGCGTCGGCGACGTCCTGACCGTGGGCGAACAACTCCATCATGCCCGCGCAGGCGAGCACGGCGGGCGGCAGCGGCCGGACGAGCCACGGCACGACCTGGTCGGCCGGCACGGCGGCCAGGGCCTTGATCGCGGTGTCGCGTTCCTCGCGCCAGCGCGACAGCAGCACGTTCGGCGGGGTGCCGAGGTACAGGCCGAGGGCTGCGTTGACCGCGCCCTCGAAGTCCCCCGCAGCCTGCGCCGCCATCGCCTTGAAGACCTCCGGCTCGGCGGCCGCGGTGCCCGCGAGGCGGAAGATGAAAGCCAGGTGGGCGACCTGGTGGGCGACCGTCCAACCGGGTGCCGGAGACGGCTGGTCCCAGGCGTCGTCGGCGAGCCCGGCGAGCATCGCCTCGATCTCCTCGCCCTCCGCGGTCAGGTCGGCGATCACGTCTCGCTGCGTCACGTGCTTTGTCCTCTCGACCGTCGCTTGCCTCCATCCAAGGATGGCGGGGCCAGGCTCCACTGTCTTATCCGCGCGTGCCCTTTGCTTGCCCACCAAGGGGTTTGCCGGAGAGGGGGTCGCCGGACAGGCCAAGGCGGTCTTGCCTCGCCTAGCGTTGAGTGAGGTCCGCTGCTTGGTTCCGCTTCGCGCGGTCGATCTCGGAAACGATCTCCTCGGCTCGAGCTCGCTCGCGACTGGCCCAGTACAGAGCCTCGTGGTGATGTCCGCGGTCGATTTCCGCGACCTCCGCGTAGACAGCCGCGCTGTGTCGGTAGAAGGTCAACCACTCGGTCAACGGCGCGCTTTGTCGTGGCCGTTGGCTGCCGAGCAGTTCGTTCGCCTGGGCCAGGGTCCGTATCTCGCGGCCAGACTTGCTTCGCGAGTTCATGGTGAGACGTCCTTCCGTTGTCCTCCAGCACAACGGAAGGTAGCTACGCCGCGAGTTCCGGGCAAGACTAGAAATGTGAGCTAGTACAAAATGTGCGGCTAGGTGGCGATGTTGAGATCGGCGGCGAGCTTCCGCAAGTGAGGCGTGTTGATCTCGCCATCGCGAAGCGCGTCCCGCACGAGATCGTGGACCCCTGGATGTGCGCTCACCTGCTCGGGAGCGATGTCATAGGCCTTGCGCAGGGTTTCCAACAGTGCGGTTGTCTGCCTGCGCTGCGCATGTGCCCGCGCCACGTCGATCAGCATCTGGGCCTGGCGCTCGGGGGAAAGCGATGACACATCCGCTTTCTCCGCCACGCGCAGAGCGCGGCCGGCGTCGCCCAGTTCGACCGCGATGCTGATCTCGTGGAGCGCGACATTCGTCGGCCCGAACTCGGTGTTGTGGCTGTTGGTGTCCGTGCGGATCCTCTTGGCCGCTCGGCCGGCCTTCGCCAGGTACGAATAGGCATCGTCACCTTCGTTCGATCTGGCTGACGCCACCGACAGCTGAAGGAACAGCGCGCCAGTCAGCGCGACAGCGCCAAGGTCGCCTTTCTCGGCCAACCGGCTGAGAGCGCTGATGGCGGTGGTCGCCGTGCGCTTCACCAGATCGAACCGGCGTGCCTGCTGAAAGACGATGGCGAGGCGGAAGGCGCCCGCGCCCATCAGCAAGGGGTCATCGGCGTCCTCGGCCGCCGCGATCGAGCGGTCGACGGCCACCCAGGCCGCGGCCGTCTCGCCCAGCTTCGACAACACGCCCGCAGCTGCGTGGTAGGCCTTGGCCTTGGCCGCGCAGAGGTGCCGCCGGTTCGCCCCCGTGGTCTTTCTCGACGCGTATTCGAGTTCGGGGATCAGCGTGCCCAGAAGCCGGCTCAGATCCTCGTGCCGGGAGTCGTGCGCGAACTCCCACGCCTGGTCCGCGCGAAGGCTGAGCCGTTCCACATCGACCGGCGAGACCTCGGAAAGCACCGCGTGAAGCGCGTCGCTGGAACACAGCGCGAGGCTGAGCGCGGTAGCGGCCCGCGGTGGTTCCGGGGCGGCGATGACACTCTCCGTGGCGAGCTCGGACAGCGGGACATCGAGAACTTCGGCGACCTTCTCGAGAACCGACATGCGATCCACGTGCCGCACGCCACGCTCGACCTGGCTGACCCAGCTCTCGGAGCGCGAGAGCCGCGCGGCGAGTTCCCGTTGCGAGAGTCCCAGTCGGCTTCGGTGAAACGCGACCTGCCGCCCCAACGCCTTGGCGTCGGCGGGTTTCACGGCTGGAGCCCTTTGCCTGTCGGCGAAGTCAGGAACTCCACCCGGAGATCGGCCACATACTGCTCCCGCGCGGCCAGGAACGCCTTCGTATGCTCCTGACGCTCGTGGTCGTCGAAAGCCTCCCGGCTCGCGTAAAGCTCGTAGAACACCCGGGACAGTGGCTCACCTTCGACGGAATGCACCGCGTAGACCAGGGTTCCCGGCTCATGCTCGGCGATCCGCGGGACCAGTTCGGCGACAAGCCCGTCGAAACCCGTCGCCGCGTTCTCGTCGCGAAGGTCGAATCGGACCACCAAAGCCCACATGCGCAGCTCCATTCGTACGGAGCCGCCAGGCTAGCACTTTTAGTACTAGCTCGTACGTGAGCTGTGCCGACAGCAACAGGCGCCGCAGCCGGATGGGCTGGGGCGCCTTCGGTGTTGCTGACTGACGAGCGTGCGGGCTAAGCGGCGTCGCTCAGGCGTTCGGCGGCGCGGAGTTGGCGTTCCTCCTCGTCGGCGGCGATGTCGGCCAGGATGTCGGCCCAGACGATCCCCGCGGCGAGGTTCGGGTTGTGCGGGGCGTGCGGGTTGATGTCCACCATCTCGTCGACGAGGCTGACCAGGGTGACCGGGTTGGCGGGCGGCTCTTCCTGCTGTTCGCGGCGCGGTGTTGCGTCGGATAGTGACACGGCGGTGCTCCGTTCCTTGTCGGGTTCCGGACAGTTCCTTGCTACGGCTCATAAGGGCTGACGGTGACCGGCACACCGTTGAACACGGCGTTGCCGGACGGGACGTCCACGACCAGCTCGTCGGTCAGCGCGTTCGCGTTGACGCCGGGGTTCTGCGCCGCCACCCGCTGCTCGCTGCCCTTGTGGCCCCACCCGTGCGGGATGCTCACCACACCCGGCCTGATCGAGTCGGTCGGCTCGACGGCGACGATCACCTCGCCGGTGGCCGACCGCACGATCGCTTGCTCACCGAGCCCGTACTTGGCGACGTCGGCCGGGTTGACGTGCAGCGTGCAGCGGTTGCTCCCGCCGAGCAGGGACGGGACGTTGTGCAGCCAGCTGTTGTTGGAGCGCAGCTGCCGCCGCCCGATCAGCACCAGCTCCGGGGTCGGGGCGGACAGCTTGGCGCGCAGCCTGCCGAGGTCCTCGACGATCGGCGGCGGGGTGAGCTCGACCCGCCCGGACGGCGTGCACAGCAGTTCCTTCAGCCGCGGCTCGAGCGGCCCGAGGTCGATGCCGTGCGGGTTCTCCCGCAGCCGCGCCAGCGACAGGCCGTACGGACCGAGCTTGAGCATGATGTCCAGCATCAGCTCGGGCCCGCTGTCGCCGTCGAGTTCGGCGCGCACCTCGGCCGGATCCCTGCCCTGGTACGGGGAACCGGGGATCTGGGTGGCCGCGCCGACGAGCTGCCCGAGGACCGTCTCGTCCAGCCCGGCGGGGTCGGCCGACGCGCCCGCGCCCGCCGCGATCAGGGTCAGCCGGGCCAGGATCTCGGCCTCGGACCGCTGGTCCGGCTCCAGGGGCAGGATCGCGGGGGAGAACCTCGTGTAGTTGCGCACCGTCACGATCTGCAGCAGGAAGTCGTAGTGCGGCATCTGCAGCATGCGCGGCGGCGGCAGGATGACGTGCGCCCGCCGGGTCGTCTCGTTGAGGTACGGGTCGACGCAGACCATGAATTCCAGGTCCTCGAACGCGCGCTCGAGCCGGGGCCCGTTGGGCGCGGCGAGCACCGGGTTGGCCGCGATCGCCACCAGCGCCCGCACCTGGCCCTCGCCGGGGGTCTCGATCTCGTCGGCCAGCGTGGCCGTGGGCAGCTCGCCGAGCGCCTCCGGCAGGCCGCGGACCCGGCTCTTCCACCGGCCGGCCTGGAACGGCTCGCCGGAGCGGAACACCTCGAGCGCGGCCGTCTTGGTGAACATGGTCCCGCCGGGGCGGTCCAGGTTGCCGGTCAGGATGTTGACCACGTCGACCAGCCACTGGGTCAGCGTGCCGAACTCCACCACCGACCCGCCCATGCGCGAGTAGACAGCCGCTGTCGGCGCCGCCGCGAGCTCGCGGGCCAGCCGGGCGATGTCCTCGGCGGGCACGCCGCAAACGCTTTCGGCCACCGCGGGGGTGAACTCCGCAGCCAGCTCGCGCAGTTCGTCGAGGCCGTTGACGTCGAGCGTGACCTTGGCCAGGTTCTCCGTCAGCAGCGTGTTGACGACGGCGAGCAGCAGGAACGGGTCGGTGCCCGGCCGGACCGGCAGGTGTTCGTCGGCGATCGCCGCGGTCCTGGTGCGCCGCGGGTCGATCACGACCAGCTTGCCGCCACGCTCACGCAATTCCCGCAGCCTGCGGGGGAAGTCGGGCGCGGCGCACAGGGAACCGTGTGACTCCATGGGGTTCGCGCCGATGACCAACAGGAAGTCGGTGCGGTCGACATCGGGCACCGCGATCGCGAACGGGTCGCCGTACAGGTGGCCGCAGGCCACGTGCTTGGGCATGTGGTCGATGGTGCCGGAAGAGTAGGTGTTGCGGGTGTTCAGCGACTGGGTCAACGGCATCCGGTACATGAACCCGGCCATCGTGTGATAGGTCGGGTTGCCGAAGAACACGGCGACAGCGTCGCGGCCGTGCTTCTCGATGACACCCGTCAGCCCGCGGTCGACGGCTTCGAACGCCTCGTCCCAGCTGGCTTCGCGCCACTGGTCGCCCTCGCGGATCATGGGATGCCGCAGGCGATCCGGGTCCTCGTCGAGGCGGCCCAGGCTCGCGCCCTTCGGGCAGATGTAGCCCTTCGAGAACGGGTCGTCGGCGTCACCACGCACCTTCGTGACGCGGCCCGCGGGGTCAAGATCGATCTTCAGGCCGCAGACGGCGTCACAGATGGGACACGTCCGGTGCGCGGTGGTCATCGACACTCCTGTGGTGGGATCGCCCATAAGGGCACGGCCACGGGAGTCCCGGCGGAACTCCCGTGGCCGATGTGGACAGTGGGTGCCGTCACGCTGCCTTGGGCAGCTGCTCGGCGGACTCGCCGTAGGCGGGCTGGACGCCTGGAGCCACCTCGAACACGAACGGCTCCCGGCTTTCCTTCGACGGGCCGAACAGCGACTTCCACAGCACCTTCAGTGCGAAGCCCGGCTTCATCATCGACTCGGGCTTCTCGATGAGGCCCGCGACCTTGAAGTACGCGGCGGTGATGTCGGCGTCACGGGTCGCGGCGATCTGGACCCGCTTCAGGAACCAGTTGCCCATGCGGATCTTGAAGGTGCGCTCGCCCTTGACCCCCGGCAGGCTCAGGTCGATCTGGTTGGTCATCTCCCACGCCTGGTCGATGGCGTCGAGCGCCTGGTCGCGGAAGTAGTCCTGCGGCACCGGCGCGGCACCGCTGTGCAGGTGCTGGCGCAGGACCAGCGCGCACAGCGCCGCGACGCTCATTCCCTGTGCGTACACGGGGTTGAACGTGGTGACGGCGTCGCCGGTGACGAGCAGGCCCTCGGGGAAGCGGCGCAGCTTGTGGTAGTGGCGGCGAAGCGTCGTCGGGAACTTGAACGGCATCGCCTTGTCGACCGGGTCCGCGTAGCTCAGCGTCTCGTAGACGTCCTTGGCGGGCAGCGACTTCAGCCACGCCATGAGTCCGTCGTAGTCGGTGGGCGGGTGGTCGCCGAGGATGCCGTAGGTGGTCAGCTCCACCTTGCCGTCCTCGACGAGGAAGAAGACGTTGCCGCGGGGCACGTCGGCGTTCGCGATCTGGTTGATCGCCACGTCGTTGACGAACCCGTTGGCGCCGGGGCGCAGGCGGAAGTGCTGCGTCACGTAGCCCAGGTCGATCTTCTTGCGCTCCTCGAACGGCTTCTCGTAGCCGAGTTCCTCAAGCCAGACCGGGGTTCGCGAGCCGCGACCGGTGGCGTCGATGACCAGGTCGGCATCGATGACCGTGGCGGTGTCGGTGCCGCGCTTCTGCACCCGTGCCCCGGTGACCCGGCTCTTGTCGGCCGTCGTGGTGAGGCCGAGGATGTCGTGCTCCTCGATGAAGACCACGTTGGGGAGCTGCTGCACCCGCTCGCGGATGAACCACTCGAACAGGGGCCGCACCACGCCGAGGGTCTGCAGTCCGGCGTGCTGCTGCTTGAGCCGGTTGCCCCGGGCGTACCAGCGGCAGCTGCCGGACAGGTCACCGGTCGGGACGCCGTAGTCGAGCATCTCCTGGGTGAGCCCGGGGAAGAGCTCCTCCATCACCTGCACGCCACGGGCGAGCAGGCCGTTGGCCTGGTGGCTCTGCGGGCAGAACCGCCGCACCCCCTTGACGCCGACGAGCTTGTCGCGGTCCACGATGTGCACCTCGTCGTAGGCGTCCGCGAGCACCCTGGCCGCGAACAACCCGGCAATGCTGCCGCCGAGCACCACCGCGCGAGTCCCATCCTGCTGGCCCATCGCGGTCACCTCCTTGAATCCGTGGTTGGCATTCCTGGACGTCCTCACATCGGGAATGAGCTGACGATGCCGCCGTCGACACCGAGGTCCTGACCGGTGATGAAGGAAGCGCGTCGGGACAGCAGGAACGCCACCGCGTCGGCGACTTCCTCGGGCTTGCCGAGCCTGCCGAGCGGGACCAGGCCGCTGATCCCCGCGCGTGCCTGCTCGTTGGGGGCGACCTCGTCGAGCATGTCCGTCTCGATGAACCCGGGGCTGACCGCGTTGACCCGGATGCCTCGGCCCGCCAGGTCGGCGGCGAGCGAACGGGTCAGGTTGGTCACGGCGGCCTTCGTCGCGGCGTACACCGACGCCGGGCCCATGCCGCGGTGCGCCAGGCAGGTGCCGTTGACCACGATGGCGCCGCCCTCGTCGAACAGGGTCACCGCTTTCTGGATGGTGAAGAACGCGCCCTTGAAATTGGTGCCGACGACCCGGTCGAAATCGGCTTCGCTGACATCGGCGCTCAGTGAGTTGAACGAAATACCGGCATTGGCGAAAACGCCGTCCAGCCTGCCGTATCGCTGTCGGATCCGGTCGATCAATTCGTCGAGGTCTTCCGTGCGGGCCACGTCGGTGGCCACGGCGAGGACCCGGTCACCGTCGGGATCGAGCTCCTTCGCCGCGGCGTCGATCCGATCGACGCGGCGGCCGGCGATCACGACATTGCAGCCCGCGTCCACTAATCGTCGCGCGGTGGCAAAGCCGATTCCGCTCCCACCGCCGGTAATGAGAACGGTTTTGCCGTCGAATTCAGACATGCGGCAAGCCTGACATCCGTGCCCGGCACGCGGCATCTCCGGCGTTGCGGCGGATCAGAGGCCGCCGCACCGCGGTGCGCACTTTGGAAGATGTCGAATCCGTTCGGGGCGAGGACAATCGACCGGTGGACCATCGTGCGGGTGACACCGCGCGTCGACACCGGGCCCGAGTCTTACGCACGAACAGTGCCCGACGAAAGGGAAGAGGCAAGTCTGATGGGCAAGGTAATCATCACGTTTCAGACGACGGCCGATGGCAGCATCGGTCCGGAGATGGGATGGCATCAAGGAGGCGGCCAGGACGGCGCCGACGCCGACGATCTCGTGCTCGGGGACGCGATGCTGCTCGGGCGCAAGACGTTCGAGACCATCGCCCCGTATTGGAAGCCGCTCACCGACCCGTTCTCCGAGCGGGTGAACAGCATGCCGAAGTACATCGCCTCGACGACGCTGACCGAGCCGCTCGACTGGAACGCGTCGCTCATCAAGGGCGACTTCGTCGACGAGGTGCGCAGGCTCAAGGCCGAGCACACCGGCAACCTGCTGAGCTACGGCTGCGGTGAACTGGCCTTCAACCTGGTCAAGCACGGTCTCGCGGACGAGATCCACTTCTGGGTGCACCCGATCGTCTGGAGCGAGCCGGTGCGGCCGTTCCACGGCCTCGGCCACGTGCGGATGAAGCTCAAGGCCGCCCACGTGCTGCACACCGGCGTCATCCTGCAGAAGTACGAGCCGCTGTCGGTTGACGAGTAGCCAGTCGCACACGACAAGCAGCGGCGCCTCCCGGAGAACCCGGGAGGCGCCGCTGCTTTGTGCGTCCTTCGACGACTGTCCTTTTGGGCCGGACGGACTTCCGCAAGGACGAGGATGCGGGTGCTACCGGGAACGGCCATGGTCGTGTTCGACACTGTGGGGCCGACCAAAGCGGAGGGCGACCTATGCCTCATTCAACAGAGTTACCCGCGCGGGCGGACATCACGGGGTCTCGCCTGCCATCACTGACGGGACTGCGGTTCATCGCCGCGCTGATGGTCTTCCTGTTCCACGGGGTCCTGTACGCCGGGCTGTTCGCCTCGCCCGGTGCGACGGAGACGCTCGGCGCGGTCGTGGGCGGGGGCGGCTGGACCGGCGTCTCGTTCTTCTTCATCCTCAGTGGATTTGTCCTGACCTGGTCGGTGCGTTCCGCGGACACGGTGCGGAAGTTCTACCGGCGTCGGCTGTTCAAGATCTTCCCCAACCACCTGGTGACCGCCGTCATCGCCTTCGTCCTGCTGATCGCGGTCACGGGCGCCGCCGCCAAGGGCACCTGGTGGTACAACCTGCTGCTGATCCAGGCATGGTTCCCTGATCTGTCGGTGCTCTACAGCGGCAACGTGGTGTCCTGGTCGCTGTCCTGCGAGCTGCTGTTCTACCTCGCGTTCCCGGCGCTGTACTTCGGCATCAAGCGGATCCGCCCCGAGCGGCTCTGGGCCTGGACCGGCGTGGTCGTGCTGGCGATCTTCCTCGTCCCGTCGCTGGCCACCGTGCTGCCCGAGGCGCAGGCGCTTGCCGGTGGCACGATGATGCCGACCGGCCTGACCCTGTTCGAGCAGTGGTTCGTCGCCTCGTTCCCGCCGGTGCGGATGCTGGAGTTCGTGTTCGGCATCTTCATCGCCCGGATCGTCATCACCGGCCGGACGATCCCGCTCAGCTTCGGCGGCGCGGTGGCGCTCGCGGTGGCCGCCTACGCGCTCACGCCGCTGTTCTCCGGCCCGTACCGGGTCGCGGCCACGATGGTCGTGCCGCTCGGCCTGATCATCGTCGCGGGCGCGAAGGTGGACGCGGCGAAGGAAGGCAGCTGGCTGTCGAGCCGGTTCATGGTCTGGCTCGGCGACATCTCGTTCGCCTTCTACATGGTCCACCAGCTGGTCCTGGACTACGGTCACCGGCTGCTCGGGCAGACCAACACCTGGAGCACACCGGTCGCGCTGGCCGTGCTCGCGCTGCTGTTCGCGGGCGCGCTCCTGGCCGCGACGGTGCTGTACACGTGCGTCGAACGCCCGATCATGCGCCGCTTCGCCAGTTCGCGTCGCGCACCACGGCTGGCCTCAGTGCCCGCCGCGTCCATTTCGGCCGATCCGCCCAGCGGTGACCGCCTCGCCTCCTGAACACCCACCGACCGCGCGGGCCAGACACACTGTCTGGCCCGCGCGGTTTTGTGTGCGTACGTGTGTGGTCAGGGGCAGTGTCGGTGCGGCTGGTGCGACGGAAGTCCTGTGGGTGATAGGGATGGTCTGCGTCCGTTGAGGAAGGCGAGCCCCGCAGTGGACAGTCGACAATGGACTGCGGACTGTGGGCTACGGCGAATGGATGCGCGTGCCCTGCTCGGGGAGGAACTCGGTGTGCCGACGGTGTGGGCCAGACGCACGCTGTCGAGGCGCCGATCGCGGTGTCCCTGGCGGGTCGCCGACGGGCCTGTGTCAAGTGCTGGGGTAGCGAACGAACCCGAAACGCCTCAGGGCGCGGGTGTGGCGTCGCGCGGTTCGACCGGCGCGGGCTGGTAGATGCCTGCCACGAGCCGGTCGGGCATGGCGCGGGCGGCGAAGAGCGCCACACCGGTCACCGCCGTCACCGCGGCCAGCGCGAGGAACACCCCGGACCCGGTCCAGCCGTAGACCAGTGCCCCGATCAGCGGCCCGACGATGAAGCCGATGTCCGATACCAGCCCGAACGCGCCGAACGCGCGACCCAGCTGGTGGCGCGGGACCAGGTTGACCCCTTGTCGCGCCACCATGTACAGCACCGGCTGGGCGGCCATGAACAGCAGGAACCCGGCGCACAGCGCGACAATTCCGTCGGTGAGACCGAGAACGGCCAGCCCGACGGTCTCCACGCCGAACGACAAGCCCGCGACCACCAGGAGCGGCTTGCGTTCGACGATCCGCGACGACGCCATGGTGCCCACCATGAACACCGCCAGGCCGATGCTGAAGATCACCGAGGTGAACGCGACACCGTCGCCGGTCACCTGGTCGAGGTGCAGCGGGAGCACCGGCTCCATCGCGGCGAACACCGCGTTGTTCACCAGGTCGACCACAGCGAACAGACCGACCAGGACCGCGACCAGTCGCATCGTCGCGCCGGTGGCCGCCTTGTCGTGCCCAGTGTCGCTTTCGGACTCCTGCAGCGTGTTCAGCGAGTGGCGCATGCTCAGCAGCAGCACCCCGCCCCCGGCGGTGACCGCGGCACCGGTCAGGAACACGCCGGTGAAGCCGAGGAACGGGTACAGCGCGCCGACGAGCAGCGGCCCGACGACCATGCCGCCCGCGCACGCCGCGCCGAACCAGCCCATGACCTTGGACGTGCCGTACTCGGATTCGCTGCCGAGGGCGCTGGCCAGGCGGTAGAGCGCGGGCATCGTGAGGCCTTCGGCGACGCCCCAGGCCAGCCGCCAGGCCAGGATCTGCCAGCCCGCGCCCGCGAAGGCGAGGCCCGCGATGCTGCCCGCGGTGATCCCGAGACCGAGGAAGCCCAGCAGTGCCGGGTTGGCCACGCGGTCGACCAGGATGCCGCCCAGCGGCTGCGCGAGCGCCTTGGCGAGCGCGAAGCCGCCGAACGCCGCCGCGATCTCGAACGGCGAGAGGTGGAACCGCTCGCTGAGGGTCGGGACGAGCGGGATCAGCACGGTGTAGGCGACGTTCATCATCGCCGCGCTCAGCAGCAGCGCGGCGACCTTCGCGCGGATGCCCGTCGTCACAAGATCGGCTCCTGGTCGGGGTGACCCTGCGCGGTGACGCAGGAACGGTGCAGGGCGTCCAGCCGCGGCCGGTAGAGGGCCACCTGCTCCGGCCGGGCCGCGTACCACAGCGACCACAGCCCGACCCCGTCGAAACCGTGGCGGACCTTGAAGTCGTCGTTGCCCCGGCCGAACTCCAGCTTCTGCCAGCCGCGCTCGACCCCCTGGGCCAACAGCTCGTAGAGCATGAACGGGTACGGGCTGACCAGGTGGTAGACGGTGTGGTCGGTGCCGCCCGCCCACAGGTACAGCAAGCTGTCGTGCTCGATGGCCACGAACGCGCCGATGACGACGCCCTCCCACTCGGCCTGGATCAGCCGGGCCCCGGGCACGGTGAGCACGGCGGCGATGGTGGCGTGGTCGTAGAGCGCGGGCCAGCCGTGCTTGACCGCGGAACCGTTGGTCAGCTCCACGACGCGGTCGATGTCCGCGGCGGTCGGCGCGAACTCCTCGACGAGCTTGACGCCCTTCTCGGTCGCCCGCCGCCACCGCCTGCGCCACTCGCTGCGCGGGTGCTGCTTGGTGTCGCCCATCACCGGGTCCTTGCCGACACCGGGCACCCGGTAGTACGACATGTCCAGGCGGATCACCGCGTCCGGTTCGCGCACCGCGGCCCACTTGCGGGCGTCGGCGTCGGGCAGGTTGAACACCATGGCGCCCGCGGTGTCGAGTTCGGCCGCCTGGGCCCGGGCGTCGTCGACGAGGTCGGCGACCGCGGCGGGATCGGGCGTGAGGAACGTCGGCCCGTACACCGAGTAGACCGAGCCGACGGTGAGCAACGGCCGATCCCACGTGGGCGGTAACCCGGCCTCGACCTCATAGCCAAGCCAGAACGGCGAGGACTCCAGCAGATAGCGCCCCGGGGCGCCAGGGTGCAGGACCCGCTGTTGTTCGATGGTCGACTTGCTCCACGCATCCAGCCATTCGTCGGTGTCGAAGACGGTGTGACGGCGGATGTCCGGGGCGAGGGTCATCGGGACTCCCTGGGTTGGCCTGGACTCGACTTCGACGATAACGCCGCCGCCGACCCGTGGGCAGGCCAGTAAATGGAATGCGCATTTTCGGAGAAGTCGAGCGGCAATCCAGAGGATGCCCCGGCCCGAGGCGGTGGCGATGCTGGAACCCGATGCCCCACACCGGCATCTGCCAGCGCGAATCATCGGAGACGAGAATGTCGAGCACCGCACGCGGATTGTTGTGGTCGTTCCCGTTCGTCGTCCCCATCGCGGCCACCGATATGTATGCGGAATTTCATCGTTCACTCATTCGATCCGGTGGAAATCGTGGTGGCGCGCGACCGACTCGAGATGGCGCCGCCCGCCACGGTCACGGCGGATGCGCGGCCCACGGCATACCCGGTCGCCGACCGGCTGGCCGCCTGAACCGACCACGACCCTGGACGGAGCCATGACACGTTCGCTGGCCTGGGAGGACGCCGCGCTGGTCGCGGTCGACCAGTGCGCACTTCCGCACGAGTACCGGCTTCTCCACCTGCGCACGGTGGATGAGGTGATCGACGCGATCAACCGGCTGGCGATCCGGGGTGCCCCCGCCATCGGGGTCGCGGGTGCGCTGGCCGTCGCGATCTCCGCGGCCCAGCACACCAGGAACGGGCAGTGCGACGAACTCGCGGTGCGCGCCGACGCCCGCCGCATCGCCGACGCCCGGCCGACCGCGGTGAACCTGACCTGGGCGGTGCGCCGGGTCGCCGAGCGCATCCCGCAGGGCGCGGGCGCCGTGCTCGACGAGGCGCTGGTGATCCTGGCCGAGGACGAGCGGCTCAACCTCGCCGTCTCCGAGCACACCGCCGATCTGGTGCTGCGCCTGTGCGGCCATCGCCCGCTGCGGCTGGTGACGCACTGCAACACCGGGCGGCTCGCCACCGTGGCACGGGGCACCGCCCTTGGTGCGATCGGGTTGCTGGCCGAGGCGGGCCACGTCGAGGAGGTGCTGTTCGGTGAGACCCGCCCGCTGCTGCAGGGCGCGAGGCTGACCGCGTGGGAGCTGGCCGAGGCGAACATCCCGCACCGGCTGTGCGTCGACTCGGCACTGCCCGCCGCGCTGGCCGCGGGCATGGCCGACTGCGTGCTCGTCGGCGCGGACCGGGTGTGCGCCAACGGAGACGTCGCGAACAAGATCGGGACGTACTCGCTCGCCCTGGCCGCGCACCAGGCGGGGGTGCCCTTCATCGTGGCCGCCCCGATGTCCACTGTGGACGAGACATTGGCCGACGGCAGCGCCATCGTGATCGAGCAGCGCGAGCCAGACGAGGTGACCACGCTGGCAGGCGTGACCATCGCCCCTGCGGGCACTCGGGTGTTCAATCCCGCGTTCGACGTCACTCCCGCCGAGTTGGTGACCGCCGTGGTCACCGAGAACGGCACGTACCGCCCGGTCGGCGCCCGCCGCGAGGTGGCGTCATGACCCCCGCGGAGGAACTGGCCGAGTTCACCGCCAAGCTGTACCGGCGGGGCTGGATGGAAGGCACGGCGGGCAACATCTCGCTCCGCCTGCCCGACGGGGCCGCCCTGATCACCGCGAGTGGGGTCAGCAAGGGCGAGCTGACGGCGGCGGACACCGTGCGGGTGAGCATCGCCGACTCGCGCCCGGTCGAGCCCGGCCGGAGGCAGCCGTCGGCGGAGACGACCATCCACACCGCCTTGTACCGCCGGTTCGCCGGCTGCCAGGCGGTCGTGCACGCGCACCCGCCATACGCGACCGCGGTGGCGGCGATCGCCACGGCTCGCGGCGAGAACTCGGTCACGTTCTCCGGGCTGGAGATCATCAAAGGACTCCGCGGGGGCGACCCGGCCTCGGTCACGGTCCCGGTCTTCCCCAACCACGCCGAAGTGCCGCGCATCGCCGAGGAAGTCGAGGCGCGGGTGGCCATGCGCACGCCGCCGGTGTTCCTGATCGGCGCGCACGGCGCGACGAGCTGGGGCCCCTCCCTGCGCGTGGCACGCGACCGGATGGAGTGCCTGGAAACGCTGTGCAGGCTGCGGCTGCTGATCGACCGAGCGGCGAGCTGAGAGGAGGCGTGCGATGACTCTGCTGCAGATCATGGCTGACGACGACGCCGCCACCGTGCTGCTGCGCACCGACGACCTCGACCGGATCGCCGAGAACCTGGCGCCGTTCGGCATCACCCTGCGGCGCTGGGCCACCGTGCCGCTGCCCGCCGACGCCGCGCAGGACGACGTGCTCGCCGCGTATCGGTCCGAAGTGGACACACTGTCGGCGGAGGGTCCGTACCCGCTGGTCGACGTCGTGCGCATGGTGCCCGACGACACCGACGCGGGGGTCGAACGCGCGCGGGCGGCGCGGCTGAAGTTCCTTGAGGAGCACACCCACGACGAGGACGAGGTGCGGTTCTTCGTCGAGGGAGCCGGGTGCTTCTACCTGCACCTGGGAGACAAGGTCTACGCGGTGGTGTGCACCGCGGGCGACCTCATGTCGGTGCCCGCGGGCACCACGCACTGGTTCGACATGGGGATCCGACCCGGTTTCTGCGCCATCCGGTTCTTTCAGGCCGAGGACGGCTGGGTGGCCGGGTTCACCGGGTCCGCGATCGCCGCCACCATGCCCACCCTCGACGAGCTGCTTGCCCCGGCGGCGTCCGATTTGTTGTCTCTGGAAGGTGAACGGAATGGTTGACGAGACCACCAGGCTGCTGGCGGCCACGGAGTTCCTCGATCACGAGAGCCCGACCGTGCGGGCGTTCGTCGACCGCGCGCTGCGGGGTGTGGGGGAATCCCCGACCGAGAAGGCCGTCGCGCTCTATTACGCCGTGCGCGACGACATCCTCTACGAGGTGTACGGCGCGAACCTGAGCCGGGAGGGACTGCAGGCCAGTTCCATTCTGGACACCGGGCGCGGTTTCTGCGTGCACAAGTCCATCGTGTTCGTCGCGGCCTGCCGCGCCGCGGGCATCCCGGCCCGGCTGGTGATGACCGATGTGCGCAACCACCTGGCGTCGCCCCGGCTGCGCAGGCTGGTCGGCGGCGACGTCTTCCGGTTCCACGCGTTGACGTCGGTGTACCTGGAAGGCAAGTGGGTCAGGGCGACGCCGGTGTTCAACAAGCTGCTGTGCAAGGTCTACGGCATCACGCCGCTGGAGTTCGACGGCACCGAGGACAGCGTCTACCACCCGTACGACAAGGGTGGGCAGCGGTACATGGAGTTCCTCCACGAGTACGGCGAGTTCGACGACTTCCCGTTCCTGCTGGTCACCGAGGGCATCCGGGCCGCGCACCCGAAACTGTTCGCCAGCCAGTTCGAGCTGACCGAGGGCTCACTCGCGGCTGAGGCGGCGGCGCCCGCGGGCGTGGAGCCCGTTCGGGCCGAGCTGTCCCCGCAGGCCGCCGACCTGATCGAGCAGTTCGACCGCGCCGCGCGCGAACTGCGCGCCGCGCGCACCGAGCTGGCCGACCACGCCGCATTCTGTGCCGAGAACGGGTTGATGCTCGACCCGACAGTGCTCGACCGGCTCGCCGCGGACGCACTGCACGCGGAGGAACGGGTTGGAGTGCAGCGGGCGCTGGTGAGCTCGCATCCCGCCGTGGACTCCGACGTGCTGACCGCGGGGGAGTCGGTGCTGCGCTTCGCGCTGGCGACCATCGCCTACGTGCGCAACGCCGCGGAGTGGTCGGCGCAGTCCTACGGGCAGTCGAAGGTCGTGCAGTTCTTCGACACCCGCTCGCAGGAGTCCCCCGAGATGAACTACGACCGCAACGGCACGCACAGCGCCGTGTTGCGTGTGGAGCGCCAACTGCAGGAGGTCCTGGAGTTCCCGGCCGACGAGTTCGGCCTGCTGGTGGCGTCCTCGGGGATGGCGGCGTTCACCGCGATCGAGGCGTTCCTCATCCGGGACCGGCTCAAGCCGGGCGACACCGTCCTGCAGGCGCCCTACACCTACTACGAGGCCACCGAGCAGCTCGACGGGCTGACGTTCGTCAACCTGGTGCGCTCGGCGAGCTATTCGGTCGAGGACATCATCGCCGAGGTCGTCCGGCACCAGCCCAAGGTGGTCTTCGCCGACCCGGTGGCCAACAGCGCCCGGCAGCGCATGGTCGACATCCCCCAGCTGCTGGCCCGCCTGCGCGACGTGGTCACCCACCGCACCACGGTCATCGTCGACGGCACCATGCTCGCCGCGGCGCTGCCCGCCGACCTGCTGCGCAGCGACGACAAGCTGGAGATCTTCTACTACGAGAGCTGCACGAAGTACATGCAGCTGGGGATGGATGCCACCCTGGCGGGCCTGATCGCCTTCCCGATCGAACTGCGGCCCCGCCTCGACCAGTTGCGCCGCAACACCGGCACCGTCCTCTACCGACACAACGCCGAGCTGTTCCCGCGCTACGACCGGGCTTTCCTCAAGCGTCGGATGGAACGGATCTGCACCAACGCGGAGGACCTCGCCACCGCACTGCACGCCGACCCCCGGGTTCGCGACGCCGGGGTGGTCGTCTACCCCAAGCTGCCGCACCACCCGGACGCGGAGATCGCGGCGGCGCTGCCGTACGCGGGCGGCGTGGTGACGTTCCTGCTGCACGAGGACGGCCGCAACAACAAGCCCGAGTTGCACGGCGTCATCGAGCTGATCCTGGCCAACGCCCGCCGACGCGGCGTGCAGCTGACCAAGGGCGTCAGCTTCGGCTACGCGGTGCCCCGCCTCTGGGTCCAGGACATCACCGACGACGACCCGTGGTTCGTCCGCATCTTCGCCGGTGACCGCGGCGACCAGATCGACGTCCTCGCCGCGGCCATAGCCGACGGGCTGGCGGAGGCGCACGCCAGGATGTCGGACAGCCAGGGCGAACTGGCCGCCTGACCCGCGCGACCCACAGGCCGCGGCTACCGGAAACGGAAGCCGCGGCCTGTCGGCGTTCGTAGTGACGGTGGACTTACAGTTCAGTGCCTAGGCCCGGTGGCAATGTTTGCCGGACGCACGCCGATGGCCGCGGGCCCCGGTGGGGAGCTGGGGCCATGGCCGACGGGCTGGCGGAGGCGCACGCCAGGATGTCGGACAGCCAGGGCGAACTGGCCGCCTGACCCGCGCGACCCACAGGCCGCGGCTACCGGAAACGGAAGCCGCGGCCTGCTTGGCGTTCGTGGTGACGGCGGACTTGCAAGACAGTGCCTGGCCCGGTGGCCGTGTTGCCCGACGCACGCCGATGGCCGCGGCCCCCGATGGGGAGCCGCGGCCATGGGTTTTCTGTCCTCAGTAGAGGGTCCTCAGTAGAGCCCGAGGAAGCGGGCGACCTTGTCCCGCTGCACCTCCGACGTTCCGGAGTAGATGGTGCCCGCGGTGGCGTCGCGAAGGTCCTTCTCGATGCCGTACTCGTGCAGGTACCCGCGGCCGCCGAAGATCTGCACCGCGTCCAGTGCCGACTTCAGGTTCGCCTCGCTGGCGAGCAGCTTGCCGATCGCGACGTCGGCTCGGACGTCGTCGCCCGCCAGGCTGCGGATGGCGGTGTCGAACAGCCAGCGCCGCGCGGTTTCGAACGCGATCCGCATGTCGACGATGCGACCGGAGATCTGCTGGAACTCCCCGATGGCCTTGCCGAACTGCTTGCGCGACCTGGCGAACTCGACGCACCGGTCGATGCGGTGGCGCATCGAGCCCAGCGTGATCACGAAGGAGCAGAGGATCTCCCACTTCATCACGTGGTCGAGGATAAGGAATCCGGAACCCGGTTTGCCGACGACATCGCGGTCCGGCACGAAGCACTCGGTGAAGGTCAGCGAACCCAGCGGCGAGGTGCGCAGCCCCATCTTGTCCACCGCCGGCCCCACGTGCAGACCGGGATTGTCCTTGTCCACCAACAGCGCGGAGAGCCCGAACGGACCCTTGTCGCCGCCCGTGCGGACGTAGACGAGGATCAGGTCGGCGACCGGCCCGCTGCTGATGAAGCACTTCTCGCCGTTGACGACCCAGCCGCCATCGACCTTGCGCCCGGTGGTGCGCATCGCGGTGGCGTCCGAGCCACCCTGCGGCTCGGTGATGGCGTGGGCGCCGATCACCGAGCCGTCGCACACCTTGGGCATGTACCGCTCCCGCAGCTGCCGGGAACCGAAGCGGTGGATGGGAACCCCGGTGCTGACCATGTGGGTCGACACCGAGAAGTTGAGCCCGGCGTCCCGGCAGCCGTGGCCCAGTTCCTCGAGCACCGTCATGGTGGTGACCAGGTCTTGGTCGAGGCCACCGAACTCCTTGTCGAACGGCAGGCCGAGCAGGCCGGAGTCGCCGATCAGCTTCCACTGGTCGGCGGGGAACTCAGCGGCCGTGTCGCGCTCCAGGTGACCCTCGCCCCAGGCGGCGAACTCGGGCGCGAAACGGGCGCGCAGGGCCTGCCCGCCTTCCATCCGTGCTGACATCGAAGATGTCTCCTCTCAGGTCAGTAGTTGGAGAATCTGCGTGCCTCCTCGCTGAAGTCGTGCACCTCCGTACCCTTGAGCGCCGGGGTGAACATGCACACCAGGCGTAAGTCCTCCCACGGGGACGCGATGAGGTAGTGCGCGTCGTGGTTGTTCAGCGCGTACATGGTTCCGACCTCGATGGCGTGTTCGTTGCCTTCCGAGTCGACGACCATGCCGCTGCCCGCGATGCAGTAGCACGCCTCAAGGTGGTTGCGGTAGTGCAGCGGCGACCGCGTGCCCGCGCGGACCAGGGTGTCGGTGAGGGTGTACCCCATGCCGTCCGCGGCGACGAGGAAGCGCGTGCTGGTGCCGTTGCCCCACTCGACAGGGGCGATGTCGGAGAACTTGCGAACGATCATGGCTGCGGCCCTTCAGTAGAGGTGTGGGGGTCAGGCAGAGCAGGGTCGGGTAGAGCGGGATCAGGCGGCGCGGTACTGCTCGTCCAGTGCCGACTCGGTGAACGCGCGGATCGCCGACACCGACGTGAAGTTCTCCTCGGCGAACTCCACCTGGTCGAGGTCGATGTCGAACTCGTTGCCCAGCCAGGTGATGACCCGAATCAGCGCGAGGCTGTCGATGACGCCGTTGCCGATGAGGTCGTAGTCGTCGGCGAGGTCCGCGGGCCGCAGGTCCGGGAGGAACTCGGCGACGAGGAAATTCCTGATCACATCGGATGTGGTCACGATTGACTCCTGTTCAGCAGCCGGGCGCCGATCGCGCGCCGGTCGACTTTGCCCGTCGAGGTGGTCGGCAACGCGATGCCGACCACCTGGATGGAGGTGGGGATCGCCGCGCGCGGCAGCCGCAGGCGGCAGTGCTCACGCAGGGCCAGACTGTTGAGCGCTCCGGTTTCGCTGTCCCCGCCCCGAACCACGGCGTGCAGCCGGATCCCGGCGACCTCGTCCGGCACCCCGATGACGGCGGCCTCGCGGACCTGCGCGTGGTCGAGCAGCACCTGCTCGACCTCTTCCAGGTTGACCCGGGTGCCGCGCACCTTGACCCGGAAGTCGGTGCGGCCCACCAACGTGTGCAGGCCGTCGCGGTCGCGCCGGACCAGGTCCCCCGAGCGGAAGTAGGGGCGCTCGTCGGTCCCGAGGCGGACGAACTCGGCGCCGTTGGAGGCCAGGTAGCCCGTGGTCTGGAAGGGCGTGTGGACCACCAGCTCGCCGGTGCACTCGCCGGTGAGGATGGCGCCGTCGGCGTCGAGCACCAGGGCGTCTACCCCGGGCAGCGGGAACCCGATGGGCATTTCGCCGTCGCCCGCCGCGGTGGTGAGCTCGTGCCGGAAGCTGTCGTTGGTCTCGGTGCAGCCGTAGATGTTGTGCAGCCGGGCGTTCGGGAACATCGCGGGCAGCCTGGCCAGCAGCGGCGCGGGGGTGCGGTCGCCGGTCAGGATGACGTGGCGCACGGCGGTGAATGCCGTGCCGTCCCAGGCGTCGGCGAGCAGCCGGAACAGCATCGGCACCGCCTGCACCACGGCACTGCGGCGCACGACTTCGGCCAGGTGCCTGCCGTCGGTGGCCCGGTCGGTGCCGACGAGCACGACGGTGCCGCCCGCGGCCAGCGTCGACCAGACGTCCAGCAGCGCGAGGTCGAAGTTCAGCGGCGCGTAGTTGAGCACGTCGGTGTCGGGCCCGAGGTCGAACTGGTCCGCCGCCCACCGCGCGAACCGGGCGATCGCGCCGTGGGTGAGCGGGACGATCTTCGGCGTGCCCGTCGAGCCCGACGTCGTCAGCAGCAGCGCCGTTTCCTCAGCGAGGTCAGGCTTCGCGGCCGGGGCCCCGTCCGTCCGGCGCACCACCGGACCGGCCGGGTCCGCGGTGAGCACGGCCGCGCATCCTGTCCGTGCCACCAGTTCGGCGTAGGTCCGCTCACCCAGGTCCGCCGCCGCGACGAGCACGGGCCGCCGTCCGCGCAGGCAGGCCAGGATCAGCGCGACCGTCTCCGGCGACTTGGCGGCGTGCACCGCGACGGGCGCGCCCTCGGCGAGGTCGAGCGCGTCGATCCGAGCCAGCGCGGCGTCGGCCATGGCGTCGAGTTCGGCGTAGTCGACCTGCCGGGACCCCGACACGAGCGCGACAGCGTCCGGTCGGGTCGTGGCTTGCTCGGCGATACGGTCGAGCAGCGATCGCGTTTCCATAAGATTCTCCAGAAGCAACCCAAAACCCGGGGGAGCCGCCGTGGCGGAAGGGGACTGGTACTGCGGCTAATGGTGCTTAATGAAACGGTAGACGATGATTTCGTCACGACCTTCCTCATGACTGCCACATATTCGCGGCCCGTGCGAGTCGGGTGTGGACCGGCCGAACATACTTGCGCACAAGGGAAGTCGACCCGCCCGCGATGACCGCGGGCGGGCCCGACTCCGGCGGGACCGTCCACATCGGCCAGTGCGGTGCGGACTCCGCGCGGTCCCCCTTGAAGCGTCCTTTCCGGACCGTGAACTCGTCATCTCCGCGATTGCGCACGCCCTGTGTCGAGCATGCTCGAATCATGTGGCGGAACCACCGAGCGCCGTTCCCGGGAAATGGACCCCGCAAAGCACTTCAGCCCCCCGGCGGTGCGCCGGGAGGCTGAAGTGAAGCGGTGGGTCGACGTCAGGCCGCGGCGGCGGCGACCCCGTTGAGGTGCACGGGGAGGGCGAGGTGCCCGTTCATGATGAAGGTCGGAATGGGCACGAGCTCCGTGGCGGGCGTGGCGAGGGTCAGGTTGGGGAACCGCTCGAACAGGGCCGAGAGACCGGTCTTGGCCACCATCCTGGCGATGCCCGCGCCGAGGCAGTAGTGGGGGCCGTGGCCGAAGGACAGGTGTTCCTTGTCCTGGCGGGTGATGTCGAAGGTGGCGGCGGAGTCGCCGTGCAGCTGGGGATCCCGGCCGATGGCCGCGTAGTTGATCAGAATCGGCTCGCCCTTGGGGATGGTCACGCCGTCGAGCACGATGTCCTCGACCGCGTAGCGCAGCGGCAGGCTCGCCAGGGGCGACTCCACTCGCAGCACCTCTTCGATGACGGCGTCCCAGGAGACCTGGCCCGACTTGACCAACTCGAGCTGCTCGGGGTGGGCGAGCAACGCGGTGACCGCGTTGTCGAAGAAGTTGATCGTGGTCTCCGAGCCCGCGCCGAGAATGGCGAAGGTGGTGTCCACCAGCTCCTGCTCGGTCAGCACCGAGCCGTCCTCGTCCCGGGCGGCGATCAGGTCGCTGGTGATGTCCTCGCCGGGCTGGGCGCGCTTGAGCGCGATGAGGTCCTCGATGGCGCCGCGCCAGCCGAGCAGGATGCCCTGGGCCTGCTCGGAAGTCACATCGGTCCGCGCCATCAGGTCCATGACCTTCGCGGCGGCGATCCGGGCTTCCTCGGACATGCCGATCAGTTCGGCCACCAGCATGCCGGGCAGCGGATAGGCGAACGCCGCCTTCAGGTCGATCACCTCGCCCGCGGCCGCGGCGGCCTCCATGCGGTCGAGCAACATGTTGGTCAGCTCCAACGCCAGCGGGCGGACCGCCTCGGGCCGACGTGAGCTGAAGGCCTTGCCGATCAGCCTGCGCAGGCGGCGGTGGTCCTGGCCGAAGGTGGTGGACACGTTGTCCATCGCGACCCAGCTGATCATCTCCCAGTCGGCCGGGACCTCGTTGTTGATGAAGGCGGGCCAGTGGTTCCGGGCGCTCTTGGTGACGTTCGGGTCGCTCAGCAATTTCTTGCTGACCTCGTAGCTGTTCACCGACCAGCACACGACACCGCCGGGGAGTTCCACCCGGGTGGCGGGCCCCTGCGCGCGCAGCTCGTCGGCTTGGGAGTGCAGGTATCGACCGGTGTTGTCTAACGGAACTGGACGGCTTGTCTCCATAGCTGTCTCCCGAGATCTCTCAATGGCTCCGCCCAGGACTGTCAGCGCCGAGCAGAAGGGCACCCATTAGCACTTGAATGAATAATACTGGGGCACAGGCGATTGAGAAGGATTCCGAACGTCACCGATAATTGTCAGCAATCCGCGAGACGGGGGGCGTTATGAAGACCAAATCGCCCGCAGCAGCGCGACCGCCACCGCGATTGGAAAGACCGCGTGGGGTGCACGCCGCTGCCGGCGATGATGGTGCGGTGGCTGAAGCCTTAGAGCAACTTGGCCAGGCGGTCGAACGCGGGCATCGAACCCTCGCCCATGCCGTTGCCGACCATGGCGTCGCGGGCTTCGACCGACTGGAAGATGCCCTGGTCGGTCACCTTGGTCTTGCCGTCGGGCAGTTCCTCGAAGGTGACCGTCTGCAGGATGACGATGGGCGCGCCCTCGTACTGCCACGTGAAGACCAGCTGCTCATTGGCGGTCACCTCGTGGTAGACGCCGCGGAAGCAGAAGTCGTCGCCGAGGTCCACCACGAATCGCCACGAGCCGCCGGTCTCGGCTTCCAGCTTGTCGACGGTCAGCGGGTGCCCGGCCGGACCCCACCATTCGGCGGTGAGCTTGGGGTCGTTGTAGGCCTCGAAAACGCGTTCGCGCGGGGCGTCGAAGACGTAGGTGGTTTTGATTTCCGTGCTGCCTGGCTCTGCGGTGAACGCACGCTCTGCCATAACTGGCCATCCTTCGTTAATTAATGTCAATAGTGCCGAATTGCATGTTCGATGCTATTGACGACGTTGTGGCTTGTCAACTTGAACAACGAGCGTCCGGGGAGGTTTGAACAATACTGAAAATAGCCCCGGACGCCTTTGTTGCCGGGAGCCGTCACGCGGCTACCGGCAATAAAGGTTCACTATTCTTTCGGTGGCTGATCCGAGATCAAGCCACCGGCTTCACGGATTCTTTCCCGATTTCGTCAGCCGAGTCGGCCTGCTCCTCCGGCGTGTCGGAGGTCGCGCCACCGCCCATCGGGGGGACGTGCCGCAACCGCACCGCGGTGATGACCGCGACGGTGCCGATGAGCAGCCCGCCGATGAGGGCGACGGTGTGCAGTCCGCTGGCGAACGCGACATTCGCCGGTTCGATGAGCGAGCCCGACTGTGCCGCGGGCAGCGTCGCCGCCGCGTCGTAGGCACCGGCGAGGCTGTCACCGGCCGCCGTCGCCGCGCCTGCCGGGATGTCGGCCGGAACGTCGTCAGCGATCTGCGCGCGGTAGACGGCGGTGCCGACCGTGCCGAGCACGGCGATGCCCAGCGTGCCGCCGAACTCACTGGACAGCTGCACCAGCGAGCCTGCCGCGCCCGCCTTCTCCGGCGGGGCCGCACCGAGCACGAGCGGCGTGGCCAGACCGATGATCGGCGCGCCAACGAACGACAGGATGGCGAACCCGATGATGAAGTGCCACGTGCCACCGGTCGTCCCGATCGCGACGAAGCTCAGCATCACGATCGCGACGCCGATGCCGCCCGCCGCGATGACATAGCCCGGCTTGAACTTCGCGGCGAGCTTCGGGGCCACGTTGAAGCCGATGGTCGCGGTGGCCATACCCGGGATCATCGCCACGGCCGCCCCGACCGCGGACATGCCCTCGACGAGCTGGAAGTACAGCACCATGAAGAGCATGACGGCGCCGCCGACGCTGCTGTAGGACAAGGCCATCGACAGCGGTGATGTCACCTTCGCGTTGCCGAACAGCGACAGGTCCATCAGCGGGTCCGCCAGCTTGCGCTGGCGCTTCACGAACACCACGGCGCAGACGAGGCCGAAGACCAGCGAGGCCGTCGGCACGAACTCCCAGCCGTTGCGGGCCAACTCCTTGATGCCGTAGATGATCGGCAGCATCGCGGCCAGCGACAGGACCACGCTCGTCGGGTCGAGCTTGCCCGCGTTCGGGTTCTTGAACTCGGGCAGGATGATCGGGGCGAAGATCAGCACGGCGACCATGAGCGGAACGCCGAGCACGAACACCGAGCCCCACCAGTAGTTGGCGAGCAGGAACCCGCCCAGGATCGGGCCGAGCAGCGCGCCGACCGTGAACGTGCCACCCCACACGCCGAAGGCGACCATCAGCTGCTTGGGGTCCTTGAACATGAAATGGATCAGGCCCAGGGCGCACGGGCCGAGCGTCGCGCCCGCGATACCCAGCAGCGCGCGGGCCGCGATCAGCATCTCGGGGGTCTGCGAGTACGCACAGAGCAATGAGGCGACCGCGAACGCCGCGGAGCCGATGATGAGCAGTTTGCGACGACCGATCCGGTCGCCGAGCGTCCCCATCGTGACCAGGAACCCGGCAAGCAGGAACCCGTACATGTCCATGATCCACAGCTGCTGGTTGCTGTCCGCCTTGAGATCCGCGGACAGCTGGGGGACCGCGAGCAGCAGCACGAACAGGTCGATGGCCACGACGAAGGTGGGCAGGGCGATGACCAGCAGCCCCAGCCACTCCCGTCGTCCCGCCTTGATTGGAATTTGGCCAGTCACAGTACTGGTCCTTTCGTTGTTTGCGCACACCACGGTTCAACTCCGTGTGCCGCTGTGCGCCAAAGGTCTTTCGACGCCATCATGGTTCCGGTAGAACCCCGGCCGCATCTCCCAGAGTGCTATGTCGTGCGCGCTGAGTAACCAAACGACATCCGGACAAGCTGAGGAGCTCCTTCCCGTCGTCGGTGGGCGGCACGGGGTGCCGCAGCCTGAGTGCTGCGGAGTGCCGTCGGCTACTTGCCGTCGTAGTCGAGCTGCTGGACCTTCTCCATGACCAGGCCCGAGTACCACTCGGCGTCGCGGAAGTACTCGACCCGCAGCGTCTCCTCGGTCACGGGACCGGTGCCCTGGATGTTGCGCTCGTAGGTCTCCAGCACGGTCTGGGCCTCGATGGTGGCCTCGGCGAACCGCTCTTCGGCGTCGGCGCCGTTGAGGACATCGCCCATGGCGTTGGTCATGACGTCCTGGTTGCCCGCGAAGTCGCCCATCATCGCGCCGGTCGACGGCGGGACGATGTTGGCCTTCGCGGTCTCGTCGACGATCGCGTTCGGCGGGAACTTCATCACGTGGTCGCTGGCGACCCGGTGGTACGGGTGCTCGTCGAACCAGCCTTCCTCTTCCAGCAGGTTGTAGCCCGCGTGGGTGACGGGGAAGAAGCTGTTGAACTTGTGCCGGTTCGCGTCGTTGCGCGGGTTGTGCGCGAACATCAGGAAGGCCAGCGCGCCGTCCTCGACGGCCTTGTCCAGCCCGGCGGTCACCGACAGCGAGGTGCCCGCGATCGCGTTGCCGTGGTAGGGGACGTGACTGTTGTACGGCATGATGCCGACGCCGAGCCGGACGCCGGAGGCCTTGGCCGCCGCGACCATGTAGTTGACGTCGTTGGACGACGAGATCCGCATCGCGACCCGCTGCTCGTCGAACGCCTTGTAGGTGTTCTCCCAGTCCGGGATCTTGCCGGTCCACAGGTAGTGGCCGTCGGCGTGCAGCCGCTGCCACCACTTGACGAAGGCCAGGATCTCCTTCGACGACAGGTCGGCCTTCGTCGCGCGGCCCGAGCGGCCGTTGTCGTTGTTCACCAGCTGCCCGCCCTGGGAGGCGACCGCCTGCTGGAAGAACGTGCCGTGGTTGGACCAGGTGATCGGCTTCTCCGGCGGGTTCGGGCCAGCGGCGACGGCCTCGCACGCGGCGGTGACCTCGTCCCAGGTGACCGGCATCTTGGTGATCCCCGCCTGCTCGAGCATGTCGAGGTTGGCGTAGATCAGGCTGGTCGTGCCCACCGACGGGATCGCGGTCAGCTCACCGTTGATCGAGTAGTACTCACGGCCCGCGGCGATCAGGTCGGGCAGCACGTTGGGCTCGCCGAGGATCTCGTCGCGACCGGCGACGGCGCGCTCGATCGGGACGAACAGCGGGCTGCCGTCCGGCTTGACCGAGTCACGGGCCTGGTGGACCAGGTAGAAGTAGTACTCGGCGACGGCGGGCGGGTTGCCCGCCCGCGCGGCGTCGGCGATGTCCACCGGGAACAGCCGGAAGTCCTTGCCTACGACGTTCACCTGGTAGTCGGGGTGTTTGGCGTTGAACTCCTCGCCCAGCTTGAGCCACCGATCCATGTAGCCCGGGAAGGTCAGATCGGCGACCCAGACGTCGACGACGGTCTTACTCATTCGATCTCCTCCTGCTGTCCGGACATGCATCGCGATTCAGGATCGCTGGCCGCCGGTGGCGGTCGCATCTCCGCGCGTGCCGTCCTTCGAGGGGCCTTCGCAAGCGCGGAGATGCGACCGCGCGAAGCCGGAAAGGATGATGGTCCATCATGAACATCTCGCGACTGGGAGAGGCGGCCTACGACGCCGCGACGCAGGTCTTCAATCTGTCCGCCCCCGCCCGGCCCGCCGCAGCTGTCACCGCGCGATCCATTGTGGACATCCGCGCGGCGCTCGATTTCGCCCGGGCCAACGGACTTCCGGTCCGGATGCACACAACGGGGCACGCGGCGGCGGGGACGCGACCGATGGACGGCTCCGTGCTGATCCGCACCGAGCTGGGGGGCGGCGTCGAGGTGGATGCCGCGCGCCGGATCGCGCGCATCCCGGCGGGCACCCGGTGGGGCGCGGTGGTCGAGGCGACCGCGCCGCACGGGCTGACCGCGCCGCACGGGTCCTCGCCCAGCGTCGGCGCCGTCGGGTACCTGCTGCGCGGCGGGATGAGCTTCTACGGCCGCAAGGTCGGGCTCGCGGCGAACAGCGTGCGCGCGATCGAGCTGGTCACCGCGAACGGCGACGAGCTGCGGGTGGACGCGCAGAACGACCCCGAACTGTTCTGGGCCCTGCGTGGCGGCGGCGGTGGACTCGGTGTGGTCACGGCCATCGAGGTGGAGCTGTTCCCGGTTGCCGCAGTGATCACCGGTGGCGCGTACTGGCGCGCCGAGCACGCCGAGCGGCTGCTGAACATCTGGCTGCGGTGGACCGACGACGCGCCGCGGGAGGCGACCACGTCGGTGCGAATGCTCAACCTGCCCGCGGTGGACGGTGTTCCGCCGCAGCTCGCGGGTCCGACGTTCTCTGTGGACGGTGCGGTGATGAGCACGACCGAGGATGTCACCGAGGCCCAACGGATCGCCGACGACCTGCTCGGCCCGCTGCGCGCGGTGGCCGAGCCGGTGATGGACACCTGGGCGACCACCGGGCCCGCCGCCGTGCTGCACGCCCACATGGACCCCACCGACCCGGTGCCGTTCGTCGGCGACCACATGCTGCTGGGCGCCCTCGGCGAGGATGGCGCCGCGGAAATGCTGCGGGTGCTCGGTCCTGAGTCCGACTCGCCCTTGGTGGTCGCGGGACTCCGGCAGCTGGGCGGGGCGTTCGCGGAGCCGGACCCGGCCGGGGGAGCGCTGTCGCACCTTGCCGCCCGCTACTCCTACGCGGGCTCCGGCGTGCTGTTCGACCCGGTCACCCCCGACCTGTTGCGCGGCCACTGCACGAAGGTTCGCGAAGCGTTGGCCCCGTGGGACACCGGACGCACCGTGCCGGGCTTCGTCGAGGATGTCGAACGCCCCCAACGGCATCTCGACGCCGCCGCCATCGCCGCCGTCGACGACGTTCGAGTCAAGGTCGACCCAGACGGCCTGTTCCGGGGGGACATCGCCCCCAACGCCAGCGGGCTGTACTAGGCACTGTCCTTACAGGACGGTGCCTGCCGGCCGCAGTCGAGCGCGATCCGCCGGTAGGGCAATTCGGGAGGCGCTTGGCGTGCGCGTCGGTGTGACCCTGGATTCACCGGCTGTGACCGCGGGTGTGGTTGTCCTCAATGAACGGAGTATGTGATGGGGTCCTCTACCATCCAGGAGCGGTTCGCCGAGCAGGTCGGCTTGACGCCGGACGCGATCGCGGTGTCGCGCGGCGAGGTGCGGCTTTCCTACCGGGAGCTCGATGAGCGGGCCAACCGGCTCGCGCATCGGTTGCGCCGCTTGGGAGTCGGCCCCGAGGTGCCGGTCGCGGTGCTGATGGAGCGCTCGGTCGACCTGGTGGTGGCCCTGCTCGCCGTGGTGAAGTCCGGCGGTTTCTACCTGCCGCTGCACGACTCCTACCCGCTGGACCGAATGCAGTGGATCATGGACCAGTCCGCCGCGCCCGTCCTGCTGGCCGACGAGGTCACCCGGTCCCGCGGGCTGCCGACGGGCGCCGAGGTCGTGCTGGTCGACGGCGAGAATGGCCTGACAGGCGAGTCGCCGGAGAGCCCGACTGTCGTGGTCGACCCCGGCCAGCTCGCGTACGTGATCTACACCTCCGGCTCGACCGGGCACCCGAAGGGTGTGGCGGTCGCCAACCGCGACGTCATCGGCCTGGTCTTCGACTCCATCTGGGACAGTGGCAGGCACGCCAAGAGCCTGATGATCGCGCCGTACGCGTTCAACGTCTCCACCTACGAGTTCTGGGTGCCGCTGCTGCACGGCGGCCAGATCGTCGTCGGGCCGCCCGGGGACCTGGATGTGTCCGTCCTGGGCAAGCTGATCAGCAGCGAACAGATCACCGGCGTGCACCTGACCGCGGGCCTGTTCCGGGTGGTGGCCGAGGAGGCCCCGGAGAGCCTGGCCGGGGTCCAGGAGGTGCTCACCGGCGGCGACGTGATCGCGCCCGGCGCGGTGGCCCGGGTGCTGGAAGTCAACCCGGACCTGGTGATCCGGGCCATGTACGGGGCCACGGAGCTGACCCTGTTCTCCACCCACAGCCCCATGTCCGCGGGCTACGAGGCCGCGGGTGTGGTGCCGCTGGGCGGCCCGATGGACAACGTGGAACTGCACATCCTCGACGAGCGGCTCACCCCCGTGGCCCCCGGCGCGGTCGGCGAGCTGTACATCACCGGCCGCGGCCTGGCCCGCGGCTACTTCGGCAGGCCCGACCTCACCGCGGAGCGATTCGTCGCGAACCCCTTCGGTGGCCCCGGTGAGCGGATGTACCGCACCGGCGACCTGATGCGGCGCAACGCCGACGGGCTGCTGGAGTTCGTCAGCCGGGCGGGCGACCAGGTGAAGATCATGGGCTTCCGGGTCGAACTCGGCGAGATCGAGGCGGTGCTGGCCAAGCACGCCGGAATCGCGCACATCGCGGTGGTGGCCAAGGAAAGCAGCACCGGCGAGAAGCGGCTCGTGGCCTACGTCGTGCCGGAGACGGGCGAGGTCGACCAGGCCGCGCTGAAGGCCTACGCGGGCACGGCGCTGCCGGAGTACATGGTGCCC
Organism: Actinokineospora alba; assembly: GCF_004362515.1. Taxonomy (NCBI): domain Bacteria; kingdom Bacillati; phylum Actinomycetota; class Actinomycetes; order Pseudonocardiales; family Pseudonocardiaceae; genus Actinokineospora; species Actinokineospora alba. Next base: position 449,950 of record NZ_SNXU01000001.1, on the reverse strand, counting down.
GCCGCGTTCGTCGCACTGGACGCGCTTCCGCTGACCCCCAACGGAAAGGTGGACCGGCGCGCGCTGCCGGAGCCGAACTTCGAGAACGTATCGACCTACCGCGCGCCGGTCGGCGCCCGGCAGGAGGCGCTCTGCAAGGCGTTCGCCGACGTGCTCGGGGTGTCCCAGGTCGGTGTCGACGACAGCTTCTTCGACCTGGGCGGCCAGTCGCTGCTGGCGATGCGGCTGATCAGCCGCATCCGGTCGGCGATCGGCGAGGAGCTGACGATCGCGGTGCTGTTCGACCTTCCCACAGTGGCCGGGCTGGCCGGCTATCTGGAAGAACGGGCGCAGGCGGCCTGAGAATCGGAGATCGGTGATGACGAGTCCCTTTGACGCGCAGGACGGCACGTATTCGGTGCTGGTCAACGATGAGGGCCAGCATTCGCTCTGGCCCGACTTCGCCGAGGTGCCCGCGGGCTGGAGCGCCGTGCACGGCCCGGCCGCCCGGGACGCCTGCGTCGAGTACGTCAACGCGAACTGGACTGATCTGCGTCCGCGCAGCGTCGCGGCCCGAGTGGACTCGTGAGTCCGCCGAGTTCCCTGGCACCCGCTGGACCCCATTAGCTTCGTATCGCACCGCGCGCCGCCTACCAACGGAGATGCTCTATGGCCACCCCAGCAAACAGGACCTTCGATGACGTCGTGCTCGACCACGTCGGGTTCTATGTCAGCGACCTTGCCGAGACCGGGCGTTGGTGGACCGACAGTTTCGGCTTCTCGGTGTACGCGAAGGGCGATGCCACGGTGGCCCTGGGCAGCAACCAGATCCACCTGGTGCTGACCGAGCCGGGCGAGGACCACCCCGGCAACGCCTACCTGGCCAAGCACGGCGACGGCGTCTTCGACATCGCGCTGCGCACCGCCGACGCGACCGCGGCCTACGAGGAGGCGGTCGCGCGCGGGGCGACCTCGATCGCACCGCCCACCCGGGACGGTGACCTGATCACCGCCACGGTTCAGGGCTTCGGCGACGTCAACCACACGTTCGTGCAGCGTGCCGCGGCTGCCGCCGACGACGCGCTGCCGGGCCTGCGCCCCGTTCCGGTCGGCACCGGGCCGAGCACGTACAGCCTGGGCGAGGTGGACCACTTCGCCGTCTGCGTCGAGGCGGGCACGCTCGACGCGACGGTCGAGTTCTACCAGCGGGTGCTGGACTTCGAGCTGATCTTCGTCGAGCGGGTCGAGGTCGGCACCCAGGCGATGACCACGAAGGTCGTGCAGAGCCAGTCGGGATCGGTGACGTTCACGCTGATCGAGCCCGATGTGTCGCGCGATCCCGGGCACATCGACGGTTTCCTGAAGGACCACGACGGCGCGGGCGTGCAGCACATCGCGTTCACCACGGACAACGTCGTCGCGGCCGTCGAAGCCGTGCAGAACAACGGTGTTGAGTTCCTCGGGGCGCCGGACATGTACTACCGGCTGCTACCCGAGCGAGTCGAGCTGGTCCGCTACACCGTCGACGAGTTGAAGCAGTTCAGCGTGCTCGTCGACGAAGACCACGACGGGCAGCTCTACCAGATCTTCGCCAAGTCCGTGCATCCCCGGAACACCATCTTCATGGAGTTGATCGAGCGGCTCGGCGCGCGCACGTTCGGCAGCGGCAACATCGCCTCCCTGTATGAGGCCGTCGAGCTGGAACGCCAGCGGGGCGGGCCCGAAGCCGCGGGCGAATCGGCCGCTGCCTGAGGCAGGCCGACCGGATCATCGCTTCCGGTCACGAGGGTGGGGCCGACGGCCTGCCCTCGTGACCGGGGCGGTGACAGCCCCTCAACCGGCGAGACTCCCGGTCAGGCGGGCTGGTAGACGAGGTGCACGACGCCGGTCGAGAACGTCGTCGACTTCACCAGGTTGAGCGTGAACTGGTCGGCGCCGCCGTCCGGGAACAGCTTCTTCGCGCCGTTGCCCACGACGACCGGGTGCACCAGCAGCTCCAGCTCGTCGAGCACGCCGTCGCTGAGCAGCGAGCGGATCAGCCCCATGCTCCCGGTGACGGCGATGTTCTTGCCGTCGGTCTCCTTGAGCCGGGTCAGCTCCTCGGCGACATTGCCCTTGATCAGCGTGGAGTTCTCCCAGCCCACGGAGTCGAGCGTGCGCGAGGCGACCAGCTTGGGGACATCGCGGAAGTAGTCGCCGAGGCCACCGTCGCCCGCCTTGTCCGACCAGTACGCCTCGAACTCCTCGTAGGTGACCCGGCCGAGCAACATGGTGTCTGCGGCCGCCGAGTGCGCCCCGACCACGGCACCCATCTCGTCATTGAAGTACTCGAGGTGCCACTTCTCCGGCGCTTCGGCGACGCCGTCCAGCGACACGAACAAGCTTGAGGTGATCTTCCGCAACTCTGCTCCCCTGGGCGTATGACGGTTGATGACTCACCGTACCAACACCACCCCAGAGCGTGGCGTATTCGAACGTGCTCACCTGGCAGCCCCGCCGGCGTCGCGTGAGCAGGCACCGACCACGAGACGTCGGCCGGTGTCTTGACCGGCCGACGTCTCGTGGACCCCGCGTTACTGCCTTACTCACCCATTGATGTTGTTCCGCAGATGCTTGAGGTCCTCGAAGGACGACAGGTCCGGCACCGTCCAGCCGTCCAGGTCGTACTCGCTCAGGCACTGGTCGACGAAGGCCTTGTACCCGTCCATCTCGCCGTTCGCGACCTGCGCGGAGAGCAGCTCCACGCGGGTGTTCTCGTGGCTGCCCGCGTAGTTGCGCTCGTAGAGCTCGTGCCTGCCGCCGAACTCGGTGCCGACCGCGTCCCACAGCAGCTTCATCACCTTGGAGCGCTCGACGGCGGTGACGCCGTCCGAGCCGCGGAGGTACTTGTCCAGGTACTGGCGGACGTCCGGGTTCTTGAAGTCCTCGGCGCTGGAGTTGATGTAGATCAGCCCGCTGGCCACGTCCTGCATCACGATTTCCCTGATCCGCGGGTAGCCGATCTGCATGAACCAGCGGTAGGCCATGCCGTACGCGGGATTGGGGAGCAGCGCACCGTTCTCCCAGACGACCGGATTGCGCGCGGCCGCGTCGGAGAACGCCCAGAACAGGTTGCGCCAGGCCAGAACCTCACCCAGCCTGCTCTGCACGCCGCGGAAGTCGATGGTGCCGGTGGTCTCCAGCGCCTTCGCCAGCAGGCCCGCGATGAACTCCAGCTTCACCGCGAGCCGGGTGCAGCCGTGGAAGGTGAACCGCTCGACGAACCCGGAGCGGCCGCTGAACAGCTGGACCTTGCGGGTGTCGCCGTAGATGAAGACGTTCTCCCACGGGATGAGCACCTTGTCCAGCACCAGGATGGTGTCGTTCTCGTCCAACCGGGACGACAGCGGGTAGTCGAACGGACTGCCCATCACCGCGGCGGTGGCCGTGTACGACGGCCTGCAGATCAGCTTCATGCCCTTGGCGTTCATCGGCACCGTCGCGACCAGAGCGAACTCGCGCTTCTTGATCGGCAGTCCATAGTGGGCGATGAAGTTGTAGTGGGTGAGCGCGGAGCCGGTGGCGACCACCTTGGCGCCGCTGACGATCAGCCCGGAGTCGGTCTCCTTCTCCACGTGGATGAAGACGTCCGACACCTCGTCCGGCGGTCGGCTGCGGTCCACCGGGGGATGCACGATGGCGTGGTTCCAGTAGAGGACCTTCTCCTGGGACTCGCGGTACCAGCGGCGCGCGTTGTCCGCGAACGGCTCGTAGAAGTCCGCGTTCGCGCCGAGCGTGCCGAGGAAGGAGGCCTTGTAGTCGGGGCTGCGGCCCATCCAGCCGTAGCTCATCCGCGCCCACGCGGCGATCGCGCGCTGGTCGTCGACGAGATCCTCGACCGACTTCGGCGTGGTGTAGAAGCTGTGCGTGTAGCCGTCGCTGCCGGTGTCGGTCGGCTTGGTGATGATGCCGCGCTGCGCCGGGTCGTGCAGCGAGTCGTAGAGCCGCGCGGTCATCCGTGCCGGATTGCGGAACGCCGGGTGCGTGGTCAGATCCTTGACCCGGTCCCCGTAGATGAAGATCTCGCGATCGTCGCGCAGGCTCTCGATGTACTCGTCACCGGTGAGCGGCTTGCTTTTCCGGGGCGCTTCGGTGTTGGTGGCGTTGTCCGGGCGCTCGGTCATAGGACTTTTCCCTCCATGGGGCTCAGCCCACCCCCTCCTGGCCGTGGGAACCGCGGTGGACCGGTCAGCCGATGCCGAAGTGAGCCTTGGCGAGTTCGCGGTTGGCCATGGTCTTGAGGGCGATCGCATAGCCCGCGTGGCCGTGCAGCATGGATAGGTCCCGCCACACGCGCTCGATCCGCGCGCCGTGCCGAATCGCCGACGAGCCCGCGGTCGGGAAGAGCTCGCCTTCGACGGCGTCCCAGCACAACCGGATCACCTCGCGGCTGATCGTGGCCAGCCGCCACTCCTCCTCGCGGGTGAACGCGGCCGGGCCCTCCTCGCACAGGTCGTTCCACTGCTGCACGGCGCCGAACAACGCCGCCGAGGCCGCGCTGATCTTCCCGGTCGCCTCGCCGTAGTGGAGCTGGTAGTCCGGGTCCTCGGTGCGGAGCACGATCGGCGGGTAGATCGTGGTGCGGCTCGTCATCAGCTCTTCGTAGGCGTCCAGCGCGCCCTGGGCGATGCCCACGGCCAGCGCGCCGAGTTCGAGCAGCATGAAGCTGAGCGGCCCGCCGCCGTACATCGTGCTGCGGTGCAGCTTCTGTCCCGGCGTCCCGTCCGCGATCGACAGCTGGCTCAGGTGGTCGTTGATGGTGAACCGGTCCGGCACGAAGGCGTTGTCGAGCTGGACGCTGTGCGAGCCGCTGCCGCGCAGGCCGAGCTGCTCGCCCCAGTCGTTGAGCCGCTTGTAGGAGCTGCGCGGGACGATGAACATCAGCGGCGCGGGCGGCTCGCCCTCGCCCTGCGGAACCAGCGTGTGGCCCAGGAAGTGCGTGGAGTACGGCGAACCGGAGCTGTAGGACCAGACCCCGGAGATGTTCCACCCGCCGTCGACCCGCTCGGCGCTGCCCGAGGGCGCGACCGTCGCGGGACAGATGAAGTCGCCGTCGGCGAACAGCTCGTCCTGGGCCTCGGCCTGGAACAGCGAGGCGACCGGGAGCGCGTGCGCCGCACCGAACAGGTACATCCAGCCGGTCGACGGGCAGCCGCGGGCGAGTTCGACCGCGACGCGCAGGAACGTGTCCGGGCCGAACTCGTAGCCGCCGTAGCTCTGCGGCACCAGCAGCCGGTAGAAGCCCGCCTCGGCGAACTTCTCGTGCGTGTCCTGGGCATAGAACGTGCGCTGCTCGGTCTCGGCCTGCCGATCGACCAGAGTCGCCGCGATCGCCTTGGCGCGGGCGATCACCTCGGGCGGAGTCAGGTGCGGCTCCGGAGGCAGCTGGACGACGTTCTGAGGATCACTTGGGACGACACTCATTGCAGCGCCCTTCTATTATCGGCTGGCGGCTTGTACAGACTCACACGCGGCGGCGGTCGGACACATCTCCCGGCGTGCGTGACAGGACCTAGAGGTTCGCGATCGGCGCGTCCGGGTTGGTGACGGCGTTGCGCAGGGTCTCGCGCAGTCCGTCGACGAGCCCGATCACGGTGGCCTCGTCGAACCGGTTGAGGTCGAACTTGAGGCTGCCGACCATTTCCCCGGACGGCAGCACATCGGTCGCCCACAGCGCGCCGTTGGGGATGTGCGAGCTCAGCGGGTGCGGCAGCAGGCGCCGCCGGATCTCGGTGTACTTGAGGTCGCCGATCAGGTCGTCGGTGATGTCCGCAGGGGTCTGCAGCACCTCGAAGGCGATCACCGCCAGCGTCGGGTCCTGGAACGGGGCCAGCACCTCCGGCGACTGGTTCGCCACCAGCGCGAACGGGATGTCGTTGGTGTAGGCGTCGAAGCACGTGGTGCGGGTCTTGGCCAGCACCTCGCGGAAGGACGCGCAGCCGGAGAGGTCCGTGCGCAGCAGCAGGTAGTTGAAGATCGGACCGACGGTGGCCATGAACCGCTCGTCGCCGCGGCCGGAGGTGAACGTCGGCACCACGATGTCGGTGGCGCCGGTTCGCTTGTGCAGCAACACGTTGTACGCGGCCATCAGCACCATGAAGGCGGTGCTGCGGTTGGCCGTCGCGAACTTCAGCATGGTCTCGGTCAGCTCCGCGTCGAACCGGTAGCGGTACGCCGAGTACTCGTTGGTCACGTTCTCGTCGAACGGCCGGTCCGTCTTCACCGCGAGGATCTGGGCCCCCGCGAGCTTGGTCTTCCAGTGCTCCAACGCGTGCTGGGTCGGCTCGCTCCCCGCGCTCTCCAGCTGGTAGGCGGTGAACTCCGGGAACCCGTGCAGCTCAGGCAGATTCGCCTCACCCAGGCCGCGGCGCGCGGTGTAGAACTCGGCCAGGTCCCGCATGATGATCTCCATCGACCACGAGTCGGTGGCCGTGTGGTGGACGGTGACCACGAGCACCGATTCGGACTCGTCGAACCTGCCGAGGAATCCCCAGACGAGCGGGAACTGCTCCACGCTGTACGAACCGGCCTCCAGCTCGTTGAGGAACGCCTCGGCCTGCTCGTCGCGCGGCCGCGGGTCGTCGGCCGGGAAGTCGCTGACCACCAAGGGAACCGGACCCGGCGCGTGCACCAGCTGGTGCTGGTTCTCGGGGTCGCTCCGGACGATCTCGGTGCGCAGCGCCTCGTGCCGTTCGGCGACGTCGTTCAGCGCGCCCTGTAAGGCGTCGACGTCGACCTCTCCGCTGAGGCGACAGCCGAACGACAGCGTGTGCTTGTCCCCGAAGGCCCCATGCTCGGCGCCGCGGTCGAAGGCACACAGGAAAGTCTGGTTGAAAGACAAGGGGATTTGGCTCGTCTGCTCAGTCATACGCGAGACGGTAATGACCGGGTCGCCATCCCGCTTCGTCCAGAATGCCGAGTTCGGAGCGCGTGATCACGCCCACGGTGCTGAGAGCACTCTCGGAGGCGACCGCGGCCGACACCCGGTGAAACCATCCCCGAAGCGGGCTCGTCTTACGTTTGCACTGATTGGGGAACACATGCTGGACCGACGAAAGTTACTCGTGGTAGGCGGCGGTGTCGCGGGTGGGGCAATTCTGGTCCCGGATCTCGTCCGCGGGCTGTCGGCTGACGCGACCGGACACCAGCAGGCTCAACAGCCGCACCACATCGGCTCCGTGCCCGGCGCCCGGGTGAAGCGCCCGCTGGCCGCCGGGGAGCCGTTCTCCGTGCCGATGCCGCGGCTGCACGAGCAGCGCCCGGTGTCGTCCACGTACGACACGGACTGCTACCAGGTCGACATCCGTCCGGCCGACGTCGAGATCCTGCCCGGCGTCAGCACCCCGGCGTTCACCTACAACGGGAAGTTCTCCGGCCCGACGTTCCGCACGCGGGTCGGCCGCCGGACGAAGATCGTCTACCGCAACCTGCTCGACCGCCCGGCCAACGTGCACCTCCACGGCGCGCACGTCCCGGCCAGCCAGGACGGTCACCCGATGGACGTGATCCAGCCGGGCCAGTCGCGCACGTACGACTACCCGAACACCCAGCAGGGCTGCACGCTCTGGTACCACGACCACAGCCACCACACCGAGGCCGAGCACGTCTACCGCGGTCTCAACGGCTTCTACATCATCGATGACCCGAGCGAGGACCGTCTCGGGCTTCCCCGTGGCGCCTACGATGTGCCGATCCTGCTCCGTGACGCGCTGTTCGACGCCAACGGCGAGCTGCTCTTCGGCGGCAACCCGAATGACCGCGACGTCGCGCTGGCCAACGGAAAGCCCGCGCCGTACTTCGAGGTCGACGCGCGCAAGTACCGCTTCCGGCTGCTCAACGCGGGCACCGAGCGGACCTTCAACCTGACCCTGGGCACCGACCAGGAGATGACCCAGATCGCGACCGACGGCGGCCTGCTGCCCGCGCCCGTGGTGCGCAAGTCGGTGCGGGTCTCTTCGGCGGAGCGGGTCGAGATCGTCATCGACTTCGCCCGCTACCCGGTCGGCACCAAGCTGGTCCTCAACGACGCCAAGCTCGGACCGGTGCTCCGCTTCGACGTCACGCGGACCACGTCGGACTACAGCCGCGTGCCCGCCACGCTGCGCCCGCTGCCGGTGCTGCCCGCGGCGACGGTCACCCGCGACGTGTCGATGTCGTTCGACCTGACCACGGTTCCGTTCCCCACCGGGCTGATCAACGGGCGCGCTTGGGACCCGGCGCGCAGCGACTTCGTCGTGAAGCGCGGCACCACGGAGATCTGGAACGTCACCAACGCCGACCCGCAGTACATCTTCCACACGTTCCACATGCACCTGGTGCAGTTCCAGGTGCTGGAGGTCAACGGCGCCCCGCCCGGAATCGACTACCAGGGCCGCAAGGACACCTTCTGGTTCGACTCCGGCGACAAGATCAAGCTCAAGGCCACCTTCGACAGCCACCTCGGCAAGTACGCCTTCCACTGCCACTTCCTGGAGCACTCCTCGCTCGGGATGATGGCGCAGATGGAGATCGTGCCTTAGCGAACAGCGCTCGTGTCCCGTCGGCGAAGCCCCGCATCCCGGTGCGGGGCTTCGCCATGCCCACCTCCAGGCCCCGGTCTCGGCCAGATTCCCTGCGCCACAGGGCAACCCGCATGCCATGAGATGCGCGGGCACCACCCGAGCAGGCAGTCTCGAACGAGAGCATCCGGGCGGCCTCGCGCGACTTGGTGCTCGTTCCGTCCGGTTTTTCCGTTGGTTGGAGGAAATCTTGGCCACCACGATCCCAGCGCGCGAGGAACTCGTGCGCAAGGCGTCGGAACTGACCCCGCTGCTGCGCAAGCACGCGAACTGGGTCGAGGAGAACCGCAGGCTGCACGACGAGACGATCGAGGCGCTCGCCGACGCCGGTGTGTTCAAGTTCCGGCGGCCCAAGCACTACGGCGGATACGAAGTGGACAGCCGGACGCTGGCCGACGTCGGCGCCGTGCTCGGCCAGGGCTGCGGATCCACCTCCTGGGTCACGTCGGTGTACTGGATCCCGACCTGGATGGCCTGCCAGTTCCCGGATGAGGTGCAGGACGAGGTGTTCGCCACCCCGGACGTGCGGGTGTGCGGGACGCTGAGCCCGTCGGCGATGGCCGCCCCGACCGACGGCGGCATCATCGTCAACGGCAAGTGGGGCTTCATCAGCGGCGCGCACCACGCGCACTGGCAGGAGGTCATCGCGATCCTGGTCCCGCCGGACGGCCAGCCGTACCCGGTCATGGCCCTGGTGCCGATGTCGGACCTGCTGATCGTCGACGACTGGCACACCTCGGGTCTGCGCGGCACCGGCAGCGTCAGCACGGTGGCGAAGGACCTGTTCATCCCGCAGGAGCGGATCCTGCCGCTGCCCGCCGTCCTGCAGGGCCAGATCGCCTCCCAGCGCAACGCGAACTCGCCGCTGTACCGCTCGCCGCTGCTGCCGATCGCGTCCGCGGCCTCGGTCGGGACCATCGTCGGCATGGCGAAGGGCGCGCAGCAGGCGTTCCTCAACCGGCTGTCCGACCGCAAGATCACCTACACCGCCTACGACAGCCAGCGCGAAGCGCCGATCACGCACTTCCAGATGGCCGAGGCGACGATGAAGGTCGACGAGGCCGAGTTCCACGCGCACCGCCTGGCGAACCTGGTCGACACCAAGGCCGCCGAGGGCACCGAGTGGAAGCTCGAGGAGCGCGCCCAGTCGCGCGCCGATGTCGGCGCCACGGTCCGGCTGGCCAAGGAGGCGGTGGACATCTTCGCCACCGCCAGCGGCGGATCGTCGATCTACAGCGGCATCCCGATTCAGCGGATCAACCGCGACATCCAGGCGGTCAACCAGCACGCCCTGATGCACCCGAACACCAACACCGAGCTCTACGGCCGGGTGCTGTGTGGCCTCGAGCCCAACACGCTCTACATCTGACCCGGTTCGACCACCAGAAGGGAAGACCAGCATGAGCTTCGATTCCGACGCCGCCGCGATCGCCGCCCTGACCCAGAAGATGGTGGCCGGGTGGGCCTACGGGGACGCGGACACCATCGCCAACCTGTTCGTCGAAGACGGCACCCTGATCCTCGCGGGCACGTTCTGCAACGGCCGTGAGGAGGTCCGCGACTACTTCACGAAGGCGTTCGAGGGCAAGTACAAGGGCACCCAGGTGACCGGCAAGCCGATCAGCATCCGCCCCCTGGGCCCGGACGCGGCGATCCTGCTGAGCCACGGCGGGGTCCTCGAGGCGGGCGAGACCGAGGTCTCCGAGGCCGGTGCGATCCGCGCGTCCTGGCTGGTGGTCCGCCGCGAGGGCGAGTGGCGGCTGGCGGCGTACCAGAACACCCCGCGCCACGACGTGTACGAGACCGCCAAGCGCGCCGCCTGACCTTCTTGGTCGAGGTATGGGCCGTTGTCCGCCCGCGCGGACGACGGCCCATCCGGTCATGGCCGTCTCGTGGTGTGGGCCACCCGTGCCACCGGAAGAGGAGTTGACTGACATATGACTGGGTACTACGAGATGCGGCACCAGGTCGGGTTCGAGGAGACCAACTTCGTCGGGAACGTCTACTACGTCAACTACCTGCGCTGGCAGGGGCACTGCCGGGAGCGGTTCCTGATCGAGGAGGCGCCGGAGGTGCTGGCCGAGATCATGGACGACGACCTGAAGCTGTTCACGCTCAAGGCCAGCTGTGAGTTCTTCGCCGAGATCACGGCGTTCGACGAGCTGTCGGTGCGGATGCGGCTCGACGAGCTGACCCAGACCCAGATCGTCTTCAGCTTCGACTACGTGCAGATCAAGGACGGCCAGGAAAGCCTGGTCGCGCGCGGGGAGCAGCGGATCGCGTGCATGCGCGGACCCAACAACGCCACCGTGCCGACCCGGGTGCCCGCCCAGCTGCTCGAGGCGCTGGCCCCCTACACCTCGGCCGCGGCCGAGCCCGCCAGGCAGACGACGGGGAGGTCGATGTGACCGCTGAACGCCACCTGACGCCACTGCCGTCGTCGGAGCTGCCCTCACCGGAGCTGCCGCCGACGGCGTCGCCGAAGGTGCTGCGGGAGGTGATGTCCAGCTTCGCCACCGGGATCACCGTGCTCACCGCGGCGGGGGACCACGGGCACGGCATGACGGCGAACGCCTTCAGCTCGGTGTCGCTGGAGCCGCCGATGGTGCTGTGCTGCATCGCCCGCACCGCGCAGATGCACGAGGCGATCCTGCGCACCCGGCACTTCGGGGTGAGCGTCCTGAGCGCGGAGCAGGAGGATCTGGCGCGGTACTTCGCCAGCAAGGGCAGGCCGCGCGGGCAGGCGCAGTTCGACCAGGTCGACTGGTTCCCGGCGCGGCACAGCGGCGCGCCGCTGCTGTCCGGTTCCCTTGCCTGGCTGGAATGCGAGCTGGCCGGGGTCTACCACGGCGGCGACCACTCGATCTTCGTCGGCACCGTGCTCGACGCGGCCCGTCGCGAAGGTGAGGCGCTGCTCTTCTTTGCGGGCGGTTTCCACCAGGGGATGCCCTCGTCGCGCAGCGCCTGACCATGCCCGAGTGGTCCTGACGAACGAAGGTCTCCCATGTTGGTGAGTGTCACCGGCGGCACCGGATTCGTCGGCGTCCACACGGTCGCCGCGATCCTCGAGGCGGGCCACCGGGTCCGGCTGCTGGCCCGCGACGAGTCCACAGTGGAACGCGGGCTGGCCCCGCTCGGTCTGTCCGCGGCCGGGATCGAGGTCGTCGTGGGGGACGTGCTCGACCGGGCGCGGGTCAGCCGGCTGGTGCGTGGCGCCGACGTGGTGCTGCACGCGGCCTCGGTCTACTCCTTCGACAGCCGTCGGCACGACGCGATGCGCGCCACCAACGTGGCGGGCACCGAGCTGGTGCTCGACGCCGCGCGTCGGGCGGGCGTCGGCCGGACCGTGTACGTGTCGAGTTTCGGCGCGCTGTTGCCCGCCCGGGGACGGGTGATCGGTCCGGACTCACCGGTCGGCCGCCCCCGCGAGGCGTACCTGGCGACCAAGGCGGCCGCCGAGGTCGTCGCCCGCGGGCAGCAGGCCGCGGGGGCGCCGGTGGTGATCACCTACCCGCCCGCCCTGCTCGGCCCGCACGACCCGAAGCTGGGGGACCAGGCCACCCGGCTGCGCAACACTTTGCGTGGCCGGATGCCGATGTGGCCGCTGGGCGGACTGCCGGTCGGCGACGTGCGCGACACCGCGGCGCTGCACGCGGCCCTGCTCGGCCCGGCGGACCTGGCGGCGAACCGATACTTCGGCCCCGGGCACTACCTGAGCACTCGGGAGTACGTGCGGACGCTGCGCGCGGTCACCGGGCGGGCGCTGCCGACGGTCTATCTTCCCGCCCGCGCCATGCTGCCGGTCGGCCTGCTCGCCACCCTGGCGCAGCGCGTGTGTCCATGGCACATCCCGGCCGAGTACGGCGCGATCTACACGTGCGCCTGCGCGGTGCGGATCGACGAACATGCTGCCACCAACGGGATCGCGGCTCGGCCGGTGGCCGAGACGTTCGCCGACACCGTGCGCTGGCTGCACCGCGGCGGTCACCTCTCCGACCGTGCGGCGGGCGTGACGGCGCGTTCCACGGTGTCTTGATCGCCACAGTTCTGAACCGTAAAACTGTTGTGCGGTAAGGGTTTTCGAACGAAGCAACGGCGGAGATGTCGACCCGTCGCAAAGCTGTGAACAATTGGCTCGATGGTTCGACCGCCCATTTCGGCGATGCGCTTGGAGGCTCGGTGGCGACCCCGGACATGTTGGACGACGTTCAGACGATGACGCTCGAGGCATTCGCGGACACGATCGTCCCCGGCGCCAAGCGTTTCCCGACCGACCACGCGATCGCGGGCGTGTGCGACGACCCGGGCGCGGTCGAGGCGGGAGCGATGGAACTGCTCGGCGACCCCGCGACCGGCGTCACCGCGGGCCTGGTGCCGCTGTCGGGGATGCTGAACCAGCGCGCGGCCGACTACGCCGAGCGCGTGGGGCTGACCCTCGACCCCGAGCTGCCCGCGTTCGTCGCGCTCGACTACGACCACCGCGCCGCGCTGGTCCTTGAGCTGACCGCGTGGGGCAACCCGGAGCGCGACGGCTGGGTGCTGCTCACCATGTTCTCCAACATGGCCTACGACAGCGCCGCGCACCGCCACACCGCGGAGGCGATCGCCGAGGGCCACCCCGGCCTGCTCGCCATGGGGTTCGCCGAACCGGAGGCCGACGGCCTGTGGCGGTTCGCCGACTTCAGCTACGGCCGGGAACTGGCCAAGCGTCACCCGAACACGACCGAATCCGGGAGCCCTGAATGACCGCGATCGAGAAGACCGACGTCCTGATCGTCGGCAGCGGGTTCGGCGGGTCGATCGCCGCCTACCACCTCGCCGCGGGCGGCGCCAAGGTCACCGTGCTCGAGCGCGGCCCCTGGTTGTCCGGCAAGGACTTCGACCACGACTACCTCCTGGGTTCCTCCTACACCAAGGTCTTCGACTTCGTCGCGGGCGACGGGATGAGCGTGCTCGGCGGCAACTGCGTCGGCGGCGGCTCGGTGGTGTACTTCGCCGCCCTGCCCCGCGCGCCGAAGTACGTCTTCGAGCGGCACGGCTCGATCGGCCGCCGGATGTGGCCGGCGTCGATCAGCCGCAAGACCCTCGACCCGTGGTACGACCGGGTGTCGGAAGTGCTGCCGGTGACCCAGCAGGACTGGAACGACGTCACGTACGCGGGCGGCCTGTGGGCGGCGGCGTGTGACCACAGTGGACACACCGCCAACCCGGTGCCGGTCGGCGTCGACGCGAAGAAGTGCACCAACTGCAACTGGATGATGGCGGGCTGCCGCTTCGACGCCAAGAAGTCGCTGCTGATGAACTACCTTCCCGCCGCGATGGAGCACGGCGCCGAGATCCGTCCGCTGCACGAGGTCCAGAAGCTCTCGCGCACCGAAGACGGCGGCTACCGCGTGCACTACAACCACATCGACGAAGAGGACTACCGGATCACGACCGGCTCCGGCCAGATCGAAGCCAAGATCGTCATCCTGGCCGCGGGCGCGGGCGCGACGCCGCCGATCCTGCAGCGTTCCGAGGACACCCTCGGCGCGATGCCGCACGCCGTCGGGCGCTACTTCTCCGGCAACGGCGAGCGGCTCAACACCGCGATCATCAACGAGGAGCGCGTCGCCGAGGTGCTCGGTCTGCAGCGCCCCAACGGAAAGGCGTACGAGGCCAACCAGATCGGCAAGGGCCCGGTCGTGGCGTGCTGGGACTTCGTCGACTCCGCGCTGCCCGAGTACGAGCGCTTCTCGATGGAGCAGCTCTACTTCCCGCCGGGGCTCGGCACCATCTTGGCCCAGGCGCCGGGCGCTACCGGCCCCAGCTGGTTCGGCAAGGAGAAGAAGGAGATCCTCAAGCAGTGGAAGTCGTGGCTCACGATCTTCCTGATGACCGAGGACGACAACGAGGGCGTGTTCGGCCCGCCGCCGCCGACCGGCAACGCCTACCGCATCTCCCAGCAGATGCTGGCCCGCGGACCGCTGAGCTACGACCCGACGCCCAACACGCGGCGCGGGTGGGAACTGGCCGACGCCAAGGTCAAGGAGATCCTGGAGAAGGACGGGCTGGCCAAGGTCATGCCGTGGACCAACGACGTGGTCGGCGCGTACACGGTGCACCCGCTTTCCTCGTGCCGCATCGGTGACGACCCGGCCACCTCGGCGCTGGACGACCGGCACGAGCTGCGCGGGCACCCCGGCATCTTCGTGACCGACGGCTCGGCGGTGCCCTGCGGGATCACCGTCAACCCCGCGCTCACCATCGCCGCGCTCGCCGAGCGGGCGATCCCGGGCATCGTCAAGGCGGCGCGGGAACGCGGCGTCGACGTCACCTACGGCGCCCCGCTGCCCAAGTCGATCTCCACCAGCGTGGCCCGCCCCGCCGCCTGACCGAGACCCCGCGAGTCGCCCCTCCAGGCAAACGAGTCGCCCCTCCAGGCGAATGAGTCGCCCCTCCAGGCGAATGAGTTCGACATTCAATCGCCCACCCGGCGTTGGACCGCCGGGTGGGCGATTCCTTGTCGGTCTCGAACGTTATTCGGCGCCCTCGGCGGACGGTGACGGGCCGCCGCCGGGTCCGTTCTGCTCGGCGCGCAGGGCCAGCCAGTGCCGGGGGGCCCACACGTGCCCGGCCCCGCAGCTGACCTCGTAGGGCTCGGCGCCCTCCCGCTGTGCCTCGGCGTAGACGGTCTGGTCGCAGCCGGGATGCGGGCAGGCTCCCTCGGCCACCCGGAACCCCGCGTCGGGCCGCATCGCCTCGTTCACGGAGTCGGCGAGGCCGGTCACCTCGTCGGCGAAGTCGGCCGCTCTCGGGTGGCTGCACAGCCAGTGCACGTGGATGGCCAGGAAGCCCACCAGCTTGCGGATCGCGAGCTCGTCCGGGCCCGCCACGCCCCGCTCGACGGTCACCACGCCGCTCCAGGCCGCCAGCACGCCCAGAATGTCCGACCGCACCGAGACTCCCGCGTCCCGCACGACGCCGCTCGGCCGGTGCCCGCCGACCCGCTCCGGCGTCTCGTTCGGCCGCGGCTCGATGGCGTCGGCGCACAGCTCGAACAGCGCCGGGAGCTCGATCAGCGTCTTCTCGGTGAGATCCCGGCAGGACGGGCAGATGCCCAGCCCAGCGGCGAGCTGGGGGGCCATGCCGGGCTCGTGCCGCCTGCTGCGGCAGGTCGGCTGGCCCTCGTGCCCGCTGTCGTCCGGGTGGCCCTCATGTCGCACCATGACGATCACTCCCAGTCCGTGCTCGGTTGGCGGTCCGCCCCCCGAGGCTAGTGGGAGAGTCGACCCCTTAGCCCAGATCGGCGAGATCAGTCGGGAACCGGCGGCGTGCGATCCGCTGCGCATACCCGGAGATGCGTCTCGGTCCCCATCAGCCGGACCATGGACCCCAGAGGCGCGACCCCGCCCTGGTGTGGCGTCACTGCCTGGTAGAACGCCCGGTACGGCTGAGGAGATTGGACGCTGACGATGACCGAGTCCGCCTGGAAAGTGGTCATGGACGAGGATGGTCTGACGATCACCGGTGACAGTTTCTCGCTCAGCACGAGCACGTCGGATCCGGGCGGGCTCGACTCGGTGGTGTCGGCGCTCCAGGGCGTCTCCCGGGCGTCTTACGGGCAGTACTGCGGCCTGGCCCGCGCCATCGAGGCGGTGGGCGAGCGGTGGGGGATGCTGGTGGTCCGCGACCTTCTCGTGAACCCCAAGTCCACCGCGGAACTGCACGAGGGACTGCCCGGCGTGCCGATGAACCTGCTGGCCATGCGGATCAAGGAGATGGCCTTCGTCGGCATCATCGAGCGGTCCGAGACCACCGACGGGGAAGGCGCCGACCAGTACCAGCTGACCGAGTACGGGCGCGGGCTGGAGGAGATCCTGCTGTCGTTCGGCCGCTGGGGCTCGGCGATGCTGACCGCGCCCCGCCCCGAGGACATCGTCACCGAGGACTCGATGATGGTGTCGATGCGGACGACGTTCCTCCCCGAGGCGGCGGCGGGCCGGTCCGCCCGGTTCCAGCTGCACTTCGGCGAGGTGGTCATCCACATCGTCATCGAGGACGGGCAGCTCGAGGTGGGCCGCGGCCCGCTGCTCGGCGCGCCGAAGATCGAACCCGGTCCCACCTTCAAGGACGTGCTGACCCGGGAGATGACCGTCGACGACGCGATCGCCACCGGCACCGTCAAGCTGAGCGGCGACCCGGACGCGCTGCACACGTTCGCCTCGATGTTCGCGCTGCCGTACCAGGACGCGCCGCAGCGCTCCTCGATCTGATGCCGGTCCGGAGGACTTCATGACCGAGGACTCGGTGATGGCGATGCTGCGATCGGCCTTCCAGGCCGACGCACTCGACGTCCAGGTGTGCTTCGAGGTGCACGCCGCGGGCGTCGTCGTGCACGCCCACATCGACCACGGCGACCTGGCCCTGTACCCGGGCCCGACCTCCGACGCCGACGCCGTGATCGCCGCGGGCCCCACCCTGCAGTCCCCGCTCACCCTCACCGGCCCACCCGAACTCCTCACCTGGTTCACCCACCTGTTCCACCCCCAAGCCCACCCCACCCCCCTAGCCGCCTAACCCCCACATCGCGAGTCGCCCCTCCAGGCAAACGAGTCGCCCCGCCCGGCAAGTGAATTCGACATTCACGAGCCCGAGCGGGGCGACTCGCTTGGTTGCAGGGGCGATTCGCTTGCGTGACGGGGGAACTCGTTTGCCTGGAGGGGGAACTCGCTTGCAGGAAGGGGGAACTCGTTTGCTGGAAGGGGCGACTTGTTTGCCTGGAGGGGCGACTCGCGGTGTGGGGTGGGCATGGCGAAAGGCGCGTTCGGGCGGGGCCCGAACGCGCCTTTCGGTGGGGGTTAGGCGGGGGTGGGTTTGCGTTGGGGTTGGGCGACGGCGTACGGGGCCAGGGCCTCGCGCAGTTCGGCAGGTACCCGGGTGGGCACCGTGTCGTTGTTCGGGCCGCGCATGCACGCGATCCGCTGCTTGCCCTTGGCCACGAGGCTTTCCTTGCCGTCCTTGAGGTGGACGTAGTCGAAGCTGAACAGGATCTGGGTCTGGGTGAGCTCGTCGAGCCGCATCCGCACCGACAGCTCGTCGAACGCGGTGATCTCGGCGAAGAACTCGGCCTCAGCCATGAGGGTGAACAACTTCAGGTCGTCGTCCATGATCTCGGCCAGCACACCGGGCGCCTCCTCGGTGAGGAAGTTCTCCCGGCAGTGTCCCTGCCAACGAAGATAGTTGACGTAGTACACGTTGCCGACGAAGTTCGTCTCCTCGAAGCCGACTCGATGCCTGAGCTCGTAGTACCCAGCCATGGCTTCCCGTCACTCCTCTCCGGATAGGACCGCGAACGCCACCGGGGTGGGCAGGTCGTTGACCGTGGTCACCCAGGTCGCGATCTTCGCGTCGCCCGCGGCGAGCACGATCCAGCCATCGGACTCGACCCGGTCGACGGTGAGGTCCCGCGTCGTCGTGCCGGTCTTGCGCAGGCACTCCAGCGCCGTCCACACCCGAGTGCTCGCCACGTCGGCGTCCTCGCCTGCCTCGGTCATCACCAGGTCGCGGACCCGGCTGAGGCCGTCGCCGAGCAGCCCGGCCCAGTCCTGCTCCGTGCGCTCCACCACCGCCTCGACGTCGCAGCCCAGTCGGCCCGACCCGGTCACCACGAGGCTCAGGCCCGCCCCGTGCGCGGCCGTGATCGCGGCGCCGTCCAGTTCCGGCTTGCCGTCGGGCCGGTACCGCACCGTCACCGGCCCGCCGACGGAACGGCTTGCGGCGAGTTGGGTCTGCGCCCTGCGGTCGGAAGGACCGTCGCCGATCGGGTCCGGCTCGACCACGACCGCGCGGCTGCCACCGAGGACCCGCTCCAGCGAACGCTCCACATAGGACCCGAGCATGGACGGCACCCACGGTCCGGAGCTGTCCTTCTTGCGGACCGCCCGCAGCGTCAGGCCTTCCCAGCGCTCGACCACCTTGCCGGACGGGGAGAGCACGTCGATGTCGTAGACGTAGCTGTCACCGTCCTGCGACCGCTCCCTGGCGTCCATGACGACGAAGTCGACGTCCTGGTCCTCGGGAGACGACAGGTACAGCTTCTCGACCCCCTGCGGCAGCAGGGTCGCGTCGGGCACGCAGCACTGCAGCGAGTGCATCACCGCGTCGCGGGTGCCCGGGTCGGCGAGCACCCGGTCCTGCGGCAGGTAAGCGGCGAACCACGGCGCGGGCGAGGCGGTGGACAGCTCCGCCACCGCGTGCCGCGCACTCGCCCGGCGGTAGCCGGAGAGCCGCTGGAACCGCTTGCCCTGGAACATGACCCCGCCGTAGAGCTCGGTGATCGGGTCGACCGGCACCGGCGGCAGCGCCATGGCCTCCCGCGACGGGCCGTCGTCGGGCAGGGCCGGCTGCGGCAGCCGCAGCGTCGCCCGGAAGTGGTCGGCGCTGAACCCGGTGTCCTCGGCCCGGATGGCCACCGACACCGTCTCCTCGTCGCGGACCAGCGCGGCCAGCCGGACGGTCGTCGCAGTGCCCGGCCGGACCACGATCGGCCGGAGGAACTCGACGTCGGAGAACATCGGCGCGCCGGTCCGGCCGAGCACGGCCGTGGCGACCTGGGTCATCGCCTCCATGCCCACCACGGCGGGGAACAGCAGGTCGCCGTCCAGCTCGTGGTCGGACAGGTACGGGTCGCTGCCCGCGGACAGCTCCACCTCGGTGACCAGCTCGACCTCCGGGTAGTGGACCATCACCCGGTCGACGAAGCGCGCCAGCGGCAGCTCCTGGCTCATGTCCAGGGGCAGCGTCGGCAGCCCGCCCATCCGGCCGGTGATCGTCACCAGCGGACCGGCCGACGGGTCGGCCAGCACCTGGCGCAGCACCTTCAGGCCGTCCTCGACGGAGATCGGGGTGATGCCGTCGCGCACCAGTGCCTCGACCACACCGAGCCGCTCGCCCATCCCGGCGCCCGACCAGACCGACCACTCCATCGCCAGCGCCCGCGCGTTCGGGTGCGCCAGCTGGAAGTCGGCGGTCAGCTCGGACATCCAGTCGTTCGCGGTCGAGTAGTGCGCCTCGCCGCGCAGCCCGGCGCGGCCGATGATGCTGCCGAAGGTCATCAGCAGCTTGATGTTGTTCTCGCCCACCGCGTCGAGCACGGCGCGCAGACCGGCGATCTTGACCGCGATCGTCTGCTGGAACCGCTCCTCGGTCAGGCCCGCCAGCGCGGACGGCTCGTTTCGGCCCGCGCCGTGCAGCACACCGGTGACCGGGCCCAGGTTGGCCTCGAAGGCGGCCACGGCCCGGGCGATCTGGGCGGCGTCGGTGACGTCGGCCCGCTCGTACTGCACGTCGATGCCCGCCGCGGTCATCCGGGCGATGTTGGTCGAGATCTCCTCGTCCTGGGCCACGTCGTCGCGGCCGATCAGGGCGAGCTTGGCGCCGGAGTCCTTGGCCATGGCCAGCGCACACTCCGCGGTGATGCCCTTCGCGCCGCCGGTGACCAGCAGCACGTCGGAGCCGTCGAGCGGGGTGCCGGTGCCCGCCTCGACCGGCGGCTGCAGCACGTGCAGCAGCGGAGCCGTCCGCTGCCCCTCGGCGGTGTAGCGGACCTCGCTGAACGCCTTGGTGGCGGTGGCTTCGAGGATCACGCGGCGCACCGCCTCGTCCACGTCCGCCGCGGTCGACGGCGCGAGGTCGGGCAGCGAGACGATCGTGGTCGGCACGCCGTTCGCCTCCAGGAACGCGGTCCTGGCCAGGCCCGAGGCCCCGAACTTGTTCTGCACCACGACGAACCGGGTGTCGGCGGGCGACTCGACCGCCGCCTGGCCCGCCTTGAGGATCAGGTCGACGTGCTGCTCGCCGCTGTCGGGCAGGCACAGCAGCACACCGTCGCCGATGCCCGCCTCGGCGAGCGCGACCCGCAGCCGCTCGGCCAGCGGGTGGCCCGACGGCGCGAACATCTGCCAGGTGCCCACCGGGCCGGTGCCAGCCTTGACCCTCGGTTCCCGGGCGGGCTGGTAGTCCACCGAGAACGGCCGCACCCACTGGCCGACACCGCCGACCTCGGAGCTGCCGCCGGCGTCCCCGCCTTGGGCGGAGTCGGCCAGCCCGTCGATCAGCTCGGCGAGCTCGCCCAGCGTCACGGTGGCGAAGTTGGTCGTCGCCTCCAGCGTCGGCAGCCCGAGCTGGCGGGTGACGTCGTTGACGATCTGCCCCACGGTGATCGAGCTCAGGTGCAGGTCGTCGAGCGGGTGGGTGCCCGCGGTCACGGTCTCCAGCGGGAGTTCGACGCGTTCCGCGGCGAGCGTGCGGAGCAGGTCGAGCGTGGACGGGCCGTCCTCGCCGGAACCGGTGTTCCCGGCCGACTCGGCAGCGGACCCGGACGCGTCGACGGTGATCGCCGCGGCGAGCTGGGCCAACCCGGCGGAGAGGTCGGGGGCGGCCTCACACGGGCTCTCCAGGAAGGAGAACTCGACGTCGAGCGGCAGCGGCCGCACGACCCGGTCGGCGAACAGCGCCTGGGTGTTCACCTCGGCGCCGAGTGCGAACGCGGCCCCGACGATGGACAGCAGCGAGCTCAGCGACTGGCTGTCGGTGTCGACCGACAGCACCGGCGTGTCCTGCGCGATGTCGCGCAGCAGCCCCGCCAGCACCCGGCCGGGACCGATTTCGACCGCGAGGTCGGCGCCCGCGGCGGCCTTCGCGGCCGCCTCGTGGAAGCGGACCGGGAACACGACCTGGTCGCGCAGCAGCACCCGCAGGTCGGTGTCGGGGTCGAGCAGGTCACCGGTCACCGTGGACACCAGGTCGCGCGTCGGCCTGGTGAAGGTGAACTCGGCGAGCTTCTCGGTCATCGCGTCGGAGGCGGGCTGCACCAGCGGCGAGTGGAAGGCGTGCGAGACGTTGATCCGGTTCGCGGTGATGCCCGCCGACCGCGCCCGCTCGACGACTCGGTCCACCGCGGCGGCGTCGCCCGCGATGACGGTCTGCTTGGGCCCGTTGTATCCGGCGATCACCACCGGGGAGTCCTCGAAGAGCTGCTCGGCCCGGCTCGGCGTGGTGGCGAGACTCGCCATCGCGCCGCCGCCCTGGCTGGCGTTGGCCATGACCGCGCCGCGCGCCTTGGCCAGTGCCAGCACGTCGTCGTCGCCGATGGCGCCCGCCCAGGCCAGCGCGCTCAGCTCGCCGAGGCTGTGCCCGACCGCGACATCGGCGTCGACGCCCAGCGACCGCAGCACCCGCAGGGCCGCGACGGACCCGGCGACGATGCGCGGCTGCGCCACCTCGGTGGCGACCTGGTCGCCACCGGTGGGCACGCCCGCGGCGGTGAACACGGCTTCGGCCTCGGCGAAGCGGCGGCGGATCGCGCCGACCGCGCCCTGCCCGGAACCCTGTCCGGGGAACAGGTAGGCGATCTTCGGCGCGTTCTGCCGGTGGTCGAGGTACACGCCGTCGGCGCCGAACAGGCTCTTCGGCTCGTCCTCGTCGAGCGCGGCGAGCAGCCGGTCGATCTTGGCGGCGGCGTCGTCCGGGCCGGTCGTCACGATCGCGGCCCGCACCCGCCCGCCGGAGAGCTGCCCGGCCAGCGTGGCGGCCAGGTCGGCGACCTCGGCGAACGAGATCGCGGGCACCAGTTCGGCCAGGCCGGCGAGCTGCTCGCGCAGCCCGGCGTGGTCGGCGGCGTCGAGCAGCAGCAGCTCGGCGTCCTGCCTGCTCGCGGTCAGCGCCGCGGTGTCGCTGGGCAGCTCGGCGCGCCGGGTGGTGCCCGGCGCCTGCTGCAGCGCGATGTGCGTGTTCATGCCGCCGAAGCCCATGGCCGAGACGCCGGCTCGGATCGGCTGGTCGGTCGGCCACAGCTCGGCTTCGCGCGGCACGTAGAGCGCCGGGTCGTCGCCGGTGAGCTTCGGGTGCGCGTCGTAGTGGCCGGTGGCGGGCGGGATGACCTGGTGGTGCACCGCCAGCGCCGCCTTGATCAGCCCGCCGACACCCGCGGCGGCCTTGGTGTGGCCGAAGTTGCCCTTGATCGAGCTGATCGCCGCCGGGCGGGCCTCTGGGTCGGAGTTGCGCCGGGCCGAGCCGATCGCCTCGAGCTCGGTCGCGTCGCCGAGCGCGGTGCCGGTGCCGTGGCCCTCGAAGTAGGCGACGGTCTCCGGGCCGTACCCGGCGCGGTCGTAGGCGCGGCTGATGGCGAGCCGGTGGCCCGCCGCCTCCGGGCGGGTGATGCCGCCCTTGCCGTCCGACGACATGCCCCAGCCGGTGATCGACGCGTAGATCCGCAAGTCGCGGGCGATGGCGTCTTCCTCGCGCATCAGCACGACGACGCCGGAGCCCTCGCCGGGCCAGAAACCGTTGGAGTCCTTGTCGTAGATCTTCATCTCGCCGGTGGCCAGCGCGCCGGTCTTGGCGAAGCCGATGACCTCGAACGGGTCGATGGACAGGTCGACGCCGCCCGCGAGGCAGACGTCGAGGTCCCCGTTGGCCAGCGCGTTGGCGGCGGTGGCGATGGAGATGAGCGAGGAGGAGCAGGCGCCGTCGACGGTGTAGCCGCCGCCGCCGAGGTCGAAGTAGTTGCAGATGCGGCCCGCGATGGTGTTGGCGAGCCCGCCCGCGAGCGTGTCCTCATCGATCGGCGGGAATGGCGCCTTGTAGACCGGTTCGAGGTCGCGCAGGAAGGCGCCGGTCTCGTCGGCGTCCCAGCCCTTGGCCTCCAACGCGGCGGCCAGGGTGCGCCGCACGTACGGCCAGCGCAGCCGCATCAGGTTGGCGCGGGCGAACTCGCCGGTGAGGCTGTTGCCGAACACGACACCGGTGGCCTGCTTGGGCAGACCGGCGGCCTCGGGGAAGCCCGCGTCGGCCAGTGCCGTCGCGGCGACGTCCAGCGCCAGCCAGTGCGTCATGTCGGTCGACCGGAAGGTGCTGCCCGCGACCTTGTACTTCAGCCGGTCGAACTCGAAGTCGCGCAGCACGGCCGCCTTCTTGGCGTAGAACCGGTCCGGCGCGTTCTGATCCGGCGAGTAGTAGTCCGCCTGGTTCATCCGCCCGTCGGGCAGCCTGCGGAACGCTCGACGTCCGGATAGGACGTTCTGCCAAAGATCCTCGGTGCTAGCGGCGTCGGGATAACGAAGTCCGATGCCGACGATAGCAATTCGCTCGGAGCTCAACCTGTACCGCCCATTCCTCGACGACCATTCGTTTCGAATCGGCGCGCCTCTAGGCATGGGCCATTCGGCGCGGCGTCGAAGCCGCGTTCGACGAAAGTCCTCGAAACGGTTCCTATTTTCCTAGTCAAGGGTGCAACAGGGGGGTGGGCCGTGCCATCTCCCTCTGTGCCGTGGGGCCGCTCCGATAGTGCTCCAATAGGGCCGGGGTCCGGTGACATCGCACCGATGGAGATGCGCTGAGGCGATTTGCGGACCGACTCTAAGAATGCCACCAGCTCCGGAGGAATCGATGCCATCATTTCTCGGTTCGCTGCGCCAGTACGCACTGGCGCCCAAACTGTCCGCCGTCACGTTCGCCGAGCGCGGGTTCCCCGGCGCGGGCGTTCCCGCGACCGAGCGGCTCGAAGCCATCCCACAGGCGGTGGTGTGCGGGTTCGAGTGGGGGATCGCGGGCCGCGACCTGTGGGACGTCGAGCGTCGGCTCGAACTCGTCGAGCCCGAGCAGCGCGGGTTCGCCTACGAGGGCGCGGCGATGGCGTTCGCCATCCGCGACGCGATGGCGGGCGGCAGCGGCAAGCGCACCCGCGAGCTGCTGCTCGGGCCGGGCGCGCCGCACGTGCTGCTCACCTACATCGGCATCGGGTTCGCGATGGCGCGGCTGCCGCGCCCGCTCTGGCGCAAGATCATCCCGGACCTGACCGGCTCGCCGTACTACCCGACCATGAGCTGGCTGGCCGTCGACGGCTACGGCTTCGACCTCGCCTACTTCCACACCAGCCGCTACGTCGACGAGCAGCGGGTGCCGCCGACCTACCCGTGGGAGGGCTCGCCCGAGTACTTCCCGCGCGCGGTGGACCAGGGCATCGGGCGGGCGCTGTGGTTCATCAACGGCGCCGACCCGGCGGCCGTCGCCGCCGCCGTCGACCGGTTCGCCGAGGAGCGCCGGGCGGACCTGTGGAGCGGCGTCGGGCTGGCCGCGACGTTCGCGGGCGGCTGCTCGGCCGAGGGCCTGGCGCGGCTGCGCGAGCTGGCGGGCGAGCACCGGCCGCAGCTCGGCGTCGGCGTGGTCTTCGCGATCAAGGCGCGGGAGTTCGCCGGACACGTGCCGGAGCACTCGGCGCTGGCCGCCGAGCACCTGGCGGGCGTCTCGGTGGCGGACGCGGTGGCGATCGCCGACCGCACCGAGTCCGAGCCCGGCGACACCGGGGACACCGTGCCACTTTACGAGCAGTGGCGCAGTCGAATTCGTGCGCATTTCGCCGCGGCCACGATTTCCGCGGTCGGCCGGAATGGTCGACCGGCTCGCAAGCCGCGCCGACGCGACGCCCAGCAAGCGTGAAGACGTGCTTATCGCAATGCCGTGTGACCATTAATTCGTGCAACAAAGACGCCGTTTGGACGACGTTTAGGGGACTGACGTGACCGGTTCATGGCGAGCGCTGCGACGTCGCCTCATGACGCCTGACGTGGTCGAGACGACTCTCGACAAACGCGGCTTCCACAAGAAATCCCCCGAGGCTCAGGATCGACTTGAGACCGTCGGGAAGATGTTTCTCGAAGGCTACGCCTACGCGATGGAGGCCCGTACTCCCGCGGACGCCGTGGAGCCGCTGGAGCAGCTGCCGGACTGGTTGCGAGGGTTCGCCTACGAGGGCGCGGGCATGGGACTGGCCGTGTTGGACGGCCTCCCGTTCGGCCGCTCGGACAACGTCGACCGGTTCCTGGAGACCGAGCGCGGCGAGGCGTACCGGTACCTGGTCTACGTCGGGATCGGCTGGGCGATGGCCCGCATCCCGCGGTTCCGCTGGCCGAAGCCCGCGAGCCTCGACCCGATGCTGGTGCCCCTGGTGCTCGACGGCTACGGCTTCCACCAGGCCTACTTCCAGACCGCGCGCTACGTCGACGGCCAGTACCAGGACCCCAAGTTCCCTTGGCCCGCGGGCAAATACGGCGCCCACGCGAACAACGCCATCGACCAGGGCATCGGACGCGCGCTGTGGTTCATCGGCGGCATCGACCCGACCCTCGTGGCCGACAAGGTCGACGCGTTCCCCGAGTCGCGGCGCGCGGACCTGTGGGCGGGCGTCGGTCTCGCCGCCACCTACGCCGGTGGTGTCGACGACGAGGAACTGCGCACCGTCTTGCGCCGCGCGGGCCAGTTCCGCGCCAACCTGGCGCAGGGCAGCGCGTTCGCCGCGGACGCCCGCGTGCGCGCGGGCATCGTCCCCGAGCACTCGGCGCGGGCCACAAAGCTGTTCTGGGACGCGACGCCGGAAGAGGTGGCCCGGGTGACGACGGCACTGCGCCCGACGCTGCCGGTCGACGGCGACGCGCCCGCTTATGAGGTCTGGCGACAGCGCCTTGCCAACGAATTCGTTTCCCTTGGAGGTGTCAACACATGACCGCGATACTTGGCATGCTGCGCAGGCAGCTGACCGGTGTCATCGCGCTCGTGGTCGTCGTCGGCTTCTTCTTCGCGGTGACCCTGCCGCAGAGTTCGGCAGAGACGAAGAGCGACCTGGCGAGCGACTACGCGTTCGCCGGCCACACACCGGCGCTGCCCACATCGGACAAGCAGCAGTCGATCAGGAAGGTCAACAAGGCGTACAAGCACATCGACGCCTGGATGTCCTCGGTCGGCGCGGCGGTCGCGATGAACGACCTCGACGGCGACGGCCTGCCGAACGACCTGTGCCTCGTCGACCCGCGCACCGACCAGGTGATCGTGACCCCGACGCCGGGCAAGGGCGAGAAGCGGTACCAGCCCTTCGAGCTCGACGCGGCGCCGCTACCGGTCAACGACGTGATGGCGCCGATGGGCTGTGTGCCCGCCGACCTCAACGAGGACGGCCGGATGGACCTGCTGATCTACATGTGGGGCCGCACCCCGGTCATCCACCTGCAGAAGGCGAGCCACGGCACGCTTTCGGCCGACGCGTTCAAGCCGACCGAGGCGGTCCCCGGCGACAACGCCGGTCCCAACGGCGAGTACGACGGTCCACAGTGGAACTCCAACGCGGCGACCGTCGCCGACCTCAACGGTGACGGCCACGACGACATCTTCATCGGCAACTACTTCCCCGACGGGCCGATCATCGACCCGAGCAAGGACGGGGGAGTGACGATGAACCACTCCCTGTCGCACGCCCAGAACGGCGGCGAGAAGCACATCCTGCTGTGCAAGGGCGCCACCGCGGGACAGGACCCCACGGCCACCTTCGGGGCGGTTCCGGCCGACGCGCTCCCCGAGGAGGCCAGGAACGGCTGGACGCTGGGGGTCAGCGCCAACGACCTCGACGGCGACCTGCTGCCGGAGCTCTACATCGCCAACGACTTCGGCCAGGACCGGTTGCTGTACAACAAGTCCACGCCGGACAAGGTGAGCTTCGCCAACGTGGAGACGACCCGCACGCCGGGCACCCCGAAGTCGAAGCGGATCGGTGAGGACTCGTTCAAGGGCATGGGCGTCGACTTCGGCGACACCAACCACGACGGCCTCTACGACGCGTTCGTCTCCAACCTGACCGTCGGCTGGGGCATCGTGGAGAGCAACTTCCACTTCGTCAACACCGCGGCGAACCAGGCCGACCTGCGGGCCAAGCTCCAGGACGGAGAGGCGCCGTTCCGCGATGTCAGCGGCGGGGACGGCACCGCGTGGGCGGGTTGGTCGTGGGACGTCAAGCTCGCCGACTTCGCCAACACCGGTGAGCAGCAGATCGCCCAGACCAACGGCTTCATCAAGGGCTCGACGAACCGCTGGCCGCAGCTGCAGGAACTGGCCATGGCCAACGACTCCCTGGTGGCGAACCCGGCCTTCTGGCCCAACGCCAACGCGGGCGACGACATCGCCGGCAGCGAGACGCTGCGCTTCTTCGTCAAGGGTCCCGACGGCCGCTACACCGACGTGGCCCCCGAGCTGGGCCTGGCCGTGCCGATCCCGACCCGCGGCATCGCCACCGGTGACGCCGACGGCGACGGACTGCTCGACTTCGCGGTGGCCCGCCAGTACGGCGAGCCGATCTTCTACCACAACGAGGCGCGCGCTCCGGGCGGCTACCTGAACCTGGTGCTGACCCACGAGCAGGCCGCGTCGGCCGGCAGCGCCCCCGCGCCCGGCTCGCCCGCCACCGGTGCCCAGGTCACGGTGACCACGGCGGACGGCAAGAAGTACATCCAGCGAGTCGACGGCGGCAGCGGCCACGGCGGCAAGCGCAGCAGCGAGGTGCACATCGGCCTCGGCGACGCGAAGGGCCCGGTCGAGGTGCAGCTGAAGTGGCGCGACCGCCAGGGCAAGGCGCACGAGCAGGTGCTCCGGCTCGAGCAGGGCAAGCACGCGCTCGTGCTTGGTGACACCGCTGAGGAGAGGTGAGCAGGGACATGGTCATCCAGGAAGCCAAGCCCGGCGGGAAACCGCCCGCGGGCGGCCCGCCGCGGCACGACCCGAAGATCATCAAGGCGCTGCGCAGGTTCGCCATCTCGATCTCCGTGTTCAACATCGTCGGCTACATCTTCCTCGGGTTCGAGCAGCCGTGGATCTGGCCGTTGGTGGCGATCGCCACCGGCTACGCCACCGAGCTGGTGTTCGAGGCGATCGGCGCCCGGGTCGAGGGACGCGATCCCCGCTACCGCGGCGGCGGCCTCAAGGGTCTGATCGAGTTCCTGTTCCCGGCGCACATCACCAGCATCGCCGTGAACATGCTGATCTACGTCAACGACCGGATCTGGGTGATGATCTTCGCGGTCACCCTCGCGGTGGCCACCAAGTGGATCCTGCGGGCCCCGGTGCGCGGCAAGCTGCGCCACTACATGAACCCGTCCAACTTCGGGATCCTGATGGTGCTCGTGCTGTTCCCCTGGGGCAGCATCGCGCCGCCGTACCACTTCACCGAGGGCCTCAACGACATCGGCAGCTGGATTCTGCCCGCGGTCATCATCATCACCGGCACGATGCTGAACGCGAAGCTGACCGGCCGCATGTGGCTGATCTTCGGTTGGCTCAGCGTCTTCGCGCTGCAGGCCATCGTCCGCGGGCTGCTGTTCGACACGGCGATCGTCGGCGCGCTCTCGGTCATGACCGGTGTCGCGTTCATCCTCTACACCAACTACATGGTGACCGACCCCGGCACGACGCCGTCCAAGCCGTGGGCGCAGTTCGCGTTCGGCGGCGGCGTCGCGATGGTCTACGGGATCTTCATGGTCGCCAACGTCGCGTACGGCCTGTTCTTCGCCACCGCGATCGTCTGCCTGATCCGCGGGATGTTCCTGTGGGGCCTGCACTTCGTGAACAAGGCGAAGGCGCAGTTCGAGGCCGAGCAGGCGGCCAAGGTCGAGGCCGAGTCGGCCAAGCCGCCGATCGCCGCGGTGCCCGACGACGGTGGGCAGACCGCCCACCCGGCCGCGGCATGACCGCCTCGACCCGCCGAGTACCACCGGGGCCGCCCCGCCGGGCGGCCCCGGGGATCCTGCGCCAGCTGCGCGCGGACCGCCTCGGCCTGATGAGCGGGGCGGTCCGCGAGTACGGCGACGCGGTCCGGGTGGCGATCGGCCCGAAGACGCTCTACATCTTCAACCACCCCGACCACGCCAAGCACGTGCTCGCGGACAACGCGGCCAACTACCACAAGGGCATCGGCTACACCGAGGCCAAGCGGGCGTTGGGCGACGGGCTGCTGACCAGCGAGGGCGCGCTGTGGAAGGAACAGCGGCGCACCATCCAGCCGGTGTTCCAGCACAAGCGGATCGCCGGGCAGGCCGACGTGATCATCGACGAGGCGCTCGAACTGGTGGAGCGGCTGCGGGTCCACCAGGGCTCCGGCCCGGTGGACGTGCTCGACGAGGTCACCGCGCTCACCCTCGGCGTGCTCGGCAGCACCCTGCTCGACGCCGACCTCGGCGCGTTCGAGTCGATCGGGCACTCCTTCGAGGCCGTGCAGGACCAGGCCATGTTCGAGATGGAAACCCTCGGCATGGTCCCGCAGTGGCTGCCGCTCAAGGGGCAGCGGGCGCTCCGCACGGCCAGGGCCGATCTCGAGCGGATCGTGGAAACCCTGGTGGCACAACGCAAGGGCAACCCGATCGAGGCGGGCGACGACGTCCTGACCCGGCTCATCGCCTCCACCGCCAAGGAACCCGACAAGCGGGTCGCCGACCGCCGGATGCGCGACGAGCTGGTGACGCTGCTGCTCGCCGGGCACGAGACGACGGCGAGCACGGTCGGCTGGACGCTGAACCTGGTGAGCCAACACCCGGACGTCCGGCAGCGGCTGCACGAGGAGGCGGTGGCGGTCTACGGCGACCGCCGCCCGGCGTATGAGGACCTGACCCGGTTGCGGTACACGCACATGGTGCTCGAAGAGGCCATGCGGCTGTACCCGCCGGTGTGGATCCTGCCGCGGCGGGCGCTCGCCGACGACGAGGTCGGCGGCTACCACGTGCCCGCGGGGTCGGAGGTGCTCATCTGCCCCTACACCCTGCACCGGCACCCGAGGTATTGGCCGGAGCCGGACCGCTTCAACCCCGAGCGGTTCGACCCGGACGTGAAGACGAACCGGCCGCGGTACGCGCACATCCCGTTCGGCGCGGGTCCGCGGTTCTGTGTCGGCAACCACCTCGGGATGATGGAGTCCGCTTTCATCATCTCCACGCTGATGCGCGACCTGCGGCTGGAGAAGGTGCCCGGCGTCGAGGTCAAGCCGGAGCCGATGATGTCGCTGCGCCTAGGCGGCGGACTCCCCCTGACTGTTCACAAGTGGACCGCGGCCGCGGGCCGTTCAGCGGCCTGAATCCCCACTACGTCACGAAGCTGGGTGAAAACGATGAGCAACCTCGCGGAAAACCCGCACGGTCACCTCGATCCTGAAGCCAGGACGGCGAGGTTGGCGGAGCTGCGCGCCGCCATCGCCGACGAGCGGGTCCGGGAGCTGTTCCCGTTCCGGTTCCTGGAGGCGAACGAGATCTTCGCCCGCCTCGTCGACGCGACCGCGTACCGCATCCTCACCTCGATCGACGCGCTTCCCGCGTCGACGGGCATCACGGTCCAGCAGGCGAAGAAGGAACTCTCGATCCCGTGGCGCCGCACGGTTCCGCTGAAGTTCCTCTACGAGAAGCTCTCGGACACCGGCATCCTGGAGCGACAGGACGGGCGGTACTTCCCCGGGGCGGTGCCGGTGGAGGACTTCGACACCGTCGCGGCCGAACTCGCCGAGCGGGAGCCGGGCGCCGCGGTGGCCGCCGAGATCCTGCGGACGCTGGTCGACGAGGCGGACCGCTACTTCAGCGGCGAGGCGACGGGCGACGAGATCCTCTTCGCCCCGAAGCAGCTTCCGCTGTGGCTGAAGTACTTCTCCAACGACAACCTGCTCTACGCCATCAACAACGAGATCGGCGCGGAGGCCCTCGCCCGGCTGGTGCCGAAGGATGGCGGCCCGTTCGAGATCCTCGAGATCGGCGGCGGCTGCGGCAGCGCCGCCGACCGGGCGCTGCGCCAGCTCGGCGCGGACGTCACGCGCTACCGGTTCACCGAGGTCGCCGAGACCTTCGCCCGCCACGGCGACGCGGTGGCGAAGGCGGCGGCGTCACCGTCGACGGTCGTGGAGACCGCGCGGCTCGACATGACGACGTCGTGGGAGGCCCAGGGTGTCGAGCCCGGCACCTTCGACGCGGTCTACTCCGTCAACTGCTTCCATGTGGCGCCCAGCCTCGACTTCGTCATCAACGAGGCGGTCAAGGCGCTCAAGCCGGGCGGGGCGGTCGTCGTCTCCGAGTGCGTCCGCCCGACGAAGCTGGCCCGGCCCATCCACGCCGAGATCATCTTCGACTTCCTGGACAGCTTCACCGATGTCATCACCGAACCGGTGAAGCGGCCCACGCACGGCTTCCTGACGCCCGCGGCATGGCGCGCCACGTTCGAGGCGGCGGGCCTCGACGACGTGACGGTGCTTCCGGACGTCGACGTGATCGCCGAGAAATACCCGGACTTCGTGGTGGGCGCCGTGGTGGCCCGAGCGAACACGACGGACTGATCAAGGAGCAACCATGGTCGCCATGTTGGTCCGGCTGGCGGTGCGGCGGTCACTCCGCGACACCCGCCATGTCAAGGTTGTGGCCCCGCGCAAGGCAAACGGGGTGGTCGCCGAGGTGTACCGGCAGGTGGAGCGGGACTTCCGCATGCTCGCACCGCCGGTGGCGCTGCACTCCGCGGCCCCGGAGGTGCTGGCCGCGTCCTGGATGATCCTGCGGGAAACCCTGCTGGCCCAAGGGGTCGCCGACCGCGCGAGCAAGGAGGCGGTGGCCACCGGGGTGTCGGTGGCCAACGAGTGCCCGTACTGCGCTGACGTGCACGGCATGACGCTGGCCGCGCTGGCCGACGCGGCGGACCGCTCGGAGCTCGAAGCGTGGGCCCAGGCGTCCGCGACCGCCGCGGCCGCGGCCGCGCCGCCGTTCCCGCCGGAGCAGGGCCCGGAGCTGATCGGCGTCGCCGTGGCGTTCCAGTACTACAACCGCATGGTCAACGTGTTCTTGCGGGACTCGCCGTTCCCGTCGCACGTGCCCGAATCGGCCAAGCCGAAGGCGCGGCACGTGCTCGGCGGGGTCCTGCGTCCATCGGACGGCGGCGCGCTTCCCGGTGCGTCGCTGGACTTGCTGCCCCCGGCGCCGCTGCCGGAGGACCTGTCCTGGGCACTCGCCAACCCATCCGTCGCCGACGCGTTCGCCCGCGCCTATGCGGCGGTCGAGGCGGCGGGGGATCGGTCGGTGCCGTCGAGCGTGCGCGCGCTCGTCCACAGTCGACTGTCCACGTGGGATGGTGAGGCGCCGGGTATCAGCCGGGCGTGGGTGGAAGAGGCGGTCGTCGAGCTCCCGGAAGCCGACCGGGCAGCAGGCCGCCTTGCCTTGCTCATCGCGCACGCTTCCTACCAGGTCGACGAAACCCTCGTCGACGATTTCCGCCGCACCGCACCGGATGACGCCACCCTCATCGAACTGGCCGCGTGGTCGAGCATGGCCGCGGCGCGGCGGATCAGCGTCCGGCTGGCCGCCCAGGCGGTGAAACCCACCTAGTCTCCCGTCTCCCGCGGGAATGCGAAACGCCGCACACGCAAGGATGCGTGTGCGGCGTTTCGCGCGTGGTGCGTCAGGCGCGGTGGAAACGGTTCTCCGGCATCGCCTTCGGAGCCGCCAGTTCACCCGCGGGCTCCGCCGACGGTCTCGCGAGCGCACTCGACGGGTACCGGTAGAGGGCACCCACGATGTCCACGAGGAAGTTGGCCGTGCTCGCGTTGTTATACGCGGAACCCGCTTCCGGCCGACCGTGGTCTGCACGGCGTTGGCACGGTCGCAGTCGGTCGGCTGGACCGCGGAGACATCGGTGGCGTAGGTCCACCTGAATCGGACGGCGTGTGCGTCCGAGGAATACCTCCCCTCATGTTTCGGTCACACCGATGCTCGCCGCGGCGGTCCACGGGCCGCGCCCGCCCGCTTCGGTCGGACCTCGTACCTGCCGATGCGGTCGCTGGCGCCGCCGTCCTGGCGTGGCAGGTAGGTCAGGCCCGACACCGAGCATCCGCGGGTTGATCAGGTTGACCGAAGTGGACACGCGACAACGTCGTGATGTCAGGAGTGGTCCTGGCCCATCTGGGTGACCGCGCTCGACGAGATTCGGCCCGCTCGACCTACGGACGAGTAGCTGTGGCGCGACTCACACTTTGTCAATCTGGCACACGGTCAATGGACGCGTGGCTAACCTGTCTCTAAACGTAAGAGAACAAACCTGGGGGACCCGCAAGGGTTGCGATGGCCTTGATCGGGCCTGTTCGCGGCTGCGTGGTGATCTCTCCGTTTTGGGACTTCGTGTGGGAATTCGTGCCTTGATGCCGGTGTGCGACGTCGAGGTCACCGATATTGCGAGGGTGGGTATGGAGACTGGAGCAATGACTGTTCCTTCGGCCGACGAAGTTCGCGGTTGGCCATATGTTCGGCTGCTTGCCGCGATGCGGGAGTCGAATCTGCCGCCGGGTGGGCTGGACACGGTTCGGCGCTTTGCCGTCGAGCTTGGGCTCGGCCCGCACACAAACGTGCTGCACGCCGGCTGCAATTCGGGTTTCCTGAGCCGGGAACTGGCTCGGCGCACCGGCTGTCAGGTGCTCGGTATCGACATTTCCCCGGACATGGCCGCGGCGGCGAACGCGCGCTCCGAGTCCGAGGGACTGGCTCACCTGGCCCGGTATGAGCACCGGGACATGCGCGACACCGGGCTCGACGCGGCGTCCTTCGACGTGGTGCTCTCCGGCGGCGCGCTCGCGTTCGTCATCGACCAGCCTCGGGCGGTCGCGGAGTGGTTGCGCCTGGTCAAGCCGCATGGCCTGGTCGCCAACTCGGAGCTGTGGTACCACGCCGAGCCGCCTCAGCAACTCCTGGACAAGGTCGCCGAACTCATCGGCGTGCCGGTGCCCCGTTACACCCGCGACCACTGGCGCGAGCTCTACAACTCGCCCCGCCTGCAGCCGTGGGCGCTGCACGACGCGGAGGCGGGCGCGCGCACGGTCGAGGAAGTCGAGCGGTATTGCGCGCAGATGGTCGACCACGTCGCGGTGGGTTGGGACGATTCGGCGCGGGAGGCCCTGAATGAGCGCCTGCTGGACATTTTCCTGACGTTCAACCAGAACATGGAATACCTGTCCTACACGTTCTTCGCCTACCGTGTGTTGCCGGCGGGTGCAGAGCCGCTGCTCTACGTCTGACCTTCGTCATGGCATCCATCTGTTCACCTGATGAACGGTCGTGGGCGGACGAGGACGATTTACGCGGTTTGCCTTTGCGGAGCCCGGACGACATCAGCCGATTCGTCCCCTGGCTGCATTACCGCGATGGTGAGCTGAGCATCATCGGTGGTCCCGTTCTGGATGACCACCTCGCCGATGACAATCCGTCGATCGTCTATTCCGTCCCCCACGCCCTTTCTCGCTTCGGCGAATTGCGGTCGGCTTTTCGACGCCATTTCGACCGCGTCCACATTGCCTATGCGCTCAAAGCCTGCTATGTGCGGCCCGTCGTGCGGGCGCTGGTCGACGCGGGCGCGGGCCTGGAGGTGATGAGCGGCCTGGAACTGGCGATCGCGCGGCGCGCGGGTTGCCCGGGCGAGGCCGTCGTCTCCAACGGCGTGGGCATGCGGCCCGACCACGTGCGCGGGGTCGTCGAGGCGGGGGCGTTGGTGGTGGTCGACAACGTCGGCGACCTCCGCCGGGTGGATGCCGCGGCGCGCGCGGTGGGGCGTCGGGTCCGGTTGGGACTGCGGGTCACGCCGGACGTGGGCGGTGACCGGTTCGTGGGCTCGTCGGCCAAGCTCGGCTGCGACTGGGCGGGCGGTGGGTTCCTCGCCCTGGTGGACGAGGCGAAGCGGGCGACGCACTGCGACCTCGTCGCCCTGCACGCCCACCAGCTCACCCACGCCCACGATCTCGACCGGTACACCGCTGCCGTGCGCGGGCTGGCGGACGTGGCCCGCGCCGTGCTCGCCGAGCGGGGCATCAGGTTCGAGACGGTGGACATCGGTGGCGGTTTCGACACCGGCTACCTGCTGGCCGCGCGCGGCCTCGCCATCTCGGACTTCGCCGACGCGGCGGCCAAGGAACTGGCCGCCATCGGCTACCCGTTCGAACTGGTCGTCGAACCGGGCCGCTTCCTCGTCGCCGACGCCGCCGTGGGGCTGACGTCGGTGACCGGCGAGAAGCAAAACGGGGACCGGCGGTGGCGCGTCACCGACCTCGGTTCCAACGTGTTGATCCCCCTGCCCGAACTGGCCTATCACCCCGTGCCGCTGCGCTGGCCGAGCGGTGGCACGTGGTCGCGCTACGACGTCGGCGACGGCACGTGCGCGCCCACCGTCCTGTGCCGCGACGCGCGGCTGCCGGACGGCCGGGAAGGGCTGCGCCTGGGCGTGCTCAACGTCGGCGCGTACACCACGGTGTTCGCCGAAAGCTGGGCGTTTCCCTTGCCGGACATCGCGGTCTGGGACGGGAACCAGCTCAGCCATCTCGTCGGGTCGGCCGAGCGGGCGGCGATGTTCACCGCGCTGCACGGCGTCGACCCCTTCGCCGAACCGGCGTGACCTGCGCCGAGACGAAAAGGAATCACGGATGACTACCGTTCTGCCACCACGCGTCTGGGACAACCCGGAGAAGCACTTCGTCTCCGCGCTCTCCAGCCCCTGGTACCGCACCGTCACCACGGTGAACAGCGTGCTTGTCAAAGCCACCAACGACTTCTACGCCGGGCGCGACATCATCCCCGTGCTGATGCCGATCACGGTCAGCTCGGTGTCGAGCCCGATGGGACTTGGCAGCGACAGCCTGCCGGTGGACATCGAGCTCTTCGGCGAGCGCACCTTCCTGGCCGACTCCATGCAGTTCCAGCTGGAGTTCATGCTCCGCCACGACGTGCCGGGCGCGTACTACATCATGCCCACGTTCCGCGGTGAGGACCCGGACTCCACGCACCTCAACCAGTTCTTCCACTCCGAGGCGGAGATCGTCGGCGGCTACGAGGACGTGCTGCGCCTGGTGGAGGACTACCTGCGGGGCCTGTGCGGCGCCCTGCTGGCGTCGGCGCCCGCGACCGCGGCCCTGGGCTCGGTCACCGAGTCGCTGGCGCACCTGGAGGCCATGGCCGCCGACGCCCGGTTCCCGCGGCTCACCTTCGCCGAGGCGGTCAAGGTGCTGGGCGGTCGCCACGTCGTGGAGAAGGCCCCGGGCGCTCCCGCCATCACCCGTGCCGGCGAGCAGGAACTGATCGCGCACGCGGGCGGCCCGGTGTGGCTGACTCACCCGCCGCACCTGTCGGTGCCGTTCTACCAGGCCGTCGACGACAGCGGGGCCGCGCTGAGCGCGGATCTGCTCATGGGCATCGGCGAGGTCGTCGGCAGCGGCGAGCGGCACGGCACCCGGGCGCAGGCGGAGGCGGCGCTGGCCACGCACGGGGTGCGCCCCGAGGAATACGAGTGGTACCTGCAGATGAAGGAGGACACGCCGATGACCACGGCGGGCTTCGGGCTGGGCCTGGAGCGGTTCCTCCTGTGGGTGTTCCAGCACGACGACATCCGCGACCTGCACGTGATGCCCCGGCTCAAGGGCACCGCGACATGGGTCTGAGCTCGGCTTCCCCGCGGCGCGCCGCCGCGTGCCCGCCACCCGGTCTGCGACCGGGCGACGGTGCGCGGCTGGTGTCGCTGTCGGGGCCACTCGCGGCCCGGTGCCCGCGCAGGCTGCGGCGGGCCGCCGCGGCGTTGGCGGGCAACGGGTTGCGGCCGAGCTTGTGCCAGACCACGACGGAGGACGACGGTCGGTTCGCGGGCTCGGCGGCGCGCCGGGCCGCGGCGTTGACCTCCGCGTTCCGCGACCCGGACGTGGCCGCGGTGATCACCACCATCGGCGGGTCGGGTGCCCGGGACCTGGTGGCCCACCTCGACCCGGACGAACTGGCCGCGCATCCCACGGTGTTCTCCGGTTACAGCGACAGCGGTTCGCTGCTGCTGTGGCTGCACGAGCGGACCGGCATGACGACGTTCTACGGCCCTGCCGCGCTGCCGCAGTTCGGTGAGCCGGACGGGTGCGACCCGTACACCTGGCGGCACTTCTGGGCGGCGGTGTCGGCGGGCGCGGCACCCGGTGTGCTGCGTGCCGCCGAGCACGTGGTCGTCGAGTTCCGCGAGTGGGACGTGGCCGACGACGTCCCCCGTGCCCGCCTGCCCATCCCCGGCCGCGCGGTGCTGCGTCCGGGCCGCGCGACCGGGCCGCTCGTGGCGGCCAACGTGGCCACCCTCGCCGGGGACCTGCGGGCGGGGCTCGTGTCGCGCCCGTGGGCGGGCCGCGTGGTGTTCCTGGAGGAGTCGGACACCGCGTCCTGGGCCGATTTCCAGGACCACCTGGCTGTGATCGCCGCGTCGGCTCTTCTCGACGGCGCGGCGGGCGTGTGCTTCGGCGTCTTCCGGCAGGTCGTCACCGGCGAGTGGGACCGGGCAGCGGTAAGGGAAAGCCTGGTGAACCTGGCAGGCGCGTGCCGCGGTCCCGTGGTGTCCGATGTGGAGTTCGGACACACCGACCCCATGCTGTGCCTGCCGTTGGGCGCCGTCGCCGAGGTGGACGCCGACGCGGACGGCGCCGTGCGCCTGTGCTTGCCGGAACCCGCCGTGCGGGGGCGCGGATGAGCGCGCCGGTCCTCAGCGTCGAGGCCGTGTCGGTCGACCGCGGCGGGCGGCGGGTGCTGCACGACGTGTCGCTCGACGTGTCGGCGGGACAGATCGTTGCGCTGCTCGGCCCCAACGGCGCGGGCAAGACGACGCTGATGGACGCGATCACCGGTCGCGTGCCGCTCGCGGGCGGGAGTGTGCGAGTCGGCGGCGACGACCTCGCCACCGCGCCCCGCGCGTGCCGCCGACGCATCGGGTACGCGGGGCAGGAGATCGCGGTGTTCCCGACCCTGACCGTCACCGAGAACGTGGCCTCCTGGGCCGCTGTGTCCGGGGTGGCGCGAGCGGCCAGGACGCGCGCTGTCGACGACGTGCTGCGCCTGCTTTTCCTGCAGGACTTGGCCCACCGCCCGGTCAGGGAGCTCTCCGGCGGTGAGCGGCGGCGCGTGCACTGCGCCATGGCGATGGTGGCCAGGCCGCCGGTGCTGCTGCTGGACGAGCCGACGGTCGGCGTGGACCCCATGACGCGCTCGGCCCTGCTCGACCACCTCACGCAGTTGGCCGACGGGGGCACCGCGGTCCTCTACTCGACGCACTACCTCCACGAGGTGGAGAAGCGCGCCGCCGTGGTTGTGATGCTGCGCGAGGGCAAGGTGGTCGCCAGCGGGCAGGCCGACGAGTTGATCTCCCGGCACTGCACGTCGGTGATCGAGATGACGGTCGAACGCGGTGGCGAGACCCGGACGGTCGTGGTGCCCACCTCCGACGCCGTCACCGACCTGGCACGCCTGCTCGACGGGCTGCGGGCCGACGGCGACCGGCTCGTCGGTGTCGAGGTCCGCCGCCCGTCGCTGGAGGACGCCTTCACCCACATCGTCTCCACGTCGGAGGTGGCCCATGGTCGATGACCTTCGCTCCGTGCTGACCGTGGCGGCGTTGGAGCTGCGGGTGCAGCGGCGTGACCTCTCGCCGATCGTGGTGCTGACGCTGATGCCGGTGCTGCTGACCGCTTTCCTCACCCCCACCTATGAGCGGCTGCTCGACGGGGGTGCCGCTCCCGGCGTCACCGGGCCGGGACAGGCGATCTCCGGGCTAGCCGTGATGTTCTCGCTGATGCTGGTCGCGCACGTCGGGTTCGTGTTCTACCGCGACCACGGCTGGAACACCTGGGACCGCTACCTCGGCGCGGACCTGCCGCTGTGGGCGCTGGTGCTGGGCAAGCTCCTGGTCCCGTTCGCGCTGCTGGCCGCGCAGGCCGCGGCGCTCCTCGCCGCCGGGGTGGCGCTGTTCGGCCTGCGCGTCGAGGGGTCCTGGCTCGCGGTGTCGCTGGTGCTCGTGTGTTACCTGCTTTGCCTGGTGGCCTTGGCGTTCCTCGGCGTGACCCTGTGCCGCACGATCATGCAGCTCACCACGGTCGGCAACGTGCTCGCCCTGGTGTTCTCCGGGGTCGGCGGCGCGCTGGTGCCGCTGTCCGTGCTGCCGGTGTGGCTGCAGCCGCTGGCTCCCGCGGTGCCCTCGTACTGGGCGGTGCGCGGCCTTCAGTCGGCGTTCACGGGTGGGGACCTCGGCTCGGTCGCGGTGCCCGCCCTGGCGCTGCTGGGGTTCACCGCCGGGTTCGTGGTGGCGGCGGTGCTGGTTTTCCGACCCAACGAAAGGAAAGTCTCGTGGTCCTGACCGGAACCCGCGCCCCCGACGCGGGCGCGGCGCTGGCCCGCGTCGGGCTCACCGTGGCCGAGGTCCGCGACCTCGGCGGCAGCGTGCTCGACGCGGGGCGCCCGTTCCTGGTCGGCTCCCTCGCCGCGGGCATGGGCAACCGGGGCAGCGATGTCGACATCCACCTGCTCGTGCCCGGCCTCGACCAGCCGACCCCGCCGTTCCTGCTGTTCGCGGGCGCCACGCCCATCGACATCGAGCACTACCCGGCGGAACTGCCCGGCAAGGTCGTGCGCCGGATCGACGGGGCGCCGACCGCGGACGTGCCGCTCGGCCGCGTCAGCCTGGCCCCGCCGCCGGACCGGTCGCTGCGCAGGCGGCTGGCCCGCTGGCTGACGGCGGTGCCGCTGCTCGACGACACCGACCGCGTCTTCGCCGAAGCCGACGCCGCGGCGATCCTGCCGGTGCTGGTGCGGGCCGCGCTCGACGAGTTCGTCCAGTTCCAGGCCGCGGCGGCGGTGGCCGACCGGGTCGACGCCGAGGCCGCCGCCTACCTGTGGGCCCGCGCGGGCAGGCAGCTGCTGGAGCTGCGCTGCCGCGCGGCGGGCGACGTCACCACCGGACACAAATGGCTGCCCGACCGGGCCACCCGGCTCGGCATCACCGTGGACCGCCAGCGGGCCCACTACACCGCGCGGTGCGCGGCGGACATCACCGAGCTGGCCGCCGACACCGGGTTGGCCCGCCTGGACCCGCTGACGCTCACCCGGGTCGCCCCCGACCCGCGCTGCACGGAGATCACCATCGGCAGGCAGCGGCTGCGCGTCACCCCGCACCAGCGGGTGCTGCGCACGGCGGTCGAGGCGGACGGCCTGCTCGGCGACGCGGTCGACGCCGCGGGCGCCGCCGAGGTCCTGGGCGGCGTGCTGCGCGGCGAAC
Organism: Actinokineospora alba; assembly: GCF_004362515.1. Lineage (NCBI taxonomy): Bacteria > Bacillati > Actinomycetota > Actinomycetes > Pseudonocardiales > Pseudonocardiaceae > Actinokineospora > Actinokineospora alba. Next base: position 409,463 of record NZ_SNXU01000001.1, on the reverse strand, counting down.
TGGTGCTGCGAGCTGACAGCGAGCTGATGGGAAGGGTGTTGGCGGATGCGCGTTGACCGAGGGGTCGACCTGACCTGGCTGCTCACCCACGGCGCCGGAATGGCTTGGCAGTACGCGATGTCGGTGCAGACCTCGATGACCGACATCGATGCGGCCTTCGACGACGGCAACTACCCGGCGTGCGTGGAGTCGTGCGCGGTGGCGCTGCGGGCCATCGCCTACTGCGCGCAGGTCGGCGACGGCTATGTGGTCCCGCCCAGCGACATGGAGCACCAGCTCCACCTCGCCACCGACGACTCGGCGACCGCGCGGGCACTGCGGAACCTGCCGGTTCCCGCGGGTGCCTCCCGAGACGACGCCGAGCGGGCCCGCGCGGTGGTGCGCGAGCACGAGGCCGCCCTGAGCGCCGCGTTGCCGGTCACCGTGCCGGTGATCCGCACCTCGTCCGGCTTCTTCCCCACCGTTCGCATCGCCGCGTCCCTGGAGAAGCTGCGGGCCGAGCACGGTCTCGGGGCCATCGACTGGAACCAGTGGGACATCTGACAGGAGGACCCCGTGCCGATCGTGCACACGAAACACACCACTGATCGACCGCCCGCGGACGTCTGGGCCGCGGTGCTCGACTGCGAGTCGTTCCCCACCTATATGGCCGAGGTGGTGGACGTGCGGCTGCTCGAGGACGAGGGCGCTCGCCGCCTGGCGCGGTGGTCGGTCCTGCTCAAGGGCTCGGAGCTGGAGTGGGAAGAGGAGGAGGTGGTCGACGCCGAGCGCATGCGCATCGACTTCCAGCAGCTCGACGGCGACCTGGCCTACTTCGCCGGCTACTGGCAGGTCAGCGCCGTTGGCGACGCCACCCTGGTGGAGCTGTACGTGGACTTCGACATCGGCATCCCGCTGATGGCCGACATGCTCAACCCGGTGGCGGCCCGGGCACTGGAGGACAACGCCAAGGGCATCCTGGTCAGCCTCGGTGACCGCGCGCCGTCGCCGACGGGGTCGTCGTCATGACCCAGGCGGCTGCCGACGGGCTCCGCTCGGCGGTGTGGGACTGGGCCGAGGAGATGGTCGGCCCCATCACCGAGCGCGAGTTGCTGTCGACGTCCAACAGCACGGTGTGGCGGGTGCGTTCGGCGTCCGGCGAGTGGGCGCTCAAGCACCTGGCCGACACCTCCAGCGCTCCCCAGGCGGAAAGCGTCGTGCTCGGGCGGCTGGCCGCGACCGCGGCCGTGCGTCGCATCCGCGCGCTCGCCGAGCAGCCGGACGGCTCGTCCTTCGTGCTGAGCGAATACGTGCCGGGCGAGGTCCTCGCGGACGTGCTGCCGACGGCGACGCCCGAGCAGTGCCGCGAGTGGGCACGGCGGCAGCGGCTGGTGATCGACGCCGTGGGCACCATCCCGGTCACCGGTTTCGGCAAGGTGCGCGTCGCCGAGGACGGGCGGACTCTGTGCGCCGAGCACCCCTCGTGGACGTCGTTCCTGGGCGCCTACCTCGACGAGCAGCGGCGCAAGGCGCCCGCGCTCGCGGACCTGCGCCACGATCGGCTGCGCGCGGCGCTGGACGCGGTCACGCCCGAGCTCGAGGACGTCGAGCCGCTGCTGATGCCCGCCGACGTCAACTCACGCAACTACGTTGTCGACGGTTTCTCCTTGACCTGCACCAACATTCCGGTTGCCTGGAGCGGCGACCCGCTGGCGGCCTACGGGGAAGCGCTGCTGCACTGGTCGGACACCGAGGGCGTCGCGGTGTTCGAGCGCGCGACGGCCAAGCGGTCCCGGCGGGCCCTGCGCCTGTACGCGGCGTTCCACGCCTACGTGATCCTCGCCTACGTCGAGCGCTTCGCCGCCGAGCCGTTGGACGAGGCCACGCCATGGGGAGCGCGGACGCCGCTGCTCACTCTGCTGGACAGTCACCTCGCTGCGGTGGAGGAGGCGGGCGATGCCCGTTAAGGAGAAGCCCCGCACGCCGCCGTCGTCCGGCTTCGACGACCACGCCCTCGGGGTGATCACCGCCGCCTACGGGATGCGCGGGGTGGACGCGCTGCTGCCGATCATCCTCGACGGCACGCACGCGTCCATGTTGGACATCCGGTCGGAGACCAGCCGCAAGGCGCTGCTCGAGGACGAGCGCGGCACCTGGTTCCTCAAGCAGGTGCCGTGGTACGCCGACGACGACGGCGCGCTGGCCCGCAGGCACGCGCTGCTCGCCGACCTGTCCGCCCACACCGCGATCCTCCCGCGGCCATTGTCCACTCAGGACCGTAGCGGGTGGGTGCGCGTCGACGGGGCCGCATTCGAGGTCACCGAATACCGCACTGGTCGCCGGTTCACCGGCTCCACCGCGCAGGTGCGCGCGGCGGGCGCGGCCCTGGCCACCCTGCACGATGCTTTGATCGGCACCGACCGCGAACCCGCCGAGGACTACCGGACCCTGGTCGTCGACCACGTCCGGCTGGCCCATCAGGTGACCGGAGAGCTGGGGCCCGCGCGACTGTTGTCCACAGTGGACACGGCGGTGGCGGAGGTCTTGGCGGCCCTGCCCGACGCCGCGTGGTCCCGGCTGCCGCGCACCTTCACCCACGGCGACTACAACCCGTGGAACCTGGTGTTCGGCGCCGACGACGCCGTGGTGGCGGTGGTCGACCACGACAACTGCGACGTCGGCACCAGGCTGCGAGACCTGGTGGAGGGCTGGCTGACCCACGCCGCGGTGGCCTACCGGGGCGATTCGACCAGCTTCGCGACCCCGCTGCGGTGCGATCCGGACGAGCGGCGCAGCGCGGCGTTCCTGTCCGGCTACCTGGAGACCACCCGCAACCCGCTGACCGCCGACGAACGGGCCTGCCTGCCCGCCGTCGTGCGGGCCGTCCACCTCGAACTCGTGGCGCTGGCCGCGCTGCGCGGCGAGGTCGGCGACGAGTCCGCCGCCGACGTCGCGCGGTGGCAGGCCGCCCCACCCGTCCCGCCCCTGGAGGTGCGCGATGCCGGATGAGACCAAGGTGATCGCGGTGATCGGCGGCAAGGGTGGTGTCGGGAAGACGACCGTGGCCGCCGGTTTGGCGCTGGCGCTGAGCGAGCGCTTCCGGGTGGGGCTGCTCGACTGCGACCTGTCCGGTCCGAGCGTGCCCACCCTGCTCGGGGTGCAGGGTCCGCCCGAGGTGCGCGACGGGCGGATGGTGCCGCCGGTGGCCGAAGTGGACGACCGGCGGGTGGCCGTCATGTCCACGGGGCTCTTCGGCGACGCCGAGACCACGTTCGGCTGGCATGGCCCGGTGCTGCGGGGCGTGCTCCGGCAGTTCGCCCGCGACGTGCTCTGGGAGTCGCTGGACTACCTGGTCCTCGACACCCCGCCGGGCAGCGGGGAACTGCACGCGGCGGTCCTGGCGGCGTTCGAGCCGCGGGCGGCCGTCGCGGTCACCACCGCCGACCCGCTGGCCGTCGCCGACACCCGCCGCAGCCTGCGGTGGTTCCGCGACCTGCTGCCGGTCGTGGCGGTCGTGCACAACCGGGCGGGCGCGGTGTGCGGGTCGTGCGGCGCGGCGGACGCGGTCGACGAGACCGCCCTGGCCGACCTGGCCCCCGGCGTCCCCCGGTTCGGCGTGCCCGCCGTCGTGGGCGGGCAGCAGCCGTGGACGAGCCCGCTCGCCGCGGCCCGGCTGGCCGACCTCGCCCGCCACGTCGCCCGCCCGACGACGTCCGTATCCCGATCACAAGCAGCGTCCTAGGAGGATCAGTGCTGGACTTCGCGACACTGGTCGCCCCGCATTCGCCCGAGGACTTCCTCGGCGAGTACTGGCCCACGCGACCATGCCTGGTGGACACCAACCCCGATCGCGCCACGGCGTTCTCGGCCGCGGTGCCCGAACTCGACTCGGCGGAACGACTGCTCTCCACGTATCCGGCGAAGGTCGGACTGATGGGCCGCGACGGGTTCTACGCGTCCGTGCCGAACGGACCCGCGGCGCTTCCGTTCCTGCGCCAGGGCTTCACCTGCTACCTGCGCAACCTGGAGGACCACCTCCCCGCGCTCTCGGACCTGCTCGACACCGTCGCGCGCGACCTGGCCCTGCCGCGCGAACACCTGATCTGCGAGGTCTTCTGCTCGCGGGGCGAGAGCGGCGTCGCCATGCACAGCGACTACGACCTCAACTTCGCCATGCAGCTGCACGGCACGAAGCGCTGGCGGCTGGCGCCCAACGACCACGCCCACAACATCACCACCACCGTGTTCGGGGGCGGTCGCCCGCAACGCGATCCCGGCCAGCTCCGCTTCGTCACGTCGCTGCCGCTGCCCGAGCGGATGCCCGACGACGCGATCGAGTTCACCGCGGAGCGCGGCGGGCTGGTGTTCCTGCCGCGGGACTGGTGGCACGAGACCCACGCGCTCGGCGAATGCCTGCAGCTCAACGTGGTCGTCAAGGGCCCGATGTGGCTGACCGTGCTGACCAAGGGGCTGTCGGAGGCCCTGGTCACCACCGACGAGTGGCGTGACATCGCGCACGGGATCGCCGCGGACGGCGCGGGACGCGCCCGCGCGGTGAAGGCGTTCGCCACCCTGCTGGGCGGGCTGCGCGCCCGGCTCGACAGCACCGGCGACGAGGAACTGGCCGAGCGGCTGATCGCCGCCGCGTATGGGGAGCACACGGCATGACAGCGCACACCGAAACCGGCACTGGGCCGATCACCACTGGGCCGATCACCACTGGGCCGATCACCACTGGGCCGATCACCACTGGGCCGATCACGATGAGGTTCGGCAGCGGCCAAGGCATCGTCGATGTCCACTCGGACACCGCGACGGTGGCGGACCTGGCGGAGCTGACCGCGCCGTTCTTCACCCAGGAAACGCTCGCCCGACCCACCGGGGACGCGCCGTCGGTGTGGGTGGTCGACAACCTGCCCGATGGCGACTCGTGGACCCGGCTGGTGTTCACCTCCGACTTCGAGCCCGACCGCGAACTGTGGGTCGACCACGAGCGGCGCCGGGTCGCGGTGGTGGCGCCGCGGTCGGGCTGGCGCACCCAGCAGGCGCTGCGCTGCGCGCGCAACCTCATCCGCTGGCAGGCGTACTCGCGCGGTGAGCTGTTCGTGCACGGCGGCCTGGTCGCGCTGGGCGGTACCGGGATCGCGTTCCTCGGGCACAAGCGCGCGGGCAAGACCACCAGCATCCTCAGCTCACTTGTGCACGCGGGCGCGGCGTTCGTCTCCAACGACGACCTCGTGCTGGCGGCGACGGACGACGGGCCCACGGTCGGCTACGGCTACCCGCGCACGGTCAACGTCCGCACCGACTCCCTGCTGGCGCTGACCGGCACGCGGCCCGAGCTGGCGCGGCTGCTCGACGACGTGTCGCACCCGGCCAACTCCTACCCGGGCAAGCAGCTCGACGAGGTCATCGGCACCACCGACGAGGGCAAGGCGATCCCGGAGAGCCTCTGGGTGCGCTGCGCCGAACTGGCCCGTGCCACCGGCGCCGAGCTGGTGCCCACCCACCGGGTGCACGCGGTGGTGTTCCCCCGGTTCGTGGCCGAGGGTGAGCCGGTCGGGGTCGAGGTGCTCGACCGCGCCGCGGCCGAGGCGGCGCTGCGCGAGCACATCGAGCCGCGCGCGGTCGACTTCGACCCGTTCCTGGCCCAGTGGTACCCGCGCGACGCCGCGGACGTGCGGGCCGCGACCATCGAGCACCTGCTGGACACCGCCAAGTTCCTGCGGCTGCACCAGAACCTGGGTCGGCTGCCGGAAGCCACCGCCGCGCTCGCCGCGGAGCTGGGCCGCACCGGCACGGGGGAGCGGTGATGGCTGTCCCTGTCGTGACCGACCGACTCGCCGCGCGGGTCCTGTGTGTGGACCCGGATCACCGTGTCCTGCTGGTGCACTGGCGCGACCCGGTGGACGGCTCCCTGCTGTGGGAGCCGCCCGGCGGCCGCGTGGAGCCGGGGGAGGACCCGGCGGCCACCGCGAGCCGGGAACTGGCCGAGGAGACCGGGATCGTGGGCGCGCGCCTGGTGCCCACACCGGTCCCCGTGCGCCGTGACTACCTCTGGTGCGGCAAGAGGTACCAGACCTTGGAACTGTTCTTCGTGGCCTTTGTGGACGATCCCGACCGCGTCCAGGCTCCGGAGCTTTCCGCGCGGGAGAGCGAGATCCTCATGGAACGCCGGTGGTGGCACTGGACGGATCTCCTCGCGACCCCCGAGCGGGTCGAGCCGCCGGAGATCCGCGCCGTGCTGCGCGCGCTGGCCCCCGAGGGCCCCTGGCTGACCGCGACGCCCGAACCCGTGGTGGCGGACCGATGAGCACCGCCGCCGATCGCGCCGTCTTCCAGACCGTCGCGCGCCACTTCACCCGCGCCACCGCCTTCAGCGGCAAGCTCGCGGGCCAGGGCGCGGTCGAGCACAGCGCCGACGGCGCCACGGTGACCCTCTCCGACGGGCGCACGATGCTCGACTTCGGCTCCTACGCGGTCACGCTGCTCGGCCACCGACACCCGGCGGTCGTCGCCGCGGTCCGCGCGCAACTGGACGCGATGCCGGTCTCCAGCCGGTCGCTGGTCAACCCCGTGACCGCGGCGGCGGCCGAACGGCTCGTCGGCTACTTCGACGGCCTGCTGCCGCGGCTGTACTTCGGGCTCAACGGCGCCGATGTCGTCGAGGCGGCGGTGAAGCTGGCCCGGCTGGTCACGGGCCGACCGAGGGTGCTGGCGGTGGAGGGGGCCTATCACGGCAAGTCCCTCGGCGCGCTGGCCCTGACCCATCACCCCCGCTTCCGCGCGGGCCTGGACGCCGTGCTGCCCGCCGTGACCCACCTGTCCGCCGACGACCCCGACGCCGTGGCCCGCGAGGTCGCCGCGGGGGACGTGGCCGCGCTCATCTTCGAACCGGTCCAAGGGGAGAACGGTGTGCGGGCGCTGCCGGAGGACACGCTGCGCGCCTGGTGCGGCCAGGCGCGCGCGGCCGGTGTCACGGTGATCGCCGACGAGATCCAATGTGGACTGCGGCGCTGCGGCCCCCGGTCTGTCGCGCTTGATCTGGGGCTGCCCGTCGACGCGCTGCTGGTCGGCAAACCGTTGGGCGGCGGCGTGATGCCGATCTCGGCGCTGCTGTGCACCGACGAGCTGTACGGGCCGCTCATCGAGGACCCGGCGCGGCACACAGCCACCTTCTCCGGGCAGCCGCTGTGCGCCGCGGCCGTCCCGGCCGCCCTCGACGCGATCGAGTCGCTCGCCGACCACGCGGAGTCGGTGGGGGAGCGGCTGGGCGCCGGCCTGCGCCGCGTCGCCGCGGCCCGCCCGGGTGTCGTCGCCGAGGTCCGTGGCCGCGGACTGCTGTGGGCGTTGGACTTCACCGGCGACGCGGTCGCCGGTGAGGTCCTGGTGGAGCTGACCAGGCGGGAGGTGATCGTCTCGCCGTGCCTGAGCGCGCCGACCTCGTTGCGCCTGCTGCCGCCGATGGTCGCCACGGCGCAGGAGGTGGACCACGTGCTGGCCACAGTGGAGGAAGCGTTGGCCGCGGCGGACTTCGCCTGCCGCGCGAACCCGGCGGAGGTGACCGGATGATCGACTACGACGGCCTCTGGCCGGACACGACGCCCTACTTGGCGCCGGAGGTGTTGGCGGGCATCGCCGCCGACGCCGCCCGCGCCGACCGCGAGGGCCGGATCAGCGAGCGGGGTCTGACCCTGCTCCGCGAATCGAACTGGCCGGGTCTGGCGGTGCCGGAGAAGTTCGGCGGCCAGGGCGCGGGTCTGCTGCTGTGCTGCGCGACGCAGCGCGAGCTGGCCGCCGCGGACCCCGGCCTGGCGATCGCGCTGAACATGCACCTGTTCTCCATCGGCCTGATGGTCGAGCACTGGCGGCGCCGCGCCGACGTGTCGTGGCTGCTGATGGAGGCCATCGCCACCCAGGGCAGGCTGCTGGCCTCCGCGTTCGCCGAACCCGACCTGGGCGGTTCGGTGAGCCGCTCGACGCTGCGGGCCCGCCGCGACGGCGCGTCCTGGGTGGTGTCGGGCCGCAAGGCGCCGTGCTCGCTGGCCGGGGTGGCGGACCTGGTGTGCCTGCAGGCGCAGACCGAGGAAGCCGACCCCAGGGTGCTGGTGGCGCTGCTGCCGATGTCGGCCCCGGGGCTGCGGGTCGAGCGCACCTGGGACGCGCTGGGCATGCGTGGATCGGCGTCGGACACCGTGCTGCTGGAGGACTGCGCCATCCCCGACGAGCTGGTGTTCTACCAGGCCAGGGCGGGCGCGGAGGACGACGACGTGCTGACCGCCGGGGTGGTGTGGTTCGCGCTCACGGTGACCGCGGCCTACCTCGGCGTCGCCCAGGCGGCGCGCACCGCCGCGGCGGAACTGCTGCGCCGCGGCCGGATCAGCCACCTGGGGGCCCGCCGCGCGGACCTGCCCAGCTACCAGGCCGCGGTGGGCCAGGCCAGTGCGGACCTGCTCGCGCTGGAGGCGGGCTGCGCCGGGCTGGCCGCGCGGATGGACGCGGGCGCCGATCCCGCGACGCTGATCGAGCCCGCGCTCGCGGTCAAGGAGCGCGCCGCCGTCGCGGTGCCCGCGGCCGTCGCCGCGCTGGTGGAGTCGTGCGGCGGCATGGCGTACGGCGCGAACGGCGCGCTCTCGCGGCTGTGGCGCGACGCCCAGGCGATCCGCTTCCACCCGCCCACCGGGCCCGCGGTCCGGCAGTACCTGGGCCGCCGCGCCCTCGGGGTGCCCGCGCGGCTGGACCTCGACGAGGCGGCGCCGTGGCTGATCGAGCGAACCGCGGCTGAGCGGAACGGCTGACGAGAACGGGACCAGATGGCAGGGGGACTTCGATGACCGAGAAAGACCTGGGCGCGGCGCGCCGGGTGGCGGTGACCGGGATCGGCATGCGCACCCCGGCGGGCAACACCGTCAAGCAGGCGGCGGCCACGCTGCTCGCCGCCGAGTCGACCGCGACGACGCTGCCGGAGCTGGTGGACGGCGACGCCGTCGTCACCTTCGGCTGCGCGGTGTCCGAGCTGGACGAGCACGAGCACCTGACGCCCAAGGAGCGCCGCCAGCTCGACCGCCCGTCGCGCCTCGCGCTGTGCGCCGCGCTCGACGCCGTGCGCGACGCGGGTCCTGAGTGGACGATCGAGCCCGACCGCGGCGGCGTGTTCGTCGGCACCGGCATCGGCGGGCTGAGCACCATGGAGGACGCCGCGCTGCGCAACCAGCACCGGCCCAACCGCATCCCGGCGATGACCGTGGTGCGGGTGATGAACAGCTCACCGGCCGGGCGGATCGGCGCGAAACTGGGGCTGCGCGGGGCATCGCCCACCATCTCCACCGCGTGCGCCAGCGGCGCCACCGCCATCGGCGAGGCCGCGCGCCGCATCCGGTCGGGCGACCTCGATGTGGCGGTGGCGGGCGGAGTGGACGCGCCGCTGTCGCCGCTGGTGGTCTCGGCGTTCGCCGCCATGCGCGCGCTCAGCACCCGGGTCGACGCGCCGCGGCTCGCGTCGCGCCCGTTCGACGACGACCGCGACGGGTTCGTCATGGCCGAGGGCGCGGTGTTCCTGGTGCTGGAACGCCTCGACCGGGCCCGCGAGCGTGGTGCCCACATCTTCGGCGAGGTCGCCGGCTACCACGCCAACACCGACCCCGGCGACATCGTCGCGCCAGCGCCCGACGGCGCCATCGCCGCCGCATGCGTGCAGGCCGCGCTCCACGACGCCGGGCTCTCCGCCGCCGACATCACCCACGTCAGCGCGCACGGCACCAGCACCACCCAGGGCGACCGGGCGGAGGCACTCGCGCTGGCCAGGGCGTTCGGCGACCGCTGCCCACCGGTCACCGCGCCGAAGGGTGTCGTCGGGCACATGGTGGGCGCGGCAGGCGCGTTCGAGGCCGCCATGGCGCTGGTCTTCGCCGCCGACGGCGTGGTCCCGCCCGTGGCGAACTTCCGCTCCGGTCGCGACGCCGAGCCCATCGACCTCGTGGTCGGTGCGCCCCGCCGCGTCGCGCCCGGGCCCGCCGTGTCCACCTCGTTCGGCTTCGGCGGCCAGAACGCGAGCCTCGTGCTCACCCCCGCCCCCGCGATCCCCTGAAAGGCAGCTTGCTGTGACCACGTTCCCGCACCACGTGCGCGCCAAGATCGAGCAGGTGGGTGACCGCTGCTCCTACACCTACGTCACCCGTCAGGGCCGCGACACCGTGGAGCGCTCGCTGACCTTCCCGGAGGTCGACGAGCGCGCCAGGGCGCTGGCCGTCGCGCTCGCCGAACGCGACGGCGACGGCTCGGTCCTGCTGATGTTCCCGGCGGGGCTGGAGTTCGTCTGGTCCTTCCTCGGCTGCCTCTACGCCGGGGCGGTGGCCATCCCGACGCCGCTGCCCAGCACCGACAACCGGGCCCTCGAACGGGCGGGCCGGATCATCGGGGACGCGGGCGTCGACCTGGTCCTCACCGACGCGCGCCACCAGCCCGAACTCGAGGCGTGGCTGCGCGACAGCGGGCGCGGCGGTGTGCGGTGCCTGGCCGTCGACACCGCGGAGCTGCCCGACGCGGCGCGGTGGCGCATGCCCGAACTGCGACCGGACGACGTGGCGTACCTGCAGTACACCTCGGGGTCGACCAGCGAGCCGCGCGGTGTCGTCGTCACCCACGAGAGCCTGCTGCACAACACCGGCGAGATCTTCCGGATGCTCGACGGGCCCGAGTTCGGGGTGTGCGCGGGCTGGCTGCCGCACTACCACGACATGGGACTGGTCGGTCAGTTCCTCGAACCCCTCTACGCGGGCGGAAGCCTGGTGTTCACCTCGCCGCTGGCGTTCGTGAAGCGGCCCGCGCTGTGGCTGGAGATGATCAGCGCGCACCGCGCCGGGTACACGGCGGCGCCGAACTTCGCCTACCAGTGGTGCGCCGACCACGTGCGCGACGAGCAGCTCGCCGGGCTGGACCTGTCGAGCCTCTCGGTGGCCATGAACGGCGCCGAGCCCGTCCGGGTGGCCACCCTCGACAAGTTCGCCGACCGCTTCGGCCCGGTCGGCTTCCGCCGGTCGGCCTGGCGCCCGGTCTACGGGATGGCGGAGACGACGCTGCTCGTCACCGGGGTGCCGACCACCCCGGAGCCGGCCGTGCTGACGGTGGACCCGGTGGCGCTGGAGCGCGACCAGGTGGTGCCCGCGGCGGGCACCGACGCCACCGAGCTCGTCTCCTGCGGGCGTCCGGTGTCGCTGGAGGTCCGGATCGTCGACCCGCGGTCGCGGTCGGAACAGCCCGAGCGCGCGGTCGGCGAGATCTGGGTTCGCGGCGGGAGCGTCGCGGGCGGCTACTGGAACGACCCCGAGGCCACGGCCGAGACCTTCGACGCCCACCTCGACACCGGCGTCGGACCGTTCCTGCGCACCGGAGACCTTGGCTTCCTCGTCGACGGCGCCCTGCACGTCACCGGCAGGCTCAAGGACCTGATCATCCTCAACGGCCGCAACCTGCACCCGCAGGACATCGAGGAGGCCGCGGCCGGGGTGCACCCCGCGCTCGGGTTCGGCGCGGCGTTCGCGGTCGACGGTCCCACCGAGCAGGTCGTGCTGATTCAGGAGGTGCGGCCAGGCAAGCTGGGTGAGCGCACCCCCGCCGAGGTGTGCGACGCCATCGCGGCCGTGCTCGGAGACCGGCTGAGGCTGCCGGATGTGAGCGTGGTGCTCGTGCGCGCCGGGGCGGTGGAGCGCACCACCAGCGGCAAGGTCCGCAGGCGCCGCATGCGCGAACTGTTCCTCGACGACGCGCTGACGGCGATCGAGCGGCGACTTTCGTCCGGCCTGGCCGCCCGCCGGGTGGAGGTGCCGGCATGAGGGTGCTGGTCACCGGCGCGACCGGAATCGTCGGCACCGAGGTCTTGCGCGCGCTGCGGGCGAACGGGGCCGACGTGGTCGGCTGCTCGAGGTCGGGCTCGGCCGACGGCGTGCTCACCTGGCACCTGGGTGTCCAGCCGCCGCCGGACGAGCTGACCGACCGACCATGGGACGCGATCGTGCACGCCGCGGCGGACATCCGCTGGAACCTCGCCGACGAGGCGGCCCTCGCCGCGAACGTTGACTCGGCGCGAGCCGTGCTGCCCCTCATCGGCGCCGCGACGAACGTCGTGCACGTCTCGACGGCGTTCGCCACGGGGCTGCGCGGCGACATCTCCTCGCCGGACCGGGACGACTACCGAAACTCCTACGAGTGGTCCAAAGCCGCCGCGGAGCGCGAGATCGACGCTGTGTGTCCCAATTGGACGGTGCGACCGCCGATGATCATCGGCAGCCGCGAGGACGGCCGCATCGCCCGCTTCCACGGCGTCTACCAGGTGCTGGAGGGCTACCTGTGGGGCTCGCTGCCGGTCATGGTGGCCAACGACCGGGGCCCGGTCGAACTCGTCGCCGTCGACGACGTCGCCGCGATTGTCGTCGACCGGGTGCTGGCCGGGCGACCGGACGGCAAGCGGTCGATCACTCCCGGCGCGGGCGCGGACGCCCTCGCGGGCAAGGAAGTCCTCGACATCGTCTTCGACGAGCTGAACGCCTGGCGCCGCGCGCACGGCGTCGACCCGGTGGACGCGCCCAAGGTCATCGAGCCGCGCCGGTGGCACCGGTTCTTCCGGCCGTTCGCCGAACAGCACCTCAGCCGCAGCCAGCGCGCGGTGCTGCACGCGTTCGACCCGTATCTGCCGTACTGGGCGCTCGACGACCACGTGCACCCCGACCACCTCGTCACCGAGGTGGAGGCCACGCTGCGGGCAAGCATCCGGTACTGGGCCGACCGGCACCCGCGCACCGCCTCGACCACCCCGCGGCCCTGGCGGGCGGCGACGTGACCGCGCCCGCGTACCCGCCGTTCACCGCGGTGGAGGAACTCGAAGCGCACCTGGGCGACCCGCGTGACGACGACCTGGTGTTCTCCTTCGCCGCCTGCGCCGAACTGGACGAGGCGGAGGCGTTCCCGGACGAGATCTGCGCCCACCTGGAGGCGTGGGGCGTCCACCACCACTACGTGCCCGAGCACCTCGGCGGCAGGCTGCACTCCTTCGAGCACGCCGCGCACCTGTTGCGCGCCATCGCCCGCCGCGATCTTACTGTCGCGATAGGACACGGCAAGACGTTCCTCGGCGCGGTGTCGGCCTGGGTGGGAGGTGACCCGCGGGTGGCCCGCGCCGTCGCCGACGAGGTGCTCGCGGGCACCCCGATCTCCTGGGGGCTCACCGAACGCGCCCACGGCAGCGATCTGCTGGCCGACGAGGTCACCGCCGTCCGCGACGGTGACACCTGGCGGGTCACCGGGGAGAAGTGGCTCATCAACAACGCCACCCGCGGCGAGATCACCGCGGTCCTGGCGCGCACCGCGCCCGAGGGCGGGGCCCGCGGGTTCGACGTGATCTTCGTGGACAAACGGTACCTCCCCGCCGATGCCTATGCCTGCCTGCCCAAGGAACACACCATGGGCATCCGGGGCGCCGACATCAGCGGCATCCGGTACGTCGACGCGGTCGTCCCCGAGTCCGCCCGCGTCGGCGCGCCCGGCGCGGGCGCCGAGATCGTCCTGCGCGGCCTGCAGCTCACCCGGACCCTCTGCGCGGCCCTGGCGCTCGGCGGCGGCGAGCACGCCCTGCGCACCGCGACAACGTTGCTGCGCGACCGGGTCGCCGAGCCCACGGTCCGTCGGCGGTTGCTCGACGCCTACGCCGACCACGTGGCCAACGAGGTGGTGACCACCGTCGCGGCCCGCTGCGTCCACCACCTGCCGGGGGAGATGAGCGTGGTCAGCGCCGTGGCCAAGTATCTGGTCCCGCTGCGCACCGACGCGTTCATCCGCGCGCTGGCCGAACCGCTCGGCTTGGCCGCGGTCACGAGCGGGACCTTCGAGAAGGTCGCCAGGGACAACCGTTTGGTGGACCTGTTCGACGGCAACCGCGTCGTGAACCTGCACGCGGTGGTCAACCAGTTCCCACTGCTCGCCGGGAGCTGGGCGCGGCCCGCCGACCCATGGGCGGTGTTCGACCTTGGTGCGCCGTGCCCGCCGTTCGAACCGGGGAAGTCGCGGATGATCGCCGCCAAGGGCGTCTCCGTGGTCCGCGCGCTGGCCGACGCGGTGGTCCGGTTCGAGCAGGCAGCCGCCGACGACTCGGCCCTGGCCCACGCGCTGCCACTGGTACGGGGCCTGGCTTGCGCGGCCGAGCGCGTGCGGGAGGAGCTGGCGGCGCTGCCGCCCGCGGGGGTGCGCGTGCCGGTGGAGCACTTCGCCGTCGCCGAGCGCTTCGCCCTGGTGTTCGCGGGCGCGGCGGCGCTGGGCACCTGGCTGGCGACCCGCGATGGCGCCGTTGTCGCGGGTGCCGAGGAGGCGTGGGCGGGCGCGGCCTGGCCCTCGGCGGTGCTGCACCGGGTCCTGAGTGGACTCGGTGAGGAGCCCCCGCCGTTGGATGCCGCGGTCGCCGAGCTGTTGCTGAACCGGCTGTTGTCCCAAGTGGACTCGGGGCGGCTGCTGTCGGTGTTGTCGTGCCGTGTGGCGGAAAGCGGGTCGCTGTGAGCGTGTGTGAAGCGGACCTGGAGGCGGCGTTCGGCGCGGATGTCGGGGACGTGCTCGCCGCCGACGAGCAGCGGGTTCCCTGGGGCGCCGAGGTGCTCGCCGGGCTGGGCGTGTCCGCCGCGTGCGTGCCCGCCGACCTCGGGGGCGGCTGGAAGGACACCGCCGAGCTGATCGGGTCCCTGCGCGCGGTGTGCCGCCGCGACCTGACCGCGGGACTGTCGCTCGTCCTGGGCGCGGTCCGGCCCGTGCTGCTGCCCGCCGCGTCGGCGGAGGTCGCCGCGCAGGTCCTCTCCGGGCGGCTCGTCGCCTTCGCCGACGACGACGTGTCACCCCGCACCGGCACCGTCGTGACGCATGGCCGCGACGCCGAGCTGCTCGTCGGCACCCGCGCGCGTCGCACCGTGCTGGTCGACGGGCGTGAGCTGGACGAGCTGCGCCGCGACCTGCGGCCTGTGGCGTTGTCCGGCTGCCGGGCGCTGGACGTCGCCGTCACGTCCACGCCGATCCCCGGTGCGAGCAAGGAATCCGGTGCCGATCCGGATGACTGGGCCTACTTGGTCAGCTCCGTCGTCGGCGCGGGCGCCGCGGTCGGCGCGCTCGACACCTGTCTGCGGCTGGTGCTGGACTTCGCGTCGGAGCGCAGGCTCTACGGCGTCGGGCTGCTGGACCTGCCGCACGCGCGCGGCCTGATCGCCGGTGCCGCGGTCGACCTGCGGGTGGCCGACGCGCTGTCCCGCGCCGCCGCCGCCGCTGTCGACGCGCGAGCCGACGAGCAGGTGGTGGCAGGCGCGGCTTTCGTCCTGCCCAGGCTGCTCAGTGCGGCCGTGCGGGACCTCGCGACCGTCCTGGGCGCGCGGTTCTACCTGCGCGGCGGCCCTCACGCCTGGTTCGGCAAGGCCGTGCGCGACCTGGCGGTGCTGCGGGTGCTGTGCGGCGACGGCACCCGGTGCGCGCCCGTCGCGGACAGCCCGGCGAACCTGGCGGCACTGGCCGACCAACCGTGGTCGCACGTGGTGCGCGACCGCGTCGACCGCGTCGAGGACGAGGGCCGCCCACCGCTGCCCGAGCCCGTCGCCGACACCGTCCTGCCCGAGGTGCTGAGCGCGCACCGGGACAGGGTTTCGTTCGACAGCAACCAAACCCCGCTCGGGGCACAAAGGTGAGGATCACGATGAGCGAGAGCACGACGAACACCGACCCGACGGCGGTCCGGGAGTGGATCACCGACCAGGTCGCCCGCTACGTCGAGCGGGACGCGGCGGACATCGACCCGGACGTCGACCTGGTCACCTACGGCATGGACTCCCTGCGGGCGCTGACCCTCTCGGCCACGATCGAGGACGAGTTCGGCCTCGAGGTGGACGAAAGCCTTGCCTGGGACCACCGCACGGTCAACGCCATCACGCAGGTGCTGCTCGCCGAGCTGGCGCGCGTCTGAGCCCGACAACCCGCGAGGCGAGGTGAGCCATGGAGGAGTTTCCGGACATCGTCTACTGGTCGGTGCCCGCGTTCCTGCTGCTGATGGTGATCGAGATGATCTCCTACCGGCTGCTGCCCGACCCGGACAAGGTCGGCTACACCGGCAAGGACACGGTCACCAGCCTGGCGATGGGCGTCGGCAGCGAGGTGTGGGCGATCGTGCTCGGCGTGGAGTACCTGCTGGCGTACTCGGCGTTGTACTGGCTCGCCCCGGTGAAGATCGACTTCGCCTGGTGGATGTTCCCGGCGCTGCTGGTGGCCCAGGACTTCTTCTATTACTGGAAGCACCGGTCGCACCACGTGGTCCGGTTCTTCTGGGCCTCGCACGTCGTGCACCACTCCAGTGAGCACTTCAACCTCTCGACCGCGATGCGGCACTCCTGGTTCAGCCCCGGCGGCTGGATCTTCTATGCCCCGCTCATCCTGCTCGGCTTCCACCCGCCCGCAGTGCTGTTCTGCCACTCGGTGAACCTGCTCTACCAGTTCTGGGTGCACACCGAGCGGATCGGGAAACTGCCGCGCCCCATCGAGTTCCTCATGATCACTCCGTCGCACCACCGGGTCCACCACGCCGCGCAGGGCAGCTACCTAGACCGCAACTTCGGCGGCATCTTCGTGGTGTGGGACCGACTCTTCGGCTCCTTCGCCGAAGAGGTGGAGAAGCCGCGCTACGGCCTGACGAAGCCCATCAACACATACAACCCGTTCCGCGTGGCATTCCACGAGTGGTCGGCACTGGCGCGCGACCTGCGCCACGCCCGCGGCTGGTCCGACCGGTTCGCCTACCTGGTGCGTCCACCCGGCTGGCACCCTGAACCCCGCGCACGAGACGAAGAGGTAGGCGCGACCCGATGACCGACACCCCTTACGACGCCGTCATCTGCGACGTGGACGGCGTGGTCCGGCACTGGCCGGCGGACGGAATGACGAGCCTGTCCCGCGCCTACGGCCTACCCGAGGACACGCTGGCCACCGTCGCGTTCGACCAAGCCCTACTGGAACCCGCCATCCTCGGCAAACACACCGACACCCAGTGGCGCAACGCGGTCGCCGAGGCCCTCACCGACCTGTGCGGCTCCACAGAACGAGCCACCGCCCTGGTAGCGGAGTGGAGCGCCCTGCGCGGCCGAGTGGACCCCGACGTCCATGCCCTGCTCACCGCCGCCCGACGGAGCGTGCCGGTTGTCCTGCTGTCCAACGGCACGACCCGCCTGGAGGCGGACTTGGCGGAACTGGGCCTCGCCAATGGCTTCCCGTTGGTCAACAGCGCGCGGCTCGGCATGGCCAAACCCAAGCGCGAGGTCTACCGCCACGCCGCCCAGGTAGCGGGCGCACCCGTCAACCGCTGCTTGTTCATCGACGACACCCTGGAAAACGTCGTCGCGGCGGAGTCACTGGGCATGACCACCCACCACTACCGACGCCCAGCCGACCTGAGGCATGCCCTGGCGCTCTTGGTGGACTGAGAGGCAACGGCGCCGATGGTGGTCGGCGCCTTGTCGCTGTTTGTGGGTGCCCCGGCGCGGCTGTACAGCATCTACACGAAGTCCAATCCGCCGCGAACTGCTGTTTTATGTCCATCAGCGTCACGTTGTTGTCGCGGGTCGATGTCCAAGCGATTGAGCTGCGTGGTGACCAGGACGTGGCGTGTGATTTGGCGCTGCGGGCAGCGACGTTGATCCACCGCATCCCATGCTGGTGCGAACGCCCTCGTAACGCACCCCGGCGCGCCCGGCGCCGACCGGGTCAACGTGTCCTCAGGAGGTTCCAGGTCGTTTCCACGATCCCGTACTCCGACGCCACATCAGACGGCGGTCTCTCCCCACCCATCGCCCAACGCCCCCTTTGGACTCCGGCAGATTCGGCTGAACAACGGAGTCGATCCGGGTGCGGTCGGCTCGGCGGGTGAGGCGTGGATCAAGGTCGGCAACAGGCTGGCCGGGTTCGGGGACCTGGTCGTCAACGCGATCGGCAGCAGCGAGATCACCTGGACGGGCAGGCAGCGCGGACCTACGACCAAACCTGACCGCGACGGCATCGGCTGCACCCGCGTTCGCCCCGGCATCGGCCGCCGCGAAACCGGCGATGGACGCGACACCAGCGGAACCGACTGGAACAGCGGATCAGGCGTTCAGTCCAGCGGAGGCACGGGCGGGCCTGGAGGGCTCGGCGGTGGGGCCGGTCTGTCCGGTGGACAAACCGGCGCGGGTGGAGCGGGTGGTCGCGCGGGCGCGTCCCCGTTTGGGGCACGGCCGCCGGCGGGACCTCGGCGGGTCGCTGGGCCGGTCGAGCGGGCGCGACCGGCATGGGTGGCGCTATGGGTTCTGGTGGCCGGGTGCCGATGAGGACGACAGAGCCCAGGCTACTTGGTCGAGGCTGTCCGGAGGGCTTGTTCGGCACCGACGAGATCCTTGCGCCCCGGTGATCGGCTTATAGCTACGGCGTCTTGACCCGCCACGATTGCCTGGCACTCAGTAACGACACCGAACCCGGAGGGATCGTCCGGACGGACGTCCCTCCGGGTTCGGTGTGCCAGGGATGTCGGTGCCAGGAGGTCAGCGCATCGCCTGGGCGATGAGGACCAGAAGCGTGCCTGCACCGATCAGCAATGCGAGGGTGATCGCGCCGAGGACGGCGACTTGGCTGTACCGAGTGGCTTGTCGCATTCGGTGGTTGACCCCGAATGCGGCCGCGGTGCAGGCGAGCGGCGCCGCCCAAAGCCAGTGCGGTGCGACGACCAGTCCGACCACCGTGAAAGCGGCGATGAACACCCCCAGGATCATCGCATTGAGGCTGCCAGTCTTGACGAGACCGTCCTGCCATACCAACGGGATCGGACTGTCGTCCGGCCGGTTGTTTCGCTTGCTATCGACCACGAATCCAGCTCCGTTCGGAAAAATCTTCGCCGTCGTCCTCGCTGGAGCCGCGACGACGAACGGGACGCGACGTCGGTGAGGGTTCCGGATCTTGGGCTAGCTCGCGTGCGGCTTGTTCGCCGCGCGCGACGGCTTCGTCCTTGTCCTTTTCGGACAGCTCGGAATACCAGTTGACGAACTTCCCGGTGCCACGATTGAGAACCTCGTCGTAGGTTCCGGACTCGATTACGCCGCGGGGAGTGATGTTGCCTGCGAGTAGCTCACGAGCGAGTTCAGCCGCCGCAGGATCGCGAGTGTTGGCGGCCAGTCGGTTCAGAAGTTCAGTCCGGGCGCGGTTCTGCACAGGGTCTTCGGAAAAGCGCGGAGTGTCGTCGGTCATCATCAAGCTCCGGGATGGTCGTAGCCGGCGGGCAACGGGTGTGTCTGGAAGGCGCCGTTGGTGCCGACGAGCTCGAGAACGCTGCCGTGAATGCCTCGGATCGTATTCTGGATCGCCATGATCAGCCGGGTGGCGTCCTGCCAGAGTTCGACCATGTTCTTGCATTCCAGAGCCGCGAAACTCCACAGAATGGCAGGACCAACCACGGTCTCTGCCAGGACGCCGCCTGCGATCGCGGCAGCAGAAGCCCAGAAGATGTTGTCGAAGATCCCCTGGATGATATCGCTGAGCGCCTCGGCGGCTTCCCAAGCGCCCCTCGCGGCTTCCATGTACTTGTCGCGCAGCGTCGCGAGGACGGCGCTGTAGTCACCGACCCGGTGACCGAGGTTGTTGAAGTACTGGAACGCGCTATTGGCTGCGTTGCCAGTCCAGTGATCCAACAGCGCATTGATATTGACCCGCTGGTCCTCGGCGACATCGGTGCAGAACCACGACAGCGAGTGCAACGTCGACGCTGCTTTGGCGAATTGCTCCCAGTCCCCGGCAACCCACTGGGAGGCCTCCTGCACAGGGTTGACCCGAATAGTCGCCTCAAGGAACTTCTGCGCCCAGAATCCCACGCTGATCAGGTTGCCGATGTCGTTGATGGGCTGCATGGGATTGGTGAAGCCATGCAGAGGTTTCGGCTCGCTCAACCGCCCGGCGGGAATGTAGTGCTGCGTGATCGCCATTGGCATCGGCTCGCCGGACTGACCGGGCAGCGGAGGCACCTCCGGCCTACCCTCCGATTGCGGGTAAGTTCCGTCCAACCGCTCCGCCTCGGCCCTATCGACACTGTCATACATCCGCCACGTGCGATCCAACTCGGTTGCCGCGGCTCCACACACCTCTACGAGCGCCGTCAGTGCGGAGATGACGTCACGCCGGGCCTCCTCGTGGCTACCGACCAGGGAGACAAGCACGCCTGGCTGACTCCCGATGTGCAGGTTCTTCTCGGCGAACTCCTTCGCGGCTACCGCATCCTCATGATGGTTGCGCACAATTCCCGCGTACATGCCCAGCTGAAACGAATCGACCTTGAACGTCATCCCACACCCCCCGTGCGACACGCCCGCGTGTTCGGGGTGCAGCCCAGAAAGTACCGGGAGCGAGCACCTGGCGTGGTCGCCTTCACTCCGGACGGGCAGCGACCTATCACTCAGCGCGACGAGTCATGGCGGCAACACGCCATCGTCGCGAGCGGCAGTGGCATCGGATCGGACGGACCACGCGCCGCGGCCAAGGCACGTGCAGTCCGCCCACCCAGCGGTTTCGCTGCCGGTAGACCGGTAAGTGCGGTCACGCGCCCGCCCGCTTGCTCGCACGATCGGGTGTCATCGTCCTCGATGGTGTCGTACAAGTCGTCGTACACAGCTCAGGCCGCGCCGGGGGGGTCTCCTGAACCGCATAGCTGTCGAGGGCCCGGTGGGAGCATCTTTGCGGCGGAATGCAAGCCGGGAGGCTCAAGTCCATACGTGCCGGAATGAGCAGAGGGGCGAGTGGGAGTTCCCGGAGGGCGAATCCGGGTGAGGTGATCTCCACCTTGATGAAGCGCGACCCTATGCAGGGCGGGAGTGGACGGACAGCGGCGACAACCGGGATGACCGGGCCACTCAAACAACGCGAGCAGGGGGAACCAGGACCGTCCCCTGCTGCCCAGAGTTGAGGGGTACTCATCCTCCACCACATTCGGACCTTCGGGTTCGCGCCCGACGGTCGCCTCTTCTATGGCGAACGCAACCTTGCCGAGGTCCCGAAGCTGACCATCGTGAGGATCTGGCAGCGCGCGCGGGAAGCCGTGTTCACACCGGAGGTTGCCGCAACGAGTCTCGCCAACTCCGAACGACTTGCGGCGATGGGACGGCGCTGAGACGGTTTGATCTTCGGCACGTATTCGGCAGAGACACTCGGATACAGCCGGTCTGGGCCGGACACAGCCGGACACGCGAGAAAGCCCCTCGACCGCATACGTGCTGGTCAAGGGGCTTTCTTGGCTGTTCAGGGCTGTGTGCCCCCGGCAGGATTCGAACCTGCGCTCCCGCCTCCGGAGGGCGGTGCTCTATCCCCTGAGCTACGGGGGCCCATCGCTCGCGCGACTTGGGAAGCCTAGCGCATCTGGGTTTGGGGGATGAAGTCGGGCGGGCTACTCGGCGCGGGAGTCTGGTGGCGGGTCAGGTGGGTGGGGAGGGGGTTGGTGGGGGCTGCGTCGTCGGGGCAGGGGGTGATCAGGGCGTCGACTATGACGGTGAGGGGGGCCAGGACCGTTTCGCAGTCGGGGGGTGGGACTGGCTCGGGGAGGGGAGTCGGCTCGGGCTCTGGAGTCGGGGAGGGCTCTGGAGTTGGTGAGGGGTCCGGGGTCGGCGAAGGGGCCGGGATCGGCATCGGGGCGGGTTTGGGGGGTTCGATCGGTTCCGGGAGGGGGATGTCCGGCGGCGGGGGCGGGTCGGCCGGTAGGTGGGCGGTGACGACGGAGCCGGGCGTGGACGCGAGCGGGGGCGCGCCCTCCGAGTACCGGCGCGGCGGTAGCGGGGTGGCGCCCTCCGAGTACCGGTTCATCCACATCAGGACCGTCGACACGTACTCCGTCGAGTGGTTGTAGCGGTAGACCGCCGCGCTCAGGTCTGTGGGGTTGGACAGGTTCATGCCGCCTGAGCACAGGTAGCGGCCGGCCGCCGCCGCCGCGTCGTACACGTTGTGGGGGCTGGTGGTGCCGTCGCCGTTTCCGTCGGTTCGGTAGAAGGCCCAGGTGGACGGGATGAACTGCATCGGCCCGACCGCGCGGTCCCAGACCGCGTCTCCGTCGAGGGTTCCCCTATCGGTGTCGTGGATCGCCGCGATGCCGGGGCCGCCCGCGAGGACCGGGCCGAAGATCCGCGGTGACGTGTCGCCCGCCGGGTCCGCCTGGCCGCCGCGGGCGTGGCCGGACTCGACGTGGCCGATGCCCGCGAGGTGGTACCAGCGCAGGCCGCACCCTGACGGCAGGAGCGCCTCCGCCGAGCGGTACGCGGCCAAGAGGTTCGCCGGGACTCCTGCCCGGGTGAAGCTGGCCGGGATGACCGCGGGCGCGGGCTGGACTACCGCCGGAACCAGCGCCACGGGAGCGGGAACAGCCGCCGGAACAGCGGCCGGAACCCGGACCGGGATCGGCTCCGGAACCGCCCGCCGCGGGGTGGCCACCTCCGCGGGGGTCGACGCCTGGGCGGCGGCGCCCGCCAGGCACAGGGCGATCAGGGCGAGCGCTGTGGTCGGACGGACCCGGTGTGGCCTAAGGGATCGAGAGCGCACGCACTGCCTCATTCCATGTGACGATCCGTCGGTGTGTTACCCGCATCACCGTCTACCAGCCCGCGACCCGGGGATCCCCAGGCCACGCGTGGGTACCCCTCGTTCGAGTGGCGAAGGGGCACCGTCCGAGTGGCTTGTGCATTCATGCGCATGTGACAATATGACGGCGACGAAGAAGGGGTGGGGACATGGGGCACGGGCACGGACATGGCACCGCGGCAAGCGCTTCCGGCCGGATGGCGGGCCGCTTGTGGGCCGCCTTCGGCATCGCCGCGGCGATCATGGTGCTCGAGTTCGTCGTCGGGTTCGCGACCTCGTCGCTGGCCCTGGTGTCCGACGCCGCGCACATGCTGACCGACGTCGTGGGGGTCGGCCTGGCGCTGGCCGCGATCATGGCCGCACGTCGGGCGAAGGCCAAGTCGCACCGGACTTTCGGGCTTTATCGGGCCGAGGTCCTCGCCGCGCTGGCCAACGCGGTGCTGCTCTTCGGCGTCGCGGGCTACGTCGTCTACGAGGCCGTGGACCGCTTCGACAACCCGCCCGCCGTCCCCGGGTGGCCCGTCCTGCTGGCCGCCTTGGCCGGTCTGGCCGCGAACGTCGTCTCGTTCCTGCTGCTGCGCGACGGCGCGAAGGACAGCCTCAACGTCCGCGGCGCCTACCTGGAGGTCCTCGCCGACCTCATCGGCTCCGTCGGCGTCCTGATCAGCGCGCTGGTGACGATCCTGTTCGGGTGGCGCTACGCCGACCCGATCGTGGGTGTCGCCATCGGCCTGTGGGTGCTGCCGCGCACCTGGGGCCTGGCCCGCCGGGCGCTGCACATCCTGTTCCAGCACGCCCCCGAGCGGGTCGACGTCGAGGAGCTGACCAAGCGGCTCTGCGCCGTCCCCGGCGTGGCCGAGGTGCACGACGTGCACGTCTGGACCCTCACCTCGGGCATGGAGGTCGCCTCCGCCCACCTGACGATCACCGCCGACGCCGACCAGGCCGTGGTGCTGCGCGCGGCCCAAGAGCTGCTTACCGCCGATTACGGCCTAGAGCACGCCACGCTTCAGGTGGAGTCGCCGAACGCGCGGTGCCAAGAACTGTCCTGGTAGCTCAGAGAGGCTTTGCGCCGCGCTCGGCGAGCATCGACTCGAGCACCTTGATCTCGTTGGCCTGGCCCTTGAGGATCTTCTCCGACAGGTTGCGCACCTGCGACGTCGCCGCGTTCTCGCTGGCGTAGCGCGCCATGTCGAGGCCGCCCGCGTGGTGGCGCAGCATCAGCTGCAGGAAGTACACGTCCAGCTCGCGCCCGGTCAGCGTGCGCAGCTTCGCGATCTCCTGGCTGGTGGCCATGCCGGGCATGGCCCGCACCCCGCCGGACGCCTCGGTGGTGTGGCCGTGGCTGCCCGCCGCCATCCACGCCATGTACCCCGGCTCGGGCGACTGCTCCGGCTGGCCCCAGATGTCGAGCCAGCCGCTCATCGCGCCGATCTGGCCGAGCTGGGTCTGCTCGATGTCGAACGCGAGGCTCTTCACCGACAGGTCGGTCGTGTGGTCACGCGCCCAGTTGGCCATCGTGACCGCCTGCAGGTGGTGGACCTGCATGTCCTGCGCGAACCCCACATCGACCGACTCGGCCGTCGGGGTGCTCGCCTGCCGCACCACCGACAGCGTGATCAGCATGCCGACCGCCGCGCCGACCAGCAGGACCGCCAAAGCGGCGCCGGAGAGCACGAAGATCTTGCGCTTCGTGCTCTCCGGCGTGCCTTCGTTGTGCTCGGTCACTGCGAGGCGGGCGGGGCCTGCGGAGTGGACGCGGGCGCCGTGGGGGCGCCGGTCGGCGGCACCGGCTGCTGGCCGGGCGGCGTCTGCTGGGTGCCCTTGCCGTCCATCGGGATGGCGTCCGGTCCGGGCGGCTCGGCGGCGAACGGCGGCGGCGAGGCCGGGTCGAACACGCCGGGGCCGAGCGGACCGCAGGCCGCGTTGGGCTCCGGGTTCTGGTACTTGTTGCGCTTGAGCGACTTGATGAACTGCTCGACCCGCGGGTCGTCGGCGCTGTCCAGCTTGAGCTGGTGGCCCCACGACTGCATGGAGATCGGCTTGTCGAGCCCGGGGAACGGCGAGAGCATCATGAACGGCTGACCCTCGACCCGGCCCTTGAGCTTGTCCAGGTCCGCGCCCTGGATCTTGTCCGGGTTGTAGGCGATCCACACCGAGCCGTGCTCGAGCGCGTGGACCATGTTCTCGCTGCGCACGGCGGTCGGGTAGACGACACCCTCACAGTCGGCCCAGGCCTCGTCGTGCGGTCCGCCGAAGGGCGGGCTCTGGTCGTAGGCGACCCGCTGCGTGCCCTTGACGTGTTGGCCCGCCGGGTACTCCTTGCGCACGACGCCGTCGATGTTGACCGACGGGTCCTTGTTCTCCTCGGACACGGTGAACTTCTTCGCCGCGGCGATCTGGGTGTACGCGTAGCCGAAGATGCCGCCCGCCAGCAGGACGATGGCGACCACCGCGGCGATCGTGCCCCAGGGCGCGCCCTTCTTGGCGACGACGGACGCGCGGGCCGCTTTCACGCTGCCCTTGCTGCCTTTGTTCTTGGTGCCGCTGGCCATGCCGTCCTCGGACTTCTCGTCGACGGGGAGGTCCGACCCGGGTGGGGGCGAACCTGCACAGGGATGGTAGTGCGCGGACAGTCTAAGGAACCGATGTTCGGTCCCCGTCAGCCCCCGGTCACGGGCACCGCGTCGGCGCCCGGCGGCGTCGGGTCGAACGGTGGCGGATCGTCCTGGTCGAAGTGCGGCGGGCCGAGCACGTCGCACGACGCGCCGGGCTCCGGCGTCAGGTATTTGTTGCGGAGGGTGGCGCTGATGAACTGGTCGATGCGCTCGTCGTCGGCGGAGTCGACCTTGAGCTGCCTGCCCCAGGACTGCAGCGAGATCGGCGTGTCCTGGCCGGGGTAGGGCGACATCAGCAGGTACGGCTTGTTGTCGACCCGCTTGGCCAGCGCCTTGACCTCGTCCTCGCCGAGCCCCGGCTCGTAGCTGATCCACACCGCGCCGTGTTCGAGCGAGTGCACGATCGACTCGGTGCGCACGGCCTTCGGGTAGACGACACCCATGCACGCCGCCCACGCCTGGTCGTGGGCTCCGCCGAAGGGTGGCGCCTTGTCGTAGGCGACCCGCTTGGTCGGGTCGATGTGCAGGCCGGGCTTGTAGTCGAACGCGACCACGCCGTCGATCTTCTTCGTCGGGTCCTTGGTCGTCTCGGTCGGCACGAACTCCCGCGAGACCGCCTTCTTGCTTGTTGGCGCTTTCGTCGGTGCCTTGGTCGTGGTGGTCCCGGCGGCGACAGGTTTGCCCTGTTCAGCGGTGGTGCAGCCGGTGAGGACGACACAGGCGACGGCCACGAGCGCGGCGATCCGATTCACCTCGGGGAGTGTAGGCAACGGCCGGTCCGAGGCGGTGACGCCCTGTGAAACCCCGCTACCTAGACTTGTGCAGGTGACTCCCGACGTTCTCGCTGACCTGGTCCGTTCCGCCGCCATGACGATCTTGGGCGAGCGCGGCCTCGACACCTCCGTCGTCCCGGCCGTCGTGACCGTCGAGCGACCCCGCAATCCCGAGCACGGCGACTACGCGACCAACCTCGCGCTGCAGGTCGCCAAGCGGGTCGGGCTCGCGCCGCGGGAGCTGGCCGACGCGCTGGCCGCGGCCCTCGCGGAGACGACCGGGGTGGCTTCCGCGGAGGTCGCGGGCCCCGGGTTCATCAACCTGCGCCTGGCCGCCGACGCGCAGGGCCAGATCGTCCGCGAGGTGCTCACCGCGGGCTCCGCCTACGGCAACGGCGCCATGCTCGCCGGCCGCAAGATCAACCTGGAGTTCGTCTCGGCGAACCCGACCGGCCCGATCCACCTCGGCGGCACCCGCTGGGCCGCCGTCGGCGACGCGCTGGGCCGCGTGCTGTCCGCGCAGGGCGGCGAGGTCACCCGCGAGTACTACTTCAACGACGCGGGCGCGCAGATCGACCGGTTCGTCCGGTCCCTGATCGCCGCCGCGCAGGGCGAGCCCGCCCCCGAGGACGGCTACGCGGGCGCCTACATCTCCGACATCGCCGCCGAGGTCATCAAGCAGGAGCCGGGCGCGCTGACCGAGCCCGACAGCGCGGAGATCTTCCGCCGCATCGGCGTCGGTTCGATGTTCGAGCAGATCAAGAAGGACCTGCACGACTTCGGCACCGACTTCGACGTCTACTTCCACGAGGACTCGCTGCACAAGTCCGGCGCCGTGGAGAAGGCCGTGACCGCGCTCAAGGAGTCCGGCGGGCTCTACCTCGAGGACGGCGCCTGGTGGCTGCGCTCGAGCGAGTACGGCGACGACAAGGACCGCGTGGTCATCAAGAGCGACGGGCAGCCCGCCTACATCGCCGGTGACATCGCCTACTTCCAGGACAAGCGCGCCCGCGGCTTCGACCTGTGCATCTACATGCTCGGCGCCGACCACCACGGCTACATCGGACGGCTCAAGGCCGCCGCGGCGGCGACCGGCGACGACCCGGCGACCGTGGAAGTCCTCATCGGACAGATGGTCAACCTGGTCAGCGGCGGCAAGCCGGTGCGGATGAGCAAGCGCGCCGGAACCGTGATCACCATGGAGGACCTGGTGGAGGCGGTCGGCGTGGACGCCGCCCGCTACGCCATGATCCGCTCGTCCGCGAACTCCACTTTGGACATCGACCTGGACCTGTGGAGCAAGAAGGACAGCGACAACCCGGTCTACTACGTCAAATACGCGCACGCGCGGCTGTGCAACATCAAGCGCAACGCCGCCGACCTCGGCTTGGTCCTGTCCGACCTGGACGATGTGGACCTGGGTCTGCTCACCCACGACCGCGAGGGTGACGTGCTGCGCACCCTCGGCGAGTTCCCGCGCGTGCTGGCCACCGCCGCCGAACTGCGGGAGCCCCACCGTGTCGCGCGGTACCTCGAGGAACTCGCGGGCGCGCTGCACAAGTTCTACGAGAACTGCCGGGTGATCCCCCAGGGCGACGAGGAGCCGGGCCCGGTGAACCTCGCGCGGCTGGCGCTGTGCGGCGCGGCTCGCCAGGTCATCGCCAACGGGCTGGGCGTCCTCGGCATCGAAGCACCGGAACGGATGTAGGCAAGCGATGAGGGCACACCCGGCAGGGCCGCGGCACGCGGAAGTGCTGCCGCCGAGCAACACCCAGAGCGAGCGGCCCACCACCGTCGACGCGCTCGACGACCTCTACCCGTCGGTGTGGCCGCGCAACGCCGAGCGCGGCGACGACGGTGCCATCCGGATCGCGGGCGTCGACGTCCGCGAGCTGGCCGAGACCTACGGCACCCCGCTGTTCGTGGTGGACGAGGCCGACTTCCGGGCCCGCTGCCAGGAGCACGCCGCCGCGTTCGGCGACCCGGCGCTGGTCCACTACGCCTCCAAGGCCTTCCTGTCGGTCGAGATCGCCCGCTGGGTCGCCCAGGAGGGCCTGAGTCTCGACGTGGCCAGCGGCGGCGAGCTGGCCGTGGCGCTGCGCGCGGACTTCCCGCCCGAGCGGATCACGTTGCACGGCAACAACAAGTCCATCGCCGAGCTGACCACCGCGCTGGAGGTCGGGGTCGGCGCGATCGTCGTCGACTCGTTCCACGAGATCGCCCGCCTCGACAAGCTCGCCCGCGACCGCGACCTGGTCGCGCCGGTCCTGATCCGGGTCACCGTCGGCGTCGAGGCGCACACCCACGAGTTCATCGCCACCGCCCACGAGGACCAGAAGTTCGGCTTCTCGCTGGCGGGCGGCGCCGCGGCCGAGGCGGCCCGCCGGGTGGTCAAGTCCGGCGGCCTGTCGCTGCTGGGCCTGCACAGCCACATCGGGTCGCAGATCTTCGACGCCGACGGCTTCGAGGTCGCCGCGCACCGGGTCATCGGCCTGCTGGCCGCGCTGCACAAGGAGCACGGGGCCGACGCCCTGGAGTCGCTGACGGTCGTCGACCTCGGCGGCGGGCTCGGCATCGCCTACACCGCCCAGGACGACCCGCCGCCGACGATGTGGCTGGCCGACCAGCTGCGCTCCATCGTGAGCAAGGAGTGCGAGCAGGAGGGCCTGCCCGTGCCGCGCATCGCGGTCGAGCCCGGCCGCGCCATCGCCGGTCCCGGCACCGTGACCCTCTATGAGGTCGGCACCACCAAGGACGTCTCGCTCGGCCACGGCACCGGCCGCCGCTACGTCAGCGTCGACGGCGGGATGAGCGACAACATCCGCACCGCGCTGTACGACGCGGTCTACGACACCCGCCTCGCGTCGCGCTCGAGCGGCGAGGGGGAGCGGGGCACCGAGGCCGTGCTGTCCCGAGTAGTGGGCAAACACTGTGAGTCCGGTGACGTTGTGGTGCGAGACTGCTGGCTACCGGAGAACCTTGCTCCCGGCGACCTGCTGGCGGTCGCCGCGACCGGCGCCTACTGCTACTCGATGGCGAGCAACTACAACCGGCTGCCGCGGCCCGCCGTGGTGGCCGTGCTCGACGGCGCCGCGCGGCTGCTGCTGCGCCGGGAAACCGACGATGACCTGCTGAGACTGGAGATGCCGTGAGTGAGCCCGCCAAGCCGATCAAGGTCGCGCTACTGGGCTGCGGCACGGTCGGCACCGAGATCGTGCGGCTGCTCACCGAGCAGGCGCCCGACCTCGCGTCGCGGATCGGGGCGCCGGTGGAGCTGGCCGGGATCGCCGTGCGCAGGCTGGGCAAGGCGCGGCCGGGGGTGCCCGCCGAGCTGCTGACGACCGACGCCGCCGAGCTGGTCACCCGGCCCGACGTGGACGTCGTCGTCGAGGTCATCGGCGGGATCGAACCCACCCGCACGTGGCTGATCGATGCCCTGCGCGCGGGGAAGTCCGTCGTCACCGCCAACAAGACGCTGCTCGCCGAGCACGCGGGCGACCTGTTCGCCGAGTCCGACACCTTCGGCGGCGACCTGTACTTCGAGGCCGCGGTCGCGGGCGCGATCCCGCTGCTGCGCCCGCTGCGCGAGTCCCTCGCGGGCGACCGCATCACCCGGGTGATGGGCATCGTCAACGGCACCACCAACTTCATCCTCTCCGCGATGGACGAGACCGGCGCGGGCTACGCCGAGACGCTCGAAGAGGCCGCCCGGCTGGGCTACGCCGAGGCCGACCCGACCGCCGACGTCGACGGCTACGACGCAGCGTCGAAGGCCGCGATCCTCGCGTCGCTGTCCTTCCACACCCGGGTCACCGCCGGCGACGTCTACCGCGAGGGCATCTCCGCGGTCACGCCCGCCGATGTGTCGGCCGCGCGCGCCCTGGGCCGCACGATCAAGCTGCTGGCGATCTGCGAGCGGGTCGACACCCCCGACGGCGAGTCCGTCGCGGTGCGCGTCCACCCGGCGATGATCCCGCGCACCCACCCGCTGGCAGGCGTCAACGGCGCGTTCAACGCGGTGTTCGTCGAGGCCGAGGCGGCCGGACAGCTCATGTTCTACGGGCAGGGAGCCGGCGGTGCACCCACCGCCAGCGCCGTGCTGGGCGACCTCGTTGCGGTGGCCCGCAACCTGGTCGTCGGCGGGCGCGGACCGCGCGAGTCGGCCTACGCCGACCTGCCGGTGCGCCCGATCGCGCAGGCGTCGACCAGGTACCACATCAGCCTGGACGTCGCCGACCGCGCAGGCGTGCTGGCGGCCGTGGCCGCCGTGTTCGCCGAACACGAAGTGAGCATCTCGGCGGTGCGCCAGGAAGGCCGCGCGACGGACGCGAGCCTGGTGATCGTCACCCACTCCGCGCCCGACGCCGCCCTGCGGTCCACTGTGGACAAAATCGCCGGATTGCCGTTCGTGCACGAGGTGGTCAGCGTGATGCGGGTCGAAGGCGAGGAATCATGACCATCGGTGTGCTGCCCGGACGTCCGGGCATCATCGCGGCCTATCCCAACAGAATCCCCGTCCCCGACGGCGCGAAGGTGATCACTCTCGGCGAGGGCAACACCCCGTTGCTGCCCGCGCCGCACCTCTCGGAGCTGACCGGCTGCACGGTCTACCTCAAGGTCGAGGGCGCCAACCCGACCGGCTCGTTCAAGGACCGCGGCATGACCGTGGCCATGACGCACGCGCTGGCCCAAGGCCTCGAAGCGGTGATCTGCGCGTCCACCGGCAACACCTCGGCCTCGGCCGCCGCGTACGCCACCCGCGCGGGCCTGACCTGCGCGGTCCTGGTGCCGCGCGGCAAGATCGCGCTCGGCAAGATGGCCCAGGCCGTCGTGCACGGCGCGCGCATCCTGCAGATCGACGGCAACTTCGACGACTGCCTGGAACTGGCCCAGAAGACCGCCGCGGAGTTCCCCGTCGGCCTGGTCAACTCGGTCAACCCGGTGCGGCTGATCGGCCAGAAGAGCGCCGCGTGGGAGATCTGCGACGTCCTCGGCCGCGCGCCCGACATCCACTGCCTGCCCGTCGGCAACGCGGGCAACATCACCGCCTACTGGCGCGGGTACAGCGAATACGCCGCCGACGGCCTCGTCGAGGGCACGCCGAAGATGTTCGGCTTCCAGGCCGCCGGCTCGGCGCCGCTGGTGCGCGGCGAGCCGGTGTCCAATCCGGACACCATCGCCACCGCCATCCGCGTCGGCAACCCGGCCTCCTGGGCCGGTGCGGTCGCCGCGCGCGACGAGTCCGGCGGGCTGTTCGACGCCGCGACCGATGAGCAAATCCTTGCGGCGTACCGACTTCTGGCCGTGCGCGAGGGTGTCTTCGTCGAGCCGTCGTCGGCCACGAGCGTCGCCGGACTGCTGATCACCCACGCCGACGGTCGGCTGCCCGCGGGCTCGGTCGTCGTCTGCACGGTCACCGGTCACGGCCTCAAGGACCCCGACACCGCGCTGTCCACCATGCCCGAGGTCGAAGCCATCCCGGTCGACGCCTCGGCGGTGGCCACCGCGTTGGACCTGAGGTGAGCGTCCGCGTCCGGGTACCCGCTTCCACGGCCAACCTGGGCTCCGGCTTCGACGCGCTCGGCATGGCGCTCGCGCTCCACGACGTCCTGGAGTTCCGGGAGACCGGGTCCGGGCTCGAGGTCACGGTCACCGGCGAGGGCGCCGACGACGTCGCCCGCGACGAGTCCAACCTCGTGGTGCGCGCGTTCCGGGCCGCCTGCGAGCGGATCGGGTTCGCGCCCACCGGGCTCGCTTTGCGCTGTACCAACGTGATTCCGCACGCCAGGGGCCTCGGCTCCTCGGCGGCGGCGATCGTCGGCGGCATCGCGGGCGCCTATGGCTTGGCCGGACGTCCGCTGGATGACGAGGCACTGCAACTCGCCGCCGAGTTCGAGGGCCACGCCGACAACGTCGCCGCGAGCCTGCTGGGCGGTCTCGTGGTGGCCTGGTGCGACGACGACCGCTTCGGCGCGGCGCGGGTCGAGCCGCACGCGGACCTGCGGCCGATCGCGATCATCCCGGCCGAGTCGTCGGCCACCCACGTCACCCGCGGCCTGCTGCCGGACAAGGTCTCGCACGCCGACGCCGCGTTCGCCGCGGGTCGCAGCGCGCTGGCCGTGCACGCCGTCAGCACCCGGCCCGACCTGCTGCTCCCCGCGCTCGCGGACAAGCTGCACCAGGACTACCGGGAAAGTGCCTGGCCGTCGACCATTCGAGTGGTTCGCGAGCTGCGCGCCCATGGTGTCGCGGCGGCGGTGTCCGGGGCGGGGCCGACCGTGCTCGCGCTGACCACGGACGGTGCTCTGCCGACCGCGGTCGACGTCGGCGGGTTCACCGTGCTGCCCCTGGCGGTCGACCGGACGGGTGTCCAGGTCACCCCACTTGGCTGAACAGGGAACAAACACTGTGACCAGGCTGTTGTCCAGAGTTGGGTGGTCGTGATTCAGATCACTCGCGATCCGAGGCGTCGCCACGCGACGCGCTGTGGACCGGTTGTTGCACCTTCAGTGACGGCCGTCTACCCTCGGGGACGTTCAGTCACCGCGCGCACGGGCGCCCGGTGTCGTTCCCGGGATTCTTTCCGGGTCGCATCATCTGCCGAGTAGTCGGCTCAGTCCTTAATCAGGTCCGAGCCGAGGCTCGGAGGTACCCGACGACCGTGGTGACCAGATGCTCCCTGTTGGCGACAAAGTCGCTCGGCTGGCCCGAATCGTGGCCAGGTTGGCGACAAAAGCCCAGCAGCGGAGAGATACGCCGTCTCGCATTCCGACGGACGGCGGTCCGCTGGTCCACGTAGGAGGCGGGGACCGGTCAGGAAGGACTTGTGTGAGCAATACCGAACTTTTGAGCAGCGAGACAGCCACCGACACCGCGTCCGCGGACAAGAACGGCGCTCCCAAGCGCCGGGCCGGGCTGTCCGGCATGGTCCTCGCCGAGCTGCGCACGCTCGCTGGTGAGCTGGGAATCTCCGGCACCACGGGCATGCGCAAGGGCGACCTGATCGCTGCCATCAAGGAGCGCCAGGGTGGTGGCCCGGGCGGGGCCGCCGCACGGACGCCCCGAACCGGCACCGACGCCGCGCCCGCGCAGGCCCCGGCCAAGACTGAGCGGCCCAAGGCCACCCAGCCCGCCGAGGTCCGGCCCACCGCGGGAGCCGAGGGTGCCGACAAGCCCGCCGAGGCGCCGCAGGAGACCGCGCGCGCCGAGGGTGGCCGCGAGAACCGGCGCCGTCGCGGCGCCAGCCGTCCCGCGGGCAGCCCCGAGGCGGGGGAGCAGGCTTCGGTCGTCACCGAGCGCCCGGCCCGTGAGGACCGGCCCGCTCGTGAAGACCGTCCCGCTCGTGAGGAGCGCGCGGCCCGTGAGGACCGCCCGGCTCGTGACGAGCGTCCGGCCCGCGACGACCGCCAGCAGGGCGAGCGTCCGGACCGGCAGCAGGGCGACCGCCAGCAGGGTGAGCGTCAGCAGGGCGAGCGTCCGGCCCGGGATGACCGCCAGCAGGGCGACCGCCAGGACCGCCAGCGCGGTGACCGTGGCGACCGCAACGACCGTGGTGACCGGGGCGAGCGCGGAGACCGCCAGCGCGGCGGCCGCGACCGCGGCCGCGACCAGGGCCGTGACCAGGACCGTCAGCAGGGTCGCGACCAGCAGAACCGCGACAACGGTCCGGACGACGACGAGGACGGCACCGACCGTCGTGGCCGTCGCTTCCGCGACCGTCGCCGCCGGGGCGGCCGAGTCGACGGCGTGGGCGGCCAGAACGACACGGAGGTCCGCGAGGACGACGTGTTGCTGCCCGTGGCGGGCGTGCTCGACGTGCTGGAGAACTACGCGTTCGTCCGCACGTCCGGCTACCTGTCCGGCCCGAACGACGTCTACGTGTCGCTCTCGCTGGTCCGCAAGTACAACCTGCGGCGCGGCGACGCCATCACCGGCCTGGTCCGCCAGCCGCGTGACGGCGAGCAGCAGCGGCAGAAGTTCAACCCGCTGGTGCGGGTGGAGACGATCAACGGCTTGGAGCCGGACGCGGCCAAGGTCCGCCCGGAGTTCACCAAGCTGACGCCGCTCTACCCGAACGAGCGTCTTCGCCTCGAGACCGAGCCGCACATCCTGACCACGCGTGTCATCGACCTGGTGATGCCCGTCGGCAAGGGCCAGCGCGCGCTCATCGTCTCGCCCCCGAAGGCGGGTAAGACCTCGGTGCTGCAGGCGATCGCCAACGCGATCACCACGAACAACCCCGAGGTCTACCTCATGGTCGTGCTCGTCGACGAGCGCCCCGAAGAGGTCACCGACATGCAGCGCTCGGTCAAGGGTGAGGTCATCGCCTCCACCTTCGACCGGCCGCCGTCAGACCACACCACGGTCGCGGAGCTGTCCATCGAGCGCGCCAAGCGCCTGGTGGAGATGGGCCACGACGTGGTCGTGCTCCTGGACTCGATCACCCGTCTGGGTCGCGCCTACAACCTGGCGGCCCCGGCGTCCGGCCGAATCCTCTCCGGTGGTGTCGACTCGACGGCGCTGTTCCCCCCGAAGCGCTTCCTCGGCGCCGCGCGCAACATCGAAGGTGGCGGCTCGCTCACCATCTTCGCCACCGCGCTGGTCGAGACCGGCTCCGCGGGCGACACGGTGATCTTCGAGGAGTTCAAGGGCACCGGCAACGCCGAGCTCAAGCTCGACCGCAAGATCGCCGACAAGCGCACCTTCCCGGCTGTCGACATCGACCAGTCGGGTACGCGTAAGGACGAGCTCCTGCTGCCGCCGGACGAGCACGCGGTCATGGTCAAGCTCCGCCGAGTGCTCCACGCCCTCGACAACCAGGCAGGCATCGAGCTGCTGCTCGACCGCCTGCGCAAGTCGCGCACCAACATCGAGTTCCTGATGCAGGTAGCGAAGACGACCCCGTCAAGCAACGACGACTAGTCACGGTTCGCAGGAAAGGCCCTCGCCTCGGCGGGGGCCTTTTCGTTTGCGCCAAGCCAATCAGCGGTAACGACTGATCTGGCGAATGGGCCACCCCGCGTCGGCCCGCCACGTAGCCTGTCCCGAACCCGCCAACGGGGGCAGCGGCCTGGAGGGGCAGATGGTGTTTCAGGATCCCGAGTCACTCTACGGCCGGCTCACCTCGGGCGACGCCGGTCGGATAGCCGAGGTCGGTGACCTGCTGCGCGATGCCATGCGGTCGATCAAGGCGTCCACGTCCACCATCGAGACGGGCGCGGGGGTGGCTGGTTCCGGCTGGCACGGCAAGGCCGCGGACGCCTTCGCCGCGCGGGCGACGCGGCTCGGCGGGGTCACCACGTTGGCGCATCGGCGGCTGGGTGTCATCGCGGACGCGCTGACCGGGGCCGCCGACGCCTACCGGCAGTTGGTCGACGCCGCGGACGCGGCCATTCGGAGGTGGCGGGCGAGTGCTCCCACCGACGAGGCGGCCCGACAGCAGTTGGCCGCGGACGTCAACCGGTCGATGGATCGGGCGCGTGCCGACTACGAGGCCAAGCTCACGGGGGTGGCGAGCGCGGTCGGCGACGGAACCGTTGACGGCCCGAAGATTCCGCACGTCGGCTTGGGCTCGCCGTGGATTCCGCAGGGCATGGCCTACCGCAAGGACAAGGACCAGCTGCTGGCGGCCTACTACAACGGTGACGATGACCTGGAGGAAGGCGAGTCGAAGAGCCGCCTCTCCATGATCAACCAAACCACTGGTGATGAAGACAAGTACGTCGACCTGCGCGGAATGACGCCCGACGACGCCCCCAACCACGTCGGCGGCGTCGCGACCCATGGCGACAACGTCTGGGTGACCTCTTCCGCTGGCGATGACAGCTACATCTACCGGTACTCGGCCAGCGACCTCGACGCCGCCGCGAACGGGGAATCTGTGCCCGCCAGGGAGGTCCTCAAGGTGGAGGCCTCCAGCTATGCCACGTTCGCCGACGGCAGGCTGTGGGTCGGCGACTTCACCGAGGACAAGAACGAGCCAGGCAAGCTCTACAGCTACCCGGTCAACAGCTGCGGCAGCCTGCCCTACGACGTGGACGAGAACGGGACCAAGATCGTCCGGCCGGATCCGTCCCCGGTCGAGACACCCGGGCAGGTGCAGGGCGTTGTCGTTCGTCCCGACGAGATCATCTACAGCCAGTCCTGGGGCAGGAAGAATGACAGCCACCTGCTGACCCAGAACCGCGAGAACGGCGAGATCGTCAACAGCTACGAGCTGCCGAACATGTCCCAGGGGATCGTCGAGGTCGACGGGCAGATCATCACCCAGTACGAGTCGGGGGCCGGCAAGTACCTTCCGCCTGCCATCCTGTCCGTGTTCGGCGCCGCAGGCCTGGGCGCGGCCCTCGCCCTGTTCGACCCGCGGGACGAAATGACCAGGACGGACCTCGACGACCTCGGCGCCGGCGGCGACGGATACGAGACGGACGCGGAGTCGTTGCGCTCCGCGGCAGGCTCATTCGACGACGCGACGGACGCGCTCACCGGCGCGGCCAACATCGTCGCGGGCGTGCAACTGGTCCCGCACCTGCTGGGCGACGTGCCGGCCGCCGTCGAGTTCAGCACCACGATCACGCGCCTGGTCACCGACGTGGGGACGGACTTGCGGGAGGGTGTGGAGGTGGTCGCCGCCACCGCGGACGGGCTGCTCGCCACCGCCAAGAGCTACACGGGCTTGGAGGACACGCTCCGCCGCGGCTTCTCCGGCCTCCTCTGACTGAACCCACCGGCTATCGGGTGGCGCTCGCTTGTCGCGACCGTCGGCGCCCGCACAGATACACCAGGGTGAGCATCGCGGGCACGCTCAGCCCGATCGCCCACTGCGTCGGCACCGTCACGTCGTCGAGCGCCAAGCCGGTCAGCAGCAGCGTCACCGGGTAGGGGATCGCCAGCATCATCCGCTGTTCCCGGGACCGCCAGGCGACCGCGCCGCCCAGCACCGCCGTGATGGCGGCGGCCCCTCCCCACAGCGCGCTGGACAGGGTGACCTGCCAGGACGCGGCGAGCAGGATGCCGCCGATCGCGGTCAGTCCGAGGACCGAGACCGCGAACAGCAACGGTGCCGTCAACCACAGGGAGACGGACAATGGCCTGCCTACCGTGAAGAACACGCCGACAGTCTGCGACGGAATCGGGGCCTGCGGAAACTACGTTCGGTGAGTGGGTCGATACGTGCGTTCGGAGGTCTCTGACGTGCGACGAGCGGCGGAATACCGGCGAGTCGGCCCGCGTTGAACCGACCGTCAGCACATCTGGCACACTGTTAGGTCGAGTCCGGCTCCGGTTCACCCCAGACACGGCGGGGACCCGGCGGCCACCTATGAGAGGCGACGACTGTGAAGAACGGGATCCACCCCGAGTACGTGTCCACAAACGTGACCTGCGGTTGCGGCAACGCGTTCACCACCCGCAGCACCAAGTCTTCCGGCAACATCCACGTCGAGGTCTGCTCGGCTTGCCACCCGTTCTACACGGGCAAGCAGAAGATCCTCGACACCGGTGGCCGAGTCGCCCGCTTCGAGGCGCGTTACGGCAAGCGCACCAAGACCGAAGCCGCGAAGTAGCTTCGCTGACGGCGCCCTCCCGCTCGCGGGACGGGCGCCGTCGCCATGTTCGGGTTATTTTCGGCCTTGGGAAGGTGCACGGTGGACGCTTCGAACCTCGCTGAACTGCTCGGTGAGCACGCCGAGTTGGAGGCGGTTCTCGCCGACCCCGCGGTGCACGCCGACCAGGACCGGGCCCGCAAGCTGGGCAAGCGCTACGCCGAGCTGACCCCGGCCGTCAAGGTCCTGCGTGAGCTGGAGGGCGCCCGCAGCGACCTCGAGGCCGCCCGCGAGCTGGCCACCGAGGACTCGACGTTCGCCGAGGAAGCCGACGCCATCGCCGCGCGCATCCCGAAGCTGGAAACCAAGCTGACCGAGCTGCTGCTCCCGCGCGACCCGCACGACGGCTCCGACGTCGTGCTCGAGGTCAAGTCCGGTGAGGGCGGCGAGGAGTCCGCGCTGTTCGCGGGCGACCTGGTGCGCATGTACCTGCGCTACGCCGAGCGCCACGGCTGGAAGGCCGAGGTGCTCGACAGCACCGAGTCCGACCTGGGCGGCGTCAAGGACGCCACCGTCGCGATCAAGAGCAAGGGCAGCGAGCCCGAGGGCGTCTGGGCCCGGCTGAAGTTCGAGGGCGGTGTGCACCGCGTGCAGCGGGTGCCCGCCACCGAGTCGCAGGGCCGCATCCACACCTCCGCCGCGGGCGTGCTCGTCTACCCGGACATCGAGGACACCTCCGAGGTCGCGGAGATCCCGGACAAGGACCTCCGCATCGACGTCTACCGCTCCTCGGGCAAGGGCGGCCAGAGCGTCAACACGACCGACTCGGCCGTGCGCATCACGCACTTGCCGACCGGCATCGTGGTGTCCTGCCAGAACGAGCGCTCGCAGCTGCAGAACAAGACCCGCGCCATGCAGGTCCTGCGCGCCCGCCTCGCCGTCGCGGCCGAAGAGGAGGCCGCCAAGGTCGCCTCGGACGCGCGCCGCAGCCAGATCCGCACCGTCGACCGCTCCGAGCGGGTCCGCACGTACAACTTCCCGGAGAACCGCATCTCCGACCACCGCGTCGGCTTCAAGGCCCACAACCTCGACGCGGTCCTCGACGGCGACCTCGACGCGGTGTTAGACGCCCTCTCCGACGCCGACCGCAACGAACGACTCGCCGCCCACTCATCCGGGTGATCCACCGAAAGGCGTGACAGGGTGACCCTTATGAGCAGGCAACCCCTCCGCGTGGCGATCCTGGAAGCCGAGCGCATCCTCGCGGCCGCGGGCGTCGCCTCCCCCCGAAACGACGCGGAGCTGCTGGCCGCCCACGTCTTGGGCGTCGACCGCGGAAAGCTCCCCATGGTCCCCTTGGTAGACCCCCCGGTCGTGGACGCGTTGGGCAAACTCGTCACCCGCCGCGCCCGCCGCGAGCCGCTGCAACACCTGATCGGCACGGCCTGGATGGGCGCCATCAGCGTCAGCGTCGGCCCCGGTGTGTTCGTCCCGAGGCCGGAGACCGAGCTGATGTTCGCCTGGGGCCTGGCCACCCTGGAAGGCAAGCGCAACCCCATCGTCGTAGACCTGTGCACCGGCTCAGGCGTGTTGGCCCTGGCCACCGCCAACGCCCGCCCCGACGCGGTTGTGCATGCGGTGGACATCGACCACACCGCCTTGGCCTGGGCCCGCCGAAACGCGGACGCAAGGGCAGCGGCGGGCGACACCCCCGTACGCCTGTACTCCGGCGACGTCACCGACCCGACCCTGTTCAGCGAGCTGGACGGCCAGGTCGACCTGGTCCTGTGCAACCCGCCTTACGTCCCCACAGGGACACAGGTCCCGCCGGAGGTCGCCGAACACGACCCCGCCCACGCGGTGTTCTCGGGAACAGACGGCCTGGACGTAATCCGCAGCGTCATCACAGCAGCGGCAAGACTCCTCCGCGTCAACGGCGGCGTGGCAATAGAACACGACGACACCCACGGCGATTCCGTACCGGCACTGCTGAAGACCCGCAAAGTGCTCACGGACGTCCAAGACCACCAGGACCTCGCCGGTCGCCCCCGCTTCGCCACCGCGCGTCGGGGATAAATAAAGCACCCACAAACGCAAGGGGCCGAACAGAACGGCCTGTTTGGGTGGTTCGCCTTGATTTGGGGCAAATGGGGCTAAACTCGCGGTGCGGGTGGGCTTTACGTGCCCCGCCTTTTGACCCGCACAGCCCCATTTGGAGGGGCCCCAAATCAAGGCGAACCACCCAAACAGGCACCAGCGGCTGAAGAGCAGGCACCACCAGCCGAAGGCTAAGACCCGAACACCCCAGTGATCGCCTCATTGATCTCGTTCACGTTCGTCCCCACGGCAGCAAGCGTCCCCGTGGCCCCGACAAGCCCAGCCAGCGAACCCCGAATACGCCCCCAAAGCGACTTAACGAACTCGGGCTTCGCCTCGGCGTTCTCGGTCTGCGCGGTCAGCGCATCGATGTCATGGACCACCAAATCGTAGTCAGGCACCTTGGATGCATTGGCCGCCAACTGATCCCGCAGCCCACGCAGCAGATCGGGAATCCGCGGATCGACGACCCCGTCGCCCACGACGTTCCCGTCCCCGGCGACCGCGTGCCCGCCGACATTGCCACCCACGTTGATCCGATTGTCAGAACTCATGCCTGCTTCCCAGGTGTAGGACCGTTCCCGATCAGGTTCCCGATGCCCGCAACAACATTCCCGGTGACAGATCCACCGATGTGCACGTTGTTCTGAATGACCGCCGCCGCCTGCGACTCGAACGACGCGGTGACGTAACCCGCGTCGGCGAGCAGTTTGCTGACCGCGAGCACCAGCCTGCTTTCCAGGATCTTCAGGTACCGGTCCACGTCGGCGAGCTGGAAGTAGTTGTGCACCCCGTCGTCCGCCGCCAGTTCCCGCAGGCTCCGCAGCGACCCGTACCGGTCCGGGTCGATCACGCCGGGGTCGGCGCGCAGCGGTCGCAGGAATGTCAGCGTCGAGACGAGCTTGCCCGGGGCGGCGACCAGCAGGGCCAGCACGTCCGCCGCGGCCTGGATGGCAGGCCGCGCGGGGGAGATCGACTCGCTATCGATTCGCTGGAACTGCTCCCTGATCGGCAGCAGCACGCACGGGGTCCACTCGACATAGAGCGTCGAGTCGTCCAGGGCCACGTGCAGGTACACCGACAGGACCAGGTCCCGGTCCCAGGTCTCCACCCGGAAACACCGGTAGTACCGCGCCCACTCGATCGGGTTGTCCCGGATCTCGTGCACCCGCCGGGCGCTCAGCTTGGTGTACGGCGGATACGGGGTGTCCTCGAGGAACGGCTTCGTGTGGTCGCCGAGGTGGTCGATCAGCTCCCTGGCGGAGACGACGATCTCCTCGTCGACGGTCAGCCTGCTCAGCCTGCCGCCGGGTGTCATGGCCGTGGCCCGGTGCAGGTCGCTGATCTCGGCGACCACCGCGTCGTACAGCGCGGCCGTCGACAGGGGACGGGTGCCGCCGCCGTTCGGGTGCGGCAGCAGCGGGGCGGCCACCGACCAGG
Source organism: Actinokineospora alba (assembly GCF_004362515.1). NCBI lineage: Bacteria > Bacillati > Actinomycetota > Actinomycetes > Pseudonocardiales > Pseudonocardiaceae > Actinokineospora > Actinokineospora alba. The sequence goes on along the minus strand of NZ_SNXU01000001.1, from coordinate 368,375 downwards.
GCCGGTGCCGCCTGCCCGCGCCGACGAACGGCTCGTACCCGCGGTGCACCACGATTCCCGCGGGTGCTCCTGGCTCCGGGTGGTCGTCGCGGGCCTCGTAGGACTGCGGCGCGGCGTAGCGGGTGAGCAGGGTCCGGAACCGCCGGGCGGCGTACTGCAGGATCTGCCGCGGTTCGGTGGCCGTGATCGTGCCCGTGCGGTTGAACCGGGTGGTCACCAGCCGCCAGACCGTGTAGCGGTCGGCGAACGTGATGACGAGCATCGCCACCGGGAGCAGGATCGTGAACACCAGACCGACCACGTCCTCGTCGTCGGCCGACGAGGACGACCCGCGCCGCGACGGCCGCGAGTCGAGCAGGTCCAGCTCGTACAGCAACCGCTCGAACTCCGGCGCGACCAGGACGACCGCCACGATCAGGACGCCGACCCCGACGGCGGCTCCGGTCGACATGCGCCGATTCGACGCGCTTTCGCCCGCCCGCGACCAGCGGGGGATCGACACCGTGACGCCCAGGACCAGCCACAACAGGATCAGTGGCATCGGCGCGGCGAACAGGAACGCGACCGTCAGCACGAGCAGCGCGAGGTCGACCACCTTGCGCCGCGTGCGGGCCGCGAGCGCCTCGGTCAGCACCGCCCCCGCGTCGACACCGGGTGACGGGGGCACGGCCCTGGTCGGCTCGACCAGGAACTCCTTGATCGCCGCGGTCGCGTAACCGGGGTCGAGGTGGGCCGCCGCGCACAGGTAGCGGGTCGCGTCGTCGCGGTCGGGCGGGCCGTGCGGCGCGCGCTGCCGCGGCTGGGGAATGGCGGGAATCCCGCTCGGCGGGGTCCGGTCATCGGTGGGCTCTTCGGCGGCTGCGCTGTGCTCAGGCATGGCGTCCCGTCGGTCGTGTGGTGCCTGGAGCAGCGAGATATTGCTGCCCGCCAGCGATCACACACTCACCGTAGCGAGACCGTCAACCCTTTTCGATCAAGGAGACGCATTGTCGATCAACGCGTGGTAGATCGGCACGGTCTCGGCCCAGCGGTCGGCGTTCGCGGCCGCGTAGACGAAGTACTCGATGCCGTCGATTCGCCAGTACATCGAGTGCACGTGCTTGCGCACCCCGGCCGAATCGTGCTCGAACTCCCAGTCGACGGCGAGAACCCCGTGGTACTGGGTGGTTCCAAGGCTCAGCCGCTTGAAGCCAGACCTCGACTTGGCGAACACCGCCTCATAGTCCACATGGGACTGGAGCAGGTCGGTGGCGGGCGCGGGGGCGCCGCCGTAGCGCACGTGCCGGGCCGGGTCGGCCGGGTCGGTGGCCTGCACGGAACCCGGACCCGACGACCGGGCGATCGCCCAGCCCTTGGGGACCGTGGTGACCAGCCCGCCCGGACCCGCGACCCGCTGGAATCCTTCCGGCACCGGCAGTGCGACGTTGGACGGCCGCGGCCGCGAGTCGGGGTCAGCGGTGCCGATCCTCCGCGCGGGCGTGACGGAGTCAGCCGGGCCGAACGCGGGCGGCGGCGGCGCGAAGATGTAGGTCGTCGACGGAGCCGCGGTGCTCGGACCGGACTCTTTCGGGGCGACCAGCAGAACGGCGCCGACCACCGCGCTCACCGTCGTGTAGCCCGCGACAAGCGCCGACGCCAGCCAGCGTGAGCTGAGCTGGTGCCCTCGACGCTGCGGACGGCTGCTCGTGGGAACTCCCCTGCTGCGACGAACCCGGATCTGCTTCGAGGACAGCTAAATGGTGCCCGGTATGTCGGTGAATCTCAACTTCCGCGCGGATCTCGTCATGAACGGTAGCGTTTGGCCCCGGGGTGATCCGGTGCTACGTACATGGCAGGACGTCATCGAGAAGTGGCAGTTGTCGCCACCCGAGGCGCAGGAGGGGCCGACCGAGGCTCGGCTGTATTTCGATCGCGCGCTGTCAGCGCTGGTCAAGGGCAGGCTCGACGACGCGGCGGGCGATTTCGAACGGGCCGCGGCGACCAGGGAGAGTGCCTACGACGACATCGGCATCGGCGACGTGTTCCTCGCCCGGGGCCGCTGGCGGGCGGCGGCGGCGCACTACCGCCGGGCCGCCGAGCGCGACCCGGGCAACGTGCTCGCGGTGCTCGGCATGTCGCAGGCTCGCGTCGCGAGCGGCGACGCCCGGGGCGCGGCGGCGGACCTGGAGGCCCGCTTCGGCGGGTCGACGGACCCGGTGCTGCGGTACTACCTGGCCAGCACCTGGTGCTCGGTGTCGGAGCAGGTGCGCAGCCGCACGGCCGACGACGCTTTGGTCATCACCAGCGAACACCAGTTGGAGGTCTGCGAGGCCGCCGCCCGGCGGATCATCGACCTCGACGTCCGGGACGCGGAGCTGCGCCGCGGTGCGGAGCTGCTGCTCGACGAGGTCACGGCCGGGCGGCGCTGGCGGTGGCAGCCGGAGGGGATCGCGGTGAGCCTCGCGGTGCTCGCGGTGTCGCTCGGGCTGATCCTGGTGGCCGTCGGCGGGCTCGCGGGCAACGTCTCGCTGGTGATCGCCGGGGTGCTGCTGGGCGGCGGGCTGCTGTACCTGATCGTGGTCCGGTTCCGCAGGCAGACCTGGCAGAGCCGGGCCGACGCGCTCGCCGAATCCATCGTCCAGCGGGGCGCGGATTAGCGGCCGCGCGGTCCCGATAGAGTCGCCGGGTGACCACGGTCTACGACTGCAGTGTCCGTGAGGACAGAGAAGACGGCCTCGCCGCCGCGGCGGGCGCGGTGCGCGCTGGGCGGGTCGTCGTGATCCCGACCGACACCGTCTACGGCATCGGGTGCGACGCCTTCAACAGCTCCGCCGTCTCGGCGCTGCTCGCGGCCAAGGGACGCGGGCCGGACATGCCGGTCGGTGTCCTCGTCGGCTCGTGGTCGACGATCGACGGACTCGTCCTGTCCGTGCCGCAGACCGCGCGGACGCTGATCGAGGCGTTCTGGCCGGGCGACCTGTCCATCGTGCTGCCGCACGCGCCGTCGCTGGCCTGGGACCTGGGGCAGACCCACGGCACGGTCATGCTCCGGATGCCGCTGCACCCGGTGGCCATCGAGCTGCTGCGTGAGGTCGGGCCGATGGCGGTCTCCAGCGCCAACCGGACCGGCCACCCCGCGCCCGCGACCGCGCAGGGCGCCCGTGATCAGCTGGGCGAGTCGGTCGCCGTCTACCTCGACGGCGGACCGTCCGGCGAGCCCATCCCGTCGACCATCGTGGACCTGAGCGGCGACGAGCCCGTGGTGCTGCGCGAGGGCGCCGTCAGCCTCGCCGCCGTGTCGGAGGCTTTGGGCACCCAGGTGCGCGCGGCGCGGTAGCGTTGCGGCATCCCAGATGCTGAACTGAAGTCGAAGAAGACGCGGAAGCGATGCCCGGCCCCGCGATGGTCATGTACCTCGCGATGACGTCGACCTGACTAGGAGATGCGACCCGACGTGCCCACTCCGTTCTGGGGCCCGGACCGAGGGGCCGACGGGTGATTCCTCCCGAGGGATACGCCGTGGCCGGTCTGCCGGTGCGCGAGTTCGCGTTGGTCGCCCTGGTCACCGCGGCTCTGACCTTCCTGCTGACCGGACTCGTCCGGCTCTTCGCCATCCGCATCGGCGCGGTCGCCTACCCGCGCACCCGCGATGTGCACGTGGTACCCATGCCGCGCCTCGGCGGGCTGGCCATGTACCTGGGCATCTGCGGCGGCATGATGGTCGCCCACCAGCTGCCGGTGCTGCGGCGCGCGTTCGACTTCGCGCTCGACCCGATCGCCGTGCTGATCGGCGGCGGCCTGATCGTCGCCATCGGTGTCCTCGACGACCGGTTCGAGCTCGACTCGCTGACCAAGCTGGCCGGGCAGACGACCAGCGCGGGCATCCTGGTGCTCTTCGGCATCCAGTGGATGGTGCTGTGGGTGCCGTGGGGCGGCGACGGGGGCTACTTCGGCACCGTGCTGATCCTCGACCAGAACCAGGGCGGCCTGCTGGCGATCCTGCTCGTGGTCACCATGGTCAACGCGATGAACTTCGTCGACGGCCTCGACGGGCTGGCCTCCGGCATCGGCTTCATCGCCGCGGTCGCCACCTGCGCGTTCTCCCTGCACCTGCTCGACCAGTCCGGCGGCTCGGTCAATAACTACCCGCCGATCCTGATCTCGGCCACCCTCGCGGGCGCCTGCCTGGGCTTCCTGCCGCACAACTTCCAGCCCGCCCGCATCTTCATGGGCGACTCGGGTTCGATGCTCATCGGTCTGATGCTGGCCACGGCCAGCACGACGATGTCCGGCAAGACCACGCCCACCGAGGGCGCCACGAACTCCATCGCCCTGTTCTCGCCGCTGCTGGTCGTCGCCGCGGTGCTGTTCATTCCGCTGCTCGACCTGCTGATGGCCGTCATCCGGCGCACCCGCCGCGGGGAGAGCCCGTTCAGCGCGGACAAGATGCACCTGCACCACCGCCTGCTGGAAATTGGCCACTCCCAGCGCCGGGCGGTCCTGCTCATCTATTTGTGGGCCGCGGTGATCGCTTTCGGCGCGGTGTCGGTCTCCCTATTCGACGCATTCATCGTCGCCTGGGGAATGGGCATCGGCGTCCTGGTCGCGGTGATCGTCTCCGCCATCCCTAGACTCAGGTCTCGATGAGCGACAACGAGCAGCAGCAGACCCCGGAAATCGATCCGCACGCGCGGGCGCTTCGCACGCTGGCGGAGGCGATGTTCCGTTACGCGCTGTGGCCTTCGATCGCCACGGTCGTGGTAGGTGTAGTGATCTTCGGCATACTCAAAGGCACTCCGGGTGCGCTTGGTGCCCTTGTCGGCGGCGCGCTGGCGTGCGCGTCTTCGCTGCTGACGTTGTTCCTAATGCGCAAATCCGCCGCGCACGGGCCGCATATCGGCATGGCCGCCTCGCTGGGCGGTTTCGTGGCCAAGCTGTTCATATTGCTGCTGGTCATGACCGCTTTGCGCAACGTCGAGGCCCTGCATCGGATCTCGTTGGCGCTGACCATGGTGGCGGTGGTGCTCGTGGCCGCGGGAGCCGAGGCCATGGCGTTCCGGCGGACGAAGCTGCCGACCATCATTCCCGCTGGTGAGAAGTAGTTCACTGCTCACCCAGTACGCCTGTCAGGTGAGCCCGACACCCCTGATATGGTTCGCCACGGACGGCGGGGTGGCCGTGTTACGCGCATGCCGTCATGGCGCTGCGCGAACCGGGTAGCCGCCTGAAGACAAGCCAAGATAGTCAGGTACGTTACGTCCTGATCGTGACGATTCCCCCGGCGGAGTGAACGCCGGCCGGGAGAACCGGAAGGAGCCCACAGTTGGGCAGGCTGCTGGCCGAGGGTGACAAGTTCGCGCCCCCCGGTGTTAAGGACTTTTTCCTACCGCCGATTTTCGGCGAGGTCACGAAGCCGATGGTCTTGATGGTTCTGTCCATCGTCATCGTCTCCGCTTTCTTCCTCATTACGTCGCGCAACATGAAGATCGTCCCGACCAAGTGGCAGTTCGCCGCCGAGTCGGTCTACGACTTCAGCCGCAACAACATCACCCGGGACCAGATCGGCTCGAAAGAGTTCAAGCCGTTCATCCCGCTGATTCTCACGCTGTTCACCTTCATCCTGGTGAACAACCTGTACGGGATCATTCCGATCATCCAGTTCCCGACGATGGCGAAGATCGGCTTCCCGCTGGCCCTCGCCCTCCTGGTGGTCTTTCCCGTCTACCACTTCGTGGGTATCAAGAAGTTCGGCCTCGGCCGCTACCTGAAGAACCAGTTGCTTCCCGCGGGTGTCCCGAAGCCGGTCTACATCCTGCTCACCCCGATCGAGTTCTTCCTCAAGTTCTTCATGGACCCGATCACGCTGGCGATCCGAGTGTTCGCCGCCATGTTCGCCGGTCACCTCATTCTGCTGGTGTTCACCCTTGGTGGTGAGTACCTGCTCCTGCACGCCTCGGTGCCGCTCAAGCCGGTGTCGTTGATCTCCTGGGCGATGGCCATCGCGATGACCTTCCTCGAGGCGTTCATCCAGGTTCTGCAGGCGTACATCTTCGCGCTGCTGTCGGCCAGCTTCATCGGCCGCGCGCTCGCCGAAGACCACTAAGGGAAACGAAAGCCCCCGATCCGCGGGTACCCGCGGACCGAGTTGGAAAGGGATACACAAGTGAGCGCAATGGTTCTCGCTCAGGACGCCGCCAACATCAACAGCGGCCTCGCGGCGATCGGCTACGGCCTTGGCGCCATCGGCCCCGGCATCGGCGTCGGTCTGATCTGGGCTGCCGTCATCAACGGCACCGCCCGTCAGCCGGAGGCCCAGAGCAAGCTCATGGGCATCGCCTGGACGACCTTCGTCCTCGTCGAGGTGCTCGCCCTGATCGGCCTGGTCGTCTACTTCATCGCCGGCGGCTGATCCAGCCTTTCTTCGTTTGGGAGACGACGTGGTGAAGTCTGTGATGTATCTGGCCGCCGAAGGGCCCAGCCCGGTCATGCCGCACATCGCCGAGGTCATTCTCGGTCTGGTGGCTTTCCTGCTGCTGCTGTTCGTGATCTCGAAGTTCGTCGCGCCTCGGTTCGAGAAGCTCTACACCGAGCGCACGGCGAAGATCGAAGGCGGCATCGAGAAGGCGGAGAAGGCTCAGGCCGAGGCCGAGCAGGCGCTGCAGCAGTACAAGGCGCAGCTCGCCGAGGCCCGTGCCGAGTCGGCCCGGATCCGGGACGACGCCCGTGCCGAGGCAGAGCAGATCAAGGAAGAGCTGCGCGCCCAGGCCCAGGCCGAGTCCGCCCGCATCGTGGCTCAGGGCACGGCTCAGCTCGAGGCCCAGCGCGCGCAGATCGTCGCCGAGCTGCGTGCGGACCTCGGTCGCCACGCCGTCGAGCTGGCCAGCCGAGTGGTGGGCGAGTCGCTTGAGGACGAGACGCGGCGCCGCGGCACCGTGGACCGCTTCCTCTCCGAGCTCGACGCCGTCTCGGCGCCCGCGAAGAACTAGGGGACGCCTGAGATGACATTCCAAGCCGCGAGCCGGGAAGCTCTCGCCGCCGTCGAGCTGAAGTTGCTCGATGTCGTTGAGGGAACCGCCGCAGCCGCTGCCGGGCCCCTGGGCGAGGAGCTGTTCGCGGTCGCCGGGTTGCTCGACCGGGAGATCGGCCTGCGTCGCACGCTGGCCGACTCCTCGACCGACCCGGCCGCCCGTGAGCGGCTGGTCCGGGACCTGCTCGGCGGCAAGGTCGCCGACGACACCCTGCAGGTGACCGTCGCGGCCGTCAGTGCCCGCTGGTCGAGCCCGCGGGAACTCGTCGACGGCATCGAGTCGCTGGCGACGACCGCGCTGCTGGTGCGGGCCGAGCGCGACGGGCGCCTGGACGCGGTCGAGGACGAGCTGTTCCGCCTCGGCCGCATCATCGCCGACCAGACCGAGCTGGAGCAGGCGCTGTCCGACCGGACGGCGGCTGTCGAAGGCAAGCTCAGCCTGATCAACGGGCTGATCGACGGCAAGGTCGACCCGACCACCGCGACCCTGGTCGCGAACCTGGTCGGCCAGCCCCGCGGCCGCACGGTCGTCGAGGGTCTGGAGAACCTCGCGAGCGAGGCGGCCAAGCGGCGCGAGCGCTCGGTGGCGCACGTGATCTCCGCCGGGCCGCTGTCGGCCGAGCAGCAGGAGCGCCTCACCGCGTCTCTGCAGCGGATCTACGGCCGCCCGATCGGCCTGCACGTCGAGGTCGACGAGTCGCTCGGCGGCGGACTGGTCGTCAAGGTCGGCGACGAGGTCATCGACGGCTCCACAGCTGGACGGCTTGAAGCGCTCCGGCGCAAGCTGGCCGGCTGAACCCCTAGAACTTTCCACAAAGAAACGAAGCGAGAGCAGGAACGACATGGCGGAGCTGACGATCTCGTCGGACGAGATCCGCAGTGCGATCGAAAACTACGTCTCCAGCTACTCCCCGGACGTCAACCGGGAAGAGGTCGGAACGGTTTCCGACACCGGCGACGGCATCGCCCACGTCGAGGGCCTGCCCTCGGCCATGGCCAACGAGCTGCTGGAGTTCGCGGGCGGGGTACTCGGCGTCGCGCTGAACCTGGACGCGCGCGAGATCGGTGCCGCGATCCTCGGTGAGTACGACAAGATCGAGGAAGGCCAGGAGGTCAAGCGGACCGGACGCGTGCTGTCCGTTCCGGTCGGCGACGCCTTCCTGGGTCGCGTCATCGACCCCCTGGGCGCCCCGATCGACGGTCTCGGCGAGATCGTCGCCGAGGAGCAGCGCGCACTGGAACTGCAGGCCGCCACGGTCGTGCAGCGCCAGCCCGTCGAGGAGCCGCTGCAGACCGGCCTCAAGGCCGTCGACTCGATGACCCCGATCGGCCGCGGCCAGCGCCAGCTGATCATCGGTGACCGCAAGACCGGCAAGACCACGGTCTGCGTCGACACCATCATCAACCAGAAGAAGGCCTGGGAGACCGGCGACCCGAAGCAGCAGGTCCGCTGCATCTACGTCGCCATCGGCCAGAAGGGCTCCACCATCGCGGGCGTCAAGACCGCGCTGGAGGAGGCGGGCGCGCTGGAGTACACCACCATCGTGGCCGCTCCCGCGTCCGACTCGGCAGGCTTCAAGTGGCTCGCGCCCTACACCGGCTCCGCGCTGGGTCAGCACTGGATGTACCAGGGCAAGCACGTCCTGATCATCTTCGACGACCTGACCAAGCAGGCCGAGGCCTACCGCGCCATCTCGCTGCTGCTGCGCCGTCCGCCGGGCCGTGAGGCCTACCCGGGCGACGTCTTCTACTTGCACTCCCGTCTGCTGGAGCGCTGCGCGAAGCTGTCCGACGAGCTCGGCGGTGGCTCGATGACCGGTCTGCCGATCATCGAGACGAAGGCCAACGACATCTCGGCCTACATCCCCACCAACGTCATCTCGATCACCGACGGCCAGTGCTTCCTGGAGTCCGACCTCTTCAACTCCGGTCAGCGCCCGGCCATCAACGTGGGTACCTCGGTCTCCCGTGTCGGTGGCGCCGCCCAGACCAAGGCGATGAAGAAGATCTCCGGCACCTTGCGTCTGGAGCTGGCGCAGTACCGCGAGCTGGAGGCGTTCGCCGCCTTCGCCTCCGACCTCGACGCCACCTCCAAGGCCCAGCTCGCCCGCGGCACCCGGATGATGGAGCTGCTCAAGCAGGGCCAGTTCTCGCCGATGCCGGTCGAGGAGCAGGTCGTGTCGATCTACATCGGCACCAAGGGCTACCTCGACTCCGTGCCGGTCGCCGACGTGCGCCGCTTCGAGTCGGAGCTGCTGGAGAACCTGCGCCACCGCAACGCGGGCATCCTCGACGAGATCCGGGTGAACAAGGTTCTCTCGGACGACAACGAGGAGCGCCTGGTCAACGCGGTCGAGGCCTTCAAGGAGAACTTCACCGCCTCCGACGGCTCGTCGGTCGTGGTGAAGGACGCCGAGGCCGAGGCCATGGACGCGGCCGCGGTCGGCCAGGAGACCATCAAGGTCGCCAAGACCGCCCCGAAGAAGTGACCGGGTAAGCCATGGCGCAACTTCGGGAAATCCGACAGCGGATCAAGTCTGCCCAGTCCTTCAAGAAGATCTTCAAGGCACAGGAGCTGATCGCGACCTCGCGCATCAGCAAGGCGCAGGCCCGGGTCGCGCAGTCCAAGCCGTACGCGGACGAGATCACGCATGTGCTGACCGCCCTCGCGGGCGCGGCGGCCAACCTGGACTCGCCGCTGCTCGTGGAGCGGTCCACCGCGAAGCGGGCAGGCGTGCTGCTGATCACCAGCGACCGCGGCCTGTGCGGCGGTTACAACGCCAACGCCATCAAGGCGGCCGAGGAACTGCAGGCGCTGCTGCGCGAGCAGGGCAAGACCCCGGTGCTCTTCGTGATCGGCCGCAAGGGACTGAACTTCTACCGGTTCCGTCAGCGCCCGGTCGCGCAGAGCTGGACCGGCTTCTCCGAGAAGCCGAGCTACGTCAACGCGGCCGAGGCGGGCGAGACCCTCATCGACGCGTTCCTCGCGGGCGCCGACGACGAGGGCGATAACGCGGGTGCCGACGGCATCCTCGGTGTCGACGAGCTGCACGTCGTCTACACCGAGTTCGTCTCGATGCTCACGCAGCGTCCGGTCGCCAAGCGGGTCGCCCCGCTGGAGGTCGAGTACTCCTCCGAGGAGGAGGCCGCCGCGGCTCGCGCCGAGCTGAAGTCGGCGTACGCTTTCGAACCGAGCGCGGAGACGCTGCTCGGCAATCTGCTGCCGAAGTACATCAACACCCGGATCTACGCGGCACTGCTCGAGTCGGCGGCCTCCGAGTCCGCGGCTCGACGCACGGCGATGAAGGCGGCGACAGACAACGCCGACGAGTTGGTCAAGAGCTTCACGCGAGTGGCCAACCAGGTTCGCCAGGCGCAGATCACCCAGGAGATCAGCGAGATCGTCGGTGGCGTGGAAGCGCTCGCCGCTGCCGCAGGAAGTGATGACTAATGACCGCCATTCAGGAACCCAAGACCGCAACCGGTCGCGTCGTCCGGGTGATCGGCCCCGTCGTTGACGTGGAGTTCCCCCGGGACTCCGTGCCGGAGCTCTTCAACGCGCTCAAGGTCGAGGTCGCCCTCGAGTCGATGAAGAAGACCATCACCCTCGAGGTCGCCCAGCACCTCGGCGACAACCTGGTGCGCTGCATCTCGATGGCGCCGCAGGACGGCCTCGTGCGTGGCGCCCCGGTGCTCGACACCGGCGAGGGCATCTCGGTGCCCGTCGGCGACGTCGTCAAGGGCCACGTGTTCAACGCCCTGGGTGACTGCCTCGACAAGCCGGGCCACGCCGCGGACGCCGAGCGCTGGCGCATCCACCGCCGTCCCCCGGCCTTCGACCAGCTCGAGGGCAAGACCAAGATGCTGGAGACCGGCGTCAAGGTCCTGGACCTGCTCACCCCGTACGTCGAGGGTGGCAAGATCGGTCTGTTCGGTGGTGCCGGTGTCGGCAAGACGGTGCTCATCCAGGAGATGATCACCCGTATCGCCCGCAACTTCGGTGGTACGTCCGTGTTCGCCGGTGTCGGTGAGCGCACCCGTGAGGGCACCGACCTCTTCCTGGAAATGGAAGAGATGGGTGTTCTCCCGGACACCGCGCTCGTCTTCGGCCAGATGGACGAGCCCCCGGGCACCCGTATGCGCGTCGCCCTGTCGGCCCTGACCATGGCGGAGTACTTCCGCGATGTGCAGAAGCAGGACGTGCTGCTGTTCATCGACAACATCTTCCGGTTCACCCAGGCCGGTTCCGAGGTCTCGACCCTGCTGGGTCGTATGCCTTCGGCCGTGGGTTACCAGCCGACGCTGGCCGACGAGATGGGTGAACTGCAGGAGCGCATCACCTCGACGCGTGGTCGCTCGATCACCTCGCTGCAGGCGATCTACGTCCCCGCCGACGACTACACCGACCCGGCCCCGGCGACGACCTTCGCCCACCTGGACGCGACGACGGAGCTTTCCCGTCCGATCTCCCAGAAGGGCATCTACCCGGCGGTCGACCCGCTGACCTCGTCCTCCCGAATCCTCGACCCGTCCATCGTGGGCGACGAGCACTACCGGGTGGCGCAGGAGGTCAAGCGGATCCTGCAGAAGTACAAGGAACTGCAGGACATCATCGCGATCCTCGGTATGGACGAGCTGTCCGAAGAGGACAAGGTGACGGTCAACCGCGCCCGTCGCATCGAGCGTTTCCTCTCGCAGAACTTCTTCGTCGCGGAGAAGTTCACCGGCGAGGTCGGCTCGTTCGTCAAGCTCGCCGACACCATCGAGGCCTTCGACAAGGTCGCGAAGGGCGAGTACGACCACGTTCCGGAGCAGGCCTTCCTCTCGATCGGTGGCCTGGACGACCTGGAGCGCAAGTACCACGAGCTCACCGGCAAGAAGAAGTAACTGCCGTCAAGCACGACGAAAGGGCCGGTGTCCACTGCGGACACCGGCCCTTTCGGCTATCTCAGAGCGTGACTTCGAAAATGGACTCCTGGCCGTCCCTGGTCACCTTGACCTGGGTGGCGTTCGCGGGGACCAGCGCGGCGTCTTTGCCCGCGTCGGTCCACGGGCCGTCCGTGGTGGTCCGGTAGAGCAGGTTCGCCCCGCGTGCCGCGACGAGCGTGCCCTGGCCGTTCTCCAGCTTCACCTTGACGGGCAGTGGTTCCTGCGCGTGCAGCTGCCCTCCGTACGCCCACTTCGTCACCTTGCCGGTCGCGTCGCGGTAGCCGAGGTAGAGCCTGCTGCCCGTGTGGTTGGGCACGTACTCCACGCCCACGACGCTCCCACCGCCTGGCAGGTCGGCGATCACCTCGAACCCGATCACGCCCACCCGGGCGAATGGATCGCCGTAGCCCGCCGCCTGGAGCTCGCTCCCCACATCCAGATCGCCGGTCAGCGGAGCGGCCTTGGTCCCGCCCGCGCGGAGCGGCTGGTTCTGCGGCCAGTCCATCGTGCGGCGGGGGATCGGCTTGCTCTGCCGGTCGAAGCCCTCCGCGTAGAGGGAGGCGGGGAGGGTGTTCAAGCCCTCCTCGTTACCCGCGGTCGCGGGGTCCTTCGCCCGAATCACTCGGACGTCGGCGCCACGCACCGGCTGTGGGAACGCGTTGAACGACATCCCGTCCAGGTCCTTCATCGGCGTCCACTCGCGGATGCCGCGACCGTCGTCGCCGATCTTCCATTCAGGAGACACGTGCAGCGGCGCGCCACCGCTGAAAGCGATCGAGTACCGGTCGCTCGGGCCGAACAGGAACGCAAACCCTTGGGCTCCCGGGTCGTCGAGGCTCGACGACCACGCACTGTTCACCAAAGTCGCCGATTCACCCGTGACCAAGCCGATCGTGAACCGCTGGATCGAGCCGGCGTCGATGACGCTGCCATCGGGTTGATAGATCACGCTGCCTTGCTCCCTCTCTCGCTCCTGCACGACGACGGCGACTTTGCCCGCGGAAGTGTTTCCGGCCCAGTAGACGCGTGGCTCGCCGATCAGTCTGGTTTCAGGCCGACCGGTGTCCGGCAGCACAGCCATGCCCTTGGCGAACGCGGTTCGCGCATCGCGCAGGTAGTCGGCGTCGCCTGCCAGGTCGCCGCGGGTCGCCGCGGTCAGCAAGGGGCTCGGGGCGGCGGCAGTGATCGCGGGCGATGGCGGCGCCCACGGCGCCACGGAGACCACGACACCCGCGGCCATCACGAAGGCGAGGGTGCCGGTGACCGCCATTCGACGGCGGAACTGCCTGCGCTTGCCGCCGCGCACCACGTCGGTGGTGAAGCTGTTCCTGGGCTCGATGTCGTCGGTGGCGTCCCGCAACGCGCGGGTGAGGTCGTCGGTGTTCATGCTCATCCTTTCGTCGCGGGTTCGGCCAGCAGGGCGCGCAGGCGGTCGAGGCCGCGCGAGGTCTGGCTCTTGACGGTCCCGGTGCCGCACCCGAGTGCGGCGGCGGTGTCGGCTTCGGACAGGTCGTCGAAGTAGCGCAAGACCAGCACGGCCCGCATTCGCGGCGGCAGCGTCCCCAGCGCCCGGGCGATCTGGTCCCGGTCGGCGACGCCGCCCTCATGGCCGCGCACGCCCGGTTCGGCGGCGTGCTCCAGCGTCGTCTCGGTCACCCGGCGCGACCGGTGTCGCCAGCGGTTGGCCGAGGCGTTGGCCAGCGCTGCCCGGACGTACGGCTCCGGGTTGCCCTTGACCCGCTTGCGGCGGGCGTAGACGCGTTCGAGTACGTCCTGGAGCAGGTCTTCCGCGGCGCCGCGGTCGCCGCCGCAGAGCAGGTAGGCCGTGCGCAGCAGCGACGTCGACCGGTGCGTCACGAAGTCGGTGAAGTCGGTGTCCTCGATGTCGGTCACCGCCTGTGATTGGAGTGGCTCATGCAAAGACTGACACCGGCCTGGCTGGGGAGGTTGCCGACCGACCATCTAGACTGCCCAAGAACCGTGAGTCTAAGGAGATAAGCGTGGCTGAGATGTCCGTCCAGCTGGTCGCCGTGGAACGACGCCTGTGGTCGGGTACCGGCTCGTTCGTCAGCGCGCAGACCACCGAGGGTGAGATCGGCATCATGCCTGGTCACGAGCCCGTGCTCGGTCAGCTCGTCGAGGGTGGCGTGGTCAAGGTCATCACCACCGACGGCGAAGCGGTCGTGGCGGCGGTGCACGGTGGCTTCCTCTCGGTCACGGGTGACTCGGTGAGCATCCTGGCCGAGTCCGCCGAGCTCGCGGGTGAGATCGACGTGGCCAAGGCGCGCACCGGACTCACCGCCGACGACGCCGAGGAGCGCGCGAGAGCAGCCGCCCGCGTGCGCGCCGCCGAGCAGTCTTCCTGATGTCGGCATAGGGGGCGGGGGCGGCCGATGGACATCAGCGATGTGGTCGTGCTGGTCCTCGCCGCCGTGTTCGCCTTCCTTGTCCTGCTGGTCCTGCGCCGCCTGCGCCTTCTTCGCGCGGGCGGCGTTCACGTTGCCCTGCGCACTCGCATCGACGACACGGGCAAGGGCTGGCACCTCGGTGTCGGCCGCTACCAGGGCGACGAGTTCGCCTGGTTCCGCGCGCTGAGCCTGCGCAAGGGCCCGGACCGCGTCCTGCGTCGCGACGGCCTCGAGATCGTGCACCGCCGCGAGCCCGAACGCGGCGAGACCCCCAACATGCCGGTCGGCTCCCGCGTCCTGCGCTTCGAGTACGCCAACGGCGGCGCGGCCCCCGGCGTCGAGGTCGCGATGGGGCCGGACGTGCTCACCGGCTTCCTGTCGTGGCTGGAAAGCGCGCCCCCCGGCCGACGGCTGCCCTGGGCGTCCTAGTTTGTCCATGCGGGAACTCGTCGTCCTCGGGACCGCGAGCCAGGTGCCGATCCGCGCGCGCAACCACAATGGCTACTTCCTGCGCTGGGACGACGACGTCTTCCTGTTCGACCCCGGCGAGGGCACGCAGCGGCAGATGGCGCTGGCCGGGGTGTCGGTCACCGCGATCACCCGGCTGTGCGTGACCCACTTCCACGGCGACCACTGCCTGGGCGTCCCCGGCATCGTGCAGCGTCTCTCGCTCGACAACGTGGCCCACGAGGTGGTCGCCCACTACCCGGCGTCGGGCGCGGAGTACTTCGCCAACCTGCGGCGCGCCAGCTCGTTCTACGAGGTCGCGCAGGTCCGCGAGGAGCCCGTGGTGGCCGAGGGCGTCATCGCGACCGGCCCGTTCGGCGAGCTGCACGCGCGACGGCTCGACCATCGCATCGAGACCTTCGGCTACCAGCTGCGTGAGCCCGACTCCCGCCGGATGGTGCCGGAGAAGCTGGCCGAGTTCGGCATCACCGGCCCCGCTGTCGGCGCGTTGCAACGCGAAGGCGGGGAGCTGCTGGAGCGGGTCAGCGAGCCGAAGCCCGGGCAGCGGTTCGCCTTCGTCATGGACACCCGCCTGTGCGACGCGGTGTACGACCTGGCCGAGGCCGCGGACCTGCTGGTGATCGAGTCGACCTACCTGCACGCGGACGCGGCGCTGGCCGAGGAGCACGCCCACCTGACGGCCCGGCAGGCCGCACGGGTCGCGCGGGAGAGTGGTGTGCGGACGCTGGTGCTGACCCACTTCTCGCAGCGCTATGACGATCTGAGCCTGTTCCACGAGGAAGCCGCGGCGGAGTTCGACGGCGAGATCGTGGTGGCCACGGATCTGGCGAGAGTGCGCGTTCCGAGACGCCGATAAGGCGCGAGCCGGCACGATGATCTGACTGCGCACCCTGGGGGACGACATGCGGTCATACAGCCGACGGCTCTTACTCTTCGCGATCCTGGCGACAACGGTCTCGGCCGCGCTCGTCGTCCTCGCGATCGGCGTGGTGCGCGACCCACGCCCGTCCACAGCCGCGCCCCGAATGACGACGGCCCCGGATCACCCGGAACCGATCGAGACCGAGCACTCGCGGGACCTGACGAGAGTCCTCGAAGGGTCGACCGTGCTGCCCCACTCGATCAAGCTTGACCGCCCGTTCGGCTGGCGGCCCAACCGGCTCCATGGTGTCGACTACGGCGAGACGTACTCGGCGCAGGGCGCAATGATCGACGCGGGGGGCTCCTGGCAGGCAGGCGTGATGGCCTCGGTGGCCCGCGTGGATCGGAA
This sequence comes from Actinokineospora alba, assembly GCF_004362515.1. Classification (NCBI taxonomy): domain Bacteria; kingdom Bacillati; phylum Actinomycetota; class Actinomycetes; order Pseudonocardiales; family Pseudonocardiaceae; genus Actinokineospora; species Actinokineospora alba. The sequence continues at coordinate 352,294 of NZ_SNXU01000001.1, read as the reverse complement.
GAAGCTGCACGAGTTGCTCCAGCGGTCCGGTGACCGCCTGGAGGTGGGCGGCTGCGCCCCGCCCGAGCGCGCGCGGCCGGAGACGACCTGCGTGGCGCGGGTCCTGCCCGATGGCACCAAGGCCACTGTGACGCTGTCCGACGGCAGCCGATCCGCGAAGCTGAACGCGGTGCGGCCGGACGGCTCTGAGATCCACCTGGGCTTCCAGGGCGTCTCGGGTGCCCGATCCGATGACGATCACACGTTCGACGTCGACACCTTGTTCCGGTTCGCCGAACTGCCGGGCCTGCACCTGTAGCCGGTTTGTCGTGGGTGGCCCTTATGCTCGCGAGGTGAGCCCACGATGAGCAAGACGGACGACCTTCGCGCCCTGCGCGAGGCGCGCTACGCACAGCGGACTGCCGCCCGCGAAACCAAGCCGGTCGCCGCGACGCCGCCGCGGCCGCCTGCCAAACCGGCCCGGGTCGCCCCAGGTACCACCGACGTGGAACCGGCCAAGGTGGCCGAGACGGCCAAGGTGACCGAGACGGCCGAAGTGACCGAGGTGGCGGAGGCGGCGCTCTGCGGCCATCGGGCGATCAGCGGACGCAGCTGTACCCGTGAGCGCGGGCACGCGGCCAAGAGCCACCGCTACTCCTGAGCCCGGACAGCTATCCGGACACCTTGCTCGCCAGGTCTCGCAGGTCCTTGCGGAGGTTGCCGCGCACCATCGGCGCCATGAGCGGGCCGACGAACCGGTAGTAGCCGCTCGCGTCGCCCTGGATGCGGATGCTGGCGAGTGTCCCCTCGGGATGCTCGTCGAACCGGTAGGTGACGTGCATCGGGAACGGCCCGGCGACAGCCCCGCCTCCCCGGAATTTTAAGTGTTGGTCACCTGCCCTGTGAGGGCCGGTTTGGTGCGAACCGTGGTCGGGTTTCGTCACGGTCCCCTTAGGTACCGGTTCGAGCGGCGCGAACCGCCGACCCTCCTGGACATGCGGTCGGTGGGACAGGCCTTCGCGCATCCGACCGCACCTAAGGGGACCGTGACGAAACCCGACCACGGTTCGCACCAAACCGGCCATCACAGGGCAGGTGACCAACACTTAAAATTCCGGGGAGGCGGACCAGCCCCCCGCGACCGGACTAGCCGTTCGCGCCGGGCTTCCAGAGCACGTCGCCGTCCGGGTTCGCGATGCGCGCGAGGACGAAAAGCAGGTCGGACAGCCGGTTGAGGTACTTCGCCGCCAGGACGTTCGTCCGCTCGGCGTCGTCCTCGATGAGCGCCCACGCGTTGCGCTCCGCCCGCCGCGCGACGGTGCGGGCGACGTGCAGCAGGGCCGCGCCGGGGGTTCCACCGGGAAGAATGAAACTGTTCAGCTTCTCCAGGCGGTCGTTGAAGTCGTCGATCCACCCTTCGAGCCGGGTCACGTACGCCTCGGTGATGCGCAGCGGCGGGTACGGCGGGTCCGGCACGATCGGGGCGCAGAGGTCGGCGCCGACGTCGAACAGGTCGTTCTGGATGCCGCGCAGGACCTCGGCGACCTCGTCGGTCAGCCCGCCGAGGGCGATTGCCACCCCGATGGAGGAGTTGGCCTCGTCCACATCGGCGTAGGCGGCGAGGCGGACCGACGTCTTCGGCACCCGCGAACCGTCGCCTAGCGCGGTCGTGCCTTTGTCGCCGACCTTGGTGTAGACCCTCGTGATGTGAACCGACATGGCGTCAGCCTATTACCCGCCCGGCCACCCGACTGGGGTGAGCGGGTTCGGTAGGGGCATCATTGCCCGCGTGACAGAGCACTTCCAGGTTCACGGCGGCGCCCGGCTCGTCGGCGACGTCGCGGTTGTCGGCGCCAAGAACAGCGTGCTCAAGCTGATGGCGGCGGCGCTGCTGGCCGAGGGCACGACCACCCTGACCAACTGCCCGGAGATCCTCGACGTCCCCCTGATGGCCGACGTCCTGCGCAGCCTGGGCTGCGAGGTGGTCCTCGAGGGCGACCGCGCGGTGATCACCACCCCCGCGGAGCTGAACTACCGGGCCGACTCGCCGTCGATGGGCAAGCTGCGGGCGTCGGTCTGCGTGCTGGGCCCGCTCGTCGGCCGGTGCAAGCGCGCCGTCGTCGCGCTGCCCGGTGGTGACGCGATCGGCTCGCGGCCGCTGGACATGCACCAGAACGGCCTGCGCTCGCTCGGCGCGACCAGCGAGATCGAGCACGGCTGTGTCGTGGCCGAGGCCGAGGGCCTGCACGGCGCGCAGATTTGGCTCGACTTCCCCAGCGTCGGCGCCACCGAGAACATCCTGATGGCCGCCGTGCTGGCCGACGGGGTCACGGTCATCGACAACGCCGCGCGCGAGCCGGAGATCATCGACCTGTGCCTGATGCTGCAGCAGATGGGCGCCAAGGTCGAGGGCGCGGGCACGTCGACGCTGACCGTCCACGGCGTCGAGTCGCTGCGGCCCACCGAACACCGCGTGGTCGGCGACCGGATCGTGGGCGCCACCTGGGCTTTCGCCGCCGCGATGACCCGTGGCGACATCACCGTCAAGGGCGTCAACCCGCACCACCTGGACCTGGTCCTGGAGAAGCTGCGCAGCGCGGGCTCGGAAATCACCATCTACGAGGACGGCTTCCGCGTCGTCCAGCACGAACGCCCCACCGCGGTCGACTTCGTGACCCTGCCCTACCCGGGCTTCGCCACCGACCTGCAGCCCTTCGCCATCGCCCTGACCGCGGTCGCGGACGGGACGTCGATGATCACCGAGAACCTCTTCGAGGCCCGCTTCCGCTTCGTGGAGGAAATGGTCCGGCTCGGCGCGGACGCCCGCACCGACGGCCACCACGCCGTCATCCGCGGCGTCGAACGACTGTCGAGCGCGCCCGTGTGGGCGTCGGACATTCGCGCGGGGGTGGGGCTGGTCATGGCGGGCCTGTGCGCGGAAGGCGTCACAGAGGTGTGGGACGTCTTCCACATCGACCGCGGCTACCCCATGTTCGTGGAGAACATGCAGCGCCTGGGCGCCGACGTGCGCCGCGTCGACATCGAACCCGAGCGCGCGGTGTAGCGAGGCTCAGCGGACGGTCACCGACACCCGCTGAGCCATGTTGTTGGCCATCCCCTGGGTGTTCCACGGTTGCTCGACCGGCTGCACCCCGTGCCGGTCCGCGGCCCGGACCAGCACCTCGACCTCACCCGGGACCGCTGACCAGCGGAAGGTCCACGGCCGCCAGGCGTACTTGCCCGCCTGCTTGCCGAGCGCCGCGTTCGCCCAGGTCTGCCCGCCGTCGACGCTGACCTCGACCCGCGTCACCGGCCCCTGCCCGCTCCACGCCCGGCCGAACAGCTCGACCGGCCCGGCGTCGACGATCCGCCGCCGGGTCATGAAGTCCGGGAAGCCCGGTGGCACGACCAGCGCCCGCGGCCTGATCCGCGTCACCGGTTCGCCGTCGTCCCCGGTGTCGTGCTTGATCCGGTACGCGGTCGCGTTCTGGAATCCGGTGAACTCGTGGTCCAGCACGGTGATCCGCCGCAGCCACTTCACGCTCGCCATCCCGTACCACCCGGGCACGATCAGCCGCACCGGCGCGCCGTGCTGCGGTGGCAGCGGCTGACCATTCATCTCGTAGGCGACCAGCACGTCCCGGCCGACCGCGGCCGCCAGGGACAGCCCGCGCTGGTAGTCCTGCTCTACGCCCCGGTCGGTCCCGTGATCAAGCCCGGTGAACGCGACATCCACCGCGTCCTCCAGCACCCCCGCCTCGGCGAGCAGGTCGACCAGCGGCGTCCCGGTCCACCGCGCGGTCCCGACCGCCTCGTCGAGCCACGGCTGGCTCACCGGCCGCGGGTGCAGCCGGGCCCGCCCGTTGCCCGCGCACTCCAGGGTGACCGTCAGGTTCACCTTCGGCCGCGCCCGCAGCGACGCCAGGTCGAACTCCAGCGCGGTGCCGACCCGGCCGTCCACGGTGAGCCGGTAGGTGTCGGGGTCGACGAAGGGGATGTCGTAGTGCACCAGGACGTAGTGCAGCCCCGGCGGCGTCAGGTCGTAGCGCAGCGCCTCCAACGGCATCCCGTGGTTGCGCGCGGCCAGCCGCAACTCGTCGAGCGAGATGCCCTCATCGGGCCCCGCGACCCGCGACGCCTCACCTTCGCGGACGCTGGAGAAAGTCATGCCTTGAGCATCGTCGCTCGCGGCGAGGTGTGACAGGTGCGCATTCGGGTGAATCCGCGGGGTCCGAACCGTCAGCGGAACTCGACTGTGGTGAGTAGCCGGATCTGGGCGTCGAGCCAGGCGCCGGGATCATCGGCGAACGCGCGCACCGCGTTCGCCGCCTTCCGCAGGCCGACGTCGTCGAGGGTTCTCGCTGCCGCGGTGACGCGGTCCGGGTAGGTGGGAGGCAGGTGGCGGAGGCCGCGGTGGATGGCTTCGGCCAGGACCTCCATCGCGCCGGCCAGGGCCGTGGACATCAGGTCGTCCGCCGCTTCCGACGAGGCGTCCAACGCTCCTGCCCGGTCGTCGAGCAAGTCCAGGACGGTCACCCCGGTCGCGGTCGCCACCGCGATCGGGTCGACCCACACCGTTCCATCGTGTCTGCGAACCGTGCCGCTCACCGCCACCGGGTCGTCCGCGAGCAGGCGGGCGAGCCCGTCGAGTGCGCCCGGGGTGTGCGCCCGGTAGGGCAGCGACAGGGTGACCGGCGAGCCGTCCGGGTCGACGCAGTCGGCGTGCAGCCGTTGCGCGCCAGGGTCATACGCCACCGATCGGACCTCGGCGATGGGCACCACCCGGACGAACTCGGCGGCCACCCGCGGGCGGACCAGCCGGGGTGGCAGGTCGGCTGTCTCCGCGAGGATCGCGGCGGCGTCGAGCCGGATCGGGGCGGGCAGGTCGTCCCACGCGGCGCCGACCGGGGTGATGGCCGTCCTCGCCACGCGGTTCGACCCGATCCGCACCCGCCTGCCCGCGTCGCGGATGGCCGACTCGCTGACGATGTTGGCGTGGGCGAGCGCGTGCAGGGTCGTCCCCGCGATGCGTCTCGCCCCGAGTGGACCCGGTGTCTCCCAACGGTGTCGCAGGACGAGGACGGCGCCGCCCGCCGGATGCGCGAGGTAGACCTGCACGCCGCCGTCCGCGTGCGCGCGGCAGCCGAGACTGACCAGCCGCACCCGCTTGAGCGGTGTCTCCGCCCGTTCGTCGGTGCCCAGCACCCGCGTCCGCGGACTCCCACCGGTCGACGCGCGGTGCCGCGCGTGCAGTTCGGTGACCAGTTCGGCGACCACGCGGGCCTGGTAGCGGGCGTCGCGCTCCTGGTAGGCCGTGAGCTGGTCGACCAGATCGTCGAGCGCGGCGACCGGCCAGCGCAGGTCGCGGCTGTCGAGCACCGTCCGGCACCGGGCCAGCGCCGCCGTGAGCACCGGGCCGGACGTGCTGACGCCGTCGCGCAGCAGGTCGTCGAGCAGTGGGAACGCGTCCTCGATGCCCGATCCCGACGCGGTCGCGGCCGCCAGGCCGATATCGACGGTGACGTCCGGGAGACCGGGATGCGCGCGGTCGGCCTCCCGGAACGCCCACACCGCGAGCACGGTCAGCTCGTCGCGGCGCTCGGCGCGGGCGTCGCAGTCGACGTAGCCGAGTTCGCCCGGCACGAGGAACCGCACCGTCGCGGCCGGCATCTCGACCGTCGCCGGGCGCAGCACCCGCGCGAGGAATCCACCCCCGAGGGTCCGCTTGGCCGCGGCGATCGTCCGGGTGCCGTAGCGCGCGGCCAGGATGCCATCGTCGACGTCGCCGGGGGACCACGACGCCTGCTCGACGGGCTCGTCCTCCGCCTGCCGCTGGTACGCCAGGACGGCGCCCACTCGGTGCCTGCAGGCGCCGGGGGCCGCGCAGGTGCAGCCGAACGCCCCGAACCCCACGGGCGGCAGGGTGGCCCGCACGCCGTCGGCGAACGTCGCCTCGACCGTGCCGTCGGCCTCGACCGTGATCGACGGCGGGGCGGCGTCGACCTCCTTGGCGGCGCGCTTGACCAGGCCTCGGTTGGTCAAAGCGGCGAGGTCGTCGTGGCTCAGGGCGAGCAGATCGGGACGGGTCATCGGCCCAACCGCTCGGCCACGAACTGGGCCAGCTCGCCCGGGGTCATCGCGCCGACCGACGCCCCGGTGTCGGCCAGCCGCTGTCCCAGGTCGCGGTCATAATTCGGGTTGGCCTCGCCGTCCAGCGCGGCCAGGCACAGCACCTGGGTGCCCTGCTCGACCAGTTCGCGCACCGTGCGCACCAGTTGGTGCTCGTCGCCGCCTTCGTAGAAGTCGGAGATGACCGCCACGATCGACCGCCGCGGGTTGTCGATCAGTCCGGCGCCGTAGCGCACGGCTTTCGCGATGTCGGTTCCGCCGCCCAGTTGGACTTTCATCAGCAGTTCCACCGGGTCGGTGACATCGGAGGTCAGGTCCACGACCGCGGTGTCGAACGCGACCAGGTGCGTGCGCAGGCCCGGCACGCTCCACAGGCAGCTCGCGGTGACCGCCGAGTGGATCACCGAGTCGACCATCGACCCGGACTGGTCGACCAGCAGCATGAGCTGCCACTGGTCGACCTGCCTGCGGGTGCGCGAGACGAAGCGCGGTTCGGTGATCCGCACCCGGCGCTGTTCCGGTTGGTAGTGCGCGAGATTGGCCTTGATCGTCGCGCGGAAGTCGAAGTTGCGGGCCTGCCGGAAGTTGCTCCGTCTGCGCTGCCGGGTGCCGGAGAAGCTGCGGCGCACCTCCAGCGCGAGCCGGTCGACCAACTCGCGTACGACCGAGGCGATGATCTTGCGGGCCATCGCCAGCACGTCGGGGTTCATCAGGTGCTTGGTGCGCAGCACGGCCCGCAACAGCGCGGGATTCGGCTCGACCCGGCCCAGGACATCGGGGTCGGTGACGATCTCGTGGATCTGGTACCGCTCGACCGCGTCGCGTTCGAGGCGTTCGATCGTCTCCTTCGGGAACAGCCGGTGCACCTCGTCCAACCAGTCCACTGTGGTCAGTTCGGACTCGCCGGAGCCACCGCGCCGGACACCGCGGCTCTCCAGGTCCTCTTCCCGGCCGTAGAGCCACCGCAGGGCCGTGTCCCGGCGGGCGTCGACGCCACCGAGGGGGCAGGCCGGCTCGGCGGGCTCGCCCAGGATCAGCCGCCACCGCTGCGGCGAGGGGTCGGTCATCGCAGCAGTCCTTCTCGGGTGAGCAGGTCGTCGACGTGCGATTCCAGGGCCGCGGCCCTGGCCAGGAGCAGCGGGTCGGTCTTCGTGCGCAGCAGGGCGCGGGCCGAGCCGGTGAGCCCGCGTCGGGCCAGCAGCCGCTTCGCGATGGCCTCGCGCTCGGCGGGCGGGAAGAACTCGAAAGCCTGGCGCAGCGCGGGCAGCGCGACCAGGAAGTCCTGGTGGGACAGGTCGTTGACCAGGTCGTCGAGCACCGGGAGCACCTCGGCCCGCAGCACTTCCTCCCGCGCCAGAGCGAACAACCCGGCCAGCCAGTCGCCCAGAACCGACGCTCCCTCGGGGATCACCCCCGGGTCGACCGGATCGGCCATCGACCAGCACAGACCGACCGCCGCGCCGCGCAGGTCGGGCGGTGCCGAGTGGTCGAGCCCGATCCGGCGGGCCGCTTCGACCACGGGTCGGGCGTCGATGCCCAGCGCGGCACCGGCATGGCGCACCGCGTCGCGCAGCGCCGCGACCGCCGCGATCCGGCCGCGGTCGGCGGGCGCCGGACCGCCGTGGATGCCTTCGGCCAGCCACAGCGCTCGCTCGGCTGCCGCGCTGATCACCACGCCCAGCACCGCGTCGCCCGCCACGCCGAAGAGCCGGTCGTGCCGCCACAGCCCCAGTGCCACGGCCAGGGCTTGGCCGAGCGCGCCGAGGTCTCGGGCGTCGCCGACGCCTTCGGCGAGCCGGTCGCCGAGGTGTTCGGACAGTTCAGGCAGCCCGCACAGCGCCGCGTTGAACAGCGCGGCCGCGAGACTGCCGACGTCGGTGTCGGACTCGGCCAAGGTCGTCGTCGCCGCGTCCGCGAGTGTCGCGCCCTTGGCCGCCGCCTCGATCAGCGCGGGGAGCCGGTGCGGCGAGTCGCTCAGCGTCCAGTCCTCGCGTGCCAGCGGGTCGGCGCCGCTGGTGGGACCGCGATCGCGGTGGAAACCGGGCACGCCGATCACCCGCAGCCGGTGCAGCAGCCTGCTCCGGCGAAGCCCGTCCGGGTCGGTGAGATCGAGCCGCACCAGGCCATCGCCGTCGAGGCCAAGGTCGGCGAGGTCGCGCGCCACGGCGTTGAGCAGCGGGGGCGCGGGTGTGTCCGGATGCAGGCGGCCCGCGCCGTCACCGGTGGCCGCGGCGACCATCTCGACCACGGCCGGATGCGCGCCGGGCAGCAGCGGGCCGCGCGTCGTCCACGGCAGGCGTTGGTCGAGCCCGTCCGCGACGAGCGCGCTGACCAGCCCGTCGAGCACGTCGGTGCGCGTGGGGTGGCGATGCCCGCGCATCCGAGCCAGCCCGGCCGACAGGGTGCGCGCGGCGATCAGGTCGGCGGTGGACACCGGTTGCCTGCGTCCGCGCAGCCGGGTCACGACCGACTCGATCAGGTCGGTCGCCGCCCGTTCGGCGCCGACCTCCCACAGCCGCTGGTAGTAGCCAGGCGACGGCATCCCCGACTGGTAACCCTCGAAGGCGTCGAGCCGCTGGTGGCTGTAGGGCACCAGATAGCTGCCCCCGACTCCGCCAGGGGATTCGGGCACGGTCGGCCACGAGGTGTCGCCGGTCTCGGCCAAGGTGATCAGTGCCCGCCGGTGGAAACCGCCCGTGACCACCACTACCGGGCCACCGTCTTCGCGCGCGGCGCGCACCCACTGCGCCATGTACCGCTCGCGCTCGACCTCGTCGGGCGCCACCGAGTCCCCGCGCACCAGGTCGAAGTACGCGGCCAGCCGCTCGGCCAGACCCGCCGCGGGCGCGGCCTCGACCATGTGGTCCCACAGGGTGTCGACGTTGTCGACGGCGAACTCCCGGCACAGCCGGTCCGTTGCCTCGGCGTAGCGGAGTTCGGCGTCGGCGTACCGGTTGCCCCGGTCGGCGAACGCGTCATGCCACGCGGGCAGGTCGATGAACCGCACGCGTGCGCCCGCCGCCCGGCCCTCGGTGAGGGCGACCCATTCCGGTGAGTAGTCGCAGAACGGCGTCCACGACATCCGTGACCCCGCTTCGCCGCGCTGGTAGCTGAAGATCGCGAGCGGCAGGGTGTGCCCGAGCAGCAGTTCTTCGATGCGGTCGTTGAAGTCGGCCGGTCCCTCGATGAGCACGTGCGCGGGTCGCACACGCGCGATCGTCTCCGCCACGAGCCGCGCACAGGCGGGGCTGTGGTGGCGGACGCCGAGGAACGTGACGGTCATCCGGGCAGCCGGTGCCGCGCGCCGTGCAACTCGGCCCAGTGCGGGCCGGGCTTCTTGGCGGCCCGCTGCTCCAGGTAGCGGCGGAGCTTGGCCAGGTCGTCGGTGCTGTCCTTCGCGGCGGTCCCGGCGAGGCAGTCGACGATGTCGGCGGCCGAGCCCCGCTCGCCGCGCAGGTACCAGCCGCGCAGGCCCACGGCGTGCGCGACCGACACGGCTTCGGCGGTGCTCATCACCGTCGTGAGCCGGTCGGACTTGTCGGTGCGCAGGTCGCGGAACGCGGAGACCAGCACCTCCAAGACGTCGCGGTCCTGGGCGATCTTCACCCCGGAGCGCTGGAGTAGCGCGTTCGCCTCCTGCTCGACCAAGGCGAGCTCGGTCGCGAAGTCGGCGATCGGGAACACTGTCTCGAAGTTGAAGCGCCGCTTGAGGGCCGCGCTCATCTCGTTGACGCCGCGGTCGCGGGTGTTCGCGGTGGCGATGATGTTGAAGCCCTCACGGGCGAACACCATCGCATCGGCCCCTTCCAGTTCGGGGACCGCGAGCACCCGATCCGACAGCGGCGAGAGCAGGCAGTCCTGCACCTCCAGCGGGCAGCGGGTGATCTCCTCGAACCGGACGAGCCTGCCCTCGGCCATGCCGCGCAGCAGCGGCGCCGGGACCAGCGACCGCGTCGACGGGCCCTCGGAGACGAGCATCGCGTAGTTCCACGAGTACTTGATCTGGTCCTCGGTGGTCGCCGCGCCGCCCTGGATGGTCAGCGTGGACACCCCGCTCACCGCCGCCGCGATCAGCTCCGAGAGCAGCGACTTGGCCGTGCCCGGCTCCCCGACCAGCATCAGGCCGCGGCTGGTGGCCAGCGAGATCAGCGCGCGGTCGATCAGGGACACGTCGCCGACGAACTTGCGGCTGATCCCGTGGGACTCGTCGCCGACGATGAACCGCCGCGCCGCCTCCATGCTCAGCCACCAGCCGGGCGGGCGGTCACCGGTGTCGGCCTCGCGCAGCCGGGTCAGCTCGTCGGCGAACCGAACCTCCGCGGGCGGGCGCTGCAGGTTCTCGGTGGTCATCGGGCCGTCAGCTCCGTGAGGTCGGCGATCAGCTCGGAGGCGGTGATCGGGTCGAGGTCGGCGAACGAGTCGACACCGGTCAGCCGCAGGCCGATGAGGTGCTGCTTCTCGGTTGGCTGGACATCGCCAAGGTAGATGCCGGGTTCGATGTCCACGGTGAACTCGCGCCCGCCTGGAAGCGATTTGGTCAGGAAGGTCTCGTAGCCGCCGTCGCCTGCGCCCGCGCGTTCCCAACCCCGGCGGACCAGTCCGAGCAGGTCGCCGGTGGTGGTCGCGGCGTTCTCGAACCGCGCGGGGGTCGACTGATCCGCGGTGAACGTGGGCCTGCCGAGTTGGGTGAAGGGCTGCAGGATCTCGTAGTCGGCGAACACCTCGGCCCACGCGCTCGCGTCCGGCCCGAGATCGAGCTGGTGCGCCACGCCCACCAGTGCGGCGGCGGGCAGGTCGTACGGGTCGTCGTGGACGTCGGCGAACGTGCGGTCCTCGGCCGGCCGGAACGACCCGATCACCACACCGTCGGCGTACGCGCCCCACACGAGTCGGCGGCCGATGTGCCACAGCAGTGGGTGCTCGACGATGAGCTCGCGGAACTCCGCCCGCGACCAGCGGCGCTGCCGCACCATCGCCAGTTCGAGCCGGGCGACCTGGGTGCTCGCGACCGCCCGCGCTTCCTTCTTCATCCGGGTGAACCGCTGGTGTGCCTCGGTGGCGAGGTCTGGGTCGTCCTTCGCGCCCGGCTTCGGCAAGTCCCGGCGACGCACCCCTTCGGCGTCGGACACGACCGGCTTGAGGTACTCGTCGAAGCCGACCACGAACCGCCGTGGGCCGTAGTCCAAGGTCAGCGTGCCGTCACGGTCCAGCCCGAGGTCGGGCACCAGCCGGTCGGCCAGCTGCTCCGAGGTCAGGCCACGTCGGCTCGCGGCCTCGGCGATCTTGTCCTTCGCCCGGCGGCGCAGGCCCGCCATGCCCTTGCCCGCCGAGATGGCCTTGAGGTGGTTCAGCGCTGTGTCGGTGCCGAGTTCGACGAGCACGTCGAGACCGGCGGCCGCGCGCTGGTGCAGCCCGGTGTTCGGCCACTCGAGGATGAGCCGGGTGATGTTGTCGGCGGTGGCGTCGTTGCCGAACACACCGAGCGCGTTCATCGCCCAGCTGTCCTTCGCAGGCGCTCCCACTTCCTCCCACCGGTGGAACAGCGCGGAGACGAACGCCGCCAGCGAATCCGGGTCGCACACCTGACGCACGAGGTCGGCGCCCGCGTACGGCTCGCCGGGGACGCACAGCGACAGCACGGTCAGCACGGTCTTGGTCGAGTCGTGGGACAGCCCGTGGGCCTGGTCGGCGAGCGTGATCCGCGGCAGCACAGCGGGATCGGCCCAGTCGCCGATGGTCGGCGGCTTGGCGGGCACCAAGTCGAGCGGGTCGGTGTCCAGGATCGCGTGGACCGCCGCGACCACCTTGTCGCCGTGCTTCTTGGCGGCGGTGAGGACGGCTTCGGTGTCGGCGATCAGCCGCAGACCCGCTTCGGCGTGCTTGCGGTCGGCGCCTGACACCAGCGCGGTCGGGATGAGGTACGGCGCCGCCGCCGCGCCATGCCGGTCGAACCAGGCCAGGGCGTCCGCCCGGGTGGTCCGCCGGACCGACAGCTTCCCCATGAGCACCGCGGTCTCCGCGCTCAACGCGGGCAGCAGCACGCGCACGTTGTCCGGCAGCGGTTGCCGTGCGGCGAACCCCGTCAGGAACCGGAGACCGTCCACGCCGTACTTGGCCAGCAGCGGGCGACCCCACTGGCTGATGTGGCTGTAGGTCTTGCCATCCCACTCGGCGAGCAGCGGTGTGAGGACCTCGATCGGACCTTCGAGGAACAGGTCGGGCCGGTAGCCGTTCGGGATTCGGCCGTCGCGGAAGTCCTGGACTTTGGCCGCCCAGTCGCCGACCTCGGCGAAGAACCGGTGACCGTCGCGTCGCTTGGACCACGTCGCCTGCTCGCCGGGCAGCCATGCCAGGGTCGGCTCAGGCACCGGGAGACCCTTGATCGCGGCGCGCTTGGCGGGTTTGCGGGTCCAAGGCGGTGTGGTGAACAACGCGGGCAGCGCGTCCGCGGGTGCGTCGGGAAGCTGGGTGGGGTGGACCGAGGCCGCTTCGGCGCGGGCCCGGGCGGCGGCGGGCAGCGCGGCGATGTGGTCGGCCAGGTCGGGTGTGCCCAGCAGATGCGTTCGCAGCAGGCCCGCGTGCGTGTCGCGATCGGCCAACAGACGCAACGCCCGGGACGGGTAGCGGCGCATCGCCTCGAGCAGCGCGGGCCGAGCGTGTCGGCTGCCCGCGCGGTCGAGCAGCACGCCGAATGCCTCATCCGTGGGGAACTCGGCGAGGAAGCCGCTGACCCGGCGCACCAGGTCCGTCGGCGGTGCCCACTCGGAGTCGATCCACGCGGCGAACACGGGTGTGAGATCCGGTCCGAGGGTCTCCACCAGGGTCGTCAGGATCGCGGGCTGCCGCACCGTCCAGTGGTCCGGTACGCCCAGCAGGCGCACCTGGTCGAGCGTGCTGACCGCGGCGTAGAGCAGGCTCCACCGGTCGCCGCAGTGGGCCTGGAAACCCGCCGCGCACGCGGCGTCGACCAGTGCGGTCTCGGTCGGCAGCAGGAACGCGGCGAGGACCTGTTTCGCTCCGGACAAGGGCTGAGTCAGCCTGGCCGCCACAGCGGCGTAGGTGTCGGCATCGGCGGTGGCCAAGGCCGCGCGGACCCGGCCCGCGATCTTGTAGTGGCTCGGCTGCCAGTAACCGCGGTCGGCGAGTTCGACGGTCGCCGACACGGCGAAGTCGATGCCGCGCTGCGCGATCCACGCGTCGGCGAAGACCGCGTATTCGTCGTCGTTCCCGCGCGGCAGCCAGGCGATGGTCGCGGCCGCGCCGAACGGGGTCGCCTCGCCGTCGAGGTAAGACGCGGCGGCCCGCTCGGTCTCCTGGCCCAGCGACGAGAAGTCGAGCGAAGGTCGTGCCCGGTCGAGGATCCGGCGCGCCTGGTCGACGGCGTCCGCCACGAGCGGGCGCGGCGGGTGGGGCCTATCGCGTCTCGGGTACACGGCCCGGCCGAGCGTGGACGGCGGGACGAAGACATCCTCGGTCACAGCTCCGTCAGCTCCATCAGGTCGGCGATCAGTTCGGAGACGGTGATCGGGTCGAGGTCCTCCAGCGGCAGCACCCGGCCGTTGCGGGACCAGTCGCCGCCGCGGCCCGGATTGAGCCAGACCGATTCCAGTTTCTGTTCCGGGAAGACGTCGAGCGCCCCGACGGCGATGCCGGGATCAAGGTTGATCACCGCGGTCTGGTTGTCCGGCAACGGTTTGCTGATCCAGACCTCGACGCCCGCGTCCTGCGGTTCGCCACGTTCCCAGCCGCGGCGGATCAGGCCCAGGACCTTGCCGGTGGTGACCGTGACTCCTACGAACTTCTCCAGCGGCACGTCGGCCGAGTACACCGGCCTGCCGAGCTGGGCGAACGGCTGCAGGATCTCGTAATCGGCGAAGACCTCCGACCACGCGGTCGCGGCCGAGCCGAGGTCGACCGGGTGGGCGATCCCGACCACGGCGTCGTCCGCGAGGCTGATGGTGTCGTCCTCGACGTCGGCGAGGGTGCGGTCCTCGGCGAGCCGGAAACCGCCGACCAGCGCACCGTCTTCGTAGACACCCCAGACGAGTCTGCGGGACACGTGCCACAGCAGGGGATGCGCGACGAACAGCTCGTGGAACTGCGCGCCCGTCCACCGACGGCGGGCGGTCATCGCCTTCTCCAGCCGGATGATCTGGTCCGCGGCGACCGTGCGCACGTCCTTCTTCAGCGCCGCGAACCGCTTGTGGGCGGCGTCGGCGATGTCCGGGTCGTCCTTGGCCCCCGGCTTCGGCAAGTCCTTGCGCTGCTTGCCGTCCGCGTCGCGGACGAACGGCTTGAGGTGCTCGTCGAAGCCCACCGTGAACCGCCGCGGGCCGTAGTCGATGACCAGCGCGCCCTCGGCGTCGAGCCCGAAGTCCGGGACGAGCCGGTCGGCGAGTTCATCGGCGCTGAGTCCGAGGTTCGCCGCGACCTCGGAGATCTTCTCCTGGGCCTTGGTCTTGAGTCCCTTGAACTTCACCTTGTTCGCGATGCCGTTGAGGTGCATCAGCGCCACGTCTGTGCCGATCTCGGCCAGGACATCGAGGCCGGTGACCGCGAGCTGGTGTCGGCCCTCGCCCGGCCAGATCCGGATGACCGGCGCGAGCGAGCGCACCGTGTCGTCGTCGCCGAACAGGCCGAGCGCGGTCATCACCCAGCCGTCCTTCGGCGGCATCTCCACTTGCTGCCACTGCCGGAACAAGCCCCACACGAACTCGGCGAGTGAGGCGGGATCGGCCCACGCACGCAGGATCTCGACTCCCGCGTACGGCTCGCCTGCCTTGCCCAGGCTGAGAATCGTCAGCACGTGCCGGGTCGCCGCGATCGGCAGACCGGTGTCGCCTGCGCGCGAGCGGATCTGCGGCAGCAGCAGCGGATCAGCCCAGTCGCCGATCACCGGGAGGCGTGCGGGCAGCACGGTCAGCGGGTCGACCGCGAGCACGGCGCGCACCGCGGCGACGGCCTCAGCGCCGAAGACGGCCGCGGCCTCCACGACGGCGTCGACCCCGGCGGAGCCCGCGATCAGCCGCAGCGCTGCCTCCGCGTAGCCGCGGCGCCCGGCCGGCACCCCGACGGCGTCGGGGACCAGCAGCGGCACCGCCCGCGGCCCGTGTCGGGCGAACCACGCCCGCGCGGCCGGTCGGACCGACTTCGCCGTCACCAGCCACTGCGCCATCGCCGCCGCGACAGCGGGATCGCGGGCGGGCACGAGCAGCCGAGCCACGGCGGCCGGGTTGCCGGAAGTGTTGCGCAGCAAGAACTCCACACCGTCGCGCCCGTAGCCCGCGGCGATCCGCCTGCCCCACTCGTCCAGGCCGTACAGCCAGCCCGGCTGCCAGTCACGCAACAGCGGCGCCGTGAGTTCCGGCGGCCCTTGGGCGAAGAGGTACTGCTCCGAGACGTGCAGCGTGCCCGACTTGTACTTGTGGATGACGGACTCCCAGCCCGTCAGGTCATGAAACGGGGTGTACTCCAGTGGCGTCTCGGTCCACGACTCCCGCTCGCCGGGCAGCCAGTCGAACACGGTGTCGCGCAGCTCGTCCGGCACGCTCAGACCGGCCACGACCAGCGGTTTCACCACGACACGCTTGGTCGTCCACGGCGGCGTGACCAGCAGGGAAGGCAGATCGGTCGCGTCGGGCAGCCGCTTGGTGCCCTCCAGCATCGCCTCAGCGGACTGGCGAGCCCCGTCGGGCAGCTCCACGACCTGGTCGACCAGGTGTGGATGCGCGAGCAGGTGCCCGCGCAGCAGCGCCGCCGCGGCCGGGCTCGCCTCCGCCGCCAGCATGCGCAGGGCGCGCAGCGGGTAGCGCTTCATCGCCGCCATCAGGACCGGTGCGACGTATTTCTCGCCTACTTGGCCGAGCAGGGCGCCGAACGCCTCGTCGGTCGGGATCTCGGCGAGCTGCGCGAGGTACTTGCGCCGCTCCTCCGAGGGCGCTTCGCGTGACCACTCGACCACTTCCGCGACGACGTCGCCGCGGAGTGTCTCGACCAACGTGGCCAGCGTCTTCGGTGACCTGCTGATGTGCCAGCTGTGCAACGGCAGCAGGCTGTCGAATTGCTCGCGGGTGCTGATCGCGCTGACCATCAGCGGCTGCCATCCGAGGCGTCGCGCATCCCACTTCGGAGCGTCCCTCAGGACCGCCTCGACCAACGCGGTCTCGGTGGGCGCGATGAAGGCGGCGACGATCGGCTGCCAGTGCTGGTGCTTCCCGGCCAGCAGGGAGACGGCGGCGGTGTACTCCTCGTCGGTCGCCGTCGCCAGCGCGGCCCGGACCCGGCCCGCTGCCTCGATGCACCCGTGCGGCCATCCCATGGCGTTGTGGTCCCCTTGGAGCCCCGCGGCCTCCATCAGGGCGGAGGTGGCGAAGACGACGCCGTGCTCCGCCAGCCATGCGTCCGCTACCAGCGGGACCTTCGTTTCGTCGAGGTAGCGCCGACAGGCGGCCAGCGAAACCAGCACCGCGCCCCCGCCCAAGGGGTCCGGTGCACCGTCGACGTAGACCGGGTACGCCGCTGTCGCGTCTTCGCCCAGGTGCCGCAGCATGAACGAGACATGCGATTGCTGCTCCTTGAGCAACTCGCGGATCGTCTCGGAGGCGCCGCGGACGAGCGCGCGCGCACCCCGGCCATCGCCTCGGCGCAGGTGCACCCCACGGCCCAACGCCGAGGGCGGGACGAACGTGTTCTCGTCGCGAATCGCGGCGGGCTCGGCCGGCGCCACGGGAACGGCCGCGACGACCGGCGCGAGCTCGGCGCCCGCTTCCTGGTACCCCTTGCGCACCTTGTCGGCGGCAACCTTGTCCAAGTGCGCCTGAGCGGCATCGGTTGTCGCGAACTCCTTGACCTGCGACTGCCCGGCGGTGCCGATGCGGCCCCAGCGGACCGTCACCGCACAGCCATTGAGCTCGCCCTCCCAGAACTTGGCGGACCCATCGCCGACGAACTCCAACCGCACTGCTGCCCCCTCGATTCCGATGCGACGCAGGCTAGCGACCGCGGCCGACATTTTCGGCCGGTTCGCGCACCCGAAGTGCCCGGGCGCAAACCTGGCGCCACCGGGACACCGCGAGTAGAACTGGACCACCGTCCAGTACGACAGGAAGGCCGTGATGCGTACTCCACGCCGAGGCAACGCACTGTCCGTAGCGCTACTCGCGATCGCGGGGCTGGTCGCGGCTCCGTCGGCCGCGGTGGCCGCGCCCCCACTGGCGAAGGCCCCGTTCGCGCAGGGATACGGCGGGGCGGTTGTCTCCGACACCGTCGAATCGACGCAGGCGGGCATCGAGGTGCTCCGCAGAGGCGGGACCGCCGCCGACGCCGCCGTGGCGGTCGCCGCGACGCTCGGGGTGACCGATCCGAACATGGCGGGCCTCGGGGGTGGCGGGTACTTCGTGTACTACGACGCCCGCACCCGCCAGGTGTCCACGATCGATGGCCGCGAGACCACACCCGCCGCCGGTGACGCGAACATGTTCATCAATCCCGCCACGGGCACGCCCTACCCGTTCCCGACCGCGGTGAGCAGCGGCTTGTCCGTGGGTACCCCGGGCATGCTGGCCACCTGGGAGCGCGCGCTTGAGCGGTGGGGCCGGTTCAGCCTCAAGGACAACCTCAAGCCCGCCATCAAGGTCGCCGAGAAGGGCTTCCCGGTCACCCCGCAGCTGCGCTCGGAGATCCTGGACAACCAGGCCCGGTTCAAGCAGTTCAGCTCGACCGCCGAGCTGTTCCTTCCCGGCGGCAGCGCGCCCGAGGTCGGGTACATCCTGCGCAACCCGGACCTGGCCGACACCTACCGCGAGATCGCCAAGGACGGCACGCGCGCGTTCTACGGCGGCGAGATCGGCGAGGACGTCGCCGAGACCACGCAGAACCCGCCGCTGGCCGCCGACGCCACGATCACCCCGCCCAAGGGCCGGATGACGGTCGAGGACCTGCGGGACTACCGGACCATCGACCGCGCCCCGACCCACGTGGCCTACCGGGGCTACGACGTCTACGGCATGGCCCCCAGCTCCAGCGGCGGCATCACCGTGGGCGAGGCGCTCAACATCCTGGAGACCTTCGACCTCGCGGGCATGGAACGCACCCAGGCGCTGCACCACTACCTGGAGGCAAGCAAGCTCGCCTTCGCCGACCGCAACCGGTACATCGGCGACCCGGCCTACGTCGACGTCCCGCAGGAGCGGCTGCTGTCGGACGCGCACGCGGCCAAGCGGGCCTGCCTGATCGACCCGGCGGCGGTCCTGCCCGCGCCGACCGCCCCGGACGCGGGCTGTGAGCCCGCCACGGCGGGTACGGCGTCGTCGGAGAACGAGGTTCACACGAACCACTTCGTCGTCTCCGACAAGCGCGGCAACGTGGTGTCCTACACCAACACCATCGAGCAGGTCGGCGGCAGCGGCATCGTGGTGCCGGGCCGCGGGTTCCTGCTCAACAACGAGCTGACCGACTTCAACTTCACCCCGTCGCAGGGCTCGGCGCCCGACCCGAACCTGGCCGCGCCGGGCAAGCGGCCGCGGTCGAGCATGTCGCCGACGATCGTGCTGAAGAACGGCAAGCCGTGGCTGGCGCTCGGATCCCCGGGCGGCTCGACGATCATCACCACGGTCCTGCAGATCCTGGTCAACCGGGTCGACTTCGGCATGACACTCAAGCAGGCCGTCGCCGCCCCGCGCGCCACCCAGCGCAACTCGCCGACGACGGTGGCCGAACCCGCCTTCATCGCCGCCGCGGGCGGTTTGAGCGCCATCGGCCACGTCTTCACCGAACAACGCTTCATCGGCGCCGCCGCCACCCTGGAGTTCACCGGCGCGGGCAAAGTCCTGGCCGTAGGCGAGGAATTCCGCCGCGGCGGCACCTCCGCCGCCGTCCTCTACCCCACCCCCTAACCGCGAGTCGCCCCTCCAGGCAAACGAGTCGCCCCTCCAGGCAAGTGAGTTCGACATTCGCGTATCCCGAATGTCGAACTCACTTGCCGGAACGGGCGACTCGTTTGCCGGACGGGGCGACTCGCGGTTAGGTGTTGAGGAGGGTTTGGATGGCGGTTTGTTCGTCGGTGGGGAAGACGAGGATTCGGTAGGTCTCGCCGTCCTCGCCGGGGACCGTGGTGGCGCGGACGCCCGCCTTCTGCAACTCGGTCTCCACGAAGCGGGCGGCGTCGACGCTGCGGACCTTGGCGACCTCACGCAGCAGGCCGTAGTCCTTGCGCCGGTCGGCGTCCGACGCCAGGCCCCAGCGCAGGACGAGGCCGAGCAGGCCGACGACGGCGATCGCCACCAGGATGAGGAACGGCGCGGGCACCTCCATGCCTCCATCATCCTCCCGGGCACAAGACGTAACCGTTAGGCGGTTATGTTCGCCACCTCGGATGCGATCAACTTGTGTCGGGTCGGTGTGGTCCGCGCGAGCCGATCCACGGAACCGAGTCTCCGGAGGCGGCCATGACTCAGACAGTGGGACGCGACCTCGTCCACTCGTACCTCTACCTGCGCCGGGCGATCGGCCTGATCGGCATCGCCCTGCCACCAGTGCTCATCCTCGGGAAGATCCTCCTCGACGGCGGTGGGCTGCAGAACTCGCTCAGCGGCTACTACTACACCGGGATGCGCGACGTCCTGGTCGGCGCCATGTGGGCGGTCGGCGTGTTCCTGTTCTGCTACCGCGGTTACAGCCCGATCGACGACTGGGTCGCCAACATCGCGGGCCTGTCCGCGATCGGGGTCGCGATCTTCCCGACGTCGCCCAGCGGCGGCCCGAACGTCGCGGCCGCGGACGACAAGCTGCTCGGCTACGTCCACGTCGCCGCCGCGGCCGTGTTCTTCCTGTCCCTGGCCTACTTCTGCCTGTTCCTGTTCACCAGGCGCGACGCGGAGAACCCGGGCGAGCACAACGAGGTGCGCAACAAGATCTACGTGGCCTGCGGGGTCGCGATCGTCGTCTGCATCGGCCTGATCCCGGTGATCGCCTACCTCTTCGACAACGAGACCAAGGCGCTGCATCCCGCCCTGTGGCTGGAATCCGGCGCCGTGCTGGCCTTCGGTGTCGCGTGGGCGACGAAGGGCAAAGCCATCGCCATCCTCAAAGACTGAGCATCCCTGCCAGGACTTGAACCTGGGACCTCGCCGTTCGTAGCGGCGCGCTCTGTCCAGCTGAGCTACAGGGATTCGCCCGGCCGCGCGGTGAAGCGGCGGCCGGGAGGGCTCGCCCGAGGGCAAGCCGGTTTCGTTCGCCGGGCCACGCGGTAGCGGGCGCGACGGGGCGAACTGGGAAATGGTCTGTGGAAACAAGAGAGCCGCCCATCGGTGATCCGATGGGCGGCTCCCTCACGTGACGATCACTGATCTCACGGTGGGGAGCCGACGCCCAGGCGCGGGCGGGCGACGTGCGCGGTGCCGGATCGGCGCCACACCCCTCGCTGCGCGTTCGCGACTGTCATGGTCTCTCCTCGTTTCGTTGCGATCAGCATGTCCGACGTGGACGGTCCACGTCCAGCGATTTACGGCAGGGCCACGAACGGGCTCATGAAGGCGCGCGCGGTCGGCGCGTCGAGCCGGTAGGACACGTTGGTGGCGTAGCAGGGGCCGTCACCGGTGATCGTGGTGGCGACCAGGGTCCGCTTCCCGTCGATGACGGCGAAGTTCGGGCCGCCCGAGTCGCCGTAGCAGGCGCCGCCGTTGCCCTGGGGCGCGGTCATGTGCAGCCGCACCCACGTGTTGTTGAGCGCGTCGAAGCCGACCGGCGCCTTCATCCGCACGCCGCCGCCGGGGTGGGTCTGTCCACCGGGGCCGCGCACGGCTTCCTGGGTGCCGTAGCCGGCCACGGTGAACGGCACCGCGTCCAGCCCGCGCGGGCCGAGGGTGTCGAGCTTGCCCGCGGCGGGCAGGGTGGCCGGGGTGAAGCTCCAGCGGGCCGCGAGCGCGGCGGCGGGCAGCTGCACCACGGAGATGTCGTGCGAGTCCGCGGAGTTGCCCGGGTAGGCCGGGTCGTTGTGGGCGATGCCCTCGACGCCGACCGCCGCGCCCACGGCCGCCGGGTCACCAGGGTGGGCCAGGGCGGCCGCGTCCAGGTCGGCCTGCACGTTCTGGGCGAGCGAGACGTAGAACCGAACGCCCTCGGCCCAGTCGGTGGTGCAGTGCGCCGCCGTGAGGAACGTGTCGCGGTCGACCATGGTCCCCGAACACATCCAGTCGATGCGGTCCGGCGTGGCCGGGTTGTCGTCGTTGTCCCACTGGACCACCAGCGCGCCGACCTCGGTCCGCTCGGGCGCGGGGGTGGCGTTGTAGCTGTTGATCGCCGATGCTGGGATGGATAACACGCTGGTCAGCGCCACGACGGCGACGGCGGGCACGAGGTACTTCAGACTCATGGTCAAAGCCTCCGGGAAGGGGATTCGGGTTCGGACAGTCAACGCTGAAGAGCCCCTGTGAGCAATGGCACCGAGCCGAAATTCGTTACTGACCAGTACTCTCCACGAAAAGGGCTGTTAACGGAGGTAAACCGGTGCCGTATCCGTCAGACCGTGAGCGAGACCGCCCGTGGGTCATGCGCACCTACGCCGGGCACTCTTCCGCGACGAAGTCCAACGAGCTCTACCGCCGCAACCTGTCCAAGGGGCAGACCGGCCTTTCCATCGCGTTCGACCTGCCGACGCAGACCGGCTATGACCCCGACCACGAACTCGCCAAGGGCGAGGTCGGCAAGGTCGGCGTCCCGGTCACCCACATCGGCGACATGCGCACGCTGTTCGACCAGATCCCGCTCGGTGTGGCCAACACCTCGATGACGATCAACGCGACGGCCATGTGGCTGCTGTCGCTCTACGTCTCGGTGGCCCAGGAGCAGGCCGAGGCCGAGGGCACCGACTGGCACGAGGTCGTCGCCAAGCTCGCGGGCACCACGCAGAACGACATCATCAAGGAATACCTGTCCCGCGGCACCTACGTTTTCCCGCCCGGGCCGAGCCTGCGGCTGATCACCGACATGGTCGCGTGGACCGTGTCGAACGTGCCGAAGTGGAACCCGATCAACATCTGCAGCTACCACCTGCAGGAGGTCGGCGCGACCCCGGTGCAGGAAGTCGCCTACGCGATGTGCACGGCGATCGCGGTCCTCGACGCGGTGCGCGACTCCGGGCAGGTGCCCGCCGAGAAGTTCGGCGAGGTCGTCTCCCGCATCTCCTTCTTCGTCAACGCGGGCGTGCGGTTCATCGAAGAGATGTGCAAGATGCGCGCCTTCACCGAGCTGTGGGATGAGATCACCCGCGACCGCTACGGCATCACCGACGAGAAGCAGCGCCGGTTCCGCTATGGCGTGCAGGTCAACTCGCTGGGCCTGACCGAGGCGCAGCCGGAGAACAACGTCCAGCGCATCGTGCTGGAGATGCTCGCCGTGTCGCTCTCGCGCAAGGCTCGGGCCCGCGCGATCCAGCTTCCCGCGTGGAACGAGGCCCTCGGCCTGCCGCGTCCGTGGGACCAGCAGTGGGCGCTGCGGATGCAGCAGGTGCTCGCCTATGAGACCGACCTGCTGGAGTACGAGGACATCTTCGACGGCTCCCCGGTCATCGAGGCGAAGGTCAACGAGATCATCACCGGCGCGCGCGAGGAGATCGACCGCGTGCAGGCCATGGGCGGGGCGGTCGCGGCCGTCGAGTCCGGCTACATGAAGACGCAGATGGTCGGCTCGCTGGCGGAGCGGCGCAGGCTCATCGAGGGCGGCGAGCAGATCATCGTCGGCGTCAACAAGTTCGACACCACCGAGCCGAGCCCTCTGCAGGCCGAGGGCGCCAAGGCCATCGAGACCGCCGACCCGGCCGCCGAGCTGGAGGCCGTCGAGGCGGTCCGGCGCTGGCGGTCCGAGCGCGACGCGGCCGTGGTGGAGGAGTCGCTGCGCAAGCTGCGTGAGGCCGCCAAGACCGACGTCAACCTGATGGACGCGACCCTGGCGTGCGCGCACGCCGGGGTCACCACGGGTGAGTGGTCGGGCGCGCTGCGCGAGGTGTTCGGCGAGTACCGGGCGCCCACGGGCGTCTCCGGCGCGTCTGCGGGCGGCGAGGCGGGCGTCGAGCTGGCGGCCGTGCGCGAGCGGGTCAAGGCCACCGGCGAGGAGCTGGGCGAGCGGCTGCGGATGCTGGTCGGCAAGCCCGGTCTCGACGGTCACTCCAACGGGGCCGAGCAGATCGCCGTCCGGGCCCGCGACACCGGCTTCGAGGTCGTCTACCAGGGCATTCGGCTCACGCCCGACCAGATCGTGGCGGCCGCGGTGCAGGAGGGCGTGCACGTGGTCGGCCTGTCGATCCTGTCCGGCTCGCACCTGGAGGCCGTCCCCGCGGTGGTCGAGGGTTTGAGGGCCGCCGGTGCGGGGGATGTTCCGGTCGTGGTCGGCGGCATCATCCCGCCCGACGACGCGAAGATCCTCGCCGAGCGCGGTGTGGCCCGGGTGTTCACGCCCAAGGACTACGAGATGACGCAGATCATGGACGAGATCGTCAACGTCATCCGCGAGGCCAACAAGCTGCCCTAGCAGTGGGTTAATCACCGGCTGTTGACCTAATCGGGTGATCCCCCTACGTTCGACGCACACACACGTAACTTGTCGATGCGCGCGAAACGGGGCTAACGCGATGGTGGGTCAGGGCTGGACGCGGCGGGAATTCTTTCGACGAACGGCCGCGGCGGGAGCCCTGGCCACCACGGGTGGCTGGGCTCTCTCCGCTTGCACCAGCGTGTCCTCCGGTGACCCGCTCGCCGCGGCGAAGGCCGCGGGCAAGATCAAGATCGGCATCGCGAACGAAGCGCCGTACGGGTTCACGGACGCGTCGGGCCGGGTCACCGGCGAGGCGCCGGAAGTGGCCCGCGCGGTCTTCAAGGCCCTCGGTATCGCGGACGTCGAGGCGGTCGCGACGAACTTCGACGGCCTGATCCCCGGCGTCACCGCCCGGCAGTTCGACATGGTCGCGGCGGGCATGAACATCACGCCCGCCCGCTGCGGGCAGGTCGCGTTCTCCATCCCGGACTACAGCGCGCTCACCGCTTTGCTTGTGCCGCGCGGAAATCCCGAGGGCGTGCGCGGGTTCGACGACGTGAAGGCGAAGGGGCTCAAGCTCGCCGTGCTGTCCGCGGCGGTGGAGAAGGGCTACGCCGAGTCCGCGGGAGTGGCAGCGATCGAGACCCTCGACAGCCAGGACACCCTGCTGCGCGCGGTCGCCGACGGCCGGGTCGGCGCCGCCGCGCTGACCGACATCTCGCTTAAGGACCTGGTCAAGAAGAACCCGGACATCGCCGTCGAGGTCACGCCCGGCTTCACCCCGCGGGACAAGGGCAAGGACGTCGTGTCCGCGGGCGGTTTCGTGTTCCGCAAGGACGACACCGCTCTGCTTGAGGCGTTCAACGCGGAGCTGAAGAAGCTGCACCAGAGCGGGGAATGGCTGCGCATCGTGGAGCCGTTCGGCTTCGGCAAGGACAATCTGCCCGCGGGCGGGCTGACGACCGAGAAGCTCTGCGCCGCCTGAGCCGACCGTGCCGGACAACGCGAACCGCATAGTCTCGACGATTCTGGAGGGCCTGCCCTTCACGGTGATCGCCGCCGTCGGCGGCATCGCGCTGACCATCGTGCTCTCCCTCGCCGCCGGGCTCGCCCTGCTGTCTCGATCCCGGCCGGTCCGGGTGATCGCCCGCGTGTACGTCGAGGGGCTGCGTGGGACGTCCGAGGTGGTGCAGCTGTTCTGGCTCTACTTCGCCCTTCCCGCGCTGGTCGGCCTGCAGCTGGTGCCGCTGTACGCGGGAATCCTGGTGCTCGGCCTCAACCACGGCGCCTATGGGGCGGAGATCGTGCGCGGGGCCGTGCAGGCCGTGCCACGGTCCCAAGTGGAGGGTGCGCTGGCGCTGAGCTTCACGCCCGCGCAGAGGATGCGGCGAGTGGTGTTGCCGCAGGCGTTCGTGGAGATGCTGCCGCCGTTCGGCAACCTGTTCATCCAGCTGCTCAAGAGCACCGCGCTGCTGTCGTTCATCCAGGTCACCGAGATCGTCCAGCGCGGTGAGCAGCTGCGGCCGACCCATGGCGCCGACCTGCCGTTCATCTACGTGGTCGAGCTGCTGCTGTACCTGGGGCTGGCGCTGGTGATCACGGGCGTCATGCGGCTGCTGGAGCGGCTCGCGGGCCGCCGAATCGGCCGGGTGCCGGGGGGTGTTCGATGACGTGGGACTGGCAGTTCGCCGCGAACTCGGTGCCGCTGATCCTTCAGGGTTTGCTGGTCACGCTTCAGATAACGGTGTTGGGCTCCCTGGTCGCCTACACCCTCGGATTGGCGTTCGCCCTGGTTCGCCGGGCGCGGGTGCCGGTCGTGGACCAGGTGCTTCACCTGTTCATCGAGTTCGTCCGCAGCACGCCGCTGCTGGTGCAGATCTTCGTGCTGTACTACGTGTTCCCCTCGGCGTTCGGCATCAGCATGTCGGCGTTCGTCACCGGCGTGATCGCCATCGGCGTGCACTACGCGTGCTACACCTCGGAGGTGTACCGCGCGGGAATCGACGCTGTCCCGAAAGGACAGTGGGAGGCCGCGACGGCGCTCTCGCTGCCGCGCCGCCGAGTGTGGACGTCGGTGATCCTGCCGCAGGCCGTGCCCAGAGTCCTGCCCGCGCTGGGGAACTACACGATCTCGATGTTCAAGGAGACCCCGCTGCTGCTGGCCATCGGTGTGGTCGACCTGGTTAACGCGGCCAAGGCTGCGGGCAATGAGTCCTACCGGTTCGTCGAGGTCTACACGATCGCCGGCTTGCTGTTCCTGTTGCTGAGCTATCCCGCGTCCCTGCTGGTGCGGAGGTTGGAGCGTCGTGTCGAGCCAGTCTGACCCCCCGATGATCCGCTTCGACAACGTCGTCAAACGCTTCGGCGAAAACACGGTCCTGGATGGCTTCACCTGCCGCATGGCGCCGGGGGAGTTCGTCACCCTGATCGGCCCGAGCGGCTCGGGCAAGACCACGATCCTGCGCCTGGTGATGACCCTCGAACGGGTCACCGACGGTCTGATCGAGATCGACGGTTCCCCACTGAGCCATATGCACCGCGGCGGGAAGCTCGTGCCCGCGGACGAGAAGCACCTCGCGGGGGTGCGCAAGCGGATCGGGATGGTGTTCCAGCAGTTCAACCTGTTCCCGAACATGACCGTGCTGCGCAACCTCACCGAAGCCCCGGTCCGTGTCCTCGGCCTCGCCCCGGCCGAAGCGGACGAGCGAGCCCGCGACCTGCTCGACCTGGTCGGCCTGGCGGACAAGGCCGACGAACACCCGGCGCGCCTGTCCGGCGGCCAACAGCAGCGCGTGGCGATCGCCCGAGCCCTGGCGATGCGGCCGGACGTGCTGCTGCTCGACGAGGTGACGTCGGCGCTCGACCCGGAACTGGTGACGGGCGTGCTGAGCCTGCTCGGCCACATCGCCGACACCACGGACATCACGTTCCTCTGCGTCACCCACGAGATGGGCTTCGCCCGGGACGTGTCCGACCGGGTGCTTATGTTCGACCACGGCCACGTCATCGAGGACGCGCCGCCGGAGCAGCTGTTCACCGACCCGCGGGAGGAGCGCACGCGGGAGTTCCTGCAGGCGGTGGTCGGGCGGACCTGACCGCAGTACCGTCGAGTCATGGCCGACTACCAGCACATCCGCGTCGAGCGGACGGACAGCGTCGTCCGGATCACCATGAACCGTCCGGCGCGGCGGAACTCGCTCTCCGAGGACCACCTGGCCGAACTCCTCGACGCCTTCCGCGCCGCGGGTGCCTCCGATGCCACTGGCATCGTCCTGGCCGCGGAGGGACCGGTCTTCTCCGCGGGCCACGACTTCGGCGACGTCTCCTCCCGCGACCTCGGCGGCGTGCGCGAGTTGCTGCGGCTGTGCACGGACCTGATGCGCACCATCGAATCGGTTCCCCAGGTGGTCATCGCCCGCGTCCACGGTCTGGCCACCGCCGCGGGCTGCCAGCTCGTCGCTTCCTGTGACCTGGCGGTGGCCGCGGAGTCGGCGGGCTTCGCCCTGCCCGGCGGAAAGGGCGGCTGGTTCTGCCACACCCCCGCCGTGCCGGTGGCGAGGTCCATCGGCCGCAAGCGCCTGATGGAAATGGTGCTGACCGGCGACGTCGTGGACGCCCACACCGCCGAGCAGTGGGGCATGGTCAACCAGGTCGTCCCCGACACCGACCTGGACAAGGCGGTCTCCGAGCTTCTCCGCCGCGCCACCCGCGGCAGCGCGGCCAGCAAGGCGCTGGGCAAGCAGACCATCTACGCCCAGCTGGACCGCCCGGAGGCAGACGCCTATGCGATCGCCCTGGAAGTGATGGCCGCCGCCTCGCAGCTCCCCGGTGCCAAGGAGGGCATGGCGGCGTTCTTGGAGAAGCGTTCGCCGGTGTGGCCGGACTGATGGGTCGCCGCGGTTCCTCGCCAGCGTCGAGGAGGGCGTGGCGATGTTCCTGGAGAAGCGCTCGCCCGTGTGGCCGGACCGTTGGCCGGCCCGGTTCCTCACCAGCGTCAAGGACGGCATGATGATGTTCCTGGAGAAGCGTTCCCCGATATGGCTGGACTGATGGCGGACCAGGTTCCTCCCCAACGCCTGGCGGCGCTCGCCGACGCACCGCGGATCGCCGAGTTGATGCGCGCGTCCGTGGTGGAGTTGTTCCCACGGTTCTACGGCGAACGCGAGACGGCGAGCGCGGTGGCGTATATCGCGCACCTCGACCTGACGCTGATCGAAGACGGCACCTACTTCGTCCACGAGGCCGACGGGGAGATCATCGCCTGCGGCGGCTGGAGCAGGCGCGGAAAGCTCTATACCGGCTCCGGGCCGGGGGACGACGACCTCCGGCTGATCGACCCGGCCACCGAACCCGCCCGGGTCCGCGCCATGTTCGTGCGCGCGGACTGGACGAGGCGCGGTCTCGGCCGGGCGATCCTCGAATCGTGCCGACGGGCCGCGCAAGCCGAAGGATTCGGTTCGCTGGCGCTCCTGGCGACGCTGCCGGGAGTGCCGTTGTACCGGTCCTTCGGCTTCCGCGAAACCGAGCGGCGGGCAATCCTGATGCCGGACGGCGTGGAGATCGAAGGCGTGATGATGACCCGCGGCGTCGAGCCTTAGGGCAGCGTGTCCAGGTGCGCGGCCACCGAGTTGGCGAACGCGTACCCATTCGAGGCGTCCCAGTTGATCGACCAGGTCATCGCCCCGCGGATCGTCGGGTAGGCCACGGCGGGGGTGAACCCGCCGCAGTTCGTCCGCCGGGCCAGGCAGCTCAGCGCGGCGTTGACGTTGGCGGGGGACTGGTAGCCGCCGCCCGCACCCGAGGGTGAGGCAGGCAGTCCGAGGCCGACCTGGTCGGCGCGCAAACCGCCCTGCAGCTGGATGCAGGCCAGTGCCGTCAGGAAGTCGACCGAGCCTTGGCCGTAGACCTTCTGGTCGCAGCCCATCATCGATCCGGAGTTGTAGTACTGCATGTTGACGATGGTCAGGATGTCCTTGATCGCCAACGCCAACTGGAAGTACCCGCCCGACGTCGACTGCATGTCGATGGTCTGCGGGGCCATCGTGATGATCTTCCCGCCCGCGGCGTGGATCTGGCGCAGCGCCGACGCCATGTGCGTGGCGTTGATCCCGTTCTCCAGGTCGATGTCGACGCCGTCGAACCCGTAGTCCCTGATCAGCCGGGCCATGCTGGAGGCGAAAGCGTTTGCGGCGGCGGTGTCGCCGACGGTCACGGTGCCTTTCTCGCCGCCGACGGACAGGATCACCTTCTGGCCACGGGCCTGCGCGGTTCGGATGTCCGCTTTGAACTGCGCGTCGGTGTAGCCACCGAGTTGGCTCGACAGCCCGGAGTCGAGGGTGAACGTCACCGCGCCGGGCGTTCCCGGGACGGCGTCGGCGAAGGAGACGGCGATGATGTCGTAGGTGGTCGGCACGGCCGCGAGGGTCAGGGCTCGGGCGCCGTTGTAGAAGTTCTGCCAGTAGCCGGTGAGGACGTGCGCGGGCAGCCCGGTCGGCGGCGGTGTCGTGGTGGTGGTCGTCGGGGTTGTGGTCGTCGTTGGAGTCGTCGTCGGAGTGGTGGTTGACGGGGTTGTCGTGGGTGCCGTCGTCGTGGTGGTCGGCGGGGTCGTGCCGGGGCCGTCGAGGATCACGTCATCGGCTTTGTAGGCGGGCTGGCCGTACCAGCCGTGCAGGTAGATCGACACCGAGGTGGTGGACGCACCCGTGGTGAACTTGGTGGAGAGCTGCGTCCACACGCCCGAGGTCGGGGTCCAGGTGCTCGGGTCGCTTGTGCCGGTTCCAGTCGCTCCCAGGTACGTGTAGGCGCCCTTGACCCAGGCGGTCAGGGTGTAGGCCGAGTTCGGTTTCACGGTCACGGTCTGCGTGCACCGCGCGTTGTCCTGACCGGCCGGCGTGCCGGTCAGCGCGTAGCTGCCTGAGTGGGCATCGCCGCTGGTCACGGCACCCGCACTGGAACAGGACCAGCCGTTGAGCGTTCCCGATTCGAATCCGGGATTGGCGACGAGATTCGCGGCGGCCGCTTGTCCTGTGAAAGCCAGGATGAGCCCGACGCAGATCGAGAAAGCGGATAACAGGGCGACGAGCGCTCGCTTGGCAGGGAGCGTCATGGCTGCCTCCAGGGCATGACAGCTGCAGGGTGGTCGAAATCCAAAAATGGACTAGACCACTTGGCCTGTCAACCCCCACGCGTTCCCATTACCGCCTCGTCGTCCTGGTCGAATAATGTCCACAAAGGACCTGTGGCGAACCAGATGGCCGCCACCACGCCGAGTTTCGGGATCCACGCGGACCAGCCCGACCACAGCGCGGTCGTTCGGTCCGGCGAGCCGACGACGAACGAGAGCAAGGCCAGCACCGCCACGCCGATGCCGCACGCCAGGACGCACTTGCCCCACTCACGCCACTCGTGACGCGCCCGTTCCGGACCGTGTCTGGGTACCTTGACCGGCCGCGGGCCATCCGCGAACCGGTACGCGAACCACCGGTCGGCCCAGCGGATCACGCTCGGTCCGAAAGCGACACTGAAGCCGAGGTAGACGGCGCCCAACCCATGCACCAAACCGGCTTCGCCGCCGCGGCGTAAATCCAGGACGGTCGCCACGAGCAGGATGACGTCCACAACGGGCGTCGCCATGAGCAAGACCGCGCCCGTCCGCCGCAGCCGCAGTGGATAGCGGGCGACGAGGCCGGCGCCGAGCAGCACCCAGAAACCGATCTCGCACAAGGCGATCACGGCGAAGAGCGGGTTGTCCAGGAGGAATCGCACTCGTTCAGCGTGCCGGGTGGGCCAAGCTGCGGCATCGGTCAATAGTTGAGTTCCGGGTCATCCTTTAGTTGCACTCGGATCTAGGACTTTGGTTGGGGACGCCGGGTGAGCAGGTGTGTTGTGATTGACCGGTGAGGGAACGACCGGTCCGACCGTGGCAGAAACCCGTGTGGCACGCCGCCTTCGCCTTCAGTCTTGGCGCGCTGGTCCTCCTCAAGGACCTGGCGCCGCTGGAGGCCCCGGCGGCCATCCCCGTGTCGGTGTGGGCGCATGTCCTGGTCCTCGCGGGCATGTGCGCGTTGCTGTTGCTCCGACTGCGCATGCCGGTCCTGGCGATGGTGGCGGGGTGGCCGCTGGTGGCCCTCGACCTGCTCATGGGGCTCACCCTGCCGGTGGTGATGGTCGCGGGCGAACACCTGTATGCGGCTGTCCTGTACGGGTCGCGGCGGGCGAGTCGGGTGATCGCCGGTGCGGTCGGCGCGCTGATCGTCAGCATCATCGTGATCGCGATCGTGCACGGCTGGGACATGCGGTCGACCACGGATCTCCTGCTCAAGGCGTGCGCGCTGCCACTGGTGCCGGTGTGGTGGGGGATGAACATGCGCCAGCAGCGCGAGTCCGCCGAGGCCGAACGCGCCCGCGCCGACGACCTCGCCCGCATCGCCGCCCTCGACCGCGACGCCGCCGTCCACGCCGAACGCGCCTCGATGGCCCGCGACCTGCATGACGTGATCGCGGGCCACCTCTCGGCCATCGCCATCCAGTCCGAGGCCCTGCTGACCCTCCCCGACGGACACCCGCGGACCCGGACCGTGCTCCGGTCGGTCCGCGAGAACAGCGTCGACGCCCTCGCCGAGATGCGCGCCATGATCGGCCTGCTGCGCGCCGACGACGATGTCTCCGAACGCACCGCCCCCGCGCGCCTGCGCGAACTCGACCGGCTGATCCGCTCCGCGCGCGCGTCCGGCCTCGACGTGCGGGTCGACGCCGAGCACCCGCCGCAACTGCCCGCCGCGGTCGACCTGTCGGCGTTCCGGATCGTGCAGGAGGCGCTCACCAACGCGGTCAAGCACGCACCGGGCTCCCGGGCCGAGGTGAACGTCCGCCACGGCGAGGGGACACTGGTCGTCGAAGTCATCGACGACGGCGCCGGTGCGGTGCTCAACCCGTCGGGAACAGGCCTGATCACAATGTCCGAACGCGCCCAGGCCGTGGGCGGGGTGCTGGTCGCGGGCCCGTGCGCGCGCGGCTGGCGGGTGCGCGCGGAACTGCCGGTGGAGGACGAATGACGATCAAGGTGCTGGTGGCCGACGACCACGCGGCGATCCGGGCCGGGCTGTGCCTGATCCTGGACAACGCCGAGGGCATCGAGGTGATCGCCGAAGCCGCCGACGGCGCCGCCGCGGTCCGAAAGGCGACCGCGCTGCGGCCGGACGTGGTTCTGATGGACGTGCGGATGCCCGAGGTCGACGGCATCGAGGCCACCCGCAGACTTGTGGCCGATGGCGTGTGCGCGGTGCTGGTGCTGACCACGTTCGACATGGACGAGTACGTCTACGGGGCTCTTCGCGCGGGAGCGGCGGGATTCCTGCTCAAGTCCGTGGACGCGGCCCGGCTGATCGAGTCGGTCCGGCTGGTGGCGGCTGGGGACGGGGTCTTGGAGCCGGGTGTGACCCGTCGGTTGATCAGCGCGTTCGCGGATGCGCAGCCGAAGACGGTGGCGCGGCCCGCGGGGTTGGACGAGTTGACCGAGCGGGAGACGGATGTGTTGGTGGGAGTGGGGGAAGGGCTGTCGAACCAGGAGATCGCGCGGAAGTTGGGGATCGCTGAGGCGACGGTGAAGACGCACGTTTCGCGGATGTTGACGAAGTTGGATTTGCGGTCGCGGGTGCAGGCGGCTGTGCTTGCTCAGGAAGCTGGGCTGGTTTAGCTGGCTCGTGTTTGGGGTTGTCGGCCGGCTTTCGCTGGGGTGCCTGCTTGGGTGGTTCGCCTTGATTTGGGGACCCCGGAAATGGGCCTGCGCGGGTAAAGCGGGCAGGGTGAAGAAACTGCCCCGCGCCGCGAAAGTTTAGGCCCATTTCACCCCAAATCAAGGCGAACCACCCAAACAGGCAGGTGGGATTGGCCCGTTGCGTGTGGGGGTGGTTGGGACCCCTGCACCCGTGTACTCGTGACTCGCCACCCCTGCACCCCTGCACCCGTGCACTCGCGACTCGCGTACTGCGGCTCGTGCACTCGCGGCTCGTGCACCGCCACTCGGGGCTTGGGGCTTGGGATTGCTCCTCGTGTCTCGGTCGAGGGGGCCGGCGATCGAGGGTGGCGCTCAGCGAAGAAGTGCTACGGCCCGGTCGAATGCTGAGTCGCGGTTGTTGGTGAATTCCTCTTCGGTGAATACCGGGGTGGTGATGTGTGCCGGGATTCCCGTGCCGTCGAAGGTTTGTCCTGATCGGGTGAGGAACCGTTCGTTCGGGAGGATGAAATTCCAGCCGTTCGGCAAGGTGCGTTCCATGGTGTCGGAGAAGACGCCCTGGGTGCTTTCGCCGATCCGCATGGGCTGCGGTGTGCGGCCGAGGGTGGCCTGGGTGAACGTCTCGCCCGCGCTGATTGTCGAGCCGCCCGTCAGGAGAACCACGGGGCCGGTGTATGGGTTCGCCCCGGGGCGGACCTGGGATCGCTGGGGGGTGGTGAACCGCGTGGGGTCGGTGGGGTGGTTGCGGTTTTGCTTGGCGTAGGCGAAGTACGGGTGTCGGGTGAGCCTGCCCGCGAGGTCCAGGCCGAACTGGTCCGCGCCGCCGCCGTTGATTCGCAGGTCGATGATCAGGCCCCGCCATGCCTTGGTGCGTGAGGGGGTGAAGATCGTGTCCAGGGCTCGGGTCAGCTCGGCGTGGTTGGCGGCGTAGTCGCCGTCGGTGTAGCCGATGAAGGCGATCAGGCGGAGGTAGCCGATCCCGCCGGGCAGGTCCGCGTAGCCGATGCGGCCGTCGCCGAACTCCTGGAGGGGTTTTCCGGCCAGGTCGCGGCGCACGATGTAGGGCTTGAGCTTGGCCTCCAAGTCCGGGGTCGGGTAGGTCGTGCCCGGGCGGGTGCCGAAGTGCAGGCGGTCTCCAGCCTTGATCGCGGTGTGCGCGTCGCCCAGTGGGGTGATCATCGCGCCCAGCAGGGCGAAGAGTTCGTCGTCGGTCATGTCCTCGCGCACCAGTGGCGATAGCGGTCGCGGACCGCGGTCCAGTCGATGCCTTTGAGCGCGAAGAACGGGTAGTTCTCGGCGTAGGTGGTCCAGAAGACGTCGAATGTCCTCAGTGGACCAGCGCCGCCGGGCGCGGCGCAGTCCGGGGGAAGGGCTTCCAGTCGGCGCAACCGCCGGTCGTCCACCGAGCCATCAATGTGCTGAATCGCGGTGTTGCCCCGCGCGCGGAAGGTGAACGAGCCGAAGCGTGCGACACCCGTGGGGTCAGTCGACCGTGACACCGGTTTGCCTGCCACGCAACTGATCCGTGTGGTCTCGTATGGCGTCGCCTCGCCGTTCGCGATCTTGATGACGGTCCCGTAGCCATCGGTCTCCCACAGGCCGTCGATCGTCGACGCCGCGGCCTGGGGCACTAGGGCGAAGGTGCTCAGCAGCCCGACGGTCATCCCCGCCGCGACCCGCCTCTGCTTGGTGCTCATCATGTTCACCAGCCTGGCCGCCCGGCCCGCCGCCCGCAGTCAGGCCAACTGGCGTCTGGAAGGTGGGGTGGGCCCTACCTTCGCAACAACAGCAACCCGTACGCCGCGATGGACTGGGCGTCGGTGATCTCGCCTGCCCGGACCAGCCGTTCGAACTCCGCGCGGGCGAACCAGCCGGTGCGCATGTCCTGTTCCTCCGGTTCGCGCTCCGGCTCGCCCTCGGTCAGGTCGGTCGCGAGGAACACGTGTCCCCGCTGGCTCGACATGCCCGCCGCGCAGTCGAGCGAGCCGATCTTGGTCATCGTTCCCGCGCGCAGCCCCGTCTCCTCGCGCAGCTCGCGGGCGGCGAGGGTCGCGGTGTCGACGTGCTCGCGGTTCGGGGCGGTGCCCTGGGGGAACTCCCACCGCCGCTCGCCGAGGGGGTAGCGGAACTGCTCGACAAGCATCAGCCGGTCGCCGTCGAGGGGGATGACCAGGGCGTAGTCGGGTTTGTCGATCACGCCGTAGATGCCCGCGCTGCCGTCGTGGCGGCGGACCCGGTCCTCACGGACGGTCATCCAGGCGTTCGCATAGACCTGTTCGGTGCCGAGGGTGTCCACGGGGTGATCCTGCCGCACCCGGCCGACGGGACTAACCTGCTCGCCGTGCGCCTCGTGATCGCTCGCTGCCAAGTCGACTACGTCGGTCGGTTGACCGCCCACCTCCCCATGGCCAACCGGCTGCTGCTGGTGAAGGCCGACGGGTCGGTGTCGGTCCATTCCGACGACCGCGCGTACAAGCCGCTGAACTGGATGACGCCGCCGTGCTGGCTCACCGAGGAGCCCGACACGTGGACGGTGCAGAACAAGGCGGGCGAGAAGATCGTCATCACGATCGAAGAGATCATGCATGACTCCAAGCACGAACTGGGCGCCGAACCCGGCTTGGTGAAAGACGGTGTCGAGGCCCACCTCCAGGAACTCCTCGCCGAACACATCACCACCCTCGGCGACGGCTGGACGTTGGTCCGCCGCGAATACCCGACGGCGATCGGCCCGGTCGACATCCTGTGCCGCGACAACACCGGCGGCTCGGTGGCCGTGGAGATCAAGCGGCGCGGCGACATCGATGGCGTGGAACAGCTGACCCGATACCTGGAACTGCTGAACCGCGACCCGCTGCTCGCCCCCGTGCAGGGGATCTACGCCGCCCAGATCATCAAGCCGCAGGCGCGGGTGCTGGCCGAGGACCGCGGAATCCGGTGCGTGGTGCTCGATTACGACACCCTGCGCGGAATCGAATCGGACGAGTTCCGCCTGTTCTGATGACCCGGTTCCGAGATCTGACCAAGTACGAGTATTTCGACGAGACCGTCGTGAGTCTCGTGGGCGAACCGCATTACGTCCACTATCGGCACCAGCCCACTGACCGCGTGCTGAATGTCGGCTGGCTGAATTTCGAGCGGTTCGACCAGGGTGACGTTCCCGCCGACTTCGTCGCCCGGCTCGACGAGTACGCGACCGACCGGGTGAACCAGACCCGCGGATCCCAGTCGTGCCCGATCTGCGGCCTCGACAACCCCTCGCTCGGATCCGCGGAAATCCACGTCCAGGCACCGGACGGCACCATCTACGCGGCTCCGGCCCTGGTGGCGCACTACGTCAGCGCTCACCGCTACCGGCCGCCGAAGGCCTTCATCGATGCCGTTCTGACCGGCCGCAATATGGCCGACATCGTTCGTGACGCCCAGTCGCTTTCGAACTGATCCCGCGCCGACGCCACGGATGACCGCTGACCACGTTCGCGGGCGGGCGCTGCCCGAACCGGACAACGCCCGCCCGAACGGCTAAAGCAGCTCGGCCGCCAGCCGCGTGCCCTCGACCCGTGCGGCGATCTTGGCGAACGCGGTGTCCCGCGAGGTCGACACGTCGTCGGCGAACGGTGAGAAACCGCAGTCGTCGCAGGTGCCCAGGCGGTCGGTGGGGATGTACTGGGCGGCGGTCAGCACGCGGTCCCGCACCTCCTCCGGGGTCTCCACCCGCGGGTCGATCGGGTCGGTCACACCCACGAACACCCTCTGCTCGGCCTTCGAGTGGTCCCTGATCGAGCCCAACACCCGGTGCGGGTCGGACTCGCTCGCCAGCTGGACGTAGAAGTTCCCGGCCCGCAGGTCGAACAGCGCCGGAAGCAACTCTGCGTAGTCCACATCGAGGCTGTGGACCGAGTCCTGGTCGCCGCCGGGGCAGGTGTGCACGCCGATGCGCTTGCGCTCCTCGTCGGTGAAGCGGTCGAGGACCTGGTTGTTCAGGTCCACGAACGCGCGCAGCAGCGCACCGCTGGGGTCGAGCTTGAGGGAGAGCCTGCCCTCGGTGAAGTCGATCTGCACGCTGTGCGCGCCCGCGTCGAGGCTGCGCCGGATGTCGGCTTCCGCACCGTCGATCAAGTCGGCGATGAACTGGTCGCGGTCGTAGCCGGGCACTCCGTCGGCCGGGTAGAGCAGGCTGATGGCCGACGCCGCGATCACTGCCTGCTTGATCGGCCGGTCGGTGTGCGCGCGGGCGTTGGTCAAGTAGCTGTCCGCGTGGATCTGGTAGCTGAACGGTCCCGTCAGGCGCGGCAGCTGCCGGGTGTGGCCGTCGGCGAACGGGATCACCGCGCCGTCGGGGGCCAGCGCGTCGAGACCGGCGATCGGGTAGGTGACGAAGCTGGGTTTGCCCTGTTCGCCGTCGGTGATGACCGGTGACCCGGTCTCCTCGAACCGCCGCAGGGTGTCGACCAGTGCCTTCTCGGTCGACACCGCGAGCGCCGCGTCGTCGATGCGGCCGGTCGCGTGGTCCCCGATGGCCTCGATCAGGAAGGCGGGACGGGGGATGCTCCCGATGGGCTCGGTGGGCAGTGACACGGTGGGTCCTTCCGGTGCTCTTCGTGGTCACTGTCGAGCCTGCCCAAACCCGTTCGGCCGGTGCCGGGTCTCGACCAGGATTGACCCGAATAGATCAACACATGCGTACGCCGATACCCCTATTCCGTGATGCGGGGTACCGGGAAGCGGGTCATCATGATCCGGTTCCACTCCCGGTGACTGGCGGTGACGGATGCACTACCTCGCGGACGCGGATCTCCGGCTGGACGCCCACGTGATCGACTACGTCCTGCTCGCCGTCTACTTCGCGATGGTGCTCGGTATCGGTGCCATGGCCAAACGGTCGGTGTCGAGCAGTCTGGACTTCTTCCTGTCCGGCCGGTCCCTCCCCGCCTGGGTCACCGGGCTGGCGTTCATCTCCGCCAACCTCGGCGCCGTCGAGATCTTCGGCATGACCGCCAACGGCGCCCAGTACGGCCTGCCGACGGTGCACTACTACTGGATCGGCGCCATCCCGGCCATGGTCTTCCTCGGCCTGGTCATGATGCCCTTCTACTACGGCTCCAAGGTCCGCAGCGTCCCCGAGTTCCTGCTCCGCCGGTTCGGGACGTTCGCCCACCTCGTCAACGCTCTGAGCTTCGCCACCGCCCAGGTGCTCATCGCCGGGGTGAACCTGTTCGCGCTGGC
Organism: Actinokineospora alba; assembly: GCF_004362515.1. Taxonomy (NCBI): domain Bacteria; kingdom Bacillati; phylum Actinomycetota; class Actinomycetes; order Pseudonocardiales; family Pseudonocardiaceae; genus Actinokineospora; species Actinokineospora alba. Next base: position 314,700 of record NZ_SNXU01000001.1, on the reverse strand, counting down.
CACGGTGGTCAATCTGTTGCTCGGGTGGCCGCTCTGGCTCTCCGTGGTGGTCGCCGCGGTGATCGTGCTCGCCTACACCTCGCTCGGCGGGCTTTCCGCGGCCGTCTACAACGAGGTCATGCAGTTCTTCGTGATCGTCGCGATGCTGCTGCCGCTCACCTTCGTCGGCCTGCACCGGGTCGGCGGGTGGGACGGGCTGGTCGACAAGATCCGCGGCGCCGATCCGGTCGCGGCGGGGGAGCAGCTCTCGTCGTGGCCGGGCACCAACCTCACCGGCATCGGCAGCGCCACGCTTTCCGTGCTGGGCATCGTGTTCGGACTCGGTTTCGTGCTCTCGTTCGGCTACTGGACGACCAACTTCGCCGAGGTGCAGCGGGCCATGTCCGCGCGCAGCATGTCGGCGGCGCGGCGCACGCCGTTGATCGGGGCGTATCCGAAGACGTTCATCGCCCTGATCATCATCATCCCGGGCATGATCGCCGCGGTCCTGTCCCCGGAGTTGGCCGCCTACAAGGCCTCCGGCGGCACGGCGGAAGGCGGCGTCACCTACAACAACGCGATCCTGCTTCTCATCCGCGACCTGCTCCCCAACGGCATGCTCGGCATCGCGATCACCGGGCTGCTCGCGGCGTTCATGGCGGGCATGGCCGCCAACGTCAGCTCGTTCAACACCGTGTTCACCTACGACATCTGGCAGAGCTACGTCGTCAAGGACAAGCCGGACGGGTACTACCTGCGGGTCGGCCGCACGATCACCGTCGTCGGCTGCCTCGCCGCGATCGGCACCGCGTTCATCGCCGCGGGCTTCAACAACATCATGGACTACCTGCAGACCTTGTTCGGCTTCTTCAACGCGCCGCTGTTCGCCACGTTCATCCTCGGCATGTTCTGGAAGCGGATGACCCCGCTGGCGGGCGGGCTCGGGCTGATCGCGGGCACCGCCTCGGCGGTCACCGTCGACGTGCTCAACCGCGCCGACGTGCTGCACCTGGCGGGCCAGGGCGCGAGCTTCGTGGCGGCCAGCGTCGCGTTCGTGGTGGACATCGTGGTCAGCGTGGCCGTCTCGATGGTGACCCGGCCCAAGCCCGACAGCGAGTTGGTCGGCCTGGTCTGGTCGCTGACCCCGCGCGACCGGCTCCGCCACGACGCCACCGGCGCGGACTCCGGCTGGTACCGCAGGCCGGGCGTGCTGGCCGCGGGCGTGCTGGTGCTGGCACTCGCGCTCAACATCATCTTCTGGTGAGGAGGAAGCCATGACCGAGGTGAAGAAGGCGGGCCTGTTCGACCTGCGGGGCGTTCTGGCGCTGCTGTTCGCCGTCTACGGCGTCGTGCTGACCGTGATGGGCCTGTTCTCGACGTCCCAGCAGGACCTGGACAAGGCGGGCGGCATCAACGTCAACCTGTGGATGGGCGTCGGCATGCTCGCCGCGGCCGCGCTGTTCGCCCTCTGGGCCCGGCTGCGGCCGCTCGCCGTGCCCGAATAAGCCGGTTGGTGCCACACGGCCGCGGCCGACTGGCTACGGTTCACGCCGTGAGGCGTTCAGCGCGGTGGTCAATCGGTGTGGTCGGATGTCTGGTGGGCGTGCTCGCCGGGTGTGGCGGCCCCGACCTGGCCAAGAAGAGCTTCCCCCGGTCCACAGTGGCCGCGGCGGCCGAACTCGGGGGCGGCGGCGCCCCCGTCGACGGCACGCCCGTAGGGGGTGAGGCGGCGTTCACCGCCGAGAACCTGCGGGTCGTCGACGCCTGCGTGCTGTTCGACGACCAGACGATGGCGTCGGTCGGCACCCCCGCGAACAACCGCCTGCGCGACTTCGGCCACTGCGCGCACTACATGAAGGACAAGGCGGGCAAGGAGCTGAACTTCAACCTCGTCCTCGGCGAGTCGGCGAGCGGGAAGTCGGCCGAGGGGGCGTTCAAGATCGGCGGCTTGCCCGCGAACGAGAACGAACTCGACGACAAGACCGCGTGCTTCATCGGCGTCATCACCGAGGCCTCGCCCAAGCGGGCGATCACGCTGCAGATCAGCGGCCCGGCGGGTCCGCTCTGCGAGCCGGGGCGCAAGGTGATGGAAGGCGTCATCAAGAACCTGCAGGCGGGCGCGCCCAAGCTGACGCTGGCCAAGGGCACGGTGGCCGGGATCGACCCGTGCGCGATCCTGGACGAGTCCACGGTCACCGAGACCGTCGGCGAGACCAACGCCCGGCCCACGACGCTGCACGCGTGCGACTGGAGCGCGGGCGGCGCGTCGTTCTCCGTGAGCTTCAAGGTCGGACCGAACCCCGACGACCTGGCCGACGCCGCGGAGTCCAAGCCCGTCGACCTGGGCGGGGTGAAAGCGCAGAAGCGGGAGTCCGAGGACCGGTGCAGGCTCGACTGGGCCCACGCGCCGTTCCCGGCTGACAAGGAGCAGGCCGAGGTCGTCTCCCTGTCGTTCAGCCGGTACGACGACAAGGCAGGCGACCCGTGCACCAAGCTCGAGGCCGCGGCGAAGGCGTTGATCCCCAAGCTGCCCACCGGCTGACCGGCACGCCTTTCGCGCCGGCCCTGAGCGGTGTAGGAACGGGAGACGGACCCGTTCCGGCGAGAGGCGCGCGATGAAGAAGATCATCAACGATCCGACGACCATCGTGGCCGACGCGCTGCGCGGGATGGCGCTCGCCCATCCCGGCCTGCTGCGGATCACCGAGGACCCGGCGGTCGTCGCCCGGGCCGACGCCCCGGTGCGGGGCAAGGTCGCGATCGTCTCCGGTGGCGGTTCCGGCCACGAACCCCTGCACGGCGGCTTCGTCGGCCTCGGCATGCTCGACGCGGCCTGTCCCGGCGCCGTGTTCACGTCACCGACGCCCGACCAGGTGCAGGCCGCGGTGACCCAGGTCGACGGCGGCGCGGGTGTCCTGCTGCTGGTCAAGAACTACACCGGCGACGTGCTGAACTTCGAGACCGCCGCCGAGCTGGTCGCCGCCGACGGGATCGACGTGCGCACCGTGGTGATCGACGACGACGTCGCCGTGCGCGACTCCACCTGGACGGCCGGGCGGCGCGGTGTCGGCGGGACGGTCCTGCTGGAGAAGATCGTGGGCGCCGCGGCCGAGTCCGGCGCCGACCTCGACACCTGCGAGCGGCTGGCCCGCGCGGTCGTCGGCAACGTCCGCTCGATGGGCATCGCGCTGACCGCCCCGACGGTGCCGCACGTGGGCGAGCCGAGTTTCACCCTGGCCGAGGACGAGCTGGAGGTCGGCATCGGCATCCACGGCGAGCCGGGCCGCAGCCGCGAGCCGATGGCCGACGCCGACACCCTCGTGGCCGCGCTGCTCGACCCGATCCTCGACGACCTCCCGTTCGCCGAGAAGAGCCGGGTCCTGCTGTTCACCAACTCGATGGGCGGCACGCCGCTGCTGGAGCTGTACCTGGCCCACGGCATCGCCGAGCGGCTGCTCGCCGAGCGGGGGATCACCGTCGAACGCAGACTGGTGGGACCGTTCATCACGAGCCTGGAGATGCAAGGCATGAGCCTCACCCTGCTGCGCCTCGACGACGAACTCACCGCCCTGTGGGACGCGCCGGTCCACACCGCCGCCCTGCGGTGGGGAGTCTGATGGGCTGCGACGCGGGCACCGTGGCCGCCGCCATCCGCGAGGCCGCCGCCGTGATCACCGAACACCGCGACGAACTCGTCAAGCTCGACCAGGCCATCGGCGACGGCGACCACGGCGAGAACCTCAAGCGCGGCTTCGGTTTCGTGCTCGCCCGGCTCGACGAGTCCACTCCGGACACTCCGGCCGCGGTGCTCAAGCTGGTCGCCACCACCCTGATCTCCAAGGTTGGGGGAGCCGCCGGCCCGCTCTACGGCACGGCGTTCCTGCGCGCGGCCACCGCCGTGGGCGACGCCGCCGAACTCACGCCCGAGCTGATCTCGACCGCGCTCCAGGCCGCGGTCGACGGTGTCGTCGCCCGCGGCAAAGCCGAAGTCGGGGACAAGACGATGGTCGACGCGCTCACGCCCGCCGCCAAGGCGCAGGGGGCGACGGTCGCCGAGGTGCTGCGCGCCGCCGCGGACGCCGCCGAGGCGGGAGCGGAGTCGACGGTGCCCCTGGTTGCGCGCAAGGGGCGGGCGTCGTACCTGGGCGAACGCAGCGCGGGCCACCTCGACCCGGGCGCGCGGTCCTCGGCCCTGCTGCTGCGCTCCTTCGCGGACTCGGCATGACCCGGGTCGGGCTGGTGATCGTCTCGCACAGCCAGCGGCTCGCGGACGGGGTCGCGGAGGTGGCGGGACAGATGGCGCCCGACGTCACGATCGCCACCGCGGGCGGCCTCGACGGCGAACTGGGCACCGACTTCGAAGCGGTCTCCCTGGCGCTCGAAGGCGCGCAGAGCGGCGCGGGCGTGGTCGTGCTCTACGACCTCGGCAGCGCCAAGATGGTCGCCGACCTGGCCGTCGAGATGCTCGGCGACCCGGAGTCCGCCGCGGTCGTCGACGCGCCGCTGGTGGAGGGCGCGGTCGCCGCGGCCGCCGCCGCGCAGGGCGGCGCGGACCTCGACGCGGTGCTGTCCGCCGCCGCGGGCGCGATGGCGGATTTGATTCCCGACGAGTCCGACTCCACTGAAGGTGTGGAAATCCTGCTCACCAACGACGTCGGCCTGCACGCCCGGCCCGCCGGCCTGCTCGCTCAGGCCCTGGCGGGGGTGGATGCCGAGGTCACGGTCACTTTCGGCGGCCGGGCGGCGGACGCCAGAAGTGTGCTCAGCCTGATGGGTCTCGGCGCGGCCGGTGGTGACCGGGTGCGTGTCGCGGCAACCGGACCGGAAGCCGACGAAGCCATGAGGAGGATCGCTGACCTGGCCGAACGCGGTTTCGAGGACCGCTCACCCGGGTGAGAGTGGCGCAGTTCACCTGGCGATCCCCTGGTCGCGTGGCATCATCAGCACACGATGTTACTGACAGGTAGCATCTGATGTGCTTTTCGGTGACTGCGGAGGTAGCTGTGGCGCGTGAGTTCTCCACCGTTGGTGTTGTCGGGCTCGGGACCATGGGTGCGGGCATCGCCGAAGTACTGGCCAGGACCGGTGTCCAGGTGGTCGCGGTGGAGGTCGACGACGCGGGCATCGAGCGCGGGCGCGGCCACATCGAGCACTCGACGAGCCGCGCGCTCGCTAAGGGCAAGCTCGACGAGGCCGGCCGCGACGAACTGCTGAGCCGGGTCACCTACAGCACCTCGCTGAAGGACCTCGCCGGCGCCGACCTGGTCATCGAGGCGATCCCCGAGTCGCTCGAACTCAAGGCGCGCGTGTTCGCCGAACTCGACACCATCGTCGGACCGGACGCCATCCTCGCCTCCAACACCTCGTCGCTGTCGATCACCGAGATCAGCGTGCACACCGGCCGCCCGGGCAAGGTCGTCGGCCTGCACTTCTTCAACCCGGCGCCGGTCCTCAAGCTCACCGAGGTCGTCAAGACCGTCGTGACCGAGCCGGACGTGGTCACCGACGTCGTCGCCTTCGCCGAGCGCCTGGGCAAGGAACCGGTCGTCATGGGCGACCGCGCGGGCTTCATCGCCAACGCGCTGCTCTTCGGCTACCTCAACCACGCTGTGTCGATGTTCGAGACGAAGTACGCCACCCGCGAGGACCTCGACGCCGCCATGCGCTACGGCTGCGGCTACCCGATGGGCCCGCTGGCGCTGCTCGACCTCATCGGACTCGACACCGCCTACGAGATCCTCGAGACGATGTACGCGCAGTCGCGCAACCGGCTGCACGCCCCCGCCCCGATCCTCAAGCAGATGATCACCGCGGGCCAGCTCGGCCGCAAGACCGGCAAGGGTTTCTACACCTACGACGCCCCGGACTCGCCCAACGTCGTCGCCGACGCCCAGACCCCGGCCGCCGCCGGGGACGCCGGGGTGTCCACCCGCGACGTCCAGCGGGTCGGTGTGGTCGGCACCGGCACGATGGCCACCGGGATCGTCGAAGTCTTCGCCCGCAAGGGTTTCGACGTCGTGCTCCGCGCCCGCAGCGCCGACAAGGCGACCGCGGCGATCGCCAAGGTGCGCAAGTCGCTCGACCGCCAGGTCGCCAAGGGCCGCCTCGCCGAGGAGGAGCGCGACGCGATCCTCGGCCGCGTCAGCCCGGCCGTGGAGTTCGAGGAACTGGCCGACTGCGACCTCGTGGTCGAGGCCGTCGCCGAGGAACTCGCCATCAAGCAGGCGGTCTTCGGCGCGCTCGACGAGGTGCTCAAGCCGGGTGCGATCCTGGCCACCACCACGTCCTCGCTGCCGGTCATCGAGTGCGCCGCGGCGACCTCACGCCCGGCCGACGTGGTCGGCCTGCACTTCTTCAACCCCGCGCCGATCATGAAGCTGGTCGAGATCGTCGAGACCATCTCCACCGCCGAGGACGTCGTCGCCACCGCCCACGCGATCTGCGAGAAGGTCGGCAAGAAGCCGGTCCACTGCGGCGACCGCGCCGGCTTCATCGTCAACGCGCTGCTCTTCCCGTACCTCAACGACGCGATCAAGATGCTGGAAGCGCACTACGCGGGCGCCGACGACATCGACAGCGCGATGAAGGTCGGCTGCGGCCTGCCGATGGGCCCGTTCGAACTCCTCGACGTCGTCGGCCTCGACGTGTCGCTGGCCATCGAACGCACGCTGTACAACGAGTTCCGCGAGGCCGGATACGCCCCGGCCCCGCTGCTGGAACACCTGGTCACCGCAGGCCGCCTGGGCCGCAAGACCGGCAAGGGCTTCCGGGATTATTAAGATCGAACTGACATGGCGCCGGCGATCCGGCGCCATGTCAGAGTTCTGATTTAGCCGCAACAACCGCCGCCGCAGCAGCCTCCGCCAGCTTGGGGAGCTGTTGCGGCGGAGGTGTTGGATCCGGACAGGCCTGCCATCTTGAGCAGCTTCACCGTGTCGGCGTGGCCCTCGGGGCAGGCGGCGGGATCGGACGACTCGGCCATCGGGCGTCGCACGTCGAAGGTCGAGCCGCACTCGCGGCAGCGGAACTCATAAGTGGGCACCCGCCCATTCTGCCTCACCGGTGCCCGCGGATACGGTGCTCACCGTGCCCCGCCGTAACCGACCCAAGTACGCCATCGGCGACGATCCCCGTCCGCTGAGCGGCGGCCTGGCCGCCCAGCGGCGCGAAACCGCCCACGACGGCGACTGGCAGGTCCGCAACGTCCCCGGGGCGCACGCGACGAAGATGTACCGCTGCCCCGGATGCGACCACGAGATCCCCGTCGGCATGGCCCACGTGGTCACCTGGCCCGCCGACGACTACGGCTCGGTCGAGGACCGCAGGCACTGGCACCAGGCGTGCTGGGCCGCACGCGGCCGCCGCGGCCCGACATCGCGGCGGCGCTGACCCGTCCGGGTGATCGACTTCACCGCCGGGCTGGTGAGTTGGCTAGGCGTAAGCCCCCCGCATGCGCTTGCATTGACACATGGACGACCGCTCGCTCCCTTGCCCCCGGCCCTGGCGGGCCGCGGACGGATCCCCACAGCCATCCGGCACACCGACCGGAGCCGCGACCGCGGCGACCTTCGACGGCGTCCCCGGTCTGCTGATCCCCGCCCGGCAGGCGCGGGTCGCGGCGGGCGTCGTCTTGATCATCGTCGGACTCGGCCTCGGCGGCCTCTCCGCGCTGCTGATCATCCGCGGCGGGGTGGGCCCCACGCTCGGCGCGGTCGTGCTCGGAATCCTCGGGGTGCTCCTGCTGCTCGCGGGCTTCTTCGCGCTCAAGCGCAAACAGCGGATGGTCGGGATCCTGCTCACCCCCGACCACGTCGCGCTGACGTGGGTGCATCCGGTGGTCCGGCTGCCATGGCACGACATCACCGAGATCCGGCCGCTGAGCCTGCGCATCGGGCGGTCGAAGACCGCGCCGACCCAGAACTACCTTGGCCTCATCACCACCGACGCGGCCGCGGCCGACACCCGGATGCGCAAGGTGGCCGCCAAGTTCGGCCGCGACGTCGCGTGCGCGGTGCCTATGCGGACCATGGACATAGACCAACTCGTCGTCCTGCACAGCCTGCGGTTCTACCTGGAGAACCCGGACGCGCGCGCCGAACTCTCGGGTGACGACGCGGTGCGGCGGGTCCGCGAAGGCCGCTTCTGAGGTCCACAATGGCGACGTGCACCTCACCGATACCGGCTCCGGCACCCCCGTCGTCCTGCTCCACGCGTTCCCGCTGGACTCGCGCATGTGGGACCCGGTCCGCGAGGAGCTCTCCGCCGTCGTCCGGCTGATCACCCCCGACCTGCGCGGCTTCGGCCGCACCCCGGCGGGCGACGCCGAGCCCTCGGTGGAGACCCTCGGCCAGGACGTCGTGGCCCTGCTCGACGAACTGGGACTCGACCGCGCGGTGGTCGGCGGCTGCTCCATGGGCGGCTACTGCGCCATGGCCGCGCTGCGGGCCGCGCCGCAGCGGGTCTCCGGGCTGCTGCTCATCGACACGAAAGCCACCGCCGACACCGAGGAGGCGGCCGCCAACCGGCTCAAGGTGGCCGACCGCGCCGAAGCCGAGGGGACCGCGCCCTGGCTCGCCGACACGATGCTGCCGATGCTGCTGGCCGACCAGGCCTACGCGGGCACCGTCCGCGAGCTGATGGAGGCGCAGAGCCCCGCCGCCGTGGCGTGGGCGCAGCGCGCCATGGCGTCCCGAATGGACTCCCGGGACACGCTGCGGTCCGGGGGCGTCGACACCCTCGTCGTGCACGGATCGCTCGACAAGCTGATGCCGGTGCCGGTGGCGCAGGAACTCGCCGAGCTGACCGGGGGCGAGTTGCGGCTGCTGCCCGACACCGGCCACCTGCCGCCGATCGAGTCCCCGGCGGCCTTCCTCGGCGCCGTCACCCCCTGGCTGGCCAAGCGCTAGACACGCGAAGGGACCGCCGACTGAACCAGTCGGCGGTCCCTTTCCCGTTCTCAGGCCGCGTACCCGCGGTAGTAGCTCCACCGCGCCAGCTCGGTGGTGTTGATCCAGTACTCGCCGTAGTAGTAGCCCTGGGGGTCGTACAGGCCGCCGTTGTAGCCGGTGTCGACCACGCGAGCCCGGTCGCCGGACTGGTCATAGCCCAGGACGGCGATGTAGTGCCCGCCCGGGTAGCTCCGCCACCCGCTGGTCGTGCTCGCCCCACCCGAGACGTTGACGACCAGGGCCCACCCGCGGTTGATGTCGAACAGGATGTCCGAGCGGAGCAGGTTGGCCCAGCCGGACGTCGAGTGGTCGCGGCCGAACTTGGCGTCGTAGTAGGTGGTGTTGAGCGTCTTGTTCAGCGCCGCGCGGATGTTCCACGAGCTGTCCGTGCCACCGCTGTGGGTGCCCATCAAGCCCGCCAAGCCTTCCTGGCTGGGGTAGAGGCCGCGCGCGGTGATGGCGATGCGGGTCGCCGCCGGGCCGCAGAAGTAGCTGGTGTGCTGACCTTGCCGCTCCGCCCAGAGGGTCTTGCTGGTCTGGTAGTTCGGCATGCACTGGCCGTCGATGATCACGCACGCGCTGGCGGCGGGCGCGGTGGCGACGGTGACGCCGGTGATGGTGCCCAGGCTGACCGCGATGGCGGTGGCGGCGCGGAGGATCTTGCTCTTCATGACGGTGTCCTTGGAGTCGGGAGAAGGTGTGAAGACCTTCTCCCGCTCCGGTTGCCGTCCCGTTGCCGTCCTCTTGCCAGGCCCCTAGCGGCGTTTGCGGCGCGGGCGCTCGTCGGGGACCAGATTGATGCTGGGCACCTTCGACTCCTCGGAGCGGCGCAGCACCGCGCACTTGAGCCTGCTGAAGCCGCGCACCGACACCGGCCGCCTGCTGCGCACCGTGTACGCGTCGATCCCGGCCAGCGCGTCGGCCAGGGCGCGGTCGATCATCACCGTGCCCGGGCGGGCCACGCCGGTGAGCCGGGCGGCGATGTTGACCACGGAGCCGTAGACGTCGCCGAAGCGGTTGAGGACCCGGCCGTAGGCCATGCCCGCGCGCAGGACGGGCAGATCAGGGTCGGCCTCCGCCGCCTCCAGCAGCCGCAGCGCGATCTCGGCGCCCTGCTGGGGGGAGTCGGCGACATAGAGGACCTCGTCGCCGAGCATCTTCACGATCCGGCCGTGGTTGTCCGCGACGATCTCCGCGGTCATCGCGTCGAACCGGTCGACCATGGTGACCAGCTCGGCCTCGTTGGCCCGGCGGGTCAGCGTGGTGAAGCCGACCATGTCGGCGAACCCGACGACCTCGCTCTGCACCTGCAGCTGCTCGCCAGGGCTGGCCAGCGCCCGGCCCGCGTAGGCCGCCAGGTGCCTGCGCCAGGTGTAGTTCTGGAGGCGTTCGAGGTCGGGCACCAGGCGTTCGATGAACCGGCCGAGCTGGCGCTCGTCGGAGACCAGCTCGGGGTTCGCCGCGAGGATGTCGGTCATCAGGTGGACCTGCCACTCGGCCAGCCGGGAAAGATGCTGGCCGAGCATCCGCGCGGTCGCTGTGGTCGTCTCCGGCTCGATGATGCCCGCCAGCATGAGCTCCTGCGTCATCCGCAGGGCCTCGACGTCGCTGTCGGTGAACACCATGTCGTCGTCGCCGACCGTCGCGAAGCCGAGCGCCCGCCACAGCATGACGGAGCGGTCCAGCGGCACGCCCGCCTTCTCGCGGACCTGCTGACGGGTGTAGCGGCGCTCGCCGCCGAGGAGGATCTCCTCGACCTGCCGCTGCGCCGCCCCGAACTCCTCGGTCACGTCGTGTGGACGATGAGCACGTCGACAGTCGACTTGCGCGCGGCCTCCGACGGCACCGAGCCCAGGATGCGGCCCGCGAGGGTGTTGAGGCCCCGGTTGCCGATCACCAGCAGGTCGGCGTTGTGCTCGTGCACGACCTTGGTCAGCGCGGGCACCGGGTCACCGTCGACGACCACGGTCTTGACCTTGGTCGCACCCGCGCGGTTGGCCCGCTCGGCGGCGGTGCGCACCGACTCCTCAGCGGGGTTGGACCCGACCACCTGGTACGCGACGTCGGAGCCCAGCGAGTCCTGAGCCCGTTCCACGGTCCGGGCGCTGGCGGGCTGGAAAGCACAGGCGATCACGAGCGTCGCGCCCGTGTCACCGGCGATCGCGGCGGCGCGATCGACGGCGCGGTACGACGAATCCGAGCCATCGGTGCCGACGACTACGGTCTGATAGGCGACCATTGCGGATGTCCCTCCCGAGTCCTACTTGCCGGTAGACTTAACCAGGTCAACGACCGATTCGCCCATCGGACGCGCCAGAACGAGAATCGACGCGATGAAAACGACAGAGATGCTCGCCGTAGCCATCGCCGAGGCACAAATCGGACTGGCCGAGGGCGGCATCCCGATCGGTGCCGCGCTGTTCGGGCCGTCCGGCGAACTCTGGGGTCGGGGGCGCAATCGGCGGGTGCAGGACGGTGATCCGTCGGTCCATGGGGAGACATCGGCGTTTCGGGCCGCTGGGCGGCGGCGGTCTTATGTGGGGACGACGATGGTGACGACGTTGTCGCCGTGTTGGTACTGCAGTGGGTTGGTGCGGCAGTTCGGGATCTCGACGGTCGTCATCGGGGAGTCCCGCACATTCACTGGCGGACACGACTGGCTGGCCGAGAATGGGGTGGAGATCACCATCCTCGATGACCCGACCTGCGTGGGCATGATGACGGACTTCATCGAAGCCAATCCTGCGCTGTGGAACGAGGACATCGGGTCTGCGTGAGGCTCGCCCTTCGGGCATTGCCGCTGGGGTGGGATGCCCCTCTGGCTCGAGTGTTTAACGCTGGTTCGACAGCGTCAAGGGCGGCGCAAGCGCCGTCGCTTCGCGATCAGCAAGCTGACCCTTGACCCTGCCGAACCAGCGTTAAAGATTGCCAGGACGAGGGGCAAGGGGGAAGTGCAGGCGCTGGTGACGAAAGCTCGGTGCAGGTGCGGGTGACGGCAGCGCAGTCCCGTCACCATCCGCACCGGACCGGGAGCGCGCTCGCCCTGCCCGCCGCCAAGTCAGCTGGCACGGCGAGCGCCGTGTCGTTGGTTTCAAACCACCTTCAAACACCTTCTAAACAACCGAGCCGCGCCCCCTTGGGAGCGCGGCTCGGTCACAGCTGGATGTTGCTCAGCCCCGTGAGTTCACTGGAGTGGTGTCCGGGGTTGGCTTGGGCAGGCGCTGGGTGCGTTCGCCGTTGGGTTCGGCTTCGGCGGCGCGGACTGCTTCGGCCTTGGGAGCGGACTTCTGCTCCGGCTTCTCCGTCGGGCGCTCCGGCTTCTTGCTCGCCGCCGGGGTGCGCTCGGTGTCGGACTCCACGGCTTCCCAGTGCTCCTGCGGCGGGCCGACCGGCTTCATCATCTTGGTCGGGGACTCGTCCGCGGGCGTGCCGTCGATCGTCTTCGGGGCCCGCTCCTCCGGGAGTGGGTCGAGGATCGGCGTCGCGTCGGCCAGTTGGACGTGGGCGTCGGCGATGAGGTCCCGTGCGGAGTGCAGCTGGTCCGCCACCCGGGCCCGCAGCTGGCGCAGGGCCGCCACGCGCTGGGTGGCGTGGGTGATTCGGCGGTTGGCTTCCTCGGTGGCCTCTCGGACGCGGCGGTGCGCCTCCGTGGTGGCCTCCTTGAGCCGCGACGTCGACTCGGTGATCGCCTCGTGCCGCCTGCGGTTCGCTTCCTCCGTGGCCTCACGCACGCGGCGTTCGGCTTCGGACTTGCTGGTCGCCTCCTGCTCGGCCAGCGCGCGCATCGACTCGGTGCGGCGCGAGGCCATGGCGATCTCGAAGTCCTCTTCGACCTTCGTTCGCCGCTCCAGGGACGCCGCATCGATCCTCGCCGCCTCCGCCTTCGCCGCGGCGACGGTCTGCTCGGCGTCCGTACGGGCCTTCTCGACGACGCCGACGTGTTCGGCCTCCATCGCCTTGCGGCGCTGCTCGAGGTCGGCCATCAGCTTCTCGTAGCGCTGCTTGAGGATCAGCGCGTCGGCTTCGGCCTTCTGCCGGATGCGCTCGGCATCGGCTTCCGCCCTGGCCCGTTCCTCGCTCGCCTCGTCCTGCGCGAGCCGCAGCATTCGCTGCAGGCGCTCGCTCAGGCCCTCAAGGGTGGTCGGCGGCAATGAGAGCCGCTCGACCTGCCCCTTGAGTTCGTCGATCTCCGAGCGGCTCCGTTCGAGCTGCTTCGCGAGATCCGTCGCCTGTGAGACGGCCGCGTTGCGGTCGGCGTGCAGTAGCTGCAGTTCGGCGTCGAGCCGCTCAAGGTGCTCTTCGACCTGCGCGCGGCTGTAGCCCCGCTTGGTGATGTCGAATCCGGCACCCAACGGCACGAGATCGCGTTCCTCGCCCAATCCCATGGGGTCACGCTACCTGTCTGGGTTACGGCACTCACGACAAGTAGCGCAAACCCACATCGAACGGCCCGTCCGGGTGATCCGTCAGACCCCGCGGAAACGGTTGATCGCGTCGAGGTGCTTGGCCCGCATCTCGTGGTCACGCACGCCCAGGCCCTCCTCAGGGGCCAGGCACAGCACGCCGACCTTGCCCTGGTGGGCGTTGCGGTGCACGTCGAGCGCGGCCTGGCCGGTGTCGGCCAGCGCGTAAGTCTTCGACAGCGTCGGGTGGATGAGGCCCTTGGCGATGAGCCGGTTGGCCTCCCACGACTCGCGGTAGTTCGCGAAGTGCGAGCCCACGATCCGCTTGAGGCTCATCCACAGGTACCGGTTGTCGAACTGGTGCATGTAGCCCGAGGTCGACGCGCAGGTGACGATCGTGCCGCCCTTGCGGGTGACGTAGACCGACGCGCCGAAAGTCTCGCGGCCCGGGTGCTCGAAGACGATGTCCGGGTCCTCGCCGCCGGTCAGCTCGCGGATCTTCTTGCCGAACCGCTGCCACTCCTTCGGGTCCTGGGTGTTCTCGTCCTTCCAGAACTTGTAGTCCTCGGCGCTGCGGTCGATGATCAGCTCCGCGCCCATCTTGCGGACGATGTCGGCCTTCTCCTGGCTCGACACGACGCACACCGGGATCGCGCCGCCGTTGAGGGCGAACTGGGTCGCGTAAGAGCCGAGGCCGCCGGAGGCCCCCCAGATCAGCACGACGTCGCCCTGCTTCATGCCCGCGCCGTTGCTGGAGACCAGCTGGCGGTAGGCGGTGGAGTTCACCAGGCCGGGGGACGCGGCCTCTTCCCACGTCAGGTGCTTGGGCTTGGGCATCAGCTGGTTGGACTTGACCAGCGCGACCTCGGCCAGACCACCGAAGTTGGTCTCGAAGCCCCAGATGCGCTGCTCGGAGTCCATCATCGTGTCGTTGTGGCCGTCGGGGCCCTCGAGCTCGACGTTGAGACAGTGCGCGACGACCTCGTCGCCCGGCTTCCAGGCGTGCACGCCGGGGCCGGTGCGCAGCACGACGCCGGACAGGTCGGAGCCGACCACGTGGTACGGCAGGTCGTGCTTCTTCGACAGCGGCGACATCTTGCCGTAGCGCTCGAGGAACTTGAAGGTGGAGACCGGCTCGAAGATCGAGGTCCACACGGTGTTGTAGTTGATGGCGCTGGCCATCACCGCGACGAGAGCCTCACCCGGGCCGAGCTCGGGGACCGGCACCTCGTCGAGGTGCAGCGACTTGCGAGGGTCCTTGTCACGCGACGCGAGACCTTCGAACATTCCGGCCTCGTCGGCGTGCACGGTAACGCCCCGGTACGACTCGGGGACCGGCAACGAGCCGATCGCGTCGAGTTCGTCGGCCTGGATGGCGTCGAGGATCTTCTGCACTGCGGGACCTCCCGGCGAATCGGCTCTGGGCTAGAACACCCAGGTGGCGAGATGTTACTTAGCGGTAGACAGCAGGTACCGATGATGTGAGGGATGGCACGCACTGGATCGTTATTGACCTGCGGCTCTTGGTGAGCGGACCATGTTCCTGGGATCTCCCTTTGATGGAGGTGGTCTCGTGAACGAGTCTCAAGCGGTCAAGCCGTGGACCCGTCCGTACGACTGGGCCGAGGTAGTCCTCGGTGTCGTCGCGATGGCGTCTCCACTGTGGATGGCAACCGACAACGCCGCGATGTGGACCATGGTCGTGCTCGGTGCGCTGATCGCGCTCGACGGCCTGGTGTCGCTCGCGATGCCGGGCATGGTCGCCGGTGAGGCGATCCAGATCGTGCTCGGCGTGCTGCTGTTCATCTCGCCCTGGGTCATGAGCTACACGCACCTGACCGGCATCGCGTGGTCCTCCTGGATCATCGGTGCGCTGACCGTGGTGGCGGGCGCCGCCGCTCTGCCATTGGCGCAGGCCGCCAGCCGGATGGCCGGATCGCACTGACCCGGCCGGTCAACGGGCCGCGATCGTCGCGGCCCGTTCGACCAGCGCGCTGACCAGGGCCTCCTCGTCGCCCAGGACGCCGGGAAGGGTCAACGACTCGACGATGAGGCCCGTCATCGCGATATAGAGCAGCTCCACCGTCGTCCGGTCCCCGGGGAGGCCGGAGTCGAGGTGGAACGCGATGCTGCCCTCCAGCTGGGCACGCATCGTCTCGGTGAACCCGGCCCGCAGCTCCGGCCGTCGGGTCGCCTCCAGGCGCAGTTCCAGCAGCGCCAGATAGCCCGCCCGGTCGGCGTGCACGCGCCGCAGGATGTCGCGCATGAACCGCACGACCAGCTCGCGGTCCCGCGGCGCGTCCAGCGTCTCCTGGACCTGCGCGGGGTCCGGTGCGAGCCGCACGTGGATGTGCGTGCCCACCTGGTCGAGCAGCGCGTCGCGGCTGGGGAAGTAGTTCGACGCGGTCCCCTTCGGCACGCCCGCCTCGGCGTCGACCGCCCGGAACGTCAGCCCGCGGGCGCCGTCGCGCGCCAGCACCTCCACCGCCGCGTCCACCAGCGCCAGGCGTCGGTCGTCATTGCGTCGCACTTGCACCTCCTAGACCACTACGGCTAGAGTACTACAGACGTAGTGCTTAACCGAGGGGTGTGTATGCAGTTCAGCAAGTTCGCCACGGCCATCCTGGTCGAGGACGTCGCCGCGACCCGGGACTTCCTGGTGGAGAAGCTCGGTTTCAAGGTCACAGTCGACCTCGGCTGGTATGTCGACTTCTGTCATG
Source organism: Actinokineospora alba (assembly GCF_004362515.1). NCBI lineage: Bacteria > Bacillati > Actinomycetota > Actinomycetes > Pseudonocardiales > Pseudonocardiaceae > Actinokineospora > Actinokineospora alba. Next base: position 298,650 of record NZ_SNXU01000001.1, on the reverse strand, counting down.
AGTCGGCCGAGTCGTTCATGTTCGACATAGTCCAGGTCGACCACCCGTCCACGCCCGAGCCGTACCGCGGCCGCCCGGTGGCCGGGACGATCTTCGCCCTGGTGGTGGAGGACGCCGCGGCCGAGGAAGCCCGCCTGCGCGAGGCGGGCGCGGAAATCGTGAAGGCGTGCACGGACGAGCCGTGGGGTCAGCGCCACTTCTACGTGGCCGTGCCCGGTGGTCTGCTGCTCGAGTTGGTCCAGATGATCGCGCCCGACCCGGCCTGGCTGGCGGCGAACGGCTTGTGAGCGGATACCTACCTTCGTAGGAAGGTCACCTGTCGTACGGTCTCCTCGGGAGTTCTCCACACAACGGAGTGAGAGGGGACCGGCGACAGTGACCGCCACCACCGAAGTCGAGCAGGGCAAGGGGTTCTTCGGCCATCCACGCGGATTGGCGAACCTGTTCGGCACCGAGATGTGGGAGCGCTTCTCGTACTACGGGATGCAGTCGATCCTGCTCTACTACCTGTACTTCAGCGTCGCCGAAGGTGGGCTGGGCATCCCCCAGTCCACCGCGGCGGGCATCGTCGGGGCGTACGGCGGGTCGGTGTACCTGGCCACGATCGCCGGGTCCTGGGTCGCGGACCGGCTGTTCGGCCCGGAGCGCACGCTGTTCTACAGCGGGTCGCTGATCCTCGCGGGCCACATCGCGCTCGCGGTCCTGCCGGGCGTCGTCGGGGTGGCCGTGGGCCTCATCTGCGTCGCGCTGGGGTCCGGTGGGCTCAAGGCCACCGCCACCGCGCTGGTCGGGGCGCTGTACGCGCCCGACGACGAGCGGCGCGACTCCGGGTTCTCGATCTTCTACATGGGCATCAACCTTGGCGCGCTCGTCGGGCCGCTGCTCACCGGCCTGCTGCAGGACCGCGTCGGGTTCCACTGGGGCTTCGGGCTGGCGGCGGTCGGCATGGCCGTCGGCCTCGCGCAGTACGTCATGGGGCGCAAGCACCTGCCGGAGTCCGGCCGGATCGTCCCCAACCCGCTCGACGGCCCCGCCCGGGTGCGGTCGTTCGCGGTGATCGGCGCGGGCGTCGCGGCGGTCCTGGCGCTGGTGCTGACCGGCGTCGTCGGCGCGGACAACCTGGCGATCGTGGTCACCTGGGTCATCGCGGCCGCGGCGGTGACCCTGTTCGCGATCCTGTTGACCAGCCGCAAGGTCGACGGAGTCGAGCGCCGCCGGGTCGTCGCGTTCATCCCGATGTTCCTGGTCAGCTTCGGCTTCTGGGCGCTGTTCCAGCAGCAGTTCACCGTGCTGGCGATCTACGCGGAGACCCGGGTCGACCTGGACCTGATGGGCTTCAAGATCCCGCCGTCCTGGTTCGCCTCCGTCGAGCCGCTCGGCGTGGTGCTCCTCGCCCCGGTCTTCGCGGCGCTGTGGATCCGGCTGGGCTCGCGCCAGCCGTCGACCCCGGTCAAGTTCGCCCTCGGCGTCGCCGCCATGGGCGTGGCGTTCCTGGTGATGGCGCTGCTCGGCTTCACCGGAGGCGAGAAGGTGATCAACCCGCTGCTGGTCGTGCTGGTGCTGGTGATCTTCGTGCTCGGCGAGATGTGCTTGTCGCCGGTCGGCCTCTCGCTGTCGACGAAGCTGGCCCCGAAGGCCTACGGCGCGCAGATGGTCGCGCTGTTCTTCCTGTCGGTCGCCCTGGGCACGTCCGTCGCGGGCGCGCTCGCGGAGTACTACTCGAAGGACTCCGAGCCGACGTACTTCGGCCTCCTGGGAGCGGGCGCCATCGCGCTGGGCGTGGTGATGGCCCTGCTGACGCCCGCCGTCCGGAAGCTGATGAACGGAATCCGCTAGTGCGCGTCGGCGGCGGGCTCGACGAGTTCCACGAGCACGCCGCCCGCGTCCTTCGGGTGCACGAAGTTCACCCGGCTGTTCGACGTCCCGCGCTTGGGCTTGTCGTAGAGCAGGCGCAGGCCGTTGGCGCGTAGGGCGTCGGCGGTGGCTTCGACGTCGGCGACCCGGTACGCCAGCTGCTGCAGGCCGGGGCCGCTGCGGCCGATGAACTTGGCGATCGTCGACTGCTCGTTGAGCGGCGCGAGCAGCTGGATGGCCGGGCCGGTGGTGTCCCCGGGGACGCGGAGCATGGCCTCGCGGACGCCCTGCTCCTCGTTGGTCTCCTCATGGACCGACTCGAGGCCGAAGTTGTCGCGGTAGAACGCGATGGCGACGTCGAGGTCGGGCACGGCGATCCCGACGTGGTCGATTGCGACTACGTGAGGCTTCAGGGCATCGGTCATAAGCGAAGATTACGCCTTGTCTACCCATCGGTAACTATTTGCTGTGCGGCTACTCACACAGGCACATGGCGAAGCGGTTCTCCGCGAGTAAGGTCCGAGTTAACGCACGTTCGCACGCTGAGGAGACCGCTGTGTCCGGAACCGTCATCGTCGCGGGGGCCCGCACCCCGATCGGTCGCCTGCTCGGCTCGCTGAAGGACTTCAGCGGAGCGCAGCTCGGCGGGGTCGCCATCAAGGCCGCGCTGGAGAAGGCGGGCGTGAAGCCCGAGCAGGTGCAATACACGATCATGGGCCAGGTGCTCACCGCGGGCGCGGGCCAGATCCCGGCCCGTCAGGCCGCCGTCGCCGCGGGCATCCCGATGAACGTCCCCGCGCTGACCATCAACAAGGTCTGCCTGTCCGGCCTCGACGCGATCGCGCTGGCCGACCAGCTGATCCGCGCGGGCGAGTTCGACATCATCGTCGCCGGTGGCCAGGAGTCCATGACCCAGGCGCCGCACCTGCTGCCGAAGTCCCGCTCCGGCTTCAAGTACGGCGACGTCACGCTGCAGGACCACATGGCCTACGACGGCCTGTTCTGCGCGTTCGACCAGGTCGCGATGGGTGTCTCCACCGAGAAGGTGAACGCCCGCTACGACCTCACCCGCGAGGAGCAGGACGCGTTCTCCGCGGCCTCGCACCAGAAGGCGGCCAAGGCCATCGCCGACGGTGTGTTCGCCGACGAGATCGCCCCGGTCACCATCCCGCAGCGCAAGGGCGACCCGATCGTCTTCGACACCGACGAGGGTGTGCGCGGCGAAACCACCGTCGAGAGCCTGGGCAAGCTGCGCCCGGCGTTCGCCAGCGACGGCACCATCACCGCCGGTTCGGCCTCGCAGATCTCCGACGGCGCCGCCGCGGTGGTCGTCATGAGCAAGGCCAAGGCCGAGGAACTGGGCCTGTCCTGGATCGCCGAGATCGGCGCCCACGGCGTCGTCGCCGGCCCGGACGCGAGCCTGCACGAGCAGCCGTCCAACGCCATCAACGCCGCGCTGGCCAAGCAGGGCATCGAGGCCTCCCACCTGGACCTGGTCGAGATCAACGAGGCGTTCGCCGCCGTCGGTGTCGTCTCCACCAAGAAGCTGGGCATCTCCGAGGACATCGTCAACGTCAACGGCGGCGCCATCGCCCTGGGCCACCCGATCGGCGCTTCCGGCGCCCGGCTGATCGTGCACCTGGCCTACGAGCTCAAGCGGCGCGGCGGCGGTGTCGGCGCGGCGGCCCTGTGTGGCGGCGGCGGCCAGGGCGACGCCCTGATCATCTCCGTGCCCAAGGCCTGAGCTTGGCCCGTCAGGTCGATGTAGCAGATCTTGTCGACCGCGCGCGGCGGCGTGAGCCGCGCGCGGTCGCCAGGCTCATCTCACTCGTCGAGGACGCCAGCCCGCAGCTGCGTGAAGCGGCGGCGGCGTTGGCGCCCCACGGCGGGCGGGCCCAGGTCATCGGGCTCACCGGGTCGCCGGGTGTCGGCAAGTCCACGACCACCTCGGCCCTCGTCGCGGCCTACCGCGCGCTGGGCAAGCGGGTCGGCGTGCTCGCCATCGACCCGTCGTCCCCGTTCTCCGGCGGCGCCCTGCTGGGCGACCGCATCCGGATGCAGGAACACGCGACCGACCCGGACGTGTTCATCCGCTCCATGGCCACCCGCGGTCACCTCGGCGGCATGGCGTGGGCGACCCCGCAGGCGCTGCGGGTGCTCGACGCGGCCGGGTTCGACGTCGTCCTCATCGAGACGGTCGGCGTCGGGCAGTCCGAAGTGGAAGTCGTGGCGCTCGCCGACACCACGATCGTGCTGCTCGCCCCGGGCATGGGCGACGGCATCCAGGCGGCCAAGGCGGGCATCCTGGAGATCGCCGACGTCTTCGTCGTCAACAAGGCCGACCGCGACGGCGCCGACACCACCGTCCGCGAGCTGAAGTACATGATCTCCTTGGGACGTCGGGAGATCCGCGGCGCGAGCTGGCGCCAGCCGATCGTCAAGACGGTCGCCGCCCGCTTGGAGGGCATCGCCGACGTGGTCGAGGCGATCGACACCCACCGCACATGGATGGCCGAACACGGCGAACTCGAAGAGCGCCGCGCGGTCCGCGCCCGCACCGAGATCGAAGCCATCGCGGTGGAATCGCTGCGCGCGAAGCTGGCCGACGTGCACGGTGACGCGCTCGAAGGGCTGGCGAAGCGGGTGATGGCGGGCGAGGTCGACCCGTACACCGCCGCCGACTCCTTGATCGAGAGCATCCAAGCGTCCACTTAGGCTCGTCCGTCCGGCCCAAACACCCTGATCTCACCCTCATGGCGGTGTTTCGGCGACTACGTTTGTGCCATGACTGTCACCACGGACGCGATCGTGGTCGAGGACATTCGCAAGTCCTACGGAGAACTCGACGCGGTCGACGGTGTGTCTTTCACCGTCGCCGAAGGTGAGTTCTTCGGGATCCTCGGTCCGAACGGCGCCGGCAAGACCACAACCCTGGAGATCGTCGAGGGATTGCGCGTGCCCGACGGGGGTTCCGTGCGCCTGCTCGGTGAGAATCCGTTCCCGCGCAACGCCGCGCTGCTTCCGCGCATCGGCGTGCAGCTGCAGGCGTCGGCGTTCTTCGAGAAGCTGACCGCGCGCGAGCAGCTGGAGACCTTCGCCGCGCTCTACGGCATCGACGCGAAGACCGCGGGCGAGATGCTCGAACTCGTCGGCCTCACCGACAAGGCGGACACCCGCGAGGACAAGCTGTCCGGCGGTCAGCGGCAGCGGCTGTCCATCGCCTGCGCGCTCGTCCACGACCCGGACGTGGTGTTCCTCGACGAGCCCACCGCCGCGCTCGACCCGCAGGCGCGGCGCAACCTGTGGGACGTGCTGCGCGCGATCCAGGAGCGCGGCAAGACCATCGTCTACACCACGCACTACCTCGACGAGGCCGAGATCCTCTGCGACCGGGTCGCGATCATGGACAACGGCCGCATCCTCGCCATGGACCCGCCCGCGACGCTCGTGCGCGGCCTCGACGCCCCGACGCACGTGATCCTCGAACGCGGCTCACTGTCCCTTGAGGACGCTCGGGCGATCCCCGGCGCCGACGACGTGCACGCCGACGAGGTCTCGCTCACCATCTCCACCCGCACCCCGGCACCCGTGCTCTCCACGCTGGCCGAACGCGGCACCCTCGACGGCCTGCAGGTGCGGACCGCCACGCTCGAGGACGTCTTCCTCGACCTGACCGGGCGGGAGTACCGAGCATGAGTGCGGCGTTCACCAGCCTGTCGAAGGCCATGGCCAAGGGGTTCTTCCGGGACAAGGCCACCCTGTTCTTCTCGTTCATCTTCCCGTTGATGTTCCTGGTGATCTTCGGTCTGCTGTTCCGCGACGCGGGCGCGGAGAAGATCAAGATCGGCGCGGTCGGCGACGGCCCGGTCCTCGCCGCGCTCGAGCAGACCGGCGCGGTCGAGCTGGAGCGGTTCGACTCGGTCGAGGCGGGCGTGCGGAAGGTGCGCGACGGCGACCTGCCCGGCCTCGTCGAGGCCACCGGCGACACGGTCCGGCTGAGCTTCGCCGCGAGCGACCAGGCCCAGGCGGGCACGGTGCGCGGTCTGGTGGCCGGTGTCACCCAGGAGCTCAACGTGCGGGCGAGCGGCCAGCCGCCGCGCTTCGCGTTCGAGGCCGCACAGGTGGAAGACGCGTCGCTGCAACCGATCCAGTACCTGACGCCGGGCATCATGTCGTGGGGCATCGCGGTGACCGCGGTCTTCGGCGCGGCGCTGACGATGGTGAACTGGCGGCGCAAGCAGGTGCTGCGCAGGCTGCGGCTGGCGCCCATCACCCCGACGACGGTGCTCAGCTCGCGGCTCACCGTGACGGTCGGTGTCGCGTTCGTCCAGGCGCTGGTCTTCGTCGGTGTCGCCCTGCTGCCGATCTTCGGGCTGCGGCTGTCCGGCACGTGGTGGCTGTCGATCCCGGTGTTCGTGCTGGGAGTGCTGGCCTTCTTCGCCATCGGCATGCTCATCGGCGCGTTCTGCAAGACCGAGGAAGCCGCGACCGGTGCGGCCAACATCGTCGTGCTGCCCATGGCTTTCCTCTCCGGGACGTTCTTCCCGATCGAGGCGGCACCGCCCTGGCTGCAGACCGTGTCGAAGGTGTTCCCGCTGCGGCACATGAACGACGGCATGATGGACTTCCTGGTCCGCGGCAAGGACTTCTCGGCGCTGCTGGTGCCGTGCGCGGTGCTCATCGGGTTCACCCTCGTCGTCGGGTTCGTCGCGAGTCGGGTGTTCACGTGGGAGGACAGCTGACCTCACGGCCGACCCGAGAGGGGGGTGAGCGCGCTCACGCTCCACACTGGAGCCATGTTCGCCACCCCCGCAGGCCGTTTGCGCATCGTCGCCCTCGCTGAAGCCGTCTCCTGGGTCGGTCTCCTGATCGGCATGTTCTTCAAGTACGCGACCGACCTCGGCGAGTTCGGGGTGAAGGTCTTCGGCCCGATCCACGGCGCCGTCTTCGTCGCCTACATCGTCGTCGTGGCCTTCACCGCGCGCGAACAGCGGTGGAACCGGTGGACGACGATCTGGGCCTTCGCGTCCAGCATCCCGCCCTTGGCCACCATCCTCTTCGAGCGCTGGGCACTGCGCACGGGCAAGCTCGACCCGGTCCGGGCCCGTCAGCTCATCTGACGGATCCGCTGTCTGATCCAGTACTGCTGGGCCGGGTCGGTCCAATAGTCGCCGTGCCCCAGGGCTTTCATCCGCGGTGGCAGTGGATCGGCGAGCGCGTCGCCGTTGTGCGCGTTGGGCACGGCGGTCGCGATCGGGTCGGTCTCGCGCCAGAAGTTCCGCCACTTCGGACTCCCAGTGCGTACGTCGTCGAAGAACGCGGTGGTGAAGTGGCGGGGAAAGAACGTCTGGTACAGCGAGGCCAGTGGTGACCCGCAGGTGACCAGGCTCACCTTAGGTTTAGGTCCGGGGTGCCTGGCCAGCCACCAGGCGCACACGACCGATCCTTGGCTGTGGCCGACGAGCACGATGTGTTTCTTCGAGCCGACGGCGGCGTCGATCGCGACGAGCGCCGCGCCGCGGTAGGAGACACCGGCCAGCGGGTGGTGTTCGACCGTCCAGAACCCGACTATGTCAGCGAAGCTGCCGATCACTTTGCTGAGCATGGGCAGCCGGTGGCGGAGGAAGACCGCCACGATGGCCACCACGGTCAAGGCGTTGATGATCAGGACGACGAAGTGCCCCCGCAGCCCCTCGAGCAGCCATTCGTGATGCCGCACCAGCACCACTGACAGCCCGAGTGCGAGCAGGCCGCCCGCGACCAGGGTCCTGGGGAGAAAGTGGGGCAGCGCGGCCACGACGCCGTGTATCCACACGGCTCGCTCCCGGTTCGTCGGCGACTTCTTCGGGCGCGGACCTGGGGTGCCGGTCCAGATGGACAGCCCGGCCGCGATCGCCAGGGCGACAATCGCGGCGATGCCGAACCAGGCCAGGAAGTCGAGCCGCGACTGCACGGCGTTTCCGCGCTCGTAGTAACCCATGAGCGCCCGGTCCCAGGCCGACACCGTGTCCGGGTGGGACAGCGACGCCCATGAGACCCAGCCGGCGATCCAGTCCGCGCCCATCCGCAGCACCGAACTCACCGTGTGCGTCGACACCACCGCGATGGACAACAGCGCGGACGCGCCTGCCAGGCTCGCCTTGTCGGCCTTGGTGAACATCCGCACGAGCAAAACGAGTCCCGAGCACGCCAGCCCGAGCAGCGTCGTGACGATGACGACGGCCGTCATGGGATCGAGCCGCTCGACCAAGGGCGGCCGGCTCCACCGGGTCCCGAGCCATTCGGGCCTGGTCATGGGGACTGTGCGCGACGGCCACCCGGAATAATCGATCTGCGCGGGCAACAGCGCGGCCACCGCGGCCCCGAACAAGATCAGCGCGGCCACGTTGAGCCACAGCACGACGGCGTTGATCCGCAGGTTCCGCAACTTCCACCGCGCGAGCATCCCGAACGCCAGCAGCGACGGGATGACGACCGCGAGCACTCGGCTCACGGTGCGCGGGTCGTCGGGGATCGCCACGACCTTCATCACCGATTCGGCCATCACGATCAGCCACGCGGCGGCGGAGACGGTCAGCAGGATGCCGACGAAGCCCACCAGGATCCGCAGGATCGAGTGGGCCGGGCCCTTGGCTGGGCCCATGTTGCCCGCGGCGTTGACCAGGGTGAACGGGAGCGCCAAGTACCACAGCAGACCGCGCGAGAGCTTGCGGGAGGAGCGCGACCAGTTGACCAGCTTGAGCGGGTGGTCGGGGACGGTCGGCGGGACCACGATGTGCGTGCGGTTGTTCGGCGTCAGCAACACCGGATCGCCCAAGGCGCTGTAGTCGTCGTGGTCACCGATGCCGTGTACGCGAATCTCGAGTGCCGACATGCCTTGCCTCCGCAGCGACGTGTCTTTGAGAGTCGCCGGAGAGTGCGGTGGTCGTTACCTTTCGTGACCCAACCGCGATCAGTCCTGGAAGTCGCCCGCCGCTTTGCGGACCTTCGCCAGCAGGTCGGTGAGCTGCGCGGTCTGCCGCTCGGTCAGGCCCTTGAGCCCGAAGTCCACGGTGGTCACCGCTGCGGTGGCCTGCGCCTGCCGTTCGCGGCCCGCCTCGGTGATCTCGGCCAGGGTGGTGCGGCGGTCGGTGGGGTGCGGGGTCCGCTTGACCAGGCCGTCGGCCTCGAGCCGGTCGACGATGTTGGTGACGCTGGTCGGATGCAGCTGCAGCCGCTCACCCATCACCCGCATCGGGAGGCTGCCCTTGCGCGAGAACGTCAGCAGGACCAGGGCCTCGTAGCGGGCGAAGGTCAGCCCGTGCGGCTTGAGCGCTCCGTCCACAGCGGACTGGAGGATCTGCTGGACCCGCATGACGCTGGTGACCGCGGCCATGGTCTTGGCGTCGCCGATCCGCTCCTGCCACAAATCCGCAGCTCGGGCGATGGGATCGAACGGCAGGGAGCGGGGGCTCATGGCCAGAAGTTACCAGCCGGGAACCGCCGACCGCCCTCAGTAGCCATCCGGCGGCGGAGCGAACTCGGCCCGCACGCCGAGCAGCCGCACCGGCCGGTCCAGCTCGAACCGCTCCAGCGCGACCAGGGCCGCGGCCTCGATGTCGGCCTGGTCGGTGGTCGGGCCCGCGAGGGTGACGCTGCGGGTCTTGGTGAAGAACGGGGCGAAGCGGGCCTTCACCCCGACCCGGACCACCGGCCTGCCGTCGGCGTCGACCTCCGCCATGAGCTGCCCGGTCAGCTTCACCACCGCCGCGCGCATGTCCTCCACGGCGGTGAGGTTCTCCTGGAACGTCGTCTCGTGGCTGTGCGACCGCGGCACGTACGGCTCGCCCGAGACCTCCGTCGACCCGGCGCCCAGGCCGAGCGTGCGCAGCCACGGGCCGATCGTCGGGCCCATCCGGGCGGCCAGCACGTCCGGGTCCGCCGCGGCCAGCTCCGCGACGGTCGTCAGGCCCAGTTCGGTCAGCTTGCGGGCGGTCTTGGCGCCGATGCCCCACAGCGCGTCGGTGGGGCGCTCGCCCATGACCTCGAACCAGTTCTCCGCGGTGAGCTGGAAGACCCCCTGGGGCTTGCCGAAGTCGGTGGCGAGCTTGGCGCGCAGCTTGTTGTCGCCGATCCCCACCGAGCAGTGCAGCCGGGTCCGGTCGAGCACCACGTCGTGGATCTCGCAGGCCAGCGTCACCGGGTCGGCCGTGGTGACCCCGAGGAACGCCTCGTCCCACCCCAGCACCTCGACCACGGCGTCGAACTCGCGCAGCGCGGCCATCACCTGCGCGGAGGCCGCCGTGTACGCCTCGGGGTCGCTGGGCAGGAACACCGCCTGCGGGCAGCGCTTGACCGCCAGCTTCAGCGGGATGCCGGACCGCACCCCGAACGCGCGGGCCTCGTACGACGCCGTCGCCACCACCGCCCGCTGGGTGGGATCGCCCTGCCCGCCGACGACCACGGGAAGTCCGCGCAGCTCAGGCCTGCGGAGGACCTCGACCGCGGCGATGAACTGGTCGAGGTCCACGTGCAGGACCCAGCGGTCGGAGACCACCTGGCTAGTGTGCCTGGCAAGTCGCCCAACGACAGGAGTGAACCGTGCTCGTCGCCTTCAGTGTCAGCCCGCTCGGCGGGGAATCGGAGAACGTGGGCGAGGCCGTCGCCGAGGCCGTGCGGGTGGTCCGCGAGTCCGGTCTGCCCAACGAGACGTCGGCCATGTTCACCACGATCGAGGGTGAGTGGGACGAGGTGATGGCCGTGGTCAAGCGCGCCACCGACGTCCTGCTCGAGAAGTACCCGCGGGTCGGGCTCGTCCTCAAGGCCGACATCCGGCCGGGTCACGTCGGTCAGCTCACGGCGAAGGTCGAAAGGGTCGAGCAATACCTGGCCGACTCCTAGGATCGGCGCCATGGATCCGCGCCGCATGTGGCAGTGCTTCGAGCCCTACCACGCCGTCACGTACTTCAGCCCCGAGTCGATCGCCGCCACCGACGCGCTCGGCTGCAAGGGCCGGTGGATGGGCTACTTCGGCATGCGGGCCGCGCCGCTCGGCGCCGCGCCCGCCTGGCTGGTGACCAGCCTGTTCTACAACTTCCACCCCTCGCTGGTGGAGCGGGCGCTGCCCGACGCGTGGACGGTCGCGTCCCCCGAGGACTTCCTGCGCACCCGGCTCGCGGGCGTCGACGGCGCGCTGCGCCGCATGCTGGGCGAGGCCGTGTCCGGCCCGGAGATCGCCGAGGCCGCGGACCTGGCGCGCACGGCGGCCGGCTGGGCGCCGACCGCGGGCCGCGCGCTCGCCGCCGCCAACGCCGCGCTCGACCTGCCCGAGGAGCCGCACCTGGCGCTGTGGCAGTCCGCCACCACCCTGCGCGAGTCCCGCGGCGACGGCCATGTCGCCGCGCTCATCACCGCGGGCCTCGACCCGTGCGAGACGCTGGTCCTCTTCGCCGCCGACAACGGGCTGACCCAGGAGTACATGCGCAAGGCCCGCAACTGGCCGCAGGACGAGTGGGCGGCGGCCGAGGACCGGCTCCGCGAGCGCGACCTCATCGACGACGGCGGGCTGACCGCCGACGGCCGGGACATGCGGGAGACCGTCGAGGCGCTGACCGACGAGGCCGCGTCCACCCCGTGGACGCAGCTCGGCGAGCAGGGCACGGCCCGGTTGGTGGAGCTGCTCGCACCGCTGTCGCTGCGGATCACCCGGCTGAACGAGGCGATGCGGGTCAACCCGATGGGCCTGGCACCGGAGGCCGCACTGGCCGAGATGACCGGGAGCTAGGAGCACGTCGAGACCCGGTCACCGTTCCTGGACGGGCCACACCCCTACAACGCCGCCACGCGGGCCATGCCAGGATGAGAAACGTGACCAGGCCTGATCCACGCCAGACCGCAGCTCTGTCGGCCGCCCTCTCCCGGGCCGTCGACCTTTCCGCACTCAAGGCCAGAGCGGACGCCACCACCAGGGCTCCGCAGGCAGGCGCACCCGCCGCCGCGGCGGCGGGTGGCGCGTTCACCTCCCAGGTGTCCGAGGCGACGTTCCAGAACGACGTCGTCGAACGGTCGATGGAAGTCCCCGTCGTCGTCGCCCTGCACGCGAGTTGGTCGGTGCCGTCGGAGCAGCTCGTCGCGCTGCTCGACCGGCTCGTCGCCGAATCCAACGGCGCCTGGCGCCTGGCGACGGTCGACGTCGACGCCAGCCCCCGGGTGGCCCAGCTCTTCGGCGCCCAGTCCGTGCCGATGGTCATCGCCATCGCGGCGGGTCAGCCCGTCGAGGCGTTCGCCGAGGTGCCGCCGGAGCCGCGCCTGCGGCAGTGGATCGGTGGCCTGCTCGACGCCCTGCGCGACCGTATGCCCGCCATCCGGGCCGCTGAGGAAGGCGCCCCCGCGGCGTCGGCCCCCGAGCCGGAGCCCGAGGACGAGCGTTTCCTCGCCGCCGAGCGGGCTTTCGAGCAGGGCGACTACGCGGCCGCGGAAGCCGGCTACCAGTCGATCCTCGACGCCGAACCGGCGAACGAGGAGGCCAAGGCGGCACTCGCCCAGGTGCGTTTCCTGGCCCGCGCCGAGTCCCATGACCCCTCGGTGATCGTGCGCGCCGACATGTCCCCGGACGACGTCGACGCCCAGGTCGCGGCCGCGGACCTGGAGGTGGCGGGGCAGCAGACCGAGCAGGCCTTCGCCCGGCTGATCAACGCCGTGCGGCGGACCTCGGGCGATGACCGGGACAAGGCCCGGACGCACCTGGTGTCGCTGTTCGACCTGTTCGCGGCGGACGACCCGCGCGTGATGAAGGCACGGAGGGACCTGGCCAGCGCGCTGTACTAGCGCTGCTCCGGGCCCGTTCTAGCGAGGCCCGACGGTGGCGCCCTGTTCGGCATTGCCGTCGGGCCGGGCCTCCTTGAGCTCGATGAAGATCGCGTGCGTCTTGCTGTCGCCCGTGTTCTCGCCGATGTGTTCCTGGGCGTCGAGCCAGCGGGCCTGTCCGGCGGGCAGGGTCACGTCGACCACCTGTCCGCGCGAGGTGATTCGCCGTCGGATGTCGCTCAAGGTCACCATCACGCTGTCGGGATGTTCGTGTGGTGCGGTCCGGTCGCCGGGCTTGTCCGTGTATTCCAGGACTCGCACGCGGTCGTTCTCGAATACGACCTTGTACAGGTCCGGGTTGGTCAACGTCGGATCCACGGCGCGCTCCCTTCAGGTGGCGTCAGTTTCATGACGCTACTGCTGTTTCGCTGGGAGCGCGCCGGGATCTGTCGGCGGTCGACTCAGCCGACCGGTGGCATTTCCGACGGTTGCGAATCAAGGCCCACGCGGGGGCGGGACCATAGCCCTCGGGTGAAGTCCGGGACACCCACCGGCCTGCCACCCGCGCGCAGCGACACCACACTCAGCGGGATGGCCGAGCACCACACGGCCGAGTCGTAGACGTCGATGTCCGGGACCAGGCCCGCGCGCATCTGCTGCACGACGCGCCACTGCAGCACGTAGTCCATCCCGCCGTGGCCGCCGTTGTTGGCCGCGTCGTCGCCGATCTTCTTCCACAGCCAGTGGTCGTGGGTGTCGCGGTACGGGCGGAAGTCCTGCCAGGCGTGGTTGCCGTGGTCGGGTTCGAGGTAGACGCGCGCCGGGTAGTCCTCGACGATGCCGCGGGTCCCCGCCAGGCTGTTGATCCGGCTGTAGGGCCGCGGCGAGCTGACATCGTGTTCGGCGCGGATGACCCGGCCGCGCTCAGTGTCGATCATGCAGGTGACCAGGTCGCCGTTGATGTAGGTCTCCTTCCATGACGGGTGCGACTTGGGAATGTGGCGTTCGCGGTAGTCGGCGAGTCCGCGTGGGGCGGTCGCGGTCGCGCGCAGGGTGGTCATCCGGTCGCCGCGGTTGATGTCCATGCACGCGGCGATGGGGGCGAGGCCGTGCATCGGGTAGAAGCTCGCGATGCTGCGGGTGTGCCACTTCCGCCGCCAGGCGTCGGTGTAGTACGTGTCGGAGAACAGCAGCGCGCGCAGGTCGTGCAGGTAGCCGCCGTGGCCGTTGGTGATCTCGCCGAAGAGCCCCTGGTGGGCCATCTTGAGCATCGCCAGCTCGTTGCGCCCGTAGTTGCAGTTCTCCATCAGGAACAGGTGCTTGCGGGTGATCTCCGAGGTGTTGACCAGATCCCACAGCTCCGCGGTCTCGGTCGCGATCGGCAGTTCGACGCCGACGTGCTTGCCGGCGACCAGCGCCGCTTTCCCTTGGGGGTAGTGGAGTTCCCACGGCGTGGCGATGTAGACGAAGTCGACGTCGTCGCGGTCCACCAGCTGCTGGAACGAACCGGTCTGCGCCGGCCGCGGCTTGCCCAACGCGACGAGCCGGTCGGCGGCGCGGGTGGCGCGGTCCGCGCGCACGTCACATACCGCGGTCACGACGCAGCCAGGCACCGCGGCCCAGCCGCTGAGCATGCCCATGCCGCGGTTGCCGAGCCCGATCACGCCGACCCGCACCGTGCGGTGCGGCTCGAAGGGCGTGCCGATCATCGTGGTCTGGCCGCCTTCGCGGGCTGGTTCGACCGTGGTCTGCGCCTGCGCGCTCCCGCCCAGCGCGGTCAGCGCACCGCCCGCGGCGATGCCGCCGAGGAGTGATCGTCGGGAGACAGGGGGCATTTCGGGCATGGGTGCACCACTCCTCAGTCACGTCTTGCGCTCGACTCACTGCGGTAGGGACGCCCTCGACTCTGTCGACCATCCACCCGTACTGTCAAGAGATGACTGAAAACCCGAGCTATCGGACATTTTCATGCAAGATGTTGTCAGATTCTGCTCGCGGCGGCGGAACGCGAAACGGCCCGCCGGTGAGTCACCGGCGGGCCGTTCGCGAAAGGTGGATCAGCTGAACTGGTTGGCGCAGCCCTTGTCGCCGTCGAAGTAGCCGACGCGGAACGCTTCCACCCGGGCGAAACCGGAGGGAACGTGCTTGCCCTTGGCGTCGGCGGCGATGAGGCTCTTCTCCAGCAGCAGTTCCGCCACGGCCTCATCAAGGTCCCCGACCGCGATGTGGAGTTTGGCGTCGCCGTCATCGGGTGTCTTGTCCACGGTGAACGCCGCCCACGCCCCGGTCAGGCAGGCGGTCCGCAGGCCCGCCTTGTCGCCCTCCAGCGAGGCGCCCGTCGACTTCTGGATGGACAGCGAGTACCGGGAGGCGATCTCGGCGAACGCGGCGAAGTCGCCGATGCCCGTGTCGAGGCCAGGCTCGCCGCGCTTGGGTGGTGTCGCGATCTTCTTCAGCGCGGCGAGGTCGATGGCTACGACGTTGTCGTCCGGGCAGAAGGTCGCGGGCGGTGTGGACGAGCCGTCAGCGCACTTGGCGCCGTTGTCCTCGATCTTCGGCATGGCGGCGCCGGTGCGCTTGAACGCCTCGGCGAGGCTCTCCTCGAGCTTGGTCATGATCCGCTTGTCGCTGATCTCGACCTGGCCGTTGGTTTCCTTGTCCTGCGCGCTGCGTTCCTTCTCGGCGATGCGGCTGTTGATCTCGTCCTGGTCCATCTTCGCGCAGCGGCGCGGGCCCTCGGTGAAGCCCGCCTGGAACGCGAAGACCCGGTCGAACGCCAGGCCGTGGGCGCCCTGCTTGTTGGCCGACTCACCCGCCGGGTCACGGATGAAGAACATGGTCGCGAGGACCTGGTTGAGGCCGTCGCCGACGTTGATGTCGAAGTGCTTGGCCTTGCCCTCGGCGACGTGCCGGAAGAACGAGCCGGTGTAGCAGTCGGCCTGCTGTTCCTTGATGATCGTCGGCGTGCCGCGGTTGACGTTGCTCTTCGCGCCCAGGCGGAACTGCACGGCGTGGCCCATCTCGTGGGCGAGGACCGTCACCACCGACATCGGGCCGAACTGCTTGTCCAGCATCGGCAGCAGCACCCCGCGGTCCCACGCGACGCTGTCGTCGAGGCTGCAGTAGAAGGCGTTGACCAGCTTCGCCGTCGAGGTGTTGCAGACCTTCACGGCTTTGCCGTTGGAGTCGTAGGACACCAGCCGGTGCAGCGGCTCGAACTTCTGCCCCTCGAACTCGGCGGGCATCTTCTCGGCCCAGTAGTCGTAGATGTCGCTCACGGCGTTCATCGCCAGGCGGTCCATCTCGCCGTTGTCGGCGTTCTCCACCGGGAACTTCGCGTCCTCGACGCCCTGCTTCGGCCCGCTGGGGCGGCTGTTGTCGATCGGGATGCCCGCCGCGGTGCCCGCGTCGATCTCACCGACCGCGCGTGCCTTGCCCGCGATCTGCTTGCCGGCGCAACCGCCGACCTGAGCGGCCATCACCACCGCAGCGGTGAGCGCCAACGCGATTCTGATACGCACCCGTCATTCCCCACACTTCAAAGTCGCGCCTGCCCCGGGGACCTGGTCCCTTTTGTCTGGCTGCACCCTACTGCCGAGTCCGAACCACCGTGCGGTGATCCGCCCGATTCAGCCCAGTCCGCATTTCTCGCCGCCGCCGGTGAAGCCTTCGCGGAACGCGATCACCCGGTCGAAGCCCGCGTCGATGGCGTCGCCCTTGGCGTCGCGGGCGGCGTAGTCGTAGTCCAGCAGGACCTGGATGGCCTCGTCGAGATCGCCGGGGGACAGGAAGCGCTGCTCCGCGCTGAACAAGGACCCGGTGAACGACCCGGCCAGGCACACCGCCGAGCGCTGGGCGTCGGGCCCCTCCACCGGCTTGCCCGCCGCGGCGAGCGCGGCCAGCCCGTACCGGCTGGCGAGCAGCGCGCCGGTCGCGTAGTCGCCGATGTCGACGTGGATTTCCGGCAGCTCCTTCTTGCCGTCCATCTCCAGCGCCCCGCCATCCCCGCAGAACGCGACCGGCCCCTGTTTGCCGCCCCCGCACTCCGGCGCCGCGTCGACCGTCGTGATCTTCGGCTCGGTCCACGTCTTGCCCGACTTGGTCATCAGAGCGGAGAAGTACGTGTTGAGCCCCGGCGAGATCGACTGCACGATCTGGTCGAACCGCAGGTTGCCGCCGCGCGCCTGGTCACCGGCGTCGATGAAGCCGCTCAGGGTGAACGTGCGGTTGTCGACGGTCATCTTGGCGCACAGGTCGACGCCCTTCTCGTACCCGTCCTGGAACGCCGACACCCGGTCGAACGCGTCGCCGTGGGCGCCGCGGTCGGTCTGCTCGGTGCCGATCGGGTCGCGGAAGCTGATCAGCGACTCCAGCGCCGAGTCCAGCCGGTCCTTGGCGATGTTGAGGTGCTTGGACTTCCCGTCGGCGACCCAGCGGACGAACGACCCGGCGTAGCAGTCGGCCATCGCCTCGATCAGGATCGTCGGGAACTTGCTCGGGTTCGCCTTGCGCTGATCGAGGCCGACACCCGTGCGGTTCTGCACCGCGTGGCCCATCTCGTGGGCGAGCACCAGCATCACCGCCGCCTCGCCGAACCGGTCGCGCAGCACCGGCAGCAGCGCGGCCCGGTCCCAGGCGATGATGTCGGCGGTCGGGCAGTAGAAGGCGTTGCCCTCCACCTCGTCGGCCTTGTCCGCGCACGGCGGCGCGTCGCTGTCGGCGTCGGCGGTGTCGACGGAGAAGTAGCCGCCCTTGAGGTCCTTGAACTCCTCGCCGAACGTCTTCGGGAACTGCTCTTCCCAGTACGTCCGCACGTCGGTGATCACCGTGGCGGCGAGCCGGTCGATCTCACCGTTGTCGGTGTTCTCCACGAAGGACGGATCGACCCCGCCCGGCTGGTTCGGGTCCTCGCGGGAGACCACGGAGCCCTGGCTGGTGGCCGTTCCCGGGATGGCTGTCGTGCACGCCGTCACCGTCACGGCCAGCGTTAACGCCAACAGCACGGGCACGGGTCGACCAACAGCCAGGGACAGGCGCACCCGCCCAGTGTGCCTGAGCCGCGCGGCAGGCGAACGCCGAATCGGCTACTCGGGGGTGAACCAGACGACGCCCTGCGGCGGGAGCTGCAGGACCGCCGACGCCGGTCGGCCGTGCCACGGGGTCGCGGTGGCCTCGACGCCGCCGTAGTTGCCGACGCCGGAGCCGCCGTAGCCCGCGGCGTCGGTGTTGAGCACCTCACGCCACCGGCCCGCGCGGGGCATGCCCACGCGGTAGTCGTGGTGGGGTGCGCCGGAGAAGTTGGCCACGCACACCAGCTCGTGCTCACCGGAGCGGCGGGCGAAGCTGAGCACGTTGCCCGCCGAGTCGTTGGCGTCGATCCACGAGAAGCCCTCGGGGCGGGTGTCGTCGACGTAGAGCGCGGGCTGGTCGCGGTAGACGGCGTTCAGGTCCGACACCAGCGCCTGCACGCCGCCGTGCAGCCGCTCGCCGGTCAGCTCCCAGTCCAGCGACCGGTTCTCCGACCACTCGCGGACCTGGCCGAACTCGCAGCCCATGAACAGCAGCTGCTTGCCCGGGTGCGCCCACATGTAGGCCAGCAGGGCGCGCAGGCCCGCGGCCTTGTTCCAGTCGTCGCCGGGCATCCGGGTCCACAGTGAACCCTTGCCGTGCACGACCTCGTCGTGCGACAGCGGCAGCACGAAGTTCTCGCTCCACGCGTACATCAGTGAGAACGTCAGCTCGTTGTGGTGGAACGCGCGGTGCACCGGGTCGTGCCCGATGTAGCGCAGCGTGTCGTTCATCCACCCCATGTTCCATTTGAAGCCGAACCCGAGGCCGCCCAGGTGTGTCGGCCTGGTCACGCCCGGCCACGCGGTGGACTCCTCGGCGATCATCAAGGTGCCGGGGTGGTGCTTGTAGACGGTCGCGTTGAGCTCCTGCAGGAACTTCACCGCGTCGAGGTTCTCCCGGCCGCCGTGGATGTTGGGCAGCCACTCGCCGTCCTTGCGCGAGTAGTCGAGGTAGAGCATCGAGGCCACCGCGTCGACCCGCAGGCCGTCGATGTGGAACTCCTCGATCCAGTACAGCGCGTTGGCCACGAGGAAGTTGCGCACCTCGGGGCGGCCGAAGTCGAACACCAGCGTGCCCCAGTCGGGCTGCTCGCCGCGGCGCGGGTCGCTGTGCTCGTAGAGCGGGCCGCCGTCGAAGCGGGCCAGCGCCCAGCTGTCGCGCGGGAAGTGGGCGGGCACCCAGTCGACCAGCACGCCGATGCCGCGACGGTGCAGCTCGTCGACGAAGTAGCGGAACTCGTCGGGGGTGCCGAACCGCGCGGTCGGCGCGTAGTACGACGTGACCTGGTAGCCCCAGGAGCCGCCGAACGGGTGCTCGGCGACCGGCAGCAGCTCGACGTGGGTGAAGTTGTGCTCGACGAGGTAGTCACCGAGGTGCGTGGCGAGGTCGCGGTAGGTCAACCCCTCGCGCCAGGAGCCGAGGTGCACCTCGTAGACGCTCATCGGCGCCGCGCTCCAGTCGGTGGCGTCGCGGGTGGCGAGCCAGTCCGCGTCGGACCACTCGTAGTCCGAAGTGGACACAGCGGACACGATGGACGCGGTGGCGGGCGGGAGTTCGGTGGCGAAGGCCATCGGGTCGGCCTTCTCGTGCCACGCCCCGTCCGCGCCGTGGATGCGGAACTTGTAGCGCGTGCCCGGCTCGACCCCGGGAATGAACAGCTCCCACACGCCGGAGGAGCCGAGCGACCGCATCGGCGTCGCCCGGCCGTCCCAGCCGTCGAAGTCGCCGCACACCCGCACCCCTTGCGCGGTCGGCGCCCACACCGCGAACGAGGTGCCGGTCACCGTGCCGAGCGGGGTGTCGTAGGAGCGCGGGTGCGCGCCGAGGATCTCCCACAGCCGCTCGTGCCTGCCCTCGCCGAACAGGTGGAGATCCAGTTCGCCGAGGGTGGGCAGCCAGCGGTACGGGTCGTCCACGACGAGCGTGTCCGAGCCGTAGTCGATCTCGAGCCGGTACTCGTCGGGCAGCGCGGGCAGTTCGGACTCGAACAGCCCCTCCGCGATCTCCGCCAGGTCGTGTCTGTCCGGCCCGACCAGGGCGGTGACGGCGGTCGCGTGCGGACGCAGTGTCCGCACCACCGCCCCGCCTGGTCTGCTCGGGTCCGGATGGACGCCTAGAACCGAATGGGGATCGTGGTGCGCGCCGGCGAGAAGGCGCTCGATCTCTGAAGCCAAAAGGTCACCCTTGGGCTATGTAGGACTGGAGCTGGTCGCGGGCGGTCTCCAACTGGCTGATGCGGGTCTTCACGACGTCGCCGATGCTGACGATGCCTGCGAGCTTGCCCTCGACCACCACTGGCATGTGGCGGATCCGTCGGTCGGTCATGGTCTCGGCGAGGGCGTCGACGCTCTCCTCCGGGCCACACGTGACCACGTCCACTGTCATGATGTCAGCCACGGTCGCGTTCAGCAGATCGCCGCCGCGCTCATCGAGCCTGCGCACGATGTCGCGCTCGGAGACGATCCCGACGACCGAATCGGCGTCGACGACCACCAGGGCGCCGACGTTGTGCTCGGCCAGGGCTCTGATCAGCCCGGCCACCGAGGTCCCGGGGTCGACCGTGGCCACCTTCGCACCCTTGACACGCAACACATCGGAGATCCGCATGCAGGCCACCTCGATCCTGGTCGTCGCATCACGCCTTGTCGATCAGGTTAACCACGTTCGGGTCCCGCCGAAACCTCACGTTCGGCGCAATGCTGTCAATGGCACCCGAACCCAGTCGGGCCGGTTGCGGTGCTCATAGGCCACCTCGTAGACCGCTTTGTCCAGCTCGAAGGCCCGCAGGAGCACCGCCTGGTCGCGCGGGTCGGCCCCGGCCACCGAGGCGTAGCCCTCGCAGAATGACGCGCGGTTGCGGTCGCTCCACTCGGTCGCCCGGGTGGTCCGCTGGTGGTCGTCGTCGGCTCCGAGCAGGGCGAACGCGGCGTAGTCGAAGGACCGCAGCATGCCCGCGACATCGCGCAGCGGTGATCTGGTCTTCGCCCGGTCGGTCGCGAGCGCGGCGGGCTCGCCCTCGAAGTCGATCAGCACCCAGCCGGTCGCCGTGCGCAGCACCTGGCCCAGGTGCAGGTCGCCGTGGATCTGCTGGATCGGCTGGCTTTCGCGCAGGTGGCGGACTTCGTCGAAGGCCGCGCGGAGCATCGGCTCGAACTCGGCCAGTTCCGGCACCTCCGCGGTGACGGCGTCGAGCCTGCCGTGCATCACCTCCACGGCCTCCGTGAGCCGGTCGGGGCTGACCAGCTCCGTGCCCAGGGTCGCGGCCAGGTCGGCGTGCACCTGGGCCACGGCCATGCCCAGCCGGAAGGACTCGCCCGCGAAGTCGCCGCCGACCTCGCCCGCATGCAGGTCGCCCTCGGCCAGCAGGTCGCGGACGCTGGCCGTGGCCGTCGCCCATCCCTCGGCGGCGTCGGCGAGGTAGCGCTGGGCGAAGCCGTAGACCAGCTCGTCGTCCTCGATCACCGCCATCGGCTCGGCCACCTGCGCGCTGCCCACCCGGTGCAGCGCCCGGTGCAGCTCGACATCACGGTTGGGCCGCGGGCCGGGACGGCGGAACAGCTTGAGGATGTAGTGGTAGCCGAACACGATCGACGTGTTGCTCTGCTCGACGCCGATCGGCCGCGCGCGCAGCCCGGTGACCAGCTCGACGTCGGGCTCCGTCGTCCAGTGGATGCCGCCCTGGTCGGCCCCGATGGCCATCAGGTCCAGCAGCCTGCCCATCAGCTCGCCGTCCTGGGTGGCGTCGTAGGCGTAGGACTCGCCGAGTTTGCCGATCACCGTGTGCGCCAGGTGCTCGGGCGGGTCGTCGCGCACCCCGATGAGCAGCTGGTAGCGCTCGCCGTCGACGTCGATCACGGCGTGCAGCAGCGCCGGGTCGTCATCGGTCAGCATCACCGCGCGCTCGATGAGGACCTCGCCCAGTTCGGTGCCCTTGGCCGCGAACCAGCGCTGGCCGGGCAACCACGCGCGCAGGTCGTCGGCCAGGGACTCGACGGCGTGCAGGGGACGGGTGCTCAAGGACCTTCGCCCTCCTCAGGAGTGAGCTGGAACCAGTAGAAGCCGTGGCCGGGCAGGGTGAGCAGGTACGGCAGCTCACCGATCGGCGGGAACCGGACACCGCCGGTCAGCTCGACCGGAACCCACCCGGCGTGCTCGGACAGGTGCAGCTCGACCGGCTGCGGGAAGCGGGACAGGTTGTTCACGCAGATCACGACGTCGCCGTCGTGCCTGCGCAGGTAGGCGAGCACGCTCGGGTTTGACGAGCCCAGCTCCGTGAAGTCGCCGAGCCCGAACGCCGGGTGCTCCTTGCGGACCTGCAGCATCCGCCGGGTCCAGTGCAGCAGCGAACTGGTGTTGTTCATCTGCGCCTCGACGTTGACCGCCTGGTACCCGTAGACCGGGTCCGCGATCGCGGGCAGGTAGAGCCGCGCCGGGTCACAGCGGGAGAAACCCGCGTTGCGGTCGAGCGACCACTGCATGGGCGTGCGGACGGCGTCGCGGTCGCCGAGCCAGATGTTGTCGCCCATGCCGATCTCGTCGCCGTAGTAGAGGACCGGCGACCCCGGCAGCGACAGCAGCATCGCCGTGAACAGCTCCATCTGGTTGCTGTCGTTGTCCAGCAAGGGAGCCAGCCGTCTGCGGATGCCGATGTTGGCCTTCATCCGCGGGTCCTTGGCGTACTCCGCGTACATGTAGTCGCGTTCCTCGTCGGTGACCATCTCCAGGGTCAGCTCGTCGTGGTTGCGCAGGAAGATCCCCCACTGGGCGCCGTCGGGGATGGACGGTGTCTGGGCGAGGATCTCCGAGATCGGGAACCGCGACTCCCGGCGCACCGCCATGAAGATCCGCGGCATCAGCGGGAAGTGGAACGCCATGTGGCACTCGTCGCCGCCCTTGTCCGGGTCGCCGAAGTACTCCACGACGTCGGCGGGCCACTGGTTGGCCTCGGCGAGCAGCACCCGGCCCGGGTACTCGTCGTCGACGACTTTGCGGCACTGCTTGAGGAACTCGTGTGTGCGCGGCAGGTTCTCGCAGTTGGTGCCTTCCTCTTCGAACAGGTAGGGCACGGCGTCGAGCCGGAAGCCGTCGATGCCGATGTCGAGCCAGAACCGCAGCACGTCGAGCATCGCCTCGGCGACTTCGGGGTTCTCGTAGTTGAGGTCGGGCTGGTGGGCGAAGAAGCGGTGCCAGTAGAACTGGCCGCGCACCGGGTCGTAGGTCCAGTTGGACGTCTCGGTGTCGACGAAGATGATTCGCGCGTCGGAGTAGGCCTCGTCGGTGTCGGACCAGACGTAGTAGTCGCCGTAAGGCCCGTCCGGGTGCTGTCGGGACTCCTGGAACCACGGGTGGGCGTCGGAGGTGTGGTTGAGGACCAGGTCGGTGATCACCCGGATGCCGCGCTTGTGGGCCTGGTCGAGCAGGTAGACGAAGTCGTCGACGGTGCCGAATTCGGGCAGCACCGCGCGGAAGTCGCTGATGTCGTAGCCGCCGTCGCGCAGCGGTGAGGCGTAGAACGGCGGCAGCCACAGGCAGTCGACGCCGAGCCACTGGATGTAGTCCAACTTGTCGGCGAGGCCGCGCAGGTCGCCGGTGCCGTTGCCGTCGGAGTCGTTGAACGCCCGGCAGAGCACCTCGTAGAAGACAGCGCTTTTGTACCAGAGCAGGTCTTGCGGAACGGTGCGCGCGTGTTTGAAGTCCTCGGCTTGCGGCTCGGTGAGGTGACCGTCGGCGGTCAGCGCCTCACCGGTGTGCGGGATGCCTTCGAGACCCAATGCCGCGTCCGGCGCGGTGGCGTCGTGAACCGTCATCTCGTGTCGCCCTCGTCGTAGGTGGCGGTTTCCTCATGCGTACCACGCGGTCAGCGTGGAAGCAGACCTCGGTCGACGACGGACATCACCCGTCTGGCGGCGTCGGCGGCCTGCTCGGCGGCGATCTGGCCGTCCACCACCAGTGATGTCAGGCCGTGCATCACGCACCGCATAGTCAGCATGACGTCTTCGGGATCTTGCGGCTGGACGACTCCCGCGATCTGGGCGTTTCGCAGCGCCTCGCGGAAGATCTCGGTGAGCCCGCTCTCGGCGGCGGCGAGCCCGGGATGGGCGGTGCGGTCGACCGGGCCGAACATCAGCCGGTAGAGCTGCGGCTCCCGCAGGGCGAACTCGAGGTACGCGGCGCCGACCTGGTGCAGCGCGTCGAGGCTCGGTTCGTTCGGTGTCATGGCTTCGGCCAGTTCGACGAAGCCCTGTTCGGCCACACCCGCGAGCAGGGCGTCGCGGTCGGCGAAGTGCCGGTAGGGCGCGGCGGGGGACACCTCGGCCCGCGCGGCGACCCCGCGCAGGGTGAGTTTCGCCGGTCCGGTCTCGCGAACCAACTCGCGCGCGGCGGTGATCAGCGCGCGTCTCAGGTCGCCGTGGTGGTATGGCTTGCCAGCCGATGTTGACATCGTTCACATCCTCCATGTGAACAACGTAAACATTACCCGCGCGGCAGGCTGGATCGCCATCGTGGGCAGCGCCTTCCATCTCGTCGCCACCCCGTTCTCGCGGGGTTCGGCCTGGTCCGAGGTGTTCTCTCAGGGCTGGTGGAACACCGTGACCCTCGAACCGACGCCCGAGCGGTTACCCGTGGCGGAGGCCTTCTGGCTCACCCCGGGCAGCTTCGCCGCACCGTTGCTGCTGTTCGGCGCACTGGTCGTGTGGTCGGCGAACCAGGGACACCGCGTCCCCGCCGCCTTCGGCTGGGGCATCACGGCCTGGGGTGTCCTCGCTGTCAGCCTGCTGCCCGCGTCGCCGGGATGGATGTTCCCGCTGATCGGCGGGTTGATCATCGCCGGTGACCGGCAGCGGGTGAAGGTCAGCGCCTGAGGTGCACGATGTGGGCGACGGCGTTCCACGGGTCGAGCCGGACGTAGTTCGCCGCCCCCCACAGCCAGGTCTGGCCGGACACCTCGTCGAACGCCGTATAGGACCCGTGCGGGTCCAGGCCGAGCGCGCCGAGGTCGAGCCACACCGTGCCCTCCTGCGTGACGTTCGGGTCGAGGGTCACGACCGTGACCACGGTGTCGCCGGTGGCCGGATCGGTCTTCGAGTAGGCGATCAGCGCGTCGTTGTCCACATGGTGGAACCGCAGGGTCCGCAGTTGCTGCAGCGCCGGGTGCGCCCGGCGGATCGCGTTGAGCCGGGTGATCCACGGCTGCAGCGAGCGCCCGTCGGCCAGCGCCCGCGCGTAATCGCGCGGCCGTAGCTGGTACTTCTCCGAGTCGAGGTACTCCTCGCTGCCCTCGCGGACGGCCTGGTGTTCGTACAGCTCGTAACCGGAGTACACACCCCACGTGGGCGCCGTCGTCGCGGCCAGCGCGGCCCGGATGGCGAACATCGCCGGGCCGCCGTGCTGCAGCGACGCGTGCAGGATGTCGGGGGTGTTGACGAACAGGTTCGGCCGTGCCTCGTCGGCGTGCTCGACCAAGTCGACGCCGAAGTCGATCAGGTCCTGCTTGCTCGTGCGCCACGTGAAGTACGTGTAGGACTGGGTGAAACCGAGTCGCGCCAAGCCGTAGAGCCGCGCGGGCCGGGTGAACGCCTCGGACAGGAACAGCACGCCCGGGTCGACCGCCTTGACCTGCTTGATCAGCCACTCCCAGAAGTCCGGCGGCTTGGTGTGCGGGTTGTCGACCCGGAAGATCCGCACCCTGTGCTCGACCCACAGCAGGACAACGCGCAACGTCTCCGCGTAGAGGCCCTCCGGGTCGTTGTCGAAGTTGATCGGGTAGATGTCCTGGTACTTCTTCGGCGGGTTCTCCGCGTAGGCGATCGACCCGTCCGGGCGGGTGGTGAACCACTCCGGGTTCGACGTGACCCACGGGTGGTCCGGCGCGCACTGCAGCGCGAAGTCGAGCGCCACCTCGAGGTCGAGTTCCCGCGCCCGGGCGACGAACGCGTCGAAGTCCTCGAACGTCCCCAGCTCCGGGTGGATCGCGTCGTGGCCGCCGTCGGCCGACCCGATGGCCCACGTGGAGCCGACGTCGCCGGGCTGGGACAGCACACTGTTGTTGGGGCCCTTGCGGTTCACCGCGCCGATGGGGTGGATCGGCGGCAGGTACACCACGTCGAAGCCCATGTCCGCGACCCGGTCCAGTTCCTTGATCGCGGTCCTGAACGTGCCGTGCACCGCCTGCCCGTTGGCGTCCACTCCGCCGGTCGAACGCGGGAAGAACTCGTACCAGGAGCCGTAGAGCGCGGTCTTGCGGTCGACCCACATCTGCTGCGGCTTGCCCTTGGTCAACAACTCCCGCACCGGGTGCTCGGTCATCACCCGGTGCACCGCTTCGGAGACCGCCTCGGCGATACGCGCGGGCAGCGGCAGCGAGACATCACGCAGCGCGCGCGCCGCGGACGCGAGCAGTTTGCGGTCGGTGTTGCGGTCCGGCCTGCGGGAGACCCGCTCCAGCAGCCGCGCGCCGGATTCCAGGTCGTTGGCGAGTTCCTCGGGCCCCTGCGCCGCCGCGACCTTCACCTCGACCGCGTGCCGCCACGTGGCCCACGGATCGCTCCAGGCGTCGACGCGGACCGTCCACAGACCGGTGTGGTCGGGAACGATGTCGGCGGTGAACCGGTCTTCGGAGAAGGGTTTCATCGCGGTGCGGCGGGCCCTGCCGTCGCCGGGCCCTCTCCAGGTCACCGTGGCCGCCACGGCGTCGTGTCCCTCCCGCCACACGGTCGCGCGCACGGGTATGTGCTCGCCGACCACGGCCTTGGAGGGGTAACGACCGCACGACACGATCGGGGAGACGTCATCGATTGCCAGCCGACCGCTCACCGGTCAGGCTCCTCTCGTTGCGGGTCCTGCTCCCTAGTCTGCCTTGCTCGATCCAGGTCTACTGAACAACCCGGTGAATGACCCGCTTCCGCGACCCGCCTGCGGCAATGTTTCGCTCGTGGCGATGCCCTTCTGGTGACGCATCGGCGGTGGTCATGGCCCTTGTGGACACGGCCCGTCACCGACGCGGCCGCTACTGGTGGCTTGCTCGATCCAGTCTGGCCGCTAGTGTCGTGCTCCGTGAGAGCCGTACGCCGATTCACCGTCCGTGCCGGTCTTCCCGAGCAGCTTGCCGATCTCGGCACGCTTGCCACGAACCTGCGCTGGACGTGGCACCCGCCCACCCAGGACCTCTTCGCCGCCGTCGACCAGGACATCTGGCAGCGCGTCGGCGGGGATCCGCTGCACCTGCTCGCGCAGGTTCCCGCCGAGCGGCTCGAGCGGCTCGCGGGGGACGAGGAGTTCCTCGGCCGCGTGCGGGAGATCTCCGACGACCTGCGCGACTACATGGAGGCGCCGCGCTGGTACCAGAACCGCGCCCAGGAGGTCGACGGGACGAGATTCCCCGCGGCCATCGCCTACTTCTCGATGGAGTTCGGCGTCACCGAGGCGCTGCCGAACTACTCCGGCGGGCTGGGCGTGCTCGCCGGTGACCACCTCAAGGCCGCGTCGGACCTCGGCGTGCCGCTGATCGGTGTCGGCCTGCTCTACCGCTCCGGCTACTTCCGCCAGTCGCTCTCGCTCGACGGCTGGCAGGTCGAGCACTACCCGGTCATCGACCCCAGCGGGCTGCCGCTGGAGCCGCTCGCCGAGCCGTCCGGCGCGCCCATCCTGGTGCACGTCGCGATGCCGGGCGGGCGCATTCTGCGGGCCCGGATCTGGAAGGCGCAGGTCGGCCGGGTGCCGCTGCTGCTGCTCGACTCGGACATCGAGGAGAACTCCGACGATCTTCGCGGCGTCACCGACCGGCTCTACGGCGGCGACCAGGACCACCGCATCCGCCAGGAGATCCTCGCGGGCATCGGCGGCGTCCGCGCGGTGCGCACCTACTGTGAGCTGACCGGCACCCCGCAGCCCGAGGTGTTCCACACCAACGAGGGCCACGCCGGGTTCCTCGGCCTGGAGCGGGTCCGCGAACTGGTCTCCGGGCACAACCTCGACGTCGACCAGGCGCTGTCCGCCGTGCGCGCGGGGACCGTGTTCACCACGCACACCCCCGTGCCCGCGGGCATCGACCGGTTCCCGATCGATCTCGTGCAGCACTACTTCGGCGACGAGTCCCTGCTGCCCGGGATCGATCTGCGCCGCATCCTCTCCCTCGGCGCCGAGGAGAACGCGGGCATGTTCAACATGGCGCACATGGGCCTGCGCCTCGCGCAGCGCGCCAATGGCGTCTCCAAGCTGCACGGCGCGGTGAGCCGGTCCATGTTCGGCGGTTTGTGGCCGGGCTTCGACACCGACGAGGTGCCGATCTCGTCGGTCACCAACGGCGTCCACGGCCCCACGTGGGCCGCCGTCGAGATGGCGTCGGCCTTCGACGAGGAAGACCCGTCGTCGGTCATCGAGTCGATGAGCGACGCCGAGCTGTGGAAGCTGCGGTGCGGGCTGCGTGAGCGGCTCGTCGGCGAGGTCCGCAGGCGGGTGCGCGCGGCGTGGCTGCAGCGCGGGGCGTCGGCGCTCGAACTGAACTGGACCGACTCGGTCTTCGACCCGGACGTGCTCACCGTCGGCTTCGCCCGCCGGGTGCCGACGTACAAGCGGCTCACGCTCATGCTCCGCGACCCGGAGCGCCTGCGGGCGCTGCTGCTGCACCCGGAACGCCCGGTGCAGCTCGTCGTCGCGGGCAAGTCGCACCCGGCCGACGACGGCGGCAAGGCGCTGATCCAGCAGATCGTCCGGTTCGCCGACGACGCCGGGGTCCGCCACCGCATCGTCTTCCTGCCCGACTACGACATGTCGATGGCCCGCTACCTGTACTGGGGCTGCGACGTCTGGCTCAACAACCCGATGCGCCCGCTGGAGGCGTGCGGCACCTCCGGTATGAAGGCGGCGCTGAACGGCGGCCTCAATCTGTCCATTCGGGACGGTTGGTGGGACGAGTTCTACGACGGCAGCAACGGCTGGGCCATTCCGACCGCCGACGGCGTCACCGACCCGGTCCGTCGCGACGACCTGGAGGCGGCGGCGCTCTATGAGCTGCTCGGTTCGCAGGTCGCACCGCTGTACTACGACCGCGACCAGGGTGGGGTGCCCAGCCGCTGGATGGCGATGGTGCGCCACACCCTGATGTCGCTCGGCCCGCAGGTGCAGGCCTCGCGCATGGTCCGCGAGTACGTCGAGGCGCACTACGCGCCCGCGGCCACCGCGGGCGCGCTCGCGCAGGTCGACGGCTTCCGGGCCGCCAAGGACCTCGCGGAGTACCGGCGGCGGCTGTCCGGTTCGTGGCCGCACATCCGGGTCACCAGCTGCGAGCTCTCGCTCGACGAGGGGCAGATGCCGGTGATCGGCGACCGGGTCCAGGTGCAGGCCTCGGTCGACCTGGCCGGACTCGACCCGCATGACGTCGAGGTGCAGGCGGTGGTCGGCCGGGTCAGTGACGCGGACGAACTGAGCGACGTGGTGACCGCCACGATGCGGCCGGTCGGGTCCGGGCGGTACTCGGCGGAGATCTCACTCCCGCACGCGGGCGCGCTCGGGGTCACCGCGCGGGTGCTGCCCAAGCACGGTCTGCTCGCCACGCACGCGGAACTGGGCAAGGTCGTGCTCGCCTGACCCGATCGGGCTGTATCGGGCCGTCGGCTTGACCTTGCCCAGGGAAGATCGTTAGGTATAGCTAACCTAACGTCCATTCTTCGAGGGGTCCCGTTTGCGGCTCTACGTCACCGCGCTTCCGCCGACTGACGCGGTCACCCACGGTCTGCTCCCGGCCGCCGCCCGGCTCGGTCTGGAGACGGTGCTGCTGACCGACCGTGTCGAGGCGCACCGGGAGGCGTACCGCGGCCTTGACTGTCCGCCGGTTGTGGTCGAGGCGGACGTGCGCGACCCGGGTGCGGTGGCCGCGCGGGTACGGGCCCTGGCCTCCCGGTTCGGCAGGCCCGCGGGCCTGCTCAGCAACAGCGACCACCTGCAAGCGGTGACCGCGCTCGCCGCGGAGTTGCTGGGGCTGCCCGCGAAACCGTGGGCGGCGGCGGTGCGCTGCAAGAACAAGGCGCTCGCCCGGTCGGTCCTGGCCGAGGCCGGGTTGGACGTGGTGCGCTGCGGCCAGCTCGATCCGGCGCTGCCGTTGTCCGAACTGGCAAGCCTGGCCGTGCCGTTCCCCGCGGTGGTCAAACCGCGCGAAGGCGTGGCCAGCGAGGACGCGCTGCTCGTCACCGACTTGGCCGACCTCGCCGCCCGAGTCGCCGAGATCAGGACTCGCAGGCCCGAGGCGACCCTGGTCGTCGAGGAGTACCTGGCCGGTGACGTAAGGACCTACGACACGCTCGGCGACGGGAAATCGCTGTACCACTTCGGTTCCTGGCGGACCAGCCTCGGCGCCCCGCCACACTTCGCCGAGACCCGCATGGAGTGGGCACCGCGGCTGCCGCCCGCCGTCGAGGCGCACCTGCGCGCCCAACTCGCCGCGCTCGGCGTCGGATTGGGCGCGTGCCACACGGAGTTCGTCGTCGACGGCGACCGGGCGCGGATCATCGAGGTCAACTACCGGCTCATCGGCGACACCATGGACCTGATCTGCGCCGAGCTGCTCGGCATCGACCTGTTCGCCCAGGTGATCCGACTGCATCTGGGGGAGTCCCTGCCCGCCGGGCTGCCCGACCCGGTGGGTCTGGCCCGGCACGCCAGGGTGGACTACGTGACGGCGGACCGCGCGGGTGTCCTGGTCGCCGCGCCGCCCGCAGGCGAGTTCACCGTCGACGGGGTCCGGTTGGGGCACCGGCGGATGCGGGACGTGGGGGTCGCGGCGGACTGGCACGGCACGAACCGCGACTACCTGTCCGCGGTGCACGCGATCGGACCCGATCGGTCCACAGTGGACAAGACGGTTGAAGAGTTCCTCGCCGGACAGCGCTGGGTGATCGAACCCGTGGTGGCGGCGTGACGGTCGAGGCTGAGCTGCTCCGCCGGGTGGTGGACGCGCTGCTGCGCGAGGATCACCTCGGTCTGGCCGAGCGGGGTGCACTCGGTGATCGGCCCGCGGGCCAGGACTGGGCAGGGCCATGGTGGTGCGCGCCGCTGCCACGGGAGCGGCGGGTGCACCTGCCGGTGGAGCCGGACGGGTTCCTTGCCGAGTACCGGCTCGCACGTCCCTTGGTCGTCGTGGCCGGGCAGGTGCTCGACACGCTTGCCGAGGTGTTGGCCGCACTCGCGCCCGCGGACGACCCGGAGGCGGAGCAAGGCTGGGCGGATTTCGTCGAAGAGTGTGCGCAAACGCTTGCTGTCGTGCGGCTGCACGAGACGGCGCGCGGCGAGTTGTACGCCAAGATCAGGGCGGAGCCCGGCGCCGAAGGGTTTCGTGAGCTGCTGCACCACGAGTCGCTGGCCGCGCTGCGCGACCACCCCGTGCACCCGACCGGCCGCTGCCGCTGGGGCCTCGACGAGGCCGACCTGCGCCGCTACGCGCCGGAGTTCCTGCCCGAGCTAAAGGTCGGCTGGACCACCGTCCCCCGGGACTCGGTGCGGCTCTCGCCGACGCTGGCCGCCCGGCTCCCGGACTGGTGGCCCGAAGCGGCCGTCGGTCACCTCGCGGTGCCGGTGCATCCGTTGACCGGAAACGTGGACGGGTCGCTGCTCGCGACACCGACGTTGTCGACTCGCACGGTGGCACTCGCCGACCACCCCGGCGTCCACCTCAAGCTGCCGATGCCGACCGCCACCCTCGGCAAACGCAACAGCCGCACCATCAAGCCCGGCACGCTGGCCGACGGCGACACCGTGCACCGGCTGCTGCGGGCGATCCTGGACCGCGAACCCGCGCTGCGCGAACGGATCCTGCTCGCCGACGAGTCAGCCTGGCTCGACAGCGCCGACGACCTGCTCGCCGTGCTGGTCCGCCGCTATCCCGCCGACCTTGAGGACGACACGCTCGCACCCGTCGCCGCGCTGCTCGCCGAAGACCCGGCGACCCCAGGCGGCACGCTGCTCGACGCGTTCGCCGCCCGGCACACCGGCGGCGACACCGACGCCTGGCTCGACACCTACCTGACTCTGCTGCTCGACTGGCATGTCGCGCTGTGGGTCCGCTACGGCGTGGCGCTGGAGGCGCACCAGCAGAACATCACCGTTGCCATGGCCGACCGTGATCCCTGGCTTCGCTTGGTCTACAAGGACGACGACGGCGCGCGGATCGACTGCGAGCGCCTCTCCGAAGCGCTGGGGCTCCCCGTGACGCCGGACTCGTTCGCCGATCAGCGGATGTGCGTCACCGGCGAGGACGACCTCGCCGACCTGTTCATCACGATCACCCTGCACCTGTGCGCGGGCGCGCTGATCGTCGAGCACGCGGGCGACGACCTGGCGCGCCGGGCGCGGTTGTTCGCCTTGCTGCGGAACAGGATCGAGCAGGCGCTGGTCCGCTGGACCGTCTTGGCCGACCCCAGGTCCGTCGCGGCGGCCGAAGCGGTGCGCAGGCGGGTGCTGGAGGCGGAACACTTACCGGTCAAGGCGATGGTCACCGCCGGGACCCTGCTTCCCAAGCACCGCCTCGGCTGCACGGACATCAACAAGCACTACCGCCACGCCGGCCCGAACTATCTGCGCCCCAGGAGCTGATCTTGACCGCCTCGACCACCGCCGCGGCGGGTCTGAGCGTCGACACCGCTGATCTGCTGACCGCCCACACGATTCTCGGCTGCCTTGTCCGGGAAGTCGCCGGACCCGAACGGCGGACGGGGATCGTCGACCGCTTCCTCGTGGTGCACCTGCCCTATACCGGCCGCACGCTGCGGGCCCGGCTGCGCCGCGCGTCCACCGTCGCGGCACACCGCTTCACCGGGCCCGTCCAGTCCGAACAGGACGATGGCGGGTGGCGGTCGTGCGCCGCCGACGAACTGGCCGCGCTGATCGACGCCGAACTCACCCTGCGCACCGGCCACGGGAACGACGAGTTCGCCGGGCAGGTCGCGGCCAGCCGTGACGCGCTCGAGGACATCCTGCGCACCCGGCCGAAGTCCGCCGACCGGCCGGTGCCGGGATCCGCGGGCGCCTACCTCGACTCCGAACAGTCCTTGGTGGCCGGGCATCCGCGCCACCCGACGCCGAAGTCGCGGTCCGGCGGCTCCGAGCAGTGGCGGCGCTACGCCCCCGAGTCGCGGTCGGCGTTCCCGTTGCGTTGGCTGGCCGCACCCGCCGAACTTGTCCGCGACCACGCCGTCGACGACCTGGGGTTCGATGGGCACGCGCGGACCGCGGACTTGCCTGTGCCAGAAGGATTCCGCGCGCTCCCGGTGCACCCGTGGCAGTTCGCGCTGATGTCCGCCGACAACGCCGCGGGCCCGATCCTGCGCGCGGCGATGGCGGCGGGCGCGCTGCGCGACCTCGGCGAGACGGGCCCCCAGTTCCATCCGACGGCCAGCGTTCGCACGCTCTACCAGCCTGAAACCGACCTGTTCCTCAAGACCAGCCTCAACGTGCGGATCACCAACTGCCTGCGCAAGAACTCCGACTACGAACTCGCGGGTGCCGTCGAACTCACCCGGCTGCTCGCCGAACCGTGCGCACGCGTGACGCGCGAACACCCGGGATTCGGGTTCCTGCCCGAGCCCGCCGCGCGCACCGTCGACCTCCCCGCTCGTTACGGCGACAGGCGGGGGCGGCACGCGCTGCTGGAGGGATTCGGCACCATCGTGCGCGGCGGCCTGGGCGAGCACCTCGGTGGCCAGGTGCACCTCGCGGGCGCCCTCGCCGCCGAGCACCGCGATCCGGTGGGAACCCGAACGCGCTTGGCCGATCTCGTCGGGACGGCGAACGTCGAGGCGTGGGCGCTGCGGTGGTGGCACCGGTACACGAACCTGCTTGTCCCGCCGGTCCTGAGCCTGTGGGCCGAACACGGCGTGGTGCTGGAACCGCACCCGCAGAACGTGCTGGTCGTGCTCGGCCCGGACAGCATGCCGGTGCGGGTGCTCGCCCGTGACCTGGAAGGCACGAAGCTCCTCACCGACCGGCACCTGGACACCCTCGCCGCGCTGCCCGCCGACGTCGCCCGCGCGGTGGCCTACGACGACGAACGCGCGTGGAACCGGATCGCCTACTGCCTTTTCGTCAACCACCTGACCGAGTTCGCGGGCGCCCTCGCCGATCTGGTGCACGAGTCGGCGCCGGGGATGTGCCGGTTCGAGGACCGGCTGTGGTCCGACCTCGGCGACACGGTGGCCGCGGTGAGCCGCGCCTTGGGGAACCCGCCGCGGCTGCGGGCGCTGCTGACCGGGATTCCGTTGCCCGCCAAGACGAATCTGCTCGTCCGGTGGGAGCGCCAAGCCGACCGGCAGGCGGGCTATGTCCCCTTTCCCAACCCGATCGGCCGCCTTCTCTGAAAGGAAGACCCGTTGACGAGTGTCCTGCCCGCCGCGGTCCTCGCGCCCGCCGGCACCCCGCTGACCGACCGGGTCGCCGAAGCCGTTCGGGAGTTGGACGGGTCGCCGACCTACGTCTACGACCTGGCGCACCTCGACGCCCACGTGACGGCGATCCGGGCGGCGCTCGGGTCCGTGGAGCTGATCCACGCCGTGAAGGCGAACCCGGACCCAGGCCTGCTGCGGGTGATCGCACGTCATGTCGACGGCCTGGAGGTGGCCAGCGGGGGCGAGTTGGCGCACGTGCTGCAGGTGGCGCCGGATATCCCGCTCGCCTTCGGCGGTCCCGGGAAGACCGACACGGAACTCACCGCCGCCCTGAACGCGAGGGTGGACCGCTTCCACGTGGAAAGCCTGAACGAACTGCGCCGGCTGGACGTTCTCGCCAGGGACCTGGGCACCCGTGCGCGGGTGCTGCTGCGGGTGAACCTCCCGACCGGCGGCGCCCCCGGCGTGCTGACCATGGGTGGGCGCCCGAGCCCGTTCGGCATGGACCCGGCCGAAGCGGACGCCTGCGCGGGAGCGCTGGAGTCGTTGCCCGGCATCGACTTCGTGGGCGTCCACGCGCACCTGGCCAGCGGCTTGGACCCGGAGCCGTGTGCCGCGCAGGGGGTCGCCATCCACCGCTGGGCGGTCGACTTCGCGTGTCGGCACGGACTGCCGCTGGCCGAGGTCAACATCGGTGGTGGCATGAACGTCGACTACCTGCGGCCCGAACGGGTCTTCGACTGGGCCGACTACGCCCGGCAGCTTCCCGTGCTCCCGGGCGGTCCCGTGGTGAGGATCGAGCCGGGTCGCGCGGTGAGTGCCTACTCCGGTTGGTACGCCACGGAAGTCCTGGATGTAAAGCAGAGCCACGGCGAGTGGTTCGCCATCTGCGCGGGCGGCACCCACCATCTGCGCACCCCGGCCGCGAAGGGCCACGACCAGCCGCTCGCGGTGCTGCCGGTGGACCGCTGGGACCGCCCGTGGGCCCGCTCCGGCACCGACAACCCGGTCACCTTCGTCGGCCAGCTGTGCACCCCGAAGGACGTGCTCGCGCGTTCGGTCCGGGCGAGTCGGGTGCGGGTCGGCGACAAGGTGGTGTTCGCCCTGGCCGGGGCGTACGCGCAGAACATCAGCCACGTGGAGTTCCTGATGCACGACCGCCCCGCCGTGACCCACGTCGGCGGCCGCTGACCTGCGACACTTACACCGTGGACCCCGAACACCGCACCCGTGGCGCGCTCCGCGCAGGCCTGCTGGCTGGAGTCCTGAGTGGAGCGCCTTCGACCGCGTGGGCGATTGTCGCGGGCCAAGACCCGTTGGCCGCGACCAGAGCCGCGGGTTCGCTGATCCTGCCGAACGAAACCCGCCCCGGACGTCTCCTCGTCGCCGCCGTCGTCGTCCACACAGGCCTGTCGTTGGGCTGGGCCACGGCCCTCGCCACGACCCTGCCGAGACGGCACACGACGGCGGCGGGCGCGGTGGCCGGTCTCGCCATAGCCGCCCTCGACCTGGGGCTGATCGGGCGGCGGCTACCGCGGATCAGAGCGCTGCCGGTGTTGCCGCAGGTGGCCGACCATGTCGCCTTCGGCCTCGTGGCCGGGTCCGTCCTGGCCCGCACCCGGACACGGATCAACCGGCGTGCACCCGGTTCGCCGTGACGAAGCCGCGGACGTACTCGGCGAGCGGGGTCGGTGTGACGCCGTAGGTGCTCGCCAGGCCGCTCACGTCGAGTGGTGAGTCATACGTCTCGAGCATGGTGAGCAGTTCGGTGATGAACTCCGGCCTGCCGGGCACCGGCTCCCCGGGCTCGACAGTGTGCACGGGCACGGGATACCCCAGTTCCCGCTCGAAGGCCGCGATGATGTCGCGCCACGACAGCGGTTGAGGACCGCCGACGACGAGGGTCTGCCGCTGGGCTCGCGGGTGGTCGAGGGTCGCGCGGAGGTAGGCGGCCACATCGCGCATGGCCACATACGAGTGGTGGCGGCGACCGTCCCCGACCAGGGTCACGGGTTGGCCCGCCAGGGCAGGCCCGCCCACGACGATGGGGATCAGCTTGTCCATGTAGAGGTTCGGCTGCACCACCGTCCAGGCCATCCCGCTCTCCCGCAGACGCTGTTCGGTCTCGCCCTTCGCGTTGAGCAGCGGCAGCGGATGGCCGGGCCGCGCCCCGAGGGCGGAGACGAACAGGAAGCGGCGCACGCCCGCGGCCTCGGCGGCGTCGACAAGATCGAGGTTGCCTTGGCGGTCGACCGACTCGATGGTGTCGGCGCCGCCGCGGGCGGTGGCGTTGGCCGTGGTGACGACACTGTCCACACCCGCGCATGCCGTGGCGAGGGAATCCGGGTCTTTCAGGTCCGCGATCACCGGTTCGGCTCCCGCGGCGACGAGTTCGTCGTAGGGCGACCCTTCCCGCACCAGCACGCGCAAGGGCTTTCCGTCGTCGAGCAGTGTTCGGGTCAGGTGTCGGCCGAGCGAGCCGGTCGCTCCCGCTACCAGGATCATGACCCCTCCTTAGGGTCTGGTGTTCCGACAAGACGCTGGGTCGCCGCGTCGACGTCGCCGCTGACGGTCTCCACCGGCTCCAGGTAGAACCTCGACGAGCGGGCGAGGCCGCCCGCGACGGTGAAGACGACCACGCCGCGCATGAGGAACGCGCCGTCGTCGACGCGGGTCCCGGACAGCTCCCACTCGGTCCACAGGGTGTCCCCGTCGATCGCGGTGCGCGGGACGTCAGCGTGGATGTCGGGGACGCCGGCGAAGATCTGGGTCCAGTTGCGGCGCACTTGCTCACGACCGCGGAATCCGCGCTCGGGATGGACCGGGGTCTCGTTCACGTAGTCGGTGGCGAAGCAGGCCACGAGCGCGTCGAGATCGTGGCTGTTCACCGCGTGCAGCAGGTTTTCCAGCAGGTTCGAGTGGTTCATGGCCCACTCCCATTTCTGTTACCATCGCCTGTAACCAATACAGGAGTATGGAACGAATTATGGGACAGGTCAAGGGCAAGCGTCGCTACGACTCCAGTGGACGCCAAGAGCAGGCCCGCCGCAGCCGTGAGGCCATCCTTGAGGCCGCCGAGCGGCAGTTTCTGGACCAGGGCTACGCCCGCACCACGGTGTCCGCGATCGCCGGGGCCGCCGGGGTGTCGGTGGAAACGGTGTACAAGGCCTTCGGCGGCAAGGCCGGGCTGGTCCAAGCCATCTACGAACGAGGGTTGACCGGCCGGGGAACGGTCCCCGCTTACCAGCGTTCGGACGAGATGCGGGCGCAGGAGACCGACCCTGAGACGATCATGCGGAAGTGGGGTGTCCTCACCGCCGAGGTCGCCTCGCTCGTGACGCCGATCCGACTGCTCATGCGCGCCGCGGCGGCCACCGACCCCGAGATGGCCACGCTGCTGCGGGCCGGTGACGACGAGCGGCTCGAACGCATGCGGCACCACGCCCGGTTCCTCGATGGCCGCGGCTGGCTGCGGGCCGACGTCACCCTCGCGGAGGCCACCGACGTGCTGTGGACGTGCAGCTCAGCCGAACTCTATGAACTCCTCGTCATGAAACGTGGCTGGCCACTGTCCCGATTCGCCCGGTTCGTCACCGACTTCATGATCAGTTCGCTGTTGCCCGCCGACCGATAGAGTCAGGCGATGTCGAGGCGGCTGCGCAGGGTCGCCACGCGCGGCCACCAGGGGACCAGCTTCTCCGCCTCGGCCAACGCGGTCCGCGCCGCGCGGTTGTCGCCCGCCGTCATGTGGGCTCGGCCCAGGGTGGCCAGGTCGTCGGCGCGGCCCAGCCGGTCGTCGCCGGAGTCCGCGGCCAAGCGGGCCAGTGAGATCGCCCGGCTGGTGTTGCCCGACAGCAGTTCGTGCAGGGCTCGGGTGCCGTTCAGCTTGTGCTGGGGGTATCCGAGGGTCGTCGCGTTCTCGATGGCCGTGGCGGCGGTGCCGAGTCCGATCTCGGCGTCGAGCTGACCGGCTTCCACTGTGGCGCACGCCAACCCGCCCAGCGCGGCGAACGCCACGGCGGCCTCGGCGGGCGTCTGCTCGCGGTCCTCGACGATCGTCATCGCCACCATCATCGCCTCGGCGTACCGTCCCTGGGCTTGCAGCACCAGGACGCGGGCCGCCGTCGCCGTCCGCAGCGCCGGGTACTCGTCGCGGAGCCTGGCGGCGAGGTCGGCCGCGAGGTCGAGCTTGCCCTCCTGGGCGGCGTCGACGGTCTGGCCCACCAGCGGGGCGGCGTCGAGCTGCTGGGCGCGGACACCGGTGAGCGCCGGGAGCTTGAAGACCAACCAGCCGGTGGAGGTGGACGCCGCGGTCTTGCGCGGGACGAAGGCGTGCCCCACCGTGATCACACAGGCCACGGCGAGACCCGTCCAGAAGCCGGAAGGCGAGGCGAACGCCTGGAGCACGACCACGGCCGCGGTGACCACACCCGCGGCCATCGAGCACAGCGCGGCGCCCCACATGCGCCTGCGGGCGGGAGCGATCCCAGGACCCACCGACACCGACAGGAACAGCGGCACCGCACGCAACACGACAACCCGCCTCGGCGTCGTCCAGTCCTTGACGCGGGTGCCGACACCGATCACGACCCGATGCAGGCGCGCTCGCAGGGCGATGGCGCCGACAAGCAGTCCCAGTTGGAGCGCGAGGAGACCCACGAGGTGCCCGACAATCGCGCCCGCCAGTCCCCACGCGACCGGGCCCACGGACCGTTCGAGAACCGCGACGACCACCCCGGTGGCCACGGCCGAAAGGAACACAGGACCTGAGACCACTCGAAGTAACCGCACGATAGGCAGACGCTACCCGGCCACACCCGGTTCCCGCTCGCGTTCTCCGACGGGCCAGCGTCAGGTCGCGGAACGGGCCGCCTTGACGAAGTCCCGGATCAGACCGTGGTCCTTCACCCCGCGACTCGACTCGACCCCGCTGGAGACGTCGACACCCCAGGGCCGGGACGCGGCGATGGCGGCGCCCACGTTGGCCGGGTCGAGCCCGCCCGCGAGGATCCACTTCCCCTCGGGCCGGGCCCCGTCGAGGGTGGCGAGGTCCCATCGCTCGCCGGAACCCGCCACGGGGGAGTCGAGGAGCAGTAGGTCCTCGCCGAACGCGCCGACCTCGACGTCGGTCGTCGGCTTGAGCGCGGTCGCGCGGATGAGCTGGACCGGAACGCCCGCGAGCTCGGCGAAGGCCGTACGCGGGTAGTCGCCGTGCAGCTGGACCGCCCGCAGCCCCACGGCGACGGCGATCTCGCCCGCCGCGGTGGCCGACACGTCACTGAAGACACCGACAGTGAGCACACCGTCCGGAACCCGCCCGGCAAGACGCGCGGCCAATTCCGGATCCACGCGGCGCACACTTCGCTCGGCGAACACGAACCCGATGGCGTCCGCCCCCGCCTCCACCGCCGCGTCGACGTCCCCCACCGTCCGCACCCCACAAACCTTCACAAACATCCCCCGACCCTATAACCCCCGCGAGTCGCCCCCTCCGGCAAACGAGTCGCCCCTTCCGGCAAGTGAGTGGCCCCCTCCGGCAAGTAAGTTCAACATTCGCGCATCGCGAAAGGGTGACTCGTCGCCCGGAGGGGGCGGCTCACTTGCCGGAAGGGGGCGCTCACTTGCCGGAAGGGGGCGCTCACTTGCCGGAAGGGGGCGCTCACTTGCCGGAAGGGGGCACTCACTTGCCGGAGGGGGCGACTCGTTTGCCGGGAGGGGCGACTCGCGGGGTTAAGGGGTGGCCGGTGTTCCGCCGTCGTGGGTGGGGAGGCTGGCAGAGCTCCAGGCGCGGTAGCCGCCGATGAGGTCGGTGGCGTTGCGGAGGCCCAGTCGTTTGAGGTCGCGGGCGGCGAGGGAGGAGGCGTAGCCCTCGTTGCACAGGATGATCACGGTGGTGTCCTCGGTGAAGCCCGCGATCCGGTGTTCGCCGTGCGGGTCGAGCCGCCACTCCAGGTGGATGCGCTCGATCGGGATCGACCCGGGGATCTCGCCCTCCTCGACGCGGTTGACGACCGGGCGGATGTCGATGAACAGGGCACCCTCGTGGCGCAGGCGCTCCGCTGTCGCCGGGTCGACCCGGTCCAGGTCGGCCCGGGCCCGGGCGAGTTCGTCGTCGATGGCGCTCATCGGTTGTCCCGCTGCGTCGGAAGGGACGGAATGCTGTCGGGGACCTCGCGAAGGCTCCGGTACTCCCGGGTGGGGACCAGCGGCGGCGAGTACGCGTGCACGCTCGCTGCCATCCGACTGCCCACATTCTCCACCTGGTGGGCTCGTCCCGCACCGAAGGCGACGCTGGAACCCGTGCGGTGCCAGGCGTTGCGGATCGGCCCCGCCGGGTAGCGGAACGTCTCGGCGAGTTCGCCGGACAGCACGGTGAACGACCCGGTCGCACCCCCGTGGTCGTGCGGCGCCGTGCCCTGGCCCGGCAGCCAGGACAGCAGCCACAACTCGATTTCGTCGGTGACCGCGACCCGCGCCCACCAGCGCTGCGGACTGGAGAAGCGCACGACGTCGAGCAGCGGGCGGGACAGGCGGTTGGCCGTGGACGCGGTCAGCTGGCGCAGCTCGGCGGGTGTCCACACGGGACGTCGCGGGGCGATCAGGTTGCGCAGCGTGGGGGAGTCGAGACGGGGGTGGATGTCGAGATCGGCAAGGACCGGCATGCGGTGCTCCTGAGGTTCGTGTCGGGTGAGGACAGCGAAACGCGGCACGCCGGGGTGTGAGATCAGGGAGAGGCGGGCCGCGTGGCGGTACAGCCGCACGAGGCCACCAACTGGTGGTCGATCGTGCGGTCACGCCACAGCAGCGACCCGGTCATGCCGCCCATGCTGGCACGGTGGGCCGGTCGCGGCACCGCCTCCCACGTCGTGGAACCGATTGCCGTCGACCTGCGCGGTTTCGGCGACACCCACCCGGAACTTGGGCTTGCGTGGGCACCGTGATCCACAGGTAACGGCCTGTTGTCCACAGCCTGCGCGCACACCTTCACCCGCGCCGCCACCGCCGATAGACTGGCCAGGGGCAGCCCCCCAGTGGTGGGTGGGGGTTTGTTGTGCGGCTTGGGTGGGTGTTGGCCCTGGTCAGGGCTTGTGGAGCCCCGGGCGAGGCTGCGGTTGATGTCCTTTGTGGTCTTTCCTTCGGTGGTGCGGCGGGTTTTGTAGGCCTTGATTGTCGGCCAGCCGGCGAGGCGGCTGCGGATGGTGAGGTGCAGGGCTCGGTTGACTTGGCGGTCGCAGTCCCGGTCGGTCAGGTCGCGGCGGGCGGCGGCGACGGCAGGGCCGGTCGGGTGGCGCAGGTCCGCGGGCCAGGTTCGCCAGTCTCTGCGGTGGCGGTTGGTTGTGCCGCTGGAGGTGGGGATCTCGGGAAAGACACTCCAACAAGAGGTCGGGCGGGTGGAGAGCCAGGTCCCGTCAGGAACACCACGCCCCACCACCCTTACAGCAGCGGCGGGGCCACCTCATCCCCAGTTTGTTGTGGTCCGCGCGGACGCTTTCGTCGAAATGCGTGGTCAGGTCGACCGGGGTGCGCGCATCAGCAGTGTCATCCGGCCGGTCAGGTGCACCTTGTCGCCTGGGGCGCAAGGGGTCGCGTCGTCCGGGGTGCCTCGGCGGGTGCGGGTGTCCAGGGTCGGGACGAACCGCTCGCCGTAGCGCGCGGGTGGCAGGGTGAAGTCGATCGGGTCCTGTCCCGCGTGCAGGAGCAGCAGCCAGGAGTCGTCGGCCACGACGTCGCCCTCGCGGGTGCGGGAGAGGCATTCCGAGCCGTCGATCCACATTCCCAGGGTGCGCCGGGACTCGTCGAACCAGTCGTCGTCGGTCATCGGGGCGCCGTCGGGGCGGAACCAGACGAGGTCCGGTTCGCCGGACCTGGTGGGCCTGCCGTCGAAGAACTCCGGTTGGCGCAGCGCGGGGGAGTCGGCGCGCAGGGAGATCAGGTGGCGGGTGAACGCCAGCAGGTCCTCGCCGCGCGCGGTCGCCGACCAGTCGAGCCATGACGTGTGGTTGTCCAGGCAGTACGGGTTGTTGTTGCCGTGCTGCGTCCGCCACCGCTCGTCGCCCGCGGTGAGCATCGGGGTGCCGGTGGACAGCAGAAGCGTGCTGAGGATGTTGCGCGCCTGCCGGTCGCGCAGTTCCAACACCGCCTGGTCCTGGGTCTCGCCCTCGACCCCGCAGTTCCACGACCGGTTGTCGTCGGTGCCGTCCGCGCCGTGTTCGCCGTTCTCGTTGTTGTGCTTGTGGTTGTACGACACCAGGTCCCGCAACGTGAACCCGTCGTGCGCGGTGACGAAGTTGACCGACGCCCAGGGCCGACGCCCGTTCGCCGAGTACAGGTCCGACGACCCCGACAGCCGGTAGGCGACGTCGCGCAGCCCGGTCGCGCCGCGCCAGAAGTCGCGGGTGCCGTCGCGGAAGCGGCCGTTCCACTCCGCCCAGTTGACCCCGAAG
Source organism: Actinokineospora alba (assembly GCF_004362515.1). Taxonomy (NCBI): domain Bacteria; kingdom Bacillati; phylum Actinomycetota; class Actinomycetes; order Pseudonocardiales; family Pseudonocardiaceae; genus Actinokineospora; species Actinokineospora alba. The sequence continues at coordinate 256,127 of NZ_SNXU01000001.1, read as the reverse complement.
CCGCCGACCCGGTAGCCGTCGCCGGTCGCGTCCCACGGCTCCGCGATCAGTTTCCGGTTGGCCAGCACCGGATCCGTGGTGATCGCCGTCAGCAGCGGCGCGTCCGGGTGGAAGGCGCCGCCGTGCGGCCTGCCGAGGACGCTGGCCAGGTCGATGCGGAACCCGTCGACGCCCATCTCCGTGGCGAAGTACCGCATCGAGTCGGTGATCAGCCGCACGGCCGTGGGCGATCCCGCGTCGATCGTGTTGCCGCACCCGGTGAGGTCGACGTCGTGCCCGTTCTCGCCCAGGACGTAGTACGCCGGGGCGTCCAGCCCGCGAAACGACACCGTCGGCCCGGCCGCGCCGCCCTCACAGGTGTGGTTGTAGACGACGTCGAGGATCACCTCGATGCCCGCCGCGTGCAGCGCCGCGACCATGGTCCGGAACTCCTCGACCTCCTTGCCGCGGCGCGACGCGTACGCCGCGTGCGGGGCGAGGAAACCCAGGCTCGCGTAGCCCCAGTAGTTGTGCCTGCCCGTGCGCAGCAGCAGCGGCTCGTCGGCGAAGCTGTGGACCGGCAGCAACTCGACCGCCGTCACGCCCAGCCGCAGCAGGTACTCGATCACCGCCGGGTGCGCCAGCCCCAGGTACGTGCCGCGCTGCTCCTTCGGCAGGTCCGGGTGCAGCTTGGTGAACCCGCGCACGTGCAGTTCGTAGATCACCGTCTCCTCGAACGGCACGTCCGGCCGCCGGCCGGTGTCGGGACCGCCCAGTGAGGTGACCACCGATAGGGGGACGGAGCCGAGCGAGTCGATCCGCGACGGCGGCCCGGTCATTGGGTCGCCCCGGTAGCCGCGGGTGGCGCCGAGGTCGGTGATCGTGCCGGTGATCCGGCGCGCGTACGGGTCGACGAGGAGCTTGGCCGGATTGCACCGCAGACCCCGGGCAGGCTCATACGGCCCGTGCACCCGGTAGCCGTACCGCTGCCCGGGCGTGACCCCCGGGACGGTCCCGTGCCAGACCCCGAACGTGCGCTCCGCCAGTTCGATGCGCCGCTCGACGCCACCCTCGTTGATCAGGCACAACTCGACCGCGTCGGCGATCGACGACGCGACGGAGAAGCGCACCCCACCCGCCTCCGGGTGCGCGCCGAGCGGGTAGGGATGGCCGGGCAGCAGACGTGGCTCGGAGTGGGTCACACCTCCATCCTGGCCCAAGGGCCCGACAACTGGTGACCCCGAGAGCCCCGGCCGTGTCGCGGCAAAGGCAGAATGGCCGCCGTGACCCCGCACACTGACGTCAGCACCGCTCCCGACGACCTGGTTGTGCACATGACGGACGTCGGCGTCCGTCGCGGCAGCACGGAACTCCTCAAAGGGGTGAACTGGAACGTCGAGCTCGATGAGCGCTGGGTGATCCTCGGCAGCAACGGCGCGGGCAAGACCACGCTCCTGCGGATGGCCGGCGCCGAGCTGCACCCGACCACCGGCGCCGTGCACGTCCTGGGTGAGCGACTGGGCAAGGTCGACGTCTTCGAGCTGCGCACCCGCATCGGCTTCTGTTCCGCCGCGCTCGCCGGCCGCGTGCCCGCCGAGGAGAAGGTGCTCGACGTCGTGGTCAGCGCCGGGTACGCCGTCCTCGGCCGCTGGCGCGAGGAGTACGACCAGCTCGACACCGGCCGCGCGGGTGAGCTGCTCAAGGCCATGGGCATCGCCCACCTGGCCGACCGCACCTTCGGCACCCTGTCCGAGGGCGAGCGCAAGCGCGCCATGATCGCCCGCGCCCTGATGACCGACCCCGAGCTGCTGCTCCTCGACGAGCCCGCCGCGGGCCTCGACCTCGGCGGCCGCGAAGACCTGGTCGCGCGCCTCTCGGAACTCGCGATGGACCCCGACGCCCCGGCGACCGTGCTGGTCACCCACCACGTCGAGGAGATCCCGCCCGGATTCACCCACCTGCTGCTGCTCTCGGCGGGCGGCGTGGTCGCCCAGGGCTTGATCGAGGACGTGCTGACCAGCGAGAACCTGTCCGCCGCGTTCGGCCAGGAACTCGAACTGGAGCGCTCCGGCGACCGGTACTTCGCCCGCCGCCGCAGCTGACTTTCGTACTGACAGGTAACCTTCGACGACGTGGTATCGGACCGGTAGGAGGACATCGCCGTGGGTGAGTTCGTTCGGCTTGAGGTCGAGGACGGCATCGGGACCATCCGGCTCGACCGGCCGCCGATGAACGCCATCAACCGCCAGCTCCAGGCTGAGCTGCGCGAGGTCGCGCAGGAGGCCCGTGAGCGCGACGACGTCAAGGCGGTCATCGTCTACGGCGGCCCGAAGGTGTTCGCCGCGGGCGCGGACGTCAAGGAGTTCGCGGAGATGTCGTACACCGACATCGCCGACTACGCCCCCGAGCTGACCGGCTCGCTCACCGCGATCGCCGAGCTGCCCAAGCCGACCGTCGCGGCCATCACCGGATTCGCCCTCGGCGGCGGCTTCGAGCTGGCCCTGTGCTGCGACCGCCGCATCGCCGGCGACAACGCCAAGGTCGGCCAGCCGGAGATCCTGCTCGGCATCATCCCCGGCGCGGGCGGCACCCAGCGGCTGGCCCGGCTGATCGGCCCGAGCAAGACCAAGGACCTCGTCTACACCGGCCGCTTCGTCAAGGCCGAGGAGGCGCTCACCCTCGGCATGGTCGACGAGGTCGTCGCCCCCGACGACGTCTACGAGGCCGCCAAGCGCTGGGCGGGCCAGTTCACGAGTGGCGCCTCCCGCGCGCTCGCCGCCGCGAAGGCCGCGATCGACGGCGGCCTGGACAACGACCTCGCCAGCGGCCTCAAGCTCGAGACCAACCTCTTCGCGGCGCTGTTCGCGACCGAGGACCGCGACACGGGCCTGAAGTCGTTCATCGAGAACGGGCCCGGAAAGGCGGAGTTCCATGGCCGCTGACCCGACGCCCAACCCGCACGCCACCGCCGAGCAGGTCGAGGCCGCGTTCCTCGACCCGAAGCTCGCGAACGTGCTGTACCACGACTGGGAAGCCGGCTCCTACGACGAGAAGTGGTCGATCTCGTACGACGAGCGCTGCATCGACTACGCCACGGGCCGGTTCAAGGCCGTCGCGGGCGACAAGGAATGGCCGTACGAGACGGCGATGGAGCTGGGCAGCGGCACCGGCTTCTTCCTGCTGAACCTGATGCAGGGCGGCGTGATCAAGAAGGGGTCGGTCACCGACCTCTCGCCCGGCATGGTCGAGGTGGCGCTGCGCAACGCGAAGAGCCTGGGCCTCGACGTCGACGGCCGGGTCGCCGATGCCGAGCGCATCCCGTATGAGGACAACAGCTTCGACCTGGTCATCGGTCACGCCGTGCTGCACCACATCCCCGACATCCCGGCGGCGTTCCGCGAGATCCAGCGGGTGCTCAAGCCGGGCGGCCGGTTCGTCTTCGCCGGTGAGCCGACCAAGATCGGCGACCGCTACGCCCGCAAGCTGGGCCAGGCGACCTGGTGGCTGACCACCAACGTCACCAAACTGGGCGCGCTGAGTTCGTGGCGCAGGCCGCAGGAGGAACTCGACGAGTCCTCCCGCGCCGCCGCGCTGGAGGCCGTGGTCGACATCCACACCTTCGACCCGGCGGAACTGGAAACCCAGGCGCGTGCCGCAGGGATGGTCGAGGTCCGTGCGGTCACCGAGGAGTTCGCCGCGGCCCTGTTCGGCTGGCCGGTGCGCACCTTCGAGGCCGCGGTGCCGCGCGAGAAGCTCGGCTTCGGCTGGGGCATGTTCGCCTTCAAGACCTGGCAGCGCCTGTCCTGGCTCGACGAGCGCGTGCTGCGCAAGGTCCTGCCGCGCGAGCTGTTCTACAACGTGCTCATCAGCGGCCGCAAGCCGAACTGAGTGGGCTACGGATTCACCCTCGGCGACGTAGCGTTCCTGCGGTCGCCGGACGGAGCGGCGGCGGCGGCCGAGATCGATCGGCTGCCGCTGACCCCTGCGACCTATCTGGCCGACGTGGCCAAAGCGCGTGTGTTGGCCGGAGACCGTGCCCCCGCGTTGCTCGAAACCGTGCTGCTTCGGCGCAAAGCCGTGTCCAAAGTGGACAACCCGGCCGACTGGCTGTTCACCGACGCCGCGCTGCAGCAGGCAACCCCGACCCCCGTCGCCCGACACCGCGCGCGCAGATTGGAAGGTCGCGACGTCCAGGACGTGACCTGCTCGGTCGGTGTCGACCTCGCGGCGGTGTCCGAGGTGGCCGCCCGCTGTGTCGGCTCGGACCTCGACCCGGTGCGGCTGGCCATGGCCCGGCACAACCTCAAGCGCCCCAACGTGATCCTGGCTCAGGCCGACGCGCTCGTGCCGATCACTCGCGAGATGGCGGTCCTGGCCGACCCGGGCCGGCGGGACTCCTCCGGCAGACGCCGCTGGCGCCCGGAGGACTTCGCACCGCCGCTGGGCGCCCTCGCCGAGACGTACCGGGGCCGAGACCTGGCGGTGAAATGCGCCCCCGGCATCGACTTCGACGATGTGCCCTGGGCGGACGAGGTCGAAGTCGTCTCCCTCGATGGTGCCGTGCGTGAGGCGTGCCTCTGGACCGGTGGCCTGGCCACGGAAGCGCGTCGGCGAGCCACCGTCCTGCGCTCCGACGGTTCGGAGTGGACAGTCACCGATCGCCACGACGACGACTGCCCGGTGACCGACGTCGGTGAGTGGATCATCGACCCCGACGGCGCCGTCGTCCGGGCAGGCCTGGTCCGTCATTACGCCGCCGCGCACGGCCTGAGCCAGCTCGACGAACGGATCGCCTACCTCACCGGACCCGTTCCCCCGCCGGGCATCCGCGCGTTCCGCGTGCTCGAACACGGCAAGTACACCGAGAAGACCCTCCGCACCACTCTGGCGAAACGCGGCATCGGCAGGCTGGAAATCCTGGTGCGGGGCCTGGACATCGACCCGAACGCGCTGCGGCCCAGGCTGAAGCTCAAGGGCCCGGACGAGGCGTCCGTGGTGCTGACTCGCGTCGGCCGTTCGCCGGTCGCGATCGTGTGCGAAGCGGTCAGGACAGACCCCGCAGGATGAACTCCCGCAGCCCGTCGAGTTCGGTGTCGGTCGCGATATCGATCGTCCGGGCCTCGGTGGTGTCGTTGTACTGAGTCAGCCGCCGGTCGGCGAGCGTCGCACCACGCGCCGGTCCGAACGCCGTCTCGACGCGCACGGGAAGTCGCTCGGTCTTGAGAATCCCCGGACTGATCGCCTCGGCCACCGCGACGGCGTCGTGGATCACCATGCCGTCGAAGTTCATCAGGGCGCTGTAGTGCGCGCGGTAGGAGCCGGTCAGCGCCGTCAGGGTCGCGCCGAGGGGGCCGGTGGCGGCCAGTCGGTCCAGCCAGTCGGCGTCGACCCGGCACCGGTACGTCAGGTCCATCGGCACGAGGACGGTGGGGACGGACTCCTCCACCAACACCCGCCGCGCGGCCTCCGGGTCCGACCAGATGTTGAACTCGGCGGCCGACGTCGCGTTCCCACCGGCCAGCCCGCCGCCCATGATGACCAGCCGCTCGATGCGGGGAGCGAGTTCCGGGTGGGTGGCCAGCAGCAGCGCGATGTTCGTCAGCGGCCCGATCGGCACGATCGTCACCGGTGTCGGCGAGGCCCGCAGCACCCGGGCCATCAACTCGACGGCGCCGACCGGCTCCAGACCCCGTGTGCGCGCGGGCAGCAGGTCCGCCCCACCCGACAGCCCATCCTCACCGTGCGCCGCCTTGCCCTCAGCCGCCTGCGGATGCACCAGCGGGCGAGCGGCCCCGGCCGCCACCGGGACGTCCTCACGCCCGCACAGGGCCATCAGCCGCAGCGCGTTGCGGGTCGTCGATTCCAGGCTGACGTTGCCGAACACGGTGGTCACCGCCAGCAGCTCCACCTCGGGTGAGCGGGCGGCGAGACAGAGGGCGAAGGCGTCGTCGACGCCGGGGTCCGTGTCGATGATCAGGCGAGGCATACGACCACCTTGCCACCGCGCACCTACCGCTGGGTTAACGTTTTCGCCCATGACGTCCATGTGGGGCTCGCCCGTGTCCGATCGGCTGCGATTCTGGTCGCGCGCGCACCGCGACCCCGCCCAGGCACGCTTCCTGACCAGGGATTCCCTGCGCTGGGTGCTGCGCAACCGGGCGTACACCCCCTGGTACCTGGTCCGGTACTACCGCCTGCTGAAGTTCCGCCTGGCCAACCCGCATGTCGTCCTGCGCGGCATGGTGTTCCTCGGCAAGGACGTCGAGATCCACGCCCGCCCCGGCTTCGGGCGACTGGAGATCGGGCGCTGGGTCCATATTGGGGATGGCAACGCGATCCGGTGTCACGAGGGCTCGATGCGCATCGGCGACAAGGTCGTGTTCGGCAGGCAGAACGTCGTGAACTGCTATCTGGACGTCGAGTTCGGCGAGGCCGCGTTGGTGGCCGACTGGGTCTACATCTGCGACTTCGACCACGTGACGTCCGATATCCACCAGCCGATCAAAGACCAGGGCATCGTGAAGTCCCCGGTGCGAATTGGGCCGGACACGTGGATCTGTACGAAGGTCACGGTCACCAAGGGCACTCGGATCGGGCGGGGTTGCGTGATCGGGGCGCACGCGGTGGTTCGTGGGGAGATCCCGGATTACGCGATCGCTGCCGGGATGCCTGCGAAGGTGGTCAAGAGCCGGCTCACCGCTTATGAGGCCGACGCTGCTCGTCGTGCGGCGGTCGAGGACATGGATCGCAAGGCACGCAAGGCATTGCAGAAGTCTTTGGAGGGCTAGGCCGCTGGGTGCCTGTTTGGGTGGTTCGCCTTGATTTGGGGACCCCCAGAAATGGGCCTGCGCGGGCAAAGAGGGTGGGGAGGTGAAGCCCACCCGCGCCGAAAGTTTAGGCCCATTTCACCCCAAATCAAGGCGAACCACCCAAACAGGCCGTTGGGTTCGGCCCGTTGCGTTTGTGCGGGGATCAGATGATGAAAGCGTTGCCGCTGGCGATCTTTGGCCTGCCCAGTTGGGTTGCGGGTGCCGCCTCAGCGCGCGCATAAACCGAAGCCGTCTGCTCGGCGATTCGGTTCCAGTCGAAGTCGACCGCCAAGCGCGCCTTGGCCATTTTGGCCCGTCGCCTGGCACTCGCGGGATCGTCCAAGACCTTGCGAACCGCCGTCGCGATGCCGTCCATGTCGCCGGGGGTGAAGGACAGGCCGGTCTCGCCGTCGACCACGACCTCACCCAGCCCACCGGCCGTCGACGACACCAAGGAAGCCCCAGCCGCCGCAGCCTCCAACGCCACGATTCCAAAGGGCTCATACCGGCTGGGCAGGACCACCGCATCGGCCGCCGCCAAGGTCGCGCCCAGTTCCCGGTCCGACATATGCCCGGCGAAGTCGATCGCGCGCCGGACGCGGAGTTTGCGGGCCAGTTCTTCCAGTTGCTTCGCGTAAGTGCCGCGGCCGGCCACCACCAGGCGCGTGCCCGGGTGGGTCCGCCGAATCCGGGGCAGCGCGCCGATCAGGTCCTGCACACCCTTCTCCCACTCCAGCCTGCCGAAGAACAGCAGCAGCGGAGCGCCAGCGGGACTGTGCGAGACCCGCGCCTCGCGGATGGCTGCGGGGGGCACGCGCCAGCTGCGCGGCTCGATGCCGTTGTGGATGACCGTGATCGTCTCCGGGTCGACCTCGAACAGGTGCGACACCTCCGCCCGCATGGCCGACGAGCACGTGATCAGGGCGTCCGAGCGGTTGGCCAGCCACCACTCGACCGAGTGAATCTGCTGGTTGAGTGGCTGGGACAGCCAGCCGCTGTGCCTGCCCGCCTCCGTGGCGTGCACGGTCGAGACCAGCGGTGCCTTCGCCTGTTCGGCCAGGGCGATGGCCGGGTGGGTGACGAGCCAGTCGTGCGCGTGCACCACGTCGGGGCGCCAGCCGTCGAGCAGGGACAGGCCCGCGCGGATCATCGCGTGGCCCATGGCCAGGGTCCAGGCGACCAGGTCCTTCTCGAACACCAGGTGCGTGGGGTCCTCGGCGACCCGGATGACCCGCACACCGTCGTGGACGTCGTCCTCGGTCGGGTGGGTCGCGGCGTCGGTGCCCGCCTCGTGCCTGCACAGCACGACGACCTCATGGCCCTGGTCGCTGAGGTGTCGGGCGATCGCGTGCACATGCCTGCCGAGCCCCCCGACAACGACAGGGGGGTACTCCCAGGACAGCATCAGCACGCGCATCGAGCGAATCCTCGCTTTCGGGTCTCGAACCCTACTCGTCAGTACCCAACCGTCGTGCATCGAGTCCGGCGAAGGGCCCGTCCTCCGAGACGAGCTCGGCGGCCCGCTGTGACGCGCGGTCGCGCGCGCCCGCGCGAACCAGGCTCGCCAACTCCGCGTAGCGCTCGCCGTGCACCTTGGCCCGCCGCCGAGCGTAATCGGCCGCGGAGTCCTTGGTGACCATGAACGCCCAGTCGCTGGACAGGGCCAAGAGGGCCTCACGCAGCACCTGGTCCATGACCGGGTCGCGGTCATCAACCGGATGCCTGTCGACGAGGTCGAGCAGGTCGCGCTGCAGTTCGGCGCCCGCGTGCACCAGGTCGGCGACCTGCTCGCCGTCCCACACCCGCCAGTCCTTGCCCGAACCCCACGACGACGCGGGCAGGTCAACCCGACCGCCGAGGTGCCCGGCCTCCAGGGCACCGCGCAGCGACGTCACGCGAACCCCGGCCTCGGGCAGCGCCCGCAGCACCTTCTCCAGCCAGACCGGGCCCTCGTGCCACCAGTGCCCGTAGAGCTCCGTGTCGTACGCGGACACCACCAGCCCCGGCTTGCCATGCTGCTCACGCAGGTCCGTCAGCCTGCGCACGACGGTGTCGACGAAGTCGGTCACGTGCCGCTCGATGGCCTGGGCGGCCAGCGCGGGCTCGTACGGCCGCTTGTGCTCGGGGTCGACGTTGCGCCCGGTCACCCGCGACGGCTTCAGGCCCGACGGGTGGTCGTAGGTGTGGAAGTCGCGGTACGCCGGGTCGCCCGGGTAGCTCGCCTTGGGCGACCAGACCCGGTAGGTGACCTCCAGGTCGCGCCCGAAGCACACGACGTCGGAGTCGCCCACCGTGCGCGCCGCCGACGTGTCGCCGTGCAGCGCCGGACCGTCGACCAGGAATCGCCGCACGCCCGCCGCCGCGTACCCCGTCTCCATGCCCGGCGCGTAACCGCACTCCGGCGCCCAGATCCCCTCGGGCCGGTGCCCGATCCGCGCCTCGGTGTCGTCCAACCCCGTGCGCAGCGCGAACGCGCGCAGCCGCGGGTCGAGCAGCGGCTGGAAGGGATGCGTCGCCGGACCGCCGATCAGCTCGATCACGCCACTGCCGACGAGGGTCCGCAAAATGGGCGAGAACCCGCTACTCCAGTGCGTCTCGAACTCCGTCAGCGCCGCCGCGGACGCGCGGAACTCGGCCGCGGCGACCTCGCGCAGCAGCGGGTCCGCCGCCTGCCAGCGGACACCCGCGTACTGCGCCCGCAGGTTCCAGTTGCCCAGCCAGTCGTGCACCCCGCGCAGTGAGTACGGATCGTCGAGCTGCGCGGCCAGCACCGGGGTGATCCCCAGGGTGAACATGTCGCGCTTGCCCTCGGCGGCGAAGCGCCGGGCCAGGTCCACGATCGGCAGGTACGAGTGGGCCCACGCCTGGTAGAGCCACTCCTCGCCGACCGGCCACGTGCCGTGGTGGGGCAGCCAGGGCAGGTGGCTGTGCAGAACAAGGGCGAAGCTGCCTATCGGCTCTTTGCTCATGCGCGCGCGATCCCGACCAAATCGAGGCTGGCGTCGATGTCCTCGGTGGTGATCTCGAAGTCCTCCGCGCGCACGGACGTCACCGCGGCCATCAGCTCGTCGGACCACGGCTGACCCGACACCGCCACCTCGATCTGCGCGTCGATGATCGACCCGCCCAGGGCCGCGTCCAGCTCACGCAGCCGTGGCCCGTGGTGCACGCCGCCGAGGAACTCGACCTCGAAACCGGCGTCGACCAGCAGGTCCGCCATCTCGGCGCCCGAGAGCTCGCGGGTGTGGAACGGGTTGAGCGGGGTGTCGCGACCGGGGGAGAAGGTGATCCGGTTCGGCGTGGTGATCAGCAGCCTGCCGCCGGGGCGCAACACCCGGCGGCACTCGCGCAGGAAGCCTTCCTGGTCCCACAGGTGCTCGATGACCTGCAGGTTCGCCACCACGTCCACCGACTCCGACCGCAGCGGCAGCGCCGCGAGGTTGCCCCGAAGCGTGCGCACCGACGGGTACGCCTTGGCCACGTGCGCGGCCGTCAGCTGGTCGTAGTCGAGCCCCACGACCAGCCGGGCGCGACCCGCGAGCAGGTCGGCGCCATAGCCCTCACCGCAGCCCGCCTCCAGCACCACGGCGTCCGCGCAGTGCGCCGCGAGGTCGAGATACGCGACCTCGTGGCGCCGGAACCAATAGTTCTCCTGGGGGATGCCCGGGACCGTGCGCTCACCGGTCAGCGGGAGCGATTCGGCCGTGGCTACGGGATCGGTGGACACCCCGGCACGGTAGCCGATGGCCTACCAGCCAGTACGGATCAGGGCTTGCGGCCGATGCCGCCCGCGATGCAGTACTGGACCTGGTCGAGCGGCTTGATCTGCGGACCGTCCGGCCACCAGGTCGCGCACAGGGAGACCCCCGGGTGGACCATCTCCAGGCCCGGGAACATGCCCTCGATCTCCTTCTGCGTGCGGAACACACCCGTGCCCATGGGGCTGTGGATGAACACGTCCTCCATGCGCCGCGCGAGCGCGCTGTGCTCGGTGGTCTGCGGGTCGAGGAAGTGGCTGATGCCGACGAACGAGCCCGAGGGCAGCGCGTCGATGTAGGCCTTCATGATGTCGGCGGGAGACCGCTCGCCGTCGTAGTGGTGGATCGTGCCCATCTGGAACAGGGCGATCGGCTCGTCGAAGTTGAGGTGGCCGCGCACCGTCTCGTTCTCGAGGATCCGCTCCGGCTCGAAGATGTCCTCGGCGATGAAGTGCGTCTGGTCGTTCTCCTCGAGCAGCGCGCGGCCGTGGGCCAGCACCACCGGGTCGTTGTCGACGTAGACGACTACCGAGTCGGGCTCGATCCGCTGGGCCACCTGGTGGGTGTTCTCCGCGGTCGGCAGGCCGGAGCCGAGGTCGAGGTACTGCTTGATCCCGGTCTGGTTCGCGATGAACCGGGTCGCGCGGATCAGGAAGGCGCGGTTGTCGTACGCGAGCTGCGCCGCTTCGGGGGCGACCGCCTTCACCCGGCGGAACACCTCGCGGTCGATCTCGTAGTTGTCCTTGCCATTGAGGAACGCGTCGTAGACTCTCGCGATGCTTGCCTTGCTGGTGTCGATGTAGACAGGCACATCACGTTCGGTCTGCTGGGCGTCGGTGGACATGCTTTCCTCACAGAGCGTCGTGGATCATGGACGGTGCGGAGTTGAGGGGTAACCTCACCATAGGGGTGTTGGCAAGAGTGCGGCCAGGTAGGGATCGCATTCCGGCGGAGAGTGTCGAGTCGGGAAGGGACGGAGCGTGGCCGACGGCCGCAACGACGGTGGGCTCAGCGGTGGCCCGACCGCGCGCAGGATCGTGCTGGGCTCCCAGCTCCGCAAACTCCGCGAGAAAGCCGAGATCACCCGGGGCAAGGCCGGCTACCACATCCGCGGATCCGAGTCGAAGATCAGCCGGATGGAACTGGGCCGCGTCGGCTTCAAGGAGCGCGACGTCGAGGACCTGCTGTCCATGTACGGCGTCACCGACAAGGAGGAACGCGAGCAGTTCCTCTCCTTGGTCCGGCAGTCGAACGAGCCCGGCTGGTGGCACCGCTACAGCGACCTGATGCCGACGTGGTTCACCGACTACGTGGGCCTGGAGGAGTCGGCTTCGCGTATCCAGACCTGCGAACTGCAGTTCGTCCCCGGTCTGCTGCAGACCGAGGAGTACACCCGGGTGCTGGCCAGCCACGGCCGCCCCGAGCTGAGCACCGACGAGACCGAGCGCCGGGTCGCCCTGCGTCTGTCCCGGCAGAAGGTGCTCCACCGCACCGACGCGCCGAAGCTGTGGGCGGTCATCGACGAGTCCGTGCTGCACCGGCCCATCGGCGGGCCGCGGGTGCTGCGCGACCAGATCGACCACCTGCTCGAAGTCACCCGGCTGCCCAACATCAGCCTGCAGGTCGTGCCCTACGCGCTGTCCGGCTACGCCGCGGAGAGCTCGTTCACGATGTTGCGGTTCACCGAGCCGGAGCTGCCCGACCTGGTCTACATCGAACACCTCGGCGGCGCTGTCTACCTGGACCGTCGCGAGGAGATCGAGACCTACAGCCGGGTGATCGACCGGCTGGCCGTCGACGCCGAGACGCCGAACCAGACCCGGCAGACGCTGATCAAGCGACGCGCCGAGATCTGACCGGGCGAAGCGGCCTGACCGCTCGCCGCTGAAATCCGACCGCCGAACGACTCCGGCAGATGCACGTGCATTTGCGCCGGCGGGTGATCGTGTTACCGTCGTCACGTTCAAATGCACGTGCATCTGCAACGTGAGGATGACGTCGGGAGGCGGGGTCGCGATGACCGTGATTCGCAACGGAATGTCAGCAGCACTGGTGACCGGCGCCGACTGGCGCAAGGGCAGCCGGAGTGGCGCGGTCGGCAACTGTGTGGAGGTCTCGCCGGTCTCCGACGGGCGCACCGCCATCCGTGACTCCAAGAGCCCCGACGGCCCGGCCCTGGTGTTCTCCGGGCAGGTCATCCGCTCCTTCACCAGCGCCCTGCGCGGCGGCGTCCTGCGGATGCCGACCGCCGAGACCTACCTGCGCAGGCTCGTCGCCCGCGGCTTCGACTTCCTGCACCCGCGCGACGCCCGCGGTGAGATCGCCGCCGTCGTCGGTGTGCGCGCCCACCACAACGTCATCGACGTCATCCGGCTGCACGCCGAGGACGACGCGATCGCCTCCCGGCTGCCCGCCGACGCCGCGGACGTGCTCAACCCGACCGAGGTGCTCTGGCAGCGCGCGGGCTGGGCCACCGACATCCTGCGTGACCTGCTCGCCCTGCCCGACGACCGCACGCCCGGCGCCTTCGCGCGCCACCGCGCCGAGACCTCGGCCGCGGGCTGCTGGGTGCCCACCGCGCCCGGCCGTGCGAAATGGCTTCCCGCGACGGCCTGACCCCCACGTCGCCGCGCGTGCGTGATGACAGCGCGCCCTGTTCATCACGAACATGAAGACCACCTTTCCCCCGGAAGGTGGTCTTCATGTTTTGTGGACCCAGTTCCTGCCTGACGGACCTATACGGGCGAGATGGAGATGTTCAGCGCGCCGGGGCCCAAGTGGACCGCCAGGGCGGAACTGCCCTCGATGATCACCGACTGCCGCGCCTGGGGAACGCGCGGCAGCAAGGTGTCGAGCATCGCGTGAGCCTGCTCGGGCGCGCCGACATGCCCCACGGCCAGGTCGACGGCCCGGCCGTCGATCCGGCGGACCGCCAGGTCGATGAGCTTGCGCACCGCGCGGTTGCCGCCGAGGACCTTGTCCAGCGGGGCGACCTCACCGTCCTTCATGGCCAATAGCGGCTTGAGCGACAGCGCGGTGCCGATCAGGCTCGCGGTCGCGCCGATGCGCCCGCCGCGGCGCAGGTACTCCAGGGTGTCCACATAGAGCAGTTCGGAGCAGTCGGCGAGCCTGCGGCTGAGCGCGTCGATGATCCGGGCGGGATCGCCACCGGCCGCCGCGACCCGGGCGGCGGTCGTCGCCGCGTACCCAAGGGACATTCCCGTGGTCCGAGAGTCCACGACGTGCACGGGGATGGACGCGCGCTCGGCGGCTTCCTTCGCGTGCGCGTAGGTCTGGGACAGACTGCTGGAGAGGTGGACGGACACGATCGCGTCGCACCCGTCCGCCGCGGCTGCCTGGTAGGCCCAGAACAGCGCCGCCGGGTCCGGCGGCTCGGTCGACACGTCACGGCCCGACCGCAGCGCGTCGATCAGCATCTTTCGGGGGACCCGGGACTCAAGATCGAGGTGGCCGTCGATGCGGATTTGTACCGGAATGACAGTCAGCCGCCACTGCGCGGCCATGTCGGCGGGCAGGCAGGCGGTGGAGTCCGTGATCACGGCGACCCTCATTCCTAGGACAATAACCCGTTCGGACCAGCGCAATCACCGTCGGGCGGGCCGCGTGGTGAGCACTGTCACGGCGCTGACACGAGGGTTGCGCCTTGCACCTCAGCTACTGGCGAGTAACATCGGCGTGGTCAAGGCCACCGTGTCAAGCGGCCGACCCGCATGGCAAGGTCAGCCGAACCGCACGAGAATTCAAGGCGGCGCGCTGCCGGTCGGCGGCGAACACACGGTGCTCGTACCCAGGAGGTCGAAGAAGACCCATGCCAAACATCGTTGTCCTGGTCAAGCAGGTGCCAGACACCTACTCGGAGCGCAAGCTCTCCGACTCCGACCACACGCTGGATCGTGAGTCCGCCGACGCGGTGCTCGACGAGATCAACGAGCGCGCCGTCGAGGAAGCGCTGCTGATCAAGGAGGCGCAGGGCGGCGAGGTCACCGTGCTCAGCGTCGGCCCCGACCGTGCGACCGAAGCCATCCGCAAGGCCCTCTCCATGGGTGCGGACAAGGCCGTGCACGTCTCGGACCCGGCTCTGCACGGCTCGTGCGTCTTGCAGACCTCCAAGGTCATCGCCGCCGCGATCGGCAAGGTCGACGGCGTCGACCTCGTCATCGCCGGAAACGAGGCCACGGACGGCCGCTCCGGCGCCGTCCCGGCGATCCTCGCCGAGCTGCTGGGCTACCCGCAGCTCACCCACGCCCGCAAGGTCACCATCGAGGGCACGTCGATCAAGGTCGAGCGCGAGACCGACGAGGGCATCACGCACCTCGAGGCCTCCCTGCCCGCCGTGGTCAGCGTCGGCGAGAAGATCAACGAGCCGCGTTACCCGTCGTTCAAGGGCATCATGGCCGCGAAGAAGAAGCCGGTCGAGACGCTCACCGTCGCCGACCTCGGCATCGACGCGGGCGAGGTGGGCCTGGCCAACGCCTCGTCCTCCGTGCTCGAGGCGGCCCCGAAGCCCCCGCGCGCGGCGGGCCAGCGGGTCTCCGACGAGGGTGACGGCGGCGTGAAGATCGCCGAGTACCTCATCGCCCAGAAGCTCATCTGACAAGCAGCGAAGGAGGAAACCCCATGTCCGAAGTTCTGGTCCTCGTCGACCACGTCGACGGCGAGATCAAGAAGGTCACCTTCGAGCTGCTGACCGCGGCCCGCCAGATCGGCGAGCCGTCGGCCGTAGTGGTGGGCTCGCCCGGCACGGCGGCCAAGCTCAAGGAGTCCCTGGCGGCCTACGGCGCGGCGAAGGTCTACGTCGCCGAGTCCGACGACGCCACCGGCTACCTGGTCACCCCGAAGGTCGACGTGCTCGCGGCCCTGGTGGAGAAGACGGCCCCCGCGGCCGTCCTCGTCGCCGCCACGGCCGACGGCAAGGAGATCGCCGGTCGGTTGGCCGCCCGCACGGGTTCCGGTCTGCTGGTCGACGCCATCGGCATCGAGGGCTCCGCCGGTGACGTTGTCGCCGTGCAGTCCATCTTCGGTGGCGCGTTCGTGGTCAAGTCGAAGTCCAACAAGGGCACGCCGATCGTCTCGGTGCGTCCCGGTGGCCTCGAGGCCGAGCAGGCGCAGGGCGCCGCGGCCGAGGAGGCCGTGGACGTTCCCGCGGCCGACGCGGCCAAGTCCGCCCGCATCACCGGCCAGGAGCCGATCGTCGGCGGCGACCGCCCCGAGCTCACCGAGGCGTCGGTTGTCGTCTCCGGTGGTCGCGGTGTCGGTTCGGCCGAGCAGTTCGAGGTCGTGGAGAAGCTGGCGGACGCGTTCGGCGCGGCTGTCGGCGCCTCGCGCGCCGCGGTCGACTCGGGCTACTACCCGCCGCAGTTCCAGGTCGGGCAGACCGGTAAGACGGTCTCCCCGCAGCTGTACGTCGCGCTCGGCATCTCGGGCGCGATCCAGCACCGCGCGGGCATGCAGACCTCGAAGACGATCATCGCGGTCAACAAGGACGCCGAGGCGCCGATCTTCGAGATCGCCGACTTCGGTGTCGTCGGCGACCTGTTCGCCGTGGCCCCGCAGCTGACCGAAGAGGTCGGCAAGCGCAAGGGCTGAGTTTGAATCAAGATCGAATTCGGGGCGGTTCCCACTCGGGAGCCGCCCCGAACTCTTTGCCCCGGCACTGGCAATTCACTGACTTTCCACCGACCGGTTACGGGAATGGCCCAGTCACGGTTGCCGAGTGGTCCGTAGAAAACAGATATGACCCACGTGCTGGTGAGCACCCCAGAGACCGCTACCGCGCGCTACTCGCTTCTGGTGGCCCACGACGGGGCCGAAGTGCGTGCCGCGCAACGACTTCGCCACCAGGTCTTCGCCGAGGAGATGGGCGCGACCCTGCGGACCCCCGAGCCCGGTCTCGACGTGGACCGGTTCGACGAGTTCTGCGACCACCTGATCGTCCGCGAGGACACGACTGGCGAGATCGTCGGCACCTACCGGATGCTGCCCCCGGAACGCGCCGCTGAGGCGGGCGGGCTCTACTCGCAGACCGAGTTCGACCTCTCCGCGCTCGCCGGGATGCGCGACGGCCTGGTCGAGACCGGACGGTCCTGTGTGCACGCCGACCACCGCAACGGCGCCGTGGTGAGCCTGGTGTGGGCGGGCATCGCCCGGTACATGCTGCTCTCCGGCCGCAGCTGGCTCGCGGGCTGCGCGTCGGTCCCGCTGAACGACGGCGGCACCCTCGCCGCGGGCGTGTGGAACACCGTGCGCGCCAAGCACTACGCCGACGAGAGCTACCGGGTCCAGCCGCTGAACCCTTGGGACGTCGACTCTGTTCGCACGCCCGCGCGGACGGTGATGCCGCCGCTGCTCAAGGGCTACCTGCGCCTCGGCGCCTGGGTGTGCGGCCCGCCCGCGCACGACGCCGACTTCGGTGTCGCCGACTTCTTCGTGCTGCTCGGCCTCGAGCACATCGACCAGCGGTACCTGAAGTTCTTCCTGGGGGAGTAGCGATGGCCCACGCCTGGATGCCGACGTCGCCGTGCGGCCCGTCCTGTCTGACCGGTGGCGAGCCGACCGTCGGCCGGGCCCGGGTGGTGGCCCGGTTGGCCGGGGCCGCGGCGGTGCTGCTGGGCAGCGCGCTCGCGGTCCCGCTGCTGCCGGTGATCGGCCGCGCGGGCCGGGAACTGGTCGCGAAGACGATTTTCCGTTGCCTGCTGCGGGCTTTCGGCGTCCGGCTGGACGTCACCGGTGATCTCGGGGCCGACCAGCGACGCGGCGCCCTCGTGGCGACCAACCACGTGTCCTGGCTGGACATCGCCGCGGTGAACGCGATCCGCCCGATGCGCGCGTTGGCGAAGCTCGACATCCGCTCCTGGCCGGTCCTCGGCCGGATCGTCGCCGCCGCGGGAACCGTGTTCCTGCACCGGGAAAACCTTCGCACGCTGCCCGCGACGATGGAGTCCCTTTCGGCCGCCCTGCGGTCGGGGTCGCTGGTCTACGTGTGTCCGGAAGGGACGACGTGGTGCGGCCAGGGGGTCGGCCGGTTCCGGCCGGCGGTGTTCCAGGCGGCCATCGACGGCGGGGTGCCGGTGCGCCCGATCGCGCTGCGGTTCCTGATGGCCGACGGCCGCGAGACCAGCGCGCCGTCGTTCATCGGGGACGAGACGATCATCGACTCGGTGCTGCGGGTGGCGCGGCTGCGGGGTCTGGTGCTGCAGGTCCAGGTGCTTGACGAGATCGCCCCCGGCCGCGCGGCCGACCGCCGCGAACTCGCGGCGCTGACCGAGGCCGCGGTGAACTCGGCACTTGGCCGGGTCACGGTGCCCGCGCAGCGCAGGCGGGTGCGGCCGGTCCGACCGCACCCGGCGCTGTCAGCCTGATTTCGGGGTGGCGTAGGCGATGATGTTGTCGCGGTAATTTCCTGTGGCGCGGTCGAAGCTGCCGCCGCAGGTGATCAGCCGCAACTCGGGGCCCGCGGTGTCGCCGTAGACCTCTTCGGTGGGGAAGGCGTCCTTCGCCACCTGCTGCAGCCTGCGGACGACGAAGGTCACGGTGCTGCCGTCCTCGCGGGCGATCAGCACCTCGTCGCCCGGGGTGAGTTTGGTGAGCTGGTGGAAGATGCCCGGATTGCCGTCGCCGTCGACGTGCCCGAGCACCACCGACGGCCCGACCTCACCCGGCGTCGGCCCCAGTTCGTACCAGGCGGCTTGCAGGGGCTGCGAGGTCGGCGGCACGTCGAGCGCGCCGTCGGCGGTGAGCCCGACCGGCACCAGCGAGGACTTCGCGCCGATCTTCGGGATCTCCACCGACACCGGCTTGATTCGAGCGGCCGTGGTCGTGCTTTGGGTCGCTGCCGTGCTTTGGCTAACCGGCGGCGGTGCGCTGGATATGACTGGTGGCGCGGATACAGCCGCGGCACAGCCGGACACGAGTGCCACCGCCACCATGGCCGCCGCGAACCCGCGGCGGCCATGACGAATGCGGCTCACGACGATCAGTTGGACCCACGCACCGCGCGCCTGCGCAGCGCGAAGGCACCAAACCCGGCGACGATGGCGGCGCCGCCACCGAGCATCAGACCGGTGTTGTCACCCTCCGGGCTGCCACCACCGGTCTGCACGCCGCCCTTGGGGCGCGGACGAGCGGGCGCGGTGGTCGGGATCGGCGTGGGGCTGGAGGTGACCACGGCCGACGAGGGTGCGGCGGAGGGCTGCGGAGCCTTGACCGTGGTCGACGGCGGCGCGGGCTGGCCCTGCTCGGCCGTCGCGGGGGACACGGTGAACAGGGTCGCGGCGCCGACTCCGAGGCCGACGAGCAGAACGCGGACAGCACGCATGTGCTTCTCCTATGCGTTGGTACAGCGGGAATGGGTACGCATAGGAAGACCGGTCGGTGGTGGAGGTTGGTTCGCCGCGGTGGTTGTTTCGTCGGTCAGAACACAACGGGCAACCTGACGGCGGATCTGATCGTCACTGCCGCTCTGCTCGAAACCAGCCGACCGGCAACCGCGGTTGCCCGGGTGGGTGCCTGTTTGGGTGGAGTGGTTTCTTTGGGGCCCCTACGAAGAAAGACCCCTGTCGTGGGAAAGCGGGTGGGAAGCCTTCGGCCCCACGACCACGCGAGTTTAGGGGTCTTTCTTCTCCCCCAAAGAAACCACTCCACCCAAACAGGCCGTTGGGAT
This sequence comes from Actinokineospora alba, assembly GCF_004362515.1. NCBI lineage: Bacteria > Bacillati > Actinomycetota > Actinomycetes > Pseudonocardiales > Pseudonocardiaceae > Actinokineospora > Actinokineospora alba. The sequence continues at coordinate 236,901 of NZ_SNXU01000001.1, read as the reverse complement.
TGGCCTGTCACGTTTGGGGGTGGGGTGGTTGGGATGGCGCATCCCGGCCGGCCGTCGGGTTCGGTCCAGCACCTTCGCGGTGGTGGGCGTGGCTGCTAGATCCCAACAAGCCCTTGTGTCGGGCCCGCTGGGACTCCAGTGATGCGCGGTCGTTCCCGGTTTACCGCCGAGTGGTGGTCGGGCTGACCGACGCCGGCGCTGCTTCCGAGGTGGCGGGCGCCGAACGTGGGTTGGTCGGTCGTCGGGCGGCTGTGGAGGCGGGAGGTTCGGGTGCGCGGACAGTCGACTTGGTCGTGGCGCTCGGCGGCGGCATCGGGGACGGGCTCACCGTCGTCGGTGGGGGCGTCGTGGGCGGTATCGATGGCGCTGTCGTGGTGACGCGGCCGACTTCTGCCGGGCCGACCATGCCCGGGGCCTCGACCGGTCCCGTCAACAGGGTCGCCCCCAGGGTCACGCCGGCGACTGCCGCGGCCACGCCTCCGATCCCCGCATAACGTCGGGTCCGCAGGCGGCGTCGGGCCAGGGACAGGATCTCCTGCGGCTCCAAGCCCAGCTCGGGTTCCTCATCCAGCGCCCGGTGGATCACCGAACGGACGTCGTCGCGTTCCCGCGGGTCCGTCTCCGCACCTTCAGCGAAGCTGTTCATCGCGGTCCCTCCAACACCATCTCGTCGCGGAGCATCCGCCGTAGTGAGGCCAGGCCCTTGGCGCACTGGCTCTTCACCGTTCCCTCCGCGCAGCCGAGCAGCTGTGCGACTTCCTCGACCGGCAGGTCCTCCCAGTACCGCAGCACCACCGCCGCCCGCTGCCGGACCGGGAGACGGCCGAGCGCGCGTCGGGCGTCGAGTGCGCCGTCGTGGTCCTCGTGTGGGGCCGCCACCTCGGGGAGGTCGTCGGCGCCCCATTCGCGTTTGCGCCACAGGCGCCGGGACTCGTCGATGGCCGTGCGCACCAGGATCTTGCGGGCGTACGCGTCGACCGCGTCGTCCGCGCGGATCTTGGGCCAGGCGCGGAACAGCTTGAGCAGCGCGCTCTGCACCAGGTCCTCCGCCCGGTGCCAGTCGCCGCACAGCAGGAACGCTGTGCGGCGCAGCGCCGCCCCGCGCGCTTTGACGTAGTCGACGAACTCGTTGTCGCGATCGGTCACCCGACGGTCTCCCTCCCCGGTCTACCCATGGTGACGATCGGGGTGGGGTGCCAGGTTGCCCTCCCCGGGAAATCTCACGAAAAGGACTGGACCTCCGGTGCGGTGGAGGTAGCACCATGACCGGGTGACGGTCACCGAACCACCCAGCGGATCCCTGTGGAGCTCCGAGAACCGGGCCACCACGGTCGGCGTCCTGCTGCTCATCACCATCGCCGCCTTCGAACACCTCGGGGTCAGCACCGCGATGCCCCGGATGCTCGCCGAGCTCGACGGCGGCCACCTCTACGCCTGGCCGTTCACCTCCTTCCTCGCCGCCAGCGTCGTGGCGACCGTCCTCTCGGGGCGGCTCTGCGACCGGGTCGGGCCGGGCCCGGCGCTGATGGTCGGCCCGACGCTGTTCCTGGCGGGGCTGATCGTCGCCGGAACGGCGGGCGACATGGCCGGACTGCTGGTCGGACGCGCCCTGCAGGGCCTTGGCCTGGGCACCGAGGTCGCCGCGATCTACGTGTTGGTCGCCCTCATCTACGCGGAGAAGTACCGGCCCGCCGCGTTCGGGCTGCTCGCCGCGGCCTGGGTGATCCCGTCCATCATCGGCCCGACTGCGGCCGGTATCGCCACCGAGCGGCTCGGGTGGCGGTGGGTGTTCCTCGGCCTGGCCCCGCTCGCCGTCCTCGGCGCGATCCTGCTGGTCCCGGCCCTGCGCGCGCTGCCGAAGCCGACGCGACCGGCCACCCCGGGCAAACGTGGACTGCCGCTCGCCGCCGTCGCTGCGGCCGTCGGGATCACGGCGGTGACATGGGCGGCGCAGCACCCGTCCCTCGGGACGCTGTGGATCGGGCTCGGCGGGCTGGCCGTGCTGCTGCCCGCCCTCCGCACGCTGCTCCCCATCGGGACCCTCACCGGCCGCAAGGGCCTGCCCCGCACCGTGCTGGCACGCGGCGTCCTGGCCGGCTCGTTCTTCGGCGTCGAGGCGTTCCTGCCGCTGACCCTGACCGCTGTCCACGGCTACTCGCCCGCGATGGCCGGACTCCCGCTCACCCTCGGCGCGCTCGGCTGGTCCGGGGCCTCGCACTGGCAGGGCAGACGGCCCGACATCCCCCGCGCCAAGCTGATCCGCTGGGGTTTCGCGATCCTCGCGGTCGGGCTCGCGTCGACGGCGTTCATCGCCCCCGCCTGGGGACCGCACTGGCTGGCCTCGGTCATGTGGGTGGTCAGCGGCGCGGGCATCGGGATGGCCTTCCCGGCGATCAACGTGCTCGCCCTGCAGCAGACCTCCGAGCAGGAGCGCGGTTTCACCTCGTCGGCGCTGCAGGTCGCCGACATGGTGTTCTCCGCGGTCTGCGTCGGGTTCGGCGGCGTCCTGCTCGTGTCGCTCGCCACAGCGGCCGCCCCGACCGCGGCGGTCCTCCCGCTCAACCTGGTGATGGCGGGCGTCGCCGCCCTGGGTTTCGTCCTCTACAGCCGTGATGGGAACGGCCGGTGGGCGGGATCTCGTGACAGGGGTGCGGAGAGTCGGTCTACTCTGGTTGAGCGATGACCTATCTCGACCATGCGGCCACCACGCCCATCCTTCCCGCGGTGGCCGAGGCCCTCACCGGGGCGTTGACCACCTACGGCAACGCCTCTTCGCTGCATACCTCCGGCAGGCTGGCCCGACGCGCCGTCGAGGAGGCCCGCGAGACCGTCGCCGCGGCGCTGGGCGCCCGCCCCTCCGAGGTGATCTTCACCTCCGGTGGCACGGAGAGCGACAACCTCGCGGTCAAGGGCATCCACTGGGCCCGCCGGGCGAAGAACCCGGCCCGCACCCGGGTGCTGGTCTCCGCGGTCGAACACCACGCCGTGCTCGACGCCGCCACCTGGCTCGCCGAGCACGACGGCGCCGAGGTCGTCCACCTCGAGGTCGACGCGTTCGGCCGGGTCCACGAGGACACCCTGCGGGCCGCGATCGCCGAGGACCCGGAGTCCGTCTCGGTCGTCAGCGTGATGTGGGCCAACAACGAGGTCGGCACCGTCAACCCGGTGCGCGAACTGGCCGCCGCCTGCGCCGCGCACGGCATCCCGTTCCACACCGACGCCGTGCAGGCCGTCGGCGTCCTGCCGGTCGACTTCGCCGCGAGCGGCGCCAACGCCCTGACCGTGTCCGGCCACAAGCTCGGCGGGCCGTTCGGCGTGGGCGCGCTGCTGCTGGGCCGCGACGTGCCCTGCGCCCCCGTGTCCCACGGCGGCGGGCAGGAGCGCGACGTGCGCTCCGGCACCCTCAACGCACCCGCGATAGCGGCCTTCGCCGAGGCCGTCCGCGTCGCCGCCGCCGAGCGGGTCGAGCGCGCCGACCGGCTGGCCGTGCTGCGCGCCGACCTGGTCGCCCGCGTCCGTGCCGCGCTGCCCGACGCCATCCTCAACGGCGACCCCGGTGAGTCCACAGTGGACGATGGTCCGTCGCGGCTCCCCGGCAACGCCCACTTCTCCTTCCCCGGGTGCGAAGGCGACAGCCTGCTGATGCTGCTCGACGCCAAGGGCATCGAGTGCTCGACCGGCTCGGCCTGCACCGCGGGTGTCGCCCAGCCCAGCCACGTGCTGCTCGCGATGGGCGCCGAGCCCGCCATCGCCCGCGGCTCGCTGCGCTTCTCGCTGGGACACACGTCGACCGTCGATGACGTCGACACCCTGGTCGAGGCCATCGGACCGGTGGTCGAGCGAGCCCGCAGCGCGGGTCTCGCCGGAATGCGGCGGGCCAAGTCCCGAGCCGCGGCGGAGGTGTGAGGCAGTGCGAGTTCTAGCCGCAATGAGTGGCGGCGTCGACTCCGCGGTCGCCGCCGCGCGCGCGGTCGCCGCGGGCCACGACGTCGTCGGCGTGCACCTGGCGCTCTCGGCCAAGCCCGGCACCCTGCGCACCGGTTCGCGCGGCTGCTGCACCGTCGAGGACGCCCACGACGCCCGCCGGGTCGCCGACCTGCTCGGGATCCCGTTCTACGTCTGGGACTTCGCCGAGCGGTTCACCGAGGACGTGGTCGAGGACTTCGTCGCCGAGTACGCCGCGGGCCGCACACCCAACCCGTGCCTCAAGTGCAACGAGCGGATCAAGTTCGAAGCGCTGCTGGACAAGGCCATCGCGCTGGGCTTCGACGCCGTCTGCACCGGCCACTACGCCCGGCTCGCCCAGGTCGACGGCCGCCCGGAACTGCGCCGCAGCGCCGACCTCGGCAAGGACCAGTCCTACGTGCTGGCCTCGCTGACCGCCGAGCAGCTCAGCCACGCCATGTTCCCCCTGGGCGACTCACTCAAGTCCGACGTGCGGGTCGAGGCCACCGAGCGCGGCCTCGCCGTCGCCGAGAAGCCCGACAGCTACGACATCTGCTTCATCCCCGACGGCGACACCCGCGGCTTCCTCGCGGGCAAGCTCGGCGAACGCCCCGGCCAACTCGTCGACGACGAAACCGGCGCGGTCCTCGGCGTGCACGCGGGCGTCCACGGCTTCACCGTGGGGCAGCGCCACGGCCTGGGCATCGACGCCCCCTCCGTCGACGGCCGTCCGCGCTACGTGCTGGCGCTGGAACCGGTGAGCGGCAAAGTCCGGGTCGGCGCCATCGAGAAGCTCGCCGTCCGCGAGATCATCGCCGACCGGCCGATCTGGCCTTCCGGCGTCGCCCTGGACCGACCGGTCGACTGTGTCGCTCAGGTCCGCGCGCACGGCGGCACCTCGGCCGCGACGGCCGACTTCGTCGAGGGAAACCTGGTCGTCCGCCCCTCGGAGGAGCTGCGCGGTGTAGCGCCTGGGCAGGCCGTGGTCCTCTACCGGCCGGACGAGGCGGGCGACATCGTGCTCGGCAGCGGAATGATCTCCGCGACCCGCTAGGCCACTAGGGCAAGCGGGTCCTGACACAGCGTGATCGGCAAGTTTCGGTCGCACGATCGGGTAAAGCCGTTACGCAGGCACTATGCCGATCGACGTATCTCATGACTGCCCGCCTGCTCTACTAACGATGAGCAGGTTGGGCTGATCTCAGGTACCGACCGTGACAAGACGAGACGACAATCGGGGTGGAGTTAATCCATGGCGACCATGAGCCCGAGCGGTGACCAAGCGTCCGGAGGAAGCGGCGACGAGGGCGAAGGCCTGTCGGAAGTCGTCGGCCTGCCGCCGGGCGTGGTGATCCGGCATCGAGCGCGCGCGCTCAACCCGTCCACAGCGGTACCGAGCCGCGGCAACCGCAAACCCGACACGACCATCTACCGCGCCGACACCCTGCTCGTCCCGCTGCGCATCGCGCGTGACGACGAGGCGCTCGCTCGATTCAACGAAGCCCTTCAGCCGCTCGGCGTCGAACTGGTCCGGCTGCTGCCGGAGACCGACCGCTGGCAAGCGGCCCTGCGCACGTTCGACGACGGCATGGCGGTCCCCGTCCTGGTGCGCCTGCGCGAGGACGCGGTCGCCGACCGTGCCCCGGATCCCTGGACGGTTCTCGTGAACCTTCGCCGCAAGTTCTCCGACGACGACCTCGCCGGAATCAGCCTCGAACACGTCGCCCACGCGGCGTCCGTGGAGATGCACGGCACGCCCTACGGCAGCGGGGTGCCCTACGGCAGTGGCGTCCCCTATGGCAGCGGTGTCCCCTATGGCAGCGGTGTCCCCTACGGCAGCGGTGTCGGCCAGGGCGGCGGCGCGGGCATCCCGCTCGCCAGCGGCACCCGCAACCCCGTCCGGCTGTTCATGCCGGAACCGCACCGCACGTGCGACCCGACCAGCCTGCCCTCGGGCAGGCGTCCCGTCGTCGCGGTGCTCGACACGGGCATCGGCACCCACCCGTGGCTGCGCATCGGCGACGTCGCCTCCGACCCGGTCGTCGAGGTCTCGCCCGAGTTCCAGGGGCTGCTCGCGGACCTGGAGACCACCCTGACCGACGCCTCCGGCGGCGTGCTGCCGAGCCTGGCCTCCTACGAGGACCAGCGTGACGTGCTGCAGCCGCTGCTGGGCGTCACCGACTCGCACTCCGGCCACGGCACGTTCGTCGCGGGCCTCGTCGTCCAGAACTGCCCGGACGCGCGGATCCTGTCGCTGCGCGTCCTGCACACCGACGGCATCACGACCGACGCCTCGGTGCTGCTCGCGCTGGAATGGCTGCGGGCGCGGGTGCAGAACGCGATCGACACGGAGACGACCGAGGGCTTGGTCGACGTGGTGTCGGTGTCGCTGGGCTTCTACCCCGAGCACACCGACAACCAGACCGGCCTGCTGCTGGCTGAGGCCGTCCGCAAGCTCACCGACCTCGGTGTCGTCGTCGTGGCGGCGGCGGGCAACGACTCGACGACGCGCCCGTTCGTCCCGGCTGCGTTGGCGTTCAACCCGGACGGGTCGAACACGGGCAACCCGCTCCTGGTGGCGGTCGGCGCTCTCAATGCGTCGGGCACCTCGGTCGCGGCGTTCAGCAACGAGGGCGACTGGGTCACCCGGTGGGCGCCAGGCAACGCGGTGGTCAGCACCGTCCCGCTGTGGCAGGGGCCCGAAGGCGGCGGCCTGGACACCGCGGGCGACGGCAATCCGGCCATGCGCCGCACCTCACCGGACCCCGACGACCTGACCACCGGTTTCGCCGTGTGGGCGGGCACGTCGTTCGCCACGCCCGTGATCGCGGGGCTGATCGCCAAGCACCTCGCCGGGTCGGCGGCCGCGCAGGGTCAGGCCGAGCGCGGCGCCCGGGCGGCGGAGGCGCTCGCCCAGGCTGACCAGGAGCTCAAGGAACGCGGCTGGGTGAACTGATCGACACGGCGTTACCCGCAAGGTGGCCGGCAGTACTGTTTTGTGCATGGCCGGTCAGCTCACGCCCGCGTGGTGCCCCCTGTGAACCAGCGGGCACTGCGGCGGGCGGCCGGGTTGCACTCCCGGGCGCGGGAAGCGGTGTACGGCTACGACTTCGCTCGCGCGAGAGCGCAGCTGGAGCAAGCGCTCGCCGTGCTCGCGGACGCCCCGGCGCCGGACCACGTCGATCTCATCCCGATGCGGGTCCGCGTCCTGGTGACCGCCGCGTACGCCGACACGGAGATCGGCCGGGTCGACCTCGGCCTGGGCAGGCTCGACATCGCCGACCGGCTCGTCGACGACATCGCCGACCCCGGGCAGCGGACCGAACTGGCCGGGCTTTCCTTGGAGCAGCGCGGATTCCTGCTCATCCGGGTCGGGCGGTCCGAAGAGGGGCTGCAGATCCTCGAGCAGGCCGCGGAGGTGCTGGAACGCAGCCTCGCGGACGGCATCGGCGAGGCCAGCGTCCTAGCGATCCTGTACCTCAACCGCAGCCTCGCCCACATCATGAACGGCCAGCCGGACGCCGCGACGGCCGAACTCAACCGGTGCGTCGAGTTGTCCGAGCGCTACGACCTCGACCCGACGATCAGCTACAAGGCCAAGCACAACCTCGGCTACGTCGCCTACATGTCCGGGGACATGCCGACCGCGCTGCGCCGATACGAGGACAACGCCCGGCTCTGCCGCCGAAGCGCGCTCAGCCTGCTTCCCGTGGTGCTGCTCGACCAGGCCCGCGCGATGCTCGCCGCCGGGTTGGCGGAGGAGGCCGCGCGCACCCTCGACGAGGCGCTGCCGCTGTTCCGCAAGCAGCGGGGCGGGCAGGACGCCGCCGAGGCAGAGATCGCCCGCGCCGCCGCGGCCCTGCTCGACGGCGACACCGAACTCGCGCGGCGCCGCGCCCGGATCGCCGAGCGGAGCTTCGCCAAGCGGGGAAACGCCCGCTGGGCGGCGATCGCCGCGCTGACCGGTATCCGCGCGAGGACGAAGACGGCGCTGCGCACCGGGCGCGTGCGGCAGACCCTCGTCGAGGAAGCCATCAAGCTGGCCGAGAGCCTGCGGGCGCTCATGCTCGAAGACGAGATGGCCTTGGCCCTGCTCCTCGCGATCCGGCTGGAACTGCGCCGCGGCGACGTCGGGGCCGCCGAGGTGCTGCTGGACATGGTGCCGCGGGCGAGTTCGATGACGCCCATCGACCACAAGATGCTGTTGCGGCTGTGCCGGGCGGAGATCGCCGTGGCCCGTGGCCGCACGCGCTCCGCCCTCGCGGAGGCGTCGGCGGGCCTGGGGGAACTGGGCCGGGTGCGTGACCGCATGGGCGGCATGGAACTGGTCTGCGGGACGGCCCTGCACGGGCAGGAACTCGGCGAGTTGGCCGTGCGGCTCGTGCTTGACCGGCCCCGCCCCGACCCGCGGCAGCTCTTCGGCTGGCTCGAGCGCACCCGAGCGCAGGTGTACCGCTACGAGCCGCTGCCCGCCATCGATGACCCGATCGTCGCGGAGAAGGCCGCCGAACTGCGCACCCTGCGCCGGGCGGTGCAGACGTTCCGGCTCGACGGCAGGCCGTCGAGCCGGTTGGAGAAGCAGACCGCGGCCCTGGAACGGGAGGTGCTGCGGCTGGGTTGGTCGTCGAGCACCTGGGGACGCCCCCGTCCGGTGGCCCGGCTCGACGAGGTGACCGACACGCTCGGCGACCGTGCGCTGGTGTCCCTCGCGACCTCGCGCGGCGCCTTGGTGGCCGTTGTGGTGACGAGGTCGCGGGTGCGCATGGTGCGGCTGGACTCCTCGGCCACCGCCGACGAGCAGGCCGCCCGCCTGCACGCGGACCTCGACGCCCTCGCGCCGGACACGCTGCCCGCGCCGGTGATCGAGGTCGTCAAGGGCTCGGCCGCACGCAGCGCGGGCGAGCTCGACGCGCAGATCGTCCGGCCGCTGCTCAGCCTGGTCGGCGACCGTGAGCTGATCATCGTGCCGACCGGGGCGCTGTACGCCGTGCCGTGGGGGAGTCTGCCCTCGCTGCGGGCGCGGCCGCTAGTCGTGGCGCCCTCCGCGACGGCGTGGCTCGCGGCGTCCACGACCGCCGCGGCGACCGGCCGCGCCGTCCTCGCCCGCGGCCCGATGCTGACCGGCGATGTGGTCGAGCAGGACAAGCTGCGCTCGGTCTACCCGCGGGCCACCATGCTGGAGGGGGAGGGGGCGACTGTCGCCGAGGTGCTCAACGCCCTCGACGGCGCAGAGCTCGCGCATTTCGCCGCGCACGGCGAGCACGAGCCGACCAACGCGCTGTTCTCCCGGCTGGAGCTGGCCGACGGGCCGCTGTTCGCCTATGAGGTCGCCCGGCTGCGGCAGCCGCCGCGGCAGGTGGTGCTCGCGGCGTGCGAGCTGGCGCTGAACTACGTCCGCCCCGGCGACGAGGCCCTCGGATACGCGGGCGCCCTGCTCGCGGGCGGCGTCCAGACCGTCGTCGCCGCGACCAGCCGGGTCGGCGACGCCGCGGCCGCGGGGGCGATGGTCGAGTACCACGAGCGGCTCGCCTCGGGGGTGGCCCCGGCTCGGGCGCTGGCGGAGTCGATCGCCCAGGACCCGTTCCGCAGGCCGTTCATCTGCCTGGGCGCGGGCTGATTCCGGACCGAATCGGACGAATCGGCCATAGACAGCGGGCGACGGTTCTGAATACGATCACGCCCCTGTGTGACCAGTCACAAAGGTCGAGAGGCGAGCCATGAGCCAAACCCTGTGCGAGGCATTCCAGGCGACGGCGAAGGAGATCCCGAACCTCGTCGCGCTGCGCACGACCGGCGACGCGGTGTCGATCAAGTGGCAGGAGTACGCCGACCGGGTCCGCCGCATCGCCGCCGGCCTCGCCGCGCAGGGCGTCAAGCGGGGCGACACGGTCGGGATCATGCTCACCAACCGCCCGGAGTTCCACCTGGTCGACACGGGCGCGCTGCACCTGGGCGCGGTGCCGTTCTCCGTCTACAACACCAGCGCCCCCGAGCAGCTCGCGTACGTGTTCTCCAACGCGGGCAACAGCGTCGTCGTCACCGAGAAGGCCTTCCTCCCGACCCTGCGCGCCACCGGCGCCGACCTGAAGATCGTCTGCGTCGACGGTGCCGAGGAAGGCACGACGACGCTCGCCGACCTCGAGGCCGCCGGCGACCCCGACTTCGACTTCGAAGCCGCCTGGCGCGCCGTCGAACCCGGCGACCTGGCCACGATCATCTACACCTCCGGCACCACCGGCCCGCCCAAGGGCGTCGAGCTGACCCACCGCAACGTCCTCGCCGTCGCCGACGCCGTCCGCAGCGCGTACGAGGTCGACCCCGGCGACCGGGTGTTGTCGTTTCTCCCGTCAGCCCACATCGCCGACCGGGTGATCTCGCACTACCTGTCGATGCTGTTCGGCACCATCGTCACCTCCGTCGCCGACCCCAAGCAGCTCGCGGCCGCCCTCCCGGACGCCCGCCCACACGTGTTCTTCGCCGTCCCCCGCGTCTGGCAGAAGTTCAAGCTCGCCATCGAGACCGGACTGGCCGCCGAGCCCAGCGGCGCCAAGCGCAAGATCGCCGGCTGGGCCCTCGACGTCGGCCGCAAGGTCGCGAAGCTGCAACTGGCGGACGAACCCGTCCCCGCCGCGCTCGGCTTCCAGCACAAGCTCGCCGACAAGCTCGTGCTGTCCAAGCTCCGGAAGAAGCTGGGCCTGGACGAGGCCAAGGTCCCCGCCTCCGGCGCCGCCGCCATCCCGGTGGACACGATGGAGTACTTCTGGGGCATCGGCATCCCCGTGTACGAGATCTGGGGCATGTCGGAGACGGGTGGCCTGGGCACCTCCTGCCGGGCGGGCCAGGTCAAACTGGGCACCGTAGGCACCCCGGTACACGGCGCCGAGGTAACCCTTGCCGACGACGGCGAACTCCTCATCCGAGCGGCGTCGGTCATGCGCGGCTACCGAAACGACCCCACCCGCACAGCGGAGACGATCGACACCGACGGCTGGGTCCACACCGGCGACATCGGCGTGATCGACGCGGACGGGTACGTGACGATCGTGGACCGCAAGAAGGAACTGATCATCAACTCGTCGGGCAAGAACATGTCCCCGACGAACATCGAGAACGCGGTCAAGGCAGCCAGCTCCCTCATCGGCCAGGTAGTGGCGATCGGCGACGACCGCCCGTACGTGTCGGCACTGATAGTCGTAGACCAGGACGCCGCCGCCGGCCTCGCCGCGAAACACGGCCTGGACGCCACCTCGCCCAGTGCGGTCCTCAACCACGAGGCCGTACGAACCTTGATCACCGACGCGGTCCGCAAGGGCAACGCCACCCTTTCCCGGGTGGAACAGATCAAACGGTTCCGCATTGTCCCCGGCTTCTGGGAACCAGGCGGCGACGAACTCACGCCCACACTGAAGCTGCGCCGCAAGCCCATCGCGGAGAAGTACGCCCACGACATCGACGACCTCTACGCGGACTCCCCAACGCCGGAGACCATCAACGTCGGCTCCTGATCTTGAGCCGGCTCCACGTCTCCGTGGAGCCGGCTGCCGCCTCGCACGCGCTTGCGCGCCCCGTGCCCGACTCCTCCTGCCCGACCGCTGCCGGTCCGACTCCGGTCAGCCCGACCGCGGCAACCTGACCGCTGCCAGTACTCCGGTCAGCTTGACCGCCGCCAACCCGACCCGACTGCTTGGCCTGCCTGTCCGGCCGGTCTGCTTTGGCCTGCCTGCCTGGCCCCACCCTCCTCATGTCGTCGTGGCAATGCTGGGGGCAAGCGAGCGCACTGCGGTGATCCGCAGCCGGATCGGCCAGCCTGCTCGGCTCAGCCGGCCCTGCCAGCTCTGCCTTGCCCAGCCGGCCTAGCCGGCCCTGCCAGCCCTGCCTGCCTGCCCGGCCCTGCCTGCCCGGCCCTGCCTGCCCGGCCCTGCCCAGCCAGCCCAGCTGGCCCTGCCAGCTCTGCCTTGCCCAGCTGGCCTAGCCGGCCCTGCCAGCCCTGCCTGCCTGCCCGGCCCTGCCTGCCCGGCCCTGCCCAGCCAGCCCAGCTGGCCCTGCCAGCTCTGCCTTGCCCAGCTGGCCTAGCCGGCCCTGCCAGCCTGCCCGGCCCAGCCTGCCTGCCCGGGCCCAGCAGCCTGGCCCGCCCGGCCCGTCTGCCGGGGTCTGCCTGGCCCGCCTGCTGTGGTCCGCCGGTCGCTCGACGCCCATTCCCTGTTGTGCTTATGCCTGGCCGGCCTATCACTCCTTTCCGTGCCTTGTCGGCGTTCGCCGGGGAGGGGCGTCATGGGATCAGCAGGTTGAGGTCGCCGAATTCGTGCCACAGGTAGCCGGCTTCGATGGCCTCTTGGTAGCACTCCCGCAGTAATCGGCGGCCGGCTACGGCTTCGAGCATGTCGAGGTGGGATGCGCGGGGCTCGTGGAAGCCGGTGAGGAGGCCGTCGGTCACGGTGACGCCGCGTTCCGGGGTGATGATCAGGTCCGTCCAGCCCTCGGCCGCCTTGACGGTTCCGTCCGGGGCCACGGCGCTTTCCACGGCTCGTACCGCTGTGGTGCCGATCGCGATGACGCGGCCGCCGGTGGTGCGGGTGTCGTTGATCAGGGTCGCGGAGGACGCCGGGACGCGGAACCGTTCCGGGTAGGGGCGTTCGTGTGCTTCCTGCGAGGCGACGCCGGTGTGGAGTAGGACTGGGGCGATGCGTACTCCCTTGGTCACCAGGGTGGTGACCATGCGGTCAGTGAACGGTCTGGACGCGCTCGGCATTTCGGCGCTGCCGGGTTCGGTGCCGAAAACGGTTTGGTAGTAGGCGATCGGCCAGTCTCGGGGCACGTACCCGTAGCGGATAGGCGACCCGACTGCCCGCAGGTAGCCGATGACGGATCCGAACGGCCCCCGGTCGACCTCCGCCTCCCACAGCCGGTCCCGCGAGTACGGACGCGTCAACGTCACCGAGCCGCCGGCGGGAAGGGCGTACCTCCGCCCGGCCACGCCGTCGCGGTAGCGCGCTGTCGTCTTCCCTTGGGCCTGCCGAAGTTCCACCAGCCAGGAACCGTCGCGTAGCTCTGTCGAGAAGTGCACCGAGAGGTCGGTGTCGGGGACCTTGACCGCCGCCGGGACGGTCGCCGAGGTGTTGACGACGAGCAGATCACCCGCACGCAGGGCGCTGGGCAGGTCGGCGAACCGCCTGTGGTCGACCGACGATCCGGTGCCGACGAGCAGTCGCACGCCGTCTCGGGAGAGTCCGCGCGCTTCCGGCGGCTCGTGTGCCTCCAGCTCCGAAGGAAGCTCGAACTCCATTGTGGACATTTGAATGTCCGGTGATGCGTTCCTCATCGTCCCCCAGTGCTCCTCTCCTCGGTCCACACCATGACCTCGACCCCGCCAGGGCCGGAAACCTCGAACCCGTAATGCCCGCGCGGGTACCGCCCGGGCGCCCGGGTGAGCGAGTCCCGCCCCATCTCCGCGAGCCGCGAGTCGACGTCGGCGACCGTGGGCAGCTCGAACGCCAGTGGTCCTTGTCCGGAGCGGCGTCGAACCGGGCTGACCAACTCGATGAACGCGCCAGGGGTGACCTGGATGACCGATCCGCGTTCCTCCGAAGTGGACCAACTGTCCACTTCGGAAAGCCCGAGCCGGTCCAGGTAGAACCTTCGGGCCGGGTCGATGTCGGCCGCCTCGAAGGGAATCCACAGGGCCCGGGTCACGCCGGCTCCGTGAGCCGGTACCGGCCGGACTCGGGGCGGTCCGCCAGCAGCTTGAGCATCGCGGGGACCACCGTGGCGGGCAGCGGCCGGTCGCTGATGTCCTCGCCGGGGAAGGCGTCCTGGTGCATCTGGGTTCGCAGGTCGCCCGGGTCGGTCCACCAGACGCGGACTCCTGGCTCCTCGGCGGCGAGCACGTTGCTGAGCTGCTCCACCGCCGCCTTCGACGAGCCGTACCCTCCCCAGCCTTCGTACGGCTCGACTGCCGCGTCCGAGGTGAGGTTGACCAGCGCGCCCGCTCGCTCGCGCAGTCCGGGAAGCGCGAGCTGAGTCAACGCGAGCAGGGCGACGACGTTGACCTCGAACACCTCGCGCAGAGCGTCCAGGGGGTACTCGGCCAGCTTCGGAAGTGGGCTCGGGCCGAGGCCGCCGGCGTTGTTGATCAGCAGGTCGACTCCGCCGAGCGCGTCGGCGGCGGCTATCAGGTCCGCGCGATGACCTGGGTCGGTGATGTCGCCCGGCACGATGGTCACCGACTTGGGCAGGGCGGCGGCGGCTTCGGCGAGTGCGGTGGCGCCGCGGGCGTCGAGAACAAGGTCCCAGCCTTCGCCTGCTAGTCCGGCCGCGAGTGCCTGGCCCAGGCCGCGGGACGCGCCGGTGATGATGGCGACGGGCATGTCGGTCCTTTCGTCGATCGTCGTTTGACGTGATCGACGTTAGGCCGGTCGGGGCCGGCAGCCATCGGACCAGAGATGGCTCTTTTCTAAGACTTTAGTCCTAGGACCAGGGGCTTTGTCGGTCCTCGTGGGTACCTTGAAATGGTGACCGGAATCGACCGAGACGAACTGCGTGAGGTGAGCGCCGCCGTGCTGGCGGTCGCCACCCACCTCGAGGTGCGCGACGTCCTCCAGACGATTCTGACCTCCGCGCGAAGGCTTGTGGGCGCCCGGTACGCGGCGCTCGGCGTGCCCGACAAGAACGGTGGGTTCGCCGAGTTCCTCGCCGACGGCATCAGCGACGAGCAGTGGGCCGAGATCGGCCCGGTGCCCCGCCAGCACGGCCTCCTCGGCGTCCTGCTGTCCGACCCCCACCCGGTCCGGCTCGACGACATCCGGGCGCACCCCGAGTTCGGTTGGTGGCCCGCGGCGCATCCGGTGCTGACGGACTTCCTCGGGGTGCCGATCACCGATGGCGACGAGATCCTCGGCGAGATCTTCGTCGCCAACAAAGAGGTGCCGGGCGGTTTCACCGCCCAGGACGAGGAACTCCTCGCGCTGCTCGCGTCCCATGCGGCGATCGCGCTGGTCAACGCCCGGTTGTACGAGCGCAGCCGCGAGTTGTCCATTGTGGAGGAGCGCAACCGCATCGCGCGGGAGTTGCACGACTCGGTCACCCAGAAGCTGTTCAGCCTCCGGCTCACCGCGGAGGCGGCCGCCGCCCTGCTGGACCGCGACCTCGATCGCGCGCGAGCCGAGATGGACACCGTGCGCAAGCTCGCCGCGGCCGCCACGGACGAGTTGTCGGCGGTCGTCATCGGGCTCCGTTCGCCCGATCTCGCAGGCGACGGTCTGGACATCGCGTTGCGCAAGCAGGCCGACCTGTTGAACCGCGTCCACGACGCGGCCGTGCGGTTCAGCAGCCGGGACGTGCCGAGGCTGACCTCGGCGAGAGAGGAGGCGGTGTATCGAATCGCGCAAGAGGCGCTGCACAACGCGTTGCGCCACGCCCAAGCGGACGAGATCGAGATCGACGTGTCTTTCCGCGCCCAGCTGCTCGTGGTGAGGGTCAAGGACGACGGCATCGGGTTCGACACCTCGCCGTCCGGTCAGACGTCGCGCAGGCTGGGGCTTTCGTCGATGCGCGAGCGCGCGCGAGCGGCGGGCGGCCGGTTGAAGGTCACCTCGGAGCGTCCCGGTGGGACGACCGTGCTGCTGGAGGTGCCCGTTGACTGACGACATCAAGGTCCTGATCGTCGACGACCACCCGGTGGTGCGCCAGGGGCTGCGCACCTTCCTGGACTTGCAGGACGACATCACCGTGATC
Source organism: Actinokineospora alba (assembly GCF_004362515.1). Taxonomy (NCBI): domain Bacteria; kingdom Bacillati; phylum Actinomycetota; class Actinomycetes; order Pseudonocardiales; family Pseudonocardiaceae; genus Actinokineospora; species Actinokineospora alba. The sequence goes on along the minus strand of NZ_SNXU01000001.1, from coordinate 221,226 downwards.
GGCGAGGCCTTCGACGGCGCGTCCTGCGTTGCCGAGGCGGAGCGGTTGAACCCGGACGTGATCCTGCTCGACCTGCGCATGCCGGGCACGGATGGCGTGTTCGCGCTGCGCGGTCTGCGCGACAGGGCGAATCCCGCGCGGGTACTGGTGATCACCAGCTTCGCCGATCCCTCCGCGATCGTTCCCGCGGTCCGCGCGGGCGCGGCCGGCTATGTCTACAAAGACGTCGATCCGCGGGCGCTTGCGGCGGCCATCAGGTCGGTCCACGCAGGCCACGTGTTGCTGCACCCGGACGTGGCCCGCCTGCTCGCCGAAGGCGACTCGAGGCCAAGCGACCTGAAGCTGACCTCGCGGGAGTCGGAGGTGTTGGAGGCTGTCGTTCGTGGACTGTCCAACCGGGAGATAGCCAAGAAGTTCGACCTGTCCGAGAAGACCGTGAAATCCCATATGAGCGCGATCCTGGCCAAACTGGGCCTGCAGGACCGCACTCAGGCCGCGCTCTACGCCGTACGAACGGGGTTGGTGTCTCTGGCCGGGAAATGAACCACGCCGTAGATGGCGACCACCCCGGCCGACACCAAGGCGACCAAGCCGACGAGGTTGGCGACATCGGCGAGTAGTGGTGCGGAGAACGGCGAGACGCCGAGCGCCGACTCGACACCGGTGGTCACGGCCAACAGGCCGTACCCCGTGGTGCCCAGTTGTACGACGCGCAGCCGGAGCAGGTCCGTCCACCGGGTGAAGCCCAACAGCCAGGCGATGCCGGGCAGAACGAGGACCGCGTGCATGGCGACCGCGTGGATCGGTTTGAACGCGCCCGCCGTCGTGTACGCGAGGTCGGGGTCGCCCGCGTTCACCGCGCTGACTCCCCGCACGATCATGGCCGCGCCGACCAGCAAGGCCACGACCAGGAGCAGCAACCCGGCACGCACAGCCAAGCGCATGTCCGGCCGTGCGACCGAGTCCGGTCGCAGCGCCGCCACCGTGACGGTCAGGACGGAGATGAGGATCAGTCCGCCGCCAATGGCGAGCGAGGTGGCGATCACCCGGTCGAATCCGGTCTCACTGTTGAAGTGCGATGGCACCCCACGCCACGCCTGCAGGGAGATCAGCCCGACCTCCACGACGCTCGCCGCCGTGAACAACCACAGCGTCGCCGACCGCGCTCGCTCGCTCTGCCGAATCCAGGTGGTGACCCACACCAGGGTGATCAAGGCCAAGCCGAACGAGAGACCGAAGGTGACGGGTTTGCGCCAGGACACCGGCCCCTCCCACGGGCCGCCGTCGACCAGGAACACCCCGAAATGCGCGAGACCGGAGAGAAAGAGACAGGCACCCACGACATAGCCGATCCGCTCGACCGCCCTGCCCTGTGTCCACGCCCCACGCAGCGAGGACAGCATCAACCGGGTCTGCCCCTCCGAGACCATGGCGCCCACCTCCCCGTCACGGCCGCCAACGTATCCGCCACCGGCTGAGAACGCTGAGAATCCAGACGGCCCGAGGCTTCGGGGGACCGGTCAGCCATGGAGTGACCCAGCCGTTCGCGGGTTGTCATCGCCTTGCCCCTCAGCGACACTGCAGATCCTGCTGATTGACGAAACCGGCACGCATTCGGTGAATACCCGCTGTTCGCCCACGTCCCGGTCGCGAGGGTTCGGAGGTTCTGCCCGCATGCGCAAGCTGCACTGGGCCAGTTGGGCCGCGCTCGGGGCGGCGGTGTTGGTCGCTGTGGTGGCGATTGTCTTCGTCGTGATGCGCTCCTCGACCGGTACGTCGCCCCACCAGAACATGGGCTCGCCGATGACGCTGGCCGCGCACAGTGACGGGCTGTCGGACTTCGAGAACGGCTTCCGCTTCGAGCCGGTCACCCTGCCCACGACCCGGGGCGACGCGGTGCCGGTGGCGTTCCGAATCCTGGGACCGTCCGGGAAGCCGGAGACCCAGTTCCAGCTCAATGCCACCAAGCAGTTGCACTTCTTCGTCGTCCGCGACGACATGCAGGGCTACCAGCACCTGCATCCGGAACTCGTGGGGGACACCTGGAAGGTCGCGGTCGCCATCGCCGACGGCGGCGCGTATCGGATGTTCGCCGAGTTCATCCCGATGAACACCACGGACACCACGCACCCGGTCGTCCTGGGCCTGCCCTTCGCGATCGCCGGTGACACCGCGACCGTCGAGATCCCGGCCCCCGCTGCCGAGGCCGACGCCGGTTCGGGCTACCGAATCGTGCGTCCGGAGGGTGCGGCCACCGTCGCCGTCCGCCAGCCGACGATCCTGCGGTTCTCCCTGCGCGGCCCCGACGGCAAGCCCCTCGACACCGTCGACCCGCACCTCGGCGCCTACGGCCACATGACGGGCTTCCACACCGCCCTGTTGTCGGCCACCCACCTGCACCCGCGCGAACCGCTGGGCGCCCCGCTGATCAACGGCGAACTCACCTTCCAGGCGCTGTTCGGCGAACGCGGCGAGTACCGCCTGTTCCTGGAGTTCAACCGCGACGGCCAGGTCCACCGAGGGGCGTTCACGGTCTTCGTATCCTGAAGCTCCGCTAATGGCTGACGCCCGAAGAGCGTTAGCCTTGCTTCATGTTCGACCTCGTACGACTCCGTGTCCTGCGCACTGTCGCTGACCAGGGCACCCTCGCCGCGGCTGCCGACGTCCTGCACCTGACCCCTTCGGCGGTCTCGCAGCAGATGGCGAAACTGGAGCGCGAGGCCCGCTGTGTGCTCATCGAGCGGCACGGCAGGCGGGTCCGGCTCACCGAAGAGGGCAGGCTGCTCGCGGAGCACGCCGAACGCATACTCGGCGCGGTCGAGCAGGCCGAGGCCGACCTGGAGGAGCGCCGCGGCGAGGTCCTCGGCGACTTCACCGTCGCCGCGTTCCCCACCGCCGCGCGCGGGCTGCTGCCCAGGGTGCTGGCGGCGATGAACGAGCGCTACCCGCGGCTGCGTCTTGGCCTGCGGGAGGTCGAACCGTATGACGCCATCGCCCAACTCGCCCGCGGCGACGTCGACCTCGCGATCGCCCAGGACTGGGTCAATGTCCCGATCGCCATCTCCGACCGCCTGCGCTCCCATGACATCGGCCATGACCTGATCGATGTGGCCCTTCCGGCAGGCCATCGGCTGGCCGACGCGGCCACTGTGGCGCTGTCGGACCTCGTCGGTGAGCGCTGGATCGCGTCCACGGCCGGGACCATCTGCCACGACTGGCTCACGAGCACCTTCCGCGGCGCCGGGCACGAGCCCGACATCGCCCATCAGGCCGTCGAATTCCCCACCCAGCTCGGTCTGGTCGCCGCGGGCCTCGGTGTGGCGCTCATGCCCCGGCTGGCGGGCGATCACGTGCCCGACGGCGTCCGCCTCCGCCCGGTCGAACCCGCCATGTCACGGCGGGTTTTCGCCGTCTGGCGGGAGGAGAGCGGCCGCAAGCCCGCCGTCCGCGCTTTCGTGGAAATGGCGGTCGAGCAGTGGCGCGAACATCACTATTCACTGCATGTATAGACTGAGCGAGTACCGGGCAATTCGACTCTCTGGGGGTACCGGTGGACTCACGAATCTGCGCGGCGGTCGTCGCCGCCGTCTTGACCCTCGCGGGGTGTACGTCATCCGACGCGCCGCCGCCCGTGCCCGGCTTCGCCGACCGCGGCACGACCATGACCACGGCCAAGCTCACCCGACAGGACCTGACCAACAAGGTCAGCCTCACCGGCAAGGTCACGCTCAACCCGATCTTCGGCCTCGTCGCGCCGAGCGACGGCCAGGTCCGCTACGTCGAGGTGAAGGCGCCGACAAGCACGCCCACCAAGCCGACTCGCGCGGGCGCGGTGTGGGCGTCGGGCAAGCCCACGCACGTCGACGTCCCCGCGGGCGCGGTCTTCGCGGGTCGCCTCGTCGCGGACAAGTCGTCGGTGACCACGGGCATGCCGATCGTCTCCGCGACCCACGTCGGATACGGCATCGTGGCCGACATCGATGGCGCGCAGGCATACCAGCTGTCCGACGCGCTGACCTCGGTGCGTGCGCAGATCAAGAGCGGACCCGGCCCGTTCGACTGCCGTGTCCTGGGCACCATCGCCGCGCTTCCCGCGGGCACCATCCCGGAGCCGCCCGCGCCGGACCCCGCGCCGCAGCAGCCGAACCCGGACCCGAACGCGCAGCAGCCGCCGCCGCAGCCCAAGCCGCAGGCCGAGCAGCCGCAGAGCAAGCCGTCGGAGGCCACCGGCATGCGTCTGGTCTGCACCGCGCCCGCCGACGTGAAGCTGATCAACGGAGCCGCCGCCACCATCGAGGTGATCACCGAGACGGCGAAGCAGGTGCTCGTCGCGCCGGTCGAGGCGGTCGCGGGCAAGCAGGGCCGCGGCAAGGTCGACGTCATGGGGCCGGACGGCGCACGCCAGACCAAGGACGTCGTCCTCGGCCTGACCGACGGCCGGGTCGTGCAGATCAAGTCCGGCCTGACCGGCGACGAGACGCTGGCCGTGCCCGGCCCGAATCTGCCGCCGGGCCCGCCCGAGCAGAACGCCCAGCCCGGTATGGGGTCCTGACATGACGCCCCTGATCGAGTTGCACGGACTCACCAAGACGCTGAAGGGGCAGGGCGAACCGCGGCCGATCCTGACCGGCGTCGACCTCTCCGTCCACAGTGGCGAGAGCGTGGCGATCCTGGGCCGCTCCGGCTCCGGCAAGAGCACGCTGCTGAGCCTGATCGGGCTGTTCGACCGGCCGGACGGCGGTCAGTACCTGCTCGGCGGGGTGGACATCAGCCGGGTGTCCGAGCGCCGCGCCGCGCGGCTGCGCAGTGACGAGTTCGGCTTCGTCTTCCAGCGCTTCTTCCTGCTCAAGCACCTCACCGCCGCGCAGAACGTCTCGATGGCGCTGGTCAACGGCCAGGGCTGGGCGGCGCGGCGCAAGCGGCGCGCGAAGGTCATGGCGGCGCTGGACATGGTCGGCATCGCGCACCTGGCCAAGCAGAAGCCGCAGCGTATGTCCGGCGGCGAGCAGCAGCGCGTGGCCATCGCCCGCGCGCTGGTCCGCGAACCGAAGATCCTGCTGGCCGACGAGCCGACCGGCGCGCTCGACACAGAGACCGGCGCCCACGTCATCGAGGTCCTGCACTCCGCGACCGCGCGTGGGTGCGGGCTCGTCCTGGTCACCCACGACCACGCGCACGCCAGCCGGATGGGTCGCGTGGTGCGACTGACCGACGGCAGGCTCGTGACCGAGCGGGCGGGGGTGTACGCCTGATGGCCCTGTCCGGTCGGTTCCGCTCCGCGCTCATCATCGGCGGACAAGGCATCCGCGCGCGCAAACTGCGCACGCTGCTCTCGATGGTCAGTCTGTTCCTAGGCGTTCTAGCGGTGGTCACCGTGCAAGCCGGGGCGGAGATCGCCAACCGCGCGCTTCTCACCGACATCGAACTCGGCATGGGCAAGGACGGCACCGTCGTGCTGAACTTGCCCACGCACGAGGCGACGGTGCCGGTCATGACCGAGGTTCTCCGCGGCAGGCCGGAGATGGTCGGCCTGACCAGCACCATGGCGATCATCGGCGAACCGTCGGTCATGCCGATCAACCCGGGCGGGTCGCCGCTCAAGTACGCGGGCCAGGGCTACGGCGGCGCAATGATGGTCTGCGACCAGATGGGTTGCCACGAGCAGAAGTCCGATGACGGCCCACCTCCACCCGGCAAGGCGATCGAACTGCGCCTCGTCGGCCTGACCGGCGACATCCGCCAGTACCGGCCCTTCCACGCGGAGGCGGGTCGCTGGCTCGACTTCTCCGGCGAGCCGTCGCTATCGCCGGGACTGGTCTTGAACCGGGAAGCGGCCGCCGCCTTCACGCAGCACCGAATTCCCGCGGAGATGCGGATCGAGGGTTCGACGGCGAATCCGACCCCGCGCGTCCTCGGAGTCGTGCACGACGGCGACAGCTCTCCCGCGGCTTACGTCCGGGCTGACGAGCTGCTGAACTGGACCACGCCTGCTACTGGAAACCAGAACGGGCGCAACTCATTCGCCGTCTACATGCCGCCCGGGGTGACCGATGTGGAGCAGACGCTGCGTGCTCGGCTCGCCGCCCGCGGCGCGCCCGCCGACCAGATCCACGCGTACCAAGTCGAGTCCAAGAAGGAGATCGAATCCCAGCTCACGCTGATGCGGATGATCTTCCTCGCGATGGCCGTGCTGGTCCTGCTTATCGGGGTCGCGGGAATCCTCAACGTCGGTCTGGCCACTGTCGGCGAGCGCGTCGAGGAGTTCGCCCTGCGCCGCGCCGTCGGCACACCACGGCTGCTGCTGGCGGGAATCGTGCTCTCGGAAACGTTGATCATCGGCATGCTGACGGCGGGCGCCGCGATCGGTGTCGGGGCCGTCGGGCTCAAATTGGCGCCGATGGTGCTCGGCGGCCGGTTCGAGACGATGGGGGCCGACCTCGCGTTCCCGTGGCAGGCCGGGGTCGCGGGAGTGATCGCGGGTCTCGCCGCCGGTGTCCTCGGCGGTTTGCTTCCCGCGATCCGAGCGGCGCGCATTCCGATCGCGACAGTGATGCGCGCTTAGCTCGGTGACCACTCGGTGTTGGCGCCGCAGACGATGACGCAGGCGAGCTCGCCGGGCACCCGCCCGGCGAGCCACGCGGCGAACGGCACGGCGGCGGCGGGTTCGACGGCCAGCCGGAACTCCTCCCACAGCCGGTCGCGCGCGGCGAGCAGCTCGTCGTCGCTGACCAGCACCGACGTTGCTCCCGCGGACCGGAGGATCTCGAACGTGAGGTCGCCTGCCCGGGTCGCGCCGAGCGCGGACGCGGCGACCGAGTCGACCGTCGAGTCGACGGGGTGGCCCGCGGCGAACGCGTTGTGCATGGCCTGGCAGTTCTCGGGTTCGACCGCGACCACGGGCCTGCCGCCGCCCAGCACGGTGCCGGAGGCCAGCCCGCCGCCGCCGACCGCCACCACGAACGTGTCGATGTCGGGGGCATCCGCGATCGCTTCGGCCGCGCAGGTGCCCTGGCCGGCGATGACCAGCGGATGGTCGTACGCGGGCACGTAGAGCGCGCCGGTGCTGTTCGCCTCGGCCAGCGCCGCCGCGGAGGCCTCGCCGTACGAGTCGCCGCCCATGATCAGCTTCGCGCCCGCCGCCTCGATCCGCCGAGCCTTCGCCGGTGGGACGGACGCGGGGACGTACACGGTCGCGGGAATGCCGAGCACCCGTGCCGCCGTGGCCACGGCGAGCCCGTGGTTGCCGCCCGACGCGGTCACCACCGTCTCGGGGCGCTCACCGCCGAGCAGCGCGTTGAGCGCACCGCGGAACTTGAACGAGCCGGTGCGCTGCAGGTGCTCGAGTTTGAGGACCACCCGCCGACCGTCCACTTCGGAGCGAAGCAGTGGGGTGCGGCGGAGGTGCGGCGCGATGCGGTCGGCGGCCTTGATTACTTCACTGCGGTCCACGAGTCATGCTAACCGCGGCCGGTCGGTGTGCGTCGGCGTCGCCTGATCGACCACACTGGCCTGGTGACGAACGCACCATGGCCGCACGGAGCCGCCACCGGTATCGGCTCGCTGCCCGGCGACGATCCCGCCGAGGCCGCCACAGTCGTCCTCGGTGAGCTGCCCGACCTGCCGCACCTGCCGGAACTGCCCGCCCGCGGACTCGGCGCCGACATGATCGGCCGGACCGCCGCCCTGCTCGTCGACCTGGCGGTCGAACTGGTGCCCTCGGGCTACCGGGTCGCCGCCCACCCCGGCCGGGACCACCGCCGCGGGGTCGACCTGCTGCGCTGGGACCTCGACGCTGTCGAGGACGCGATCGGGCGCGCGGGCGAAGCACCCGCCGTGTTCAAGGTCCAGGTTGCCGGGCCGTGGACGCTGATGGCGGGCGTCGAACTGCACCGGGGCCACCGCGTCCTGACCGATCTCGGGGCGCGCCGGGAGTTCGGCGAGTCGCTCGCGGAGGGTCTCGCCCTGCATGTCGCAGAGGTGCGCAAACGGACCGGGGCCGAGGTGGTCGTCCAGTTCGACGAGCCGAGTCTGCCGACCGTCCTCGCGGGCGCGCTGCCCACGCCGTCGGGCTACGGCACCGTGCCGTCGGTTCCCATTCATGACGCGCGCGACGTGCTGTCGAAGCTGATCGACGCGGCACGTGCCGCTACCGGCAATCCGGTCATAGTCCACTGTTGCGCTCCGCGTCCCCCGATCGGTTTGCTTCGTGAAGCGGGCGCGGGCGCACTCGCCCTGGACGCCGCTCTGCTCGACGGAATCCCGGCGTCGCTGTCCGACGATCTCGGCGAGGCGTGGGACGCGGGCGTGTCCATGTTCCTCGGGTTGGTCCCCGGGACGGAGCCGCGCGAGCGGCTGTCGCTGCGCGAGGCCGCCGAGCCCGCGCTGCGGCTGGTCGACCGGCTCGGCTTCCCGCGTTCGATCCTCGCCTCGCACACCGTCGTCACGCCTGCCTGCGGCCTCGCCGGAGCGTCAGCCGGATGGGTACGCGCCGCCCTCAAGCAGGTTCGTGACCTGGGCAAAGCCTTTGTGGAGCCGCCGGAATCCTGGTAGCTGTCGGTGCTCGGGCGTAACGTGGCGCGGGTCACTTACGGAGGTGCCCGATGACACAGAAGGTGCTGCTCGCGATAGGGACACGCAAGGGGCTGTTCCTCGCGACCAACTCCGGTGGGGACTGGGAGACAACCGGTCCGCACCACCCGATGACCGACGTCTACGCCGTCGCCATCGACACCCGACGCGCCACACCGAGGCTGCTGGCCGCGGTCACGTCCGAGCACTGGGGGCCGAGCGTCGCGATCAGCGACGACCTCGGCGCCACCTGGTCCGAGCCCGACCACGCGCCGGTCGCGTTCCCCGAGGACACCGAGACAGCGCTCGCGCGGGTCTGGCAGATCGCCCCCGGGCCTGCCAGTGAACCGGACGTGGTCTACGCGGGGGTCGAGCCGTCCGCGCTGTTCCGCTCCGACGACGGCGGCGTGAACTACCAACTCGTCCGCGGCCTGTGGGACCACCCGCACCGCGAGAAGTGGACGCCCGGCTTCGGCGGCATGGCGGTCCACTCGGTCATCCCGCACCCGACCGAGGCAGGCCGGATCACGGTCGCGATGTCGACCGGCGGTGTCTACGTCAGCGCCGACGGCGGCAAGTCCTTCGACGCGAGCAACGACGGCATCAAGGCCTACTTCCTTCCCGACCCGTACCCCGAGTTCGGGCAGTGCGTCCACAAGATCGCCCAGCATCCCGACCGGCCCGACCGCTTCTACGCGCAGAACCACCACGGTGTCTATCGCAGCGACGACAACGCCAAGACGTGGCAATCGATCGCCGACGGCCTGCCCAGCGACTTCGGCTTCGCGATGGTCGTGCACCCGCACCAGCCGGACACGATCTTCAACTTCCCGCTGACCGCGGACTCGATGCGCTTCCCGCCCGACGGCCGTTGCCGGGTCTACCGCAGCGACGACGCGGGCTCCAGTTGGACCGCGCTCGGCGACGGCCTTCCCGACGACTTCTGGAGCGCGGTCATGCGCGACGCGATGTGCGTCGACGACGCCGACGAGGCGGGCGTGTACTTCGGTTCCCGGTCCGGCGAGGTCTACGCCAGCCGAGACGGCGGCGAGCACTGGACGCAGGTCGCCGCGCACCTGCCGGACGTGCTGTCGGTGCGGGCCGCGGTGATCTGATGATCACCGTGCTGCTGCCCCAGGTCCTGCGGGCCAAGGCGGACGGGCAGGCGAAACTCGAGATCGACGCGCCCGATCCCGCTACCCTGGCCCGGGTGCTCGACGTGGTCTGCGAGCGCTACCCGGCGCTGGAGCGGCGCCTGCGTGACGAGAACCGGGGGCTGCGCCGGTACGTCAACTTCTACGTGGACGGAGAGGAATGCCGGTATCTGGGCGGGGCGGACACACCGGTCGCGGCGGACGCCGAGATCCAGGTGATTCCGTCGGTGGCGGGCGGCTAGCGCGCTGGTTCAAGCGGTCCCGTGACCCGGTCGAGCAGCCCGACCCGGCAGTTCTCGCGGAACGGTTCTGGTGCGAGTGGCAGCAGCTGCTCCCCGAGGTCGCCGCCGCCCTCGGCGAAGGGGAGCCGCAGCGGGTCGAGAACCAGCTCTGCGAGATGGTCGCGGCGCTGCACCCCGACCTGCACTTCTCGCTCGAACGCGGTATCCGCTCGATCTACGCGTTCGTGGTGAGCGGGCAGGAGGACCCGCGGCTGCGGCCGTACACCGACGCGTGGAAGGCGGCCGCCGAGCCGGACACCCCGCTGTGGGAGTTCCACGACTCGGTGCCCGCCGTCCCCGACCCGACGGAGGTCACGGTCAACCTCGGCGCGACCCGGGTCGCGCTCGCGGATGTCCGCGTGCACGCGCAGGTCGAGGAGGGTCTGGTCGACGTCGCGGTCTACCACCCGGCGCTCGCCGGGCTGGAGCCGTCGGCGCGCGCGGCGATGACGTTCCTCCCGCTGGACGCCACGCTGGGTGAGCGGCTGGCGGGGGAGCGGCTGCGCCGGGTCGAGGCCGCCGACACCGAGCCCGCCGACAGCATCGGTTTGCTGGAGCTGCGCGAACTTGTCCACAGGCTGGCTTCCTGAGCCTCCGAATGTCGGTCGTCCTGGCTACTCTTTGACACGTGACGAGTGTTGACGAGGATCTTCCGCAGGAACGACCAGCCGCGGTCGAGGGCGTCGAGGATGTGCCCTCCGACGTGCGTGAGCGGCACGCCGAGCTGTCCGAGGAACTCCTCGGCCACCAGTTCCGCTACTACGTGCTCGACGCGCCGACGATCTCCGACGGCGAGTTCGACACGCTCCTGCGCGAGTTGGAGGCGATCGAGGAGCAGCACCCGTCGCTGGTCTCCCCGGAGTCGCCCACCCAGCGGGTCGGCGGGTCCTTCTCCACCGAGTTCGCCGCGGCAGACCACCTCGAACGCATGCTCAGCCTGGACAACGCGTTCGATCTCGACGAGCTCGGCGGGTGGGTCGACCGGGTGGAGAAGGAGGTCGGCTCGGCCGCGCACTTCCTGTGCGAGCTGAAGATCGACGGCCTCGCGATCAACCTGCTCTACGAGAACGGCCGCCTCACCCGGGCGCTCACCAGGGGCGACGGCCGCACCGGCGAGGACGTCTCGCTCAACGTCCGCACGATGCGCGGCGTGCCCGACCGGCTCACCCCGAGCGACGAGTTCCCCGTCCCGGCGCTGGTAGAGGTGCGCGGCGAGGTGTTCATGACGGTCGAGGACTTCGCCGACCTCAACGCCCGGCTGGTGGAGGCGGGCAAGCCGCCCTTCGCCAACCCGCGCAACACCGCCGCCGGGTCGCTGCGCCAGAAGGACCCGAAGATCACCGCGAGCCGCAACCTGCGGTTGATCTGCCACGGCCTGGGCAGGCGCGAGGGCTTCGAGCCCACCGCGCAGTCCGAGTCGTACCGGGCGCTGGCCGCGTGGGGGCTGCCAGTGTCCGGGCACACCAAGGTGCTCGACTCGGCCGACCAGCTCGCCGAGCACATCAAGTACTGGGGCGAGCACCGCCACGACGCAGAGCACGAGATCGACGGCGTGGTGATCAAGGTCGACGAGGTGTCGCTGCAGCGCCGCCTCGGCACCACCTCGCGCGCGCCGCGCTGGGCGATCGCCTACAAGTATCCGCCGGAAGAGGCGACCACCACGCTGCTCAACATCGAGGTCAACGTCGGCCGGACCGGCCGGGTGACGCCGTTCGCGGTGATGGAGCCGGTCAAGGTGGCAGGGTCCACGGTCGCGATGGCCACGCTGCACAACGCCTCGGAGGTCAAGCGCAAGGGCGTCCTCATCGGCGACCGCGTGGTGATCCGCAAGGCCGGGGACGTGATCCCGGAGGTGCTCGGCCCGGTGATCGAGGTTCGGCCGCCGGACGCCTACGAGTTCGAGATGCCCACCGAGTGCCCGGTGTGCGGCACCACCTTGGCCTACGAGAAGGAGGGCGACGCCGACATCCGGTGTCCCAACGCCCGGTCCTGCCCGGCGCAGCTTCGGGAGCGGCTGTTCCACTTGGCGGGCCGGGGCGCGTTCGACATCGAGGTGCTCGGCTTCGAGGCCGCCGCCGCCCTGCTCACCTCCGGTGTGGTGCAGGACGAGGGCGACGTGTTCACCCTGGATGAGGAGCAGCTCTCGCGGGTGGAGTTGTTCCGCACCAAGGCCGGGGAGCTCTCGGCGAACGGCCGCAAGCTGGTGGCCAACCTCGACACCGCGAAGAACCGTCCACTGTGGAAGGTTCTGGTGGGCCTCTCCATCCGCCACGTCGGCCCCACCGCGGCCCAGGCACTGGCTCGTGAGTTCGGCTCCATCGAAGCGATCGCCAAGGCCACCGAACAGGAACTCGCCGACGCCGAGGGCGTGGGCCCGACCATCGCCACCTCCGTCCAAGACTGGTTCGCCGTCGACTGGCACCGCGAGGTGGTCGACAAGTGGCGCGCCGCGGGCGTCCGCATGGAAGAGGAACGCGACGATTCGACGCCGAGGACCTTGGAGGGCCTGTCGATCGTCGTCACCGGCAGCCTGGAGACCTACTCCCGCGACGAGGCCAAGGAGTCGATCATCGCCCGCGGCGGCAAGGCGTCGGGCTCGGTGTCGAAGAAGACGGCCTTCGTGGTCGTCGGCGACGCACCGGGATCGAAGTACGACAAGGCGATCCAGCTCAAGGTCCCCGTACTCGACGAGGACGGCTTCCGCGTGCTGCTGGAACAAGGCCCCGAGGCCGCCACGGAGGTAGCTACCATCGGCGACACGGACGCTGACGACGGTAGCGCGAAGGCCGACGCGGCCGGGAACGCCGAGGCCACGGATGAGTAGCCGAGTGGACGCTTCCAGCATCACGGTGCGCTCGGCCCGCGCGGACGAGGTCGACCAGATCGGCACCCTCACCCTCGACGCCTACACCGCCGACGGCTACCTGGGCCCCGACTCAAGCGGCTACGCCGCCAGCCTGGCCGACGCCGCAAGCAGGTTGCGCAGCGCGGATCTCCTGGTCGCCGTCGACGCCGACGACACCCTCCTCGGCACCGTCACCCTCGCCTTACCCGGCTCCGACTACGCCGAAATCTCCCGCGAGGGCGAACTGGAATTCCGCATGCTCGCCGTCGCCCCCACCGCCCGCAACCGAGGCATCGGCGAAGCCCTCATCCGCGCCGTCTTCGACCGGGCCAGGGAACTCGGTTTGCCGAGGGTGGTGCTGTGCAGCTCACAGAACATGGCCCCCGCCCACCGCCTCTACGAGCGTTTAGGTTTCACCCGCTTGCCAGACCGCGATTGGAGCCCGGGCCCGAAAGTCCACCTGATCGCCTTCGAACTGGACCTACCGGACGCCTGAGCCACCGGGGCGAGCGGCCGCCGACGGGAGGGTGTGGCAGGCCCGTGAGCTGAGGGGCGTCCAACCCGGCGGGAGTGCGACGACGTGCCTGGGAGTGGGTGGCGTGGTTCTTCGGGCGGGGTGTGGTGGGCCTGTCGGCTTTGGGCGGTGAGACCTGGCGGGAGTGCGATGGCCTGCCTGGGGTGGGTGCCGTGGTCTCTCGGGCGTGGTGTGGTGGGCCTGTGGGGATTGGGCGGTGGGACCTGGCGGGACTGCGTCGGCGCGCCTAGGGGTGGGAGCCGTGATCCTGTCGGGCGGGTGTGGCGCGCCGTGAGATGGGGCGGTCAGACCTGGCGGGACTGCGATGGTCTGCCTGGGGGTGGTGCCGTGGTCCTTAGGGCGGATTGTGGCGCGCCCGTGAGATGGGCGGTCAGCCTTGGCGGGACTGCGATGGCGCGCCCCAGCGGACGAAGGCCGCAATCCTGTCTGGCCGGTGCGACAAATCCCACGGGAGGGAATGGCTTGACTCGGCGACCGGCGAAGGCAAGCCCCGCGAAAGGTGACGGTCCGATCCCCACGGGCTGTTTGGGTGGTTCGCCTTGATTTGGGGCAAATGGGCCTAAACTTTCGGCGCGGGTGGGCTGTACTTCGCCCACCTTTTGAGCCCGCGCCAGGCCCATTTGGCGGGGTCCCCAAATCAAGGCGAACCACCCAAACGGGCACCCAACGCCCAAGGCGCCCGGCCACCAAACCACCTGGGCGCACTACAGGAAACCGCTTACCGCCCCACTCGGATTGCCCGGCACCAAACCGCTCGCCGAACCACCCGCCCAAACCGCGCAGCGAAACGCAATCAGTCCGGCAACACCACTGCCACGATCCCAGCCAGATGCGCCAACCGCGCCACCTCAGCCGCCCGGAACATCGGCCCACCCGGACGCCCGACCAGCAACACCCGGTCCGGCTTCCCCAACGGCGTGGCCGCCAGTTCGGTCCCCAGCTCCTGCCAGGTCTCCGGCACCCACGACTCCTCCCCATCGAGCACCGTCGCCCGGGCTAACGGCAGCCACGGCAGTTCCAGCCGGTGCACCGTCGGCGCCGCGCTGCTCGACGCGATGGGGTGGGCGCCGTCGGCGTCGAAGGTGATGACTAAAGCCCAGCCCGCTCGGATGATCTTCGGGACGCCCTCGGTGAAGATCGCCAGGCCGTCGTTGGGTTCGGCGGCGACGTCCTCGACCAGTTCCAGCTCACGGTGGGTGTCGAGCACCCCCGCGTAGGGGCGCACGGCGTCCACCTCGACGCCTGCCACGGACTCCGCCGCGGTGATCAGGACGTCGGGGAGCCTGCCGCCGGGCAGTTCGACGACGAGGTCATCGATGGCGACACCGCCCACGCGTTCCACCACGTCCACACTGAGGATGTCTGCCCCGATGGCCCCCAGCGCGGTCGCGACCGCGCCCAGGGTTCCGGGGCTGTCCGGGAGCTGGACCCGGATCAGGAAGGACAAGGCGAACGCCTCCCGATGTTCCTACTCGGTGCGCGAAACCAAACGTCCACGCCCTACGCCGACCGCCGATTGTCGCAGACCAGGTGACCCACACGGCGGCTGGTGTCCATCGGACCGCATCGCGGGATGGGGTCGGTGTACACCCCCGGCGCCTTGAGAACAACCCGTTCGGGGCTTCCGTCCTGCGCGAAATAGACTCACGGGGTCCCATCGCAGACACCCCCGGGGGTTCGTCGAGTGCCAAGCATCTCCCGTGACGAGGTAGCCCACCTCGCCAGACTGGCCAGGCTGGCCGTCACCGAAGAAGAACTGGACCTGTTCGCGGGCCAGCTCGACCAGATCGTGCAGGCCGTGGCGAAGGTCGGTGACGTCGCTGACCAGGACATTCCGCCCACTTCTCACGCGGTGCCGTTGACCAACGTCTTCCGTGCGGACCTCGTTCGACCCGGGCTCACCCAGCAGCAGGCACTCGCCGCGGCACCCGCCGCCGAGGACGGGCGCTTCCGCGTTCCGCGCATCCTCGGGGAGGAAGCATGACCGACCTGATCCGCCTGACCGCCGCCGAACTGGCCGCGAAGATCCAGGCCAAGGATGTCTCCGCCGTCGAGGTCGCCCAGGCCCACCTCGACCGCATCGGCGCGGTGGACTCCGCCGTGCACGCGTTCCTGCACGTCGACACCGAGCGCGCGCTGCAGGCCGCCAAGGCCGTCGACGAGGACGTGGCCGCGGGCCGCCCGGCGGCGTCGCCGCTGGCCGGTGTGCCGCTCGCGCTCAAGGACGTTCTGACGATGCAGGGCGCCCCCACGACGTGCGGCTCGAAGATGCTCGAGGGGTGGAACCCGCCCTACGACGCGACGGTCACCCTGAAGCTGCTCCAGGCGGGCATCGTCATCCTCGGCAAGACCAACATGGACGAGTTCGCGATGGGCTCCTCCACCGAGAACTCCGCCTACGGCACCACCCACAACCCGTGGGACCTCGACCGCATCCCCGGCGGCTCCGGCGGCGGCTCGGCCGCGGCGCTGGCCGCCTTCGAGGCCCCGCTCGCGATCGGCACCGACACCGGCGGCTCGATCCGCCAGCCCGGCTCGGTCACCGGCACGGTCGGCGTCAAGCCCACCTACGGCACGGTCTCGCGCTACGGCCTGGTCGCGTTCTCCTCCTCGCTCGACCAGGCGGGCCCGTGCGCCCGCACGGTCCTCGACGCGGCCCTGCTGCACGAGGTCATCGGCGGCCACGACCCGCTGGACTCCACCTCGATCGACGCGCCGCTGCCGCCCGTCGTCGCCGCGGCCCGCGAGGGCGCCAACGGCGACCTCAGCGGTGTCCGGGTCGGCGTGGTCACCCAGTTCGCGGGTGACGGCTACCAGCCGGGTGTGCTCGCCTCCTTCGAGGCCGCGGTCGCGCAGCTCAAGGAGTTGGGCGCGGAGATCGTCGAGGTGTCCTGCCCGAGCTTCGACCTGGCGCTGCCCGCGTACTACCTGATCGCGCCGAGCGAGTGTTCGTCGAACCTCGCCCGGTTCGACGCCATGCGCTACGGCCTGCGGGTGGGCGACGACGCCACGCGCAGCGCCGAGGAGGTCATGTCGCTGACCCGCGAGGCCGGTTTCGGCCCCGAGGTCAAGCGCCGGATCATGCTCGGCACCTACGCGCTGTCCTCGGGCTACTACGACGCGTACTACGGCTCGGCGCAGAAGGTCCGCACGCTCATCTCGCGTGACTTCGACGCCGCGTTCGGCACCGTGGACGTGCTCATCTCGCCGACCACGCCCACCACGGCGTTCCGCATCGGCGAGCGGGCGAACGACCCGATGGCCATGTACAAGGCCGACCTGTGCACGATCCCGTCGAACCTGGCGGGCAACGCGGCCCTGAGTGTCCCAAGTGGACTGTCGGACGACGACGGTCTGCCCGTGGGTCTGCAGATCATGTCGCCCGCGCTGCAGGACCATCGCGGCTACCGCGTGGCCGCCGCGTACGAGGCCGCCCGCAACGCCGCGCAGGGCGGTTCGCTGATCAACCGCGTTCCCGAGCTGGAGGTGGCTCACTGATGGCCGGCGTGAAGAATCTCAAGGGCGCCTTCGGTGTCGTCGGCTCGGTGACGGCGGCGACGTCCGCGGTGACCAGCCTGCGCAAGGCGCGCGAGGACAACGACAGGCTGCTGCTGGCCAACGCGATCGGCGGCATCTTCGTCGCGCTGACCAGTGCGCTGATCGCGGTTCGGGCGTTCCGGAAGGGCGGGGACAAATGACGTCCACTGTGGAGCTGATGGACTACGACGAGGTCATCGAGCGCTTCAACCCGGTGCTGGGCCTGGAAGTCCACGTCGAGCTCAACACCAACACCAAGATGTTCTGCGGCTGCCCGGTCACCTTCGGCGGCGAGCCGAACACCCAGGTGTGCCCGGTGTGCCTCGGACTGCCCGGCGCGCTGCCGGTGCTCAACGCCATCGGCGTCGAGTCGGCCATCCGCATCGGCCTCGCGCTCAACTGCGAGATCGCTGAGTGGTGCCGCTTCGCCCGGAAGAACTACTTCTACCCGGACATGCCGAAGAACTTCCAGACGTCGCAGTACGACGAGCCGATCGCCTTCAACGGCTACCTCGACGTCACCCTCGACGACGGCGAGATCTTCCGCGTGGAGATCGAGCGCGCCCACATGGAGGAGGACACCGGCAAGTCGCTGCACGTCGGCGGCGCCACCGGCCGCATCCACGGCGCCGAGCACTCGCTGCTCGACTACAACCGCGCGGGTGTGCCGCTGATCGAGATCGTCACCAAGACGATCGAGGGCACCGGCGAGCGGGCTCCCGAGGTGGCCCGCGCCTACGTCAGCACCCTGCGCGACCTGCTCAAGGCGCTCGACGTGTCCGACGTGCGGATGGACCAGGGTTCCCTGCGCTGCGACGCGAACATCTCGCTGATGGCCAAGGACGCCACGGAGTTCGGCACCCGCACCGAGACCAAGAACGTCAACTCGCTGCGCAGCGTCGAACGGGCCGTGCGGCACGAGATGACCCGGCAGGCGGCGATCCTGGTCGAAGGCGGGTCGATCCTGCAGGAGACCCGGCACTTCGAGGAGGCGTCGGGCACCACGCGCGCCGGGCGGCGCAAGGAGACCTCGGAGGACTACCGGTACTTCCCGGAGCCCGACCTGGTCCCGATCGCCCCGTCCCGCGAGTGGGTCGAGGAACTGCGCCTGACCCTGCCGGAGCTGCCCGCGCAGCGCCGCAAGCGGGTCCAGGCCGAGTGGAACCTCACCGACCTGGAACTGCGCGACCTGATCAACGCCGGTGCGATCGACCTGATCGCCACCACGGTCGCCGCTGGGGCCTCGCCCGCCGAGGCCCGCTCGTGGTGGGTGTCGTACCTGAGCCAGCAGGCCAACAACCGCGGTGTCGAGCTCGGCGACCTGCCGATCACGCCCGCCCAGGTGGCGAAGGTGATCGCCCTGGTCGCCGACGGCAGCCTGACGAACAAGCTGGCCCGCGAGGTCGTCGACGGAGTCCTCGAAGGCGAGGGTGAGCCGGAGGACGTCGTCGAGAAGCGCGGCCTCAAGGTCGTCTCGGACGACTCGGCGCTCTACGCCGCCATCGACGAGGCGCTGGCCGCCCAGCCGGACGTCGCCGACAAGATCCGCGACGGCAAGGTCGCCGCCGCGGGCGCCATCGTCGGCGCGGTCATGAAGACGACCAAGGGCCAGGCCGACGCCAAGCGCGTCCGGGAACTCATCCTGGAACGCTGCAGCTAACCCTCGCGAGTCGCCCCTTCCGGCAAGTGAGTCGCCCGTTCGGAACACCCGAATGTCGAACTCACTTGCTGGAGGGGGCGACTCGTTTGCTGGAGGGGGCGACTCGCGGCTAGTCGACGCCGCTGCCGCCGCCGCCTTGTTCGACGACGATGACTACGGCGCGGTCGTCGCTGGAGGCGGGCTTGCCGCCCTCCTTGTTGACCGTGCCGCCGATGGCGAGCTGCTCGGACATCAGGTCGAGCCCGTCGACGCGGCCGAAGCCGTCCGGCTCGGCCATCACGACCTGCGGCTTTCCGGTGAACGTCCCGTCCGGGGCCTGAGCCAGGTTCTGCAGGTGCGCGGCCTTCGACATGGCCACCCACATGCTCCGAGCGGGCGAGGCGCACCCTGAGATGCCCGGTTTGTCGGGCCAGGACCAGGCCGGAGCCCCCAAGGGCTTGCCGTAGTCCAGCCGGTAGAGCACGTCAGCCGCCGCAGTCCGGTCGGTGACCCAGACCCGCGACCCGTCCAGCGAACTGCACAGCCCACCGGGCGACTCGAGCCCACTGGCCACCACAGCCGACGGTGCGGGGTTGTCCTCGGCGGGCTTGCCGCCCGAGTTGATCCGCAGCACCTTCCCGGCGAGCGACGCGGGGTCCGCGGCCGCGGCGGGGTTGCCCGCGTTGCCGGTGGCGATCAGGAGCGCCCCACGGTGGTCGTTCGCCAGCGCCCCGCGGTTGCCCGAAGCACCTCGGGGGATGCCGGTGAGCACCGGCTTGGGCGTGTCGTTCGGCGCGATGCGGACCAGACGGTTGTCGGTGGGCGTGGTGATGTAGGCGAAGAGGAGCTGGTCTTCGACGTACGTCGGCGACAGCGCGAGCCCGGTGAGCCCTCCGTCGGTGCTGCCGTCGACCGGGACCGTGGCCACCACGACCGGCTCCGAGCCCATCCGGACCAGCAGGATGCGGCCGGTCTTGCGTTCCCCGACCAGCGCCGACGGCGTCGACCCGTCACCCGGCAGCGCGGCCACCGCGACGACCGTGTCGAGGCAGGTGGCGAGCACCGCGGGATGGAAGTCCTTGCAGCCGTCCGGCGGGGGCACCGGGCCGGGCGGTTTGACCCGCGGGTCGCCTGCGGGTCCGCCGCCGCCACTGTCGCCGCCCCCGGTGTCCGGCTCGGGCGCGGCCTGCGGGGTGAGCTTCGGGTTGGGCTGCCAGCTCTGCGGAGGCGGCTGCTCCTCGAACGTCGCGCAGGAGGCGAGCAGGGCACTGGCCACACAGGCGGCGGCGAGCGCGCGGACCCGGCGGTATGTACCCGACATGCCCCCAGGTTAGGAGGCCGCCCGTGAATCCGCGGTGAGCGCCCGCTCGACGAGCAGGCCCAACTCGTCGACGATCACCTTCGGCGCCTCCATCGGGAGGAAATGGCTGGTCGGCAGCACCCGGACGCGGGCATCGGGCAGCACCGACGCGGCCACGGTGGAGCGCCGGGGGTCGGCCAGGATGTCGTAGCGCGCGGCGAGCACGGTGACCGGGCAGGTGATCCCGGCCAGATCGCGGTCGGGCACGTCGGCCAGGGCGAGCGCGAGCGTGACGTACCAGCGCCAGTCGTGGCGCAGGAACCGCCGCAGGGCCGCCGCCACGTCGGCGGTCGCGGCGCCGGGGAGCATGAACCCGCTGTACCGCATGGCCGTGGCGGTGACCCGGTTGACCGGGACGCGGTGCAGCACGGCGTCGACCAGCGGACCGGCGAACCGCAGCGCGCGGGCGGTGGTCAGCGCCACGGGCCTGCGCACCGGCGCGGGCACGCCCAGGACGCCGAGCATCCCGCCGAACAGGTCGCCGGGCACGCCCGCGGTCAGCATCAGCCCGGACACCCGCTCGGGATGCCGGGTGGCCAACTCGGTGGCGACCATCACCCCCATCGACCAGCCCATGACCACGCACCGCGCCACCCCGGCGGCGTCCATGACCGCGATCGCGTCGGCGACGTGGTCGTCGAGGGTGATCCGGTCGGGGTCGGCGGGCCGGTCGGATCCCATGGTGCCGCGGTGGTACCAGCTCAGCACCCGCACACCCGACGACGGAAGCAGCAGCGCGGGCCACGCCTCGGGAATCGTGCCCAGACCCGGGCACAGCAGCACGACCGGGCCGTCGGACTCGGTCTGCCAGCCACGGATCCGGGTGCCGTCCGCGGCGATGAGGTCGTGTTCGCGCATCGGACATAGTTTGCCTGACAACTACGCCTGATTAGTGTGTGCTGTGTGACGGTGACAGTTCTCGTGCCCGATGAGCACGGAATCGAAGCACTTTCCGGGATCGAGGGGCTGCGGGTGTTCCGACACTCACCACGACTCCCGCCGGAGGCCGCGGACGCCGAGGTGCTCATCCCCGACTTCCTCGGGGGCGAGGCGCTGAACCTGGTGGATCGGTTGCCGAAGCTGCGTCTCGTGCAGTTGCTCACCACCGGCGCCGACGCCTGGGCGGGCAGGCTGCCGGACCACATCATGTTGTCGACGTGCCGTGGCGCCCACGGCGGCAGCAGTGCCGAGTGGGTGGTCGGCGCGCTGCTCACGTTCTACCGGGAGTTCACCGCGTTCGACGCCGCGCGCAGGGTGGGCAAGTGGACGCCGCACACGACGGACACGTTGCAGGACAAGCGAATCCTGGTCATCGGCGCGGGTGACCTTGGCCACCAGTTGCGCCGTCGGTTCGACGCCTTCGACGCGCGCACCACGTTGGTCGCCAGTCGGGCCCGGGACGGCGTGCACGGCGTCGACGAGTTGCCCGCACTGCTCCCCGAACACGACGCGGTGGTCCTGGTCGTGCCACTGACCGAGGCGACGACCCGCATGGTCGACAAGAAGTTCCTGTCCCTGCTGCCCGACGGCGCCATCGTCGTCAACGCCGCCCGCGGGCCGGTTGTGGACACCGACGCGCTGCTGGCGGAGTTGACCTCCGGCAGGCTGCGCGCCGCGCTTGATGTGACCGATCCGGAGCCGTTGCCCGCTGATCATCCTTTGTGGACCGCGCCGAACATCGTCATCACACCGCATGTGGCGGGAAACAGCGCAGGTCACCGGGCTCGCGCCTACCGGGTGGCCGCCGCCGAGATCGCCCGGTTCGCCGCCGGGAAAGCGCCCCTGAACCTGCTTCGCGGGGCCTACTGAGCGATCTTCCGCAGGGCAAACCCTTGACGGAGGCTCTAGTCTGCGCCCGTGAGTATCGATGATGGCCGCACCCCAGTCGCGGGCGGCAGCACGGACAGCGGATATTTCACGCCTTCCGAACAGAGGTACACCGCATACGACTCTGATGGCACCACGACCGACTTCGACGACGACGATGTAGTCGCGACTCGGGAACCACACCAGTGGCACTTCGGTGCCGACCTGGGTCTGCTCGTCCTGCGGGTCGTGCTCGGCGCGATGCTCGTCGGGCACGGGCTGCAGAAGGTTTTCGGGATCATGCAAGGCCCGGGGATCGACGGCTTCGCGAAGTTCCTCGGCACCCTGGGTTACCAGCAGACGACGCTGCTGGCCTGGGTCACCGGGGTCACCGAGCTGACCGCGGGCTCCCTGCTCGTCCTCGGCCTGTTCACCCCGGCGGCCGCCGCGGGCGCGCTCGGCGTGGTGGCGAACGCCATCTGGGTCAAGCTCGACGTCAGGGAATTCCTTGGTGCGGTCGAACTCGAAGGCCTGTACGCGGCGGGCGCCTTCGCCCTGCTGTTCGCGGGCGCGGGCAAGATCTCGCTCGACCGCAAGACTCCGTGGTTCCGCCGCGCACCCGCGTTCGGGTTCGTGTTCCTCGTGCTGGCCATCGGGCTTTCCGTGGCCACCAACATCGTTCTGCGCTAGAGCCGAAGAAACCGAGGGGCCCGTCCGGACAGTCCGGACGGGCCCCTCGGTCGTTGACTGTCTACTTGTCCGGGTCGCGCACCGCGCCGGTGGAGGCGTCGGTGGCCATGCGGGCGTAGGCGCGCAGGGCCGCGGTGACCGGGCGGACCCGGTCGACCGGCTGCCACGGGCGTTCGCTCGCTTCCATCTTCGCCCGGCGCTCCGCCAGAACCTCGGGCTCGACAAGGAGTTCCAGGGTCCGCGCGTGCACGTCGATGCGGATCTGGTCGCCGTCGTGGACCAGGCCGATCGTGCCGCCGCCCGCCGCCTCCGGGGAGACGTGGCCGATGGACAGTCCACTTGAGCCGCCGGAGAACCGCCCGTCGGTGACCAGGGCGCACTTCTTGCCCAGGCCCGCGCCCTTGAGGAACGCGGTGGGGTGCAGCATCTCCTGCATCCCGGGGCCGCCCGCCGGGCCCTCGTAGCGCACGACCAGCACCTCGCCGGGCTGGATCTGCTTGCCGAGGATCACCGAGACGGCCTGCTCCTGGCTCTCCACGACCCGCGCCGGGCCCTGGAAGGTGAACAGCTCCTCGTCGATGCCCGCCGCCTTGATGACCGCGCCGCGCTCGGCGAGGTTGCCGTGCAGCACCGCGAGGCCGCCGTCGACGGTGTAGGCGTGCTCGACGTCGTGGATGCAGCCGCCCGCCGCGTCGGTGTCCAAAGAGGACCAGCGGTTCGAGGTGGAGAACGCCTTGGTGGTGCGGACGCCGCCGGGGGCGGCGTGGAACAGCTCGATGGCCGCCTCGGACGGGTTCTCCCCGCGGATGTCCCATTCGGACAGCCACTGCTCCAGCGACGGGCTGTGCACCGACGTGACATCGGTGTTGAGCAGCCCGCCCCGCCACAGCTCGCCCAGGATGGCCGGGATTCCGCCCGCCCGGTGCACGTCTTCCATGTGGTAGTCGGAGTTCGGCGAGACCTTCGACAGACACGGGACGCGGCGGGAGATGTCGTCGATGTCGGCGAGGGTGAAGTCGATCTCGCCTTCCTGGGCCGCGGCGAGGACGTGCAGCACCGTGTTGGTGGACCCGCCCATCGCCATGTCCAGGGCCATCGCGTTCTCGAACGCCTTGCGGTTCGCGATCGAGCGCGGCAGCGCCGACTCGTCGTCCTCGCCGTACCAGCGCTTGCACAGCTCGACAACCGTCGTCCCGGCGCGGGTGAACAGGTCGCGGCGGGCCGAGTGGGTGGCCAGGGTGGAGCCGTTGCCCGGCAGCGCGAGGCCGAGGGCCTCGGTGAGGCAGTTCATCGAGTTGGCGGTGAACATGCCCGAGCAGGAGCCGCAGGTCGGGCACGCGGAGCGCTCGACCTCGGTCAGGCCCTCGTCGTCGACCTCCGAGCTGGCCGACGCGGAGATCGCGGTGATCAGGTCGGTGGGCGCCTGGGCGACACCGCCGACGACGACCGCCTTGCCCGCCTCCATCGGTCCACCCGAGACGAACACCACGGGGATGTTGACCCGCATCGCGGCGTTGAGCATGCCGGGGGTGATCTTGTCGCAGTTGGAGATGCACACCAGCGCGTCGGCCTGATGGGCGTTGACCATGTACTCCACCGCGTCGGCGATGATCTCGCGCGAAGGCAGGGAGTAGAGCATCCCGCTGTGTCCCATGGCGATGCCGTCGTCGACGGCGATGGTGTGGAACTCGCGCGGCACGCCACCCGCCTCGCGGATCGCGTCGGCGACGATGTCGCCGAGGTCGCGCAGGTGCACGTGGCCGGGCACGAACTGCGTGTAGGAGTTGGCGATGGCGACGATCGGCTTGCCGAAGTCGCTGTCGGTCATGCCGGTGGCGCGCCAGAGCGCGCGGGCTCCGGCTGCGTTGCGGCCGTGGGTCGTCGTGCGGGAGCGCAGCGCGGGCACGGCTCCTCCAAGGTTCGGTTCGCTATCAGCTATGGGACGTGCATGGCGCCGGATAGGCGCCCAGGCGGGGAGCGGTGACCCCAGGTTACTCCGCCTCGACTGCCGGTTTCTCGGCGTCTTCCTCGGGTTCGGTGACCGGCGTCTCGGTCGGGTCGTCCAGCCGCCCGCCGCTGACCAGGGCCAGCGCGGGCAGATGCCGGACGCGCACACACGGAAGCGTGACCTCGGTGTCGTCGGCCAGCACCGCGCGCACCCCGGAGCGCTTGGTCAGCCGCAGCCCCTTGAGGGAGTCCCACGGCAGGGTCCGGCTCCGGAAGACCTCGCGGGCGACGATGCCCTCGGCGGTCGCCGTGGTGCGGACCCGGATGACCCACACCACAATGGCGAGCGGGATGACATAGAGCACCGGAAGCCAGGGCGCGGCGAACGCGATCGGCGTCGCGCACACGGCCAGGAGCAGCGCCGCGAGGATGGCGACGCCGGGGATCCGGAACACGAGGCGGGAAGGAATCTGCTGGTCGGACACACTCAAATGGTGCACCCTCGGCCGCGCGGGCATACGCGCGACCCCCTGCCCGCCGTCCAGTATCCGGGATCACGATCCCGCAGAGTTGACGCCCTAGGCCGAACGCATTAGCGTCTGAGCCGTGCCCTCACCATCCATTCTCGTACTTCCGCCGCGCGTTCGACGCTGACGGAAGCCAGCACGCATCGAACGCGCGGACCCTCGTACGACCATGCCGGTCGACGGGGGCTTTTTTGTGCCCTCACCCGCTTCCCGTGACCAGATAACACTTCTACCCACGAGGCAGAAACGATGACCAGCGCCACATCGCGGCCCACGCCGGCCCCCGCGACACCGGGGCCGGGCAACTCCGCCCGCCCCAAGCCCGCGCCGCCGACCGGGACACCCGTTCGGGTGACCGGCGCGCAGTCACTCGTCCGCTCGCTCGAGGCGGTAGGCGTCGAAATCGTCTTCGGCATCCCCGGCGGCACCATCCTGCCCGCGTACGACCCGCTGCTCGACTCCACCAAGGTCCGCCACGTCCTCGTCCGCCACGAGCAGGGCGCGGGCCACGCCGCGACCGGCTACGCGCAGGCCACCGGCAAGGTCGGCGTCTGCATGGCCACCTCCGGCCCCGGCGCGACGAACCTGGTCACCCCCCTCGCGGACGCCAACATGGACTCCGTGCCGGTCGTGGCCATCACCGGCCAGCAGACGCGCGCGCTCATCGGGACCGACGCGTTCCAGGAAGCCGACATCTGCGGCATCACGCTGCCCATCACCAAGCACAACTTCCTGGTCACCGACCCGGGTGACATCCCGCGGATCATCGCCGAGGCCTTCCACCTCGCGAAGACCGGCAGGCCCGGACCGGTCCTCGTCGACATCCCGAAGGACGTCCTGCAGGAGCAGACGTCCTTCATCTGGCCGCCGGAGCTGCGCCTGCCCGGGTACCGCCCGACCACGCGCCCGCACGGCAAGCAGGTCCGCGAGGCCGCCAAGCTCATGTGCTCGGCCAAGCGCCCGGTCCTCTACGTCGGCGGCGGCGTCATCAAGGCCCAGGCGTCCCCTGAGCTGCTTGAGCTCGCCGAGCTGACCGGCATGCCCGTGGTGACCACCCTGATGGCGCGCGGTGCTTTCCCCGACTCGCACAAGCAGCACCTGGGCATGCCCGGCATGCACGGCACGGTCCCCGCGGTCGGCGCCATGCAGAGCTCCGACCTGCTCATCGCCCTCGGCGCCCGGTTCGACGACCGGGTCACCGGCCAGCTCGGGTCGTTCGCGCCCGGCGCGGCCATCGTGCACGCCGACATCGACCCGGCCGAGATCTCCAAGAACCGCCGCGCCGACGTCCCGATCGTCGGTGACTGCAAGGAGATCCTGGTCGAGCTGATCGCCGCGGTGAAGGCCGAGAAGGCCTCGGGGTCCGAGGACCTCGCCCCCTGGTGGAAGCAGCTCGACCAGTGGCGCGAGACCTACCCCCTGGGCTACGAGTGGCCCGAGGACGGCACGCTGTCGCCGCAGTACGTCATCGAGCGCATCGGCGCCATCGCGGGCCCCGACGCCATCTACACCGCCGGCGTCGGCCAGCACCAGATGTGGGCCGCGCAGCACGTCCGCTACGAGAAGCCGGGCACCTGGCTCAACTCCGGCGGCCTGGGCACGATGGGCTACGCCGTCCCCGCCGCCATGGGCGCCAAGTTCGGCAAGCCGGACTCGGTGGTCTGGGCGATCGACGGCGACGGCTGCTTCCAGATGACCAACCAGGAACTCGCCACCTGCGCCATCGAGGGCGCGCCCATCAAGGTCGCCGTCATCAACAACGGCAACCTGGGCATGGTCCGGCAGTGGCAGAACCTCTTCTACTCCGGCCGCTACTCCCAGACCGACCTCGGCACGCACAAGTTCCGCATCCCCGACTTCACCCTCCTCGCCGAGGCGCTGGGCTGCGCGGGCCTGCGGTGCGAGACCAAAGAAGAGGTCGACGAGGTCATCAACCGGGCCATGGCGATCAACGACCGGCCCGTCGTGATCGACTTCGTCGTCGGCAAGGACGCCCAGGTGTGGCCCATGGTCGCCGCGGGCACGGGCAACAGCGAGATCATGGCCGCGCGCGGCATCCGGCCACTGTTCGACGAGGAATGATCATGACTACTCACACTCTGAGCGTTCTCGTCGAGAACAAGCCCGGTGTCCTGGCCCGCGTCTCGGGCCTGTTCTCCCGGCGCGGCTTCAACATCGACTCGCTCGCGGTCGGCCCGACCGAACACCCGGACGTGTCCCGGATGACGATCGTGGTCGCCGTCGACGAGCTGCCCTTGGAGCAGGTCACCAAGCAGCTCAACAAGCTGATCAACGTCATCAAGATCGTCGAGCTGGAGCCGTCGATCGCGGTGCAGCGGGAACTGCTGCTGGTCAAGGTCCGGGCCGACGCCACCGTGCGCAGCCAGGTCCTCGAAACGGTGAACCTGTTCCGCGCCAAGGTGGTCGACGTCTCGCCCGAGGCGCTCACCATCGAGGCCACCGGCACCGCCGACAAGCTCGAGGCGCTGCTGCGCATGCTCGAGCCCTACGGCGTGCGCGAAATGGTCCAGTCCGGCATGGTCGCCATCGGCCGCGGGCCACGCTCCATCACGGCAACCGCCGTCCGCTGAATTTCGTAGTCCCAGGAAGGAACAACTAGCACCATGTCCGTCGAGATCTTCTACGACGCCGACGCCGACCTGAGCATCATCCAGGGTCGCAAGGTCGCGGTCATCGGTTACGGCAGCCAGGGCCACGCGCACGCGCTGAGCCTGCGTGATTCGGGTGTGGACGTGCGCATCGGGCTCCCCGAGGGCTCCAAGTCCCGCGCCAAGGCCGAGGAGCAGGGCCTGCGCGTGCTCACCCCGGCGGAGGCTTCCAAGGAAGCCGACCTGATCATGGTGCTCGCGCCCGACACCAAGCAGCGCTTCATCTACGCCGAGGACATCGAGCCCAACCTCAAGGACGGCGACGCGCTGTTCTTCGGCCACGGCTTCAACATCCGCTACGACCTGATCAAGCCGCCGGCGAACATCGACGTCGCCATGGTCGCGCCGAAGGGCCCCGGCCACCTCGTGCGCCGCCAGTTCGTCGACGGCAAGGGCGTCCCGGCGCTCATCGCCGTGCACCAGGACTTCACCGGCGGCGCCCAGGCGCTCGCCCTGTCCTACGCCGCGGCCATCGGCGGCGCGCGCGCCGGCGTCATCAAGACGACGTTCACCGAGGAGACCGAGACCGACCTGTTCGGCGAGCAGGCCGTCCTCTGCGGCGGCGCGTCCGCGCTGGTCCAGACCGGTTTCGAGGTGCTCACCGAGGCCGGCTACGCCCCGGAGATCGCCTACTTCGAGGTGCTGCACGAGCTCAAGCTCATCGTCGACCTGATGTACGAGGGCGGCATCGCCCGCCAGCGCTACTCGGTGTCCGACACCGCCGAGTACGGCGACCTCACCCGCGGCCCGCGCGTCATCACGCCCGCGGTCAAGGAAGAGATGAAGAAGATCCTGGGCGAGATCCAGGACGGCACCTTCGCCCGCGAGTGGGTGGCCGAGGACGAGGCCGGCCGCGAGAACTACCGCAAGCTGCAGGAGCAGGGCGAGCAGCACCCGATCGAGGAGACCGGGCGCAAGCTGCGCGGCCTGATGTCCTGGGTCGACCGGCCGCTGACCGACACCGCCTGAGACTTTCCCCCAGCAGTGGCCCGTGGCGTCCTCGACGCCGCGGGCCACTGTGTTTCGCTCAGAAGTCCGGTTTGGTGCGCAGGGTGATGAGAGCGGCCGGGGCGAGTTCCGGGGTGAAGGAGAAGCCGGGGAAGCCGCCCCAGGCGACGGACTCGCGCAGGTAGTCGACGAGCGTGATGCCGGGCCTGCCCGCGACGCCGTGCAGGACCGCGTCGGCGGTCAGGGCGGGCAGCTCGATGCCGTGGGCGGCGCCCGCGACGTTGGCCTTGGTGCTCTCGTCGGGGGCGATGGCGAAGACGAGGGCCGCCGGGTCGTCGCAGCGCTGCAGCTCGTAGCTCAGCGAGTAGGCGTTGCCCAGGCACAGCGGGTCGGGGTACTCGGGGCCGGGCGGGGTGCCGCGCGGGGCGGGCTGCTGGTGGTAGGTCAGCTCCAGGACCTGGCAGTCGCCCGCGAACCACACCTCGCCGACGCGGCGCAGGCAGGCCTCCAGGGCCAGTGGCAGGCCGCCGATCTTGTCGATCAGGGTGTCGACCAGGTCGTCGTCGTCCTCTGTGGGCGGCTGGTGGGCGGGGACCAGCCGGTCTGAGGACACCCAGCCGAACTCGGGCAGCGCCGCGGCGATGCGGGCCACGTGCTGGGCGACCCGGATCATCGTCTCGTCGGCCACCGCGGCGGCGTCGTCGACGAGGTCCTCCGGGATGTCGCCGAGCGCGCGAAGGTCGTTCCAGACCGCCTCGTGCTCGCCGCTCATGTATCGCGCGTAATACGAGCTCACGCGGGGCACGCTACTGAGCGCGACAGCACAGTGGCCGGACCGACACGTTCTGGCATCGCCGAGTCGCCCACTGCGGTATACCTGGGCCCGACAGTTTTCGGTTACGCCTTCGGGACTAAAGAGGAGACGCGATGGACAGCGCCCCCATCTACGACGACAAGGCCGAGGTACGCGGCAACCTCGACCTGACGAAGGCCGACTGGCAGCGCGCCGCGGAGCCGGACGCCGACCCCGACGGCGAATACGTCGAGATCGCGTTCGTGCCGCACACCGACGGCAAGACCTACATCGCCATGCGCAACTCCAAGTTCACCGGCCCGGACGACACCGTCCTGGTCTTCACCGAGTCTGAGTGGGACGCCTTCGTCGAGGGCGCCAAGGCAGGCGAGTTCGACGAGCCGTGGTGAGCTCGGGCGCGGCCCGGGACCGGGGGGATTTCACTGGATCGGGTGACCCAGGCTGGGTGGCCCCCAGCGCGGCCCCGGAGTGGCCGCAGGACGAGGGGGCGTGGACGCCGCCGTCCGGGGGCGGGCGCCACTCGGCGGAGGCTCGGCAGGCCGCTGAGGAGCACTTATTAGGCAGTGGGGGGCATGGCCGGTCGGGCTTCGAGGAGCCTGCCGGTGGTTCTGGGGGTTCTGGGGATGTCTGGCCTGGTGGAGGCTTCGTGGAGCCCGCCGCGCCTTCTTCTATGACTGACGATCAGGCAGCCCGGTTCGAGGAGCCCAGCGCCCCTCCCGGCCGCCGCGCACGACGGGCCCACGCCGCCCCGGAGCTGGTCGCTCCCCGCATCGGCGGCTTCGAGGAGCCCCCCGCGGACGTCCGCGAGCCAGCACAGCACTCGACGGCCCCCGCGGCACCGTGGGAGGAGCGTTGGCCGGAAGAACAGCCTTCGGTCACCCACGCGGATCCACTCCCGCGGCATGACCCGCGGCCGACTCCGCCCAATCCTTCTTGGCCGTCGCCGGAAGACGCGGGTTCTTCGCTGCCCGCCGCCTACCCGTCGTTTGACGAGGTGGATGGTCCTGCACTTCCGTCCGGCCCAGTGGGGCCGGTGGAGGTATCGCGTACACCTTTGAGTGAGGACCGCTTGCCGATGCCCCAGCCCTCCCCGACAGGCGAGCCGCATGGTTCGCGATCACCGGACGAGGCGCGCCCGGTAGCCGGGCCCGCGCCGGTCGATGGCAGGCCGATGGCGTTCGGTGTGGGAGAGCCCGCGCCGAGGCCGATGGGTGGGCCGGACCCGTTGGAGGACTCGTCGGCGGGCAGGCCACCGCACCCGGCCGACCCAGGGTCGCCTCCAGGCACGCAAGGGCCGATGCCGGGTGGGTCTGGCAGGCACGCCGACCCGCGGCAGGGTCCTCCCGCCGGGCCGAGGCCTGGACACCCAGGTGACGGACCTGGTCGCCCCCCGATTCGTCCCGGCCAACACCTGCCGGAGGGCAGGCACCCGGGACAGTTGCCCGACCCAGCGCGACCCGGCGGGCAGCTGTCCGGCGCCGAGGGCTTGCCGGGTGGTTCCGCCGAGCACCAGTCCGGTCGGCCTGGTCATTCGCTGCAGGCGGGCGATCGTCCGTCGCCCATGTCCGGTCGGCATCCTGCGGATCCGCACGGACAACACGTGCCCGACGGCCGTCGCCCGGGTATGGGGCCTGGCCATCCGATGCCCGAGCGTTCGCCGGGTCAGGCCAGTCAGCACCTGCCCGGACCGCAGAATCGCCCCGGTCACCCCTTGCCCGAAGTCGAGCGGTCCATGCGGCCAGGCGAATTCAGCCCCAGCGCCGACGGCCAGACCGACCCGCCGCACCGTCCCATGCCTGGGCGCCCGCCGGGTCAGACTGGCCTGCACGCCCCTGATGCCTCCCACCCGCAGGTCCGACCAGGCAGGCCCGGTCCCGACGCTCCCCGCCAGCTGGGCGGGCCGGGCGCCGACGCCCCGCGCCCGCCGATGCGACCAGGCCACCCCGGCCCCGACTCCCCGCGTCCGATGGGGCAGTCCGGACCTGAGGTTCCGCACCACCCGGGCAGGCCCGGCCCCGATGCTTCCCGCCCGCCGTCGGGCCAACCTGGATCGGACGGTTCGCGCCCGCCGTCGGGCCGGCCGGGTCCGGACGCTCCCCGCCCGCCGATGGGGAACCCCGGTCCCGACGCTGCCCGCCCGCCGATGCGTCAGCCGGGGCCGGATGGTTCTCGTGCGCCGTTGGGCCAGCCCGATCTGGACGCTTCGCGTCCGCCGTTGGGTCAGCCGGGTCTCGACGCTCCCCGCCCTATGGGTCAACCTGGGCAGGACGCTGCCCGCCCGCCGATGCGTCAGCCGGGGCCGGATGGTTCTCGTGCGCCGTTGGGCCAGCCCGATCTGGACGCTTCGCGTCCGCCGTTGGGTCAGCCGGGTCTCGACGCTCCCCGCCCTATGGGTCAACCTGGGCAGGACGCTGCCCGCCCGCCGATGCGTCAGCCGGGGCCGGATGGTTCTCGTGCGCCGTTGGGCCAGCCCGATCTGGACGCTTCACGCCCGCCGATGCGTCAGCCGGGTCTCGATGGTTCCCGTGCGCCGTTGGGCCAGCCCGGTCTCGACGGTTCCCGTTCGCCGTTGGGTCAGCCGGGTCCGGACGCTTCGCGCCCGCCGATGCGTCAGCTCGGTCCCGACGCTCCCCGCCCGATGGGTCAGGACGCTGCCCGCCCGCCGTTGGGTCAGCCAGGTCCGGACGCTCCCCGCCCGATGGGCCAACGACCCGACGCCCCCCGTCCCATCTCCCGGCCCGGCCCCGACGCTCCCCGCCCCATGGCCCGACCCGGTGCCGACGCCGCACGCCCCCCAATGGGCAGGCCCGACGCACCCCGTCCCCCGATGCGCCAACCCGGACCGGACGCCTCCCGCCAGCCACCCCCTCCCAACCCCCAAAACCGACCTCCCGCCCCACCCAACCGCCCGCCCCAGCCACCGCCCGCCCGTGCGGCCAAGCTCCCGCCCATGGGCGCCTTCGGCGGCGGCTTCGGCCCCGCGGGCTCCGGTGGCTACTCGACCGGCAGCACCCCCGTCCCGGTCCGGTCCGGCGATGACCACCCCGAGCTCCCCACCGTCAAGGACCAGGAGAAAAAGCGCCCAGCCTTCCTCGTCGAAGGCGACGACGACGAGATGTTCGGCAGTGGCGAGTTCACCGCTCCGCAGGTCATCGGGGAGTGACGCCGCGTAGTTGACCTTGCCGTCGGGCCGGTGTGGCGCAACGCTGCCATGTCATGAATCCCACCTCCTGGTGAAACGGTTCAGCCCACGTCATAGACTCGTCGACGTCTGGTTACAGCGCGGTAACCGTCTCCTGCCCAGCCTCCTGACCTTGGAGTCGCAGCGTGACCAATTCGACCCGACCCGTCGTCCTCATCGCCGAGAAGCTCGCGCCGTCCGTGCTGGACGTGTTCGGCGACGAGATCGAGGTCCGCCACGTCGACGGCACCGACCGCCCCGCCCTGCTCGCCGCCGTGGCCAGCGCCGACGCGCTGCTCGTCCGGTCCGCCACCCAGGTCGACGCCGAGGTGCTCAAGGCCAGCGACAAGCTCAAGGTCGTCGCCCGCGCGGGTGTCGGCCTCGACAACGTCGAGGTGCCCGCCGCGACCGACCGGGGTGTCCTGGTCGTCAACGCGCCCACCTCGAACATCGTCTCCGCCGCCGAGCACGCCGTGGCCCTCCTGCTGGCCGTGGCCCGCCAGGTGCCCGAGGCGCACGCGACGCTGCAGGGCGGCGAGTGGAAGCGGAGCAAGTTCTCCGGGGTCGAGCTCAACGGCAAGACCGTGGGTGTCGTCGGCCTGGGCAAGATCGGGCAGCTCTTCGCCCAGCGCCTCGCGGCGTTCGGCACCACGCTTATCGCCTACGACCCGTACGCCTCGCCCGCGCGTGCCGCGCAGCTGGGGATCGAGCTGGTCAGCCTCGACGAGCTGCTCTCCCGCGCCGACGTCATCTCCGTGCACCTGCCCAAGACGCCGGAGACCAAGGGCCTGCTCAACGCCGACGCCCTCGCGAAGACCAAGAAGGGCGTCATCATCGTCAACGCCGCCCGCGGCGGCCTGATCGACGAGCAGGCGCTCGCCGACGCCGTGCGCAGCGGCCAGGTCGGCGGCGCGGGCATCGACGTCTTCTCCACCGAGCCCACCACCGAGAGCCCGCTCTTCGGCGTCCCCGGCATCGTCGTCACCCCGCACCTGGGCGCCTCCACCAGCGAGGCCCAGGACCGCGCGGGCACCGACGTGGCCCGCTCGGTGCTGCTGGCCCTGCGTGGCGAGTTCGTCCCCGACGCGGTGAACGTGGCCGCCGGTGGCGTCGTCGGCGATGAGGTCCGCCCGTACCTGCGGCTGACCCAGAAGCTCGGCACCGTGCTCTCCGCGCTGAGCCCCAAGGCCCCCACCTCGATCTCGGTCGTCGTCCGCGGCGAACTGTCCACAGAGGACGTCTCGATCCTGCCGCTGGCCGCGCTGCGCGGCGTGTTCTCCGGCATCGTCGAGGACCAGGTGACGTTCGTGAACGCGCCGCGCCTCGCCGAGGACCTCGGGGTGTCGATCGACCTCTCCAAGGAATCCGAGAGCAACAACCACCGCAGCCTCGTCACGCTCCGCGCGGTCTACCCCGACGGTTCGTCGCTGACCGTGAGCGGCACGCTGTCCGGCCTGACCCAGGTCGAGAAGCTCGTCGAGGTCAACGGCAGGCACTTCGACCTGCGCGCCGAGGGCGACGTGGTGTTCCTGGAGTACCCGGACCGCCCCGGCGTGATGGGCACCGT
This sequence comes from Actinokineospora alba, assembly GCF_004362515.1. Taxonomy (NCBI): domain Bacteria; kingdom Bacillati; phylum Actinomycetota; class Actinomycetes; order Pseudonocardiales; family Pseudonocardiaceae; genus Actinokineospora; species Actinokineospora alba. The sequence goes on along the minus strand of NZ_SNXU01000001.1, from coordinate 187,158 downwards.
CGGCACCCTGCTCGGCGAGTCGGGCATCAACATCGACGCCGCGCAGATCAGCCAGACCACCGACGGCACCGACGCGGTCATGGTGCTGCGCGTGGGCCGCTCGGTCGACCAGTCGGTGCTGGAGTCGATCGGCAAGTCCATCGGCGCCCGCACTGTCCGCTCCATCGACTTCGGCTGATCGACTTGGAATCCGTCCGTTCCTCGCGGCCGCGACAGCGGCCGCGAGGCGCGCGACACCTGATCGGGTCCATCTGCTGGGATGCTCGATCATCCCGACCGCGTGCCCGGAATGGTTGTCTCTCAGCCGATTTGGGCACCGCAGGTGTAGCAAGCCCACGGTCGAGGTGTGATGAAACCACCCAGAGGGGTGGCGAGGTGCGGCAATCGGGCTTATTGCCGGTAGCCTTTCGTTCGTCTACGAGGCCCTGTCAGTTCGGGCCGATACTCCGGGAGGTGTGTGCATGCGGCTCGCGGTGATCCCAGGTGACGGGATCGGGCCGGAAGTCATCGCTGAGGCACTCAAAGTGCTGGGCGAGGTCGTTCCGACCGCCGAGATCACCCGCTACGACCTCGGCGCGTCGCGTTGGCACGCGACTGGTGAGCTGCTGCCGGAGTCGGTGCTCGGCGAGTTGCGTGAGCACGACGCGATCCTGCTCGGCGCGGTCGGCGACCCTTCGGTGCCGAGCGGCATCCTGGAGCGCGGCCTTCTGCTGCGTCTGCGGTTCGAGCTCGACCACCACGTGAACCTGCGCCCGGCGCGGCTCTACCCGGGCGTCAAGAGCCCGATCGTCGACCCGGGCGAGATCGACATGATCGTCGTCCGCGAAGGCACCGAGGGCCTCTACGCGGGCAACGGCGGTCTGTTGCGAAAGGACACTCCGCACGAGATCGCCACCGAGGTGAGCGTCAACACCTCGTTCGGCGTCGAGCGGGTGGTCCGCGACGCGTTCGGCCGTGCCTCGGCCCGTCCGCGCAAGCACCTCACGCTGGTGCACAAGACGAACGTCCTCACCCACGCAGGCTCGCTGTGGTCGCGCGTGGTCGAGGAGGTCTCGCTCGAGCACCCCGAGGTCACCGTCGCCTACCAGCATGTGGACGCCACGACCATCCACATGGTGACCGACCCGACCCGCTTCGACGTGATCGTCACCGACAACCTGTTCGGTGACATCCTCACCGACCTGGCGGCGGCGGTCACCGGCGGAATCGGCCTCGCGGCCAGCGGCAACCTCGACATCACCAAGCGCAACCCGAGCATGTTCGAGCCGGTGCACGGCAGCGCGCCGGACATCGCGGGCCAGGGCATCGCCGACCCGACGGCCGCCGTGCTGTCGGTCGCGCTGCTGCTCGACCACCTGGGCCAGAACGAGTCGGCCCGGCGCATCGAGGCGTCGGTGGCGTTCGACCTCGCCACCCGCGACCACGCTTCGCCCGGTGGCACCTTCGCCATCGGCGACCGGCTGGCGGCCTTGGTGTCGTCGAACGTGCGCGTCGGATAGCTCAAAGCACGCACGAATGGCCACATCCGCTTCGGCGGGTGTGGCCATTCGCACGTAAGGGGCATGGTGCGTTGACAGTCACGTAGCGATGCCAGCACCATGCGTGCCACAACTTCATCCGCGGTTCGAAGGGGAAGACCGGTCAAAATCCGGCGCTGACCCGCAACGGTAGGTCCGCCTCACGGCGGACGAGCCCGACCACCTGACAACCCGCGCAAGCCAGCTCTCTCCCGCCGAGGTCTGCGGGCGAAGTCCCTTCCGGCGTCGACGCGCGTGCCGGAGTCGTGGGTTTCGTTTCGGACCCGCACTCCGAAAGGTGGCCGTGTCCGCCCCTGTCCTCTTGTCCAGGCGCCCGCTCGCGCCGATGGTCGCGCTGTTGGGCGTGGCTCTCCTGGTGTCCGTGGTGTGCGGTGTCGCACTCGGCCCGGTGCGGGTTCCCCTTGTCGACACGGTCACCCACCTGCGTGCGGCGTTGTTCGGCGGGATCATCGACCAGGCTGACGCGGGCACGTACCGGATCGTGTGGGAGATCCGGCTGCCCCGGGTGCTGCTCGCGGCCGTCGTCGGCGCGGGGCTGTCCGTGGTCGGTGTCGTCGTGCAGACCATGGTGCGCAACGCGTTGGCGGACCCGTTCGTGCTGGGCATGTCGTCGGGGGCGTCGGTCGGCGCATCGACGGTGGTCGTGTTCGGGGTGTTCGCGTCGATGGGTCTCTACGCGCTGTCGGTGGCGGCGTCACTCGGGGCGCTGGTCGCCACGGTGCTCGTCTACGTCGCCGCCCGAACCTCGCAGGGCCTCACCCCGCTGCGGCTGGTGCTGACCGGCACGGCGATGGCGTATGCGTTCTCGGCGGTCACGACCGTGCTGATTTTCCTGGCGCCGCACGGGGACGCGGCCCGGTCGGTGCTGTTCTGGCTGCTGGGCAGCCTCGGCGCCGCCACCTGGGCGATGCTGCCGCTGTCGACCGCGGTGGTGGTCATCGGGCTCGTCTACCTGCGGCTGATCGCCCGCTCCCTCAACGCTTTGTCCATGGGCGACGAGACGTCGCTGACCCTGGGCGTCGACCCGACCGCCCTGCGCCGCACGTTGTTCGTGGTGTCCTCGGTCCTCACCGGGACGCTGGTCGCGGTGAGCGGCGCGGTCGGGTTCGTCGGGCTGGTCGTGCCGCACCTGGTGCGGATGGTGGTCGGCGCCGACCACCGCCGCGTGCTGACGGTGGCGCCGTTGGCGGGCGCGGTGTTCCTGATCTGGGTGGACCTGGTGGCGCGCACGGTCGCCGCGCCGCAGGAGCTGCCGCTGGGCGTGATCACGGCGGTCGTGGGCGTGCCGTGCTTCGTGTTCCTGATGCGCCGCCGCGGCTACGTGTTCGGCGGCCGCTGATGGACATCGAACTCCGCGACCTCTCCGTCGGCACGATCGTGTCGGACGTCTCGCTCACCGCGGCCACCGGCACCGTCGTGGGTCTGGTGGGCCCCAACGGAAGCGGCAAGACAACCACCCTGCGCTGCGTCTACCGGTCGCTGACCCCGGACGCCGGAGCCGTGCTGCTCGGCGGCGACCCGCTCGCCACGATGGCGCCGAAGGACAGCGCTCGGCAACTCGCCGCTGTCACCCAGGACAGCCAGGTGGACCTCGACTTCACCGTCGCCGAGGTCGTCGCCATGGCCCGCCTGCCGCACAAGGGAACCTTCGAGCGCGAGAACGAGGCCGACGCCGCGATCTGCGCGGAGGCGCTGAAACGCGTCGACGCCACCCACCTCACCGAACGCAGCGTTCTCACCCTGTCCGGCGGGGAACGGCAGCGGGTGCTCGTCGCCCGCGCTTTGGCGCAGCAGCCCAAGGTCCTCGTGCTCGACGAGCCGACCAACCACCTCGACATCCGCCACCAGCACGAGATCCTGGCGCTCGTCGCGGGCACCGGCCTGACGGTGCTGACCGTGTTGCACGACCTGAACCTCGCCGCCACCTACTGCGACCGCGTCCACGTACTCGCCGACGGCCGGATCGTCGCCAGTGGACGACCCGCCGAAGTGTTCACCCCGGCCTTGGTCGCCGAGGTGTTCGGCGTGCGGGCATTCGTCGTCGACCATCCCGTTTCCGGTGCCCCACAGCTGCTCTACGACCGGCTCGTCCACCAAGAGGAGATCCAGTGAAGACCCGAGTCCTGGCCGTCGCGGTCATGCTGACCACGACCGCGTGCGGCGCACAGATCGCGGCCGACACTTCCGCCCCCGCACAGGGATACCCCGTGACCATCCGCAACTGCGACGCGGACGTGAAGTTCGACCGCGCCCCGTCTCGGGTGGTGGCCAACGACATCGGCATCACGGAGATCATGTTCGCCCTCGGCCTGGCCGACCGGATGGCCGGGTACACAGTGGACCATGGACAGGACCGAGGCATCGCGAGTTCCCCGTGGAAGGCGGACTTCGCGAAGGTCCCCCGCATCGCCGAGGACATCGCCCTGGAACCAATCCAGGGCGCCAACGCGGATCTCGTGTTCGCCGGCTGGAACTACGGGTTCAACGAAACCAAGGGACTCACTCCGGACAGCCTCAAGGCATTGGGAGTTCAGAGCTACCTGCTGACCGAGTCTTGTCGCAACGGGGTGGGCAAGCAGCGGGGGATCATGGACCCGCTGGAGGCGCTGTACACGGACTTGCGCAACCTCGGAACTGTGTTCGGCGTGCGGCAGCGGGCCGATGAACTCGTTGCGGACTACCAGAAGCAGGTCGCTTCGGCCCAGAACCTGCCCGCGAACTGGAAGCGCCCCAAGGTCTTCCTCTACGACGCCGGAATCGACCAGCCGTTCACCTCGGGACGCAACGCCGGGCCGCAGGAGATCATCGCGAAAGCCGGAGGGGACAACATCTTCGGCGATCTGGATGACAGTTGGACCACGGTGAGCTGGGAGTCCGTGGTGCAGCGGGCGCCTGAGGTGATCCTGATCAACGACTACGGCAACGGGCCGGCGGACAGCATCGAGGCGAAGAAGCAGTTCCTGCTCTCGCATCCAGCGCTGGCAAGCGTGCCCGCCATCCAGAACAAGCGGTTCTACGTGCTGCCGTACGCGGCGTTGGTCGAGGGCCCGCGAAACCCGGCCGCGATCGTGGAGTTCAACAAGTTCCTGACCACAAGCTAGGGAGCAACACGACAGCATCGACGCTGGAACGCAGGGGCTCAACAGAACGGCCTGTTTGGGTGGTTCGCCTTGATTTGGGGCAAATGGGGCTAAACTCGCGGTGCGGGTGGGCTTTCACTTGCCCCGCCTTTTGACCCGCACAGCCCCATTTGGAGGGGCCCCAAATCAAGGCGAACCACCCAAACAGGCACCCACGCACCCAGCCCGTACGCACCCACCGCGCCACCTGGCGACCCAAACAGGCACCCCCCAAGATGCCTAACCAGACTGCCGAGCCCGAAACGCAGCAGCCTTGACCCGATTCTGGCAAGCCGTACAACAGAACCGCCGAGTCCCATTGCGCGAAACGTCCAAATAAGCCCGATCACAAGCCGGCGCGTTGCAGATCCCCAACCGCTCAACGGAAGCGTTGCCCAGCACGATCGCCAGCCCGGTCGCCATCGAAGAAGCCCAACTCTCCGCCCACGGCGCGTCCACCGCATGGAAATGCAGGTGCCACGGTTCACCGTCATGCCGAGACAACGTGGGAAGCGCCCCCGCCTCCCGCATCACGCGGTTCACCTCCACGCACGCCCCATCAACATCGCCCGCGTCCAAAGCCGTGATGGCCGCGTGCAGCCGCACCGCCCAACCCACCAACTTCGCGGCCTCGGCGGCATCAGGCAGTTCATTCCACTTCGGGTTCACCGACGCGATCGCCTGGGCCACAGCCTCCGGAAGGTCCTCGGGCGCGGAGAACGGGCGGCCGCGCCGGTGTCCCGGGGACACGTCGTTCATCAACGCCAGCGCCGCCTGGGTGACCACACTTGAGTGACTGTCGAAATCCACTTGACCAGTCACATCCTCTTCTCTAGGTTTGTCACTGTCGTTCTTCGATACACCAGTGACCGGAGGGGCTTGTGGACACGATAACCGCACGGAAGTGGCTGGACCGGTGGGACACCCAGCAGGAGCGCTACGTCGCCGACCGGGAAGAGCGGTTCCGGGTCGTCATCGACGTGGTCCGGCAGGCAACGGCGGGGATCGCCAAGCCGAGGATCGTCGACATCGGCTGCGGCCCCGGCTCGCTGGCCGAACGTCTCGCCGACGCGCTGCCGCACGCCGAGATCGTCGGTGTCGACGCGGACCCGCTCCTGCTCGACATGGCTAACTCCGCCGCCCGCAACGACGTCCGCTTCGTCCGTGCCCTGCTGGGCGACCCGGCTTGGGCCGACGCGGTCGGCATGGCGGGGGAGTGGGACGCGGTTGTCTCCAGCACCGCGCTGCACTGGCTCTCCCCGACCGAGTTGGCCCAGGTGTTCGCCACGGCGGCGGGCAGGCTCCGGCCCGGAGGTGTGTTGGTCAACGCCGACAACATGCACCTGGCCGGCCCGCTCGACGAGTTCGCCAAGGTCGTCCTGGCGGAGCGCGCGAAGCGGGTGGGCGTCGTGGACAACGAGGACTGGCGGTCCTGGTGGGACGCCCTGCTCGCCGAGCCCGGGATGGACGCGCTGGTCGCCGAGCGCTCCAAGGTCACCTACTCCCACGACTCGTCCAGCGGCCTCACGGTGGGCGAATACGTGGCCCTGCTGACCGGCGCGGGCTTCGCCGCGGCGGGTCCGGTCTGGCAGTTCGGCGACGACCACGTCGTGGTCGCGGTCCGCTGACCTGCGGCGCCGACTCGCGGTCCCAGGGCTTGGGAATCTGGGTCCGCGAGTTGGTACCGCCACGTCCACTGTGGCACTATCAGGCCGTGGCCACTTTCTCCATGATCATTATTGACGAGCGCGCTGGGTAGCAGAGCTACACACCCGGCGCGCTGACCTCCTGCATCCATGCGGGGGGTCTTTTTGTTTTCCGGCCAACGAAACGCCCTCTGACCCAGGAGCCCCCGTGACCCGCACGACGCCCGCAGGCACACCGCTCGGCGACACCTTCCACGTCTACGACACCACCCTGCGCGACGGTGCCCAGCGGGAAGGCATCTCCTACTCCGTCACCGACAAGCTCGCGGTGGCCCGCCTGCTCGACGACCTGGGCGTCGGCTTCATCGAGGGCGGCTGGCCGGGCGCCATGCCCAAGGACACCGAGTTCTTCGCCCGCGCGGCCAAGGAACTCGACCTCAAGCACGCCGCGCTGGTCGCGTTCGGCTCGACCCGGCGCGCGGGCGCCAAGGCCGCGACGGACCCGCAGGTCAGGGCCCTGCTCGACTCCCAGGCGCCGGTCATCACCCTGGTCGCCAAGTCCGACCGCAGGCACATCGAACTCGCCCTGCGCACCGACGTCGACGAGGCCGCGGAGATGGTGCGCGACACCGTCGCGTTCCTGGTCGCCGAGGGCAGGCGGGTGTTCCTCGACGCCGAGCACTTCTTCGACGGCTACGCCTTCGACCCCGACACCGCGCTGCGCGTCATCGGCGCGGGCATGGAGGCGGGCGCCGACGTCGCCGTCCTGTGCGACACCAACGGCGGACAGCTCCCGCTCGGCCTGGCCGAGACGGTCCGCACGGTCATCGACCGCACCGGCTTCCGGGTCGGCATCCACTGCCAGGACGACACGTCCTGCGCGGTGGCCAACAGCGTCGCGGCTGTGCAGGCGGGCGCGAGCCACGTCCAGTGCACCGCGAACGGTTACGGAGAGCGGGCGGGCAACGCCGACCTGTTCGCCGTGATCGGAAATCTCGTGACCAAGCTCGGCATGCAGGTGCTACCCACCGAAGCCATGCCCGAGCTCACCCGGGTCTCCCATGCTCTGGCCGAGATCGCCAACATCGCTCCCGACACCCACCAGGCCTATGTCGGGACGTCAGCGTTCGCTCACAAGGCGGGCCTGCACGCGAGCGCGATCAAGGTCGACCCGGAGCTTTACAACCACATCGATCCGGTCATCGTCGGCAACGACATGCGGGTGCTGGTCACCGAGATGGCCGGCCGGGCCAGCCTGGAGCTCAAGGGACACGAGCTCGGGGTCGACCTGGCCGGCAGGCCTGACGCGTTGAACAACGCGCTGGCCAAGGTCAAGGAACTGGAGGCGCGCGGCTGGTCGTTCGAAGCCGCCGACGCCTCCCTGGAACTGCTGCTGCGCGACGAGGTCGGCGGCGCCGAGGCGGTCCGCTCGCCGTTCGAGCTGGAGTCCTACCGGGTGATCCTCGACCACCGCATCGACGGCGAGGTCGTGTCCGAGGCCACGGTGAAGGTGCACGTCGCGGGCCGTCGGGTCATCGCCACCGCGGAGGGGAACGGTCCGGTCCACGCCCTGGACGCGGCGCTGCGCAAGGCGCTGGTGCCGCACCTGCCGTGGCTCGACGACGTCGAACTGACCGACTACAAGGTCCGCATTCTCACCTCCGGTGGCAGCCCGCGTGCAACCGAACACGGCACCGATGCCGTCACCAGGGTGTTGGTGCAGTCCACGGACCACGGGCTCGAATGGACCACGGTCGGCGTGCACGGCAACATCGTGGAGGCCAGTTGGCTGGCCCTCTGCGACGCGCTGACGCACAAGGCCATGCGTGTGCGTGCGGGTGTGCCGACAGGTGGGGGCCTGCGTCCGTAGGCCCCTTCATGGCAGAGGAGGCAGTCGGGTGCGTCGGATTCAGGTAGCGGCGGCAATCGTGTCGGTCGCGATCGCGGTGACCGGGTGTGCGGGTGGCGGAACTCCGCCGGGCAACGCCGCGCCGCCGCCCAGTTCGGCGCCCCCCGCCTCCGACGTCTGGCACGCCCGTGCGACGCCCGCGGCGTCCGCGAAGCGGGTCGGCACACCGGACACCTGCACGATGCCGGTGGCGTTCGACATCGCCCAGCAGTGGGAGGTCGTGCCCACGCCACCGAGCGGGTCGCCGCGCGGCGGTCTCGCCCTGGCCTGCCAGGTCAAGGAGAGCAGTGGGAAGGCGGCGTTCCTGCGGGCGTGGGTCGGCCGTGAGGCGGGCTCGACCCCGCGCGGGGCGCTGGAGAAGTTCCTCGAGAGCGAGGGCGCCATCTCCGACCCGCAGTACCGCGACACGGGCGTCGGCATGGGCGAGGGAGTCGAGGTGACCTACGTCAAAGACAAGGGAGCCCGCGCCCGCGCGTTCGCCATGGTCACGCCGCTGCGTTCGGTGGTCGTCTCCGTTACCGCCGACGACGACGCCGACTACGACAAGGCCCTCCCCGGCTACCTCCTGGCCAAGGACACCCTCACCCCCACCGAGCGCTGAACGCACGGCTTAGGGTGTGGTCGTGCGTATCGCTCGAATTGCCCATCCGGAAGGTGTCGCCTTCGTCGCCGTCGAAGGCGACGGGAACGACCTGGTCGCGGCCGAGATCGCCGAGCATCCCTTCGGGACGCCCACGTTCACCGGACGCCGGTGGCCGCTGGCCGACACCAGGCTGCTCGCCCCGATCCTGCCCACGAAGATCGTGTGCGTCGGCAAGAACTACGCCGACCACGCGAAGGAGATGGGCGGGGAGGCCCCGGCCCACCCGGTCATCTTCATGAAGCCGTCCACGACGGTCGTCGGCCCCGGCGCGGCCATCAAGCTGCCGCGCGACTCCGATCACGTCGACTTCGAGGGCGAGCTGGCGGTCGTCATCGGCATGCCGTGCCGCGACGTCCCGGCCGCGCGCGCGAAGGACGTGATCCTGGGCTACACGATCGCCAACGACGTGACCGCGCGCGACCAGCAGAAGGCCGACGGCCAGTTCACCCGGGCCAAGGGGCACGACACGTTCTGCCCGCTGGGGCCGTGGATCGAGACGTCGGTCTCGCCCGACGACCTCGACATCAAGACCACTGTGGACGACGAGGTCAAGCAGGACTCCAGCACCGCGTTCATGATCCACGACGTGGCCAAGCTGGTCGAATGGGTCTCCGCCGTCATGACCCTGCTCCCCGGCGACATCATCCTGACCGGCACCCCCGCGGGCGTCGGCCAGATCAAGGACGGCCAGAGCGTCTCGGTCTCCATCACCGGCCTCGGCACCCTCACCAACCCGGTCACCCTCCGCTGAACCCCGCGAGTCCCACCTCCCGACACCGAGTTCTCACTTCACCTGAGAACTCACCGTCGGGAGGTGGGGACTCGCGTGGTCAGCGGCGGGCGAAGACCGGGGTCGGCTCGGTGAGCAGGCCCCGGCCGACGATCAAGGCCGGGATCCGGCGCAGGGCCGGGATTCGGGCCATCAGCCGCAGCGGCCTCGGCGGGACCACGGACTGGGCGATGTTCACCTCGCCGTCCAGCGCGGGCTTGAGGGCCTTCGCGTGGGCGATCCGCTGCATCGTCTGCACCACGACCGTGGGCAGCAGCCGCCTGCGCCGCACCTTCGCCAGGTCCTTTGTGGACAACGTGCCGCGCTTGATCGGAGCCGCGAGCAGTCGAGCCGCCGCGACCGCGTCCTGGACGGCGAGGTTGATGCCGACCCCGCCGACCGGGGACATCGCGTGGGCCGCGTCGCCCAGGCAGAGCAGGCCGTCGATGTGCCACTGGCGCAGGCGGTCGAGCTTGACGTCGAGCACCTTGACGTCGTCCCACGAGGACAGGGCGTCGGCGCGGTCGGCCAGCCAGGGGGCCGCTTCGGCCATGTCCCGCATCAGGTTCTCGATCGGGGTCCGGCGGGCTTGCGCGTCGGTGCCCTTGCGGATGAGGGTGGCGCACTGCCAGTAGTCGGCGCGGTCGATCATCACGGCGGCGCGGTGGTTGCCGAGCAGGCCGACGATGCCCGAGGGGTCGCCGTCGTGCTTCGGGAGGCGGTACCACCAGACGTCCATGGGGGTGGGGTAGGGCTTCGACCGCAGGCCCGCCTCCGCCCGCAGCAGCGAGGTCCGGCCGTCGCAGGCGACCGTCAGGTCCGCGTGGATCCGGCCGCTCCCACCGTCTCTGGTCGTGTATGTCACGCCGGCCACGCGGCCGTTCTCGCGGATCAGCCCGGTCGCCTCCGTGCCCATCCGCAGGGTGAACGTCGGCTCCTCCCGTGCGGCCTTGGCCAGCAGGTCGAGCAGGTCCCACTGGGGGACCATCGCGATGTAGTCGTGCCTGCCGCGCAGCAGGGACAGGTCGCCGAGGACGAGCGAGCCGCCCTTGTACGGGACCTGGACCTGCTGGATCCGGCTCTGCGGCAGCGCCGCGAACTGCTTGCCCAGGCCCAGGTCGTCGAGCAGGTCCAACGTCGGCGGGTGCACGGTGTCGCCGCGGAAGTCACGCAGGAAGTCGTCGTGCTTCTCCAGCACCGTGACCTCGATGCCCGCCCTTGCCAGCAGCAGCCCCAGAACCATCCCCGCGGGCCCGCCGCCCGCCACGCACACCGTCGTGCGGTCCATGGTGATCTCCCCTTTTCAACGCCGGTTGAATAATCTCAGGATGCACCCGGGCGTCGAGTCGGTCAAGCACGATCGGCAGAGATACCCTGATCGGGCCATGAGCACTCCTGACGCAAACACCCCAGTCCGAGCCCGCTTCTGCCCGTCTCCGACCGGCACCCCGCACGTCGGGCTCATCCGTACAGCGCTGTTCAACTGGGCTTTCGCCCGGCACAACGGCGGCAAACTCGTCTTCCGCATCGAGGACACCGACGCCGCGCGCGACTCCGAGGAGAGCTACGTCGCCCTCCTCGACGCGCTTCGCTGGCTCGGACTCGACTGGGATGAAGGCCCCGAGGTCGGCGGCGACTACGGCCCGTACCGGCAGAGCGAGCGCGGTGACCGCTACGCCGAGGTCATCCGGAAGCTGACCGAGGCGGGCGAGCTCTACGAGTCGTTCTCCACCAACGAGGAGGTGGAGGAGCGGCGCAAGGCGGCCGGACAGGACCCGAAGCTCGGGTACGACAACTTCGACCGCGACCTCACCGACGCCGACAAGGTCAAGTTGCGGGCCGAGGGGCGCGAGCCGACCCTGCGGCTGCGCATGCCCGACCGCGCCATCGGCTTCACCGACCTCATCCGCGGCGACATCAGCTTCCCGGCCGGAAGCGTGCCCGACCCGGTGCTGGTCCGCGCGAACGGCCAGCCGCTCTACACCCTGGTCAACCCGGTCGACGACGCTCTCATGCGGATCACCCACGTGCTGCGCGGCGAGGACCTGCTGCCGTCCACGCCGCGGCAGATCGCGCTCTACGAGGCATTGCAGCGGGTCGGCGTCGCCGAGTTCACCCCGCATTTCGGACACATGCCATTGGTGCGCGGCGAGGGCAACAAGAAACTGTCCAAGCGCGATCCACAGTCGAATCTGTTCGCCTACCGCGAGCGTGGATTCGTCCCAGAAGGAATGCTCAACTATCTCGCGCTGCTCGGTTGGTCCATTGCGGACGACCGTGACATCTTCACCATGGCGGAGATGATCGAGGCATTCGAGATCGGCAAAGTCAGCTCCAATCCGGCGCGATTCGACCTCAAGAAGGCCGAAGCCATCAATGCCGAACACGTGCGCGCGCTGGCGCCCGCGGAGTTCGTCAGCCGGACGCTGCCTTATCTGATTTCCGCCGGATTGCTCCCGGCCGAGCCGACCGCCGAGCAGGTGGCCACAGTGGACGCGATCGCGCCGATGGTGCAGGAGCGAGTCATCGTGCTCGCCGACGCGGCCGGGATGATGCGGTTCCTGTTCACCCCCGAGGACGAATTCGCCCCCGAGGAGGACTCGGCGGCGAAGGCGCTCGGACCGGACGCCAAGCCCGTCCTCGACGCGAGCATCGAGGCGCTCGAGGGCCTCGGCGAGTGGACCACCCCCGCCATCGAGGAGGCGCTCAAGGCGGCACTGATCGACGGCCTGGGTCTCAAGCCGCGGAAGGCTTTCGCCCCCGTGCGGGTCGCCGCGACCGGCCGCACGGTGTCCCCGCCGCTGTACGAGTCCCTGGAACTGCTCGGCCGCGACCGCACCCTCTCGAGGCTGCGCGCCGCACTGCCGTAACGCTTTTCGGACGCGCCGCGATAGAACCCCTTCGGGCCTATCGCGGCGCGTTCGTGCTTGACCGTGCAAGTTGCCGAAATATCACCTGTGCAGACGAATCGAAAAGGCCGTTCGACAATCTATCGTCGCTGAATGACATCAGCGCTCATGTCTTTTATGTTGCCGACGGCCACGCCCGGAGCGCTGACCCGCGACCACCGCCCGCCAACAATTCACGCGGTGTGCCTGGATATCGACGACACAGTGATCGATTTCACTGGCTCGGCAAGATCGGCACTCACCGAATTGATCGGCCGCGACGACATGTGGCCCGCCTGGCAGCGCGTCACCGACGAGCACAGCGCCATGGTCGTCTCCGGCGAACTCGACTACGACACCATGCGCCGCACCCGCACGAAGGCGTTCCTCGCCGACCTGGGCGCACTCCTCGACGACGACGCCGTGGCGGTGCTGGAAGACCGCAGACTCGCCCAGATGCGCCAGTCGTGGACCCTGTTCCCCGACGCCCGCCCCTGCCTCGACTGGCTCCGCGCAGCAGGCTTCATGATCGCCGCTGTGACCAACGCCTCAGCCCCCCACCAGCGCGCACGCCTCGCCGCACAAGGCATCTCCCGGTACTTCGACGTCGTCGTCAGCGCCGGAGAACTGGGCGTCGCCAAGCCCGACCCAGCGATCTTCCACGCGGCCTGCGCCCAACTGGGCGTACACCCCAGCGAAACCCTCCACATCGGCGACCGCCTCGACCTGGATGCCCTGGCCGCCCGCTCAGCAGGCCTCCACGGCGTCTGGCTAGACCGCACCGGCGGCGACGAACACCCGGACACCACCGTGCCGGTGATCGAGACCCTCGCCGACCTGCCCGAACTCCTCGTCACGGACTACCGCACACCGACACTGACCAGCGCCTCCGGAGTCCCCACCCCACGCCGGTAGCCCCCGATTTCTCTTCGGTGCGGGGTGTGGTCTAACATCTTCTCCGGCGCCCCGAACAGCACTAACGGAGAGATCCGGACAGGGCTGATCGAATAGCCATTGGGGTATGGTGTAATTGGCAGCACGACTGATTCTGGTTCAGTTAGTCTAGGTTCGAGTCCTGGTACCCCAGCGGTAAAGAGTCCAAAGCCATCTGGTAGGATTCCCGCCAGCAAGACAACATAACGTAAGAAGAAAGTTCCTTGGCCCCGTCGTCTAGCGGCCTAGGACGCCGCCCTCTCAAGGCGGTAGCGCGGGTTCAAATCCCGTCGGGGCTACTCGGAGTTGGGAGTCCCCTATGCCTGGAAAGCAGGCATAGGGGACTCCTTCGTTATTACACCCGGGGGGCGACCCCCCGGACCCCCACGGTGCGATCGGTGGCCATGCCAGCCCTACCGGACCAAAGGGGGCTCGCGCTGCGCGCATCGGAGTGGATCACGACACCTGAACGCCGACCGTGCCTGACCGTTCCCTGTCGGTGACGCGTCGCTGCGCTCGCTGGGTGGCGGTGGCGGTGGCGGTGGCGGTGGCGCGACTCGTTTAGGGGCTTGGCGGGGGTCTGTCCTCCCAGTTCACGCGAGGTCCCCAACGCGACTGCAGCTTCGGGTGGTTGGGCTTTATTCGGGGCGGAGATGGCCCTACCCTCGCGGGGGCGGGGCTTCCCTTTCCCCACGCTCTTGACCCGCAGGGCCATCTCAGGGGTCCCCGAATCAAGCCCAACCACCCGAAGGTGCGCACCACCCAAGCCCGGTGTGGGCGCGGCAGTCAGCCCAACCACCCGAGCTGCACGGACCGGGCCGGATGATCAACCCTTGGCGAGGTCCCGGTACAGCGTGAGGTGTTGCTGGGCGCAGGTTTCCGGGGAGAAGCGGGAACGGGCGCTCGCCGCCAGAAGATCGCCGTTGTGTGCGGGAGCGGCGAAGAGAGCACGGAGCTGCTTGGCCAAGTCGTGAACATCACCAGGGACCGCCAAATACCGGTGCGCCCCAGGCACGGTGAGCATGTCGGCGACGCCGCCGGTGTCGGTGGCCAGCACCGGCTTCCCCGCCGCCATGGCCTCCGCGATCACCAGGGGCTGCTGCTCCATCCGGGACGGCAACACGAAAGCGTCGTGCTGGCGCAGGAGAACCGGCACATCCGTCCTGAACCCCAGGAAGCGGACCCGGCCGCGCAAACCCGGTCGGTCGGCCAGACGTTCCGCCCGGGCGCGTTCGGGTCCATCGCCCGCCACGGTGAGGGTCGCGTCGGAGGGCATGGTGCCGGGGGTGGCCAGCGCCTCGAGGAGGAGGTCCAAACCCTTGCGCTCCACCAGGAGACCGGCGAACAGCAACTTCCGGACCGGGCCGGGCGCGGGGGAGGCCTCGCCCATCGACACGCAGTTGTCGATGTGCACGACCCGGTGCGTGGGGACGCGGAGCCGGCCGGTGAGGAACGTGGCCATGCTGGGGGCCGGGACCACCGTGCGGGCGACGACGCGCGCCACCACGGCGTCGGCCGTCAGGACGGCCCGGGTGTACCTCGACGGCGGGGGCGCGCCCCGGGTGCCGCGGAACCACGGTTCGCTTACGTCGTCCGGGACGCCGTGGTAGGTGTGGACCACCCGGGGTAGGCCCGCGCTGACCAAGCCCGCTCGGCGGTCCTGGGCGTGCACCACGGTGGGCTTCCACGCCCGCAGCGCGGCCCTTGCCCTCCGCGCCGCCCCCAGGTCTCCCTTGCGCGGTACCGCGATGAGCTCGTGGTGCCCCTCGACGAGCTCAGCACCGCGCCGCGGCAGCGGGCCGAAGACGCGGACGTCGGCCTCGCCGGACGCGATCAGGGTGGCGGCCAGGCGCACGGTGAGGTCCACCGGCCCGCCGTGGTCCTGGGTCAGCAGGTACGCGACCCGAAGCCGGTCGGTCATCCGGACTCCCTGGGGGAGACGAGTTTCTCGACGAGCGTGGCGATCTGCTCCGTCGCACGATCACGGTCGAACAGGGTCTCGGCGCGCAGTCTCGCCAGCTCGCCCTCTCGGGCCGCGAAAGCCGGATCGGCCAGCCTGCGCACGATCGCGAAGGCCAACGCCGGGACGCTCCCCTCAGGCACGACAGCACCCGCGCTCGCCACGCTCTGCCGCACGCCACCGACGTCGAACGCCACCACCGACCGGCCGCAGGCCATCGCCTCCAGCGGCACCAGCGCCATCCCCTCCGCCCTCGACGGCAGGGCCACGACGTCCGCCGCGGTGTAGAAGTCCGCGACCGCGTCGCAATGGCCCCGCCACTGGACGGACTCGTGCCGTGCGACCGCGATGCGTTCGCGCCAGGTGTCTCCCATCGGTCCGTCTCCGACGAACACCAGGCGGGCGGTGGGGACGGCGGCGAGTATCGCGGGCCAGGCCGCGAGCAGCTGATCCTGGCCCTTGAGCCGGGCAAGCCGCCCCACGCACACCACCGTCGGCGCGTTCAGGTGCAGACCCAGGCGGGTTCGGGCCGCCGCGCGGTCCCCAGGGCGCAGACGCCCGGTGTCGACCCCGTTGCAGACCACCTCGGCCGCCCCGGAAACCCCGACGGCCCGACCCGCCGCCAGTTCGTCGTCACTCACGCACACCAGCTGATGCGTCCACCGTGAAGCGACCCGTTCCCAGGCGCCGCACGCCCGACGCAGGAGCCCGCCGGCCGTCTGGAAGGACCACAGGTGCGGCTGGAAGATCGTCGGCACCCGCCCGCGCAGCGCGACCCGGCCCACC
This sequence comes from Actinokineospora alba, assembly GCF_004362515.1. Classification (NCBI taxonomy): domain Bacteria; kingdom Bacillati; phylum Actinomycetota; class Actinomycetes; order Pseudonocardiales; family Pseudonocardiaceae; genus Actinokineospora; species Actinokineospora alba. The sequence continues at coordinate 170,967 of NZ_SNXU01000001.1, read as the reverse complement.
AGCCCCGCCTTGGAACTGTGCAGATGCACCACATCCGGCGAGGCCTTGTGCAGTATCCGGCGCAGCCGCACCGCTTCCGCCGCCGACGACGGCCTGGGCATCCGGGTCGCGGCCCAGGGCCACACCTCGATCCGCGCCTCCCGCGCGCGTTCGGCAAGCCACCCCTCAGGCGGACACACGATGCCGACAGACCACCCCGATCGCTGTTGCGCCACCGCCAAATCCAGCACCACGGCGGCCACCCCCGCAGTCACCGGCTGCGTCACGTGGAGCACCCTCACCGGCCCACCGCCCGCAAGCCCCGCAACTGCCGAACAATGTCCCGGTCGACGAGCAGCAGAACCCCGCCGTAGACCACAAGCAGCACCAACCCTTCGACGAGCGTGCCCGCCACCGACTCCGTCCACCCGCCATCGAGTGCCATCCCCGCCGCCGCGCACACCGCGCCCGCGAGTCCCACGCCCAAGGCCATCCGTGCCAGTTCAGCCGGCCGGAAGGCGAGGCCGCGCCGGACCATCGCCCACCACGTGCCGCCCACCAGCAGCCACGCCGCGCCGACCTGGATCAGCGCCACCGCCGTCACCCCGAACCTGGTGCCCGGCACGAGCAAAGACACGAGCACCACAAGATGAGCCGCCTGCAACCCGAGGTACAGCCGGGCGTGCCCGGCCGCCTTGATCACCTGGTGCCACGTCTGCAGCACGCTGATGGCCAGCCCATATCCGCACAGCAGAGCCAAAACCCCGGCGGCCGGCGCCCAGCGGTCACCCAGCAGCACGACCCGATCAGCGAGCACGGCGGCGACCACGAACAGTCCCCCCGTGACGGCCAGGGTGGCGCGGGTGAACCGGCAGGCCACCGCGGGCAGCTCCGCCCGCCGCCCGGACCGGATCAGCGCGGCGCACAGGGGGAACGCGACGCCGCCGAGCACGACCGCGACGAGGATGTACGGCACCCACGCGATCCGGTACGCCAGCGAGTACACGCCCAGCGCGTCGGCACCCAGCACGTGCCCGATCGCCAGGTAGTCGACCGTCACCAGCAGCACGGCGACGATGGCCGCCGGGCCCACCACGGCGATCCACCGCAGCGCCTCCCGTGCCGCGCCCGAATCCCAACCTGGACGACACCGGACTCCGGCCAGCGCACCCAGGACCGGTTGCGCGATCGCGGTGCACAGCAACCCGATCACCAGCGCCCGCGGACCGTCGCCGTGCGCCGCGAGCACCACCGTGACCGCCGCGCCCAGCACCGCGCTGCCCGCGTCCGGCAGCATCCGGCGCCGGAAGTCCAGGTCGCGGTGCATCAGCCCCATCAGCACCCCGCCCGCGGCCGAGAACGGCAGGGTCACCGCGGCGAGCCGGACCAGCGGCGCCGCCCCCGGCGTGCCGAACAGCTCGGCGACCACGTCGGCGGCGAGCACCAGCGCCGCGGCAAGCACGAGCCCCGCGCTCACACTCAGCGTCAGCACCGTCCCCGCGAACCGCCGCGGGTCGCGGTCGGTGCGGCTGATCACGTCGTAGACACCCATGGACTGGATGACCTGGCCGATGTTCACCAGCGACACCACCAGCGACACCGTGCCCAGGTCGCCCTCGGTGAGGAACGCGGCCAGGACCAAGGTGACCGCCATCTGGCTGCCCTTGGACACCACGTTGACGCCGAGCAGCCACAGCGACCCGCGGGCCGCGCGGACGCCGAGCAGGTCGGTCACCGAGCGCCCTGCAAAACGGGTTCCCGCACCCGGCGGACCGCGAAGACCACCAGCAGTACCCAGGCCGCCACGATCGCCACACCGTCGAGCGTGACGCCCGCCCGGGCGCCGAGCAGCGCGACGACCGCGTTGTCCACGAAATGCAGATGCGCGAACGGAACCGCCAGCGCCACGACCGCGACACCGACCAGCCACCAGTCACGGTCCCGCCGGTTCCGCCACCACAGGGCCGCGACCAGCGCCATCGCCGGGACGGCGATCAGCAGGTCGCCCGGCTGGTGCACCACGGCGACCACGACGGCCAGGCAGGTCAGGAGATCGGCGATCGCCGTGGCGTTCGCATCCCCGAGCCGGTCGAGCCTGCGCAACAGGACCACGCTCAGCGCGAGGATTCCCACCAGCGCCAACGCTTCCGCCCCCGGCGCGACCCAGCCGGTGACCCGGAACAGCACCGCGGGAAGGTCGACCCGCTGCGCCGTGACCGAGTCCACGGCGCCGTAGGAGGTGCTGTTGGCGTGCGCCAGGTTCGCCGCGATCACGTCCAGGAACGGGCCGACCCCGCCGCCGCGCGCGATCAGCAGCACCACCCACGGCAGGCTCGCGACCGCCGCGATCGCGGTGCCGGTCACCGCGACCCGCCGGGAGCCACGGGCGAACAGCAGGATCGCCAGCGGAAGGCCGAACTGCGGTTTGAGCCAGGCCGCCGCGAGCGCCAGCGCCGCCCACCGCGGATGGCTGGACCGGGCCATCAACGCCCCGGCCGCGCCCACCGCGATGAGGGGATTGACCTGGCCGACGTACAGCTGCGCCTTGCCGAGCTGGCTGGTCACCAGCAGCGTCGCCAGCACCACCGTGCCGAGCACCAGCGGAATCGGCACCTGGACCCGCACGTGCGTCGCCGCCATCCACGCGAGCAGTGTCAGCAGCAGCAACGAGACGACGGTGAACGTCACCGCGCCGACCCGGTAGGACGGGAGCGCGAACGGCAGGTGCAGCACCAGGTGATACGGCTGGTAGAGGTTGAAGTCCTGGCGCACCGGCCAGTTCGCGAACATCACCGCCGGGTTGTACGGGTTGCCGCCGTCCATGAACTCCCGGATCGGGAAGTACAGGGCGTCGCGGAAGTCCTGCATCCGCTCTTCGGCTTTGTTGGCCAGGGTGGGAATCGGAACCCGCAGCGACGGCTGCAGCGCGCGCCAGGCACTCAGCGCGCCCACGACAGCGACGAGACCGGTGACCACGCGGAGGGTGCGGTCCTTCATGCCAGCACCACCGCCACCAGCACCGAGGACAGCGGGAGAAGGCCGACCACGGTCGCCGCCTCCTCCGGGTTTTCCTTGTGCACCATCACGATCACCGCACTCCCATCGCCGGGCTCACCGGTCTTGTCGGGCAGTCGTTCCGCCAACGCGTCCGCGCGGTCGGCCAGGTCCGGCGCGACCGCCACCACTCGGGCGGGCCGCGCCGCCGCCGCGCACAGCACGGCCAGCCGGTCCGCCAGGTCTGTGTCGTCCTCGCGCACGACCGTCACCGCGTGCTGCACACCGGCCGCGCCCAGCGCCGCGCCGACCGACCGGGCTCGGCGCAGGGTGACGACGGTGGCGGTGGCGAGGGTCGCCGCCGCGCCCGCCGCCAACGCCAGGCCGAAGGCCAGCGGACGGTCCGGGGCGACCCTGGTCAGTTCGGCGCGCTCGTCGACGAGCCGCAACTTTCCCGCCGGGGCAAGCAGATCCGCGGTGACCATCGCCTTGGCTATGGCGGACACGGCCGTCTGCGCCTGGGCCTCGGTGGGCGCCCGCACAGCCAGTCGCACCAGCGCCGACGCGGGGACCAACTCGACGGACACACTCTTGGCCAGCTCGGCCGGGGAGATCCCGAGGCCGTGGGTGGCGGCCTCCAGCACCGAGGGACTGCGCGCGAGTTCGACCATGGCGGGCAGCCCCAGCGAGACGACTTCGCCGTACGGCGTCTGCGCGCCCGGCACCGGTTGGGCGAGCAGCCCGACCCGGCCCTCGAACACCTCGCCGCGCGCCTCGGCGCCGATCAGCACGACGGCTGCCATGAGCAGGCCCGCCGCGAGACCCGCCAACACCGACAGGGGAGTCCTGGTGAGGATCGCTTTCACAGCCGCGCTCCCGCGAGTGTCCGGATGAGTTCGTCGTAGGACTTCATGAGCGTGTGCGGGTCGTGTCCGGCCGCCGGTCCGGCGGCCCCCGCGGCGGCCCGTGCCGCCGGGTCGAACAGCAGCGTGCGCAAGGCGGCGGCGGTCGCGTCCGGCTGCCGGGGCGGCACGGTGATCCCACCGCCGTGGGCCAGCGCCTCCCGCACACCGTCCACATCGGACGCGACGACCGGGCGTCCCGCGGCCAGCGACTCCAGCACGGCGATCGGCATGCCCTCCCAGTCGCTGGTCAGCACCGTCACGTCCGCCGCGGCGAGCAGGTTCGGCACGTCCGACCGGCTGCCGAGGAACCGGACCCGGCCGGCAAGCCCGAGTTCGCCTGCCTGCTTTTCGAGGGCGGAGCGCGTGCTCCCGTCTCCCGCCAGCCACAGCACGGCGTCGCCACCGAGCCGCGCCCAGGCGTCGAGCAGCACGTCGTGGCGCTTCTGCGGTTCCATCCGGGCCAGACACAGGGCGACCGGCAGAGCCTCGGTCACCACGCCCAGCGACCGCCGCACCGCGGCGCGGTCGAGGGTGGGCCGCTCGGGGAACACCGTGTTGGCGACCACGACCGGGTCCGGTGTGGTCAGCCCGGTGACGCGGAGCCGATCGGCGGTGACGGAGGAGACCGCCACCACGGCGTCGGACGTGCGCCGCAGCAGCCGGACTGCCCCGGGGAAGTCGGCGTCGGCGACTCCGTGGAAGATCGTCAGCACCGGCCGCCGCCGCGCCCGCAGCATCGCGACCCTGGTCACTACGCTCGCGGAGACGTTGTGGGCGATCACCACGTCCGGGTCGAACCCCCGGATGGCCTTGGCGGTCGCGGCGGCGGCCCGGAGCACGCCGACGGCGCTGCGGCGCGCGACCGGCACCTCGAACGTGGTGAAACCCTGCTCCCGCAACCGGTCCGCGCGGAACCCGCCGCCGGAGGCGACCGCCGACTCCCAACCGAAGTCGGCGCCTTCGCCGACCATGCCGGAGACGAGCGCCTCGGCGCCGCCCGCACCCATCTCACTGATCACCTGGAGCACCCGCATCGGCACTTCCTCTCCGTTCGTGAAGACGCGATTCGGCCGCGACGGCGAGGCCGATCAGCAGCCACAGCGGCAGGTAGTACTGCTGGGACAAGAACGTGGACGCCACCGCGACCGCGATCAGGGCGGCCTGCACGGCCACCATCGGTCGGCGGTCGCGGCTCGCGCGCAGGGCACGTTCGGTGGCGACGGCGGCCAGCACGAGCAGGCCGATGAACAGCAGGAATCCCGGCAGACCGAGTTCGGCGGCGACTTCCAGGTACATGTTGTGCGCCACGGGTGTCTGTTCACCGACCTCGGCGTTGTGCGAGGCCGCCGCGTAGTCGCTGCGAAAGCCGCCCGGCCCGACGCCCAGTACCGGGTTCTCGGCGAGCATGCGGGCGGCGGCCTGCCACCGCAGCTCCCTGGCGTCCACATTGGACCCCGCGATGAAGCTCTTCTCGCCGAGCGCCTTCGCCAGGGCGGGCCCCGCGAGCGACATGGCCAGGGCGCCGATCAGGGCGACCACGGCCAGCGCCCCCGCCAACACGCGCAGGGGCAGGACGCGGCGAAGCAGCAGCCAGCCCACCGCCGCGGTCAGCGCGAGAAAGCCGCCGCGCGACAGAGTCGCCATCGCCCCCGCCACGAGGGTCGCGCCGGCGAGCACGGCCACCACTCGTACGCCGATCACCGCCCACCTGCCGGAAGGGACCATCGTGCCCAGAGTCGGCGCGGCCCTGGACACGCTTGCCGTCGTCGACAAGGGAGGCGTGGGTGGGCGCGCGGGGAGGACCGCGATGAGCATCGGCACGGCCACCACCAGGAAATAGGCCAGGTCGTTGGGATCCTCCACCGGTCCACTGGCCCGGGGCTGGCCCTCCGCGAACATCGCGTACAGCGCCGACCCCGCCGCCGCCGTGGCGCCCGCCGCCGCGGCGCCGAGCAGCAGCCGGATCGGCAGTTCCCTGGCCGCGATGTCCGCGATGATCACGGTGAGCAGCAGGAACGGCAGCCACCGCACGGTGTAGTCCACAGTGAACCGCCCGCCCGCGTGCACCGCCGCCGAGGCCAGCAGGACCACCGCGAACAGGGCGAGCACCGCGTGGACCGGATGCGCGTTCGGGGCACGGCGTTCCCGCACCCGGATCACCACCCACGCGACAGCCAGGAGCGCGGGGGCCACCTTGGCGAGTTGGCCGTGCACCTCGAAGAGGTAGCCCTCCATCGGCGCCAAGGCCACCGTCGCGCACGCGAGGACACCGAGCACCGGGGTATGCCAGGAAGCTCGTGCGCTCGTCCATCGCGGAGCGGCGGCTTGGGTCACCCGCATCGGCGCACCCGGCTCACGTCCCGGTCGCGCAGCCGGGCGTCGACCCGGGTGGCGTGCTCACCGGTGCCCACGACATCGAAGTGCCTGCGCAGTTCGCCGAGCACCCACCCGAGCAGGGCGACCTTCTGTCCACTTGGCACGGACATGCCCGGGAAGAACTCCATCCCGGGCGCCTCGGCGGCACCGAGGACGTCGGTCGGGTGCAGCAGCAGCGACGGCGACACACCGCGGACCCGACACAAGGCCAGCGCCGTACGGAAATACCCGCGCGCCAACCGGGGGGAAGCTTGGTGCAGTTGCAGCAGGTACGACCCGTGGATGGGGGTCCTGACCAGCGGCATCGTGGTCACCGGCAGTTCGGTCAGCCCGGTGCTCCCGATTCGCCAGCGGTAGGGCGTGTTCGGCCCGCGAACCATGGAGAATCCGCCGAACAGGTCGTCGCGACCCGGTTCGCCCGCGTTGGGGGCGGTGCGGTTGTGGTACGCCCGGGCCAGGGGGCCGATCCAGGTGGGCAGCGTGGTCGCGTCGTAGCGGTAGCCGCGTTCGGCGAGCACCTCCAGCAGGTCCCTGGTCACGCTGAACCCCGGCCCGCGGAACCCCGTCGGCCGTGGGGCGCCCGCGCCGACGATGGCCTCCTCGGCCTTGGCCACCTCGGCCTCGAGTTCGGCGCGGGAATACCGGTGCAGCCACGGTTCGTGCCCGAAGGAGTGGTTCGCCACCTCGTGTCCGGCCGCGGTGATCGCGCCGATGGCCGCGGCGCCGTCCTCGCGTTCGGCGTCCGCTCCGACTACGAACACCGTGCTGGTCAGCCGGTGCTCACCGAAGACCTCCAGCAGCCGCGGCACGGCGGCGGGCAGGAAACTCGGCCTGCGCTCCCACCTCGGGTCGCCGTGGGTCTTCAGGTATGCCCACAGGTTGTCCAGGTCCAGCGAGACGCTGGCGACCGGCCGCGCGCTCAACCGACCTCCCGGGCTCCCGTGGTGACGACCGCGGGGGCGGACCGCGAGGCCGCGCCGAGCACGAGCACGCCGAGCACGACGAGGGTCAGGCCCAGCGCCACCCACCAGGACCGGCCCGGCGCGATCTGGTCGCCCAAGGCGAGAACGCCGACGGCGGACGCGATCATCACCGTCGTGCCGTCCATCGACGCGGCGGTCGACGTGGTGGAACCCCGCTGCAGCGCCATGGCGAAGCACGCCTGGCCGACCAGCGCGGCCACGAGCATCAGCCACGCCAGCGGATGCAGCATGAGCGACAGGAGCGACTCGTCGGCGATCGTGCGGCTCGTGATGGCCACGACCGAGAACGCCAACCCGGCGAAGATGGCCAGCGGGACGGCGGTCGTCACCAGGCCCAAGTGCACCGCGACGGCCCCGGCGAGCAGTGGCAGCCCGAGCATCGCGAGCCCCGTGCCGGTCGGGATGTCGTTCGCCACCGAGGGTGTGGACGCCGCGGCCAGCAGGGCGAGGCCGAAGGCCATCACCAGCAGCATGGCGATCTCGATTCCGCGGACCCGCCAGCGCAGCATCAGCACGCCGAACACGGTGGCGAGCCCGACCGCCGACGATGAGCCTGCCTGGACGAGGTAGAGCGGAAGTGATTCCCGGGCAAGGAAAGCGAGGGCGAACCCGCCGACCTGTCCGGCGAATCCGAGAAGGTAGATGCGGTCGGTCGCCAGTCGGGCGAGCAGACCGAGGCCGGACCCGGGCCGTTGCTCAGCCCGCCGGGCCGCGATGGTCTGGGCCACGATCCCCAGCCCATACATCGTCGTGGACGCCGCGAGTTCGAGATAGCCGCGCACGATGCTCCCTGAGAATGTCGTGCTCGATGATGTGTCGGGAGCGTACGGGCTGTATTCCTATTACCCTTTCGAGGTATATGGCACTGGTTGATCGACTTCGATCCGTACCGGATTTCCGCTACTTAGCCGCGAAATTCCACCCATTCGATGACTCACGGCACTGGTGTGGGTGAATTCGTCTTGGGTTTGACCAGCACGGCGCCGTCCGCGGCCGTGATCCGCAGCGGCGAGGTCACCGCGGCTCCGTCGACAGTGACCAGACCGGCGGGCACCGCCACGTCCGCGGCCGCCCCGGTCGGATTCACCGCCACCCAGCCACCGGTGAACTCCCGGGTCCACAGTCCGTTCGGGTGCCGGGTGGCCGCCTCGACCGCCTCGCCGAGTCCGGCGCCGTGCAGCCGCGACAACTCGGGCTTGCTGTAGTCGGGCGTGGTCGCCAGGTTCCAACACGTGTACGGACCGGCCAGCAGCGCGGCGCTGGCGTACCCGACGCGCTCCTCGCGCTGGCTTCGCGCGCGGGTCACCAGCAGCAGCCAGGACTCGCCGAGCGCGGCCTGGCCGCGCAGCTCCTTCCACTCGTTGCCCTGGAAGGTCAGCAGGCCGCCCGCGCCGTTGTCGTCGCGGAAACCGAAGTTCTCCTCCATCGCACCCGCGAAGCGCGAGTGCGCCGTCCACCGGCCCGGCGTCAGGAAAGTCTCGGACACGTTGGGAATGAACAACTTCCCGGCCTTCTCCAGGGAATCGCCTGCGACGCTGAGGAACGCGTCGAGCCCGTCGCGCAGCAGCCGGTCGGTGGCCGCGGCGTTCGCCGTGCCCGCCAGCACCGCGGGCGAGTAGTGGCTCAGCGAGTTGAAGTCGTTGTCCGCCAACACCCCGTCCCAGCCTTCGCGGGTGACCTCGTTGGTGACCGCGTACGCCCAGGATTCCTGGTACTGCCTGACCCAGGTCGTCATCTGCCAGTGCCTCGGGTAGCCCTGCCACTCGATGCGCTTGGCGGCGGTGTCCACGGCGAACCACTCGGGATGCTCGCGTTGGGTCTTGAGGTAGCCGAGACCGGTCGGCAGCTGGTCGGCGTCCTTGTCGCCGATGACGGCGCCCGGGTAATTGCGGGTGCTGGAGAGGTCCTTGTAGACCAATACTTTGATCTTGGGATTGAGCTCGTGGAGCTTGCGCATGGCCTTGGTTTCCCACGAGTTGAGCACCACGACGTGATAGCGCTTCGCCGCGGACTCGAGCTCCGCCGCGGTCGGGGAATCACCGATTCCGTACCACCAGGCGCAGGGCGCGAGTGGTTTCGGCGGCGGGGCGTCGAATTCCCCGGCCGAACTGGAGGCACAGGCCGTCGCGGACATCAGGACAACGCCCGCCAACGCGCGGCCGAGTCGTCCGCGCGAAGCCGCGCCCACGGTGTTCATCGATTGCGTCGGCATACCAGCTCACCCACCGTCATCAGCAAGATCTTGAGGTCCAGCCACAATGACCAATTCGCGATGTAATAGTTGTCGTAGCGGCACCTGTCGCCGATCGAGGTGTCTCCGCGCAAACCGTGGACTTGGGCGAGACCGGTCAGACCGGTCGGCACCCGATGACGCGCCCAGTATAGTTCGTGAATCGCGGAGAATTCGCGAACGAAACCCGGCCTTTCGGGTCGCGGGCCGACCACCGACATTTCGCCGCGAATGATGTTCCACAGCTGCGGCAACTCGTCGAGCGCGGTTCGGCGCAGGAATCGGCCCACCGGCCCGACCCGGGAATCGCCTTCCACCGACCAGCGGCTCTGCGAATCGTCGTCGCCGCGCATTCGGACCGTGCGGATTTTGTAGAGGACGAAGGTCTCGTCGTCCATGCCGACCCGGACCTGCCGGAAGAGCACCGGCCTGCCGCTCTCCAGCAGCACGGCCAGCGCGCACAGCGCCATGACCGGCGCCAGCAGGATCAGCGCGACCCCGGCGACCACGAGGTCGAAGGCCCGCTTGACCCACCAGCTCGGGCGGCTCGTGGGGGCGGTGCCCAGGCGCATCAGCGGGTAGCTGCGCACCCGCTCGATGTCGGGGCCGTCGGCGTGCAGTTCGTACATGCGCGGGACGACCAGCGTGTTGCAGCCGAGCCGGTGCGCGGTGATCGCCGCCTCCACCAGCGGGGAGTCGCGGTGCGAGAACGCCAGGATCACCGTGCCGACCCGCAGCCGGGTGATCGCCTCGGCGAGGTCCTCGTCCAGCAGGTCCACCGGCAGCGCCGCGGGGACCGGGCCGGTGTCGAGGCACCCGACCGGGCGCAGGCCGAACTCGGGGTGGTCGAGCATGGCCCTGACCAGGTCGGCGCCCACTTTGCCCGCGCCGACGACCAGGGACCGGTCGCAGCGGTCGAACTTGCGGCGACACCAGCGGCCGAGCGCGAACACCGCCGCCCGGGCGGGCTCGCTGTAGGCGACGAAGGCCAGCACCGCCCACTGGGCCGCCGCCGTGGTGGCCGCGGACACCCCCAGGACCAGGGCGGCGCAGGTGAGGGTGGCGAACACGGTGGCCGTGGCCATGGCCGACCGCGGCAGCTCGTGCAGCCAGGAGAGCCGCAAGCGCCTGCGGTAGATCCGGCTGCTCCCGCGGAAGGTGAGAAGCGCGCCCGCCAGCGCGAGCGTCCATGCCAAGTCGAGCGCGACGGTCACCGAGGCGGCCGCGAGGGCGACCACGTCGACGACGACGAGCAGGACCGCGACGCCGTTCACCCGACTGAGTGCGTCGGTCGCCCACGTGCCCTCTGTCTGCCGTGGTCGCGGCGGGGCCAGTCGCCTCCTCGGTGCGGGAAGCGAGGTGACCGTGGAGCTTGTCGGATTCACCCAGAACCACCTTTTCGGGTGAAATCTGATCCTGGTTTCCACGACCTTCGCTGAGGCATCCCAGTCACATTCGACCACCTTCAACCATTAGAGTTCACCTGAACGAGGAAATTGACTACCCGATACCGGCCGAATTGCGTTGCTAGCGTCGTGATTCACCTGTTCGAGAGTTCGCTGATCCCCCCTTCGGGTGACTCAAGACTTGTGTGGCAAGGCGTTTTTAGCCGATCGGGGCCGCGTTCGCCCGCATTCTGCACGACAAAGGCCGGGGTGGTCGAAGGCGCATTCCCCACGCAGGCAAATAATTCTGGCCCCAGCCGGAAAACGAACGTAATGGGGGCCAGTGGTACTACGGGACAGCACGTCGCGGACCATGTCGGAGACCGCCCCGAGCGCCGACGCGACAGTGGCCGCGACTTTGCAGACAGCTCCGAGCCGCACGGCGACACCGACCACCTGCCACTCGCACGTGGTGCTGCCCGCCTACAACGAGGCGGCGTCACTGCCGCCGCTGCTGGCGAGACTCGCCGAGGTCGGCCGCGCCGAGCTGCTGACGGTGTGGGTGGTCGACGACGGCTCGTCGGACGCCACGGCCGAGGTCGCCGCCGCCGGCGTCGACGGGCTCGACGTGCGGCTGGTGCGCCATCCGATCAACCTGGGTCTCGGCCAGGCCGTGCGCTCAGGTCTGCGCGCCGCCCTGGAATCGGCCGGGCAGGACGACATCGTGGTGGTCATGGACGCCGACGACACCCACGATCCGGGGGTGATCCCGCTGCTGCGCGCGGAGATCGCGGCAGGCGCGGACGTCGTCATCTGCTCCCGGTTCACCGACGGCGGCGATGACGACACCGCTCCGGCGTTCCGCAGGCTGCTCTCCCGCGGCGCCGCGACCCTGTTCCGGCGGATGCTGCGGGTCGACGGGGTGCACGACTTCACCAGCGGGTTCCGCGCCTACCGGGTCACCCTGCTCGAACGCGCCAGCCTGCACTGGGGTGAGCGCCTCATCGAGGAGCAGGGTTTCGCCTGCATGGTCGAACTCTTGCTGAAGCTGCGGCACTGCCACCCGGTCATCACCGAGGTGCCACTGAAACTGCGCTACGACCGCAAGCGCGGCCCGAGCAAGCTCAAGCTGCGCCGCACGATCGTGCAGTACCTGAGCCTGCTGGTCCGCGACCGGCTCGCGCCCGCCCCGTACCGGGAGCTGTGAACCGATGACCGCGACAGCACGGCACGCGGTGGTGATCGGTGGCGGGATCTGCGGACTGGCGACGTCGCATCGCCTGGCGCGGGCCGGAATGCGGGTGACCCTGCTGGAAGGCAGCGACCAGCTCGGCGGGCTCGGCACCTTCTTCCCGTGGCGCGACCGCTGGGTGGAGCGCTTCTACCACTGCGTCATGCCCACCGACGACAACCTGTTGGGGCTGCTCGGCGAACTCGGCCTGCGGGACGCGATCCGGTGGCGCCCGACCCGGATGGGCATGATCGTCGACGGCGCGCACCACCCGTTCAACTCGGCGCTGGACCTCCTGCGGTTCCGTCCGCTCGGCCCGCTCGACCGGATCCGGTTCGGTGCGATCTCGCTGCTGTTGCGGCGGCTGGGCAAGGGCCGCGACCTCGACACCACCCGGACCGAGGACTGGCTGCGCGGGCTGTACGGCGACAAGGTGTGGGAGGACCTGCTCGCGCCGATGTTCGGCTCGAAGTTCGGTCCGTCCTTCGGAAACGTGCCCGCGCTCTACCTGTGGCAGCGGCTGGGCCGGGAGCGCAACGTCGCCACCCGCGGCTATCCCGAAGGCGGCTACAAGTCGCTCATCGACGGGTTGCGGACGTCGATCGAGTCCCACGGCGGGACGGTGCGCACGTCGGTCCCGGTGCGGCAGGTGTCCGCCGAGGGCGACCGGGCGCGGATCACGCTGGCGGACAACGAGATCCTCGAAGCGGACCACCTCGTGTCCACTGTGTCCCTGCCACTGCTGCGCGGTCTAGCCGACGCCGACCTGGCCGCGCGGCTGCCGGGGCTGCGGCTGCCGTACCAGGGTGTGGTGAACGCGCTGTTCTTCCTGCGCAGGCCACTGACCGGGCACTACTGGACGCCGGTGCTGCGTTCCGGGACCGACTTCGACGGCGTGATCGAGATGTCGGAGCTGGCGGGCGTCGAGGCCTACGGCGGCAGGCACCTGGTGTACGCCATGCGCTACACCGACCGGGAATCCGCGCTGTACCGCGAGGACGGCGACGCGATCGCGGCCAGGTGGGCCGGGCAGTTGGTGGACCTCTACGCGGGGATCGGCCTGACCGCCGAGGACATCGAGGACGTCCAGGTGTTCAAGGCGCCCTTCGTGGAGCCGGTGTACCCGCTGGGGTTCCTCACCCACCAGCCGCCGATCGAGGTCGCCGAAACCCCGCTGCTGCTGGCCACCACGGCACATGTCTATCCGGAGGTCACCAGTTGGAACTCCAGTGTCGGGCTCGCCAACCGGGTGGCCGGAATCCTGACCAACGCGTGATGACCCGCGCACGTCCGGCTCTTCTTTCCCCATCGATCGAGTGAATCTGGCTTGTCCTCTGTAGACCGTTCGTCGCGGCCGTCGCTAGGGTCGAGCGTTGCTGATCAAGATCGCTGGACGGACGTGAAACACATGATCAGGACGTATGCGGCACTGGCCGCCGCGGTGATGGCGGCGGCGGTTCTGGCGCCATCGGCTCAGGCGGGCGCGATGGCCGAGACGATGGTCCCGGATCTGCGTCAGGGCCCGGTCGGCTGTCCTGGTGGTTTCGCGGGTGATCCCGCGACCTGCACCGACTGGGATGTCTGCCTGGTCGAGGACCCCGGTGCTCCCAAGGGGCGCTGCATCGGGTATTTCGGGAAGGCCAAGGCGGTCCGGTTGCGGTTCACCACCTCGGTGGACAACGTCGGCGACGGTCCGATGCTGCTCTTCAGCCACCGCGACAGCGTCGACCAGCCGCTGATGTCGGTGCGCCAGGCCTTCCAGGTCGGTCCGGGCGGACCGCTCCCGAAGAGCTACGGCCAAGCGCAGGCCTGGACCCCGGCGACGGCGTACTACGAGCCCGCGGAGTCGCACCACCACTGGCACCTCAACGGCTTCGACCGTTTCCAGCTGCGCGACCACCTGGGTGCGACGGTGGTGAGCGACCGGAAGAACGGTTTCTGCTTGGGCGACCGCTACGTCACCAAGGACGCCGACAGCCTGGCCCAGACCCCGCGCGACGACACCAGCGAGACGGGCCGCCTCGCCAAGTACCTCCGCGAGAACTACTGCGCCATGCACCAGCCCTCCGCTTTGGACGTGACCCAGGGGATCTCGGTCGGCGCGGGCGACGAGTACGAGTACCGCATCGGCTACCAGTGGCTGGACATCACCCATGTGCCGTCCGGCACCTACGACCTGGTCCACACGGTGAACGAGGACCGCGGCCTGATCGAGAAGGACTACACCAACAACTCGTCGTCGATCGCCATCTCCATCCAGTGGCCCCCCGCCACCTCCGACACGGCGGGCGCGATCACCGGCGCGCCGGAAGTCAAGCTCCTGCGCAGCTGCCCCGGCGAGTCACACTGCCTGGCCCACTGATGTAGGTCAGTGGGCCGCGAGCCAAGACCAGATCGGGTCGCGAGTCAAGGCCAGGTAACCCACCCGAGCCGCGCCGGCGGGCCGGCGCCATGTCAGAGTGACCTGTCGGCCCGGCCGTCGTTGTCCCCCTGAGTCCGGCGATCCCGGCAGGCGGAGGGGCGTGGCGATGGCGGAGGTCGACAGCGACACCGTGCGGTCGGCGGTGCGCGGTGATTCGCGGGCCGAGGCCGCGCTGCTCGCCGCCATCCGACCGGGCATCCTGCGCTACTGCTGGGCGCGGCTGGGGGCGTCGGGCCGGGGTTATGCCTCGCCGGACGACGTGGCGCAGGAGGTGTGCCTCGCGGTCTTCCAGTCGTTGCGCCGCTACCAGGACCGCGGGCTGCCGTTCACCGCGTACGTCTACGCCATCGCCGCCCGAAAGGTCGCCGACGCCCACCGCGCGGCCATGAAGGCGTCCTCGGTGTTTCCGTTCGACCGGGTGCCCGAGCCCGCCGACGAGGCGCCCGGCCCGGAGCGGCACGCGTTGTCGGCGGATCTGTTCCAGCGGGTCGCCGGGATGCTCCATCATCTTTCGGACACCCAACGTGAGATCATCACGCTTCGAATCGCCGCCGGGTTGTCCGCGGAGGAGGTCGGGGCGGTGTTGGGAATGACGCCTGCCGCCGTGCGCATGGCACAGTCCAGGGCGCTCGCGCGCCTGCGGGAGTGGACGCGGGATCCGGCCGACGAGGTGGTGGCATGACCGACGACCGGCTCGCCATCGACCTCGCCCGCCTCGCCGCGGACGACGACCTGCTCGACCGCATCGGCCGTGGCGATCCCGTAGCGGACGCCGCCGACCCGATCGCCCTGCTCGCGGAGTGGCGCGCGGCCCTCCCGGACCGACCCGGATCAGGGACCGCCGCCGACGACTCGATGACGCCGCCCGCGGTCTCGGAGCCGTCCCCGCCTTATGTGCCGCACGTCGGCACGCTCGAACCGTTGCTGTCCGCCGAGCA
Source organism: Actinokineospora alba (assembly GCF_004362515.1). Classification (NCBI taxonomy): domain Bacteria; kingdom Bacillati; phylum Actinomycetota; class Actinomycetes; order Pseudonocardiales; family Pseudonocardiaceae; genus Actinokineospora; species Actinokineospora alba. The sequence goes on along the minus strand of NZ_SNXU01000001.1, from coordinate 155,524 downwards.
GCCCGTGCCGGGGGAGACCACGGCGTTCCTCGAGTCCCCGGTCGTGGCGCCCGCTGCCCGACCCCGCAAGAGCGCGCCCCCGGCCGCGAAGCCGCGAAGCGCCGGTCGGGTCGTGCGCTGGCTGGCCGCCGCCGCGGCCGTCATCGCGGCGGGCGTCGGGGTCGTCTCCCTCACCGGCGGCCAGACCGGCGGGCCGTCCGCGCCGACGGCCCCGGCCGGGCCCAACCGGGTCGCCATCGCCGCCGCCGAACAGGTTCTCGGGGACGCGCGGGGATCCATCGAACGCCGCGACCTGCGGTCCGCGCGAGCCCTTCTCGACCGGGCGGGCGAACTCATCGACGAGGTCCGCGACCCGGTGGAGGAGCGGCGCCTGCGGGCCGAGATGGAGCGGCTGCGCGCCCTCGCGGTCGAGCCATCGCCCACGTCCACGACGTCCACCGCGGTCACGACCCGACCCGCGCAGGCGGTGCTCCCGACCACGTCGGTCGTCCCGGTCACGGCGGGCGGTCCGGCCAAACCACCGCAGGTCACCACGACCACGCCCAGCGTGCGCACCAGGCCAGGGCTGCCGACCTTGCTACCCAGCGTGATTCCGACTTTCCGATAGCGTTACGACAAATGGCGTAATTCCGCTCCTCCGCTGTTGCGCCCAGGGCATCCGGCCGATTCACGTCCGATCGGATCCCCTGCTCGTGCACGTGAGGAGCAATCATGCGTGTCCGTCCGCTACTAGCGGCCGCGCTGGCCGTCGCCACCACAGTGGCGCTCGTTCCAGCGGCCAACTCGGTCACCGTCGACCCGGCGGCGCCCCCAGGCGAGGGCGTCGACGTGCGCCGCGCCACCGACGTCACCCCCACCGGGGAACAACTCGCCGCCGCCAACCGGTTGGCCACCCAGGCGGGCAGTGGCACGCGCGTCACGTGGGATCCGAGATTCGGGACGCCACGCACCATCCGGCGCGACGGCGGCTGGCTGACCGGGCCGGCGACCGGCGCCGCCGCGGTCATCGCGAGGTCCTTCGTGGACAGTCACCGCGCCGCGTTCGGGCTCGGCTCGGCCGAGGTGGCGGGCCTGGCCGTCGTGCGCGAGCACGAACTGGCGGGCACCGGCACCCGGCTGGTCACCTTCGCCCAGACCTTCGAGGGAGTGCGGGCCGCCCGAGGCGGCCACCTCGTCGTCGCCGTCACCGCCGACGGTCGGGTGCTGTCCTACGCAGGCGCGACCGCCCGCGGCGGCGAGCTGCGCGGCGACTACCGGCTCAGCTCCGCGCAGGCATTGCAGGGTGTCGCCGCCGCACTCGCGCCCGGAGTCGCCTTCACCGCGACGAGCGCGGGTGAGCGCGCCGGCTTCCAGACCTTCGTCAAGGGACCGTTCGCCGCCGAGTCCTACGTCCAGCGGGCAGCCTTCCCCACCGCTGACGGCGCCCGGCCCGCCTACCGGGTCCTGTTCGTCAAGGCGCTCGACGCCGCGTGGGACACCATGGTCGACGCGGAGACCGGCGCCGTGCTCTACCGCGCGAACCTTGTCGCGCACGAGTCCGAGGGCACCGTCTACGAGAACCACCCCGGCGCCGCGCGCGGCGGGAACCCCGTCATCAAGCCCTTCGGCCCCACCCCGCAGTCGCCCGCGGGTTGGGTGGATCCGACCGGGCTTGCGGGCCTGCCGGGCCCGACGACATTCGGCAACAACGCCAACACCTACGCCAACTACTCCAACTTCCTCGTCCCCGCCGACCAGGGCCCGCGCCCGGTGAGCCCGACTTCCCAGTTCAACTACGCCTACGCGGCGAACTGGGCCCGCACCAATGGCGCGATCGTCCCGCCGAGCTACGCGCTCGACCTGGATCCGGCCGCCACCAACCTGTTCTTCCACCACAACCGCATCCACGACGAGTTCGCCGAACTCGGCTTCACCGAGTCCGCGGGCAACTTCCAGGTCAACAACAACGGCAACGGCGGGCAGGGCGGCGACCCGATCATCGGCCTGGTGCACGCGGGCGCCGCCTCCGGTGGCGCGCCGACCTACACCGGCCGGGACAACGCCTACATGCTCACGCTGCCCGACGGGATCCCGCCGTGGAGCGGGATGTTCCTGTGGGAGCCGATCAACGACGCCTTCGAGGGCCCGTACACCGACGGCAACTTCGACGCGTCGGTCATCGAGCACGAGTACGCCCACGGTCTGTCCAACCGGTACGTCAGCGGCGAGGACAACTCGCTCAACGCCCACCAGTCCGGCTCGATGGGCGAGGGCTGGGGCGACTGGTACGCGCTGAACTACCTCTACGGCAAGGGACTGGCGAGCAAGGCCGTCGTCGGCGAGTACGCCACCGGCAACGGCGAGCGCGGCATCCGCAACTGGGACTACGACCGCAACCCGACGACCTTCGGCGACATCGGCTACGACCTCGGCGGTCCGGAGGTGCACTCGGACGGCGAGATCTGGACGACCATCCTGTGGGACGTGCGCAAGTCCCTCGTCGCGAAATTCGGTGAGGCGCAAGGCGGGGAGATGACCGCCCGGATCGTCACCGACGCGATGCCGCTGTCCCCGCCCGACCCGTCCTTCGTGGACATGCGTGACGCCATGCGGACCGCGCTGGACAACCGCTACCACTCGCGGTCGGACTACGACACCGTCGTCGACCTCGTCTTCGGCGCCTTCGCCCAGCGGGGACTCGGCGTCGGCGCGGCGACCGACGGCGGCGAGGACACCGATCCCGTGCCGTCGTTCACGCACCTCGACCCGGCCCGCAACGGCACCTTGACCGGCACCGTCGTCAACGCCGCCACCGGTTCGCCCGTGGTGGGCGCGAAGATCGTGCTCGGCCGGTTCGAGGCCAGGGTGACCCCGCTGCGCACCACCTCGGCCACCGGAGCGTTCTCCGCCCCGGTGACCGCGGGCCGCTACCCGGTGACGATCTCCGCCCCCGGGTTCGGCACGCAGACCTTCGACGACGTCGCGGTCGGCGCGGGTGCGATCACCGCGCGGAAGTTCACCCTGAGCCCGAACCTGGCCTCGACGGCGATGGGCGCGACCGTGGTCGACAGCACCACGCCGGGCGCGGAGAACCTGCTCGACGACACCGCGGGCAGCACCTGGAAGTCCGCTCCGCGCACCGGGAAGGCGACCGTCAAGCTGGCCAAGACGGCCCCGGTCTCGGCGATCCAGGTCAGCGCGTTCACCACGTCGCGCTTCGAGGCCCTGCGCGGGTTCACCTTGCAGACCTCGACCGACGGCGTGAACTGGAAGACCGTGCGGACCGAGTCCGCGGCGTTCGGCTACCAGGCCCCGCGGCCCACCGCCCCGGACCTGAACTACCGGACGTTCACCTTCGACAAGCCCGTGCAGGCGCAGTACATCCGCTTCTGGACCGACTCGGCACAGGGCGAGACGAAGACGGTCGTGCAGACCGCCGAAGTGCAGGTGTTCTCCGGCAAGGTCAAGGGAATCGACCCGCTCCCGCCGCTCCCGCCGGACGAGCCGGTCACCGACACCGGCACCATCGTGGCGGCCAACCCGTCCACCGGGACGGCGCCGACCGGTGTCACCGCCACGGCCCTCACGACGGCGTGCGGTGTGCCCGCCGCACCCGCGCAGGGCGCCGACGGCTGGGTGACCGAGGTGCCTGCGAGCTTCGGCGACGGCGCGCACAACGTCGAGGTCAAGGGCGATTCACCCGCCCCGTACGACCTCGACCTGTATTTCTACGACGCCGCCTGCCAGCCCACCGGGTCCGCCGCGTCTTCCTCGGCGGACGAGTCGGGCACGCTGCCCAGCGGCACCCGCTACGTCCTGACCCAGCTCTGGCTCGGCGCCGCGGTGCCGATCACGCTGACCGCGACGGACACCCAGTAGGACAGCGTCGGTGGCCGCGAATCCTTTCGCGGCCACCGGCCGTCCCGGGAGAAAGGTGCTCCACACCGGCCAGTGCGGCGCGTCTCGCACTACGACATCCGGCCGATCTACGGCGAAACCCCCGTGCGGCTACGGACCTTGCTCTTGCGGTCGGGCGGCGGCGGCGACCAGCCGGGCATAGCGGGTGCCCGCGGCGAGCAGGATCAGGCCCGCGCAGAGGAAGACGGCGACCCGCGCCATGCCGTCGAGCGCCGACAGGTCGAACAGGATCAGCTTGACGACGGCCGCGCCCACCAGCACCAGGCCGATGATCCGCAGCGCGGGCACGTTGATCCCGCGCACGAGCAGCACCAGGGCCGCCGCGGTCCACGAGACCGTGATGAGCACGTGCCCGACGAGGAATCCCGTCCGGCCCGGGAACACCAGCAGCGACGCGGTCAGCACCACTCCCGCCGCCCCATAGAGCGCCAGGAATCCGGCGAACACCCAGGGCGGCATGGTCGTCCCCGGGGCGCCGAGCTTGCCCAACCGTGCGGCCGTCCACGGCAGCGCCACGGAGACGGCGAGGATCAGCGCGGCGACAAGGCAGGCGCCTGCGAGCCTGCCCGACGTCCACGGGCGGAACTCGGCGATCATCGTGGGCGGGAAGTCGGTGCTCCACGCGAGCAGGCCGCCGACCACGGCGAACGCGAGGCCCCCGGCGAGCGCGAAGTCCTTGCGCACGCGCCACGCCACCAGGGTGAGCAGCAGCGCCTCCGCGAGGAGGACCGCGGTGCGGGCGGTGCCGTCGAACTGGGTGACCGTCGCCTGGAAGGCCGCCACCATCGCGGCGATGCCCGCCAGCTGTCCGGCCGTCCCACGCAGGGCCACGCACACCCCCAGCAGGACCACAGCGGCGCCCGCGGCCAGCAGGACGGCCTGGGACTTCGGCAGGAACAGCGCGGCGATCAGCGTCGGCGCGGCCGCGAGGGCCAGCAGGGTCAGCGCGGCCGGGTCCGCCGGGCGGCGGCGGGTCGCGAGCACGGCCAGCCCGACGCCGACCACACCCGCGCCCACCGCGGCCGCTGTGTTGGTCCAGGAACCAGGCTTCGCCAACGCGAAGGTGCTCGCCGCGGACGCCAGCAGCGGCGGGATCCCGGCACCCCAGACCATCGGGGTCCACTCCTTGCCGAGCTGAACCGGGGTGGTCGCCAACTGGACCGCCAACAGGAATGTCACCAGCGTCGGCGTGAACCCTTGGGTGATGAGGGGTGCGCACACCGCGCAGCCGAGGACCACTGCAGTGCCTAGCAACGCCGAATCCCAGTGCGTGGCCAGTCGCAGGCCGCCGACCACGATGGCCAGCGCGACGCCCAAGCCGACGACGACGGGCAGGTACTCGTAGAGGGTCGTGGCCGCGATGGTGTCCAGGTAGAGCACGGCGATGCCGGTCGCGGCGAGGGCGAAGGCCCCGGTGCGGCCCGCCGGATCGCGGTGCAGGCGCAGGCCGACCGCGACCAGCGCGAGGCCGAACCCGGCGCCGACGAGGACCCGGGGGAGCGGTCCGAGCCAGCCGCGCTGGATCGCCAGCACGAGCAGCAGCACGATCCCGAGAAGCGTGACGGCGCCGCCGATCCAGGCCAGCAGCCTGCTCCCGGCGCCCTCCTTGCCCAGCTTCTCGCCGAGCGACTCCCGGCGGACCGGCGCGGGTGCGGGCCACCTCGGCGGCTGCCCCATGGCGGGCATCGGCTGAACCATCGGCGGCGACGGCCAGGCGTACCCGGGCGGCGGGGTCTGTCCCACCTGTCCCATGGGCGCCTGTGGCCACACCGGTGCGGCGTACGGCATCGGACCGGCCGCGGCCACCGGTTCGCCCGACGGCTGCCAGGGCTGTGCCTGCTGTGGCTGCTGCGCCGACTGTGTTGTCGGCGATGGCGGCGGCGTTGTCGGCACTGTCGGCTGGGCGGCAGACGTGTGGAGCGTCCGCAGTTCCGCGCCGACCAGGGTCAGGCGGCGCCCAAGTTCGTCGATCTCCTCGGCGAGACGCGCGAGTGCGGTTCTCTCGGCTGGCATGCGCTGAGAATGGCCTGGCTCGACCCGAAAGAGATCCGTAGCACTACTCAGCCGCGATGACGATTGCGTCTCGTTGTGTGCCGCCCGACACACGCTGCCGGGCGGCACACAACCGACTACAGCCGGTTTTGCAAGGCGTCCGCGGCGGCGAGGAGGTCCGCCGCCCAGCGTGCGCCCGGCCTGCGTCCCATCCGGTCGATGGGGCCGGAGACCGACACCGCGGCCACGACCGTGCCCGTGGCGTCGCGGACCGGGGCGGAAACACTGGCCACACCGGGTTCCCGCTCGGCGACGCTCTGCGCCCACCCGCGCCTGCGGACCTCGAGCAGGGCGCGCTCGCCGTACACCGCGTCGGCCAGGAGGCTGCGCTGCGTGGCGGGATCCGCCCACGCGGCAAGCACCTTCGCGCCCGACCCGGCGGTCATCGGCAGGCGGGTCCCGACGGGAACGGTGTCACGCAGCCCGCTCTGCGGCTCCGCCGAGCACACGCAGATGCGGTGCAGGCCGTCGCGGCGGTAGAGCTGGACGCTCTCGCCGGTCCGGTCGCGTAATCTCGGTAACACCGCGGTGGCCGCGTCGAGCAGCGGGTCGGTCGCGCCGCCCGCCAGCTCGCCGAGCGCCGCTCCCGGCCGCCACCGACCGTCAGAACCCCTGCGCAGCAGGCGATGCACTTCAAGGCCGACCGCCAGGCGATGGGCCGTGGCCCTGGGCAGTCCGGTCTTGGTGCACAGCTCCGCCAACCCGCAGGGCTCTTTCGCAACGGCCTGCAGTACGGCCATTGCCTTGTCCAGAACCCCGATGCCGCTATGCTGTCCCACAACTCGATACTACGTTCCCGTTATATGGGAAGTCCAGTCCGTGGGAAGTTGATGGTGATGAGCGATGGCTAAGACGCTCGCCGAAAAGGTTTGGGACCAGCATGTGGTGCGCCGTGGCGACGGCGCCGAACCTGACCTGCTCTACATCGACCTGCACCTCATTCACGAGGTGACCAGTCCGCAGGCGTTCGACGGTCTGCGGCTGGCCGGTCGGCCGGTGCGCAGGCCCGATCTGACCATCGCCACCGAGGACCACAACGTGCCAACGATTGGGATCGACCTCCCAATCGCTGATCCGGTGTCACGCACCCAGGTCGAGACGCTCCGCCGCAACTGCGCGGAGTTCGGCGTGCGGCTGCACCCGATGGGCGATGTCGAGCAGGGCATCGTGCACGTCGTCGGCCCGCAGCTCGGCCTCACCCAGCCCGGCATGACCGTGGTGTGCGGCGACAGCCACACCTCCACGCACGGCGCGTTCGGCGCGCTGGCCTTCGGCATCGGCACGTCCGAGGTCGAACACGTGATGGCGACCCAGACCCTGCCGCTGCGTCCATTCAAGACGATGGCGATCACCGTGAACGGTGAGCTGCGCCACGGTGTCACCGCGAAGGACGTGATCCTCGCGGTGATCGCCCAGATCGGCACCGGCGGCGGCCAGGGCTACGTCCTGGAGTACCGCGGCAGCGCCATCGAGACGCTGTCGATGGAAGCCCGGATGACGGTCTGCAACATGTCCATCGAGGCGGGTGCCCGCGCGGGCATGATCGCGCCCGACGACACGACTTTCGAGTACCTCAAGGGCCGTCCGCACGCCCCCCAGGGCGAGGACTGGGACGCCGCCGTCGCCGCCTGGCGCGAACTGCGCACCGACGACGACGCCGTCTTCGACGAGGAAATCGTCATCGACGCCGACTCGCTCGCGCCGTTCGTGACGTGGGGCACCAACCCCGGCCAGGGTCTGCCGCTCACCGCGAGCGTCCCGAACCCGGCCGACATCGCCGACGAGAACGAGCGCGTCGCCGCCGAAAAGGCGCTGACGTACATGGACCTCATCCCCGGCACGCCGCTGCGCGACATCCACGTCGACACGGTGTTCCTGGGCTCCTGCACCAACGGCCGCATCGAGGACCTGCGGGCGGCGGCGGACATCATCCGCGGCCACCACGTGGCCGAGAACGTGCGGATGCTCGTGGTGCCCGGCTCGATGCGGGTGCGCGCGCAGGCCGAATCCGAAGGCCTGGACAAGGTCTTCCTCGACGCGGGCGCCGAGTGGCGGCAGGCGGGCTGCTCGATGTGCCTGGGCATGAACCCCGACCAGCTCGCCCCCGGCGAGCGCAGCGCGTCGACGTCGAACCGCAACTTCGAGGGCAGGCAGGGCAAGGGCGGCCGCACCCACCTGGTGTCCCCGCTCGTCGCCGCCGCCACCGCGGTCCGCGGCACCCTGTCCACCCCCGACGACCTGAACTGAGGACGGAGAAACACCATGGAGCCGTTCACCACCCACACCGGCGTCGGGGTGCCGCTGCGCCGGTCCAACGTGGACACCGACCAGATCATCCCGGCCGTCTACCTCAAGCGGGTCACCCGGACCGGTTTCGAGGACGGCCTGTTCGCCGCCTGGCGCGCCGACGAGCAGTTCATCCTGAACCAGGAGCCCTACCGGGCGGGCAGTGTCCTGGTCGCCGGACCGGACTTCGGCACCGGATCCTCCCGCGAGCACGCGGTCTGGGCCCTGTCGAACTACGGGTTCCGGGTCGTCATCTCGTCGCGGTTCGCCGACATCTTCCGCGGCAACGCGGGCAAGCAGGGCCTGGTGGCCGCCCAGTGCGAGCAGTCTGATATCGAGCTGCTCTGGAAGATCCTCGAGGCCGAGCCGGGCACCGAGGTCACGGTGGACCTGGTCGAGAAGACCGTCCGGGCAAAGGACTTCACCGCCCCGTTCTTCGTGGACGACTACACCCGCTGGCGGCTGCTCGAAGGGCTCGACGACATCGCCCTGACCCTGCGCCACGAGGCCGCCGTGACCGAGTTCGAGCAGGCCAGGCCCAAGTGGAAGCCGGTCACCACACCCCTCGCCGCCCCCTGATCCACTCCCGGATTCCCTTCCCGCAAGGGGTATCCGAGGACCACAATCCAGCCGCCGACTTTCAGCGCGACGCACCCGATTTCGCCGATTTCGACCCCCCAGAGGGCCGAACATCGCACGATGCAAGGAAAAATCGGGCGCGTCGCGTGGAAATTACGCGCCTATAGGCATACGGTGGCCTGAAGTCGGCCAAATTGGGCCGTTAACGGCAGTGTGGTCTCAAACGGAGGACTGAAGGGTGAACAAGGCCCAACTCATCGAGGCGTTGTCCGAGCGTCTTGGCGACAAGAAGGCCGCAGGCGCTGCGGTCGACGGTCTCGTCGACGTGATCGTTCGTACGGTCAACAAGGGCGAGAAGGTCAACATCACCGGCTTCGGCGTGTTCGAGAAGCGCGCTCGCGCTGCCCGCACCGCGCGCAACCCTCGCACCGGCGAGACGGTGAAGGTGAAGAAGACCAACGTTCCCGCGTTCCGCGCGGGCACGATGTTCAAGGAGGTCGTGAGCGGGACGAAGAAGCTGCCCAAGGTGGCGGCCACTCGTCCGGCGGCAGCGGCGGCCAAGGCCCCCGCGGCTCGCGGTACCGCGACGGCGACCCGGACCACCCGGGCGGCGGCGGGCACCACGGCACGTCCCACGGCAACGCGTAGCACCACCACGCGAACCCGCGCGGCAGCGGCGAAGCCCGCGGCGGCCCCCAAGGCCACCACGGCTCGCGCGACCACCAGGGCCACGGCGGCGAAGACCACCGCGGCGAAGACGACGGCCGCCAAGGCGGCCCCGAAGGCAGCGGCGAAGACCACCGCGGCCAAGACGACCGCGGCGAAGTCCACGGCCACCAAGGCGGCCCCCAAGGCAGCGGCGAAGACCACCGCGGCCAAGAAGCCGGCAGCGGCCAAGGCCACCACCGCCAAGAAGACGACCGCGGCGAAGACCACCGCGGCCAAGGCGACGGCGAAGGCCACCCCGGCCAAGCGGGCAGCCAAGAAGTAGTCAGCTAGGCACATCGCGAGAACCCCGCACGCTTCTCCCGTGCGGGGTTCTCGCTGTAATGTGGCGCCGCCTTCGGCGGCGCGGCTCGGTCGCTTTGATGGTGACGTTTCGGGGGTCCCGCACGAACACTGCCAACTTCGATGGCGTGTTCGTGCGGGACCCCCGAAACGTCACCGCGACCGAGCGGGGTGGGGTAGCTGGGCTATGTGTTGGTCGCCTGCCTTATATACAGAGCGCCCACCATTCGTTCCCCGACGAACGAGAGGACCCACATGCTGCCTTTGCGGCTGTGGGCCTCGCCAACGTCCACACTGGAATCCTCGGCAAGGCCCCTGACCAGGTCGGGAATCACTCCGCCCTGGCTGCACACGACCGCCGTCCCGCTCTCGCTGACGATCTCCTGCAGCCGTCCCATGGCCTTGTCCAGCGGAGCGGACTCCACCAGCCTCGGTTCCATCCGCACCTCCACCCGCAGCCGCTCAGCGACCCGCTGGACGGTCTGCACGCACCGGGTTTTCGGTGCCGAGTGCACCCGGTCGGGACCGAACAGTGGAATCAGCTTCGCGAGCGCTTTCGCCTCCACCCGGCCGGTCTTCGACAGTGGTCGCTCGTCGTCCGGGCCCGGCCATTTGTCCTTGCGGCCGGCGTGGCCGTGGCGCACCAGGAGCAGGGTCGTGGTTTCCGGGCCGTGCTCGCAGAAAGTCGCCAACACCGCGCGGTCGTGGTCGTACGTCAGCCGGGCCGCCGCCGCAGTGGGTGTCAGCCATTCCAGCTTGTCGACCTCGTCGTTGACGGTGAACTCTCCGTCGACGACCCGGGCCGCGAAGTAGTCGACGGACTTCGGCACCCCGTCCACCGCGTACGACACAAGGCCCAGCGACCGGCCCAGGGCGCAGCGGAACCCCGTCTCCTCGGCGACTTCCCGCACCGCCGCGGCGTAGCGGGACTCGCCGTCGTCGAGCTTTCCCTTGGGCAGCGTCCAGTCTCCGTACCGCGGGCGGTGCACCACGGCGATCTCGACCTCCGCCGCCCGCCGCCACAGCACGGCTCCGGCGGCGAGGATGGGCTTCATCACGGGGCTACCCCAGGGCTCGGTGGCGCTTGAGAAGTTCGGCCTGGTGGTCGCGCACCGAAGTCGCGCCCACCGGTGAGGGGTGCCAGTCGCCGTTGCCGGAGAGGACCCAGCAGCGGGTCGCCGGGTGCAGGGCCGAGTCCAGCATGTCGTCCAACTGTCTGGTGAGGCGCTTGTCGGTGACCCGCAGTTGGACCTCCACGCGCCGGTCGAGGTTGCGGTGCATCATGTCGGCGCTGCCGATCCAGTGCTCGTCGCAGCCCTTGAACACGAACACCCGCGAGTGCTCCAGGAACCGGCCCAGGATGGACCGCACCACGATGTTCTCGCTCAGCCCGGGGATCCCCGGCTTGAGCGCGCAGATGCCGCGCACCACGATCTCCACCGGCACCCCGGCCTGCGACGCCCGGTAGAGCGAGTCGATGACCTGCTCGTCCACCAACGAGTTGACCTTGATGCGAATCCCGGCGGGCCTGCCCGCGCGCTGGTGGGCGATCTCGTCGTCGACCCGTTCGATGATCCCGCGCCGCACACCGTAAGGCGCCACGAGCAGCCCCCGGTAGGTGTCCTGCCGGGCGTATCCGGTGAGCACGTTGAACAAGTCGGTCAGGTCCGCGCCGATGGTGGGCTCGGCGGTGAGCAAGCCGACGTCCTCATAGAGCCGCGCGGTCTTCGGGTTGTAGTTGCCCGTGCCGATGTGGCAGTAGCGGCGGATCGTGGACCCCTCCTGCCGCACCACGAGCGAGATCTTGCAGTGCGTCTTGAGACCCACCAGCCCGTACACCACGTGCACGCCCGCCTTCTCCAGCGCGCGCGCCCACTTGATGTTCGCCTGCTCGTCGAACCGGGCCTTCAGCTCCACCAGCGCCACGACCTGCTTGCCCGCCTCGGCCGCGTCGATCAGGGCGTCGACGATGGGGGAGTCGCCGGAGGTGCGGTACAGCGTCTGCTTGATGGCCAGCACATGCGGGTCGCTCGCGGCCTGCTCGACGAAGCGCTGCACGCTCGTGGAGAACGAGTCGTACGGGTGGTGCACCATCACGTCGCCCTCGCGCAGGGTGGCGAAGATGCTCTTCGGGGTCTCGCGTTCGCCGAACGCCGGGTGCGTGGCGGGCACGACGACCGGGTCCTTGAGCTCCTTGCGGTCCACGCTGTAGAGCTGCCACAGGCACGACAGGTCCAGCAGTCCCTGCACGACGACGACGTCGTTGGGGTGGACCTCCAACTCGCGCAGCAGCAGTTCGAGCATGTGCTCGGTCATGTCGCCCGCGACCTCCAGGCGCACCGACGCGCCGAAGCGGCGCTGCGCCAGCTCCCTTTCCAGGGCCTGCAACAGGTCCTCGTCGCGGTCCTCCTCGACCTCGAGGTCGGCGTTGCGGGTGACCCGGAACGCGTGCACCCCGGTGACGTCCATGCCCGCGAACAGGGTGTTGCGGTGCGCGGCGATCAGTTCCTCCAGCGGCAGGAAGATCGCGACCTGCTCGTCGGCGCTGCGGTCGATCGGCACCAGCCGCGGCACGTTGTCCGGCACCTTGACCCGGGCGAAGCGCTCGATGCCGCCCTCCGGGTCGCGCACCGTCACCGCGAGGTTGAGCGACAGGCCGGAGATATAGGGGAACGGGTGCGCGGGGTCGACGGCCAGCGGTGTGAGCACCGGGAAGACCTGGTCGCGGTAATAAGCCGACAGGCGGGTGCGCTCGTCGTCGGTGATCTCGTTCCACGTGGCGATGCGGATTCCGCGCTCGGCCAGCTCCGGGCGCACCCGCTCCTCGAATGCCCGCGAGTGCTGCTCGACGAGTTCCTGGTTGCGCTTGGCGATGTAGGCCAGCTGTTCGCGCGGGGTCAGGCCGTCGGCGCTGCGGACCGACAGGCCCGTCTCGTTGCGCCGCTTGAGGCCGGCGACGCGCACCATATAGAACTCGTCGAGGTTCGAGGCGAAGATCGCCAGGAACTTGGCTCGCTCGAGCAACGGCTGCGAAGAGTCCTCGGCCAGGGCGAGCACGCGCGCGTTGAAGTCCAACCAGGACAGTTCGCGGTTGAGATACCGGTCGTCGGGCAGGTCGGTCACGGCCGCCGCGGGGGTCACCGCGGGCGGTGCGGACGGCAGCGCACGCGGCTCGGCCGCGCGGCTTTCGGTCGCCGCGGCCGGAGGGGCGATGACCTTCTCGTCGGTGTTCTCGCTGCTCTGACTGCTCTGGGTGCTCACGGGATCCCATTGTTCAGCAAGAACCGGCCATCAGCCCACTGTCGGGCGAACCTGGCGGTTAATTCTCAGCACACCCTTCGGATACCTTCGACCACTTGGCTGGTGCGGGGTCCGACACCCAACGCCATGGCCTCGCTGAGGTCCGCCGCGGTGTCCACGTCACAGCGCAGCGTGGCGAGTCCGGCGCCCACCATCAGGGCCGTGCGGCCGTGGGCGAGCGCCGACCCCGCGCCGAACCTCGGGACGAGCGCTGTGGCCGCGGCGGCGATGAGCAGCGTGGTGCCGGTGCCCTCCCGGTCCGCGACGAACGCGCGGGCGCCCGCGGCCCGGTCGATCGCGGTGCCCAGGTCCGCTGGGCGCAGTGCGGGCAGGTCGGCCTGCAGCGCGCCGACAGTGGTGTCCGGGTCGTCGGCGAGCAGGACGTCCGCGCCGAACCGCAGGGCCGCGTTGAGACCCGGCAGCCCGCGCTCGTCGACGCACTCCGCCCCGGTGGCCGCCACCGCCTCGGTCACCCGCTCGTCCTCGCAGACGACCAGGACCCGGCGCACGCCGGGGGCCGCGACGGCGGCGGTGAGGGTGTCGACGAGCAGGGCGAGCACGAGTTCGCGGTGCCCCGCCGGACCGCCCGGCACCGTGCCGCGCAGCCGCGATTTCGCCCGGTCGAGGTGCTTCACCGGGACCACGAGGTCCACCACAACCCGAGATCCTGCCGGCTCGCCCGATGGCACCCCGTCTGGACCGGAGGCGGGGTCGCCAGGGAGACTCACGGGCCACGGCAGCGCGAAGAGGAGGACGAACGTTGGGCAAGCGCGAGAAGGGTGGGTTCTGGGTCGGTGCGGCCGCCGCCGCTTTCTACCCGATGACCTGGTTGGGCAAGCGCACCTACGTGGGCGGCGACAAGCTGCCCCGCACCGGGGCCGCGCTGCTCGTGATGAACCACGTCTCGCACCTCGACCCGCCCAACGACGCCGTGTTCGTGCACCGCAACAAGCGGGTGCCGAGGTTCATGGCCAAGGACAGCCTGTTCAAGGTGCCGATCTTCGGCCGCATCCTCAAGGGCTCCGGCGGCATCCCCGTCTACCGTGGGTCGTCGGAGGCCAAGGACAGCCTGCGGGCCGCGCATGAGGCACTCCAGGAGGGCAAGGTCGTGGTGATCTACCCCGAAGGCACCATCAGCAAGGACCCGACGGGCTGGCCGATGCGGGCCCGCACCGGGGTGGCGCGGCTGGCCCTGGAGAACGACGTCCCGGTGCTGCCCGCCGCGCGCTGGGGCACCAACGACATCTGGGACGGGTACACCAAGAAGTTCCGCCCGCTGCCGCGCAAGCACGTGCGCACTGTTGTCGGTGACCCCGTGGATCTCTCGGCGTACCGCGGCAAGCCCATCACCAACCAGTTGCTTCGCGAGGTCACCGACCTGCTGATGACTCAAGTCCGCGATTTGCTGGCCGAGATCCGCGAGGAGCAGCCGCCCGCCGAGTTCTTCCGGCCCGGCGCCAAGCGCGACGAGACCGCGAGCTGACATGGCCGAGATCACCGTTCTGGGCGCCGGATCGTGGGGCACCACCTTCGCCAAGGTCATGGCCGACAGCGGGCGCGAAGTCACCCTGTGGGCTCGCCGGGGCTCGGTGTCGGAGGCCATCGAGCGCCACCGGGAGAACGCCGAGTACCTGCCGGGCGTGCGGCTCCCGGACACCCTGAGGTCCACTTCGGACCCGAGGGTGGCGCTCGACGGCGCGCACACGGTCGTGCTCGCCGTCCCGAGCCAGAGCCTGCGGCACAACCTGGCGGCGTGGTCGTCGCTGCTGCCGCCGGACGCGACCCTGGTGAGCCTGGCCAAGGGCGTGGAACTGGGCACGCTCAAGCGGATGAGCGAGGTCGTCGTCGACATCACCGGTGTCGACGAGGACCGGGTCGCGGTGGTGTCGGGACCGAACCTCGCCTTGGAGATCGCCCAGGAGCAGCCGACCGCGTCGGTCATCGCCTGCCGCGACCACGACCGCGCGGTCGCGCTGCAGGAGCTGTGCACGAACAGCTACTTCCGGCCGTACACGATCACCGACGTCATCGGCTGCGAGATCGGCGGCGCCTGCAAGAACGTCATCGCGCTGTCCTGCGGCATGGCCACCGGCCTCGGCTTCGGCGCGAACACCCTGGCCACGCTGATCACCCGCGGCCTCGCCGAGACCGCCCGCCTCGGCGCGGCGCTCGGCGCGGACCCGCTGACCTTCTCCGGGCTCGCGGGGTTGGGCGACCTGGTCGCCACCTGCTCCTCGCCGCTGTCGCGCAACCGGACCTTCGGCGCGCGCCTGGGCAAGGGCGAGACCGTCGCGCAGGCCCAGGCCGCCGCGCAGGGCCAGGTCGCCGAAGGCGTGAAGTCCTGCTCCTCGATCCGCGAACTCGCCCAGCGGCACGGGGTCGAGATGCCGATCACCGAGGTCGTCCACCGGGTCTGCCACGACGGTTTCGACCCGCGCGAGATGGCGGGCGAGCTGATCGGCCGCAAGACGAAGCCGGAACGATGACCCTCGGCGACGGCACCCGCTGCGTGCACGCCGGACTGCCCCCGGCCGAACCCGGTGCCCCGGTGGGGCCGCAGCCGGTGCTCGCCTCGCAGTTCCACCTCGGCGGCGCACACTCCTATGGCCGCGCCGACAACCCGACCTGGGACGCACTGGAGTCGGCGATCGGCGACCTCGACGGCGGCACATGTGTCGTCTTCGCCTCCGGCATGGCCGCCACGACGTCCCTGCTGCGCACGGTGCTTCGCGCGGGGGACACTGTCGTGCTCCCGTCGGACGGCTACTACCTGACCCGCACCTACGTCCGCGACAACCTGGCCGCGCTGGACCTGACGGTCCGTGAACTGCCGACCGGCATGGTGTGGACGGCGGACATGGTCGAGGGCGCCCGCCTGGTGATCGTCGAGACGCCGTCGAACCCCCGGTTGGACGTGTGCGACATCGCCGCCGTGGCCGACCTCGCCCACGCGGCGGGCGCGCTGATGGCGGTCGACAACACCACGGCGACCCCACTGGGCCAACGTCCCCTCTCCCTGGGCGCGGACGTGGTCTTCGCCAGCGACACCAAAGCACTCGCGGGCCACAGCGATGTGGTGCTCGGCCACATCAGCACCGCCGACCCGGACCTGGCGGCCCGTCTCCGCTCGGAGCGCACCGGCAGCGGGAGCGTCCCGGGCCCGTTCGAGGTCTGGCTGGCGCACCGGGGTCTGGGAACCCTGGATCTGCGGCTGGCACGGCAGGCGGAGAACGCGGCAGCCGTTTACGAGGCGCTGCGTGAGCACCCGCGAATCCGCGGGATCCGCTGGCCCGGCTCGGAACACGACCCCGCACACGAACTCGCGTCCCGCCAGATGCGCCGCTTCGGCGGAGTGGTCACCTTCGAGTTGGAGTCGGCGCAGGCAGCGGACACCTTCGTCGCCACCACCACCTTGGTCTCCTCGGCCACCAGCTTCGGCGGCCTCCACTCCACCGCCGACCGCCGAGCCCGCTGGGGCGACCCAGTCCCCGACGGCCTACTCCGCTTCTCCTGCGGCTGCGAAGACCCCACCGACCTGGTCGCCGACATCCTCACCGCCCTGGACACCTGACCCGACCGTCGAACTCACCCGCCTGAACGTCGAACTCACTCGCCCGAAGGGGCGACTCACTTGCCAGAAGGGGCGACTCGCGACCATCGCGAGTCGCCCCGTCCAGCGAACGAGTCGCCCTTTCCGGCAAGTGAGTTCGACGTTCAGGCGAGTGAGTTCGACATTCGGGTGGGTCAAGCGGGGAGGGTCATGGCCATGACGGGGTCGGTGGTGGGTTGGCGGGAGCCGCCGGCGGGTTCCACGGTCACGCCGATCGCCACGGCATCGCCGACGCCGGAGGCGTCGAGCAGGTGGGCCTTGCCGCGTTCGTCAGGGGTGAGCAGGCCGATCGAGCGCTTCTCGCCGCCGATCAGCCACACCTGATACGTCTTCCCCGCGGGCGCGGCCGGAATCTTGTCGGCCAGCAGCATCACCTGCCCACGTTCCCGCGACACCACAACAGTCCCGCTGAGCCCCGCGGGCGTCGACCCGTTGACCACCCGGGCATCCGACGCCGACAGCAGCTCCGCCATCGCCGCCCCCTGCCGCCGACCCGCGTCCAAGTCCCGCTGGGTCTGCACCAGCGCCACCCCGAGCGCCACCGACACCACCAGCAGCGCGGCCGCCGCCATGCCCAGGATCCGGGTCGACCACCGCTTGCGCCGCACCGCGAGTTCGTCGCCGATCGGCGGCAGCTGCCGGACGTCCCCGATGCGGGTCATCACCGCCGCCTTCATCGCCGCGGGCGGTCGTGCGGCCGCGGCCTCGCCGAGCCGAGTCGCCGTCGCCTCCAGTTCGCGCACTTCCTCGGCGCACGACTCGCACTCCGCGAGGTGGCGTTCGAAGTCCGCGCGTTCGGTCTCGGTGACGGCGTTGAGCACGTACGCGCCGGTCAGCGCGTGGATGTCCGGGGTCATCGGGCCACCCCCAAGCAGTCGCGCAGACGGATGAGTCCGTCCCTGAGCCGAGTCTTGACCGTGCCGAGCGGCGTGTCGAGCAGTTCCGACACTTCCTTGTACGTGAGCCCGCGGTAGTACGCGAGTTCGACCGATTCGCGCTGCAGGTCGGTGAGCGAGGCCAGGCAGCGGCGCACCTGCTCGTACTCCAGGCGGGTGCTCACCTGCTCGGCGACCTCGTCGAAGGGCCGCGTGGTCTCGCGGCGGAACGCCTTGTCCTCACGGTCGGTCGCCGACTGCGCCGAGCGGACACGGTCGACCGCGCGGCGATGGGCCAGGGTCATGACCCAGGTCATCGCGCTGCCCCGATCGGGGGCGAATCTGGCGGCGGTCCGCCACAGCTCGAGCATCACTTCCTGGGTCACCTCCTCCGACTGCGCCGGATCCCGGACAACGCGTCGCACCAGCCCGAACACGGGCGCCGAGACAAGGTCGTAGAGCGCGTCGAACGCCTGCTCGTCGCCCCGCGCGACCCGCTGCAGCAGCGCGCCCGCGTCCGGGGGCAGCTCCGTATCGGGCACGCTCCCCGTGATCCGTCGAACCCGGTCGGCCATGGCCACCCGCTCTCATCCGTCCAACCCCGACAGCAGGCATTCGGCGCCCTGGCGGGTGCGGATGGGTCGTCTCAGCAACTGGGCGCCTTTGACGGCCGCCCGGACTCATGGTTCCCTATTCCCATGCTGTTCCGCGCCATGACCGGCCGACGGGGTCACATCGACCTCTGTCGTGTCGCCGGCGCGCTCTGTCTCTGTCGGTGATCCAGCCCGCCCTGCGACCTGATCCGGTCGTGTCGTGCTCGTGCATCCCGAGAAGAGACTTGAAGATGTTCGCCGTTCCCCCGAACACCATCGCCCTCGGCGGTACCCCGGCTCTCGCGCACCCGGCGCTGATCGCCCGCGAGTACGCGCTGGACCGCGACCGCTGGCGCGACCTGCTCAGCTACGACCCGGACGAGCGCTTCACCGCGCTCATCGACCGCACGGACGGCCAGGAGGTCTGGCTGATGTCGTGGCTGCCGGGCCAGGGCACCGACCTGCACGACCACGGCTCGGTCGCGGGCGCGTTCACCGTCGTGTCCGGGGTCCTGACCGAGCGGGTGGCCCGCGGCGGCGCCCGGCCCGCCGAGGTGCTGCACCCGGTGACCGTCGGCCAGACCCGCGTCTTCGGCCCCGGCTACGTCCACCAGGTCACCAACGCCGGAACCGACCCCGCGGTGAGCATCCACGTCTACCGCGAGGGCCGTCCGCCCATGGGCCACTACCGGCTCGACCCGCTCACCGGCCCGCAGCCCGTGTGACCGTGAACATGTAGCAGCCGTAGGCGATGTTGCGGCTGTGCACCCAGGCCACGTCCGGGTCCGCCAGCTGCTTGGCGATCACGCCTTGTGGGTCCTGTCCGTCGTGGACCGTCGTCGACGGGTGGATCCAGCCCCGCCTGTCGTAGGCGCGCAACACCTGCGGTTTGCCCAGCCAGTCGGACGGATACCGGTCGGTCGCGGCGGGACCGTCGCAGTCGGCCGGGTGCGCGAACACCGCGCCCTTCTCCCGATAGGGACTGTCCCAGGGCAGCGGCGGCTCGTAGTTGAACAGGATCAGCTCTTCACCCGCGACGGCGTTGCGCAGGCAGCACCGCAGCGGTTCGCCGCCGCCCGCGGTCCACGGTTGCGCGGGCTTCGAGCGGACCTCGGCGAGGACGGCGGCGGGAATGGCATGGAATTCGAACGTCATGCGCCCAGCCTGTCCGCGCCCGCCCGCCCGAGCCGGCGGCTATCGGACCTCGCGCGCGACCACGTGCTCCGGCGCCGCGACACCCTCGGGAAGCAGCTCACACGGTTCCGGCTCGCCCCAGACCTGGTGCAGGGGAAGCACACCGGCCCACACCCGGTTCGCCGCGATGTCGTCTTCGTCGTCGCCTGGCCCGCCCGCGCGCACTTTGACCGCCGCCTCGGTGAGGTCGATCGCGAGCACGGAGGTCTGCGCCAGCTCCTTGGTGTTGGGCACGCGCGCGTAGTCCCAGGACCCTGGGGCGGCATGCTCGGTGACCAGCTTGAGCGCGTGGCACTTCGCGTCCGGGTCGGTCACCGCGGTCGCCGTGGCGTGCACGACCGCCGACCGGTAGTTCATCGAGTGGTTGAACACAGACCGCGAGTACACGATCCCGTCGACCAGGGTCACCGCGACGCACACCTCGACACCCGCGCCCGCGGTCCGCAGGCTCAGGGCGCCGGTCGAGCCGTGGACATAGAGCGTGTCGCCATCGCGGCCGTAGGCGGTCGGCAAGACCACGGGCGCGCCGTCGATGATCGTGGACAGGTGGCAGACCAGGCCGGAGTCGAGGATCGAGTACAGGACCGCGCGGTCGGCGACGGCGCGCTTCTTGCCCCGGCGGACGGTGCTGCGACTGGTCGGGGAGAGCGGTGTCTGGGTCACCCGACTAGCCTGGCCGAGTAGAGTGGCATCCCAATAGGGCCACAGCTCAGCAATTTCAGGAGTCCACTTATGGCGGAGAGTCCAGCGCTGCCGGTCACCCTCGACCGCGAGTCCGCCACTCCACTCGCGGTGCAGCTCGCCGAGGAGCTGCGGGCCGCGGCGGGCGACGGCAGGCTCCGCAGCGGCGACCGGCTGCCCTCCACGCGCGCGCTGGCCGCGCAGCTCGACGTCAGTCGCACGGTCACGGCCGCCGCCTACGAGCAGTTGCACGCCGAGGGCTGGATCGCGGGTCGCCACGGCTCCGGCACCTACATCACCACCGAGCCGCCGGGCTCGCTGCGCGCCAAGCCGCGCAGGCCCCGCTCGGACGTCATCGCCGCCGACGCCGTCGACCTCACCCCCGGATCGCCCTGGGCGGGCGGCATCGACCGCTCCGCGTGGCGGCGGGCCTGGCGCGGTGCGGCGGACATCGCACCGCTGTCCCGGCCGCAGCGGGCAGGCCTGCCCGCGTACCGGGCCATCGTCGCCGAGCACCTGCTGCGGCACCGGGGACTGCGGGTGAGCGGCGAGTTCGACGACGGCGGCGAAGGCGAGTCCGTCCTGGCCACCGGCGGCACGACGGCCGCGGTGAGCGAACTGGCCGCGGCCGTGCTGCGCCGGGGCGACACCGTCGCCGTCGAGGAACCCGGGTACCAGCGGGCCGTCCACACCCTGCGCGCCGCGGGCCTGCGGGTCGTGCCCGCCTATGTCGACGCCGACGGGCTGCTCCTCGACGCGCTGCCCGCCGCCACCAAGCTGATCTACTGCTCGCCCGCCCACCAGTACCCGCTGGGCCGCCGGATGTCCGCGGGCAGGCGGGTCGAGCTGGTCGAACGCGCCCGCCGCGAGGGCTGGCTGGTGGTCGAGGACGACTACGACGGCGAACTGCGCTACGACGTCGCCCCACTGCCCCTGCTCGCCGCGCTCGCCCCGGACGTCGTGGTGCACCTGGGCACCACCAGCAAGATCCTCACCCCGACGCTGGGCACCGGCTGGATGGTCGCGCCCCCGTCCGTCGTCACCGCCGTCCTCGAACACCGCGACCGGTGCGGCACCAGCCCGGCCGCCGCCGGCCAGCTCGTGCTCGTCGAACTCGCGCGCAACGGCGACCTGGGCAGACACCTGCGCAAACTCCGCCGCGAACTTTCCGAGCGCCGTGCGCTGCTCGTCGACGCGTTGGAGGCGGCCGCCATCCCGATGATCGGCGACGACGCGGGCGCGCACCTGGTCGTCCCGCTCGACTCCGCCGAGGCCGAGCGCGCCCTGATCGACGAGGGCCTGCGCCGGGGCCTGCTGCTCGACGGGCTCGCCCGCCACCACAGCGGTCGGGCGAGCTGGTTCGGCATCGCCCTCGGGTACGCGGCGTGTTCCCGCGATCAGCTGCGGGCCGCGATCCCGGTGCTGGCGGAGCTGTTCGCCAGGTCGATCGGGTCCGCCGTTAGCCCATCCGGGTAGGGTCGTGACCCATGTCCAGCTCAAAGATCCGAGTCGCCGTCGTGTTCGGCGGACGCAGCACCGAGCACACGATTTCCTGTGTGTCCGCCGCGGGCGCGCTCGCCAACCTCGACCCGGAGCGCTTCGAGGTCCTGCCCGTCGGGATCACCCGCGAGGGCGCCTGGGTGCTCGGGCCGTCGGATCCCGCCGCGCTGCGCATCCAGGGCCGCGCGCTGCCCAGCGTCGAGGCGGGGACCGAGCTGACGCTGCCAGCCGACCCGACGTCGGGCCGCCTGGTGGTGTTGGAGAAGGGTCGCGAGGGCGAGGTGCTCTCGGCGGTGGACGTCGTCTTCCCGATGCTGCACGGCGCTTACGGCGAGGACGGCACCATCCAGGGCCTGCTGGAGATGGTCGGCCTGCCCTACGTCGGACCGGGCGTGCTCGCCAGCGCCGTGGCGATGGACAAGGGCTACACCAAGAAGCTGCTGATGGCCGAGGGGCTGCCAGTCGGCCCGTATGTCGAGCTGCGCCGCGAGCAGACCACGCTCGACGCCGCCGAGCGCGAGCGCCTGGGGCTGCCGGTGTTCGTCAAGCCGTCGCGCGCCGGATCGTCCACCGGCATCAGCCGCGTCACCGAGTGGGACCAGCTCGACGCGGCGATCGCGCACGCGCGCGAGATCGACCCGAAGGTCTTGATCGAGGCCGCGATTGTCGGCCGTGAGGTCGAATGCGGGGTCCTGGAGTTCCCGGACGGCCGGGTCGAGGCGTCGCAGCCCGCGGAGGTGCGGCTGGTCGACGGGATCGATTGGTACGACTTCGACTCCAAGTACCTCGACGACGTCTGCGAGCTCGACATCCCGGCCAAGCTCCCCGACGCCGTCAGCGAACGCCTGCGCGCCATGGCCGTCGAGGCGTTCCACGCGCTCGACTGCCAGGGCCTGGCCCGGGTGGATTTCTTCGTCGGCGAGGACGGCACGCTGACGATCAACGAGATCAACACCATGCCCGGCTTCACCCCCACCTCGGCGTATCCGAAGATGTGGGAGGTCACCGGCGTGGACTACCCGACGCTGCTGTCCACGCTCATCGACACCGCGATCGCCCGCGGAACCGGCCTGCGCTAAGGCTTGACCGGCTGCGCCGGGAGCGTGGCACCCACCACTTCGGACACTGTCTGCAGCGGCCCGGTGCCCACGCCCTGGGGCAGCGTCAGCGCGACGTGCACGGGCCGATCGACGACGAACCAGGTGGAGCTGCCAGTGCCCTCGATCGGCAGCCATTTCACGCCGGACACCTCACGCAGAGCTGAGGTCGGCGTCAGCTCGGCCGGTTTCGGCAGCCCGCAGCGCAACACGACGGGCGGGGCGATCCGGTCGCCCCAGGCGACGGCGCCCTGGGGGGCGGGGTCGGCCAGTGGCAGCTTCGACAAGGTCGTCCCAGCGCTGACCAGCGACGTGGGCAGGGCTTTGAGAACGGCCGTACAGTGCGTCGACCCCGAGTCGGGGGCGTCGACAGGAACCAGCCCTACCGGCCCGGTCTTGGGCACCGCGGAGGTCGTCGGAGCCGTCGGTTCGGACGGCAGGAACCGGCTCGCGATCACCACGCCGACCGCCAGCAGGCCCACGAGGACCACGGCGGCGATGACGGCGGCGCGAGGCGGCCCGGTCAGGGGCTGGTCACTCACCGGCCCACTAGACCACGGGTCAGAGGTGGACGACCGGGCAGGTCAGCGTGCGAGTGATGCCGTCCACATTCTGGATGCGGGCAACCACCAGTTGGCCCAGGAGGTCGACATTGTCGGCTTCGGCCCGGACGATGACGTCGTACGGCCCGGTGACATCCTCCGCTGTGGTGACCCCGGAGATCTCGGCGATCTCCGAGGCGACGGCAGCTGCCTTGCCGACTTCGGTCTGGATCAGGATGTAAGCGTGGACCACGGCGCGCCCCTTCGCGGCTAGGAGTCCCCAAGATGTAGGAACGTGTTCAGCAACGTACCCCAGTTCAGGATTCGTTGGGGGATCCGAACATCGGTGATCGGAGGAAGTCGTGCGACCGGATTCGACCCAGGGCCAGGAAACCGTGGCCGATGTGGGTGAGTTCGGTCTCATCCGCCGGATCACCGAGGGCCGCAAACAAGGCATTCCGACCTTGCTCGGCCCCGGCGACGACGCCGCGGTCGTGGCCGCCGTTGACGGCAGAGTCGTGGCCAGCACTGATGTGTTGGTCGAGGGAGTGCACTTCCGCTTCGACTGGTCGCCGCCGGACCAGGTGGGCCGCAAGGCGATCGCGGTGAACCTCGCCGACATCGCCGCCATGGGCGCGGTCCCCACGGCGGTGCTGGTCGGCCTGGCGTGTCCGTCGACCACGCCGGTGTCGGTGATCGACGAGCTGTCGGCGGGCATGTGGCACGAAGCGGGCCGGGCCCGCATCGGCATCATCGGCGGCGACATGGCCAACTCCGACACCATGGTGATCTCAGTCACGGCCCTCGGTGACCTGGAGGGCCGAATGCCGATCACCCGAGGCGGCGCCATGCCCGGAGACATCGTCGCGGTCGCCGGCCGCCTCGGCTGGAGCGCGGCCGGTCTGGCGGTGCTGGGCAGAGGTTTCCGCTCCCCGGTCACCGTCGTAGGAGCCCACCGCGCCCCCGAACCCCCCTACGCCGCCGGACCGCAGGCGGCGGACTGCGGAGCCACCGCGATGATCGACGTGTCCGATGGCCTCCTGGCAGACCTCGGCCACATCGGCGTCGCGTCCAATGTGGCCATCGATGTGCGGACGGACCTGATCGAGGTCCACCAGCGGTTGATCGACGTGGCCCAGGCACTCGGAGCGGACCCCCGCCACTGGGTCCTCACCGGCGGCGAGGACCACGCGCTGGCGGCGACGTTCCCCGACCCGGGCGCGATCCCGGAGGGCTGGCGCGCGATCGGGACGGTCACCCGCGGCTCGGGCGTGACTGTCGACGGCTCGACGTATGAGGGCGCGGCAGGCTGGCAGCACTGGCGCTAGTCGACGAAGCCGGCTCGCAGTCGCCTGGGAACTTGCGGAGTGTCATGGTTACGCGCTGTTGCGTGAGGTGATTGTTCCAGCAGCCCAAGGTGACAGACCTGACCTTTAGTCGCGCACTCGCATAAACGACAATCGGCCGGTGCGTATCGAAGCTCTGCCCTATGACCACCCGCACTCCCAGCTGCTCATCGACGAGGTCCAGCAGGAGTACGTGGTCCGCTACGGCACCCCCGACGAGACCCCGGTCGACCCCGCGGATTTCCTGCCGCCCAAGGGTCGCTTCTTCGTCGGCTACCTCGACGACCGCCCCCTGGTGACCGGCGCCTGGCGCGACCACGGGCACGGCACCGCCGAGATCAAGCGCATGTACGTCTCCCCGGACGGACGCGGCAAAGGTCTCGCGCGCCGGATGCTCGCCGAGATCGAGCGCACCGCCGCTGAGGCGGGCATCCAGAACCTGATCCTGGAGACCGGCCTGATGCAGCCCGAGGCCGTGGCGCTCTACAAGTCCTCCGGCTACACACCCGTTCCCGCGTTCGGCTACTACGCCGGGCACGAGCATTCCGTCCACCTCGGCAAGGAGATCGCGTGCCCGTCTACGCCCTCGGCGACCTGACGCCCACCATCCATCCCGACGCCTACGTCCACCCGGACGCCACGGTCATCGGGAACGTGACCCTGCACGCCGGTGCTTCCGTGTGGCCGCAGGCCGTCCTGCGCGGTGACGCCGGGGAGATCGTGGTGGGGGAGCGGACCAGCGTGCAGGACGGCACGGTCATCCACTGCACCCAGTTCCACCCCGCGATCATCGGCGCGGACTGCGTCATCGGGCACAACGTGCACATCGAGGGCGCCACCGTCGGCGACCGCTGCATGATCGCCTCGGGTTCGGTGCTGCTCAACGGTTCCGTGGTCGAGGACGGCGCCATCCTCGGTGCGGGCGCGGTCATGTCGTTCAACGGTTTCATCCCCGCCCGGTCGATGGCGCTGGGTGTCCCGGCGAAGGTCCGTGAGGGCCACGTTGTGCCCGAGGACATGACGTCGGGGATCGTGGAGGGCTACCTGCAGCACGCCAAGACCTACCGGGCGGGGCTGCGCAGGCTCGACTGAGTAAGGTTTTCCGGCGTGGCACGACCGCTGACTGAGATAGTCGAAGCCGGGTGGGCACAGGCCTTGGCCCCCGCCGCGGACAAGATCGCCGAGATGGGCGAATTCCTGCGCGCGGAGATCGCCGCCGGGCGCCGGTACCTGCCCGCCGGGGAGAACGTTCTCCGCGCCTTCCAACAGCCCTTCGCCGACGTGCGGGTGCTCGTGGTCGGCCAAGACCCGTACCCGACGCCGGGGCATGCGGTGGGGCTGTCGTTCTCGGTGGCGCCGGAGGTGCGGCCGATCCCGAAGAGCCTGGTCAACATCTACAAGGAGTACTGCGAGGACCTAGGTCACCCGCTGCCCTCCACCGGCGACCTCACCCCGTGGGCCGAACACGGCGTGCTGCTCCTCAACCGCGCGTTGACGGTGGAGCCGGGCAAGCCGAACTCCCACCAGGGCAAGGGCTGGGAGCAGGTGACCGAGCAGGCGATCCGCGCGCTGGCCGCCCGGGGTGGTCCGCTGGTGGCGATCCTGTGGGGCCGCAACGCCCGCAACCTCCGGCCGATGCTGGAACCCGTGCCCTGCATCGAGTCCCCGCACCCCAGTCCGCTGTCGGCGCACGCGGGGTTCTTCGGCTCGAAGCCGTTCAGCCGGGCGAACGCGCTGCTGGTCGAACAGGGAGCGGACCCAGTCGACTGGAAGTTGCCTTGACCAACGGTTTCCACCGATGTCGATCGGCCGTTAGGGAAATGGCTAGGACGACCGGGTGAACGGAAACCCGCCGGACTGCGCATCCCAGTAGCACGGTCCGGCAAGGGTGTGACGTCCGTTCAGTTCGCCCAAGATCGTCAGTAGCGTCGGCGATGTGCTGGGGCGACGCGATCTGATTTTGGTTGCATCCGGTTCCGCTGTGTCGATGTTCGGCACGGCCATCACGCTCATTGTGCTTCTGTTGCACGTCAAGGATTTCGGCGCCTACGCCGTCGTCGCGATCCTGATTGCCGAGTTCGTCCCGGTGACACTCGGCGCGCCGCTCGCCGGGTTGCTCGTGGACCGGTTGCCCAACCGCAGGCTGATGATCGTCGGCCAGTTGGTCCAAGCAGGCGCGGTGTTCGGGGTCGTGTCCGTGTTGGACCGGCTGCCGCTGGTGCTGGTCATGCTCGTGCTGCTCGGCTGCGGCACCGCCGTGGTCAACCCCGCCGCGGCCGCGCTGGTCCCGGTGATCTGCGGCGAACGCGATTCCACCCGCGGGTACGCCGTGGTCGCGACCGGACGGACACTCGGGATGCTCGGCGGGTCGGCCGCGGGTGGGCTGCTGGTGGCCGCGCTGGGCACCCGGGACGCCCTGTACCTCGACGCCGCCACCTACCTCGCCCAGGCGTGCCTGCTCGGCTTCGTGCGGGCCGAACGCGACCCGCGGGGGACGCGCACCCGGCGCAGGCGCGGTGCGGCGATGGCGGGCGCGCGGCACGTCGCGGCGGACCCGGTGCTGCGGGTCGCCCAGGTCAGCCTGGCGCTGGCGATGCTCGGGGTGATGATCGCCGACGTCGCCAACGTCTTCTACGTCATCGACGTGCTCCACGGCGGCGCCGCGACCCTGGGGATCCTGCACGCCGCGTGGATGATCGGCGTCTTCATCGGCGTGCGCCTGGCCGGGCGGGTGCGGACCGAGCGGGTGCTGCTGACCGGTCTCGGGCTGTCCTGCTGCACGATGGGCGCCGCGATGCTGGTGCCGGCGCTGCTGCCGTTCGCGGCGCCGGTGGCGGCGGGCTACCTGCTCGGCGGCGCGGCCAACGGCGTGCAGAACGTGTGCAACCAAGGGCTGGTGCGCTCGCGGACACCACAGGAACTGCGCGGGCGGGTGTTCGCCGCCGCCGGGGCGATCCTCATCGGGTCGAACGTGCTGGGCACCGTGCTCGGCGGCGCCGTGGTCGCGCTCGCCGGGGCCCGGTGGTCGTTCGCCATCGCGGGTGCGGCCTCGCTGCTGGCCGGGCTGGCCGCCTTGCGCGCACTGCGGGCTGTGGGCATGACAAAACCGGCGTCAGTGACCTGAGTCACCGACGCCGGTTTCGACGACAAGTTGCGGCAGCGTCAGCCGCGCACGACCTTGCCCGCCTTGAGGCAGGAGGTGCACACGTTCAGGCGCTTGCGCTGAGAAATGCCCAGCTTGGCGTGCACGGTCTGGATGTTCGGGTTCCAACGACGGTTGGTACGCCGATGGGAGTGCGAGACCGACTTGCCGAAGCCTGGCCCCTTGCCACAGACGTCGCACACGGCAGCCACGTCGAACTCCTTCAGGTTGCGGTGCCCATAAACGGATCTGTACATGGGCGCACATACGAGGGCCCCAGGGGCCCGGGCAGTCAGCACAGCGTAACGGGTGCCGGTGTGGTGTTCCAAACCGGGGCGGGACCCGGTCGCTACGCTGCCCGGATACCGCCGGATTTGGGGAGGCTGCGTGCTGCAGGCACTGGACGCGGGCGAGGTGCGTCGCTGGGCGGCGGCCTGCGTGCAGTCGATGGACGCCCACCGCGCGGCGATCGACCGGATCAACGTCTACCCGGTCGCCGACGGCGACACCGGCTCGAACCTGCTCAACACGCTGCGCGCGGCCCTCGAAGCGCTGCTGCGCGCACCGGTCATGGAGCGGTCGGACGCGGGTGGCGCGTTCGCCGTGCTGGCCAAAGGCGCGCTCGCGGGCGCGCGGGGCAACTCCGGGGTAATCATCTCGCAGTTGCTTCGCGGGATCGCCGAAACGGTCCGTGACCAGCGCGAAGTCGGCGGGCCCGAGCTGCGGGCGGCGCTGAAGCGGGGGGCTGAGCTGGCCACCGCGGCGGTGTCCAAGCCCGTGCCCGGCACCATGCTCAGCGTGCTCGACGCCGCCGCCTCCGCCACCGGGCCGGACAGCCTGCACGACGTGGCCGCCGCCGCCGCGATCGCCGCCGCTGAGGCGCTCGACCGCACCCCCGACCAGCTCGCCGTGCTCGCCGAGGCCGGTGTCGTCGACGCAGGCGGGCGCGGGGTCGTCGTGGTCCTCGACGCGCTGGTCGCGGTGATCGGCGGGAAGCCGCCCGAGCTGGCCGCGGCCGCCCGGGTCACCGCCGACGCGCCGATCGCCCCCCGGCGGGCGGAGAACCCGCTGGTCGCGGCTCGCGAGGCCGGATCGGACCTCTACGCCTACGAGGTCATGTACCTGCTGGAGAACGCCACCGAGGTCGACCGGCTGCGCGACGCGCTCGACGACCTCGGTGACTGCGTGTCCGTCGTCGGCGACGGCGCCGACCTGTGGACCGTCCACGTGCACTGCAACGACGTCGGCGCCGCCATCGAGGCCGGGATCGACGTCGGGCGGCCGCGCAAGATCCGGGTCGCGCGATTCGCCGACGCGGTCTCCGGCGAGGAGAGCCGCTACACGAAGGACCGGGCCGTGGTGGCCGCCGTGCGCGGCGACGACCTCGCGGAGCTGTTCCTGTCCGAGGGGGTCGCCGTGCTCCGGGTCGGCGACGCGGACGTGCCGACGCCATACGAGCTCTTGCAGGTGATCACCGGTACGGGCGCGGGTCACGTGACCGTGTTGCCGGGTGACGCCGGGCTGATGGAGATTGCCGACGAGGCCGCGATCCGCGCGGTCGCCGCCGGTCAGGACGTCGTGGTCGTGCCGTGCGCGTCCCCCGTCCAGGCGCTTGCCGCGATCGCGGTCCACGACCCGAGGCGCCGGTCAGGTGACGACGTGGTCGCCATGGCTGAGGCCGCGGCGGCGACCCGGCGCGGTGCGGTGCTGGTCGCCGCGGAGGCCGCGATCACCTGGATCGGCTCGTGCGAGGCGAACGACGTGGTCGGGTTCGCCGACGGCGAGGTCGTGTTGATCGAGCCCGGCCCGCCGCTGTCCGACGCGTTGATCAAGGTGGCGTGCGGGGTGGTCGAGCGGATGCTCGCGGTAGGCGGGGAACTGGTGACCGCGCTGCTCGGCCGCGACGCCCCCGATGGCCTCGCCGAGGCGCTGGCCGAGTACCTGCGCACCGCGCGGCCGGAAGCCGAACTGGTGGTCTACCGCGGCGGCCAGTCCGATTCGGTGCTCACGCTCGGCCTCGAATAGCCGGAGTTTGTCCACAGGCACGACGAGGGGCGCGTGCCGGTGTCGGTGTGAGTCGACATAATTGGGCGAGCCGAGTGCGGAACGGAGAAGTATGGCTTCGCTGAGCGAGAAGCTCGACCGGGTGGTGGGCAAGAAGTCGGCCGACGCGCTGAAGGCCGCGTTCTCCTTGGAGACCGCGGGCGAGCTGCTGCGCCACTACCCCCGCCGCTACGCAGAGCGCGGCAAGCTCACCGAGATCGCCGGGCTGGAGGTCGGCGAGCACGTCACGGTGATGGCGAAGGTCGTCTCGGTCAACAAGCGGCAGATGAAGACCAAGCGCGGGTCGATCATCGAGGTCGTCCTCACCGACGGCAGCAAGTCGCTGGAGTGTGCGTTCTTCAACCAGCCCTGGCACCTGGACAAGCTCAAGCCGGGGCTCAACGCGCTCTTCGCGGGCAAGGTCACCGCGTTCCGCAACAAGCTGCAGCTCGCCAACCCCGATTACCAGCTGTTCGAGTCGACCGACGAGGTCGACGCCGGGGAGTTCGCGGGCAGCCTGATCCCGGTCTACCCGGCCTCGGCGAAGATCCAGTCCTGGCAGATCGCCCAGTGCGTCAGCCAGACGCTGGGGATGCTCGACGAGATCGAGGACCCGTTCCCCGACGAGCTGCGCGACAAGCTCGGCCTCGCGGAGTACGACGCGTCGGTTCGCGCGATCCACCTGCCCGCCGACTGGGCCGACGTCGAGTCCGCGAAGACCCGGCTCAAGTGGGACGAGGCGCTGGCACTCCAGCTCGTGCTCGCCCAGCGGCGGATGGCCAGCGGCGCCCGCCCCGCGCCCGCGTGCCCGCCACGGCCGGACGGAATCCTCGACGCGTTCGACCAGCGGCTGCCGTTCACGCTCACCAAGGGCCAGGTCGAGGTCGGCCACGCGATCGCCGAGGACCTCTCCGGCAGCCACCCGATGAGCAGGCTGCTGCAAGGCGAAGTCGGCTCCGGCAAGACGATCGTGGCCCTGCGCGCGATGCTGCAGGTCGTCGACTCCGGTCGGCAGGCCGCGCTCCTCGCGCCCACGGAAGTCCTTGCCGCGCAACACGCCCGCTCGCTCGCCGAGATGCTGGGCGACCTCGCCCAGGGTGGTCAGCTCGGCGGCGCGGAGAACGCCACCAGCATCACGCTGCTCACCGGGTCCTTGACCGCGCCGCAACGCAAGCAGGCACTGCTCGACGCGGCCAGCGGCGCCGCGGGCATCGTCGTCGGCACGCACGCGCTGATCCAGGACAAGGTCTCCTTCGCCGACCTGGGTTTCGTCGTCGTCGACGAGCAGCACCGCTTCGGCGTCGAGCAGCGCGACGCCCTGCGCGCGCGGGCGGGGGAGAACGTCAGCCCGCACGTGCTGGTCATGACCGCGACGCCGATCCCGCGCACGGTCGCGATGACGGTCTACGGCGACCTGGAGACCTCGGCGCTGCGCGAACTCCCGGCGGGCCGGTCCCCGATCTCGACCAACGTCGTGCCGGTGTCGGAGAAGCCCGCGTGGCTCGACCGGGTCTGGGAGCGCATCCGCGAGGAGGTCTCCAAGGGCCACCAGGCCTACGTCGTCTGCCCGCGCATCGGCGAGGAGGCATCTTCGGAGGACACAAATGAGGGGGAACCCCCTAAGGACTCCGGGACCGACCGCAGGCCGCCGCTGGCCGTGGCCGACGTGGCGCCGCTACTGGCCGAGGGCGCGCTCGCGGGGCTGCGACTGGGCATCCTGCACGGGCGGCTGGCGCCCGACGAGAAGGACCGCGTGATGCGCGCGTTCGCGGCGGGCGAGATCGATGTGCTCGTCGCGACGACGGTCGTCGAGGTCGGCGTCAACGTGCCCAACGCGACCGCCATGGTGATCATGGACGCCGACCGGTTCGGTGTCAGCCAGCTCCACCAGCTGCGTGGCCGGGTCGGCCGAGGCAGCGCGCCGGGGCTGTGTCTGCTGGTCACGGAGATGCCGGGCGGCACCGCGACCCGCGACCGACTGGCCGCCGTGGCGTCCACTTTGGACGGTTTCGAGCTCGCCCGGCTCGACCTGGAGATGCGGCGCGAGGGCGACATCCTCGGGTCGAGCCAGTCCGGTTCGCGCTCCGGGCTCAAGATGCTGTCGCTGCTGCGCGACGAGGACGTCATCGCCGACGCCCGGGTCGTGGCCCAGGCGCTCATCGCCGACGACCCGGACCTCAAGCCGTATCCGGGATTGGCCACGATGGTCCGCCAACTGGTCGCCGAAGACCGGGCGGAATATCTGGAAAAGTCCTGAACTTAACGGATCTTGGTGTCCTGACACAATATGGCTACGATCACGAAAATTACCGCGCATTTCAGGTAGCGGTCGCTACTCGTGAGTCAAGACAATGAACCGCATGGTCGCTACGGAAGTCCGAGTGATCGACCGGGTGGTCGACACGGCTCGCTATCCGCTGACGGATCCGGCAAGCGGCGCGTGGCGAACCGCTGTTTCCCAGGCCCGTCAGGAATTGCGCACCGACGGCTGCAGTGTGCTGCCGGATTTCATCAGATCGGAACTGAGGGAGACGCTGCGCGCGGAGGGTGCGAGCGTCGCGCCGCTCGCCCACTACGACGTCGAGCAGGTCAACGCCTACAACATCCCGCTCGACGCCGACCTGCCCGAGGACCACCCCGGGCGCATGATTCTGGAGCGGGGCAACGCTTTCGTCGCCCGTGACCGCATCCCGGAGACCTCGCTCATCCACCAGCTCTACACCAGCGCGCTGTTCAAGCGATTCGTCGCCGAGTGCTTCGAGTTGCCGGAGCTGCACGAGTTCGCCGACCCGCTGGCCGGGTTGTGCCTCAATGTCGTGTCGCCGGGAATGGAACACCCGTGGCATTTCGACACGAACGAATTCACCGTGAGCATGCTGACCCAGGAATCGGCGGCGGGCGGCGTGTTCGAATACTGCCCGAATATCCGGTCCGGGCAGGCCGAGAACTTCGGCGAGGTGCGTGCGGTGCTGACCGGGAGTGGGGAACGGCTTATCCGCCGGCTTTCCCTGCGGCCCGGCGACCTGCAGTTGTTCAAAGGCCGCTATTCGCTGCACCGGGTGACCTCCGTGCGCGGCGAGACGGCCCGCCACTCGGCGATCTTCGCCTACAGCGAGCGTCCCGGCGTGATCGGCAATGTGGAACGGACCCGGCAGCTCTTCGGCCGCGTCCTGCCTGAACACCTGGCGGCCGCGGGGCGCGCCGTTCGAGGCGACCAGTTGTTGGACTAGGGAGCGAGCGTGTCCGTGCGTTTCGACACCACCGGAAAGATCTCCTTCGACGACATCTACATCCAGCCCGACCCGCGCGCGTACTACGGCGCGCTGCGGGAGCTGGACTACCGCATTCCCGAGCTGGCCAAGCCGTACTTCCTCAAGCTCATCCACGAGTACCGGGAGACCACCGGCGCCGCCGAGGTGAACGTCCTCGACGTCGGCTGCTCCTACGGGATCAACGCCGCGCTCCTGCGCTGCGACGCGACGATGGACGACCTGTACCTGCACTACGCCGACACCGGGGAACTCGGCCACGGCGACTTGGTCGCGCGCGACCGCGAGTTGGTTCGCGCGCGCCCGCGCCTCGACGGCGTGCGGTTCGCCGGGTTCGACGCCTCCGAGAACGCCCTGTCCTACGCGCTGTCGGCCGCTTTCATCGACTCCGCCCTCCACGCCGACCTGGAGCGCGCCGACCCGACGCCGGAGCAGCGCGCCGAGTTGGCGGGGACCGACATCGTCGTCTCCACCGGCTGCGTCGGCTATGTGACCGAGAAGACGATCTCCCGGATCGCCCGCGCGCAGGAGCGGCGGCCGTGGATGGCGCACTTCGTGCTCCGCATGTTCTCCTTCGACCCGGTGGCCGAGAGCCTGGCCGAACTCGGCTACGAGACCGAGGCCGTCGACGGCGACTTCCGGCAGCGGCGGTTCGCTTCCGCGGAGGAGCAGACGCAGGTCCTGGACACGTTGTCGAGCGTGTCGGTGGACCCGGCCGGGCTGGAAGCCGAAGGGTGGCTCTATGCCCGGCTCTATATCTCCCGTCCGCGCGCCTGACCGCGCGATGATGGGCACACCCGACCACCGAGTTCGAGGATCAACGTGAACAGCAGCCAGCAATGGTCTCCCCGCACCTTCGGCAACGAGGACCTCCTGCCGCGGGTCCCGCTGCCCGAGTTGGAAGACACGTGCGAGCGCTTCCTGGCCTGGTGCGCGCCGCTGCTGACGGCCGAGGAACTGGCCCAGACCGAGGCCGCCGTGGCCGACTACCTGCGGCCTGACAGTCCTGCGCGGGAACTGCACGCGGAGCTGGTGCGGTACAACGAGACCGAGGGTGTGCACAGCTGGCTCGACACATTCTGGCCGTCGCGCTACCTGGGCAGGCGCGACCGGATCGCGCTCAACGCCAACTTCTTCTTCCTGTTCAAGGACAGCGACCTGGGCCAGGTCGAGCGCGCCGCCGCGCTGACCGCGGCCGCCGTCGACTACAAGCTGCGCCTCGACGACGAGCGGATCCCGCCGGTCTTGCAGCGCGGGCAGCCGCTGTCGATGGAGCAGAACAAGTACCTGTTCTCCGCCACCCGCATCCCGGGTCTCGAGCAGGACACCGTCCGCGTCCCGTACACCGACGAGTGGCCGGGCCCGTCGCAGGCCAAGCACATCGCGGTGCTGTTCCGGGGCAACATCATCCGGCTCGACGTCATCGCCCCCGACGGCCGCCCGTACTCCCTCGACGGCCTCACCGAGGCCCTGCGCGCTCTGATGACCCCCGAGCGCTCCGACACCTGCGTCGGCCACCTCACCACGATGGCCCGCGCGGACTGGGCAGCGACCAGGCAAGCGCTTGCGCAGGACAACGCGGCCGCCCTGGACGTCGTGGAGACTGCGCTGTTCTGCGTGTGCCTGGAGGACTTCGCGCCGAAGGACACCCAGGAGGCGTGCGACCACCTGCTCCACGGTGACAGCGCCAACCGGTGGTTCGACAAGGCCGTGTCCCTGATCGTCTTCGCCGACGGCCGCGCGGGCATCAACATCGAGCACTGCGGCCTGGACGGGACGACCATCCTCGCCTTCGTCGACAGCATCCTCGGCGACGAGCCCACCGCTGAGACCGCGCCCGGCGTCCCGACGTCGGAACTGGTCGAGTTCACCCTCACCGACGCCTTGCGCGCCGATGTGGCAACCGCCGCCAAGGCTTTCGCTGATTACGCGGCCGCCAACGCCACCACGATCGTCTCGTTCGACGACTTCGGGGCGAACAAAGCGAAGCAACTGGGCATGTCCCCGGACGCCTTCGCGCAGCTGGCGTACCAGCTCGCGCACAAGCGCACCAAGGGCATCACCGGCGCCACCTACGAGTCCATCGCCACCCGCCAGTACAACCGAGGCCGCACCGAGGCGATGCGGGTCGTCACCCCGGAGGTGCTGCAGTTCGTCGAGGCCATGGAATCCGGCGACCCGGACACCCGCCGCGCCGCTTTCCGGGCGGCAGCGGAGAAGCACGTCGCCCGGGCGAAGGACTGCCAGGCCGGTCGGGCACCGGAGCAGCACCTGTGGGAACTCCAGCTGATCCAGAAGCGCCGCGGCGGCGGAGAACCCCTTGCCCTGTATGACAGCCCGGGCTGGATCACGATGCGCGACGACTACCTGAGCACGAGCTCGGCGCCGTCGGTCAACATCCAGTACTTCGGGTTCGGGTCCACGTCTTCGAAGTGCATTGGGGTGGCGTATGTGTTGCTGCCGGATCGGTTGAACCTGTACTTGAGCACGCCGGTGGGGGTGGCGGCTGAGATGTACGCGTTCGCGGATGAGCTGAAGAAGGCTGTGCAGGAGTTGCAAGACTTGCTGTCAGCCGAATAGCGGGCTGCCCAAACCCGGGGGCCGAAACCGGGTGCCCCTCTGGCCATAATTGTTTAACTCTCGATCATCGGCGTCAAGGGCGGCCGTAAACGGCCGTCGCTGCGCGATCGCTGCGCGACCCTTGACACCGATGATCGAGAGTTAAAGACGGCCAGGACGAGGGGCAAGGGGGAACTGCAGGGACAAAGACAAGCCTCGCGCTGGTGGCGGTGGCGGTGGCGGCAAGCGACCCGTCACCGCGACATCGGTGATCGGCCTGCAGTTCGTGCCAGGCTTCCTGGCCGCTATTTCGGTCGGGTTCGCCGGGGAGCCCGGTAAACGGTGGTGCGGGTAGCCGCTACAAGCCCGAGCCGCTCGGCCATCTGGCCGTGGTCGTTATGGAGTTGGTTGAACATTCCGTCGGTCCGGTTGCCTCGGGTCAGGCGGTCGAGGAGCAAACACTCGAACGCCGCGGAGTCCAGCCAGTCGATGTCGTTGCTGTAACCAACCACAGCCTTCGCTCCCGGTTCGTGCGACCAAGTCTGTGAGGACCCGATCCTCGACATCCATCGCCATGCATGAGCCGAAGTAAATAGTGCTGGCGTCGCACCCGCCTTCGAGGATGGTCGCCAAGTCGGCGAGCGTGACCATGTCACCGCCGAGTTCGATGCCATCGGCTGAGCCGTGGCAAGCCAGGTAGAGCACGCGGTAGTTGTCGTAGCGCTTCTGCAGCCACGTTCGTAGGTAGAACTCCAGCTCCATTCGCCTTCAAGGCAGAACACGCCAGGTCGTGGCAACACGTCTCCCTACGGTTGAGCGGGCTGCGGAGTCTGTGGATGGGATCCGGAACGATGTGGATGACCGAAAGTTTCTGCTTGAGAAGGGAAGGCGCCCGGAGCGAAGCCCCGGGCGCCTTTCCACGTGATCACATCTAGCGGGTCTTGGCGGGTGCCTTGTTGCCGTTGGAGTTCGCAGGGGCGGCGTTCTCGGTCTTCGCCGGCTTCGCCGACGTGAAGTGGCGCTTGGCCTCTTCCAGCAGCGCGAACGCGTTGGTGACCTGTTCCGAGACGCGGGTCTCGTAGTCGGTCGCGGCGCGGTTCTTCTCCGTGGCGTCGGTCAGGCGGGCTTCCGCGTCGGACAGGAGCTTCGCGGTTTCCTTTTCCGTGGTGGCTCGCTGGGCTGCCAGCTCGGCCTCCACGCTCTTGCGCTCCTCGGCGAGCTTGGCCTCGGTGTCCTTGCGCAGCTTCTCGGCGTCGGCGACGAGTTTGGCGGCGCGCTTTTCCGCGGTGTCGAGGTTGGCCAGGATTTCCGCGTCCGACTTGGCGCGGGCGTCCGCGAGTTCCTTCTCGACCGCCGCGGACTGGGCGGCGAGGGTGGACTCGGTGTCGGCCTGGAACTTCTCCGCGTCCGCGATCAGGGTGGCGGCGCGCTTCTCCGCCGAGTCGAGGCGGGCGGTGATTTCCGCGTCGGACTTCGCGCGGGCGTCGGCGAGGTCCTTCTCGATGGCCGCGGACTTCGCCGCGTACTCGCGGTCCAGTTCGGCGGTCCGCTCGGCGAAGGTGGCCTCCGCCTGCTCCGTGCGGGCGGCGAGGTCGGCTTCGGCCGCGGCGCGCTTGGCGGCGAGGTCCTGGTCGGCCTTCTCGGCGGCGGCGGCGCGCAGTTCCGCGGCCTCGGCGTCGAGCTGTTCGCGGATGCGCTGGGCTTCGGCGTCGAGTTCGTCGCGGTGGGCGGACGCGTCGTCGTAGAGCTGGGCGATGCGGGCCTCGTTGGCCTTCGACTGCCGTTCGATCTCCGCGCGGGAGTCGGCCATGAGCTTGGTGTGCTCGGCGACGAGGTTCGCGCGCATCGTCTCGTACTCGGCGTCGAGTTCGGCGTGGTTGCGGGTGTAGTCCGCCTCCAACTGCTTGCGCCGCTCCTCGACATCGGCGACGAGGCGCTCGTGCTTCGCCTTGAGGTCCGCGGCGTACGCCTCGGCCTCGGCGCGCAGGCCGGCGGCGGCCTCGTCGGCGGCGCGGGTGGTGTTCTGGGCGTAGCCGTCGGCGTTCTTGCGGGTCTGCGCGACGTAGTCGTCGGCGCTGGACTTCACGCCCGTGGCGTAGGTGTCGGCCTCGGTGCGAGTCGCCTGCGCGTACTCGTCGGCCTCACGCTTGAAGTCGGCGATCTCCTCGCGGGCCAGCTCCATCATGAGCCGGACGCGCTCGGTCATCCCCTCGGTGCTGTTGGGGTTCGAGGTGATCCGGTTGAGCCGGGTCGTCGTCTCCAACAGTTGCTGCTGCAACGAACCAAGCGACTTGGTCAGCTCCGCGACCTTGGCCGAAGCCTCGTCGCGTCCCTTGGCCGCGTGGCGCAGGTCGTAGGTGAGACGGGTGACCCGCTCGTTGACCTGGCGGGGGTTGTACCCACGCAGGACCGTGTCGAAGTGTGGGACTTTGTCGGCGGACTCGGCGTCGGCAGTCGGCATTGCCCCACTTTAGTGGGTCCCCCAATCGTGTCTTCCACAGGCTGGTAATTGGGGATGATTGTTCGCGCCGACCTGGGCGACGTAGATCAGGTATATGACGCCGAAGAAAATTCGCATGTTGCTTCCGGCAATTGTCGCGCTGTCGTTGGCGGCCATCCCTGTCCCGGCGGGCGCCGAGTCCGCCGCGGCCTACGTCGTGGTCCTCCGCGCGGGCACCGCGGACGACCTGACCCACCGCCACGGCGGAACCGTGGAACACCGGTATTCCGCTGCCCTGCAAGGGTTTTCGGCCCGCCTGACCCGCGGGCAGGCGCGCGCCCTGGCGGCCGATCCGGCCGTCTCCTACTTGGTCCCCGACAGTCCCGTGCACGCCCTCGGGGAGCAACTCAATCCACCGTCGTGGGGCCTCGACCGCATCGACCAGCGAACCCGCCCGCTCGACGGCCGCTATCGCTACGCGACCACCGCGGCGAACGTCCACGCCTACGTGATCGACACCGGAGTCAAGGCCACGCACCAGGATTTCGCCGGCCGCGTCTCCGGTGGCTACGACTTCGTCGACCACGACCAAGATCCCACCGACGGAAACGGCCACGGCACCTTCGTCGCGGGCGTCATCGGCGGCACCGCGCACGGTGTGGCCAAGGAAGTCCGGATCGTCCCGGTTCGGGTGCTGAACAACTCGGGCTCCGGAACGATCTCCGCCGTGATCGCCGGTATCGACTGGGTGACCCGCAATGCGGTGAAGCCCGCCGTCGCCAATATGAGTCTCGGCGGCTCGGCCAACCAGGCGCTCGACGACGCGGTCCGCCGCTCGATCGCCTCCGGCGTCACCTACTCGGTGCCCGCCGGTTCCTCGGCGAGCCAGGCGGGCAACTTCTCGCCCGCGCGCGTCGTCGAGGCGATCACCTCCGCGGCGATCGATCGCAACGACTGTGCCTCTCGTAGCTCCAATTACGGCCCGCTCGTCGATCTCTACGCGCCCGGCGTCGGCATCACCGCCCCGTGGATCACCTCCGACACCGCGACCGTGACGATCAGCGGGACCTCCTTCGCCGCCGCGCACGTAACCGGCGGCGCCGCCCTGTTCGCCGCTCTCAACCCCGTGGCGACACCGGCGCAGGTCCAGGCCGCGCTCAAGGCCAAGGCCAGTCGAGGAGTGTGCAACCTGCCGCCGAACACCGCCGACCGCATCCTCTACACAGGACAGTAAGCGTCGCCGTCCGTCAACCGAACGTGGTTGTCCAGCCGCCGTTCGGGTGACGGCTCTGGCGCGGGCCCGGGCGTTGCTGAGACATTTCAGCCGCCCGGGCCCAGTGCTGTGCCCGCCTGTCCGAGGCACCAAGAGAGGACCTGTCGTGCCACCAGGCGGACGCCACCTTCGACGCGGGCTGCCCGTGGTCGTCGCCGCGCTGCTGGCCGCCCAGGCACCCGCCGCGGCCGAGGCGCCCACGTCGCCCGTGGCCACCGCGCAGGCCGTCGCCGACTTCTGGGCCGCCTATGTCGGCCGCACCGACCTGCGTCGCACCGCCGCGGTTTTAGACCACCGACTCCGGACGGACACCGGCGGCGACACCGAGAGCGCCCGCCGCGCCGCGCGGATCCTGCTTGCCCACGCCCTCGGGCACCACCGGCGCGCGTGGGCCCATCGCCTCGCGTTGGCCGGGCTCGACGTGCCGCCGCGCCACCGCCGGTTCGTCGCCGCCGCCCGGGCCGAGTCCGACCGGGCGCTCAACCTGCGCCGCACCCACCCGGCGCCGACGACCGACATGGGCGCCTACGGCGACCACCTTCCCGCCCGGATGGTCGACGGCGACGCCACGACCTACTTCTGGAGCGCGGGCGCGCCGCGGGCGGGCACCCAGGTCGTCCTGGACCTGGGCCGGGTCCGTTCGCTCAGCGGCGTCCGGCTGGTCATGGGCCAGAACGCCCGGCCCCACGACTACCTGCGGTCGGGCGTGATCGAGCGTTCGGTCGACGGCATCACCTGGCTGCCGGTCCGCCAGGTCGCCAGTCCGACCGTCGTGGCCGGGCTGACGGAGGCGACCCGGTACCTGCGGCTGCGGGCCACCGCCGGGCAGCGGCACTGGCTGGCCGTGAGCGAGTTCAGCGTGACCCCGGCGCCGGTCGACGCGTGCGCCGACGGGGCCGCCGAGACCGTGTTCCCCGTCACGTCCGGGGTCGCCGAGGTGCCCGTGGCGGGGCCCCGGCCGATCACCAGCGTGGTCGTCCTGGCCGCCCGCCACACGCCCCCGCGCGGGGAGATCCAGCTGCGCGACGGCGTCGGGGCCTGGCGGACCGTGGGCCGGATCGCGGGGGAGTACAGCGGCGTCTCCGTCCACGGCCTCATGGCTTCGCAGGTACGCGTCGTTTTTCCGCCAGGCCCGACCGTCGGAGTGCACGAGATCGTGGTCGACTGATCCGGCGCGGAACCCCGCCTGCCAGGACAATTGTCAGCTGGGCGAGACTTCGGATTCGAGGTCGGCCGAACGCGCGGAACACGGCGACGGCGTTACCGGCGAGTAGTCCGTCACGTGGGACGACGTTCCCGACTGGCGGGAAAGACACGGTAATCTCCGGCGACCGACGCTGAAGTAGCAGGAGGTATCCGGGCATGTTTCGCAAGGTGCTCGTCGCCAACCGTGGCGAGATCGCCATCCGGGCGTTCCGGGCCGGGTATGAACTCGGCGCCGGGACTGTCGCGGTGTTCCCACATGAGGACCGCAACTCCCAGCACCGGATGAAGGCCGATGAGGCTTACGAGATCGGCGAACCCGGTCACCCGGTTCGGGCGTATCTGTCTGTCGAGGAGATCGTCAAGGCCGCCAAGAAAGCGGGCGCCGACGCGGTGTACCCGGGCTACGGGTTCCTCTCCGAGAACCCCGAGCTGGCCACCGCGTGCGCGGAGGCGGGCATCACGTTCGTCGGCCCGACCGCCGACATCCTCGAGCTGACCGGCAACAAGGCGCGCGCGATCGCCGCCGCCAAGGCCGCGGGCCTGCCCGTGCTGCAGTCCTCCGAGCCGTCCAAGGACGTCGAGGGGCTGCTCAAGGCCGCCGAGGAGATCGGATTCCCGATCTTCGTCAAGGCGGTCGCGGGCGGTGGCGGCCGTGGCATGCGTCGCGTCGAGGAGCCCAAGGCGCTGCGTGAGTCGCTGGAAGCGGCGATGCGTGAGGCCGAGTCGGCGTTCGGCGACTCCACGGTGTTCCTGGAGCAGGCCGTCGTCGACCCGCGCCACATCGAGGTGCAGATCCTCGCCGACGCCGACGGCAACGTGATCCACCTCTACGAGCGCGACTGCTCGCTGCAGCGGCGCCACCAGAAGGTGATCGAGCTGGCCCCCGCGCCGAACCTCGACCCCGAGCTGCGCGAGCGGATCTGCGCCGACGCGGTCAAGTTCGCCCGGCACATCGGCTACCTCAACGCGGGCACCGTCGAGTTCCTGCTCGACACCCGCGGCCATCACGTCTTCATCGAGATGAACCCGCGCATCCAGGTCGAGCACACGGTGACCGAGGAGGTCACCGACGTCGACCTCGTCCAGTCGCAGCTGCGCATCGCCTCGGGCGAGACGCTGCCCGACCTCGGGCTCACCCAGGACGACATCTACCTGCGCGGCGCGGCGCTGCAGTGCCGCATCACCACGGAGGATCCGGCCAACGGGTTCCGCCCCGACACCGGCATGATCAGCGCCTACCGCTCCCCGGGCGGAAGCGGCATCCGGCTCGACGGCGGCACCGCGGCGGGCGCCGAGGTCAGCGCGCACTTCGACTCGATGCTGGTCAAGCTCACCTGTCGTGGCCGCGACTTCGACGCGGCGGTCCGGCGGGCCAAGCGCGCGGTGGCGGAGTTCCGCATCCGCGGTGTGGCCACGAACATCCCGTTCCTGCAGGCCGTCCTCGACGACGAGGACTTCGTGGCCGGGCGGGTGACGACGTCGTTCATCGAGCAGCGCCCGCACCTGCTCACCGCGCGGCACTCGGCCGACCGCGGCACCCGCCTGCTGACCTACCTCGCCGACGTGACGGTCAACAAGCCGCACGGCGAGCGGCCGAAGGTGATCGAGCCGCGCGCCAAGCTCCCCGAGATCGACCTCAACGCCGACGCGCCCGCGGGCTCCAAGCAGAAGCTGGTCGAACTCGGGCCGGAGGGCTTCGCCCGCTGGATGCGCGAGTCGAAGAACGTCGGCGTCACCGACACCACGTTCCGCGACGCCCACCAGTCGCTGCTCGCGACCCGGGTGCGCACCAAGGACCTCCTCGCGGTCGCCCCGCACGTCGCGCGGATGACCCCGGAGCTGCTGTCGCTGGAGTGCTGGGGCGGCGCGACCTACGACGTCGCGCTGCGGTTCCTCGCCGAGGACCCGTGGGAGCGCCTGGCCGCGCTGCGCGAGGCCGTGCCGAACATCTGTCTGCAGATGCTGCTGCGCGGGCGCAACACCGTGGGGTACACGCCGTACCCGACGGAGGTGACCTCCGCGTTCGTCGAGGAGGCCACGAAGACCGGCATCGACATCTTCCGGATCTTCGACGCGCTCAACGACGTCGAGCAGATGCGCCCGGCGATCGAGGCCGTGCGGGAGACCGGTTCCGCGGTCGCCGAGGTGGCCCTGTGCTACACGGCGGACCTGAGCGACCCGGCCGAGCAGCTGTACACATTGGACTATTACCTCAAGCTGGCGGAGCAGATCGTCGGCGCGGGTGCCCACGTGCTGGCGGTCAAGGACATGGCGGGCCTGCTGCGCCCGCCCGCCGCGGCCCGCCTGATCACCGCGCTGCGCAAGGAGTTCGACCTCCCGGTCCACCTCCACACGCACGACACCGCCGGTGGCCAGCTGGCGACGTACCTCGCCGCGATCCAGTCCGGTGTGGACGCCGTCGACGGCGCGGTCGCGTCGATGGCGGGCACCACCTCGCAGCCGTCGCTCTCGGCGATCGTGGCGGCGACCGACCACAGCGAGCGCGAGACCGGCCTGTCGCTGCAGGCGGTGTCGGACCTCGAGCCGTACTGGGAGATCGTCCGGCGCGTGTACCGCCCGTTCGAGGCGGGCCTGCCGTCGCCGACCGGTCGCGTGTACCACCACGAGATCCCCGGCGGGCAGCTGTCGAACCTGCGCACCCAGGCGGTCGCGCTGGGCCTGGGCGACCGCTTCGAGGACATCGAGACGATGTACGCCGCGGCCGACCGGATGCTCGGCAGGCTGGTCAAGGTGACGCCGTCGTCCAAGGTCGTCGGCGACCTGGCGCTGCACCTGGTGGGCGCCGGGGTGGACCCGAAGATGTTCGAGTCCGAACCGGGCAGCTTCGACGTGCCCGACTCGGTCGTCGGCTTCCTCCACGGTGAACTCGGCGACCCGGCCGGTGGCTGGCCGGAACCGTTCCGCACCAAGGCGTTGAAGGGCCGAGCGGCTCCGAAGGGCGTCGCGGAACTGACCGAGGCCGACCGGGAGGGGTTGGCGTCGGACCGGCGGGCCACGCTCAACCGGCTGCTGTTCCCGGGGCCGACAAAGGAGTACCTGGCGCACCGGGACCAGTTCGGCGACACGAGTGTGTTGGCCAGCAAGGACTTCTTCTTCGGCCTGGAGCAGGGCAAGGAGTACGCGGTCGGCATCGGCAAGGGCGTGACCCTGCTGATCGAGCTGGAAGCGGTCGCCGACCCGGACGAGCGCGGCATGCGGACCGTGATGGCGACGCTGAACGGCCAGTTGCGGCCGATTCAGGTGCGGGACCGGGCGATCGCTTCGGATCTGCCGGTGGCGGAGAAGGCCGACAAGACGAACCCCAACCATGTCGCTGCTCCGTTCGCCGGCGTTGTCACGCTTTCGGTCAGCGAGGGCGACGAGGTTGAGGCGGGTGCGACTGTCGCGACTATTGAGGCGATGAAGATGGAGGCGGCTATCACTGCCTCGAAGGCGGGGAAGGTTTCTC
Organism: Actinokineospora alba; assembly: GCF_004362515.1. Taxonomy (NCBI): domain Bacteria; kingdom Bacillati; phylum Actinomycetota; class Actinomycetes; order Pseudonocardiales; family Pseudonocardiaceae; genus Actinokineospora; species Actinokineospora alba. The sequence continues at coordinate 111,563 of NZ_SNXU01000001.1, read as the reverse complement.
GGCTCGCTATTGGGAAGGTGCAGCAGGTCGAGGGTGGGGACCTGTTGGTGGTCCTGGGCTGAGCCCCACCCCCGCGAGTCGCCCCTCCAGGCAAACGAGTCGCCCCGTCCGGCAAGTGAATTCGACATTCACTTGGCTGGGCGGGGCGACTCAGTTGCTGGAGGGGGCGACTCGCTTGCTGGAAGGGGCGACTCGCGGGTCGGGGCAGGGGATCTTTGCTACTGCGGACTTCGGTTCAGTAGTCCCGGGCGCCCTTGCGGGCGTACATCGCCTGGTCCGCCGCCGCCAGTGCCGCGCTCGGGCCGTGTGCGGTCAGTTCCGCCCAGCCGATGCTGATTCCCACCGGCGCCGCCAGCGCCAGTTCGCCCCAGTTCTCCCGGGCCAGAGCCGCACTCACCCGGTCGCCGACCTCGTGGGCGGCGCTCATCGACGTGTCGGTGAGGACCGCGACGAACTCGTCGCCGCCGTATCGCGCCAGGAAGTCGCCCTCCCGCAGGGAGGACGCCACCACCGACGCGATGCGGGCCAGAACGGCGTCGCCCGCCAGGTGGCCGTGGTGGGTGTTGACTTCCTTGAAGTTGTCCAGGTCCATCAGCCCGACGATCGCCCGCTGCCGCCTGCCGCTGATCTCCTCGAGCCGTTCCTCCAGGTGCCTGCGGTTCGGCAGGCCCGTCAAGGGATCGGTCAGCGCGGCCGCCGCGTATTCCGACAGGACCGCGTGGTCCGCGCGGAAGCGGGCGGCGTTGGTGGCCAGCCTGCGCAGGTTCTGCCACGGCTCGGTGAACCGCCGGATCGCCTCCCGCTCGGCGGCCAGCGCTCCCGTCAGGTCGCCTGCCGAGCTCAGCGCCAGCGAGCGCAGCCGCAGGATCTCCACCTCGTGCACCAGATTGATCGGCACGGTCGCGGCCAACGCGGGCAGGACGTCGGTGGGCCTGCCCGCGGTGATCGCCAGGCACACCCGGGTCAGGATGCGGTACGGGTTGCTCGCCTGGTCGGCCTCCGCGGGCATCAGCCGCCGCGGGTCGACACCCGGGTCGCCGCCCAGCACGGTGTACCGGGCAGTCGCGTAGGCCAGGTACGCGCGGTCGGCCATGGCGACGCCGTCGAGGTCTCCGGCCGCCAGCCTGCGCCCGTCGGCGGACATGTCCGCCAGCATGGACGCGCACTGGTCGGTGTCGCCGCGGTGATCCGCCGACACTGCGGTGACCAACCGCATCGGGGCGTCCTCGTAGTGCAGGCCCCAAGGGCTGCCCGCCTCGTGGGCCTGGCGCAGGGCGAGGTCGACCTCATCGGTCATCCCCAGCTCGCCCGCGGTCCACGCCAGGTCGTACCAGGCCAACGCGGTCGTCACGCTGGGGTTTGCCTGCGCGGTCGCCCGCATCCCGTCGACGGTGTGCAGCATCGCGCTCTCGATCTCGCCGACCGCGAACGCCGCGCCGCCCGCCAGGGCGTGGAACTCGCCGACGAAAGCGGGTTCCGGGAACAGCTTGACCGCGTCGTCGGCCTCGGCCAGGACGTGGGCGAACTCCGCGGTGCCCGCCTGCCCCAGCGTGAGCAGCGCGCCGAGGAGGAACAGGTGCGCCTGGGTCCGCTCATGCGGATCGGTGCTGAACCGGGTGAGCAGCTTCGCCCTGGCCGCGGCGTCGCGCAACCTGCCCGCGTCCATGAGCCTGAGCAGGTCGGCACACTGACCTGCTGGTCGGCTCGGGTCGGGCTCCGGCACGCTGCTCCTTTTAGCTGTCCGGCCAGTTTCGGTCGGTCGTCACTACCGTAAGCCGCTGAGTGGCCCGCGTGAGGGCGACATACAGAGTTCGTGGCCCCGTGGTGGACTCCGCGACCAGCTCCGCAGGCTCGATCAGCACGACCGCGTCGTACTCCAAACCCTTGGACTCCAGCCCGTCGACCACCCGCAGCCGTTCGTCGTTGAGCCGCTCGATCGCCGACCGGGTCGAGTCGACCCGGCTGGTCGCGGTGATGACCCCGACCGTGCCGTCGACCGTGCCCAGCAGTTCCTTCGCCGCGTTGACCGCGAACTCTGTCAGCTGGTCGAACGAGCAGACCTGGATCGAGGGTTCGATTCCCGTGCTGCGCACCGCGTGCGGCAGCTGCTCGGGGGTCGAGACATCCCGGACGACCTTGCCCGCGAGGTCGAAGATCTCCGCCGAGTTCCGGTAGTTGGTGCGCAGCGCGAACTGCCTGCGCACGGTCCGGGGGCCGCCGAACGCGCCGTCCTGCGCCTGCCGGGCCTCCGCCGGGTCCGGCCACGAGCTCTGCACCGGGTCGCCGACGACGGTCCAGCTCGCGTACTTGCCGCGCCTGCCCACCATCCGCCACTGCATCGGCGAGAGGTCCTGTGCCTCGTCGACGACGATGTGGGAGTACTCGTCGTAGTCGTCGGGCCGGTGATAACCCGGCCCGCTCTGCCGCTCCGACCACGTCTGCAGCTCGGCGGCCGAGGTGTCGGTCTTGCGCTTGCGCCGCTTGGGCGGCTTGCCCAGCAGCATCCGCAGCTCGTCGAGCAGGGCGATGTCGGCGACCGAGGGCCCACTCGGGTCGGCCCACGAGTCGGCCAGCATGTCCACTTCGGACCGGGTGAGCCCGCGCCCCGCGATCCGCGACAGGCGCCTGCGGTCGCTCAGTGAACGCAGCACCTCCGCCGGGGTGAGCAGCTGCCACCACACGACCACGAACCGGTGGAAGTCGATCCGCTCGCCGAGCTCGGTGATCAGGTCGGCTCGCTTCACCGGGAAGTCGGTGTAGGAATCAGCCTTGCGCCACAACGCTTCCAGTAGCGCCTCGGCGGCGTCCACCCGTGCCTGGTTCGGCGGACGACGTCCATTGTGGACGTTGTTGCGAACCGTGTCGAGCTCGCGCGCGTCGAGCTTGAGCACCTCGCCCCGGTACATGATCCGCAGCTCGTTCGGCGCGTCCGCGGGGGCTTCGCGGATGGCCCGCTTGAGCACCCGGCGCATCCGCAGCGACCCCTTGACCGCGGCCACCGGCGCCGAGTCGACCCGGACCGCCTTGACGCCGTCGAGCAGGTCCGAGAGCGAGCGCAGCTCCACGTTGTCCTCACCCATGGAGGGCAGGACCCGCGAGATGTAGGACGTGAACGCGGGCGACGGGCCGACCACGAGCACGCCCGTGCCGCCCATGCGCCTGCGGTCGCGGTAGAGCAGGTACGCCACGCGGTGCAGCGCCACCGCCGTCTTGCCGGTGCCGGGACCGCCGGTGATCTCGGTGACCCCGCGCCACGGCGCCCGGATCGCCTCGTCCTGCTCCTTCTGGATGGTGGCGACGATGTCGCGCATGTTCTCGCCGCGCGCGCGGGTCAGGCTCGCCATCAGCGCGCCCTCGCCGACGACGGCCATGCTCTCCAGGTGGCGCTCCGGCATGAGCAGGTCGTCGTCGATGTCGACCACGGTCTGCCCCGAGGAGCGGATCACCCGGCGGCGGATGATGTCCATCGGCTGCTCGGCGGTCGCCTGGTAGAACGGCGCCGCCGCGGGGGCGCGCCAGTCGGTGACCAGGTTGTCGAACTCCACGTCGCGGACCCCGAGACGGCCGACGTACATCGTCTCGCCCGCGGTGTCGTCGAGCCGCCCGAAGACCAGCCCTTCGTGTTCCGCGTCGAGGGTGCGCAGGATCTGGTTCGCGTGGCGAACCATGACATCGCGTTCGAAGAGCATGGCGGCCTGCTCGAAGACCGCCTCGTTGCGTGCTCCGTGGGCGAGCGCGTCACCGCGGTTGCGCATCGCCTCGGCCTCGCTGCGCATCTCGTCGACGCGCGCGTACACGACGTCGACGTGCTTCTGCTCGACCGCGATCTCGGCCTCTCTCACAGAGGTTTCCGACACGCAGCGCTCCCAGGTTGGTTTCCGACAGGAAGAGCGAGATTACGCGCTTTGCGTCGCGCCTGAATCGACCTGATGGCCGATGTGCGCCGGGTCACCCCTCCGGGGCTGCCGCGCGGGCTGGTCAGGCACCATATGGAGGTGACAAGGATTGTGGCGGGCGCCGCCGGGGGCAGGCGGCTGGCCGTGCCGCCCAAGGGCACCAGGCCGACGTCGGACCGGGTGCGTGAGGCCCTCTTCAGCGCGCTGGAGGCCGGGGTGGGCCTGCATGGCGCCCGGGTGCTCGACCTCTACGCGGGCTCCGGCGCGCTCGGGTTCGAGGCGCTGTCGCGTGGGGCGGTTCTCGCCACCATGGTGGAGGCCGACCGCAACGCCGTCGGCGTCCTCAAGCGCAACGCCGCCATCGTCGCGCTGCCCGGCGTCGACATCCGGGCCGGACGGGTCACCCAGGTCCTCTCCACCGGCTCCGCCGAGCCCTACGACCTGGTCATGGCCGACCCGCCCTACGCCGTCGAGGGCCCGGAACTCGCCGTCATGCTCAACGCCCTGGTCGACTACGGCTGGACCGCGCCCGGCTCGACGGTGATCGTCGAGCGGGCCACCCGCGCGGGCGCCCCCGACTGGCCCGCCGCCCTCGTGCCGGAGCGTTCCCGCCGCTATGGCGATACCGAGTTGCACTGGGCCTCGCAAGTGAGTGTCGACACGGACTCCGACTGACTCCCGGCTGCTACGGTCCAAATCCATGACGCGCGCAGTTTGTCCGGGCTCGTACGACCCGCCCACCAACGGCCACCTCGACATCATCGAGCGGGCCGCGGCGCTGTTCGACGAGGTCGTGATCGCCGTCATGATCAACAAGTCGAAGCGCGGCCTGTTCACCGTCGAAGAGCGGATGGACATGCTCGCCGAGACCACCGCGCACCTGTCCAACGTCCGCGTCGACTCCTGGCACGGGCTGCTGGTGGACTACTGCACCCAGAACGACGTCCAGGCGATCGTGAAGGGTCTGCGCGCCATCAGCGACTTCGACTACGAACTGCAGATGGCCCAGATGAACCAGGGCCTGACCGGCGTGGAGACCATGTTCATGCCGACCAGCCCGCTCAACAGCTTCCTGTCCAGCTCCCTGGTCAAGGAGGTCGCGACCTACGGCGGCGCGGTCTCGCACCTGCTCCCGGAGCTCGTCCACACCCGCCTCCTCAAGCGCCTGGCCGACAACGCGGCGGCGGACGAGAGCTAGAAAGCGCGACGGTGCGGATCATCACAAGCCCCCACACCGTCACAAAGGAACACGCCCACTCGATCTCCACGTGCGAAGCCCGGTAAGCGGGCAGAATCGAACGGGGAGCCGTCACGTCCCGCGCGTGGAGGTGGAGGAGGAGCTGTGTACAAGGTCTTCGAGGCGATCGACGAACTGGTCACGATCCTGGAGGAAGCCCGGGGCGTGCCGATGACGTCGGGCTGCGTGGTGCCCCGCGGCGACGTCCTCGAACTGCTCGACGAGGTGCGCGACGCGCTGCCCGCCGAGATCGACGACGCCCAGGACGTGCTCGACCGCAAGGACGAGATCATCGGCGGCGCCGAACACCAGGCCGAGCAGACCCGCTCCAAGGTGGCCCTCGAAGCCGAACAGCTCGTCGCCGACGCCCGCGCCCAGGCCGAGCGCCTCATCGCCGACGCCACCGCGCACGCCGACCGCCTCGTCGCCGAGGCCCAGGACGAGGCCGACCGCACCGTCGCCGCGGGCCGCGCCGAGTACGAGAGCCTGGTCGGCCGCTCCCAGTCCGAGGCCGACCGGATGCTGCAGGCGGGCCGCGAGTCCTACGAGCGCGCGGTCGAGGAAGGCCGCTTCGAGCAGGCCAGGCTGGTCTCGCAGACCGAGGTCGTGCAGGCCGCCCACGCCGAGTCCGCCCGCATCCTCGACGCCACTGCCGACGAGGCCGCCCGCAAGCGCGCCGAGTGCGACGACTACGTCGACACCAAGCTGGCCGAGTTCGAAGACCTGCTCAGCCACACCCTGCGCACCGTCGGCAAGGGCCGCACCCACCTGCGCGGCGCCATGAACGGCGTCCCCGCGGGAGCCGTCCCCTTCGACTACCACGGCTGACCGAGCTGATTTCCCGTTTGACCACGCCTCACGTACCCTGTTCTAGCTGGCCGCGCGGACATCCGCGTCGGCCCCACCAATCCACGAAGGCGTGACCGAGTCCACCATGTCCGAGAAGCGCAAAGGCCCGGCCCGTCCGGTCCTGACCAGCCCGTGGGTCATCGACACCCGTGAGCTGGGAAGGCGACCCGGATCCTCGCGACCGGTCCACCGCACCGCCCAGGCCGACTACGCCATCGGGCTCGAAGGCGTCATCGCCGTGCCCGCGGGCGCCGATGTCGATCTCGACGTCCTGCTGGAGTCCGTCGTGGAGGGTGTCCTGGTCTCCGGGGTCGCCGCCGCGCCGCTCGCGGGGGAGTGCTCCCGGTGTCTCGACCCGATCACCGACGAGGTCGAGGTCGACATCACCGAGCTCTTCGCCTACCCGCTGAGCGCGACGGTCGAGACGACCGACGAAGACGAGGTCAGCCGCCTCGTCGACGACCTCATCGATCTTGAGCCAGTCGTCCGCGACGCGGTCGTCCTGGCACTGCCGCACGTGCCGCTGTGCAGCCCGGACTGTGCCGGGCTGTGCACGGAGTGTGGTGGCAAGTGGGCCGAACTCGGCCCGAATCATAGGCATGAGACCATTGATCCTCGATGGGCCGCGCTCCAAGAGCGGTTCCAACAGGATGATGGCTGAGACAACACAGTCTGTAGCGTCGTTGTAACTGTCCGTCCTGCTCACACAGCTTGCTCAGAGGAGATTCAGTCGTGGCCGTCCCCAAGCGGAAGATGTCGCGTTCGAACACCCGCTCGCGCCGGTCGCAGTGGAAGACCACTGCGGTGCACCTGGTGAACTGCTCGAACAAGGCTTGCCGGGCCCCGAAGCCGCAGCACATCGCCTGCCCGACCTGCGGCCAGTACGACGGTCGCCAGGTCGTTCAGCCCGCGTGACCGTAGGTTCACGCCATGGGGGCTAAGGCGTCTCGAGGTCCGACAGCGGACCCGTCAACGCTGCTCGACGCGCTCGGCGTCCACTTGGACGCCGAGCTGCTCGTGCTCTCGCTGACGCACCGCTCGTATGCGTACGAGAACGGCGGCCTGCCGCCGAACGAGCGCCTGGAGTTCCTCGGCGACGCGGTCCTCGGCCTCGTCGTCACCGACCACCTCTACCGCCGCCACCCCGACCTGCCCGAGGGGCAGCTCGCGAAGCTGCGGGCCAGCGTGGTCAACATGCACGCCCTCGCCGGTGTCGCCCGCGGTCTGGGCGACGGCGGACTCGGCGCGCACCTGCTCCTCGGCAAGGGTGAGGAGCTGACCGGCGGCCGCGACAAGGCGAGCATCCTCGCCGACGGCATGGAAGCCGTGATCGGCGCGGTCTACCTGCAGCACGGCATCGACACGGCCCGCCAGGTCGTGCACCGCCTGTTCGACCCGCTGCTCATCGAAGCGCCGCTTCGCGGAGCCGGGCTGGACTGGAAGACGAGCCTGCAGGAACTCACCGCGTCCGCGGGCCTCGGCGTGCCGGAGTACCGGGTGCGCGAGGAAGGCCCGGACCACCGCAAGGAGTTCACGGCCATCGTCGTCGTCAACGGCCAGGGCTATGGCAACGGTGACGGACGGACCAAGAAGGAAGCCGAGCAGAAGGCCGCGGAAGCGGCGTGGCGCGAGCTTTCCGAGTCGATCGACGCCAAGCGGTCCGACGAGTCCTGAGTGCCCGAGCTGCCTGAGGTCGAGGTCGTCCGCCGGGGTCTGGAACGCCACGTCACCGGTCGCACGATCGCCTCGGTCGACGTCCTGCACCCCCGTGCCATCCGCCGCCACGTCCCGGGCGCGATCGACTTCGCGTCCCGGCTCGTGGGGCATTCCCTGGACGCCGCGCGCCGCCGCGGCAAGTACCTGTGGGTCGAGCTGAGCTCAGGCGAGGCGGTCCTGGCCCATCTCGGCATGAGCGGCCAGATGCTCGTCCAGTCCGCTGAGGCGCCCGACGAGAAGCACCTGCGGGTCCGCGTCCGCTTCGCCGACGACGGCCCGGAACTGCGGTTCGTCGACCAGCGCACCTTCGGTGGCCTGTCCGTCGAGGACACCGTCGTCGTCGACGGCGACACGCTGCCCGAGCCCGTCGCGCACATCGCCCGCGACCCGATGGACCCCGCGTTCGACCTCGACGCCGCCGTCCGTGCGCTGCGCGCCAAGCGCACCGAGGTCAAGCGGGCTTTGCTGGACCAGACCGTGGTGTCCGGCATCGGCAACATCTACGCCGACGAAGCCCTCTGGCGCGCCCGCGTGCACTGGGCGCGGCCCACGGAGCGGCTGTCCGCGGCGAAAGCCCGTGAGCTGATCGGCGCCGCCACCGACGTGATGGCCGAGGCGCTCGTCGCGGGCGGCACGTCCTTCGACGCCTTGTACGTCAACGTGAACGGCCAGTCCGGCTACTTCGACCGGTCGCTGGCCGCCTACGGGCAGGAGGGGCTGCCGTGCCCCCGCTGTGGCAGCCCGATCCGCCGCGAGCCGTTCATGAACCGCTCGTCGTTCTCCTGCCCGCGCTGCCAGCGCCGCTCATGACCCGCTGCCGTACGGCCGGGTGAGGATCTCCAGCGCGTGCCCATCCGGGTCGTCGAAGTAGACGCCCCGGCCGCCGTCGTTGGTGTTGATCTCCCCGATCTGTCGGTGGTGCGGGTCGGCCCAGTAGGTCAGGTTCCGGTCCTTGATCCGATCGAAGATCACGTCGAACTCGTCCTCGCTCACCAGGAAGGCGTAGTGCTGGGTGGCGATCACCTCGGCGCTGTCGATGAAATCGAGCGTGACGTCGTTGTCGGTCTGGACACAAAGGAACGGGCCGAACGCAAACGGCTTCGGCAGTCCCAGGATCTCCGACATGAACTGGGCAGAGGCGGCCTTGTCGCGGGCCGCCACGATGGTGTGGTTGAGCTGGATCGGCATGGCTTTCCTCTCCCTTGAGTGCTCCCTACCACCGTAGAACGTTGCTGTCACCAGTTTCCACCTTGCGCGGTACTGCGTAATGCGCAATAGTGCTCTTAGCGCGATACCGGGGAGGGTGCATGGATACGAGCCAGCTGCTCAAGGGAGTGCTGGACCTCGCGGTGCTCGCCGTGCTGCGGGATGAGGACGGCTACGGCTACGACGTTCTCAGACGACTGCGGGGCGGCGGCATCGAGGAAGTCGGGGACGCTTCGGTCTACGGAACGCTGCGGCGGCTGTACAAGGCGGGGTACCTCAGTTCCTATGTGGTGCCGAGCGACGAGGGGCCGCACCGCAAGTACTACGGGCTCAACGACTTGGGCCGGGCCCGGCTGGTCGAGACCGAGCAAGCCTGGCGGGCGTTCGCCGAGACGTTGGACGGGATTCTGCGAAAGGGGAAGGCGGCGTGAACAGCGACACTCGCCTGGAGCTCGACGAGTACCTCGCCCGGGTGCGGAAGGCGCTGGCCGACCTCCCCGCCGACGAGTTGACCGAGCTGATGGAGGACGTCGAGCCGCACGTCACCGAGGTCTTCGGCGAGGACGGTTCGCCCGTCGAACGCCTTGGCACACCGGAGGACTACGCGGCCGAGCTGCGTGCGACGGGTGGCTACCCGCCGCCGCCGAGCCGGACCGTGCCGGTGGTTCCGCGCAAGCTCGCGGGCCGGTTCGCCCTGTGGGCGCTGGCGATCACGACGCTGGTCGCCCTGATCGTCGGCATCGCCGGGGTCGGAGAACGCTCGGAGAGCCCGTTGGTCGCGGTGCTCCTGTTCCTGCCGCTGTTCGCGGCCGCGGCGTGGCTCATCTTCACCGGCCGCGTCCGCCGCTCGGACATCGAGGAGCTGCGGGAGTACCGCTGGTCGGTCCGGACGGGAATGAACCTGCTGCAGCCGGCGGCGGTGGAGTACCTGCGTTCGCTGCGTCCCGCGTGGACGGTCCTGCGGTTCGTGGTGCTGGCACTGGCTTTCCTCGCCGTGATCAGCCGCGCACCAGTCTTCGCGGTCGCGATCCTGGTCGCGGCGGGTGTGCTGCTGTGGACGGCGGGCCGGGTCAAGACCGACCGGCGGCTGCTGGCGGTCACGGTGCCCGGCAACGCTTTCGTCGTCGGCTGCGGCATCGCGCTGGCGGTGGCGGCCGCGTCGAACAACGGCAGCGGTGGCCCGACATACTACGGCGGCTACTCGGGCAATGGCCTGTATTACAACGGCAGCCCACTGTCCAATGTGTACGCGGTAGGCGCCGACGGCAAGGCCATCGAGGAGTTCTACCTCTACGACGAGGACGGCAGGCCGATCACGGTCTACCACCCCTCGTGTGGTGAGCACACGGACAACCGGAACCGTTTCCCACTGCCGCGAATCGTCTACACCAACGGCATTTGCGACGAGCGGACCGGCCTCCCGTTCGTGCCGCTGCCCCCGTCCGCGTCGATGATTCCGTCGACTTCGGCCACGGTGACCGCACCACCGTCGACCACGGCGACTTCAGTGCCGCCGTCGACGGGCCCGTCCACGCCGGCGAAGGCGCCGGTCACGACACCGGCCGTCCCGCCGACGGGCTGAGCCTCGGGGTGCGGGAGTGAAGGTGGGAGCGGGCATCGGGGGCCCGCTCCCACCTTTGTTTGGCTAGGTACGCCGGTTGTTAGCTCGGTGATACGAGCTCCACGGTGGGAAATAGTCCGATATCGCCGGGCGTCCCGAGTGAGCAGCGCTTCGGAATCCGCCGTCCGCGCCTGCCGTGAGTGTTCGAAGCAACGGTAGAACCGATCTGGGGTATTGCTTCCACTCAGTAGCCGAACATCTGGGTCCAGTAGTAGCCCGGTCCCGCCAGGCCAACACCCATCGTGCGCAGGTTGCAGTTGAGGATGTTGGCGCGGTTGCTGGAGGAGTTCATCCACGCGTTCATGACTTCCTCAGCGGTGCGGGGGCCGCGGGCCAGGTTCTCGCCGCCCGGCATCCAGTAGCCCTGTTCGTAGGCGCGGTCCATGTAGCTGCGGCCGTCCTGGCTGGTGTGCGAGTAGTAGTTGTTCGCGGCCATGTCGGCGCTGTGGTTCTGCGAGGCGCGGTTCAGCCTGCTGTCCAGGGAGATCGGCGCGCAGCCGAACTGCAGGCGCCAGTTGTTCACGATGTTGAGCACCTTCGGCGCGACGGTGCTGTCCACCGGCGGGGGCGCCGCCGTCGTCGTGACCGGAGGGCGGGTCGTCGTGGGGCCGGGGCCGCCGGTCGGCTGGCCCGGTCCGGGCCCGCCGGGGTCGGGCTGTCCCGGTGTCGCGCCTGCCGAGGTCGAGGGGACGATGCTGCCCACGGCCGAGGACGGCGGTGGCGCGGAGATACCGGTCACGCTCGCCGACGCCGACGGCGGCGCCGACATCGTCGGTCGAGTGGGATCGAACGGCGTCGAGGTCGCGGGGACGTCCAGGGAGATCCGACTGGGTTTCTCGTTGATCTTGGACGAACTCCCCAGAAGGGTGACGACTCCGGCAGTGCCCGCGCCGACCGCGAGCGCGACAAGAACGGCCTGCACTAGTCCACTACGCCCACGACGGTGTGTCACGGTCGCGGAAGGTACCACCAAAGAGTGGATCTACGTGAATACTCCGAAACTCTCTGTTACGGAGTTGTTGGCTCCGTTGTGGTTGGCGGCGTGGTGGGTGGCGTCGTAGGCGGTGTGGTCGGTGGCGTCGTCTTCGGCGGTGTCGTCGGTGGCGTCGTGGTCACCGGACGCGGCGGCGTCGTAGTGGTGGTGGTCGGCCTGGTCCCGCGCTTCGTCGTGGTTGTCGTCGTGCTCGAGGTGGTCGACTCGGTCGTCGTGGTGGTGCTCTCCGTCGTCGACGACGGCACCTCCGAGGACGTCATGGACACGGAGCTGGTCGTCGTGGGCCTGACGGAAGTGGCCGTCACGGGCGCGGCGGGCGCGATCGGGCCCGCGTCGTCGCTCTCGTTGGAGGCGAAGGCCGCGACCGCGGCGAAAACGGTCGCCACGACGACGCCCGACACACCCAGGATCGCGTAGGGCGCGCGGCGGAGACCTGGCGTTTCGTCGTCCACTGGTGACACTTCGACCCGGTCTGCTGACTCGGACATGCAGGTCCACTCTCCCTGACTCGCGAGCGAGCCGGTTCGTCGGCCGTGACGGCGCGAAAAAATACCATCTCGGGCAAGGCCTACTACCCGTGCGTATGTTTTCTCACTCTCGGTGAATGGCCGGTCCGTGCGGCAGGATGACGGTGTGTCACAGCCTGAGAACCGTGCTGATCCCGTCCGTTTGACCGCGTGGGTGCGCGGCCGTGTCCAGGGCGTCGGTTTCCGGTGGTGGACCCGCAGCCGCGCGCTCGAACTCGGGTTGTCGGGGTGGGCCCGCAACACCGCCGACGGCCGGGTCGAGGTCGTGGCCGAAGGCGCGCGCGACGAGTGCGACCGACTTCTCCAGGCACTGCAGTCCGGCCAGGCCCCTGGCAGCGTCGACGCCGTGGTCGAGCAGTGGGGACCGGCGAAGGGGACGATCGAGGGGTTCGTCGAACGGTGACCGGTGAACCGATCCCGAACCGCACGCGTAGGCACTTAGGTGGGTGACGACCCGGGACAGGACGAGCACCTCGTCCGCGAGCTGTACGACCGCTACCGGCGGCCGTTGCACAGCTACGTCCTGCGCGCGGTCGGCAACGACCACCAGCGGGCCGAGGACATCGTCCAGGAGACCCTGCTGCGCGCCTGGCGCCACGCGGACCGGCTCCAGGTCGACCACGCGGGCCCGTGGCTCTACACCGTGGCGAAGAACCTGGTGATCTCCGGCTACCGCAAGCAGAGCGCCCGGGTCGCGGAGGTGCCCATCGAGACCGACTGGGCCCGCCCGACCGACGACTTCGAGCAGGTCCTGCAAGGCTGGCAGGTCGCCGAGGCCATGCGTGCCCTGTCGAAGGACCACCGTGAGGTCATCGGCCAGCTGTTCTACCGCAGGCGGACCGTCGCCGAGGCCGCCAAGGTCCTCGGCATCCCGGCAGGCACCGTCAAGTCCCGCACGTTCTACGCGCTGCGGGCCCTGCGCGATGCCCTGGAGGAACGAGGGGTGACCGAGCCGTGAGCTGCATGCTGCTGACCTCCGTCGGCGCCTACGTCCTCGGCGCCCTCGACCCGGCCGACCGGGCCGAGTTCGAGGCGCACCTCGCGGGCTGCGCCTCCTGCAAGGCCGAACTGCTGCGCATGGCGCCGCTGCCGGGTCTGCTGCACCGGATCACCCCCGAGGACTACGAGGACCAGCCCGACCTGCCCGAACCCGAGCCGGTGCCGCTCGCCGAGCCGATCCCGCTCCGCCGCAAGCGCGGTCCTAGGCGGCAGTGGCCGCTCGCCGCGGCCGTGGTCATCGTGGTCGCCCTGGGTGCGGGCACGGCGGTCCTGGCGCAGAACCAGCGCGAGCCCGAGCCGACGGCGGTCAGCTGGTCGGCGAAGGACACGGCCAGCGGGGTGGGCGCCGAGGTGGCGCTGACCGGCCACGCGTGGGGCACCGAGGTGAGGATCACACTGCGCGACGTGCCCGCGGGCAAGCCGTGCAAGCTCGTGGTGCGCGACCGCGACGGCGGCAGGCAGGTCGCGGGCTGGTGGTCGACCACCTTCGAGCCTGGTGAGACCATCCCCGGCAGCACCTCGTTCGACCTTGCCCGGATCGCCCGGGTCGAGGTCGTGACCGACGACGACAAGGTGCTGGTCACGGTGCCCGCCCCGGCCTGACATGCGGCCAAACGGCCCCGCCTCCCCGAGTGGCCGTGTATCCGCAGGTAGTCTCTCCCGGATACAGCACTCGGAAGGGCCGGTTTCGTGCACCTCAAGAGCCTGACGCTGAAGGGCTTCAAGTCCTTCGCCTCGGCGACGACGCTGAAATTCGAGCCGGGGATCACCTGTGTCGTCGGACCCAACGGGTCGGGCAAGTCCAACGTCCTCGACGCGCTGCGCTGGGTCATGGGCGAGGGCAGCGCCAAGGGCCTGCGCGGCGGCAAGATGGAGGACGTCATCTTCGCCGGCACCTCTGGCCGCGCGCCGCTGGGCCGCGCCGAGGTCACGCTGACGATCGACAACTCCTCCGGCATGCTGCCGATCGAGTACTCCGAGGTCTCCATCACGCGCCGGATGTTCCGCGACGGGGCCAGCGAGTACGAGATCAACGGCAACGGCTGCCGCCTGATGGACGTGCAGGAGCTGCTGTCGGACTCCGGCATCGGCCGCGAGATGCACGTCATCGTCGGGCAGGGCCAGCTCTCGGCGATCCTGGAGTCCAAGCCCGAGGAGCGCCGCGGGTTCATCGAGGAGGCCGCGGGCGTCCTCAAGCACCGCAAGCGCAAGGAAAAGGCGCTGCGCAAGCTCGACGCGATGCAGGCCAACCTGACCCGCCTCAACGACCTCACCGCCGAGCTGCGCCGCCAGCTCAAGCCGCTGGGCAAGCAGGCCGAGATCGCCCGCCGGGCGCAGAGCGTGCAGTCCGAACTGCGCGACGCACGCCTGCGCCTGCACGCCGACGACCTGGTGAACCAGCGCGAGGACATCGCCCGCGAGGAGGCCGACGAGGCCAGCGCGCGGCGCAAGCGCTCCGAGGTCGAGCAGGCTTTGGAGATCTACCAGTCCCGCCAGACCGAGCTGGAGGACCAGCTCGCGGTGGACGCGCCGATGCTGGCCGCCGCCCAGGAGACCTGGTATCGGCTCTCCGCACTTGAGGAGCGGCTGCGCGGCACTGTCCGGCTCGCCGTGGAGCGCGCGCGCCACCTGTCGGCGTCGGTCGAGGCGCCGCGCGGTGGTCGCGACCCGGACGAGATGGAAGAAGAGGCCGAGCACACCGCGATGCGCGAGGCCGAGCTGTTCGAGGCCGTCGCGGAGGCCCGCTACACGCTGGCCGAGTCCACCGAGCGGCGCGGCGAGCTGGAGCAGCTCGTGCGGACCGCGGAGAAGGCCCACATGGCCGCCGTGCGTGCCATCGCCGACCGCCGCGAGGGCCTGGCCCGGCTGGCGGGCCAGGTCGAGGCGTTGCGGAGCAACACCAACGCCACCGCCGACGAGATCGAGCGGCTGTCGACCGTTCTGGCCGACGCCAGTGACCGCGCCGAGTTCGCCGCGCAGGAACTCGCCGAGGGCGAGGCCGCCACCGGCACCGAGGAAGGCGACGACGCCGGACTCGAGGAGCGCCACCAGCGCGCCGTGCAGGCCAACGACGCGGCGAAGGCCCGGGTCGAGGAACTGGTCAAGGCCGAGCGCGACGCCGAGCGCGAGATCGCTTCATGGAAGGCCAGGGTCGACGCGCTGTCGATGGGTCTGGCCCGCAAGGACGGCGCGGGCGCACTGCTCGCCGCGAGCGACCGGCTGCCGGGCCTGCTCGGGTCCGTCGCCGCGCTGCTGACCGTCGAACCGGGTGCCGAGGCCGCGCTCGCCGCCGCCCTGGGGCCGGTGGCCGACGCGGTCGCTGTGGCCGACCCGGAAGGCGCTGTCGCCGCCCTGCGGATGCTGCGCGCGGGTGACGCGGGTCGCGCGGGGATGCTGGTCGGTGGACCGGCGTACACCTCGAACCGCTCGTCCTGGCCAACGCTGCCCCCGGGGGCGCGGTGGGCCGTCGATCTGGTGCGCGCGCCGGAGGCCTTGCTGCCCGCCGTGCACCGCGCGCTCGACAAGCTGGCCGTGGTCGACGGCCTGCCCGCCGCGCAGGCGTTGGTCACCGAATACCCCGAGCTGCGGGCGGTCACGCCCGAGGGCGACGTGCTGGGCGCGCACTGGGCCGTCGGCGGGTCCGAGCGGGCGCAGAGCGTCATCGAGGTGCAGGCCGCCGTCGACGAGGCCAACGCCAAGCTCGCCGCCACCGAGCGGTCGCTGGAAGGCTCCGCCGCCGCGCTTGAGGGCGCGCGCGCCGAGCAGCAGGCCCGGCGCGCCGAGGTCGGCGCGGTCAAGGAAGCGATGAACGAGGCGCGGGTGCGGGCGGCTCGGTCTTCCGAGCGGCTCAACCGGCTGCGTCAGGCCCTGCGGGCCGCGCAGGCCGAGGTCGAGCGGGCCACCTCGCAGCGGGCCAAGGTCGAGCAGGCGCGCGAGGAGTCCCTGCTCAAGCTCGCCGACCTGGAGGAACGTCTCGCGGTCGTGCAGGAGCAGGAAGTCGAGGACGAACCCGACTCCGCAGAGCGCGACGAGTACACCGCCGAGCTGGCCACCGCGCGCCAAGAGGAGATGGAAGCGCGGCTCGTGCTGCGCACCGCCGAGGAACGCCACCGCGCGCTGCAGGGCAAGGCCGACGGCCTGCGCCGGGCCGCCCGCGCCGAGCGTGAGGCCCGCGAACGCGCGACCCGCGCGATGGCCGCCCGCAAGCGCGGCGCCGTCGTCGCCCAGGCTGTCGTCGAGGGCGGTGAACTGGCGCTGCAGCGCATCGCCGGGTCGCTGCGCCGCGCCGCCGAGGAACGCGACGTCGTGCAGGGGCAGCGTGCCGAACGCGAGCGGGTGCTCGCCGAGGTGCGCGCCAAGGTCCGCGAGCTGGCGGGCGAACTGGAGAAGCTGACCGACGCCGTGCACCGTGACGAGGTGCTGCGCGCCGAGCAGCGACTGCGGCTCGAACAGCTGGAGACGCGCATCGCCGAGCAGTTCGGCATCGGCCTCGACGACCTGGTCGCCGAGTACGGCCCGAACGTCCCGGTGCCGCCGAGCCCGGCCGAGCTGGCCGAGTACGAGCAGGCCAAGGAACGCGGCGAGGACGTCTCCATGCCGCCGCCGTCGCCGTACGACCGTGACACCCAGGCCCGCCGGGCCAAGCGCGCCGAGCGCGACCTGGCGCTGCTGGGCAAGGTCAACCCGCTGGCGCTGGAGGAGTTCGCGGCGCTGGAGGAGCGCTACAAGTTCCTCTCCACGCAGCTCGAAGACCTCAAGGACACCCGCCGCGACTTGCTCACGGTGATCAAGGACGTCGACGAGAAGATCCTGGAGGTCTTCACCTCGGCCTACGCCGACGTCGCCCGCGAGTTCGAGATCGTGTTCAACGTGCTGTTCCCGGGCGGCGAGGGCCGGATGATCCTCACCGACCCCGACGACATGCTGACCACCGGCGTCGACGTCGAAGCGCGCCCGCCGGGCAAGAAGGTCAAGCGGCTCTCCCTGCTCTCCGGCGGCGAGAAGTCGCTGGTGGCGGTGGCCATGCTGGTCGCGATCTTCCGCGCCCGCCCCTCGCCGTTCTATGTGATGGACGAGGTCGAGGCCGCGCTCGACGACACGAACATGCGGCGCCTCATCGGGTTGCTGGAACAGCTGCGGTCCAGCTCGCAGCTGATCATCATCACCCACCAGAAGGCCACCATGGAGATCGCCGACGCCCTCTACGGCGTCAGCATGCGCGGCGACGGCATCACCCAGGTCATCTCCCAGCGCCTGCAGCGCACCGACCGGGACGCGGCGATCGAGGAGTCGACCGAGGAAGACCCGGCCGCCTGAGACACGACGAAGCCCCGATCGCGTGCGCGATCGGGGCTTCGCTGTCAGTGCGGGATTACGCTGTGGCCTTCTTGGCGCCCTGGAAGGTCAGGAACGCCGCAACGCCGGAGACGATGGCCGCGATCAGGCCGATGATCAGGCCGAAGCCCGCGCCGGAGGAGAAGCCGCCGCCCGCGAGGCCGCCCAGCTCACCGAGGCCGCCGTCGTCGGGCAGGGTCAGCCAGCGGATCAGGATGATGACCGTGGCGCCCGCGGCGAAGCCCAGCCACAGGCTCGCCTTGTTCGGGACGGCGGTGCCCAGGTGCGGCAGCAGGATGATCACCGCGGCGGCCACCAGGAGCAGGACGGCGCCCCAGCCGCCGATGCCGATGGTCCACGCGCTGGCGCTGCCGCTGGTGCCGCCGATGCCGAGGCCTGCGCCGTCCCAGGAGAAGGAGTACCAGGGGAAGAAGCTGACCAGGAACGCGAGCGCGCCTGCGCCGATGCCTGCCCACTCGATCGGGGTGACCTGCTTTGCGTCGAAATTAGCCATCGGATTGCGGCCCTTCTGATCTGAACACTGTGGATTCCGCTATGAAATCGCCGACCCGGTCACGACTGTGACGGCCACGCCGGAGGTGGGGGAAAGTATGGTCCGATTGAGACGCGCCGGAATAACGGGATCGTTCCAAGATCTGACAAGTTTTCCCAGGTTGTCACTGTGCGGGCATAACCGGTAGCGGTGTGTTCCGAACGAAATCCAGTCGCGTCGGCGTGGCCTGAACGTTCACCATTTTGGGCATGTATGCCATTCGCCCCGCCCGGCCCGCCGACCTGCCCGCGGTCGTCGCGCTGGTAGTCCGCTTGCAGGCCGACTCGGCCCACCACGTCGGCTATCACGGGGTGACGCAGGCGCAGGTCGCCGAGGAACTGGGCGGCTTCGCGCCCGACTGGGCCTCCGGCGCGGTCCTCGCGGTCGACGGCGACGACCAGCCATGCGGGGTCCTCAGTGTCGACGCCGACCCGGTGGTCGGGCGCGGCTGGCTGCACGGGCCGTTCGTGGACGTCCCCGCTGATCACCCGGCCGCCCGCCAGTGCTGGCACAACGCGGCCGACGAACTGCTCGAGCACGCGATGGCCGTGCCGCGCCTGGCGGGCATCGGCGACCTGGAGCTCTACGGGCACCGCCTCAACCGCAGGCTCGGCGACTTCGCCGCCCGCCACGGCTTCACCACCTGCGGCACCAGCCGGGTGTTCACCCTGACCGGGGACGATCTGCGGCCGGTTCTCGTCTCCGCGGTAGACGACGCTGACACCACGCGACCGCTCGGCACCGACGAGGAGACCCGGCAGCGGGTGATCGACCTGCATGAGCGGTGTTTCCCCAACCGGTCGGTCACCGGTGAGCAGTTGGTCGACGGCGCCCGCGGCCACACGGTGGTCGTCGCGACGGGTGCGACCGGGCTGCTCGGCTACGCCGCCGGGTTCGTCCAACAGGAGGAGCTCTACGTCGACTATGTCGCCGTCGACCCCGAGATGCGCGCGGCGGGAACGGGCCGCGGCTTGGTCCGCGCGTTGCTCCGCAAACTGGCTGCCGACCACGGTGTCCGCCCGCAGGCCGCCGCGGTGATCTCCTTGGGCAACGACGCCTCGGAGCGCATGTTCACCGCGCTCGGTTTTGACCTCCATCTGGAACTCGTCGGGTATCGACTTACTCGATAGGGTGATCGACGGCCAAGATCACTTGAGGGTGAGGAGCGTCCACATGCGCGAGACCGGGCTCAACCGACGCAGGTTTCTCGCGGTGGGGGCCGCGACCGCTGTCGTCGCCTTCGACCCGTTGGGCATCGGGTGGCTCACCGAGGCCGACGCCAGTCCCAATGGGATTCCCGTGCCCCGCCTCGACGGGGAGCTGGTCACCGATGACGCCGCGCTGGCCGAAGCGGCCGAGGACTACGGGCAGATCGTCCACGAGCGCCCGCGCGCGGTTCTGCGACCGGGTTCGGTGAAGGACATCGCGAAGATCATCACCTTCGCCGCCGCCCACGACATCACCGTCGCCATGCGCGGCCAGGGTCACGCCGTGCACGGCCAGGCGCAGGCGGGCGCGGGCGTGGTCATCGACTCCCGCACCATGGCCCGCGTGCACTCGGTCGCGGCCGACCGCGCGGTGGTCGACGCCGGTGTCACCTGGTCCGACCTGATCAAGCGGACCCTCGCGAGTGGACTGACCCCGCCGGTCGCCACCGACTACATCGGCCTGTCAGTCGGCGGGACGCTGTCGGTAGGCGGCATCGGCGGTGCGAGTTCGCACCACGGAATGCTGGTCGACAACGTCATCGCCTTGGAGGTCGTCACCGGCACCGGCGACGTCATGGCCTGTTCGAAGACCAAGAACCGGAAACTGTTCGACGCCGTGCTCGGCGGCCTCGGCCAGTACGCGGTCATAGTCCGGGCGACGGTCCGGCTGATCCCCGCTCCGAGCACCGCCCGCGTCTACAACCTCACCTACGACGACCTGCCGTCGCTGCTCACCGCGCAGCGGACCGCGGTCGCCGACGGCCGCTTCTCCTACCTGGAAGGCCAAGTCGTCCCCGTCGAGGGCGGCTGGGACTACCTGCTCGAGGGCGTCGCCTACTTCACCGCCCCGAACAGCCCCGACGACACGGCGATGCTCGCCGGGCTGCCCGCGCCGAAGTCGACCGAGATCGCCGAGCTGCCCTACTTCGACTGGCTGGACCGCATCACCGCGCTGGTCGACCAGTTGCGCCCGCTGAAGTTCCCCAACCCGTGGATCAACCTCTTCCTGCCGGACGCGGCGACCGACGCCTACGTCGCCGACCTTGTGTCCCGGCTGAACCCGGCCGACGTCGGCGGCCCGATCCTGCTTTACCCGGTGCCGCGCGGCAGGCTGACCACGCCCATGGTCGCGCTTCCCGACAGCCCCACGGTGTTCCTCTTCGCGATGCTGCGCGTCGTCGCCCCACCGAACGACGACACCGTCCGCAGGCTGCTCGCCGACAACCGGGCCGCATACGACGCGGCCGTCGCGGCCGGCGGCAAACAGTACCCCGTCAGCGCGATCCCGGTGCGGCCCGGCGACTGGCGCGCGCACTACGGCGACCGATATTCGGTGGCCCTTCGCGCGAAAGCACGCTTCGATCCGCACGGGGTGCTGACACCCGGCCAGCACGTCTTCCCCTGATCTGGAGGCCCCTTTGCTGTCTGTCGCGCTGACCGAGAACGCCGAACTCCGAGCTCTCGAGCCATGGCAGGGGGCGGAGTTCTTCGAACACATCGACTCGGCGCGCGACTACCTCGACACGTGGCTGCCGTGGGTCGCCCGGATCGTCGACGCCGGGTCCGCCGAAGTGCTGCTGCAGAGCTACGCCGACCGGCAGGCCAAGGGAGAGGGGCGGATCTACGGCATCTGGATCGACGGGAAGCTCGTCGGCGGCACGCTGTTCCGCACCTTCGATCAGCGCTTCAACAATTGCGAGGTCGGGGTCTGGCTGGCGCCCGAAGCGGTCGGCCGCGGGCTGGTCACCCGCGCGGTCCGGTTGATGATCGAGTGGGCGGTCGAGGAGCGCGGCATGGCCAGGGTGGTGTGGCAGGCGGGGGCGACCAACACCCGCAGCCTGGCCACCGCCGAGCGGATCGGCTTCACCAAGGAGGGCGTGCACCGCGAGGAGTTCCCGCACAACGGTGTTCGCCACGACATCGTCGTCTACTCGATCCTGGCCGACGAGTGGCGCTCACTTCGTGGCGGGAACGGCGGTGTCGTCGGGGTCGTCGAGGGCAGCGGGGACGGTGGAGCCGCGGTGGCGCAGGGCGAGTAGGCCGCCGACGACCAGCGTCACGGCCACGCCCAGCGGCGTGTACCAGGGGAACGCCAGCGCCACGGAATCCCCTGCGGCCTTGGCGAAGTCCACCCCGAGGAACTCGCCGGTCTTCTTGCTGAACTTGAGCCCGAGGATCACGAACGCCATCACCGCGACCGTGCTCAGGAACGCGACGATCGCGTCGGCCTGCCGCGCCTTGCGCACCAGCAGGCCCAACAGGAACGCGCCGAGGAGCGCGCCGTAGGTGTAGCCGGTGATGGCGAGCGCGGTCTCGACGATCGGGTTCTTCGTCGTGGTGAACATCGACGCGAACACGATCAGCGCGCCCGCCCACACCACGGTCCAGATCCGGCCCTGCTTGAGCGACTCGGCCTCGGTGAGCGGGCGCCGCACGAAGCGCTGATAGACATCGGTCACCGTGGACGACGCCAGCGCGCCGAGCGACGAACTCAGCGCCGCCGCGAGGATGCCCGCGATCACGAAGCCGGACAGCCCACTCGGCAACTCGTTGACGATGAACGACGCGAACAGCTCGTCGTTGGTGGCCAACCCAAGGTCCTTCACCGGGTCGAGTCCTTTGTAGAACGACCACAGCATGGTGCCGATCAGCAGGAACAGCCCGAACTGCAGGAACACCACGACCCCGCTGGCCATCAGCGCCTTCTGGCTCGCCCTGAGGTCGTTGCACGCCATCAGCCGCTGCACGATCAGCTGGTCGGCGCCGTGCGAGGCCATCGACAGCACCGCGCCGCCGAGGACCGCGGTGACGAACGCGTAGTTGTTGCTCAGCGGCGCGCTCGCGAAGTCCAGCAGCTGCGTCTTGCCCGCGTCCACCGCCGCGCCGAGCCAGCCGGTGGGCAGCCGGTCCGCCAGCACGACGATGACCGCCACACCGCCGAGGACGTACCAGAGCATCTGGATCGCGTCGACCCACACAACCGCGCGCACACCGCCGAAGAAGGTGTAGACGACCATCGCGATCCCCAGCACCGCGACGATCTGCCAGTACGCGGCGTTCACACCGTAGGCGGCCAGCACGATCTTGATCGGGATCGCCGTGGCGAACAGCCGCACGCCGTCGGCGAGCAGCCGGGTGAACAGGAACGTCACCGACGCCGTGCCCTGCATCCCGCCGCCGAAGCGCTTGCCGAGGAAGTTGTAGGCGGTGGTCATGTTGCCCGCGACATAGCGGGGGAGCAGCACGAACGACACCACGATCCGGCCGATCACGTAGCCGATCGCGAGCTGCAGATAGGTGAACGCGCCCAGGTAGGCCACGGTGGGGACGCTCAGCACGGTCAGCGTCGAGGTCTCCGCCGAGACCACCGACAGACAGGCCACCCACCAGGAGATCTTGCCCTCGCCGACGAAGTAGTCGCTGCCCGACCGCTGCCGACCGGCGATCCAGATGCCCAGCAGCGGCATCCCCACCAGGAAGACCACGATGATCGCCAGATCAAGTGCGCGCATGGACGCCTCCGAGGGGTTGGGGGACGACGATCCGCAGTCGGCGGGGGTTGCCGCCGACCGGGTCGGGTGGGCTGACCGGGCGCGTGCCGGGGGTGATGCTGCCGAGCAGGCGCGGTCCCGCCGCGCCGGTGGCCGGGTCGACCGCGATGCCGCTCCAGGTGAGGAACCCCAGGAGCGCGGCGAGGTAGGCCTCCTTGGCATCCACCGGCAGGCCGAGGTCGTCGGTGGTGGAAAGGGGCACCGGATCGAGAGCGGTGCGCAAAGCGGAGAGCAGTGCTGTGTTGTGTACTCCTCCGCCGGACGCGACCACCTTCTTGACGTCGTGCCGCCTGCAGGCGTCGGCCACGGTGGTGGCGGTCAGCGCGACAAGGGTGGCGAGCAGCTCGGCGTCGGCGACCGGGCCGACCCGGGCGAGCGCGGCGTCGAGGTAGGTGCCGTTGAACAGTTCCTTGCCCGTCGACTTGGGTGGCGGCGCCGCGTAATAGGGGTCGCGCAGCAAAACGCCCAGGAGGTCTTCGCGGACCGTGCCCGTGGCGGCGTGGGCGCCGTCGACGTCGTGGGACGTGCCCAGCCGGGATTGGGCGGCGGCGTCGAGCAGGGCGTTGCCCGGACCGGTGTCGAAAGCGATAGCGGGCGAATTCGGGGTGAGCACGGTGATGTTGGCGATCCCGCCGAGGTTGAGCGCCGCTGTCGGCGTGTCCGGGTCGGACAGCAGCAGCCGGTCGAGGACCAGCGCCAGCGGCGCGCCATGCCCGCCCGCGGCGACATCGCGGGCGCGCAGGTCGGCGACCACCGGCAGCCCGGTCGCCTCCGCGATCCACGCGGGCTGTCCGAGTTGGAGTGTGCCCAGGCAGCGGCCGCCGTCGACCCAGTGGAACAGTGTCTGCCCAAGTGAGGCGACCAGGTCGGCCCCCTCGGCCCCGACCGCGACCACGGCTTCCGCGAAGGCCTGCCCGACGGCGGTGTCGAGCTTGCACAGTGTCTCGGCGGAACAGTCCCCAGGCGGCAGCGCGGCCGTCAGCGCGTCGCGCAGGTCGTCCGGGTAGGGGATTTGGGCGTGCCGGACCGGGACGAGATCGATCGTGTCCCCGCGGACGGTGAGATCGGCGACGGCCACGTCGACACCGTCCATCGAAGTACCGGAGATCACCCCGACGACGCGGTACCAACCCATTGCTCTTGGTCTATTGCACCCGTCCGTTCGGCGCAAGAGGGGACTTTTTCCCGGTGGTCGGTGCGCCCGCCTGGCGGGATGCGAGGATGGCCGGGTGTCACAGACCCTGATCGTCATCCTCATCGTCGCCGCTGTCGTGCTGCTCGCCGCCCTGGTCACCGGTGTCGTGCTGGCCAAGCGCAGGCGCATCAGCCTGGCCGAGGCGAAGCGGGAGGTCGAGAAGCCCAAGGGCGGCGGTTACCAGGCGGGTGGCGGGATCAGCCTGACCCAGGGCGGTCCGAAGGCGACTCCGCCGCCGCACCCGGTCGAGGACCGCACCGAGGTCGACGGCCAGCCCGGTGTCGGCGACGACGCCTCGGTGCCGCGCGACTCGCCGCGTCGCGGGATTGTCGACGTGACGCTGCCCGAAGACCAGTTGCTCGACGACATCGAGGACACGGCCGACAAGGACTTGGCCGACAGCATCCCGGTCCAGGGCCACGGCACCACCGACCGCATTCCCACCCAGGCGGGCCCGACTGACATCGTGCCGCCGCCGGTCATTCCCGAGCAGCCCATCGGGCCGCACGCGCCCGACATGGACGAGATCGCGCCGACGTCGGGCAGGCTCGAACGGCTGCGCGGGCGCCTGTCCCGTTCCCGGTCCGCGTTCGGCCAGGGCCTGCTCGGTCTGCTCGGCGCCGGTGACCTCGATGAGGACTCCTGGACCGAGGTCGAGGACACCCTGCTGCTCGCCGACCTGGGCGCGGCCACCACGCAGGAGATCGTCGACCGGCTGCGCTCCGAACTCGTCGCGCGCGCCGTGCGCACCCCGGAGGCCGCCCGCGCGGTGCTCCGCGAGGTGCTGATCGATGCACTGCACCCGGACATGGACCGTGCCGTCCGCGCGCTGCCGCACGGTGAGGGCGAGAACAAGCAGCCCGCCGTCGCGCTCGTCGTCGGGGTCAACGGCACCGGCAAGACCACGACCACCGGCAAGCTCGCGCGCGTCCTGGTCGCCGACGGCCGCACGGTCGTCCTCGCCGCCGCCGACACGTTCCGCGCCGCCGCCGCCGACCAGCTGCAGACCTGGGCCGACCGGGTGGGCGCCGAGGTCGTGCGCGGCAAGGAAGGCGCCGACCCGGCGGCCGTCGCGTTCGACGCGGTCAAGCGCGGCATCGCGACCGGCGTCGACACCGTCCTGATCGACACCGCGGGCCGCCTGCACACCAAGACCGGCCTGATGGACGAGCTGGGCAAGGTCAAGCGGGTCGTGGAGAAGCAGGCCGAGGTCGACGAGGTGCTGCTGGTCCTCGACGCCACCACCGGGCAGAACGGGCTGACCCAGGCCCGGGTGTTCGGCGAGGTCGTCGACGTCACCGGCATCGTGCTGACCAAGCTCGACGGCACCGCCAAGGGCGGCATCGTCTTCCAGGTGCAGCGTGAGCTGGGCGTTCCGGTCAAGCTGGTCGGTCTCGGCGAGGGCGCCGACGACCTGGCCCCCTTCGACCCCGCGGCATTCGTGGACGCGCTGCTCGGCTGAGCTGTCCCATCCGCGTGACGGGGGCCACTATGGACCCATGGTCGACATCAAGTTGCTTGGCGAGCCGGTCGAGCGCGACGCGGAGATCCTGACCCCTGACGCCCTCGAGTTCGTCGCGGGGCTGCACCACGTGTTCGCCGATCGGCGCGACGAGCTGTTGCGGGCCAGGGTCGCCAAGCGGGAGCGGGCGTCGCGGGAGGGCAGGCTCGACTTCCTGCCCGAGACCCGCGACATCCGCGAGTCCGACTGGCGGGTCGCCCCGGCGCCGCCCGCGCTGACCGACCGCCGCGTCGAGATCACCGGCCCGACCGACGCCAAGATGGCGATCAACGCACTCAACTCCGGCGCCCGGGTGTGGCTGGCCGACCTGGAGGACGCGAACACCCCGCACTGGCGCAACGTCATGTCCGGGCAGGTCACGCTGTTCGACGCCGCGCGCGGGCAGCTGGAGTTCACCTCGCCCGAGGGCAAGCACTACGCCGTGGACGCCGAGCGGCCCGCCACGGTCGTGGTCCGCCCGCGCGGCTGGCATCTCGACGAGAAGCACGTCCTTCTCGACGGCCGCCGAGCGGTCGGCGCCCTCGTCGACTTCGGCCTGCACTTCTTCCACAACGCGCGGGTGGCCGGGCCCTACTACTACCTGCCGAAGCTGGAGAGCCACCTCGAAGCGCGGCTGTGGAACGACGTCTTCACCCACGCCGAGCGCGAACTGGGCATCGCCCACGGCTCCGTGCGCGCCACAGTCCTGATCGAGACCATCCCGGCCGCGTTCGAGATGGACGAGATCCTCTACGAGCTGCGCGAGCACATCTCCGGCCTCAACGCGGGCCGGTGGGACTACCTGTTCAGCCTGATCAAGTACTTCCGCGACGCGGGCCCGGAGTTCGTCCTGCCCGACCGCGACGCCGTCACCATGACCGCGCCGTTCATGCGCGCGTACACCGAACTGCTCGTGCGCACGTGTCACCGGCGCGGCGCTTTCGCGATGGGCGGGATGGCCGCGTTCATCCCGAACCGGCGCAGCCCGGAGGTCACCGCGCGGGCGCTGGAGAAGGTGCGCGAGGACAAGGGCCGGGAGGCGGGCGACGGCTTCGACGGCTCGTGGGTGGCCCACCCCGACCTGGTCCCGGTGTGCCGCGAGGTGTTCGACGCGGCG
Organism: Actinokineospora alba; assembly: GCF_004362515.1. Classification (NCBI taxonomy): domain Bacteria; kingdom Bacillati; phylum Actinomycetota; class Actinomycetes; order Pseudonocardiales; family Pseudonocardiaceae; genus Actinokineospora; species Actinokineospora alba. The sequence continues at coordinate 85,058 of NZ_SNXU01000001.1, read as the reverse complement.
CTGGGCGAGCGGCCCAACCAGCTCGACCGGCTGCGCGAGGACGTCTCGGTGACGGCCGCGGACCTCCTCGCGGTGTCGGCGACCCCGGGCCGGGCCACGATGGCCGGGCTGCGCTCGGCGATCGACATCGGTGTCCGCTACCTGGAGTCCTGGCTGGCGGGCAATGGCGCGGCCGCGATCCACAACCTCATGGAGGACGCGGCGACCGCCGAGATCTCCCGGTCGCTGGTGTGGCAGTGGGTGCGCAACAAGGTCGTGCTCGACACCGGCGACCAGGTGACCGAGGACCTCGTGTGGGCGATCCTCGCCGAGGAGCCGGAGTCGCCCGCCATCGAGCTGTTCGCCGAGGTCGCGCTAGCCGCGGAGTATGTCGACTTCCTGACGATCCCTGCCTACGAGCGGATCTGACATGCGAACGATGGATGGTTCCTTCCTCGCGGTGCTGACCAACCGTCTGGCCGAAGTGGACAGTGCGCGGGCGCGGCGCTACCCGGGCGACAGCGGCGGGCGCCAGCCGGTGCACACCTGCTACGTCCCAGCCGACCAAGCCACCGAGGACCTGCCCGCCCGGTGGGGCGCACAGGCACTGGCCGCCTTCGACGAGCACGCACCGGACCCGGCGGCGATGGCGGCCATCATCGGCGTGCCGGCGGCGCTCGCCCCGACGGTGTACGACCGGGTGCGCGCCAAGCTGGAACACGAACCCGTGGAAGACCTCCGCGTCGACTTCGAGGACGGCTACGGCATCCGCGACGCCGCCACCGAGGACGCCGACGCCCTGGCCGCGGCCCGCCTGATCCGCGGCTGGGGGCTGGCCGGTGTCGGCATCCGGATGAAGTCGTTCGACACCATGGAGCTGACCCACCGGGCGGTTGACACCCTCGACCTCGTGCTGACCGAACTCGGCACGCCACCGCCGGGGTTCGTGGTGACGTTCCCGAAGGTCACCGGCCCCGAGCAGGTCACGGCCCTGGTCGAGCTCCTGGACCTGTTCGAGTCGCGCCTGGGGATGCCGGAGGGCTCGCTGCGGTTCGAGATCCAGATCGAGACCACCCAGGCCGTGATCGACCACAAAGGACGGTTCGCGATTCCCCGCCTGATCGGCGCGGGCGCGGGGCGCGTCTCGGGCCTGCACTTCGGCACCTACGACTACACGGCCGCCTGCGGCCTCAGCGCCGCCGACCAACACCTCGCCCACCCGGCCTGCGACTTCGCCCGAAACGCCATGCAGGTGGGCGCGGCGGGCACTGGCGTCCGCCTGTCCGACGGCTCCTCCAACGTCCTGCCCGTCGGCGACAACGTCCGCCACGGGTGGCTCACGCACTACGAGTTGGTCCGCAGGTCGCTGTCGCGCGGCTTCTTCCAGGGGTGGGACCTGCACCCCGCCCAGCTGGTCTCGCGCTACTGCGCGGTGTTCACCCACCACCTGGAAACCGCGGAAGCCGACGGCGCCCGCCTCGCCGCGTACGTGTCCCGTACCGGCGGCTCAGTCCTCGACGAACCCGCCACCGCGGCCGCCTTGGCGACCTCGCTGACCAGAGGGATCGACTGCGGCGCCCTGACCGAAGCGGAGGTGGCCGGCTTCTGCGGACTTAGCCCGGAGTCGCTGACCGCACTCGCCCAACGCCGCCTTTGAGCGGTCAGACGCCTCTCGCCAACCGCGCCATCCGGTCGGCGGGAGTCTGTCGGGGACAGCTGACGCACTTGTCCGCGCCCGGCGTCTCGTAAACAAGGCAACACGACGCCCGGCGGACCACGGTGCGGCCGCCGACCTCCACGAACCGGGGCACCGGCAGCTCCGGCCCGACCGCCCGCGCCAGCGCGACCGCGTCAGCGGGCCTGCCGCTCGCCCACAGCACCCGGTTCGCCAGCGAGTCCGTCGTGATCGCCCACAGCGCCCGCTCCGACGCACCGGTCAAGCCAGACAGTGACCCCACCGACGCCGAGATGACCTCCCGCAGCCGCGGCCCCGGATTCGTGCACAAAGAAGAAGCAGTCGCCGAGAGCACCCGCCCGTCCGGCTCCACCAGCAACGTCACCGAAGCCGGATCAGCCGAGGACTCCACGACCGGTCCGAGCAGCACCAGGCTCGCCGAGTACCACCACAGGACCCCCAGTACCGGCTCATCACGGGTCCGGTACCGCCGCGACGCCAGCGCGAGCTGCGTGGAGAGCCACCCGGCGTCCTGGATGAGCGAGATGGGGGCAGCGTCCACAGGGGATCACGTTACCGACACGATTCGGTAGTCGATCGAATACAGCCCGTAGAGGAAACCTGCCCGTAACACGACCGGGCCGACAGTTCACGTGGGCGAAACGTCGTAAGCGATCCCGCGAAACAGGACAAACCCATGCTTCCCGGCAATCAACAGGTTCACGGGAGGACGATGTGAACGCAGGAGATACAGCTTGGGTGCTGATCAGCGCGGCTTTGGTCATGCTGATGACTCCCGGCCTCGCATTCTTCTACGGCGGTATGGTGCGCGCGAAGAGCGTGCTCAACATGCTCATGATGAGCTTCATCTCGCTCGGTGTTGTCACCGTGCTGTGGGTGCTCTACGGCTACAGTCTGACCTTCGGTAACGATCTCGGTGGCGGCCTGCTCGGCGGCTTCGACTTCGTCAACCTGGGGAACATCGTGGGCACCCTGGTCGGTGTCGCACCGGCCGACGCGGCGGCGCCGTGGGTCGATGGCCACCAGATCCCGCACGTCGTCTTCGTCGTCTTCCAGCTCATGTTCGCGATCATCACCGCGGCCCTGATCTCTGGTGCGATCGCGGACCGCGCGAAGTTCTGGTCGTGGACGATCTTCATCGCCTTCTGGGTGACGATTGTGTACTTCCCCGTCGCGCACTGGGTGTTCAACTTCAACGGCGTCACCGGCACCGACTTCGTCGGCGGCTGGATCGCCAACAAGCTCGGCGCGCTCGACTTCGCGGGCGGCACGGCGGTCCACATCAACGCCGGTGCCGCGGCCCTGGCGCTCGTGCTGGTGCTCGGCAAGCGCAAGGGCTGGCCGCGTGAGCCCATGCGGCCGCACAACCTGCCCTTCGTCCTGCTCGGCGCCGGTCTGCTGTGGTTCGGCTGGTACGGCTTCAACGCCGGCTCGGCGCTCGGCGCGGGTGACCTCGCCGGTGTCGCGTTCCTGACCACGACCGCCGCCACCGCGGCCGCGATCCTGGGCTGGCTGGTCGTGGAGCAGATCCGCGACGGCAAGCCGACCACGCTCGGCGCCGCTTCCGGCGCCATCGCGGGCCTGGTCGCCATCACCCCGGCCTGTGGCTTCGTCAACCCGCTCGGCGCCCTCGCCATCGGCCTCGTCGCCGGTGTCCTGTGTGCCCTCGCGGTGAGCCTGAAGTTCAAGCTGGGCTACGACGACTCGCTCGACGTCGTCGGCGTCCACCTGGTCGGCGGCCTGACCGGCACCATCCTGATCGGGCTCTTCGCCACCACGAGCGTGAACTCGGCGGGCAAGGAAGGCCTCTTCTACGGTGGCGGTCTCGACCTGCTCGGCAAGCAGGCGGTCGCCGCCGGTGCGGTCATGGCGTACTCGTTCGTCGCGACCCTGGTCATCGCCTTCATCATCCAGAAGACGATCGGTTTCCGGGTCTCCGCCGAGGCCGAGGCCACGGGCATCGACGAGGCCGAGCACGCGGAGAGCGGCTACGAGTTCTCCAGCCTGCGCTCCGGCGGAACCACGACCATCAAGCACGCCGAACACACCGCCGAGAAGGTCTCCGCCACCGCGGGTAAGGAAGGCTGAGGGACATGAAGCTGGTTACCGCGATCATCAAGCCCTTCACCCTCGACGACGTGAAGGCGGCGCTGGAACAGATCGGCGTGCTCGGCATGACGGTCTCCGAGGTCCAGGGCTACGGCAGGCAGAAGGGCCACACCGAGGTCTACCGCGGCGCGGAGTACTCGGTGGACTTCGTCCCGAAGATCCGGGTCGAGGTGCTGGCCGACGACACGACCGGCGACAAGGTCGTCGACGCGATCGTCGAGGCGGCGCGCACCGGCAAGATCGGTGACGGCAAGGTCTGGGTCACACCGGTCGAGACCGTGGTTCGGGTCCGCACCGGAGAGCGCGGGACGGACGCGATCTAGATCATGACAACGGGGGAAAGTTCCCCGACGGCGGCGGACCTGGTGCTCGCTCGTGACCGGCTTCTCGGTCAGGGTGCCAGGTCCGCCAGCCCGTCTGGGCAGTCGACTCAGTCGGGCCACCGGCTCGCACCGGACACGCTGCGCGAGGCGCTGACCGACCTGCACGAGTTCTGGCTCACCGCCGCCGCCGCGCAGGCCGGTGTCGGTGGCCGGGGCGGTGGCGTGGCGCTGCTGGCCGTCGGGGGGCTGGGCAGGCGCGAGCTGGTCCCGTACTCCGATCTGGACCTCGTGCTGGTGCACGACGGCCGCAAGGCGGTCGACACGATCGCCGAACGCCTCTGGTACCCGCTGTGGAACTCCGGTGTCGGGCTCGACCACTCCGTCCGCACGGTCGGCGAGGCGCTCGACGTCGCCAAGGCCGACCTGCGGACCGCGCTGGGCCTGCTCGACGCCCGCCACCTGGCGGGCGACGCCGAGGTCGCCGTCCGTTTGGCCACCTCCGCGCGCGAGCAGTGGCGGACCGGTGTGCGCAACCGGCTCGGCGACCTGATCGAGTCCGTCAAGCAGCGCTGGCGCCGCGCGGGCGAGGTCGCCCACTGGGTCGAACCGGACCTCAAACACGGCCGCGGCGGCCTGCGTGACCTGGGCATCCTCGACGCTCTCTCGCTCGCCCAGCTGATCGACAGACCCGGCGCCGACGTCGTCGCCGCCCACACTCTCCTGCTCGACACCCGCACCGAGCTGCGCCGCATCGCGGGCCGCCCGCGCGACATCGTCCGCCCCCAGGACGGTGACGAGATCGCCGCCGCCCTCGGCCTGGCCGACCGGTTCGCGCTCGCCAGGGCCCTGTCCGGGGCGGGCCGCTCGGTCGCCTACGCGATGGACGTCGCGCTGCGCTCCACCGGCGCGGCCAACGGCAAGCGGGTCCTCGGCCTGCTGCGCCGCACCCCCGACCGCCGCCCGCTCGACGAGGGTGTCGTGCTGCACGGCAGCGAGGTCGCGCTCGCCCGCGACGCCGACCCCGGCAAGGACCCGGGACTGCTGCTGCGCGTCGCCGCCGCCTCCGGCCGCACCGGCCACCCGATCGCCCCCGGCGCGCTGTCGCGGCTCAGCGACCACGCCCCCGAACCGCGCGCGCCGTGGCCCGCCGAGGTCCGCCAGGACCTGGTGTCGCTGCTGGGCGCGGGCGAGGGCCTGACCGACGTCGTCGAGGCGCTCGACCGCACCGGACTGTGGGCGCGGCTGTTCCCCGAGTGGGGCGCCGTGCGCGACCTGCCCCCGCGCGACGCCGCGCACATCTGGACCGTCGACCGCCACCTGGTGCAGACGACGGTCAACGCGTCCCGGATGGTCACCCGGGTGTCCCGCCCGGACCTGCTGCTCATCGGCGCGCTGCTCCACGACTTGGGCAAAGGACGCGACCAGGACCACTCGATCGTCGGCGCCGCGCTCGCCACCCAGGTGGGCGCTCGGCTCGGACTGTCCAAACAGGACGTCGACACGCTCTCGGCGATGGTCCGCCATCACCTGCTGCTGCCGCACACCGCGACCCGCCGCGACGTCGAGGACGAGGCCACCGTGCTGCGCGTCGTCGACGTCCTCGGCGGCGACCCGGTCCTGTTGGAACTGCTGCACGCCCTCGCCGAGGCCGACTCGCTGGCCACCGGACCCGGTGTGTGGACGGACTGGAAAGCCGCTCTCACAACGGATCTGGTCACCCGCTGCCGCGCCGCGATGGCGGGTGAACAGCTTCCCGGCCCGATCCCGCTCAGTGTCGCGCAGACCGAACTCGCCGAGGCGGTCAACGCCACCGGCAAGGCGGACTTCCTGGTCGACACCAGCGACAACGTCGCCACCATCACCCTCGCCGCGAAGAACCGGCCCGGCGTCCTGTCCCGAGCGGCAGGCGTCCTGGCGCTCAATCTCCTCGAAGTCCACGCGGCCTCGCTCGTCACGCACGCGGGCGTCGCGGTCGGCGTGTTCTCCGTGACCCCGCGCTTCGGCTCCATGCCGGACCCGGCGCTGCTGCGCGAGCAGTTCCTCCGCGCCGAAGCCGGATCCCTTCCCCTGGCGGACAAACTCGCCGCCAAGGAACGCGACTACGGCGGCCGCGCCGAGGACGCACCCGAACCCCGCGTGCTGTGGTTCGACCACGAGGCAGGCGATGAGGACGGCGCCGCGGTCGTCCTGGAACTGCGTGCCGCCGACCGCATCGGCCTGCTGCACAGCGTCGCGTCCGCTTTGGAGCGATGCGGAATCGACGTGCTGTGGGCGCGGGTCGCGACCATGGGCGGCTCGGCCGTCGACTCGTTCAGCTTCGTCCCCGGCAAGGCCCCGGGCTGGCGGCAAACGGTCGAGTCCGCGGTTTTGCGGGCCAGCAAATAGGTAGACCTACTCACCCCTACTCGCGGGTGATCACGCTGGGGCCCGCCCTCGATCCTTGACAGTCTTCTCTTTGTCAGGTGAAGGGGCGGTCCGGGGAGGGCCCACCCAGTCACCAGGCGACGTAGGGAGGGGGCCCGTCGAGGGGTCGGGCCTCATCCCGTCGTGTTCGGCAGGCCGAGTCAAGCCTGTGCCGCTGGGAGGGGCCCGTCTGGGGGTCGGGCTTCTTCCGCGGCCAAAGGGGACTGTGACGATCGGACAGTGACGACCGCCGCGGCCGTCACCACCGCGCTGACGCCCAGCACGATCCACTGGACCAGGTCGAACGCCGCGCCTCCGCCGGTTTGCAGCGCGATCCCGAGCACGACCTGCGTGCCACCCACCCCGAAGAGCATCACGGCCGCCACCACCGCCGCACTCGCATGACGCGTCGTGGACAGGGTCGCGAGGGCCGCCACCAGGAGCAGCCCCGCGACGCCGAAGGCGACCGGGCCACCCGCCTGGTCCAGTGAGGTGAGTGTGGTGAAGTCGGTCGGCGTCAGGACAGTCGGCTCGCCGGGGTTCGCGCCGGAGAACGTCCGCAGCAATGCCTTGAACAGCGAGAAGCCGCCGATCACCACCATCAGCGCGGCGACCGCCTGACCCGCCACCCGCGTCGGCGCGGCGCGGGCCACCAGCGCCGCCACCGCGGCGGGCAGACCGAGGATGAGCAGCGGCACGATCGTCGTGGTGACCCACACGGACTCCCGGTCCGACCAACCGCCCAGCAGCGAGATCGCCCGCACGAGGTCGGCGAGCGTTCCGGCCAGCAGGTAGGCGGCGGCCACCACAACACCCACGTGCCGATGCCTGCGCAGCAGCAGCCAGGTCACGGCGACCGCCGCCACGACCGTGGCCCCCACGATGACCTTCAGGTGGGCGAACGGATCGCCTCCCGGTTCGACGAGACCCGCGAGCAGCCGACGCCACGGCGACATCGTCTGCAGCCCGATCAGCGCCGCCGCGGCCACGATGGCACCCGGCATGCCGCACAGGCGCAGCGCCAGCACGACCGCGAAAGCGAGTAGCACCACCGCGATCGCCCCTTGCAGGCGGATGTCCGGCACCAAGGAAGGCAGCGGCTGCGCCGCGAACACGACCGCCGTCACGCCGGCCACCGACAGCAGCGCGGGGACCGTCGTCGACCCACTCGGCCGGAGCCACCCCGCCAGTCGCCCCGCGAGCTGCCGTGCGGAGCCCACCGTGACGGCGCACGCGACCGCGATCGCCACCGCCAACGGGACGACGGCCATCGCGATCGCTGCCGAGTCGAGTCGGCCGGAGACCATTTGGTCGTGCACGAGCATCGGCACAGGGGCGACAAGCGCCAGCCCGACGAACACCCCGCCCGCCGTATCGCGTCGCAGCATCGCCAGAGCGCCGAACAGGGCAAGCAAGACAAGACCGGCCACGATCACGAGGGCCCGCATCCCGGGCTCGGGCATGGCATCGAAGACCGGGGGACCGGTGAGCGCGCCCAGCGGGGTCGCGCCGCCACCGACCGCGGCGGCGGCCGCGATCGCCCCCGCGCTGATCCCGGCCGTGCTCCACGACGACGGCGCGGGCACGGCGACGACGGCGGCCGCGACCGCCAGCGCGAGCAGGCAAAGGGCGGTCGTTCCCGGCCCGGCCCCGTTCGCCGCCAGAAGCAGCACCAGCACGGTCGGCGCCACGACCGCCGCGCCCACGACACCGGCGCCCACCCCCTTGAGGGCAAGGACCAGCAGCGCGAGGAACGCGGGCAAGAAGGTCAGCAGCACGGACGTGGTCAGCGAGGTCTCGCCCACGGCGTCGACCAAGAGCGGACCGCTCAGATAGGCGCCGAGCACGATCGCCCCACCGCCGACACCGCGGCACACCGTGGGGCCCACGGTGTACGAGAACCGGCCGAACGCGCGCGACCCGGCCGCGAACACGGCGACGCCGAGCACGATCACGACCGCGAGCAACGCGAACCTGCCCGCCCGGCCGGGAATCGCGGTGAACAACACGATGGTGCTGATGCCAAGCAAGAGGGCGGCGGTGACCGTCAACCGGGCCGCTAGCTGGTTCGTGCCGACTTCCGGGTCGCTCATGGTGTCCCCCCACGCGGCTGGAGTTGATCAGCGATTCGGAAGCTACCATCCGGGTCGGACTATTCGGGGCCAGTCGAAAAGGTCGCAAATCTGTGACCTGGATCTCACTTCGACCGGAAACCGGGCCGCGTGATCGGCCCTGTGGTCACGCCGTCCGCCGCGGAGCGGCTACCCTCGATCGGGCTGGGCTCGCACTCGGCCCGCTTGCCGACTTGAGTTGACCTGATTGGCTGGAGCGCCACACTCGTGTTCGACACACTCTCCGACCGGCTCACATCCGTCCTGCAGAACCTGCGGGGCAAAGGCCGGCTCACCGACGCCGACATCGACGCGACCGCGCGCGAGATCCGCATCGCGCTGCTGGAAGCCGACGTCGCGCTGCCGGTCGTGCGCACCTTCATCGCGAAGATCAAGGAGCGGGCGAAGGGTGCCGAGGTCTCCGGCGCGCTCAACCCCGCCCAGCAGGTCATCAAGATCGTCAACGAGGAACTCGTCGCCATCCTCGGCGGCGAGACCCGACGGCTCAACCTGGCCAAGACCCCGCCGACCGTGATCATGCTCGCGGGTCTGCAGGGTGCCGGTAAGACGACCCTCGCGGGCAAGCTCGCCCGCTGGCTCAAGGGCCAGGGCCACGCGCCGATGCTGGTCGCCTGCGACCTCCAGCGCCCCAACGCCGTCACCCAGCTGCAGGTCGTCGCCGAGCGCGCGGGCGTCGCCGTCTACGCGCCCGAGCCCGGCAACGGCGTCGGCGACCCGGTCAAGGTCGCCCGCGACAGCCTCGACGAGGCCCGCCGCGCCCAGCACGACGTCGTCATCGTCGACACCGCCGGCCGCCTCGGCGTCGACGAGGAACTCATGCGCCAGGCGTCGGACATCCGCGCCGCCGTGTCGCCCGACGAGGTCCTCTTCGTCGTCGACGCGATGATCGGCCAGGACGCGGTCACCACCGCCGAGGCGTTCCGCGACGGCGTCGGCTTCACCGGCGTGGTCCTCACCAAGCTCGACGGCGACGCCCGAGGCGGCGCCGCCCTGTCGGTCCGCGAAGTGACCGGCATGCCGATCATGTTCGCCTCCAACGGCGAGAAGCTCGAAGACTTCGACGCGTTCCACCCCGACCGGATGGCCTCGCGCATCCTCGGCATGGGCGACGTCCTCACCCTGATCGAGCAGGCCGAGCAGCACTTCGACCAGGCGCAGGCGGAGAAGGCCGCGGCCAAGATCGGCACCGGCGAGCTGACGCTGGAGGACTTCCTCGAGCAGATGCTCGCGGTCCGCAAGATGGGCCCGATCGCCAACCTGCTCGGCATGCTCCCCGGCGCCGGCCAGATGAAGGACGCGCTGGCCCAGGTCGACGAGAAGAGCATCGACCGGCTGCAGGCGATCATCCGCGGCATGACCCCGGCCGAGCGCAACGACCCGAAGATCATCAACGCGTCCCGGCGACTGCGCATCGCCAAGGGCTCGGGCGTGCAGGTCCGCGAGGTCAACGACCTGGTGAACCGCTTCTACGACGCCAAGAAGATGATGCAGCAGATGGCGGGCCGCTTCGGCATGCCCGGCGGTCGCGCCGCGGGCAAGGGCAAGAAGGGCAAAAAGGGGAAGAAGGGCCGCGGCCCGACCCCGCCCAAGATGCGCGGCGGCATGCCCGGCTTCCCCGGTGGGATGCCCGACCTGACGCAGCTGCCGCCCAGCCCGCAGGGCGGCCTGCCGCCCGGCTTCGGCGGTCTCGACCAGATGCCTCCCGGCTTCGACCCGTCGAAGCTGAAGTTCCCCAAGAACAAGTGACCGCGTTGCATCTGCGCGGGGTGATCCTGCCCGGCGAAGACGAACAAGACATCTGGATCGTCAACGGCCGCGTCCGCACCCAGCCCGTCCCGGGTGCGGAAACGGTCTTCGACGGCGGCTACCTGGTCCCCGGCCTGGTGGATGCGCATTGTCACGTCGGCATCGGCCCCCAGGGCCCGGTCGACCTCGACACCGCCGCCGAACAGGCCGAAACCGACCGCGACGCGGGCACCCTGCTCATCCGCGACTGCGGCTCGCCGATCGACACCCGCCCGCTGCAGGAGCGCCTGGACCTGCCGCGCATCATCCGCGCAGGCAGGCACCTCTCCCGCCCCAAGCGCTACATCCCGCACCTGGGCATCGACGTCGGCGACCCCGAGCAGCTGCCCGCCGCCGTCGCCGAACAGGTCGAATACGGGGACGGCTGGGTCAAGCTGGTCGGCGACTGGATCGACCGCGGCGAAGGCGACCTCGCCCCACTCTGGCCCGACGACGTACTCACCGAAGCGATCTCAGTCGCCCACGCCGCCGGGGCTCGAGTCACCGCCCACGTCTTCGGCGAGGACGCCCTGCCCGGGCTCATCAACGCGGGGATCGACTGCATCGAACACGGCACCGGCCTCACCACCGACGTCATCACCGAAATGGCGAAACGCGGCACGGCCCTGGTCCCGACTCTGATCAACATCGAGAACTTCCCCGGCATCGCGGCGGGCGCGGGCAAGTACCCGAAGTACGCCCAACACATGCTCGACCTCCACGCCCGCGCGTCGGGCATGGTCGCCGAAGCCGTCGAGGCAGGCGTCCCGGTATACGCGGGCACGGACGCCGGCGGCGGCATCGCCCACGGCAGGCTGGTCGACGAGATCGTCGCGCTCCACAAGGCGGGTATGACCCCCGAACAGGCCATCGCGGCGGGCTCCTGGGGTGCGAGGTCGTGGCTGGGTTGGCCCGGCCTCACCGAAGGGGCAGCCGCAGACCTACTGGCCTTCGACGAAGACCCCTTCAAGAACCTCGAAGTCCTGCGCACCCCGAAGCGGATCGTGCTGCGCGGCCGGGTGGTCGGTTAACCCGCTCGTCCCACCGCGGCTAGTCTCTTGCCCCACACTGGAATAGCCATATCCGGACACGGGGGGAGGCGATCATGACCCCGGTGACGGAAACTCCCGCGGAGACGCCGGTCGTTCGAGACCACAAATGGGGATTCGGCGCGTTCCTGCTGGTATTGGGCGTTTACATCCTGACCGCCGTGGTCATCGGCACGTTCGCGCGCATGTACGGACTCAACAAGACTCACTCGATCGCGGTGGTCCTCGTCGGGACCGTGGTTCCCACCGCCCTGGCCACCCTACTGGCCCTGCTGGTCACCAAGGTGCGCGGCAACGGCCCGAAGGTCGACCTGCGGTGGTCGTACACCCGCGAGGACCTCAAGGCGGGCTTCAAGTTCGGCCTGCTCGGCCTGGTGATCACCACCATCGCGGGCACCGTGTGGGCCAAGGTCGTCGGCGAGGAGGCCGCCAAGTCCTCCCTCGGCCAGCTCGTCGACGGCCAGTTGATGCCGGTGGCCGTCGCGATCACGTGGTTCGTCTATGTGTGGCTCATCGGCCCGGTGTGCGAGGAGATCATCTACCGCGGCCTGTTGTGGGGGGCGCTGGAGCGGTTGAACATGGGCCGCTGGGTGGTGTTCGGCCTGACCACCGTGATCTTCGCGATCGCCCATCTGGAACCGCTACGCACCTCGCTGCTGCTGGTCGTCGGCATCCCGATCGGCCTGGCACGGCTCTACACCGGCAGGCTCGGCGCGAGCATCGTCGCCCACCAGATCAACAACTTCGTGCCCGCTCTCGCCATCCTGCTGGTCACTCTCGGGGTGATTCAGCCATGATTCTCGACCTCAACGCCGACCTCGGCGAGGGCTTCGGCGTGTGGCGCCTCGGCGACGACGCCGCCCTGCTCGACATCGTCACCTCCGCCAACGTGGCCTGCGGTTTCCACGCGGGCGACGCCTCGACGATGCGCGCGGTCTGCCAGGCCGCGGCGGCCGGGGGAGTCGCTGTCGGCGCCCAGGTCTCTTACCGGGACCTCGCGGGGTTCGGCAGGCGCTTCATCGACGTCGACCCGGCCCAGCTGGCCGACGAGATCCTCTATCAGATCGGCGCGCTCGACGGCATCGCGCGCGCGTCCGGGACTTCCGTGGGCTACGTGAAACCGCACGGCGCGCTCTACAACGCCGTGGTGCACCACGACGCCCAGGCCGCCGCCGTCGCGGACGCCGTGCGCGCGTTCGGCGAGTTGCCCGTCCTCGGCCTGCCCGGCTCACGGCTGCTCGACGCCGCCGAGTCCGTGGGCCTGCCGTGTGTCTTCGAGGCGTTCGCCGACCGCGGCTACACCCCGGAGGGCACGCTCGTGCCGCGCGGCGAGGCGGGCGCGTTGATCACCGAGACCGCCGCCGTGGTCGACCGCGCGGTGCGCCTCGCGGTGTCCGGGGAGATCGTCGCCGTCGACGGGACTGTGCTCCTGATGCCCGCCAGGTCGCTGTGCCTGCACGGCGACACACCGGGTGCCGTGCATCACGCGCGGGCCGTCCGAGCGGCGCTCGACCAGGCAGGTGTCGAGGTCGCCGCCTTCGTCGGGTGACCCAGGGCGTCAAGCCCGTCTCGCGTCTGGCACAATTACCCGCTGTCCGTCATGGCCGGACCCTCTCACCGTGCCGTGACGCCTGAACCTTCGGGCAAGGCCGACCGACCCCACTCGGAACGCCGCGCTCACACATCGCAGTACCGAGAGCTTTGAGGAGCACCCCAACCCGTGGCTGTCAAGATCAAGCTGCAGCGCCTCGGAAAGATCCGTGCGCCGTACTACCGCATCATCGTCTCCGACGCGCGCACCCGTCGTGACGGCAAGGCGATCGAGACGATCGGCCGTTACAGCCCGAAGGAAGAGCCGAGCCTCATCGAGGTCGACTCCGAGCGGGCCCAGTACTGGCTGGGTGTCGGCGCGCAGCCGACCGACTCGGTGAAGAACCTGCTGGAGATCACCGGCGACTGGCAGAAGTTCAAGGGCCTGCCGGGCGCCGAGGGCACCCTGCGCGTCAAGGAGCCGAAGCCGTCGAAGCAGTCGCTGTTCGAGGCCGCGCTCAAGGCCGCGGGCGAGGAGCCCTCGACCGACGCGACCACGCCGAAGAAGAAGTCGGCGCCGAAGAAGGCCGAGCCGAAGGCTGACGCCGAGGCACCGGCCGCGGCCGCCACCGAGACCGAGGCGCCGGCCGAGTGAGTGCCCTCGCGGACGCACTCGAGCACCTCGTGCGCGGCATCGTCGATCACCCCGACGATGTCCAGGTCGAGCTGGTCACGACCCGTCGTGGCCGCACGCTCGAAGTCCACGTCAACCCGGAGGACCTGGGCAAGGTGATCGGCCGGGGCGGCCGCACCGCCACGGCCCTTCGTACCGTGATGGCCGGTGTCGGCGGTCGCGGTATCCGGGTCGACGTGGTCGACACCGATCACTGATCGGACTGTGGAGCGAATGAACGCGCTGGTACTCGTCGGCCGTGTCGCCAAGGCACACGGAATCACCGGCGAACTGGCTATCGAGCTGCACACCGACTCGCCCGAGCAGCGTTTCGCGCTCGGTGAGTCGGTGACAGCCCAGTTGCGGGACGGCTCCAAGCGCACGCTCACCATCACAGCCGCCCGGCCTCACGCCGGGCGGCTGCTGGTGCGTTTCGAGGAAGTCCCCGATCGCAACACCGCCGAGGACATGCGGGGAGCGCTCCTGCTTGCCGACCCCTCGACGCTGGCCCCGATCGACGACCCCGACGAGTTCTACGACTACGAGCTTGCGGGCCTGTCCGCGGTGCTCCTGGACGGGACCGAGGTCGGCAAGGTCAAGGAAATCGCTCACGGCCTCGGCGGTGAGCTGCTGGTGATCAACCGTCCGAGCGGCGAAGAGGTCCTGGTGCCGTTCGTCCGCCAGATCGTCCCGGAAGTGGACGTCAAGGGCGGCCGCGTGGTGCTCGACCCGCCCGAGGGACTCATCGAATAAACCCGTGTCCCGGGTACCCACTGATGGGTGAATGCCTCCGCTAGTCTGGCGACCGCTTCGACCCTGGGGGTGGCGGATGTCAGACAACGTGCACACGAGCGGCATGCCGTCGCCGACCCGCGTCGAGGTCGTGCCGTCCTTAGTCCAGTCCCTGCGTGACGTCGCCTTAGTCCAGGCCGTCACGGGCAGGGGCGCATTCGATCCGCGATGAGCACGCGGTCCAGGAAGCTGGTCACGACCTATCTCGCGCTGGTGCAGCGGGACGGGTTCAGCGGCAGGCTGATCGGCCCCGCCGTGGGCGGGCACAACACCGCCGAGCGCATCGGGGCCCTGCTCGCCGCCACCGAAGACCACGTCGCCGAGCCGCTGCGCAGGCTCAGCTCCGCGCAGGACACGCTGGACCGCCGGGTCGAGGAAGTCGAGACTGCGGCGCACTCGCTGAACCTGTCGTTCGACCCGCGCCGGATCGTCACCGGCCTCTACCCGCTCGGTGACCTCAACGCCTGGACCACCCCGGCCGCGGGCGGCGACCTCATCCTGATGAGCAGCGGCGCGATGGGCCTGGTCTTCCTCACCCTCAAGATCAATATGATGTCCGCCCAGATGTTCGGCGAGCCGCCGATCCTGGACCGGCCGCAGACGCTCGCCGCGCTGGCCGACGTCTTCGCCGCGCACCTGCGCTACGGCGACCCGTGGCGGTCCGCGCCGCTGCCCCCGCTCACCGGCCACCGCGAGGTGATGCTGGACTTGCTGGTCAACGCGTCGGTGCGGTTCGCCATCGGCCACGAGTACGGCCACATCGTCGCCAAGCACGCCCCGGTCGGCCGCACCACGCTGACCTCGGTGGATTCCAAGGTCGAGGTCCACACCCGGTCGGTTGAGGACGAGTTCGAAGCCGACCGCCTCGGCGCCCAACTGGTCCTCACCGAGCAGTGGCTGGCCGCCGCCGCCGAAACGGACCCCCAGTTCGTCCGCAGGCACGGCCTCGCCGCCGCGGCCGCCGCCACCGGGCCGCTGTACTTCCTGCTGCTCGACCTGGTGCTGCACGAACTCGACGGCGAGCTCAAGGTCGTGGGCTACCCGCCCGCGCCGAGCGGGCACCCGCCGTCCGGTCAGCGTTGGGACGCCCTGTGGCCGGTCATAGAGCAGGAATACGCGCGCGCCACGATGCCGGTGCCGCCGCTGGACCTGCCCGGCGGGCTGATGCGCTGGTTCGAGCACCTCTTCCTCGACCTGGTCCCGGCCATCGCGCAGCGCCTGGAGACGCGCGGCTAGCCTTCTGCGGTGCGGATCGACATTGTCACGATCTTTCCCGAGTACCTCGACCCCCTGCGCGGCGCGCTGCTGGGCCGGGCCATCGAGCGCGGCCTGCTCAGCCTCGACGTCCACGACCTGCGTCGCTGGACCTACGACGTGCACAAGGGCGTCGACGACAGCCCCTACGGCGGCGGTCCCGGCATGGTGATGAAGCCCCAGGTCTGGGGTGAGGCGCTCGACGAGGTGTGCGCGGGCGAGCCGCCCCGGCTGGTCGTGCCCACCCCGGCGGGCAGGCCGTTCACCCAGGCCATGGCCCATGAATACGCCGGCGAGTCGCGGCTGGTGTTCGCCTGCGGCCGCTACGAGGGCATCGACCAGCGCGTCATCGACGACGCCTCGACCCGGATGCGGGTCGACGAGGTCTCCATCGGCGACTACGTGCTGGTCGGCGGCGAGGTCGCGGTCATGGTCATGGTCGAGGCGGTGGCCCGGCTGCTGCCCGGCGTCCTGGGCAACCCGCTCTCAGCCGAGCAGGACTCGTTCTCCGATGGCCTGCTGGAGGGCCCGAGCTACACGCGGCCCGAGGTCTGGCGCGACCGCGCGGTGCCTGACGTGCTGCGCTCGGGCAACCACAAGGCGATCGACCGCTGGCGCCGTGACCAGGCGATCGAGCGCACCTTCGAGCGTCGGCCCGACCTGCTCGCGGCCCTGCCCGCCGAGTCGCTGGACAAGCACGACCGGGCTCTGCTCGAGCGGCTGCGGCAGGCCCCGCCAGGGGGCGATTTCCGGTCCGACGATCCCGTCTGACATACTTCCTGAGTTGTCGCGTCCGGGTCTTCCCGAGCGCGCACCTCACAAGCCCACTCCCAGGCTGGACACATCGGCGGCTTGCCGCCTGCGGCCGGGAGCGACGAACGAACATCTCCGAATTGACGAGGACGGACTACCGATGAACACCCTGGATGCCCTGGACGCCAAGTCGCTGCGTTCCGACATCCCGGACTTCCGCCCGGGTGACACGCTGAAGGTCCACGTCCGCGTCATCGAGGGCACTCGTACTCGTGTCCAGGTGTTCCAGGGCGTCGTCATCCGTCGCCAGGGTGGCGGGATCCGCGAGACCTTCACCGTTCGCAAGGTGTCGTTCGGTGTCGGCGTGGAGCGCACCTTCCCGGTGCACACTCCCAACATCGCCGAGATCGAGGTCGCCAAGCGCGGCGACGTCCGGCGCGCCAAGCTGTACTACCTCCGTGAGCTGCGCGGCAAGGCCGCGAAGATCAAGGAGAAGCGCGAGCCTCAGACCGCTTCCTGACGCGCTCAGCACACCGGCTCACGTACGCTGGCGTGCGTGGTCGACCGTTCCTCCCGCCGTGTGCCGCTGCCTGCTGAAGGCGCGGCACACGTCGGGCATTTCCAGGGGGAGACGGCGGACCAGCGTCATGGCCAGACCAACGGGGCTCCGGTGAGCGCCAAGCGGGTCAACGGCACCAAGGTCAACGGCACCGCGGTTCCCGAGATCGCCTACACCGAGCCGATCCGACGCGCCGCCGAGACGCCGCCTTCGGGCCCGCAGTCAGTCAGTCCCGAGTTCTGGTTCGGCACGCCGCTGCCGGAGGAAACCCTCCCGCCGCTGCCCGAAGAGCCGCCGAAGCCGCCGGTCCCCGGTGTGTCCACCCAGGTGACCGAGCAGATTTCCCGCAGGCTCGACGCGCCGCCGCCGGACACGCACGTCACCGAGCGCATCGCGCGTCGCCCCGTTGACGCCGAGACCGAGCTCATCCCCAAGGTCGAGGCACCCGCGCCGACGCTTCCGCCCAAGCCCGTGGTCCCGCCCAAGCCGGTGGTGCCGCCGAAGGCCGAGCCCGCCGCCAAGCCGTCGGTTCCGCGCAAGCCAGAGCCCGAGCCCGAGGCGGACGCCGAGGAGACCGACGAGGAGCGCAGGCGCAGGCAGGGCAAGCACCGCAGGCCGCCGCGCAAGCAGCCGCTCTGGCGCGAGCTGCTCGTCCTCGCCGGGGTGGCCCTGCTCCTCACCTTCGCGATCCAGCACTTCATCGGTCGGGTGTATTCCATCCCGTCCGGCTCGATGGAGCAGACGCTGCACGGCTGCCCCGGGTGCACCGGCGACCGGGTGTTCGTCGACAAGATCGTCTACGACTTCCGCGACCCCAGCCCGGGCGACGTGGTCGTCTTCCAGGGTCCGAACACCTGGACCGAGAACGACATCCGCGACAAGCGGTCGGACAACCCGCTGGTCCGCGGCCTGCAGTACATGGGTTCGCTGATCGGGGTGGCCCCGCCCGACGAGCGCGACTTCGTCAAGCGGGTCATCGCCGTCGGCGGCCAGACCGTCGAGTGCTGCGACGAGCAGAACCGCGTGCTGGTCGACGGCAAGCCCCTCGACGAGCCCTATGTGTACTGGGAGCACGGCGGTCCCGACGAGCGCCAGCAGTTCGCTCGCGTTACGGTGCCCGAGGGCACGCTGTGGGTGATGGGTGACAACCGCGGCAACTCCTCCGACTCCCGGTTCCAGGGTGGCGGCGGCATCCGCGGCGTTGTCCCGCTCGGCAAGGTCATCGGCAAGGCTCGCTACATCGTGCTTCCGCCATCGCGCTGGCGCGGTGTCGGCGACCACAACCCCCAAGGGGACGCGGACCTGGCGGCGGCGGCGTGGCAGCAGGGGATCCCGGCCGGTCTCGGCGTGGCCGCCGCGTGGCCGGTGCTGTGGATCGGCCGTCGCGCGAAGATCGCTCTCACATCACGGAAGGCTGATTAGTTGTCGGACGCACACGGTGCCGTGCCAGGGGATGGACGCGGCGCCGAGAATCTCGCCGTCGACGATCCGGGCACTCAGGAGCCGGACATGCAGGAGTCGGATCAGCCCGAATCGGGCGAGCAGGCTGGTAGGGCCAAGAAGAAGCGGTCCTTCTGGGTCGAGGTGCCGATCCTGATCGCGGTCGCCCTGGTCCTCACCTTCCTCATCCAGACCTTCATCGCGCGGGTGTTCGTCATCCCGTCCGAGTCGATGGAACGCACCCTGCACGGGTGCACGGGCTGCACGGGCGACCGTGTGCTGGTCGACAAGGTCGTCTACTACTTCAACGACCCGAAGCCGGGCGACGTGGTGGTCTTCGAGCGTCCGTCGACCTGGGACCAGCACGGCGGCAACAACCGGTCAAGCAACGCGCTGGTCGCGTGGATCGAGGACATCGGCTCGCAGTTCGGCATGGTCGAACCGAGCGAGGACGACGTCGTCAAGCGCGTCGTCGCCGTCGCGGGCCAGACCATCGAGTGCTGCGACGACCAGAACCGTGTCAGGGTCGACGGCAAGTCTCTCGACGAGCCGTACCGCTACATGCCCGCGCCGGACGCCCAGCAGGACGTGTTCGCGAAGATCACCGTCCCGCAGGGCATGGTGTTCGTGATGGGCGACAACCGCAACAACTCGCGCGACTCGCGCTCGCAGGGCGGCGGTGGAGTCAACGGGTTCGTCCCGGTCGACAACATCATCGGCAAGGCCCGCGCGATCATCCTGCCGCCGTCGCGCTGGCAGGGCATCGGCGACCACAACCCGCAGCAGGCGCTCTCGGCTCCCGCGTGGCAGACCGGGATTCCGGCGGGGCTGGGCATCGCGGCGGCATGGCCGACGCTGTGGCTGGGACGCCGGGTGCGGGGCATGCTCACCGCCGGTGGTCGCTCGGCTCCCCGGTAGGCTTGATCGGTGTCCGACCAACCCCTCGACGAGGATGAGCCGAAACCGCGCAAGAGCAAGAAGAAGCGGCCCTTCTGGCAGGAGTTGCCGATCCTTATCGCGGTCGCGCTGGTTCTGACGTTCCTGATCCAGACGTTCCTCGCCCGGGTCTTCGTGATCCCCTCGGCCTCGATGGAGCAGACGCTGCACGGCTGCCCGGGGTGCTACGGCGACCGGGTCTTGGTCGACAAGCTCGTCTACACCTTCGGTGAGCCGGAGGCAGGCGAGGTCGTCGTGTTCAAGCGGCCCGCCACCTGGAACCGCCCGGAGTTCACCTCCTCGCGGTCGGACAACGTCGTGGTGAGCTGGCTGGAGAGCATCGGCGGGCTGTTCGGGCTTGCGGCGCCCGACGAGGACGACGTCGTCAAGCGGATCGCCGCGGTGGGCGGTCAGACGATCGAGTGCTGTGACGAGCAGAACCGGGTGCTTGTCAACGGGAAGCCCCTCGATGAGCCGTACATTTTCTGGGACACCTCCATGGGCGATCCCAAGCAGGCGCAGTTCGGTCCGATCACGGTTCCGCAGGGCATGCTGTTCGTGATGGGCGACAACCGCAACAACTCGGGTGACTCGCGCAGCCAGGGCGGTGGCGGCGGGAACGGACTGGTGCCGGTGGACAACGTGATCGGCAAGGTGCGGGCGATCATCCTGCCGCCGTCGCGGTGGCAGGGCGTCGGCGACCACCACTCGCAGGCGCTGTCCGCGCCCGCGTGGCAAACCGGGATTCCGGCGGGACTGGGCATCGCGGCGGCGTGGCCGACGCTGTGGCTGGGTCGGCGCGTGCGCACCCTGGTGAGGCCCCGATGACCGCTTTCCTGCGCCCACCCCGCGCCGTGGTCCGCCGCGACGCGGGCAACTGGAGCCTGCAGGCCGCGTTGCACCGCCGCGGCCTGGGCCCGGTGGCGGGCGTCGACGAGGCGGGTCGCGGCGCGTGCGCGGGCCCGCTGGTCATCGCCTCCTGCGTGCTGCGCCCCGGCGACGCCGACCGGCTCGACGGGCTGACCGACTCCAAGCTGATGACGGCGGCGGCGCGCGACAAGATGTTCGACCTGGTCAAGAAGCGCGCGGTCGATTACGCGGTCGTCGTCGTGCCGACCGCCGAGGTCGACCGGATGGGCGTGCACGTCGCCAACATCGAGGGCATGCGGCGCGCCGTCGCCCGGCTCGGCACCCACCCCGGGTACGTGCTGGTCGACGGCTTCCGCGTGCCGGGCCTGACGGCCCCGAGCGTGCCGGTGCTCAAGGGCGACCAGGCCGCGGCGTGCGTCGCGGCGGCGTCGGTCTTGGCGAAAGTCACCCGGGACCGCATCATGGAGGACTTGCACGAGCAGTTGCCGCAGTACCGATTCGATGTTCACAAGGGTTACTGCACCGGCATCCACACCGCCGCGTTGGAAGAGCACGGACCAAGCCACGAGCACCGGTGGTCCTTCGCCAACGTAGCCGCGGCGGGGCTGACCCACGGCCTGCGCGCGCCACACCGGGTGGCGCTGAGTGTGGCCGCGGCCGCCGTGGTTCAGAATGGTGGACCACCGCAGTGAGCGGGACATCACGACCAGGAGGGGCGCGCGGCACATGAGCGCGGAGGATCTCGAGAAGTACGAGACCGAGATGGAGCTGTCGCTCTACCGGGAGTACCGCGACATCGTCGGACAGTTCGCCTACGTGGTGGAAACCGAGCGACGTTTCTACCTGGCCAACGGCGTCGACGTCCAAGTACGCGACGCCGACGGCGAGGTCTATTTCGAAGTACGCATGTCCGACGCCTGGGTGTGGGACATGTACCGGCCCGCGAGGTTCGTGAAGAACGTCCGGGTGATCACCTTCAAGGACGTCAACGTCGAGGAACTCGACAAGCCGGACCTCCGGCTGCCCGAAGACGGCCCCTTCGGCACCTAACACAAGCGGGCGACAAAGAAGTGACCCGGAGATCGACTTCTCCGGGTCTGTCCACACCAATCCACAGGCAGGCACCGGGTACTCCCGCCGGGCCCTGAGGTGCGACACCGTCGAGATCGACACCACTCGATCCCGACTGGAGCACCATGCCCGCCCATCTCGACCTAGGCGCCCAAGGCGAAGTCCTCGCGGCCAGGTACCTGGAGAGCACCGGCCTGGTCCTGCTGGACCGCAACTGGCGCTGCCGCCAGGGCGAACTGGACCTGATCCTCACCGACCGCACCCGGCTCGTGGTCTGTGAGGTCAAAACCCGAACCTCCACCGCCTACGGCACCCCCACCGAGTCGGTGACGGACGCCAAAGCCGCCCGAATCCGCCGCCTGGCCACCCGCTGGCGGGTAGACCACGGCCTCTTGCCCTGCGAAACCCGCTTCGACATCGTGTCGGTGCTGTGGACGCCTGGTGGGACACCGGAGATCCGCCACCTCAAGGCGGCGTTCTGATGGGCGGCTGCTTGCCCATGACCGTGGACGCCGGTTCCACTACCGCCCTTCCCATCACGGTCCGACCCGTACCCGCTCCTTCCGGCCGCACCGTCCTCACCCCGACTCGCTTCACCCCCGCTGCCTCGATCCCTGCTGCCGCCACCCCAACGCCCTCCGCTCGGGTGCCGTCTGCGGCCGTCGCCCTGGCCGCGCCGCTGCTCGACGCGGTTCCGTCGACCGTCATTCGGTCACCTGCCGCCTTCGCCTCACCGCCCACTACCGCCCCTTACTCCACCGTCGCCCGCCCGGCCCAGGCCTCTCTTGCTGCCGCCGGCTCGTCCCATGCGCAGCTGAGCTTCGCCTCGCACAGTGCGGTTCCGCCTTCTTCGTCCCTTGGGGGCGTGGCCTGATGGTCCTTGCCCGCGCGTGGTCGATCGCCCTGTTCGGCGTCGACGGGATCACCGTCGAGATCGAGGCCGATATCGGTGGCGGCAAACCCAAAACCACCATCGTCGGCCTCCCCGACGCCTCCCTCAACGAAGCCAAGGACCGGGTTCGCGCCGCCGTGCGCAACAGTGGGCTGCAGTGGCCCGACCAACTGGTCACCCTCGGCCTCTCACCCGCCGCCCTCCCCAAGGGCGGCTCCGGCTACGACCTCGCGCTCGCGCTGTCCGTCCTGGTCGCCGACCGCAAGGCACCGCCGGAATTGCTGCTGGGCACCGTCCTCCTCGGCGAACTCGCGCTCGACGGCAGGCTGCGCACGGTCCGGGGTGTCCTGCCGTGCATGCTCGCGGCTCGCCGGTCCGGGTTGCGTCGGGCCATTGTGCCCACGGCCGCCATGGCGGAAGCGTCGCTGGTCGGCGGCCTGGAGGTCTACGGAGCCGACAGCCTCACCGACGTCCTCGCCTGGGCTCGCGGCGAGGGTGAGCTGGCCCGGCCCGAGCCGCTCACCGCCGACACCGGGGCCGCGCCGCCGGATCTCGCCGACGTGCTCGGCCAGCCCGAGGCCCGGTGGGCTCTCGAGGTCGCGGCGGCCGGTGGGCACAACCTGCTGCTCGCCGGACCACCCGGCACGGGCAAGACCATGCTCGCCAAACGACTCCCAGGTCTGCTGCCCCCACTGGCCCGGGAGCAAGCCCTTGAAGTCACCGCCATCCACTCCGTCTCCGGCGACCTGGCCGCGGAGTCACCGCTGATCACCCTTCCGCCGTTCATCGCGCCGCACCACACGACGTCCGTGCCCGCGCTCGTCGGCGGTGGCGTGGGCCTGGCCAAGCCGGGTGCGATCAGCAAGGCGCACAGGGGAATCCTCTTCCTGGATGAAGCCTGCGAGTTCGCCCCGAACCGGCTCGAAGCGCTGCGGACCGCGCTGGAGGAAGGCGAGATCCGCCTGGCCCGGCGCGACGGTGTCGTCCGCTATCCGGCCGCGTTCCAGCTGGTGCTGGCCACCAATCCCTGCCCCTGCGCGCCGTCGCGGGAAGCGGACTGCGTCTGCGCCCCACACGCCCGACGTCGTTATCTGGCAAGGCTTTCCGGGCCGCTGCTCGACCGCGTCGACCTGCGGGTGCGGATGCGGCCGATCACCGCGATGTCGCGAGCCGGTGACGCCGACCCGGAGTCCACCGCCACGGTCCGCGAGCGGGTCGAGCAGGCCCGCGACCGGGCGGCGCACCGGTGGTCCGCCTACGGCTGGCGGACCAACTCCGAAGCACCCGGCCCGATCCTTCGCCGGGAATTCGCCTTACCCCGCGACACCACCGCCCTGCTCGACCGCAGCCTCAACACCGGCGCCCTCACCGCGCGGGGCGCCGACCGCTGCCTGCGCATCGCCTGGACTCTCGCCGACCTGGCGGAGTCGGCAACGCCCAGCCCGGACCACGTCGCGGCCGCACTTGAGTTCCGCGATCGCCGGTCGGCGTGAACTCCTTGCCATAAAACGACTTCACAAAGGAACACTGATGAACAGCTTGCCTACGAAGGACCATGACGAGCAATCGAGCCGATTCCCTTTGGCCACAAGCGAGTTTGGGGGATGGATATGACGATCGACCCTATTCGCGCCGCTCGCGCCTACCTCCTGGGCGTGGCCGAGCCGCCCGCGCCCGCGCTGTCGATGTTCGTCGAGGCGCTCGGCCCGGTGGAGGCCGCCGCGCGGGTCAAGGCGGGGGAGGTGCCGGACCCGGTTCGGGACGAGACCTCGGCCCGCAGCGCGCGTGACCACGTCGAGGCCGACCTTGAGAACGCGGCGGCGGCCGGTGCGCGGCTGGTCATCCCGGAGGACGACGAGTGGCCCGGCTGGCCGCTGCTCGCCCTGCACAACGCGTGCGGGCGCGGTCTGCGCTGGGCCGGGCCGCCGCTCGCGCTGTGGGTGCGCGGCCCGGTCGCACTCGACGACGGGCTCCAGCGTGCCGTCTCCGTCATCGGGGCCCGGGCCGCGACGAGCTACGGCGAACACGTCGCCTCCGAATTCGGCTACGGCCTCGCCGAGGCGGGCGCGACAGTCGTCTCCGGCGCCGCGTACGGCATCGACGGCGCCGCCCACCGCGGCGCGCTCGGCGCCGAAGGCACGACCGTCGCCGTGCTCGGCTGTGGAGTCGACGTCCGGTACCCGGCGGCGCATTCCCGGCTGCTCGACCGGATCGCCGACACCGGCGCGGTGATCAGCGAGTACCCGCCGGGCACGCCACCGGCGAAACACCGGTTCCTGGTGCGCAACCGGCTGATCGCCGCACTCAGCGCGGGCACGGTCGTCGTCGAGGCGGGCGTGCGCAGCGGCGCCCGGAACACGGCGTCGACGGCGGCGGCGCTGGGCAAGGTCGTGCTGGCGGTGCCCGGCCCGATCGGCTCGGCGATGTCGCTGGGCTGCCACGAACTCCTGCGGCTCGGGGCGGCGACCGTGGTGTGCTCGGTGCCGGAGATCCTGGAGGCGGTCGGGCAGGTCGGCGCGGACCTCGTCACGCCCCGGGAGAAGCCGAAGCGGTCGACCGACGGGTTGGGTGATCAGGCTCTCCGTGTGCACGAAGCACTGAAAACTCGGGGCGGGCTCAGTCCCGAACAGGTCTCGTCGGCGTCGGGAGTGCCGTTGTCGCGGGTCAGAGCGTTGCTGCCGGAGTTGGAACTCACCGGACTCGCCGCGCGCGGCGAAGAAGGGTGGTGCCGACTTCGATCATGACCGCGTGGCGATGCTTGACCCGGGCCCCGCCATGGCGCAGCGTCAGGGGGTGCCTCGCGCCTCCACCGGATCAAGCCGGGTCGACCTCCACCGGGTCCGATCCGCGCTGCCGGGCGAGGTCCGCACGGTTTTGGCCGACTACGAACGCCATTTGGCCCTGGAAAGGGGCCTGTCCCCGCACACGGTCCGCGCTTACGTCGGCGACGCGGTCTCGTTGCTCGGTCACCTCCACGGCCTCCTCGACAGCTCCGATGCGGAGTCCGAGTCCGGAACCGAGGCCGACAACGCTGACGCCGAGCGGCATACCGACCACCCCATCCAGCCAGGGGCGGGACTGCGCGGCGTCGGGCTTGATCTTGAAGGGCTGCGTGGGTGGCTCGCGGCGCAGTTGGGGGCCGGTGCCAGTCGGACGACCATGGCCAGGCGGTCGGCCTCGGCGCGGACGTTCACCGCATGGGCGCTACGGCGCGAGCACCTCGACGTCGATCCCGGGTCGCGGTTGGTGGCTCCGGTGCGGCACCGGACGCTGCCGTCGGTGTTGCGGCAGGACCAGGCGTCGGAGTTGATGCGGGTCTCGGCGGCGGGCGCGGCGCAGTTGGATCCGGTGGCACTGCGTGATCACGCGCTGTTGGAGTTGCTGTACGCCACCGGCATCCGGGTATCGGAACTCTGCGGGCTCGACATCGACGACGTCGATTCGGGGTCGCGGGTACTCAGGGTGATGGGCAAGGGCGGCAAGGAGCGGACGGTCCCGTTCGGGGTTCCGGCCGCCGCCGCGGTGTCGACCTGGCTTGACCGGGGTCGGCGGGCACTTGCACGCGACGATTCCCCGCCGGCACTGTGGCTCGGTACCCGTGGGGGACGGCTGCAACCAGCCAGTGTGCGGCGAATCGTGCACGACGCTTTGGGGGCGGTGTCGGGCGCCCCGGACATGGGCCCGCACGGCCTTCGTCACTCCGCGGCTACGCACCTGCTCGAAGGGGGTGCTGACCTTCGTAGCGTCCAGGAGCTACTTGGTCACGCTACGCTCTCGACGACCCAGCTCTACACCCACGTGACCGTCGAACGGCTGAAGGCGATCCATGACCGAACCCATCCCCGTTCCCGGTGACACCGGGGAAGGTTCTCGGACACCGGTGGCCCCGTCCCCGGAATCGAGACCCCCGGTGAACGGCACCGCCGTCTCCTTCGGGACCGGCGAGACCTCCGGCGTGCTGCCCGGAGACCAACGCACCGCCGACGACGTCGAAGCGGGCATCGTCGCCCTGTGGCGCAAGTTCGGCGAGCAGCGCGCGCACGGGCTCAGGGACCGGCTCGTCCTGCACTACGCACCGCTCGTCAAGTACGTGGCGGGACGGGTGGGCACCGGCCTGCCCTCGCACGTCGACGTGTCGGACCTGATCCAGTCCGGGATCTTCGGCCTGGTCGACGCCATCGAGAAGTTCGAGCCGGAGCGCGGCCTCAAGTTCGAGACCTACGCCATGCAGCGCATCCGCGGCGCGATCCTCGACGACCTGCGCGCCCAGGACTGGGTGCCGCGCACCGTCCGCGGCCGCGCCCGAGAGGTCGAACGCGGCATCGAACGCCTCGGCGCCAAACTCCAGCGCACCCCGAACGACGCCGAGCTCGCGGGCGAACTGGGCCTGACAGTCGGCGAACTGCGCGACGTCTACGCCCAACTCCAGCTGACCAGCGTCGTCGCGCTCGACGAACTCGCAGCCGCCGGGCGGGGATCGACCTCGCTGGCCGACACGCTCGAGGACGAGACCGCCGAGGACCCGGTGGCGCTGCTCGTCGACCAGGACAACCGCCGCCAGCTCGCCGAGGCCATCGGCAGGCTCGCCGAGCGCGACCGGGTCGTGGTCACCCTGTACTACTTCGAGAACCTCACCCTCGCCGAGATCGGCCGCGTCCTCGGCGTCACCGAGTCGCGGGTCTGCCAGCTGCACACCCGCGCCGTCCTCCGCCTCCGCGCGAAACTCCTCGAGGTCGCGGAAGTCTGAGGCACCGGACTCCCAGCCGGGTTCCACGGGGAGCAGTCGCACCCTCGGCGGGCGGATGAGCCACAGGGGCTCCAGGTAAATCCCGTCGCGCCGCACGCTCCAGTGCAGGCACGCGGCGGCGGGGCACCCTGGGTGGCCGGGGGCGAGCACCCCGATCCGCTCGCCACGGCGAACCCGCGCCCCGGCCACCACCGACGGCACCACCGGTTCGTACGCGGTGCGCAGACCGGCGTCGTGGTCGATGGCGATGACCTCGCGGTCGACCACCCGCCCGG
This sequence comes from Actinokineospora alba, assembly GCF_004362515.1. Classification (NCBI taxonomy): domain Bacteria; kingdom Bacillati; phylum Actinomycetota; class Actinomycetes; order Pseudonocardiales; family Pseudonocardiaceae; genus Actinokineospora; species Actinokineospora alba. The sequence continues at coordinate 57,790 of NZ_SNXU01000001.1, read as the reverse complement.
CGAACGCCACCACACCGTCGCCCGCGGCGAGGACCGGCGTCCCAGGCGCGGCCGCCAGGTCGACACCGCGGTGACCGGGCCCATAGGGGCTCGATGGGGCTTGGAACGGCCGCACGATTTCGTGGGGTGGAGGAAGCGGCCAGGAGAAGCGGCCATCATCTGGCGGCTCAGGCCCAGGCCCAGGCCCACGCCCAGGCCCAGGCTCAGGCCCCGGACCCGGCTCCGGCTTCCAGGGCTCCGGCTCCGCGGCCCGGCCTCGGCCGGGCGGCCCGGCGGGATTGGAAGAGCCGTCACCGTGGGCCACACCGGGCGGGAGGGTGCGGTGATCCGCAGGACCGACCGGTCGTGGGGGTCGGTGGTGCGGTGGGTCCGTCTGTGGTGCGAGGCGGTGGTTCGCAGGGTCGGCTGGTGGTGTGGGGCGGTGAACGGGCAGGTCCGCCTGTAGTGCGAGGTGGTGGTCCGCAGGATCAACCGGTCGTGGGGGGCGGTGATCGGGCAGGTCCGCCGGTGGGGGACCGCCATTGGGTGGGTCGGCTGGTGGTGTGGGGCGGTCCGGCGGGGTGAGGGCGTTGCCGCGTGGTCGGGTCGGATCGCTCGGGCCTCCCGGCACGGCCCGATGAACGGGGGTTGCGCCGATCGGGCCGACCCAGGCGACTTCGGCGGAGCTGGTGGCTTCAGGACCGGTGGTCAGGCCCGCGCCCGCCTGCCACAACCAGCCCGCCGCCACAGCCCCCGACGTCACCCCCACCACCACCCCCAGAAGCGCCGCGAAGATCACCACACGGTGGCGGTGGCGGCGGTGTTCGCGCTGGTGAAGGGGCATACGACAAGCCTGCCGGGGCCCATCCAGCGGCACCAGGGCGTGATCAGATCTGTGGATGAATCCGGGCCCTGTGGATAACCGCGGGCTCCGATTCTCGATTCCGACCCTGACCGGCGTACACTTCGATCCGCGTCTCGTGGCGACATGAGGCGACTTCGCGTGCCAGTGCGCGTTCGCGGCCACCGACAGTGGCAGCCGCGGCATAAAGGGCGATCGACGGTCCCGTTCTCACCAGCGGGTTCGGCCGCCCGCACGGCACCAGGGCCTGCAGGTCACCGACTTGCGGCGACAACCGAGTACGCGCGCCACGGCCCAACCGCCGGGCGCGCCCGAAATGAAGAGGTGCGAACCCGGCCATGGCCGTCGTCACCATGAGGCAACTGCTGGATTCCGGCGTGCACTTCGGGCACCAGACCCGCCGCTGGAACCCGAAGATGAAGCGCTACATCCTGACTGACCGCAACGGTATCTACATCATCGACCTGCGGCAGACCCTGACCTACATCGACCGCGCCTACGAGTTCGTCAAGGAGACTGTCGCCCACGGCGGCTCGATCCTTTTCGTCGGCACGAAGAAGCAGGCGCAGGAAGCCATCGCCAACGAGGCGCTGCGCGTCGGCATGCCCTACGTGAACCAGCGCTGGCTGGGCGGCATGCTCACCAACTTCTCCACCGTGCACAAGCGTCTTCAGCGCCTCAAGGAGCTGGAGTCGATGGAGCAGACCGGTGGCTTCCAGGGTCTCACCAAGAAAGAGATCCTGATGCTGACCCGCGAGAAGGACAAGCTCGACCGCACCCTCGGCGGTATCCGCGACATGGCGCGCGTTCCCAGCGCCATCTGGATCGTGGACACCAAGAAGGAGCACATCGCGGTCGGCGAGGCGCGCAAGCTGCACATCCCGATCGTGGCGATCCTCGACACCAACTGCGACCCGGACGAGGTCGACTACCCGATTCCGGGTAACGACGACGCGATCCGCTCCGCCGCGCTGCTGACCAAGGTGGTGGCCGAGGCCGCCGCCGCCGGTCTCATCGCGCGCTCGGGTGCCCGCAACGGCGCCGACAAGCCGGAAGCGGGTGCTGCCACCGAGCCGCTGGCCGAGTGGGAGCAGGAGCTGCTCAAGGGTGCCGAGACCGCCGCCGCCGATGGCGAGCAGGCCGTCGCCGCGGTCGAGGCCGCGACCGAAACCCCCGCCGAGTCCTGATCTCGGCTCGCGGTGGCCGCCCTGGACCACACGGTCCGGGGCGGCCATCGCGCCACAAACTAAGCGAACGCGCGTAACCGAAGAAGGACGGAAAACGCACGATGTCGAACTTCACCGCGGCCGACGTCAAGAAGCTCCGGGACCTCACCGGCGCCGGAATGATGGACTGCAAGAAGGCGCTGACCGAGACCGACGGCGACTTCGAGAAGGCCGTTGAGATCCTGCGCATCAAGGGCGCCAAGGACGTGGGCAAGCGCGCCGAGCGCGCCACCGCCCAGGGCCTCGTCGCCGCCGACGGCGGTGTCATGGTCGAGCTGAACTGCGAGACCGACTTCGTCGCCAAGAACGAGGAGTTCCAGGCGCTGGCGAACAAGATCGTCGCCGTCGCCCGCGACACCAAGGCCACCGACGTCGACACCCTCAAGGCCGCCGAGCTCGATGGCGGCACCGTGGGCGACGCCGTGCACAACCTCTCGGCCAAGATCGGCGAGAAGCTCGAGCTCCGCCGCGTCGTCGTCTTCGACGGCCCCGCGACCACCTACCTGCACCGCCGCGCCTCCGACCTGCCGCCCGCCGTGGGCGTGCTGGTCGAGTACTCCGGCGACGGTGAAGAGGTGGCCCGTTCGGTCGCCATGCAGATCGCCGCGATGAAGCCGCGCTACGTCACCCGTGACGAGGTGCCCGCCGACGTCGTCGCGACCGAGCGCCGCATCGCCGAGGAGACCGCCCGCGAAGAGGGCAAGCCCGAGGCCGCGCTGCCGAAGATCGTCGAAGGCCGGGTCAACGGCTTCTTCAAGGACGTCGTGCTGACCGAGCAGTCCTCGGTCGTCGACTCCAAGAAGTCGGTCAAGGCCATCCTCGACGAGGCGGGCGTGACCGTGAGCCGCTTCGCGCGCTTCGAGGTCGGCCAGGCCTGACACAGGGCCTAAGCGGGCCCTAACAGCAACACAGTGACTAGGGTTATGCCCCGTCCCCGGTACCGACCGAGGGCGGGGCATAGTCACGAGGAGGGGTCTTACGTGACTCAGAACGGCAGCTTCCGCCGAGTCCTGCTCAAGCTGGGCGGCGAGATGTTCGGCGGCGGCGAGGTCGGTGTCGACCCGGACGTCGTCTACGCGGTGGCCCGGCAGATCGCCGACGTCGTCCGCGGCGGCGTGCAGACCTCCATCGTCATCGGCGGTGGCAACTTCTTCCGCGGCGCGGAGCTGAGCCAGCGCGGGATGGACCGCGACCGGGCCGACTACATGGCGATGCTGGGCACCGTCATGAACTGCCTCGCCCTGCAGGACTTCCTGGAGAAGGAAGGCATCGACACCCGCGTCCAGACGGCCATCACCATGGGCCAGGTCGCCGAGCCCTACATCCCGCGCCGCGCCGAGCGGCACCTGGAGAAGGGCCGCGTGGTCATCTTCGGCTGCGGGGTCGGCATGCCGTACTTCTCCACCGACACCGCCGCCGCGCAGCGCGCCCTGGAGATCGGCTGCGACGCGGTGCTGATGGCCAAGGCCGTCGACGGTGTCTACGACGCGGACCCGAAGCTCGACCCGAACGCGAAGATGTTCACCGACATCACCCACCGCGAGGTGCTGGAGCGTGGACTCAAGGTCGCCGACGCGACCGCGTTCAGCCTTTGCATGGACAACAACATGCCGATCATCGTGTTCAACCTTCTGACGGAGGGGAACATCGCCCGCGCTGTGCGTGGTGAGAGGATCGGCACGCTGGTCAGTACGCCCGCGAAGTCAGCGTGACCCACTGCATTTAAGGAGCGCCCCCTTGATCGACGAGACACTCCTCGACGCCGAGGAGAAGATGGAAAAGGCCGTGTCGGTGGCCAAGGAGGACATGAACTCCGTCCGCACCGGTCGCGCGACGCCGTCGATGTTCTCTCGCATCCACGTCGAGTACTACGGCTCGATGACCCCGCTCAACCAGCTGGCGAGCGTCGCGGTCCCCGAGGCGCGGATGGCGGTCGTGAAGCCGTACGACGCCACCCAGCTCAACGCCATCGAGAAGGCGATCCGGGACTCCGACCTGGGCGTCAACCCGAGCAACGACGGCAGCATCATCCGCATCGTCATCCCGCAGCTCTCCGAGGAGCGCCGCAAGGAGATGGTGAAGGTCGCCAAGACCAAGGGTGAGGACGCCAAGATCTCGATCCGCAGCGTCCGCCGCAAGGCCAAGGAAGAACTCGACCGGCTGGTGAAGGACGGCGAGTCGGGTGAGGATGACGTGGTCCGCGCCGAGAAGGAACTGCAGAACCTGACCGACAAGTACGTCCACCAGGTCGACGAGATCGTCAAGCACAAGGAAGCCGAGCTGCTCGAGGTCTGACCTCGAACAGCTGGCAAGGAGTACGCGGAGATGGTGGCCGGGCCCGTCGGGGAGCTGGAGCATGAATCTAGGGACCACCCGGTGACAGCCGGAAGCGCGGATCTTCCCGCGCCGAACGTCTCGCGCGCGGGCCGCAACCTGCCCGCGGCGATCGGTGTCGGCGTGGTGCTCGGCGGGGCTGTGCTGCTCGCCCTGCTCACGGTCCGGCATGTGTTCATCGGGATCGTGGCGATCGCGGTCGCGGTGGCGACGTGGGAACTCGTGGGCGCGCTCAAGCGCGGCGCGGGGATCGACGTGGCGCTGTGGCCGGTGCTGATCGGTGGCCAGGCGATGGTGTGGCTGTCGTGGCCACTCGGTCGCGACGGCCTGCTCACCGGGTTCGTGGTGACGATCCTGGCGTGTCTGCTGTGGCGGTTGCGCGGTGGTGTCGAGGGCTACCTGCGTGACGCGAGCGCGTCAATCTTCACCGCGGCCTACGTGCCGCTGTTCGCCGCTTTCGCGGCGATGCTCGTGGTCCCCGCCGACGGCGCGGCCCGGGTGCTCTGCTTCATGATCCTCGTGGTCAGCTCCGACACCGGCGGGTACGTCGCCGGTGTGCTGTTCGGCAAGCACCCGATGGCGCCGGTGATCAGCCCGAAGAAGTCCTGGGAGGGCTTCTGCGGTTCGGTGGTCGCCGGTGTCGTCGCGGGTGCGCTCACCGTCCACTTCATGCTGGGCGGCGAGGTCTGGGAGGGCGTGCTGTTCGGTATCGCCATCGTCGCCACCGCCACCTTGGGTGACCTGGTGGAATCGGTGATCAAGCGCGATCTTGGCGTGAAGGACATGGGCACGCTGCTGCCGGGGCACGGTGGCCTGATGGACCGGATGGATTCGCTGCTTCCGTCGGCTGTTGTCTCCTGGCTTCTGCTTCGCCTGTTCGTCCCCGCCTGATTTGTGCTTATGTGGGTGGTATGGGGATGGTCGCGCGCGCTAGGGCACGGTTGATCACGTCGTTGCGCGCGTCGGAGATCGTGCCGAGCCCCAACATCTGGCATTGGCCCGAGGTTTACGAGACCGAGAACCGCGCCCAGGACGCCGAGGGCACGCTGTGGCGACTCCTCGGCGACCTGTGCGACTGGTCGGGCGACGTCCTGGACGTGGGCTGCGGCGACGGCTTCCACCTGCCGCGATTCGCCTCGGCGGCCCGATCGGTGCTCGGGGTCGAGCCACATCCGCCGCTCGTCGAGCGGGCCCGTGCCCGGATCGCGAAGATGCCCGGGATCACGGTGGCGCCGGGGTCGGCGCAGGAGCTGCCGGTCGGCGACGCGACGTTCGATGTGGTGCACGCCAGAACGGCGTATTTCTTCGGCCCCGGCTGCGACCCGGGACTGCGTGAGGCCGACCGCGTGCTGCGGCCCGGCGGCACGCTGGTGATCGTCGATCTCGACGCGGCGCGCCCGCCGTACGGCCGGTGGATGCGGGCCGACCTGCCGGATTACGACCCGGCGGAGGTCGACAAGTTCTTCGACCTCAAAGGGTTCACCCGCCACCGGGTCTCCACGGTGTGGCGCTTCGCCGACCGGGAGAGCATGGCGGCCGTCCTGCGGATCGAGTTCTCGGCGGCCGTGGCGGCGCGCGCGCTCGCGGAGGTGCCGGGACTCGAGTTCACCGTGGGCTACCGGGTCCTGATCCGGCGCAAGCCCACCGGCCTGATCTTGTCTTAGTCCTCTTCGCCGAGGACCGCGTAGAGCTGGCGCCGAGCCTCGTTGATGATCTCGATCGCCTTGGCCTTCTGCCGGGCGTTCGCGGCCTGGGAGACCCCGATGACGGCCGCGCTGAACTGGCCCATGGCGCCACGCAGGCTGACCTCGGCCGGGTCGACTCCCGCGGTGACGTGATCCCACGGCGCGGTATCGCCGAACTGCTCGACGGCGGCGGTCCCGTCCTCGGTCAGCTCGAACAGGCGCTTGCCGCCGTCCCCGTCCGCCGCGCGGACCAGGCCTTCATCGGCGAGCAACTGCAGCGTGGGGTAGACCGAGCCCGGGCTCGGCTTCCAGAAGCCGCCGGTGCGCTGGGCGATCTCCTGAATCATCTCGTAGCCGTGCATCGGCCGGTCTTTGAGCAGCGTCAGCAGGGCCGCGCGGACGTCGCCGCGGCGCTGGCGCCCACCCGGGCCGCGACGTCCGCGTCCGCCCGGACCGTGTCCGCCGAACCCGGGCGGGAACGGGGGAAATGGGGGGAACGGCGGGGTCATCTCGGCCTCCGGGTCGAAGTGCTAGTCCGCCACCCCGGAATTTTGAGCCTGGTCCTGACGCGGGTCACCCGCGGTCGCGTTGTAGCCGGGGTCGTCTGGCGTCACGGTCCCCTTAGGTAGCTGTTGTCATGGGGGTTAAGAGCGGATGAGGACTACTTGCTCAGGCGCTCCATGCAGGCGACTGGGTCCGTGAAGACGGCTTCCAGTGCGGTGTGGGCGGCTCCTCGAGCGGGGCCGGTGAAGCCGAAGCCGGAGGTCCTGATCTCGCAGCCGCCCGCCTGGCCCGCGATGGCCCGCGCCTCCACCGCACCACGGACGTGGGTGAGGAGGTGGTCGCCGAAGTAGGAGAAGTAGCCGCCGAGGATTACCGCTCGGGGGCTGAGCACGTCGATCAGCATGCCCACGACGACGCCTAGGCCCTGCCCGACCATCCCCAGCGCGGCCAGGACAGCGGGGTCGCCCGCGTCGGCGCGAGCTCGCAGGTCGGTCATCAGCTGCTCGAGGTCACGCAAGTCGTGCGGTGGGTCGGCCACGGCGTCGAGAAACGCCGTCACCGCGACGGTGGCCTCCACGCACCCGTTGCGTCCGCACGGGCAGGCGAGGTCGGGATTGCCCAGCGGCAGGTGGCCGATCTCGCCCGCGAAGCCCATGGCGCCGCGCAGGATCTGCCCGTCGACCAGGATTCCGGCGCCCACTCCCAGTCCGCCGGTCACGTAGAGCAGGTCGTGGATGCCCTCGGCGCGGGCCACGGCGTACTCGGCGACCGCGCCGAGCCGGGCGTCGTTGTCGATGAGTATCGGGGGGATGTTCGCGGGCAGCCGCTCGGTCAGTCCGGCGACCAGGGCCACCTCCGACCAGCCGAGTGGGGCGGCGAAGCGGATCACGCCCGTGTCGCGGTCCATCTGGCCCGGCGCGGCGATGGTGACGCCGAGGACCTGGCTGCCCGCCGCGCCCAGGACCGTGAGGGCGTCGTCGATGAGTCCCGCGACGGCGGCGAGCACGGTGTCGGGGTCGGCCCGGTCGAAGGCGATGGCGTGGTCGTGCAGGACGTCGTCGCGCAGGTCGAGCGCGACCGCGCGGGCGCCGGTGGCGGCGATCTCCACGCCCAGGCCGCAGAAGGCCGTGCCGCGCAGCTCCACTGTCTGCCGGGGCCTGCCGACCGCGCCGGCCCTCGTGGCGTCGGTCTGATAGACCAAGTCGAGCTCGATCAGCTCGCTGACCAGCGTCGACACCGTCGCCTTGGGCAGCCCCAGATCCTCCGCGAGCTGGGTCTGCGACCGCGACCCGTGGGTGTTGAGGTCACGCAGTACCAACCCGAGGTTGGCCCGGCGGATGGCGGTGCGGCTGGCCACCTCACCGGACCGGACAAGGGGGACCGGAACGTCCGCTCGTGTCATGCGCATCGTTTCCGGTCCCCCTTGGTCGATCCCACTACTTTCCTACACCCCGGTGACGTTCAGCTCGGCGACCGACGCCCAAGGCCCGCCCGCCTGCTCCGAGGTGGCGCGGAACTTGACGTACCGCCCCGGTTTCGCCGTGAAGCAGGCATCGGACTCGGCCGTCGTGTTGGCGAACGTCCCGGTCTTCACCGCCGTGCCCCACGTCGTGCCGTCCGCGGAAACGTAGACCTCGTAACCCGCGACTTTGCCGTTGACCCCACTCTGCCTGGGCAGGTGGTGCAGGCACGACACCGAGTACGACCGGCCGAGGTCGAGCACGAGCTCGTGTGGGTACGCCGCGTCCGGGTCGACCTGCGACCACGCGGTGTGCCACAGCGTGTCCGCCACGCCGTCGAGCACGTTGGCGGCGCCGCCGTTGGTCGCGGTGTCCGCACTGGACACCGACTCGATCGTGATCCCCGACTGCGGGATCCTTGACGCCGCCTTGTATCCGACGTTCAGCTCGGCCACCGCGGTCCACGGGTTGCCGCCGACCTCCGACAGCGCGCGCAGCCGCACGTGCCGGGCCTGCCGGGCGGTGAAGGTGACCGCCTGCTCCGTCGTGGTGTTCTGGAACGTGCCGGTCGCCGCCGCCGTTCCCCAGTTCACCCCGTCGGTCGAGGTGTACACCTCGTAGTTCGCGATCCGCCCGTTGCTCTGGGTCTGTCGCGGCAGGTAGTACACAGTGGACACGTTGTAGGTCGCGCCGAGGTCCACCCGGATCTCGTGCGGCATCGGGTCCGAACCACCGGACCACTTGGTGTGCCAGATGGTGCTCGAGTTGCCGTCCAACACGTTCGCCGCGGCGCCGTTCTCGCCCGTGGTCTCCTGCGAGTCCACATAGGACACCGACATCCCGGACTGCGGCACCCGCACTACGTCGCCGCCGGAGCCGGGGCCGAGGTCGTCGACCACCAGGTCGTCGAGGATCAGGTCGGCCTCGTTGTTCGAGTTCTCCGGGGTCAGCTTGCGGACACCGATCCAGGCGTTGGGGCCCGCGGTGAACGTCTTGCTGAACACCGTGGTCGTCCGCGCCTGGGCGAAGTTCGTGGAGCTGGTCTCCGAGGCGCCCGAGCCGGTGACGAAGGCGTACTCGTTGCCGAACCCGGCCTGGTAGTTGGCCGTCACCTTGTACTGCCTGCCCTCGGTGAACCGCAGCGTCTGCGGCACCGTCTGGTAGATCAGCCGCTGCCGTTCCTCGTGCGCCTTCAGGGAGTTCTCGCCGGTGATCACGTCGTCGACCAGCTTGCCGTTCCAGCCCGCCTGGGTGTACGGCGCGTTGCGCTGGGCGATGTGGGTGCGCGGGTCGTTCTGCGAACCGCCGCCGACCACGAACGGGCCCCAGCCCGCGTCGACGTTCTCGAAGTCCTCGACGAAGTAGTGCCCGTTCAAGGGCGTGCGTCCCGATCGGACCACGCGCACGTCGTCGAAGATCACGGTGCCCGAGCCGGTCGCGGTCGAGAGCGCCAGGGTGGCGGTGGTCTGCCCGGCGGGGACGTCGAAGAGGACCTTCATCCGCTGCATCGTCGTGCCGTTCTTCTCACTGCCCCCCGCGGCCTGGGTGACCCCGGACCAGTCGGCGTACACCGACGCGGCTGTCCCGCCGGTGGGAGTCACGCTCAGCGTGGCCTTGCGGCCCGCGGGAGTCGATACCCACACCGACGCCGAGTACGTGCCCGCGGTCAGCCCGGTGAGCTGCTGGGACACCGTCGGCGTGGCGTTCGCCCCGACGGTCAGCTCGTTCTGGCCGGATCCGTTGCGGGTGACCGAGGCGCCCGTCCCGGTGACCGACCACGCCGACAGGTTCCCGGCGTAGAAGCCCGGGTCCTTCACCGGCGTGCCCTGGCCCCAGCCCGCGTCGCCCTGGGCAGGCGCCGCGCCGTTGTAGACGACGTAGGCGGTGTTCGCGGAGGCGTTCAGCGAGACCTGCCCGCCGGTGACGGCCAGGTCGCCGACGAGCACGCGCCCGCCGTCGGTGAGCTGGTAGAGCTTCGGCGCGGTCCAGCCCGCGGGCAGGGTCCACGTCGTGCTGCCGCCGGAGCCGTTCCAGTGGTAGAGCTTGTTGTCGCGGGGGAGGAGATAGGCGTTGCCGCGCAGCATTTCCCGGCCGTTGTCGCGGATGACCTTCGTGCCGCCCGCGTTGGTCACGCTGACGCCGTTGGCCAGCGCCACCGTGTCGGTGGTCCACTTGGTGATCGGCGCGTTCTGCAGGTACTTCGTTGGCAGGTTCGTCCCGAAAGTGGTGCGCAGGAAGGCGTTGAAGTCCTTCTTGCCCTGCCAGCCCTCGTACGCCTCGAGTTCCGCGCCGCCGAGCAGCGGGTGCCGGACGATCCAGTCGTCGCGGGTGTGGTTGCCGATGAACCGGGCGAGCTGGGAGTTGATCCCCTTGTAGTTGGTGCCGCCGTAGTTCACGTCGGCCGACCAGTGCGTCCACACGGTGTTGTCGATCAGCTTGTCCGGGAACTCGGTCGCCATCTGCCAGCCGAGCCCGTTGATGTCACGCGCCAGCTTGCGGGAGAGGTAGCCGTCCTCCCACCAGACGTCCACGTAGAGGAAGTCCAGCCCGGGCACGGTGGTCTTCAGCTGGTTGAGTCGGGCGAGCCGGTCGCCGGACTGGCCGTCGCGGCGGGTGTCCACCATGTACGACTGGTCCAGCCAGTCCCAGCCCAGCCTGCCGTCGTGCATTGCCGGGTTGAACGTGCTCGACACCGCGTACTCCTCGGTGGCGTTGACGTGCACGCCGATGTCGGCGTTGAGGCCCTCGGCGGCTTCGGTCAGCGCGCGCAACTCGGCGGCGCCACCCATCTTCGGGCCGACGTAGCCGTAGTCCATGTGCGCGGAGTCGTGGCCTTCGGAGCCGTAGCCCTTGAGCAGCACGAACTGTCCGAGCCCGTCGGTGGCCCTGGCGACCCGCTTGGTCTCGTCGAGGGTCTGCGGGAACGGGTGCGTGGCCTGGGAGGCGAAGTTGAACGGGATGCGCTGCACCACGCGGTCCGCGGTGTGCTCCCAGCCCTGCGGCGCCGTCCAGATGTCGCGGGCGGCGACGGCGGCGTCCTGCCAGTCGACCACGCTGTCACCGTTGCGGTCGCGGGTGATCGCGACCTTCGCGTAGGGCAGCGGCTCGGTGTCGGTCAGCGCCGCGCCCGCGGGCCGGTAGAGCCAGTCGCCGCTCCACAGCCCGGCCCGGCGGTAGCCCGTCTTCGCCACGACCTGCTTCTGCAGCCGCCCGTTCTCGTCGGCGTTGGGGTCGGTGTCGGAAAGGTTGTCGTAGTAGGAGTTCGACACGATCGCGGCGCCGAGCGTCGAGGTGTTGGCCACGGCGAACATCGCCCCGGTGGGCGCGGTGTCGGCGGGCGTCGACGAGGTGATCGCGGTGAACGTGTCGCCGGTGCCGGTGGTCGCGGTGTTCATCCGCGCCGTGGCGAGCGCGGCGCCGGTCTGGCTGCTGCGCACGGAAACCAGGTTGTGGCCCGGAATGGCCAAAGTGGACACCCGCAGAGAGGCGGTGTCGCTGATGCCGGTCACCGCGAACTGCACGACGGACCCGCTCACCGAGAGCCGGGCGTCGATGGTGACGCCGGAGAACGAGAGCTTGTAGTCGACTCGGTCGGTCGCGACGGTCGAGGTGACGGTCGGGGTGTAGGTGATGCCGTTGACCCGGATCTGGGTGAGGACGTCCTCGTTGCCGTGCAGTACGGCGCTGCTCGTGCGGTCGGTGTAGCTGATCACGCGGGGGAAGCTGTCGTCGACGCTGACGGACAGGGCGGGCGAGGTGATGGTGACCGCCGCGCCCTCGGCGGCGGCGGTCACGACGGGGAGGGATAAGGAACCGGCTATCAAGGCAAGCGTCAGCGGGACTTGGGCACGCATGCGCACTCCTGCAGGGGGTAGGAGAGTTAGTTCAGCTAGTGTTCTAACTCACTTTGTCCACGTCAAGAGCTCGGCTGCAAAAAAGTGCTCGAATTAAGTCGACCAAGACCAACTTCGCGCAGAAAATCAGCCCAGTGAGCCCCGGAAGACGTCCGGTTCGCCCAGCGCGGGTTCGGCCATGAAGCGGACAGTGTCGCTGTCTCCGGGATGAAGGTCCAGCACCACGACCTCATTGGCTCCTTCGACCAGTACCGGCTTCGGCACGTAGAGCCGGGTCTGCGGGCCGCGGTCCCAGTAGCGGCCCAGGTTGAAGCCGTTGACCCACACCACGCCCTTGGTGAACCCGGGCAGGTCGACGAAGGTGTCCGCGGGCTCGTCCACCCGCAGCACGCCGCGCCGGTACACGGGCCCACCGGTCTGCTGTCCAAAGTGGATCTTGCCGACCTCGGTCAGGCGCAGGACTTCCCAGCCGGTCAGCGCGACGCCGTCGACCAGCACGCCGCCGAGCAGGCCCTTGCGGTCGTGCAGGTGCGGGCCGTAGTTCACCCGGCCCTGGTTCTCCAGCAGGATCTCCACCAGCGCGCCCCCCGGCGGCAGTGCCACCGTGTCGCCCTCGCCGTCGCGCTCCAGCACCCCGACCTCCACGCCGTCCACAAGCACCTGCGCGCGGTCGTGCACGACGGGGAGCCGCAAGGTCGTCGCTCCAGCGGGAAGGCTCGCGCGGTAGACGGCGAACCCGTGTCCGATCCCGGCTTCCTCGACGGTGGGCGGCTGGTCGAACCGGCCCACCGACACCAGGTTGCGCAGAACGGCGGCGCTCTCGGTGAGCCGCACGTCGCCGAATCCGGCCAGGCGCACGGCGGGCGGGTCCTCGGTGAGGGGTTCTCCCAGATGCTTGGCGATCACCTCGCGGAACGCCTCGAACTTCGGTGTCGGCGCGCCCCACTCGCTCAGCGGCGCGTCGTAGTCGTAGGAGGTGATGGTCGGCTCGAACCCGGCACCGTGGTTGGCGCCGTTGAGGTAGCCGAAGTTGGTGCCGCCGTGCCACATGTAGAAGTTCACCGACGCGCCCGCGGCCAGGATGTCGTCCAGGGTCGCCCCCGCGTCCAGCGGGTCGCGCTCGTGGTGGCGCTCGCCCCAGTGGTCGAACCAGCCGCACCAGAACTCCATGCACATCAGCGGGCCGTCGGGTCGGTGCCCGCGGAACGCCTTGAACGCCTCCTCCGCGCGCGAGCCGAAGTTCACGGTGCCGAGCACGCCGTCGACGAGGCCGTTGGTGAGCATGTGCTCCTCCGGGCCGTCCGAGGTGAACAGCGGCACGTCGACACCGCGGCGCAGTAGGACGTCCCGAAGGTGCGTCAGGTAGTCGGGGTCCGCGCCGTAGGAGCCGAACTCGTTCTCCACCTGCACCATCAGCGCGGGCCCGCCGCGGGTGGTCAGCATCGGCAGCAGCTTGGGGATCAGCACGTCGAACCAGGCGTCGACCGCGTCGAGGAACGGCTGGTAGGAGCTGCGCAGTCGCATGTCCGGGTCCCGCAGCAGCCACCAGGGCAGACCGCCGAGTTCCCACTCCGCGCAGATGTACGGGCCGGGCCGCAGCAGCACGAACAGCCCGGCTTCCTCGGCCAGGGCGACGAACCGCTCGACGTCGAGGCCGCCGCTGAAGTCGTGCCTGCCCGGCTCGGGCTCGTGCAGGTTCCACGGCAGGTAGGTCTCCACCGTGTTCAGCCCCATCGCCCGCGCGGCGGCGAGGCGGTCGGCCCACTGGTCCGGGTGCACGCGGAAGTAGTGCAGGGCGCCGGAGAGCAGTCGGATCGGTTCGCCGTCGAACAGGAAGTCCTTGCTGCCGACAACGAACCGGGGGGAGTCGCTCATGGGTGTCCTAAACGGTCAGACGGGCTGCGGGAGGATGACCGACCTGGTCAGGTTGCGGGGGTGGTCCGGGTCGAGCCCGTGGACCTCCGCGATCGCCGAGGCCAGCCGCTGGGTGAGGACCAGGTCGGCCATCGGGTCGAGGTTCGAGGTGACCAGGGTGCCGCCCGCGGCGGTGATCTCGTCGCCGAGTCCGGCGGGAAGCTCGCCGATCATCCAGACCACGCGGCCGAGTTCGGTCACGCTGATCGGGCCGTGCCGGTACTCCATCGCCGGGTAGGACTCACTCCAGGCCGCGGACTCCTCGCGCAGCTTCAGCGCGGCCTCGTGCGCGAGCCCGACAGTCCAGCCGCGACCGAGGAAGGTGAACTGGGCGGCGTGGACGACGTCCGGCGGGAGCGGCAGCGTGATCGCCTCGCTCAGGTCCGTGATGGCCGGTCCGAGGTCCTCGCCGAGCCCGGCCCGCAGCAGCGCCAGGGTCGTGGTGGCGAACCGGGTCTGCACCAGCGCGCGCTCGTCGGCGAAGGCGAGCGGGATGACGTCGTCGGCGAAGCGGGACACCGGCGAATCCGGATCCGCGGTGACCGCGACCGTCCGGGTGCGGGGTGGCAGAGCGCGCAGCAGGTCGACGACCTCGCTGGTCGCGCCCGAGCGGGTCAGCGCGATGACCGTGTCGTACGTGCGGGCCTCCGGGAACTCCGACGCCGCGAAGGCGTCGGTCCGGCCGTGTCCGCGCTGTTCGCGCAGAGCCGCGTAGGACTCCGCGATGAACCGCGAGGTGCCGCAGCCGACCACGGCGACGCGCTCACCGGACTGCGGCAGCACGCGCGCCAGATCGGCGGCCAAGTCGACCGCTCGGCTCCAGCACTCGGGCTGGCTGGCGATCTCGCTGGTGATGAAGGACATGGCGACCCTCCGTCCGGACCGGGGAACTGGCGACAGCGTACACAAAGCTGTTCACAACTGTTGACTTATGGTTGTAACGCCATAGAATTTCGCATGTTCTTGCACTCTTACCTTTGGAGCCCCTCATGGCCGGTGTTTCGTACCGCGGTGTCACGCGCCGCTATCCCGGCGTGGAGCGTCCCGCCCTCGCGGAACTCGACCTGAAGATCGAACAAGGGGAGCTGCTCGTCCTGGTCGGTCCGTCGGGCTGTGGCAAGTCGACCACCCTGCGGATGCTCGCCGGGCTGGAGCCGGTGGACGACGGCGAGATCTGGATCGGCGACCGCGACGTCACCTCGCTGCCGCCGAAGGACCGCGACATCGCCATGGTGTTCCAGAGCTACGCGCTCTACCCGCACATGACCGTGGCCGAGAACATCGGCTTCCACCTGCGCATCAGCAAGGTGGAGAAGGTCGAGCGGGAGCGCCGCGTGCTGGAGGCGGCCAAGCTGCTCGACCTGGAGAAGTACCTGGACCGCAAGCCCGCCAAGCTCTCCGGCGGTCAGCGCCAGCGGGTCGCGATGGGCCGCGCGATCGTGCGCAGGCCGCAGGTCTTCCTGATGGACGAGCCGCTGTCGAACCTCGACGCCAAGCTGCGCGTGCAGACCCGCACCCAGATCGCCACCCTGCAGCGGCGGCTCGACGTCACCACCCTCTATGTCACCCACGACCAGGTCGAGGCGATGACGATGGGCGACCGGGTCGCGGTGCTCAAGGACGGGGAGCTGCAGCAGTGCGACACCCCGATCGCCCTGTTCTCCCGGCCCGCCAACCTGTTCGTCGCCGGGTTCATCGGCTCGCCCGCGATGAACCTGCTCTCGGCCACAGTGGACAACGGCGACGCGGTGTTCGGCGGGCAGCGGGTGCCGCTGTCCCGTGCCCAGCTCCGCGACCTGACCAGCCCCGAGGTGGTCGTCGGCGTGCGTCCGGAGAACTGGCGCGTCGGCGCCCAGGGTTCGCGGGGGATGGCGGTGACCATCGAGGTCGTGGAGGAGCTCGGCAGCGACGGATTCCTTTACTGCCGCCCGGATGGCGCCCCCGACCACGAGCCGATCGCGGTGCGGACCGAAGGCATGTCCCGCGCGATGCGCGGAGAACGCATCACTCTCGTCCCCGACGTCGAGCGCCTACACGTGTTCGACGCCGCGTCCGGGTTGCGGCTCGACGGAGAGTGAGCCGGTCCCGGCGGGTGCGGTCGAGGAGGCCGCATCCGCCGGGATCGCGCTGTCTGCGGGTGCCGAGGATCTTGGGCGACCGCGCTGTTTCTTGCTCTGGTGCGGAGTCCCTGGGGTGGCATCGCGTGCGACGCCCCCACGCGCAGGGCCCGGCGGGTGCGGTCGAGGAGGCCGCACCCGCCGGGATCGCGCGGTCAGCGTGCTGCGAGAACCTCAAGCAGCCGCGCCGCTTCCTTGCCCACCGCGGCACGGCCCGCGGCGACATACTTCCGACTGTCCACAGTGGTCGTGTGCTCGGCCAGGTAGGCGCGCACGGCCTCGGTGAAGACCTTGCTCAGCTGGGTAGCGATGTTGACCTTCGTCATCCCCGAGCGCACGGCCTCGGCGAGATCCGGGTCGGCGACACCGGACGAACCGTGCAGCACCAGCGGCACCGGCACCGCCTCCCGCAGGGCCGCGATCAGAGCGAAGTCCAAAGACGCGTCCCTGGTCAGCATCGCGTGCGACGACCCGACGGCGACCGCCAGCGCGTCGACCCCGGTCGCCTCGACGAACTCCACCGCCTCGCCCGGATTCGTCCGCACCCCAGGCGCGTGTACCCCGTCCTTGCCGCCCACCTCGCCCAGTTCGGCCTCCACCCACACCCCGTGGCGGTGGCAGTGCTCGACGACCTCCTTGGTGCGGGCCACATTCGCCGCGTAGTCCAAAGTGGAGCCGTCGTACATGACCGACGAGAAGCCCAGCCGGACCGCCTCGTGGACCAGGTCCACCGACTCCGCGTGGTCGAGGTGCACGGCCACCGGCACGTCCGCCGCCCGCGCCACCGCGAGGGTCGCGACGCCGATCGGCTCCAGCGCGCCGTGGTAGCGCACGCAGTTCTCGCTGATCTGCAGAATCACCGGCGCACCCGCCGCGGACGCGCCTTCGACCAGCGCCTCGGCGTGCTCCAGGTGGATCACGTTGAACGCGCCCACCCCGCGGCCCGCCGCCCGGGCGGGCCCCACGATCTGGTCAGTTCCGACTAGCGGCATCGAGTTCCTCCACGTTCACCCCGGCACGCAGCTCGTCGCGCGTGCCCTCGTCGATATCTCCCGCGAGGGGCGCGGCGACCGCCGCCGCGGACCACGCCACCGCCTCGCGAATCAAGTCCGGCCAAGGGTTTCCGGCCACCAGGCCCGCCGCGAGCGCCGCGACGCCCGCGTCACCGGCCCCGGTCGGGTTGCCGCTGATCCGCCGCCCGGGCCGGGCCCGCCAGCAGCCGTCGGCGGTGACCGCGACCATCCCGTCGGGGCCGAGCGAGGCCACCACCGCGCCCGCGCCCGCCCGCCGCAGTGCCTGCGCGGCCGCCACCGGGTCGGATTCACCGGTGGCCTCGAACAACTCGACCGCGTTCGGCTTCACCACGTCCGCGCCCGCCGCGATGCCCGCCAGCAGCGGGTCGCCGCTGGTGTCGAGGATGGTGCGGCAGCCGTGCTCGCGGGCGATGCCGACCAGGTCGGCGTAGGCGTCGACGCCCAGCCCCGGCGGCAGGCTGCCGGAGAGCACCACGAGCCGGGCGTCGGCGAGCAGTCCGGCGAAGTGACCGCGGAAACCGGCCCACTCGGCGGCGGTGACCGTCTCGCCCGGCTCGTTGAAGACGGTGGCGTCGCCGTCGGCGACGACAGTGACGGTGCGCCGAGACTCGGCGGCGACCTCGAACGGGTGGAACTCGACGTGCGCGGCGGCCAGGTCGCGGTCCAGCAGGCCGCCGGTCGGACCGCCCACCAGCCCGGTCGCGATCACTGGGATACCTTGGCGGGCAAGCACTCGGGCCACATTGATGCCCTTGCCGCCCGCCCGGCTGCTGACCGACGTCACCCGGTGGCTGCCGTTGGGCAGTAGCGCGGGCACCACGTAGGTGACGTCGAGGGCGGCGTTCGCGGTGACGGTGACGATCACCGGACCCACCTTCCCTTGGCCAGCACTCGGCGCACCCCCAGTCGGGCGTCGAGCACCACCAGGTCCGCGTCCATGCCGGGGGCGAGAGTGCCGATTCGGTCGAGCCCGAGCACCGCCGCCGGGGTGGCGCTCGCGGCGCGCACGGCGTCGGCCAGCGGGATACCGGAGTCGACCGCGTTGCGCACGGCGGCGTCCATGGTCAGGGTGCTGCCCGCGAGGGAACCGCCGTTGGCCAGCCGGGCCACGCCCGACTCGACCCGGACATCGAGCCCGGAGAGCCGGACCTCGCCGTCGCCCATGCCGGTCGCCGAGATCGCGTCCGTGATCAGCGCGGTGGACTTCTTGGTGCGCAGCACATGCGCGACCAGGTCCGGGTGCAGATGGACGCCGTCGTTGATCAGCTCGACGGTCACCCGGTCGTCGTCGAGGAGGGCGAGCACGGGACCGGGATCGCGGTGGCCCATCGCGGGCATGCCGTTGAACAGGTGTGTGGCGAGCCGGGCGCCCGCGTCGATCGCGGTCCGGGTCCGCGCGAGGTCCGCGCCCGTGTGTCCGATCGCCGCCACCACACCGCGTGCGGTGAGCAGCGCGATCGCGGCGATCGCGCCGGGCCGCTCGGGGGCGATCGTGACCACCCGGACGGTGCCCGCACCCGCGTCGAGCAGCGTTTCGAGCAGGTCGGGATCAGGGTCGATCAGCAGCGCCGGGTCGTGGGCGCCGCAATGGGAGGAGGCCAGGAACGGGCCTTCCAGGTGGATACCCGCGATCACCCCGGCGCGCGCGAGCGGAGCCAGCCCGGCCGTCGCGGCGACCAGCTCGTCGATCGGTGCGGTCACCAGGCTGGCCAGGATCGTGGTCGTGCCGTGGCCGAGGTGGAAGTCGCGGGCGGCCTGGGCTTGGGCGGGGTCCTGGAAGGACGCGCCGCCGCCGCCGTGGACGTGCAGGTCGACGAACCCCGGCACCACCGGGTCGCCGCCGAGTTCGATGGTGTCGCCCGGGGGCGGCGATCCGTCGCCGAGCGCTTCCACGCGCCCCTCCCGGACCGCGATCCAGCCGCGGTCCAGCCAACCGGTGGCGGTGAGGATCCGCCCGCCGCTCAGCACTTCGGTCGTCATTCACCGCTCCGGGTCTGCAGGTGGTCCAGGGCGAGCAGGGCGGCGCCGAGGCAGGCCGCCTGGTCGCCGAGCGCGGCCGCGACCACCGTGGGCACGCGCTGGAAGGTCAGCCGCGCGCCGAGTCGCGCGCGCAGCGGGTCGAACAGGGCCGGGCCCGCGCCGGAAAGCCCGCCGCCGATGACGACGACCTCCGGCGCGAGCACGGTCACCACGGTGGCCAAGGTGTCGGCGAGGGCGTCGACACCTTGGTTCCAGACCTGCGCGGCGACCACGTCCCCGGCGCGCATCCGGTCGAGGACCTCCAGCGCGGCGGACACGTCTTCGCCGGTCAGGGCGCTGTAGCGGCGGGCGAGCGCGCTCGCCGACCCCACTGTCTCCAGGCAGCCGCGGCCCCCGCAGGGGCACGGCTCGCCATCCGGTTCGACGACCAGGTGGCCGATCTCCCCGGCGTAGCCGCCCGCGACGACCATCGCGCCGTCGGCGATGAACGCCGCGGAGACGCCGGTGCCGACCGGGACGAAGGCGACGTCCTGGTAGCCCTTGGCGGCCCCGAGCCGCCACTCGGCCAGGGCGCCGGCGCGCACGTCGTGGCCGATGGCGGTGGGCCTGCCGGTGCGGTCGGCGAGGTCGGCGAGGTCCAGGTCGCGCCAGCCCAGGTTCACCGAGAACCGGGCGATCCGCGCGGTCTCGTCGACCAGTCCGGGAAACACCACACCCGCCGCCGCGACCGGGGCGTCGGCCAGCTGATCCAGCTCCGCGAGCACCTTGGTGACCGCGTCGAGCACGGCGTCGGCGCCGTACGGGGTCGGGCGGCGCAGGGTGTGGCGGACCCGAAGGTCGCCGTCGACCAGCGCCGCCTTGATGGTTGTGCCGCCGATGTCGACGGCGGCGACCAAGCTCACCGGAATGACGCTAGCCGCACCGGCGCTCACTGGCCTGTGGCGGCGAGGATCACCGACCGGGTGAGGTTGCGCGGGCTGTCCGGGTCGAGCCCCTTGCGTTCGGCGATGGCGAGCGCGAGCCGGTGCGCGAGCACCAGCTGCGCCATCGGGTCGAGGTCGTCGGTGACGAAGGTGGCGCCGGTCGCCGCGACGTCCTCGGGCAGGCCCTCGGGGGCCGGGCCGAACACCCACGTCAGCCTCCCGGGCTCGGCGATGCTGACCGGACCGTGCCGGTACTCCATCGCCGGGTACGACTCGGTCCACAGCTGCGCGGCCTCACGCAGCTTGAGCGCGGCCTCGTGCGCCAGGCCGATGGTCCAGCCCTGGCCGAGGAAGGTGATCTGGTCGGCGGCGGGCAGGTCGCCCAGCGGTCGGGTGAGCGCTTCGCGCGCGTCGGCGACGGCCTGGGTCAGGTCCTCGCCGAGGGAGGCGCGCAGCAGCGCGAGCACCGACGTCGCGGACCGGGTCTGCACGACCGAGCGCTCGTCGATGAACGGCAGCTCGATCGCGTGGTCGGCCACCTTCGTGACCGGCGAGCCCTCGGTCGCCGTGATCGCGACCGTGGTCGTGCGACCGCGCAGGGCCTCCAGCAAGGTCAGCACCTCGGTGGTGGTGCCCGAGCGGGTGATCACGATGACCCGGTCGTAGTCGGTGCGGCCGACCGGGAACTCCGAGGCGGCGAAGGCGTCGGTGGTGCCGTGGCCCGCGCCCTCGCGCAGCGAGGCGTAGGCCATCGCCACGAACCAGGAGGTTCCACAGCCGGTCACGGCCACCCGCTCGCCCTCGCGCGGCAGCACCGGCTGGTACTCCGCGACGGCGTCCGCGGCACGGATCCAGCACTCCGGCTGGCTGCTGGTTTCCTCGGCGGAAGCGGACAGTCCCACGTGACCTCCTCTGATTGACTGCTGAGTGCGTGCTCGATCCTACACAAAAGGTGCGCATTTCAAACAGTTTTGCGCATGTTTGTGCAGTGATGAGAACCTGGTGCTCCGTCGGGTGTCTGCGGAATCATGCGCGGGCCTGCCCGATACCGAACAGGATGGATCGCGCACCCTCGCGACCTACGGAGGTGGACATGGACCGGCATGAGCGTCTGAGCGCGATGCTCGAGCTGCTCGGCCAGCGGGGCCGGGTCGAGATCGAGGACTTGGCGGCCGGGCTGACCGTCTCCGCGGCGACCATTCGCCGCGACCTCGACCACCTCGCCGAGCAGCAGCTGCTCACCAGGACGCGGGGCGGCGCCGTGGTCAACAACGTGAGCTACGAACTGCCGCTGCGCTACAAGTCGGGCAGGCGCGCGCCGGAGAAATCCAAGATCGCGCACTGCGCCGCCACCTTGGTCGCGCAGGGCGACGTGGTCGGACTCAACGGCGGCACGACCACGACCGAGGTCGCGCGCGCCCTCGCCACCCGCGGTGATCTCGCTCGCACCAGCGACGGCCGGACGCTGACCGTGGTGACCAACGCGCTCAACATCGCCAATGAACTCGCGGTCCGGCAGAACATCAAGCTGGTCGTCACCGGGGGTGTGGCGCGTCCGCAGTCCTTCGAGCTGACCGGCCCGCTCGCCACCCGCGTGCTCGGTGACATCGGACTGGACATCCTGTTCCTCGGCGTCGACGCCTTCGACCCGGACACCGGGGCCTACGCCCACCACGAGGGTGAGGCGAGCATCAACGCATTGATGGTCCAGCGGGCGACCAAGGTCGTGGTGGTCGCCGACAGCTCGAAGCTCGGCAGGCACGCCTTCACCCGCATCTGCCCGCTTTCCGGCATCAACGCGCTGGTCACGGACTCAGGCGCGCCCGCTGACGTGATCACGGCCTTTCAGTCGGCAGGCATCTCGGTGCACCAGGTCTGACCCGTGCGGGGGATAACGCGCCCGGTTCCGGACCCGTGGAATGGTCTACTTCCGCGGGTCCGTCGCCGTCTCTGGGGGTCGATGAAGAGACCGTGACCGGGATGTTGCGCGAAACTGTTGACTCGATGTTCGATTACGCTCAGAATCCTCCAATATCTAACAGGTTCGCGCGCCAAGCGTCGCCGATCGCCCGGAGGTTCCCCGTGTTCCCAGATGTGTCCAAGCGGTTCGCGGCACTGGCCGCCGCCGCGTCGGTCGCCCTCGGCGTCACCGCGTGCGCGGGCTCGCCCGACTCCGACAACGCCCCCCTCTCCGCAGGACCCGTCACCGTGGAGTTCTGGGGCTGGGCGCCCGGTTACCAGGAAGCCGCCGACCTCTTCAACTCCACGCACACCGACGTGAAGGTCAAGTTCAACAAGACGCCGTCCGGCTCCAAGGGCGGCTACCAGCAGATGCTCAACGCGGTGAAGGGCGGCTCCGCGCCGTGCCTGGCCCAGGTCGGGCTGGAGACGCTGCCGACCTTCGTCGTCGAGGGCGCCCTGGCCGACGTCGGCACGCACGCCGCGGGCGACGGCGGCAAGTTCGTCGACTGGACCTGGAACCAGGTGCAGGTGGGCAAGGCCGTCTTCGCCGCCCCGGTCGACACCGGCCCGATGGTGCTCTACTACCGCAAGGACGTCTTCGAGAAGTTCGGCGTCGCGGTCCCGACCACTTGGGACGAGTACGAGCAGGCCGCCAAGAAGATCCACGCCGCCGACCCGAGCTACTTCATCACCTCCTTCGACAGCGCCGACCTCTACACCTTCGCCGGCTACGCCTGGCAGAACGGCGCCGAGTGGTTCGGCACCCAGGGTGAGAGCTGGAAGGTCGACGTCGCCGGCGGCGACACCGCCAAGGTCGCCGAGTACTGGCAGCGGCTGCTCGCCGAGAAGCTGGTCAAGCCCGAGCCGGGCTTCGACAAGGAGTGGAACGCCGACGTCAACAGCGGCAAGGTCGCCAGCTACGTCGGTGCCTCCTGGGCGTCCGCGCTGATCAAGGACAACGCCCCCGACGGCAAGGGCAAGTGGGGCGTGGCCCCGATGCCGCAGTGGACCGCGGGCGAGAAGAAGGCGGGCAACGCGGGCGGCTCGTCCACCGCGGTGCTCAAGGGCTGCAAGGACCCCAAGCAGGCGTGGGACTTCGCGGTGTGGATGAGCACCGACCCGGCCGCCTACAAGATCCTGATCGAGAAGGCGGGCCTGTACCCGGCGGCCAAGTCGCTGCTCGACCTTCCCGAGCTCAACGCCCCGTCGGAGTACTTCTCCGGCCAGAACCTCGGCGCCGCCTTCAAGGAAGCCGCCAACAACACCGACACCGGCTGGCGCTGGGGCCCGACGATGACCCAGGTCAGCACCGACTTCGGCGACGCCGCGGGCAAGGCCGTCACCGGCACGGGCAGCCTGCCCGACGCGCTGAAGGCCGTGCAGGACAAGACCGTCGGCGCGATCAAGCAGAAGGGCCTCTCGGTCGCGGGCGGGTGATCCCGCGCCGCCCGGACGGCCTGCCCGATGCGGGGGCGGGCCGTCCGGGCGGATTCCGCCCACTCTCGACAAAGGACAAAGGAAGGTCCGCCGTGCCCACCGTCGCCCCGCGGAAAGCCACCGCCGCGCCCCCGACGCCCGTCAAGGCAGCAGGCGCGAAACGGCGTAAGCCGGTGTCGCACCGGAAGTTCGTCGTGGGCTTCCTGGTCCCCTTCGGACTGCTGTTCGTCGCCATGTACCTGGCGCCCATCGGTTACGCGATGGTGGAGAGCCTCTACACGGTCAAGCGGTCCGGCCTGGGCCTTGGCCCGAGCACCACCGAGTTCGCCGGCCTGGACAACTTCGCCAGGGTCTTCTCCGACGACGCGTTCCTCAGCGCCATCGGCCGGGTGCTGCTCTTCGGCGCCGTCCAGGTCCCGGTGATGCTGGGCCTGGCCCTGTTGTTGGCCCTGCTGCTCGATTCCACTGTGGTCAAGTTCCCCGGTTTCTTCCGGATCGCCTACTTCATCCCGTTCGCGCTGCCGGTCGTGGTGTCCGCGCTGCTCTGGTCGTTCCTCTACTCGCCGGGGTCGAGCCCGTACCAGAAGCTGTTCGCGCTGGTGGGGCTGTCCATCGACTTCACCGGCAGCGACACGGTGCTGTGGTCGCTGGCCAACATCGTGACCTGGGCGTGGACCGGCTACAACATGCTGATCATCTACTCGGCGCTGCAAGCCCTGCCCGAGGACATCTACGAGGCCGCGCGCCTTGACGGCGCCACCGGCTGGCAGATCGCCTGGCGGATCAAGATTCCGCTGGTGCGCCCCGCGATCACGTTGACCGCCGTGATGTCGGTGATCGGCACCCTGCAGCTCTACAACGAGCCTGCCATCGTCAAGCACATCGCGCCCGCCATCGACTCCAAGTACACCCCGCTGATGCTCGCGCAGACGGCCGGTCTGGAGAACAGCGACTACAACTTCGCCGCGGCCGTGTCGGTCGTGCTCGCACTGGGGACGTTCCTGGTGTCGTTCCTGATCCTCCGCTTCGCCCGCAGGAAGGCAGTCTGATGGCGACCCCGACCACCACGCGCAAGGGCGCCAAGACTTTCACCAAGGGACAGGTCCTCGGTACCGCGTTCCTGTTCGTCCTGAGTGTGTACTTCCTGCTGCCCCTGTGGTGGCTGCTGGTCTCGTCCACCAAGAGCACCGGGCAGCTGTTCTCCACCAACGGTTTCTGGTTCGCCGACATCCAGCTGTGGACGAACCTGACGAACCTGTTCAAGGCCGACGACGGCGTGTTCCTCACCTGGGTGGGAAACACCATTCTCTACGCGGGTGTCGGCGCCGTCGTGAGCACGCTGATCTCCGCCGCGGCCGGGTACGTCCTCGCCAAGTACCAGTTCCGCGGCAAGGAAGCGGTGTTCGGTGTGATCATCGCCGCGGTGCTGGTGCCCAAGGTGATGCTGGCACTTCCGCTTTACCTCATGTTCGCCAAGTTGGACATGGTGAACACTTTCTGGGCCGTCTTCCTGCCCAGTATCGTTTCCCCGTTCGGGGTCTACCTGTGCCGCGTTTACGCCGCGGCCTCAGTGCCCGACGAGCTGATCGAGGCAGGCCGCATCGATGGCGCGAGCGACACGAGGATCTTCTTCACCGTGTCGCTTCGAGTCATGTCCCCGGCGCTGGTCACGGTGTTCCTCTTCCAGCTCGTCGAGATCTGGAACAACCTGCTGCTGCCGATGGTGATGCTGCAGGACGACGAACTGTGGCCGATCACCGTCGGCCTCACGTACTGGGACAGCCTGCGCACGACGTCGAACTACGGGCTGACTGTCACCGGTGCGGCGGTCTCCGTCATCCCGCTCATCATCGCTTTCATTCTGCTGCAGCGCTTCTGGCGTTCGGGCCTGACCGCGGGCGCCGTGAAGTAGATCGCGTTTGTCTCCGCCCCTGCCAAGGAGAGAAAATGAAGCGACGTACCGTGTTGAAAGCGGCTGCCGGGTCGGCGGCCGCTTTCGCGTTGCTACCGGAAAGCGTGCGCGTCGCGCTCGCCGCGGAAGCACCCACCGGCGGGCTCGAAGTCATCGAGCACGTCGTGATTTTCATGCAAGAGAACCGCTCATTCGACCACTATCTGGGCACGCTCAAGGGTGTGCGCGGATTCGCCGACCCGGCCGCGATCCGGCTGCCCAACGGCAAATCGGTCTTCTACCAGCCCAAAGGGACCGGTGAGTTGCTGCCCTACGAGGTGGGCGATCAGTTCCTGGCCGATGTCAACCACAACTGGGGTGACGGCCATGGCGCGTGGAACAAGGGCAGGCACGACCAGTGGTATGCGAACAAGGGGAACCTGTCGCTGACCTACCACACCCGTTCCGCGCTGCCGTTCTACCACCAGTTGGCCGACGCCTTCACCGTCTGCGACGCCTACCACTGCTCGGAAATGGGCCCGACGAACCCGAACCGGATGTACCTGTTCACCGGAAAGATCGGGTACGAGCCGAACGGCACCACCCGCGCCACCGGCAACGCCTCCTGGAACAACGCGAGCCACATCGGCTACTCCTGGACCACCTACGCGGAGCGCCTGCAGGCGGCGGGGAAGACCTGGAAGGTCTACCAGGAGTGGGACAACTACGGTGACAACTCGCTGGACTACTTCATCAGCCTCATGGCCGTCGGGCGCAAGGCATTGGCGAAGACCAGGGACGCCAACGGCAACCCATACACCAAGCTGGAGTTCTTCTACTACGCCGTGGCCAAGGCCTCGACGACCGACCAGCAGAAGCTGCTCGCCGACCTCGCTCTGGGCGTGAACACGCTGACCGCCGCCGAGCGGAGCCTCTACGACCGCGCCCTGCACCGCGTGCGACCGCACCAGCTCGTGCCGACATTCAAGGCCGACATCGACGCGGGCAAGCTGCCCGCGGTGTCCTGGATCGTCGCGCCGGAGGACCAGACCGAGCACCCGTACTGGGGGCCCAACACCGGGGCGGACCTGGTCAAGCGCACCCTGGACGCCATCGCGTCGAAGCCGGAGGTGTGGAACAAGACGGTCTTCCTGCTGATGTACGACGAGGAAGGCGGGTTCTTCGACCACATGCCGCCACCCGCCCCGCCGGTCGGCGACGCCGATGGCCGCAGCACCGTGGCCACCACCGACGAACTTGTCGGCAGCGAGCCGATCGGCCTGGGCATGCGGGTGCCGATGATGGTCATCTCGCCGTGGAGCCGAGGCGGCAAGGTGTGTTCGGAGGTCTTCGACCACACTTCGGTCGTGCGATTCCTGGAGAAGTGGACCGGGATCAACGAGCCGAACATCTCCCCGTGGCGGCGCGCGGTCTGCGGTGACCTGACGTCCACTCTGGACACGTCGGCGCCGAACACCACCTACCCGGTGTTGCCCGCGCCCGTGCTCACCTCCGGACCCAAGGGCACCAACCCGGCGCCGCCCGCCGTGCAGACGTTCCCGATCCACGAGGCAGGCGTGCGCACCGCGCGGCCACTGCCCTACGTCCTGAACGCCTCCGGACGGGTCGCCGCCGACAGGTTCTGGATCGACTTCGCCAACACCGGCACCGCGGGCGCCCACTTCTATGTCTACGCAAACGCTTTCCGCACCGACGGACCATGGCGCTACACCGTCGAGGCGGGCAAGACGCTGGCGGACTACTGGCAGTCGGGCACCCCGGCAGGCAGCTACGACCTGAACGTCCACGGCCCCAACGGCTTCATCCGCCGCTTCGCCGGGAACCGGGTCACCGCGACCACCACGGGCAACGCCAACCCGGAGGTGACCCTGCGCTACTCGCCCGCCGAGGGGCGGGTCTACCTCACCATGACCAACGCGGGCACGAAGGCATGCGTGGTCACCGTCCGGACGAACAACCGCGGCGGCGGGCCGTGGACCTACGTCGTCAACCCCGGGGCCACCGCCGAGGACTGGTTCAGCACCGGCAACGGCATGAACGGCTGGTACGACCTGACCGCCACGGCCGACACCACCGACGGCTTCACCCGGCGCTTCGCGGGGCACATGGAGACCGGCGCGGAAACCACCAGCGACCCGGTGATGGGCTCAGGCTCGCTGTCGGCGGTCGTCCGGTCGTACTCCAGCCAGGAGACGGTCGGTGAGAACGGAGCCGCCGCCAACGCCGTCGACCGCAGGACCACCACGATCTGGCACACCAAGTGGAGCGGCGGCTCGGACCCGCTGCCGCACGAGATCGTCCTGGACCTGGGCACGTCCCGCACGCTGACGGGGCTGACCTACGTGCCCCGCCAGGACGGCGCCGCCAATGGCCGCATCGGCCGGTACGAGGTGTACGCGAGCACAGACGGGACTACCTGGGGCAGCGCGGTGTCGGCAGGCACCTTCGCCGACGACGCCACGTCGAAGACCGTCCGCTGCTGGCCCACCCCGGCCCGCTATGTGCGCCTGCGGGCACTCAGTGAGGCGGGCAACCGGGGTCCGTGGACCTCCGCGGCCGAGGTGATCCCGCTCGGCTGGTGATGTTTCTCGTGGGGGCGCCGCCCAAGGCGCCCCCACCGAGGAATATCGGGGCGCCGAGCCGTCGGGAGGACGCGGCTGTCCAGCATGAGACAATGGGCGGGTTATGACTTCCCTCCCTCTTGTTTTCGACGCACCTCGTCGCGGTCTTCCGCCGAGGCACCTGGTCGACCTCAGCCCCGACGAGCGCCGTGCCGCCGTGGCCGAGCTGGGGGAGAAGCCGTTCCGCGCGACCCAGCTGGCGAACCACTACTTCGGCAGGCTCACGGTCGACCCGGACGCGATGACCGACATCCCCGCCACCAGCCGCGACAAGCTGGTCGGCGAGCTGATGCCCACCCTGTTCACCGTCGTCCGCAAGATCACCTGCGACGAGGGAACCACCCGCAAGACCCTGCTGCGCGCCCACGACGGAACGCTCATCGAGAGCGTTCTCATGCGCTACCCCGGCCGCGCCACCCTGTGCATCTCCAGCCAGGCGGGCTGCGGCATGGCCTGCCCGTTCTGCGCCACCGGCCAGGCGGGCCTGACCCGCAACCTGTCGACCGCGGAGATCGTCGACCAGGTCCGCATGGGCGCCGCCGCCATGCGCGACGGCGAGCTGCCCGGCGGACCAGGACGGCTGTCCAACATCGTCTTCATGGGCATGGGCGAACCCCTCGCCAACTACAAGCGCGTCGTCGAGGCCGTGCACCGCATCTGCGACCCGGCCCCCGAGGGCCTGGGCATCTCGCACCGGTCGGTGACGGTGTCGACGGTCGGCCTGGCCCCCGCGATCCGCAAGCTGGCGGACGAGAAGATGCAGGTCCGCCTCGCGGTGTCCCTGCACACTCCGGACGACGAGCTGCGAGACACCCTGGTCCCGGTGAACAACCGCTGGTCGGTCGACGAGGTGCTGGAAGCGGCCCGCTACTACGCCGACGTCTCCGGCCGCCGCGTCTCGATCGAATACGCGCTGATCAAGGACATCAACGACCAGCCCTGGCGCGCCGACCTGCTGGCGAAGCGCTTGCGCAAGCACCTGGGCCAGCTGGTCCACGTCAACGTGATCCCCTTGAACCCCACCCCGGGCTCCAAGTGGGACGCGGCCCCGAAGCCGGTCGAGCGCGAGTTCGTCCGCCGCGTCAACGCGGGCGGAGTCGCCTGCACCGTGCGTGACACCCGCGGCCAGGAAATCGCCGCCGCCTGCGGCCAGCTCGCCGCCGAAGGCTAGAAGACCCGCCAGGCCTAATTCGCCTGAAGAACCCTCGCGACCACTTGGCGCAGGGTCTCGCGCTCGCGCTTCGGTGCGAACGATGGGTCCACCGCGACCCGGTTGAACAGGCCGTCCACCAACACCGTCAGCCAGGTCGCGGCAGTGTCGGCGTCCACTCCGGGCTCGATGCGGCCCGCCGCGGTGGCCCGCTCGACCAGCGCGGCCAGTCCGGCGCGCAGTGTCCTGTCGTTGGCCGTGACCAGCTCCGCGATCCGCTCGTCTCGATTGGCCTCGGCGGAGATCTCCAGGGCGAGCTTGGCGTACTCGTCGTCGGCCAGGTCGACGAGTAGGTCGAAGAACGCGGTCAGTGCCGCCCACGGGTCCATCGTGGACAGCTCGGCGAACAGGGCGTCGGTCTCGATCCCGTCCTGCTCGACGATCGCCGCAAAGATCGCATGCTTGCTTTCGAAGTAGTGGAACAGATTGCCCGAGCTCATCCCGGCCTCGGCGCAGATGTCGGCGGTGCGGGTCTGACCGAAACCCTTGCGCGCGAAACACCGCGTCGCGGCCGCCAGGATCTGGCGGCGGCGCGCCTCGTGCTTGGCCGGGTCCACGGTACGCATCGGTCGTGATTCAACCAGGGAGTTGACGGCGGAGGATCATCGCGTCCAATATTAGACCGACTACTCGGTTTATGAAAGAGGCATGCAGATGTCCGCACCACACCGCATCGCGCGGGTCGACGCCCTGCGCGGCTTCGCCCTGTTCGGCATCCTGGCCGTCAACGTCTGGGCGTTCGCCACCGGCTACTACGCCTCCGGGATCGCCGACCCGGCAGGCCATCCAGTCATCCAGCTGATCGTCTCGACCCTGTTCGAAACCAAGTTCTACCTGCTGTTCTCCTTCCTCTTCGGCTACAGCTTCACCCTCCAGCTCGACTCGGCGGCCCGCGCGGACGTCGCGTTCGTGCCCAGGATCATCCGCAGGCAACTCGGGCTGGCCGCGATCGGCGTCGCCCACGCCGTGCTGCTGTTCCACGGCGACATCCTCACCGCCTACGCCGTGCTCGGCATGGTGCTGCTGGCCCTGCGCGGCCTGTCCTCCCCCCGGGCGGTGCGCGTCGCCATCGGCCTGGTGCTCATCGCGGGCACCGCGTGGACCCTGCTTGGCGTACTGGACCTGTTCACCCACAGCCAAGTCGACGCCGCCGCGGTGTCGACCAGGGTCGCCGACTCCGTCGCCGGGTTCCGTGGGACGCCGGAAACCGTTGTGGCCGAACACCTTCGGCAGCTGCCCGGCACTCTGGTGGTCGTGCTGCTGGTCCAAGCCCCGAGCGCGCTGGCGATGTTCCTGCTCGGCTTCGCCGCGGGCAGGGAACGGGTGCTCGCCGAACCGGAGCGGCACCGGGCCCTGTGGTCGTGGCTGCTGCGTGCGGGCCTGCCGGTCGGCCTCACCGGGGCCGCGTTCTATGGCTACGTTGCGACCTACCATCCCGGCAGCCCGGTCGAAACCCTCGCGATCGGCGTCGGCATGCTCACCGCCCCGCTGCTCACCGGCGGCTACGTCGCCTTGCTGCTGCGCCTGTGCGAGACCCGCGCGGTTGCCGTGTTCGCCCCCGCGGGCAGGCTGGCGCTGACCAACTACGTCGCCCAGTCCGCGGTCCTCAGCGTGGTGTTCCTTGGGTACGGCCTCGGGCTGATCGGCAGGCTGCCCGCCCCCGCGGTGGTCTGCGTGACAATCGCCCTCTATGCCGCGCAGCTGGCCGTCAGTGCCTGGTGGGTGCGGCGCCACCGCTACGGCCCCCTGGAATGGCTGCTTCGCGCGGCAACCCTCGGCCGTGGCCCAAGGCGAATCCGACGCGCACTCCTGCCCTAGAGTCGGCGGCCGTTGGCGATCTTCAGGGGGACTGGCGCATGGCGGGCGATCAGAGACTCAGTCACACCGACCTCGCGGTCCTCGCCCCGGTGGGGGCCGCGGACCCGGATGTCCTGCAGCCGACCGTGGTCCAGCCGGAGGATCGGCAACCTGCCGCTGTTCAGTCGGCGCACCCGGTCCAGTCGGAGACAGCGGGCCAGGTTGATCCCCGCCGGTGGCGGGGGAGCCTGTTGGCGGGCGCGGTGGCCGACGCCCTGGGCGCGCCGATCGAGTCGAAGCCGATCGACCAGATCCGGGAGGTCTTCGGGCCGGGCGGCATCACTGGGCTGGTCCCCGAGCGGGACGGCATCGGCCGGATCACCGACGACACCCAGATGACCCTGTTCACAGCCGAAGCCCTGATCCGCGCGCACGCGCAGCAGCGCCGCGAGGGTTCCAGCGATGTCCGCTACAGCACCCAACTCGCCTACCAGCGCTGGTTGCACACCCAGGGCGTCCCGTGGGAGAAGGCCCGTGGGCCGAAGAACCTGACCGCGACCCCGGACGGCTGGCTCATGGGTGTCCCTGCGCTGTTCAAGCGCCGCGCGCCGGGGGCGACGTGTTTCTTCGCGCTCAAGGGGTACGGGCAGACCGGGGAGATGGGGACGTTCACCCACACCCTCAACAACTCGAAGGGCTGCGGCGGGGTCATGCGGGCCGCCCCGGCCGCGCTGTGGTCCGACGATCCGGCGGCGGTCTTCGAGATCGGCGCGATGACCGCCGCCCTCACCCACAGCCACCCCAGCGGCTACCTGCCCGCCGGTGCCCTCGCGGTCATGGTGCACACCCTGGTCCGCGGCGGCTCCCTGGCCGACGCGCTGGCCGCCTGCCGGGCCCAGCTGTTCCGGTGGAACGGCCACGAGGAGACCACCGCGGCCCTCGACGCGGCCGTGGACCTGTCCGGCCGCGGCGCGCCCACCCCGGAGAAGGTCGGCACCCTCGGCGGCGGCAACGTGGGGGAGACCGCGCTGTCCATCGCCGTGTACGCGGCGCTGGCCACGAACGACCTCAACGCCGCCCTGCTGGTCTCGGTCAACCACGACGGCGACAGCGACTCCACGGGCGCGGTGTGCGGCAACCTCGTCGGCGCGCTCTACGGCGAGGACGCCATCGAGCCGACCTGGCTGGCCCAGTTGGAGCTGCGCGAGGTCATCGAGGCGATGGCGGCGGACCTGCTCGCCGAGTTCGGTCCCCGGCCGCCCGCCGACGACCGGTGGGCGACTCGTTACCCGAAGGACTGAATCGGTGGTCGCGCGGCTGTGACCTGCGGGTCTACCGTGGAGGCATGGCGACGAAGGTCATCGAAGTCGAGGACGACGAGCTCAAGCTGATCCTGGCCGCGCTGCGTTCGTACCTGACCGACTTCGGCCACGACGAGGCCGATCTGCAGCGCGCGATCAAACACCTGATCGCGAAGCTGCCTCGACCGGAGAGGACCGTCGCGTAGCGATGGTCGGATAACCGACGCCGCGTGCGCGCGGCGTCGATAAGACGCGGGCTAGGAGCGCCAGGAAGTGCGGCGCTTGTGGACGAGCCAGCCCACGCCGCCCAGCAGGAACACGCCGGTGCCGATGAGCCACAGGTTCTCGGTCCAGCCGCCGTGGTTGCCGATGAGCATCCCGAACATCGCCAGGCCGACGAACACACCGGCGATGACGGTCCCGCGCGGGAACGAGCCGTGCCAGCCCCACTCGGCCGACGGCTCCTCCTGCGGGCTGACCCTGAACGCGGCGGCAGGGGTGGCCTTCCGCTTCTCCAGCTCCGTGCGCGCCACGTGTTCCTCCAGGGTGATCGGTCCGTGCGGGGGTCATATTTCCATACCCCGGACATAGTGCGGGCGCCGTGGTCGCCACGGCGCCCGCACTGTGATCGGAGTCGCTACACCCTCGCTCGACCACGTCCCGTGACGAGTCGGTACACGCCGAGCAGGATCAGCGAGCCCAGGATGGCCAGCAGCCACGTCCGCAGGTTGAAGAACGTGCCCAGGCCGCCGCCGAAGATGGCATTGCCGATGAAGCCGCCGAGAATGGCGCCGACGATGCCGATCAGGATGGTGACGATGGCGCCACCAGGGTCGTTACCAGGCATGATGGCCTTGGCGATGAGACCGGCGACCAGTCCTAGAACGATCCAGCCGAGAATGCCCATCGGGTACTCCTTCGCTTGGTTCCCGCGTCCTGCGGGGTCCTGGCGGATGGATGCCCGAAACCACCTCCGGGTATTCGCCCCGGAGATCAGATTGAGCTGAACGGGCTAATTTGACGGCCGACGGCCGGGGGTAGAGGCGTTACCAGCGTCACGGACAGCAACATCACGCCCCGCCCGTACGTCCGACCGTCGGACTTCGGGAACAATGGACCGTAATGACTCCGATGACTCCCTCTCCTGCGCGTGAGCGCTCACTGCTGGTGCTCGGCTCGACCGGCTCGGTCGGGACGCAGGCCCTCGACGTCGTGGCCGCCAACCCCGACCGCTTCACCGTCGCGGGCCTCGCCGCGGGCGGCTCCGACCCGGCCCTGCTCGCCGAGCAGGCGCTGCGGTTCCAGGCGGGCGCCATCGCGGTCACCAAGGCCACGGCCGCCCAGGACGTCCAGCTCGCCCTGTTCGCCGAGGCCCAGAAGCGGGGCTACACCTCGGGCGACTTCCGGATGCCGCGCATCTTCGCCGGGCCGGACGCGGTCACCGACCTCATCGAGGCCGTGCCCGCCGACATCGTCCTCAACGCCATCACCGGCTCCCGCGGCCTCCCCGCGACCCTCAAGGCACTCGAATCCGGCGCCACCCTCGCCCTGGCCAACAAGGAGTCGCTCATCGCGGGCGGCTCGCTGGTCCTGGACGCGGCCAAGCCCGGCCAGCTCGTGCCGGTCGACTCCGAGCACTCGGCGATGGCCCAGGCGTTGCGGGGCGGTCGCAGCGAGGAGGTCGACCGACTCGTCCTCACCGCATCGGGTGGTCCCTTTCGGGGGAAGACCCGCGCCGAGCTGACGGACGTCACCGCGATCGACGCCCTCGCGCACCCGACGTGGGCGATGGGCCCGGTCATCACCATCAACTCCGCGACCCTGGTGAACAAGGCGCTGGAGCTGATCGAGGCGCACCTGCTCTTCGATGTGCCCTATGACCGCATCGACGTGGTGGTGCACCCGCAGTCGATCGTGCACTCCATGGTCACCTTCACCGACGGGTCGACGCTGGCCCAGGCCAGCCCGCCGGACATGCGGCTGCCGATCGCGCTGGCCCTGGGCTGGCCCGACCGCATCCCCGGCGCCGCGAAGGCGTGCGACTGGACCACCGCGAGCCAGTGGACGTTCGAACCGCTCGACCACGAGACATTCCCGGCCGTACGGCTGGCCCAGGCGGCGGGTGAGACCGGGGGCTGCCTGCCCGCGGTCTACAACGCGGCCAACGAGGAAGCCGTCGCCGCGTTCCTGCGAGGCGACGCCACCTTCACAGCCATTGTGGACACTATTGCTCGGGTGCTCGACGACGCGGGCGACTGGCAGGGTGCGCCACGCGACGTCGATGAGGTGCTCGCCGCCGAGCACTGGGCACGCGCCCGCGCGCGAGAACGCCTCGCGGTGACAGCTGGTCCGCGTGACGTCGTCGGGCCGGGAAGGAACTGACCGTGCTCGTTTGGCTCCTGGGTCTCGTGCTTTTCGCGCTGGGCATCTGTGTGTCCGTCGCACTGCACGAAGCGGGGCACATGCTGACCGCGAAGGCGTTCGGCATGAAGGTCCGCCGGTACTTCATCGGGTTCGGACCGAAGATCTTCTCGTTCCGCCGCGGCGAGACCGAGTACGGCCTCAAGGCGATCCCCGCGGGCGGCTTCTGCGACATCGCGGGCATGACCGCGCTCGACGAGGTCACCCCCGAGGAGGCGCCGCGCGCCATGTGGCGCTACCCGGCCTGGAAGCGCATCGTCGTGCTGTCCGCCGGGTCGATCACCCACTTCATCCTCGGCTTCATCATCTTGTACCTGATGGCCGTGTCCATGGGCCTGCCGAACTACGAGAACCGCGCGGTCGTCGGTTCCACGTCGTGCGCGGCGCCCACGATGGACCCGAAGACGTTCAAGCAGGCCGACTGCGGCCCGAACGACCCGTCGCCCGCGATCGCCGCCGGGATCCGCGAGGGCGACGAGATCGTCAGCGTCAACGGCAAGCCCACGGCGAACTGGTCCGAGGTCCTCACCACGGTCCGCGACCTGCGCGGGGAGAGCACCTTCGTCGTCCTGCGCGACGGCCAGGAGCTGACCATGAAGGTCGCCGTCGCCACCGTCCAGCGGGGCCGGTCGACGCGCAGCCCGGCAAGGACGACACCAAGCTGACCGAGGTCGGCGCGGTCGGCATCGGCAAGGCCGCGATGGTCGACTTCTCGGCTCTGTCCGCGGTCGGCGGCACGGTGTCGTTCACCGGCGAGATGTTCGTCAAGACCTGGGAAGGCCTCATGCGCTTCCCGGAGAAGATCCCCGCTGTGGTGCGCGCGATCGGCGGGGCGGAGAATGACCCCGAGCGACCGGTCAGCGTCGTCGGCGCGAGTGTCATCGGCGCGGACGCGGCCGAGCAGGGCATCTGGGAGATCTTCGTCCTGATGCTGGCCGCGCTGAACTTCTTCGTCGGCGTGTTCAACCTGCTGCCGCTGCTCCCGCTCGACGGCGGGCATATCGCCATCACGCTCTACGAGCGGGTGCGCGACATGATCCGCAAGCTGCGCGGCCTGACCCCGGCGGGTCCGGTCGACTACACCAGGCTCACCGGGATCACCATGGTCCTGGTGATCGTGGGTGGCGCGATCGTGCTGCTCACCGTGACCGCCGACATCGTCAACCCGATTCGATTGCAGTAACCACGAGAGGTCTGAGGAACATGTCCGACGTGATGCTCGGGATGCCCGCGCTGCCGCCCCCGGTGCTCTCCGAGCGCCGCAAGACGAGGCAGTTGCAGGTCGGCTCCGTCGGCGTCGGCAGCGAGTCGCCGATCTCGGTGCAGTCGATGACGACGACGGTCACCGCGGACGTGAACGCCACCTTGCAGCAGATCGCCGAGCTGACCGCGGCGGGCTGCGACATCGTGCGGGTGGCGTGCCCGTCGCAGGACGACGCGGAGGCGCTGGCGGCGATCGCGCGCAAGTCGCAGCTCCCGGTGATCGCCGACATCCACTTCCAGCCGAAGTACGTGTTCGCGGCGATCGAGGCCGGGTGCGCGGCGGTACGGGTGAACCCGGGCAACATCCGCAAGTTCGACGACCAGGTCAAGGAGATCGCGGCGGCCGCGCGCGACCACGGGACCCCGATCCGGATCGGTGTCAACGCCGGTTCGCTCGACCCTCGGCTGCTCAAGAAGTACGGCAAGGCCACCCCGGAGGCGCTGGCCGAGTCGGCCATGTGGGAGGCGTCGCTGTTCGCCGAGCACGACTTCCACGACATCAAGATCTCGGTCAAGCACAACGACCCGGTCGTGATGATCCGCGCCTACGAGCTGCTGGCCGAGCAGTGCGACTACCCGCTGCACCTCGGTGTCACCGAGGCCGGTCCGGCGTTCCAGGGCACCATCAAGTCCGCGGTG
The DNA here is from genome assembly GCF_004362515.1 of Actinokineospora alba. NCBI lineage: Bacteria > Bacillati > Actinomycetota > Actinomycetes > Pseudonocardiales > Pseudonocardiaceae > Actinokineospora > Actinokineospora alba. The sequence continues at coordinate 21,355 of NZ_SNXU01000001.1, read as the reverse complement.
GCGTTCGGTGCCCTGCTGCGCCAGGGCATCGGCGACACGATCCGGGTGTCGCTCTCGGCCCCTCCGGTGGAGGAGGTCAAGGTCGGCATCCAGATCCTGCAGTCGCTCAACCTCAAGCAGCGCAAGCTGGAGATCGTGTCGTGCCCGTCGTGCGGGCGCGCGCAGGTCGACGTGTACAAGCTGGCCGACGAGGTGACCGCGGGCCTGGAGGGCATGGAGGTCCCGCTGCGCGTCGCGGTCATGGGCTGTGTCGTGAACGGGCCAGGCGAGGCGCGGGAAGCCGACCTCGGTGTGGCCTCCGGTAACGGAAAGGGCCAGATCTTCGTCAAGGGCGAGGTCATCAAGACCGTGCCTGAGCACCTCATCGTCGAGACCCTGATCGAGGAAGCCATGCGGCTCGCCGAGCAGATGGGTGAGTCCGAAGGGACGCCATCGGTCACCGTGGGCTGACGAACACGGATCAACTTCCGTAGAGTTCCCCGCGTCGACAGGAGAGGGGACCTTCGTCATGTACCTCGCCCGCGTGACACTGCGGAACATCCGCGGCTTCTCCGGCGCGCGCGACGTCGACCTGCCACTCACCCGACCGGACGGCTCGCACGCCGGTTGGACCGTGATCGCGGGCCGCAACGGATCCGGCAAGACGTCCCTGCTGCGGGGCATCGCGCTCGCGGTCAGCGGACCGGCCGTGGCCCGCAGTCTCGTGCCCGACTTCGAGAACTGGGTGACGGTGGGGTGCCGCGAGGCCTCCGCCCAGGTCCGCATCGCCTACGACCCGGTTTTCGACCGGTTCTACGGCAAGGGCAGGCTGCCCGCCCGCGACTTCGGCGCGGGCCTGCAGTGGACCTACCCGGACGACAGCGACGACGGCAGGCGCACCAACCAGCCGTCGATGGCGGCCGCGGGCAGTCCCAGCAGCCGCAGCCAGTTCGTCGCCCGCGGCCCGTGGCAGGACAACCCGGGCGGCTGGTTCTGCGCGGCCTACGGGCCGTTCCGCAGGCTGGTCGGCGGGGCCGGTGACGCGCAGCGGCTGATGCTCAGCCCGGGACCGGTCGCCCGACTGGTGAGCCTCTTCCATGAGGACGCGTCGCTCGCCGAGGGCGTCGGGTGGCTCATCGAGCAGCACCTGCGCACCCTCGAAGAACGGCCCGGTGCCGAGCAGCTGAAGGTGGCCGCACTACAAATTCTGGCGAACGGACTGCTACCGGACGGTTATCGGATCGAGAAGGTCGATTCCGACGGACTGTGGGTGGCCAATGGGGACAAACGATTCCCATTGCGCGAAATGAGTGACGGTTACCGAACGGTAGCGGCACTCGTTGTCGACTTGTTGAAGCAGATCAACGACGCGTATGGGACCATTCCGGTGAATAATGACTCCGGGATCACCGCGGTCACCGCACCCGGAGTGGTCATCATCGATGAGGTGGACGCCCACCTGCACGTCTCCTGGCAGAAGCGTATCGGTGGCTGGCTGAAGTCTCATTTTCCCAACATTCAATTCATCGTCACCACCCATAGCCCCTACATTTGCCAGGCCGCCGACCCTGGTGGTCTGATCCGCCTTGCCGGTCCTGACCAGGAAGAACCTCCTTCCGTGGTCGGTCAGGACCTGTATGAGCGCATCGTTTTCGGCAGCGGGGACGACGCGGTGCTCTCTGACCTTTTCGGCCTGGATACGCCATACTCGGAGAAGGCGCAGTCATTGCGCCGCGAACTCGTCGATCTCGAGGTCGCGGTCGTCAGTGACGTCGCCGACGAAGAACAGGAACGGCGCTATCTGCAGTTGCGGGAATTGCTCGAGAGTTCACCCGTGGCCAGGGTGGGAGAGGTGACTGCCCGGCTGCACGAAGCGGGAGCTGCCGGAGCGTGATTCGCATCGCTCGCGTCACTTTGCACTCGACAACAACGGACCGACTATCGGACCTGACCAACAAAATCTCCGCCGTCCGCCGCGCGGAACGTGTGGCGTCGGCTCGCGCCTTCTGGCGGACGAATTCGGCGGTGAAAGCCTCCCTTCGTGAAGCGCTGGCCTACATGGCGCCCGGTGTCCAGCGGTGCATGTACTGCGGCGACAGCCTCGGCGCCGACATCGACCACTTCGACCCGCTCTCCCGTTCCCCGCTGCGGACCTTCGACTGGCTCAACCACCTCCTCGCCTGTTCGGTGTGCAACAGCCACCAGAAGCGCGACCGGTTCCCCGTCGACGACAGGGGAAGCCCGCTGCTCGTCGACCCGACCAGCGAGGACCCGTTCGACCACCTCCTGCTGTCGCTGTCGGTCGGCGAATACCGGGCGCTGACGCCGAAGGGGACCGCGACCATCGAGGTGTTCGGGCTCAACCGCGCGCTGCTCGTGCGCGGCCGCGAGCAGGCCAGACGGGTCGTCGTGGCGAGCCTGCGCGGCTGGGAGCGCGCCCGGGCCCGCGACAACGAGCCGGACATGGAGGAATGCGTCCTCACCATCCGCGAGCAGCCGTTCGCCGACGTGTGCCACGCGATGCTGCGCCAAGCCGACGTGCCGCGCGCCGAGATCGTCTTCGGCCGCGACAGCGACGTCCTGCCCACGCTGCGCGATCCGCGGCTCCGCGCGTGTCTGGCCAGGTGATTCCGTTTCCCGTGCGGCCCGGTTTCTGGCAGGCTTGAGGGGTGTTGCGGCTAGCAGGAGCGCGGCTGCTCGACGAACGGGACGGTCAGGCGGTGCGCGCGGTGCTCACCGCCGACCCTGTGGCGTCCTGCATGGTCGCCTCCCGAGTCGAATCCGTCGGTCTGGACCCGTGGCGACTCGGTGGCGAGGTTTGGGGCTGCGAGACCCGCGGGCTGCGCCCGGTGGGCAGGCTCGAAGCCCTCTGCTTCGCCGGTCCCAACCTGATTCCCTTACGCGGCAAGCGGTCCGCTTTGCAGGCGTTCGCCGAGCGGGCGCTGCGCAGGCGCCGTATGTGCTCGTCGATGGTCGGCCCCGCCGAGCAGGTCCTCGGCCTGTGGTCGGAACTGGAGCCCGACTGGGGCCCGGCCCGCGAGGTCCGCGCCGACCAGCCGCTGATGGCGATCTCCACCCCGCCCGCCACCGCGCCCGACCCGCTCGTCCGCCCGGTCCGGCCCGACGAACTCGACCGCTACCTGCCCGCCGCCATCGCGATGTTCATCGAAGAGGTCGGTGTCGACCCCCGCGTCGGCGATGGCGGGTCCGGTTATCGCGCGCGGGTCGCCGAACTGATCGCGGGCGGGCGCGCGTTCGCCCGGTTCGAGGGCGGTGACGTCGTGTTCAAGGCCGAGATCGGCGCGCTGTCGAGCGCGGTCGGCCAGATCCAAGGGGTGTGGGTGCACCCGGACCGTCGCGGCGAGGGCCTCGGCAGCGGGGGCACCGCCGCCGTCGTGCACCGGCTGATCGACGGCATGGGCCGCACGGCGAGCCTCTACGTCAACTCGTACAACTCCGCGGCGCGCGCCGCGTACACGCGCATCGGGTTCGCGCAGGTCGGCCAGTACGCGACGGTGCTGTTCTGAGGGCCGTTCCGGGGAGATCCCGCACGAGCCACACACGGCGCCGGGCATACTGCGGGGCGTGCGCGTCTCCCTCAGCCGCCCCGCCGCTCTCCTCGCCGCGCTGGTGGCCGTCCTCCCGCTGACCGCCTGCGCCTTTGGGTCCGACCCCGGCCCCAAGGACGCGGCCAACCAGTTCGTCGCCGCGTTCGCCGGTGGCGACACCGTGACCGCTTCCCAGCACACCGACTCCGCCGAATCGGCCAAGGCGCTGATGGACAAGGTGCGCGGCGGGATCAAGCCCGCGACGGTGATCGCGCACGTCAAGGACGTCGTGACCACCGAAGGCCAGCCGTCGGCGAAGGCGACCTACGAGATCACTTGGGACCTCGGCCGCGGCAGGCTCTGGACCTACACGAGCACCTTCGACCTGCGCACCGAGAACGACGCGTGGAAGGTGCACTGGGAGCCCAGCGTCCTGCACCCCAAGCTCGCCGCCCAGCAGACGATCGCCGTGCGCGACATCGAGGCGTCGCTCGCCCCGGTGCTCGACCGCGACGGCACCCCCGTGCTGCAACCCGAACGAGTGATCTCGGTGCTGTTCGACCAGGGCAAGGCAGGCGACGCCACGGCCATCGCCGGTCAGCTCGCGGGCGCGCTGTCCGGGATCGACCCGACCATCACCCAGGCCTCGATCCTCGAAGGGGCGACCAAGGCGGGCGGCAAGGCCTACCAGGTCGTGGCGCTGCGCGACGGCGACTACCAGAAGGTCCGATCGCTGATCTACGAGCTGCAAGGGGTCCGCTTCACCGCCGAGTCGCGGCTGCTGCCGGTGGACAAGGCGCTGGCGCCCACGCTGCTGCCTGGCATCCGCAAGCTCGTCGAGCAGCAGGTCGAGGGCGCGGCCGGGTGGAGCGTGCACACCGTGGACGGCGCGGGCGCCGACGTCGAGGAGCTGTTCAGCAAGCAGGCCGAGACCGCGACCGCGGTGCGGGTCGCGCTGAGCAAGCAGGTGCAGACCGCCGCCCAGGCCGCGATCGCGGGCGAGGCGACGCCGTCGATGATCGTGGCGATCCAGCCGTCCACCGGCGACGTCCTCGCGGTCGCGCAGAACGCGCCCGCCGACGCCGCCGGTCAGCTCGCGCTCACCGGCCGGTACCCGCCCGGCTCCACGTTCAAGATCGTCACCGCCGCGGCCGCGCTGAAGTCCGGCAAGGCCGCCGCGGACACCCCGCTGGGCTGCCCGGGGACCAAGGTCATCGACGGCCGCGAGATCCCCAACAGCGGCAAGTTCGACAAGGGCGTCATCCCGCTGCGCTCGGCGTTCGCGTTCTCGTGCAACACCACGTTCGCCGAACTGGCCGTGGCCATGGCGCCCGACGAGCTGACGACCATGGCCAAGCAACTCGGCCTGGGCGTCGACTACGTGGTGCCGGGATTCACCACCATCACCGGATCGGTGCCGCCCGCCACGGGCAAGGTCGAGCGCGCCGAGGACGGGTTCGGCCAGGGCAAGGTCGTCGCCAGCCCGTTCGGCATGGCGGTCGTGGCGGCCACCGTCGCGTCCGGCACGGTGCCCAAGCCGGTCCTGGTGCGCGGCTCGGAGACGAAGTCCGACACCGTTGCGGACCCGGTGGCCGCCGAGGTGCTCGGGCCCGTGCGGGACATGATGCGTGAGGTCGTCACCGCGGGCACTGCGGGCGCGCTCGGCCCGTACGGCGACGTCCGGGGCAAGACCGGCACCGCGCAGTTCGGCGACGGGACCCACTCGCACGGCTGGTTCGTGGGCTACCGCGGCGACCTCGCGTTCGCCGTGCTGCTGACCGACGTGGGCCAGTCGGGCACGGCGGTGCAGGCCGCGGCGAGGTTCCTCGGCGCCGTCGCCTGAGCGGGTCGTAGGCTGGTAGTCATGTCTGTGCGTGCTCCACTGAAGCCGGGAGAGCAGTCGCCTCGTCGCGTCGTGCCCTCCACCATCGCCCGTCCCGAGTACGTCGACCGGCCCGCGCCCCGGAAGAACACCGACCCGTGGGTGCAGCCGCCGGAGATCGTCGAGGCGATGCGGGTGGCCGGGCGGATCGCCGCGCAGGCGCTGCAGGAGGGCGGCAAGGCCGTCAAGCCGGGCGCGACCACCGACGACGTCGACGCGGTCGTGCACGAGTTCCTGCTCGACCACCACGCCTACCCGTCGACCCTGGGCTACCGCGGCTTCCCGAAGTCCTGCTGCGTCTCGCTCAACGAGGTCATCTGCCACGGCATCCCCGACTCGACGGTGATCGAGGACGGCGACATCGTCAACATCGACGTCACCGCGTTCATCGGCGGTGTCCACGGCGACACCAACGCGACGTTCCTCGCGGGCGAGGTTGCCGAGGAGGCCCGGCTGCTCGTCGAGCGCACCCACGAGGCCACGATGCGCGCGATCAAGGCCGTGCGGCCGGGTCGCGCGATCAACGTGATCGGCCGCGTCATCGAGGCCTACGCCAAGCGGTTCGGCTACGGCGTGGTGCGCGACTTCACCGGCCACGGCATCGGCACGTCGTTCCACAGTGGACTGGTGATCCTGCACTACGAGGAGCCCACGGTCACCACGATGATCGAGCCCGGCATGACGTTCACGATCGAGCCGATGATCACCCTCGGCGGCATCGACTACGACATCTGGGACGACGACTGGACGGTCACGACCAAGGACAAGAGCTGGACCGCCCAGTTCGAGCACACCATCGTCGTCACCGACACCGGCTCCGAGATCCTCACGCTCCCTTAGAGCACCTCTAGGACGGCCGCGGCGACCGGTCCCGGATCGGTCGCCGGGGCCAGGTGGTGCGAGTCGAGCACGCGGGTCGGCCAGCCCGACTCGCGCGCCTGGGCCAACTCGCCGACGTAGGCCTCCGACAGGCAGACGTAGCTCGACGGGCCGGACCACTCCACGCTCGGCCGCGCCTCCTTGAGGAACGCGATCGGCACCTCGGGGGCCTCGTCGGCGATCTCCGCGCGCAGCGCCTCGTCGTGGACCAGGTCGGGCAGCGGGTCGGCGTCGAACCAGTCCGGCCAGCGGGGGAGCCTGCCGTTGCGGCTGATCTTGTACAGCCCGTCGTAGACCTCGGGGGCCACCGTCTCGCGCCAGCTCTGACCCGGCGTCGGCAGGCCCGCGTCGAGGTAGACCAGACCCGCGACGGCGTCCTCCAGGTCCTCGGCGAACGCGGGCAGCAGCGGCCCGGCGGCGCTGTGGCCCACCAGGACCACCGGTCCGGTGAGCGGCACGTCGGACAGGGCGTCGGCGAACGCGCCGATGAGCCGCTGGTGGACGGGGGAGGCGACGACGCTGAGGCGCAGGTCCAGCAGGACCGCGGGGTGCCCGAGAGCGGCGAGTGCGTCGGCGAGCGGACGCAGGCTGGCGGGCCCGAGGAACGGGCTGTGCACCAGGACGGCGGTGACGGGTGCGGCGGGCATAACGGGGATGATGGCAGCCTGGCCCGACGAAAGGTGAGGGGACGGTCGAATGTCCGGAGCGTTGTTGGTCGCGGGGACGACCTCGGACGCGGGCAAGAGCGTCCTCGTGGCGGGTCTGTGCCGATGGTTGGCCCGGTCCGGGGTGCGGGTGGCGCCGTTCAAGGCGCAGAACATGTCGAACAACTCGATGGTCACCCCCGACGGCGGCGAGATCGGCCGGGCCCAGGCGCTGCAGGCGGCGGCGTGCGGGATCGAGCCGAGCGTCCGCTTCAACCCGGTGCTGCTCAAGCCGGGGTCCGACCGCAGTTCGCAGGTCGTGGTCCTGGGCAAGCCGGTGGGCGTCACTACCGCGCTGTCGTATCGCGCGCGCAAGAGCGAGCTGATGGAGACCGTCCTGGCGACTCTCGCCGACCTGCGCTCGGACTACGAAGTCGTCGTCTGCGAAGGCGCGGGCTCGCCCACGGAGATCAACCTGCGGGCCAGCGACATCGCCAACATGGGCCTGGCCCGGGCGGCGAACCTGCCGGTCCTGGTCGTCGGCGACATCGACCGCGGTGGTGTCTTCGCTCACCTCTTCGGCACCCTGGCCCTGCTCGACCCGGCGGACCAAGCCCTGATCTCCGGCTTCGTCATCAACAAGTTCCGCGGCGACCCGGCGTTGCTGGAGCCGGGTCTGCGCCAGTTGCACTCCCTGACCGGTCGCGATGTCCTGGGTGTTGTCCCGTGGTGTGAAGACCTCTGGCTGGACGCGGAGGACTCGCTGTCCTACGCCGCTGACGGTGTCGTCGGCCGACCCGCGCCACCGGTCGGCACCCAGTGGCTCCGTGTGGCCGTCGTCCGGCTTCCGCGTATCTCGAACGCGACCGACGTCGAGGCGTTGGCCTGCGAACCCGGTGTCTCGGTCCGGTTCGTCACCGAGCCGTCCCGGCTCGCCGACGCCGACCTGGTCGTGCTCCCCGGCTCGAAGTCCACAGTGGACGATCTGCACTGGCTCCGTCGTACCGGCCTGGCCGACGCCGTCATGGCGCACGCCCGACGCGGCCTGCCGGTGGTCGGCGTCTGCGGTGGCTTCCAGATGCTCGGCGCGAGCATCAACGACCGCGTCGAGTCAGGCGCGGGCGTCGTGGAGGCGTTGGGGCTGCTGGACATGGACGTGGAATTCGCCGCGGAGAAGGTCCTGACCCGTCCACAGGGGACGGTCTTCGGCGAACCGGCGGTCGGCTACGAGATCCACCACGGCCGGGTCACCAGGTCCGAACACGAGGGCCTGGTGATGCTGCCCGACGGGTCCACGGAGGGCGTCGTCGACGGCGCCATCCTCGGCACCCACTGGCACGGCCTCCTGGAGAACGACGCCCCTCGCCGCGCGATCCTGCGCTGGGCGGCCGAATGGGCGGGCCGCGACGGCTTCAAGCCCGCCTCGGACACCTCGTTCGCCACCGCCCGCGCCACCCAACTCGACATCCTCGGCGACCTGGTCGAAAACCACCTCGACACCACCGCCATCCGCCGCTTGATCGACCAGGGACCACCTGCCGGCCTCCCCTTCATCCCCCCCGGCGCCCCCTAACCCGCGAGTCGCCCCTCCAGGCAAACGAGTCGCCCCTCCAGGCAAGCGAGTTCGACGTTCAGGCAAGCGAGTGCGACGTTCAGGCAAGCGAGTTCGACATTCCGGCGAGCGAGTTCGACGTTCAGGCAAGCGAGTTCGACATTCCGGCTGGCGAGTGCGCATTGGGCACGGGCATGAGCGGATATGGCATGGCCGGCGAGCTCAGGGTGCCGAGGCTCGGATTGGTCTTGAGTGTTGAACTCATTCGCCTGGAGGGGCGACTCACTTGCCTGGAGGGGCGACTCGCGATTTGTGGGGCTAGGGGGTGTCGAGGTTGGCTAGGAGTTCGTCGAGGAAGCCTGCTGCCTCGGACGCCGCGCGGTCCGCGTCCTGGTCGCGGATGGCGTTGAGCAGCTGGCGGTGGTCGACGTTCGCCTTGCTCGGCGTGGTGCGGACCGTGCTCGCCACCGAGGCGCGCACGACCTCCGTCAGCCCCTGGTACAGCTCCGCCAGCAGCTGGTTGTGCGAGCACCGGACCACCGCGAGGTGGAAAGCCGCGTCCTTGTCGACGCCCACCTCGTAGTCCTTCGCCTCCATCGCCCGCTCGCGCGCGTCGAGCAGCGTGGTCAGCTCAGCCAGTTCCGCGTCCGTCCGACTGCTCGCCGCGAGCCGGGCACCCTCGACCTCCAAGGTGCGCCTGACCTGCAGGACATCCCGCAGCTCGGTGCCCGCCAACCGGCGGACGGCGCCGGAGAACTCGCTGGTCGCCCGGACGAACGTGCCGTCGCCCTGACGGACCTCCAGCAGACCCGCGTGGGACAGCGCCCGAACGGCTTCCCGGACCGTGTTCCGGCCGACGCCCAGGGCGGTGACCAGCTCGGGCTCGGTGGGGATGCGCTCGCCCACCTTCCATTCGGCGTTCGCGATCGCCGTGCGCATCTGCTCGATCACCTGGTCCACCAGACCGGCTCGCCGAGTCGTCGCCAACGGCACCGCGCTCATCCTCTCGTCCTGCCATCCCACATCGGTCGGGATCAGTGTCCCATCTCCAGTGGGAGCTTGAGCAGCGCGTTCTCGATCAGCTCCGGCATGGCCGGGTGAATCCAGTACTGACCCTGCGCCATGGCCCGCGCGTCGAGCCCGAAACTCATGGCCTGGATGACCGGCTGGATGACCGTGGACGCCTGCGGGCCGATGATGTGGGCGCCGATCAACTGCCCGGTCTTCGGGTCGGCCAGCAGCTTCGCGAAACCAGTGGTGTCCTCCATCGCCCAGCCGTACGCGATCCCCGCGTACTCCTGGGTGGCCGTCACATAGTCGACGCCCTGGCGCTGGGCCTCCTGCTCCGTGAGCCCGACCGAGGCGATCTGGGGCGAGGTGAACACGGCGTGCGGGACGAACCGGTGGTCGGCGGCCAGCGGCTTGTCCGGGTTGAGCAGGTTGTGTTGCACGACCCGCGCCTCGTGGTTCGCCACGTGCTTGAGTTCCCACGGCGAGCAGATGTCGCCCAGCGCCCACACGCCCTCGGCGCTCGCCCGCTGGAACTCGTCGACCACGACGTAGCCGTGGTCGTCGACCTTGATGCCGCCCGCGGCGACGTCGAGCTGGTCGGAGTTCGGCGTGCGACCCGCGGCGACGAGCAGCACGTCGGTGTCGATCACCTCGTCACCCACCAGCCGGACCCGCACACCGTCGCCCGAACGCTCCACGCGCTCGATCTTGCGGTCGAGCCGGACGTCCCAGCGGGCCCGTGCCAGCTCGGTGAACCGGGCGCTGATGTCGCGGTCCTCCCGGCGCAGCAGGGCCCCGGAGCGGACCACCACGGTCACCTCGACACCGAATGACGAGAACACGTGCGCGAACTCGGCGGCGATGAACCCGCCACCCAGGATCACCATGCGCGCGGGCAGCTCGTCGAGTCGCATCACCGTGTCGCTGGTGTGGAACTCGACGTCGTCGATGCCCTCGATCGCGGGGACCACCGGCCTGCCGCCTGCGGCGAGCACGATCCGGTCCGCGGTGATGGTCTCCTGGCCGTCGATCTCCAACCGCCGCTCGCCCACAAACCGCGCGTCGCCCGTGTAGAGCGTCACGTTCGCGTTGTCGGGGTGCTCTTCGCGGTACGCCTTGCCGCCCACCGCGATCGGGTCGATGCGCCCGAAGATCCGGTCGCGGATCTCGGGCCAGCGCACGCCGTCGAGCGTCTCGTCGACCCCCAGCCGTGCGGCGGCCTTCGGCGTCGCGGCGAGGTCGGCGGCGTGGACGAACATCTTCGTCGGGATGCACCCGACGTTGATGCAGGTCCCGCCGAACACCCCGCGCTCGACCATGGCGACGTCCAGGTCCGCGAACCTGGGGTCGAGCAGGGAGTTGCCGGAACCGGTCCCGATGATGATCAGATCGAAGTGGCGCACATTCCCATCAAACCCCATCGACCTCGCCTGGTGGCGCTAGTGCCGGTAGGTGGGGGTGATGATGGCTCGGCCCAGCGTGTGGAACGCCAGGTTGAAGCTCACCACCGCCGCGCTGCTGTTCTCGTCGACGTCGAGCTTCTCGACGTCCACGGCGTGCACGACGAAGTAGTAGCGGTGATCCTGGTCGCCCTCGGGCGGCGCCGAGCCCGCGTAGTCGCGCGTGCTGAAGTCGTTGCGGACGTGGAAAGCGCCCTCGGGCAGCGTCTCGTCCCGCGCGCCCGCGCCCGCGGCCAGCTCGGTGATCGACGCCGGGATGTTGACCGCGATCCAGTGCCAGAAGCCGCCGGGGATCGGGGCATCGGGGTCGAAGCAGGTCACCACGAAACTCTTGGTGCCTTCCGGCGCGCCGCTCCAGGCCAGGTGCGGGGAGACGTTGTCGCCGCCCGCTCCGCCGTAGACGTGCTTGAGTGCGACCTTCTCGCCGTCACGGACGTCCTCGGACGTCACGGTGAACGACTCGGTTCGCGGCAGCAGCGCGTACGGGTCGGGTGCGACAGGGCGTTCCAGGCTCATCGTCTTCAATCCTCCGCGAGCTTGCCGGTGCTTTGCGCTCCGAAGGTTAGTGCCTGTGGACAAACGACGACGCTCTCAGCCGAATCGGCCTACTGTGGGTCCGGAACACACCCAGGGGAGGAACGAAAGTGACGGACAACGAGGTCTCGCGCTCGACCACGCGCGTGCGGTTCCCGCGGATCAGCCCGCGCGCCTACGAACACCCGGCCGACCGCGGCGCGATGGCCGGCCTGCGCGCCATCCCGGGTGTGTCCGAGGTGCTCAAGGCGGTCTCCGGCCTGTTCAGCGAGCGCGGCGAGCGGCTGCTGGCCCTCGCGTCGGCGATCCGGGTGGGGGAGAAGCAGTACCCGAAGATCCACCAGCTGGTCGTCGAGTGCGCCGAGACCCTCGACCTTGATGTGGTCCCCAAGGTCTACGTCGAGCGCAACCCGGTCGCCAACGCGATGACCGTGGGCATCGACGAGCCGTTCATCGTCCTGACGACGGGCCTGGTGGAGGCCCTCGACACCGAGAGCCTGCGGTTCGTCATCGGCCATGAGATGGGCCATGTGCTGTCCGGCCACGCCGTCCTGCGCACGCTGCTGCTGCGGCTGCTCCACCTGCAGATGACGATCGCCTTCATCCCCGCGGGCGCCCTGGCCCTGCGCGCGGCGATCGCCGCCCTGCGCGAGTGGTTCCGCAAGGCCGAACTGACCTGCGACCGCGCGGGCCTGCTGTGTGCCCAAGACCCGGCGGCCGCCCTGCGCACCCACGTCTACCTGGCGGGCGGCACCGACCTGACGCAGATCGACATCCCGTCCTTCCTGCAGCAGGCGAAGGAGTACGAGGAAGTCGACGACATCCGCGACAGCATCCACAAGCTCCGCAGCGTCGAGGGCATGAGCCACCCCTTCGCCGTAGTCCGCGCCGCCCAGTTGCAGAAGTGGGCCGCCTCGGAGGAATACCGCGCCATCCTCGCAGGCACCTACGCCCGCCGCGACGACGACAACCCCTCCTCCGCTTTCACCGACGACCTCCGCACCGCCGCGAAGTCCTACAAGGACTCCTTCAACGAGTCCTCGGACCCACTGTTCAAAATCCTCAACGGCGTAGGCGACGCCATGTCGGACGCGGCAGGCAAGGTCTTCAGCAAGTTCGGCAACCGCCCCGACAGCAACGGAAACACCACCACCGACTCCTGACACACCGCGATCAGCGCTGCAGCCCCCGACCCACCACCGCGCCCGCGTGGTCGGCGGCGATCACCATCCCCAGCCACTAGAACGTGAGGGGCTGGTCCCAGCACCGTGAACGCGTGGGGTCGGGCCCGGCGCCGCTGAACGCAAGGGCCCAGGCCCGGCACCGCTGAGCGCGTGGGGTCGGGCTCGACACCCCTGAATGCGGGGCCAGTCCCAGCACCGTGAACGCATTGGGTCGGGCCCGGCGCCGCTGATGCGGGGGCCAGTCCAGCACCCTGAGCGCATGGGGTCGATCCCGGCACCGCTGAACGCAAGGGCCCGGTTCCAGCACCCCTGAGCGCATGGGGTCGAGCCCAGCACCCGCTGAACGCAAGGGGTCGGGCCCTAGCACCCTCAAACGCAAGGGGCCGATCCCACTTGCCTGTTTGGGTGGTTCGCCTTGATTTGGGGTGAAATGGACCTAAACTTTCGCGGCGCGGGGCAGTTTCTTCACCCTGCCCGCTTTACCCGCGCAGGTCCATTTCCGGGGTCCCCAAATCAAGGCGAACCACCCAAACAGGCACCCCACCCAAAGTCAGCCAGCGGCGAACCACCCAAACAGGCACCCCACCCAAAGTCAGCCAGCGGCGAACCACCCAAACAGGCACCCCACCCAAAGTCAGCCAGCGGCGAACCACCCAAACAGGCCCACCCGCGCCAGTCAGCGGCGAACCACCAGCACCGAAGCCCGAACAACTCACCCACGCGGTGAATACATGATCACCGCAACCCCCACCAAACACACAGCCGCCCCGATCACATCAAACCGGTCAGGCCGAAACCCATCCGCCACCATCCCCCACAGCAACGACCCAACGACAAACACACCCCCATAAGCAGCCAAGATCCGCCCGAAGTGCGCGTCCGGCTGCAGCGTCGCCACGAACCCGTACGCCCCCAAAGCCAGCACGCCCCCGAGCATCCACAGCCACCCGCGCTGTTCCCGGACGCCCTGCCACACCAGCCAGGCCCCGCCGATCTCGGCGACCGCCGCCACCCCGAACAGCAGGACCGACTTCACGACGTTCACCGCTTCACCTTCCTGTCGAGCTGAAGTGCTGGATGTCGACCGGTGACGTCCACGTCCCGCCCCAGGTCCACCCGATCGACCTGAACGCCCGAACCACGATGTCCCCCGCGAAAATCATGCCCGGCCGGACGTTCTTTCGGTCCACATAGGACGATGCAAGCTCGGGCAGTACCAAGTCGCCGCGGATGTATGGGTTGCAGAACGGGTTGATGTCGATGGCAAGCCCGTAGGCGTGGGCCGACCAGGTCGTCGAGCGCACCGTCTTGCGGCACACGAACGCCGAGGTGTTGTTCCCGTCGCCGGTCGGGTGCAGGTCGAGTTCCGGCAGCGCGGTCACCCGCATCTCCTCCAGCGGGAACCGATTCTTGAACAGCTCCTCGAACACCTTCGTCACGTTCCGTGCGACCGACGCGTTCACGATCATCTCGCCGGTGTGCGCGCGACCGTCGTAACCCCAGAACGACATCGTCAGGTACCGCAGGTCGTCGCGGCCCACCGGGCAGTCGACGCGCCAGGTGCTGCGGGCGAGCACGTCGTCCGGGATCGCCGACACCGTCGCCGCGTACCCGCGGGTCGGTGGCGGCAGCCGGTCCGCGGTCGGGAGTGACCGGTTCACCAGGACGGGGGGTGTCGGGAGCACCTGGCCGAAACCGTCGGGCCGCAATGGAAGCGGGTTCGCACCCACCACCCATGCGGGCTTCGCCGCCGCCGTGCTGGGCGGGGGAGCCGCGCTCGACTCCGTCGGCTCCACAGTCGCCGACGTCGTCGTCGTCGGTGCGGGGGCACTCACCTGGGGTTCTGTGGAGCGCCGCGCCGCGTCCTGTTCGGGCGGCGTGACGCACGCGCCTACGACAAGGACCAGCGTGAGGGCGAGAACGACCCGGATGCGGTACGGCACCTCTCCAGCATGCCCGCCCCAACTTCCACCCATTCGTGCGACCACACCGAGTCACTATTTCGGGTCCGTTTGACCTAGCGTGTCTTGCGGAGCACGGATCGTTGCCCAAACTCACCGACAGGAGACTCTCCCATGGGGGGAACCGCCGCGCGCCGCATCATCGGTGTCGCCGCCGCCATCGCCATCGTCGCCGTCATCCTCGGCCAGTTCGCCGCGGACGCGCGTGAGCAGATCGTCGGCGGGACCCGCGCGAAGATCGCCGACCATCCGTACATGGTCTACATAGCCACCCGCGACGGCTACCAATTCTGCGGCGGCACCCTCGTCGCCGAGGACAAGGTCGTCACCGCGGCGCACTGCGCCCAGGCCTACGGCCCCAAGGACATCCGCGTTATCGCGGGCCGCGAGGACAAGCGCTCCACCGAGGGCGTCGAGGTCAAGGTCACCAGCACGTGGATCCACCCCGACTTCACCGACGTGGCCAGCGGCGCCGACATCGCCGTGCTGACCCTCGCCAAGCCCCTCGAGTACCAGACCCTGCCGGTCGCCGACTCCCGCGACGACGCCCTCTACAAGCCGGGCACCCGCGGCACGATCCTCGGCTGGGGCCGCACCTCCGACGGCGGCCCGGCGTCGCGCTACCTGCTCAAGGCCGAGGTCCCGACCATCGCCGACGACGCCTGCCAGAAGTCGTACAAGGCCTTCGCGGAGGAGTCGATGGTCTGCGCGGGCTTCCCCGAAGGCGGCGTCGACACCTGCCAGGGCGACTCGGGTGGCCCCTTGGTCATCGCGGGCAGGCTCGTCGGCATCGCCTCCTGGGGTGAAGGCTGCGCCGAGGCGAACAAGCCCGGCGTCTACACCCGCGTGACCGTCTACGCCTCGGACATCGCCGAACACCTGTGATATCCAAGGCGGCGTGACCGCACTGCACACCGCCGCCGGGCCGGACCTGACGGCAGCCCAGCTCTACGCCCTGCTCAAGCTCCGGGTCGACGTCTTCGTCGTCGAGCAGGAATGCCCCTACCCGGAACTCGACGGCCGTGACCTCGCCCCCGACACCGTGCACCTGTGGTGGCAGCCCGCCGACGCCCCCGAACCCCTGGCCTGCCTGCGCATCCTCCCCGCCGACGCGGGCCGCCCGGTCCGCATCGGCCGCGTCTGCACCGCGAAGGACGCCCGAGGCACCGGCCTGGGCGGCAAACTGATGGGAGCGGCCCTGGCCCACGTCGGCGAGGTCGACACCGTCCTCGACGCCCAGGTGCAAGCCCAAGGCATGTACGCCCGCTTCGGCTACGTCCCCGTCGGCGACCCCTTCGACGAGGACGGCATCCCCCACATCACCATGCGCCGTCCGGCGAGCGCACCCGACTAGGGCGCTACCTGCGGAAACGGGCGGCTCCCCCGTGCCGCGCGGTCGGTCATCGGGGCAGCACCGCCTGGCCCGCCATGGCCGCGGACATCTTGCCCAGCGCGCGGAGCACGGTGCCGAGTCCGGCGTGGGTGTGTGGGGTGCGGCCGTCGGCGATGCGGTGGAACTGGGCGTTGTGCGCGGCGAGCTGGAGATATCCGTCGAGCGGGCGGTAGCCGAGCGGGCGGGGGCCGGCGGGCAGCACGGGTTCGGCCTCGCCCGCCAGGACGCGGGCCGGGTAGTCGGGCACGAACGCCATGGGGCGGGCCATGCCGATCAGGTCGACGCCGTCGCGCAGCAGGGTTTCCATGGTTGCCCGCGTGCGCAGGCCGCCGGTGAGCATGAGCGGTATGTCGACGCGATCGCGGACCTTGCGGGTGTAGTCGGCGAAGTAGGCCTCGCCCGTGTGGTGCACCCCTTCCATGGCGGGTTCGGCGTAGTTGCCGCCGGAGATCTCCAGCAGGTCGACACCGGCGTCGGCCAGTGCGACGGCGACGTCGAGCGAGTCGGACTCGGTGAAGCCGCCGTGCTGGAAGTCCTTGGAGTTCAACTTGACCGAGACCGGCACGTGCGGCCCGACGGCGGCGCGCACGGCGGCCACGGTCTCCAGCAGCGCGCGGCGGCGGCCGACGGCGTCGCGGCCGTAGTGGTCGTCGCGGGTGTTGGCCAGTGGGGACAGGAACTGCGAGAGCAGGTAGCCGTGCGCGGCGTGGATCTGGACGCCGTCGAACCCGGCGGCGACGGCCAGTTCGGCGGTGCGGCCGTAGGACCGGATGAGTTCCTGGATCCGGGTGCCGGTCAGCTCGCGGGGTTTGCGCAGGTTGTAGCCGGGCACGGGTTCGCGGGCGGCCGAAGGGGCGACCGGGCGGCGGGTGAACGGGACGGTGGCGACCCGGCCCGGGTGGTTGATCTGCATCCACACGGCGGCGGTGCCCCCGGCGTGGACGGTGTCGGCCCAGGTGGCGAAGTCGGCCAGGTTCCGGTCGTCGTCGAGGACGATGTTGCGGGGTTCGACGAGCCCGTCGCGGTTGATCATGACGTTGCCGGTGATGAGCAGTCCGGCGCCGGAGCGCGCCCAGCAGGCGTAGAGGCGGCGCAGCTTGTCGGTGGGCGCGCCGTCGCGGTCGGCGAGTTGCTCGCTCATGCCGGACTTGGCGATGCGGTTGGCCAGCACGGCGCCGCAGGGCAGTTTCAGCTGGTGGGAGAGGTTCAGCGTCGTATCAGTCATGTCAGAGCACCCTCGGTCGGAGTCGGGTCACGGTGTAGAGCGGGGACAGGGGCCACAGCGGGATCGGCGGCAGGAACCCGCCGCCGGTCAGGTCGACGCGGTGCAGCCGCGCCTGGATGACCCGGCCGAGGCCCAGTTGGTCGAGCGGGTCGCGTTCGGAGCCGCCGAGTCGCAGTTCGAAGTCGGTGACCTCGCGAACCTCGATCGGCTGCTCGCCAGGGGTGAAGGCGATGACCCGGGGGAGCGCCAGCCCGGCGAGGCCGACGACGTTGCGGTGCGGGCGGCCAAGAATCGGGGGTGGCTGGGCGATCCGCTCCCCGAGGGTGCCGCTCATGGTGATCAGCTTGCTGCCCCGGCGGGTGGCGGTGGCGCTGATGGTGTCGCCGCCAAGGTTCCAGTCGATCTCGCCGAGCTTCTTCGGGTAGCCCAGCAGTTCGCGGCCGAGGATGAGCGCCACGTCGTCGTCGAGGATCATCCACGGGCAGTGGATGCCGGTCTTGCGGCCTGCCTTGATGTGCACGAACAGTCCGGCTTCGTGGTACACCGAGCCGTAGTTGCAGTCCGGGAAGAACGCGGTGAACAGGTCTGCTCTGGCGGGTTCGGCAAGGCGGACTCCGCGCGGCAGCCACTGCTTCATGGTGTCGGCGTCGACCTCGACGGTGGCGGCGAAGTAGTGCGCGTCGCGGTAGAGGGTGCGCCGCGGGTCGCCCAAGGTGAGCATCCTGCGTAGGTCGGAGCGCAGGCCACGGCCGTGGGTGCGGGTGGTGGGTTCCCAGTCGCTCATGTCAGCCTCCGGTAGACCGCGCGCAGCACCGCCGCGCTGATCCAGCGTGGGCTGTACTGCCCGCCGAGGGTCTGCGCCTTGGCGAACGGTCCGGGCACGACCCGGCGCTTGCCTTTGGCCAGGCCCGCGACGGCCTGTTTGGCGGCCTCCTCCGCGGTGACCCAGAGCGGGCCGGGCACCAGTCGGTCCACTGAGGACACCTCGGCGACCTGGGCGAACTCGGTGCGCACCGGGCCGGGGGCGAGCAGCGTGCAGCCGACACCGGTGCCCGCCAACTCGGTGTGCAGCGACTCGGCGAAGGTGTTGGCGAACGCTTTGGACGCGGCGTAGGTGGTGTTGTTCGGGCCGGGCTGGTTGCCCGCGGTGGAACCGGTGATCAGGATCGCGCCCGCCTTGCGTTCGAGCATGCCGGGCAGCACCGCCAGGGTCAGCTCATGCACCGCGACCACGTCCAGCTCCACCTGCAGCCGCTCCCGTTCCGGGTCCAGTGTGGACAGCGGACCGTAGGTGGCGAACCCGGCGTTGTTGCACAGCACCGCGATGTCGCGGGCGGCCAGTTCGCCTGCCAGCTTGGCGCGCGCGTCGCGGTCGCCGAGGTCGCACGCGTGCACTTCGGCCTCGACCCGGTGGCTGCCGCTGAGCCGGGTGGCCAACTCGCGCAGCCGGTCTTCCCGGCGGGCGACGAGGATCAGCGAATAACCGCGCGCGGCCAGCCGCTCGGCCAGTGCGGCGCCGATCCCGGAGGAGGCGCCGGTGATCACGGCCCGGTTGCGCGGTGTCGGTGTGGGCAGGCTCATGCGGACAGCTCCTCGATCTTGTCGACGACTTTGACCTGGCCATTGGGGGACGCCGGCGGTGGTTCGCGGCGGACGCTCCAGGTCGCGAGCCCGCCACCGAGCAGCCGGGCACGGCGCGCATGGATCCGGATGGCCCGGCGCAGCAGCTTGATCCGACCGAGGATTTCCGCCGACCCGGCCAGGATGGAGCTGCGGGCCCGCACCCGGCGGGCGACCAGATCCGACAGCGGGATGGGGAACAGCCGCTGTGCCCGCATGGCCTCGACCAGAAAGGCCGCGCCCACCGAGATGATCTTCCCGGCGCCGGAGCGGGGTGCCACCAGTCCCCAGATGTAGAGGTTGGCGTACCGCGGCACCAGCGTGTGCTCCACCAACAGCGGCTGGCCGTTCTCCCAGGTGAACATCGCCTCGTCGAGGAACGGGAACCGGGTGCGGTAGCCGGTGGCCCACACGATGGTGTCGTACTCGCCGCGGGTGCCGTCGACGAAGTGCACGGTGTCGCCGTCGAACCGGGCGATCTCCTTGCGCGGCCGCACTTTCCCGTGCAGCAGCGCGTAGGGCAGCGACGAGTTGACCGTGACGTCCTTGGTGAACAGCCGATGGTTCGGATGGTCGAGGCCGTAGCGCTCGTAGCGGCCGTAGGACAGCCTCAGCAGAATCTTGAAACCCAGGCGCTGCACCGGCATCGGCAGCCACACCCGGTCCCACTCCGAGGCCGGAATGCCGAAGATGGTCTTCGGGATGAACCAGTACCCCGAGCGCATGGACAGGTCGGCGCCGCCGAACGTGGCCGCCGCCTCCACCGCGAGGTCGCCGGCCGAATTGCCCGCGCCCACGACGAGCACCCGCCCGCCGTCGCCGAAGTCCGCGGGGCGCTTGTAGTCCTTGGAGTGCGTCTGACGGCCGGTGAAGACGCCGGGGTAGCTGGGAATGTTGCGCTCCCAGTAGTGCCCGTTCGCCACTGCCACCGCGGCGTACTCGCGCTGCTCGCCAGAGGCGAGGGTCACCCGCCAGCCCGCCATCCCGGTGCGGTCCAGCGGCCGCACGTCGACCACCGCGGTGGTGAACTCGATCCGCTCGCGCAACCCGAAGTGGTCCACATAGTCGTTGAGGTAGGCCAACATCTGCGCCGCGCTCGGGAACGTCGGGTAGTGCGCGGGCATCGGGTATTCCGGGTACTGCGTGGACTTCTTCGAGCTGATCAGGTGCGTCGAGTCGTACACCCCGTGCGACCAGTTCCCGCCGACCGCGCCGGTGGCCTCGAAGTGGTCATAGGCGAGGCCTGCCTCCTTGACCGCCCGCGCCAACGCTATTCCGGTGTAGCCGGCGCCGATGACGCACACACGCTCCGGCGTGCCATCCACCATCACGACCTCCAACGAATTTTACATGACTGTATAT
This sequence comes from Actinokineospora alba, assembly GCF_004362515.1. Classification (NCBI taxonomy): domain Bacteria; kingdom Bacillati; phylum Actinomycetota; class Actinomycetes; order Pseudonocardiales; family Pseudonocardiaceae; genus Actinokineospora; species Actinokineospora alba. Next base: position 1,121 of record NZ_SNXU01000001.1, on the reverse strand, counting down.
ACAGTGCTGTAAATTCGCAAGGGTAGGATGGCTCCCATGACGTCTTCCGCGACGACGCCCAAGCGCCGCTACAGCGCGCGCACACCGGCAGCCGAGCGGCGCGAACAACTGCTCGACGCCGCGCTGGAGATCATCAACACCGACGGCGTCGCCGCTGTGTCCGTCGACGGGGTCGCCAAGGCCTGCGGTGTCACCCGGCCGGTCGTCTACGGGCAGTTCACCGACGCCAACCACATCCTGCGCGACCTGCTGCACCGCGAGGGCGAACGCGCGCTCGCCCAGATCGCGGCCGTGCTGCCCGGCGATCTCACCGACGCCGATCCGGTGGAGACGTTCACCCAGGTGGCCGCCGGGCTGTTCGCCGCGGTCACCGCCAGCCCCCAACGCTGGCGCTCCATCCTGCTCCCCGTCGACGGATCACCGCCGCCGGTGCGGAACTACAAACAGCAGGCCGAGACCGCGGTCCGCGCGCGCATCGCCGAGATCACCCGCTGGTTCATCCGCGAGCAGCCCGACGCCGACACCATCGACGTCGACCTGCTGGCCCACCTGCTTCTCACCGCCATGGAGGAAGGCAGCCGCCTCATCCTCAACGACCCGGACACCTACCCGCCCGAGCGCCTCACCGCCATGGCCCGGTTCATGGTCGAAACCTTCTTCAACCGCGGGCGCTGACCAGCGAAAATCAGGCGCGCGGTGGGGCGTGTTCGGTGATGACCGAGACGGCCCGGTCGATGTCCGCCGCGGTGAGGTCCGCCCGTGCCGTCAACCGCAGGCGAGACACCTGGTCCGGCACTGACGGCGGTCGGAAGCACCCAACCCACACACCGGCTGCCCGGCAGTCGTCCGCCCACTTCACCGCCGCCTCCGGCGATGGCGCGCGCACCGACACCACGGCCGCGGTCGGCTCCGACACCTGAAGTCCGGCTTCCCGCAACCGCTCCGCGAGGGTCACCGCGACCGTCAGTGCCCGCCCCGCCCGCTCCGGCTCCTCCTTCAGCACGGTCAGCGCGGTCAGTGCCGCCGCCGCGCTGCCGGGGGCCAGGCCGGTGTCGAAGATGAACGACCGCGCGTTCTCCACGAGGTGCCGGATGACCTTCCGCGGCCCGACCACGGCCCCG